>CAWCRD010000001.1:0-516705 GCA_963797895.1 uncultured Acidobacteriaceae bacterium
ACCTGGTTACAGACGGCAGAGTGGCCGTGCTCGAATTGAACGGATGTGACCATCCGGTCGATGAGACCTCCACGGAAACTGCGACCCTGCGCACCCACGGCAATCGCTTCGACCGCACCACTCGGCAGACGGTGCTCACGCTGAAGAACAACATCCTGCGTGACAACGTCGGCGTAATGGCATATACGGGCATTCGCTACGGACTCGACGCAAAAAAGCGGAAGGAGGCCGCGAGGCCCGCGCGCCAGATGAGTATCGATGGCGAGAAGTACACCATCGACCCAGGATTTAGCGAGCGGGAAAGCTACGCAAGCCTGACGCAGCGCACCGAATCAGAGACCTCTGGGAAACCCACAACAAGCTCCTGGAAACCACCTTCGGTGGAATTTGGACTGCGCGGCGGATTCCACGGCTATTACGGGGGCAATGGTGGCGCGGCCGCATACATCCTGACCGGTCCGAATCCGGACGACATTGCCGCCCTGGTGTTAGCCAACTCCCTGCACGATGGCTGGGAGCTTGGCGGCACAGTCACGCTCAACCCCTACAAATATTTCTCGCACGAGTTCAGCTACGACCACAGCTTCACCGAGTTCAATCTCGGTCTTGGTATCGTGGGCCACGATTCGACAAGCCAGCAGGATATCGCGCTGGTATTTTTCGAGCCCAGCGCCTTGCGAACCTCGCAATTCACCTACAACCTTCTGTTTAATTTCCGGCCCAGGACCTCGCGCCTCCGTCCATATGTCGCAGTTGGGCCTTCTCTATCGCTCATGCACCTTGCCGAAGCTCCCATCAAGAAGGCACCCGGCTGGTACAAGCTGGGCCTCAGCAACATCGGCCTGATCAGCGCTGCCTATAATTTCGGCAGCGACCCGCCGCTGGACGGTGGCGGCATTTTTCAAGTCGGGCTGAACTATGGCGGCGGTGTCCGCTATCGCCTGACGCCCCGATGGATGGTCCGGGCCGACTTTCGCGAAACGCTCACCTCGCAACCGGATTTCTGGAGCAAGTCGCAGAAAGACATCCTGGGCGGCATCAACGCAGACCCGGGTACCACCTTGACGGTTGTCGGTCCCGTGCTGGATGGCCTGATGCGGCAGGACCGCATCACTATGGGCCTTTCTTTCACCTTCTAAGGCGCGGCCCTCATTCAGCTCGAGTTGAAGCCGCCGTGCTTGACTTTCGCGCTTCCATTCCAGATCATTTCAACATGCAGCGCTTCCCCACAGCCCGGCGAATGTCTATGGCCATGCGAACCCTGGGCGGTCCGCTGTCCACGCCGGAAGCCTGAAGCGCTCTCCTCTCGTGCACACGCCGTCCAGGGTGAGCGGCGGTTTCGTTTGTCCAGTTCCGACATTCAACGTGCCAGGAGGATTTTCATGTCCCGCAATTCCGCGAATTCTGATTCCCGCAGCGCCGACTCGAAGCGATTTGATCTCGACTCGCATCTGACCAGCGCCGTCCACGGCGGTTTGCATGCCGATCCGGCCACCGGCGCTCTGCTGACGCCGATCTACCAGTCGACCACCTATCGCCAGGACGCCGTCGGCGTTCACAAGGGCCACACCTATTCGCGCGCATCGAACCCCACGGTGTCCGCGCTCGAAGAAGCCCTCGGCGCCCTCGAAGACACGCCACCGGCAGTCTGTTTCGCCACCGGGATGGCGGCCGTCTCCGCCGTCTTCCTCGCGCTGCTCAAGTCGGGTGACCACGTTGTTCTCTCGGACGTGGTTTACGGCGGCACAGTACGGCTCTTCGATCAGGTGCTGAATCGTTTCGGGCTTGAGGCCAGCTTCGTCGACACCGCGGATCCTGCGGCAGTGAAGGCAGCCATCCGCTCATCCACCCGGATGGTTTTCATCGAGACCCCCGCCAATCCCACGCTCAAGCTCACCGACGTTGAAGCCATAGCGAAGATCACGCGCCCCGCTGGCCTCCTCCTGGTCGTCGACAACACCTTCCTGACGCCGCTGCTGCTGCGCCCGCTCGATCTAGGCGCCGATATCACGCTGCTCTCGACGACCAAGTACATCGAGGGTCACAACGCCACAGTCGGCGGCTCCATTGCGTCACGCGACGAGCGCATCCTCGATCGTCTGCGCCTCATCCGCAAGACGCTCGGCTCGATCCAGTCTCCGCACGAGGCATGGCTGACCGCGCGCGGCATCAAGACGCTGCCGTTGCGTCTGCAGCAGCATTCGCGCGCCGCGCAGGTTGTCGCCGAATGGCTGGAGCAGCATCCGGACGTCTCCCGTGTCCACTACCCCGGGCTAGCCAGCTTCCCCCAGCGCGATCTCGCAGAACGTCACCACGCCCTGCATGGCGGCATGCTGTCGTTTGAGTTGAAGCAGGGTGCGGAAGCTGGCATCGCTCTCATGAACGCGGTCCGCCTCTGTGTCCTCGCCGAGAACCTGGGTGCGGCGGAGACGCTGATTACCCATCCGGTAAGCATGACGCACGGCGACGTCCCGCGTGAGATGCGCGAGCGCATCGGCATCACGGATGGCCTGGTTCGCTTGTCGGTGGGACTCGAAGATCCGCGCGACATCATCGCCGATCTCTCGCAGGCGCTCGATGTTGCACGTAAAAGCGACCCGGTAGCGAGCTACTCTTCGAGCAGGTGAGCACCCATCGCGGAGCGCGGCGGTTCGACCTCGGCCCGGGGCTGCGCCACCGGATCGGCACGCTCCACGCGATTGCGGCCGCCTGACTTGGCGCGATAGAGCGCGGTATCCGCCGCATCTACGAGTTTTTCCCGGGCCAACCCGGTCACCGGCACCACCGAGCAGACGCCCAGGCTGACGGTCAGCCGGCCCAGCGGCGAGCCATGGTTTTCGATCCCAATCTGATGTATGCGCGTGCGCATGGCTTCCGCGGTGAGCAGCGCGCCCTCCACATCCACATTGGGCAGCACGGCCACGAACTCCTCGCCGCCATACCGCGCCAGCAGTTCGCCGCCGCGGCGCAGATCGCGGCCAAGCATCTGGGCCACTGTTGTCAGGCATTCATCGCCGCGCAGGTGCCCATAACGGTCGTTCAAGGATTTGAAGTGATCGATATCCAGCATGATGACCGAGATCGGCCACCCGGAGCGCAGCGCGCGGTTCCACTCTACTTCCAGCACCTGCTCGAAACGCCTGCGATTGGCAATCTGTGTCAGCGGATCGATCAGACTCTGCTCATGTAGCTTGCTGTTCAGCAGGCGCAGGTTGCGCTCAGAATCATTCAGGCTCTCCTGCACCTGGCGCAGGCGGGTCTGCAGAATGGTCGCCCGGAAGGTGTAGATGAGCAGCGCGGTCACCACTGCGGCAAAGCCGACGATTGGCCGATGCTGCGCCGTATGCGCGCCCAACAGCAGCACGCATAGCGTGAAGAAGACCGGGCTCGCGTTGTAGACCATCATGGCGCCCCAGGAGCGGTGCCGCTCTTCGGGCTCCGGCTTTGTGACCTCCTCCTTGGAGAACGCCATTACCGCTACGGCGAGGAACGGAACCATCCAGCCAACTTCGATGGCCTTCCCGTTTGTCGGCCCTACATACGCATCCAGGTAGTTCAGCGGGGTCGAAACCAGGATCATCAGCCATGCGAAAAGACAGGCGACCCGGTGAAAATAGCGGTCTTCGCCATCTGGCATTGCCAGCAGCCGCACCGTCGCCGTCAACGCAAGTGCCACGTTCTCCCCCAGGTACAGGGACGTCAACTGGGAGGCCGGCAGCGTGCTGTGGCTGAAGTGATTGTTCATGAACAACGTGACGTAGACCAGGATGATCGCCAGCGTCGCCTGGGCGCCATCGGACATCAGGATGGCTGTGGAATCCTGGTCTTCGCCTACAGAACAGACCGCCAGCAACACGAAGATGCCGTAGACCAGGAACCAGAAGTCCGACGGCAGTGCCGCGGTCTGCACGTTGTGGTACACCACCGCGCCGTAGGTGTAGCACCCCTGGCCGGTGGCCCAGATCAAAAGCCCGACCCCCATCAGCCGCCACTTATCCGCCAGCACAGAGGGCTGCTTGCGGCTGCGCCACAGGCATGCCAGACCCGCCAGCAGCGGGGCGAGCGTGATCAGTGCATTCGTCACCAGGACCGACGACCCCGCCACGGCCGCGAGCACGTGCAGGGACATCATGGCGATTGCCACGACGACGGCCGGTTTGGACACACGGATCATGGGGAGTTTGCGCTCATCCTATCGACGCATCGAGACTACTTATCGGTAGGGACGGCGGGAAATGATACTCCGGCGGAATTACCGAAGTCTGAAAATCGCTGGAACGGCCCAATCCGGTTGCGGATGGGGCGTCCACGCGGTTTTCTCGCCCCCGGCAGTACCGTGGTGAGTTGCCTTACTGTACAGCAGCCGGAAGGCAACTCACAGCGAATAGTGCTCCAAGTTGAGAGATGTAAACCCCTTGGCTCAGGACGAAACTCCAGGATTGGCGAAAAATCCCGGATGAAGGACTTTCCGGGTATGAATTCGGCGACCGCCGTCAGGCAGGTGACGAACCTAAGCCAACCTGGAAGCCGAAATGGGAATGACCGTGACTCCGGATTGGAACCGGTCCACTCCCACCTCTCCTCCGAGCCATACAAGGTCAAAAGGGCCGAACTGCCCTCGCCTTTTCCGCTCCCTGCAACAGAGTCAGCGAAGCATACGCACCGATCCACGATCCAGCAGCGGCAAAGCCAACATAGACCCAATTTCTCGTATAGCTGATGACCGCGAACGCGGACAAGAGATACCAGACGCTGCTCCAGGTTGCCGCGGGCAATCGCTTACGCGCCGAGACTGCTGCGTTGAACATCACATACACGGCATCTGTCACCGCAGTTGAGACCGATACTCCAAGCGCTAACCACGGATCCACATGCGCCATGTTTTTGTTCTCCTGTTCTACGTAGCTTTTTCACAACTATGCCAGCGTCTTTATCATCACGCAGGCCGACAGCTTTTGTGCGCCTCAGCCGATCCATCGCTGGAACGCGATGGATACGGAAACAGATTTGGTACGCTAACGGGAACTGAACCCGTGTCTCACAGCCTGAATCGCAGCAATCTTCAGAAGACATCCCATGTAACGGATGGCGTTTCACTACGAGTGACGTAGCAATCAATTATGGAGGAACTCATGGCGGCATCCGGACCATCCCTGCTGAAGCGAGCAGTTCGTCGGTTGATTCGACCTCACGGCAGCGTCGTTCGACAGGGAGAATTCGTCACCTTCAGACCGGAAGGTTTCGTTGAGGCCAAGGATCCAGGAAGTCTTCTCTGCCGCCATTACTATGAGGTGACGCAACTGCGGCGTTACCTGGGAGGAATAGGCGAGCATGGCGTTCCGCCCGGGCGGTCACTGGAAATTGGCTGTGGCTTCGGTCGCTTGTCTCCATACATTGCCGAACATTTTGAGCGACACACGGCGGTGGACATCAACACCTGGGCCGTAGGAGAAGCCAAACAGTTCTATCCTGACATATCGTTCTCTGTAGCCAGCGCCACGGAGCTCCCGTTTCCTGACCAGAGCTTCGACGCTGTGATCACCTGGACGGTGCTTCAGCACATCCCGAATTCCCTGGTCAGCAAAGCACTCAGCGAAATCAATCGAGTAGCAAAGCCCACGTCGCTCATCATCCTCTGCGAGGCAACGCTTCACGCAGGAAAACCAGAGAAGGATGGCCAGCACACCCACGATCGTTTCCCGGAGTTTTACGCGAAGGCGCTTTCACCACGCACTCTCATCGCGTCGGAGTTCATCACCGAACTCGACCGGATCCCATCCCTGGGCTCTCCCGGCCGAATGATGGTGTTCGGGCCTCGTGATCACGCCGCTGCGGATCAGCCATGAATGTGAACCCATTTGTCGGTAGCCGAAGTGGGCACGAGATGGAACATTTTCGTCCCTTGGTGCCGGGCAATTGAGGCTCTGGCGAGGCCGGGAAACTGCCTCGCTCTTCCTCATCGCGGTAATGGGTAATGAATGGTCATACTACTTTTCGCATTTGTATTCCGGGGCCGAAACGAGTCTCGACCGGCCCGAGAACCTTGAAACCACATGCACTGTAAAAGTCATAGGCGTGAGGATTGCCGATAACGCAGAGCGCAGAAGATCCTTGCCCGCGCACGATTTGGGCACAGTGGTCGACCAGCGATCTGCCGACACCACAGCGCCGGACATCGGGATCGACGAACAAGGCGTCTAACTCGAAGTCTCCATCCGGCCTTGGTAGCAATGCCGCAAATCCAACGATTGCGCCGTTTCGTTCCGAGACAAACACCGTACCCGCAGCGATCTGCTCTACAGGCAATTCAATCGCATCGGGATGGGCGAGTAAGGCGTCACGATCGCCAGCATTGGTAAGAGATGCACGCAGTTGTAAGGCCTCAAGCTCTCTTTGCTCAGAGATGACGGCACAACGAATGTGGAAGCTACTCACAAGCTCAGGAGTGTAACATCCTGCGCTTATGGCTTACTCAGCTAAAACGGAGTACTAGAACTATTGGCAGTACCAGGTGATGAATTGCTCCACAGCGAACCGGTAGTTCCGCCTTGAAGTTGGTGAACTCCGGCTTACGCAAATGCGACTCCGTGCGGGTGTATCGTAAGGGTCAAAATGACCGACCAGTGGATGCTCGCATGTTGATAGATCGACGCAACTTCCTGAACCTCGCTGCAGCGAATACGGTCGCGACGTCTCTATACCCACTCGCGACACAGCCAAGCAGGAAGCGATCGTCGGCACAACGTCCGACTACATTTGCTTTTCAGCAGGTTGATGTCTTCTCATCGAAACCCTTGCTTGGCAATCCTCTGGCTGTAGTCATTGGCGCCGACCCACTAAGTGATAGTCAAATGGCGGCTTTCGCAAACTGGACGAACCTGAGTGAAACAACTTTTCTTTTGAAGCCAAAATCGCCTGACGCAGACTACCGCGTTCGCATCTTCAACCCGGACCGGGAGGTACCTTTTGCAGGCCACCCCACCCTGGGCAGCTGTCACGTGTGGCTGGCCTTGGGCGGAAAAGCGAAGGGCGGGGAGATCGTGCAGGAATGCGGGATTGGTCTCATTCCCATCCACCGTGGGCCGGAATGGCTGTCATTTGCCGCTCCTAAACTGATCCGTAGCGGGCCTCTTGAGCGCGAAATTCTGGCACGAGTAGTCAAAGGACTGAGAGTCGCGCCTGACGCAATCACCGCTTCAAACTGGGTAGATAACGGATCGCCCTGGCTGGCGGTCATGCTGCGCTCTCGAGAGGAAGTTCTGGCGCTCCGACCGAACTACTCGGATATAGCAGGATTGAAGGTCGGAGCCTTTGCGGCGTTCAATCCCTTGAAAGACGGAACATCTGCTCAATTCGAGGTGCGCGCCTTTAGCGCGGAGAAGGCTGTTGGCCACGAAGACCCTGTGACCGGAAGTTTAAACGCGGGCTTGGCACGATGGCTTATCGGAAGCGGGATCGCACCCTCAGAGTATGTTGTTAGCCAGGGAACAGCCGTGAGGCGTGCGGGCCGTGTTCACATAAAACAGGAAGGTTCTCAGATATGGATCGGTGGAGCAGTCCGAACGTGTGTCACGGGTAAGCTCATGCTTGAAACGCATCCGTCTCACGTGCGCAGCGGTGTTTCCGGTAATGAGTAGAAGTGGCCACTGTTCGTAGATGCTGGGCTAGTATGCAATGCTTGCATGGCTCTAAACGATTTGAATTACCATTCCGCTGCGAACGGCGTATTGGGGAGTTGGCGCGCTCTATCAACGCATTGTCGCGGATAGTCATTATCGGACGACCCACCTAACCGGCACCATTGCAAAATGAATTCTATTCGTACGACTCGCAAAGAAATGACTTTGGCCGAAAAGATCAGGCCTTTGCCACCGGCATATGTGATTGCAGCCGCTCTAGCCGTCTTGGTGCATACGGTTCTCATGCTCGTTCACGGTGCGGCTCATATGCGGTTAAACATTGTCTTGTCTACATGGGCCGGTATGTATGTTCTCGGTATCGTGGGAATTGGACCGATCGCCGGCCTCTTTTTCTTGAGGTCAAGTCGGCAACGCACCGGGGTAACGATTCTGTTCGTAACCATGATGGGCGGATTAGTATTCGGGCTGTGGAATCATTTCATCGCACACGGCGCCGACCATGTCATGCACCTGCAAGCCGGTCCGTGGAGACTTCCGTTCCAGCTTACTGCCGGGCTGCTTGCACTCTCGGAGGCAGCGGGTGCAGTTATCGCATTTATCCTGCTGCGGTCGCTCGGTACTTCCCCCGTCTCTCTATCGCACCCAGTCGGCTTGCAATGAGTCGCTCTGTTGTCTGCGAAACGCGTCTGGCGTGGTGTTATGCCAACGCTTAAAGGCACGATGGAAAGCACCTGGTTCCGAGAAGCCCAGCAGGAAAGCCACCTCGCCAACTGAGAGTTTCCGATCTGCCAAGAGTATCTCGGCAGTCTGCTTGCGCGTCTCTTCACGCAGCGTGTCAAAGGATGTTCCCTCTTCCGAAAGCCGGCGTTGTAACGTACGGGGGCTCATTGCGAGACGGCGAGCCGCGGCTTCGACGCTCATGATGCTTCCGCTCGCGTGTGCTGCCAACAACTGCCGAACCTCCATAGCGACACCCTCCTGCCCCGCTTGACGCGCCAAAATCTGCGCTGCTTTGCGTTCGAGCCAGTGACGAAGCAACGGGTCACTGCGCCGCAAAGGCAGCTGCCAGGCTTCACGGGTCAGTGCAAATCCCGACCAGGAGGATCGAGTTTCCACCTCGGAGTGGAACACGGTCTGGAACATAGTGGCATCGTCCGGTTCGTGGCGAAAGCAGATCCGCGCCACTTGCAGCCGGTCTCCAGACTCGCGGGTCAAACGCAGCACGCTTAGCGATACAGTCAATTCCACAGTGAACGGGTCGATTACGCCCTCCACCAACACTCGAATGGGATCTACATCCTCGCGAAACACGAGACGAACCGCGGGATTTACCAGACCAAGATACCGGGCGAGTTGTTTGAGGCCTTCACCGACGGATTCTGAACTGCAGATTAGGTAATCGAGGAGAGGATATGCGCCAATCGGTGTCTCAACAGCGATGTTGAGCGCCAGATTCTTCACTCGTGGCTCGCGTTGTATCGCGGCGAAGATTTCCGCGCATGTCTGGGCGGGGAGGCGAGCATCCGGATCGTCCAGATCCGCGCGGCTCAACCCAAACGGCGCTAACAATAGATCGATATCGTAACCGAGACGCTCTAGCGCGCCGAACATTCCACGCAGATTCGCCGAGTGCATCGGCTCCGGAACCGCACGCGGTTGAGTGGCGCGAGGAGCCACTTGATTGGCGCTAGGGATCATCGTAGAAAAACGCCTCGACGGGCACCATTATTTCATGAACTTTGTTGCACCAAACCGCTTCGACACTATCGTTATCGGGGGAGGCCAGTCTGGCCTTGCCGCAGGCTATTACTTGAAACGTGCTGGCGCTTCCTTCCTTATCGTAGACGCCAACCAGCGCTCCGGCGACACCTGGCGCGGCCGCTGGGATTCCTTGCGGCTCTTTTCGCCCGCGCAATACGACTCGTTGCCCCGGCCTGCCACTTGCGGTTCGAAAGGGCACCTTCCCTGGTAAGGATGTACTGGCGGACTATCTTGATGACTATGCCAGACACTTCAACATGCCGGTCTTGCGAGGCGTACGTGTCACCAGAGTCGCGCGTCAGGCTGAGGATTTCATTGTCGAGTGCGGGGATCGAATATTCTCTTGCGGCAATGTCATCGTGGCGACGGGAGCTTATTCGCGTCCGCGGATACCGGATTCATCCACGCTCCTGGATTCATCGATCCAGCAGATTCACTCCTCCGAATATCGCCGGCCCGGAGATGTCGTTGGAGACCAGGTCCTGGTGGTAGGCTTCGGAACGTCTGGCATCGAGATCGCAATTGAACTCGCGGCTGCCGGCCGCCACGTGCTGCTCTCCGGGCGACCCACGGCGCAGGCTCTCTCTAAATTTGTGCCGGCAATCTTCGCAGGGAAGAATCCCCTTCTCCGATTGATCGGGGCGACTTACTGGAATTTCATACATCGCGTCGTAACCATCGATACTCCCGTGGGGAGGAAAGCCAAAACTCAGATCTCGCTTCGGGGGCAACCGCTTATCCGGCTCAATCGAGCAGACCCCCTTGCCGCGGGCATCGAGCATGTCGCACGGCTGGCGGGTGTCATGGATGGCAAGCCATCTTTGGAAGGCGGACGTAGGCTGGATATTTCGGCGGTAGTTTGGTGCACGGGCTTTCACTCGAATTACCAGTTTCTCGAGCTACCGGAGCTTTTGCTCGATGGTAAAGGCCTGCCGATTGCTCCTCATGGGATTGTCGAACAAGTTCCGGGTCTGTACTTTGTCGGCCTGTCTTTTCAGGTTGGGCTCACATCCACTTTGGTGGGCGGCGCGGGTCGCGACGCAGCTCTGGTGGTGCGCCACATGGCGCGACGGCGGAACGTTGCCGCAACCGGCTGCGAGCAGCTTCATCACGCAGCCTCTGCGTGATGAAAACTGCGGTTCCCCAGAGCATTTGGTGCTCGTGACTTGGTCCGACGGATCATCGCTGCCGTTCCTGTGCCGCCAGAGCTTTTTCAAAGTCATCTTCCATCTCGGTAAGGTGATGCTCCAGTTCATTTGGATCGATAAAGGGATTAGGAGACCCTTCTCTCTGGCGCGCCGCTTTACCTTCCAGATCGAACCAGAATCCGTGCGCCGCTAATAAGACATCGGCGTGCATACCGCGCAACCGCATCAACGTGGCACGAATGTCGCCTGCTACGCCAGGATACTGTTCATTGTTGGTGAGCTTGTACGGAGAAACCGTGAGTCCGCAGAGAAATAGGACGTCGTATGCCTTACCGTTCTCCATCGCTCGCATTGACCAGCTCGTACAGCCTTTGGTGTGTCCTGGCGTCAAATGGGCTGTTAACACTGTGCCACCCAGTTCGACACGCTCGTTATCGGAAATGAAACGATCCGGATGTACGGGCTCATAGGCCAACTCATCGCCCCAGTAGAAATCCCCTTTGCCACCACGCATCATCAACTCACCGTCAGGTTTGCTGACAATGACAGTCGCGCCGGTTCGACGTTTGAATTCAGCGAAACCACCGCAATGATCGAAATGGGCATGGCTATTTAGGAGGACTTTCACATCCTTGACGCTGAACCCCAGTTTTTCCATGTTTGCTTCGACCTGCGGCAGCATCTGAATCGGACCGGTATCAATGAGTATGTGGCCTGCGGGAGTGGCAATCAGGAATGAACTAATCAGATTGTTACCCACGTAATAGACGTTGCCGACAATTCTTCTCGGTTCGAATGGCAGCATCCAGTTCGCCAGAGTGTCGCTTATCGCTTCCTTCCCGACGTCTCTGTGCTCTGCTGAGAGCACATCAGTGACGATTTTCCATTCATCGCCGATTTTCACCAGTGAGAGGTAATCCCTGTACAAGGTCTGCGGGTAGTCCATCGTGATAACTGCGCTGGCCGCTGTCTCGTTGACGTCCACGCTCTCAACTCGACGTACACGGCGATATTCATCCACGGCAACGCCTTGAAATGTTCGCTCATACTCACCGCGTGTCCACTCTGTCAGCTGGCCATTCTCGGCAAAAACAATCCTTGCGGTAGGTGCAAACGCTTGCTCGATGTATCTGCCGGTGCCGTCGGCAAATGCCTTTAAGTACAGTTCAATGGTTGATCTTGGGCTCGACGCTGGCGGCGCGCCGGCCACCATCGGAAGCAATGCGATCAGGAGTGCTGGAATAGAGCAAGTCATATCATCCCTGGCTCTTTTGATTGAAACATTCCACTGGAGTGGAAGGTTCAAGCCCAAAAACAGATTGCGAGTCAAGCGATAATGTCTTTGTCGGATCGTCAAGAGGTCGGAGGTGTCGTATGGCGACGCAGTACCGAATCGGCGAGTTTGCCGAGTTGGGCGGGGTTTCGACAAGGACACTTCGCTTCTATGACAAAATTGGACTCCTACGTCCTGCCGGCGTCGATCCTCGGACCCGCTACCGTCTCTACCTTTCGTGGCAGCTCGAAGATCTGGCTTCGATTCTTTCCTTGAAAGAAGTGGGGCTGTCCCTCGACCACGTTCGCGGATTGTTGAATAAAACCGACTCCAAGACGGGGCGGAGGGAGATCCTAAACGAAGTCAAGACAAAGATGGAGCAGTCAATCCGATCGACTAGGTTGTCTCTAACCTGGATCAACGCGGCTCTCGACGAACTGGATCGCTCTGAGCGCCAGATTCCAGTAGTAGTGAAACGCAGGCCAGCCGTTCTCATTGCA
Organism: uncultured Acidobacteriaceae bacterium; assembly: GCA_963797895.1. Lineage (GTDB taxonomy): Bacteria > Acidobacteriota > Terriglobia > Terriglobales > Acidobacteriaceae > KBS-83. The sequence continues at coordinate 12,323 of CAWCRD010000001.1, forward strand.
TCTATCCGGTCACGGGTAGGAAGCTATACGGAAATGGAACGATTTGAAGAGCAATTGCTGAAAGCTTTACCAACGCACGCTATTGGTGATTTGCGCGGAGTTCTGTGGCACCGCTGCGCAGATTCAGGCTCGCTTGAGGGTGAGGCATTTGTCGCTCTGAAGTGTGCCATCCCCTCCCGAGGAGCTTATGATCTGAAGCAGCTGTCACCAGGATACTTTGCTTGTTCCTATTCCAAACCCGACGACGAAAGCGCTGAACGAGCCTATAACGCTATCCGAAATTGGATGAATGTCAGACAGTATCGACTTGCCGGAGCAAAACGCGAGATCTACTTGCCTGAGATGCTTGAAATTCAATTTCCCCTCGAATCCTGTCGCGGCGATGACGACGGCTTCGCGTGGCCCCTTACAACGAGCGATCTCAAACGATGCAACGCACATCGAGTGGCTTCGTAGGAGGCGGTGTGAACGCATTCGAAGCCTCGCGCATGGCAGGATGTGGGCTAGAGCCTTGGAAGATTCCCGCACGCAGTGACCCGGATTTTCCCGGAGGAGCGATCCTCCGCGTGGGCCGCACGCTTCCGAAGGCTTGCGCGAGACTATGAAACGCTCGACTCCAGGCTACATGGACTGCACCTGCTCGCCTTCGTCGTGCTCATGCTACGAAACCTCTATCGCGTGAACTTCATAAGGGCTCTAGGACGATTGTGAATGTCGTGTGACTTCAGCTACGCGTTTGAGTAGCCGCTCGACGACCATTCGAAATGAGGAGCAGGCCATCAAACGGATGATCGGCCATCGTCTCAACCTGCCACGGTTTCGATCGAGTGGGTTTTTGGCACCCGTTATACACGTCCTACACCTGCTACCAGCCATGTCTGATTTTCGGTTGACAGCGCAAGGTGTGACTGTGTAAATAGGTCCTGCGTTCTTTGTGGTAGCGTAACCATGAATTGATGCTGCTTAGACAGTGAGCCCCAGGGCCGCGACCCTGGGTTATTGATTAACGGTTTATTTTCCGAGTGTTCTAGAGGGTTCGCAGATCGTCATTCGCTCAGTTGCGCGCTGGCGGTTTACATCATTTTTGATTCTCTTTTAATCAACACAGTTAAGGATCAACGACGTAACGCCGGACGCACTTCGGGCCGACTGAGGGAGGCCTGTGAGCGCTTGTCGGCTTAGTCAAAGAAAGCGCCGTCAACCAGCAAACATGTCTTCTACTTTGGAGGCCGGGATTGAAGAACACATTTTTAAGCATTCGTGCGCTTTTATTGTTTCTGGCGATCGGCGTGATAGGCGCCGCCGGTCCTGCTTTAGCACAATCTGACACCTCATCCCTTTCGGGGACTGTCTCAGATTCTTCGGGAGCCGTTGTTGCCAACGCAAAGATTACAGTGCACAACCTCGCGACCCTGACTGACAGGGACGCCACCAGCAACGAAGCAGGCAATTTCACCATCACCAATCTCGCGCCGGGCATCTACAGCATGCACATAGAAGCAGCCGGCTTTCAGACGACGACTCTCAATGACCTGCACGTTGATCCCAACATTGGGCGACACGTCGATGTCGCGATGAAGGTGGGCAACAACACGACCTCCGTTACCGTTGAGGCGCTTGCCAACACGGTGCAGACGGAGAGCGGATCGGTCGGCCAATTGATCACGCCGGAGCAGGTGAAGAGCATCCAGCTCAACGGCCGAAATCCGTTGTATCTTTCGCAGATGGAGCCGGGCGTGGTGCGCACCAACCCGATGGCATCCTTTGCTTTCGGGCTGGATAACGGCATCAACGTGAACGGCGCGCGCTCGCAGGAGAGCGTGATTACGTACGACGGCGCGCCGATGGTGCGTACGCGATCGAATGGCACCAGCGTAGGCGTCGCCGATGTGGATTCCACCTCGGAGGTGCAGGTTCTTACGACCAGCTATCCAGCAGAGTACGGCCGCACATCGGGCGGCCAGATCCGTATGGTTCCGAAGAGCGGAACCAGCGATTTTCACGGCAGCGCCTTTGAGTACTTTCGCAATACTGCACTCAATGCCAACACCTGGTCTCGTAATTTTGCACATCTCAAACGGCAGGGTTTCCATTACAACCAGTTCGGATGGAATTTGAACGGTCCCGTTTACATCCCCGGCCACTTCAATAGCGACCGCAAAAAGTTGTTCTTCCTTGCCGGGCAGGAGTGGACACGCTACAACCATGACGATCTGTCGCAGCAGAAGGTCCCGACGGAACTGATGCGCACCGGCAACTTCAGCGAGCTGCTCGGACCTAACATCTTTTACAACTCGCCGGTGCAAATTGTGAACCCGACGACGGGCGTTCCATACGCCGGCAACATTATTCCGCCCGACCAGCTCAGCCCCAATGGCACGGGTTTACTCAGGGCTTATCCGGCGCCGAATGCAACCAACAACCCGAACAACTGGGTCGATTCTGCACCCTACACAGAGAAGCAGCGTAAAGACAGTCTGGTCATCGATTTCGTCCCGCGCGATGCTCATCACTTCCGTTTCAGCCTTCTGAACTATAACTACGATGATTACGAGCCGCACTTCGGCAACTTCAATACCAACCCGCGCATCTTCCACCGCCCAAATCAGATTGCTGTCTTCCACTACACCTGGACCGTCAGCCCCACCATGGTCAACGATGCCTTCGTCTCCGGTGCGGCGGACCACGTAAATATCAACATTGATACATCGTCGGGTCTTTACGACCGCACCCGATATGGCATCAATTACCCATATCTCTTCGGGTCCGCTACAAAAGTAGTTCCCAACAAGATTCCGACCATTCAGCTTGCTAACTTCGGCACGCTTGACGGCGGACCATACCCGTCTCGTTCGGGCGGCATTGTCTATGACGTCGGTGACACCATCACCAAGGTATGGGGAAATCACACTCTCAAGTTCGGCGGACTGTGGGAGTATGCCGGAGAAAATAACTACGACCAGATCAGCGTCGACAACACACGGCCCGGCACCACCAACAACCAGAACGGTCTCTTTGTCTTTACAGATGCGCGCGGCGGCAGTTCGTCCTCGCCCGTTCCGACGGCAAAGGCAGCCATCGCCAATGCCGCTCTCGGCCTTTTTGACACATATGGTGAGATCGGCACGCGTTCCTACACGCTCTTCCGCGGCAATATGTTTGAGGCTTTCGCGCAAGACCAGTGGCGCGTTTCGCCGAAGCTTGTGCTGGAGTACGGCGCCCGCTACAGCGTCATGATGCCGTATCACGCGCTGTGGGGGAACCAGGCGTTCTTCAGCGAAAAGGATTACAACCCGGCCTTGGCCCCTAGCGTCGATCCGCATACCGGCTTCATTACTGGTGGCGATCCTCTCAACGGCGTCGTGATCCCCGGCAGCGGCTTCCCAAGTGCAGCCAAGGGACACGTCCCTGATAGCATCCTGAACGGCGGCTATCAGCGTCTCTTCCGCGGCTATGGCAGCGGCTATTCTCCCACTGTCTACACCAACATCCAACCACGGTTCGGATTCGCTTATCAGGTGAAGCCGGGTACGGTCTTTCGCGCTGGAGGTGGCCGCTACATGCAACGCCTCGGCATCAGCGACACGGTTCACGTCGGGGGTAACGCTCCTTTCCAGCCCGCTTCCAACGTAACTCGCGGCATCGTCGACAATCCTGGCGGCATTGGTACCAACGCCACACCACTCGCCTTCACCTCCCATTCTCATATCTATCCAAGTCCGGAGGCATGGGGATGGAACCTGACAGCGGAACAGGACTTCCAGAGCATCGGCGTCTTCACGTTAAGCTATGTCGGCCGGCGTGGATATCATCTGGAGCAGCTCGCAAACGTGAACCAGCTACGCCCCGGAACCGTTCAGGCGAACCCCGGCGTCAATCCGGACGCACTTCGGCCGTATAAGGGTTACTCGACAATTATCGAAGCCGAGAATGTCGGCGGGTCGTTTTACCACTCCCTACAGGCGAACCTGAAGCGCCGCCTCACGAAGGGTTTTCTCTTCGGCATTGCTTACACCTGGTCAAAAAGCCTCGACTACGGATCGTCGAACGGCACCAATATCGTCAACGCTTACGACAACAGCATTATGTATGGCCCCAGCGATTTCGACACTCGCCATGTGCTTGTGGCGAACTACGTATGGGACATCCCCTTTGGAACGCATGCAACCAATGGTTTTGTCCGCAACTCGCTGGGCCACTGGCAGTTCTCCGGAACGCTCCAGGGACAGTCTGGTCGTCCGCAGTCTGTGTCACAGAACAACGATCGCGCGGGCGTTGGACCAGGATCGGGCAACCAGTTCTGGGTCGCTACGAAAACTCCTGCTCTGCCTCATCAGTTCTCAGGCGGAACCAGCCCAAAGCAGTGGTTTGATCCCAAAGCGTTCTCGCCCGCCCCGGTTGGCACCTTCGCTCCAGCCGGAACCCGCGGCCTGATCTACGGCCCCGGCTTCCAGAGCTTCAGTGCGGCGCTACAAAAGGCGTTCCAAATCATCCCAGGCCATGAAAACCACCAGTTGCTCTTCAGGGCGGAGGCTTTCAACTACACGAACCATCCCAACTACGACAATCCAGACATGGGTCCGACCAGCGGAACCTTTGGACGTATCACCGGAAAAGGCAATACGTATCCCTCAGAACGGCAGTTCCAGTTCAGTCTGCGGTACGCATTTTAGTCGTGGTTCACTGTGCATTACGAGGAGTTGCTTCCGATCCGAAGCAACTCCTCGACTTATGCAAGTGTCATGCGCACCGTGCGGCAAAAGCGGCGACGTTCAGAACATAGCGCTGAGGAAGGAAGATCACGACTTATTCCAGCGACGAGTAGAGGAGTTGGAGGACGGGGTCGACCAGCAGAAAGTCACGAGTCAGATCTTGTTATTCGATACGCTTGCGGTTCAGTAGCTCAATCGCGGCCCACTCGCGTTTATTTGCCGGCAGCGGCGGCCGCCTTCTTTTTTTCCGCCTGCACGGTCCAAGGGGGCACGATGCCATTCTGCCGCGCATAAGCGACGAGCTGGCCAAGATGTTCGTGCGCATCGGCAACGAGAATGTAAACAACGTCGCCCTCGTTAGCCTGGGGGCCAAGCTTTGGCAGGAGCTTTGCGAAATCGGCGTTGCTCATGCCATTGATCGTTTTGTTCGCGAAATCCCAAGACTGATTCAGATCCTCGACGATGCGATCCTTCTCGGTTGTGGATTTTTCTAACTCCCGCGCCTTAAACCCTGCCGGAGGTTTCGCACCCATCATGCTGAGGATTCCATAGCGTTCTCCAGCAACATGCAGAAACACTTCAGCAAAGGACCGAGCTTCGGCTGAAGGGCGCCAGGTGAGCTTGTCGCTCGGGAGCGCTTCGGCGAGATCGACACACTTCTTATTCACGGCCTGCAAGTCGAGAAGAGCTTGGCCCTTCAAGTCATAGCTGGGTGCAGTGCGGTCAGTGGAGTTGTCGGCAGTTCCTGCGGGCATTGCGACAGCACTCGCATTCAGGATGCAGGCAAGACAAATTAAAGAGAGAGTCGGCCTTTTCATTGCTGTCTCCGCTGGAATCGATGTTCTTCCGAATCGCCCCGAGGCTAGAGCAGAGGCAGGAAAGAGGCAAGCAGTTAGTGACCGGCCGCGTGTTTGAAGGGGTCAGTCGTGGGATATCGGGGAGATGCCGACGTGCACTTGCCTGCTCATTGGCGAATGGTTTGGTAGCGCTAACGGGAATTGAACCCGTGTCTCAGCCTTGAGAGGGCCGCGTCCTAACCCCTGAACGATAGCGCCACACACGCGAGTGGACAGGACGTCCACCTCGATTACTTTAACAAACTTCGATCTCCCGACAAAGCCGGCGACCGGCGCTTGTGCGCTCTAGATTCCGAGCTTCTTGACTTCCTCGTTGTAGTACTTCCGATAAAGGATGTCCCACTCCATCGTGCCTTCCGGGATAATCCTGCGCTGTGACGAGATCTTCAGCCGGGCGGCCTCATCGATCTTTTGCTCTTCCAGCAGCAGCGTCTCCAGCACTTTGCGCGCTTCCTGCCGGACCGTGTTGCGGTCCTCCAGGAAATCGCATTCGTCAATTTCCGCCAGCGTATCGGCTACCACGTGCGCCAGCTTGTTCAACTTGTCCCGGGAGATCCTCACAGCACCGCCTTGTACTTGCGCGCCAGCTCCATCTTGATCTTCTTGAACATCTCGGGATAGCTCGCGCCGGTCCGCCGCATGTCCTCCTGGTACGTCTCCAGGATCAGCCGGACCTCTTCATTGATGCGGTCTTCAAGCTTCAGCTCGTCCAAAAGGCCCGCGGCCACACGCTCGGAAAGGAGCTGCGGCTTCGTGGTCTTGATCACTTTGGCGTTGAGCAGGCCGCTCACCGTTTTGCGAGCCAGGTAGCTCACATAGTCATTGGAAAAAATCATCGATCTTTCTCGGAATATACCATACGCACGCCATTCGCCTTGTGCCGGGAAATCCTACTGTCGTCGCGGCTTATGAGGACAGGCAGCGGTGTTGACGCAGCTCTCCGCCAGCCGCAGGCGCTCCACCGGCCGCCCCTGCATCACGTGCTCGCGGACGATCTCATCCACATCCTCTGGCTGCACAAATCCGTACCAGACCGCCTCCGGGTACACAACTACCGTGGGCCCGTGCTCGCACTGGTCCAGGCAGCCGGCCTTATTCGCGCGTACAGTAGCCTTCAGTCCGGCGGCGCCGATCGCCTCTTTGAAACGCTTTTGCAGCTCGCCCTTGCCGTCCGGTGAGCAGCAGCCGCGCGCACTCCCCGGCTCCCGCTGATTGGTACAGATGAACAGATGTCTCTCGAAACTCGCCAAATCTCTCGCTCCTCTCTAGAGACTACGGGAAAAGCGTCCGGTTTTCCTCCGCTGCGCTCTGCGTTTCTCTGCCGCCATCTGCGAGAATAGGCGACGGAATGATGCCACCAGACAACCTGCACTCCCTCAAAGACGACATGATCGCCTTCATCGAAGGCCATGGCATGAAGCGCCTGCCCGGCTTCGTTATGGAAGACGTTGCCTCCGTCCTGTGGGAGGACGACCAGAACCCCGATAGCTGGAAGGACTTCGTCGAGATGGCGAAGGCCGCCCAGGCGCCCTTCCTCACCATGAGCGACATCACGCTGGAAAAAGAAGACCTGCAGTCGCTGCTGGAAGATCTGCGCGACTTCAACTTCCCGGACGATATGCCCGACTCTGACGAAGTTGAAGAGCTGGTGAACTACGTCGGCAAGACCGGCTTTGTGCAACTCGGCTTCGCTCACCAGGGCATCATGTTCCTGCACGAAAGTTCGACCGACTGGTACGACCGCTACCAGCAACTGCTCGAATCGCTCGAAAGCGTAGGCGACATCGTCATCGACGAGGACGCGGACGAAGAGTGAGACGGCCTGCGTGAGCACGACCACCAGCGCGCCCGCCTACTCGCCTGCTTACGCGCACTGGGTGCTTCCGCCGGTGGACGCGGGTGCGGCCGCCGCGCTCGCGAAAGAAGCGGGCGTCCCGGTGCCCGTGGCTGGGCTGCTGCTGGAGCGCGGTGTGACGGACGGCGCCTCGGCCGCGCAGTTCCTTCGTCCCACGCTCGACCACCTGCTCGATCCCTACGCGCTCCACGGCATGGCCGCCGCAGTCGCGCGCATCCAGCAGGCGATCACGGCGCGCGAGCCCATCCTGATCTACGGCGATTACGACGTCGATGGCACGACGGCAATCGTTCTGCTCAAGACCGCGATTGAGATCCTCGGCGGGACCGTCCGCTACCACATCCCGCATCGCCTGCGCGACGGCTACGGCATGCAGGCCGAGGTGCTGACGCGCGCCTCTACCGACGGTGTAAAACTCGTCATCAGCGTCGACACCGGCATCCGCGCCTTTGCCGCTGCCGAGGAAGCCGCACGGCTCTCGCTCGATCTGATCGTTACGGACCACCACCTGCCGGAAGCCGCCATGGGCCTGCCGCAGGCGCTCGCCATCCTCAATCCCAACCAGCCCGATTGCACCTATCCCTGCAAGCACCTCTGCGGCGCTGGCGTGGCATTCAAGCTGGCGCAGGCGCTGCTGGAAGCAAGCGACGCCGGGCGAGCCCGCGAAAAGCTGCTGCCGTCGTTTCTCAAAATGCTGGTGATCGCCACCGTGGCCGATGCCGTACCGCTGCTGGGCGAAAACCGCGTCATCGCAAGTCTCGGCATCGACGGGCTGCGCCGCCCGGTAAATGTGGGCCTGCGCGCATTGCTCCAGGTCGCGCAGCTCGACCCTGCGAAGCGATGTTTGACAGCATCCGATATCGGCTTCCGCATCGGCCCGCGCATCAACGCAGCCGGCCGCATGGATGTGGCCTCGGAGGTCGTCGAGCTCTTCACCACGCGCGATCCGGAACGCGCGAAAGAGCTCGCACAGAAGCTCGACCAGCTCAATACCGACCGCCGCGCAGCCGAAGCTGCAGTTCTCACGCAGATCGAAGTCATGCTCGCGGACGGCTCCGTCGATCAACTCGGCTGCCTGGTAATCGACGGAGAGGGCTGGCACCGCGGCGTGCTCGGCATCCTCGCCTCGCGCGTGGTCGAGCGCACCGGCCATCCCGCGCTCGTGCTCAGCCACGAGGACGGCGAAGCCCACGGCTCCGGCCGCTCCATTCCCGGCTTCCATCTGCTGGAAGCGCTCGAAAGCTGCCACGACGTCTTCGTCCGCTTCGGTGGCCACGCGCACGCGGTCGGCTTTTCGCTCGAATCCGCCCGCGTGCCCGAGCTGCGCGAACGCCTGCAACAGCACGCGGCCATCCGGCTCACACCGCAGATTCTCGAGCGCAAGCTCGACTGCAGCGCAGAGCTGCCGCTCCACCAGATCGACATCCCGTTCTATCAATCACTCCGCCTGCTCGAGCCCTACGGCATGGGCAACGAAGAGCCGGTCTTCATCGCCCGCAATCTAGTCCTGGACGCACCGCCGCAAACCATGAAGGAAGAGCACATCCGCATGCGTCTCCGCGACGACCAGACAGTCATGAAAGCGCTCGGATGGCGCTGGGCAGAGCGGGTGCGCGCGCTGGCGCTCGATGGAGGCAGCCGCATCGATCTGGCTTATCGGCTGCGGATGAACGAGCATCCGGATTTCGGCGGGTTGGAGTTGGAGATTGTGGACCTGAGGCTTGCTTGAGAACGGAGTAGCAATTTACCTGTTGTTGGACATGAATGCGGCAATCGAGAGCATGACCAAGAGCAGCCCGCTAAGCAAAAGCAATAGCCTTGAGCGAGCTTTCCCGACCCCCGCGAGAGCCGCCACAAGAACAGCAGCTACAAAGGCCACTAGGGACAGCAAGTCATTTCGGCCATTCGAGAAGCCACCGGCGACGGAAGACAACGAGAACGGCTGTAACCAACTCGCGATGACCAAGAGCGACGCGATGAAGCTCCCAAGGAGGCCAGCGTTGAAAAGGGCCACTCTCCTCTTATTGACCGAATCATTCTGTCGAGAGAATCTCCAAGCCCAATATTACGAAATCATCGGAATCAGCGGGAGCAATATCTCTGAAAACATTCCTTAAGCCCCTCTACTTCTTCACCGGAGCCAAAGGCTTCAAAATCTCCTCCAGCACATCCTTCTCACCCTTCACCCGCTCCAGATACGGATACCGCTGCCCGCCGTGGTATTCGATCTTCAGCACCTTGTAATACGAGGTGTTCGACACAATGAACTCAATCGGCCCCTTATTTTGCTGGGTTGATCCTTCCTTCGCGTCATCGATCGCGCGCTTCAGCAGCTCATCCTGATACGCGCGCCCGTTCACGGCGACGATCTGCATATCCGGCCCAAAGCCCGCCTTGTCCGCCGGCGAGCCCACCAGCACATCGTTCACCTTGCCTCCGTCGCCAATCTTCAGCCCCAGCGACCACCACGCGTTCACGCCGCCACGCTCGTCCGCCGTCGCGTAGGGTGTCTCCTTATCGCTGTAGGCCAGTGTCCATCCGCCGTTCGTGATCCCGCCCAGCGGCGCGTGGTCCTGCTTGGTCGTAATCCGCTCATGCAGGAACGTCGCCCAGTCGTACGGCACAACCGCGTTCAGGTTTTCGACCACATCGTCGAACGTATACGGCACCACCTTCGGTTCAGTATTGCCGCCCAGTCCATGGAAACGCGCGCAGAAGTCATTCAAACTTTTCTTCCCGCCACTCTGCTTGCGGATGATCGTGTCCACCTCCAGCCAGATCAGCTCGCCCTCCGGATAGTAGTCCACATTGCGCCGCCAGTTGTCCCAGCCGTCGCTCGCGTCATACAGGATCTGCGCCGCAACCGCAGTATCCTCCAGATCGCGCCACGTCCGGCCTGGACGCGCATCAAGCGTCGCCGCAGAGAGCGCCAGCGCATCGCGATACTGTTCCGCCGTCCAGATCCCCGAGCGCGCCGTCAGCACATCGCCCAGATACTCCGTCAAGCCTTCATAAACCCACAGCAGGTTCCCCTTCATCGGCACCTGATAGTTCGGCGTCGCCAGCCCTGCCGGCCGGCGATATTTCCCGTTCCACGAATGCGTGAACTCATGCGGCAGAAGCCCGCCAATTAGCAGCGAAAGATTTGGATCGAGAAAGCTCTTCTCCGGAACGCGATCGTCGCTCGACTGATGATGCTCCAGTCCAAAGTGCGCCACTTGGTCGCTCGCCGTCATCAGGAAATGGTAACTGCTGTAGTGACGTGACTTGTACAGCGCTCCCGTCTCGCGCACCAGGTTGTTGAAGCCGGCCAGCAGCTCCGGTTTGATCTCCAGATCTTCCGGCCCGTCCGCCGCCACATCCAGATAATGCTTCGGCGTCACCTCCGGCGCCAGCGGCCACTCGCGGAAGTACCGCCCGGCCAGCAGCGGCGAATCGACAAGCTGCTCCAGCGACACCGTTTCGAATTTCAAGTCGTAGGAATCGCCGCCGCTCTTCGTCAGTGCCGTCCCATACTGCCAGCCCTGCGGAATCTTCGCCGCCGGCGTCACCATTACATCGCTCGCCCTCGCGCCATCGGGATACAGCACGACCGTATTCCAGCTCAACATGGCGAGACTGGCGCTGGTCGAAGCGCCCGCGGAAAATCCGCTTGGAGCTGCGGTGGCGAGAAAATCCAGCTTGATCTTCAACTCCGTCACGCCCGCCGGCACGTTCACGTGAAACGCATACATATCCACGTCATCCCGCCGCCACGGAATCTGCTGCCCATTCGCCGTAAATACGATTCCTGTCAAGTCATCGATCGGCCCCGTCGGGCCATGCTCCCCCGGAATCCACTTCGGATAGACCAGCGTCTGCTCGCCGGGCGTTGTCGGCATTGTCTCCACCGCATGGATGATCTTGCGCGGCGCGTCCGTCACGTCCACGCTCAACTGGATCGGCGGTGTCGCGGATTGCGCATAAGCGCTGGCAAGGCAAATCAGAAACGAGGCAGGCAGAAACGGGCGAAGAGGTGGGCGCAGAATAGATCTCCTGAATGGCGATGCTCGCCAGTGTAACGGCTCCGGCTACCTTCGTGCGATGCTACACTCCTGCCATGCCGCGAGGCTTCTTCCTCACATTTGAAGGGCTGGACGGCTCGGGCAAGTCCACGCAGTTGCGCAAGCTGCACGAATGGCTCGTCCGCCGGGGCGAGGATGTCGTGACCACGCGCCAGCCCGGCGGCACCAGGCTGGGCGATCGCATCCGCAGCCTGCTTCTGGACTCACGCCGCAGCTCACTCGATTCCCGCGCGGAGTTGGGCCTGATGTTCTCCGACCGCGCCCAGGCCATCGCGGAAGTTATCCGCCCGGCGCTCGACCGTGGGGCCATCGTGCTCTGCGATCGCTACACCGATTCGACGGAGGCTTACCAGGGTGGCGGCCGTGAGCTGGGCTCCGCGCGCGTGCTCGCACTCCACCGTGAGCTCTGCGGCCTCGATCCCGATCTCACTCTGCTGCTGCTGCCGGACTTCGATGCCTCGCTCGCCCGCGCGCGCCACCGCAACCAGACCGCCGCAGCCATCAGCGGCAAGGACGAAAACCGCTTCGAATCGCTCGATACGGCATTCTTCCGCCGCGTCTATGACCAGTACCGCGTCATCGCCCAGCGCGAGCCCCTGCGCGTGGTGGCTATCGAAGGCGAGGGCGGCGTGGAGGCCGTCCACCGACGCATCCTATCCATTGTGGAAGAGCGCCTGAACCTGCACCGCACTACCTAAGCCAACATGGCAACAGCCAGCACATCCCCGGCGCCCGGCCAGAATCCCGATCAGCAGCCGCCGCAGCCATGGACCGTCATCGAGCGCGGCGAATATCGCTTCCCGCCGGGTCTCTCGCTCAACCTGCTCTTTTACCTGCGCCGCCGCTTCTTTAAGCCCTCCAACCCCATCCTGCTCTTCGAGCACCTCGCTGCCAAATATGGCCGCATCGCGCACTACAAGCTCGGCTGGCAGCACATCGTCTTCATCAATCATCCGGAATTCATTCGCGAAATTCTCGTCAACCATCCGCAGGAGATGATCAAGGAGCGAACCCAACGCCGCATGAAGATCCTGCTTGGCGAAGGCCTCATCACCAGCGAAGGCGCCTTCCATATGCGCCAGCGGCGCATCGCCGCGCCGGCCTTTCATCGCCAGCGCATCGCGGCCTATGCCGACGTGATGGTCGAACGTGCTGCCCAGCGGCGCGCAAGCTGGCACGCAGGCCAGACCATCGATGTTGGCGCGGAGATGATGCAGCTCGCCCTCGAGATCGTAGCGCGCACCCTCTTCAACACCGAAGTGACCAGCGACGTGCTCACCATCAACCACGAGGTCAACGTCATCATGGACCTCTACAACTACCTCATCTCGCTGCCGCTGGCGGAGGCGTATCTTTACGCGCCGCTGCCCGGCCTCACGCGCTTCCGCCGCGCCCGGGCGCGTCTCGATGCCGTTGTCCACCGCATCATCGCCGAGCATCGCGGCCGCGCTGGCGAGGCCGACAGCGGCGATCTGCTTTCCATGCTGATGAGTGCTCGTGACGAGGAAGGCGGCGGCGCGCCCGAAAAAAATGGCATGACCGACGAGCAATTGCGCGACGAGATCATCACCATCTTTCTCGCCGGATACGAGACGGTGGCCAACGCGCTCACCTGGACATGGCTACTGCTGGCCCAAAATCCCGTAGCTGCGAAGCGGTGCTATGAAGAAATAGATCGTGTACTCCAGGGTCGTCTGCCCACGCTCGCAGATCTCCCCGAGCTTCGCTACACAGAGATGGTCTTCGCTGAGTCCATGCGCCTTTACCCGCCTGCCTGGGCCATGGGACGGCAGGCTACCGCTCCCGTCGAGCTCGGCCCCTATCGCTTCCCTGCCGGAACCTACTTCTTCTTCAGCCAGTACGTCACGCAGCGCGACCCACAATACTTTCCAGACCCGCTGCGCTTCGACCCGGAGCGCTTCACGCCCGAAGCAAAGGCCGCGCGCCCGCGCTTCGCCTACTTCCCCTTCGGCGGAGGCGGCCGGCAGTGCATCGGCGAATCCTTCGCATGGATGGAAGGTGTGCTCATCCTCGCCACAATCGCCCAGCAGTGGAGACTAAGCCTGCTGCCGGACCAGCAAATTGATGTCCAGCCGAAGATCACGCTCCGGCCGAAATACCCGATCCACATGCGGGTGGAAGCGCGATAAGAGGTTGTTACAAATTCCTCTGCCGTTCCGGCTGGCCGGATTTATTGACGAGAAGCCGACTTTTGGGTACTGATCCGGTCTCGATGAGTGCATCGATTCGCCGTAGGCTGTCGATTGGGAGCTCAGCGTAATGGTCATTAACTCGGATCGGTGCGAATTCACGAAATCATGTGATTGGCAATCAAACGCGCATAGGCGATTCGCACTGAGCCGCTAGCGCGGCAGGAATGCCTGGCGTATTGCTTAAGGCGCTACAATCTGAGGCGAAATTCTCTGAACGGGTGATCACCATTCAAGCTGACCTTGGCAAGCTCATTCTGACTCGGCGGCAATTCACGCGCGGAAGCGCCGCAATGATTCTTGGTTCCTCCACTCTGGCAGCGAGACTCTGGGCACTTGATGCAGGTGCCGCCGTCGCCGGTGAGTTGACCGCCGACTTAGCCGCTCCCGGCACTCCGTTCAACCGCATGATCTTCGGGCAATTCCTCGAACACTTTCAGCGCCAGGTCTACGGTGGCGTCTTTGATCCCGGATCACCTCTCGCTGACAAGCACGGCTTTCGCACGGATGTCATCCACGCCCTGCGCGAATTGAAAGTGCCCATCGTGCGCTGGCCGGGCGGCTGCTTTGCCTCCGCCTATCACTGGCGCGATGGCGTAGGCAAGGACCGCCAACCGAGCTTCGATAAAGCCTGGGGCGTCGAAGACCCGAATACCTTTGGCACCGATGAGTTCGTAAAGTGGTGCCGTCTGGTCGGCGCCGAGCCTTACATCTGCACCAATGCGGGAACGGGCACATCTGAAGAGATGAGCAACTGGGTCGAGTACTGCAATCTCAAAGATGAGGGCCGCTACTCCCGCATGCGCGCTGCCAATGGCTCCCCCGAGCCCTTCAACGTTCGCTACTGGAGCATCGGAAACGAGAATTACCTCGGCGGCGAAATCGGGGCCAAAACAGTGGAGGAGTGGGGGCCGCTCGTGCGCGAATCCGCCAAGATGATGCGGGCCGTTCAAAGCGACTTGCAGATCCTTGCCGCCGCAACAGTCACCGGCAACTGGACGCCGCCCATGCTCAAGGATGCCGGAAAGTATCTCAACTTCATCTCCATTCACGGCTATTGGGACGCGCTCTGGCAGCGTGGCACCCATCCCTCCGACTATCTGCATTGCATGGCCTTCTGCGAAGCTCCCGAGCAACAGATTCAACAGGCGATCGAACTGCTCAACCGGACCGGCTTCGGGAATTCGATCAAGATCGCCTTCGATGAATGGAACCTGCGCGGCTGGCATCATCCCGGCTTTCCCGGCGGCGGAGCCGATCAACTCGCTGAGATCAGCGAGCGCGATGAGAACGACCGCAATGACACCTACACCATGGCCGACGCCGTCTTCTCCGCTTCCTTTCTCAACGGATGCTTGCGCCAGGCAAAGTATGTGCAGATGGCGTGCATGGCTCCGGTCGTCAACGTGCGTGGTCCGCTCTTCGTTCACCCTAAAGGAATCGTTAAACGAACCACCTTCCACGTTCTGAAGATGTACTCCGACCTGCTCCAGCCGAACGTCCTCGAGACCCGTGTTACCTCCGGCCCCCTCCATGTGGAGGAGAAGACGGTGCACGCCCTGGATGCAGTCACCACCTGCAGCGACGACCGCAAGCGAGTGGCCATAGCTCTCGTCAATCGTCATCCCAAAACGCCGGCTCGCTGGAAGATCGATCTCCGCACTCCCGTGAATCGCGACAATACCAGGATCACGGTTCTCTGCGGGGATTCACCCGATGCCTACAATGACGTGGCCCATCCCGCCCGCGTAGTTCCACAGGTGGTTCAGTGGGGACCTGACAACCCGCACCTTGAACTGCCTCCACATTCCATCGCGGTGTTGCAATATTCGGTCTGATCCGACATCTCGAACCTGGCCACTTTTGGAGGAAGATCGCGAGGACCGCGGGTCACGACCTCACAATCGGCATTTCTGTGCCACCCGCGGAGAATTGGTGAAGATGTGCACGGCGGTCAGCCTGCTTGCAATCGGAGTCGTGGCAGTGAGCGGCAGATAACGATAGAGGCGGCCGTGTATCGCGGAACTCCGGCCCTCTTTTCTGATTGTGGATATCGCCGTAGAACCCAGCGATCTGCGCTCAGCTGTCGACTTCAGGGCAATGCACTTGTTGAGTCCTTGTTTCTCTCAACAGATCAGGCTTAGTACTGAGAAACGCCGTCTTCGTCACTAACGCCGTACTCGTCTTGATCTGTTCGTGAGATTAAGGAGCTACTTGTGAAAGCCGGTTGATCAGCCTGGACCTGCCGCCTTAGAGGCCAGGTCGCTGATACGGGCAAGTAAACGCTCGCCGTGCTGCTGGCTCAGGCGGCGAACTGCTTTACGCCCGAAGCGAAAGCCGCCCGTCCGCGCTTCGCCTACTTCCCCTTCGGTGGAGGCAGCCGCGTGCATTGGCGAATCCTTCGCATGGATGGAAGGCGTACTCATCCTCGCCACCATCGCCCAGCAATGGCGTCTGACGCTGCTTCCAGACCAGCAGATCGACGTGCAACCCAAAATCACGTTGCGGCCGAAATACCCAATCCACATGCGGGTGGAAGCGCGATAAGAGGTTGTTATAAAGTCGTCTGCCGTTCCGGCTGTTCGGATTTACTGACGAGAAGCCTTCGTTCAGCGCTTGGACTGGTGGTTGACCTAAAATTTGCGCAGCAACGTGCTCAAAGGGGAGGTTTCAATTGGAATGGGTTTACCGGCAACGAGCTTCCTGCTCGATAGGAATAGGAATGCTGGTCTTTTTCTTTCTTCTTCCTGCAGCGGTCCAAGCCGCCTTGGCCCAATCTACTAATCCTGCCCCAGCCTGCCCTGGCCTGAAGATTGAGATTAGAGTTCCACGCGATATCGTTCGCCCCCAGGCCAATGTGCTCTTGGAGATGAAGCTAACCAACGTCGGCCACGTGGAGACATGGCTTCCATCACAATCGCCAGATATCTGGTCCTATGAGGTCGAGTTGAGAGATGCTCACGGAATTCCAGTCCCGCGAACGTCGGAATGGATGCGCGCTATTACGGAACGCCCGACGAACGTCACACTTAATGTGTCTATACCACTCGCCGCCGGTGCGTCGCTGACCAAGACCGTGGTCCTTGACAACCTGTTCGACCTGCGGAAGTCGGGTCAATACACTATTCGTCTCTCTTTTGATTCTTTTGCGTGTGGCAACGAAAGTACACGCGTCACGTCCAACCTGACCAACTTTACGGTCGGCGCACCCGCAAACCAGCCTTCCGTCTCAAAGTCCGGGATCTCCGTCACGGCGAGTGCCCCTCGAACCAGATTGCCTTCAGGCTGGGCGGTCCTGCTCGATATTGTTGTTGAAAACAAGAGTACCCGTCCGCTCAGATGGGCCATTGATAATCCACCCAACACAGCACCCGATGAATTCCTAACGGGAGCTGAAGTCTTCGGTCCTGCAGGTGACATGCAACAGGCGCCCAAGCAGCCGGACCGCAATTGGAGTTTCTCTCGTATCCGCGATGCTGTCTCGATCCGCGAAATTCCTCCCGGCAAGAGTGCCGAACAGATTGCTCTTCTCGGCGACCTCCTTGATGTCAGCAAGCCCGGGAAGTACCGAGTAAAAGTTTCGTTCGTGGATCCTTTGAGCAACCAGCTCATTACTTCCAACACAGTTTCGTTTGAGATCGAGGAACCAACGTCTTCAAGTCCTCTTCCCAAGCAACCTCCGTTCATCGTGACCGTGCAGTCGGCGCATTCCTCCCCTTCGGAACCGAACGTCCTGATCTGCATGAGCAACATCTCAGACCATGACATTCCGTTGGATAACAGTGCGTTGAAAGACTTTGCGTCTGTCGAAGCCCCCGATGGAACGAGGGCCGAAATGAACGAGGCGGCGCTCAAAGATTGGGAGCCTGAGAAGCTCAAGCAGGTTCCTGCCGCTTCAGTCCAAAGCAACACGTGGGATTTCGCAGTGAAACCCCGAAAGGCATTATGCGGCGGGATTGGGGTTGGCGTGATCTATGACCTTTCAAAACCGGGCGCATACAGGATTCGCATCGATCGGTACGATGAACCCGATGCAATGCCGGGACAAAAGCTCGGAGATTTGCCCTTGGTTCAATCAAACTGGTTGACGATTTCCGTACCTTCATCCATACGATCTGAAAGCAAGTGGCGATAAAACGCGCTTCTCGTCAATAACGCCGTACTCGCTTGATCTGTTTGTGGAAATAAGGAGCAACTGGCGAAAGCCAGCCCGTCGACTGGACTTGCAGCCTTAATGGCTTGGCCGCTGCTACCCTGATTCCGTGAACTTCTCCGACTTTCTGGGCAATCAGGCGACGGTATGCCGCCTGCGCGAGACGCTGGCCGCCGGCCGTCTGCCCTCCGCCATGATCTTCAGCGGCTCGCGCGGCGCGGGCAAGTACACGCTTGCCGTGCTGCTGGCGCAGGCGGCAAATTGCCTCACGCCCATCACCACAGACGGTCTTCCCGACGCCTGTGGCATCTGCCCGAATTGCGAGCGCATAAGCGCCTCCTTCGCGCTGGACGAGCGCTTCGCCGAAGCCGTGGCTGTGCGCGAAGAAATGCGCGATGTGGACAAGAAAGACACCCGCATCCTGATCCAGACTCACCCGGAGCTGCTCATCATCCCGCCCGACCCGCCGCAGCTCCTCATCAAGCTGGGCCAAGTACGCACCGTCATCGCACGCATCTACCGCCGCCCCGCGCAGGCGCGCCGGGCCTTCTACATCTTCACCGCAAGTTCTTTCATGAAGGAAGCAGCCAACTCGCTGCTCAAAATCCTTGAGGAGCCGCCGGAGCACGCCACCCTCATTCTCCTGGCTGAGAACCCCAGCGAACTGCTGCCCACCATTCGCTCCCGCGCCGGCGTCCTGCGGCTGGGTGCGCTGCCGCCGGCGGAAATCGACGCGCTGCTCGCCGCCCGCCGGCCGGAGCTGAAATCGGCGCAGCGCACGCTGGTCGGGCGACTCTCCGAAGGCGCAGCCGGTCGCGCGCTGGGCTTCG
Organism: uncultured Acidobacteriaceae bacterium; assembly: GCA_963797895.1. Classification (GTDB taxonomy): domain Bacteria; phylum Acidobacteriota; class Terriglobia; order Terriglobales; family Acidobacteriaceae; genus KBS-83. Next base: position 31,004 of record CAWCRD010000001.1, read on the forward strand.
ATCTGCCCGCATATCTCGCATCGCGCCAGGATGCGCTCACCATCCTGCACACCTCGCTTGCCGAACCGGACTACAGCGCGCTCTTCCGCATGACGGAAACCTACCGCGCCGGTGCCGAAGGTGCCGGAAAGACCTCCGGCATGCTTCATGCAATGAGCCTTTTGTTGGAAGACCTGCTGCTCATTCACGCCGGAGTCCCGAAGCTCATCCGCAATACGGATCTTGCCGCAGAGCTCACTCGCATGGCGCAGGTCGTTACACCGGGATGGCTGGAAGCCGCGTCACGCGGCGCAGACCAGGTCGAAGCGGGGATGCGCCGTAACCTGCTGCGCTCGATCTCCCTCGACGCCTTCGCCACGAGCCTGCCGCCGCGTTGAGTGCGTCCGAGCTGCCATTCTCCCCAAAACGAAACACTCCGCTGGCGCGTCACAATACGATGCGCAGATTTCTCTGGCGTTGCCTGCTTGTTTCGGGTCTATGATCGACAATCCTCTCGTAGTGGTGGCGGTGCACAGAGGAAAACTTTTCGCTGCATTCGGAGCGGATCGCGCATCACATGAGGTAACACTCACAGGCACGCTTATGGCGAAGCAATCGGCAGTTCCGTCAGACGATGGAGAGGACGAAGTTCTTGAGGGTGCCATTATTCCCTCGCTTCCCCCCTCAGGGCCGCGCAAACTCATCCGGCCAAGGCTCCCCGAAGCACTTCGCAATCGCCGCTCCTATGCCCGGCGCGACACCCCGCTGCTGATCCATCAGCAGCCGTCTCCCGCAAACCACCACAAAGAAAGCTCTCATGCAGAAGCGTTCTATCTGCAGAAGCAAATGCATTCGCAGCTTCCCATGGTCTTCATGTTGGAAGGCGGAGATCGCATCGAGGGTGTCATCGAGTGGTACGATACCGACACCATCAAGGTGCGCAACGGCAACGTTCGCACGCTGGTTTTCAAAACTGCCATCAAATATCTCTATAAGTCCGGCGAGTCTCAGCCTTAGTGAGGCTCGGGTCGGCACCAAACTCCCGAAAAATCACACCGGGGTAATGGGTCGGCCCATTGTAGGAAGTACCCGTTGCACCAGGAATGTTCCACGTGGAACAATTTGCGGGTCCAGAAATGTTCCACGTGGAACATTTCTCGGGAGTGCTTCAGCCCTTCACGACCGGCAGCCGCGCTGCCTTTTCCAGTCGGTCGCGCATAGCGCGCCCAATTCCCCGCTCCGCAGGCAGCGGGCACACGATATGGCTCGCCTCCTGCGCGTCCAGCCAGCGCAGTCCGGCAAAGAGCCGCTGCGCCAGCGAATCCAGATCGCCCCAACGCCCCCACGCGAAGATGGAATCCGCCGAGCGCACATCGCTCTTGAACTCCTCGGGCGCCATCACACCTACCTTCACGCCGTCACCTTCACGCTTAAGCCTGGCGACCGCCTGAAAAAGCCGAAAGCCGACGACTGACTCCTCATCCGCTGCTTCGGTCTCTACCAGAACGATCCGGGCACGCGGCGCATAGTGCCGCATGCCTATGCCCGGCGATGGAAGCCCGGCAGGTTCTTGCCCGGCTTCTGTGCCGCTTCCTTCGTATAGCTTCACTTCTCCAGCCACGCTGCGCAGCGCCTCCAGCGTCACGGCGCCCGGCCGATACACGATCAGCGGCGACCGGCTCGCGTCCACTACGGTCGACTCCATACCATGCCATGTGGGTCCGCCATCCACCACTGCGTCGATACGGCCATCCAGATCCTCCAGGACGTGCGCCGCCGTCGTTGGACTGGGGCGTCCAAAGGAGTTGGCACTGGGCGCAGCAATCGGCATGCCTGCGGCGGAGATCAGTACGCGCGCCACCGGATGCGACGGCACACGCACGCCGACCAACGAACGGCCTGCGGTCACCGCATCTGGAACATCCGGGCCGCGCGGCAGGAGCAAGGTAAGAGGTCCGGGCCAGAAGGCTTCCATCAGCGCGCGTGCGGCGTCGCTCACGTCGGCTACCAGCCGGCCCAGCGGTAATCCATCGCTAACGTGCACGATGACGGGATCCCATGCAGGCCGCTGCTTGGCCGCGAAGATGCGTTCCACAGCCTTCTCATCGAAGGCATGAGCGCCCAGCCCGTATACCGTTTCCGTAGGAAAGGCGACGATGCCGCCAGCGCGCCAGATGCTTGCAACCCGTTCAACCGTAGCGGCGGACGTTTTGTTCTGTAGATCGAATTCGCTCAGGGGAAGGCGCTCGGTCTCTGCCATCTCTCCATTATGCGACGCTTCCCTGCTGTAGACTCGTCGCATGCAGTCGATTGAGATTGAAGTCAAGTTCAGCGTTCGCAACCTGAAGGCGCTGGAAGCTCAGCTTTCCGAGCTTGGTTTCCATTGCAAGACGCCACGCACCTTTGAGCGCAACATTCTTTTCGATACGCCCACGCGCGAGCTCCGCGCGACACGTCAAATTCTTCGACTGCGCCGTTACGGCGAGCGCTGGGTGTTGACGCACAAGCAGACCACGCCCAACGATTCGCCTGACGCGCGGCACAAGGAGCGCATTGAGACGGAAACTGTAGTCGAAGATGGCGAGGCTGTCGCGTCCATCTTCCGCGTGCTTGGCTATACGTCCACCTTTGTCTACGAAAAGTGGCGCAGCGAATGGGCTGACAGCGAAGGCCATTGCGTTCTGGATGAGACGCCCATCGGGCAATATGCCGAGCTCGAAGGGCCGCGGGAATGGATCGACCGAATGCTCATCGCATTGCATGTGGATCAAGCTGACGTAACGATCCTCAGCTACGGCCGACTTTTCGAGCAGTGGCAGAAGCAGACCGGCAGCCAGGCGCAGAACATGAGCTTCGCGGAGATCCAGCCGGCGCTGACGCGCTGAGGCACCGCCATCAAGACAACCTCAGTGAAAGGGTGTCATCCCGCCAACGGCCGGGCCTTCAGCCAGAGAAACATCGGCCACCGCTTCCAGCGCTCCATGTTGTTAGGGCCGCCGCGGCCGGGAGCCGGCTCACGAATGGACGTGATCGCCAAGCCGGCAGCTTCCAGCGCGGCCGCGTAATTTTCCAACGGCTGCATCCATCCGGCAAAGCGCATGCGCAGACCATCGCGTTCCACTGTGTCCTCAAAACGCTGCCGGCCGAAGTACGTGCCCTTCACGACAAACGGAGAATCCGCATCATGCGTTGCGAAGCGTCCATGATCGGCGAACGGGTGCACGATGGATAGAACGAGCTGTCCATCCGGACGCAGTACACGCCGCATCTCCTTTACCGCAGCCGGAACATCGTCGACATCCATGAGCATGTTGTACGCGACGACGAGATCGAAGCTGGCATGTGGAAACCGCATATTTGTCGCCGTTGACGTTACGTATTCGTCAGCGGATTCCGCTTCCCTGGCTGCATGGATAAGCTGTTCGATTTGATCGAGAGCCGTGACACGATAGCCGCATTTCTTCAGCTCGCGGGAGATGCGGCCTTCGCCGCAGCCCACATCCAGAGCTGCACCATTACCAATGCCCACGAAATCAACGAAGGCGTCGCGGTAAGCCCAGAAGGCATCATGATTCGGCGTGCGCGCCCATGCTATCCACTCGTCTGCGATGCGCGACCAATGCTCGCGATCAGTGTCGGACTTGCTTGTCACGGATTCTCCTTATCTGGGTGACATCGAGGAATGCTGGACGGCAATCGAAAGGGACGAGCCGAAGCTCGTCCCTTTGATTTGCGAAGAAGTCTGCTAGTCGCCTTCGCTGCCGTCTTTGCCGTGACACTTCTTGTACTTCAAGCCCGATCCGCAGGGGCAGGGATCGTTGCGGCCGACCTTCTCGCCGGTGCGGCGCTGCTCGACTTGCGTTGCGCCATGGCCGTTCGAGCCGGCTGCGCGCGCCTGCTCCAGCTCTTTCTTCTTCTTGCGTGCGAACTCGCGCTCCATCTCGTCGATAGAGGTTCGCGTCTCAGGAGTGCGTGTGCCGCTGGGCGCCTCACCCACCGGCATGGGCCGCCAGGTCTGTTTGGGCGCGGGGCTCTGCACATGCTGCGGGATCGGCTGTCCGCCGCGGCCATTCCCTTCCGGCAACGGCTGCGCTGCCGGAAGCGGCATAGGCGGCGCCTGGCGGAGAGGAGGCTGCTGCTGCTGCACGGGGCGCGTGATCGGCTGTCCGTCGGGGCCGACGATCTGCATCATGAACAGATATCGCACCGTGTCTTCCTGGAAGCGGCCCATCATTCCTTCAAACATGTCGAAGGACTCCTTCTTGTAGGCCACCAGCGGGTCCTGCTGGCCATAGCCGCGCAGCCCGATGCCCTCCTTCAAATGGTCCATGTTCAGAAGGTGGTCTTTCCAGAGGCCGTCCAGCACGCTGAGCATGATCATGCGCTCGTGATAGCGCATGCCCTGCGCTCCGATGATCTGCTCCTTGAGCTCATACTTCTCCTTGAGCTTGTCGAAGAGGGTATCGCCGAGTTCGTGGCGATTCAGCGCGTCGAAGGCGATGCCTTCGGTCTCCGCGTTGAAGCCAAAATGTTCCATCAGCTTCTGCTTGATGCCGGCTACATCCCACTGGTCCGGGTGCTGCGATTCGGGAGCGAATTCGTTGAGAATATTGCTGATGAGACCGGCAACATAGTCTTCCAGAATCAGTTCTTTCTGTTCTACCCCTTCAAGCAGCTGTTTACGGGTGCCGTAGACCGCTTCGCGCTGCTTATTCATTACGTCGTCGTACTCGAGCAGGTGCTTGCGGGCTTCGAAGTTCTGCGATTCGACCGCCTTTTGCGCGCCTTCGATGCGCCGCGTGATCATGCCGCTCTCGATCGGCACGCCTTCTTCCATGCCCATCTTCTGCAGCAGCGGCCCCACCCATTCGCGGGCGAAGATGCGCATTAAATCGTCTTCGAGCGAGAGATAAAAGCGCGATGCGCCGGGGTCGCCCTGGCGACCGGCGCGTCCGCGAAGCTGGTTATCGATGCGGCGCGACTCATGCCGCTCTGTGCCCAGGATGCACAGGCCGCCGGTTTCCAGCACTTCTTCATGCTCGCGTTTGGCGTTCGCTTCGTGCACCTGCCAGGCGCGGTCCCAACTCTCCTGCGGCGTTTCAAACTCCTGCCCCTGGTAGTAGAAGCGGATCATGCCCGGAGCGGCCGTGGGATTAATGGCGCCCTCTGCGGCGCTGATCGAACGAGCCTGCCCGCGTTTGACCAGATCCTGCTTGGTCACGAACTCGGCATTGCCGCCCAGCAGAATATCCGTGCCGCGACCGGCCATGTTGGTGGCAATCGTCACCATGCCGAGGCGTCCGGCCTGGGCTACGATCTCCGCCTCGCGCTCGTGGTATTTCGCATTCAGCACGACGTGCTTGATGCCCTTGCGCTGCAGGATTTGGGAAAGCAGCTCGCTCTTCTCGATCGATGTCGTGCCTACCAGGACCGGCTGCTTCGACTCGTTCAGCCGCTTGATCTCGTCCGCGGCCGCGAAGTACTTCTCCTTGGAGGTTCGGTAGACGACGTCCTGATACTCTTTGCGCCGCATCGGCTTGTTGGTTGGAATCACGACGATGTCGAGTTTATAGGTGGAATCAAACTCCGCCGCCTCGGTCTCCGCGGTGCCGGTCATTCCGGCCAGCTTCTGATACATGCGGAAGTAGTTCTGGAAGGTGATGGTCGCGAGTGTCTGGTCCTCGCGCCGAATGTTCACACCTTCCTTCGCCTCAACCGCCTGGTGCAGACCATCGGACCAGCGGCGGCCAGGCATAGGGCGGCCGGTGAAGGTGTCGATGATGATCACCTCGCCGTCCTTCACCACGTACTCCACGTCCTTGCGATAGAGATTGTGTGCCTTGATCGCCGTCTCAACGTGGTGCTTGAACTCCCAATTCTCCGGGTCGGCGATGTTGCCGATGCCGAGCAGGCCCTCAATCTTTTCCCAGCCCTCATCGCTCACACTGATGGTCTTGTGTTTTTCATCCACGGTGTAATCGCCGGTCAAGATCTTGGTTTCACCCTGCTCGATCTCCTCGCCCAGCTCGAGCTGCGGGATGATCCGGTTCACGCGGGCGTATTTGTCTGTCGTCTGGTCGGTGGGGCCGCTGATGATCAAGGGCGTCCGCGCCTCGTCAATGAGGATCGAGTCCACTTCATCGACGATGCCGAAGTAGTGCCCGCGCTGGACGCAGTCGGCGAGCTCGAACTTCATGTTGTCGCGCAGGTAGTCAAATCCGAACTCGTTGTTGGTGCCGTAGGTGATATCCGCGGCATAGGCCTCACGGCGCTGGGCATCGTCCAGGTCGTGAACGATCACACCGACCTTCAGCCCCAGGAACTCATAGATTTTGCCCATCCACTCGGCATCGCGCTTGGCCAGGTAGTCGTTGACCGTGACCACGTGCACGCCCTTGCCGGCGAGCGCATTCAGATAGACAGGAAGGGTGGCGACCAGCGTTTTGCCTTCGCCGGTCTTCATCTCGGCGATCTTGCCGGAGTGCAGCACGATGCCGCCGATCAACTGTACGTCGAAGTGACGCATGCCGACGGCGCGCTTGCCGGCCTCGCGCACGACGGCGAAGGCCTCCGGCAGCAGCTCGTCCAGGGCCTCGGTTTCGGCGGCTTTGCGAGCGTCTTTGTTGTCCCGGGTGTCGGGGACATCCTTTACGCGCTCCTGAAATCGCGCCTTGAACTCGGTGGTTTTTTCGCGCAGCTCCGCGTCGGAGAGCGCCTGTATCTTCGGCTCCCACTCGCCGATAGCCGCCACGGTGGGCAACATGCGCTTGACGACACGCTCGTTGTTGGTACCGAAAATCTTCGTAAATGCACTGCTGATCAAGGAGTTCCTCTAGGCCCTTTCGACGATCCGGGCTGACTCCTTATTTTACGCGATGCGCGCACAACGGCGGAGGCAGCGCATGGAAGCAAACGGGAAGGCCGCCAGGGCAGGAGCACCCTGGCGGCCGTGGGGGAGAACCAGCGATCGCCTGTTAGAAGGCGTAGCGCAGGCTGAACTGCAGTTGACGGTCGGAGGCGTAGGTGGCGCCCTTGGTCGTGACCTCTCCAAAGGTGCCGCTGGTCGGATTGCTGTCTGCGTCGTCCCAGTTGGGGTGATTGGTGAAGTTGAACGCTTCAGCGCGAAAGGTCAACAGATGATTGTCGTGCCCGGGGATAACGTGGAAGCCCTTCTGAAGCGCGATGTTCCAGCTCTGGAAGCCCGGGTTGTAAATGACGTTGCGAGTGCCGCGAGGAGCTTCCGTGCCCGCTCCCGGTTGTGTGAAGACTGTGGGTTGGAACCAGTAGCCGGTCTGTCCAGCGCCGCCGAACTGATGCGGTTTCGCTGGTGTTGCGATCATGTCCCAACGCTGGGGCCCTGCGCCCGCGCCGACACCGGCGAAGTCATCGTTGGTGCTGACGGTAAGCGGTTCACCCGATTGCGCCTGCGTCGTGCCGGAGAGCTCCCAGTTGCCGAGCGTGCCTTTCACGAGCCGGTTATTGAAGTTGTTGCCGTACGGAATATCCCACACGTAATTGACGACCAGGGTGTTCCGGATATCGAAATCGCTGGGACCCCAATTTGCCTTTGGATTGTAGATGTCAGGGAGCTGATAACTCTGGTCCGAGCCGTAATCCATGCTCTTCGACCAGGTATAAGCCACCCCAAAGAGCAGGCCGTGGCTGAGCCTGCGACTCAGGTTAGCCTGCAACGAGTGATAGATCGAGCTGCCGTGATTGTCGATCTGCAGGATGCTGGAGAATCCGCGATAGGGCCGGAGCGCGTCCGTAGTCACCCCCGGATTGGCTTGTACCGTTCCCGGATGCAGCTGGTTCAGTTGCTCCATCTGCTGGAGGTGCAGTCCCCTGCGCCCAACGTAGGCCAAGGTGAACGTCGCAAAGCTGGGAACATCCTGCTCGATTGCGGCGTTCCAGGACCAGGCATTCGGATTAGGAAAGTCGTAGGGCTGCGTTGTCATCGACAAGGGGAGCCGGGGAAGCGCACCGCCTGTCGTACCCGCAGGGTTGTCGACAACGCCGCCGGAGACGAAGGTGGTGGGCTGGAACGGCGCATTGCCGCCAAGCTGCACCTGGTCACTGATGCCCAGACGCTGCACATACCTCCCTGCACCGGCGCGCACCACAGTATTCGGCCGCACCTGGTAGGTCACGCCGAAGCGCGGCTGGATGTCCGTCCAGATGGTGTTCGAATACCCCGGAGTCTTGCCGGTGAAGGATGCCTGAGGATTGGCCAGGATTTCGGCCGGGACGTGTCCTTGCGCGGAACTCGGGAAATGGGTTCCAGGGATCACGACGCCGTTGTAGAGATTGCCGCCAACAGCGACCCCACTCGCGGGATCAATGACCGGGGCGTTCGCGGGATTCCATGCCGCAGGATCGAAGAACGACTGATTGCCCCAGAGCGCGTAGTAAGGCCGCATGACGCTATAGCGCGCACCCGCTTCGATCACCATGTTGGGCTTTGCGCGCCACGTATCCTGCACAAATCCCTCGTACATATTCCCGCGGAAGAGGGTGTAGCTCTTGGTCCCAATCTCTCCGTAGGTGTCGAACAGGCCGAGTGCCGCGTTTGCAACAGCGACGCCCGATGTGGGGAAGCCGTTGCGCGTGTCGGTAAAGCGGAATTGCCCATCCTGGTTATTGGTAGACCCGGGAGTCGTGCTGCTGACACTGATCTGGTCGTAGTTGTTCTCACCGGCGTACTCCCACAGACCGCCGACTTTGAACGTGTGATTGCCGATCACCTTGGTGAGGTTGTCGGAGACATCGATCACCGGACCGCCCGAATGCGATGGATAGGGACCGCCATCGAGGGTGGTGAAGTTTGCAAGATTGATGGTGGGGATCTTGTTGGGGATCACCTTTTCCGAAGCGGGATATAGAAACGGGAAGTTGATGCCGTATCGAGTGCGATCGTAGAGTCCGCTCGAGAGGTCGTAGCTGATCGTGATGTGGTCAGCCGTCCCGGTTACGCTGGCTTCGTTCACCATGGATGGACTGATGGCCCAGGTGTAGTGCAGCGCTGCTGCCTGATTCGGCCAATGCCATTTTTCCGGCGTGCGATCGAAGTTGCCGGCAAACGGGGTGATGTAATCCAGGTGGTAGCTCAGTATCGAAAGCCGTATGCGGTGTGCCTCAGCGGGCACGTAGTCCACCACCAGCGTGTCTTTGCGCTGGTCCTGAGGATTCGCGCGCGCCTCCTGCCAGTTGTATGCAGAATTGTTATTCACGTTCGGAGCAGGAAAGGCGTTGAGCAGCGCAAGCCCATTGGGGCTGAGATCGCCGGGCGAGATTACGTTGCCCGGGTAGGGAGCGCCGGTCCTCGGATTCACGATCTGCACGGGCTTGGAGTAGAAGATGTTTGGCCCGAGCAGCTCGCCGAAGTTTCCGCTGCGCATCGCCAAGGTGGGCACCTTGCCGGTCTGTGTGGGCGAGCGCCGGTACCGCACATACTCCTGTCCCACCAGGAAGAATAGCTTCTGCCGCGAAGTATTGAAGTGCCCCGGGATGTACACCGGACCGTTCAGGTTCCATCCGAACTGGTTGTAGCGGAAGGCCTCCGGATGCTGTGCGATGAGCGGATCCGGTGAGTTGTTGCGCTGCCATGTATTCGCGTTGAAGAACGAGTTGCGCAGGTATTCGAAGACTGCGCCATGGAAGACGTTTGTGCCGCTCTTCGGAATTAAGCGAACCTGTCCGCCGGAGGTGCGTCCGTACTCCGCCTGGTAGCCGGTCGTCAGGATCTGGACCTGGGAAGTTGTGTCGACATCGGCCACGCCTACGCTGTTGTTGTTCGAGCGCGTGCGCACCATGGGCGCACCGTCGAAGGTGAGGATGTTTTCCTGCGAGCGCGAACCATTCACGTAAAGCGTGTTGTCCAACGAGAAGTTAAAGGAGGACATCGGCGCGTTGCGCGTGACGCCGGGCTCCAGCTGCGATAGGTACAGCGGATTGCGTCCGTTGAGCTGGATCGATTGGACCTGCTGCGCCGTAACCAACTGGCCGACGGAAGCGGACTCCGTCTGCAGACGGTTCGCGTTCGCCTGCACAGTCACGGTGGTGCTGGTGTTACCCGATTTCAGGGATACGTTCACCTGTGCGCCGATGCTGGGGTCTACGTGCACTGCCTGCTGCACCGCGGTCTGAAAGCCCTGGGATTCCACGGTCACGGTATAGGTGCCGCTGGGTATGTTCGTCAGCGTGTAGGCACCGACGCTATTGGTGGTGACGTTGCGCGTCTGTCCGGTGGCGTCGTTCCTCGCCGTCACCTTTGAGTTGGGAACGACGGCGCCGCTGGGATCGGTGACCGTACCCGAGATGGAAGACGTGTCCGACTGGGCCAGCGCTCGTGTGCCGGCAATGACCAGGGGAACTGTAGGGATGAGTGCCGCGAACAGGAGAGCCCTGCTCGCAGCGCGGAAGGTGGACATAAGGGGAGCCTCCGGGCTGCAAGTTTTGCTAAAGCGGGTGCATTCCCTCTTTCATGACCCAAATCATGGGAACGCTACCACGGCTTTCCTTTTTAAGTGCCTGCCCTATGTACTGTCAAGTTATCCAGGTCCATTGATGTTGATCTCAGCATCAATGCCAATACAGGCAACTCTCCATCCGATCCGAGCATCGCGCACACATCCTTCCGCGTCATTATTTCGCGCGCGGATGTGTGCGGTCGTAGACCTCAGCAACCTGCTTTACGGTGAGCTGCGTGTACCGCTGCGTGGTGGAGAGCCGCTCGTGGCCGAGCAGCTCCTGAATCGCGCGCAGGTCCGCGCCTTCCTCAAGCATGTGAGTGCCAAAGGCATGGCGCAGTGTGTGCGGATGCGTCTCCGGCGCCATGCCGTGCGCGACGGCGATGCGCTTCACGATCCGGCCCACGGAGCGTGTTGTCAGCCGTCCGCTGGCCTTGACACGTGCGCTCACCAGAAGCGCATCGGTCTTTTTGCCCGCGGCAGCCAGCCGCTCGCTACGTTCCGGCAGATACGCGCGAATCGCCGCAGCCGCCGCGTCGCCAAACGGAACCAGCCGCTCTTTCGCACCCTTGCCGCGTACTAAGAGTGTTTCCGCCGCCCAGCGGATGTGCTTCAGGTCCAGCGCTACCAGCTCCGCATTGCGGATGCCGCAGCCATACAGGAGCTCGAAGATTACGGCGTCCCGCGCCGGCCACGTGGATGCCTCTTCATCGGCTGCTTTGCTGTCGAGGGCGCGATTCATCTGCTCGATCGTCGGCACGCGGGGCAGATGCTTCGGGAGCTTCGGCGTCGAGACCAGCGAGGCCGGATTCTGCGGCACATGGCCCATCCGCGCAAGCCATTTGAACCAGGAGCGCACCGCCGCCAATGCGCGTGCAGCCGATGCCTTCGACAGCCCGCGACTATACAGCTCCGCCAAGTAGGCCCGAATGTGCAGGTGCTCGATGCGCCGGATCTCGCAGCGTTCGCCGAACTGTTTCGTCAGGTACGCGATGAAGCCGGTTAGTTCGCGCTCATACGCGCGCATGGTATGGGCAGATGAGCCACGCTCGCTGCGCAGCATCGCGAGATAACCGTCTCGCAGATCAGCCAGTGACTGAGTCATTCTGTGCCTCGGGCCTTTGCTCGAGGATGGTGCGCACGGTGCACCGCCTTCAGCCGGTCGATGGCGAGATGCGTGTAGACCTGCGTTGTGGCAATGTCGGCGTGACCCAGCAGGGTCTGCACGGTGCGTAGATCGGCACCGTGTCCCACCATATGGGTGGCGCAGCTATGCCGCAGCATGTGCGGGCTGGCGCGCCCGTCGGATTTGCTCTTCACCAATTCCCATATCCAGCCGCGAGTCAGCGTGCGCCCCTGCTGGGATAGAAATAAGCCACCGGCGCCATTGCGTTTTGCGAGCATCGGCCGTCCGCGCTCCAGATATTCGGTCAACGCCTCCACAGCGGCGCGCCCCAGCGGCACCACGCGCTCCTTGTCCCCTTTGCCGCGCACACGCACCTGACCGACATCCAGCTGCAGGTCTTCCACGCGCAACCCGGTCAGTTCGGAGACACGCAGCCCGCCGGCGTAGAGCAGTTCCACAATCGCGCGATCGCGCAGCGCAACGGCATCGCCGGAGGAACCGGTCGCGAGAACTGTCGCCGAGTCCAGCATCTCGGCGGTCTCGCTCTCCGCCAGCGCCTTGGGCAGGATCTTCCACGCCTTGGGCGATTCGATGTTCACCGTCGGATCGTGCCGGATGCGCTTATCCAGCAGCAGCCATTTGTAGAAGCCGCGCAGACAGGAGAGCTTGCGCGCAATCGAGCGTGACTCGATCTGGTGCCGGTGGAGGTGCTCCAGAAATCCTGCAAGCTCACGCTGCTGCGCAGTTTCAAGTACGGCGTGTGTGCCTTCGAGGTACTCGGCGAACAGCTCCAGATCGCGCTGGTAGGCCTCGCAGCTCAGCGGACGGAGACCTTTCTCTACCCTCAGGTAGAGCAGGTACTCGCGAATCAGCGCCGTGTTTGAAGCAGCCGCCACGGGTTCATTATCGGTTCTGTGTGTGTGGACCTGCCCGTGTTCGGAGGAGCGCGAACCAACTTAGGCAGTACACGGACGATGCCATCTGAGCGTTGTGCTTCAGATCTTCTGCCGCTTCCACCGTCCCTGCCGGAAGAGAAGAATACTCGCCGCCACCATGAACATCTCGGCGACCACCACCGATAGGAAGACGCCGTTCTCTTCCAGGCGCGTACGATGCGCCAGCCACCAGGCCAGCGGGAGCTCCAGTATCCAGAAGCCAAAAAAATTCACAACGGTCGGCGTGATGGTGTCGCCCGCGCCGTTGAAGGCCTGCATCATCACCATGCCGAAGGCATACGCGATGTTGCCGCAACTGAAGATGCGCAGCGAATTGGCCGCAATGCGCGCCACCGCCGGATCGCTGGTGAAGATGCTGACGACGGGCGGCGCGAAGATGAAAAAGACGACGCCCACGGAGCCAAGAAAGGCCATGTTCCACAATCCGGTTCGCCAGACGGAGCTCTCCGCGCGATCGGGGCGGCCCGCGCCGAGGTTCTGGCCCACCAGCGTCGCAGCCGCGTTGCTGAGCCCCCACGAGGGCAGGAGGATGAAGATGATGATGCGAATCCCCACCGTGTAGCCCGCAAGCGCCGCCGCGCCGAAGACACTGACAATGCGAACCAGTCCAATCCAGCTTGCCTGCGCGATGAGGAACTGCAGGATGCCGGTAGACGATACGCGGAGCAGCCGGCCCATCACTTTGAGGTTGAGCCGCATCTGGCGCACACCGATGCGCAAACGCTCTGTGCCGCGCGCGAGGCGATAGAACTGGTACAGCACGCCGATGCTACGGCCGGTGAAGGTGGCGGCCGCCGCGCCCGTGACGCCCATGCGCGGGAACGGCCCCCAGCCGAAGATAAGGCACGGATCGAGCGCGAGGTTGATGATGTTCGAGACCCACAAGAGCCGCATGGCAACGGCGGCATCGCCGGCGCCGCGAAAGATCGCGTTGTTCAAGAAAAGCAGCAACAGCACCCCGCCGCCGCCCAGCGCAATGCGTGTGTAACCGGAGCCCGTGGCCACAATCGAGGGCGTGCCGCCCGCGATGCGCAGCAGTTGCGGCGCATAGTGGACGCACGGGATCGCAATCAGCACCGAGATTGCCAGCGACAGCACGATTGCCTGCATGGCGCCCACCGCTGCGCCCTCCGGATCTTTTTCCCCAATACGCCGGGCCACCATCGCAGTCGTCGCCATCCCCAGGCCCAGTCCAACCGCGATGATCAACGTCAACATCGACTCCGTAAGCCCCACGGTGGCGATTGCGTCCGGCCCCAGACGGCCTACCCAGAAGATGTCCACCACGGCAAACAGCGACTCCAGCACCATCTCGAGAACCATTGGGATGGCGAGCAGCAGGATGGCGCGATTCAGGCTGCCGGTGGTGAAGTCGCGGTGCGACCCGCGCACGGCTTCCCTGATCGCCTGCCAGAGGCTTGGCTGGGCCAGTTCGGTTTGTGCTATTTCTGGTTGCAAAACGCGGTCGCTTCCCTGCGCTGGAATTTTGCTATCAATTCAATCGGAGGCGCTTTGTCGCCGATTCCCTAAGAGGACACGAGCAGACACACGCCGGTCTACACCTGCAGTGAAAAAATCTTAACGAACGCCCGACGGATCGGCTGAACTCGCGGTATTCAGGTCCACGAATCCATACGGACCGTGATAGACGCCGGGAGCATAGCAGTAACCATCCGACGCATAGTTTTTGGGACAGCCGCCGGTAAACTCCGGGCGACGCGGCGAGAGCGCGTACTGCCACACCACCGCATCCGGCAGACCCAGAGATGCAGATGGCAGCCGCGGCTTGGTTTCAATCACACAGCCGGGTGAGGGCGGGCACTCATCGCGCGCGACCCACAGCGGAATCTTCCACGAGCCAGCCTGACGCTCGATATCCTGCGCGGTCGTGATGGTGCCGCCGTTGCCATCGTCTACCGGCAGCCCGGAGCAGTAGATGCCGCCACGCCAGCCGGCACGCCGTACCCCATCCACCCAGGCCAGCACATAGGAAAGCTGCTCCGGCAAGAGGCGTCCGCCTTCTTCCTGATCGAGAAAGATCAGCGCGCCTTTCGGAAATCCTTCGCGCGCCGCGACCGCGACCGCGGCGCCCGCATCGCTCCGCGCCAGCGACGCCGCATCTTTTCCTTTCAGCTCCTTATCCAGCCGGCCATTCCATAGGAGCAGAAAGCCGAAGCCACGCTCTCTGAGCAGCGCGCGCTTGCCTATCCAGGTGCTGGATTTCTCTCCTGGTGGGGCATTCAGCCAATAGCTGGTGTAGCTGAACGATTTGTGCAGCGCGGTCAGCATCGTGTCGCCGGGATAGTCATTGCGGTCCATGCCGTTGAAGGCCTGACCCCACGCGGCGCTGCTCACTAAGGTAATGGCTATCAGCCACAGTCCGGCCCGCATCTGGCAACCCTCCGGTTCACAGCGATTCACATATCCTGACAGCCCAACCTTTATCATGGAAGCAGGAGCCCGCTTGACCAAGACTCTGCCAGCACGCCTTTCCGCCAGCGACTTCCATCGCGCCGTTCTTGCGCTTGCGCCGCGTATCGCCGTCTTTGACTGCGATGGAACCCTGTGGGGCGGTGACGCGGGCTATGGTTTCATGCTGTGGTCCATCGAAACCGGGCTTGTCTCGCGCAACGCCGCGGACTGGATGGACTCACGCTATCGCCTCTACCGCAGCGGCGAGATCTCCGAAATCGCGATCTGCGGGGAGATGGTGCAACTTTACACGGGGCTGGAGGAAACAGAGTTGCGGCGCGCCGCCGCCACGTTCTTCCGCAACCAGATACGGCCGCATATTTTTCCTGAAATGCAGCGCCTGGTTGCGGATCTTCACACTGCCGGCTGCGAGATCTGGGCGGTCAGCTCTACGAATCACTGGGTCATCGAAGAAGGCGTGCGCGACTTCGGCATCCCGCCGGAGCGTATCCTCGCCGCTCGCGTCTCCGTCGTTGATGGCTTCGCCACCAGCACGCTCCTTGATGTCCCAACCGATGAAGGCAAGGCGCTCTCGCTGGAGCGCGTGGACCGCGGTCAGCCTGATGCCGTCTTCGGCAATTCCATCCATGACGCCGCGATGCTTGCGCTTGCCCGCGCGCCTTTCGCCGTAAACCCCACGCCAGCTCTCATCGAAATTGCTGCGGAGCGTAACTGGCCGGTCTTCATTCCGGCGGCCGTCGCGCAGGATCGGCGCTAGAGCCGATGACGCTCGCTGCCGGACTGCGCGTCGCTGCGCTGCAGCCCAGCATCAGCATCATCCTCGATCGGCTCGGCGCGCTCGACACAATCGTCGCCTGCACCCGTTATTGCGTCGATGCCGTACCTGCGCTGGCAGAGCGCTCCATCACTGTCGTCAAGGACTCCTGGTCCTGCACGACAGACGAGATTCTCGCGGCGGAGCCTACGCTCGTCCTAGCTTCGGTTCCCTACCGGATGGAATCGCTCGCGGCGCTGCTCAAATCCGGCTGTCCGGTGGTTACGCTTGCGCCGCACACACTGGCAGACATTTACGCCGACATTCGACTCCTCGGCTCCATCGTGCATCGCGTGGAAGCAGCGGAGTCGCTGGTTGCCGAGATGCAGCAGGAGATCGCCGCCACGCGTGCCCGCGTTGCAGAGAACGACACACGGCCTGTCGTCTACTGCGAGGAATGGGGCAAGCCGTTGATCCACTCGCAGCCCTGGGTTGCGGAGTTGGTTGAGGCGGCCGGGGGGAAATTCCTTGGCGAGCCCGCAAACCAGACCACTTCGGATGCGATTGCCGCTGCCGATCCTGACGTCTTGATCTTCGCCTGGTGCGGTGCGGGCGACCGCGTGCCTCTTGATCGCGTCATCGCGCAGCGTGGATGGCATGATTTGCGCGCCGCGCGCGCAGGCCGCGTCTTCTGCATCACAGACGAGTGGCTCAACACGCCCGCACCGACGCTCCTGCTCGGACTGCGCGCGCTTGTGGCCGCGCTGCAGCCGTCCGGATTCGCCGCAAAAGACAGACCGCGCAGTTTCCATACAGTCGCGAGTGCCGGAATTACCATCTAGGGATCAGGTGACCGAAGAGCAAAACAAAGATGCGGCGGCGAATGTGGACAAGCCGGTCGAACCGCGAAACGGCAGCAAGACCGTACGGCAAGTCTCTGCCGCCCTGATCCTGCGCGGCGATGAGGTGCTGATCTGCCAGCGCCGCCCTGACCAGCCGCTCGGCTCCAAATGGGAGTTCCCGGGCGGCAAGATGGAAGCGGGCGAAACTGCCGAAGAGGCGCTGCGCCGCGAGCTTAAAGAAGAGCTCGGCATCGATGCCACTATCGGTACGCGCGTCGCGCACGTGCGGCATAACTACCGCAGTGGCGGCGCCGTCGATCTGCAGTTCTTTCTGGTGAAGGAATACTCCGGGGAAGCGACCAACCTCATCTTTCAGGATGTGCGCTGGTGCCCGCTGCGCAATCTGCCGGAATACGACTTTGTCACCGCGGACCGCAATCTTGTCCGTGATCTTGCTGCGGGAAAGCTGCTCTAGCCAACAAACATCAAGGCGATCGATAACACCACCACAACCGCTGCGGTGGTCCATGCAATCACGTTCATCCATCGCGGATTTACGAAGCGGCCCATCAGGTCCTTGCGGTTGATCAGCAGCAGCATCATGACCAGGATCACCGGGAGAAGCACGCCGCTCAGCACCTGCGTGTCGACGACCACCTTCATGGGCTGGATATGCGGCAGCAGCACCACGCCGGCTCCGCCCGCAATGAGCAGCGTGTAGAGCCAGTAGAAGACCGGCGCTTCGCGGAAGCTTTTGTCGACGCCTGATTCGAAGCCCAGTCCCTCGCACACGGTGTAGGCGGTTGAGAGCGGCAGCACCGAGGCCGCGAAGAAAGACGCATTGAAGAGCCCAACAGCGAACAGCAGGTAGGCGTACTCCTTGGCCAGCGGCTTCATGGCCTCAGCGGCATCTGCCGGCACGTTCAGGGGTCCCACGCCGTGGGCATAGAGCGTCGCCGCACACGCAACGACGATGAACCATCCCACGACATCGGTGAAGATCGATCCGACGATTACATCCAGCCGGGATGCGCCGTAGTCCTTTACCGACACGCCCTTCTCTACCACTGAAGACTGGAGATAGAACTGCATCCAGGGCGAGATGGTGGTGCCGATCACCGCAATGGTCATCGAGAGATAACCCGGCGTACGCCAGACGTTTGTTGTGGGCACCTTCACGGTTGCCAGCATGGCCTCGCGCCAGCTTGGGCCAGAGAGCACGCCAGTGATGATGTACGCGATGTAGAAGACGCTGGCGGCGAGGAAGACCTTCTCTACGCTCTTGTAATCGCCGCGCACCAGCAGCAGCCAGACCAGCACGGCGCAGACGGGCACGGAGATGTAGCGGCTGATGTGAAAGAGCTCGAGCGAGCCGGAGATGCCGATGAACTCCGTCACCACCAGGCCGAAGTTCACGATCAGCAGCAGCACCATGGTGACGAAGGTGGCGCGCAACCCGAACTCCTCGCGGATCAGATCGCTCAAGCCCTTGCCGGTCACCACGCCCATGCGGGCGCACATCTCCTGCACGACGATCAGCGCGATGGTGATCGGCACGATGGTCCACAACAACGAGTAGCCGAACTGCGCGCCGGCTCCGGAATAGGTCAGGATGCCGCCCGCATCGTTGTCGATATTGGCCGTGATGAAGCCGGGTCCCAGCACTGCGAGGAACAAGAGGAACCGGCCTTGCCATCGCTTCAGCATGCGCTCATCCAAAGGTGATTTGAGGGGCAGCAGGAGAGCGCCAAGCAGTGCCAGTGCGCACGGCCCACAGGCGACCATACCAGAACCGGGCGATCATGATGAAGCACCGCCTGTGCAGTCACGATGGCGATGAGCTACGCCGCGTGGGCGAACCCGCGTGACAAGCGGCAGATTTTCCATCCTACGGTTCCTCAGCGGGGGACAATGTGACGAATTGCGAGACGATGCAGCAGACCGTATAGCCCCAATACCGGCTCCGGCAGCATACTGTCCGCATGCTCACCGTGGCCAAGATCGCTTTGCTTGTTTTTGCGCTATTCCCGCTGACTGCGTTCATTCAGGACGGAGCCGCCCCGGGCGAGATCCCTGAATACACCGGAGATGGCCAGCTCAAGCTGCCGGAAAACTATCGGCAATGGGTTTACCTGAGTTCGGGATTCGATATGAGCTACAGCCCTGGAGCCGCAATGAGCGGCCATCACATGTTTGACAACGTCTTTGTCAACCCGGAGTCCTACAAGGCATTCGTGAAAACAGGCTCGTGGCCGGACAAGACCATGCTCGTTCTTGAAGTCCGCGGTGCGGAGGGACGCGGCTCCATCAACCAGAAGGGCAACTACCAGGGCAGCGTTATGGGGCTGGAGGTGCACGTGAAGGGCAAAGGGCGGTTCCCCGGCAACTGGGCTTTTTTCGGCTTCGACGACAACAAGACCTCGAAAATGACTCCAACTTCGGCTGACTGTTATAGCTGCCACGCGGAACACGCAGCTGTCGACACCACGTTCGTGCAGTTCTATCCAACACTGCTGCCGATTGCGAAGAGCAAGAACACGCTCTCCGCCGGCTACCTGAAAGAGCTTTCAACGTCCGCACAGAAGTAGCCAGCGCTGTCGACCAGCTTGCGGAAGGGGCGACACTGAGTGAGGGCGATCAAAAGAAAACGATATGGGCGCACCGCGTCTGCCGGGCGAGGAATTCTAGCTGCGCCCGCGAAGAAACGAGATCACATCATCGGCTTCGACAATCCCGACCAGCTTCTCTCCGCTGTTGACCACCGGCAGCGCGCGCAGGTTGTACTTATCGAAAAGCTCTGCGACCTCGTCCTCATCGGTATCGACACGGCAGCTGATCACCTGACCGCCTGACAGCTCCGTCAGCCTCACACCCGGCTGCGCCAGCATCAGTCGCATCAGCGGCACGCTGCCCTTCAACGCATGATGCTCATCGACCAGGTAGACCTCGCTTACATTCTCGGGATCTCCCTCAAACTGCCGCAAGGCCTCCATGGCCTCCGAGACTGCACCGTTGTGCGGCACGGCGACAAAGTCTGTCGTCATGTAGCCGGCGGCGGAATCCTCGCGAAACTCGAGCAGCTCTTCGACCTCGTGCCGCTCCTCCGGCTCCATGCTTTCGAGGATTGCGTCCGAGTGCGCCTCCGACAGGTCGGCCAGCAGATCGGCCGCAGCATCGGGATCCATCTCTTCGACGATATCTGCCGCGCCCTCGGAGTCGAGCGAGGAGATCAGGGAGCGCTGCAGCTTCGGCTCTACCTCTTCCAAGGCCTCGGCCGCCACTTCCTCGTCCAGCGTCTGGAAGACCGCCTCGCGTTCGGCGGGCGCCAGCTCTTCGAGGATATCCGCGATGTCTGCCGGATGCATCTGCGCGAGACGCTCGTGCTCGATCTTCAGCTTCACGCGCCGCGCCGGATCCACCTCGATGACATCCACGAACTCCCACGGAATCACCCGCGGGGGAATGCGATTCGCAATTGCGGCGATGCGGGCGGGCGGCAGCAGGCCCTTCAGGATGCGACGCGTCGCGCCGCGCAGTCCGACTTCTACCTGGGTCACCTGCAGCGGCGTGCCGCGCTCCACTGCCTGCCAGCGGAGATCGACATCGTTCACGCGGACGACCTTGCGTCCGTACACGTCGATGATCTGGCGATCCAGCAGGTCCTGCCGCATCAGCAGCGCGTTCTCATGCGGGTTGGCCGCCTGGAGCTCGGCGCCTGCGGCCATCATCAGGCCGCCAGCCTCGGTCAGACTCAGCGCCTGCACGTTGATGTACTCGCGGCCCCGCGGACTCTTTACAACCAGCGACAAGACGCGTCCCGCCTCGGCCCCTGTGCCCACCGCCACGTCCGCGACGCGTCCCCGCATCTGCCCGGCGGCATCCACTACCGGCGTGCCTTCCAGCAGTGTCAGGCTGCTCTCCTGGCCGTTGTTTGTGTGCATCGGCGCGGTCTCCGAGGGAGAGTCTAGAGTATTTGGCAGTCCATGTGCTCCGGTAGCGAAGGCCGGACTTGTTTCAGATGGGGATTAGTGCAGCGAAGGTGGCCCTTCGTGAACGTGGCGGATCACGATGGTATCGTCCTTGAATTCGACCCGGTCGTAATCGCGTCCCTGCGACTGCACGTAGCAGCCGCACTCCGTGTTGGCGTGATGATTCAGGCTGATGCCATCCTCGGTCCCCTTCAGATCGCGCTCGGCCTGCGCCAGCTTCATCTGCGCATCGCCCGCGGCCTTGACCGTGGCGTCGCTCTTGTCTGCTTCCTGCGCCTTGCTTGCCGCATCCGCGTTTGCCTGCGCGTCCGCGACTTCGGCCTTCGCGTCCTTCAACTGCTTTTGTTCATCCGGAGTCAGCTTCTCAATGCGAAGCGGGACAGGCGCCTGCTGGGCGGGTGCCGCAGGGGTGAGTTGGGGAGCTTGCAGCATCGCAAGCAACAGCACAGGCCACATAAGCAGGAACACTCCACGTCCATCTTATCGTCGTTGGCGGATCGCGGGAGGTTTCGCCGGAGGTTTCGCACAATCTTTTGCCAGAGTGACGGTCGTAATCAGGTGCAGTGAAAAAGCGGCCGTTCGTCACTGCGCACGGCGCTGCCGGGAGCGCGTCTCCTTGACATAGCGACAGGTTGCGAAGCAAACTGCCGGAACACGCGCTGCTGCACGCCATGGGCCCCTGCGACAGCATCCGAGGATCAAAGAGGAGTGAGAGTGACAGGATCCCAGGCAAGCCGAATTACCTACACGCTCGATTCCTCCCTCGACAGCGTGAACCGCGTTGAGCAAACCGCAGAGCAGGTGGCACAGAAAGCCGGATTTGACGATGATGAGGTCTTCCGAGTCTCCATGGCAGCCCGCGAAGCAGCCGTCAACGCTGTGCTTCACGGAAACGCCTACAGCCCCGACAAGCGGATTACCGCGTCCTTTGAGACCACACCCAAATCCCTTGTCATCCGCATTGCCGACCAGGGCCCGGGCCTCGATCCTGCGACCTTGCCCGATCCCCTCGCGCCGGACAACCTGCTGCGCGGCTCCGGCCGCGGGATCTTTCTCATCCGGTCGTTCATGGATGAGGTAGAGTTTCGTCAGCTCAATCCCGGTACTGAGCTTACCCTTATCAAGCACCTTGTAAGTGCCTAACCCGTCGCAGTCATCAGGAGGATCTCTCAGTGAGCGTTAAAATCTCGACTCGTCAGGTCGATGGCATCACCGTTCTAGACACGAGCGGCCGCATCACCCTCGGCGAAGGCAGTGTCCAACTTCGTGATGCCGTGCGCGACCTGCTGTCCAAGGGACAGAAGCACATTCTGCTGAACCTGGGCGATGTCAATTACATCGACAGCTCCGGCATTGGAGAGCTGGTCAGCGCATTCACCACAGCCAAAAACCAGGGCGGAGAGCTGAAGCTCCTGAACCTTACTCGCAAGGTCCACGACCTGCTTCAGATCACCAAGCTCTACACCGTGTTTGACGTGAAGGACGACGAGGCCAGCGCGATCGCCTCCTTCAAGAAATAACCACGCACCCGGACACAGACAAAGAGGCTGCCCAGCGGGCAGCCTCTTTGCATTCCTAGAACTTTACCTGCGGCGCGGTACGCGCGCCTTCGCTGGCCTGGAAGTACGCGTTGTTCGGGTGGAAGCCGGCTATGCCTGCCCAGATGCTGTTTGGGAACTGGCCGATGAAGGTGTTGTAGTCGCGGAGCTTTTCGTTGTAGCGCCGCCGCGCGACCTGGATGCGGTTCTCTGTTCCCTCAAGCTGGTCCTGGAGGGACAGGAAGTTCTGGTTGGCCTTGAGGTCCGGATAGGCCTCCGAGAGCGCCAGCAGCCGTCCCAGCGCGGAGTCCAGTTGTCCATTGGCCTGCATCTTGCCTTCGGGCGTCTTCGCGTTCAGGAGGCCGGCGCGCGCGTTCGCGATGTCCGCGAAGACCGTTTCCTCATGCTTCGCGTAGCCCTTCACGGTCTCCACGAGATTGGGGATCAGGTCCGCGCGGCGCTGCAATGTCGTGTCAATGTCCGACCATGATGCCTTCGCGTCGGCATCTTTCGCCACCATCTGGTTCTTCGAGCTCACATAACTGCCGCCTACCAGCAGCGCCACGACCACGATTACGACGACCGCAACCAATAAACCCTTCATTCGCCTAGCTCCTCAGAATGGAAACTTTTATTTATTCCTGCCTCAGAACGACGCCCCGCCACCGCCGGAACTGCCGCCTCCGCCACCACTAAATCCCCCACCACCGCCGCCACCCCAACCGCCTCCACCACCACCCCAGCCACCGCCGCCCCAGTAGCCGCCATAGTATCCGCCACGGTGGCCGCGCCTGCCGAAAATTCGCGAGATCAGCAGAAAGATGGCAAATACCACCAGCCAGCCAATGATTCCGCCGCCGGGCGAGCGCTGTTGGACCGGTTCCGGTGGCAATGCCTGGGTATTTTCGAGCGTGACTTTGGCATCGGCAGCGATCAGACCGGCCAACTGCTGGCTGCCGTTGATGACTGCCGTATCGAAATCGTTCGCTTTGATTGCGGGGCTCAGGCCGCGGCCGATGCGGCCGGAAATGCTGTCAGTGACCACGCCTTCCAAGCCCAGGCCGACCTCAATACGGCCGCGATGGTCTTCTGTCACCAGCAGCAGCAGAATGCCGCGGTTCGTCGCCTTATCGCCGATGCCCCATTTCTGGAAGAGATCGTTCGCGAATTCCTCGATTGGCTCATCTTCGAGCGACTTGATGGTGACGACAAAGAGCTGGACTTTCGCGCGCTGCTGCAACTGAAGGCAGAGCGAATTGGTCTGGTCCGTAACCTGAGGTGAGAGGACATGCGCGAAATCGCTGACGTAGTTGGAGGGCGCCGGCAGCTTCGCGACCTGCTCGGCCGGCAAGCCACAGCAGACGAGCAGAACTATAAGCAACGCCAGCAGGCGATTACGGCGCACGAGCATCCTCGCCATTCTACCGTCACCGATCATCGCGTCCTGCGGACAAAGAAAAAGGGCGCTCCAAAAGCGCCCCTTTCCGACTATCTGCTATCGCAACCTACATCTTGGCTTTCTGCGTTGTTCCCTTGGTCTGCGCAATCTGCTGGATCTGCTGCAGGTGGCTGTCGATGGTCTGACTGCCTTCCGTCGCCAACTGCTTCAGTTGAGGATTTTGCGTGGACTGCGCTTCCTGCTTGAACTCGCTGGAGTCCTTCTTGTGATCTTTGACCATGTCCTTGATATAGGCCTGGTCGAAAGCATCTCCGGACAGTGCCTTCATCTTCTCCATCTTCTTCATGTCGCCCTTTGGCGGCCCGTCTGGCACCTTTACGCCCATCTGCTGCGCAACCGGCTTCATCTGATCCACCATCTTGCCGTGATCGTCCACCATACGCTGGGCAAATTGCTTGACCTGGTCGTCATTGCTCTTCTGCAGAGCAAGCTGGCCCATCTGTACCTCGGCCATGCTGCCTTCCAGCGCCTTCTTGACGAAGGTCTTATCCATTGCCGGACCGGCATTCGTTCCAGTCGTCCCACCCGCAGCATTTGCGCCCATCTGCTGCTGCTGCTCCTGCATGGAGGGCGTATTCGCTCCTCCGGGCTGTGCAGGCTGCTGCGCGCCGCCTCCTGGCGCTCCACCTGGCGCCTGCGCCAGAACCGGGCTGCAACATAACGCCGCTGCCACCGCGAGATTCCACATTCGAACTGTCCGCATTGTTCCTCTCCTTACCTTGAAATTCTCGCAACCGTCGCTTGTCCGTATCTGCGGCTCAGGCCGCGTTCTGCTCCTGGGGACGGACAATCGCCTTTCAGTAAGTAGCGGTCCGGCTGGATGCTGTTGCCCGGCCGCCGGTGAAGCAATGTGGGCGGTACTGGATATCGAAATTCCCCAGAAAGAGAGGCAACCAATCCGGGCGGCGGCAACAGATATTCTAGGAGTTATGCCTGAACTACCGAACCCTCCCGTCGCTCGCCGCGACCCAAATACCGTCACGCTTCACGGCCACACGCTGCACGATGACTACGCCTGGCTGCGCAACAAGGATTCCGAGGAAGTCACTGCCTATCTGGAGGCGGAGAATGCGTATGCGGAAGCCTGGATGGCTCCTACGAAGGACCTGCAGGAGACGCTCTATCGCGAGATGTTGAGCCATATCAAGGAGACCGATGAGTCGTACCCGTACCACTATGCCGGGTATTACTACTACTCGCGGACGGTAGAAGGCTCGCAATACGCGATTCACTGCCGGCGCCAGGGCTCGATGAAGGCGCCGGAAGAGATCATTGTCGACGGCAACGAACTGGCGAAGGGCCATCCCTTCATGGCGCTCGGCGCGTTTGCGGTGTCCGAAGATCAGAATCTTCTCGCCTACTCGGTCGACCACACCGGCTTTCGCCAGTACACGTTGCACGTCAAGGATCTGCGTAGCGGCGAGACTCTGGCTGACACCGCCGAGCGGGTCGGGTCCGTCGTCTGGGCCAACGACAATGCCACGCTCTTCTATTCAGTCGAAGAGGAGGAGACCAAGCGCCATTCTCAGCTTTATCGCCACACGCTCGGTCAGCCGAAATCGGCGGACACGCTCGTCTTCGAAGAGCCGGACGAACGCTTCAATCTTGGCGCGGGCAAAACTCGCGACAGAAAATTCATCCTGCTTGAAATCGGCAGCCATACCACGAGCGAAGCACACTTCATCCCCGCCTCCGAGCCAACGGCTGCCTGGAAACTGATTGAGCCACGCCGCGACAATATCGAATACTACCCGGACCACCGCGACGGTTTGTTTTACATCCGTGTCAACGACACCGGCCGGAATTTCCGGCTAATCACCGCGCCGGTGGAACAACCCTCCAGCACCCACTGGCGCGAGTTGATCCCCCACCGCGATCAGGTCATGCTCGAAGATATCGACCTCTTCGCCACCTTTGCCGCGATCGGCACGCGCTCGAATGGCCTGCCGCACATCGAGATTGCTCCGTTCGAAGGCGCTGGATTGGGAGCGGCTCGCGAAATTGCGTTGCCGGAGCCGGTCTACTCCGTGCACGGCGGCGCGAATCCGGATTTCCAGGCGACAAGCTATCGCTACGGCTATCAATCGCTGGTGACGCCGGCCTCGGTCTACGATTTAGAGATCGACACTCACGAATCCATCCTGCGCAAGCAGCAGGAGGTGCCGGGCGGCTTCGACCGCACACTTTACGCATCGGAACGCGTCTTTGCCACCGCTGAAGACGGGACCCAGGTGCCCGTCTCCGTCGTCTATCGCCGCGATCAAAAGACCGCGAGCAATCCGCTGCACGTTTACGCGTACGGCTCCTATGGCTATGCCCTGCCGGTCGGCTTCAACAGCAACCGTCTCAGCCTGCTCGATCGCGGGGTGGTGATGGCCTTTGCGCATATCCGCGGTGGCGGCGACATGGGCAAGCCGTGGCACGATGCCGGCCGCCTGATGCAGAAGCGGAACACATTCACGGATTTCATCGCCGCGGTGGAGCACCTCGTACACACGGGTTACGGCGACCCAGCGCGGGTCTCGATCGAAGGCGGCAGCGCCGGAGGGTTGCTGATGGGCGCGGTCACCAACATGCGCCCTGACCTCTTCCGCGCCGTGATCTCGCATGTCCCGTTTGTCGACGTGATGAACACCATGCTCGATGCGAGCCTGCCGCTCACGGTCCCCGAATACGAGGAGTGGGGCAATCCGAATGAGCCTGAGGCCTTCACCTACATGCTCGGCTATTCGCCCTACGACAATCTGAAGCCGGGCCGTTATCCCGCGATACTGGTCAAGACGTCTCTGAACGATAGCCAGGTGATGTACTGGGAGCCGGCCAAGTACGTCGCGAGGCTACGCACGCTGAAGCAGGACAGTAATCCATTGCTGCTGTACACCAACATGGCCGCCGGCCACGGCGGAGCGTCAGGACGCTACGACTATCTGCGCGAGATCGCGTTTGATTACGCTTTCATCCTGCGCACATTAAGCGTCGCGTAACCGACGCAGCAGACAACAACAGAACCACAACAAACAAAGGCAGAGGCGCTCTGCCCTGCCTCTGTCTGTCGAACTTTGTTTGAAGGATGCCCCAGCGCAGTTATGGTATCGCCGGACAATATGGCGATGCGTCACGCACAGGATTACATGGGATGCCCTGTCCGGCGGCGCGACTTACAACGATGCTGTTGTACTGGCTATTCCGTCCGCCCGGCGGCGAGTTGCTGGGGCCGCCCGCAGTCTCCGTTGTCGACCGCAGCGCCATACCGTAACTCTGCAGAAAGACGTTCGCCGACACCTGGTCCGTATCGGTGCGGATCGCCGTGACGTACTGGCTGTCCTTCGAGAGCACGAAGACGGTGCCGGTGCCGATGGCCGAGACCGAAGCGATGGAGTCAGGATGCGCGCCCCCGTATACCGGAATCGTCGAGGTCACGGTATAGCTCGTCAGGTTTACCACCGAGACTGTGCCGTCCAACTGGTTGGCAACGTAAGCGCGCGAGCCATCCTGCAGGACCGTCACAGCAACCGGTCCTTTGCCAACCGGGATGGTATGCGTCTGGCCGAAATTCGGAGCATCGTTGCCGTAGATGTCCAGGCCGACGTTGATCACCGTCACGGTATTCGAGTCGTAGTTCGCCGTCACCAGCAAACCGGCGGGCTGATAGAGCGCGGCATGGACCGGGCCCAGGCCCGGGACCGCGCCCGTACTCAGCGAAAGCGTCGGGTGTACGGTGTCGATCGCATTCTGCTGCACGTTAATCACCGTCACGTCGTTGCTGCCGCGGTTCAGAATGAAAGCGCGGTTATTGTCGCCGGACATGAGGCCGAAGACGGGGCAAATTCCTACCGGTATATGCGTGTCGACCGTGTTGACGGTGGTTTCGAGCGATCCGACCTCTCCCGGAGTTGTGACAGAGGCGGGCGTGTTGCAGGCAGTGATCGGCAAAGCCACGGGAGCGCCGGTTCCGCTGGTAGCAATCGACTGGCCCTGGCTGATGGCATAGACGCGGCTCGAGGTCGGCGTTCCCGCAAACTGCACAGGATTGGGAGCGATGGGAATTTCCTGCTGCAGGGCAGGCGCGGTGGCCACCTGCCCAGCGGTGGTGGGCGCCGCCTGCAGGGTCAGAACAGCAAGCGCCGCATTCGCAGCCGCGGGCGCAGCCGGCGACAGCGCGGTGTACGGCTCCAGCAGATAAATGTCGCTGGTGCCGACGAAGATGCCGGTCGGATTCGACCCCGGCGTCAAGGTGGAGTTGGTGACATGGCTCGTCTGCAGGCCAAAGCTGGTTGCGGACGAGGTGGGCGCGGTGGTGGGGTAAGCGTCCAGGGTCACGTTCGTGTCGCCATTGCTGTTCAGGCTGTAGCCGCCGCTGCCGCTGCTGTTCAGCGCAAAGGCGAACGCGCCGTTTCCGAGCGTCGCCTGCGCCATGATGGTGTCGCCCAGCCCATTGATCAGCGTGGCCAGACCGGTCGAAGCAGAGGTATCCGTCGAGAGCACGACGAAATTGGCGTTGTTATCCTGCGGCGCGGGACCGGTTGGATTTATCGGGGTAACGACGGGACGATATTGGGCACCACAACCGCTCAGCAGACCTAGCAGGCCCACGGCTGTAAGCCACAGGGCCGTAGCCCCTGCACGACTCAGCACTCGCATCTACCTCATGGACAACAGATTCTTCGAGATTCTTCTCTGGGATTGTAAATCAGCCAGTGCTCGGCTGAAGACCGGCTTCAGAATGCAGCGCTTTGCGCATGAAAACCGTGGCCTGCGGATTCTGATTGTAGGGCTCACATGCCTCATAGCCTTGGCTCCGGTAGAAGCGCAGTGCGGCCTGCAAATCATCCTTGGAATCCAGATACAGCCACCGGTAGCCGCTTGCCTCCGCATACCGCTCCAGGGCATCCAGCAGCGCCAGGGCCGTACCCGAGCCGCGAAACTCCGGCCGGACATACAGGCGCTTGATCTCGCCGGCGTGCTCGCGTGTGTGCAGCGGCCGTAATGCAATGCAGCCCACAAGCTGCGTGCCGGCCTGCGCCAGCCATAATCCGGCGCCGGACTGGAAGTAGTCCTTTGCGAAGCTTTCGGACGAGTCGCGCACCATCACGCTCACCGCGTCGTTGTATTCCTCGACGATCTGGAACGCCGCCTCGCGATCCCGCTCGCCTGCCCGAAAGACGCGCAACTTTGTCATGGCCGTGAACATTCTCGAAGGCTAGGATTCATCTTGCGATATGTCCAATATTTGAATGCTCTGGACTGAGACGATTCTGGTATGGGATGGGGCCGAAGTCTAACGTAGTCCCAATTTCCACCCGGTATAGCTCGCGATTTCATGCGCCACCCGCTGTGCGCGCGCCCAGCGGCCGATGGGCCGCCCTGCCGGCCGCGGGGATGTGTACACCGTGAGTCCATAACTCTCGCAGAGCTGATGGATACGGAACAGATGCGTTCCATCGGAAACGGCCAGAATGCTGTGGATGTGGTTCGCCTGTGCGATCGCGGCCAGACGCCGCGCCGACTCGTCCGTCGTGCGGCTCTGGGTCTCGGCGATGATGCGGCTCTCCGGCACGCCCTGCGCGACGAGGAAGTCGTGACCTACGCCGCCTTCGGAGTGGCGGGGATCGCCGCTGCCGCCCAACGTAACGATCAGCGGCGCGAGGCCCTGGCGGTAAAGCAGCAGTCCCTGTTCCAGCCGCGCCCGCAACACCGGCGAGGGCCGGCCGTCGTACTCCGCGGCCCCGAAGACTGCGATGGCATCCGCCGGGCGCGCCCCATCGACGGTTGCGTAGTGCTCGATTTCCCGATAGACCCATAAGACCCAGCAACCCGCACCCGCTGCCACCAGCACCAGCAATCCGCTGAGTGCGCGACGCAGCCAGCCGCGGCGAAGCTGCCGCCTCTCCGTCCTCCTGGATTCCGCAACCCCCATTCCAACCCTCGGCGGCGCTTCCTCAGCGCATCAGCGCTGCAGAGCCAGCGCAATCTCATGTGTCGGGATCGCTCCCTCGCGGAGAATCTGCCAGGATTTCCACCCGCCGGAGAGATCCACGATCGTCGTGTGCGCGCGGCCGGCCGTCGGGCCGCCATCCACAATCAGCGGAATCCGATCCCCGATCTGGTCGCGTACGCCTGCCGCGTGGGTACACTCCGGCGCGCCCTGCAGGTTGGCGCTGGTCGCGGTAATTGGCAGCCCGAACGCGGCGACGACGGCGCGCGGGATAGCGGCTTCCGGCACTCGCAGCGCCACATTGCCGGTGTTCGCGGTGGAACGGAGCGGCAACTTTGCCCCAGCGCGCACAATCAAGGTCAGGGGCCCCGGCCAGAAACGCTCCGCCAGCACATCGAAGTGCTCGTTCAGATCCCGGGCGAGATCATAGGCCTGCTCCATTTCCGCGATCAGCAACGAGAGCGGCTTGTGCTTCAAGCGGCTCTTGATCTCATAAATACTCTCGACGGCGCGCAGATTCACCGGGTCCACGGCCAGGCCGTAGAAGGTGTCCGTCGGAATGCCCACGACGCTGCCGGCGCGAAGACACGAGACGATATATTTCACACGGTCCGCTTCCGGCTCATCCGGATGGACGCGAAGTATCTCTGCTGACAAGGGCTCTCCTGAATATCACTGGAAACATCTTTCTGTATACCAGCACGCCAAGGGTAACTCGGAGAGTCAAGCTCGCCAACAGTGATCCGTTGTTCCTGCCGTATCGCCACATTGGCCGGGTTATCGGCTACTTTTCGCGGAATGCAGCCACTGTTTATCTGCCATTAACGACGGTCGGACGAATTGTTGGAAGAATCGTCAGGTGGTGCCCTCCTCCTGCTCGCTCGCTGCAAGCCATCGGAATTCGTCATCCAGCCGATATTCTCCCTGGCGGGGGCCGGCCGCGATCATCGTGTTGACGCTAATCGCACCCGTTGCCCTGCACGCCTCCCCTGCACAAGTTGACCCATGCCCGCGGCCGGCGATTGGCAGCAAAATCGGAGAGCCTCCGGACCTCCGCAGCAGCAACGGCGTGCTGGAGTTGACCCTAACGGCGGGAAATTCCAGACAGGCGGATGGCTCATCGCGCTACTGCTACACGGATGAAGCAGGCCAGGAGTCTCCCACGCTTCGCGTCCATCCCGGAGATGAGGTCATCATTCATCTCAAAAACGATCTGAAGGAGCTGCAGCCTACCAGTACAACTGCACCGCACATCCACGCAGCGCCTCCGGACAATTCCAGAAAACTGTGCACGGCCACAGACATGATGAGTCTGGTCTCTACCAACCTTCACTTCCACGGGCTGACCATTCCGCCGACCTGCCGAGAGGACGACGTCCTGCGGACCTCCGTTCAGCCGGGCGATGCTCCCTTCGAATATCGCTTCCGGATTCCAGAGGATGAGGCGCCCGGGCTCTACTGGTATCACCCCCACATTCATGGGTTCAGCAAACAACAACTGCTGGGCGGCGCTTCCGGCGCGCTGATCGTCGAAGGCATTGAGCGCGCCCGGCCGGAAGTGGCTGGCCTGCCCGAGCGGGTATTCATTCTTCGCGACCAGGACCTGGTTCATCCAAATGCTTCTCCGTCCAAATCGGAGCCGGTGGTACCCAAATTTATGGTGGACCGCGATGGAGATGCCGCCAACAACGGAACCGGCTTCGGCAAGCCGGCGAAGGATCTATCCATCAACTATGTTCCGGTCCCGTATCCCGACTATCCTCCGGGCGTCATCGCGACGCGTCCCGGAGAGCGGCAACTGTGGCGGGTGCTGAACGCTTCCGCGCTTACCTATCTCAATCTGGCCGTTCTCTACAACCGGTCGCCGCAGCCGCTTGGCATCGTCGCGATGGACGGTGTGCCCGTCGATGAAAACGGCCGTGGAGATTCCATCCTCTGGCAGACACACCTGGGCATTCCGCCGGGCGCGCGGGTGGAGTTCATTGTGACGGGACCGCCTGAAGGCCAGACTGGCCTGCTGGTGACTCGCACCGTGGACACGGGCCCTGGCGGAGAGAACGACCCGAATCGTGCGCTCGCCACCATTGTCGCCTCGCCGGACGCGCCTGAGCCGCAATCGAGACTGCCGCAATCAGCGGCGCCGCAGCCGCCGCCATCGCAGCCGTGGCTGGGAGACGTCCCGCCCGTGCGTGTTCGCCATCTCTACTTCTCCGAAAAGCTGGCGGACCCGAATGACCCAACCAGCGCTGTCGAGTTCTACCTCACTGTCGATGGTCAGACGCCGAAGATGTTTGACATGAACTCCAATCTTCCCAACATCGTTGCTCATCAAGGGACAGTGGAGGACTGGATCATCGAGAATCGCTCCCACGAGCTCCATGCCTTCCATATCCATCAATTGCACTTTCTGCTGCTGCAATATATGGAGCGAGACGTACACGAGAACTTCCTCCGCGATACGGTGAACGTGCCGTACTTCAACGGGCGAACGCTGACGTACCCCAGCATTCGCGTGCGCATGGATTTTCGCGATCCCAATACTGTTGGCACCTTCCCGTATCACTGCCACCTGCTGGAGCACGAGGATAAAGGAATGATGGGAACCATCGAGGTGCTGCCATCGATTGCGAGTCCGAATTCAGCAATCACGAACACGGCGAATGCTCAACAGAGTGCAAAAAGTTCGCGCGCTGCGAGTACGAGCGGTAGATAATTCCAGAAATCTAATCGTGCAAATGCAGTGCCTTCTTTTTTCACGAACCGTTCAAGTGACAAATATCTGTCTGCAATAGGTGGCGTCTTATGCTCCTCGCGGCGAGGCCCAGTTGCCTCGACCAGGAGGCTGTATGAACGCGAAGCAGTTGGCATCCACAGCATTGCGGACGATCCACACCGGATTGATCTCCGCTGCTGTCTTCCAATTAGCAATCGGCAGTGCCTTTGCCGCTCCCCTATCCAACAAACCGCCTTCACGGGACGATGACACCGCTACACCTATCAAGCATGTGATTGTGATCATTGGCGAGAATCGCAGCTTCGATCACGTCTTCGCCACCTACGTGCCGAAGAAGGGTCAGACGGTGTGGAATCTTCTCTCCGAGGGCATCGTCAACAAGGACGGCACGCCTGGACCGAATTTCTCCAAAGCGGAGCAGACCGCAGCGAAAGATCAGACGCCGGACGCATTCCTTTTGAGTCCTCCGCAGGATGATTTCCAGGGAGGAAAGCTTCCTGCGCCACTCGTGGGAGGACCTCAGGACTCCTACGTGAAGAACGATAGCCTCACTCTGGCCAAGCAGTCGGAGAACGGGCTTCCAGCGGATTATTACGGCTATCTGGTAACCGGCGGCACCGGTCAGACTTCAGCCACGCCGGATGCGCGCATCAAGAATGTGAACGCTCTGCCTCCGGGACCATTTCAGCTCACCAACGGAGATACTTTTAATTACAACTCCTACTCCGCGAGCCCGGTGCACCGCTTCTACCAGATGTGGCAGCAGTTGGACTGCAATGCCGACAATGCCACAGAACGCAATCCCTCTGGCTGCGACGCGCGACTCTTCCCCTGGGTCGAGACCACTGTGGGCGCAGGCGCAAACGGCATCAAGCAGCCGGCTAACTTCAGCACCGAGTACTCTGCTTCAGCAACAACTACGCGCGAAGGCTCCACAGCTATGGGCTTTTACAACGTGCAGAATGGCGACGCTCCTTACTTCAAGAAGCTGGCGGATGAATACGCGATGAGCGATAACTTTCATCAATCGGTCAACGGAGGCACGGGCGCCAACCACATCATGTTTGGCCATGGCGACCTGATCTGGTTCAGTGACGGCAAAGGACACCCTGCAGTGCCCCCTCACAATGAGGAGGTTGCACAGGGAACGGCCAATGCCGGCGTAGTCGACGAAATTGAGAATCCAAACCCCGCACCTGGCACGAATAACTGGTATCTGGAAGATGGCTACGGCGGCGGATCGTTCGGATCGGCCTCCTATGGCGGCGGATCTTATACGAATTGCTCGGACAAGACGCAGCCTGGTGTTGCGCCGATTGTGAAATATCTGCACTCGCTGGAACCGAAGATTCCTACTCACTGCCAGAAGGATCGCTACTACCTGCTGAACAACTACAACCCGGGGTACTTCGGCAACGGCAACAACGCATACACCGATAAAAGCCCGAATAACACGGTCTTTACCATTCCGCCGTCGTCGGTTCGCAGCATCGGCGATGAAATGATCCAGAAGAATATTTCGTGGAAATACTATGGTGACCAGTGGAATAACTACGTCAACGATCCGTATCAGCTCAATTACAACGCTGTCGGGAAAAATACGGACGAATACTGCACCATTTGCAATCCCTTCCAGTACGACACATCAATCATGAGCAATGCCGCAGTTCGCAAGGCTCACATCCAGGACACAACTGACCTCTACAACGACATCGCAAACGATACGTTGCCCGCTGTTTCGATCGTGAAGCCGAGCGGCCTGGTGGACGGCCATCCGGCATCCTCGAAGCTGGACCTGTTTGAGGGATTCACGAAGAAGATTGTGAATGAGGTCAAGAAGCATCCCGCGCTGTGGAAGGACACGGCGATCTTCATCACCTTCGACGAAGGCGGCGGCTACTATGACTCCGGCTACGTGCAGCCACTCGACTTTTTTGGCGATGGCACTCGTATTCCGCTCATCGTCGTTTCGCCCTACTCGAAGGGCGGCCACATTTCACATGAATACGGGGATCACGTATCGATCCTGAAGTTCATCGAGAAGAACTGGGGACTGGAGACCGTTACCCGGCGGAGCCGCGATAACTTCCCGAACCCCATCACCACTGCGGGCAATCCGTATGCACCGGTAAACAGTCCTGCGATCGGAGATCTCTTCACTCTGTTCGACTTCGACGCCAACTAACCTCTACTCTCCATCTGACAGCCGCGGCAGCGCAACGCCGCGGCTGTTCAGCGTAAAATCGCCGGAAATGCTCGCCGGCACAGTTCGCACGCGTTTGATAGAAAGCCGCCAGAATGCTCGCGTGAAAGAGTTGCGCGCGGCGCTCGGGCGCAATGGCCGTACACCCAGCGGCCTGGTGGCGATCGAAGGCGACCACCTCGTAGCCGAGGCTATGCGCAGTCATCTGCGGTTCGCATCAATCTTCCTGCGTGACGGCTACACGCCACAGATCGAGCTTCCCGAAGACGCCGACTGTCTGCAGCTAACGCCGGATGTTTTTGCGAGCGCCGTCGCGACCGAGCAGCCCCAGGGCATCGCGGCGCTGGTCCATCCGCCGGCTTTTTCGACGGAGACTATCTTTGATTCGACCACTCCGCTCATCCTGATCCTCGCCGGGCTACAGGATCCCGGGAACGTGGGCACGCTGCTGCGCTCGGCGGAGGCCTTCGGATCGGCCGGTGCTCTGCTGCTGCCCGGTACTGCCAGCCCCTGGAACCCAAAGGCGCTTCGGGCCTCTGCAGGCTCTGCATTTCGCATTCCTGCCATTGCCGTAACCGAAGACGAGGCTCTCGCTCTACTGGCACAGCACGATGTTCCCGCGATCGCTGCCGTGACTCGCGACGGCGTGGCGATCGACGACGCCTCGCTGACAGGAGCCTGCGCCCTGCTCATCGGCAACGAGGGCGCAGGACTCAGCAAGAAGCTCATTGTCGCGGCCGCACACCGCGTCACGATCCCGATGCCCGGCGAGGTCGAGAGCCTTAATGCGGCTATTGCCGGGAGCCTGCTGCTCTATGAGATATCGCGCCAACGCCGGAATCCAAAACCACAATGAGTCTCTTCGGCGGCACCCCCGATCTTGCACCGGCATCTACACGCCAGGCCGCGCCGCTGGCCGAACGCATGCGACCGCGCACATTGGACGAATACATGGGCCAGCAGCACCTGGTGGGGCCGGGCAAGCCGCTTCGTATGCAGATCGAATCGGACGACCCCGCGTCGATGATCTTCTGGGGTCCGCCGGGGGTCGGGAAAACGACGCTCGCAAAAATCATCGCCGAGACCACTCACGCCACTTTCATTGAGTTCTCTGCTGTCCTCTCCGGAATCAAGGAGATCAAGCAGGTGATGGTGGACGCGGAAAAAGCCGCGCACTATGGTTCGCGCACCATCCTGTTCGTGGACGAGATCCACCGCTTCAACAAAGCGCAGCAGGACGCGTTCCTGCCGTACGTCGAGCGCGGCACCATCCGGCTGATCGGCGCGACGACAGAAAACCCTTCCTTCGAAATCATCGCTGCGCTGCTCTCCCGCTGCCGCGTTTACACACTGCAGCCACTCAGTGAAGACGAACTCCTCATGCTGCTCCGGCGCGCGCTGGCGGACGAGCGCGGCCTCGCCAAGGATCATTTAGCAGCCGATGAGGACGCGCTTGCGCTCATGGTCTCGTACGCCTCGGGCGATGCACGGGGCGCCTACAATGCGCTTGAAATTGCGGGCCGCCTTGCGGCTACTAAACCCGACCACCGGATCACCCCGGAGATCGCAACGGAAGCCCTGCAAAAGCGCGTGCTGCTCTACGACAAGAGCGGCGAGCAGCACTATGACCTGATCTCCGCGCTGCACAAATCCATCCGCAACAGCGACGTGGACGCGTCGCTTTACTGGCTCGGCCGCATGCTGGCCGCCGGTGAAGACCCGCTCTATGTCGCGCGCCGGCTGGTCCGCATGGCTTCAGAAGACGTCGGTCTCGCCGCGCCCGAGGCGCTGAACCTGACCCTCTCCGCGCGCGATGCTATGGATTTTCTTGGCTCGCCTGAAGGCGAGCTCGCACTTGCACAAGCCGCCGCATACCTTGCACTCGCACCCAAATCGAACGCGGTCTACACTGCGTGGGGCGCGGTGCAAAGCGATATCGAAAACACGCGCGCCGAACCCGTCCCGCTGCACCTGCGCAACGCGCCCACTAAGCTGATGCGCGACCTCAACTATGGCAGGGATTATCAGTACGCGCACGACATCGAAGGCAAAGTAGCGGATATGGACTGTCTGCCGGAAAGCCTCCGCGATCGCCGCTATTACGCGCCCACCAGCGAAGGCCGGGAGAAGCTACTGAAGCAGCGGATGAAAGAGATCCAGCGCATCCGTGAGGAGAATAGGCAACACGAATAGCAAGCCGGCGGTGAATTTGCTCGTTCTCCTGAGCGCTGCAGTTTCTGTCGCAGGACAGGTGTTTCTCGTCGTAAGATGAGGGGCCATGCGCCCTACATTCGCCGTCCTGCCGCTCCTAGCCGCCCTGTTCCCGCTCGCGCTCAACGCGGCCACGCCTGACGAGCAGGCCGTCCTTGCCCCGATACAAGCTATGTTTGCCGGCATGTCTGCGCGTGATGCAGCCGCCATCAAGAAGCCGACGCTGCCCAATGGGGTCATGGTCCTGATGCGCGACGGCAAGCCCGCGCAGATGACCTTTGAAGACTTCGCTACGCGCGTCGGCAAGCCCGGCACGTCGAAGATCGAAGAGCGTATTCATGATCCGCTCATTCGGATCGACAATGACCTCGCCGTCGTGTGGGCGCCCTTCGATTTTTATGTCGACGGCAAGGTCAGTCACTGCGGGACCGATCTCTTCAACCTGGTCCGCCAGGATGGGCAGTGGCTGATCGCCAGCGTTGCCGATACGAGCCGGAATACGTGCTCCGCGAAATAGGAGTCGTTCGGAATCCAGCGCCTCTCCGCGAATCCATTGGGAAAGTCACGCAGCAAGGAGAACGAGAGAGATGAATCGAGCCCTCCAGTTTGTCGCCGCAGGCGTGCTCGCCAGCGCAGGCGCAGCGTACGCCCAGAGCGTTGAGTTCAAAAACCCGTCTGAGCTGTCAAAGCCGAACGGCTACACGCATGTTGTCGTCGTGAACCATGGCAAGCTGGTCTTCATTTCCGGCCAGGTGGGGCTCAACAGCAAGGGCGAAATATCCCCGGACTTCGCCGCACAGGCGAAGCAGGCGTTCGCCAATCTCAAGATCGCGCTCGCTGCCGCAGGCGCAAAACCGGCAGACCTGGTGAAGCTGAACTACTACGTCGTCGGGCTGAACCACGAAAAGCTGGCCGCATTGCGCGGAGCCCGTGACATGCTCATCGACAAGCAGCATCCGCCCGCCAGCACGCTCGCAGGAGTGGAGTCGCTCTTCCGCGCGGATGTTCAGGTCGAGATCGACGCGGAAGCGGTGATTCCCTGAGCGGCAATACTCAGGCCGCTGGATGAATGATGGCAAACTTCAGATATTCCAGCACGCCCGGCTCTTTGCCCAGCCGGCGAGCCGCGGCGGCTACCTGCGCGCGCGTATGCGTTCCATGATTGGCCACGTGCAGCATCATCTCGCCGAGCGGCTGCGATAGCGTCATCCCGCCCGGCCGCTCTGCTGTCCAAACTTTTGCCACATCGGTATCGGAGAGCTTTGCAACGCAGGCTTCTGCACGGTCGCTGGCCTCGCGCCATGCAGCCCGCGCTTCGGCGATGGTTGCGTAGTCCGCATCGTTCCTGCGCATGCTCTGCGCGTCAGCAGCCGACAGTGTGCCATCGAACCACAGGAACCATCCATTCTGTACGCGAATCAGATGGGTCAGCGTGCCGCGTATGCTCCCGTTGCCGCTGCATCCCGGCGCATCCAGTTCCTCCACTGTCAACGTATCCAGTGCCGGCCAAAGCTGCTCCATCGCCCAATCCTGATATCTATACATTCGCCGCAGCGTTTCGATCATATGGCACACCTCGTTGCCGAGTTCGCCCGTCGTCGGGCGGTCTCTACGTTCATAGCAGACTCGATGCAGCATGCAAAATGCCTTTCGATCGGAAGTGCTAGCCTAGCGCCATGCGTTTCCCGGTCATCGCCATCGCTCTGCTTCTGGTATCCGGCAGCATGGGTGCGCAGGACCGCACATTGCCGCCCGATCCATCCGTTGTGCCATTAGCACCAGTCACCGGAAGGGGTGTGCAGATCTATCACTGCCAAGAGCAACAGGGAGCGCCTGCGTGGGTCTTCGTGGCGCCGGAAGCAACGCTCTATGCGGGTGCGGAGACCGTCGGCACACACAGCGCGGGTCCCACCTGGCGCTGGAAGGATGGTACTGCGGTCGTTGGCCGGCTGCTCATCAGCCAACCTGCCCCGGACCGCAGCTCGATCCCGTGGCTCCTGCTAGCGGCATCGCCGTCGATCGACAGTGCGCCGACGGGGATGCTCGCTCATGTGACCTATGTACGCCGCTCCGATACACATGGCGGCATTCCCCCGGCAGGGTGCGATGCGCGCCACATTGGCGCCGTTGCGCGCGTGCCGTACGCGGCGCTTTATACCTTTTATAAGGCGCCGGAACGGCCCAGAGCGCGTCACTGAAGAGGAACGGCCCGCAGCGCTGTTTGCATCTGCGGGCAGCTCTGGATTGGGGTGAATTTTGGCTTGGAGCAGCAGGCCGACCGTCGCCGAGCTGAATCCTGATTAGAACTTGCGCGAAAGCGCAAGCGTAAGATCAATTAACGGACGCATATCGCTGTATTCAATGTGTTTATATCCAGACGCAATTGGAAGAAGCTCACCAATAGGCCAATACGGTTTTCCGCCACGCTCGGAGGAAGTATAGGAATGCGACCACGATGGTTACCCGTGCAAGCAGGCCCGCAATCTGCAGCATTACGGACTGGTCCAGATGGAAGGCAGCCTCCACAAATACCGCGCACAACAGGATGACCGCGGTGGGTGTGCCAAGAACTTTCAATCGATAGTTAGCCATGCACGAAGTGTAGGCACACTGAGACATTCAGCCCATCGCACAGAAGCGTACGTTACTTTCCCACCGGTGGGGCTTGTTCGCTGGCGGAAAACAAGGGCCGGCAGGTTAGGCCGGCCCTTGTTGGTCCAAAAGCGGGACAGTACGGCTTTACTGCGGCGGCGCAGCGCTGGACGCGGCAGCACCCTTCTTCTTGCCGATCGGCGAAGCCTTTGCAAGGCGGTATCCGGCAGCCTGGGCATCGGCCTCGCTCATGAACTTGCCGTGCTTGGTCTTGCCGTACTGCGCATCATCCTTGTGATACACCTTCGTGTTTTCGTTAGCCCACACCATACCTTTGGCCTTGGCATCCGCGATTTCCGCGTCCGTCGGCATGGTGGTTGCCGCTTTCGCCTTTTTGGCAGCCTTGGTAGTGGTTTGAGCAGCGGTCGATGCATCCGCCTGTCCAAACATCGCTCCGGGCGCTATGCCCCCTACGATCGCCGCCACTAATACCAAAGAAAGTCCACGCATCGTTTTTCCCTTTCGTACGTAACAGAATTGCCCGGTTGGGGCCCAGATGACTAGACACGATTCGGAGCAGACATGGCAAGTCCGGGCCGATCTCCGGTTATCGGTGGTGGAATTGCGCCAGCGCTTCGTCGTAGATCGATTCCAGCCCGGCCGTGCATCTGCGGATATCGAACTGATCGCGAGTCCATACTTTCGCGCGCTCGCTACATTTATCCCAGAATGCCTGGTCCATGAGCATCCGCTCCAAATGGCCAGCCAGATCCTCAACGGAGCGCTCCCGCGCCAGCAATCCTGTCTCGCCGTCGCGGACAACTTCAGGAATGCCGCCGTGCAACGTGCTCACCACCGGAAGTCCCGTAGCCTGTGCCTCGGCAAACACCATCCCGAGCCCCTCTGTATCGCCATTCGCTGCCGTCACGCTTGGGTTGCACAGGACCGAGGCCCGCTGCATCCACTCCCGTACGACATCCGGGCCTTGCACGCCGAGAAAATCTGCCGGGACCTTCAGAGTCGCCGCTAAGCTTTCCAGTTTGCCGCGCAACGGCCCATTTCCGATAATGACAAGCCGTGCATTCCGGCGACGGTCTCGCAATTGTGCTGTTGCGCGGATCAGATACTCGCAGCCTTTTTTTTCGACCAGGCGGGCGACAAAGAGAATGAGATCGGAGTCGCGGTCGGCGGCAGGCGCAGGAGAGAACTTCTCGCAATCGATGCCGATGTACCGGACGACCAGCTTTTCTGCGGGATAGCCGGCGCGCAGCGCAATCCGGCGAATTGCCTCCGACACACATATGAAACGGGACGCAATCTGCCACAACTTCGGGCGCCTCTTGAGGAAGCGCCGCCCGCTGCGATTCCGCGAGAAGTCTTCATCTGACGCCGATACGTCGAAGCCGTGCAGCGTCACGACGAGCGGCACGTTGAAGATCCGTTGTATTCCCAAGGTATCGACTGCATCCACGGCGAAATGGCTATGGACCAGCGCGGGACGGGCACGCCGCACCTGCCGATGAAAGTGCGGCGCCAGAAACAGGCGACGGTACGCTTCCACGCGGTAGCGCGAGAGCGGCGCATCACGCCGGGTAAGGCAAATCGGTGCGGGCACCGGAAGGCTATGCGGCACATCCGTGAGCCCGCAGAAGACAGGCCGGTAACGTTCGAGCGCGAACGCCTGCGCCAGCACGAAGGTCTCACTGGGCGGAAGAAGCAGCTCGCGGAAGATGAGCACACTGCGCATCTTCGGCCGCTCAGCTTGATCCGACATTGAACTCTGGTGACGGCTCAGGAGAGGGTATGCCTCTGGTGCGTTCACGCGCGCGGAGACCGAAGAGCAGCAGCCAGCACATCACGGCGAGACCGCCATCGGTCATCAGACTAGCGGCGGCGGCGCCACGCCAGGAGTAATGCGGAATGAGGTAAAGATTGAGGCCGAAGTTGCCCAGCGCGGCGACGGTCTGCGCGGCCAGACGATAGGGCTGCAACCCGACACCGGCAAGCGCGTCCCCGGCACACATGTGGAAGGAACGGAAGAGCGGGATGAGGCACAACCAGCGCAACGCTGTGATGCTCTTGTCGAAACCGTGGCCGGCGAGAAACGGTATGAGCGGGGCGCATACAAACATGCCAATGGCAGCCAGGATGCCGAGCACAGTGGTCTTTTTGATGAGCCGCTGCGCCAGTTTCGAGGTTGCTGTCAGGCCGCCTGCGCCGAGCTGGAAGAATCGCGGAAATGCGGCGTTATAGATGGACCGCATTGGCATGAAGCTGATGTCCACTACGCGATAGGCCATGGTGTAAATGCCGTTCGCGGCGTTCATGCCGTAGTGGCCGAGCATCGCTTTGTCCAAATCGTTGTAAGCCGATGTCGTGGTGCCGGAGATCGCGAAGATAAAGCCCTCGCCTGCTCTCCGCAAGGCCAGCTTTGGATGGAATACAGGTTTGCCGAATTTTACGAAAACCGTGACCACACTGACGACAGCTGCGCAGAGCGCGACGCTCATCGAGGCATAGGCCCACTGCCACGCAGAAATCCGGTGAAATTCCAGGAAGAGCACGAGCGCCACAAGAAATCGCAGCAGATTTGTAAGCAAGCTCAACGTTGCTGTGATCCGCATCTGCTCGAATGCCTGGAATATCTGGCTGATCGCAACGACGAGCTGCGCTCCTAGAAATTCGCCGATCGCCAGTGTAGTGAGAATGCCGCGGCTGCCCCGCATCAGCCACGGAGCTCCCAGATGCACACCCACGACGAGAATGCAGCCGAAGGTCAATGTCGTAAAAAGGATGTTGCCCCAGTACAGCGGAAATGTTTTGCGATCCAGCGAGACGTACCGCATGAAGATGAGGCCGGACCCAAAGTTGCTGTACTGCGAAAACATCATGACCAGCGCAACGGAGCCCACCAGCACGCCATATTCGACGTTGCCCAGCAGCCGAGCCAGCACAAAGAAGTAGCCCGCCTGGATCACGACCGAAAGCCCCTGGCCCATGAACATCCAGGCGGAATTCTTGGCCAGCGTGCTGCCCCGGAGCTTTAGAAGCTGCTCGCGCAACGGCATCACGCGCCCTCCGCAAGCAGCCTGCAGTAGGTCTGCCGCACGGCACCCCAGGAGAATCGAGCCTGGAACGAGCGCAGGCCCGCTTCGGCGATCGCTTCGCGCTCCGCAGGATTGACGATTAGCCGCTCGATTGCATTGGCAATCGCGGCGGCATCGTTGGGAGGCACAAGCAGTGCGCCGCCATTTTCAAAGATCTCGGGGATACCGCCCATGCGGGTGGCAACCACCGGTAAGCCGGTGGCCATGGCTTCGACATTCACCATGCC
Source organism: uncultured Acidobacteriaceae bacterium (assembly GCA_963797895.1). Classification (GTDB taxonomy): domain Bacteria; phylum Acidobacteriota; class Terriglobia; order Terriglobales; family Acidobacteriaceae; genus KBS-83. The sequence continues at coordinate 73,558 of CAWCRD010000001.1, forward strand.
GAACGGCTCTTCCCAGATCGAAGGACAGCAGAAGATATCCGCGGCGCGAAACTCGTCTGCCAGCGCCCGGCCGAAGGTATAGGGAATAAATTCGACATTCGGCGGCGCATCGCTCTTCAGCTTGCGCACATATCTGGTTTCTGTATCTGTCACGTTGCCGAAATTTGCCGTGCCCAGAACAACGCCGCGCACATCCCTGCCGCGTTCTGCCAGCAAGCGCATGGCATCGATAAATACGTGCATTCCCTTGTTGTGCACCAGCCTTCCGACGCAGAGAATGCGCAACGGCCCCGCCTGGCGGCTAGTGGGCGGATGAAACACTGCGCCATCCGCGCCGTTGTAGAGGACCGCGCTTTTACGCATCGCTGGTCGGGCGCGACGCGCCTCCTCTTCGAGAAACCTGCTGACAAAAACGTGCTGATCGGCATCGATAGCGGCGGCGGCGATCGGCTCAGCGCAATCGCTGAAGTGCGAATTGTGCATATGAAGAAACAGCCGCGCTCCGGCACTTCTGGCGATCGGCCGAAGCGTGGCAGCAAATTCAGGACGGTTGTGGACCCAAACGGTATCGCCGTGCTTCAGCAGCGGGCGCAATGCGCTGAGCGCCCAACGCAGAAAGCGCCGATGCAGCGGCCACGGCAGGTGTCTCGTCAGACCACCGGGCTTTCGCGCATAACTCAGCAGCCGCTCAGACGTCTTGACACGATGCTCGGGGAACGACCAGCTATCATCCGCGCTGGGCGCAAGGATGATGCTGGTCTCGTCATCACGCAGGACGTTCGCCGCCCATCGGGCAATGGCTCCGCCATTCGGTTCGGAGAAGGGTTCGGTTTCGCTTAACAGGTGATACGTAATCATCTGCGAACAACCAGCATCGCCGCAGTCCGGCGAAGTTGACGCCGCTTCCGGTCAAGACCGACGATCGCCGCGATCACCGCTACCCACATGAGCTGATAGCGGAAAAGGAAGGTGGCCTCATCGATGTTGTAGAGAATGCCGAAAACGACGATTGTGATGTACCAGAGGACCTGCGGGCTGGGATCGCGGAGCAGGCAATAAAGCGAATCTTTCAGCCCTTTCAGCAGACAGACGATCAACAGCAGCAGACCGAATGCGCCGACCTCCAGCCAGACGCTGAGAAATCCGTCGTGCGCATAACTCATCATCCATCCAATCGCGATCATGACGTTGGCCGATTCACCGCTCATACCGCGCCAAAATGTGCGATAGCCATAACCTGTCCAGGGCCGCTGTGCAATGGAGTGAAGAATCGCGGTCCAGATCGGTATTCGGCCGCTGAAGGTAAGGTCTCTTCCGATGAAATGGAATAGGCTGTCCAGATTCAGAAGAATCAACGTCCCGATGGCCAGGGTCGCACAGCTCAATAGAATGAAAAGAACCAGACGATCGAAGCTCTTGAAGCGCGCCAGAAGCTTGAGCCCGGATGAAAAGGCGATGAGGAGCGCCGCGATTACCCATCCAGTACGCGAGCGTGTCATGCCGATAACGGCCAGCATGCCAAAGATGTAGACGATGCGTAAGATGCGCCCTCGAAACGCGACCGGCTTTCGGTACAGCGCGGGCATCATGAGAAACATGATTGCCATGGCGCAGACATTTTTGCCGGCGTAGATTCCCTCCCATTCTCCCGTCATTCCCTGGCGTCCATTGAGCCCGAACTGTGGGAACAGCGCAACCGTGACGACCGTCAGCACGAGGGCGATCGTACCCGCGAGCTGCATGTATTTCATCTGCATCTCTACCGGCTGCGACACAAATGCAATAGCGAACGTATACGTGACAAGCAAGTAGACGCCCTGTTTCAGGGCGAAGCTTGGCTCAGACGACCATAGGGACGAGATGATTCCCATGCAGTTCAGCAGCGCGAGGGCGGGTACGCAGAAAGCCGCTTTGCGCACCTGAACCGAATAACGCCACGCGATGATACAGAGGCCGATCAAAACGAATCGGCCGATCATCGCACTGAGAAAGGTCGATCCGCCTCCGCCGGTCACGGCTCCGATCTGGGTATTTGATTCGGGGTCGTAGAACGAAAATGTTCCTGCAGCCGAGAAGTACACCAGGACTGCAGCCATGATCCATGTGGTGAACGAATTCAGCCAATGCGCAGGCCGCACCACCGTCATCGGAAATGTGGCGACGCGGGATGGCGCACCGCTGCTGCGGCCATGGACGCGCACCTTGACTCGGACGTTCGCGGTTTGCAACACGCTCATCGTTTTTCGGCCTTACCGATCTGGTTCATGCCTTCCTTCCCTCAGGCCCGCCGCGGAAGAGACGTTATGGCCTGGCGCACGCTGCTCCAGGCCGGGTTTGGCGCATCACCAACGTCGAGCAGGCCTGGAAAATGAGCCGCTCCATCCTTGCGTAGCAGATGCACGTTTGTTTTTGCGCCACCGTCATAGCCGTTGCGCGCGTCGGAGATCGTCCAGAAACTGATCCGGCTCAGTTGCACGCCACTGCCGACCCAGTTAATGAATGTGGAATAGACGTTCCCGTTTCTCACCTTGCGCGATTGCGGGGCGCCCGCCTCCGAGGTGTCGTCGATGTCCAGCTCGGAAAGCGAGACACTGAGTCCGAGTGATTTGATTTGGCGATAGAACTGGAGCGCGGCCTGACTTTTGACGCTTGAGTTGCCGTCCAGATGCGACTCACTGCCGATGCCGTCAATCGGAATTTTGCGGTCCAGCATTCCTTTGATCAACGCGAGAGCATGCTGCCGGTTGTCAGGCTCGCGGCCAGTGTCCTGCTCGATTGCGTCCAGATTCATGATGAGCTTCGCATCCGGATCAGCCGCGCGCGCTGCAGTGAACGCGATGTCGATGTAGCGCGGTCCAAGCACCTCCGTCCAGAGCCCGGTTGACAGGCCATCGGGCCGTCCCTGCTGGCTGCGCACCGGCTCATTGACCACGTCCCACGAAGCGATCTGGCCACGGTAGTGGCCCACTACCTTCGTGACGTGGTCGGTGAGAATGCGCTCTGCGTTAGCTTTTGTGATGGTCTTTGTCATCCAGGCCGGGTTGTAGTCGTTCCAGCAGAGATTGTGACCGTGCACCTGCATGCCGTGGCTGTGGGCGAAGTTCACCATCCAATCGCCATCATCGAAGAAGTATGTATTGAGGGACGGGTGGACGCGCTCCCATTTCAACTCGATGCCGGGCGTCAGCACATCGAAGTTCTGTGCAATGAAACCGGCGAGTGATGGATTGCTGCGCAATTGAGAACGCATAGCCTGCGCTCCCACGGCCACGCCGGTATGCGCGGCAAGCTGCTTCAGCGGTGCATTTCCCGAATCGGCCAGCAGACCGACCGGAATTGCCGACGCGATCAGGCACCCGACACCCGAATGCAGAACATCTCTACGGCTCAATTTCACTTCTCAATCACCTTCTTCAGTAAGTCTGACTTGCGTGATACGTGTCGCCCGGGCACATTTGCGCTCATGGCCCTAACCGTGAACCCGCAAGTTTGCATGGGCTGCCGGGAAGGGCAACGGCAGGCGCCCGCCTTCCTTACGCAGCTCTATCTGGCGCTCTACGAACTCACGCATTTTTGCGCAAAAAACTGTAGTGTCGAACGTCTTCGCGTGTTCACGAATGAAAGATGGATCAAAGTAGCGTTCTATTGTCTCGAAATGGAGAATCGCCTCTGCCACGCTATCGGAGCTCTGCTGGTCAAAGAAGACCCCGGTTGCGCGGCCCTCCTTTTGTAGTTCTTGCGAGAAACCTCCGACCACTGACTCCATTGCACCGCCCCGTCCGTATGCGATCACCGGCCGGCCGTAGGACTGGGCCTCTACCGGGACCAGCCCGAAGTCTTCCTCGGCAGCAAAGAGCAGCGCCTTGGAGCGCGCGTATAGCTCATGCAATTCCGCATCGGAGGTGTGCCCGCGAAACGAAATGGTCGGTCCAGCGATGGTCCGCAGTGCGCTTTCAAGCGGGCCACGGCCGACAATCACAAGATGACGACCAAGCCGGTTGCATGCCTCGATCAGGAGATCGACCCGCTTTACGTCCACCAGCCGGCCAACTGTGAGGTAGTAATCGCCATGCGACTCGGCGACATAGCCCGCGCTTGTGTCCACGGGCGGAAAAATGATTGTGCTGTCGCGGCGATAGTACTTGCGTATGCGGTCCTGGATGTAGCGCGAATTCGCAACAAACGCATCGACGCGCTGCGCCGCAAGATAGTCCCACTGGCGAACATAGTGGGCGGACAGCATGAAAAGCTTGCGGCGGGCACCGGATAACTCGTCCAGATACGAGGCGTACTGATCCCACAAAGAGCGATGCGGGCTATGGCAATAGCAGATCTGCACCGCCGATTGATCTGTAATGACTCCCTTGGTCGCGGTGCCGTCCGCCGTGATGATCAGATCGTAGCCACGCAGGTTGAGGCTCTCGACGGCCATCGGGTATAGCGGCAGAAAGTTGCGATGCGAGCGCTTGATCCATCCGAAGCGATTGAGGAAGGAAGTCGTGATCTGGCGCTGCTTCAATGCCTCGGGAATAAAACGGTCTTCGGTCATCAGGCTGAAGAAGTCCGCCTCCGGAAACATCCGGGCCAGCACTTCCAGGACTCGCTCGGCTCCGCCAAGTGCGAGCGAGTTTGCATATGTAATGGCTACGCGCATAAGCAGCGCTCACTCCTTCAGATTCATACCGCGTGTACGTCTTTACAGGACCGGAAATACGACTCGTTCGAAAGGCTCGGCCTTGCGGAGTTTAGGACACGGCCATCTCGCGCAAGCTGACGTTTCTGCTCGCCCGCGCCCGACGCGCAGCGCGCATCCGTTCCGGATAGAGCGCGTAGTAGGCGAAGAAAAACATTGAGCGCAGCGCCGGCCGGCCGCGAAACAAGAACGCGCGAAACAAGCCGGAGTATGCGCGGATGCCAGAACGCTGCCGCACCGCGTCCTCAATACAGACCGTTGCGACGAAGTAGGAATACGCACGACGGGTAAAGAGCGCCCGGTTGCGTTCCAGCCATTCGAACTGGAATCGCCAGTCCGCTTTTTTGCTGACGCGGCCCGCAGTTCCGGATTCATGAAAGATGACCAGCGGCTCCGGCACGATGGCGAGCGTCGCGTCTTTGATGGCCATTGCGCGCAGCATCCAGTCAACATCCTGGTTGCGCTTCAGCTTGCTGGTAAATCGCACTGCTTCCACTAGCGGACGCGACACCAGCCATGTCGAGGTCTGCACGTAACCGGTGCCGGCGGATAAGTTCGGACGGCAAAACAGAAATTCGCTGAATGGCTCGCGGCACTCCAGGGATCGCCGGGGGAGAATGCGGTCGCCGAGCTCCGATCGCTCGATGTACTGCGAGGCTATAAACACAGGGCGGTCGGATCGAGCGGCACTGTGCTTCAATTGCCGATCCAACTTCTCCGGGAGCCATTCGTCATCATCATCCAAGAATGCGATCCACTCGCCGTCCGCGGCGGCAATCCCGGCGTTACGCGCGTCGGAGCCGCCTAGTGATTCAGGCAACGGGAGCACGCGAAGGCGTGGGTCCGGAAATGTGCGCAGCGCCGCTTCGGTCTGAGAATCCGGGCCGTCGATCACAACGATGATTTCCAGGTTGCGATAGGTCTGCCCGGCAACACTCGCTACCGCCCGCAGCACCAGCTCAGGACGGTTGCGGGTTGGAATTACAACACTTACCAAGGCTGAAGGACGATGGTTTAAGGGGGAACTCACGTTCAGCCTACCTCCCGATTCCGCTCTGTCCCGGGTTCTTCCAGTTCGTCATCAGGCTTATGCAGATGAGCCTGGAATGCGTCGCGCGCTTGCAGAGCCTGCTCCGAGAAGAGAAAGCGCAGCGCATAGTACGAAAACACCGAGTTGCCGACCAGATAGCGCCCGGCTAACCGCCGCGGTTCCTGCGCCAGGCGAAACGCCCATTCCATGCCCGCGGCCTGCGCCCATCCCGGCGCGCGCTTGCGGATACCGGCAAGCAACTCGAAGCTGCCGCCCACTCCGATGGCGACTGGAATGCCGAGTGCCCGGATGTGCTGCTGGATGAAATACTCCTGCTTTGGTGCTCCGAATGCGACGAAGATGATCGCTGGCTCCGCCGCGGCGATGCTGCGGAGAACCTCGGTAAGGATCTCCGGCGAGTTCTCAAACCCTTTCGGCGGGCAGCCGACGCCGCACACTCGCAAATTTGGATATCGATCCATCAATAAGGATGCCGAGGCAGCCGCGGACCCGGGAGAGCCACCGAGGAAGTACACCAGGAGGCCGAGCTGCGCTGCGCGCTCGCAGAGCAGCGGTATCAGGTCCACGCCGGTGATACGTTCCGTGTCCACCGCGCCCATCCAGTTGCACATGCGAACAATGGGAAGCCCGTCAGCACAGATGTAGTCTGCTTCGGCGAGGCACTGCCGGAAGCGCGCATCGCGCTCCGCCAGGACGTAGAACTGTGCATTCGCGGTGACGATATGCTGGGTCGGGCCGCCCTCGAAGATGCGTTTCACAAGCTGATCTATGAGAGCCTGCCGAGACAGCCTGCTCACCCGCATAGGCCCGATCGGGACGGACTGCTCGTATCCAACAGCGGTGACCGAAGGAGCAAGCCTTTCTCGTGTGGCGCCTTTCAATTGGACTGCGGACATTCAGGCCCCCTTTTTTGAACTTCCCCTGGAAATGGCGATACTGCCGCCAGAAATCGCGAGCTAGTGTTATGGCACTGCGTAGATCGCAGCCGTAGCCGCGGAACCCGCGAGATTCGGTGCGCCGGCAGTCACAAAATTCTTCGTCCAACTGAACGGCACATACAGAATGTCTCCCGGGTAAAGAGTTGGGTTCGGGAGCTTTCCTTTCTGGATTTCACCAAGGTTCAACTGCTGCTCGTGCTGCGTCCCCTCGGACACCCGCATCAGCCGGGCATGTCCCTGCTTTGCAGAGTGAGTTACGCCGCCCGCCAGCGCGAGAGCCTGCAGCAGCGTCATGTGGTCCTGGTTGTTGGACATCGCGAAGCCGCCGGGGCGATTCACGTCGCCCAATATGTAGACGATGCCGGCTCTGGGCACGATCACCGTATCGCCGGGGTTCACCATGACCTGCGACGCGATTGCCTGCTTGGGATCGTTCGATACGTAGTACGACGCCGAATCGTCTTTGCTTCCGTGGCGTTGGATTGTGATGTTGCGGTCGGCTACGTTCGTGATGCCGCCTGCAAATGACAGCACGTCAAGTACGGTGCGCGGGGTCGTGATGGGAAACACGCCCGGTCTTGCTACCTCGCCGATGACGGAAACCGTCTCCGTCGCATACTCCTCCACCGATAGCAGAACCTGCGGGTGATTCATATAGTGCGTTGCGATCAGATGATCGTGGATCGCCGTCTCCGCCGCGGCAACACTCAGACCGCCGACCTTCACATCACCTGCGCCGACCAGCGGAATCATGCCGTTATCGGTCACGCGGACATGCTGCTCCATCTCTGGCGCATCCACCACCTGCACGTGCAACACATCGCCGGGACCGATCAGCAGACTTTCTGGTCGCACAGACGGAGTGTTTTGAGTCGGAGGCAGAAGCCGTCCCGGACCCTGAGGAGCAGCGACCTGCGCTGTGCACCAGCCCGGCAGCGCGCATACACATACTGCCATGACAACACGCAGAAAGGATGTCATCCTACCTCCCTGTAGTACTTCGTGCCTGCATATCCGTGATAGTCGCCATAGGTCGGCGAGGTGCGACTGACCCCATTCACCACGACGCTGACATTCGCATCCGCCCGCTCTGCAAGACTTTTGTGAGCCCGCCGCAGGCTGCGCCGTGTACTCACGCCGTGACGCGCGATCAGCAGGGTCACGTCTGCGAGCCGGGAAAGTATGGTCGCATCCGTCACCGCAAGCATTGGCGGTGTATCGATAACGATATAGTCGTATGACTGCTTCCATTCTTCGAGCAATTGCCGCATCCTTGCCGAGGCCAGGAGTTCGGAGGGCATGGAGCAGGAAGGCCCGGCAGGTACGATTGAGAGCCGCGGAATCTCCGTCGACTGCACGACCTCCGCAGTAATGTCCTCACCGGTCAACAACGTGCTCAGCCCACCGTACCCGTTCCCAAAGAATCCGAAGCGCCGCGAGATTCCGGGGTGACGCATGTCGGCGTCCACCAGCAGCACGCGGCCCGTTCCCTGGGCCAGAACGGCGGCAAGGTTGGTGCTGACGGTGCTCTTGCCTTCTTTTTCCAACGCGCTTGTCACCAGGATTGTTTGCGGCGGATTGGTTCCGGAGAAGAGTTGCAGCTCCGTGCGTAAGCCCCGCATTGCCTCCACAAATGCCGAGTTGGGTCCATCGATGGCGGCAATCGGCACATCCGCGCCTGCACCGGAGTGCTTCAGACGTCTTGCACCGGGCACATTCTGCAGGTAGGAAGCGAAGCCATGGCTTTCCCCGCCAGGCGCGAGCGGAAGCACTGCCGCGATCGGTGCCTGCAGGCTGTCTTCCACCAGCTCCAGGCTCTGGATGCGCTCATCGGTCGCTTCCTGGAACAGCGCAAAGCATGCGCCCAGGAAAACTCCGCCGAATACAGAGGCTCCGAGATAGAGAGGCACGTTTGGCTTTACCGGCTTCGAAGGAACGCGACCCGGATCCACGACGCTGATGTTCGTAGTGTGCAAGCCTTCCAACACGCCGGCGGCTTTCAGCTTCTGAAAGAGCGTGTCGTAGAGCGCGCGGCTGTCGGTCGCCTCCTGTCGCGCGATCGTGTAGTCGATAGCCTTGTTGTTCAGGTTGTTCGCTTCTGCGCGGGCGCTATCAAACTGAGCACGCAACTGGTTTTCGACCGTCTGCGCGGATTTGTAATCGCTCTCCGCACGCTGTCCGATGCGCTTCACCTCGGCGTTGATGGCGTTGTTGATGCTGCTCATCGTCGCCTGATCGTCCAGCAGCTTCGGATTCGCTGACCCATAGCGGCTGCGATCGGTCGCGATTTGGGACGCCATCGCCGCCTGCTGCTGCCGCAGGCTCTGCAGCAGATTGAAGGCGTTATTGGTTGTGGCTCCCGCGCCATTCAGCGATGAGCTTCCTGCCAGACCAGAGATCAGATCAGGATCGCCGCTCTTCACCGCCTGCAAAATGCCACCGCGCAGGATGCGGTTTGAGGTGGCGGTGGCCAGGGCGGTGGTTGCCTGCTGGAGTTGATCGAGCGTGGCACTGTAGGTCTGATCGTGACCGGCAGCGTCGGTGGTGCCCAGGCTGTAGACTCCTGTGTCGTGCTGCAGCGCCGCAACGCGGGCCTGCTTCTCCTGCGCCTCTTGCCGCACGTCCGCCAGTTGCACGCTCAGCCAGCTCGAAGCACGTTTCGTTGCTTCGTTGCGGGTCTGAAATGTGTATTCGAGCAGCGCCTGTGTCAGCTCATTCACCACCGATGCTGCGACTTGGGGATCGGAATTGGTAAAAGCAATGGTGACCAGCCGTGTCCCGGAGACCTGCTTCACCTTCAGGTGCTTGGCAAAGGTCTTAATCAGCCGCGTACGGCGTACCGGGCTATCGTCGAGCGAGGCATGCGCCGGATCCTTCAGCCCGCTGGGCGACATCAGCCCCATCACCCATCCGATGGGATTGAAGTGCGGCTTGAAGTCATTGTTCTGTTCAAGGTTCAGCTTCTTGATCACACTCAGAGCGAGGCTATCCGACTGAAGGATGTTGGCCTGCGTCTGCATCGTGATGCTCTCTTCCATAGCATCCGCCGGCGCGGGAGGACCATCGCCGCCGAGCGTGTTCAGGCCGAGGCTGTCGGAGTTGCCCTTCTGCACCTGAATCGTGGTGGAGGCGCTGTACTGCCGGGTGGTAAAGATGCACAGCAGCGCAGCAGCCAGAAAGCACGCTGCCGTGATGGAAAGAATGACGCCGCGACGACGCCGCAGGACACTCAGCAGTCCACGAATCGTGAGTTCCTCAGGATTCAGGGCCGATCGGTTCCCGCCGAAGCTGGGCTCGTATCGCCCACCCGACTCCGCCGTAAGAAGTAAATTCCGATTCATAGTCACCATCGTGCGCAATCACAAAACGATGCGCGCTCATTTCAGGTTCATTGCAGTTTCGTTACAGGAGCACATCTCGCGGGCACAAGGCCGGCGCCAGGCGCTCTCTCTGCATGTGTTTCCTGCGGCGGAAACACTTCATTTTCGTGGAGCAATCGCTCGATGCTGTTGAAGCAAGGATGAACCGCTCTTGAAAATTGGTTGGGCCAAAATTTCGAGTGTGGTTGCACTGATGCCCTCTGCCGAGCGGGAGTTGCCTACTTGCCGCGCATTCGTTGAACCCGTCGCATCAGGAGAGGCGGAATACAGTCCCGCAGGATGTGTTTCATCTCGGGCCGCTTTCGATAAAAAGTCGGCGCGTAGATGGAATTGTGCGGAGAGGCTGCTTTGCCTTCTCCGAAGCCAACGGTGTGGAAATAAATCGCGAAAGATTTTCTCTCTACACCTTCCCTTTCTACAGGCCGCACGCCGTGATAATTCTTATCGGCGACCTCGAAGAGGATGGTTCGATTGAAGAGCGGCTCGACGACTTTCTCGCATCGGCTCGCATCGGTCGACCATAGTTCCAACTGGCCGCCATGCTCCGGCCTCCAGTCTTTGTTCAGGTATGTGATCATGGCCAGCCTTCGCGTCAGGCCGGTGTTGTGGTCCACATTTCTGTCCGCGTGCACATCGAATCGACCGCCCGCGGGCACGACGTGATATCCCGCGCCCGAGAGATACGGGTCAGGCACCATGTGCCAAATACCGGTCAATTCGGCAAGCAGATACAGAAATGCCGCAGAGTGCAAAAAAGAAAGGTGTTGGTATCCAATTTCTCCCAGGTCTACCGCAGAGCGGAGATTCGATTTGGTCAATCGCTTTTCTTCGTGATGCACCCAGCGGTCATCCCGCAGGGAAGGAATCTCATAAAGCAGTTCGTTCATTGCTTCGTCGCTGAAGAAGCCGTCCAGAACCAGGTGGGGAAATGGACGCGCGGTTACATATTGCGCGTGCAAATTTTCCGCACTCTCTGGAAGCTGGATCGGACGCTTCAGGAAGCGCTCAATCTCCGACGTAGACGCGGTTGGCAACGGCCCTCCGTGCTTGTTAGGTCACCCGCAGGCGCGGAGTGATCTGCCTGTCCACATACACATGCGACGCATATGCAGCTGGGCCGTCTGCGGAGAAAAGCATGCCGCAATCTATTCAGCCCATATCGATTGATGTTCAATGGGGAGACGTTGTCATTCTCCCAATCGTTGTTTCAGATGTACTCAGCAATCTGCTTGCCGTTCCTGGGTTCCAGCGCGAGATTTCATCTGCAGGTATCAAAAGCATTCACGGGCACAACGATCATCATCTTTCTCGCCCGTGACTCCTCTCATCATAATACCGATCGCTCGCTTCCGCGAACCCTGCACCTCTTTTCACACTCTTTTGAGACGCGGGATCTGCAGGTTGCGCTCGCAGTGCTGTGCGATGATGTGAAAAAGATGCCACCCGATTCAGCCTCACTACAAACACTGTTGATAGATGCCGACGATACGTTGTGGGAAAACAACATCTACTTCGAGCGGGCCATCGCCTCCTTCATTACATACCTTGATCATCATCGTCATGCGCCCGCTGAAGTGCGTTGCGTATTAAACGAATGTGAACACGCGACCATCGCTGCCCACGGATACGGGATGGCCAGCTTCCAGCGATCACTCATCGATTGCTTTACCAAGCTGTCGCAAACGCCGCCAACCGACGAGCAGTGCTTGCGTATCGCAGGTTTCGCACAGGCCATTGCAGAACAAGCTATCGAGTTGCTTCCTGGAGTGGCCGAAACACTTCCGCTACTCGCAAAGCGCCATCGCCTGATCCTGGTGACGAAAGGAAATGCGCGCGAACAGCAGCGGAAACTCGACCGCTCCGGCATTCACATGCACTTCGCCGCCGTGGAGATCCCGCCGGAAAAGCATCCCGACGCGTATCGCGAGATTGTCAGCAGGCACGCGCTCACGCCGACCACCACGTGGATGATCGGCAACAGTCCGCGCTCTGACATCAACCCTGCGCTCGCCGCCGGCCTGCATGCTGTCTACGTACACCACCCGAACACCTGGGTGCTGGAGCACGATGAACTGGTCGAGCCCGTTCCGCCGCAGCGGCTTATCCAACTCGATTCATTCGCCGCGCTGGCCACGCACTTCTGATTGGAAACGCCCCTGCTTTAGTGCTGCACCGCATCCGGCTCTGTTTGCGCAGGCACATAGTGGAACTGGTAGCTCTGGATGCGGTTCCCGCTTTCGAAGCGATCGTTCCAGCTCAATTGATAGTCCATGCTCCGTGTGCTCTCCGGAAAATGTTCACTGTGCGGATACGGATAGCTGCTCATTCGAAGGAATGGAAGCTGGGCCACTGTAAACGGCATGGCTTCATAAAAATCCATGTCCTTCACGAAGCCTTCGGCATAGAAGAAGTAGTCGCGCTTCCAGTGCGGCGGCATTAGCGGCAGCGCGCTTTCGGCGAACTCCGCGTCGATCTCCTCACCGCTGCCGAAGATCACATACTCATCATCCTGACGCGTGAGAAGCGGAGTCACTCCGCCATAACGCGTGTAACTTCCGCGCGGCCACTGGAACGGCCCGGTCTGACTGATCTGCCGATAGTCGTACGTGAGGTCGCCGGGCGTGGCGCCCTCGACCTGCTTCGGATAGCCGCGAAACGCAAGCCTGGCTGATGCAAGCGGCAGTTCCGTCTCGCGCATCGAATGCGGCGCAGCTGCACCGTTGTCGATCAGAGCCTGGTCCCAATAAATCTGCAGATTCGTTCGGATGCGGATGCGCCGCGTGTGCGCCGGCAGTTTGCCGGTCAGATCGACGACGATGGTTCTCGGGAGACCCGCAGGGAATCCCATGTCGCCGATGACCGTCTTCCATGCGCCATCCGGCATCTGCGCTTCCACAGATGGCGGCTCGGGATGCAGGCCTGCCTGCCATGCCGCATACATAGAGCTTGCGCTGAAGTATTCGATGTATCCGCTCAAGAAGAGCCGCAATGGCCGCTGCGGTAACCACTCACCGAGGTCCAGCGTCAAGCTGTGCGGGTTCGCAAATCCTGCGTAATTCAGATTTGTGAAATCGCGCACATATGTGTGATCCGTGGCGGCGAGAAGCGGAAGGACATCCTTGCCACGATCATCCCAGGCTCCTGCGAGCGCGTGTGTTTCCGGAGACGCGACAACTGGCGAACCGGTTGCGAATGGCTTTTCGCTCAGGAAGCGCTCGTCCGGATAAACCTCGGTTCCCTCCGGGTGATCGATCGCCACCAGACGAAGCTGGTCGATATAGTTGACCTCCTCCATTGGCTCGCCAAAACGCAGGCTCAGCGTGCCGTTGCGGGGATGCAACATAGAACCGTCCACCTTGATCCACTCATCCGCATCGCTCTCATTCCGACTTGAGGGCGAGATCCAGTGCCCGACAACGGCTGCTCCGATGACATCGGAGATGAATTGATAGCTCTTGCCGTTCCAGGCAAAAAGCACAGGGCACGAACTGCCGCGGCGATCCAGTTCCTTCAACGCAAGCGGTTTGCCGACTGCGACATCGATCTCATCCTGCGGCACTCCTGTAGGCCACAACATACGTACCACATCCACGTGATCAGCCTGCCCAAGACCCACCAGAATGTCCGTCGGCCCCTGGCTGAGGTATCCAGAGCTTCCGGCAATTTCGAACTTCTGCAGCATGCCGCTTGAGAGGACTTCGACCTTCGTGCCCAGCGCCAGCTTGTTGTCGGCAAGACCTGTCAGCGCGATGTGCAATGAGTGGTTGTGATTTCCGCCAATATTGCGCAGGACGAGTGGAGCTGCGCTGCCCCGAGCCACAATCAGATCCGGCGCGCCGTCGCCATCCACGTCGGCAACCATCAATGATTTCGCTCCGGAAAGATCCACGTCTGCAAGCTTCAGCGCGTGCGTCACGTCTTCGAACCCGGCCGGGCCGCGATTGCGCAGCACGCGCACTCGCGTTCCCTGGGGAGTCTCGAGGAGCGCCGCAAGATCGATAAATCCGTCATTGTCGAAATCGATCGGGGTAAGCCCCATGCACCGGTAGCATCGCCCATGGGAAGTGGCACCCGCTCGAAGCGCGTTCCATCCACGTTCTTCCACAATGTCAGACCGGGAGCGCCGGCGTGTGTCACGGCTACATCCATCCAGCTGTCCTTGTTGAAATCCAGAATCGTGACGCCGCGCGTGGCCGGCAGCTTTTCGGCCTCGTATAGGGCGACACGCTTGAATGCTCCTTCGCGCTGGTTTTCGAAGATCACGGGCGAAGCATCGCGTCCGGTGACAACCAGATCGACAGCTCGATCATTATTGATGTCGGACAGAATAGCGCTCGCGCTCTCTGCGGTGCGGGCAAGACCTGTGGGCTCAGTCCACTCGGTAAATGTGGAATTGCCGTTGTTCCGCCACAACACGTTCGCACCTTTGCCCGGCTCGGCAGCCGACCCGGTGATGAAGAGGTCGAGATCGCCGTCGTGATCGAAATCCACGAAGGTCAAGCCGGCGGGATGGTTCAGAGAGTGGATGCCGATAGCGGAAGTTGTATCCGCAAATTTTCCATGTCCCAGGTTGTGAAAGATCACGATGCGATCCGCGAGCGCAACCGCCAGGTCGGGCAATCCGTCATTGTCGTAGTCGCCCACGGCACAGGCGATCCCCTTACCCTCGGCCACCAGACCTGTCTGCTTGGCGTCAATTGGCGACGTTGTGCCATCCTGCGCGATGCGGTACGCCTGAATCGCATTCGTGCCGGTCTGCATGGAGATGAGATCTCTTTCGCCATCCCCCTGCATATCCAGCATGCAGGCTCCCGAGGCTTCGCCGGCGGGCTTGCCGCTCTTACCGGACGATGCTGCGGCCGCAAATGTCACCGGGATCATGGCCGCTGCCGAAGCCGGCGGAGCGACCATGTCTTGCGCCGTTGCGTACCGGCCCTGCTCACCGTAGTTGTCGCTGAAGATGGTGCCGATCTTCTGCTGCGTAATCTGCTGGAATCGCTGGAACCGCTTCCGGGCTTCATCGGTTTTGCCCGCCCGCTGCAGCGCGCGAGCCAGTCCATATTGCGCCGACGCGTGCAGCGGGCTGATCGCGAGGGCCTTCTCGAACTCCTCAATGGCGGGATCGTAGTTCTTCAGCGCAAGATTGACTGTGCCGGCATAGTAATGACTATCCGCATCGTTCGGATCGGCATCGACAGCGTGTTGAAATGAGCTTAATGCAGAAGCCTGATTGCCCGCATCCAGTTGCGCGAGTCCCAGGCTGTACCAGACTCTCGGATTCTTTGGGTTAGCGGTGGATGCAGCGGATAACAGCTGCTCCGCCTCGGGCAGGCGACGCAGATAGATCAGGGCGATGCCCTTGTTGATTTGTGGGATTGGAGAGGATGGATCCGCGCGATGAGCATCCTCGAACTTGACCAGCGCCTTCCCCGGTAGCTGCTGGTTCATCAGCGCTACACCGACATTATTAGAGTGCGCCGCCTCCGAAGCTGCCTTGGACAAATCGGCACTCCACGCGGGAAGCGAAAGAACCAATACAGCAAGCAGGAGCGATGTTCGGGAACTGCGAGAGAGATTCAAGGTAAGCTGCTTTCCGCGAAAGATACGTGACCTCATCACATTGAATGGACGCAGACGCCACATCGTAAATCCGAAATGGCGAAGGACATCCCGCAGGTCGCAACGATTATATCGACTGGAACAGCGTCTCTTTCTCCTCGTATCCATGGTCGAGCGGGGTTGAACAGGGCTGAGCAGGCGTTGCAGCGCCGCTCCGAATTCGGCGTACACTGGATGGCAATCGATCTCTCCGAGGGCATCGTTGAACCACTACATAGAACGTGTCGTCGATCTGACGGACCCATCCACAAATGAAATTTATGGTTTGACGCTGGAGCACGCGCGCGACCTGCTGGCGCGGCATGCCGCGGCGGCGATGGACAAGATCGAAGGCTCCTTCGCACTGATCTCCAAAGACGGCAGGACTGTGCGCATGGCCCGCTCTCTGGATCGGCCGATGCGCTATTTTCTGGCTAAGAAGAAGGATGGTCCGGTGCTGGTCGTTGCGGATCGTATCGATGCGATTCACAACTGGCTCAAAGGCGAAGGTCTGGAAGAGCAATTCCACCCTAACTACACGCGGATGGTTCCCGCGCACCACGTCGTGGAAATCGAACTCATTGGCTGTCCCGATCCTGATCCGGTTTACACACGATTTTTCACGCCGGAGATGGCCACCCTGCAGCCCGATCCGCAGCGGATTGGTGAACGCTACATTCTCGCGCTTGCAGACGAGATCGCGACGTGGCTCGACAGGCTTCCGCCTACAGAGCCAGTCGGCGTCTGCTTTTCAGGCGGCATCGATAGCGGCAGCGTTTTCCTGACCACATATCACGTGATGAAAATCCGAGGCATGAAGCTTGGGCGGCTGAAGGCATTCGTGCTTGATCTCGGCGATGGGCCTGACGTAGCGCAGGCGCGTGAGTTCCTGCGCGCATGCGGGCTCTCTCTCTTTCTGGAGACGATCGCGGTCATTCCGGCTTCCATTAACGTCCAGGAGACGATCGAGATTGTCGAAGACTACAAGGCTCTGGACATCCAATCGGCATCCATGGGTATCGCGCTGCTTCGCGGCATTCGCGCGCAGTATCCCGAATGGCGATATCTCCTGGACGGCGACGGCGGCGACGAGAATTTGAAGGACTATCCGATCGAAGAAAATCCCGAGCTAACGATCCGAAGCGTCATCCATAATCCGATGCTGTACCAGGAAGGCTGGGGCGTCGGGAAAATCAAGCACTCGCTCACCTACAGCGGCGGCCTCAGCCGCTCCTACACGCGCACTTATGCGCCGGCCCGGCGTTTCGGCTTTCACGGTTTCAGTCCATACACCCGGCCGAAGGTGATTGCGATTGCCGAATCGATTCCGTTTATTGATCTCACGAACTACAGCACCGAGCGCTTATACGAGCTGAAGGGTGAGATCGTCTCGCATGGAGTGGGAAGCCTGACGGGCATCAAGATGCCGGTTTTCCCCAAGCGGCGCTTCCAGCACGGCGCGATGACCGAAGATACGATGCGCCAGACGCTTCCCTTTCGGGAAGCAGAGTACCGGAAGCAGTTTCTCTCCCTTTATCAGTGATGCCGGTCGATCTTCCGCTGTATCCGGAGAGCGCCGCGGAGCGTGACCGCTGGATACTTGGTCAGCGGCATGAACGCAACGAACTGGATCCGCGCCGGCCGTATGCGTTCCATGTTGAGAGCGAACGCGCCGCTTCCGGAGAGCTGGTCCCGGTTGCAACCATTTTTCTCACGAACCGGGAGTGCCCATGGCGTTGCCTGATGTGCGACTTGTGGCGCAACACACTTACCGAAAGCGTTCCCATCGGGGCTATTCCAGAGCAGATACGGTTCGCACTCTCCCGGCTGGCTCCGGCTCGGCAGGTCAAGCTCTACAACAGCGGCAGCTTCTTCGACAGGCACGCGATTCCGCTTGCAGACTACGAAGCCATCGCATCACAGCTGGTTCCATTCGAAAGAGTCATCGTCGAGAGCCATCCCGCGCTCGTCGGAGAACGATGCCTTCGCTTCGGCGATCTTGTGAACGCGCAGCTTGAAGTCGCGATGGGGTTGGAGACGGTGCATCCCGTCGCTCTCGAACGATTGAACAAGCGCATGACAACCGCGCAGTTCGCAAAAGCGGCAGAGCATCTGCGCAAACATGCAATCGACCTGCGCGTCTTCGTGCTGGTACAGCCGCCGTTCATCCCTTGCGGAGAGGCGCTTCACTGGGCGGAGCGCTCGTTGGACTTCGCCTTCGACTGCGGCGCAACCGCAGTAACTCTCATTCCCACGCGCCCCGGCAATGGAGCTATGGATCGACTTTTGCAAAGCGGAAATTTCGTTTTGCCAAACCTGCATACGGTCGAGGACGCGCTTGACTACGGTGTTGGCCTGACGAGGGGTCGCGTTTTCGTCGACCTGTGGGACATCGACCGGATTGCAACGTGCCCTGAATGCCGCGAAAGGCGGATCGTGCGACTGGCCGCCATCAATGAATCGCAAAGCCCTTGCGAGGGGGCGCAATGCGAATCGTGCGGAGGACGCCGTTGAGCGGCATCTATGACCTTGCCGTTATAGGATCGGGCTTCGCCGGCTCGCTGTTCGCGATGATCGCGCGCAGGCAAGGGCGCTCTGTCATTCTGCTGGAACGTGGCCGCCATCCCAGGATGGTCATCGGAGAATCATCCACACCTCTTTCCAATCTGCTGCTGGAGGAGCTGGCAAACCGTTACGACCTGCCGACCGTGCGGCCACTCGCGAAATGGGGCAGCTGGCAGACGCATTATCCTCACCTGCCGTGCGGTTTGAAGCGCGGCTTTTCTTTCTTCCATCACGATCTGCGTCATCCCGCAGCGTCGCACATCACACCGGAGAATCACTTCCTCGTTGCGGCCAGCCCCCACGATGCAATCGCCGATACACATTGGTACCGCGCGGTCTTCGATCAATTCCTGGTCGAGCAAGCAAATGCTGTTGGCGTCGAATACATGGATGAGGTACACCTGCACCGCTTTGCGGAAGCAGCCGATCACATTGAGTTAACGGGAAAACGTCACGGTAAGGAAGAAGCAGTTCGCGCGCGCTTCGTCATCGATGCAACCGGTCCCCGCGGATGCCTGCATCGGCTACTGAACCTTCCTGAAATCTTTTTTCCGAGCTATCCGAGAACGCAGGCGCTCTACAGTCACTTCTCCAGCGTGAAGCCACTCGCTACGCATTCGGCTGATTGGCAAAGCAGGCCGCCATACCCCATTGAAGCCGCAGCCGTACACCATCTCTTTGATGGAGGCTGGGTGTGGCTGCTGCACTTCAACAATGGCATCACGAGCGCCGGTGTCGCGGCGACGGAAGCGATCGCAAGCCGCCTTGGCCTCGCCGACGGAGCAGCCGCATGGGATCGATTGTTGAAATTGATTCCGATGCTGGGGGATCAATTTGCCAATGCTGAGGCCGTTCTTCCGTTCACTCATTTGTGCCGTATGCCGTTTCGCAGCGGCAAAATAGGCGGGGATCGCTGGGCTCTTTTGCCGTCCGCAGCCGGGTTCGTCGATCCCCTGCTGTCAACTGGTTTCCCGTTGGCGCTGCTCGGAGTCAGCCGGCTGGCCGCGGCTTTCGAGCATCACTGGGGCCAGCCTAGCCTGCAGGCAGAGTTATCCGGCTATGCAGGCATCACGGAAGAGGAATTGGAGGCCACCGCGCGACTTATCGGGGCACTCTACGCGAACATGCATAACTTCGCCGTCTTTCGTGCCATCACCATGCTCTACTTTGCGGCCGCAAGTTTTTCTGAGACTGCGCGGCGGCTGGAGAAGCCACATCTGGCTCAAAGCTTTCTGCTTTGCAACGATCCACGTTTCGGTGCGGCCTCCCGGTGCCTGGTGGAACGTGCGCAGGCCGGTATTGCGGAACGCGATAGCGCCGCTTTCCTCGAAGACGTGCGGCGGGCGATCGAGCCCTTCGATGTCGCCGGCCTGTGCACGCAATCCGACATTCCGTGGTATCCCGTGGACGCGAACGATCTCAGACGATCAGCATGGAAGGTCGGCGCCACCGAAGATGAGATCGAGCGCATGCTCGACCGCTCCGGCTTTCTCCCGCCGGCAGTATGCCGAACGCTCGCTGAAGAACCGCTGTGAGTTGGTTTATTCGTACCGGAGCGCTTCGATCGGGTCGAGATTGGCTGCCCGCAGCGCAGGCACCATACCGCTCACGAGTCCCACCACGATCAGGATTCCCGTCGATACGGCAACGATGAGTGGCGAGATCAGCAGGTGAATATCGGCATCGGTAGCGTTCTTGGCAACCGCGCTGTAGAAAGTGATACTGCCCACCGCGAGCGAAACTCCATACGCCAGCAGCATGCCCAGCACTCCGCCGGTTGCGGAGATCACTAGCGCCTCCGCGAGGAACTGGACGAGGATGTGTCCCTTCCGCGCGCCCAGCGCCTTCTCTACTCCGATCTCGCGCGTGCGCTGCTGCACGCTTACCAGCATGATGTTCATTAGCCCGATGCCCGCGATGCCCAGCGTCAGTGAACCGATAAACGCCATCAGCACTTCCAGCGCCGCCGTGATGATGCGGAACTGCGCGAGCTGTTCCATCAGGTTCGCGACATAGATCGCATTGCGGTCCGAGGGGCGGAAGCCATGCGCCGCGCCCAGGGTCTGGCGAACCGCGCGCTCCACCGCCATGTGATCGCCGCGATAACTTAGCCAGATGCCGTCCAGGTATTTCAGATCCTTGATGTCGCCCATCGTTTTGAACGGAATGTGGACGACGCGATTGATGTTGTCCTCATCCTCGGTCATCTTGGGTTTCAGCACCCCGATAACGGTGAAGCTGATGCCGCCGACGCGAATACGCTGGCCGATGGGATAAATTCCGGAGAACAACTTCGTCGCTGCTTCGGAGCCTAGCACCGCGACGTGGTTGCGCTCCTGGTTGTCCTGCTCGGTGTAGAAGCGCCCTTTCACGACGTCGTAGTTCAGGACGTCCGCGATTTGCGGATGACTTCCTTCGAGGTGCCAGCTATAGGTGTGCAAGTCGTTCTGGATCGCCACATTGTCCTTATCGAGCGTGGCGGTCAGCAACTCTATCCCCGGCACGCTCGCCGATAGGCGGTCGAGATCGTCTTGCGTGAAGCGCACGACCACCCCGGCCTTCTTGCCTCCGGCCTGCTCGCTGGTGGTGCCGGGAAAGACGCCGATAGTGTTAACGCCCCACTGCTCAAAGATGGCCATGATCGCGCGGCTGAATCCGGCGCCATAGGCGAGGAGCAGAATCACGGTCGCGATGCCCCATGCCATCCCAGCGACCGTGATGATGGTGCGCCGGCGGTTATACCGCATGGCCTCGTACGCCTGTTTCAGCAGATCGATCAGCATGTCGCTACTCCCGTCGCAGCGCTTCTACCGGCTCCAACCGCGCCGCTTTGCTCGCGGGCACCAGGCCTGCGATGATTCCACTGGCTGTAAGCGCCCCAATAGCAACCGCCGCCGACCAGGGCACCAGCCGCGGCGGATCAAAGCCCTCCATGTTGGTCCCCATCGCAGCCTGCAGTATGTACATCAGCAGCGCGGCGCCACCAATCCCGATCAATCCGCTGATGCCGGTGAGGAACAGCCCTTCCAGCAGGAATTGCAGCTCAACGCTTCGATTGGTAGCCCCAAGCGCCTTGCGCAGCCCAATCTCCCGGGTGCGCTCCGTGACCGCGACCAACATGATGTTCACGATGCCCACCGCGCCCAGCGCAAGCGTCACTACGCCGACGCTCCCCAGGAAAACATCCATTGCGTCAAAGATCTTATCCACCATCTGCTGGCTTTTGATGGAGTCCCACTCGTCGAAAGCGTCCTTGTTGGTCCAATCAAAACCGTGCCGCTGGCCAATCAGCCGGTGGACATCGGCGACAGCGACCTCGTTATCGCCGTGTACCCGCGGCTGATACTGAATGCCGCTGAGTGCGTCCTGCGGCAGGTTTTCGCCTTTGATGGGAAACATCTCCATCATCACGGTAAGCGGGATGTATGCGGTCTGATTCACGCCGTTGTTATTGCCGCGACCGGTCTTCTCCGCCACACCCACCACCTGGAAGCGTGACCCGTTCAGCAGGATCCACTCTCCCACCGCTGGCCGCCCGGAGAAGAGCAACTGTGCGGTCTTCTGGCCCAGCACCACAACGTGGCGACGGTCATGCAGGTCGTTGCTGTCGATCAGCCGCCCCTCGGCCATCGGAAGGGCGCGGATGCTCGGGTAATAGGTATCGATGCCCTTTACCGTGCCGCCGGTGGTGGTGTATTGGCTGACCTGCTGGATGGTCTCGTCCTGGACGACTGCCGTTACGGCCCGCACGGCGGGCAGCTTCCGCATCGCGTCAGCGTCGGAAAGCGTGACGCGGTATGGCCGCATGCCCGTGTGCTGGCTGGGGACTGCGGGGATGTTTCCGCCGGAGAGAAAGATAACGTCATTGCCGAGAGTGGCCATCTGGCGCCGCTGGCCGGAGCGAAAGCCCTCGCCGAGCCCAATCAGCAGCAACAGCGATCCGACGCCCCAGGCGATCCCGAACATGGTAAGAAACGATCGCAGCTTATGCGCCCAGATCGCGTCCAGAACCTGCCCGATGATGTCCCTGAGCGCACGCATACAACCCCATGGACGGATACGCATGCCAATGGGCAGCAGTTCCCCGCCCGATCGTCGGCTCCGCTGGAATCCTACTTCTTTTCCAGGACCGCCAGGACCTCTCCGGCATTCGGGGAGCTTACGCGCAAGTATTCGCAGACACGCTTCCGCTCCTCGGCGGTGAGCGTGGGGGCTACGGCAAGCAGGCGTCGCATGGTGGTCGCAACATCGTCAACGTAATTCATCATGCGAATGGCTTCGCCGGACAAGGGCATCTTCTGTTTCTCCACTTCTTTCGATCGCTCCACACATTCTCCCGTGCCGGGCTATGGTTCGTAAAGTGGCCGTCCGGCATCTCAGTAAAAGCAACCGTGCAGCGCAACCGAACTTCACAGCCCTTACATTCATTCATACTGCCGTTACTGATACCAGCAAGAGGCTCCTCGACGTAGGACGCCAGATTGTTTCATCTAGATTGCTCGACTGCAGCGTGCTCGAGCTGGATTTGCCGTAAGCCATGGACGAAGACTGCATCCATTCTCTGCTTCAGACCGACGTTCGCGTTCCTGTTTCTACCTACCGAACCCAGATGCACAAGGGGTTCACCTTCGATCAGGCGGCGGCCATCCTTCCCTATCTGCGCCGCCTGGGGATTGGGGACTTCTACGCCTCGCCAATCTTCGAGGCCCGGCCGGGTAGCATGCATGGATACGATGTTACGCGACATGACCGGCTAAACCCGGAACTGGGCGGCGCGGAGCACTTTGCGCCGTTTGCCCAGACGCTGCGTGACCGTGGCATGGGCCTGCTGCTGGACATCGTGCCCAACCACATGGGCATCGGCCGGGATGCCGTCTGGTGGCAGGACGTACTCGAGAACGGTCACGCCTCGCGCTACGCCAACTTCTTTGACATTGACTGGAGCCCGCTCAAGGAGGAGATGCGCGACAAGCTCCTGCTGCCCATCCTGGGCAACCAGTACGGAGAGGAGCTGGAAGCCGGGCACATCCAGGTCGTGCTCGAGGACGGCAAGTTTTACGTGAAGTACTACGAGGATCACCGGATGCCGGCGTCGCCGCGCTCTATCCCGCTGATCTTCTTCCGCCGCCCAATCGGGACCATGCCGAGCGAGCAGGAGACCGAAGGGATGCCGTCTGAGCTCGCCCAGGTGCTGCGCGAGCTGACGCAGCTTCCGCCGCATGAGTCGACCGACCCTGAACTGCAGGCCGAGCGCCAGAAGCGCCTCGCAAGCCTGCTTCCGCGTCTGCGTACGGCGCTGACCAGCGAAGAGGCACAGCCGGTCGTCGCCCGCGCTCTTAAGACGCTCAATGGCACGCCAGGCAATCCGCACAGCTTCGATGGGCTGCATGAGTTCCTGAACGTGCAGCCATACCGGCTTGCCTTCTGGCGCACCTCGGCGGAGGAGATCAATTACCGGCGCTTCTTCGACGTGAACGATCTGGTCGGGCTGCGCATGGAGACGCCGGAGGTCTTCGCCGAGACACACTGTCTCGTCCGCGAGCTGCTGGCAAACAAGCAAGTGACCGGGTTGCGGATTGACCACTGCGACGGCATGTTCAATCCCCGGCAGTACCTCATCCGGCTGCAACTGCTCTATTTGGCAAGCCAGTGCGCGGGACCGAAGCCGGTGAGCGAGACGGCAGCGAACGGCATTGAGCGGGCGGTGCTCGATCCGGTGCGCGGCTATGACTGGACTGGGTCCCACGGGCCGCTGTACGTCGTGGTGGAAAAGATCCTGGAGCCGCGTGAGCACATGCCGCGCGAGTGGCCGGTCCACGGAACCTCTGGCTACGACTTCGTCTACTTCGCGAACAACATTTTCATCCAGCGCGAGAACCTGAAGGCGTTCAACACGCTCTACGACCGCGTGCTGGGCCATCCGGCGAATCCGGACGAAATCATCTACCGCTCCAAGCTGCAGGTGATGCAGTCGTCACTGGCCAGCGAGGTCCATGTGCTGACGAACATGCTGAGCAAGATCGCTGCGGCAGATCGCCACGCACGTGACTTCACGGACAACGTTCTGGAAGGCGTCATACGCGAGACCATCGCCTGCTTCCCGGTCTATCGCACCTACATCGACGAGCGCGGGATGTATCCGGAGCGCGATATCGGCTTTATCCACTCAGCGATCCAGAAGGCGAAACGTCGCAATCCGGACATTGCCGGTATGGCCTTCGACTTCCTCTCCGACATGCTCCTTCTGCATCGCCGGCACCAAACGGCAGCGCGCGAGACTGACCCTCAGCAGCTACAGTTCGCGCTCAAGTTCCAGCAGCTTACCGGACCGGTGATGGCGAAGGGCGTCGAGGATACGACCTTCTATGTCTACAACCGGTTCATCTCCTCGAACGAGGTCGGGGGCGATACGAAGTCGTTCGGCATCGCGCTGGAGCAGTGGCATGCGAGCAACGAAGAGCGGCTCGCGGTGGTGCCTGACTCGATGCTGACGACCTCGACGCACGATACCAAGCGCAGTGAGGATGTGCGCAACCGGCTGAATGTGCTGTCGGAGATTCCGAATGCATGGGCCGGTGCTGTGCGTCGATGGCAGCGCGCGAATGCGAAGGTGAAGCGCACGCTGGCAGATGGCCGCGTGGCTCCGGACGCGAACGAGGAGTACCTGTTCTACCAGACGATTGCGGGCGTCTGGCCATGGCGCACGGATGAGCCAGGTTGCCGTGAATCGGTGCTGAAGCGACTGCAGGAGTATGCCGCCAAGGCGCTGAGTGAGGCCAAGGTCAACCTAAGCTGGATCAGTCCCGATCCTGAGTATGTAGAGGCGGTGCAGGGGTGGCTTGCGGACATCATTCTGCCGGACAAGCGCGGCCGCGATACCGCATTCATGCAGACGCTGGATAAGCTGCTGCCGCAGATCAGACTTTTTGGCGGCGTGAATTCGCTGGCGCAGCTGGTGTTGAAAGCGACCTGCCCGGGGGTGCCGGACTTCTACCAGGGGACCGAGTTGTGGGACCTGAGCCTGGTCGATCCGGACAACCGGCGCCCGGTGAACTATGAGATGCGCGACCAGTTGCTCGGGCATCTGGATGAGCTCGCTAGCCAGGAGGGTGCGGCAGCCGTGGCGGGCGAGGTGATACGCGACATGAGTGATGGCGCCATCAAGCTGTGGACGACCGCACAGGTGCTCCGGCTGCGGCAGGCGGAACATGCTCTCTTCCGCCATGGCAGTTACGTGCCGTTGTATGCCGCGGGTGCGGCGGAACAACACGTGATCGCGCACGCACGTCAGTATGAGGGCAAGGCCGTCATCGTCGTCGTGCCGCGCTTTGCCTGCTCGCTGATGCGCGGTGACGTCGCGCTGCCGCTGGGCACTGCGTGGAAGGACTGGGTGCTGCCGGTTCCTGAAGAGCTTCACGGCTCATACCGGAACGTGTTCACCGGGGAGACGATCGGGGTGGATGCAGCGCTGCCGCTCGCACAGGTCTTCGGCAGCTATCCGGTTGCCGTATTTGTGCAGGGGTCGTGAGGCCGCGGGCAGGGAGTCCGACACGCACTTCTATCGATTCGTCACATCGATAGACCCCTATTGTGCTGTGATTCGCTACTCTTCTGGAGCCGGGCTGACCGGTAATTCCCCGCTCGGAAGGATGTCAATGAGTTCTCTAGCTACTCTGCTGCCCGCTGTTCTCCTGGTGCTTTCGCCGCTATCCTCTCTGGCGGCTTCTTCGTCTGCTCCGCAACCGAAGACTGCTGAGGCTGTCCGCGCTGCGGACGATCGCTGGGAGAAGGCGGAGGAGACGGGGGACGCCGCCTATGTAGACAACCTGCTGCTGGATGGATACCGCTCGGTGAACGCAGACGGCACAGTGCACGACAAGGCGACGATCGTGGCCAACACCAGAAAGCATTCCGGCTCACCGGAATATGCGGAAAAGGTGAAGAAGTGGATGGCCGATCATCCGGAAGAAACGAGTGTGGTGCTCCGAGGGGACACCGCGGTGGTGACGTTTCATCTGAAGCCGCTGGGACCGGAGAAAGGGATCATGTCGAGCGACATTTTTACGTATGTCGATGGTGGATGGCATGCGATCTACTCGCAGCACACCAGCGTGGGTCAGTAACGGTGTCCCCTCCCCCTCCCGGTGCGGGAGAGTGGCTTGGAAATCATTTGTTTACTGCGGTTTAAGGCTCCTCCCGTGAGCTAAATTCGTCCAAGCAAAGGGCTTATCGCTCCATTCGTCATTCCACTAGACTTATGGATACGAAAAAAGCCATCCGGCAGAGCGGGATGGCCTTGGTCTGAGATTCACCTATTTCCATCTTAGCGAATCGCGGAAATAAACTGGCAAAACCTTTGCCACTGCGATGGATACGATTCCCGTTTTGCGTGGTGCACCCCATTTTCCGTAACGCGCTCTTCAGCCGGCGAGGTTGTAAGTGACATTGATGGTTGTCTGGACCTCCACGGGGTCGCCATTGAGGAGGTAGGGACTATAGCGCCAGGTGCGAACGGCTTTGATTGCACTGTCGCTAAGCAACCGGCTTGGAGTCTTCGTCACGTGCAGGTCCTTGATTGCTCCGTCCTTGTCGATGGTGGCGTCGAGCACCACGGTGCCCTGAATCTTCTTTGCTCGGGCCTCTGGAGGATAAGTGGGGTTCTCTCCTGAGAGCCTCTGCCCCGCCATGATCCTGCTCTCGACGCGGATCGCCTTCGATCTTCCGGGCTCTGCGATGGGAGCATTCGTGGCAACCTCCGTGTGCAGTGCCAGCGCGGAGGTGCAGGTGGCGAGGGCGAGGATGGAGCAGGCTGAGGCGATGAGAATGCCGCGCGCGGTGCTGATGGGAATGCGTTTACGAGTGAGGATCATAACTCTCCTTTCGAGTGCGGTGATGCCTGAATTGAAATCGAGAATCCCGATGGCATGCAGCGTGGCGGCGCGTGGCTGGCCGGCGAAGAGGGAGGCTAGTCGTAGCAGTGATTGCGCGTATTGCTTGCGCCCGGCAACCGCTTCCGCCGCAGCGTCGTCGCAGAGCAGCTCGCGGCTTTCCGCCAGGCGGGCGCGGGTGAGCCACAGAAGCGGATGCCACGCGACGGGCAGCGACAGCACTGTGTAGAGGAGGTTTTTCGCGAAGTCGTGGCGCGCGATGTGGACTAGCTCGTGGGCGAGGACAGCATTGAGATCGTCCGGGGAGACGGTATCGAGGAGTTGTGGCGGCACCAGGACGATACCGCGGCGCAGTCCGATGGCAACAGGACCGGCGGCCTGCGAGGATACGGCGATCCGCGGCGGCGGAGCGATGATTCCGAAGCGCTCGCAGTGGCGATTCCAGGACTCCGCCGCTTCTTCGGCCAGCGCGAGGGGCGTGGCGGCGCGAGCAAGACGCCGGGTCTCAATGAGCCCCCAAGCAAGGCGAGCGGCGAAGAAGAGCGTGAGGCAGCACCAGGCGAGAAGGATTCCGGCTTGGAACGCAAACGGAAGGCGGAGCGTGGCGGCCTGCGCTGTTGCAGGACCGAAGAAGACTTGAACTCCGTCGCTTCCGGCATTTCCGTGAGCGGGAAGCAAGCTATGCACCGCTCGCCACACGGCGGCGATGCGGAGATTGCATGCGGGCAGCGCGATCTGGAGAAGCAGCGCGCCTAGCCAGATACGGTGTTCTGCACGTGGGCCGCTGCGGCGCGCGAGACGGGCGATGCTCCAGGAGGCAACGAAGAGCAGCGGAATCTGCCACAGCGCGTTGAACAGATAGGAGAGCACGGGTGTGTTCATGCGTTGCCGCCTTCCGCCGCGTTCTCTTCCGCACTCTCTTTCGCGTTCTCTTCCTGAAGGCGCCGGGTCAGCTCGGCCAGGCGCTTGGGATCGATCTGGCGCGACTTGATGAGGCTCATCACCAATTCGTCTGTTGATCCCCCGAACATGCGGTCGACGAGATCGCGCACGGCGTGACGGGTGGCGCGAGCTTCGGTGAACGTCGCGCTATAGACGAAGGCGCGGCCACGCAGCTTGCGTTTGAGCTTCCCCTTGCGCTCGAGGATGTTGAGCATGGTCTGCACAGTGGTATAGGCGAGCTTCTGCGGCAGGGCTTTCTGAACATCATTGACGCTGCTGGCGCCGAGCTTCCATACGGCCTGCATGATCTGGAGCTCGAGACGGGTGAGGGTTTCGGCTTCTCCCATGGATGGATCTCCTAAGCAGTTAGGAGATTAGGACGTGTGGCCGAAATTTGTCAACTAAAGAGTTAGGACATCATGAAAACGGCAGATCCTGTGGGTCGACTGTACTCAGGGGGACTGCCCACCATAGATACGCCAGAATGGGTGGCCGTTTGCCGTGGCTAACGGACCATTTCGTCAGGCGCGGGCGGCTAGTTTGAGTGCTGCTTCGAGCGAAGGATCACGTGGGGCGGACGCCGCCTGCTTCTTTTCGAAGGAGAGGCATTCCTGTTCGAGCTCGCTGGCGACTTCGCGCGAGTAGATGAGGAAGTGGTGCGCCGACAGCAGCACCATGAAGCCGAGCCAGAGCTTAGCCGGCTGGCGGGCGTATCTCCGGATGAGCTGATAGAGGAAGCCCCAGTATTCGTGCTTGTAAGGGGAACGAATTCCCTGACGCCACATGGATGCGCCGAGCACGCGGAGGTTATAGCTCATGGGAAGATTGGGCGGGATCTGTGAAGCCCGGGGCTGCCAGACCTCGAGCGAACGCAGTGCCCGCTGGAAGAATGGCTTTGCCTCGTAGAGGCCGGAGAGCAAAGTGCTGAGGCCGCGCAGCAGGACGGGCACGGGGAGCACGGTGTCGAAGTTGGGCGGGCTGAAATTGGTGAGGGCTTCACTGTCTTCGTGCAGGCGGCCTTCGCGCTTGACGCGGTCGTAGAGTGCGGTGGTGGGTGGGGCCTGCAGCACGCCGGCCATGGCCCAGGTGATGTTGGTGAGCTCTATGAACTCGCGCTGACGCTCGAAGATGCTGGCATCGTCGGAATCGAAGCCGACGATGAACCCGGCGAGCACCCAGAGGCCAGCCTCCTGAATGATGCGAACTTGCTTCACGTTGTCGCCACTGCGGAGGTTCTGGAACTTGCGCGATTCTTTCAGCGCTTCGGACGACGGCGTCTCGATGCCGATGAAGACGTACATGAAATTCGCTGCGACCATGGCGTTGAGCAGCTCGGGCTGGTCGGCGAGGTTGAGCGAGGCTTCGGTATAGAAGGAGAAGGGATGGTTGTGCTCGATCTGCCAACAGGCGAGCTCACGGCACAGGGCGAGCGCCTTGTGCATGTTGCCGATGAAGTTGTCATCGACGATGAAGACCTCGTTGCGCCAGCCGAGAGCGCGCAGCGTATCGAGCTCGCCCATGATCTGCGCGGGCGTCTTGGCGCGCGGCTTGCGGCCGTAGATGGTGATGATGTCGCAGAACTCGCATTGGAACGGACAGCCGCGGGAGAACTGCACTGGCATGGAGGTGTACTTGTCGAGCCGCAGCAGGTCGTAGCGGGGAACGGGGCTGGCGGTCATGTCCGGCTTGTCGACGATGCGATAGAGGCGCTGCGCAGTTCCCTGCTCCAGCGCCTTCGCGATATCAGCGAAGGCTTCTTCCGCTTCGCCTGCCATGACGTGATCGGCATGCTGGAGGGCGCCTTCGGGGTCGCTGCTGGCCCAGGGGCCACCGATGAAAGTGCGGCGGCCGAGCGCCTTCGCGCGGGCGAGGATGTCGCGGGCATGGAAGCGCTGCGCGTGCATGGCGCTGATCATGACCAGGTCGGCAGCGAGGAGATCCTCGTCGCGAATCTCCTGGAAGCACTGGTCCATGAGGCGGATTTTCCATGAAGGCGGGCAGAGCGCGGCGACGGTGATAAGGCCGAGCGGCGGAGTCATGGCGGCTTCGGGGAGCATCTCGAGCACGCCCTCAAAACCCCAGAAGGAGGACGGAAAACGCGGCCAGATCATGAGGACACGGAGATTGCTGCCGAGGGGCGGCAGAGCTTCGGTTGGAGCGGGCGCGGTTACAGGATATGTGGGCAGCTGCTCGAGCATGTGGTCGTTCTCCGAACGAGCGGGTGATGGCTGTCTGATTCCTGGGGAGAGGCCGCTGATTCAGATGTCACTATATCTCTTGCGTCAAGCCGGTGGGGCACAGTCTCAATAAAGAAATCTGAT
This sequence comes from uncultured Acidobacteriaceae bacterium, assembly GCA_963797895.1. GTDB lineage: Bacteria > Acidobacteriota > Terriglobia > Terriglobales > Acidobacteriaceae > KBS-83. The sequence goes on from CAWCRD010000001.1 coordinate 103,934, forward strand.
GCATGGGTTTGGCATGTCTTTTTAGGCACTCGGAGACGTCATAGCGGCCATTGAAGGCTCAGAAGAGCGATGCAGCGAGCAGCGGCGCGTGGGCCGGTTGCACAGAGCGGCGACCGCGCATGTCACGTCGCCGCTCGGAAGCGACACGGCTGGCCTTCTAGCGGCGCCGCAGCCCCGCAGCCACGGAGTGCAGGAGCGTTCCCGGCGTATCGTCACCGGTGATGTCCCAAATCATCGCGCCGCCCAGTCGCTGGGAGCGGATGTACAGCGCCTTGGTGAATACAGTGATCGCGTCGTCATACGAGTAGAAGGTCTGGGTCGAGGGGTTGTAGATCCAGTGCGCCATACCGCTGAGCGGGTCATAGTAGCTGTTGAAGCCAGTGAGGGTCTGGAGCACGTTGTAATTCGCCTGATCGTCGGGCGCTGCTCCCGTCGCTGGTTGATAGAGGCCGTGATTCTGTGCCGGAACACCCTCCCATCCGTGTCCGTAGAACGGAATGCCCGCGTTGATTTTATCCGCAGGCACGCCAGCCCTGCGATATGCCGCGACCGCCCCAGCGAGACTGTTTCCTTTGTCCGCTGCGATGGGATCGTTGGGCGCGGTGAAGAGCGGTGCTGCGTGGTCGGCATAGTCATTCCATCCGCCGTTCAGGTCATAGGTCATGAGGTTGACGAAGGTCAGCGACTTCTGCACCTCCTTCAACTGGATGAGCGAATAATTCTGCTGGCCCGCGGGCGCGGCGATGCTGAGGTCGTAGTGCTCGTGTGTGACGGCGGTCCTCGCATCGAGCTGTCGGCGGAACTCCTGCATGAGGAGGGTGAAGTTTTCGGTGTCGTCAGGGCTGTAGGCGCAGGTGTTGCCGCAGGCGCCGGGGTATTCCCAGTCGATGTCAATACCGTCAAAGATGCCGGGCTGAGTGACGTCGTAGGCCTGCGGATCGCTGAAGTGGCCCGCTATAAACGTCTGAATGCAGGAAGAGACGAAGGCTTTGCGCGAGGCCTCTGTACTGGCCGCGGCGGAAAAGCCGGCGGACCAGGTCCATCCGCCGATGGATATCGACACGCGCAGTCCGGGATACGCCTTCTTCAACTTGAGAAGCTGATGGAAATTGCCCTGCAACGTGTTGCCCCCGGGATCGCCGACGCCGTCGACGCTATCATCCGCGCTGACCGGCATTTCGTAATCGGCCCATGGATCGCCGATCTGACACGTGCCCGCTCCGGGCGAGCCGGGCGCAGGCAGATTGGCAAACGCATACAGGATGTGGGTGAGCTGCCTGGCCGAGCCGTTGGTCACAAGATTTTTCGGATAGTAACCGCTGTAGATCATCCAGTCAGGCAAATAGCCGACGATGCGGGAGCGGTCCGGGGTTTCGCGCTGCGCCGAAGCCGATGGAGCGAGCTGTGGCAATGCGCTGAGTGCCACGATGCTGAAGAAGGATATGGCGAGAAGGCGGACGATCGAGCGCGGCGTGTTCATGATCACCTCGGGGCAGGCACCGAAAGAGAACGGATGAATGGAATGTGGATCAGCAGAAAACCGCAGCCAATCTAAGTCCGCACCCTGGTCGAGTCAAGAACATTTCCCGAGGTTGATATGGTGCTTGAAACGATCATTTTTTCTGATCGGTTGAGGGAACCAAGTCCCGGTCAGTGAGTTCGGTGAGGGCGGCCAGGTGTTCCGCGTGCTCCATGCGGATGGCGCCGCGGGTGAATCGCCAGCTCCAGTTATCGCCAGTACCGGCGGGCGTGTTCATGCGGGCTTCGGACCCGAGCGAGAGGATGTCCTGCAGGGGGAAGATGCAGGTGTCGGCCACGGACTCGGCGGCGGCGCGGATGAGCGGCCAGACAATGGGCTGGTCGCCGCTGGTGCCGGTATAGACGCGGACGGCAGCGCGCTCCTGGGGATTGGCGCCGTTAGCCCACCATCCGGCGGTGGTGTCGTTGTCGTGAGTGCCGGTGTAGACGACGGTGTTGGGCTCGTAGCGGTGCGGAAGGTAATTGTGCGCGCCGCGGCCGCCAAATCCGAATTGCAGCACGCGCATGCCGGGCATGGCGAACTGCTGGCGGAGCTGATCGACCTCCGGCGTGATGAGGCCGAGATCTTCCGCGATGAAGGGGATGGGGCCGAGAGTTTCCGCGAGCGCCGTGAACAGCTTCGCGCCGGGGCATTGGATCCACTTGCCGCGGATGGCGGTTTCCTCTTCGGCAGGGATGGCCCAATAGGCTTCGAAGCCGCGAAAGTGGTCGAGGCGGATGACGTCATACATCGAATGCGCGCGACGAATGCGATCGATCCACCAGTCGAAGTTGCGCTGCGCGAGCACGTCCCAGCGGTAGAGAGGGTTGCCCCAGCGCTGGCCGGTCTCGCTGAAGTAGTCGGGCGGCACACCGGAGACGCGGATGGGCGTGAGGTCGGGATTGAGCTCGAAGAGATCGGGATGGGTCCAGACATCGGCGCTGTCGAAGGAGACGAAGATCGCAACGTCGCCGACGAACCGGATGCCGCGCTCGAGCGAATAGCGGCGAAGAGCCTCCCATTGCTGGTCGAAGGCGAACTGGATGACGCGCCCGATTTGGAGATCGCGGGCGAGGTCGCCGCGGAGTTTGGCAAGCGCCTCGGGACGGCGATGCGCGATTTCTGCGGGCCAGGTGGTCCAGGCCGCGGAGGCGTACTGGCCGCGCAGGACGTTGAAGAGGACGAAGTCGTCGAGCCAGGTGCTGTTGTCGGCGCAGTATTGCTCGAAGGCCTGGCGACGCTCCGGCGTGGGGCTGTCGAGAAAGCGGGCGGCTGCACGCTCCAGCAGCGGCATTTTGGCAATACGGACCTGCTCGAAATCAACGCGAGCCGGATGTGTGCCGGTCGCGGCGACGTATTCGGCGAGCTCGGCAGGGGTTAGCCAGCCCCAGTCGACCAGCACTTCCATCGAGATGAGCAGCGGATTGCCCGCGAAGGCGGAGATGGAGGAGTAGGGCGAGCTGCCGTAGCCAACGGGGTTGAGCGGCAGCACCTGCCAGAGGCGCTGTTTGGCGGCGGCGAGGAAATCGGCGAAGGCGAAGGCGGCAGGACCGAAGTCGCCGATGCCGCCGGCGGAGTCGAGCGACGAGATGTGGAGGAGAAGGCCGGAGGAGCGATCGAGAGACATTCGGAGTCCAGTGTGTAGAGAGGCAGAAAAAACCGCGTCCTCGAAGAGATTCCGAAGACGCGGATGATGTTGCTCCCGATGATGAAACTGACTATCCGGGAATCAAGGGCTGCTGTTGCTGTGACTTTTTGTTCATGAGGACGCGGCCGGACTTTTCGTATTGCTGGGTGATGTTGGTGACATAAACAGCGAACAACTCCTCGCGGCGTTCGTTCGCCATCTGCTCGCGCGCCTGGGGAAGGTTCTTCGCAATCTCGGCGGCATCCGGCTCCTGCTTGCCGGTTACCTTGATGACGATGCCGTTGCGGCCGGTGTTGATTGCGTTCGAGACCTGGTTATCGCCGAGGTCGAAGACCTGCGGGGCCATCTGGCCGAGCTGGCCGAGATCGGGGACCTGGCCGTCGCGGCCCACGAAATCCTCTGTCTTCACGGCCGCGCCGACTTGTTTTGCGGCAGCGGCGAGATTGCCGTCCTTCTTCGCCGCGGCGGCGAGCGCGTTGGTCTTTGCGGCGAGCAGCTGCGGGAGCTGCTGATCACGGAAGTCTTCGACGAGGTGCGACTTGTATTCGTCGAAGGTAGGGGCGTGGGCGGCATGAACATCCGCCACCTGGAAGACTGCGAAACCTTCGCCAGTGGAGGCAACGGCAGGCGGCCCGTCCTTCTTCGCTGTGAAGGCATCGCTCATCAGCTTGGAGCTGTCAGCCAGTCCCGGAACAATGGCGCCCTGTGCGAGATAGTCGGTGGTGACGACCTGCAGGTGATGCGCGGCAGCGGTTTTGGCGAGACTGGTCTTCTGCGCTTCGCTGGCGAGTGATCCGGCGTATGCCTGCGCGGCCTGTGCTTCCTTGTCGCGCACCATGGTGGCCATGATCGTGCCACGGACTTCTTCAAAGGGCTTGGTGTGCGCGGTCTGCTTCTCTACGCCTTGCAGGATGTGATAGCCGAACTGCGTCTTGACCAGGTCGGAGATCTGACCCGGATTCAGCGCGAACGCGGCCTTGTCAAAGGCGGGGACGAAGACGCCGTGCGGCTGCATGCCGAGATCGCCGCCCTGCTCCTTGGAGCCGGGGTCGTCGGAATATTTCTTGGCCAGCTCAGCGAAATTGCCCCCGGCACGAAGCTGCTTCAGGACATCTTCTGCCTTCGCCTTGGCAGCGGCATCAGTCTTGGAATCCGCGCCCTGCGGAACGGAGATGAGGATGTGGCGAACGTGCACCTCATCGGGAACCTGGTAGTCCTTCAGGTGCTGCTGATAGTACTGCCGCGCCTGCTGGTCGGTGATCTGCGGCGTGCCGCCGGGCACCTGGTCGGGCGTAAAGGCGATGTAACTGACCTTGCGCGCTTCAGGGATGGCGTCCTTGTAGCGGGCGGCGTTTTCCTTGAAGAACTTCTGGAGATCGGCGTCGGTGGGGTTGATCTGCTTGCGCAGGTCTGCGCCATTCAAAACGGCGTAATCGAATTTGACCTTGGTGTGGTCGCGGCGATAGCTATCGGCTGCATCCTTGTCAGAGACAAAAACGCCTCCGGTGATCAGGCTTTCCAGGCGATTGATTTCGAGCTCCGAGCCGATCTGCTTTTCGAAGGCCGCGGTAGATAGGTGCAACTGCTGGTCCACCCAGTCGGCGTAGCGGTCCTGGCCGATGAACTGCCCCTTGGGGAAGAAGTAAATCGCCCATGGACCTTCGCGCAATTCGCGGCGGATGTCATCGGCCGTGACCTTGAGACCCAGCTTATCCGCCTGCTGCAGCAGGATTTCCCGCTGGATGAGCGCCTGGGCTGCCTGCGGCATCAGGAACGGAACGGCTTGCTGCGGATAGTGGCGCTGCTCCGCGATACGGCCTGCGATCTGCGTGACTTCCTGATTGGTGATGTCGCGCGATCTGCCTAAGGCAAGATACTTGCCCAGGAGACCAGCGGGTCGAATGGAAGCGTACGTACCGGAGCCGGTAGCGCCCTCATCACCGGAGAAGATGCCGGGAACGAGAAAGACCACCATGCTGATGCACGCGGCAAGGATGATGACCCAGAAGACGATCTTGATGGCTTTGGAATCTTTTTGCAGGAAGCGAATCATGAAGCGGTGACGACCTTTGCGGAGGGACAGTCTCAGTCGCGGCGGAAGATCACGACTCGAAGAGACGGACGTGACCTGATAGCGGCGCGCTGGTCAGAATTTGCTTCGATTATATAGGGGAACCGGATCGCCCCGGAATGGCGCTACTTCCGCAGAGAGGATGGCGCAGAAGCAAGCTAAGAGGTGAGTGGCCGAATCGTCCCCCTGAAATGGCAGATGCGCCGTCTTGCTCGCGCCGCTTCGTGCAGCTACTCTCCGTGTCAATCGAAAGTTCTTCTTTGAAGAGACCCCAGCAGAGGTCTCAGTCTTCCCGGCTCCGTCCAGGCCCTTCAACAGAATCTTTTCCGTTCCGCATCTCGAATGAGACGCGATTGAGCGTTCGCACGCGCACGCCTGCCCAGCAGATGGGCCGGCTCTGTTACCAAATCAGGTTTCTGAAAGGAAGCAAACCGATGTCCGCATTGAAAGCTGTAGCAGTAAAGATCCGCAAATGTATTCGCTGGTCGCCCCTGGCCTGCCTGTGTCTCGCCCTATTGGGCGTTTCCGCCGCCTCACCGCTTCTCGCACAAGATCATGCAATGTCGATGAGCAACGACAGTCACGTTTCAGCCAGGCTGGTCCAGATTGTTCAGAGCGCGACGCGCAAGTATCTGAACGTCAACAATGCGACGGCAGCAGGGTATGGGCCGTTTCTGGGTTGCGTTACTGGCCCAGACTTCGGCGCGATGGGCATCCATTACGTCAACGGGGCGCTGCTGAACGGTGAGTTGAATGCCGAGACTCCACAGGCGCTGATCTACGAGCCGGAGGGGAATCGTTTACGTCTGGTCGGTGTCGAGTTCATTGTGGACGCGGCGACGTGGCTCAACAACCACGACAACACACCGCCGGTGCTGGAGGGCCAGGTCTTGCAGCTGGTTGCGGCGCCGAACCGCTTCAACCTGCCCACATTTTTCGAACTGCACGTCTGGGCATGGCGAAACAATCCGCTGGGCGCTTTCGTGGACTGGAACGCGCGAGTGAGCTGCGAACACGGCGGTCAGTAGCGCAACAAACAGAAGAGGACCAGTCGGGTGGACTGGTCCTCTTCTGTTTGTTATCGCCAATAGCGATACGGGTAGTAGTAGCCCGGCGGCGGTGGAGGCGGCGGGTAGGGATAGTAGCCGTAGGGAGCCGGATAAGCCGGGCGCGGCCGGCGAACCGGCTGCGGCGGCCTGACGGACGCCTGCAACTGCTGCACTTCGGCCATGCTGATCGGATTGACGGTGAGCGGCTCCTTCAGGTGGAAGGTGAGCAGCGTCTCCGGCGGCATGATGGAGCGCGGACCAGGGGTAGCGGCGGAAGCGCCAAGGCCTGCAGCACCGCCGGCTACCGCGCCTATGGCCGCTCCGGGACCGCGACCGGCGACCGCGCCAATCAGCGCACCGATTGCGGCGCCCCCGACGGTATTCGCGGTGGTGTAGCCGCCCTTGCCATGAGTATCCGTAGCGAAAGTATCGGTAGCAATGGGATAGCTCTGACCGCCGAGGTTTAGCGACGTGATTCTGAGAGCGAAGCCGGCATCACCAGCCAGCGCGCCGGGCTTTTTTACGCCGATTACCTGGCCCTGCAGCACTGCGCCGCGCGGGATCGCCAAGTACTGGCCCTGATAGAGATCCTGGGCCACCACGGCCTGAAAGCTCTCGCCGCCTCTCAGCTTATGGCTGTCGAGGGGCTCCGAAGTGCGGACGGTGAAGAGCGTACCGGGCTGAATGGTAAGCGGCGTGGATGCCAGGTGCGGAGCCACATACGGGCGGCTCTGTCCGTAGGGCTGCTGATACTGCGGATATCCCTGCTGCGCCGGCGGCGCATACTGACCGGCCGGCGGTCCGTACGCGGGCCGCGGCTGTTGATACGACGGCTGCTGGGGCGGCGGGGCATTGTTGTCGTCCGCGGGATCCTGCATTGGATATTGATTGGCGGACTGGCCGGATTGCTGGTTCTCCTGGGGCGGCGGCGGGATCGCGCCATTCTGCGCGTCGGGAGGCGGGCCTGCCTGTCCCCAGTTGCCACTGGAACCGGGCTGCGGCTGCTGCTGAGGCGTGTACGGGGCCTGCTGCTGATTGGGGTCGGTGGACTGCGCCTGTACCGGCTGGTTCTCCGGAACATCGGGAGCACTGTTCCTGTCGGACGGGTCTTCGGCGCTGGCCTGCGCAGAGGCACCGCCGCCTGTGACCGTGACGTTGTTCACTACCGAGCGGACCCCGTCGACGGTGGCGGCAACGACCTGAGCCTGGTTCTTCGTCGTCTCCGAGTTGGCAGTGCCGCCGAGTGTGACGATGCCGCCCCGAGCAGTGGCTGTGATGTGCTCGCCGCTGAGATCGGGATAGCTGCTCAGGACTTTGAGGACATCGGACTGAATGGCGAGATCGGTGCGCACGCTCTGCTGCGCGTAGAGAGACGGCGCCGCGGCCCAGGTCGCAGCGCCGGTGAGACCAAGGCTAAGCACAAACGAAAGACGGACAGCCGCTGTGCGGGAGAGGCGAAAGGCTGGTTGGGCGGAATCCATAGGGTGTACTCCCCTTTTCTGTACTTCTTGTGACGCGCGAAGCGCGTCCTCAGTCGCATAAACCCAAGGGTACAGAGATAGTTGCGGTCATCCCTGGTGCCGGAAAGGGCCGGATGTGGCTGGATTAGAAGCTCCTGCGCGGCACTCGGCAATGGCGCGAGAGGGTGAGTTGCGAGGGATATCGGTTGGCCTTCGGGTCGACTGGATGGCTGCGGAACTACCCCACCCTACTTCGTAGGATGGGGCACCCGGATCGGTTATCATGCGCGACTTGCTGGGCAGACAAACTGCAGGTCCTTCGCGTTGCTCAGGATCACAAACATGCAGTGGATCGCAGGGGCAGAGTCTCAGCTGAGACTGCCTTTGCGGAATTTGCGGATCAGGTTTGTCGTGGAACTGTCGTGGGCCATCTTGGGCTCGGTTGGGCTGGCGAGTTCGCCGATGATCTTCTGGGCCAGAACTTTGCCCAGCTCGACGCCCCACTGATCGAAGGAATCGATGTTCCAGATAGCGCCCTGAGTGAAGACGGAGTGCTCGTAGAGCGCGACCAGCTTGCCGAGAATCTCCGGCGTGAGGCGCTCGGCGAGGATGGTGTTCGAGGGGCGATTGCCTTCGAAGACGCGATGCGGAACGAGCCAGTCCGCGGTGCCCTCGGCTTTGACCTGCTCGGCGGTCTTGCCGAAGGCCAGTGCCTCGGCCTGCGCGAAAACGTTGGCGAGGAGCATGGCGTGCTGCTCGCCGAGCGGGTTCAAGGTCTTGAGAAAACCGATGAAGTCGCAGGGGATGAGCCGCGTTCCCTGATGGATGAGTTGATAGAAGGAGTGCTGGCCGTTGGTGCCCGGCTCGCCCCAGTAGACCGGGCCGGTCTGGGTTTCGACGCGCTTGCCGTCGAGCGTGACGTGCTTTCCGTTGCTCTCCATAGTGAGTTGCTGGAGATACGCGGGAAAGCGCTTCAGATATTGCTCGTAGGGCAGGACGGCCTGCGTCTGGGCATCGAAGAAGTCGGTGTACCAGACGGTGAGCAGGCCCATCAGGACGGGAAGGTTCTTCTCGAATGGCGTGGTGCGGAAGTGCTCGTCCATCTGATGGAAGCCGCTGAGCAGGGCGCGGAAATTGTCCGGGCCGACGGCGAGCATGGTGGAGAGGCCGATAGCCGAGTCCATGGAGTAGCGGCCGCCAACCCAGTCCCAGAAGCCGAACATGTTTTCCGTATCGATGCCGAACTTCGCGACCTCCTTCGCATTGGTGGAGATGGCGACGAAGTGCTTGGCGATAGCGGACTCATCTCCGCCTAGACCTTTCAATGCCCAGGCGCGTGCGGCGTGCGCGTTGGTCATGGTCTCGAGCGTGGTGAAGATTTTGGAGGCGACGAGGAAGAGTGTTTCGTCCGCGCTGAGGTCGCGGACGGCTTCAACGAAATCGGTGCCGTCCACGTTCGAGACGAAGCGGAAGGTGAGATCGCGCTGCGAGTAGTACTTCAGCGCTTCGTAGGCCATGACCGGGCCGAGGTCGGAGCCGCCGATACCGATGTTGATGATATTGCGGATGCGCTTGCCGGTGTGGCCTTTCCATGTGCCGCTGCGAACTTTGTCGGAGAAGGCGGACATTTTATCCAACACGGCGTGCACGCCCGGGACGACGTCTTCCCCATCGACCTTGATGGATTCAGTCTTCGGGGCGCGGAGTGCGATGTGCAGGACGGCACGGTTCTCCGTAACGTTGATCTTGTCGCCACGGAACATCGCCACGATGCGGTCCTTGAGGCCGCGCTCTTCCGCAAGTTGGAGGAGCAACTTGATCGTGTCACCGGTGATGCGGTTCTTCGAATAGTCAAGGAAGAGTCCTACGGCTTCTGCATTGAAGCGGGTTCCGCGTTCGGGATCCTGATCGAAAAGCTGCCGCAGAGTTGTCTCCGCAATTTCGGCGGAATGTTTCTGGAGCGCCTTCCACGCCGGGAGTTCGAGAAGCGACATGGCTTGAAGAGAGGTGGATGTCGTGGTCATGGTGTGGAGACTCCTTGCGTTGGAAATCCGGGCGGCGAGAAAAGAATGCACGCGACGACTTGAATCATAGTGCAGGTCTGGGCGGTGCATGTTGAAGGACGAAGACGATGTTCGTCACCTCAATGCAGTGCGCTGAGGATGAGCAGAGCGAAGGCGACGATGAGGCCCGCGGTGCGGACCCAGTGGTAGAGGTCCCAGCGGCGCTCCTGCGCGCGCCAGTCGGCGGGCAGATTGGCGGGTGTCCAGAGCTTGACGCGGTTGTTGATGGGGACGGGGCCGACGAGCGAGAACAGTATGGCGAAAAGCTGGATGGCGAAGGCCGCCTGCGCCAGATGGCCTGCGAGCACACCGAGATGCGCGAAGGGAAACAGGAGCAGCAGGTTCAGCAATGTGGAAGCAATCATCCAGAATGGCATGACGCGGCCGAAGAGCGTAGCGAAGGAGGCGCGCACCGGGATGTGCACATCCGTGATCTGCCGGTTCAATGTGGGATGGCCGAAGGCCGCGACGTTCAGCTCGCTGCCGCACATCAGGCCGAGGACGACGATTGCGAGTAGCTGGAGAGCCATAGGTCTTTGGATGTGACGGGAAAGCGGCAGTCGCACAAGTTGATGGACGAGCGCAGACGAAATGCACCATAAGTGGCACGCCCCTTCACGGAAAAATCATGGGCAATTTGCACAGTTTTCGAGGAAGCCCGCAAGCATGGGGTTGTGAACACCACATATTCTCCCGACGCGCGATCCGGTCTGCAGGATGCACTTGCGATTCTCGATCCGGGATGGGGAAGCCGGATTCAGCCGGACTGGATCGGCTGCGATCTGCGCAGCTATCGCCTGCGGCTGGCGGCGACCGAGGCGGAGCGCGCAGCGGCATGCCGGCTGCGATTTCGCGTCTTCAACCTGGAACTGGGTGAAGGGTTGGCTGAGTCCTATGCGAACGGGATGGACCAGGACGCCTTTGATGCTGTGTGCGAGCACCTGCTTGTCGAAGAGAAGGCTACCGGACGTATCGTAGGCACCTACCGAATGCAGAGTGGGATCGCGGCGTGGCGCCGGCTGGGATACTACAGCGCGCAGGAGTTCGACTTCACCCCCTTCGAGCCGTTGCGGCCGGAACTGCTGGAGCTGGGACGCGCGTGCATCGAACGGGAGCATCGCTCGAGTGAGGTGCTGACGCTGCTGTGGCGCGGCATCGCGCAGTATGCGCAGCATCATGGGCTGCGATATCTGATCGGGTGCTCATCGGTTCCGTCGCAGGACGCGGCTACGGGATGGGCGATGTACCACCAGCTCGCACCATTCCTGGCTGCACCGGAGCTGCGGACCACACCTGTGCAGGAGTGCCGCCTGCCCGCGCCGCTGAGCGATACTGCAGTGCCGGATGCACAAGTGCCTAAGCTGCTGCGGACCTATCTGGCAGTAGGAGCGCGGATCTGCAGCGAGCCGGCATGGGACCGCACCTTCGGGACCATCGACTTTCTGACGCTGCACGACATGCACGAGCTGAGCGCGACGGCACGCAGTCGCTTTCTTTGCAGGCCATGAGCACACTTCCCTACTCTGATCGATTTCACTCCGGCCTGAGGACGACTCTGCTGGGTGCAGGGCTCGCGGAGGTCGCGGCAGAGTTCGGCATGCGACTTCTGCGACGAGGTGGAGCCTTCACCACGCGCGATCGTGCCAACTGGCTTCAGGACGCCGCCAGCACAGTGTTGAGGCGGATGGGCGCGGAGGTCACGGCGGAGGGCGATCCGCCGCTCGACGGGCTCTTGGTGTCGAACCACCTGAGCTATCTGGATGTGTTGGCGTATGCGTCGCTGATGCCATGTTGTTTTGTGGCCAAACAAGAGGTGCGGGACTGGCCGGTCTTCGGCAGGTTTGCCACCATGGGCGGCACAATTTATGTGAACCGTGAGCGGCATGGAGCAAACGGCGGCGCGACGACATTGATGGAAAAGGCGCTGAGCGCAGGCGTGCCGGTGGTGCTTTTCCCGGAAGGGACGTCGAGCGATGGCCGCTCCGTGCTTCGCTTCCGCTCAGGCTTCTTTGAGCCGGCTGTGCGGACAAGGGCTTTGGTGACAGCGGCGGCGATCGGCTATGCGAGCAGCACAGCGGACGAGGCGTCGCTGGCGTACCACAGCGAGGATGTCTTTGGCCTGCATCTCGTGCGGACGCTGGGACAGCGCGATCTGAAGGCGCGAGTGATCTTCGCAACGGCAGGAAGGCGCTATGCGGATCGCAAGGAAGCCGCGCGCACGATGCAGGCCGAGGTTGAGCTGCTGCGCAGCGTCGTTGGCGGACGCCCGGCGACCAAAGAGCAGAGCCGCTTTTATCGGCTGACACGCGCCGGATAGCCCGTATCCCGCTCTCAAGCCCGGCGGAGGTGGAAATTCCGTTTATGCTGTGTGCTATTCGGAATGGCTGAGACGATTACCCGCCGGGATTTTCTGAACGGAACGCTGCTGGCGTCTGGCGCGGCGCTGGTTTCTGCCACGTGTCCGTTTCAACTGATGGCTGCGGAGGATTGGAACGGCACATCCGGGGTCGGGGACTACGCCGGCGCGAATGGCAACACGCACCAGGTGATGGCCGACGGCCACACGATTCGCGATCACAGCTTCGATCTGACCAAGGCAGGGATTGAAGACACGGGCGAGAGCTATGACTGCGTGATTGTGGGCGGCGGCATCAGCGGTCTTGCGGCGGCGCTGTTTTATCGGCGAGCCGCAGGAACGAAGAACTCCTGCCTGGTGCTGGAAAATCATCCGATCTTTGGCGGAGAGGCGAAGCGCAATGAGTTCAACGTGGATGGACAGCGCCTGATCGCGAGTCAGGGATCGGCGATGTGGTTTCAGCCGCTGCCGGGAAGCTTTCTTGAGCACTTTTATGATTCGGTCGGGATCGATCCGCGGCAGTTTCAATATCAGCAGAACGCCGGCGCAATCGCGACAGGCGTGACCCCGTATGCCGGAGACGGGAGCAACTTCGGATTGTTTTTCAAAGCCGACGGCGCGCATCCGCACGGCATGTGGCTGGTGGATCCGTGGACGAAGAAGCTGGCAGGAGCGCCGATTGCGGCTGAGGCGAAACGCGAACTGCTGGCCATGCAGAACACGCCGGACCGCGGGCCGATGCCGCGCCGCCACGGAGATGCGGTTGCGCGGCGGCTCGATACGATCACGCTCGAAGACGATCTGATGATGCGCCACGGCCTGAGCCGCGAGACGATCCGGCACTATCTCTCGCAGGTGAGTGGAGGGGGTTCCGGCATCGGCGCGGATGTACTGTCGGCATACACGGATTACGCTCCTGACCTGCTCTTTCCGTGGGAGAAGCAGAAAGGTCCGCAGATGTTTCCCGGCGGCAATGCCGGGGTGGCGCGGCATGTAGTGAAGGCGCTGGTACCGGCGGCGATCCCTGGACCGGCGACCATGGCGGGCATCTGCCAGGCGCGCGTGAATTTTGGTGCGCTGGATCAGCCGCACCAAGCGACACGGATTCGTCTGCGCTCAACGGTGATTTCGCTGGAGCACGAAGGCGCGGCGGCGCGATCGCCGCACGTCAACATTATTTATCTGCGTGATGGGCGGTTGCATCGCGTGCGGGCGCGATCGGTGATTATGGCGAACGGCAACTGGACCATCAACTCGATCATTCGCGATCTGCCGACAGAATATCGCCACGCCTACGCGCAGTTCTTCCGGGCGCCTTGCATCATGGCGAATGTCGCGGTGCGCAACTGGCGCTTTCTGGCGAAGCTGGGCATCAGTCAGTGCCAGTGGTTCGACGGCATCGGCAATTACATGGCGATCCGGCGCGTGGCTACATTTGGCGGCGGTGCGACGGCGCTTTCACCCGACAGCCCGACGGTGCTGACGCTGAAGATCCTCTTTGCGAATCCGGGCAAATCGCTGCCCGAGCAGGTGAATACGGGACGCTACCAGATGATGACTACCCCATTCAGCGCGTATGAGAAACAGATTCGTGAGCAGTTCGCCGGCATGTTCGGCAGGCAGGGATTCGATGAGCGGCGCGATATTGCCGGCATCATTCTGAATCGCTGGGGCCATGCTTACCTTGCGCCGCAGCCAGGTTTTTTCTTCGGCACTGATGGCAAACGCCCGCCTGCGGAGCTGATGCGGCGGCATCCGTTTGGACGGATCGCGTTCGCGAACTCCGATCTGTCGGGGATTATGGACCATCGCGCTTCCATCATGGAGGCACATCGTGCCGTGCAGCAGGTGGTCGCGTTGACGACATAGGTGACATGCGGCAGTGATAGAGGCTCTAATGTGTCTATGCCTCAAGCCACGCAAAGCCGCCTGCATCTGAGCGAGATCGCTCCGCACCTTGTTCAATCTGAGATCCGTTCGATGACGGTGGAATGCGATCGCGTCGGCGGCGTGAACCTTGCGCAAGGTGTGTGCGACACGGAGCTGCCGGCGCCGGTGCGCGAGGCGGCGATTGGGGCCATCCATCAGGGGCACAACATCTACACGCGGCTGGACGGCATTGCGCCGCTGCGCGCAGCGATCAGCAGCAAGCTGGCGTCGTATAACGGAGTTCAGGCCAATCCCGATACACAGGTGCTGGTGACATCAGGCGCGACAGGAGGGATGTATGCCGCGTGCCTGGCGCTGTTCGATCCGGGCGACGAGATCATTCTCTTCGAGCCGTTCTACGGCTACCACCTGAACACGATGCTCACGCTGCGCATCAAGCCGGTGCCGCAGCCGCTCGCGGCGGCGACATGGGAGGTGGATGTCGATGCGCTGCGCGCTGCGATCACGCCGAAGACGCGGGCGATCCTGATCAACACGCCGTCGAATCCATGCGGGAAGGTGTTTACGCGCGCGGAGATTGAGGCGATCGGCGAGATTGCGCTGGAACACGAGCTCTTTTTGCTGACAGATGAGATCTACGAGTATTTTCTGTTCGACGGAGCGAAGCACGTGAGCGCGGCGTCCCTGCCCGGACTGGCGGAACGGACGATCACCATCTCAGGCTTCTCGAAGACCTTCGCCATCACCGGCTGGCGGATTGGATATTTGGCGGCAGATGCAAAGTGGATTCCGTCGATCGGCTACTTCCACGATTTGACATATGTCTGTGCGCCATCTCCTGCGCAATACGGCGCCGCGGCTGGTCTGGCGCAGCTTGATGCGGAATTCTACCGGCACATGTCGAGTGATTATCAGAAAAAGCGCGACCTGCTGTGCTCGGCGCTGAACGAGGTAGGGCTGACGCCTTCTGTGCCGGATGGCGCGTATTACGTGCTGGCGGATGCGACGATTTTACCGGGCGTGACGGCGCGGGAGAAGGCTCGAGCGCTGCTCCAGAAGACTGGAGTGGCTGCCGTAGCGGGCTCGGCGTTCTACAGCAAAGGGCGCGGGGAGAATCTGTTGCGCTTCTGCTTTGCCAAGCAGGATGAGGCTTTGCGTGATGCCTGCGACCGACTGTTGCGGTTGCAATGAGAGAGCGGATTTCCTGACACTCTCATGCCTGCACCCACAGCCGCACGGAACGAGGAGCGGGCATCCGCCGTGCTTACCCCGCATATGCCGGGTCTCGATTTGCTGCGGGGCGTCGCGATTCTTGCAGTGATCTTCTATCACGGGTTTTCGTTCAGCGCGCCACGGCTGGCACTGCCCAAGCGGCCGGTTGCGTTTCTGTATCACTTGACCGGGTGGGGCTGGCTCGGCGTCAATCTTTTTTTCATCCTTTCGGGATTTCTCATTACAGGGCTGCTGCAGGATTGTGTGGGGAAGGAGCGCTATTACAGACGTTTCTATACTCGGCGCGCCCTGCGCATTCTCCCCGCGTATTTGGCGACTCTGCTGCTGATCTGGGTTCTTGGCTTCGTTCATCTGCCGTACATTCTGGTTTGCCTCTTCTTTCTCGCAAATGTGCCCGGCCTGTTTCTAGCGCCGGGCTTTGCGTTCTACGGTCCGCTGTGGTCGCTGGCGGTGGAGGAACAGTTTTACCTGCTGTGGCCGATCCTGCAGCGGCGGCTGACGCGCAGAACGGTTCTGATGATTTGCTGCGCGTTGCTGCTTGCGTGTCCGCTGCTGCGCTGGCTGCTTGACCGGCACCGGTTATTTGCCGGGGTGCCGAACAGCAGGACCTGGATGTTTGCAGACAATCTGGCGATGGGCGCCGGGTTGGCGCTGGTGGTGCGAATGCCGCGAGTATCACTGCGACAATTCACAGCGCTGGGCGGCTGGCTGATTGCCGCGGGAGCGGGCGGCGTACTGATCCTGGCGTCGGTACATCAGCTGCGCGGCGGGTTGGGCACGAGCCTCGGCGTGTCTTGCTTCCTGTGTCTGGGCGCGGGAGCGATGATCGGCGCGCTCTACCTATTCCGCAACCGCAGCGTGCCGCGAGGATTACGGTTCCTGCTTTTCTTCGGTGAGATCAGCTACGGGCTGTATTTGATTCACGCGCTTTGCCTAATGATCTATGACCGGCTTGCGGGTGAGGCACCTCTGCATACTCCAGGCGGCATGGTGATGCGCTTTCTGATTGCGAACGGCGTGGCGATCACGATTGCGGCCCTTTCGCGGCGAACCATTGAGCAATGGTTCCTGGAGTTAAAGGGACGGATACCTGCAGCAGCTTGAGGGCCGTGCTCATCCGCCGATAGCTTCCTTGGCCAGCGCTACTTCGATTTCGTCGTGGCAGATCTCTTCGCGGTTGCGGTTGCGGAATGTACCGTAGGCGTGGCGGGCGGCGGCTATTGCGAGCAGCAGCAAGCCCAGGCCGCAGACGCCGGACCACTGCCAGCGTTCCCATGCATGCGCGCCCAGATAGGACCCGAGCGCGCCGAAGATGAAGTAGGTCGTCATGTAAACGGTGTTGATGCGGCTGCGCGCGCCATAGGCGGTGCCAGGGCAGTGCGCGAGGGCGAAGATGCGGGTCTGATTGCTGACCTGGGTGGTCTGTGCGCCGGCGTCCATCATGAGGACGCCGATAACTAGTCCGGCGATGTGATAGCCGAGAGCCCAGGTGACCACCCACGAGAGAATGAGGATCGAAAGTCCAATCGAGATGACCCAGCGCGAGCCGTAGCGGTCTGCGAGCCGGCCGGCGATCGGCGCCACCGATGCGCCTATCGCTCCAAGGACGCCGAAGCTGCCGGCGATTCCCGCGCCGAGGTGGTAGTGCGGCGAGCCAAGCAGGAAAACGAGCGTGGTCCAGAAGGCGCTGAAGGCAGCGAAGACCAGCCC
Organism: uncultured Acidobacteriaceae bacterium; assembly: GCA_963797895.1. Lineage (GTDB taxonomy): Bacteria > Acidobacteriota > Terriglobia > Terriglobales > Acidobacteriaceae > KBS-83. The sequence continues at coordinate 120,933 of CAWCRD010000001.1, forward strand.
ACCCACGGTGGCCGATTCGACCAGAAGAGGCTGAGTACGGAAGATGGTCCACAGCGAGCGGAGCGCCTGGAGATACGGCATGGGCGCGCGCGGCGGCAGCAACGGCAGAGCGCGACGGAGGAAGAAGGCCAGGGCGATGGCGATAACAGATGCGATCACGAAGACGGAGCGCCAGTTAAGCCAATCGGCAATCCATCCGGAGAAAGTGCGGCTGAGCAGGATGCCAAGCAGCAGGCCGGTCATCACGGAGCCGACGGCGCGTCCGGCATTGGCGGGCGTGGCGATCTCGGCCGCCATCGGCAACAGAACGTGGGTGACCGCGGCCAACGCGCCCGTAACGAGGGTGACGAGCACCATGGGAAGCAAGGAAGGAACGACCGCCGTGACGAGCATGGCGATGACCAGGCCGGCGATCATCTTGAGGATGAGACTGCGGCGCTCCAGAACGTCGCCGAGCGGTACAAAGAAGAGCAGCCCGATGGCATAGCCGGCCTGCGCGGCGACGGCGACGTGGCTCATCTGGGCCTCGGTAACGTGCAGGCTGCGCGCCATGTCGATGAGCAGAGGCTGGTTGAAGTAGAGAGCCGAGACGGTGATGCCCGTAGCGAGACCGAGCAGCGGGATGAGGCGCTGGCTGGGAGCCGGATGCTGCTCTTGCCGGGTTTCCGGGAGGGTGCGTTCCATCCTAGTTCGATGTTAGTGGGAATATTGAAGTTCCGGGCGGAAGGTGTTGCTCTCGAGCCAACGTGGTAACTTCCTGATGCATCCCATCGCAAGCCAACAAAGGACAAGCGAAGCAAGTACTTGCAGTCTCTGCCTCTATGACGGAAGGCCACCCTCAGTCCACCTCGAGCGCATGGCGCGAGCGGCTTGCTGCTTTGCGCAATGTGCCGCCCGTGCTTGGCATCCTCTGGCAGTCAGGGCGCGCGGTGGTGACGTGGGGCCTCATTCTCCGCGTCGTGGTGGCTGCTCTCCCCGCCGGCATTGGGGTGGTTGCAGCCTGGATCCTCAACGGGGTCGAAAACGCGATCCTGCACAAAGGGCTGCCGCACTACTTCTGGTGGGCGGTTGGCGGCGAAGTCGTGCTGAACGTGATTGTCGGCCTATTGAGCCGTGGAATTGATTACTCCGACAGCCTGCTGGCCGACCGCTACACGCATTATGTGAGCGTGCAGGTGATGCAGCAGGCAGCGCAGCTTGACCTGACCACCTACGAAGACCCTGTCTTCTATGACCGGCTCGAACGCGCGAGAGTCCAAGCCACCGACCGGCTGGCGATGATCCAGCAGATGGGCCGTCTGCTGCAACAATCCCTGACCACCGTGATCTGGGCCAGCATTCTTTTTTACTACTCACCCTGGCTGCTGCTGCTGCTGGCACTCGGTGTGCTGCCGACCTTCCTGGGTGAGACGCACTTTGCTTTCCTGCGCTACGCGTTGAATTTCCGCCAGACCCCGGCCAAGCGACAAATGGACTACCTGCGGCAGACCGCGGGCAGCCGGGAAGGCGCAAAAGAGCTGAAGCTCTTCAATCTCAGCGAGTTCTTCACCGGCCGCTTCAATGCGCTGTCGAAGCATATTTACGAAGAGAACGTTGCGCTCTCGCGCAAGAAGCTGATCGCCGGCGGCCTGCTGGGCATCATTGCGACGCTCGGCTACTACGGGGCGTACGTCTTTGTGATCTGGCGCGCCATCAGCGGGCACTACTCGGGCATCGGTGTATACGCCCTGTTGACCAACGCCATCATCCAGTCCAGCTCGAACCTGCAGCAGGTTTTCTCGCTGGCCTCGGGCGTGGCGGACCAGGCGCTCTTCCTGACCGACCTGCTGGCCTTCTTCGAGATGAAGCCAACGGTGGAGTCGAAGACGGGCGGGTTGAAAGTACCGCGGCCGATCCAGCAGGGCTTCGAATTTCGAAATGTCTCTTTTGCCTATCCCGGAACGGAACGGCGGGTGCTTCGCAACTTTAACTTCCGGTTGCGACCGGGCGAGCGCATTGCGCTGATCGGCGAGAATGGCCAGGGCAAGACAACGGTGGTGAAGCTGATCACGCGGCTCTACGACCCGACCGAAGGACAGATCCTGCTGGATGGCGTCGATCTGCGCGAGTACGATCTGGACGATCTGCACCACGAAATGGGAGTGATTTTCCAGGACTTCATGCGCTACGAGATGACGGCGCGCGAGAACATCGGCGTTGGGCGCGTGGAGCACGAGTCCACCGCACAGGAGATTGAGCGCGCGGCGGAGAAGAGCCTGGCAGCGAGCGTGGTGGCGAAGCTGCCGGCACATTACGACCAGATGCTGGGGCGGCGCTTCGAGGGCGGGGTGGAGCTTTCAGGCGGGGAGTGGCAGCGAGTAGCGCTGGCTCGAGCCTATCTGCGCGACGCGCAATTGTTGATCCTGGATGAACCAACGGCGGCGCTGGACGCGCGGAGCGAGCTGGAGGTCTTCGAGCGCTTTGCCGAGCTTACCGAAGGCAAGATGGCCTTGCTGATCTCGCATCGTTTCTCGACGGTGCGCATGGCGGACCGCATCGTAGTTCTGGAGGGCGGCAAGCTGGTGGAGGAAGGCACGCACGCGACGCTGATGGCGCTGGGCGGAAGATATGCGGGAATGTTCGAGATGCAGGCAGCGAGTTATCGATGACAGAAAAGGTATCGAACGTAGAACCCCGAAGAGGGGAAATCGAGAGAGAGCCGACGCTGCCCGCGGCAGAGAATGCCGCGGCGGTTCCTCCGGAGCAGATTGCGCCGACGGCGCCTCCCGCACCGGCGGAAGAGGCCCAGCAGTCCAAGATCGACACGAATATTGACGCGAAGACAGGCGAGACGGCCGAGGCGGAGCTTCCGGTTGTCGCGAAGGTACCGGCGCCGAAGATTGAACGGACCGAGGCGCAGATGCGCCATGCGGCTCAATTGGCTTCGCAGGAGTGGCAAGTCGCCCGCGCGCCGCAGGGGGACATCTTCGGCCGGCGGATTACCGCCGCCCACTCTACATACCGACAGGTCTTCAATGAGCTGGACCGGCGACCAATGCCGACCTACAAGCCAGGCGAGCCGCTCGATCCGCTACTGGAACTTCGTGAGAATCCGCGGCTGCTGCAGTCCGCGCTGGACGAGATGTATTCGATCCGCAGGCGGCTGACGCGGCTGCCGGTAGTGGTACGCCCGCGTGAGGGCGACGAACCGCGCATCGTCACTGTAGCGGATACATATCTCAAGGCATCCGAGTCGCGCTGGGACAGCGCGTGGGTGGTCTGGTTCCTGGAGGAAGTGCAGAAGGCAGACCCGCTGACGCTGCGCGAGCTGTGGGCCTTCCCGACGGCAGTGAAGTTCCTGCTGGTGGAAGAGGTGCTGACGCAGGCGAAGTCACAGATCGAAGACCCCGACGCATTCGACCTGGCGGCGCAAGGACTGCTGGCCGCACGCTTTGATGGGATCCGTAACGCGATCTATGCGAACTGGGCGCAAATGATCGAGGGGCTGGTGGTCTTCAATGCGGTGCTGCGACAGGACCCGGTGGGTTCCTATCCACGGATGGATTTCGACAGCCGCGAGCGCTATCGCGAGCGGGTCTCGGAGATTGCGCGGCACTCGGATCTGTCGGAGCTTGAAGTGGCCCAGACCGCGCTGCGGCTGGCCCAGCGTCCCGCGCCAGAGAACACGGCGCCACGGCAGGCAGCGCGGCGCACGCACGTGGGCTATTACCTGATCGACAAGGGATTCCCGCTGCTGGCTGCGGAAGTCGGCTACCGGCCGCGGTGGATCGATCGTGTGCGCATGTTTGCCCGGCGCAATGCAGACGATGTCTACATCCTTGGCATTCTGATGCTGACCGTGGTGCTGATCGGGGCCATCATGGTTCCGCTGGTGCCGAACTATTCCATCGTCGGCGGCCTGACGGCAGCGTTTCTCTTCCTGCTGATCCCGACAGCGCAGGGCGCGGTCGATCTGGTGAACAACATGGTCGCGGCGCTCTTCAAGGCGGTGGGACTGCCGAAGCTGGAGTTCCCGAAGGGGCTGCCGCCGGAGCTGACGACCCTGGTGGCGATTCCCACGCTGCTGCTGACGGAGAAGCAGGTGCGAGAGCTGATCGAAGACCTGGAGGTACGGTATCTCGCGAACCAGGACCCGAATCTCCACTTCGCGCTGTTGAGCGATCTGCCGGACTCGGTGTCGAGACCGCGGCCGAATGATACCGATCCGCTGGTGGAGCTGGCGGTCGGGCTTATCAACAATCTGAACTCACGCTACGCCCAGAAGAATGGCGATAGCCACTCCGGCGGCAGCTTTTATCTGCTGCACCGGCACCGCATCTTCAACGCGCGGCAGGGCGTGTGGATGGGCTGGGAACGCAAGCGCGGCAAGCTACTGGACCTGAACAAATTCATCCGCGGCGAGTTCGACAGCTTTCCCGTGAAGGTCGGCAACATGGACGTGCTGCGCACGGTGCGCTACGTCATCACGCTGGATTCGGACACCCAACTGCCACGCGGCACGGCACATGCGATGGTGGGCGCGATGGGGCACCCGTTGAATCGCGCGGTGATCGATCCGGAGTCGCGTATTGTCACCGAAGGTTACGGCATCCTGCAGCCCCGGGTGGGGGTGAGCGTGAGCTCGGCATCGCGGTCGCGGCTGGCGGCGATCTACTCCGGGCAGACGGGTTTTGATATCTACACGCGCGCCGTTTCCGATGCGTACCAGGACCTCTACGGCGAGGGCATCTTTACCGGCAAGGGCATTTACGAGGTCAACACGCTGCATGCAGTGCTGGACCGCCGTTTCCCGCGCAATGCCCTGCTGAGCCATGACCTAATCGAAGGCGCGTATGCGCGCGCTGGGCTGGCGACCGATATCGAGGTGATCGACGACTATCCGTCGCACTACAGCGCTTACCGGCGGCGGCAGCATCGCTGGGTCCGCGGTGACTGGCAGATCGCACAGTGGCTCTTCGGCAAGGTGCCGGACGAGAGCGGGCGCATGGTGAAGAACCCGATCTCGAACATCTCGCGATGGAAGATCTTCGACAACCTGCGCCGCTCGCTGGTGGAGACGATGACGCTGATCCTGCTGGTGGCGGGATGGCTGGGGCTGCCGGGGGGTCCACTCTACTGGACTCTGGTGACCCTGATCCTGCTCTTCGCTCCCAGCCTGGTGTCGCTGGTCTTCAGCGTGGCTCGCGCATGGGCCAGCCCACAAAAGGGCGAGGTGCAGGAGGCCTTCGCCGGCTTCGGGCAGAACCTGATCATCACGGTAATCAACCTGGCGTTTCTGCCGCACCAGACATTGATGGCGCTGGATGCGATCACCCGTTCGCTGGTACGCCGCTTCATCACCGGGCAGCGGCTGCTGGAGTGGGAGACAGCGGCGCAGGCGGAAGAGACCGGAGCCAAGACGACGCCGGTCGATCGCTATCTGCAGGTTACTCCGCTGTTCACCATCGGGCTGGCGATCGTGGTCGCGCTGATACGCTGGCAGTCGCTGATCGTGGCAGGGCCGCTGCTGGTGCTGTGGCTGTTTGAGAGCGCCATCACGGCATGGCTGAACAAGCCGCCGCGCGAGGAGCGGCATCACCTGAGCGTGACGGAGCGGGAGTTCCTGCAGGAGATGGCGCTGCGCACATGGCGCTTCTTCTATGAGTATGGCGGCGCGGCCCACAACTATCTGGTGCCGGACAACGTGGAGGAAGACGAGCTGTTTGAGGCGGCGCGGGTGTCGCCCACCAACTTCGGCCTGCTGCTGAATGCGCGACAGGCAGCGCATACGTTCGGCTATCTGACGGCACCGGAATTCGTAACGCTGAGCCACAGCAGCCTGGATACGTACGACCGCATGGAGAAGCGGAACGGACACATCTACAACTGGTACGACACGCGGACGCTCGAGCCGATCCACCCGCGCGTGATCTCTTCGGTGGACAGCGGCAACCTGGCCGCATCGTTTTATACGCTGCGCTCCGGCGCTGAGGCGATGCTGCAGCAGCCGCTAATCGAAGCGCGGCTGTGGTCGGGCATTCGCGATCAGCTTCGGCTCCTGGCTACTCTGGACGCCAGCCCAGCAGAGCTGCCGCCCACGCCAGAGGACGACAAGCTGCGGCCCTGGCTCGATTGGTGCTACGCGGCGCAGTTGTCCCCGGCCTTCGACCGGGTGCGCGGAGAGGACGGCCGGGTCTTCCCGCTGACCGATAAAACTCACACCGAGGCGGAGTGGTGGCTGGCCGAACTGCTGCGCCGCATCGATGCGGTGTGCATGCTGGTGCATGACTACAGGCCTTGGCTGGACCGGGAATATCTGCCGCTGGAATCGGTGCTCAAGGATGATGGAACGGTTGCGATTGGGCGGGGCGTGGCCTACATCGACGAGCTGGACGGGCGGCTGCAGCGCGCGTGGAGCGGCAAGGCGGTGGACCAGGCGGAGATTTACCTGATCGAAAAGCTGCGCTCACTGCTGCCGATGGCGCGCGAGCGGCAGGCGGCCATGACGGAGCGCCTGAAGCTGCTGACGCATCGCGCCGAGCAGTGCGCCGCACTGATGGATTTCGCATGGCTCATTGAGCCCTCCCGAGGGATCCTTTCGATCGGCTACATGGTGGAGACGGAGGCACTGCACAAAGCCTGCTACGACCTGCTGTGCTCGGAGGCGCGCATCGGCGCGTTTGTCGCAGTAGCGCGCGGCGATGCATCGCAGCAGAGCTGGTTCAAGCTGGGCCGCATCCATACGGTGGCGTACGGAAGGCCGGCACTGATCTCCTGGACAGGCACGATGTTCGAGTACCTGATGCCCGCCTTGTGGATGCGCTCTTACCCGGACACGCTGGTAACGCGCACGCTCGACAACGTGGTGGCGATCCAGCGCGCGTTTGCGCGGGAGCACGGCAATATACCGTGGGGCATCTCCGAATGCGGATATGCGGAGAAGGATGACCAGGGGCATTATCACTATCTAGCGTTCGGCATGCCTTCGATCGCGTTGAAGTGGGACGCGATTGCGGGACCGGTGATCTCGCCCTATTCGACATTCCTGGCGTTGATGATCGACGAGCTGGAAGCGCTGAAGAACCTGAAGCGCATGCAGAGCATGGGCTGGGTGGGCGCCTACGGATTCTATGAAGCGGGCGATTATCAGAAGTCGCTGAAGAAGCCGGCGCTGGTGCGCGAGTGGATGGCGCACCACCAGGGGATGTCGCTGCTGGCGCTGCTGAACCTGCTGCACGGCAATCTCGTGCAGGAGTGGTTCCATGCCAACGCGAACCTGAAGGCGACGGAGCTGTTGCTGCACGAGAAGCCCATCCGCGAATCGCTGCTGCTGGCCGAACATAAGGAGTCGGGGAAGAAGCGCTCGGCGGCGTAACGTTGCTTCCCTCCTCCTTCCCGGTCACGGAGGCAATTTGGTTTTGCGAAGACGAGAACAGAGAACTGAAGGATGGATAGGGTTCCCGGAAGAGACATCTATGCAGCCCGCGGAAGCTCGATGGCCCAGCGAGCATTTCTGACTCTGGTAATTGGATTGTGTGTTGCCGTGGCCTGGTGGTTGTTGTTGGGCGGAGGCATTCCGGCCATTGGCACTTCTGTTGGACATACCTGGCGGCTGGGCGATGAAAAGCGGCGGCTCTGTCTCGTCGTTGCACTCTCCGTCTATTTTGTGCGTCTTCTTTTCACGCAATTCGCATTTTTGCAGCGCGCACTAAAATGGAGTGAGGCGGCCCTTATAGCTACGTGGGTTCTGTGCATCTACTTGTTGCTCTGCCTAACCGCCGGCACAAATCCGATTCCACTAGGAGCTGCAGGCGCGATTGGAGTCCTGCTATTTCTTCTGGGTTCCTGGATCAATTCCTACGCCGAGTATGCACGTCATAGATGGAAACAGATTCCGGAAAATCATGGGCGGCTTTATACGCTCGGCCTGTTTCGCTATTCGAGACATCCGAACTACCTCGGCGATCTAATCTCATTCTCAGGACTCTGCTTCATTGCGGGCCGCTGGATCACTGTCATTGTGCCTTTGATAATGCTGGGCGGCTTCGTCTTCGCCAACATCCCCATGCTCGACGCCCACCTGCACGATCACTATGGAACCATGTTCGATGACTATGCCGAACGAACCCGCAAATTAATTCCTTTTGTATATTGACGCCATTGAGCCGCCTCCCGACGAGTAGTTTCGTAATCTGAAGGGACAATGTCTAAATGCCTCCAGGCATCGCACTTTAGGCGCCTGCCAAAAGCGAAGTCTGCGTGGCTGTGGGCGCGAGGGGCAGAAAACTCACGCAGTGCTGTCGGTGAATGGCGAGCACCTTTGCGGCGCGCTGCGGGTCGGTAGACCAGGCGCGGGAGACTTCTTCGATGAAGGCTTCGCCCGTAGGGGCAGCAAGCGCGCGGGCGTAAGCGGAGTAGCTCGCCTCCAGACGGCGGAGCAACGCCATGCGGGCGCGGAAGCAGGTTGCCTGATCCGGGTAGCGAGCCCAACGCGCCATGACGGTGATCCACCGGCCGTGAAGGAACTCCTGCGTGGGCATGACCAGAACGCCGAGAGTGTCGGTTTCCGATTCGGCCTCGGCGGATTGCTTCTGACCGAAGAGATTGTTGGCCTGGCGCGCGAGGCGTGACTGGCCCCAGCTGGATTCGAGTGCGGCTTCGCACGCGGCGTAATCGGGGAAAATGTGGCCGGCGGCGCGCGCGGCGGCGCTGACTTGGCGGAGAAAGCTGTCCTGCAGGGTGGTCATTGGATCCTCCGGTTCGGGGAAATAAAAAGGGCGGAGCCTTTGGCTCCGCCCTCTGTGCTGCTGATTCATTCGCTACTTTTATTGTTTCAAGGTGAAGAAAATTAAATGGCAGGATTCTGCGTACCTCTTGCACCGAAGTACCGAAGGAGTCCGCGATGGAGCTGAGTAGAGATGTCATAGAATCTTCCAATGTTCGCCTAAGCGAGGCTGATCCATGCACCTGTCGATGTTATGGACTTGGCTTTACTGGCTATGGGTCGCCTCAGAGGTTCTGATTGCGATCGCAACCCGCACCCGGCGCACCGGCGGAGAGGTGCGGGACCGCGGAACACAGCTTCTGTTATGGATCGTCATCCTTGCGTCATTGACTTCCGCGGAATGGATCTCCTACGAAGTGCAAGCGCCGATGTTCGGCAGAGCACGCTGGCTCAGGCTGGCTGGAGTGTTGATCCTGGCGGCGGGACTTGCGATCCGTTGGTCGGCGATCCTGAATCTGGGGAGCGCGTTCAGCGCAAATGTCGCGATCCGCGAGGCGCAGCGGGTGCGAACCACGGGCCTTTACCGTTTCGTACGGCATCCCTCCTACCTTGGCCTGGTGCTGATCTTCTTCGCTATCGGGGTCCATTCGCGCAACTGGATCAGCCTGGCGATCGTGGTGGCTCTGCCGACAGCGGCGTTGCTCTATCGCATCCGTGTCGAAGAAGCAGCTTTGCGCGAGGCGTTCGGCGACGAGTACATCGCGTATAGCAGGGTTACGAAGCGCCTGGTGCCGGGCCTCTACTAGCCAACGAGTTTTTTTCCGACCTTATGCTTTCTGTCCTATTTTATTAGTTGACAAGGTTCACGGCTGCGGCGTAGTTTCCTATTTTATTAGGAGACATATTACATGGCGGGACGCAGAAGCGGTTCGCAAAGCGGGGCGGGCGGGACGACGCCGCTGGAGCTGAAAATCATGCAGATATTGTGGCGGCTGGGCTCTGCACAGGTACAGACGGTGCAACAGGAACTCGACGGCGACCTGGCGTATACCACGGTGCAGACGATGCTCAACGTGCTGCATAGGAAGGGGCGTGTGACGCGGCGTCTGCGCGGCCGCGCGTATGAATATCGCGCGACGGTGACGGAGGAGAAGACGCTGGGCACAGCGGTGGCGGACCTGATTGACCGGATGTTTGGCGGATCGCCGGAAGAGCTGGTGATGAGCCTGGTGAAGTCGAGGCAATTGGATGCAGCGCGGCTGACGAAGCTGGCGGAGAGGGTGGAAGCGGCAAAGAAAGCAAAGAAAGATCGCCGGATGGAACGCGATGCCTGAACTGATAACGAGCGGATCGATCATGCACGATCTCACGCGCTCCATGGTGACACTGGCGCTGATGGGAGTGGTGGCGTGGCTGGGCAACCGATGGTTGCAACGGGTTGGACCTGCAGCACAGCACCGGCTGTGGCTTGCAGCGCTGCTGACGAGTGTGTTGTTGCCTTTGGCGCCCGCTACATGGCTGACCGGTGTTTCGGCAGGAGGTCGGGGCGGAGGCGGAGGAATCCCGAAGCTTGTGTATCGCGTGGCGGCCGCATCGGGGCGTTGGACTGTCTCGCCTGAACTTTGCGCCGTGTTGAGCGCGCTGTACCTGGTGACCGCGGTGCTTGCGCTAGTCCGGTTGACGTGGCGCTGGCAGCGCAGCTGCGCAATGCGGCGGCGCAGTGTTGCGATCGCGCTGGACGGCAGGCCTGCGCAGTTGCTGGAAGATGCCGCGCGACGGGCCGGAGTGGCCACGCCCGCGGTGCGCTGCTCGGTGGAGACCTGCGGACCGGTAGTACTGGGCTCACGCCAGCCAGTGCTGCTGCTGCCGGAAGGGTTCTTCGATACGCGGGACGAAGACGTGTTCGCGGCGCTGACGCACGAGTGCATGCATATTGCACGGCATGATTTTGTAAAGAACCTGTTCTACGAATTTGCTGCACTCGCGGTGACGTACCACCCCGCATGCTGGCTGATGCGGCGCCGCATCGCTGCGACACGGGAGATGATCTGCGACGAGCTGTCGGCCGCGACGGGCGGTCGTTCGGAGTACGCTGCTTCCCTGCTGCGGCTGGCGCGCGCCATGGCCGCGCCTGCCGCACGAACGGGCCAGGCGATCGGAGTTTTCGACGGCAACACACTGGAGGAACGGATTATGCGATTGACAATGGATATGCCGATAGTGAGCAGGACGCGGAAGATCGTGATATCCGCGATTGCGGTGGGTGCGTTGCTGGGCGGCGCATGGACGGCGATGGCGATGCCGTGGGATGTGACACCCCAGACAGCGACGCATGAGAAGGTCTACAAGGTTGGCGGCGAGGTAAAGCCCCCATTACTGATCCATTCGGTGGATGCTGAATTTTCGAAGAAGGCGAAGGACGCCAAGTTCAGGGAGTGGTAATTGTTTCCTGCATTGTGGATACGGATGGGCTGCCGCGACAGCTACACATTGCACGCAGGCTAGGCATGGGTCTGGATGAGAGGGCTATCGAGGCCGTACGGCAGTATCGCTTTCAACCTTCGACACTCCACGGCAAACCTGTAGCGGTGGCGATAAAAATCGAGGTGAACTTTCGCATCTATTAGGGTCGACCTGGCCCCTGGCGCACCATTGTGCAAATACCCTAGAGTCATTCGGTGAGGGGCACAATGAACGCTGCGATTGTGGAGTCATTTGCCGAAGCGCCGCGATATCGGTCGTTTGCCGACCCAGTCGCGGAGCCGGGTGAGTTGCTGGTCCAGGTCGAGGCGGCGGGACTGCATCCCATTGTGAAGTCACTGGCGAACGGCACGCATTATGGCAGCGCGGGCAAGCTGCCCTTTGTGCCCGGCGTGGATGGCGTGGGGCGCCTGAACGATGGGACACGCGTGTACTTTGGCGCGTCGCGGCCGCCGTTCGGCACATTTGCAGAGCGCACGGTTACGAATTTCGCTCTATCGTTACGGCTGCCGGACGGACTGGACTCCGTCACGGCGGCAGGGATTGCCAATCCCGGGATGTCGTCATGGGTGGCGCTGATGATGCGCGCGCAATTTCGTGCCGGTGAGAGCGTGATGATCTTAGGCGCAACCGGCGCGGCGGGACAGCTTGCGGTGCAGATTGCCAAACGTCTGGGAGCGCGGCGCGTGGTGGCTGCGGGACGAAATCCGGAGGCACTGGCATCGTTGAAACATCTGGGCGCGGATGCGTTGATCACGCTGGAGCAGCCGCGCGAGGCGCTGGTCGCCACGTTTCGTGAAGAGATCGCGGAGCACGGTGTGGATGTGGTGCTGGATTATCTGTGGGGTGGGCCGGCAGAAGCTGTGCTGGCGGCGATTGCGCAGAAGGGGCTGAGCCACGCGGCGCCCCGGATTCGTTTCGTACAGATCGGGCAGAGCGCGGGGGCAAACATCACGCTGGCCGGGGCGACGCTGCGCAGCTCGGGCGTGGAGTTGCTGGGGAGCGGATTCGGCAGCGCGTCGATGGAGCAAATCTTCGCCGCCCTTGCGGAGTTCTTCGAGCAGGCGGCGAAGGCACGGTTTGCGACCAAGGTTGAAGCCAAGCCGCTGGGCCATGTGGAGAGGTTATGGAACGCAGCGGAACGCGGCGCTCGACTGGTCTTCCAGCCGTAAGCGTTGCGGCGCACTTCAGAGGCTCGCAAGGCATAAGTCGCTTTGACCAAACGTTTTTATCCGTATAGATTCGCATTATCCGGCAGCTTGCGCATGGCTGGTGACCTCGGCCTCTGTGTTCGCTGTTGGAGGCTTCCGATTCGGCGCAGCTCCGTACATCTCTCAGCTCGGGGAGTTCGATGCGTCTGCGCCATCTCTTTTCTCTATTGCTACTGCTCTTTCTCGCGGCGCATGTGTGGGCGCAGATCTCCGGAGGGTTACAGGGCCGGGTGACGGATGCCTCCGGCGCGTCGATTGCGCACGCGCAGGTGACTGTGACGCGCACGAGCACGGGCGTGAGGCAGAAGACGGAGACCACGGCGGACGGCTACTACACTGTCGCGCAGCTTTTGCCGGGAACCTACTCGGTCGAGGTTGCGGCGCAGGGGTTTGCGGGTGTGCTGCGGCAGGGCATCACCGTTGCGACGGGGCAGGCGGTCCGGGTGGATGCGGCGCTGAAGGCGGGTGGGGGCCTGCAAACCATCACGGTTACCGAAGATGCGCCGCTGCTGCAGTCTGAGCTGAGCAATATCCAGACTAACATTCCGGGCCGCACGGTGCAGGCGATTCCGCTGAACACGCGGAATTTCATTCAGCTATCGATCCTGGCGCCGGGGGTGGAACTGCCGCCGGGGACGCTGCTACCGCGCATCAACGGCGGCCGGCCGCGGACGAATGAATATTTGTTTGACGGCATCTCCGCGCTGCAGCCGGAACCAGGACAGGTGGTGTTCTTCCCGATCCTCGAGGACATCCAGGAGTTCACCATCGAAGCGGACAACGTGCCGGCGGAGTTTGGGCGATTCAACGGCGGCGTGGTGAATGTAACGACGCGCTCAGGCACGACCACCTTTCATGGGAGCCTGTTTGAGTATCTGCGCAATGAGGACCTGAACGCGCGCAACTACTTTGCACGGCCGCCGGCGAAGAAGCCGGAATATCGCCGCAATCTATACGGCGGAACCATCGGCGGACCCATTCTGCATGATCGGCTGTTCTTCTTCGGCGACTACCAGGGGATACGGCAGGCGATTGGCGTGGTGCGGACCTCGACCATCCCGACGATGGCGGAGCGGCGGGGCATCTTTACCGGCGTGGCGAAGATTTACGATCCGGCGACGACAGTATTTAACGGCACGGCATATACACGCACGGAGTTTCCCGGCGACGTGATCACCACACCGGTAGATCCGGCGGCGGTGCGGCTGCTGTCGCGAATGCCTGCGCCGACATCGAGCGAGACGGCGAACAACTACACGCGGATCGCGGACGATGCGGACCACGAGAACCAGTTTGACGTGCGGGTGGATGGCGCGCTGGGCACGAGCGATCGCGCGTTCGGGCGCTATTCCTATTACAACCAGGTGGCACAGCCGGTGTCGCCGCTGCCGGATGGGAGCGGGCTGATCTCGGGGTCGGTGCTGGGATCGTTCAATTATGCAGGGTTGACCCATGTGCTGGGGCAGCAGGCGGTCTTCAACGAGACGCATACCTTTACACCGCATCTGCTGAACGATCTGCGACTGGGCTACACGCGCCGCGGCAATACGACGGACGGGGTTTCGCTGGGAGAGAGTGCGTCGGCTGCGCTCGGCATCCCGGGGATTCCTTCCAATGCAGCGTTCAACAATGCGCTGCCACTGTTTACGTTTACCGGTTATCAGCAGATCGGCGTTTCGGCGAGCACAAATTCGCAGTATCAGACCGGCGTGTGGCAATTGGTGGATACGGTGAACTGGGTGCATGGAGCGCATTCGGTGAAGGTGGGCGTGGATGCGCGCTGGTATCAACTGAACACGGTGTCGCCGCCCAATCCGACCGGCTCGTTCGCGTTTACGACGACGGGCACGAACCTGCCGAGCGTGACCAACAGCGGCAACTCGTTTGCGAGCTTCCTGCTGGGGCAGGTGGATACGTTTCAGATCGATTTGCAACAGAACAAGTTGCGTCCACGCGATCACATTGAGGAATTTTTTCTGCAGGACGACTGGAAGGCGATGCCGAAGCTGACGCTGAATATCGGCGCGCGGTGGACGCTGCATCATCCATCGACCGAGAAGAATAACCAGGGTGTGGTGTTCAATCTGGCGACGCAGCAGTTGGATTATCTTGGGCGCAACGGTTATCCGAATACGGCGCGTGAGCTGCACTGGGACAATGTCGCACCACGCCTGGGGCTGACCTATCTGCTGACACCGAAGACGGTGGTGCGGACAGGCTTCGGGATTGTGTTCATCGATCAGTCAGGCATCACGACGCCGTTCACGATGCCGCAGTTCCCTTTCATCCAGAATGTGCAGCAGAAGACGCAGGACAGTGTGAATGCGGCGTTCCAGCTTGCAAATGGTCCCTCGGTGCCGCCAATTCCGCTGACGCCGGATGCGGGTCTGGGCCAGAGTGTGTACACCGCGGATCGCGCGGCAGGATCGGGTTATGTAGAGCAGTGGAACCTGGCGGTCCAGCGCGCGATCACGCAGAATCGGTCGTTCGATGTGGCGTATGTGGGATCGCACATCGTGCACGTGGGGATTCCGGATTCGAATTTGAATCAGTTGACGGTGGATCAGCTTGCACAAGGCGGCTCGCTGCTGCAGCAGGTACCGAATCCTTATTACGGTGAGCTGCCGGCATCGAGCCCGATCGGCGGTAAGACCGTGGCCGCAGCGCAGTTGCAGAAGCCGTATCCGCGATTCCAGAACGTGGCGATCTACCGGCACAATAGCGGCACAACGAATTACAACGCGCTGGAGGCGAAGGTGGAGCAGCGGACGAGTCATGGGCTGACGCTGCTCTTCAGCTATACATATTCGAAGCTGATCGACGATGCGTCCTCGGTGTTCTCGTCGACGGTGCTGTCGTCACCCAACTCAAGCAGCCTGGTGGCGGCGGATACATTTCATCCTGGGTTGGAGCGGGACGCTTCGAATGGAGACATGCCGAACCTAGTGGCTCTGAGCGCGGTATACAGTCTGCCGGCGGGCCGCGGGCACAGCTTTGCGCCGCATGGGATTGCGAATGCGGTGCTGGGCGGGTGGGACCTGAACGCGATTCTGTCGCTGCAGTCGGGCATGCCGGTGACGGTGACGCAGGCGACGAACAACAATTCGTTTGCGGGCTTTGCGCTGCAGCGGCCGTTTGTGCAGGGCAAGACTTCCCTGCCGGCAGGTGAACGGACGCCTTCGCACTTTTTCAACACTGCGGCTTTTACAACTGCAGGCCGCTTCGTGCTGGGGAATGCGTCGCGCAATCCGGTGCGCGGGCCTGCGTATCGCGACCTGGACCTGGCTCTGGTGAAGCACTTCTCGCTCAGGGAGAAGGCACAGGTGGAATTTCGCGCGGAGCTGTTCGACGTGACGAATACGCCGGAGTTTTCGCAGCCGAACGGGAGTTTTGGATCGCCGGCGTTCGGGACGATCACGAGCACGACGACCGATCCTCGGGTGGCGCAGTTTGCTTTGCGGATTTCTCGTTAAGTTGCTTGCCGCACGGGTGGGCGCGCGCGCCTGCGGGGCAGGCTGGGTTCTCGCTTCCTTTGGTCGCTCACGCTTACTTTTTTGGGCGAAATTCACATCTTTTTGAGATGTGTGGGAGGAGTGGGGCGTGTCTAGCTTCGCATTGCGCAGCATGACATCTGCTATTTGGCAGCGAATGCGAGTTCGCTTTGTTTTGCAGGCGAGATGTCCGGCTGCGGCGCGTGGGCGCGCTCGTGGGCCAGCAACCACTCTTTGCGATGGAGGCCACCTCCGTAGCCGGTGAGCGAGCCGTTGGCGCCGATGACGCGATGGCAGGGCACGACGACGCCGATGGGATTTGATCCGTTCGCGAGGCCGACGGCGCGCACGGCGCTGGGACGGCCGATGCGCTCGGCTAACTGACCATAGCTGATGGTCTGGGCTGCGGGGATGGCACGGAGGGCACGCCAGACTTCGCGCTGGAAGGCGGTGCCGGCCGTGGCGGTAGGGATGTCGTCGATGGCATGGATGTTTCCTGCAAAATAAGCGGCGAGGCGCGTAGTGAAACCGAAGGGGTCGCGCTGCTTGGTGAGCGTGTAGCCGTTTTTGCCGTAGTGGATGCCAAGCAGGCGAAGCGCGCGTGCTTCGTGATCGGACCAGTCGACCATGCGAAGCCTACCTTGATCGGAAACGCCTTCGCTGTCGCAGATGTAGATGAGCTGGCCGATGGGCGTGGCGAGTGAGTCGGAAAAAAACTCGAGCAGTGCGGTCATGGTCTTTCTCCTGTGGCAATCGCGGTTGACTGAGCTGATGTAGGAATATGCAATGCGGGCTCCGCTGGGACACGGCGCTGCTTGCTTCGCCGCTCGGGCTTGAGGTTGGTTGCAGTCCAGAGATGCTGCGCTGCGTAACCGCGCCAAGGGCGCCACGATTCGCTACGTGCGAGTAGCTGTGCAGGCGAGAGCTGCGCGCCAAAGAGCTGCTCTGCATTGCGCAGGATGCCGATATCGGAGGCGGGAAAGGCATCCGGATGATGGAGGCCGCGTAGTGCGATGTACTGCGCGGTCCACTCGCCGATGCCGGGAATGGAGCGCAGGCGGGCGATGCTCTCCTCCAGCGTGCGGGCGGCTTCGAAGATCTCCGGATGCGCCACGGCTGCGCGCGCAAGCGAGAGGAGCGCGGATCTGCGCGCGGCGGGCATGCCGAGTGTGCTGAGGTCAGCGGACGCGAGCTGCTTGGCCGTAGGAAAGGCGTGGGTGAGCGCAGCGTCTCCGAGGGCGACAGGTTTGGCCGAGAGCGCAACCAGCTTTGCGGCGAGCCCGCGCGCGGCTGCGACACTGATCTGCTGGCCGAGGATGGCGCGGACGGCAACCTCAAAGGCCTCCCAGCCGCCGGGCGTGCGCAGGCCGGGCTGGCGGCTCACGATGGAGCCGAGGGCGCGATCGCGCGAGAGATGCGCGGTGATGGCCTCGGTGTCGGCGTCGAGATCGAAGACACGACGCAGCCGCGATGCGATGACGGGCAGTGCCGGGACGTGATCGCAGGCGATCTCGACCTGGAGGGCGTTCCGCGCGGGTAGATGGCCGACTGCGATCAGGGCGACGTGGCCATCGAGACGAACAATGCGGCGATAGATGCCGCCGCGCACCTCTTCAATGCCGGGGATGGCGCGCGGAGTGAAGAAGGCGAGCAGCGCGTTCCAGTTGAAGGGCGGGCGATACGAGAGGCGCAGCGTAATCGGAGCATTCGCCGACGCGATGACGGAGCGGCGGCGCAATTGGCTGGGAGGGCGCTTGTAAAGTGCGAGGAAGGTGTCGTTGAAGCGGCGGATGCTCCCGAAGCCGGCGGCCATGGCAACCGACGCCATGGGCAGGCGGGTTTCATGCAGAAGCTGCTTGGCGAAGAGAACACGGCGCGTCTGTGCAACGGCCAAAGGCGATGCGCCGATGTGCTGATCGAAGAGCCGGCGGAGCTGACGCTCGCCTACTCCGAGCCAGGTGGCGAGCCGCTCGACAGATGCACCGGGGAGGTCGAGTGCGCCATCTGCGATGCGAGCCATCGCACGGCTGACGGTGCTCGCGGTGCCGCGCCATGCGGGTGAATGCGGGGCGATCTCCGGGCGGCAGCGGAGGCAGGCGCGAAACCCGGCCTGCTGGGCCGCAGCGGCGCTCAAAAAGAAGCGGCAGTGCTTCCGCATGGGCGTGCGCGCGGGGCAGATGGGTCGACAGTAGATACCGGTAGACGTGACGCCCGTAAAGAAGCGGCCATCGAAGCGCGCATCTCGGGTCTGGAGCGCGCAGTAGCAGACGTCGGAATCGAGTTGGATTTCGTCGAGCGGTGCGGAAAGTTCCAGTACGGAATGCATCACATATTCAGTGTGCTCCCGCGTCGCGCGGCATGTCTGGCCATTTTCGGACGTGATGGGATTGGGCGTCCAGACAACGGCGCCTGCGGCGGTGCTGGCCGCACGGGCGATGGCGCCAGGGCGCGGAGACCTGGATTCGCTCCGTTGTCGCTCACATCCACGTTCGGGGCTTCGCAAAGTTCGCGGGCTTCGCAAATTGCTGAACAAGAATGGCGGGATTCCGAAGAGACATCACTCAAGGAACACGCGACGGCAACATTCCGAAATTGCCCTTCTGACTATGCAATCGGGGGGCCATCGAATAGAATCGGACACCACACATGGACAATCCAGCGGTTTCCGTCAACGAAACACCGGCCAAAGCATTTCCCTCCTCGTCGGGGGAGATGTTCGATGAGTACTTCAAGACCGGCTCGAAGTGCGCTTTCAAGAAAAACGAGCTGCTGGATCCGCGGGCCCGCCGGCTGTTTGAGACGACGGCGCTTGCCTGTTCCGTGGATGCTTATCCCTTCCAGATCCCGCTGGAAGGGCGGCCGGGACCGATGGTGACGGCGGATGGGCATCCGATGCTGATGCTTTCGTCCTATGACTACCTAGGGCTAATCGGGCATCCGCGGGTGCAACAGGCCGCGATGGAGGCTCTGGACCAGTACGGCACGGGCACGGGCGGCGTGCGGCTGCTGACGGGGACGCTCGACCTTCATCGCGAGATGGAGCGCGCGGTGGCCGAGTACAAGGGGACAGAGGCGGCGATTACATACAGCTCGGGATATCTGGCGAATGTGGCGGTGATTGCGTCGCTCTTCGGACCCGCGGACCGCGTGATCATGGATACACTGTCGCATCGCAGCCTGCTGGATGCCTGCCGCATGGCAGGCGTGCAGATGCAGCGATTCAAGCACAACGATCCGGAGAGCCTGCGCCAGGAGATACAGAACGGCCCGTCGGCGAACCGCACGCTGATTATCAGCGACGGCGTGTTCTCGATGGATGGAGACATCTGCATTCTGCCGGAGCTGATTGCGATCAAGAAGGAGTTCGGCTGCTTCCTGCTAGTGGATGAGTCCCATGCCTCCGGAACGTTGGGGCGGTATGGACGCGGGACGGATGAGCACTTCGGCGTAGACACGAATGAGGTGGACATCTGGACCGGATCGCTGGCCAAGGCAATCCCGTCGAATGGCGGCTTTGTTGCCGGATCGCAGCAGTTGATCATCTTCCTGCAACACGCTTCGGCACCATTTATCTTTTCGGGCGCCATGGCTGCGCCGTCGATTGCGGCGGTGAAGGAGGCGCTGGCGGTGCTGAAGGATGAGCCTGAACGCGTCTCGCGGGTGCAGTGCAATGCGCAGTTCCTGCGCGCCGGCTTGCAGCGGCTGGGATATGACACGGGGCTGTCCGAGACGGCGGTGATCCCAGTCATCTATAAGGATGAACCCTCCGCGGCGTTGACGGCGCGACGCCTGCGCGATTTCGGCATTCTGGCGACGCCGGTGCTCTTTCCTGCGGTGGCCCAGGGTGCGCCGCGGCTGCGGTTGTGCGTGACGGCGGGACATACGCGCGAGCAACTGGAATTTGCGCTGGACGTGTTCGGCAAGCTCGCCAGCTAGACGGTTGCCTTGACGGTCCTGGTTACGGGGGCGAGCGGTTTCCTGGGTGGGCGGCTGGTCCAGATGCTGGTCGAGCGCGGTGGCGCCGTACGGGTGCTGGCGCGTACGTCGTCGGACCTGCAGCATTTGTCGCATCTTCAGATACAGATTGTGCGCGGCGACCTGGGCGATGCGGCTGCGCTGGCCGAGGGGATGCGTGGTGTGCGTGTGGTGTACCACTGCGCGGCGTGTTCGACGGACTGGGCTCCGCTCCAGACATATTTCAGCGCAAACGTAAGCGGCACGCAGAACCTGCTGGATGCCGCAGTACGCGCGGGCACCGTGGAGCGATTCCTGCATGTGAGCACAACAGATGTGTATGGCTATCCGCGCCTGCCGTGCGACGAGCTCGCGGCGATGCACGATGTGGGACTACCGTATAACCGCACGAAACTTCTAGGCGAAAACGCAGTATGGCGGACGCATCACGAGTACGGGTTGCCGATCACGGTGGTGCGGCCGGCGACGATCTATGGACCTCGCGGGAAAGACTTCGTCGTGGAGATTGCAAAACTGCTGCGCCAGCGACTGATGATGCTGATCGATCATGGGCGGGCGCGCGGCGGCTTCACGTATGTGGACAACGTGGCGGACGCGATGATGCAGGCGGCGGAGAGCCCGAATACCGTGGGGCGCACATACAACCTCTGCGATGAGACAGGAACGACATGGCGCGATTACACGGACGCGCTTGCGGATGCTTTGGGGTATCGGCGTCCGCACCTTGCGCTTCCGTTTCGAACGGCGCTGGCGTTGGGGAGAGCAATGGAAATACCGCACGGGCTGCTAAAGCTTCCCGGACGGCCGCTGCTGACGCGGCATGCGGTGCATCTGCTGGGGCAGGATCAGGAGTTCCCGGCTATGCGGGCGCGGGAGGACTTTGGATTCGCGCCGCGGGTGCCGCTGGCGGAAGGGATTGCGCGGTCGGCGGCGTGGGTGCGCTCGCTGTGGTAGAGCGGTCTGCCATTTCCTATTTGGAAAGTCGTTCAGTGCTTCCAGTGGAGCTCGTAAATCTGCGCGGCGCCTGCATGGCTCATGATGGCCGGCTGGCCATCCGGCGCGAGGCTGACAAACGAGTCGACGTCGCGGGCATCAATGCGCTCCATGGTGCCCATCTTCTCCCACTTGGCTTGCGGGATGGTGAGGCGGTAGATGCCGCGGTTTTCATCCACCAATGCCATGTAGATGGATTTACTGTCGTGCGACCAGGTCCAGTAACCCCAGGGAACGTCAAAGCGCTTCACTTCGCCCCACGCGTGGGTTGCGGCGGTGTAGAGCATCATGCGTGCGGGATTCATTGCGATGGCGACGAGGTATTTTCCGTCCAGCGACCAGGACGGGAAGTAAAAGCCGCGGGTGTTGGGCATCTCGGTTACGTGATGTGTGGCGAGGTCGACGACCTGGATGGCGGTGTCCGGGTGGTCGGGAAACGGGTAGTAATTGAAGAAGATCGACTTGCCGTCGCGAGACCAGGAGGGCGAGACCTCGTTATCGCCGCCGGGGAGCAACGGCTCGGGAGCACCGCCATCGGCGGAGATGCGGTAGATGCGGTGCCAGTCAGAGTAGACGAGCGAGGTGCCGTCGGGCGACCACTGCTCCATGGCGGCGTAGGAGCCGGTGAGCTGGACGGCGTCGGTGCCGTCGATTTTAGCTTTCCAGAGATCGCCGCGCGGATACTCCGCATAGACCATCCATTGACTGTCGGGCGAGATAACAAAGTCACGCGCGGAGAGGCCATCAAGGTAAGGGACAAACTTGCGGGTATGAGTATCGAAGACCTGCATCATGCCCTGGTCCATGCGGCCGAGCACGAACAGCGTTTTACTGTCGGGCGTGGGGGCCATCGCGAGGATGTCGATCTGGTTGCCAGTAAGGCGCACGGGCGCAGGCTTCTTCCAGAATTCGTACCAAGGGGGCGACACGAGCTCGTAAGCGTTGGTGAGGCCGCGGTCGTCTGAAAGAAAGAGGAAGCGGCGGCCATCCGGGGTCCACTGGCCAGCGTAGGCTTTCACCCTGTCCGGCCAATCAAGCGGGACCACATGCAGGTCGGAGCCTGCGGTGTTGAGGCGCCAGAGGCGCGGGGGATGCTGCTCATCCTTGGCGAGCGACAGCGTGAATTCGCCGTTATCGGGGGAGATGTTGAGGTCGAGGATGAACTGCGGGCTACTCCAGAGCTTTTTCAGGTTGCCGCCGTCGGCGTCGCAGGTATAGAGCGTACCCATATCAGCGAAGGCGACGGAGCGGCCGTTGGGGAACCAGCGCGCCGCCTGACCAAGGTGATCGGTGAGCCTACGAGGACGCCCCCCAAGGCTCGATGAGACCCAGAGGCTGCCGCGGCCGACGATGTCGTTGGGATCGGATATCCAGGTGAGCACTTTCGATCCATCGCGGGAGATATCCGTGAGGTACCTGCCCTGAAGACCGTTCATCGGGGCAACCATACCGCCGGTGACCGCGACCAGCGCGGGCGAGCCGCGGCCCTGAAAGTAGAGGCGCGCGCCATCGGTGAACAGAGGGGCAGTTTTGGGGGCGGCGGAAAAGGTGAGCTGCTGTGAATCAAGCGGACTGGAGACGGGCAATGGCGTTAGCCAGATGGCGGCTGCGACGGCGGCAATCACGAGCGCGGCGATCGCGCTGTAACGGACGGTTCTGGAGCGCAGTGCCGCACGGAGACGCGAGTCTTCCCGTCCAGTGGAGCTCTGGAGATCCTTCGCGAGCCGGCGAAGATCGATCATGAGCTCCTTCGCGGACTGGTAGCGATCAGCGGGATCTTTCTCCAGCGCCTTGCGGATGACGCGCTGCAACTCTGCGGGGATCTCAGGATTCAGCAGCCGGATGGGGCGGGGCTCGCCGCGAAGGATTTCGGCCAGGATGGTGGCGGTGGAATCGCCGCGATGCGCCTGAAGGCCGGTGGCCATCTCGTAGAAGACAGCGCCAAGCGAAAAGAGATCGGTGCGCGCGTCTACCTGCCTGCCCTGTAACTGCTCCGGCGACATATATGGGGCCGTGCCGACAACCTGACCCTGCATGGTGAGCGTAGTGGCGACGGTGGAAGCATTGGTGGCCTCCACCTTCAGGCGCTTGGAGACACCGAAGTCCAGCAGCTTGGCGTCGCCGCGGCTGGTGATAAAGATGTTGGAGGGCTTGAGGTCACGGTGGACGATTCCCTTCTCGTGCGCGCATTGCAGCGCGTCGCAGACCTCGATGCCGATGCGGAGGATGGTCTCGGTGGGCAGCGGATGGCCGTCGATCTTCTCAGCCAGCGTCTGCCCATCCAGCAGCTCCATGGCGATATAGGGGATGCCGTTGTCTTCGCCGGCGTCATAGACGGTGCAGATATTCGGATGGTTCAGGCTGGAGGCGGCGCGCGCTTCATTACGGAACCGGAGGAGGGTGTCCTTATCGAAGAGCGAGGCGTCCGGCAGGAGCTTCAGCGCGGCTTGGCGGTCAAGACGGATGTCCTGAGCCCGGTATACGGTGCCCATCCCGCCGCTGCCCAATTTGGTCAGCACGCGGTAGTTGCCGATCACCTCGCCAACAAATTGCCGCGAGCTCTCTATGCTCTCCATATTGTGTTGTTGTGATTGGCACAAATGGTAGGTGTGGCCAAAGGCCGGGTCAAGCATTCTCTCAATCGACGGAGCTGTCCGAATCTGAACGGTCATGTTGTCAAACGGACAGGCGGGCCGCCGCAGTGCTGCTGAGAAGCTTCCTTTCCTCAGCTATTTAGAAGCAGCGACAGTGGCCCGGCGCGTGCAACGAATACAGCGCCCGATTCCATATCCGCCCGGAGGCAAGAATGTCCGTACTGTTTCATGATCTGCGCTACGCGCTGCGTCAGCTTCGCAAGAGGCCGGGGTTCACGCTGGTTTGCGTGGTTACGCTGGCGCTTGGCATCGGCGCTAACACGGCGGTCTTCAGCGTGATGAATGCGGTGCTGCTCAAGTCGCTGCCGGTGGCCGATCCAGGGCGCGTCTTCTACCTGAGGACCTCAGGGCCACCGCGCGGGACGGGGACGATCGACACGAACCAGACCTTTTCCTATCCGGTTTACGATGCCCTGCGCCGCGATGCGAAGGCGATGCAGGTGACGGCGTACGTGCCGTTATCCACCCAGAAGGTGGCGGTGCGCTATGGAGCGCAACCCGGCGTGGCCGAAGGCGAAATGGTCAGCGGGAACTTCTTCTCCGGTCTGGGGGTGAAGCTCGAGCGCGGACGCGGATTTACGGAGCAGGATGAGGCGAGTCATGCGCTCATTGGCGTGATCAGCGACAACTACTGGACCGTGCGGTTCGCGCGCAATCCGGAGATTCTGGGAAAGACCTTCTACGTGAACGGCGTGCCGATCACGATTGTCGGTGTCACGGCGGAAGGCTTTCAAGGCATCGAGAGCGGCGTGTCGGCGGACTTCTGGATTCCGATGCAGAATCGCGCGGAGCTGAATGCGTGGGGCGCCCCGCTCCAGGATGGGAAGACCTACGTTAGCAACCAGACCTGGTGGTGCCTGCACCTGATTGGACGCCTGGCTCCGGGTGTCAGCAAAGCACAGGCCGTGGCCGAAATGCAGCCGGTCTTCCAGACAGCAGCGTATGTCGGACTGGGCCATCCGATGGCAGGCGAGAAACCGCCGACCCTGAGCGTGGAGGCGGCAAAGAGCTTCCCCGGCTCTGAAGCACGGTACGGCCAGCCGCTGCGGATGCTGATGACTATGGTGGGACTGGTGCTGCTGATCGCGCTGAGCAACGTGGGGATGCTGCTAATGGCGCGCAATGCCACGCGGCAGCGTGAGTTCTCGCTGCGGCTGGCCCTTGGCGCCGGCCGGAAGGAGCTGTTTCGCCAATTACTGATGGAGAGCCTGCTGCTGGTGGCCATCGGCGGCGAACTGGCCTGGCTGTTTGCCGCGTCGGCGACCAAGGCTCTGGGGACTTGGGCGGGGATCGAGTCCAGCCTTGCGCCGGATACGACGGTGCTGCTGTTCACGTTGAGCATTCTGGTCGCGGCGGCGTTGCTGTTTGGACTGGCGCCGCTCAGAATTGCGCTCTCCGCCGGGCCGGGGCTGGCGCTGAAGACATCCGCCGCCACGTCCAACACCGACGCAGGCAAATCACGCACTGGCAAGGTCATTGTCACGCTGCAGATGGCGCTCTGTGTCGTGCTGCTGGTAGGTGGCGGGCTGCTGGTCCGCACTCTGCGCAATCTGCAAAGCATTCCTCTGGGCTTTCCGGCAGATGGGCTGGTCGTCTTCGGCGTGAGCCCGCACATCCAATCGATTCCCCAGGGCAAGGCGTTTTATCAGGAGCTGATGGGCAAGCTGCGCGCACTGCCGGGCGTCGAGTCGGTGACGATCATGGAAGAGCGGCTGGGATCGTGGTGGTCCGACAACAGCGACATGACGGTGGATGGCAAGTTGCCGCAGGTTGCGAATGGCGGGTCGAGAACAGTGCGCAGCAATGTGGCGGGGCCGGACTTCTTCCGCACGCTAGGGGTGCCGATCCTCGCCGGGCGCGACTTCGCCGACTCCGATACGGCAACATCGCCTCATGTCGGGATCATCAACGAGGAGTTCGCGAAGCGCTTCTTCCATAACAAAAACCCGTTGGGACATCAGATCGGGACGGATGACGGCAAGTATCAGATGACGGTGGTCGGCGTGGTGAAGAACCACAAATATCGCAGCATCGACGAAGAGCCGATTCCGATGGCCTGGTACATGTATGCCCAGATTCCGGTCATCGGACCGGAGACCGTGGCGTTGCGGGTGCAAGGCAAGCCGCTGGCTATTTTGCCCGCAGCACAGAAGGTGGTTGCGCAGATGGATCCGAATCTGCCCCTGCTGAAACCGATGGAGCAGCGCGCGCAGTTCGAAGAGACGATCTCAAATCAACTGCTGTTTGCGCGCCTGGCTGGATTCTTCGCGATTCTCGCGGTGGTTCTGGTGGCCACGGGGTTATACGGCACGCTGGCCTATCGCGTAAACAATCGCACGGTGGAGATCGGGGTGCGCATGGCGGTTGGCGCGCGGCGCGGGCAGGTGGTATGGATGGTGCTGCGCGACAGCCTGGTGCTGACGGCGATCGGAACGGCTATCGGAGTGCCATTTGCGGCGCTCGCAGGCAGAGCGTTGGCCTCTTCTCTTTATGGAGTGAAGCCGGATGATGCGGCGACGCTTGCGTTTGCGGTGGTCTCTATTGCTGTTGTGGCCATGGCGGCGAGCATGATTCCGGCGCAACGGGCTGCGAACGTCGATCCGCTGACGGCGCTTCGGTCGGAGTAGATCGGCCTAAACGAATCTGCGCAGTGCGAGCACCGCGTTCAGACCGCCGAAGGCGAAGGAATTCGACAGGCAGGCTTCTACCTGCTGGGTGCGCGCGGCATTGGGCACGAAGTCGAGATCGCAGGCGGGATCCGCTTTCGTGTAGTTCACTGTTGGCGGAATGATGCCTTCGGCGAGCGTCAGCGCGGAGGCTGCGGCTTCAATCGCGCCGGCTGCTCCGAGCGTGTGCGCGTGCATGGATTTAGTGGAGCTGACGGCAAGCTTGTCCGCGTGCGGACCGAAGACGAGGCGGATCGCGGCAGTTTCGATGCGGTCGTTCACCTCGGTCGCGGTGCCGTGCGCGTTGATGTAGCTGATCTGCTCGGGTGGCAGGCCGGCATCGCGCAAGGCGAGGCGCATGGCGCGCGCGGGGCCTTCGGCGGAAGGCTGCGTGATGTGACACGCGTCGGAGGACATGCCAAAGCCAACGATCTCCGCGATGGGTTTTGCGCCGCGGGCGAGCGCGGTTTCCAGCGGCTCCAGCACCAGCATGGCTGCGCCTTCTCCCAGCACGAGACCGCTGCGGTCGCCGGAGAAGGGCCGGCAGGTGTCCTTGCTGATGACGCGCATGGCTTCCCACGCTTTGAGATTGCCGAAATAGAGCGGAGCCTCGCTGCCGCCGGCGATGGCGATCGGCGCTGTGCCGGAGCGCACCATGTGGAAGGCCTGGCCAATGGCGTGCGCGGAGGAGGCGCAGGCGGTGGAGACGGTATAGGACGGCCCCTGGATGCCGAATTGCATGGAGATGTGGCTGGCGCCCGCGTTGCTCATGCCAAGCGGGATGGTGAGCGGATGGACGCGGTTGCGGTTATGGATGTAGAGCTCGCGGTAACCGACTTCTTCCGCCGAGCGGCCGCCGATGCAGGAGCCGGTAACGACTGCGCCGTCCTCGCGCATAGCGGGCGTCAGCTCCAGACCGGACTGGGCCATCGCCTCCTTCGCCGCCACGACGGCAAACTGCGCGAAGCGATCCATGAGGCTGATGTCTTTTGCGGGCAGGTGATCTTCCGGGACGAAGCCCTGGACATCCGCTGCGTGTTTGAAGCGGAGCTGGTCGAAGTCGGGGGACTGGATGGTACGGATGCCGCACTGGCCCGTGATCAGCGAGCGCCAGAATGCGTCGCGGGTGAGGCCGACCGGGCTAACGACACCGATGCCGGTGATGACGACGCGGGGCACGTCAGCTTTCCGGAGTGGCCTTGGCCTTGGCCTCGACCAGATGCGTGATGCCGGCGATCATCTCCGGAATGTTCTGCACCTTCTTGGCCTCTTCATCATCAATTTCGATGTCGAACTCACTTTCCAGATCGAAAAGGATATTGAGACGGTCCAGGGAATCGACGCCCAGTTCTTCGAAGCTGCTGTCGGGCCGCACGGATTCCAGAGGGATACGCCGGGTGTTGGCAATAATTTTGAGAACACGTTCCTGGATCGAATCAGACATAGGCGTAAAGGCGCGAACGGCTGAATGGCAGCCGCGGGCGCCAGGGTGCGACCGTACTCCCAGCGTTTTGTAATCGAAATGTCATTCTACCCTGTTTCCCGTTTAGGCCTGCTTGACGATCGGGGAACTCCGTTTGTCTCAGAGAGTTATGCTGAAAATACGGGCATGACGCAAGAACATTGTTGATCCCGGCGTGTTTAACCGATGTCATTTTGGAGGAAGCTTGCCCCTCGTCACCCTCTCGATGGAAGCAGGACGCACCCGCGACGAGAAGTGCCTACTGGCCGATGCCGTCTACGAGGCGCTGCGCGCGGCGATCCAGATTCCGGAGAATGACCGCTTTGTGGCTATCCGCGAGCACGCGGCCGGAGACCTGATTGCCGATCCGGGCTACTTGGGCGTGGCGCGGAGCGGGCATCCGATATTTGTGGAGATCACAATGCGCCGCGGCCGGCCCACGGAGAAGAAGCAGGCGTTGTACCGCGAAATAACCCGGCGAATGGCTACGACCGGGCTGGTGCGGCCCGAGGATGTGCTGATCGTGCTGCATGAGAACGAGACGGCGGACTGGTCGTTCGGCGATGGCGTGGCGCAGTACGTCGAGACGGAGTTGAAGCCGGCATCCCAGAAACAGGACAGGCCATGAACGGAGCGAAGACATACCGATGTTCCGCAATCTAAAGCCGCTGATTCCTTACCTGAAGCGCTATCGACGCGGCTTCTTTTGGGGCGGCATTTCCGTGGTGCTGTCGAATGCGATCTGGATTCTCTTCCCCCAAGTGCTGCGCATTGCCATTGACGACCTGAACCATGGCGTCACGCAGGAGAAGATCTTTCGCTATGCGGGGCTGCTGGTTGGCGTGTCGCTGGCCAAAGGCATCTTTCTCTTCCTGACGCGGTGGATCATCATCGGCATCTCGCGCGACATTGAGTTTGACCTGCGCAACGATCTCTTCCGTCAACTGGAGAAGCAGCCGGCCGGCTACTACGCTGAGCATCGCACGGGCGACATCATGGCGCGCATGACGAACGACCTGAACGCCGTTCGGATGCTGCTAGGCCCGGCGATCATGTACAGCGCCAATACGGTGCTGTTTTCGATTGGCGCGGTCTTCTTCCTGCTGCGCATCAGCCCCTTCCTGACTCTGGTTGCTCTCGTTCCGCTGCCGCTGGCGAGCGTCTTGGTGCAGACCATGGGGCGGAAGATCCACGAGCGGTTCGAGCGCATCCAGGCGATGTTCTCCGAGATTTCGGCGCAGGCGCAGGAAAACTTCTCCGGCGCACGGCTGGTACGGGCCTTTGCGCAGGAGGAGCCGCAGATTGCTTCGTTCGAAGCAGCGAATCGCGAGAACGTCCGGCGCGGATTGCGGCTGGTGCAACTGATGGGCATGTTGTGGCCGACGCTCGAATTCATCCTGGGACTGTCGCTCGCAATCACGCTGCTGGTGGGCGGCCACGAGGTGCTGACCAGCCGCATCACGGTGGGCGACTTTGTCGCTTTCAACACCTACATGATGATGCTGACGTGGCCGATCATCGCGCTGGGATGGGTGGTGAACCTGGTGCAGCGTGGGACGGCTTCGGTGATCCGCATCGACGAGCTGATGAAGGAGAAGCCGGCAATCGATGACGCGGCAGCAAATCCGGCGATCGGGCCGGAGACGCGGCTGTCGGGAAAGATCGAATTTCGCCATCTGAACTTTGCCTACACCGACACCGAAGGCAAGCCGGTGGAGGTGCTACACGACATCAATCTGGAGATACCGGCGGGAACAAGTCTCGCGCTGGTGGGACCGACGGGCTCCGGCAAGTCGACGCTGGTAGCGCTGATCGCCCGGATCTATGATGCCGATCCGGGCACGGTACTGATCGATGGCCGGCCGGTGCGCGAGTATCCGCTGGCCACACTGCGCGCGAATATCGGGTTCGTGCAGCAGGAGACATTTCTCTTCAGCGAATCGATACGCGAGAACATCGCGTTTGGCGCGCCGCATGCATCTGCAGACGATGTGCTGCGGGCAGCCGAGGCGGCGCACATCCGGCGCGAGTTTGAGGATTTCCCACACGGAATGGATACCGCGGTAGGCGAGCGCGGGCTCACGCTCTCCGGCGGGCAGAAGCAGCGCACCGCGATTGCGCGCGCGGTGGTGCGCGATCCCGCAATCCTGATCCTGGACGATGCGCTGGCCAGCGTAGACACCTATACGGAGGAGACCATCCTGCGGCAATTGCGGGAAGTGATGCGCGACCGCACGACGATCTTCATCTCGCATCGCATCTCGACGGTGCGGCATGCCGATCGCATTGCGGTGCTGGTGAACGGGCGCATCGCGGAGCTGGGCACGCATGAAGAGCTGCTGTCTCTGGGGCACTTCTACGCTAGTCTCTACGAGAAGCAGCTGCTCGAAGAAGAGCTGGAAGTCGCGCGCTGAAACTGCTCGTCCGGGCGTGCTCTCAGGCGATCCAAGCCGGCGCAGCACTGTCGTCCTTTGCCGATGGGCGAATGGCAATAGTATTGGAGATCTGCTCGTGTCCGATCTGCAGGTCGGGCGGGATCATCGAAAGCGCTGCGGGGTCCTGTGCGACGATCTTCCACGCCTCGCGAACATTGCGGACCTCACGCGCGGTGTCGAGGAATAGCTGACGCGATGCGGTCGCGGACGCGCGCAACACGTCTGCGAAGACGGCCGTGTAGAAGTCGCTGAGCCGCAATGCCGATGCGCCGCCCGCGTCCATGCGCAGGTTGGCTTGCAGGTGGATGACGATGTTCAGGGCACGGCGTGCCGCCTCTCGCCGGGCGCTCTCGTCACGCACTTCGCAGGCCACCGCAGCCTGCGTGAGAAATCGCTGCAGGCCGTCGTAAAGGGCGACGATAAGCTGCACCCCGTTTGCACTTTCGATTGCTGCCTGATGGTAGTGTCGCATCGTCCTTTACCCGTTCTGGCCCTGGTTGTAGCCGGTGATGGCGGAATAGATTTCGTTGATCATGTTGAGCTGCATGGGAATCTCCTGCAGCGTCTGGTTGGCAGCGTTCAATGCAGTCGTGAGATTGGACTGCTGCGTGGCGATACGGGTATCCATAGTGCTGATGGTGCTGTTGAGGCTCGATTCGGCGGTGCTGTTGGCCTTCTGGGCCTGGCTGAGAACGCCGGTTGTTGAGCCGGTCCCTGCGTTATTGACGGCCTGCTCCAGGTTCATGCCGAAGCTCTTGGTGTTTTGAAACAGCGTCTGCACGCCCGAGAAGTTGGTGGTGAGGGCGGTGGTGAGCTGGTCCGTATCGAGCGAGAGCGTGCCATTGTTGTTGAGCGAAAGGCCGATCTCAGTAGCAGATGTGAGCGAGGTGGCCGAGGGTGTGTTGAATGCGTCTGAGAGCATCTGCTGCAGCTGCGAAATGATGGGCGAGCCGTAGAGCGGCTCCGCGTTGCCGCCTGCGTCTTTGCCCTCCTGCGCGGAGAGCGCGGAGACGACCGAGTTGTAGTCCTTGACCAGGGTGGAAACCGCGGTGGTTACGGAGGAGGTGTCATTGTCGATCTCGACCTGCACGGGCGCCGCTGAGGTTCCAATCAGTTGCATCGTGACGCCGGAGATCGCGTTGGTGATGGTGTTGCTGCCCGTCGTGATCTGGATGCCATCGACGGTGAGCTGCGCATCCTGCCCGTTCTGAGCAGTCGAGAGAGACAGCGATGTGCCAGTCGTGTCGTCGTTCAGCGAACTGCTGTCGATGGCGATCTGCCCGGCGGCGCCGCCGGTCTGGCTGATGAGCGAAAGCCGCGAGCCGCTCGAGTCGGTGACAACGCTGGCGGAGATGCCGAAGCCTGCCTGGTTGATGGTGGCTGCAAGGCCGGCGAGCGTGGCGTTCGACGGATCGACGGAAATGGTCTGCGAGCTGCCGTTGCCGATGTGCAGCGTCAGAGATCCGCTGAGCGTGTCGGTGGCCGCTACCGCATTCGACACGTTGGTCGAAGTCTGCGCCAGCTTCTGCACCGTGATGGTATGGCTGCCGGCCGCGGCAGTGGATGTGGCGGAGAGAAGCGCGAGCGTATTCGTATCCGAGCTGGAGCCTTGTTTGCCGGAGAGGACGCCGACGGGATCGGTAAGCGCGCTGATGTCACTGGAGAGAGTGGAAAGCAGGTTGCCCAGATTGGAGATCACGGTGTCCTGTGATTGCAGGGCGGTGAGCTGGTCTTTGTACGGCTTTTCAGCGTTCTGCAACTGCGCAACCATCTGGGTGACGGTGCTGCTCACGTCGATGCCTTGCCCGCTGGTGGGCGAACCGAAGCTGAGGCCGATTGTTCCCACGTTGCGCTCCCGTAAGTCGTGCAAAAAAAGTGCGGGTGGTCTGCCCAAGAAGAGCGTTTTTCCTGCTGCTGCGGGAGAGCGGAAACTTCCCGGTGCGGCCTTTCCTGACGGAAAGACCACGCCAGCATTGCAGGTGAACGCTCCAACCACCCGCGAAGCAGGGGGTGATGGAGGTGGATGGAGACCATTGCGGCGAGCGTGGAGCAGTGTTGCTACGCGCTTGCCGCAGCGGAGGACAAAACCTACTGCAACAGCTTGGTCACAGCCTGCTGCGTGCTGTTGGCCTGCGCCAGCGCGCTGATGCCGGTCTGGGTGAGGATCTGGTACTTTGACAGCTCCGACGTGGCCTGGGTGTAATCGGTGGCCATGATGGAGTTCGACGCGGATGCCAGGTTCTCGCTCTGCGTGGTTTCGACGCTCGCCATGGAGTTCAGCGTGTTGATCTGCGAGCCGAGATAGCCACGCTGCCCGGCGACTGCGCTGATGGCGTTGCCGATGGCGGTAAGCGCCGTCTGCGCGTTCGCGCTGCTGGTCAGGTCCGTGCCACTCAGATCCACAGAAGTGCCTGCGGTGTAGGTGATGGTATTGCCCGCACCGGAGGCGATGGTGCCGCCCGAATCGCCAACCTTTGCGCTGGAGAGTGCCGCAATGGTGAGCGTGTCGGTCGAAGTTCCAGCCGTGGTGCCGTCGCTGGTGTAGATGGAAACGCCGCCCGTTGCGCCAAAGACTGCGTTGCCGTTGTACGTCGTCGCAGCGCCGATGTTGTTGATCTCGGCCAGAATCGATTGATACTCCTGGTTCGCGGCGGCATCCTGCGAGCCGTTCAGCGTGCCGTTGCCGGCTTCGGTTGCCAGCGTGACGGCGCGATTCAGCAGGTTGTTGACCTGGGACAGTGCGCCATCGGCGGTCTGCAGCAGACCTACGCCGAGGCTGACGTTGCTAGCGGACTGGGTCAATGCAGTTTGGTTCGCTTGCAGTCCATTGGCCAGCGAGAGGCCGGCGGCATCGTCCGCGCCGGAGTTGATGCGCGAACCGGAAGAGAGCTGTATGAGCACGTTCTGCAGACTGGACTGCGTGTTGCTCAGGTTGTTCGCAGCATAGGTTGCTGCGATGTTGTTCAATACACCCATTGACATAGCGTCGGCTCCTGTTGGTCCTGAAGTGGGGCTCCTGGATCACGTCGTGCCCGTGGGCATCTTGTGAAGGGAACCGTTCCTAACTGAACCATTTATCGGCAGGAGCGCAGGCAACTTTATGCCCATTCGCCCGGGGATGGTTGTTCGTAGTTACTTTTCTGAGGCAACACCGACGCCGAGCACCTTGACAATGACGCGTTTGGTCCGCTGGCCATCGAATTCGGCGTAGAAGATGCGCTGCCAGGTGCCGAGGTCGAGATGGCCGCCGGTGACCGGCAGGGTGGTCTCGTGATGGAGGAGCAGAGCTTTGAGGTGTGCGTCTGCGTTGTCTTCGCCGGTCTGATGATGCCGGTAGTCGGGTTTTGCGGGAGCCAGCTTCTCCAGCCACTCGCCGATGTCGTGGATAAGCCCGCTCTCGTTATCGTTCACGTAGATGGCGGCGGTGATGTGCATGGGCGAGACGAAGCACAGGCCGTCATCCACGCCGCTCTCGCGAACAATACGCTCAACCTCGTCGGTGATATGGACCATCTCGTAGCGTTTGCGGGTATGCATTTCGAGATAGCGGGTGTGGGTGCGCCAGCTGCCATTGCTGGCTTTGGTTGCGGGCTGCTTTGCCATGTGCTTCGCTCCGGGAAGATGATCTCTATTGTCTGATGCCACACCATGAAAAAACCGGACCGCCCACGCGCGAGGCGGCGATGCTGCGCACCATGTATGGCCGGCTGGCAGAAGCCTACGGGCCGCAGCACTGGTGGCCAGGCGACACGCCGCTCGAGATCACGCTGGGCGCATATCTGACGCAGAACACCTCATGGCGCGCTGTCGAGCGGTCGCTCGGAAACCTGCGCGTGCACGGGCTGCTGGATGCTGCTGCTTTGCTGGCGACGCCGGAGGAAGAGCTACGCATGCTGCTGCGGCCTTCCGGATACATGGTGCGCAAGACGGCGGCGATCCGGGCGTTTCTCGGTTTCCTATTTGCTGAAGCGGGCGGATCGTTTGAAAAGCTGGCTGCCATGCCCGCAAAGTTGCTGCGGCCGAAGCTGCTCGCCCTACCCGGCGTAGGGCCGGAGACGGCGGACGCGATCCTGCTGTATGCGCTGGGACATGAGGCGATGGTGGTCGA
This sequence comes from uncultured Acidobacteriaceae bacterium, assembly GCA_963797895.1. Lineage (GTDB taxonomy): Bacteria > Acidobacteriota > Terriglobia > Terriglobales > Acidobacteriaceae > KBS-83. The sequence goes on from CAWCRD010000001.1 coordinate 155,113, forward strand.
TGAATATCTCCGCCGGGTGACGGCAAGGCATGGCCTGACGCCCGAGCGGTCCAGCTACGACACCATCCAGCGACTGGCGTGGAGCGCCTTCGCCAAGGAGCGCGGCAAGGCCCGGGTGCGCCACGCGAACGAATTCCATGCGCTGATCGTGATGGTAGGAAAGCAGCACTGCGGGCCTAAGCCGAAGTGTGCGGGCTGTCCGCTGGCTTGCTTCCCTGCTCTGCTGCGCGAACCAAGCATCTAGATACTTCATGCACTGGCTGAATGAGATCGGACGGGCGTTACAGATGGGCGCCGTGATGGGCTGGCAGATGCTCTGGGCGCTCCTCCTCGGCTTCGGGCTCTCCGCGGTCGTGCAGGCTACGGTCTCGCGGGAGAAGGTCGCCCGGTTGATCCCAGATGGTGGGCCGCGCTCGATCGCGATTGCCTCCGGGCTGGGCGCGGCTTCGTCGTCGTGCTCCTATGCGGCGGTGGCGATTGCGCGCACGCTCTTTCGCAAAGGCGCGGATTTCCGCGCGGCCATGGCGTTCGAATTTGCTTCGACCAACCTGGTTTTCGAGCTGGGCCTTTCGCTGATTGTCCTGATGGGCTGGCGCTTTGCCGCGGCAGAGTTTATCGGGGGCCCCATCATGATCGCGCTGCTGGTGGTGTTGCTGAACTTGTTCTTCGGTAAACGGCTCAGGGACGCGGCGCGGCAACAGGCCGAGCGCGGGCTGCTGGGCCGCATGGAAGGCCACGCCGCCATGGACATGAGCGCCAAAGGAGAGACGTGGCTGTCGCGCCTGCGCTCGCCGCAGGCATTCACCTCCATCAGCCACATCTTCGTCATGGAGGGGGCCGCGGTGTTCGGCGACATCGTGCTCGGCCTGGTCCTCTCGGGCTGCATTGCCGCATGGGTGCCGGCTACGTTCTGGCAGCGATTCTTCCTGGTCGGCGATCCGTCGCTGGCGCGATGGTGGGGTCCGCTGGCCGGACCGCTGGTGGCGCTGGTGTCCTTCGTCTGTTCAGTGGGCAATGTGCCGCTGGCAGCGGTGCTGTGGCAGCATGGCCTGAGCTTTGGCGGCGTCATCGCGTTTCTCTTCGGCGACCTGATCATCCTGCCGATCGTGAATATCCATCGCAAGTACTACGGCTGGCGCGCCGCGCTGGTGCTGCTGGCGCTGTTTTATATCGCGATGGCGAGCGCTGCGCTGGCGGTGGAGTGGATATTCCTCGCGCTGCAGCTGACGCCGCATGCACATGCGATGAACATGGCGATGGATATGCGCTTTCGCTGGGACCACACTGCATGGCTCAACCTGATCTTTCTGGCGCTGACGGCGCCGTTGCTGTGGCGGTTCTTCCGGTCAGGAGGCGCTGGTATGCTGCGGCAGATGAATGAGCCGATGAGCGACGACAGCGGCGAACCTATGCATCACGCGCATGGAGCGATGCATTGAGCGAAATCTTGTATGTTGCCAGCTCGAACGCGGGCAAGCTGCGCGATTTCTCCGCCGCCGCCCAGATCTTCGGGGTGCAGATTGCGGTGCTTCCTGGACTACAGGAGATCCCCCCTCCGGAAGAAGATGGCGCGACGTTCGAGGCAAATGCGCGGCTGAAAGCGGGACAGTACAGCCGCGTGCGTCCCGGACTGCCGGTGCTGGCGGATGATTCGGGACTGGAGGTAGATGCGCTGGGCGGTGCGCCGGGCGTGCGATCAGCACGCTACGCCGACGACGCCGGATTTGATCTGGTAGACAGCGAGGACGCCGACGGCCGTAACAATCTTTACCTGCTTGAACAGCTTCGCGGACATACGCGACCGTGGACGGCACGCTACCGCTGCGTGCTCGCGCTGGCGCGGGACGGGGTGATGCTTCTGACGGCCGAAGGAGCAGTCGAAGGCGAGATCATTTTGGAGCCGCATGGAACGGGCGGCTTCGGGTACGATCCGCTGTTCTGGCTGCCGGAGCTGGGTAAGACGATGGCAGAGATCGATCTCGTGACCAAGCAACGTCTGAGCCACCGTGGACGCGCGCTGAAGGCGATGCTGGGGCAGCTCGATGGCCGCAATATGTAAGGCTGGACAGCAACATCTGCCGCTCGCCTTGACGGTCGTTCCTTACGCCACCAATAATGATGAGTGGCTTCCCCACACCGATCGGCCGATTCCCTGAGCCTTTTCTTGAGCGTCACTGGCCATCGCTGAGGCGCGTGTGTCTGCGCCCGGAAGTGGGCTGTGCCTGCGGAATCTGTAGCAGCGGATGAGGTGATTTTCCATGCGAAGGGCAACTGTGACGAGTAAGACGAGGCAGACGGTATGAGTACAAGCGCGGTAGGAGTGCAGAAGGAGCGCGCGCCGAGCTTCTGGGGATCGACGAACGGTAAGAAGGCCGTCATGGCGGTGACCGGAGCGATTCTGTTCATCTTCGTGATCGGTCACCTGGCGGGCAACCTGCAAGTCTTCGAAGGACCGGCCAAGCTGAATGCCTACGGCAAGCTGCTGCACGAAGTCGGCGAGCTGCTGTGGCCAGTACGGATCATTCTGCTCATCAGCGTCGTCCTGCATATCTGGGCGACGGTGCAGCTTGCGCTGCTGAAGAAGCGCGCGCGGCCGGTAGGCTACTCGGCGAAGAAGGCGATCTCGTCCTCGTACGCCTCGCGCACCATGTACTGGAGCGGGCCGATCGTGCTGGCTTTCGTCATCTTCCACCTGCTGAACCTGACTGCGGGCTACTACCATCCCGGCGCGACGTTCATTGAGGGCGATGTCTACCACAACGTAGTCACGGGCTTTCAGGTGTGGTGGGTTTCCGTCTGGTACATCTTCTCCATCATCCTGCTGGGACTGCACCTGCGCCACGGCATCTGGAGCGCGTTTCAGTCGCTCGGCATGAATCATCCGCGGCACACACCGATTTTGAAGAAGATCGCGTGGGTGGTCGCGCTGGTGATTGTGCTGGGGTATATCTCGATTCCGATCAGCGTTATGGCAGGAGTGGTGAAATAGATGACACTCGACTCTCACATTCCGACCGGGCCGATTGAACAGGCGTGGGACAAGACAAAGTTCGAATTGAAGCTGGTGAACCCGGCCAACAAGCGCAAGCACACGGTGATCGTGGTGGGCTCGGGGCTGGCCGGAGCATCGGCATCGGCCACACTGGGTGAGCTGGGCTACAACGTGAAGTGCTTCTGCTTCCAGGATTCGCCGCGGCGCGCGCACTCGATTGCCGCGCAGGGCGGCATCAATGCCGCAAAGAATTATCAGAATGACGGTGACAGCGTGTACCGGCTGTTCTACGACACGGTGAAGGGCGGCGACTTTCGCTCGCGCGAGGCGAATGTCTATCGGCTGGCCCAGATCAGCGTTGCGATCATCGATCAGTGTGTGGCGCAGGGTGTTCCCTTCGCGCGCGAGTATGGCGGCACGTTGACTAACCGGTCATTCGGCGGAGCGCAGGTCTCGCGCACCTTCTACGCGCGCGGGCAGACAGGCCAGCAGTTGCTGCTGGGCGCCTACCAGGCGCTGGAGCGGCAGGTGCACGCGGGCACGGTGGAAATGCTGGCGCGTACCGAGATGCTGGACCTGATTGTGATTGACGGCACGGCGCGCGGCATTGTGGCGCGCAACCTGGTGACGGGAGACATCACGACGCATATCGCCGATGCCGTGATTCTGGCCAGCGGCGGCTACGGGAATGTCTACTACCTGTCGACCAATGCCAAGGGTTCCAATGTGACGGCGAGCTGGCGCGCGCACAAACGCGGCGCGCTGTTCGCGAATCCCTGTTACACGCAGATTCATCCGACGTGCATTCCCGTATCAGGCGACTACCAGTCGAAGCTGACGCTGATGTCCGAATCGCTGCGCAACGACGGGCGCATCTGGGTGCCAAAGAACAAGGGCGACAAGCGCAAGCCGGACGAGATTCCGGAGGCGGAGCGCGACTACTACCTCGAACGACGCTATCCAAGCTTCGGCAATCTCGTTCCGCGCGATGTGGCCTCACGCAATGCGAAGGCTGTGTGCGATCAAGGCCGTGGCGTGGGCGAGAGCGGGCTGGGTGTTTATCTCGACTTCGCAGACGCGATTCGCCGGCTCGGTGAGCACACCATACGCGAGCGCTATGGCAATCTCTTCGACATGTACGAGCGAATCACGGATGAGAACCCCTACAAGGTGCCGATGCGCATCTATCCGGCCATCCATTACACAATGGGCGGCCTGTGGGTGGACTACAACCTGCAGTCCACTATCCCGGGCCTGTTCGTGCTGGGCGAGGCGAACTTCTCCGATCATGGCGCGAACCGGCTGGGCGCCAGTGCCCTGATGCAGGGCTTGTCGGACGGCTACTTTGTGATTCCGTACACCATCGGCAACTATCTGGCGACGAACAAGCTGGGCAAGGTGGAGGAGTCCAACACCGAGGTGCGTAATGCCGTGGCTTGCGTGAACGAGACGATCCAGAAGCTGCTCTCCGTCAAGGGCAAGCGGACAGTGGATTCGTTCCATCGCGAACTGGGCAAAATCATGTGGGAGTACTGCGGCATGTCGCGCAACGCCACGGGATTGCAGAAGGCGATCGGCGACATTCGCGAGCTGCGCGACGAGTACTGGCAGAACGTGACAGTGCCGGGGTCGGGCAACGACCTGAACCAGAGCCTGGAAAAGGCCGGCCGTGTCGCCGATTTTCTCGAGCTGGGCGAGCTGATGTGCATCGACGCACTGCACCGCAATGAAAGCTGCGGCGGCCATTTCCGCGAGGAGTATCAGACGCCGGAGGGCGAGGCGCAGCGCGACGACGAGCACTTCTCCTATGTCGCGGCCTGGGGCTATCGCGGCCCGGGCAATCAGCCGGATCTGATCAAGGAGCCGCTCGAGTTCGAATACGTGCACCCCAGCCAGAGGAGCTACAAGTAAATGAAACTGACGCTGAAGGTCTGGCGGCAGACGAGCCGCAATGACAAAGGCAGGTTCGTCAGCTATCCCGTGGATAACGTAAATCCGGAGATGTCCATGCTGGAGTGCCTGGACGTCCTGAACGAGACACTGATCGAGCGCGGCGAGGAGCCGATTGCGTTTGAGCACGATTGCCGTGAGGGCATATGCGGCTCGTGCGGGTTCATGATCAACGGCATCCCGCATGGGCCGATGCCGGCGACGACGGTGTGCCAGTTGACGATGCGGCATTTCAAGGACGGCGAGGAGCTGCTGATTGAGCCGTGGCGAGCTGCAGCCTTCCCTGCCATCAAGGATCTGGTGGTGGACCGGCGCTCCTTCGACCGTATTATCGCGGCGGGCGGCTACATTTCGGTTTCGACCGGCAATGCCCCCGACGGCAACGCGATTCTGGTGAGCAAGGAGACGTCGGATCGCGCGATGGATGCGGCAGCCTGCATCGGTTGCGGCGCCTGCGTGGCGGCGTGTCCGAATGCATCCGCAGCGCTGTTTACTGGAGCGAAGATCGCGCACCTCAACACCTTGCCGCAGGGAGCGCCGGAGCGGGATCATCGCTCTCGCCATATGGTGGCACAGATGAATGAGGAGGGATTTGGCGGCTGCACCAACATCGGCGAGTGCACGGGCGCCTGCCCGAAGGAGATTCCGCTGGAGGTGATCGCGACGATGAACCGGGATTACATTCGCGGAAGCTGGAAGCGCCGCGATGAGGAAGTGCGGACAGTGAAGCCGATGACCGAGTGGAGCACAGGATCGAAGCTGAAAATTGATCCGCACGCTACGAGTTGAAGCGCAGGACCTCCGGCTTCGCTTCGGTTCCGTACAACGAGGTGATGTGGAAGCCCCGGCTGATGAGCCGGGGCTTTATGTTTCTACCTGTTCGCGCGCCTATGGATTGCTGCCGTGCGGATCGCTTTCGACGATCACGTCCTTCCCCTCTTCGTCCTTGCGCTCACGTTCCAGGCCGCGACCCGCCATATTGTCCGCCATTCTGTTCAGCCGGTCATGAGACCCGCTGTCGCCCGTGGACTTTCCATGGGTGTCCGGATGTGCGGGGCGTGCTACGTCCTTCTTCGTGTCGTTCACGATCGGTTGCATAGGTCACCTCTGCTCAGAGAGATGGGCGGGGCGGCCCCGGGGTTGTCCTTTGCTACACTCGGATTCCATGAAGCTGCCGGCCGCCGCTCTCTTACTGATTGCCACCTCGCTTATCGCTCAGGACGCCTCCCATACAAAGCCGCAACACCATGCAACCAAGACCATGACGAATGCTTCCTACGCCACCAACTTTTTTGTCGACACGCATGCCGACACCACGCAGCGCATGCTGGATGACCACTATGACCTGAGCGAACCGCTGAACGGCGGCTATGTGAACTTTGAAGCCGCGAAGAAGGGCGCCCTAGGCGCGGAGTTTTTCTCCATCTGGGTCGAGCCGCAATACTACGAAGGCCACTATGCGCGGCGGACGCTGGAGCTGATCGATGCCGTGCACCAGGCGGCATTAAAGCATCCGGACAAGATGATGATGGCCTACTCGGTGGCAGATATTGAGCGCGCGCACCGCCAACATAAGCTGGCCGCACTGATGGGCATTGAGGGCGGCCACTCGATTGAGAATTCGCTGGGCCTCTTGCGCGACTACTACCGGCTGGGCGTGCGCTACATGACCCTGACCTGGTCCAACTCGAATGACTGGGCGGACTCTTCCGGCGACATCGATGATCCCAAGGTGCACCATACGCAGGAAGGGCTGACGGAGTTTGGGAAGGACGTGGTGTACGAGATGAATCGCCTGGGCATGATGGTGGACATCTCGCACGTGGCGGACAAGACGTTCTATCGCACGCTGATCCTGAGCCGCGCGCCGGTGATTGCCTCGCATTCGTCGGCACGGGCGCTCACGAACGCGCCTAGAAATATGACCGACGACATGCTGCGCGCGCTGGCCGTGAACGGCGGTGTGGTCCAGGCGAACTTCTACTCCGCCTTCATTTCGGATAAATGGCGGCTTGCATGGGAGGCACAGAAGCCGGAGCGGGAGGCCGCGGAGAAGGCTGTTGAGGAAAAGGCGAAGGCCGAGGGCAAGCCCTGGGGCTACTCGCAGGAAGACGCGATGGATAAGGAGTTCGCGGCGAAGATTCCGCGGCCGCCGCTGAGCGATCTCATCGACCACATCGATCACATGGTGAAGGTGGCGGGCATCGACCACGTCGGCATCGGGTCAGACTTCGATGGCATTCCATCTGCTCCTGAGGGCATCGACTCCGCCGCGGACCTGCCGAAGATCACGGCTGCGCTGAGGCAGCGCGGCTATAGCCAGGCAGACTGCCAGAAGATCATGAGCGGGAACCTGCTGCGCGTCTTTGCGCAAGTAGAGAAGGTGAGCCGGCAATTGCAGGCCGAGGAGAAAGAACGGCCCAAAATCGGCGAGTCGCAGCCGTTTCACAAATAGCAGCGTAAGCTTCATCCTCCCCCGTTGAGGTGCAGCGACCGCACCGTGGCAGTTGCACGAAGTTCAAGGAGGATCGAGATGAAGAGATGGATCGCAGTTGCATTTGTGCTGGGTATCCTTGTGGGTGGCCTGGGCGTGATGCGTTCGCAGCAGAGCACGCCTGCGACGCAGCGCATCATGCAGTTCGAGAACGACGATGTGAAGGTGTGGAAGTCAGTCGTGGTTCCCAACGCACCGCTGGCCATGCACCGCCACGAGCATGGACGTGTGATCATTGCCCTTCGCGGCGGCACGATGAAAATCGTCGAGCAGAACGGCGCAAATGAAGGGCACGTTTGGGAAACTGGAAAGGCTTACTGGCTGCCTGCGAATGCTCCCGGGACGATGCACGCGGATGTGAATGCCGGCGATCAGCCCATGGAAGTGATGGTGGTGGAACTGAAGAAAGACCACTAGGCGACACGATATGAAACGCTGTCCGATTCGCAAAGCCGCCACAACGCCTAGGAGGCGATGTTGCGGCGCAGCGGATCGGCATCTGCTCCACCGGCATCCCGTCCAGAAGCAGACGTGCCAAAAAGGACCTCCCACGCGGCTGCCATATTCCGCTGGATGAGCTGAAGACTCCGAGACAAGGTCATGCGTTCACCTTTGTTTGTTGAAAGTGAACTCATCATGCGGTCCCGGGTCGATGCGTGTCACTCACTGACTGTGCATGCGTCGACCCGAAGGTCACCTCGTCTATGTTCCGGTCGATTGGAGCGGCTCTAAATCCATGCAGCGGCTGGTTTGATTGCCGGATACAGATCCGCAATATCGCGCAGGAACTGCCGTACACGTGTGCGCATGGCGCGCAATGTCCAGAAGAAGAGCAGACGACGTCCCCAGCGGCTCTGCATAAGCCAGCGGGTGACACAGAACATAAGGGTGCGCTTGATGAAGCCCATGGGAATGCCTCCTGCGGAATGAGATGCGGCGAATCCAAAACCCGAGCACCCGAAAGTAGTCGGGTGGCGGCACCAGAACCGCTTACGATACTCTGACGGGTTGGAATAAACGATGCCATTTGCCCGCCGCTTCGCTCTCGCGCTTCTCTTCTCGACTGCATTTGCCTCCGCACAGCAGACCACCCCTCCGCCACCCAGCGCGCCGGAAAATGCAAATCCGGGAAGCCCCACGCAGGACCTGCCCGATTCGCCCGGCGCGCAGACTGCACCTGCAGTGGAGCCCACCGGGCCAACGGCGGTGCTCGACACCAGCATGGGACGCATCACCTGCCGGCTGTTCGACAAACAGGCGCCGCAGACAGTGGCGAACTTCATCCGGCTGGCCGAGGGCACCAAGGACTGGACAGATCCGCAGACTCACGAGAAGGAGCATGGAAAGCCGCTCTACGACGGCACCACGTTTCACCGCGTGATTCCCGGCTTTATGGCGCAAGGCGGCGACCCGATGGGCAACGGCATGGGCGATCCGGGCTACTACATCCAGGATGAGATCGATCCGTCGCTGATGTTCGATGTGCCGGGACGACTAGCGATGGCGAACTCCGGACCGAATACGGACGGATCGCAGTTCTTTGTCACGGAAGAGATCCAGCCGTCGCTGAACGGCCATTACACCATCTTCGGGCAGTGCGATCCGTCGTCGGTTCTGGTGGTGAAGACAATCACGCGCGTGGAGCGCGACGGCCGCGACAAGCCGCTGACCCCTGTGGTGCTCAAGAAGGTCACCATTGTGCCGGTGGGACAGCCGCTGCCGCCCCCTCCGGCCGCCGATTCTGCGCCGGCTGCTGCGCCGCCTGCAACAGATGCTGCTCCCACAACGCCCACTGCGCCGCCCGCTCTCACTCCCAGGCCTAACTGAGTTCCGGAATCATCTTCGCGGCCGGCGCGCAAGCCGGGCCGCCCTGTTAACGACCCACAAAGAAGGAGACTGCATGGCACCTGAATCAGGCAAACAAGCAACAGGCACCTACGCCACATTCAAGACCAGCGAAGGCACCATCGTGTGCCGCCTGTTTGAAAAGGAAGCGCCTAAGACCGTCGCGAATTTCATTGAGCTTGCCGAGGGCAAGCGGGAGTGGACACACCCGACGACGTGCGCAAAGTCCAACGAGAAGCTCTATGACGGAACGGTCTTCCACCGCGTCATCCCCGACTTCATGATCCAGGGAGGCGATCCGGCAGGCAACGGCATGGGCGGTCCGGGCTACAAGTTCGAGGATGAGACTAAGGGCTCGACACACCGCTTCGACAAGCCCGGCAAGCTGGCCATGGCCAATGCCGGCCCCAACACGAACGGTTCGCAGTTCTTCATCACGACGGCGAACACGGAATGGCTGACCGGCAAACACACCATTTTTGGCGAGGTCGTGGAAGGCCAGGACGTGGCGGAGAAGATCAGCCGGCTGCCGCGCGGCGCACAAGACAAGCCGAAGACGCCTGTGGTGCTGGAGAGTGTGACGATCGAGCGCGTGGCATAAGGAGCCGTTCGCAGAGGTACAAGGGCGAGGCCGCGGTCTCGCCCTTCTGCTTTTTCGCGAAAGAAGCGTAAGCTCATCGCGGAGGAAAACGGAATAATGCCATCGGCCCCCGGGTTGGCGATGCTTTGCCTTTTGGCGTCCATCGCGGCACCGAATGTGAAGTCGCAAGCAGCCCCTTCGACAGGCCAGCCCGCGCCAGCGCTCGTCAACCTCTCGATGCGTGCAACGCCGCTTGAACTGGTAGCAGAGATCGGACTGCAAACGAAGGTCCCGATCGGCATTATTTCCGGCCAGGACGCAAACGCCCTTTGCAAATCGAAGAGCACCTTTGTCTTCCTCGGTGATGATCCGCGAGACGCTCTGGACGCGATAGCGCAGCAGGCGCATTTCACGCTCAACCAGAAAGACGGCGTATTCCTGTTGACTGCGTCCGATGTCACTCCGCACCAGCGCGATGTTCTGAACCACCGTTTCCCCATTTACCGCGTTGGTGGAAAATCCTTTGCGCAAATGATCAGCGTGCAGTTGAGCGAGGCGCTTTGGGTTGCTTTCACCAAGCCCGCTACTGTCAGTTATGGCGGTTCCATATATCACTCGGATGGCGCGCCAAGGATTTCCCTGCCTCGTATCCTGCGCAACGTGACGGCTCAGGACATTGCGACGCTCGTAGTCAAGTCTGCGCCGGGCGGCATCTATTTGTCGCACATACACCCGTCCCGCATGGGCTCTTCGGACGATCTGAAGATTCAGTTCGAGTCCTATGGCGACCCGAGTCAACTGAAGCTTGACATGCGTTGTCCGTAAAACTGCAGCAACGGAGAGCACAGCATGGTCTTTACCAAACGTCTCCGCGAGGGAGTTCGGACCGGCGAGATCACCTGCAGTATTCGAATCTGGACTCGCCCCCATGTGATCGTAGGCAATCGCTATCGCATGGACGAAGGCGAGATCGAGATCGACTCCATCACTCCGATCGGCCTTCCCGACATCACTCCTGAGCTGGCGCGAGCATCAGGTTTTCTGGGCGTGGTCGATCTGCTGAAGACCGCGAAACACGGCAAGGGCGACAGGATTTATCTAATCCGGTTTCATTACATTCCTCCGCGAAAGACACGAGCGAAGCCATTGAAGGGCAGCAAAAAGGCGAGGCCATAGCCACGCCTTTCGTCGATCCGACGCGAGATCTAGACGCCGATCACCGCGCACAGTTCCTTTACCGCATCGGCGCTCTTTTTCAGCGCCTTCTCCTCTTCCGGCGTCAGCTTGATCTCGATGATCTGCTCCAGGCCGCGCTCGCCCAGCTTACAAGGCACTCCGATGTAGTAGCCGGAGATACCGTACTCGCCTTGCAGGTATGCTGCGCAGGGCAGGATCTTCTTCTTGTCCTTGAGGATCGCTTCGACCATTTCGACTGCGGCTGCGGAGGGCGCGTAGAAGGCCGAGCCGGTCTTGAGGTGCTTCACGATTTCTGCGCCGCCGTCGCGGGTACGCTGGACGATGCGGTCGATGGTGGCCTGGCTCATCAGCTCGGCGATGGGGATGCCGGCCACGCTGGAATAACGCGGCAGCGGCACCATGGTGTCGCCATGGCCGCCGAGCACAAAGGCGGTTACGTTTTCGACGGAGACCTTCAGCTCTTCGGCGATGAAGGTGCGGTAGCGCGCCGAATCGAGTACGCCGGCCATGCCGATGACGCGCTCGCGGTTGAACTTCGACTGCTTGAATGCGGCCTGCGCCATGGCGTCGAGCGGGTTCGAGACAATGATGAGAATCGAGTTCGGCGCGACCGCAGTGATCTTGTTCACCACGTCCGACATGATCTTGTAGTTGGTCTGCAGCAGGTCGTCGCGGCTCATGCCCGGCTTGCGCGGAATGCCTGCGGTGATGACGACGATATCGGAGTTCGCCGCTTCCGCATAGTCGTTCGCGCCGATCACGTGCACGTCGCGCTTTTCAATCGGCATGGCTTCGAGCAGGTCAAGCGCCTTGCCCTGCGGAATGCCCTCCGCGACATCGATCAGGACCACATCCGCCAGCTCCTTGGCGGCAATCCAGTGCGCGGCAGTCGCGCCGACGTTTCCTGCTCCAACGATAGTTACTTTCTTACGCATGTCTCTCCTGTCCTACTTCATGTTCTCGATCATTCGGGTGGCAAACTCGCTGGTCTTCACCTTGGTCGCGCCCTGCATCTGGCGCTCGAAGTCGTAGGTGACGTACTTCTGCTGGATGGTCTTCTCCATGGACGACTCCACCAGCCGCGCCGCCTCGCTCCAACCGAGAAAATCGAGCAGCATGACGCCGGATAGCATGACCGAGCCGGGATTGATGACATCCTTGTCCGCATATTTCGGCGCGGTCCCATGCGTGGCCTCAAAGACCGCGTAGCCGTCGCCTACATTCGCTCCGGGGGCAATGCCGAGTCCGCCGACCTGCGCGGCTGCCGCGTCGGAGATGTAATCGCCATTCAGGTTGGAGGTGGCAAGGATGCTGTAGTCCTCTGGACGAATGATGATCTGCTGGAAGATGGAGTCGGCAATGCGATCGTTGATCATCACCTTCTGCTTCCACTTGCCGGCGCCGTGCGACTTGCCGATCTTGTCGATCACGGACTTGATCTCGGTGTAGAGACCCTGCCGGAAGGCATCGTTGCCGAACTCGAGACCCGGCTCGATCAGCGCGGCGTTCTGCTCCACCGTGAGGTTCGGATTAGCCTCCAGATTGCCCAAGATCCAGCTCTCGCGCTCGGTCACGGTCTGCTCGCGAAATTCGTCCGTAGCGACTTCATAGCCCCACTCGCGGAAGGCGCCTTCGGTGAACTTCTGAATGTTGCCCTTGTGTACGAGCGTGACGGATTTGCGCTTGTTGTCGATCGCATACTGGATCGCGACGCGTACCAGCCGCTTGGTTCCGGTGATGGAGATGGGCTTGATGCCGACGCCGGAGTCGGCGCGGACCTTTTTCTTGCCGCCCATATCGTTGTTTAGGAAATCGATGAGCTTTTTCGCCTCGGGTGTGCCCTCGCGGAACTCAATGCCGGAGTAGACGTCCTCGGTGTTCTCGCGGAAGATCACGACATCCAGCTTCTCCGGATGCTTCACCGGGCTGGGCACGCCGCTGTAGTACTTCACCGGCCGGATGCAGGAGTAGAGATCGAGCGTCTGGCGCAGCGCGACGTTCAGCGAACGGATGCCGCCGCCGACCGGCGTGGTAAGCGGCCCTTTGATCGAGACGCGCAGATCACGTGCGGCGTTTACGGAATCATCCGGCAGCCAGTTCTGGAATTGGCGATAGGCCTTCTCGCCGGCGAAGATTTCGAACCACCGGATACTGCGTTTGCCGCCGTAGGCCTTCTGGACGGCGGCATCGAAGACGCGCTGCGAGGCGCGCCAGATATCGCGACCGGTGCCATCGCCTTCGATGTAGGGCACGATGGGGTGGTCAGGAACCTGATACCTGCCATTGACATACTGGATCGCTTCGCCGCCCTCGGGTAGGGCTACGCCGTTGTAGCTCTTTTGCATGTAGACCGGGTGCTCCGTGGAGTGGAATACGTGTCGCTACTTCAATCTTTCACGCTAACACCCCGACCGGCTTGCCGCAAACGCGGTCCATGCGACGACGGGAACGGTATCATCGTCTCTTCAACACTCGTAAAACAGAAAGAGGTGCCGATGCTGCCCGCCTGCCGACGCGTGCTTTGCCTGCTGATTGGAACCCTTACCGCCGCCGCAGTCGCGCCGGCACAGACGCGCGTAGCCATCGTGGGCCTCGAGCACGGCCATGTCGCGGGATTTCTCCCGCAACTGCCAAAGCATCCTGAGGTCCAGTTGGTGGGCGTCGCCGATCCCGATCCTGCTCTGCGGCAGAAATACGCGGCACAATTCCATCTGGACCCGAAGATCTTCTTCCCGACGGAAGAGGCCATGATCGAGGCAACACACCCGCAGGCCGTGCTGGTGTATACGTCCGTCGCCGGGCATCGGCCTGCGATTGAGATCGCAGCACGGCATCACGTTGCCGTCATGGTGGAGAAGCCGCTCACCATCTCGCTGGACGACGCGCTGGCCATCCGCAAAATCTCGCGCGAGCAGCATGTGCCGGTGCTGGTGAACTACGAGACGACCTGGTACGCCTCCAACAAGGCTGCCTACGATGAGCTTGAAGCAGGCAAGCTGGGGGCGTTGCGCAAACTGGTCGTGCACGATGGCCACCGCGGACCCGCGGAGATCGGCGTGCAACCGGAGTTCCTGAAATGGCTGACGGACCCCCAGCAGAACGGCGCGGGCGCGCTGTACGACTTCGGCTGCTATGGCGTGGACCTGGCGACCTGGCTGCAGCATGGTGAAACGCCGCTGTCCGTAACCGCGGTGACGCAGCAGATGAAGCCGGAGGAGTATCCGCGCGTCGATGACGAGGGCACCATCATCCTGACCTATCCGCACGCGCAGGCTATCATTCAGGGGTCGTGGAACTGGCCCTTCGACCGCAAGGACATGGAGGTCTACGGCGCAACCGGATACCTGAAAACAATCAAGAGCGACAAGGTGCTGGAGCGCACGAAGGGCGAGGCCGACGCGCAGGAGCGCGAAGCCACGCCGCTGACGCCGCCCGAAGATGGATCGGTGGATTACCTGGTTGCGGTGCTGAATGGCAAGCTGAAGCCGCATGGCGACCTGACCGCGCTGGATACGAACGTGACGGTAATGCAGATTCTGGACGCGGCGCGGACATCCGCAAAAACGGGACGGACGATCAAGCTGACGCCTTTACCGAAATAGGCAGAGACTTTCCGGGAACCGCTGCACCCCGCAACGCGTATTCGCCGCAGAGGCCTCTCGATGGAAACTCTGCGGCAGGACATTGCCTACACGCTGCGCCAGATGCGCCAGTCCCCTGTTTTCACGCTGACGGCCATGCTGACGCTGGCACTGGGCATCGGCGCGACCACCGCGATCTTTTCGCTCATCAACACGGTGATGCTGAAGTCGCTGCCGGTGGTCGACCCGGCGAGTCTCTACCGCATTGGCGAGGGGCAGGATTGCTGCGTCGAAGGGAGCCCACAGGATAACTGGGGCATGTTCTCTTATCCCTTCTACCTGCGCATGAAGGACGCTGCACCGGAATTCGCGGAGCTTGCCGCATTCCAGGCGGGCGGAACGCAGCTCAGCGCACGGCGCGGCGAGAGCGATCGCATCGCGAAGCCGATCCGGGGTGAGTTCATCACCGGCAACTACTTCTCGACCTTCGGAATCGGGCCCTTCTCCGGCCGCACTATTGTTCCTTCTGACGATCGGCCCACCGCAGCGCCCGTCGCGATGCTCAGCTACCGCGCGTGGCAGCAACGGTACGGCTCCGATCCGAAGATGGTCGGCTCGACCATGATCCTCGACGGCCACGCGGTCACGATCGTCGGCATCACGCCTCCCGGATTTTTCGGAGAGACGCTGCGCAGCGATCCTCCCGAGGTGTGGATTCCGATGCAGCAGGAGCCCGTCTTCCGCGGAACGAACTCCCTGCTGCATCGATTTCAGGCATGGACGCGCGTCATCGGACGGCTCAAGCCGGGTGCAACGCCGAATGCGCTTCCCTCACGCCTCACCAGTCTGCTGCGCGTGTGGCTGGTGGAAGAAAGCGGCATGCCGGCGGAGTGGATGACCGGGATCAAGGCCGGCTTGGCGAAGCAGAACATTAAGGTCGTTCCCGCCGGGACCGGTGTCGGGGTGATGAAGGCAAACTATGCCGACAGCCTCCATATTCTGCTCGCGGTCTGTTGCCTGGTGCTCTTGATCGCCTGCGCGAACATCGCGAATCTGCTGCTCGCCCGCGGAACAGCGCGTAGGGCGCAGACGGCCGTTCGTCTGGCGCTCGGTGCAAATCGCTCACGTCTCATCCGGCAGTCTCTGACTGAGAGTGTCGTGCTCTCGGTCTTCGGCGGAGCCGCCGGGCTTGCGGTAGCGTATCTGGGCGTCAAGGCGGTTGTGGCGCTCGCGTTCCACGGAGCGAAGTACGTGCCTATCGATGCCACGCCGTCTCTGCCGGTCCTGGCATTTGCGTTTGCCCTCTCGCTAGTAACGGGCGTGCTCTTTGGAACGGCGCCTGCGTGGCTGGCCTCGCGCGCCGAGCCCGCCGAAGCCTTACGTGGCACCAACCGCACCACGCGCGACCGTTCGTCGCTCTCGCAGAAGGTTCTGGTCATCGTGCAGGCTACGCTGTCTGTGGTGCTGCTCGCCGGGGCGGGCCTGCTGACGCATAGCCTTTCGAACCTGCAGCATCAGGATTTCGGCTATGAGCTCGATCATCGCGTCACCATCAGCCTGACGGCGCCTTTCCCTTCGTACCCGCAGCCAAAGCTGGATGCGATGTATCGCGAGCTGCAGGCCCGGCTCTCACATATCCCCGGCGTCGACAGTGCAGCTCTGGCGCAGTACACGCCGCTACAGGACAACTGGGGGGAGATCGTGATCCGTCAGGGCCACGGCATGCCGAATATGAACAGTCAGGGCATCGGGTCGTCATGGGATCACGTGAACCCCGGCTATTTGGAAACGCTGGGTGAGCCCATCCTGCGCGGTCGCAGCATCACCGAGCAGGATACCGCGACAACGCAGAATATCGCAGTGGTCAATGAAGCCTTCGTGAAGAGGTTCTTCAAGCCGGGCGAGGAGCCGCTGGGCGCGCATTTTGGCCTCGATCTGCCGCAATACAGCAATACCTTTGAGATCGTCGGCATCGTACGGAACGCGAAGTACAACGATCCAGCAAGCACCGAGCCGCCGCGGCCGCTGTTCTTTGTGCCGCTCGCGCAGCGGGTGCACTACGACGCTGCAATTATGCAATCCATCGACGACATGACGCATTACATCGAAGGGGCAGTGCTGAAGCTGCACGGCAGCGCAGAGGGCCTGGAGTCCGAGGTGCGGCACGTGCTCAGCGACGTGGACCCGAACCTCACGCTGTTAGATATCCAGAGTCTGCAGGAGCAGGTGGATGCGAACTTCGACCAACAGCGTGCCGTCGCGCGTATGACAGGCTTGTTCGGCGTGCTCGCACTGTTGCTTGCGGCGGTCGGGCTCTATGGCGTGACGGCCTACACGGTGGAGCGGCGCACCAGCGAGATTGGCGTTCGTATGGCGCTTGGGGCGGATCGCATGAACGTTGTCCGGCTGGTGCTGCGCGGCGCCTTCTTGCAGATACTCATCGGCCTCGCGATCGGGATTCCGATTTCCATCGGCTGCTCGCGGCTCATCTCGGCGCAGCTCTATCAGGTGAAGGGCTGGGATCCGCTGGTGCTGGGCGGATCGGTCCTCGCGCTCACCATCTGCGCCTTCTTCGCGAGCATCATCCCCGCGCGGAGAGCGGCATCGATCAACCCGGTGAAGGCACTGCGAACGGAGTAGGGCGGAGCAGGCGTAATCTAGAGGTCAGAGGGTCTGCTTTGCGTCGTCTCAGTCTGCGTCATTTCTGTTTGCTGCTGGTTGCCGTCTCGCTCGCTCTCCCCGCCGTTGCGCAGTATTCCGCGGAGAAGCCGCTGGGAGCGTCAGCGCAATCGACGCCTGCGTACCTGAAGAACGCCGGGATCGACCAGCGGCTGGGCACCCAGATCCCGCTCAATCTGCACTTCCGCGACGCTGCCGGCACAGACGCGCCGCTGGGCCAATACTTCGGTAAAAAGCCGGTCGCGCTGGCGATGGTGTATTACAAGTGCGCCATGCTGTGCCCACAGGTGCTGCATGGGTTGGCAGCGTCGCTCTCGCAGACTGGCTATGCGCCCGCGCGCGATTACGACGTGGTCGTCGCCAGCATCGATCCCACCGATACGCCCGCCGATGCCGCCGCCGCGCGGCAGAAATTCCTGGCACAGCTTGGCGGGAATGTCCCCGCAGGCAGCGTGCATTTCCTGACCGGTCAGCAGCCGGAGATCACGGCGCTGGCAAATGCGATCGGCTTTCACTACGTGCGCGTCCCGGGACCGGACGGCAAAATGACGCAGTTTGCCCATTCCAGCGTCATCATGGTCGCAACTCCCGAAGGCAAGCTCTCGAAGTACCTGACGGGCGTGGAGTATCAGCCGCGCGATCTCCGGCTGGCACTGCTCGAGGCGAGCGATCATCGCATCGGTTCGGCGACCGATCTGATCCTGCTCTACTGCTGCAGCTACTCGCCGACCGAGGGCCGCTACACGGTCTCGGTATTGCGTGTGCTTGGGCTCGCGGGCATGGCCACGGTCTTTGGCCTGGGGTTAATGCTCTATCTGCTGGCACGCAAGCCCAAGGTAAAGACCGCTGCTTAATTCCCGATCCGCTTAGCCAGCATCTCTGCGGCTGTCGTCAGCAAGCGGTGCAGCACGCTGTCGTTGTCGTAGCCGGAATTCCAGGCGCGGCGCTGTCCTGCCGCGGCGATTGTGGAGCGGGCCGGTTCATCGTTGAGGTAGCGATCGATCTTGGCGCGGCACTCCTGGAAATCCGAGAAGAAGACCGCCTCCTCATCCTCGCGAAAGCAGGCCAGGTGTTCCGGCGTGCGCTCGGCCAGCAGAAAGCCGCCGCAGGCCGTGATCTCGAACGCCTTGTGGGCCACCTGGTCGCGATTGCCATGGGTAACGAATGCGAGATTGATGCGCGAACGCCAGATCGCTTCGCGATAGGCATCGCCCTTCAGCTCACCGACGCGAAACGTGGCAGCGAAGGCGTGCGCCGGCAGCGATGCCTGCCAGTGCGGGCGCGAGCCGGAGATATCGAGGGGCAAACCCGCGCGCCACAACCCGGCAAGGAAGCTCCCGCGATCGTCGTAAGGCGTCCCGATGAAGGAGACGTTGCGGTCGCGCCGCGCATCGCCCCACGATGCAGCCGGCGCGTAATGCACTGTCGGCTCAAAGCTGGTATGGATACGCATAACCTCGCGTGCACCCGCGCGGCGGTAGTCGCCGATACTGACGTCGCGCTGCACTCCAACTAAATCGAAATGCGGGATGGTGCGGCGATAGAGCCGCCAGCCGGGGTCGCGTCGCGGACCGAAGGGGTTGTCGATGACAAAATCGACAGCGATGACGCCACGCTGCCGAAGTCGGCGCAGCGTAGCCGGCCGCAAACCCAGCACCTTATCGCACAGGAGTACGTTGGCGTGCTCCTGCTCGGCAGCCTGCAGCACTGCACGGTTCAGCCGGGCAATGCCCGGGCCCGTCTGCAGGCGGAATTGCAATTTGCCCGCAAGGCCCGGAATGGCGGCGAGCGCGACGTGATCCAGCGCCGCGACATGGCCCAGCGGGAGGCGCTTAAGCGCTCGGTACCGGTATTCGCCATAGTATTCGGGCGTTAGATCGGAGACATAGAGCACACGAAGCCGGCTGAGTGGTCCTTCCAACAAAATTTCCAAGCTTCGCGCTCCTGTCCTCAGAAGCTTACCGTTTCCGGTGACGTCGACAGAAAGTCCGACGCATCCGCGCATTCCGCGTCATCAGGAAATGCTTTTATCGTATTCTGTGAAAACAGCATAAATTCGCGAGGCGTGCCGTCCGGGCAGTCTCCGTTGCTGTGATACTTTTCACTGGGGAAACCGGCCCTGCCGCCCCCCATCCGGAGGAACTCTACATTGTCCAAGAGCATGGTGCCGAAGCGCCTCTTCTTCACGAAAGGCACGGGGAGGCACAAGGAGCGCCTGACTTCTTTTGAGCTGGCACTGCGTGATGCCGGTATCGCCGCGCAGAACCTGGTTCGCGTCTCATCGATCTTTCCACCAAATGCCAAGCTCATCCCGCGCAAAGAAGGTGTCGAATATCTGTCGCCGGGCGAGGTGACCTTCGCCGTGGTGGCCGAAAACTCCACGCGCGAGCCCCACCGTCTGGTCGCGTCGAGCATTGGCGTGGCCATTCCCAGCGACCGCAACACCTACGGCTACCTGAGCGAGCACCACAGCTTTGGCGAAACCGAGGATCAGGCCGGCGAATACGCCGAAGAGCTGGCGGCCGAGATGCTGGCCACCACGCTCGATGTGGAATTCGATCCGGATAAGAGCTGGGACGAGAAGAAGGAGATCTACCGTATCTCGAACAAGATCGTCCGCACAGCCAACGTGACGCAGTCCGCGATCGGCGACAAACGCGGCCGCTGGACGACGGTCATTGCCGCCGCGATCCTGATCTTCGAGTAAGCCTGCTCCAGCTAACACGAAGGCGCGGGTTCCTTAACTCGCGCCTTTCGCTTGCGTCCAGCATCAGGACGTACGAGGAAATCGAGACAACATGCCGACTGCTCTGAAATACCGGATTGGCCTGGTGCAAATGTCCTGCTCGCCCGATCCGGATGCCAATCTTGAGAAGGCCGCGGACCGCGTGCGCGAAGCCGCGCGTGCCGGAGCGCAGATCGTCTGCCTGCCAGAGCTTTTCCGTGCGCAGTATTTCTGCCAGCGCGAGGACACGGCGCTGTTCGACCTGGCCGAGTCGATTCCCGGCCCCAGCACGGAGCGGCTGAGCGCGGTGGCGCGCGAGGAGCACGTGCTAGTGATCGCTTCGCTCTTCGAACGACGCGCGGCCGGGCTGTATCACAACACGGCGGTCACGATGGAGACGGATGGTTCAATCGCCGGGCTGTACCGCAAGATGCACATCCCGGACGACCCGCTCTACTACGAGAAGTTCTACTTCACGCCGGGCGATCTCGGGTTTCGCGCGGAAGAGACTTCGGTCGGACGGGTCGGCACGCTGGTCTGCTGGGACCAGTGGTATCCGGAGGGCGCGCGCATCACCGCGCTGCAGGGAGCGAATGTGCTCTTTTATCCAACCGCGATTGGATGGCATCCGGCGGAGAAAGAAGAGTACGGCACGGCACAGTACGACGCGTGGCAGACCATCCAACGGGCGCATGCGATCGCGAACGGCGTCTATGTCGGCGCGGTGAACCGGGTTGGATGGGAGAACGGCGACGTGTGCGGCAATCGCGTCGAAGGGCCAGGCCTCGAGTTCTGGGGCGGCTCTTTTATCGCCGATCCCTTCGGCCGCGTCATCGCCAAAGCGCCGCATGATCGCGAAGACATCCTGATCGCGGAAGTGGATCCGACGGCGCTGGAAGAGCAGCGGCGTCACTGGCCGTTCCTGCGCGACCGGCGCATCGATGCATACGGCGGTATCAGCAGCCGGTTTCTGGATCCACCACTCGGCTCCAAAGTGAGCGTGAAGTGACAAACGATGATCAAGTGACGGAGAACTCCACGCCACAGGCGATGGGCTACCGCATGCCCGCCGAATGGGAGCCGCATACCGCAACCTGGATCGCATGGCCGCACAACGCCAGCGACTGGCCGGCCCGGTTCCAGCCCATTCCGTGGGTCTATGCGGAGATTGTGCGGCAGCTTGCTACGGTGGAGCAGGTGCACATCCTGGTCCAGAACGCGGACGCGGAGAAGCGGGCGCGCGGCCTGCTGAAGCGCGCTGGGGTGAATCAGGCCGGCGTGCACTTCCACCAGTGGCCGACCAACCGCGTGTGGACACGCGACTCGGGACCGATCTTTGTCAGGAAGCAAGACGCGCTCGCCATCACGAACTGGAAGTTTAATGCGTGGGCGAAATACCCCGACTGGGAGCTGGACAACGCGTTACCGGGCCGTGTGGCGGAGTTGCTGGGTCTGCCCTCATTCACCCCTTCGATCACGCTGGCGGATGGTACGCAGCACGACCTGGTGCTCGAAGGCGGCAGCATCGATACCAATGGCGCAGGCGTGCTGCTGACCACTGAGGAGTGCCTGCTGAGCACGGTGCAGCAGCGCAATCCCGGCGTCGGCCGCGAGCAACTGGAGCAGGCCTTCCACGACTATCTCGGCATCGACCAGGTGCTATGGATGAACCGCGGCATCACCGGCGACGACACGCACGGCCACGTGGACGACATCACGCGATTTGTGGACGCGAACACAATCGTTACCGTGGTTGAGCCAAATCGCCAGGACGACAACCACGAGCCGCTAGCCGAGAACCTGGACCGGCTGCGCGCCGTCCGCAACCGCGACGGCCAGCCCTTCCGCATCGTCGAGCTGCCGCTTCCCTCACCTGTCATTTTCGAGCGCCAGCGTCTCCCGGCGAGCTATGCGAACTTTTACATCGCCAACGGACTGGTGCTGGTCCCCACCTTCAACGACGCTAATGATCGCCACGCGCTGAATACTCTGGCGGAGCTGTTTCCGCGGCATCGCATCGTCGGGATCCATTGCGTGGACTTCATCTGGGGCCTTGGCGCACTGCATTGCATGACGCAGCAGCAGCCGGCGGTGTGAGGCGATGACCGACCTCGAGCTGATGCAGGCCGCGCTCGACGAAGCTCGCGCGGCAGAGGCAGCCGGCGAAGTTCCCATCGGGACGATCGTGCTGTTCGAAGACCAGATCGTCGCTCGCGGCCAGAACCGGGTGCTGCGCGACAACGATCCTACGGCGCATGCGGAGATCGTTGCGCTCCGGACCGCTGCGCACGCCATCGGCAACTACCGGCTCAACGGATGCACCGTTGTCTCTACGCTGGAGCCGTGCGCGATGTGCGCAGGTGCAATGATCCACGCGCGCATCGACCGGCTGGTTTTTGCCGCCGATGATCCCAAGGCCGGCGCCGCAGGTTCGGTGCTCAGCGTGCTGAACTATCCCGCGCTGAACCACCAGATCGCGGTCGAACGGGGGTTGCTGGCAGAGGCAAGCGCGGCGTTGTTACGAGAGTTTTTCCAGCGCCGACGTTAGTCATCTGCCCTGACGCGGGCGGATTCACAAGCATCTAATGGAACACGTATGATGCGGCGCATGCAGGTCATTGTCTACTCCGCGGCTTGGTGCCGCGATTGCCGCCAGGCGAAGCGCTTCCTGGAAGAGCACCAGATCCCTTACACGGAAATCGATATCGAGCAGGTGCCCGGCGCTGCGGATGAGGTGATGCGCCATGTGGGCAAGCGCGCAATCCCGCAGTTCGTCATCGACGGCACGTGGGTACAGCCGTATCGCCCCGGCCTCGGCTTCCTCTATGAGGAGATGAGCGAACTGCTGGGGCTCACTGCTTAGGACACGCTCGTTACGTCCTCGTCCGTCGTTCCCGGATCGTCCAGAATGGCGCGGGCGTCGGCTTCTTCTGCCGCGCTGACCTGCAGCGACACTCCATCGAGCCCATTTCCATAAAGAAGTCCGGCGTTTTCCCCCGCAAGGAAGCAGCGGATGCCCGCCGAATCCAACCGCCCCTTAGCCAGTTCCGCCTGCAGCATGTCCGTGAAGCGTTCAATCGTCACCATCTGCTCGCCAGTCTCTTCCAGCGGCTCCTCTGCCATGGTTACCCCTCCCGTGCGCTGTTTGGATGCGTGGCCGCTAGAATAGGACGTTAATGATCTGCACCACAAGAGCGCAGGGAGAGACCGATTGATCGCACGTTATACACGGCCCGGCATGGGCGCCATCTGGACCGACGAGAACAAGTACCGCATGTGGCTGAAGGTGGAAACCGCCGCCTCGGAGACTCTGGCGGAAGACGGCATCGTGCCCCGCGAGGCTGCAGCGGCCATCCGCGACAAGGGCGACTTCGACCTGAAGCGCATCTTTGATATCGAAGCGGAGGTGAAGCACGACGTCATCGCCTTCACAACTGCGGTTGCGGAGAAGATCGGTCCCCAGGCACGCTGGCTGCATTACGGGCTGACCTCGAATGACGTGGTCGACACGGCGCAGGCCCTGCAAGTGAAGGCCGCCTCCGGACTGCTGCGCCATGGCATCGTCGGGCTGAAGGAGGTGCTGAAGCGACGCGCGCTCGAGTTCCAGCACACCCCGATCATCGGCCGCACCCACGGCGTCCATGCCGAGCCGACCACCTTCGGGCTTAAGCTGCTGAACTGGTACGCGGAGATTGACCGCGACCTGGCGCGCTTCGACGCCGCAGCCGAGGATATGCGGGTTGGCAAGCTATCGGGCGCCGTTGGGACCTTCGGCCATCTCAAGCCGGAGCACGAGGTCCGCATTTGCGAGCGGCTGGGACTCAAGCCCGCATTGGTGGCCACACAGGTGATTCAGCGCGACCGGCATGCGTATTACATCTCCACGCTTGCCGTGATGACCGCAACACTGGACAAGATCGCCACCGAGGTCCGCCACCTGCAGCGGACGGAGGTGCGCGAGGCAGAGGAGTTCTTCTCAGAAAAGCAAAAGGGCTCGAGCGCAATGCCGCACAAGCGCAACCCCATCACCAGCGAGCAGATCAGCGGGCTCGCGCGCGTGGTGCGCGCCAATGCGCAGGCGGCTTTTGAGAACGTCGCGCTGTGGCATGAGCGGGATATCTCGCACTCGTCGGTCGAGCGCGTCATCTTCCCCGACTCCACCATCCTTACCGACTATCTTCTGGCGAAGACCACCTCGCTCATCGACAAGCTGCTGGTCTATCCCAAACGCATGCTGCGCAATCTCGAGAGCACGGGCGGCCTGATCTTCTCCGGCCAGTTGCTGCTCGACCTGGCCGAATCCGGCATGTCGCGCGAGGACGCTTACCGGCTGGTGCAATCCCATGCCATGCTCGCCTGGCGCGAGGAGCTGGTCTTCCGCGATCTTGTCGCGCAGGATAAGGAGATCACCAAGCGGCTCTCGCCGGACAAGCTGGCCCGGACCTTCGATCTTAAGCGGCAACTGCGCAATGTGGATGCGATTTTCGATCGCGTGCTGAAGTACGAGACTGTGCCGGCATGAACGTCACGGTCGCGGTGACAGGAGCGAGCGGCGCCGTTCTGGCGCAGCAGCTTCTGCGCGTGCTGGAAGCAGACCAGCGGGTCGTCGGCGTGGATTTCGTCGCATCGGAGAGCGCATTGCGCGTCATCGCGGAGGAGCTGCGGCTCTCCGGCCGCAATGAGCTGGTGGAGAAGATGCTGGGCGGCACGCCAAAGAAAACGCACCAACATGCCGAGCAGGACATCGCCGCGTCCATTGCGAGCGGCAGTTACCCTTCCGCTGGCATGATCGTGCTTCCCTGCTCTATGGGCACCCTGGCCGGCATCGCAAACGGCATGGCGGCAAATCTGATCGAGCGCGCCGCCGACGTCTGCCTGAAGGAGCGGCGGCCGCTGCTGCTCTGCGTGCGCGAGACGCCCTTTAACAAGATTCATCTACGGAATATGCAGCTTGCCGCGGACGCCGGTGCGACAATTTTTCCCGTGATCCCAGCCTTCTACAACGAACCCGCGACCACCGCCGACATGGTCCGCAACTTTGTGGACCGCGTGCTCGCGCACTTTGGCCTGCCCCAGCCCGGGGCGTATGTCTGGAAGCCCGGCGCTGCGCATTAGCGATTGCTGAGCCGTCGTCATCTCGACCGTAGCCTTACGCGCGATGTGGAGGCATTTGCTGCTCCTCACATCGGCATGTGCTTCACATGCTCGGCGCGAACATCGTCTGAAGTAAACAGACTCAGAAAGGGCGCGCCGTTGGCCGCTGCTTCCACAGCCCGCCTTCCCTTCGCCTCAACCCGCTCCACCAGGCAGACGACGCCGATGACGCGCATCCCTGCCGCGTGAGCAGCTTCAATCGCGGTAATGGTCGAGCCGCCCGTGGTGCAAACGTCATCGACGATCAGCACCGGAGCATTCTCTTCGGAAAAGCCCTCGATCTTCCGCCCCGTGCCGTGCGCTTTCTCGGCCTTGCGGACAAGAAAACCATGGACCAACCGGCCTCTGCCCTGCTCCGCGTGACGCTGCGCGCTTGCGATGGCGACGGCCGACACAACCGGATCGGCCCCGAGCGTAAGGCCGCCCACAGCGTGCGGATCGAGATGACGCTGATGCAGCAGATCAAGAATGGCGAGTCCGGTCAAACGGCCGCCTTCCGCGTGCAGCGTGGTGGTACGGCAGTCGATGTAGTAATCGCTGCGGCCGCCGGAGGAGAGCTGAAAGTCGCCGAGCTTGAAAGATTGGCGAGCGAGGAGGGTGAGAAGCTGCTGGCGAGGTGAGTTCTTGTCAGACATGGAAGCCATCACTTGCCTAGCTTATCCAAATGCCGGAAGCCATCGGTACCGATGAACAGCATGACGAAGATCGTAGCGTTGTACATGGAGTGCACCAGCGTGCTGGCCGCGAGTGAATGGAAGCGCACGCGCGTAACGCAGAGCACGACGCTTACAGCGAAGAGCACCGCGAGCGGCGCAAAGGAGTGAGCAAGCTGCGCACCATGCAGCATCGCGAATCCTATGCTGGTAATCACGGTAGAGAAGACCAGGGCGGGTACGCTCCAGCCCGGGTCTGTATTGCTGGAACCGCGCTCGGGACTGCCGGAGATCCACTTCGCATGACCGGAGCCATGTTCCGGCCCCAGATGGTGGAAGACAGCGGCTCCTTCCGGCGGCAGCGATGAGTAAATCGCGGCCTGCTGCTGCCATTCACTTTCTGTAGGTTGGTGCGCTGGCGGGCCGCCGAGCAGCTCACCAGGTGTGCGCGCTCGCTGCATGACCCGGTCCCACGCGCTGGCGAGGGAAGGCAGCAGGAAGCCGCGGAAGGCCAGTTCCTCGAACGCGGGCGCTACCGTCACGCCAAAGATAGCAATCAGCCACACGCCCAACCGATTCGTGAAGAACTTATCAATCGGCAGCTCCTTCGGGATCGGCAGGAAGTTGGATAGGAACTGCACCACCACGCTGGTGGCTACGCCGATAGCAACCAGCAGCCACACACGGTGGCGCACGATGAAGCTGCGCCAGTGCACGCCATTGCTGAAAGACCTGCCCCACAAGAGCGGAAAGATCAGGAAGCTCGCTGCCGTCGCAATGGCGTAAACAATCGCCTCCACTGGAATGACGATGCGGGGATCGGTCTGCATCTGGTCGACCGTCTCATGCAGGTGCGGCGCAACATGCTTGAGCGCTAGCGCGAACCCAAGCCCCACCACGAAACCGGCAAGCATCACGATGAAGCCGAAGAGCACGGTATGCCCGATGTGTGGCGTTGCCGCGGCGAGCGGCGTCCCCTCCACGGTAGCGACGGGCAACCGCGTGCGTGCGTCGGAGACATCCTCCGGCGAGGCGGCAGGCGGCAGAGAGCTGGGATCGATCGGCATGATCTGTTTACTGGAGGACTGTAGCAGAACGACGCCGGGTGCTCTTCTTCTGCTGCCCATTCACCGGCGCGACCTTCGTTGCCGCAGTGGATGTCACGCTGCAGTTGTCAGGCTCGTCTGCCGGAAAATAGCGGCGCAGAAACTCTGCCGTATGAGATCCGGCAACCCGCGCCACCTGGGCGGCCGTGCCTTCAGCCACGATCATTCCGCCGTCTTCGCCGCCTTCCGGACCCAGGTCAATGATCCAATCGGCGTTACGGATAACGTCGAGATTGTGCTCGATGATGATGACCGTATTCCCGAGATCGGTGAGGCGGTGCAGCACCTCCAGCAGCTTGCGCACGTCGTCGAAGTGCAGGCCGGTGGTCGGCTCGTCCAGCACATAGAGCGTCTTGCCCGTCTGCCGCTTGGAAAGCTCGCGCGCCAGCTTCATCCGTTGCGCTTCGCCGCCGGAAAGGGTCGTGGCGGCCTGCCCAAGATGTACATAGCCCAGCCCCACATCGACCAGCGTCTGCAGCTTCTGGCGCACCTGCGGGATGTCCTTGAGCACCGGCAGCGCATCTTCGATGGCGAGATCGAGGATGTCGGCGATGGAGTAGCCGTTGAACTTCACCGCCAGCGTTTCCTGGTTGAAGCGGCGACCGTTGCAGACGTCGCACAGCACGTAGACGTCCGGTAGGAAGTTCATCTCGATGCGCTTCTGCCCATCGCCCTGGCAGGCCTCGCAACGGCCTCCTGTGACGTTGAAGGAGAAACGGCCGGGCTTGTAGCCGCGTTCACGCGCCTCGGGCAGCATGGCGAAGATGTCGCGGATCGCGGAGAGCACGCCTGTGTACGTGGCCGGGTTGGAGCGCGGCGTGCGGCCAATCGGCGACTGGTCGATGCGGATGACCTTGTCGATCTGTTCGGCGCCCTTGACTGCCTGGTGCTCGCCGGGGGGATCATGCGAGTCGTAAAGCAGCCGTGCAAGCGAGCGGTAGAGGATGTCGTTGACCAGCGTGCTCTTACCGGAGCCGGAGACGCCGGTCACCACCGTCATCACGTTCAGCGGAAATCGCGCCGTGATGTTTTGCAGGTTGTGGCTGCGCGCCCCCTCGACGGTGATCCATGCCCCATTGATGGGTCGCGGCACTAATCGATGAACGATGCCCGCAGCGCCGGAGAGATATCGCCCGGTGAGGGAATCCGCAGCCTCCATGATGTTGGCCGGAGTGCCTTCGGCAACGACATGCCCGCCCAGTTTGCCCGCGCCGGGTCCCAGGTCGAGCACGTAGTCCGCGCTGCGAATCGTGTCCTCGTCATGCTCGACGACCAGGACGGTGTTGCCGAGGTCGCGCAACGACTCAAGCGCCGCGATGAGCCGCTGGTTGTCCCGCTGGTGCAAGCCAATCGATGGTTCGTCGAGCACGTAGAGCACGCCGCGCAGTCGCGAGCCGATTTGTGTCGCCAGACGGATGCGCTGGCCCTCGCCACCAGAGAGCGAAGCCGCGTTGCGGTTGAGCGAGAGATACGACAGCCCGACGGCGTTCAGGAATTCCAGCCGCTCGATGATCTCGCGGCGCAGGCGGTCTGCGATGAGCGCCTCGCGCGCGGAGAAGCTGAGCGCACGCGCCGCGTTCAGCGCGCGACCCAGCGACAGCGAGGTGAAGTCAGCGATCGAGAGATCATTGACCTTGACCGCGAGCGAAGCAGGCCGCAGGCGCTTGCCGTGGCACGCCGGGCAGATGGTTGCAGACATGTAGCCAAGCAGCCATTCCCGGTAGCTATCGGATTTGGATTCTTCGAGCGAATCGCGCAGCCACTGGAAGACGCCGTGAAAGCCGGTGCGCGGTGCCTCGGCGCCGGGCCCGTAGAGTAACAGCTCCTGTTGCTTCTCTGTTAACTCCTCGAATGGCTTCTGGATGGGGATCTTGTACTTCTGCGCCGCCAGCTTCACCAGCCGCGCGAGGTACTGCGATCCCGAGCCCGGACCGAGCGCGCCCTCAAGCAAAGGCTTCGTCCAGTCGATAACCACCTTCACGGCGTCGAAGTCGTAAATGCTGCCCAGGCCGTGACACTCCGGACATGCACCGTAGGTGCTATTGAAGGAAAAACTGCGAGGCTCCAACTTAGGGACATCGAGTCCGCAGTCGGGACACGCCATCGACGAGGAGTACAGCTGCTCGCCTCCGGCGTTCCCGATGAGGACCAGACCATTCGCCAACTGGAGCGCCTTGGCAACCGCCGCCTCCAGACGCTTTTCGACGCCGGGCTTGAGCACGATGCGATCGACGATGGCCTCAATGGTGTGGTTCTTACGCTTCTCGAGAGCAATCGGGTCGGCAAGGTCGCAAACCTCGCCATCTACACGGGCCTTAAACCCCTGCTGATCAAGGGAGTCGAGCAGATCCTTAAACTCGCCCTTGCGGCCACGGACGATGGGCGCGTAGACGATCAGCCGTTCTCCGGCAGGCAGTGCAAGTACGCGCTCGACGATCTGTTCGGCGGACTGGCGGGAGATAGGCCGGCCGCAGTTGGGGCAGTGCGGAGTGCCGACGGAGGCATATAGCAAGCGGAGATAGTCGTAAATCTCCGTGATGGTGCCGACGGTTGAGCGGGGACTGCGGCTGGTGGTCTTCTGCTCGATCGAGATGGCGGGGCTGAGGCCTTCGATGGAATCGACGTCAGGACGCTCGATCTGATCGAGAAACTGGCGGGCGTAGGCAGAAAGAGTTTCGACGTAGCGGCGCTGCCCTTCGGCGTAGATGGTGTCGAAGGCCAGCGAAGATTTACCCGACCCGGAGAGGCCGGTGATCACGGTGAGGGTGTTGCGCGGAATCTGGACGTTGATGTCCTGCAGGTTGTGCTGGCGCGCGCCGCGGACCGTGATGTTGGTGATGGGCATGCAGGGATTTGAGGAGTTACACCCAGGATTTGTATCTGGGTTGCCTGGGAAACATGACGCGAAAGTAATGGGATACGGCGGAAAATACGGCGACAACGCGCGGTTCTTCTACGTATCTTAGTCGGCAATAGAAGCGAGGGTCAACGCTCACATCGCTCTGCGAGAATGCATCTCTGAAGTGAGTTACAGAAGATGAAGCGCGCTCCACTGGACGCACATTCATCCGAAACAAGGCTTGGTTGGAAGACAACGAATAGGAAATGCCCCCAATGGATACGATGAATCTCTTAGGTCTCGCCTGTGCAGTACTTGCCGCCCTCGCTTTTGGCGTCTTGCTCGCCTACACCTGCTGCCAGGCGCTGTTCGCGCTGCTCCGCGCCCACTCCCGCTCCTTACACCCGGTGGCAAAGGGCAATGCGGTGGAAGCGCAGGTTCAGGCGTCGTAGCCTCTCCTACATTTACAAATCAAACGCAACATCTGCAGCGAGGAGTTCGCTTCCCGCGGCATGCCTGAGTGTGGTTATTCCGGCGCGCTCTGCATCGGCGGCGCGACCCGCGGAGTCTGCGGCGTAGTCGGCCCAGTCTCGGCAGGCGGGGGCTCAGCAGGCGCTATGGAGGGCGGCGTGTACTGCATAGGAGGCGAGTCGTCGGACGAATCGTCACCGTTGCCGGTGTCGTCCTGGGCGGCGTCATCGCCATTCTGGCCATTCTGCCCGTTCGGATTCTGACTCGAATTCTGCGCCTGGTTCACCGCTGGCGTTGAAGCTCGGCCACCCGCCCTGCGGGTCAGCAGCAGCTCGCGCGGCGCGCCGTTCGGCAGATCACCCACCATCATCACGTTGTATGAGGTGCCGTTCAGCAGCGAGGTCAAGACCTCTCTCGGTGCCGCAGGGCCGAAGCTGCCGAAGACGCGCTCATCGCCACCCAGCCCATCCAGGTGCATGCCGGTTTTGGTGGAGACCTGATGCAGAATCTGCGCCAGGCTGGAGTTGTCCGCCTTCACGGTCAGCTCGTTGTTGCCGGCAGTCACGGTTGCGGGCCCTGCCGGCTGATCGAACAGGTTGGGCGCGACTGTGGGCGCCGCGGGCGCAGGAGTCGGCGCAGGCGTCTCTTTCGGCTTAGGGTGCGCAGGCTGAGCCTGGATCGTGTGGATCACCGTAGGCGAGGTCTGAGCCATGGCCGGCGGAATTGCGGCCATGCTCAAAGCAACCATTCCACAAAACGGCAGAGATGATTGCGCAAGGCGTCTGAACCGCCCTGATGACTTGTGTTCTGCGAATCCAGCCGCCCACATGACTCTTACCCTGACTTGCCCCACTCTTCATAGACTACGCCAGCGGTCGCTTCGCTCATAGCAGACCGCCGTATTGTCAAATTCATTTGCTTGATTTCATGCTGGTACCTTGGTACACATATACCAAGATGACTGAGAGGAATACATCTCCCGGCGAGCCGATTGAAATCGAACGCGTACAGACCGGTGTCCGGCTGGAAAAACACATGCTCAAAGTGCTGAAGGCCGTCGCCGAGCAGAAGGAGATGAGCCTGGGCGATCTGCTGGAGGGCATCGTGCTGCATGCGTTCGAAGGCAAGGCGCCGTTTTCTCCGCAAACACTCAAGGACATCGAGCAGTTTCGAGCACTCTATGGGCTGACGCTGCGCGCCCAGGATAGCCATCAGTTCAGGGAACGTCGATGAAGTGGATTCCGCTGCTTTCTCTCGTGCTCACCATGTCCAGTACGCCGCTTCATAGCCAGGCTGCGACGACTGCGGGAGTTGTGCAGCCACTCGCGCATGTCAGCAACACATTCAGTGTCCTTCTGAACGCCCCGATGCGCGAGGCCGCGCCGCTCTTTGGCCCGCAGGGTGAGCGAGCATGGGCCGGCGAAGATTGGGATCCGCAATTCGTCTTCCCCACTCCCGCAAGAGACATTGAGGGCGCGGTCTTCACCGTGCGTCATGGAGAGCACACGGCTGTCTGGGTCAATACCGTCTTCGATGCCGAAGCGGGCCGAATGCAGTACGTGTACGTGCTTGCGGATCTGCTGGCCACCACCATCGATGTGCGGCTGCATTCGATCGATCCCACACACACCAGAGTCGACGTGACCTACGTCCGCACCGCACTGCGCCGGGATGCAAACGAGCACGTGCTTCACCTGGGCAAGCACGACGGCCAGCAGGGGCCGGAGTGGCAAAGCTCGATCAACGCGTATCTGCGACATCGAAGCATTCCCCGGTAGCAGCGCTTGTGCCGGGCCGTGTGGCTTTGCGCTGCATACGGTGGTTGTGTTGAAGTAAGGGCGTGCTGCTGTCGGTGATACCGCGATGAATCTCTCTCTCCTCCGGCGTTTGGCTGGCGCAATGCTGCTGCTGACCATGGCGATTCCGGCGTTCGGCGTCTCCTGCAAGACCCAGGGCACGATGACAGAGGCCGAGCGGACGCCTATCGTGCAGGCTGCGCGGCAGATTGCATTGGACGTCCAGGGCGGCCGCACCGCCGACCTGAAGGCTGCCACAGTTCCCGAGGTCGCCGCTAATTTCAACAGCATCGCGCAGGCCTCAGCAGCGCTGGCCCCGCTCATCTCCGGAGCGACGATCACGGTCGACGCCGTCTACCGGCTGGACGCCTCCGATGCCAAGCCGGGCGACGAACAGGAACAGTTCTTCTGCGATGCGGGCGAAAACGCTCACGTCGTGTTCAGCATTCAGCACCTGCCGCCGGGGCAATTCGCGTTTGCGCTGGTGCACGCAACCGGCGTGGCAAAGCCGCAGCAGTTGTCGCTGCTGCTGCAATCGTCGAACGCCAACGCTCCCTGGCAGCTTGCGGGCTTCTTCCCCAAGCCGCTCACGGTCGCCGGCCATGATGGTCTGTGGTACTGGAAGCAGGCTCGCGTCTACGGGCAGAAGAAGCAGGCTTGGAACGCGTGGTTCTACTATTCGACGGCCGTCTATCTGCTGCAGCCTGCGGGCTTCTTTTCGAGCACGAATTTTGAAAAGCTCGTAGATGAGCAGCAGGCGGCACATCCCTCCGACCTGCCCGGCACAACGCCGATCACCATCACGGCCGATGGCGCGAGCTACAAAGTCACCAGTCTGCGCACGGACGACGAACTGGGCGGCCTGGACCTGGTCGCTCACTATAATTCGACCAGCAACGATCCCGTCACGAATCGAACGCATACCATTGCGGTAATGCGCGGCCTGCTTGCGCTGCATCCGGAGCTACGCGAAGCATTTCACGGGCTGTGGGTTTTCGCAGATGCCGGACCCGAGGGACAGGCCTTCTCGCTCGAACAGCCGATGGGGGCGATACCTCGGAGTTAAAGTACTACTTTAACTCTGAGTTTAGCCAGCGAATTACTTGATTCCAACGACCATCGAATCCGGTCCGACGAGATGTTCTACATAGGCCTCCCGGAACCCCGCCTCGCGCATCCAGCCAATGCAGTCCGCACCCGTGTAGTCGAAGCCGCCCGGCGTCTCGATGAGCATGTTAAGGCTCATCAATAGACCGAAAGCATTCTTCGACCGGTCATCATCGATCATCGCGTCATAGACCACCAGCGCTCCGCCCGGATTGAGCGCTTCGAACGCTTTGGAGATCAGCATCTTTTTCTGCTCGAGGTCCCAGTCGTGCAGGATGTGTCCCATGGTGAATGCGTCGACGGTTGGCAGAGGATCGCGGAAGAAGTCGCCCGGCTCAAACCGAACGCGCTCGGCGACGCCATTCGCTTTGGCATATTCCTCGAAGATTGGAGCTGCTTCGGGCAGGTCGAATCCGATTCCGCGCAGATGAGGATTGGCGAGCGCAATCTGAACCGCCAGATCGCCTTGCGCCGTGCCGAGGTCGGCAAAACTGCGATGGTCTGCCCACTTCACCGTGCGCGCAATCGCGAGGTTTGCGCCGTGGCTGATGGCGGACATCGCCGAAAGAAATCCCTTGAGCCGTGCGGGATCGGAGTACAGGGCGGTGAACGGCGAACCGCTGGTGTCGTGCTTCGCCTCATTCTGCTGCTGCCCCGTTCGCAGCGCCTCTGTCAGATAATTCCAGAAGCCGTAGAGCCTAGCATTCGCCATTTCCAGAATGCCGCCGATGTAGCCCGGCTTGTTGCGGTTGAGAAAGGCGGCGGCCTCCGGTGAATTGCAGTAGTGGTCCTGCGTTCGATGCAGGAAGCCGAGCGCGACGAGCGCATCCAGGAAATCGCGCGCCGAGCGGGGATGCAGCCCAAGCCGGCCGGCTAATTCGTGGAACTCTGCCGGGCCCTGGCCCAGTTCTGTAAACACACCCATTTGGACTGCGCTGAGTAGCGCCTTGCGACCCATAAAGCCTAAACCTACCTGCATAATGCGGTCCGGCGTCGGACCCGCGGCAACACTCATGTTGTAAACCCCTCATCATGGAAAAATTTGATTCGACATACCCGCCGCACCGACGCGGGTTGTTGTTCGTGACTTGTAAGAGCGTGCACTTCCACCCGGAGGACCGGCAAGGGAGCAGTCCGGGCTTGTCCGGCGCACAGACTAGAGGAGCGTTTTGCCGGTGGCAAGCGGAAAAATAGTGATTCGATCCGTTCCGTTGCCGTAAGAGCATCAGACAAGAAATGGCCGCGGCTCGCTACGAGCCATAAATGCTGGTCCGCGGCAGGCACTACACTAAACAGGAGCAATGAGTACGGAAAAACCTCTTTCCCGGGCGATCCAGGACCGCCGCGCGACACCCAGCTTCGATGGCCGGCCGATTCCGTTCAAGGACTTGCGCCGCATCCTCGATGCCGGATTGAGCGCGCCGAGCGCATACAATCTGCAGCCCTGGCGCTTTATCGTCGTGCGCAGCGCGGAGCAGAAGCATCGCCTGCGCAGCGCCTGCTTCAACCAGCCGAAGGTGGATGAGGCCTCCGCGGTGATCGTGGCCTGCGGCGATGCCGATGGCTGGCGCACCGGCGACCTGGAAGAGATGCTGCGCATGGGCCGCGAAAACGGCATGCCGGAGAATTATGCCGAACAGGCCAAGGCCGCGATTCCCGCGTACCTGTCCAATCATCCAAACCTGCCGATGTGGCTCAA
The DNA here is from genome assembly GCA_963797895.1 of uncultured Acidobacteriaceae bacterium. Lineage (GTDB taxonomy): Bacteria > Acidobacteriota > Terriglobia > Terriglobales > Acidobacteriaceae > KBS-83. The sequence goes on from CAWCRD010000001.1 coordinate 189,981, forward strand.
CCGCCACGTCATGATTGCCTTTACCCACATGATGCTGATGGCAGAAGTGCTGGGCTACGACACCGCGCCCATGGAAGGCTACGAGCCGGAGAAGGTCAGCGAAATCCTGAAATTGCCGCTGAGCTACAGCACGGTCGCGCTGCTGGCCGTGGGCTGGGGACGCGGCGCGGACAAATTTGCCGGCGGACGGTTCTCCTCTTCGCGAACAGTCTTTGGCGAGGAATACGGGCGTCCCTTAGTTGACGATAAGGCCGACAACGGGACAGAAGAATAAGCGCCGGCATGCAGAGAGAATTTCCGAATGCCCCAATCGCCGGGGTGGGAGCAGTCGTGCTGGATGCGCAGCAGCGCGTGCTGCTGGTGCGGCGCGGCCAGGAACCCCTGATGGGCGAGTGGTCGATTCCCGGCGGGGCGCTGGAGTTAGGCGAGCGGCTGGAGGACGGCGTGCGGCGCGAGGTCCGCGAAGAGACCGGACTTGACGTGACTCCGGAGGAGATTGTCGCAGTCTTCGATCACATCTCGCACGCTGAAGATGATCCGAAGCGCGTGCGCTTTCACTACGTTCTGGTGGACTATCGCTGCCGTGTTGCCGGCGGCACCCTGCGCAGCGCTACCGATGTGACAGAAGCGCGCTGGGCAAGCTGGGAGGAACTGACCGGCGATAATGTGCTGGCAGTTCGTCCGTTCACGCTGAGCGTCATCCGCAAAGCGCTGGATCAGGCGGTCCACGCAAATTCTTCCGCGAACAACGATGAGATCGTCACGCGAGAGCCAAGTGTCAAGACAGGCCGACCTGCCGTGCAGGAGGAACCGTTTCCTTGAGCCCCAGTCGCCCGAGCGGCCGCACCGATCGCGCACGCCGGATGCGTAATGCCCAGACAGAAGAGCCGAAACCGCAGCTTACGCTGAGTTGGAAGACGTACGGCTACGCGGTACTGGTGATGATGGCTTTGTTTCTCGCCGCCGCCGTGGTGGTATGGCTGCGACCGGTCGCGGTGCTGGAAGCGCTGACGCACGCACGCCTCGCATACAGCGGCTTTCACAATGAGTACACGACAATCCGCGGCAATCGCATTCACTATTACGAAGGCGGCAGCGGCAGTGGGGCTCCGGTAGTGCTGGTGCATGGCCTGGGCAGCCGGGCAGAGGACTGGGCCAACCTGATGCCGCAGCTCAAGCAGGCCGGCTTTCATGTGTACGCGATCGATCTGCTGGGCTACGGCCGATCGGCGCGGCCTGCGAACGCTGCCTACTCGATTCCGGAAGAGGCGCAATACGTAGAAGCGTTCCTGGCGCAGCATCAGTTGCAGAAGGTCAATCTCGCCGGGTGGTCCATGGGCGGATGGGTTGCCATGCGGGTTGCCCTGGACGTTCCGCAGCGCATCGGGAGGCTCGTCCTCTGCGACGCCGCCGGTATTCGCTTCCAGCCTGATTTCACGCCGTTCGACCTGGCGCCCACGACGATTGCCGCAGTGCAACGCCTGTATCGCCTGCTGATGCCGCAGCCGGAGCACGTCCCCGATTTTCTGGCACGCGACATGATCCGCAGATTCAAGCGGCTGAACTGGGTGGTGGATCGCAGCGCACGCTCGATGTTCACCGGCGCCGACCTGCTGGATGGCAAGCTGGGCGAGCTCAGGATGCCCACGCTCATCGTCTGGGGTAAGCAGGACCACATGATTCCGCTTGCAAGCGGCATAGTGATGCATCAGCAGATTCCGCAATCCGTGCTTGAGATCTATGACGGCTGCGGCCACCTTGCGCCGGGCCAGTGCGCCGCGCGCATCGGGCCGCGGCTGATCGATTTTCTCAACGGCAAAGCCGCCGCAGAGCGAACAGACGACAGAAGATCGCGGATCCACTAACGAATACTTTGCTTCTCGTCGCTGGTTTGGGCCATGCGCCTGGCATCACCGGCATGATTACCGGCAGAGTCACGACGGCGCGCGCTCCCCAGCCTGGCTTCCGGTTCATCAATCTGACAGAGCCGGCATGGGCCTCGACAATCTGGCGTGCCAACGCAAGCCCTACACCGCTGCCGCCGCTTTTCGTGGTGTAGAAGGGCACAAAGAGATTCGAGTCATTGGCGATGCCGGGGCCGTTGTCCTCGATGCCGATGACGGACATTGCCGGCGTCCACTTGCCATCCCACCTGCACGCGCGGCCTCCCTGTCCGGCAGGTCAGCGCCGCTTCCACCGCATTGCGCACCAGGTTGATGAGCAGCTGCTCGATCTGGTCGGGGTCGATGGTCAGGGTCACGTCGGGGCCGCCGGTGATTTCGGCCTTCAGCCGCTGTTCTAAAGCAAGCGTGCGCTCGATCAGCGGCGCGAGCGGCGTCTTCTGTAACCGCGGAGGCGGCAATTGCGCGAGCTGACGATACGCCTGCACAAAACGGTACAGCGATTCTGCGCGGCTCTCCACAACCAGAAGGCCGCGGTCAAGGTCTTCGTCCGTTGCCACACCGGAGATGAGCTGCGTCCGCAGCGTGCCGGCAATCGACTTGATCGGCGCGAGCGAGTTGTTGATCTCGTGACCGAGCACGCGGATGAGCCGTTGCCAGGCCTGCCGCTCTTCCTCACGGAGCGCCGCGCTGACATCGGTCAGCAGCAGCAGAGCATGCGGCACTCCCCGCTGGCGGAAGGTGCTGCGGTGCACCATCCAGCGCGTGCTGCGGCCATCCTGCTCCAGCTCCACGACGCCTTCGTCCGGCTCTTCGAGCAGTCCAGTCAGTCCAAGCTCCTCCGCCGGCTCGCCGACACTTTCGTCCGGCGCTAAAGCAAGAACAGTTTCTGCCGCGGGGTTCAGCAGGCGAAGCACGCCCGCGGGATCGAACGCGAGCACAGGCGCATCGATCGAGCTGACGACGCGGCGCAGCAGGGCGGACGCCTCCAACGCGCCGGCGCGCTGGTCCTGCAGCATGTCAGCAAGCGCGTTGATCTCGATCGCCAGCTCGCCCAGCACATCGCCAGTAGCCGAGCCGCGCGCGCGGAACGCGTAATCGTCCTCGCGCAATGCGCTGACGACGTTCGTGAGCGTCTGCAGCGGACGAACGACGTGCTCGACCAGCAGACCGTAGACGATCAGCGTGACGAAGACGATGACGCCAAGCAGCGTGAACCACAGGCTGGTGGAAGCGTGTTGCGAGACGAGCAGCCCGCAGCACACCGCGAGGCCAGGCAGCGCGATGCACATCACGAGCACGCGCAGTCGCGCCTCAAAGCTCATGCCCTGCGTGGGCCGCTGCCGTCCACTGCGGCGGCGCGACCCGTGAATGCGTATGCGTCGATTTCCAGATGCCCGGTCTGAGGGTGGCTCCCTAGATGGCATATTTTTCCATCCGCCGATAAAGGGCGCCGCGGCTGAGGCCCAGGGCCTCCGCCGCCTGGCTCACGTTGCCTTGGGCACGCGCCAGCGCCTTGCGGATGAGGATACTCTCGACTGCTTCCAGACTCATATCGTCAAGGCTGGTAGACGCGACCGCGGAGCGCGGCGGCGTCAGATTCAGATCGCCGATATCTACCTTCTCGGCGCGCGCCATCAACACGGCACGCTCAATGCAGTGGTCCAGCTCGCGCACGTTGCCCGGCCACGCGTATTGCATCATGATTTCCAATGCCCGCGGCGCAAAGCCGGATAGCAGACGCCGATAGCGTTTGCTCCAGCGCGAAAGAAAATGGCCGGCCAGCAGCGGTATGTCCTCGCGGCGCTCGCGCAGTGGCGGCAGATGGATCTCCACCGTATTGAGGCGAAAGAGCAGGTCCGGACGGAAGCGGCCTTCCTCGCTCTCCTTATGCAAATCAGCATTGGTGGCGGAGAGCAGCCGCACATCGACCTTGCGGGTCTTCGAGGAACCGACGCGCTCCAATTCGCCTGTCTCGAGCACGCGCAGCAGCTTTGCCTGCTGGCGCAGCGGCACGTTGGCAATCTCGTCGAGAAAGAGCGTGCCGTGATCCGCCAGCTCGAATCGGCCGATGCGGTCCGTGCGAGCATCGGTGAAGGCGCCCTTCACATGGCCAAAGATCTCGCTTTCAAAAGTGCCCTCGGGCAGTGCTCCGGTATTGACGGCGACCAGCGATCGCTGTGCGCGCGAGGAAAGCATATGTAGCGTTTGCGCCACGACTTCCTTGCCCGTACCATGTTCGCCAGTGATGAGCACGTTGGCGTCGGAGGGACCGATGCGCGCAACCATCTCAAGCACCGGCTGCATGGCGCGGGATTCTGCGATCAGCGTCGGCAACCCATCGGCGCGTAGAAAGCGGTTCTCCGCCTCCAGCATGTCGGCCTGGCGCTGCACGCGGTGCAGATCGAGCTGCGTGCGCAGCACCGTGAGTAGGCGCGCGTTATCCCAGGGCTTTTGGATGAAATCGGCAGCGCCGCGGCGCATCGCTTCCACAGCCAGCTCCACGCTGCTCCACGCCGTCATCACGATGATCGGTACACGCAGGCCGTAGCTTTGAATCTCAGCGAGCAGGTCGATGCCCTCTGCACCCGACGTGGTGTCGCGCGTGTAGTTCATGTCCAGCAGCAGCGCTTCGTACGTTTCGCTCGCCAGACATTCGATGACCTGGCGCGGCGATGCAGCACGATCCAGCCGGTAGCCCTCCGGACGCAGCAGGATGTCCAGCGCATCAAGGATGGCGGGCTGGTCGTCTGCAATCAGCAGACGCGGCCGCTGGCTCTCCTGCGTCTGCGTGCCGTTGGCCGTGGAGCGCTGTCGCGTGCTGCGCATACTGGTTGTCACTCTACTATGGCTGCGGTGTTGGGGGCTGTGCCGTTTGAGGCTGCGAAGCGGAGGCCGGGGGCGGTGCTGATTGCGGCATTGTCGCAGGTGGCGGCGCCAATGCTGAAGGCGGAACCGGCGAGACTGGCTTATTCACTACTCCGGAGCGTGCATCATCCAGTGAAATGCCGAGACGTTTCAGCGTCTGGCCAGTCTGGCTATACAACGCCACTCGATTCTTTTCGTACGCGGTTTCCACGGACGCAAGCGTGGAACTGGCGATGGCGAGATCATGTTCTGCTGTAAGAGTCTCAAAGTTTGATCCTGCGCCAAGCTGCTGCTCCTGTTTTTTGATGTCGAACGTGCGCTGCGCGAGATCGCGCGCCTTGCGCGCCGCTTCGACGCGGGCTTGCCCCTGCTCCAGTGCATATGCAGCGTTGCGCACTTCGATCCGCAGATTCTTCGTCTGCTGCACCACGTTCAACTGTGCCTGACGGTATTCCAGCTCGGAGCGAAACTGGTCAGCGCGTGCCTGACGGTTGCGGAGGGGAATCTGTACCTGAAGTTCCGCGAGATAATCGGGCGATGTGTTGTTGAATGCGTTTTGCAAGGTGCCGGCATAACTCGTGGAACCGGTGACGGGATTTTGGCCGGGAGGATAGTTCGGGTTTGGAGCGCCACCAAGGCCATAGCCGGCGTAATAGCCAATCAGATTGACCGTAGGCAGCATGGCATTGCGTACGGCCTTTCGAGAGATCTCCGCGTTCTCCTGATTGAGCTGCAGGATGCTCAGATCTGGCCGATTTTTGATGGCGTCGTCAATCAACTGCTCCACCGGAGGTATGCTTTCCGGCTGGAAGGCCTCTAGCTCCACGGTAGGAATAACGGGCATCTCTTCGAGAGTCTGGTCGAGCTGCTTGGTCAAAGCAGCTTTCATCAGTGATTCCTGCAACTGCAAAGTTGTCTTCGAGACCGTCAGGTCCTGCTGGCGCGTGGCGACTTCCGACTCCGCCTTCATCACATCCATAGAGGGCACTGCCTTCAACTGCAACTGTTTCTGTTCCTGGTCCAGCGACTGCTCCGCAAAAGCAAGCGAGCGCTGCTTCACCTGCTCATCTTGGTAAGCATTGACCAGATCCCAGTAGAGATTCTCGATCTGTGTGATGGTGATATCGATTTGCTGCCTGAATGCAATATCGGTGAGCTTGCGATTGTTCTTTGCCAGCCGAAGCCAGCGAAGATTGGGGCCGAACCCGAAGCCCTGCAGAAGCTCCTGCTGGATCAGGAAGCGGTAGTTTGCCGATAGAGATGGGTTCAGCAGCTGAAGTGGGCTGTTTACCGTTTGCCGCGATTGATCCAGATCGAACTCGGCGTAGGTACCAGTAGCAAAAGACTGCTGGTACCGCACGTTCGCGGTGATGACGTTGGTCTTCAGAGAAGAAACGCCCGAAGTTACGTTGTTTACCTGGGGCTGTGTGCTGTGCTCCGTATAGACCGTGCCATAAAGCCAGGGGTCGAAACTGGGAACCAGGATGCCCAGACCGCTGGTGCTCTGCACCAGGCCGCCGGAGCCACCGGCGGCGCTGCTCGAACTGACGGACGATACGGCGCTCGATGCGCTGCCCCCGCCCAAGGTATTCTGCACCGTGCCCGGCACACCCAGTGCAAATCCGCCCGCTGCCGTGCGCAGCACATCCATGTTGGCGATGGGCAGGTTATAGCGCGATACGGCGATGTCTAGGTTGTTTTCCAGCGCCAGGTCGATCGCGTCGTCAATCGAGAGATAGAGTTTGCCATCGTGGATGCACTGGTCCAGACGTACTGAATTAGCGAGGCTGGGCGCGGGCACATTGACCGGCGTATAGGTCTTGAACGGGTCGTGCAGGTGCGGGAACTCCACGTGAAAACCCTGCTGCTGCGCCTTTTGCGCAAAAAGTGGCGCACTTTGGGAAACAATCAGCGAGCTGAGTGCAATCGTTGCTGTGGCAATCTGGCGAAGATTCATCGAGTAGGTGACTCCTGTGCAGCATTAAGACGTGGGTTGGCGGTGTCGCTCACCATCCATCCATCACGAACTTCGAGCACACGGTTGCCGTAGGCGGCGTTCACATCCGAGTGCGTGACCTGCAGGATGGTCGTTCCCTGCCGATTCAGCTCTTTGAAGAGCTCCATAATTTCCTTGGCCTGCTCTGAGTGCAGGTTGCCGGTCGGCTCATCGGCCAGCAGCAGCGCGGGATTATGGATAACCGCGCGCGCGATGCCGACCAGTTGCTGCTGCCCGCCGGAAAGCTGCGATGGGAACAGGTCCTTCTTGCCCACGATGTTGAAGCGGTCCAGCGTGTCGGCCACGAGCGCTTGGCGTTCTGCGCGCGGCATGTTCTTGTAGCTCAACGGCAGATCGATATTTTCGGCAACCGTCAGCTCATCGAGCAGGTGATAGCTCTGGAAGACCATGCCCATGCTGCGCTTCGCCAGCTCGGCGCGCTGCTTGCGACCCATGGCGTGCACCGGCGCATCTTCGAAGTAGTACTCTCCCAGCCACTGGTCATCGAGCAGCGCGATGGCGTTCAGCAGCGAGGACTTCCCCGCCCCGGACGGCCCCATCAGCGTCACGAACTCGCCGCGCTCAATCTTCAGGTCGATGCGGCGGAGCACCCAGGTCTGTCCGGCGCCGGTTTTATAGCTGCGTTCAAGGTTCCGTATGTCAATCATCTTTATTCCTTCCTTATTCGTGGCGTAGCGCCTGCATGGGATCAGTCTGTGCGGCACGGCGCGCCGGCAAGTAACTGGCGGTGATGCAGGTGATGGCGAGAATCGCGGCGACTGCTTCGGTCACAAGCACGATGTTGTGCAGGTCGACGCCGGTAAGCCGGCTGGCAACCACGCGGCTGACGGCCAGCGATGCAGCGATGCCCAGCGCGCCGCCAATTGCCAGCAGCACCAGCGCACGGCGCAGCACCAGCCAGAGCAGATCGTTGCGCTGTGCGCCGAGCGCCAGACGCACACCGAAGTCGCGAATCTGCTGCGTGACCTGATAGGCGAGCAGCCCATACAGACCCGCAGCGGCAATCAGAAGTGCAGCCAGCGCGAAGAGCGAGAGCAGGCGCGCGGCCAGCGTCTGGCTGCCCATCGTGTCCTCGACCGACGTCTGCATCAGCTCGGCGTGGTTCACCCCCACGCGGGGATTCAGACTATGGACGATTCGGTTGATCGCAGGAATCAACGATCCAGGCTCGGTCTGCGAGCGAACGACAAGGTCGAGGTGAAACGCGACCAGGATCGGATACATGTCGTCTGCCGGCGACATCTGATCCAGGTTCAGCAGCAACTCCGGCTTCACCGCATCATTCATGCCCTGGCGCGCATCGGCAACGACACCCACGATGGTGGCGTATTTGTGCGGACCCGCATCGGCTGCTTTCACCTGCATGCCGATGGGCGACCGTGCGCCATCGATCTGCCGGGTGAAGGCCTCGTTCACCACCGCCGCGAGGGGCGCGCCCACGCTGTCTTGTTTATCGAAGAAGCGGCCCTGCTTCAGCATCACTCCCATCGCCCGGAAGTAGTCCGGCGTGGCCGCGCGGGCGTTCGCACTCTGCATATGCCGCGGGTCTGGCTTGGGACGACTGGCGAACTCAATCTGGTCAAGAAACATCCAGTTCGCTCGCAGCGGCCGAACGGTGGTAACACCTGCCGCTGTCACGCCCGGAAGATGACGGATGCGGTCGAGCATCGGGTCAATCAACGTGGTCACGATGCTGGGCCCGTTCGACGGCCCTGCCGAAACGAACCACAAGTTCTTCTGCGGCAGCATCAGCTCAGCAGTGACAACCTTGTCCGGGTTGAAGCCCAGCGTCGTGCGTTGCATTTCGTAAAGCGTATGCGCCATCACGCCGGCGGCAACAAGAAGGAGGAGCGAGAGTGCTACCTCGACGGTAACGATTGTGTCGCGTACCAGGGCCTGGCTCCGGCTGGTGCCGCTGCCCGCCGAGCCTTCACGCAGACCAATCAGGATTGGCAGCCGCGCCGCCTGCAGTGCGGGGATGATGCCGAAGATGAGCGCCGAAATACAGGACGCGATCAGCGCATACAGGCAGACACTCGTGTCGATGTGAATCATGTCGCCATTCTGGAAGGTGTTAGCCAGATAGACACGCGAGATGCGGAGCGCCACCGAGGTGATCGCGAGACCGAGGCCTGCGCCTACCAGGCTGAGCAGCAGGCTCTCCACCAGAAACTGCCGCAGTAGCCGCGTGCTGGTAGCGCCCACCGCCGCGCGCACAGCGATCTCGCGCCGCCGCCCCTGCGTACGGGTCAGCAGCAGGCCAGCCACGTTGATCGTCGCCAGGAGCCAGACCGCCAGCACCAGGCCATTCAGCGCCAGCAAGCCGGAGCGCACGTTTCGGGTGAGGAAGCGCGAATAGTCTTCTACGACGATGCGGTTGTCCCGCTCTTTGCCCGGATAGGCGCGCAGGTTCTGCCGCTTGATGCCGGCCAGCTCGCGCGCCGCATCTTCAACCGTGCTGCCGGCGCGCAGGCGTCCCAGCACATTCAGCATGCCGGAGTTCCGGTCCTGCAGGTCCTTATTGCTGATGTCCAGCGGCGAGAACAGATAATCGCTGCCGCCCTGAAAACGAAAGCTCTCCGGCATCACTCCGATGATCGTGTAGGGCGTGCCGTTCAGCTGTATCACGCGGCCGAGGGATTTCGGATCGCTGTTGAACAGCGTGTGCCAGGCTTCTGCACCAAGAACGACGACGCGGCTGGCGGCCCCGTTGTTTTCATTTGCCGCAAAGCCGCGCCCCATCGCCGGCTGCACGCCCAGCATACCCAGAAAATTGGTGCTGGTGATCAGTTGTGCTTCAGAGCGCGGCTGCGGGATGTCGCCAACAATGGGCATGTTGAACGTGAAGTAGCCGACTGACTGCAGTGTGCGGCTGCGCGTCTGCCAATCCTCTGCATCGGGCAACGAGATGCCGCCACTGATGGAGGCCGCATCCTTGTCATAGGAAGCTTCCGAGATGGACACCAGCTCGGATGGATGGGCAAACGGCAGCGGCCGTAGCAACACCTGGTCCACGACCGAGAACATTGTGGTGGTCGCGCCAATGCCCAGCGCAAGCGTCAGGATTGCGGCGCACGCAAAGCCGGGACTGCGCCGCAACTGCCGCCATGCATAACGAAGATCGCTACCGAGTTCCATCCTCTTCCTCTCTACTCCGACCGCAGCGCCTGCATGGGTTCTATCGACGCAGCCCGCCGCGCCGGCAACAGAGCCGCCGCCGCCGCGCTCACAGAGAGCAGCAGCACCGCGATGGCCACGACCGGCAAATCAAACGAGCCGACACCGAAAAGTTGTCCGGAGAGCCAACGGCCGGCGGCATACGAGAGCGGAACGCCCACCAGCAGGCCGATCCCGCAAGACAGCAGCGATTGCATCAGCACCTCCCGCAGGATCCGCGCGCGGCTTGCGCCCAGCGCCATACGTATCCCGATCTCGCCCGTGCGCCGCTGCACCGAATATGCCGTCACGCCATAAATGCCAATGGCGGCCAACACCAGCGCGATGCCGGCAAAGACGGCGCACAGCCGCGACATCAGCTCGCCCGGAATGACGCTGATCTCTTTCAGCTCCTTGAATGTGTAAAACGCGGTGATGGGCAGATTGGCATCCACGTCTCGCACTGCCTTGCGAATCGCGGCTTCGGCACGCGGACGATCGGTGCCGCGGAGCTCCAGGATGAGGTTGCCTGCGAAATGCGATTGCGCCTCCCATCCCTGTCGCGACGGGCTGAAAACCTCGGTCGTCTGGCGATACGGCAGGAAATAGAGCGGCGGCGTCGGCCGATCGGGGTAAATGAATTTGATATCGTGCACCACGCCAACGATCTCGAACTGGGAGCGCAACTCGGGTTCGATGCCGAAGTGCTGCCCGAGCGGATCGCCTTTCAGATACCGCTGAGCAAAGCCTTCGCTAACCACGGCAACTTTGCGCGAGTTGTCATTGTCGGCATCGTTGAAGACGCGTCCTTCATCCAGCTTGGCCCCGATCGAAGCGAAATAGTCCGGATTGACGCGGTTCCATGCTGCCCTGCCCCACTCGTTGTCCAGCGCGGGATTCGCCTGGCCAGGAAAAAACGTATAGGTATACCTGCCCGTGTCTCCGGACATCGGCGCATAGGTCGCCAACCCGAGATGCTCTGCTCCGGGAATTGCCATCAGCCGTTCTTGTAACCGCTGATAGAGCTCATTGGTATGCGTGCTGTGGTATCCGGCAAGCGCCGGATCGATGCTGATGACGTATCGGTCTTTGGTCTGGAATCCAAAATCCTGCCCCTGCAGGTTGGTGAGGCTGCGCGTCAGCAGGCCCGCGGCGCACAGCAGCACGACGGAGAGCGCCGCCTGCAGAATCACAAGCGCCCGCTGCGATCCGGTGCCGCTGGAGCGCGTCGTACGCGAGGCGGCGCGCAGCACGCTGGCCAGGTTGTTCCGTGTCGAGATCCACGCCGGGCCAACGCCAAAGAGAATGGCTGTAACCATGGCGGTCGAAAATGCAAAAGCCAGCATCGCAGGCGAGGGTCGCGCGGTGATCGGGATGTAGTCGGTCCCTTGAAAGGCCACTGCAATCACGGAGCTGGAGAGCACGTAGGCCGCCCCAACGGCCCCAATGCAGCCGAGCAGGGCCAGCAGGATGTTCGATATCATCGCCTGCTGCAGCAGTTGGCCGCGGCTTGCGCCGAGCGCCACGCGGACGGACGTCTGCTGGGTCTGCGCCATTGCCTTCACCAGCAGCAGATTGGCGACATTGGCGCACACAATCAGCATCACGAAGCCCGCCGCCGCCATCAGCAGTTTCAGCGGCTGCTCGTAATACATCCCCACCACGTTGATACCCGGCTCGGCAGAGGCAATCTCTGTCCGCTGGCGCTCGATTTGCGCCCGCTCCTCCGGATGCATATCCGCGCTGCGGCTGCGCAGCCACTGGCGCAACTCTGTATTCAGTTGCGCATTGATCTGTGCGTGATTGGCATTCGGCGCAATGCGACCGATGATGTCCAGCCAATATCGGTCAGGCCGCGAGCCGAGCGCCCCCTCGTGCACGAAGTACGATTCCTGCCCCAGCGGCATCCAGAGCTCCGGCATATCGGCGTTGATAGTCTCGCCCATGAATCCCGGAGCCGTGACGCCGACGATGGTCGTTGCCGTGCCGTTCATCAACAGCGTCTGGCCGACGATATGCGGGTCGCGGCCGAAGCGCCGCTGCCACATCCGATCGCTCAACACCGCCACCGGTGGCGCGCCCCGCCGATCATCTGCCGGAGTAAGGCCACGGCCGAGCGCCATCGGCACTCCAAGCACGCTGAAGTAGTTTCCGGAAACCAGCCTTCCCAATAGCGCGAAAGAGGCCTGCGGATCGCCCTCTCGATGCACTAGCAGGGGCGTCTGCCCGGGCTGAAATGCCGCCATCCCCTCAAAACCCTGCGTGTGATCGCGGAGCGTCTCGTAGAGTTCGTTGGAGAACAGACTCCAGTCACCCATCAGCTCGATGGCTACGCAGCATATACTCTCGCGCCCGAACTTATATAGCTCAGACGGCTGTTTGACCGGCAGCGGCTTCAGCATCGAAACGTAGATGAGGCTGAAGATGGCCGTGGTCGCGCCGATGCCCAGCGCAAGCGTCAGCACAGCCGTGATGGCAAAGCCCGGGCTGCGGTGCAGTTGGCGGAATGCGTAGCGGATGTCTGCGGCCAGATGCATAGGTTCACTCCGTCCGCAACGCTACCATGGGTTCGGTGGACGCCGCGCGCCGCGCCGGAACCAGAGCTGCCAAAGCAGCCGCGGCGATCAGCACGCAGGCAGCGACGCCATAACTAACCGGGTCCAGGGCCGGAACTCCGACCAGAAAACGGCTGAGGACGCGCGAGGTCTCCAGGCTGACCAGAACGCCGAGCCCGATACCCAGCAAGCCGCTCTTTGTGGCTGTCGCCATCACCTCGCGGGCGACGGTGGCTCGGTCCGCGCCCAGTGCCATGCGGATGCCGATCTCCCGCACCTGCTGTGCCACCGTGTAGCTGGTAACGCTGTACATGCCGACGGCGGCAAGCAACAACGCGAGCGCCGCAAACGCGGTCAGGAGCTCTCCACGTAACTGCTGCGGCTCGGTGGCCATCGCCAGCGCGTCGTCCATGGTGGTGAATTTCGTCGCGATGGTTGCATCGGTCGCGAGCACGCGCTGCCGCACCGCCGGGATCAGCGTTGCCGGAGCGGTCGCGGTCTTGAGCACGATCTGCACTTCGTTGGCGAGGTAAGGATGCTGGGCCAGCGGCATATAGAGCGCTGGTGAAGGATCATCGGCCGGAGAATCCTGCCGCACGTCGCCCACCACGCCAATGATGGTCGCGCCGCGCATGGAGTCTTGGTCCAGGCCGCAGATGATCCGTTGGCCCAGTGGATTGCTGTTGCCAAAGGATTGATGCGCCAGCGCAGAGCTAATGATCGCTACTGGTTGCGATGTGTATGTATCCTCCCCAGTGATACTTCTTCCCTGCAGCAGAGGGATATGCATGGTATTGAAGTAGCCCGGTCCTGCCAGACTGAAGATCGCCCATGGCAGTCCGGCCTGATCCATGGCCTGGCCTTTGCTGGGCACCGCGTAGCTCCCATTGGACCCATACGCGCCGGCAGGCAGTCCCATCGTCTGCGCAGCAGATGATACCCCCGGCAGGTTGCGGAGCTGGTCCGTCAAGTGCGCCAGTTCAACAACACGCTTCTGCATCTCGGCCAGGCCCCGTCCCGGCGCATGAGCGTAGAGCACCAGCGTGTTCTCCGGGGAAAAGCCCAGTGGCGTCTCGCGGATGTGCTGGATGGTGCGCAGCAGAAGGCCCGCGGTCGTGACCAGCAGGAAGCTAAGTGCGATCTCGGCGGCGAGCAGGCCGCGCCGCCATATCGCCGCGCTGCGATCGGTGCTGCCGGAACGCGTGCCCCGGCTCAGCGCCGCAGCCGGATCGCGCCGCGCGGCCCACCAGCAGGGCAGCGTGGCGCTGAACACGGTGACCAGCACAGCCAGCAGCAGGCAGAAGCCAAGCAGCCGCGGGTCCGGGCTGGCGTTCATGGCGCGCGGCAGTTGCGAAGCCAGCATGTGCATGAGCAAGCTGGTTGCGGGAATCGAGAACAGAAGGCCGGCGATTCCCCCCAGCACGGAGATCACTGCAGCCTCCACCAATACAGCACCGACAATGCGCGCGCGCGTTGCGCCCAGCGCACCACGCACTGCCAGCGCATGTCCCTGCGCAGAGATGCGGACGAGCTGCAAATGCGCAACATTGACACACGCGATCAGCAGCAGCACGCCAACGGCAGCCAGCCATAGCCACAAGGAGGTACGCACTCCGCCGGTCAGCGAGTCGCGCAGCGGCACGGCACGAAGTTCCACATGTGCATGGTTTACAGGAAATTGCGCGGCGAGGTGCCTCGACAAGGCATCCATACGCAACTGGGCCTGGTGCACATCCAACGTGTCTCGTACGCGGGCGACGGCTCCATAGTTGTAAGAGTCCCGATTGACATTTTCCGGCGTCGCCGAAGTGCCCAGCCATATCTTTGTCTTTTGAGGAAAGTCAAAGCTGCGCGGGAGAACACCGATGACTTGATACGACTCGCTTTCAACACTCAGCAGTTTCCCCACGGCGGCTTGCGCGCCACCCAGTTCCGCATCTGCGAATGCTTCGCTTACGAGTGCCTGGTGCGATGCATCGCCTGGGCGGAAGAGCGCTCCGCTCACCGGGCGTACTCCAAAGACATCTGCAAACTGGGGGCTGACGGCATCAATCTGGGTAAAGGTCGCATGATCGGGCAATTGCACGCCCATCTCGCCGCCGTCGTAATAGGCCACGGCCGCAAAGGCGGGATCATCGCGCAGATCTTGATAGTCGCCACCTGTGACGTGAGGATTCAGGTGCTGGCTGTTGGTAAACCAGGTGCGCAGCGCCACGATGTGGTCCGCGTCGCGATACGGAAGCTGCTTCAGCAGCATCTGTTCCACCACGCTGAAGACAGCCGTTGTTGCACCAATCCCAAGCGCCAGCGTGAGGATCGCGGTCAGCGCAAAGCCGGGGTTGCGCCGAAGCTGGCGAATCGCGTAGCGAAGATCCTGAGCAAGTGCCATCGTTTACTCCGTCCTCAACGCGGTGATCGGGTCGATGGTCGCGGCACGGCGCGCGGGCAGCATCGCCGCCAGCAGGCCGATCAGGAAAAGCAAAGCGGCAATCACAAGGAAGACCATCGTCTGGTCCGCAGGAAGGTGCGCTGCCTGCGTCGCTTGCAATCCGTGCGACTCAGGCAGCACAGCGCCGATGGCCTTGGCGGCGAGCAGGGTCAGTAACGCGCCCGCCGCAACCCCCAGCGCCACCATGACGGCCGCGCGGGAAGCCACCGTGCGGACGACGTTCGCACGCGTCGCGCCCAGCGCCATCCGCACGCCGATGTCGCGTGTACTCTGCTCTACCTCATGACTCAGCAGCCCATGGATCCCGACAACCGCTAGCAGCAGCGCCAGCATTGCGAAGCCGCCGAAGAGCCACGACTCCATGCGCTGAAAATCAAGCTGATCGAGCACGACTTCGTCCATCGTCTCAGGTGTGCGGAACGGCACGGTCGGATCGACGGCGTGGATAGCCTCGCGCAGCTCGCCATAGATGGCCTTCGGATCGCCCTTGGCGCGCACTAACAGACTCACACTGCCCAGGTAGCCGCGCTTCACTTCCGGCGGCAGCTCGCTCGCGATGTAGTTCATCTCGGCCAGCGGCGGACGATCGAGTGCCTGCCGCACGTTCGTGATCACGCCGACGATCTCCGCGTTGCCGTCGTCGATGTGCGCGCCCACCGGGTCCATTCCTTTGGGAATGAACTTCTTCACGAAGGCTTCGTTGACAACAATCTTCGGCGAGTCCGTGCTGGTATCGAGAGCGGGATCGAGCAGTCGTCCGCGCGTGAGCTGAACACCGAAGACCTTGTAGTAGCCCGGCATGACCACACGAGTCTCCGCCAGCATTTCCTGATTGGGCGGATACGGCGGCTGGCCTTTGATGTGCGTATCGGAATTCGAGCCCCAGTTCTGGATCGGCGTGATGTTGATCAGCCCGGCTGCCGCAATACCCGGCGCATGCTGCAGGCGAGCGAGCAGCGGCTGATAGAAGCTGCTCAGCGGATCGGTGTGCTCATAGCGGCCGGGGGAAAGATCGATTTCCGTTGAGACAATCGGTGCCGGATCGAAGCCTAGATCGGTATGGCGCTGTTCGAGGATGGAGCGCACGAGCAGACCGGAGGTAAATAGCAGCACCAGGGCCAGCGCCACCTGCGTAATGATGAATGCGGAGCGCAGCCGGTGATGCGCGCGGGTGGTGCCCGCTGAGCCGCCGGAGCGCAGTGCCTGGCTAGGATCGATGCGAGACATCCGCAGCGCGGGAATCACTCCGGCCAGTACGCTCGCCATCGTGGCGAGCACAATTGCAACGGCAAGCGCGCGCAGGTTCAGATGGACTTCGCCGCCGCGTTGCAAAGCGTTCAGCAAAAAGGTCCGCATCCCGCCCAGTACCAGGTTGGCCAGCAGAACGCCCACGCCGCAGCCGAAGGCCGCCAGCACCAGGCTCTCCGTCAGCACCTGGCGCAGAATGGTTGCGCGTCCGGCACCCACCGCGGTCCGCACCGCCATCTCGCGCTCGCGGCCTACGCCGCGCGCCAGCAGCAGGCCGGCGATGTTCACGCAGCACAGCATCAGCACGGCCAGCACGGCGAAGCCCATCACCGTGAGCGGCGATGCCACACTTTCACTGAGCGTCGCGTCGAGCGTGTGGAGCGCCACGGTGCGTCCCGCATCTGTATCCGGATAGGCACGGCCCATGTCTGCGAAGACACGCTGCAGGTCGGCCTGCGCCTGCTGGCGGCTCACGCCCGGCTTCATGCGGCCAATGGTCCGCAGCCAGTGGGTTCCGCGCCTCGTGATTAACAGCGGGTCCGCATGCAGCGGTGTGTAGACGGCATTTCGTAGGCCAAGCGGGAAGCGGAAATCCCCGGGCATGACGCCGATGATGGTGTAGGGATGGCCATCGAGCCGCGCGACTTTCCCAATGACTTTCGCATCGGCCTCGAAATCGCGCTGCCACACTTCATGGCTAAGAACGACCACATTGTCGCGTCCCGGCTGATCTTCGCCGGGAAGAAATGTCCGGCCCAGGATCGGCCGCACGCCGAAGACATCGAAGAAGTTGTCGGTCCCCTTCGTAGCATGCAATGCCACGGGGCCATGGGGCGACTCAAAATTCACTCCGGAGCCGCTGTACCCCGCAAGCGCCGTGAAGGAGTGCTGCTGCACACGCTCATCACGATAGGAAGGCACGGAGGCGGGCTGCGTGTAGCCGCTGCGCGACCGGCTTTCCGGAACCACAATCGAATGCGGATCGGAAAAGGGCAGCGGACGCAACAGCACCGCGTCGATCACGCTGAAGACAGCGGTCGTTGCTCCAACGCCGAGGGCGAGAGTCAGGATCGCGGTGAGCGCGAACCCCGGGCTGCGGCGCAGCTTGCGCAATGCGTAACGAACGTCTTGTTGTAGCTGCATGACCGCCTCCCTTTTTCGTTTATTGGTTGCGCAGCGCCTCGACCGGTTCGATCGAAGCCGCCCGTCGCGCCGGCAGCAATGCCGCCAGCATTGCTGCCACCAGCAAGGTTACAAATGCGCCACCCAGAATCAGCGGGTTCGAACTGCTGACGTTGTACAGATGCGCGGCCATCAGCCGGCCCAGGCCGAGCGCCAGCGGTATGCCGATGATCAGCCCCGTAATCACCTGCGCCAGCGCGTGCTTCAGGACACCGCGCAGGACATCTGCGCGGTTCGCTCCCAGTGCCATGCGCAGGCCAACCTCCGGGGTGCGCCGTTCCACGGTGTACGCGGTCACGCCATAGATACCGATCGCGGCCAGCAACAGAGCCACCAAGCCGAATGCTGTCGTGAGCCGTGCCAGCATCTCCGGCTCGTTGAAGTTCGCGTTCACTTGCGTCTCCAGCGAGTCGATTCGGGTGATGGGCAGGTTGGGATCGATATCGCCAAGGGCTTTGCGCAGCGTGGCGGCCATTTCCGCCTCGCCGCCGTGGTAGTGCACCACAATATCTTCCGGGAAACGGACTCGTTCTACGCCAACGCGCTCGCGCTCTGCGAAGACTTCCGCCGGCTGCGCCAACGGCATGAAGACCATAGGCAATTGCGGCTGATCGGGATCTTCATACTTGGTGTCTTCGGCCACGCCAACGATCTCAAATTCGCTCGCATCTTTCGCGCTCAGGCCGAAGTGCGCGCCCAGAGGCGGCTTGCCCTTGAGAAAGTGCGCAACAAAAGCCTGATTTACCACGGCCACGCGCCGCGTCGTCGCGGTGTCGGCTTCGGAGAGGCCGCGACCCAGCAGCACATGCGTACCCACGGCGGCGAAGAACCCGGGACTCACGTAGTCGAAGGTCGTCCGGTAGTAATTGTTGGTGAACTCCGGCGGCGGCGGTGGCTGACCCGGCAGATACGTCAGATCGTGCCATCCGTTCTGCGAAAGCGGACTGAAGGTCGCATAGCCAAGATCGATCACGCCTGGCGTCTGTCTCAATTGCGTATCGAACTTACGTTCCAACTCCGGAAGCTTCTGAATGTCGTATCCGGCGGCTACCGGATTGATGCCGATGACCAGCCTTCCAGAGGTTGCGAGGTGCAGGTTCTGATGCTCCAGCGCGCGCAGGCTGAGAGTCAGCAGGCCGGCGGTCGAAAGCAGAGCCAGCGAGAGCGCCGCCTGCAGAACGACCAACGCCTTCTGCGGCCAGGCTGTCTTGTCACCTGCCGTGCGGCTGGCGCCGCGCAAGGCTTCGATGGGATCGAAATGCGAGGTAATCCACGCCGGCACGCAACCGAAGATCACGCCTGCAAGGATCGCCACCGCAAGGGCAAATCCGAAGACGGGTAGCGAAACCGAGGTTGAGAGCGGAGAAGATTGGGTATGGCTCATCACCATTGCGAGCATGGCGCGAGAACCGAAGACTGAAAGCAGCAGGGCCACGGCGCTGCCGGCGACTGCGACCACCAGGCTTTCCACCAGCGTCTGCCGAACCAGACGGCTGCGCTGCGCGCCCAGCGCCAGACACACCGCGGTCTGCTGGCGGCGCGCCATGCCGCGCACCAGCATCAGGTTCGCCAGATTGGCGCAGACAATGAGCAGCACAAAGCCGGCAATCATCAGCAGCAGTTTCAGTCCTGAGGCGTAGGTGTCGCGCAGCTCGCTGATCCCGGTCGCCGCCGGTATCCACTCCGTGCGTTGCTGTCCGATGACGGCGCTCTGCCCCGGGTGAAGCGACTCCGGATGTGCGCGGAGCCAATTCTGGAGCAACCCGCTGGTTTGCGCATCGAAGGCAGCGGGCCTAACGCCCGGTTGCGCGCGGCCAATCACGTAAAGCCAATACTCGCTGGGGTGGTCCATCGCATCGATGTTGGTAAGCATCGGCTCGAAGGCCAGCGGCGCCCAGATCTCCGGTGTCTGGGCATCGAGCTTTGTGCCGAAGAAGCTTGGCGGCATGATGCCGATGACGCTCATCGCGCGGTTGTTGATCATCAACGTGGAGCCGACGGTGTCCGCCGCGCCGCCAAAACGGCGCTGCCACAAGCTGTAGCTCAGCACCACGCGCGGCTGCGTTCCGCGCTGGTCGTCGGATGGCTGCAGCACGCGGCCCTGCACGGCTGTCGCGCCCAGCATGGAAAAGTAGTTTCCCGAAACAAACTGCAGCCGCGCCGGCTCGGCCGCCTGCGCACTCTGCTGCGGCCGCAGGCCTATCGACCGATATCCTGCCTCGACTCCAGCCATGCCGGAGAAGCCTGATAGATGATCGCGGAAATCCACGTACTGGTCGTACGAGAAGAGACTCCAGTCGCCAAACAAACTTCCGCCGTTAAAGCAGCAATCGTAGCGCGCTCCCAGCTTATAAAGTTGCTCCGGAGCCTGGACCGGCAGCGGCCGCAGCATGACCTGGTAGATCAGCGTGAAGATCGCGGTGGTGGCTCCCACGCCCAGCGCCAGCGTCAGCACCGCCGTCATGGCGAAGCCCGGGGTGCGGCGAAGCTGCCGCAGGGCGTAACGAAGCTCCTGCAGGAATTGTTGGATGAGCCGCACGGCTCCTCCTTTCTATTTGGTTATTCCATTCGCAGCGCGACCATCGGCTCGATCGACGCCGCGCGTCTTGCGGGAACCAGCGCAGCCACCGCCGCGGCCAGCGCGAGCATCGCCAGCGTGATGAGGGCGACTGGCATATCGAAAGCGCCCACACCGTAGAGGTGCTGCGCCATGAATTTGCCGGCCGCATAAGCCAGCGGCACACCGATGGCGAGTCCGATAACGCAATGCATAAGCGCACGCTTGAGCACGTCGCGCAGAATACTGGCCCGGTCTGCGCCAAGCGCCATGCGGACACCGATTTCGCCTGTTCGCCGCTCAACCGAGTACGCCGTCACGCCGTAGAGGCCGATGGATGCGAGGATCAGCGCGACAAGTCCGAAGAGCGAGGTTAGTCGCGCCAGCAGTTCGTCCTGATTGAAGTTGGTCGATACCTGAAATGCAAACGTATGGAAAGACCGCGGCGTCAGCAGCGGATTGACATCGGCAAACGCCCGCCTGGTCTCCGCCTCCACCGTGGCCGGCGTTCCATTTTTCACATACAGCACCACCTGGCCGGCATAGTGTCCCAGCGGTTCAAACGGTTTGTCCTTTGCCTTGAAGACTTCCGCATTCTGCGCAAACGGCAGATAGTACATGGGCGGCGGAAGCACGTTCGGATCCTGGTGTTTCGTGTTCTCCGTGATGCCTACGATCTCGAATTGCGAGCGCAGCTCCTTCTCGAGACCAAAATGCTGACCGATAGCCCTGCCGTGGTAATAGCGATCCGCGAAGACCTGATTGACGATCGCGACTTTGCGCGTCTGGTTGTCATCCCCATCGGTAAAGGAGCGCCCGGAGCGCAGCTTGGCGCCGATGGCATCAAAGTAGTCCGGGCTAATTCGGATATAGGCCGCGACGTACCACATGTTGTCCGGCTGAGGATCGGGCTGGCCGGGAATATAGACGCCGCCATTCCAGTTATCGTCGCTCAGCGGGGTGTAGAGCGCGAACGCCACTTTCTGCGTGCCGGGGATCTGCATCAGCCGATCGTGCAGCTTGCGGTAGAGATCGTTGAGCTGGTCCGGCTTGTAACCTGCCAGGAAGGGATCGATGCCGACGATGTAGCGGTCCTTCGTAACAAAGCCGAAGTCCTGCTTCTGAAGATTATTCAGGCTGCGCAGCAGCAGGCCCGCAGCGCACAGCAGCACGACAGACAGCGCAGCCTGCGTGATCACCAGCGCACGCTGCAGCGTCGAACTCGAATCTTTCGTGGTGCGCGAGGTGCCGCGAATCGCCGAGGCCGGATCGGTTTTGGTCGAAATCCATGCCGGAATGATCGCGCACAGCACCGCTGTGACCAGCGCTGCAAGTACGGCAAAGCCCAGCACCGGCAGCGAGGGCGTGCCGTTTACCGGAACATAATCCGCGCCGCGGAAAGCCAGCCTCAGCACCGACTGAGCCACGGCGTACGCAATCCCGACGGCGCCTGCGCCTCCGACCAGCGCCAGCAGCACACTTGAGATCATCGCCTGCCGCACTAGTTGCCCGCGTGTCGCGCCCAGCGCAATGCGCACCGCCTGCTGTTGCTTCTCCGCGGTGGCACGCACCAGCAGCAGGTTGGCGACATTCGCGCAGACAATCAGCAGAACGAACGCCGCGGCCCACATCAACAGCTTGAGTCCCTGGCCATAATTGCGCGACATGGTATTGGCGCCGGTTCTTGCCGAGGAAAGCCGCGTCTTCTGGCGATCGATCTGCTCCCGTTCGGCAGCATTGAGCGTATCGCGCCCGCGCAGCCATTGACGCAGTTCCACGTTCAACTGAGCCGTGATCTGCTCCAGATTCGCATCCGGCGCAATGCGCCCCACGACGTCGAGCCAGTGTGTGTCCTGATGATGCGTATGCGCCGCATCGGCGCCGGTGAACTTCGCCTCCTGGTTCAACGCCAGCCACAGGTCAGGCGGATCGGTCTGCACGATTTCACCTTGATACTCCGGCGCCGTCACCCCGACGATGGTGACGACCACTCCGTTCATCGTGAAATTCGAACCGATGATATGCCGATCGAGTCCGAGCCGCCGCTGCCACATCCGATAGCTGATGACAGCCGCCGGCGCTGCGCCCTCCGTATCGTCTGAGGGCTGAAGTGGTCGGCCCAGCGCCAGCGGCACACCCAACGTCGAGAACTCGTTGCCCGCAACGAAGCGTCCCTGCAGCGTAGTGGGAGGTTGCGAATCACCCACACGCCGGGACAATAGAGACGTAGAAAATGACTGAAACGCCGTCAGGCTTTCAAATCCCTTAGTGTGATCGCGGAAATAGAGATACAGATCGTTCGAGAAGATACGCCAGTCATCGCCCTGCAGGCCGCCGTAGTTGCAGCAGGTCGGTTCTCTGCCCACCATGTAAAGCCGGGAGGGCTGATGGACCGGCAAGGCCTTCAGCATGGTGTTGTAGATCAGGGTGAAGATGGCGGTAGTCGCGCCCAGCCCTAGCGCAAGCGTCAGTGCCGCCGTGATGGCGAATCCGGGATTGCGACGGAATTGCCGCAATGCGTACTGCACGTCCCTGAGCAACTTCCCCATCGCGGCTCCCTCCTCAATCAAGTCTTAAACGGTAGACACACTTCGCCCTCGCGTTCGCCCTTCGTGGTGCGGGCGCCCTTCTACTGGACCTGCAGCAATTGCTCGGGCGACAGCTCTCCTTCGGCAATGACCTTGCCGTCGAACAGGTGCACCTGGCGGTCTGCGTGGCGGGCAAAGCGCGGATCGTGCGTCACCATGCAGATGGTTGCGCCTTCCTTGTGCAGCTCTGAGAGCAGCTCCATCACCGCTTCGCCGTTCTTCGAGTCCAGGTTTCCGGTGGGCTCATCGGCCAGCAGGATGGACGGCGAACCGGCCAGGGCGCGGGCCACGGCCACACGCTGCTGCTGACCGCCAGAGAGCTGCGAAGGATAGTGACGCATGCGATGCGCCATTCCAACGCGTTCCAGAGATTCCTGCACCCGCCGCTTGCGGTCTGCCGCCGGCATTCCGGAGCGGTAGGTCAGCGGCAGCTCCACATTCTCGGCCACCGTCAGGTCGCCGATCAGGTTGAAGCTCTGGAAGATGAAGCCGATCTCCTGGTTGCGAATGCGCGAGCGCTCGGCAAAGCTCAGGTTCTCGACTGGCTTGCCGTTGAGCTGGTAACGGCCATTGGTCGGGGTGTCGAGCAGCCCGATGATCGAGAGCAGCGTCGACTTGCCACAGCCCGACGGACCGGACATAGCGACGTAATCGCCGCGCATGATTGCTAGATGCACGCCGGAGAGCGCGTGCGTCTCAATCTCATCCGTGTAGAAGACCTTGGTCAGCGCTTCGATCTGTATCAGTGCCTGTGCTGTTTCGTCCATAGTTGGCCTCGTATTCCTTCCCTTCCTAAGATCGGTTAATTACTCCAGCCGGATGCGGTCCACCTGGTCCCAGCGGGACATGTCGGACAGAATGACGGTATCTCCTTCGTTGAGCCCACCAAGCACCTGAATGGCATTCACCGAGGCGTGGCCCACCTTTACCTGAACCCGGTTCGCGTACTTGCCGTCGGGCGTTAGTTTGAACAAGCTGATGGTCGAGTCCTCATTGCCAAAGGCCGGCCGGCCGACGTAGAGCACGTTATTCATCCGCTCCAGATCGATCTGCCCATCCACGCTCAGGTCAGGCCGCTCGCCCTCGATGAATCCATCCATCGTTACGTCCACCGTGACCGTACCGTTATGGACACCCGGATCGATGCGCGTCACATGGCCGTTGACGATGCCGTTGTGGGTATCGATCGCGGCCGGCTGATTGAGCCGGATGTCGCGCGCCTGTGTCTCCGGAATGTTCAATGCGGCCTTCAACTGGTTTGGCTGAACGACCTTCGCGAGCATGGTCCCTGGAGTCACCTCTTGTCCGACGGCGACCGGCACCGCAGTTGTACCGAGGTCCGTCAGCACGCCGTTGATGCCTGCTCTCACTTTCAATGCATCCAGTTGCTGCTGCTTAAGCTGGGCCATTGCGCGCGCCTGATCCACCTTGGCCTGTGCGACAGCAAGCTGTGTCTCCAGGGCCTTCTCGTTGATAGATACGACGTTCTGCTGCATTTGGTTCTGAGTAGTTAATCCTTCCGCGGTACTTTTTGAGGCCTGGGCCTGAATCCCGGAGATGACGCCCAGTTTATAGAGCGCCTCATCGGTAGTCGCCTGCCGCTTAGCGGTCTCGTAAGAGGCGTTGGTCGTCGCCGCAGTCGCCTTCTGCGTGTTGAGCGTGCTCTGCAACTGCACCTGGGTGTTCTTCAAATCAGCTTCCGCTGATGCCAGCGCGAGCTTGGCATCCATCGCCTGCTGGGTCACGGTAGGGTCGCTCAATTCCATGATGACGGTGTCCGCCTTCACATTTGATCCGGGCAGTACCAGGAAGCGGGTTATCGTCGCATTCGTCTGCGCGGCAATCTGCCGGATCGAATCTTCGCGCGGCACTAATGTTCCGTTGCCGCGGACCTGCCGTATCAGGTTTCCGCGCTTGACTGTATCCGTCCAAACCACGCTGCGCTCTACGGTGGGGGCGGCCGGCTTCAACCGCATCACGGCGAAGGTCACGCCGGCGAGGATCACGATGGCTGCCGCGATGGTAACGATGCGGCGGCGGTTCTTCTTGGCTTTGATATCTGGGCGAGCGATGTCCATCAATCCCTCCTAGTGCACTTGGACGCCCAACCCGGGGCCGCACTCTAAAACATTGAAAATAAGCTGCTATGTATCAGTCGCATTTAGCCTCGGCTCCGCGATGGTTGTCCGATGATGTGCAGCGCTGTCCATTTCCGGACAGCTGCTGCCCTGTTAGCAGCTTGGATACTACGACTAAGGATTTATTTCCGCGGCAGGCAACTTCAGAGACAATCACCCCGACTGGCAGGTCTCCCTCACGATTACACCTACCAAAGACATGCTTTTGGAGCCAACATGCAAGCCATTTCCGCCACCGATACCCGGCTGAAGCTGACCACGCTTCTCAGCAAAGCCCAGCAGGAACCCGTTCTCATCCGCCACAATCAGCGTGATATGGCTGTCATGCTCTCAGCCGCCGAGTACCAGCGGCTCGCCAAGCGTCCGTCCACCTCTGCACGCGCCGCAAATATTGACCCCAACCTCGCAGCCCTGCTCGACGCCTGCGATTAAGAGTCCCTCCCCACGAACACGAAGGCCGGAGCATCGATGCTCCGGCCTTCGCTATTCCCAGTGAAGAGAGACTCAGGCCCGAGCGGGATCTTTGCACTCCGTATCGACTCCCAGCTCGGCAAACGCCTTCTCTGCTCTCGCTCCGTCGAACTTGCCCTCGCGCGCCAGGCGCGATAGCGTCGCTGCCGCAATCGCCTCTGCGCTCACCTCGAAGTGGCGCCGGAGATGTTCGCGGTTGTCGCTGCGCCCAAAGCCGTCCGTACCGAGGGAAAGCAGCCGCTCCCGCAGCCAGGGCGCAAGCTGGTCTGGCACTGCCTTCATAAAGTCGGTGGCGGCGACGATCGGCCCCGCCGCGTCGCCGAGCGCGGTAAGGATGTACGGCTGCTTCGCCGGCTGCGATGGATGCAGGCGGTTCCAGCGCTCGATGGCCAGAGCATCGCGCCGCAGTTCGTTGTAGCTGGTTACGCTCCACACGTCGGCGGCAACGTCGTATTTCTCCGCCAGAATCTGCTGCGCGCGCAGCGCTTCGTTCAGGATCGGGCCGCTGCCGAACAGCTGCGTGACGGCGGTTCCCTTCGACGCCGGACGCAGACGGTAGATGCCGCGCAGGATGCCTTCCTCGACGCCCTTCGGCATCTCCGGCATGGCGTAATCCTCGTTGTACATGGTGAGGTAGTAGAAGAGGTCTTCGCCCTTCTCGTACATGCGGCGCAGTCCATCCTGGATGATGGTGGCGAGCTCGTAAACGTATGCGGGATCGTACGTGGCGCAGGTCGGCACCGTCGAGGCGAGCACGATGGAATGCCCGTCCTGGTGCTGCAGTCCCTCACCCAGCATGGTCGTGCGCCCGGCAGTACCGCCCATCAGGAAGCCCTTGCCGCGCGAGTCCGCAAACGCCCAGGCCATGTCGCCCACACGCTGGAACCCGAACATCGAGTAGTACATGTAGAACGGAATCATCGGCAGCCGATAGTTGGTGTAGGCCGTGCCCGCCGCGGTGAACGAAGCCATCGAGCCGGCCTCGGTAATTCCCTCTTCCAGAATCTGCCCATCCGGCTCTTCGCGGTAATAGAGCAGCATGTCCACATCGTGCGGTTTGTACTTTTGGCCTTCGCTTGCGTAGATGCCCACCTGCCGGATGGCCGATTCCAGACCGAAGGTCCGGCCTTCGTCCGGAACGATCGGCACAATGAACTTCCCGAATGCCGGGTCCTTCATAAGGTGGCGCAGGATGCTGACGAAGCCCATTGTGGTCGAGACAGCGCGGCCCTTGGAGCCCGCGGTCCACTCCGCGAACGTATCCAGTGCCGGCGCCTTGAAGTCCAGCTTCGGCACTTCGCGCTTTGGCATAAAGCCGCCCAGCGTCTCGCGACGCTCCAGCATGTAGGCGATCTCGGGCGCGTCCTTTGCAGGGCGATATGGCAGCCCGTTCTTGGCCGTCTCGTCCGACACCGGGATGTTGAAGCGCTTTACGAACTTTTCCAGCTCATTATCCTGGAGCTTCTTTTCCTGATGGCTGGCGTTGCGCGCCTGCGTGCTGCCCAGACCGTAGCCCTTCACCGTTTTGGCCAGGATCACGGTCGGACCGCCCTTGTGCTCGGTCGCGCGCTTGTAGGCGTTGTAGATCTTCAGCCGGTCGTGGCCGCCGCGATGCAGGTGCGCGATTTCGTCATCGCTCATATCCCGGACCAGTTCCAGGAGCTCCGGATATTTCCCGAAGAATTCCTGCCGTGTGTACGCGCCGCCCTTGGCTTTGAAAGCTTGGTAGTCGCCGTCTACACACTCTTCCATGCGCTTCAGCAGCAGACCGGTGTGGTCGCGCTCAAAGAGCTTGTCCCAATCCGCGCCCCAGATCACTTTCATGACGTTCCAGCCGGCGCCGCGGAACATCCCTTCCAGCTCGTCGATAATCCGCTTGTTGCCGCGCACCGGCCCATCCAGCCGTTGCAGGTTGCAGTTCACGACGAAGATCATGTTGTCCAGCTTCTCGCGCGTCGCCATCGAGATCGCGCCCAGCGTATCGACCTCGTCCGTCTCGCCGTCGCCCACAAACGCCCACACCTTGCGATCGGTCTTCTCGATCAGGCCGCGATCCTCGAGATACCGCATGAAGCGCGCCTGGTACAGCGCGTTCAACGGGCCGATGCCCATCGACACTGTCGGAAAGCGCCAGAAGTCCGGCATCAGCCACGGATGCGGGTAGGACGAGAGGCCCGGCTTGTCGCGCAATTCGTGCCGGAAGTTCAGCACCCGCTCCTCGTCGAGGCGGCCCTCGAGATACGCGCGCGCATAAACGCCCGGCGAGGCATGGCCCTGGAAGTAGACGAAATCGCCCGGCTGGTCGCCGTAGCTGGCGTGAAAGAAATGATTGAAGCCGACTTCGAGCAACGTCGCCAGCGAGGAGTAAGTTGCGATGTGGCCGCCAATGCCCGCATCCTTCTTGTTCTGCCGGTGCACCATCGCCATCGCGTTCCATCGGATCAGGCTCTCGACCCGCCGCTCGAGATCCGGATTCCCGGGATACGGCACCTCTTCATGCTTGGGAATGGTGTTCAGGTAGGGAGTGATCAGCTCGCCTGTCGTATTGATGCCGGCCTCGCGCGCCCGGCGGCGAAGCGCGGTCAGGAGCTCAGCGCTATGCTCGGCGCCCTCGGCGACCACAACCTCGTCAAAGGCCTCGATCCACTCGGCCACTTCTGCAGAAAAGCTTGTCTGGACTGGCACTGCCTCTTTTGTGCTCATCGGTCGGGATCACTCACCTGTCGGAATTGGGTCTTGCCGTGGCATGCGCGGGAGGGCATGGGCCACTGTTCAGTATAACGTTGGTCCAGCGGCCCGCGACGCTGGCGGGAACTCTCTTCTATAGGAACTCGCAGCCCGGGACATCCCCAAGCCTCTCGAAAACGGGCAGTCCCAACTGTCTCGCGAGACGAACATCGTCATCCGCACCCTTGGACGCACCTGGAAGACGCAGCACGGCGTCACAGCGGTTCAGAAGCCGGCGCGCAATCGGGTAGAGAATCTCCTCGTAGATCGCATCGCCCGGCCGCTTCGAACCCGCCTCACGCAACAAGGGCAGCGCAATCCACTCCCCGATCAGGGGCACATGGCCAGCGCGAAAAAGCGGAAGCGCCACCGACTCAAGCGCGTGCAGATTTTTCTCCATGAGTACCGGGTCATCTCCCGTTCCGGACCGGTATGGCCCGGCGATGAGGATGATGAGCGATTCAGCCGGCATACGCGAATTCCTTTCCCGTCGGCGATGCAAAGACGGAAAGAAAGGCGTGCTGCAACAGCATGATCGTCTTTCCATCCACGATCTCGCCGCACGCAATCGCTCGCATGGCATCGTCGATGGAGAGTTCCAGGATGTCGATGTCCTCGCCTTCGGCGCGATTCCCTCCACCCGACGCCGTTTTGCTGGACGCGTCGTAAGCAGCTACGAAAAAATGCAGCTTCTCCGTAACAGAGCCGGGACTCATGAAGGCTTCAAAGACCTTGCGCACGTTCTGGACGCGGTATCCCGTCTCTTCCTCGACCTCCGCCCGGATGCGCTCTTCCGGCCCTGCGCCGTCCAGCAGTCCGGCAGCCGCCTCGATCAATAAACCTGCGTGGCCGTTGACGAATGCCGGGAAGCGAAACTGCCGCGTCAGAATAACCGTCCGGCGCTCCTGGCAGTAGAGCAGAAGGGCCGCGCCGTTTCCCCGGTCATACGTCTCCCGGCTCTGCTGCTGCCACGTTCCATCTCTGCGAAGGAAGTCGAAGGTGGTCTTCTTCAGCACATACCAGTCGTCGGAAAGCGTCTGAACGTGCTTGATGCGAACGCGCTCACTCGTTGGCAGGTCTTGCACGGAGGTCGTCATGTCCGGAATCCTATCGTGCAGTTTCGTGCAATTTCAAGTATTATCGTGCAAAGCCATGCTGACAAAACAACGCAAGCAGGCGATCCTCGCCCTGCTCAAACAAAAAGGCCAGGTGGTCGCCAAGGACATCAGCCAGTCCATGGATGTCTCTGAAGACACGATCCGCCGCGATCTTCGAGAGCTCGCGCAGGCGGGGCTTCTCCAGCGGGTACATGGCGGAGCGCTGCCCTCATCGCCCGCGATGGCGGATTTTGCCGGCCGCGAATCCATCGCACCGGAGGGTAAAGTGGCCATCGGCCGCGCCGCGGCGCGCATGATCCGTCGCGGGCAAGTCGTCATCCTGGACGGCGGCACCACCGCGAGGCAGATAGCGCGCCACATCCCTCGTGAGCTCAAGGCAACCATCGTCACCCATAGTCCAACCATTGCTCTTGAGCTACTGCACCACCCCGAAATCGAGGTCATCCTGATTGGTGGACGTCTCTTCAAGCACTCCGTTGTCGCGGTGGGCGCGATTGCGGTCGAAGCGATTGCAAAGCTTCACGCCGATACGTATTTCATGGGAGTGACCGGCATCCATCCCAAGACCGGCCTCACCACGGGAGATTTCGAGGAGGCAGCCGTCAAGCGCGCACTGAGCCAGGCAGCAGCCGACACCTTTGTGCTGGCGTCCTCAGAAAAGCTCAACGCCGCGTCTCCTTACTCGATCGTGCCCCTCGATGCGATCAGCGGCATCATTACCGAACGAAGCGCGAGTTCTCAATCGCTTCGCGCTTTTGAGAAGCTGAAGGTCCCCATCACGCGAGCGTAGCCAGAGTTGATCGCGCCGTGGCCACCTGGCTTTTCGCAGTGTTCAGGAGCCATTCGAACTCCGGATGCGCGCGAACGCCTCCCAGCCATGCGTCGGAACCCAGCGTTGCAGGCGCGCAAATGAATCCGGACTGCACAGCAAGCTTCAGCACCGCCATCGCCGAATCCACCATCCCCATCTCGGAATAATGACGCGCAAAGTAGATCAGGATCTCTGGTTCTCGGGTCGCATCGGCTGCCTTCATGAGCCCGGCGGCCTCATCGAACCGGCCTTCGAGCAGCGCCAGCAGAGAGCTCATGAGTGCCGTCATCAACTGAGACAACGACATTCTCTCCAGCCGCTCTCGCAACAGCGTGATCGCCCGCTGCCGATCGCCGAGGGCGGCCCAGGCCGCCGCATCCAGATAGTATGCCGCCCGCCCGCTATAGCTCTCGATGGCAGCGCCGTATTCTCCGGCGAGAAATAATGTGTGCGCCACGCTGGTGACAATCGCCGGATCAAGCGTGACCGCTTGTCTATGTGCCTCAAGCGATTCCTCCAGCAGCCCACGGAAACGGAATACCTGCACCAGTCCGCTGAACGATTCCGGCTCTCCAGGATGTCGCGCCAGCCGTTTAAGCAGCCGCACCATCGCCTCGTCCGCATGTCCTTCGTCAGTCTGCACAAAGGTATAGAACTGGTGAGCGGACGCCAGGTCCGGATCGAGCGCGAACGCGCGCCGGAATGCCGCATCAGCCAGCTCCGGATTGGCCGATGCGCTGTCGCTGAACTTGCCCAGAAACCAGCAGCACCGGCCAAGCCATGCCCACGCAGGCGCAAACTCCGGATCATCCGCAAGACAGGTCCAGTACAGCTCCCGCGCAAGCGACATCGACTCTACGGAGCGCTGCACCGTCAGCTCTTTCGCGCGTGCAAACTTCTCGTATGTTGTCCTTGCCACGCCGGGTTCGCCGGCAACCGGCAGCGCAAATCGATATCCATGTTTCGATACGGTGCGGATCGCCTCTCTCCCGACGATTTTCCTCAGGCTGACGATGGTGTTTGTCAGGTTCGCTTCACTCACGTGGACCGACGGCCATAGAGTCTGGATCAGCTCCTGCTTGCTCACCAGATGCTCCGCTCTCCGCACCAGGCAAAGCAGGGCGTCAAATGCCTTCGGCTGCAGCGAAACCGGACTGCTGGCCTTGGTCAGCATGCGTTCCCCTGGGGAAAGCTCAAAATCCCCAAAGCGGTACGCTGTCTCGACAGAGCTTGGATTTTTCTTTGAAAAACCGTGTGCCATATGTGCAGAGCTCTGCGTCGAAACCAGCCTACACTCTCCCCCATGAGAGAGCACAACGCAGCCGCACTCGGCCTTCCGCGATCCGCCACGCAATCTAGAAACAGAGCGCGTCTCAACCAGCTCGGATTCATGTGTGTCGCCCTTCTGCTCTACGGGGCTGTCTTGCACCCTGCGCGCGCGGTGCCCGCGTCGCCAACAGCGCCACAGGAATCCGCTGCCGCACGCGACGGACAGCACGATTTCGATTTCAATCTCGGCACCTGGAAGACGCACATCCGGCGCGTCCTGGACCCTTTGTCGGGATCAACGAACTCTATCGAGCTCAACGGAACGGTGATCATCCGGCCGGTTTGGGGTGGCCGCGCTCAGCTGGAAGAGATTGAAGCTGACGGCCCGAAAGGCCATTGGGAAGGCCTGAGTCTCAGGCTCTATAACCCTCAGGCACATCAGTGGGGCCAATACTTCATCAACAGCAAGATCGCGACTCTCGGGCCTCCTCTGATCGGCTCATTCAAGAACGGACGCTGCGAGTTGTTCAGCTCCGACGACGACAACGGCCGATCGATCCTGGTGCGAGGCACATGGTCTGACATCACGCCGAACTCGCATCGTTACGGAGAGGATTACTCCGCCGACGGCGGCAAGACCTGGGCGCCGGCCTTTCAGGCAGAGCTGACTCGCGTATCCGATACGGCCGATGAAGCGGCGGTGCCGGGGATGGAAGCCGGCGGCGAAGGTCACGAATTCGACTTCGACTTCGGTACCTGGAAGACGCACTCCACACGCCTGCTGCATCCGCTGACAGGATCGACAACCTGGGTCAACATGGACGGCGGCACCAACGTGACCAAAGTCTGGGGCGGCCGCGCGAACCTGGCCGAGTACAAAGCAACCGGTCCGGCAGGCACGGTGGAACTCCTCGCTCTCCACTGGTACAACCCCAATTCGCATCAGTGGTACATCAACTTCGCCACGCCCAAGGTCGGCACGCTCGGTATCCCCGGCATCGGCGAATTCAAGAATGGGCGCGCAGACTTCTACGACTACGAGCCCATTAACGGAAAATCGGTGCTGGTTCGCTTTTCCATCTGGGGTATCACTCCGGATACAGCCCAATCCGAGCAGGCATTCTCAGAGGACGGTGGAAAGACCTGGGAAGTGAACTGGATCAATAAATACACGCGGGCGAACGCGGAATAAAGACTTGCGGCTCCGCTTGTGAGCGGCTGGGCGTGCTTGCCTCTAGTCGGGCAGGCCCGTCAGCCGCGCCTTCTCCCGCTCAAAGAACCGCTCCATGAACTTCGTATCGAAGCGTCCCTCGCGGAACTCCGGATCGGCGAAAATCCGCTCGTGCAGCGGAATCGTCGTATGGATCCCCTCCACCACAAACATCTCCAGCGCCCGCTGCATCCGTGCCATCGCCTCTGCGCGGTCACGGCCGTGCACGATCAGCTTTGCGATCAGTGAGTCGTAGTACGGCGGCACAAAGCCTTCCGCGTACTGCGCCGTGTCCACGCGCACGCCGTTGCCGCCTGGAACGTTGAACACGTTGATTTTCCCTGCCGACGGCGTGAACTTCTCCGGATGCTCCGCGTTCACGCGGCACTCGATGGCATGACCGCGAATCGTCACCGGCTCGGTCACAATATCCGACAGCTTCTCATCCGACGCAATCCGCAGCTGCGCCTTCACCAGGTCAAGACCCGTCACCATCTCGGTCACCGGATGCTCCACCTGGATGCGCGTGTTCATCTCGATGAAGTAGAGCTTGCCATCCTCGTCCATCAGGAACTCGATGGTGCCTGCGTTCTGATACCCGATCTGTTCCAGACAGCGCCGGATGGTCTTGCCGATCTCATCGCGCATCTTCGCGTCTACCATCAGCGACGGTGCTTCTTCAATCAGCTTCTGATGCCGCCGCTGGATCGAGCACTCGCGTTCCCCCAGCGACATCACGTTCCCGTGCTGGTCCGCCAGCACCTGGAACTCGATGTGCCGCGGCTGCTCGATAAATTTCTCCATGTACAGGTCCCCGTTGCCGAAGGCGTTCGCCGCCTCCGTCTGCGCCGCCTGGAACAGGGCCGGCAGTTCATCCTTCGATCGGATCACCCGCATGCCGCGGCCGCCGCCACCCGCCGAAGCCTTCAGGATCACCGGATAGCCGACTGACTTCGCCCACTCTAGCGCTTCGCCCTCGCTCTGAACCACGCCCTCGGAACCGGGCAGGATCGGCACCTTGGCCTTTTTCATGGCCATGCGCGCCTTTTCCTTCTCGCCCATGAGCCGCGTCACCTCCGGCGGCGGCCCGATGAATTTGATGTTCGACGCGCGGCATACCTCGGCGAAGTTCGCGTTCTCGCTCAACAGCCCATAGCCAGGATGGATCGCGTCCACATCCGCAATCTCAGCGGCCGAGATCACTGCCGGCACATTCAGGTAGCTCTCCGCGGAGCGCGGCGGCCCGATGCAGATCGCCTCATCGGCAAAGCGAACATGGAGTGAATTGCGGTCGGCCTCGCTGTAAACAGCCACCGTGCGGACGCCAAGCTCTTTGCACGCGCAGATCACACGCAGCGCAATCTCGCCGCGATTGGCGATCAGGACTTTCCGAAACATGCATTCCCTTCGCGCCCGCTGGTGTCAAGCTGGGGCGTCACAGAATTCAACGCGGCCGCACGGCAAACAGCTTCTGCCCATACTCCACCGGCTGCCCACTCGTCACAAAGCGCTTCACAACCTCGCCCGCGGCATCGGACTCGATCTCGTTCATCAGCTTCATTGCTTCCACGATGCACAGCACCTGTCCCACTTCAACCGTATCGCCCGGTTTCACGAATGCAGGCGAGCCCGGCGAAGGCGACTCGTAGAACGTGCCCACGATCGGTGACTTCACAATGTGCAGCCCGGCCTCGTCATCCACCGGAGCAGCGGGAGCCGCGGACGCTGTGGCTGGAGGGGGCGCTGCCACCGTGCCCGCCGGATGCGCATGCGCCACTGCTGCCGGCTGAAAACTCGCCGAATGAGCCGCCGCCTGCGCGGCAGCCGCCAAATGCGCCATCTGCGAAAGGTCCGCTGTTTGTGGAGCGCCGGCAAATTTCAACCGCACCTTCAGGTCGCCCCGTTCCAGGTCGAACTCGTCGATGCCGTTTTCCTTCAGGAACTCGATCAGCTGTTTCAGCTCTGCTATCTCTTCCGGATTCATGCTTCCCAATCTTTTCGTTCTCTGCGCTACAGCTTCTACAGCTCAATCCATGCCTTTGTCGCTGGCGTCAGCACCCGGCATCCCCGCCGCTCCACCACCACTGTGTCCTCAATACGCATGCCGAACGCGCCTGGAATATAGATGCCAGGCTCGATGGTAATGACCATCCCCCTGGTTAGCAACGCCTGCTGCGCCATGGCGATGCGTGGCGATTCGTGAATCTCCAGCCCCACTCCGTGCCCGGTTGAATGCGTGAAGTAGTCCGCCAGCTTCGCCTCGCGCAGCACGGTGCGCGCCGCTTCATCCACATCGCCGGCCTTCACGCCCACGCTCACTGCTGCCACTGCATTCTCCTGTGCGGCCAGCACTGCGTCGTAGGCCTCGCGCTCGCGCGCCGTCGCGCGCCCCAGGTGCACAGTGCGCGTCATGTCCGAGCAATAACCGTTGAGAATAACACCGAAATCGAGCGTAACGAATCCGCGCCGCGGCAGCTTCGCGGCGGATGCGGTGCCATGCGGCATAGACGATCGTTCGCCGCTGGCCACGATCGTCGGAAACGACATCGCCTCCGCGCCCCACATCCGCGCACGATATTCGAGCTCGGCCGCAACCGCGTTCTCCGCAATGCCCGGCCGCATGAATCCAACAATGTGATCAAAGAGCCGCACGCCCAGCGCAGCCGCCGCAGCCATGCGCTCGATCTCCGCCGCGTCCTTCACCATGCGCTGCTCTGCAACCAGCGGAGCATCTAAAGCTACGAAAAACCGCTTCGCACTCTTTACCGCCGCTTGCATCGCGCCAAGCGCCGATACAGTTGTCTGCTCGCCGTCGTAGTACACACGCTTCACGCGAGCATCCGCAAGCCAGCGGCAGGCCTCCGGCACGGCCGGACCCTTCGCAATCCTAACTTCCGCCCCCTTCACCTCCGCCGCGGCTTGCGCAGTATAGCGACCATCCGTGACCAGCAGCGCAGCCTTCGCCGTAATGGCGAGCGCAGCATTCGAGCCGGTAAAACCGCAGAGATACCGCACGTCGGGCAGATGCGTCACCAGCAGCGCGGCGATCCTGCGCTTCCCCATCGTGGCGCGCAGTTGGCGCATCCGCGAGCGACGATTCATAGGCTGGGCTGTCTTTGCCGATGCTGTCACGGCACCTCACACACGTATGCGGAGGAGTTTGGGAAAGATATGCACATCTGAATCAGTCTACTGAGCCGCGCTTTTCCGCCGCGCCGGCCGCACGCTCTGCACCGGCTTTGCCTTCACCCGCGTCGGCTTCTCTTCCGCAGTTTTTCCGGTCAGCCGTACAGGCATGTTCCCGCCCGAACTCTGCTGGTCCATCCAGTCGTTCAGCCGCGAACGCTTGAATCGCCACCGGTTGCCCAGCTTGAACGCCGGTACGAAGCCCTCGGACGCGTACTTGTATAAGGTATCCGCGCTGATCCCCAGATAATGCGCCGCCTGCCGGATATCCATCACTTCGCGCTGCTCTGTTCCTGCCGTGTGCGCTTTCATCGGAGTCGCGTGCCTCCCCCAGGGAACGTCTTCCCGGGCTGCACCCCGTGTGGCCTCGCAACTGGCCTCACACTGGGACCCCGGCGTCTTGTATATACCCTGTTTCCTCGGGCCTGTTCAAGGAAAGATTCGGCTCACATGCCATCCAAATGGGGGATTGCTGTTGGTTTTCCGGGTTACACGGGCTTTCCCGGCATCGTTCGACCGGCCGCCACCCCTGCTGGTCCGCCGGCATCGAACCTGAGAACAGCCCAACCATTCAAGCTCGAAAGATATGCTGGCATTACGCTGAGCGAAGGAATCCTTGGTCGATCGCGAAAAAATATTCACTTCCAGGCGCACCACGCCGCCCGCCGACTCCGGGTTCCGTGCCGTGCACACACCGCAGCGTCATCGCTGGCCGGTCGTCGCCGTCCTCAGCATCCTCTTCGCGCTGGCTGGATTACGCTACGCCATCCACAACTGGCATCACCCAGACAGTCCGTCGCAGCTCGCGCTTCCGCTCCTCGGCATCGCCATCCTGCTCGGCGCATGGAACCGTTTCAGCCGTCGCGCTGGTTGAATCAGGAATTTTTGTATCTCGGCGTGTAACTTCTTCAGGATTTCCGTGTAAGTCGCGCCCTCATGATGTGCGCATTTCTTCTATTTAAAGAAAGCTTCAAGACATTGATTTATCGCTATAATTTCTCGCTAAACTAGACAACATGTTGTCTAACTCCGCCTCTGAATTCTGAATAGATGTGTCGCACTCTCAGCGGCACCACCTCGGACCACTCCCATCTCTATCCCCAGGAGCAGTTGTATTGAAAAACCACATTCTCCTCTCCCTCGCCGCGATGCTGATCGCGAGTCCCGCATGGGCACAGAACAGCAGCATCAAGCTCTCCACCACAGCACTTAGCTTCAACGGATCCACTGGCAACGTCTCATCGCAGCCGATCGCCATCACCGTGACCGGTACACGGCCAGTCACTGTTCGCAGCATATCTTTCTCGAATCCCACATTCTTCCTCCCCCCGTTCAAACTGCCTGTCACACTATCCAGCGGACAAAGCTACCGTGGCCAGGTGAGCGCCCATCCTCAAAGCACCCCTCAAACAGGGACAGTGACGATCGGCACCGACGCCGGAACTCTGACTGTTTCGCTTAGCGAGACGGCAACCGCACAGCAGCCGGCCTCCCACTCGGTAAGCCTCACTTGGAACGCTCCGACCGGCACCGATGCGGTGGACTCGTACCAGGTAGAACGCGCGCCCGCCGGTTCGACACAATATTCCGTCGTTGGCAGCACGACAGCCGCTTCCACCACCTACTCTGATGACTCCGTTAAGTCGGGGCAAACCTATGATTACGAGGTTCGCGCGATCGACGACCAGGGCAACAGCAGCGCTCCTTCCAACGCCATCAGCCTCGCGATTCCCTGAGAAGGCAGATAGTGCTTTGCTCAGCAGAATTCAGGCAGGCCTGAAATAACTGAGCGCATCTTTGCCATTGCTAAGGGAGCAAAGATGCGCTCTTTCTTTTTTCGAATTGTGCCAGGTAGATATCGCCCTCTAGTTATCCCGGCGATGCAGAGTAGGCCGATCATCCTGCGAACCGTTCTGGCCATTTTGCCCATTCTGACCGTTCTGACCATTCGCATCGGGTGACGTGCTCGCGCGCCGCAGGGATGGCTTCTTTTCGTTCTGCCCGTCACGCAGCTTGCGCTTGTTCTCGATGCGCGCCAGCCGCGCCTTCACGTCATCAAACTCCGATGTCGTGATCACATACTCATCCTTCGGCGGTAGCAGATGCGAAATCTCCTCCTGCGTCGCCAGGATGCGGTCCGGCGTCTGCGGATGGTCGGAGAAGGTCTTCTCCACCAGACCGGGCTTGGTCTTCTGCAGGTGCTCAATCTTTTCAAACATGCTTGGCAAGGCCTGCGGATCGTAACCGGCACGGTACATGTACTGAATGCCGAGGAAATCCGCCTGCCGTTCAAAGTCGCGCGAGAACTTCAAAAACGTGATCGGCACCGCAAGCCCGGACGCCTCATATAACCCATATCCCAGCCCGCCGCCCAGGAAGATCAGCGGAATGGTCCCGAATTGTGCGTAATTCAAACGGGTCTGCTCACGCATCTGGTGGTGCGCTGCCACGTGGGCGATCTCGTGCGCCATCACGCCGGCCACTTCAGCCTCATTGTCTGCCGCCAGAATCAGCCCGCTGTTCACATAGAAGAAGCCGCCGGGCAGCGCCATCGCATTGATCTCGTCCGAATCGATCACCCGGATCGTGAACGGCACCTTCGCGTCCGAGTTCTTCACGATGTTCTGCCCGATCCGGTTCACATACTCCGTCACCACCGGATCGTTGATGAACTTTACGCTCTTCTCGATTTCCATCGAGACGCCCTTGCCCTCTTTCATCTCCGTCTCGGTCGAGTACCAGTTCCCCAGCCCCCGCCCGCCGATGTCACGCGTGCCCACCGCGCTCACATCGTCAACGCTGCCCTTCTTCACGCCCGGCATCACGCCATTCGGCCCCGGCTCCGGCGCCGTATTCTTGCGCGCACGAATCGCCGTGTCCTGCGCCGCCGCCATTTCTTCCGCCGTCGGCTGGCAGCCCGGGTCCTTGTCTTTATCTTTCTTCTTGTCTTTTTTGTCCTTTTTCTTCGCGTTGTCGTTCTCACTGTTGCACGGCGGGGGGCTCGCCTGGGTGCTGGCGGGTGTGGCCGGTGTTGACTGCGGAGTTCCCGGCGTGTCCGTCGGCGTCGGAGATGGCAAAGGCGGAGGCGTGCCGCTAGGGTCTGTCCTCGGGCTTGTGCTCGTCGGAGCGCCCGTACCCGTCGTCTGCGGAGTCGTCTGCTGCGCCTGCAGCGTCAGCGTCGCCATCGCGAGCAAGGCGGGCAGAAGAACTTTGCTGGAAGAAGAACTGGATACCCGCATAAACGCACCTCTAAGAAGAGGCCAGCCGAACAGCCCAACGGGCGGGCAGCTCAGACTGAGCCGCTGCTTTAGACCATGATACGCCGCCATTGGTGAGCAGAGCTGGAAGGCGCTACGGGCGTAGTGAACAGCTTTTCAGTTGGCCAATGAAGTATCTATAAGGGGTCTATTCAAAGGGGTCTATTCCTCCGAAATCCGACCTGGCCGCTGCTTGGCCGAAATGGACTTGATCAGCGTGCAGCCAGGTCCAGAGTCCAGCCGGGTCGCTCACAAGGGCAAACGTGAGCGACCAAAGGAAGCGCACCCAGCGGCATGCGCAAAGGCGCATCTGCCTCGATGGCAGATCGTCAGTCGTAATACTCCAGCCCCAAGTGCGTGATCAAATCCGCTCCCATGATGTGCCGCAGCGTGTTCTTCAGCTTCATCGACTGGATAAACAGATCGTGTTCCGGATAGAGCCCCTCGGCCGTCATCGGCGACTTGAAGAAGAAGCTCAGCCATTCCTGAATACCACGATGCTTCAGCTCCGGCGTGCGCGACGCCAGATCCAGAAACAGCACCAGGTCCAGCGCAAGCGGCGCCGCCAGGATCGAATCGCGGCATAAGAAATCGACCTTGATCTGCATCGGATAGCCGAGCCATCCAAAGATGTCGATGTTATCCCAACCTTCTTTATTATCACCACGCGGCGGGTAATAGTTGATGCGTACCTTGTGGTAAATGTCGCCGTACAAGTCGGGGTAGAGCTCCGGCTGCAGGATGAAGTCCAGCACCCCGAGCTTCGACTCTTCCTTCGTCTTGAACGATTCCGGGTCGTCCAGCACCTCGCCGTCCCGGTTGCCCAGGATGTTGGTCGAGTACCAGCCGCTCACCCCGAGCATGCGCGCCTTGAAGGCCGGCGACAGCACTGTCTTGATCAGCGTCTGTCCGGTCTTGAAGTCCTTGCCGCAGATCGGCGCTCCCGTCTTTTTCGATAACTCCTGCAGCGCCGGGATGTCCACCGTCAGATTCGGCGCGCCGTTCGCGAATGGGATTCCCTCGCTCAGCGCGGCATAGGCATAAATCTGCGAAGGCGCGATCGCCGGATCGTCCTCAAGCAGCCCCTTTTCAAACGCCTCGATGGATTGATGACAAGCCGCCTGCTCCAGAAAAATCTCGGTCGAACCGCACCAGATCATCACCTGGCGGTCGGTCTTGCCCCTGAAGGCTTGGATGTCGTTGCGTATCTGCTGCCCCAGATCGCATTTCGAGCGGCCCGTCTTCACGTGGTTGCCGCTCAGCCGCTTGACGTAGTGCTGATTGAAGACCGCGGGCATCGGCTGGATGCTTTCGAGAAACGGCCGGATCTGCTCCAGGTGATCGCGCTCGAGCACGGCAGCAGTCTTGGCCGCCTGGTACATGTTCTCGTCGTAGATATCCCAGCCGGTAAAGACGATGTCGTCCAGCCTCGCGAGCGGCAGGAATTCCTTGATCAGCGGCGTCTGATTGTCCGTGCGCTTGCCCAGCCGGATGGTGCCCATCTGCGTCACCGATCCAATCGGCTTGGCAAATCCCCGGCGTACCGCTTCCACTCCTGCAATGAGCGTGGTCGCCACTGCACCCATGCCCACAACCATCACTCCCAGTTTGCCCGCAGCGGGCGCAATCGTCTGTGCAGCAGCGGCGGCCTGGCCGCTGCCTTTTTTACTCGTCATGTCGCGCTGGTCCTCTCCAAACGAATCTTCAGGTGGGTCAACGTCTTAGTCTGAGGCCCGCATCCGGCTTTGGCAAATTGCGCGGCGCGAGTGGTGCCTCTGCCAGTCCGAACCGTCTCCTCGTCATCTCGACCGGAGGGAGCGTTGCCCAACAATCCTAATCGCGCCGCTTTAATGCTTCTGCGCCAGCTGAATCAAATTCCCACAGGTGTCATCCAGAACCGCTGTTGTTACTGGCCCCATTGCCACCGGAGGCTGCGTAAATTGCACGCCCGCCTCTGTCAGCCGCCTATATTCGGCGTGGACGTTCTCAACTCCAAAAGACGTAAACGGGATGCCATCTTCCACCAGCGCCTTCTTAAACGGCCCAACAGCAGGATGCGAATCCGGCTCCAGCACCAGTTCAATTCCATCAGGATCGTCTGGCGCGACCACGGTCAGCCAACTGTGTTCGCCGAGCGGAATTTCGGTCTTTTTTATGAATCCCAGCTTCTCTGTGTAGAACTTCAGTGCCTTTTGCTGGTCGTCCACGAGGATGCTTGTGAGCACAATCTTCATCATCTGTTTCTCTCCTTTGCCGCTTCGACAGCCAACGATCCACAATCAGTTTCAGCGGTTCCGTACGCAAATAGTGAAACTTGTATCTGCCCTGTCGCGATGTAGCGATCAGGCCCGAAGCCTCCAGCATGTCGAGGTGCTGCGAAACTGCCTGTCGGGTTAACGTGATCCGGTGTTTCATTGCCAATCGTGCGCATAACTCAAACAGAGTTTGGCCGTCCCGCTCGGATAACTCATCAAGAATGACTCGCCGCACCGGCGCCACGATCGCTTCGAAAACATCGGTCATCACGGAACAATAGGCAAGTGATCACTTGCCTGTCAAGGCCTGGTTCAGTGAGAACAGGAAGCTCATATAGAACACGAAACGCGATAACGCGGCACTTGCGGAAGAACCCTTGCTCCGGATTTTTTCACTTTCCGAGCTATTGCTCGACGTTATCTGCCCACTCCGGCCTGCCGCAGCTGCAAAAACCGCCGCACCGCCCCATCGCGTTCCAGCCCAATCGCAATCTCATACGACTGCCGTGCTAACTCGCAGGCGCCGGTGCGCGCCAACAGCTCCGCACGCGTCGCCCAGTAAGGCTGATATTCCGCCAGCCGCGCATCCGCCGCCGGCTCGGGCAGAGCCTCCAAACCTGCGGCGGCGCCATCCCGCTCCGCAATCGCCAGTGCGCGGTTGATC
The DNA here is from genome assembly GCA_963797895.1 of uncultured Acidobacteriaceae bacterium. Taxonomy (GTDB): domain Bacteria; phylum Acidobacteriota; class Terriglobia; order Terriglobales; family Acidobacteriaceae; genus KBS-83. Next base: position 231,608 of record CAWCRD010000001.1, read on the forward strand.
GCGATCACCGGTGAGCCGGAAAACGCAAACAGCGCATCGTAGAGATGCACGATCTCTGCCCAGTTCGGTACAGCGCTGCGGCAGCGATCCGCATGCGCCGATTGCAGCGCCGCCTCCAGTTGATAGCGCCCGATCGCTCCGATGGAATGCGCGCGCCGCAGAAGCTGTTCCGCCTCATGCATCATCGCCGCGTCCCACAGCGACACATCCTGCTCTGCCAGCGGCACAAACTCACCCTCCGCAGAGCGCCGCGCCCGCCTCCGCGATTCCGCATACAACATCAGCGCCAGCAGCCCCAGCGCCTCCGGTTCCTCAGGCAATAGCTCGGTTACGAGATGTGCCAGGAACATCGCCTCTGCCGTCAGGTCACGCCGCACCACATCGATGCCACCGGGATCAGCCCAGCCTTCGGCATACGCCGCGTAGATCGCCTCCAGCACCGTATCGAGCCGCGCCGGCAGGTCCTCCCGCTCCGGAACGCGGAACGGAATTCCTGTCTGCCGAATTTTTTCCTTCGCGCGTACCAGCCGCTTGCTCATCGCCGCTGGCGACGACAGAAACGCCGAGGCAATCGTCTTCGCGTCCAGCCCCAGCACCACCTGCAGCATCAGAGGCGCGCGTACCCCAGCCTCAATTGCCGGATGCGCGCACGCAAACAGCAGCGCCAGCCGGCGGTCGGGGATCTCCGCCGTTTCCGCCGCGGCGGCTTCGATCCCCTCTGCCAGGATCTTCAGATCGCCCGCCGCAGTTTCGGTCGTCGTCTGCCGGCGCGCCGCGTCGATCACTCTGCGCCGCGCCACAGTCAGCAGCCACGCTTCCGGATTGTCCGGGCAGCCGTTGCGCGGCCAGTCCGCCATCGCGGCCAGAAACGCCTCCGACAGCGCATCCTCCGCTGCCGCGACATCGCGCGTTCGCGCAGCAAGAAAGGCGACCAGCTTGCCGTAACTGCGGCGCGCCACCGCTTCCGCGGTCTCCTGCGCCTGACAGTCGCGCGCCTGCTCGTCGCCTTCCACGGAACGCATATCGCCTACATCGTCCAGACGGGCCGCACCTCAATCGTGCCGTGACCCGCACCTGGACACCGCGCCGCCCAGGCGATCGCCGCATCCAGATCCGGCGCATCGATCAGGTAATAGCCACCCAGTTGCTCTTTCGAATCCGCGTACGGCCCGTCCAGCACCTGCTGCTTGCCGTTGGCCACCTTGACGGTGGTCGCCGTGCCGATCGGCTGCAGCCGGTTGGAGCCGACAAACGCGCCCGCTTTCTTCAGTGCCTCGGTGTAGGCCATGTACGCCGCCATCCCCTGCTGCTGTTCCGCTTCCGTCATCTTCGACCAGCCACTCTCATCCGAGTACAGCATCAACAGATATTGCATATATCTCTCTCCTCATCGGTGATGCGGACATTCTGTCCGCTCATCTCCATGACGTGCCACCATCCCCGAATTGGACAGTGCGGATTATTTTCTGCGGCGCCTTCGTCTTAAGCGGGCTTGGTCTCGGCGCGGAAGGCCACCACCGTAGAGGAGGTCTGCTGTTCGCCAATGAATTTTCAAAAAAGCTTGACAGCACATATAGTGTTATAGTCAAGTACAACACCAAGCACCCCGCATGGCGAACCGGACGCCGAAGGCAGAGCGCTTCAGGAGAGTTGAGCATGAAATCCCTTCGTCTTACGCTGTCCGTCGTTTTGATCTCGTTTGCGACCGTGGCCTTCGCCCAGTCGAACGCGCAGAAATCCTTTGACACCATGAAAGCCCTCGCCGGTTCCTGGGCAGGTCCTGTGACCACAACCCCGAAGATGGCCGGCATGGGGGACAATACGCTCACCGATGTCTCGCTTCGCGTGACATCGAGAGGCAATGCCATCGTGCATGAGATGAAGGCAGCAGGAACAGCGGACGACCCGGCGAGATACGACCATCCGGTCACCATGCTCTACCTGGACAACGATCGCCTGCTTCTCACGCACTACTGCGATGCCGGGAACAGGCCACGCATGGTTGCCAGAACCTCTCCCGACGGAAAGAGAGTGGAGTTCGATTTTCTTGACCTCTCTGGCGGCACACAGTACGGACACATGGATCATGCCCTGTTCACCATCATCGACGCGAATCATCACACCGAGGACTGGACGTACATCATGCCAGGAAACAAGCCGGTCCTTGCCCACATGGATCTGCAACGCACCAATGACCGGGCAGGCCTCCGGTAAGGATTATCTGGGAACAGGATGGATCTTGAGTGGAATGACAGTCAGCCGATTTACCGCCAGCTTCGCGACCGCGTCGTTGCCATGATCCTCGACGGCGTGCTCAAGGAAGGCGACCCTCTGCCCTCGGTGCGGAATGTCGCCGCCGAATATCGCGTCAATCCACTCACGGTCCTGAAAAGCTATCAGCAATTAGTCGACGAGCAACTGGTCGAAAAGAGACGAGGCCTCGGTATGTTCGTCAGAATCGATGCGCGCAAATTGCTGCTGCGCGACGAGCGCCAGAAATTTCTAACCGAAGATTGGCCCAGGATTTCTGCAAATATTCAGCGGCTCGGATTGAAGGCGGAAGACCTTCTGAATGGGGCAACCCGCCGATCAAATTCGAAAGCCGATAAGGAGCAACGCTGAAGACATGTCAGCCATAGAAGCACGCGGCCTGCGAAAGACCTTCGGCACAACCGTCGCGCTGAATGGCATCGATTTGCGTGTCGAAGAGGGCCGCATCCTCGGAATTATCGGTCCTAACGGCGCTGGCAAGACCACTGCGTTGAACGCGATACTCGGCCTGATCCCCTATAAAGGAACCCTGCGTGTGCTCGAACGCGACCCCTGGACCGAGCGCGATCAGCTCATGCGCGATGCCGCGTTCATAGCCGATGTCGCTGTACTGCCGCGCTGGATGCGCGTATCGCAGGTGCTCGAATATGTGGCCGGCGTGCACCCGCGGTTCGATCCCGCGAAGGCGGAAGGCCTTCTGGCTAGGACCAACATCAGCCCCGCCAGCCGCGTACGGCAATTGTCAAAAGGTATGGTCACCCAGCTCCACCTCGCTGTGGTCATGGCCATTGACGCAAAGTTGCTGGTGCTGGACGAACCGACGCTTGGCCTGGACAGCCTCTATCGCAAACAGTTCTACGATGCACTGCTCAACGACTACTTCGATCGCACCCGCACCATCGTCATCACGACGCATCAGGTGGAAGAGATGCAAAACGTTCTCACCGATCTCATCTTCATGGACCGGGGTAGCATCCTTCTGAATGCCAGCATGGAAGAACTCGAATCCCGCTATCTGGAAGTGACTGTGCATCCGGAACAGGTCGCCGCCGCACGGGCGCTCAAACCAATTCACGAGCGTGAGGTCTTCGGCCGCGGCGTTCTGCTTTTCGATCATGCCGATCGTCATCAGCTCGGCGCGCTGGGCGACGTGCGCACGCCCAGCATTGCCGACTTGTTCGTTGCTGTGGTGGGCAGTCAGGTCGGCCATCCACACCTCCGTCCAATGGGAGAAGCCGCCAAATGAATACTCGAGCCGGTACCGCGTCCGGGTCCTTCGACACGCAGACTGTCGCGCCCGCCATGTTCTCAGCGACACGCCCCTTCTACTGGTCAGTGCGACGAGAATTGTGGGAGAACCGTTCTATCTATATCGCCCCGCTCGCTGCGGCGGCACTCTTCCTGATTGGTTTTCTCATCAGCACGATTCATCTGCCGCGACAGATGCGGGTCATCTCAAGCCTTCCCATCACCGACCATCGAACAATACTCGCACCGTACGATTCCCTCGCGGGTCTGCTCATGCTGACCGCAATGATCGTCGGCTTCTTCTACTGCCTCGACGCGCTGCACGGCGAACGCCGCGATCGTAGCATCCTGTTCTGGAAGTCGCTGCCCGTCTCCGACACCACCACAGTGCTTGCCAAGGCGAGCATTCCCCTGGTGATTCTGCCGCTGATCACCTTCGTGCTCACCGTTGTCACCCAGTTCATCATGCTGCTCCTGAGCTCGGCGGTATTGCTGGCGAACGGCCTCAGCGTCAGCACGCTCTGGACCCAGGTATCGTTCTTCCCCATGTCGCTGATGCTCTTTTACCATCTGCTCACCGTGCATGTGCTTTTGCACGCGCCGTTCTATGGCTGGTTTCTGCTGGTTTCGGCGTGGGCCCGCCGTGCAACATTCCTATGGGCGGCCCTCCCGCTGCTGGCGATCGGTGTCGCCGAGAAGATCGCATTCAACACCTCACATTTCGCCAACTTCCTCGTCGACCGGCTGGCAGGAGGTGCGGAGGCCATCACCGGGGCCGGTCAGATGCCGATCCATCCCGGAGTGCACATCACGCTGGGACGATACCTCAGCAGCCCGGGTCTATGGATCGGGCTGGCATTCACAGCACTCTGTCTCGCGGCGGCCGTGCGCCTACGCCGCTACCGAAGCCCCGTCTGATTGCGACGTGAACTTCGTAACGCGATCAAGCTGTCAACCGTTGGTCGCAATCGTCGAGTTGTAATCACCAACGCAGGGGAGGACATGAGCGTGAATCGAGAACGGGTGTTGAAGGTTTTGTTGGGACTGGTCGGGTTGTTCTTTGTGGCCGGTATCTATCCACTGATCACATCAATGATGCATCCGAAGCAGTCCGATTACCCGGATCAGATGATGTTGGCCATCTATTTCGCGCTCGGAATTTTTCTTCTGCTCGCCATCCGCAATCCGGCGGCAAATCGCAGCTTGATTGCCTTTACAGGTTGGTCGAGCCTGGCCCATGTTGCTGTTATGGTGGTGCAATCGATCCAGCTAAGGAACGAACGCACAGAATTGCCGGCGCTTAGTGTGATTGGAATCGTCTTCGTAATTCTGCTGGTTCTTGCCCCAACACGGCACTCGCACCAGCTGGCATCGACCTCCGCGTAACCCGCCAGCGCTGGGGCGGCACGCCGCTCAGACCGCCTCAGACGCACGCGCCCGGCTCCGCCAGTGGTTCCACACAAACCAGACAAACCCCACCACCAGCAACAGTACGACTGCCAGATGGAAGCGATGGAACATCTCTTTAAAGCGTGGATCGTTGTCCCAGTGGTCGCCCAGCCGCATTCCGGCGTAAGCGAGCGCGTAGCACCACGGCCAGGACCCTAGAAACGTATAGAGATGGAAGCGCCCTTGCGGCATCTTCGCAATGCCGGCTGGCAGCGCGATGAAGGTCCGCACCACCGGCAGCAGGCGTCCGAAGAACACCGTGATGCCGCCCCAGCGCTCAAAGTAGCGCGTCACGCGGTCAAGATCGTGCTGGTTCAGCAGCACATATCTGCCGAACTTCTCCACCAGCGGCCGGCCGCCATAAGCGCCGATCCAGTATGCGACAAGCGAACCTAGATTGCAGCCGATCGCGCCCGCGGTCGCCACGCCGATCAGGGTCAGCTTCCCTGCGTGCACCAGGTAGCCGGCGAAGGGCATAATGACTTCCGACGGCAGCGGGATGCATGCCGACTCAATGCCCATCAGCAGCATCACTCCCCAATATCCGGACGCGGAAATCACCGCAATAATAAAATGCGCTACTGCAGCAAGGATCTTCTCACTCATTGTTTTTCGCTCATCTTTTGCTCAGCTATGTTCGGCTGAGTATACCGTTCCGTGATGCTGCGTCGTCCCGTGCGCTTATCCGCAAATAAGGAATAGGCTGTTTCCGTAGAACCATTCAGCCCCGACGGGCATCAGGGAGAGAATGAAGTTGCAGACCAAACAGGAAGATGTCCCGAAGGCGAGCGCTCGCCGCAAACGCCGCATCTGGAAGTGGATTGGCATCTCTCTTCTGCTCGCCATCATCGTGCTCACCACGGTTGCGGAAATCGTTCTGCATCACGCCACCCCCATCCTCAAGGGCCGCGTCATCGAGACGCTCAGCACGCGCTTCCAGAGCAAGGTCGAGCTCGACACGCTCGACGTTTCGATCCTCCATGGCCTTCAGGTCACCGGCGGCGGTCTACGCATCTATCCGCCCGATGACGTCATCGCCGCAGGAGCAACGCACCCGTTGATCGCCATCAAGCACTTCGACTTCCGCGCCGGCATCATGGGCCTCTTCATCAAGCCCACGCATGTCGACAGCGTCCACGTGAGCGGACTCGTCATTCACATACCGCCGAAGGAATACCGGCAGCAGGCGGCCGAAAACCCGAAGAAACACCACGGCAAGATCAAGATCATGGTCGGCCAGATCATCTGCGACGATTCGCAGCTCATCATCGGCACCGCCAAGCCCGGCAAGGATCCCAAAACATTCGCTCTCCAGCACATCGTCATGCACGACGTCGGTCCCGGCGGCGCGTGGCCCTACGACGCCACGCTCACGAACGCCGTTCCCACCGGCAATATCCACGCCGTCGGCACTTTCGGTCCTTGGAACATTGAAAGTCCCGGCGACTCCGCCGTCACCGGCAACTACACCTTCGACCACGCTGACCTCGGCACCATTCGCGGCATCGGCGGCATTCTCACTTCAAAAGGAATCTTTAAAGGCCAGCTCAACCGAATCGATGTCGAGGGCGATACCGACACTCCCGCCTTCACGCTCGATACGGCCAACCATCCCGTGCCGCTCGAAACGCATTTCCATGCCATCGTAGATGGCACCAGCGGCGACACCTATCTTCAGCCGGTTGCGGCCACGCTCGGCGGGTCCAAATTCACCTGCTCCGGCGCCATCGTCAACATCAAGGGCAAAGGTCACCAGATCGAACATCGACGTCGACGTCCCTTCCGGCCAGATTCAGGACTTCCTCAACCTCGCCGTCAAGACGCAGCCGCCGGTGATGAGCGGCACGCTCCAGATGAAGGCAAAGCTCAACATCCCGCCCGGCCAGCAGAGCGTCACGCAGAAGATCGGGATCAAAGGCCAGTTCGTCCTCACCCGCATTCACTTCAGCAACCCTGAAGTCGAAGACAAGGTGGACATGCTCAGCCTGCGCGCGCAGGGCAAACCGGGTGAGGCGCATCCCGGCGCGGTCGATGTCCACTCCCAGATGCGCGGGGCGTTTGTGCTCCAGCACGGGCAACTCGACTTCAGCAGGCTGGGCTACTCGCTGCCCGGCGCCACCATCAACCTCGCCGGCCAGTACACGCTCGACGGACGCAAGTTCGATTTCACCGGCAAGGTGCGCACCGAGGCAAAGCTCTCGAACATGGTGTCCACGTGGTGGAAGTCACTGCTGCTGAAGCCCGTTGATCCGTTCTTCCACAAACATGGAGCGGGCGCCGAGATCCCGGTAAAGATCACCGGAACCAAAGGCTCACCGAAATTTGGTCTGGACCTCGGCGGGAAAGACTAGTCCTCTTCCTCCTTCGTACCAGGCAACTTTAGAAAGCTGTAGCTGCTCCTGCGTGCATTTGCTACATTCAGTGCGCCATGCAGCGCTTTCGCATGCTGTTCCTGATCATCTCTACCTTGCTTGTGCCGGCGCATCGCGCCCAGGCCCGCGATACAACCTGGGTCGAAGTGCGCAGTCCGCACTTCGTCGTCATGACCGACAGCAATGCGAAGCAGGCCGTGCATCTCGCCGATCAGTTCGAGCGCATGCGTGCCGTCCTGCACACCCTGTTTCCCAACGCCAGGGTCGACCCACCCGCACCCATCCTCGTCATCGCGCTCAAAGACCAGAAGGGATTCAGAGCTCTCGAGCCTGCCGACTATCTCGCCAAAGGCAAGCTGAACCTGGCCGGCTACTTCCTGCAAGGCCCGGAGAAAACTTACATCCTGCTACGGCTCGACGGCAAGCAGGAGCATCCCTTCGCCACCGTATATCACGAGTACACCCACTTCGCCTTCAGCGGCGAACACGACTGGATGCCACTCTGGCTGAACGAGGGCATCGCCGAGTTCTTTCAGAACACGGATATTCACGACAAGGACGTGGCCCTTGGCCAGGCCAACACCGATGACGTGCTCTATCTGCGTCAGAACCGCCTCATCCCTCTGCCCGTGCTCTTCACGGTGGATCACAACTCGCCTTACTACCATGAGGAGAACAAGGGCTCCGTCTTTTATGCCGAGTCCTGGGCACTGGTTCACTACATCGAGATGGTTGATCAGCAGCAGCACCAGGACCGCATCTCGGCCTACGCCCGCCTGCTCGTCCAGAAGCAGGACCCGGTCTCAGCCGCAACCGCCGCGTTCGGCGATCTCGGTAAACTGCAGCGCGAGCTGCAGATGTACATCCACGCGGAAAGCTTTCGCTACTTCCGCATGCCAAGCCCCAAAACTCCCGACATCGCCTCTTTCCAGATAACCACCGTATCGCCTGCGGATGCCGATGCGCGCCGCGCTGAGTTCCTCGCCTACAACGGCCGTACTGCAGAAGCTCACACTCTGCTCGACGCCGTCCTGAAAGAGGATCCGAACAATGCCGTCGCCTGTGAAACGTTCGGCTACATGGCCTTGCAGAAACAGGACGTGGAAGGCGCGCGCAAGTGGCTCACCCAGGCCGTCAAGCTCGACTCCAAAAGCTATCTCGCGAATTACTACTACGCCGCGATGGCCATGAACGAAGACGGACTCAAGGACGCGTCTACCGTGGAAGCCAGCCTTAAATCGGCCATCAAACTCAATCCAGCTTTCGCGCCTCCTTACGACCGGCTCGCCACGCTTTATCGCCTGCAGCGCGACCGTCTGGAAGAAGCCCACGTGCTCGAGCTGCAGGCCATGGAGCTCGAGCCGTCCAATGTCTATTACCGCATCAACACCGCCTACCTGCTCATCGAGCTCAAACGCGAAGACGATGCGCTCCGCGTTCTCGAGAAAGCCCGCAATTTCGCCAAAGAGCCCTCCCAGACCGCAATCATCGATGAAGCCATGCGCCGGGTGCAGGACAACAAAGACAGCCGCGACCCACAGGTGCAGGCGTTTCAGCAAAATCAGCTAATGCCTGTTGCAGAGCTTCCGCAGCACGCATCCGCAGCGGCAACCGCCGCAAAGCACCAGGTCCGCGGCCTGCTGCATGGCGTGCGCTGTGGCGCGCCCGCGGTACTCGAGCTCGAAGTGCAGGACACCGGCGGCAAGCCCGTCGCGTTCTATAGCAACAACTATTTCAAAATCGCATTCTCAGCTGTCAATGAGGCGCCGCAGGGTGACATGAGCCCCTGCAAGGATCTCGAAGGCAAACACGCTCTCGTCACCTACGCGGAAACCGGGGACAAGACAGCCGCCGGCGAAATCCTTTCCATCCAGCTCGGCGGTGCGGCTGGCGAGCACGTCCCTGCATCCTCCACCGCCACTAAGCACGAAGCCCGTGGTGTTCTCCGCGCGATACACTGCGGTCCGCCCTCCGTACTGGAGTTGGAAGTCGATGGCGTCACGAAGAAAATCGCGCTCTATGCCAACGACTTCTACAAAGTGACTTTCATGACGATGAACTACAAACCGGAAGGCGAAATCCACCCCTGCAGCGATCTCGAAGGCAAGCACGCCATCGTGCTGTACGCCGTGACCAACGACAAAACTGCCGCCGGCCAGATCCTCTCCGTAGCGCTCAGCCGCTGATACATATCGGTGATGGAGAAACAGCTGTCACCCTGATCACCATCAGTCCCGCGCGAAGCAGTCAAGCGCGTGATCGTTCACCATCCCCACCGCCTGCATCCACGCATACACAATCACCGGCCCCACAAACTTGAACCCGCGCTTCTTCAAGTCGGCGGAGATGGCCTCCGAAAGCGGCGTCTTCGCCAGCACGTGGCCTGTGCCCTGCACCGGCTTCCCGTCCACATGCGCCCACATCGACTTCGCGAAGCCGCCGTCCTTTTCCATCGCGAGAAAGCTGCGCGCGCCCGCAATCGTCGCCTCGATCTTCGCGCGCGAGCGGATGATTCCCTCATCGTTCAGCAGCCGTTCGATCTCCTTCTCCTTAAAGCGCGCCACTTTTTCCGGATCGAAATTGCGAAAAGCCTTGCGGAAGGCATCGCGCTTGCGCAGGATGGTCAGCCAGGAGAGCCCCGCCTGAAAGCCTTCGAGCATCAGCATTTCCCACATCGCGCGTGAATCGCGTACCGGCACGCCCCACTCCTCATCGTGGTAAGCGCGCAGCAACGGATCGCTCTCCGCCCATTTGCAACGCTTTCGGTCACCTTCTTCTGTCACACCGGCTCCTGATACAGCCCGATCACATTCCCGCCCGGATCGCGAAAGCGCGCCGTAGTCTCCCCCGGATCACCGCCGATTGGCTGCACAATCTCCCCGCCGTTCGCTTCGACTTTCTTCATCGCCTCCGCCACGCTGTCCACCATGATGTAGACCATCAGTCCTGGCGTCGTAGCCGGCCGACGCCCCAGCACGAACGCGCCGCTCACTTCGCCCGTCGTATCGTCGAACGCAATCGCTCCATCGCCTCGCGTGCGGATCGTCCACCCAAATGCCCGCTGATAAAAATCCGCTGAAGCCTGCACATTCCCCGTCGGCATTTCGATGTAGCAGATCTTCCCGTCTTTCGCTGTCGGCATCACCGTCTCCCAGTCCTCGGACAAGAGTGTAGCCGCCACGTCACCAATTCCGGGTGCCCATCCTGAGCCTGGCAAAGCTGGGATGCCGATAGGTTCAACTGACCCCATCTCGGCCGAAGCTGAAAAGCGCGCGCATGAAAGATCGCTTCCCGCAACGGAATCGATCCGTTACCGCAGCGAAGTCTTTCCTCGTGACGTGACCGGATATTCCACTCGATTCGCTACTCTGGATATAGAGCGCATATACATAACGCGGCGGGCACGTCCCCAGAAGGTTTTTCGTGGCGTAAGTCCTTTAGAAAGACGAATGAAGCGATAAACCCATTTGAATGACGAATTTAGACTGCGGGAGAGCGCTTAAAGCCTAGACATCAAACAACTTCCTGGCCAGCCTCCGGTGACGGGAGGGGGAGGGGGTAGGCCGTAACGTTACGTCTCCATCCTTGCTACCATCGAGTCAAGGACAAGGAGACACATGGCAGAGACAGAGACCCTCGCCGCACCGGCAGAAGCCACCAAACCCGAAGGGCAGCCGGCAACGAAGCCCGAGGGGGCAAGCAAATCAGACAAACCCATCAAGCGTCAGATGGTCGGCTTCAGCTTCTTCAAGGTGATGCCCGAATGGCGTCGCCTGCCCCACGTGGAGCGCGCCGAGCACAAGCGCCTCTTCGCCGAAGTGCTCGCCCGCTGGAACCAGCCCGGCCGCCTGCTCTCGCTCACCTACTCCACCGTCGGTCTCCGTCCGGATTGCGACATGGCCCTGTGGCGCATCTGCTACTCGGTCGACGACCTTAGCGAGATGATGGCCGAGCTCCTCGCCACACCCCTGGGTGGCTATCTGGAACTCGCGAACAACTACATCGCGATGACCAAACGCTCGCAATACCTGATCGGCCACGAGCATGAAGGCCAGCACGACTCCCGGGGCGCCATCCGTCCCGGCGGCCAGAAGTACATCTTCATCTATCCCTTTTGGAAAACGCGCGCCTGGTATCTGCTGCCTGCCCAGGAACGTCAGCGCCTGATGAATGAGCACATCCGTATTGGCCATCTCTATCCGCGGGTCAAGCTCAACACCACCTACTCATTCGGCATTGATGATCAGGAGTTCGTCGTCGCCTTCGAGAGCAATTTCCCCGAAGACTTCCTCGACCTGGTGCAGCAGCTCCGCGAAACCGAGATCAGCGCTTACACCCTCAAAGACACGCCTATCTACACCTGCATCCGCATGACGCCGGAAGCCATGCTCGACCGCCTCGGCTGATTACGATGTCTACAGCGAGCAAGCCCACAGCGAAGAAGCGTCCGGCAAAGGCGGTGGCGAAGAAGCAGGTCAAGCCACACCTGAAGACCTCGCCCGAGCGCATCGCGAAGATCATCGCCGGCCTGCAGAAGGCTTATCCCGGCGCGACCTGCGCGCTCCTGCACCGCAACGCCTGGGAGCTGCTGGTCGCCACCATCCTCTCCGCGCAGTGCACGGACGCGCGCGTCAACATGGTGACGCCGGAGCTCTTCCGCCGCTTCCCCACCCCGGCCGCCATGACGAAAGCCTCGCTAGCGGAGCTCGAAGACCTCATTCGCACCACCGGCTTCTTCCGCAACAAGGCGAAATCAATCTCCGGCGCAGCAAAGGGAGTGGTCGAGCGCTTCGGCGGCAAGGTCCCGAAGACGATGGATGAGCTGCTCACGCTGCCCGGCGTGGCCCGTAAGACGGGCAACGTCGTGCTGGGGGTGGCCTACCAAATCGCAGAAGGCATTGTAATCGACACCCACGTGCTCCGCCTCACGCGACGCCTTGAGCTCACGCTCAACACGGAGCCAAAAAAAGTCGAGCAGGATTTAGTAAAGATCATCCCGGAAGATCACTGGATCGACTTCAGCCACGAGCTGATCCTGCACGGCCGCGCCATCTGCATCGCCCGCAAGCCCCGTTGCGCCGATTGCGTGATTGAGAAAGAGTGCGACTCGAACGATAAGACTTGGTCGAGCCACTAGCTCGCAAGCGAGCGAACGCAAGCACGGACCAAACCATCCAGCGAAGCGGTCTCTGCCTCAGCAGCAACAATTAGCCCAGCATCGCGCAAAGCAAGCGAAGTCACCGGCCCGATCGACACACACGCCACCTGCTGCGGAAGCACGAGCCCAGCTTCCCGCAGCACATCCAGCAGATGCATCACTGTCGATCCGCTAGTGAACACAACAGCATCGGGTAAGTGCCTCGGCTCGAATACCGCGCGCGCGCGCTCCACTGCATGCGCGGGAATCACTGTGCGGTAGGCATCGACGATCGTAACCGAAGCTCCGGCAGCGGCAAGCGTATCGGGTACCACATCGCGCGCCACAGCCGCGCGTACCAACAACACACGCTGTCCATGCACACGATCCGCCATAGCCACGGCCAGAGCCTCGTCAACCGCACGCTCCGGCACAATCTCAACCGCAAGTCTCAAGTCGCGAACCGCGTCCGCAGTCGACGGCCCGATAGCCGCGCAGCGCAGATGCTTGAGGGCTGCCGATTTGAGCCCCATCTCAGTGAGGCGCTCGCCGATCACACCCACGGCATTGGCGCTGGTGACGACAAGCCAATCGAAATCGGATGCGCGCCCCAAAGCATCGTCGAGCGGCGCAAACGAATCCGGTGGAGCAATCTCTATCGTTGGTAGCAGCAGCACCTCAGCGCCCTGCTGCTCCAGCCGCTCGCGCAATCCGCCACTCTGCCGCGCCGCCCGTGTGATTACGATGCGCCGCCCGGTCAGCGGACCAGTACTCATGCGGCCGGACCCTGCTGCGCCAGCAGCTGCAGCGCACCTTGGCGGAGCAGCGAATCGGCCAACGCCGCGCCTAACGTCTGCGCATCCGTCCCGCGCTCCTCAGCGCGCAGCACCGTCGCGCCATCCGGAGATGAAACACAGCCGCAAATACGAAACTGCTTTCCGTCACGACGGCAGTAAGCGCCGATCGGCACTTGGCATCCGCCGCCGAGCGCAGCCAGCGCTACGCGCTCCGCCGTCACGGCAAAGCGCGACTCCGCATGGTCGAGGCTTGTCAACACGGAACGCGTACGCTGATCGGCCGCGCGACACTCGATCGCCAAAGCACCCTGCCCAGGCGCCGGGCAGAGCACGTCTTCAGGGAACCGCTCCCGAACCCACTCCGTGCGCCCAAGCCGATCGAGTCCAGCCGCGGCCAGCACCGCGGCATCCACCTCGCCCTCGCTGAGCTTGCGCAGCCGCGTATCCACATTGCCGCGAAGTTCTACATACTCCGCCCCCGGCCACCGTGCGCGAAGCTGCGATTGCCGCCGCAAACTGCTGGTTCCGACCCGCGCGCCGGCTGGCAGCTCATTCATGCTCGCGTATCGAACAGATACAAACACATCCCGCGGATCGACACGTTCTGTCACCGCGGCAATGACAAATCGAGCATCGATCTCCGTCGGTAGATCCTTGAGACTGTGCACTGCCAGATCAATCGCACCGTCTGCCAGCGCTTCTTCGATCTCTTTGGTGAACATGCCCTTCGACCCGACGCGAGCAAAGGGCACGCCCTGCAAACGGTCTCCGGTTGTGGTGATAGTGCGGATCTGGACTTCATGCGCCTGTGCGCGCAGCAGGCCGGCAACGTGGTGTGCCTGCCAGAGCGCAAGCTGCGAGCCGCGCGAGCCAATGCGGATCAACGCCGGGCTGCCTCAAGCGATGAACTGCTCTGCACCGGCTCTTCCGGCTGTGGCGAAACAGCAGTTCCCTCGAGTTCGCTTCGCTCCGGTTGGGATGACGAAGAGCTGGTTGACCGCTGTGCTGTGGATGACGAGTCGGCAACGGCGTCCTGCGAGGACAGTCCAAATATCTGTTGCACCGCCTCCGCCACCGTCAGGTCGCCGTTGCGCGCTGCCGTTTTCATCGCCTGCAGCGGCTGGTGCAGCACCTTATTGATCAGCCCGCGCGTCAACGCCTCTACCGCGCTGCGCTGCTCTGCCGAGAGCGATTGCAGCTTGCCCTGCATGCGGCGTAACTCCGCCTGCCGAAGCTCTTCCATCGTCTGCTGCAGCGACACAATGGCAGGCACCGCGCTCAGCGTCTGCTGCCCGGTGGCGAAGCGTTCTACCTCCGCCTGCACGATCGCCTCCGCCTGCATCGCTTCCTTGCTACGCTCGCTCATGTGCGAGGCAGCGACGGACTGCAGATCGTCGATATCGTAGACGAATGCCCCTTCGAGGCGATTTACGTCCGGCGCCACGTCGCGCGGCACCGCAATGTCGATGTAGAACATCGGCCGGTGACGCCGCCTTTGCAGGAACTGCTGCGCATGCTGGCGGCGGAAGATCGGCTGTGCCGCGCCTGTCGATGTGACCAGGATGTCGGCTTGGTCCGCGACCGCGTGCAGATCCTCAAATCGAACCGCGCGCCCGTTGAAAGTCCGCGCTAGATGCACCGCGCGATCGAACGTCCTGTTCGCAATCAGCATCGAGTGGGCGCCCTGCTGGATCAGGTGCCGTGCCGCCAGTTCGCTCATTTTGCCCGCGCCCACCAGCAGCACGGTCTTGCCGTCGAGCGAGCCGAAGATCTTCTTCGCCAGGTCAACCGCCACCGACGCGATCGAGACTGATGCGCTGCCGATCTGCGTCTCGGTCCGCACGCGTTTGGCCACCGTGAAAGTCGTCTGCAGCAGCCGCTCCAGCGAACTCTGCACCGCGCCCACCGAGCGCGCCGCCGTGTAGGCCTCTTTCACCTGCCCCAGAATCTGCGGTTCACCAAGCACCATCGAGTCCAGGCTTGCGGCCACGCGGAAGAGGTGCCGCACCGCGTCCGAGCCTTCGTACTCATACAGGTGAGGCCGCAGCACATCCGCGGGCAAGGCGAAATAGCGATGCAGGAAGTCAATGACGTCCGGCGCATCCTGCTCGTAGCTCGTCAACAACTCGACCCGATTGCAGGTCGAAAGAATCATTCCTTCGATCACGCCCGGCGTGCCCACCAGCGCCAGCGTGGCTCGGCCGAGCGACTCCGGCGCAATCGCCAGCCGCTCGCGTAGCTCAATCGGCGCGGTGCGATGATTCACTCCCAGCAGACGGATGCTCATGGCACTGGGAACCTATGCACCGAGCTGAAGGTGTTCGCCGCCCAGACACTGAGCACGACGAGGAAAACGACGCTCGAAAGATAAATGGCCCGCCGGCCGCGCAGCCCGGTGCTGCGGCGCACCAGCAGCATCAGCACGTACAGCCCCCACATGCCGAACGACAGCAGCACCTTGGGATCGAGAAAGTACGCGGCGCCCACGCTCTGCTGGGCAATCAGCGAGCCCGCCAACAGCCCCAGCGTCATGCACGGGAAGCCGATCAGCAGGCTTAGGTAGGCGATGCGGTCCATCGTCTCCAGCGGCGGCAGCCACGCTAGAAAGCCGATACCCTCCTTACTCTTAAGCCGTCGCTCCTGCACCAGGTACAGCACGCTCGCAATCAGGCTGAACAACAGCGCGGTATACGCGGCAAGCAGCGCACTGATGTGCACCACCAGCCATCCGGAGCGCATCTCGGGAGTCACGAAAGAGCGGCCGTTCGCGCCCAGGGCGGGCGCCAGCATGATGACCAGCGCCAGCGGCAGCGCGATGATGCCGAAAGCACCCGCGCGATACACCGCATAAACCAGCAGGTACGCGGCCACAATCAACAGCGCGAGTGTTGCCTGCACCTCCACCCAGCCCAGTGGCACCAGATGATGCGCGGCCACCATCAACTCCACAACCGCGACCAGATGGAAGAAGAAGCCCGCCACCGCCGCCGGCAAGGACACTCGTTGCCATCGCGGCTGCCCGTACAGCACGGCGGGAAACGCCGTGACGCCGGCAACAGCGTAGAAGACTACAGCGACTCGCAACCAGAGCAGGGACATCATGGGAAAGGACCTTTTAGTATACCGGCGCCTCCACGCAGGATGGCAGGCCGAGGGGCCGCTGCTCTTCAGGATCCAGACAGAGTCGAAAGGCCTATTCCGGCTGAATGGGCGGGATAACCGGCGACATCGGCACGACCCGCGTCGTCAGCGGACCTACTGTATCCAGCTCCGCTTTCGTGAGTTGGCCACGGCTATTGAAGCGCAGCCGCCAATTGCCCGTGCGTGCCTGCGAAATGTCGCTGAAGTCAACCTCTGCCTGCTTACCCGGATCGATCATGATGATCGGCGTCGAGCCGTTGCGTTTGGTCAGCGCCTCGGATGCTTCGACGTTTTCCGCCGGCACTGCGGCGCGGGGCACATGCCCGGTGAGCGCCACAAAGCACATGCCCAAGTTGAGCCAATGCGATTGCGGCCCCAGCTCGTGTTCGCCGCGATCCGCCCCTGTCATACGATTGAAGGCCTCGTAAGCCGTGCTCTTCTCCCACGCGGCATGGAACGGCAACAGCCCGTGCGCGTACTCGGTCACAACTTGCACCTTGCCGCCATTCGCCGGCACCACCGCAACGAAGTGGGAAGCCCCATGCGCGACGCTGTCATTCTGAAAACTCAGCATCAGATGGTCGGGCAAGGTGCGGCAGACAATCTGCTGATAGGTCCAGCGGCTGTCGCTGATGTCGAAGCCGTAAAAGGCAGCCGCGCTGCTTACATCCACTTCCCGCTGCTGGAGCAGCGCGCGGTTCGCTTCGTTCATCTGGCCGGCATCCAATACCGGCAGGGTTGACGTATGCGCCTCGAGCGCAGCAGTCTTTTCTTCCTCACCGGAAGGAGGGGGGCCGTTGCGATGGGAGTGAAGCTGGGCAAGTCCCGGCATGGCACAGGCAAAGCACATCGTCAGCGCGAACGTCCGCCGGAGATGTTCTGAGCGCCTGCTGTGTGGGCCGGCAAAGAGCATTGCAACGCCAATCTACCATGCGCGCCGCCACCCTTCTGTTGCACAAAAGAGGAAGGGCAGCCATAGCGGCCGCCCTCGCTCGTTGGAAACACGCACTCTAGTGAGCGGCGCGTCTCCGGGTGGTCGTGCGCCGTGCCGGTTTCTCCGGAGCCGGCGGCGCACCGTTGATGAGCGTGATCATCTTCGGGTTCTGTGTGTAGGAATCGAAGGTGGCGTCGTAGGTCACCTGCGTGCCGATTGCTGGCGGCGTCGTCAGCGGCTTCTTCATGTTCACGGTGAAGTCTGCCGTGTTTGACGCCTTCGCATCGTCGGTCACCGCAAGCTGCACGGAGTCCGCCGTCGCCGAGACAACCTTGCCCGGAATCTGGTAGGTCTGTCCCTTCATGGTGTCCCACATCTTGCCAGCGTCTTCCGGCTTGCCGTTGAAGAGAATGAACTCCTTGTCGTTCAGGTTCAGGGTCTTCAGGTCAGGCGTGGTCGCAACCACCTTGGCAGCCTGATCGGCAGGCGAAGGCGGCGGCGGAGCGGGCGTCGGGTTGTAGCTATCCGGCGGAAGTACGGACTGCGTCACCAGCGTCTTTACCTGGTCGAACCCGTCCATGCCCCCGTGATACTTGTTGTAGTAATACTCGGCCGCCTTCTCGATCTGGTCCTTGGCTGCCGGGGGCGCGTAAGCAGCGGCTCGCGTCAGAAACCACACTGCATTCTTCAGGTCAGGCGGAGTCTGCTGCGCATACGCCTGTCCCAGCAGGTAGGTATCGTTGAGCGTGGCTCCGGTCTGGGTTTGCGGCGGCGGCACGGCCTGCAACTCTTTTTTGAAATTGTCTACCGCGCCTGGATAGTCCTTCTTCAACTGATCGTCCATCGCGATGGCGCTGTAGAAGATCGGCTCAGTCGCAGTCTTCAACTTCTGAAAATCGGCGTCCGGCATGTTTGCGGGCTTGGGAGCGGCAAGCCCCTTCTGCGCGTTGGCGGCTGCTTCGTCCAGCAGCGGCTGTTGTTCGGCGGGGGTCGTCTTCTGGGCTGCCTGCGCCTTCTTGATATAGACCGAGATGGCGAGGGCGCGCAGGTTATTCGGATCTGCCTGGAGCAGCCGGTTGGCTGCGTCCACGGTCTTATCCATATTGTTCTGCGCCTGGTAGGCAGCCATCAGCTGCTCCAGCATCTCTCCCTTGACCACGGAGTTTGGATACTTCGTAAGGAAAGCCTCAATGGCAGAAGCCTTCGCCGCAGGCGAGGACTGGCTGATCGCGTTCGAGTAGTCGTTGTACTCGGCGGGATCCTTAATGGTGATCTGTTGCTGTTGTTGTCCACCCCCCGCCGCGGCCTGGGCCAGGGCGAACGGCGCAGCACACAGTGTACTGGTGGCGATTGCCAGCAGAGATGCTAAGGCGACCTTCTTCATTCAATGCTCCTAAGAGAAGTGCAGCGATTTGGAACCTGAAACCTTGTACCTGCAGCCTTCGCATCCGCGGGACTCATGGTGACTCTCCATAACTGGAGCGGTGCGTCCATCCACTTGTCCCCGGAAAAGAAGCGGCGCGGCGATGTGGCTGGATTATAAGAATCAGCCTCCAACCATGCAAGCGGAAGACAAACGGACCCGCCTCCTGACTTCCGGAACACGGGTAAAGATGCGAATCTCCGTCCCTGCGTTGACTCAGCATCACAAATGACAGTTCCGTGGCGTTCACCCGGTGTGACGAGGTTACCCGCGATACGTGAGCACCATGCTGCCCAGCAACAGCGATACTGCATCAAGAGGCCACAGGAACCTTCTCCTGGTCTCATCTAACCCAGCAGGAAAACACCCCATGCCAGTTGAAGATCGTCAGCCATCGAAGAAAACCGATTCTCCCCTTGCCGGCAAGACCGCCCTTGTTACCGGCGCTTCGCGCGGCATCGGCCGTGCCATCGCTGTGCAACTGGCCGGGCTGGGCGCCGGACTTCTGCTCGTAGCGCGCGACGAGCAGGCGCTGGACGCGGCGCAGCAGCAGATCGCAAGCGATGGAGGCTCGGCCGATATCCTGCCCTGCGACCTGACCTCTTCTGCCGCGCTCAACGAGCTGACAGCGAACATCGCCAATGCCCGAGGCTGCGACATACTGATCAACGCTGCCGGAATAGGGAGAATCGGCGCTCCGCTGCACGAGATGCCCGTCGCGGATTTCGACGCTGTGCTTGCCACCAACCTTCGCGCCCCGTTCCTGCTGATGCGCGCCCTTATTCCGCACATGATCGCGCGCGGCGGCGGCCACATCGTCAACATCTCGTCGCTCGCGGGTCAAGGCCCGCTGGCCCACGGCGCCGCCTATGCCGCATCAAAATGCGCGCTCAACGGCCTCAGCTATTCCGCCGCCGAAGAGCTTCGCGCGCGCAACATCCGCGTCTCTGTCATCGCGCCCGGCTCGGTCGACACCGAGTTTGGCCGGGGCGGGAAAGAGCGCAGCAAGATGCTCCAGCCGGAAGACGTAGCCAAGGTAGCGATCATGCTGGTTACCCAGCCGCCGCAGTCCTTCATCAGCGAGGTCCGGATGCGACCAACCCAGAAGCCTTGAGATACACCTCCAACGGCCGCGGTTGAAGGGCCACCCGGAGTGCGACCTCAGGCTATGTACACGGCTAGCCCAATTTCTCGCAATTCCGGCCTCCTTATCCACAATATGTAGGGGTATCTGTGTTGAATCGCCCCCTTCTCCCGGCTACCATTCTTGGCAAGACTGTGTTCGAGTGGAAGAAGGCCTGCTCAGGCCCTTTCTCCGCTCCTACGGGTGCCATAGATGCTCAAGCTCAAGAAGATTCAGATCCTCGGTTTCAAGTCCTTCTGCGACCGCACCGAGCTCACTCTGCCCGGGCAGGGCATGGCCGCCGTGGTCGGGCCCAATGGCTGCGGCAAATCCAACATCCTCGACGCCGTCAGTTGGGTGCTGGGTGAGCAGTCGGCTCGCACGCTGCGAGGGACAAAGATGGAGGACGTGATCTTTGCCGGGACGCGCGATCGCAAGGCGCTCGGCATGGCTGAAGTCTCGCTCACGCTTATCGATCCCGATGCCTATGGCGATGGCCCGCTCGTAACCGATCTCGAACGGGATGAAGTTGCGCTCGACAGCGATGGTACCGTGGCCGTTAACGCCAACGGAACGCTCACCGCCGAGGGCGATTGGGACGAGGAGGCGCAACGCGAGGCGCGCTCCGCCGAAACCGAAGAGATCATTGCCGAAGCGCAACCCGGCACTGTCATTGAGGGCGAGGAGCAGGATGTTATCCAGGCTGCGGACACCGCACCTTCGGTGCAGGATGGCGGCGTTGCCGTCGCAGCGCAGAATGCGGTTGTCTTAAAGATTCGCCGCCGCAAATTCCAGCGCACGCCTGCGCGTGCCGGCGAGATCATCATCACGCGGCGTCTCTTCCGCTCCGGCGACAGCGAATATCTCCTCAACGGCAAGCTGTGCCGCCTACGCGACATTCAGGACATCTTCATGGGCACCGGCCTGGGCCCGGAGAGCTACGCCATCATCGAGCAGGAGCGCATCGGGCAGCTCCTCAGCTCCAAGCCGCACGACCGCCGCGCCATCATCGAAGAGGCCGCCGGCATCACACGCTTCAAGACCAAGAAGCGCCTCGCCGAGTTGCGCCTTGAATCGGCAAAGCAGAACCTGGCGCGCGTGAACGACATTTTCGAAGAAGTCACGCGGCAGATGAACTCGCTGAAGCGCCAGGCGGCCAAGGCCGAGCGCTACGCCGCCGTGCGCGATGAGCTACGTACGCGCCTGCGCGTCGTCCTCGCCAGCCGCCTGCACCAGATGGACGCAACCAGCGTCTCCCTTCACGAACAGATCGCCTCGCTGACCACGCAGATTGACGCCTGTGCCGCGCACGTCGAAGCGCTCGACGCCGAGCACGCCGCCGCAGTGGCGCGCGGCTATGAACTGGACGCGAGCGCGAAGGAAGCCAGCGCGCGCGCCAGTCAGGCCGCCATCGATCTCGAACGCGCCAGCGCGCGCCAGCATGCCAATGAGGAGCGTATTGCCGATCTCGCCTCCCGCTCCGCCGCCGGCACCGCGGAGCTTGATCAGGCGCGCCTGCAAATGGAAGGCCTCACCGCGGAGCGCGAGCAGCACCGCAGTTTTCTTGAGACCGCCGCAGCCGAAGCCGCACGCTTCCGCCAGCAGGCCGAGAGTCTGCAGCAACAGGCGCGCGAAGCCGCACAGACCGTTGCACACGCCGAGCAGCGGCTAGAGGCCGAACGTCGCCGCGGTCTGCAGTTGCTCTCCGAAGCCGCGAACACGCGCAATCAGGCCTCCCAGGCGGAAGAGGCGCTGGGCGCACTCGAACGCGAGGCCGAGCGTCTCGCAGGCGAGATGGACGCAGCGCGCCGCGATCTCGAAAACCTCGGCGCCGAGCGTGGCCAGGCGTCCCTGCAATTTGAATCCGTCACCGATACCCTCACGCGCCTCGAGCAGGAGATCCTCGCGCTCCGCTCGGAAATTGAGCAGACCCGAGCCGAAGAGACGGAGACCCGCCGCCGCGGTGATGCCTTCCGCGCAGAGCACGCCACTCTTACCGGTCGGCGCAACTCGCTCGAAGGACTCATCCGCGAGCACAGCTATTCCACCGACACCGTGCGCAAGCTCTTCCGCGCCAATGGCAATCACAACACCGGGAATGGAAGCTCCGGCCTTTCCGCCGTCGGAACGCTCGCCGACTTCCTCGAAGTTGACGGCCAGTACGAAACCGTCGTCGACGAATACCTGCGCGACGAACTCAACTACATTGTTGTGAAAAGCTGGGACGCTGCCGACGAAGGCATGCGGCTGCTGAAGAGCGATGTCGATGGACGCGCTACCTTCCTCGTCCACCCTCATGACGCGCAGGCCAAATTTTCTTTCGATCCCACCGAGCCCACCGGCACACAGACCAGCCGCGAAGGCATCGTGCGCCTGAAGGATTGCATTCGCGTGCTCGACGGCTTCGGCACCTCGCTTGAAGCTATCCTGCCCAAACTGCGGGAGGGCTACGTCGCGCCCGACGCCGGCACCGCGCGCTCACTGGCGCTCGAAAATCCGCGGGCGTTCTTCCTCGCGCCCTCCGGCGAGTGTTTCCACAATGTCACGGTCACCGGAGGCAAGCCGCGCGCAGAGGGCCCGCTCGCCATCAAACGCGAACTGCGCGATACGCAGCAAAAGCTCGACGCCCTCACGATCGAGCTCGCACAGGCCGAAACGCATGCTGCCGCGCTTGGCCGTACGTTGACTGAGAAGACACGCCTGCTCGAAGCGAAGAGCGAAGACCGTCGCAATGCCGAGCGCGAGAGCGCCAATCAGGGCGCTGCGCTACGCCAGATGGAATCGGAAGCAAAGCGCCTGGAACGGCGCCTGCAGGACTGGCAGCTCGACAGCGAGCGCAATCGCAACCAGCGCGACCAGCGCGCGGCGCTAATGCAGCAGAAGCGTGAAGACGTTGCGCGCCTCGAAGCCGAGCACGCCACCGCTGAGGTGCAGCAGCTCGAGCTGGAATCTGCACTCGCCGGTCACCGCGAAGCGCGTGAAACGGCGCAGCAGGCATCCTCGCAGGCCGTTGCCGAACTGGCCGGCCTCGAAGAGCGCAAGCGCGGCGCGGAAGCATCCTTCGCCCGCATCGATCGCATGTACGCCGATCTTGGCCGCCGCGTCGTGCAGCTTGAACAGCAGCTCGCCGCTGCAGCCGCCGAGCAACAGCAGCGCACGGACGAGAACGCATCGCTCGGCACCCAGCAACAACAGCTCGCCGAGCTGCGCGAGCAAGCCCTGGCGGAAACTGCACGATGGACCGAAGAAGCCCGCCTGCTGCGCGTCACGCTGCTCGAAAGCGAGCAGCAGCTCAAGACGCTGCGAGCCGAGACCGATGCCCTGCGCGAGAACCGCAGCGCGCACGCCGCGCAGGCGGCCAAGCTCGCCGCCGATCTCGAGCACCTCGAAGCCGCCTGCATCAGCGACCTGGGCGTCGAACCTGGCGAGCTCCGCGCACAAGAGGACATCACGCGCATCGAAGACGAAGCCCTCGCCACAGAAGACGAAGCCTGCCGGGGCCTGAAGAGCCGCCTCGAAGCCATGGGGCCGGTCAACATGATGGCGCTGGATGAATACAAGGAAGCGGCTGAGCGCCATAGCTTCCTCGAAACCCAGCGCACAGACCTGCTCGACTCCATCGAGAACACGCAGGCCACCATCAAGGAGATCGACACCATCTCACGCACGAAGTTCGACGAGGCCTTCGCGCGCATCAACGAGAACTTCTCCGTCACCTTCACGCGCCTGTTCAATGGCGGCCAGGCCTTCATGCGCCTCACAGACGAAGAGAACACTGCGGAGAGCGGCATCGACATCGTCGCGTCGCCGCCGGGCAAGAAGCTGCAGAACGTGCTGCTACTCTCCGGCGGCGAAAAGGCGCTCACCGCACTGTCGCTGCTGGTCGGCATCTTCCTCTATCAACCCAGCCCCTTCTGCGTGCTGGACGAGGTCGACGCGCCCCTCGACGAAACCAATGTCGGCCGTCTCGCCGACATGCTCAAAGGCATGGCGAAGGAGACGCAGTTCGTGCTGGTCACCCACTCCAAGCGCATGATGACGGCGATGGATCTCATCTACGGCGTCACCATGCAGGAGCCGGGCGTGTCGAAGCTTGTCTCCGTACACATGGGTGGCCATCATCATGCGCACGGCCATCGCGCCACCGCTTAGAAGCCCTACGGCTATTCGTAAGGCAGAGCCACCACCGGATCGAACTTTTGTCGCGCGCCGCGCCGGAAAGAGCGCAGCCATTGCCGTCACCAATGCAATGGTCAGCACTGCGCCGGCCAGCGTCAGCGGATCCCATGGCTCCAGCCCGAATAACCCCGCCTGCACTGCACGGCACGCCGCTAGCATCGCCGGCACACCCACTGCGATGCCGATGCCCAGCAGCACCAGCGATTCGCGCAACACCATCCACAGCACGCCTGCCCGCGGCGCACCCAACGCAATCCGAACGCTGATCTCATTCGTTCGCCGCACCACGCTATACATCATTACGCTATACAGGCCGATGCACGAGAGCGCCAGCGCCAGCAGCGAAAAGAAGCTCGAAAGCTGCGACACCAGCTTCCGCGTGTCGATCAGGCCTTCGGTCTGCTCCCAGATGGTTTCCACCTTCAGTATCGACAGGTTCGGATCGATCTCCGCAAACGCCGCACGCACTTCTCCGATGATGTGCGCCGGATCGCCAGCGGTCTGGACCTGAAGCCAGTACGCATATTGATCGTCCTCGTCAGTTGGGTTACGGCGAGATATGCCATCGCCTCTTGTTCTTTGGCCCGGCTCTGAACTGCGAATCGCGCACAACGCCGACGATCTGCCACGTCCCCTTCACACTCGGATCGGCCACGGTAAAGCTGTGGCCAACCGCGTCGCCATGCGGGAAGTAGAGATTCGCCAGCGTCTGGTTCACCACCACTGCTTTCAGTGATGTCGCTGTATCGCCCGCATGGATGGTGCGCCCTCGCAGCAGCGGAATACCCAGGGTCTCGAAGTATCCCGCACTCACACGCTGCAGATACGTGCTTACGCTTCATTGGGAGTAGTACGCCGGCCGATGATCGTAATCGGCGAACCCCAGTTGCCGCGCGCGATCGGCAGTTGACCGGACAGCGCGGCAGAACGCACTCCGGACAGCGCGTCAACGCGGGTCAGGATTCTCTCGTACAGCGCATTCAACTGGCCGGGCTTGTATCCGACGAATCTTGGATTGATGTTCACCAGCAGCAGGTTCGCCTGGTTAAAGCCCAGATCGCGGTTGCGCAGGTTGTGCAGCGTGCGCACAAAAAGGCCTGCAACGGCCAGAGCACCAGCGAGAGCATCACCTGCCCCATTACCAGCCTCTTTGGCAGCAGTCTTGCGGAGCGCCCGCCCCCGCTTCCTACGGTGCGCACCGCTGCATTCAGCGCGTTTGAAGTACTCATGTGCGAGACGCGCAACGCCGGCGCCAGCCCGAAGAGGATGCCCGTCAAAAGGCAGATCGCCGAAGTAAACATCAGCACATGTAGGTCCGGCGTTGCCTCCAGCGCGGTGTGCGCATCTGGGCCGGCGCCGATGCCCAAGGCCAGACAGGCCTGCGCGCCGCGTTGACAAAGCCTGACCCCGCTCCGAAAATCGAGAGGTAGGCCATACCTTCACTCCCAAGGCAGCAAACCTCCTTGCAGACACTCACGCAAACCGATCTGGGCGATCTTCCTCTGCTCGCGCGCGGCAAAGTCCGTGACCTCTATGCTGTCGGCGAGTCGCTGCTGCTCATCGCGACCGATCGGATCTCCGCCTTCGATCACGTGCTCGCCACCGGCATTCCCGGCAAGGGCAAAATCCTCACGCAGCTCTCGCTCTTCTGGTTCCAATTGCTGCGCGATCTCGTGCCTAACCACCTGATCACCGCCGATGTCGCGCAATACCCCGAGATTCTGCGTCCTTACGCGAGCCAGCTCCAAGGCCGCTCCATGCTGGTCAAGCGCGCCCAGATGTTTCCCGTGGAGTGCGTCGTGCGCGGCTATCTCTCAGGTTCCGGCTGGAAAGACTACAAGGCCCACGCCTCGTTGTGCGGCATCCCTCTCCCCAAAGGCCTCGCCGAATCCGACAAGCTGCCTGAGCCGCTTTTTACCCCGGCCTCCAAAAGCGCGGGCGGCGAGCACGACGAGAACATCTCCTTCGACGAGATGACAACGCGCATCGGCGAGCCCGCAGCCACCAAGCTGCAGGGCCTCAGCCTGGACATTTACAGCCGCGCCGCCACCTACGCGGCCGGCCGTGGCGTCATCCTCGCCGACACCAAATTCGAGTTCGGCGTCACCCCGGACGGCATTGTCCTTGCCGATGAGGTGCTCACCCCGGACTCCTCGCGCTATTGGCCCGCGGATCAGTACAAGGCGGGCGGCCCGCAGCCCTCCTTCGATAAGCAGTTTGTTCGCGATTACCTCGAGCAGATTCAATGGAACAAGCAGGCCCCTGCGCCTGCGCTGCCAGATGACATCGTTGCGAAAACGCAACGCAAGTACCTGGAAGCTTACCGCCTGCTCACCGGCAAAGAGCTCGACCTGAACTGAATCTGGTCTACCATCACGCCATGCAGACGCTGACTCCACTGGACTGGGCGATTGTGGCCGTTCTGGTCATCTCGACCGTCATGGCGTTCATGCATGGCTTTCTGGTGGAGGTTTGCGCGCTCGCCGGCCTGATCGCCGGCATCATCCTTGCCGGGCATTATTATCTGCAGGTTGCACCGTGGGTAGCCCGTTTCGTCCATCAGGATGCGGCCGTCGCCGCAATTGCCTTTCTTTTGGTCGCGTTCGGCGTTATGCTGGCCGCCGCAATCCTCGGCAGGATGCTACGCTGGATACTCCGCAGCATTGGATTGGGGTGGGCCGACCGCATCGCCGGGGGGGCGTTCGGTCTGCTCAAGGGATATATTCTGGTGGCGTTGGGTATCGCTGCCATGGCCGCATTTTTTCCTCGCGAGCCCTGGTTCGATCACTCCCAACTCGTGCCATACTTCTTTCCCGGGGCACACGGAAGTGCTACTGTGCTGCCGCGGGACCTGAGCGTTAGAATTCAATCCGGATTGCACTCTCTGGAGAGCACCGCTCGCCGCGAGACAGGACTGGGCCAGCACGACTGAATGAGCTTTACTGAACCAGAGACCGGCGCTGAGATTCGGTCCGTGAGCAAGAAAGAGGATTCCGTGAAACGCGAGTTGGACAGCCTGGTTAGCCAGATGCACGCCGGTGGTATCACCTACGATGAAGCCATCCGCGAGTTCAAAAAGCGCTTCATTCTTGAAGTACTTGCCGCGCATCGCGGCAACCAGTGCAAGGCAGCCAAAGAGCTTGGCATGCATCGGAATACCCTGAGCCGCACCATTGCCGAGCTCAACATGGATCCCGCCCAGATCCGCAATGGCCTCAAGCGTCCGCCGCGTCCCGTGCGTCCATTGATTGAGCAACCGAAACAGGTGATGCGCCAGCAGGGTTGACACTGCGTCAGCTATCCTGAGAGGCGTTCGCCGATTCTCTTCAGGAGCCGCCGGCCGCTTTGCCGAATTCTGCAATCAAACCAACCGTCCCGGCGGTCTATCAGTCCCTCGTTACTCCACAGGGCCGTGTCGCCTGGCGTCTCGGACCTCATGGCTCGCTTCCGGCTTGGGACCTGTACGACGCCTATCTCTTCGACATTGACGGCACCCTGCTGCGCGATCCGGGCCGCGTTCACTACAACGCATTCTCTAAAGCTTGCTTGGAAGTCCTCGGGCACCCGCTCTCGCTTGATGCCGTTACTGTGGCCGGCTCGACGGATCCGCGCATTCTGAGCGATGCCTTCGCCGCCGCCGGGATCGCCGATGAGAGCTGGCGTCCGCACCGGCCGAGCCTGCTCAAAACCCTCTGCTCCGTCGTGGAACGCGACGCGGCCAGCATGCAGCTCACCATCATGCCCAGCGTGGTCGAAGCGCTCCGCTACCTTGCTGCCGCCGGCAAATGGCTTGGCGTCGCCACCGGCAATCTCGAATCCGTCGGATGGCTCAAGCTGGAGCGCACCGGCCTACGCGAGCATTTCACCTTCGGCGGCTTCAGCGACGCGCACGAGCAGCGCGCAGAGATGATCCAGGCAGCGGCGGCAAAGGCCCGTCAGCTTGCAGGAAGAGAGGCTTCCGTCATTGTCGTGGGCGATACGCCCTCCGATGTCGCTGCCGCCCACGCCAACAACCTTCCCGTCATTGCCGTCGCAACCGGACACTTTTCCTTCGATCGTCTCCTCGAAGACTCGCCCGAGATCTGCGCGGAAAATCTGGGCGCTCTGCTCATCCAATCGGAGCGCGTTGCTAGCCTTGACGGCGCGGAAGGCGAGCCCGCGTGAGCCGCATAGTTCGCATTCTCGCCTGCGCGCTCGCACTCTCGATCGCAGCACACACGCAGGCGCCCGCACCATCCGCTCCTACTCACCATGACAAACGCGAGGCCGCGAAGGCTTACCTGACTGGCGCGCACGCCATCGAGGACCGCAACACGCGCGCTGCCTACGACGCCTTCAGCAAGGCGGCTGCGCTTGACCCAAGCAACACCGACTACAAGAACGCCGCGGTCGTCGCCAAAGCCCACTTCGTCACCGATCTCATCCAGCAGGCGGAGAAAGCCCGCATCCTCGGCAAGAGCGACGTTGTGCACGCGCGACTGGCGGAAGCTCTGGAGCTCGACCCCGCTAATCCCATGGTCGCGCAGCACATCGAGGATGTCGCCGGCCTCGACAGCGCCCCGCCCAAAACAGACGACATCACCACCACCATCGCGGACGCCATTCGCCTCGAGCCCGCAGCCGGCAAACACAGCTTTCACGTCCGCGCCGATGGCCTTACGCTTCTCCGCCAGGTGCTCGCCGCGTACGGCATTTCGCCCAGCTTCGACGCCAGCGTCACCCCGCAGTCTGTCCGCTTCGATGCCGATGATATCGACTTCCACCAGGCGGCGCAGATGCTGCAGCTGGAAACGGATACCTTTTTCGTCCCGCTCGATCCGCATCGCGTTCTCATCGCCCGCGATACCAAGCAGAACCGCCAGCAGTACGAGCGGCAGCTTCTGGAGACGATCTACCTTCCCGGCCTCGCCGCGCAGGACTTCATCGATATCACCAACCTTGCGCGCAACATCCTGGAGCTCACGCAGGTCTCCACCTTTGCGACCCAAAACAGCATCACTGTACGCGGCCCGGAGTCGAAGCTTGCCCTCTTGAACCGCACTCTCCGCGGCCTGATGGATGGCCGCAGCCAGGTGCTGCTCGATGTCCGCGTATACGAAATTTCGCGCACCCGCAACGTGAACGTCGGCGTGCAACTGCCGCAGCAATTCAATGCATTCAACCTCAATTCGGAGCTCCAGCAGGTCCTCAACGGCAACCAGGCTCTCATCCAGCAGATCGTCTCCAGCGGCCTTGCGAATGCGAACGATATCGAGGCCATTGCCGCCATCCTGCTGGCTTCAGGCCAGATATCGAATTCCATCCTTACCCAGCCCTTCGCCGTCTTCGGCGGTGGACTCACCGAGACCGGCGTCACGCTTGGCAGCCCCACGCTCAACATGGCGCTCAACTCCAGCGAGAGTCGCGCCATCGATCAACTGCAACTCCGGCTGCAGGACCAGGAGCCGGGAGACATTCTGGCCGGCATGCATTACCCCATCATCCAGTCGAGCTACTCCAACCTCACCGGCAGCGGCGTCAATATCCCGGGCCTCAACAGCGCCGGGCTCAACAGCCAGCTCGCCGCGCTCGGCCTCAATAGTTCCAGCCTGAACCAGCAGACCATTCCCCAGGTTCAGTACCAGGACCTTGGCCTCAAAATGAAGGTCACGCCCTACATCCATCGCGATCAGACGATCTCCCTCAAGCTCGACCTGAAAATTGATGCGCTGGCAGGCAGCTCCATCAACGACATCCCCGTATTGACCAATCGCGCATTTGTCGCCGCGCTTGATCTGAAGGATGGCGCAAGCGCGATGGTAACCAGCAATCTCAACACACAGGAGGCGCGTGCCGTCAGCGGGCTGCCCGGCCTGAGCGAGATACCCGGCCTGCAATCCACCACAGATAAAAATGTGCAGAAAAGCAATGACGAGTTAGTCGTCCTCATCACGCCACACGTCGTCCGCCTGCCCCATCCCTCCGGCGCAAGCCAGGTCATGCTGCTCCCCGCCCACCAGTAGTGCGGCCGCTGAGCCAGTTTCCCAAAAGCCCGTCCTTATCGGCTGCGCCTTCATGCTACAAACCGAATTCCGGTATTAACGAGGACGGCCGAAAAACAAGACGTGGCCGTCAACGTCTTCAAGTTCAAAGCCACGTAGACCATCGTGGGTGTCTTGTAGAGGTTTAGAAAAGGTGACACCGCGCGAGGTAAATTCAGTCGCGAGCGCGTCAGGATCGGGTACTGAGGCGTAAGCGTCCCAGCGCGCCCAGGGGTGGCGCTTGCAGTTGGGGAGCGGTTCTACCCCGACATCCTTGAGAAAGATCATCGCCCCATCGCGCTGCACCATCGCGAGAAAGGGGTCCTGCTCCGGTTCCTGGAAGACGATGCCAAAGCCGAGCATCTGGCAATAGAACGAAAGCGCTTCGGAGACGTTCCGCACGATAAAGACTGGTGAGATGCTGGCGATAGCTGCCTGGGACATGCGCTGACCTCGTTAGGCCGGTTCGTACATAGCCCAGCTTATCCCGGAACAGTTTCGGTCATAGAGCGTGACAACAAAAGCCACCGCCATGGTGGCTTTTGCGTGCCCCTAATCCCAGTGGCTAGATGAATTGAGCGATAAGTCTGAAAGATGAATGTATCCGTCGTGCCGTCATCGGCAAATCCTTCGGTGCTCATGCATCAGATCCCTCTTCTCTGTGGATGCCGTTTGCCTCTATGAACGGTGCATGGCGACCAGCGATAGCCGCCCGCTACTTCGTCGCGCCCTGGTTCAAATCGTAATCAATGATCTTTTTCAACTGGTCGTAAGGAATTCCCGCCAGCGGGAGCATGCGGCCGTTAACAAAGAGGGATGGCGTGGAGTTCACGCCCACCTCCTGCCCCAACTGCAAGGAAGCATCCACCGCCGCCTTCGTCGAAGGCTCCGCCACGCACACCTTCACCTTCGCGTCATCCACGGCCGCCGTTTTCACCGCAGACGCAAGCGCCCCGGCCGATCCCTCCGGCGTCAACTGCGCCTGGTTCGTGTAGAGCGCGTCCGTGTACTTGAAGAACGCATCATTGCCGCCGATCTTCGCCACGCACACACCGGTCTCCGCCGCCTTCTCCGCCTCGCTGTGAATGTTGCGCAGCGGAAACAATTGCGAGACGAAGTGCGCCTGCGGGTAGTCCTTCAGCAGACGCTCTATCGTAGGCTGCGCGTCCTTGCAGTGCGGGCACTGGTAGTCCGAAAATTCGACAAGTTGCAGCGGCGTGTTGGCCGGTCCGCGTGAAGGTCCCTTCGCCTCGCGCTCCAGAATGTCGCGATAGTTCGCGAACGGATGCGCGCCGAACGGCAGAATCTCGTCATTCGCGATCAAATGCTTTCCATCCGGCAGCGTCAGAAACGTCAGCGCCGAAGGCTGCGTCTGCTGCGTGCCCTTCTCCTCCACCAGCACGGTCACCCGGCTGATCCCCGGCACCGCCGTGGACTGAATCGCCTGCACCTGGAAGATACGGTTGTCGTCATATCCCCAGCTCGCATGCAGGAATGCTTCCACTGTATCTTTCGTCGGTGTGGTGGCTGTGAAATACGCCGGATCGGGCGGCGGCATCGGCTGCAGTTGCGCTGGGGCGGCGGGCTGCGAAGCGGCGCCACTTTGTGCACCAGGTGCATCGGGGGCCGCAGGTGGATTGGTCTGCGCCAGCAGCGGAATTGCCGCTGTCGATAGTACACCAAACAATGCCGCAAAAAAACCGCTCCGCGAGCGCATGACCATGAGTGTTTTCTTCTCCAGACCGCCTAGACTTAAACCTGTACTTTCACTGCAATCGGAAACCGACGTCCGCTCCCGAACGACTTCGACGTCACCTTCAGTACCGGTGCCGCCTGCTGCCGCTTGTACTCGCTGTGCTCGATCAGCTTCACGATCTTCTTCACCAGCATGTAATCGAGCCCAAGCTGATCGGCAATCGCCTGCATTGGCATATAGCGCTCGACATAAGCCTCCACCAGCGGGTCCAGCACCTCGTAGGGCGGCAGCGAGTCCGTGTCGAGCTGCCCGGCCGCAGCTCCGCCGACGGCGCCTTGTTGAGAATCGCCGCCGGAATGACCTCGCGCTCACGGTTCACATATCGCGACAAGCAGTACACCCGCGTCTTCACCAGATCCCCAATCACCGCCAGCGCGCCCACCATGTCGCCATAGAGTGTGCAGTAGCCCACCGCCATTTCCGACTTGTTCCCCGTCGTCAGCACCAGCGCGCCCAGCTTGTTGGAGAGCGCCATCAGCAGTGTCCCGCGAATTCGCGACTGGATATTCTCCTCCGTCACATCCGGCGCGCGTCCTGCGAAAGCCGGCGCAAGCGCATCCGTGAACTGGCTGAAGATGCCGTCGATGCGAATCGTCTCGAATCGGATCCCCAGGTTGCCAGCCAGCGTGCGGCTGTCGTCAATCGATCCCAGGGATGAGTACGGGCTCGGCATGCCGACGCCGATCACGTTCTCTTTCCCCAGCGCATCCACGGCAATCGCCGCTACCAGCGCGGAATCGATGCCGCCGCTCAGTCCGATCAGCGCCTGCTTGAAGCCACACTTCCGGATGTAATCGCGCGTCCCCATCACCAGTGCGGCATACGTCGCGGCGTCATCGCCCTCAACGGTTTTGTGGATCTCGCCCGTGCCCGCTGCTGTATCCACCATCACCAGGTCTTCGGCAAACGAGCGCCCCTGAGCAATCGTCTCGCCGCGCGCGTTCACAGCCAGACTGGTGCCGTCGAAGATAAGGCTGTCGTTTCCGCCCGCCTGGTTCACCATCAGGATCGGCAGCCGGTGATGCCGCGCCGCGGCCGACAACATCTCCGCGCGCTGCTCGCGCTTGCCCTGCCAGAACGGCGATGACGAAATGTTCAGGATCAGCGTGGCGCCCTGACGCACCTGCTCTTCCACGGGATCGGTCGTATAGAGCCGCTGCTTCCAGTAGCCCTTGTCGTTCCAGGCATCCTCGCAGATCGTGAGCGCCACCCGCTCGTTGCCGATCTTGACCACGTCCTGGCGCTCAGCGGGCGCAAAGTAGCGCTGCTCGTCGAAGACGTCGTAGAAGGGCAGCAGCATCTTGCGCTGAGTAAAGGTGATCTCGCCGTTCTGCATCAGCACCGCGGCATTGCTCACGCGTTTGCCGGCTCCCGGCGGCGACGGCACCAGCGTGCCGCAGATCACCGAGATAGATTTGCCGGCTGTCGCCTCGCGCGCAATCTCCCGGGCAGCTTCTTCCGCAAGCTTCACGAAGGAAGGCTTCTCCACAAAATCGCCCGTCGGATAACCGCAGACGCACAGCTCCGGAAACATCACCAGGTCCGCGCCGCGCTGTTCTGCCTCGCGTACATTCTGCAGAATTCGTGCTGTGTTTCCTCGAAAATCCGCGACCGTCGGATCGATCTGCGCCAGCGCAATCTTCACAGTTTCAGTGTATCGGAGAAATGCAATGGAAAAGGCCAGCCCGGCAAGGCTGGCCTGGTGGCATGTCGCGCGTAAGAACTCTACGTTCCCGTGCCGGAAACCACGACCCCAATCGTGCGGATAAGGATCTTGATATCCAGCCACAAGCTCCAGTTCTCGATGTACGCCGTATCGAGCGAGATATAGCTGTCGAACGAAGGGTCCTGCCGCGCCTGCACTTGCCAAAGGCCGGTGACCCCGGGTGTGACATCCAGACGGCGCAGATGATTCAGTTCGTAGCGCTTCACTTCGCTCGCGATGGGAGGTCTCGGTCCAACCAGGCTCATATCGCCGCGCAGCACATTGATCAGTTGCGGCAGTTCGTCAAGAGAGTATTTGCGCAGGAAGCGGCCCGTGCGGGTGATGCGCGGATCGTTGGAGATCTTGAACAGCACCGAGTCGCGCTCGTTCATGTGCAGGATTTCAGCCCTGCGGCGCTCCGCGTCGGGCACCATGGTACGGAACTTGAGGCAGCCGAAGACCCGACCCTTTTTGCCGATGCGCTCTGACGCATAAAAAATCGGCCCCGGTGAATCCGTGCTCACAGCAATCGCGATTGCCAACAGCACCGGCGACAACAGCACCAGCGCCACGCTCGATACAGCGATATCCAGCAGGCGCTTCATCACCATTCCGAGCACCGGCACTTCGCCGCGATGCAGCGGGATCGTCGGAAACTGCCCGATGTATTCGACCGGACTGTTCCACGCCAGACCGTCATAGAGGTCCGGCACCACCCGGATGTCCACGCTCGCTTCGCGCGCCTGCTCTACCAACTGCTTCACCAGCACCCGCTCGCACGGGGTCGCGAGGAAGATCTCGTCGACAAAATGCTTGCGCGCCAGCTCCAGTACCTCATCAATCGTTCCCAGCACATCTCTGCTGTCGCTAGGGCCGTCGGAGTCCAGCCCCGGCGCATCTACGAAGCCCTTGAATGTAAAGCCGAGGTGACGAATGCTTTCAATGTGGTGACGCAGCGCCTGCCCCACGCGTCCCGTACCCACCACCAGAATGTTCCGGGTCTCGATGCCGCGGTCATAACGGCGGTAGACAATCGCGCGCCATACCAACCGCCGCGCGCTCAAAAGGATGGCGGTGAATACGACGGTCAGCAGGACGACACCGCGCGAAACTTCCTTGCCGCGTCCAATCACATACAGGCCGCCGCACAGCAGCAGACCCGCCGTGAAGCACGCCTGAACCGTCAGCCGCTGATCGTGCAGCGTATTGCGCAACTGGATCGGCGCATAAAGATGCATGCGACGGCTGACGAGAATGATCGCCAGGATGAACCACCCCAGGAAAAACCCGGTCAGCCACGGGTTCAACGTAAATGTCGAATGCATCCGAAGAGCGGAGTCGCCATCCATGAAGCTGGCGAGGATGAAGCTGCCGAGATACACCTTCACTGCGACAGTTGCCGCAATCAGCACCGAGAGCGTATCGCACAAAGCCCACAGAAGGCCGACCCGGAAGGAATTTGAGAGCATGCTGGAACGCACGCCGGCAACCGCTCTGCTTCGAACGCTCTGGTATGGTTCGGCGACCTGAATGCGGGGAACAAACTCAGGGGTGCTCATCGGGGGAACCTGGCTACTCCTGCTAGTGGACCGGTGAAACGCATTGGGGAATAAAAAATATGATGCAGCTTTGGCGGCGACCGAATTGCACGCTGCACCAGATGCAAGGCGCATCGCCTGGAACCTTATGAGAATGCTGGCGAAATTTTTGCTCCGCCCTGCTGTTTGCACGCCCGGTTCCATTGTTCCTTTGCTCCTGTCGGCCTTGCGGCCAGTTACGGCCGGCAAGCAACATACGCCAGGAGCAGCGCACCGCTTACAAACAAGCCAAGTCTAGCATCGTGAGGGGCCCGGAATGTTTCTCGCGCGCTAATTGTACGGTCAGCACACAGCGCAAATTGTGCTTAAAAAGCCACGAAAAAATCACTTGATTGTCACTGCTGATGGATCCTTCTACTTTTGAAGGCCGTGTCCTTACCGTCACATCCTCACTGTGCACTGTGCAAGTCTTTCCTTGCGGATTTCCACATCCGGACATGACACTTCTGAGTCATGGCGTTCGATCGAAAGTTACACATTGGGAAGAACGAGCGAATCGAGCTCGAGAAATTGTTGCAGGATTTCATCGTCGCTCTGCTTCATCTCGTCCATGGTTCCGAAGAAGCGCACCTTGCCCTGATGCAGGAACACGACATGATCGGCAAGACGTTCGGCGAAACGCATATCGTGCGTCACCACTACGCTGGTCAGCAGCAGTTGCGTCTTCAGCTTCTCGATGAGATCGCCCAGCAACCGGCCGATCAGGGGATCCACCATGGTCGTCGGCTCGTCGTACAGGATCGCTTGGGGCTGTGACGCCATCGCCCGCGCAATCGCCACAGACCGCTTCATTCCGGTCGATAAGTCCGAGGGCAGTAGGTTGCTCATCCCCGTTACGCCAACCATCTCCAGCAAACCGTTCACGATCTTCTGAATCTGGTCCTCTTCCAGCTCCTTGCGCTCACGCAGCGGGAACGCGACGTTCTCTCCCACGCTCAACGAATCGAAGAGCGCCCCACTCTGGAAGACCATCGTGACCCTCTTGCGCACCTCTCCCATCTGCTGGTCGGTGTAGCCGGTGATGTCTTCGCCGGCCACCAGAATCCGTCCCGAATCTGGCTTTAGAAAGCCCATGATCTGCTGCAGCGTTACCGACTTTCCTACACCGGAACGTCCCAGGATGCACAGCGTTTCGCCTGCCAGAATCTGGAAGCTCACATCATCGAGCACGTGCAGGTCGCCAAATGATTTTGAGACATGATCGAAAACAATGTACGGCTCCGGCTTTCGCCGCAGACTGTGGAGCGACCGCCATTCTCCTGCGCCTCTCGTACCTCCTCGCGGATGAGCTCCGGCGGAATCTCGAGCGGTGTCTCATCCTCCGGAGGCAAGGGCACCTCTTCGCCGCTCTTGCTCGCCGCTGCCTGCAGCAGCTCTTCTTCCGCGCGAGACTCGCCCGTCCGCGGATCAATGTTCTGCTCCGCGTCATTCCCTCTCTCGGCGGGGTCTCGATGGCTCGGATCGTCCATGCTCATAGCATAGGGGTTCCTGCAAGCAGCGCCGTCGCGGTGGCCACATCCTCGCGCGTATTGCAGTTCATGAATTGACAATGCGCGGGCAACGCAGAATCCCACGCTCCAGTGGCCGCAACCCGTTCCACGTCGAACAAATCGAGCCTGCCTCCCGTCGCTGCATTCTCCACCGCGGTCATCGCTTTGTACTCCCGGAATCCAGCGCGCGCGTGATGCCCCCCAGCAGCTCGCGGCGATAAACCGCGCACAACGGCTGCGGTTGGCCCAGCACGCGCGGAATCGTCGCCGCTGCTCCGGTTACCTGCGCCCGTTCGAGCATCCACATCAGAAATCCAGTTTCGATCAACGGCAGGTCGACCCCTAACATCATCACCAGCGGCATCTCGCTCCTGCCCAGCGCCGTCTCCATGCCGCTCAGCGGCCCGCAATCCGGATGCAGATCGCTCACCACCTCGGTGGCGACTCCTTCCACCGGCTCACTCATCCCTGCTATGCGCGCCCGCAGACCGATCTTGCTGAGCTTGCCGAGCATCCACTCCAGCAGCGGAACGCCGGCAAGCTCCACACCCGCCTTGTCTCGCCCCATCCGCACGCTGCGGCCGCCGGCCAGCACCCAGCCTTCGACCCCGATCGCGATCATGAACCCAGCTTTTCCAGCATAAGGATGATCGACTCGATGCCACGATAGAAGTTCGCGATGTGGAACTTCTCATTCGGCGCGTGCAAGTTGTCGTCCGGCAGGCCGAAGCCCATCATCACCGCCGGAATCTTCAGATGTCGCTCGATATCACCGACAATTGGAATCGACCCTCCGCCGCGCACGAAGACCGTCTCTTTCCCGAAGACCTCGCGCATAGCATCCTTCGCTGCGGTCACATAGGGATTGTCCGTCCCGATCACAATCGCGTCGCCCGAATGGATCAGCCGCACATCTACATTCACGCTCTTCGGCGTCAACGACTCCACGAACGCTTTGTACTGCGCGAATGCCTTTTGCGGCGTCATCGTCGGCACCAGCCGCATGGATACCTTCGCCACCGCGCGCGCCGGGATGACGGTCTTCGCCCCCGCGCCCGTAAAGCCACCCGGCATGCCGTGCACGTCCAGTGTCGGCCGCGCCCACGTTCTCTCCAAAACCGAGAAACCCGGCTCTCCCGTCAGCACCGGCGAACCCACTTCCGTCTCGCGGTAGTGCTCCTCATCGAACGGCAGCCGCTTCCACGTCGCCTTTTCCTCTTCCGAGGGCGCCTGCACATCGTCATAGAAGCCAGGGATCAGAATCTTCCCCTCGTGGTCCTTCAATCCTGCAATGATCTGCGCCAGCGCCACGAACGGATTCGGCGCCGCGCCGCCATACATTCCGGAATGCAGATCGCTCTTCGCGCCCCGCACCTCGATCTCCGTGTACACCAGCCCGCGCAGTCCCACGCACAGCGTCGGCAGTTCCGGCGCAAACATCTCCGTATCGGAAACCAGTGCGAAATCCGCTTTCAGCACCTCGGGGTGCTCGCGAACAAACGCGGCGATTCCCTCCCCGCCAACCTCCTCTTCGCCTTCGAGGATGACCCGCACATTCACCGGCAGGTTGCCTTTGCCCGACCCGTTCTTGCTGGCCTGGAACAACGACTCCAGCGCCTTCAGGTGCATGTACATCTGTCCCTTATCGTCCACTGCGCCGCGCGCATACAGATCGCCGTTGCGTTCCGTCGGTTCGAATGGCGGCGTCAGCCACTCCTCCAGCGGATCGGGCGGCTGCACGTCGTAATGTCCGTAGCACAGCACCGTCGGCTTCCCTGTTGCCGGGTTCCCTGTTGCCGGGTCCCCTGCTGCCGGGTCCCCTGTTGCGTGCAGCCAGTCTCCATAGACCAGCGGATGGCCCGCGGCTCCGCCATGCGCCGTTTCGATCAGCCGCACATTCTCAAGACCGATCCGCCTCATTTCTGCGGCCAGCGTCTCCGCCGCGCGCCGTACATCGCCCGCATGCTCCGGCAGCGTGGACACGCTTGGAATCCGCAGCAGGTCCTTGAGTTCGTTCAGAAATCGCGCCTGGTTCTGGCGGGCAAAATCAACAGCAGCGCTGGACATAAAGATCAATCACTCCGATGTTGTCGTTCCCGAGCGATGATAAGACAAAAGCACGGATGCAACCGGCAGATCGGTTCCTGAATCGGCCCTTGGCCAGCACGCGCGATCGGGTCTGTTCGCAGCCTGCACCGCCAGTAACCTCTTAGATACAGGCATCAGCTTCCCGTAACGTCTTCGCAACTCTTCGTCTACGCTGGTGTCAGTTCTGCCAGTGCAGGAGGTTCGCCGCAATGAAGTTCAGTCTCATCCTCGCCGGGGCCACGCTGGCGCTTACAAGCGCCGTCGCCATAGCGCAGACCACCGCCAAACCAAGTCCCTACGAGGGCATCGCGCAACCTCCCGCATCGGATGTCATCCGTACCACCGAATCCCCCGCCGTCGTGCCGCCGCCTGCACTGACGACTGCCGCACCAACGCCGACGCTACCCGCGCCCGCCACAGCACCCGTGGTGCAGGCGCCTGCCGCGAGTACAGCTCCGACACAAAACCCGGATTACGGTATCGTCGATGCGCCGGTCTTAGAAAGCTTCGGAGCAGGTGGGCAGGCCCCGGTTCTAAAGGGACGGCGGACCGGGCTCCCCTACAATCCTGACAACGACATCGTCGCCAGCGTGCCCACGCCAGAAAATGCGCTCGCCGAAGGCACCCCGATCCACACCAAACTGGATCGTGAAATCTCTTCAAGCCAAAATGGCGCCGGTACGCCGTTCACCGCGCAGGTGGCGCAGGACGTCGTGCAGAACGGCCGCGTCATTATCCCCACCGGCTCCGTCGTTCACGGCCGTGTGATGCACGCCGATTACGGGCGTCGCATCTCTGGCCATGCATCGTTGCGCCTGCTGGCGGATGAAGTGGTGCTGCCCGATGGCACGCGCTACTACATGAGCGCCGTGCCCAGCATGACCGCGCACTCTACCGGAACAAAGGTCAACGCCGAAGGCACGATCCAGACTCGCGATAATCCCAAAACTCTTGCCGCGCAGTACGGAATTGCCGGCGGCGCAGGCGCCGCAACCGGAGCCATCTTCGGCGGCCCCACCGGCGCGATCGTCGGGACCGGCATCGGAGTGGGCGTTATCACGGCGCACTTCCTGGTCAATCGCCAGGCCGCGGTTCTCCCTGCAGACACCTCGCTCACCTTTGGCCTTACCAAACCCATGCAGCTCACACCGCTTACGAGCACCGCTTCGAAATAGATTGACGTTCGGCTGCAACACGATTCAGGGGAGCCTCTCGGCTCCCCTCTTTTCATGCGCGCCAAAATGATCCAGCACCGCTATCCGT
The DNA here is from genome assembly GCA_963797895.1 of uncultured Acidobacteriaceae bacterium. Taxonomy (GTDB): domain Bacteria; phylum Acidobacteriota; class Terriglobia; order Terriglobales; family Acidobacteriaceae; genus KBS-83. The sequence goes on from CAWCRD010000001.1 coordinate 271,602, forward strand.
GCGGCACATGCTCCAGCAGCCGCCGCCATGTCTTCTGATTCTTCCGGTGGCTCTTCTTCAGGTCTTCAAGAATCCGCTCGAAGTCCGCATGGGTGCGCAGCCGCTGCCATGCAGGGTTCTTGGAAAACCAGGGATAGTTCTCGTTGCCCAGATAGATCGCGCGCCGAAGCCAGTGCAGCGCCTCGCTCTCGTCCCCCTCCACGGCGAAGTATGTCGCCAGCCGGTAGGCCATCTCGCTGTCCGCCTCCGCGGCTGAAAGCGAGTCCTCCTCAATCAGTGATGCAGCCTTCTCCCTCTGCCCCACCTGCACGTAGCACATCGCAAGCGTGGGAAATGCGATGCGCATTGAGTCGTCCTCGCGGATAACAGTCTCCAGCAGCGAAATCGCGTTGTCCAGCTCGCCTTTGCGCATGTGCTGATACGCCAGGGACGTTCGCAGCAGCGAGTGCTTCGGCTCCAGCGTCAGCCCCTTCTGCAACTCCTCCTCCGCCAGCTCCAGCTGGTTCTGATACTGATAGACGCGCGCGCGATGGTTATAAATCGCCGGAGCATTTGCCGGATTCAACTGCAGTGAGCGGTTGAACTGCGCCAGCGCGTCTTCGTACATGCCGTCCAGCCGCAGCGTGATCCCCGCCACCGCGTGCACATTCCAGTCATTGCCGCTGGTGCGCAGCAACTGCTCGATGCCATGCCGCGCGCTTTCCTTCTCGCCGCGCGAGAGCATCATGTACACGCGATAGAGGTTTGCTTCGATCGACCCCGGATCGATCTCCAGCGCTCTGTCAAACGCGCGGCGTGCGCTCAGCAGGTGCATCTGTCCGCCAAATCCGTTGCGCACATATTGCAGATGCACAATGCCCAGCCCGCTCCATGCGGCGGCAAACTGCGCATCGCGCTCCACCACACGTTCAAAGCCCTGGAGAGCGCGATCCAGATCGCCGCGTGATCCTGCCCGCGCCACAAATGACGACAGCAGCGCCCGGGCTTGCAGATACTCTTCAGAGACCTGCTCGCCCAGCCGCGACGTCCGCATCGTGCGCTCGGCATGCGCGCCGTTCAGCTTCTGCCCCATCCCCTGCAACGTGGCAAAGACTTCGTTCGAAATCTCCGTCTGCACAGCGATCAGATCGAACGTCGCCACCCGGATCGCGCCGCCCGTCCGGACGCTCTGCCCTGCTACATCCAGCAATTGCCAGTTCAGATCGAAGCCCTCGTCGGAGCGCAGAAAATTTCCCGCCAGCACATACCGCGCCAGCAGCCGCTGTCCCAGCGCCAGCGGATCCATCTGCTGCACGGAAAGCGGCAACTGCATCAGCGCGCTCGAAGGCCGCACCACCAGCGAGGGCATCCGCGCCAGGCGTGTGGCGATAGCATCTGCCAAGGCAAAGCCGTACATCGGCGAGTTCTCCGCTTGCGAACCCGCCGCAGCGCTCGCGCGGCGGCCTGCCTCTTCGCCAGGCCCCGTCTTCGCCTGTCCGAAATTTTGGAACGGCAGCACCAGAATCGTGTTCTCCTTCGCCTGCTCATCCGCCGATTCGCGAAACCGCTCCGCCAGCATCGAGAGCACGCCCGTTGAGCGCTTTTCCCGCTCGGCCGGCGCCACGTTCGCGGAAAGGTCGAATGGCAGCGTCGTTGTCTCGAAGTGCTTGGTGCGCATGATCGTCTTCAGAGCCTCGCGCACCTCCGCCGCCGAAGCATAACGGTCTGCAGGATTCTTCTCGAGGCAACGGAAGATCACACTCGCGAGTTCGTCCGGCACCTCCGGGCAGCAGGTCTTCAGCGAGGGCGGATCCGCAAACTGGATCGCGCGTATGCCCTGCAGTTCCTCCGCATCGGGCCGCACAAACGGATGGCGCCCGCTCACCAGCTCGTACAGCATCACGCCAAAGGCAAACAGATCACTTTGCACGCTGCTCTGGCCGGTGACAAACTGCTCTGGCGCCATGTAGGCCAGCGTGCCGCCCCGCGCCGTATAAGTCGTCGCCACCGCACCCTGCTTGCGCCGTGTCGGCTTCGACGGATCGAACTCGGCTTCCTCGGGATTCTTCCGCCGCGCCAGCCCGAAATCGAGAATCTTTACCAGGCCGCCATCGGTCAGCATCACGTTCGCAGGCTTCAAATCGCGGTGATAAATGCCGATTTGGTGCGCCGCGCTCAACCCATCGGCAATTTGTATCCCGACCGAGAGCACAAGCTGCACGTTCGCCGGCCCTTGCGCGATCAGCCGATCGAGCGAGCGCCCCGGCACATACTGCATCACAATGTAAGCTTCGTCGCTCGATTCACCGACTTCGTAGATGGCGCAGACGTTCGGATGTTCGATGGCAGACGCCAGCCGCGCCTCGCGCAGCACCGTCGTTCGCATCTGTTCCAGCGACAGCGCTCCGCGCTTCAGGATCTTCAGCACCACAGGGCGCATCAGCAGCGTGTCGTTGGCCAGGTAGACCACACCGCTGCCGCCGGAGCCCAGCTTTTTCAGGATCTCGTAATGTTCAATCTCGCGCCGCTTCATCCGCCTTCAGTGTAGCGGCGAGCGCATGAGGAAAATTCGCTACTTGGCGTTCTGCTTCAAATGTTCACGGAGAAACGTTAGCGTTCGCTCCCGCGCGCGCTGCGCCGATGCCGCATCGTAGCCGTGGCTTCCTTCGCGATTGAACGCGTGCCCCGCCGGATAGGTGTAGATCGGCACTTCGCGATACGCTTTCGCGATCGTGTCGATGGCGCTCTGTGGAATGTGCTGGTCCTGTTCGCCGAAGTGCAGAATGATCGGCGACTTCGGCCGCTCGCCCAGGTATTGCGAAATCCGGCCGCCGTAGTAGCCCACCGCGGCGTCGATTGGCAGCCGCGCCGCGCTCAACCACGCCAGCGTGCCACCAAGACAATAACCCACTACTCCAATGCTGATCCCTCCAAAGCGTCCGAAGCCTTGGAGCCATTCGACCGCAGCGGCAATGTCCTCCAACGCCTTTTCGATATCGAATTTGGGCAGCAGCGCCATCGCACGTTGTCTATCCTCGCCTTCATCCGTCAGATCGACGCCGTGCTCGATCCGATCGAAGAGCGCCGGGGCAATCGTCACAAAGCCGTCGTCCGCATACTGATCGGCCAGGCCGCGGATGTGCGCGTTCACGCCAAAGATCTCCTGCACAATCACCAGACCGGCCGTCGTCGGCACGCCCGACTGCGCTGCGTATGCATCCAGCGTGTGACCATCCTTCGCATGAAGCCGCACGATCTCACCCATCGTTTCATCCTCCGTACTGTCTGATGCGGGTGGAGAGGGCAACGAAAACGGCGGGCTACTTCAAGGCGTCTACTTCAGTGATTGATCCGTGCGCTCCACGCGGGCCGCCACCAGCCGCCGCGGCCGCCGCCCCAGGATGTACATCACCAGCCCGAAGACGAACATCAGCGCACCCCAGATCAGATTGATGTTTATGTCCAGCGATTTGTCATAGATCGCGCTGCCCCGCGTGAACAGGCCGTACACAGCCATCAGCCCGCCTGTCACTAGAAACATCAACCCCAGCGGTATCCGGATATCGAGCCCCATCGCGACCTCCTCACGCAAAAATCAGATTCAAAATCACCGCCATCACAAGCACCACGACAGCCAAAGTCACGGGCCGCTTCCATAGCGGCATATGCTGCTCCTCCGGCTTCGGCGTCAGCGAATACACCAGCCCCACCAGTTCACGCTCTTCGCGCTCGCGCGTGAACAGGCTCACCACAAACGTCACGATCAGGCACACCAGGAACGCCCAGATCGCGGTCCAGAAATTCTGCGCCATCTCGCTTGGATAGTGGTGCACCGCACCCAGCCATCCACCCTTCACGCTCACGCCTTCGCCAACCGGCAAGGTCAGCCCGATATGCCCCAAACCCGCCAGCACTCCGGCCAGCAGTCCCGTGAACGCGGCATGCCCGGTCGCGCGCTTCCAGAACATCCCCAGCAGAAACGTAGCAAACAGCGGCGCATTGACGAACGCAAACACCATCTGCAGCGCATCCATGATGTTGTTGAAGTTCGTCACGGTATACGCCGCGCCAATCGACAGCAGTATTCCACCTACAGTGGCGACACGCCCCATCCACAGATAATGTTCGTCGGTCTCGTCCTTGCGGATGTACGACTGATAAATGTCGTATGTCCAAACGGTATTGAACGCCGTCACGTTGCCCGCCATGCCGGACATGAAGCTCGCCAGCAGTGCCGTAAGCCCCAGCCCCAGGATTCCGGTCGGGAAATACCGCAACAGCATATTCGGGATCGCGAGATCGTAGTTCAGCACTGGCTTGCCATCCTGGTCGACCACCGGCTTGCCCGTGATGGCATTCACCTTCACCGGAATCAGCCCGCGTCCCTGCATTCCTGTTGCCTGCGTGTCGCCTTTGTTCTCGGCTGTCTGTGCAATCGCTGTCTGTGTGCTGGCGCTCGATGGCGCGGTGCTCGACGCCGTGGTCGCGGGCCCGGCGAGATGCTCCTGCACCGTCGGTACGCTGATCGCAATTAATCCCGGCAGGATCACCAGGAACGGAAAGAACATCTTCGGGATCGCAGCGATCAGCGGCACCTTGCGGGCACTCTCTTCCGAATCCGCCGCCATCGCCCGCTGGATCACGAGAAAGTCCGTACACCAGTAGCCAAAGCTCAGCACAAATCCCAATCCCATCACCAATGAGAACCACTCCACGCCCAGCGGATTGGTGCTCGCGTGCTCCATCCCGCGCCAGGAGTGTGTATACGCTGGCCCCAGCGAGTGCTTGATGCCGTTCCATCCACCCACATGCTTTAGCCCGATCCACACCAGGGGCAGAAAACCTGCCACGATCAGGAAGAACTGCAGCACCTCGTTGTAGATCGCGCTGGTCAGCCCGCCGAGGAAGATGTACGCCAGCACGATCACCGCGCTGATCGCGATCGACACGTGAAAAATCCAACTCAGCGGAATGCCCGCGGCCCCGAACAATCCATCAAGCATGTGGAGGTTCTGGATCAGCAGCGCCATCGCGTACATCGAAATGCCGCTCGAAAACACCGTCATCACTGCGAAGAGGATCGCGTTCAGCCCGCGCGTCTTCTCATCGAAGCGCAGCCGCAGAAACTCCGGCACCGATCGCGCCTTCGATCCGTAATAGAACGGCATCATGAAGATGCCGACAAACACCATCGCGGGTATGGCGCCAATCCAGTAAAAGTGGCTGGTCGCGATCCCGTACTTCGCGCCCGAGGCCCCCATGCCGATTACTTCCTGCGCGCCGAGGTTCGCGGATATGAAGGCCAGCCCGCAGATCCACGCCGGAATCGACCGGCCCGCCAAAAAGAAATCGTTGCTGGTGCGCATATAGCGCTTTAGGGCAAAGCCGATGCCCAGCACGAAGACGAAGTAGACCAGCATAATCAGCCAGTCGATGAATGTCAGTTGCACACGCGGCCTGCCTGTTTGGAAAGAGATGCCGGTATTCAGCCCATGTAAAGGCTTTCAGTATACGACCGGCGATTGTGAAAACGGCCTATCGCCGGGCAGCCACCAGGAGGAAGATCGGCCGCTCGCGGTTTTCCGCGCTATCTGGCCACTTCTCGATCTGTTCCGCCGTAGGCTGCCACTCCTCTACATGCGTCAGCTGGAAGCCTTGCCGCAGCAGCACATTCAGCGTTGTGCCCACTGTCCGGTGCTGTTTGATGACGCCCTTCGTTAGCCAATTCGTTTCCCGCGGACCTTCTGCGAAGTAACAGTTCACTGGCCAAACCCGGGTTCCTCTCGCGTCCGTCATCCACTCCGGATGGTCCCCAGCCATATAGACCGGGTGCTCGATAGAAAAGACCAGATGTCCCTCCGCCTTCAGCGTGCGATGCACCTTCGCCATCAGACCGGAAAAGTCCTCAACGTAGTGCAGCGCCAGCGAGCTGAATACCAGGTCGAACGCAGCCGCAGGCAAATCGACCGTCTCAAGGTCCGCCTTCTGATACGTAATCGCTTCATCCGATGCAGCGCTTCGCGCTCGCGCCAGCATATTTTCGGAGGCATCGATCCCCAAAACCTGAGCCGAGCCTTGCTCGCGCGCCCAGCGGCAGAACCATCCGAAGCCGCAGCCCAGGTCCAGGACTCGCCGTCCATGCAGATCCGGCAGCAGCGCCCGCATCGCCGGCCATTCCGCCGCACCGGCCAGACCGTCCACGGAGCGCCGCATCCGGCTGTAGCCGTCGAAGAATTCGGCGTTGTCGTAGATGTTCTGCACCGACCCGGTCACTCGCTGCTATTCATCCGCACGATTGCGCGTCAGCAGATACACCGCGCCGGTCAGCACGGCGGTCGCAATCACCACAGCGAACTGGTACCAGTAGAAGAACGGAAAACCAAACAGCTCGGGAGCAGAGCGTGAGTACAGTCCCGGATATACCAGCAGCAACAGCGGCGCCAGCAGCAGCCAGTTCCAATGCCGTTTCCTGCTTGCCTTTGCTGCATTCGGTATCGATTGCTGCTCAGCCATGCCGCCGATTATAGAGCCGGAGCTACCGCCCGGCAGTCTCCTGAACCCTGAGAAGCGGTATTCCATCTTGGGCTCGTTTCCTTGTAATCGCTCCACAGCCTACATCTCATTGCGCTGCGTTGCCCGGGAACGAAAACTCACAAGCCCGCATAGACAACCCACTGATCCTGGACTATAGTTCCGGCATGTCGCGTTCGCATATCGGTACCGCCTCTCACGTCTGATCGTTTTACGTGGGCTGGCATCTGCATACGCGCACGACTCAGGCGTCACGACTTACAGACCGCCGACGGCCCACGATCTCCACATCGTGGGCCGTTTTGATTTCCGGCAACCTTCCTCACAGCACCGCCCCAACGCTGCCGACGATCTTCTGCCGCTCTCCAACTCACCAACGTGGCCAAAACCATCTTCGCCAGCTGTCCTCAGTACGATTGCGACCGCTTCTCTCACGGGTCACGCTCAAGCGTGCGTCAACGCCAGCCGCAGCTTCTCCACCGCCGCGGGTATCGCCTGCACCCCAACGTTTCCATAGCCCAATATGAATCCCGTGCGCACATGTTTGGTCATATAGCTTCTCGAGAGTGGCCATAACCACAGGCCCTGCGCCGCCGTTCGCGTGGCTACGGCGACATCATCGCGACAGGCGCGCAAAGTCACCGTCAGATGCATTCCGGCCTCCGCGCCGTGTATCTCGAATGTATTGCCGAATGCCTTGCGAATCTGATTCGTCAGTACCTTTCGTCGGCCGCTGTACAACAGGCGCATGCGCCGGAGATGCCGCGCAAAATGCCCCTCTCGCATAAAGTCCGCAATCACCTCCTGATAAAGATAGGGCGGGAAAATGTCGATCGCATACCGTACCGCCTTAAACCTCTCCACCAGGTCCGCGGGAATGACCATGTAGCCGATGCGCAGCGAGGCAAACAGCACTTTGCTGAACGTTCCGACATAGATCACACGGGCATTCGTATCCAGGCCCTGCAGCGACGAGATCGGCGCGCTTTCGAAGCGATACTCGCTGTCGTAGTCATCTTCGATAATCCACGCGCCGTATCGTTTTGCCCAGTTCAGCAGCTGCAGCCGCCGCGCTGCGCTCAAAGTACTTCCCAGCGGATACTGATGCGATGGCGTTACATACGCCGCCCGCGCATCCGGGCAGCGCTTGATGCCCGCGGCGACGTTCAGCCCTTCATCATCTACCGGAACCGGGATCGGCCGGCAGCCTGCAGCGGCGAACACGTTCCTTGCCAGCCGGTAACCCGGCTCCTCCATCCACACCGAGTCACCCGTGTCCAGCAGCACGTGGGTCGCAATCTGCAGTGCCTGCTGCGATCCGGAAACAATCATGATCTGTTCCGGCTCAGCCTGCACCGCGCGCGCCGTGCGCAGATAATCGCAAATTGCCTCCCGAAAACGCCTCGAGCCAAGCGGATCGATCGTGTGAATGGCACGCGCATTCGGATTCTTCGCGTGATGCGTCACCAGACGCGACCACACGGCGAAAGGAAATTCGTCAAATGCCGGCTGATGCACGGCGAACGCGCCCAGACCGGCAACCCAAGGCGGGGGCGGTTCCACCGGCGACAGCAACGCGCGCCGCGCCACGCGTCGCGGGCCGGAAGCCGTCTGCGTCCTGTCCGTCACCGGCCGTCGCACCTGCGTCAGGTACTCCGGTAGCAAACTGCTGACAAACGTTCCCGCGCCCTTGCGAGTGACGAAGTAGCCTTCTGCCCGCAATTGCCCATATGCGCCAAGCACCGTGACACGGGACACCTTCAGCTCGGCACTCATCGCGCGCGATGACGGCACGCGCTGCCCTCCGCGAAGATTGCCGCGCGAAATCGCATCTCGGATCGCCTTATACACCTGTGCCTGTAGCGACTGCGCGCTACCGCGGTCCATCGGAATCACGGGAGTCAATGCGCCGGTACGCTTTGCCATGCCTCATCATAAGTGGCTCATCCAGCACGGGGAAATCATCGCCCCTGGAGAACCACTTCGGCCCTCAGTTAAGACCACTTGCCGCAGAACTCTAAGGCCACCGGATCTATGTCTCTCCGTAAGGCGACTCTATACACGGTCAGTTGCGTCCACTTTCGCTCACTGGAGGACCACAATGTATAAAGCGATGTTTCGCTTGACACCATACACATTTGCCCTTGCCACCGCATGGCTCCCCCCGACTGCCCACGCCTGGCAGCAGCAGCCGATGCAGGGCATGTCCGGCATTGCTACAACCGATCCTGCCGGCCACCCCTGCGACAGCATGGGTGGCAACATGCAGGGCATGAGCGTAATGGGTGCGAGCATGGGCGCCATGACCAACCATATGTGCATCACGCCGACGCGTTCGCAACAGCCCGGCGACGAGGCACGGGCGAAGGCTCTCGTCCAAGAGGTTAGGGCAGCCATCGAAAAATATCAGGACTACCGAAAGGCGATCGCCGACGGGTACATCCAGGCAAATCCGGACGTCGTTCAGCCGCAATACCACTTCATCAATACGGCAAATACGCATTTAGCGGACATGCAGTTCGATCCGACGAAGCCCTCTGCTCTGCTCTACTACCAAACGCCGACGCAGCACTTCAAACTGGAAGGTGTGATGTTCACGGACAGCACAAGCGCCAGTGAAGAGGAACTCAACCAGCGTGTCCCCTTAAGCCTCGCGCGCTGGCATGAGCACATCAACTTCTGCGCTGCTCCGGCAAACAAGGTGAAGGAATACCACGGCAGCCATCCCAAGTTCGGCATGTTCGGCTCGATCCACACCGCAGAAGCCTGCAAGGCCGAAGGGGGTACCTTCATGCCCGTCATCTTCAGTTGGATGATCCATGTCTTTCCCTACGAAGACAACCTCAAGGACCAATTCTCCACGAATGACGACGTGGCGCACGTCCATTGAGTCAAATGCGCCGGCAGGCCAAATGTATGTTTTGTCTATGCGGCCAGCTTCACCTTCGGCGCGAACTTCTTCTTGTAATAGGCCGTCGTCAGCGAAATGGCCGGCACGCCGATCGCCGTCGGAATAATCCACAGCCACCAGCCATGCACGAACCGCCCCACCGTTGTCACTAGGAATGCAGTCCACGCCGCGATGTAACTCGCCATCATGCCCTGCAGGTGCTCAAACCACCAGAACATCTTCTCCTTCGGCCGATGTGTGTAGCGCCACATATCCTTCGCGCCCAGCTGCATCCCGATCAGCCCGAAGATCACCGCCGGAATGCTGAGTCCGCCCACCAGTGCCGGCCGCAGCAAGCCGCATACCGCCAATGCCAGGCTGGCAACGAACGTGATCACTGCCGCGGCCCAGTCGAGCGCCGTCACCTGAGTCTCGCCCCGCACCGAGCCCTTCTGCCCCAGCACGCGATAAGCGGAGAACGAACAATAAAAGCTGAAGATCGCCACTAGCGTCAGGAACAAAATGGGCCGGTAGAGCGAGAGCACGAGCGCCGTGCCGGCCACCACCGCCATGGCCCAGAAATACACCTTGCCCCATCGCCGATGCGCCCTGCCGCCCTTCGCCGTGGCCAGCGCCAGCGGCGCCATCACAAAGCTTACCGCGCCGGCCGCAATATGCACGCCCAGCATTCCGCGAATCCACATCGGGTCCTGCATCGCATCTCCCTCTCAGTCCACATGAACGCCCCCGGATGCCTTCGCGAACAAGCGAAGCCGATACCGGGAATAGCAGGCGCGCACCGCGCAGGCTGGCGCTTTCACACCATTTTCCACTCCTTCACGATTCCTTCTAACGCACCCAGCGTCTCCTCTGCCATCCCTCAGAGCACAACTGCTGTGCGACCGCTGCATGCAGGAACATTCGTGCGCCCACCCGCATTGGAAATGTCTCATCGCAACTCCCTTTGCGCAATCCTTTGCGCAAGGCATAATCGTTCCCACACCCGCTCCCCAACCCGGAGGCACGCTATGCCGGCCGTCCAATTGAAGGAAGCTCCGCCAGCGATCTCGGCCCCAGCCGCAAGCTCCGCCCGCCTCGTTTCCCTGGACGTCCTCAGCGGCCTCACCGTCGCCGGAATGATTCTCGTCACCGACCCTGGCACCTATTCCGCCATCTTCTCGGCGCTCCGCCATGCCGCTTGGCAAGGCGCCACTCCCACCGACATGATCTTCCCCTCATTCCTGTTCATGGTCGGCGTCTCTATTGTTTTCTCCACACACGCCCGCTTCCAGCATGGGGCGACTCCCGCAAAGCTCGTCAGTCGTGTCCTCCGCCGGACCGTCCTGCTCATCGTGTTTGGCCTACTCGTCAACGGCTTCCCTTTTTACGACCTCCACAATCTGCGCTTCCCCGGCATCCTCCAACGCATCGCTCTCTGCTACGCCGCCGCTGCCCTCCTCTATCTCTGGATCACGCATCCCGGCTTCACTGAAGCCGCACCGCGGGGCAATCAGCAGCGGCCCATTAGCACCGTTGCGCTTCTCGCCGGCATCATTGCAGTCATTCTCGTCAGCTACTACGCGCTGTTACGTTTCGCGTCTGTCCCCGGCTTTGGTCCCGCACGCTACGACTCGCTCGGCTATCTCGGCGCATAAATCGACCGCCCCGTCTTCGGCATCAATCATCTCTGGCCCTACGGACTCACGCCCGGCTACGATCTCACCTACGACCCCGAAGGCCTCCTCTCCACATTGCCCCGTCATTCACTTCGCGCGCATCTTCGGCGCAAACGCCATCGCCGCCTTCATCCTCTCCAGCATCATCACCTCCAGGCTCGATGCCATCCACCTTCACATCGGCAGCACAGCCGTCTCGCTCCACCACGTCGGATATCAATATCTCTTCGCGCCGTGGCTCCCGCCGCGCACCGGCTCCCTCGCCTATGCACTCGTGATCGTCGCATTCAACGCCGCCATCCTCTATCCGCTCTACCGCAAGCGCATCTTCTTGCGCATTGAATCTCGCCACTCCGCGAAACAATTTTGGTCGCAGATGTGTCTGTAGCTGCATGATGCGATGAAACACAACCCGTTCTCGGAGAACGACGATGAAGAAGACCTTGCGGTTCTCTTGCTTTGCCTCTGTCTTGCTCCTCACCCTCACTGCGGCTGCACAAACTGTTCCTCCTGATCCGCCCGCACCTGCACCGGTGCCTTCCGCCATCCTGGCGGCAAAAACCGTCTTTATCTCCAATGCCGGGGCGGACAGCGGTCTCTTTCCCAGCCCCTTCAGCGGCGACCAGGATCGCCCCTATCAGCAGTTCTTCTCTACAGTTCAAAGCTGGAATCGATATCAGCTCATCAGCAATCCTGCCCAGGCAAACCTCGTCTTTGAACTACGCCTCACCGCGCCTAATGGCCCCCAGAGCCCAAACAAAGTTACAGGTGCCTCCGATCCGCTGCCGATGTTCCGTCTTGTCATCTATGACCGCAGCACGCACTACATCCTCTGGGCCCTCACTGAGTCCATCTCCCCCGCAAACCTCCAAAAAACACACGACAGAAACTTCGACGACGCACTGCAACAACTCTCTGAGGACCTTAAGCGTCTCGCCCGAATTCCGATTCCGCCGGCCCCAGTCGCTCCAAAACCAGGCAGGACCCGCTTTGGACAGCGTAGTTAGAAGCGCTTCGCTGCGATCTTCGACACTCCAGAGCTCGAAGAGATATCACGCGATCTCAGGTCGTCCAAATTGCAGACCTGAGTGACCAAGGGAGCAAAGCCACAGAACCCGCCGCAGGCCCTATTGCCTCCGACGGCCAGTCGGTGAATGTTCTGTGACGAGTGACAAATTCGCTTCCCATCCCAACACTTTTGCGCGACAATCCATCCGCCGTGCCAATTCCTCGCAGCAGGGAGCGAATTTCATGTCCATCTCCACCCGGGCTCTTGCAGAATTCTTCGGCACCTTCTGGCTGGTCTTTGGCGGCTGCGGATCAGCGCTCTTCGCCGCAGCCTATCCTCAACTCGGCATCGGTTTCGCCGGTGTCGCCCTCGCCTTCGGACTCACCCTGCTCACCATGGCCTTCGCCATCGGCCACATCTCCGGAGCCCATCTCAACCCCGCCGTTTCCTTCGGCCTCTACGCCGGCGGACGCTTCGCCGCGCGCGACCTCGTCCCCTATATCGTCGCCCAGGTCCTCGGCGGCATCGCCGCATCCGGCTGTCTCTACATCATTGCCAGCGGCAAGGAAGGCTTTTCACGCGCCGCCGGCTTCGCCTCCAACGGTTACGGCGCGCACTCACCCGGCGGCTATTCCCTGCTCGCTTGCTTCGTCGCAGAGTTCCTGCTCACCCTCTTCTTCCTGCTCGTCATCCTGGGCTCTACGGACGAGCGCGCACCCAAAGGCTTCGCGCCCATCGCCATCGGCCTCTGCCTCACGCTTATCCATCTCGTCTCCATCCCGGTGACGAACACCTCGGTCAACCCTGCCCGCTCCACCGGCCCGGCAATCTTTCAGGGCACTTGGGCGCTCTCGCAGCTCTGGCTCTTCTGGGTAGCGCCCATCGCCGGCGCCATCGTAGGAGGCCTCATCTCGCGCGCCCTCTTCGCCGCCCCGCAAGAGCCGATTCGCGAGGAAATGGCGAGATAGCACGTCGCCACATCCGGATGCCCGCCGCGCCGCGCAGCGCCGGCGGGCATTCGTTTGCCCGGACCCAGGCATGATTCGTCGCCGTCACGGCGCCATTCGGGGCACCCCGCCTCTCTGCGGTCGATCTGTAGCCACCGAGTGCCAGGGTCCGATCCGTACGGTGCCTGCAATTGACCAAAAGGGAGCTTCCGAAATAGCCGGCGTATGCATCTAATCGCGCGGAAGGTGCCCTACAAATGGAGCACAGCCTCAGATCCGGCAAGGGACGCGCCGCTATCGCCGCTTTGCGATTGACTGCTTCCAGTGCTATCACTAAGTCCGGGGAGGGACGCTTACATGCGCATCATAACGGCAGCAGTCAATTCCATACATCAGGCCCGCCACCGCCCGGCCACGGTACAGAGTCCTTTCACACATCCGTAGCGAAACGGCCGAGGCCCGCAATGCCAAAAACAATTCTGCTGGTGTCACGTGACCCCAATCTCCAGTCCACCCGAGCTCGCAGTCTCGAAAGGGCCGGGTATCGCACCATTCGGACAAACAGTCTGACCAGCGCCGTTCAACTTGCCGCGCACTGCCAGATGTCGATCATCGGCCACACCTTCACTCCCCACGAGCAGGACGACTTCATCGGCTGCGTCCACGAGAGCAATCCCAGCGTCTTCGTGCTCTGCCTGCGCTTCGGATTGATGGAACCCCAGGCGCTTCTCAAGGCAGTCGCCGACTGTTTCACCACCCAGCCCGGCGGCTCCAGAATCTGCGTGCTTGAGCCAAGCAACGTAATCGCCTGGCCCCAGAAAGCCTCCTGAGCCGCTGCGCAAATGGAATCCGTCACACCTGCGAGTGATATGGCGTTAAGCTCGCCTTTAAAACCTTTAGACCCGCCTTCGGTTATCCGTACAGCCCCTAACATCCTTATTCCGCGCCAGATATGTACCTACAGCAAAAAGCCAGGATGGAAGAGGGTAGGGCAGATAACGTTACGGCGATTAGACTGAAGAAGCCATGATCCCCACACTTGAATGGACCTCGGAAGGCGTCCGGTTTCTTGACCAGACGCGCCTCCCTCTCGAAGAGACTTACGTACTGGCGAAGACCTACCAGGACGTCGCCGACGTGATCACCACCATGGTCGTGCGCGGAGCGCCTGCCATCGGCGTGTCCGCCGCGATGGGCGTTGCGCTCGGAGCAAGACACTCGACAGCTACCACTCTGCCGGCATTGCTTGCGGAGATTCGGGTCATCGGCAAGACACTTGCCGCCACGCGTCCCACCGCAGTGAATCTCTTCTGGGCTATCGAGCGCATGCGTCGCCACGCGGCCGAGCTCGCTGCCGGCCCCGGAGCCACTGTGGCCAGCGTCAAGCTCGGCCTCATCGCCGAAGCGGAGCGCATGTACAAAGAGGACATCGCAGCCTGCCGTGCTCTCGGCTCATTCGGTGCGGACCTGCTGCCGCAAAAAGCCGGCGTGCTTACGCACTGCAACGCAGGCGCGCTCGCCACCTGCGGCTACGGCACCGCGCTCGGCGTCATTCGCGCCGCCGTCGAGAGCGGGCGCAAGATCGAGGTCTTCGCCGACGAAACGCGGCCCTTCCTGCAGGGCGCTCGCCTCACCGCGTGGGAGATGATGAAGGACAACATTCCCACCACCGTCATCTGCGACAACATGGCAGCCAGCCTGATGCGCGCGGGTAAGCTGCAGGCCATCGTCGTCGGCGCGGACCGCATCGCCGCGAACGGCGATGTCGCCAACAAGATCGGCACCTACGGGGTGGCAGTGCTGGCCAAGGAGCATGGCATCCCCTTCTATGTCGCCGCACCCTGGTCCACCATCGATCTCGCAACAAAGACTGGTGCCGACATCCCCATCGAGCAACGCTCGCCGAATGAAGTCACGCACCACGCGGGCAAGCAGCTCACGCCGCATCACGTAGGAGTGTGGAACCCGGCCTTCGACGTCACGCCTGCCAAATATGTCACCGCGATTATTACAGAACGCGGCGTCCTCCGCGCGCCCTACCCTGAGTCGCTGGAGCGCCTCAGCCACGAAGCCGCGGTCCCGGCGTAAGCGCTGGATGAAGAGCTGTCAACTCGATCGGAGCGCCGCAGGCGTGTAGTGGAGAGTTCTGCTGTTCGTCGCCCGCGTCGGGCTAATAAGCCATCACTTTCAAGTCAGGACTGATGTGCAGCTTCGCTTCCGTAGCGGCCTGCACATCGGCCGGCTTTAGCCCTGGCGCAATCTCCTCCAGCACCAGTCCTTCACGTGACACACGAATCCACGCCATCTCCGTGGCGATCGTGTCCACCACTGCAAGCCCGGTGAGCGGCAGCGTGCACTGCTTCAGGATCTTCGGACGTCCATCGCGCGTGGTGTGCTCCATGGTCACGATGACGCGCCGCGCACTGGCCACCAGATCCATCGCGCCCCCCATGCCCTTCACCATCTTGCCGGGAATCATCCAGTTCGCCAGGTTTCCCTGCTCATCCACTTCCATGGCTCCCAGAATTGATAAATCAACATGGCCGCCGCGAATCATCGCGAACGAATCCGCCGAGGAGAAGAAGGACGTGCCCGGAATCTCCGTCACTGTCTCCTTCCCCGCATTGATCAGGTCCGGGTTCTCCGTGCCTGCAATCGGATAGGGTCCCACACCCAGCATTCCGTTCTCCGATTGCAGCACCACCTCCACGCCGGGAGGAACATGGTTAGCAATCAGAGTCGGCATTCCAATGCCAAGATTCACGTAGAAGCCATCGCGCAACTCCAGCGCCGCGCGCCGCACAATGCGCTCGCGCTTGGCCGCATCGGACGATGTCTTCGCTGGAACAGAGCCGCCCGAATCTGGTACAGCATTGGATAGACTAGTCATAATTCCCCTCGTGATGTTGCCCGGTCCCCTCGATATTCGACAGCACTCGCTCTTCAGGAGCACTGCGCTTGTGCTGGGCAGCCTGGTCGCGGCACTCCTGCTCGCGCACTGGCCCGACGATCCGCCATCCTTCAAGCTGCTCGTGCCTGTCCTCGTCGCCTTCTTCGGCACCTGGGACACGTTGCGCTGCCTGCGCGCTCGCTGGAGTTTCTATCACGGCGCCGTGATGATCCTTCTATACGTGGATGTCATGGTCATCTCCATGATCCTCTTCCTGTTTCTCTACCCTTGGGGTAACTGGATCAAGTAGTCATTGGATTAAGTAGCCGGCCGCACCGTACGCCGCTCGATGCGCTTCTCGTATCCGCGCCCCTCAAAGATGCGCTGCACATAGATGCCCGGCGTCACGATCGCATCCGGATCGAGCGTCCCCGCCGGAACCAGCTCCTCCACCTCGGCAATCGTCACCTTCGCAGCGGTCGCCATCATGGGGTTGAAGTTGCGCGCCGTCTTGCGATAGATCAAATTGCCCGCATCGTCGCCCTTCCATGCCTTTACCAGGGCGAAATCGGCGCGCAGCCACCGCTCCATCACATAGCGCTTGCCGTCGAACTCGCGTATCTCCTTACCCTCCGCCACCGGCGTGCCCAGCCCGGTGGGCGTGAAGAACGCCGGAATCCCCGCACCGCCTGCACGAATGCGCTCGGCCAGCGTGCCCTGCGGCACCAACGTCAGGTCCAGTTCGCCGCGAATCACCTTCTGCTCCAGCAGCTTGTTCTCGCCGACGTAGCTACCGGTGTGCGAGGCAATCAACCCAGCCTCGAGCATCAGCCCCATGCCGAAGCCATCCACGCCCATGTTGTTGCTGATGGTGCGCAGCTCCTTCACTCCCTTGCGGACGAGCGCGGCTATCAGCAGTTCCGGAATGCCGCACAGCCCGAAGCCGCCCAGCATGATCCTCGCCCCATCGGGGATATCGCGCACCGCCTCGTCGGCGTTTGCTACTAACTTACGCATGCGTGACCTCGCTCTCCGGCCATCCCAGACCATGATGGCGCAGCCATGTATCCACCATCAGCCAGCCATCCGGCCATGGGCCGAAGCCTGCATCGGCGTTAATGTGCCCTCCGTCAGTCACAATCTCCAGGTCCGCCTTCCAGGCTCCGGCGAACGCCCGCGCGCGATCCAGACTGCAGTAGCCGTCGCTGTCGCTGGCCACCAGCAAAGCTGGCGTACGGAGTGGTTCCATCGGGATGGGGGTAAAGGTGTGCAGCGCGCCCGGCGCATTCGCGCGCTCCGCATCCGCCGGAGCCACCAGCACAACCGCAGCAACCGGCGCTGCCTGAATGGCGAAGATTGTCGCCATGCAGCCGATGCTGTGCGCCAATATCACGACCGGTGGCGACGTATGGCGAATCGTCTGCTCCAGAACGCGTGACCACGCCATGCGCTCCGGCACCATCCAGTCCTGCTGCGGCACCCGCGTGGCCGCACGGCCCAGTTGGGCCTCCCACAGCGTCTGCCAGTGGTGCGGACCGGAATTCTGCCATCCCGGCTGAATGAGGAAATGTGCCTTCTGGTTCGGCCTTGTCTGCGGCTGGATCACGCCCGAGAATACTTCAGCAGGGCGCATGCCGCCAACTGGTGCGGTTCGTCATCCGCGGCGCCGTTGCCCGGAAAACCCTCAACTGCGGTAGGATGTCGCAACGGAAACGTCACTTCTCCTGGGAGAACGCAATGCTCAAAGGCTTTCGAGACTTCATCCTTCGCGGCAACGTTGTTGACCTTGCCGTAGCCGTCGTGATCGGTGCTGCATTCGGCGCAATCGTCACGGCGCTGGTGACCGACATCATCAACCCGCTCATCGCCGCCATCGTTCAGAAGCCCGACTTCTCCTCCCTGATCCTCAATGTGCATGGGGGAAAAATTAAATATGGTGACTTCCTGAATGCGCTTATCTCGTTCCTGCTCATCGCCGCCTCGATCTATTTCTTTGTCGTTCTTCCGATAAACACGCTGTTGAACAAGTTCAAGAAGCCTGTCCCGGCAGTACCTCCGGCTACGAAGGCCTGCCCGGAGTGCCTCAGCGATATTCCCGTGGCAGCAAAACGCTGCTCGCACTGCACGCAGCTTGTCGCTTAGCTCCGTGAAACAAGCCGGCGACCGTGGGTGTCCTTGCGTCGCCGGCTCGACCGGGTCAGTTACTCTTTTCTCACGGCACCTACCTGTCAGGAGATTCGCACTTGTCCCTTCGCTATGCTTTCCTTGCCGCAAGCCTGCTCGCTTCGACATCGGCTCTTCTGGCGCAGTCGCCCAATGTGCCCACATCCGAGTTCGGCTATCGTGACTTCGCGCACCAGGCCCAGATCGACCGCGAATTTCTTGCCGTACCCGATGCCAAACTCGCCGGCGAAGAGCTGAAGACCCTGACGGCAGTACCGCACGTCGCCGCCTCGAAAGAGGACTACAACACAGCGGTCTATGTAGCGAAGAAGTTCAAGGCTGCCGGGCTGGAAACAACCATCGTGCCCTACAACGCTTGGTTGAATCTGCCGGTGTCCGTGCACGTCGAAGCCACGGACAGCAGCGGCCATGTTTTGATGGAGGGTCCTTCGAAGGAGCACGTCAGCTCCGATCCATACCAGGACGATCCGCGCGTCCTGCCTGCATTCAACGGCTCCTCGCCTTCCGGAGATGTAACCGGTGATGTCGTCTATGCGAACTATGGCAGGCCGGAAGACTTTCAGAAGCTGGCCGACGACAACATCGACCTGCATGGAAAAATCGTGCTCGTCCGTTACGGCGGCAACTTCCGCGGCGTAAAGGTGTACATCGCGCAGCAGCGCGGCGCGGCCGGCGTCCTCATCTACTCCGACCCGTTCGATGATGGCTACTTTCAGGGCGATGTCTATCCCAAAGGCCCCTACCGCCCAGATACAGGCGTGCAACGCGGCGCGGTGCAATATCTGTTCAAGTATCCCGGTGACGCCACTACGCCGGATGTTGCCTCCACACCCTCGCTGGCGGATTCCCAGCGGCTGTCGCTTCAGAAAGTCGACAGCCTGCCCTCCATCCCGTCGGTGCCTATCTCGTATAAGGACGCATCGCCCCTTCTTGAGCACCTTGGCGGACCCGGCGTGCCGAAAGGCTGGCAGGGTGCGCTTCCCTTCACCTACCACATGGGCGGCGAGGGTTCCGTGCGTGTTCACCTGGCGCAGAAGATGGATTACGCAGAGCGCACGATCTGGGACGTGATCGGACGCATCCCCGGCACGGAAGATCCTGATGCGTGGGTGATTGCCGGCAATCACCGCGACGCGTGGGTCTATGGCGCGGTCGATCCAAACAGTGGTACGGCCGCGATGCTTGAGGCCGTTCACGGCATCGGCACGCTGCTGAAATCCGGGTGGAAGCCGAAGCGCACCATCTATTTCTGCAGTTGGGACGCGGAAGAAGAGGGCCTGATTGGCTCGACCGAGTGGGTGGAAGACCATGCGAAGCAGCTCGATCACGCTGTCGCTTACTTCAATACAGATGTTGGCGTCTCCGGCCCGGAGTTTGAAGCTGCGGCCGTCCCGTCGCTCAAACAGTATGTCCGCGATATTGCGGCGGAGGTCCCCAGCCCCCACGGCGGCTCGGTTCTGGACGCGTGGAAAACAGAGCGTGCGCGCAACGGTGGGTCCGCATCCATGGAAGAGAACCGCGCCGAAGGACCTGCGCCGGCCCAGGCACATGTCGGCGACCTCGGCTCCGGCTCGGATTTCACTCCCTTCCTGCAGCACGCTGGAGTGCCGTCTACAGATATCGGCTCGCGCGGTCGCTACGGCGTGTATCACTCCGTCTTCGACAACTATGCGTGGTTCACCCGCTTCGCCGATCCGACATTTGTCTACGAGCAGCAACAGGCCCGCATCTTCGGGCTGCAAGTGCTGCACATGGCAGATGCCGATGTGCTCCCATATGACTACGTGACGTATGCCAAAGAAATCGGCTCCTATCTGAAAGAGGCGGAGACGAAATCCGGCAAGACCGGGATCAGGCTGGACTTCAACCAGGCAAACGCCGCTGCCGGCAAAATGCTGACCAATGCAGAGTCACTTTCCTCGCGCCAGAAGGCGGCCTCCGGCGATTTGAATGCATTGAACAGCAAGCTCCGCCAGGTCGAAGGCGACTTGCTCGACCCGCAGGGCCTCCCCGGAAGGCCCTGGTTCCGTCACACGATCTACGCGCCGGGCGAGTACACAGGCTATGCAGCCGTCGTGATCCCCGGCGTGAATGAGGCAATCGATGCCAAAGACAGTAACCGTGCGCAGAAGGAGCTGAACGATCTGACAGCGGCTCTCGATCGCGCATCCGGAGACCTGAAAGCAGCGGCTGGCGAATGAATCCTTTACATCAGATGCGCCGGAAATGGTGATCCGAAGCCGAGTGCATGCCGCAGAAAAAGCGCGCCCGAAAGCACCGCGACGAAGAACACCGTCAGCAGCATGTCCTGCATCACCGTATTGATGCCCTCGCGGAATGCCGCGTACTGGAAGCAGAAGTACATCGGCAGGTCCGAGCCTGCTACCGCGACCAGCACGCCGATGATGCCGTAATGGTGGAAGCCCCACGGCAGAGCAGCAAAGAGCGTGACGCAGTACACCGCCTGCGCGAAGGCGTTGTAATGCGAGCGCTGCAAAGCAAAGATCGCAGGGCTGATGGTGCTGTAGAGCAGCGTGTGCCACAGGCCCAGCGCAAGAATGCCCACCATCCATGCCGCATCGTGATACCGGTGGTTGTAGACGAGCCGGATGAAAATGTCTCCGACGCAAATAACAAACGTGAGTAGCAGCGCGCCGCCCGCGAGCACAAGCTTCCGGTATTTCAGAAACTGGGCCCGATACTCCGGCCGCGACAATTCCTGGAACTTAGCCAGAAAGGGAAAGCCTACCTTCGTGCAGAACTGATTGATGATCTGCCGCGGAATGTCCGACATCGAATACGCCACACCGTACAGGCCGAGCATACTCAGCGTGATGAGTTTGCCCAGTATCAGCTTGTCCGACTGGGACGCCAGAAACGTCAGCGCGGTGCCCAATAATATCCACTTGCCGAATCTGACGATCTCTTTGACTGCGCTTCGGTCCCACGCAAATTTAGGCGCGGTAAATGGCTTGAACCAATAGGTTGCTGCGCAACGTATCGCTTCCGCGATAACCCGGCCGCCCACCAGCGCCCAGATCGTAGGACTGATCAGCGCCCACCCAACCGTCACAATGCATGTGACGAATTGGTTGAAGAGCTCCAGCAGCGTCAGCTCGCGCACGCGCAGATGCCGAGCCATGCTGAGCGTGACCGGCGAAACATGCGCGCCAATAATGCAGCCGAAACCCAGCACCACCATCACCGGCATCATCAGCGGTTGGCGGTAAAAGTGTGAGAGCGGCCATGCAAGAATCCAGCAACCAGCCGCGACTACGTAACCGCGGATGTATTCGAGCGTCCACGCTGTATTCACGAAGCTCGGCTCGTCGCCGCGCGGATTCTGGATGACGTTGTCCTGCAGGCCAAGGTGCGTGAACAGATACAGGCCGACGATGATCGCGGTCACCAGGGCGAGCAGCCCGAAATATGCCGGCACAAAGAGCCACGCGAACACCAGGCTGTTCACTAGCCGGAGAGCCATGCTCGCTGCAGTCGTCAGTCCGACGAAAATCGTCCCGTCGATCGCTTTCGACTCCAGCTTGCGGCGGCTCGTATCCGAATGGACCGGCGATTCCCGGGCCGCTCCGAATTCAGGACCCAATAGCGGCTCGGCACGGCCGTCCAACTCAGTCGTGTACTCTCCCGCCACCGTTCACCCTTTCCGGTTTTGAGATGCGCAAAGGGCCTTCGACGCCGGATCGTGCGAAGCCTTTCACGCGCAGAACGGCCAGATGCGGAAGCTGCCGCCGCGGCATCGTCCACAGAATCCATGACGTGCGCGAATGCCGAATAACCGGCCTGTTAATTTTTACTTGCGAGCTGCTGCGCCTGCAGTACCACCAGTTCGGAGAGGTCCTTCTTCTCCAGCCCATGCACTTCCTTGTTAAAGGTATCCACCTTGCTGGACCAGTTCATGGAGCAGAACTTCGGCCCGCACATCGAGCAGAATGCCGCTTCCTTGTAGTAATCGTCGGGCAGCGTCTCGTCATGCATGGCGCGCGCGGTCTCCGGGTCGAGCGAGAGCGCAAACTGCTTCTCCCAATCGAAGGTATAGCGCGCATAGCTGATAGCGTCGTCGCGGTCGCGCGCGCCGGGCCGATGCCGCGCCACATCCGCGGCATGGGCGGCAATCTTGTAGGCGATGATGCCGTCCTTCACATCCTTTTCATTGGGCAGGCCCAGATGCTCCTTCGGCGTGACGTAGCAGAGCATCGAAGCGCCATGCCAGCCGATCATCGCCGCGCCAATGGCGCTGGTGATGTGGTCATAGCCCGGAGCAATGTCGGTGACCAGCGGCCCGAGCGTGTAGAACGGCGCGCCGAAGCAGTACTCGACTTCCTTGTCCACCTGCTCCTTGATCTTGTCGAGCGGCACGTGGCCCGGGCCTTCGATCATCACCTGCACATCGTCCTGCCAGGCGCGTGCGGTCAGTTCGCCCAGCGTCTTCAACTCCGCAAACTGCGCCTCATCGCTGGCGTCGGCAATGGAGCCCGGCCGCAGCCCATCGCCAAGCGAGAAGCTGACATCATGCTTCGCCATGACCTTTACGATGCGATCGAAATTTTCGTAGAGGAAGTTCTGCTTGTGATGGTGCGTCATCCACTGCGCCAGGATGGCGCCGCCGCGACTGACGATTCCGGTAATGCGGCTCGCCACCATGGGCACGTATTGGATGAGCACGCCGGCATGCACCGTGAAGTAGTCGACGCCCTGCTCGGCCTGCTCCTCGATCACCTCGAGATACACATCGATGTTCAGGTCTTCCAGCCGCTTCACGCGGTTCAGCGCCTCATAGATCGGCACCGTGCCGATCGGCACCGGCGAATGCCGCAGGATGGCTTCGCGAATCTCCGGGATATTGCCGCCGGTCGAGAGGTCCATCACCGTATCGGCGCCGAAGCTGACCGCGGTATGCAGCTTCGCAAG
This sequence comes from uncultured Acidobacteriaceae bacterium, assembly GCA_963797895.1. Lineage (GTDB taxonomy): Bacteria > Acidobacteriota > Terriglobia > Terriglobales > Acidobacteriaceae > KBS-83. The sequence continues at coordinate 294,637 of CAWCRD010000001.1, forward strand.
CTCCTCATCAATGTTCGAGGTCACGGCAGAGTTGCCGATATTGGCGTTGATCTTGCAGCGCGACGCCACGCCGATGGCCATCGGCTCCAGCTCCGGGTGATTGATGTTGGCCGGGATGATCAGGCGGCCGGCAGCAATCTCGGCGCGGATCAGCTCGGCAGCCAGGTTCTCCCGCCGGGCGACGAACTCCATCTCTTCGGTGATGCGCCCCTGTCGGGCGTAGTGCATCTGCGAGACATTGCGGTCGCCGGTGCGCTCCACTTCCGCGCGCCGCTTCTCGATCCACTGCGCGCGCGGCTTCAGAATCTCTGTGGTGGCGTAGATCTCATTGGCTGCATGGTGGCTCATCCGCGTCTCCTGAACACGAATGCCGGAGCGCTTCAGACGCGCCCGCAACATCCAATGGTCTTCGTCTGATTATAGCGGCGTTGGCGTACACCGTTCCCGTGCAGCCGATATCGCGCCACCCGCATCTAATCCCTCCGCTTGACGCTCGTCTCCCGGCGACCTAACCTGAACTTACCCATGCAACCGCGCTCCCAAAGATTTCGCATCGGACTTGCCGTCGTCATCGTTCTTGGTGTGATCGCGTGGCTGGCAGTGAGCGGCATTCAGGCCAACAAGAGCTACTACGTCACCATCACCGAGCTGCAGGGCATGGGCAGCAAGGCGTACACCCGCCACCTCCGCGTCGCCGGCAATGTTGCTACCCGGCTCCATTGAGCGCAACGGCACACACGCGCAGTTCGTTCTGGTCGAGCTGGACAAGCGGCTGCCGGTGCAGTACGCCGGAACGTGAGCCGCCGCCCGATACCTTCAAGGACAATGCGCAGGCGCTCGCCATCGGCACCTTCGGCCGCGATGGCGTCTTCCACGCCACTGAGCTGCAGGCCAAGTGCGCATCGAAGTATGCCCCGGCGCAGAAGCCCGGCGCGCCGGCCGTCACTCCGTCGGCGCCTGCCAAGTCGGCCGCGTTGCGGACTCCGACTCCTGCCATTACGAACTGACGCGCTCGCTATACTGCGAGAGCCATGTCAGCAGCCGTAGCCACAGTCGAGGATGTATCGAAGCTCTTTGGACGGTTCGCCGCGCTGCGTCACGTGAGCGCCACGTTCGAGCGCGGCCGCTGCTATCTGCTGCTGGGTGAGAACGGCGCGGGCAAGTCCACGCTGCTGCGCGTGCTTGCCGGGCTGCTGCGTCCTACGCTCGGCAGGGTCAGCGTGCTCGGCCAGACAGCAGCAGAGGCCCGCGGCCGCATCGGCTACATGAGCCACGCTGCGATGCTCTACGACGAGCTGACGGCACGCGAGAATCTGGACTACACGGCGCGGCTCTACGCGGCACAAGCTTGCCTGGATGGCGACCGTGCGCTGCGCATGGTTGGTCTTGACCCGGCGCTCCCTCGTTCGGTCGGGCAGTATTCGCAGGGCATGCGGCAGCGGACGTCCTTAGCGCGCGTGCTCGTGTCCCAACCGGAGCTGCTGCTGCTGGACGAGCCCTTCTCCAACATGGACCGCGCAAGCGCGGAGCGCATGCTGGCTTTGCTGGCAGAGCTGCGCTGCGCGGGCAGGACGATCGTGCTGACGACACATCAGCGCGAGCTGGCTGAGCCGATGGCGGATGTCGTGCTGATGATGCAGGACGGCTCGTTGCAGAACGCGGTGGCCCGATGAAGACCAACGCCGCGCGCATCCTGGAGGGGCTCGGCATCGCCTATCGTCTGCAGGAGTACGAGGTCGATCCTGAAGACCTCCGCGCGACAAGCGTAGCCGCGAAGATCGGTATGCCGCCGGAGCAGGTATTCAAGACCCTGCTGTGCGCGGTCGGCGGCGGCGACTATGTCTTTGCAGTCGTGCCGGGCGATGCGGAGCTGGATTTCAAAAAGCTCGCGCGTGCGGCGGGCGTGCGCAAGGCGGAGATGGCCCCGCTCAAAGAGGTGCAGCCGCTCACCGGCTACATTCGCGGCGGCGTCACCGTCTTCGGTGCGAAGAAACACTACCCCGCGTTTGCCGATGAGACCATCGAGCTCTTCGACGAGATCTCGGTGTCGGCCGGGCATCGTGGCGTGCAGATCGTGCTCGCGCCGGCGGACTATCTGCGCGCAACGGGCGCCATCGTCGCCGACCTGACAAAGGACAACACCAAAGCCGATACAAGGGATCACGCGTGATCGCCGCTCTGTGGGCGCATCTGCCAGAAAGACCTCCGCATCGAATGGCGTGCGAAAGATGCGATGCAGTCTATGCTGTTCTACGCGCTGCTGGTCGTCGTGCTCTTCTCGCTGGCTTTCGATCCGACGCGCGAGACATCGCGGCAATATGCCGGTGGCGTGTTGTGCGTCGCCGTGCTGTTCGCCGCGGTGCAGGCGCTGAATCAGGCATGGTCGCGCGAGCTGCGCGGCAACGTGCTGGATGCGCAGCGCATGTCGCCCGCGCCGGCGAGCGCACTCTATCTGGCAAAGGTGCTGGCGAACTTTATCTTCGTGCTTATCGTCGAAGCGGTGCTCACGCCGGTCTTCGTCGTCTTTTACAACTTGCACCCACTGGGGAATGGATGGCTGTTCTTTGTCATCCTGCCGCTGGGGAGCTGGGCGCTGGTGGCTAACGGGGTCTTCTTCGCCGCGTTGTCGCTACGGGCGCGCTCGCGCGAGCTGCTGCTGCCCCTGGTGCTCTTCCCCATCTTCATTCCCGCGCTGCTGGCGATGGTGCTGGCCGCAACGGATGTGCTGACCGGCGAAGCCGATCCGGCGCTCTGGATCAAGATGCTCGCCGGCTACGACGTGATCTTCACCGTGCTGAGCGTATTGCTGTTCGAGACGGTGCTGCACGCGGAATAGGGCTGGAGCATTTTCGGAAATACCGTGTGCTGTAATTCAGGGAGACTGAGGGAGACTTCTCAGATGGCATCGGGCTTAACGCCACGGATTCTCTATGCGGCGCATGAAGGCGGAATCGACCTGGCAGTCGTCGATATCACCCATCCAGCCTTCGCGATCGCAGTTACGGACGACGAGCTTGCAGCCATGGCGGACCGGCATATTGTCGAGCTGGCGCAGCAGAGAGTGATGGCCCCCGCTATTCAGCAGGCATTGGAGCAGTCGCACATCGGCCGGTCTCTGCGGGCCGCGTCCGGCAGCTACCTGGCCGGGATGCCGACCTACATTTTGAAGCTTGGCCCGGAGAACCTGGGGGCAGCGGAGACAAGTCCGGTGGACCGGCACATTGCCGCTTCGTTTCCAGCATTTGCCTTGCGGGTTCGCCTGCAGGATATGGCGCGGCTGCTGGCTAACGGGCTTGCCGGGATGCGGTTGGATGCGTGCCGGCCGGTGGAGCTGATCAATATCGCGGGCGGCCCGGCTTCCGACAGTTGGAATGCTCTGATTCTGCTTCAGGCGGAACGGCCGGGGCTGCTGGCGGGGCGCGAGGTCGTGATTGCGGTCTTCGATCTGGACGAGACCGGTCCGGCTTTTGGTCAGCGCGCGCTTGCCGCTCTGCGCACGCCGGGCGCGCCATTAAATGGGCTGGATGTTGCGGTGCGGCACGTGCGCTACGGGTGGTCGGATGCGAGCCGGTTGCGGCAGGCGCTTGACGAGCTTCACGCGGGCGAGGCGGCATGCGCAATCTCCTCCGAGGGAGGCCTCTTCGAATACGGAACGGACGCGGAGATTGTCGCGAACCTGGCCGCGCTGCACGCAGGCACGGCAGCCGATGCCGTCGTGGTCGGATCGGTCACGCGCGAAAGCGACCTGATGCGGGTTTCGCAAAGTCTCCATGGAATTCTGGTGCACCCGCGAACCATCGAGACATTCCGGGCTCTGGCGGCACAGGCAAAATGGACCGTGGAGCGGGTGATCGAACGACCGCTGAGCTATCACGTCTTGCTGGTGAAAGGCGAGGGGATTGCGCATGACGCGATGCCGGACACAGATCCCCGGGGCATAGTTTGCACGATGCCTGGAGCAGATTTCGTTTTTCCCACAATTGCTCCTGCTATTTCCACCGGGAAAAAGTGAGAGCGCGTGTTGCGCTTCCCGCGAGTGGGGCTAATATCCAACTCAACGGAAGAGAAATCTTCCTAAAGAGGAGAGCAGACAAGGGGACATCCTGAGGACCGGCAACGGTTCCTCACAGCAATCAGGAAACTGAATGCATCTGGATGAAACCAAGAAAGCTCGTGCAACGCACGCAGTGACAGAGGGTAAGGAAATGCGGGCTAACGCTTGCAGGCACTTACTGTACTGAAATTGCAGGACGTTGCGATCTGGAGGCCGAGCCAGATCTTCGAAGAATCGGAAGAGGGGGCGAGTTCTCGCAAGAGAAGTCGCCCCTTCGCTTTTTACCCGCTTTTCATTTTTTGCCCGCTCACAAACCAGCGGATTTCGTCTTCACCGCGTAGAGCGACGCGTGGGTGAGAATGTAGAGCGTGCGGTGGTCGGTACCGCCGAAGACAAGATCGATAGGCCGTTCCGGCACGCCGATCTGCCCGATGCGTTTGCCGTCTGGGCTGAAGACCTGCACCTGACCCGCGGCGAGATAGACATTTCCCGTCTCGTCCTGCGCGACGCTCTCGCCGCCGGCATCAGTAAAGAGCTGCATATCCGAGATAGTGCCTGAATTGGTGACATTTACCTTGTAGGTCTTCTCCTGCGCCTCGTCACTGACATAGAAGGGGTGGCCCGGCACAACTTTGGCAATGCCGAATGCATGCAGAATATCGGCCATTTTGGTGCCCCAGGAGAGCGTGCCCTCCACGAAGTCATCAGCGGCCGGAATAAAGATACTGCGGTCAGGTGAGATGTATTGATAGGGGCGTGGCGTGGCGATGCCGTTGCTCTCCCATGCATCGAGAGCGCGCACCGGAGTCATGTCGGGACGCGGGGCGGCGGCCTCGGGTGTGAGCATGGTGATCTCGGTGCCCGGCGAGTCGGGCCGAAAGCTGTAGACCGTGCCCTTCCCTGCATACGAAACAACAACCAGGTCGCCGGATTTATCGAAGACCAGATTCACCGGCTCGAGCGGGTTGTCGCGGAGGACGACGGCTTCGCGCGTTTTCGGATTCCAGCGATAGATCCGTTGCCAGTGCGCATCCACAAAGTAGAGTTGGCCATCTTTGTCCGTAGCGGCGCCGGAGATGTTGAAGAAGCCCGTGGCCAGGCGTTCGACACCCGCGCCGGGTGCGAGGACGGAGGCGGCGTTGTTCTGCGGCTGAATCTGATTGCCGGGAACACCAGGATGGCCCAGGATATCGACTGAGGCAAATTCCCGTGGCCGCACTTCTGAGTGCGCAGTCGCATCGATGACGGAGTTATCGAACGCGACCTTACTGTTGCTGTCCGTGTGCATGTTGCGGATGCGGATCTCCGAGGACTCGGAGACCTTCACCGCGCAGCAGAAGGGCTGGTAGCTGCTGATGACGCGGTAGCCGTGGTAGTTGGCGACCGTGATGTTGCGCGAGCGCGAGATTTCTAGCGGCAGCGCGAAGCCGCTTTCGCCGCGCTCCTCCTCGGTCTGCAGCGCGATCAGATCCCAGTTCTCGACCCGATCCAGTTTCACTTCGTTGCGGACGTGATGCTCGCTCGAAAGCTCATACACGCGGCCGGGCGTGGTGGTGTTTGAGACGTAGAGGCCGGCCTGCGCGAAGGTACTGGGCGTCCAGATGTCGGCAAAGGTGCCGCCGCCGCCGTTGGTCACCCACAAGCTAGGGTATTGCGCATCCCAGCGGCGGTGGATATCGGGATCGGCCGTGTGGGTATTGTTGTAGGGATTGATGCGCGTGCCGTCAGCAGCATTCGTGCCGTGGCCGCCGAGGAAGCGCACGTCATCCATCAGCGAGTCTGCGCCGGATTGCCAGAGTGCTCCGACAGCGCGATCGTTGATGCCGTTGGTATAGAGGCCGATGCCAGTGACGATGTTATGGCCGCCCGGCGGTGTTTCGAGCAGCGGCACCGGCGCGCCCGGACCCTGGAAGGCTGCGGTGCCATCGAGAATATCGAACTGCGTCATGCTGGGATGCAGGCCAATCAGGACGGTGTCTGGCTTCAGTTGCAGAGTGTTGCTCAGGATATAGCGGCCTTCCGGGATGTAAAGCGTCGGGTGCTCATCGATGGCTTTCTGGATTGCAAGGGTGTCGTCGCTGACGCCGTCACCTTTTGCGCCAAGCGTGCGCAGATTAACCCATGTGCTGATCGAAGGAAGTGAACGGATGATGTTGTCGCCCCAAGCCGGCAGCGCGGAGACGGGATGTGCGTCGAAGCCAGTGCGGATCTCGCCGGTTTCTCCGGGTTCCGGAATAGTAAGGCCATGCGAGTAAGACTTGACTGCATAGTCTTCGGCCGGCCCGACGGTCTTCCGACCGCTGCCGCGCAACAACGCGAAGACCGGCACATGATGACAGGCGATGTCTTCCAGGTTGATCTCGGTACGCGGATTGTTCTCGTTGCTGATCGTGATCGCCGGACCGCTGATGTTTTCAAAACGCGAGTTCCTGACCCATAGCTCTTCGTAATAGTGCGGATCAATGTCGATGGCAGCGGGCACATTGCGGAAGCTGTCATGGTCGAGCGTGAGTCCAGCCTCGTGCTCGCTGATCGCCGCCTTGCGCTGCCCGTCGAAAGTCGAGTCGAGTAGCGTGAACTGCCATCCGGGCGAGGGCTTTTCTGTGACGATGCCGTAGTCGCCGCCGTAGAAGTGGAGGTCCTCGGCTTCATTGCCGACATCCTTGAGCGCAGTGAGGCCGGACCGGATGTGGAAGTCGATGTGCGCGAGATAGCAGTGCTGCGCGACATGGAAACGAATCGCGGCAGCTGCAGGATTGCCGTTGCCCAGATCGATATCGACATTGCTCATGCTGGAATAAAACGTCCCGGGGTTGGCGTCCACGACAGTGTTCGTCGGTGGAACTGTGCCTGCAAAAGGCGGACGCGCCGCGTCGTTGGGCTCGCGCCAATGCCAGTGCCGCCCGCCGGGGCGTCCGCCGGAGAAGAAAAACATGTATCCGATATCGTGCTGATATCCGGGTGTGTTGTCCGCGAGCAGGAATTCGGGCCGCGTTGGGCCGTAACCGATGATGCGCACGCTGGGCCACACGTAAATGGTGCGGGTGATGCGGTACCTGCCTTCCGGCACGAAGAGGATGCCTTCGCCGTGCTCATCCTCCACCTTGTCGAGGGCGGCCTGGATGGCCGCGCTGTCGTCGGCGATGCCGTCGCCGTGGACGGGAAAATTCTCTTTCGTGAGATAAACGGCGGCAGAGTCGTCCAGCCGGGCAGGGTAATAGGAGTTGGAGGCCGTGGCCGACAATGGCGCAGCGAGCAGCAGCAAACCGGAGCAGAGGACTTTCTTCAAGATCACCTTCCTTTCGAGGAAGTGCTTTGTTGGAGCACACGGACCACGAGAGCAGCGAGCAGTCCGAGACATTGGGCCAGACTCAACTTGGGGGTGTCAAGAGACAATCGATTACCTTTGCTGTTGCTGGCCGCGCATCGGCGGCCGCAGCGTTCAAGCAATTCAAGCTTTGAGCTACTCGGCCACTGGAGCTCGGCTGCGACCAATGCGCAGTCTGATGACATGGAAGCCACGCAGCAAGCCCACGCAGACAAGTATTTTGCAGACAGAGACCTGCCGCGGGCGCTCGCACGCACGTGAAAGCCTGGCCGGGCTACAATACACAGACTTACAGGTGAATTATGGTCAGCGCTTTGCCGCGTCTGCTCTGTTACGGGCATGACGACATGCTTCTCTTTACTCGCAAGAAGATTCTGGAGCGGGAGTTCAGCGTCGACATATGCACGCGACTCTCTGACCTGGACGCGGCCCTGGCCGGGGGTCCGGTCGACATTGCGGTAGTGTGCCATTCCGTGCCTGACACCGAATGCGAGGAAATGATGCATCGCGTGCGCGAGCACTCTCCAGGCGTGAAGGTGCTGGTGCTTTATGCATCGACGCCCGACCTATGCTCCAGTCATTCCGACGAGGCCATGGAAAATCTCGAAGGCCCCTCTTCCCTGCTGCGCAAAGTTCATGAGCTGATGGAAGAAGCTGCTCATGAACGTATGCGACAGCAGTAGTCCACACCTCCTTCTCGAACGTTGCTTGAGACGCCCACACTTACGGCGTAGCAGCCGCAGCCAATGATCCATCCATAGCGAAATGGCGAAGACGCGCCGCCGACTGCCATTGCTCTCCGAGTGAGCGAACGGAGGCAAGCTGCAATTCAAACAACGTGCGCTGCGAGACCAGCACCTGTGGGTAGGCCGCAGCCATCTGCCGGTAGCGATCGCGATAAAGCTCATAGGCCCGCTGCGCGCGTGGCAGTAGATCGGATTTAAACCGAGCAGATTGTGCAGCGGCAATGTTGTATTCCTCGATAAGCGGAGCGGCGGAATGCCGCAGCGCAAGCCGCACGCGCTCGGCTTCCGCCTGCGCCCGTTCAACAGCAGCTTGAGCGGCAGCGACGTTCCCCCGGTTGCGGTTCCACAGCGGCAAGTCGATCGAGGCTGAGGCAAAGGACTGCGCGCCAGTCGGCATGTTCGGGTTCTGCCGAACCAACTCGTTATTCCACTGCTCGCCGGCGCGGAACGTGAGATCGGGGACGACTTCGCGTCGGGCGCTGCGCAACTGCGCCTCTGCAACATGGATCGCCTGGTCGGCGCGCTGTACGGCGGGGCTTTGCGCAAGGATGGTGTCGAGCGATGGCGGCTGCCCCGGCGCGCTGTTAAGATCGCCCGTAAGCTGAGCGAGCGGCAGGTCAGGCTCGCCGGCAATTGCAGTGAGTTGATGAAAGGCCGCGATGTAGCGGCGCTCCGACGTCAAAGTGTCCAGCGTGGCCTGCTCCTGCTCAACTTCGGATTGCAGCACATCGGGCGCATCGGCCTGGCCGATATTGGCGAGTTGGCGCGCGGTCTGCGCTGCATCGGCGGCGACGGCGCTCAGCTGCTTGCGCGTGTCGATCTCCTGCTGCAGCGCGAGCGCGGCGTAGAAGCCGCTCTCAATGTCGGCTTCGACGGACTGCTGCTCGGCGCAGAGCGCGAGCGCATCGGTGCGCTGCTGCTGGCGATAAACATCGCGGCGCAAGCCGGGCTTGCCGCCCAGCGGGATGGTCTGCTCGACGAAGCCGCCCTGCTCACCGCCTCCATAGGAGCCGCCGCGAATCTGATCGCCCTCATAGCCGATCACGGGATTAGGAAGCACACCAGCCTGCTTCGCGTGCCCGGCACTCTCGGCGATGGCGGCCCGCGCGGCGCGCAACGTTGGGTTGTGGCCGCGGGCGGATGCAAGCAGATCACCCATGCTCAGCCGCGCGCGGCCGGTGGTTTCGGCCAGTGGGTCGGGTTCGGCGGAAGGCTGCTGAGCGGCGGGGTTGGATGACGACGGCATCTGCATCCCGGACATAGTGTCCGGCGTGGACTGCCCGAGTGCGGCGGAGGCGAAGAGCATACCGAGAGCGAGAGCGAGAATCTTCACCGGCTGCCTCCCTTTTGGTTAATGCCAGTTTCATAGTTACGAATGGACTCCATCATCCGCTCATAATCCGGCCGAGGCAGCACGCGGACAAGCGTCATCATGCCCTGCATCTGCGCGCTCCATCCGGGCAGCAGGCCCGCATTTGCCGGCGTGGCCACCATCGCATCCATGTTCATCATGCTGCCTTCCATAAAGGCGTCCTGCGGAAAGTTGGGCACGCTGTTGGCGTTGGCCGCGATCTCGCTCGATTGCATCTGCATCTGCGGCCCCGTTTGCTTTTCGGAGGTAGCCTCATGCATGGCATCTTCGGAGAGCGCGCCGTTCGTCGTAGCCATATCGCTCGCGGCGGCAACGCCCATGCCGCGGCCAATCGACGGGCCATAATCCTCTCCCATCGGGACATGCGGCGTGCCCTCCAGCATGCCCATGCTGGTCTGCATGTCGACACCGCTAGCCATTCCGGAATGGCCCGTACGCGTCATCCGGCCAACAGTGGAGGACATCTGGTTCATGTTGTGGTGGGGCAGGTGGCAGTGAACCATCCAGTCGCCGGGATTGTTGGCGACGAACTCGACGTCCCGCGCCTGCGCAACGCCGACCAGCACCGTGTTGCCGGGCCACCACGCGGTTTCGGGAATGCGGCCGCCTTCCGTGCCGGTGATGTAGAAGGTGTGGCCGTGCAGGTGCATGGGGTGGTGGTCCATGCCCAGGTTTACGAAGCGGATGCGCACGCGACTGCCCAGCGGCACGATCATGGGAGTAATCGCCGGGCCGGCTTTGCCGTTCAGGACGAGCCAGTTGTATTCCATGCTCATCGAGTTTGGAATGGTGCTCGACGGGAGCACGGCATACTCCTGCAGATGAATCAGGAAGTCGAGATCGACCGGCGGCTGATAGGGCGCGGCGGGATGCATGATGAAGCCGCCAAGCATGCCGATCATCTGCTGCATGGCCATATGCGAGTGGTAGAAATATGTTCCGCTCTGGTGTATGTCGAACTCGTAGACGAACCGGCCGCCGGGGCGCACCGGCTGCTGCGAAATGCCGGGCTGGCCATCATAGCGGTTCTGATCTTCGAAGCCATGCCAGTGGACGGAGGTCGGCTCGGGAAGATGGTTCTCGAAGAGGACCCGCACGTGGTCCCCCTGGTTGACCTGGATAGTCGGCCCCGGCGCGGACCCATTAAAGCCCCACAGATCAAGCGTCCGGTTCGGCAGAATCGCTTGCTTCACCGGCCCAGCGATCAGACGGAAGACCTTGGTTCCGTTCTCCATCGTGAACGGCAGGTCGGCGACATCGGGCGTAGTGACCGCGACGTTGCGTGCGGCCCCGACGCCGGCACGTGCGGCATCGAGAATGGGGCGGGCAGAGCCGGAGTCCGGTCCGCGGTGCGTGGCTTCGTCGGCAAAGAGCCGCGGTGCCGTAACAAGGCCCGCGCCCAGGCCGAGGGCACGCTGGAGAAAGCTGCGTCGATTGCTCATTGAATTCCCTGCTTGGTAGAAGAAAGGCACAGCCACGCGCACGAATACGCGCGGCGCTTCAGCAAGGGAGATTTTTCTAAATGCGGAGTGGAGTCGGGCTGGCGCTATCCGGCGATCCGGGCGGCGAACTGTCGAGAGAATGGGCAGCCCCGATGCCGGAACTCTGCGAGAGAGATGCCGCTACCACCGCGAAAGCGGGACCATCGGGCGCGCTGTTGCTCGAAAGCAATGCGGCGGTCGATTCCGGCGCTTGTGTTGCGCTGCAGACGGCGGGGCGGCTCGAGTGACAGCAGGCGGAGGCACGTATGCAGTGCTGCTGCGAAACTGCGGCGTGCATCGTGAGCCGCGAAATTGGGCCGAGGCACTGGATGCCGCAGGCTGCGCTGGCCAATGGCGCGAGAATGAGCAGGAGGACCAACGCGAGGGCGAGATGTGCGCGCCGCAGCATCTGGTTCAGTGTAGCGTGCGCGGAGTATTCCGTGCACTCGTAGCAAACCCCCCGCGCCCCCTTCGTCCGCGTCACACCCCATCTCTTGTCATTCGGGGCGAAGTGAAGAACCTGTAGCCTGCCAGATCACCTCTGGCTGGGGCGGGCAAGCCCATCACGCGATCACAGATGACCATGATGATGAAGCACCTGCGCGATCGAATAGATGAGCAGCCAGAACCCCAGCATCGCGGCGAAGATGCGGAGGATGAGAACGGCCGCCATCTTCTGGTCCCGTCCGCCGGTGCGGGCATGGTGGGCATTGCCCTGCCCTAAGGCGTCCGCGCCGCGGCGTGGATGGGTTGCCGGGCGGATGCCGATCCATGGACCGAATGCCGCCATCAGCAGCAGGGCGATGCCAACGATGATTCGGACATAGAGCACAGCGGCGGTCTCCTTCGGCCCATGCTTTTCGCTTCAGTCTTCGCTCCCAACTTAGATGCGATCCGCGGCCCGGCACGGTAAACTAGCGGGTGGAGACGGGGATGACCAAGTGGTTTCGGTGGATATGGCTGGCGGGTACGCTGGCGCTCTTGGGTGAGGCCTTCTATCAGGCGATGTATTTGGCGCCTACCGAGGCCACGATGGGCGATATCCAGCGGATCTTTTACTACCACTTCGCGTCCGCGATGCTGACGTTCTTTTTCTTCTTCATCAGCTTCGCCGCGTCCATTGCCTATCTCGCATTACGCAATCGTGATCCGCTACGCGCGTTGAATGCCGATGCACTCGCTCTCGCCGGGGCGGAAATGGGCGTGGTCTTCTGCACCGCAGTGCTGATCCAGGGCCCGCTGTGGGCGCGTCCGGTCTGGGGCATCTGGTGGACCTGGGATGCGCGGCTGACCAGCACGCTGGTCATGTGGCTGATCTACTGCTCGTATCTGCTGGTGCGGCGCTTCGCCGCGGGACCGCAGATGCAGACACTGGCGGCGGTGGTCGCGATCTTCGGATACGCCGACGTGCCGATTGTTTACTACTCGACGCAGTGGTGGCGCACCCAGCATCCTTCGCCGGTGATCGCGACCGGCGGCCTCGACCGCAGCATGTGGGCCGCCGTGTGGTGGAACCTGGCGGCATGGCTGGCCTGGGGGCTGATGGTCATGGCCTTCCGTTATGCAATCGAGCGGCGGCGGCAGTTGCGCGAGCAGGATGAGGCGTTGCGCGCCTTGGAATCCACTCTGGAAGCGACACCCTGGAAGGAGGACGAGTAATGGCGCATCGTCATCTGGTGCTGGCCTATGTGCTGACCTGGGTACTGCAACTGGGCTATGTGGGGTTTCTCGCGATCAAGTGGCGGGCAGAAAGACGAGCCGATCGCTCTCGCTCAGTCGCTCTCCCACCCAGGTAGGGCGGCGGTATCGCTGGCTGGCCGCGGATTTTTGCATTTCAAGTCCGCGTTTCTACACTTCGCTGAAAATTGTTCCACGTGGAACAATTCCCGATCCTTGAAAAAAGCAACGAAGCTGACTCGGAGGAGACAGCTTCGTTGTCCGAGGAAGGGTACCGCAGGGCGGATTGCAGTCCGCCGGAGCACACTTGCGTGACTCTAAACCGGTAGACGCACCGGCATTTCAGGAAGTTTCACAGGCGGAGAAACAGTTTCTGTCCCACCTTCGGGGGAGAATCTGAACTGGAAAGAGGGATTCATTCCCAAAGCCGGCAGAGGCATGATCGTCATGTCAGGAGCAGCCCCCCAAGAGCAGCGCCTGAAACAGCCGAACGGCGCAAGACCGAAGGCTCTCATCTCGACTAGCCTCCCAGAGGCCACCGGCGGGTGGCCTTTATTTTCGCCTCTCAGTTCGCCTCATGCACGCTGGGAATGCCGGACGGCAGCGTGGCAATCACCCCTCGGGCGTGCGCACCTCGCCCGCAATCAGGTCCAGCAGCAGATCGTGCACGATTATTCAGTTCGGTGACCCACGCGAGGCAGAGCCGCCTTCCGGCTCTGTGATGGCAGGCTCGGCAGCCGCAAGCGCAGCAATTGCCGCCGGCGTCTCCGCCTGCCCGCGCAGCATCGCGTCAATAATGCTGTGGACCACCATCAAACTCGTGGGCCGCGCGATGGTTCGACCTTCTTCACTGCCGGCCAAGTGCACCATCAAGACCGGGCGCGGATCGAATCGCTCGCCGGAGATCTGCTCTTCCTCCGGAGTCCAGTCGGAGAGCTTCTTCCAGTCGGCAACGCGCCACGAATGGTCGGAGGACACGATGACGGAGGTCTCATCCGCATCCGGCGTGGACTGGATTATCTTCATCAGCCTGCCGAGCGTGTCGTCTGCCAGAGCGAGGTTGTCGATGTAGTTGCCGGCCGGCGCGAGGGCGTGGCTGCCGCGGTTGTAGATCCCCGGTGGGTGGGGTACGGGCAGGTGCAGCATGACGAAGCGGATGCGTTGGTCACGCAGCAGACTTTCCGACTGCGTCATGACATCGGCATAGTCGTGCATGTGCGTCTCGTGGTCGATCCGGTGGATAGCGAGCGGATCCAAATGCTCATGAGGCGGCAGGAGAGCCCACAGATTGGCCAGCGTGGAGCGGTTGTAATAGAGCTTCACCGGCAATCCGGGATAGACGTCGCTGTCCTGCCAGAAACAGCGGTCGAGGACACCGGGTAGAAAGCGGCAATAGGGGTTGAACCACGCGGCAATGCCGGTAGTCCACCCGAGGCGGTGCGCCTCACCGAAGAGGGTGCGCGCCGGATCGTAGGGATGCCACGCGCCGCGGTATGTGCTGCGATAGCGAAACGGGCGGCCGTAGATATGCTCCACGTCGGCAACCGGCTGGCCAAGGATCAGCCCAGGAATGACCTCCTCCGTGTGGTAGCCGGTTGGCTGCAGATTGGAAAACGTGGTGCTGTGTTGCGCGAAGAGCTCGAGATTGGGAAACGTGAAGCCCGATGGCGGACGCTCAAAAACTTCGTGATAGGAAAGCTCGTCCATGAGGATCCAGACGATGCGCCGTTGAGGCGATGTCGCGGGCTGGAGCGACGGGTTGACGAACGATGTCTGCTCCGGCGCTTCGAAGCGCAGAGCCTGCCAGGCGAGTTTCGGCAGAAGGATAATCATGCCGAATGCGGCAATGGTGAAGACCATGCGGACCGCGCCGAGAACCTGCCCCAGAATTTTCGGCTGCAGTTTCCAGAGGATGCACAGCGCAATCGGCAAACAGATGACGCCGAGGTGCGAGACAAGCAGAGTACGCAGAGCGATCGCGGGATGCGCGCCAAAAACAACTGCGCCAATGCGACCGAGAAGCCACACGAGAAGAACACCGAGGGCGATCCACGCGACATTGCGCCCGCGCCGCGGCAGCCGGTCGAACGCGGTGATCACCAACCATGCCAGCACCCAGACCAGCAGCGTAAGAAAGAAAATCGCGCGCGGGATGCTTCCCACCGGGTGCGCGTGATGGAACGAGTTCACATGCCAGGTCTTGACGAAGCCATCGGCGATCGGGAGCATGTAAAGCACGGCCAGACCGGCGCTCTCGAGGATTGCCTTCTGCGAGGCCTTGCCGTGGGAACGGCCCACGGAAACGCTTTCCGCCGCCGTCGCCGTCTCCTTCTGGTATGCGTCGGACTTCAATTCCCTTCCAATCTCATGAGCTCATCGTTATGGGCCCGGTTAGGTATGCCATGAGGCGACCTCGCTCAAACGGCACCGATGCGGGGCATACGAACCCGCAAACGCGCTTGCGCAGGCCTGCACCGCAATTTCTTAAGAGCCCGATACCAAGACAGACGAAACGAATGACTGTTCAGTTGCGAACCTGCGCCGCAATCGTTTCCTGCGGCGGCTGGTCGATGAGGTGTTCGAGATCCGTCTGGGTGTGGATCTGGTCGCGAAGAAGAGCCTCGAGAATACTATGCACCGCCAGCAGGTTCACGGGCTTCGAGATGCGGTCACCGGTGCCGCTTCCCGGAAGATGGACGATCAGCACGGGACGGTCATCAAATTTTCCGCCGTGAGTGGCGCGCAGCCCTTCGGCTGACCACTGCGCGGTGTTGCGCCACAAAAAGGTCCGCCAGGAATGATCGGAGGAGACGATCAGCGTGGTGTTCGCCGCAGCGGGCGTCGATTCAATGGTGCTCCGCAACCTGGCGAGCGTCTCATCGGCGAGCACGAGATTATCCAGGTAGGTGCCGTGATTGCGTATCGCGTGATGTGCGCGATCGTAGATGCCGGGCGGATGCGGCACCGGCAGGTGCAGGAAGATGAAACGAATGCTGCCGTCCTGAATGAGGTTCTCCGACTGCGCCATCACATCGACATAGATGCTGCGATGGAGATCGCTGCCGGAGAGAAGGGGACCGTGCATGAGAGAAGGCAAGTCCAGATCTAGCGGAGCCAGCAGCAGCAGGTTCTGCCAGACCGAATTGGTAGAACCGAGGCGGCTACTGATGTTCGGAACGCTGGGACCGGTAGCCTCCCACGAACATCGGTCAAGCACATCGGGTAAGAGCCGGCAATAGGGGTTGTACCAACCCGCAACGCCGGTAGTCCAGCCAAGCGAGTGCGCATCCGCGAAGATGGTGTCGTATTCGTTGAACGGCCGCCACGGGCCCTGGGCCACGGAGCGGTAGCTAGGAGGGCCGGGATAGCGTTTGCGCAAATCCAGGACCGGCTTGCCCAGAAAAAGTGCTGGCAGCACCTTCTCCGTCATGTCTCCAGTTGGACGCATCTGCGTGAAGACCATGCTGGATTTCGCCAGACTGTCGAAATTCGGAAGCAGAACGTCGGCTTGCCTGGATGGAAACGCCTGATCGTAGGAAAGCTCATCCATCAGAATCCAGACGACGCGCGGCGCTGCTGGCGAGACTGCAGGAAGATGAGCCCGCACAAAGCTGCAGGCCTCGCGCGGCTCCGAGCGGAGCGATTGATATCCGATCCGGGGCACGATCACGAGCAAGCCAAATGCCGCGATCACATAGAGGGCGCGGCTGCCCGCGATGAATCGATCGAGCATCGCCGGACGAAACAGAAGCAGTATCACGCTAGCGATCGCAGCCGCCAGTGTGAAGAAGTGCCCCGCACGCAGTGACTGAAAAGCGAGATATGGCGAGTCGGCTAAGGCGCCCGTCACGCCGCGAAAGAAAAGCTTCGGAAGCAAAATAAGGGGGATGAGCCAGAGCATCCGCCTCCAGCGCTCGGGGAGGCGCTCCAGTAACAGGAAGCCCACAGACCCGACGAGCCACAGCAGGAGTATTGCGATCAGAATCGCGCGGTAGATGCTGGTCAGCGGATGGACGCGGTGGTAGGCATCTCCCAACGTCGGGGTAAGAAAGCCCCCGGCAAAGGGGGCGATAAAGAGAGTAGCGAACCCGGCCCCCTGGAGGAATGGCTTTGGCTTCACTTGGTCTCGAAGAGCCAGAGACTTCGGCCATTGGGCAAATTTTCTACAAGTCGCCGCACGAAGTGTTGATCCGCAGCGGCAAGAAAAGCGCTCTCATCCAGGTGGCCGTAGATGTCCTGACGGCCGCGGCAGAGCTGCAAGAATTGCGAGTCGGTGGCCGGCACCCACTCGATAATCGCCCAGCGCGTAGTGAGGCGGCGGACGAGATCAAAGATCGCCGCTAGCGGTATCTGATCGATGAGCAGCATGTGGTGGATCACACCGAGCATGAGGATGCAGTCGAATGCGCTCTCGGAGCGCTCCAGCAGGCTAAGGCTTTCGGCGTTCTGCCAGCCGACCGCAGGGGTGGGCCGGGCGATGTTGGCGACGAGCGGAAGGATGGACTCGTTCTTTGCGCGCGCTTCTCGCCAGTTTGCATCCGCGGCCTGCACATCGGTGTCCCATGCGACGACGCGGGCTCCGGCAGCAGCGGCGATACGCGAGTAATGGCCGGTGTTGCCGCCGACGTCGAGCACGCGTTGCGGGGCCGCCTGGGCGAGCGCACGTTCGACGAACGCGGCCTTGCGCGCGTGGTCTTCCGCGCTGTAGTGGCTTGCCGTACTGGTGTAGTCGCTCCAGCGGGAGGCGCGCGGCGGCGGCGTGAGCGCACGGAGCGTGCGGCGCAACTTCTTCAGCGTGCCGCGCAGCACATGAGTAGCGACGTCAGGCGCCTGCTGCCGGACGGGGCTGGCTCCGGCGGCAGCGGAGGCGTTCGCCTTGCGCTCCAGCAGATGAGGCAGCGTGACCAGCGACCGCAGCGGCGCTGTCCAGCGGCGGCGCAGCGGGAGGTGCGGGTAGAGATCTGTCGGCTCGTAACCGTCACGGCGCTCTATGGAAGCGGCCAGCGGCCATCCAAGATATCGATTTGCGGCGAGCGGCAACAGAAAGGTGCGCACGAACTGACCGTACGCAAGCCAGATGGGATTTCCCGGCGTGCGCTTATCGAACGAGAGCACGTCGACAAAGACCGGATCTGCGTTTCGGAAGAGAACGTTGAGCGGCGTCGCGTCTTTAAGGATGAGGCCGGCGGCCAGCGACTCCTCACAAAGGTCGAGCGTCAGTTCACCTGCCGCGGCCCACTGCCCGGGCGTCCACTCCCACGGATAGGTCGGGTACTCGATGCGCTCGTGCTCAAGCAGCAACGAGCCGTCCCCGTCGCGGGCGGCGATGATGGTCGAGACCATGCGCCCGCTCTTCATCCATTTGCGCGCGAGCGGCGACTCGAGAAATGACTCCGCCTCCGCTACAAAGGCGGGACGAACGTGACGGAATACTTTGGTCTCGTCGAAATAAAGCGAACCCGCAGGATCGCGAAAGGTCCCGCGGGGCGCGGCGGCACTGAGGGTCATTGCTGGATTTCTTGGCCCGGCTCAACAGCCGGCTCCTCGACGTGGTTCTTGCCAAGGCGGAAGAGCTTGCTCAATTTGGAGCGAACGATGAACAGTGCGCCGGCGAGCATAGAACCGGCTACCTGAAGAAACAGCAGGCCCGAGCCGGGATCGGCGTAGGCGTAGGCCGGCTTCTGGAATGCAGCCGCCAACGCGATAAACTGTGCGACCGTAAGCAGGACGAGCAGGGTGCGATAGAAATGACGCACTTTTAGGACCCCCGTAGAAAAATGTGTTCCTGCGCCAAGGAAGATCAGCAGAATAGCAGCGCCCTTACTTACTTTTAACGACTCTTTAGGGGCCCGTAACCAGCCTGAAAGCTAAGTGCTTCCTTAAGGTTGTACTGGATGATGACGAGAATCAAGCGGAAAAAGTTCCACTTACACTTTTGTGTAACGCTGGCCTCCTCCCGCTATCTGCTCGGGTTTCTTGGATTTAGCGGGCTGCAATCCGCCGGCGCGCCGGTACACTGAAGGTTCCGGAGAGGACACTTCCACGATGCTCGTAGTGATGAAACCGCATGCAACGGCCGAGGAAATCCAGGCCGTCTGCGAGCAAATAGAAACCCTGGGCTACCGCCCCCACCCCATGCCGGGGGCGCAACGGACCGCGATCGGAATCACCGGAAACCAGGGTGCAGTGGAACAGGATGCCCTTGCCGAGATGGCCGGCGTAGCAGAGGTCATCAAGGTCTCGAAACCCTACAAGCTGGTCAGCCGGGATGTGAAGGAAGAGAACACGGTCATCCGCTTCCCGGGCACAGATGCCACGATCGGCGGCCGTGATCTCGTTGTCATGGCCGGCCCGTGCTCCATCGAAAGCCGCGAGCAGGCCTTCGCGGTAGCCGAGCAGGTGGCGAAGGCGGGAGCGCAGTTTCTCCGAGGCGGCGCGTACAAACCGCGCACCTCGCCGTATGCCTTCCAGGGGATGGGCGAGGCCGCTCTGCAGATCATGGCGGAGGTGCGCGAGCGCTTCGGGCTCCGCATCGTGACCGAGGCACTCGACAACGAGTCCCTGGAGTTGGTCGAGCAATATGCCGACATGATCCAGATCGGCGCGCGCAACATGCAGAACTATTCCCTGCTGAAGCGCGCGGGGCGCTCGAAGCTGCCGGTACTGCTGAAGCGCGGGCTCTCCGCAACGCTCGAAGAGCTGCTGATGGCAGCCGAATACGTGATGAGCGAAGGCAATTACCAAGTGGCGCTCTGCGAGCGCGGCATCCGCACCTTTACCGACCACACGCGCAACACCCTGGACCTAAGCATCGTTCCGGCGGTCCAGCGGCTGAGCCATCTGCCGATACTGGTGGACCCAAGCCACGGCACCGGCAAGCGGGACAAGGTGTTGCCGCTGGCGCGCGCGGCAGTTGCCGTCGGGTGCGATGGTCTGCTTGTGGAGGTGCATCACGCACCGGACAAGGCGCTCTCCGACGGGGCGCAGTCGATCTATCCGGAGCAGTTTGCGCAGATGATGGACGAGTGCTCGCAGATTGCCGAAGTGGTCGGCCGACGCATTCCACTCGGTATCAAAGTGGGGGCATCCCGGTGATGGCGCTCCAAGGGGCTGCGTACCCTGCGGCGCGCTAGCAATCTCCGCCGCGGAGCGCGCGGCGTGTGCCTCGCCTTCGGCGTTTTCGCCTCCATCGCGCTCGCCGGCTGCCGCAAGCAGGACTTCCCTGTCTACGCGAAGAACTACCGCGAATTTGCCTATGTAACGAACAGCGGCAGCAACACGGTGACGGTACTCGACATCGTGAACGTGCGGCAGGACCGCGTAATCGCCGTGGGCCGGCGCCCGGTGGGCATTGCCGCGAATCCGGCGCGCAATGAGGTGTACGCGGTAAACGCGGACTCGGCATCGGTGAGCGTGATCGACACGATGAGCAATCAGGTTGTGGCAACCATCGCCGTTGACCGGCTTCCCTACTCGATCGATGTCGCTCCCGACGGCCGCACTGCGTATGTCGCGAATTCGGGCGCGAACGATATTTCAGTCATCGATCTCGATCGGCGACAGGTGACGGCAACCATCGGCGTGGGCGAAGGACCGGGCATAGCGCGCATCGCGCCGGATGGCAGCGCGATTGTAGTGAGCAATCAGAAGAGCGGCAGTGTGAGCATCGTCGATCCGAAACTGGCCCGGGTGCGCGCCTTTTTCTCCGGATGCCCCGGTGCGACAGCGATCACGATGCTGCCCGATTCGACAAAGGCCTTCATCGCCTGCTCCGGTGGACATCAGATCATGGTGATCGGACTCGTGCGCACGGCGAGCGCCGGCGTGAGCGCCAAACCGGACCGCCTGCTGGCGCTTCTGGACGTGGGCGCCACGCCGACTAGTGTCGTGCTGAAGCCTGATGGCGGCGAGGCGTTCACGACAAATTTCGACGGGAACTCCATCTCCGAAATTGCCACCGGGACGAGCGAGGTGGGCGGCACATATCAAGTCGGCATGCACCCATCGCAGGGAATCGTCACGAAGGACAACGCGCTGCTGTGGATCACAGATTTCGGCAGCAGCACCGTGAGCCTCTACAGCATCGACGATGGCAAGCTGGTCGAAAATGTGCCGGTTGGCGAAGGGCCGGATGCGGTCGCGCTCTCCAGCGCCGGGCACCTGCTAATGGTGGTCGATTCACGGTCGAACGACCTGGCGGTGGTCCGCACCAAGACGCGCGCGCTGTTCACGCTGCTGCCGTTGGGGAAGCAGCCCAGCAGTATTGCCGTGAAGGCCTTTCTGGTGCACTAGAGACTCGCCGTCTGAGCGTAAGCGCCTGCGGCGCGTGTTGTGCGGCTCGCTCCCTTTGGTTGCTCATGCGCTCTCAGCGGCTTATTTACGCTGCCCGCACCAGAGCACCGCGCCGAGCCGATAGAGCCACGCGCGTTCCAGAACAAAGCTGCAGCCGGTGTTTGCGAGCATCCGTTCCACTTCGCGGAAGGTGTATGCCCGGCGCACGGAAACCGGGCCATCGTGACGCGAGATGCGGCTCGCGTCGAAAAGGCTGTTGAGCTGCGCGAAGCGGTAGTGGATGGAGACCCGCTCGAGGTCGTTGATCATGACCGCAACGCGCGCGACGCGCTGCGCCTCGGCGAGAAAGCGCATGACCTGGTGCGGCTCCAGATGATGCAGGAACAGGCAGCAGGAGATGACATCGACACTCGCATCGGGAAATGGGAGGTCGAGGGCATCGCCCGACACGACCTGTGGCGCAGCGAGCATTGGCGGCCATGTCTGCGGGTTTGGAAGATGCTGTGGGTGACGGTCGAGCAGAGTGACATCCGCGAGAGTTCCCAGTCGCAGGAGAGCTGTCCGCAGCACCTCTGCCTCTCCGCTGGCTACCTCCAGGATGTGAGGCCGCTGTTCGCGCGGCACCCGCGTGAGAGCGCGAGCGAGCAGCCGCGCGTGCAGCCGGTCTCCTCCGAAACGACGATTCACAAGCCGCATCGAGCGCAGAGACATCTCGATCTCCTGCGGCGCGCAGTGGTCCTGGTCCAGCCACTCTTCTTCAACAAGTCTTTCCATAGAGCAATCGCGATACGAGACAGTGACAATCCGATGACGTAACGCTTTGCGCCTCGACAGCGTCTCACTTGCATTGGATGGACGGTCGAATGAGCAAAATGGACGTTGCGGTGCTAGGCGGAGGCCCTGCCGGACTGGCGGCCGCGCTGGCGCTGCGGCAACGGGGCTGCAGCGTTGCGTTGTATGATGCGCAGCGTCCCCCGATCGACAAGGCATGCGGCGAGGGCCTGATGCCGGAGACAGTCCGACTGCTGCATGGGTTTGGCACAACGCTCGGTAGCGAAGATGGCGCCGAGTTTGCAGGCATCTCTTTCCACGATGCGTCCTGCGCCGCGCATGGCACGTTCAGCAACGGGAGAGGATTGGGCATACGCCGCACCCGGCTGCACAGCCGCATGGCAGCCCGCGCCTCAGAAATGGGAATCGCGCTGCACTGGGGCGCTGTTGTCCAAGCGCGGCCGGGAAATGGGTTTGCCGCCGCAGGCTCGCCGATTCATGCGGATTTTTTTGTGATTGCCGATGGTCTTTGCTCCACGCTTGCCCTGGCCGCGGGCTTCCACGAACAGCGCTGCTTCGGTACACGGTACGCGAGCCGTCAGGCCTTCCGATGCGTGCCCCAATGCGCTCCGCGGAGCGACCGCGTGGAAGTGCACTGGGGAAAACGCGAACAGCTTTACGTGACGCCGATTGGCGAGGATGAAGTGAATGTGGCGCTGCTCACGTCTCATTGCCGACGCCGGGTATGCGATGCTCTGCCCGAATTTCCCGAGGTTGCGCGGCGGCTTGCAAATGCCGCGGCGACATCGAATCCACGAGGAGCGATTACGAAAACCCGCACGCTTCACCAGGTGGTGCGCGACAATATCGCTGTGCTCGGTGATGCCTCAGGATCGGTGGACGCAATCACCGGCGAAGGATTGTTGAGCGCGTTCCGCCAGGCGCGCGCGCTGGCTGATGCCGTCGCGGCCGGCCAGCCGGAAGGTTATGCGGCGGCGCATCGGCGCATCGCCAGAAATCCGCGGCGCATGGCGCGGCTTCTGCTGATGCTTGATCGTCGCCCGCGGCTGCGGACGCGGTTCATCGCCGCGCTGGCAGATCGGCCGGAGAGTTTTGCTGCGCTGCTGCGCCTCCATCTGGGAGAGCAGAGCTGGGGGAGCCTTGCTCTCCAAAAACCTGGGATCTCGCTAGCTGCGATGTTGATGTTGCCGGCTGGGCGCATGATTGGAAACACCGAGGCGGGAAGTGAACGGCGTACCTGGCCCGTTCCTCTCGCTGCGAGCGGACATCGAGAAAGAGGACTATGAAGATTGCCGGTGTGGCGCGCGCGCTGCCTCCGTATCGCTTTACCCAACAGGAAATCTTTGAGGCACTCGCTGGGCAATGGCGAGGCAAACTGGACAATCCGGCACTGCTCTCACGATTCCATCAGCGAGTTGGCGTGGAAACGCGCCATATGGTGATGCCGCTCGCCGACTACGAAAATCTGACGCGGTGGGGTGATGCGAACCGGCTGTGGCTGGAACATGCGGAGCAACTGGGCGAGCAGTCCATCGATCTGGCACTCCAGCGCGCGGGCATGGGACGCGATCGCATCAGCGCGCTGCTCACGGTCTCCGTCACCGGCATCGCAAGTCCGTCGCTTGATGCGCACCTGGCGAATCGAATGCATCTGCCGCTGAACATTCGCCGGACGCCCATCTTCGGGCTGGGCTGCGTGGCAGGCGCGGCGGGTATAGCGCAGGCGGCGGACTACGTTCGCGCCTATCCGGAACGGGTTGCGGTGCTGCTTTCGGTTGAGTTGTGCTCGCTGACATGGCAGCGAAACGATCTCTCGATTGCAAACCTGATCTCGTCAGGATTGTTTGCCGATGGCGCAGCCGCTGTGGTTGTGGCCGGCGATGACGTCGTTGCCGATGGGCCGGCGATTGTGGACACGGCGTCCAGCTTCTATCCGGATACTGAAGATGCGATGGGCTGGGATATTTCCGAAGAGGGATTTCGCATCGTTCTTTCGCCCGAGGTGCCGGCGATCATCCGCGCGAAACTGCCGGGCGACGTGGATGCGCTGCTGAGCCGCAATGGATTGGGGCGCGATGACATTGGCAATTGGGTCCTGCACACGGGCGGCCCGAAGGTGCTGGATGCCATGGCGGAGTCGCTTGGGCTGGATCGCGAGGCGTGCGCTGCGTCATGGGATTCGCTGCGCGAGGTTGGGAATCTCTCGTCGGCATCGGTGCTGCTGGTACTGGAAGAAGTGATGCAGAACCGGCGGCCCGCGCCAGGCACCTGGGGCGTGCTGGCCGCTCTTGGGCCGGGCTTCTGCGCGCAATTGGTGTTGCTGCGCTGGTGAGAACTGGCCGTTCGGACGACCACGGCATCGGCGTGTGCCTTTGGGCTCGCCTCCCTTTGGTTGCTTGTGCTCAGTGATGTGGCCGCTCGAATGAAAACTGCAGGTCAATTCGACAACTCAGGGCGGGTACTTCGCTTTGCTCAGGATGACAACTGACTTGCTGTTTTCATGATGAGATTTCGACAACGGGTCGGTTGCCGTTGCTGTGGTTCCCGGCCTGGCGGGCCAGCACGAGAGTAATGTCGTCCGGCTGCTCCTGCTCACCGATCCAGGCGCGAAGCGATTGCAGCACCTGCTGAGAAATTGCTGCCAGCGGAAGATGGCGATGGCGCTCGACCATCTCGATCAGGCGCTCTTCTCCAAATTCGCCGAACTCGTTTTCCGGCTCGGTCACGCCGTCGCTGTAGGCGATAAGGATGTCGCCGGGATCGAGCGTGACAGTGCCTTCGTCATAGGAGAGGCCGTCGAGCAGGCCTACGACGGAGCCGCCGCGATCGAGGCGGCGGACCGTTCCGTTGGAGCAGAGCACGAAGGGCGGGAGCTGGCCGCCGTTCGAGTAGATCAGCTCACGCGTGTTGGTGTTGTAGTGCGCGAGGAAGAGTGTCGCGTATTTTTCCGGCTGCGTGCTGCGGTAGAGATGGCGATTGAGCAGACTGAGCACCTTGCCCGGTGAGCTGAAGGTGGCGCCGCCCTGAAAGAAGCGGTCAGTGCCGCCGCCGTCGCTGCAGTCCTCGCCTGCGAAGCGGTAGGCGCGCACGGCTGAGTGCAGCGAGGCCATGAGCAATGCGGCGGAGATGCCCTTGCCGCTGATGTCTCCCATCGCAAGCGTCAGTTCGCTCTCGCCCATGATGAGGAAGTCGTAGTAGTCGCCGGAAACGGTACGCGCCGGTTTGCAGACGCCATGCAGCTCCAGTCCCGGCATCTCGACCTGGCCCTGCGGGAACAGGTTGTTCTGCACCTCCTGCGCGATCTCGAGCTCGCTCTGCATGCGCTCCTTTTCGCGCTGTTGTTCCAGCAGGCGCTCCAGCGACTCGGACATGGTGTTGAACGAAGTGGAGAGCGCGGCAAGCTGATCGTGCCGCTGCACCCGGATGCGATGCGTAAAGTGGCCGCTGTCGATGGCGACGGTGGCGCGGTAGAGATCCGCGACGGCATTGGTGATGGTGCGGTTGAGCCGGACTGCCATAATGAAGGCAATCAGCTCAAGGATGGCGAAGATCGTCGCCAGGGCGATGAGGCCGTAGCGGATGACTTTGCCGACGACGACCGCCGTCCCGAAGAGATGCGCGTAGAGCAACGCAGGCCGAGACGTGACGCTAAGCAGGCTGGTGAGGTGCTTTCCGTTCTCCCATTCTGTGGTCGTCAACGGAGCGGAGAAGGTAATTTGCCGATCCAGCAGGAAGCTTCTGGACGGAAGTATTCCGCCGCTGATGGTGCCGGAGGTCTCGGCAGCCAGCTCTCTTGGCGTAGCGCGACGGCCGACACGGCGGGGGTTTTTTTCTTTGTCCTCCTGGAAGGCTTTGCTGACATCCGGAATGAGGTGAATCAGACCGAGGCCCTGCGCGAGCTGGTTGACGGTCGCGGGATCAAGCGGAGCGCTGGAGACAAAGGTCACCTGATGGCCGGCGACAGTTCTAATGTTCACTGCGCGGAGGAAGAGGCGGCCGCGGTCGAGCACAACGCCGCGGAAGCCATCGCGCGACCAGGCGGGATAGTCGATCGGGTCATCGGCGTCATGCTGCGGTAGTTCCCTGCCGTCGCTGATGAGGAAAAGATGACGATGGTCGGTCTGAGTGCTCACCCACGCATCGACCAGGAGACGGCTCGGGATGCCGTGATTGGCGGCTTCGTAGTCAGCCAGCTCAACCGAGTTCGCCGAGGGCGCGCGGGCGATAGCATGAGCCACGTGGACCGCGAAGGCCTGATTCTCCGCGCTTAAGCGGCCGAGGGTCGAGTCCAGTTCGGAGGTCGCCGCGTAAGTGGCGAACTGGCCGGAGAAGACGTATGCGGCAATTGTCGCAAGGGTGACGAAGAGCACCACCGGGGCCAGGCCCATCAGCAGATAGGTGACGATCAGCCGATTGCGGACCTTCCACAGCACATGATTGACCAGCCAGCGATAGAGGATGATGCAGGTGAAAACGAGCCACACCGGGACGGCGATGAACATCGCCAGCGTACTGAAAATCCCCGGCGCTCCCGGCAGAAAGCGCAATAGGATGAGCACCAGAAGCGCCGCAGCCGACCAGAAAGCACCGTGCTCCGCCACGCCGGAGAGCGGTGGCCGGTGGACGGGCCTGAGGACGGCGGCTTCTGCGCGCGCAAAGAGGTTCGGCATACTCAGGGCGAGTGTAACGGACTGGCCGTCCAGGCGGATGCGCCGGCTGCGCGTTTTGTCGGGTTCGCTGCCTTCGGTCGCTCACGTCTTGATTCTTGGGCAACTTGAAGAAAGGCGGGCTCTCCACGGCTTCGCGCCAGTCCGGCCGAGATGAGAGAAGTTAGCTGACGCGACCAGGCTAGACGTCGGCTGGCGCATCGCCGAGGCGGCGAAGGCCGCCCTCGCGTGCCAGCCTGAGAGCATGGCGCGACGCAGAGTAATGAGCGCCGGCGAGCATCAGCAGGCCACTGACAAAGGCCCACATCATGAGCGAAACAGAGACGGAGAACGGGCCGTAGACGGAACGAAAGTCCAGCAGCGGCAGCACCGCGATGTAGACGCGCTTTGCCACCTCCCACACCAAGCCGGTGGTAACGGCGGCGGGCACGACGGCCATGATCGGCAGTCGGCGATTGGGCAGCACCCAGTAGATCAGCAGGAAGATGAGCACGCTGATGACCACGGCGGAGATCTGCAGCAACCAGTGCGCCAGGAAGTTGAAGACCATGTTGTCCGTGTTGCCGAGAAAAAGAAAGCTGAGCAGGCTATGCTGCGCTGCGGTGAGCGCGATAGAGGTGAGCGTGAGGGTGCCGATGGCAAACGCCAGCCCCAGCGAGACGAGCTGGTTCATCAGGTAGGAGCGGTTCCTGCCTGCGCCCCAGACCTGGTTCAGCGCGACTTCAAGCGGCATGAACACGCCGGTCGACGAGATGAGCAGCATCACGATGGAGGCGATCTGCACTCCGCCCTGGGAGCGAGAGAGGATCGTCATGTTGCGGATGACGAAGTCCTGCCCAGCGGGAAGGAAGTAGCGGATCTCGTCAGCGATGACGGCCACCATGGCGGGCGAGTGGAAGACCTGCCGGGCGAGCGTGAGCATGAGCACAATGAAGGGAAAGAGCGAGAGGATGACGTTGGCGGCGACGCTGAAGGCGTAGGTGTGCACCTCGGTCTGTGCAAGATAGCGGACGAGGGCCTTCGTTCGCTCCGCGATGGAGGCGTGCTCCGCAAGGCCGCGCAGGGGCGCAGCCGCGGATGACACGGCCTCGGCGGGCTTTTGAGGAAAGAGCGTAAGCATCGCCATAGCCGATGGCTCCCGAGGCGATCGTAACAACGCGAATCAGCAATTCCACTCCCCACAAGGGGTCATGCGGCTGGGCCGAACAAGTGGAGAAGACGGCTGTAACGTAATTTTGTGTTGCACTTAGGACGGTTTCCTGCCATAACAGGAGAACGTAGGGGGCTTGTGCAGCCCCACGCGAAGCACGAGTTTGGAAGGCCGTTTTTGATGTTCTGGTTTCGCTGTTCCGCACTGAGCCCTGAGAAACAAGAGCTGCCCCGCGTCCTGGACGCCGGCAGCTTTTCGCGTTTTCAGAAGGCAATTTGCGGAACGCCTACACACAAAGAGGTGAAAGGAGTCTCGCGTGAAAGAGCAAGGCGTTGTGAAGTGGTTTAACGGAGCGAAGGGGTATGGGTTTATCCAGCGCTCCACCGGCGAAGATGTGTTTGTGCACTTCTCGGCAATTCAGGAGAACGGGTACAAGACGCTGAATGAGGGTGAAGGAGTGGAGTTCGAGTGCCAGCAGGGTCCGAAGGGACTGAATGCGGCCAATGTCATTCGCAACGCCTGAGCCATCGCAAGTGAGAAACGGAACGGCCTCCCCGACGCAGGGAGGCCGTTCTTGTGTTTACGCCAGACGGACCATCGCCCAAGCTGCGGCCTCGGCCAGGACCGTGTCTTCGTCCGTGGTCCAGGCTTCGAGCTGGGGCAGGAACTCCCGGTGGCCGCTATTCCCCATTGCGATGGCAACATTGCGCAGTAATACGCTGCGTTTTGTTCGCTTTATGGGCGATCCTCGAAACTGTCGGTTGAATTCCTCCGGATCGAGATTTGCGAGCCAGGTGAGGGCTGGATTAATCAGCTCGGGGCGGGTCTCGCTCGACACTGGACTCTGGTGGATTGCCTTCCCGTTCCAGGGACACACCTCCTGGCAGATGTCGCAGCCGAAGACCTGACGCCCGATGGGAGCACGGAGCTCCTCCGGGATGGGGCCGCGCTTCTCGATGGTGAGATACGCGATGCAGCGGCTGGCGTCCATCTGGCCGGGCGCGATGAGGGCCTCGGTGGGGCAGGCTTCGATGCAGCGGCGGCAGGTACCGCAGCGGTCGGCTGCCGGAATGGGGCGGCTGGCTCGCGCGACATCGAGTGAGGTGACGATGCAGCAAAGGAAGAGCATCGACCCAAGCTGCTGATTGAGCGTGCAGGTGTTCTTGGCAGTCCAGCCGATGCCGGCCTGGCGGGCGAGATCGCGCTCGATGAGCGGCCCCGTGTCAACGTAGGAGCGCGATTCGAAAGCTTCACCGATCCGGTCGTGAAGCGTGGCCTCCAAGGCACGGAGACGGGCGAGCAGCGTGTCGTGATAGTCAGAAGGGCGGAGCTCGCCGGTCTCTCTGTCGGGGGCTCCTGCCCAGGCGTAGCGAGCGATCCAGCCGGCGGTCGCCGGCGTGGCGTCGATGGAGAGCGGGCCGGGCGCGTTGTAGCTGGCCGCGCAGACGATAACCGAGCGTGCCCACGGGATGGCAGCCTGGACTTTGGAGCGCAGGAGCTCGCCTTGCTCATTGCGACGCTTGAGGTAGTCCATCTCGCCGGCGTGGCCGGCGGCGATCCAGTCTTCCAGATAGTCGCTGCTTCCCTGCTCTTCGAGGGCGGCAATGCCGGCCAGGTCGAAGCCTTCGGCTTTTGCGAGGCGGGTGAGCTCGTCGGGAGTGAAGTCGAAGGTGGGCATCGCTACTTCTATGGTAACGATTGCCGCAAAGGCGAGCGCTCTGAACCATTACGCTACAAACGCCTGATTGTTCAGAAATGAGCGGGATCGAAGAGGCCGATGAACTTGGCTCACTATTCAAACGGTCTTTGAAACGATCGGCATGACAATACCAGACTTGCCATTTCGTCCCTCTGGTGCTCACAGCCACGGAACACGGATCGATTTGGGATGGCCTTATGTCTCGACCGCAGAAGCAGCACGGTCCCCATTCAACCTTTACCGCGGCGCCTTCCATTGCGCCATGACAGCATTCAACGGCTGGTGAGAACTGCGAGTGCCTTCTCGTAGCGCTCCAGCTTCTTATCCAGTTCGAGGGGAGGCTCTGGGCGGCGCTCCGGTGACATGTTGTCGTAGAGATCCGCGATCTTCACGACTCGGCCAATGGGATCGGCCTTGGAGCGGAGAACAAAATCTTCGTAGGATTCTTTCTTCGGAAACTCGCGCCGGCTCACGCTGTCCACGGCGTTGCGAACGTTTTTGCCGAAGAGTGTTTCGATCTCGTCGAGCGTAGTGGCGGTGTCCTCGACGGTGTCGTGGAGGATGGCGGCGATGAAGTAGTCCTCGCCGCAATGCCAGACGGCGAGCGCAACCCGCATGCAATGCGCGATGTAGGGCTTGCCGGCTTTGTCCTTTTGCTCTCTGTGGCGGATCGCGGCGAACTGAATGGCCTGACGGACCCTGGAGCTGAGCTTCACGGGGAGCGAATCCATGAATTGGATGGTAGAGAGAGCGCGCGCAGGCATCAAGACATAGGATGGCGTTGAAGCGGTTCTTCTGTTGAAAATCAGGTGAATATGATCGGATCGCGCCGGTCGAGATGATGAGGCGGGTGGGCTATGACGCGGCAAGCTTCGCTGAATAGCTGGCTATCTGCTCAACACAGAGCTCGCGCGCGGGCACGCCGGAGGATTCGCGCCGGTACCAGTCGAGGGTGTAGTCGAGAGCTGCCGGCAGCGGCAGCACGGGTTGCCAGCCGAGCGCTGCGTGAGCCTTGGACCAGTCGAGCTTCAGCATCTGGGCTTCGTGTACGTGCTCCTGCGCATCGATTTTCCAGCGGGTTTCGCTTCCCCACTTTGCTGAGAGATAGCGGACGATCCACTCGACGGGGCGCGCATCCGCGTACTCGGGGCCAAAGTTCCAGGCTGAAGCGAACGTCACGCCCTCTGCGTGGAGCTTTTCTGCGAGCGTGAGATAGCCCCGCAGCGGCTCGAGAACGTGCTGCCACGGGCGAGTCGCGTTGGGATTGCGGATCTCCAGCGTCCCGCCGCTGGAGAAGGCGCGCACGATATCGGCGATGAGGCGATCAGAGGCCCAGTCGCCGCCTCCGATGACGTTGCCAGCGCGCGCCGAGGCTACGGCGACCTTGTGCTCGGCGTATTTCGCCGGATTGAAGAAGGAGTCGCGCCACGAGCTGGTGACGATCTCTGCGCAAGCTTTCGACGAGCTGTACGGATCATAGCCGCCGAGCGGATCGCTTTCGCGATAAGGCCAGATCCACTCCTTGTTCTCGTAGCACTTGTCGGTGGTGATGACGACGACGGCGCGGACCGAGGGCGTCTTGCGAACGGCTTCCAGTACGTGAATGGTGCCGAGAACATTGGTCTGGTAAGTGCCGACCGGATCGACATAAGACTGCCGGACCAGCGGCTGCGCCGCGAGGTGAAAGACAATCTGCGGCTGCGCGGCTTGCATCACCGACGTGAGAATGGCGGCATCGCAGATGTCGCCGATGACAGAGTGCATGCCGGCGGCGACATCGGCCTTGAGGAAGAGGCTGGGATCGGTGGGCGGATCAAGCGCGTAGCCGGTGAGGTCCGCGCCAAGATGCTGGAGCCATAGCGAGAGCCAGCTTCCCTTGAACCCGGTGTGCCCGGTGAGAAAGACGCGCTTGCCTGCCCAGAATTCAGTTGCAGGCATGGCTACCAGACCTTCCACGGTGCATGGCCGCTGCGCCACAGGTCTTCGAGCAGATTTTTATCGTGCATCGTGTCCATGGGCTGCCAGAAGCCGTCGTGCTTGTAGGCGGCGACCTGCCCTTCGCGCGCGAGCGTCTCCATTGGCTCGCGCTCCCAGGGCATGGCATCGCCAGCAATGTATTTGCCGACCTTCGGCGAAAGCACAAAATATCCGCCATTGACCCATCGACCTTCGCCCGGCGGCTTCTCGGTAAATTGCGTGACGGCGCCGTCATCCGCTATATCGAGCGCGCCGAAGCGGCTGGTGGGTCGAGTCGCGGTGAGCGTGACGAGACGGCCGTGTTTCTTATGGAACTCGAGCAGCGCGCCGATATTCACGTTAGAGACGCCATCGCCGTAGGTGAAGCAGAAGGTCTCTTCGTTTTCGAGATACGGCAGGACCCGCTTGAGACGGCCGCCGGTCAGGGTCTCGGCTCCAGTATCGATGAGCGTGATCCGCCATGGCTCGGAGGTATTGCGATGCATCTCCACTCTATCGTTCAGGATGTCGATAGTGACATCGGAGGCGTGGAGATAGTAGTTCGAGAAATACTCTTTGATGAGATAGCCCTTGTATCCCAGGCACACGATGAAATCGTTGATGCCGTAGTGCGAGTAGATTTTCATGATGTGCCAAAGGATGGGGCGGCCACCGATTTCGACCATCGGCTTGGGCCGGATGGTTGTCTCTTCACTAAGCCGCGTGCCCAGACCACCGGCAAGGATAACGAGCTTCACAAAAAGTACCTCAGAGGCGGGATTCGACTGCTTTGTTTCCGCCGGAATCGAGAGCCGCGTCCATCGCGTCTCCAGAGCGCCGGAAGGAAAAATGTTTGTGGCCAAAATAGCTTGCCACGACTGTGACAAAGGTGAGGATAGCAGCAGCGAGATTGGAGGCCGTCTGCGTGGAGCCTGACCAGCGGCGCAACAGCAGCGTAAGCGGCGGAAGCATGAGGAGCGAGAAGATCATGCTGGTGCCATACACCGAAATGCAGCGCAGCCATTCGCGCAGGTAGTTCCCGTGAGTGCGGAAGACGAACCACTTGTATCCGAGAAAGGCAACGGTAATGGCAATAACGTTGGAGAGAAGGCTGGCGATCTCCGAGCCATAGACGCCGAGCCGGCGAAACAGATAATTCAGCGCGACGAATAGTCCGTACCCGAAACCGGTATTGAAGGCTCCTACGAGAATGTAGCGGGCGATTTGCCACAATTGCGCCCGCTCACGATGCTGCTTCATGAGGAGGATCGCTCGGGAAAGTTGATGCGCTCCTTCTCAACAACTAACGGCCGATTCTGCACGAAGGTATGGATAGAGCCGACGTACTCGCCGATGATGCCAAGACACAGCAACTGTACCGAGCCGAGAAAGAAGAGGCCAAGCACGAGAGGCGCGACACCGAGCGAAAAGCTGCTCCAGAAGACGAGTTTGTAGAGGAGATAGAAGAAGCCCAGCAGCAGGCTGATGGCTGCGGAGACGAACCCGGCGGCAGTGACCATCCGCAGCGGCACCTTGGAGAGATTGGTGATGCCGAGCATCGCCAGGTCGTAGAGCGTATAGAAATTATTCTTGGTGATGCCGCGCTCACGGCGGGCCTGGGTGTAGGTAACAGTCGCCTGGGGAAATCCCATCTCCGCGATCATGCCGCGGAAGTATGGGTAAGGGTCCCGGAATTTTTGCTTGAGGATTTCGATCACATGCCGGTCGTAGATGCCGAAGCCGGTGAAGTGAGAGAGGACCTGCACATCCGTGAGCCGCCCGATGAGGTTGTAATAGGCGGTGCGGATGCGATACATCAGGCCCGATTCCTGGCTGGATGTCTTGATCGCGGCTACGATGGGAAAGCCCTGCTCCCAGCGGGCAAGCAGCTCGGCGAAGAGCTCGGGCGGCTCCTGCAGGTCGGCGCAGATGAAACCGACCGCGTCGCCATCGGCTTCGAGAAAAGCGTGCATGGGCGAGCGAAGATGACCGAAGTTGCGCGCATTCACGATGACGCGCACCTCGGGAAATTCGGCAACCATCTCGCGCAACACTGCGACCGTTCCATCCTGCGAGGCGTTGTCGATGAAGATGTGGCGGTACTCGTACTGCGGGAGCTGGTCCATCACAGCGCGCATGCGGCGATGCAGCTCGCGGACGTTGAGTTCCTCGTTGTAGCAGGGCGTGACGATGGTGACGCGTTTGCGGTCGGTCATGGAAGTCAGTCTTGCAGCACGGGCATGAAGCCGCCGGTTTTTTGCGCGGCTACGAAGGCGCCCACCGTTTCGGCAACGTAGTCGAGCATGGTCTCATTCAAGCCAGGGAAGATACCGAGCCAGAATACGGAACGCATCACGTAATCGGTACGGCTGAGGTCAGCGGCGATGCGGTATTTGACGTTCTGATACGCAGGCTGCCGAACCAGATTGCCGGCGAAGAGCAGGCGGGTTGCGATCTTGCGAGACTCAAGCTCGCGCACCAGCGCATCGCGATTGAAGGGCGCGCCCTCGCGGACGCCGATGGGAAATCCGAACCAGCTTGGCTCGGCCTGCGGTGTGCTCTCTGGCAGCACCAGCACGTCCTCGAACGGCTTGAGCCGCTCATACAGATAGCGAAAGTTTTGCCGGCGCGCCTCGATGAATGCGGGCAGCTTCTCTAACTGCGAGAGCCCGACGGCGGCCTGCATGTCGGTCATCTTCAGGTTGTAGCCGATGTGCGAGTAGATGTACTTGTGATCGTAGCCGCAGGGCAGCTCGCCCAACTGCCACTCGAAACGCTTGCCGCAGGTGTTGTCCTTGCCGGGCTCGCACCAGCAGTCGCGGCCCCAGTCGCGGAAGGATTCGGCGAGCGTCTTGAGCAGTGCGTTGTTGGTCACGACCGCTCCGCCCTCACCGGTGGTGATGTGGTGCGCGGGATAGAAGCTAACCGTTGCCAGGTCGCCGAAGGTGCCGACCATCTGGCCGTTGTACTTTGCGCCCAGCGCGTCGCAACTGTCTTCGACCAGCCAGAGATTGTGCTTCTTTGCGAAGGCGGCAACCACATCCAGATCGAAAGGGTTGCCGAGGGTATGGGCAATCATGACGGCGCGGGTGCGCTCGCTCAGTGCGCCTTCCAGCTGCGAGGCATCCGCCTGATAGGTTGGCGTGGTCACATCAATGAACACAGGGACGCAGTTGTTCTGAATGATGGGGTTGACGGTGGTGGGAAAACCGGCTGCGACGGTGATGACCTCGTCGCCGGCCTTGATCTGGCGGTCACCCAGCCGCGGCGAGGTGAGGCAGGAGAAGGCACAGAGATTGGCGGAGGAGCCGGAGTTAACCAGCGAGGCTCCGCGCACGCCGAAAAAGCGGGCCAGCTTGCGCTCAAACTGCGTGGCAAAGCGGCCGGTAGTGAGCCAGCAGTCCAGTGAGGCATCGATGAGGCTGCGAAGGTCGGAGGCGTCCAGCACCTTGCCGGAGACGGGCACGGGCGACATTCCCGGCTCGAAGGTTTTCCCTGCGAACTGTTCGTTGAAGAACTGCTCGGCCAGCGCGAGAATCTGCTCCCGAAGCGCGGTCGTGTTTTCACTCATGGCACTATGGTAGTTCGGAAACGAGGCATGGGATTGCTTCTGTTGAGTCTAAGGCATGGCGAAAACGGGCTATCCGCCTCGGGGCTACGCCGGCCTCCGCAGGACTAATGGGTTTGCGTGCGGGCGATCGCAGGTGCAAGTGAGCCGTTTTGCGTCTGGGCGGCGTAGTGAGCCAGCACTTCCGCGATGCACCGGAAGAGGGCTTCCGGACCTTCCACTTTGCTGACGAAGCGATCCGCAAAGCAAGCGTCCTCGGGGATTTCATTCACGCCGGAGACGATGACGATGGGCAGCGCCGGTCTTGTGGTTCGCAGCCGCTTCGCCAGTTCGGTCCCGGCAATCTCCGGCATGATTTGATCGGTGAGGACAAGATCGACATGATGCTGGTCCAGTAATTCCAGGGCCTGTGCTGCGGAGACCGCAGTCAGCACGATATAGCCCTGTTTGCCAAGCACCAGAGCACGTAGCGTGCGCGGAACTTCCTCGTCATCGACACACAGGATCACCGTGTCAGGCATGGCCGTTCGCTCTCCCGGCAGGCTCGGCTCTCAGCAAGTCGGGGGAGGGTTCCATGCGCTCGGCAGCTCCCAGAGCAGCATGAGGCAGGAAGATGCGGAAGCACGTGATGTTATTTCCGGGCCTGCGAATGCTTCTGAAGGATATAGTGCCGCCGTATTTTTGGATAATGCCTTTGCTGATCCAGAGGCCAAGGCCGGTACCCTTGGCGGATTTCGTAGTGAAAAACGGCTCAAAGAGGTGCCTGGCATGTTCGGCATCGATGCCGATGCCGGTGTCGCAAACGCAGATGCAGGTGCCCTCCTGGCGGTCTGCACGGCGCAGCGATTCGTAGACGTGCAGGCGAAGCGTTCCCCCGTCCGGCATGGCTTGGACGGCGTTGCCGATCAGGTTAAGGAACACCTGTTTCAGCTCGACGGGAAATCCCTGCACCATGCCACGGCTGCTGTAGCGTTTTTCAATTGCAACCTTGTTGAATTCGAGGCGGCGGAGCTGCAGCTCGAGGATGTCGTCGAGCAACTGGGCGATGGAGACGTCGACCGGGTGCTTCGATTCGCGATAGAAGCCGAGCGTCTGCCGCGTGATGTGGGAGAGGCGCAGCATCTCCTCTTCACCCATCTGTGCGTAATGACGCGCTTCTTCATCGAGCGACGGATGATCGCGAAGCAGGAAGAAGGTGTTGCTGATAGCTTCCAGCGGATTGTTAATTTCGTGCGCGATGATACCGGCGACACGGCCCATGGCGGCCAGCCGCTCCGCCTTGCGGAGAGCGTCCTCCGCCTGCAGTTGCGCAGTAATATCACGATTGATTTCAAGGACGGCGTCGCCGCGCGCTTTCAGGGCCAGGCGGCTGGCGACTACCAGGTCCCGGCCATCGCGGGTGGTCTGAGTGAGGTTCCCTTCCCAGGAACCGCCGGTTGTCAGGGCCGATTCAATCTCCGCATCGCTGGCCGGAAAGCGTGTTTTGAGCAGATCGTGGATCGGCTTGCCCAGCACTTCGTCACGCTTCCAGCCGTAGAGCGCTTCCGCCCCCGAGTTCCAGAAGAGCAATAGACCGTTCAGGTCACGAACGATGATGGCTTCGGTTGCGAGCTCAAGCAGGTCGGCGCGCTCGCGGAGCAGATCTTCCATCTGCTTGCGGCTCGTCACGTCAAAGAATGCGCCCACCGCGCCACGAACAGCGCCGGTGGCGTCCAGCAAAGGACTTGCGCTGGCGAGAAGGTGCCTGATCGGTCCGTTGCGATGGCGGACTTCGATTTCCATGCTGCCGAGCTGCTGCCCGGTGGCAACTGCGCGCGGGAGAGGAAGGTCCTTGCCAAGGAGCTCTCTCCCGTCCTGATACATCCGAAAGGGGAGTTTGTCTGCCGCTGAGCCAGCGAGCGAGATATTCTCGCCGAGCTCCGCACCCAGGATCTGGTTGAGCGCCGCGTTTCCGGTAATCACTTCGCATCCGGGATCCTGGGAGACAGCCACGCCGACGGGAAGCACCTGCATGATGGTTTGCAGTTCGGCGAACCGTTGTTGGAGCTGCTCTTCGCTCTGACGCAACTGCTCTGTGCGCTCCTCGACCCGCTGTTCGAGTTCGCGGTTGAGCTGTTCGAGCTGCCGTGTTTTGCGGTGCAGCTCGGTGAAGACGCTGACCTTGGCCCGCAGGAGCTCGGGAACGATGGGGACCGAGATATAGTCCACCGCGCCGCTCTGATAGCCCTTGAGACGATCCAGGTCGGAGAGGTGCACGGCCGAGATGAAGATGATCGCGGTCTTCTGAAATCGGGGATGGCGATGCATCATGTCCGCGAGCTCGAAGCCGTTCATGTCCGGCATGCTGACGTCCATCAGGACCACAGCGATGTCGTTGCGGAGCAACTGCTCCATCGCCTGGCGCGCAGAGCGCGCCTTGATCAGGTTCTCGCCCAACTCGCTGAGGATAGCTTCATAGCTGAGCAGTTTGCCCGCCTGGTCATCCACCATCAGTATGTTGGCTCGATCGCGTTCGTTCATGCATTCCTTCTGCCGCGCAACCTGCCGGCCCGTTTATCATTTTTCAGAAGCAGATCAGCGATGCAACCACATGCGCAGCGAGGACAACAGCTGTTCCGTATTCACAGGCTTGGCCAGATATTCCGACGCGCCGGCCTGCAGACATTTTTCGCGATCACCCTTCATGGCCTTGGCCGTGAGCGCAATGATCGGCAGACGGCGGAAGAGCGGATTCTGCCGGATCACCTGCATGGTCTCGTAGCCATCCATCTCCGGCATCATGATGTCCATCAGGACGATGCCCAGGTCAGGCGTGGATTCGATGGTGGCGATCGCCTCGCGACCCGTTCCGGCCATCAGCACGGTCATGCCGCGGCGTTCGAGAACACTCGAGAGCGCAAAGATGTTGCGCACATCGTCATCCACGACCAGGACTTTCTTGCCGACAAGCGACTCGTCCGAGCGATGCAGCCGGTCCAGCATCTTCTGCTTGTCCGGCGGCAGATCGCTGACGACACGATGGAGGAAGAGCGCCGTTTCATCGAGCAGACGCTCCGGCGATTCCACATCCTTGACGATGACGCTGCGGGCCAGCATGTGCAGCCGCGCATCTTCTTCCGGCGAAAGGTCCTTTCCGGTGAAAACGACGACCGGCAGCTCGTTCCTGCTGTCGGACTGGCTTAACTGCTCCAGCAGCTCAAAGCCGGTCATGTCGGGCAGACGCAGGTCGAGCACGATGCAATCGTAAATCTGGCTATCAATTGCAGCCAGAGCGTCCTCGCCAGTGGAGACGACATCCACGTCGATGTCCTCGTAATCGAGCAGAGCGCGGATGCTGAGCTGCTGCGCCGGCTCGTCCTCGACGACCAGCAGGCGTTTGCGGCGCGGACGCGCAAAGTCGCGGATGCGATCGATGGCTGCGGCAAGGCCTTCGCGCGTGGTTGGCTTGTTCACAAAGGCGAAGGCGCCGTGGGAGAGGCCGTGATGCCAGTCCTCATTCACCGTCAGCATCTGGACCGGGATATGGCGCGTGCCCGGGTCCTGTTTCAGATGATTCAGCACCGTCCAGCCAAGCATGTCGGGCAGCGAAACATCGAGGGAGACCGCGGTGGGGTGCAGCTCGCGCGCGAGCGCGAGAGCTTCCGTGCCGCGCGTGGCGACCAGCACCTTGAAGCCCTTGTCGCGCGAGAGATCGCAGAGAATGCGCGCGTAGTGCACGTCGTCCTCCACGATCAGCAGCGTGGCATCGCCGGGCTCAAGATCGTTGCGGTCGTCTTCGATCGTCTCGCCGGTCATTTCCGGCAGAGCGAATGAGACAGGATGCGTGAGCAGCGGCAGGTGCCGCAAATCGCTGGCCGGCATTCCACTGGTGCTCGCGGGGCCGACGTAGGTCTGCGGCAGATACAGCGTGAAGATGCTGCCGGAGCCTGGCGTGCTCTTGAGCTGAATCTCGCCGCCCAGCAGGCTGGCAAGCTCGCGGCTGATGGCAAGTCCCAGGCCGGTGCCGCCGTACTTGCGACTGGTGCCGGCATCCGCCTGCTGGAATGCCTCGAAGATGATTCTCTGCTTATCGGCTGGGATACCAATGCCGGTGTCGGAGACCTCGAATGCAATGACCGAGGCTGCACTGCCGAGGATGGGATGGTGTGGCGTCCAGCCGCGAGTGACCGGCGTGACAGAGAGGCGCACGCCGCCGTGCTCGGTGAACTTGAATGCGTTGGAGAGCAGGTTCTTGAGTACCTGCTGCAGGCGCTTCGAATCGGTGACGAGGCTGCGCGTGAGATGCGGATCGGTTTCGACTTCGAAGACCAAGCTTGCGGCTTTCCGCTTCGTGCCGGAAGGGGCGCGCAACCATATCAATCAGACTGCCGAAGAAGACTTCTTCCGCTTCGACGGACACGGTGCCCGACTCGATCTTCGAGAGGTCGAGGATGTCGCTGATGAGGGTAAGCAGGTCGGTTCCCGCGCCGTGGATAGTGCGGGCGAACTCCACCTGTTTTGGAGTGAGGTTATTGTCAGGGTTGTCAGCGAGCTGCTGGCCCAGCACAAGGATGCTGTTGAGCGGCGTACGTAGCTCGTGGGACATGTTGGCGAGGAACTCGGATTTGTACTTGGAGGTGAGGGCGAGCTCCTTTGCCTGCTCTTCCAGCGCGCCGCGTGCCTGCTCGATCTCACGATTCTTGCGTTCGACCTCGGCGTTCTGCTCGGCCAGCTGTTGCGCTTTCTGCGCGAGCTGCTCGTTGGTCTGCTGCAGCTCCTTCTGCTGCGTCTGCAGCTCGACGGCGAGCTGTTGCGATTGCTTCAGCAGGCCTTCGGTCTGCATCGTGGCCTCGATGCTGTTGAGCACGATTCCGATGCTGGAGGTGAGCTGATCGAGAAACGCAAGGTGCGAGGCAGTGAACTCGCTGAGGCTGGCGAGCTCGATCACGGCTTTCACGCGGTCCTCGAACAGAACGGGCAGCACAAACACGCTGCGCGGCACCGCCTCGAAAAGGCCGGAGCGGACCGGCGCAGTGTGCGGCGGCAGGTTGGCGATGAGCATGCGCCGTTTCTCGAGCGCGCACTGCCCTATCAACCCTTCGCCGAGCTTGATCATGTGGGGATGGCCATCTTCGGAGTTGGCATAGGCCGAGAGCAGTGTCATGCTGTCGGATTCTTCCGTGCCCATCTGATAGATGACGCCCTGCTGCGCATTGACCAGGGGCGCCAGCTCGGAGAGCAGCATACGACCCACGGTGTTAAGGTCGCGCTGCCCTTGCAGCATGCCGGTGAAGCGGGCGAGGTTGGTCTTGAGCCAGTCCTGCTCGGTGTTGCGGTCGGTGGTCAACCGCAGGTTGTCGATCATGGTGTTGATGTTGTCTTTGAGCTCCGCCACTTCGCCAAGCGCATCGACCTGAATGGAGCGGGTGAGATCGCCCTTCGTAACAGCCGTTGCTACTTCCGCGATGGCGCGCACCTGGTTGGTCAGATTGTCGGCAAGCAGGTTGACGTTGCCGGTGAGGTCCTTCCAGGTGCCGGCTGCGCCGGGCACGTTCGCTTGACCGCCGAGACGGCCTTCCACACCGACTTCGCGAGCTACTGTGGTGACCTGATCGGCGAATGTGGCAAGCGTGCCGGTCATGTTGTTGATGGTCTCGGCAAGCGCGGCAACTTCACCCTTGGCATTCACCGTGAGCTTCTGCGTCAGTTCGCCATTGGCGACCGCCGTGACCACCTTCACGATGCCGCGCACCTGCTCGGTGAGGTTGGCGGCCATCACGTTGACCTTGTCGGTGAGATCCTTCCAGGTGCCGGCCACATCTGGCACCTGCGCCTGGCCACCGAGTTTGCCTTCCGTACCGACCTCGCGGGCGACGCGTGTGACTTCCGCCGCGAAGGCGTTGAGCTGATCCACCATCGTATTGATGGTGTTCTTGAGTTCGAGAATTTCGCCTTTCACATCGACCGTGATCTTGCGCGAGAGATCGCCTCGCGCCACGGCCGTCGTCACCTCGGCAATGTTGCGCACCTGGGCCGTCAGGTTTCCGGCCATGAAGTTGACTGAATCAGTGAGGTCCTTCCAGGTACCGGCGACGCCCGGCACGTTCGCCTGTCCGCCAAGTCTGCCTTCAGTGCCCACTTCGCGCGCGACGCGCGTCACCTCGCCGGCAAAGGCGTTGAGCTGATCCACCATCGTGTTGATGGTTTCTTTCAGCAGCAGAATTTCGCCGCGCACATCGACCGTGATTTTGCGCGAGAGATCGCCATTGGCGATCGCGGTGGCGACCTCAGCGATGTTGCGCACCTGCGCCGTCAGGTTGCCGGCCATGAAGTTGACGTTGTCGGTAAGGTCCTTCCACGTGCCCGCGACACCGGGCACCTGCGCCTGACCGCCCAACTTGCCGTCCGTGCCGACCTCGCGGGCCACGCGCGTGACTTCACCAGCGAAGGAGCGTAGCTGATCCACCATCGTGTTCAGCGTCTCTTTGAGCTGCAGGATTTCGCCGCGCACATCGACCGTGATCTTGCGCGAGAGATCGCCACGCGCCACAGCCGTTGCGACTTCGGCGATGTTGCGGACCTGCGCTGTCAGGTTGCCGGCCATGAAGTTTACGTTATCGGTGAGATCCTTCCAGGTGCCGGCCACGCCAGGCACCACTGCCTGGCCGCCCAGTCTGCCTTCTGTGCCTACTTCGCGGGCCACGCGCGTGACTTCCCCGGCGAAGGCATTGAGCTGATCCACCATGGTGTTGATGGTGTTCTTCAGCTCTAGAATTTCGCCCTTCACATCGACTGTAATTTTGCGCGAGAGATCGCCGCGAGCCACGGCCGTGGTCACCTCGGCGATGTTGCGGACCTGCCCGGTCAGGTTGCCGGCCATGGAGTTGACCGAGTCGGTGAGATCCTTCCAGGTGCCGGCTACACCGGGCACCTGCGCCTGACCGCCGAGGCGCCCTTCCGTGCCGACCTCGCGGGCGACGCGCGTCACTTCGCCGGCGAACCGGTTGAGCTGATCCACCATTGTGTTCAGCGTCTCTTTGAGCTGAAGGATTTCCCCGCGCACATCGACCGTGATCTTGCGCGAGAGATCGCCGTTCGCGATCGCCGTAGCGACTTCGGCGATGTTTCGCACCTGGCCCGTCAGGTTGCTGGCCATGAAGTTGACGTTGTCGGTGAGGTCCTTCCATGTGCCGCCGACACCGGGCACCTGTGCCTGGCCGCCGAGTTTGCCCTCCGTGCCGACCTCGCGCGCCACGCGCGTGACTTCGCCAGCGAAAGCATTGAGCTGATCGACCATCGTGTTGATGGTGTCTTTGAGTTCGAGAATCTCGCCCTTCACGTCGACCGTAATCTTGCGTGAGAGATCGCCGCGCGCTACGGCCGTCGTCACCTCGGCGATGTTGCGCACCTGTGCCGTCAGGTTGCCGGCCATCGCGTTGACGGAGTCGGTGAGATCCTTCCACGTCCCGGCCACACCCGGCACCACGGCCTGACCGCCGAGCTTGCCGTCCGTGCCGACTTCGCGGGCCACGCGCGTGACTTCCGAAGCGAAGGAACGCAACTGGTCCACCATCGTGTTGATGGCTTCCTTTAACTGCAGAATTTCGCCGCGGACATCCACCGTGATCTTGCGCGAGAGGTCGCCACTGGCCACGGCCGTGGCCACTTCCGCGATGTTGCGCACCTGTCCCGTAAGATTGCTGGCCATGGAGTTGACCGAGTCGGTGAGATCCTTCCAGGTGCCGGCGACGCCGGGGACATGAGCCTGGCCGCCGAGCTTGCCATCCGTGCCCACCTCGCGGGCCACGCGCGTCACTTCAGCCGTGAAGATGCCGAGCTGCTGGATCATGGTGTTGACGATGCTGGCCGAGCGCAGGAACTCGCCTTCGAGCGGTCTTCCATCCACGTCGAGGCGCACCGTCTGGGTCAGATTTCCCTGAGCAACGGCGGCGATGGCGCGCGTCACTTCCGTTGTCGGTCGGAGCAGGTCATCCATCAGCGTGTTGAGCGAGACTTCCATTTCGCCCCAGGCGCCACGATGCTGCTCGAAGCGTGTGCGTTCGCGGGTGCGGCCTTCCTTGCCGACGGCCTGGCCGACACGCGTCAGCTCCGCGGCCATCTGCTCATTGGCGGCAACGATGTCGTTGAAGGTGTCCGCGATCTTTCCCTGGATACCGGTCCACGCCACCGGCAGGCGGACGGAGAAGTCGCCCTTGCGCATGGTCTGCAGGCTTGCGAGGATCAGGGCCAGATCATTGGTTGCCGGCGGAGTAGCGAGGGCATTCCCGTTACCGTTGCCGTTTTTTCGTGTCCCGTTCCCGTTCCCGCTCTTTCGTGATGAGGCTGTCGTCGTGGCCGATTTCCGGGCCGAAGCAGCTTCGCTGATGACTGCCATTAGATGTCTCCGTGAATTTCGCTGCGACAGTAGTGCGCAGCACTGCTGCGATATCGTACCGCCAAGACACAAGCGGACCGGAACAGGGGTTCCATAATTCTTCTTATCCTATTAGGTGCGCGGAGCGGACAGGTAGGGGAGGCCCGCAGGTTCTACAACGGCTGTCACCAAGGTAGAAGC
This sequence comes from uncultured Acidobacteriaceae bacterium, assembly GCA_963797895.1. GTDB lineage: Bacteria > Acidobacteriota > Terriglobia > Terriglobales > Acidobacteriaceae > KBS-83. Next base: position 337,973 of record CAWCRD010000001.1, read on the forward strand.
GGGAACAAACACTTGCATGCGGCTGCCCTCTTTTCCAGGAAGTTCAGCACAAACATAGGGGACGTCGCGCACTTAGATGTTGAGAATAGGCGGGAGTTTGTCTGGATTTTGCAAACCATCCTGCACACATCTATTTGTTATAATCTCTGAGCCGGGCACTTGACTGCAGAAGCTATTTGCAATGAATGGCTTAGACAACGGAGAGCTGGCAGAGCCCGGTTGAATGCACCTGACTCGAAATCAGGCATAGTCGAAAGGCTATCGGGGGTTCGAATCCCTCGCTCTCCGCCATAACTTCCTTCCGCAAGGGTGCTGTGGTGGATGGGGTGAAGAAGTACAGCGACACCAGCAATCCGCTGAACAGCTCTATCAGTCCTGCCCCCGGCACTCATCGCTTCGTTTTTCCTGGCCATCAACGCTGCCGGAAACGCAACCGCCAAATGAGCCTCGCGGTTTGCAGGTGTCATTCCCACAGCGATCTCTGCCGGTCTGACACTTGCCGGACAGCCAGAGGCGAAGTCTTGCAGTTGAATGCTATTCCTGGTCCTTGATTCGTTCGATCAGCTTGAGTGGATGGATAGGTTTCGGGATCAATTCGAATTCGAAGCCTCGTTCGCGAGCGTCGATGAGTATCTCTGAGATGCCTGCCTGTCCGGAAAACAGAAGGATTTTTACGGACGGGTACATCTTCCGAACAGCAACCGCGAGTTCCACCCCGTTCATACGAGGCATCAGCACATCGGATAGAAGGTGATCCGGGCGGGAGCGTGCGGCTGCTTCCAAAGCCTCCCACCCGTCGTAGGCAGCAATCACCTCAAAACCCGCCCCTTCGAGGATTTCCGTAATCGTATCGACGATCAACCGTTGATCATCTACAACTAACACCCGAGGACGTCTTCGCTGAACGTCCTCAGGTGCGTCTCCCTGTCGAATAATACCTGCAATCTTTTTGCTCAAATCGTCGGATAAATAAACGAGACTCGACATCATGATCTCCATCACTGAAGGCCTTTCGTAGAGCCAGTCTCGGTTTCGGCCGGTCCTGAAGCACGCGAAGGCGCAATGAGAGGAATAAAAACAGTGATGCTCGTGCCGCTGTTTCCTGGTTCCGTGGTGCTTGCGATGGAAATCTGACCTCCACGTTTCTCGATCAGTTGTTTACTGACCCAAAGCCCGATTCCAGTGCCAATATCAATTTTCGTGGTGAAGAACGGCTCGAAGACTCTTTCCAGATCCTTTGTCTCGATACCAACTCCATTATCCCGGACGATGATCTGAATTCCATCGCCGCCGGAATTCATCAGTTTCCGAACAGCAATGTTCAACACTCCGCCCTGCGGCATAGCTTCGATCGCGTTCGCAATGATGTTCGAGAGCACCTGCAGTATCTCCCCCTTACTCACGACAATCTTCTGCAGGTCGTTGAAACGGGTTTCCACAGTGATGCCGGAAGAAAGAAGCTTCGCCTGGTACACAGTGAGCACATTTTCCACTAGATCGTGGAGATAGATCTCTGATGGAGCGCCCGTATCGCGATAGTACCCCAGCGTTTGGCGGGCGATATGGGAGATACGTTCCAACTCCTGTTCGGCGGTAAGCAGGAATCGATGGGCCTTACTTTCGATGCTGCTGTTCTGGCGCGCCAGGTAGATCAGGTTAACGACCGATTCGAGAGGATTGTTGATTTCATGCGCAATGGCGGCGGCCATGCGACCGGTGGCGGCAAGCTTCTCGGACTGGATCAACAGCCGCTGAATTCGCTTTCTATCAGAGATATCGCGGGCAATCTTCGACGCTCCGATCACCCGCCCGGTTTCGTCCCTGATCGGTGAAATGGTTACTGAAACATCGATCGGCTCGCCATTTTTCTTTCTTCGCGTGGTTTCGTAATGGTCGACGCGGCCACCGCTTCTTAGGGTGCGCAGAATTCCGTCCTCTTCATACTGCAGCTCTTCAGGAATGAGCCGGAGAATGGATTGCCCGATCATCTCGTCGGCGGAATAGCCAAACATACGGCGGGCGCCTTCATTCCAGCTGCTGACAATGCCGTTCAAGTCCTTACTGACGATGGCATCATCTGCGGAGTCAACGATTGCCGCGAGACGGAACTTGCTCTGATCGATCTTGTGCCTGTCTGAGATGTCCCGGGCGATCTTGGAGGCTCCGATCACGCGCCCCGTTTCGTCCCTGATCGGCGAAATAGTAACGGAAACCGGAAGCCGGTCCCCGTCCTTCTTCATACGCACCGTCTCGTAGTGCTCGATTCGCTCGCCGGCCTTCAACTTACGCAGGATCTCCTCCTCCTCGTGATGCAATTCAGGCGGCACGAGTCGTAAGATCGACTGACCGATCATTTCGTCCGGGTGATAACCAAATACCCGCGTGGCCGCGGGATTCCAGCTCAAAATTTTGCCGTTCAGATCCTTGCTGATGATGGGATCGTCGGACGAATCGATGATTGCCGCAAGGTGATACCGAGCATCGAGTGGAGTGGTGCGGGAAGGCTGCCCTGTGGGTTCGGAAGAAGATTGAACGCTGTGCGTCAAGTCGACAACTCCAATAAAACTAGAACCATAACATTCCAAACAATTTGACCTCAGGAGACTCTGATGCTGCCCTGAACTCAAACAGCGCCCACTGTAACAAATTTCGCGGGAACAATCGCGCTGCAGGCTGAATTAACACCAAATCCTGCAGCGATCCGGACCTTCCATGTAGAACGTCAGACCTTCCTCTGATAACGGACCACCGGAGTGGCTCTACTCTTCTCTTGTAGAACGACTTGGTTCCCGCTGCAAAATATCGGCCGTCCAGTTGAGGAAAACGGGATTGCTGAGTAGTTGGAGCGTTCCGTCCGTGGTACGAAGTTCAGCACGCAGCCAGTGGCGCTGGCCATCGCTTGTCCATTGCGCGGTCACGTCGGCTCCTTCGCTGCCCACGGATTGGGCTGGCAGCCCCGGGGATTCTTTGCCGTCGAGCAGCCAGTGGAGCGTCGATCCAGCGGAGCCTACGATATGCGCCGTCACTGTTACAGGTTTATTGTCTGCAGCGGCCAGCGTTTCGCCCATCTCCGCATGCGCGGTGCTGTCGGCTGCGTGCAGATCGATCCGTTTGTCATGCGATGCGGTGAGGTCGATGCAGTCATGTCCGGCGCGCAGCGCATCAAGGATGCCGTGTACGGAAAGCTCCTGCGCATGAACGACTGTGGTGGGATGGCCGAGAGTGCCCTGCTCCGGGCGATGCGTGTCGCTGCCCCCGATCGCGACCAGCCGGTAGCCCTTCGCGAGTTGCTGGTCCCAGAATCGAATATCCGCCTCGTAGTGCTGGGGGTCATTTCCGTTGATCGCCTCGATGCCATTGACCAGGTTCCAGTCGGTATCGGTGATGGACCAGCCGCAACCGATGCAGTGGGCGCCGGTGGGGTCGCCGGGATGATTGACTGAGATGAAAGCGCCGGCGGAGCGCGCTGCGCGAAAGACAGTGTTGATCGACGGCGCGCCTTTCGCTTCGGATCGGAAGTCGATGAAGCTGGTAGGACCGAGAACGTTGGCGTGTCCGGAATACGTGGTGATTTCCCGGCCGGGGATCAGCAGAATCTGGTCGAAATACGGCTGCAGCTCGCGCTCCGCATCGTAATGCGAGATGGTGTTGTGGTCCGTGATGGCAATGAAATCAAGCTTCTGTTTCACCGCATCTTCGACCGTAACGAAGACAGGACATGGCACCGCCTTACCCGACTGGCTGGTGCAGGAGCCGTCGCTATGCGCGGTGTGCATATGAAGATCACCGCGATACCAGCGGTCTCCGGTTGCGACGGGTTCCGAGGAAGAACCCGACGTATCCGCCTCATTCGCTTTCACCAAGTGAATATGTGCATCGTAATTGGAGGTATGGCCCTCGCCGAGATAAGCGACGCCGATGAGCAGCTTCCATGTGCCGGCAGGCAAAGGGCCAGGCAGATAGGAGGGCGTCGCATCCGAGATGCCGATAGTGAACGCGCGTTTGTTGCCGCCGCTCCAGCCGCGAAAACGATGGGGGTCGAGGACACCGAGGTCCAGCGTAGTGTGATCTTCCTTCCCGGTGTAGCTGAACGAAACCTCCAGCCGCTGGATATTGGGCGGCACCTGAAACGGCACGAGCACGTAGCTGTCCGCCTGACGGTGATCGATGGTGCCGTGCAGGTTAATATCCTGAGCTTTCATCGAGCACAGCGAGATTCCAAGCATCAGACAGAAAAGCACAACGTGCAGACCATGCCGTGAATTCAAGGGCCCTCCGTATTGACGTTAAGCAACAAGTGGCGATGCCATCGGCCACTCCATCTGACAAGAAGCAGAACCGCAACGCAAATCACCTGATGATGCCTCGATTTTGAGTCATGCAACTTGGAAATGTCGTTCGCGACTCAAAGTAGCAGGACAGGAAAGCGCGCAAATGAAGAGATCTCCGGGTCTGTGGTATGTATCGGCAGTGACCGTCACTCTGTGTTTCACCGCGATTGCACGTGCGGCCATCACAGAGCAGGACAAGGTTTTCTTGATGAAAGCCGCGCAGGCGAATGTAAATGAAATCAGGTTCAGCGTATTGGCGAAGGCACGGGCGTCGAGACCCGACGTGAAGGCATTTGCAGGCAAGATGGTCACGGATCATACGTTGCTTCAGAAGAAGCTGCGACCGTTTGCAATGGCCTGGTCCGTAACGCTGCCCAGGACGCTCGACGCACAGCATCGGGCCTCGTACAAAAACCTGCGCAAACTCTCGGGCGCAGCCTTCGACAAAGCATATATGGATGTCATGGATACGGACCACAACGCCACGCTCGAAGCCTTCACGCACGAAGTAAATATTGTGAGTGATCCCGATTTCAAATCCACCGTGATCGGCGAGAAATCGGTCATCGCCGCACATACCAATATGGCCGATGACTTGAAGAGCAAGCTGTGAAAGCGAGTCATCCCGCAGAGAGAGTCGAGAGAAAGTTTATGGAAGCACCAGCCAAGATGTATACCGTACGGATCGATGACCGAGGTTGCAGCAACTGTGGCAAGGAGCCCGGTTACACGGTCGTGGGCCCGGATGGTGTAGAGGAATCAGCAGTCTACAATGACCGCGAAGTTGCCGAACAAATTGCAGAGCTCATGAATTCCGAATATGAGCAGGGCCTCCGAACTGCCGCCTAACTTGCATAAGTAGAGCCGGTTTCCTGAAATTGCGACTTTCGATTCGCCCTCGGCTGGCGCGCCGGCGCGAGTTACTATGGGGCGTGCGCCTACCAGTACATCCGCCTGTTCTCCCCATGCTTGCCAAGCGTGTGGACGCACTCCCCCATGAAGGTGAGTGGCTTTTCGAGCCCAAATGGGATGGATTTCGCGCGCTGATCTTTCGCGATGGCGACGAGATCCTGATGCAGAGCCGCGATGAAAAGTCGTTGAACCGCTATTTTCCAGAGCTCATCGAACCGTTACTTCACCAGTTGCCCGGCCGATGCGTGCTGGACGGCGAAATCGTCATCGCGCAAAACGGTGTGCTGGACTTCGATGCCTTGCAGCTTCGTATCCACCCTGCGGCATCGCGCGTGAAGTTGCTATCGAAGCAGACGCCGGCATCCTACGTTTGCTTCGACCTGCTTTGCGAGGGAGATGACGATCTGTGCAGCGAGCCCTTTCACCGGCGGCGTGAGCGGCTGGAAACGATCCTTTCCTCCGCGGCGCCCCCGTTGCATCTGACCCCGGCGACTCGCGATCGTAAAGTCGCGTCCGATTGGTTTCGCCGCTTCGAAGGCGCGGGACTGGATGGGGTTGTGGTGAAGCCGATCGACGGAGCCTACGAGCCGGGCAAACGCGTAATGATCAAAGTCAAGCACGAGCGCGACTGCGACTGCGTTGTTGCTGGCTTCCGCTGGTACAAGGATGCAAAGGGCACGGCGGTCGGATCGCTCCTCCTCGGGCTTTTCGATGAGTCAGGAGCACTACAGCATGTGGGCGTCTGCGCCAGCTTCACGAAAGATAAGCGGAAAGAGCTCCTGGAATTTCTAACTCCCTATCGCAAGGATGCGCTTGCAAATCATCCGTGGGCATCATGGGCAGACACCGACACCGCTGCGGGCGAAGAACACCGGATGCCGGGCGGGCAGAGCCGATGGAGTCAGGGGAAGGACCTCTCCTGGGAGCCGCTGCGTCCGGACTTAGTAGTCGAGGTCGCCTATGAGCACATGCAAGGCAGACGCTTCCGGCACATGGCGCACTTCCGCAGATGGCGCACGGATAAGAAGCCTACTGACTGCACCTATGCGCAACTAGAGGTGGTGGCGCCGCATGAGTTAGAGCAGATATTCTCTACTGGCCGGTAGATATCCGTCCTGATTATTTCGCCTTGCTCTTTCCTGCTCGCCACTCACGCGTTGGATCGTCATCCGGGTCGGGAGTTTCCTGCGGTGGCCGCAGTTCCTCCGGAACGTGGCGCAAATTCACACGCACACGGGTCCAGGTGGAAGAACTGCCGCGCATCCTGTCGACCAGCACATCATCCACCGCAAGATGGACGGCCGCTTCCGAATGCTTCTTTTTCCATCGCTCCAGGCCAGCCAGAGCGGCGTCCTCGCTGGGGGAATTCGCAACTACAAGCAGCGGCATTTTGCTCCGCGCCGGTCTGGGCGGCTTCTTCGCAGCGGATTTCGCGCGCGATGGTGACACACGGGGCGCCTCGCCTTCTGTCTTGCGAAAGTGCGGCGGCCACGGAGCATCGCCCATCCCCGCTGCTTCATCCCGAGCTGCAAGCTCCAGCAATCCGTCGAGTGATCCGGCCGCGGCATCCATGTCGGCGTGCGGATCGCCTATCCCGGCAAACCGTTTCGGCATGGTGACCACGGTGAAATCCGCCGGATCGCACTCGTTTACTTCCTGCCAGTGCAACGGCGCGGAGACGCGCGCATCCGGCAACGGACGCACGGAATACGCTGACGCGGTCGTGCGATCCTTCGCGTTCTGGTTGTAATCGAGAAATACGCCGTGACGCTCTTCCTTCCACCACTTTGAACTGGCAATCGCTGGCAGGCGCCGCTCTATCTCGCGCGAGAGCGCCAGCGCAGCACGACGGACCTCGCCAAAACTCCAGCGCGGGTGAATGCGGACGATAACGTGCATGCCGCGCGAGCCGCTGGTCTTTGGCCAGCCGCGAAGGCCGCCTTCCTCCAGCAGCGATTTCACTTCCAGCGACACACGCCGCACGTCAGCCCATGACACGCCGGGACCGGGATCGAGATCGATGCGCAATTCGTCCGGATGGTCAAGGTCGCCGGAGCGTACTGGATGTGGATGCAACTCAATGCAGCCCAGGTTGACGATCCACGCCAGGCCGGCAGCGTCGTCCACGACGATCTCTTCCGCAGTTCTTCCCGACGGGAAGGACAAGGTGACGGTTCGCAGCCACGAGGGACGGTCGGAGGGAGCGCGCTTCTGATAGAACGCCTCTGCTTCCGCGCCATTCACAAAGCGTTTCAAGACGATAGGCCGGTCTCGAATGCCTGCCAGCGCGCCCGGCGCGATGGATAGGTAATACTGCACGATGTCCAGCTTGGAAAGCCTGATCTGTTTGGAAAAATAGAGCTTGTCCGGGTGAGTCACGCGGACCTCTTGCCCGTCAATGGAAAGAATCTCGGCCGCGCGTTCCTGCTTCACGCCAATAAGGCTACACCTGAGCGTGGCACCGTAGCGGGCTGCGCCGCGACTAGAACACGATATTCAAGCGAGAAATAACACTGCGTCCCGGAGCGATCGCATTTCCGGAAAACAAGCCGCCAAAGTCCAGAACGTTCAGGCGGTCGTTCAGATTGTCTCCATCCACCTGGAACCGCGCGTTGATCTTTTCGCTGCGGTACACATCGACACTCAATGAAGAATTCACGGCGAGCGCCGGGCGAACACGTCCACGAGCGAAGTTGACTCGGCTGACTACCTGAGGACCGTATTGCGCCAAAGCATCGGCTTCGGTTCCGTCATACTCAAACGGGAGTCCTGAGTTGTACTCTGCCCCACCGGCAAACCAGATCCGGGGCAAGAGCTGATATTGAAACCGGGTACGCACTGTATTTCGCTGATCCTGCGAATTGGGAAAATGCCCTCTGGATTCTGTGACGGCATCACCTGCGTCGCTGCCCAGGAAAAGTCCGCCCGTGACCGGGAACCATACATTGCCGACCATATAGGAATAATCCAGATATCCGCTCAGCTTTCCAAGGTGCACAACGGATATCTTCCCCTCTGCACCATAAATTACTGACCTCTCGAAAGAAATGGGATAGCTGACGCCGGTATTCAGCAGCTGGTTGTCATCCGCGAAGTTTCGGACGTCGCGGCGATAGACATTTGTATCGAGACGCATCCGACCAGCGAGCGCCTGCGTCAGACCAGCCTCATAGTAGTTACCCGACGACGGCCGAACTGGAAGCCGGAGAAACTCGCTGCTCAACGCGTCGATCTGCGGCGAACTGGAGATCAGAATGTTATCCGAAGATGGCGTCCCGAAGATGCGGTCGAAGGAGGCGTGAAGCACCATCTTCAGCGAAGGCAGGTATCGGCCGATCGAGAGGCGCGGACTGAAGGCATTCTGGTTCAAAAGTAACTGGTAATGGTCCCAGCGAAGTCCGACACTGACGGTCCAGTTGCCCACAGAGAATCGGTCTTCAACAAAGGCCGATTGTTCCAGATCCGGGCGCTGGTCGGAAAAACTCAAAGTCTTCGGCGTGTTCGGGTCGAAGTAGTCTGGATTCGTGATGAGGTAATTGAAATGCTCATGCAGAAATGTGTTGTCCGACTCAACGCCGAGCTTGACTTCATGGCGGCCCCGGTTCAGCGAAAGTATTCCGTTGAAATATCCTTCGCGAAAGCCATTGTGCTGGACCGCAATGATAGGCGTTGATTCCTGGTTAGAGTCGAGATCGTGCGAGTTATCGCGCACCATGCCGGCGAAGGCGACCAGAGTATCCGGCGACAGAATGTGCTGGTAATGCGCAATTCCCATCGTTTCGAAGTTATCGCCGCTCTGCCGTTGGCCCGCCTCTTCCTGCACAAGCTCATTGGGAATGAGAAACCGTGAGAGCTCATGACGCACGCTGAAGCTGAAACGGTCCCGGCCGGAAACCTCGCGCTCATATCGTGCGGAGAAGTCCCCTGTCGTCCCGTTGTTCGTGAAGTTTTCCGGCACAACCGGATTGAGATAGTGGTCTGTCATGCTGCCCGAGGCTGTCATACCAATGGTATTTTTGCCCCACACCTGCTGAAGCCGCCCATAGGAAGAAGCCGTATCGTAACTGCCACCTGACAGGACAAGCTGCCCATGCAGACCGGGCACGGTCGAGTGCGTCGTATCCAGTTCGACGACTCCGCCCAGCTTTCTTCCATACTGCGCCGGGTAACCGGCCGTGTAGATGCTCACCGCATTAAGATCATCGGCCTCAATCTCCGGGCCTAAACCAGGAGAGCGATTATCTGTAAGCGGTACGCCGTCAATGACAAATTGAGTCTGATATTCAGAGCCGCGAGGATGCAGAACAGCGTTTCCCTCGTACAGCCATCCCGGCTGAGAGTTGACCAGGTCCTGCACGGAGCGTCCGGGCAGCGACGAAAGACGCTGCTCAATCTGTCTTGTGCCGATCTGCATCACGGAGGACGGACTGGCCGGATCGATCAACGTGTCCGCAGCGGTTACATTCACCTTCGTGATAACCGAAGCAAGGCTGAGCTGAATGCTCTCCGGAACAGGCAGCGCGGAGCGGATTTCGACAGCGGTGGAGAAAGGCGTGAACCCCGCCTTCGTCACCTGAACCTGATACACGCCAAAGGGCACGCTGTGGACAGACAGCTCTCCAGAAGCGTTGCTGACCAGCGTCTGGTCATATCCATTCGCGGCACAGGTCAGTTCAACAGTCGCCTGAATGCCCATCCCGGAAGGGTCCGCCACCGTGAGATGCAATTCGCCGTAATTCACCTGCGCCGCGGCCGGTAAGATGACAAGCCAGAGCAATGCCAGCAGCTTTTTCACGGCATGGCCCGCAAACGTGCGCCTCTGCGATTTGAAAATGGCTCCGTCACCTCGGCGGACACCTCCCGTTGAAGTATGACACTTGATCCAACTCTCTGACTCTCCCCGAAACGGTGCAGTGCCGCCATTCCAATCGCTGGCCACTGCGTGACCGCGCAGATGCTCACATCACGCCCCAGTTGTCGGTTGTTGACAGCTTCAAAACCATTCGGCCAACGCGAAACCATGCACGGCGTGACGATGATCTTCTGGTACGCGTCACCCATCCTGTCCGGCAAAGCAAAGGCCACGAAGAAGAAGAGCAGCGCCAGGCTCATGATGAGCGGAGCTATGGATTCTTCCGGAATGGTGGCAATGCCCTCCGGCTCGGCGTCCAGCCAAGTGGTTGTGGGTGTCAGCCGACCTTGATCCAGCGTGCGCTCAAAGTCATGGTCTTCGTCTTCCTCGAAGTCATCCCACAGCGGATGCCGGGAAGCCACCAGCGGTATGTGCAGGCTTCCGTACGGCTTCGGCGGAGAATGTCTCGCAATCACGGCAGCGGTCGCTGGCTCCCGGCCCACGCCGTTACAAAACGGACATTCTATCGCTGCGCCGGTTATGATAGGCGCGCGATCCTCGCCCAGACTCCGGCACGCCCAGGCAGACACATGCCGTGGGCGATTGGAGCGGCCCAAGACCGGGACCGCGGAAGGTTTCATGCCAGATTTGTCTGCTCCGGATGCGAAGCGCGGCTACAACCGATTTCTTTTGCTGGTAGCAGGCCTTGGCGGCCTGCTTTACGGGGTGGACGTTGGCATCATCGGCGGCGCTCTGCCCTATTTGGAAGCGACCTCGCGGCTGACCGCTGGACAGTTGTCAATCATTGTCGCCGCTGTCCTGCTCGGTAGTGTCATCTCCACCTTGTTCGCCGGGCTGCTGGCCGACTGGATAGGCCGCAGGGCGCTGATGACGGTCAGTGGGCTGGCGTTTGTCATCAGCATTCCGATCATTGCCCTTTCGCAGGGCTACGAGCCGCTTTTCTTCGGACGCCTGCTGCAAGGCATCAGCGGCGGCCTCATCGGCGTCGTCGTCCCCCTCTATCTTGCTGAATGCCTCACAGCGGCGCATCGCGGTAAGGGCACGGCGGTGTTTCAATGGCTGCTGACGCTTGGCATCGTTCTCGCCGCAGTTATCGGGATCTACTACAGCTACCGTGTGGAAGCCGTCACGCGGTTGGCTGATGCCGCAAGGCTCTTCGCCTTCAAAGATCAGGCATGGCGGCGTATCTTCTGGGTCTCTCTTCCGCCGGGAATCCTGTTTGTCATCGGAAGCTTCTTCGTGGCCGAGTCCCCGCGCTGGCTCTTTGCCAAAGGAAGAAAAGAGCGCGCGTATGCGGCTCTGCTTCGCTCTCGCACGCTGGAACAGGCAGACAGCGAGCTGAAGGAGATGGAGGAAACCGCGCTGGCGAAATCGTCAACGGCCCCGGGCAAGCAGATCGGCTCCAGCAAACATGTCAAGGACTCTCTGCTGCGCCGGAAATACGCCATCCCATTTCTGCTTGCCTGCGTCATTCTTTTCTGCAACACCGCAACCGGCATCAACTCGGTCGTTGCTTACAACACGAACATCCTCATACAGAGCGGCCTTTCCGATCTCCTCGCACACTGGGGATATGTCATTTTCACCTGCGTCAATTTTCTAATGACGATTTGCGGCATGATGCTGATCGATCGCAAGGGCCGCAAGTTTCTCTTCATGATGGGCACCGCAGGCGTCATTGTGTCCATGGTCGGCGTGGGTCTGCTGTTCCTATCAACCGAGCGCGCCAACCTGGATTGCCGGAACATTGTGCAAGCGATGATCAGCCCCAACCAGACATTGACGCTCCCCTTCCATGCGGCGGAGGCGGAGCGCCTGTTGACCGCGAAGGGTTATCAGGGCCACCTGATCAACAGCGATCGCGCTTCATTGGCCGTCATTTACGCCTATGGCGATTTCACGGCGGCGGCCAGCATCGCTCGTTCCGACGATCAGGGCGCTGCGCCGATCCGGATCACTCGCGAAAGTTGTGTTCCGCAAAACAAGGTCGAAGCGTTTTTCAAGAATCCATTCGGCAATCTCGACGCGGCCCGCACTGCACCACTCAAGATCGAAAGAGCCTCAATCGGCCAGATTCCGAATGCTGCGCATGGCTGGCTGGTGGCCGCCGGACTGTACCTGTTTGTCGCCTTCTATGCGACAGGTCCCGGGGTCGCCGTGTGGCTCGCGCTCTCCGAGCTGATGCCTACCCGCATCCGGTCCAACGGCATGAGCATCGCGCTGGTCATCAACCAACTGGTCTCGACCACGCTCGCTGGAATCTTTCTCCCGGTCGCCAGCAAATATGGGTACTCAGCAATGTTCTTTCTCTTCGCCGGCTTCACCGTGATCTACTTCATCACTGTGACGTTCTTCCTGCCGGAGACCAAAGGAAAGACGCTGGAAGAGATTGAGCGCCACTTCGAAGGAGCAACAGCCTAAGGTGGCGGAACACTGCTGGCTACTTCTTCCGGCTGGAGGGCTTGGATAGATATGTTTTCAGTGCGACCGCGTTGTTGTGCTCCGCGTCATGCGAGCTGAACAGAAGGGTGACCGGGCCTTCGCGCATGGCCTTGCGAATGGGCTGCACTGCTTCCGGTGTTGCATCCAACTCGGCGAAATATCTCCGCTGAAATTCCGCCCACTTCGCCGGATCGTGAGCAAACCATTGTCGAAGTTCGGTACTCGGCGCCACATCCTTCAGCCATGCGTCCAGATGCAGCGCCTCTTTCTTTACGCCGCGCGGCCACAGGCGCTCGACAAGAAACCGCGTGCCGTCATCGGCGACCTCGGGCTCATAGACCCGCTTTAGGCGAATCATCCGATCGATCTCCTTTCCCGATGAGCCTTCTGGCCGCCGCTATAATGGGCAATCGGAAATGAACGTAACACTTCTGCCCGCAGTCGCCCAGCTTGCGCTGCTTGAGCAGCAAAAGATTTCGCCGCTGGAGTTAGCGGACGAGCACATCGCGCAGATCGAGCGCCTCAATCCGCTGCTCAACGCCATCATCGATTTCGATGCGGAACAATTCCGGGCAGAAGCTCGCGGCTGGCTCGGCGCACTTGCAGGCTTGCCGCTCACCATCAAATCCTGCATCTCGGTCAAGGGTCGTCGCTGTGAGATAGGCAGCCTTCTGCGTAAGGGACAGATCTCCGACTGCGATGCGGAAGCAGTCACGCGGCTGCGCAGCAACGGCGCCATCATCGCCGGCACAACCAACTGTCCCGAGTTCCTGATGGCGTATGAGACGGATAACCTGCTGTACGGGAGGACCAGCAATCCCTGGGACCTGAGCCGCTCCGCTGGTGGCTCAAGCGGGGGCGAAGCAGCAGCCATTGCAGCGGGCCTGTCCGCCGGTGGACTGGGCAGCGACAGCGGCGGCTCGGTGCGCGAGCCGGCGCACTTCTGCGGCATCTGCTCGCTGAAGCCGACTCCCGGCCGCGTGCCTGGTCGCGGACACAATCCTCCCTGCATCGGACCGTTTTCGATCTTCGGAGCAATCGGGCCGATGGCACGTACCATTGCCGATATCACGCTTCTCTTCCGGCTGCTCTCATCGCAAGATCCGATGGACCCTGTAAGTCCGCCGCTCAGCCGCCGAGAGATGTCGATTGACGAAGCAAAGGCGCTCCCGATCGGCTGGTTCGAGGACGATGGGCTGACGTCCGTAACAGTGGAGACGCGGCGCGCCGTGCAGGATGCCGCGCACGCTTTAGAACGCCAGGGCTTTCGGTGCGGCCATTTCGTCCCGCCTCGCTCGAAGCCGCGCGTAGTTGTGGTGGACATTTTTCATGCAGTGCGGGGCGATGTTCTATGCCCCAACCATTCGCGGACGCGAGCAGGAGCTCAGCCCGATCTTTCGCGAGTTTCTGGATCTCGGCACATTCCAAGCCGCCGCTGACAGCGGAGTCACTGCTGCAGGCGTGGGCTGAGTGCGACCTGGTGCGCGGCCGCCTTCTTGCGGAAATGCGCGAAACTCCGATCCTGTTGACGCCCGTGTGCGCTGTTCCGGCCTTTCGGCATCGGGAACGCGAGTGGATCATCGACGGCGTGCCTGTCAGCTATCTCGACGCCATGCGCTACACGCAGTGGTTCAACCTGCTCGCCTCGCCCGCCGCGGTCGTTCCTGTCGGCGCTTCCGCCGAAGGATTGCCGATCGGAGTGCAGATAGCCGGACGGCCCTTCGAAGATGAGGCAGTGCTGGCGGTGGCGGCCGCCGTCGAGCGCGAATTCGGTTATCAGCCTCCGCCGCTAGCCGGGGGTAAGCGATCATCTCCGAGCGCCATCAAGCGTGTGTGACTGAAGGAAGCGGTACACTTCTTGCGCGAGGAAACGCCCTGCCATGAGCATGTTCACCCTCATCATCATCGTCATCGTTGTCCTGTATCTTCTGGGCTCGATCAAGATTCTCCGCGAGTACGAACGCGGCGTGGTCTTCCGCCTGGGACGTGCCCTTCCCACGCCGAAAGGTCCGGGCGTCATCCTGATCTTCCGCCCTTTCGACCAGATGGTCCGCGTCACGCTGCGGCAGGAGGTCCTCGAAGTCCCGCCGCAGGACATCATCACGCGCGACAACGTCACCCTCAAGGTGAACGCCGTCATCACGTTGCGCGTCGTCGATCCATCGAAAGCCGTGATCGAAGTTTCGAACTACGTCTACCAGACCTCGCAGTTCGCCCAGACCACGCTGCGCTCCGTGCTCGGCGAAGTCGAGCTCGACCAGTTGCTCAGCCATCGCGAAAGCCTCAACGCCCGCATCCAGGAAATACTCGACAAGCACACCGCACCCTGGGGTGTGAAGGTCACCAGCACGGAGGTCAAGCAGGTCGATCTGCCGGAGTCCATGCTGCGCGCCATGGCCAAGCAGGCCGAGGCCGAGCGCGAAAAGCGCTCCAAGATCATCAACGCCGAAGGCGAGTTCGCCGCCTCGCAGCGCCTGGTGGACGCTGCCGCCCTGCTCGCCCAGCAGCCCATCACCATGCAGCTCCGCTACCTGCAGACCCTTACCGATATAGGTACGGAGAAGAACACCACCATCGTCTTTCCGCTACCCATTGAGCTCATCTCGTTGTTCAATAAAACCGTAACGGGCAGCGTCACGGGACCCGGCATTGTTGCCGCCCCACCGCCACCCGCCGCAACCGACGAACACCCATGAACTCGCTTTTCGACGAAGACGATCGCGAAGAACCCGGATCGAACGCCGATCTGACCCTGGGCATCGGCTCGCTGCTCAGCATCTTTTTCGGCATCGTGCTCGTCTGTGGCATCTTCTTCGGCTTCGGCTACTCCATGGGCCGCCGCAATGCACGCTCCACTGCCACAGCTGTTCCGGCGACCCCACCGCCGGCGCAGACTGCCGCCTCGCCACTGCCGCCGAACGAGCTCAGCGGCGCTCCCCTCAAACCGCAAGCGGACAGCGCCGCCGCCTTACCGCCCGACGTCACCAGCCCCTCGTCCGAGGAGAGCAAGCCTGCGGAGAGCACAAAAGGCTCCAACGCCAAGCACCCGCCGAAGGACGAAACGCCTGCCGAGCACGCCACCAAAGCCGCCGCGCCGGCCGAATCAGGAACAAGCAGTCCATCGCTCAGCGCCGTGCCTGTCGCGCATCGCGCAACCTCGCCGGCTAAGCCGCATGCCGGCATCAGCGCGCCTCTGGCCCAGGCGCCGGGCGATTCGCCCATCCTGCCCGGCCACCCCATCATGGTGCAGATCGCCGCGATCAGCCGCCAGGAAGACGCCGAAGTTCTCGCTGGCGCGCTGCGCAAGCACGGCTTCAATCCCTCGGTCCGTCCGGGAACCACCGACAAGCTCTTCCACGTGCAGGTTGGGCCCTTCACGGACAAGGCGCAGGCCGAGACAATCAAGCAACATCTGCTCGCCGACGGCTACAACGCGATCATGAAGTAGCTGAATTCAGACCTGACGCAATCGCCCCTCGCACCGCCTCCATCAGATCTTCTTTGCTCGCATACGCGGACGGATGAATCGGCGCATGGAACGTAATCGTGACGGTGCCATTCTTCAAGCTCACGCTGCCCTTCGGCAGCAGCCGCGTCGTGCCTACAATCGAAACCGGCGCCACCGGAGCGCCTGACTCCATGGCCACGAAGAACGGCCCCTTCTTGAAGGGCAGCAGCGACCCGTCACGCGATCGCGTGCCTTCCGGGAAGATCACCAGGCAGCTTCCCTGCTCCAACGCACGTTGCGCCGCAGCCGAACTCGCCATTGCCGACTCCATCGTGCCGTCGCGCCGCACAGGAATATCTCCTGCCAGTCGCAAAGCGTATCCCAGCACCGGAATTCGCATCAGTGATTCTTTCAGGTACATCACCACGCGCCCCGGCAGCACCGGGATCAGCGCCGGCGGATCCAGATTCGACGAGTGGTTCGCCATCACGATGGATGCGCCACTCGGCAATCGCTCCATTCCAACCAGCACCACACGCACGCCCACCAGCGACAGCCCTGCCCGTGTGATCCAGAAGCCCACGCGTAACAGCAGCCGTGTGTCGCGCGTGATCAGCGTCCAGGGAAAAACGACCAGCGCGGACGGCACCGCAAGCACAGTCCAGATCAGCACCAGGACCATGCTGCGAACGACGCCACCCATGGTGTTCAGTTTCTCCGGATCAGGCATTCGCTAACGGTGCGGAAAGAGTCTGAGACGCAAGTCGCGCCGGCAGCTTCTCGTAAATGCCATCGAATCCGCCGTTCGAAAGGATCGCCACGATGTCTCCGGCGCACGCTCCGGCGGCCACATGCGCCACAATCTCCTCCACATTCGCAGCCAGCAGTGCACGATGGCCCTGGGTCACCAGCGCACGTACCACCGCCTCCGGATGCAGCCGCTCTGCCGCCGGGATGCTCTCCTGTTTGAACACGCCGGCCAGCACAACTTCGTCGGCCAGCGCCAGTGCGTCGATCAACTCCCGCTCAAAGACATTTCGCCGCAGCGTATTCGACCGCGGCTCCAGCACTGCCCAGAGACGCGACTCAGGATACGCGGCACGCAGCGCGCGCAGCGTCTCGCGGATCGCCGTCGGGTGATGCGCGAAGTCGTCAATCACCGTCACGCCGCGCTCCACTGCCCGCACTTCCAGTCGCCGCTTCACGCTTTTGAAGCTCGCCAGTGCATCCGCAATGGCGCGATGATCGACGCCCTGCCCCGCTGCAAGCGCTGCGGCTGCCGTCGCATTCAGCGCATTGTGCTCGCCTGCCATCGGCAGCGTCAGCGCAAGCCACGGCCTTCCACCGCGCAGGACATGCCACTCTGTCCGGCCATCGCGATGCGCCAGATCGCGCACTTGCCAATCCGATCCCTCGGAGAAGCCATACCGTTCTACCTTGCAGAACGCCTTCGCCACGCACTCGCTCACGTTCGCGCTGCCGTCGAAAGCCACCACACGCCCGCGCCGCGGCACCAGGTTCACAAACCGCTTGAACGCGGTCTTCACCGCATCCAGATTGTCGTAGATGTCGGCATGATCGAACTCCACGTGCGTCAGAATCGCGGCATCCGGAAAGTAGTGCATGAACTTCGGCCCCTTGTCGAAGAAAGCTGTGTCGTACTCATCACCTTCCAGGATGAAGCTGCTGCTGCGCGCTACCTGGAAGCTGGTTCCGAAGTTTTCCGCCACGCCGCCAATCAGGAACGACGGCCCAAGCTCACCGCGCATTCGCGCGGCTGTTTCGTAGATCCACGCCAGCATACTGGTCGTCGTCGTCTTGCCATGCGTGCCCGCCACCACCAGCGACTCGCGTCCGGTCAGGAATTCTTCGTACACCGTCTGCGCCATCGAGCGAAACGGAATCCGCTGGTCCAGCACATACTCCAGCTCGATGTTTCCACGCGAGATCGCATTGCCTACGATCACCAGATCGGGCCGCGGCTCCAGGTTTTTCTCCGCATAGGGCTCCATCACCGGAATCCCCAGCGTCTCCAGCAAGTCCGACATCGGCGGATACGCAGCCGCATCCGAGCCCGTCACCGTGTGCCCTTCCAATTGCAGCATGCCGGCCAGGGACGCCATTGCTGTCCCGCAGATGCCGATCAGATGTATGTGTTTCGCTTCCGTCTTCATTGCTCCTCTTCGCCGCTCCTCACTCGCGCTCCCACGCACAGCTCCGCCGTCGGTCCTTCCAGCACCAGTTCCGCCTCTACTCCAAATGGCAACGTAACATTGCTGCGCGACACGTGTCCCGAGCGAAGCCCATACGCAATCGGTCCGGGAAACCAGTCCAGCACCGTTAGAATCACCCGTTCGATCAAATCCGCCGGTGCTCCCGGCGAGGCGCAATCTAGCATCTCTCCAAACACAATCCCGGCCACGCCCTCAAGCTTGCCCGCCAGTCGCAGCTGCCGCAGCATGCGATCGATCTGGTACGGCTTCTCGCCCAGATCCTCCAGGAAGAGCAGCGTGCCCTCGGTCTGCGCCGCAAACGGTGTGCCCAACGAAGCCGCCAGCAGGCTCAGGCAGCCGCCATACAAAATGCCGCGCGCCGTTCCCGGCCGCAAGGCCCGCAATCCCGATTCATTACCCAGCCGGTATGCCTGGCCGCCGAGCGCAGAAGCAAAGCTGACCAGGTCCACGCCGTCGCCACGCGAAAAATCCGCCGCCACCATTGGCCCATGCAACACCGGCACGCCGGCTTGGTCCAGCATCCACGTGGCAATCGCCGTGTGATCGCTATAGCCGATAAACGGCTTTGGATTGCGCCGCAGCAAATCCAGATCAAGCCCTTCCAGCAGATAATTGCTTCCGTATCCGCCGCGGATACAAATCACCGCATCCACCTCAGGATCGGCAAACGCCGCATGCAGGTCCGCCAGCCGCTGCCCCGCAGTTGCCGCAAAATAAGGCCATGTTTGATCGAGCGCATGCGGCATCAGCGTAACGGTATGCCCAAGAGCGCGCAGGCGCTCCACTCCGCGCAGCACCTTCTCTGGATCGGCATTGCTCGCCGGCGCCACCACCGCCAGCCGGATCGGCCCGTCCCTCATTGCGCTGCTCCCGGCAGCCACTCGCCGCGCGCCAGCACGATGGCGGGGCCAGTCAGCCGCAGCTCCGACGCCGCATCCGGCCACTCAACAATCTGCTCGCCTCCCGGCGCGACGACACGCAGCCGTCGCGACGCGCCTTCCAGCGCCATCATCATTGCCGCGCTCGCGCTCGTCCCCGTTCCGGACGAAGACGTCGGCCCGACGCCGCGCTCGTAGATGCGGATCTCAATCGCATCCTCCGCCAGCCGCCTGACAAACTCCACATTCGTCCCCGCTGGAAAATCCGGGTGCGTGCAGATCGCCGCGCCTGTCGTCTGCCACGCGCGCCCACCCACGACGAAATGCTTATTCTCCGCGAGCGCGACAAACTGCGGATTGCCCATCGCGATCACCGCTCCTTCAATCTCCAGGCCATCCTCCAGCCTCACCGTCGCGCCACGCACCGTCGGCACACCCATGCCCGTCGTGAACTGAAACGCAGCGCCATCCGCCGCCTCGACCCGGCAAAGACGCAGACCCGCATCCGTCTCAATCCGCACCTCGTCGCCTGCGCCCAGTCCCGCGCGATAGGCCATCCACGCCGCAACGCAGCGCGTCCCGTTGCCGGAAAGCTCGGCAGCCGATCCATCCGCGTTGTACAGATGAATCGCGCCTTCGCGCTCATTCCGCTGCGTCAGGTACTCCACGCCGTCCGCGCCGATGCCAGTTGTTCGCGCGCACATCTCCCGCGCGAGCTGCCCCGCATCGTGACCGCGAACCTGGGCCGCATCCACAATCAGGAAGTCATTCCCGCAGGCATGCGCCTTTGCGAACTCGATCGCTTCTCTTCCCGTCATTCTTCTTCCCACGTCCGAAAGGTAAGCACCTTATCAATTCCCGTGCCATTCGTCAGCAACGCTGCCAGGCGGTGATGCCCCCTTCGATTCGCCATCACGGTAAACGACAGCCGGGCCATCCCGGCAAAAGTTTCGCGATCCACTGGGTCCAGCCGGCGGCCTTCCGCGTCCATCACCTGGAGTATCGACGCGTGCATCGCATCGGCATTCGAACCACGCACCTCATACAACCGGCTCTGCAGCTTCAGATTCGTCCAGGTCTCCAAAGCGCCGACTGCCTCCAGCGCCAGCAGGATCAGCAGAGTCGCAACCGTCGCAGGCAAGTACAGTCCGGCCCCGCACGCCATGCCCACCGCGGCCACCGCAAATACCGTCGCCGCGCTGGTCAGGCCACTAATACGGTTACGATTGTGCAGGATCAGGCCGGCGCCCAGGAATCCCACGCCCTGCACGATGTTCGACGCGATCTGTCCCTTGCTGGTGCTCAGCTCGCCCGCAATCAGCGGCGAAAGATAGGTGAACAGCGCAGCCGCGAAGCAGATCAGCAGGTTGGTGCGCACGCCCGAGGGCTTATGGTGGTACTCGCGATCCAGTCCGATGGCGCCGCCCAGCGCACACGACAGCAGCAGGCGCACCGTGCCCGTATCCGTCAGTGCCCACTGCTCCAGTTGGCTGAAGCTCAGAGCGTGCTTCCCGTCCCACACCATCATCGCCGTCGCGCACCTCGCGCGGCAGCAGGCCACAGCCCGCCACCCGCCGCCTGATGCTATCACCCGTCCGAACCGCTGCCACTCCCACAGCCGGGCTACTCGGTACTCTTCCGGCTGGCGCGGTATATTCTGGCGCACGGCTGCCCCGTCGAACAGATAATCTGCTCGACGGTCAGCCCCTGCCGATGCGCTGCGACCGCCTTTGCGACAGCATCGCCCTCCAGCGCCACCACATAATCTGCCTTGGCCGCCGGATCCTTCAGCGCGGCCTGCCACTCGTAGTAGTCGCCGTCACTGATAATGTCGCGCAGCGGTATCCCAGCCTGCTGCACTGCACCTACGTGATCGGAGGTGTTCATCAGCAGCCTCTTGCCTGGCGGCAGAATGCGGAGCCAATTTGCTAGTGCCGTCTCAAACGCAATGCGCGTGCGCGAATTCTCAACCGCCTCCTGAAAGACCAGCGGACGCGCCCGCAGCAGCAGCGCGGTATTTGCCAGGATCAGCCCCGCGGCCACCGGCACCATCCACCTCGCCCATCGGGGCCGCCATGTCGCCGCCCCATCCAGCGCAGCGGCGCCAAACAACGCGAACGCCGGCAGCATCTCCATCCCGTAGCGCGTGTTGTACCAGGAATGCGGAAACCACACCGGAATGAAGATCGGCACCGATCCGTATGCCACCGAGTACACGTAGAACGGCAGCGGCAGCCACAGCAGCGATGCCGACAGAAGCCCCGCACTCCGTCGCCGCGCCCACAACACCGCTGTGCCGGCCAGCGCGAGCACAAAGATCAATTGCGTCGCGTAAGGAACGACCGCGCCCAGCTCCGCCGCCTTTAGGAAATACAGCGCAGCCACCATTGGCCGGTGATATTCCATATAGTGACCCGCACCGGAAGGCGAGGTCCGCGCCTCGATCGCGCGCGCCGAGTAAGGGCCGCGCAGAAAATCAAATGGATCGTGAAACTGCTTCGCGTTATAGGCGATCCACACCAGCGGCGCCATCAAGACCAGCAGCGAGCCCAGCAGCCACAGACCCGTCAGCCGGTCGCGCAACCTGCAATGCCGCAGGACGATCCAGGTCGCAATGCACCATGCTGCCGCCGCATACACCCATCCGTCATAGCGTGTGAAGACCGCGCACGCGAGCAGCAGCGCCACACCCAGCAGCAGGCGCCCGCGTCCCTCTGCATTGCCGGTTTCCGAGCGCCGCGCCAGCAGCGTGATCAGCAGCGCCACCCAGATCATCTCCGCCAGAAACAACGGCTCGGTCATCGCCGTCGTCGAAAAATACAGCAGCCCGGGGTTCAGTGCGAAGAACGCAACGGCAAGCCACGCAATAGAATGCCGGACAAAGCAGAGCGCCAGCTTGTACAGCCCGACGCACGAGGCCACATAGCAGGCCATCGAGGGGATCGCCGCCGCCACCCCGCTCTGCCACCAGCTCATCTTCAGCACAAAGGGCACCAGCAGCAGGTGCGGCAGCGGCAGCCAGACTGAGCCAAGCTGGCGAAAGCCCGGCTCGCGCGAATCAAAGAGCCGCCGTGCGATGTGCAGGTGCGCCACGGCATCGCCGTACAGCAGCAGCAGTTGGTGCTGCGAGCAGAACGCAAGTGCCGCCAGCGTCAACACCACGCTCGCGAGCGCGACCGTCGCCACATCGCGCGGCTCGCGCGGCTTCGCCTCAGTCAAGTTGGCTGAGCGCGCGGAATTGCTGGAAGCGCGCATCGATCTCCTCACGAGTCAGCTTCTGCGTGCGCTCGGTGCCAAACTTCTCCACGGCAAACGAGCCCATCACGCCGCCGTAGAACATCGCACTGCGAAAGTTCGCCGGCGTCAGCTCGCCCTTCTGCGATGCCAGGTAACCGAAAAATCCGCCGGCAAACGAATCGCCTGCCCCGGTCGGATCGACCACCTCGGCCAGCGGCAGCGCCGGCGCGCGAAAGGGCGTCGCACACGCCTCCGGCTTCGCGCCGGGAAACGACCGCTCGCTAAAGAAGACCGTCGCGCCGTACTCGCCATGCTTTACGATCAGTGTCTTGACGCCCATACCGAGAATTTTCTTCGCCGCGCAAACCAGGTTGGCATCCTCGGCCAGCATCTTGGCCTCGCCATCGTTAATCAGCAGCACGTCCAGGTCCACGAGCACCTCGCCCAGCGCGGCGCGATGGTCCTTGATCCAGTAATTCATCGTGTCGCCGCACACCATCCGCACCTTCGGCATCTCGTGGCGCACACGCGCCTGTAGCTTGGGATCGATGTTCGCGAGAAACAGAAACTCCGAATCGAGATAGCTCGCCGGAATCTTCGGCGCGAAGGTTTCGAAGACATTTAGCTCCGTCGCCAGCGTGTCCGCCTCATTCAATGTGCGGTTATATGAGCCCGTCCAATGGAAGCTCTTGCCGCCCACATGCTCGATTCCCGTCGTATCTATGCCGCGCTTCTTCAATACATCTTCGTTGGCGGCTGTAAAATCCTCGCCCACCACGCCGATCACGCGCACCTGCGTGAAGTAGCTGGCGGCCAGCGCGAAATGCGTTGCCGCGCCGCCCAGCGCATGATCGACGCGCCCGCTCGGCGTTTCAATGCTGTCAAACGCAACACTGCCAACAACCACAATGGACATTCAGTCTTCCTTAGCAAACAAGTATTTATGATTCGTCATCTCGACCGGAGCGAAGCGCAGTGGAGAGATCTGCTGTCACACCGCTCCACCGCGTTTACAGATACTTCCCGACTATCGGTTCCAGTTTTTTGCGTGTCGCCGCGGGAATCGCGTCGCGGCTGGTCAGGATGGCATGCTGCATCGCCGATGCGCACGCGCATGCACGTTCCGCCGGAACAGCACGGACAGCGCCACGCAGCACCTTCGCCGCATTCGCCGCGTTCTGGTGCATCACCGCGACAATCTGGTCCACCGTCACATCATCGTGACCCGAGCGCCAGCAGTCGTAGTCGGTCACCATCGCCATCGTCGCGTAGCAGATCTCCGCTTCGCGAGCCAGCTTTGCCTCCTGCAGATTGGTCATCCCGATCACATCCGCGCCCCAGCTCCGGTAGAGGTTCGACTCCGCGCGTGTCGAGAACTGCGGCCCCTCCATGCACACATAGGTGCCGCCGCGCTTGCCGACGACTTTCTCGGCGTTGCAGGCATCGGCGATCGTCTTCGCGACGACTCCGCACACCGGATCGCCAAAGGCCACATGCGCGACGATGCCGTCGCCGAAGAACGTGCTCGTCCGCAGGAACGTGCGATCAATGAACTGGTCCGGCACGACGAAATCCGTGGGCTTATGCTCTTCCTTCAGCGACCCCACCGCCGACACAGAGATGATCCGCCCCACCCCGGCCAGCTTCATCGCAAACAGATTCGCGCGAAAGTTGATCTCGCTCGGCAGCAGCCTATGGCCGCGCCCGTGCCGCGCCAGAAAGGCAACCTTCCGCCCCTCAAGCATGCCCAGCGCCAGCTTGTCCGAAGGTTCGCCGAACGGCGTCTGGATGGCTACTTCCTGTGTATCCGTGAGGCCCGGCATCGCATACAGCCCGCTGCCGCCGATAATCCCGATCTCTGCCTGTTGCAAATCGTTCTCCGCGCCCGCCGCACTATGCGCATGGCTCGTTGGATTGGAAACGTCAGTATACCTGCCGCGTCAGTGCGGCAGCGCCGCCCACATCATCCCATAGCGGGTCAGCATCCGCGACAAATCCGCGCTCAACTCCCGCGCCGGAAGGGCGACGTGCGCCTGCTGCTCCCCGCTATGCTTCAGCGCGCCAGTCATCGTCAGCTCCAGCTTGCGCGCCAGCGGCAGCGGAAAGCTTTCGCTGATGAACACTCCGCGGCCCATCGTCGCGATCACAACCGGGCCCTCCTCGGTCGTGAAGACGCTCTCGCCGGAATCTCCTTCGCTCTCGTCCTTCGGTTGCAGGTGCACGTCTGTGTACTTCCGCTTCAGGTTCCCGGCGTAGATCGCCGCAAACCGCGCCGCGGCCTCTTCGCTCTTCCACTGCGACAGGTAAAGCAGCGCCACCGATTTCGTAGAGTCCTTCTCTTGTGGCGTCTTTGCCGCTCGGCTCTGCGCCGCGTAATACATGCCGCCATCCCACTCCGGCGTCAGTTGCGCTGCTTCGTCCTTGCCCGCAAACAGCTCGGTCAGAATCTGCACATCCAGGGCGCCCATCACGCCGATGTCATACGGCGCATACTCCGCGTCGATCAGCGGATGAATGTCTGGCATGGTCAGCAGCGTCGGACGCACCCGCTGCTCCCAGGCGCGCGGATGCATAACTTCGTAGCTCGTTCCCGGCGGCCGGTCCAGAGCTCCGGCAAAGGCTTCCTGTGCTCCCCGATCCTTCAGGACCACCTGTTCAAAATTCAGCCCCTCGCGATAGGGAAACAGCAGAGACTCTTTCAGTAGCAGCGGCGCGCGCTTCATCACCGGCGAATCGCCGTCATCGCCACCCAGCTCATCCAGTTGTGGGGCGATATCCGGCAGCTTCGCCAGCGACTGCCCTTTCGGCGCCAGCCCCCAGTCCAGGAAGACCACCATGGCCTGCCCCTCCGCCACCGCCTCGCGCGCTGTATCCGCTTCGTCGGTCCGCAGATGATCGTTGTCCTCATCCACGTTTTTTGCAACGGATTCCTTGCTCTGGTCGCTCCACTTCTCCAGATCGACGTGCTGGTCCTGCAGCGCATGCGTCAGCTCATGCGCCAGCACCGGCTTCTGATCGTCGGGCGAAATCCAGTCCAGCATGTTCACCGTCTTGGTCTTGCTGTCGTAGTAGCCCGCGATCTGCTCCGTCAGCAGGCTTACGATGAACGGCTTCAGATGAAAATCCCGGTCCAGCAGGCCAAACTTCTTCAGCACCATCTCCGAGCTCTCCAGTCGCTGCGCGTCCTTGTCATCCTTCATCTTGCTCAGGATGTAGTGCTCTACCTCGCCGCGGTTGGTCATCCGCCGCTTCACCGGATGGTGGATCGAAAGATCGCTGTCCTTGCTCGCGAACGCCAGTATCTGGTCGACCGATCGGAACAGCTCCTTGGCCTGCGCCGGCGTGATCTTCTGGTCGGGATTTTGTTGCGCCGGCGGCGGATTCTGCGGCGGCGGCGCTGTGCCTGTCGTCTGCGCCAGCAGCGGCAGTGCGCTCATCAGCCCTGCCGCGATCGCCGCGTAAGCGGTCCGTTTCACTCGTGTGCCCATTCGCCCTCACCGCCTGCGCCGCCCTGTAAGCCTGCTTCCTGAAGGCTATAATTTTCTTTAGGCTTCCGCTATGCAGGACACTTCCGCCACCACCGTGACTAGCTCTCCAGACGCGCCCCAGGCCGCGCAGGTGAGCACGCCCACAGTCCTCGCCCAGGCGCTCGGCGGCGCTCCGGCATCCCTTCAGGAGCTCGGCGGATCCCTCAGCTTCCCCGTTTTCAGCGTCTTTTCCCAGGAGCTCGCCGCTCTCATGGAAGGCGCAGGCGTCTTCGATCTCGGATATCGCGGCCAGATCGCCGTCGGCGGCGCAGACCGCCTGCGCTGGCTCAATGGGATGCTCACTAACAACGTTCAGGCGCTCGCCGAGGGCGCCGGCAATTACAGTTTTGTGCTCAATGCCCAGGGCCGCATCCAGGGCGACTGCGACGTATACCGCATGGCTGACCACCTGCTCGTCGTAACCGACCGTAGCCAGATCCCGGCGCTGATGGCGCACTTCGACCAATTCATCATCATGGATGATGTCGCGCTCGAGGACACCTCCGCCACGCGCACTGCCCTCGGCCTCGCCGGCCCGCAGGCGCCACAACTGCTCGCCGCGCTCGGCGTATCTTTGCCGAAAGCCGCCGCGCCCCCCGCCACCGCCGACGCGCTCTGGCTGCTCGAAACCCGCATCTGCGGCGTGCCCGTTCAGCTCACCGGCGGCTATCCCGGCCGGCCGCGCTTCGAGCTCTGGTGCGCCAACGAGAACGTCCGCATGCTCTGGGATGTCCTGCTCGCCGCACGCGCCCTCCCGTGCGGCGTGCGTGCCGTGGAGGCTTTGCGCGTCCTCGAAGGCATTCCGCGCTATGGCGTCGACATCACCAGCCGCGATCTGCCGCAGGAAACCAGCCAGAGCCGCGCGCTCCATTTCTCGAAAGGCTGCTATCTCGGCCAGGAGATCGTCGAACGCATCCGATCCCGCGGTCAGGTCCATCGTCGCCTTGCGCAGTTCACGCTCTCCTCAGAGCCGTCCGCTTTGCCGTTGGAGCTCACTGCCGCCGGCGAGAGCGCGCCTGTCGGCCGCATCACCAGCAGCGCTCTTCACAACGGCACGAGCTACGGCCTCGGCATCGTGCGCAATGAAGCCATCGAGCGTCATCCGGTGGTCGATTGCCCCGGCGGCACCGCCACAGTTCTTATCCATCCCCCGCTTGCACACTTATAGGAAGGTTCATCACCATGCCCGACCAGCCATCCGGATTTACCGTCACCGATCGCCGCAAATTCACCCTCGAAGGCGATCTGCGCGAAGGCACAGCCACGGCTGAAGAAACGCAGAAGTCCGAGCCGACGCCGGAATCCCCCGCCGATCAGAAGCTCGGCCCCCAACTGGTCCAGAATGCTCCTCCTCCTGAAAAGACGGTCGAGAAGGAGGTCGTCAATCGCAACCTCGAGCCTCTTCCCACCGAAGAGGAAGCGGCCGACGAGCTTCCCGCGCCTACCGCGGCCGAGTCCGCGCAGCAAGACGCTGACTACCGGGCCTCTTCCAAAAAGCTCGACGAGATGATCTCGCAGGCTAATCCCGGTACGCGCGAAGCCATCGGCCGCGGCGCGGATATGACCTTCGACAAGCTGGTGCAATCCATCTATATGACCGCGGCATTGCAGATGGGCGCCGGTGCGCAACCCGGCGAGCAGCCGCGCGTCGACATCGTGGGCGCGCGCCAGAGCATCGACATGCTCAGCGTCCTGACGGAAAAGACGAAAGGTAATCTCACCGACAAGGAACAGCGCCTGCTACAAAATGCTCTCTTCGAACTGCGCATGATGTTCATGGAGATCACCAACGCCATCTCCACCAGCGCCCATAACCCCTCCGCCAAGCCTCCAACACGTTAGAAGGAGAGCTCCTGCCAGCGCCCAACAACGCCAGCATCCTGTTTCTCGGCAGCGGCACCTCCATGGGTGTGCCCACGCTGGGCTGCACCTGCCGCGTTTGCACCTCCACTGATCCCCGCGACCAGCGCCTTCGCCCCTCCATCGCGGTCGAGTGGCAGGATAGCGACACGTCCACGCCGCACCGCATCGTCATCGACACCGGGCCGGATTTCCGCCAGCAAGCGCTGCGCTTCGGCATCCGAAACATCGACGCCGTCTTCTATACCCACGCCCACGCCGACCACATCCTCGGCCTCGACGATCTGCGCCCGCTCAGCTTCTCCCACCGCGAGCAGAAGATGCCGCTCTACGCCGACAACACGACCGCGGACGTTCTTGAGCGTGTCTTCTCCTATACCTTCTCCGCGGACGCCACGTATCCCACCCGCGCCCGCGTCGAGCTGAAGCGGCTCGATGGCCCTGTCGAAGTCGCGGGCGTCACTTTCACGCCTGTCCCACTCATGCACGGGCGGCTCCAGGTCACGGGATATCGCTTCGGCAACGCCGCCTATCTCACCGATATGAGCAGCATCCCGGAAACGAGCTTCGCGCTACTGGATGGTGTGGAAGTCGTCGTTCTGGACGCACTCCGTCCCCAGCCTCATCCCACACACGCCAACATCGCCGACGCGCTTCTCTGGGCACAGAAAATCGGTGCGCGCAGCTCCTGGTTCACCCACATGTCGCACGAAGTCATGCACGCGGAGACCGATCCGCAGTTGCCTAAGTCCATCCGCCTCGCCTACGACGGACTGCGCGTCCCGATCGAGCTCTAGACGCCATGCAGATCTTTCACGATCCCGCCCAGTTGCCCGCTGACTACAGCGCCACCGTCGTCAGCGTCGGCAACTACGACGGCGTGCATCTCGGCCACCGCTTCCTGCTGGCGCGCGTCGTCGAGCGTGCCAGCGCACTCAGCGCGCGTTCAGTCGCCGTCACCTTTGAGCCCCATCCCACGCACCTGCTGCGCCCGGGAGCAGGCCCGCGCCTCATCACGCCCACACTCGCCGAGCGCCTCGACCTCCTCGCGACCACCGGCATCGATGCCGCCGTCGTCTTCCCTTTCACCGCCGAGTTCTCCCAGCAGAGCGCCGAGTCCTTCGCCGGCGACGTGCTTCTCCGTCGGCTCCACGCGATCGAAGTCCACGAAGGCGACAACTTCCGCTTCGGCTATCGCGCGCAGGCCGGGGTCGACGAGCTGAGCACACTGGGCACGCAGCTCGGCTTCGCCGTCCACATCTATCAGCCGCTTCAGGTCCGCGGAATGAGCGTCTCCTCGAGCCTCATCCGCGAGCTCGTCTCTGCAGGCGACATCCGCCGGTCTCGCTTGCTGCTCGGCCGGAGCTTCTCCATCCTCAGCACCCCCGCGCCCGGCCGCGGTATCGGCAGCCGCCTCACCGTACCCACCATCAACCTCGCCGCCTACGACGGCCTCGTTCCCGCCGCCGGCGTCTACGTCACCCGCATGCAGATTGCGGACGAATGTTTCGACTCGGTCACCAACGTAGGCACTCGCCCCACTTTCGCCGACGCCTCCTTCGCCATCGAGAGTCACCTGCTCGACTTCCGTCCCATCGTGCTCGACCAAACCACTCCACTGTGCGTTACGTTTCTTGCCCGCCTGCGCGACGAGCGCCAATGGCCCTCGCCAGAAGCGCTCCGCGAGCAGATCGGCCGCGATGTCCAGACCGCGCGTCGCTACCTGCGCCGCCTCGCGCGTCCGTAACATGCTCCGAGTCCCATTAATTTCCTCGGCCTGAGCTGCCTTCGCTGGAAACTCATTGGGCGTTTGCACAGTCGGGTGTAGCATTCCCGATGTCGTAACTCTTTCGGAGGAATTCATGCGCAAGTTTTTGAAGCACCTTCTGGCCCTGTCTTGCCTGGCCGCCACCGTCACCACTGCGGCCTACGCCGCCGACACCGACAAGAAGCTCACCGACCGCATCGACGCAGCAACCGCCGTCGTCCGCGAGCTGATGGGCACGCCGGACAAAGGCGTACCGCTCTGGGTCGCCGCGAAGGCTACCTGCGTGCTCGTCGTGCCCGGCTATAAGAAGGGCGCCTTCGTGGTCGGCGGCCAATATGGCCAGGGTGTCGCCACCTGCCGCAATCACCACCGGTGGAGCGCGCCGGTCTTTGTGCAGATCACCGGTGCCAGCTTCGGCTTTCAGATCGGCGGCCAGTCCACGGACCTGGTCCTCGTCGGCACCAACCACAAGAGCATGGATGACATGCTGAAAGAAAAGGTCAAGCTCGGCGGCGACATTGCAGCCTCCGCCGGCCCGGTCGGCCGCAACTCTCAGGCCAGCATCTCCGCGCTCGCCAATGCCGAGTTCCTCACCTACTCGCGCAGCAAAGGCCTCTTCGCCGGACTCGATCTCACCGGCGATTACATCAATCAGAACAAGGACGATACCGCCGCTTACTACGGCAAGGACATCCATTACGGCGATATCCTTTCCGGCAAGACCCCCGTCCATCCCTCGTCGCGCGCCTTCGTCTCCGCCGTCTCACAGCTCTTCCGCGAAGGTCGCGCCACCAAATAATTCGCAACGGCTCCAGTAGCAAAGGCCCGCGACGAATGCCGCGGGCCTTTGTCATGACCGCTGACCGAAGCAGCAGGGATCAAGCTCGCTTCCACGCAGATTCGGACCAGCGCCTTCGCCTTACAGTAAATTTGTGATGAGGTCTCAGGGACATTGAACGTCCTCCGCTCATCCTCGCGCCGCCGGAAGAGAAACTGGACTCTCCGTCTCCTGATTTTGGTCGCTGCCCTGTTTACCGCTGCTCCTATGGCTGTATCAGGGCAGCTTTCTCTTCCTAGCATTCACGCGCAGATCAGCAGAGTCCGGATGAATCCGGAAGGCTGCCGCGTTCACGAAGTGACAGGCCTCCCCGGAAGCGATCAGTTCGCAAGCCACTTCATCGAAGCCCTGAGCAGCGATCCCAAAGATCCCAATGTCCTCTGGGGACTCACCGCAGACCTCAGCGATCAGATCCCCGCGCAAGACCGGGCCATGTATATCTCAAAGTCCACCGATGGCGGTAAAACCTGGACCACCGTCGCGCGCATCGATTCGAGATACTTCGACGCGGACATCGCCGAGGGCCTGCGCAACGGGCTTGCCGTTTCTCCCGGCGGAACGGAATTCGTTCTC
Source organism: uncultured Acidobacteriaceae bacterium (assembly GCA_963797895.1). GTDB lineage: Bacteria > Acidobacteriota > Terriglobia > Terriglobales > Acidobacteriaceae > KBS-83. The sequence continues at coordinate 368,894 of CAWCRD010000001.1, forward strand.
ACCACGCAGGAAGGCGCTTTTCAGGTCGTTCCTCAACCCGATGTCTCTGCGCCCGTCGTGAAAGCCATCGCCGGGCCGCGCATTCCCGACCCACGTCCCCTGCTGAGCATTCCGAAAAACCCAGGGGACCCGGTAAGAGCCGGCGTCGCGCTGATGACCGCTGATGGAAAACGTCTCATTCTCGGTTACGGATATTTCGATCTCAACCCTCAGCTCTTCACGTATCACAAAGACAATAGCGGCTCATGGATCGAAGACGGCTCTCTCCTGCATCTCCCCACAGATCTCGACATCTTCTCCATGCAGTTCGACAACCCAAGGAAACGCCGTCCGGACTATCTCTACGTGGGAACCGGCGATCAGGCGTTCCGTCTGAATCTCCGCACGAAACAATGGATACGTATCGACGGAGTCGGAGACGACTCCTCGATTCACAGCATGTCCACCGTAGGAGGGCTGCATCTGGCCGCGTGCTGGGGAGTCTATGAGCCGGTCAGCGCCGCCTCGGTCGCACGAGTAACGCACGCCAGATTCCTCCTGCACCGGGCCAAAGACGAAGTGGGCCCGAACATCCGGGCCTACGGCATAGAAGTCGATCCAGCCCGGCACAACCGCCAGGTTCTCACCGCGATCACCGGCGTCTATGTAACCAGCGACAGTGGCAAAAGCTGGCGAAGACTGAACGATCTTCCCGAAGGAGAGTTCCACTCCGCCCACTTCAATCCCGATGGAACGGTCATCGTCTCCGGATTCCCAGGAACCTTCCTGGCGAATCCGTTTTCAAATGCCTGCTCCCCTCAGCTCAAACTTCGCGAGAGATAGCGTCGCTGCTCGGAACGGAAGTGGACGGGTGTGGAATCCCGCAGTCTCCGGCTACTTGGCTTTTCCTAGACTCTTCGCGGCGTCCAGATGCTTTTCGAGAACGGGCAGCGCCTGCTCCGCATATGACTTCAATGCCGGATTCTGCGCATCCGCTGCTTCCTTCTTGTAAACGGCGATCGCCTTGGTATGGCCGGCAACCATCTCCTGCGCATACTTGTGATCAAACGCAGCGCCCTTCAATTTCTGAAAGGGATCAATCATCGCCTTGTTATGTTCCGCATCGATCGCGTTTGGCATATTCAGATTGGCCTGGTGCGCAACCGTATACAGCTGGTTGAAGTCGGTCGTGTGGTCCGTAACCAGCATCTGACCGTAATCCTTCACTGCCTGCGCGGACGCCACGGACCCGGCCATCTGCCCCAGGTTCGCTTCGACCATGTCGGTCTGTGCAGCAAAATCCACAAATTGCTGGTCAGTCATAGCCGCGCCTTCCGCTGCCTTCTTATGGGCCTTCTGAGCCAGCCCAAACGTCGAACACAGAGCAATGCAGCAAACGGCTGAAACAATGCGGTTCATCGTATCTCCTCCAGGTCAGGAATCAATTTACGGAGAATTAGATGCCGATGAACGACTTGCGAAACGGCGAACGTGCATCGTCGCGGATCGAATGGATCCGCCGCGCTGCCGCGTATCCTCAATTGGCCAGTAATTTGATAATCCGAATGCTGTCTTACGCCAGCTGCACGGGGCCGGGATATTGCGCAACGGTAGGGTCGTCGGTGAGCAATGTAATTCCCTCCACCGTGGCCTGCGCAACCAGCAGCCGGTCGAACGGATCCTTGTGAATCGGGGGCAAGGAATCTACCGCAACGACATGTTCGCTAAGGATCGGTAGCTCCAGGTATCCATTGTCGAGCAGGCCACGGCGCAGCAGGCGCGCATCAACCTGAAAATCCGGCCGGTGCAGCCCGCGCTTGATCACAATCTCCCAAAGGCTTGCAACGCTGAAAAGCAGGTCGTTGTCCGGATCAGTCATCCATGCGCGCGCTCTTCGCGGCATGCGCGGGGAACCCTCCGCTGTCCAAAGCAGCAGATGCGTATCCACCAGCAGCTTCACGGTTCGCCATCGAACAGCTTTTGGATTTCCGTCGCGCCGAGAGTGTTGAAATCGTCCGGCACCTTGATTTGTCCAGCCATGAACCCAAACCGCTTCATCTGCGACGACTTTGGCGCGTCCAACGCGATCACCTTCACCATCGGCTTGCCCGCCTTGGCGATTACGAACGGCTCGCCTTTGGCAGCAAGCTCCACTAGCTTGGATAGCTGGGTCTTCGCCTCGTGGATATTGTAGGTATGCATGCCTGCTCCAGCGGACTTAGTTCAATGGACTAAGTTTACCATATTGCGTGCTGATGGCGCTCCAAATTTGCGAAACTCTGAGGCCCCGAATCTCTCAAATTGCCCATCGTGCCACCGATACCGCGTCCGCACGATACCTGACGAACAGCAATCGCCAGACCGCTTCGAGGATCAAAGAACTCAAAAAACCAGAGCACCGCGGGCGCCATACACTCTGTTGAGGCCGAAATATGCGCGGTCACCCGTATGGCAATATGCCAGCACTTTGGGCTCGTTATTTTCGATGGAGTAGATGTAAACGTAGTGCGTTTTTGCGTGCCTCCGGTGTGATGCAGAAGCACCACGATTGCCTCTTCTCCGGCCGTCGCCGGCTAGATCGGCGAATTGCACGGACTGCAATGAGAATCGCGAATCCAGATGCCATGAACTGCATGTGCTTACTGCCCCGGAAACCGCTCATCATCCTTCCCCAGATCCGCAGCCTTCATAAAATCCATCCAGATCGGCAGCGCAGCCCGCGCGCCGGTCTCCTTGTCCCCCAGCGACTGCCGCGTGTCATACCCCATCCACACCCCGCAGGTCACCGAGGGCGAAAATCCCAGGAACCACGCATCGGTAAAGTCGCTCGTCGTGCCCGTCTTTCCTCCTACTGGATGGTTCAATGCGCGCGCCGCCGCCGCCGTCCCGCTCGCCGTCACCTGCTGCATCAGCATCAGCATCGTGCGCGCCGTCTTCGCGCTCGTCGATTCGCTCACCTCAGCGTGGTCCTCATACAACGGCATTCCATCGGAACTCGTAACTCGCCGCAGCAGATGCGGGGTCACCCGCACACCATCATTCGGAAAACTGCTGTACGCTGCAACCTGCTGCGCCAGCGTCACCTCCACGGACCCCAGCGCCACCGGCAGATACGGCGGAATGTCCCGCGTAATGCCGAAGCGGTGCGCCGCCTCAATCACCTTTTTCATCCCCACACGCTCCGCCAGCCGCAGCGCCGGAATATTCCGCGACTCGGCGAATGCTTTTTCCAGCGTGATGTTGCCTAAATAATTTGGCTCATAGTCATGTGGCGTGTAAGGGCCGCCCGCCGTCTGGAAGGTCACCGGCGTGTCCGCGATGATCTCTCCGGGCGTCGCGCCGTTTTCGATCGCCGCCGTGTACACATACGGTTTGAACGACGAGCCTGTCTGCCGCTCCGCCTGGGTCGCACGGTTGAACTGCGACAGGTTGAAGTCGCGCCCGCCCACCATGGCCGTTACCTCGCCCGTGCTGCTATCCACGGCCATCAGCGCCGCCTGCGCGCCTGTGTCCTGCTCCAGCGTTCCCGCCAGCACCGGATCGCTGGGCGCGCTCGTCACCCGGACGTACACAATGTCGCCCAGCTTGAACAGCTTCGTCGGATCCTTCTCTCCGGTCCACGCCCAGTCCTCCGCGAGCAGGCCGAGCCGCGCATCCCCGATCTTCACCGTCACCCGGCCATCCAGGATGCCCACCACCATCCCGTGGAAATAGGCGCCCTGCCGTATCGGCTGCGTCCAGTCCGGATGCCGGAAGCTCTCCATCGACTCGCCCGCTGCCGGCACATTCAGCAGATGCCCGCGCCAGCCATGCCGCCGCTCATACGCGGCCAGCCCATCCAGCACCGCGCGATTCGCGGTCTGCTGTAGCGACAGATCGAGCGTGGTGTAGACCTCCAGCCCCGCCTCGTGCACCATCTCTGTGCCGAACTGCCGCTCCAGCTCACGCCGCACCTCTTCCACAAACCATGGGGCCACGCTGTTCGGCGGTGGCGCCAGCCGCAGTCCCAGCGGAGCGGCCTTCGCCTCGTTCGCCTGCGCGGTCGTGATCACGCCGTCTTCCAGCATGGAATTGATCACCGTATTCCGCCGCCGGAACGCCCGCTCCGGATTCAGAATCGGCGAATACGCCACCGGCCCCTTCGGCAGCCCGGCCAGCAGCGTGGCCTCAGGCAGCGTCAGCTCACGCGCCGGCTTGCTGAAGTAGTAGTTCGCGCCCGCTTCAAATCCGTAGACACCATGACCCAGATAAATCTGATTGCCGTACAGCGTGAAGATCTGCTGCTTGGTAAAGGTGTGCTCGATCTGGATCGAGAGAAACACCTCCTGCAGCTTGCGCCGGAACGTCCGGTCCGGCGAAAGAAACAGGTTCCGCGCCAGCTGCATGGTCAGCGTGGATGCCCCCTGCGCCCGCCCATGCGAAGTCAGATCGTGATACGCAGCGCCCAGCACGCGAAACAGGTTCACGCCCCAGTGGCTCTCGAAATTCTTATCCTCGATCGAGATCACCGCCTGCCGCAGAACCGGCGGAAAATCGTCATACTGCACCACGCTCCGCCGCTCCATCGCAAACGACCCGAACAACTGCCCGTGCACGTCGTACAGCTCAGTTGTCGCCAGCGGCCTGTATCGCTCCAGATCGGAGACCTGCGGCAGATCCACCGAGTACACCAGCGTCAACCCGGCCAGCGATCCAGCCGCCGCCGCAAGCACCACCAGCAACAGCAACGCCGCCCACCCCGCCACCTTTCGCCGGCCATGCGCAGGCGCACTCCGGGGCAGCGGCGGATGAAATCCGCCATTCGTAGTCTCTCGGGAACGTGTGGCTTTGGGGTCTTCAGTCAATGGCACAGATCAGCAGAGCACTCGTGGCCGAGCATAGCACCTTGAGAGGTGCAGAGGTGGCAAGCGGCCGAGCGGCGATGCGGACCGGAGTTGGCTACTCCGTCCTGCACCAATCATCGAAAGAAAGAGAGCTTGTCCCGATCGTTACTAGACTGAAGCCGTCTCGCGCACGACGCCGGCGAAGTGGATGGATCTGGAGTTTCAATCTCCGCACGGCACACACAACACTCAGCGTGAGCGACCAAAGGAAGCGAATCAGCAAACCGCGCCGCAGGCGCAATCGCCCGGACGGGTAGTCCTAAGCAGCCTTCTGCTTCAAGACCTGAAGAGCCTTGTTCAACTGATCGTCCGGCTGTGACTTCTGTGAAGTCGGCACATTCGGAGCCCCCAGTTTGCTGGGCTTCGGCGTAGGCGCCTGATCACCATCATCGTCGTCATTCGAGGCCACCACGACATTCGGCTGCACCGCTTCGTCCTGGATCTTCTTTCCATCCGGCGCAGCATACTTGGCAACCGACAGGATCAACGCCGAGCCATCCGGCAATTCCATCGTCTTCTGCACCGAGCCTTCGCCGAAGGTGCGGTCGCCCACGACATCGCCGCGCTTGTTGTCCAGAATCGCTGCCGCCACCAGCTCGCCCGGCCCGGATGTTCCGTGATTCACCAGCACCACCAGCGGCACCGCCGTCAGGAACTTCGACCTTTCGGCCGTGAACGTCTCGCTCGGATACTTCTGCCCGCTCAGCGTGGCAATCGTCCCGCTCTGGAGGAAGAAGTTCGCCAGCCGAATGCCTTGCGTCTCATCGCCCGTCGCAACATCGCGCAGATCCAGCAGCACCTTCTTCGTGTCCTTCTGGTCGCCCTTGCCCAGGCCCTTCAGCTTGCTTTCAATTTCGCTCACGCGATCCTTAGTCAGCGCATTCGGCTTGATGTAAAGAATGCTCGCGTTCTCGTAAAGCTGATCGCTCACCGGAGGCACCGGAACATTGTTGCGCGTCATCGTGATCTTGTCCGGCTCCGGCTTCCTCGGCCGCACAACCGAGATCGTCACATTCGTCCCTGCCGGCCCTTCCAGCAGCAGCCGGATCATCGCCAGCGACATCTCTCGCGTTGACTGATTGCCGATCGCCTCAATCAGATCGCCGTCCTGGATCTGCGCTTTGTCCGCCGCGCTTCCCGGCACGACGGAAACCACCATCGCGTATCCGTAGCGCTTCGAAACATTGAGTCCCACCTGCGCCGTTCCTTCGCTTAGGTGCTGTTTGTACAGCTTGTATTCAAGCGGCGTCAGATAGCTCGAATCCGAGTCCAGCGACTCCAGCAGGCCATGCAGCGCGCCTACCGTCACATTGCTCATGTTCGGGTCCACCACATAGTCGTTCTGAATCTTGTTCAGGACTTCGCTGTAGACCTCCATCTCCGCATACGCTCCGTCCTTCTGATCCGCCCGCACACCGGAGCGCATGCCGCCCCACACCGTGAGCAGAAGAAGAAGCAAAGCTATCCCGAAGATTGACCGCTGGAAAGACTTGGACATGGACCACCTGTATCTAAAATGATAGCGCAGCGCCCGCAGCCGCCTCCCTACACGTTCCGTGCTATGCGGCTGGACGGGGAAATCCCTAGTTTAGACGCCGCCGGCCCGCCAACGTGAACCAGGTGTCCCGCTCTACAGCGGCAATTCCACCCTCTGGATCAGATGGCGGAAGCGCGGGTCCTTGCGGAGTGGGTCTAAACAGGGATCAATCTTCAGATACGTCATCCCCTTGTCATGCGCGGCGACCGACTGCTCCAACCAGGCGAAGGCCTGGTCCTTATCGCCCAAACCGGCATAGATCAACGCGATTTCGTACCGCCCAAGGCCATCTTTTGTCACCCGCTGCTCCAATTTCGGAAGAATCGCGCGCGCTTCCGCAACTTTGCCCATGCGCGCATACAGGTTTCCGAGGTGGCCCAGCGCATGCGGTTGGTCGCCTAGTTGCTGGAAATTGTGCACCGCCTTCGCGTAGTCACCCTTTTCGGTATAAATGACGCCGAACGGAAAGAGGAAGTCGGCGGGAACCGGTTCGAGCGCATAGGCGCGTTGAGTAAAAGCCAGCGCTTCGTCATACCGGCGGGCAAAGTAGTATGCAAACCCGGCATTCAGGAACGAACGGCCGGAGACCGGATCGAGCTCAAGGTCGCGCTTGATCTCGGCAAGCCCTTCGGTGGCGCGTCCCACGCGCAGCAGATAGAACGCATAGGTCGCATGCACCGACGCCAGATTGGGATTCAGAACCAGCGCCCGCTTTAACTCTCCCTCTGCGGTATTCCAGGCCCAGCTCAGATTCATCTCGGCGCTAGCAAGTTCGGCGTGGCCCTCCGCGAGAACATCATCCAATTCGATGGCCTTGCTTGCCTCCGCCTTCTGCCGGACAAAGGCCTCGTTGTAGGGGAGCCAGCCTGCTTCCCCCAGCCAGCCATAGGCATTTGCCAGGGCTGCATGGGCCGGCGCGAAGCCGGGATCCTTGTCGACAGATTCCTGCAGATATTCAACCGCCCTACGCGGGTCACCAGCGTTCAACGTATGCGCACCCAGCAGATACATATCCTGCGCCTCCGTGTTCACGGGACGCGCGCGCGTGAGTCGGGCCTGCTCCTGCGGCGTGAGCTGGATACTGACCTGGTCGGCAATAGCCTGCGCGACTTCGCCCTGCAGGGCAAGCACGCTGGTCAGATCGCGCACGTAGCTTCGCGCCCAGATATGCCGATCGGTCCGCGCATTGATGAGCTGGGCGGTGATCCGTACCTGGTTCCCTTCGCGCAGCACCGAGCCCTCCACCACGGCGTCGACGCCTAGTTCGCGTGCGATCTGCGGCAGCGTCTTCTTTGTGCCCTTGTAAGTCATCGCCGAGGTGCGGGAGATAACGCGCAGCGCGGAGACCTGGCCCAGGTCGGTGATGAGTTCATCGGTCATGCCGTCGGCGAAGAACTCCTGCTGTGGATCGCCGGAGAGATTTTCGAGCGGCAGGATGGCGATGGAGTGAATCTCGCGAGCCGAACCAGACCGGTTGAAAAAGGCTTTGAGGCCCAAGTAGAGAATGACCGCGAGCAGAATGAGGGCAGCCGCAATTGCCAGCCAGTTGCCGCGACGGCCGGCGGGTCGCCGTGAAGTCATCCCTGGTGGCGTAGCCACTTCTGTAGCAGCACCCACGTACGCGGGCTTCTCTTCAGCCGGCGCTTGCCCGGCATTCCAATGGAACTTCGGTACGTATGATCCTGCGGGAATCTCGATGCGCACGGCAGGCGGCGTTGTCGGGCCAGAGTAGTACTGCGCCAGCTTCTTTCGGACTTCGGTGGCCTTCACGCGGACCACCGCATCGTTCGCGGTGTCGTAGTCGATGGGGCGTCCGAACATCTCGGCGCCGATCATGCGCTCACGGAGATCGTCATAACGGCCGGCGAGGGCATGTTCGACGATCAATTGAAGAAAATCCTGAGCGCGCCTGCTCCCGGCAAATGCAGGACTGGCGTTCACCTCTTTCAGGTGCTCGCGCACCGCCGCAATCCGCTCCGGACTTAGCGCATCCGGCTCCGAAACTGGGTCGGCCAATGCCATGATCGCCTTCTCTTGTAACCGCTGGGCGTTGCCCGCGCTTTCCGTTCCCTGTTCCTCTCGTGTGGAGGACTCTACCACATAACAAACGTGCCTTTCGGGATCGAACAAACGGTCCCGATCACTACCCGCAAGTCTATGAGAATGCAGCCTAATAAAAGAGCTTTCGCGAGCAAACAGTCGCGAACTGTAGCGAACATTCCATGCCGACGCGCCGCATGTTTCCATCGCGACATTACTTCATCTCGAAATGGAGGCACGCTGCTCGGTATGCCAGGCGCAACCACAACCAATCGTCCTTTCCTCATCCCAGGCGAAAGCGGGACGAATGGGGCCTCGGCGCCGTGCGCAATTCCGAATTTCTCTGATCGTCCCCTCGTGGAGTTCGCCGGCCTGCATAGTTCGGCGAACAATCCTCCTCCACCGGATGACCTCTGGTATGTCCGGCTAGCCGATTGGTTGCCCGCTCCCGATGCGCAACCACGTAGCGGCGGTTTCCAATCGGCTGACGCGGGGACGATCTTCTTTGAAGCCGCCGACGAATTTGCGGCAGAATTGCAGTCGGATGCGCAACTAGGTCTTCAGCCGATCGAGCCAAAGTCGGAGACCGGCCGGCGTGTTGTTTTGTGGATGCGCGACGGCGATTCCGTTCTACGAGCTCTGTCGATCGATGAAGCATGTCCGGCAAAAAACGCAAAGCTCCTGCTAGAAACAATCGATTCCGCAGGAGAGTTCAGGCCTTATGAAGGTAGTCAACTCTCTCAATCGGTTCCTGAACAGCCGCCGGTGTCCAAGGCAAATGTCGCCTGCTCGCTGAAGGTGTGGACGCTCTGGACCAATCCTCTGCACGGATGAACCTTATCGCTCTGTGGGTCTCTGCATGCAGCTTCATTTTGTGGACTGAGCTGTTTCCTGCCGTCGCGCTGCTGTTGGTGATCGGGAATTAGCCGCCATTGTCGTGAGCCACTCTCTACGCAAACGGACAAACCGTCAAAAATCAAAGGTAGATCGCAGTTCCGGCTCGCAGAAGCCGTCGTGATTGTCCCGTTACGTTCGGCTGGCCTCACGCCGGCAGATGAACGTTAGCAGTGACAGGAGGGGGAGGGGGTCACCCGGTTAACGCGCCGGCAGGAACCGCGATTCGGGGAAACTGGTGAGCCGCAGGCGTGCCGTATCCAACGCCTCGTACCACTCATTCGCCGCCCGATGGAAAAATCCATACTCCGGAGGCCAGGGCGCAGCCTGCATCCGCCACGTAACTGGGAAATGCGCGAAGATCAGGCTCGCCCGCCGCAGATGGCTCGGTGAGCTCACCACTTCGGCCGAGTGCCAGCCATGCGCCTTCATGATTCCGACAGAGTAATACGCGTTCTGGATGGTATCGTGTGCCTGCCCCTCTTCGATGACCGCGCTCGCTGGAACGCCCTGCGCCTCCGCAAGCTGCGCCATCACGTGCGCCTCGACGTAGTGGTTGTGCGCCGCGCCGCCGGTCAGGATCATTCGCGGCGCCACCCCGGCACGGTACTCGCGGACGCCTTCGAGCACCCGCTCCCGCATTTCCGGGCGGGGGGTGCCATCAGACCTCGCCGGATAGCCAAGCACGATGATGGTGTCGAAATGGGTGACAGGGGTGTTCGAGAGAGGAAGCGTCCGATCAACAACCCAGACCGCGCCGACATAAATCACAACGCACAGGAGCGCAAAGACGAGCAGATGGCGCAGCCAGATCAATCAGGAACCCTTTCGGTGCGACTCAGATCTTGGTGGCGGTGGACAGAATCGAACTGTCGACCTACGGGTTATGAGTCCGTCGCTCTAACCATCTGAGCTACACCGCCAGGAAGGAGGCCGAAAGACGCGCAGCGGGACGCTACCGAGGCCAGCCTCTATCTTATGGATCGCCGGAAAGTGAGTCAATTTGCAGCGAGTTTGTGATCGACCACGGATAACGTAATCGCCGACGGATACTCCGCGGAATGATGAATCTCCGTATGCGCAATCTTGCCCACTGTCTCGTCGTAGTTGTTCCCGCCCGTATTCATGTTGCGATCGAAACGCGGGAAGTTGCTGCCTGACACCTCAATGCGGATGCGATGCCCCGGGCCGAAGTAGTTGCTGGTGTTCATCGGCCCCAGCTCCACCTTGTAGACCTTGCCCGGGTCCATCCACACCGGCTTGTGGTTGTAGCCATCGCGCCAGCGCAGCCGCTGGATCGTCTCGTCAATGTTGTATGCGGTGCCGTCAGGCTGCACGTCGATCAGCTTCACCGTCACGTCCGTGTCCTTCACGTCACTCGACACGTAAAGCGTCGCATCGATCGGGCCGTCGACCTCCATTCCCTCCTTCAGCGGTTCGGAGGAGTACACCAGGATCTCCGGACGCTCTTCCATCTTGCGCTGGTCGAGCGCGCCGCCGTTGCCCGGGATCGCGTCGCCGGTGCAGCAGACATTGCCACCATAGGACGGCACGGGATGCAGCGGATCGTAGGTGAACTTATCTGGATGGTCGGACTTCGCCAGCATCGGGCACCAGCGCGCCGTCGCCATGCAGCGTGGGCGCGTTGCCCTCGCTGGCCAGGTAGAGCTTCATCGGCTTGGCACCCGCTGGCGGCCACGTGTCCGCCGACTGCCACTTGTTCAACCCCATGGTGTAGTACTGCACGCGCGGCGTCTTCTTCAGGATGCCGTTGTCCTCGCCCTTGAGGAAGTGATCGAACCAGCCATAGGTCGAGCGCGTCATAGTCGAGCCGCGCATCGCCCATGTCGCGCTCGCCGACAACGGTGTGCTCGGTCGCGCGCTTGTACTGGCAATGCAGCGTCGGCGCAATCACCGCATACTGCTCATTCGCCACCTCGCCTTTCGCCGTCCGCCGCACGAAGTCGTATGCAGCCAGGTTCGGCCCGGTGGAGACGTCATACCAGGTCATGAACCACAGCCCGGGGATATTGATCTTCTCCGAGTCATTCCATAGCCCACCCTTCAACCAGGCCGGATCGTTCGGCGTCCGCTGGATCATGCGCCCGCCGGTCGGTACCGGCATTGCATCGGCGTAGATTCCCTTCGGTCCGCCCACTGCCTTCAGGATGTCCTCTTCCGGCAGATGCGCCAGAGCCTTCGCCCAGTCCACCGGGGGCATCTGCGGCGCAAGATCGAACATCTTGGACGCGTCAATCAACTCCTGCTGCGTTGTGCCGTGCGGAAACATCGGCCGCACCTGGTTCTGCTCGCCATAGATCCAGGCGGCGAAGAGCATCTGGAAGGCGCCGCCGCGGAACCAGTTGCCCTGCTCGTACCACTTTCCTACCCGGCCCACCCCGGCGCCAAAGCTCTCCGGGATGAACGCCGCCAGCGCTTTATTACCCCGGGCCGCCACCGCGAGTTGCCACTCCGCCGTCGACGAACAGCCGATCAACCCCACCTTGCCGTTCGACCACGGCTGCGCGGACATCCAGTTCAGCTCGTCATCGGAGTCGGTCAGCGGTGGCCCGAGTATGTCGTAGTTGCCTTCCGAGAAGAAATGGCCGCGCTCGTTCATCTCGATCAGCACGTAACCGCGCTTCACCGCATCGAGCTCGCTCGACATATCACGTGGCGCGCCCAGCCGCACGTCCCAGTAGTTGAAGTTGTAAGGAGTGCGGCTGAAGATAACCGGATATTTCTTCGACGTATCCTTCGGCCGGTAGATGTCGGCCTGCATGCGTTTGCCATCGCGCATCGGCACCATCACCTTGCGGTCGATAATCGCGACGGAGTCCAGCTCCTGCTCAATCGCAGTGCGCTTTGTGATCAGTTTTTCGCGCTCTTCCGGCGTCAGGTTCTGGTTCCGCTGTGCGGATGCAGCGATGGGAAGAAGGCTGAAAACAAGCAGCGCGGGTACTGGCAGCAGGCGGGCATAGCGCATCAATCTGTGGCTCCCTCTGGGTCTATGGAAAGGATGTGGAGAAGCATACCTTCGATCGCGGCTTGCGGGAACATCCCTTCCAGAAGAAGATGAAGCAGTCGTGCCAAAACGTGCTTCGCATAGGAGCAGAATGTCTTCGATCCACATACTGGCAGTCATCCCAGCGCGTCTCGCCTCTACACGTCTGCCGCGCAAGGTGCTGCGCGAGATTGCCGGCAAGCCGATGCTGCAATGGATCGTCGAAGCGGCACTTGCCTCGCCCAAGCTGGACCGCGTGGTCGTCGCAACCGATTCCGATGAAGTCATGGCGCTGGCTGCCAAGCGCGGCTGGGAGGCAATGCTGACTTCACCTGATCTGCAGAGCGGCTCCGATCGCGTGCATGCCGTTTCGCAGCAGATTCCTTCGGAGATCGTGGTGAATATCCAGGGCGACGAGCCGATGCTGCGCCCCGAGCACATCGACGCGTTGCTCGCGCCGTTCGATCGCGCTGGAGATCGACGCGCAGGTGACAACGCTATGGACGCCATGCACCCGCGCCGAAATTGCCGACCCCAACGCCGTGAAGGTCGTGCTGGCAGAAGATGGCCGGGCGCTCTACTTTTCGCGCTCGACAATTCCTTTCGACCGGGACCGTTCCGGCGGCATCGATCTACCGCAAGCACCTCGGCCTCTATGCCTACCGCCGCGCTGCACTGGAGCGCTTCGCCGCGCTGCCGCCGCATCCACTCGAAACAACGGAGCGGCTCGAGCAATTGCGACTGCTCGCGCACAACATTCCGATCTACGTGGAGCAGACGCCGCACACGACCATCGGCGTTGACAACGGAAGAGGATCTGAAGCGTGTTGCGGCGATTCTCGCATCGAATCGGTAAAGTACAGGCATGGCCATTCACACGTTTGAAGGTGTCACGCCCGCAGTCATGGAGAAGGGTTGGGCGAACTGAGAAATTCCGCCTTCACGGTGGACGGCAATGGCGTCTCCGGCATGGGCATCGAGGCCACCTATAAGCTCGCCGCCAACGTGCTGACCGTCAATGTAGAAAAGGCGCCGGCATTTCTGGACAGCCTGGTCGAGAACCAGCTGCGGTCATTCTTCAGCTAGAGTCCCGACGCCCTGTAAACTAGAACGCATGAGCGCCTCCGCCACCCTGACCGACCCGAAGAAGTCCAGCATCGCCGCCGCGCCAAAGCTCTCCGAGCGCATCGGCCGCATTGAGGTCTCCGCCACCATGGCCGTCACCGCGGCCGCCGCAAAGCTGCGCGCTGAAGGCGCCAAGCTGGTCGATTTCGGCGCCGGCGAACCGCATTTCGCGACGCCGCGCCACATCAAGGATGCGGCCATCGCAGCCATTGAAGCGAACTTCTCGCGCTATACCGTCGTCTCCGGAATCGCCGAGGTGCGCAAGGCAATCGTCGAGCGTCACGCCTGCGACTTCGGAACGAACTACACGCCGGAGGAAGCGGTCTTCACCACCGGCGGCAAGCTTGCGCTCTTCAACGCGATTGAGGTACTGGTCGACCACGGCGACGAGGTGATCCTGCCGGTGCCCTACTGGGTCTCCTACAAGGACATCATCCAGTACGCGGGCGGCAAGGTCGTCTACCTGGAGACCTCCGAAGGCGACAACTTCCGCGTGACCGCCGAAGCTGTGGAGCGCGCCATCACGCCGCGGACAAAGGCCATCATCCTCAATTCGCCCTCCAATCCGTCCGGTGCAGTGATCTCGCGCGCGGACCTGGAGCGCATCGTCGGCCTGGCACACAGTCGCGGCATCTACCTGCTGCTGGATGAGTGCTATGCCTACCTCATCTTCAATGAAGCGCCATTCTCTGGCGCATCGGTGACGGAGGCGAAGGAGCATGTGATCGTGCTCGGGTCGCTGTCGAAAACCTACGCCATGACCGGTTGGCGCGCCGGATTTGCGCTTGGCCCCAAGCCCATCATCGCCGCGATGAGCAAGCTGCAGTCGCAGTCCACCTCTTCCACCGCGGCCATGGTGCAGAAGGCGGCAATTGCGGCGCTCACCGGTTCGCAGGAGTGCGTTTCGGAGATGCGCGCCGACTACATCCGGCTGCGCGACACCATCGTAGCCGGGCTGCGCAGCATCCCCGGCATCACCTGCACCATGCCGGAAGGCGCCTTCTATGCCTACCCGAACGTATCCGGGCTGCTGAAGAAGTCCGGCATTGCGACGCCCACTGAGCTCACGACGCGGCTACTGCACGAGGCCGGCGTCGTCGTAGTACCGGGCGAGGCCTTCGGCACACACGAGCACATCCGCTTCTCCTACGCTGTCTCGCACAAGGATGTCGAAGAGGGACTCGAGCGGCTGCGAGCTTTCGCCGCAAAGTTCTAGCTTCTGCAAAACGACAAAGGCCAACGTTGCTCTACGCGCGTTGGCCTTTATCTTTGGGGCATCAGCCGCGTTGCCGGCTTCCCATCAGGCCACGCGACAGGGTGAGCGGCACAAACGCGATAAGGCATCCGGCCATCAGCCAGCCAACGTGCAGGTGCATCGCGGTCTGGGACCATTCTGCAATCGTTCCAAGCAGCCCTGCTTGTGGGCCCTCGACAGCCGCTGAGACGAATGCATGCGAGGCAAGCTGCATCATGCCAGCCGCGGCGAGGACCAGCAGCGTGGCACAGACTGCGATGGCCAGCACCGCCATGCAAAGGCCGGGCAATGCGCGACGCCAGGGAAACTGGATTGGACTAAGCGCAGCCTTGGCTGCAGCCTCTTCGCGCACATGCTCCATCACGGAAGCAGCAAAGCCCGACGACGGCTCAATGCTCTCCGCATGAGCCGCCTTTGCGTGCGGCGGTCCGAAATTCCGCGCGAGCATCGTGTTCAGCTCGTCTTCCTGTTCCATTTCTGACATCACACTACTCCTTCCGGCGTCAGTGCCAGCAGCCGCGGCAGCTTTGCTCGCAAAAGTCTCTCTTCCGCGGTGCAGACGCGCTTTCACTGTTCCTTCCGGCAGTCCCAGGCTCTGCGCTGCTGCCGGAACATCCATCTCATGGAAATAGAACAGCAGCAGAGCCTCCCGATATTTCGCCGGCAATGCAAGCACAGCTCTGCGCACGGCGATATCACGATCCCGTAGCTCATGCGCCTCGCTTATGGAGAACGGATCGCGTGGCTCGGGCGCGTCCTCCAACGCCACTGTCCGCTGCGGTATGCGACGAAGCTCTGCTGCGATAGAGATTCGTAGCCAGTGCGAAGAGCCAGGTGGAAAATGCTGCGTCTCCGCGAAAACCATCGAGACCGCGGTAAGCACGCAGGAACGCCTCCTGCGCCATCTCCTCGGCACGGCCGCGGTCTCCGCAGAACCGATACGCAAGGTTGATCAGCGGCGTCTGCCATCGGCGCACGATGGCCGCGAAGGCCTCTACGTCGCCCGCACGCACCTGCGCTACATCAGCACGGTCGGCAGCAGCATTGTTGAGCTCCGCTTGCATCGGGCTGGAAGCTCCTCTCCGGAACTGACTGTACGACCAGGGCACCGGCTTTGCGGTTGCATTTTCTTTCTTTCGGTGTTCCGGAAAAAAACGCAACCGCCAATTGAACCGTGTGGTCATACCGATTGCAAGTATTCAGTCCTTGGAGTTCGCCATGAACGAATATGCCCGTCCCGAAGTGATGATTTTCGTGTTTCTCGCCGTTGGCGCAGTCGCCCTCTTTTCGTTCCTCTCCGTCAATTCCTACATCCAGGCCCGCCGCAAAGAGCGTGATGCCTACTACAAGAACGAAACAGTACGCCGGCTGACGGAGAGCCAGGGCGCCGGGGCCGACGCCGCGATCGCGCTAATGCGCGAGGAAGACCGCCTGTGGACAATCCGCCGCCTGGAGGGCACAAAGCTGGGTGGCCTGATCACCACCGCGGTTGGAATTGGCCTCATGATCTTCCTTGGCATCGCGAACCACGACAATCACCTGATCGGCGTTGCCATCGGCATCGTACCGCTGATGGTCGGACTCGCGCTGCTTCTCTACGCCTATCGGCTGTCGCCTAGGCACGAATAGCAGGCAGAGGCTGCCTTCCCCACGCCGCAGATGAGCCGGAGCAGCCCCGAATTCCCAGTTCCGTTACCATAAACGCAGCGATGAGCAGCCATCCTGAGTTCCGTCCTGTCATTCTCGCCGGGGGCAGTGGTACGCGCTTCTGGCCGCGCAGCCGAAAAGCCCGGGCGAAACAGGTGCTCGCGCTGGATGGCGAGCGCACCATGATCCAGCGCACCCTGGATCGCCTGCTGCCGCTGTCGCCGGCGCGGGACGCCTGGGTCATCACCAACGATCTCCTGTCCTCCACGATCTGCATTCAACTCGATGAGGTGCCGCCAGGAACAGGTGCTCTGCGAGCCCGCAGCACGCAATACTGCGCCCGCCGCAGGGCTGGCTGCCTTTCTGATCGAGAAGTCTTCGCCGGATTCCGTGCTCGGCATCTTTCCTGCGGACCATGTGATCGGCGACGAAGAGCAGTTTCTGGCAACGCTGCGTCGCGGCATTGCGCTCGCTGCCGCGGGCGAGAACATCGTGGTGCTCGGCGTTGTGCCCACACGCGCCGAAACGGGTTACGGCTACATCGAGACGGGCAGCACACTGCAGACGGGCGTACAAGGCGTCCGCCGCTTTACGGAAAAGCCGAACCAGGAGAAGGCCGAGGAGTTCGTCGCCGCCGGAAACTACTACTGGAACAGCGGGATCTTTCTATGGAGCGCACGCACCTTGGCGAACGCCATGCGCGAACATCTGCCGGAGACTTCGCCCTTGCTCGAGAAGATCGCAGCATCCTACGGCACACCTGCTTTTGTTGAGGCTTTTGCCCAACTGTACCCGCAATGCGAAAACATCTCGGTGGACTACGCGGTGTTGGAGCCGCGTTCCGCCAAAGGCGAACACCGTTCGAATCTTTTTTGCTTGCCGGCAGATTTTGGATGGAACGATCTCGGATCGTGGGCGGCGCTCTACGAACATCAGCTCGGTCAGCAACCGGACGTGCCTGCCGCAAACATTGCAGAAGCTGCAGATTCCCTCTCCATCGATGCGCATGGCAACTACGTCTACAGCCCGGAGAAATTTGTCGCACTGGTAGGTGTCAAAGACCTGGTTGTGGTGGACACGGGCGATGCTCTGCTCATCAGTTCGCGAAGCCACTCACAGGATGTAGGCAAGATTGTGAAGCAGCTTGTATCACAGGGCAAAACCGATCTGGTGTGAATCCTCCCTTCCCTCTCCACGTGATACCGTGTCCTTTCGTAAAATCGAATCGAGCATGACAACTTCACAGATCAAATTCGGCACCGACGGATGGCGCGGTGTCATTGCCGATGACTTCACGTTCGCTAACGTCCGCACAGCGGCTGGGGCTATTGCGAATTACGTGCTCGCCAACGAGGATGCCGCGAAAGGTATTTGCATCGCTTACGATACCCGGTTCGGCTCTGCCGCCTTTGCCCGCACGGTTGCCGATGTGGCCGCATCGGCTGGCATTCCGGTGCGCATCGCCGGCGCAATTACGCCGACACCGGCACTCTCCTATGCCGTGCGCGAATCGCAGGCTGCGGGCGGCGTCATGATCACGTCCAGCCACAATCCTTACCAATGGAACGGCGTGAAATATAAGGCCAGCTATGGCGGCTCCGGATCGCCATCCATCATGACGAAGATCGAGAGCTATCTTGGTCAGCCGCTGCGCCGGGCTGCACAAACCGCTCCGATCGTCGACGAGGATTTCACCACGCCCTACGTCGCGGCTATCTCGCGCTTCGCTGATCTGAATGCAATCGCCCGCTCCGGCCAGCGCTTCGCTATTGACGCGATGTATGGCGCCGGAGCCGGAGTGCTGGCCGGGATCTTCCGTCCGCTTGGCATTGAATTTGTTGAGATCCGCTCCAATCATGATCCACTCTTTCCGGGCATCAACCCCGAGCCGATCGAGCCCCACGTTCACGCATTGCAGGAGACTGTGGTCGCAGAGAAATGCCAGGCAGGACTAGTGACCGACGGCGATGCCGACCGGCTCGGTGCAGTCGATGAGCACGGCAACTTCGTTGACCCACATAAGATCTTTTCGATCCTGCTGCGCTGGATACTGCAGCGGAAGGGCTGGAAGGGCGGAGTGACGCGCGCCTTTAACACGACAAAGATGCTTGATCGCATCGCCGCGAAACATCACCAGCCGCTTTACGAACACGGCATAGGCTTCAAGTACGTCTGCGATCTCATGCTCGAACATGACATCCTGATCGGCGGCGAGGAATCAGGTGGCATCGGCATCAAGCGACACCTGCCGGAACGCGATGGCCTGCTCAACTGCCTGCTGCTGGCCAACGTGATGGCCGACGAGAAGAAGACGCTGGGCGAGCTTGTCGCGGACCTGCAGCACGAGTTTGGGGAACATCATTACGGTCGCATCGACCTTCACATCCCGGACGAGGTCAAGAACGCGGCCATCGCGCGCGCCAGAACCCTGCAGCCGGGCGCGAGCGATTTCGCTGGTATGCCCGTCCTCCGCGTCGAGACGCTCGACGGCATCAAGTTCTTCCTCGATAATCCCGAAGCCAAATCAAAGCCGAATGCCGCCGAAACCTGGCTGCTGCTGCGCGCCTCCGGAACGGAGCCGTTGATGCGCATCTACTCCGAGTCGGTATCGAAGGAATCTGTGACAAGGCTCCTCGAATCGGCGCGTGCGTTCGCTCTTACCAGCAGATAGATTTACGAGCCCAGGCGAAAGTTGACGTACACCGTTGTCTCTACCGCAACCGGTTCGCCATTGAGCAGGTAAGGCCGATACCGCCAGGTACGCACCGCCTGCATTGCAGCGGAGATCAGCAATGGCGGCCCGCTGATTACGTGCAGATTGTCGATTGTGCCGCTTCTGGAGATCGTGGCGCCCAGGACGACTGTCCCCTGCACTCCAGCGACGCGCGCAATCGCCGGATATTGCGGCGCCGCTCCGCTCAATTTGTTTCCAGCCATCACACCGGATGAGATCGCCAGCTTCGGCGGCCTTGCCACATGTACTTGCGGCGTCGCAGCCGTGCCGATCGAGTCGGCAAGTCCGCTGGGCAGGCCTGCCCCTTGTTGAGCGAGCGGGTTGGAAAGATTTTCTGCAACCGCTTGCGGCACGTCTTTAGCATCTGCGATATGGGTGGGAATCCGCACAGGCGCCGCAAAGGGATTCGCCGGCGTCTCCGGATGCGCAGCAACGCTGGCAGCGCGCTGCACGGGTGGAACAGGCGCTGGCGGGCGGCGCAGGCGCAGCCAACAGCATGCTGATCGTCCTGTCGCGGTAATGACGCCGGATGCAACAGCGGCCACAGCAGCAGTAGGCTGACGACGGCTCCGTTGCAGATTGTCGCAAGGCCGGAGAACCATCCGCGTTGCATACGGAGTTTCCCGGCTGACTCCATCAAAGCGTCTTCGAACATCGCGCACCCCGCGCCTGCATAGCTACAGACAAGCAACGCGACGCAGTTGTTCCCGCTTATTTCAAGAGTTCTGTCTCGATGCGCTGGATGATCTTCGGATCTTCCGGCTCCACGATCCGGCGCAAAGCGCGCGACCGGAGTACCTGCTCCGATTTACGAGGAACTTCTCGAAGTTCCACAGCACCTCAGGTTCGGGATTAGGCGTCACGCCGAACTCGATCAGGTGCTGGCGCAGAGCTATCGGTGCTGGTCGTCGGTTTCGGTTGCGCTGCAATCAGCGAAGCGTACAGCGGATGCTTCTTCGGTCCGGCGACCGTGATCTTCTCAAACATGGGAAACTTGACACCGAAATTCGTCGTGCAGAATTGGGCGATCTCCGTATTGGTGCCCGGCTCCTGCTCGGCAAAATCATTCGCAGGAAATCCCAGCACGGCAAAACCACGGCTGCTGAACCGCGCGTAGAGCCTCTCCAGCCCTTCATACTGCGGCGTGAATCCGCACTTCGACGCCACATTCACGATCAGCAGCACCTTGCCTTCATAGTCGGCCAGCGAGGCGCTCGTTCCGTCGATCCGCCGCAACTGCACATTCTCGAGTGTTGCACTCATGTTCAGTTCTCCTTCAAGCAGTATAAGGATCGGCCGAGCAGGGCAGAAATGAAATGGGCGCGACAATTGCCGCGCCCACTCACCGCAATTAAAGCCAGCCTCTATTTCATGCCATTCAGGATCGATCCCACCAGGCCGCCTACCACGCCGGCCTCCGTAGTTTCTACACGCCGCTCCTGCGGCATGTACTCTTGGAATTTGTGCGCCAGCTTCGCAATCGGCAGAGTCTGCAGCCATACACGTCCGGGCCCAGTAAGCGCGGCCAGGAAAATACCGTCACCGCCGAAGATCATGTTGCGGATGCCCGGAATACGGGTGATCTGGAAATTGACGCCTGCATCGAAGGCGCCCACGTGTCCCGGGGTGCACGCGCAGCAGTTCGCCCGGCTGCAGGTCCTTCACGATCAGCTCACCGGAAAGCTCAAGCCATGCCATTCCCACGCCGCTGATCCGCTGCAGCAGGAAGCCGTCGCCCGCCGAAGATGCCCGCTCCCAGCGATTGCTGAAAGCCGACGCCAAGCTGAATTCCCGCCGTCGCACAAAGAAAGCCATGGCGATGGATGAAGTATTCACGTCCATTCGCCACTTCGACGGGCACGATATGGCCCGGCACTTTCGTTGCGAAACGCAATCTCGCCTGGCGCTCCTACGGCGCGGTACTCCGTCATGAAGAGCGTGCCGCCACCCGCGACGCGCTTGATCGCGCCGAAGAATCCGCCGCCGCCACCCATCTGGGTATGGGTCATCATCTGGATCGACGCCGACATCCACGACAGCTCTCCGGCCTCGGAAATAATCGCATCGTTGTGGTCCAACAAGAACTCCAGCACCGGCATCGTCGTGCCCGTAATCCGGCTCTGCATCGCTCACCCCCGCGCATCCGCCGCATCTTTCAGCCCACGCCAGCATACA
Organism: uncultured Acidobacteriaceae bacterium; assembly: GCA_963797895.1. Classification (GTDB taxonomy): domain Bacteria; phylum Acidobacteriota; class Terriglobia; order Terriglobales; family Acidobacteriaceae; genus KBS-83. The sequence continues at coordinate 390,167 of CAWCRD010000001.1, forward strand.
CATACGCGCGCGGTTTGTTTTGAGTTCCCTGGGCGCTTTTTCGTAACGCATAACCTGCCGCCGGCAATGACTTTAGCGTAGTCGCCGCAGGTCAGGCTTTCGCACCAGTAGTCTCCTCTGGACTTGCCACCGGCTTCATTCGCCTCTATACCTGTCTTCGTGTCAGAACAGAGTCGGAGGCAGCACACTTGGACAAGAGAGAATTCCTCAAGGCCTCTGGCCTGGCACTGACCGGCACTATGCTATCTAGCTTTGCATCCGACCCGTACGCCTCCGGGCAAACGCCGCACGCGTTCGGCCGCCGGCAACGCGAACGAATTGGTCCGGCAACTACACGTACAGCACCGATCGTCTGGATACACCGGCCACTGTCGAGGAGACCCAGGCCATCGTGAAGCGTGCCAGCAAGATTCGCGCGCTGGGCACGCGCCACTCTTTCAACGCGATCGCGGACAGCACGACAGAGCAGATCTCGCTCCAGCATCTGGACCAGATGACCATCGACGCCGCGGCCCGCACCATCACTATCGGCGCGGGCGTCACTTACGGAAAGCTCGGCACCGTACATCGACAGCCATGGCTTCGCTCTGCACAATCTGGCGTCTCTGCCGCATATTTCCGTTGCCGGCGGGTGCGCCACGGCGACGCACGGCTCGGGTATTCGCAACCGCAATCTCTCCAGCGCCTGTTCCGGGCTTGAGCTTGTCACTGCGAATGGCGATCTTCTCACTCTCACGCGCGCAAAAGACGCTGAGCCATTTCGAAGGAGCCGTCGTCGCGATGGGGGCGCTCGGAATCGTGACCAGCCTGACACTCGACCTGCAGCCCACGTATCAGATGGAGCAGGTCGTTTATCAGAATCTCCCATTCTCCGAGCTTGAGCACAACCTCGACGCGATCTTTTCGAGCGGCTACAGCGTGAGCCTCTTCACCGACTGGCAGAACGGCGCGCGCGACGCAGGTATGGATCAAGCGCCGTGTCGACCCGGCAAAGCCATACGCGTGGCCACAGGAGTTCTATAAGGCAAAGCGCGCGACGGAGAAGCTACACCCTATCCCGGTCACCCGGCCGAGCCCTGCACCGAGCAGCTCGGCATTTCCGGGCCTTGGTACGAGCGCCTGCCGCATTTCCGCATGAACTTCACGCCCAGCAGCGGCGCGGAGCTGCAGACGGAATACTTCGTGCCCCGCGAACACGGGTATGAAGCCATTCGCGCAGTCGAAGAACTCCGCGACCGCATCACGCCGCATTTGTTCATCACCGAGCTACGCACAATTGAGAGTGATTCGCTCTGGATGAGCATGGCGTACCAGCGACCCTCGCTCGCCATCCACTTCACATGGAAGCCGGAATGGCCCGCAGTGCGCCAGATTCTCCCGCTCATTGAAGCGAAGCTCGCGCGGTTTGAGCCGAGGCCACACTGGGCAAAGCTATTTACATTGCCGCCCGCAACCCTGCAGTCGCGATATCCAAAGCTGGCCGACTTCAAAGAACTGCTGCGGCAGCACGATCCAAATGGAAAATTCCGCAATGCGTTTCTGGAATCGAATCTTTATACGGCTTAGTGAGCGGCAGATTTGCGCCGGGAAGCGCTATTCCCGCCCGCGCTCCTTCAGCTTATCCAGCACCAGCTCCGGCACCAGCCCTTCGACGGAACCGCCGAGACGGAATATTTCCTTCACCAGCCGGGAACTCACATAGGAGAACTTTTCCGCCGGCATCATGAAGATCGTCTCCAACTCGGGCGCGAGCCGCCGGTTCATCAGCGCCATCTGCAGCTCATATTCGTAATCGCTGATGGCACGAATGCCGCGCAGAACGGCCTGCGCCTGCTGCGCGCGTACAAAGTCTACGAGCAGACCATCGAAACTTGCCACCGAGACATTCGGCATATGCTTGACTGCGGCCGTGAGCATCACGCATCTCTCGGGCACGCTGAACAGCGGGCTCTTCTGTGCATTTTCGAGAACGGACACCACCAGGTGGTCAAATATCTTCGCGCCCCGCGCGATCAGATCCAAATGACCATTCGTCATCGGATCGAAGGTGCCCGGATAGATGGCCTTGACGGTATTCATAGATGCCTTATCGCGGTGAGTGTAAGCGGCAGGGGCACTGCGCGTCTACTGCCGCGGCAGGACTGGTGATGCGGCGCGGCATTTACCATGTGCGAACATCATGCATCTCTTTACAGCCCATCGGCTGCATCTTGCGCCTATCGCTGCACTGCTGACGGTAGTTTTTCCCGCGAGCCTCCCTGCCGCTACGCCGGTGAGCGGCTACAAGATCGTAGCTGAGTTTCCTCACTCCACCGGCAGCTACACAGAAGGCTTTTTCTATCGCGATGGCCTCTTTTATGAAGGAACCGGGCTGAAGGGGAACTCGGCAATCTTAGTCATTGAACCGGAAAGCGGCAAAGTCCTTCAGCGACGCAATCTGCCCGAGCAATACTTCGGCGAAGGAATCGTCGATTGGGGGCCGGACATTTACGAGTGGACATGGCAATCGCACATCTGTTTTGTGTACGACCGGTTCTCTCTACGACCGCTTCAACAATTCTCCTATAGCGGCGAAGGCTGGGGCATGACGCGTACGGCGCGCGAAATCATCACCAGCGACGGCACCGCGACTCTGCGTTTCCGCGATCCAGCCACGTTCAAGGAGACGCGGCACATCCTGGTGAAGAGACGGAAAGACTCCGGTAGAACAACTTAACGAACTCGAGTATTCCAAAGGAGAGATCTACGCGAACGTCTGGCACTCGGATCGCATTGCGCGCATCGCACCGCGCGATGGACACGTCATCGGTTGGATCGATCTCACCGGCCTGATGCCCGCAAACCGGAGACCCAATGCCGAGTCAGTACTGAACGGCATCGCTTACGACGCAAAACACGACCGACTCTTCGTGACCGGAAAGCAGTGGCCGAGTGTCTTTGAGATCAAGATCGTCAAGGCGCAATCAGCAAAGCCCCGTTCGCAAGCTTGAGAGTCACTGGTAGTTGAATAGCAAGCAAAAGGCGGCCAGCAGGCCGCCTTGTGCCTTAGATTTGCACCGAGCTACTGCGGTCGACGCGATACCGGCCGCACCGCCGCCTCGGCAACCGCCGCGCCATTCACCGGCACCGGAGGCACTTCTGCCTCCTTCACGCCGGAGATCCCCAACTTCTGCCGCAACTGCTGATGAATGCGGTCGAAGGTGTCGCGGTTGTCCTTGAGATACTGCCGGACGTTCTCGCGCCCCTGGCCGATGCGCTCGCCGGAGTAGCTGAACCACGCGCCCGACTTCTCTACGATGTTCTGCGCCACCGCCAGGTCCAGCACATCGCCTTCGCGTGAGATACCTTCTCCGTACAGGATGTCGAATTCCGCATCACGGAAGGGCGCTGCCACCTTGTTCTTCACAATCTTTACCTTGGTGCGCGAGCCGACGACGGAGTCGCCATCTTTCACAGCAGCAATGCGGCGAATGTCGATACGAACCGAGGAGTAGAACTTCAGCGCGCGACCGCCCGTGGTGGTTTCCGGGTTACCGAACATCACGCCGATTTTCTCGCGGATCTGGTTGATGAAGATCAGGCAGGTTCGTGACTTCGAGACCGTTCCGGTCAGCTTGCGCAGCGCCTGCGACATCAGCCGCGCCTGCAGGCCCATGTGCGAATCGCCCATCTCGCCATCTAATTCGGCCTTCGGTACCAGCGCCGCAACCGAGTCCACCACCAGCACATCGATCGCGCCGGAGCGCACCAGCGCTTCAGTAATTTCTAGCGCCTGCTCGCCATAGTCCGGCTGTGAAACCAGCAGGTTGTCCACATCCACGCCCAGCTTCTTGGCATAGCCCGGATCAAGCGCGTGCTCCGCATCGACGAAAGCCGCCATGCCGCCCAGCTTCTGCGCCTCGGCAATGATCTGCAACGTTATGGTCGTCTTACCCGAAGACTCCGGCCCGAAGATCTCCACAACACGCCCGCGGGGAACGCCGCCAACGCCCAGCGCGGCATCGAAGGAGATCGAACCTGTGCTGATGGTCGAGATCGGGACAATCGCCTCCTTGCTGCCGAGGCGCATGATCGAACCCTTGCCAAACTGCTTCTCTATCTGCGAAAGCGCCAGCTCTACCGCGCGTGAACGATCATCTGCCATGCCCACAATCTCTCCATCCCGCCGGCCATCCCCGGCCCGTCTATCTTATTGATTTACCAGCTATTCCCGAGTCTATCAGGAGAATAGAAGGCGAACAAGTACCTAAAGTGTAGCCCGAAACGAGCCTGCTTCAATTGGCTAGATCTTTGCGGAAATAGACCACTCGCTCTGTCTCCTCAAATCCAAGCGCATGATGCATGGAATGGCTCTCGCTGTTCTCGAGCAGCGCGTCCGAGGCGAATTCGCGGCATCCCTGTTCACGGCCCCACGCCTCCACCGCATCAACCAGCGAGCGCGCCGCCCCTCGCCTCCGCGCGGACTGCTCCACATAGATGCCCTCCAGAAACACCACCGGCGAGGTCGCACACCCATTCACGTAATCCGTGCGCAGAGTCGCCTCAACGAACCCGGCCGGCTGGCCTTCCCCACTCGACGCGATCCGCACGAAGAACCGCGACTCTTCTGCGATCATGGCCTCGGTCTCGTGCAGATTCTCCTCCTCCGTCGTTTCCGGCCACAGGAGCTGTCGCATCCGCCGCCAGGGTGCCATCTGCTCAGGTCCGGAGCTTCCGCGCGCCACCCACCGTCGCTCATCGCTTCAGCAGGTCCACGGGCTCGCGCACATCCGTTACCCGCATATACCGCGCCAGCGACGGATGCTGCCGTTCCACAGCCTGATACATCTCCCATGCGACGCGCCGATAGGAAAAGTGCCCCTGCGCCGCAGAGCGCAGCTCGCTGATGTAAAGCGCCTCGGCAAAGTCCATCTGGAAAAGCGCCCGGCAACGGGTACCCAGCGGCAGCAGGTAGCGTGCCGTCGCCGCTGCTTCGGGAGCATCGCTCGCCGTCACTTGTGCGAATGCCTCGTGCGCCGCGGCGGCGGCCGCCTCGTAGGTGCTGAGCCATGGCCGCCTCGGCAAGGCCCTCCGGAACATCGAAGCCGTGCACCGCCGTAAAGCTCTGCAGCGTCTGCAGGCAGCGACGATGCCGGTGCATGTCGCGGAAGCCACCGATGTCCATCAGAATGTCGAAACGCAGCGGCGCGCCCGCGGCAAACTCGCGCAGCAGCTCGTCATGCCGGCCGCGATGCCGCATTCCCAAATCGATGAGCTCAATCCGCTTCGCCTCGCTCAGGGCAGCTACGCGTCTCCCGCAACTGCCGGAAGGGATAATGGCACGCATCGTAGAGCAACGTTGCCGCAATCTCTACCTCGAGCGATGGCCCGCGCTCCACCAGGTCCACCACCGGCGCAGGTTCGATCTCCGCATGGCCCATCAGCTCGCGTGCCGCCTGTTCCAGCTCGCGCCGTGTCTCTTTCCGATACGGGTTCGCCGCGGCATACTTTACCAGCGTCGGCGCAACCTTTACCTCACGTTCCAGCAGCGCTGCTGCACGATTCGCGAGCTCCGGATGCGTGCCGCGTATCTCCGCGACCAGCTCGGCCGTCTCGCGTGCATGTACATTCCACGCCGGGCCGGTTCCGGCGGCGCGCAGTCGCTCACCCAGTTCGCGCACCTCGGCGTGCTCATCGCTCAACAACCGACTCACCTGCGTCTCCAGCGTGCGCGCGTTCACGATTTGTCCCAGCGAGGTGTTGGTCGCCAGTGGCAGCAAATATCGCGCGACATCGAAGGCCCGCGCTCGCAGCGTCCGCTCGAAGCTTTCCGGCTTCATATCTGGCGGCCGCGGCGTTCTCTCCATCAGGGACTTCAGCACACCCTCGCTCACCGTGTGGTAATCGGCAAAAAGCCGCTCGACAGTCGTCTCGTAGGTCGCCCGCGCGTCTGCCGCATCGCCAAACTCCGGCAGATACCAGCCGCTCTTCCGGAAGTTCTGGTAGCGCGTCGAGCGCTCCTGGCCATCCCAGCGCTGCTCATCCACCAGGATGATGGCGGCCAACAGGCTCAGCCGCTCAATCGCAAACGCCACATGCGCCAGGTCGGCAATCGACCGGTGGCCGTACTGGAAGTAAAACGTGTTCAGGAACTGCTCTGCACGCTGCGAAGAGATCTCGCGCAGCGATTCCTTCATCGACAACGCCGACCGCGAATACTTCGCCATCGCGTAGGCCAGCACCTCGGGGTCAGCGCCATGCACGGCATAGACCTCGGTCTTGTTGCGAGGGCGCTCGTTGGCCTCGGCAGCGGGGCCGTTCAGGAGGGGAGCCACTTCGGTCTGCGATTCCGTTGAGGGCATCTTGCCACCAGCATACGGCTTGCGGTAGCTCGTTACACCCTGTGAGAAACACGTCCCAATTGACGCAGCGACACCCGGTTACCGCGTTAGGCTGATAGCCATGAACGCCCGCCCAGTCGCCGGAGACGCCGCCCCCTACTACTTCACCTACATCGACAAGGTCGAAGGCAACGATTGCCTCGCCAGCATGACCACGCAGCTCGAAGAAGCGCTCTCGTTTTTCGGCAGCATCTCGGAAGAGAAGTCCCATCATCGGTACGCACCGGAGAAGTGGAGCATCCGCCAGGTGCTCAGCCATCTCAACGACGCGGAGCGGGTCTTTGTGATGCGCGCCCTCTGGTTCGCCCGCGGCTTCGACACGCCGCTGCCCAGCTTTGACCCGAACATCGGCGTCACCGGCGCGGAGCCGGACCGGCTTCCCTTGGCTGCCCATGTCGAGGAATTCCGGCACGTCCGCGGGGCGAGCATCGATTTCTTCCGCAACCTGCAGCCAGACGCATGGACGCGTCGCGGCATCGCCAGCGGGCTTCCCTTCACGGTTCTGTCTCTAGGCTTTGTGGTGCCCGGCCACGTCACGCACCACATACGGATTCTGCGTGAGCGCTATCTCTAAGCCGTAGCAGTCTCGCCAATTGCACCCACACCCCTGCTTCGCTACTCTGGACGCGGACCGCGACCGTGGCGTTCCGAAAATCCTCGTGTACGCAGTCGCCGGCGGACGGCAAGGACAAGGAAGTGCAGGACATCCTCAACACTACCGGACATCGGCCCACACCGTTGCCCAAGCGCCACTGGGCGGCGACCCAGCGCTGGAATGATCTCCTTTTCGCTCACTGGCCCGTTGCCGCCGCTTCCGTTACTCCTCTGCTGCCCGCAGGACTTGTGCCGGATACCTTTGACGGCTCGGCATGGATCGGCGTCGTTCCTTTCTGGATGGATCGCATCCGCTTCAATGGGCTGCCACGTGTTCCAGGCGCCAGCAGCTTTCCCGAGCTGAACCTGCGCACCTATGTCCGCGAGGAGCACACCAACCTCGCCGGCGTTTACTTCTTCTCGCTCGACGCGGCGAATCCGATTGCGGTCACGGTCGCGCGTACCTTCTTCCGCCTGCCCTACTACTGGGCCCACATGGCCATCAAGCCGCAACAGGATGGTCGCTTCTTCTACCGCAGCGACCGTCACCTCACGCGAAAACCGGTGCGCTTCCGCGCGACCTATCGCGGCCTCGGCCCCACGCGCCGCCTCGCGCAAAGTGCCCCCGGCACCATCGAATACTTCCTCACCGAGCGCTATCGCCTCTACACCGCCGATCGCCGCGGCCACCTCTTCCAGGGCGATATCCACCATCTCCCCTGGCCGCTCGAAGCCGCCGAGGCGGAGTTCCACATCAACGAACTGCCTAGCGCCCACGGCATCACGCTGCCGGATACGCAGCCGATCCTCTTCTACGCGCGCGAGCTGGTGGTCTACATCTGGTCGATCGAGTTGGCCAAGGGTCTCAAGTCCGCACTAGGCGCAAGACGCCCCGTTCCAGCGGCGGAGCCACTGTAAGTTTGCCGACTTTGCTGAACTCGCCGACTCGCTTCCTCATCAGCGATACTTCTCCCCATGACCGAAAGCACTTCCGAACTGTCCAACAAAATCGCACTCGTCACCGGAGCATCGCAGGGTATTGGACGCGCCTGCGCCATTACGCTTGCCGCCCAGGGCGCCACCGTCGCGCTCGCTGCTCGCAGCGAAGATAAGCTGCGCGCCGTAGCGCAGGAGATCACCGCGGCCGGCGGGCAGGCGGAGCCCTTCGTCCTCGACATCGCGAGCGAAGCGTCTGTCAAGGACACAGCCAAAGCCGTCATCGCGAAATTCGGCCGCATCGACATCCTGGTCAACAACGCCGGCATCACGCGCGACATGCTGCTCCTGCGCATGAAACGCGCCGACTGGGACGATGTGATCGCCACCAACCTGACCGGCACGTTTCTGCTCACGCAGGCCGTGCTCAGCTCTATGATGAAATCGCGCTGGGGCCGCATCATCAGCATCTCGAGCGTAGTGGGCGAGACCGGCCAGGCCGGTCAGGCGAACTATGCCGCGTCCAAGGCCGGACTGATCGGCTTCACCAAATCGGTGGCGCGGGAGATGGCGTCGCGCAACGTCACAGCAAACGTCGTCGCGCCCGGCATGATCGAGACCGCGATGACTGCAGTTCTTGATGAAAAACAAAAGGCGATGATGATGCAGATCATCCCGCTGGGCCGCGTAGGCACCGATCAGGACATCGCCAATGCGGTCGCCTTCCTTGCTTCGGAAAAAGCCAGCTATATAACCGGCCACACGCTGGATGTGAACGGCGGCATGCACATGGCCTGACGCACGTGGTCTACACGAACACTGCGAACACGATACAAAGCACCAGCAGCAACGCCGCCGTGATTCGCTCCGCCGCCATGGTGGACTTCTTCATCGGCTGCTCCCGCTGCTCACCGGCACGTAGAGCGACGCGTGGGCGCGCTCGATCAGCGCCATGGTTCCGGCTACTGCGATACAGGTAACGAAGATAAGAAACAGAGTCGCCAGCGATTTCATTCCATTCCCCGCAGGCTGGCGGCCAAAAGACGCCGCGCCAGCCCTCAACATCCGGATAGTGGAATCCGATTGCCGATCGTTACAGCAGTTCGCTAGACATTTCTCTGTACGGATTACGCAGCCGAAATGCCCTTGGAGTTGGCAGGAAGTTGCTCGCCGAACCGCGCCGGCTCTTTGTGGGCCTTCATCTTCAGCAGTTCGGCATTCAGCTCCGCGCCGGCCACAAACAGCAGAGCTACGACATAGAACCACAGCATCAGAATGATGACTGCGCCGAGCCCGCCATAGGTCTTGTTGTAGTTCGAGAGATGACCGAAGTAGTAGGCAAGCCCCGACGAGCTGAGAAAGATGCCACCCACCGCCACCAGCGCGCCCGGCAGCGTGCTCATGAACCGCTGCTTCAGGTTGGGCGCGAGGTAGTACTGCAGCTCAACCGCCGCAACGAAGGTGACAAATATCGTTATCACCCGCAAGGGGGCCCATAGATGCCCGAACTCCCGCGGAATCGGAAACAGCTCCGTCAGCAGATGCCCGAAGTGCGGGCCCGCGATGATCAACAGGAGTCCGATAAGGCTCAGTATGCCAGTGGTCAGTGTCAGCAACAGCGCCTGCACACGGTCCCGCCACCAGCTCCGCGTCTTCTGCACGTCATAGGCGATGTTCAGCGCTTCGATCAATGCAGCGAAACCTCCTGAAGCGGTCCACAGATAGCCCAACAGTCCGAAGGAGAGCAGCCCGCCGCGATGGCCGGCGAGCAGGCCGGCAAGAATACGCTCCACCATCTGCATCGCCTGCGGGGGCACCACCACAGCCAGAATGTCCAGCAGTTCGTCAAAGAGATTGGGAATGGGCAGATAGCCCAGCATCGCGGAAAGAAAGATCAGCAGCGGCAGTAAGGCCAGCACAAAGTAGTAGGACATCGCCGCTGCCATCGTGAAAGCACGCGTGCGGAAGAGCTCGTGATAGACGATGACCGAGAGCTGCCGCACCCTGCTCCACCAGGAGCCGTTCCGCATCCGTTCCAGCCATCTCGCCCCCGCCCGCATGAACGAATGCGATGGCATCGGTTGAATTCAAGATGGCCTGCAATTCCAAGAATGTCTTCGTTGCCAAAGCCACGCCGGCGCGATCTCACGTTCTCTGGGCGCAAAGCGGTCAGCCAACAGCACTTGCTCGGTGCCATGCTCGCGCGCCATACTCCTCGGGTCCCACTTTCGATTTCTTTCCGAGGCTAAAGTCATGCGTGCACCCTTCATCCGTCTTCATACCCTGCTCTTTGCTCTCGCAGTCACCGTGCTTCCTGCTGCCACGGTGCTTCTGCCTGCTGCGGATGCCGCGGCGTCAACATCCGCACCGGTACAGGTCTCCTACCCGAGCGGATCGGAGACCGTGCACGCCCTGCTCTACAAACCGGCCGGAGACACCGCAGGAAAGCACCCGGCCATCATCGTGATCCACGAGTGGTGGGGCCTGAATGATTGGATCAAGGAGCAGGCCGCCGACCTGTCGGCACATGGCTATATCGCGCTCGCAGTCGATCTTTACCGCGGCCAAGTGGCTACCGACTCGGATAGTGCTCACCAGCTCAGCCGTGGGCTCCCCCAGGACCGTGGTATCCGCGATCTCAAGGCTGCGGAAGCGTATTTGAGCTCGCAGAAAGACGTCGATTCTCACCGCATCGGCGCTATTGGCTGGTGCATGGGCGGCGGCTACGCGCTGTCCTTTGCCGTTGCCGATCCGAATCTCAAGGCAGTCGTCGCCAATTACGGCCCACCACCTACCGATCCCGACTCGCTCAAGCAGATCAAGGCTGACATTCTGGGCAACTACGGAGGGTTAGATAAAGGGATTCCACCGGAAAGCGTCCAAAGCTTTGCTGCCGATATGAAGAAGCTCGGCAAATCCGTCGACGCGAAGATCTACCCCGATGCTGGCCACGCTTTCGAAAATCCGAACAACAAGACCGGCTACCGCGCCGCAGGACGCAGCGGACGCGCGCTCGCGCTATCTCCACTTCTTCGCCCGCGAGCTGGGCGGAAAACCGTAGAGATCGATGAAGCAGATTTCCATATGTCTGCGCTCGGCCAATGGATGCACGCACGGCCTTCGCGTCACGAACTCGCGGCAGACTGAATGGAATACCGAAATCGCAAATCTGCTCAAGCGCAGGTAACCTTCGTGACACGTTTATGGAAGGACACATTCCCATTAAGTTGCAGTGTGGAATAAATTCTGGTTCTCGTCGCAAATTGTTCTTGCTCTTGAGCTTTTTGCGCATGTTAACTATGCTGCCAACAAAACTATATGGAGCCCCTCGCCACAGCAGTTCACCGGGCCAGGCGTGGGCTTTTCGAAAGCCAGGCACGCATGAAAATTGGAACGACTATCCGGGGTTATCGGCTGCAGAAGGGTTTATCGCAAGGTGACATCGAAAAGCGTACCGGTCTGCTCCGGTGCTACCTGTCCCGCGTAGAAAACGGGCATACCGTTCCCTCACTCGACACCCTGGCCAAGATCGCGCAGGCGCTCGACCTCCCACTTGCGCAGTTCTTTGCCGAGGATTCCCTCGGCCGTGAAATGAACACCCAGAAGCTGACGGACGAGGAGCTTCGCTTCCTCACGCAAATCCGGCGCTACTCCTCCAACCTGAACGACAGCGACCGCAAGCTGCTGCTCGCGATGGTCAAGAAGTTCGCGGCGACCGCCATCCGCTAACCACCGCTCCATCCGTGCCCGGAGACCTTTCCGGGCACTACCGTATTTGTCACATCAGGCTCTCCAGAAGCTGGCGACGAAGTGCGCTCCCAGCAGCACCAGCAGCAGCACGCTGCCGTAGGCTAGCCACTGCCGCCGTATCCAGAGCGTGCGGTCGGCTCCCAATTTCGGCACCAGCAGCACTCCCAGCAGCAGGCCGGAGAGAAATCCGCCCAGATGCGCCATGTTGTCGATGCGTATCGGCGTATTGAAAGCATCAGCTCCAAAACCAAGCACGAAATTCAAGACAGCAAAATAGATAACGCTGCGCCGTAGCCGCGCGACCTCACCACGATTCACCGGCAGCAGCTTCGATCCGAGCAGCGGAATCAGCACGCCGGCAAGTCCGAAGACTGCGCCTGACGCGCCGACACTGATCACGCCGGGATCGACGTGACCCGCGCTTATCGAGCCTGGATGCAGCGCCACACTCAGCAGATTGCCACGGTGACACCGGTCAGAAGATAGGCGGCAACGACTCCGAACGCGCCCATCAGCGGCTCGCCCAGCAGTCCCAGATTGTAAAGACACCACATATTCGTGGCGATATGAATGATGCCGGAGTGGACGAATGCGGACGTGACCAGCCGCCACCACTGGTGATCGGCCAGCACGAACATGCCGACATTTGCACCCCAGTGGACGAGCTGCTCGCCCGTCGGCGCCATCGGCGACACTCCGCTGAGCACCATCAGCAGGTAGACCGCGATATTGATTCCCGTCAGCACATAGGTGGCGGGCGCAATCTGCCATCCGGAGCGCCGGCGAGGGGCTGCGGAGGCGGAACCAGCGGCTCCTGCTGGTATCGATATTCGGGCATCTCGCCCGGGGGCAGAATCTCCGGCTCACCCACGCGAGTCTGCCATTGTCGCTCGTCCATATGACCTGAAGCTATCACGCGCGCAGGAGAGCCGCCCTTCATGCAACACTAGACTTTCGACGCTATCCCGAAGGAGAGATCACGACCGTGCAAGCGCAGCAGGAGGGAAAAGCGCAGCCAGAGGTGCAAACCGGAAAGGACAAGGGGCTGAAGCCCATCCGCCGCGCGCTGCTCAGCGTGACCGACAAGACCGGACTGGTGGAATTCGCCCGCGCGTTGGCCGGCTATGGCGTCGAGCTGGTTTCCACCGGCGGGACGGCGCGCAGTCTTCGCGATGCCGGCCTCCCCGTGCAGGACATTTCAGAACTCACCGGCTTTCCCGAGATGCTCGATGGCCGGGTCAAGACGCTGCACCCCAAGGTGCATGGCGGCATTCTCCATATCCGGGACAATCCGGCTCACCAGGCAGCCGTTGCCGAGCACGGCATCGCGCCGATCGACATGGTGGTCGTCAACCTCTATGCCTTCGAGAAGACGGCGCAAAGCCCGGTGTCGGCTTCCACGAGATCATCGAGAACATCGACATCGGCGGCCCATCGATGGTCCGTTCCGCCGCCAAGAACTTCGAGGATGTCGCTATCGTTACGGCTGTCTCCGATTACGCCGCGCTCACCCAGGAGCTGGCAGAAAACCAAGGCTCCTTGAGCCGCGAGACTCGCTGGCGGCTCGCGCGCCATGCCTTCGCCGTTAACGGCGTCGTATGACAGCGCCATCGCCGGCACGCTTGCCGCTCTGGCCGCGCCTGCGGGACGAAAAGCAGCGCTTTTCCCGATCCGCTGCGCATCAGCTATCCGCTGGTCTCGCCCTTCGCTACGGCGAGAACCCGCACCAGTCCGCGGCGCTCTACAGCGACGGCAGCGGACCGGTATTGCCGGCGCGCAGCAGCTCCAGGGCAAGGAGCTGAGCTACAACAACCTGGTCGATCTGGACGCCTGCTGGGATCTGGCGCAGGAGTTCACCGAACCGGCGGTCGCGATCATCAAGCACACCAACCCGTGCGGCGCCGCCACCGGCAAAACCCTGCTCGAAGCCTATACAAAGGCGCTGTCAACCGACCCTGTGTCTGCCTTCGGCGGCGTCATCGGCGTAAACCGCGAAATCGACGAGGCCGCCGCGGAGGAAATCGCCAAGCTCTTCGTTGAGGCGATTGCCGCCCCCGCCTTCTCGCAAGGCAGCGCTGGCCCGCTTTGCCGCCAAGAAGAACCTGCGGCTGGTGGTGGTCAAACCAGCGACGCTCGACCCGGGTTTTCAAACAGGTTTCCGGCGGCATGCTGCTGCAGGATGCGGATACCGGCTCGGTGACGGCAAACGAGCTTCGCACGGTCACCCGGCGGCCTCCCACGCACGGAGGAGCTCACCAACCTGCTTTTCGCGTGGAAGGTAGCCAAGCACGTGAAATCGAATGCCATTGTCTATGCGCGCGGCGGCCAGACCATCGGGGTCGGCGCTGGGCAGATGAGCCGCGTGGATGCCGCGCGCTTCGGTGCCATGAAGGCGATACTGCCCCTTACCGGGACAGTGGCTGCCTCGGACGCCTTTTTCCCCTTCCCGGACGGCCTCGAGACCATCGCCGGTGCTGGCGCTACGGCTGTCATTCAGCCCGGAGGCTCCGTCCGCGATGACGCGGTGATCGAGGCCGCCGACCGGCTGGGCATCGCGATGGTCTTCACCGGCATGCGCCACTTCCGGCACTGAGGTCAGCGTTAGGTCCGAATCGGCCGGGTCTGCGTCAGTTCCTTCGCATCCCGGACGGGGTTACAATCGTCTATCAGTACGAAGGAGAGATCCGGCGAGCGTGCGTCCCCTCACGGCCCCGCTTCTGGCCAGGGTTCCAGGCATCCGGGCAGCCCACCCCGCATGAATCGCAGTCACCGCATGACTTCCCTGTTCTCTGCCCGGCCGCTGACGCTGCTGGCCATCGCTACGCTGTTGCTTGCTGCGCCCGCCGCCTTCGCGGACAGCAAGCAGACCACTCCTCCAAAGCAGCAGACAACTACTGCGCCCGCGCAGGAAACCACTCGCGGCGCTGCCTATTACCATCTGGCCCTGGCCCATACCTATGAGGACATGGCGGCCAATACGGGCCGACAGGACTATGCCACGCGCGCCGTCGAAGAGTACAAGCTGGCGCTGAATGCCGACCCGACATCGGCCTTCCTGAACAACGGGCTGGCCGAGCTTTACTTCCGTACCGGCCGGAGTACGGGATGCCATCGATGACCGCGCAGGACACGATCAAGCGCGATCCCAAAAATATTGCCGCGCACAAACTGCTCGGCCGCATTTACCTGCATTCGCTGGGCGATATGCAGAACGGCGCCTCCCAGCAGGTGCTCGATCGGGCCATCAACGAATACAAGCAGATCAGCGCACTCGATCCGACCGACATCCAGAGCCATCTGGTGCTCGGCCAGCTCTACACCGTCAATCACGATTCGCAGCTTGCGCAGCAGGAGTTCGAGGCAGCGCAGAAGATCGATCCCAATTCGGAAGATGTCGCGCTCAACCTTGCGCGGCTCTATGGCGAAAGCGGCGATATCAGGAAAGCCATCGACACACTCAAAGCCGTTCCGGAAGACGACCGCTCGCAAAGCTGGCTTTCGCGCTGGGCGCAGGCTATGACCAGGTCAAGGACACGAAGGATGCTGTCGCTGCCTACCAGCAGGCGGTCGATATGGATCCGGACAACCTGGACGCCAAGCGCGCTCTCGCCCAGGCGCTCTTAAGCAACAATCAGCTCAGCGATGCCGAGCATGCGTATCAGGAGATCGCGACCGCCGACCCGCAGGATGCGCAAGCGCTCGTTCGCATTGCGGAGTGCCAGCGGCGGCAGGGACATTACGAGCCGGCGCTCGCCACGCTCAAGAAGGCGCAGGCGCTTTCCAGCGACTCGGAAGAGATCCAGTTCAACGAAGCGCTTACCTACGACTCGCTCGGCCAATATCCGGAAGCCACACAGTTACTGCAGGGCCTGGTGTCCCGCTCGGCGAAGCCGGACAACCACTACACCGAGGCGAGAAGAACAACCGTTCCATTTTCCTGGACCGGCTGGCGAACGTAGAGCGCGAGCAAAACCACACGGAAGCGGCCGTTGCCGCCTACCGGCAATTGCTCCCGCTTGGCGGCGAGTTCGCCGAACGCGGCTATCAGGGTGAGGTGGACGCCTATCGCGATGCCAAGGCGTACGACAAGGCGACCGATGTGGCGCGCGATGCAGCGAAGGCGCTCCCCAAGAACAAATCCGTTCAGTTGATGCTGGCCGGACAACTTGGCGATACCGGGCATGCCGAGGAAGCCATTGCGCTCGCCAATGCGCAGTTGAAGCACAACGATGAAGACCGGGACGTCTATCTGGCACTGGCGCAGATCAACACACGTCTCCGCCGCTGGAAAGATGCCGGCGACAATCTGGATAAGGCAGCGACGCTGCCGGTGCGTGGCGATGACGACTCGCGGTGGTGCTGTTCCTGCGTGGAGCGCTCGAAGAGCGGCAGAAGCACTATGATGCCGCCGAGGAGCAGTTTCGCAAGATCCTCGCCCTCGATCCCAACAACAGCATGACGCTGAACTATCTCGGCTACATGCTCGCCGACCGGGGCGTGAAGCTGGACGATGCGCTCGCCATGCTGCAGAAAGCCGTGCAGCTCGATCCCCAGAACTACGCCTACCTCGATTCGCTCGGCTGGGTGTACTTCAAGCTGGGACAGTACCCGCTGGCGGAAGAGAACCTGCGCAAGGCCAGCGAGCGTGTCTCCACCGACCCCACCGTGCACGATCATCTCGGTGAGCTGTACGAGAAGACGGGACGCCTGCGGCTCGCCGTCGCGCAATGGGACCAGTCGCTCGCGCAGTATGCGCGCACGGTACCCGCGGATGTCGATGAGAGCGACGTGAGCAAGGTGCAGAAGAAGCTCGAAAACGCCAAGGTAAAGTTGGCCCGCGAGTCTGCGCCTGGAACCGAAGGCAAGCACTGAATCGTGCGCTGACTTTCCGCGGAACAGATCGCACGCGCGTGAACCAGCAACACACATCATCCCGCTTCTCTGCCGCTGCCAGCCGCATGCGCGGTGCGGCAGCGATCCGGCCGAACCCCTTACCGCGCGCCAATACCCGGAGCCGCAGCACGCCTATCGCTCGCCCTTTCAGCGAGACCGCGCCCGCATCATTCATTCGCGCGCATTCCGCCGGCTCGCCGGCAAGACGCAGGTTTTCACCCACGGCTACTCCGACCACTACCGCAGCCGCCTGACCCACACCATCGAAGTAACGCAGCTTGCACGCACGATCGCCGCTGCCCTCGGGCTGAATGGCGACCTGACGGAGTCACTCGCCCTGGTGCACGATATCGGCCACCCGCCTTTCGGACACGCCGGCGAGCACGCTTTGGATGAAGCCATGCGCACTCACGGCCTGCGCTTCGACCACAATCTGCACGCATTGCGCATCGTCACAGTCTTCGAGCAGCGCTATGTCGCTTTCCCGGGGCTGAATCTCACGCTTGGCGTACGCGAAGGCATCATCAAGCACTCGCGCGACTACGATGCCGCGGAACATCCGGGACTTGCGGAATATTTTCTGGACCAGCAGCCGCCTCTGGAAGCGCAGCTCATCGATCTGGCCGATGAGATCGCTTACCTCACCGCCGATTTTGAGGACGGTTTCTCTTCCGGCATCCTGGACCTTGCGGATGTGCGCGCGCATGTCGCGCTCTTCGAGCGCTACTATGCACCGATGGCCGAGCAATATCCCACGGCAGCGCCGGAGCGGCTGATTGATGAAGCTCTGAAGCGCATGCTCAACGCCTTCACCGGGGACCTGATCACGCGGACGAGCGAAGCAGTCGCGGAGGCAGGCGTCACCACTCTGGGGCAGGTCCGAGCCGCAGGACGCCGCATCGTTGCCTTCTCTTCCGGGCATGGAGGCGCTTCGCGGAGAGGCAAAGCGATACCTCAACACCTATCTGTACCAGAGCGAAGCCGTCACCCCGGAGCACGAGCGCGCTCACCAGATCATCACATCGCTGTATGAGTGCTGGGTGCGTGATCCGTCTCTGCTGCCCGCCAACTGCACCCCTACCATTGCCCAGGAAGGCGCGCCGCGCGCTGTGGCCGACTACATCGCCGGCATGACGGATCCGTTTCTGGTCGCGCAGTACGAAAATTTTCGTGCGCTCTGCAATTCGTGACTGAGATTATCAGCCCGCACGCGCAGCATCCAGCGAACGTTTCAGCCCTTCGCGGAGCGGCGTCTTCTTTACGCCACCCAGAAGAATATTCAGCGCGCTGTCATCCATGATGAACGGATCGGTGAGGAGATAATTCATTTCAACCAGTTCGCGCAGATATTGGCTGAAACACCCCGAGGACGCGCAGCATCCCAGTGCCAAGCGCGCGGGTCTTCACCGGTTTGCCGGCCATCTCGCCAACCATCGCGACGACCTCCTGAAAACTCGGCGTCCCGTCTCCCGCGAAGTGCCACCAGCGGCCATGTGCCTCCGGATGCTGCAGCAGATCAAGCACGACGGGTCCGACATCCGGCACGAATACGAACTGGTGCGGGCGATCGATAGGTGCGATCAAGTTCGCCGTTCCGCCGTTGGCTGCCGCAGTGAAGACGCTGTCAAGAAAACTGCTCTTCAGCCGCGGTCCGTAGAAGTCCGGTAGCCGGAGCACGGTGCCGCGAATCTTCCCGGCCGCATCTGCCTCCAGCAGCAGATCTTCCTGCTGTTTGCGCATCCGGCCTTTGAAGGTATGCGGCTCGCGTGGATGGTCCTCGCGCGCCGGCGTCTGTTGCGGACGTCCATACGGGTACACCGTGCCGACCAGCAGCATCTGCTCGACACCTTCAGCAATCGCCGCGTCGAGCGCCTGACGCATCACGATCGGATGCAGCTCGAAATGGTTGTAGGGCACGCCGACCAGATATACGATCCTGTCTGCGCCGCGCATTGCCGCCCTCGCGGAGGCAGGATCATCCGGGTTCCACACTGCAATCTCTGCCAGCGGATCGGAACCAAATGCACGCTCCAGCGATGCCCGGTCGCGGCCTGCAGCGCGGTAGCTCTCGCCGCGCCTGCGCAATTCGGCCGCGATGCTTTTCCCTACGGCGCCCGTCGCGCCAAGCAGGACAGTCTGTCCCATGGCCGGTCCTACTGCACCTGGCCGTTGGCCGCAGGCGCCGCATCTCCACCGCGCAGGCAACGGCGTTCATTGCCGACAGCTTCAGGTTGTCTCCTGCGGCCCACAGCCAGAAACGGTTGGTTGCCGTGGTTTCATCGTCCGCGGCGCGCACCCGAACCAGCACCTGCTCCTGGCCGGAGGCCGCAAGGTTGGACGGCGCATCTTCATCGCTCGCAGCAACCTCGATATGCTCATTTGTCGCCAGCAGTTGGCGCAGTTGTTCCGCGGTCATCGGACGTGAGAGCTCCAGGCCAATGGAGAGCGTGTGCCCGTGGAAGACAGGAGCATGCACCACCTGAATGGCCACAGATGGCAGCTTGCCCGCCGACAACAGCCGATAGTGGCGTCGCACGCGCGCTTCTGTCGCCTGCAGATCGATCTTTCCCTCCGGGCCGGCTGTGGGCGTCGCATTGAAGGCGATCTGCGTATCGTAGAAGGCCTTGGGCAGCGTCTGGAATGAGAGCAGGCTAACCGTCTGCTGGTGCAGCTCATCCATGGCGCCACGCCCATACTCAGAGGCTGGTTCGAGAACCGTCGCAAACGCGGCCTGCACCGCAGATGCGTGACGTATCTGGCCAAGCACCAGCGCCAGCATAAGCGCCGCCGGATTTGCCGGCACCACAGCAGGTGTGCGCAGGTTCAGGGCCTCGGTCGAGTGCTGCACCCACGGCGCGAGGACGATCGCATCCGTCTCTGCATCGAGCGCGCCCGACAGATCGAGAATCGCAGATCCGGCATGCGCTGCCGTTTGCCAGTGTTTGCGCGTGAGTTCGGCGCTTCCGGTGAAGAACGTAAAATCCGTATGCGCGAAGGATGATGGAGTGATCTGCTGGATGAAGGTGACTTCATCGCCCACGGACTCCAGTTGTCCGATCGCTTCCTCATCGTCCATCAGGACAAAATCGGCGGAGGCAAACGGCGACTCGCCAAGCGCTTCGTTCAACTCCTTGCCGCGCAGGGACGCGGCTCCGACAATGGCAATACGGTTGTTCACTGGCATAGGCTAGATGGTTCTCACAAAGTTGATCAGTGGCTCTGCTCTTTGGGCGCGTGGATCTGAAGGTCTTCAACCGGTTCGTTGCCGCGGTTTTGCCCTTTGCGGCGCCGCTGCGCCGAGTAGGCGGCACGCGCCACCAGGCCGGAGAACATATACGCAAAGCAGCAAAGGAAGAGCAGCTCCTCGGAAAAGTGCACCAGGGCATAAATGATCAGGCCCAGCAGCACCATGACCTGGAACGGATGTCGCCTTGAGAAGTTGATCTCCTTGCCGCTCCAGAATCGCCATGTGCTCACCATGAGAAATCCGGCAAGGCCGACGACGCCGACCCACAAGGCGGCGAGCCATTGATTCGTTACCGGCCAGCCGCTCACCAGATGCACCACTGCGGCAAGCACACCCGCCGCCGCCGGAATCGGCATGCCAACGAAGTACTTTCGATCCGGACGGCCTGGATTCTTCGGCTGCGGATCGTGGCTGATGTTGAAACGCGCGAGGCGGCTTGCGCCGCAGAGCAGAAAGACAAAGCAGATGAATGCGCCAAGCTCGACAAGCAGCCGGCGAACGCTAGGCTCCATCGTCATCGGCAGCATGCGGAAGCCCCACGTGTAGGCCAGAATGCTGGGCGCGACGCCGAATGTAATCACGTCCGCCAGCGAATCCAGCTCCTTGCCGAAGTCGCTGGTCGTATTCGTCATGCGGGCGATGCGTCCGTCAAGTGCGTCGAAGGGGATCGCGAAGAGAATGGCGAGCGCGGCATAGTCGAAGTGCCGCGGCTCCAGCCGCGATCCCTGCAGGCTTTGCGTGATGGCGTAGTAGCCGGCCGCAATATTGCCCGCGGTAAACAGCGAGGGCAGCACAAACATGCCTCGCCGCCGCGCCCGTTTGCGTTCCATTACGGACGCGTCTCCATGACTTCCTTCAGCAGCATCGGATCATAGGAGGGTACTTCGACGTCCGCCAGGATGCTTTCGCCGCCCTTGACGCGCTGCCCGCGTTCCACGCGGATGTGCGCATCGCCCGGGCAGAATCAGGTCACAGCGCGAGCCGAATTTGATGAGGCCGACCCGTTCGCCGCGCTTCAGGGTATCGCCTTCCTTCGGCACAAAGACGATGCGACGAGCCAGCAGGCCGGCGATCAGCCTGAGCGAGATGATGCACCCCTCGCCTTCCATCATCACAACATTCTGTTCGTTCCGCTCCGCCGATGCCGGATCCAACGCGTTCAGAAACTCGCCTTTTTTGTATCGGATGCTACGAACAGTTCCAGCAATAGGTGAGCGATTCACATGCACATCGAAGACATTGAGGAAGATGCTGAGGCGAATGCGGTCACCATCCGGCGTATGGATTGGCGCGACTTCGGTAACCTTTCCGTCTGCAGGCGACACGACAAGTCCGGGCCCTGCCGGAATCGGTCGGTTCGGATCGCGGAAAAACCACAGAAAAAATGCCGCGAACAATATAGGAATCGCAACCAGCACCCAACTGGCAAACCAGTCGGCGGTGAAAAAGCGCACTACGGCAGCGACAAACAGCAGGCTGATCGCGTACCAATATCCATCACGAACCATCAGTTCCTCAAGCCGCCATTATACGGGCGAGCTCAGTCGCTCAACAGCCTAGTCTGCGGCGCATCAGCAACGCGTCCTCCGGCGGATCGGCATAGTATGCCGGCCGGCGTCCTGCCATTTTGAAGCCGCAGCGCTCATAAAGTTGCACGGCCCCCGCGTTTGATTCCCGCACTTCAAGCCGGATCTCGTCTGCCCTGAGGTCGCGCGCCCAGTTCAGAGCGGCGTGAACCAGCATGCCGCCGATTCCGCGGCGCCTGACCTGCGGATCAACCAGCACAAATTCCAGCTCACACTCCGCTGGCGCGCCGGGAATGCTCAGCCCTGTTGCGACCGCAAAGCCCGCCATTCCGGAACCGGTTTGCTCTGCCACCCAGCCCCTGCGCAGCCTGTCGCTGGTCTGCGGATGAGGCTCTCGGCCACAGCGGCGAGATCGTCGTCACTCCACGCGGGCGCTCCCGGAGCTTCTTTCATCCAGGCGCGGAGCACGGGCAGGTCTTCCTCTGTGATAGGCCGAATTCGGATCATTGCGCAGGCATGCCGGACGCCCGGGCGAACAGCTCTGCATCGGAGCGGCGCAGGTAATTTGCATCCAAAATAGCGAGGTTCTCCTGCACTCCGGCGCGCAGGCGCGGCAGCGCAGCCGTGGCTGCAGCGCAGGCGTCCAACGGCCCCACCTACTCGGGTCGCCATGCCGCAAACCGCTTCGCGGCTTTCTCTTCGGCGACAATCAGCGAGGTGCCGGCTTCGGCCGCAGCGGCAATCTCCTCAAACGATGCGAGCCACTCGCGCTCCCCTCGCCGGGCATAGAACTCGTTGCGTCCTGCATCCAGCACGGCCAGGAAGTCCCCATGCGTATGGCTCAGAGCTGCTCAGCACAAACAGCCGCGAGACCGCAACAATCGGCATAGCCTGCAGCATGGGCCAGGCCTTTCGCGGTGCTCAGGCCGACGCGGATTCCGGTAAAGCTGCCTGGCCCGTTCACCACGACGAGCGCCCGAATCGCACGCAGATCGATGCTTGGCATCTCGCAGCAGAGCCTTCGATAGCAGGCATCAACTGCTGCAGATGCTGCTCGCCCGCCAAGCTCGGTCTGGCCAATACAGGTAACCGTCGTTGCGTCATTTCCAATGTCCACGAGCGCAACCGTGCCCGTATCCCCGCATGTATCGAATGCCAGCACAGGATAGCTCGAGCATCAGGCCGGGTCCTGGCAAATTTCGAGCAGCACGCCGCCTGTGCTCTTCGGGTGCACAAAGAAATAGAGGTGCCCGCCCGCGCCGGTCTGAATCGCGGGCGAGACGAGCGTGACGCCGCGCGCCTGAAGCTCCTTCCAGCCGACTCGATATCATCGACATGCACAGCCACGTGGTGCAGCCCCGGCCCGCGCTTGCTGAGGAAGCGGCCTACGACTGTCTCCGGTCCGAGCGGCTCCAGCAGTTCCACTCGGCTCTCGCCAAGCGGCAGCATGGCCACGCGCACGCCTTCGTGCTCGACCGTCTCTTCATGCAGGACGCGCAGGCCAAGCGCCTCGTAGAAGTCCCGCGCCGCCGCTATGCTCTCCACCGCGATGCCGAGGTGATCGATAGTGTGCCGACGCGTGTGCTCATGCGCGGCTGCCTCCCGTGATCGCGTCCACCATCTGTCTGGCCGTTGCGAAGGGGTCTTCCTGCCGCGCTGCGATGCGGCGCGCGTGCTCTGCAAGCTCCTCTGGCTTCAGTGCATGAGCGCGTAATCCGCGCAGCAGCTCGGCGCGGATCATCTCGGTCAGGCGCTCGCGCCACTGTTGCTCCCGTCGCTCCCGCAGATGCTCATCCTTCTGAAGCCACGCGGTGAAGTTGCCGATTGCGGCAACCAGTCCATCCGTTCCCTGCCCCGTGGACGCCACCGTGCGCACCACGGGCGCGACCCAACTGCCGTGCGATCCGGCGAACGACTGCATCGCCTTCAACTCCTTCTCCACGCGATCGGCGCCCTCACGATCCGACTTGTTCACGATGAAGATATCCGCAATCTCCAGAATGCCGGCCTTGATGCTTTGCACATCGTCGCCCATGCCGGGCACCAGCACGACCAGCGTGATATCGGCAAGCCGCACAATGTCGATCTCATCCTGACCGACGCCGACTGTCTCGATGAGAATGCGGTCGCGTCCGCTTGCCTCGATGAGCATCGCCGCATCCGCGGCCGCGCGCGCCAGCCCGCCCATGGCACCGCGAGTCGCCATGCTGCGTGCGTAGACTCCCGCGTCTGCGTGGTGCCGCTCCATGCGGATGCGGTCGCCCGAGAATCGCGCCGCCGCTGAAGGGGCTCGTCGGGTCTACCGCAAGAATGCCGACTTTGTGCTGTTGCTCACGGAAGGCGCGCGCAAGCTGATCCACCAGCGTGCTCTTGCCGGCGCCCGGCGCGCCCGTGATGCCGATGCGCAGCGCGTCGCCGGTGTGCGGGAAACATGCCGAGAGCAGCGCCTGCGCGCTGGGCGCATCATCTTCCACCAGCGAAATGGCTCGGGCGAGAGCGCGCGATTCGCCGGCGAGCAACCGCTCAGCCAGCCGCGCAACCGCGGCGTCAGCAGCATTTCCGGATTGGACCATGGTCTGCAAGCTGCGAGTCTAGCATCCGAAAACGACTCGTTCGGCCTCAGGGACGCTTCAGCAGCTCGCGCGCAATCACCATGCGCTGGATCTCACTGGTGCCTTCGCCGATGGTGCAAAGCTTTACGTCGCGATAAAACTTCTCGACCGGATAGTCCTTGATGAAGCCATAGCCGCCGTGGAGCTGCACTGCCTCGTCGCAGATGCGGACAGCGACTTCGCTGGCGTAAAGCTTCGCCATCGCGGACTCGCTGGTCGTCGTCTGCCCGGCATCCTTCATCGTCGCAGCACGCAGCGTGAGCAGACGCGCCGCTTCGAGTTGCGTGGCCATATCGGCCAGCTTCCACTGGATTCCCTGAAACTCCGCAATGGCTTTGCCGAACTGCCGGCGTTGCTTCACGTACTTACGCGCAGCGTCGTATGCGCCGCGTGCAATCCCCAGGGCAAGCGCGGCAATCGAGATGCGTCCGCCATCCAGGATGCGCAGCGAGTCCACAAAGCCCTCGCCTTCCTTGCCCAGCAGATTCTCGGCCGGAACCTCGCAGTCTTCAAAGATCAGCTCCGACGTGTCGCTGGCGCGCAGGCCCAGCTTGTTTTCCTTCTTGCCCGGCCGGAAGCCGCGCATTCCCTTCTCCACGATGAACGCCGAAAGTCCATGCGTGCCCTGCGTCTTGTCGGTCACAGCGATCACCACCGCAACGTCGGCGTGGCCGCCGTTGGTGATGAACGTCTTGGTGCCGTTCAGCACCCAGCCGATCGCCCTTGCGAACAGCCGTAGTGCGCGCGCCCGCGGCATCCGATCCTGAGCCCGGCTCCGTCAGTCCCCACGCAGCCAGCCACTCTCCTGTAGCCAGCTTCGGAATAAAACGGCGATGCTGCTCCGCGTTTCCGGCGAGATAAATGTGGTTCATGCCGAGCGAATTGTGCGCAGCCATGATGATGCCGATCGAGCCGTCAACCGCGGAGATCTCCTCGATCGCCATCATGTAGTCGACATAGCCGAGCTCCGCGCCGCCCAGTTCCGCCGGAATCAGCACGCCGAGCAGTCCCATCTGCCCAAGCTGCTTTACCACGGCCGCGGGAAACTCGCTCGCCTCGTCCCATTCCATGACGTGCGGGGCGATCTCCTTCGCGGCAAAGGCGCGTATCTCGCGGCGAAGCTGCTCCTGCTCCTCAGTCAGGCGGAAGGAGTGGCTGGGCGCATTGAGGAAGGGTGGCTGAACTCATCGATACGTCTCCGGGAAAACCTATGATCCTACCACGCCACCGCCGCTTGATTCTCGCGAAACCGTGCTTTCCAGCCAACCGGCGAGTAACATTCCGCGCGTGCCTGACCGTGTCAATTGCCGGGCTGCCCGCCGGTGTTAGCGTTGTCCGCGTAAACCTCGACCGCCCTCACAGGAGGCCGCAATGCAACCGCCAATGCGGCGTGTGCCAGCGCAAGAGGAACCGATCGAGACGCCGCGTCTCCTGCTTCTTACGGTGACCGGGGCGGCGCTTGATGCGGATCGGGCTGGGCAGAACCTCGGAGAGCTCCTCGGCGTAATCGTGCCCGCCACTTGGCCACCGCAGTACTGGGACCAGAAGGCGATCGAATATCGTATCGGCGCATTCATCGCACGCCGGACTACCTCGGATGGTGCCGCTATGTCGCCTTGAAGCAGCCTTCAGCTTTGCCCCTGCTCATTGGCGGATGCGGATGCACGGAGCCGCCCGAAACTCTGGAGGAAGTCGAAATCGGATATTCGATCCTCAAGGAGTTCCGCGGCCACGGCTACGTGACCGAAGCGCTCAATGCGCTCGTCCCCTGGATCTTCACCTATAGCCCGGTGAACTCCGTCTGCGCGCAGACCTATCCGCATCTCGCGGCATCCATCGGCGTGCTGCGCAGGTGCGGATTCGTCATGGATGGCACCGGCAAAGATCCGGGCACCGTGCTCTTCCGCCGCAATCGCGTGATGGACGCGTGACAGGCACTCCGCGGCGGCCGAGTCATTGCAACGGTGAAATCCGCGAAGACGAAGCCGTCGTGCTCTTCAACCGCACCCGGCGTTAGCGAAATAGGCGCAGCAAACATCGGCCCTGCGTAAGCACAGGTGTGGAATTCGCCATTCTCCGCGCAGGGGTCGGCATCCGGCGGGCAATTCGGCCAGCAAAGCTGCATCCAGCTCCCGCCCGGCGAACGTGGCAGGAAGCTTTCGTGGATCGATACAGGTGATGCGGGCGCGCAGGCCGCCATCGAGCATCTCGCGCACCAGCTCGCGCGTGTCACGCCCCCATAGCGGAAATACCGGCGCGATGCCGGTGCCGGCCAGACGTTCTTCGCGATAGCGCCGCACATCTTCGAGATAAAGATCGCCGAAGGCCATCGCCTGAACTCCGTCGCGCACGGCGGCTGCGCAGACGTCCCGCATCACGGCCTCATACTGTTCGTTGGAGCAGGGCCACGGCAGCGGCGCTTCGATCAGCGGCAGCCCCGCGGCTGCGGCCTGCGCGCGCAGCACCGTCGCTCGCGTGCCGTGCATGGCCACTCGATCGAATGCGCGTATTGATGGTCGTCAGCAGCCCGACAACTTCATACTCGCCCTGCTGACGCAGCGTATGCAGCGCCCAGGCGCTGTCCTTGCCGCTGCTCCAGGACAAACCATGTGCGAATCGCCATCTCCATCAGGCCTGCATCGCCTGATCGAGATCGGCCAGCAGATCGTCCACATCCTCGATGCCGACCGAGATGCGCACCATGCCATCCGTGATGCCAATCTTCCGGCGGCCCTCTTCGCCCAGCGCGGCATGCGTCATCGTCGCCGGATGCGAGATCAGTGTCTCCACGCCGCCCAGGCTCTCGCCCAGCGTGCAGACACTGCACGCGCTTCAGCAGATCGTTGGCGCGCTCGAATGATCCCGTCTCGAATGTGATCAGCGCGCCAAAGCCGGACATCTGCCGCTTCGCCAGCTCATGCTGCGGATGTGTCGGCAGTCCCGGATAAAAGACCTTCTCCACCCGCGGATGCTTTGCAAGCCATGCCGCGATCTGCCGCCCGCTGGCGTCGTGTTGGCGCATGCGCACCGCCAGTGTCTTCACGCCGCGCAGGATCAGGTACGACTCGAAGGGCGAGAGGATGCCGCCTGTGCACTTCTGGATGAACGCGAAACGCTCCGCGTGCTCCGGCCGCGTGCCCACCAGGACGCCGCCCAGTCCGTCCGAGTGGCCGTTCAGGAACTTCGTCGTCGAGTGCATCACCAGGTCAGCGCCGAGCTCGATCGGCCGCTGAAAATACGGCGACATGAACGTGTTGTCCACGCAAAGATCGACCGGCTCGCCCACCCGCTTCGCCTGCTCGCGGCACACGGTGCTCACGGCGCGAATGTCCGTCAACTGCATCAGCGGGTTGGTCGGGGTCTCGATGTGGACCAGCCGAGTGCGCGGAGTGAACGCCCGCCGCACATTCTCCGGATCGCTGGTATCGACGTAGGTGAATTCAATCCCGTAGTGCGCAACGATCTGGTTGAAGAGGCGAGGCGTGCCGCCGTAGACATTCGATCCGCAGATAACGTGGTCGCCCGTCTTCAACATCGCGACCAGCGCCGATATGGCCGCCATGCCGCTGGCAAAGACATGGGCGGAGCTGCCGCCCTCCAGCGATGCCAGGTTCTGTTCGAGCGCCGTGCGCGTCGGGTTGGAGACCCGCGAGTATTCGTAACCCTTGTTCTTACCAATCTCCTGCTGTGCGTAGGTCGACGTGAGATAGATAGGCACATTCACCGCGCCGGTGACCGTCTCCGGCTCCTGACCGGCGTGGATGGCGCGCGTGGCAAAGCCATGCTGCGGATTGCTCATGAATTCTCCTGAATTGGACTGACCAGCCAGTGTCCGCGAAAGCGAGGCAGATATTCAAGCGACCGGCCTTATCATCGCTTTGCCGTAAGAAGCTCGTCGAGTCTGGTGACCGCGGCGAGAATGATTTCCGCATCGTTGCGCCGCCTGCCCGAACGCCGCTAACCGCGGAGATAGCGTGAGCTCCGGCATCCGTTTCTCCATGAAATCGCGGCGGGCGCTGATGGGGCAATTCGCGTCCGCCGCGCATCTACCGGCTCATCCATGCGCACCAGCATGCCCGTTTTAAATATGACATCGTCTGTCATATTTCCGCGCCGAGCCGCGTCCGCTCGACCCGTGAGATTCCACGAAAACCGGCATCCAACATCCTGATCCAACTGGACCGAAGAGGCTCGCCGACCCAGCCTTTCATTCATGGCGGTGCAGGCGTTTCAATTTGGAACAGCGGCAGCAACATTTCTGCGCGAATGTGCCGTTTTATCCCACCCGATTCGCTACACTCGAAATGGAGAAAGAAAAGCCCGCCATCACCGCGGGCTTTTTCATTTGGGGCTTTGGCTGCGAAACGAGTCTAGGAGCCTAAAGGAGTGCGTAACTGGACCAGCTAAGTTCTTTGTTTTGACGAATGAACCGATAAGTCTTTTAGATGGACGAACTTAGCTCACGGGAGAGCTGCTAAACCATAGCACCGAAAGGACTTGCGGACCCCTCTCCCGTAGCGGGAGGGGGTGGGGGTGGGGTAACGAGGCCTTCTCTATTTGCCGCCCTCGAAGATGTTCTTGGAGAGATACCGCTCCGCTGAATCCGGGATGATGGTCGCGATGCGCTTCTCCGGGCCCAGCTTCTGCGCCACCTGCAGCGCCGCATACACATTCGCGCCCGCGCTGGAGCCGCCCAGCAGTCCCTCCTCGGCAGCCATGCGCTTCACCATCGCGAACGCGTCGTCGTCCGTCACCATGATGACGTCGTCCGCCAGCTCTGGATGGAATGTCTCGGGAATGAAGTGAACGCCGATGCCCTCGACACGATGCGGCCCCGGCGGTCCACCCTGCAGGATGGAGCCTTCGGTCTCGACCGCAATCGCGGCAAGGCGAGGATTCCGCTTCTTCAGCCCGCGCGCGACGCCGGAGAACGTGCCTCCGGTACCGATGCCCGCCACCAGCGCATCCACGCGGCCCTCCATCTGCTCCCAGATCTCGGCCGCTGTCGTCTCTTCGTGAAAGTCCGGGTTCGCCTGGTTCTCGAACTGGAGGGCGCCCCAGGCTCCGGGCGTTCTGGCCAGCTCCGCCTTCGCTATTTCGATGGCCGCCCCGCATGCCGTCCTTCTCTGGCGTGCGCACCACGCTAGCTCCAAATCCGCGCATCAGGATGCACTTCTCTTCGGCGAAACCCTCAGGTACAAACAACGTCACCTTGTAGCCGCGGTTCACACCGATCAGCGCCAGCCCGACGCCGGTGTTGCCTGCGGTGGCCTCGAAGATCTGCGATCCAGGCGCGAGCCGGCCCTCCTGCTCCGCGCGCAGGATCATACCCAGCGCAGCACGGTCCTTGATGCTGCCCCCGGGGTTCAGAAACTCGAGCTTGGCAAAGATGTCCGCCATCCCGGCCGTGCACAGCCGCGTCAGCCGAAGCATCGGCGTCTGTCCGACGAGGTCGGTGATGTCATCGGCAACACGCAATGCGCCGTAACGGGAGAGGGTAGAGGCTTCAGTCCGCATAAAAGAACCGACTAGTGTAGCAGCGCTCGAGGGAAGCGAACTTCGGGCCGCGAAAGAGGCGCTCAATGCCTGATTGCTGGCAGGCGAGCGGAAATAACTGGTGGTAACGATACGCTGCGTTTCAGGTAAAGTCATACCATCCGGAACCCCGCCGAGGATAATCTGCAGGAACCACTAACGTGATGCCAAAGCGAACGCCAGAGACAAAAGAAACCAGAGTCACACTGAAGACCCTTGCCGAACACCTTCATCTGACGGCGGGCACTATTTCAGCGGCACTGAACGATTCGGCGGCAGCACGGGCTATCCCCGAACACACGAAACGGCGCATTCTCGACGCGGCGCGGGAGCTCAACTACAAGCCAAATTATTTCGCGCGTTCCCTTCGCCTGCAGCGCACCTATACCATCGGCGTCATCGCCCAGCAGATCGGCGACCCTTACGGAGCCGCCATCATCAGCGGCATCGAAGAGTATCTGCGCGATTCGGAATACTTCTTTCTGACGGTGATTCATCGCCACGATCAAAAGGTGCTGCAGACGTACTCGCAGATGCTGATGGCGCGCGGCGTCGAGGGATTCATCACCGTCGATACATCCATCAAAGAAACACCTGCGCTTCCCACGGTCGCCGTTGCCGGACATCGGCATGTGCCGGGCGTGACCAACATCACGATCGATCACAAAGTCGCGGCGCGGCTGGCGCTCACGCATCTGCTGAAGCATGGCCATCGCGAGATTGCATTTCTCAAAGGCCAGAAGGACAGCTCGGATTCAAAGAGTGCGTTGGACGGCCATCTGCGAGGTGGCAAAGGAACTCGGAGTGCGAGTGCGGCCCGAGCTGACGGTGCAGATCGAAACGGACCTCCCGACTCCGGAGCTTGGATATCCTTCGGCAAAGAAGTTGCTCGCGCGCAAGGAACACTTCACGGCCTTGTTTGCCTATAACGACATCTCCGCCATCGGTGCGATTCAGGCATTTCAGGAGGCCGGCCTTCGCGTGCCGGAGGACGTTTCGGTGGTTGGGTTCGACGATATCCCGCTGGCGGTGATTTTCAAACCCGAGCTGACGACGGTGTGCCAGCCCCTGCTCCGGATGGGTCAGATCGCTGCCAAAACCATCATCCAGCAGATCGAAAAGACCGCCGCATATCAGCCGGAGATCATGATTGAGCCGGAATTGATTCAGCGAGCTTCATCAGGCCGCATCAAGAACGGTGCACCCGCCGCGAAATGACGCTGGCCATCCACTCGCCTGTTCTCCGCCTGACCGCTCATCGTCTGCCAAGTAACGCCAGTGCGTTCCTGCGATAGATGCGCTCAAGAACCTCATCCGGAAGCGCAAGGCCATAAATCTGCCATCGTCCCTGGCGCGAGGCATGCGATGGATAGTCGAAATATTCGTCCTCGGTCTCAAAGAACCGATAATGCGCCCGATACATGGATTTCTCAGGCAGCAGGTCCGCGCCGAACAGGATGCGGTCTGCAAATCGGAGGAAGAATCGCCGCGCGGTAAATGGCTGGCGGCCCAGCTCAGCCACGCGGGCCGACATATCGAGCTGAACGTTCGGATAGCTCTCCAGCATCGCAGCCACGGCAGCCAGGTCTTCTGGCTGCTCGCCCATGTGCGCGGCTACGAATTGGGTTTTCGGATGACGCGCGAAGACTCGGTTCCGCTGCGCCAGCAGCTCTTCCCTGCTGAACGCCGAGCCATAGAAGCTCCAGTCCGGATGCGCGGAGAGCTCTTCAAAGCGCTCGTTCTCGGAATCGGTCGGCAGGAAGAATGCCGCAGGATCGGCGGTGTGAAACATGATGAAGACACCCAATTCTGCAGCGCGCGCAAACAGCGGATCCAGCCGGGGATCATCAATGCGGAGCAGCGAGCCATCGTGATCGCGCAGTCGCAGCCCCAGGTCCTTCCAGATCTTCATGCCGATCGCACCCGCGGACACGCATTGCTCCAACCGGCGTACGGATCGATCGAAGAAGCCGCCTTCGCCCAGGTCGCGCCAATCCATCCAGGCAATGGTCGAGAAGCGTTCCGGCGAAGCCTGGCGAAGCCGCGTGAGGCTCTCGATGCCATCGGTGCCGGGCTTCATCGTGATGTTCACCAGGTGCTCGATGCCGCAGGCGTCCATCACACGCAGCACTTCGGCAGGGTCCATCCCGTCGATGTGATTGTGGAAGTCAATTGCTGGAAATTTCGGCCGGTCGAGCCGGTGTTCCGCGACGCGCAGCATGGATCGTGGCTTGAAGTCGCTCAGGTTCAATGTCACTGTACGTCGCCGCGTTCATCATCGAGACAAACGGATCACGTTCATCGCCCGGCATATCGGCTCCTATATGTAGCTGTATATGCGACGATCCTCACGCGCTGAACTCCGTGACAGACGCGGCGTGTGAGTCGACGAAGACGGAAAGCGTCTTTGCGTCCGGCTGAGCAGCTGTCCCTCCTACGCCGGTGGTCGAAAGCGCACCGGTAGCGTTGGCCAGCAGCAGACATTCGCGCAGAGAACGCTTTGTCAGCAGGCCATGAACGAAGCCCGCCGCAAAGGAATCCCCGGCTCCCGTCGTGTCTACTGCATTCACACGAAACGTTCCGGCATGCATACGTTCCGTGCCGCGCACAGCGATCGCGCCTTCGCTGCCCTGCTTCACGACTGGTGCATGTGGTGCGCTCTGCCAGAACGGCCAGCGCCTCGCGCGTATGGGTTGCGCCGGTGAGCGCCTGCGCTTCGGACTCATTGATAAACACCACATCGGGGATGCGCATGACCTCCCATATCTCCTTCGACCAAGCCTGCGCCGGGTCGGAATTGGGATCAAACGAAACACTCAGGCCGGCGGCCTTGGCCTCGCGCATCAGCCGCGGAAACGCCGGCCGCAAACGCTCCTGCAAAAAATACGAGGTGAGGTGCAGGTGCTTGTATCCCTGGAAAAGATTCGGCGGAAGGTCGTCATATCCGAGATCCGCGATCGCGCCCAGATGCGTCACCAATGCGCGATCCTCTCGCGTACTCAGGACAATCAGTGGCTCCGGTGGGTCGTTGCGAAAGGAGAAGGTTGTCGGTCGGAACATGCACATTGTGCAGCGCTTCGCGGCAGAATCGGCCAAAGTCATCGTCGCCGGTCTTGCTGACAAACCCTACCGGATGGCCCAGCCGCGCTATACCGCTCGCAAAGATAGCCGAGGCACTGCCCAGCACCATTCGCATCTCTCGGGCCAGCACCTCGCTGCCCAGCACCGGCGGGGATGCCAGGCCAGAGAGCACAATATCGACGTTCAATTCACCAATCACCAGGACAGCGGGTAGCGTGTTCACATTCCTTCTTCCGACGGCGATTTGAAGGGTTGATCTGCAGATTTTCCGTCGTTTACTTTCATTTTGTTTCGTTTCGTTGCATAAGTGTAATACAATCCTCGAGACTGTTGGGCTGAATCTGCCCGATTGAGGAGAGATGTGTGGATGCGTCTGAGTGCGTTGTTGGAATTTTCTGCTGGGCGGAAACGGGAGCTTGGAATTGAGCATACCCCTCGGGAGATCGCACAGCAGCCGGAGACCTGGCAGAGCACCCTGGCGCTCTGCAAACGGCTGCAGCCGGAGCTTGCAGGCGTTTTTGAGGAAGCAGGCCGGGCGGCCGGTGCTGCTGGTGGGGGCGGGGACCTCGGATTTTGTTGGGCGGTCCGTCGAGCGGTTGCTGGAACGGTGCTGGCGGAGGCCTGTGCGCGCAGTCGCGAGCACGGAGCTGCTAACCGGCATGGATGACTGGCTGCGGGTGGACGCGCCGGCGCTGTGCATCTCGTTTTCGCGCTCGGGCGACAGCTCGGAGGGTGTCGCGGCCATCGAAGAAATGCTGCGGCGCTTTCCCGGCGTGGCGCACCTGGTCATTACCTGCAATGCGGACGGCGCCATGGCCCGGCTCGCGCGCGGGCACTCGCGGTCGTATGCACTGGTGCTCGATCCGGAGACGAACGATCGCGGTCTGGCGATGACCAGCTCGTTTTCCAATATGGTGATCGCCGGCCAGGCGCTCGGCTATCTCAACGATCTGGACAGCTATGGCGCGATAGTGGAGCAAATGGCGCGCTCCGCCGAGGCCCTGCTGCCTCGCGCCGCCGATGCAGCTGCGAAGCTGGCGAAGAGCGGCTTCCGCCGCGTTTGCTTCCTCGGCTCCGGCGCTCTGGCAGTGGCAGCGGCGGAATCGGCATTGAAGGTGCAGGAGCTGACGGCCGGCCGGATCTTCACCATGTCGCAATCATTTCTTGGGCTGCGGCACGGGCCTTTGTCGTTCATCGACCGGGAGACGCTGGTGGTGGCGTATCTCGCCTCGGACGAGCAGATACGGCCCTACGAGACAGATTTGCTTCGCGAACTGCCGCAGAAGGAGCTGGGCGCAACCATTGCGGTGACGGGATTCGCGCTCACGCAGGAGGGGCGGGGGGCGGCGCAGGTTACGCTCGATCTGGATGGTGGGGGAGGCGACGGAAAGCCTGTTCCAGATGCGCTGCGGCCTCCTCTGGACGTGATCTTCGGCCAGTTGCTGGGACTGTTCTGCTCGATGGAAGCGGGACTGAAGCCGGATACACCCAGTCCGACCGGGGCGATTTCGCGGGTCGTTTCGAACGTGAAGATTCATTCTGCACAATCGCAGCCTGTTCCGGAGATTTCGTGATCCTCAGACGTTTGTCATCCCGTTCTGTGGCCGGTGCTGCCGCGTTCTTCCTGCTTTGTGCGGGCTCCGCAGCTCCCTCTGGCTGGAGTCAGGCGGCGGCCGGTGATGCCACTGCTTCGGTGAGCCAGGCGAGCGACGGCCGCATCGGCGATGGAGCGATTGAGGCGCGCTGGCCGCTCCGGGATGGAAAGCCGAGTGCGCTCGAGATACGCGATCTGCGCGATGGCCACACTATCCGGCTGGCAATTCCGTTCCGTATTGCGCTCGAAAAAGATGAGATCGTCGAGCCGGCAACGATGACGCTGCTTGCTCCGGGACGGGTGGAACAGCTCGCTCCGAACGCCGATGCCACGGTTGCGGCGGAGAAGCTGCCCGGCGTCGCGGTGCATTATCGGCTGGGCGATCCGGCGGGACGCTTTGCAGTGGACTGGGCCGTGGTGATGCGCAAGGATGCGCACTACATCCGGCAGGTGCTGACGATTACTGCGGGGAAAGAAGACGTTGCGATCACGCAAGTGGGCCTGATCGATGCGACTGCCCCGGCGATGACGCTGACCGGCACGGTGAAAGGATCGCCGCTGACGGCGGGCGATTTCTTCCTCGGCTTCGAGCATCCGCTTTCCACATCGAGCGTGGTGCACGAGCGTGGCGTGGCCGAGATGGAGCGCGTGCTGCCGCTGCGCGCCGGGCAGACGGTAGCCTATTCCTCCGTCGTTGGGATTGCCGCGCCGGGACAGATGCGACGTGACTTTCTGGCCTACATTGAGCGCGAGCGAGCGCATCCCTATCGCACGTTTCTGCACTACAACAGCTGGTACGACATTGGGTATGAGAACCGCTACACGCAGGCGCAGGCGATAGAGCGCATCCACACCTTCGGCCGGGAGCTGCATGACAAGCGCGGCGTGACGCTGGACTCCTTCATGTTCGACGACGGATGGGATGACACGGCGGGCATGTGGGCGTTTCGCAAGGACTTCACGAATGGTTTTCTTCCGTTGAAAGAGGCGGCGGCGCAGTATGGCACGGCGCCGGGCGTCTGGCTCTCTCCGTGGGGAGGCTATGCGCATGAAAAGCAGGAGCGCATTGCCGAGGGCCGCAAAGAGGGATACGAGATCGAGAACGGCGGCTTCGCGCTTTCCGGGCCGAAGTACTATGCGCGCTTCCATGAAATCTGCATGGAGATGGTGAAGAAGTACGGCGTGAACCAGTTCAAGTTCGACGGCACGGGCAATGTGGACTCAGTGGTGAAAGGCAGCGCCTTCGACAGCGATTTCGACGCGGCAATCCACCTCATCAGCGATTTGCGGCAGGTGAAGCCGGACCTCTATATCAACCTGACGACCGGGACCTATCCCTCGCCCTTCTGGCTGATGTATGCCGACTCGATCTGGCGCGGCGGCGAGGACCACAGCTTTGCCGGCGTGGGGCCGGAACGGGAGCGCTGGATTACCTATCGAGACATGGAGGTTTACGACAAGGTCGTGAAGCGGGGAGCGCTATATCCGCTGAACTCGCTGATGCTGCATGGGTTGATCTACGGCCAGTATGCCTATCATCTGAAAACCGATCCGGGCGGCGATTTCAAGAACGAGGTGCGCGACTACTTCGGCACGGGCACGGATCTGCAGGAGATGTACATTACGCCGTCACTGCTGACGCCAGCCGACTGGGACGTGCTGGCGGAGGCGGCAAAGTGGTCGCG
This sequence comes from uncultured Acidobacteriaceae bacterium, assembly GCA_963797895.1. GTDB lineage: Bacteria > Acidobacteriota > Terriglobia > Terriglobales > Acidobacteriaceae > KBS-83. The sequence continues at coordinate 426,000 of CAWCRD010000001.1, forward strand.
GGCGAATGCTGCGGTATTGAAAGACACCCACTGGGTGGGCGGCGATCCGCGCTGGCTCGCGGTCTATGGCTGGGCGTCGTGGACGCCAGAGAAAGCTATCCTGACACTGCGCAATCCGAGCGATAAAGCCCAGGATCTTCAGTTGGATGTGGGGCGCGCCTTTGAGCTGCCGGAGAGCGCTGCCCGCCGTTTCCGCACACACAGCCCGTGGCGGGATGAGGCGGATACCCCGGCGGTGGAACTGGAGGCGGGCACGCCGCATACGTTCCATCTGAAGCCGTTCCAGGTGCTGACGCTGGAGGCTACACCCGAGTAGGACTGCTCCGTCCGGGCAATTGCGCCTGCGGTGGTCGCTCACGCCTGCATTGGGGGATGACCTAGCTGGCCGAATCGAGACCGAAAAAGGGTTTAACGATAACTGGATTTGCACTGCTCCCTGTGCCATATATGACAACTCGTGTCATATATCGTCATTTCGTTTTGCTTCGGTTTCCCAGAATGGAATTGTTGCGGGTTACGCTCTGGATCGCGTGCGCGAGGAGGATTTCTCCGAGCCTGCCTGGCGTGCTTCGGTGGATTCGCGCACGATCAGTGTTGGCGCCACGCGGACGGTGCGCGGCTCCTTGCTGATGCGGCCTTCGATGCGATCGATGAGGATGCTGGCGGCGCGTGCGCCCATCTCGTAGCTGGGCTGCACCACGGTAGTGAGATGGGGATGAAAAGGGCTGTCCACGGCGAGATCGTCGAAGGTGGCAAGTGCGATGTCCTGCGGGCAGCGGATGTTCAGCTCCTCGAATGCCTTGAGCACGCCGAGGGTCATGACCCCATTGCATACGAAGATGGCGGTTGGACGCGCTGATGGATCTTTTCCCTTCTGCGTGAGGATCTGTTTCCCGAGCTTGTAGCCGGAGTCGTGGCGGAAGTCGCCTTCGAGAACGCGGCTTTTCTCGACTGGAATGCCGGCCTCGTGCAGCGCTTCTTCGTAGCCGCGGAGACGCTCACGGCCGGTCTGCAGATCGAGCGAGCCGGTGACGATGGCGATGCGGCGATGTCCTTTCTGAATCATATGGCGGACGCACTCGCGCGCGCCGCGCACGTTGTCGAGCAGGACTGCATCGGTTTTGACGCCGGGAACCGTGCGATCCAGACAGACAAGCGCGACGCCAGCATCGATGGTGCCCTGCAGATGGCTGATATCGGTGCTGCTGGCCGACGCCAGGAGCACGCCATCGACGCGATAGGAGCGCAGTGCGGCGACAATCCGCCGCTCGCGGCCGATCTGCTCATCGGTGTTGGCGGTCATCAGGAAATATCCGCGCTCGAAGGCGGTATCTTCCGCGCCGCGGATGATCTCGGGAAAAAATGGGTTGGTGATGTCGGGCAGGACCATGGCCAGCATGCGCGTCTGGCGGACCTTGAGGCTGCGGGCAATCTCGTTGGGGGAGTAGTTCAGCTCGCGGATGGCGATCTGGACACGTTCGGTGAGTTTCGGGCTGACTTTGCGAGTTCCGCGGATAACGTTCGAGACGGTAGCGATGGAAACATCGGCGCGCTTCGCTACCTCCACAATCGTTGCTGTGCGATCTGCAGCAAAGCCGTTCGTCTGCGTTCGAACCATACGCTATGACAAGAACTGTATCGTGGACTGGCCGTCCGGGCAATTGGTGCTGGCCGCACGGGCACACGCGCGGCGCGGGAACCGGGTTTGCTTCCTTTGGTCGCTCACGTTCGTGCTGTGTGGGCGCGTGCGAAACTACAGGTCCTTCGCTTCGCTCAGGATGACAAAATTTGAGGTGGACCTTCCAGTCGCGTGGACAATTGGGAACGACCCCACCCTACCTGCAGTAGGATGGGGACCCTTGTTGGTGCTCGTTAATGGGCAACGGCGGCGTTGCCGGGCCCTCCGGTGGGTTGCAGTGCGGGGAGGCGTTCCTCGACCGGCGGTAGCGCGGGGAAGGGCTCGTGCGGCTCGGCCTGGTACCAGTAGCCGACGGAGTAGTAATTGTCCGAGCGTGCGTTGGCGTGGCCGTGCTCGATGGTGGCCTTGAAGGATTTGGTGAACGGGATCGGCGAATCGAGATGGAAGCGGTAGACGCTGGAGCGGCTGCCGGCTAACTCGGTGCCAACGACCGGTGCGCCGTAGAGCTGATAAGAGAAGGGCTCGCCGCCGAAGTCCCATGCGCCGAGGAAATAGTCTTCGGTGCCGGTGCCGACGATGGAGGGCTTCTCAGCGCCGTCGATGAAGAACATGTCGTCGCCCTCGCCCCACCACATGTCCTGATTTTGCAGCACCGACATGGTGACACCGACGTATTGTCCGTGGCCTTTGGCGTCGAACCAGACGTAGTTGTCTTTGCCATCGAAATTGGCTTTGTCGTTGACCTGCGGGTCGCCGTTGGATTTCCAGTCGGTAGTCCAGCCGTGGTTGGGCTGGGACTGCCGGTATTGCGCGTGGAAGTAGAGCGTGCCGGCTGGGAGCGGATGGTCGTAGGTGCGGTAGTCGATGTTGTAGTAGAGCGCCCCAATGGCCTGGTTGCCTTCATTTGTAACCGTGACGCGTGCGTGATGCGCGAAAGGCATGGGGAAGAAGCTGTTCAGGCTTTTGACGCTGCCGACGGAGAGCATCTCCGATTGCCAACTGTGATATTCGCCGAGGCCGAGGCCGAAGAAGTCGCCGATGGGAGACTTCGACGCTGGGGTTCTGCTCGCCGTCCCAGTAGATGCGGAGGACGATGCGCTTGAGGTGATAGGGCTCGTTGTCTGCGATGGTGAACCAGACGTGCGAGATTTCGCCGGGGCCATCGGCGTCGAGCACGGTTTCGGTTGCGCCGGGTGCGACGTGGCGGAAGTCGGCGTTTGCGCCTTTGGGGTCGGTACTCGACGCGCGATGCAGCACGTATGTCTGCTGGACGGTGAGGTCGGGCTGCCAGCTTTGGGATTGCGCTTGCGCGCCGAGGGCGAATGCGCCGAGGGCGAGGAGAACTGCACATTGCGTCATACCTATCCACCTCATAGACAGAGTTCGAACTAATCGATGCCGAGCTTGTGTTGCATTTGTTCCAGAGAGATGCCGCTGGTTTCCGGGTAGTAGAAGAGGACGATGAAGAAGTCGAGGACCATCATGACGCCGAAGAAGATGAAGGGGTAGGCGCCGGAGTTTTTAGCCATGACGGGAAAGATGAGTGAGATCACGGCATTGGTGAGCCAGTGCGCGGAACTGCCGAGACTCTGTCCTTTGGCGCGCACGCGGTTGGGAAAGACTTCACTGATGTAAACCCACAGGACCGCACCCTGGGAGATGGCGAAACAAGCGATGTAGGCCATGAGCAGCCAGACGAGCCAGCCGAGGTGCTGATGAGTGAAGAAGAGGATGGAGATGAAGGTGAGGCAGATGACGAGGCCCACGGTGCCGGTGAGCAGAAGCTTCTTGCGGCCGAGCTTGTCGATGACCGACATGGCGATGAGGGTGGCGACGAGATTGGTGGCGCCGACGGCGATGGCCTGCAGATCGCCGGAGATACGCGACGCGCCAGCGAGGGCGAAGATGTCGTTGAGGTAATAAAGGACGGCGTTGATGCCGGAAAGCTGGCAGAACATGCCGACGGTCCAGGCGATGATGATGGGCTTCTTGTACTGGCGGGAGAAGAGCGGATCGGTAGAGGAGGAGCGCTCGAGGTGGACGGAAGCGACGATCTCATCCAGCTCTTCCTTGGGCTGCGGCACGCCCGTGAGGCGCAGGACTTCGAGGGCTTCGCGAAGATTGGACTGCGTGACCAGCCAGCGGGGGCTGCGCGGTATGACAAAGAGCGTGATGAGGAAGAGCAGCGCGGGGATACCGGAGGCGCCGAACATCCATCGCCAGTCATTCGCGCCCACGTGCATGCTGCCGATGATGGTGTTGGAGATATAGGCAAGCAGGATGCCAACGACAATGTTGACCTGAAAGAAGCCGACGAGGCGGCCGCGCCAATCGGGCGGAGCGATCTCCGCGATGTACATGGGGCCGAGAACCGAAGAGCCGCCGATGCCGAGTCCGCCGATGAAGCGGAACACGATGAGGGCCGGCCAGTTCCAGGCGAGCGCGCAGCCGATGGCGGAGAGCACATAGAAGACGGCCATGACCCGAAGGCTGTCGCGGCGGCCGAATTTCTGTCCGGGGATGCCCGCACCCATGGCGCCGATGACGGTGCCGACGAGCGCGCTGGAAACGGTGACGCCGAGCAGCGCGGGAGAGAGGTGATAGGTGTGGGTGAGGGCAGAGGTTGTGCCGGAGATGACGGCGGTGTCAAAGCCGAAGAGCAGGCCACCGAGTGCGCCCACAATCGTGCTCTTTACTACATGCGAGTTGATGCTCATTCAGTCTCCAAAGCGCGCGCATCGGCTGCGATTTCGCGCAAGCGGGGCAAGATGTGCCCAAGGCGCGCGGCCGGCGAGGCGGGATTTCCAAGCGAAAAATAGACGTCGCGGTACAGTGGATATAACTTACCGTACGTCGCGGCTGCTCGCTTGTCCGGAAGAAATGTTTCGCTTGGAGGACAGAGCGCGGCCTGCGCTTCTTCGACCGATGTGTAATCGCCGCTGGCAAGAAAGGCGAAGATCGCGGAGCCGAGGCTGGTGACATCGCCCGCGGGCACGAGCACTGGTTTGTTCAGCGCGTCGGCATACACCTGATTGAGAACCCGATTCTTCTGTGGAACCCCGCCGCCGTTGATGATGCGGTTTACGGGCGATCCGTGCTGCTGCATGCGCTCCAGGATGATACGGGTGTGGAGCGCAGTGCCTTCGATGGCGGCGAAGAGCTCGTCCTGCGCGGTGTGGACGAGGTTCCATCCGAACGTGACGCCGCCGAGATTCGGATTGACGAGGACAGTGCGATCGCCGTTGTCCCAGACCATGCGGAGGAGACCCGTCTGTCCGGCATGGTAGTTTTCGAGGCCCTGGCTGAGAGCGGCGACAGACGAACCGGCACGGCGCCCGATGCCGTCAAAGATGTCGCCAACGGCGGAGAGGCCGGCTTCAATGCCGGTGTAGCCGGGGAGGACAGAACCGGGGACGACACCGCAGACTCCGGGTACTAATGTCTGTTGCGCGCTGACGCCGATGATGCAGGTGGAGGTGCCAATGACATTGACGACGTCGCCAAGACGAATGTTGGCCGCGACTGCATCCCAATGTGCGTCGAGCGCGCCGACGGGAATCGGAATGCCGGCGCGGAGCCCGAGACGCTCAGCCCATTCGGCGCTGAGCGTTCCGGCAATGCGGTCGGAGGTTTCGTAACGGCCACTGAGCTTTTGGCGAATGCCCTGGAGCAGCGGGTCTACCGAAACCAAGAATTGTTCCGAGGGCAGGCCGCCCCATTTTGCATTCCACATCCACTTGTGACCCATGGCGCAGATGCTGCGGGGCAATTCGGCGGCGGAGCGGATGCCGCAGAGGGTGGCGACGACCATATCGCAATTTTCGAGAGCGGTGACGAGGCGGCCGCGCTTTTCCGGATTGTGCCGCAGCCAGTGCAGGAGCTTGGAGAAGCCCCACTCGGAGGAATAGACGCCGCCGCACCAGTCGATGGCTTCTGTTTTCTGCTGGTGGGCGGCAGCGGTGATCTCCTCGGCCTCGCGCCAGGCGCGGTGATCGCACCAGAGATAGTAGTCGTCGAGGGGCTCGAGATCTTCGCCAACGGGGATGACGCTGGAGCCGGTGGCATCCACGGCGAGCGCGCGGACTTCGTCCCCGCTGACACGGCTAGACTGGAGCGCGCGGCGCATCGCGTCCGCGAGTGCGTCCATCTGCGCGCGATGGCTCTGGGTGGCGAGATTGGGATCCTGCGCTGAGCGGCGCAGTGGATATTCGGCGACACCAGTGCCGAGCCGTCCCTCACTCTTGCTGAAGAGGGAGACGCGCACGCTGAGTGTGCCGAAGTCGATGCCGGCTACGATGCTCATCGGAAGGTCGCTTCGCTCCCACGGAATACTCCCACGCTAGCTTCGCCAGGATGGGGCACCCGGCGCTCAGAATGATGAGTGGCGGTTGTCATTTAGCTGAAGTTCACCGCACCGCAGAGATGCACGCGGACGCCGAGTGCGTGGAACATGGCGGCTTTGACAGCTAGAGCCTGGGCTGCGCGCTTTTCGTCAGGAGCGTAGGCGATGTTTACGTGATTGGCACGGTGACGTGACATGAATGAGTCGCGGGAGACGCCATCGAAGGTGGCGCTGACCATGGGCCACTGGCTGGTGGTCTGGCTCCAGCGGCGCTGAGTCTCTTCCGCGGGGAGCGTGACGACCGAACCGAGACCCATATCGACGTGCAGACTGTTGCCTTGGACGAAGACGCGGCTCCAGACGATCTTGCCGGGGCGGCCAATTCCCTTCAGCGTGCCGCCTCCGAGCGGGAAATACATTGGAGGCTGGCGATCGCTGGATGCGCCGCGATAGCCATCCACGAAGTGGCTCGCCGGGGCAGCGCCCGAGATCTGCAACACCCACACGAAGTCGTCGATGCTATTGCCTTTGTAGTGCTCGCCCCAGCGGACGTCGTGCAGCGTGGTCGCGGGATCGAGCTGCAGCGCCTTCCAGCAGCGGTTTGTGATGAGCGCGTCGAGGCCAGCGCCTTCATCCACTTCGTTGAAGTGCGGCAGCGGTTCGCCGGCGTATAGCTCCTTGCCCGCGCTGTTGCGGACTGGAGGTCGTTCGCTGTTGTTGAGCAAGCCTTCGACCAAGTCGGAGGCGGGCACCATGTCCTTGAGACCCTGCTGATACTGAATGCCGATCGCGTCGCAGCCGAACTCATCAGCAATCTGAAGAGCGGCGATGTACATCTTGCACTGCTGGTGAATCTGCTGGTCGGTCAGCTCGGTCTTGTCGTCCTTGCCGGTGTTGAAGCGCAAGCCTTTCTCATCGAGCCACTGACGGATAGCTTTCGCTTCGGCATCGGGGATGGTTTTCATGCGGGCGACCAGCGCGGATTGGCTGAGACGCTCCTTGAAGACGCCAAGTGGGTTCAGCAACTCGTCATCGATGATCGCGTTGTACATGCCCATACAGCCTTCGTCGAAGATGCCGAAGATAGCCTTGTGCTTGAGAAGTTTTGCGGCGAGCTCCTCGCCGGTGCTGCGTGCGGATGCGGGCAGCGCTGCGGCATCGAGGTCGCGGACGTGCGAGAGATCGTGCGCGACGGTTGCGCTCCTGATCCACTCCTGGAGACGCGTGCGGAAGTACTGGTCGGTGAAGTCCTGGCTCCAAAGCGAATGGAATGGCACACCGGCCTTGACCAGCGAGCCGTTGAGATTGAGCAGGCCGACGAGTCCGGGCCACTGGCCGGACCAGTTGGCGACGGTAAGAATAGGCCCGCGATGCGTGCGCATGCCGGGCAGTACGTGATGGGTGTACTGCCACGCCGCGGTGGCGAAGACGAGGCTTGCGTCGGGGTCGATGCCGGAGAAGATATCCATGCCCATGCGCTGGCTGGAGATAAATCCATGACCTTTTGCGGGATCGACGGGAAACGCACGCTCGACTTCGACGCGCTCATCGCGGAATGCCTGTGTGAGGCGGCGCTCCAGGTCTTCCTGCGCGGGCCAGCAGACCTGGTTCGCCGACTGGCGAAGGTCTCCGCTGGTGATGAGAACAACCTTCTTCAAAGGTAAGGCTGCATGCGAACGCGACATGAATTCCCTTCTTTCGTGGTTTTGCTTGCAGTGACTGAAACGCTCCCGGCCTTCAGGGTAATTCTGATGTTCTCAAGGGCTGCTCTGCCCCCTCTCCTCGTCAACGTGAGTCTGGTTGTCCAGATACGCCAGCTCACGCTGAGCCTGACCGCGCGCTTTCGCATCCTCGGAGATTTTCGCGAACTGGCTGAGAGCGCGATTCATCTGCTCCTTGTCACCCGATCCGCGATACGCGCGAGAGAGGAGATACCACGCGGTCGCGTCGGTCTTCTCGACGGACAGATAGTGTGTCAGGTCGTGGGCGGCCGCCTGATAGTTGCTGCGGTGCAGCTCGAGCTTACCGAGCAGACGCCATGCATCCGCGGGCGGGCGATCCATGAGGAGCGCGCTCCGCAGAGTTTTTTCCGCCTCGTCATTCTTTCCGAGCAGCAATTGCGTTTGTCCGAGAAGGGTGTGCACGCTGGCGGAATGCGGCTGAAGCTGGAGCTCGGCCTGAAACTCGGTGAGGGCTTCGGCAGATTTTCCACTCCGCAGCAGAGCGCTTCCGATCGCTTCGTGGATGCCGGGCAGGTCGGGCTTCGATTGCAGGACGGCTCGATACTCGGCAATGGCTTTGTCATCCTGCTGTTGCAGGACGAAGGCGTCCGCCATGATCTGGTGCGCACGATAGGAGTCGGGTGCGGCGGAGAGAACATGCTCGAATGCGGCGCGAGATTTCTGCTCGGCCTCGTGGGCTTCTGCGTACAGGCTGTCCTCGCTGCCGTCAGCGGGCGTATTCGTAACGGCAGCTGTGGCGGGCTTGCCTCCCAGCTCCTCGACGGCTGTGCGCAGCTCCGGGATATCGGGGCGGCGGGCGTTTGCCTGCTCGAAATCCGCGAGCGCTTTGCTGCGGTTGCCTTCCAGCTGAAGCTGCTCGCCGGCCAGTTGCCAGGCGCGGCCGCCATTGGGCGCGGCTTTCAGCAGGGCGAGCGTGCGCTGCCTGCCGATCTCGAGCCAAGCCTGGCCGAGCGCATACCAGGCATCGATGTTGTCGGGCGCAAGATGGGTCACTTCACCAAACTGCTTCGCGGCAGCGTCGTAACGAGCCTGCGCGACATAGGCGTAGCCGAGCCAGGTGCGCGCGATGACGTCCGACGAGCGGAGGCGGACCGCTGTTTCCAGCTCGGGGACGGCGGCGTCCGGCTTCGAGAGCTGGTATGACGCCAATCCGCTGAACAGGTGCGGCGCCAGCAAATTCGCGTTCAACGCGATGGCCTTGTGAAGCACTGCGATCGATCGCTCCCATTGGTGATTGAAGTACAACGCGACGCCGAGATTGCTCTGCAACTCGGCACTCGGCGGAAGCTGATGTGCGAGGTACTCGTATTCGCGCACAGCCGTGGAGAAATCGCCCTGCTGCTCCGCCTGACGCGCGCGATCCGCATGCGCGGCCATATCCTCCGAAGCTGTCTGGCTGGCTGACTGGGCGGACAGAGGCAAAGCCATGCTCGCTGCAAGGATGAGTTTGGCAGCGAGCATGACCATTGTGGACTAGAACTCCAGCCTCATGCCGAATTGGATGATCCTGGCAGCATTCTGTTGCGCGGCCATGATGCCGAAGACTGTATTGGAGTTTCCAAGCGACGCAACACTCAGGTCAGGAGGCGCCGCGTTAACGATGAAGGTCTGGGGGTTGCCCCCGGCGGAAAAGACGGTGCGGTTCAGGGCGTTAAAGAAATTGGCCTGGAACAACAGGTTCAGGTTCTCGTGGAGCGTAGTGCGTTTGGAGACGGAGAGATCTTCGTCGATGTATGCAGGCATGCGCAGCGCCGAGAAGAGATTGGGTGCGTTGCCGTACTGGCCGGGGCCCGGCAGGGAGAACGCCGCGGGATTGATGTAGAACTGGCAGGGATTACGGCCGGCATCCTGCTGGACAGGTCCAGAGCAGCGGCGGTTGTAGGCCGGGTTTTTCAATGGCTGACCAGGGACCAGATTGGGGCGGAAGCTGAATCCATCGCCGGCCGCGAAGAATGGATTGGAGGAACCCAGCGCATCGTACTCAATGTGAATGGGTCGGCCGCTCTGGTACTGATGGATGCCGGAGACGGACCATCCGCCGACCACGGTGTTCACCGCTCCGCCGTGATTCAGGAAGCGCTTGCCGTGACCGAACGGCAGCTCATAGGTGTAACTGAGCGAGACCACGTGCGGAATGTCCGAGCTGGTCACAGCGCGCTCGCCATGCGGATTGTAGTAGTCCTGCGCAAAGGAGCCGGCAAAGATGGCGTTCTCAGCGCCGGAGTTGGGGCCGCTATTCGAATCCACGTTTCCGATGGTCTTGGAAAAGGTATAGGAAAGCAAGAATGTGAGGCCCTGCGAGTAGCGCTTCTGCAGGCTAGTCTGCAAGCCGTTGTAGGAGACGCTACCGATCGGGTTGAGGACGTTGTCCACGTCTCCGTATTGAGGATACGGACGGAGCGCCTGGCCCGCTGTTGCGCCGGTGCCGAATGTATCGATGAAGCCCGACCAGGGGTTCTGGATACCTGCGGCGGCTACACGCGGATCGTCAATAGGCAGGGCCAGGAACTGGTTAAGAGGGAGGCCTGCAGCCGCCGCGACGCTACTGTATTTCGCCGTCGCAGCAGCCGCGTTGATCTGATTTGGCTTGGACCAAACACCGAGGTGATAGGTGTGCATACCGACATAGCCGAGGGTGTAGACAATGCTGGAGGAGGGTTGATGCTGAATCTGTGCGCTCCAATAGATCTGGGTAGGCGGCGAGCCGGCTTTGGGATAGATCAACGGCGGGTTGTCATTGCCGACGAGCAGACCAGGATTGAGAGTGGCGCCGCTGATGGATGACTGCGGGAAAGGATTGTCCCAGTAGTAGGCAGGCGAGCCGACCGTGTCCGAGGGACGGTTCACCGTAGCGAGTCCTGCAAAGCCGAGCGCGTACTCGCCGCTGCCGATGTCGTTCTCCAAGTTGTCATTGCCGACCGGGCGCGTGATGGCGAAGCCACCGCGGAAGGCCGTCTTGTGATCCGGTCCCGGCGAGAAGGCAAAGCCGATGCGCGGCTGGATGCCTTTGTAATCGATGTTGCCGATGCGAGCCTGACCATTTCTGCCGGCGCCCTTGCCATAGAAGGTGAAGGCGCCCGGCAGTCCACCTGCGCCAGGGTTCGGAAGAGTCGGGACCATGGTGGAGACGTTGTTGTGCGCTTCGGTACGCGGCACCTGGACGTCATAGCGCAAGCCGAGGTTGAGCGTCAGGTCGGGGTTCACGCGCCAATCGTCCTGAACATAGCCGCCGAACTGCCACCAGCGATAGTTCTGGTTGACGGGATAGTCGAAGCGGGAGAAGTCCATGCCGCCGAAGAGGAAGCTGGCCGCCGCGTTGCCGGTGCCGGCGGGAATCGCAACCGCCTGCCCATTTGCGAAGCCGGTGCCGTTGAGGGCGGTCTGCGTGGGCTCGAAGGTGAAGCTGCCCCCGGGAACGCCCTGCTCATTACGCTGCAGCCACCTCACTTCTCCCCCGACGGTGAAGGTGTGACGGCCGCGAACCATCGTCACATTGTCATTGATGATGTAGCGGTTTTCCGCGTCAGAGGAGACACCGGCACGGCCGATGCTGTTCTGCACTGTTCCGATGCCGATCTGCGGATAAGCACTGTCGGGCGCGAGCGGCGGCAGGCCGGTGATGCCGAGGGCTTCCAGTCCCGGGCCGGTCTCAACGGGTCCGGTGAAGCCGGTATCCCGCAGGAAGCCGAGATTGAAGTTGTTCATCAGCGTGGGCGAGTGCGTGTAATTCCAGGTAAGGCGTATTTGCGTGGTCGGCGCGCTGACTAAATTCGAATCAAGCAGATTCAGCTGGCCATTGTTTGAATTGGTATAACCCCCGGTGAAGACACTGCCGGAGAGCGAGTGCTGCGCATTGATGTGCTCATCGATCTTCACAACAACGCGATGCTCGTCGATCTTCGAGCTTTGCTGGCGCACGAAGTTATCGAAGATCGCATCGTTGGTCGCGGTGGGAAAGCTCTGCAGCACTTTTTGTGAAACGGCGCTCAGACCTGGCGTGGTGGAAGGAATGATGTTGCCGGGAAATGGATCGCGCACCTGATAGGTTTTGCCGTCGGGGCCAACCACGCTGTGCACCGAGTTGGGGTTGTAGACCGCCCCGTTCAGAACCGGACGTCCTGCCGGGTCGACGATAGGCGTGCCTGTTGGGTCGGTCAGTTGCTGTCCAAGCGCTTGACTGAAGTTGCCGCTGCGATATGCGTTGGGGAAAGTTGTCAGAGTGGCGTTGTTCGCGCTGGGACGATATTTAAAGCCGGTGTAATCGACGAAGAAGAAGGTCTTGTCGCGGCCGTTGTAGAGCTTGGGAATCCAAACCGGACCGCCGAAGGTACCACCGAATTCATTCTGCTTGAGCGGCGCCTTTTTGCAGGTAGGGTCATTGGGTTTGGTTGTGCAGGGTGGACGGGAGCGTATGACCCCGAGCGTGTAACCGGAGGCATTGAGCGCATCGTTCTGGAGGTAGTCGAAGGCGCTGCCGTGATACCCGTTGGTGCCGGAATTGAAGGCGAAGGATACGACGCCGCTCGAGAGCCCGTACTGCGCACTCTGGTTGTTGTTGACCAGCTTGAACTGCCCGATGGCGTCGATGGGCGGGTGGTTGTTGGCGATATTGCCCGAGAGGTTCGTGTTCACGATGGGAATACCGTCGATGTAGACCTCGTTGGAGTAGCTGACGGAGCCGCTGATGTGCAGGCGATAATCTTCAGCAGGCCCACCCGACCCCGGGCCGGGCGTGGACGAACTCACACCCGGTGTGAGCAGCACGAAGTTGAGCGGGTTGCGCATGTCCGCATTCAGCGAAACGGGGAGGTTTTTGATCTCTTGCGGGGTGACCGTGGTACCGATATCGGAGGTTTGCGTCTCGATGCTGGCCGATGCGGCGGATATGGTGACGGTTTGCTGGACCTGGCCGGGCTGGAGTGTGACTTTGAGCGGAACAGTACTGCCGACGCCAACATCGACGTGCTGCTCGACTGAAGTGCTGAAGCCGGTTGCTTCGGTGGTGACGGTGTAGACACCGGGCGCTAGGTTCACAAAGCTGAACTCGCCGGAGGGTCCGGATTCGGCCGTGGCGGAGACACCGGTGGCTTCGTTTTTCAGTGTGATCTTTGCGCCGGGGACGCTGGCACTGGAGGGGTCCTGCGCGAGGCCCTTGATGGCTCCGCGATCTGCTTGGGCACCCAGGTAGGTCGGGGAAAGCATTGCGATTGTGACAACAGCGAACAGCACATACAGCAGACACCGTATCGATTTCATCATCGACGCTCCTCCAAAGGGACCCGCTCGCTCGTTCTCTTTTTTTTAAACCTTTAACTACAACGGCGATGAGTTGAACATGCCCGCTCGACGACTGTCAACAGCTTTTCCGGTCTCATTTTTGGCAGCGGAGCGGGACCCGAGGAGAGGCCGATCAGTCCGTGCTATCGCTGGGTCTGGGATGACCACTGACACGGGTTGAACTTACGGCGAGTGGGCTTTTTCGATCGCTGGGACGATCGCGGAGCTACACAGTTTCGGGTGCGGCGCTCAACTGCAGGAGGGTTTATTTCCCTGCCCTGCACGGCGTCAGGAGGGCGCGCCCGGGACGCTGGCCCTGTTTACTCTTTCTGCTACGGTTTAAAGGTTTTTGCTTCCCGGACGCGACGCTGACCCTGCACCATCGGTTGCGATCAGGAGGACGATTCTTATCTGCCGCCGCTTTATAGATTCAGCTCGCGCTTCGCTTCGACGAACTTCTCGATGGCAAACTCGATCTCCTTACGCGTATGCGCGGCCGATATCTGGGTGCGGATCCGCGCCTTGCCCTGGGGCACCACGGGATAGGAGAAGGCGACGACATAGACGCCCTTAGCGAGCAGACGCTCCGCCATGCGCGACGCCACGACTGCGTCGCCAAACATGACGGGGACGATGGGATGCTCACCGGGGAGTACGTTGAAGCCTGCGCTGGTCATCTGCGCGCGGAAGTAGCGCGTGTTTTCCTTGAGCCGTTCGCGCAGCTCCGACGATTGGCCGACCAGGTCGAGGACCTTGAGCGATGCAGCGACGATCGGCGGCGCGACCGAGTTGGAGAAGAGATAGGGCCGCGAGCGCTGGCGGAGGAGATCGATGATCTCCCGGCGACCGCTGGTGTAGCCGCCGCTGGCGCCGCCGAGCGCCTTGCCGAGCGTTCCGGTGAGTATGTCGATGCGGCCTTCCACACCGCACGCCTCGGGCGTGCCGCGGCCGTGCTCGCCGATGAACCCTACGGCATGCGAGTCGTCGACCATTACGAGCGCGTCGTACTTCTCGGCGAGGTCGCAGATTTTGTCGAGCCGCGCGATGTAGCCGTCCATAGAAAAAATGCCGTCGGTTGCGATGAGGCGATGACGCGCGTCGCCGGCCTCCTTCAGCTTCACCTCGAGATCCTGCATGTCGCCGTTACGATAGCGAAAGCGAACCGCCTTCGAGAGCCGCACGCCGTCGATGATGCTGGCGTGATTCAGCTCATCGGAGATGATGGCATCTTCGGCTTCCATCAACGTCTCGAAGAGGCCCCCGTTGGCATCGAAGCATGAGCTGTAGAGGATGGTGTCGTCAGTGCCGAGAAAGCTGCTAAGGCGGTCCTCAAGCTGCTTATGGATGGACTGCGTGCCGCAGATGAAGCGGACGCTGGCGAGGCCGTAGCCCCATTCACGCAGTGCCTGCTGGGCGGCTTGGACGACGGCGGGATGGTTTGCCAGACCGAGATAGTTGTTCGCGCAGAGATTCAGGACAGATGCGCTGTTGGTGACCGAGACCTCCGGCTGCTGCGGTCCAGTGATGATGCGCTCGCGCTTATACAGACCGGCTTTTTCGATCTCGTTCAGCTTTTCCTGAAGATGACGCTGCATCGTTCCGTACATTGCGCGCTTGCTCCTCTGATGAAATGGCTACCGACCGTATCTCACTCAATCTTACTGGCTGAGGGATATGATGAAGGTGTCTGCGGCGGTCAAACAAGCGCCGCCACTCAGATATATAAGGTAGAGCAGCATGGTGAGCCTGCTAGCGGTGATCGGTCTGGGATTTCTCCTCGGCATGCGCCATGCTACGGATCCGGACCATGTGATTGCCGTATCAACGATTGTGAGCCGGCAGCGCGGCATTGGGCAGGCGGGCATCATCGGCGCGCTGTGGGGGATCGGCCACACCATCACAATCTTCGTCGTGGGAGCGGCTATTATTCTCTTTCACGTCGTGATTCCGCCGCGGCTTGGCCTGGCGATGGAGCTCGCCGTCGGCCTCATGCTGATCCTGCTCGGGGTGTTCAATCTGACCGGCATCACGCAGTGGATCACGCATCGTTTTACTCCGCAGCATAGCGATGGCCCTCTTGTGCACTCGCATCGCCACGCACACGACGGCGTTGTCCACGAGCATGTGCACGGTCACAGTCCGGAAGTTCACGTACACGTCGATCCAGTGAGATCGCAGGGCTTGATGAGTCGCGCTTTGCGCAAGCTCGGGCTGTATCAATTCCTTCGTCCCCTGGCTGTAGGCCTGGTGCACGGGCTGGCCGGCTCGGCGGCGGTGGCTCTGCTGGTGCTTGCGGAAATTCGCGATCCCCGCTGGGCCATCGCATATCTGCTGGTCTTCGGCATCGGCACGATCGCGGGCATGATGCTGATCACGATGGCGATTGGCGCGCCATTCGCATACACGCGCAGACGCTTTGCGCCGTTTCATCAAGGGCTGGGAGTCGCGTCCGGCCTGCTGAGCCTTGCCTTCGGTCTTTTTATTACGTTCCAGATCGCGATTATGGACGGCCTTTTCGCCCGCCATCCTCACTGGATTCCGCACTAGGCGTTTTCACCTGTTGCGAGACGGCTGGGAAAGCAGATCCCCTCACTTCGCAGGTCTTGCTGCGCGAAACGGCTCCGTTCGGAATGAGCAAGGTAGGCGGCAGCTTCGATCGGATTCGCTGGAGAGCCCTCGTCCTGCATTATGCGCACCATGAGGCAATCGTGTTGTTAAATGCTCCACACTCTTTGTGAAAACGTTATAGTCTGTTGTCCATCCGCAGCCTTTTGCTATGTCAGCCAGAAAAACTTTGAAGTCGCTCCGTGGTCCTTCGGAGGAGAAAAACTCCTATGCAACGCCGGCGCTTGAAAAGGGCCTGGACGTTATCGAGCTGCTTGCGCATCGCTCCGGCGGCCTTACGAAAAGCGAGATCTCGCGCGAACTGAACCGGACGGTGTCGGAGATCTTTCGCATGCTGCTCTGCCTGGAGCGGCGCGGCTACATTGCGCAGATGGAGGGCGAGCGCTACGCGCTGACGCTGAAGCTCTTCAAGCTGGTGCAGGAGCATCCGCCGACCGAACGGCTCATCACCGAAGCGCTGCCGGTTATGCACCAGCTTGCGCAGGAGACGCTGCAGTCCTGCCACATGGGCATCATTGATGGAGCGCAGGTGACGATCCTGGCGCAGGTGAATGCGCCTTCGAGCATCGGCTTCTACGTAAAGCTCGGGTCGTCGGTTGAATTGATGGAGGCTACCACGGGCTATGTCATCCTGGCGCATCAGGATGATGAGCATCGCGCGCGGACGCTGGCGGAGTGGAAGCGGCTGACGGGCGAGGAGGTGCCGGCGGATCTTGCTGCACATCTGTGCGCGCGTGAAGCGGCAGGGATATGAGTCGCGGCCCAGTTATAAGGTGCGCGGCGTGACGAACATCAGCTATCCGATCTTTGACGAGCGCGGATCGGCCATCGGGGCGCTGACAGTGCCGTATATCCAGCACATCGATGCGAGCGCGAGCGCGGCTGAGGTGAGCACGAGCCTGAAGAAGGCGGCCGCGGAGATCAGCGCGGCGATCGGCGGCAGGACCCCTGGAAAACCCAAAAGCGATCGGCCGGCTGGTAAGTAAGCCTCCCAAAAAAATCCGCGAGGACGGAGCGCGCAACCTCGCTCGTCCCCGCCGTGGGGAGGTGCAATTCAAAAGGCGTACTTCAAAGAGAGCTGGAAGAAGCGCGCATCCGGTGTGTTGCTCTGGAAGAGCGGCCCAGTGATGTTGGCACCGTTGCTGTTGTCGTTGGTGGTGGATGGGTTCGATAGCGTTGAATGATTCAACACGTTGAAACCACCGGCACGGAACTGCACATACTGCTCACGCCAGGTCGGGAAGTTCTTAAACAGTGACATATTCACCTGGTAGTAGCCGGGGCCATAGACGTTGTTCGAGCGGCCGCCGAGGAAAGCGATGGCGGTCGCCTTGTCGGTGATAACCGAGGGATATCCGGCTATTCCAATTAAGTTGCCGGGCAGCGGGTTGGCAAACGCGCACGGGTTATACCAGTTCGCCTTCGTCCGCGTCTTTGTCGCACATTGTCCTTGGCGAGCGTATCCGACGGTCGCCCGATCATCGGCCATGGTCCGGCACAACACAGTGAAGCCGGAATGAGTGGGATGAGCAGCGGCTGCGTTGCTATCGGCGGCCGGAACCCGACAACGCCTTCAGGTCGGCTGAAGAGCCCGGCTCTTGAGGAGTGCGATATCGGCCGGCTTCCAACTCCGCCGGAAAGAGGAAATGTTCGCGCAGGTGTGGAATGTGCTCAAGGAAGCCATCTCGTTGCCGAGCGCGATATGCAGAAAGAGCACCAGATGCTGATGGATCTGGCCCATGTCGCCGACGTGCGGCACCACCGGGAAGCCGAACCGTTTCGCAAGCAGGCCGACGGCGAGGAATTCACTGACTCCGGCGAGGCGCGTGCAATCGGCCTGCACATAATGTATCGCCTGCGCCTCAAAGAAATTCTTGAAGACGACGCGGTTGGGGATGTGCTCTCCACAAGCGATCTTTATCGGCGCGAGTTCGCGAACAAGCGCCGCGTGCGCCAGCATGTCGTCGGGATGCGTCGGCTCTTCGATCCACAGCGGCTTGAGCTTTGCCAGCTCCCGGCACATCATGCGGGCGACCGGCAGGGTCCACTGCTGATTGGCGTCGAACATAATGGTGCCTTGCAGGCCCGCGCACTCGCGCAGCATGGCGGCCCGGCGCAGGTCGCGCGCCCCATCGGGAGAGCCGACCTTCAGCTTAAAGGCGCAAAAACCGTTGCCGATGGCGCGCATCGTCAGCTCGCGCACCTTGCTGTCGTCGTACGCCATCCAGCCCACGGAGGTGTCGTAGCCCGGATAGCCTTCGCGCAAGATAGCGGAGCGCGCCTCTCGAGCCGCGGCTTCCTGACGGAGCAGTGCGATCGCTGACTTCTCGTCCAGCACATCTTCGAGATAGCTGAGGTCGAGCAGCGCAACAAGCTGCTCCGGTTCGAGGTCCAGCAGCAGCCGCCACAACGGAACGCCGTGGCTCTTGGCCCACAGGTCGAAGCACGCATTCGTGATGGACGCGAGCGCGAGATGCACCACACCTTTGTGAGGCCCGAGCCAGCGCAGCATCGGATCATCGGCCAGAGAGCGCGCTGTGCTGCCGAAGGTAGCCATCAGTTCATCGATCGGCCTGCCTTGAAGCGGGCGTGCAAGCAGCTCGATCGCTTCGCAGACGAGCCGGTTGCCTTCGCCGAGCGTCAGCGCGAATCCGGTCCCGGAAAGCTTTCTTCCGTTGCACAAAAGCTGCGTGACGGCGAGGCAATATTCCGGCTCGACGTGGATGGCATCGCTGCCCGCGCCGGGCGGGAGGGGATATCGAAGATCGGCAACGGCTATCCGCCCAATGCTAGAGCTCATGCATTTTCCTGCTACTGCTGTTGTGGACTGATGGTGGATCCGGAAGGAAACTCATTTGCGCGCGCGGCTGTTCTTCCGCCGGCTCGGCTGTGGAGACTTCTCCCAGTTGGTGTAAGCGGTCTCTGCAAAGCGCGCCATCATACGCCTGATATAGAGCTCGGCGACGTCGCCATGGCCTTCTCGAATCAGATCCACAATGCGCTGATGGGCTTCGAGATCGCGATCCCATGCCGAGGTATCCTGCCGGCTGGCGAGGATGCGGATGCGCGCGAAGGCGAAAAATGGCAGCAGAACGCGACCGGCGTGCTCGACCAGGTGAGGATTTCCCGAGATCCGGCACAGCTCCAAGTGAAACTCGCGGTCAGCATCCACCAGGTCGGCGGTGCGGTTCTTCTCCGATGCCTGACGCATCGCGTTCGTAGCTTCCTGAAGTTTCATGACATCGGCGCGACGTGTGGCTGCAAGCCTCGCGGCGAGTCCTTCCATGGCGGCGCGTAGCTCATAGAGTTCCAGCACATCCTGCTCGGTTAAGCGGACGACGCGCGCACTTCGGCCGGAGACCTTGGTGACAAAACCTTCCTGCGCCAGCAGATTGATCGCCTCGCGGATGGAACCCTGCGCGACACCAAGCTTTCTGCCCCAGGTGCCTTCGATGATGCGCACTCCGGGCGGCAAAGCTCCGCTGCTGATCTCCTCCCGCAGACGATCGGCGAGCGCCGATTTCACCAGCGATCCGGATACTGCAACGATCTTTTTCTTCCTGGGCATGGGTGGCGACTTGCTGCTGGCGAGCAGACTATCGTTTGCGAGAGCAGCGGGTCAATCAGAATGAGCGCTTAAATTACCACTTTGCGTCTTCTATGCCATGATTCTTGCATGCGACGCTTTGGAATGATGATTCGCTTGCGACCCGAGGCGGAGACGGTTTACCGGAAGTATCACAACACCGCGTGGCCGTCGGTCCTCCACACTATCACGTCATGCAACATCCGCAACTACTCGATCTTTCTCCGCGACGGCTGTCTGTTCGGCTACTTCGAATACATCGGCCAGGACTACGAGGCCGACATGCGACGCATGGCCGCAGACCCCGAAACACAGCGCTGGTGGGCCATTATGGAGCCCATGCAGGAGCCGCTGGCGAATCGCGCCGCGGGCGAGTGGTGGGCGGCGATGGAAGAAGTCTTCCACCACGACTAGCTGGAATCGGCTGGGCGGCTTCGCATCTGCAGCACGGAAGAAACCGTCGCGGCGCCGGCGGCAGTCCACCCGCGACAAAGACGCTATTGCGAGGCCTGCTTGACAGCGCTTACATCCGCGACCTATCGTTCTTCCGATTGTGAGCACTCAAATTGTAACGACCCGTCTTCTCGCCTGCTCCGTCCTGCTGCTGGCCGGCCTGGTACTCCCTTTTGCCGCAGCTCAGCGGGCGCCCCTTGCGGTCACTTCGCCGGACCACCAACTTGGTGGTTCACTTCCGCATCAAGACGGCCCCGAATCGGGTGGATGCGCGCAACGCGATTGCGCGCGGCTTCATCACCGCGGCACACATTCCCATCGACGACCAGCACGCGCTCATGATGCAGCATCGCGATCTGTATCAGGACACCGTGCACTTCAACCCGGCGGGATCGAACCTGATGGGCGATCAGGCCGCGGCCACCATTCGGGCGCAGCTCCGAAAGTAGGGCAGCCATTTGGCCCAGCTTTCATTGAACTGTCTTAAAGCCCTGCCGGGACCTCATATACACTAGAGCTGTTGCCGGCAGGATGAGCCACTCTGAAAACAGCGCGTTGCAGTGCCGCCAGAGCCGTTTCGTTATTGGTGTGTCCGTACTGCTGCTGGCTCTCGCCGTCATTGGCTGGGGACTTCACTCCAAGCTCTCGCTGTATCACATCCGCGCCCGCGACTCGGAGATCTCCCATCGCCAAGCTGCTCTCCGAGCGGGAGCGGCCAGTGGATGCCGCGCAGCACTGCTATGCGGACGATGCCGACCTGCTTGTTCCCGCGCCGCCGGTCAACATCCTCCTGATGCCCTCCTCCGAGGATGGCATCCGCGCGAAGCAGCCGCGCGAAGCACGCGCCGCTTCTGCCTTCGCGCACCATCACCTTCAAAGGGCCATCGCTCCGCCGTCCTCCGCCATCGCTCGTCGCCTGAAATCGGCGTAGCTCGCCTTTTCATGTAGCTGAGCTGCGTGAGTCGCGGTTTTTTTCTAACAAGCGAGCCCGGATGAGAGCACTTTCTCCCCTGGCATCAGCGGAGAGAGCAACGGGCAGCAGTGCCTTCAACGGACTGCGCAGCCTGCCGCTTCCGCGTTGCCGCGGAGAGATCTGCTTGGTCCGGCCCATACAGGTCTAGCCGTGCACAAATCAGCATATTCGTTCTTTCCAGTTGCATCGCCTCTTTTCTGCCTCTGGTCATCAGCGTCTGCGGATGTAGAAGCCATCAGAACTCCGCGGATGCCGCGACACAGCCCATCTCGGCCGCGATCAGCGTTGTGCAGCACGGCAACATCTCGCACGTGCTCTCGCTCGGCGGGCCAGTTCCAGCCCTATCAGGTAATTGATGTGCACGCGAAGGTCTCCGGATACGTGCGCCATATCTATGTGGATATCGGCGACCGCGTCCGCGCCGGCCAGACGCTCGCGGTGCTGGAAGTGCCGGAGCTGAACGCGCAATATCGTGGCAGCCAGTCCGAAGAGCAGCGCAGCAAGGAGCAGATTCGCATTGCGCAGCACGAGATCAGCCGGGCCGAGGCGAGCCATGCCGCTCTCCAGGCGAACTTCGATCGGCTGCTGCAGGCGTCCAAGGCGCAGCCGGGCCTGATCGCCGAGCAGGAGTTGGACGACGCCCGCGCGAAGGCTGATGCTTCGCAGGCGCAGGTGGATACGGCGCGCGCGACGCTCTCCGCAGCGCAACAGCAGGCTGATGTTACGAAGGCCGACATGGAGCGCTACGGCGCGCTGCAGTCTTACACCACCATCAGCGCTCCGCTGTCGCGGCGTCGTGATCTGGCGCTATGCGGATACTGGTGCGCTGATCCAGTCCGGCACCTCGTCGGACAGCCAGAGTCTTCCGCTGGTGAAGCTGTCGCAGAGCGATCTGCTTCGCCTTCGCCTGCCCGTGCCGGAAGACGCAGTTGGCTACATCCATGACGGCGACACAGTGCAGATTCGCGTAGATGCGCTGCACCGCTCGTTCACCGGCAAGATTGTTCGGTTCACCCGGAACGTGAGCCTGGACACGCGGACGATGGAGACCGAGGTCGATGTTCCCAACAAGGACCTCAGCATCGATCCCGGCATGTACGCCAACACCTACGTGCAGCTTGCGCATCGGGAAAACGTGCTGACCGTGCCGCTGCTTGCAGTGCAGCATGATGACTCGGGGCACGCTTTCGTCCTTGTCGTCGACGGCCAGAACCGCGTGCATCGGCGCGCCGTCACGCTGGGTATTCAGGGTTCTCTGCTGGCAGAGGTGCGAAGCGGCGCTTCAGCAAAATGACCGCGTCGTGCTGGGCAATGCCGCCCGTTACACGGAGGGTGAGCGGATCACTCCGGTGCTTGAGCAGAAGCCGGCCAACGATGTGATGCATGAAGAAGGCGGCATGACCGATCCCCAGGCCGGGGCAGAGGGAGGCAACTGACGTGCCGAAGTTTGCCCTGCGCTATCCGTTTTTCATCATCATGATCTCGCTGATCGTGCTGCTCGTCGGCGTGGTGAATGTGATCTCCATGCCGGTGGATCTCTTCCCTTCCATCGACATCCCGGTCGTCGTCGTCGCTACGTTCTACTCCGGCATGCCGCCGCGGCAGATTGAAGCCGACATCACCGACACCTTCGAGCGCTTCTTCACGCTTGCCGCCAACGTCGATCACATCGAGTCGCGCTCGCTTACCGGCGTCTCGCTGATCAAGATTTACTTCCTGCCCGGCACGGACGCGAACGCGGCGCTGAGCAACGTCTCGAATTTGGCGATGGCCGATCTGCGTCGCCTGCCCTCCGGCACTTTGCCGCCGGTCGTGCTCGGCATGACGGCTTCCAGTCAGCCCATCTGCCTGGTCACACTCAAAGGCCAGGGCCTGAACGAGACGCAGCTTAAGGACCTGGCGCAGTTCCAGGTACGCAACCAGATCGCGAACGTGCCGGGCGCATCGGTGCCGCAGCCCTACGGCGGCCGCTATCGCCAGATTCAGATCTACGTGGATCCGCTGAAACTGGAGGCGCACAACATGAGCCTGATGGATGTGGTGGACA
This sequence comes from uncultured Acidobacteriaceae bacterium, assembly GCA_963797895.1. GTDB lineage: Bacteria > Acidobacteriota > Terriglobia > Terriglobales > Acidobacteriaceae > KBS-83. The sequence continues at coordinate 448,684 of CAWCRD010000001.1, forward strand.
GCGTGAACCAGTCCAACCTTATCCTGCCGGCGGGCGACGTGCGCATCGGCACCAAGGATTACAACCTGTACGCGAATAGCCAGGTGCCCACAGCGCAGCAGATCAACTCGTTGCCGCTGAAGTCCGTCCGGCAATGCTTCCGTTCTGGTTGGGGATGTTGGTCACGCTGAAGATTCGGGCGCGATCCAGACCAACATCGTCCGCATCGACGGCCAGCACTCCGTATATGTGCCGATCCTGAAGCAGGCTGGCAAGAGCAACACCATCCAGATCGTCAACGGCATGCGCGCCGCGATCAAGCGGCTGGTGGATATTCCGCCGAGCCTGAAGACAGCGGTTGTCTTCGATCAGTCCGTCTTCGTGAAAGGCGCAATCAAAAATCTGCTGAAGGAGGCGCTGATCGGGCTGGTGCTCACCGGCCTGATGATCCTGCTCTTCCTCGGCTCGCCGCGCGCCGCCGGAGCATCGCTGCTCTCGATACCGATGGCGATTCTGCTGTGTCTGCTGGTGATGAACGCCTTCGGTGGCACCATCAACACCATGCTGCTGGGCGGCATCGCGCTGGTGCTCTCGCAGGCTCATCGACAACTCCGTCGTCGTACTCGAAAACATCATCCGCTTCATGGAAGAGGGCGCGCCGCCGGAAAAAGCAGCGGCCGAAGGCGGATCGGAGGTCTCGCTTGCCGTGCTTGCGGCTACCGTAGCTACGTCGATCGTCTTCTTCCCTGTCTTCCTGCTGAATGGCGTCAGCCGATATCTGTTTACCGATCTCGCGCTCGGCGTCGTCATCTGCATCTTCGCGTCGTACTTTTTCTCCATGACGCTGGTCCCGCTCTTCTGCGCAAAGTTCATCAACATGCACGAAGAACACGGGGAGAGCGCTGCAGGCGAAAAGAGTCATTCCATCTTCCGTCGCGTCGTGAACGGCTTCAATCTTTATTTCCAAAACATGTCGGAGCGCTACGAGGTACTTGTCTACCGCACTTTGAAGCGGCCCGGCTTCACCACCGTCGTCCTGCTGGGCGGCACCGCGGTGATTCTCGTGCTGCTGACTCCGGTCCTCGGCCGCGCGTACTTTCCGCGCACCGATCCCGGTCAGTTCATCATCAACGTGAAAATGCCCAGCGGCACCCGCATTGAGACCAGCGATGCTTACATCGCGCAGGTGGAAGACGAAATCCACAAGGTGGTTACGCCGCACGATCTTGGGATGATCGTCTCCAACATCGGCATCACGCCGGACCTATCCGCGATCTATACCTCCAACTCATCGATGGATACGGCCTTTGTGCAGGTCTCGCTTGCCGAGGGTCACTCCATCGGCAGCTATCAATATATAGACCGCGTACGCAGGCGCCTCGCCGCTGACATGCCGGAGGTTCAGACCTATTTCCAGGCCGGCGGCCTCGTGGATTCCGTGATGAATCAGGGGCTGCCCGCGCCGCTCGATATCCAGATCAGTTCCAACGATCAGCGTGCCGCGTTCGCCAAGGCGCAGGAGATCGCTCAGCAATTACGCGGGCTCTCCAGCGTCGGCGATGTTTACATTCCGCAGGATCTGAAATATCCGGGCCTACAACTCAATATCGATCGCGAGCGCGCTTCGCTGGTCGGCCTCTCGCCGAAAGACGTCGTCGACAACGTCATTACCGCGCTCACCTCGAACGGAGTCATCGCGCCGAGCTACTGGATCGATCCCAACACCGGCAACAACTACATGCTGACCGTCCAATACTCGACGCATCAGATCGAGCACATGAACATGGAGGATTTTCAAAATATTCCTCTGCGCGGGAAAGGACAGACGAGTTACACACCGCTGCGCTCTGTCGTGTTCACGAAACCGATCGACACGCCGACCGAGGTGGACCACTATGCATTGCGGCGCGTCATCGACATTTACGTTCAGCCGCGTTCTGCGGCGCTGAACACCATCAGCGGCCAGGTGCAGGAAATCGCTCAAAAACGTGCAGCGGCCGCGCGGCATGATCATCACGGTCCGCGGTGCTATCCGCAGCATGACAGATTCCTTCGCCCGCTTCGGCATCGGCCTTATCCTCGCCATCGCGCTTATTTATCTCGTGCTGATGGCGCAGTTCGCGTCCTTTCTCGATCCATTCATCATCCTGATGGCCGTTCCGCCCGGCCTTGCAGGCGTAGTGCTGATCCTGCTGCTCACCGGCTCCACGCTCAACATCATGTCGCTGATGGGCGTCATCATGATGACCGGCATCGTGGTTTCCAACTCTATCCTCATCGTTGAGTTCGCGGGCATTCTCCACGCGCAGGGTCAGAGCCTGGTGGATGCCGTCGTGCAGTCCTGCAAGATCCGCATGCGCCCGATCCTGATGACTTCTTTCGCCACTGTGCTCGGCATGATTCCGCTGGCCCTTGGCCTGGAAGCCGGCAGCGAGCAGTATGCGCCGCTTGCGCGCGCTCTCATCGGCGGGCTCGTCGTGTCGGTGGTCGTCACCATGTTCCTGGTGCCGGCGGTGTATCTGCTAATTCATGGACGGCGTGAACAACATGGCGCAGTCGTCGCAGCAGAGGAGGTATAGACGATGCGATTCAGAACAATGGCACTCTCCTGCTTCGCATTGCTGACTTTCTCAATCGCGTTCGACGCCATCCGCAGACCACCGCGCCGCCTTCGCAGGCGTCGTCCTCTGCGAGTCCGACACCTGTCGCACCTCGACCCATAGCAGCGCGGGGGCCGCGCCTGACCCGCGAAGACGCGGAACGTATGGCGCTGACCAATAATCCGCGAATCAGCGTGAGCCATCTGCTCGCGCTCGCCGAGCACCAGGTTGTGCGCCAGGCGCGCTCCGCGGAGCTGCCCACGCTGACCGGCACCATCACGGCACAGGATGCGAATGAAGCCAGCCGCGTCTCCTCGGGCTCGCTCTCCGCATCGCGCCTGTTCACGCGGGCCGGCGGCGGCATCAACTTTTCGCAGCTCATCACGGACTTTGGCCGCACGACCAACCTGGTCGCGTCGACCAAGCTGCGGGAGCGGGCACAGCAGGCAAACGAGCTGGCTACGAGAGAAGATATCGTGCTCGTCGCCGATCAGGCCTTCTACGACGCGCTCCAGGCGCAGGCGCTGCTGCAGGTTGCGAAGCAGACGGTGAACCTGCGGCAGAACACACAATCCCAGGTGAACCAGTTGACGCAAAACAAGCTGCGTTCCACGCTCGATCTCACCTTCGCGAACGTAAATCTGTCACAGGCACAATTACTGCAACTGGATGCGCAGAACAATGCCGACGCAGCCATGGCGGCGCTCGATGAAGTCCTTGGTCTGGATCATCCAGTCCAGTACACGCTTGCCGATACGGCAAAGACCAACCCTCCTCCGCCGCCGGACGAGCAGATCGCTGATCGACCTAGCGGTGAAGCAGCGACCCGATCTCGAATCGCTCGACCTCACACGGCAGTCGCAGGAGAAATTCAGCCGCGCAGAGCGCGACCAGATGCTTCCCACGGTTTCGGCAATCGGTACGGTCGGGGCATCGCCCGTGCGCAACAGCCAGTACTATGTCTCCAGTTGGGATGGCGCGATCGGGGCGAATGTGAATATTCCGATCTTCAACGGATTCCTCTACTCGGCGCAGGCGAAGGAAGCGCAACTGCGCGCACAGGCAACGGCACAACAGACGCGCCAGCTTAAAAACACCGTCGTGCGGGATGTGCAGACGGCGTGGCTCGACGCTAACAACGCTTTCACACGCCTAGGCGTCACGGCGGAGTTGCTCAATCAAGCGAACCAGAGTCTAGCGCTCGCGCAGACACGCTACAAACTGGGCCTCTCCTCAATCGTGGAATTGAGTCAGGCGCAACTGCAACAGACCGAAGCCGAGATCACCAATACCAACGCGCAGTATCAGTATCGGCTGACGCTGGCCGCACTCAATTTCCAGACCGGTGTGCAGCCGTAGCGGTTGGCCTACTGATTGACCGAACACCAGAAACTGCGAATGGGATGCGACAATCGTGTCAATCATCTGTGCCAATTCGCGATGAAGTGAGGACCCTGTGCCCGTTTGTTCTTTGCGCCGTGCTCCCCTGCGCTTTCTGGTGACACTTTCGGTGGTGTTCTGTCCTACGGTCATATTGGCGCAGAGTGCACCGGCAATTGCGACTGGCGTTGCGAATGTGGCCTCAAGCGAGGTCGCGAAGTATGACCCGCGGCTGACGTTTGCACCTCTCTCGTTGCCTGATCCGGTAAATGCTTACCGGTCGAGCAATGGCGCACCGGGACCGCAGTACTGGCAGAACGAAGCGGACTACGATTTGCACGCGACGCTGGATACGGAACACAAACAGCTTCGCGCGACGGAGACGATCACTTATACCAACAACAGCCCGGATGCGCTGCCGAGCCTGTGGGTGCAGTTGGACCAGAACATCTATCGAGAGGGTTCGCGGGCTCATGTGATCTTCGCCGGGTCGCCACGGCCGCGTCGTCGGAGGAATGCAGCGGACTCAGATACCAATGCTGCGCCGCAGAAGACTTCGACGGATGGCTTCGTCTTCGACTCGGTCGCGATCGAGCAGGGGAGGCAGACGGCGAAGGCGGACTATCTGATCAATGACACGCGGATGCAGATTCGGCTGCCGCAGCCGCTGAAGGCGCATGGGCAGATGAAGATTCACATCCAGTATCACTACGAGATACCCGGCGAGTGGGGCGGGCGGACATCGTGGGGCATGTCAAAGCAGGGTGAGATTTACGACATCGCGCAGTGGTATCCGCGAATGTGCGTGTATGACGATCTGCGCGGTTGGGACACGCTGCCGTACTTGGGGAGCGAGTTTTATCTGGAGTACGGGAATTTCGATTACTCGGTAACGGTGCCGTCGAACATGATCGTGGCGGGATCGGGTGAGCTCGAGAACCCAAAGGAAGTGCTGACGAAGGCTGAGATCGACCGGCTGGCTGAGGCGCGCACGAGCGACAAGACGCTCTACATCCGCAAGCCGGAAGAGGTGACGAACGCGGCGAGCAGGCCGAAACAGGGCGGCACGCTGACGTGGCGCTTCCATATGGACCACACGCGTGATGTGGTGTGGAGCGCTTCGCCGGTGTTTGTGTGGGATGCGGCGCGGATCAATCTGCCCGATGGAAAGAAGGCACTGGCGATGAGTGTATATCCGCCGGAGAGTGCGGGCGCGGATGCGTGGGACAAGTCGACCGAGTATGTGAAGGACACGGTGGAGCATTTCTCGAAGCAGTGGTTCCCGTATCCATGGCCGGTCGCGATCAGCGTGGCGGGATTCTCGACAGGAATGGAGTATCCGGGCGTGGTGTTCGACGGCATCACGGACAAGGGCTCATTTCTGTTCTGGGTGACAGCGCACGAGATTGGGCATAGCTGGTTTCCAATGATCGTCGGGTCGAATGAACGACGGCACGCTTTTATGGATGAGGGTTTTAACACGTTCATCGACATTGACGAGTCGGCGACATATGCGGGCGGGAAATACGGGCCGAAGCGGGATTCGGAGTATTCAGCCGGCGGCGAGCCACCGGACACGATTCTGAAGGTGCTGGATAATCCAGACGCTCCAACACTGATGGCGACTGCGGATTCCTATGGATGGGCGCTGGGGCATCCGGTGAGCTACTTCAAAGGCGCGTATGGCATGGTGCTGCTGCGGGAGCAGATTCTGGGCCCGGAGCGCTTTGACTGGGCGTTCCGCAAATACATTCGCGACTGGGCGTTCAAGCATCCATCGCCATCGGATTTTTTTCGTGAAATGCAGAGCGAGAGCGGCGAGGACCTGAGCTGGTTTTGGCGCGGCTGGTATTTGAACAACTGGAAGTATGACGTGGCGGCGGAGAAGATCGACGGCGCTACGGCGACTTTGAGCAATCGCGGACAGCTCGTCCTTCCGACAACCGTGGAGGCGACCTTTACTGATGGGACGAAGGCGCGTGTGAGGCTGCCGGTGGAGACGTGGATGTCCAAGGGAGGCTATACGTGGACACCGGATACTAAGAAGCAGATTGCCTCTGTGGTGGTAGATCCGGATCACCAACTGCCTGATGATGACAGGGCGAACAATTCGATGAAGACGCACTAATTGTGACGTTAACGAGGAGGCCGGGATTTCAGGAATATTTCCGGATGTTCGCCATTACCTGCCTGGCCTCTTCACTATGACGCCCCGCCATATGTGTCAGGAGCCAGTTGGTCGCGTGCAGGGGAGCGGACATGGGACGGAGAAAATCCACAATGAGCACTACGCGTAGACCATCACTCTTGTTGTAAACCTCGTGCTCCCAGCTATCGTCAAAGAGAATGCTACGGCTTTCTTCCCAGGTATGAATCTGATCTTTGACTCGCATGGACGGCGGGTTGCTCTTCGGTACGATCAGGCCCAGGTGATAGCGAAGGTATCCCAGATACGGACCGCAGTGCGCCGGGATGGATTTGCCCGGATCGAGGATCGAGAAGAATGCCTGGTAGAGATTGGGAATCTTTCCGATAAGAGCCGTGGTACGCGGGCATTTTTTCTGATTCATCTCCGCCTTGCCTGCAAGGCAGTCGATCATAAAGACTTTCCAGTTTTTATCGGCATCGATGGTCCCGGAGATGTATTGTTCGCTTTTGGCTATGTCGTGATAACGCGGAATCCTGTCTCTATCACGGAGCACTAATTCCAGCTCTTCCCGAATTACTGAGTAGTTCCGATCGAGTTCGCGAAGGATTGGACAGGTCTCATCAATGTTGTAGAAGGCCGGGCGGTTATTGCCGCCAGCATCTCGCCAGTACCGGCGGTTAATCTTGCCAAGAAAGCGATGCCAGGCGGCGGTCTTCAGCCGGCGGGAAAAGCTGGGTTTGTGCCTGTAGCAATCGCGGTCATAGGGACTTCAGTATAGGCTGCGTGCAAAATGCATGTCGAAGAAATTCTCTGCAGGAGACCTGCGGCTGGTGATCGTCCCTACTATCGCAGCCGACTTTGGTAATGCCAGCCATAGCATTCCCGGTTACAGGGAGGCATAGCGTATGGTTATTTGCGCGGAAAATAGATCATCTGGCTACGGAGTTTTCTGTCAATGCCGCATTTCGCAAGGCTTTTCTTCGCCATTATGGTTGTCACTAATGTCAGTTACCTAACTGCCCAGAGCGATCCGGCGCGCGAGCAGTCGCGTTCCATGGTGATGACGCAGTATGGCATCGTCGCGACGAGCCAGGCGGTGGCATCGCAGGCGGGTGCGGCCATCCTGGCGCGGGGCGGCAGCGCGGTGGATGCCGCGATTGCGGCGAACGCGGCGCTGGGCGTGATCGAGCCGATGATGAACGGCGTGGGCGGCGATCTGTTCGCGATCGTCTATGACGCGAAGACGAAGAAGCTCTATGGCCTGAACGCGAGCGGATGGGCGCCGACAGGGCATGACGATCGAGGCGCTGAAAGCGAAGGGCATCGTGAGGAGATTCCCGAGGCGGGCATCGATTCCGTGACGGTGCCGGGCGCGGTGGCGGGATGGGATGCGCTGCGGCGGCGGTTCGGGAAGCTCTCGATGGCAGAAGACGTTGCGCCCGCTGCGGCACTGGCGGAAAAAGGCATTGCGGTGCCGGAGACCGATGCTGAGAACTGGGCCACGTATGGCGTTCCGTTTGCGAAAAGCCCGGGCTTTGCGCGCGTCTTTCTGCCGGATGGAAAGGCGCCGGCGCTTGGGACAGATCTTTCGCAATCCCGATCTGGCGGCGACGCTGCGGCGCATTGGCGCCGATGGACGGGATGGCTTCTACAAAGGGACGACAGCGGAGGCGATGCTGAGGCTCTCGCGCGAGCAGCACGGCTTTCTAGAGGCAGACGACCTGCCGATATTTCAGCCGGAGTGGGTGGAGCCGGTGAGCACGACGTATCACGACTGGACGGTATGGGAGATGCCGCCGAATGGCCAGGGGATTGCGGCGCTCTCCATGCTGAACATCATGGAGCGCTTCCCTATCGCTGAGTGGGGGCATAACAGCCAGAAGGCGCTGCATGTGGAGATTGAAGCGCAGAAGCTGGCATATGCGGACCTGCAGCACTACATCGGCGATCCGAACGCTTCGCACATCCCGGTGGAGCAATTGATCTCGAAGGAGCTTGCGGCGAAGCGGGCGGCGGAGATTACGGATCGCGCGCAGTGCCATCCGCTGCCATCGGATTTGACAAAGCAGCTTGCGCGGCTGGCGAGCGATACGACGTACCTTGCCGTGGTGGATCACGAGGGCAACGAGGTCTCGCTGATCCAGAGCAACGCGGGCGCATTCGGCAGCGGCCTGGTGGCGCCCGGAACAGGCTTCGTGCTGCAAAACCGCGCCGGCGGATTCACGCTGAAGCCGGGGCAGCCGAATACACTGCGGCCACGAACACGTCCGCTGCACACGATCATTCCGGGATTCATGCAGCGGGGCGATGAGCGGATCGCGTTCGGGATCATGGGCGGCTTTAACCAGGCGCAGGCGCATGCGCAGTTCGTCTCGAATGTTGCGGACTTTCACATGAATATTCAAGCGGCGCTGGAGGCCGCGCGCTTCCGCCGGATGGAGTTTTCCGGCTGTGACGTGCGGATGGAGAATGGCGTTGCGCCTGATGTGGTCGACGGACTGCGCAAGCAGGGCCACGAGATCAGCGGTGGAACTGCGCTATTCGCAGACCATGGGGCGGGGAAATGCGGTGGAGCACCACGAGAGCACGGGCGTGAACTACGGCGCGACCGATCCGCGCGCCGATGGTGAGGCAGTGCCGGAGCAGATGCCGTTTTAGTTTTTCCGATCGGTCTAGGTCTGCTTGTAAGCGCGGCCTGGCCGGTGTGGAAAGCCGCATGATTGGTGCGGCCGATGAGAACGGCGAGGCGATTGCGCGTCGGTTCTTTCGCGAAATCTTCATCGGAGACCGCAGTGTGCTTTTCGAGCCACTGCGCGGGCGTGTACTTTTCGAATGCAGCGGTGAGCCGGGCGTTTACCTCGCTCCATGCGTTCTTGATCTGAGCGGGAGACAGAGGGTCAGGCACTGAGCGATCGGGTTTGTCGATGTACACCTCATCCAGTTCCGGATGCAGGCGCTCCCCTATGCCGAGCAGGGGAAACATGCGGTCATGGATGGCAGTGAGATGACCGACGAGATAGAGCAGGCGGTTTTTCCCGGGCGCTACCTGCTTCTGGAGCTGTTCGCCGGTAAGCGGCTCGATGGCGGTGCTGAAGCGGCCGATGACGAGCTTCCAGGAGTTGAGTGCGGTGCGTGCGAACAATTCATCGCTGGTCATTTCAATCTTGCCCTCTCGTTGGTGTTCATTCTTTCCTTCGATGGATGTCGAAGGATCGCCGATGCGAAATGTTTTTTGCAGTCTAGCGCAGAGGGTGGGTGAGCGGATTGCATCGCATCTGTCGGGGATTCCGGCTTGCCTTTGTCCTTTCCCCATGTCTTGTAGAGGCCGAGGTAGGCATAGTTCTCTGTCTGGCCGGCGATGGAGTGGCCGTAGGCGAAGAGTAGTTGCAGGCCGGGTGATTTGAAATGGTAGTAGCCGCCTGCGTCGATCATGGTTGAGGCTTCGGTCTGCGCGGCGGCGAAGCCTTCGGGCGCGTGGGAGAAGACTTCGGCCGACGAGTCCAAGCTTCTTGCTGACGACGCGCTTTACGAGAAATCCGCCGTAAGGGAAATTTCGATAGCCGGTCTGCGGGACGACGGTATAGCCGGCACCGCCATCGAGGCTCCATGGGCCGATATCTTTTGCCATCCAGAGTGGCAGTTTCTACCAGACCTTGCCGATGCCGAGTCCGCGGGAGTAGCTGCCCGTGGGAATTTCGAACATGGTGAAGGAGCCGATCTGCGGCCGGTGCTTTGTCTGGTGGATGAAGCCGTATTTGAAGCCGAGTTCCATGTCGGTGAGGCCGTAGGCGCTGGGCCCCTGACCAGCGGGAGCGTAGATGGGATTGTTGGAGGGGATGACCGCGCCTAAGGGCAGAATGGCATGGAGCTGGATGTTGGGAATGGCGCCCCAGTTGAACTCAAACGCGGGCCCGACGCAATCCAGTTCTACCGGCGTGGCATCGACGATTCCAAATATGTAGGCCTCGTAATGACCGTAATCGACGGGAGTGGGGTCGTCGGTCTGGAATGGCGGGCCGGCCTGCGCCCAGACCCGGATGCCGGAGAAGATGAGGATGAGCAGGAGGAGGCGCATGGGCCTCCATGTTGCACCTCCCGGCAAGCGCCGAGATGAATTTATGCAGCGGCGGCGGGGCGCTGGAGTCTGGCGAGGGCACTTCGCATGCGAATGCGCGCGGAGAATAATGTGCGCTCGACTTGCTGGCGCGGAACTTCGAGCAGGGCGGCAACGCGGTCTGCGTCGTAGCCTTCCACGTCGCGCAGGAGAAAGACCATTCGCTCGTTGGTGGGCAGCTCGCGGAGAGCTTCTTCCATATCGGTGCGCTTGATGTTGCGGCCACCGAGGGTACAGGCCAGGCTCAGGTTCTGCCGGTGGTGCCTGTTCGTCCAGCGGCATGCGCTCTCGCAGCTCGTTCACCAGCGAGCAATCCACGCAGTTGCCGTCCGGCTCCTCGGCCTGGCGGAATGCGCGAATAAACGTGTCCTGGGTGACCTTGTCCGCTTCGATTTCGTTCCCCATCATGTAATACGCGACGGCGTAGGCGCGGTGCTTGTGGGTCTCGTAGATATCGCGCTGCCGGTGCTCGAGCGAACGCTCGGACATCTGGCACTGCACAACCCGGCACGATCTGTGGGGAGAAAAATCCTGTTCAAAGTTCAACAGACATGCCCTCAAATATGGGAAACAGCCGAAGCCCCGTTTGGATCTCCGTGAACACGCGAACGAGTCCTGAAGGTAGAATGGCGGTCCATGGCAGTTCCGTCAAGCGACTATGTTGAATCAGTGGGATAGAGCTGACCACCTGTAACACATCCGTGCAGCCGAGAGTAACGCTGTTCCGCTTCGAACATTACGAAGGTACACGTGAGTTCCGCTATCATCAATCCGATTCCCAAAATGAACAAGTAGAAAGGCATGGAACCCGTTTCCCTATATGGCCCCCTCGACCATCCTCGTTGTCGACGATGACGCCTCTATACGCGCCATCATCTCCGCCATGCTGGAGCCGGCGGGCTACGAGCCGATGCTGGCCAGTTCGGCGGAAGAGGCAATTACACGGCTCAACGATGGATTGAAGCCAAGATTGATTCTTTCCGATATTGTGATGACGGGCATGACCGGGCTGGCGCTGCTGGACCATGTGCGCGAGCGGCACTCGGAGATCCCCATCGTAATGATCAGCGGGGTGAGCGACCTGGCGGTAGCCATAGGGACCCTGCGCAATGGGGCCTACGATTACCTGCTGAAGCCGTTTGAACGCGATCAGTTGCTGGGGACCGTACTGCGGGCATTGGAATACCGTGCGCTGGTGGAGCAGAACACCTTGTATCGAACACACCTGGAAGAGCTGGTCGTGGCCCGCACCGAGATGCTGAACAGCGCGATCGGAGACCTGGAACGCTCCTACGACATCACGTTAGAGGCGCTGGGCGACGCGCTCGATCTGAAGGACACCGAGACGGAAGGCCATTCACGCCGGGTGACGGCGTATACCATCGCGCTGGCACGCGCCATGCAACTGCCGCCCCAGGAAATCCGGACGATTGCAAGGGGGGCCTTTCTGCACGATGTGGGAAAGATGGCGATTCCGGATGCGATCCTGCTGAAGCCCGGACGCCTAACCCGTGACGAGCAGAGCACCATGCGCGAGCACTGCGCACGGGGCTACCAGATGCTGCGCAAGATTCCTTATCTACGAGAGGCATCGGAGATCGTCTACAGCCATCAGGAGCACTTTGATGGGGGCGGATATCCGCGCGGGTTGCGGGGGACGGAGATTCCACTTGGCGCCAGAATCTTCGCCGTTGCCGACGCGCTGGATGCCATCACATCTGATCGGCCGTACCGGAGCGGAACCAGCTTTGCGACAGCACGACGGGAGATTCGCAAGAATTCCGGTACACAGTTCGATCCAAAGGTAGTGGACGTGTTTCTGCAGATGCCCGACCGCGTGTGGGAGGACCTGCGCGCGGAAATTCAGGGCGAGGCGCAGAAGTTCAACCCGTTTTCGCTTGGAGCCGTAAAACATCTGCTGCCGCGCAAGGATGCTGGCGCGCCAAAGAATGGCATCCTAAAAACTATGCCAGAGACAAAGAAATCCGCCGCACTGGATACCGATGCATTGAAGTCGGCAGTTGCCAAACTGCCCGGCTGGCGTGTGGAACAAGGCGCACTCATGCGCACCTTCAGCTTTCCAAACTTCGTTGAAGCGCTGGCCTTTGTGCAGTCGCTGGGCGTGGAAGCAGAGCAGGCGCAGCACCATCCCGACCTGGACATCCGCTACAGCAAGGTGAAGGTGGCACTCGTTACGCACGATGCGGGCGGCATCACGGCCAAGGACATCGCGATGGCGCAGACGGCCGATAGCCTGGCTATGCCGCTGAACGGGCGGTAAGCGAGCGCCTCCTGTCGCGCGTTGAAGCGACTGCGGTCCCGAGCGATTTCTGGATGTAGTATGGGCCGCAATGAAACTCACGGCCGCGATCTCTTCTCTTCTGCTGACAGCCGCCTGCACTTTATCGCTTGCAGCACAGAATTCGGACATTGTCTGGCGCATTGGCGCGTTCGACCGCTCATCGGCCGAGTTTGCCGACGGCTCGCCGGACCGGCCTGTTTCCTTTGTCGTCGATCAAAGCGTGGCTGGAAAAGACTGGTACGGCAACGCGCCCGCGTTCTTCCCTTCCCGCAAGCCAGATCCGACGTCGGCGCCGCGCGCGATTCAGTTTTCACTTAGCAGCAAACCCGCCCCTGCATATCGCCTTCGCGTCTCGCTGCTCATCGAGCACTCAAGCGTGCCTGCGCTGCACGTCACCATCAATGGCCATGCCGGGCTGTTTTATCTACATCCGAAACTGGATTACAGCATGGGCGATACGATGGCGGCGTTTTTTCCTGCATACTCCCACGCTACGGTAGAGGTTGATTTTCCCGGCAGCTATCTGCGATCAGGCGCAAACACAATCGCACTGCAGAGCATTGCTACGCAAGACAACGGTGTGCCGGATGCCGGCTTCGTCTACGATGCTGTGGAACTCGACCGCACCGCGCGGTTTGCTGCCGGCCCCACTGCACTGGCGAAGCCGACCATCTTTTTTAAGCAACACGGAACGTTGCTTTCCGAGCAGGTAGACGTCTTTGTCCGCTACGGCGGGCATCGGCGCTCCGGAGACGTCGATCTGGAACTGGCTGGTAAGCACTACCGCCATCCACTTCGCGCCGGGTCTGATTTTGGGGAAGAGCGCCTGTCGCTCGAGATCCCGGAATTCCAGGCAGACACTCCTGCCGAGCTGACGCTAAAACTTGGCGGCCGGACAGAGCACTTCGCAGAGAAGCTGCAGCCGCAGAAGAAGTGGACGCTCTTTCTTGTCCCGCACGTTCATCTCGATGTGGGGTATTCCGATTATCAGGCGAAGGTATCTGCGATTCAGAGCCGGATACTGGACGAGGCGATGGACCTGACGGCGAAGCATCCGCAATTCCGCTTCAGTACGGATGGTGAATGGAATCTGGAGCAATATCTCAAAACGAGAACACCCGAGGAGCAACAGCGTGTCGTCCGGGCGATCCAGCATGAGCAACTTTTCGTCCCTGCACAGGTAGCCAATCTGCTAACCGGCTTCCCTACTGCCGAAACGCTGATTCGCTCTCTTTATCCCAGCGCCAACTTCAGCCGGCAGCATGGAACACCCTTCAATTACGCGAACATCACGGATGTCCCGTCGTATTCATGGTCGTATGCCTCGGTTCTGGCTTCCGCGGGTATTCCCTATTTCCTGGCCGCGAGCAATAACGACCGCGCACCTGTGTTGTTACAAGGACACCTGAATGAGAATTCGCCGATGTACTGGGAGGGACCGGACGGCAAGAAGGTACTGCTGTGGTATTCGCGACATTACATGCAGATGCAGTTTCTGTTTGGTCTGCCTCCACGGACCGAGACCGGCGAGGAGATGCTTCCTTTGTTTCTGCAGATGTACCAGCATCCCAGCTACCACGCCGACGCAGCTATCCTGTTCGGCACGCAGGTAGAAAACACGGATCTGTTTCCCCAACAAGCGGAGATCGCTAGCCAGTGGAATGCGCTTCATGCGTATCCTCGGCTGGAATATTCCGGCTTCCATAGTGCCCTGGAGAACATCGCGAAGCAGTTCGGCGCAGATATTCCAACCATTCGCGGAGATGGCGGTCCCTACTGGGAAGATGGCATCGGCTCGGACGCTTTTTATGCTGCGATGGAGCGCCAGAATGAAAGCCGAGCACCCTCCGCGGAGAAACTAGCCACCATCAGCTCGCTCGTGAATCCGCGGCTTGCTGTAGACCGGGACGCGCTTCATCGCATGTGGGCCAACATGGTCCTGATGGATGAGCATACGTGGCTCTCCTGGAACAGCGTCTCCGATCCTGACAGCAGCGAAGCCATGGGGCAATTGAAGCTCAAGGACTCCCGCGCGATCACCGCAGATGCCCTGCGCGATCATCTGCTTCGCAGCAGCATGGCAAGCATTGCTGACTCGATTGCCGCCGGAGTCGGCAGCGTGATCGTCTATAACCCGCTGAACTGGAAGCGGGATGGGCTGGTCAGCATGGATCTGGACAATGGCCTTGAGATTGCCGACCGAACAACGCAGCAGTCCGTCCCGTATCTGGTGGTTCGCACCGGAAGCAATTTCCACAGAGTGCAATTTGTGGCGAAAGACGTTCCTGGGATGGGATACAGGGTCTATGAGTTGCATCCAGCAAAGGACCACGCCTCTGCCGCGCAGACCCTCCGCACGACTACGCTGGAAAGCCGCTACTACCGTGTGGAGCTTGATCCGTCCTCAGGCGCGGTGCGCAGTATCTATGACAAGCAGCTTGAGAAAGAGCTGGTGAATCAGAGCAGTCCTTACCGATTCGGCCAGTACCTGTATGTGACCGGAGGCGACAAGGAGCCGAACAGCCTCCTGCAGTATCGCGTTGTTTCACCCAAGCCTGAGCTACAGATTCATGCGGCAGAGAAAGGACGGCTGGTCTCGATCGAACGCACTCCATATGGATGGCGCGCGCGGATGGAAAGCTCGGCCGAGAATACACCCAAGCTCAGCAGCGAAATTCGGTTGTTCGACAATGCAAAGAAGATTGAATTTGTCGAAGATATCTCGAAAAACGAGGTGCTGGAAAAGGAGGCGGCCTATTTTGCCTTTCCTTTCGTCATGGAGCATCCTCAGTTCCAATACGAGATACAGAATGGCGTGGTGGACCCTGCGAAAGATATGTATCCGGGCGCGGGGCATGAATGGTTTTCCGCGCAGCACTGGGTTGCCGTGCAGCAGGACGGCGCCTCCGGCACTGTGATGCCGCTCGACACGCCACTTGTGACGCTGGGTGATATCAATCGAGGGGCATGGCCCGAAGAGTTCGGCCAGCGAAGCGGCACCATCTTCTCCTATGCGATGAATAACTACTGGCACACAAATTACCGCGCCGCCCAGGGCGGTCATTTTCAGTTTCGCTACGTGATCACCAGCGCCGCTTCTACAGATCCTGCCGCTTTGAGCCGCATGGGTTGGGAAGAAGTTACGCCGCTCGAACAGGACGAGATCCGATCGCAGGACAAAGCGCTCGACCTGCCGCGTCCGCTGGACGGCAAAGAAGCGAGCTTCGTGACAGTAGACGATCCCGATCTGTTGCTCGACACATGGAAGCCGGCTGAAGACGGCGACGGCACCATCGTTCGCTTCCTTGATCTCGGTGGAAAGGCTCGCATCGTGACTGTGTCGATGCCATTGCTGTCGCTGGAGAAGGCGACGGAGACCGATGCGGTCGAGCGGAACCAGAAGTTACTTCCTCTACAAGGGCAGCATGGCTTTCAGATTGATGTGCATCCACATGAGATCGTCACGGTACGTCTGACCGCGAAACAGATGCTTTCCGCGCCTACCGAATAGGCTGGGAGGCTACCGTGAAAACAAGACCGGCTCCTGCGCGACGATTCCTTTCCCTTCCTGAAGGGTAATTGCCTGGTTTGGCTTCACGCCGGTGAACGATTCGCGCTTGCCGCTTGGCCATACGATCTCTACGCCTACTATCTTTCCGTCCGACGGCTTCCCTAGTCCGAAGGTAAGAGGCAGCTCGCTTTGGGATAGATAGCTAGATCCTGACTTCACCATCTTAAACAGTCGCGTGCCATTCGACATCCGCACGGTCACCTTTGCACCTATGCCGTCGCGGTTGGATTTTAAGCCGACTGTTTTCACACGAAGCATATCGTTCTGATTCGCATTGTCGTTACGAAGCAGACGGGCAGGCCCGTTGGAAGGCGTGATCAGAAGGTCCAGATCACCGTCATTGTCATAGTCGAGATATGCTGCCCCGCGGGCGACTAGCGGTTCGCGCAAAGCTGCGCCCACCTTGTTGGAAACGTCCTCAAACCGTCCGTGGCCCCGATTCCTGAAGAGCAGCGGAGGCTCGGCGTAGCTGAGGGAAGGCTGGGTCAGGCGAACATCGTCTGCCACGTGTCCGTTGGCCGCAAAGATATCCGGCAGGCCGTCCAGATCGTAATCGAAGAAGAATGCACTGAAGGTAAGAGATTTTGCAGACGGACCTGCGATGCCTGATGCATCTGACTTATCTGTAAAAAGACCTGAGCCGTCGTTGTGATAAAGCGCGATGCTCTCGTTGGCGAAGTTTCCGATAACAAGTCCCTGCCGCCCGGAGAGGTCATAGTCTGCGGCATCCGTGCCCATGCCTGCGCGCGCCTTACCCGCATCGCTGAACGCGACGCCGGCGGCAAACGCGCTCTCCGTAAACGTGCCGTTGTGGTTGTTGTGGTAGAGCTTGTTTGGCTGCGTGTCGTTCGTGACAAACAGATCCATCCAGCCGTCGTCATCGTAATCGAGCAGCGCCACTCCCAGAGCTTTGCTGGATGGATCGAATAGACCGGCCTTCTTCGTTACGTCTTGGAAGACTCCGTGTCCCAGGTTATGAAAAAGGGCTGAACTTTGACCTTTATATAACTCGGGCGTGCAATAGGATTTGTTCTTGCCGTCAAGCGTGCAGAACTGATCGGACGCCTCCGACCAATCGACATAGTGCGAGACAAAAAGATCCAGCTTCCCATCGTTGTCATAATCAATCCACACCGCACCCGTTGAGAAACCAGCATTCTTCACGCGGGCCTTCGCGGTCACATCGGCGAAGCGTCCTCCTCCGAGATTGTGAAACAGATAGTTGCCGCCGAGGGCGGTAATGTAGAGATCATCGCGGCCATCGTTGTCGAAGTCTCCGACTGCGCAACCCAGGCCGTACGTCTCTTTCGCAAGTCCGGACGCGCGCGTGACGTCGGTGAAGGTCCCGTCGTGATTATTGTGATAAAGGGCCGGCGTGGAAGTAGAAGTCTTATGCTCCGGCCAGTCCATAGAGTTCACAAATAGAATGTCCTGCCAGCCGTCGCCGTCATAATCGATCGCACAGACGCCGCTACCCATTGTCTCCGGCAGATATTTCTTCCCGTATGCGCCATTGTTGTGGCGGAAATGAATGCCTGCGGATTGCGTTACGTCGACAAACCGGATTGGGCCGGATGGACGAGCAATTGGCGCCGGAGCAATTGCGCGATTCGATACCGGTTTCACGGGAGCGGATGCAGGCTTGGATGTTTGCTGAGACTGTGCGGGCTTTGGCTGCGACTGCCTGCAAGCCACCACGCCGGACAATGTCAGTAATGAGAGACCGCAGATTACAGGCATTCGCAAAAACATCCAGTTAATTCCTCAGTGCTGCCGGGAATACTTCAGTGCGCCACCGAAGGACCAGCGAGCGCAGATGCGGCATTTCCGTCAGCCGAGCGCCGCGAGCTCCACCACATCTCAACGAGCATGGCTATTGGGCCCACGACGAACAGTGCGTATAGCGGCGCGTAGATGCTTTGATCCAGCCGCATCACCATCTCGACGGCTGCCACAAGAAATGCGACAACGCATTGTCCTAGCCTGGAGCGCACAGTAGTTTTCGGGTCGGTGATCATGAAGAAGATAAAGAGCTGATACTCAGGCCCGGTAATGGGGGATATCTCTGATTGCCACGGATCACCGACGATCCAGGAACGTATGAGGGCGAAGACAAGAAATGAGAGGACATAGACGGCGCAGATATGAAACCGCTTCAGCCGCCAGATGATCGCCGATCCCAGCAACCAGATCACGAGCATCGCCCAGATGTTGTTACCCCATTGAATGCTCAGTGAAGCCACAGACTCGGCTGCGAGAAACAGCATCACGCAAATTCCGAAATTTGACGGATTCCAGATATGGCGGTGTTTCACGCGCACTACATATTTGGAAGTAATAGCGATCACCGAGCACAGCGCATATGGCCAGAACGCGGGCGAACGGAGAAGGATGCCGACGCTGATGCCCGTAATGTAGGCACTGGCCAGATGAGGCCATTTGCCAATCATTATGCGGCCCAGGATAAGCTCCGCCACGATTGCGCTGCCAATGGCCAGCAAGGTTCTCGTATAGCTTTCCAGAATGCCGAAAGAAAAATTCCCAGCGAGCAGAATCAGCGTAATGAAGATAGGGGGAACGAACCGATTTTCAAGCGTGAACAGGCGACGCCAGTTATGGGCGGAAGGACCGGCCGGCAGGGGTGGCATGGTCATCGTCTGCTGGCTCATAAGGGTTCCTTCACCTTATACAGCTGCCCTGGGACGATCGTTTGCAGCGTCTGGATTTTACCAGAGGGCCAGCGGATCACAGCACTTGCAATCACCGGGTTTTTCCCCAATCCGAAGTGCAGACGCCGATCATTCTGCGCGGCAAAACCGCTTCCACCGGAGACCTGCTGTATCTGCTTCTGCCCATTCCATTCCAGCGTCACCTGTGCGCCAATTGCGCTTCGGTTGCTCTTCGTCCCTTCCAGTTGAAACTCCACCCACTCGTTCTGAGGAACAACGGTGTTTTTGTACAACAACAACGGCCCGCGCTGGTTTGCAACGATAACGTCCAGAACTCCGCGGTTCCATAGATCGGCGAGCGCCACTGAGCGACCATCATGCGTATCGGTCACTCCCACCGACTGCGCGACATCCACGAATTTGCCCGCACCGTCATTCAGCCAGACATGTTTCTGCTGATATCCGGACAAGCTGCGGCCATCCATCGCGGGCCAGTCCTTTGCGTCGCCAATGATGGTTGCATTTCCACCCGCAACCTTGGAAAAGTCGTACCAATAATTGCGCTTCCTATCAAGCGAGACATAGCCGTTTGTCAGAAAGAGATCGAGCGCCCCATCATTATTCAGATCGCCGAACTGAGCGCCAAAGCTCCATCCGCCTAGTTCGACGCCCATATCTCGTGCGAGATTCGTGTACTCAATGTGCGCCCCGGCCGTTCCTTCCTTGGGGACCCATAGATTGTTGCCTTGAATCAGGACGCCGTCTTCCGAAATATTCGAGACATAAACCGAATATTTTCCCTGGTTGAAGATATCTCCAAAGGCTACATTCATCCCGCTTTTAGGCGCGAAGCCCACGCCGGTACGGCGGCCCACCTCCTCGAAGCGCTTGCCGTCGTTCAAATACAGCTCAGAGACGCCATAATCGTTCGCGACAAAGAGGTCGGGATGTCCGGTTCCCCAAAGATCGGCCGCCGCGGCCGCTAACGCCCACCGCCTGCTGTTGATGCCTACCTTCGCGCTGACTTCCTCAAATTTACCGTTCCCCAGATTGTGAAATAGATACTTTCGGCCGCCATTGTCGGCATATTCAAAGCTGTCCGGCATCATCCTTGTCGTGGTCAGATGCCATAGGTCGACAGTTTCCGGATAATAGCCGCCTACGAATAAATCAAGCAGACCGTCATCGTCGTAGTCAAACCATACTGCGGTATTTGCGTTGATCCACGGCGGAAAGGCTGCTACATCGACGCGGTGAAATCCGCGTCCCTGATCGTTGTGAAAGAGCTCCGGTTTTCCCCACTTGATCAGAAACAGGTCTTCATATCCGTCATTGTCGTAGTCGCCCCAGATCCCGCCCATCGAGACGCCTGTTCCCGATTGATTCACATCGCCGATGCCGAGCATCGTCCGCCACATCCTTGAACGTGCCGTCGTGCATATTCCGGTAAAGACGGTTACGGCTTCCGATCGCGCTGTTCGTGACGTATAGGTCCGGCCATCCGTCGCGATCGAAATCCACAACAGAGACGGAAGCTCCCATCGAGGCCACTTCCGGCATGATGTGCGCCAGTTTCGCATCCAATACCGGCGCCTGGTGCACAAAGTCGATCCCGGCTGCGTGCGAGACCTCTTCTAAATGGAATCCATGCCGGGCGAGCGACTCTTTGGTATCGAGTTCGGTTTTCGAAGCTGCTGCATGCCTGGCAGAAACGTGACGCATCACGAGAGGTGTTGCGATCAGACAAAGAAAGATGATCGTCAGGAAGCCCTGCAATAGAGCTTTGCGTTTCACTGCGCAGCTCCGTCCTGCAAAGCATTTCGAAATGCTTCCGCATTCACATAGCGTGTCTGATATGTCTCCCAATCCTTCGCATGGTGCTGATACTCCCAGTCATCTTCCAGCCGACCTGGCGCTGCGGCGTCGTAATCTTTTCGCGCGTGATATGGATACGGCAAAACAGTTTGTGAATCTGCGGTGTTGTAGTCTCCGTCTTTGATCCAGCCATCGCCCGCGATCACAAAATCACGTACCCAGCCCGCCGGCGGCGGCCCGGGATTGGCGAAGCGCAATGTCATTTCGTCGCCAGCATTCATGATGACGTAACGGTCGTCGGGGTGCGCCAGCAGTTCACGCACATCGCCGAACCGCGTGTAGAAGCCCGGCAGATCGCGCCAGATTGGTGATGTGCTTGCGAGGTGATCGTAGTCGGGTATCTCCGGCGACGATGCGTTGGCCTGATGGATGGCCGAGAACCCGCGATAATGCAGATCGGCAACGCTGGGCGCTAGCCGCTGAATCTTCATCGGAGTCTTCGGCAGGCCCTGCGCCCATTCGATTGAATCCCAGTAAATTTCCAGGTCCGTCCTAAGCCGCAGACGGTGAGGCATGCCCGGATGAAATATTCCGGTGAGATCGATCAGGCAGATCTTCTTGCGTCCGGCCGGGAATCCGAGGTTTGGATTGGCGACGCGCCATCCGCCGCGGCCATCGGGTACTTCCAGGCTTAGCCACTCTGGACGCGGATGCTTGCCTTGGCTCATCGCCACGTTTACCGACGAGTCCGACGGATGCAGCCAGCCCTTCGCGATGAGCCATAGCGGCCCGCTCTCCGGGATGCGATCGCCAAGATCGATCTCGACAAAGTGATCGCGCGTCACTCCCTGATATTGTCCGCGTCCAAAGGTATCCAGATAGTTGCCGTCCAGCTTGCGCACAATCGCGGTTACATCCTGGCCGGTATCGTCTACAGCGCGAGCAATCGGCTGCGGCGGTCCCACTGCGGTAACGGCCAGCTTCACCGGAGGAACATCGTAGCGCTCGTCGGTAAATACCTCTGTGCCCGCGGGATGATCCACGGTCATGAGCGAGAGTGAGTCGTAGAAATAGGTTTCCCAAAGCTCGCCGGTGATGCGGAGATCGTAAAACCCATCGCGCGTTTTCAGTTGATCGCCGCCGATTTTGTACCACTCTTCAGTCGCAGCAATGTTCGCCGTGCCGAGCGAGTTGATTTTCAACCCAATCGCCGAGCCCCACGGCACCGAATCCTTCACGAAATCCATCCGCTGTCCGTTCCATGCAAACAGAAACGGACATGAACCCTTCAGTCTCTGCTCGGTCACGATCTGCTGGTCCGCCTTCAGTCCGAACTCGGCGCGCACCGACCCGTTCGGCCACACGATTCGAGCAACATCGACGCTCTGCTGCTGGCCCAATCCGAAATGAAGCACCGGGCTCGTGATCGCCTGCTTCTGCAAGAGCAGTGCCGAACGGATTTCTATTTCGCCGCCAATACCGAACGGATTGATCCGCTGATCTCCAGAGACCTGACGCGCGCGCGGCCGGATCGTCTGCCAGTGATAGCTTCTTCGTGCCATGATTGCGCGCGTCCACCACTTTGCCGGAGTTATCCAGACCTATCAGGTCAAGGCGGCCGTCCCCATGCACATCAGCAGTGTCGAACACTATCGGCGGTCCCTGCGGCTGCGCCATCGGTTTGAATGTGCCGGCTTCATCCTGAAGCCAGATATCCGCTCCTCGCGCGCTGGTTCCCGCCGCGATCGGCACAACCAGCAGATCGACTGCGCCGTTGTTGTCGATATCCGCCGCGCGCAGCCGAACTTCACCTGTGATCGGACCAGTCATCTGCGCAAGCTGGTGCTCAGTCCACGTCCGGCCGTTGTCGTTATAGGAGAGCGAAAGAATATGGCCATCGGCTGACAACAGGTGCAGACGGAGCAGATCGTCGTTGCCGGTATCCGCAACACAGATGGCACTCACGCCAGTAAAGGAACGTGGCAGCGCGGCTTCAGTGAACTTCCCTGTGCGTTCATTGAGAAAAACGCGCAGAGTCCCGGAACCGTCGATCAGCGATGCATCAGGATTGCCGTCGCCGTTAAGATCGGCCCAGGCAAACTGGCGAATGCCGGAGACGCGTGCGAAAGGATGCTCCACAACGAATGTTCCGTCGCCGTTGTTGCGCAGCACGGATGGAAGCCCCGCCTTTGTGCCCAGCACAACGTCAAGATCGCCATCCGCCTCCAGGTCTATTGCCCACGCGCCCGTATAGGTAGCATTCGTAACAGCGCTGGAAAGCTTCATGCCGGCGGTCACGTCTGTGAAGTGCTCGGGGCTGTCCTGGCGGAATAGCCGCAGGCCCTTGTCGCCGGCCAACAACAGGTCAGTCTTGAAGTCGTAATTGAAGTCGAACGGAAGAATGCTCTCCGGCAGCAAGTTTGCAGTTGCAGTACCCGGGAATGGCATCTCCGCCCCAGTCGCCAGATGCAGTCGTCGAGCGTTCGCTTCGGCGATTACTGGCGCGTCCGATCCATTCAGCGCAATGGCGCCCGCCCAGGTCCACGAGGCCGCGGGGGCCGCGGTGACCGGCTCGTTCGTGAAGGTCATTGCAAAATCCGGAGCCGCCGGATGCGAGGGTGGATTCGGTAATTTGAGGAATCGCGTGACGGGCTGAGCTTCCTCGCCTGGTTGCGCCATGATCTGAGACAGATCCGCGCGAAACTCCGGCTCCCGCATCAGCACGTTGCGAAGAAAGGTGGAGCGGGTTGCGGCGGAACGCGGAGACGGACCGGCGGCGGCCGTTTGCAACTGTTGGAGCTGCTGTTGTATCTCCGGAGGCCAGCCCTGGGCACGAGTCGCGATCTCGGCAACCGTTGCACGGAGCGTCGCCGCGTCACCGCGCTTCGCAGCAACGCGGCACAGGTCGACCAGCACGGCAAGATTTCCCGGCTGCACTTTCAGAATCTGCTCGAGTATATTCTGCAACTCCGCATCGCTGTTTTCGTTTCCCTGCCGCTCGACCTGGGTCGCCAAGCTGTACAGCGCGCGCAGATTGCGCGGATTCCGCGCAATCGCCTGATGCAGGTAGGAGATAGAGGTCGCTGAATTTCCGCGGTCTCCTTCAAGAAGACCCAACAGATAGTCGACGCGATCATCAGTTCGGGGCCAGCGTGTGCGCGCGCTCCAGCCTCTGTGCTGCGGGATCGAAGTTGCGTTGCCGCAACGCAAGCACGCCCCAGTCGATCCACCCCGCCGGCTCTGCCGGAACAAGCTCCGTTGCCTGCTGCAGCTTCGCATCGGCGCGAACATCGTCTCCCACCTGCAGGCCCGCAAGACCGATGTAGAACGCGGAAACGAAATCGGCATAGGTCTTCGATCCCACTTCAGGCAGACGCTCCTTCGAGCGGCAGGCGGATATGAAAAGAGGCATCGTGCACATCACTACAATCAGCAGGAGGCAACCGCTCTTGCGGCCTGCCGATGAGGGCAGCCTCGACGAAGTATCTGTCAAACTACCCAAGCCGCCGCGACCCTGCTGCCGAACCGCCAGACTCTTCATGCCTCCACAATCCTAACTTTGTTCAGGCCAATCGATGCGAACTCGCGGAAGCTCTTTTCCTTACCTATTTCTCGGCTGGGCGGATCGCGAGGGACCGTGATGGAGGCGCACGCAGGCGGGCTGGCAGCCGCAAGACTCATCTTTGCTAGCCTCATGAACAAGGGCAAGCGCCTTTGGGAGGAGATCGAGCTAAATCTTTCGGTCGATTCGCACAACGAACATACACAGTTAGGATCGTACGGAATCTCAAACCTATCCGCCAATCGTGGAAAGCGGCTCCAGCGCAATGGATAAGGGAGAACGACGGAATTGAAATCGCTCGTCCGGCTTCGTCCAGTGATTTTCATTGCCGTCCTGCTTGCAGTCTGGCAGATCGCGATCATGCGGCATCCGGGACAACTGCTGCCGAGCCCGTGGCAGGTGGTGGGCGGCCTCTCCGATCTTCTGCGGCACGGCCTGCTCTTCAAGTACGTCGTCGCCTCCCTCTTCCGGGTCACGTGGGGCTTCGGGCTCGCGGTAGTCATAGCGATTCCTCTGGGCCTCGCCATTGGCTGGTACCGCCGGGCTGAACTGGCGCTGAGCCCAGTGGCGGAAGTGCTGCGGCCCATCTCGCCGCTCGCCTGGATTCCGATCGCCATCCTCTGGTTCGGCGTCGGTGATCTCTCCGCCATCTTTCTCATCTTCCTGGGCTGCTTTTTTCCGCTGCTGCTCACGGCGATCAATGCCGTGCGGAGCATTCCGGATGTGTACGTAAACGCGGGCCGGAATTTCGGTCTTCGCTCCTTCGATCTGATGCGCCGCGTGCTTTACCCTGCCGTCATCCCACAGCTTCTCATCGGGCTGCGGATTTCGCTCGGCGTGGCATGGCTGGTGGTGGTCGCTGCGGAGATGATCGCTGTGAATTCCGGACTCGGCTTTCTCATCGTGGACGCGCGGAACGCAGGCAATCGCTACGATCTGGTGGTTGCCGGTATGGTGGTCATTGGCGTCATTGGGCTATTGCTCGACATAGCCATGCGCTCACTGGAACGGGTCCCATCGTTCCGGTGGAGCTATTCGGAGGACTAGTGCCAACATCCACGCAAACAGCGGGCGCCGATCCGGCAGCACGCGAATCTGCGCTGCAAAGCCAAATTGAGCACGCATGACCTCAGCATGGTTTTCCATCGCGATGGCAACGCGGTCCCTGTCCTAGACAACATCAATCTCAACGTCGCGAATGGTGAGTTCGTTTGCCTGCTCGGGCCCTCCGGCTGCGGAAAATCCACACTGCTGAACACGATGGCGGGATTTCTCTCCCCCACCAGCGGCGAAGTCCGCGTGGACAACGAAGTCGTGCAGGGCCCGGACCCGCGGCGCATCTTCGTCTTTCAGGAGCGCGGCGTCTTCCCCTGGCTCACGGTCGAGGGGAATATTGGATTCGGGCTCGCGAAGCTGTCTCGCGAGGAGCGCGAGCGCCGCATCGCGCACTACGTCAGCATGGTTGGTCTGCAGGGCTTCGAGAAGGCGTATCCCTCGGAGCTATCGGGCGGCATGAAGCAGCGGCTGGAAGTCGCCCGCGCTCTGGCCGTCAATCCGGACATGCTTTTCCTGGACGAGCCATTCGGCGCGCTCGACTCGATCACACGGCTCACTATGCGCCGCGAGCTGCTTCGCATCTGGGAGGCGGAGCGAAAAACGATCGTCTTCGTCACTCACGATATCGACGAAGCGGTGCAGTTGCGGATCGCGTCGTGGTGATGAGCGCACGCCCCGCTACCATCCAGCAAATCGTCACTATCGACATTGCACATCCGCGCGATATCAGCTCCGCTCGTTATCTTGAGCTTCGCGACGGCATCTTTGCGCAGATTGGATTGGCTCACAGGATATGAGGCCGCTTCAGTCCCCGGGAAAGTGGGAAAAATTCGTATTGCCTGCGATCACCTTCGCACTGCTGCTTGCCGGCTGGTACTTTGCCGTGCGGTGGTCCGGCACAAAGGTTCTTCCATCTCCTCTCGAAGTGAAGAAAGGCCTGATCGAGCTGGTTCAGGCTCACGTCCTCTGGGCCGACATCGCCGATTCCCTTCGCCGCGTTGCCATTGGCTTCGGACTGGCCGCCGTTCTCGGGCATTCCGCTCGGGCTCGCCCTGGGCTGGTACCCGGAGCTCAATAAGGTCGTCAATCCCGCCATCCAGCTACTCCGCCCTATCAGCCCCATCGCCTGGATACCGGTCGCGATTCTCTTCCTTGGCATTGGAGACCACGCCGCCACGGCGCTCATCTTCCTCGGCGCCTTCTTTCCTATCGTGGTCTCCTGCGTGGACGGGGTAAACAACGTTTCCTCTGTCTTCCGCCGCGCCGGACGTAACTTCGGCCTGAGCCCGCTGCAACTGCTGGGGCGTGTCGTCTTTCCGGCGGCTCTGCCCAACATTCTCGTCGGCCTGCGTATCGCTTTCGGCATCGCCTGGCTCGTCGTTGTGGCCGCCGAGATGGTAGCCGTCGACTCCGGCCTGGGATTTCTCATCATCGACTCGCGAAATTCCGGCAAGCGCTACGATCTGGTCGTCGCCGCCATGCTGCTCATCGGCATCATCGGGCTCGCGCTCGATTTTCTTTTCCGCGGTCTGGAGCGTATCAAGTCCGTTCGCTGGGGCTTTCGTCATGAGTCTTAAAGCCAAATTGATCGTTCTTGCCGTCGCGTGGATTGCGGTGATCACTGCGCTGCACGGCTGGCTCAACGTGAACTGGGCATCCGTTCTCAACGACTACCGCCCGATCGCCGAGCGAAAGATTACCGTTGCCTACATTCCGGTGACGTGCCAGCTCACCTGCCCGGTTACGGATTACATTTCGAAGTTCTCGCACAACGGGGAGATCTTCATCCCGCGCTTATTTCAGGGCCTCCCCGAAATCAAGGAAGCGCTCATCTCCAACAAGGTCCAGGCCGCCTTCATCGTCGCTCCGCTCGCGATCGCACTCAAAGCGCAAGGTGTCCCCATCAAGGTGGTTTATCTCGGCCATCGCTACGGTAGCGCCATGGTTGTGCGAAAGAATGGCCCCGTCAAAAGCGTCGCTGACCTTCGCGGACTCACGATTGCGATTCCCAGCCGATTTTCCGACGAACGCCTCATGCTTATCCGTGCAATGAAGCTCGCCGGCCTGAAACCCACCGACGTCAGGATGCTGGAGATGGCCCCGCCGGATGTCGCCAGCGCGCTTCGCGCAGGAGCCATCGACGGATTCGTCATGGGTGAACCATTTCCCTCGCAGGCCGAGATGGCCGGATTCGGTCGCGTCCTCTTTCAGGCAAAGGACTACTGGCCTGACTACATGTCCTGCATTCTCGTTGTCCGTCAGGACCTGATCGATCAACGACCCGCGGTGGTGCAGGAACTAGTAGACGGCATTGCGCGCTCCGGCTTGTGGCTGGACAAAGGCAAACCGGAGCGCGAAGACGCTGCAGACTTCGTGGGCCGCTTCTACTACAACCAGAAGCCGGCGCTGCTGCGCTGGGCGCTCACCAAACCGCTTGATCGCGTCGTTTACAGCCAGCTCGCGCCGCGCAAGGCTGATTTCGACCTGGTGCGCGACCTCATGATCGAGACCGGCGTGCTGAAGAAGAAGATTGAATTTTCCGAATACACCGACACTCGCTTTTCCAGTGTTGCCAGCAGTCAGACCCCGTGGCGCTACCAGCCCGGACTGGCCGCTGCCCGATAGCTAACGGAGGCAAAGATGATTCGCAGACGATTTCTCGGAATGATGACGCTCGCCGGCGTTGGCGGCGTGGTCGCCATGGAAGGCATGGATCTCGCGGAGCAGAAGACCGTAACCTTCCGCATCAGCGGATTTACCTGCATCACCTGCGCGGTCGGGCTGGAGACGCTGCTCCAAAAGGAACGAGGCGTCATCCGGGTGAAGGCCAGCTATCCGGAGAGCATCGCGACGCGTGACCTATCACCCGAAATTGACTTCTGAGCAGTCCCTGGTGGGCTTCATCGAGAGCGCCGGATTCAAAGCCACCCGGGAAGCTTGACCGAGCGCCGCTTTCCAGTGCCGGCGACCACTCGGGTAATGGAACGCAGACATGCATCTCCGCCGAGGTGACCGACGTCGTCAAATTGACCACGAATCAAGTCGCGAAGCCAGCTTAGGGGAACGAACCAGCCCTAGTGAGCAGAGCTGCGATCAAACATCACTGCAGCGATCGCAATTGCCACAGGGTCCGGTGAAATCATCGCCGAAATAGCGCAGTAGATATTCTCGACGGCAGGTGCGGCATTCCGTATATTCCTGCATCTGTTCCAAGCGCCGCTTCCGCAAGTCTTTCTGGAATTGCTGCTGTTCGGCAGCCGCCTCTGTGATCTCCGCGACAGATTGCCCGTTCGCTATTTCAATGCCACCGGACGACGTCTGCTTCACCGAGCCTGCTTCTTCGAGCCTGTGAACGAGATTGCTCACTTTCCGCGTCGAAAGCCCGGTTTCACGCGCCAGGTCTTCCGGCCTTGTCGCGCCCTCATCGCCGGCCAAGGCGTTGACGACAGACTCCAGATTGTCCTGATCGATGAGGCCGCTTCCGGTTTTGTATCGTTGGGCACCGATATCCCGCGCGCAATAGAACAGCACGGCCTCCGCAGGTTGACCGTCTCGCCCGGCGCGACCAATCTCGTGATAGTAAGCATCGAGGGATTCGCTGACGTCCGCATGATAGACAAATCGGACATCGGCCTTATCAACGCCCATGCCAAAAGCATTGGTGGCGACAATCACAGGCGCGTCTCCGCTCATGAAGCGATCCTGAATAGCATCCCGTTCTTTCGCTTTCAGACCGCCGTGATAGAAGACCGCGTCCACGGCTCGTTGCTGCAGTTCGCTCGCGATCAATTCAGCGTTCTTATGCGTGGATACGTAGACGATCCCGGGCTTTTCCGCAAACTCGACCCGCCGCAATACAGCCTCTCGTTTTTCTTCCTGGGAAGAGAAGGTATCGACACGGAGAGAAATGTTGGGGCGGTCAAAACCATGGACAAACACACGCGGTCTTCGCAATCCTAGTTTTTCAATGATCTCTTCACGAACCTTGTTCGATGCCGTTGCTGTCATGGCGAGTGTGGGAGGGTGGCCGAGAGCTTCAATGACGTGCGAGAGTTCGAGATAATCAGGCCGGAAGTCATGCCCCCATTGGCTGATGCAGTGTGCTTCGTCAATCGCAACGAGCGAGATATGAGCAGATTTGAGCCGCTCGACCGTTTCGCTTTTCCGAAGCTGCTCCGGAGCTAGAAAGATGTACTCGACCTGGCCTTCTTCTATGCGTTCGAACACATCGCGCTGCTCTCCAGCGGAGAGGGTGGAATTCACAACGGCGGCGTCCTTCAAATTTCTGGTTTCAATGAACTCAGCCTGGTCTTTTTGAAGCGCAATGAGCGGAGAGACGACGACCGTGGAACCTTTTCGTAAGGCTCCGGCGATCTGATAAATGGCTGACTTGCCGGAGCCGGTCGGCTGCACTACGACAGCGTCGTGTTCATCCAGGAGAGATCGGATCGCCTCTTCCTGCCCCGCCCGTAAAGAAGGAAAGCCCAGCAGTTTCTTCGCAGCAGCGGAAATATCGGTATGGTTTTGCTTCTTTGACATGAAGGGTTCGATGCAACTGCGCTAAGCCCACCGGCAGGGCGCGGAGAGCCGATCATGTTTGCGACACTTGACGGTGCGGGCCTCGCGAACCTGGTGCCCGGAGCCGACGGGGTGCTACGTACGAAGACAAAACCCTCCACATCCGGGAGCACGGATTGCGGCAGACTTCCTTCGGAAGGGCGACAATGCGGTTGCTGTTTCCGTTGCAGTACATCGCGGGGCACGATACCATCAAAAGGACGTTGCGCTATGCCTGTCCGGCTAAGGGCTCAGCCTGCTCGAAAGCAGGTCTGCGGAGCGGGAGGGAAGCACATAGTCAGCAGGATCCGGTGCGGTCGCAATTGCCCTCAGACTCGCTCCGGTAAGTAACTGAAATTGCGTCGATTACAAGTGCGGAAGTGGTGAAATTGGCAGACACACCATCTTGAGGGGGTGGCGCCGAGAGGCATAGGGGTTCAAGTCCCCTCTTCCGCACCAGAGATTCTTTGAGAAAGCAGTCGCATGATCATTCTCCTGACCATCATTCACGTCCTCGTCTCCATCTTCATGATCGCCGTCATCCTGCTGCAGCAGGGCAAGAGCGCCGATCTCGCCGGCGCCTTTGGCGGTCAGGGATCGCAGACTGCATTCGGCCCGCGCGGCGCGGCGAACATGCTGACCAAGCTCACCACCTGGGGCGCCATCATCTTTATGGTCACTTCCATCGCGCTATTCGTGCTGATCGGCAAGCACGCCGGCGGCGGCTCGGTCCTTGAAGGCACGCCGACTGCGCCGATTCATCAGCAGGCACCGGCTCCGGCCAAGAAGTAAGCCCGGCATTCCGGCAAAGGCGGCAGACGATCGTCTGCCGCCTTTCTGCGTGACGACGCATTTTCCCCAGAAATGCTCTAGACTGTTGGGCGACATGAAAGCCTTTTCCCGCGCTGCCTCTCTTGTTCCAGCCGCGCTGCTTTTTCTGCCGGCCATGCTTCCCGCTCAATCCACCGTGCACAACGAACACACTCCGCCGCAGCGAGCGACCGCACAACTGCCGCGGCAGCATCCGACCGGCCCCACGGTCAACCCGGACCGCACGATCACCTTCCACTTCCCCGTGCCCGGCGCAAAGGAAGTGATGCTCGACCTGGAAGGCGCCGATCCGCAGCCGATGACCCAGGGCGCGGACGGCGTCTGGACCCTGACCACCGCGCCGCTCGAGCCGGAGCTCTACGGCTACGGCTTCCGCGCCGATGGCATCGCGTATCTGGACCCGGGCAACGTGAGCATCAAGCCCAACCTGCTCAACGTGCAGAACGAAATCGAAGTCCCCGGCCCGCAGCCGATGGACTGGGATGTGCAGAACGTCCCGCACGGCGTCATCCACCACCACTTCTACCAATCGCAAACACTGGGCCGCGCCAGCGACTTCTTCGTCTACACGCCACCGGACTACAACCCGAAGAAAAAGTACCCGGTGTTGTATCTTTTGCATGGCTACAGCGACGACGCGAGCGGATGGACCGCGGTCGGTCGCGCGAACGTCATCCTCGACAATCTGATCGCGCAGAACAAGATCAAGCCGATGATCGTCGTGATGCCGCTCGGCTACGGCACCATGGACATGATCACCCACACCTGGAACGCATGGCAGGACAAGGCGCTGGTGGAGCGCAACTTCACCCAGTACACGCAGATCCTGCTCAACGAAGTGAAGCCGCAGGCAGAGAAGATGTATTCGATCTCGAAGGACCGTAAGGACCACGCCATCGCCGGCCTCTCGATGGGCGGCGGCGAAAGCCTGCGCACCGGCCTCAACCACCTGGACGACTTCGCCTATGTCGGAGCCTTCTCCTCCGCCGTGCCTGACAAGGAGGACCTTGACCGGGCCTTCCCCAATCTCGCCTCAGAGGTGCAGAAGAAGGACCGGCTCAAGTTGCTATGGGTCGCCTGCGGCACGGACGATCATCTCATCACGCCGAACCGTGCTTTCACCGCGATGGCTGAAGCAGCAGCAGATTCCTGTGACGGTGATCGAAACTCCAGGCCGCCACACCTGGATGGTCTGGCGCGACAACCTGATTCATTTCACTCCGCTGCTGTTTCAGAAGTGAGGAAGTTCTCCGGAAGCGGGTTCGGTAACACCGGTTCCCGAAGCGGAACTACCAACATCTCATCCGCGCCCCTACGGAGATGTTGCACTCACAAGCCTAGAAATAAACGGGCGCCATAGCTGCAAGCACCGCCCCAGCCTGCAACGCTAGGACGTAGAGCGTTTGCCCTTGGAGCGCGCGGCAGCCATTTGATCGCGAAGAAGAGTAGTACTGGCAACTGCCCTGCCATCAGTAATTGCCAGATATGTGCCGCGGTTCCCTCATCGGGTTCACGAACAATGCCGTGGGCGCCATGAGCAATGCCGTACATTACGGCGATACATACGGTCGCCAGTGCGCCGAGTGACATTGCCAGCGGAAGAAATGCTGTTGGCTGCTTCATCATCGCGCCGAAAGTACGGCTGTGGGGATCCGATTTCGCCTCCTTGCGTTGGGAAGACGCGCTCATAGACCGCCGAGCAGACGACGTTTGCAGAAGTGCGCATGCCGCCTCGTTCATTGCGGAGCAGCTGCTCGAACTCTTCTGCGTAGCGGTTCCTCCACGCACGGGGATAGAGCCGCGTCAGCAGGCGAGCAAGCCAGCCGTTCACAAAATCTCCAATCGGCGGAGTCCGGCTTTGCTGAACTGCTGTAGTGTGGTCAGCCTTGCGCGGAGGACGCGTTGGCCTTCGGCGGTAATGCGATAGGGCCGGCGCCGCTCTTCGGGGGGAAGAGGCGCAATCCAGCCCTGTTGTTCCAGCCGGGCGATCGCCCCATAGAGCGTTCCCGGTCCGAGCCGGGTCCCACACAGCCGCTCGATATCTTCGATCATGGCGTGCCCATGCTTCGGGCCGTCGGCCAAACTGGCGAGCACAAGCAGCGGTGGATCGGAATAATGCCCCAGGCCGCCCCGCTCTCGCCATCTACTACGTGTCGCGTACTACGCATGACGTAGTTATCGCACACTCCAGCGACTCGCGCAACAGAGATTCGCGAAGAAATCAGGCACGGGGCTATGGCTGCTGGATCACAAACGGCTCGGTGTAGTTATGGACAACTGCCTGCGTACCCAGGCCGATGCTCACGACATTCATGGCGCGCGCCATGCGCCGGTGGCCGTGCCGGATGAGCCACACGGACCCGCCGACTTCACTCGCGGTAGCAAGTCCCTCGAATGCGATAAACGTGCTGCGGTTGGCTACGACCCATTGCGGGAAGAACCACCTCGCGCGCGCCGCCTGCCAGTGCGCGACGCGTGCTGAGATAGTCGAGGGTGCGATACCCGGCGATGGAGGCGTACAAGGCATCATCCAGCAGGTGGGGACGTCCCTGCTCCGGCAGCGCGACACGTACCCGAGCCGCAGGAGATAATGGGTTGGAGTGACGAGGAATACGGCAGGTTCGATGCCTCAGAGGCCGATTCTGCCGGGGCTGATGTGCAGGCCAGCAGAAAGCACAGAATCAGCAGGCCGAACGCTATAAATGTCCATCGTCCCCAGGTCATGGGCGCTCCTCTGAGCGGGCACGAACTGCTCGCTCAGAGGTCTTATCGGCTGGCTTGGCAAGAAATTACCACTGCAGGCAAACATTTGGAGAATCTAATTCCCGCTGTGGGATTTACTGCAGCGCAGGTTGCAATTTGGGAGAGGAGCTGACTTCCGCCGCTATGCGCTTCAGCTCCGGCAGAACGGTGCCCAGCGCGTGCCGGCGTAGCATCCGGACGTGCCGAGCGCGAAGTAGACCGCGCGATATAGCGCGAAGAGGCGGTCATAAATCGCTGACTGCTTCCGGCTGTGGAAGGAAGGTGCGATGCGGCAGGCACAGCATCGACTGGCCCTGCTCGACAGAGGAGATTGCGCCAGCGGCAAGCAGCGCGAAGATGCAGGAGCCGAGGCTGGTTGGCGTGCCATCCGGCACCAGCACCGGCTTGTTCAGCACGTTGGCGTAGACCTGGTTCAGCACCGCATTTTGCTGCGGGATGCCGCCGCCGTTGATGATGCGCTCCACCGGGACGCCATTCTCCGCCATGCGCTCCAGAATGATGCGCGTGTGAAACGCCGTGCCTTCGATGGCGGCGAACAACTCATCCTGCGCGGTGTGCACCAGATTCCAGCCGAGCGTGACGCCGCCGAGCTCTGCATTGACCAGCACGGTGCGGTCGCCATTGTCCCAGCTCAGACGCAGCAGCCCGGTCTGGCCCGCGCGATAACGCTCGAGTCCCTGCGAGAGATCCTTTACCTTGGCGCCGGCACGCTTGGCGATGGCTTCGAAGATGTCGCCGGTGGCCGAAAGGCCGGCCTCGATGCCGGTGTAACCCGGATGCACGCTGCCCGGTACCACGCCGCAAACACCCGGGACCAGCGTGGTCCGCTTTTCCATGGCGATGATGCAGGTGGACGTGCCGACTACGTTGACGACATCGCCCTCGCGGCAGCCAGCGCCGATTGCATCCCAGTGCGCGTCGAATGCGCCCACCGGAATCGGAATGCCTGCGCGCAGGCCGAGCGCATCCGCCCACTCCGCGGAGAGATGGCCTGCGATGTGATCGGAGGTGACGTACTCGCCTGCGAGCTTTTCGCGCACACCGTCGAAGAGCGGGTCCAGCTTGGAAAGAAACGACTGCGGCGGCAGGCCATCCCACTTGGGATTCCACATCCACTTGTGGCCCATGGCGCAAGCGCTGCGCTTCACCTGCTTCGGATCGGTGATGCCGCAGAGCGTCGCGGCCACCATGTCGCAATGCTCGAAGGCGCTTGCGAAGGCGGCGCGCTTATCAGGATTGTGCCGCAGGAAGTGCAGCAGCTTCGCGAAGCCCCACTCGTGCGAGTAGACGCCGCCGCACCAGTCGATCGCTTCAAGCTTTTCGGCATGAGCGAGCGCGGTGATCTGCTGCGCCTCTTTCTTCGCGCGGTGATCGCACCACAGGTAGTACTCAGACAGCGGCTGCATTTGGCATCGACGGGCACCACGCTCGATCCGGTCGTATCGAGCGCCAGGGCGACGACGTCGCCACCGCGCACCGCCTGTCTCCTCCAACGCCGCGCGCATGGCCTTGACCAGCGCATCCATCTGGTCGTCATGCGATTGCGTGGCGTAATCGGGATCATCGCGGCGGCGATGCAGCGGATACTCCGCCGTCGCGGTGCCGAGCCGCCCGCGCACTTTGCCCGAGGCGTCCGCATCGCTATCGAGCAGCGTAACGCGTACGCTCAGGGTGCCGAAATCTACGCCCGCTACGATAGGCACGTCGGTCTAGACCTCCGGCTGATTGTGGTAGTACATGTCCCAGCCGAGATAGCGCATCGCGGCCTCGTAGACGGCGCTGGCCGACTGCGAGAAATTGGCGGCGACATGGTGCTCGAATCCCTGCTCGCAGATGTAGCGCAGCAGCTTCTGCAGCTTCGGGATGTATGCGACGCCCGCGCCGCCGAAGGTCTCCAGCGGATCGCGCGTGAACTCGCCCTGCCCGACATAGCCGCGGATACGGCCATGGAAGTCGTCGGTCGAGAAGCGGGCAAAACTCATCGCCCCGGCTTTCACTCGGCCCACGCAGGTGCCGAAGGTGTTCTCCTTGCCCACTGTGCCGGCGATGATCGCCTGGAAATCCATGATCACGTCTTCGAAGAAGTGCTTCGGCAGATTGGAGCAGTGGAAGCAGACGCACTTGTCGGGATCGCTGCCGTAGTTGTTATTCCAGTCCAGCAGCGCGCTTGGCGTTTCACTGGCCAGCGCCAGCGCGTGCATGCCCACGACGCCGCAGACATCGACCTCGCATGCGGAAGCAAAGAGGTTTTCGCTCATCATGCTCATGACCGTGCAGGGCACCACGCCGAAATACTCCTCCATCGAGGTCCAGCACTGGATGGCGGAGATGGTGCAGTAGGTCTCCTTCATCCAGCCTTCGATCACCGCGCCCAGCTTCGACATCTTCAGCAGTGCGGGTTCGGGAATGTTGTTGGTGGAGACATAGTTCTTGATCGCAGCCAGCTTGGCCTGGACAACATCATCGGTGTCCTTCAGCCGGTCGATGCGGCCGAAGACTTCCGACAGATCGAGCGGCTCGACGGAGATGCCGGAGCGCTCGAGCAGCTTCTCCGAATAGCGAACAGTGTTGAACGCGGCGGGACGAGCGCCAATGGAGCCGATGCGCAGATTGCGGAAGCCGCGCACGATCCGGCAAACGGCACAGAACCACGCCAAGGTCTTTCGCGAAGCTTTCGGAGTTGGGCGCGGAGGTGTGCAGCGAGGTGATGGAGTAGGGAATGCCGTACTGCATCATGTTGTTGCAGGCCGACATCTTGCCGCAGAAGCTGTCGCGGCGGTCGGAGATCTTCATGTCGTCCGTGCGGTCGGGCGTGGCCTGGACCAGCACCGGTACCTGCAGCGTTGAGTGGCGGATTGCATCCACGATGCCCCGCTCCTCGCCGAAGTTCGGCAGCGTCACGACGATGCCGTCGATCTCTTCGCGATGCTTGCGGAAGAGCTCCGCGCAGCGGCGCGCTTCATCCGGCGTTTCCACTGCGCCGAATTTCGACTGCTCCGGCGTCAGCGCGATCACCCGTATGCCGGCCTTTTCCAGCACGCCGATCATCGCCTCTCTGCCTTCTTTGGCGAGGTGGTCCGGGAAAGAAGCCGCGGTTTCCAACAATCAATGCAAGCGTTAACAGTTTTGGCATATCTGAACCCACAATCTTTCTTCACTTGCAGAATCATTGTCTGCTTTGCGATGGCCGGAGCGCTAACGCCGCGGCCAGAATCTAATCGTGTAGAAGGCGCCGGATACTCCCAGCAGCGCTCCCCACCAGATTGGAGCATGCAGATGGCTGAAAGCGCGGGCGGATGGGCCAGCGGATGACCCAACTCCCACAGACCCGCTGCAAGGATGACGATTCCGTAGGCCAGCAGCATGATGCCTGCAAAGAACCAGATCGACATTGTTGCTCGCATTGCGGCTGCTCCTTTACCAGAAGATGATGTTCAGCGCGAGGAAGATGACAAAGACCACGCAGGCCCACACGATGGGCTTTTGATACCAGTAATCGTCATGTTCTTCGGGAAGCGGCGAAGCGCCGTACACCAGTCCCGCCAACTCGGAGACGGGCCTTGGCTTGGTCATGATAGCTCACAATTACGGTTACGATGACGCAGACCAGCCACGACCAGAGCGCGCGATACATATCCTCGGCCATGGTTTTGGCGTCGGGCGAGAGCGCGACATAGCGGAGCGCCGCGTGGTCCACGCGCACCCAGCCCCATAGTCCGATGGCCGTGCAAGTGCCGGCCAGCAGTCCCCAGAACCCGCCGGCTTTGGTCGTGCGCTTCCATAGCATGCCCAGGATCACGGTGCCGAAAAGAGGCGCAATGAAGAAGCTGAAGAGGCCCTGCACGTAATCCATGATGCTGGCGGCGTGCTGCACCAGGTAGGCCGTGCCGACCGAGATGAGCACGCCAACGAAGGTGCACCAGCGCCCCATCGCGACGTAGTGTTTGTCCGAAGCGCGTTTGTTGATGAACGCGCCGTAGAGATCGTAGGTCCAGACCGTCGAAAAGGCGCTGACATTGCCTGCCATGCCGGACATGAATCCGGCGATCAGCGCGGTAACGCCCAGGCCGAGGAGTCCCGGTCCGCAGTAGCGCACCAGCATCAGCGGCAGCACTTCGTTATAGCTGTGCTGGCCGGTGGCCACGGCCTGTGCTTCACCCACCAGGTGAAATGGCAGGACGGAGAGCGCCAGCAGTCCGGGCAAGATCACGATGAACGGCACCGCCATTTTGAAGGCCGCGCCGATGATGGGCGACAGGCGCGCGGCGCGAAGGTTGTGCGCGGAAAGCACGCGCTGTACCACCAGGAAATCCGTGGTCCAGTAGCCAAAGCTGATCACCAGCCCCAGTCCAAAGACGAGGCCAGTCCAGTGGATGCCCATCGGGTTGTCGTGAAAGTGGCCGGTAGTGCTCCAGAGATGAACGTAATCGGAGCGCCCGAGATTGGTGAGGATCTGATGGCGCAGGTTGGTCCAACCGCCGACCTCGATCATGCCCAGAATCGGAATCAGCAGCGCGCCGACCCAGATGAGGATGAACTGCAGCACCTCATTGAAGATCGCCGACCGCAACCCGCCGAGCGCGACATAGATTGCAACCGTGACGGACGATACCCAGATGCTGAAGTTCAGGTTCCAGCCCAGCACCACCTTCATCACCAGCGCCATCGAGTACATATTGATGCCGCTCATCAGCACCGTCATGAAGGCGAAGCTGACCGCGGAAAGCGCGCGCGTCCCGTCGCCATAACGCAGGTGCAGGTAGCCGGGTACCGAGTGCGTCTTCGAGATGTAATAGAAGGGCATCATAATGATGCCGAGAAAGAGCATCGCCGGAATGGCGCCGATCCAATACCAGTGCGCCGCCAGGATGCCGTACTGATATGCCGAGCCCGCCCAGCCCATCAGTTCCAGCGAGCCGAGGTTGGCCGAAACGAAGCTGAGGCCGGCGATCCAGGCCGTCATCTCGCGGCCGGCCATGAAGAACTCCTCGCTGGTGTTCGAGGAGCCTTTCAGGTAGAAGCCGATGAAGATAACGATGGCGAAGTAGATCGCGATGACCAGGACATCGACCGAATCCAGATGGGCCAGCGACCGGCTTGTTGGGCCTGCGGCCAGAAGAAGTCCGATTTGTGAGAGCGTGTTGAGCGGCATGATCAAGGTAGTGCCTTCAGTTCCTCTCCTGTCCGTAGGTCTTGCTTCGCGCCATGCTTGCGGAAGTAGTGCCGGTCCAGCAGATGCTGGGCCACGCCGGGGCATGCCGCGTTGAGGGTTGACGTGTAGTAGGCCATGCGCGCGACTGCCTCCAGAACCACGGCATTGTGCACAGCATCCGATGCCGTTAGGCCCCAGCAGAAGGGGGCGTGCCCCGCGACCAGCACCGCCGGGACAGCCAGCGGATCGAGTTTCTCGAAGCGGCGCACGATGGCATGCCCGGTGTTCAGAACGTAATCGTCGCCGACCTCTTCTGCGGTCAGTTCTTCAGTCACGGGAACGGGGCCGTAGAAGTAGTCGGCGTGGGTGGTGCCGTAGGCGGGAATCTCCCGCCCAGCCTGGGCCCATGCGGTGGCGAACTCGGAATGGGTGTGCACCACGCCGCCGATGGCGGGAAAGGCTCGATAGAGCAAAAGATGGGTGGCGAGATCGGAGGAAGGCCGCAGACTCCCCTCCACGATGTTTCCCTGAAGATCGGTTACGACCAGGTCGGCAGGCTTCAGCTCTTCATATGGCACACCGCTGGGCTTGATCGCGACCAGGCCGCTTTCGCGGTCGATGCCGCTGGCGTTTCCGAAGGTGTACAGAATCAATCCCCGGCGAACAAGTTCGAGGTTGGCCTCCAGCACGGCGGAGCGGAGGGCTTCCAGGGCCATAAAAAATCCTTCGAGAGTTTGGCGGCCGCTGAATGAGAAGCAGTCGCGGGGAGCAGTATCGCACATTGGGAGTCACGGAAGGAAACGTTTTCCAGATCGGGTTTGGTTCAGCCTTCCGGGATGTTTTCTGCGCGCCAGCCTCTATACTCGTCCCCATGCAGAAGCGTGGAAAAGCGGAGAAGCCGCGCGCCCGAATGGACATCCGGGACGTAGCCCGCAAGGCCGGTGTCTCCATCTCTACTGTCTCCCGCGTCACTAACGGCAAGGGTACGGTCAACCGCGAGATGGCAGAGCGTGTTTGGCGCGCGGTCCGGGAGCTCAACTATCAGCCCGACCCCCAGGCCCGCGCTCTGGTTTCGGGGCGCAGCCACATCATCGGCCTCATGGTAACCGAGATCACGAACCCTTTCTTCCCCGAGCTGATCCAGCGCTTCGAACAGCTTGCTGTAGAAAGCGGATACGAGGTGCTGCTCGCCTCCACGCCAAATGATCCGGCCAGCATCGCGATGTCCGTGCGGCGCGTGCTGCAGCGCAAGGTAGACGGGGTCGCAGTCATGATGTTCGGCCGCGAGGCGCCGGTCCTGGAAGAGCTGGCGTCGCACTCCGTGCCGCTCGTTGTCATGGATGGCGCTCCCGCCTTTCCGAAGATCGACGCTGTGCGCGTCAACTATGACGAAGGCATCCGGGAAGCTGTGGCCCACCTGGTCGAACTGGGCCATCACACCATTGCCTTCGTCAGCGGCCCGCTTGAGCAGGCATCGGCGCGCCTTCGCCGCGAGGCCTTCGAGAAGGCGATGCGGGCGCACCGCCAGACGCTGCGTCCAGAGCTGATCGTCGAAGGCGACCACACGCTGGAAGGCGGGATGGCAGCGATGTCAGAACTGCTGGCACGAGCGC
This sequence comes from uncultured Acidobacteriaceae bacterium, assembly GCA_963797895.1. Lineage (GTDB taxonomy): Bacteria > Acidobacteriota > Terriglobia > Terriglobales > Acidobacteriaceae > KBS-83. The sequence continues at coordinate 488,797 of CAWCRD010000001.1, forward strand.
AGCCGCCAACCGCTGTCGTCTGCTCGAATGATCTAACGGCAATCGGGGTGCTGCATTGCCTGTTTGAAGCCGGCAAGCAGGTGCCGGCCGACCTATCGGTCATCGGCTTCGACGACGTGCACATCGCACAATTCATGTTGCCGCCGCTGACGACAGTACGTATGTCTTGTGCAGACATTGCACAGGTGGCGTTTTCAACGCTTCGCCATCGCATCGAGGTGGGTTCTGCGCGCCACGCGACGCATCCCGTCGATACCAGCCTGATCGTGCGCCAGACAACCGGGGCACCTTCGCGAGCACGGTCTCAGTCCAGTGCGAAAGAATCTCTGAAGGTGTGACACCGGAATGCGGGAGACTGCCTCGCTGACTTGTATTGCGAGGCCATGACTTTTACTGCGTGTCCTCCACGCAGCGGAAGCCGAGGGTGCCTGAACGGTCGTAGCTGGGGGCCATCAGGAGCAACTTGCCGTGCTCATCATTGCGGTAAGCCTGGGGAAAATACCAGATGGAGCCGAGCGGCTGGTAATGGCTGCCTCCGCGCAGGATACCGGCGCGCGTGTGTTCGTCAGTGTACTCGTCAGTCCACTGCCATACGTTTCCTACCATATCCACTCACGCCGAAGGAGCTGGCGCCGGAAGGGTGCGCATCGACATTATCGGGAGCATTGAGGGTGCGGCCGTGACTGGGAGCGGGCACAGCATCCTGCTGCCATGCATTTCCCCACGGATAGACGCGGCCATCCGTGCCCTGCGCCGCATATTGCCACTCCCATTCATGCGGGAGGCGCTTGCCAGCCCATTTCGCGTAGGCACGCGCATCTTCGAGCGATACCCACGTTACGGGCTTGTTTGCCCATCCATCGGGATACGTTCCGTTCTTCCAGTCCCGCAGAAAATTCAGATCGTTCTGCGGATGATAATGGGACGCGTCCAGGAACTTCTTGAACTCTGCATTTGTAACTGGATACTTATCTATATAGAAGGGATGAACCTCCATCTTGTGCTCGTGAAAGCGTCGAGGCTTGTCCTCCCACGGATACTGCACGTCGACTCCGACGTCGTTAGAGCCTTCGATCTCGATACCGCGGACAGTGAACATGAATGAGCCTCGGGGAATTGCGACCATATCTCTTCGGCGCGCTGGACGCCGGTTTGGTCGGTGGTATCTCAACAAGCTGCTGAGGAATTGGCTTCCATATCCCATCGAAGCTGGAGAGGGGCTTCTCCGTTATCGTCTTCATGCGCTTCATCAGATCCTGCATATGAGCGTCTGGTTCTCCATTCGTGGCGAGAACCGCGCCGAAGCCGTGGGCCTCGATCGGGAATGACAATATGTCGCTGCTGCCTTCATGATCGGGCTTGAGTTCGACCCCGTGATAGAGGTCGAAGTAGCGGGCGCCAGCCTTTGTCGGCACCGACATTTGCTTTCCGGCTACGTCGTATTCGTTGCGGTTCACGATGGTCCAGACCGTCTGGTCGCGGAGAGGCCAGCGGCTGGCAAAGATGCCGTAACGGGTCATGGGATAGAGCGGCTCCCACTCAGGGCTGACGAGGAAGCGCGCAACTCCGCGCTCGATGGTGGCCATGCGACGGGTGGCTTCGCCGTCGCGCGGCCGTGATTCCATTCCAGATCCCCCAGACGTTTTCCCAGCTCTCCCAGCCGACGCCGTTGAAAAATGCAAATTGCAGGTCGTTTGCCTTATCGCGATTCCAGCGGTGGGAAATGTTGACCATGTGGCGGGTTTCCAGCCATTTGAACCGATCCACTTCCGGTGTAAATGGGAACTCGTACTGTCCCCAGGTCATGACGTTCCATGCGAGTGCTTCGTCGGCGGGAGAACCCTCGGGCTCAAAAGCCAGAGGGTGTCCGGCTTTTTCTGCCGCTAGAGAAAATGCGAGAGGAACACCGTCCTGTGTGTCACCGTTGATGCCATCCGCGTTCAACTGCTTCATAAATTCCGCAATAGCCTGCGGCCAGGGCCCTGGATCGCGCGTGCCCTGGTCCCACATCATCATCGGAAAAAGCACTCGCACCCCGCGCCGGTGGAAGTCCGCCACCATCTGCTGCACACCGGCGACTCCGCCGGGCATGGAGCGGACCATATCGTGCTGATTGCGATCATCCATACCCATGTTCGGATAGGTCGCCCAGACGAGCACGGCATCGATTCCGCCGTACCGCTTCTCCAGATCGTCCAGATAGCGATCTACCGTGTATTTTCCGGCGACCGGATCATAAAGATATCTGTCCTGCACCATCATTTGCGGTTGAATGAAGCTGGACTGCGTCCACTGCAAGGCGGGAAGCGAGTATCGCCCACCGTCGTAGCCGATGCGGATGCGCCGCTCCGTGCGCCAGTGCTGAAGATCTTTCAGCCACTCCTCGTGTGTCCCGGCTGGGCAGGAGTGATGGCCCCCAGAGAGCGCCGCCGAATACGCATTGCCGAGTGTCAAGCAGGCCGGTGAGGGAAACTGCTGCCCCTCCGGAGGATAATGCGAGTCTTGCGCGATCGCCGGCACGGCCAGAATGGCGGCAGCAAGAAGAAGATTCAGCGACGGACGCATGAGATTGCCATTCATTTTCATAAATCGTTTCGCTCGCGATGAGGGCTCCACTGCTTGCTATCGGGCTTATCTCAACAACTGTTCGACTTCCTGGAGAACGGGCATGGAAGGCTGCGCGCAGGCTCGCGTGACTGCTAGAGCCGCTGTCGCCACGGCGAACCGCTTCTTTCACCAATCCGCAGTTATACCTTTCCGACGGACGATTAAGGGAGAATCTTCCATGCAAACTGCATGTGCCGGCCGGGACGGTGACATATCCGGACCGGCTGGCGGATTGACCTCGCAATCATCCGTGGCATTCAAGGCCGACCACTGAGTGTGGTTCAAGGTGTTGAACGACTCGGCCTCGGAACCGCAGTCGGATCCCTTCGTCATAGAGCGGTTACAGTTTCTCTACTATCCATTCCAGCATGGGTGTTTGGGAGTTCCCCTGGCGTTACACGATCTCTGATCGATCGAGAAAAAAGAACAGGGTTTATTCCCACATTTTTCCATGGCGATCACGCGGATGCCTTCACGCGGACACGGCCAATGGCATAAAAGTGCTATGCAGTTTCGATACTTCTAGTGTTACAAAAGCAGCAGACCTTCCAGCCATGAATGGGCGCAGCAGACGCTCCAGGAAGGATCACAGCCTTTGAGAGCGCGTCCTCTCGTTCCCTGCCTGATCTTCAAAGTCCCCGAAGCGATTTCAACTCGCTGCGGCATAAATTTTCGCCACTTGCAGAGTGGTTCGAGGTAAGGGCATGGGCTCCATCTATCGCCACATCGCAGGCGCAATTCTGATCGCTTTTTTTGCATTGCTGTTGATGGCGTGCGGGGACAATCCCAGCCTGGCAAACGGCAGTAGTTTGAAAGGATCGCGGGTCGCCATCGCGCTCACGGGTCCATCGAGCGGGATGCTGGGCACCGCACTGCACTATTCCGCGAGGGTGACGGGAAGCTCGAACGTGGGCGTGCAGTGGACAGTGAACGGCGTGGCGGGTGGCGATGCCAGCGTGGGGACACTCACGCAGGATGGGCTTTACACGGCGCCGCGCACCATGCCCGCGTCGGCAACGGTCATCCTCACGGCAAGAAGCGTCGCCAGCCCGGCTGTTTCCCAAAGTACGATGTTGACGCTAGTGGCGCCGGCGGAAACGACAACGGGACCGACGGCCTCTGCGGCGACAGCCGGAGCAGCGACAGGCGTGACGATGATCGGGCCGACGACGCTGAACCTGGGTGCATCGGTTGGCTATGGAGCCAAGTTCATCGGCACGACGAACCAGACCGCAATATGGAGCGTCAGCCCGTCGACCGGCGCAGGAACGATCTCCCTAGCGGGTGTGTACACGCCGCCTGCGAAGGTGCCATCTCCCAACCAGGTAACGATCCGTGCGGTGAGCAGGCAGACGCCTACGGTCTCCGGATCGATTTCGGTGACGCTGCTGAATGCCGTTCCGGTGATCACATCGGCCACGGCCGCGCCGGGAAGCGCGAGCAACACCTATGTGTTGGATGTGCATGGCAATGCCTTCGTGAACGGGGCCAAGCTGGTGGTCGCGGCATCGGAGATTACGCCAACACGAGTCTCTGCGAGTGAACTGCGGACAACGATTACAAGGACTGCGACGACGCAGGTTACAGTCGCGGTCAAGAATCCAGATCCGGGCACGACATCGTCGGCAACCGTAACCGTGCCGCTGGGCACGCTGAACGCGACGGCCACGGCAGCGGCGCGGCTGCTGGACCAGGCGAGCTTTGGGCCGACCGAGCCGACTATTGAGCATGTGGAGCAGGTGGGGCTGCAGGGCTACCTTAACGAGCAGTTCGCGGCTTCGGCCGACCTATCTGCCGGCGTTGCCCGCCACGGCGCCTTCGCAGTGTTCTCCGGCGGCGATCTCGACAGCGTGTGTGCGCTCGAACTGGTTCAACAACGCGCTTACGGCGAACGACCAACTACGGCAGCGGGTGGCGCTGGCGCTAAGCGAGATCTGGGTGGCGCCGTCCTACAACGGTTACATGATTACGCCGTACGCCAACCTGCTGGTGAAGGATGCATTCACGAATTACCGGCAGATTATGCAGGACATGACGCTCTCGCCGAATATGGGCTACTACCTGAACATGCTGAACAGCCCGGCGCCGAATACGGGACAGATTGTGAACGAGAACTACGGGCGTGAGCTGATGCAGTTGTTCACGATAGGGCCCAATCTTCTGAATGAAGACGGGACGCTGCAGACCGACAGCAATGGCAATTCGATCCCGGCGTATTCGCAGTCACAGGTACAGGCGATGTCACGCGCGCTGACGGGATGGACGTATGCGAACGCGGATGGCAGCACGCCGTCGAATTTCATCTTCACGCCAAACTGGAACCACCTGATGGTGCCCACGGATCTGCGGCATGATGCGGGCGCGAAGACACTGCTGAACGGCGTAACGCTTCCGGCGGGACAGAGCGCGACAGCGGACCTGAAAGGCGCTCTGGACGACATATTCAACCATCCGAACGTCGGGCCTTTTGTGTGCAAGCAACTGATCCAGCGGCTGGTGGCGGGGAATCCGAGTCCAGCGTATATCGAACGCGTCGCGGCGGTGTTTGCGGACAACGGCCATGGCGTGCGCGGCGACATGAAGGCGGTGATCACGGCGATCCTGATGGACCCGGACGCGCGCGCGAACGACACGCTGACCGGCGACGAGTTGGAGACGAGTCCGGCGGTCCAGTCGGGGCATTTGCGGGAGCCGGCGTTGTGGGCGGTGGAGATGGCGCGCGGTTTAAATGCGGCGATCGCGAATCCGACGGCAGGTTATCCGCTGATCAACATGGGCAACGGGCAACTGGTGGCAATTGGCGAGCCGCCGTTTGGCGCGCCCTCAGTGTTCGGGTTTTTCCCGCCGAACTATGTGATCCCGCAGACGGCGCTGATCGCTCCGGAGTTTGCCCTGGAGAACACCGGGTCGATCGTTCCGCAGTTGAATATGGCGAACTACCTGATGCACAACACCGCGAGTGGGCTGACGGTGGACTTCAGCACGAGCGGGCCACTGGGAGGCAGGGGGTCGGATCCAGGCGCGCTGGTGGACTACCTGGGCATGATCTTCATGCACAGCCAGATGCCATCGGATATGCGAGCCGCGATTGTGGACAACATCTCGAGCATTGCAGCGACCAACCCCTCGGCGCGCGCCAGCGTGGCGGCTTATCTGGTAGTGACGTCACCGCAATACAAGGTCATGCATTGATATTTGCTGCGCGCGCAAAGTGCACGCAGAAGGGACTGGAGTGAACCGATGAGAACGAGTCGACGGAGTTTTTTGAGCTATGCCGCGCTGGCCGCGGGTGGGAGCGCGTTGGGCCTTCGTCCGTTTGGCGCGATGAATGCGCTGGCGCAGACGACCACGGACTATCGCGCGCTGGTGTGCGTTTTCCTGTTCGGCGGCAATGATTCGAACAATATGCTGGTGCCGTTCGACACAACCGGGTATGGGAATTATGCAAGTCTGCGCGGTCCGATCGCGCTGGGGCGCAGTTCCCTGCTGCCTTTGACGCCCACGCCGAACTTTGCGCTGCATCCGAACATGCCGGAGATTCAGGCGCTCTATAACAGCGGCAACGTGGCCTTCGTGACGAATGTGGGTACGCTTGATCCAGCCGACGACCCAGGCGCAGTTTCTGGCGAATCAGGTTGCGCAGCCGAGCAACCTGTTTTCTCATTCCGATCAACAACTGGAGTGGCAGAACCAGGCGGTGAGCGGCAGCACGCGCACAGGCTGGGCGGGCCGTATGGCCGACCGGCTAAGTGTGCAGTACAACTCGGGAGCGCAGATTCCGATGATCTGCTCGTTAGACGGAGATTCGATCTTCAGCAATGGGGAGTCGACGCAGCCGGTGTCGATGGGCGCAGCAGGCGCGGTGGCCCCGTATTGTGCGGATGGACAATATTGTTCGTCGCGGTTGCAGACGGCCCAGCAATTGGCGACGCTGAGCTCCGGCGTTTCGCTGGTGCAGGCAGACAACGAGATCACGACGGACGCCTACCGGTATAACGACATCCTGGTGAATGCGCTGTCATCGGTAGCGGCGTTGCAAACGCAGTTTCCGACTTCGAATGCGTTTGGAGCGCAGTTGAAGCAGGTGGCGCAGATGATGCAGGTGCATGCGGCCCTGGGCGTGAAGCGGCAAATCTTCTTCGTGGGCGCCGGCAACTTCGACACGCATGGCGCGCAGCTGCAGTTGCAGGCGAAGCTGCTGTCGCAACTGAGCCCGGCGCTGAGTGCGTTCTATAACGCGACAGTGGAGCTTGGGCTGTCGAACCAGGTGACAACGTTCACCTGTTCGGATTTTTCGCGGGCCTTCCAACCGAACTCAGCGGCTGGCAGCGATCACGCATGGGGTGGACACCACATCATCATGGGCGGAGCGGTGCAGGGCGGAAAAATGTATGGCAAATTTCCCACGCTGGCGCTGGGCGGCCCGGACGATTCGGACAAGAACGGACGGTGGATTCCGACGACCTCATCTTCACAGTATGCGGCGACGCTGGCGCAGTGGTTCGGCGTATCGACAGCTGACCTTGCCTACGTGCTGCCAAGCCTGAGCAATTTTTCGCAGCCTACGCTTGGATTCCTCGGATAAGGACCGATCAGCCTTTGAGAATCTGCTGCGGATGGACTGCTCCGTTGGCGACGGTATGTGTGTGCTCGCCGCCGAAGGGACGCAGTCGATCTCATCCGGGACAAACCCAGCCTTCGTCGAGCTCTTTAGCTTGCAAAATTGGCAGGGTCCAGAACGTGGCGACGTGGAGACGGCGGCGTAAGCACGCGCACCGGTATGTCTGCAGCTCGCACAGCGACCGGACCAGCAGGGATCGCGCTGCTTAGCGCGCTGGCACGAGCGACTACACTTTTAGACTGCGCTACTCGTGTGCGAGGAATGACCGGAGGAATGACGGTAACTGCCGGCGTTCTTTTGGCTGCCCAGCGGCGGCGCTGCGGTGCGGGAATTCGCTCTCGGACGTCTGCGAGAGGCGTGGGTTTCCTCGCTATTCGAGGTTGACGGGCTTCACCTGCCAGGATTTTGCGAGCCTTCCTGAGAAGGGCGATCTCAGCGTCAATCTGCTTCAAGATTTCTGGAATCGACATAACTGCTCAGTATACCGACCGGGCCTGAATGGTGAATATGGGCGCCTGGTCCGGACTTGCCAACCTCGCGTGAACACATGTACTGTCTTCAGGCACAGAACACCGGATGTTCTGTTCGTCGAGCCGGCTGTCTCCAATGCACGTGGAAATCGTGATCGTGGTGCAGCTTAGTTCGAGACAGTGACATGGTCCGTCGACTTCATATCTGATCGCAGTCGGCAGGACCGAAGAGCGAGTCATCGCAGACTTTCCTCGTTCTTTTCATTGCAACCCGGATTTTCATAAGGACGACTCGTGCAAGCTCGCTTCTACACTCCTCTCAGATTTGTGAAGAGAACCTTTTCTGCTCTCATGCCGGCGGCGCTTTGCTTCTCCAGCAATTTGCTGGCGCAACTGCCGGGAGCTGCGCCACCGCAGCCAACGATCACAGTCCATGAGACGAAGACCGGGTTTTCCGCTGTCTCCAGCGCGGAAACCATCGAAATCACGGTGTGCCGCGATTCCGTGATTCATTTTGTCTCACACGCGGCACAGACTTCCGGAGACATACCGCCTCAACCATGGATGCTGGCTGACAACGAGGCGTGCCCGGGCGCGCACTTCTCTTTCGCGAGTACGCCCAAGGATGTGACGCTGACAACGGCCGCTGTTAAGGTTCAACTATCGCTGGAGAAAGGAGACATCTCCTATACCTCACTCACCGGATCCACGCTGCTGCGCGAGGGAGGATCCCTGCCTCGCACGTACAAGCCCAGGGAGGTGAACGGCGAGAAGACCTACGAAGTGGAGGACCGGTTCTCGCCAGACGCAACAGAAGGTCTGTACGGTCTGGGTCAGCACCAGAGCGGGATGTTCAACTACCGTGGGAGCACGGTTGTGCTGGCGCAGGACAACACCGACGTCGCCATACCTTTTCTAGTCTCGAGCAAGGGCTATGCGGTGATGTGGAATACCGCGGCCTTCAGCTATGCCGACAATCGCTTCCCGCTGGAGTTTCGCTTCACGTCTAACGCTAGCAGCAACATCGATTATTACCTGATATTTGGCCCGGAGATGGACGAGATTATCCATCAGTATCGAAACCTGACGGGACACACGCCGCTTCTGCCGCGATGGGCGTATGGATTCTTTCAGTCCAAGGACCGGTATGTCTCCACACAGGAGCTTCTGGATGTTGCGAACCGCTACCGGGCCGAGCATATTCCGCTGGACGCGATCGTGCAGGACTGGTTCTGGTGGAAGAAGGAGGGCGACCCTGTTTTCAATTCCAACTACCACGACGTTCCCGGGGATCTGAAGAAGCTACATGATGAACACGTACACGCGATGATTTCCGTGTGGGGCCTCTTTGATCCCTCCTCGGATAACTTTCGTGACCTCCAGGCGAAGCATTACGACATCTCCGGAGCTAACGTATACGACGCGACCAATCCTGCGGCGCGTGATTTCTACTGGGACAGACTTGCAGGAAAGCTCTTTGCGCAGGGCTGGGATGCGTTTTGGTTGGACAGTGCGGAGCCCGAGGAATACTGGCCCCACTACGGAGATGCCATTCTCCGCGACAAGCAGATCGCGATCGGCAATGGCATGAGCTACACGAACGTCTTCCCTTTCGAACACACGCTCGGCATCCAGAACCATTGGAAGGCGACTACGAAGCAAAAACGGGTTTACCTGCTTACCCGGTCGGCTTTCCTTGGGCAACAACGAGTGGGAGCTACTACATGGTCGGGTGACGTCTACAGCTCTTACTGGGCGTTGCAGCACCAAGTACCCGCGGGCCTGAACTTTGCTGTGTCTGGCCTGCCCTATTGGACGACGGACATCGGCGGCTATCACCAGCCCGATCCTGGTAAGACGCAGTTCGACCCCGCGTACCAGGATCTCTACGCACGCTGGTTCGAGTACGGAACATTCTGCCCCATCTTCCGAACGCATGGACATCGCGACCACAATGAGCTGTGGACATACAACCGTGTCGAACCCATTCTGCTGAAGTACGACAGATTGCGGTATCGGCTGATGCCCTATATCTATTCACTTGCATGGCGCGTCACCAATGATGACTACACCATCCAACGGCCATTGGTGATGGACTGGCGCGAGGATCCGAAGGTACGAAGCGGGGGCGATCAATTCATGTTCGGACCGGCGCTGCTCGTCAGCCCAGTTCTCGAACAGGATGCGACGAAGCGCAGGCTGTATCTGCCCGAGTCACCAGCATGGTACGACTTCTGGACCGCAGAGAAGACCCAGGGCGGCCGCTATCTAGATGTCGAGGCACCGCTGGAAACCATCCCGCTTTATGTTCGCGCAGGTTCAATCGTGCCGCTTGGACCGGAGATTGAGTACACCGGAGAGAAGCCCGATGCGCCGATTGAGCTCCGGATTTACCCCGGTGCCGATGGCCACTTTGAACTGTATGAGGATAGCGGCGATACGTACGACTATCAGACGGGCCAGCACACAATCATTCCGATGACTTGGAATGACAAGGCAGGCCAGCTCACGATTGGCGCCCGACAAGGCAGCTTCCCGGGGATGGTGGAGCATCGCAAGTTTCGAGTGGTATTCGTAACTCCTGGCCATGGCGCCGGGCCGCTTGAGTCAAAAGACGTAGATCAGGAGGTTGCGTACGACGGTCAGAGCGTTACGGTGAAGGATCGATAATTGAAGTCAGGGGCCTGGGCTCACTCCCACTTTTCGGACAGCTGAACCTGGTTTCGTTTGCACCTTGTTTTCATTGTGCTGACGGAGATTGCGGATCAGCATCCGGTGCTGGGCCAACTTCTTCGAGGTATTGAACGTAACCCAGCAGTGCTCCCCAGTGGTAAAACCGGTCACTATTTTCGACATCATCACCAGTCCCGAGAATCGCATTGTAGTTTTCATGAACGTGGCCCTTGTCATGCCACTCCTTCAGGAACAAGGCGTAAGACTTCTCCGCGAATCCACTCCGAGTCTTCGCGTCATCGTAGTTGCGCAGACCTAGATAGACGAGGTAGTTCATCGGTCCCCAGATCCGGCCTCGCCAGTAGTTCTGATCATGAAACGCCGGGTCATCGCGCGCGATGGAAGGTATGACCCACTCGCCCCAAAACTCATTTGGGTTCAGCAGGTGCTTCTGAACCATAGTTTGCGCCTGAGCGGGGCTGGCCGCGCGTGCCAGCATTGGGTAGAAACTGGTTGGAGACAGACGATTGCTGAACGCCCCAGTACGCAAATCCTTGTTCAGAAACATCCCGGCATCGGGGCTCCACAGGGTTTGAAGCTTGCGTCGATAGCGTGTGCTCCGGGCGCGTAACTCGCGGGCCTCGTCCACGCGATGGAGGGTCTCGGCGATGACTGCCAGCGCATCGCAATCGGCGATGTACATGCTGCGAACTGAAGCAGATGCGTCCTGGGATCATACGCAGCGTCGTCGTACATAGGACTGTTGTCCAGCCCGGATTCGAGAATGGCGCCAACTCGAGTGCCACGGGAGTTATCATCCAGGTTTCCCGGCAGGTTCTGTCCATCGCTGCCCCAAACCAGGTAGCCATCCATGTCCCGGTGCTGCGCCCACCAACGATTCCAACGCAGAAGTGCGGGGAATGCCTCTTCCAAGAACCAGCGGTCGCCGAACTTTCGATACAGCCCCAGAACGGTGATGGAACCCACTGGCGGCTCGGAGCGATCAAAGCTCTTCCAGTTTCCTGCCCGTGCGTAGTTCGGCACGAAGCCCTCTGCTGTGGATTCGCGGAGGGTTTCGATGGCATCCGCGTATGCAAGGTCACGGTCACCGACCGATGCCATGGTGGCGGCAAAAAAAGTATCCCAGTCGAAGATTACATAGCCGCCCCAATCCACACTCCAGACGCGGCTCACTGGCGAGATTACTCTCTGTCCGGCCGGGTCGAAGAAAGTGTCCCAGCCAAGCGTGGTTTCAATGGCATCTGTAATCGGCCCAGTATCCTTTGTGCCCGAAAGCGAGTGCTCATAGGCCGTGTGCTCACGCTCCAGAATTGCATGCACCTGGGCCAGCGTACGAGCCTTCCCGGTGCTGATGGCGATAGGATGAGTGAAGTCGACGGCGAAATAGGCTCCCGAGACAGGGAGATGGACACGCTCAGTGGTGAGTTTCGGCGAAGCGGCTCCGGGCGCTGCGTCTGCGGATTCGCATGTACAGTAAATGCGCAACTCGCCGGAAGCTCCTCGCGTCTCGATGATGCCCTGACGCTTCAGAACCGTGCCTTTCCTGTTCCACAGAAAGTTGACCGAAAAGACGATGGTGGGCGGAAGAGCTTCGCTCGACTGATCTGGCTGCAGCGTGGCCAACAACACCAGATCGGCTCCATCCTGCGCGCTTTGCACGCGCCAATTATGACCGTTCCAGGAGATGCTCAGATCGGTGTATCGGCCATTCCAGGCATGCGGTCCCGGAAAGACCCGCTCGGCATCCGGACGGAGACGACCGATCAACGTATCTCCGAGGAAGGCCTCGCGGGACTCAGTCGTGTTGTGCTTTAGACCGAGGTGAATCGCGAGCCCTTCGGGGAGGAGGACCTGCGTGGTCACGCTGTTTACATCCCAGGTGTTCCAACCTGTCGCCAGCCGTTGCTGCACTGCCCGGTACTCTGAGGAGAGACCGGGCGCGGAGCTGGGAAGCGCGCTCGAAGAAAGCCTTCGAGCGGGTGGTGCCGACATTTCCTTCTGGGCGATGAGCGGAAGGGTCAACCCGCTCGTCAGAAAAGCGAGCCCAGCAAGGCTCATTGTGCGAAGCGCTCTGCCTGAAACTGATCTCACCTGTATCCCACCTCCGGACGGAGTGTACACGTGTGAGCAGTTCGCGCTTCTCTGCCTTGACTGTAAGAAGCTTGGCCTTCAGTGGTCTCGCCTGCTACTCCAGGCCCAAACGTCGATCCAACCACTTTCCATCGCAGGTTCGCTCAATCTAAATCGCTGATCTAAGCGAGACCAAAACTCACCCGGACTTGAAATCCGGGTGAGTCAGACTACCTGATTGCGCGGACGTGAAGTAAATGGCTTACCCACTAGTTCACAAATCCGCCTGCTTCTTTGGTCTTGTCACATGAACCGTTAGTCGGTTGTGTGGGTAAGAAGTTCACCCATGCTGACCCTCCACCGGTAGAGTTGGGTGGGCTGAGCACAGCCGGAGCACTGAAATCGAAGAAATCACTCATATCCCCGTTATCCAGCCAGTGTTTATCCCGGCTGGTCAACGGCGGAACATTGAACGTCTTCTCGATAAATGCCAGGATGGCGGTGTGGTCCATCGGCGCATGCGAGACGTAGTGCGGCTTTACATAAGGTGAAATCACGAGCAGCGGCACTCGAAGACCGGTCAGGTTGAACATATTGTAGCCCCCATTATCGGGGGTAGGAGCGGTGAAAGCCTTCGCGTCGGCGCCAGTATGGCAGTAGCCGTATGAGCCGTTGTTCGGATCAGGGCACTGCCCTTGCGCGTACGCATCCGGAACCGGGACCGTGAGCGGCGGCACATGATCGTACAGACCGCCTTCCTCATCGTAGGTCAGGATGAATACCGAATCCTGCCAGGCATCGCTATTCATCAGCGCGGTGATGATGGACTGGACGTAAGCCGCGCCCTTTTGAATATTGTTGTCGGGGTGTTCGTCGAGGCCGCTCTGACCAGAGGCGGCTTCGATGAAAATGACCTGAGGCAGTGACTTGTCGGGGTCGCAGGGCGCACCACTGCAATTGCCTGCAAGTAGATCCATCAGGTAAGTAAGGTGGTAGGTTTTGCTCTGCGTGACGGGATCGTTATAGTCCACGAAATTAGGCAAAAACATGCCGTCCTGATAGTAGTAACGCCAGCTCACGTTAGCTTGATTCATCGCGCGATAGATGGTTTCCGCGCTGTACTGTGGATGGCTCGCGTCCGAATCCCCGTATTCGTGACCGAATGAGCTTGCGGCCTCTATATACATGCGGTTCGGATAGGTTGCCGTCAGGACAGGCGAAAACCAGCGATCACTAGTCGCGAAGAAGGTCGCCAGATCGTAGTAGTACGGCAAGTCATTCTGGTTGTAATAGCCCATGGCGCGGCTACCTTCGGGATCATAATTGGTCTCGTTACCGCTAAGACCGCCGTTGGCCGTGTCCAGGAAGTTGTTCATCGCAAATGAGGTGCTTGTGTATTTGCTGGTGGTTAGCCACGCAGAGTCACCCCCTTTTAATGCCAGAGTGTGATGGCTTTCGTCCCAGGAAGGTGTCGGGTTCTGGGTACAGACCGTTGGCTCATGGAACGGCTGGACTTTCTTGCCGTCATGATGATTCGTGAGCACCACGTTTGGATTGAAACCGTCCACATCCGATGGACTGGCCTGAATGCCGAACGGCTGTAAACGTTGTGCGCGATACGCGCCGAGAACGCCGAAGTAATTGTCGAATGACCGGTTCTCCTGCAGCATGAAGAAGATGTGCTTGATCTTGCCGGTCGCTCCTGAATTCACCGTGACCGTAACAGTCTGTTTCAACTGCGTGCCATTTGCGAGGGTGGCCGTCGCGGTGTAGGTAGTGGTCGCACTCGGTGTGACCGTGATTGAGCCCTTAGGCAGCGGTGCGCAGGGAGCACAAGCACCATTGTCAATCGTCAGCGCAGTCACAGAGCTGTCGACACTCCAACTCAGCGTGACGGGTTGATTGGGCGTGGAAGTAGCCGGGGACGCGGTCAGATTTACGTTGACTGAAGTAATGGTGACGGTGGCTGGCAGACTTTGCTCGCCGTCAGTATTTTTGGCGACCATGGTGTATGTAACCGTCGCCGGGACTGGAATAGGGATACCCGTAGGATTAGAAGGCGGCAGAGGCCCAGACTCATCGGAGTCAGCCTGGGGAAGCGCAGGCGAAAAGACCACCGAGGTGGCGTTGCTCGTCTCCCAGGTCAACGTTGACGATGCGCCCGCAACCACGGCTGTCGGAGTTGCAGTGAATTGTGTTATCTGCGGCACGCCTGCTGTAACAGCAACGGATACCTTCTGAGGTGGAGTACTGCCACCCGGACCGGTGGCTACTGCAGTGTAGGTCGTATCTTCGGTGGGCTGGTCCGGAGCTGGATTTTTCGCCGTTGAGATCTGCCTTGTAACTCCATCTGCACCCACAGCTGTGATTGCGATCGAAGTGGCATTGGTCGTTTGCCAGCTCAGGTTCACCGTATCGCCAATCATGATGGTATTTTGATCTGCGCTGAAGGTCAGAGTGGGGAGGGCTTGATTGACCGCGACTTTCGTTTCCTGCTGAGCGCTTCCACCTGCTCCGCTGGCGGCCGCAGCATAGGTGGTGCTCTGAGTGGGCGTGTCCTGAGTGCTGCCGCTCAGCTGGGAATTGGTGGAGATTTGCCGCGTGCTGCCGTCCGCACCGGTCGCGGTAATCGTCACTGAAGTGGCATTGGTTGTTTGCCAAGTCAACGTTACCGGCTGGCCTGAGGTGACGCTGTTGGCGCTGGCCGAAAATACAAGAGTGGGCGCCGGGGAATTGCCCGAGCCTGAACCTGGCTTTGAAGCTGAGGCTGATCCGCAGCCCGTTACGGCAACAAGCGGTGAAATTGCCGCCAAGCAAAACAGAATTCTTGAACACGTTTCGAGCGAGCCGATCATGCCGAGTCGCGATGACGAACGTTGTCGTCCTTGGCCGCTACTGTGCGTTCTGCTTTCGCGGCTTGTAGTGGCCGCCCGCAATGTGTTCCTGCTCCAGAGAGAACCTAGCAAAGCTAACATCCCAACAACAGTTCCAAGGCACTTTTCCATATCATTCCCATTTTTCCGATAAACGCCGAACTGGCCAAGCCTTGCGGCTCAAGGTTCGATTCTAAGCTGCTGCTACAAGGTTGGCTTTGACAACAGCCAAAAGTAAAGCCCCAATTTTTTGCCTGCGGAATTTGTCAATTATTTGCTGGCACAGCAGGTGGTTGGGCCTACCGATTTTGGGCTGGCAGAATGCTCTTCCAGCCCTATATGCGCAGCGAATCAGGAATTTTCACGGTGTTTCCTAGGATGGAAATCCTAGCGTAAGTACCTCTTTGTTGTTGTATTTGGCTGCCAGCCAAGATGCTGGGGCGATCGCGTACGCCTCGGGCCATCGAGGACGGCCCTGCGTCAGCACTGGCTGGACGCACTTTGCTCCTATTTCGGGATTTAGGTTGCGCTAAGCGCAGGACGGCTCGATGGCCGGGGAGCACTTCTATGAAAAAACCGGCGCGCTCAGCGGTGCGGCAGCCGGATCAGGGGCAAACTCGACCTATTCGGTTCTTGGACCGAACGCACTATCGTCCTGAGCGATCGACAGAATTCGGCGTCGCATCGGCGGACCGGGGCGCGAAGCTAAAGTCCCCGATACACGCCGCCGTCAACCAGAATGGTTTGCCCCGTAATGTATGCAGCGCGTTCGGAGGCGAGCCAGACAATTGCATCAGCAACCTCCTCAGGCTTGGCCAGACGACGCATTGGAATGTCTTTTGCAAGCTCGGTTTCGTATTCAGTGGCAGAACGACCCGTTGCATGTGCGCTTGTCCGCGCCAGGCTCTTCATGCGATCCGTGGCCGTATAACCGGGCCCCACATTATTGATCGTAATGTTGTGCGGACCGTATTGCGTAGCCAGGGACCGCACCAACCCGAGCACGCCTGCACGGACCGCATTCGAAAGAACGAGCTCCAGCACAGGCTGTTTCACTGCTATGGAGGTGATGGTGATGAACCTTCCCCAGCGGTGCTGCTGCATATGCGGCAGCACCGCGTGTGCAAACGAAACGATGCTCCGTAGATTCAGCGCATATGCATTGTCCCACTCTGCCATGGTGGTTTCTGCAAATGGTTTCGCGGGCGGTCCACCTGCATTTGTCACGCAAATGTCGACAGAGCCAAAGCGGTGGGAGACAGCCTCGACAAACTGGCGCGCTCGATCGTCGTCGGCCACATCGAATGTTTCGGTGTAGACGTCCACGCCGGACAAGCTGCGCGCTTCTTCGGCAACTTGTGTAAGCGCCTCCGCGTTCCGCGCGCAGAGAGCAAGCTTTGCACCTTCGGCCGCGAGTGCAAGTGCCGTCGCTCGGCCAATTCCCTTGCTCGAAGCGGCGACAATTGCGACTCGGTTTCGCAGTCCGGTTTCCATACGCTGAGTATAACGATGCAGGCGCGTTGCCTCGCATCTGCCCCGCTCTGCTGACTGCTATACTTGGCCGCACAAAGGCAGGGATATGACCTATGAGCACATCCGAAGTAGTAGAACAGGCGCCCAAACTCCAGCACATCCGATTGGAGGCCATGCCCGTGGAACACCTGAATCCACTGATCGATCGGCAGTTCGTCGCCGGCGAAAAAAGCATGCTCGCAAGACTAATTTTGCGGAAGGGCTGCGTTGTGCCCATGCATAGTCACGAAAATGAGCAGATCACCTACATCCTGGAAGGCGCATTGAAATTCGTCATTCAAGGCAAAGAAATCCTGGTCCGCGCCGGAGAAGTGCTGGTCATTCCTTCGCACCTTCCGCACAGTGCGGAGGCTGTGGAAGATACTGTCGATCTGGATCTTTTCTGCCCGCCGCGCGCCGATTGGATCAATGGAACCGACGCATACCTTCGCAAGTAATACCGACCGTCTTTCTTCCGCTGCATGGCGGACGGCCATACGTGCGGAGATTGCAGCACTGCTACAGAAGCCGAGGATCTATCTCGACATTCATCGCAGGATTTGATCATCCCTTCACATACAGAGGCGGTGGTTGTTCCTTCGAGCGCGCCGATCCTGCGTCGCTTCATGAATTCTCTTCCGCGGCAGTTGTGGTGGCTGGGCGGGTCGTTTTCGCCTGAACGCCTTCGATGTTATTTTCACCACGGAGCAAGGGAGAGGATCCGGTGAATCGACGCCAGGCTTTGATTGCCGCAGGTAAACTAGTGCCTGCCGTGGTTACAGGAGCAGCCGCCATGGGCGCTGCCGCTCAGTCCCTTTCGCAGGCCGCAGAGCCCGCGCGGAAATTGAAGATCATGGTCACCGGCGGCCATCCGGGCGACCCCGAGTATGGCTGTGGCGGCACCGTGGCGCGCTTTACCGCGCTCGGCCATGACGTGGTCCTGCTCTATTTGAACGATGGAGGCTGGCCTCCGACTTCGCCAGACACGCGCATTGCCGAAGCCAGAAAGGCCTGTGAAATTTTGAAGGCGCGCCCGGCATATGCGGGCCACGCAAACGGGCACGCCATCATCGATAATGCGCATTACGAGGCTTATCAGAAGATCTTCGATGCCGAAAAGCCGGATGCCGTATTCAACCAGTGGCCCATCGACAATCATCGCGACCACCGCGCAATTTCCATGCTCACGTACGACGCATGGAAACAGTCGGGAAGGAAATTTGCGCTCTACTACTACGAAGTCTCCGACGGCGAAGATACCCTGCAGTTCGCGCCCACCCACTTCATCGATATTTCAGAAACCGAGCCTCAGAAGCGATCCGCCTGTTATGCCCATGTCAGCCAAACTCCGGACCGCTATTACGCGCTGCAGGACTCGGTCGCACGGTTTCGAGGGATGCAGAGCGGCTATACGAGAGCGGAGGCCTTCGTTCGCCAGATCCAGAGTCCCTATGACATCTTTGCCATGGCCGATCTGCCGGCGCGCTGATGACAACACCGTAGGTTGTTTTTAATGACAGGCAGCAGCTAGCGTACGCTGTTCTGCGTAGTGGCGGTGTGTACCGCGATCGTGCCGTGCGGCGGCAGATCGCGCGACAAGCTTCCAAAACATTTCGGCCTCCCGGCCAAATTCTTTCAAGGTCTCGTTTTGCTAACTTCGATTCTCACGCTGCCGGCCATGCGATTCGCTTCGCGGGTTTTCCTCATTTTTATGGAGGGGTGTTTTCAATCAAGATACGCACTAGCTGGGCTGCGCGTTCATCCTCCACCTCCAAATCGTATTCCCCAACGGACGAATCACGGGCTCACGTCAATAGCACACCGATTCAATTCCCTGTCAGGGTATTGCAATGCGAGTTTGGGCTCCTGCTAAGTCCCCGCTCAGGCGCAATGGTAAAGGTGCCATTGCCGTTCCCGAGCATCACGTCGAATGTGGGATCGTTGTCGTCACCATAAACTACCGCAAGATCGGGAATGCCATCGTCATTGAAGTCTGCAGTCGTAATCTGCGGCGTGGTGCCTCGCATGCGTAGAGGGAACGACCATGTGTGGTCAAAGGAGCCACTACCTGCACCGAAATAAACGTTGACGGTGCTGGCCCGCCAATCGGACACAGCAATATCTGTAATGCCATCCTTATTGAAATCAGCCACTGCAATTGATGTAACCGACTGCAGGTGAGCAATCTCCCGGCCCGGAGCAAAGCGTCCGGTTCCGTCGCTTAGAAACTGCATCACCGTGCCATCTTCGTTACCAATCAGAAGATCCGGTATGCCATCGCCATTAAAGTCACCGGCAATCAGGACTCGTGGCTTGCGCGTTGACATGGGCATGGATGCTGTTTCCTGGAATGTGCCATCCGATCGGCCGAGCCGGAGGGTCAGGCTGCCGTTTGCAGCGACACTCGCAATGTCTGCGATACCGTCGCGGTTGAAATCCGCTGTAGCTATCAGCGGCGATTGCTCCTGCTCCTTATCTGGTTGCGCGTAGAGGTGCGCGGCGGACAGCCAGGTCCCCGCGAGCAATAGCATCAAACCGAGCGTGGGAGTTAAAGGAGGCATCCAGCTCCTTCTATTCTATTTGTGCCGCGCAGGCGCCGTCCTGATTGCACCATCGGGGAGTGCCCATGCGAAAAGGACCCCGCCGCTGCTGGTCAACACATATTGACGGCCATCCAATTCGTATGTAATGGGTGAGCTGGCCATCCCCACGCCGGTCCCGGCATGCCACAGGGTCTTGCCGTTTCTTGTATCCAGCGCCATAACGTTTCCGTATCCGTCGCCGGTAAATGCCAAGCCCGAGTCAGTTGTCAGCACACCGGCCGCTGAGCCATCTTCACCCAGATCATGGGTCCAGCGCAGCTTGCCCGTCTGGTAATCGATCGCCTCCAGGAGACCCTTGCCCCACAATCCGTAATCTGCACCTGCCCAGCCATAGGCGCCATCGGCTGGCTTTGTGAAATAAAGGCTGTAACTTGGATGCGCATTCACCAGAAAGAGCCCCGTCTTCGGATCAAAGCTAGGCGAGCGGAAGTTCGTGAGACCGCCTTCATCCGGCGCAATCAGTCGCCCATCCGGCGCCGGCTCTTTTGCCGGGTTCGGGATGGGATGGCCGTCCTTGTCAACGCCGAGGGTCCAGTTCACGGGACCAAACGGCGCAGTCAGCAGGCTCTTTCCATTGGTGCGATCCAACACAAAAAAGTAGCCATTACGCGATGCCTGCATAAGCATCTTCTGCGGACGGCCGTGAAAATTTCCATCTACAAGAACAGGCACTTCCACTGCATCCCAATCATGGGTATCGTGCGGCGAAGCTGAGAAACCCCAGGCAAGCTTTCCTGTATCTGGATTGATGGCCACAATACTGCAGGTATAGAGGTTCTCTCCTGGACGGGTTTTGCCATTGAGTACAGGCGTCGGATTGCCAGTACCCCAATAAACCAGGTTCAATTCCTTATCGTAGGTGCCTGTGATCCATGTCATGCCGCCGGTTGTGGCATTCGGAGTTCCGGCAGGCGGCGTGCTGTCCCATTGCCATTGGGTCTTGCCGTTATCAGCGTCAACCGCGCGAAGATAGCCAGGAAGATTATCCATGTCGCCAGAAACACCAATGATCACGCGATCCCCCACCACGAGGGGAGCCATCGTCGTCCAGTAGCCCTTGTTGACGTCTGCTACGACTACATCCCACCGAACGCTTCCATCTTTGGCATTCAGCGAGACGAGATGGCCATTGGGCGTAAGGATGTAGAGCCAGTCCTTATACATGGCGACCCCACGCTGCCCGATATGATCTCCATCCTCTGTCGGCTTGTTGTAGTGCCAAAGCATGTGTCCGGAGCGCGCGTCCACAGCCCAGATATTGTCCGGAACCGTGAAATAAAGGATGCCGTCAACCAGCAGAGGCGTGGATTTGATCTCGGCATTCTGATTGGTCTGGAACGCCCATGAAAGCGCGAGATATCCGACATTCCGGGTTGTAATCTGCGTGAGTGCGCTATGCCGTCTGCCGGAATAATCACCGTTATACGTAGGCCAGCTATCCGGAAGAGGATGCACAATGGCAGTAGGGTCCAGCGACTGCGCAATGCCAGGATCAGGCAATCCAGCGAGAGCCGCGGCAGCCACAACCAGGGCGCATTTCAGGAACTTCATAAGATCCAACCTCATTAGCGCAGAGTTTGTATGTATGCCATCAGGTTGTGAATATCGTCGTCCGTATATTTACTGAATAGATCGACATGGGCATCCACTGGGGAGTCCACGGTGAAGCGAATCCGTCTGACTGGCCACGAGTGATACACGCCGTTGCTGTCACGCAACCCGATCGTGAATTCATCGCGGTACGCGAGCAAGCCGGTAATCTGCTGACCGCTTGGAAGAGTAATGGTCACATGGCTCTTTGCGTGCTCCGGATACAGCATTCGCTCTTCCAGTTTCAAGCCCTGGAGGCGTGAAGCGATACCGGCAAGATCACCCATCGGTGAATGGCACTTTGCACATCCACCGGCTCCATTGAAGTACGCTTTGCCCGCTGCAACATCTCCCGTCTGCAGATCGCTGGCATCAACCCCGCGCCGCCCTCCAGGACGGGAAGAGCCCGCCTCATGATGAATAAACGTGGCAAGGCTACGCATCTCCTCATTGGATAAACGGAATGCCGGCATCTTTGTGCCCGGGCGCCCGTTCCGGATCACATCCGAGATATGATTTCCATTCACATCCGCAAGCACAAGCTTAGAGCGGGTCAGATCGGGGCCAGTTTCTCCACCCGCAGCATCGCGCCCATGGCAGAATGCGCAGTTGCGCTGGAAGAGATGCCGCCCAGCCTCAGCAAGGCTGGCGGAACCATTTGGCTCGCCGGAAGGCTCGCTGGCCGAGATAAATCGCAACAGAGATGTCATCTCCTGCTGCGATAGGTTCGGAAACGCCGGCATGCGGCCCTTTCCTGTGCGGACCAAGCTCTCGATCTGTTGCGGCGTCAACTGACGGCTTACATCCAACAACGGCGGGAACCCGGGAAGGTTCCCTTCTCTCTGGTCACCATGGCAAATGGAGCAGTGCTTTGCATAGGATGCAGCTCCTACCTGGTTCTGCGGCTCCTGAGCATGAGCGTGAATCGAAGCCGGAAAAGTCACAACGGCGGCTACGAAAAAGGTAACAGCATATATTGGCTTCATCATTCCCAAAACGACTTTGTCCTTCTGCACACCTATCCCGAATATCGAATCAGCTGCATGAATCCATAATCCATATGTAACTGCTGGTGGCAGTGCCAAAGCGTATCGCCTGGATTGTCCGCCGTGAAATCGACTTCGACCGTATCCAGCGGCATCACATTTATCACATCCTTCTTCAGACCGCTGATCTGCTTTTCGCCGATACGGGTGACCTCAAACGTATGCCGGTGCAGATGAATGGGATGCTGATCTCCGCTGCCATTGCGCAAGACAAGTCGGTAGCGTCTGCCCCGTTGAACCATAAGTGGATCAATCTTGGGCCAGGACTTATTGTTGATGGTCCAGGTGTCGAATTTTGATTTACCGAGCGGGCCGATATCCCGGAATGTAAGCGTAAATGTTTCGTCCGGCTTCGTGGCCGCGGCGGCATTGGCAAATTGAGTGTAATCCCATTCGGTGGAGCTGGGAGCCTTCCAGACAGGGTCTCCCTTCTTTCCCGCGTATTCCACGACGATCCCCAGACCCATCCGGCGTTCTTTTTCGAGTACCGAGCCGAGAACCCATACGCCGGGAGAGTTCATCTTCACGATGGCATCCACGCGTTCTGCGACTGCAAGGGAGATGGTCTCCACGGACCGTGGGTTCGGGACCGGGTTGCCATCCATCGCGATGATCTCGAACGTGTGACCCGGCAGCGCGAGAACAACATTTTCCGTCGGGCTGGCATTGAGTAGGCGCATCAGCACCCGCTGTCCCTTTTTCACGCGTATCGGCTCGCCCGCTCCTAACATGTGTGCATTGATCGTCGCGTACTTGTAGCCGACATCCGATCCGCTTGTCAGTGGCATATTGGATGATTGCTCGCGCATCGTTTCCACCATTGGGACGAAAGATGGCTCCCAGTGATGGATCGCCAGGTTAATTTCCTGGTCATACTTTTCGGGCCGGCCGCTACCCTCAATCAACAAAAAGCCGAACTGACCGGTGTACGTGCTGACTGAGAGATCGCCAAACGAAGAGGCATGCGTGTGATACCAGCGTGTTCCGGCCGGATTGGGAGTAAACGAATAGCGATGCGTTGCGCCCGCCGGAATCATCGGCGAGCCTTCTTCCATGGCGCCATCGTTGAGTGAATCGATCGCGAGGCCATGCCAATGGACGATATCGCTATTCGCGGTCGCGTTGGTTACATCGATGGAAACCGGAACACCCTGCCGTAACCGGAGCAGCGGTCCCGGAACTTGCCCGTTATACGCCACAGTTTTGATTGAGACCCCAGGCCCAATGTCGAGCGTGCATGGCTCAATGCGCAGGCTGTGATCGGGCTTCCCTGCCGGAGCTGCGAACACGCGCGGCATCAGCGCATGCAATGAACTGCCAGCAACCAGGGTTCCTGTCGCTGAAAGAAAGCTTCTACGATTCATGAAATATTTGCCGTCCCCATTTCATCACATTTCCAGAACCGGCACGGCAATCCTCGCAAACGTGCTCCTGTTCGATCACTTACAAAGTAAGCGCGGTTACACCCACCACGCTGCCGCCGGCTTCTCCTTCAGAATGATCGTGCTCAAAAAGTGCGCTGCGCGCGCCAATCCCTCCCCGGGGGAGAGCAGACTATCTTCGTGCTCAATCGAAAGCGCACCGTCGTAGCCATACATACGCAGCGTGGAAACGAACTCCTTCCACCACTCCGCTCCATGTCCATAGCCACAGGTGCGGAAGATCCATCCTCGGTTGCGCTCGTCTGTATATGGCTTGGTATCCAGAACTCCCGTCAGGGAAAGATTCGCCGAATACATCTGCGTGTCTTTCGCATGGACATGGAAGATGGCCTCGCCAAGCAGCCGCACAGCGGCAATCGGATCAATGCCCTGCCAGAACATGTGGCTCGGGTCATAATTGCACCCGATCGAGGGGCCTGCAATCGTGCGTAACCGAAGCAGGGTTTCCGGGCTGTAGACCACAAAACCGGGATGCATCTCAATGGCGATCTTCACGCCGTGATCGGCCGCGAACTTTGCATGCTGCGTCCAATAGGGAGTGACCACCTCATCCCATTGCCATCGGAGCAGGTCCAGATACTCTGGGGGCCATGGACATGTCACCCAGTTCGGCGACTGCGCCGCATGAGAGTCACCGGGGCACCCTGAGAAATCGACAACGGTGGAAACACCCAGCTTTTCCGCCAGCAGAATGGTTTTTCGGCTGACCTCCCGTGCTTTTTCCGCCTGCGCCTGTTGCGGGTGTAGTGCATTGCCATGGCAACTGAGTGCGCTGATGGATATGCCATGGTCCTTTAGCTTCTGCTGGAATGCCTTGAGTGCGGGTGCATTCTCCAGCATCGACAGCTTGCAGTGAGCGTCACCCGGATAGTTCCCAGTGCCCAGCTCCGCTGTGTCGATCTGAAGTGACTTCAATGTCGCCAATGCATCTTCCAGTGGAAGATGCGACAGCAGCGCCGTAAATACTCCGAGCCTCATCCGGTCTCCTCAGTTACTGCTGTACTTGTTCCCATCGTCCGCCCGCCGCATGGCTTCGCAACATGGTCTCCACCAGACAAGTTGAACGATAGCCATCCTCAAAAGTCGGTAACGGCGCGGGCTTTGCTTCCGGACGCCCATCCTCCCGTATCCATTGATAGGCATCGCGCAGCAGATTGCGGAACGCGTCTGCCCATGACTCCTGGTGCCCTCCAGGCAGGTGAACATACGGAAGCACGTCCGGACTCACCAGCGAGGGGTCTTTGGCCATATTCAGATTAGGCTGGTCGTGCCGCCCGATCCACAGTTCGTTCTGTTGCTCCTGCCGCCACTTGAGCGAAATCGCTCTGCCGTTGAGTTCAAGCTCAAGATCGTTTTTATGCCCAGGCAGCACCTGGCCGACCGAAAAACAGCCTCTCGCGCCGTTGTCAAAGCGGAGCAGTACACTTGCCAGATCTTCCGCGTTTACCTGCACCGGCTGCCGGTCGTCGCCGCTCGTGACCGCAAACGCCTCCGCGGATGCCCCTGACGAATAGCGCACCGGAATGACAGTCGCCAGGTCGGCCAGCACCGAAACGATCTTGGCTCCGGCAACATGCTCAGCAAGATCACACCAATGGGAACCAATATCGCCCAATGCGGATGTGACTCCGCCTTTGGCAGGATCAGAACGCCACGAATAGACGTTCGGATCGGTCATCCAGTCCTGCAGATAATAGCCGCGTACGAAGCTCAACGGGCCTGTTTCACCGCGCGCCACCATCCCGCGTGCCTGCTGCACCAGGGGGTTGCCGCGGTAGTTGAAGGTGACAACGTGCGCTACTTTGGCGGCCACGGCTGCGTCACGTAATCTGCGACCCTCCTCAGCATTCAAGGCAAGCGGCTTGTCAGAGATGACGTGCTTACCCGCCTGGAGTGCTGCCAGCGTAACAGGCAAATGCAGGTAGTTCGGCGTCGTATTGTGAACCACCTGGATATCAGGATCCGCTATCAGCGCCTTGTAATCGCCGTACGCGCGATCCACCGTATACTCGCGTGCTTTTCTCTCCGCCGAATGCTGCGACGACCCGGCAATCGCGACTACATCCACATCGCCAAGCCGCCGAACAGCATCGATATGGTGTCCTGCAACAAAGCCTGGCCCTACCAGCCCCATTCCGATCTTCTTCATGCCTGCCGAATCACTCCTTCATCACAAAGCTCAATGTGTCACGCGCGGATGTGGCGCCGTGCTGCCTTCCGTCATGCCAAGCACCCATCGGATCGCCTCAAAATACATTTTGCGAATGTCCGGGTCCTCCCACGACTCTTCCGTATGCCCGAGGGTGGAATAAAAGACACGCCCGTTGCCATACATCTTGCTCCATGCCACGGCAAAATCGTGATCAGTGCGATGAATGCGCGGATTGTTTGCGTAATCCAGCTTGGTTGAATCAAGGCTCAGGAGAACATGCACCTTGTCGCGCGACCAATTCTTCGGTTGGTAGATTTCGTCATATTTGGTGAATTGCTTCGGGAAATGGCGGACCGCAGGAAAGTCAGGATCCTCATTCACGATCGGCGCCTGAAACGTCATCCACGGATGCTGATCGAACCATCCGCCTATCATCTCGCCGTATTCCGGCCAGGTGTAGTTTGTGTCCAGAGCGGCGTGAATCCCTACAAACCCCTTACCATCATTCTTGATCGCGGAGAGCATGTCCTGCTTCTGGCTCGCGTCCATGTCCAGTTCACCAGTCGTACTGGCAAACACAATCGCGTCGAAATAGGTCAGGTTCTTCGCGTTGCGGCCGAGGTTCTTCTTTGTCAGCAACTCCGTATCGGTGCGCATCTCCGTGTCCCACAGACCGCTTTCCTTGCCCATTGTGTACACAGCATCCATAGCAGCCGAGATGGAGTCATGCTCAAAGCCCTTCGTCTCACCAATCACGAGTACGTGCTTAAGATGCACCTGCTTAGCGCTCGGGGGTGCAGGCTGCGCATTGGCCACACTGGCCGTTCCGAGCATTGGCGCAATCAGGAAAGAACAAACGTATTTCCAGCAAAGACGCATCGAATCGCCTCTCCACACAAGCTTTGTCTGATTGGCAACAAGAATAACCCCTGGCATGCGTCGTGAAAAGGAGAGCGCGGCGCTCGCCTTCCGCGCCGCGCTCTCCACAGCGCCTACTGTTTCACTGAAAACAGCTACACATCACAAATGTCCACGGCCTGCCGCAATGAAGTCAGCGGATCGCCTTTCGGCACGAATTCGTGCGCGATGTATCCGGAATAATTGAGGTCTACCAGTGCTTCCATCAGTGCCGGATAGTGAATCTCCTGCGTGCCATCGATTTCATGCCGTCCAGGGACACCTCCCGTGTGGAAATGGCCGAGGACGTCGATGTTTTCACGGATGGTTGCAATCAGATCTCCCTCCATAATCTGCATATGGTAGATGTCATAGAGCAGTTTTACGCGCGGCGAGTTCACTTCGCGAACGACACGAGCGCCCCAGGCAGTGTGGTCACACATGTAGTCCTTGTGGTCGCGCTTGCTGTTCAGCAACTCCACACAGATATTGACGCCGTGATCTTCTGCAATCTTCTTCAGACGATTCAGTCCTAGGATCGTGTTGCGAGCGCCCTCTTCCTCCGACATGCCACGGCGGGTCCCAGAGAAGGTGATGACACTCGGCACGCCCGCCTTCGCAGCAATGGGAATGTTCTTGCGGAATGCCTCTTCAATGGCAGCATGAATCTCGGTACGGTTCAGCGCATCCGGAATCGTCCCACCTCCGGCATACCCCATTGTGCAGATGAGGCCATAGCGGCGCGGAATGTCGAACTCTGCTACTTCCAGCAGGTCGACACCCTTAAGTCCCATCTGTGCGGCAGCTACACAGAGCTGGTCCAACGGAATCTGCTTATAACACCAGCGGGAAACAGACTGCCGGATGCGCCCCTTGCGCGGGACAGAGGATATGACTCCGCCCGTCTGAGGAAGAATGGCCGCGGTAAGGCCAGCTTTCATGAAAGTGCGTCGGTTCGATTCCATAGTGGCACCGTTGTGCCGCTTCCCCTCTATTTAGCGATCTCGTCATGATAACGGCCAGGTATCACCTGGTACCGGAGTCCATCGGGGTCAATAGCTTTTTGCAAGGTATTCGAATTCGCCGATGCACTCAGTGCAATCCTTCTGCTCCTGCAGATGAGCGCGAACGTTTCGTCGCAGATGAGCAGGCAAAGTCCGCTGCTTCGTGACTGGGGACGGAACAAGGCTTCGAGGAAGAATCACTCGCCCGGTTGGCCGCCCCAGTTTGACGGTAACGGCTTCTAGGGATCCGCAGTCACACCGAAACGTCACCGCAAGCAAGTTCAGGACAAATAGAAGTCCAAAGCACTGAATACCGGTGTCTTTATTG
>CAWCRD010000002.1:0-513946 GCA_963797895.1 uncultured Acidobacteriaceae bacterium
CGTGCTTCAATTTGGCGATAGAGGGGGCGCTGGCCGCATCGGTGTTGAACTTTACGCTGGACGGCGTGCCGTTCATCTACAACGGTCAGGAAGTGAATGATTGCAGTCCCACTTCATGGCGGCGCCTTGCGCCGATTCACTGGCCTAAGTTGGAGAACGATAAGAATCAGGACTCGCCCGCCGCCGTTTATGCGCTGTATAAGAAGCTGTTTCATCTGCGAAGCTCTCGAGCCTGCTATCTCGTCTGGCAGTGTTGTCTGGGTCAACAACAGCGAGCCGGACAGCATTCTGAGTTTTCTGCGTAAATCGCAGGAGTCGGAAGTCCTCGTCATGGTGAACATGTCGAACAGAGATGTGCATGTCACTCTAGATCTGCCAGTGATGGACGATTACGCTCTGGATAACCTCCTCGAACCAGGCAAGATATGGTTCCAGCTCTATTCGGGTCGCGTGTCGGCCGATCTGGGAGCTTTCAGCTATATCGTCGGGAAGAAAATTCCACTCGCGCCTCTGGAGCATTGAATGGATCGAAGGAGTTTTCTGATCAACTCGCGCTTCTGGCCGCGCGTGTGTCGGTCGCGGAACCGGCGCCATCGCAGCAGGAAAGTCATCCCATGGCGCCGCCGGTCATCACGTCTTCTGCCGGCAGCGATCATGAGCCATTCACACTAGAGAACGGACGGCCCGGAAGAAGTTCGCCTGCCGTGGTGCTTCAAGCGACGCGCGCCTGCTGTATCCAATCGATCTTGGGATTCACACACGGCGTTCTGAAAGCGCCTCCGGATTCGTCTCCCGAGACCTCAAATGGGGTGTATTGTCGCCAGTTAAAGTTAGCTGTCAAATCTCATTGACATCTCTCAATAGTGAAGAGTAGTCTCCCCGTCAGATTAAATGAAAGCTTTCAATAACTACGGAAGACTTAGCTCAATTTTGTAGAAGCAAACAGGTTTTTCGGGGTCAGGGAATATAGGGATGAACAGACGTGAGGCGATCAAGGTCATGACTGCGCCCGCTCTCGCTACGGCGCTGCATGGAAGGGCTGATCCTCTTTTTGGGGCCGAGTCCACGGTTCAGCCCGCCTCCACGCGCACGCCTGCGCTGGCAGCCTACGAGCGCTTACGCTTAGGCTGCTCGTTCCATTTCGGCCTGCCCACGTTTACCGGCGACGACTATGACGTTGGAGCCGTTCCTGCAACCACATATAATCCTGCGCTTCTCGATGTACGGCAGTGGATCTCCGTGGCCCACCAGTTGGGAGCGAAATATTGCGTACTGACCGCGAAGTATATGTCGGGTTTCTGCCTGTGGAACTCCGAGGGGTATAACTACGACGTGCGCGCGGCGACAAGACAGATGTTGTTGCGGCATTCGTCGCCGGTTGCAAAGAGTTCGGCATTCAGCCCGGCTTCTACTACTGCATCCTTGACCCGCATAACGAAGGAAAGTTTGACTGGAACTCAAAGATCTCGCCGCAATATTTCGAGCTGATCAAGCACCACATAACGGAACTGCACTCGAGATATCCCGGCATCTTTTATCAGCTGTTCGATATCACCTGGAAACTTAGTCCGGAGCAGCGATGGGATCTGTACAGACTGGTTAAGCGGTATAACCCCGATTGTATTGTCGTGCAGAATCAGGGATTCAAGCAGAGCCGTGTCAATCAGGGCAGAATGACCGAGCCCGCCAGTTGGCCATGCGATGTGATCAATGGGGAAGATACTCTCCCGCCGCTCGAAGGTCACGATCCGCATATCTCCTATGAGAAGAAAACATACTATCTGCCGTTTGAGACATGGTTTCCCAGCGGCCCAATTTATCCGCCGATGCCCACCATGCATACCTGGTTCTGGCACCCGTGGTACAAACCGCAGAGCGCGGAAGTGATCGCGGAAGCGTACAGACTTTGCCTAAGAGGAAACGCGAACATGCTGTTGAACATGGCTCCTGACCATACCGGCCGAATTCCGGAAGATCAGGTGATGACTTTCCGCAGAGTTGCTGATCTGATCCGGGAACCCCGCTGCATATGAGGAGTTGGGATATTAGTTGACGATTGAGCAATATGATAACTACATTTTTGGGCGTGTATTTGAAAGCTTTTATCTTCACCCCGCTTGCTTGTCCTGGCGGTATAAGACTGGCGCGGCCGCCCATGGTATTGACTTCGTGCGAATGTCGAAAGCAATGGTTACTCAGATGAACGGTCCCATCATCGTTGTCGGAAGCGCCAATCTGGACTTTGTGTGCAGCGCGAGCAAGCTTCCGCTTCCAGGAGAGACGGTGTGGGGCAATCGTTTCGATACCTTCCACGGAGGCAAAGGCGCAAATCAGGCGGTTGCGGCAAGCAAGCTTGGAAGCGATGTCCGCATGGTTGCCAAACTCGGCGACGACGAGTTCGGAAAGAGCCTGCGGGAGGGGCTACTCGCCGCATCAGTCAATGTCGACGACATCTCCATTGCACTCGATACGAACTCTGGAGTGGCTCTGATTGCCGTGGATGCGAATGGGCAGAACAGCATCATCGTGGTTCCCGGCGCGAATAAGGAACTCCGCCCGGAGGATCTCGACCGTTGTCTCCCGCAGTTGCAGGCGGCCGGCATGATACTGACGCAGCTGGAGATTCCGCTCGAGACCGTCGAATATCTCGGCCAGATTGCGCACGCCGCCGGCGTGCCCCTGATGCTCGATCCAGCGCCCGCCCGGCCGCTCCCACGCCATATCCTCAGCTGTGTTACATACCTCACTCCAAACGAAACGGAGACTGCGGCACTATGCGGGATGGAAGCCGACACACTGACGCCGGAAATGGCAGTGGAGGCAGCAGAAACGCTGCTCGGCGCCGGTGCGCAAAATGTCATCCTCAAAATGGGCGATAGAGGCGCGTTCCTTGCGACCGCAGACGGTCAGCGCAAAATGGTGGCCGCGTTGAAAGTCACCGTGCTCGATTCAACCGCGGCGGGCGATGCCTTTAATGGTGGACTGGCTACTGCATTGATGCGAGGCATGGCGCTGGAGCAGGCGGTCCAGTTCGCGGTCGCGGTCGCCGCCGTCTCTGTCACGCGTTCGGGAGCTCAAACCGCCATGCCGAACGCGGACGAAGTGGCAACACTGCTCCGTCGGCAGGGAGCTGACGTGGATGTGCAAGATATGCCGGTGCGAGCGGGGGCCAGTAAGTGAGTGACATGATGCGTTATTTCAAATCCGGCCTTTGCAGAATTCTTCTCCTCATCTTCTGCATTTCATTCCTGAGCGCTTCCGCCGCCACGCCTGGGCGCATTCCAGTTGTCCTTGATACGGATATCGGCAGCGACATTGACGACGCTTTCGCGCTTGCCATGGTGATTCAGAGTAAGGGACTGGAACTGAAGGCGGTGACTACGGTATCGGCAGATACTCGGGCACGCGCGCGTATCGCGGCAAAGATGCTGGCGGAGGCCAAGCTGGAAGATATACCGGTGGCGGCAGGGGAGCCGAGCGAAAAGCCGCCATTCGCACAAGCGCGATGGGCCGAAAACTTCACAGGTCGCTCTCTCGTCGCTGACAGCGCCGTGGATGTGTTGAAGAAAACCATCGATCACGAACATGGCAGGATGGTTGTGATTGCCATCGGTCCTCTCACCAACATAGCTGCGCTGCTGAAGCGCTACCCGGCAGAAGACAAGCAGATCCGTGAGATCGTGCTGATGGGCGGTTCCATCGCCCGAGGATATACCAATGGATCGGGGCCTACGGCGGAGTACAACATTGCGGCGGACGCAGCTTCAGCGCAGGTTGTCTTCGCTTCGGGAATTCCAATCCGGATGGCTCCCCTGGATGCTACCGCCAGGCTGCAATTGGATGACGCACACCGTGAGGCTATTTTTGCGCGCCATACGCCCCTGACAGAATCGCTGCGTGCTCTATATGTTCTCTGGGGTGAACCCACGCCAACGCTTCACGATCCGTTGGCTGTATCGCTGCTGAGCGATCCAACTCTGTGTCAAACACAACATTTGGATATTCAGATTGGTCATGATGGCTTCACCCGGAAAGTAAGCGTGGGTTCACCGAATGGTGTAGTTGCGCTTGAGACTGAACCGGCCCGATTTATGAATTACTACGTGTCACTGTTTGCGCGCTGATCGCTTGGTGCGCTTAGACGAAGCGGGAACCAAAGCCTATCGGGGATCCTGGCACAAAAGCGGTACGGAAGGTGCTTGAAAGCTTTTAAGAGAGATGGACAGGGCCGCTCAAACGAAGAGGATGACAGGACAAAGCATCACTGCTGAAGGCGCTTTGTCGTGTGCTGAGGAGGAGATTCCATGATGACGCCGGAGAAACAAAGAAGTGTATATGGAGCAGGATGGACAGGCCTAAGCCTGATCATCCTGCTGTTGGTCCTGCTGTTTCCGCTGTGCGCTGAGAACGCTTTTGCACAGACGTTCTCGGCGTCCATTACGGGTACCGCCATTGATGCGACGGGTGCCGTGGTACCAGGGGCGCGAATTCAGCTGACCAACGTGGGAACAAAAGACAGTCGAGCGACAGTGACGGGCGAGCGCGGTTCTTATAGTTTCCAGAACCTCCTGCCTGGCACTTACGAAATCAGGGCGAATGCATCGGGGTTTAAGGAGTATGTCAAGACGGGACTGATCCTTCGCGCCAACACCGCGGCCAGTGTCGATGCCCGCCTTGAAACCGGCAGCGCGCAGCAGCAGGTGGTCGTTTCGGCGAATACCGTTCTTGTCGATACAGAAACTCCGAATAACTCAGTCACTATGGATCAGGTATTGCTTCAGGGGCTACCTAACAATACCCGTAATCCCCTGAACTTCGTTTTCGACCTTGCCGGGACGACCGAGGCGCAGGGCGGAATGACCTCGCGGTCCCAGACATTCGACCAGAACGCAAGCGCGTTTGGAGTCAACGGTGGTCGTTCTGCCGAAGCAGAGATCCTCATCGATGGTGCGCCCTCCACGGCTGTCGATTGGGGAGGTCTCATGGTCGCCCCGATTCAGGACTCTGTTCAGGAGCAGCAGGTCGCGCAAAACGAATATGACGCGCAGTATCACGGTGGCGGAGAAGGTGTCGTTACCCTTGTCACCAGGAGTGGAAGCGACCAATTTCACGGTGCGGTCTACGACTACTTCCGTAATTCAGCGCTGGACGCTAACACTTGGGCGAACAACAACGTCCCGCTGGAACAAAGGTCTCGCAAGCCAAACTTCCATCGCAATCAGTTCGGCGCAAACATTGGCGGCCCCATCTGGTCTTCCCATCATCTCTATTTCTTTGGTGGCTATGAAGGTTTGCGCCAGCCGGGAAGCCTCGGCCGCACGCTCTACACGGTTCCCACGGCGGCTGAAAAGAAGGGTGATTTCTCGCAGACGTATCTGCCAAGTGGAGCCTTGGATGTTATCTATGATCCATTCAGCACCACCCAGGTGACGGATTCTTCAGGGAACACCTACTATACGCGGAGCCCCTATCCGGGAAATGTCATTCCTGGCGGTTTCGATCCCGTTGGACAGAAGATAGCTGCGCTGTACCCCGATCCGAATCTTCCCGGCCAAGGTCCTGCCCATATCAACAACTTTGCAGCCAATCCTTCCAACAATACTTCGAACGACAAATTCGATGCACGCGTCGATTGGGCGCAAAGTGAGAAGCATCGCATGTTCGTTCGCGTCTCAGACCGCGTGCGGGAGAACCAGACTCCTGGATGCGCATTCTGCAATGGCGCCGATAACATCTCCGGCAACGACGACCATGGCTTCCAGATTGCTCTGAATGACACAATCACGCCGAGTCCAAACTGGGTCATCGATAGCTATGGCGCATTTAGCCGCTGGTGGGAGGGGCAAAGTTCGGTCGGCTACGGGGTCGCAGATCTTAGCAAGGTTGGACTTTCGCCCCTCTCTCTCAGGCACCGGTGCTGCCGCTCGTCTATGCGGGCCAATATTCTCAGCTCGGTAGCTCTTATTCTACTTATCAGCGCTATGTCCGCTATCTCTCCACTGGGATACTGAATTTCACCCGGGAGCTGCACTCGCAC
Organism: uncultured Acidobacteriaceae bacterium; assembly: GCA_963797895.1. Taxonomy (GTDB): domain Bacteria; phylum Acidobacteriota; class Terriglobia; order Terriglobales; family Acidobacteriaceae; genus KBS-83. The sequence goes on from CAWCRD010000002.1 coordinate 6,038, forward strand.
ACTCTTAAATTCGGGTTCAACTATGACGTCGCGCTGATCAATATCCGCCAGGACGCGCCGGTCAACTTCAGCTTTGCCAACGATCAGACCGCGTGCGATCCCGGCCCTGATCCTGGTAGTCCATGCCAAGCCATCATTGGCACCAGCGCCTCCGGTAATCCGATTGCAAGTATGCTGGTTGGCATCGGTGGCGGCGGCGGCACCAACTTCAACATGGACCCAGCGATGAGCCAGCATAGCTTTGGGCTCTACCTTCAGGACAACTGGCGTATTACTCGGAACCTGACGATCTTTGCCGGGATGCGATATGAGAACCAGCGACCCGCGACCGAGCGCCACAACCGCATCGCATACTTTGATCCCAACGCAGTCAACTCGCTCAGCAAGACTTACGGCTCAACTGTCCGCGGCGCTTTTGAGTTTGCCGGTGTCGATGGTCACGGCCGGTCTGCATGGGAACCCGACAATCGGAACTTTGCTCCTCGGCTTGGATTTGCCCTTAAGGTCAGTCCAAAACTTGTGGCCCGCGCGGGCTCTGGTATCTTCTACACTCCAACCTCCGCCATGATCGGCTATGACGATGGTGGGCAGTCGCCTGGCTATACGTCGCAGACTCCCTGGGTCGCAACGCAATTCAACCAGGGATATATTCCTGGCAATCTGGTCAGCAATCCGTTTCCGAATGGCCTGGTCACGCCAGTCGGAAATTCCGCGGGCGACCAGACTCTGGTCGGCATCGGAACTGGTCAGATGTGGCTCAAAGGCCCGCACCCCGTGGGAGTTCTCTATCAGTGGAGCGCGGATCTTCAGTACCAGGTCACGCCGAATTCTGTTTTCGAGATTGGCTACACTGGCGTTCGCGGCCGCCGTTTGCTGTATGGCAATCCGAACCTGGATTTGGACCAATTGCCTACGGCCGATCTCGCATTGGGTTCAGCTCTGGATGATCAAGTTCCCAATCCGTACTATGGCGTGGTTACCGATCCCAACAGCTTCCTGAGCGGTCCGACAATTTCCCGAAATTTGCTGCTGCGTCCGTTCCCCGCGTTTGGCTATCTCCAACTCACTCGTTCTACACCGGGTGCAAGATCGCAATTCGACGCACTCAATGTGAAATTTAATCACTCGTTTTCGAACGGACTAGCCTCCATTACCACCTATCAATGGTCTAAGAATCTTGACAACGGTTCTGAGGCGCGGCTCGGCTGGACCGGTGTGGATAGCTGGCGCGATGCGACAAACACCAAGCTGGATTATTCGTTAAGCACGCGCGACGTTCCACAAAGCTTCGCGGAAGCGCTCGTGTACCAACTCCCCTACGGACCAGGCAGGCGCTGGGGATTTGATGCACCATGGCCCGTGCGCCAGACGCTAGGTGGCTGGAATGTATCGACTGCGATCCGCCTGGCAAGCGGCCTGCCTCTTCCAAGCCCGGTGACCTTCTACAACAATCCATTGAGCAACTACGGCTTCCCTGGATCGGGGCTCCCGGACGTGGTAGGCAATCCACGGCCACAACATCGCACGAAATCGAACTGGATCAACGCGGCGGCCTTTTCCGCCTCCGATGGTACTGCAACTGGGGTTCAGCAATGCGACGATCCAACGAATGGAGGATGCCAGCCATTCCTCTTCCACTATGGCAATGAGCCCAATCATATGACTGAGCTTCGCGAGGCGAATAACGACAACGTCGATCTGGGTGTCTCCAAGACCTTCGGCGCAGAACGCATTCACACCGAATTTCGCGGAGATTTTCTGAACCTCTTCAACCATCCAATTTATGGCGGCGGCGGCAATATCAGCACCTGTGTGAACTGCGGCGATCTGGGAACGGTGTATGGGACGCGGAACGATCCCCGCGCCATACAACTCAGCCTCAAGATTTCCTATTAGCACCAAGGACAGGACATTAGGTTCCCGGCTATCGACCTGGGAACCTTTTGTCCATTCGGCGGATGTTTGCTATTTCCTGACGATATGAAGTGTTCCTTCATAGTTCGTCGAATGGGGGCTGACCGGCATTTACCCGGTATTAAGCTTGCGTACAACCGCGCCGGGCACAGACGGGCAATTGTGGATTCCATTGCTGCTCGAGAATCACTCATCCCGGTCGGGGGACGCGAAGATCACGTCGAACATCCACATCGTGCGCCCGCGGGCTGATGCCGTCGGAAACCTCACAACGTACCAGGGCGATTGTCGGCCAGAGATATTCAGCAGGGAAGCGTAATGTCGAGCCATCGCTGCCTGTTTTGGCGCTCGTAAGATCCTGAGCGAATCACGTGGTGACTCAGGATTGTTTCGTCTGGAAGCGCTTAGCACGAAATAGTTCGAGATCGTAGGATGGTGAAATATCCGTCGCAAGATCGGCCAGGACTTCTCCGAGAACACTCGCAAACTTGAAGCCATGGCCGGAAAATCCCGCGGCGTAGACCACTTGCGGCGTCTCAGGCCAGCGGTCGATAACGAAGTGTTCGTCGGGAGTCATTGTGTAGAGGCAGGCAGAGTAACTTAACAACCGCCCCGGCAACAGGGGTAAGGCCTCCGCCACGAGTTCGCGAATGCGCTGCTCTTCGCCGTCACCGAGTAGACGGTTCACCGTCTCAGGCGTACAGACATCGTCGCTGCCATGCTCTCCAACCTTCACCCCTTCCGACTGCGGCCCAGTCAGGGGAAAGCCATAGAGCAGCCGGCCGCCCCGCGCCATTTCGCGAATGTAAACCGGCAAGCGATCGGACCGAAACAGGTCCATACGCGCAATCGGCTGGAAGAGATATACGACCTGGCGAGTTATCGTGAGCGGCAAGCTCAAGGCCTGCAGTACCTGAGACGACCACGGCCCGGCTGTAATTACGAGGCGGTCCGCGCTGTATGTAGCTCGTGCGGTGCGAACCTGGACGCCGCCCCCGGCACGCGCCTCCCATAGTTCTGCCGGCTCGTTGAAGTGCAGATCAGCCCCGGCAAGGGAAGCGAGACGGAGTTGCTGCTCAATGCACATCTCTGGAATGAGATAGCCGGCGTCTCGTTCCCAGAGTCCGACCCAATCATTATCGACTCGGAGGGCAGGATGTCGCCGACATAATTCGGCGGCTGTGAGCAATTCGTGCGGAATCTCGAAGCGCTCTGCGCTGGCTTGGCTTCGCGCGACGAGATCGCTTGTGGGACGCCCGATCATGAGCCCACCAATAATATGCAGCAGCGGCACTCCCGAATCGGCCTGAAGGCTCTGCCATAACTCATAAGCGCGCGCCAGCAGCGGTACGTAACGGGAATCCTCAAAATAAGCGCGACGAATGATTCGCGTTCGACCATGGGAAGAGCCATGCGTGTGTGGCGGCTGAAAATAATCCAGCCCCACCACCCGGTGGCCGCGCGAGGCCAGTTGCAGGGCCGTCGCGCTTCCCATGGCCCCCAGGCCGATGACGATAACCGAGCTCATATCTCTCCGTAGCGGGACAGCGGGCGCTCAGCAGACATATGTGCCAGATCCGCATGGGCGCGCCTCTGATCAGAGCGGCTTCCAGACTACTGCGGCACTCCGTTATATTCCGGATACACAGTGAGTGACACATCACCGACCGTCTTCCCACTGTCGGAAAGCGTCCAGCGCAGTTCCTCGGGCTTTTGCCCTGGCTTAACAGGTGGCGCAGTGAGAAATAATTGGGCCGGATACGTGGAGTGCGCAGCAAGATGGTAGGTGACTTCCTTATCTGCAGGAGTCCAGCCTTCCGGCAGCGATGCATGAAGGACCAGATCGCGGGCCTGGTTCGTATCATTACGCAGCACCAACGGCACCCACAGAGAGTGATCGCTGCTGAATGCGCTTTGTGATTTAACGAAGCTCAGCACATCGGTGATTCCATGCGCAGCCTGGAACTGCTTATAGAAGAGCCAGGGGCCTCCTAGCTCCAGTCCCACTGGCGCCTCGCTCGCCGGCTTGTAACCCGGAGGAGGCACATAGCTGATAGGCGCTGGTTTAATGCCGTCCCAAACGTCCGCTTCCGGCGACGAGACCGGGACCAGCGACTTGGCAAGGATCAGATAGTCCGGCATTTTGACGTAGTAGTCCAGCAGCGGATCAATCTGGGTAGCGTACTGCTCCCATGCCAGTCGATTCAGCGTCGCGTAGGGAACGCCTTTGGCGCGTGAGACATCCGTTGCCAGGTAAACAGGGCCGTGATGGGCCAAAAAGTCCTGATGGCTGGCGTCAGAAAAGTAGTAGAGCTTTTTGATCTGCCATGGATGAAGCCCTTCGCCATAGTTGCCGATCCCGTGATAGTCCCGAGGAGCGCTCACTTGCTCGGGAAACACTGTCGGATTGCCGGCCATGTCGAATGCTTCTGTAGCTACTACGCCCGCCGCCTGATGATCGCCGTGGTTCTCGCCCGCTACATAGGCCGGCATCCAGGTGATCATCACCTCAGGACGCGTCAGTCGCACCAGCCGAACCATCTCGTCGAGCGCCTCTCCGTGACCGAGAGTTTCCAGCGAATGGAGCACATCCTGCGTGGGCGTATCGGAACCGTGCAGGAACCAGACGTTTGTGATGCCGCTGAGCGCCAGCGAATGCCGTGCTTCCAGCTCTCGCTCGTCGGCCATCGCCTTACCCTGCTCCATGCCTACAGCGTTGCCGCCGGAGTTTCCTCGCGTTGTGAAGATCACTGCCACACGCTTGCCTTCGTCCAGAGAGGCACGGGTGATGTAGTTCAGGACTCCGGTGTCGTCATCCGGGTGCGCCACGACCACCAGAATGTCGGCCTTATAGCGATTGTCCGGTGGTGCCAATGCTGGAGCCTTCTGCTGCGCGATGAGCGGTGCACACAGCAGCCCCGAAAAGAGCGTTGTGAAGAGCAGCTTTGCTCCCGACCGTCGTATTACTCCCGGTCCCGTAACTATTTCCATTCGTCGGATCCTCTCGGCCAGTTTGGTTGCTCAGAAGCGGAAGTGCAGGCCGAACTGCATCTGCCGCATGTCGGCCGCGATGGAAGTGATCTGCCCGGCATTTGCTTCATCCACATAGTTATTGGGCGAGTTCAGATTGGTGTGATTGAGCGCGTTGTAATTTTCCCATCGGAACTGGAGCGTCTTGTTCTCGGTGATGGCGAAAACCTTGCTCAGCGAAAGGTTCATGATGAAGGTTCGCGGCCCGACCAGCGAATTGCGGCCCGTGTAGCCGTCGCGGTAAAGACCCTGCGGAGCGGTGAAGGCCGCCGGGTTGAACCACTGCGTGCGGTTCGGACGCGGCACATGCGGATTACCGATCTTATCGGCTCGCACGGAGTTGAAGTCGGCGTTGAGCAGCGGGGCGTTGCTGACGTTAGGTGTAAAAGGCATACCGGAGGTGGCACTCGTGATGCCGCTGAACTCCCATCCGCCAATGGCAAGGTCAGCGGCGCCATTCATGTTAGTCCCGAAGCGCTGCCCACGCCCGAAGGGAAGCTTCCACACGTTCGATACAGAAAGCTGGTGGCGGCGATCAAAGTTGGCGGGACCATAGTCCGCCTTGTAATCCAGGTTGTTGTCAGACACGCCCCCAAGTTCGGTGTCGTCGAGAGCCTTGGAGTACGAATAGGCAAAGATGAAGTCCAACCCATGCGAATGGTGCTGCTCCCACTTCACCTGCAACGCATTGTAATTTGAGTTGTCACAATTGCAGATACTATAGAGACCCTGCGGCAGCCCGAACGCCTGATAGAAACGCCGCCGCGAGTTGAAATCACCAGGCCCCGGTGCGGCCTGGTTCAGATTCGCGTTCACATAGATGTGGCGGCCCACGTTCCCTACATACGCCGCCTCAATGGACATGGACGGGGTGATCTGGTGCTGCACGGCCGCGTTCCAGAACTCCGTCAGCGGGACTCGATAATGGTTCGGCGGGTCGAAGAAGTAATAGACCGAGATGTTTTGCGGTAGCGGATAGCGCCCGGTGGTGGCGACGGCGGGGAGGGTCGGTGTCGGAGGTCCCGTGTAAAGGTCGTACACGCTGTCATAGCTGCTGTTGGGGGTGAGCTGCTGCGGAAGAATGATCGGCGGATCGTAGTCCGGCGCCTGCCCGAAAACCGCGCCCAAACCTGCGGGCGTAAAGCTGCTGCCGAACCCGGCGCGCAGCACCGTCTTTGGCTCGATCTGGTAGGCCACGCCCAGCCGGGGAACGAAGCCGGTCTTGTAGGCGGTCACGTTCATGCTCTTCGAGACAGAACCCACGTCTGCCACGAGTACATCTCCCGTCGCCGGATCAAAGCTGCCGGCACCGCCCGGGCTGGCTGCGTTCTGCGGCAGGTAATTCTCATAGCGGAGTCCATAGCTCAGCGTTAAGCGAGCTGTTGCGCGCCAGGTGTCCTGGCCATAGAAGAACATCCGCGTCTGTCGCAGACCCGGGTGCAGCCCAATCCCCGTGAAATACCGTGCGAAAGAATAGGGTTCGCCCAGCAGCAGTGCGGCCATGCCGGCGCCGGTGGTCTGCCCGGTGGCCTGGCCCGCCAGATCGGCCTCGTAACTGCCGGTCGTGGAAGGTTCAAACGTAATCTCGCCCGAGCGGTGACTATCGCTGGGAATACGCTGCTGCTGGGCGCGCCGCAGATCCGCGCCCCATTCGATGGTGTGATTCGCGTAGATCTTTGTCCAGTTTGTCACCCACTGAAAATGGTTCTCAGTCTCAGACAAGGGGCAGTTGCAGGAGTTGATGGTTAGCGAATAACCAAATTCAAACCCGGCGTTGCCGTTCACATAAAATGCCGGCATGCCGCTGGTGTCGCTTGTGCCCAGGTTCAGGCCTGGAATTCCAGCTGCGCTCGCTGGCGTCGTGCCTGCGCCGCCCGGCTCCACGCGCACCAGGTAGCGATAAGCACCGAATCGCATCTCTGCAATTAATGTGGGGCTCAGGCTTTGCGCATATCCAAGGGCGAGACTCTGATTTCGCGCCGACGAGGCGCCGGCAAAGTTTGTTCCGCTCAGTGCCGGGCCGCCGGCAAGCGTTCCGAAAGCTCCGGGCGCGGTGTTCGAGAAGTTGCTGATGGTGTAGCGGCCGAAGACGCGACCTCCGGTGTTCGGCGCATAGTCGATGCGGATATCGCCCTGGTCATCCTGGAAGACATCCTTGCCGGTACCGACGTAGTTGTTCGCAATCGCATCCGGGCCGCCGCTGTTCGGCATAGGTAGGTATTGGAGCAGCTTGGTCATAGGTGCCGGCACAGACGGCAGCACATTCAGGCGCCCGTTGCTCTCGATCGCCTTGCGGTTGGTGCCATCCGCATTGCCAGTCGTGGGGTCGAAGATCATGCCGCTCTGCGGCGCGACCAGGCTACCCTCCGTGGTTCCCACCGGGTTCGCGCCGGGTATCACTGCCCCAAGCAGCGCGCTGAGATCCCCGGCGCGCTCGGCCGCGGTGGGCACCGTCGCGGTCACCGGCGTTCCCGTGCTTCGGCGCGTGCCTTGGTAGTCGGCGAAGAAGAAGATCCGCTCTTTGCGGATCGGGCCGCCTACTGATCCGCCGAATTGATTCCAGTGCAGTGGCAGATCGCCGGGAGCAAACGGGTCTTGCGCATTGAAGGCGTTGTTCCGCAGATATTCAAAGGCGGATCCATGCAGCAAGTTCGTTCCGGACTTGGTGGTGGCCTGAATAAGCGCACCGCCCACGGAGCCGAACTGCGCATCGTAGTTGCTCGTCGTGACCTTTAACTCCTGCAGGGAATCGATATTCGGGTTGACTACAGCGATGCCCAGGATGGCGCTTTCGTTCTCCGTGCCATCCAGGAGAAAGCCGTTCGCGAAAAACTGCTGCCCGTTGCTTGCAAATTGATAGCCGCCCTGCGGGTTCTCCGACGCTGCATGCTGGAAACTGGTGAGCTGGGTTCCGGGCGAGGTAAAGACAAGGCCCGTCGTGTTGCGGTCCAGCACCGGCAGATTCTCGACCTCGCTCGTCGTCAGCGTGGTGCTGACCTCGGCCCGGTCGACCTGGAGCAGCGGTGTCTCATCGGTAACGACCACGGTTCCTGATTGAGAGCCCACCTTCAGCTTGGCATTCACCTCTACCGTGGTGTCCACATGCACTTGCACGGTGCTCGCAAAGCTGCTGAACCCGTTCGTGCTGACCGTCACGGTATAGCTGCCGGCTAACAGCTGTCCCTGCGAATAATCGCCCTGTTGATTGGTTGTGGTGCGGTATTCGGTGCCACGGTCGTTGTCCTTTATCAGGACCGTCGAATTGGGGAGCGCTGCGCCCGCCTGATCCGTGACCGTCCCAACCAGCTTGCCGAAAACCGCCTGCGCCGCGGCGTGTCGCACGACGGAAAAGACCACTGAACCAATCAAGACAGCGATAGCGATAGCGAGACGATTGCGCCTCATCTGGACCTCCCCACATGGTTGCTGTTTCGGGTCGGGTGGCCTTGCAGGTTCCCTGCCAGCGGGAGCCGCGCGGGCTGCTAACGGCTAAGGGTACAGAACGTGACCCAAAGCCGGAGCATGGCTGCTCTCGTACATCGCCGCACGCCGTGCGAGTCCTGAGCCGTCTTCAAAGAAGCGCTAAGTCTCATAAGCGACTCCGACCTCGTGTCGGATAGGTACTAAATAACGAATGTGAAACAGGCACGCAAGTGGAAAGGTGAAGCGCCGGAAAATTTCCTGAGTGGAAGCAGGCAGCATTGCATATCTGCAAGGTCTGCCGTTCCATATCTCTGCAGGCGGCAATGCGCACCCGCTAAACGGCCACCGCTGCCGGGTCAACAACATCCGGGGACGCCTTCAGATGGTTGCAGAGTGTGCGGTAGTTGATCTGCAAGATGCGGCAGGCCTGGGCCTTGTTGTGATTCACCTGCTCGTATACGAAACGGGCATAGCGCGATTGCAGCTCGGGAACGGACCAGCGTCTCTCCATCGCCATCGACATCACCGATGGAGCCGCCTGCGGATCCTGCCGCCCGTCCCCAAAGTCCAGCTGCTTTCCATCGTGCTGCAGCATGCAGCGCTCCACGGCATTCCGCAGTTCGCGGATATTCCCGGGCCACCCGTATTCCGTCATCCGATCGACCCATTCCGGCGGGAGCGCAGGCAACGGAAGGTCGTACTCCGCAGCGAACTGCCGGGCGAAGTGCTGAAACAGGGGAACGATGTCCTGAGTGCGGTTGTGAAGCGGTGGCAGCGCGAGTGTCACCACAGCCAGGCGATGATAGAGGTCCGGTAAGAATGTTCCTTCTGCCATCGCCGCATTGAGATCCAGACTGGTCGTGGCCACAATTCGGCCCGTAAAAGGCTGCGGATTATGCGCGCCACTCCGGCAGAAGCTCCTCTGGTCAAGCAGGCGCAGCAGCTTGCTCTGAAGGGGTATCGACGCGCGGCCTATTTCGTCCAGCAGCAGCGTTCCTCGCTCTGCCTGCTCCACGCTGCCTGCGCTCTCGTGCACTTCAGGATGAAGACCGCCCGCGATGCCGAATAACTCCTGCGAAGCGAAGCTATCCGCGACCGCTGGACAGGATACGGCGACAAACGGACGAGCGCGTCGGGAGGATGTCACATGCAGATAGCGCGCCAGCATCTCCTTGCCCGAGCCGGTGCTGCCGGTAATCAGAACCGGCGTCTGGCGTTCGCGAATACGCGATGCAGTGCGCAGCAGTGCACGCATCGCCGGGCTTTCCCCGACAATGCCGGGGAAAGCGTCCTGTTCTGTGGCGTGGAATCTTTCCAAAACCTGTTGCGCCAGTTCATGGCGTGCCTGTGTCTGCCCCAGCGCCATGGAAGCGATATGCGCAATGTGCTGTAGGGCGGTGGCGCTGCGGTGTCCGAAAGCATCGCTGCGGTACGAGGCCGCTTCCATCGTGCCCAGTACGTGACCGTCGTACATCAGCGGCACGCCCAGAAATGATCGGAAATTGCGGTTTGAACCCAGTTCCCGGCCGACCATCCTCACACGCACTTCGTTCTCCATGTCCGAAATGAGCAGCGCCCGTTTATGCATCACGATCCAGCCGGTCAGGCTCATCCCCGGCTCATACCACTGCGCTGTGACAAAGGAATCGTCGCCCAGATGCGCTACCACCATGTAGCGATCCGGCTCTGTTTCGGCGCAGACAAAACCCACGTCGAAAGAGGCCGTTTGCCGAAAGTTACGCAGCAATTGCACGAGAATTGCTTCGACGTTCACAACGGGGACGTGCGCGCCGGCCAGTGTCTCGATCTCGGCAAGAGACGTAGGATGCCAGGGTCCCTGGACCAGCGCCGACGACGTCTGTACCGGCGCGGTATACAGATCGTTCAGCAATCCGTGCAAACGGACGAGGAGTTCTCTGCCGTCGCTGGGCTTCCGTGGCCGCAACATCACGTCGGCGGCTCCGTTGCGCAACAGCATCCGCCTCGCGTGGCGATACAGAATGCCCGCCGTAACCAGCACCGGCACGGACTTCCAGCGCGGATGTTCGCACATCGAGCGCAACTTGGCCTGGTCTTCCAGATCGAGAAAATGGAGGTCCAGAATAATCGCGTGTGGCATCGCATGCGAGCGCAGTATCGCCGGTGTGAGATGCGGCTTCCAGTCCACAACATAGCCGGCCTCTTCCAGCAGGTGCTGGATGAATCGCGCGCTGCGCACATTTTCATGGATCAGAAGAACGCGCCGCGTGCTCATGGAAGAGACCCTCCTCTATCGGTAAAAACGCCGTATGAACATTACATATATCCCAGCCGCTCCGCGAAAACGAATGAATTCCCACACGGGACGCAGCACCCCGCCCGGTATAAAGGATCATGTCGACAGATGATTCGCCTCTGCCGCAGCGGCTGCCGTGGTTTGTGGTCATTGTGCTCTTCTGCCTGAGCTGCGCCAGTTTTGGAGAGCGGGTCAATCTCTCAGTCGCCGCAGAAGTGATGATGACTGCGCTCTTCCTAAATAAGGCGCAGATCGGATTTGTTTTCAATGCTTTCCTCATCGGCTACGCCATCTTCCAGGTTCCCGCCGGATGGCTGGGAGACCGTTTGGGCGCGCGTGTAGTGCTCGGCTGGTCTGCACTCTCGTGGGCCGCGCTCACCGCGCTTTGCGGGCTACTGCCCGGCACATTCTGGACCACGATCGCAGGCACGATCACCGTGCTGTGGCTGTTGCGCTTTTTCCTTGGTGCTGCAGAAGCTTCTACCTATCCGGTTGCTGCGCAGGCAATCCATCGATGGCTGCCGCCTGCGTCGCGTGGTGTTGCCAATTCCATCATGCTCATGGGCAGTTCCGTGGCCGCTGCCGTCACGGCGCCGTTCGTTTCCTGGATCCTTCCACACTACGGGTGGCGCGCATCGTTCTATTTCACCGCGTGCGTAGCCCTTGCCGCCTCGTTGCTCTGGTTCCGTGTCACCCGGCGGCTTTCTCATAAAGATCACGTCACAGTATCGCTCGAGGAGAATTCTGCGATAGAAAGCGGGCAGAGTCTCAATATCATTCTGCTCGCGATCAGTTACATGTCCGAGGGCTATCTACTGTTTCTCTTTGTCTCCTGGCTCTACATTTACCTGATCGAGGTGCGGGGCTTCAGCTTGGTGCAGGGTGGGCTCGTAAGCAGCCTGCCATGGATCGCCGCCATGTGCGCGACGCCGTTGGGCGGCTTCCTCTCGGACCGGCTGACCCGCCGTTTTGGCACGGTGCGGAGTGCGCGCGTGCTTATCATGACGGGATATCTGATCTCCGGCACACTTCTGCTCGCCGCCGCCAAGGCGCCGGGACGCGGCTTGGCCGTGCTATCGCTCTGCATCAGCCTCGGTGCGCTCTACATGGCGGAGCCGTCTTTCTGGATCATGGCAACGGCACTCGGCGGCCGCCGTGGCGGGGCAGTGGCTGGCTTTACCAACATGGTCGGTATCGCCGGCGGCATCCTTTCCAATTGGCTCCTGCCCGTGCTGGTAGCCCGCTTCGGTCATCACGGGTGGACGCTGGCGTTTTTCACTGGGACAGGCATGGGCCTCATGTGTGCAGCTCTGTGGTGGTTGTTGGGAAGACGACTTCGTAACAGCACGCTCGGACTCAAGGACAACCTGAATTCTTGAAGCAAAGAGCTTGGAATCGTTCTACCTCGTTCGAGAGGGTCGTTCGCGGGCAGCATTGCCTCCCCTCGCTGTAGTCTTGCGGGCTGAGCAATTTCGGCTGTTTCTCTTGGATACAATTCATTCACGGAATGGGACCGTTTCGCGGTCTGCGGTCGCTTGTAAGGAGGCAATTCTCGCAGGTTTATTGCTGTACTTACGGCCCGTAAAACTCGGAGCCCGGTTATATCGGGCGGACTTAGTAGAGAGGCGAGAGGGTAGACGGGAAGACAACCAGTAGATTCAGCCGGCTTCCCCTGTCGGTGTTGTGGTCGGAGTTCAGCGCATCTGCACATGCTGTCCTTCATGTAGAAGATCGCTGGGGCTCGCAACAAGTGCATCAGTAGGCTGAAGTCCCTTCAGAATCTCCACCTGTGTACCCATATCCTGTCCGATGCTGACAGGAACAAAATGAATTTTGTCATTCTGGATGGTCAGGACATGCATGCCCGTGTGATCAATCATAAGGGAACTGGTGGGAATGATAAGTGACCTACGCTGACGAGTCAGCGTGAATTTCACCTGCGCGTACATCCCTGCTAGTAGAGATCCGTCGCGGTTATCCACCTGCACCTCCGTCAGCATGGTGCGGGCTGCGCTATCGAGCGCATTCGCGCTGCGGACGACTCTGCCAACGTATTCTCTGCCGAGATGTTCTTTGACCGTCACGACGGCGCTCTGATTGTCCTGGATGTTGACTGCTTCGGACTGGGGTACGTCGATCTGGATTCTTAGTGTTCCACTTTGCGCGATGTTGAAGAGTGGCTTGCCGGCAGCAGCGCTGCCGGTAGTGACGAGATCTCCGCGTTCGACATTGCGTGCCGTAATGACGCCGTCAAAAGGGGCGACCACCTGCTCAAAACCGCGCAGTTGTTCGAGTCGCGCCACGTTTGCATGGTTCGCCGTGACGTTCGCTTGCGCGGCTGTGATATTTGCCTCAGCCGCGGCAACATCGGCGGTACGCGCGTTGTACGCCTGCACTGATTCGTCCACATTCTGCTGCGAGATGGCGTGTTTTTCGCCTAAGGGCAGGTCGCGCTCTTTGGTGAGGCGTGCAAGTTCTGCATTAGCTTTTGCCTGTTGGAGAGCCGCTCTAGCCTGTTGAAGCGCCGCGTCCGATTGCGCCAGCGTTGCCTTCGCCTGGAGCAACTGCTGATCTACCTCAGGTGAGGAGATCACAGCCAGGACTTGGCCTGCCTTTACCCTCGCACCGATATCGACATTCCTGCGGTCGATGTAGCCCTCGGTGCGCGCATAGATCGAGGCCGTATAGAGCGGCTCGATGTTGCCAGGCAGCAGCAATGTCGACGTTGGCTCACCCATCCGCGGGTAAACAATCGACACGATTGGGTGCGTGACCGGTGACTCCCGGACTGCGGCAAGCGCTTCCCGCTGGCGAACGATGCGTGGAATCGTGCCAGCCGCGATGAGAGCAATGAGCAGCAATCCGGCGGCGGCCAAGCGAAATCTGGTTGCAGGAGCGGTCCTGGTCTTTTCATCGACGGTGGCGATTGTCTCGATCTGCTGGTTCATTCTGCCTCCCGGCCTTTTCCGTGTATGGAAGTGAACATCAGAGGAACAAAAAAGAGTGTGGCGAACGTAGCAACGCTTAGCCCGCCGATTACCGCCCTTGCAAGCGGAGCATTCTGCTCGCCGCCCTCACCCAGGCCAAGTGCCATGGGAAGCATGCCGATGATCATGGCAAACGCCGTCATGATGATGGGTCGCAGCCGTGTGTAACCCGCCGTGACTGCGGCGTCGACCGCCGGCATGCCCGTTGCGCGAAGCTCATTGGCAAACGTGACCAGCAGGATAGAATTCGCAGTCGCTACTCCGATGGACATGATGGCACCCATCAGGCTCGGAACGTTGAAAGTTGTCTGCGTAAGGAAGAGCGCCCACACAATACCTGTAAATGCCCCGGGGAGCGCGCAAATGATGATGAACGGATCCAACCAACTTTGATAATTGACCACCATCAGCAAATAGACGAGTAATGCGGCGAAGGCCAGACCAACGCCAAGGCGGTCGAAAGCTTCGTTCATACTCTCCACTTGACCGCGGAGAACAATCTTTGTCCCTGGTGGGAGGTTCTTACTCTCTTCCTTCACAATGCGATTGATTCTGGCCGCGACGGACCCGAGATCGCTGTTCTGGGTATTCGCGTAGATATCGAATACCGGGGCTCCGTTGTGATGATTCACAACGACGGGCAGAACGGCCGGCGTGAGAGTCGCCATGTTTCCCAGCAACTCGCTTCGATTGTTCAACGTGCGAAGCGGAATCGGGGTGGTTTCGAGAGCATTGATCGAATTCACGCGATACTGGGGTGTTTGGGCCGCGACCATGTATGTGATTCCCATCTTCGGATCGAGCCAAAAATTGGGCTGGACTGCACTGCTCGAACTCAGGGAGATGTAAATGCTGTTGGCAACGTCCTGTTGCGTAAGGCCAAACTGCGCCGCGCGCACGCGATCGATATCGAGATGAAGGTCAGGCGCATCGATCACCTGGTGCATGTGGACATCCACTGTGCCGGGAACACCCGCTAGTCGCTGTCGTAAGCGCCTCGCAACTTCATAATTGGTCGGATCATAGCCCTGGATCTGAACATCGATCGGTGCAGGAAGACCAAAGTTCAGGATTTGTGTGACGATGTCCGCGGGCTGAAAGAAGAATGTCAGGTCCGGAAACCGCGTCTGCAACTGCGATCGCAATTGCCTGACGTAGCGGGCCGAAGGACCATGATGCTTTTCGTTGAGCGCAATCAGAATTTCGCCATCCGCGCTGCTGATTGTCGCTCCGTCGCCAAAGGCGTAGTTGAAGGTTTCGGGGGTAAGACCGAGATTGTCAATGATCAGTTCGATCTCATTCGACGGAATGGTCTGCCGGATCTGGGCCTCTACCTGGCTGAAAAGAGCTTTCGTGGTCTCAATCCGAGTTCCCGGTTCGGCCCGTACATGCAACCGAATCTGGCCTGAATCAACCGCGGGAAAGAAGTCTCTGCCAACAAACGGCAGGAGCACAAAAGCTGTTGCCATGACCGCTATAGAACTGAGAAGCGCCGATTTGCGATGGTTCAGAACCGTCCGCAATGCATCGGTGTAGCGGTCCTGGACCCAGAAGAATCCCTGATTGAAGCGGTTGTTGATGCGCACGAAGATACGCGCGAATCTAGAGCGCTCTTTGGCCAGAGTAGAGTCGCTATGCCCCTCGAAAGGGTGCTCCGCTCCAAGTAGGTAATTCACCAACACGGGTACAAGGGTTCTCGAAAGCACATAGGACGCCAGCATGGCGAACACGACTGCCATAGCCATTGGGGTAAAGAGGTACTTTGCCGGTCCGGTAAGGAACACGACGGAAACAAACACAATGCAAATCGTCAGAGTCGAGACGAGCGTCGGTGTGGCAATCTCAGATGCCCCGATGAGGACGGCGTCTTTCAAAGACTGCGAGTCCATATGGCGATGAATGTTCTCGATGGTGACGGTTGCATCGTCGACCAGAATGCCGATCGCAAGTGCAAGGCCGCCCAGCGTCATGGTGTTCATCGTCTCTCCCATGGCACTGAGCACGATGATGGAACTCAAAATAGAGAGCGGAATGGAAATGGCGATAATCAGCGTACTCCGCCAACTGCCGAGGAAGAGCAGGATCATCAGGGCGGTCAGACCAGCGGCAATGATGCCTTCCCGCAAGACTCCTTCAATGGACGCTCGCACGAAGAGTGACTGGTCAAACAACTCGGTGATCTTTAGTCCCTTCGGCGCAGCAGCACGCGATGCAGGAAGCACGTCCTGCTTGATCTGCTTCACAATGTCCAGCGTGGACACCGACCCGGTCTTCATCACCGAGAGCAGGACGTTCGGCTTCCCGTCTGCACGAGAGGCATTCTGCTGCACGGCCCAGCCATCTCTCACATGGGCGATGTCGCGCATATAGATAAGCGAACCGTTCACTGTCTTCACCGGCACATCGTTGAGCGTCAGCGCATTCACAGGACTCGAATTCGTGCTGACGGTGTACTCGCGAGTACCGATTTTTGCTGTGCCGGAAGGGAGCGTGAGATTCTGCGCGTTGATCGCCGCAACTACGTCCATCGGCGTAATGCCTTTGGCAAGAAGCGCGTCCTGGTCCATATCCACCATGATCTGTCGCGCGACACCGCCATACGGCGCCGGCAACAGCGTTCCGGGTACCGTGGACAACTGCTGGCGAACACGAAACAGACCGTAGTCATACAGTTCGGATTCGGATAAAGTGTCGCTCGACAAGGACAGCTGAATGATAGGAACCGTGGACGCGCTGAACCGCAGAATCCAGGGCGGGTTGACCCCCGGAGGCATTCGAAACCGGATCGAGTTCACCGCAGCGCCTATCTGGGACATGGCCGCGTCGATGCGGACCTGGGGCTGAAAGGAAATCTTGATGACACTCGCGCCATTCACGGTCTGCGAATCAATCGCCTTTACGTCGTTGACGACGGCCATGACAAATTCGCTGAACGTGGTAACGCGCTGCTCCATTTCCTTCGCGGAAAGCCCCTGGTAGGACCAGATCACCGTGACCACCGGAATATCGATATTGGGAAAAATATCGGTCGGGGTAGTCGCGATCGCCGTCACACCCATGATCACAATCAGGATGGAAGCTACAATAAAGGTATATGGCTTGCTAAGCGCGAGTCGTACAATCCACACAGCAGTCTCTCCGTTATGGTTCCAGGGTTCGGCCAGTATTTAGATGGGCATCGAAATAGTTGGATTCAGAATTGCGATTCACGCATCCATATTTCATATGGGAAGAATGAAGGACGACGAGGTTGCGCAAATCGGGAAGGCTCTGGGTGACCCGAACCGCCTCGCGATCTATACCCAAATCTCCGAGCATGCCGAGCTATGCTGCGGCGAGATTTGCGCAAAACACACTATTTCTGCTGCAACCCTGTCACATCATCTAAAGGTTCTGGCCGATCTTGGCTTGATCACATCCCGCAAAGATGGCCTGAATGTTTATTACCGTGCCCTACCGCAGAAGCTGACGTCTTATCTGCAATATCTGGGCAAAATCGCGTTGAACCGGGAGAGCCGGCATTGATTTGATGTTGCCGCCCACTGGCCGCTTGCCAACAACCTGCGGCGACCGACGAAGCGAGCGTAAGTCGTCTCGACTGCGTGCTCTCAACGTAGCCGACATCGATGCCGTTGCGTTTTCCCGATCCCTGCCGATCTCTTCTAATCATGCGTGAGCCCTAACCTGAGAAAACCCCAGATCATCTCAGTTGGTGGAATGCGGCTTGCTGGAGTTCGGCTCGATGAAAAGTTTGGCGACTGGTGAGCACTGCGACAGGATTGTGCAAGTCTTCGGCAGAATCGGGAAAGCCTTCGAGGTTTAGTTTTCTTATACTCGAACGGTGGGGCGCTACGAACCACCGTGAACTGCCGGAAGGAACGTCTGAACATCGCTTGCCGATGCGTGAAGCGATCAGCGCAGCTCCAGCGAGTGAGTTGCTCCTCGTATCGCCACCGAGAGGTGGAGAGAATGTGGCCGGGTGAAGCCTTCCTTTATTAAATAGCTGGCCGATTCATTCTGGCAACGCAAAGCTGAATAGATCGAAACCGGACGCGATAGCGACGTACTGCTTGCCCTCTACCGCATAGCTCATTGGGGACGCGTGAAAAGCTTGTCCAGTGTTAAAGTGCCACAGTGACTTGCCCGTCTCGGCATCCGCCGCTTCAAAAAAATCTGCATCATCGGCAAAAAAAACCAGACCGGTCGCGGTAGTCATGACGCCACCCCAAGAATGAGAATCCCCTACTTGCGGGTACCGCCAGGCAATGGTCTTTGTTTGGGGATCGAAGGAAAGAAGGATCCGTTCCGTTTTGTCGTTTGGATCGTGCTTTGTTCCTGTTGAGTAATACTCTCGGCCCTCTTCAAACTGAGCTGGTTTTACGAAATACACCGAGCAACCCTCGAAAGCCAAAAAGTAGAACAAGTGCGTCGCTTCGCTATAAGAAGGCGAGAACCAGTTGGTAGCGCCAACAACGCCGGGACAAATTAGGGTTCCATCCGGGGTCGGTTTTAAATCCGTAACTATCGGGCGACCATTGGCATCCACTCCTGTCGCCCAATTGATCTTTTTTGCAAATGGTGTAGCCGATAGGAATTTGCCATTGGTTCGATCAAGGAGATAGATAAACCCATTCCGGTTTGCCTCGATGAGAAGCTTTCTCGGTTTTCCCTGATATCGCATGTCTACCAGGACGGGCGTCTCTGCACCATCGTAGTCATATAGGTCATGCGGTGTGAATTGGAAGTACCACTTTAGCTTTCCGGTATCCGGATCGACCGCCAGCAGACTCGCGGTGTAGAGGTCGTCGCCGGGGCGTACGCTGCCATCGTAATCCGGCGCCGCGTTGCTGGTGCCCCAATATATGGTATTCAGCTCTGGATCATATGTTCCCGGCATCCAGGCTGTCCCACCGCCGCGCAGATAACTATCTCCAGGCCAGCTTGAAGAGCCAAATTCTCCCGGGCCGGGAATCGTCCAAAGACGCCATGCCAACTTGCCGGATTTAGAGTCGAAGGCCGCAAGAAAGCCGCGAACACCGTCGTCGCCGCCTGACGTTCCTACCAGTACTTTATCTTTTACGATCAGTGGGGCACTTGTAGCTCCGTAGTTCTTGTTCCAGTCGGCGTATGCCACGTCCCAGATCAGATTCCCTGATCGTGCGTCCAGGCACAAGAGGTGAGCATTATCGGTCTCCATGTAAAGTCGCGTGCCCAAGATAGCAACACCGCGACTGATATGCCCGGAGGCATCATCAATCAAGCCCGAAGAAACCGGCCGAGAATAGTGCCACAGTATTTGTCCGGTTTGTGCATTGAGGGCATATGCATCATTGGAAGCCGTAACGTACATGATCCCATTGACAACCACTGGGGTAACTTCAAGAATGCCTGCAGTTTTGCTGTGAAAGACCCATTGGGCCTGAAGATGTTTAACATTTTGTGGCGTGATTTGCGTAAGGCTACTAAAGCGCCTTCCCGTGTAATCACCATTGTAAGAAGGCCAATCGTTTTTGATCGTTCGAGAGAGCAGCTGCGAAGCTTGTACGCCTGGAGGATGTGCGCGGGCAGGATCACGATCCTGGCCGCCCAATGGAATAGACAACGTATACACGCATATCGCGGTTAGCCATCTCCTCTGTAAACTCATGCGGTCAGCGTCCTTCATCCCTTCCAGTTACAAATACCTCGCCGAGAGCTCCGCGATCGA
Organism: uncultured Acidobacteriaceae bacterium; assembly: GCA_963797895.1. Classification (GTDB taxonomy): domain Bacteria; phylum Acidobacteriota; class Terriglobia; order Terriglobales; family Acidobacteriaceae; genus KBS-83. The sequence goes on from CAWCRD010000002.1 coordinate 25,374, forward strand.
GCCCACTGCTATCGATCAGGTGAACCGAGACTCGCGCCACGTTCTTAGTCGTGGTTATTGTTTGTGAGAGCTGAACAGGCTCCTGCGGTTGAACCGATTGGAGCGGAACCTCCCCCATGTCTGCGCCACGTTTATCGTAAAGATATGCCTTCAGCGCGCCGGGAAAAAAAACGCCAAAACTGCCCGAAAGCTCGAGATTCCCGGCGCTGTTCTTTGCGACGAGAGGTCGGCCCACCAAACCTGCGTCGGTAACAGTTTTCAAATCGGGGCTCATACGCGACGGAAACCAGTGGGTATCCATCGCGTATGTTTCGCCGGGTCTCAACACTGCCACGGGGCTGTTCAGTTCTGCCTCCATATAATATGGAGTCTCTTTAAGATCTTTTGCGGTCAGGTAGGGCATACCTTGCGCATTCAGTTGCACGGTGGGTCCGTTCTTGTAGAAGATGATCGAAGCCTTGTCGGGATAATCTGCACCTTCGATGTACCTGGTTTTTTCGACCATCGCATAGTGAGTTGCGCCATCGACTAACGCAATCCAACCGGCGGTTGAATCGAGCCACACCTCGCTTTCGAGATATCTCCAATTTAGCTGAAATAGTCCGTCCCTTACGCTAAAAGAGGGATCGTTAGCCAGCCCATCGCGGACATGATAGCCGTTCAAGTATGAGGAGCGGGGATTTAGCGGCGCAAACGCCCAAAAGTCATGATTGTACTGGTTGGAATGGTTGGGGTCGGACAGGTCATACTGAGAGACTGACTGCACCGACCAAGCGATCGAGTGCCCCGTGATGTTCCTGGTAATCGCATGAAAGGAGATTTCGGGGGAGTCGTTGCCGATAGTTATCTCACGCGTGTATTGAAGGCCCGTAGGCGGGTCCGAGGGGCCCTCCAGCCGCACGGTGCAGCGATTGCCTTGCGACAGAATCGAGAAGGCATATTCGCCGTCGTCCAGCGGAGTGGAAGCGCCTGTCCAGTGCTGCTCGTCATCATTGCCTTCGGGTAAGGGCCAAATCTTGTCGCCACCATAATTGATCCAATGGCCCGCAGCCTGGGCCGGGGAAATGTACTTGCCTCTGTAGACTTGGTTGACGAACAAATAGGGGTGCCCGTTGAAACTGACTTGCATCAGCCGCCCGCCCAGCTGAGGAACAAAGGTCAACGTCACCCATTTGTTCGCTACCTCCTGGGCCTGCCAACCGTCGAACACTACTGCGCGAATCTGACATGAAGACGATGGTGTGGACTGCTGAGCACTCACCGAGGAGACCACGAAAGCAAAGGCAAGGAAGCAGTTGACGGCAGTCAATCTCATCTACGTGGGCCTTCGTTCAGCGAAATATTTTCTTGTGAATGGATGGTGATGAGAGTCGGTCGGCATCCCTTCGCCTCCATTTATGGCCCAGGGGATCTAGCTACCTGCTTGTGTGAATGCCTTTGGCCGCTTGGCCGGCGGGTGAGTGCCTGACAGCAATGAAGGAGATTTGCTCGGCAGCCTCATTGTGCACATCGAAGTTCTGCTGTAGCACCGATCTGGCAGGATAGCGGCCCTTGAAAAACTTGCCGTATATCGCACTCACCCGATCGGCGTTCTGTATCTCGCGCAAATAGACGGTACTGAAAACAACATCGGAGAAATCCATGTCAGCCTCTTGCAATCCATCCAAGAGATTGCGCATGGACTGCCGCAACTGCAACTCAAGGTCGGGCGTGACTATTCCTTGATCTGGAATGAAGCCATCTTTAGCAGAGAGATACAGTGTGTCGCCATAGAGAATGCCGGGGCTGGCGGTGGGGCTGGGAGGCATATTTCTTGGTCGGATTGCTTTGCGTTTACTCAGGTCTGCTCCGGCGATGCAACTAAATACGATGTGATCCCCTTTAGGCAGACCGACGACCTGGATGGTCCCACGACCCGGCGTATTGCCGAATTCAAAATATCTCGCGTAGATCTTGCCCATAACATCGTATTGCCCACCGACGCTCATGTAGGGATTCACCCATAGAACATTTTTCATGCTTAGCCGGGCAGCCTTCAGCACCGCACTTACATTATCGAGAGCCTGCCTGACTTCTCCGGGAAAGTCAGGCGCCTGTCTCCCGGTGAGCGGATCCCGACCTCCCTGCGCCGACAGGTACATGATTTCACCTGCGCGGATTGCAGGCGGATCCATGTGCGGGCCTCGCGCCCAGCCTGATGGCCAAATCGCTTCTCTGTGAATCGTATTTGCCACGGCAATGCAGTTGATTTCCACCTTTTCCCCGTTCGGAAGAGCGGCAATCGTGAGAACGGTCCGCGCGGGAGGGCTCTGGCCGATTGCGTGCCAATAAACCTCATTCATGGCTGGCACGTCCTGCTCATCAGTCAGATAGATGTTTATCCAAACAACATTCTCAAAAGTCATGCCTGCGCCCTCCAGCACAGTCTGAACGTTGCTTAGGGCCTGTGCGACTTGTTCGCCGAACTCCGAGGGGCGTGTCCCATCGGGCTTACGGCTTCCTTGACCAGATATGTAGAGCGTGCCGTTGGTCAGAATGCCAGGGCTATAAAACGAATCGGCAGCTGCATAGCCCTGCGGTTGAACGACCTTGAACCCGGAATCCTGGGCAACGAGATTGAGCCCGAACGCGCAGAAACAAAGGCAGGCAACGTATGGAAGGCTGCGCTTGAGGCGGTCGATCATTTCTCCTCCACGAGGTTAGTGCGTTTGCAGATAGGGAACGAATCCGTGTGCTCGGGTCTTCAATCTGTACACGGATGTGGTTGCAGTTATGTACAGGGTTGAGTAGTCGGGGTCTCCCCATGCGAGATTCGCCGGTTGCTCGGGAACTAGGATGGTTCCCAGATGAAGGCCTCGTGCTGACCATACCCATATACCTCCTGGACCCACCACATACAGATTGCCATTTCGATCAACCTTCATGCCGTCTGGCACACCGTCTTTTGGACCACCTGGTTCTGTACCGAAGATCCGTCCGTTGCCCAATCTACCGTCTGCGTGGAAGTCGTATACGTGGATATTTCGATGGGTGGAATCATCAACGTACAACTTGGTGCCGTCTGGAGAAAACGCGAGCCCGTTCGGATCCTCCACATCTTTCGTCAGCAGTTCAAGCTGACCGTCCAGAGCGATGCGATAGACGCCTTTGAAAGGGAGTTCCTGCTTTTGTCCGCGAGGCAAGTCAGAAGTTGGATCAGTGAAGTAGACAGCGCCATCCGGACCGAGCACCACATCGTTGGGACTGTTCAAACGCTTGCCTTGGTAATGATCCACGACTATTTTGTAGCTTTTACCGTCGGGCGACAGACGGATGATCGCCCGCAGTACGCTGGCACAATCCAAAAGACGATGTTGTGGATCATAAGTGTTGCCATCGGGGTCGCCCAGAGAGAGGATTTCCTGCTTTTGACCGGTGGAAGTGTTTACCTTGAAGATTTTGTTGAGAGTTTCATCGCTCACCCAGAGATAACCGGAGCTATCCCAAACAGGCCCCTCGGTAAAACCGAAGCCCGACGCCACCTTGGTCAGCTGTGCTTTTCGATCAAAGAGAGTCCAAAACTCAGGTGAACGGGCCTGAAGTGCGAACGTCACCTTGTTCGCTTCTCCATGACCTAGTCTGTGAGCCGGTCCAGCGATCAGCAGCAAGGTCGCAGCGGCTATCGTCACCTTGAAGGTGTTGAGCCACGAGTCCTTGGAGCGAAAGGGTAGGCGATTATTCATCATCATCGCGAGATTCTGGAGCTTGTTTTAGAGAACGCTTGGAATTCTCATTTCCCGTATGAAGGAGATAGCTGATCAAATCGCTAATCTGCTTGTCATTCAACATCGATCCGTAGTTATCCGGCATCAGAGAGTGAGATCCCACACTTAGATGGGTGAGTTGTGACTTCTGAAAATGATGAAATTCTCCGTCCATAGTCTGAATCGAAACGGAAAAGTTATCCTCCACCTTCAGGATTCCAGTGAAAGTCTGTCCTGTGTGCGTTACGACGGTTGTAGCCTTCTCCTGTGGAGGCAACGTCTTTTCAGGATCTAAAATCACGCTTCGGATTTGGGCGACACTTTTGTGGGTTCCGTAAAGAGAAAGATCACTGCCAATAAACCCGCCTTTCCCATTGACCATATGGCATTCTGAGCATCGCGCTCGGCCAAAGAAAAGGGCCTCACCCCCCTTTGAATTGCCAGGAAGCTCGAGGTTGGCTTGCTGCCCTTGCAGAGTTCGCAAATAACGAACAATAGCAGTCAATTTGTCTTGGCCGAGCCAACCAAAAGCAGGCATTCCGGTGCCGGGGACTCCATCTTTCGCGATCGCAATCAGATCTGAGTCGGCGAGTCGCTGCACATCAGCATCCGTTGCGATGTCCGGCCCGTGTTCACCCCCGCGGCCGTCGGACCCATGACAGCTCCCGCAGTTGGAGTTGAAGAGCGTGGCCCCTTGAACATCCGGTGCAGTAGTCGTGCTCACCGGTTGTTGTGCGCGCAGATAAGTGATCGACACTAATCCAAGCAGCAAACATTGGATGAAGATCGTGTGCCACCCACTCAACATTCCCCAGTGGCCTCCTCAGTCTTCGATTCCCACTGTGTCAGCACAAGCCTGGATCGAGGCACTAGTGTTCGGCGCCCGTTCACGGCATTCGACCCTATCTGATTCGGCAAAACCATGTGCTTTACAATTACGCTTCTATAGATCGAAGAAGGTACTTACGCGGAGTGTTTGCGGGCTTTGTCAAGAATCTGACGTAGGCGATTCCCAACCGTCAGGTCCTCCCCCGCCTGTAAGGTCATCGAGACAATTTGCAACTCATTCGGCGGCGCTTTCTCTTTTGTCTTGGGGTCATCACCTTCGCGGACCGCAGGTACTCCGCTTGGATTATTGTTTGTGAGCACCTCAATACGGGGTTCGCCCTCCCGCAGCTGTTGTGCGCATTGGTCGACCGTCAAGCCGAACCGCTCCACGTCCCACTTTACCGTCAGAGTCGGATAGCTGTTTTCTTCTTGAGGAATCGTGATGGATGTATTGACTCCTGGTACGGTGTGCACCAGCTTTTGGATGCGTTCAACTCGGCTCTGCCAATCCCTATTTAATGCCGCGAGATCGGCCCGAGACCAATAGTCAATTGCTGCGAGAATTCCTATAATCTCTTCTTTGCCGACCTTCATGGGCCGACATACGGCGCCCTCCCATGGATTGTTATTTGCCATTGCCGCATCGATCAGGTCCTTCCGGCCTAGCAGCACCCCAGAACATTGCGGGCCACCCAAACCTTTTCCACCGCTAAAGCAATAGAGATCGACGCCGATCTTTGCGTAGCGTCTGAAATTCTCAAACGGGGGAATGCCTGCCGCATCGTCCAGCAGTAGGGGAACACTGGCGGCACGCGTGATCTTTAGCGCATTCGGTAAGCGGTCGTCCCGCCAGGTTGTATAGACCATAGCGGTTTGCGGAGTAATGGCCGACTGCAGAGTGTCCACTCCATGAGCAAGCACCAATTGGCCCCCAGCGAGGCGTATCGCACTGTCGAATGCGCTCCGGCCCCCCAGCATCACGACTTCATGTTTCAAACCGGTTGTGTCGGGGAGTTGCCACACATTTTTTGGATCGGTCCCGGCGATGCAGCCCGCGGTCGCCAGAGCCATCGCGCCAGCCGAGCCAGATGTGACCATTCCGGATTCGGCACCGGAAAGTTCCGCAAGCCTTTTGCCTACTGCGCGCTGCAGTTCAAACAGGTCGACGAATTGTCGCGAAGCGGCCTCGACCGCTTGCCGCACCCCCGGCAATTCCAGCGACCCGCTCAGATACGTCCATGTCCCCCGCGCATTGATTAACGGCCGAACTCCAAGGCGGGTATAAACATCGGCGGAGGAAGATGTTCCTCTAGTAGCCGCAACGGTACTCGCAAGACTTCGCGAGGCAATCGTGGCGAAGAGAGGAGCAGCGGCCAGCAATTTAAGGAACGATCGCCGATCATTCAGGCTATCTTTGAGCTCACGCTCGGGCAGCATGATCTTCCTTTCCTACCGCAGCTGCCGCTATGGCCCGCTGACTGTTGTGCACGCAGAGTCGTGATCGATACCAGCTCAAGGACGAAGACCTACTGGAAGTCACTTGGACAATTCAGCATTTGCTAAAGAGCTCTTTGACACGGATCACACCCGCCGTGCCGCCATCAAGCTGACAGCACTTACCCGTGAACACAATTGTTTCTTAGAACAGGAACTTCAAGGCAATCTGCATGATTCGAGGATCGTTGGCGCCTGTTACATATCCGAAACCACCCTGGCCAGTGTTGTTGACCAGCCCGTTTGGATTCGTGAACTGCGCATGGTTGAAAACATTGAATGCTTCTGCTCGAAACTGCAGCTTAGTGGTCTCGGTAATGGCAGTACTCTTCAGCAGCGCCATGTCATAGTTATCAATGCCGGGACCGGAGAAGGATCGCCGCATTGCATTGCCAACTTGTCCAATTGTTTCCGGGGCGTAGTAGTTCGGGTTGAAATATGGCAGCCCCTTTCGCGGGTTCCGATTTATATAGAGAGGGCTGCCGTTGTTCGCGTAGTTTGGCACATCTACGTTTGCATTGAAGGCACCAAGCAGTGAATTGTCGTCATTCTCGTTGACAGTGACCGGCTCTCCCTTGGCAAATGTAGATACGCCGGACAGTTCCCAGCCAGCGGTGAACCGCTTCGCAATATCGCCTCGGCCAATGAACTGATCGAAGGGCAGCTGCACGGTATAGCTGGCCACCAGGTTATGCGGGACGTCAAAGCTCGATAATGCGCGGGTCTGGCCAGGATTCAGGGGATTAGTCGCATCAAACGAATCCGAACCATTGTCCAGCGACTTCTCAAAGGTGTATCCAATCAGGAAATTGAGATATCGTTCAGTGTGCTCCAGGCTGATTTGCAGCGAGTTGAAGCTAGAGCTCACCGCCGTCTTCATATACGGATTGCTATTGAAGTTAATTCCAAAGGTCGGCCTGGTTCCGTTCACTGTCTGGCCGTTCGCCGTGGTGTAGACCGTGTCCTCTCCGAACGGCCCGCAAGTCGTCGTACCGGGGGCAACGTTGGCTGGATTACTCAATTGCAGACAAAGGGACTGGTCGCCGGGATTCGATTCCTCAAACGTCAGCAACTGCCGCCCGACGGTGCCGACATAGTTCACGCTCAGTACGGTTGCGGTTCCTAATTGCCGCTGGAGCGAAAGTTCCCATTCCTGAACATAGGGTACTTTGTTTTTGTAATAGTAATAGTCTGATCCGCCGATGGGTGTCGCACCCGCCCAATTGAATGTTGTGTCGGGATTCTTAGGGGATACATTGGTTGGGGGAAAAACGAAGGGGAACTTCTGTCCTGCCGAAATTCCCGACGGCCGATCGACAAACGGGGTGGCCAATTCAGTCGAGGAAACAGAATAGTAGTTGCCATAAGGAGCATCGCCCACCTCAACGAATCCGGTGGCGTCCTCGATAGAGCTATAGAAGATGCCGTAACCAGCACGTATGCTGGTTTTCCCGGCACCGCCCAGCACTTTGCCCAGAAAACCGTCGCTCACATCTGGCGCATAAGCAAACCCGATCCTGGGAGCGAAGTTCGTGTACTTGGTTGGTCCAAGGGTGCGAGGTATACCCGGATCGCCGGGCACTACCAGGCCAAGGGGAGCTCCGGGGAAAGACAGTGACTGCTCACCAGCAACCACTGTTTCGAGCTTGTTCTGGGTGTCGTACCAGGGAGTAGCGACTTCCCACCGCAGGCCGTAGTTGAGGGTGAGATTGCGGGTCGCACGCCAGCTATCCTGAGCATAAAGTCCGTAATATTTGCTCCGCGAGTCGAGAAGCTGTTGGCTGGCCTGCACAAAGCTGTCCGGCGCACCAATCAGGAAATCGGCAAAATCGAAACCGGTTTCTGACCCGTTGAAGCCGAAGCATCCGTTGTAGCAGTCGTAATTACGCTCGTTGATCTGGTTGTAGTGGAGGTTGGTGCCAAACTGCAGCGTGTGTGTTCCAAAGACCTTTGTGAGGTTATCGATGATTTGAAAGGTGTTGTTGTATTGCCTCAATGCGTCAGGCGGGACGCCAAGGCTGAAGTTGTTGAACATGAAGTTTGCAACACCCTCGTATGCTGGGCTGGTAGGGGAGATACCACCCGCAGGGCTCCATGGAGTAACAAATCCCTGTGACGCAAGGCTGACGCCCAAACCTTGTCCCGCGGTGGGTTGTCCTGTCTGGTTTACATCGCGTAAGTAGGCGAGACGAAGATCATTGACGGTCGACGAATTGAACGTGGTCGTCAACCCTAAATTGATCATTTGCGTTTGACCTTGATTGGTCGCGGCAAACCCGGGGACGTTCACCTGGCTGTACGGATTCACTGTGTGGAATCGGTCAATAAAGTAATAGCCGAAAACAGCGCCGATTCGACTAGGAATGTCTATCCGGCCACTCCCCTTATCGTCGCTCAACGTTTCGTTAAAAGCCGCGCTGGAGAAGTTAGGAGTATTGTTGACAAGTCCATTGGCTGTAGGGAGGAACTTTAACGAGTTCACCGCAACTGGCGACCAGGCAGTCTGCGGGATAGCAGCATTAGGAAAGACGCACGTTCCGTTGTCCGTGCAGCCCGGAGTGTAATAACTTTCCCCTTGGGTTACGGGATATCCCAATCTCTGGGAGAGAGTGTTAGCCCACCCCGCACCGACGACTGAGCCAGAAAGCGCGTCCGCCTGGTCTGTCAGGTCCCCCGTCCGGTCGGCATCTGAAGGCACGGGATAACTCTGGGTCTGTCCTAAAATCTGCCGTGTTCCCTGATAGTCGGCAAACCAGAACATTTTGTTCTTACGGATCGGCCCCCCGGCCGAACCGCCGAATTGATTCTGAATGAAAACGCCGCGCGTCGGAGAATAATAGTTTCTGGCATCCAGATCAGTGTTGCGAAGGAAGTCAAAGACCGTGCCGTGATATTGATTAGTTCCCGACTTGGTGACTACATTGACCTGACCACCGCTATAGTTTCCATACTCCGCATCGAAGTTGTTGGTGATGATACGGAACTGCGCTATGGAGTCCAGATTGGGAATCATCGCGGCGCCGTTGTGGACCCCTTCTTCCGCATTCGCCCCATTTACCATGAACGCGTTGGATCCGGTGCGCCCTCCGTTGACAGACTGTTGGCCGTTGTCCAAGTCACCCGAGACCTGCGTCGCTCCGACTCCCGATGTTTCGCTGTCCTGGCTATGGGAATAGGGCGACACTCCTGGTTGCAACTTCAGGAGGTCGATGTAAGAGCGTCCGTTCAACGGCACAGAGGTAATCTTTTGGCCCTCGATGACAACACCGTTCTGAGTGCTCTGCGTCTCTACCTGCAGAGTGTCACTTTTCACGTTGACAGTGTTGGTAACCGTGCCGAGTTGCATCGTGATGTCGATGCGAAGCGAGGAGTTCGCATCGATCTTTACGCCGGTTTGGAGATAGTCGCGGAAACCACGCTGGCTGACCCTCACGTCGTAAACGTCAACATTCAAAGTCGGGAAACTGTAAAAACCCTTTGAATCGCTGACCGCGGTCGTCGTCACGTTCGTGGACAAGCTAGTAGCTACCACGGTCAATCCCGGCATGACAGCTCCGTTGGGATCAGTGACCACTCCAGAGATCGAGCCGGTAATGGCTGCCCACAGGGTAGCTGTTCCCAGAAGCGCGCCCACGAGGAGAGCTAGCCTGATAAAGCGAACCATGGCAGTCCGACCTTTCAAATGAAGACTAGTGGAGCGTTTGGGATCAGCGCTATACGAAAGGGATCGATGGCAAGCGATAGTAATCGTAAGATCTACAGGTGTCAAGAGGCGGTTTTCTCCCAAGAATGGATGAGAGGCCCCCTTTTTTCGTTATTCGCTGTGCATTCCAATTGGCCGTGATACCCAGCAGTTTTCTCCAAGCAGGATCGCAGGCATTTGCGTTGCAGAAGAAGCTAGATAGTCTGTGACCGGGGCATCCGGCAGTACTTTGCGACTTCAGTATGCCGGCATTCAACTTCGCGGAGGGTCTCAGGAAACTGGCTTTGGTCCGATCGCTAAACGGTCGGCATCGACCTTAGCTGGGCGAAGCTTAACCGTGGTGAGTGCCCGCAAGCTCGCGGACGATATCGCCCACGAAAGCTTTCGCGTCGCCGAAGAGCATCAGAGTCTTATCCGCGTAGTAGAGAGGATTATCGATTCCAGCAAAGCCTGGGCTCATGCTGCGCTTGATCACCATCGCCGTTCGAGCGTTGTCGACCTCGATGATGGGCATGCCGTAGATGGGACTGGACTGCTCGCTGCGCGCGGCGGGATTCGTGACATCGTTGGCGCCGATGATAAGGGCGACGTCAGTTTGCGGAAGATCGGAGTTCATGTCATCCATATCCAACAGGCGATCGTAAGGAATGTCGGCCTCGGCAAGAAGGACATTCATGTGGCCGGGCATGCGACCCGCGACGGGATGGATACCGAATTTCACGTCGATGCCCTTCTTAGTGAGGAGCTCGTAGAGTTCGCGGACTTTGTGTTGGGCCTGAGCGACGGCCATACCGTAGCCGGGAACGATGGCGACCTTACTGCTGGCGGAGAGGATCGCCGCAGCTTCTTCGGCGTTGGCGCTGCGAACGGTTCGTTCCTCGACGGCCGCTTTGGCGGCGGTTTGGACCTGGCCGAACGCGCCGAACATGACGTTGGTGAACGAGCGATTCATGGCTTTGCACATGATCACGGAAAGGATGAAGCCGGAGGAGCCGTCAAGGGCGCCGGCGACCACGAGAACCTTGCTATTGAGCACGAATCCGAGCAGGGCAGCCGAGAGGCCGGCGTACGAGTTCAGGAGTGAGATGACAGTAGGCATGTCCGCGCCGCCGATAGGCGTGACCAGCAAAATTCCGAATAACAAGGCGACCCCGACCATGGCTGGGAAGAGGTGCATATACTCCGGATGAATCGTGAGAACGATCGCGATCACGATCGCGGAGCCGAGGACCGAGAGGCTGACGATGTTCTGTCCGCGGTAGGTAATCGGGCGCTGCGGCAGAATTTCCTGGAGTTTTCCGGCGGCAATCAGGCTGCCTGTGAAGGTCAGCGAGCCGATGATCACTTCCAGTGCAATCTCGACCATGCTGAATTTCGTCACGTGCGGCGCACGAACGTAGTACTCGGCGATACCGATCATGGTTGCGGATAGAGCGCCGAACGCGTGGCTAAGGGCGGTTCGCTGGGGCACGGCCGTCATGCGGACCATACCGAGCGGGATGCCGATGGCGGCACCGATGATCAGCGCGACGGCAATCCACTTATATTGCACAAGGGCGGGATTGAAGAGTGTCGCGGTGACAGCAAGTGCCGCGCCAATTTCGCCGGCAATCACTCCTCGACGTGCTGTGGCCGGCGAACTGAGCCACTTCAGCGAGAGAATGAACAGGACGGCTGCGGCGATGTACGTGAAATCGATGAGCTGCCCGGTAGCGATCGAAGTCATCATTTTTTGGCTTTCGCGGTCTTAAACATGCGCAACATGCGGTCAGTAATCAGGAATCCGCCGACCATGTTGCTGAATGAAGCAGCCACGGCGATGGTGCCGAGTACGGTGGTAAGCGTCGTCTCGTGCAAGCCGGCAATGATGATTGCCGCGACAACGACAATAGCGTCAAGGGCATTCGTCAGCGACATCAGCGGCGTGTGTAGTAGCGGCGACACCCGCTTGATCAATTCGAACCCGACGAAGCCCGCTAGGATAAAGACGAAAAGATTCGACATGAAATCTGCAGGCACTCCGTTCCTCCTTTAGGGCGCTTGCTTCTGATTAGCCAAAGCCGGCATAGCAAAAAATTCGCGGACGCGCGCGTTCACCACCTCGCCTCCGCGCGTGAGCAGCGTGCTGCGGATGATTTCGTCATCCGCGTCGAGGCGTGGCTTGCCTTCTTTTACAAGGTGCGTGAGAAAGGCGACCATGTTCCGCGCATACAACTGGCTGGCATCGTGCGGGACGCTGCTGCCCACGTTTACCCAGCCGATGATTGTGACGCCACCGGTGACAAATTGTTCGCCTATCTGCGTGAGTTCGCAATTGCCGCCGCGCTCGGCGGCGAGGTCCACGATCACCGAACCCGGCGCCATCCCCGCCACCATCTCACGCGTGATAAGGACTGGCGACGTCTTCCCGGGAATGACCGCGGCCGTGATTACCACGTCGCTTTCAGCGACCACGCGGGCCAGCAACTCGCGCTGGCGATTGTAGAAGGACTCATCCTGCGCCTGCGCGTAGCCGCCTGCGTCCTGCGCATTTTGCACTTCAATAGGCAGCTCGACGAATCGCGCACCGAGGCTTTGCACCTGCTCCTTCACAGCTGGGCGCAAATCGTACGCCGAAGTGACCGCACCGAGCCGCCGAGCCGTCGCAATCGCCTGCAAGCCCGCAACCCCCGCGCCGATTACAAGCACGCGCGCAGGCGTAATCGTTCCCGCGGCGGTGGTCATCATGGGAAAAAGACGTGGCAGCGTATTGGCCGCGATCAACACAGCCCTGTAGCCGCAGACGGTGGCCATCGAGGAGAGCGCGTCCATGCTCTGCGCCCGTGTGACACGGGGCATCAGCTCTACGGCGAAGGAAGCAACTCCCGCGCCGGCGATACCTTGGAGCGTGTCGAGCTGGCCCAGCGGCCGCAGGAATCCAATCAACAATTGGTTAGGGCGATAGAGGGGAACGTCGGCTTTACCGGTCTTGTCATTCGAGCCATAGCAGAGGACCTGAACTATGATATCCGCAGTGCGAAAGACCTCGGCTCGGTCAGGGGCCAGCGTCGCTCCTCTAGCGGTGTACTCCGCGTCGGGATACCCGGCTTCAAGCCCAGCATTCTGTTCCACCACTACGTCTAGGCCGAGTTTCTTGAGATTAGGAACGACGGATGGTACAAGGGCGACGCGACGCTCGCCCGGGTAACTTTCGCGCGGGACGCCAACAATCATTCGTTTATCCCTCGCCCGCAACAGCGTGAGAATTAGGGGCGCCATGCTGGGCGAAGCCGGCGCATGAACGAGCTAGCAGGAAAAATAAGCGCAGTTTCAGGTGTGCCTCGCGTATGGGTGCAGTTAAAGTCGGGCAATTATAGCGCTGCGCAGCAACCATGCAGCCGATTCGATCGATTCCGGGGGTTGGCCGGTACCCGGAGCTTAACGGTTAGCGGCCGTCGGGAGCAGAATAACCTCCCAGTAGACCGTTATCGGGAATCCCGAGGAACGGCATCGTGACCGGCGCCCGGAGCCTGGGTTCCAATTGGCCCAAGATCCGCGCCGAGTGGACCGGCACTTGGCCAAGTCGGCAGTCCGAAAGTTCACCTTGGACAGTAGTCGGCTTGCCGGGCATTCGCACGAGAGCACCTCGATGCCCCTCACATCCCGAGTGGCGGCAAACAAGCAATAGCGCGTTTGCTACTTGAACCAAGTTTCGTAGGAAAGGAATTGACCCCGTCGTATTGTTCATTCAAGCGAGCGCGGAGATGGGGCGGCAGAGCTGCCGACCTCTGCCTGCCGTGCTGCCTCCTACGAGATTGTCGTACCCTCGCGAGCTCCCACTGCTCCAGCGGCCATAGATGCTGCTGCGCGGCCGCGGTAATGGCGCGAAAAGCCGCAGCGAATCCACAGGGGGTAAAGAGGGACTTTCCCCGAAAGCTGAGCGCCTCGTTCCTTGCTATAATTTGGCCTGTGACCAGCTCACGATTTCTTACTGGCGGTTTATGGGCGGTAAAGGCGGAAATTGCCACCATCCCATGCATCCCAAGCGAAACGTGCGCTGAATGCGAAATCTGCAGCCGTCAATAATAAGGACGCGGGTTTTGCGTAAACCGTCCAGTTGCATCGCGGGGACGTAGTTCAGTTGGTTAGAATGCTGCCCTGTCACGGCAGAGGTCGCGGGTTCGAGCCCCGTCGTCCCCGCCATACATTCCAAAAGACTTACGGGATGATTTGGCGACTATAAATTCGGCAGAATTGGGTGCAATTTGGGTAGCATTTTGCACCCTAATTGCACCTGAAGTCTCGATATTTTCCGGCACCGCTGGTCGATAATACGGAATCGACGTCACTCGGGTAGGAGAAGACCCAACGACATCACCGCGGCCTTGCGCAATCTGCTTTGCTGGTGTTATTGCTTGCGTGTAGACGTCGAGGGTGGATCGTATGGTCGAGTGCCTGAGAAGTTCCTGCATCACCTTGAACTCGGTGCCAACGCTTCTCAAGAAGTGTCGAGTAGGTATGCCGGAAAGTGTGCCAGCCAAATCGCGTTTCGATTCCCAGTTCCCGAGCTGCTGGTCTCAGATATTTGTGCAGAATTGCTTGCTCCCCAATACGGCTGTACTCCATGGCTATGCCGGCTCGCAAATACCCAGTCCTCCGGCTGCTGCGATAGGGAGAATGTTCTTTCCACTTGACCAGCGCTTCGCAGACGAGGGGATGGATCGGCACAGGCTTCTGAGACGATTCCGTTTTGCACGGTCCTACGAATCCGTGGACGATGGAACGCGCCACGTTGATTGTTCCCGCTAAAAAATTGATATCGCCCCACTTCAGAGCGAAGAGTTCGCTTTGCCGGAGATACCGGCGGAGCCTCGCGTGATGAGTATGGTCCGACCGGTGAGTTTCACTGGATTCCTTTCGTTACAGGGCTGAGTGGTCCTGGCGTCCCCAGCGTGATGAAGGCATCGGGCCAGTTCGCGCCCACGCAGCGTCGCCAGGACGTTGCGTCCGCACCTTCTTTTCGGCTATGAATGCGCCAGCACGGCCTGGGCCTCTTCGGTCGGGATTGCTGTCGGTTTTACTCCAAACCAGATTGAATAGAGTGCAGGCAGGAACACAAGAGTCAGGACCGTACCCACGGCGGTCCCCCCGATCAATGTGTATGCCATCGAACCCCAGAAGACTGAGAACGTGAGAGGAATGAAGGCCAACACGGCTGCAAGAGCTGTAAGGACTACCGGGCGTGAGCGCTGTACAGTCGCTTCCACGACGGCATGATAGCTATCAAGTCCCTCCTCCTGATTTGTCTTGATTTGACCGATAAGGATCAGCGTATTGCGCATCAGAATGCCAGCCAACGCGATCAGTCCGAGGATCGCATTGAACCCGAATGGCTGATGAAAGAGAAGTAAGGTTGGAACGACGCCAGCTAGACCGAGAGGTGCCGTAAGAACTACCATGAACATCGCCGAGAATGACCGGACCTGGACGATGATCACTGTGAGCATCAGCACGATCATTACGGGAAATACCTTTGCCAGTGCTCTGTTCGCCTTCCCAGCCTCTTCTATATTGGCGCCCATTTCGATCTTGTAACCCTCAGGCAGGCTTGCGATGATCGGCTGAATTGCCTTTTCAATTTCTTGGGAGACCTGTGGAGGTTGAAGCGATTCATCGATGTCGCTCTGTACCGTGATGGTCGGCGCGCGATCACGGCGTTTGAGGATCGGTTCTTCAGGGCGAATCTCGATGTGGCCGACCTGACTCAGTGGAATAGCCTTCCCCAAGCGATTCATCAAAGTCATGTCGTTCAGCTTTCTGGGATCGAAGCGGTCTGTTCCGGCACTTCGAGCAACCACTTCCACGGTTCGAATATCTTCACGGACCTGCGTGACTGGAGCACCGGTCAGAAGAAACTGGATCTGTTCGGCAGCCTCCTGTGACGTAAGGCCGATCAGTTGTAGCCGGGCCTGGTCGAGCACAAAATGCACAGTTGGCGCGCGTTCCCCCCAGTCCAAATTCACTTGCCTAGTGTGGGGATTTGCCAGCATTACAGCCTGTACCTGCGCTGCAATCGCGCGGTCTTTTTTCAAATCTGGGCCCATCACGCGAAACGCTACGGGCCAGGGTGAATACGGTCCAAACACAAGCTGCGAGGCGCGCACGCGGGCTTCAGGCGCAAGGCCCTGCTCAACGCGTTCACGCAGCCTGAGCTTCAGACGATCCCGGTCCTTCTCGCTGGCAGTCAGAACAACGATCTTGGCGAAATTAGGATTCGGGAGTTCCGGGTTATAGGAAAAGAAGAAGCGCGGAGCGCCCGCCCCAATGTAGGCCGTGACAATCTTCGCCTCTGGCTGCTGCCGCAGCCAGTTCTCTACCTTCTGCGAACTTGCATTCGTGGTTTCTATGCTCGTGCCCTGTGGCAGCGTCAGCTCAACCAGGAGTTCAGGTCGATCGGATTGCGGAAAGAACTGCTGCTTGACGAGTCCCATGCCTGCGACTGAGACGAAAAAGATGCCCAGAACAATGCACGCGACCAGAGCCTTCCGGCGCACCGCCCAGGCGATGACGCGGCGGAGTTTCTTGTAGCCGGGTGTTGCATAAATTGCTGCATGGCCGCCGGGCAGAGCCTTGATCTCGGGTAGCAGCTGCACGCCGAGATACGGCGTGAAGGTTACGGCGACAATCCATGAGGCGAGCAGCGCAAAACCTACTATCCAGAAGATGTTTCCCGCATACTCGCCTGCGCTCGATTGAGCGAAGCCCACTGGCATGAGACCAATGACGGTGACAAGCGTGCCTGCAAGCATCGGAGCAGCGGTATGACTCCACGCGTATCCGGCGGCTCGGACACGGTCCCACCCTTCTTCCATTTTGACCACCATGATCTCGATGGAGATGATCGCGTCATCAACTAAGAGCCCAAGGCCCAGGATCAGCGCGCCGAGCGTGATGCGATCGAATACCCTTCCGGTACCAAGCATGATGACGAAGACAGCAGCCAAAGTCAGCGGAACGGCTGCTGCCACAATGAGTCCTTCGCGCCAGCCGAGACTGATGAAGCTAACGAAAATAACGACTGCAAGAGCCACAAAGAACTTCAGCATGAACTCATTCACTGCTTCGCGGATGTTTACCGCCTGATCCGTCACTTTGCTAAAACTGATGCCTGCAGGAAGATCAGCTGAAATTTTCTTCTGTTCGGCAACAAGAGCTTTGCCGAGGTCCAGACCGTTCCAGCCCTCTTTCATCACGATGCTGAGGAGCAAGGCCGGCTGGCCATTGTGACGAACAAGAAAGGTTGCGGGATCTTCGTACCCGCGCTTCACATCGGCAACATCAGAGAGCTTTAGTGTGCGCCCGCCTGCCACGATGGGCGTGTCGCGAATCTTCTGGAGATCATCGAGCGCGCCGTCCAGGCGAATGTAGACTTGCTGAGCTTTCGTATCGATAGATCCAGATGGTGTGACCGCATTCTCGCGAACCAGCGCATCGAAGATATCTCGCGCGCTTACGCCCAGCGTCGCGAGCCGCGGGTACGAGAACTCGACAAAGATGCGTTCCGGCCGTTCTCCAATGATGTCAATCTTCTTCACGCCAGGGACCTGAAGAATCCGCTGGCGAAGAGTTTCTGCTTCACGCGTAAGCTGGCGGGGAGGAAGTCCTGGGGCTTCGACCGAGTAGAGCGCGAATGTCACATCCGAATATTCGTCATTGATGAAGGGTCCGAAAACACCCTGGGGCAAGTTGTGTGCTTCGTCGCCTAACTTTTTGCGGGCCTGGTAAAACTCTTCCGGAACGTCTTTTGGAGGGGTACTGTCCTTGAGAGTCACCATCATCAGCGCCAAGCCAGGACGCGTAAAGGTCTCTACACGGTCGTAGTCGCGCAATTCCTGCATGCGCTTTTCGAGTGGCTCGGCGACCAGATCTTGCATCTCCTGTGCTGTCGCTCCGGGCCACGCCGCCGAAACGGTAAACACCTTAATCGTGAAGCTGGGGTCTTCTGCGCGTCCCAGCTTCAGGAAGGCAAAGACGCCAGCGGCAGCAATCGCAATGATCAAGAACAGAGTGATCGCCTTTTCGCGGACCGCGAGGGCTGACAGGTTCAGAAACGTCTTCTTCGCCTCTTCGCGTACTTCGGGTCCAGAGACGTTGTATTTCTGGAGCAACTTCTCGGTCTTATCTGACGCATGGTGCTGGCTCATCGAACTTCTCCCGTACTCTCCACCCGCACGCGTTCGCCATCGTGAAGGAGATGAACTCCAAGGGCCACGACGTCTTGTCCTGGGCGCAGGTTCCCGCTGATTGTTGCTAGTTCTTCATCCAGTTGACGTACTTGCACGGGCTGGAATGAAACTGTGGACGTAGGCTGGTTTAGGACCCAGACACCTGGCCCCTTCCCTCGATCGACGATCGATGGGGCCGGTATTCGCAACGTGTCGGTTCCTGCATCACTGGAGAGCTGGACTGTAACGGTTGCTCCCAACGGAGCTTTCGCGGCAGCGCCTTCGAGAACATAGCGCGCCTCAAAGGTGCGGGTCTGTGGGTCAGCAGCATTGGAAAGCTGTCGCAGTCGAACTGGAACTCGTACAGCGCTGCCGTAGAGCGTTGCATATGCGGTCGATCCAATCGCCGGGCGCAACGTCTCCGGGAGATTCACTGCGGCCTCGCGGGGACCCGAATGGGCGAGCTTTACAACCGTTTGCCCGGCCGCGACCACTTGTCCAGGCTCAGCCAAAGTCTCGATAACCACGCCATCTGCATCCGCAAGAAGCTGTGAGTAGCCGCCCTCATCTCTCGCAACCTGCTCCTGAGCCTTCGCCGCAGCGAGGTCTGCTTGTGCCGCATCCGAAGCGGCCTTGATCTGATCGTAGATAGAAGCCGAAACTGCGCCGCTCTTGACCAAGGGACGATACCGGGCCTCATCCGCGGCCGCTTGATCCGCTTTTGCCTTTGCTGCAGCGACGGTTTCTGCTCGCGCCGTGATGGCATGGACATAGTCAGTTCGATCAATCGTCATGAGGAGTTGTCCGGCACGGACAAAATGCCCCGTATCGACGAAGCGCTTCGTGACCTTTCCGGGTACCCGGAAACCAAGATCGCTCTGAACACGTGCTGAGACGACGCCGGTGAATGCGGGATCTGCTCCGGACGACGAGCCTACTTCCACGATGCGAACCAGCTCCGGCTGTGTTCTTGGGTCTAACTCCCGCTTCTGGCCGCAACCAGCGAAGCTGACCACGAGCCCGGTAATGACCAGGGCGGCGTAACTGAAATTAACCTTCTTCATATGGCGCTCCTTCTTAATTTTTCGGTTTCGATTACGGTGCCCAGCCGCCCCCGAGAGCGCGATAAGAGCCGACCGCTGCACGCGCCGCGCTCTCTCGAGTTACGGCCAACTCGTCCTTGGCTACGAGCAATTGGCGATCCGCGTCGAGCACGTCTGTGAGTCCAATGACGCCCGCGGCGTAGGACTCTTCCGACCGGTCGCGCACACGCTGTAATTCGGCGATTTCACGGACGATTTCGTTGCGACGATTTTCTGACTGGACGAGCAAGCTAAAGGCGTCTTCCACGTCCTCAGCGGCATGCAGAACGGTGTTTCGATATTCGAGCAACGCTTCCGCGTTCGCGCCACGAGCCTGTTTTACCTCGGCATCAACTCTTCCAAAGTCAAAGAGACGCCAGCGCAATCCTGCAACTCCAACCGGCTGAAAACCTGAAGACGTGAAGAGGTGTCCCGGCGCAACGGCGGCGGAACCGAGGACTCCGGATAGCGAGACCTTCGGATAGTACGCGGAAATCGCCTGCCCGATGCGGGCGTTCGATGCAGCTACTGTTCGCTCGGCAGCGATGATGTCAGGCCTCCTACGTAATAGATCCGTAGGAGTTCCAAAGCCGGAAATTGCCGGTACCTCAGGAATATCGACTACCGACGTCAACTCCGCTGCGTATGTTTCCGGCTGGGCTCCCATAAGAACGTCCAGCCGGTTCAGCTGCGCCTCGAGAGAGACTGTGATCAGTGGAATCGTCGCCTGCGCTTGCGACAGCAAAGCTTGAGCCTGAGCGAGTTCACGGTCGGAAGCGACGCCCGCATCCCTACGCTGCTGCACCAGTTCGACGAGATGCTTATCAGTGGCGATCTGGTCTTTGGCGAAGATCAAGCGCGCTTGCGCGCCCCGTATCTGCAAATAGGCATCGGCAGCTTCGGCCGCGACGGTGACCCGCGTTCCGCTCTGCGTCGCCTCTGCTGCTTGGGCCTCTGCAGTGGCAGCTTCTGCCCCACGCCGCAGACTTCCAAAGATGTCGGTCTCCCAGCTCGCCCCGATGCCGAGTTCGTAATAGTTCTGATCGCGGTTATAACCGGGCAGATGAGAGGCTGCGCGGCCGAGTTGACTCTCAGTAGACTGATGAACTGAAGTTGAGGAAGCGTTCAGGTCTGCCGAGGGTTTTCTTTGCGCGCCCGCTTGCATAGCGGCAGCTCTGGCTTGCTGCACACGAGCCATGGACGCCGCCAGGTCGAGATTTTCGCCCAACGCGCGCTTCACGATCCGATTCAACTCGGGATCATGGAAGCCGGTCCACCACTGATCGAGAGGCGGTGCCGGCAGGGAAGCAGTACGAGTTTCGATGGAGGCATTGTGAAACGGCTGCAGCTTGACTGACGGGCGCTGGTAGTTTGGCCCCACGGCGCATCCGCTAACGCTCGCACCCAGTACGAGGGCGAAGCCAATTCGGAACGCGAACTTCTGCGTGGTAGATGAGCCTTTTTGGGACGATATCGAGGGCCTCCTTACTGGAACAAAATAACGTACGCGTATAATATGATGTACCGAGTCAGAAAGATTCAAAGGTTTACAGAGGTAACCTGCAAAACGAAAGGAATCATCACTTTTCACGCAGCATAAGGGCACGGCAGATGCCAAGGCCAAGTGAACCCTGCTCTTAGCAAATGGCTTATTCTTTTAGGGTTAGCCGGCTGCCGAGACCGCTTAATTCAAAATTGCTGCTGTCGCAAGTGTCGGATGTCCGTATGGCGTCACTTGCGGACACTTTGAAGTGAATAGTCTTGATGGATTCCATCGAAATGAAGAAGGGATTAGGCCTGCTTGTGCGCTCGTCGCTACGAAGAAGCGAGCTCCGCGTCGACGCCGGAAGGTCGAGATTCTCGTCCAGTGCCCGCTTCACCATCCGTGTCAGCTTAGGATTCGTGGAAGCCCGTCCACCACTGGTCGACGGGCGGCGCCGGCAGGGAGGCGCTACGAGCTTCGATCGACGGGCGTTGTGAACGGCTGCAGGTTGACTGACGGGCGCTGGTAATTTTGGTCCGACGGCACATCCGGTAACGCTCGCGCCGAGTGCCAAGGCAAAGCCGATTCGGAGGGTGAACATCTGCGCAGCAGATGAGCCTATGTGGGGCAACACGTCGGGCGTCCTTACTTAAACTGAATAACGTACGGGTATAAGCTGATATGCGGATAAAGAAAGATTCAAAGTTTAAGAGGAAACAATTGACCCTGCAGAAGCGAAAGGAACGCTACCGCTCTGAACTGCGCGCCGACACGTTGTCGGCGGCGCGAGAGCTGATCCGGGAGGAGGGCTACCAGGGACTGACCATCCGCAAGCTCGCGCAGCGAATGGAATGTTCGCCCATGGCACTCTATTCTTATTTCGCTGACAAGCAGGCGCTCCTGACTGCTCTCGCACTGGAAGGCTTTGAAAAAGTGGCCAAACGGTTCGATTCCACCGATCACCGTAATCCGCTTACCGCACTCAGGAAAATACTGCTGGATTACATTGCTTATGCCGAGGAAAACCCCAACGAGTACAGGATTCTGTTCCTATCGGTCGAGACTCTTGGTGAACTAAAACTAAGCCGCGAAGACTTGCAGGAGCGAAATCCGGCTTTCGGAGCGCTGTTCAAGCGCGTTGAAAGGTGCATCAAGGCGGGTGTGCTTCAAGGCGATGCGTTCGGTGTGAGTACAGTATTGTGGACCTGCGCTCATGGGACGGCGTCGCTGTTGATTACGGCGCAGCAATTTCCGTTTGGCAGCCGCCGACTATACGCTGAGGAGGTCGTCGCAACCGCGGTAAGCGGCGTGCAAAACCGCGTGATTGCGGGGATATGAATCCCCTTTGTAGTCGACCAAGCGCGTCTGTCGCCGGATATGAGCGATCCGATGCCATCTGCCTTCGGGCAGACGCTGCTCCCAGAGTTAATTGCATTGGCCTTGATGAATGCGAATGCATTCTCGAAAAGATAGCGTGGATATGATTGACAATTGGTGCCAACAGGGCAATGCACCCATTGAGAAAATGCTGGTCAGCCATAGTTAAGTTTCCGATCCACAATCTGATCCACAAAATTAGCGGTCTTCGACGACTCGGGAGGGTTTAGGCGTTCCCCACGGGTTTGTAAGTCGTTGAAAAACCTGAAACGGCAAGCCTGTCACGGCAGAAGTCGCGGGTTCGAGCGCCGTCGTCCCCGCCAAAACTTCAGATGCCCACGCCGGCCCAACAAGAGACGAGCCTTCCGACCACGCAGCATTTCAATCTGCGGCCTCGTCTTCGGATCCAGCGCGAGTGCGCGGAGACCGCTCCGTCAGAGGTTATTAAACAACTCGAGCCGTGAGAGGACTACCTCTCCAATTGCATCAACGACGGGCGGCAGAATCTTGTAGGGCACAACTTCCTG
This sequence comes from uncultured Acidobacteriaceae bacterium, assembly GCA_963797895.1. GTDB lineage: Bacteria > Acidobacteriota > Terriglobia > Terriglobales > Acidobacteriaceae > KBS-83. The sequence goes on from CAWCRD010000002.1 coordinate 47,815, forward strand.
TCCATGTTCGGAGAGAGCCTTGTCGAGGCTCTGCCGCCAGGCCACGCGCAATTCCGTATTGATGTGAATGATATTGATTCCGGCAGCGATCGATTTCCGCAGATCGTCATCATTGGTCCCGGAGGCACCATGAAGGGTCATAAGGGATCCGGTCGCACTCTTGATTTCAGAGATTCTTCTCAGGTCGAGATGCTTTTTGTCCTTGCCCTGAATCATGCTCGCTACCATGCCGTGCATGTTGCCAACTGCGGGGGCCAGAATGTCTACTCCCGTTGCATCGACGAACTTCTTCGCCTCTTCGGGAGAGGTCAGGCCTTTGGAAAGATCCGGGACGGTGTCATGGATCTTGGATCCCGTGCCGATGTCTCCGATCTCGCCTTCGATCAAGATTGCGGGATTGATCGTCTTAAGAATTCCGATCGCTTGCTTGGTCTTCTCGATATTTTCTTCGAACGGAAGCGCAGACAGGTCGAAGACGATTGAATCAAAACCCGCTTTGGCTGCGGCAATCGCTCCATCCAGAGAGTGGGTATGGTCCGCGTTCAGAAAGATCGACAGACCGGTTTCATCTCTGAAGCTTTTGACCAGAGCTGCGAGCTGATGATCCCCCAGAAATTTTCGCTCGCCTTCCGAGGCTCCGATGACAACGGGTACGTTCAGCTCCTGTGCACCGGACACGACAGCTCTGAGCGTCGTCAGGTCCGAAACGTTGAAGTGGCCGACGGCCACGCCCTTCTTTTCTGCATCGCGATAGGTCGCCAACAAATCCTTCATGATCACCTGTCTCCTAAGGGAATTCGCTCCTGATCAGCTTGCGCCAAGGGCAGGAGCGATCCAGCGTAGGCTGATACTGCGAGCTTTAGCTTCGGATGAATGCCAGGAGATCCGCATTGACCACATCGGCATGAGTGGTCATCATGCCGTGGGGGAGGCCCGGGTAAACCTTGAGCGTGGCCTGCTTGAGCAATTTGGCCTGAAGCAATGCAGCGTCCTTGTAGGGTACGATTTGATCATCGTCGCCCTGCATCACGAGGGTCGGCACCGTGATCGCTTTCAGATCATCCGTTTGGTCTGTCTCAGAGAAAGCTTTGATCCCTTCATAATGGGCGAGGGCGCTGCCCATCATCCCTTGACGCCACCAATTCTGAACGATTCCCGCCGAGAGCTTCGCACCGGGTCTATTGAAGCCGTAAAACGGACCTGAAGGGACGTCCAGAAAGAACTGTGCCCGGTTATCAGCTAGCGCCTTGCGGAAGCCGTCGAGCACTTCGATCGGAGTGCCGGCCGGGTTCGACTCGGTCTTGACCATGAGCGGGGGAACGGCGGCGATAAGCACGGCCTTGGCTACGCGGCCCTGTGGTTCGCCGTACTTCGCAACGTAGCGCGCTGCCTCGCCGCCGCCCGTCGAGTGTCCGATGTGGATTGCATTCTTCAGCTCGAGATGCTCGGCCACTGCCGAAGCGTCGGATGCGTAATGGTCCATGTCGTGGCCAGTGTCGACTTGCGAGGAACGCCCGTGACCGCGCCTGTCATGCGCGACGACGCGAAAGCCGTTTCCAAGGAAGAACAGCATCTGTACATCCCAGTCGTCCGACGACAGAGGCCAGCCGTGGTGAAAGACGAGTGGCTGAGCGTCCTTCGGGCCCCAATCCTTGTAGAAAATCTGTGTGCCGTCTTTGGTTGTGACCATTGGCATACCGTCCCACTCCTATCGCGTGTTGTGAATTTGTCGAAAGCCAATCACGCCATGCAAATTGTTGGTCTGCTACTTACCGGCAATTTTAAAAGTAGCCTACTTACAAACGGCAGCATAGACGGAATTCGTGACAGGATTTGCGTACCACCAACAATGAACCAGCCTGGCGCCGTCAGCTTGCTGACCGTATGCCTCGCCTTCGTCACGCAAGACTTCATTATCGGTTGTGATGATGGGGGCACGAGGTAGGTCAGTCAGTTGTTCCAGTGAGGCGCGAAGCGGCGAGGCTGGGTCTTTGCGTTTACGGTGATCGGGAAGGTACTGGTCCCAAAACCATTGCATCGCTGGCCGGGTGAGCCAGGGGCCGTCAGCGAATTGTTCGTACGATCGCGTATCGAAACCAGCATCGGTGATCGCCGCAATCAGGTTGGGAGCGTCCGCCCCGCGATCAAGACGGTTGTTCATGATGGATGAGGGCCGCGGTCCTTCCGTGTCCGAAATTGCTGTATTCCTGTCGTGGCGCACCCGTCGGGATGGCACTACAGTTGAGGTTGCAGGGAGGTAGCAACACCAATGTCAACACTCAATTCCGCAAGACCCATTCCCGATTCGTTGCTTGCAAAAGAAGCCACGGAGATCCTGCGTGAGCATTCCACCGAACTGCTCTTTAATCACTCCATGCGCGTGTACCTGTTCGCGGTTGAGCAGGGGCGTCAGCAGAATCTGCGTTTCGATTCTGAACTCCTCTACGTTGCTGCGGCATTTCACGATTTAGGTCTCACCAAAAAATTCTCAAGCGCAAACGAACGCTTTGAGGTCGATGGCGCAAATGCAGCGCGCCAGTTGCTCGCCGCACATATGGTTCCCGAAGAGCAGATTGAGATTGCCTGGGCCGCAATTGCCCTGCACACCACCCCCGGGGTCACCCAGCACATGCGGCCGGAAGTGGCGCTGCTTTATACAGGGGTAGGCCTCGATGTCCTCGGACGCGGCATCGACCAGTTTCCAGTTGCATTGCGCGATCAGATCGTGGCCCAGTACCCGCGCAAACACTTCAAGCAGGACTTCATCGAGGCTTACTTTGCAGGGTTTGCACACAAGCCCGCCACGACCTACGGTACCGTGAATGCCAGTATCTGTGAACATTTCCTGCCCGGCTTTCAAAGCCCCAGCGCCTACGACTTGATCACGAACTCGCCTTTCCCCGATTCCGAATAGCAAATCTGAACGCAAGAGTTGTGACGTTTCAACCCAAGGAGGCAAACAATGCGAAGAGCAATGCGAACGACATCCTTAATGTCTGGCATCGGCGGCAATACCATTCGGCGCGTTTCACGGCCTTGCTCAGAATGTTGTACAGGTGAGACCTCCCAAACGCCGAAGGTAAGAGCATGATCACAGTCGTCGGGACCTATCCTCCGGGCGCCAAATCGGCGGCCGCATCACCATAGATTCTAAAGAAGCTAGAACCACGACGCCTCCGAAAAACAGAGGTCGTGGGTTCGATAGGGGTGCAATAAGCATCTATACCGTCTTCGAGGGTGTTTCACCCAGATTCGGAACCATTATTTTGACAATCTTGCTCTGCGCGGCGCGATTGCGCGAATTCACTGCCTGCATATAAACATCCAGCGTGATCCTGCGGCTGGGGTGCCGCAAAGCTCCTGCACCGTCTTCACATCTTCGCCGTTCGCTTCGAGTGGTGTGCCGAAGGTGTGGCGGAAGGTGCCAGCCCATTCGTTTGTGAATGTCGATGCTTTCCCAATCGGCCGATATGGCGCTTCATGAGGTTGTCAGGCCAAAGCGGCTGCTTCCCGCTCATGGTCTCATTGGCAAAGAAAACCAGGACGCAGATGCCGATCATGAACCAGCACTATCGTCATCGCGACTGCTGGTGTGGCCGGGTGCCTCCCGTTTGCGCCGTTGTTATCTCAGACTGCGGCCGAATGAAAATTACGGAGAGAGTGTCAGAGTAAATGGCGTTCCATCCAAGCAGAGGTAACACGCGGGCCATGGGAGCCTCGCGAGATAGAAGGCAGAAATCGACCCGATACTTTTCGAGGAGCGCGTGCGGATCACTTTCCAGCGTCGCCCATCTTCCAAACTCGCCGAGCACTCCGGTCCACTCGAAAATATCGGAACGACCGTCGACGAAGACCGGATACTCTGGTGCAGCCCAGATCAGATACCCGCCATACACATAATCATTCAGCATCCGGCCAGAAATGTGATGACTCTTCAGGAAGCTGACCGCTTTCACCGGATTGTTCTGTTCTACGTTCATGGCAAGAACGGGTCGGCTTGGGAATGCCAGCACCGCGACCAGCAGGGAGAAGCCGACGAACCAGGCATTCAGCACCGGTCGGTCGTGCTTCGCGTCATAGTTCTCCCATAAATCTGCGAGCATCCGCGACAGGATAGGAGCGGCGAGAATTCCGAAGGCAAACAACATCCGCTGATGCCTCAAGCCCAACCACACGCCTAAAGCCAGAAGAATAAGTTCCTGCAACTGCAATTCGGAACGACGGACCAGCACCAAGAGAAAAATGCAAAGAAGCAGTAGAAGAAGCAGAACGGCGCGAGGCTCCGTAATCTGCAGCGGCTGCCATTCCTGCACTTGGCTCAGACCAATGTGTTGGTGCAGCATTGTCTCGATGGGATAAAGAACCTGGCTCATGCCAACGGGATTCGCAAAAAGCGCGAGCCCCGCAATCACCAGAGACCAGGCGAGGTGTCGTCTGCGGACGGGTTGCCACTTGGCAGATATCAGTGAGCCAGCCTGAAATCCGACAAACGACAGTCCGTACGCAATCAGCGCGATCACTATGCCGATGATGAAGGATCCATGACAGTTCACCCATAACGCGAATAGCGGAGGCAATCCCCATAGCCACCGCGCATCACGGGTCCTTCCCAGATGGAGCAGCAGCAACTCGATGACAAGTAGAAGATAGCCGATCATCTGTGGCCTGATTGCCAGACCAATCGTCGCGAACATCCAGATCACGAGCGCGCCGACCAACGCCACCTTGGGATTTCCAGAGACGATCGAACACAGGATATAGCCGCCGATAAAGAGAACTGCAGAAAGCACGCACAGCCATGCCATGAGCCCGCTATAACCGCCGGCCCGGTAGGCGAGATAGATTGTCAGCTGGGAAAGCCACTCATGGGGAATCCAGGCGTGATTTCGTGCCGTGTATGAAAGCAAATCGACAGTAGGGATGTGGCGAGTGGTCCAGATGATCTCGCCCATCTTCAGGTGCCACCACATATCTGGATCGCTGAAACGCGATCGCATCGTCAAGACAGTGAGCGGCAGGAGGAGAGACGCCAATACTACCGGAAAGGAAAAGATAAGCCGCAGCATGGGCGCGTGATGGGGCGCAGCCTTCGGCGGAAGAGTCGCGGCAGCGGTACCGCTCACACCGCGCCCAGCCCTCGTGCCTGCTGAAGATGCATCATCTCATCCTCGATCAAGGCCGGCCCGCTGGGCCGGATCAGACGGTGCAGATACGCCCGGGAAATTTGCAGACTACGTGCGGCGAGAGTCTTGTTCCCATCGTGCTCACGCACTGCGTCGACCGCCAGCTTCAGTTTGAAATCCCTGATCTGGCGCTCAAAGGAGCTGGTGGAAGAACAGTCGTCGGCATTTCCGTGTCCCTCATCCACGATGTTGCTCGACAGGTCGTTGACGGAGATGGCCGTGTCCTTCGCGATAATGATGGCTCGCTGGATTGCATTTTCCAGTTCGCGAACATTTCCTGGCCAGGAATAGCCTTGCAGAAGAGCCATGGCGCCGGGATCGACGCTGTCCACGAGCTTGCCGTACTGCTCGGAATATTGGCGGAGAAAGTGCATGGCGATCGTGGGAATGTCCTCTGCGTGTTCCTGCAAGGATGGAGCATCGATCTTCATCACATTGATGCGGTAATAGAGATCCTGTCTGAATCGGCCTTCTGCCACCATCTGCGCCAGGTCTTGATGTGTGGCAAATATCAAGCGGGCTCGCAACGGTATCAATCGGCTGCTGCCAAGCCTGCTGAATTCGCGCTGCTGCAGCACCCGGAGCAGCTTCACTTGTGTGCTGAGACTGAGTTCTCCGATCTCGTCGAGGAACAGAGTACCGTCGCCCGCCTGCTCGAGATAGCCCTCGCGGACCCCCACCGTGCCCGTGAAAGCACCCTTCTCATGACCGAAAAGCTCAGCTTCAATCAGAGTCTCCGGTATCGCACCGCAGCACACAGCAACAAAGGGACGTCGCGAGCGCGAACCTAAGTTATGGATTGCTTGCGCGATGAGTTCCTTTCCGGTGCCGCTCTCTCCCGTCACAAGCACGGATGCATGCACGCTCGCCACACGGTGGACAAGATCGTAAACCTGCTGCATCGGAGAACTGTGACCGATCATGCGGTCGCAGCTATAACTCACTTCTTCGAATCTTTGCTGTACATTATCCAGCTTGCGCCTGAGCAGGCTAGTCTCATGGGCGCGGCGCAGCAGCATCTTCAGGTCGCGAATGGAAGGCGGCTTGCGACAGTAGCCGTGGGCGCCCGCCTTCACCAAGTCGATAGCAGCAGATCGCATGCGATCGTCCACCATGGCGATCACAGGGACGCGAGAGGCTATGATGCGGTGGCACGATTTCAGCCACGCCTCAAGCCGATCTTGCTCTGAATCGAGGTCGAGAAGCACGAGGTCGCATTCGTCGGCGGCCAATGCATTGTTCACGTCAGACTCCCGGGATTGTGCTTGAACCCGGAACTCCTTGCCCAAGGCTGAGGAAAGAATGGACTGCAAAGTATGATCTTCAGAAAACAGACACACTCGGATCATGGAATGACACCCCTGCTATTAAACAATCGCCATATGAGGGGCCCAAAACTGTCGCGCGGGGAGGTGGCACGAAGTTGCACACAGATTGCCGGGAACTCAGCAGAGAGCGCCCTCATCTGCGATGGAAGGCAACTCAGTTAGCCACCGGATAGAAAGTCTCTAAAGTTCCGTTGAATGTGCATTAGTGATACAGAGCCTAAACATTAACGTCTAGCAAACTCTGGTAACTTTGCATGGGTACGCGCGCCCGGCAATATAGGTCGTTATAACTGCAAGCTGCACGTTGAATGGGGCGCTCCATCCGGTAAGTCAGCACGAGAACTCGCATTCTCGCACTTATCTATCTCGGCTGTACCCCAGAAACAACCTAATCATCCCGGCTGATTTCAGTGTCATCAATATGGACGCGCCAACTTTGTCACTGCTGTGGTCTCCTGGCCGGCCGGCTTCTTTCCCGAGATAGCGGAGGCACATCCAGGGAGCGGTGTGTATCCGGCGTTCCAGTTGAAGATGGCCCTGTATACAACTGTGCACACCAGTGTGGAGAGTAGTGCTCCTGAGCGCGTGAATTCAGAGATTTGCCTGCGCCGGTTGGTTTGGATAACGAATTGCTCCTCCGAGGCTGCGGAGCCTCTCTATGCACTCCATTGCCTGGTGGCCAAGCGTCATCGTTCTCGCAGTAGCGACCGTGACGGATTTGCGCAGCCGACGCATTCCAAACTGGTTGGTGCTGCCGTTTATGGCGGGCGGTATCGGGGTCTCTGCAATGAGTCACGGTTGGCATGGGATTGCTCAGAGCCTGATGGGGCTTGCTTTGGGCGCGTCGCTCTTCGGAGTTCTCTGCTGGATGGGCGGGATGGGAATGGGAGACGTGAAGCTGATCGCCGCAATTGGGGCGTGGATCGGACCGAGCCAGCTGCTCACAGCGCTGGTGTTGATTGGCTTTGCAGGAGGGGTGATGGCCCTATGCTGGGCGATTGGCGGCGGCTTTCTCGGAGAGCTTTTCAGCGGCACAGGTGAATTGCTCTTCAGCATGCGGAAGCGTGGCTTGCGCCCGCATCCGGAATTGGTTCTGGCCAACCCGCTGACCCGGAAGATGCCTTACGCGCCCGCGATTGCCATAGGGACCCTTATCTCCTTCTTCTCGCGGTGAAGGACAGACGGACTCGCACGACGACTTTGGGAGTGATATGCGAATGTCGATTGAATCCCCAGGCAATCAGAGAACAGAACGGAAAGCCGAGCCCTTAATGTCGGCCTTCGCGCATGATGCCGATGGGCTAGGCGCCGATGTACTGTCTGTCGCTGTGATTGGTCCGGAGCAGCAGGGTCGCAAGGCTGTCGCGAAGGCTGTATCCGGTTTCCATGGAGGCGCTGTACGCGAGTTCTCTTCGTACCCCGACCTAGATGACTTGCCGAAGCTGCTGAGATCCGAGTTTGACGTCGTCATCATCGAGCTGGATACAAACCCCGAGCACGCCCTGGACCTGGTTGAGCATATCTGCGGTCAGGTATCCGCCACCGTTATGGTTTACTCGGACCACACTGACTCCGAGTTACTCGTACGCTGCATGCGTGCCGGCGCTCGGGAATTTCTGACCCAGCCGATCGCGCCGAGTACGATTGCCGAGGCCATGGTGCGCGCTGCAGTTCGCCGCCCTGCACACCGCTCCGCAAAGCAGATCGGAGGCAAGCTACTGGTGTTTATCGGCGCCAAAGGGGGGTCCGGTGTGAGCACCCTGGCTGCCAACTTTGCCGTCGCTCTTTCACAGGATTCACACCAGCGCACTGCGCTGCTCGACCTTAATCTTCCCTTGGGAAACACGGCGATCGATCTGGGGTTGACCGCACCGCTTTCCGCCATCGATGCCTTGAGGGATTTAGACCGTCTGGACTCGCACTTCCTTTCCACCGTCATGGTCAAGCACAGCTCCGGGCTCTCCGTGCTGGCAGCTCCTGATCATTATTCGCCGCTCGACGTTCGTGAAGCTTCGATAGAAAAGCTGGTGAACGTTGTGCGCCAGGAGTTCGACTATGTCGTCGTCGATGCCGGGGCGGGCGTGGGTCTGGTGGGCAGGGCGCTTCTTAGTTCCGCAACCACAATCTATCTCGTTCTGCAGGTGAGCCTTCCCGAATTACGCAATGCAAACCGCATCATCACCGAGTATTTCCAGTCGGAGCGCCCCCAGTTGGAGATTGTGCTCAACCGGTTCAGTCCTCGTTCTGTCGAGCTCGATGAAGAAGCTATCAACAAGGCGCTCACAATGCCGGCCAAGTGGAAGGTGCCCAGTGACTATATTGCAGTGCGCAAGGCGCAGAACACGGCATCGCCCATAGCGTTCGAAGGATCTCCAATCTCCCATGCCATACGGCAGATAGCCAGGTCAGTTCCTGGCTGTTCCCCCAAAGTAGAAACCAGAAAGAAGAAGTTCAGCATTTTCGGCCTTAGCTAAGAGCATCTTGTGAAACCTCAGGGAAAGTAAAGCGTGGACACATGAATCTTGAGAACTTCGAAGCCGACATCCATCGGATCCTGATCTCCAGGCTGGATCTGGAGAAACTGTCTCGCGTGAACTCCACTCAGGCACGCCAAGCGGTCGCCGCCGTAGTCAAGGAGATCATCGGCGAGCAGAAGGTCCCGCTCAGCATGAATGAGCAGCAGAAGATTCAGGCCGATCTTTTGGATGACGTTTTCGGTTTGGGTCCGCTCGAACCACTACTGCGGGACCCAACAATCTCTGATGTTCTGGTAAATGGCAAGGATCGGGTCTTCATCGAGCGGGGCGGCGTTCTGCAGAAGACAGACACGACCTTCCGCGATGACCGTCACCTGATGCAGATCATCGACCGCATTGTCTCTCGCGTAGGTCGAAGGGTAGACGAATCCTCACCCATGGTCGACGCTCGTCTGCCCGACGGCTCACGTGTGAATGCGATTATTCCGCCGCTGGCTCTTGATGGCCCGACTCTCTCCATTCGCCGCTTCGGCACGGGTCCGGTTGAGGCGAAGCAGCTCGTGGAGCTGAAGAGTATCTCCGTAGAGATGATCGAAATGCTTGCCGCGGCCGTTCGCTCGCGGATCAGCATCCTGGTCTCGGGCGGCACAGGTGCCGGCAAGACGACATTCCTGAATATCCTCTCGCAATACATACCGAAGACCGAGCGCCTCGTGACCATTGAGGACGCGGCGGAACTGCAGCTCGCCCAGGAAAATATCGTGCGGTTAGAGACGCGGCCTCCCAATATCGAGGGCGCCGGCGCCATCCGCCAGCGCCAACTGCTCATCAACAGCCTCCGCATGCGTCCCGACCGCATCATCATTGGCGAGGTTCGAGGCGAAGAAGCATTTGACATGCTGCAGGCTATGAACACCGGTCATGAGGGCTCGATGACAACCATCCATGCCAACTCTCCCCGCGACGCGTTGTCTCGCCTGGAGTCAATGGTCGCCATGACAAACCTCAATCTTCCCGAGCGCACGGTTCGCCAGCAGATCGCCTCCGCAATCGCGATTGTGGTCCAGGTCTCCCGTCTTAGCGATGGCACGCGCAAGGTTGTCAGTATCTCCGAAATCACCGGCATGGAAGAAAACATCCTCAGCATGCACGAAATCTTCAGCTTCAACAAAAAAGGAATTGGACCCGATGGGAAGGTAATCGGCGCATTCCAGCCAAGCCATATCCGCCCCAAGTTCCTGGAGAAGCTGCGCGTCTCCGGCGTCTTTTTGCCGCCGGCCATGTTCGAGCAAGTGCTGGACGTGAACTGAGAGGTCTGAACATGACACTACTGCTCAGCATCGTCTTTATCGGAGTCTTCTGCGTGTTCGCGCTGCTTCTGATCGCCAGTGGCACGGGAGCATCGCAGCGAACAAAGGAGACGCTTGCCCGACTGGAATCCACGCTGGCCACGGGCAGGAAAGCAGGATTCTCCGACGAAATCGTCGATCTGCGAAAGCAGGAGCTCTTCAGCGCTGTACCGTGGCTGAACAGATGGCTTCTGCGGCTTGAAGTGGCGCCTCGCCTGCGCGTCTTGCTCTATCAGGCAAAACTGAAGTGGACAGTGGGAGGCCTGATTCTGATGTCGCTGGCCTGCTTTCTGCTACCCGCATATCTCATCTATCTGCGAACGGGAACGGTCATTGTCGCACTGCTGGTTGGTTTCCTGTTAGGTGGGGCTCCCATCGCCTACGTACTCGCCAAGAGGAAGCAGCGCTTCGGCCGCTTCGACCAGGGAATGCCGGAAGCTATCGACTTGATGGTGAGTGCACTCCGTTGCGGGCCATAGCTTGGTGTCGGCCATCGGTCTGGTCGCGAATGAGTCGCCAGATCCGATTGGCCCTGAATTCAAGATCTGCTTCGATGAGCAAAACTACGGGTTAGATCTGCGGGTAGCAATGGAGAATCTCATAATCCGAGTTCCGCTGCAGGATCTAAGAATTATTGTGACCGCGATCCTGATCCAGAGATCGAGTGGCGGCAACCTGGCCGAGGTGCTCGATAAAGCCTCATATCTCGTACGCGAGCGTTTCCGACTCAGACGACAGGTTCAGACGCATACCGCACAGGGACGACTTACTGGCTGGATCCTTACTTTCCTGCCGATAGTTCTGGGAGTTGGGCTGTACCTTGTCAATCCGGAGACCATGAGCCTTCTATGGCGCCGGGAGCTAGGAAGAGAGCTTCTCTACTCTGCCTCGATCATGACAGTCATCGGCGCGCTCGTCATACGCAAGATCGTGAACATGGAAGTGTGAGCATTATGGGCATCGCAGCTGTTACATTTATCGTAATTTTCGTTTTGATCGGAAGCGCCGGTCTACTCCTCTTCTATAGAGAAGCAATGGTGCAGCGTCTATCTGGTCTGCTATCCCCCGGCCGGAAGAAGGTAGGCGTCTTTGACGCTCTTCAGCGGACTGGAGTCTCGCTGAGCAGCAGCATGATCGGACAATTGGAGCGGCTGGTCCCCAGGAGTCAGTCCGAGCTGTCCGTAGTGCAGAGGCGTCTTGTGCGAGCTGGCTACCGCAACGATGCAGCCGTAAAGTTTTTTTATGGCGCAAAGATCCTGGTGCCCTTGTTGTTCTGCCTGATCGTGGCTGCGACGAGTCTGTCCCGGTTTGGCGGTTTCTTCGTGTATGCACTGGCGCTTGGGTTGGGCTTTCTTGCGCCTGATTTCTGGCTGGGCCGGCGGATCGCGTCCCGGCAGGCAAAGATACGCCGCGGGCTGCCGGACGTATTGGACCTGATGGTCATCTGTGTTGAAGCCGGCCAGAGCCTCGATCAGGCGACAGCACGAACCGCTGAGGAATTGCAAACAGCGCACCCTGCCATTTGCGATGAACTCGGCGTGGTTGTGCTGGAGCAGCATGCAGGGCGCGAAAGAGCAGATGCCTGGCGGCAGTTTGCCGAGCGGACAGGAGTTGATAGTGTGCGCAATTTGGTTTCGGTGCTCGTGCAGTCCGAGAAGTTCGGCACCAGCATCGCGAAGACGCTGCGCGTGCACTCCGACACTCTTCGAACTCAGCGACGGCAGGCCATCGAGGAGCAGGCTGCGAAAACCACTGTGAAGCTGGTGTTTCCACTCGTGTTGTTCATTTTTCCTTCGCTTTTTGTCGTCGTTCTTGGTCCGGCTGTCATCGTGATCACGGAGTCTTTCAAAACGTATCTTACCCACTGAGGAAGGGAGGGCTATTGCAATGGATAATGTAACGCTTATTCGCATTGTTGCTGGAGTTCTGTTTTGCGTTGTGCTGTTCATCCTGATTCAGCGCCGGCGGACGCGGGTGCACTAAAGAGATCGCGTCGGCAATGGCGATGAAGAAGAGTCTGAGCCGGTGTTATCGATCGTTCGCATGTGAGAAGGCGAAAGTCCGATGAGCGTGCTTTCGCCGCATTATTAGTCGGGACGGGTGTTTGGGCCGATTCCGGAAATGCAGTACAGGTGTGTTTGCGCAGGGCGGAGTAGAAGAACAAAGACCAGGAAGTGTGGGTCACGCCATGATCGAAGACGGATCGGAGCAGCAGGCCTCGAAATCGAAGCCATATCTGCTCCTTCGCACTGATATGGCAGTGGCCTTACGAGGACTGAAGACCGGAATGAAGACACCTACACCTACGTTGTGCGTATACAACCAGACGCGAGAATGCTTTCTCGGCCTTCGCGTCACAGCTGCAGATACATCCTTCGCCCGTCTCAAGGGGCTGATTGGACGGCTCCGCCTGCGTTCCGATGAAGGCATCTGGGTTGTCCCCTCGAGTGGTGTGCACACCATCGGTGTTCTCTTTCCTCTCGACTTGATTTATCTGGATGAGGCTCAGGTTGTAATTAAGGTGATTGAGTACTTTCCTCGGTTCCGTATTGCGCCACTCAGGATTAGCGCTGCCAGTGTCCTGGAACTTCCGCAGCACACCATCTACTCGTCGCAGACGCAGACGGGAGACCGGTTGCTGATCTGTACTCCGGAGAAGATGGAGGTCCGGCTTCAGGCGCTGGCAGCCACTTGTGCTATGGAAGGACAGAAAGAGGCAGCACCTACGGTTCGAAGTGGATGAACAGCCATGAAGAACTGGTTTGAAGAACTGATGTTGCGCAATCAACGCAGGCCACAACGCTACGTGGCTCCGCGGCTAGTCGCCTACTTTTGGGATGGGGGCACTCCCACGGCGCAATGCATACGCGATATCAGCACGACCGGTATGTATCTTCTGACCTCACAACGCTGGTATCCCGGAACAATGCTGATGATCACCCTGCAACGTACCGAGAAAGATGAAGCCGGCGTTAGGCAATCGATCACCGTACAGGCCAGAGTGATGCGCTCTGCCGACGATGGCGTCGGCCTGCGCTTTGTAGTGCCCAAAACAGAAGAGGGCCGGCGGGTCCAGCGATACATTGCCGACGGAATGGAAGTGCTGGACGCGAACGCCGTGGCTCGCTTTCTCCTGTCCCTCGTGAGGGGCGGTTCCTTTGAGCCTCCGCACTGACGGAGCACGGTTGAGGGTTCGTTTATCTGTCCCCAGATTGGGCCGAGCAAAAGTTGCGAGTGGGCCGGAAAGGTGAGGAGGACTACTGAGATGAAACGCATGAGAGAAGAAAGCGGCCAGACGCTGATTCTGGTGGCGCTATGTTTGACGTGCATCCTGGGCTTCGTTGGCTTCGCGACAGACGTCGGCGTCCTCCTCCACGCCAAGCGAAACCTGCAGATTGCCGCGGACGCCGCCGCAGTTGCAGGAGCGAATCAAATCAACATTGATCCCACCAAGATCATTGCTGCTGCAAAAGCTGCTTCAGCACAGAACGGTTTTACGGACGGCGTCAACAGTGTGACGGTGACCCCGTCTAATGGACCTGCGGATGGACCTCACGCCGGCAACGCAAGCTATGTAGAAGCGATCGTCACCCAGACTCAGCCAACCTTCTTCATGCGGCTGTTCAACTTCACATCCATGCCAGTCTCCGCACGCGCAGTGGCCTTCAATGGCGCCAACAATGGTCTAGGCTGCTTGCACGCGCTGAACAACAGCGCCCCTGACACCATTGAGTTGCAAGGTTCTTTCACCGTCGATGCTCCAGGTTGTCAGGTACTCGACAACTCCACGGATGCTTGCGGGCTCGACTTTACAGGCGCTGCGGGAAGGCTGACTGCCGGCTCGGTTAGCACCGCGGGCGGCTGGTGCGGCCATCCAACTGACAGCGACCCACTGCCGGTAAAAGGCCCGCAAGTCAGCGATCCGCTGGCAAATACGTATCAACCACTTACCGCCGCTCAAGTCGGCACCTGCTCCGCGCCGCCCACTGGCAATAACTGGGGACCCGCTGCTGCCGGCGGAATAGTCTGCTACAGCGGCAACATTTCGATTAACAACAACGTGATTCTGGCTAAGGGAACCTACGTCTTTACGGGCTCGCTTGGCCTCCAGGGTCACGGCAGTATCACCGGGCCCACCGTATCTTCTACTGACACCACTGGAACTGCTGGTGTCACCATTTATCTTAAAGGGCCCGGTGGCAACATGGACATGGGGGGATCCGGCAACTCAAACATCAGCCTGAGTGGTGGCTCTGCTGCTTACCCCAATGTGGTGATCTACCAGGAACCCGCTGACACGAACCTCGTCAACATGGAGGGCACACCAGTCTCCGCGCTCAACGGGATTATCTACCTGCCCAAGGCCGAGCTTGAACTCGGCGGCAACAGCACTACCCAGATCCTCACCGCTGACTTGATCGTGGATAAGTTTTTCGTCTTCGGCAACGCGACGGTCAACATTTCAGATTTCTCGGCCACCCACAACACCGTGCTGCATACGATCGCGTTGGTGGAGTAACCCATGACAAACCTGATGACAGAAATTTCTCTCAATCTCTCGCTTCGGCGGAGAAGAGGCGGCAACTGGAGCGCGATCGCGAGTGCGTGGCGAGACGACGCGCAGAGTCTAATCGAACTCGCTCTCCTGATGCCGCTGTTCATACTGATTCTGCTCGGATCGGCGACGTTTGCGCAGTTCGCCTGGGCGTCCGTTTTGACCTCCAATGCCGCGCGGGCTGGCGCGTCCTTCGGCGCGCAGAATCCCGCGAACGCGGGAAATACCGGCGGCATCCAGGCGGCCGCGACGGCCGACAGCATCAATCTCAGCGGCCTGACCACCACATCCGGTGTTACCTGCGTTTGTTCGAGCGGGGCGACAATCGGAAACTGTTTCACGACCGCTCTCACCGATTGCCCGGCACCAGCGACCATTACCGATTACGTGACAGTGAACACCACTTCCACAATAAGCGTATTTGGCCGCAGTTCTACGGTGACTGGGCAGGCCACCATGGTGGTTGCGCCATGATTCATTCGGCCGCTTCGTCCCTCGTCCCCAGAACTACGCCAGTCGCGCGCAGAGCGGGCGCAGCCTCATGGCTTAGAGGCACGCGCTATATCGTTTCGCGAGCTCGTCGCGCCCTACGTGTTGAAGCGGGAGCCACCATGGTCGAATTCGCCCTGGCTTCGGTCATTCTGTTCACCCTGGTTTTTGGCGTGATCGCGATCTGCCTGGCGCTCTATAGCTACAACGTAGTCGCCGAGGCGGCCCGCGAAGCAACCCGCTATGCCATGGTCCGCGGCTCCGCCTGCAGCGTCAGCACTTTTTCCGATTGCAACGTAACCTCGGATCAACTTCAGACATATGTCAGGGGTCTGGGTTTCCCTGGAATCAATCCGTCATCCTCGACCTTGACCCTCACGGCAACGTGGCCAACTACGGGTGCTGCTTGCTTTCCCTCGGTCAGTCCCTGCAACAACCCTGGAAATCTGGTCCAGGTAACGGTGAACTACACCTTCCCCCTGGTGATTCCATTCGTGCCGAGCCGGAACCTTACCATGTCCAGCACGTCCGCCATGTACATCTCGCAGTAGCGCTGCCGATCGCTGGCGCTACAGCAAGAGCACACGCGGTCTGAGGCGAAAGAGCTCGGACGCAGTGTCTCTCGGAGAACGGCTGCTCAGAACCGATCTCCCCACAGCATGTCGTTCTGCTTCTTTGCTTTAGGCCAACATGATCGACCAAAGGGAGCGAGCCAGTAAGTCGCATCGAAGGCGCGCCTTGCACGTGAGGCAAGCACTAATCTTCTTCAGGAATAATCAGCAGCACTTCCACTGCAATGATCTTCCCATCCTGTAAAGCTGGCCGGAAGCGCCATTGCTGCAGTGCGCTCAGCACAAATTTAGCTTGCGAGAAGTCCGTTGGGAAGACCACGGCCAAGCGCTCGAAATGCCCAGACGTATTCAGCAGACCATGCACCATGACGGCATCCGAGTTGAAGTCGGCAGCAACGAGAGTAGGACGCTCCATCAGGTAAGGCCACGGGGCATGGGGCTGCGTCGCATCCGCATGCACGCTGGAAGCGTCCCGAATCACTGCATATTGCAGGATCCAGTTCTTTTCCAGGCCCACGTGAAGATACACCGTGTACGCCAGACGGCCCGCCCACAGTTGCATCGTTTCGGGATATTTCTCGGCTATGGAAGCTCCGACGATAACTGCGCTGAACTGGCCATCCATCGGCTGGCGAAGCTCGGTAATCGATGCTGTCCCCGGCTCCCCAGTGCCAATGCCATCTCCCTCGTTGCCGTTAGCGTCCCCATCGCTCGCGCCGCCATGCCCGATGCCCTGCGATCTGCCCTGTCCGCCCGCTCCGGCTGAGGCCAGTTGATTGCCGCCTCCCGCAGTCGATCCGTCGTGACCGCGGTCATGTGTGTTGTTGCCGGGTCCGGTGGCGTTTGGTTTTCCTGTGCCGTTACTGTCACTGCCCGCCAGCGCCTTCTCCGCGGTGGGATCGTTCACGCCATTCGCTGCGCCCACTTCATTGAGCGCCGGCAGCGCGACGGTTCCGTGCGCGAGTTGCACGTCGGAGAGGGAAATTACCCGCGCCGGAGTTGCGGGTCCCACCGAACTGGACGCAATCGCTGGCATTTGCGCGGGCAGCGATGGACGTTTTACCACCAGGGGGGCGGTAGTGCTCGGCGGCAAACTGATCGCAGCTGGGCTGAACGCGTTTGCAGAGATCTTCACATCGGCGATTCGCAGTTCATTGTTCGGAGTTTCGAGCGACGGAGTTGAAATTGGGGTACTGGCTATCTGCGGCCGAGGCGGCGTGATGGTCACAGCCGGCAGGCTCCCGGGAGACCAGATCACGACCTGCGGTAACGGCACTTGCTTGGCGAGCAGATCCGGAGGCAGATCCGGCTGAACCAGAGGCTGCGCCGCGCGGATGGGCCGGACGACCTTGCGGATCAGGGGAGAAGCCGGCTCGCCACCCGGGTCGGCCGAGTGCGTCATGGCGGCCGAGAGGCTCGAGCTCTCACCGCCGCTCCCTCCGGACCGCATCGTCCGGAGACGCGGCGGCTCCACGTTGATCAGTCTTACGGTGTATCGATGTTTCGCAATCAGGTCTGTCACCCGGACAGTTTCTTTCACATAGACATAGATGGCACAGATTGCCAGAACATGCACCAGTGCGGAGACCAGAAAGCTCGAAGGCCCCCGACGCGCGGGAGGTGCCTCGGCGAAGAGAGTAATGGTTCGAGGTTGCATGGAAGCCGGGCTCCTGATCAGTCGGTCGCTGGATTCGAACCCTCTCCAGTGTGCGGCGGAAAGGGGCTGTACATGTCTACTGGCAATCCTCTACTAGCAATCCGTTGGCCAACCGGCTTGACCCTCAATCAGCGCTAGTTCAGCGAGGCTGGCACAGATAGTGTCCGCGGGACTACACACCGAAGATTGCAGTGAATACGGGTGTGCACACCGGATCCACCTTCAGTCGCTTAAAGCCCTGATTCCGCAGGCTTCTCAAGCCGGATGCTTTGGCATAGCAATTGCCATTAGCACAGCGGAAAGCCGGGCGGTGAAAGCCAGTCCGAATAGGTCCCTGAAATGAATCGAAGACTCGCAATTGTCCTTTTCAGCGCATTTGTCGTCGCCGCACTGTGCAGTTTTCTGGTGTACCGGGTCATCGGCAATCGTCTGGGAGCGGTGCAGCCGAAGGCAACACGGCTGATTGTCGCTGCTGCTGATATCAAACTGGGAAGCGTGCTCCGCGATGTCGATCTCACGACGGCGGACTTCGTCGGGTCACTGCCGAAAGGAGCGATCCTGAAGAAGCAAGACGCGATTGGCCGTGGCGTCGTATCCAACCTTTACCAGGGAGAGCCGGTCCTCGACAGTAGGCTTGCAGCGATTGGCTCAGGGGGAGGACTCGCAGCCACAATCCGGCAGGGGATGCGGGCCTGCGCAGTGAAGGTGGACGAGGTCGTCGGCGTGGCCGGATTCGTAACTCCCGGCATGCGCGTTGACGTGCTCATCTCCGGCAATCCGCCCGGCCCAATCGATCCGGCGCAGGGTCCCAAGGTCAGGACGCTCTTCCAGAACGTTGAGGTCCTCTCTGCCGGCACCGATATCCAAAAAGATGGTGAAGGCAAGCCGCATCAAGTGCAGGTCGTCAATCTCCTTGTAACTCCAGACCAGGCAGAGTTGTTGAGCTTGGCCAGCACGCAAGCGCACATACAGCTTGTGCTGCGCAATCCACTGGATACACAAGTCGCGCATCTTTCGGGATCAGCTCTGACGAATCTCTACAGCGATGGAAAACCGATACCGGCTGCCGGTCCTCGCCGGGTAACTCGACCTGTCCCGCAAGCACACTTCTATGTAGTCGAAGTATTCAACGGCTCCAAGAGAAGCGAAGAAAAATTTGTTGGGGCGGAGGAGAAACAGTGAAAGTATCTGCCTCTCTTGTCTTGATGTCTTTGATGATCTGTGCACATTCTTTCGCACAGGCCCAGGCCCGCCATAATCCTGCCGAGATGCCCCAGGCATCGACACAGGATTCTGCGAATGAACTCTTTGTCGCCGTAGGGAAATCGGTGCTCATCGATGTCACTAGGCCGATCCAGCGGGTCGCTGTTGGGCTCGGTGATCTGGCAGAAGCCACAGTCGTGAGTCCGCAGGAGATTCTAGTGAATGGAAAGGCCGCCGGCGACACGAGTTTGATCGTGTGGGAATCCGGTGGCGGGCGGCAGTTCTACAACGTCGTGATTCGCCCCAGTCCGAGCGTCGCCAATGACCGTCTGGATGGACTTCGGCGCGAGCTGCGCGCGGAACTTCCGGGACAACCCATCCGCGTCACTTCCGACAACGATCAGATATTTCTGCGCGGTACCGTGAAGGATCTAACCAGCTCCGCTCGTGCTATCCAGATCGCATCCACGGCGGGAAAAGTGGTGAATCTTCTTTATGTGGACGTGCCTTCCTCCGAGCCGCAGGTCCTTCTCAAAGTGCGATTCGCCAGCGTAGACCGTACAGTGGAGAAGCAGCTCGGGCTTAATATCTTTAGTCTGGGGGCGGCCAATTCGATTGGCTCCGTGACCACGGGGCAGTTTCCGGCACCGTCATTCCCGCCGCTCGTCACCGGCGGCAGCTCCTCGTCCGCGAGTTTGTCTGATTTCATGAATCTCTTCATCTTCCGCCCGGACCTCAACTTGGGCGCAACCTTGAAGGCGCTTGAAACAAAAGGGATGCTGGAAGTACTTGCCGAGCCAAATGTGCTTGCAATTAATGGCAAGCAGGCGAGCTTTCTCGCCGGAGGTGAATATCCTTACCCGACCGTGCAGGGTGTAACCGGCGGCGGTACGGGAGCGGTTACGATTCAGTTCAAGGAGTTTGGCGTTCGTCTCAACTTTATTCCTACCGTAACTCCACGCAATACCATTCACCTGCAGGTCGCGCCGGAGGTCAGCTCGCTTGACTTCACCAATGGCATCGTCATCTCCGGGTTCAATGTTCCCGGCCTCACAGTGCGAAGAGTAAAGACCGATGTCGAACTGAGGGAAGGGCAAAGCTTCGCTATTGGCGGCTTGCTGGACAATCGCGAGACGCAGAACCTTAGCAAGATTCCCTTCATCGGTGACGTGCCGATCCTCGGGAAGTTTTTCCAATCCATTCAGCGGACCAAGACGAATACAGAGCTGCTCATTATTGTGACGCCGGAAATCGTTGCACCGATTCCGGCGGGTGCGCCATTGCCCCAGGTCAACTATCCGATTCCTTTCATGGCTTCGAATTCCAATCATCCGATGACCAATCCTGGGCCTGATGTCACCGGTGCAAAGCCTTTGCCGGACACGCCCTCCAACATGCCGGTGGAGAAGTTGATCGAGAGCATGAAGCCTGAACAGCCATTGGTGGTCGAGGGCGGCATGACCAGCAGCGGCTACACATCGGGCCAGGGGGCCTCGACCGGAGCTGCAGCCTCGCCGCAGTAGAGCATCCCCGGTATAGACCTAGGCTGTAGTAATCGCTCATGTGGCTTTCTCAAGTGAAAGCCACATCCGGTGACTCGCCCCAGCCCACAATTACCGAAAATGCTGTTGCCACACCGCAGAGCGGGGCGGTCATTCACCATGCATATCTCTCTCTGGCTCCGGAAGCTTGGCTTAACGCGTGATCTCGGCATGGGGCGAAGAGATTCGAGTCCGCGGCGGCAGGTTCAGAACCTGAGAACGCAGAGCATCGTGGCATATGTGGAAGTGGCTGATCGGGGATCGGCCCGCACGCGCGGTTTGCTCGGCAGGCAATCTCTGGGCGAAGGCGAAGGCCTGTGGATCGTGCCCTGCGAGGCAGTGCATACCTTCGGGATGCGGTTTGCCGTCGATCTCGTCTTCCTCGATCGCCGGAATGTTGTCAGAAAAGTGAGAAGCAGTGTGCCGCCGTGGCGCCTGTCTGGCTGCCTCCGGGCCCGTTCCGTCCTCGAGCTCTCGGCAGGAACGCTCGAAAGAACGCCGATCCGCCCTGGCGACAAGCTAGACCTCTCTCCTCTCTCAGAGTCGTAAAGCTTCCCAAACGCAGTTCCAATTTCTGCCGAGTTATGCACTATGCAACTATATGCATATCTTCTCAGTATCTCTGTCATTAGAACCTTGTGCTTTGGCTGCAAAGAGCGACACGTGTATACCCCGCTTTGCCTCCCTTGGTGCCCTGTAAACGCGCGTGGACACCATATCTGCCGCCACAAATTTGTAAGTCATTCATTTCTATGCACTAGCCCCCTGATGTGATTGGCCAGATACGTGCTAACTAGCTAGGCAAAGCCCGGCACGCCCGGAAAATCGCTCTACCTGGAGGAAGTAAATGAAAGAAACAATGCTGAAGCTATCCGCAAAGCTGCAGACCCTGCTGCTGCAGGAAGAAGGTCAGGATCTGATCGAGTACGCCTTGGTGGTCGCTCTGATCGCTTTTGCCGCTACTGTCGGAATGCAAGGGCTGGCCACAAATATCAATACCGCCTTTGGCACCATTGGCAATAAGCTTACCGCCGCCATCTAACTCGCGAGGAAGGGCTACGGGCCACTCAACTCGTTCATCCATGCCGGGAGAGACGCGCGGTGCAAGCAAAACGCTGCTCCGACACTCTCTCCCTTGCAAGGAAACGACACTCTTGCGGCGGAGATGAAGCACATGCGATGGAAGCCATGGCCCTGCTACTGCATACTTCAGGCCGTGATGGTGCAGGAAGCGGGCCAGGACCTGGTTGAGTACACGATGGTCTTCGCCGTCATAGCCCTTGCCGCGACCGCCGGTATGCAGTCTGTAGCCGGAGGCATTTCCACGGTCTTCACTACCATTGGTAGCACTCTCCGTAATGCTGTGAGCTGATCTAACGATAGTCGGTTCGTTCCCTGTGACCGTTCAGCATGATGGCCCAAGTTGATAGTGTCTTAATCTCTTTCTGAATTGCTAGACCTATGTCCACCTCGGAGCTGATCACCCAGTCGGGTAAGGAAGAGCGCACCTCACTAGCTCCGCCGAAGATAGGGGACCGGCTTCGAAGGCTTGTTCCATATCTGGTATTTGCGTTCTGCGCCAGCCTCTACTTTCTCCCATTCATGCGGCTGCTCCTACAAGGTTTTAATGAGGGAACCCTTGATTGTGGAGCGGTGAGAATTCTTCACGGCCAACTCCTGGGCCGAGACTTCTTCGAGGTCATCGGCCCTGGAACCTTTTACTGGCTGGCTCTCTTCTTCAAGCTCTTCGGCGCAACATTCGTTGCAAGCCGCATCTGTCTCTTCATCAGTTCTTTGCTTACCGCTCTGTCTATGTACTTTCTGACGCGTAGGATATGCCGTAGCTACCACGTACTGCCGTGCATACTCTTGTTCGCCACATATTTCGGTACGCTTTGGCCCGGCGTCAATTACCACGTAGACGGCAACTGCTTCGCACTCCTTGCCGTAGTCTGCATGGTCCTGTGGCACGACTCCAAAAGGAATTCCCTATTGGTCACAGCAGGGGCGTTGACTGGAGCGACGATCCTGACGCTTCAGCCCAAGGGGATACTGCTGCTGCTCGCGTTTCTAGTCTGGTTGTCGATACAACACTGGCGGGAGTCAACCTCACTAACTACGTTGATCTGGGTGGCGGGTGGATGCGTCGGTGTCGTCGCATCGATGCTTGGCTACTTCTGGAGCCACGGCGCACTGCATGACCTAATCTATGCGAACGTCATCTGGCCCTCGCAGAACTACGGAACTGGAAACACGGTGCCGTATGGCTTCGGAACCCTAGATCACTTTCATCACTGGATCGCTCCGACGCACGGCATCCACTGGACTGTCGGAATGGCCGTGGTACTGTTTATTCCGTTTTTGTTTGTGGCTGTCCTGCCCGCGCTGCTAGTGCCTCTCGCGGTTAGTAATGGAATGAAAGCAGTAAGCTCGGAAATTGCGCTTTACTGGTTGGCCGGCTCCGCTCTTTGGGTCTCCGAGCTTCACCGCAAAGACATCAGTCATCTTGTCTTCGGATCACCTCTGCTGATTCTCTTATGTATTTTCTATCTGCAGAAGAGCCCGGACAACAGTTTCCGCCTGGCACTCCAGGTGCTTTCCATAGCGGTCACCTGCCTTGCTGGCGCCGCGCTCATTGTTGCCCTGATTGCTCGACCCATACAAACCCGTGCAGGTCGAGTGCACATGGCCGCATACGATCCAGCTCTTGTCGCGATCGAGGAACGTGTGCCGGCAGGAGCAGACATCTTTATCTACCCCTACCCTCCCATGGAGTATTTCCTGTCGGGCACCACCAATCCGACGCGCTATAGTCTCCTGGCCCACAACTACAACACTCCATCTCAATTTGAAGAGGTTGTTCGTAGCCTGGAACAACATCAAGTGAAGTACGTGCTCTGGAACAAAAAAATTGCGGATGACATTCTGCCCGGTCTATATCCCGGCAAGGAGCCCAGGCAAGGCATCATGGAGCCTTACTTAGAATCGCATTACAGTCCCATCTGGGTTCAGGACAATGTTCTCCTCATGGAGCGGATCGAGAATAGTCCGCATTCGGATCCGGCAGGGATGCGTAAGTTGATTCCTATGTCAATCCGCAGCAGCAACAAACAACTTCCGGTGGGGCATTAGGCAGCCATGTCAACGGCAGAGCTGATATCTGAGCTGAACGCGAGGCCGGGGGGATCTGCGAAGGCGCCGTGCGCGCGCAGGTATGTCCCATATCTGGTATTCGCATTTTGTGCCAGTCTGTATCTTTTCCCCTTCATGCGGCTGCTCCTTCATGGGAGTGACGAGGGAATTCTGTTTGAAGGAGCAGTTAGGACGTTGCATGGTCAGCTTCTGGGCAGAGACTTCCTGGAAGTTGTGGGTCCTGGGACATTTTATTGGCTGGCGCTCTTCTTCAAGCTTTTCGGCGTGACGTTTCTCGCAAGCCGTCTCTGCCTTTTCGTCAGTTCCCTGGGAACCGCGCTATCCATCTACTTCTTGTCTCGCAGAGTCTGTCACAGTCATCAGGTACTGCCGTCTATTCTTGTATTTGCTACATATTTCGGCGTACTATGGCCAACAATCAGCCATCACGTAGACAGCAATTGTTTCGCTCTGCTTGCGGTGGTTTGCATGGTCCTCTGGCAGGACGTCCGGAAGAGCTGGCTTTTGCTGGCAGCAGGGGCGCTGGCTGGAGCAGCTACCCTCACCCTGCAGCCTAAGGGTATCCTGCTGCTGCTTGCGTTCCTTATCTGGCTATGGATACAGCACCGGCGGCAGTCTGCTTCGCTTACGGCTCTGGCGTGGGTAACGGGTGGATGGGTCGTTGTGGTCGGTCTGATGCTCGGCTATTTCTGGAGCCAGGGTGCATTGGCTGATCTGATCTATGTAAATGTTGTGTGGCCATCGCATAATTATGGTCCTGCGTTCTCTGTGCACTATGGGTCCTATCTCTTGGAGAATTTCACTCATTGGATCGTGCCGATGCACGGCATGAACTGGACCATTGGGATGGCAACTCTATTGGTCATTCCATTTCTGTTTGTAGCAGTACTTCCTTTTGTTCTAATGTGTCTCGGCGTCTGGCACGGATTTAGAAAGCTACCGTCGGAGATTGTCTTGTACTGGCTGGCAGGCTCTGCCCTGTGGTTCTCCGAGATTCACCGGAAGGATATCTGCCATCTTGTCTTTGGATCTCCGCTGCTGATCATTCTGTGCGTGTTCTATCTACAGGCATACCGGGGCCGCTCATTCAGCGTGGCGATCCAGGTGTTGTCAATCACATCCGTCTGCCTTGCCGCCGCTACTCTAATGATTGCTTTGTTAGCTCGGCCCGTGGCCACCCGGGTAGGTCAGGTAAGCATGGCCGCATACGATCCAGTTCTCACTGCGATCGATGAACACGTACCGCCGGGAGGGGAAATATTCGTCTATCCCTATGCTCCCATGTACTACTTTCTGTCGGCTACGACCAATCCCACGCGTTACGCCGTCCTTTACTACAACTTCAAAATCCACTCCCGCTCAACATTTGACGAAGTGATACAAACGTTGACCCAACGTCGGGTGAAGTATGTCTGGTGGGACAGGAGCGCTCAGGACAGGCTGCAAATCCTCTTTCCGGGGGCCGATCTCAAGGGAAACATCTTCGAACGTTATCTGAAAGCGCACTATCGGGCCGTGTGGACCTGCAAAGACGGTGTTCTTATGGAGCGCAACAATGACGACCATGTTAACTAGAGAGAATGCACTTCCACTTCCGGAGTTTGACCATTATGCTCGCTCCTATGCGGACTATCTCGATGATCCGCTCCGTGGCCGGTTTGCGCGCGACCCGCTCCACTTTCACCGCAGAAAATGGCTGCTGATTCAGAAACTGTTAAAACGTGCCGGCATGGATCCGGCCAAGTCGAAATGGTTGGACGTGGGCTGCGGCCAAGGCAGTTTGCTGGAAGTAGCAGGTAAACATTTCTCTCAGGCATCGGGATGCGATCCATCTGCCGGCATGCTCTCCTCCTGCGCCGCATTTTCTGTACGGGAACAAGCTTCTCCGGTGGGGCTGCCATACGAAGACGGCTCCATGGACTTTGTAACCTCCGTGTGCGTCTACCATCACGTGCACGGCAACGATAGGACGTTGCTGACGAGAGAGATTCGGCGGGTCCTCGCGCCTGGGGGCCTGTACTGTATTGTCGAGCACAACCCATGGAACCCGGTGACCCGGACCATCGTCGGGCGATGTGCGGTAGACGTGGATGCTGAGTTGTTAGCCGCTCGACATGCTGCTGGGCTCCTGAAAAATGGTGGCTTCGAGTTGCTGCGAACCAGCTATTTTCTCTATCTCCCAGAGCAGTTGTTCGCTCACTTCGCCGTGATGGAGAGCCCTCTAGAATGTGTCCCGCTCGGGGGACAGTATGCCTTGCTTGCCCGGGCTCCCGTTTAAGGCATATCAAATCAGGTGTGCTTGAGTGAATGTGCTTGCGGCCACTCGCATTCTGCCATCAATGGAAATCATGAGAGCGGACTTCCAGAGTTTGATCAGAAAGAGGCATTAGACGCGAAGCCTTCACATGTATCACGCCATCCTGGTTCTGCAGCGGCCCTTCTGCCAGGATGAACTTGCTGCGCGTAACCACCAGACGATTTCGCTCATAGAGATCCGGCGTAACGATGACATTGGCAATGCCGGTCTCATCTTCCATCGATAGAAAGATAAATCCCATCGCCGTACCGGGCCGCTGTCGGGCGATGACGCAACCGGCCGCCCGAACGAACTCGCCATCTTTGCGAGTTCTCAGTTCTGCTGCGGAAAGAACGTGTTGCATCCGAAACTCGTGACGCCTATATGCCATGGGATGCTTATCAATCGTGAGTCCCGTGCCCGAATAGTCTGCCGCTAAGCGCTCCTCAGTTGTCATCTGTTGCAGTGGCGATATGCCGGAGGCCTCGCGTAAGGTCTCGCCTCCTTCGCGAAGAAGCGGCCCCTCGGGCTTGCCGGCGCGTTCGACCTGCCACAGCGCATCGCGGCGATGTTCTATTTCATCCAGCCAGTTCAAAGCTCCAATGCGGGCCAGCAGTGACAGCTCTTTTCGATTGAGAGATGGCACGCGAGCAGTGAGATCTTCTGTCGATTGGAATAGTCCATGCTCCTGGCGAGACCGGGCGATTGCCTCGCCAGATTGTTGCCGCAGCCCTTTCGCATAGCCGAGGCCGAGCCTTAGAGAGAGACTGCCATCTCTCTCGTGTTCGATGGTGCAAGCCCAATCGGAGATCTGAACATCGATCGGCTTCACCCGCAGTCCGTGTCGCTGCGCGTCTTTCACCAGAACAGCGGGCATGTAGAAGCCCATAGGCTGATTGTTGAGGATGGCAGCAGTGAACGCTGCGATGTACTTTACTTTGAAGTATGCCGAGGCATAGGCAATCAGAGCGAAGCTGGCGGCATGTGACTCCGGGAAGCCATAGAGTGCAAACGAGCTGATGTTCTGGACGATAGTTTCCTGCGTAGCAACGTCGATTCCTTTCGCCGTCATGCCGGCTCGCAGCTTTCCTTCTAGATTCTTCATCCGTTCCCAGGAGCGTCGCATCCCGACTGCACGACGCAACTCTTCGGCCTCTGCGCCTGAGAAATTTGCCACCGTCATAGCCATGCGAAGAAGTTGTTCCTGAAACAGCGGCACGCCAAGCGTGCGCTTCAACACTGGTTCCAGTGAGGGATGTGGATATAAAACATCTTCTTTCCCCTGGCGACGTCGCATGTACGGATGCATCATCTTGCCCACAATCGGTCCTGGACGGATGATTGCAACCTGCACGACGAGGTCGTAGAACTTTGTCGGGTTGTTCCGCGGAAGCGACGCCATCTGGGCACGGCTCTCCACCTGAAACATGCCGACCGTATCGGCCCGTTGCAGCGTGCGGTAGACTTCATCGTTTTCCGGCAACTGAGCCAGATCCACCTGCTCTCCGTAATGGCTGGGAATCAGCTCCAGACAATCCTTAAGAACCGCCATCATTCCTAGACCGAGCAGGTCTACCTTGATGATGCCAAGATCGGCGCAATCCTCCTTGTCCCATTGAATGACGGTGCGGCCCGGCATCGATGCGCGTTCGAGCGGTACGGCACGGTTCAATTGGCCCTGACAGATCACCATGCCGCCGGAGTGTTGCCCTAGGTGTCGTGGCAGACCCTGAATGCGCATGCAGAGATCGAGGTACTTCGCAATGCGCGGATGCTGCAGGTCGAAGCCTGCATTCTGAAAGGAGTGGGCCATCGTATCGGTTGGGCCGCGCCACTCAAAGTGCTGAACAAGGCTGGATAGCCGCTGCAACGATTCAGGATCGAAACCAAGAGCCTTGCCCACTTCACGCGCTGCGGATTTGCCGCGATAGGTGATGACATTTGCTGTCATGGCGGCGCCCAATTCGCCGTAGCGCTGATAAATGTATTGAATTGCTTTTTCACGGTCATCTTCTGAGGGCAGATCGAGATCGATGTCAGGCCACTCTCCACGGCTCTCGCTCAGGAAACGTTCAAACAGAAGATCCATCCCGACCGGATCGATAGCCGTGATTTCAAGTGCATAACAAACGGCGGAGTTCGCGGCGCTGCCCCGGCCCTGGATAAGGATGTTGCGCTCTTTGCAGAACTGCACAATATCCCAGACGATCAGGAAGTATCCGGCAAAGCCGAGCTTTGCGATGAGATTGAGTTCGTGTTCAGCCTGCTTCTTCGCCCGATCAAACAATGCCAGATCGCGCTTCGGACTATACCGGCGAACCAGGCCTTCCTCGACACGCTTGCGGAGAAAACTATCCATGTTCTCGCCATCTGGCACTGGATAACGGGGAAATTCATATCCCAGATCCGCCAACTCAAATTGCAGTCGCGAGGAGAGATCTGCCGTGCTCTCTATCGCACCTGGAATGTCGCTGAACAAAGCCGCCATCTCGTGAGCGGAACGAAGATACCGTTGCTGGTTAATCGCCAGAAGACGACCGGCACGATCGAGTTCTGCGTGATTGCGGATCGCGGTAAACAGATCGAGGATCTCGCGGTCATAAGCAGAGGCGTATCGCACGCCATTTGTCGCGAGTACGGGCAGCTTTAACGAACGCGCAACGCGAAGGGCAGCCTGATTCCTCCACTCCTGCTCGCGCTCTTGATGGCGCTGAAGCTCGACGTAGACGTTTTTGGGTCCGAAGATGCTGACCAGCCTTTCAACTGCTTTCCGGCCAGATTCCTCACCACCGCGCATCAAGGCAGCAGCCAGAGGCCCTTCATCGCCTCCCGTCAAGCAAACCAACCCAGAGGCATATTGCTCAAGATCGTCGAAGCTGGCTGATCCTTCCTGCTTTATCGTCTCCCTCATCTTGAACTGCGTGATGAGCCGGCATAGATTCTGATAGCCCTCACGAGACTCGCACAGCAGCGGCAGGCGAGCTGGTTCCGCGACATGCTGATGGGGTAGCCATGCCGATGGCGTGAGACGCGGGCCTAAGCTCGATAATGCGATCTCCGCTCCGACATGTGCACGAATGTCATTCAACTTCGCGCTGGTATGGAACCGTGCAGAGCCATAGACACCATTACGATCGAGCAGCGCCATCGCCGGCATCTCCAGTTCGACCGCACGCTCAATAAGCTGCTCCGGTTGTGAAGCTCCTTCGAGAAAGCTGAAGGCGCTGGCAGCGTGCAGCTCGATGTACCGGCTAGTCATAGAGCGCCGCCATCCGCCATACGCCTTGCATAAGGTCACGCATGATGCAGCAGCAGAGCAGGGAACCGTCCTTCCCCCGCGCCACTATGTCCCATTGCTCAAATCCCCAGAGTGTCAGGTTCCACCAGTCTCCTTCTGCAAGCCACGGACCATAGGCGCGTTCCACTGTGTAACGCTGGTCGCGAAAGAAGAACGTTCCCGGTCGCGAACTTTGCAGAGCGACCGAAACTGTCTCTGGTGGACGAAGCTGCCGTATTGCGGCTCGCTGTTCCGAAGGCGTAACTGCCGCAGAGTTGCCGGAAGGTACAGTGAAAGACTCGATATGAAAACCTTCTGGCGCATGTGTGTCTTCGAGCACAGCATGGCCAACATTCCCCTCGCCAACGATGGCGCTGATGCGAGCAAGCGTGACATCCAGACGAGCTGCTTCAGGAAATTCGGGGAAAAGATTCCAAGCTGCACCTTACTTGTGCTGCCCGGCTCAGCGTGAAGGGCAATGGCAAGGATAGATGCCTGCGGCGGATGTGCTTCGAGGTCGAGATGCAGCAGCTTGATCCAAAGCTGTTTGTCTGTACTGGGCAGAGCAGGCCGGACGGTGCGCCTATGCGATCCTCCACCATCCAGCGATAGTGTGATGGTTATAGAGGCTAACGCCATGATTTGTGTCTTCGCGCGCAGAATGAGCTGATCGACCATGACACCGATGACAAATAGCAAGGAATCCAGCAGTTCGACGGGCGTATCCAGCGCCACTTGTTCTTCAAGCACGAAGGCCGGCTCTACGGGCTGGAACAGATGCGGCAGTTCGCCGCGGGCCTGCTGACGAAGGCGCTTGCCCTCCTGGCCCATGCGGGAGATCAATTCTTCCTCGGGGAGAGCTGCCAGCATCCCAACCGTGCGAATGCCCCACAACGCGAAGGTCTCCGCCTGTCCTTCCGTTAAATCGAGAACAGCCAATGGTAAAGGTGCAAGCACCGGTGCTTCTTCACCTGGCTCAATCACTTGAACGGGAAGATTGTGAGGCAGGCCCCTGGCCAGGCAAACAGAAGCATGAAAGTTGCTGCTGACCGTAATCTGAGCCGAGATCCCAAGAGATCTCACCCGCTCCAGCAAATTCCGCGACAGCATCTCCGGCGAGCCGAAGAGATTGTGCGTTCCGGTAATGTCGATGCAGCAAAGGAAAACCATATCTTCGCTCAGAACTTCGATACGCGGCGAAAACGCTCCTGCGCACTCCAGCAGAACGGTCTTGGTTGCCTCTTCTGTGTGCCGCGAACGGGAGAGCGCTACAGCGTCTGCGAATGTATCGACCTCCACTCGCGTCATCCCATGGCTCATGCCACGAAGCCGCGCCTTGGTGGTGAGCGAGCAAATCTGCTCGGACGGTGGCTTTCCGTCCATCACCACACAGGCGGAGTTATGCAACTCCGGCCGCAGGCGTAGCAGCGCCTGCGCAGGAAACTCTCTCGCATACAGGCACGCATACAATTCCCTCATCATCTGCGGCCTGTCCACGTTGTCCGACTCTGCCATGAGGCAGCGCGCTCGTTTTGCGGCGGCTTCCGGAGAGGAACGAGATTGCTGTCAGCGGATTCAGTGAATCGCTGGCGCGCCACGATCACGCGCGACTTGATCCCGGTAAAGACGGTCGTCTCATTGCAGAGCGCTTCTGCCGGTTCAAGCCGAAGCAACAACTCGGCACTGCTCTTCGCACAGCCATATTGCGTCAGGAGCAGGATGCTGGACTGCGTTCTCTCAGCAGCGGCTCGATAACGAAACCATGTCGCGAGTGGAATGCGTGACACGATCTCCGGTGCCAAACCGCCCATGTCCAGCACAACAGCGCTGAAGCCTCCGCCCTGGAGTAGCAGATCGGTGGTGCGCAATGCCTGTTCAATTCGTGACCACGGCTTCGAGTGCGAAGCACGGGGTATCGCTGTCGAAGTTGTCTTGTAGCCAGGCTCAAAGGTGTGCTGGCTCGCTCGAGCACGGCGCTGCGGTTCCGCACATCGCGGAGCAATTGCATCTTGTTTCAGCAAGCCGGCGACGGCATCCGAAAGCCCTTTCACCTCGTTGCGCGGATGAGAGCCAAAGCCTCCGCCATGCAGGCCTTTCTTAATCGGAGGAGGCACATAGTACCTCTCAGGCAAAACGAAATCACACTTCCGGCGTGTGACATCTGGCTGTGACACGCCACAGCGTACCCAGAGCAAACGCGCGAGATTGATTCCCGCGGCGGCAGCAGATAGGGGATCGAATGCGTTCGAGACATCGATCCACGCGCACACTTTTTCTGCCCGGATCAATTGTGCAAGGAACGAAAACGCAACGGAGGTGCGGCCGGAGCACTCCGAGCCGACCATTTCGCTGATAGCTCCAATAGGCAGGCCACCCCGGAGCACATCGTCCAGCGGTCCAATGCCAGTAGCGGCAACCGGCCGCTTCATTTTCTGAGCAGGCGTAAGTGCCGAAGGAATCCTGTGCGCGAGTGTCGATTCGATCTGATGGCGGAGTGCGTAGGCGGAGGTCATTTCGGACGTCTTCGCCTTATATTCGCCTACGATGTGCAGTCTGTGTCAAAGGGTCCTGCACTATCCCCTGTGCAGCAAGGGATGCAAGGTCATGAAAGATCGTGGATTAACAAATTTGTAAGTAATTCCTGTGTATGGCGGATATCCAAGACGTTCGCCAGACAGTCATGGCCACGCACAGCAGGCAGATGCTCAATGCATCATTCATCGGGACCATGGTTAAGGTGTTTTGGCAGCTTTTTCGGAGCCCATGTCAGCCTCTGCGATGCGCGCCTGCCATAAGAGCGGATCAGTTTCTAAAGCGAGATGAAAATCACGATTGGCCCGCTCCGCATTGCCACTGTAGAGCTCGGCCATGCCGGCGCGGAAGTAATCAGCTGCGGTCACGGTGGGACTCTCGGCGTTGGCAATGCACTGTTCGAGTAGTTGCCGCGCCAACGTGTCCTGTCCCAATTTTCTATACGCCAGCGCAGAGAACACGTTGGCCTTTACCTCAGGCCCTGTGGTGGCCTTCGTCCATGCCGTTGTGGCGTCGTCCCGTTTGCCTTGCATTTCCAGTGCCGCGCCCAGCCAGTAGAGTTGCTCGGCCAACCCAGGGTCTACGGGCTCACCGGTCCCGAGGTTTTCCGGATATCGCATCGCCTCCTGAAAATCCTGTGCTGCTTCTTGCGGCTTATGTGCAGCAAGCGCCATTTTGCCCTTTTCTATATTGGCGCGGACGAAGATGTTGTGGACGATGACACCGCCTTCCCATGGTTTGAAGGTGTGATCCCTAAGCAACGCCAGCGCCTGATCTGGCTGTAGCTGTTCGAGAAAGAAGAGCGCATGACGAGCCCTTATCGTGTCGCGATCCAATACATCGGTAGGCGCGCCCTGAAACAATGTGGTTCGCGCGGCGGTATCGCCGACTTGTTCATAGATCTCATCGATGTCTTCATAGAGCCTGTAGTCTTTCGGACTGAGTGCGATCGCATGCAAATAGTATTTAGCGGCATTTGGTAGATCGCCTTTGATCCGCCACTCGTAAACACCGAGATTGCGCAGCAGCACAGAATTTTCAAATTTTTGCTCGAGCGCTTCCGACCATAGCGCAGCGGCTTCGTCGTATCGCGAGTGCGCGAACAGGAAGTTGCCGAGAGCGTATTTGGCATGCGAATCCTGCGGGTTGTGGTGGACCGCTTCATTGAGAATCGCCGCGTCCGTGATCGTGTTCGGAAAGACTTCTGCGATGGGAAGGGAAGCCGCCTTTGCCGCAAACTCTGCCGCCTGCTCTTTGTCCATTTGCCGGCTGTTCGCCGCGAGATAGTAATACACCATGGGAGAGAGATCCCGTGCAGGCAGCGCGGCTATGGCGGCGTTGAGTACAGCATCGGAGGATTGCCACACACCAAGATCGTGATACCAGGCGGCGACGGCGAGATAGTTTTGCGGATCGGAGCTGATGGTTTGTGTCCAGGACCGAGCCGCATCCGTATCCTGCCAGTGTTCTGCCAGTGCATAGGGCAGCAGCGGCATCTGTTCAACGGCCTTTCTGGAGGCTGCGGCAGCGGCCTGCAAATTTCCATTCAGGCGCTCGGCCACGGCCAGATCAGCCAATGCAAGCGCGTCGGTAGGTTTGTGATCGACGGCCTGCTGAAGAAGATCGACTGCATTCGCGTTGTCATGCTGACGGATGGCAATCTCACCCAGTTCCATGTATGCCGGCGAAAGCGACAGCCCCGGCATAGAACGCGGACCATAGTGAATGACAGACCAGAAAGCATCGGCGGCGAGCGAAAGACGGTCCTGAGCCCGATAGACGAGACCCGCCGCATAGGCCACCATCGGATTTTCAATGTCACGCTGTTGCGCGAGATCGATAAGGTGTTCCGCGCTGGCGAAATCTGCTGCGCGATAGGAGTAGAAGGCCTCATCGAGCAGTGCAGGGATATAGCCGGGATCGCGCTGCAATACCTGTCGATAGATCTTGCGTGCGCCATCAATATCGCCTCTCTTCTGCAGAAAGACCCCCTGCAGATAGAGCTGTTCCAAAGGCGTTTGGGGTGTGATGGAGATGGGTGTTTCAAGCGGCTTTCCGACAGATGGAATCAGGTTTGGGTTTCCATCGATCGGATCCGATGCCGACCACGCGAGGAGCGGCTTGCCGGTCTGGGACTTCACCTCGACGTGGAGGTCCTTCCTGGCGCGGTCGAGGTCTGGCACGGGGATTGTGTATGCGGCTGCGTGGAGGGGAGTCCACTCGACGTTTTGAATGGTGCGCAGCAGCGTCGATCCCAGGCTCACTACCACCGTGGCGTTTCGGACGGCGTCAACCGGACTGAAGAGAAGCTTCACCTTGCCGGATTGGGCTGAGCCTGTCTGAATAGTTGAAGCCGCTTGCAGAAAGCTGACGTTGAGAGCCATTTCACTGCTGGCTTCCACGAAGCCGCCGTCGAGACCGGAGACGGGATACCAGTACTCGGTCCACTGCTCCACACGCCTCGGTTCCATGAACTCGCGGTAGCCCTGCGTTGCGAACCGTCCGCTTTGGATCTCGTTGTATGGGCCATCGTCATCGCTCAGGATGTGGTCCCAGATTCTGCCGCTGCGGGCCGTTCCCCAGCTCCATACTTTTTTGCCGGGGTCCTGGCGAAAGTCGGATACGTGAACGATGCCGTAGTTCGCCTCGTGGTAGTAAACACCGAAGAAATTGCGATGGACATCGCGGGCGAAGATCGCCATCGCGCTGGGATCGTTCTTGTACCAGCTTTGATCGACGCCCTTCCAAGTTGGCCAGCTTTGCACGATGGCGAATGGATCATCGGAGATCGTCTCGCGCATGGGGTAGATGTACTGCAGATCATTCGTGGCGGGTACCGCGGTGTTCGTCCAGAAGAGATACAGGTTGCTCAATGGCGTTGCATTGAAAAGCGTGACTCGCTCTTCCAGCCGGGCAGTATCGGGCCGCAGAGTGAGCGCGATCTCCCAATACATATTCGAAACCCAATCGATTGCCCCGATGAGAGCCGTAGCGCTGCCATCCGAATTCTGATGCAAGGCAGACTCGACGTTCGAGACGGTGTCCGTCGTATGCGCGAAGGGGAAGCTGAATTCTATGCCGCCGGCGATCCATGCTCCGCGCGGGCCGACCAGGCCATATTTGATGACATTGTTGCGGTACAGCATCTCTCTACGGCGAAGCTTGTCATAGATCGAGTAGACGTGACCTCCGAGCTCAGGGAGCACGGTGATCTTGAGATATTGGTTTTCAAGATAGATAGCGCGGTAACTCTTCGGCGCGCGCCGATCGCTCAGGTCATCCAGCATCGGATAGGGATAGACGGGGTGAGGATTGACCAGGGCAAATGGCGGGTTCGGGTCGGGTGGTCCAAGCTCGTATGTGGGAATGGTGATTGCACCTTCCCACGCGTGTACTGGCTGTGCATGCGCTGTATAGAGAACAGTCAGCAACGCAAGCAGGAGAATGGACGCGTATCGGCGAGGATAGCTGTGACAGATTCCTATACTAGTCTTGGCTTTCTGCGGGGCGTGGGCTGACAATGCAATCCTCTCAGGTCAGACTGCGATCCCATTGCGAGTTGTGCGGAGTACGAGGGATCTGTGTAGACGTGTTGTTGTCGTAAATCATGTGTAGCGCTGGCAAGCTGCAACCGCAAAATACGATACACGTTGTACTGGCCGGCGTGTACTGTGAAGAGCGAATGGAGATGCATTGTGTCGATTTCTTTCCGTCCCCTCAGAGCGGTGATGGTGAGCCTTATCGCAGGAGCAATAGTCGTGACATTTTTCATGGTTAGTGTTGCCCATGCGAATGATCCCAGCGTTGCAACCGTGAAAAGTGTACGGGCCGCGGACAATGTTACGCTCAGTCCGGATCCTGAATCGCCATTCTGGCGCGACAGCCCGCCTGTAACATTCGCAGGCGATAACTATGGTCGTCCGGTGCCCCAATTGCGGACTGAAGTGCGTTCACGGTGGACGAATGACAGCTTGTATCTTCTCTTTGTATGCCCCTACGAGAAACTCAACCTGAAGCCGTCACCTGCCACCAGGAAGGAAACAAACCAACTTTGGAATTGGGACGTCGCAGAAGCTTTTATCGGCTACGATTTCCAACACATCCGGCGCTACAAAGAGTTCGAATTGTCGCCACAGGGCGAATGGCTCGATCTCGATATCGACCTGGATCGGACTCATGATGAACACGGCTGGATGTGGAATTCTGGTTTCGAAACAACTGCGCGAATCGATCCCAAAAGGAAGATATGGTACGGAGCGATGCGCATTCCATTCGCTGCTATCGATTCCAGACCGCCACGCGTTGGCAGCGTGTTTCGGGTGAACTTCTTCAGAGCCCAGGGAGCACCTCCCGAGCGGCATTTACTCGCCTGGCAGGCTCCGATGGGCGAATCGTTCCATGTGCCTGAGCGGTTTGGGCGACTCGAGCTGGTCAGGTAGTAAGCGACGCATTGCGTCTCGTGCGCCCGGAGAGAACCAGCGGAACCAGCAGCAACGTCGATAGAAGAGCCTGTGAAAATCAGCGGGCGGCGAGCTGGGCTCTCCATCTGCACATAACTAGCCCATGCGCCTAGTTGCCGCGCAGGGCTACCATCGGGTTCACACGGGATGCCCGGCGCGCCGGTATGTAACCAGCAAGCAGCGCGACGACCATGAGCAACGCGACCATGCCGGCGAAGGTTGCCGGATCCGTAGGCGCGGTGTTGAAGAGCATGGCCGAGATCAGCGATGCGACGGCAACCGACACGACAGCGCCGACAGCGATGCCGATGAGCGCAAGGCGCATGGTGCGAAAGATGACGCTGAACTGTACGCGTGCGGCGGTCGCGCCTAGCGCCATGCGGATGCCGATCTCAAGCGTCTGGCGCGTGACTGAGTAGGAGATAACACCGTAAATGCCGAGTGCCGCAAGAAAGAGTCCAAGCGCGGCAAAGGTGCCGACCAGCAGCACAAAGAAGCGGCGCGGCGATACGGCATGATCGACCAGTGATTGGATCGGGCGCAGCGGCACGGCGGATTGTCCCGGATTGATCTCTCGTAAAGTCTGCATGACACTCGACGCAAGTTGAGTTGGTGGTACCTTGCTGCGGATGACGAGCTCCGCGCCCTCAGGATCCTGCTGCGTCGTGGGGTAATAGACCTGCCAATCCGGCTGGCCTTCCACGCTGGTCTGATGCACGTCGGGGATGGTGCCGATGATGCGGGTGTCGTTGCCACCCGCGTCGATCACATGGCCGACGGCATCTCCGTTGGGATACATCTGACGCGCGGCACTTTCATTGATGATGATGACGCGATCGCCCGTTTTCGACGGCGGCACAGAGGGTTTGGCAGCGGCCTGGTTAGCCGGGGGTGGAGGCGGCAGCGGCAAGTCTTCCCAACTGAAATCCCGTCCTTTGATCGGCACACCCATCGCGGCAAGATAGCCCGGCGTCACGATATAAACCAAAGCGCACGGAAGATGTGCCGCCTCGAGCTGTTTTTGATCGACGTCTTTGCGGTGCGGAGTGCCCCAGCAGCGATTGCGTTCAAAGGGTAAGTTGTCGGAGATACCGGCATGCTCAACGCCGGGAATAGCGCTGACGCGAGTCAGAATGTTCTGCAGAATTGCGCTGCGCTTGTTGGCCTTGCCGCCGTCATCGTAATCGACTTTGATGGCTGCAGCCGCAGCGGGTTTGAAGCCGAGGTCGACATCGAGGACGCGCAGGAAGCTGCGCATGAGCAGACCGGCGCCCACGAGAAGAACGCAGGCGAGCGCAACCTCCGAGATAACGAGCACAGAACGGAGACGTTCATGCCGCCGGCTGTCGCTTGCGCCATGCCCGCCGGTGTCCTTGAGGGATTCCTGGAGATTGGTGCTGGACATGCGGAAACCCGGCGCGAGCCCAAAGAGCACCGCGGTGGCGACTGCGACGAGGACGGTCCAGAGCAGAGCCGTGCCATCGATCCTCACATCGTTCAGAAGCGGCAGCGCGAGCGAGCTCTGATGCTGCAGCCATATTGTGATGGCGGAGGCCAGCGCCAGGCCAAGTACCGAGCCGACACTGGAGAGTAGGAGGCTCTCCGTCAGCAATTGGCGGATGATGCGGCCGCGGCTCGCGCCGAGTGCACCGCGGAGTGCGAATTCCTTGCTCCGCGCGGTGGCGCGGGCAAGCAACAAGTTCGAGAGATTGACGCAGACGATGAGA
Source organism: uncultured Acidobacteriaceae bacterium (assembly GCA_963797895.1). Taxonomy (GTDB): domain Bacteria; phylum Acidobacteriota; class Terriglobia; order Terriglobales; family Acidobacteriaceae; genus KBS-83. The sequence continues at coordinate 85,614 of CAWCRD010000002.1, forward strand.
AGAATGAGGCCAACTGCAGACCAGAGCACCACAAGCGAACGATGGAGCTTACCGCTGACGTACTCTTTGAGCGGAGTTGGATAACCGCTGTAGCCCCTGCCGTATTCAGGATGGTCGATCATGAAATCGAGTTTCGGGAAGAGCAGCGCAGCTTCGCCACGCGCCTGCTCCACGGTGACTCCGGGCTTGAGACGGCCGATCAGCGTGATGGTATTGCCGTCGAGCCGAGTGCCCTTGAAATCGATGGGTACGAATAGATCGACCTTTGTGCCAGGAGCAAAGATGGCTCCGAAGTCGAAGCTGTGCGGCAGTACGCCAATGACGGTGAAGGATCGGTCGTTGAAGTCGATTGTCTTACCGAGAATCGAAGGATCAGAGTGGAACTGCCGCTGCCAAATTGGATAACTCAGCAGAACGACCTGGCCGGCTCCTGGAAGAGATTCGTTCTCGCGGAAGGAACGGCCCATCAAAGGGTCCACGCCGAGCACCTGAAAAAAATCCGGAGTGACGCCGATACCGGTAAAGGGCTTTACATCGCCGTGGCCGGTGAGCTTGAAGTTGTCTCCTGAAGAGAAAGCGAAGTAACCGGCGACATCGGTGTAGGACTTATTGCGCTCGCGAAACTCCTTGTAGGCATCGATGGAGTAAGTGGCCGCAGACCAATTGCCATCGAAGTTTTTCGGCCCGATCCAGAGCAGACGAGAAGCGTCGCGGAAGGGCAACGGCCGCAGCATCAGCGTATTGACCACGCTGAAGACGGCGATATTCGCGCCGATGCCGAGCGCGAGTATAAGGATCGCAATGCAGGTGAAGGCCAAGTCGCGGCGGAGAGTGCGGAACGTATAACGGAGGTCCTGCATGAGGATGTCGAGTGCGGGCAGTCCCCGCGCTGCGCGCTGTTCCTCACGTGACTGCTCCACCCCACCGAAGCGGATGAGCGCCTGCCGACGCGCCTCTTCCGGAGGCAGTCCGCGCTGCCGATTCTCTTCGATGGCAAGATCGAGATGCGAGGCAAGCTCCTGCTCGAAGTCAGCATCGCGCGGCGCTTTGCCGGCGAAGGCGCGAATGCGGGCCATTGCAGAGCGAATCAGGGAAATCATTTGCCACCCTCCGGAGTTTGTGCGAACACACGGCCCATTACGTCGGCAAGGCGCCGCCAGTCCTCCGCGTCGCGCGCAAGCTGCTTCCGGCCGTTGCGCGTAATCGCGTAGTACTTGGCCTTGCGATTGTTGTCGGAGGTGCCCCACTCAGCCGTGATCCAGCCGCGATTCTGCAGGCGGACAAGCGAGGCATAGATGGTCCCCTGGTTGAGCAGGATGGTGTTGCCGCTGATCTGCTCGATCCGGCGTGCGATACCGTAGCCGTGCAGTTCGCCCATAGCGGCGAGGGTCTGGAGGACCATAAGGTCCAGAGTTCCCTGAAGCAGATCGAGTTTGGGATCGGACATGCGGCAGTTCTCTCCTGTGTGGCAACCACATGAGTATGCCATACCCTCTGTGGGACTGCCACAGGTGAATCTACGCGCGGCCCACGGCAGCGGTTCCCGAAAAATTCCGGTCTTTCCTGACAGAATGAATTGGGACCAGCCTCGCTTTGCCAATATCGTCGTTTAGAGTGACGGCATGTCCTGGCGATCCCTTTCTCTCGGCCTCTTGTTTGTTGTCGCATTGGTTCCGGCAAACAGCGAAGATGCCGCAACCGTTCGCGTGACTGTGCATGCGGACGGTCCGACGAGCGCGTTCACGCCGATCTGGAGCTACTTTGGAGCGGATGAGCCGAACTATGTTTATGGGCCGCACGGGCGGAAGCTGCTGGAAGAGCTGGGCGCGCTGGGTCGTACGGCGGATGCTCCCGTGTACTTTCGCACGCACAACCTGTTCACAACCGGCCATGGCGAGGCCTCACTGAAGTGGGGCTCGACCAATGTGTACACCGAGCGTACAGACGGCACGCCGATCTACGACTGGACGATCACGGACCGCATCTTCGACGCAATGCGCGATGCCGGAGTGCGGCCGATTGTGGAGTTGGGATTTATGCCGGTGGCGCTGTCGACGCATCCGGAGCCATACCGTCACAATTTTCCCAAGGGCGATGTCTTTACCGGCTGGAGCTACCCACCGAAGGATTATGCGAAATGGGGCGCACTGGTGGGGACTTACGCCGCGCATCTGAAACAGCGCTACGGAGCAGCGGTGGACGGATGGTTATGGGAGGTGTGGAACGAGCCGGACATCGCCTACTGGCACGGCACGCCGGAAGAATACGACCGGCTGTACGATGTCTCGGCTGCGGCGGTCCGCAAGGTGCTGCCCCACGCGAAGATCGGCGGGCCGGAATCGACCGGCGTGTATGCGGGAAAAAATGGGCCGAGCACCAGCGAGACGTTTCTACGGCAATTTCTGGAGCACTGCGCGCATGGGAAGAATGCCGCGACGGGCGGCATGGGCGCGCCGCTGGACTTCATCAGCTTTCATCCAAAGGGCGCGCCGAAATTTGTGGATGGGCATGTCGTCATGAATGTCGGACACCAGCTTGCCGCTGTGGAGCGCGGCATGGAAGTAGTGGCAAGCTATCCAGAGTGGCGCAAGACCCCGATCATTCTGGGCGAGAGCGATCCCGAGGGCTGCGCGGCCTGTCAAGGGGCCCAGAATGGCTATCGCAACGGACCTCTCTACGGAGTGAGCGTGGCCGAGGCCACAGCGCGCACCTGGGAACTTGCCCGCAAGCACAGCGTGCAAGTGCAGGGCGCGGTGACATGGGCATTCACGTTTGAAGACCAGCCGTACTTTGCAGGCTTTCGCGAGCTGGCAACGAACGGCGTGGATAAACCGGTGCTGAACGTCTTCCGCATGATGGCGATGCTGGGCGGCGAGTGGGTGCGGACCGAAAGCACCGGTGCGCTACCGCTGGACGATATTGTCACCCGGAGTGTGACAGACGCGCCGGACGTGGATGCGGTCGCTACGCGCCGGCCGCGCGAGTTGGACATACTGCTTTGGAATTATCACGATGCTGACCTGCCGGCAGCTCCCGCGAACGTGGCGGTGGAAGTGCGCGGGCTTACACCTGCCCAGGTGAAGGAAGAGGTTTTTCTGACGGATGCATCACACAGCAATGCGTATGCAGTGTGGCAGCGAATGGGAAGTCCCGAGAAGCCCAGTGCTGCGCAACAGCAGGAGCTGGTACGTGCAGGAAAGCTGGAGCGCGTGACGGCGCCACATGCGCTGGCGGTGAAAGATGGCGCGGCACGCGTGCAGATGCTATTGGCGCGGCAGGGCGTTACGCTGGTGCGGCTGCAATGGTAGGCCTGCCGCTGGACGCCGCTCTTAATACCTCTCGGGCTGCTCTGTGCATGCACAGTGGAATGATTCCCCTCGCGTGGCCTGAGCAGTGGCCCTTTCTGCCGGTGATCGAGCGCTTCGGCATGGCTGTCGCCGTAGGTGTCTTCGTCGGCCTGGAGCGGGAGCACAGCGGCAAGCTGGGAACGCGCACCTTCGGATTGGTCGCGTTGCTGGGCTGTCTGGCAGGACTCGAAGGGCCGCAGCTTGTCTGGGCCGCCATGGCGTTTGTTCTGCTGCTGATCTGGCTGATCAATTGGCGCAGCCTGAGCGCACACGACCAGTTGGCCACCACAACCTCGCTTAGCTTGGCCATCGTAGCCCTGTGCGGCGTATTGTGCGGCTTCGGACATCTGTATACGCCGGTGCTGGCTGTGATCCTGTGCACTGCCCTGCTGGCCTGGAAGCAGCCGATCCATACGTTCATCAGTGGGCTGACACAGCAGGAGATCCGCTCGGCGGTGCTGCTGGCCGTTCTGTCAGGCATCATTCTGCCGGCGCTGCCATCGCATCCGGTCGATCCGTGGCGGCTGATCCATCCGCGCGATAACTGGTGGAGCGTCGTGCTGATCGCCGGCATCGGTTTCATCAACTACATCCTGCTGCGCGTGCTGGGACCGGGCGGTATGGAGGTGACTGCTTTCTTCGGCGGGCTCGTGAACAGCCGCAAAGTCATCGTCGAGTTCATGCTGCGCTCGGAGAGCAATCGCGAGGCCCTGCTGCCGGTGATGTATCGCGGCGTCATGCTGGCAACCGCTGCGATGGCCCTGCGCAACGCGATCATCGTTGCGGTGCTGGCAAAATCGAAGGTTGCGCTGCTGTACAGCGCGGCGCCGCTCGGACTGATGTTCCTGCTGAGTGCGGTGCTTTGGATGACGCACCCGCTGCGGCGCGACAAGGGAGGGGCTCCGGCCCTCACACTCGATTCGCCGTTCAGCCTTTCGGCTGCGCTGAAGTTTGGCATTGTCTTCCTGCTGCTGAACGTGGCAGGCGCGCTTGCGCAGCGGCACTTCGGCTCTGGCAGCTTCTTTTTCGTCAGCATCGCCGGCGGCCTAATCTCGAGCGGCTCTTCGATCGCCTCGGCATCCACCCTGATCCACCACGGCGAAGTGCCTGCGCTGACGGGCGTCATTGGTGTCGCGCTGTCCAGCCTGACCAGCGTCCTCATCAATATCCCATTGCTGCAACGTGTACCGGCCGAAGGCGGATACCGTCGTAAAGCGATCGTCGCGCTGTGCGGAATAGCCATCGCCGGGGCAGCCGGAATCGCAATGGATCTCGTATGGATGCATATGCACGGGCCGGCGATATAGGGCCGCCACTCGGATGGCGGTGAGCGATTCAGAAGCCTGTTAAAGAAAGAGCCTCCTCGCTCTTCGAATATCGACTTGTTATTTCATAATGGACAAACGAAACACAACGAAGTATAGAGAAAGGAAATGAAGTGTCTTTCGCGCAATGGATCATCCTCTCGCGAAAGACCGCGGGCTGGAAGCCGAGTTCATGGTGTGCAATTCGCCACGGCGGAACAAGGGAGGAATTCGCTTCGATGCATCGCAGGGAGTTTTTCAAAGGCAGTGTTGCCACGGCCGGAGCTCTCGCCATCGGGAGCGGCCGAGCGCAGGCGATGGTGCGCGCTCACAACTGGGAAAAGTACGATTTTGGCTCTGGGCCTCTAGTTGCGGATCGCCTGAACCAGGGGCCCTTTCCGCAATATCCTCCGGATGCGGCAATTCCGGCCGATGAAGTAGTCATGGCGACGAGCCCGTCCGACGAAGTAGTCCCGAACTACGGCAAAGGTCTGGTCACCTACATCACCGCTGACATGGGGAAAGAGGAGATCAAAGGGGACAATCTGGCCCGCGCTATCGAAGACCTGGTTCGATTTCCGCTGGGGCAGCAACTCTATATTCGGCCAACCTGGCGGGAGATTCAGCCGCGTCGCGGACGTCTTGACTTCCCGGACTATCTAAACCTGGTCTTTGAGTTAGCAAGAAGGAGCAATAAGCGGATCGGTCTCCGCGTTCAAATGAGCGCGCCGGATTATAGACACGAACCGGCGCTACCCGACTTTGTTCTCGAAAAAGTACCGAAAGTGAATCTCCTCCTCGCGGACCAGAAAGATCAGGCCGCCGCTCAGCGATTTCTCGATAACCCGCATTCCCGTTATCAGCCGCGCTTCGATGATCCGTTCTTTCAGCAATCCTTTCGAGAACTTATAGGTCTGCTGGCCGCGGAGTTCAATGGGAACCCGTCGATCGAATTCATCGACACGTTCATGTATGGGTTCTGGGGAGAAGGCCACACCTGGCCCTTCAGCAACAATCCGTTTCCGGATTATCAGACCGCGGAACGCACCTGGATTGAAATGTTTGAACTGCAGTCGCAGCATTTCACCAAGACCCCTTTGCTGACCAACACACAACCGGACTTCAGCCGGGTAGGCAATTCCGAAGTTCTGGACCGCAGCGTGCGCAGCAATAACTGGATTCGGAGCGACACCATCTTTATCGAAAACGAGCAGATTGAAGCACTGAGTAACCGTCCCCCGTGGATTGCCGCTCTGCTCGAGCAGGGGCTTCCAGGCAAAGCTCCCAAAGCAGGTGGCGGCCCGGACGGAATCTCACAAACGGAAAACATGATTGCGCATGTCATGGATGTGGGAGCGAACTACTGGTCACTATGGAACTTTCATCAGATCAGCGCGGCAAATCTTGCTAGCTACTATCAGACCTATCCAGCATGGTTCGACCGGATCAACCGGCGCATTGGTTATCGTGTGCGGCCATCATTCATCTGGAGCTACGAGGATGACGGATATCTCGGGCTGATTTGCGGCTTCGCGAATGACGGCATAGCGGGTGTTCCCGGTGTGCTGCGCGTCACCGTGGAGAACCAGGAGGGAAAGCCCGTCACGAGCGGTTGTCTGGATGCCGGCCATCCGCTGCCGGGAAAAATCCGGCAAGCACAGTTCATTTTGCCGCGCGGGACAAAGTGGCAAGATCTCAGGCTGAAGGCAGAGATCAAGGTGAAAGGAATGCTCTATCCGGTGCGATGGGCGTGTGGGCAGAAGCTGAATGAAGATGGCTCCCTGACGCTGCGGCCCAATCTTCGACAGGACATTTAACCATTAGCGAAAGGTGATCTGCTGAAAGCCAAGTGAGTGCAGTAGCGTAGTGAGCGTGGCGCGGGCATTGCCTTCAGCGGTGGTCAGGATCCCGCTATCGAGCGCGGACTGGCGCAGATTGGCCTCGGCCTTTTCGCGGGTCTCGGATTCGAGGTTCGGATCCGTGGGCACAAGCAGGCCGGTCAGGCGCGAGTAGACACGCGTCTTGCTGTTGTCGAGTGAGACGGAGAGCAGTTCCGCCGCAGGCATGCTGATGATGACACTGCGGCCATCGATTTCGACGCTGCTGGCCTGCACCTGGCTGAGGTCAACGCCCGCTACAGCTTGTCCGTGCACAATCAGTAGCAGTTTGTCTCCGGTGAGGAAGTCCGGCAGGTACTCGCTCGAGCGGTTGCCCTCGACGACTTTGTCCATGGTGTAGACGACCGACTCCAGCCGCGCGAGACGCCGGATGCTGGCTACCACGGTGGTCCTGGAAACGTCGATCGTCTCGTGCCGGCCGAGAAAAGCCAGGCTGATGCGGCTGCGCATGGACGCGCCGACGTGGCGCACGACGGCCGGTACTGCAAGGAGCGCGATGAGCAAGCCGACAACAATGCCGAGAATGAGGGCAGGGAAGGCGGACGAGCGGTTTTCCTGGATCGGTTCCTGCGCAGTGGAGGGCATAGCTGGTCTCTCCATTGTCTGACGCGCGCGAACGCGCGAGGGCTTTACGGCAGCGTCAGGATTCTTTGATCGCGCGCCGGGTTGGGACGAAGAACATCAACGATGCGCGAGCGCCTCGTCGGTTGCCTTGGACTCCGGCGCGGTTTGCGACGTCCGGTTAGCGTAGCTGGCCGTGACGAACGCGCGAAACAGCGGGTGTGGTTCAAGCGGCTTGGACTTGAATTCGGGGTGGAACTGGCAGCCGAGGAAGAAAGGATGATTGGGCAGCTCAACGATCTCAACGTACGTAGCGTCCGGCGTGGTGCCGGTGATGCGCATGCCGGCGCCGGTAAGCAGCGGCTCATATTCGCGGTTAAATTCGTAACGGTGACGGTGGCGCTCTGAGATCTCATGCCTGCCGTAAGCCTCAGCAGCTTTCGAGCCGGGCTCCAGCAGGCAAGTCCACGCACCCAGCCGCATGGTGCCGCCCATCTCTTCGACGCCCGTGAGTTCGCGCAGCTTATAGATGACGCGGTGCGGCGTCGCCGGATCGAACTCGCTGGAGTTGGCTCCGTGCAGCTTGCACACATTCCGCGCAAACTCGATGGTCGCGGTCTGCATGCCAAGGCAGATTCCGAAGTAGGGCGTGCCTGACTCGCGAGCATAGCGGATGGCGTTGAGCATGCCTTCGATACCACGTTTGCCGAAGCCGCCAGGAACCAGGATGCCGTCGAAATCCTTGAGCTGCGAGATGTAGTCCTCGGCTTCCAGCCCCTCCGCTTCCAGCCAGGTCACGCGCAGCTTCAGGTTCTGCGACAGTGCGCCATGAACCAGCGCTTCCTTCACGGATTTGTAACTGTCCTCATACTCAACGTATTTGCCCACAATGCCGATGTGGACCTCGTCCTTCGGGTGATAGGCATGGTCCACCACCTGCTGCCAACGGGAGAGGTCAGCGGGTTTGGTCTCTATGTGCAGGTACTTGAGCGCCAGTGCGTCGACACCTTCCTGCGCAAAGTTGAGCGGGACTTCGTAGATCGAAGCGACATCGCGCGCCGCGATAACCGCCTGGTCTTCGAGGTTGCAGAACAGGGCGATCTTGCTCTTGAGCTCGCGAGAGAGCGCACGGTCCGAGCGGCAGAGCAGGATGTCCGGCTGAATGCCGATCGAGAGCATCTCTTTTACGGAATGTTGTGTCGGCTTGGTCTTCAACTCCTGCGCAGCGGCGATCCATGGGACCAGCGTCACGTGGACGAAGACGGTGTTTTCGCGGCCAAGCTCTTGGCGCATCTGCCGGATGGCTTCCAGGAAGGGCAGCGACTCGATATCCCCGACGGTTCCGCCGATCTCAACGATGGCCACATCGCAGTCCGCCGCCACCTTGCGCATGGCATTCTTGATCTCGTTGGTGACGTGCGGGATGACCTGGACGGTCTTGCCGAGATAGTCGCCGCGGCGCTCCTTGGTGATGATCTGTTCGTAAATACGGCCGGTGGTCAGGTTGTTGTCGCGGGTCAGCTTGGCGTGGGTAAAGCGCTCATAATGGCCCAGGTCGAGGTCGGTTTCCGCGCCATCATCGGTCACAAAAACCTCGCCATGCTGGAAGGGCGACATGGTACCCGGATCGACATTCAGGTACGGGTCGAACTTCATCAGATTGATGCGGAGACCGCGGGCTTCCAGCAGGCAGCCAATGGAGGCGGCGGCAAGGCCCTTGCCAAGGCTGGACACAACACCGCCCGTCACAAAGATGTACTTTGCTGACAATGCATCACCTCTGAATTGTGGGTTTGGATGGCGTACCGGGTGGGCACGATCAAGTATCGCAGAGTCGAGCTGGGTTGAAAAGTAGATTTGCGGGAGCAGACTTTCCGCCCTGTGGAACGTCTAGACTTTGGAAAGAAATGGGACGCAGAAAAGTAATCGGTTTCGTGGCGGCGGTGGTCTTCGCGCTGTCCTCGCTCGCGCAGACAAGGCCGCCCACCAGCCCGGCGGAGATCGCCAATATTCACCGCCTCATCCTCACCGACGGCAGTTACCAGCAGGTGCGCCGGTGGGAGATCAAGGGCGACCGCGTGCGCTTTATCTCGGCCGAGCGCAACGGTGTATGGGAGGAGATGCCGGTCAGCCTGGTGGACTGGACGGCCACTGAGAAGTTTGCGCACGCCCACACCGAGCAGGGGCAGGAGGAGGAAGCCGCGTCAGCCGATGCAGCAGCCGTAGACGCAGAAGCCGCCGCTGAAAAAGCGGAGATGAGTTCCCGCACGCCCGACGTGCTGCCCCATCTGCGCCTGCCGGACCGCGACGGCGTCTGGGTGCTGGATTATTTCCAGAACCGGCCTGAGCTGGTGACGCTGGAGCAGGACAGTGGAGACCTAAACCAGCCGACCGGCCATAACGTCCAGCGTGGCGCGATTCATCCGCTGCCCAGCCGCAAGGCAGAGATACGGCTGGATGGCGAGGGCTCGAAAGTCCATCTTCATGGCAATGAGCCCGTCTTCTACGTAAGTCTGACCGGTGGCGACGACACGGCCGGCTCCGACGCGTTAACCGTGAGTGCGCCCGTGGCGAAAACTTCTGGCGCTATAAGCTCCCCGAACAGTCAGTACGTCATCGTCGAGGTGGATCCTCGGCACAGTTACCGCGTGATCACGAATCTCACCTTGAACCAGATCGGAAGCCAGAACGCCAATGTGACCGAGACCACAACCACGGTGCTGCCCGGCGGTCACTGGATGAAGGTGGTCCCCAAGCAGAAGCTGACGATCGGCCAATATGCCTTGATGGAAGTGCTGGGGCCGCACGCAATCAATCAATCAGTCTGGGATTTTGCGATCGAGCCGCAGGCGGGCGATAACCTGAACGCCATTCTGCCGATCAATCAGTAGTCTCAGACTGCGGTTGCTGGTCTTCGACAGCGATGCCGTCCCGGGTCGTATTTTTCACCGAGTACATCCGATGGTCGGCGTAGTCGAGCAGCGCAGCGGCATTGTCTGCGTCCTGCGGATAACTGGCCACGCCCAGACTCGCGGTCAGCCGCAGCGAGAGCCCTTCCGGACTGAGAAATCGCCGGGCCCGGATCGCCGTGAGCAGCCGGTTAGCCGCTGCGGTTGCGGCAGAACCGCTGGTATGCGGCAACACGACCACGAACTCGTCCCCTCCATACCGGAATGCAATATCCACACTGCGCATGGTGCGGGTGATCACCTCTGCCGCTTCGGCCAGCACGCGCGTCCCCGCGGAGTGGCCATGCACATCGTTCACCTGCTTAAAGTGATCGAGATCGAGAAAGAGAATGCTGAACGGCTGATCGAAGCGGCGAGCACGTTCGATCTCGACCGGGAGCACAGCCTTCAGATGCCGCGCATTGAACAGGTGCGTGCAATCATCGGTGATCGTCAGCTCCTGGATGCGCTCGACCGCGCGGGCATTCTCGATTGCGATCGCAGCGTAGTCACAGACGATGTACAGAAACGTGATTGCATCGTCAGTAAGCGTCTGCGGCTCCGGATGCCTCACCTGCAGGACTCCTAAAGTCTGCTCGCGCGAGCGCAGCGGCAGGCAAATCGCAGAGTGCTGTTGATCCCCGCTGGCCAGCCGGGCCGCGTTTCCGTCGTGCGTAACGATCAGCGGCTCCCCATGCAGAGCCACCCAGCCCGCCATGCCCGTCCCCAGCGGGATACGGATGTTCTGCAGCGCCTCATCCGAGACACCACGGGCCAGCGCATAGTAAAGATCGCGCTTCTCGTCATCAACCATGAGCAGCGACCAGCTTTCCGGATGAAAGAACCGCTCCATCTGCTCGAGGATGCTGCGCAGAATGCTCGGCAGGTCGAGCGAAGAGGTCAGCGCCCGTGCGGCATCGTGAAAGAGCCGTAGGTGTTCGAAAGGAGCTGCGGCGGTCCGAGCGGAGTCGTGCATTGGCTGCTGTCGATTGTGCCACGGGACCGGCTCTTCGGGCAGAGAGTCTGCTGATGACGCCTGGCAACCAGGCGAACTGGAAGCGCGCCGCCGGCCCGGTGTGTCCGGTCAGCGCCGGAGAGCCCAGGCCAGGCCATCCGGTTCACCGCCCGCCTGGATGTGGCCGGTGACGGTCAATGAGCCGAGATCGATCACAGCAACGTAGTCGTCCGGACTGCAGGCGACGAAGGCGCGCCTACCGCCCGGCTCCACCAGGACGCCACCCGAGCCATGGCCAATCGGAATGCGCTTGATCACCTGCCGTGTGCTCGCGTCCAGCACTACCAACTCCGGGCCGCTCGAAACCAGCACGCGGTTGCCGTCAGGGGTAAACTTCAGCCGGTTTGCGCCCCGCACATTCGCAGCCAGCGTCTGGACCACCCTCTTCGCCGCGATATCAACGATGGATATGGTGGCATCCTGCGCGCTTGCGACCCATAGCTCGCGATGATCCGGCGAGACATCGAAGCCCTCGGAGCCATTGCCGACGCGCACCACGGTTTCGTTCCAGTCTTTGCGAACTGGCGGCGCCCCGCCGCGACCCTGGCCCGCACCGGATGAGGGCATCGCGCCCGGCGGCGGCGGCCCCATGTGGACAGTTTCCATATCGATCATGCTGACCGTGCCGGAGCTCACATTCGTGGTAATGATGCGCTGCTGGTCGTCCGAGACATAAATCATGTGAGTGCGGTTCTGCCCCGTGCCCAGGATCCAATCCACCTTCTTCGTCGCTGGATCGTAGCGGCCGATGGCCTTCGCGCCTTCTGCGGTAAACCAGGCTTTTCCGCCCACGAAGGTGAGCCCATGCGGCCCACGCAGCGGGCCAAGATCGATCGTGCCCAGCGTCCGCTGGCCGCCCAGATCGACCGCGGTCAGCGTATTGAAAGCGCCAAAGCCATAGTTCGAAACGTAAGCTGTGGTCCCATCGGTGGAGGCGATCACCTCGTGCGGATCATTGCCGACCGGCATCTTGGCGATTACCTGCAACGTAGACGGATCGACAATACTGAGCGTGTGGTCGTGCTTGGAAAGCACAAGCAGGGAACCGGTTGTGCTTTGACCCTGAAGAGTGCCCGAAACGCTGAGAGCGGCAAAAATCGTGAGCATCGCGACAACGCGGACGGGAACTCTCATGGCTAAAGATACCTCCGAATACCGGCCGGGACGGAGTGAATAGACGACACTGTGACTCGCCGAGTTCCTGGGCGTCGAAGAGATGTTTTGATTTGGAAAGATCCGTTGACCGACTTCCGTCAACCGCCGATGTGCACCATGCTACGGCTGGGCTTCAGGAAGTCCGGTTCGCCGATGTGGTGGCGGCCTTCTTTTTGCGCGACGACGCCGCGGATATAGCCGGCCAGATCATCATCGGAGCCGCCGCGCTTCATCACGCCGTAAAGATCGTGGTCCGTCTGCGAAAACAGACAGGTGCGGATCTTGCCGTCGGAAGTAAGCCGGACCCGGCTGCACGCCCCGCAGAACGCGCGCGAAACCGGCGCGATGATACCAATCTCACCGATGCCGTCATCGAAGGTGAAGCGCTGCGCGGTCTCGCCGGGCGTATTCGCCGCGAGTGGCACCAGCGGGCGTACGGCGCTGATGCGGGCCTTCAACTCGTCATAGCCGATGACCGTGTCACGGGACCAGATCCGGTCCTCCTCCAGCGGCATGAACTCGATGAAGCGCAGGATAACGCGCTCACTGCGCGCGAAGTGGACGAAGGGAACGATCTGGTCGTCATTGAAACCGCGCAGCAGCACGCAGTTGACCTTGACCGGCCCGAGCCCGGCGGCCTGCGCAGCGCGGATACCCCCCAGCACGCGCTCATAGCTGCCGGGAACACGCGTGATGCGCGCAAAGACATCCGGATCCACGGCATCCATGGACACGGTCGCGCGGGTCAGTCCGGCATCGCGCAGCGATTCGATCTGTGCCGCCAGAAGATGGCCATTGGTGGTTACGGCGATATCCAGGGAATTGCCGGAAATCGTCCGCAACTGTGCAATCTCGCGGATCAGGGAGGGAAGCTCTCGCCGCAGCAGCGGTTCGCCACCCGTGAGCCGGACCTTTTCAATGCCCAATCCGACGAAGACGCGAATGATCCGCAGATAGTCGACCAGCGGCAATTCACTGTACTGGGCACCGTCATTGCCGGTCCGGCAATAGATGCAGCGGTAGTTACAGCGGTCCGTGATGGAGACACGGAGGTCTGTGATGGCACGGCCGTGGCCATCGGTCAGGCGTAGAGCGCCGGACGGATGGGTCAAAGTTGCCGCGATCGGGATGGCATCGGACAGCACTCCTTAGATTCTACGAGGGACGGCAAACTTTCGCAGAGCTGCCGTCCGCTCGCCCCGCCACCGTAGGCGCGGAGGGTCTGTCACCCTTGGCAGGAAATTGCTGATTCCAGGCTCACTGCAATCTCTCAAAGCGCCATGCAGCTCTGCGCTTGTTACTTGAGAATTTCGTAGCAACTGTATTCGTTCTGGATTTACTCTAGGGCCCACGTCCGATCCTCCCCCGGGCAATACCCGAGGTGCAGGATGCTTTCTTCAGCGTCAGAGCCAATCAGTGTCAGCAGCGAACCCTCTTTCAATCGTCACGATTCACAATTAGCCGAGAGACCTTCGGCCTGGCGAGCTTGTCTTCGCCGTCTCTGCGCGATTGCCGCGTTCTCGGCAATCGCAAGCTGCGCTGGCGCGCAGGACGTGACAACCTGGCACTATGACAACGCACGCAGCGGTGTTCAATCGCACGAGACCACGCTGACGCCGTCTAACGTAAAGTCCTCATCCTTCGGCAAAGTCTTCAGCCTGCCTGTCATCGGCGATCTCTATGCCCAGCCCCTCTACCTGGGTCAGTACATGATGAGCGATGGGAAGCTCCACAATGTACTGATCGTCGCGACTGCGCAGGACTACGTCTATGCCTTCGACGCGGATGGACAAAACCCGGCACAGGGTTATCTGTGGCGCGATTTTCTGGTCAACTCTGGCGAGACCTGGCTTAGCTATCTCGATGAAGCCAGCGACTTCGATATCGATCCGAACATCGGCATCATTTCGACGCCGGTCGCGGACCGCAACGGCGGCACACTCTACGTCGTTTCCAGATCGAAGACGACCAGCGGCACCACAAAATTTTTCCAGCGTCTGCACGCGCTCAATATCGCTAACGGCGCAGAGAAGCTGAATGGCCCGACCACCATCCAAGCGACCGTGAAGGGCCTGGGTGACGGCGGAACGAGCATCACATTCAACTCTCAGCTTGAAAATCAGAGGGCTGCTCTGCTCCTTGCGCCGACTCCATCGGCAGGCAGCGGCAATGCCGTCTTCATCGCGTGGGCATCGCATGGCGATCACGGCGTATATCACGGCTGGGTGATCGCGTATGACGCAGCCAACGTTGCGAACCAACTTGGCGCCTGGGTAGACACGCCGAATGGACAAGAGGGTGGGATTTGGATGGCCGGCGGCGGATCATCTTCCGACGGTCTGGGCAACGTCTTTCTCGCCACCGGAAACGGCACCTTCAATGCAAATACCGGAGGCTCGGATTACGGTGACACCGCCGTCCGCCTCACGCTGGGTACCGCGCTTGGAGTCGCCGATTACTTCACGCCCGGCGACCAGAGCACTCTCAACGCCGACGATCAGGACATGGGCACCGGCGCGGTCATGCTGCTGCCGACGCAGAGTGGATCTGCCCCGCACCTGGCGATGACAACGGACAAAAGCGGAACCATCTATCTCATCAATCGAGATCACATGGGCGGCTTCACCACGCCTTCGAACAGCTCCCGGCAGAGCTTCGGCGGCGGCTCCAAGAATAGGAGCAGCTTCGCGTTTTTCAACAACATCGCTTACGCGGGATTCGCTGGACAGCCGCTGCAGGCCTGGGCCTTCAATCCATCTACCGAGCTCTTCACGACCACTCCGCAATCGAAGTCGAGCAATATCTTCGGTTGCAACTGCAACGGCGCAGGCTCCACCCCCAGTGTCTCCGCTAGCGGCACGGGAAACGGCATCGTGTGGGCGCTTGATAACAGCGGCTTCTACCACACTGCCGCAATCCTGCATGCGTATAGTCCAACCAATCTGGCTACGGAGTTCTACAACAGCACGCAAGCTGCAAACAGCCGCGATGCCGCGGCGATCGCCGTCAAATTCACAACCCCTACTGTCGCGAACGGAAAGGTTTACGTCGGCGGCCGCAATGCGGTCACCGTCTATGGCCTCCTCAACAATGGTGCGCCACCTGCCGCGACTCCGAGCTTCTCTCCTCCCGGCGGCACATATACCAGCCCGCAGAGCGTCAGCATTACGGACAGCACGCCGAATGCGTCCATCTATTACACGACCAACGGCACGCCGGCGAGCACCGGATCGACGCTATACTCTGGGCCGATCCAGGTATCGACGTCAGAGACGCTTGAAGCGGTTGCCATTGCTTCGGGCTTCTCTCAGAGCAGCGATGGCCTCGCGAGCTACACCATCGGCGGCGGATCCGGCTGCAGTAAACCCGCCAGTCCAGGCGTGAATATCTGTAGTCCAACGAATGGTGCGACGGTCAATTCGCCGGTCAACGTGCAGGCATCCGCAACCGTGACCGGCACGATCTCCCACATGGAGTTGTGGGTAGACGGCGTTAAGAAGTTTGCCACCACGGGCGGCTCAACGCTGAGCACTTCGTTGACTCTCGCGGCCGGCAGTCACCGCTTCGCTGTTCTCGCAATCAATACTGCGGGAACAAAATGGCAGACAGCCGTGAACGCGACCGTGGGCGGAGGCGGAGGTGGAGCTTGCACCGCACCCGGCAGCCCGGGCGTGAACATATGCAAGCCGGTGAGCGGCTCGACCGTAAGTTTGCCGGTGTCGGTGCAAGCCGCGGCCACCGTGACCGGCACCATCTCGCACATGGAGCTGTGGGTCGATGGCGTAAAGAAGTTCGCCACCACTGGAGGATCGACGCTGAGTACGTCTTTGACTCTCGCATCCGGCAGCCACCGCTTCGCCGTTCTCGCAATCAATACAGCGGGTACGAAGTGGGAACAGGCGATAAACGCGACCGTGCAATAACCCGTTACCGATCGGGGTAGCGGGCTGTCCTCCTGCCCGGATGCGCCGAACCGTGTCCGAGCGAAATGGCTCCTCCCGAATACGAAATGTCGTGCCACGTCGCTGAGCGATACTGCACATCTCGTAAGCTAGAGCTATGTGTGCGAAGAAGATCGAGATGGAGGAGCAGGCAGCCGCGCGGCGGCACAGTGCGACGCGATTCGACGTGTTGGTGATCGGGGCCGGGCCCACCGGCCTGGCATGCGCCATCGAAACCAGCCGGCGCGGCATGCGGAGCGTGCTGGTCGATAAAGGCTGCCTGTGCAATTCGCTGTTTCATTACCCGGCAAACATGACGTTCTTCACCACTCCGGAATTGCTGGAGATCGGCGACATCCCGTTTCCCAGCCCGAACCAGAAGCCCACACGCGATGAGGCGCTGGAGTACTACCGCAAGGTCGCGGACCATTACCAGCTCGATGTGCGCCAGAACGAGACGGTCCTGCGTATCGAAGGCAGCGACGGCGAATTTCGCGTTCGCGTGGAGGACCGCTTCGGCCGGGAACAGAGCTACATGGCGCACAAGATTGTGGTGGCCACCGGCTACTACGATCTGCCGAATTATCTGAAGATTCCCGGCGAGGCATTGCCCAAGGTCATGCATTACTACGACGCGCCGCACCCCTACTACGACACGGACGTGGTTGTAATCGGAGGGAAGAACTCCGCCGCCATCGCCGCGCTGGACCTGTGGCGGCATGGCGCGCGCGTGACGCTGGTGCATCGCGGCCCCAGGATTCATCACCACGTGAAGTATTGGATCCTGCCGGATATCGAAAACCGCATCAAGGCGGGCGAGATCGAGGCTTATTTCGATTCGCGTGTGGCTGCAATCCGCGAGGACAGCGTGGTGCTGGAGACCCCGAAAGGGCCGAAGACGCTGCGCAATGATTTCGTATTCGCCCTGACCGGCTACCACCCGGATTTTGATCTGCTCACATCGTTTGGTGTCCGTATGGACAACAAGGACCGCTGCCCGGAGTGCGACCCGCAGACGCTGGAGAGCAATGTCCCCGGAATCTACCTGGCCGGTGTAATTGTCGCGGGTTCCCGCACGAATGAGATTTTTATCGAGAATGGCCGTTTCCATGGCCGCCAGATTGCAACGGACATCGCCGTCCGGATGGAAGAGGCGTCGTCCCCCGCGTTGCGGGAAGAGTAGACCAGGCTTTGCCCGCGATGCGGGTCGTCCTCACCGTATGTTGGAGACGGTCTTCGGCTGGTTTCCACCCGGGCCGAGGCGCGGTACTCTTATGAGCAACCGATCACGCTCCTCGTAGCTGACGCTCGGGAAGACCTTTGCGTCATATGAATGTGCAGCTTGTCCTCCCCCGAGAGGCAGCCCCCATCTCCACCCTCCCGAAGAAGGGATACGGATGCCCTGGTTTCGCTACCGTACGATCCGCAGCCAATTGACCATCGGCTTCATTGTCCTGGAGCTGCTGTTCACGGTCTGCTTTTCGCTTCTGATTCTGCGAACCGAGCTCAAGGAGATACACGGGCGCGCGCAGCGCCGCATCGAGCAGCAGGTCATCCTGCTGTCGACCATGGCCACTGACGCCATCATCGACCAGGAGAACCAACGGCTGACTCCGATGACCCAGGCGCTCGAAGCCAGCACTTCGGTGCATTTTGCTCGCCTTACCGATCCGCATGGCGCCCCGCTGCTGCCGAATACGGGGCATATCGAGACCTCTCCGCTGAGTCCGAGGGAACGCAAACAGCTGCCGGCCGCGGGACAAAGGCTCGAGACCGCCGAGATTTTTCAAAACGACGAGGGCAATCGTGAGGCTGTCTATCCCGTCAAGGACGGCGATCAGCTGCTGGGCTACGCCTGGGTAGCTGAAAATCCCACTGCCGAGCGTCAGGAGGTGGATGCGCTGGTGCGCGTCACGGTCTTCGCGGGTGCACTGGGCGCCTTGGGCTGCCTGCTGGCTTCAGCGCTGCTGGCTCGCTCCATCACCCGGCCCTTGCGCATGGTCATGAATGCGACGCGCCGGCTCATCCGTGATCCGGAGACAAAGGAAGGCTTTCCGCTGGACGTCGCCGAGACCAACGAAGCCGGAGAGTTGGCGCAGGCCCTCAACCTGCTGGTGCTATCCATGGAGGAGCAGCGCGCCGGCCTCAACGATACGCTGGCGCTGCTGGACTCTATGCTGGCGCACGCGCCCATCGGTTTTGCCTTTCTTGACCGCCAGGGGCGATTCATCCGGGTGAACAACTTCCTGGCGACCAGCATGGGCATCGAGCTCACCCGCTTTCTGGGCCACACGGCTGCGGAACTTTTTGGCCTGGAGGAGGCCGCAACGCTCGAGCCGCGACTGGCGGCGATCTTCGCCGGATCGCGCCCCGTCGATACCTTCGAGCTGCAGTTGACCGACACCAAAGGCGACGCGCGAAGCTGGCTGGTGAACTTCTATCCCGTCAAGAGCGGACAGCAGGAGATTCGCTGGGTCGGCGCGGTGATGATCGACACTACGGAACGACGCCGCTCCGAGGAGACGCTGCGCCGCACTGAGAAGCTGGCCGCGGCCGGCCAGCTCGCCGCCTCCATCGCGCACGAGATCAACAACCCGCTGGAGGCGGTCACCAACCTGCTCTTCCTTTTGCGCACCCAACCCACGCTCGACGGAGACGCCGTGCGTTTCACCGAGATGGCGCAGCACGAGGTGGCGCGCGTCTCGGAAATCGCGCAGCAGACCTTGCGGTTCTACCGCCCCTCCACCTCGCCCGCGCTCGCCAATGTGGGCGAGATTCTTGACTCCATTCTCACGCTGCACAGCGGCCGCGTCCATACGCTGCGCGTGGATGTGACGCGCCGTTATGACAAGAAGATCGAGCTCTACTGCCTATCCGGCGCGCTGCGTCAGGTCTTCGCGAATTTAATTACAAATGCTCTCGACGCCCTGAACGGTGGCGGCCGGCTGATGATTCGCGCGAGACGCTCGTATTGCTGGAAGGATGGACGGCCCGGCGTCCGCGTCGTGGTGGCGGATACCGGCTCGGGTATGCCAACGGCGGTGCGCCGCCGCATCTACGAGCCCTTCTTTACTACCAAGATGGCCACCGGAACCGGCCTGGGGCTATGGGTAACGCTGGACATCATGGAGAAGCATCAGGGCCTGATTCTGGTGCGCAGCCGCTGCGAAGCAGAGCACCGCGCCTCGGGCACGGTATTCATGCTCTTCTTTCCGGATCACGGCGTGGGCAAGCCTGCCCCAGCAGCGGAATCGACCGAGCAGAGCGCCGCGCCGGAAATCTCCGAACAGCTCGCCTGAGAGATGTAACGATGAATTTGCGAATGAGATGAGACTCCTCCGCCGGACAGCAAAGGCCCGGTTCCCCCAAGAGAAGGGTCTGGCACTCACTCGGTAGAGACCGGAGCGGAAGCTCTCGCAAGATCGGCTCCGGCAGTTGAATCAAAAAAAGAATTGATTCGCTGTCGATTTCCCGCCCGCCGAACGACTAACCCATAGTAGAGCGATGAGCGACCGCTCTCTGACTCACAGAAAGACAAGGAGAATTCTTTGAAATACATCTGTTTGGGATACTACGAGCCGGCAAAGCACGCGGGCATGACTGAGGACGAGCGAAACGCAATGTTCGACGAATGCTTTGAGTACGACGACCATTTACGCGCGAACGGCCACTTTGCTGCAGGAGAAGCTCTTCAGCCTGCTGAAACTGCGCTGACCGTGTATTGGAAAAACGGCGATGTCGCGACCACCGATGGGCCCTATGCCGAGACCAAGGAACAACTCGGCGGCATTCTTGTGCTTGAGGCACGCGACATGAATCATGCTATTCAGCTCATGTCGCAGCATCCGTCCCTGAAATATGGGTCGGTTTTCGAAATACGTCCAGCTGCCGATCTGAATGAAATGATGAACGCAAGCGAGCAGCGACGTCGCAAGCTCACCGCACGCGGAAGAAACCGGCCGACAGCAGAGGTATAGAGATCGTCGTTGGAGTTTGTGGGCGGCGAGCGGATACACGGCCCGTCGAGGCTGGCTGAAGCTGTCGCGGCTTCGCGCCAAAGCAACAAAGCGTCAGCACAACCAAATTGAGGGAGAGAGTTGGATGTCAAAGGTTCGAGTCGCGGGATTTGGTGTTTCGTTGGACGGTTTCGGCGCTGGGATCGAACAGAGCCTGGACAATCCGCTCGGCAGGCGGGGACCGGAAATCTTTCAGTGGTTCTTTCACACGAAGACCTTTTGCTCCATGCAGGGGCGGGAGGGGGGAACCACAGGTGATGTGGACGATGTGTTCGCTCAGCAGGGGATGGAGAACTTCGGCGCCTTCATTCTCGGCCGCAACATGTTCGGTCCGGTGCGCGGACCTTGGCCGGACGACTCATGGAAGGGCTGGTGGGGAGACAATCCGCCATACCATGCGCCAACTTTCGTTCTGACCCACTTCGAGCGTGAGCCTCTGGTGATGGAAGGCGGTACCACCTTCTACTTCGTTACCGGCGGAATCCATGAGGCGCTGTCACTCGCGAAGAAAGCCGCAGGCAGTAAAGATGTCAAGATCGGTGGCGGCGTATCAACGGTGCGTCAGTATCTCGAAGCTGGCCTGATCGACTCCCTGCACCTCGCCTCGGTGCCTGTTCTTCTCGGTCAAGGTGAATCACTGTTTCGCGGTCTCGATCTGCATGCGCTTGGGTTCTCGATCACGGATCGCAAGACTTCGGAATACGCGACCCATCTCGTGCTGGAGAGAGCGGGAGGACAGAGCGGTGAGCACGGCTCTAAATGACTGCTCTCAGGTACAAATACAAAGGCCGCCAGAAAGGCGGCCTTTGTATTCTCGGCATATGTAACCGACAGTGTTTCATTGTAACAAATCAGGGGATGCGAAATGGCACAATTTCACGGCGATTCCCACCCTGGGATTACTAGCGGATTTAACCGACATATGTCGGTTAGTGTTCCACGTGGAACATTTCCCCTGAGCCATCGGGAACTGCCCCGGCAGAATGTTCCACGTGGAACATTCTGCCGGAGTCGCAGGGCCATATTCGATGGTGGTTCTACTGATGCTTCCGTGCCGTCCCGTTGTAGTTGACCTTGATCGGGTTCATGGTGCGGTAGCGCACGCGGAGCCCGCCAACCGTTGCTGGCTGGGAATGCGGTGTCTTCGTCCGATCGATGAAGACCATCAACGCCGCTTCCGAGGGGTTGTCCCGGCTTTGGGTAACGCCTACGCCGAAGAAGGCCGAGTCGCTCATGATCTGCGTCGCATGCTGCTTCTGAACCGTTTTGGCGGCCGCCAGCGTCGCGTCGGAAAGGTGTATGCCCGGAGTTATAGATACGGACGTGGGAGCCGTGCCGCTGGCTACCGCGCTTGCGGTTGTGGGGATCACACGCGTCGGCAACCCGCCGATGGTCTGCGGAACCTGTACGCTGCTGGCGCGGTTCTGATCGACATAGACTAGAACGGCCGCCTGACCGGGCTGGTCGAGGCTCTTGCCTGCGGCCACGCCGAGGATGCCCTTCGCGGCATCGACGATAGCAGCGCCCTGCTGGCTGGCAACAGTCTTCGCCGCGCTCATGCGCGCCGCGGAGACGACCGCGCTGCTGGTGGCAGTGTTGGAGTCGTAGTCAAGGCAGCTCACCGTATGCGGTGATCCACCCACGATGCTGAAGGTCGTGCCGGAAGGCGCCTGGCTGTACTGCGCGAGCTGCGTGAGGACTTCGCCGATGGGCTGCGCGAAGCTTTCACCCGGCTCAGTCGCAGTTCCAGTTGATCCCGCATAGAAGAGGGCTACCGGCTGCGCGTTTGCGGTATCCACGACCAGCGAGCCGGAATCACCCGCGTCGGAGAAGTAGTTGCCGGGCATGCCGATCTGGTTGGAATAGGTCTTGGAAACATAGAACTGCGTCTCGGCGGCGTCCTTATAGTACGAAACCTTTACGCTCGCATCGATCGCATCCACCGTGGTGCAGGTCAGGCCCGTGGTGCGTCCGCTCTTCGCCACTGAAATCGTGTTCAGATTCGCGGAGGTAAGCACCTCACCCGTGCCGGCGACCGGAGCGGCCGCGGCGATTGGATTGCCGCCGCCGCCCGCAGCGCCTAGCGCGATGACCGCGCCCGAGGCGTCCACATTGGTTGAGCTGGTCTGCGCCAGAGCAGCATCGATATTCGTTGAAGCATTATTCAGCGGAGCCCAGTACTGCAGCGTGCCGATGGCGCTGATGCCGGTGACGCCGGAGACGAGCTGCGTGCAGCCTGTGTCCACAAGACCGGGCTGGATGATGGTGTCGCCCGCTACACCCTGATCAGATTCGGCCAGTACGTGATTATTGCTGAGGATGTAGAGATTGCTGGCCTGGTCCTGCACCAGCGCCCCGAGCGTGCCGCTGGCGCAGTCCGTGACATTGCCGTTCTGGTCCAGATCAACATCGTTGTTGTTGCCGCCGGAGGTGCCCATCTGCACGGCGGACGTCTGCGCCGCCTGATTATCGAGCGGCGAAGTATTGAGACCGGCGCCATTCAGCAGCAGCTTGGAAAAGCTGGTGGTGGCGGAATTCGAAGCCACCGAACCGATGGCGTAGATCGCCTGTGATGGTACGGACGAGGGCGCCGTGTAGGTTGCAGTGCAGGAGGTGTAGTAGGGATTGGAGGAGTTGATGCCGCCGCTATTCTGGCACTTAGTGCCACTAATGGCACCCCCTGCGGAGCCCGGGCTGGAGCCGCCGGAGGGCGAGGTTGAGAGGCTCCAGTTGATGCTGCCGCCGCCGAGCTCAGCGATCATCGCCGTGAGCGGGACAGTGGCGCCGGTCGAGAGCGTTGCGTTCTCCGGCGTAACGGACTGGATGAAGCCGGGCGTCACGGTTACGACAGCTGTGACGGGCTGGTAGACATTGCTGTTCAGGTTGGCCTGAACCTGGATCTGGACGGAATCCTTGGAGAGAGCGCTGGGCGGAGTGTACAGGCCGGTGGAATCGATGCTGCCCTGGCCCAGCTGGCTGTTGTCATTGGTGCCGGTGGTGACTGTCCAGGTGACATCGGTAGTCGGCTGGCCGTTCGAAAGCGTGGCCGTGAACTGGACCTGGCTGTTGGTGTCGATGGTGGTGGTGCCCGGCGTGATGGACAGGGTGCCGTTCGACGGATTGGAGCTGGGGCTACCTCCGCCGCAACCAGCAATCATCAGCACAAGAGGAGCAGAGCAGGCAAACAGAGAGCGAATAAACCGGGTCATAGTCACTACCATCCAGGGGTCGGAGTCAATTGTACGTGCCCGGCGTGTCTGCCAGCTTCCGCAGATGTGTCACGAAAGTAGTACGACAGGGAACGACGTACCGGATGAAACCCTGTATAGACGAGTAAGTTGCGGGTGCTTATCGGCCTTCTTGACTTGCTAAACTAAACCGTTCAGTATTGCTAAATCCTGCCAACTCTGCGAGGCGTTTCCGCGATGATCTCAGTCCGCAACCTTGTTAAGACCTTCGGCGATTTCACTGCCGTGAAAGACATCACGTTTGATGTGGCGCAGGGAGAGATTTTTGCCTTTCTCGGTCCCAACGGTGCGGGGAAGACTACAACGATCAAGATGCTGACTACGTTGCTGAGGCCGACCAGCGGGCGCATCGAATTGGACGGACTTGATCCGACGGTGAAGCAGAAGCAGGCACGCCAGCGTTTCGGCATTGTGTTTCAGGACCCGAGTCTGGACGCCGAGCAGACAGCGTGGGAGAACATGGATCTGCACGGCGTGCTCTATCACGTTCCGCGCAAGCTTCGCGCCGCGCGCTCGGAAGAGCTGTTGAAGATCTTCGAGCTGTGGGAGCGCAAGGACGACTACGTGAAGACCTTTTCCGGCGGCATGAAACGGCGGCTGGAGATTGCCCGCGGTTTTTTGCACACGCCGAAGATCCTTTTTCTGGATGAGCCGACGCTGGGACTCGATCCGCAGAGCCGCAACCAGCTCTGGACGCATGTGAAGCGCATCAACGAATCGGAGAAGACAACGGTCTTCCTGACCACGCATTACATGGACGAGGCGGACCGCGTCGCGCATCGCATCGCGATCATGGACCACGGCAGCATAGTGGCCCAGGGCACATCGACAGAACTGAGGGAGCAGACGCAGACGGATTCGCTCGAAGCGGCGTTTCTGGCGCTTACCGGTTCGTCGCTGCGCGATGAGGGCGCGGATGCCGGCAAGGACCGGCTGCGGCAGGTCGCACAGATGTTCCAGCGCCGTTGAGTGCTGGCCGCCCGGGGTGCTGGCCGCACGGGCACATGCGCCTGCGGCGCGGGATATTGGGCTCGCTTCCTTTGGTCGCTCGCGGTCGGATTCGTGGCGGAGCGGGGCGATTCTTTGGTGCGATGGTTGAGGCGAGATTCGGTGGACCCTTTGGGTCGACGGAATTGCTGGAAGCATCCCCACCCTAGCCTTCGGCTAGAGTAGGGCACCCGCGGCTTTGTTGTGTTCGCAGGCAGCAACAGGAACGGAGGATCGGGAATGGGCGCGATTTACATTTTGTGGCTGCGCGAGCTGAAGCGGTACGTGCGCTCGCGTGTGCAGATCGTGGTGTCGCTAGGCCAGCCGTGTTTGTATCTGCTGGCGCTGGGCTTCGGGCTGGGACCGGTCTTCAAGCAGGCGGGTCATGGCAGCTATCTACAGTTCATGGCACCGGGCGTGGTTGGCATGACGGTGCTGTTCAGTTCGGTGTTTTCCGGCATTGCGATGCTGTGGGACCGGCAGTTCGGCTTTCTCAAAGAGACGCTGGTCGCGCCGGTTTCGCGCATGCAGATCATGGTGGGCCGCACGCTGGGCGGGGCTACGGTTGCGGTGATCCAGGGCGCGTTGATTCTGGTGATCTGCCTGATCGCCGGCTTCCGTCCGCATACCTGGCTGGCGATTCCTATTGCCTTTCTCTTTGTCGTGATGATTGCTGTCGTCTTCGCTGCGCTGGGGACTGCGATCGGTTCGGTGATTAAGGACATGCAGGGATTTCAGCTGGTCATGAATTTCCTGGTGATGCCGATCTTCTTTCTTTCGGGCGCGCTTTTTCCGCTGGCGAATCTCGGGCGGGTGATGGACGTGATCACCAAGCTCGATCCGCTCTCCTACGGAGTGGACGGGCTGCGCGGCGCGTTGATCAACACCTGGTACTTCAGCCTGACGCTCGATATGGCGCTGCTCGCCGGGATTGCTGCGCTGTTTCTGAGCGCGGGGGCGTATCTGTTCTCGAGGATTGAGGCATGAGGATGTGTGACCGGAATGGATACGAGGCGGGAGCAGCAGATTGCTCCGCTGCGCCGGTCTCGCTTGCGCGAGACGACTCCGGTCGGGATGACGGTACGCGGGGAGGGGCTTGCGGCTTCGCTCGGGATAACGACTGGATCTGCTCCGTGACGCACGAAGAGGAAACGGCGTAACAGATGGCGAGACCCCGGAGCGCGCTGGCACACAAGAAGGTCCTGACGGCTGCGGTGGAGTTGTTTTCTGAAGGCGGCATCGATGCCACCAGCATGGATGCCATTGCGGAAGCGTCCGGCGTCAGCAAGGCTACTATTTACAAGCACTGGCCCGATAAAGATCGCCTTGTTCTTGAAGTAATGGGATATCTGCACGGCCTGGACGAGGAGCCGCCGGTCTTCGATTCCGGGAATGATCCCGGCCACTTCCGCGCTGACCTGATCGCGCAGCTTCAATACCAGCCCGCTACGGACAGGCAGTCCATGCGGGAAAAGATGATGCCGCACATGATCGCCTATGCGTCGCGCAATCCGGTGCTTGGCGCGGCGTGGCGAGCGCGAGTAGTGGAGCCGGCTCGCGTGGCGCTGACGAACCTGATCCGGCGCGGAGAGAGGCGAGGCATTCTTCGCCATGGCATCGATCCCGAGATCGGGATTGCGCTGCTGCTGGGGCCCATGATGTACCGACACGTTTTTACGCACAAGATGGGACACAAGGGTCCGCGGAACCTGGAGGTGCAGGTCGCGGATGCCTTTCTGGCCGCGTATGGCACAGGGAAGCAGACGCCCATCCGAAGATGAGCAGATGGCTCCAGCTGCATTGCAGGGAAACGAAGGGGAGCAGGGCACCAGCTCCGATCATGTCGAGCGGAGCCGGTGCGAGAGTCGTTTAGGCAGCGGCCGTCTTGCGGGAGCGGCGGGCCACTGCTTCGCGAGCTTCGGCAGTAGCAGGCATGATGGCGACGGCGGCATTTGCCTGCTCGGCGCGCAGATGGCGAAGTTCGCGGCGGCTCAGCGGCAGCATTGTGTCCCGCGAGTAGAAGACCTGCTGGCTGCAATCCATGCAGACCTTATAGGTTTGCCCCTCGATGGTGAAGGGACGCGACAGGCTGTTGTGGCGGCAGAAACCGAAGATAGCCTCGAAGATAGATTGAAAGAGTTCCGTGATCCAGCGCATGGTGAAGCTCCTCGTCGTTGAGAGCGGCCTCTGGTTAACGGGGTCCAATGTTCCGGGCCCGAGTGCACACTTGAGATGCCGGCAGTCTGAAACAGTCGCTTGTGGAAGAGAAAATTTTTCTCCCTATGGCTCCCAAAATTCCCATACCAGACTCCCGAAGTGTTGCTGGATGTACGTTAGCAAGGACGCAGCAGAAGGCGAAGAGTTTTCGTAGATTTCTTGCCTTACGGGTGACCAATCGGCGGCGCCCCGGGTCGGGAAATTGGTTACCAAAGCTTGCCGTTCCAAGCGGATTTGGCTGGCTCCATTTTGGGAATGACCGGGGACGGCTCCGTCAGGGAGTCTTCGTCGAGATCACGATTTTTCCGAAGTGGGAGGCGTTCTCCAGGGTCGTGAAAGCCTCCTGCACCTCACCGAAGGAGAAGACGCGGTCAATGATTGGCCGAAGCCCGGTTTGCTCGATGGCCCGATTCATGTCCAGGAAGTGCTGGCGAGATCCGACGTAGATTCCACGTATCTGGAGCATTTTGTGCAGGATAGGCGTGATCGTGAGGGGCTGTTCGCGGCCGGCGAGCACGCCGATCTGGGTGACGACGCCGCCGGTTCGGGTGGCGGCGAGTGATTGCTGAAAGGTGCCCGCGCCGCCGACTTCGACGGTGAGATCCACGCCTCGGCCACCGGTCTGGCTGACAGCCCAGCGTGCCCACTCCGGATCGTCGCGATAGTTATGACCGGCGTCGAGGCCCACCTTGGTCGCCCGGCGCAGCTTGTCGGCGCTCGATGAGGTGCCGATGACCCGCGCGCCGAGCCCTTTGGCGAACTGGAGCGCAAAGCAGGAGACGCCGCCGGTGCCCTGGATGAGCACTGTCTCGCCGGATTTCACACGGGCTGCTGTGACGACTGCGTTCCATGCAGTGACGCCGGCGCAGGGCAGGGTGGCGGCCTCTTCAAAGCTGAGGTGCTCCGGGAATTTCACGACGCCGTGCTCGTCGAGGACGATCTGCTGCGCGAGCGTGCCGTCGATGTCGCCTCCGAGGGCTACCTTGAACTTCTCCGGGGCGGGGTCGCCGTCGAGCCAATGCTGGAAAAAGGTGCCGGCGACCCGATCGCCGACCGCGACTTGCGTTACTCCCTGGCCAATAGCAGCAATGATTCCTGCGCCGTCCGAACAGGGGATGCGGTTGGGCTGCAGCTTCGGGTTGTAGGCGCCTTTCACTGTCATCAGGTCGCGGTAATTGAGCGAGACAGCGTGGACGTCCACGAGAACCTGGCCCGGACCGGGCTCGGGTGCGGGAACTTCGTCGAGCGAGAGCTTGTCGATGCCGAATGCGGGAATGCGCCAGGCCTTCATGGATGTATTAGAGCAAGAAACAGGGATGTGGGGTTCAGGGGTCAGGAATCAGGCTGCGATTTCTTCGAGATCTGCATGCTTGGATCCGTGATCCCCGATCGCTAAATCGCTGATCCCTGCTCTACGATGGAAGCATGTCGAAGGGCTGGGAATCAAAATCCGTGGAGGAGCAGCAGGCGGAGCGCGCTGCTCCGGTGGATGTGAGGCCCAAGATCGATGGCCCCAAGGCGCGAGCGCGGCAGGCGCTGGAGCTGCAACGCGAGCAGATTCTGTCTGCGCGTACTGCAAGCCCACACCGGCGGGCTGCGCTGGAAGCCGCGCTGGCGCAGGTAGAAGGGCAGCTGGCGGAGTTGGATCGCGAATAGGCGCGGAAGCCTCGCTTCACTGCGACCGGATATTCACAACCCTACCCTGGCTTCGCTGGGATGGGGCACTTCGTTATTTGAGGATTAGTGCCGCGCGGCCATGACGCTCGTTTGCGTGGAGAGCCACGCGCGAGCGTGGGTAAGCTCGGGCCGCCTGGCATCGCTGTTCTTCCAGGCTGCGAGGAACTTCGTGTATTCCTCGCGTGCCATTGCGGTATTGTTGGCGGCTTCGCTGGCCTGCGCCATTCCGTAGAGGCTGAAGCCGGAGTTGGGACGCTCCTTCAAGGCTCGCGCATAGGCAGCGTGCGCGCCTGCAGCGTCGCCGGCGCGAAGCAGCACTGCACCTTCGGTTTCGCCCACTGGCTGGATAAACGCAGGTGGCTCACGATAGCCGAGATTCTTCTCCTCCTTCGCAGCCTGACTGAAGAGCGCCTTCGCGTCGGGCAGTTTTTTCTGAGCTGCGAGGATGGTGGCGCGCAGCTCGAGCGACATGACGGAGAGATTGCTGAGCAGGGGGCCGGGTTTGGCGTCCGGCATGACGACTGCCATGGCCGGTGCGGTGACGGCGGCTTTCTTCTCCGAGGGTTGATCATGCACGCGCTGCGATTGCCGCCAGAGATCTGCATCGAGCTGTTCGGAGGCTGCCTGCGCGATGGCGATATCGCCGGTCTGGATTGCCGATTGGGCCGCCTGCATGCCCGTTGCGAACTCCCTTAACTGACCGGCGAGAAACTGCAGATTTTCAAGCTTCGCATCCGGCTTGCTGCTGCCGGACATATGCACGACAGCATCCCAATCGCCGGTGCGCAGTGCGACGGGAAGCAGCGGATTGATGCGCGATATGCCGTCACGCGGCGACTGCGTGTAGAGCGTGGCACGAAACTCGCCGCGCGCACCGGAGAGCTTTCCGGAGAGCGCGGTCGCTTCCTGCATCTTGCCCTCTTCCATCAGGTTGGCGATGGCGTACATCAGGTTATGAACATAGTTCCAGTCGTCGTCGACGGCGACGTGCTGCTCGCGCTGGTACTTTTCTTCGACTGCAGTGGAGGCCGCGAACCAGTGTTCGGCCTGCGCGTAGTCACCGAGGCGGTAGTAGATGTGGCCGGGCATGTGGACCATGTGGCCGGAGGCCGGCGCGAGGCTCGCAAGCAGCGACGCGCTCTCGAGCGCATGCTCGGGATGCGGGCTGGCTTCGATGGCGTGAATCCAGTAGTGGTTCGCGGCGGAATCGTTGGGTGCGGCCTTGAGCACTTCCTGAATGAGCGCGATCTGTTCCTTCTGCTTCTTCTTCGGCTCGCCGTTGTCGTCGTAGCCGTCGCGCAGCGTTCCAGCAAGGAAGAGCCTGGCCTGCAGATCGTCGGGATATTGCCTGGCGATCTGCCTCCAGATAGCGGTTTCCTTCGCGGTGTCGGGGTCGTCCTCCGGACCGGCGGCCAGGACGGCATCGTTGCCGGCGGAGGTGGCGTCTATATAAAGCTGCTCATGCTTGCTGACGCGGGGCTTCAGGCGAACTGCGTTCGCCAACGCCTGCGCGGTGTAGCTGTTCAGCTCGCCATTGCGGAACATCAGCGCCTGATACAGGCCCCAGTAGCACATGGCGCAATTCGGATCGACGCGAACGCCTTGCTCGAAGGCGCGCTCCGATTCGTAATCCCAGAAGTCATGCAGCAGAGTGAGGCCTTGATTGAACCAGGCCTGCGCCTCGGGTGTAGCGGTGATGGTGAGATGACTGTTGCCGAGGCCCGTCATTTTTAGCGGCGCGGGCAGGGAAGCCGGCGCGGGAAGAGTCTTCATCTGCATGCCGGCGCTATGGCATGTCGCGGGTTGCGCAACGCTCGCGGTCGCGGTGAATGCAACCGCTACCGTTACCAGAAAGCACGCGCAACATCGCAGGACAGGAAAAGGCATTTTCACAACTTCCAGTGCTTGGGATTGGGGGCGGACGCAGTATACGTGTTCGGAGTGGCCGTCTGGCTCATTCTCCGTACATGAAGCGCCTGGCGTCGCAGGAGATTCTGCCGGCTCCCATGCAGACGATCGCAATGAGACCGAGGAGCATGCAGAAATCCGTGCGGCCTTCGTGCATGGCGGGCCAGAAGCCCTGATGGAGCAGCATGGGAACCTTGGTGGTCGCGATGGCGACGCCGATGTCGATGAGCAGGGGGATGGCGGCGAAACGGGTGATGAGCCCGATGATCAGCAGCATGCCGCAGATGACTTCCACCGCGCCGACGAAGGGCGCCGTGATGTGCGGCCAAGGGATACCGATTTTTGCGAAGCGACCGACGCCAAGGGCTGCGGGAAAGAGAAACTTCTGGATGCCTTCGGTGAGAAAGACCCAGCCGATCAGGATGCGCAGCAGCAGGGCTGCCCAGGCATGCGAATACAGCGGATGATCGTCCAGAATCATGCCGATCATACTTCCAACTGGAACGGCAACTAGTCAAACGTGAAGCAGGGATGACGTATTGGAGCCGGAGAGGAATGGCTCGTTTCAGAAAAGAGATAAGGAGCCGGCGGGCTCCTTATCTCTTACTCAGTTGTTCAGAGTATTAGCGCTGGAATCCCCAGCCATGCTGTTGGGGAACGAATTGCGAGCCCCCCAGATCTGCATCGGAAAAGCCGAAGACAAAGAACTGGTTGGGGTTGGTATTGGGACCGGAAATGTCCTGCAGGAAGTCGTTGTCGTTGGCAACCCAGAAGGTGTGTACCGTTTTGCCGTTGTATTTCACGTCGGGGCCGAACGCGGTGCCTTCGAGTTTGGCCGGAATCTGATCGACGGTGGTTCCGTTTGCCGTCAGCACCTGGACCACGTCGAGGAAGAGCGTCTTCTGAACCGCTCTTGCTGCCGCCTGCGTTCCGTTGAGCCCAGTTACGTCGACTGCATCCTTTAGATCGATCTTGAAAATCTGCTTCACCTTGGCATTGCTGTTATCTCCAAGTCCGTGGCCATCGCGTTCATCCACGAGAAATTCATGGTTGTTCAGCGCGGTGATATCGCTGACACCGCTGCCAGCGGTCAGCAGATAGGCGTATTCGTGCGTTGTCCTACCGGAGGCAATGTCGATGGTCACCATGCGCAACAACTTGGCGGCGCTGCCGCCCTCGGCTGCGTCCTGGATCAGCGCATTCTGCAGGATGCCGACCAGTGTTTTTCCATCCGGAGTAATGGCGAGTCCTTCCATACCCTTGTTCGGCACCCGACCGCTGGTATTGGCTGCGGTTTCTCCATCGCCTGTTGGCGCAGGCGAGGCGACAAAGAAATCTGCGGGCAGTTTGAAGGTGCGCAGGCGCTCCCCGGTGGCGCGAAGGAACTGATAGACGTACGGGCCATATTCATCCGAGATGAAGACGGTGAAGCCATCGTTTGAGACGCGGATGCTCTCCGGATCGAGGCGCGCGTCGAATACGTCGGCTGAGGTGTGCCGCGGATCGAAGCCATCGGAGCGGCCAGTGAAATAGTTGATCAGGAATCGATTTTGAGCGGGACGGCCGGATCCGATGTTCAGGCCTTCGCCGGTGCCGTATGCCAAGGGAAGCAGTGTATGCAGCAGGGTTGTCGATTTCAGCTCGGGAGTGATGGTGAATGGCAGCGCGGCGTTGTTTCCGCTCTGCTGCAGATGCATCTCCACTGTGTGAAAGCGATCAATGTAAGTGACGGTGTCATCGACGAGGGGATTGAAACTGACGGCGTTGGGGCCCCGATCCGGGAGGGCGAGGAAGGTGTCGCCAGAAAGATAGGCCATGCCGGAACCCAGGCCGCCGAGGAGGTTGGCGGGGACGCCGTTCTCAAGCGTGTTGTTCAGCCCTGAAAGATCCCGGTAGGAACCGGCCTTTGAGCCCGTGAGTGTTCCCTTGGCAAGTAAAGTGCCCTGTGCATGACTGTACGGTGCAGCGAAGGTGCAGCTGATGGCAGCAGCAATGGCGGCGGTGGCGAAGATGTTCTTCACGAAGGCGATTCTCCTTTTGCAGAAACAGGAGAATGTTAAAAAGCGCTGCGTAACGCGGAGATGAACGCCGGATCAACTCCCGATGAACAGAGCTGGTAGACATTGTTTGCTTCGTGGTCGTCAGCTTCTACGGTGGCCTGGAACTGAATCTCCTGATGCTTAAGGACACCACAAAACGTCCCTTCATTCCCTGGTGAGAAATGCCTTAGCTCCCGCGGTGGAACAGAAGAGAATTTGCCTGCGCTACAGGAGTAAGCAGGACCTCCGAGATATTAACGTGCGCGGGCCGCGTGACCGCGTAGAGGATGGCGTCCGCTACGTCCTCCGGTGTGAGCGGCGTGATGTTCTCGTAGACCTTGGCGGCACGTTGCCTGTCGCCGCGGAAGCGGACCTCGCTGAACTCCGTTTCGACCATGCCCGGGTCGATGGTGGTGACGCGCAGCGGAGTGCCGAGCAAGTCTTCACGCAGGCCTTCCGTGATGGAGCGCTCGGCGGCCTTGGTTGCGCAGTAAACGGCGCCGTTGGGGTAGGTCATGCGCCCGGCGGTCGAGCCGAGATTGACGATGTGGCCGCGTCCACGCGCCACCATACCGGGGACGACCGCGCGCGTGACGTAGAGCAGGCCCTTCACGTTGGTGTCGATCATCTCCTCCCAGTCCTGGCGCTTGCCTTCGTACACCTTGTCGAGCCCGCGGCTGAGGCCGGCGTTGTTGACGAGGATGTCGATGGCTTTCCATTCGTCAGGCAGTGCGCCGATGGCGCGCTCTACGGCCGCATGGTCGGTGACATCGAGCTGCAGAGTGTGAACATCGGCTGCGCCGGTGAGTGTCTTGCGCTCGGCTTCAAGGCGGTCCTGACGGCGCGCGGCGAGCAGCAGGCGTGCGCCTTGAGCGGCGAAAGCGCGGGCGGTGGCGAGGCCGATGCCGGAGCTGGCGCCGGTGATGAAGGCGATCTTACTGGAGAGAGATTGCGACATGCTGGGCGTTATTCCTTCTGGGATTGATTTTTGTTTGAGGATAGCGGGGCGTCGGACTGGGCGATGCGGTATTGTCCTACTGCCCAGTCATCGTCGGCGAATCCAGCTCTTTTTGCGCGGTCGAGCACGTCGGCGAAGTAGTCGGCGAGCCGCATGCGAATACCTGCATCGGCCGCGGCTTCGCGGACGAGACGCGTGTCCTTGATGCCGAGCGAGACGGTTGCGCCGGGCTGCTGCGGCGGGATTGAGGATGGTCTTGCCGTAGTTCTCGTAGAGCTGCGACTGGAACAGTGCGCTGTTGATGGCCTGATGGAAGAGTGCAGGGTCGATGCCCTGCGACTCGGCATACACGAAGGCCTCGGAGAGCGTCTGGTTCATCGAGGTGATCATGAGATTGCCGCCGAGCTTGAGCGCGTGGGCCTGCCAGGGCTCGCGGGAGACGATGGTGAGACCGCGGCTGACGGATTCAAGCAACGGGCGGACTGCGGCGAGAGGCGTGTCTTCGCCGGACGCGACAATCCAGAGCTTGCCTGCTTCAGCGACGGCAGGGCGGCCAAAGACCGGCGCGCCGACATGATGCTGGCCGCGCTCCTGATGGGCCGCGGTGATGCGGCGCGCGAGCGCAACGCTGATGGTGGAGAGTGTGACGTGGATCGCGCCGGGGTGCAGTGCGTCTAGAAATCCTGGGCTGCCGCCATTGTTTTTTCCGTTGCCGAAGAGGACGGATTCGGTGGCGGCATCATCGGTGAGCATGGTGAAGACGATGTCGGCATTCGCGACCGCGTCGTGCAGCGAAGAGGCAACGCGGGCATTGCCGG
Source organism: uncultured Acidobacteriaceae bacterium (assembly GCA_963797895.1). GTDB lineage: Bacteria > Acidobacteriota > Terriglobia > Terriglobales > Acidobacteriaceae > KBS-83. The sequence continues at coordinate 119,651 of CAWCRD010000002.1, forward strand.
ATGCGAGGGACTCGGCCTTTTCCCGGCTGCGGTTCCAGAGCGTGACGTTGTGCCCTTTGGCGAGCAGCAGGCGCGCGATGGGCGCGCCCATCTGGCCGAGGCCGAGAAAGGCTAGATTCTGTTGAGTGGCCACACAAACTCCCGATGTGATGCGTCTCTGCTCATTCGATGAGCGCAGCGGCAAAAAGGAACAGACTGCCACGATGTGGCAGCCTGTCCGTTGTAGAGCATAGTTTTTCGGGCTTAGCCTTGCGGTCCCGGAGGGTTGCTGACGCCCGATGGATTGGATGGCGGCGGTGGCGCTGCCGGTTGCGGTGGGGGCGCTGCTTGCGATGGCGCTGCTGCGGGCGTCTGTCCCGGTGCGGACTGGGTCGGTATGCCGATCGAGGGGCCGGAGACGACCATCTCGACGCGGCGGTTCTGCTTGCGGCCGGCGGCTGTGCTGTTGTCTGCCACTGGATTGCTCATGCCGTAGCCGATGGCGGTGACGTTGGAAACGGGAACGCCCTGGGAGACCAGGAAATTCTGCACGGTCATCGCTCGCTGCTCGGAGAGTTTCTGGTTGTAAGACTCGCTGCCGACGTTGTCGGTGTAGCCCTCGACCTGGATCTTCAGGTCAGGGTGTGCGAGGAAGATACCAGAGACGCGCGCCAGCTTGAGCTGCGTATCCTGCTTCAGGTCGTAGCGGCCGGTGGCGAAGAGAACGTCGGCGAGGTTGACGACCAAGCCGCGCGGGGTCTCCTGCGTCTGCAGGATGGAGTTGAGCTGCTGGCGAAGCTGCTCGCGGAGTTGCGCTTCGCGCTGGCGCGCCGCGGCGGCCTGCTGCTCGGCGGATTGCTGCGCGGCCTGGGCCCGTTGCGCGGCGGCCTCTGCATCCGCCCGCTGCTGAGCTTCGCGCTGTGCCTGAAGCTGCGCCTGCTGCTCTGCAAGCTGCGATTGCTGCGCATCGATGCGCGACTTTTCCGCTGCGGCGTTTGCTGCATCCTGCCGGGCCTTCTGGGCGGCCTGCTCGGCGGCGACCTGCTCCGCCTGAATCTTGCGCAGGGTCACCAGACGGGCATCCTCGGCAGTCTGGACGGCGGCGCGGGCGAAGGTGATCTCCTGCTTGCGGTCGCGCTTGCGCTGGTCGAGGTCCTGCGCGTTCGAGAGCTGCTCCTTGGCGCGGGCGAGGATGTCGGGCGCGTACTGATCCGCGCCGGCGGCCTGCGCGATCTGTACGGCGTTGATGGCTTCGTAGAGCTCGAGCGGCGACTTGTTGTTGCGCGTGATCGGGTTGTACACCTTCTCGCCGTTCGCGACTTTCGTGTAGATGCCGCGCGGCAAGAGGGTGTAGTGCACATCGATGGGTGTGACCATCCCGGCCGTTTTGTTATGCAGCACGACATTCTGCATGACAACGACATCTGAGGGCATGGTCACAGCGAAGTAGGGCTCGGCGGTCAGGATGAGGCCGAAGGCCTGCATGGACGTGGTCAGCTTCACGTAGGCTTTGTTGCCGTCGGGAAGAACCTCGCCCAGGCTGCTCGGGCGCCCGTCGGGGGTAATTGCCCAGAGGACGTAAGTCAGATATTCCGGACCGAAGGTGTTGGCGGGCGGCAGACCTTCGAAGTGCGCATCGATGGTCGCGTTGCCTTTGCCGTTATCTACCGTGGCTCGGCCCTTTGCGCGCGGAAGAAGGCTGGTGCCTTCAAAAGCGATGCGGGTGCTGCCGGTGCGGTTGAAGTAGTTGATCGCCGGAATGTCGCGGCCGATGACCTGCACGCGATAGAGCGGTTCGCCGTTGCGCATCTCCTGCGTGGGCGGTGGCGTCTTCTGCATCACGGGGCTCGTGTCCTGCGCTGAAGCGGGAAGCACGAAGACACAGGAGAGAGCCAGGGCAGTCAGGACTGTTTTCATCCATTTACTCCTTTGGAGAACCGCAGTTCGGTGCGCGCGGCTGGGGAAGGGTTGCATGTACAGATGGATGCCCGAGGGGCGGAAATGGCTGTGGCGGCGCCAGGGCCGCCACACGTAACTGGAAGACAAGTAAAGCATTGAATGCGGTATCAGCTACGGCTGCGGCATGACGAGCTGGTGAGCGATCGCGAACAGAGCAAGCTCGAGACGGGTGGAGACGCCGGTCTTGTCGAAGATGTTCGACAGGTGGCGCTTCACCGTCTCTTCGCTGATGGCGAACTGCTTGGCGATATCGCGATTGGAGCAGCCTTCGACAATGCAGCCGACCACTTCCAGCTCTCGCGGCGTTAGGCCGTAGGTCTTGCGCTCCGGCACGGCGGCTTTCTGCATGAGCTCGTGCAATGCGCCGACCAGGTTCACGACGCGCTGGCCGTTGATCCAGTAGTCGCCCTGCATGACGGCATCGATGGCGCTGGTGAGCTGGTCGATGAGCGCGTCTTTTGTGACGATTCCGCGTGCGCCGATCTGCAGCGCCTCGATGATCTGCTGGGTGGAGATGGTGGCGGTGAGCAGCAGAATTTTCACGCGCGGCGAGCCGCTCATGATGGCGCGCATCGCCTCCAGGCCGGGCATGCGGGGCATGGAGAGATCGAGCAGCAGGATGTCAGGCAGCAGCTCGAGCGTCTGCGTGATGGCCTCGTCGCCGTCCGACGCCTCGCCGACCACGTCGAAGTGACCTTCGGCGCGGAGCATGTTGCGGACGCCGATGCGTACCACCGGATGATCGTCGGCGAGCAGGATGCGGATGCTGGAATTGCGATGCTCGGTGGCTGCGGGTGCGTTTGGGCTCATCTGGCCTCCCCAGAAGCTGCACTTGTATGGGCTGCGCTGTTGATCATGCTTTGCTCCACATCATCGCAGGCGCTGCGCATTTGGTGAAACAGGTATTCGTAATCGTCGCGGGGAAGCTCCCCCGCTTCGAATCCGGCGGCGATCGTTGCTATGCCTGGAACGCCGGCCATAGCCGCGGATCCCTTGATGGCATGGGCGCAGCGGCGCAGCCCGGCGTCGTCTCCTTCCGCGGAGTAGCGCTCCATCTCCCGGATGCGTTGCCGTGTATCGGCGACATAGACGGTGTAGAGCTCGCGAATGGCGCTGGGCGGCATGATGGCCTGCAGCTTGGTTACCGTGGAAGAATCGAGCGATGGCGGAAGGCCGGCCGCGCGCCGGCGAGATGGGGCAGCGATCGATGGGGCTGGCGCGCCGGAGATGGCGGCAAGGAGCAGGTCGCGGTCAATCGGTTTAGCCAGGTACTCGTCAAATAATGCCAGGTCACCCTGGGGCAGCGGCGATGCGCTCATCGCGATCACGCGGGGACGCGGCTGAGGCAGTGACTTTATATAGCGTGCTATGTCGGTTCCGCTGACTTCAGGCATCTGGTGGTCTACCAGGATGATATCCGGTAACCGTGATGGTGGCTTGAGGGCGTGAAGCCCCTCCTCGCCGCCGGTGGCGCGCGCCACTTCCGTTCCTGAGTCCGCCAGCAGCAGAGATACGAGCTCCAGCACGATTGGATCGTCGTCGACGAGCAGGACGCGCCGCGCCCTCGAACCGGTATGTGTTTCGCTGGCCAGTGTTTTCAGACCTATATGGAGCCGGCCGGGGGTCCGCGCCCACAGTGGCATAGTACGGCAAAGCTTTGCTGGTTGCATCAATTGTTGGGCAGGGTGCCCAACAAGGAATACCCGGTGCTCTCTATTATCTTCAATTTCCCGGGCATGTTGGCGTTCGCGAGTGCGGCATGGGAATGCGGGGGTCCCTTGGCGGGACGCTTGGGGGCGCACTAACAGCCGCGGTGATTGTTCCGTCCGCGCCGGTTGCGTAGAGTAAAGCGACATGAGCGAAGGCCCAGACGAAAGGTCGCCGGCGAAAGACCGCACTGAGCGCCTTGAGGCGCAACTGGCCGCGGTTACGGCGCGTGTCTTCCAGTTGGAACGGGAGGTGGCGATCCTGCGCGGAACGCCACCGCCGATCGCGACCACTGGGCCGATGGCGGGACGCTGCTGCGCCGGATCGAGGTACCCGATTGGCGGGAAGCGGCGGCTGTGCCCGTGACAGCCGCGACGCGGTCGGATGTGGAGCAAAGGCCTGCTGAACCATACATCGCACCGCCGGCCGCGCCTGTAGCGGCCCGCGAAGAGCGCTCGTTGGAAAGTCGTGTGGGCTCGCAATGGTTTAACCGCATCGGAATTGTCGCAGTGCTGATCGGTGTGGCCTGGTTTCTGAAGTTCGCCTTTGACAACCAGTGGATTGGGCCTGCGGGACGCATTCTGATTGGTCTGCTGAGCGGCGCCGCATTGATTGCCTGGTCGGAGCGCTTTCGCGCGAAGGGATTTGCGGCGTTCTCCTATTCGCTCAAGGCGGTCGGCAGCGGCGTTCTGTATCTGTCGTTATGGGCTGCGTTTTCGATGTACCACCTGGTCCCCTCCAGCGTAGCCTTCGCGGGCATGGTGCTGGTGACGGCGTTCAACGCCTTCATCGCGTGGAGGCAAAGTGCGGAGCTGCTGGCGGTCTATGCGATTGTGGGCGCGTTTTCGACCCCGCTCCTGCTATCGACCGGGCGCAACGAGGAGGTCTTCCTCTTCAGCTATCTGCTGATGATGAACGCGGCGACGATGGCGCTGCTGGTGCTGAAGGGCTGGAATCGGCTGCTGGTGCTGTCATTCCTCGGCACGGTGGGCTTTTACTGGGGCTGGTACTGGCAGTTCTACGCGCCGGCCGCATTTGTTACTACGACGGTGTTCCTCTCACTCTTCATCCTGCTGTTTGCGGCGGCGACCATACTGGCGCGGCAGAAGCATGCGCACGCGGAGCAGGGCGATGTGGCGCGAGTGCTGATCAGCATGGCGAACGCCGCCTTCGGCTTTCTGGGTTTTTACGCGATGCTCTCGCATGACGGAACCGCTCGGAATACGGCACTGGCATGGTGCTCTGTCGGCTTCGGCGCGTTTTACCTCGGCGTCCGCAAATGGATGGAGCGAACTCCGATTGCGGGAACGCGCCTGGCATCCCTCTCCGACATTCAGCTTTCGATCGCGATCGTCTTCCTGACGCTGGCCGTGCCGCTGGCCGTGCATGGGCATTGGGTGACGGTGGGCTGGATGACGGAGGGCGCAGTGCTGGTCTGGGTCGCGACGCGCATGCGGCACCCGGCTGATGCAGGCGCTTGCCAGTGGCGCCCTGGCGCTGGGGCTGATCTCGCTGGCGATGGATGCCACCATCGGACAGACGCAGGTGATCTGGAACACGCGCTTTCTCAGCTTCGCCGTCTCGATCGCGTCGCTCGCGATCTGCGCGCTGCTGGCGCGACGCGAGATCGGACGCGAGACATCGACCATCTGGGAGACGCTGGCGGCGGCTTGCGCGGTGACAGCGCAACTACTAGTGGTGATCACCGGGCTGCTGGAGATTCACACTTTCTGGTGGAGCGGAGCCCAGCCGGGGCATTATGGGTCTGAATCCCTTCTCGTGTCGAACACGGTGCTCACGAGCGCCATCTGGCTGGTGGCGATCAGCGCGCTTGCGCATTGGATCGCGGTCCGAAGGCCGCTTTCCGCCACCTTGCGGGATGCGCTGCGATGGGAGGCGATTGCGCTGCTGGGGTGCGGCGTACTGGTGCTGTTCTCGGGGCTGGATGCAGCCCGGCAGTCGGTTTTTCTCAATCTTCGTTTCGTCACGTTCCTGATCGTGATTGGCGCCCTGGTGTGGACTGCATGGCTGAGCCGGGAGGCTGTTGCGGAGCGTGGCCGGGATTTCTGGGCGTCTTTACCTCGCGCAGCGATGCTGGCGGCGAACCTGCTGGTGCTCGTCGCGGTGTGCTTCGAAATATCGACGTACTGGGCGACGCGCACGCTGGCGGCTGCGCCGGGATCGCAGATCTACTACGCTGCCGTAGCCGATCGCCATATGGCGGAGAGGTTCAGCTACTCCGCATGGTTTCTGCTGGCCGGTGGGCTGCTGCTGGGCGCAGGATTCCGGCGGCGCTCCGCGTGGCTACGCTGGCAGGGACTTGTGCTGCTGGCGGTTACGATCTTTAAGGTCTTTCTGCTCGATACCAGCACGCTGAGCCAGGGCTACCGGATCATCAGCTTTCTCGCCCTTGGCGCGTTGCTGCTGGGTGTGAGCTTCGCTTACCAGCGCGACTGGCTGCACCTACGCGCTGGAGAGATCAAGTGATCGCTCGTACGGGCCTGGCGGTGCTGTCATCGGTGCTGGCAGCGCAAGCGGTGCAGCCGGCGTTCCACTACGAGCGGCCGGTCGAGCTAGCATCTGTTCCGGCCGCAGAGACCTGTGTCGTGCTTCCGGCGGACCTGCTGGCTCATGCGGCGCCGCAGTTTCAGGACCTGCGGGTGATGGCCGGCGGGCGCGAGGTGGCTTATCTGGCGCGCATCTCCACCGACGCTGGAACGGAAGTGGCGCGTCCGCAGCAAATCCTCAATCTGGGGCAGCAGAACGGCGCGGTCAGCTTTGATGTGGAGATGACGGAGCCGCGCTACAGCCACGTGCTGCTGCGCATGGGGCGCTCGCATTTCTCCGTCCTGATTCGGGTGACGGGGACGCAGCGGCCCGGCGACCGCGGCATCTCGTTTCTGGAGATTGCGTATAGCTCGAATGCGGATGAAGACGAACCACAACAGCGGCTGATCTCGCTGCCGGAGAGCAATTTTCGTTACCTGCATTTCGAAATACGGACGCTGGCACTCGAACCGGTGACGCCCCAGGACATCGCCGGCGTGGATGTACTGATTGCGAAAGCGGAGCCTGCGCGATACGTGCAGGTGGCCGTTGCGGGCCAGGCGGTGCAGAAGCCGCATGCGACAGTCTATGAATTCGCATTGCCGCCAAACGTGCCGGTGGATCGGCTCACTTTCACCAGCGACGATCCCGACGCAATCTTTTCCCGCACCGCTGATCTGGAGCGGTATCCGGCGCAGGCTTCACACACGCAGGCGGCAGACGAGGCTCATCCCGAAGTGCCGCGGCAGAGCGAAGGCGTCTTGTTGAGCCATGCGCCTCCTCGCAAGCGCGAAGTGGCGTCCGGCGTCGGGAACATAGAGCTGGCACTCGGTACGGTGCGATATGCATCCACCATCCGGCTGACGATTCAGAACGGTGACGACACGCCGCTGGCTCTGCACGCGATCAGCTTGCAGATGCGAGAGAGGCAGGTCTGCTTCCTGCGCAAGCCCGGCACGTCCTACGTGCTTCGTTACGGCGATCCGGCGCTCGGCGCGCCCGAGTACGATCTGTCGCCGCTCCAGGCAGCGTTATCGAACGTATCGCTGAGTACGCTTGGGGCGGAGCGGGCGCTGACGCCGGAGACGAATAGGAGCATCCCGTTTACGGAGCGCCATCCGGTGCTGCTGTGGATCGCGCTGATCCTGGTGGTGGGCACGCTCGGCTTTGTGGCGTTGCGAAGCGCGAAGAAGGGAACAGGCGATAGGGAGTAGGGACCGGGAATTGGCGAGTCCGCGTGAACAGCAGATCCCTCCACTGCGCCGGGGTCGCTCCGCGTCACGGCTCCGGATGACGAAATCCAACTTGATTTCTGCGGCTACCGCATCGATTCGATTTCGGTCAGCCAGTCCGGGCTTTTCAGTATCTCGCGCGGCTTTGAGCCGTCGGCGGGGCCGACGAGACCATCGCGCTCCATCATGTCGATCAGGTGCGCGGCGCGTCCGTAGCCGACACGCAGCCTGCGCTGGATGAGCGAGGTCGATGCCTTGCCAAATTCGAAGACGAGCCGCACTGCGTCGTTGAAGAGCGGATCGTCGTCGTCCTCCTCGCCGTCCTCGTTGTTCAGCTCGCGACCCTTTTCGTCGCGCGGCGATTCGAGGAAGGCTTCGACATACTCCGCGCCGCCCTGCGACTTCCAGAAATCGACCACAGCGGAGATTTCCGCTTCCGTGACGAATGGCGCGTGCACGCGCTGCAGGCGCGAGGTGCCGGGCGGCAGGAAGAGCATGTCGCCGCGGCCGAGCAGCGCTTCTGCGCCGTTGTTGTCGAGGATGGTGCGCGAGTCGACCTTGGTGGCCAGGCGGAAAGAGATGCGCGTCGGCACGTTGGCCTTGATGAGGCCGGTGATGACATCGACCGACGGGCGTTGTGTCGCGAGCACCAGGTGAATGCCGACCGCGCGCGCCATCTGCGCCAGCCGCGTGATGGCCTCTTCGACGTTCGCCCGGTCGAGCATCATCAGGTCGGCGAGCTCGTCGATGATGATGAGGATGTAGGGAAGCGGGGTCTGCTCCTCGGCATCCTCGAACATGCTGGGGGTGTTGGCCTCGAAGAGCTTGTTGTACTGATCGATGTTGCGGACCGAACGCGAGGCCAGCAGCTTGAGGCGGCGCTCCATTTCGCGCACCGCATTGCGCAGCGCGTTGGCCGCGAGCTTGGGCTCGGTGATGATCGGCGTGAAAAGGTGCGGGATGCCCTCATACATGCCGAGCTCCACACGCTTCGGATCGACCAGGATCATGCGTACCTGTTCCGGTGTGGTTTTGAAGAGCACCGACATGATCATGGCGTTGATGGCTACCGACTTGCCGCTGCCGGTTGAGCCGGCGATGAGCACGTGCGGCATGGTCGCGAGGTCGGCGGTGACGATGCGGCCGTTGATGTCCTTGCCCATGGCGAGGGGCAGCTTGAACTTTGTCTGGGCGAAGGTGCCGTCTTCGACCACGTCACGCAGCCAGATAGTCTCGCGATTGTGGTTCGGCACCTGGATGCCGACCGTGCTTTTGCCGGCCATGCGCTCGATCAGGATGCTCTCGGCGGCCATGGCGAGGCAGAGGTCGTCGGCCAGGCCGGTGACGCGCGAGTACTTGACGCCGGCTTCGGGGCGGAACTCGAAGGTGGTGACAACCGGGCCGGGGTTGATCTGCGTGACCTGGCCGGTGACGTCGAACTCGGCGCACTTCTCGACCAGCACCTTCGCTTCTTCGCGCAGCTCATCTTCGCGAATGATCTGCTGATCGTCGGAACGGTGCAGCAGTGTGCTGGGCGGCAAGCGATATCCGGAGACTGCGCGCGGGGTCAGCGTAACCGGGTGGGCGTCGGCATCGGCACGCTCGCCGATCGAGATGCTGCCGTCCTGCTCGTCATCCGTTTCCTCTTCCGTAATCTCTTCCCATTGGCGGCGCTCGAGCGCGCTGGTCCGCACCGGGGTCGGCTCTAGCTCGGGATCGCGTACCGTGGCGCGGGGAATCTGGGTCCACAGCGAAGGTGCCGGCTGCGGCTCTTCGAGATATGCGGCATCTTCCGGTGACGCGGGCGCTGCAGTTTCGGCAAAGGCGGACCGGCGTGCGGCGGGGGCCTCGTCCTCATCCTGCTGCTCAGGACGATGCAGGATGCGGCTGAGCCAGCTTGTGTGTGGCTGGGCCGGCGCTGCTGCCTGTCTGGCCGGTCTCGCAGTCGCATTGCGCTGTGCGACTGCTTTCTGCTGGGCGCGAATGGTGCGGTCAGCAGTGCGAGCAGCACTCTTCTTGGCGCGGCGCAGCTTCCAATTGTTCCAGCGATCGCGCCATGCGTATACAAAGGCGAAGCGCACAGCGAGCCACTGGCGCAGGTTGCCGAAGGAAAACGCAGTCGAGAGCAGGACGGCGATGAGCAGCAGCGTAGCGACCAGCACGCAGGTGCCGGGATAGTTCAGCACCGCAGTCATGCCGTCGACCAGCAGGCGGCCGAAGACGCCTTCAACGGGAATAGAGCCCAACCAGTGCATGCGGCCGGGCAGCAGTCCGAACACAGCGGGGACGACGAAAAAGAAGAGCGCAAAGCCGGCGAGCTTCGACATGGGGGCGCCGATGGCACGTGAGCGGATCCAGCTCAGGCCGAGAAGCCCAAGCATTAACGGGAGGCAGAATGCGGCGAACCCTTCGAACTGGAAGAGCAGATCGCTTACCGTCGCGCCGAAGATGCCGGCCCAGTTGTGCGCAATGGCACTGCCAACGGTGTTGAAGGAGGGGTCCGTTGGGCGGTAGGAGACCAGGGAGAGGAGCAGGAGGCCGGCCGTGGCAATGAGCGACACGCCGACCAGCTCGTTGAGTCTGCGATTGCCGGTGGGCGTGAGAGCGACCTTGAGTGGCTTCATGGTAAGGGACGCGAAACAGCGGCTGCCCATTCCTGGAATGGACCGTCGAGCCGACACGCCAGAGCTAGCCTTTATTGTCGCAAAGCGCGAGGAGTGGATCGAGAGAAAGCGTATGCGGGAACCGACCTTGCCAAGGGTGATGCCGGCCGCACGGGCAAGGCGCTTCAGCTCGGATTGTTCAGGTCCAGCTCCCAGGTCTGCGCGATAAGGTCCTTGCCGAAACTGTGATGCGGCTCTTGTTTGACCAGCCGAAAACCAGCCTGTTGGTAGATGCGGTGCGCCGCGGTCAGAATGCTCTGCGTCCACAGCGTGATCTTGCGATAGCCGGCTTCACGTGCGAAGCGCACACACTCCGCCACAAGCGCATGCCCCAGGCCCATTCCACGAGCCGATGGCTCTACCAGCAGGAGCCGGAGTTTGGCGACGCCGGGCTGGTCAGGGTGCTTCACCAGAAAGATGTGGCCGAGATGCTCGCCGTGGCGCTCGGCGATCCAGCAGCGCTCGCATGTGGGGTCGAAGCGGTCGATGAAATCGGCGACGACTCGGGCGGCGAGAGCCTCGAATGTCTGCTCCCAGCCATACTCCTGCGCGTACAGTGCGCCCTCACGAGAAACGATGAGGCCCATGTCCCCGGGTCGATGTTGGCGAAGTGTGAAGGGTGAGGAGTCCTTGGTTGCGGAATTTCCCGTGAGCACGGTTTCGATGGCGCGCATCGACCGGATCAACTCGCGGCGCGGCGCCGACGCGAGGCCGTCCAGAATATTGCGCACCTGCCGGTCAGAGCGCGTATTGAGAACGCGGAATGCGGCGCGGCCCTTGCTGGTCAAGCCGAGCGTGGTTTGGCGCCCATCTTCTGGAGAGGCCGCACGCTTCAGCAGGCCAGCCTCCTGAAATTTGCTCAGGATTCGACTCAGATAACCAGCATCCATGCCCAGTTCCTGCGCTATCTCCTTGGCGAATGGCTGCCGGCGTGTTGCCAGCTCATAGAGCACGCGGGCCTCGCTGAGGGAATAGGGGGTATCCAGCAGACCCTCCTGCAAGGTGCCGATGAGGCGCGTATACAGGCGGGTAAACCGGCGAAACGCCGCGGTCTGCTCTTCGAGGCCCGTCCTCTTGTTTCGCTCATTCTCCATGCAGCCAGTCTCGGGTTAATAGTTGACAAAGTCAAGTATCGGCAAGTCGAAAGAAGACGTCTTCAGAAATGTGTGACAAAACTGTTGCACCGTTTCGTCAACATCCATGACATGCTTGTTCTGCGCGAGGTTTGCGGGAAATCGAGTGGTGCAACGCTGAAGAGCAGTCTCGATCGAGGCAACGAACATGCGGAACGGACCCGGCGGATGGCCGAGGGATGCATGTTTTGCTGCCGCGCAGTGTTGATCCTCACCGCGGTGCTCATTTTCCTGATGCCGCTCACCGAGCACTTCTACAGCTGGGACAAGTTCCTGCATGGCGGCCGGGACGTTGAGTTCGGCATTCTTTGCCTGCTGCTGTTCGCCGGGCTTGTGCTGCTGATGGCGCATCGGTCGATGACTTCGCCACTCCTGGTATTGCTTGCCCACCGGATAATCGCCTTGCCACTGCGATCTCTGAAAATATCTAGAGGCCCTTCGTTCCTGTTCCTGCCGCGAAAGATTCCGGGAACTTTTCTCTCCATCTCCTACCTTCCCGGAACTCCACTCCGGATCTGAATCCTATCTCTGCTCGATCGTCTCTGCTTCCCTGGGGCGCCGCCGAGCGCACCAATGCCCACACTTCGCAGGGGCGCTCAGGTCGAGATAACAAGTCAAAGTCTGCCGTAGTGGCATGAAGGAAGGTTGAAATTTATGCGCGTTCATCTGGTGAATCCAAGCGACAACTCCTTTGGAACGGCGGTGATCACACCGCGATGGCTTTTTGTGCTGGCAGCCGCCACGCCGCAGGTTGCGGGCGATCCAATCCTGGTAGACGAATCGCTGGAGCAGATCGAGCCGGAGAGCATCACGGCAGGAGATATTGTGGGCATCAGTGTCCACACCGGCAACGCTCTACGCGGCTATGAGGTGGGGCGCATGGCGCGAGCCCGCGGCGCCTGGGTGGTCTACGGCGGCATTCACGCGACGTTGTTTCCGGAGGAGCCGTTCGAACGTGGCGACGCGCATGCCGTCGTGAAAGGCGATGGCGATCTTGCCTGGGCCAAGGCAGTTGTGGACTGCATGCAGGGAAAGCTCGAAAAGGTGTACGACGGCGGCCGTATCGGCGGCTCGGAATTTCTGGCAGCACGCTGGGATCTGATTCCGAAAGACAAGTACATGTGGGCATCGGTGCAGACGATTCGCGGATGCCCGAAGCATTGCTCGTTCTGCAGCGTGTGGCGGACCGACGGGCAACAGCCGCGGCAGCGGCGCTTCCAGAGCGTGGTGGACGAGATCGTCGCGCTGCGCAGGCTGGGGTTCCGGTTCATCGCGCTGGCGGACGACAACTTCTATCCGGTTACACTGACTGACCTCCGCCTGGCGCGGGAGCAGAACAACCAGTCGAAGCTGGATGAGTTAACCCGCATCCGTGCGGAGCGCTTCCAGTTGATGGCGGAGCTGGCCAAGCTGCCGAAGGACATGGTGTTCTTCACCCAGATCACGATGGAGGCGGGCGAAGATGGCGAGTATCTGGATGCCATGCACAAGGCCAACATCAAGGGTGCGCTGGTAGGCGTCGAAGCGGTGACTCCGGAAGGACTGAAGTCGGTTTTCAAGGACTGGAACTGTTCCGGCGAGGGGCTCGCCCGGCAGTTGCAGACCTTCAAAGAGCATGGCGTGCATGTGCTGGGCTCGTTCATCTTCGGCCTGCCGACGGACAAGCCTGCGACCTTCGACGCCACTGCCGAGATGGCGCTGAAGGCGGGTATCACTTTTGCTCAGTTCGTGATGATGACGCCCTTTCCCGGGACGGTGGACTTCAACCGCTGGGAGAAGGAGCAGGCGAAGTCGCCCACGCTGGTGGACGGCGTGCCGATCACGCGCTACTGGCTTATTCCCATCGCCGTCCGCCCGAAGATGTTCACGCCGCATCCGTCGATGAGCTCGGATGAGATTCGCGAGCGCACGCAGCGCGTCTGGGACCGGTTCTATACCTTTCCCGCGATCTGGGAGCGCTCTGCCTGCACGCCCACGCTGCGGGCGCGGGTAGCCTTCGTCTTCCTGTCGAAGCTCTACCGGCAGATGTACGCGGGCACCGGCATCTCTACGGACAGCGCCCGGCGTAAGAAGGCCAAAAGGGCTGCGCGATGGACGGCGCGTCAGTGCCGCAAGCTGTTTCAGGCGAAGCCAATGCCGGAGCTGCAGTCACCTGCGTGGGAGTTGCCCTCTGCTGCGCCAGCATTCGTGAAGTCCGAGGCTGACCCGTTTTCGGTGATCGGCTAAAGCAAAGAAGCGCGACCTGAAGACAGCCGTTCTCGGAAGGAACGGCTGCTCAGGTTCGATCTCGCAATGGAAAAATCCTGTGTTCTCTTGCTTAGGAAGAAGGGCGTCTAGGCGGCCATCATCAGCTTTTTGCCGAGCCAAAACAGGAGCGCCGCGAGCACGATGCGGTAGACGGCGAAGATGACGAAGCCGTGCCGCCGGACCCACATCAGGAACCATTCGACTACGAGCAGGGCAATGACGAACGAAACGGCGAAGCCGATGAAGAGCACCACCCAGCCGTGGCCGGTCATCACCAGCGGCGCGATCGATTCGGCAACGTCGGTGTGCTTCGGGTGCAAAGTGCGCAAGAGGTCGTAGCCGGTGGCCGCAATCATCGTGGGAATGGAGACGAGGAAGCTGAACTCGAGCGCAGCTGAGCGCGTCATGTTGACGATCTGACCGGCGGCTATGGTGGACATAGAGCGCGACGTGCCGGGGAAGACGGCCGATGTGACCTGGCAGAGTCCGATCCAGATCGATTGCCCAAGCGTCATGTGTTCAACATCCTGTGTCGTCGATTGACGACGCACACTCCAGGCATCGACGACCCACATGATGATGCCGCCAACGAGCAGCGAGGTCGCCATAAGCCGCAGGCTTTCGAGGTGCTTGCCGATGATCTTAGTCAGCAGGAAGGCCGGAATTGCGGTGCAGACGAAGGCGATCAGCGTGAGCGAGAGTGGATGGGTCAGCACAGTGCGGTCGCCGGACTCTCCTTTCGGAAAGGTGCGGATGAATTCCAGAATGCGTCCGACGAAAAGGAACACGAGCGCGAGGATGGCCCCGAGCTGGATCACGATGGTGTACATCTTCCAGTATGGATCGGCGAGATTGATGTGGAGCAGCGCCTCCGCAATCCGCAGGTGCGCCGTCGAGCTGACAGGCAGAAATTCCGTGAGTCCCTCGACGATGCCGAGCAGGACGGAGACGAGATAGTCGCTCAAGCTGTTCCTTGCGGCGCGGCAGATCGGTCGCGTTAGTCGCGCTCTGCGCCGTAGATGGGGATGGACTGCTCCATCTGGTATATCAGAGTGGCTGCACGGTCCGAATAGTCACTCGCGGGGTACTTCTGCTGCAGACGTGTTGCGACGACCTTGGCATGGTCGCGGTCTGCGGCGGCCTTCTTCGCATCGTTATCACCCGCATAGATATCGCCTGCTGCCGCAAGCCGGTATACCGCTTCAAAGAGCGCTTCCGGCGCCTTCGGCGAGTTGGGGTGCTCGTCTGTGTATTTCTGGTAAATCTCCGCTTCTTTTTCCGGACACTTGGTTGAGCCCTGCCAATCACCGCAGACTTTGTTGTCGATCATGTCGTAGGCCGCCAGATCGGCATACTTGGAGCCGGGGAAGCGCTTGATGATCTTTTTCATTTCGCTTTCATCGATCTGCTGGCGGAGGTACGATTCCTTCTCGTGTGCGGAGGGACGCGAATAGACATCCGCCTTTTCGAGCTGCCAGCGGATATCCGCCGCGCGCCATGCCGATTCGCCGGCATGCGGCCCCTGGGGGAAAAGTTGGGCATCGCGAGCATAGAGCAGCCGCGCCGCCTGTGCTGCTGCGCGCGAGCCATGTACATCGCTGGCTTTTGCTTCCTGGGCCGCACCCGCGCCGTAGAGGATGTTGTCGGCATTCGGCGTGGAGGCCGCGACAGTGCCCTTGCCTTGCACCCAGCCGGAGATGGGCGGCGTAGCGGCATCCCCGCCGAAGACGGGAGCATCTTCCGACCGGTTCTGCTGGACGTCGGTGTTGGCGAAGACGCGCAGCCACGGGCCGTTCTGCTCGACGATAACCATCTCCCGGCCCGGCGTGATCGTATCGAGCTTTTGTGAGCTCGTGTCCGCCTCGACGAACACTGGCGTGTTGCGCAGCACGGTGGCGATAGGGCCGGAGGGAGGCTTGTCCGCGGCAAACGAGGGCGGGAGAGCGGCAAATACCGCGCAGAATAGCAGGCTAGCGAATCGCAGGTGTTTCACGTGCTCAGAATACGCCGGAGAGGCAGGGGAATAGGGAACAGGGATAGGGAAGAAGTGCAGGTCCTTCGTTTCGCTCAGGATGACAACGTGGTTTTTAGGACTCGCGGCTATTTCTCACGCGTGCCGAGCACTCGCAGCAGCGTCTCTGGCTCGGCGTTGCCGCCGCTGATGATGGCGACAGCGATCCGGTGCGTCGGGAGCTCGTGCCGGTGGTAAAGGAGCGCGGCGGTTGCGACGGCGCCGCTGGGCTCGGCGATCAGACGCGCGCCAAACGCAATGGCGCGCATGGCGTCCTCAATCTCCTGCTCGGTCACAGTTACGATGCGGTCGACATAGTGCTGGATATGTGCGAAGTTTCGCGTGCCAAGGCTCTGCGTGCGCAAACCGTCGGCGAGCGTGCGGGTGGTCTGTTCCGCGGTGTACTGGACGATCCTGCCCTGACGCAGGCTCGCCGCGGCATCGCCAGCCAGCTCGGGTTCGACGCCGACGACGCGGCACTCCGGACGCTGCTGACGGATTGCTGCCGCGACGCCGCTCAACAGACCGCCACCGCCGACTGGCGCGAGTACGAGATCGACATCGGGGCAGTCGGCCAGGATTTCGAGGCCGCAGGTGCCCTGCCCGGCGATGATCGCCGGATCGTCATAGGGCGCGATGATGGCGTAGCCGTGCTCGGCAGCCAGAGCTTCGGCGCGCGCGTGGCGCTCCGAGCTCGCCGGGCCGACATCAACGATCTCCGCGCCGAGCGCCCTGGTGGCCTGGCGCTTGATCTCTGGCGCATTCCTTGGCATCACGACAACGGCAGGGATACCAAACGCACGCGCCGCGTAAGCCACGCCTTGTCCATGGTTGCCGCTGGAATAGGTAATGACGCCGCGCTGCCGCTGCTCGTGGCTTAGCTGGGCGACAGCGTTGTACGCTCCGCGTAGCTTGAAGCTGCCAATGGGCTGCAGGCTCTCCGGCTTTACATATGCAACTGTTTCGGTGACGGATGACAGGAGGATGAGCGGCATGTGCAGGACAGCGCCGCGCAGGCGCTCCCGCGCTTCCGCGAATTGCGCAGCCGTCACGAGTTCGGTGGACGTGCCCGGCTCCGCAGCGGTTATGTTCATATCTCCAAAATGATCGGCATGATGAAGGGCCGGCTTGCCGTCTGCTTCTGGATGTAACGCTTCAGGTCGACGCGGATCTTCTCCTTGATGAGTATCTGATCGGCACGTTCTTCGGCGTTGGATTCCTGGAGCGTCTTGCCGACGATCGCCTTTGCCTGCTCACCCAGTTCCAGGTCGCCGGCCACGAAGCCACGGGTCACGAATTCCGGCACGCCTTCCACGCGACCGGTGACCTTATTGATGGTGATGATAGCGATCACTAAGCCATCTTCGCTGAGGTGGCGGCGGTCGCGGATGATCATGTCCTCGACAACATTTCCTGAAGCGCCGGAGTCGAGCAGTACGCGTCCGGCAGCGACTTTCCCATTTTTCGTTGCGCTCTTCTGATCAAGTTCCAGCACGTCGCCATCTTCGAGCAGGTAGGCATTTTCGGAGATGCCGATATCCATCGCCAAGCGCGCGTGCCGCTGCAGATGCCGGAAGTCGCCGTGCACGGGCACGAAGAACTTCGGCCGGACGAGATTGATCATCAGCCGCAACTCTTCCTGGCTTCCGTGGCCGCTGACATGGATCAGCCCCGATTGGCCGTCATCGAAGATCACGTGCGCCTCGCGGCGGCAGAGGTGATCGATGACGCGGTAAATGCTCTTCTCGTTGCCCGGAATAACGCGCGAGCTGAGCACCACGGTGTCGCCGCGCTCGATTTTCGCGTGCTTATGGTTA
This sequence comes from uncultured Acidobacteriaceae bacterium, assembly GCA_963797895.1. Taxonomy (GTDB): domain Bacteria; phylum Acidobacteriota; class Terriglobia; order Terriglobales; family Acidobacteriaceae; genus KBS-83. Next base: position 136,946 of record CAWCRD010000002.1, read on the forward strand.
TCAACGGCGGCACGGGAGAGCGCCGACATCGGCTCACCCTGCGTGCCACTGATGAGAACGCAGACCTGCTCCGGCGAGTAGTCCTTGATCTGGCCGGGATGGACGATCAGGTCGCCCGGAATGTCGAGGTATCCAAGGTCCTGTGCGATTTCGGAGGATTCGAGCATCGAACGGCCGACGACCGCGACCTTGCGGCCGTGCTTCTGCGCCAGCTCCAGCGCAATGCGCATGCGGTAGATGGAGGACGAGAAGCAGGAAAAGAAGAGCCGGCGTTGCGTCCGCGAGAAAACCTCGTCAAGACGAGGCCGCACGGCCCATTCGCTGGGCGTGTATCCGGCGCGATCGACGTTGGTCGAGTCCTGCAGCAGCGCAAGGACGCCCCGCTTGCCGTATTCAGCGAAGCTGGCAAGATCGAAGGCCTGTCCGTCCGGCGGCGAAAGATCGACCTTGAAATCGCCGGTATGGATGACGATGCCTACCGGCGTCTCGATGGCGAGGGCGACGCAATCGACCAGACTATGGGTGACGCGCAGCGGCTCGATCGTGAAGGGTCCCAGGTGGAACTTGCGCTTGGGCTCAATCTCGATCAGCTCGGCATTGTCCAGCAGCTTATGTTCTTCGAGCTTGCCTTCGACGTAGGCAAGCGTGAACTCCGTGGCATAGACGGGAACCTGGAGCTCACGCAGCAGCCACGGCAGGCCGCCTATGTGATCCTCGTGCCCGTGGGTAAGGACGATGCCGCGCACGCGGGAGCGGTTTTCGATCAGGTAGGTGATGTCCGGTACGACGATGTCGACGCCGAGCAGATCGCTCTCCGGAAACATGAGTCCGGCGTCGATGACAAAGATATCTTCGTCCCAGCGAATGGCCATGCAGTTCATGCCGAACTCGCCTAAGCCGCCGATGGGAATGATCTGTAGCTTGCCTTTAGACATGGAAGAAAAATGCTAGCAGGAAGTGAGATGCGGACCAAACAGGACGGCTGTTGCTGCCGGCAAGAGAGGCTGTCTGTCCGGCATTTCGGGTGGATGAAGAGTTATTAAGCAGTGGGAAGCGACGTTGATAGACCGGGACTACGCGAGACCCAGCTTGTGCCGAGTATACGATAGAGATACTTTGCGCGGTACGGCATGTTCCGCTCGCCCTGCGGCTTGTTCTTGGCACTGAGGAGCCACCACGTCTTCGGCGCCTCATCGAGGTCGAAGCCTGCATCCTGAAGCAGAACGAGGCTGACGCGGCCGCTTTGCTCTTCGTCGCGGCGTCTCATCACTGCTTCTGAGGCGCTCATCGAGAGACCGGCAAAACCGAGGCCCGGAACGAACGCTCCTCCGACCGTGAGTGCGAGAGTGCCGGCCATTTCGGTCCGACGTGCAGGGATCAGGCGCAATTGCTGCTTCTCCAGCGCGCAGGCGACGTTGTCCGCCAGCACAGTTGCAACTTGAGAATCGTTATGCAGCCGGTTGATGACCTGATGGGGGAACCAGGATGATGCCGTTCGAGAGGGTCAGGGCATCGTGAAGTTTGGGCTCATCCACTATCTGGAATCTGAAATCGATTCTAGAGGGATCGCCTGCATGGCAAGAAGAGGAGCCCGGGACATGTGCGAGCCAGTCTAAGATTGTCCGGCGAACGGCGCAAAGAAAATTCTCAGGCCGCGATCATTCAGGTAACCAAGGCCGACACAGTTAGCGCAGCAAATCTTCGAGTGCGGCGCTCAAATCTGTCTTATCGTCGCGGTATTTGACGATTACCGGAGCATACAGGCTGAGTCCCCACTCTGCGGCGCGGCCCCGTGCGATGGCCCGTGAGCCGGGCACCACGACAGCACCTGCGGGAATGACTAGAGGCTGCGCCTCGCCGGAGATGGCGGCGGATTCGGCTTTGTGAACGACACCGTTCACGATGTCATAGACTGGCGTTCCCCGGGTCAGGATAGTTCCCGCTGCCAGCACGGCGCGCTGGCGAACGATAGTGCCCTCATACACGCCGCAGTTGCCGCCTATGAGTACGTCGTCCTCGATGATGACGGGGTTCGCGTTGACCGGCTCGAGCACGCCGCCGACCTGGGCCGCCGCGCTGAGGTGCACGCGCTTGCCGATCTGCGCGCAACTTCCCACCAGCGCATGCGAATCGATTAGCGCACCTTCATCCACATAGGCACCTACGTTGACATACATGGGCGGCACGCAGATGACCCCTCGTGCCAGATACGCGCCTTCGCGTACCGAGGAGCCACCGACGACGATGCGAATGCCTTCTTCCGGCGTAAAGGTGCGTGCGGGAAATGTGCCCTTGTCCACGAAGGAGAGATCGTGGTTGCCGAGTGCGGTGAGCTGGCCGATGCGGAAGCCGAGCAGGATCCCGCGCTTTACCCAGGCATTCACCCGCCAGCCGAGCGGCGCTGCAGGGTCGGGCTCCGCGGAGCGTACGCGACCGCTGTTCAGCTCAGTGCGCAGCTGCGTGAACGCGCGGAGCGCGGCGGGATCGTGGATAGCGTCGGCGCCGGCGGAAAAGTGGCGCTCGATTTCTGTTTGAAGAGGATGTTGTGCCAGCATGGATGGACTTAGTGTAATGGCGCGCTGAGGTCATTCAGCGCGAAGCGGAGTTCAGCTGATGAGAAGCGGGGGACAAGTTGAATGACGCGATCAACGTATCCAGTCGCGCGGCCACCGGCGCGGATGGCGGTACCATCGGCAAGCGCCAGACCGGCGAAATCCGGCCCATACGCGAGAGGACGTGCTTCACCGGCCCTGGGCTGGTCTCCCAGAAATTGGCGAGCAGCAGCGGATAGTATTTGCGCTGCAGTGCGCGGGCGGTCTCCCAGTCATTGCGGAGCGCGGCTCCGACCATCTGCTGCATCTCTGCCGGAATTTCGTTCGAGGCGACGGAGACGAGTCCCACGGCACCGACGGCGATGGCCGCGAGCGCGATGTTGTCGTCACCGGCGAGAACGCGGACGTTAGTTTCCTGGAGCAAGTGGACGAGCTCCGTGATCTGCTGCAGGTTGCCGCTCGATTCCTTTACGGCGCAGAGGTTCGGGCAATCACGTGCGAGCCGCGCCACCGTTGCCGGCTCCAGATTTGCGGCGGTGCGGCCGGGGATGTTGTAGATCACAACCGGGAGCGGCACCGACTCCGCAATGGCGCGGAAGTGCTGATACTGCCCCTCCTGCGTGGGTTTGTTGTAGTAGGGGTTGGCCGTGAGGATGGCATTGACGCCACGCACCGCAGCAACGGCCTTGGTGCGCTCCACTGCTTCGCGCGTCGCATTGTGCGTGCAGCCGACGAGGACCGGAACACGTCCTGCTGCTACGCGAACCACAATCCGGACGACATCAAGAGCCTCGCGGTCGCTGAGCGAGGGGGTTTCCGCCGTGGTGCCGCAGGCGACCAGGAACTGAATGCCGCTGGCAATCTGCCACTCTACAAGAGCGGTAAGCGCTTCCACGTCGACGGTGGTATCGGGGTGGAAAGGGGTGACGAGGGCAGTGCCGCAACCACGAAGTTCCATGCGCTCGCTCACTGCAACTGTGCGTAGACGTCGGTGAAGTCGTAGCAGCCGGTGCGGGTAGAGAGCCATTCGGCGGCGCGCACAGCTCCTTCGGCGAAGCCACGACGTGAGAATGCTTCATGGCGGATGGTGATCATGTCGTTTGCCGAGCGGGCCTGCAGCTCGTGGATGCCGGCAACATCACCTTCCCGCTGCGAGGTGATGGCGGCGTCCAGCTCCGGCGCTGCCTCACGGACCGTTTGCTGCAGCGAAAGCGCGGTGCCGGAGGGCGCGTCCTTTTTGCCGGCATGGTGGACCTCGGAGATGGAAAGCTCGTAGCCGCGCGTGCCGATGGCGAGCTCGTGCACCAGCCGCAGCATCACCTGCACGCCGACCGAAAAATTTGTGCCATAGAGCAGGCCAGCATTCCGGCGCTCGCACAGCGTGCGCATGTCGTTCAGCCGGTCGTACCAGCCGGTCGTGCCGACCACGATCTTTGCGCCAACCGAAAGGCAGGCCCGCATGTTCGGAACGACTGCTTCTGCCGTTGTGAAGTCGATCACGGCGTCTACCTGCGTGAGCAAAGGCGGTGTCAGCGCGGAGGCGTTCCGGTTTTCCTCTTCCCCAATAACGCGCACGCCATGGCCGCGCTCGTGCGCCACGTCGGCAACGATAGAGCCGGTCCTGCCGCGGCCAAGAATGAGGAAGATCAAGACTTGCCTCCCGCGGTCTGCGTCAATGCGCGCGCTTCAAGATCAAAGATTGAGGGATCGGGGTCTGCAAAAAAGACGGAGTGCAGCGAGCGAATCGCCTCTTCCACGTCATCTTCCTCGATCATGAAGCTCATATTGATCTCCGATGCGCCCTGCGAGATCATGCGCAGGTTGATGTGCGTCAGCGCCCCGAAAACCTGCGCGGCAATGCCGTTCTGGCCACGGATGTTTTCCCCTACCATGCAGATCAGCGCCTTCCGCCCCTCGTACTTTACATCCGCGAACTTGCGCAGGTCTGCTGCAATCTCTGGCAGCCGCTCGTTCGAGTCCACGGTGAGGGAGACGCTGACTTCCGAGGTGGAAACCATATCGACCGAGCACTTGTGGCGGTCAAAGACCTCGAAAACGGCCTTCAGGTAGCCGTGCGACATCAGCATGCGGTTGGCGACGATGTCGATGATGGTGAGCCGCTTCTTGGCTGCGATCGATTTGAACGGGCTGCGGCAATGCGGCGCGAGCGCCGTGATGCGTGTGCCCTCATTCTGCGCGTCGCGCGAATTGAGCACCAGCACCGGGATATTTTTCTCGACCGCCGGCAGGATGGTGGCCGGGTGCAGCACCTTGGCGCCAAAGTAGGCCAGCTCGGAGGCCTCATCGAAGCTGATGGTGCGCACGCGCAGGGCATCCGGGCAGATGCGGGGATCGGTCGTCATGATGCCGTTGACGTCGGTCCATATCTCGATGGATTCGGCATGGAGCCCGCCACCGATCAGCGCGGCGCTGAAGTCCGATCCGCCGCGACCAAGTGTGGTGGTAACGCCCTCCGGCGTGGAGCCGATGAAGCCGCCCAGCACTGCCGTCTTGCCGGCCTGCGCGAGCGGAAGCACATGCTTGCGGAGCCGGTCGGCAATCTGATCGTCCTGCGGGATCGCCTTCATGTGCTGCGCGTCGGTGATGATGCAGTCGCGTGCATCGACGTGCGCGGCGTCGATGCCGCGCGCTGCAAAGGCCGCGGCGACCATCGGGCTGGAAAGGCGCTCGCCGTAGGAGGCAACGATGTCTGTAGTGCGCGGCGTCACTTCGCCAACGGCGGCGAGCCCGCGCAGCAGCTCATCGAGCGCATCGAAGTGCTCGTCGATGAGAGCGGTCATCGGCGCAAGCTGTGCTGCGGGAATCAGTTCGCCCGCGGCTTGATGATGCCGCGCGCGGAGCGCAACGCTCGCGGAAAGCGCGGAAGACTTGTCGCCTCGGCCGGCAGCGGCAGCGGCGTTTAGCAACTGATCGGTGACGCGCGCCATCGCGCTGACGATGACGATCGGCTGCAGGCCGCGCGCGATGCGGCCGGCGACTATATCGGTAGTGCGGCGGATGGCGACGGCGTCCTCCACCGAAGTGCCGCCGAACTTCATGACGACGAGCTTCATGCCGAGACGGCCGCCGGAGTTGCTGGATGAGGAGCGCGCGAACTGTTGAGCTTGCCTAGCTGCATCAGCAATTCGGCATTGAGTAGCGCAGCGCCGGCAGCGCCCCGAATGGTGTTGTGCGAGAGCACGGTGAACTTCCAATCCAGCAGGCTACAGGGACGCAGACGGCCGACGGTAGCGGCCATGCCCCCGCCTCTCATGCGGTCGAGCCTCGGCTGGGGGCGGTCTTCTGCCGTAAGGAACTCGACCGGCTGCGCCGGTGCCGTGGGAAGCTGATGCTGCGCGAGCGGCTGGAACTCGCTCCACGCGGCCAGCACCTGATCGCGTGTGGCGGATGTGCGCAGCTTGATCGAGACGCTTTCGGTGTGACCGTCTTCTACCGCAACGCGATTGCAGTGGGCGCTCATACGAGCAGCGTATGGACGTACCGCAGCGCCGTCGAGTGTGCCGAGCAGCTTCATCGCCTCGGCTTCCATCTTCTCTTCCTCGTTCCTGATGAAGGGAACGACGTTGCCGAGGATGTCGAGCGACGGCACACCGGGATATCCGGCGCCACTGATGGCCTGCATGGTGCTGACGAAGATGCTCTCGATGCCGAAGCGGTCGGCGAGCGGCTTGAGCGCGAGCACGAGGCCGATGGCGGAGCAGTTGGGATTGGTGACGATGTAACCGCCGGATTGTTTGCGCCAGCTCTGCTGCTCGATCAGCGCGAGATGCGGGGCGTTCACTTCCGGGATCACGAGCGGCACATCGGCCTGCATACGGAAGGCGCTGGAGTTCGAGATAACGGCGCAGCCGGCCGCGGCAAACAGCGGTTCCAGCTCGCGAGCGATGTCTGTATCGAGCGCGGCGAAGATGATGGATGGCGCATGCTCCGTCGTGGCCGGCGAGAGCGGCAGGTCGCGTACACTCGCGGGAATCGGGCTCTCCAGTTTCCAGCGCACCGCGTCTTCATAGCGCCGGCCAGTGGAGCGGTCGCTCGCAGCGAGCCACGCCACCTCAAAGAAAGGGTGCCCGTCCAGCAACTGGATGAAGCGCTGACCGACAGTTCCGGTAGCGCCGAGTATGCCAACCCTCAGTCTCTCTGCCATTGGCCTCTTCGCTGTCTTCAGGATTCAGTAATTTTATCGCGAATCGCTGCGAAAGCACGGAATAAGGCGACGGGCTAAGGGATCGAGTCGCTCTATTGATCGCCCGGACGCTGTTCTCCGACCCTACTTCGTCTTAAAGCTGAAGTCCGCCGTCGCAGTGCCGTGTGTAGTCACGGTTACATTGGCCTGCTGCGGCCCCCGTTGCTCCTGCACCGCGACCAGCGTGTATGTTCCGGGGGGCAGGCCGTGGATTGCGAAATGCCCATCCTCTCCGGTGACGGCGAAGAACGGATTGGGGGCGATGTTCAGGAAGGCCTGCATCCACGGATGGTTGTTGCAACGCACAGGAATCATCAGCTCCGGCTTGGCGAAGGCATGTCGTGTCGTGCCGCCGTTCGGTGGCTGCGAGATGTCGAATTGCTGGTTGCCGCCAACAGTGGGCTGCATGTGCACGTTGTGCATCGTGGGGTCGGAGTTGCGGAACTCGATCGGCTGTCCCACCATCGCGGCAAGGACGTGCGGCACGTAGCGGCAGCCCTTCTGGTCGAGCACCGCGGGCGCATTCGGTGCGGCGTAGACCTTGTTCATCAGTCCGTCCTTCACGTAGACGTAAACATTCGCAAGCTTGCCGTCCTTGCTCACGATGCCTTCGGTGAGATTCTTGCCGTAGGGGCTCATCGCGCACGCGGGGTCCTGCGCCATGTCGATCTCGATGCGCTCCGGAGGGTTGCCAACCAGGTGCACGGTGCCTTCGATGCTGCCGGCCGTCGCGGGGTCAATCTGCGTGATCGGTTCCTGAGCCGGAGAGGCGTTCGTGCTTGCGCCGGTCTCGGAACGCTTGCAACCGGAAATGAGCAGCGAAGGAGTGAATAGCAGGGCGCAGCAGAGCAGCGCGGGAAGCGGTCGAGTCAGCAATTGCATTGCAATCCTTTCTGGTGAGTTGCGCATATCACAGCGCTGCAAGCACGGCGTTGGCAAAGGCCTGCGTGCCCGCGGTGCCGCCCACATCGCGCGTCAGCATGGTTTTTTCCGCATAGACCTTATCGAGCGCCGCCTGGATCTTATTCGCCGCATCCGCCTCGTCGATGTGGCGCAGCATCAGAATCGCGGACTGCAGCAGCGCCGTCGGATTCGCTTTGTCCTGCCCGGCAATATCCGGCGCGGAGCCATGCACGGCCTCGAAGATGGCACAGGTCTCGCCCAGGTTTGCGCTCGGCACTAATCCCAGGCCGCCGACAAAGGCTGCGCACAGATCGCTGACGATATCACCGTACAGATTCGGAAGGACCAGCATGTCGTACTGGTACGGATTCATAACCAGTTGCATGCAGGTGTTGTCCACGATGTGCTCGGCATAGGTGACTTCCGGATAATCCTTGGCCACTTCGCGCACGGAGCGCAGGAAGAGTCCATCCGACATCTTCATGATGTTGGCTTTGTGGATGGCGTGGATCTTCTTGCGGTCATGTTTGCGCGCGTAGTCGAAAGCAAATTTCGCGATGCGGGTGGAAGCCTTCTCGGTGACGATCTTCAGCGATTCGACGACGCCGGGGACGACCTCGTGCTCCAGGCCAACGTAGAGATCCTCGGTATTCTCGCGGACGATCACCAGATCAACGCCCGGATAGCGGGTTTCCGTGCCGGGCAGATTGCGGATGGGGCGGAAGTTCGCATACAGCTCGAATTGCTTGCGCAGCGTGACATTGATGGAGGCGAAGCCGCCGCCAATCGGCGTCGTCACCGGGCCTTTCAGCGCGACGCGGTTCCGCTCGATCGACTGATACAGCTCTTTCGGGATGTACTCCTTGTAGCGCTCGAAGGCTTCCGCGCCCACGGCATAGCTCTCCCACTGGAAGCTGGCTCCGGTGGCTGCTGCGGCGCCTTCCAGGATGCGCACAACTGCATTCGTTACTTCGGGGCCGATGCCGTCCCCAGGGATCAGGGTGATGGTGTGTTGTTTGGGCATGCTTTCCTTTGCATAAATCTCGTGTGGTTACAGCGTGAGCGGAACGGAACTCGTGCTCACGGTTAGCGTCGCTGCGGCTTGCGCGGTGGCGGTTCGCGATGTACGGGCTCAGCGGTTCGGCGCTTCGCCGTCTGGTCCTTGGCAATCAGCAGGCGCTCCAACTCCTCTTTGAACTCGCGCACGTCGGTGAAGTCCCGATATACGCTGGCGAAGCGGATGTAGGCAACGGTGTCGATCGCCTTGAGCCGATTCATAATCAGCTCACCGATTTCGCTAGTGGTGCGCTCCCGCTCGGGTGATTCGATGAGGAAGTTCTCGGCCTCATCCACGATCTTTTCCAGGTTGTCGGGGGTAAACGGGCGTTTCCTGCAGGCCAGCAAGAGCCCGCTGAGCACTTTGTGCCGCTCGAAGCGCTCCCGGCGGCCGTCTTTTTTCACCACCATGTATGGAATCTCGTCGATCCGCTCATAGGTGGTGAAGCGCTTTTCGCATCGCTCGCACTCGCGGCGCCTTCGGATGGAATCAGCTTCCTTGCTCTCGCGTGAATCGACGACGCGGTCCTGCGCAAAGCCGCAGTACGGACACTTCATAGATAGTTCTACGATAGCAGCTTGCTGCGCGTGCACACGGAGCAGGCTATTGCGTGGACACAGCCCGAGTATCGAGATCGAAGATCACGCTGTTGTAGCCGCTGTGGAAGAACTGAGCGGCGGGCTCCATGCAGAGGAGGCCGCGCATGTGCGGCGCATCCGAGCCGGCGACGAGCGGCTCCACCGCCCGCCAGCATCCGTCGCGGAATTCTGGATTCGTCGCGATGTAGTAGCGCACCCCATAGCTGCGCAAGACTTCCAGCAAGGGCCGTTCGGCCTGGATGTTCTTGAGGAACGCCACGTCCATTGTGAGCCCTTCCAACTGCACCAGCGGCTCGTGAAGCAGATAGCCGGGCGTGCCGGCGCGGTCGCCCATTGCATAGGTTCCGGGATGTGTTTGTGCGAAGCGAGCGATGTCCACGCCTTGCAAATAGAGCGAGTAGCCAACCTTGTCCGGACGCGTCGCGTTGCGCCACTGCGCCACACCGTACGCTGTCCAGATCATCACCAGCAGAATCACGGCGGGCCACCGCAGCAGATTCCAGCTGACTGTGGTGAGTCGGCGCACACTGGTTTCGCGAGGAGCGGCCGCAACGGTCAGCAGCAGCACCGCCGCTCCGAGGCCGGAGGCGATCAGCGGGTATCCGTACCACGGCCAGATCGGCCAATCGCTCACCACGGAGAGGGTAGCTGCGAAGAGAAACGGAAAAAGCAGAAGCGCCAGAAGGCAAGGGATGCGACCGCGCAGCAGAGGATGGCGCCGCACTGGAGGGCGGCCCGCGAGAATCGCGAGCGCAGCGATAGTGATTGCCAGCAGCGGATAGACCAGGAAATAGCGCTGAGGGGGCGCGAATGCTGCCCGGCTGAACATAATGAGACTGGGCCAATGATGAAAGCGCATCTGCTTGGCCTGGCCGGAGACCGGCATGAGGGTGTGGAACCACAGCTCATTGAGCAGGAGGTAGAACCCCACCGGCGACGCGCCTGCGAGAAACGCGACGGCGCAGCGCAGGCGGTCGCGCAGCGAAACGTCAATGGCGAACAGCACGTCCAGCACGCCCAGCGTGATCACCAGGATGGCTGTGTCGAGGCGCGCCAGCACGACCGCTGCGCCCAACAGGCCGAGAAGGAATGCGCTGCGGGGTATCCAGGAAAAGTGGCAGAGGCGGTAATAGGCCAGCGCGGTTATGAGCGGAATGGCGAGTGCTACTTCCATGCCGCCGGCTGCCAACATGAGTGTCGAGGTGGCAAGCGCGGCGGCGATCAGTTGCGGCAGCCACGCGGGGCTGGATGCGAAAGCAGTGAGAGTGCGCGCGCACATCCGATACGTCGCCAGGATGCACAAGAGCAGTACCGTCTGGAGCGCGCAGAAAAAAACAGTACCGGAGCCGAAGCATCGTGTGAGCCCGACGATCACCAACATCCAAAGCGGGTGATAGCCGTTCGTCAGGTGCACTCCGTCATAGGTTGAGCCGTGCCCCGCGACGATGTTCTGGGCAATGCGCAGATAGTAGAAGAAATCGTCGTCATAGAAGGCGAGCAGGCCGGCTCCGGCATGGAACCGGGCAAAGAGGCCCGCCGCTGCCGCAACCGCGAGAACGAGGGGCAGCAGCCATCCCAACCTCCCGGTTTCAGCCTGTCTTTGTTGATGGCCTTCGTCGCGTCCTTTACCGGAGGTGGCGGCGGTGTAAGTTCCGGTGTTCACGCCTGCGCTCCGGTCGAGAGCTCTTCTGCCTCCTGCTCGGAGACTTCCGAAACCTGCCGGAGTGAGATGTGTTCAAAGCGTGACCAGACGAGGCCAGCCGGCACAATGCAGAGGAACGTGACAAACGTGATGCCGGCGCCGCAGGCGAGCGCGATCTCCACCGGAATGTTGTAGAAGTGCTGAAGCGTCTGCTGCAGCACAAGAATCTGTGCGAACCAGGAAACGATGGGGATGGGCACAACCGAGCCGACCATGCTGGCCGCCATCAGGACGACGGCGCGGCCCAGTGTCATGGAGGCCAGCACCGGAGACGCTGCAAACGCGCGTACCGTGAAGAGGTAGGCGCCGGAGATCATGGCCCACATCACCAGCGACAGCAGGGCCGCCTGAAAAAGCGCGCCGGCGGACGAGACCACCGCCAGTCCGTCGCGGAAGGCGCGGATTTTTGCCGCGATGGCAGTACCGATCTTGTCACCGAAGGCGGACTCGCAGAGCTTCGCCAACTGCTCGCCTGCGATACGCACTGCGGCGGCCAGAACGACCAGAGCGAAAGCGGCCAGCAGTGCGCTGCGTGCGCCGGCCATCGCTATCTCCCGGTGCGGCATGGTCGCTTTATTGGGAGCCAGCAGCAGCGCTACGCCGACGATGGTGGCCATGGAGCAGGCGTCGAACATGCGTTCGACCGTGTAGATCGCGACCTGAAGCGCGATGGGAAGGTTCGTTCGACGGGCTACCAGATATGGACGGGTGAGGTCGGCAACGCGCCCGAGAAGCGCCACCGCGGTAAAGCCAATCACCTGCGTACCCAGCAGGTACAGCGGAGGCAGCCGTTTGGTCGGCCGCAGGAAGACAACCCAGCGAAAAGCACGTACTAAATACGCCGCGTAGATCAGCACTATGCCGAGCAGGATGTTCGACCAGCGTACATAGTGCATCTGCTGCCACAGAGTGTCCCAGCGGAAATGCGTGCGGTGGCTGCCGTAAGCCAGCAATGCCACGAAGGCCAGCGCGCCTGCAACGGAGAGGAGGAGCTTCTTCGATTTCAATGCGCGGTCGCTCCGGATGCCTTCAGCGGTGGGATTGCTCAATTGCCTGCAGGGGAGGGTGCGGCGGCCGCAACGAGGGTGGGGACATGGGCCGCAGCTTCTGCCTTGCGCCGATTGAAATCGTGGATAATGCGTGCGACGTATTGGCGCGTTTCGCGGTAGGGCGGAATGCCGTGATAGCGGTCCACAGCAGCCGGACCAGCGTTGTACGCCGCGAGCGCCAGCGCCAGGTTGTCCTTGTAGCGCTTGAGCAGCGCGTTCAGGTAGGCGGTGCCGCCGTTGATGTTCTGATCGGCGCGGAAACTGTCTGCGACGCCCAGCTTGCTTGCAGTACCGGGCATCAACTGCATCAGCCCAAGGGCGCCCGCGTGGCTCACGGCGCGTACGTTGCCGTTGCTCTCCGCGCGGATCACGCTGGCCAGCAGTTCCACGTCGAGGTCGTGCGCGGCGCCGGCTTTCGCAGCCATCTCGCGAATTTCGGCCGGCGTGGGATCCGCCGCCGGGCCGGTTGCGATCGCCGTAGCAGGCGGTTTTGGCGCCGGCAGCTGCACAAACTCGCTGCTCGCGATGTCAGCGGCCGAGACCTCCATGAAATCGGGACTGCTGGCCGTCATGTACAGGCGAACGTGGTCGCCGGAGACCTCCCGGTGATCGCAGATCAAATCAAATCCGTTGCGCAGTGTGATGTGCTCGGCTGCAACGAGCGGCAGAGACACGGCGGCTGCAAGCAGCGCGAATGCGGCCATACGGGTGCAGGCAATTACGGGTTTTTGGGGCGAAAACACTCGGCTTCAGGCTACCATGCTGACGCGGACGGCCGGTCTTCCGCTCGCCTGAGGGCGTTACTTTCGGGCCAAGTCCGGATGGACCTGAGCTGCTTGCGCTGGCCCGCTGCCCGAATCGACTGCTCTGGTCAGGGGCTCCAGCATCTCGGCCACGCCATCATCGTCGTTGCTCAAGGTGGTTGCCCAGCCATACTCGTCGGCCAGGGCCAGCATCTCCGTCCCGGCGTTGCCCATCACGACGGCTTGCCCGGCATATTCCAGCATCGCCTGGTCATTGAAGTTGTCCCCGATGGCCATGACTTCGCCTGGCTCCAGGCCTAGCGAGCGAACATAGCCCGCAAGCGCGGTGCCTTTGGAGCAATGGGGCGGAAGCAGGTCCAGAATGCCGAGATCGCGTTCCGCATATTCGGTGCGGTGCATCGTGATCTGGCCAGCGCTCTCCATGCCCTGGAGCGCCTGCTCGGCTGCGCGGACCTGTGGGATGTCCCCGCATAGCATGCCTTGGATCGGTCCTTCGTGCTGGTCGAAGGCCCGCTCCAGCGGCGCAATCTCCACCATGTCGTGGCGGTTCGCCTCGACCCACAGCGCAATCCTGCGATGCAGGGAGGCCATGCTCTCTACAACGAGCGACGGCCCGTCCGTTCGGTCGAAGGTGAATACCATAGTCTGGCCGAAGGGACGCATCGCGCCGCACAGTACCCGCGCGGTTTCCTCTGAGAGCAGGTTGCGCTCGATGAGCTCGCCGTCGAAGTAGCGCACGACCGACCCATTGGACGAGATCATGACGGTGCGCGGCGACAGGCCGACCTGCTTGAGCACGGGTTCAGCGTACTGATGACGCCGGCCGGTCGCGATCAAGACGTGAAGCCCTGCGGCCTGGGCATCCCGCAAGGCGCGCCGGTTGCGCTGGCTGATAGTGGTGCCGGAACTGGGGAGGAGTGTGCCGTCGATATCGACAGCGACCAGGCGAATGCGCGACGGCATATTCTCAGTGTAGATTATCTTTCTTCCACTGCGTTCCAGCGCGTTCCAGCGCTCGAATTCATATGTCACATTCCGCGTGACTTATCGTACACTCCGTTCCATTCAGCTCCGAGATGTTCCTGCTACTTGCGTGTCTCGGGCGTGTCTCCAGGAGTGTGTATATGGCTCTCACAGATGCTCAGGTCAAAGCCTTGCAACCGCGCACAGCGCGCTATCTCGTCAGCGACGGCCGCGGCCTCTCACTCGACATCCTGCCCAGTGGAGTGAAGTCGTGGATGTTTCGCTATCGCAAGGATGGCAAGCCACAGAAGGTCACGCTCGGCCGCTATCCCGATCTCACGCTGAAGGCCGCACGCGACAAGCGGGATGAAGTAGCCACTCACGTTGTGGCCGGCCGTTCTCCTGCCGAGGAAAAGAAGGCGCGCCGTGAGGGACGTGACGCTGATCCGACCATGCGTGAGTTTGGCGATCGCTACTATCGCGAGCAGGCGATGCGCACACGCAAGAAGCCCACTGAGTTTCTCCGTTACCTCACGACCTACGTATACCCCGCAATCGGTCAGAAACGCCTCAAGGAGCTCACGGCGCTCGATATACAGGCCATCGTGTACCGGAAGCGCGATGAGGGCCGTGAGACGTCCGCGCTGATGATTCGCCAGGTACTCAAGTTGGTGCTCGATTACGCCATCAATCTGCAGCTGATTCCCATGAACCCGGCGACGATGGTGGCGCCGAGATACATTGGCCGCGTTGGCAAGCGCTCGCGCGTGTTGGATGCGAAGGAGATCCGCGCCTTTCTGCGTGGCATGGAAGAGAGCGGGATGTGCCGACAGTTCCAGGTGGCAATACGCATCCTGTTAGCGACCCTGAAGCGTAAGGGCGAATTACTGAACGCCCGTTGGGAGCACATCGATTTCGAAAAGGCTGAGTGGTTCATCCCCACCCAGAATTCCAAGAACAAGCGACCGCAGATCGTTCCTCTCTCCACACAGGTCATCGCGATGCTCCGCGAACTGCAGACGCTTGCGTGTGACTCGGAGTACGTGCTGCCGGGCCGGCATCGTCGCAGGCAGCCACTCTCGCCGAACGCGCTGAACAAGAGCCTCCAGGACGCGCCGTTCTTCGAAACCCTTGAATACCTGACAATTCATGATCTGCGACGCACTGGAGCCACACTCTTGACGGAGCATGGGTGGAATGCGGATGTGATCGAGAAAGCCCTTGCGCACGAGATACCGGGAGTCCGCGGCGTTTACGTTGTCGCGGAACACTTAGCAGAGCGCCGCCGCATGCTGCAGTGGTGGGCCGACTTCATCGATGCCGCGGAGAAGGGTTCGAACGTGGTGATGATGGAGGCCGCTTCTTAGGTTTTGCAGCGCTTAAGTTTTCAGCATAATAATCGCGCATGTACTTCGCACGTGCCGAGCGATATTCAGGCGTCTTCTCGTAAGCCCATCTGGCGCATTTGGATAGGCAGTAAATTTGCGCCTTCCTTTTGCTCATGAACCAGCGGGCGCAGTGTGGAACGCTGCACTGTCGAAGCCAGCTAATCTTTCCTTGATGAAGAAGCTGAGGCAGTTGGATCAACGAGAATGCTTCCAGAGTGGCCGCACTTTCTTCCCGCAAAGCCTTTACTCCGCCTTCCCAAACGATTTTTCCCTTATGAAACCCTTCTCCGAAGGTCCGGGCCTTGCCTATCCACTTGCTGCGCTCTTGGGAGCCGACGCTGCGGGATAGATCGATTTGAAACGAATGCTCGGGCCACTTGTTTGGCGCAGGAAGAAATGCGTGATTGACCACCATACGAAACCGGTATCGATCTAACGCGGCATGGAGTTTCTGATATACCGAGTCGGAAACGGTGTCGATCATGCACACCATCTCGCCAGTGCGGTGAGCCGCACGCGCCCGGGTCACTTCTGCCCCGTATGCCTTGAAGAGCTTCACAAGCTCGAGGATTCGCTGTCCAGCTTCAGTGTCTGAATACTCATTCAAAAACCAGTCGATTCCAACTACTCCAGGCAGCTTCCGATTGTCTAACGTTGTCTTCTTTTGGCGATGCATATGTCATAAAGAGTAAGAGACTAAAGACATTCGGTCAACGAATATGCATGCATGTGGAGGTGCATGTAATGAAGTCGCACGATGCTGATGTGCAACTTTGGCGGCTGCCGAAGGTGAAAGACAAGGTCGGGCTCGGAACCTCTCAGATCTACGCGATGATGAGTTCCGGCCGTTTCCCGCGCCCTGTCAGACTCGGTATCAAGGCAGTAGCTTGGAACTCCCGTGAGATCGACGCTTTCATTGAAGAGCGTCTGGCCGAGCGCGATGCGGCGATCGCGTCATGACAGCAACTGATGTGAATGCTCCGGGGCAGCCTGGAGACTTCACAGGGGCAGAGGTGCGTCTCGGAGGTCCTGTATGGCGCGCGTGAACGTGGAGGTCTACTCGGCTGCTGGAGAGTCGCTGTTCTGGGCTACCCCGACTAACGCAACGGCGCTGGTGGACGCAGGACACGCATCATGGGTCACAACCATCGGGCGGCGCAAGTGCCTGCGGCTGGTATCAGCGAACGAACGAGTCATTCGCCACAACGCGCCGTCTCTCACAACCCGTGACATGCAGGTAAGCGCGGGACTCATGGAGAGTGCTGCGGAGGAGCGCGCAGTCAGGCGGCGTGTAGAGGCTTGGGCAACGCGGAGGATACAAACTTGAAACCAGACGCCAAGAAGGCTGCCCCGGTAAGAGCAGCCCTCTCAAACCACTATCCCTCAGATCTCGACGGCGAAGGCGAGATGAATCACTCTAACGCTAATGTGCTCTCAATATCAAGTGCAAAGCCGACCGCCTGGACCTGGCGTGGCGCTGCATTCGTCAAGATCCAACCCGGCAAGTACATGGCCTGTTGTTCCGGCTGGAAGGGGCCGGAGTGGGTGCCGGCATATAGGCGCTATAGTTTTCGGCTGATCTTCCGGCCCATCGCCGAGGACGTTGACATCACAATGTTCATCAACTTCGGAAAGTCGCCCGAACCACCAAGAAGCATAGCCTCGCGTTACTTCAAAGCGTGGACGATGGCCAACGGAGAAGCGCCTTTGCTCGGTCAACCAATGGTGCCAACAGTCTTCGTTGAACCGGGCTTAACGTACGTGATTGAAGTAGAAGATGCGTCGATTGACCCTACGACAAAGGAGGACCGGCCAGCATGTCTGGTCTATTCCCGGGTAAAGGAGATTCAAAGTTGCCGGCGCCCTTGAGCCGTCTTTTCATCTTGTCGTCTTGCCATCTGCTCATCTTTTCGTCTTGTCATCAGTTCATCAGCCCATCGCTACATCTCTTCATCACCCCATCAAGGTGGCATCCCTCGCCGGGCGCCCGAAATGGCGTTTCATGTCCACGCCGTGGGGATACCGTGCAACATACAAGCTTCGCCTTTTGCCAGGCGAAGGGTAAGTCAGCCAAATACTCAACCCTTAAGGGCGGGGACTTCGGTTCCCGCTCAGGCATCGAGCAAACTGCACAATCTGCACACATAAAAAAGGGGACGCGCACATGATCAGCGTCGGATCCGAAGTATTCATCAAAGCGTGCGAACACGGAACGCCAGGAGTTGTGGTTCGCTTCGAGCGAAGCCGCGTCGTCGTTTGGTGGGCCGATCTTGATTACCTCTCGCGGCACAACCAAGAAACGTTGACGGAAGCACAAGCACCGGAGTTATGCCCTAGGGTGATGAGCACGAACGCCGCGCGATGATTCATCTCGGCCGAAACTTCGCCGCGAAATGGAAGATCACGGAACTATTTAGTGCTTGACGGAGGCTAGTGGAACGCGCGATATTTAGCGCGGTCGCTGGTGTTCGAAGCACCAAACGACCGCTAACCAATCCGCCTGTAAGGAGGCATCATGGCTACAGCCACTGTAGCAACATCCCGCCGTCACGTCTCAGCCCAGAAATCCACCAAGTCAAAAGCGCTCCAGGTCGTTCCTGCGCCCGCTACGCCGGTCGTTTCAGACAAGGACAAGCGGCTCGCAGAGAAGCGGGAGAAGCGTCGGCAGGCTGACAAGCGCCGGCGCCAAGCGGCTCAAGTTAAGCGCGACATCAGGAACCTGGAAAGTGCGGATCTTTTGCGCTGTGCCAGAACCATTCGCGACAAGATCAAGGAGGATTGCAGCCGCTATACCGATCGTCGCTATCGCGATGCACGGAGCGAATACGCATCTTTCCAGGTAGATCTGCTCCGCCTGGGGCAATCCCTCGAACGCTTCGCCGGGAAGCTGATCCAAGGTGCAGCGGCGCCGACCCCTGAATATAACCAGAAGGCCGAGGCACTCTTCGCGGTGGTGCAGGACAGCGAAGGCTGCATACGTGAACTCGAGAAATTGCGCGCGGAGATCGCCGCGGATCGAATGGAGCACCTCGTGTTCGACGCGGCCTATCAAAAGACGGATTACTGGGCCGAGGGGGGCAGTGATTATCATTCCCGGCGCTGGTTTCAGAACCCGCACAATTCGGATAACGACTGAAGCGTAGAAAACTGGAAATACCTCATCGGCCTCACAGATCGCTTCTGTGGGGCCTTTCTGTTGCTCCACATTCCCATGCAGAAGGTGCACGGGAGGCACATCTCCATTGCCTGCAACGCGACATGGCGCGTCGCACGTGCCGGAGACATACCGGAGTCATTGACGCAGGCGCAGCAAATTCTTGCGGCCGGGCTCAAGCGTGATCCTCGCCGTGCCTTGTCCCCACGCCCGCATGCCGTAATCGAAGTCCGCGAGTTGTTCCGCAGTGGCACCCAGGTAAGCCAGCAGGCGCCGGAGCGTCGTTGCGCTCTGCACGCGCACATAGGGGCCGAGCATTGTGCGGCAGTCCAGATCCATGGCCTGCACCCAGTAGCCATGCCGCGGGATGAAGTTTACGTGGATGTCGCGCGACATGCCCTGGAGCATAGCGACTTAGCCCGGGTGGAAAACGCACTACCAGCCCTGGGGCTTGACTGAGGCGAAAGATACGAGCGGTGCGATTGGCAAAAGGAGGCAGTGTGGACAACTTTATCGAGTCATACCTCGTGAAACTTGGCTTTACCGTAGACCAGCCGGAACTGCGGAAGTTTCAGGGTGCATTGAAGGAAGCGAGCGTGGCGGCCGAGCACAACACCAGCGGCATCGTTCGCGAATTCGTGAAGTGGCAAACCGCCATCGTCGGCGCCTTCGCTGCTGTGGGTCTGTCAACGGTCACGATGATGGACAAAGTGGCCCAGGCCGATCTGGGATTCAAACTCACTGCGCAGCGCATGTTCCTGAGCACAGACGCCGCAAGGTCGCTCACGATCGCCACCAAAGCCCTAGGGCATTCTCTGGAGGAGATCGCCTGGAATCCAGAGTTACACGCGCGTCTCGGAGTCTTGTTCGGGGATCAGCGAACACTGACGGCCGGTTCGCCGGCTGATGCAGAGCAGACCCTGCAGCGGGTCCGCGATGTACGCTTCGAACTCACCCGAGCGCAGGTAGCGCTGCAGTACGTCGCCAGAGACGTCACGGTCATGCTTTACAAAGCCTTGGGCGGAGACGCCTTTCTGGTGAAGCTCCGCTCATGGGTGGAGTGGCTGATTCAGCATGAGCCGCAGATTAGCCAGTGGATCACTCAGGTGCTCGTCCCCGTGCTCAAGGATGCGCTGCACGTCATGCAGGACGTCTGGAAGGTCGCTGAGGCCATTGCGCGAGCGTTCGTCAGGCTGATCGGAGCACTATCCGGTGATCGTGAGTTAGAGAAGGGCGCGCTCACGTTTGACTCAATGGGGAAGGCCATAGATAAAGCAGCCGACTACATGGTGCGCTTTGTCGATGCGGTGACATCGGCGGAACTGGTGGTCATCGATCTTTTCAACGCATTGGTCGATTTGCTTCACCTCGACTTCAAGACTGCATGGGGAGATGCGAAGAGTGCGGGCGGCGACCTCACAGGCGGCGGCGCGCTGGTCCTTGGTGGCATCGGCGCCTTCCTCGGCCGCGGAGCATTGCGTGCAGGCGCTGGTGGGCTTGTGGAAGGCGCCGGCGGCGCTGCTGGCCTTGCGGGTATTGCAGGAGGACTTCTCGCCTCTGTCGGTCTGGCAGGACTCGCGCAGTACTTATCTAGGAACGACGATCTGAGCGCAAACACATTCGCCGGACGTGAGCTCCGCTGGGAGAACCAGTTCGCACCATTGCGCTGGCTCAATAGTCTCGGCGGGCTGGGGCAGAACGTCTCTGACACAGCGCAGCGCTACGGGGTAGATCCAGCGTTGGCATCAGCAGTCGCGAGGCAGGAATCTGGCGGCCGGCAGTATGACCGGGAGGGCAATCTCATCAGGTCTTCGGCTGGGGCTCTGGGCATGTTCCAACTGATGCCCGGCACAGCGCGGAGGCTCGGTGTGGATGCGTCCGACACCGGCGGCAATATCGAAGGCGGCCTTCACCTGCTTTCGATACTGCTCAGGAAGTATGGCAACGTGCAGGAAGCGCTCGCGGCTTACAACTGGGGCGAGGGCAAGCTGGATTCGGCACTCAGGCGACATGGCGGCCAGTTCTCTCTGGACTACCTGCCCAAAGAGACGCGGGACTATGTGCGATCGATTGAGGGATCGATGGACAGCGTCACCATCCACTCGCCGGTTTACGTGCAGCACAGCAACGCGACGCCGGAACAGATTCGGGCGGCGGTCAGCGATGGCAACACGGATGCTCTGAAGCGTGCGAATCGCAAAGGCATCGTGAACGCACAAGGCGTTTACGCCTGAGCAGGTCTCCGGCAGGTCGCCGGCAGATGCAACACACTGACACGCGCTGATAGCAAACAGCTTTCGGCGCGTTTCCATTTTCCAGTAAAGAACATGCACCCAGAAAGGTCACAAAATGGTCGCTCTTTTAATCGCGCTTTTCTTCAGTCCGTATTGGGCACTCGCGCAGTCGGGATGCTGGACGATTGGTTGCAGGCCCTTCGCAGTGCCTCCCGCTGCCGCTCCGTCCATCGTGCAGAGCAAGTCCACTGGCTCGTTAGCCACATTCTTAGACCCGGACAGTTCGCTCACGGTAGGCAACGTACTGATAGCTGTCGCTCAGGCAGGCAGTCCCGGCGATACGTTTTCCTTCACTGACACACTTGGAAATACAGCATCCATGATCGCGTCAGGCGGTTTGGCGACCGATGGGGACGGTATGGAGGTTGCCTGTGCGCCGATCACCAATGGTGGAACCGACACGCTGACATTCACTGTGAATGGTTCTACCTCCAGTGTTCTTGCGGTCGTTTACGAAGCGCATACAACACACGGCACCTGCACTCTCGATGTAGCCGCTGTTAGCCACAACACAACAGGTTCTACCTCCTGCAACTCTGGGCCAATGACCACAACGACCGCGAACGATCTGCTGATCGCAGTCTGCGGTAATGATGCTACCAATACGGCAACAATCACTGCTGGATCAGGATGGTCGGGTGGATTGAATGCGCAGCTAAACAGTCCCACCCGCCCGGCGCTGATGAGCGAATACCGGATCGGCACATCTCCCGGGTCGTTCACGGCGACATCTGGTGCGTTTAGCGGTGCCATCGAACAAGCAACGGTGTTGGTGGCATTGAAGCCATAAGCACGCGCAGAAAGGGATTCAACATGGCCGAAACAGACAATGACATGCGATGGAGTGTCCGGCACGATCGGGCGATACTCGCGCTGCTTTCAGAGCCAACGATTCAGGAAGCGAGTCTGACAGCCCGCGTCTCGCGCGCCGCGATCACTCGTTGGATGAAGCACCCGGTCTTTCGCGCAAAGCTCGATAAGGCGCGGGAAGAGTTGTTCACGGCTGCGAAGGCGAGCTTGTTGGGAGCGGCGCCAGAGGCCGTAGGAACGCTCCAGATAACGATGCGGGACGAGAGGGCACCGTACACCGCAAGAGTCGCAGCAGCCCGCACTGTGCTTGGGTACTGCATTCGCATTCGCGAGCTTGAGGTCGCGGACCAGCTCGATCGACTGGAGCACGGTGACGACGACGACTTGCCGTTGGGCGAGGTGCTCCAGTGAGGGTGTCCAGGAAGCGGCTCGCGAAGATCAAGACAAAGTTCGGAGGCCAGCTTATCGGCTTTCGGCAGACAGACGGCGCCATGAAGTACATCAGCCGTGATCGCTTGGATAGCGTTCTTGCGGACGCTACGAGTGGCCGCGATACGCCAGCCACGAGAGCAATGCTGTGCGCGACCTCCGCAACGGATGGCAGCCAACTGCACCAGCTGCTGCAGGCAATGTCTCGGCCTGGTTACCTGGCGAAGGCGGTGATCCAGTGACCCGATGGAGCAGACGTGTCGCCAAGATCAAAAGAGCCCGGCACGAGGGCGTTACGGGATACCGGCTGCCAGACGGGAGCGTGAAGTACATCCGCAGCAAGAGCGTATATGAGGCATACCGTGAGGCTTGTGAGGGGCTCGATACGCCGCGTGCTCGCGTCATGCTCGCAGCCGTTGAATGCGTGACGGAACGAAGCGGCGGCCGATTGCATGAGGCGGCGCAAGCGCTGTCTGACGGCCCGGTTCAAGAACCAAGTTCGAGTGGTGGCCGCTTGCACGAGTGGGCACAAGCACTTCACGACGATGTCAACGATTCAGAAACCACCCCAGAAAAGGAGACCACCCAATGACGATGCTCGCAGAAGCACAGAAGGCGTTCGCAAATATCCCGATGGAGTTTAGGGCCGGCGGGAACGATTACATGTATGAGCTACAGCAGGCTGCGGAGGCGTTCGATAAGTTCGCCGGCCAAGTGACCCATGAGATGGAGCAGCGGCGCGAGGAAGAGCGCGAGGAGGCTTTGCTCGCGTGCAGAGAACAAGACAAGGTGATCGAGGACATAGACCTGAAGATCAGCCGGGCTCAGGATCTGGCCTACCGTGCTGACAGCGAGATGAGGGGAGCCGAACTGGTCCTTCGAGCCGCGCGTGATAGCAGGCCCACGCGTTTCCCGCTAAAAGCAGAGATCGCCGCTTGGGAGGCGTCGGTTGCTAATGCAATGCATGGCTTCGACAAAGCACAGGAAAAGCTCGGTCGCAAGAACGGAATTGTGGAGGCCTATCGCCGGGAACTGCAGCAGGCCAAAGCAAAGCTGCAAGAACTCCAGGCCAAAGAGTTCTCCTTACGCTCGAAACAAGAGCAGCAAGATCTCATGCGAAGGGGCATGGATCCATTCAGCCGCGAGCTTGGACTGGTAGGCGAGCGCGTCATGGGACGTTAGAGGATCTGGGGTGGCCGGCCCTCGAGTCGGCTGCTCCTGGTGGTGCGATGAGGCCGTCTTCCTTTCCGGTCGAGTCGCATCTGTAAGCGCGGTCAGAGCAGGGTTGGGAGCCTTGTTCCTCTGCGGTGCTCGAGTGGGGGCCTGTTTGAGTTCATTGGGGGCAGGCCCTCTTCGGCATTCCGCATTCGTGACCAGAAGAAGGAAAAGCACACATCATCTGCACCAGCAAGGCGCCGCGGAGGAATCACCGCGCGCGGAGACACGCACGCGACATAACCAACACTGGAGGACGATCCAATGTCTGATTACATCGATCGGCTCAACGCTCGCGCAGCCGCACGCGGCTCATGCAAGACCGATGCTGAAATAAGAACGTTGCTGAAAGAGCGACAGGCGGATTTTGCTGTCGAGCCTGTTCCCATTGCGGACATGGCAGCGACGTCGCTTCGCGTATCTAAGGAATCCGCCCGCGGAACGATGTCATACGGCAGGGATGCTGCAATGCCATTCCTGCCCGAGTCGTTCAAAGTTCACGAGATTCCAGACTTCACGGGCTACTACCTGAGCGAGAACAAGCTCTGGAGCGGCCGCGGCGATACCGGAATCCGCCTTTATCATGACGGTTTCATCCGGCCGGACGGTGACCATACACAGCATTACCGCGAGAAGGATCTGATCTACGGCCCGCAGGGCTTCCAGGGATTCTGCTTTGACGAGGTGTGGATGCGTGGTCCGCAGCCCATCTTGCCGTGGAACTACCAGGCTTCAAATGTGACCGCGATCGATTCGGTATCGATCATCGATCGCCTAAACGACAGAGCCCGCCGGCGCGCCAATGGAGACTTTGGCTAACACCGAACAGCTACCGCAAAAGATTGCTCTTGAGCGCCTCGTTCAGCAATTTGAGTCGTTCTTCAGCGGCTTTCAAGTAAAAGCGAACCAATTCCGGATGGTCAGCCTCATGCATTGCGACGTAAACCAAGTTGTTGATCGCCTCCACGATGGATCTCAGGTTACCCAGGTCTGGGGAACGCGCACCGTCTTGGCTGGGAGAGTCTTCCATCAGCTAGCCCCAATACGTTGCGATGCAAAGCCAAGAACAAATCGGTGGCTTTGATTGAAGACCCGAGCAAACTTTTTCAACCATCATTCAGCGCCACGCGTGGGGGTCACTGAGAGGCACTACGTCCCTCAGATCACAAACGTGCGTTTGCTCTTTTGCGGAAAGATCGTCCTCGCGCTGCTGCGTATCCACAGTGCGAAAGCATTTCATGCATATCGAGTCGAGAGTTCCATTCATATTCGACCGATGGAAAAAAGGCACTCGCTCGGAAGCCACAGGATCATCCTCTAGTCCGGGGAGTAGCGAAAGCATACACCTCGTCCGTTACTCACGAGCCGCAAGGCTCGACATTCCATCCACCACCAACCACAAAAGGACAGAACACATGTTAATCACAACGAAACAGGCGTACCTCTTTCAGCAGGAAATCGGATCAGGACCGAATGGTGAGAACGTCGTCGCTGATACGTTCCGGCTGCCCCTAACCGATGAACCGGTGCCGGCGCCCGACTGGATCAAAGAGACGCTGCTCTGGAAGCTCGCGATGAAGGATGGAACGATCGGGGTGTTCGAGGCGCCGAAACGCTGACTCAGGGAGGTGTCCTTCTCCATAGATTCAGCCGGCGTTAATCACTGCGCTGCAGATATTGCATTGCAGGACACGCTTCTTCATGACGAGAAGCCAGCCGAGTAGCCCACTGACAAAGGCTGCTATGCCGAGGAATAAGAACATTCTTTCGGCTAGTGCCTGACCCACACGCGTGGCATTGTCATCACTGATCAAAACTTGCGAGCCGGCCCTCAATTTTTCCGTGGCATCCTTCACCCAACTGTATTGGACCATCGGTATCCCCGGGTACGCGATGTAGTCGGCTGGCTCGCGATCGGGATGCGCTACAACTTGAAGGATGACTTCTTCCGGGACATCGTTCTCTCTCATTTCCGATATGGCTGCGTCTCTCGCCGACACGTATCGCTGTGACGGCTGCAGCTCGATGCTGATGATGGACAGGATGCAAAATGCCATGCCGCAGACAGAGGGGATCAGCAGAATGTAGCCGATCACTACCGATGGTCCGCTCATCCGGCGAATCCGTTTATGGATTAGCGAGCCCTGATCACAGACTTTGCATCGAACCAGTCCTGTCATTGGTCCCCCCGATACCGCCCCTGATGCTAAATCCGATTTCCCCGATTTCGGTCCAAGGCCGGGAAAGCGTTCCTTCGAACGGCCATCCCTGGTCCCATTTCGGGAGCGGTTTTCCACAGTAGTTTCCTTGTGTCTCCGGCGTGTCTCCGTACAATCAATCTGTTGTAGGTCGCTGATATATATGGCTTTCTCTACCAGTTAGGCATATTCTCAGTGTATGCGTGAGGGCAACGATCCGATGAAGAGAACAAAAGCCAACCGAGGCGGAGCCACCGGTTCCGCGCCTCAAAAGAAGACCGAAAAGAAAACTGCTGCCGAGCCGGCCGTGGAGTACGACCGCCGAGGCAAGCCGCTGCCGCCGCGTCAGCGCATCGGTGGCATCATCACTCCGCAATAAGCCGCGGCGGCTATACCGTTTATGAAAAGGTTGTAAGGGGCTGGACGGCAGGCGAAGGGGCGCAGCTCTGCTGCCATTGGTCGATTTGCGCGAGTGCCGCAGGCAGCGTAGTGACCACGCGATCGGGTCGCGCGCTGCCGAAGCGCTCACACATGACGGTCGGATCCTGTGGAGACTGCCACAATGCGACCAGAATCCGGTTCTGCGGAAGCTGTTCGCGAATGCGCTGGCACAGAGCGCGAGTCTGCGTGAAGACAAACGGCGGCAGAGCGGAGATGCAGAGGATGGTGCCCTCGTCCTGCCCCAGCCGCTCCAGAATTTCCGGCGTCACCGATGAGGTGGGCAACAGCAGGGTGTTATGGCAGCCCTGCTCCAGCAACTGCGCCAGCACCATGGCCGTTAGCTCGTCGGCCTGGTCGCCCGCCGGAATACAGATCACGGGAGCGCCCTTCGGCTGCTGATGGGTAACCGCTTCCGTTGCGCTCTCGGAAGCTGCCGCGCACGGCCCCTCTTTATACTCCGCAAGCTCCGCTACCAGCTCGGTGGCGCTCAGCAGCAGGTAATTGCCGCGAGCCTCATCGAAAGCGCCGCGGTGCCGGTCCTGCTCCACCATGCCAAGCGCGGGCAGCAGAACCAAGTCATAGAAGTCGATCAGGGGCCGCTTGTTGAGGAAGCGGTCGGCGATGCTATGGGCCTCGTTCTGGTCCATGGCCAGCAGACGCTCGTAGAACTTGGCTTCGGGCGCGAGCTCGGCATCCTCGCCCAGCAGCACATGCAGGAAGCGCAATTGAGGCACATGCCGCCCCATCACAATGAGGCATGCAGTGAGCGGTGTCGCGAGCACCAGCCCCGGCCAGCCCCACAGCAGGGTCCAGAAAATAGCCGAAGCTAACAGCGCCAGTGAAGAGATTCCGGTGCGCGATCCGTAGAGCCACGGCTCGAAGAAGTTGGAGGTGGCAATCTCCAGCGCTGCGTAGAGGCCGATGACCTCGAATGCCTGCCGCCAGTGAGGAAAGATCGCGATCGCGAAGATGACGGGCAGCAGACCCGCCACGGCGGTGCCGACGTACGGGATGTAGCGCAGGATCGCGGCCAGTGCGCCCCACAGCGTTGCATTGGGCACCCCGATGAGGGTTAGCCCGATCCCAAACAGCAGGCCGAACAGGACGTTCACAATGAACTGCCAGACCAAGTAAGTGCTGATGCGTTCTGCGGCGTCGCGCAGCGCGTGCGTCATCAGGCTCAGCCGCCCCATGCCCGCCAGCAGCAGCAGGCGATGGCGGAGGTCTTCGCGGTACATCATGATGTACACGGTGAAGATCATGACCATGCCGCACGCTTCGAGCGGACGCAGGATGGGCGAGAAAATCTCTTGCAAATAGCGGCCGACCGGCACCGGCGGCTCCACAATCCGCACCGGGGTAGGGCGTTCGGGGGTGGCATTCTGGCCAGGCAGCGCGGCTTCCGGTGCAGGCTGCCGATAGCGGCGATGGCGCGCCTCCGGTGTTGCGGCTTCGGGCTGAGGCGGGGCGATGGTGCCGCTCGTACGCGAGGAGAGCTGCTCCGTCATCTCTTCGAGAGAGCTAATTGCCTTGCCCGCCGCTCCGCCGATTGGCGTGTGCAGACTATCCAGCTTGGCCTGGATGTTTTCGCGGTAGTCCGGCAACAGCTCAGCGACATGCACCAACTGCTTCGCCACCACCCAGCCGGTCACGCCGACACCGGAAAAAAAGATCAGGATGACGACGACCACCGAAAGCGCGCGGCTGAGCCGAGCTCGCTCCAGCAGCCCGACCGCGGGGGCGAGCAGGAAATTGAGCACCAGCGCAAAGGCAATGGGCGCCAGCAGCTGCCGGGCAAAGTAAAGCGTGAGGATAACCAGCCCGACGAGCAGCAAAGGCTCGCTGGCCAGAAACCCTCCGCGCTGCCGGGTTGGAGGAGCGGGACGCGCCTGCATAGCTTCCCACCTTAGACTGTTCGGCCCTCGGCAGGAATAGCACTTGCGGCTTCAGGCCTTTTTTGCGCCGAAATACAGCAGAGCGCCGCCGGCGACAATTCCCACCACTCCCAGGATTGGCGGCAGGGGAACGCTGTGGTTTTGCTTGTGGCTAATCTGAAGCGGTCCCATGTCCACGTCTTTTTTTGTCGTGGTGTAGCTGAAGCCGCCATAGGCCAGCGCCACGATGCCGGCCACGATCAGCACAATTCCAAGTATCTTCATGCATCTCTCCGGACCGCCGCTTTTGTCGAGGCAGCAGTCTGGAGCGTAGATGCAGAAATCGCGGCTGAGGGGTTTTGATTCCTTCGTCTACTCGTATCGCAGCGCCCGCATCGGCTCAATCGAGGCTGCGCGCCAGGTCGGGATGGAGGCGGCCGCCAGTGCCACCAGTCCCACCAGCATCGCCGCGGCGAAATAGGTGAGCGGATCGGCCATCGTGACGCCGAAGAGCAGCGACCGGACCAAGTGAGCGAGTCCCCAGGCCATCGGCACCGCTACGGCAATGCTGATACCCGCCAGCCGTAGCGTCTCGATCAGCAGCAGACGTGCGACAATGGGCCGGGTTGCACCCAGCGCCATCCTCACGCCGATCTCTCGCGTGCGCTGCAGGATGTCGAAGGCCAGTACGCCGTAGAGACCAACAGCAGACATGAGCGCGGCGAGAATTCCGAAGGCGGAAGCGAGCAGGGCGAGCGTGCGTTCCTGCACCATGCTGGCGTCGAGCTGAATGTCCATGGTGATGATGGGATCGATGGAGAGCTTGGAATCCAGTTGCTGCATCGCGGCGCGGACGGTCTCCATCATGGGCGCAGGCGCAGCCACGGTGCGGAGGACGAACGTGAGCTGGGTAGGCACGTCCTGCAAGTAGGCATAGAAAACGCGAGGGCGGACGGAATTCCGCAGGTCGACGTGGCGGATTTCTCCGAAAACTCCAACAATGGTGTACGGCACCTTGGCGCTCTTTACGACGCGGCCAAGAGCGTTCTGCGTACTGCCAAAGTACCGCTTGGCGGCGCTCTCGCTGACAAGGGCCACCTGGGTCGCGCCGTGCCGGTCGGCATCCGTGATGCCACGGCCCGCGATCAGCGGCGCTCCGATGGTTTCCAGATACCCGGGCATGACGCCCGACCATTCCACGTTCCGGTCATCGCTCTTCGAAGGCTTGTATCCGGGAATATCGAGAGTGTTTAGTTCATCATTGCCGGCCATCTCCGGATCGGTGGTTGCACTCGCGGACTTAACTCCGGGCAGGGCATGCAGCATGGCCAGGATGCCTTGATCGAGCGCCGTAACCTGATCGCCGGAGTAGCCGGCGAGACGCGGATCGACGGTGAACTCGACGAGATGATCAGGGCGGAAGCCGAGGTCTTCTGCGCGCAGATTGTTGACCGTGCGCAGAAACAGTCCGGCTGCTGCCAAGAGGAGGACGCTGAGCGCGATCTGTACGCCCACGGAGAAGCGGCGCAGCGCGATCGCTGCTCCTGCGCTGGTTGCCGACTGCTGTTTGAGCGCGGGCATCAGGTTGGGCCGCCAGAACTGGAGTGCGGGCGCAAGGCTGAAGATGAGGCTGGTGGCCAGAGTAACGGCAAGCGTGATCAGCAGCAGCCGCAGATCAATCTGCGAGGAATAGGGCGCATCGCCAGTGTTCAGTCCCTGGATACGGCGGATGAGCAATTGCGCAATGGGCTGTGCGAGCAGCAGACCGAACGCGCCGCCGACCAATCCCAAGAGCAGGCCCTCCAGCAACAGATGCTGCACGATCCGCTGCCGTTTCGCGCCGAGCGCATAACGGATGGACATCTCGCGCACGCGTCCAGCGGCGCGCACCAGCAACAGGCCGGCAACGTTGGCGCAGGCCATGAGCAGCACCAGCCCGCCCATACCCATCAGGACCTTCATTGGCATTGCAAGGGTATCGCGCAACGGTGAAAATCCGGTTGCCCCGCTGAGGAGCTTGATATACGACTTGTCGATGTACCGGGTGCGATTGTTCGGCGACTGATTGGGCTGGTAGGCGAAGTCGATGATCCGCTCCGCGTGCCAGATAGGCTGGAGCGCTGCCGTGGCCTGGGCTACTGTGACTCCCGGCTTGAGACGCGCCACCATGTTCAGCCAGACGGAATTGTATCGATTTAGATCATCAAGGCCGGGGTGATCCGGATCCACGGGGCGGGGATGGATCACCGGCCTCATCATCATGGGGACGAAGAGGTCTGTCGGCTCGCCGGCATTCACACTATGAAAGTGCTGCGGCGCGACACCGAGAATCGTGAATGAGTGACCGTTAATCTGAAGCGCCTGGCCGACGACGCGCGGATCGCCGCCGAAACGGCGCTGCCAATAGCCGTAGCCTAGGACGGCGACCGGTGAGCCGAGCTTGACCGCATCATCGGAAGGCAAAATGGTGCGGCCTATCAGCGCCGGAATGCCGAGCACCTGGAAGTAGTTTCCGCTGACCAGTTCGGCGTTGGCCAGATCGCTGCGGTCATGCCAGGCGACGCCGACCGTGTTTTCCGGGTTTGTGGCAATGATGCCGCTGAAGATAGCGCTCGTGTTGTCGCGCAGATAGCGATATGCGGGGTAGGAGGTGTACTCCTCCATATCGCCGCCGCGAGCGGTGAAGCTGCCGCTGAAGCTTTCCATGTGCGCTTGTACGCGGAACAGTTCTTCGGGATGGCTCACCGGCAGCGTACGTAGCAGCACCTGGTCAAAGAGACCGAAGATGGCTGTGGTCGCGCCCACGCCCAGCGCGAGCACGGCAAGGATAGTGATGGTGAAGACAGGCGCTTTCCAGAACTGGCGCAGGGTGAAGCGGAGATCGGCGATCAGGCGCATAGGGCTGAATGCAGTGGAGCACGGCGCATGCCATCGTGTGTCAAGCTAAGTTGCCCAGAATCATAGTCGAAGGTCGCAACAGGGCAGGGAAGAATGTTCGGAAGAGAGCTGTGTTGTTCAGGAACGGACAGTGGATTCGGCTGGGACCACCTGGGTTGCGGGTGGGACAGTCTGCAGGACGATGCTGCTTCCGCCCTTCTTGAGCACGGTGTTCGAGTGCGGTCCCGCGTAGAACAAAATGTAGGCGAGCACGCCGAGACACAGAACTCCAATCGCGACAAGGATCAGGAACATGCAGACCTTGCGTTTATCCAGACCATCGACTGTGCCACGGCCATTCATCTGACCGTGAGATGGCGTTTCGAGCATTTTCGTTCCGGTGCATAAAAATGAAAATGGTCATGGCCAGTTTGGTTGGTTACGAGAAAGCGACGCCTCGCGATCCTCTGCGGTACTGACAGAGGAAGATGCCCCTGGTCAGTAGCCGTTGGCGATCAGATATTCGAGCGTGAGTTCCTCGGATGTTTCCTGCGCAGCCACCTGGGTGGCATGGGTCTGGGTCGCATGGCGCAGCAGCACGTCTGCCTCCAGGTTGAGCAGGTCCCCCGGCTTGTGACTGCACAGGTTCGTGTGCGCGTAGGTGTGCGGGATGATGGCGACGCTCACGCGCTCTCCATCCCAGCGCGCAACCGTAAGGCTGATGCCTTCGATCGCGATCGAGCCTTTTTCAACGACAAAGGGCCGGATCGCTTCGGGGATCTCCACCTCCAGCCACCAGTCTGTTCGGTCGCTGCCGGGCGAGACAGGGTCGAGCGCGACCAGACGGCCGACGCCGTCCACATGTCCCTGGACGACGTGACCTCCCAGCGGTGATCCGGCGGCGGTGGGCAGCTCCAGGTTCACCACGGTGCCCGGCGCAAGCTGGCTGAGCGACGTGCGCCGCACCGTCTCTTCGGCCAGATCGGCCTCGAAGCGGTCGGGGTTTTCTGGCGGTGCAATGACGAGGGCCGTCAGGCAGACGCCCGAGACCGCGATGCTGTCGCCGATTTGAAGCTGGGATGCCAGCCTAGGCGCGTGGATTGTGATGTGATGCACGCCGCCGCGGTGCTGCACGCTGAGGACGGAGCCAGTTTCCTGGATGAGGCCGGTGAACATGCTTTCAGGGTAGGTGAGGGAATAGGGAACAGGGAATAGGGAGGCGGAAATCCGCGCGAACTTTGTCCCTGCTCGCTATTCCCTGTGCTCTTTGGAAATCTCCCATGGATCGTGGACGTAGCCCTCGATGAGCATGTCGTCTGCGAGGCGTTCCGCGCGGTAGCGCGACAGATGCGGCAGCGTAGTGGCGGGTGATCCCGCCAGCATCGGCACGGCTTCCGGTCCGAGAAAGCGCGGCGCCTGGAACAGATAGAGCTTGTCCGCGAGATCGGCTGCCAGCACGCTGCGGTTGAGGCGCGCGCCTGCCTCCACCATCAGGTTGGTGATGGCCTGCTCGCCGAGATATCGCAGCAGTGCGCGAAGCGAGATGCCGCCATCGGCCTGCGCGTCGATGACAAGGATGCGTGCGCCGGGCGCCGTCAGCGCCTCTCGGCGTGCATGGTCTTTACTGCGGGTCACGACGAGCAGGTCGTCTGCGATGGTTTCGAGAAGGCGCGAGGTAAGCGGCAGCCGTAGTTGTGAGTCGAGCACGATGCGCAGCAGGGGACGGCGACGTGGCAGGCCGCTGCGATCGGTCAGCAGTGGATCGTCGGCGAGGATCGTACCGATGCCGGTGAGCAGCGCGTCATGCGCGTGCCGCAGCTCCTGCACGCGGGCGTGGGCTGCCGGTCCGGTAATCGGAAACGATGCACGTTTCGCATGCGTGCCGGGAGCCGGCGCGATCGCGCCGTCGAGTGTGGCCGCAATCTTCAGCGAGACCAGGGGCGTACGATGACGAATGAAGTGAGCAAAGGCGTCGTTCAGCTCGCGCGCTTCGGCCGCAAGCAGGCCAACCGAAACATCGATGCCGGCTTCGCGCAGCATTTGGAATCCGCTGCCCTCAACAAGCGGATTGGGGTCGCCGGTTGCGGCCACGACGCGCGCCACTCCGGCTTCGATCAGCGCGCGCGCGCATGGCCCGGTGCGCCCGTAATGGCTGCATGGCTCGAGCGTGACGTAGACTGTAGCGCCGCGGGCGGACTCGCCCGCCTCCGCTAACGCGACAACTTCGGCATGATCGCGCTGCGCGTATTGGTGAAAGCCACGGCCGAGAACGCGACCGTCGCGAAGGATGATGCAGCCGACAGTGGGATTGGGAGAGGCCAGGCCGACGCCCTGCCGCGCGAGATCGAGCGCAGCCTGCATCCACTGCGTGTCTTGCCCAATCTCAGCCATCGTTGGTTCAGGCGCCGAGCAGCGAGTCGGTGAACGCGGCGCTGTCGAAGGGCAGCAGGTCGTCGAGCTTTTCGCCCACGCCGACAAAGCGCACGGGAAGCTGCAGCTCGCGTGCGATCGCAACCGCGACCCCACCCTTGGC
Organism: uncultured Acidobacteriaceae bacterium; assembly: GCA_963797895.1. Lineage (GTDB taxonomy): Bacteria > Acidobacteriota > Terriglobia > Terriglobales > Acidobacteriaceae > KBS-83. The sequence goes on from CAWCRD010000002.1 coordinate 169,952, forward strand.
CGTGCCGTCGAGTTTGGTGAGGACGATGCCGGTAACGCCCGCTGATTCGGTGAAGAGCTTCGCCTGCTGCATGCCGTTCTGGCCGGTGGTCGCGTCCATCACCAGCAGCACTTCATGCGGAGCATCGGGGATAAAGCGCTGCGTGGTGCGACGCATCTTATCGAGCTCTTTCATCAGATCGTTCTTCGTGTGCAGCCGGCCGGCGGTATCGACCAGCAGCACATCGGTCGAGCGCGCCTTTGCGGCGTTCAGCGCATCGAAGAGCACCGCAGAGGGATCGCCGCCCTGCTTTGTCTTGATAATTTCGACGCCGGTGCGCTGCCCCCAAATTTCAAGCTGCTCGATCGCGGCGGCGCGGAAGGTATCGGCCGCGCATAGCAGCACCGTCTTGCCCATGCGGCGATACCAGGCGGCAAGCTTGCCGCTGGTCGTGGTCTTGCCGGTGCCGTTCACGCCGACCAGGAGGATCACCTCGGGCGGGTGCTCGACCGTGCGCGGGGGCGTGGCATAGGCATCGAGGATGGCTTTGATCTCGGTGCGGAGCATCTGCTTCAGCTCCGCGCCATCTCGGATCTGGTGGTTCAATGCGCGTTCGCGCAATGCCGTGAGGATCTCCTGCGCGGTGACGACGCCGAGATCGGCTGCGATCAGGCTCATCTCCAGGTCGTCCAGCGCCCTGTCGTCGATCTCGACCGTGAGCGAGACGATTTCTTCGAGCGACTGCGAGAGGTTCTCTCGCGTGCGCGTCACCGCCTCGCGCATGCGATCGAAAAAGCCGCGTTTTTTGGGTTCCTCAGCCTCTTTCAGGCTGCCGAAGAGTGTCTGAATCATGAAATGCCTATTGTTATCAGTGTAGCAACGGTCGAAAGGTCTGCGGTTCTACAGCTCGTCCCTGCCCGGACGCCGCATCAGCTCCGCGACAGCCTCGCGCGGACTCCTGCCATCGTGCAGTATGGCATTTACTTGCTCTGTGATCGGCATCTCGATGCCGCACGTGCCGGCAAGGCCCAGCGCGGCGCTCGTCGTGTCCACGCCTTCGGCCACCTTACCGCCCATATTCGCGAGAATGTCACCGAGACGGGGACCTTTCCCCAGCTCGATGCCGACGCGGCGATTGCGCGAGAGATCGCCCGTGCAGGTGAGGACCAAATCGCCCAGCCCAGACAATCCGGCCATCGTTTCACGCCGGCCGCCACAGGCCACTGCGAGCCGAGTGATCTCTGCAATGCCGCGTGTGATGAGTGCCGCGGCGCTGTTGTGGCCGAGACCAAGGCCTTCCACGATGCCCGTTGCGATGGCGATGACATTCTTGAGCGCGCCGCCCAGCTCCACTCCGATAACGTCATCGTTCGTGTAAAGACGCAGTGCGGAGCCGGAGAGCTCCTCCTGCAGACGTGCCGCGAGTGCCGGGTCAGTGCATGCGATCGTCATTGCCGTAGGCTGCCCGGCGGCGACCTCCTGCGCGAAGGACGGACCACTGAGCACCGCGCAGGACAGTGAGAGCGGGCCTAGCGCTCCCGTGATCACCTCACTGATTCGCTGATGACGGATCGGGCTAACGTCGCTGCTTACGATGCCCTTAGTCGCGCTCACGATGACCTGGCCTGCCGTCAGGTGCGGAGCCATGCTGGTGTAAATCTCGTGCACATGGGCGGAAGGCATGACCCCGATGACGATCCCGGCTGCTTCAAGCGCCTGGGAGAGATCGGCTGTCGGGGTTACGACATCAGGCACCGTGAAGCCGGGGAGATATCGGCGATTCTCGCGATGCTGTGCGATGATCTCGGCGACTTCCGCGGTGTGGGACCAGAGCGCGATGGTGTGACTGCCGCGACGCGCAAGGGAAATGGCGAGCGCGGTGCCCCACGCACCACTGCCGATGATAGCGATGCGGCTCACGCGGCGGCGGCCTTCGATTTGCCGAAGCGGTATTCGGTCCCGGCGAGCAGCCGGCGGATGTTCGCGTGATGCTTCGCGATAATGAGGAGCGGCAGGACAATCACGACGGCGACCATCAAGGGCGTCAGCGGCTCGTGATGCCGCAGCAAGCGCTGCCACAGGGAAGACGATCGCGGCCACGATCGACGCGAGCGAAACGTAGCGGCTGATCGCGAACACGAGGATGAATGCGATCAGGGCAACCAGCGCAGAAAGCGGCGCGATGCCGAGAAAGACGCCGAACCCCGTTGCGACGCCCTTGCCTCCTTTGAATCGCAGCCACACCGTGTAGATATGTCCGAGGATTGCGCACACCGCTGCCGTGGCCGCGAGATTCTGTGCCTGTAACTGCGTCTGGTGCGTGTGCAGCGCCAACTGCCAGGCAAACAGAACGGCGACAAATCCCTTCGCTGCATCGAGCAAGAACGTCAACGCGCCCAGCCCTTTGCTGCCGGAGCGGATCACGTTCGTTGCGCCAATGTTGCCGCTGCCCTGCTCGCGAATGTCTTGCTTGCGGAAGATGCGCACCAGGATGAGCCCGAAAGGAATTGAGCCCAGCAGATATGCGACCGTGCCGGTGATGAAGTAGAGCAGCAGTCCACATCAACTGCCGCCGTACCAGATCAAGCGCGGCCTGCGCGCTTAGCGTGCGCACGCGTTCGCGGATATTCTGCGCGGTCGTCAGTCCCGAGAAGTTCTTCTGCACCACCTCGGTCTCCTTGCCATTCGCAACCGCGATATAGACGAGGCCGACCGGCTTCTCCTCGGTTCCGCCGCTTGGGCCGGCGATGCCGCTGACCGCCAGTCCGATGGTCGCGCCGGTCTTTTTGCGAATACCCTCCGCCATGGCCTTTGCTACCTGGGAGCTTACCGCCCCGTGCTGCTCGATGAGTGCCGGGTCCACGCCTGCAAAGGCCGTTTTCAGTTCGTTTGAATATGTCACCGCGCCGCCAAGAAAGGCTCGTGAGCTGCCGGGAACGCTGGTAATGCGCTCGGCAAGCAGTCCGCCGGTACAGCTCTCCGCGACCGCCAGCGTCGCGCCCTTCATGCCGAGATAGAGCAGCACGATCTGTTCCAACGACTCGCCCTGCGTGGAGTAGATGAGATCATCCAGCTCCTCTTCGATGCGGTTGGCGAGTTCATCGACGCGCGCCTGTGCGAGATCGAGTCCAGGCTTTTCGCAAATAAGAGTGAGCTGGATGTCTCCGCCGCTCGCGAGGATGGTGGTCTCAATATCGGGGTAATGCTTGTAGATGGGCGCGATGCGCGCATCGCAGGCCGATTCGCCGATCATTGCGGCCTTCAGCGTGCGCATCGCGATAAATCGCTGCGGCAGGGCTTCGCGCAGGCGCGGCATGCACTCCGTCTCGAAGATCGGCTTCAACTCCAGCGGCGGTCCAGGCAGCAGCAGCAGGATCTTGCGATGGCCGCCAAAGACGGTGTCCAGCCACTGCGCGGGCGCGGTGCCGTTCGCATTGGGGACGACGTGCGCGCCATCCAGCACGTCGGCCTGCTGCGCGTTGTTCTCCGTCATGCTCATGCGGCGCGCGGCGAAGCGCTTGTAGAGGTCTGCGACGATATCCGCATTGCGCCGGATATGGATGCCCATCGCCTCCGCTACCGCCTGGCGCGTCAGATCATCCTGCGTAGGGCCGAGGCCGCCCATAATGACGACGATGTCACACGTGCCGCGGCGCGTGCGCACCGCGTTGACGAGGTGCTCCATGCGATCGCCGACCGTGGTCTTGAAGGCGACCTTCACGCCAATTTCGTTCAAGCGTTCCGTGATGAAGAGAGAGTTTGTGTCCTGGCGAAACGGCGTCAGCATCTCCGAGCCGACGGCGATAGTTTCAGCGAGCATGCGGGTGGGTCACCTTCCGAAATGACTGCAGGGTGGGATGCGGTGCGTGCGGATCAGCTAACTCAGTTAGAGGAAACGCAGCCCTTCCACGCCCAACGCCACATCATAAATGGCTGTGTGCGTGGCCACGATGGCGCTGCTGGACGGACTGAACGCAAGGCCCACGATCCCGCTGCCGCTGATGACCAGTTCTGGCTCGTCCTCGGGCGCACGATCGACCGGCAGCCGCAGCACGCCACGCCGCCCGCGATGCGAGGCCGCGATATAGAGCGAGCCGGCAATGTCCACGGCCATGCCCTGCGGACGCCCCAGACCGCGATAGTAGACTGCGCGCGGTGCCGTCGCGGTCGATGGCGTAAACCGCATCGTTGCTGGAGGTGGTGGGACCGGAGACGAAGAGCGTGCCGTCCAGGCCGAAGGCGAGATGGTAAGCAGCGACGCTCGGCTCCAGCGTGGCGAAGACGAAGATCTGGCGGTCGCGCGCGATCTTGAAGATAGTGCCCGAACGGTCGCCGCAGTAGAGATTGCCTTCCGGATCGAAAGCCAGCCCGGTGGCGACGCCCATACTCTCGACCAGGACGGAGCTTGCGCCTTCGGGCGTGATGCGGTAGATCGTGCCCTCGTGGCGGGACGTGACATAGAGCACGCCGTCCGTATCGAGCGCAAGTCCCGTGGGGTTGACGATGTCGGTGGCGAAGCTGTCCATGTCGCCTTCGGGCGAGATGCGGTAGATAGAGACCGGCATTTTCTCGCCGCGCTGGCCAGAAAGCGTGGTGTAGACATTGCCTTCGGCATCGACTACCGGGCTGGAGACGGGGTTCACGTTTTCGGCCAGCAGCCGGCCAATTTTAAGGGTGACGGCGTTGCTGGTCGCGCCGTTCTGGCGCACCTCCAGCCGGCCAATCTCCGCGCTTTCCGGCACTCGTATGCTCATGCGCGTTGGCCGGCTCAGCAGAACAGGTGCGAGCGAGCCATCGACCACCGCCAGCGGCCGTCGCTCCGCCACTGGTCCGAGGGCGCTGCCTGCCAGCTCCACCTCGGCGCCGGGCAGTGCGGCGTCCGGCGTGACGGAATCAATGCGGGGAGCCTGCGAATTGGCGTGGTCGGATTTGGCGATGCGGATCATCTCTGCCTCAGTCTACGTCTGCCAGCTTAGACGCGAAAAGCCGCGGAATCATTGACGGTATGGCGGACGGATTCTCCGGCAGCGCATCACGACAAGTGCTTCGGTTGCGTCTTTTCAACAATCAACGAGCAATGGATCGGAACGTGCGGCGATGCCGCATCGCGCAGCCGTCCGTCGAAGAAGTCGCAGCTCAGGATGTTGTCCGGCCCGCTATGCCGTGCCGAATAGGCATTCACGTTCAGGAGGACTGGTCCGCGAATCCAGGCGATGCGGCCGCGCTTTACGTGGGAGCCGGAGACGATCACGGTCGCCGGGCGGCCGGGTATTTCGAAGTTCTGGATGCCCAATGCGATCTGGCCGATCTGGTCGGCGTGCCGCTTTGCGGAGGGCTTCGGGTCGCCGGAGTACGAAGCCGGAGATGACGATCGCCTTCGTTCAGGCGCTTCAATGTCGCGGCGGCCTTATCGGAGAGAGTGATCCGCACCTGGAAGGCATAGGGCTCGCTCCTGTGCGGACGGCGCCTGTGGTGACGCACGGAGCGAGCGCAAAGCAGAACGGCGCAATTGCGACGGCGCGCAGCAGGGAACCGCGTGACAAAAGCATCATCCTCACCACCAAGCCCTGGAGTCTACTGAATCAGTCCAAAGCAGCGTTGCCTGACCCGCCACAGCTTATCTCATTAGTTGTGAAACGTTCGTCACCACCAGTGCTGGATGACGAGCAGCACGATCAGGCCAAGGAATCCTGCCGCGAGATCGTCCAGCATGATGCCCCAGCCGCCGGGCAGCGCCTCCAGTTTCCGGATGGGCCACGGCTTGGTGATGTCGAAGAGGCGGAAGAGCGCAAGGGCTAGGAGGGCGTGCGGCCAGTCTGGACGGCAGACCACTAGCGTCAGCCATTGGCCGGCGACTTCGTCGATGACGACGTGGCCGGGGTCTTCGCGGCCGGATTCCTGTGCGACACGGGTTGCGGCGGGGATGCCGATGGCGGTTGCGAGGATAACGGCGACCAGGGTGCCGATGCAGGTAGACGGTCAGCAGCAGTAAGTCCCTTTCGCGCCGGATATGGCGTCTGGATATCGATGAACAGATGGCGAACGCCCACAGCAGCAACGCCGCAACGGAGCCCCACGTTCCCGGCCCGGGCTTGAGCAGGCCAGCGCCGAAGAACGTCCCGACCGCCCACGCCCACAGCGTCTTCTTGCCAGTTGCCGGCACTGCGGAAGGTCTATCGTTCATCGGGCCATGGGGCGTTCATCGTTCATCAGCATCGTTCTCCTGCTGGGCACGTCGCAGTGTCGCCTGGTCGATATCCTCCAGCACTTCGGGGTCGAGGATGGGTGAGGAGATGCGGTACTCGCCGCTCGCCCACTTGCCCAGATCGATGACCCGGCAGCGGTCGCTGCAGAACGGCACGTTGGGATCGTCAAGGGGCACGATCGTCTTGCAGATGGGGCAGCGAAGGATTTTCTGCTTCGCTTCAGACATAACGACTCCTGAACTTTATTCGATGACGCGCGCGACCACGTCGTAGTCGTGCGCTTCCATGATCTCTGCGCGATAAAAGGTGCCGGGCACCAACGTCTCGTGCGGCCCGAAGTCGTTGATGTACACCTTGCCATCGATCTCCGGTGCGTGGAACTGGGAGCGGCCCTCCCACAACAGCGGCGTCTCCTCGCTCTCGCCTTCGACCAGGATGTCCATCGTCCGGCCGATCCATTGCCGCTTGCGCTCGCGGCTGATCGACTGCTGCAGCTTCATCAGCGCGCGGCGGCGTGCCTCAATGGTGCGCTTCGGAACCTTGAGCGACTTCTCGAATGCGTATGCGTGCGAGCCCTCTTCGTCGGAGTAGGCAAATGCGCCCATCCAGTCGAACTTCGCGTCGCGGACGAAATCCATCAGCGCAGCGTGATCCTCGGCTGTCTCGCCGGGGAAGCCGACGATGAAACTGGTGCGCAGCACGATGCCAGGAACAGCGGCGCGAACTTTTTCAAGCGTCTTCAGGAAGATCTCCGCATTCGCGCCGCGGCGCATGCGCTTCAGCACCGGCGCGGCGGCATGCTGCAGCGGCACGTCCATGTACTTCACGATGCGATCGTGCTTCGCGATGGTATCGAGCAGCCGGCCCGTGATCTTGTTCGGATAGGCGTAGAGGAAGCGTAGCCACCTCAGTCCTTCGATCTGCGCCAGACGATCGAGCAGCGCCGCCAGACCGTCCTTCAGTCCGAAGTCTTCGCCGTAGCAGGTGGTGTCCTGGCCGATGAGCGTGATCTCTCGCACGCCACGCGCGACAAGCTGCTCCGCCTCGCGACGACCGACTCGAAGCGGCGCGAGCGGAACTTGCCGCGCAGGTTCGGGATCACGCAGAAGGAACAGGGATGGTCGCAGCCCTCGGCGATCTTGAGATATGCGGAGGTCTTGCCGGTCGCGAGCAGGCGGGGCGTCGTCTCGTCGTAGAGATAGGTTGGCAGCGCCGGAGACGCGCCGTCCCATGCATCGCGCGCGAAGCGGCCCTGCTGCTCGCGCAGATCGCCCTCGGCGCGGGAGGCCGCTGCGTCCGCAGGCGCGTGGCGCGGGATTGCCGGCGAAGTCAAGCGTGATGTTCACGAGCTGCGGTGCGGTTGCGGCTGGCGGTGCGAAGCCGGCCGCCGTCAGAATCGACTCCAATTCGCCCGTCCCGACCACCGCGTCCACTTCCGGGATGTTCTTGCGGATCTCGTCGCGATAGCGCTCCACCAGGCAACCGGCAACGATCAGTTTGCGCGCCCGGCCCGCCGGTCTTGTGCTCGTGCCATCTCGAGGATGGTGTCGACCGATTCCTGCTTGGCCGAATCGATAAACGAGCAGGTGTTGACGACGAGGATCTCTGCCGCTTCGGGGTCGGCCGTCAGCTCCGCGCCTGCGCGGTCCAGCAGCCCCATCATGACCTCGCTGTCGACCAGGTTCTTCGGACAGCCCAGGCTGACAAATCCGACACGCGGACGCGCAGAAGTGGCCTCTGGCGCGATTGGAGGTGCTTCCAGAATGTCGGTGGGGTTCACCTCAGCTATTTTAGCGGAGCGCGGAGTAGCTCGTTCTCGCGGTGATATTCTTTTGGAGTGCCGGGTCCTACGCGACGGAATCCCGCCAACCCCGCCAGGTCCGGAAGGAAGCAACGGTAACGGGTCACTCCGGGCGCAGTAGGCCACCCGGTGCACTGAAGCGCTCCTTCGCGATCTCCTCCGCGAGAGCGGGTTTCATAACTTCAACAACACAAGCCTTTTGCTGCGGCGCGTGGACACATGATGCGTGCCGTCGGCGAGAATCAAAGGGCTCAGCCATGAGCCCAGCCGAGTTGACGACGAGCCCCGATTCCGTTGCATCTTCCGCTGCACAGCCAGCTTCTCCGAATTACCACGCTGACGGCCCAAAACCGACGCGCGTCGGCGTGTTCGGATGGGGCATCGTGGCGCCGAAATCGCCCAATATCGGCGCATTCGCGCGCAATCTGGAGAAATCCGAGAGCTGGCTTACGCCGTTTGAAGGCTTCGGTCCTAGCAATTTTCTGGTAGGTGAGCCGGAGTTTCGCTTCGAGGACTACAAGCGCTGGATCGATGCTCGTTTCGCGCCGCGCCATTATCAGAATCTGAAAGAGAAGATGGATAACCCGTCGCTTTACGCGATTGGCGCGTTTATCCAGGCGCTGGAGCAGAATTCCGGGCTCGAAAAACTGATGCAGGAGCTGGGCGGCCAGGCGCACGTCTACATCGGGACAGGTCTTGGCTCGGTCGAGACAATGTACCAGTCCAGCGTGACGCTACATCTGGCGCAGCAGCGATGGAACCGCTTCTGGGGCAGCCGGGAGAACAACAGCGCGCTCGGCGCCTATCTCGCACGGAGAGCTCAAGGGGCTGGACGATGTCCCGCTGAATCCCGCCGAGTCCGAGGGCGACCTGTTCGAATTGTCGCTTGCGTGGGAAGCATACTGGATGGCGCGCTCGCCCGAGTTGCGCGAGTACCTGAACGAAGCCGCGGCCATCGATTCACTGGTGATGGAAGGCCAGCGTGGAGCAGGGCAAGCTCCATGTCATCGCGTGAGCGCGGCAAGCGGCATGCGCGGCTGCAGGAGAAGTGGGGCGCGCCCGATCCGCCGTGGAAGATTTCGGCCAACCTCATCTGGAATATCCACAACACCCCGGCCTCACAGGTTTCCATTCTGGGACACATCACCGGTCTCGCATTCGCGCCGGTCGCGGCCTGCTCGACCTTCGGAGTGGCTTTGCGGCTCGCCATGCAGGCCATCGAGCGCGGCGATGCCAAGGTCGTCGTCGTCGGTGCTACCGATCCGCCGCCGCATCCGCTGATCGTCGGCTCGTTCTACGGCGCACGCGTGCTCTCCGCCAGCCGGCAGGTATCGAACCCGCTGACACAACTGCAGGGCACGCATGTCGCGGGCGGCTCGGTGGTGTGGATCGTCGGCGATATGGAATATCTGCAGGAAAAGGGCATGAAGCCGATCGGGATGGAGCCGGTCGCGGCCGGCGTCAGCTCTGACGCGCACCACATCATCACGCCCTCGATTCCAGGGTCCGCAGGCGGCCATCCGTCAGGCACTTGAAGAGGCGCACGCCACGCCGCAGCAGATCCGCACCTGGGACCTGCATGCCACGGCCACCCCGGGCGATTACGCCGAGATCAGCACGCTGCGCACCATGTTGCCGGATACCGTGATGGTCACCGCCCGCAAAGGAACCTTCGGCCATGGCATGAGCGCCGGCGGCGGCTGGGAGCTAACTGCTCAGTACCTGGGTTACGTGACCGGCCACCTCTTCCCGACGCTGCTTACCGAGGAATCGCTGAACCCGGCGATTGCCGGCATTCATGGGCAGTATGTTTTCGCGGATAGCTGCGTGACGGCGGAAGGGCTCGCCGGCAAACTTTCAAGCGGCATCGGCGGCGTGAATGCCTGTGTGATCTCGCGACCGCTGCCGAAATAAGCCCAATCGCTTAGGAGTGCGCGGGTTGCGGGTGTATGGCGTCCGCGGTTCTGATGCCACTTCCAGAAGGCCCAGCCGAATGCCGCGATGAAAAGCGCCAGGATGCCCCAGCTGATGGCTCCCGAATAGTCCGCTAGATAGTGATTCCACCAGCGGATCATCTGGCGTCCGTACTGCACGCCCAGCCAGGCGACAACGGCATAGCGCGCGGTGCGTGCCACGGTAAATGCGATGAGAAAGCGGCCGCGGGTCACACCCAGAGCTCCGGCGGCAGCGAGGAACGGCATCAGGGGAACCGGAGGCGGGTTGATGGCAGACACCGCGACCGCGGCGGCTCCATGCTTCTTGACCCAGCCCGTAATGCGGTCGTAGTAGCGTTCTGGCACGTAGTGACGCAGGGCGGCTTCGCCCCCTTTTTTGCCTGCCGACCAGGTGGTGAACGCGCCTATTACCGCGCCGATGACCGCCAAAGCGACGAGCAACCATGGATTTCCACGGCGGGCGATCAGAATCAGCAGCAGCAGGTCAGCCGTTCCCGGAATGGGTAAGGGAAACGGGCAGGCGTCAAGCATTGAGATGCCGAAGAGCCCGACTGCTCCCAGGTGGACGAGCCAGTGCATCGCACGATGCTTCGTCGCAGCATTGATGAGCAGCGGCCAGCAGAGCTTTGTTCACGATTGCCTCATTCGATCCAGAGCCCGAACGGTCAGCATTCACCGGGCGTACGCTCTTGGACGCGCGGAAGCGCTCTCAGGCTGTGCAGGCTTTGACGATTCAGAGCAGGGGCAGATCGGCGCATGGCAGGCAACACTTCGCACTCGGCTGCAAGCTCATAGAAGCGCGTGAGACCGTCGAGGCAGTCGTCATCGAGGATGTAGTGGATGTTTTTGCTCAGATAGATATGGATGGTGGCGCGCGGCACTTCGATGTGCATGGCCCATTCGTCGGCCAAATCGTCAATGTGGGCAAGACCAGCATCACGCGATCCAACAAGATCGCTAAGGAGCTGTTCACGTTGTGAAACCGAGCGGATCGCGTTCTCTCGCACACCCCACAGCGCGGAGATCCAGGGCAGGCCAGTGAGTTTGCGCCACTCCGCACCCAGATCGAGGTACAGCAGTTCTTCGCCTGTGCGCTGCTGCCGAGCCGCGCGGTCTTCAAGCGCGAGCAGGGCAGGATCGCCGATGAGCAGCGCGGCATCGCAGGCGGCGAGCATGGCGTCCAGATCGGGCGGGTGCGGTTGGAAGAACGCGGGAATTTTCCAGAAGCGCGAGGCCATCACCTGCACATACGCGCGTGTGGCGCGGGAGGAGGTATCGGTCGCAATGCTGCGCACACTCTCCGAGGCCGGTGGACGCGCGCACGATCAGCAGCAGCGAGCGGATTGCGCCTTTGGAAGCAATGGCGCAGCCTGGCACGATGCGGAGTTCCGGGCTGTGCGCAAAGGCGGTGATCGGGAACAAGACCCAAATCGGCCGTGCCAGCGGCGAGACGCTCCGCGCATTGTGCGGGCATCATGCTTTCGATGTCATAGCGGGTTGCGAGCGGGATAGCGTGGGGCGGGTGATCAAAGTCCCACATCAGCGGCGCGGGATTCAGAAAACGAATGGCTGCGATACGAAGGCGGGTCGTCACTGCATAGTGTACCGGCTGACGGTCCGTACCCCCTTGCCGCATTGTCGGATCGCTTCGTGTTCCTAGGCTCACCTAGCATCGAGTAATGCCGGGCCCACAGACAATCTGCGTCTCCCCTCCTGCAACCGAAACCACTCTGGCCTGGCTCGCGATGGCGCTTACGCCTGGCCTTGGTCCGCGCCGCATTCATCGCGCGGTACGCGGCATGCGCGAAGCCGGCGGACATTATTCAGCTTCCATTGACGGCGCTCGAAGCGCTGCAGATTCCCGTGGTGTCCGCGCGGTTTATCGCTGAGGGCAAGGCGCGCAAGGCTGCTGAGCAGGAGTGGCAGGCCATCTCGGAGAGCGGCTGCAGCCTGATGACATTGTACCGATGCCGATTATCCCGAGCGGCTGCGGGAAATCTTCGATCCGCCTCCGGTGCTGTGGGTGCGGGGCGATCGTGGACTTCTCTCCCGGCCGGCAATTGCGGTGGTGGGCACGCGCGCGCCGAGCCCGTACGGCACCGGCATGGCGGAGATGTTGTCTCGCGATCTGGCAGCGCGGCGCATGGTGATCCTGAGCGGCATGGCGCGCGGCGTCGATACTGCGGCTCATAAGGGCGCGCTGAGCGCAGGCAGGCCGCACGGTGGCCGTCTGGGGTACGGGACTGGATGTCGTGTACCCGAAGGAGAATAAGCGGCTGGCGGAGGACATTGTCATGTCCGGCGGCACGATCATCTCGGAGCAGCCGATGGGCACCTTCCCGGCGCCGCAGAATTTTCCTCTACGCAACCGGATCATCAGCGGCATGAGCGTGGGCGTTCTGGTGGTGGAGGCGGGCGAGCAGAGCGGCACCCGCGTGACGGCGCGCTGCGCGCTGGAGCAGAACCGGGACGTTTATGCCGTTCCCGGAAACGTGACCAGCCGGAACGCCTGGGGCCCGAATACGCTGATCAAGCAGGGCGCCAAGCTGGTGGCTACCTGGGAGGACGTCTGGGAGGAGCTTCCGTCACAGATTCGGCTGGAGTTGGAGGGCGGCCGGCGTCCGGCGCAGGGGGTGCAGGACAGTCTTTTCGCATCCGGAGACGAATCCGAGGCGGGGGTAACTGCATCATTACTGCGGCAGGGCGAATCGGCATTACCCGCCGGTCCTCCCTTGAGCCCTCCGGAAGCCGCCGTGTACGGTATGCTGCGCATGGATGAGGCGGTCCAGATCGAGGAGCTGCTGGAGCGGCTTGAGGGGCAAGTGACCTCTGCTGAGATATTTACAGCGCTTTTCGAGCTGGAGCTGAACAACCATATCCGGCAGCTTCCAGGCAAGAACTACGTCCGGCGCATGTGAGGGAACGGCCTGCCCGGCGCTGACGTATCTTGTGTCTCTGGTTATATCCACAGAAGGAAATTCGCACCCTCCGGGCATGAAGCGCGTCTGATGCATTGCGCATGCGCCGAATGATGTCCGGCAGCCTGAACGGTTTGGACAGGGACGGCAGCGCGTGGTAGCGTTCGGAAATTGCCTGCGAGCGGTACAACAATTTGCCAGCAGCAGGCACAATGTAGCGTCGCTCGTAGAGGGCGCACCGGCAGATCCGCGGCCGGAACGGAGAGCAGGCGGAAGTGAAGGGAAGCAATGAGTAAATCACTGGTTATTGTCGAATCGCCGGCAAAGGCGAAATCCATCGGGAAATATCTGGGCAAAGACTTCGTCGTCGAGGCGTCTATCGGCCACGTCAAGGACCTGCCAAAAAACAAGATCGGCGTCGAGCTGGAACACGGCACCTTTGAGCCGGACCTGATCGTGATGCCGGACAAGGTGAAGATCGTCGATCGCCTGCGAAAGATTGCGGGCAAGATGACCAACATCTATCTGGCGCCTGACCCGGACCGCGAAGGCGAGGCGATCGCCGCGCACCTCGAAGACGAGCTGCGCGAGGTGTCGCCAAAGAATTCCATTCAGCGCGTGACCTTCAACGAGATCACGCCCAAGGCCGTTCGTGCGGCCTTCGAGCATCCCCGCCAGGTGGACCGCAATCTGGTCGATGCGCAGACGACGCGGCGCGTGCTGGACCGCATCGTGGGCTACCAGATCTCGCCGCTGCTGTGGGACAAGGTTCGGCGCGGGCTTTCCGCGGGCCGCGTGCAGACGGTGGCGCTGCGGTTGATTGTCGAACGCGAGCGCGAGATCAAGGCATTCAATCCGGTCGAGTACTGGACCATCGATGCCGACCTGAAGGTGGATGCGAAGGACGGCGGTTTGTTCACGGCGCGCTTCGTCGGCATCGATGGCGAGAGCGCAAAGGTCGATACGGTCAGCGGCAATGCGCTGCCGGACGAGCGAATCACGAAGGAAGTTCTGGCCGCGCTCGAAAAGGCGAAATGGTCGGTGCGCGAGGTCGAGCGCAAGGAGCGCCGCAAGAATCCCGCCGCGCCGTTCACCACCAGCCGCCTGCAGCAGGATGCTTCACGGCAGCTTGGCTTTTCCGTGAAGCGCACCATGGGTATCGCGCAGCGGCTCTACGAGGGCGTGGAACTTGGCTCGGAGGGTACGGAAGGCCTGATCACCTACATGCGTACCGATTCGACGCGCGTCTCGCCCGATGCGATCGCCGAGGTGCGCGGGTACATCGGCAAGGAGCTCGGCTCAAGCTATCTGCCGGAGTCGCCGAATACCTTCAAGAGCAAGAAAGATGTGCAGGACGCGCACGAGGCGATCCGCCCGACCGAAGTAGGGCATACGCCGGAGTCGGTCCGGCGCTATCTGAGCGATGAGCAGTTCAGGCTCTACCAGCTCATCTGGCGACGCTTTGTGGCGTCGCAGATGGTGCCGGCGGTCTTTGACCAGACCATCGTGGATGTCGAAGCGCGAGGCGGACCGCCGTTATGACTTCCGCGTGACCGGATCGATCCTGAAGTTCGACGGCTATCTGAAGGTCTACGAAGAGGCCAAGGACGCAAAGGACGATGATGATGAGGCGCTGAAGAACAAGCTGCCCGATCTCAATGCAGGCCAGCCACTTACGCTTCAGGAATTAAAGCACGATCAGAAGTTTACTGAACCGCCGCCGCGCTACAACGAAGCTTCGCTGGTGAAGACGCTGGAGGAGCGGGGCATCGGCCGGCCCTTCGACCTACGCAACCATTCTTTCGACCATCCAGGAGCGCGAGTACGTGCAGAAGGTGGGCCAGGGGCGCTCCGGCAAGTTTGTTCCGACGGAGATCGGCCTGGTAGTGACCGATCTGCTGGTGGCGAACTTCCCCTACATCTTCGATCCGGAGTACACGGCGAAGCTCGAAGGGGAGCTGGATGACATTGAAGACGGCAAGGAGCGCTGGACCGATCTGCTGAAGGCCTTCTACGACTACTTCAAGAAGGAGCTGAAGCATGCCGAGAAGCACATGGAGAACATCAAGCGGATGGAGCAGCCCACCGACGAGAAGTGCGATCGGTGCGGCGCGCCGCTGGTCCTCAAGTGGGGTAAGTTCGGCTCGTTCTATGCGTGCAGCACCTACAACAAGAAGGACAAGGACAGCTGCACCTTTACCAAGGAGAACTTCGCAGCCAAGCCGCAGCTTGAAAATCCGGACGAGAAGGAAGATGAGTACTGCGAGGCGTGCGGCCGTGTGATGGTGCTGCGCAACGGGCCATTCGGGCCGTTCATGGCGTGTCCGGGATACAACGAAGATCCGCCCTGCAAGACCGTTCGCCGGTTGAGCAGCCGCGAGCAGCAGAAACCGCCCGTACCGATCGGCGAGCCCTGCCCCGTCTGCGGCAAGGACCTGGTGCGGCGCACGGGGCGCTTCGGCGAGTTCGTCTCCTGCTCCGGCTATCCGGAGTGCAAGTACATCAAGCAGAACCTCGTGGAAGGAATGAAGTGCCCGAAGTGCGGCGAAGGCGATATCGCCGAGCGCAAGACACGTTTCGGGACGACGTTCTATGGCTGCACCCGCTATCCCAAGTGCGACTTTACGGCCAATGGCAAGCCGGTGCCGAAGAAGTGCCCGGAGTGCGGCTCACCGTATCTGATCGAGAAGACGCTGAAGTCCGGCGTGTACCTGACCTGCCCCAACAACAAAAAGCCGGCTGCAGCGGACGAAAAGAGGAAGCAAGCGCAAGAAGAAGGGCGCGGAAGAGGAGACGGGCGTGACCTGCCACTACTCGAAGCGGCTGCGGGACGCTCCCGCGGAAGAGGCGCGCCAGCGCGCCAGGCCCAGAAGACAGACAGAAGAGGCAGCGCAGCCGGTCGCCTGAGCTGGATGAAGAGGACCATCGATGGAAAGTACGCTTGCAGCCCGTGAAGACGCAGTCGACCATCCTGAAGCTGTATGAACTGCGGCAGGAGCCGGTACTGCGCAAGGCCCGCGCGTGGATGACGGGCGGAGTTCTGGCCCGGACTCAGCGGAAGAGATATTAGTCGTCCTCAACGATTCTGGCTCGGAGACGAATTGCTGGTTGCGCCAGGTGACCTCTTACTGGGAGATGGCTGCGGCACTGGTAAACCACGGGGTGCTCGCGCCGGACCTCTTTGTGGAAGCCAATGCAGAGCCGTTCTTCATTGCCGCAAAGTTCTGGCCCTATCTGCCGGAAATCCGCAAGCAGTCGCCGAATTTCATGGTGCAGATCGAAAAGTTGACCGATCGCAGCGGCACGGCACGGCAGAAGCTGGAGGCAATGCAGGCTCCACTAAGAAGCGGATGGCCGCACGGCAGGTTGCCTCCGCTTCCGGATATCCAGCGCCCGGATTGAGCGGTCGGCCGGCGCTCAGAAGACCTTCCTTAGTGAACGCGCCGCGGCTCCTCCGCGCGGTTTGCGTGATCTCTAACCGCAGCCATGAAGAATCTGTTACTGTACTGCGTGGCCTCGGGCGAAGCGCCGAGGTGCAACTCCTGGAGAAGGCGACATAGACGATGGCGAAGGCGATCTGGAATGGCAAGGTAATCGCGGAGAGTGACACAGTAGAAACCGTGGAAGGGAACCTGTATTTCCCGGACGTCTCGGTAAACCGCGAATATCTGCGTCCCAGTTCCACCACGTCGACCTGCCCATGGAAGGGGCAGGCCCGCTACTACACGATCCTTGTGGATGGCCAGGAGAACCAGGATGCCGCCTGGTACTATCCCGACCCAAAGCCGGCCGCGAAGCATGTGAAAAACCACATCGCCTTCTGGCGCGGCGTGGAGATCGAGAAATAGGACTGGCCGTCCGCGCAACTGCGCCTGTGGCGCGTTCTGTGAAATCGCTTCCTTCGGTCGCTCACGTGCAGTGCCTAGCCTGCGTCAACACGCAGTCGATGCCCTTGAATACGCACGGTCGCGCTCCACTCTGGATATCAAGTTATTTGTTTCTAAGGATTTGGTGGAGCTAGTCGGGATCGAACCGACGACCTCGTCGTTGCGAACGACGCGCTCTCCCAGCTGAGCTATAGCCCCACGGAAAAATGGCGGGAGATGCTTTCCCGAATATAGCAGCAAGCCGACCCAGGCGCGAACTCCTCCCTTCAGACCGGCAGGAACGGCTTTCGGGCGCAGCATCGCCTCCAGCGCGTCGAGCACGGCCGTGAGCTGGTCGGCCGGTGCCAGGCCCTGGGCGAGCGTGGCTGAGCCTCCTCCGCGGCCGCCATAGGCGGAGAGGGCTGAGCGCAGCAATTCTCCGGCATGCCGGCCGGGCTCCGGGCTGCACGCGAGCACCACAGGCGCTGGCTCGTCCGACTGCTGGCCGGTTCGTTGGGTCGAGGCGAGCAGCGCCACGGTATGGGCTGCGGCGCTGGCGATGCGGCTGGCGAGCAGCTTGATGTAGTCGGCATCGCGGTCAGTAAAGATGCGGCGGACGATGCGCAGATCGTTCTGGGGCGGCTCTTCCACCAGCAGGCGTGCCGCATGGTAGTTGGCCAGCTCTTCGCGCAGACTCTGGCGCTCCTTGGCTGCGGCGCGGGCTTCGGATTTGAGGCGCATGAGCGCTGCTGGCAGATCGGGCCGGGGAGCAGAAAGCTCCCGGCTGAGTTGCGTGAGCAGGGCGTCGTCAGCACGTGCCGCCGCGATAGCGCGATTTCCACATAGGAAGCTGACGCGCGTGGACTGGCGGACGCGCTCCGTGCCGCGGATGAGCACCGCACCGATGTGACTGGTTGACGTCACGTGGGTGCCACCGCACGCGTTGACGTCGAGCTCGCGATGATCAGCGGCTTCGCCGGCGGGGTGCCCAGGAATGATGATGAGACGAATATCTCCAGACCGTGGCGGCAGCTTGCGGAGCTTGCCCTCGGCCAACAGGCGATGGGCCTCATCGGAGCTGACGAAACGGTGATCGAGGGGCAGGGCTTCGGCGACAATCTCGTTGGCCAGCCGTTCGATGCGGGCGAATTGCGTGGCATCCAGCGATTCCGTATTGAGGTCGATCGTAGAAGCAGTGTCGCCAAGATGAAATGAGATGGTGAGCGCGCCGAACTCCCGATAGAAAAGCGCCGAGAGCAGGTGCTGGCCGGAGTGCTGCTGCATGTGATCGAGGCGGCGCTGCCGGTCAATGAGGCCTTCGACTTGCGTGCCGGCGAGCAGAGGCTTCGGCGTCAAATGCCATACCTCACCTTGCTCGTCCTCTTCCACATCGATAACTGGTGCTTCCAGGCGCGCGCCGCTGGGAGCAGTGGCGGCCAGCGCGCCGGTATCGTGGGGCTGCCCCCCGCTGGTGGGATAAAAGGCGGTGCGATCGAGGGCGACCTGCCAGATGGATGTGCCGCCGCTGCGCGAGCGCTCGCGAATTTCGGTCACCGTGGCCGTGAACTGGATGAGTGCTGAGTCGGCGTAGTAAAGGCGCTCGGCGGGCATGGGTCCATTTTAAAGGCTTTGAAAGCGGTCTCAGTTTGCTACACGCCATGGACTCGCGCTAGTCCAGGAACGCAACTGCGCGGTCGCCCATGCGTTCGTCTTACCCTTGTGGCAGCCAATGCATGGATTGGGCACGCCGGAGATTTCTGTCAGGACAGGTGAGAGAAAGCGGAACGTATGGCTCGCGACAAAGATGTCGCCCTGCTGCTTGTTGCCAAGCGTCTGGGCGATATTCGGCATGTGACACGCGGTGCATTGGCTGCCGGCACTGTTCTCCGCGTGATGGGTGTGCTCGGAGAGGGTACCCTTCAGTCCGGCAGGATTTTCTTTGGTGTGGCAGCTGAGGCATAGTTCGTTGCCGGTTGCGATCAGATTGGATGGGTTGCGGTTGCTGTGCACTTGATGGCAATCAAAACAGCGCAAACCGCGGTGGTACATGGTGCTCTGGACGAAGTCATTGCCCTGCATGCGGTTCTTATGGGCGCTCCCGTCGCGAAAGAAATAGAAATCCTGCGTGCCGGACTTGGCCTCTTCCAGGTGCCAAAAGTCTGCGAGGCGATCGCCCGGAAGGTAGCCGACGGGCCAGTCTGGATATTCGCCGTGGAGGGGAAGTGAGACGGGCCGTCCCTGGGTGTGGCACTGCATGCAGACGTCGTTGGCGCGCACATAGTCAAGGCGCTCCGGATTGACGATGTTGTTCACGGTGGGATGCGCAACGTGCTCGCTGCCTGGACCATGGCATTTCTCACAGCCGACATTCCACTCCGTCACCTGGCGGGTGGCGAGGCTGTAATTCACCGAGTGGCAGCCGTCGCAGGTGGGGCCAGTGGGCCGTTCGGTGTTCGCCTTGCCGTAGTAGGGCGTCCACCAGTCGGTCCCGTCGGCGACATGGTAGGGCAGCCACTTGCGATGCTCGATGTCCCATTGTGCGGGAAGTGGAAAGTAGTCGCGGCCGCGCTTCTCAAAATAACGCTGCTTCCACCGACTGCCATAGACGAACGCGACCTGATCGAGCGTGAAGGTACGAACCGGGTCTGGGTGAATGAAGTCGGCGAGTACCGCCTCAGGATGCAGCTTTGGATCGCGGATGACGTTGGCCATGCGAGTCTGACGCCAGCCTTGGTAGGCCTTTTCGTGGCAGGACTTGCATGCGACGGAGCCGACGAACGTTCTTGTTTGCGGAGAGGCGGAATGTTTCTGCGCATGCAATGTGCATGTCACGACCACGCAGGCGAGAACAAGGGGCGGGATGCGCACGATGAGGGGAGCATAACGCAAGGCACAAACACGGATTGTCACCATAACGTCTGCGGGGCGGATGGCATGATGGTGCTTGCGAGGTGCGATGACGGAAGAGCGAAATCCGAAAGAAACCGGCATGCGCGATGTGCCGAAGAACCTGAAGCCCTATTTTCTTGGCCTGCTGCGGCGCGGGCCGCGCTGGAATGAAATCGAAGGTGCGGAGGCGGCGGAGCTGCTGCCGCGACATCTGGCGTATCTGCGCGAGCAGTCGGAGGCGGGAACGTTACATCGCGGCTGGTCCGGTGCTCGATGAAAGCGACCTGGCCGGAGTGCTGCTGATTGCGGCGGAGACAATCGAAGCGGCGTTGGCGGTGGCGCAGAACGATCCCGGGGTCCGCGCCGGGACGGTTAGCGGTGGAGGTGCATCCGGTGTTTCTCCCGACGCTGGATGCAGTGCGAGCGGTGTATCGGTGAATCAAGAAGCCTTCTGGGCTGCCGCGCGGCGGGAATCGTGTGCTCCGATTTCGGCGGCTCAGGGATGCCGAGCTTTGCGAGGCGGCGTTCGAGACTCAAGGCATCGACCGGCGCGCGGACCTTCGCATCATTGTCGAAATAGACGTACACATCGTGAGGCTGGGCTTCGAAATCGCTGAAGGGCAGCACACGCTCGCCGCTGGGCGGATTGCCTGTCGCCCAGGCGACGATGCGATCGGCCCAGGTGGCAATGGCTTTCGGCCCGTAACCGCTGGCGTAGAGCTCCTCTGAGCCATGGAGGCGGCAATACACGAAATCCGCGGTGACATCCACCAGACGCGGCCATGCGACTGTATCGGCGCAGACGAGCGCCACGCGATACTGGCGCAGCAGGCGAATGAAATCCTCGGAGAGAAAACTTGGGTGGCGGATTTCCATGGCGTGGCGGAGAGGGCGATTCTCGTCTGCTTCGGTGAGGGCGCGGCCTTCGACGCGATGGTCGTGACGGCGGCTGAGGATTGCAGCGTCTACGGTGGTCTGGGGCAGCAGTTGAAAGAATGCCTCGAGCACGGGCGGGTTGAACGAAAAATTCGGCGGGAATTGCCAAAGGATGGGGCCGAGCTTCGGCCCGAGCGCCAGCAGGCCGGAGGCAAAGAAGTTGGCGAGTGCCTGCTCCGCGTTGCGGAGCTTGAGCATGTGAGTGATGAAGCGCGATCCCTTCACGCTGAAAACGAAGTCTGGTGGAGTCGCCGCGGCCCACGAGGCGAAGCTGGAAGGCCGCTGCATGCAGTAGAAGGTGCCGTTGATCTCGATCGTGGAGAAACGCTCGGCCGGCGTAGGCGAGCTCGCCCGCCTGCCGCAAGCCTTTGGGATAGAAGACACCGCGCCATGGCGCATAGGTCCAGCCGGAGATGCCGACGCGAACGGTGCCTCGATCAGAGTTTTTTGTCACCATGACGGATATTGAGATTGCGAAAGTCGTGCGTCCGGGTGGATGGCGCTCCGGAAAATGACGCCCGATGCTGCATCCTACACAGGAAGCAGACCTTCTGAGGACAATCGAACATGCACAGGTTTCGAGTATGGGCTCCGCGGGCGAAACGTGTCTCCGTACTGGTGGACGGAGAACAGCACGCGATGGAACGGGAGCCGCGCGACTGGTGGGCGGCGACAGTGGAGGCGGCACATGCGGGCTCGCGATATGGCTTTCTGATCGACGGTGACGAGAAGCCGGTGCCGGATCCGCGTTCGGCGCGGCAGCCGGATGGGGTACATGGCCTGTCCGAGGTGGTGGACCACTCGGCCTTTGCCTGGAGCGATGCGGAATGGTATCCGCCGACGCTCGGAAGCGCGGTGATTTACGAGCTGCACGTCGGCACCTTTACGCCTGAAGGAACGCTGGATGCGGCGATCGGCAGGCTGGAGTACCTGCGCGACCTGGGCATCACACATGTCAGCGTTATGCCGCTGGCATCTGCGGAAGGCGATCGCGGGTGGGGCTATGACGGCGTGGCGCTCTATGCGCCGCTGGAGGCTTATGGCGGCCCGGATGCGGTGAAGCGATTTGTGGACGCGGCGCATGCGCGGGGGCTCGCGGTGCTGATCGACGTGGTCTACAACCACTTTGGGCCGAGTGGCAATTACACCGGCAAATTCGGCCCCTACATCACGGACCATCACAAGACGCCGTGGGGCGGAGCGGTGAACTTTGAGGACGCCGGCTCGGCGGAGGTGCGCTGTTTCTTCATCGAGAACGCGCTGATGTGGCTCGGCGATTATCACTTCGACGGGCTGCGGGTGGATGCGGTGCACGCCTTCATCGATCGCTCGGCAACGCATTTTCTGGAGCAGCTTGAAGAAGCGGTGCGCGGCCTCTCGAATCACACCGGCAAGAAGTACGTGGTGATCGCAGAGAGCGATCTGAACGATCCGCGGCTGGTGAGGGCGCGCGAGGCGGGCGGCTATGGGCTGGATGCGCAGTGGAGCGACGACTTCCACCACGCGCTGTGGACGGTACTGACGCTGGAGACAGCGGGCTATTATGCCGATTTCGGTTCCATAGCGGATCTTGCGAAAGCGATCACAGAGGTTTTCGTCTACCAGGGGCAGTACTCGGAACATCGCAGGCGCGAGCACGGCCGGCCAGTGGGCGCGCTGCCCGCCAACCGATTTCTTGGCTACATCCAGAACCATGACCAGGTGGGCAATCGCGCGCAGGGCGAGCGGCTGAGCCATCTGGTGGACGTCGGACGGGTGAAGATCGCGGCGGCGATGGTGCTGCTGGGTCCGTTCGTCCCAATGTTATTTGCAGGCGAGGAGTTTGCCGCCTCGACGCCGTTCCAGTACTTCACGGATTTCCACGACAAGGAACTGGGCGCGGCTCGTGTCGGAGGGACGGCGCAAGGAGTTCGTGGCCTTTGGCTGGTCGCCGGAGGAGGTGCCTGACCCGCAGGCGGAGGAGACCTATCTGCGATCGAAGCTGCGATGGGACGAAATGGAGGAAGGGGAACATGCCGAGATACTGGACTGGTATCGCCGGCTGATTCGCCTGCGTCACCAGGAGATCGCGTTGACTTCAGGTGAGTTAGCCGATGTGCGGGTGAGCTTCGACGAGGAGCAGAAGTGGCTGTGGATGACGCGCGGCCCAATCAACGTGATCTTCAATGCGGGAGCATCCGAGGTGAGGCTGCCCATCGCACGACGCTATGAAGCCTTGTTGGTTTCGTCCGCTGAGGTCACCTGCGAAGCGGAATATCTCGACCTGCCTGCCGGGAGCGTGGCGATACTCAGAGAGCTTGACGGCCGACAGATTGCTTAAAGAGGAGCATGAAGGATGCATATCTGCTTCTGCCGGCCATCTCGCTATCGCTAATCGAGCATTCCTACCAATGTCTCCCTGCGGTGTTCCTCAGGGATGGCGTAGAGGTATCTGTCCTGTTTCTGTGAGCCGGCGGAGATTCTCGCGTGCATTTTCCTGAGGAAAGGTCACACGTACCTTCGCCGTTCCATTGCAGCTCAGGAAGAATGCTTCGACAGAAGGGGATTCGATTGCAGAAGCTGCCGAAAATACTGGCTGAGATTGTTGCCGGAGATGGCTCTTCGGCCGCACTCCTCTCGCAGCTCATGGAGGCGATCCCGCAGATGGTGTGGGTGACCGGGCCGGAGGGGCAGCCGGAGTATGTCAACGAACGCTGGCGCGCCTTCACCGGAACTGAGCCGGAGCATGAGCCCTTCGGAGGCTTGCGGCTGATTGCTCCGGAAGATCGCGAGCGTGTCGGCGAGGTCTTCGCGAACGCATTGCGCGCGAAGCGGCAGTATGAAATCGAATATCGCATGCGGCATGAGGACGGCAGCTATCGATGGGTGCTGACGCAGGCGCAGCCAATCTTCGATAAAGCCGGAAATACGACCGGCAGACGTGGTCTGCTGGTTCGGCACGACGACGGACATCCAGGAGCGTAAGACGACGGAGAACCTGCTGCGCCGCACCGAAAAGCTGGCCGCAGCCGGCAGGCTGGCCGCGACGGTGGCGCACGAGATCAACAATCCGCTGGAAGCGGTGAGCAATCTGCTGTATCTATCGCTGCACGAGGATGGATTGCCGATAGTGTCCAAGCGCTACCTGC
Source organism: uncultured Acidobacteriaceae bacterium (assembly GCA_963797895.1). Taxonomy (GTDB): domain Bacteria; phylum Acidobacteriota; class Terriglobia; order Terriglobales; family Acidobacteriaceae; genus KBS-83. Next base: position 193,630 of record CAWCRD010000002.1, read on the forward strand.
GGATGGCCAATGAGGAACTGCGCCGCGTGGGACATATTGTGAGCCAGACGCTCGGCTTTTATCGCGAGCCGGGCACGCCGCAACCGATCGATCTGCGAGCGCTGGTGGACGAGGTGCTGACGCTGTATCAGCGCCGGCTTGAGGCGCGGCAGATCCGCGTGACGCGCAGCGTGGAGAAGTCCTTAGTGGAGGGCATCGCCGGTGAGCTTCGGCAGGTGATGGCGAACCTGCTGTCGAATGCGCTGGATGCGATGGAGCCCTACGGCGTGCTCTCGATAGAGGTCCGCTCGCATAAGGATGAGGTCCGCCTCTCCATCTCCGACACGGGCCACGGCATCTCCACGCCCGTGCTGCGAGCACATCTTCGAACCGTTCTTCACCACGAAGAAAGACGCTGGGACAGGGCTGGGGCTCTGGGTCTCGAAGGGAATCGTGGAGAAGCATCAGGGGCAGCTCGAGGTCATGAGCAGCCAGCGGGACGAAGACCACGGCACCGCCTTCGTGATGACGCTGCCGCGCGTGGGCGCGTTGCAGCGATCCGCATAACCTCAAGCCTAACGGCTAGCCAAGGTGACTGCCGGCGGATATCCATCCAGCGCCGTGAAGAAGCTATCGCGCCAGTGAAGGATGTCGTGGCGGCGAACCCAGGCGCGCATGCGCAGCATGCGGCGGCGCTGCTCGCGGGCGTCCATCGCGAGCGCGCGGTTGATCGCCTCGGCGATGCCGAGTTCGTCGTATGGATTCACCAGCAATGCGCCGCGCTGCAGCTCCGGAGCGGCGCCGGCGAACTCGCTCAGAATGAGCACGCCGTCGTTTTCCGTACGCGCCGCGCAGTACTCCTTGGAGACCAGGTTCATGCCGTCCTTGAGAGGCGTGATGAGAGCCAGGCTTGCCGCACGATAGAGCGCCAGCAGCTCCTTGCGCGGCAGCGAGCGATGGACATAGTGGATGGGAACCCAGCCCGGCTGGCTGTACTCGCCGTTGATGTGTGCGACGAGCTGCTCGATCTCGTGCATCAGCCGGCGATAACCGGTGATGCTTTCCCTGCTGGGCACGACGACCTGATAGAGCGAAATGCGGCCACGGGTGGCGGGGTAGTCGCGAAGCAGGCGGGAGAAGGCGCGCAGGCGTTCCGGAATTCCTTTGGTGTAGTCCAGGCGGTCGATGCCGATAGCGATGCGCACGCCGTTGAGCTGCCGGCGAATTTCGAAGGCGCGACGGCCTACCTCCGCGCTGGCCGCGCCTTCTGCGAACTGCTGGAAATCGATGCTGATGGGAAAGGCCTGAATGCGCGTCTCACGCCCGCGGTATGCGACGCGGCGGTAGTCGTGCTCGCGCTCAACCTCGGCACCGGGCAGAAAGGTGCGGATGCACGCCACCAGGTTTCGTTCATCGCGCGGCGGTTTGAAGGCCCATGAGATCGTGCTCCAGCAGACTCTCGAGGATGGTGCGGCGCCACGGCAGCTTTTCGAAGATATCGGGCGCCGGAAATGGAATGTGCATGAAGAAGGCGAGCGTGCCTTCCGGTCTTCTTTTGCGAATCTGCCGGCCCACGTCCATGAGCTGGTAATCCTGAATCCAGATCACATCCCCGGGCTGCGAGGCCTTCAGCGCAGTCGTGGCGAAGCGCTGGTTGACGCGCTGATAGAACTCCCAGTAGCGGGGCGCGAAGTTGCAGCGGGACTGGAGATCGTGAAAGAGCGGCCAGAGGATCTCGTTGGAGAAGCCCTCGTAGAAATTGGTCTGCTCCTCCGCAGTGAGAAAGACCGGCATATAGCGCATTGCGGCGCCTCGGGTTGTCCCGGTGAGCAGCTTGCGGACTTCGGCATCGTGCGATTCTCCGTTGCTTGCAATCCCGGTGCTGCCCACCCAGGTGCCGCCGTATTCGGCGAGGATGGGAGTAAGAGCGCTGACCAGGCCGCCGCTGGACGGGACGGCACTAAAATGGCCAGCCTCATCCTTTTTGATCTGGACGGGCAGCCGATTGGAGACGACGAGGAGCCGGCGCGCCGGCGCTTCTGTCTGCTTGCGGGCGGCCACCATCATCCGATCGCCCTCTGCGCCGCGTCGATCCATGCGTCGAGGAATGCGAGCAGCTCCTGCGGTGGCTGGAGCCAGTAGGCGGCCTGGCTGGGGCGCGGCTCGGGGCGGACGAGCACGGTAAGGCCGCGGCCGCGCAGGGCGGCGAATGCGTCCTCGTCCGTTGTGTCGTCGCCGAGGTAGGCCGCAGTCGCGGTGGGAAACCGCGTCAGCATGTGGAGTGCCGCGTGACCCTTGTTGATGGAATCCGAGCGCACCTCAACACCTCCGTCGAATACCAGCAACTGTAATCCGCAGCGCGCGCATGCAGAGCGGAATGTTTCCCGCGTGACCTGCTCGATCTTCTCCGCGTCGGCAGCCGGAAGTCCGCGCCAGTGCGCGGCCAGGCTGGCCGGCTTTCGCTCGATGTGCGCTTCGAATCCAGCTTCGCGCAGCGCCTTCTCCAGTTGAGCGAGGACAGCTTGCTGTGCGGGCGCAAGATCGGACGAGGTGTATGCGCCATCGGCCGCGAGATGTTCTCGCCCGTGCGAGCCCCAAATCTCGACCGAGCGCTTCACCGGCAGCAGCGAGGCAAGCTCGCGAGCCGAGCGGCCGGTGACCAGAGCCAGATGAACGGAGGACAGCATGCTGAGGCGATCCAGGCGCTCGGCAATACCCGGCCAGGGCAGGGCCTGCAGGCGGTCTTCGCAGAATGGCGCGAGCGTGCCGTCATAATCCAGCATCAACAGCGATGGGCCCCTGCCTACCTGGGCCAGCGACTGCGACGTGGAAGTCCAATGAGGAGGAGCAACGAGCATATCGATCACCTGCGTTGGATGCGCGAGTTGCCAGCTGTCACGACAAAATCTTGAGTCCGAAAGAAAATGCCGTGCTTCTGACATAAGAAAAAACGAATGCTGTTGCTAAGATACTTCTGGAGAGATTCTGCTCCACTCTGTTCGCGGTTACAAATACGGATCCTAAAGGCCCCCCAAATGACACGACATGAGATCATTGTTGCGCTGGATCAGGAGATTCAGCGGCTGGAGACAGCTCGCACTTTGATACGCAACTCGCGCGACATGGCTGCCGAGTTTACGGCGGAAAACGGCAATGGAAGGCCGGCGGCCAGGCGACGGATCAGTCCGGAAGGTCGCAGAAGAATCATCGAGGCGCAGCGCCGCCGCTGGGCGAAGCAGAAGAAAGAGGAAGGCTGCGAAGGCGAAGTAGCGCAGCCTTTGTGCATCGAATCCGTGGAACGATCGATGACCGACGCTGTATTGCGCGTCAAGCTGCTGGAGCCAGAAGCAAAACCTCCCACCGTGGCCCATCCGGGCAGCGACCTGGGCTTTGACCTGTACGCGTTGGAAGACGTGGTGCTGGAGCCGGGCGTGATGGTGCGGGTGCGCACCGGCATCGCGGTCGAAGGACCGGAGGGCTACGGGTTCGTGCTGGGAGACCGCTCCTCCATGGCCGCCCGCGGCGTGACCTATGCCGGTGGACGCATCGATGCCGGCTATCGCGGCGAAATCCTGGTCTGCCTGGTGAACGTCAATCAGCCCGAATACACGCTGGTGGAAGATCGCGATCGCCTCAGGTGCGCTGCGCGGCGTGAAGCTCCAGAAGAGCGATGTGGCGGTGCGGCTGCGCAAGGGCGATAAGATCGTGCAGATGACGCCGCTCCGCGCATCGACGCAGTGGCCCGTCACGGTGGTAGAGGAACTGACAGAGAGCCGGCGCGGAGAACGCGGCTTTGGTTCGAGCGGGCGTTGAGCTTCCTGCTCATTGAGGGAGATAGAGGATGGCAGGAAATCAGACAGCAGGAGCTGAAGCGGCGCATCGAGGACCGCACCGCGCGTGTGGGCATCATCGGGCTCGGCTATGTCGGGCTGCCGCTGGCGCTGCTCTTCAGTAGCGAACGCTTTCACGTGACCGGCTTCGATATCGACGAAGCCAAGGTCAAGACGCTGAACGCCGGCGGCTCGTATATCGTCCGCATCACGCCCGAAGAGATTGCAGCCGCCACGGCCAATGGCTTTGAAGCCACCAGCGACTACGACCGTCTGCGCGAGATGGACGTGGTGCTGATCTGCGTGCCCACTCCGCTGAATGAATACCATGAGCCGGACCTGAGCTATATCACCGATACCGTTCAGGCGCTGGCGCCGCGTTTGCGCGCGGGGCAGTTGATTGTGCTGGAGAGCACGACCTATCCCGGCACGACGGAAGAAGTCGTGGTGCCGCTGCTGGAGAAAGGCAACGGCGCGGGGCTTCGTGTGGTGCGGGGCGATGATGGAACGGGCGATGTGTACGTCGCGTTTTCGCCGGAGCGGGAAGATCCCGGCAACGACACGGTGGCGCGGCGGGATATTCCGAAGGTCGTGGGCGGGATGGATCGCACGGCTACGGAGTTGGGTTGCGCTCTGTACGGCAGCATCTTCAACCGCACCGTTCCGGTGAGCAAGCCGGCCGTGGCCGAGATGACTAAGCTGCTCGAAAATATCTACCGCTCGGTGAACATTGCGCTGGTGAACGAGCTGAAACAGCTTTGCGCGCGCATGGAGATCGATATCTTTGAGGTAATTGACGCGGCTAAGACCAAGCCGTTCGGCTTCCAGCCGTTTTATCCCGGGCCGGGACTGGGCGGGCACTGTATTCCGATCGATCCGTTTTATCTTTCGTGGAAGGCAAAGCAGTATGACTTCCACACTCGCTTTATCGAGCTGGCGGGCGAGATCAATGGGCAGATGCCCTATTACGTAGTGGACGCGACTGCCGCCGCGTTGAACGAGCATCGCAAGCCGCTGAAGGGATCACGCGTGCTGGTGCTGGGCATGGCGTACAAGCGCGATATCGACGATCTGCGCGAGTCGCCGTCGCTCACCATTATTGAGCTGCTGCAGCGGCGCGGCGCGCTGGTGGACTACAACGATCCGTTCTTTCCCACGGTAGGGCGCGGGCGACATTACGATCTGCACATGAAGAGCACACCGCTGGACAAGATCGGCGAGTACGACTGCGTGATGATCGTGACGGACCACTCCAGCTATGACTACAAGGCGATTGTGCGTGAGGCGCAACTGGTGGTGGATACGCGCAATGCTACGCGAGGGATCGACTCGCCGAAGATTGTGCGCTGCTGAGAGACATGGTTACGCGCTATTTTCTTTTTGGCGCGACCGCATCGATGGCCTTCTGCGTGAGCCGCTGCTTTATCTTCGGCAGCTCAATCCAGGGATCGTGCGAGAGCCGCTTGCGCCATTCAGCGAAGTTTGCAACTAAACAGCGAGGCGGTCCGTCGGCCTTCAGTTCGCTCCACGCCATCGGTACGGAGACAGGAACACCACTCCGGCTGCGCGGCGAGTAGGGCGCCACGGCGGTGGCTCCCCGCTCATTGCGAAGGTAATCGAGATAGATGCGGCCAGCGCGCGCGGCCTTCGTCATCTTGGTGATGTAGAGCGAGGGGTTTTCCGCCTCCATGGCGAGAACGAACTGATGCGCGAATTCCTTGACGGTCGGCCAGTCATGGTCGCACTTGATAGGCGCGACGATGTGCAGGCCCTTGCCGCCGGTGCTCTTCAGAAATGTTTCAAGGCCAAGCTTTTCGAGGCGGGCGCGGACTTCTGACGCAGTATCGGCGAGCGTCTGCCAGTCGATGCTTGCGTCGGGATCGAGATCGAAGATGAGGCGGTCGGGATGCTCGAAGTCGCTGGCCGGGGCACCCCACGGATGCAGCTCGAAGACGTTGAGCTGTCCAAGCTCCGGGATCACGGATGCATCGGAGAGCGTGATGTATGGTTCCGGCTTGCCGCTCTTGCGATCGACAATATCGACCGAGCCGATCCCCTTGGGCAGACCGACCTTGACGTGCTTCTGGAAGAAGCATTTCGCCGCAGTGCCGGAAGGGCAGCGCACGATGCTGAGCGGACGATTGGCGATATGCGGCAGGATGTGTTCCGCGGCCTCGGCGTAGTACGCGACGAACTGCTCCTTCGTGAGCCCGCTTTCCTTGTCGACGATTTTGTCGGGATGGGTGACACGCGGCATCGGTGTGGCGGCGTGTGTTTCTGTGCGCGCGGGATGAGGGCCGGCTTTCGCGACCCGGACGGTGGAACGCGCGTTCGGGATTCCCGTGGCTTTTTCGCGGACGACCTCAGCTGCGGGCTTGTCCTCGCGCAGTCCTTTGAAGGATGCCTGCCGGACGAGATTGTCAGCGGTCCAGGTGCTGAAGGCGACCTCCGCAACCAGCTCGGGCTTGACCCAAAGCGCGCCCTTGCGCTCTGCTGTGCCGATGGCCAGGAACGGGCTGTTGTTTGCGCGGAGGCTATCGAGCCGGTCTCGTATCTGCTTCTGTAGCTTTTGCGTGAAACCTGTGCCCGTGCGTCCGGCGTAGATGAGCTTTCCGTCCTGATAGTAGCCAAGCAGGAGCGCGCCGATACCGTGGCTGCCGTTCGAGGGCAGAGTAAAAGCCGCCGATGACGAACTCCTGCCGCAGCCCGCATTTCACCTTCACCCAGCTTGCGCTGCGGCCCGGAGATGTACTGGCTGTCTGCGCGCTTCGAGACGATGCCTTCCGCGCCATGGCGGCACGCTTCCTCGAAGATGCTTGCTTTCTCATCCTGCACATGTTCGCTGACACGGATGGCCTCATCGTCAAGGCCATCGAGCAGGTCTGCCAGCACTTTCTTGCGCTCAACGAGCGGCAGGGTGCGCAAACCGTGGCCGTCCAGATGCAGGATGATCGAAGACGTAGTAATGGAGCGCGTGCTTTGCGCCTTCCTGAAAAGCGGCCTGCAGTGCGGCGAAGCTGCTGATGCCGCGCTCATCAAGGACGATGACCTCACCATCCAGCAAGGCCGTCTTTGCCGGCAGCGCTTCGAGCGATGTTGCGATGGAGCGCATGCGATGCGTCCAGTCGAGGCCGCTGCGGGTAAGCAGTTGCACCTTACCGTTTTCCAGGCGCGCCTGCATGCGATAGCCGTCGAGTTTCAGCTCGTGCAGCCAGCCTTTGCCGGTGGGCGGCTGCTCCGATGACGAGGCGAGCTGCGGCGGAATGAATTTCGGCAGTGCCTCTTTTTTCGCGTCTTTTGGAACCGAGATGCTGCTGCGTTTTTTTGCGGGTTTTTTCGGTGATGCGGATGCCTTGGCTCGCTCATCGGCGGCAAGGCCGGTGCGCGAATCCCAGACGTGGTCGGAGGCGCTGGCGATGGCGTCGAGGTCGCGATGTGTGATGACGCTTTCGGGCGCTTCGTCGACGATCGCGGGATCGTTTGCGCTGCGTTCGTATTCATCGTGCTCTTTGATCAGGAGCCAGTTGGGTTTCGATTCCTGCGCGGCCTTCCCGCCCATGCGTATCAGCGTCCAATGGCCCTTCAGCTTGTGTCCGTGCAGGATGAACTTGAGGCGTCCGGTGCGGAAGCCTTCGTTGGCATCGCCGACCGGCTCCCACGTGCCGGTATCCCACAGCATGACGGTGCCGCCGCCGTACTGGCCCTTTGGGATGGTGCCTTCGAAGCCGCCGTACTCCATTGGATGATCTTCGACCTGCACGGCGAGGCGCTTGTCCGCGACGACGTAGCTTGGCCCTTTGGCCACTGCCCAGCTTTTGAGCACGCCATTCCAGCCGAGACGGAAATCGTAATGCAGGCGCGTGGCCGCATGCTTCTGGATCACAAAGGGCAGGCCGTCGGCTTGCGGCTTTGCAGCCTTGCCGGTTTCCTTCGTAGACCCGCGACGGCTCTGCCGTATGGTCGAAAAGTCGCGCATCTCGCGATAGCGGGCAAGCTGCGCATCCACTGCGGCGGAGGGCTCTGGGACTTCTTTGCGCGTGCCGGCATCGTCAGGCGGCCTTACGGCGACGGGTTTTGGCCGCGGGATGCTCGGTCTTGCGTTCGGCGAGGCTGCGCTTCAGCGCGTCCATCAGGTCGATCACCTTCCCCGGCCTTGCCTCCGGCGGGCGCTTCGGCAGCGGTTTGTGCTTGAGCTTCGCTTCGACAAATTCATGGAGCGCGGCTTCGAAGTCGTCCTTGAAGGCCGACGGATTGAAGGGTTCGCTGTAGGACTCGATCAGTTGCTGTGCCATGGCGAGCTGTCTCTTATCGATGGATGGTTTCTTCTGGTCGCCATAATACTCGGCCGGGTTGCGAAGCTCCTCTTCATAGCGAAGAAGATACAGATACAGCCGGGGCTGAGTCGTCCTCGGCAGGCGGCGCGACGGCGACGAAGTGCTCGCGGCCGCTGAAGGTGATCTCGGACAGGCCAACGCGGTTGCTCTCCCGCAATGCGCGGCTGATGGTCGCCATGGTGCGCGCCTGCAGCTCATCTTTCGGGATGAGGAAGTAGGGTCGCTCGAAGTAGGCGGGATCGACAGAATCGCGGGGGACGAAATGCTCCAGCGTCATCGTCTTCTGGCCCGGCAGGCGAAGGCGCTTCAGGTCCTCGGGCTCGATGACGAGGTATTTGCCTTTCTCGTACTCGTAGCCTTTGGCGATATCTTCGGTTTCTACGGCTTCGTCGCCGTCAGCCACCTTGCGGTGGTGAATCCGTTCGCCGGTTTTGCGATCGACTTCGTGAAAGGCTATCTGCCGTGCCGACGTGCTCGCCGGCACAACACTGACTCCAAAGGAAACAAGCGATATCTGAATCTGTCCCTGCCATGTAGGTCGCGCCATGGACGCTGTGATTCCGAGCGCGGGCGATTGGCTGCCCACCTTATTCAGGCTTGTCGACCGCCAGGTTATCGAATGCGGTGTGGTCCCAGCCGGAGCCGATCCCGATCATGCCGTGGGTGTGGGTCTGGTCCTGGAGGTTTGCGACGGATTTTCCGTCGATGGAGGCGCGGATAGTGCTGCCCTGGAAATTCAGCTCCATGCTGTGCCAGCGGGAGGTATCCAGCGCCGTCTGCCCGGTTGCGAGCTGCTTGTCAGGCTTCTTGTAGGCGGTGGCGAAGCAGCGCCCATTGACCGTCCGGCCTGGACGCGCAGGACGTATCCGCTGGGATAGCGCGCCTTCTGGTCCTGGAAAACGTCGGCAGAGTCGATGCGGCCGATGAGGGTCGCGATGCCACCGGCGGGCACGCGGAAGTCGGCGCGCTCGCGGTAGTCGGTCCAGTGGATGTCGCCGGCGAGCGTCCATGGATCAGGAAGCGGACCCCACGGGATCGGTTTCTGCGTGATGACCTGCTCGAGGCAACGGCCGGGGCGGCCCGCGCAGCGATGGACCTCGTAGGCGCCGTCCTGATCCGACAGAAAGGCAGGGCGAGCGAAGCAAGCGGCGTCTTCTCGAAGGACTCGCGGTAGGGGAAGGGGAAAGGGCTTGTCGGGCGGCGGTGCGGCTGTGCCCTTGTGCTGACCGGTGGTGGTGGTGATGGTGTAGAGCGAGTCCGGATCGAAGGTGTAGGTGAAGCTGCCGTTGCGCGGCGTGATGTCGCCGACGTGCTCGAATGTGCGCTGCTGGTTGGTCTCCCAGATGTGCAGCGGGCCGCTGGCCGAGCGAGCCTTCGATTGTAACCTTCATGCTCGTCGGCTGCTTGCTGTGGATGGTTTCCACCACCATGCTCCAGTCATGGCCGTTGGGCGCGGCAAGCGTGACGTAACTGCCAGAAGAGAGCTGGCCGGAGGCGTTGTCCAGATAGCGCCAGCCGGGATCAGCGAACTGCGTGGTGTGCGCGGTGGCCCAGATCGCTCCCTGCACGTCGTAATGGCCGGACCAGGGCGTGTTCGCGTACATCAGGCCGGAGTTGGGCGCGGCGAGGATGTCGTAGTAGGAGGTGACTGGGCTCCAGATTTCTGTCTTGGTGAAGTGGCCCTGCAGATAGTTCTCGTTGTATAGGTGAGCGAGGCTGCGGCCCCCGATAGCCCAGTCGCGCGAAAGAATGTGGGAGGCGCTGGACTCAGGCTGATCTTCGCTGGACCAGAGCGGCTTGCCCAAACTGGTTGCATCGGCCGGCGTGGTGAGCTTTCCCTTTTCGCGCGGGTAGTGGACGCTGATGATATCTACGGCCTTGGCGAGCGCCGGGTCCTTGCGCATCGCGTCCAGGATGTTCCACTGTCCCAGGCCCTCGTGCGGGTATTCGTCGCAGCAGACGATCTTTGTGCCGGGGCGCTCCTTGTCCAGCACGCTGCGCAGGGTCTTTACATACTGCGCATCGAACGGCGTCTCATTCCAGTCGCCGGTGTAAGGAATATTGAGGTGATTTTGGGATTCGGCCGCCATTCAGGAATGCGGCGACGTAGTGGGCCATGGCGGGCGTGTACAGGGTGGGTTTGCCGCTCCCGACCGAGCGTCGATCCAGCCCGGCGCGCCCCAGGCGAGCGTGTCGAGCAGGATCTTCGGGTTGCGGCGATGGGCCTCCTGCATGAGCCACCATTCGTAACCGCGCGTGAAGTTTTTATCATCCGGCGAGCGCATGTGGCTTGGCTCGGAGCCGTCGGTGGAGTTCACGTCTCCGCCGATCTCGACCTTCAGGTGCTGCAATGATGCGCCGTAGTGGGGCAGGAAAAGATAGTCGAGCACCTGCGAGCGATAGGGCTCCGGATAGTCGTAGAGCAGGCGCGAGGATGCGCCCGCGCTGACGGCGCCGAGACCGTCGAAGGTGCGGCCGGGGCTGGCGGGATCGATCGTGACCGAGACGGACTGCGCCAGGGCAGCGGTAGCCACAGAGCAGACGAAAAGTGCGAGAGAAGAGCGAACGCGCATTCTTTATTCCCGTTCCAGAAGGGTTTTGGGGTAAGAAATCCTGAAGAAAAGGAGCCCCACCTGATCGCAACAGGTGGGGCAGGGAAAGATTACCGATCGTGTCAACGCATCGCTAGAAGTAATACTTCGCCGCGAGCTGGAAGAAGCGCGGGTTGGGAGTGAATTGGCCGAGCGAGCGCGTATTGGTGATCTGGCCGCCGGTGGAATTGTCATTTGCACTGCCGTTACCCGGCTGGCCGAAAGCCGGAGTGTTGAACACGTTAAAGATGTCCGCGCGCACCTGCAGGTACTGATGCTCGAAGGTGTCGAAGTTCTTGAACACGCTCATGTTGATGCGCTGGTAGCCGGGTCCGTAGATCTGGTTGCGCGCCGTGCCCACATAGGGCAGCACTGCACTGGGCGTGGTGAGCGGCTGACCGATGGGATCGGCCGCAGTCTGCGTGTTGGGAATATCGCTGGCCGGCAGTGGATTCCCAAACGCGCACGGATTGAACCAGTTGGTGATGTTTCGGGTCTTGGCTGCGCATTCCGTTCCTGCATTCGATGGATCGGGTGAGCCGCCGCCCGCATAAGGATCGCGCAGCAGCACAGCCCGCGCTGTATTCGCGCCATTCGCTCTGGAATTGTTCGGACTTACGGTGAACGGATTGCCGGTCTGCGCGACGAATACAAGATCTGCCGCCCAGCCGCCCGCCACCTCGTTCATCAACCCGCCCCGGTTCAGAAACTGGCGTCCTCTGCCGAAGGGGAGCTGATAACTGGCGTTCAGCGTGACGCGATGGCGTACATCCCAGTCGGAGTTCGTGTATTCGTAACCGATGGGCAGCACCAGCGGACTGCGATAGGTGTCCTGCGCCGCCAGTCGAGCGGCGTCGCGGTGTCATCCAGCGCGTGACTGTAGGTATAGGTCGCGAGGAAGTAGAGCCCCTTCGCGTTCCGCTTCTCGAGCGTCACCTGGCCGGAATTGTAGCTGCCCACGCCTTCGTAGGCGTTGAACTGAGAGCCGCCGAATCCCGGGAAGGGCCGGATATTTTGCGAGTTGTCCTGCGGCCCTACCAGTCCGTATGGGGCATTCTGGTCCGGAAAGGCGCTCAGCCGGCGCGACACATTTCCAACGTATCCCGTGGTCAGGCTGAGCGTGGATGAAAAGGCATACTGCGTGGACAGGTTGTACTGCTCGCTGTAGGAGGCGCGGAACTGCTTCTGCGCTCCGACCAGGCCAGGTGTACTGAGGAAGTTCTGAAGGCCCTGATTGATCGCGTTCTGGAAACCTGTGGCCAGGGTCAGGCCATCGGTGGGGCACACATTGGAGGTGGTGCTGCAGCCCGGCGCGGTGAAGCCGGAGGAGAAGGAGAAGGGATAGTTGAAGCCCGGATTCGGAGCGCCGCCTATGCTTTCCAGCCCACCGTAGAACAGGCCGAAGCCGCCGCGCACCACGAAGCGGTCGGTGGGGCTGTAGGCGAAGCCCACGCGCGGGCTCACGTTGGTGTATTGCGAGTCCACCAGCGAGCGATTCCCGCTGTACACCAGGCTGATGTTGTTTTGTGCGATCAGGTTTAGGAACGTGGGCGCGAGCGGGACGTTGCGTTTGCTGTCTGCCAGCACATAATTCGCTGTGCCGGAGCCCGGTCCATTGATGGCGGTCGGATACCAGAGCGCCTGGTTGTCGTGGCGCTCCTGCGTCGGCTGATAGTAGTCGTAGCGGATACCCAGATTCAAAGTCAGGCGCGGCATGATCTTCCAGTCGTCCTGGAAGTAGCCGGAGTTGTACCAGCGCACGTTGTCGATGTTGAAGTAGTTGGATAGCCCGGCGCTTCTCTGTTGATCGGCCAGGAAATCGGCCACCCCCGAACCGGTAAAGCTCTGCCCCGGGACCGAGGTGTAGAAGCCGTTGTAGGTGTAGGCGCCATGCGGGTTGGTGGGCGCCGTGGTGGAGAAGCGCACATGCTGGAAGGCCACGCCGGCCTTCAGCGTGTGGTTGCCGGCGACCTTGGTCACGTTGTCCAGGATCTGGAAGACGTTCTCGTATTCAATAGCTGGATAGAAACCCGGCGAGCCGAAGCTGCTGATGCCGGTGATGGTGGTGCTGGGCAGGCCGCCATTGTTTTTCTGGAAGGGAATGCCGCCCAGCCCCACGGTGGGCGCAATGTTCTGCTGCGCGCCCGGCTGCAGGAACTGAAAGTGGCCCCAGTTGTAGCCGAAGCGGAACTCATTGGCCAGCGTGTCGGTGAACTCATGGGTCTCGCTCAGCGCGTAGTTCTCGCCCATGTTGATGGTCGATCCGTCGGCCCCATAACTACCACCGTCGAGAATCGGTCCGAGCGGCGGGGCGTAGTCGCCGCGCTCGTTGTAGTAGCTCATGCGGAAGAAGGCCTGGTCGTGCGCGGTCGCGTTCCAATCGATGCGGCCGTCCCACTGCACGGTATTGTCCAGATTGTTCCGATTGAAGACGTAGTTGTTATAATGTCTTGCCGCCGTTGGCGTTGGGCAGCGGATACAGGTTGAGAAGACCCTGAGCGATGGAATTGATCTGGTCGGGACAGAATGTATTCTGCTGACCATTGCATGCCAGAGGCGCCGACCCCTTCGACCCCGGCTGGTAGAGCAGCGTGGGCTGGCTCTTGACCGGTCAAGCCAGGGTTCAGCAACTCGCTGAAGTTGCCCTGACGCATCAGCGCAGTCGGTACGGTATAGGTATCGGTCTCGCCGAAGATGATGCGGTTGGCCTCGACATCACCGAAGAAAAACAGGTGGTTTTTGATGATCGGGCCGCCGATGGTACCGCCGAACTGATTCTGCCGGTACTTCGGCTTGTTCTTCGCGAAGTAGTCCACTGCGTCCAGAGCATCGTTGCGCCAGTACTCCCACAGGTTGCCATGCAATCCGTTGGAGCCGCTCTTGATCGAGGCGTTGATCACGCCGCCCGCGGAGTGGCCGAACTGCGCGTCGTAGTTGCTGGTCTGCACTTTGAACTCGGCCAACGCGTCCGGGCGGAGGCTTGACCACGAAGCTCGCGCCGTTCAGGAAGTCCACTGCGTTCGAGTTGTTATCGACGCCGTCCAGCACAAAGTTGTTCTGCTCCGCGCGCTGCCCGTTGGCGTTGAAGTCGCCCTTGCCCTCGCCGCGCGATCCATTGGACTGCGTCACGCCGGCCGTCAACTGCGCGATGAAGACGTAGTTGCGGCCATTCAGCGGGGTGTCATTGATCACCTGCGAGCTGACCACTTGTCCGGTCGACGACTGCTGCGTCTCCAGGAGTTGCGCCGCGCCGGAGTTCACCGTCACGGTTTGCGCTACGTTGCCGGCCTGCAGCTTCAAATCGGCGGAGAGCCTCTGGTTCACATTCAGTACCAGACCGGGCAACGAAGCAGTGGAAAATCCGGCTGCGGAGGCGGTCACCGTATAGTTGCCGATCTTCACCGGCGAGAAGACGTAAAAGCCACCCTTGTTCGCTACGCTTTTCAGTACCAGACCGGTATCGTTCTCTGTCAGCGTGACCTGGGCATTTGGCACCACCGCACCGGAGGGATCGGTCACCGTGCCGGTGATGGTGCCCTGATCGATTTGCGCCAGCACAGTCAATGGCAGACTAGTCCATAGCGCGACGAGGAACAGTAATGCGGATAAGCCAGGGGCCCGACGAAAAACTGCCTCTATGTGTGAAGTGCATCGACTGGCCTCTTCTGATCGATTACGGGTACGTTCCCGTTGAATTGTAAAAACGATGTGAGATTAGGCGGTGAAGCAATGGCTTGTCAAGGGAATCGAGAGTGGATCGATCGAGATAGTTCTCCAGCCGGAAGTACCCGTGGCACCCGTCCGGTAGGGATCTTCCCGCAAAACAGCAATTCCTAAGCTGCTTTATCGGTAACGTGCACGAGAATCTTGCAGGTACATCAAAGAAAAAGCACAAGGATGCTCTAGGATGCAGGTTGCATGGACAAGGCGAAAAAGCCGGCAGGCATCAAGGACGTCGCCCGGGCGCTCGGAATTTCTATCGCAACGGTAGACCGCGCCTTTCACGACCGGCCGGGAGTGAACCCGAAGACGCGGGCCCGCGTGCTGGCGATGGCGCAGAAACTCAACTACCGGCCGAACATTGCCGCTCGCAACCTGAAGCTGAATCGCCGGTTGAGTATTGCAGTCTATCTGCCGGAGCAGATCCACTGGTTTTTTGCGCCGCTGCTGGAAGGCGTGCGATCTGCCGTGGACAATGTCTTCGGCGTAGAAATGGACGTGGACTACCGCACCTATCCGCGCATGGGCGAAGGCGACCTGGCGTTGCTGGAATCGATTCCCGAAGGCAGGTTTGACGGCGTGATCTTCACGCCCGGCGATCCCGCGAGATTCGAGCCGGCCATTAACCGCCTTAGCCGCTCGGGTACGGCGATGGTCTGTGTTGCGACGGACGCGCCGCACAGCGAGCGCATGGCTGCAGTGTCCGTCGACGCGTATGTCAGTGGAGCCTTGGCTGCCGAACTGCTGGGCCGCACCATGCAGCGGCCCGGATCGGTGGCGATGATTACAGGCGAGCTTCATGTGCTGGACCATGCGGAGAAGCTGCGCGGCTTTGCCGCCAACCTTGCGCTGCTGGCCCCGCACCTGTCGCTGCTGCCGGCAGTGGAATCGCATGAGAGCGCGCAGGAAGCGCTGCGGCAGACACGCAATCTGTTGAAGCGACATCCCGAGGTTGGCGGCATTTATGTGAGCACGGCGAACAGTCTGCCGGTGCTGCGCGTGCTGGAAGAGCAGCAGCTACTGGGAAAGGTGCAGGTGCTCTGCACCGATTTGTTTCCAGAGCTGATTCCGCTGCTGGAAAGCGGCCGCATCCTGGCGACGCTCTATCAGCGGCCGTTCGCGCAGGGCAAGACAGCCTTTGAGATACTGCTGCGCTACCTGGTGGAACGGGTGCGGCCGGAACGGGCGATGCGACTGGCGCCGCACACCGTCTTCCGCAGCAACCTGCCGCTGTTTGCGGACCGCGTGCGGAGCAAGGTGCGAACTGCCGCTCTGGACACCCGAAGCGGCTGAAGCATCAGCCCGCGATCGTATCTTCCATTCGGTCTTCTATCTGCTCTAGCGTGCGTCCTTTCGTCTCCGGCACGAAGCGCGCGTACACCGATCCAGCCGGTCGAGGCAGGTGACGCCGTACACGACGAATGCGCCTGACTGTCCAAACGCGCGGGTGAGCGCCGGGAACGAGAAGGTGAGCAGGAAAGACGAGGCCCACAACGCGGACACGGCCGTGGAGACGCCGCGCGCGCGAATGCGGTTTGGAAAGATTTCCGTGATCAGCACCCAGGTGACCGGTGCGAGCGTCATGGCATAGCAGCCGATGGCGCAGAGCGTCAGCAGCAAAATGGGCAGCCCGCGCAGATGCAGGTGATAGACGATCGCCAGCGCAATGTGGACCACGCCTACGCTGGCGCAGCCAAGCAGCATGAGGAAGCGGCGGCCGATGCGATCGACAAAGAGCATGGCCAGCAGCGTGAAGACGAGATTGATCGTGCCGGTGATGACGATGTTGAACAGGATGTCGTTCACGCCGTATCCGGCGCTGCGATATACCTCTTCCGCATAGTTGAAGAGGATGTTGATGCCGCTCCACTGCTGCAGCACCGCCAGGCCGATGCCGATGAGCACCAGGCCCCGGATGCCGGGCGAAGCCAGATCCCGCCAGCCCGCTTTCTGGGTGCTGATCGTGCTGCAGGTGCTCCGCAATTGTGCGTGTCATCTCGCGCGCGTAGTCGCGTCCGCCCATGCGCGCAAGCACCGTTTCCGCGTCCGCGGTGCGTTGGCGGGAGAGCAGCCAGCGCGGGCTCTCCGGAATGATGCCGGCCAGAAGGAAGAGCAGCACCGCCGGCACTGCGACCGCGGTGAACATCCAGCGCCAGCCGTATTGCGCATTCCATGCCGCGGCTGAGAGTGTGCCGCTGAAAACGGCTGGCGCCGCGCGTGCCGATCTGCCAGTCGAAGATCTGCGCGCCAAGGATGCCACAGACAATCGCGAGTTGATTGAGGCTGACCAGACGGCCGCGCCACTGCGCCGGGCTGATTTCCGCGATGTACATGGGCGAGATGTTCGAGGCAAGGCCGATGGCGAGGCCGCCCATAATGCGCCATGCGATGAATGCAGAGAACGAGAAGGCCCATCCGGTAAGTACGGAGGAGACGGCGAACAGCGCTCCCGCAAGCAGCAGTGAACGCTTGCGGCCTAACCGATCGCTGATCATGCCGGAGAGGAGCGATCCTGCAAGGCAGCCGACCAGCGCGCAACTGTTGGCCCAGCCGATGAGCGTGTCGGTCGTGAGATGGAAGTACGCTTCGTAGAAAGGCTTTGCCCCGCCGATGACAACCCAGTCATAGCCGAAGAGAAATCCGCCGAGTGCGGCGACAGCCGCGATCCAGACCAGATAGCCGAGGTGAAGATTGCTGCGCGTGAGGCTCGGAGGAGTGAGGCAGCGGACGGCGCGGAGTGCACGGTTATCAACGCCCTGGCCGCGCTCTGCGAGTCGCGTAACGTGAGTTCGGCTTCCTGAAGAAGATCCGCTGCGCCCGGCATGGTTGCTGTCGAGCGCGAGGACCGCGCGCAGCAGCGGAATCGCGGCTTCCGCGCCGTTGAGTCCATACGCAGCCTGCGCGCGCAGAAATGCTGCGAGCACGCGATTGCGATGAGCGAGATCTTCGTGGAAGAGCAGCATCGTAGGCAGGGAAGTCGCGAAGTAGTCGATCTTCGGTTCCTGCTGCTCAAGCATGTCGGCATGCGCGGCGATGCTCCTGAAGACCTGCCGTGCCTCTTGCGACTGTTGCAGCTTTTCGAGCGCTGCGCCTCGCCAGTAGGTCATGTCGGAGACGGTGAGCACGCTCATCTGCTGGAAGTCGCCTGCCTCCCGCGCGGCGCGACGCCACCAGCCGCTCCGCTTCCGGCAGACTGCCGGCGGCCGCATGCGCAACGCCAAGCGCGTATTCGATATCGCTTTTGTTGGCGAGGAGATGCCGAGCTTCGCCAAGCGATTGTGGAGGGTGCAGCGCAGCCTCGAGATGAGTGATCGCGTCCGCGGCATTGCCCGTTGCAATGGCGCGCCGCGCCAGCAGCAGGCGGGCGCGCACAAACTGGCCGAGAACGAGTCCCTCGCCGCCCTCCCATGGCTGGAAATTCCGCGCGAGCAAGCCGGCAAGTGCGCGCTCCGGCTTGCCCAGTCTGGTTGTAGAGCGTTGCCAGTTCGACGGAAAGATCGTCGCGCGCTGCGACCAGATCAGAATGACGCAGCAACTCTGCAAGGCGGCGCTCCGGAGCGATACCTGTGCGCTTCCAAAGCTGGTCGCGTTCATACAGAATGCGGCCATCCTGCGGATCGGCAGCCTGGGCACGGTCAAAGGCAGCCATCGCGCCAGCCGCGTCGTGGCGCACGTTGAAGAGCGCGATGCCAAGGTTGCGATGCACAGTCGGGAAGTCGGGATCGAGCTTTGCGGCGCGCTCCCAGAGCTCGATGGCCTCTTCATATCGCCGGCGATCGTAAAGCAGGTTGCCGAGATAATACGGCGCGCGCGCATCCTGCGGGAGCGGCGTCGATGACGGCCTGAAGAACAAGCATCTCTTCGAGCCGATGCGGGAAGCAATAATCTGGCGGCGCTGCGGCTGCTGACTGCCACGCCTGATCGCCCTCTTCGCTGCGGCCCATGCGATGCAGCAGGTAGCCCAGCGTGTAGAGCACAAGAGGTGCGCTGCCATCCTTGGCCGAGAGATCGGCAGCCTGCAGCAAAGCTACGGCTGTCTCGTGCTGGCCGCAGTAGGCGTAGTCCCACACCAGATCGAGAAGCAGCGTCGATTGTCCGCGGGCGCGTCGCCCAACGCCAGGTGGCGGCTCCAATGGTCGAGCGGATCCATGGCGCGAGTGTCGGCCAGCATGGCGTCTGCTTCGTCGTTCGCGGTGGAGCGCGCGAAGGGCGAGTACAGCCAGGTTGCGCGCGTTCAGGTTCTCGGCATCGCACAGCAGGCTGCGGCGCGTATGCTGAAGCGCCAGCTTCCCAGCGACCGGCCGCTGCATCCGCCTGCGCCAGCGCATAATGCGCCGCGGCTTTCCACGCCGCGTTCCAGGTTGCTTTGGAGAAGGCGTCGTAGCTTTCCGAGGATCGATCGCATGAAGCGAAGCGTCAGCCCAAGCAGATAAAACGGCTGTCCTTCGGCGGGATTTGGATTGAGCGCGGTGAGGCGCTCGATCGCCTTGCGCAGCAACGCTTCTGCCGCGCTGAATTCTCCGCGCAGCATGTGCCATTCGCCGAGCGCCGTGTTAGCGCGCGAATCGAGCGGATCGCGTCGCAATGCTTCCTGCCAGTAGATCTCCGGGCGCCGCGTCGCATGCCTATATTGAGCGAGATGCACGCCAGTGAGATAGAGTTCTTCCACAGCTCGCGATCGCTGATGGCGCGGGCGGCTCCTTCGCCACCGCTGGCGCGGGCGCGGGAACGATCTCGCCGGGCGCATAGCGGAGCAGCAAGGCGCCGTCTTGCTCGACAGTGACGGCCAGCTCGGCTTCGGAGACTTCGTCCGCAAACGTGTGTTCAAGAATCAGAGGCTTGCCGATCGGGATATCCTGCGTCCACTGCGCGGCAACGGATCCTCGTAATGTTAGCGTGACGGTGACAGTCATGCAGGTCCTGCGTAGATTGCACGCCGATGCGGACATGGTGCTCCTTTACCGTGAGATTCAGCGCGCACTGTAGATTCGCCGCCTGTGGTGGACCGATGCGCTGGAGCGGATACCAGAACTGTGAAAAGCTCTTGGTCTCGCCGGGCGCCAGAAACGAGAAGTCCGGCTGGTTGTCCGTATACACGCCGGCCATCAGCTCGATGTACGGACCATCGCTGTCGGTCAGGCTGCGGTCCCATGCATACCCGAATTCATGATTGCCCCACGTCCACTGTTTCTTGCCGGGCGCGATGCGATGGTCTGCAACGTGCAAGCACGCCGGCCTGCGCGCGATGATCGTAGCCGCCGAAGAAATCTTCCTTCGTGGACGTGATCATGTAACTGGTCGGCACTGGAATGTTCGCGTACCAGCTCAGATCGTCCGGCGAGTAGGAGCCATCCGGGCGGAACTGGCGCGGCTGTTCTTCTTCCGGCACTCCATCGCGCGCGCGCGCCGGATAATCAATGCCATAGTAAGGACGATCGCTGTGCGGGAATGCGGTGATGGCCCGCTTTGCATGATCGGCAACATAGCGGACATCGGGAGGGAAAAAGGATTGATACTTCTCATGCACTCGCACGGCTGCGTTGGCCCACCATAGAAATGTCTGCTGGTAGGGCGTGCGGTTGTAGAGGCGGACCTTCAGCTCGACAATGGCCTTGTCCGGATGCAGACATACGCCGTGCATGCCTTTCATGCGCTGCATCGGATCGTGATCGCTGCACCAGACCGTGACCGAGCCGTCCGGGTGACGCTCGATCTCCGTCTCGACCGGCATGAAGGTTGCAGGCCGGTGGTGTTGCGGCCAGTTGAACTCCACTCCGCCTGAAATCCACGGTCCGGCCAGGCCGACGAGCGCCGGCTTGATCACATTTTGCCGATAGAAGAAATCGTAGCCGTTTGTCTTGTCGAGTCCTACGTGGATACGGCCGCCGATCTGCGGCAGCACCATCAGGCGCAGCCAGGCGTTCTCGATATGCATTGCATCCCACGAGTGCTCGACCGCCGTTTCGGCGATGCGATCTATGAACGGGATCGGATAGACGCGCCCGCTGCTGCCCTGATAGACGCGCGTCTCCAGGAACATCGGATTTCGATCCGGCCGCATGCGGCATGTAGGTGTGGAGCACGACCGGTTGACGCCACGCTTTCACTCTCGCCCTTCTCCTCAGAAGGGGCGGGCGGAAGCTCCAATCGAAATGGACGTGAAGCGGATTCTCCAGGCATGCCTGTCACTCAGCGCTCTTGCGTCTTCGGACCGCGCGAGCGAAAAGCCGGAGACGCTCAAGGTGGGAGGATACTCCTCAAACGGTAACGTACACGAGAATGACATTCAGTCCGAAATGCTGTCAAGCATCTTGCTGTTCTTCGCTCAACTGACTGTTTACGGATGCTGCTGGAAATATTGTTGTTTCGCGGCTGATAGGTAACGTGCCCGGAAACTCAGCTTCAATGCTGGATTAGGGCTGAATCGGCGCCCGCGCCAGACGGGGAGCTGCACGGTAAAAGTCGATCCTTCGCCCGGCGCGCTCGATACCCGAAGTGTGCCGCGATGCGCCTCGATGATGGCGCGAGAGATCGCGAGCCCCATGCCTGTGCCCGGCAGCCGATTGGCTTGCGCACGTCCGCGGTAGAATTTCTCAAAGATCAACACCTGTTCCGAGACCGCAATGCCCGCACCGCGATCTGTAACATGCACCGCGATCGATCCCGCCGTCAGTGGCGGTTCTCAGGGTGATCGGCGATTCGGGCGGCGAATACTTCGCGGCATTTTCAATCAAGTTGCAAAACGCCTTCTGGAGCCACGTTCCATCGGCGAGAACGCGGGGCAGGTTGGAATCGCTTGCGACACTTGACTGGCCTCGATGCGAGTTGCGTTGCGCATGCACGCAGGCTCTGCCGCACGACGTCTTCCACGCTGGCCGGCTGCAGGTTCATGTGAATCTCCTGCGTGTCCAGTTGCACCATCTCGACCGCCTGCGCGATCAGCCGATTCAGGCGGTCCGTCTCTTCGTCGATCACGGTCAGGAGCTCATGCTGGTCCTCCTTCCTGAGTGACTCTGAGGAAAGCATCGTCGTGGCCGATGCTTTGATGGCGGTCAGCGGAGTGCGCAACTCGTGGGTGATCGAGTCCAGCATCAGGCTGCGCAACCGCTCGCTCTCTTTTGCGGCCTCGCTGCGGGCCGCGTTCTCCAGCGCCTGCACACGATCAATCGAGATCGAGACAAGCCCACCCAAAGCTTCGAGCGTTTCGTCAGAGAGGATCGTTGGCCCCAGCAACAGCACACCGCGGGGCCGCACCCCTGTGCGCAGCGGAACGGCCGCGCCGGCATTTGCTCTCAACCGGGTGACGCGCGGCAGCAGCATCAACTCCTGCGGGCGTTCTTCCGCAAGTTCGTCTGCGAAAGCGGCCGATCGGTAGAGCTGGTTATCGTCAGTCAGATATACGGCGACGGACAGCCATTCCTGTAACTCTCGCTATGGAGTCGGGAACCGTCCGCAGCAGCTCCACCACATTATCTGTCTGCAGCAGCTCGCGGCTGAGGCGGAAGAGAACCTCCACCTCATGTTCGCGCCGCCGTGCTTCCAGCGCCTCTTCGCGGATGCGAGTGGAGAGCCTGCTGGCGATCACGGAAGTGATGAGAAAGGCAAGCAGCGCAATCCAGTTCTGGGGCTCGGTGATCGTCCAGGTGCCCAGCGGGGGAAGAAAGAAAAAGTTGTAGCAGAGGGTGGCTGCGATGGAAACAACGACTGCATAACGCAAGCCCCCAGCGCGCCGCCAGCGAAAGGGTGAAGAGCAGCAGAGTTAAGTGCGACTGTTGTCGGGTTGACATGGAGCCATAGCCGATAGATAGCTACAATCGCAGCCAGAATGGCGCCGGCAGCCGTCCAGCGAAGTGGCGCGATGAGGCGCGGAGAGATCACACGAGAATTCTACGGGCAGGCCGTTCTGTGAGCAGGCGAAATATGCTGAGGGCTAGATTCGGGATAGATTAGAGTTGCGGTCGCAGTCAGCTGAGAGGCACAATGCGCATTCTGGTCGTCGATGACGAACCGCAAATTACCCGGGTGCTGCGGGCTTCGCTGGCCAGCAGCGGTTATGAGGTGCTCCTGGCGCGAGACGGCGTTGAGGCGTTCGATCTGTTTCGCGAGTCCGCGCCGGACCTGGTGATTACCGATCTGTTCATGCCGCGCATGGACGGAATCGAGTTGACGCGCGCGATTCGCCAGATAGGCGATACGCCTATCATCGTCCTCTCCGTGCGCGAACAGGAAACCATGAAGGTGGCGGCGTTGGATGAAGGCGCGGACGACTATGTCACCAAGCCCTTCAGCATGCAGGAACTGCTGGCACGCGTCCGGGCGCAATTGCGGAAATCCGCGCGGCAACCGCAGGAAGCGACGCAGATTTCTGTCGGCGATTTTGAAATTGATACGGAGCAGCATAGTGTGCGTGTGCGCCAGCAAGAGGTACACCTGACGCCCGAAAGAGTTCGCGCTACTGCTGGTGTTTGCACGCCATCCAAGCCGCGTTCTGACTCACCGGACATTGCTGAAGGCCGTGTGGGGTGCGGCGGGCGAGGACCAGCCGGAGTATCTTCGCGTGCTGATCGCGCAACTGCGCAAGAAGATAGAGACGACGACAGAGCCTCGATACATCCTCAATGAGCCTTGGGTCGGTTACAGATTCGATCCCGATCAAAGTTCCGCCGAATCCACTGACATTACGATTTCTTAACGGCTTACGAACAGACTTCCTACCGGCGCGTGGCTTTTACTAAAGCCAGGACGCATCGGCGAGCACGCCCATGCATCCGGAGGTCAAGACAAACTCCGTGCCGGATCTATTCGCGCTGTTGGGAACCGCGCTCTGCTTTGCTACAGCACTCATCTATATCAGCGCCTGCGTTGCTCTGAAAAGGGAACGCCATGCATGAGGGTGCGGTTCTTCTTTTCATCTCTGCTGTTCTGCTCGTCTATCTCGTCTATGCGCTGCTGTGGCCGGAGAAGCTCTAATGACGCTCAATGGCTGGCTGCAGATAGCTGTCTTCTTCGCCCTCATATTGCTGTTTGCGCGGCCTATGGGCAGTTATATGACCCGCGTTTTTGAACGGGCGCAGCACATGGCTCGATCGCTTGTTGCTCCCGATCGAGCGCCTGATCTATCGCACAACTGGTGTTCGTGCCGATGAAGAGATGCGCTGGACAGAATACGGCGCAGCGATGCTTCTCTTTAGCCTCGCAACGCTGCTGCTGACTTACCTAGTGGAGAGGGCACAGAGCATTCTGCCCTGGAACCCGCAGCACCTGCCGGGAGTACCGTCTGCGCTGGCGTGGAATACAGCGGTTTCGTTCACGACCAATACGAATTGGCAGTCCTATGTGCCGGAACAGACGATGAGCTATCTCACCCAGATGCTCGGTCTGGCGACGCATAACTTCTGGTCTGCGGCCACAGGGATCGCGCTGGCCGTGGCATTCATTCGCGGCATCGCGCGGCGTGAGATGAAGACGCTGGGCAACTTCTGGGTGGATCTGACGCGCGCAACGCTCTGGGTGCTGCTGCCGATTTCAACCGTGCTGGCGATCGTTCTCGTGTCTCAGGGAGTGATTCAGAATCTCCGCCCGTACGATGTGGCGCACATTCTCGAACCGCAGACCCAGACGGTCACGGGCCAGGATGGCAAGCCGACGACCACGATCGCGCGGACACAAACCATCGCCCAGGGACCGGTCGCATCGCAGGAAGCGATCAAGATGCTGGGCACGAATGGCGGAGGATTTTTCAACACGAACAGCGCGCATCCATTCGAGAACCCGACCCCATTCAGCAATCTGCTGGAGATGTTTGCGATCTTCCTCATTCCTGCAGGGCTGACGGTGACGCTTGGGCAGATGACCGGATCACCGCGCCACGGCTGGGCCGTTTTCGCTGCGATGTCGATCCTGTGGTTCGCGGGAGTGCTGACCTGCTACTGGGCTGAGTCGCAACCGAATCCGCTATTGCATGGCGTGGACCAGCATGTCTCCGCAGAACAGGCGGGAGGGAACATGGAGGGCAAGGAGGTTCGCTTCGGCATTGCGAACTCCGCTCTCTTCGCCACCGTGACCACCGATGCGAGTTGCGGCGCGGTCAACGCGATGCACGATTCCTTCATGCCGCTGGGTGGAATGGTGCCGATGATCAACATCCTGCTGGGAGAAGTCGTCTTCGGCGGTGTGGGCGCCGGGCTCTACGGCATGTTGATCTTTGTCATCCTCTCCGTTTTCATCGCCGGACTGATGGTGGGCAGAACGCCGGAGTATCTCGGCAAGAAGATTGAATCGTATGACGTTCAGCTTTCGATGCTGTATCTGTTGATTTTTCCGCTGATCATTCTTGGTTTCACTGCCATTTCTGTTCTGGCGCCGAGCTTCGGCCTTTCCAGCCTTGCGAATCAGGGCCCGCATGGGCTGTCGGAAATCCTCTACGCCTACACCTCGGCGACCGGGAACAACGGCTCTGCATTCGCGGGGCTCAGTGCGAATACATCCTGGTACAACATCACGCTGGGCATCGCGATGTTTGCCGGTCGTTTTCTGATGATTGTGCCGATGCTTGCCATCGCCGGCAATCTTGCCGGAAAGCGCCGTGTTCCGGCGTCTGCCGGCACGTTTCCCGTCACCGGCGTTCTGTTCACTACGCTGCTCACCGGCGTCATCGTCATCGTCGGTGCGCTTACATTCGTGCCGGCGCTCAGCCTCGGACCTGTTCTCGAACACCTCCTGATGCACGCCGGTCAGCTGTTCTAACCGGCCTGGAACTCTCATGGATAACATTGTCAGCCCCGGAAGATCACGCCTCTCGATCATGAACGCCGCGATCGCGCGCCGCGCCGCTATCGATGCTCTTCGCAAGCTCAATCCAGCCGCCATGATGCGCAATCCGGTCATGTTCGTGGTGGAAGTGGGCAGCGTCCTGACCACAATTCTTCTGGTCCTGGACATCGTCCATCATCGCGGAAGCTTGAGCTTCGATCTGCAGATCACGCTGTGGCTCTGGTTCACGGTGCTCTTCGCAAACTTCGCTGAGGCTATGGCCGAAGGACGCGGCAAGGCACAGGCCGATGCGCTGCGCCAGGCCAAATCGGAAACGACCGCGTATCGAATACGTTCCGGATGCGTCGAGGAGATACCGAGCTCCCGGCTGCGCGCCGGAGATCTGGTGCGTGTCGCCGCCGGGCAGATGATTCCCGGCGATGGAGAAGTGATCGAAGGTGTAGCTTCCGTCGATGAGTCGGCCATCACCGGCGAGTCTGCGCCGGTGATACGCGAAGCAGGCGGCGATCGTTCTGCCGTTACAGGCGGCACCCGCGTGCTGAGCGATGAGATCACAGTGCGCATTACTTCCAATCCCGGAGAAACCTTTCTCGATCGCATGATTGCGCTGGTGGAAGGAGCGGAGCGTCATAAGACCCCGAATGAGATTGCGCTGAATATTCTGCTGGCCGGTCTCACCATCATCTTTCTACTGGCTGTCGTGACGCTGCAGCCGTTCGCCATCTACTCCAAGGCGCCGCAATCGATATTTGTGCTGATCGCGCTATTGGTGTGCCTGATCCCCACGACGATTGGTGGATTGCTGTCCGCCATCGGCATTGCGGGCATGGATCGACTGGTGCAACATAACGTGCTGGCAACGAGCGGTCGCGCCGTCGAAGCTGCTGGCGATGTGAACACGCTTCTTCTCGATAAGACCGGCACGATCACCATCGGCAATCGTCAGGCTGCGGACCTGATTCCGGCTAGCGGCGTCTCAAGCGAGCGGCTGGCCGATGCGGCACAGCTATCTTCGCTGGCGGATGAAACTCCGGAAGGGCGATCGATTGTCGTGCTGGCGAAGGAGAGATACGGGTTCCGGGGCAGGGAACTCGGCCAGCTCAGTGCGGTGTTTGTTCCGTTCAGCGCAATGACGCGGATGTCCGGAATCGATGTTGAAGGCCGCGTGATCCGCAAAGGCGCGGCGGATGCAATCGCGCGCTATCTCCGCGAGTTTGGCGGCGCGTTGCCTGCAGATATTCAGGCCATCGGTTGAAACGCATCTCGCGCGGGGGCGGCACGCCGCTGGTGGTTGCCGAAAATGGCCGGGCGCTTGGTGTCATTCATCTCAAAGACATCGTCAAGGGCGGCATGCGGGAACGCTTTCATCAGCTGCGCGCCATGGGCATTCGCACCGTGATGATCACGGGTGATAATCCGCTGACCGCTGCCGCCATTGCACGCGAGGCAGGCGTGGACGATTTTCTTCGCGGAAGCAAAGCCCAAGGACAAGATGGACCTGATTCGCCGCGAGCAGGCTGAGGGCAAGCTGGTCGCCATGACGGGCGACGGCACCAATGACGCGCCCGCGCTTGCCCAGGCAGATGTCGGCGTTGCGATGAACAGCGGTACGCAGGCGGCCAAGGAAGCCGGCAACATGGTCGATCTCGACTCCAACCCAACCAAGCTCATCGAGATCGTGGCCATCGGGAAGCAACTCCTGATGACACGAGGTGCTCTGACGACGTTTTCCATCGCGAACGATGTCGCAAAATACTTCGCCATTATTCCGGCCATGTTTGCCGGCGCATTTCCTGTACTGAATGCGTTGAACATCATGCACCTGCGCACGCCGCAGTCCGCCGTGCTCTCAGCCATCATCTTCAACGCGCTGATCATTATTCTGCTGATCCCGCTGGCGCTGCGCGGCGTAAAGTATCGTCCTTCCTCCGCCGCGGCCATGCTGCAGCGCAATCTGCTGATCTACGGTGCGGGCGGCATTGTTGTGCCATTCATCGGCATCAAGGCCATCGACATCGTCATTACTGCGATCGGGCTTGCTTAGGAGAATCCATGATGAAACGCCATCTGGTCACAGCTTTTCTCTACACCGCCGTCACAGCGGTGCTTCTGGGCATCGTCTATCCGCTTGTGATTACTGGAATTGCGCATCTTGCCTTTCCGGCACAGGCATCCGGCCAACTTCATACGGCGCGATGGTGTGCTCATTGGATCGCGACTGATCGGCCAGCCATTTACTGGCGCGGGATATTTTCACTCGCGCCCCTCGGCAGCGGGCGCAGGATACGATGCCGCTGCATCTTCCGGCTCCAATCTCGCTCCAACCAGTAAGTCGCTGATTCAGCGCGTTGCGCAGAGCGTCTCCTCTGAACAAGGCTCGGGGCCGGTTCCCGTAGACCTTGTGACCGCCTCAGGCTCCGGACTCGATCCGGACATCTCTCCGGCAGCAGCGTACTATCAGGTGCATCGCGTTGCCATCGCCAGAGGCTTGCCCGAGGACGCAATGCGCAGGTTAGTTGAGGCGCACACCACGCCACGCGAGTTGGGTCTCCTCGGCGAGCCGCGCGTCAACGTGCTGGAATTGAACATGGCCCTGGATGCGTTGACGCGCAGACCAAAGCGCGCACAGTGACGAGATAGCGCAGATGTGTTCGCAACGCTTAATGTGCGAAGGAAGGTGACTTTGCGGCTGGATGCGTCGATACGATCCCTTTGCCCTCCTGCACGACATAGAAGCGATCGGCCGCGAGATTCGTCAGAGTTTCCTTCGCGCCAGAGGGCCACGTCACCTCAACCTTGTCCGCGGTGGCATGCTTGTCCCAGGCCGAAATGCAGCCGCAGATCGTTCTGCGATAGATAACTGCCCCCGCTGCGCACCTCGTCTGTCTGTACCAGATCGCCTGCCGTCACTTTGACGACCGCATTCAGCGCCAGCAGATTTCCTTTCGCTCCGTGCATCTCCAGGCTGATCCAGTGGTTCTGAGGATCGGCTTCGGCACGCAGGATCATTGGCCGCGCCTTCCAGATTCTCGATGACGATCTCCAGATGCCCATCATTGAAGAGATCGCCGACGGCAAGCCCCCGGCTTACCTGCGGAATCTGCACCGCCGGACCGCTCAGCTTGCTGACGTCGCGAAATGTTCCGTTGTGCTGATTGGCATAGACCAGCTTGGGCTCGCGATACGTCGTTCCTATACCCGACGCTCCCACCTGCGGATAGACATGTCCGTTGACGAGGATGAAATCGAGCCAGCCGCTGTTGTTCAGATCGATGAATGCATCGCCCCATCCAACGTAGGGCGTAGTCGCCCGCGCAATGCCCGACGGATATGAAACATCGGTAAAATTCATTCCACCGTCATTGCGATAGAGCGTCGCATACTCTTCGCTGAAGTGGGAAATCGCAATGGAAAAGCGCCCGGTGTGCATGTAATCGCCCAGCGCCACGCCCATGTTTGCCTGCTCGGTGCCGTCCTGGTTGACGGCGACGCCTGACGGATAGGCCACATCAGAGAAGTGCCCATGGCCATCGTTCACGTAAAGAAAATTCGGCTCACCGTCATTGGCGACAAAGAGATTGGCTGGCCCGTCGCCATTCAGGTGCGCCCAAACTGCTGTTAAGCCGAAGAAGCCGTGAGGATCATCCACGCCCGCCTGTTTGGAAACATCCTCGAAGGTGCCGTCACCGCGGTTGTGGTAAAGATTGTCGCTGGTGCCCTTCAGCCCGCGCGGACCGCACTGCACTGCCACATCGTGATACTGGCAGGTCTTCTTCGACCCGAATGTCGGCAGATCGTTGAGATGGAAGTCGACATAGTGCGCCACGAAGAGATCCGGCCATCCATCGCCGTCGTAGTCTCCAAACGACGCGCCGGTTGCCCAGCCGTTGTCTCCGCTCAGCCCAGCCTGTTTCGTGACGTCCGTGAACGTGCCATCGCCGTTGTTACGATATAGAACCACACCGCCGAAGCAGGTCACCAGCAGATCGGGACGGCCGTCGTTGTTGTAATCGCCCACGGCGGCGCCCATCGCCCAGCAGGGATACCCGACGCCTGCCTTATCGGTGACGTCAGTAAACGTGCCGTCATGGTTGTTGTGGTAGAGCGCGCCTTTGGCCTTCTTGCCGGCCAGCGCCATCTCTACGCTGGACGCGTTGGTGAAGTAAATGTCCGGATAGCCATCCTGGTCGTAGTCGATCAATGCGACACCGCCGCTCATCGACTCCACAATGTAGCGCGCTTCCGGAGTAGACATGTGGTTGAAGTGAATGCCGGTGTGCGCCGTGATGTCCAGCAACTGTGTCGCGGCGCTTGCGGGCGGCGCAGGCGCCTTTGCGGTGTGAGTCGTTTGAGCGATGGCCGTCTGTCCGCATAGGCAAACAAGCAACGAAAGCACCTGGCGCCACAGTCGGTGCGCGATTTCGCCGCTCAGCGCTGTTCATCTGTATCATCTGCACTCTTCTGAAGCGAGCCCACCCGCATATCGTGGAATATCTTCTCGAGCTTGCTTTGCATCTC
Source organism: uncultured Acidobacteriaceae bacterium (assembly GCA_963797895.1). GTDB lineage: Bacteria > Acidobacteriota > Terriglobia > Terriglobales > Acidobacteriaceae > KBS-83. The sequence goes on from CAWCRD010000002.1 coordinate 223,375, forward strand.
CTTGTACTTTTTGTAGTCGGCCATTTGTTGCGCTGGCTTCGGCTGTCTTTCCTTGCCGGCGATAGAGCATACTCAGCCGGTAGTGCGCGACCGTGTTGGAGGGGTCTGCTTTAACAGCGCGGTCAAACATCTCCTGCGCCTTCGCGTCCTCGTTCATGGTCATCAGCACTTTGCCCAGCTCCACCAGCGCGTCCACATCGTCCGGCTGCAATTCCACGGCACGCGTGTCCTCGCTGAAGGCGCTCTTTGTGTCGCCGCGTTTTGCTGCAGCCTCTCCCATCAGCAGGTGCGCCTTTTCATCGTTCGGATTGTCAGCGAGCGCCGCCTGCAATTCGGGCGCCGCCTGCGCCTGCAGTTGTTCGTTGGAGGAGTTGTAGAGGAGCTCGCCAAGCTCAAAGTGCGCACCCGGAAGATGTGGATTGATCTTCAGCGCCTCGCGCAGATTCACGATGGCCTGCGCCTCGTCTCCGTGCCGCGCCAGCTCGCGGCCCATCATCTCATGCATCCGGGCACCATCCGGATCGGTAAGCGCCATGGTCAGCAGGGCCTTGTCCGCCAGGTCTGAATATAGCCGGTACGATGTGTAGAGAAGCTCGGTATTAGTCGGTTGATCGGCGAGCAGTTGCGACACGACAGCCGCTGCTTTTTCTGTGTCGCCGGTGCTGGTATAACTCGTCACCAGCGCGTCACCTACTTCAGCTTTGAATTTCGGCTCCGTCAGGTGGGGTAGCGCCGATTCCAGATCGGCGCGCGCCGGCCTGAATCTCTCCCGTATGTTCTTCCGCCAGTCCCAGGAGTCCCTGCTGCTTCCAGAGGTCCGGCTTCAGCTTTACGGCGACGCGAAGCTCCGGAACCGCACCGGCATAGTCACCGCGGAAGAACAGCAGCACGCCAAGATTGCCGCGTGCATCGACATTTTGCGGTTCGAGCGCAACAGCCTTTTGCAGTTCGGGAATGGCAAGGTCCGGCCGCTGCTGCTGCAGATACTGCTGCGACGCCCGAATATGCTGTTCCGCCTGCTGCTTCTTCGAGGGGGCGGATTGGCTTGCCGCGGAGAGCGCGGCGCAGGGAAGAAGCAGGAGGGCACAAAAGACAGCGCGGCGGATCATCACTCATCCATCATAAGGTGGCAAGCGATGCACAAAAAAGAAGAGAACGGCAAAGCGCCGTTCTCTTGGTGGGAGGAACTACGGTTAGAAGGAGAGACGCCCGTAGAGCTGCATGGTGCGAGGGCCGCCGTTGACAGCTGTATTGGTGATACTGGGAGTGTTACCGCCACCCACCACGGCATTTGGGAGATCGAAGTTGGGATGATTGATGAAGTTGTTTGCGGACGCGCGAACTTCGAAGTTCACACGCTCGTAGACGTGAAAAGTTTTGCCGACGGCCAGATTGGTTAGTAGGAAGGAAGGCCCGTACAGACTATTTCTATGGACGTTTCCGAAGGTTCCGGCCGGAGGCGGTTCAAACGCTGTCGGGTCGTACCACTCCTGGATAGTACGGTGTGCAGGTTTGGGGTTCCCGACCTGATTTGGGTACCAGTCGCCCGCTTGAGAGTAGGAGGTGTTCGTGGACTCTCTGGGAGTAAATGGAATGCCGCTGGTCCAGACGATGGTGGGAGCGATCTGCCATCCGCCCACCAAAGTATCGAGCAACGCATTGCTGTTCAGGAAGGTGCGGCCTCTACCGACCGGAAGGTCATAGATGACGTTGGCTTTGAATGCGTTGCGAACGTCGAAATTAGAGGCACCATAGTTGGCCGCCGGGTCATGGGCGTTTTGATAGCCAACATAGCCAACGCTGCTGCCCCATCCACCCGAGTCGATGGTGTCGAGCATGTGCGACCACACGTAGTTGGCATTAAACTGCAGGCCTTCGGAGAAGCGACGTTGGATTGTCGTCTGTAGCGAGTTGTAGTTGGAGACAGCATTATTCGTTCCCCCGGCAGAGACGGTTCCAGTGCCGCCATCATTGATTCCCTGGAACAGCGGATATGGGCGCTTGTTTGTGGCTCCGCTCGCATCATCCGGGCTGAGCGCATTTTCGGGAACCTGGTTGATGTCAACCGGGAACATAAGGTTGTAACCGTGGCTAGCTACATAGGCCATGGTGGCTACCATGTTGGTGCCTAGTTGCTGCTGCACCTCGACATTCCACTGCAGGATCTTCGGCACTGGTGTGTCGTACATCTGATATGGCACCGTCTGCCCATTGCGTGCATCTGGCGTTGTAGGTGCCGTCAGATAGGCGGCATTGATACTTTTTCCCGCCGCTCCTTGGTAGTTGGTATTTCCGTCAGAGTTGAGCAGGAGCACCGGATTGATGCCGTTCGTGCTGTCATTCAGGCTGCCGGAGGACCCAAACGCGCCTCCGAGACCAGGACCATAGGCGTCCGCGCTCCACGTGTAGCCGTAGAGGCCGACACCGCCGCGGAACACAGTTGTCGAGCCTTTGGCGTAGGAGAAACCGAAGCGGGGCAGAAAGGTGCTCCACGTCGGCTTTTCCAGGCTGTCTCGTCCATGAGCTTTCGTGACGCCATACCACATGGCACCGGGAGAACCATTGGCTGGGTTGACCACTTGAGGATCGAAGGAAGCGAGATTTCCCTTCACTTCGTGCCAACCGGTCATGCCTTGCCAGCGAAGGCCAAGGTTGAGCGTGAGGTTAGGGAGGACTTTGTAGTCGTCCTGAACGAAGAGTTGTGGGCTCTTCATGCGGCCGCCGTATTCAGGTGTTACGCCAGCACTCCACTGCTGGGTGTAGCCGAGCAGGAAGTCAGCGTAACCGAGTCCCGTGCTCTTCTGGGAAGCTACATCAGCTGCGGTGTACTGACCTGAGAACTGTAAGGTGGCGCCGTTGATGTTACCCCAGGCAGTGGAGTCTGCCCGGTTGATGAGGAACTCGCCTCCGAAATGCAACACGTGACGTCCGCGGATAAGCGTAACGACATCGGAAGGATCGAAAACCAACTCTTTGTAGACGGCATTTGTGGAAGGTTGCAATTCGAGAAAGCCACCTGCGCCGTTCCCCTGAACCCTAACGTCCGGAAAGATATCGGCCTTAGCGAATTGCAGGCCAAGTTTCTGCGGGAAGCCCTGATTCAAAGAGAAAGGCACGAAGAAGTTGAGCTGGTCCGTGAAGCCAAGACGAGCTTCATTGATGGTGCGCGGGCTGATCGTCCATACTTCGGAAACCTGTGCGTTGTCGCGGCTTACATCCCCGTTCTGGCAGTTGATGGGGCAGATGCCCTGGTTGTGGAAGACGGCGGGATTATCGCTGTTCGTCTCCGAGGCGATGAGGTGGTTGTTTTGATTGATCTGCCAGTCCAGGCGGCCGAAGTATTTGGTGAAGGGGTTCTTGCCCGGGGTCGCATAGGTGAAGTTGTTGGTGACATATGTCCCGCCGGTTACGGGGTCCACAGTAACTGTGCCCGGCGTGTTCGCCTTTGGATATAAGGCGGTGATATTCGCCGCGACCGGATCGAGCAGGTTTGCCGGAATGCGGTTGCCGTTCCCGTATTCATCGGCAAAGGACCGGCGATGCACCACGCCAGCCGCATCCACCGTCTGGGTAGTGGGGTCGTAAATAGGAGCTTGGCCGGTGAAATCGCCCGCCCGCATCGCATCCGTAGGTACGGTAGCGAATGACGGAATCGCGCCGCCGTTATCGATAATTTTGTCGTAGTTGAAATAGAAGAAGAGCTTGTCCTTGATGATCGGGCCACCGACTGAGCCGCCGAAATTGTTGTAGCGGAGCACGGATACCTTGTTCGGAGTGGAGGAGAAGGAATACGGCGCCGCATTCATCGCGTCGTTCTGGAAGAATTCATAGACCGCCCCATGGAACTGATTGGTCCCACCCTTGCTGATCTGGTTGAAGCTGACGCCGCCAATGCCATACTGGGCGGAGAATGCGGAGTCGTTGATCTTCACCTCGGATACCGTCTCAAGCACCATCATGTCCGAGTTCTGGCTCATTGGCAGGGTCGTGGTTGCGCCGTCGGCCAGCACAGTGTTGTAGGGAAGGTTCCCGTTGATCGATGCGGATTGGCCGTTGCGTCCGTTCACGCCCTTAGAAGAAGCGCCGGGAAGCAGCACAACGAAGTTCTGCCAGTCGGCGCCGACCTGGGGCAATTGCAGCAGCTGTCGGGATTCAAGCGTGGTCGTCTGCTCGCCACTTTCGGTCTGCAAGAGAGGCACGTCGGTCTTGACGACGATCTGCTGCTGCGCCGCACCTACCTGCAGGCCGACGTCGATGGTGACCGTGCCTACCTGCAGCGTAATCGGGCCACGGACGTAACTCTGAAAACCTGACGCCGTGACAGTGATCAGGTAGTGATCCGGAACGATCGAGCCTGTGTCATACAGGCCGGCTCCATCGGTCGTATACGTGTGGCTAATTCCCTTGTCCACATCGTCGACTTTCACCGTAGCGCCCGGGATGATGGCGCCCGATGAATCCGTAACCACGCCTCGGATGTCACCAGAGTTGGTGTTCTGTGCGATCGCCGTAGCGGCCGGCCACAATAGGGCAAGGCCAAGGCTGGCGCGTATCCACTGCTTCATATTGCCTCCTGGAAAGCTACTTCTGCCTGCGCTCGACTCCGCTATTTCGCGGGTTCGCGCTCTTTTTGTTGCATCGGGCTGCTGACACTTACTGCAGCCAGCCCACGACTCCCCGAACACGGAAACGGAAGGACCGCAGATCGTCTCAACCTGTTCCGTCGATCAGCCGGGGTGCATCTTTCGGCGTGAATGCAAGACAACGGTTTGCCTTCACGCCGGCACAAGGTGGTCCCTGGTGATCGTTGCAGATGAAAACAATTCGAGAACAGCATTGTCAAGAGAAATCTTTGCTGCGTATGCTAAGACAATCCTTTGTCTTCAAGAGAATCGCCAGATACCCGCAGAAAGATCGATAAAGCTCATGGATATGACCACCCGGCGCACCTTCCTGAAATTCGCAGCTATGGCTGCCCCTTCTGCCACGTCTTTCGGTTCGCTCGCAGCATGGGGCATGCCGGCGGACGTCCTCTCCAGCCGGCCCGTCCAGGCGTGGCGCACCTCCGGCAAGCAGCGCTGCCAGCGCGTTGAGCCGCCTGCATGGCGCAGTGGCTCGCCCAGCGGCTCTGCTATCCGACTGAATCCTGAGGAGCGGTACCAGGACGTCCTGGGCTTTGGCGCCGCGCTCACGGATGCCTCCTGCTACCTGCTCGCGCAGATGCCAGGCTCTGCGCGTGCGGCGCTCCTCAAGGAGTGTTTCGGCGCCAATGGTCTTGGTTTGTCGATCGGGCGCACTACCATCGGCTCCAGCGATTACTCCCGCAACGCCTACACCTACGACGACAGCACACGGCCGGATCCCGAACTCGCGCACTTCAGCATCGAACACGATCGCCAGTACATACTACCCATGCTCCGCGAGACGCAGCAGGCGAACCCGCAGATCTTCTATTTCTCCTCACCATGGAGCCCGCCGGCATGGATGAAGGCAGGCGACTCGCTGCTGGGCGGCTCTATGCAGAGCCGCTACTTCGCGTCCTATGCGGAGTATTTTGTGAAGTTCCTCAAGGGATATGCAGCCGCGGGCATTCCGATCCGCGCGGTCACGATCCAGAACGAGATCGACACTGACCAGGACGGCCGCATGCCGCAATGCATGTGGGGACAGGAATACGAGATCAAATTCGTGAAGGAGTTCCTTGGGCCGGCCCTTGAGAAGAACTCACTCGACACGAAGATCTGGATACTCGACCATAACTACAATCTGTGGGGTCGCGTGGCGGATGAGTTCGGAGACCCGGGTCTCTCCAAGTATGTCGGTGGCGTCGCATGGCATGGCTATTACGGCTCGCCCGATGCTATGACGCGCGTCCACAACATGTTCCCGCTGAAGAATGCTTACTGGACCGAAGGCGGATCGGACTTCACCGCGCCGGACTACACGAGCGACTGGGCAAAGTGGTCCGCCACCTTCGCCGGCATTCTGAACAACTGGTCGCGGTGCATTGTGAGCTGGAATCTGGTGCTCGATGAGCAGGGCAAGCCAAATATCGGCCCGTTCTCCTGCGGCGGCCTGCTCACGCTCCATTCACAAACCCAACAGCTCACGCGCAGCGGAATGTACTGGGCGCTGGCTCACTACTCGAAATTCATCCAACGCGGCGCTCGTGTCTTCTCCACCAACGGCGAGGTTTCCGATCTCGATCATGTTGCCGCGCAGAATCCTGATGGCAGTGGCGTGCTCGTGCTCACCAATCGCGGTCAGGACCGCCAGGTCGAGTGTGTGCTCGAAGATAAGTCGCTCGAAGTTGAGCTGCCGGCGAACTCCGTCACGACGCTCATCTTGTAAGGCGCAGCCTCTTCGTGCAGAAAAATGCCCGGCCTCGCGACCGGGCATATCGGGTTTAACAGCCGAAATTACTGAGGAGTTGGGCCATCCTCTTGCGGGACGTCCTTACCCTCGCCCGGGAAGGGCCATTTGCGCTCGAGCGGCTGCATCTGCTCGCGGATGTTCTTTGGCACCTTGTTCACCTTCAGGTTTTCGAGTACGTGCACACCCAGCTTGCCCGCGCTGGCGATGTCGATATCCCCATCGTGGTCAAGGTCGGTGGCAATGAATTGCGTGCCCGCGCTGGCGGTGCCGTTGACCGATAGCCCGTAACGAGTGAACACGGGATCGGCTGCGGTGTCGGCAATGCGCATGGTTTCCATTGCGCCCTTCGTGCCTTCGCCGCTTGATTTGGCTGCGTCAAGCTGGACCTTGGTAGGCAGCTTGTACGCATAGACCACTACTGGATCGTACGAACCGGGATCCTCGCCGGAGTGGCCACGATAGCGCTTGCCGGTGATGAGTTCCGGCTGGCCATCTCCATCGATATCAGCCAGCAGCAACGCGTGCGATTGCGAGAACGACTCGTCGATGGTGTGGCGGATCCACATCGGCTTGTCAGGAGTGCCGGCCTGCTCCAGCCAGTAGAGACCATAGCCGTGTCCCTGGCCGTAGATCAGGTCCAGCTTGCCGTCATGGTTTACGTCATGGCCAAGGATCGGAAAGCCCGTATCGCCCAGGTCCCAATCGCCATGCCAGGTCCACTTATCGTTGTCAGCATCGACCTGCTCAAACCATCCGTGCGTCGTGAGCACGTCGGCTTTGCCGTCACCGTTAATATCGGCAACGCCAATGCCGTGTCCGTCTTCTTTTTTGCCGCCAAGACGGTGGACACGCGGCTTGTCCTTGCTGAAGTCGATCCACAGAACGCCGGAGCGATTGTAATGGGCGAGCGCCAAGTCGGGCTTGCCGTCGCCGTTGATATCCGCGAAGGCGCCGCCCTCGGTATCGTAACTGTCAGCGACCTTTTCTGCCTTCCACATGGTTCCGGCCGCGGTCGCTTTGGGGCCCGGGTTGTGGTAGACCCACACGCCATTGGAGATCCAGCCCGTCGTAACCAGATCGGGCAGACCGTCATGGTCGACATCCACGATCCACTCGCCGCAGTCGGAGACGAATTCGTTGTGGATACCAACCGTGCGGAACTGGTGCCGCTTCCATTCGCCGCCGTTGGCGCCTGGATTCTCATACCAGTAAGCGCCGCTCAGCAGATCAGGGAAGCCGTCTCCGTTCATGTCCAGCAAAGAGATGCCTTCGGCATGATCATTGCCGAGACGGTGCGAAAGGAATGCGATGCGCGGCTCGCCGCCGGGTCCGTTGCCCGGGTGCTGCATACGGAACTCGGTGGCGTGCGACGGATCCTGTGCGTGGCCCAGCGCGGGTGCAAGCAGAGGCAAAGCGAGCAATGGTGCAAAATGCTTAAAACAAATCATCGTGTCTCCCGGTGGGTTAGCTACGCTCCACAATCTTCATGGTTTCAGGATTCCAGTGGACGACGTTGCCGCGCTCTACGCTAAGGTTGCTGAGCAGGGCAGCGCCGGCCGCGCGGAAGCCGAAGGTCGCGTCTTCCACTACAGGCTGACGGCTTCGGACCGAGTTAAAGAAGTTGTGGAAGTGGTCGTAGCTGTCGCTGTAGCCCTCCGGCGCGCTGAACTTCTGCACGCTTTCCGGCATAGGACCGGTGAAGTGCTTCTCCGGATACTTTTTCCGATAGTTCGCGATGTACTCCTCCTGCATCGCGTCGGCGAAGGTGGAAACGGTGTAGCCCGGCTCGGTTTCCCGCGGTGTGCGCGCGACTGTGACCGTGTTGCCGGCAATCGTCATCAGTCCCTCATCGCCGGTGAACAGGAAACCTTCGCTCTCCTCGCCCCCATCGACAAAGTTCACATGCAGGCTCAAGTTGAAGCCTTCCGGATAATCGAACAGCGCGAGCAGCACATCGTCCGCATCGCGGCCGTCCTTCCAGTAGCGGATAGCGCCGGTCGCCATGGCGCGCGTCGGGCCGTGCGCGTTCGTGATGAAGTGTGTGCCGCTGAACAGATGTACAAATAGATCGCCGGCAACACCGGAGCCATAGGCCTTCCACTTGCGCCACTGGAAGAAGTGTTCCGCATTCCACGGAATCTTGGGCGCAGAGCCAAGAAAGCGCGGCCAATCGCAGGTTGTAGTGTTGGCATCCAGCGGGATCGAGTAGTCCCACGCTCCGATCGCGGAATTGCGGTCCCAGTACGCGCTCACCATGTTCAACTTACCGATAACGCCGGACGCAAGCAGTTCCTTCGCTTTCGCATAGATCACCGAGCTGACACGCTGGCTGCCGATCTGAATGATCCGGTTGGTCGACCGCGCAGCCTCGATGATCTCCGGTCCATCCGGATAAATGTGGATCATGGGCTTTTCGAGATACACGTCCTTACCGGCCTTCATCGCGTCGATTGCCGCCGTCTTGTGCCAGTGGTCGGGTGTCGCGATCAGTACGGCGTCGACATCCTTGCGCGCCAGGATCTCGCGGTAATCGCGAGTGGTGAACACATCCTGGCCCCACACTTCTTTGCAGTGGGTCAGGCGTCCGTCGTAGCAATCTGCGGCAGCTACCAGCTTGACACCCGGCACCTGAATCGCAATACCGGTATCGTGCTGACCCTGGATGCCTGCTCCGATGAGAGCCAGTTGGATGTTGTCGTTTGCAGAGCGCGGCGGCGCGGCTTGCGCCAGAAGTGGTTTCAATTGGGTGGCGGTCGCGGCCAGCGCCGCGGTCTGTATAAACTTTCTGCGATCCAGCATCGTCAAAGATGTCTCACTTTCCCATTTAGTTTGGCATTACGGCGCAGGCGCGCTCGCGAGGTGGTTCGGTCCGCAAATCGCCCTGCAGCAGAGACCGTTACCAACGATACACCGGAGGGCTCTGATCCCCCAATCGTTTGTCTTCCTTAAATAGAGAAATGGATTGGGCACGCCTGCGCGTACGCCGTTCCTTACCACGGAAGGCTTGAGCCTGATTGGCAATGAACCAGGCGGGGATTTCCCTCCTGGTTCATCGCTCTGCTTATTCTTGTGGTTCGGGCTCTGGTGTGGATACGGCGGACAGGCCGGACGACAACTGCGCCTGTTGAAGCAGACGATATCCATCGCGCGTTCGAATGCGATACTTCTGCTGATCTTTGCTCGCGAGCTTGACCGTGATGCGCCGCCAGCCTCGATTTGGATTGGGCGCCGGATAGTAAGTCAGCGTGTAGAGGTGCGCCAGATCGTCGCGAATGGAAGCGAAAGCGCGAGCCTCGTCTTTCCAGTTCTTTGAGAAATAGGCTTTGCCGCCGGTGGCCTTGCTCATGCGTTCAAATACCGCCGTCGAAACGGGTTCATCCCGGGCAGTTTGAGTGCTGATCATATAGATGATGGTTCCCGTCGATTGCGCCAGCTCGGCGACATCTTCCGGCGGAACCAGGCTCGCATTGTCAGGGCCATTGGAAAAGACCACAATCACTTTTCGTCCGGTGTAGTGGGCCGTGTCCTTCACTGTAAGCAGCAGGCAGTTATAGAGTGCAGCATCGTCGCCGGCGACCGTGCTGCGCACGCCGCGCAGCACCTGATCACGATCCGCCGTGAGCGTTGCCGAGCGGGAAAGATCGCGGCTGTAGGAATAAAAGGCGATCTTGTGTGCCTCTTCGAGCGAGCGAACAAAGTCGGCAATCGAGTCCTGCGCAAAAGCGAATCCCCGATACATATAGTTACTTGTATCGAAGAGGATGAAGACATTTGCGCCATTGAGCTGCGCCGAAAGATTCTGTCCACCCGACGTCAGGGAACGAGGCGAGCCTGAAACAGGCTGGGTTGTCCCAGCTGCATTGTCCGGCTGCCCCAGTGAATTGGCAGCCATGGAGGGCTCTTCGATCAGGTTGCGGGTGACGCCGTTGCCTTCCTCGAATGTGGCCATCTTCTGGGGAATTTTATCTTCGGTGATGATGAAGTCCTGCGGATTAAGGCCAGTGACATAGCGCCCCTTGCTATCGGTCACGGCAACGTTCAACTGCACCAGGTTCACGTTCACAAGAATGCGGCCGTTGCCTTCTTGCGCCGTTGCACGGGTGTCCGCATTCGAGCAGAGCGCGAGAGATATCAAGAAGAATAGAAGGTATCTTTTGCCCATAACCTTTTCCGAAATCCCATCTTTATTACGGTCGAAGCAACTCAATGGCCGGGCGTGTCGCTGGCCACTGACTGCAATGCGACCTTACCTTGTCGAAATTCGTCGCCCGTCTCCTGCATTGCGCGCTGCACGGCAGACCAGTCCTCCAGGTCCGTCGCGAAAATCTTTGAAATCATCCGGCGCGTTAACTCCGGCACCAGTTGATTGAGTGCGACAGGCGAGTAGCCCATTTCATCTGCCAGACGCGCCCAGTACAGATTGTTCGAATCCCACGACTCGCCAAACAGCCGGCTGCCGTCGCCTCCCGAAGCTGGAAATGGCTTCACGTTCAGCAACTCCAGCGCATTCGTCTGGGCAAGGATCGGGTGCGGTGTCCCAAAATCGCAGGAGATGCGTTCAGGGCTGGTCTCTGAAGGATGTTGATGCCGCAAATGCTCCAGCTCACGGTTCGCCGATCCGAAAGAGGCCATATCATCATCCGGAAATTTATCGTGGAACTCCGAGGCCAGATAGAAGTTGTCGGCCGGCAATAAGCGAGGAGGCGATCCGTTGTGAAAGGACGACGCAGTCTGTTCCAGCCGCTGCGGACTCATGCGCTCAGAAAGGATCAGCACCACCTTACGCCGCAACGATTCATTCTGAACCGACGCAGCCAGTAGCTCCTCCCCTGATTCCTGATAAAGCGAAACAGCATGAAGCTCATTTGGGCTGACGTTCCACCACCGCGGCAAGCGTGGCACTGACCAGGAGATCAGGCACGACCTCTTTCCATATCAGGGCCTGAACATTCTCCGGCGCGATGAAATCTTCTTCGGTTATCGCAAGCGCGTACGGCAAGTCTGCGAGCGACCCGATAAGATAGGCGCCTCCGCCTGCGGGCACACCAATACCGAACAACTCGGGCGGCTGCCACGGGCGCTCCGCTCCCACAATCGAGAAGCCGGAGAAGTCATGCGAGCGCACAAAGAGAGGATTGTTATGCAGCACCTGCGCGCCCGGCGGCTCATAGTAGGCATAGTTCAGGCCGACCAGAGTGTCTCTGACAAACGGCGCGAGCTCTCCTCGTGCCGCTTCGAGCTGCGCGCGAGTCGCCGGCGTCTTCAGCGTCTTCGTCAGATCAGTTTTTATCTGAAGTTCGGCATGACGGCTGGAGTAAATTGCCGGAGCCCATTCCACCTTCTCGCTCTTGCTGAAGATCTGCTGCGGCATCTCAAACCCGCGCAGATCTTCCGCCAGCGGTACCAGCGTCTTTCCGACGGCCGCGCCGTGCTCCATCTGCTGTAAGCCGTCGCTCAGTGCGAATAACGTGTCCAAGCGAGACAAGCCGCTGGTCCTCAAGCACCGCGCGAATGCGATTGGCAATCTCCGCGTGCACGCGCCTGCCACCGGAAGTGGTCTGCGGAGGTCCTGCCAGCAGCTCGATGAGATCGTCCTGCGACCAGTTTCGCCGCCCGCTCGCAACGAAGACCAGGGCCTCCAGCGAGCTGTGCGTTGCATCCAGCAGCTGCTGCTCGGTCGCAATTCTGCCGAACGGCACGATGGTTTTCTGCCAGGATGCGTTCAACTGGCTCGCCGGGATCTCGTGCTGCCGCGCCAGTATCTCCCACAGCCCGACATCCGCCTGAAACGCTCCCAACGTATTGCCGCGAAGCGGGAGGCGTGAAATCCCATTGATCGCGTCCACCATGCCGACAAAACGCGTCATGGAGTCTTCGTTCAACTCCGGAAATTCAGAGAAGATCAGGTACCAGCGGCCGAGCTCGGAATAGCGGGTGGCCAGCATCCGAACCGTCTGCGGAGACAGCCGCTTTCCAGCCGGACGCACGCCATCCACTTCGCTCAACGTGAGATAGATTTGCAGCGGTCCTGAATCCGTAGGAATGCGCGAGCAGGCCGCCATCGCTTCCAGCAACTGATCGGGACGATTCCAGTGGCGGGCCCGCTTGCTCCAATCGCGCATGAGCTTCGAGTCGATTCTCTGCCTCGGAAGATCCTTCCAGGCATCCAGATTGCCCGGAACATGAGGGTCTCCGTTTGCATCCCATCGCACTCGTGTGAACAACACCAGGAGCCCGGGAGCTTTGCGAAACGCGGCTCTGGCAGAACGATCCTCCGGGTCAGGTGCGCGGAAAGCCTCATACAGAGGTTTCAGGCGTGACGCTTGTGTGAGGTGTGCCTGCTGGCTCGGATTCACGCGGGCCAGCGCGTCATAGTATTCCGCCAGCCATCCGTTGTCTTTTGAAACAAGCTGCAGGACAAAGTCGCCCGGTGACGTCGGACTCGCGCCGACCAGATCCTTCCATGCGGCTTCCGCGGCGGCTCCTCCGGGCACCAGCACCCGCCCGGACTGAATACAAATCTGGCTTCCATAAAAGTCCAGCACCCCGCCGTAAGGCAGCAGCCGATACAGTCCTGGCGAACGCGCGAGAGCGATCGCGGGTCTCAGCGTCCATTTTCGAGAATGCCCAGTAGAGCCGCGCCACCGATTGGTCGCGAATCATCAAGTCAATCAGGCTCCGCGTGTTCCTCTTGCCGCCTAACGCCGACCACGCGTTCTCATCGATCAATACCGGTACTTGCGATGTGGGGAAGCGATACGTGAACGGAGCGTTCTTGCGCAGATCTTGTTCCAGCTCGGTAAGTGGAAAGCCGGAATCGATGGTGAGAAATGCTCGTTCAGAGCTTGAGGTTGTTAAGTAGACTTCCTTTTGCCCGCATCCTGACCGCAATCTGTAGCCAAGAATTTGCAGCAACGGTCCAGCATGGTCGCAGTCGGAGATATGAATCGTGCCGCTGGGGTCAGTCAGCGCCTGGAGCTCTCTGGCCTGCTGCAAATAGCGGTCAACCAGCAGCAGAAACTCAGTGGGTCTTCCGTTGTCATAACCCTGCACGAAAACGTTGCGCGCAAGCAGCGGCAATACCTTGTCCGCTGGGACCTTTTGGCTGATGGCCGCCATGCGTTCGAATGACCGCAGTGGTCCCGGGATCGCGACCATCGGTTGCGATGCAACAGGAGGATCGGAGCCGGCAACCGGCGAAGGCGTGCCGGCAAAACAGATGCCACTGTGAATGCAGAGGTAGAGGAAGGTACCCAGAAGGGCGGACCGAGCACGAAGAGGAGAGTTCATTGCGGTTGCCTCTTCGGAACCTTGGAGTCGCGAAACTCACGCCGGAACCGGGGTCGCCAAGCCTGCGGACTTGGCCGAGGCAAGCATTGGAAGCCGTCAGTTCATTGCAAATTGGCCTCAAGTCGCGCGATAACTTTTGTCTCCCGGTTCCATCGTCCGAAAGATATACCATCATTCGCCGCAGTCAAGCGCTTTCATCCGCGCACCACAGCAAATGACATTCCCATGACAATTCAACTCGTTGAAGCCTCGGAGCTTTATTTGGTTCTCATGCATTCTTCAATGACTGCTCCCGAAAACGCCAACAGACGCCGATCAGACCGCGGCTCATTCCGACATGATGCGTGTTGGTACGGTGGAACAACTCAGTGTGAAGGGTGTGGATCCAGTTTTCTCTTGTCCCAAAGCGACAAACGTTCGCCGAGTGCAGACTCCGCAGTCGGGCTCTTATTGAATCAGCTTGATCCGCCTGAGCAGTTCCTGAAAGCGTGAGTCCGCTCGGCAGCCATCGAAGAGCGGGTCAACGCCGAGTATGTTGATACCCGTGTCATGCCGCTTATAGGCGCGGTCCAGCCATTTCATGGCCGGGCCGGTTTCTCCAAGCGCACAGTAGATCTGCGCAATATTGACACCCGAGACGTATTGCTGCTCCGATGCGGTTTCAATCTCCTGCGCAATCTTCCGAGCTTCTTCCCGTTCGCCCGCAAGGGCCAGAGCGTGGCCGCGCATGAAATCCAGCCGGTCCCCTCTGCCGAACAGACGCGACGCTTCTCCGAATTCTTTCTCAGCCTCTGGGTACCGGTGCAATTCTTCCAGGACCTTGCCTTTCGACCACATGGGCCTGCGCGAAATCAGGATTAAGCGCCAGGACCTCGTTGATCCTGGTCATCGCTTCGTCAGGCTTACGCAGCTGATAGTAGGTTTCCGCCAGATCCGTCGCAATGATCAGAGACAAAGGATCGAGAGAAAGGGCGCGTTCTAGCTCCGACAGCCCTTGCTGGCCTCTGCCCATGCGAACAAGATGTAGTCCGTACCAATGATGCGCCGTCGAATCCGATGGGTTGATTTCGATAGCGCGCCGGTATTCCTCTTCAGCCCCCTTCCAATCCCAATCCCGGTCTGTTTTCAAGCCCCCCATCGCGGTATGCGCCGAACTCAGGTTGCTATCCAGTTGGAGCGAACGCTCGGCGGCGAACCGGGCTTTCAAAAGAGCATCGGCGGGGTCGGGTCCCCCATATACGCTCAGCGTTAAATACGACTCCGAAAGCGCTGCATAAGCCTCGGCATAGTCGCGGTCTGCGCGGATTGCATCGGTATAGTATTCGATCGATTTCGTGAGGCCGCTCAAGGTGCGCTCATTCCATAAATATCGTCCGCGCAAGTAAGCAATCCTTGCCTGCTCATTCACGCTGCGCGGCTTCAATCCGGTAAAGGAATTGCCGACGGCGAGCGCTACTTCCCGGGCGATATCGTTCGTCACCTGGTCCTGCATGGCGAGCAGGTTCCGGTCGCTCTCCCGGTAGGTCTGCGACCACAGATGCCGGTCGTTTTGCGCATCCAGCAACTGCGCCGTGATGCGAATCTCGTTCCCCTGGCGAAGGTAGGAGCCTTCCACAATTGCGTCTACATTCAGCGCCTTCGCAATTTTTTGCAGAGGGAGTTGCACGTCCTTGTACTGCATCACCGACCGGTGAGAGATCACGCGTAATGGCGTGCTCATCGCGAGGTCGGATATGAGCTGGTCGGTCATGCCATCCGCCAGATAGTCCTGGCCTGGGGTTTTGCGCGAGGTTCTGGAAAGGCAGCACAGCTATCGAGTGAAATCCAGGTGCCGCTTCGGATGTGCGTGGTGGCGTTCCGCGAGCGCGCAGGAGATACACTGCCACGGCAATCATCAGGACGGCAGCAAGGAACAGAAGAGATCCCGCGATGAACCATTTGCTGGCCCGGGCGCGGTTCTCCCTGGGTCGAGGCGTTTCAAAGGCTGGAGTCGGAATCGAAAGCGGAACCGCCACCAATGCCGCTTCCGGCATAACCTCCTGTTTTGGCCCGGCCCCATTGCTCGGTAGAGCCGGTGGGACATAGGTCTGCTGGTGCGGAGGATCTCCCTCAGTCGCGGCAGGTGTGACATCTGGCGAGAGAAAAGAGATGGATGGCTGCGCCGATATTGCCGGTGCTTCGATCGGCTCCGCAGGTGTCACGTCCGCAATAAACCGGTAGCCCTGCCCAATGACGGTCCGGATGAAGTGCGGATCCCTCGAATCGTCCCGGAGTGTCGATCGGAGCTTGTTGATCGCCGTGTTAATGCTGTGCTCGGTTTCGAGAACACCATTTCCACCCCAGAGCTTTTGCTCGATGGTTTCCCTTCGGAGCAGCTTTCCTGGATTCTGCAGCAGCAGGATGAGCAGTTCCATCGGGATCCGTTCGAGCTTGACGGGTCTGCCCGGATCGCCGCAGTTCGCAGCTCTCGACGTCCAGCTCGAATTCTTCAAATCGTACGGATGGCTCAGGCATTCTGGCGCAGTTCTCGCGGGCCCGTTTGAGAGACAATTCGGCAGAGGTTGAGAAGTACCGCCTCTGGTCATGTGTGGGGGAAAGCTAGAGGAGTATAGCGCCGGAGAGTGGAGTCTGTAGATAAAAAGGGCGTCTGCCATTGATAACAAGACGCTTGCGTCTTTAGATCGGCTTGATTTGCTCTCTAGATCGTCTGCATTGACTTCAAGTCGCTCCGCAGACCACACTCCGCGTCAACTCTGAACGCCACGACTCCGCCGCCGGTTTTCGCCCGCGTCAGCCAGCAAACTTCAACAAAATGACACCGCGGTAACAGAGCGGTTCGTTCTAGGAAGTATTCGTTGTACCAGGAATGTTCCACGTGGAACATTCGAGCCCGCAACAGAAGGGAATTTGCCTGTGAAGAATGACCGGAATCCAGCCTGGAACAAGAAAAATCTGGCTGCTGCCACCGCAACGGCAGTGCTTTTAGTCGTCGCGACCGCTTCATGCTGGACAACAGTTGCGCGAGCCGACGGCCCGATGGCGGCCAAAGTGAAGCTGACGACGATCGAAAGTTACAAGGGTGCGTCCCTGCCGAAACCAGACAAGATTCTGATCTACGATCTTGTCCCCGGTACCGACATACAGGTCGACAAATCGCAAAAGCTTCGTCCCCGGCATTTAATTGCCGGAGACGAAAATCCGGATGCGATCTCCAGAAAGTCGGAGAGCACTTTTTCCGAAGAGCTCGGCAAGAAACTCTCTAAGACCGGCATTCCAGTTCAACACGTCACCGCAGACACCGCACCCTCCGACAACTCGCTTGTGATTCAAGGAACATTCGTGGCTCTCCGCGAAGGAGACAAGACCCAGCGCGTGACTGTGGGTATGACTCTCGGTTCCGCCCAGGTACAGACGAAGATCGATGTTCGTCTGAAGACTTCCGCTGAAGCGGTTCTCGTGTCGCAGTTCCAGACCGAAACGACGACAGCCAAGAATGTCGGAGCGGTGGTTCCGGCCGTGGCGGGCGCTAACCCGGCTGCTGTCGCGACCAAATCGGTTGTAACCGACCGCAGGAAAACGCTCAATCACTATGTATCCAAGACCGCAGATGCATCCGCGAAAGAGATCATCAAGCTGATGGCTGATCAGGGCTGGATCAAGCTCAACGACAAAGGCGAAGTTGTGCCGTAGCGTCGTCCACACGCTCCTGCACTTTGATTGCTGGCTAGAAACCGAAGATTCGTTCAGGAGGAGAGCAGCGTGAACCTATGGCCTAAGTATGTGCTCGTACCGTTGCTGGTGGCCGCTGCGCCGAGCTTTTCCATCGCACAGCAGACTGGCGCTCAGCCGCCGGTGAAGGGAATGGCGAGCACCGTTGGATTGTTTGTCTACCCACAGAAGAATCAGAGCGCAACCCAACAACTCACGGACGAACAGCAGTGCTACAACAGCGCGAAGACTCAGACCGGATACGACCCTAATGCCACCGCTCCGGCTCCTAAAACAAAGGATCAAAAGAGCGGTGGTGACCATGACGCAGCCAAAGGGGCAGCACGGGGCGCTATGATTTCCGGCGCTACCGGCGGCGATGCTGCGGCGGGAGCCAGGCGCGGGGCAATCATCGCGGGGATGAGATCCAAGCGCGAACAGAAGAAAGACGCCAAGTCAACGCAACAATCCGACGACAAAAAGACAGCACAGGACAAGAAGAAGGACGACTTCAAGCGGGCCACTTCGGCCTGCCTGGATGCTCGCGGCTATTCAGTCCGATAGACGCTGTTCCATCGTTTGTCTGCAATCAGAAAAGACCTACTGAGAAGGAAGGAATCATGAAGAACACTTTGCGAGCACTCTCGTTATCGATCGTCCTCCTTGCGCTGTATCAGGTACCTTCGATGGCCCAGGCCGCAGCAGCGTCCAGTCCGGCGATGGATAAGTTCAAAGCGGATATGAAGACAGCTGTGCTGAACGGCAGCATCACCGTGCCACAACTCAAAGAATTGCAGACAAATGCTGAGACCTTGAAGGCGGTAAAGGAAAATCAGCGCCCCGGCGCGCCGGTGGATCTTCTGACGCCCTATCGGGCCGTGTCCCGCATGAAGGAGATCATGGCATCCGTCAAGCCGCAGGATCGCGAGATTTTGCAGGAGGATGTGCAGGCTCTGATGGCGAACCAGAAGCCGCAAGCTGTCTCAGCCGATCCTCCGAATGCCGGACAGAAACTGGGCAAGGACATCTTCACCGCCGTTATGTTCGGCAAGCCGACAGAAGCACAGGTGAAACAGCTTCAGGATAGTTTGAACGCCTTGCAGGAAGTGAAGAAAGATTCCGGACGGCCTCTTCAGGCGTTGAGGGGTCTCAACAAATCCAAGGGTGAGATCGAGAGCGTTATGAATGCCGGATCGTTCCGCGATCAGGACCGCCAGGCGGTGTTGGATGACCTGAACAACCTGGGACCGCAGGCCGGTGGTGGCATGCGACGCCGTGGCTAGAGCAGGCGGCGGTCAGCGATTGCAAGGCAACGTTCGCCTTACGCAGCAGCGCCTGAGGTGGAAACGGTCACAACGATGAGGCTGATACGACTTGCGCGGGCGTGCAGTCTCGTCCTCCTGGTATTCGCGCTGACGGCCGCCAACGGTCTGTGGGCGCAGGAGGCGGCAGATGATTTGCCCGTGCTCACCCTCTCGCAGGCAGTCCAACTTGCGGTGGATCACAACCGTCCTGTAAAGATCGCTCAGCTCGACATCACGAAGGCACGCTGGCAGGTGGCACAAGCGAAAAGCAAGCGATTCCCGGAGATCAATACTTACTTCTTCGGATCAGGGAATCTGACTTCGCCATCTTTCACCTTCAAAAAAGGCATCTTCGGAACAACGCAGGACACTCATATCAAACTCTCTCAAGGATTCACCGGCTACGCATTTGCGCAGGTCGCGCAGCCTCTCACCCAGCTATACAAAATTCATTTGGCGATTCGCGAACAGGAGTTAGGTGCCGATCTGGCCCAGCAGAAGTATGAGGGCAAACGCCAGTCCTTAGTGGCGAATGTACGGCAGGCGTACTACGGCGTATTGCAAACGGAAAGCGCGCTTCATGTTGCGCAAGTGACGGTGAAGCAGTATCAGGAAACGGATAGGGTCGTCCTTGATTACGTCGCGCAACGGTCAGCGCTCGAATCGAGCAGTCTTGAGGTGAAGGCAAAACTGGTGCAGGCGCAGTATCAGATAGTTCAGTTGGGCGATACGCTGACGACGCAAAAAGAATATCTGAACAATCTTCTTGGTCGCGATCTGGATACGCCATTTCGCACCGAGCAAGTTCCGCCAATATCGCCGGAAGAATCGGATCTGAAGCTGGCGCGGCAGACCTCTCTGAAGCAGCGTCCCGAGATCAAGGAAGCCGAGATCGATGTGAGCCGGGCGGACTACGATCGCAAGCTGGCTAAGTCAGAATACATTCCAGATATCGGCGCAGCCTTTCACTATGTGAGCCCGATCAACACTCAGGTTCTGCCCGAAAACATTGCCTCTGCCGGCGTCGAGATGAAATGGGATCCGTTCGACTGGGGCGGACGCCGGGCCGATGTGAAGCAGAAAGAAACGACAGTCCAACAAAGTAAATACCAGTTGCAGGAGACTCGCTCGCAAATACTGCTGGACGTCGACAATACCTTCCGGAAGCTGAGCGAGAGCCGCTCGCTGGTGGATGTGGCCGGCGCCGCGCGAGATGCAGCCGATGAGAAGTTGCGCGAGGTGACCGATCAGTTCGGTAAGTCCGTCGTACTGCTGCGCGACCTGCTGGAGCAACAGGCAGCCACGGCCAACGCCGATCACGAGTACCAGCAGAGCCTATTGGGCTTCTGGAGCGCAAAGGCGAACTTTGAGAAAGCTCTCGGGGAAGAGTGAACATGAGACGCAAAGTCTTTCGCGAAATTGCGGTTGCCACGTCTGTCGCCGCGCTGATGCTTTCCGCATGCAAGGAGTCCACGATTTCTGCAAAATCGCCAGTGCCTGTCCGTACGGCGATGGTGCAGAACATCGCGCTCGGCAACAGCGTGCGGTACTCAGCCAACATCGTGCCCTATTCGCAAGTGGACCTTGCCTTCCAATCTGGCGGTTATATAGACCATGTCCGCCAGGTGAAGAGCGCCAGCGGCGGAATGCGCAACATCGATCAGGGAGACTTCGTACAGAAGGGAACTGTTCTTGCCGTGGTACGCGAGCAGAGCTACCGCGACAAACTCCAGCAGGCCAACGCCCAGTTGTCACGCTCCCAGGCCGAATACGAAAAGGCCAAACTCAGCTTTGATCGCGTTTCGGCGCTCTATGCGTCCAAGAGTGCTACCAAGCCGGACTTCGATTCTGCACAAGCGCAATTGGATAGCACTACGGCTGCCGTTTCCGGTGCAAAGGCAGATGTGAGCGAGGCCACGACTGCATTGGGGTATTGCTCGCTGCGGGCGCCGTTTGATGGCTGGATCGTCAAGCGAAACGTAGATAGCGGCAGCTTTGTCGGACTGGCGACCACCGGCTTTACCATTGCAAACACGCAGACCGTAAAAGCGGTCTTCGGCCTTCCGGATACGGCAGTAGTCCGCGTGAAATTAGGCCAGCGTCTGAGTATTTCCACCGATGCACTAACCCAGCCCTTTGCCGGTAAAATCACGGCGATTTCTCCGGCCGCTGATCCCAAGAGCCGAGTGTTCTCCGTGGAAGTTACGATTCCCAACGCCAGGAATCAGCTGAAGTCCGGAATGATCGCGTCGCTGGCACTCCAGGGCGAACCGCTCGAGCAGTCTGTACTGGCCATACCCCTTTCGGCGGTGGTGCGCAATCCGCAGATCTCCGACGGGTTTGCCGTCATGATCGCTCAAGGTGATTCGGAGATCGAGTCCGTGCGGCTGCGGCCGGTGGCTCTCGGCAATGTCTACGGAAACATGATCGCCGCAAGCAAGGGCATTCAATCGGGAGAACGAGTGGTGACGACGGGAGTTTCTCTGATTAAGGATGGTGATTCTGTCCGCGTGATCCCGTAGGGAGCAGAAACCGACACATCAGGGCACGGCTTCATCAACACGAGTGAAAAGCATGAGTCACAAGTCCGAAACCGAATACATCGCTCAGACACACAACACGGCTCGGTTCTTCACCGAACACCGCCAGGTTGCGTTTGTGCTGCTGATCGCTGTGGCGTTGTGGGGCTGGTACGGCTATCAGCACATGTCCAAACGCAAGGATCCGAAAATTGCGGTCCGGGTGGCGGTGGCCAGCACGCCATGGCCCGGCGCCACTGCCGAGGAGGTGGAGCAACTCGTCAGCCGGCCGGTAGAACAAACAGTCGCGCAGAACCCGTTTATCAAAGCGCCATTGCCATCCGATTTCGGCATTCGTTCCATCAGTTTTCCCGGAATGTCGCTTGTCTACGTACAACTCGACAACAGCGTCACGGATACCAAAAAGCAATTTGCCGACATCAATCTGAAGCTTGATGCGCTCAACGACAAGTTGCCGCAAGGGGCAGGCCCCATCCAGTTCAACAGCGACTTCGGCGATACAGCGGCCCTGATGCTGACAGTTGCAAGCCCTCCGGCCAATCAGGTCGATATCGCCTTGCGCGCCAGGTCCGTCGAAAGCGCCATTCGCACAACACGAGAAGCAGAACCAAAGGGCTCCCCCGGGCCGCGCGTCAGCGTCGTGTATGACTTCCCGGTTTCCGTTTCCGCTCTTCTGGTGCGCGACTCGCTGGCTGCTGTTATCGCCTCGGGAAAGGAGAGTGGCGCAATTCGCGATCCGCACGTTTTCGAAGGCAGCGGATTCATTGGCGTCGATATGGCGTCCAGGCTGAGCGACGAGGAACTGAGCACGCTGGCCGACCAGTGGGTGGAAGAGAACCTGCATCGCTCGGAAATTCATCCTGACGCGTGGAAGGCAGCATTCATCCGCGACCCGGCAGATACCGAAGCACGTCTTGCCGCAGTTGCCGGCGACAGGTACTCCTATCGCGAGTTGGACGACTATACCGATCTGATCTCGCGAACACTGCAGAGCGCGCCAGAGGTTGCCAAGGTAGATCGCAAGGGTGTTCTGTCGGAACAGATCTATCTCAGCTACTCACAAGAACGGCTTGCGGCCTACGGTTTGCAGCCCTCCAATCTGAAAAGCATTCTCGGAGCGCGCAATATCACGTTGCCTGGAGGGCAGCTGGAAGTCGGGACAAAATCCATCCAGATTGATCCGTCGGGAAAATTCACCAGCGCTCGCGAGATCGGGGACGTGATTGTAAGTACGTCTTCGTCGGCAGCGCAAAGCCCGGTCTATCTTAGGGACCTGGTCGATATCTCGCGCGGATATCAAAGCCCTGCGAAGTATCTGAACTACCTTACCTGGGCTGATAAAAATGGCGTATGGCATCGCAGCCGCGCGGTCACGCTGGCCATGCCGATGAAAGATGCGGCACAGATCGGAGCCTTCGGAAAAAGTGTCGATGCAAAGCTGGCCGCTGTAAAACGATATCTGCCCGAAGATCTCATTATCGCCCGCACCTCAGACCAGCCTCTGCAGGTGAAAGAGAATATCAGCCTCTTTATGGATGCGCTGTACGAGGCCATTCTTCTGGTGGTGCTGGTCTCATGGCTGGGCTTCTGGGAATGGCGATCGGCCTTGCTGATGGCGATTTCGATGCCGGTGACCCTGGCGATGACATTTGGCGCCATGTACCTGCTCGGCATCGATATTCAGCAGGTCTCCGTGGCTACGCTGATCATTGCCCTGGGGCTTCTGGTTGATGATCCTGTACTCGCCGGAGACTCGATCAAGCGCGCGCTTGCGGCGGGCCAGCCCCCTATCATCGCGTCCTGGCTGGGACCCACAAGACTCGCAACGGCGATTATGTATGCGACGGTTACGAATATCGTGGCCTATCTGCCCTTCCTGATGGTCACCGGAAGCACGGGCGAGTTTCTGCATAGCTTGCCGATCGTGATGACCTGCTCGCTGGTTGCCTCGCGGCTGGTTTCGATGACCTTTCTGCCGTTTCTCGCCTACTATCTTCTTCGCCCGGAGAAGAAGCCGGAGAAGACGATCGAGCAAATGCGCAGCGCCGGCTTCTATGGGTGGTATGCGCGGATCGCGCGGTACTCAATCGAACACCGCTGGAAATTCTTCATCGGCTCCCTGGTGTTTCTGGCGTTCGGCGTCTTTGTGTTTTCGCGCTTGAATGCCGCCTTTTTCCCGGAGGACGTCCAGTACTGGTCGTATGTCGACGTATGGCTGCCGAATGACGCCAATCTGAGCGCAACCAACGATACTGCACGAAAAGTGGAGGAGACCGTCAAGGCGCAGGCTGCCAGGTTCGCACAAGAGCACCCGAACCATGATGGGCGATCCGCTCCTGTCCTCCGCTACGTCACGACTTTTGTCGGGGGCGGAGGCCCTCGGTTCTGGTTTTCCGCATCCCCTCAGCTTCAGCAGTTGAACTACGCGCAGGTGTTGATCGAAGTTACAGACAAGGAGATCACGCCGCAGTTTATCCGCGAATTGCAGCCGGTGCTGTCAGCGTCGATTCCCGGCGCGCGCATGGACGCGCGGCAACTGCTGACCAATCCGATTGACTATCCGATTGAGATCCGCGTTTCCAGCACCGCCGACGTCAGCGCCGCGCAGGAGAGCGAGGACATTCGGCAGTTGCGCAAGATTGCCGGCCAGGTCCAAGACATCCTGCGCTCCTCGCCTTTCGCCGAGCGCACACGCAACGAGTGGGGAGACGAGAATGCGCAGGTCGCGCTTACAGTGAATCCCGATCGCGCGAATCTGGCGGGCGTCACGAATATGGATGTCGCCAACTCTTCCGTCGCGGGAATCAGCGGAACGACGGTCGCCGCTCTTCAGGAAGGCCAGAAGCAGATTCCGATTGTGGCGCGAATGCGCATGGACGAGCGCGCGCGTCTGTCAGATATTCAAAATCTTTACGTATATGCCTCGCAGGACAATTCCAAAGTCCCGCTGACGGAACTCTCTCAAATCGATCACGATCTGGTGAATGGGCGCATCATTCGCCTGGAGCAGTTCCGCACGATGAACATACGAAGCTTTCCTATAGCGGGGCACTTGAGTTCCGAGGTGATTAAAGATGTCATGCCGCGTTTGCAGGCACTGCAAGCGTCGTTACCGCCTGGATATCAGATGCAGATTGGCGGTGAATATGACAAGACGAAGTCGGGATTCAAGAATTTGACCATGGTCATGGCTATCTCTTCGTTCGCCGTATTTCTCGCGCTGCTCTTTCAATTCAAGAACGCTATCAAACCTTTGCTGGTCCTTGCGGCGGCTCCTTACGGAATGATTGGCGCCTTCTGTGCCTTGTGGATCATGCATGAGCCCTTCGGGTTTATGGCTTTCCTTGGGGTTGCCAGCCTGGTCGGCGTTATCGTGAGTCACTCCATCGTGCTCTTCGACTTTATTGAAGAGCGGCACTACGCAGGCGACGATTTTGAGAATGCGCTGATTGACGCTGGAATTCTCCGGCTGCGGCCTGTGCTGATCACCGTCTTTGCAACCGTGCTTGCGCTTTTCCCGCTTGCCCTGCATGGAGGACCACTATGGAAGCCTCTTTGTTATGCGCAGATCGGAGGCCTCCTGGTGGCAACCATTGTGACCAAGCTTCAGGTGCCCGTCATGTATGCGATTTTTGTGCTTGATCTGAAGGTGCTGGAGTGGAAGACAGTGGAAGCGGAGCCGGTAGCGGTCGTAGCCGGAGCCTCGGAGCGCTGAATATTTCTGTCGTTGTGAGGGAACTGTAGATGAAACATGGAATTCAGTTTGCGCTGGTGATCGCCTGGATCTCCCTTCCGCTCTCGTTATGCGGTCAGCAAAGGCAGGAGAGTGCGCCGCATACTGGCGGCTCAACTATTTTGCAGGAGTACGATCAATCGCTCGATCAGATTGCCGAGCGCGCCATGCGGTCGGTTGTTCAAATCGACGTCACCAGTTACAGCCTGCCGGAACATGGCGAGGGCGCGGATTCGCAGAACTTCCAACGCCAGCGCGCCCTGGGCTCCGGTGTGATTGTCGATCCGGATGGATACATCGTGACCAACAATCATGTCGTCTCTGGAGCGCTGCGCATCCGCGTGACCCTTTCGCCAGCCACTGTTGAACTGGTGACGGGCCGCACGGTTCTTTCTCGCAAGGAGCACATTTATGATGCGAAGCTCATCGGAACGAATCGTTATGCCGATCTTGCAGTCATCAAGATCGAGGAGAAAAACCTGCCCTTCATTCCGCTCCCGGAGAACTACGATGTGCGCTTAGGGCAGACTGTGATCGCGATCGGTTCGCCGGAAGGATTGATCCATACCGTGACCAAGGGAATCATCAGCGCCCTCGGCCGGCAGCCGGAAGCTGACCGCCCCATGGTCTACGTGCAGACGGACGCACCGATCAATCCAG
Organism: uncultured Acidobacteriaceae bacterium; assembly: GCA_963797895.1. Classification (GTDB taxonomy): domain Bacteria; phylum Acidobacteriota; class Terriglobia; order Terriglobales; family Acidobacteriaceae; genus KBS-83. The sequence continues at coordinate 248,985 of CAWCRD010000002.1, forward strand.
GCAACAGCGGCGGCCCGCTGATCGATCGAAATGGAAATCTCGTCGGGATCAATACGTTTATCTTCAGCTCCGGCGGCGGGAGCGAGGGCTTGGGTTTCGCCATTCCTGAGCCCATCGTCCGATTTGCATATTTGCAGCTCAGGCAATTCGGAACAATTCCGGCGTCCACTATCGGAGCCCATGCACAGACCATCACTCCAACGCTAGCCGCCGGACTCAAGCTTTCTCAGGACTGGGGCGTGATGCTCTCCGATGTGGAAGCAAATGGGCCGGCGGCAGCTGCGGGACTTCAACCCAAAGATCTAGTCCTGTCTATCGATGGAGTGCCGATCGATTCTCTGCCGAAGTACACAGCGTTTCTCTACCTCCATCCGCGAGGCCGGCGCATGGAAATGCAAGTGCTTCGGAATGGGAAGGAGGTCTCGGCTGTGCTCACGCCCATTCCAGCGGTTCAGACGATTGAAAACCTTTCCGATCTGATCAATCCAAAGACCGATCTGATTAGTCCTCTCGGCATTTTTGTGCTCGATCTGAAGCGTCCTCTTGCAGATGCCATGGGAACCCGCGCCGAGTCCGGAGTAATCGTGGCAGGCCTGCTCAGTGGAGAGCCAGCCACACTCGCCGACCTTCGAGTCGGGGACGTGATCACTTCGATCAACGGCCAGCCCGTGAGCGACACGGAACATCTTCGACAGGACATCGTGGGGTCCAAGCCTGGAGACGTAGTTGCGCTTGCAGTGGAGCGGCGCGGGGTCATGCAATACGTTGCCTTCGAGATGGAGTAGTGCGTCTTAAAGTGCTTTTATTCCGATATTGCTGATGTGTTTTACAGCCCGATGAAAGTTTATTGGGAGTCAATTTGCAGGTCGCATGCCGATCGCAAAAGCTGGGCGAGATCCGCGGTTTGCCGCTCTGCCAGGCTGATGTAACGGCAGCACTCGTCGTGATGATCGAGACTCGTCTTTGCCAAGTAGAGCAGATTCATCAGTTTCTCCAGAGGGATGAGAACGTTCTCAGGAGCTTGTCGGCGTTGAGCTTGGTCTTCCATGCGGCGCTCCTCTCTGCTTTCTGATGCACCCGGTCGCCCAAGTGCTTGCACCGCCGCGGACTTTTGCTATGGTGGGCTGCCGTTTGTCGGGGGAACCTTCAGTCGATCGGCTTGGCTCCTCGTCATGCAAGTGAATGGAATACAACGAATAGACGCACATTGTCGTCATACGAAACGCAGTCATCTATGGTTTAGCGAGGCGATATGAGCGTTGAAACGATGCAGGAGCTTTTGATCGATGAGTTGAAGGACCTCTATTCCGCAGAGAAGCAGATCGTACGAGCCCTCCCCAAGCTCGCGAAGGCGGCTACCTCGCCAGACCTGAAGCAGGCGTTGACGAAGCACCTGGAAGAGACCGAAGGGCAGGTCACTCGGCTGGAGCGAATGGCTGAACTCGTTGGCAAGAAGCTCAGCGGAAAAACCTGTGTCGGAATGAAGGGCGTTCTCGAAGAGGGTTCGGAGGTATTGAAAGAGACGGACAAGGGCACAGTTCGAGATGCGGCGATGATTGCGGCGGCTCAGAGGGTTGAGCACTATGAGATGGCAGGTTACGGGTCGGCGCGCGAATTTGCAAAGATGCTTGGTCTGGCTGAAGTGGCTTCGCTGCTAGAACAGACATTAGAAGAGGAGAAGGCCGCTGACAAAATACTCACTGGAGTCGCGAAGCAGGTAAATGCCACGGCAAAGCGTGAGGGCTAAGCTGCGGTTTACCGGAAGGCCCTCTCTGCTGCTGCCGCTGTTACGATGAAGCGGCAGCAGTTTTATTTGGCTTTCCGGAAGCCACACATTTACGTTGTCAGCCTCGATCGAACATGACAATGAGCCCGCCAGTTGGGCCGCGAAGCGAGCGTCAGCCTTGGTCGCACATCGACGAGTTAATTGGGCGAAGCCGAGCCCGAGACATGCTCCGCGATCGCGATATTCTCCTGTTTGATATCGAGGCGCAGGCGATTGAACACGCTCATATAGATGTTGGCAGTCCATACCAGGGCAAACTCAGCGATGACATAACCACGCCATCCGAAACACAGCATCTGAAATTGCGTCAATAGCAGGAAAAGCGCCGCTACATAGTGGCTGAAGCAATATTCGCAAGTAAAGAGATAGAAGAATTTGCGTAGATAGAGTGGCGCACAGTTCTCACTTTTGTCTTTGCAGAAATCTCGGGGTTCTCGAAAGATTTCCTCATGAGTAACAGTCCAAGAGATGCATGCAGTTGCAAGGCTGAGTAGCAGGAGAAATCCGAACTGCTGAGTCAGGGAAACAGGCAGGAAATGGGACGGCATGTTCATCCTCTATTTAGGTTCGGTGGGCACGGCGTGAGCTCGAACGGCCGCCACTTCGATGGCCAAGTTGACTTCGGCGCCGAGCAGTAACATGATTCCGGTGACGTAGAGCCAGGTCATCAACGCCATGACTGCACCGAGCGAGCCGTAGGTCTTCGCATAGCTGGTAAAGAAGTGGAAGTAAAGGCGCAATAGTCCCGAAGCGGCTATCCAGCCGAGCGTGGCGAACAACGCCCCTGGACTCAGCCATTGCCAACATCGTTGCTTCAAATTCGGCGCTGCGTAGTAGACCATTGAAGCAACCAGGGACACAAAGAAGACCGCAATGGGCCACTGCACCATCTTCCATGTCCAATAGAAGGCCGGTTTCAAACCGATTGTGTTTGAGACAAACTGGACCAGCACGCCGCCATAAAGAAAGACCGTTAATGCGGCGATCATCAGCAGCGATGCCGAAAGGGTCAAGACCAGTGCGATGCCATAGGTCTTCCACAGGGCGCGTGATTCCTTAACCTTGTAAACAGCGTTGAGAGCGTCTTCGAGTGCGTTCATGCCGGAGTTCGCTGTCCATAGCGCTGCGAAAATACCAAAAGTGAGTTTCCCACTCCCGGAAGACCGAGTGATTTCCGTGATGACCTGACGGATGAGTTCGAATGCTGAGCCAGGGAGCGTCGTCGCGAGGTACTGAAGAAGCACCACAGTCAATCGAGCGTTGGATTTGAAGACGAAACCGAGGAGAGTGGTAACAAAGATGACGCCAGGGAACAGTGAAAGGAAGAAGAAATAGGCCAATTCCGCCGCACGGTTGTACACACCGTCTTCATAGGAGGAGGTCCAGACGCGCTTCAGCAACGTCGTGACCGAGGAGACGTGCAAGCGCCAAGGCGATTTTTTGGGTAGCGCATTCGCGGGCACGGACGAGGGCATGGAGCACTCCCAGGCTCAGCAGACCCACAAACAGGACGCCGCCTTTTGAAGCTTAGGAATCCGGCAGCCTCAACGAGGGTTGCACCCCTGAATCGAAGAAGATGATTGTGTTTTTCAGCCGATTGAAGGTCGGCGTTCTAAAGGTCCGAATGGCTGCAGAATCCGTCTGTTCCCGTTCGTCGCGTTCAGCTCCCCAGGGGAAAGAACACGCTGCTCACATCTCCAGTGGCGCTGATGGTGTGGATATCGAAGCCAAGTTTGTCGTGAATCGGCCTGCCGGTGGAGGTGCCTACGTGCCAAGTGATGCCGCCGAAGGAGAACTGATCGCGATAATGCCAATGGCCTACGAACATATGATGAATGCCGAGACTCTTCAGCCGATTGAGTTCGTCAGTCTGCTCGGCCGCAGGGACTGCCCAGTAGGGACTTTTGTCGGTCAGCACCTTATTGTCGATCGCTATGGGAATGTGTTGCATTCCGATGACCACCGCGCCAGGCGGTGGCGGTGGTGTCGCTGAGCTTTGCATCCAGTTCAGCATCTGTAGCTCGTTCTGCTTTGCCTGTGCGCTTGCCGAAGCTAGCGCTACCTTGTCGACGTTGTAACTGTCGTAGTTGCCGAATACCTCCGAGTCCAACCCGTAAATTATTACGTTCTTCACCTGCACACGATAAAAGTCCTTGTTGAATACGTTGCGGTAACGATCGAAGTCGTTGGAATGAATATCGTGATTGCCGGGAACGTAATAGACGGGTGCCTTGAGCCCAGCGAGGATGGTGCGGGCGGTGGTCCATGCCGCCGGATTCTCGCCGATGTCGCCGGTGACAATCACAGCATCGACGCCCTGAGCGTTGATGATCTGCACCGCCTGACGAAGGTTGTCCACGGCGTGTGGTGCCGTCGCCGCCGATGCGCCGATATGTAGATCGCTCAGCTGGGCAATCCTAACTTGCGCCGACGCGACGGATGCCACAAGCAGAAGGAATAAACCGATTGATGTTTTCATCTTTTGCCTCACTCGTTGTGCCCAGATTCGTATCTGCGCACTCAAGAATGGCCGGCTTACCGGACGACATTAGACACTTCTCCGATCCTGTCGCACAAGCTTGAAAATCCCTGCCGCTCGATGGGGGAAATGTCGGAGAACAGCCTGGGGACCGTGGCCAGGGAATCTCGCGCCCATCCTGATGGATTACCGGGCCGCCATGCTGGAGAAGGATCTTGAGCCCTCGACCATCAACGTCCGGCTCTCCGCCGTCCGTAAGCTGATCGGGGAGGCCCGGCGCAACGGCATCCTGGACGCCGAGCAAGCGGCCCAGATGTCTGACGTTCCGAATGTTCGGCAGCAGGAGACCCGGCTGGGGAACCGGCTGACCCGGGAGGAGGCCAAGGAACTCTTGGCCGTCCCCGACCGCTCCACCCTGAAGGGCACGCGCGACTATGCGATCCTAGCCCTTCTGGTCGGCTGCGCCCTGCGCCGGCATGAGCTGGCGAACCTCTCTATACTGGCGAACCTCTATATAGAAGAGATTCAGCTGCGCGAGAACCGGTGGGTGATCGCGGACTTGCGCGGCAAGGGCGGCCGGGTGCGCACGGTGGCGGTGCCCGTGTGGGTCAAGCAGGCGATCAACGCCTCGACCACGGCCGCCGGCCTCGAGGAAGGGAAGCTGCTCCGGCCGGTTTTGAAGAGTGGCAAGGTCGTGGGGAGAGTCTGAGTGACTGGGCGGTCTGGTCCGTGGTCGAGCAGTCGGCCAAAGAGATCGGCATCGAGCGTTTTGGCGCACACGATCTGCGCAGGACCTGCGCCAAGCTCTGCCGCAAGAACGGCGGCGATCTGGAGCAGATCAAGTTCCTGCTTGGACACTCCTCCCTCCAGACCACTGAACGTTATTTGGGCTCCAAGCAGGAGATCGCCGTCGCGGTGAATGACAACCTGGGCCTTTGAAGTCGGCACCAGACTGTAAGCGAGTCGCTTACAGGCGAAAGCGGCATAGTAAAAGGATAGGGACGCCAAAGCTGGTCCAAAAACCGGATGATTCCCGGCTCTACTGAACGAGATTCGGAGATTGATCGAAGAGGCTCGCCGGCAGACGTCGGCAGCCGTCAACGTCGGCCTCACTGCGCTCTATTGGCAGATCGGGAATCGAATCCTGCGGGATGTTCTCGGGAACGAACGAGCAACCTACGGAGAGCAGATTGTCGCTACACTGTCGCGACAATTGGTGAGCGAGTTTGGCAGAGGCTTCGCGGACAAGAATCTGCGGAGGATGATGCAGTTTGCAGAGGCCTTCTCTGCATTCTGCTCTTAAAAGGTTCGGCATTTTCCGGAGAGCATGGTGTTATTTGACCGCAAGTGCGGATTTTTCCACTCTGCAATAGGCTCTCAAGAAGACTTCGATTGCCGCTTGCACTTTGTATCGTTGGAGCTTTTTTGAGGGTACTTCGTCGACGCCGAGCAACATCTTCCTGAGGAATCCACCGGTGACCAGGTCGAGAAAATGCTCCGATGCCAATTCTGGATCCTCGATCGCCAGTGTGCCGCGACGGGATTGCTCCCGGAAATATCCGGCTAGCTGCTTCAGACCACGGCCGGGGCCATTTTTGTAGAAAGACTTGCCAATCTCGGGAAAGCGATTGGCTTCCATTTGGACGATTCGTGCCAGCGCTACGTGCTCCGGTGCGAGCAAGACTTCAAGTGCAACTTTGCCAAAGTCAAGCAGAACTTCGCGCACTGAGCCCTCTGGGTGCAGCAGCGACTGAAAACGTTGGAACACCTCATCGAGCTTCCGATCGATGACCGCGAGAAAGAGTTTTTCCTTGCTCGGAAATCGAGCGTAAAACGTCTGCTTCGAAGCGTGCGCTCGTTCCGCAATGAGAGCGGTGCTGGTCCCCTCGTATCCGAGTTCCAAGAACACCTCTGCAGCGAGATCCAGCAGGCGATCCGTCCGCAGCTTCTCTCCCTCTTCCGGATCGAGTCCGGCCGATTTCGATCTAGGCATGTCACCTCATTCTATTGCCCTTGAAAAATTTGGCTTCTTGCTGAATCTCAGGGGCAATCATCCTCATCTTGATTGTACAGTACGGTATGGTACGATTGCCTGCTTTGAGGCCAGAATGGACACTGAGTTCACCAAGCCAAGGCACATCAACCAAATTGGATAGGAAACCGGAATGAGCGCCACGTCACACGAAGAGAAGGCGAGCCGTGGGCCCGTCGCCGACCGCCTGCAAGGCAAAGTGGTCTTGATGACCGGCATAGGCGGGGGAATGGGCCGAGAGGTGTCGCTTGTGTTCGCCAAAGCAGCTGGGTCAAGGAGATAGTGCGACAGTGCGGGCGTGTCGACGTGCTTTACAACAACGGCGCCCGCACGCACATCGCGCCGTTTCTGGAGATGACCGCGAGCCAATGGCAGGGAACGCCGCGGCTTGAATCGGACGTGGTGTTCTTCCCGACCAAGGCGGTCTGGCCGCACATGCTGGCTCAGAAAAGCGGTTCGATCATCAATATTGCTTCGATTGCGGGCCTGCTCGGCGGGGGCGGAATGGGCGCCGCCGCGGATGGCGCAGGCAAGGGCGGCTCGACTTCTTCCCGGATCTGCTCGCCCGCTCAGCAGCAGCCCCGGTTTCTAACACACCCAACCGCCTTAACTCTAAAAATGCTGGAGGGATATACATGGCTGATGAAGTACGCAAGGAGAGACAAATGAGAAATCAACTACCACCACCGCTGGTTGCCCTGTGATTCCATCGGCGCCATTTCGTCCGGCTTCCGTTTCAATGAGTATGCGAAGGCAATCGGCGCGGCGCGATCGTAAATAACACCGACACTTATCATGCTGACGCCAGCTCTCCTTGTCGAGCAAGCGGAGCTGACTCCCAGGGAGATGCTGATTGAAAGTGTCAATTCATGGACACCTCTGGGCAATGCCTTGACGCTTTTGTCGCCTCAACCCGTTACCGTGAATCGTGAATGCTGTACAGTCAGCGGTTTACCGCTTCAAGATTTGGCACATCACTTGCTCCAATGCAGAGGCACAGGGCGCCGATCTGTAGATGCCCCACACCTAGGATCACCCGAGACGTCACGGCTCGTATGCCTTCGAAACCTTCACCATTACCGAGGATGTGAGCGGTTATACAAGACCTTATCCGAAAATTGTTTGCTCATGAATTGGGAGTTCGCAGTTTCATACGATACCTGCGAAATAGCCAGAGACCGGTGCTGAAAATCTTCACGGATTTCTCGGTGTCCACGCCACAATCATCCCCCACAAGCAATGAGGTGTTAATGTATCGGCCAGAGAAACAACGAACGCTCCTCTTGGGTCGCCTCGCGGCGGCTTGTGTTGTTTTTGCACTTTGTCTTGTAACGATCCGAACAGTTTCTGCAAAGCCGGATGGACAGGATGAAGGCAATTACCAGTCCCAGAACGCAGCATTCAACAGCTTTCTGCCGCCGCAAGCGATGGGCGAACTTGCAAACATCAATGCCGAAATTGACCAGACCGAGGCGCAGGCATTAAAGCTGATCGATACCAATCTCGACTCCATGCACCAGATTCAGACGCTGGGCAAGCTGGAGATATTTGACCGCCGCCTCTCCGTCAATAAGAACGAAGCGTGCAGCACCTGTCATATGCCGAAGACCGGCTACACCGGAGCAAGCCAGATTCTGAACCTCACGACTGTGTCCTATCCCGGATCAGTACGGACTCGTTTCAGCGCACGCAAGCCGATGGGCTATACCTACGCAACGCTCGCGCCGGTTCTGCACTTCAATCCAACCCAGCATGATTTCTACGGAGGCAACTTCTGGGATATGCGTGCGACCGGGGCCAGACTCCAGAGTCCTTCAGCTGAGCAGGCGCAAGGACCGCCGACGAATCCGCTGGAGATGGGCTTGCCGGACAGCGCTTGCGTTGCGTACCGTGTCGCAAACAGCCGCTATGTTTCGCTGTTCGTAAAGGTATGGGGCTCGACCATTGGGTCCATCAGCTGGCCTGCCGATGCGGAGCAGGTCTGCACGACGCCAGCGGGCAAGAACGGTGTGGGTCCACAACTGAGCCTCAGCTCTGAAGACCGCACCAAGGCCAACACGATTTACGATCAGTTTGCTTTGTCCATTGCCGCTTATGAGGCCTCACCGGACGTCAACGCCTTCTCTTCCAAATTCGATGCCTACCTTGCCGGCACCGCTACGCTGAGTTCGCAGGAAAAGCATGGCTATGAGCTCTTCAATGGTCAGGCAAAATGCAACACCTGCCATCTTAGCGGCAATGCCAACGGAGTCACGGGAGGAACGGTGGCCGATGCTGCTCCCATATTCACCGACTTCACTTCTTCCAACCTCGGCTTGCCGAAAAACCTCAACATCCCCTACTACTGGGAGAACAAGCCGGACAAATATGGCTATGTTGCCAATGCAAAGGGCCCTGCCTATGTTGACATGGGAGTGGGCGCATTCCTGGCCGGCGGCACTGCTCCGGACCAGTCGTGGATGCAGTATGCTCCTGAGTATTACGGCAAGGACCAGGTACCCACGCTGCGCAACGTCGACATGCGACCTTATCCGGGCTTTGTGAAGTCGTACATGCACAACGGTTACCTGAAGAGTCTGAAGGAGGTCGTGCACTTCTACAACACGCGCGATTCGGTGTGCCCAACGGCCAACGATCCAAATGTGAAGAAGACCTGCTGGCCCGCACCGGAGGTGTCACAGAACGAAGACACCACGGTGGGCAACCTTGGATTGTCGGATCAGGATGAAAACGACATTGTGGCCTTCCTGAAGACGCTGACGGATGGTTATACGACGAACTCAGCTACCACAAACGCGATTCAGCAAAACATCCGCCAGTACCGCCAAAGCATGCAGCACTGAGGATGATTGTTCCACTTGAATGAACGGCGCCGGATGACGGGCGCCGTGTTCTTTTGCGGGAAGATGCCGGCCGCGAGAAAGAGTTTTTCCTTGCTCGGAAATCGAGCGTAAAACGTCTGCTTCGAAGCGTGCGCTCGTTCCGCAATGAGAGCGGTGCTGGTCCCCTCGTATCCGAGTTCCAAGAACACCTCTGCAGCGAGATCCAGCAGGCGATCCGTCCGCAGCTTCTCTCCCTCTTCCGGATCGAGTCCGGCCGATTTCGATCTAGGCATGTCACCTCATTCTATTGCCCTTGAAAAATTTGGCTTCTTGCTGAATCTCAGGGGCAATCATCCTCATCTCTATGGTACGGTACCGAGTGGTACTATCTAACCAATTTGAGGATCAGCCACGGCTTGGACGACTCCGTTAGGGGGATACACATGAAGCAGCTGCAAATTGACTCCAGCACTCAGAGCCCTTCGGTGACTCGAAAGCTCACGGCAGAGATCACCCGAGTCGCCCGTGACCTCAAACGTCCTTCTGTTCGAGCTTCGCTTGAAAAGAAGACCAGAAAGATCGAGATGATCGCCAAGTGTCCTATGTCTTTTAAGAGCTCGCGGAGCCGCGTTGTCTTTATTTCACTCGCTGCCGCATGTTCGTCCCTGATGCCTGGGTGCAGATCATCTCAGGCAGCGCCACCGGCGCAACGGCCGCCCCTTGAGGTAGGTGTCGTTACGGTTTCTGCCCAGCGAGACGTCCCCATTTATGGAGAATGGGTGGGAAATCTGGATGGATATGTCAATGCGCAGATTCAGCCCCAAGTCTCTGGTTATCTGATCCGGCAGTCCTATCGTGAGGGACAGCATGTCCGGAAAGGGGATGTTCTCTTCGAGATCGATCCTCGGCCCTTCCAGGCGTCGCTTGACTCGGCGCAGGGTCAGCTCGGACAAGCCAGAGCTCAGTTGCAATTGAGCCAGATCAATGTGAAGCGTGACACACCTTTGGTAGCGATCCATGCGCTAGCGAAGAGTCAGTTGGACAGCGACACCCAGCAGCAATCCCAATACGAATCGCTCGTCAAGACTGACGAGGCGGCTATAGCGACCGCTCAATTGAACCTCGGCTGGACAAAGGTCCGTTCTCTTGTCGACGGCATAGCGGGGAGGGCGACAACCCAGGTCGGCAACCTCGTGAGTACGTCTACAACCCTGACGACAGTCTCTCAGGTCGATCCCATCAAGGCGTATTTTTCCATCAGCGAACAGGAGTATCTCGATCTGTCGGAATCGGCGAAAGAGAAAGGCGCCATTGATTTACTGCGGAGCGGAAGCAGAATTCCCCTTGAGCTAACACTAGCGAACGGCACAAAGTATGCCGTTTCCGGATCGATCGTGTTTGTTGATCGCGGCGTCGACAACACGACCGGAACCATCCTGATCGCTGGTGCGTTTCCCAACCGCAATAGTCTTCTCCGTCCGGGGGAGTTCGCCAGGGTGCGCGCTCTCACAAGCATTCAACACAGCGCCTTGGTTATTCCGCAGCGTGCCGTGCTCGATCAACAGGGACAACACCTCGTCGTTGTGATTGGCACAAATAATCAAGCGCAGATCCGCAAAGTAGGTGTAGGGCGGCAGGTGGGCCAGAACTGGATCATCACCAGCGGCTTGCAGGCAGGAGATCGCGTCGTGACCGAAGGCAACGCCAAGGTTCGCGACGGAATGCCAGTGAAGCCAGTCGCGGATACGAGCACAGCAGGGGAAGGGCGCTAGTCATGTCGAAATTCTTCATACGCCGCCCCATTGTAGCGATCGTCATTGCCATCATCATGGTCATTGTCGGCATGGTATCCATGTCGAGCCTGCCGACCGCGCAGTATCCGGATATCGTTCCGCCAGAGATCCTTCTATCAGCGACCTATCCAGGAGCCGATGCCATTACGCTCACGCAGTCGGTTGCAACCCCGATCGAACAGCAGATGAGCGGCGTCGACCACATGAATTACATGTACTCGACGAATGCGAACAACGGATCAACAAGCCTTACAGTTGATTTCAAAGTAGGCACTGAACCCAACATCGATCAGATTCTGACCCAGTTGCGCTATTCGCAAGCTCAAGCTCAGCTTCCCCCTGAGGTCACGAATGCGGGCGTGACTGTTCAGAAGGCGCTCACATCGCCGCTCATGCTGATCACCGTGTCTTCCCCAAACGGGACCTACGACAGCAACTATCTCGCAAACTATGCCTACATTAATCTTGTTGATCAGCTCTCGCGTGTAGAAGGCATCGGCCGCGTACAGGTACTCGGCGCAGGACAATATGCCATGCGGGTCTGGGTAAAGCCCGATCAACTTGCAAAGTTAGGAATTACGGTTTCTCAGATTACCTCTGCTATCCAGACACAAAATGCGGTCAATCCAGCAGGTCAAATTGGTGGAGAGCCGATTCAACATGGTCAGCAGTACACCTATTCCGTGCGCTCCGACGGGCGTCTGGTTACGGAAGAGGAATTCGGGAACATCGTTCTTCGAGCCAGCCCCAACGGCTCCATTGTCAGGCTCAAGGATGTCGCCAGAATCGAACTGGGCTCACAAAACTATAGTGTGATCGGCCGCAACAATGGTAAGCCGGCAGCGCTAGTTGCGCTCTACCAACTGCCTGGATCAAACGCTGTTCAGGCCGTCAAGAACGCGCGTGTCGAAATTGACTCCCTCTCCAAGAGCTTTCCGCAGGACTTGAGCTATGCGGTCGCGCTGGACACCACGAAGGCAGTGAATGCCGGAATCCACGAGATTCTGCTGACTCTGGTAATTGCGCTGGTGCTGGTAACTCTCGTGGTGTACGTCTTCCTGCAGAGCTGGCGCGCGACACTGATCCCTCTGCTTGCGGTTCCGGTTTCGCTCATCGCCACGTTTGCCGTGTTTCCGCTCCTCGGCTTCAGCATCAACACACTCTCGCTTTTTGGTTTGGTGTTAGCGATTGGACTGGTTGTAGATGATGCGATCGTGGTTGTCGAAGCCGTGGAGCACCACATCGAAAAAGGCCTGAGCCCAAAGGATGCTTCCTATAGGGCTATGGAGGAGGTATCGAGCCCGGTAATTGCCATCGCACTGATCCTCGCGGCGGTATTTATCCCGACGGCCTTCGTCTCCGGAATTACAGGCCGTCTCTATCAACAGTTTGCGCTCACCATCGCGATCTCGGTGATCTTCTCGGCTTTCAACGCCCTCACTCTCAGCCCGGCACTCTGTGCCCTTTTGCTCAAGCCGAAGACGAAGTCGAGTGGCCTTCCCTCGCGCTTCTTTGCAGGGTTTAATCGGCTCTTTGCCCGAAGCACTGATGGATATATTCACACCTCGGCTTTTCTTGTCAGGAAGTCCGCAATCGCCATCCTCTTTCTAGTCGTTGCCGGGGTGGTCGGCATTGGCTTAGGAAGTCGTCTTCCAACCTCTTTTCTACCCGAGGAAGACCAAGGTTACATGATGGTCAGCCTGCAACTCCCGGAGGCTTCCTCCTTATCTCGGACGGTCGACGCGGCAGCGCAGGTGGAAGACGTTCTTTTGCATACACCGGGTGTGGAAAATGTCGTATCAGCCGTCGGATTCAACCTCACCACGCAGACACAGGCGACCTACAACTCCTTTTTCTTTGTCACGCTGAAGGACTGGGAAAAGCGAAAGACGAAGGAGGAACAGTACGAGCACATCAAGCAGGCGATGATGCAAGGACTGGGAGGTGGCGTCCGCAACGGTCTCGCATTCTCCTTTCCGCCCCCTGCGATTCCGGGCGTTGGAACCTCCGGCGGAGTGAACTTTGTCCTCGAGGACCGCTCCGGCAGTCAGGACAACGAATTTCTCTCAAACAATCTTGATAAGTTCGTCGCTGCCGCACAAAAACGCCCCGAGATTGCTATGGCCATGAGCACAGCACTACCCCATGTGCCGCAACTCTTCGTACACGTCGATCGTGCAAAGGTACTGCAACAGGGAGTGGATCTGGGTGACGTCTACCAGACGCTACAGACGTTCATGGGAGGCTACCTGGTGAATTACTTCAACCGCTTCGGACGGCAATGGCAGACCTATGTCGAGGCGGACAGCGATGCGCGGACCAGTGTCGACAACATCGGACGCTTTTACGTGCAAACCTCCAAGGGTGGCAGGGTGCCCCTGAGTTCGGTGGCAAGCGTGAAATCAATCACCGGACCGGAATTTACCATGCGATACAACGCATACAGTGCGGCACAGATCATGGTGACCAGTGCGCCAGGATACAGCTCGGGCCAGGTCATGGCAGCTCTCGAAGAGGTATTCCGCGACACAATGCCCCCCGGAATGGGATACGACTACATGGGCATGTCTTATCAAGAAAAGCAGGCAAGCAAAGGAACCTCCTCAACGATGACCTTCGCCTTCTCGCTGGTATTCGTCTTCCTTATTCTCGCGGCGCAATATGAAAGCTGGACACTGCCCTTCAGTGTTCTTCTGGGTACACCGATCGCGATCTTTGGGGCGTACCTCGCGCTGTGGTCACGGTCTCTCGAGAACAACACGTATGCACAAATCGGTCTCGTGATGTTGATTGGGTTGGCGGCGAAAAACGCCATCCTGATCGTCGAGTATGCCAAGGCGAACTTCGATGCCGGCACGCCTTTGGTAGACGCGGCTCTGGCCGCAGCGAGGTTACGTCTTCGTCCCATCCTGATGACTGCTTTCGCCTTCATCCTAGGTTGCGTTCCATTGTGGGTAGCTACAGGGTCAGGTGCTCAGGGCCGCCGGACTTTGGGGACGGTGTGTATCGGCGGCATGTTGGCTGCGTCATTGCTCGAGATTCTCGTCATTCCTACATTGTTCGTGCTTGTCGAGCGAATCTCAGATCGCTTTTCCGCCAAATCAATAGATATTCCCTCTCAGGTTTCTGGAGGTGCGGAATGATTGCCCTTTACCAGTCGAAGCTAGCCACTGTAACGATCGCGATGGCCCTGGTTCTCGGCATCGCGGGTTGCCGAGTCGGCCCGAACTATAAACGGCCTCTCGTGCCAACCCCTCCGGAATATCGCGGCGTGGAAAAGAATGACGTACCGAGCGAGACTGCCGCTCAGGCCGTTCCTCTCGGAGATCAAAAATGGTGGGAGGTCTTTGCGGATCCTCAACTGCAGACGCTGATCCGCAAGGGGCTTCAGCAAAACTATGATGTGCGGGTCGCCGCAGAACGTGTGGTTCAGGCGCAGGCTCAGTTGGGAGTAACCCGTGCCGGCCAGTTTCCTGAACTCAACGGTACAGGTGGGTTTACCAGCCAACGCTACGCAAAGGGCGGTATTGGTATTAACCCACAAGCGCTTCTGGTCAATCTTGGGTCCCTGGGCCTTTCCGCAAGCTGGAACCTCGATTTCTGGGGACAATACCGCCGTGCCACGGAAGCCTCGCGAGCGTCACTTCTATCTTACGAGTGGGCGCGACGGGCGGTGCTGAGCACAGTTGTGATGAATATCGCTTCGGGGTACTTTCAACTTCGTACCTTGGATCTTCAACTGGAGATATCCAAACGAACTCTCGCCGCACGAAGGTAATCACTTAGACTGACGCAGGCGCTCGAAGCCGGAGGATCGAGCACCATGCTCGATGTACGGCAGGCGGAACAGTTGGTCTTCACCGCCCAGGCGGAGATTCCGGATCTCGAGAGACAAATAGAACAGGAGGAAGACTCGATTTGTACGCTCCTGGGCGAGAACCCGCACCCGATCGAGCGGGGGTTGGCTATCGACCAGCAGCCACACCTCCCCACCATCCCCGCGGGGCTCCCTTCTGCACTCCTGCAACGCAGGCCAGACATTCGCGAGGCAGAACAAAACCTCGTTGCTGCCAACGCCGAGATCGGGGTGGCACGCGCGGCATACTTTCCGCAGATATCCTTGACTGGTTCCGCCTCGACGGAAACCAATGCACTGTCGCGTCTCTTCTCCGGTCCGAGCTACGCCTGGAGTTACGGCCCGAGTGTGACGATGCCCATCTTCAACGCAGGACGGAACCGAAACAACGTGAGGATCTCAGAATCCGAAGAGCGGCAGTCTTTGTCGACCTACCAACAGACCATCGCCGAGGCATTTCGGGACGTATCGAAGGCGCTGGTCGCCTACCGAAAATATAGAGAATATCGCGAGCAACAGGAGCAACTTGCTGCCTCCGCTGCGGACGCTGCACGCCTTTCGCAGTCCCGCTACGAAGCGGGGCAATCCGCCTATCTGGACGTATTGACCAACGACACAAACTATTTCTCGGCGGAATTGAATCTTGCGACGGCAAAGCAAAACGAAATCCTATCCCTGGTGCAACTCTACAACGCGTTGGGAGGCGGTTGGCAGCAGTGACAAACAATAGCAATCCAGCTACCAAGCTCATTTGTTGCAGACGCCGATTGGAGGAACTGTCGCATAGGTTTCGTTCAGTGCAGCATTCAGGGCGTCTTCGTCCCATGCTTCTCGTCGCGAAGCATGGCGCCTGCTAACGAATCCTTGAAAGCAAGGAATTCGCGTAGTTTTCCTTTCTCAACTAAAACCATCCCTCACCGACTTTTAAAAATGGAGTTAAGCATGTTCAATATCTGGTCTCGCCCTAAATTCGAATGGCAAAACCTCATTTCGGGGTCGGCTTTAGCACTCTCATTCGTTGCATTTCATACCGGCTCTATTGCCTCGGCGCAAGCCCTCGAAGCTCCATCCGGCAATCTCGACATACCGCACGTAAGGCACATTGTTGGTCTCGAAGGAGTGAAGGCAAATATCTCTGGCGATCTCACTTTCGATGAGAGCACGATGCGGTTCAAGGCAGGTGATCTCCGGAACGACGTTCCATTGCGGTCGATTCGCGCGTTTTCGATCTCGCACGACAACCGCGCCTTGATCGGGGACCGTGGCAGGATTGGCTCCTTTTGGTGTGGGTCAGGTCATTACTGTCATCCGACCGGCCGATGAAACGCTGACCGTCGTCTATTCCGACGACCATCACGCCCTCCATGGGGCGATCCTCCTGCTCCCAAAGGGAGAGGGTGATGATGTCGCCATTGCTCTGGCAAAAGCGGGTCTTATGCCGAGCGATTATCCGAAAACCGGATCGTTCGATTCCGCGCACACGGAAAATAAGAGCGAGATGAAGAAAGAAGTTAACGCGGAAGATGGACGTCCTTCGGTCCAGGTGGCGCTCCTCACGGCAAGTGCAGATGGCATTCCGACATCATTCCCTGTGGGCGTCTACGAGGATCTCGTGGCTTCAATCACGAAGAGCGGGATGGTTCAACGGGTGTGGCGCCAAGGTGACACACGCATCCCTTCCGACGCATTAGTACTGCACATCAACATCCAGGAACTAAGGAAGGGAAGCGCTCGCGCTCGTGGTCTCGTTCCCTTCACCGGCCCCACTGTCCTCAAGGTCGATGTCCGACTGACCGATGCTGCCGGAAAGGTCCTGCTCCAGAAGAACATGGACGCAGCCAATCGCACTAACGGAGAGAACCTTGACGTTACAAAGAACCTGACCAAGAAAATCACGAAAGAACTCTCCAAGCTCCCGGGCCTGAAAGCGGAGTCGCCCAAAGAAACGATGAGCTACTCTAAAAGAGCTACGAGTTATGAGAACCATGAGTCATGGGCTACTCGGACTTAGCTCCAGAGGATCGCAACTTCCGGTTTGGCGACCACCCAAGCGGAACCATGCACCAACCGTCGCAGAGCGCCCGATTCACTCACGCTGTGGCGAGCTTGGCACTGCGATCGATTTTTGTGATCACTTCATCGACCGTGGGAATCTGTGCGAATACTTTCCAAGAGTGGCGCAAGTGGAGCGCTGTAGCTCGGCCGCCAAACCTCAGCATGTTCAATAACGACGAACGCACACAATTCTTAAATGGGGCAAACGACGGTAATGATGCTGTCGCCTCGGATGGGACATGCGCCGGTGGCGGCGCGGTTGAATTCCAGGCTACTCGGCATGTTTACGTCCACGCTGTCGCCGTAGACACGAAGGGCGCACAGCAGAGAAATATCGAAACGCTCGTCGATCGAAAATGCGCGGAAGGCGTTGAACTGGGCTGGACCTCAGGCTCACTTAGTGAACAGTACCGAGCTTATCGCGTGGGCATGTGGCGAGACGATACGACGAACCCTGGAAGCGGATATGGCGGCGGCTTTGACTTCGACCGTGAACTGCCCAGTGGCTGGACGTCATTCGGAACATTTGCCTTCCGTATGCGGTCGATAGCTAATGCAGGTGCAGCACCGCCGGGCGATCCTTTCGGTAATTCAGGGGTAATAGCTGACCATGTGGGGCTTCACCCTTCGTAGTTCCCCTTATCTGCTAGCTATACATCTTCTTCTGCGCCCTGAGCCGATCAAAGCCGAATAGTCACGTTACACAACCGCGTAGGACCAGAGATGCGGAGGATGGCAATGCTACTCGGCGAACAAGAAGCATTCAGAATTGAGGTACTTGAATATGGTGAATGAAATCAATGGGAAGACCGGAAAAACCCAGATCGTCATCCTGGGGGGCGGATTCGGCGGCGTTGAGGCCGCGCGATATCTCGATCGCACTGCGGCGAAACGCGCCGATGTCGACGTCACCCTGGTCAGCAGGGATAACTTCACTCTCTTTACGCCGATGCTTAACGAGGTGGCAGCTGGCGATCTCGAGCCGGCCCACATCTGCAATCCACTTCGCAAGCTGCTTCGGCGTGTAACCGTTTTGAGCGGGGATGTCAAAGCGATCGGCCTTGCGGCTAGGCAAGTGACGATCGCCTACGGAATCAGTGCGTTTACCCGAGAGTTGCCGTTTGATCATCTGGTCCTGGCTCTTGGCTCGGAGACGAACTATCTCGGAATTCCAGGCGTGGCTGAACATGCGGTTGGCATCAAGACGCTTGGCGATGCGGTGATGCTGCGGGCCGGAGTGATCGCAATGCTGGAAGCCGCGAGTGTCGAGTCCAATCCTGATCGGCGCAAGCGGATGCTCACCTTCGTAGTAGCAGGCGGAGGTTTCGCCGGCGTAGAGACCGTCGGGGCGATCAACGATCTCGCGCATGAGAGCCTCCCGCACTATGGCCAGGTTGATCCGCGCGAAGTTCGCGTTGTCTTGATCCACAGCGGAAAGGTGATCCTTCCTGAACTGGGCGAGGCGCTTGGCCTCTACACGCAAGAAAAGCTCAGGGGACGTCAGGTCGAGATCAAACTTGAGGCCAAAGTTATCGCCTATGCGGAGGGAGCGGTGCGTTGCAGTGACGGGGAAGCGATCCCAGCCGACACGTTGGTATGGGCTGCAGGTGTTTCGCCCAGCCCGATTCTTAAAGAGCTTCCGTTCCAACTCCAGAGTGGGAGAGTAGTCGTCGACTCCACACTGGAAGTCCCCGGTGCTCCCGGGGTATGGGCGGTAGGCGACTGTGCAGCGATAATCGACCCGACTTCAAACCTTCCTTACCCGCCGACCGCCCAGCATGCGCTTCGCGCGGGGCGGCGGGCCGGTGAGAACATTTACGCCCGCTTGCAGGGTAAACATGCAAAGCCCTTCGTGTTCAAGATGCTCGGGCAGCTCGCGACCATCGGCCGGCGCACTGGCGTTGCCAGGATGTTCGGTTTCAAGTTTTCCGGAGTTGTCGGGTGGCTACTGTGGCGGACCGTCTACCTAATGAAGTTACCGAGGCTTGAGAAGAAGTTGCGCGTCGGGTTGCAGTGGGTTCTGGATGTCGTCTTTGAGCGTGACCTCGCCCAGTACGTGACCCTGCGGGACGTTGAGTCGCTTAATCGGCTCCTAGAAACAACCAGACACGAAGGTTCCGCCGCAGCACCGCAACATTGTGATTCTGAAAAGGTCGCATGATGACTTGTGGGAGGGGCGTTCACCGGAAACAAACAGATTGACATCCCGGCAGAATCAGCGCTCAGGTTCACATTGGCCGCGCCTCTGACACTTCCACCGCACGGCAAACTCGGCAAGCGCCTCGAAGCCCAAATCTAGTCTACGCGCTGGTCTTGATAGATGTCAGGAGACGACAACTGAGCCACGTCGGATCTTGCGAAACTAGTCGTGGCCTCATGAATACGTTCAGCCACTCGTGTGCTTTCCCGCCGTATTGTGTGCACACGCGTACGCGCATCAATTAAAGCGGGTTTCCGATAATCGAAAGGAAGGCCTTATGGATTTTTATCCAATAGAAGATTACGGCGTGATCGGCAACATGCGATCGATCGCCCTCGTGGGAATGCATGGATCGATCGATTTTCTTTGCTTTCCTCGCTTCGACTCACCCTCGGTCTTTGCCGCGTTACTCGACCCAGAAAAGGGCGGCTTCTTCTGCATACGGCCTGAGTTGGATGGAGCAAACAGCAAACAGCTCTATCTACCCGAAACCAACGTGCTCGTGACCAGATTCCTTTCTGGAAATGGCATCGCAGAAGTCTTGGATTTCATGCCAATTCTGAAGGATGATGTACCGAATGAGCTTATCCGTTTCGTGCGCGTTATCCAGGGCGAAATCACCTTTAAGCTAGACTGCCAGCCCCGCCTCGACTACGCGCGCCGTAAACACAGCGTGGAGCTCCGCGACGATGCTGTGGTCTTTCGTCCCGAAGGAGAAGACATCCTGCCGATGGTACTCAAGGCTTCGATTCCGCTTGAAGTGAAGGGTGCTGGTGTCCAGATGACATTTAGGCTGAAAGCAGGAGAGAACCGCATCTTCCTCTTTAGCGAGGAGTGCCCGGAGATGGATAAGCCTTTGGATGAGGCACTGACGAAACAGCGCTTCGACGAAACCGTCGATTTCTGGCGTAAGTGGTCGGGAAAGTCTCAATATAGTGGTCGCTGGCGGGAGATTGTCAACCGCTCCGCGCTGACGCTCAAACTCATGCAGGATCGTGAACACGGCTCGATTATCGCAGCGCCAACTTTTGGGCTACCAGAACACATAGGCGGGGAGCGTAACTGGGATTATCGTTACGTGTGGCCACGAGACGCGTCGTTCACGTTGTACGCGATGATGCGCCTGGGCTACGTGGAAGAGGCCCAACAGTTTGGGAGATGGGTACGTTCGATACTGAATCACGGCTCAGAGCAGGGCCCCCTCCAGGTTCTCTACCGTATCGACGGATGCCACGACATACCGGAGACGACGCTCGATCATCTGCGTGGCTACATGGACTCGCGCCCGGTGCGCATTGGCAATGCTGCTTATAGCCACCTGCAACTGGACATCTATGGCGAGATGATGGATGCCGTCTATCTGGCAAACAAGTATGGAGAAGCTACCAGCCATGATGGCTGGCTTGCCATCAAGCGCACACTGGAGTGGTTGTCCAAGAACTGGAAGCAGCCGGATGAGGGCATCTGGGAGGTGCGCGGCGGACGTCGCAATTTCCTTCATTCACGGCTGATGTGCTGGGTAGCATTTGATCGTGCGATTCGCCTTGCAGACAAGCGATCACTCGTCGGCCCGCTCGACTGGATGTACGCGACGCGTGATGCCATAGCGGACGATATTCACGACAATTTCTGGAGCGAGGAGCGCCAAGCCTTTGTACAGCATCAGGACGCAATCGTGCTGGATGCGGCTGTGCTGCTCATGCCGCTTGTGCGCTTTATCAGCCCTACGGACCCTCGCTGGATCGCCACATTAAGAGCAATTGAAGAAGAATTGACGGTGGACACGCTGGTCTATCGCTACAAGACCGAGGGTGGCTGGGACGGACTTGCAGGAGAGGAGGGCTCCTTCACGACCTGTTCCTTCTGGTTCATCGAGTGTCTTGCACGATCCGGAGAATTGGAGAAGGCTCGCCTCCTCTTTGAAAAGCTGCTGGGTTATGCGAATCATCTCGGCCTCTATGCTGAGGAATTAGGTCCGAGTGGGCGGCACCTGGGAAACTATCCCCAAGCCCTGACACACCTGGCGCTGATCAGCGCAGCGACTTATCTCGACCGAGCGCTTTCAGGCGATCTGCCGGTCTGGAGATAATCACGCCACGTCCGCGCTCCTCACTCCTTGAGCCCCGTCAGTCGTTGAGATACTTTACTGGTGCCAAGGAAATGTTCCGAATCTTTGGGCTAGATCCCCCGGGGTTTGCCGCCAACCGAAACGGTCTGGGAGAGAATCCACCCAGAGGATCGCGACGGCGGTACGAACCCATGCGGAAGGCAATGGATGAAACCACGGAATACGTGCACGACCAGCGGATCGTGCTGCCAGATGGAACAGTCAACACATTCATGCGATCGGCCATCCGCTCCTGGACGCCGCCGGAGAAGTTGTTGAATATCTTGGCACCGCAATGGATGTTACAGAACGTAAACGCGCAGAGGAAGGGCGGGGAAGACTGCACCAAATGGAGGCAGATCTTGCATGCATGAACCGCGTAACCACGATGGGAGAATTAGCGTCATCTCTGGCTGACGAGATCAAGCAACCGATCACTGCAGCGGCAACCAATGCCAAAACCTGCCTGCGGTGTTCGCATCGCGAGCGACCCGACATTGACGAAGCTCGCGTTTTGAGCAAAGCAAATGTCCTTACGAAACAGGGCCCTGATAAACCGACGATTGCCGTTGAGCTCAGGTCCCGAATACCTCTCCTCCGAGGGTACGGTCACCCAATCCCGTCCAAGTCAGCGGGTTCATCTTCAGACCGGCGAACTAGAGGGTGAAGGGTTGGTCGATCGGGGCTCCTGGAGAAGCAGCGCATTCCGAAAGCCGTCGAGCGGCCTCGGCTGGAGCTGTTGTCGGCGTAAGCATTGCGAAAACTGCGGGACACTAAACGGAGATGGTGTTCCATACCTGGTGCGGAAAGGCAGGATACGAAAGGACACCCGCAGATTTCTTATCTTCTACACGGGATCAGACGCGAATTCGCGTGGAGAAATGCATGTTTAATCACAAGCACAAGAGCAATGGGCCGGAGAATGTGCTCGCGACCTTTACCGTCGCGGCGCGTGACATCTTTCCGCTCAACAGCGGCAGCGAAGCATATGCGCTTCTGCTTGGTACAGCGACAGTTGCCACAATGGCGCTCTGGCAGAAATACGTCCAGCAAAATTGAAGCTATTGCCCGGCGCTCTCTTGGCCGGGACGACAGCTCTAGGCGGAGCTGCTCGTGTGCGATGGACCACCGGCTCGAGGACAGTGACCACGGGCCTTCTCTACTGCACGAGGCCGAGGTGGAACTTCGCCGATTAGCGGGCTTGTGTGGGCTTGAGATTCGCTAGATGGTTGCGGGGGCGGGATTTGAACCCGCGACCTTTGGGTTATGAGCCCAACGAGCTACCGGGCTGCTCCACCCCGCACTTTGATAGTAACAATCGAGGTGCTTAGCGTCAAGCTAATCAAAATCTTGCGCTACATGCTAAGTGTCATAACTCCAGTGCTTTAAGTACGTCGGTGGGCTCCGGCCGCACGCGAAAATCTGCATGTCCCTGCGACCAGCCAATCACGCTGTTCTGATCGAGCACAAATGTCGCCGGGACCGGCAGCCGCCATGATTGCTCTCCGTTGATAAACGGAATATTCACGAGAATCGACCGGTAGTACCCCTGCATGGAATCGGGCAACGTATATGCGGCGCCAAACCTCTCCGCAAGCGCCGCGCCTTCGTCGCGCAGCACCGGGAAGGGAAGCGAGTGCTGCATCACCGTGAAGTCGTTCTGCCGCACTGTCTGCGGTGAGATGGCTACCAGCAATGCGCCGCGCTCACGAACCGCAGAAAAAAGATCGCGCCAGGTCTCCAGTTCCGTCATGCAATACGGGCACCAGCGTCCGCGGAAGAAGCATACGACGAGCGGTCCGAGCGCCAGCAAATCTTCGGAGCGCACCGGCTTTCCATTCGCATCGGGAAGCGAGAAGGACGGTGCAATGTCGCCGGGCTTCAGCAGCTTGTCTTCCATGCCGGTGGCAAACAAATCCGCAATCGCGCGCTCGTTCAGTTCCAGCCGCTCCGGCTGCACCAGGCTGCGGGTCTGCGCGGTGATCTCGTCCAGTCTCTCCTGCAGAGTCATGACCGTGTTCAACGGCCCAGTCCGCCGCCCATACCGCCCATGCCGCGCATGGCGTTCAGCGAACCCATCAGCTTCCGCTGCATACCCGGCTTGCCGGCGCTCTTAAACATCTTGCGCATTTGCGCGTACTGCCGCAGCAACTGGTTCACCTCCTGCACGCTGGTACCGGAGCCTGTGGCGATACGCTTCCTGCGCGAGCCGGAAATCATCTCGTGGTTGTTACGTTCCTTTTTCGTCATGGAGTTGATGATTGCCTCCACGCGCGAGAACTGCTTCTCGTCTACCTGGCCGGCCATTTGCTGCAGGCCCTGGAAGGGGCCAACGGACGGCAGCATCTTCATGATGCTCTGCATGGAGCCGAGTTTCTTGATCTGCCGCAACTGGTCGCGGAAGTCCTCCAGCGAAAATCCATCGCCAGACAGCGCTTTACGCGCAAACTCCTCGGACTTTTTGCGGTCCAGCGTGGATTCCGCCTTTTCGATGAGCGTCATGATGTCGCCCATGCCCAGAATGCGGCTCACAATGCGGTCGGGATGGAACGGCTCGAACGCATCCGGCTTCTCGCCCGTGCCGATAAATTTCACCGGCTGCCCGGTGATGTGGCGGATCGACAGCGCAGCGCCGCCGCGGGCGTCGCCGTCCATCTTCGTCAGGATGGTGCCGGTTAGCGCGAGCTGTTGATGAAACGATTCCGCCGAGCGCACCGCGTCCTGCCCGGTCATGGCATCGGCTACGAACAGAATCTCCTGGGGCGACAGCAGCGCCTTCAGCCGCCGCATCTCCTCCATCAGGTCTTCGTCGATGTGCAGTCGGCCGGCGGTGTCCACAATCAATACGTCACAGCCGTAGTTCACTGCCTCGCGGCGCGCCTCTTTCGCCAGCCGCTCCACCAGCGCCGTGCCCGCCGGCTCGCCTTTCAGGTCGCCCACATAAATGTTTGCTTTGATCGCATCGGCGACGATCTTCAGCTGCTCCCGCGCCGCCGGGCGATACACGTCGACCGAGACCAGCATCGGCCGATGTCCACCCTTCTGCAGCCATGCCGCCAGCTTGCCGGAGGTCGTTGTCTTGCCTGAGCCTTGCAGACCTGCCATCAGGATCACGCTCGGCGGCCGCGACGCGAAGTTAAAGCGTGCCGTGTCCTTGCCCAGGATCGTGACCAGCTCGTCGCGCACAATCTTGATGACCTGCTCGGTCGGCGACAGCGCCGTCATCACCTCGGAGCCCATCGACTTCTCGCGCACGTGCTCGATCATCTCCTTGACCACGGAGAGGTTCACGTCGGCTTCGAGCAGCGCAATCCGGATTTCGCGCAGAGCTTCGTTGATGTTCTCTTCGGTAACGGTGCCTTCGCCGCGCAGGTTTTTGAAGGCTCGCTGTAGCTTGTCGGACAGGTTCTCAAACATAAGGGTCAGCCTCAAGTTTATCAGCCCTGCGCGGCCCTCCAGGGATGCGCCCGGCGCTGCGGCAGTGTAAGGTGGCGTGTATGTTTCCTCGGTTATCCCGCAGTTTCTGGTGGGTGGCGTGTTTGCTTCCTGTTTTACCGGCTGCATTTGCAGCGCACGCGCAGCAAACGGCCACGCCGCCGCAGCTGCAGGAGCGCGGAGGCGCCGCCGCTCCGCATGTCGAGCAGGAACCGCCGCTCAATGACTATCAGCGATCGCAGATGGCCGGGTGGGCCCGCGATTTCGCCGATCTGCACCGCTACCGCGCCGCGAACCAGGAGCTCGGCGACCCCGACTCCGGCGAGCGCCGCGTGATCTTCTTTGGTGACTCCATCACAGACAAGTGGACGCTGAATCAGTATTTTCCCGACAAGCACTACATCAACCGCGGTATCAGCGGTCAGACTACGTCGCAGATGCTGCTGCGATTTCGTCAGGACGTCATCAATCTCCATCCCGATGTTGTCGTCATCCTGGCCGGCACGAACGACATTGCCGGCAACACCGGTCCGATCTCGATTGAGGATATCGAAGGCAACCTCACCTCTATGGCCGAGCTTGCGCGCGCACACGATATCCCGCTCGTCCTCTCCTCCGTTACGCCGGTCAACAACTACACGCCGGCTTCCGAGCGCTTCTTCGCCGACCGGCCGCCATCGCTGATCCTGCGACTCAACGAATGGATGAAAGCCTACTGCGCCAATACGAACTGCTATTACCTGGATTACTTTGATTCCATGGTCGACGGCAGTGGTTTGCTGAAGCGCGGTCTCAGCGAAGATGGCCTGCATCCGAATGATGCGGGTTACAAGATCATGGCTCCGCTGGCCGAGTCCGCGATCGACAAGACCATGGCGTCGCGCTAGCCATCGCTGATTTCCGAACGACGGCTGTTGGAAAATGACCCTCAGCAGCTCGTGGCGCCGTGAAAGTTGAAGACTTCCGCCGCCGCCAGCACGGTGTTGGCGTGGATGGTCACCGTGTCCTCCACCTGCTTCGCGTACCCACCGGCATAGACAGAGAAGACCCGTGCGCCGGCCGATTGCGCTGCGCGGAAGACCATTCGGTCGCGCTCTTTCAGGCCATCGATGGTCAGCGCCAGTCCGCCCAGCTTGTCTTCCACGTACGGATCGGCGCCGGCGATGTAGGCGATCAGTTGTGGCTGGAAGCGCGCGAAGGCTGCATCCAGCGCTCGCTCCAGGGCTCCTAGATACTCCACGTCATCGATCCCATCCGCCAGCGGCACATCGATCGAGGATGGCGGCTTGTATGCCGGATAGTTGTTCTGCTGATGCATGGAGAGAGTGAACACGCCCTCAGCGCTCGGCGTCATTGGACCCAATGGAATTCCATACCGAAGCGAGCCTGATGGGCGTTGCCCATCCGGTGGAAAGATGGCCGCGGTGCCGTTGCCGTCGTGCACATCCAGATCGACCACCATCGCACGCTGGATCGTGCCATCGTGCAGCAGTCGCGCCAATGCGATGGCGACATCGTGCAGAATGCAAAAGCCCTCGCCATGCTCCCGGTGCGCGTGATGAAAGCCGCCGCCGATGGAGCAAGCCACACCGTTGCGCATGGCGAGCTGCGCAGTCTCCAGCGTACCGCCGCAGCCCAGGAGAGTTGCATCCACCAGAGCTTTGGAGTAGGGCAGTTCCGTCTGTAGGATCTCCTGCTCGGAAAGTGTGCCGCCGAGCAGTCGCTCCACATATCCGCTTTCGTGCACGCGCAGGACGTCGTCGATGCCGATCGTCTGCGGCCTAACAAAGTCGCTTTCTGTAGCCGCGCGGGTTTGCAGAAGCCGCTCGTGAATCAGACGGTACTTTTCTCCGGGGAAGACATGGCGGCCGAGCGGAAGGTAGAAGCCATCACTGTAGACAAGCGAAAAGGGAAGCATCTCTCCTCATTCGATGGTGCTGGCCGCACGGGCGGGCGCGCCTGCGGCGCATTTTTGTGGTCGCTCCCTTTGGTCGCTCACGGAACCCAATGGGTGACCCGACAATCAGATAATGATCGGCAGGTTGCTTTGCCCCGACTGAATACACCCACCCTGCGCGTTGCGTGGGATGGGGCACCCAATATGGCGTTACTTCACCCTCGGAACGAGAGGCTTCTTCTGCGTGCTTACCATCGCTTGCACCTTGCTATGACGAGTGCTGTAAGTGAAGTAGACGACCAAGCCGACAAGGAGCCAGCCGAAGACGACCTCTTTGGTGAGCCGGGGCAGGGTGAAGACGAGATAGAGCGAGCTAATGATGCCGAGGATCGGCACGACGGGAACGAAGGGCGTGCGGAATGGACGCTCCATGTCCGGAGCGCGGCGGCGCAGAATCCAGACGCCAGCGCAGACGATGGCGAAGGCGAGCAGCGTGCCCATGTTGGTGAGCTCGCTGAGGCGGCCCACCGGCAGCAGCGCAGGCAGGATAGCGGCGACAAAACCGACGGCGATATTCGAGAGCCACGGGGTGCGGAACTTCGGATGCACATCGCTGGCCCACTTCCAGAGCAAGCCGTCGCGGGACATGGAGAAGAAGACGCGTGATTGGCCGAGGAGCATGACCAGCATGGTGGTGCCGAGGCCGCAAACCGCGCCGAATTTCACCAGCAGCGTGCCCCAGCGGTGGCCGGTGACGTCGATGCCGGTCGCGATAGGCGAGCCCACATTCAGCATCTTGTAATTGACCAGGCCGGTGAGAACTAGGGCAACGATGATGTAAAGGATGGTGCAGATAATGAGAGAGCCGATGATGCCGATAGGCATGTCGCGGCGGGGATTGTTGGCCTCCTGCGCGGCGGTGGAGACGGCATCGAAGCCGATGTAAGCGAAAAAGATTGAGGCTGCGCCAGTCATGATGCCGCCAATGCCGTAATGTCCGCCGCCCTGGGAAGGCGGGATGAAGGGATGCCAGTTTGCCTGCGTCAGATGCGGATGCGCGGCAAGGAAGGTGGCGCCCACAACGATGAAAACGCCGACGACTGCGAGCTTGACGAAGACAATCGCGGAGTTGAGATTGGCAGATTCCTTAATGCCGATCACCAGCACTGCGGTGACGACGGCAATGGCGGTGAAGGCGACGAGATTGGCGAACGCAGTCACCTGCGGGAGAGACGCTGCGTGAATGCTGACGGCATCCGGCAGAGACATGAACGGCACCCAATGGGTGCCGTAGTGATAGAGCACGGTCCCGGGAGTGGCGGTGATCTGCGGCGGGAGGTGAATTCCGAGGTCGTCCAGCAGGCTGACGAAGTAGCCGCTCCAACCGGATGCGACAGTGGACGCGCCGAAGGCGTACTCGAGGACAAGGTCCCAGCCGATGATCCACGCAATGAATTCACCGAGGGTGGCATAGCCGTAGGTATAAGCCGAGCCGCAGATCGGAATGAGGGAGGCGAATTCCGAATAGCACAGAGCGGCAAACGTGCAGGTAATGCCGGCGACGATAAAACTGAGCGCGACCGCGGGTCCTGCGTAATTTGCGGCGGCCGGACCGACGAGCACGAAGATGCCGGTGCCGATAATTGCGCCAATGCCCAGAGTGATGAGGTTGACGGGGCCAAGCGAGCGCCGGAGGGTGCGTTCCCCTTCTTCATGTGCCTCGGCGTTCAGGACCGAAAGAGGCTTGGTTGCGAGCAGCTTAGGCATACAAGGAGTGATCCTTCGCTGAAAGAAATTTGTGGCCGAAGACGAGACGCATTCCGTGACCGCCTGCCGTCAACGACCCACGCGAGATGGTGACAACTGCCAGCCAGGTCTCTTGCGGCCTGTAGCGTAACAGTTCGACATGGATACATGCGACCATGAAGTAGGTTGTGTGGCGGCGGATAAAGCCGCTCTCTAGACCAGGGCATCCAAGATATCTGACCGCGAATGACACCACGAAACACCAGCCTCGAAGACACCGGATTGCACCAGCTGCCCCCGCTCGAAGAACCACTGCCCGCCGCCGCGCCGCAGGGCGAGCAGCTTTCCGCGACCGACACAGTGAACACCCGCGATCAGCCCGGCGGCATCTCGCACGCGTGGCGCGCTCTGCGTGCGCCCAACTTCCGGCTCTTCTTCAGCGGGCAGAGCATTTCGCTGATCGGCACCTGGATGACACGCATCGCGACGAGCTGGCTGGTCTACCGGCTCACCGGCTCTGCGTGGCTGCTTGGCATGGTCAGCTTCATGGGGCAGATTCCCACGTTTCTTCTGGCGCCATTCGCCGGGGTCTGGGTCGACCGCTTAAACAAACGCAAGGTCCTGGTTTGGACGCAGGCTCTTGCCGCTGTGCAGTCGCTCGCGCTTGCCGCCCTCACGCTTACGCATCGCATCACCATCGCGGATATCCTCGCGCTCAGCGTACTGCAGGGGCTTATCAACGCCTTCGACATGCCCGGACGCCAGGCGTTCATGGTCGAGATGGTAGACGACAAACGTGACCTGGGGAACGCCATCGCGCTGAACTCATCCATCGTCAACCTAGCGCGCCTGATTGGTCCGTCGCTGGCCGGCGTGGTCATCGCCCTGTACGGCGAAGGCTGGTGCTTCCTCGTCGATGGCGTCAGCTATTTCGCTGTGATCGCATCGCTGCTTGCGATGAAGCTGCGTCCGCTAGTGCTCCCCCCGCATCGGGACAGCCTTTTTCAGCAGCTTCAGGAAGGCTGGCAGTATGTCAGCGGCTTCCTGCCCATCCGGAATCTGCTGCTGCTCTTTGCCATCGTCAGCCTCATGGGCATGCCCTACACGGTGCTCATGCCGGTCTTCGCGTCGCAGGTGCTGCATGGCGGCTCGCATACGCTCGGCTTCCTCATGGCTGCCGCGGGAGTAGGTGCGCTTGCCTCCGCGGTGATGCTTGCTGCGCGGAAGTCGGTCAAAGGGCTGCTCAGGATGGTTCCTGTCTCGGCGATTCTCTTTGGTGCAGGCCTCATCGCATTCGGCCTCTCGCATGTCCTGTGGCTCTCGCTCGCGCTCATGCTGGTCGTAGGCTTCGGGATGATGCAGGGCATGGCCGCCAGCAACACGATCATTCAGACGCTCGCCCCCGCAGACAAACGCGGCCGCGTGATGAGCTACTACACGATGGCATTCGTCGGCATGGCGCCGTTCGGCAGCCTGCTTGCCGGCGGACTCGCACACGCCATCAGCGCTTCCTGGACGGTCGTGATCACGGGAGCCTGCTGCATCCTTGGCGCGGT
Source organism: uncultured Acidobacteriaceae bacterium (assembly GCA_963797895.1). Classification (GTDB taxonomy): domain Bacteria; phylum Acidobacteriota; class Terriglobia; order Terriglobales; family Acidobacteriaceae; genus KBS-83. The sequence goes on from CAWCRD010000002.1 coordinate 278,749, forward strand.
TTGGTTTTGGCGTCAGATGAAGGACGTTCGCGACGCCATACGCCCGATCTATCGCGAGCTCGGCATCATCCGTCCTGCGCCCGGGACGCACTAGAGCATTTTTCGCAGCGCTGCTGGAGAGGCGGCTTACTGCTGCGGACTATTGGGGGTGCTTGGCGGGCTCGATCCGCCCGGACCCGAACTGGGGCTCGATCCGAAGTTCCCGAAGCCAGATCCCGAGCTGCCGCTGGATCCGGAGCTGCCGAAACCAGAGCCCGAGCTGCCGCTGGAGCCGGAGTTGCTAAACCCGAAACTGCTCGAACCACTTGATCCGTTCGTGCCATTGGTTCCGATTCCCGCTCCATTACTATTCGCTCCGGCGCCGTTCACGTTTCCGCCATTCGCGATGCCGCCGCTATTCATCAGCAGCTCTTCCTGCGGGTCGTAAACAAACTCCCAGTCCGAGTACTTCTTCTGTTTGTGATACTCGATCACTGAATCTTTCTTCACCGGAATCCCGATACCCACAATGGGTCCACCGCTGCCGAAGGTGGAGCCGCCACTCGTATTGCTCGCGCCCGGCCCGTTGGTTCCCGTCGGTGTGGTGCCGATTCCGCCGGTGCTGGGAGTGGTTGAGTTGTTGAACCCGAAACCCGTTGAACCCGTGCCGCCAGGGCTGTTCGTATTGCTCGAATTGTTGTTCGAAAAGCCGAACGAGGAGCTGCTGCCGCCATTCGCTGTAGTGCCGGAGGTGCCCTGGGTGCCGGTGGCTGACCCGTTCGTGCCCGACGTGTCCGAATTGGCATAAAGGCCGGGAGTTCCCCCGGAGCCGGTGCCTAGTCCCGGACCCGTCGATGCGCTGCTCATGCCGGCCTGCAGCGGCTGCCCGAAGAAGCCCATCGGGGGCACCTTCGCCTCGCCCATGTGGATCAGCCGCCAGTCGTCCTTGCCCGTGATCGGGTCCTTGTAGCGCTTGCGCAAGAACCGGATCTGGTTCGTGTTCTCGAGCTGCTTGATGTCGGTCGGATACGCGCCGAATTTCTTGTAGTAAAGCTGGATCGCGCGCTTATACTGCAGCCCGCGATGCACGGCCTCCTGCTCCTTATCGCGCTGGATCTGCTTGGCCACGCGCGGCGCGGCAACTGAAAGAGCCAGCAGCATCAGGAATATCATGACCAGCACCGTCAGCAGCAGGTAGCCGTCCTCGGCGTTGGTCGGTTCCGGTCTGGTGTTCCGTAACAGCATGGGTGACTAATTCTGCGAGAGCGGCAGGCTCTGCGTGTTGTGGTACGGGATGTCCTCAATCTCCACGGAAAAGGGCCGGATGGAAACTACGCGATATCGCCGGTCTACGACGTCGCCCTCATGCGCCAGGAAGATATCGTCGCCATGCAGCAGGAAGATCTGCCGGCTGCCGCCGTTCACGGAGGAGTAACCGTAGAACTTCAGATCAATGGCCGGCGGTGGTGGCGGTCCGGGCGGCGGTTCCGGAGCCGAGGGCCGGAAGGGACCCGGCTTTTCAATTTTGACCTGCTCCGGCGCAGCCGAATCGGGAGAGAAGATGTTTCGGCCGTTGCCCTTATATGTCGTGTCCTCCGCCTGCGCCATCAGTTCGGGATGCAGCGTTGGATCGAGCGCGGAAGCGCTCGGCAGCTGGACCGCTTCATGCGGATACGGTGTTGCCGTCGAAGCGCCGGCGGTCGGCAAATCTGCCGGAGGCGCCGCTGACCGCGTTACGACTGGCGGGGGCGGCGCCGTGGGCGCAGGCGAGGAGGTGCCGAAAAACTTTGGCAGCTGGATCACCGCGAGAATTACCAGCAGCGCACCGAGTCCAATCGCTGCATACAGTTTCGGCTTGCTTTCCGCTCCAACAGGAAGGGCCATGGTCATTGCCCTCCATTCGGGCCGGCGCCGGCCGCGCTTTCGTCGCCCGTCGTTATGGGCTGCAGATGCTCCAGATCGCTTCCGCGCAGATAGGTGGTCACCTTCAGCCGCAGGTTCACCAGGCCGCCCTGCTGTCCCGTGAGCGTCAGTCCGTCAATCACGAAAAACATCTTGTCCCGTTCCACGCTGTTGATGAATCGCATCACCGAGCTATAGTCGCCACTCACGCTGGCATCCATGCGCACTTCTGTGACGTCGTGCAGCGCCGGCGCAAAGGCTGTCTGCACTCGGCTCAAGTGCACATTCGCCTTCTGCTCCAGCGTGCCCAGCTCCGCCAGGATGGCCGAGTCTGCGCCCGGCACACGCGCGTCATAGAAATGCTCCGCGCCCCTGGTCGAGTCGGAGACGCGCTGCGGAAGGTTCTGCAGCGGTCGCGCCTGCAGTTGCGCCGTGCGCAGTTCCACCTGCTTCTGCGCCAATTCTTCCGGGCGGTCCATACGCAGCGTGTGCCAGGTGAGCAGTAATTGCACAATCAGCACGAGATTGGCAATGGCCAACACCGCGACCGCGGCAATGTGCAGATTCAGCAGATTGAAAGTACCGGAGCGGGTCAATTTCATGGGGTGCTCCGTCCCGGCACCGGCTTGTGCGCGCGCGCCAGCTGGCGCGTCAACTTTGCTCTTGCCGGGGCGGCAGCGCTTTGCAGCGCGCCGGTCTTGACTATTTCTTTCGTCTCGCGCGGTTCCAGCGGGTTGTACTCGGCCAGCACATCGAAGTTCACGCCGGTGGGTCCACCCGCGGGTTCAAACGTCGGACTGGGACGTCCGTTCTGATTCTGGGCCTGCGAGGTCTCCCCGACAATCCGTGGCGTTCGGAAACGACGCGAGTGCTCAAGGTTCCGCACCAGAGAAACGGCCTTGTCGCGCGGTCCTGCGACGCGCATGTGAATGGTCACCGTTCCGTCCTTCGCGGGCACGGGATCGATATTCAGTACCTGCACGCCCGCGGGCAGCACCTGCTCCAGGTCCATCATGACGGCCGTCCAGGAAAACGATTTGTGCAGGAAGAGATTGTTCAAGAACCGCGCTTGGGCCAGCACCGCGGCGTTCTGTGGCTGGCGCATGGAGTTCTCGGCCTGCTCCCGCTCACCGCGCGTTCGCGCGATGGCGGCCTCGATGGTGGTGGCGCGCGCATGCGCTGCAGTCGCCTTCTGCTTCTGCGTGCCCAGCACCCACCACAGGATCGCGCCGGTCACCAGCAGCAGGAGGGCGACAACGCGCAGCCGCTGGTACAACGGCCGAAGCTCAACGTATGGGTGAGTCGCGAGATTGAGTGTGATCCTCATAGTCAGCTTGCGAGCGCTCCTACTACGGGAGCCAGCATACCGCTGGTTGCGCTTGGGGTTCCCGCGCCCGAGCTCTCGCGCGAGGGAATCAGATCGCGCACGCGCACACCGGGCAGCGCCAGCAATCGATCCAACTCGCCCGCGCCTCCTGGGCCGACGGAATAGATGGTATGCGCGGTGGAGGCCAGCGTGTCCTCGTAGTATGCCATTGCGACGGAGACACTCTGCTGCAGCTCCGCTACCGCCGCGGTTTCGTTCACCTCACCCTGCGTGGCGTTGAGGCTGCTCTCGCCCAATTCAATCGTACGGAACAACAGAAGTTGCGATCCGCGCGCAATGGCTGTGGTCACGCAGTTCGCGTTGCGATTGACCAGCAGCGCCGCCTCTTCGCCGGTTACCGCAGCCAGGGCTGCCAACGAACTCGAAAGCACCGCCCCGGGCTCATATCCCGCCTCGTGCACTGCATCTTCATACTCCGCGCGAACCGCCGCCGGCATTACGGCTACCACCGTGCGCACGAGCGCCTCGGCGCCATTTTTCGGCAATACCTGCCAGGAGATCGCCGCATCCTCTACGTCGAAGTGCACCAGCTTTTTCAGCCGGAAACGCAGGATCGGCAGCACGTCCGCCGTCTTCGCAGGCAGTGTATCGAAATCCAGCAGCAGCACCCGGACCGCTGCATCCGGCACAACGACGGTGACCTTTTTTGTCCGTTCGGCGATGGGCTCCAGCGCCTGGCCGATAGCGGCCGACACGGCGGCGCGGTCGGTCATCGCGGGAGACTTCAGCCCCGGCACCAGCACGCCCATACGCAGCGGGGCAAAGTGCGTCACGACGTCCTGCGCCTGGCCTACCTCGGCCACCGGGCCGGGTCGCGCTGCCAGCACGCCCGCAGGGGTGATCTCGCAGGCCAGCCGCGGACGCAGCGCGTCAATGTCGGAAGGAAAAATTCGGCGGACAATGCTCATTCGTACTAGCGTCCCGTCTCGATAAATGTAACTTTGTTGATCTCGCCCAGCGTGGTCAGCCCGGCACGCACGCGGTCCAGCGCCGATTCGCGCAGGAACTTCATCCCCATGCCCTGAGCCGAGCGGCGAATCTCCGAGGTAGGCCGCTTCTCCAGGATCAGTTCGCGAATAGTGTCGTTCAAGTCGAGCAGCTCGTGAATCGCCGTACGCCCGCGGAAGCCCGTGCCACCGCACTCAATGCAGCCGCCGCCTTCACGGAAGGGGAAATCGCGCCACTCCGCCGGATCGAGGGCGCTCTCCTCCAGCATCTCTTCGCTGATCTTTACCGGGCGGCCACAGAACTCGCAGATGGTGCGCACCAGCCGCTGCGCCAGGATGCAGTTCAGCGACGAAACGAAGTTGTACGCTTCCACACCCATGTTCAGGAAGCGTCCCAGCACATCCAGCACGTTGTTCGCGTGCACCGTCGTGAACACCAGGTGACCGGTGAGCGCGGAGTTGATCGCGATCTGCGCCGTTTCCTGGTCGCGAATCTCGCCGACCAGAATCTTGTCCGGGTCGTGACGCAGAATCGAGCGCAGCCCGCGCGCAAAGGTCAGCCCCTTCTTCTCGTTCACCGGAATCTGCGTGATGCCGCGGATCTGGTACTCCACCGGATCTTCAATCGTGATGATCTTGTCTTCGTCGCTCTTGATCTCATTGAGCGCGGCGTACAGCGTCGTCGTCTTGCCCGAACCCGTCGGTCCCGTGACCAGCACCATGCCGTAGGGCTCGCGGATGTAGCGGCGGAAGCGCGCCAGGTCCTCCGGCGCGAAGCCGACCACGTCGAGCGTGAGCTTCTTGAACTTCTCGCTCATCGACTCCTTGTCCAGCACGCGCAGCACGGCATTTTCGCCATGCACGGTCGGCATGATGGAGACGCGGAAGTCGATCAACCGGCCCTTGTAGCGCACACGGAATCGCCCGTCCTGTGGGACGCGCCGCTCCGCGATGTCGAGCTCGCTCATCACCTTGATGCGCGACAGGATCGTCGTATGGTGCTCACGTGCGATCGGCGCCATCGCGTGCTGCAGGACGCCGTCGATGCGGTACTTCACCAGCAGGGAGTCGTCGTAGGTCTCGATATGGATGTCCGATGCGCGGCGTTCGAGCGCCGTGAAGATCGTCGTGTCCACCAGTCGGATGATCGGCGAAATGTCCTCTTCCGACGTTAGCTTCTCGATCGAGATGTTCTCGTCCTGATTCTCCTCTAACGAGATGACGTCGAAGGTGAGCCCCTCGGATGCCTCATCCAGCACGCGCTGCGACTGCTCGGTCTTCTTCAGCAGGTCGGTGATCTGCGACAGCGTGGCGACGCGCGTCACTACTCGCTGTCCCAGGAGCCCCGCGATCTCGTCCAGCACCATTAGCCGGCTCGGGTCGCTCACCGCGATCACCAGGCGGTCTTCCATCTGCTCCAGCGGAACGAAGTTGTAGCGGAACATCATGTCGACCGGCACAGAGCGGAAGAGCTCATGCTGGATGCGGAAATTCTTCAGATCGACAAATTCGCAGCGATATCGCGCGGCCAGCGCCTGCGCGCGCGCCACTTCATCGGCTGGTATCGGCACAGGCATCACAACTACAGGACTCTCAGCCATACAGGGGAACTCCTTCTTTCGTTAGACGGCGGGGCTGGTTCGTCATCATCTTCATCATCTGCCCCCCATCGTGCCCGCCTGCCCCAGCGAAAAGATCGGCAGGTAGAGCGCAATCATGATCGTCACAACAACGATACCCATCACAATTAGAATGATCGGCTCAATCAGCGACAGCGCGGCGGTCAGCGCCGTCTGCACATCTTCTTCAAAGAACTCCGCCACGGAGTTCAGCATCTGCGGCAGCGCGCCCGTCGACTCGCCTACCTCGATCATCGACGTCGCCAAATCGGGAAACACCTTCGTCTGTGTCAGACTCTGCGACAGCGACTTGCCTTCGCGTACGCTCGTGACCGAAGTGCGCACCGCCTTGGCAATAATGCGGCTGGCGATCGAACGCGCCGCCGTCTCCAGCGACGACACTGGCGGCATACCGCCTTCAAGCAGCGTCGAAAGGGTCCGCGAGAACTGCGCCACCTGGTACTTCACCCAGATATTTCCGAAGATCGGCATCTTCAGACGAATTCGGTCAATCCGGTCTCCGCCGCTCTCCGTTCGGCCCCACCGCCATAAACCATATGCAAGCAATGCGATTACCGGAATCGCATACAAGATGTACGCCTGGAAGTTCCTGCCCAGCGCCAGCAGAAACATCGTCAATGGGGGCAGACGTCCACCGATCTGGTCGTACAGTTGCCCGAAGCGCGGCACCACAAACGTGATCAGGAAAGTGAACATCGAGAGCACCATAACCACCAGCAGCGCCGGGTAAAACATCGAAGCCTGCAGCTTCTTGCGAAAAGTCAGCGAAATCCGCTGAAAGCTCAGATACCGCGCCAGCACATCTTCCAGGTGGCCGCTGCGCTCGCCAGCCAGCAGAGTCGTGGTGTAGATCGGCGGGAAGCCGCCCTGCGCCTCAAATGCTTCCGAAGGCGACTGTCCGGTGCGGATGCGCTGCGTCACGCCTTCCAACTGCGCGCGGAAAGCCAGGTTCTTCTGGCTCTTCGACAGCATCTCCAGCGCTGGCAGTATCGGCACGCCGGCTCGGATCAGCGTAAGAAACTGCTGGTTGAAGATCAGGAACCCTTCCAGCTTGATCTTCTTTTGGCGGGCGCGCAGCCCACGCGCTTTTACCGAATAGACGTAGTAGCCCGCCTGCGTGAAGCGTGCACGCAGCTCTTCTGCGCTAGCCGCCGTCTGGACCTGCTCCTGCAGGCGGCCGCGCTCATCGGCCAGTCGAATCACAAACTCTGCCATGGGCGTGCCCTGCGGCTACTTTCCTTTCAGACCTGTCAGCTTCGCAATATGACCCTGCGGCCCCACAACCCAGGGAAGGCTGATGGCGTTGTAGCCATCGTTGCCCACAGCAGACCAGCTCTGCCCGTCATCATACGAGACGTCCGCGCCATTCGGTCCAACCGTGATCCAAGCGTTGTCGGACGCATCCCATGCCACACTCGAACGGTATCCGTGCGGCATCTTCGTGGCTGGCGACCATTTTCCGGTTTTCGGGTCGCGCCGCGCCGCCGTGCCTTCGCTCTTATCCGGAGCGGAGTAGTCACCGCCCACCGCTACCGCGTGCCAGTCGCCGTTCTGGTCCTTATGCAGCCCAAGGGCGAAGATTCCCTGGGACTCACTCGCCCCCGCCATTGGCACCTCGTCCTTGGCAAAGGTCCAGAACTGGCTGAGACACCGCTCCGGATTCCTGTGCGCCATCGTCATTCCGCAGTCCAGTCCCCCCGAATAGACGTAAGGATGCTGTCCCCCGCTCATGCCGCTGGTGGCAAACCACGGTACCGCCACATCGCCCAGCACCGGATCGGTCAGCACCATGGACTGGTTGCTTGCCGCAAATGCGCCGAGTTTCTGCCCATTCAGGTTTAAGTCTTTGCTGGTCACGGATTTCCAGTGAGCGCCGCCATCGTCGGTCCGGAGCAGCGTGAAATGCCCATTCACCGGATCGCCCAGCAGATACCCATTGTTCCGGTCGGAAAACACCAGTCCATCCCAGAAGCCCGTCGCGTCCGTATTCGTGGGCAGAGCCGTCCAGTGCGCGCAGCCATCGGTGGTTTTGTAGAGGCGGCTCTGCGTGCCCGGCCCGGACGACATCACAATCGCCGTCTGGGCATCCCATGCCCAGATGCTGCGAAAATCCAGCTTCTGTGCGCCGTCAGGCATTGAGCACCGCTGCCACACATAGCCGGAATCCTCAGTCCGCAGCACTGTTCCCTGCGCGCCGCTTGCCCAGGCCACACCGTTCCCGACAGCATGAATTCCCCGCAGCGGCTGATCGGTGCCGCTATGTTCCGCGTCCCATGGATTCCAAACCGTGCTGGGCGAAGCAGCAGACGAGGGCGCCGGAACGACCTGCCCAGTGATCAGCACGGGAAGGGAAGTGGCGAACAGGCCAAATCCCATTAGAGAAAGGAGAAAACGCCTCATCTTCTCTAGGATAAATGGCGTTGCTGCCTGCGCACCTCACCTTGCTGGGGCTTTTGAAGTAAAGATTGCCCCGATCAAGCAGACGGCGATCAGCAGCTCAACAATGACCGGCGGTGGGAAGAAATAAAAATATGAATTCGCAGCCATCAGGAGAAACGTAACAAGCAGCGTCGAATAGATCGGCTGCAGGCGGTATGAATCCTTGGCTGCCAGCGAGCTCAGTTGCCACAGCACGACCGCCAGCGCCACCAGGAAGATGGTGATCCCAAGCCCAAATCCTCGATAGAAGCCCCAGAAATTACGCATGGCTCCCATAAGAGGGAACTGATTCGTCTTCATCGCTTCTACCGCGGCCTGCTGCGGGCCTGGCTGCGGTTTGCCGAAAACGCCGCCGACGGTGTGCAGAATCGCATGCAACAGGGTCAGCACAGATGCGATCCGCAGATAGATGGCAGGCTTCATGTGTTCTCCTCCAAGGAAGCTTTCAGCAGAACTCTGTATAAACGAAGAAGGGGCGGCGCAGCATTGAAATCTAGTACACACATTTGAGCCAAACCTCTCCATCCATCGAGCCTGTTCCCGTCGCCGTCGTCGTCATCGGGCGCAACGAAGGCGAACGCCTGCGAGCCTGCCTCGGTTCGGTGCTTGCCATGAATTATCCGCGCGACTTGCTCGACGTCCTCTATGTCGATTCCGCATCCACGGACGGCTCGGCCGTGCTCGCCGAGAGCCTCGGGGTGCGCACCATCGCGCTCGATGGCCCGACTACCGCGGCACGCGCGCGCAATACCGGCTGGACGCAGACCTCTGCGCCTTTTGTCCTCTTCCTCGACGGCGATACACTGCTCGATCCCGAGTTCGTTCGCAAGAATCTCGATTGCTTCGATGATCCGTCGATCGCCGGCGTCTTTGGAGACCGGCGCGAGATGGACACCATGGGTTCCATATACAACGCGCTTTTTGATCTCGACTGGAACACGCAGGCTGGCTTCACACCCTATTTCGGCGGCGACGCCCTAGTACGCCGCGAGGCCTTGGTTGAGGTCGACGGCTACGACGAAAGCCTGATCGCGGGCGAGGAGCCGGAGATGTGCCGCCGCATGCGCGAGCGCGGCTATCGTATCCTCCACGTGGCAGAGCCCATGACCAGGCACGATCTCGCGATGCACAGCTTTCGCCAGTACTGGCGTCGTTCCCTGCGCACCGGCCATGCCTACGCAGAGGTCTCTTCGATGTACGCCGACACCGAAGATCGGTTCTGGACTGCGGAGAGCCGAGGTAACGTGGTGCGCGGACTCTTCTGGCTTGCCGCACCCGCCAGCGTTTCTGCCCTCTCCATTGTGCGGCGATCCTGGATTCCTGTCGGGCTCTTTGCCGCGGGAGCAATCGCCGTCGGCTGGCGTACCGCTGCTCGCGCGTCCCGAAAAACCCGCTCGCCGCACCTGCTTGCCGCCTACGCGCTGCATTCGCATCTGCAGCAGATTCCCATCCTGCTCGGCCAGCTACACTTCTGGCGTCAGCGACGCGCGGGACGCCGTTCCGGCATCATGGAATACAGGGTTCCCTGACCGGGCCGGGCTTTCGCATGTTTGAAAACTTCAGGCAGGATTGGCGCACCTACAACGGAGACCTGAGCCGCCGCGGCCTCTGGGTTATGGCCGTCTATCGCTTCGGGCGCTGGCGTTACAGCATTCGGTCCGGCTTCGTGCGTAAGCCGTTCTCTTTTCTCTACAAAGCGGTCAACGTACTGAGCGAGATCGTGACTCACGTGGAGCTTCCCTGCGAAGCTCAGGTCGGCCGCGGCCTCATCATTGAGCACGCCTTCGACGTCGTCATCAGTGGCGATGCTGTTCTTGGCGATGATGTCGTGTTGCGCAACGGTGTCACCATCGGCCTGCGCCACCGCGCTTTCCGCGGCTCGCCGGTCATCGGCAATCGCGTGGACATCGGCGCCGGCGCGAAAATCCTGGGTCCGGTCACAATTGGCGACGACGTTTCCATTGGCGCGAATGCGGTTGTCCTTACCGATGTCCCGGCGAACTCCATCGCTGTCGGGATCCCGGCGCGCATTCTTCGGCGTAGTGATCGCGCTGCGGCAGCCTTCGATCCAGTCGCGCCCCCTGAACCCATTGATCGTTGACGATCGCTACTGGCGAACCGCTACTGCCGAGCTGAGATTCCGCGATGGTTCAGATACGAAGTCACTGCTGCCGCGCTCCCCACTGCATCCGCGAGTCCGACATACCCATCCGGCCTCACCAGATACGCGGCGTTCCGCCACACTCCGGTGCGCCGCATCTCTTTGCGCCAGGCAAAGACATGCAGTGGCAGCCCGCGTGCCTCGCACATTTGCCGCAGCTCCTTCGTCGCCTCGCCATAGACATGCACCTGCCAGTCCAGCGAATGCAGCGGCGCAAAGTTATCGTCGCCCGCGCCGTTTGCATTCTGTATCCAAGGCAGCCGATCGCCGCCCTGCACCGTCTGGGTCCATCCGGAGCTCAGGCTGCTGCCCTCGTAATCAATCGCCGTTTGCGACACCCTGCGGAACATCAGGCGACGCGCCGCTTTGAACGAAAAGAACAGCGGCAGAAGGAGCGGCACGATCCGCAGCCGAACCAGCCGTGCTATAAATCCCGAGCTTGTCACGCCAGTGAAGGCCTGGTCGGTCGTCGATACAAGTGTCCGCGCAAAACCGATGCGCTCCTGCTCATAGCTGTCCAGTACGGACGCATGTGCGCGACCCTGCACGACTACGGCCAGCTTCCACGCCAGATTCACCGCGTCCCCGATGCCGGTGTTCATCCCCTGGCCGCCCACCGGACTATGGATGTGCGCCGCATCTCCCAGCAGAAATGCGCGCCCCTTGCGGAAGTGGTCCGCCACCCGATGATGCACGCGATACGTTGAGAACCAGTTCACCTTCTCGACATCGATCCGGATCCATTCCAGTACGCGCTTGCTGACATCCTCCCACCTCAGCTTCTCGGCCTGGCTTGCGAGTTCCTGCCGTATGGTTCCGATTAGCCGCGCGCGTCCGTTGTCTTTCAGCGGAAAGACAACCAGGAAATCCGTCTTGTCCAGCGCGACGTGCAGCTCGCCGTTCATAGTTGCGCCGCTCGCCTCCACATCGGCCACGTAGAACATGTGCTCATAGGTGCCGCCCGGGAAGCCGATACCCAGCGCCTCGCGCATGGTGGACCGCGCTCCGTCGCACCCGGCGATGTAGGCCGCTGTGCATTGCTCTTCGATGGCGTCGGCGTGCCGTAGATGCGCGCTGATACCATCCGCCGTCTCTTCAAAGCGCAGGAACTCCGTCTGCCGCTCGACCTCCACACCGGTCTCACGCAGGCGATCGATCAGCAGACGTTCGTGCTCGTCCTGCGGATACACCAGAGCGTAGGGAAAGGGGCTGATTCCGGCGCCCATCTCGCCGAAGACGGCATGCGCCACCCGTCTGCCGGCTACCCACATATTTGCTGCAATGGTCTTTCGCCCCGCCGCGACGACTGCATCCGCAAAGCCGAGTTGCCTGTAAAACTCAAGCGTTCGGGCCTGTACAGCCAGGGCGCGGGAGGTCGTCCCCGGCTCTGCGGTCTTGTCGATGATCCGCAGCCGCACGCCCATGCGTGCAAGCCACAGCGCCAGCACGAGTCCGGTTGGCCCAGATCCCACAATCAGCACATCTGTGTCGTGATTTGCAGATGTATCCACGGAGCCACCTCGCCAGCAGACTATCGCCTCGCCTGCCGGCCGGAATCCCACACAGGTTGATACTACAAATGCAATTGCGCTCTACGCGAAGCGATAGACGATACGCTGCAAATTTCTAATATCCAGCAAGGGAGAGGGAAGCACGTGCCAGTTCGAGCGCCATGGCTTCCGCCGCCGCTTCGCTGCCTGCACTCTCCGCGAGCACGTCGAAGAACTCAAAGGACGTGATCGCGGCCAGGACCGTTGCGCGACGTTTCACATCCGTGCCGCCCATGCGTTCGATAATCCGCGTGGCCGCCATAAACCGCCTGCGGTTGCGTGCTTCGATGACCGTGCCAAACTCTGGATCGATTGCACCGATGCCGTGCACTCGCCGGATCAACACCCGGTTCTTCGACCAGAACCCGCAGAAGATCCCGACGAACCGTGCGAGTAGCGCTTCGCCCGGCGGCAGCATCATCACCTCGCGCATCTGCTCCATGCCGCTGTCGAGCGCAATCCAATCGAAGAGTGCCTCCAGCACGCCCGTCTTCGTTCCGAACAGGTTGTGTATGGTCTGCCGCGTCACGCCGCTCTCCGCGGCAAGGGCCGCCATGGTGAGTTGCCGGTAGCCGTTCGCCTCCAGTTGCGCGCGCGCCGCCTGCAGGATCGCGGCTCGGCTCTGGTCCATCTGCTCCAGCCGCTTGCCTAAGTCATATGGGCGCTTCTCCGGCTCTGGGCGTCGGTTCGTCACATTTGCATCCTATCGGTGCGAATTTAATTTGACAATATGTAAATTTAAATTGTAAATTGATTCCGTAATTAGGAGGGCCCCTGTGGAAGGCAATTCGATGAGCGGCAATTCAGTCAGCCACGACTTGAAGCCCCAAGTACAGGAAACTGCGCCAGTCTTCAATGTCCGCTTTCCGCTAGCACTCAGGGTTGGCTTTTGGTTCTGCATCGTGATCGCAGTGGCCGTTGTCATCCGCCGTGTCGTTGCACTCTCTACGTCCCCCAGCACAAGCGCACCCCCGCAGCTTGCCGGGCTTGATGCCTGGTTTGCATCCCACGCCGCGCTCACCTATGTGCACATCCTCTGCGCGCTGGCATTCGTTCTGGTGCTGCCGCTGCTCTTCTGGCACCGGACGCGCAGCTCGCGGACACTCCAGCGTGCCGTCTTCCCGCTCGGCCTGATCGTGGGCCTTACCGCCTACGCCATGAGCGCCTACGCCGTCGGCGGCTGGCTGGAGCGTGCCGCTGTTCTCTTCTTCAACACGCTCTTTCTGTTGGCGCTCTACCGCGCCTTCGACGTCCCCGGCGACCGTCGCCGGAAACAGCAGTGGCTGCTGCGTGCCATCGCCATCCTGCTCGGTATTGCGAGCACACGTCCCGTCATGGGCGTCTTCTTCGCAACCTCACGCATGACTCATCTCACGCCGCAGCAATTCTTCGGCATCGCCTTCTGGATCGGTTTTTCCATCAACACCGTCGTCATGGAGCTTTGGCTCCGCACCCAGGGAAGGACCGTGCTCGCATGATCAGGAGCCGGCCGACGGGAGGAATCCAATGAACACACAGACAAAATCAGCAACGCCATCCGTCGCTGTCCACCAGGGGCCACACCCTGGCATGCTCGCCATCCTCTACACGGTGCTTTTCTGCGCCGGCCTTTATCCGGTGACTGCCTTCTACAAGCAGCCCTACTGGCCCGGGCCGTGGGAGTCCGCATCCACCATCGTCCCGTATTTTCAGACGTATGGCGCGCGCGTGCTCCTCTGTATCTTCCTGCAGCTCGGCGCCATGATCTGCGTCGGCCTCTTCACCGCGGCCGTTGTCAGCCGTCTGCATTTTCTGGGCTCACGGGCAGCCGGAACATACATCGCGCTCTTCGGCGGTTTTCTCGTCGTCTTCGACGCCATGGCCGGCACCATGGCTATGTGGGCGATGGTGCACCCCAGCGTCACGCCGCATTCCGATGTGGTGATTGCGCTTTACTACCTCGCCTACGGGCTCGGCGGACCGGGCTTTTCCATCCCGATGGGGTTGCTCATGGCGGGCGTCTCCGTGACTGCCGCGTTTATGAAGCTGCTGCCGAAGTGGCTCATCGTTTTGGGCCTCATCCTTGCTGCTGCAGGTGAGCTGAGCTGGCTGCACCTCGTCTTTCCCAAACTTCTGTTTCTTGTTCCGCTGACCCGATTCCCCGGATTCATCTGGATCATCGCTGTCGGCTTTCTGCTGCCGAAATCGAGGAGGCCGGCAGTCCTGCTCGCAGGATAAACGGGCACTCTCTACCGCACGCTGCGGAGCGAGGCCATGCTCGAAACCGCGAAGGCTCTATACTGGCGGCCGATGAAAGCCCTGTCCGTCTTTGCGCTCTCCGCCGCCATAGCACTGGGCGCCCCGGGTCTCGCTTCTGTGACCTGGGCTGCCGGACCCGCCTCCGGTACAGCCCCCGCCTCAATGCAGCAGATGAGCATCCCGAGTCACGGCAGCACGCTGCTGGGCCTCTTCTATCTCGCCGCCGGTGAAGGGCCGCATCCGACCGCGATCATCTTTCACGGTTTCCCGGGCTACGAGCAGAACCTCGATATCGCTCAGTACCTCCGCGCTCACGGCTGGAATGTGCTCGCTATGCACTATCGAGGATCGTGGGGCGTCAAGGGCAGTTTCTCCTTCGAGCACTCCGCAGAAGACGCTGACACGCAGGTCCGATTTCTTCTCGACCCCACGAACGCGCAGAAATATCGCATCGATACGCATCGCATCGTTGTTATCGGCCACAGCATGGGTGGATACATGGCTGCATCGGCCATGGCGCACAATCCGCAGGTCGCCGCCGCCGTGCTCATCTCCGCATGGAACATTGGCGGCGGTTTCGAAACCCGTCATCAGCCGGACAGCAAGCCCTCGACGGTGGCAGAGGAAGCGAAGGAGCTAACGAAGGACAACAACCTGGCACCCCTCGCGGGCACCAGCGGCCTCGCTCTTGCCCGCGAAATCCGCGCGAATGAGCCGACGCTCAATTTCCTCAACCTTGCCCCGCAGATCGCGCCGCGTCCCGTCTTCGTCATCACCGCCGATGAAGGTCTTGCCCCCTCCGACCACGCGCTGGCCGAAGCCATCACAAAAGCCGGCGACACTCGCGTCACCGAGCGCCACTGGAACACCGACCATAGCTACTCCGGCCAGCGCGCCGAACTCGCGCAAGCGATTCTGCAGTGGGTGGATAACCTGCCGCGCTGACTCCGGAGCAGATCTATCGCGCCTCGTCCGTGAAGGCGCGGCTCCATTTTGTGCCCACTCGGAAGAGAAGTCCGATTTCCTAAACCGGAGGAGTTCCTTCTACCACCGGCACACCCGCGGGCGGCGCAAAACGGAACGTCTCCGCCGCCAGCACCGGATTCTTCTCCTCATCCGTGAACGCAAAGCTGGTCCGCGAGCCGTCGAGCTCTTCCAGCGTCATCGCTCGGATCGTGCCGTCTGCCGTCACCGTGACTTCCAGCGAACGCACGCGCTGCTCCATCCCCTTCGGTACACCGCGCAGCCGGAACTGGCCATTGTCCGCCGGCGTCATCGTGAGCCCATCCAACTCCTTCGTCAGTTGCGCATGGCCCAGCAGGAAACGCAGCGGCGAACGCAGATCATCCAGCTTCTTCGCCGGAATCTGCTGCACCTGAGCATCGCCGGGCGTATAGAACCAGCCGTACTTGCCATCGAGCACGAAGACCTTGCCCGGCGGCTCGGCGTAGTTCCAGCGCATACGCCCCGGCTTCTCCAGCAGCAGCACGCCGCTCTCACGCCGGTCCATGCCCATGCCTTCGTAGCTCTCGGTAAAGCGCACTCGCAACCGGTGGAGCTGGTTGTAGTGATGATCGACCGTCGCCGCCAGCTCTGCCGCCGAGGGCACGGCGGTCTGCGCAAACGCGGGAACCGCGGCGAGAAGCAGCGCGAGAAAGAGAAAAGGCCAGCAGCGTGGCTGGCCTTTCGTGTCTCTGCGGAAACTCACGAGATCGGGACCGTGCAGTTCGTGCCTCCGGCCGGGTCGGCCTTGATCTCGCCCGACATGTCCATGCAGAAGCCGCGATGGCCAGTCTTACCGACCGTCTGTGGCACTGCCGTCACCTCATACGAGGTGAACATGTCCTGGTTGTTCGAACCCTGCGTTTTGGTGCAGTTGGTGATGTTGAAGGTGTATCCGTCCTTTTGCCCACTGGCGAGCGACGCCTGCAGCATCTGTGCCGCCTGCGCGGTCGGCGGGCCGGAGCTGGCGCTTCCGCCAAGCGCACTGATCGAACAGGCGAACCCATTTGCAGGGAAGTTCGTCTGGTACTGCACCTCTGCCGCCTGAATCGCGCGCAGCGATGACAGCGCCGACGTCTCGTGCGCCTGGATCATCATGTTGAGCATGCTCGGGATTGCGATGAGCGAGATGATCAGGATCACAGCCATCACAATCATCAGCTCCATCAACGTAAAGCCCGCCTCGCGCTGCCGCGGGCAGAGCTCCTCTGACGATTGCTTCCACCAATTCTTCATGACGTAACTACCTCGATGTCGTGCTCTGCTGTCGACCGCAGAGTATCAAAATCCCGACGGCCCAGAAAATATGCCTGAGTGTGCCTCAGAATGACGCAAGTGCTATCGGTTTCGCTCACTTCCCGGGGAGTGTCATAAGAGCTTGTCATCCTGAGCAAAATGGAGGACCGGCAATTACTCCGAGCTGCCGCGACACCGCGCGTGAGCACCGAACCGGGACTCATGAACTGCGCCATAGGCATCTCTGCCCGGATGACCCGTCCTTAACAAATGAGATCCTCGCGACCCACCTTGATTCCATCCAGCCGCCCCAGCATGGTCACCGCAATCTTGTCCGGCACGAACAGCTCCTGCGCCAACGCCGTCACCTGCTCGGACGTGACATTTTCCACCTGCTGCATCACCTCGTCGATCCCGAAGAAGTGGTCGAAGTACATCTCCTGCCGCGCCAGGTTGGACATACGCGCCCCGGTGCTCTCCATACTGAGGATGATGTTGCCCAGCAACTGATCCTTCGCGCGCCGCAGCTCATCCTCAGGCATCGGCTCCTGCTTCAGCCGGCGGAACTCTTCCGTGACCAGTTGGATCACCTGCAGCGCACGGTCGGACGATGTACCCGCGTAGACGCACATCATTCCGGTGTCCTTGTACGGATTCAGGTCGCTGTAAATCGAGTAGGCCAGTCCCCGTTCCTCGCGCACGGTCTGGAAAAGCCGCGAGCTCATCCCGCCTCCCAGCACCGTGTTCAGCAGCAGGGCGCAATAGCGGCGGTTGCTGGAGATGGGCAGCGAGGGCACGCCCATACAAAGCTGCACCTGCTCCAGCGCCTTCTTGTTGCGCAGCACGATCTTCGCGCTGGTGGTCGGCGGTAGGCTGGCATCCTGCGGGATGCCGGCCGGCATCGCCTCAAAGCGCCGCCGCACTTCATCCACAAAACGCTGATGATCCAGGTTCCCGGCCGCGGTGAAGACGACATTGCCGCCACGGAAGCGGTCCCCGTAGTAGCCGAAGAGTTTTGCCTGCTCCAGCCGCCCTACGGTTTCCTTTGTTCCCAGGATCGGCTTGCCCAGCGGATGGCCGCGCCAGAAGTTCTGGGTGAAGATCTCGTGCACCAGATAGTCGGGGTTGTCTTCGTCCATCTTGATCTCTTCGAAGATCACGCCCCGTTCGCGCTGGATATCGCCCTCCGCAAAAATCGGATGCAGCACCAGGTCGCTGAGTACATCGACAGCTACGGGCACATGCTCATCCAGTACTTTGATGTTGAAACAGACCGTCTCCTTGCCCGTGAAGGCATCCAGGTTTCCGCCGATCGCGTCCACCTCGCGCGCAATGCGCTGCGCCGTTCGCGTCTCGGTCCCTTTGAAAACCATGTGCTCTACAAAATGCGAGATGCCGTTCAGTTCCGCGATCTCATGCCGCGAGCCGGCGCGCACCCACACACCCATTGCGACCGAGCGCACGTTCTCCATGCGCTCCGTCAAAATCGTCAACCCATTCGGGAGGACTGTTCGTTCTACACTGCGTTCATTTGCCATAAATTTCGCCGCTCACCTGGTTAAGCCGGACACTGGTTAAGGCGGACACGCGTCCGCGCGAAGCACATGGGTGCCACTCAGCCGAATGCTGGAGCATTTTCCGAATGTGGCGAAAATGCTCTATCCTTGCCTGTTGCCGGGTCGCTTCGATGCCATTTGATGCTGGATTGCCGTCAGAGCCTCTGTCTGGGTCGCCATCCGGATCAAAGGGGGAGCGCTTCTTCATTTTAGACTCTGCCGGCACTGAATCGGTGCAGAACGCTGCACCATCCATGGTGCAATCGCTATTCGGCCTGTCGTTTGAGCAACTTAGCTCGATCATTGAGCAGTTTGATGGAGCAAAATTCCGGGCCCGGCAGCTCGCCCAAGCCCTTTATCGCGACTGGCTGCCGGATTTCGGCGCCATCACCACCCTGCCAACTGCGCTGCGCAAGGGGCTGACCGAAGCCGGATACGTCGTCGGTCTCCCGCCCATCCTTCAGACCTTTCGCTCTGTCGACGGCACCGAGCGCTATCTCATCAGCGTCAGTGGCCGCCAGACTGTCGAGACCGTCTGGATGCCCGAAGGCGATGGCGCGGAAGACAACGACGATGAAGCAGACGCCGCGCCCACGCGAAAGCGCGCTACCGTCTGCGTCTCCTCGCAGATCGGTTGCGCCGTCAATTGCCAGTTCTGCCTCACGGCCAAGCTTGGCATCGAGCGCAACTTGACCGCCGGCGAGATCGCCGGGCAGGTCGTCGCTGTCCTCCGCCGGCATCAGGTCGAGCTCGGCCGCGATCGCATCAATCTGGTTTTCATGGGAATGGGCGAGCCCTTCCTCAATTACGACGCCTTCATGGATGCGGTTCGCTTGCTCGTCAACGAGGTTGGCCTGCCTGCATCGCGGATGACCGTATCCACCTCGGGCATCGTTCCCGGCATCGAACGGTTCGCGCAGGAGTCCCTGCGCCCGCGCCTCGCAATCTCGCTGAACGCCTCGAACAACACGGTGCGCGAATCCGTCATGCCGATCACGCGCAAGTGGCCCATCGAAGCGGTCTTCGAAGCCGCCCGCAAAGTGCCGCTTGCCCCACGCGAGAAGATCACCTTTGAATACGTGCTGCTCGGCGGCGTCAACGACTCGCTGGTCCACGCCGACGAGGTTGTGGCGCTGGCTCGCCGCGCCGCATTTCCAGTCAAGGTGAACCTGATCGTCTGGAACCCTGGACCCGGCATCCCGTATCACCAGCCCAAAGATGAAGACGTCCAGCAATTCCAGCAGCGCCTGATCGCCCGCGGCGTACCGGCGTTCATTCGGCGACCGCGAGGCCGCGATATCTACGCCGCGTGCGGGCAGCTCAAGAAAACTACCGAAGGCAATTCATAGAGGGCAGTACGATCCACGCCATGCGGTACAGTGGTTGCGCCATGCGCTCACTCGCTCTCCTCGCATCCACGCTCCTGCTCGCCGTCCCTGCTGTAGCCCAGACTGCCGAGGGCCGCTGCGCGAAGCTCCAGCAGCTCACGCTGGATCAGGCTCACGTCCTCTCCGCGGAAGCCGTTGCCCGCGGAACGTTTGTAGCGCCGCCGCGTCCGACTGGACCCAATGAGCAGGTCGCGCTTTACAAGCAGCTCCCGGCTTTCTGCCGGGTGAAAGTTCAGGCGACGCCTAGTTCTGACTCCAACATTCAGATCGAAGTCTGGCTGCCACTTGAGGTCGCGAACTGGAACCATCGCTTTCAGGGTCAGGGCAATGGCGGCTTTGCCGGCGAGATCGACTACGAGGCACTCGCCCGTTTTCTGGACAGCGGTTATGCCACTGCGGGCACCGACACCGGCCACTTCGCCGATGGGATCGAGGCCAGTTGGGCTCTGCATCATCCGGAAAAGATCATTGATTTCGGTTGGCGCGGCATCCACCAGATGACTGTGCAGGCCAAGGCGGTTCTCGCCGCCTTCTACGGCGGCCCCGCCGCGCACAGTTACTTCGCCAGTTGCTCTGACGGCGGCCGTGAAGCGCTCATGGAAGCCCAGCGCTTTCCCGCCGACTACGACGGCATTGTCGCCGGCGCGCCCGCTTACAACTGGACTGCGCTGCTGACCAGCGCCGCCATCGGGATGCAAACACTGCTTGCCGACGATGCCAGCTACATCCCGGCAACCGACATCCCCTTCATCCACCGCGCCATCGTCGCCGGCTGCGACAAGCTCGATGCGGTGAAGGACGACATCATCACCGATCCGCGCGCCTGCCACTGGAACGAGGAAGGGCTCGCCTGCAAATCAGCCCAGGGAACATCCTGCCTCACTGCCGCGCAGATCAAGGCGCTCAGCGCAATCCTCTCCGAGCACAAGGTTGGCGACACCACTATCCCGGCCGTTCTTCCCGCCGGCGGCGAGCTCGATCCCAACGGCTGGCCCAGTTGGATTACTGGCCCCACGCGCGGCAAATCCGCCATGGCCGGTTTTGGCTACGGCTACTTCGCCAATATGGTCTACAGCAATCCCAAATGGGACTTCCGCACCTTTGATCCCGCGGCCGGACTGGCTGCCGCGCGGGAGAAAACCGGGGCGGCACTTGACGCCCATCCCGATCTCAGTGCCTTTCACGACCGCGGCGGCAAGCTGATCCTGTATCACGGGTGGGCAGATGCGGCGATCAGCCCCATCTACTCCATCCAGTACTACGAAGCCGTGCAGCGGACGCTCGGCAAGGACAAAACAGCGGGCTTCACCCGCCTCTATCTCATGCCGGGAGTCAAGCACTGCGCGCAAGGTCCGGGTCCGGACTCGATCGGACAGTTCGGTCTGCCCAGTCTCAAGAATTCCGATGCCAGCCACAACGTCATCCTCGCGCTGCAGGGCTGGGTGGAACAGGGGAAGGCTCCCGGCACTATCACGGCGACGAAATATGGCGAGCTGCCGGACCATCATGCCGACCCGCAGAATGTCCTGATGACGCGCCCGCTCTGCCCCTATCCGCAACAGGCACACTACAAAGGGGAGGGGAGCATTAGCGAAGCGGCGTCATTTGTCTGTCGCTAATGAAGTGATCAGGCGCTCATATTGCGCAGTGAATCCAGATCCGCTTCAAGTCCCAGGTGCAGCAGCACATCCGCCACGCGGTCGGCATTGTGGCGCAGTACATCGCCCTCGGCGGCGAAGTTGCCGGGGATTACCCGCACGCCCAACGATTCAATGCGCTCGATGTCCGGCGCAATTGGTGCCGCGCCCTCGCGCGCATAATTGCGCAGCAAGGCTTCGCTTACCGGGGCGGTGTTCACCAGGGCGTAGTCGAAGATCGCCTGTCCGCTATGCTCGTAGATCTTCTCGATATGCTGCGAGGCTGTCAGATTCAAGCTCTCGTTCGACTGAGTCATGAGATTGCAGATGAAGACGCGCAGACCGCGCGCGCGGGCCAGCGCCTGGGGAATACCTTTGACGAGCAGGTTGGTGATGAGGCTGGTGTAGAGCGAGCCTGGCCCCAGCGTGATCAGGTCCGCGCGCGCGATCGAGTCGAGTGTCTCCGGCAGCGGTTCCGCGCCGGCCGGCTCGAGCGTCAGCTCGCAGATGCGATGCTTGCTCGCTGTGATGTTCGTTTCGCCTTCGACGATCGAGCCGTCGTCCATGTGCGCGGAGAGCGTCACGTTGGTCGTCGTCGCCGGATAGATGTGCCCGCGTGTCGCCAGCACCTGGGAGGAGAGCTTGATCGCCTGTGCGAAGTCGCCGGTGATCTCGGCCAGCGCCGCAACGAACAGGTTGCCGAAGCTGTGGCCTTCGAGACTGGCCGTGTTCTCGCCATTGCCGTTCGCGGTGACTGCCGTGCTTGCGGATGAGAAGCGATGCCGGAAGAGCCGCGATAGCAGCGCCTCGTCGTCGGCCAACGCCACCATGCAGTTGCGCAGGTCGCCCGGCGGCAGCATGTTGAAATGTCGACGCAGCCGGCCGCTCGATCCGCCATCGTCGGTCACTGTTACAACCGCCGCAAGGTCGCTGATCAGGCTCGGCGTGGGGATCGCATCCGGCTCGCTGATCTGCGGCGATGGAGCGTAGCGGCGCAGGCCGCGAAGCAGTGTGGAAAGCCCGGTGCCCCCGCCGATGGCAACCACGCGCAGCGACGACCGCCGGATCGGCGTGATCAGCTCCGGCTCATGCTCGGCTGTGGTACTGGTTTTCACCGGCATACTGCTGCAGCTTTCCTTTATTGAACTTCTTACTGCACTTCAGGATAAAGGAGCTCCGTGAACCGCGGATCGTCCGCCATGTCCTGAAAGTCCGAGTCCACGCGCGCATGGATGCGGTTCTGTGGATTAATGCTGATCGCCTGTGCCAGATGCTCCAGGCACTGCTCGGTCTGGCCGGTCATGCTTTCCAGAATCGAAAGCCCGTAGAGCGCGTAATCCGCCTGTGGCTCCTTGGCGAGAATGGTCTCCAGCTGCTCACGCGCCTCGTCATAGAGGCCGGTATTCAGCAGCGAGATAGCGTAGTCGTACTGCTCTTCCGGACCCGCGAACTTGCGCTCCTGCTTCGCTGCCTGGCGGCCGCACGCTTCCAGGTACACCCGGGCGCGTTCAGCAATCTCCGGCGAGGCTTGCGGGATCAGCTTGCGGAAGATATCGCCGGCCTTATCGTATTTGCCTTCCTGCATCGTCTTCAGGGCGGACTCGTATTCCTGCATGGTCTTCTGCTGGGCCGGATCGGCCATGGTGCGCACCTTGCCCTGAATCGTCTTCGGTCCGCGCGCCTTGGTTGTGCTTGTGCTTGCCATTGCTTGCTTGTCCTTGCTTACATCTGCCTGCATCTCACGCAGGGCTTCACTACCGCTTTCCGTTCCAGCCGTTGTACACTCCCGACCCCAGGGGCCGTCAACCACACCGGCGGGTTACATGCAGGTTCCGGGCCTGTTCTTTACGCCTGTTTGCCGTAGAGAACCGGGTTCAACTCGGGATCGTTATACATCTTCAGTTGTCTGTAGTGCTTGAAGTAGCGCTGGCCTGCACACACCTGTAGCCACACTTGCGCCAGGCATCGCGCCAGATCCTCGCGCTGCTCTTCGAGGATAGCGAATCGCGCCGCATTTCGCTCGCGATGCCCCCCGGGTGCTCCCGCGCGGTCCAGCTCCTCCTGAGTGTGAAACAGTTTCAGCGACAGAATCGATAGCCGGTCCACCATCATGCCCGGTGTCTCGGAGTGCTGCTCGCCCCCTTGCGGGATGCCGGCCTCAGCCAGGGCCGCCAAGAGCCGGGCGTCGATCTTCTCCGCGATATCATTGCGCACCTGGTTCACCCGGTCGATCTGCCGCTTTACGGACGCAATCGCAGCGTCGTTGGCTGAAGGCCGGCGAGCGTCATCCTCGGCGTGCCATAGAGTGAAGTTGGCTGCATGCAGCGCCTCAACCAGCCCTTCGATTGACCCTGCCTGTTTCACGCGCGGTTCAGTGGAATGCCACAGCCGGGTGCGGTCATCCTGCAGTTGCACGATGGCGCGCACGTCGAGCAGTGCATTGGCTGTTGTAGGCATGGAACGGGAGCAGCGGCGATCTGCTGGTGAGCTCGCTGGGAATCGAACCCAGGACCCACGCATTAAAAGTGCGTTGCTCTACCAACTGAGCTACGAGCTCACAGAATCGCTTTCTGCTAACTAACGGTAACACAGGAGCGCAGATCGCCTCTCGGGCGCAAACAGCAAGGGCACCCACTGTGGGTGCCCTTGCTGGTTAAGTTGCTGTCAGCCTATGGCAGGTAGTAGCGGAAAGAGGTCCAAAACATGTTGTCGGTACCCTTCGCGCCGCCGTTCGGGTTGAGAGGACCACCCGTGCCGGACCAGAGATCGCGCTCGAAGTAGCTGTATTGAATGCCCTGGCGGAGACGGCCCATGGGACCGCTGTAGAAGTTGTACCAGTAGCCGGCGCTGATCTCCTGGACGTCCTTATTGTTGCCGCCGCAATTGGCAGGTGTAGCAGGATTGAAGCCATCGCCGCCATTCTGTGCCGTCGTACCGACCGGCGGCTCGGTATTGCAGCCGCTCATGTTGGTGAGTGGCGAGCCGTAACCGACCTTGCCGAAGTACCGGCGTCCGACATAGTCTCCGCCATAGTTGACGTAAAGGTTCAGGCGGCTAGTCAGGTTGGCCTCGATCGTCCCCATTGCCGAGAAGTTATGCAGCGGGGCAATCTGGGCATTCGGGCGCAGCGTGATGTCCGAGATGGTTGAAGAGCCATAGCGTCCGGTTCCTTCACCCCACAAACCCTTCAAGGCGACCGTCAGCTTTTTATTGGCCAGCGAGACGCGTCCGCTACCGCCGATGGCTCCGCCGACGGTGTTGTCGTTGAAGGCTCCAGCAGAGCTCGGGGGTGTCGCGGCCTCGTTCGGATAAATGCGGTCACGGAAGAAGCGAGCGATGCCGAAGACCTCATAATGGCCAAAGCCCGGCTCAATGGCGATCTTGGCGACCATGTCCGGAGCCACGTTGAAGGAGTAGTTCGCTGTCGAGTTGTAGAGGCCGCCGCCTGTACCGACCGTACCGATGAGCAGGTTCGTGGGCAGGTTTGACCCTCCAGGATTGAGGGTCTCAGCATTTTCCGCTGAAGCACCAATCCAGATCTTGTTGCCAAAGTTCTTCGTCACGCGAAACCCGTACTGTCGCGTCCACACAAAGCCGGCAACGTACTGCGGATCGATGACGCTGGGTAGGATTTCAGTGCCGTTGTCGAGACCCTTGGTGGTCTCGGTCGCCAAGGACCACATCTGGCCACCGGTGAACTTCCACCCGCTGTTCAGAGCTGCCTGGGCCCAGAGCTGACGCTGGCGCATGACATAGCTGTTCGATTGGTTATTGTTGGAGGTAATGCCCGTGCCCAGCCAATCCATTTCGTAGTAGCCGGTCATGGTCATGTTGGCTACCTGGCCAGTTGCCTTGATGGCAAGGCGCGACTGCCGGCCGGTGCCCTGGAACTCGCTGATCTGAGCGTTGTTCGAGCTATTGAGCGGAACACCGGTGAAGGCCGTATTGATGTCCCCTCCGGTAGCCCCTTCGCGCCACACGGTCGCGGCTTCGATGAAGGAGCCTGTCGGCGATATGGTGATGCCCTTGAAGTGGATGGAGTCAGGATGCTCCACTTTCTTCTGGATGTTGGTCTGGGTCTCTTGAATTGAGGAGGCAAGCGAGCTGCTGTTTGTCTTGAGATCGCTGACCGCGCCCTGCAGGCTGGAGACGGCCGTTGTATTGTCCGTCGTCTGCTGTTGCTGCTGCTGTGCCTGCTGTTGCGCCTGCGCCGCGGCTGCGTTGGCCGCGGCGGCCTGCTGCTGGGCAGCCTGCAGTTGCGCATTGCTGTCGTTCAACTGCTGCCGGAGCTGGTTGATCTGCGTCTCCATCTCTTCGCGGAGCTGTTGAATCTGCGTTGCGACGGAGGGACCAGCCGCCTTCCGTGCAGCACGGTGTCGGACCGGGGTCTTCCCGGAGGCGTTACTGCCTCCCGTGGTCTGCGCATGACCGCTTGCCATGGCCGACACAAGCACACAAGTCGCCATCGCCATCCAATGATTTTTCATTCAGCCTCTCTCCAGAACTCGTCACCGACGTGACCATCCGAAGAATACCTTCAAGCCAGCGGACACACGGGTGACGTAGTCATAGGCTGGCAGCCGGATGTGACAGACGCGAGAATGCTGTTTGAATAGATTGTTAGGAATGGATGAGCAGAGTGTTACAAAACGTGGAAGACAGGGCCGAAACCTGAATTAATGAGCTCCGGCACTGAGCAGGTTGGCCAGTAATCGGTACGCGCCTGGCACACCCTCGGGCGTCTGCCGGTGCAGCGCAAAAGCGGCATAAATGTATTCGCCGCTGCCAAATTGAGCGTGCAGCAGCCCGCCGCGTTGCGGATCCTGCCCGGGGTCGTGTGTTTCGGTGGGTGCGGCGTATTCCGGCGCCCAGGACGACATGAAGGAGTGGCCGCGCTCCTCCGCCCATCCGTCGAAGTCCGCTTCCGTGATGCGGTTCGGCGTGCTCAGCAATGGGTCCTTCGGGTTGAGTAGCGCGACCGGCGCATGCTCATCGACGACGCGCTCTGGGATACCTGTTGAGTTCAGGTGCATCTCATACGGCGCGTATCCATGATCGAATTCCGTGCCCTGATACATCACTACCAGCGTTCCGCCCGCATGCACCCAGGCGAGCAGCCGCGGGTTGGCGAGGGGCAGCTCAAGTCGCGCGGCATAGGCGCGTATGCCGAGCACGATGGTCTGGTAGCGAGACAGATCGCCGCTCAGCAGATCGGGCGCGGAAAGCTGGTCAATGTCCAGGCCAAGCTGCTGGATCGCACTGGGAAGCGTATCGCCTGTTCCCATCACGTATCCGATGCGGCGGCCGGTCGCGACCTTCACATCCACACCGCGCACATTCACGCGGGCCGGACGGTACAGGTTGTAGGGAATCAGTGCGCCGTAGCCGGCCGTTTCATAGCCCGCAGTGAAGCGATGATTGCCGCTCTCCGCAACTGCCGTGATGGGATAGCTGGTCGCTGCGAGCGCGGGCGCGTGCACCTGGAAGCTGAAAGCCGCGTCCTCGCCTGCATGCAAATGGAAATCCGCCGTAGCCGGCGTGGCGCTCCAGCTCTGAGGGAGTTCCAGCCGGAGCGTGCCCGCTGCATCCTGCGCGGCATGCAGCCGTGCGGGCACGGTGAGCTCATGCTGGCCACTGTGCGAGCCGTCGATGGGAAGCACGATCCACGGCTGGCCCAGCGAAACGGACAGCTCCGGCGTGACGATCAGCGGAGCATATACCGCGCCTGGCCCGAGCTCGGTGTGCATGGTCTGGACGACTTGCGCAAGCCGCACGTGTATGCCGTCATACTCGAAGGTCGCAACTCCGGCGACGGGATACGGCGCGAACGAGAGATTACGGTACTCCGGCTCGGCGATGTCGTAGTATGCCTGCTCGGTCGAGGGCCGCGAGAAATACGGCGCGGTCGGCGCGGCCTCCTGTGCCGCAATCACATGAAAGACTACGTCGCCGCTGGTGCTGTGCGGATCGTCCAGCCCCGGTGCACCCTCGCGCTCGACGGTCCAGTGTTCGTTGGGTGGAGTTTCCAGCGCGACCTTGTTCAGCGCGGCAGGCTTGGACGACCGGATATGTACCCGTACCCGGAAATCCTCGCCCGGCGTGACCTGCGCCGGCACCGACTGTGGCGTAGCGGAAAGACCGCCGCGCGGACCGGCATACAGTTCGAAGCCGTGCCCCCCATTGCCCGGCATGACCAGCGCAGTCATCTCGATGCCGAGCGCCTGGGCCAGTGCGTCATTTGCCTGCTGCAACTTGATTTCCAGTTCGCGTGTCACCGACGCCTTCTGCTCCGGATTCAGGCTGCTCGTCTTTACCTGGTCCAGTAGCTTCGCAAGACACCGATAGACATCCGCGAGCAGCGGGGCGGTCCGCTCCGGATGGTCCGGCGCATAATTCAGGATTGCCCCGGCGACGATCTCGTGGATACGTGACAACGGCGGTTCCAGAAACGCACCTTCCGGGCTGGCCAGCTTCGCCAGACCGGGCAGGGAAGTATCGATGCCATCGAAGAAGCTCTGCTCGGTGGGCTCGACCGGCACACGCGATCCGTAGCGGTGATAGGCGCTCGATGCGTCACCGGGCAGCGGAACGTTCGGCCCTTCATGCTGCGATCGCTGCTCACCGAGACCGCGCCGCGCAATCTGGATATAGGTCTGGCCCTGCAGCGGGTCGCTCTCGCCTTCTTGGATCGTGATGTTGGTGGCGGGAATGGCGTGGATGTCTGTGTTCTTCACGTAATCGTGAAAGCTCACCGCCGCGTATTTGCCCGTCGCATAGTCGAACATGCCCTTCGGCGAGAGCGAGAAACCGGGCACGCGCGCATACACCTTGAGCGGCTTCCAGGGCGGTAGTCCGGCGGCGATCTGATCCGGAAAGACCTTCGGATCACCCGCGGCATTGAAGACCTCCTGCGCCAGCATGCCCGCAACCTGGTGGTGCCCGTGCCCATCGGTCACGCCACCAACAAAGACTGAGCAGACCACCATCGGACGGTAGAGACGCACGGCGCGCACGGCATCGTAGAGCACCCGTTCGTGGCCCCACTGCGTCAGCGCCTCCTCGATAGTCTTCGAGAAGCCGTAGTCGGCGACGCTTCCCCAGTACTGCTGGTCCACTCCGTAGTATTCATCGGCGCGCAGCAGCTCATTGGTGCGGATCAGGCCCAGCGCATCGTAGTCGGCGGCGGACATCGCGTTCTGGCCGCCTTCGCCGCGCGTCAGAGTGAACAGCGCAGTACGCACGCCCAGCCCGCGGCTTTCATAGGTCAACATGCCGCCATCTTCATCGTCCGGGTGGGCAACGATCATCATCAGGCTGGCCGTGGTATCCAGGCGCTTCAGGCTCTCGTAGAGACCCGTCGCGCCGCGGTTCTCCGGAAGCGGCATGACCTCCATGCGCGGAGCAGAGGCGGGCAGCAGGTCCGGGCTGGTCGGGGAGGGGCTGACTGTGGCGGGGCTGGCCGGGGCGGCAGTCTGCGCGCAGACCGTAGTCGCCAGCAGAGCAGCCAGTGAGAGGAGGTGCGCGCGCCGTAGGTGCATGAAACTTGAGTGTACCGTTCGCGCGGCGAGCTTGCGAAGCGAGGGCCGGTACACTTTCCGGGACGAGCTGCGGTGATTGTGGCGGTTCTATAGTGTCCGAATCTGATTCTTCGAATCTAAGCTCCATGCTCACCGACCGCGCTATCCCGAAGCCGCCGCACCTCAAGCGCGAACTAGGGCAGGGCAGCGCGCTCGTGCTCAACATGCTGGAGATGGTCGGCGTCGGCCCATTCATCACGCTGCCGCTGATCGTCGCTGCCATGGGAGGCCCGCAGGCGATGCTGGGCTGGGTGCTCGGTGCCGCTCTGGCCTTGTGCGACGGTTTGGTGTGGGCGGAGCTGGCTGCCGCACTGCCGGAGGCTGGCGGCTCCTATGCATTTCTCCGGGAAATCTACGGGCCGGGCCGCGCCGGCCGTCTTGTCTCGTTTCTCTACGTCTGGCAGTTCACGCTCAGCGCGCCGCTGGTCATGGCGTCGGGCGCAATCGGGCTCTCGCAATACGCCACGTTCCTGTATCCGTGGCTTTCGGGCACGTTGGCCGCCAGCGGTCCGCTGCGGCACATCGAACGCACCAGCCTGGTAGCAGTCGCGGTCGTGGTCCTGTCTGTCGCGCTGCTCTATCGTCAGCTTCGCGCCATCAAGCGGATGGCATGGGTGCTCTGGACTGGCGTCGTCTTCACGCTAGGCATCACGATCGTTGCCGGGTTTATGCACTTCCACGCGAGCCAGGCGTTCTCATTTCCGCCCGGCGCGTTTCAGTTGAACCATCGCTTCTTTATCGGACTCGGCGCGGGCATGCTGATCGCCACCTACGATTACTGGGGCTACTACACCATCGCGTATCTGGCGGGAGAGGTGCGCGATCCGGGTCGCACATTGCCGCGCACCATCATCGGCTCAATTGTCATCGTCGCGGTGCTCTACCTGCTGATGAACATCAGCGTGCTCGGGGTCATTCCGTGGCAGGAGTTTACCGGTAGCCGTCACAGCACCAGCTACAACGCCGTGATCGCCGAGCTGCTGGGCCGCAGCTTTGGACCAATGTGGGCGAAGATAGGCGCGCTGCTGGTTATCTGGACGGCGTTCGGATCGCTCTTCTCACTACTGCTCGGTGCGTCGCGTGTGCTGTGGGCTGCGGCGGTCGAAGGCAACTATTTCCGGCCGCTCGCAAAGCTGCATCCCCGCGGAGCCTTTCCCGCGAATGTCCTGTTGCTGCTCGGGGGTATCGCTTGTATCTGCTGCTTCTTTGACCTGAAGGCGATTATCGCCGCGCTGGTGGCGCTGCGCATTGTCCTGCAGTTTCTGCTGCAGCAGGTAGGCGTGGTGCTACTGCGCCGCCGCCGGCCCGATCTACCGCGGCCATTCCGCATCTGGCTCTATCCGGTGCCGGTGATCTGCGCGACCCTCGGCTTCCTATTCGTTCTCGCCTCACGAGCGCATGCCGGACGCGAGATTGCCGCTGCGCTTATCGTGAGCGTCTCCGGTGTCATGGTGTACCTGTGGCGAGCGCGGCGCGATTCCGCATGGCCCTTCGCAAAGGCAATAGAATGAGTGAGGGGAAAAACATCCGGAAACGGTCGGATTGCGTACTGTAACCGGAGCCTGGTGCCGGCGTCCAAGTTACCGAGGCTGCCTAATCGAGCGGCCTGGAGAACCATCATGCTGATCCGTAAGCCTGCAGACATCTCTTCCTCCGAAATTACTTCGAAGACCGACTATCTCAATCGGCGCACGTTCATAACCGGAGCGGCGGCTGCCGGTGCTGCCGCGCTGGCAGCACAACGTATCAAGCACTGGGCGGATACCGGCTTCGCGCGTGCGGCGGAGAAACTGCAGACGGTGAAGAGCCCCTTATCGCTGAAGGGTGAGACTCCTACCTCGCTCGAGGACATCACGCACTACAACAACTTTTACGAGTTCGGCACGGACAAGGGCGATCCTGCGCGCAACGCCGGCGCCATGCACACGCGGCCATGGACAGTGCAGATAACTGGCCAGGTGAAACAGAAGAAAACCTTCGACATCGAGACACTGATGAAGCTCAAACCGATGGAGGAGCGCATCTACCGTTTCCGCTGCGTGGAGGCGTGGAGCATGGTGATCCCCTGGGACGGCTATCCGCTTTCGGAATTCATGAAGCAATGCGATCCGCTGCCGAAAGCAAAGTACGTGCAGTTCCTCTCTCTGGCTGATCAGAAGCAGATGCCGGAGCTCCATCAATCGGGGATCAGTTTCCCCTATTCCGAGGGACTTCGCATGGACGAGGCGATGCATCCGCTCACGCTGCTCACCTTCGGTCTGTATGGCGAGACACTGCCCAATCAGGATGGCGCACCGGTTCGCGTGATTGTGCCCTGGAAATACGGCTTCAAATCGGCGAAGAGCATCGTGCGCGTGCACTTCACGGACAGGCAGCCGGACACGACGTGGAACATGATGGCGTCCAACGAATACGGCTTCTACTCCAACGTGAATCCCAGCGTCGACCATCCGCGCTGGAGCCAGAAGACCGAGCGGCGCATCGGCGCACCGCTCTTCAAACAGCGCCAGCCCACGCTCATGTTTAACGGCTATGGCGATCAGGTGGCGGGCCTCTACAAGGGCATGGATCTCAGAAAGTATTTTTGATGTCGAATCGGTTCGTCATTGTTCTGAAGGTGCTGGTGCACCTTGCCTGCCTTGCCCCTTTTATCATTCTGGCCTGGAAGACGAGCCATGACCTCACGCATCCGGGTGCCGTCGCGCTGCTGGGACCGGATCCGACGGCGGCGCTCTCGCATGGCACCGGCTTTGCCGCGCTCCGCATCCTGATCATCTCGCTCGCCATCACGCCAGTGCGCCGGCTCAGCAGACATCTTGGCTGGATGGTCCGATTTCGTCGGATGCTCGGCCTCTACGCGTTCTTCTATGCCTGCGTGCATCTGCTGGTATATCTCAAGCTGTACGCGAACCTCGACTGGCCAACGCTCGTCGACGACCTGAGCCGTCGCCGATACATCATCGCCGGGTTCTCTGCATGGCTGCTGCTCTTGCCGCTCGCGCTCACGTCTACGAAGTGGTCCATTCGCAAGCTTGGCAAACGCTGGCAAGTGCTTCACCGCCTCGTGTATGTTGCGGCCATTCTCGGAGTCATCCACTATTGGTGGATTGTGAAGACGGGTGTGCTTGATCCCGTGAAGATCACAGTTGCGCTGGCGGTCATCCTGTTGGCACGTCCCGTGTGGTCGCTGATCGATGCGAAGCGTCGGCCGCGGTGCATGGCCGAGGTCTGAACGGAGCTTAGTCCTTGCGTGGCGTCGCGTTCACAACCAGATCGGTCACGTCCGCGCCGCTTACCTCCAGCGCCTGGCCTTCGCTCGTGAATCCCGCGTGGCTCGTTGGATCGTAGGCATTCAGGATCAGCACAGTGAATTTGCCGTCCGGCACGGCGTTGAAGGTGAAGGTGCCATCAGTCGCAGTCGTGGCACTGATGGTGCCGTTGTCGCCCGAACTGAGCCGCAGTTGCACCGAAGCTCGCGAAAGCGGGTGACCGTCCTGCTGCGAAGTCACCACTCCGCTGACGCGATGCATTCCGGCGGCGGGTATCTGAATGTCCGCCCCTGTCGCCTCATCTCCGGCATGTACTTCAAGCTTCTTCGCGTGGCTGCGCTCAATCGTGTTGCCGTAGTAGATCGGGAAGATGGATCGGGGCGCAGCAAACACGATGTATGTGCCATCCGCCAGACCGGTAAGCCGGAACTGCCCGCGGTCGTCGGTGCGGGTGAATCCGGCGAAGCTGGCCTGCTGCGTGCCGGCGCGCGTTTGCGATCCGGCGGAGCCAGGAGGCAGGACCAGTGCCTGCACCGCCACTCCAGCCGCGGGTGCGCTGTCGTCGAAGCTCACGTCGCCGTTGATCGTCCCTCCGCGATATATCATGATCTGCACATTGGCGGTCTGATTTGCCGTGACACTCACGCGCGTCAGTTGAGCGGCGATGCGGTCGCGATCTGCCTGCGCGAGATTTGCCATGTCGTTCAGCATCCCGCGCAGAGGCTGGATGTAACCCGGCATCATCACGTCTGCGTAATAGTCGCCCGGCGCGACGCTGGTGATCCGGAAGGAGCCGTCCGATCCGGTAGTTGCAAAGCCGCCGCCGAACCGCCCTCCCTGCGCATCCACCGATTGCAAACGGATATTCGCAAACCGCGCCGGTTTTTGCGTGTCTGCGCAGTAGACATGTCCGGTCACGGTGCCGGAATCGGCGTTCTGCGCATGCCCGAGCAAGGCAGCATAGCCGATTGCCACCGTGCAAAGCAGCGGAGCAAGTTGCCGAAGCCTGCGCATTGAATTGCAGCCCCTACGTTTCGTCGATGCCGCTGAAGATATCTGTCTCGTCCCTGAACCGTTGGGGATCACGCGCGGACGCCAACAGATAGTGCTCCTCATGGCCGTACTTTTCGTACACCGCCGCAGCGCGGCTCATCACGCTTTGCGTGTCGTGCGCCTCGAGTGCCTGCCGCTTCACTTCCTGAAGCGGGCCAAGCTCGAGCTTTACCGAGGACGGAGTGCGCGGCGCCACTGCAGCCTCCTCCTTGAACTTCGAGATGGTGAATTTCGTCGCCTCGTAATAAAGCTTCTGCGGCGTCCATAATGCGAGCCCGTTCTTCAATTGCTCCTCGGCGAAGTTGCTGCGACCGCTCCAATGGAAGGCCGCCGTCGCCGCAAAGCCGGCCACCGCGTGATCGCGATGCAAATTTGGACCGCCGTCTCCGCCGAAGGTAAGCACGATATGCGGCCGAAGCTGCCGCATACGTTCCACCAGACGTGTTGTGATCTCGAAAAGATTCGCCTGGATCAGGGCGCCGTCGGGATACTTCCAGACCTCATGCCGCGTCACGCCGAGAATGCCGCAGGATATCTCCATTTCGGCAAGGCGCGCGACGGCGAGCTCATCATCACTGCGAGCATCGCCGCGGTTGGAGGCCGCACGGCCTTCGGTCAGGCAGATCACGGTTGTGTTGGCATGGCGTCCGTGCGCCAGCAGCAGCGCGCCGCCAAAACCGCCACTCTCATCGTCAGGGTGTGCCGTTACGCACATCAGGCGTAGGGACAAGCTGCTCTCCTTCAAAAATGGTGTCGACAGCAGTCGGATAATCCCAAGGCAGCGAGCGCTGCGCGACCGGCCGGAAGCTGAAGCGGTGCAGCGGCGTTGGGCCGTGCTCTGCCAGCGCGCGTTTGTGCTCCGGCGTGGAGTAGCCTTTGTGCGAGTGCAGCCCATACTGCGGCCATTGCTCGTGGTATTCGCACATGCGCCGATCGCGATACACCTTGGCGATCACAGAGGCCGCCGCAATCGAAATCGACAGCGAATCGCCATAGATGATGCTTGTCTGCGCACAGGGATGGTCGAGCCGCATGGCATCGATCAGCAGGTGATCGGCCGCGGGCATGAGTTGCGCGACTGCCCCCAGCATCGCCAGCTTCGATGCCTGGTAGATGTTCACGCGATCGATGGTCTCCGCGTCGACCTCTTCGAGGGCATAGCAGACAGCGCGCTGTTCGACGATCTTTGCCAGCCGCTCGCGATCATCACGCTCCAGCTGCTTGGAGTCGCGCAACCCGCGAATGCGGCATTCCGGTGGCAGGATGACCGCGGCGGCGACGACCGGTCCAAAAAGTGCGCCCCGGCCGACCTCGTCCACGCCGGCAACCATGACTGCACCGGTCGCGCGTGCTGCTTTTTCATAGCGCAGGCCGCAGTGCAGCTTTTTCAGCATGCGCATCTTGCGCGCAGAAGGAGACAGCGCGTCATCGTCGAGCCGCTCAATCTCCTGTTCGCTGATCACCTTCGCCGGGGACATCAGTGCCAGTGTACGTCGTTAGCCCTTGTAGAAAAGCAGGGCCGCGCTGTCAGTTTCCTGACCCGCGGCCCCGTGCGCCCGACCCGCGTGACAGTCCGCTTCAAGCGCTCAGCTCAGCCGCTTCCGCGGCTTCGTCCTCGTCACGGTCCTGATTGCCGTCCGGCAGCAAGCCCAGCGCTTGCCGCTCGAAGAGCCTCTTGTAAACCCCGGCCGGCCGCCGGACGAGCTCTTCATGATTGCCCTCCTCGACAACCCGGCCGTGCTCGAAGACCAGGATGCGGTCGAGCATTCGCACCGTGGACAGCCGATGCGCGATGACGATCGCTGTACGGCCGACTATCAGCCGCTCCATCGCCTCCTGGATCAGCGCCTCCGATTCCGAGTCGAGGCTCGACGTAGCCTCGTCGAGGATCAGGATCGGCGCGTCTGCCAGGAATGCCCGGGCCAGCGCCACGCGTTGCCGCTCGCCGCCGGAGAGCTTCACGCCGCGCTCGCCCACCAGCGTGGCATAGCCCTTCGGCTGCCGCTGGATGAACTCGTGGGCATTGGCCAGCCGCGCTGCGCGCTCGATCTCCGCCATCGTCGCGCCAGGACGGCCGTAGGCGATGTTCTCCGCAAGCGAGCGGTGGAACAGCACAGGGTCCTGCGCCACCAAGGCAGTCTGCGCACGCAGCGACACTTGCGTCGCGTTCGCGATCTCCTGTCCGTCAATCAAGATGCGGCCGTCCGTCACGTCGTAAAGCCTCTGCAGCAGCTTTATAAATGTCGTCTTGCCGGAACCCGAGTGGCCGACCAGGCCGATGCGCTCGCCCGCTCGAATGCGCAGCGTGAAGTCACAGAAGAGCGGCTCCATCTGCGCGCCATAGCGGAAGGTGATGCGATCGAATAGCACTTCGCCCTCGCGGATGCGCAGAGGCTTCGCGCTTTTGCGATCCACCACTCCCAGCGGATGTGTGTGCATGGCCACCATCTCTTCCATCTCGTTCACG
Source organism: uncultured Acidobacteriaceae bacterium (assembly GCA_963797895.1). Taxonomy (GTDB): domain Bacteria; phylum Acidobacteriota; class Terriglobia; order Terriglobales; family Acidobacteriaceae; genus KBS-83. The sequence continues at coordinate 314,177 of CAWCRD010000002.1, forward strand.
CTGCGCTGCAGGTTAGCCACGTGCTGGCCAACATCACGCAGATAGCCGTGAATGATGAAATAGCTAGTGAGTACGAACGTGACATCGCCGGCGCTGGCGCGCCCCGTCCACCACAGCCACACCGCGCAGCCGGTCACGCTGGCGCGCAGCACCAGTAGCACAAGCTGCTGCATGCTGCCGCTTCGCGTGCCACGCACCCAGTGGCGCAGCGTGCGTTGACGCCACTTGCCCATCACGATGGATAGCCGATCGTCCTCGCGATCCTCTGCGCCGAACGACTTCACCACCGGATTGCAGGTGATGGCATCGGACATCGCTCCGCCCACCAGAGTGTCCTGCGCGTTCGAAAGCCGCGCCGCCGGCGCAACATAGTGCAGCGACAGCGCAACTGACAGCACGACGTACACTACAGCGCCGCCGCCCGCCACCGCGCCCATCGCCGGCCAGTGCCAGCCCAGCAGAACGGAGGAGCCGACGAGCGCCATCAGCGCCGGCAGCAGTGCCAGCAGTAGCGTGTCGTCCATCATGTCCACAGCCCACATGCCGCGCGTGACGCGCCGCACGATAGAACCGGCGAAGTTGTTCGCGTGCCAGTCCGTCGAGAATCGCTGGACGCGCCAGAAGGCATCCCGGGCAAAGCGGGACATCAGCCGCAGCGTGAGATGAATGATCGCGACCAGCGCAAGATAACGTCCGGCCACTAGCACCATGCCAAGCGCCGCAATGCTGCCCAGCGCCCACAGTGCTTGGTGCAGTGGCTGCACTTTGGACGCAGAGCCGTGCGCGGCATGCATGGCCACCGCGTCAATGAGCCGTCCTGCGAAGACCGGCATGAACAAATCTGCAACCGTGGCGGTGATCATTGCCGCGGACACGCCGGCAACCAGCCATCGCTCTCGCCGCCAGTGGCGGAAGAGAAAGCCGAGAACGTCGCGCATTGGGTCGTTGTTTCGAGAGGCTTTCATAAGGCACTCACTCAAGTGGGGCGCGAACCCCGGAAGAACTGCAATTAGAATTGCCGCCCAGAGTAAAGAGAGCCCGAGGGACCGATCCGTTTCTGCTGTTGCAGAAAGGAAAAGGCCCTGAGGCAGCGCCCCAGGGCCTTCGTGAGATGCTGACGAAGACGCTAAGTGCGCTCCACTTCCTTCAGACGGGCAGCCTTGCCACGCAGGCCGCGAAGGTAAAAGAGCTTGGCGCGACGGACACGGGCGGAACGAATCTTCTCAACCTTGTCCACCACCTTCGAGTTCAGCGGGAAGATACGCTCCACGCCCTGCCCGAAGCTCATCTTGCGGACGGTGAAGGATCCCTGCGGGCCATGCTTCTTGGCAATCACAATGCCTTCAAAGGCCTGCAGACGCTCCTTTTCACCTTCCTTGATCTTTACCTGCACGCGTACCGTGTCGCCGGGGACAAAATCGGGAAGGTCCGTACGCTGGAGCTTCTCGGCAAGGCGCTGCATGACTGGATGAATGGACATGACTGATTTCCTAGGGGTTATTTCGAACTCTCAGTGTACACGATTTTTACGCGGATTGGCACAGCAAAGGCGTACTTAGAGCAGGCTACACTTGCCAGACAAGCCGCCCGTATGCGATTCCTCCTGACCCTGGCCTTCATTTCCGTCGCCGCATCGTGCACGCTTGCTGGCGCGCAGACGCCGGCCTCGCCGCAGCAGAGCGGCACTGTGTTCCACGCCGGCACCACCCTGGTTCTTGTTCCCGCGCTGGTGCGGACCAAATCCGGCGAGCCAGTCTACAGCCTGACCGCCGACAACTTTCTGGTCACTGATGACGATGTGCCGCAGAAGCTCTCCCTCGAACAGGATACGGACAGCGAGCCGCTGGCGCTGGTCGTTGCCGTGGAGATTGGAGGCGCGGGCGCTCGCCATCTCGATGACTATCGCAATCTCGATTCAACCATCGAGGCGCTGATCGGCAACGTCCCGCACCGTGTGGCGCTGGTCGGCTTCGACAGCGAGCCGCGGCTGCTCGAAAACTTCACACCGGATATCGGAGTCATCGGCGCCGGACTGCACGACCTCGAGTCCGGAGACAATCAAGCCGCGATTCTGGACGGGCTGAAATTCTCCGTCGATCAGTTACAGAAGCAGCCGCCGGAATATCGGCGCGCGATTCTGCTCATCAGCGAGACTGTAGATCACGGCAGCCATGTGGCTCTGGAAGATGCGGTGCGCTCCGTCAGCGATACGAACACCATCATCTACAGCTTCGCCTTCTCTTCAACAAAGTCCGCTGTCGGTCGCGAGGCAGGACAGTTTTCCAACTCGGAACCGGGACCGCCCGGCGGATGTTTTGCGAACGACCCCAATGCCGATCCGTCGCAGAAAAAGGGCAAGGCTGAGAAGACCTACGACTGCCTTAGCCTTCTGGCGCCCCCGCTGCGTGCAGCCAAGATTGCTGCGCTCATCGCGATGAATAGTATGCGGCGCAATGCAGCCGAGACGGTCGCCCACCTCACCGGTGGCGAATACTACTCGTTCAAAGATCGGAAGACACTGCAGAAGGGCATGCTGACCGTCTCCAATCATGTGCCGAACCGGTACGTCCTCAGCTTCCGCCCGGAAGCTCCGCATCCCGGCATGCACACGCTCAAACTGCAGTTGAAGGATTATCCCAACCTGCAGATCACCGCCCGCAGAAACTACTGGGCGGAGGATGCAGCGGCTGATAACAAGCAGCCATAGGCGCTAGCGGCTCGACCTTATTTCTCGGCGCGGAATGTCTTTCCCAGCTCTTTGTCGGCCAGGCGAAAATAATGCCGGAAGTTGTAAATCAACGGCGACCACTTCTCGGGATTGATGTGATTCTCGCCAAGTACGAATTCCTCCGCGACATGCACCCGCAGAACCTCGACCTCAGCGGCAACTCCTCCACCAAGCTGATTCAGCCTTTCACCGCTCATCGTGTGCAGATGAACGACGCGGCTCTCCAGGTGTATGGGGCATTCCCGAACCCGCTCCGGCTGCACGACTTCGCTCGGGATGGGAGTCAATCCAGAGCTGCCGAATTTGTCCGGCTCGAAGTGGAACTGGCGACTTTTCAGGTCAGGCACAGGGTTCTTTCCGGTGAGCGGCGCAAGCTTTTCCACGTTTTGCCACATCTCGGGTGACGGAATATTGATGACGCATTCCGGCGCGCGTGCCAGGTTCTCCGCCGTCTTCGTCTCATCCAGAAGGCCCAGCATGAAGGTCCAGCCAAGCGCCCAGAAGGAAGAGATGGGGGCAAGGTTCGTCCTGCCATCTTCATTCTGTGAGCTGATCAGGGCAACAGGCGTGCCGAAGTAAAGGATCTTCGGCTCGATGGTGCGAAATTCATTCAGCAAAGAGGGCTCCTGGTCAGGAGGAAGCCGTCTTCATCTGCCGGGTTGCTTTTTCGAGAAATGTGCGATCACTCGCGCTCAACGCGGCATCCTTCAGCAAGTCTGGACGGTTGCGCAGCGTCTTCAGCAGCGCCTGCTCGCGGCGCCATTTGCGAATTGCGGCATGGTCGCCGCCGCAAAGCACCTCAGGTACAGCAAGCCCGCGAAACTCCGCCGGCCGCGTGTAATGCGGGTAGTCCAGCAGCCCTCCGCTGCCGTGCGTAGAGCGCGGAACATCGCCGAGGCCTGCGTCTGCGATCCCGAAGCTCTCGTATGCGGACGACGCCTCGTTGCCCAGCACGCCCGGAAGCAGGCGGGTCGTCGCATCCATCACCACTGCCGCGGCAAGCTCGCCGCCTGTCAGAACATAATCGCCAATCGAAAGTTCGCGATCGCAGAAGAGCATGTTCACGCGCTCGTCCACGCCCTCGTAGCGGCCGCAGATCAGCACGACACGTTCCAATTGCGCCAGCTCGCGCGCCGCTGCCTGGGTAAGGCGCTCGCCCTGTGCCGATAGAAGGACAACGCTCTCCCGGCTTCGATCTCGTTTTGCTCTTTCTTGAATGCCCAGCGACTCAAGGGCTGCGGCCGCGGGTTCTGGTTTCAATACCATACCCTCGCCGCCTCCAAAGGGCCGATCGTCCACAGTGCGATGCCGGTCGGTCGTAAAGTCGCGGAGATCGTGCCGCTCGCATGCGACGATTCCGTTCTCCAATGCCCGACGCACGACGCCATGCGCCAGAAAGCCATCGAAGAACGCCGGAAAGATCGTCAGGATGTCAAAGCGCATCGCCGTCTCCCGCTTCCGCCTGTTGAGCCGCGCGCTCTTCTTCGGTCAGGGGAGCGTTCAATTGCGTCAGGTCAGCCGGCAGCCGCATCCGCAACACACGCGCATCGAGGTCGACAGCGGTTAAATACGCCTTTGCGAAGGGAATCAACAGCTCTTCGTCATCTCTCTTCAGCACCAGCAGGTCTGCCGCACCGTTCTGACCGCGCTCCACATCCACCACCGGACCTAAATCGATCGTGTCTCGATCGGCCCCGCCCGCTTCGTCGATGACATGACAGCCAATCAGGTCTGCAACATAGACAGCGTCATCGGCTAGGGGCGCGCGGGCTTCGCGTGGAATCGCTACATGCCAGCCGCGAAAGGCCAGGGCGTCGGAGATCGAATCGATGCCGGCAAACTTCAGCACGATGCGGCCCTTATGCAGCCAATGCCGTTCCACTTCCGCTTCGCGCGGCGGAGTCTTCGCGTCCGGTGGCATAAGCCACACCCGAGTGCGCTCGGCAAATCGTTCCGGGAAGTCAGTCAGAATGTCCGCGATGATTTCCCCGTGACGCCCCTGCGTGCGAACCAGGCGCGCCAGCAGAACGAAATCGCGATCCTCAGCAGACATGGCTGAGAGGGCGGTCAGCCCGCGGTTGTGGATTCACTGCCGCCGACCACGGTGTCATCCACATCGTCGCCGTCTTCCTCGTCCTCGTCTTCCACGACGTCGAGTTCGTAGCGCAGGTGATGTCCCTGGCCCACCGCTGCGAGGATGGTGCGCATGGACCGCACCGTACGGCCCTGCTTTCCGATGACTTTGCCCACATCATCGGGCGCGACACGCATCTCCAGCACCGTCACGTCGTCGCCTTCCTCGCCCTCCACGGCTTCCACCAGAACATCATCCGGGTGGTCCACCAGCGCGCGGGCGATCTGCGTCATCAACTCTTCAGCGGCGTCCAGCTTCTCGTCGTGCGTCATGCGGCTCCAGCGTTGAACAAAGGGGAAGGCATCCCGCGAGATGGCGGGATCGAGGAAGGCGACTAAGCAGCCGGAGTGGCGGCGGGAGCTTCCTTGTAGTTCTTGAGCAGCTTGGCGACACGATCGGAGAGCTGCGCGCCATTGCTGGTCCAGTGCGCAATGCGGTCCTGCTTCAGCAGGACGCTCGCGGGATTGGTGCGCGGGTTGTACGTTCCTACCACCTCGATCGAACGGCCATTGCGCGCTCGGTCCTTCTCGATCACCACAACTCGGTAATACGGCTGCTTGCGCGCTCCAAAACGCGCCAAACGAATCATCAACACAGGATTTCTCTTCCTTTCGGCAAACTCTCTAAAAATCGTCTCGGGATGGTTCAGCGGCCTGCCGGCGATTTGCCAGCGGCGGCGTATGGATGTGCACGACACCCGCACTGCTCCCAACCCATCAAGTATGGCGGAATCAGTGGTTTTCCGCAAGATGATCCCGCTTTGAGGTGCGGGTCACCTCAAACGGTCACTCGAAATTCCGGGCTGAATGAATTTCGCTGCCCTGGGAAACGTCGGCTTGAATACTATGTTGCGGGAAGGCTGCCGGTCGCTGAAGGCTTGTCGGCGTTCCGGGAATTGTGTGGTCTGCAATGGGAATGCGCAGGCAGATGGCTTCTGACGCATCGAGCGACAGGTCAGCCGCGACCGAGAGGCATGCGAAAAGGCACTCGCCGATATTTCTGGCGGTGTTTGCTGCGTTCCTGATTGCAACGATGATTTGCGTACCTGGCGTGCTGACGGGAGTCTTTTCGGCACGGCCATCGCATCACGATACGCAATGGTTCTGGGCCAGCGGGCGCCTGCTCACGCACGGGGCAAACCCGTATGACCGTGAAGCCGTTCGGCAGATGGAGTTGGAACTCGGCCTGCCAGTCAAGGGTCCCGATGTACCTATGCTTCGGAATCCGCCGACTGCGCTGTTCCTTATGGTTCCGATGGGACTGCTGGAGCCAAGGGCAGCGGTGGTAGCGTGGTCGCTGATGCTGGCGATCTGCCTCGCTGTATCCGTTCTGGCGGTGCGGGCGATGATGGAGGATCCGCACGAACGCGGGTACCTTCTCTTGGCGTGGTTTTTTCCACCGGCCCTGTTGTGTATCGAGATGGGACAGACGGGGCTGTTGACGCTGGCCGGTCTGGCCCTGTTTCTGCGCTTCCATCAGAGCAGACCCTTTTGGGCGGGTGCAGCCCTTTCCTTGTGCGCGATCAAGCCGCATCTGCTGTTGCCGTTCGGAGTGGTTCTGCTGGCGTGGATAATCACTCGAAGGAAATGGGGCGTTTTTTGCGGCGCCTTGCTGGCCCTGGCTACTGAGAGCGTGGTCGCGATGGCGTTCGATCATGCTGTATGGCGCCACTACCTCGCGGCAATGCGCACTGAGCGGATTACGGATGAATTTGTGCCCACTTTTGGGGTGGCGCTCCGGTTTATGGTCAATCGCACAGCGATGTGGGTGGAATTTATTCCGGCGGTGCTGGGGTGTGTCTGGGCGGTGTGGTATTACCAGCGAAACCGGCATAAGTGGACGTGGAGAACCCATGGTTCGGTGGTGACGCTGGTATCGCTTGCGGTGGCCCCCTATGCCTGGCTTACCGACCACGTTCTGGTGATTCCTGCGATCCTGCTTGCGCTGACAGGCTCGCGCGTCCCAGCGCGCGGAAGCGTGACTTTGTTGATGGCTGTCTTGACGCTGACCGCGGCGCAGATGATGTCGAAATCCACGACTCTGTATTTCAAGCCGGACATGGCCTTGGGCTTGGTATGGCTCACCTGGTATCTCTATGCAACCAGCGGAACCATAGCGAAGAAATCTGTAGATAGCAGCGGAGAAGCGGCAGTCAGCGTACCGGCGCTCTGATTCGAGATATCAGGTTACGTAATCGATTATCAGACGTTCCAGGACGGAGCGCCGGACGTGATCATCGGCCGGAAGCCCGTCTGCGCTGCACTGAAGCGCCGCGTTGCAACCGCTACCCGGCGAACCTGGGCCGGCCCCATCTTTTGTGTCCGGCAGGGGTCCAATGCATCGAAGAGAGTATGGCTTCTAGCACCCAAACACAGCTCGCCACTCGTCAACTCGGCAACTCAGACCTGCACATTACCCGAATTGGCTTTGGCGCCTGGGCCATCGGCGGAGGCGACTGGCAGTTTGCATGGGGACACCAGGAGGACAAGGACTCCATCTCCGCGATCGAACGCGCGCTGGATCTCGGCGTCAACTGGATCGACACGGCCGCCATCTATGGCCTGGGCCACTCCGAAGAAGTGGTGGCACGCGCTCTGAAGCAATCCGGACGCAAACCGTACATCTTCACGAAATGCTCCATGCGCTGGGACAACAGCCGCACGATATACCGCGATCTGAAGGCGGCCTCGGTCCGCGATGAGGTGGAAGCTTCGCTCCGCCGGCTCAGCGTCGATGTCATCGACCTTTACCAGATCCACTGGCCCAATCCGGACTCGGAGATCGAGGAGGGCTGGGAGGCAATGGCGCAATTGCAACAGGAGGGGAAGGTGCGGTTCATCGGTGTGTCGAACTTTAATGTGGCGCAGATGGAACGTGCCATGAGGATTGCGCCGATCACCTCGCTGCAACCGCCCTACTCACTCCTGCGTCGTGGCGTCGAAGCGGAGATTTTACCCTGGTGCCGCGAGCATGGCGTTGGAGTCATCAATTATTCGCCTATGGTCTCCGGGCTGCTGACGGGCAAGATGACGGCCGACCGCATTCAGAAGTTGCCTGCCGACGACTGGCGTCGCAAGAATGTGGAGTTCAATGCGCCGCTCCTCGAGAAGAATCTCGCGCTCGTGGAGCGGCTTCGCGCGATTGGAGACAGACACGGCGTTGAGCCGGGCGTGGTCGCGGTCGCATACACGCTGCACAATCCAGCCGTAACGGCAGCCATTGTCGGTGCGCGCCGTCCGGATCAGGTCGACGGGACGATAGCCGCTGCTACTTTTGCCTTGACCGATGAGGAGTATCGGGAGGTTCGCGGATTGGCGCAGGAGACGATTGCCTGATTGTTCCACAAATGAAGAAGTCCGCCAGGTGGCGGGCTCATCCGAAGCGATACTTGAGACTACATAGCTTCGAGATATTTGGGGAAGAGCTGGCCCGCGCTGTCCTGGAAGAGCATCGTCAGGTGCGCGAGCATCTCGCTGTAGAGCGCGGTAGCGCGATGTGCGTTTACGGATGCGCCGACCGTCGATTGCGACATCGCATATTTGGCCAGAGCCATCAGCACGCAGAGCCGGATCTGGAATGCATCGCTGCGCAGACCTTCGAGCAGCGCCTCGTCGGGATCGGTGCCGTGCTCGGCTGCGTAATCAGCGAGCTGCACCAGCAGGGGCGCGTTGCAGTACATCGCCCACAGGCCACGCGCGCCATCAATTCGTTTCCAGATGTCCGCCGGTGTTGCCTTGATGCCGGCACGATACAGATAACGTTCGGAGACTTCGTCGATACCCCAGTCATTGGCCCGGAGCGCCGCAACAATCTCATCCCAGCTCCGCTGCTTCCGTTTTGCCTGCGCACGACGCCACAGCCCGACAAATGCGAGCAGGGCCACCGCGAGCAGTATCTGGAATAGAGAGAACGTCATCTGCGATCAGTGCTCCGAGTAACAGCTAAACGGGTACGTTTGGCTGATTGAGCTATTGTTACCAGAACTTCCTGCATTTGTGGAGTGAAATCTTTGCGCGGTGCTTCATTTCGGGAAAACGCCCAAATCCAGAAAACCAGAGTGCAGAAGTAGGCGCCTGACTGAGTCTGCGCAAGTCGTACGAGATGAACGACATAGCTCTGTTCGTCGGTTCCGGATACATGGGTGCTGGAAAGTTGCACCATGAATGAGACTGCCCCATAGAAGGCAAACCCCGTGGCAAGCTGGAGGACGTGACTCTTCCAACCAATCCCCAACACCTGTGCAAAAAGTGCGAGCCCAGCAAATAGCAGGATCTTGAGGATGGCAAGCACAAGAGAAATGCGGATCAGAACTTCTCGGGTGTGACCGAGCCCGATCAGCTGCACTTGGGGCGAGAAACTGAGCGCGATTAAGGCGCAGAGCAATATGCCGATGATCGAAACAGGCGCAACGGGGAATGGAATAGAGCGCTTGGATGGACGAATCACATTCCGGGCGATTTCAAAGAGAACCAGCAATTGCAGGATGTAATCGAGAATAGTGGCTACAAAATAGAAGCGCAGGTAAACCGTAGAAGAACCCTGCAGAGCCCATCCCAAAGGATCCTCCATGAGATTGAGCAGCAGGTAGATCAAAAAGATGGGATAGTATCTGGCCAGGCCCCGACGAATAAGCACAAACGCGAGAATAGCCTGCAGAACGACGCCTGCCGCGATGTTTACGTTATCGAGGGTAAAAAAAGACATTGCTCTTCGCCGGTATTCTAGCGAAGAGCATACGCTATATTACTAACGCGCACCGTCTGTTTCGACGAACGTTTGCACTTCGTCCGGCGCTTAGCTTGCGAGTTTGCTGCCGGCTCTGGGATAAGGAAGCATGGGGCTGCTCATGGCGAGTTTGCTGCCGGCTCTGGGATAAGGAAGCATGGGGCTGCTCATCGCGAGTTTGCTGCCGGCTCTGGGATAAGGAAGCATGGGGCTGCTCATCGCGAGTTTGCTGCCGGCTCTGGGATAAGGAAGCATCGGGCTGCTCATCGCGAGTTTGCTGCCGGCTCTGGGATAAGGAAGCATGGGGCTGCTCATCGCGAGTTTGCTGCCGGCCCTGGGATAAGGAAGCATGGGGCTGCTCATCGCGAGTTTGCTGCCGGCTCTGGGATAAGGAAGCATCGGGCTGCTCATCGCGAGTTTGCTGCCGGCTCTGGGATAAGGAAGCATGGGGCTGCTCATGGCGAGTTTGCTGCCCGCCCTGGGATAAGGAAGCATGGGGCTGTAAGCCACGGTTGTCCGGGCGCTCTTCTGAAAGCTTGGGCTGGTCGATACCAACGAGTTAGCAAAACACGGTACTGCCAGTGCGGCGGAGAGAGCAAGAACGGAAAGTGACTTCACGGAAGGGCCTCCAGGGGTCTTTAGTGCGCGTGGCGTATCGCCTACGTAATCCGAACGTTAGCTGACGTGTCGAAGGGTTGCTACAACTTTGGTGGAATTTAGCGCTCCGTAGACTGGTAATATTACCGACGTACTAAAATTCTTGCAGGAGACCAGCAAGATCGTCACGTCTACCTGGCTTAATGGGGTAGAAGGGTCACTTCCGGCGTTAATCCATCCGGTACCGGCTCGCTACTCTCTTCGTGGGATGTCCGACTCATCAACAGATCCATATAGTGACGCAATGACCTCCGCACTCTCGGCACAGGCAAAAGCGGATGCCCCGGTTGAGCTGAGAAATGCTGTCCGTTTTCCGCTCCAGATCCCTCTGCGACTCTTCACCGCAACCGGTGAGATCGCGGCGATGACGGAGAACATCTCCGCCACCGGCGTCGCGTTTACTCTGCCTCGGCCACTCGAAGTTCAGACCCAGGTCCGCTTTACAATGAAGATGCCGGCAGAAGCCATGGGGACCCCGACAGATGTAGTAGTTCACTGCACGGGCCGTGTGGTACGCTGCAACACCGGCGACACCTGCTGGCGTGCCGCAGCAGTTATCGACGAATATTACTTCAGTCAGTAGAATTGTTATGAGCGCAGCCAAGCCTGACATGCTGGACGAGACCATTCCGGACGAACCGGTCGAGCCGAGCGCATCGACCGAACCGAACATAATCCGCATTATTCTTGCGGATTCGCAGGCGATCTATCGGGTCGGCATGCGCAAGATTTTCGCGCTCGAAGACGATATCCGTGTTGTTGCCCAAGTAGATAACCTCCAGAACCTGGAGTCAGCCATTCAGAGGTTCCCAACGGATCTCGTCATCCTCGAGGGCGGGCTGATCTCCGGCACCACGGATGCCATTCCTGCCATCGTGCGACGGAACCCGCAGGTGAAGATCATCATCCAGGCGGTATCAACAGACGAGCAGAACACCGTCGAGCTCTACCGGCGCGGGGTTCGCGGCATTATTCCGCGGTCCATCTCCCCGGACCTGCTGGTGAAATGCGTCCGCAAGATCGCGCAGGGAGAGACCTGGATCGACAATCAGTCGGTAAACTGGGTCATCGAGGCCTACCGCTCCCAGGCGACCGCCCTGACCAGTCCGAAAAGCCAGCCGCGGCTTTCTCCGAAAGAAATGGCGATCATCACCTGCATCACGCAAGGCAAGCGCAATAAAGAGATCGCCTACCAGCTCGGCACGACAGAACAGGTGATCAAAAACTATCTGCGCAAGATCTATGACAAGCTCGGCGTTTCAGACCGGCTGGAGCTGGCACTCTATTGCCTGCACCATCAGTTGCACAAGAAATTTGCCGATGGGGCCGTGAATGCCGAAGGTGGCGACGCGGTACTCACGTCGGTTCCGGTGCCGCAGCCAGTCCAGGCAGAGAAATAGAATTCAACAGGATTCAGACCGAAGAGGGAGGCCATCCCGGCCTCCCTCTTGCATTGCAAGATATTCGATCGATTCATCCTGCCTTGGCTGTCGGAATCGGCTGCGGCGCGCGCTCTCCATTCCGCTTGGGCGCGGGCATCGCCTCATTCAGGAGATCGACGAGCGCTTGCAGACGCGCTTCGGTCATGTGACCGAAGAGTGTTTGAATGCGCGAGTCCAACAGCGGGGCGACGAATTCTAGAAGGTGCGTTCCATCCTCGGTGATTTCAGTCAGTACGGCGCGACGGTCCTCTGCATCGCGGTGCCTCCTCACCAGTCCCTGCTTCGCCAGCCTGTCCAGCAGGCGAGTGATGTCAGGATCGGCCCCCGACAACCTGCTGCCCAACTCAGAGCAAGTGAGTCCTCCCGCCGGAGCGCAGCGCAGGGCCTGGAGCACATTGTATTGAGCCGTCGTGATGCCGTGCACGCGCAACGTCAGGTGAATCTCGCGCCGTAGGTATTCGGTAATCCGCTCCAGGCCGGCGAGTGCATCCGCGGGAGTGCACGAGGGCTGGAACTCCTGCGAGTTGGATTTCCGCACTCTTTCCACTAGCAAACTCCTTCGCCGCTCAGCCGAACTTTCGTTCGGATCCCTCCTGCTATGCTGGCCTCTCTCGTGAACTTTCTGGCCCCATTCCGGATGCTGACTGCCAAGCAGCGCCACGCCTTCGCCGCCTGCTTCCTCGGCTGGTCATTGGATGCCTTCGACTACTTCATCCTTGTCTTCTGCGTTTCCGCCATATCTACCGATTTTCGTGTGGCGAAAAGCGCAGTCACGGAGGCCCTAGTCCTCACCCTGGCCTTCCGGCCGGTGGGTGCTCTGCTCTTCGGTTGGATGGCGGATCGTATCGGGCGGCGGCCAACCCTCATCGTCAATATTCTTTGCTATTCCGTATTGGAACTGGCCTGCGCCTTCACGCCTTCGCTGCACGTTCTCCTGATCCTGCGCGCACTCTTCGGCATTGCGATGGGCGGCGAGTGGGGCGTGGGCGCCGCCTTGGCATTCGAAACTCTGCCCAGGGAGAACCGCGGCTTCTTTTCGGGCATTCTCCAGGAAGGCTACGCGGTGGGCTATTTGGTGGCTGCCGCCGCGTTTGGGCTGCTCTTCCAGTCGGTCGGATGGCGCGGGATGTTCATCGTGGGTGCCTTGCCGGCGTTGCTCGCCGGCTACATCGGTTTCAAGGTAGAAGAGTCGCCGGCCTGGCAGCAGGGCAGCGCCACCCGCGGCACGGGAATGTCACTCACCGGATTGTGGCAGGGCATCCGGAGCTATTGGCCACTGTTCCTGTTTCTTGTTTTGCTCATGACCGGCTTCAACGCGTTTAGCCATGGCAGTCAGGACCTGCACCCGCTCTTTCTGCAAAGCGATCATCACCTGGATCCCCATATCGTCAGCCTTGTTGGGATGGTGCTTGCACTCGGCGCCATCAGCGGCGGCATCGTCTTCGGCGCTCTCTCGGAACGCTGGGGAAGAAAGCGCGCCATCATCACCGCCGCGCTGCTCGCAATTCCAGCCGCTCCCATCGCCACGTTGACGCATGGCCCCGTCGCCCTCGCTGCGGGCGCATTCCTGGTGCAGTTTATGGTCCAGGGCGCGTGGGGCGTCGTGCCCGTGTATCTCAGCGAAATCTCGCCCGGCCCCGTTCGCGCTACGTTTCCCGGCGTCGTGTATCAACTCGGAAATCTCATTGCATCCAAGCTGACCAACATCCAGGCACGTATTGCCGAGCGCACCGGCAGCTACGGACCTGTTCTCGCCGTTACCATCATTGGAGTAGCGCTATTTATCGCAGTGGTGATGTCCTTTGCACGCGAATCGCGCGGCGCGGAGATCACTACCTGAGGCGTAAACGTGTGGTTATGCCGCCACATCTCACCAGGCGGCAATTACACTTCGGCCATGCGTTTCGTTATTCCTTTTCTAGTTGTGTTCACTGCCTGCCTGCTGCACGCGCAAAGCGCACCCAATCAATCGATCAATATTTACCCGGGCGCCGTGCCGGGTGCGCTGGGCCACACCGCTGCGGATCGCCCCATGATCGATGTGTACCTGCCCGCCAGCAATCCAAGCCATACCGGGGTGCTCGTCATTCCGGGCGGTAGTTATCACAATGTGGTGGACGACCGCGAAGGCGCCGCACCTGCGCATTGGTTGGTGCAGCGGGGTGTCGCTGCCTTCGTGCTTCACTATCGCGTTGCGCCGTATCGCTATCCTGCTCCCATCGCCGATGCCCAGCGCGCCATGCGCCTGTTACGCAGCCGTGCTGCGGAATTCGGCTTTGCGCCGGACCATCTCGGCGCCTGGGGCTTCTCGGCCGGCGGCCACATCACCAGCATTCTCGCAACGCTCTACGATAACGGCTTGCCGACAAGTCCCGATCCTACCGAGCGCGCAAGCGACCGCCCGGACTTCGTCATCCTCGCCTATCCAGTCATTAGCATGAAGCCCGGCGTCGGCCACGCCGGCTCGCGGGAGAATTTGCTCGGACCGCTCCCGGATGCGGCGCTGATCGCGCTGCTCTCAGCAGAAGACCATGTGACACCGATGAGCCCGCCGGCCTTCGTCTTCACCACCAACGACGATGATGTCGTGCCATCGCAGAACAGCATCCTCTACGTCGCGGCATGTCAGCGCGCGGGTGTGCCGGTGGAGTTCCACATGTTCGAGCATGGCCATCACGGTGTCGATCTGGCCGAGCATCTGCCCGCGTTGCATCTATGGACACTGCTGCTCGAAAGCTGGATGCAGCAGAACCATTGGATAGTCAACGGCGGTTCTCAATAGCTGTAGATAAGCGGGCGCTGACCGTCCTCTTGATAAGAGGACTAAAGCTTCGAGGAGCATCGCTGTGTCGTCCTCAGGCTTCAAGAATTCGCGCGATCGCAGCCGCCTGACGGTCCCACTCGCGGGTTTCGTTCTTCAGCGCTTTCCGGCCGCTCTCGGTCAGCAGGTAGTACTTGGCACGGCGGTTGTTCTCTGTCGCGCGCCATCCGCCTTGATGCGCCCGGTGCGTTCCATACGACTCAAGGCAGGGAAGAGCGATCCGGGTTCACTCGAAATACGCCGCTGCTGATCTGCTCGATCCGGATCGCGATGCCATACCCATGCATTGCCTCCAACGCAAGCGTCTTCAGAATCAGCATTTCGAGCGTGCCCTGCACCAAGTCGCTCGGCTTGTTCGCCATCTCGTGCTCTCCACTAGCTAATCTAGAGGAACGATCGATCCTGTTTCTCTAGATTGTCAACAGGAGAGAAGCGGCACATTTGATAGGGAAAGGCCACCGAGGCGCAGCCGCCCCTGCGGCCCGCACCTCGCCAGTTCCCGCCGGGGTGCCGTACACTATGCGGTTATGGCTGCCACAGAAATCTCCACCGTGATCCTTCCGCTTGCCCCCCGGGGCGACTTTCGCAACGAGTCTTTCGTCGACTTCAAATCGAGCGCTAACGAGCACGCCATGAAGGCGGCGCTGGAGCGCGTGGGCGGCATGCTCGGTCATGAGTATGAGCTGGTGATTGGGGGCGAGCGGGTGCGCACCGGCAACAAGCTCCGCTCGGTCAACCCAGCGAAGCCCGCGCAGGTTGTCGGCATTCATCAGGAGGCCGGCCCCAAGCACGCCGAACAGGCAATCGCCGCCGCGCTCAAGGCATTTGAGACCTGGCAGTTCGTTCCCGTGGAGCTGCGCACGTCACTGCTGCTCCGCGCGGCCACGATCATCCGTGACCGCAAATTCGAATTCTGCGCCTGGCTGGTCTACGAAGTCGGCAAGAACTGGGCAGAAGCAGATGCAGATGTCGCGGAGACGATCGATTTTTTGGAGTTCTACGCGCGCGAGGCGCTGCGCCTCTCCCACGCCGAACCGCCCATCCAGTATCCCGGCGAGCGCAACCGGCTAATGTATGTCCCACTCGGTGTTGGCGCGGTCATTCCGCCATGGAACTTTCCTTTCGCGATCATGGCGGGGATGACAGCCGCGGCCATCGTCTGCGGCAACACCGTTGTGCTCAAGCCCTCTACCGACGCGCCCACCATTGCAGCGCGCTTTCTCGATGTTCTCGAAGAATCTGGCATGCCGCCCGGCGTCGTGAACCTGCTACAGGGCGGCCCCGAAGTCGGGCGCGCACTGACCGAGCATCCGAAGACGCGCTTCATCGCCTTCACCGGCTCAAAGAAGGTCGGTCTCGAAATCCACGAGCGCGCTGCGAAAACGCAACCGGGGCAGCGCTGGATCAAGCGCACGGTGCTTGAAATGGGCGGCAAGGACTCCATCATCGTCAGCTCGGACGCGGACATGGACGCTGCCGTTGAAGGCGTGGTCGCATCCGCATTCGGCTTCAACGGGCAGAAGTGCTCTGCCTGCTCGCGCGCGATCGTGGAAGAACCGATCTACGATGCCTTTCTCGAGCGCCTCCAGGCGCGCGTGGCGGAGATCAAAATTGGCGATCCCGTCAAGAACAGCTACATGGGGCCGGTGGTGAATGAGACCGCGATGAAGCGGATTCTCAACTACATCGAGGTAGGCAAGGGCGAAGGCCGCCTCATCAGCGGTGGTAAGCCGGCTGAAAATGCCGACGGCGGGTACTACATTGAGCCCACTGTGATTGCTGATGTCGCGCCCGAAGCGCGCATCGCGCAGGAGGAAATCTTCGGCCCGGTGCTGGCGCTAATTCGCGTGAAGAATTTCGACGAAGCGCTCGCGGTCGCGAACAATACCGAGTACGGTCTCACCGGCTCCGTCTATTCGGACGACCACAGCAAGCTCGAGCACGCAAGCCGCACCTTTCAGGTCGGCAATCTCTACTTCAACCGCAAGAGCACCGGAGCAATGGTAGGCGCGCACCCCTTCGGTGGCTTCAACATGTCGGGGACAGATTCAAAAGCCGGCGGCCCGGATTATCTGCTGCTCTTCACGCAGGCGAAATCAGTTGCAGAGAAGTTGCGCTAGGACCGTGACTTGAGACTCGAACAGATCAGCAAGAGCTAAGTTTGGAAGTACAGCGAAATTTCGCAGTTGCCGTCCTTCTGTTGGCTGTTGAGACGATCGGGAAATACCGAGGACAAGAAACCCTGCCGCCGCTGGTGATAAAGATGATGCGGTCTGGCACGTCCACTTCCTCGTAGCGGATCTCCTTCGAGAGTCGCTCCCGTCCGGACCGATTGAGGCAAAACAGAAGCCCTCCTTGCGGAGGGCTGTTGAAGGCCTAATTGTTGCTTTGTGCGCTTTTGATCTTATGCGCTGCGCATCTGTAATGTGGTGGCGGCGGCGATGCCATTCGCTGCCGACGTTTGCGTCGGCAATCCGTTTACCGCCTCGGCCGCAGCAGCGGCCAGGATCTTGTGATGGATCGTGAACAGCGCAAGCTCCAGCCGGTCGGAGACCCCTGTCTTGTCATAGACCGAACGCAGGTAGTTCTTGATCACCTGTTCCGTGGTGCCGAGCCGCTGCGCAATCTCCTTGTTCTTACAGCCCTGTACGATCAGGGCGACAATCTTCATCTCCTTCGGCGTCAGGCGATCGCGAACGCGCGCGCCTACCGAATCCTCATCCTCGCTATGCGCCGCATCGGCGGGACGCTGTACGCAGGTCAGTCCGTGGATCACCTTATGCACGCAGTCCACCAGGGCAGCGCCGGTCGTGTTCCGATAGACCACGCCGCGTACACCCTGTGCCGTGTAGGAGGTAGCCGATTCGCCGTTTTCCGCGATCACGACAGCGCGGCTACCGGCCGTCTTGACCCGGTTCATGAAATCGGTCATGTCCGGCTTGAGGGCGGATGCGAAGACCACAATCGAAGAACGGTAGGTGTCCACGGCCAGTACCATCCGAGCCATGTCACTGCATTGTGCGGCCACCCGGAAGTCCTCTTCACTCGCCAGCACCTTTGCGATACCCGCGCGGAAGATTGCCTGATTGTCACCGAGAATGATCTTGTTCATTGCGCCTCGTTGTACCTAGCCCCTTTGCCGACAGATTTAGAGTGCGCAACTCACTAAACACTCCGGTGCGGGCAACTACTCCGCACAAGAGTTCCGTCTCTAACTTCCCACAACGGGTGCGCTGTCACCAAGGCTTATCGGCAGATTTCGGTAAATCTTCTCTTTACTTCTCGTGGACTGTTCGTTGCGACGCTCGCTTCTTGGATTCCATTTTCGCGGTCGTCGTCTAATCTTTCCGCTGCAATGTTGCCCCTTAAAGATCAGCGATAGACTCATGCGCGACAACCCCACGATAGTGTTACGGGAGTGTGGCCTAAATCCTGCGATAGCTTCGACATCCATCGCAGCGCGTGTGTTTTCAACGCGGCTCTCCCGGCTGCTACAACCGCCATCGCAGCCATGCTGCAACCTACCCGTAGAGGCACTACACTAAAGGTGCACCACTGATTCGCCTCCTCAAAACGGAGGGATAAAAGCTTGAGGAGCCGATGAGCAAGCCAGTCATTCTCGCAATCGATGACGATGTCAGCGTCCTGGAAGCCATCGTGCAGGATCTGCGGCGCCGCTACGGCGGCAGTTACCGCATTCTGCGCGCCAACTCGGGACAGACAGCGCTTGACCTGGCAAGGCAACTGAAGCAACGCTCGGAAAGCGTCGCTCTCTTCCTGTCGGACCAGCGCATGCCGGGCATGAACGGGACCGAACTGCTGGAGCGCTCCATCGAGACGTTTCCCGACGCCAAACGCGCGCTGCTCACCGCATATTCCGATACCGAGGCAGCGATTCGCGCCATCAACGCGGCCCGTATTCACTACTACCTGACCAAGCCGTGGGATCCGCCGGAAGAGAAGCTCTACCCGGTCATCGACGACCTGCTCGAAACCTGGTGTGACACGCACAAAGCGCCCTTTGAGGGGCTCCGCGTGGTGGGAGCACGCTATGCGCTACGCGATCATCAGGTGCGCCAGTTCCTCACCCGGAATTACGTTCCGTACGTCTGGTTGGATGTGGAGAGCTCGCCCGAAGCCAAGGAGCTGCTGACGCAGAACAGCATCACCGATCCGAAACTGCCCGTGCTCTTCTTTCGCGATGGCAGCTATGTGCAGCAACCGGAGCAGTCCGATCTTGCCGAGCGCATCGGACTCCGAACCCAGCCCTCACAGGATGTCTACGATTTGGTAGTGATGGGCGCCGGCCTTGCCGGTCTGGCGGCGGGCGTCTACGGGGCCAGCGAGGGGCTGCGGACCCTGGTGATCGAGCAGGAAGCTCCCGGCGGGCAGGCAGGCACCAGCTCCCGCATTGAGAACTATCTTGGCTTCCCCACCGGCCTAAGCGGAGCCGAGCTGGCGCAGCGTGCCTATCAGCAGGCGATGCGCTTCAATGTCGAATTCCTCTCCGGCCGTGCAGCCTCCATCCGCTCCGACCAGGGCTACCACTTCGTCTGCGTGGGCGACGGGCGCGAGGTCT
The DNA here is from genome assembly GCA_963797895.1 of uncultured Acidobacteriaceae bacterium. Taxonomy (GTDB): domain Bacteria; phylum Acidobacteriota; class Terriglobia; order Terriglobales; family Acidobacteriaceae; genus KBS-83. The sequence goes on from CAWCRD010000002.1 coordinate 333,263, forward strand.
CCGCGCAAACCTGCCTCATCGCCACGGGCGTAGACTGGCGGCGGCTGGATGTGCCGGGCGTCGAACAACTTACGGGCGCCGGTATCTACTACGGCGCAGCTTTGGCCGAGGCTCGTTCCTGCAAGGGCGAGGAGGTATTCCTGGTTGGGGGCGCCAACTCTGCCGGACAGGCTGCCCTCGCCTTCAGCCAATATGCGCGTCGCGTTGTCATCCTGGTACGCGCCCCATCCCTCGAAAGCAGCATGTCGAAATACTTAATCGATGAGATCGCTCGTGAATCCAATATTGAGGTTTGGACCGGGTCCAAGGTGACCGAAGCCATCGGCAACGGGCGGCTCCAGCAGTTGCGCATTGCGCGACCAGATGGAGAGCAGACCGTGGACGCGACCGGGCTGTTCATCTTCATCGGCGCGGAGCCGAAGACCGATTGGCTACCGGGGTCCGTATTAAAGGATGAGCGAGGATTTGTCTTGAGTGGAAGCGATCTGAAGCGATGTCCGAATTTCTCGCGGCAATGGCAGTTGCAGCGCGAACCGTATCTGCTGGAGTCGAGCGTTCCCGGCGTCTTTGTCGCAGGGGATGTGCGCCATGGTTCGGTGAAGCGCTGTGCTTCGGCCGTTGGCGAAGGATCCATCGCAGTACAGTTCATCCATCAATACATGGCAGCCCGCTGAGTACATCGCTGCCCGCTGGGTGGCGCAAGGAAAGGAAAAAGACGCACCTCGAATCCGCATGAGCAGTGACAAAGCCAGCCTTCGCATCCAACGCGTTCCCTCTGCGACCCTCTACGCAGACCTTTTAAAAGTGTCTGTCTTTTCTGAGATGACGGAGGACAACCTCGCCTGTCTCGGCACGGTGGAGTTGATCGAGGCGGAGGTCGGCGGAGAAATCGCCCCTCCCGGCTCTACCTGCGACGGCTTTTATGTCGTGCTTGAGGGTGAAGTGGAGGTTCGCAAAGAGGGCCGGCCGGGCGAGCCACTGCAGATCTTTCCGCAGAGTGCCGGCGAATCATTCGGTGAAATGCCCCTGCTCAAGGGTGTGCAGTCCACTTACGCGATGGTTGCGACAGCACCATCGCGTCTCGTCCGTTTTGACGAAGAATCCTTTTGGCAGCTCATGTTCTCCTGTCCGCGGGTACGTGCCGCCATCCTCGGCAACATGGCGCGGCGGCTGGAGTCCTATCAGGTCAATGCCGTCCATCGCGAAAAGCTTGCCTCGCTCGGCACTCTCGCTGCCGGGCTGATGCACGAGCTCAACAATCCTGGCGCTGCAGCCCTGCGGGCAGCCTCACAGCTTCGGGAAAACCTTGCCCGAATGCAGGAGATTGGGCTGCGCTTTACCAACAAACCGAAAAGTCAGGAGCAATTGGACTGCATGCGATCTCTGCAGCAGCAGGCCATGCGCCGCGACTGCTGCGTGCTGATGGGCTCGCTCGAGCAATCGGACCGCGAAGAGGCGCTATCCGAATGGCTGGAGAAGGCCGGCGTTGAGAACGCCTGGCGCATTGCTCCCGGACTTGCTGAAATGGGCATGGATGCCGATCGGCTTGCATGCACTCGCAAAGTTTTCGAGGGGCAGGATCTCTCCGATACTCTCAACTGGCTCGAATCCGTCATCTCCAACATTCAGCTCGTTTCCACCATTGAATCCAGCATCGCCCGAGTGACAGATCTCGTGGTAGCCGTCAAGAAATATGCCTATGAGGGCAAAGTCGGCGCCGCGCTCAATGTCCATGAAAGCCTGCACAGCACGCTGATCATTCTCGGCCACAAGCTGCGTCACAAGGGCATCGTGCTGCGCAAACATTTCGCCTCCGAGCTGCCATCCTTAGAAAACGCGGCGCCCGGTCTCAATCAGGTGTGGACCAACCTGCTGGACAACGCCATCGATGCCTCGCCCCAGGGCGGCGAAATCACCATCCGTACCTTTCGCGACGGAGATCGTATCGCCGTCAGCTTCGCCGACCACGGCCCCGGCATCTCCGAAGAGGACCAGAAGCACATCTTCGAGCCTTTCTTCACCACAAAACCGGTGGGCACCGGCACCGGCCTTGGCCTGGACATCGCACGTCGCATTGTGGAGTCAAAGCACGGAGGCGAGATCGCCGTGAAGTCGAGCCCGCAGGGCACGGAGTTCACCGTCTACCTTCCGATCAACGGCCAGTCTGTATCGGAAAGCTCAGGCAGCACCGCGGCCCCGTCAAAGGCCGCCCCGGCATCCGCTTCAAACTAGCCGCGCCACGATTGGGTCAGCGGACCACCCGCACCCGCCCAGGGATCCACATCCGGGAAGGGGAGCGAAGCCATTCGCGCAATAGCCTGCGTATCCGGCGCCTCGCGGCAAATATCCCAGTTCTGCCCGCGAGGATAGGCGCCCACTACCAGAAAATCCGCGTCCGCCTGCAGCCGGCAATGGCCTGTGCCGGTTGGCAGCACGGCGACATCTCCGGCGCGCACCGTGACTTCGTGCCCATTCGGCCCGCCCAGCATCAGCCGCGCCGCTCCGCCCGCAAAGCCGAGCACCTCATGCGCAGTCGAATGGTAATGATGGAAATCGTAAACGCCGTTTCTCCACTGTGCAGGCCATCCGTTTCGCTCGAAGATTTGCTCAAAGCGTGAAGCGGCATTCTCCCCCTGCGCGTGCATGACGCCGCGATAGAGCAGCACCGGAAGATGCTCATTGTTCGGCATCCAGCCATTCCGCGAGAGCCGCAGAATCTCCGGATCGTTCGCCCCGCCGCTGCCACCGCCGGTGACTACGCCTTCCGGCGTAGCACGCAGGCCGCGCACCGAACTCAGTCCGATCGCACCTACCATCGTCGCAAAAGCACGTCTGTCCATCCAGAGACCTCTGCTAACTCTTTGGAGTCTGTGTGCGGTGCGTGGGCTGCACCAATTGCTCAACATTTCGCGTCAAGCGGCCCACGCCCCCGACCGCAAACGTAGATACAAGTAAGAGGATGCACCGCGCACCGGGTGGGCCGCATTTGCGCGGAATCGGCAGGGATTCCCGTACCCGGTTACAGATAGATCGAAGCAGACCGCGTGGCAAGCTCTTTGGGCAAAAATGTCACGCATAGGAAAATAGAGCAATGAATGGAATGCGCTTAGACAAGTGGCTATGGGCGGCGCGCTTCTTCAAGACGCGCGCCTTAGCCGCGCGGGCCTGTGAACTGGGCCGTATTGTCTCGAACGGGCATGAGGCGAAGCCATCGCGCGAGGTGCACCTCGGCGATCGCCTGCACATCCGCACGGAAGCAGGCGATTTCCATGTCGAGGTGCGCGCTCTCAGCGAGATTCGTGGTCCCGCCGCCGTGGCGCAGACGCTCTATCACGAGCCGGACGAGAGCCGCGAGCTGCGCCTGAAAATCGCAGAAGAGCGCCGCGCGATGATGCAGCAGGGCCTGCTGCGCGAGGGCAAGTTATCGCGTCGTGATCGCGAGGAGATGAACCGGCTCCGCGGCCGCTTCTAACGATAGGCTGCGGTATGCTGCCCCTATGGATATCTGCGCGGCCCTTCCAGACCACGTATCGCAAATCGTCGCGATCGAGCAGAACCCCGCGTACCGCAGCTATATCGGTACCTGGAGCGCGGACGAGCACCATCGCGCGATGGAGAATCCGGACAACGAATACTTCGTGGCGCAGGATGGAACCGGTGCTGTGGAAGGTTTTGCAATTCTCCAGGGAGCGCGAAACGAGCACCGCAATCTTCATCTCAAGCGGATCGCCGTGCGAACGGCGAATCGCGGCGTGGGAAGAATGCTGCTCGAGCACGTGATGTCGCGAGCCTTTGTGCACCATCGCGCACATCGCCTTTGGCTGGATGTCTTTGATACCAACGCGCGCGCGCGCAGAGTCTACGAGGCGTATGGTTTCCGCGAGGAAGGCGTGATGCGCGAAGCAGTCCTGCGCGATGGTGAGTACCACACGCTCGTGCTCATGTCCCTGCTCGACCGAGAGTACTCAGCGAGGCAACAGGAGATCGCCAAGGCGGTTACCTCCGCCTGACTCCTCATACTTTTCCTCATTTCTGCCGATAAACCTCCCGGCGGCGATTTCTGCGCTCGCCCATCCCTGCATCGGAGTGTTTCTCGCGTGTTCGCCATCCTCGGAATTCTTGTCGTCTTCGGCGCGGTGCTGGGTGGCTACCTTATGGAGAGGGGCAACCTGCTGGTGCTGGTGCAACCGGCGGAGCTGCTCATTATCGGCGGGGCAGCGCTCGGCACGTTGCTGATCGCGAACCCCCTCCATATCCTCAAGGGCATTGGCGCGGGCATCGGCGGCGTCTTCGGAGCGTCGCGCTATGGCAAGGCCCATTATCTGGAAACGCTGCGCATGATGTTTGGCGTCCTCACCAAGGCGCGGCGCGAAGGCAACCTCGCCATCGAGCAGGATATCGAAGTGCCGCAGGAGTCAAAGCTCTTCGCCGAGTTTCCCGCGTTTCTGAAAGATCATCACACGCGTGATTTTGTCTGCGACACACTGCGCATGATGATCACCGGCGGCGTGGAAGCCTTCGATATCGACCAGATGATGGAGTTGGATATGGAGGTGCAGCACCATGATGCCAACCTGCCGATCTCAGCACTCACGACTGTCGCCGATGCGCTCCCCGGCCTGGGCATCGTCGCCGCCGTGCTCGGGGTCGTGATTACCATGCAGGCGCTGGGCGGCCCACCGGCGGAGATCGGCCACAAGGTCGCGGCGGCGCTGGTCGGCACTTTTCTCGGCATCCTGCTCTGCTATGGGCTGGTCGGTCCGATCGGCGCGAAGATGTCCAAAACCGCTGACGAAGAGCGCTGCTTCACCCACACGTTGCGTGTGCTCATGCTGTCTGCCATCAAGGGGACTCCTCCGCAGATCGCCATCGAGATCGGCCGCCGCGCCATCCCGCTCCATGTGCGTCCAAGCTTCGCTGAAGTGGATCAGGTCTGCCGCGGCGGCGGTGCACCCGCTGCGCCCGCAGATGGCGATGAAGGGAAGGCTGCATGACGCCACAGCCTCTACCCTCGCAGCGACCTATTGTGGTGGTGCGCAAACGCGTCACGCACGCGGCTCATCATGGCGGCGCATGGAAAGTCGCCTACGCCGATTTCGTCACGGCGATGATGGCGCTCTTCATCGTGCTCTGGCTGATGAATTCGAGCGACCACATGCGCAAGGCCATTGCCGGCTACTTCAACGATCCGCGCGGCAGCACGACCACCATAGGCACCGACCGTGCCGGCGCCGGAGACGCGCTAGCGCTGAACCGCGACGACCTGCGCGACCTGAAAGCACGTCTGCAGCAGCAGGTCACTAGCAATCCCGCACTGGTCAAGCTCAAGAAGCAGATCGAAATCACCATTACGCCCGAGGGTCTGCGCATCGAGCTGATCGAATCGCGCGACGGCACCTTCTTCGAAACCGGCAGCGCCACACTGAATGAAAATGGGCGTACGACTCTGGGGCTGCTGGCGCATCAGCTTGGTAGTGTGCCGAACTTTATTTCAGTCGAAGGCCACACTGACGCCCGTGCGTATGCCGATGCCAATGGCTACGGTAACTGGGAGCTGTCCGCAGATCGCGCCAACGCGGCACGCCGCCTGATGGAGCATGCGGGTCTGCGTACCGGTCAGATTTCTCAGGTGCGGGGCTTTGCGGACCGCCAGCTTCGCGTCCCCAGCGACCCGCTCGATCCCTCCAACCGGCGAATCTCCGTCATCGTGCACTATCTGACGCAGACCTCGGCCGCGAGTGAGGACTCCGCGAAGACCGTCGACTCCGACGACCATGATGCCGCTACCGTGGAGAAGCAGACGAAGGCCGTCTCCTCGCCGGGATCAGCGTAGCTGGAGGCGGTCTACTCTGCATCCGGCGATTGCTTTGCCGTGCACGCGGTGCGAAGGAAGATGCCGACCGCTTTGCCAGAGCGATCCGCTTGCACGGTTGTCGCGAACAGGTCCGAAGTCAGCACCAGCAGCATCAATAAAATGAAGATGATGACGCGTGCCATCGAAAACCGGAAGGGCGCGGCCAGCGTCAGCAGTCCGCATCCCGCAGCTAGAAAGCCCATCAGCACCATCGCGGGAACGAAATGCCGGTAGGACGGAAAAGGATCTCCGCCGATGGTCATGACATAGAGCAGCCAGCCCACACAGATCGTTATAAGCAGGATCACCTGCCGTTTTTTTCCGGCAATCGAGAGCGCAACACATCCGATAAGCGTCAGCAGCAAAAAGACGATCTCCGAGCCGGCGCCGTAGACGTCGTAAAGCAGCCCACCGTAAAGCCGGTGCATTGTGATCGGCCCATTTCCATATGCGGCGTTCGGCATCCACGCGCCGTAGTAGGCATAACGAAAGAGTGCTTGCGCAACAAAAAACAGAATCGGCAGCGGCAGCAGCCGCGCCCGTGCAATCAGAGTCCGCATCCGTACACCGTCGGCCAGCACCGCGCCCGCATAAAAGAGCACGGTAAATAGCGCAGCATCGGCTCGCGCCAGCACCGCCAGGCCCAGCAGAATACCGATCACATCGGCATCGCGGCGGTGTCCCTTTGGCGCGGTCACCCATCGAATGCCGAAGTACGTCGCCCACGCGAGCAATGCGGCCAGGAGCGGCTGCTCCATCCCACCCACTGCCCAGACGGCGACCGGCGCGCTCAGGCACAGTGCCACGCATCCGATAAGCGACGATATAAATTTCACCTTCGCCGGAAAATCCCGGTACACCTGCGCTGCAATGGCCGCGATGCCCAGGGCAGTGCTCGTAATGCCCAGCAGGTGTGCGGCGGTCTCCAACTTCATGCCGAGCGCCCCCAGTCCCGCGCACAGCCACACCCACAGAAAACCGCTGTATCCATTCGCCGCCGGCTGCAGATCGTTGCCCACCGCCCCATGCCCCTGTAGCAGCCGGTGGCTGGAGTTCAAGGAAACGGAGACGTTATCCGCCATGAACGCCCGGAAATGATAGATCTGCAGCGCCAGCGCAACAGCGCATATCGCGCCCAGCGCGACCAGCCATGGTGCCGTTAGATTGCGCCCGCCCGGCGCGGGTTCTGGGCTGAAAAGCGGAGGAGCCTGCCTCGGAGTCGTGGACATGCGTAGCCTTTGATGGGTCTCTCGAAAGTCTACCAAGCAGGAGTGACAGTTGTGCCGGCGCAGCCTAATTGCGTAGATAGGGCTTTCCCCTAGGATTCCGAGTGGTGTACACTCCTCTCCCATAGAACACCGAGTGGAGGACTGCAAACAGCGATGGCTCGCAATGAAGAACTCTCCAGCGACATGCTCAAGGGCACACTCGACATGATGATCCTCCGGACCCTTTCCACCGGCGATGCCCACGGCCATACCATCGCAAAGGTCATCGAGCGCACCTCCGAAGATGTACTCGAGGTCGAGCAGGGCTCGCTCTATCCCGCGCTCCATCGTCTGGAAAACCGCGGCTGGCTCTCCTCCTACTGGGGCGCAAGCGAAAACAATCGCAAGGCCAAGTACTACCGCCTCACCGCCGCCGGCCGCCGCCGCCTCACCCTCGAGGCCAGCCGCTGGCGTCAGATGGCGCGCGCCATCGCGCTGGTGATGGGAGAAAAAGCCACCGAGGGGGGTGCGGAATGAATCTGCTTCGTTTCTTTCGGCGCCGTCGTCAGGACGCAGAACTTTCCCGCGAGATCGCTGCCCACATGGAAGCAGAACGCGCCGAGAACATCGCACGCGGCCTGAGCCGGGACGAAGCCGACCTTCGCGCGCGCATCAAATTCGGCTCCGCGCGCCGCGTGCATGAAGATCTCTGGCAGCAGAACAGCGTCGCCCCATTCGAGAATCTTGCGGGCGATCTCCGCCAAACTGTCCGTACACTCGCCCGCACGCCCGGTTTCACCTTCACCGCCATTCTCGTCATGGCGCTCGGCATCGGCGCCACCACCGCGCTCTTCACCACGGTCCGCTCGGTCCTGCTCAACCCCCTGCCTTACCCCAACTCCTCGCGTCTCGTCTCCCTCTACGAGAGCGACACTGTCAGTAACAGCCCGACGCCCTGGGACCCCGTCGCCGGCGGGGTCTTCCACGAATGGCAGCGCGCCATTCAGAACACAGCGATGGCTCTCGTTTCGCCATGGCAGGGCTACAACGTCTCCGCCAGTAGGGGCCAGTTGCCGGAATCCATCAGTGCCGCGTGGATCTCCTGGAATTTCTTCCGCGTCCTCGGTGTCGCTCCCACGCTCGGCCGCGACTTCCTCGCTTCCGACGATCAGCCCAACGCGCAGGCGACGGCCATCCTCTCCAATGCCTTCTGGAAGCGCCGCTTTGCCGCCGATCCCAACATCATCGGCAAATCCGTTTACCTCGATGCCACGCCCTACACCATCATCGGCATCATGCCCGCGTCCTTTGCCTGGAACTTCAACGCAAAGACCCAGCTCTGGACCGCCGCCGGCCATGAAGCGCCCTCCCTCATGAATATCTTCGACGATCATGAGTTCCTGGTCGTCGCACGCCTCGCCACGGGTGCCACGCTCGCCGGCCTCGTCAATCAGGTTGACAGCGTTGAGCGCCATATCAAGCTCGCGCATCCGGATCCTGCTGTCCACACACGCGCCATCGGCCGCCCGCTGCTCGATTCCATAGTTGAGGACTTCAAAACGCCACTGTACGCGCTGCTCGCAGCCACGCTCTGCGTGCTGCTCATTGCCTGCCTCAACGTCGCCAATCTCCTCGTCGCCCGCTCCGCGGCGCGGCAAAAGGACCTCGCCGTCCGCGCCGCGCTCGGCGGCAGCCGCTGGCGTATCGTCCGCGAGCACCTCACCGAATCCCTCGTGCTCTCGCTCGCCGGCGGCGCTCTCGGACTTCTCCTCTCCTGGGCTGCGCTCGCTTGGCTTCAGCACTCGAAGATTGACATCGCCCGCGCGCATGAGATCCATCTCGACTGGTGGGCCCTCGCCTTCGTCATCGCCATCTCCGCCATTACCGGCATCGTCGCGGGCCTTATCCCGTCCTTCAGCCTCCAAGCTGGGCAGCTTCTCGAATCTCTGCAAAGCTCCTCGCGCTCGCACTCCGGAGGCCGCAGCCGCGCCCGTCTCCGCAAAGGCCTCCTCACTGCAGAAGTCGCGCTCACGGTCGTTCTCCTCCTCGGCGCCGGCCTGCTGCTCAAGAGCTATCAGCAACTCCGCACCCGCGACCTCGGCTGTGCCGTTAACAATGTGCTCACGCTACGCTTCGGTCTTCCTGACGTGCGCTATAAGAAGCCAGAGCAGAAGCTCGCCTTCTTTGAGCAACTCCTCGCGAAAATCCGCGCTCTTCCCGGCGTGCAGGCCGCTGGCCTCTCTTCCGTTTTACCCGGCGAAGGCTGGGGCGGTGACTCGCTCGTCACCATTCCCGAACATCCGCCGCTGCCAAAAGGGCAGGGAATTGATCTCATGCATCGGCGCGTCGATCCGGGCTACTTCGCTGCTCTCCAGATCCCACTGACCCGCGGACGGTACTTCCGCAGCGACGAACGCCTTGAACACGCCAGTGTCGCCATCATCAGCGAGTCCACCGCGAAACGGTACTTTCCCGGAGAGGATCCCATTGGACGCCATTTAGGGGGAAACGATCTCGGCGGCAACTTTGAAATTGTCGGCATTGTCGGTGACACTCGCTGGAACGTTACACAGCCTACCCGTCCCACCTACTACATTCCGTTGCTCGCTGGCGATTCAGGCGGCGCCGGTCTCGCCGTGCGCGGCAACAGCAATGTCGATGTCGAATCGCTCGCGCTCCCCATCCAGAAAATCTTCAGCCAGCTCGATCCCGATCTCCCCGTCGCCGATGTCCTCACCATGCGCCAGCAGATCGGCGTCGCCACCCTGCAGGATCAGTTCAATTCCATCCTCGTGCTCGCCTTCGCCATCATCGCGCTGGTGCTCGCCGCCGTCGGTCTCTACGGCGTGCTCTCCTATCTCGTCACCCAGCGCACCAGCGAGCTCGGCATTCGTATGGCGCTCGGCGCGCAGCGGACCGAAGTCATGCGGCTCACCCTCGCCGACGGCCTCGCGCCTGTCCTCATCGGTCTCATTGCCGGTCTCGCCGGCGGCGCGGTAGTCGTCCAACTCGTGCGCACCATGCTCTACGGCATGAACCCCTTCGACTGGACGGTCTTCTCGACCGTCACTTTCGTGTTGGCCATCACCGCCGCCGGAGCCTGCGCGTTGCCCGCATGGCGCGCTACCAGGCTCGATCCCGCGCAAGCCCTGCGCACCGAATGAGACGCATCTTCAGATTCGGATGCACGTGAGCACCTAAGCCGACACAAGCACCCGCGCTCCAAATGGCTCAAGCTTGACCGGTCCTGACACTGTCGAGCGGTCGTGCGCGTCCGTATAGGTGCCGGTAAGTGTGACAGATTGCGCCTTTGCCGTGTGGTTCAGCAGGTAGGTCCACGCTTGCCGTTCCGTGCGCCGCGTCGTCACCTCCACACCCGGCGACGCCTCGAATACTCGCCGCACCCCAGCCGCCTGAATCAGCGTCAGCAACACCCGGCTTAGATCCGCAGGCTCCAGATGCGCACCAAGGTAAATCGCTTTTCCTTTGCCGTAGCTGTTCGACGTGATCGCCGCCTTTCCGGCGTACGCTCCGCCCGTGTAAGTAGCCAGCACCTCGGCTTTTTGCGGGGCGAGAATGTCAGCCCAGATATGGCATTCCGCGTTCGCGCCTGCCAGCGGCTCCTTGAACTCCACTGATTGCTTTTCCGAATAGATCGGCTGATAGTCAATCAGCTCCACCCCCATTACGTCGCGCAGCAGCCCCGGCAATGGAGTGGCGACGATCCGGCTGTGCTCATCTTTCACCCCAAGCCGGAAGCCCGCAATAAATGTCCCTCCGCCTTGGACATAAGCGCGAATGCGATCCGCTTGCGCCGCGCTCACGATGTACATCACCGGCGCGCAGACCACCTTGTATCGCGCCAAGTCCTGGGTGGCATCCACGATGTCCACGCCCGCGTGCGAAGCCGACATGCATCCATACCAGGGCGCCAGTTCGCCCATGTATTTGACCTTCGGCTGGCCCGGCTGAATGGTCAGCGCCCAATCAGAGCTGTAGTCGAAACATAGCGCCAGCGTCGCGTCGTAGGGCGCCATCAACGCATCCCGGCCAAGCGACTTCAGCTCACTCATCGTCTGCTGAATCTCATCGAATCCCGGACTATGCGACCGGTCGTGCCGCAGCAGGCCGTGCCAATACTCCTCCGCGCCAAAGTTCGCTGTGTCCCATCGGAAATAGTTAATGCCCATCGCTCCATGCGCCACCGCCTGGTAGGACCACAGCCGCAACTGTCCCGGCTCGGGCTGTGGGCAGAAGATGGGCTGGCCCGCCTTGCCCGTCTGTTCCTCCATTATCACGAATGGCTTGCCATCCTTTATGCTGCGCGAAACATCGTGGCCGAACGACACCGTCGGGGCAATCGTCTCCGGCCCTGCGCTTGCCTCGCTGTGATACACAGCGATAAATCCCGGATAGTTGTCCGATGCAACGAAATCCAGGTCCCGATACAAGTCGCGCTGATTGATCGTGTCGACCAGGCCAACGTTGTTCGTGGTGATGAAATGGTCTGGGCACTGTTTGCGCAGCACAGCCAGTTGCTCGCCCAGGAACGAGACGTTCGCATAGCTCTGGTATCGGTCATACTCGAGCGCGTGTGCCGGATTCGGTGGCGCGCCCGAGGGTAGCGGGACAGGAATTTGTGCGAAGTCGGTGTACGTATTACTCCAAAAGACGGTGCCCCACGCCTGGTTAAGCGCATCGAGCGAGCCGTACTGTTTGCGCAGCCACTGCTCGAAGCCTTCGCGGCAATAGCGGCAGTAACAGCGCCCGGATTCCCCCAACGTCAGTTCGTTATCGATCTGCCAGCCAATCACGCCGGGAGTTTTGGCGAACGTCATCGCCATCTGCGTCGCGATGGTGAGCGAGAGACGCCGATAGGTCGTGTTCGTCGGACAAGTGAAGCGCCGGGTACCGGGGCTCAGCGTAACGCCGTGCTGGTCCACCATCAGCACCTCGGGATATTTCAGCGTCAGCCAGGGCGGCGGCGCGGCGGAAGGAGTGCCCAGAATGACCGCGATGCCATGCGCATGAAGAACACCGATGGCCCGCTCCAACCAGGCAAACTCGAAACTGCCCTCCTTCGGCTCCATCAGCGCCCATGCAAATTCGGCAATGCGCACATTGGTGACGCCCATTGCCGCCATCTGGCGGGCGTCTTCTTCCCACAGGTTCTCCGGCGTCTGGTCGGGATAGTAGTCGGCTCCAAACAGCAGCGGAAGCTGCGCAAAAGAAACGTTTTCCCCACTCGCCCTTAAAAAAAAGCCCGCACCGCGCGCAACAAACGGCGCAGCCACCGCCGCACTCCCCGTCAAAAGAAAACGCCGTCGATCCATTCGCTCTCCTCCGGCGATCACTATATAACGTCCGATCCGCGTCATAACTTCCGATTCAGGATTGATGTTGCGGGTATGGAGCGCTTACGAAATAGATGGACGATCAACTGCGGCGCGGCATTACTTCATATTTGCTCGTCACTAGTCCGCTTTTGTACTCTCGCGTGCCCATGTGGCGAAGCTCTATATCCTCTGGCACGCCGCCGAACAGAGGAATGCCGTCGCCAATCAAAACGGGTACACGGGTGATCGTCAGATCGTGAATGAGGCCGGCGCGCAGGAATTCCTGAACGGTAATCCCACCATCGACGTAAACGTGCTCGGCATTCATCGCCGACAGTTTCTGAACGATGATTCCTGGTTCGCCGCTCATTTGTTCAATAGAGCCGGAGACTCCGGATACATCGAGTGGGGAATGGCTGAGCACCACAACACGTTTATCCGCGTAGGGCCACTTTGGCAGCTTCAGCACAACATCAAACGTATTGCGTCCGATGAGAATTGTGTCTACGGAGGCGATGAATTCGTCGTATCCGTGAGCCTCTCCGCCGTCTGCCGGCAGGAAATCGTAATTGCCATTCCGGCGCGCAATAAAGCCGTCGAGACTGGTTCCAACAAAGACAGATCGCCTCATTACTGACTCCGTCGCTTGCGCCCACTCCAAATCCATTCCGGAACGCGAGCATTAGGATTGATCGCAGTTTGCGCCAGAACCTGCCAGTTCACCCCAACCGAATTGCTGTATTTCACCGGAATTACGGCAACCACCAACAGAGTCAGCAGTTTACACACCGGAGAATCTCGCCGGCATCCGAAGAGGGTGCAATTAACAGCTACAACTCCCTTGATTGGAAGAGTGTAGCTGTAAGTCCTGTCGCGCATTTCGTGTAACTTGCCGGTCCGCCTCCGACCGGAGGAGGGGAGGCGGACCGGCGGTCACGTTACCCTCCGGCCAGCGCCCGCGCCCGTTCCGTCGCGCGCATCACGGCCTTGATCAGCGTCACGCGCAGGCCGCCCTCTTCCAGTTCCAGCAGCCCGTCGGCCGTGCACCCGGCGGGGGTGGTCACCGCGTCCTTCAGCAGCGCCGGATGCTCGCCCGTTTCGAGCACCATACGTGCCGCGCCGTAGGTCGTCTGCGCTGCCAGCAGCGTCGCCGCATCGCGCGGCAGTCCAACCTTGACCCCGGCTTCGGCCAACGCTTCGAGGATGATGTAGATGTACGCCGGCCCTGACCCGGAGAGCCCGGTCACCGCGTCCAGGTGCTTCTCATCCACCTGCACGGTGCGGCCGACGCTCTCAAAAAGTGACGCCGCCAGTTGCAAATGCTGCACCGTCGCAAAGCGGCCGCCGGCCAGCGCCGTCATGCCTGCACCCAGCATCGCCGGCGTGTTCGGCATGGCGCGAACCACCGGCATCCCCAGCAGCTCGGTCGCGTCCTCGATTGCTTTCGTCTTGACCGATGCGGCGAACGAAATGATCAGCTTCTCCGGCGTCAGCACCGGCTTGATCTGTCGTACGAGATCGATCACCGTGAACGGCTTGACGCCGATGAAGATCAGGTCGGCATCACGCGCCGCCGCTGCGTTGTCAGTGGTCACTGCAACCTTCAGCCGCTCGGCCAGCTTTGCCACGCGGTTGTCATGCTGCACAGTTGCGGCGATCTGATCGGGAGTAAACCGCCCACTGCGGATCAGACCCTCGATCAGGATCGATCCCATCTTGCCTGCGCCCAGCATGGCGACGCGCTTGTTCACGTTGTTGGCCTTCGTTGGCTGTGAAGAGGACTGCGCTTGGTCCGTCATCTATCTACTTTACTGTGCTTTGGCGGTCTGGCCACCCTGCTGTGACGCAATCCACGCATCTATACGCTGCTCCACCACGTCCAGCGGCAACGCGCCAGAATCGAGGATGGTGTCGTGGAATCCACGGATATCGAACTTCGGCCCCAGCGCCTTCTGCGCCTTCGCGCGCAGCTCCAGGAACTTGAGCTGGCCTACCTTGTAGCCCAGCGCCTGCGCCGGCCAGGCGATGTAACGGTCTACCTCGGCCTGCACGTTGGTGTCGTCGATTGAGGAGTGCGCGTGGAAGTAGTCCACCATCTGCTGCCGATTCCAGTGTTCGGAGTGCACGCCGGTATCGACCACCAGCCGGATTGCGCGCCAGATGTCGCCCTCCAGCCGGCCGTAGTCGCTGTAGGGATCGGTATAGAAGCCCACATCCTTGCCCAGGCGCTCGGCATAAAGACCCCAGCCCTCGGTGTACGCGGTGTAGTAGTTATGCTTCCGGAACTCCGGCACATCCGTGAGCTCCTGCGCGATGGCGATCTGCAGGTGATGCCCCGGCAGCCCCTCGTGATAGGCCACGGTCTCCGCCATAGTCAACGAGCGCTGCGCGTAGTTGTAGGTGTTCACGAAGAAAATCCCTGGCCGCTTTCCGTCCGGCGTGCCGTGTTGGTAGTAGGCAGCCGCCTGATCTTTCGCCATGTATGCCGGCACCGGTTGTATTTCGAGCGGCGCCTTCGGCAGCCGCCCGAAGAGCTGGGGCAGCTTCGGCTTCATGCCGTCCAGATAGCCGCGGTAGACGGCAATCAGCGCGTCAGGCGATGTGGGATGCAGCTTTGGATTGCCCGGGATCGAAGCGCGCAATGCCTTGAGATCCGCGAAGCCAAGCTTTTTCGCGATGGCCGTCATCTGCGCTTCGTCGTCAACCACCTGCTGCTCGCCGATCTTATGGATCTGGTTCGGGGTCAGATCGGTCGTGGTGCTCTGCCGGACGAGGAATTTGTAGTACGCATCTCCATCCGGTAATGACCAGATGCCAGGTTCGGTGCGCCCGTGCGGAATGTACTGTGCCGACAGGAACCGCCCAAAACGTACATACGCCGGCAATACCCGGATCGTGATCGCCTTCAGCATCCGCTGGCGAATCTCCGCCTGTTGTGCCTGAGGAATTGAAGCAGGGAACTTCTTCAGCGGAAGCGCAAAGGGCGAGTCCTCCGGCTTCTGCTGCGCAAGTGTGTCGACCTGGACCAATACCTTTTCGAGCAGATACTTCGGAGGCTCGCGGTTGTCGTCCATGCCGGTCGTCATGTTGTCGGTGATCTGCGAGAACGCCGTCGGAATTTTGTCCAGCCGTGAGATGTAGTGGTCGTAGTCCTCCGCTGTGTCGAAGCTCAGTTGCGGCACGAGCTGCGGCAACTCCAGATGCAGCCCACCGAACTGGCTGACCGGCAGTTCCCATGGCTTGAAGCGCGCCTCTTCCTGCTCATCGACCAGCCGCCGAACCAGCAGGTCTTTGCTCAAGTCCTCCTGTTCGGGCAGACCTGAGGTGTCAATCGCTCCCAGCCGGTCCAGAAAGGCGCGATCTCGCTCGAGATGCGCGTTGTAGGCGGCAACCGAGTAGTCGCTGAGCTGGTCGTCATAACGCTTGTCCCCCAGCGTGGAGGCGAACTCCGGCGAGTCCTTCAGTTGCTGCTGCCAGTAGTCGGAGAAGACGGTGTTCAGCGCTTTCTCGCGCTGGCCAACAGGGGAGAGCGATGTGGGAGCAGGCGGCTGCTGCGGCAGCGTTTGCGGCACGGCAACTGCAGCCGCGAACAGACAGGCGATTGCAAACATGAGGCAGGGTCCTCGATGGATATCCATCCACGATACCCTGCGAGGGCCCATGTACGGAATCGCTGCCGTAGCTGATAGCGACTAACTGTGCGACTTGCTGTGTGGATTCCGGACGCGCGTGGATTGCACATCGGAGTCGATCACGCCGTCCCGAATGTGCACGACGCGATGCGCGAATTCCGCAATATCGGGCTCGTGAGTGACCAGCACGATCGTGTTGCCGCGCGCATGCAACTCGTCGAATAGCGCCATGATCTCATCGCCGGTCTTCGAGTCCAGATTTCCGGTCGGCTCGTCGGCCAGGATGATAGACGGGCGGTTGATGAGTGCACGGGCAATCGCGACACGCTGGCGTTGACCGCCGGAGAGCTCATTCGGCTTGTGGTTCATGCGCTCTTCTAGATTTACCGCACGGAGAGCCGCCTTGGCCCGCTCGATCCGCTCCGCAGACGGCGTGCCGTTGTAGATCAGCGGCAGCTCGACATTGTGCAGCGCAGTGGCGCGTGCCAGCAGGTTGAAGGTCTGGAAGACAAAACCTATCTCGCGGTTACGGATGCGCGCCAGCTCATCATCGTTCAGGTCGCTGACACGATGGCCGTTGAGCGTATAGGTGCCCTTGCTTGGACTATCGAGGCAGCCGATCAGGTTCATCAGCGTGGACTTGCCAGAGCCCGACGGGCCCATGATGGCGACATATTCGTTGTGCTGGATGCGCAGGCTCACACCTCGGAGCGCGTGCACCTGCTCGGAGCCCATGTCATAAGTCTTCCACAGGTCCTCGACGACAATGACATCCCCCCTGGGCGTGGGTTGAGTGCTCGCAGTCTCCGTGGCCGTCATCGTTTCAGCCGCCATGTGGGGCTCCTTCTTGGTTGCACTTGCATGCTCCCAGGCCCGTGCTATCCGGACCCGTGTTCCGCCGGATTCGCGCTACGTAGTGGACGCAGCAGCGGCTGCCGCGTTGGCATCGATCGGTTTCACCAGGGCGCCGCTCTTTAGTTCGCGCAGAGTCTTATAGGAGCCGGTGACGATCTCGTCTCCCGCCTTCAGTCCGCTGGTCACCTCTATATCGGTCGTGCCGGTAATACCTGTGTTGACCGGCACAAAATGCGCTTTCAGTTTGCGGCCGTCGTGCTGCAGGACGAAGACCCCCTGGACCTGCGGCTCCTTACTGACCGCCGCTGCCTCTACCTTCTTGTCCTTTCCAGTGTCTACTGTCTCGCCGGGCCGCCGCATTGTGAGCGCCTGAATGGGAATCGAGAGGACGTCCTTTTTCTCGGCGGTCAGGATTTTGGCGGTGCAGGAGAGTCCGGGACGCAGATCGTCGCTCGGGTTATCCAGAGTCACGACGACTTTGAAGTCCTTTGCCTCTTCCGTGCCGGTCGTGCTCTGGCTGGTAGCGATGCCGGTGGAGCGCAGGATCGCCTGGTCGCCCACCGTCGTCACATGGCCCTTGAAGACCTTTCCGGGCAGGGCATCGATGGTGACATCGGCCGTCTGACCATTCTTCACGTTGACAATGTCAGTCTCGTCTACCTTGACCTCCGCTGTGACGATGGACATATCGGCAATCGTCATCAGCGTGCTGCCTTCCGCGTTCTGGATGCCAATGACCACTGTTTCGCCTTCGCGCACCGGCAGGTTCGTCACGATGCCATCGAAGGGCGCCAGTGCAACCGTGCGGTTCAGCACATCCTTATAACGCCGCAGCGCCGCTGTCGCCTGATCGATGCGTCCGGAGGCGGACTGGGTCTGTGCTTTCGCCTGTACGATCGCGGCCTGGTTCTGCGCGACTGCGGCGACGGCGACATCATAGGCAGCCTTGCGGGTGTCGTAGTCGGACTTGGGAATCAACTGGTTTTCGTAAAGCGCCTGGCCGCGTTTCCAGTCCAGTTCCTTCTGTTCGAGGGTTGCCTTGGCGCTTACCAGGTTGGCCTCTGCCGTCTTTTCCGCGGCCGCGTACGAGTTCAGGTCCGTCCGCGAGGAGGCGATGGTGGCTTGCTGCGTAGCGACATCCGCCGCAGGCTGCACGTTCTCCATCGTCGCGAGAACCTCGCCCTGTTTCACGTGATCTCCCTCTTTTACGTACAGATGCGTGATGCGCCCGATTGTCTCAGCGCCGACGTTGGCGTAAACCTTCGGCTTGATCTGCCCGGTGCCGCTTATCTGGGAGAGGATGTCTTCCCGGACCGCTTTGCCCGTCACAACCTTGGTGTAGCCCGATTGCGCGCGCGCAACCACGATTCCAACCACCACGAGCAACACAACTACGGCAGCCAATCCGAACCACAGGAGGCGTTTGCGTTTCATCTAATGACCCAATCCTCGTCTTTCGGACAAAATCTTCCTAAGAAGCAAATAGAGCTACGGTACGTGCAGGCGAATAGTTCCCGTGAGGCAGGAAGCGCGCCGAGCGAGCGCGGCTCACCCGCGTCCCTGTCAGCGGGAGAGGTGCGCTCCAATGATACCAATCTCTGGTCGCGGGGAGCCTGGCAAGCAATGGAAGAGGTGACTTTTTCTATCCCGCTGGTTGTCCTTGGCCCTCTTGGACACATAAAATGGCCGCACAGACCAGGAGTCACCGGAACCATATGTATTCGGTTCGTCATCGAGTCATCATCTGCGCCTTTGCCTTGGCAGCATCCACCGTCTTCCTCCCCGCCCTGCATTGCCAGCAGTCCGCACCCGCAGATGGAAGCAACAATGTCGAACAGCCGGCGCAGGACCCCCTCGACCGCCCGCTCAGCGACAAAGAGAAGTTCAAGCAGCAGAGGGAATTGAAACAGGAGCTGAAAGGCCCCTACAAGAAGTGGCTGGACGAGGATGTACGCTGGATCATCACCGATCAGGAGATGAAGGCGTTCAAAAGCCTGTCGAATGACGAAGAGCGCGAAGCCTTCATCGAGAATTTCTGGCTGCGCCGCAATCCAAACCCAGATTCGCCGGAGAATGAATTCCGCGAGGAACATTATCGTCGCATCGCCTATGCGAACGAGCATTTCCCCGCTGGCAAGCCGGGGTGGAAGACCGATCGCGGCCACATCTACATCGCGTACGGCAAGCCGGACAGCATCGACTCGCACCCCGCCGGCGGTACTTACGAGCGCCCGATGGACGAGGGCGGCGGTGAGACTTCCACGTTCCCCTTCGAGGTCTGGCACTACCGCTACATTGAAGGCATCGGCGACAACATTGATATTGAGTTCGTGGACACCTGCCAGTGCGGCGACTATCACATGACGCTCGACCGCTCCGAGAAAGACGCGCTTCTTCATGTACCGGGCGCGGGCCTCACGATGTACGAGCAGATGGGGCAGGCCAAGAAGGCCGACCGCTTTAACGGCGGCTTGGAGGCGCTGGGTACCGGACCCATGTCGAGCTCGAATTCCAGCAAGGAGTTTGACCGGCTCGAGCAGTACGCGAAACTACAGGCGGCGCCTCAGATCAAATTCAAAGACCTGGAATCATTCATCTCCGAGCATAAGGTTTTGAATGGGCCGGTATTTCCGTTCGATGTCCGCACCGATTATGTGAAGGTGACCGAGGATACCGTGCTGGTCCCTATCACGCTGCAGATCAAGAACAAAGACATTACCTTCAGCACCAAGGAAGGGGTCTCCAAGGGTGTCGTGAATATCCTCGGCCGCGTGACGACCATCACAGGCCGGATCGCGCAAACTTTTGAAGACACGGTGTTGGTGGAGGAGCCCAGCGAGCTGTTGCCGAAGACGCTTGAGACCTCTCAGATTTACTGGAAGGCCCTGCCGCTTCGTCCGGGGCACTACCGTGTCGATATTGCCATCAAGGATGTGAACAATCCCGATCACGTCGGAGTCTGGGCGCAGGGCATCGTCGTGCCGAAGTTTGACGACGAAAACCTTGCGGCATCTTCGCTGATTCTGGCTGACAAGATGGAGCGGGTGCCGTCCAAACAGATTGGGACCGGCAGCTTCATTCTGGGGAATACGTTCGTGCGGCCACGTGTCATGGGCAGCGCAGCTACTCCGGCCAGCTTCCACCGTAACCAGCAACTGAACTTCTGGATGCAGGTGTACAACTTGGGCATCGACGACAAGAGCAAGCAGAACGACGCCAAACTGCAGTATGAAATCATGGATACCGATACCAATAAGACAGTTCTGGACACATCGGAGGACAGCAAATCCATCTCTCCCAATGGCGACCAGGTGACGGTAGAGCACTCCGTGCCTCTGGCCAGTCTTGCCCCGGGCAAGTATCGGGTAACCATAAAGGTGAATGACGGCGTTAAAAAGCAGCAAATAGCCGAATCGGCACCCTTCACGGTAGACTAAGCGCAGCTTCTACCGGGGTTTTTCCGGCTACGGTCCCTGGCTCCGAATTGCGGATGAGGTGGCAGCGACTCAGCAGTGAGACAGCAGTTCCTCCAAATCGCCTGTTCGATTCTGGCCTCTGCCGCCTTGGCCGGGCCCGCGCTTGCGCAGAGTGAGACGGCCTCGGTTTCCGGCGTGGTCCGTGACCGGCATGGGGCTCCGCAGATCGATGCACTGGTCCAGCTGATGCGGGCGGACTCTTCCGTGGTGGCGATAGCGCACACGGACGCGAGCGGGGTCTTTATGCTCGAAGATCTGCTTCCCGGTGTCTATCAGCTCAAGGCGTCAGACGAGGCATTTCTCCCCTCCTTGCGGCAGAACCTGCGCGTCGTTGCGCACCACAAGACCATTGCCAATATCACGCTGAGCACGCTCTTTGACGCCGTCCAGTGGCTGCCGGCCCAGCGCCGCTCTCCGACTGAGCCTGCCGACGATTGGAAGTGGACCCTGCGCTCGGAGACGAACCGTCCCGTGCTCCGCTTTTCCGATGAGGGGCCAGTTATGGTTTCGGAAGGCAGAGGCCCGGTGCAGAGCCGCGCTCGCGTGACCACGAGCGGCGGTCTTCGCAACTTTGGTGATGGCGGACTTCGGCATGGCATGGAATATGAGGGTACGGGCAGCAAGGGTGAGCACACATTGCTGCGAACGTCGCTCAATGCAACCGACGGCCTGCAGGCCGACTACATGGCCGGTTATGAAAACGAGATCGGCCCGGGGCGTGTGGTGCGGACAGTGGCCGCCTATACCGATATGCCCGACCTAACGGGCGGTCCCTATGGAGCCGGCCGCTATGAGGCGGCGACGCTGCGTACGGCGGAGACATCGGATCTCACCCCGATGCTGCGAGCCGAGATTGGTAACGAATTGGTCGCCATGCGTCTGGTTGGCATCCAGGGTGGGACCGAAGTTGTCGGTCGGCCGTTCGGATCATTGACGGTGCACTTTGGTGACACAACCATTGCGTACCGGGTCGCCACCTCGCGGATGGCGCAGGATGCTTCGGCTCTCGCCGATGACGAAACGCTGCTACCGCCTGTTGCACAACGGGCCGGACGGGCTACGCTCGAACATGGGCTGCATCAGGAAATCCGGCTTCGTCACACAGCCGAGCATGGCGCCACAATACAGGTGGCCGCGTTCCATGACCGTACCGTGAATCCGATGGTGCAGGGAAGCGGCTATGTCAGCGACCTGGATGCAGCCTCCGGCGATCTGCTCGTCGATCCTGTGTCAGGCGTCTTCCGCACTGCAGCGAATACTTATGCGGGCTATGGTTTTTCTGCGGGCGCCACTGTTCCTCTGATGCGATCTGCGATTGCGATCTCAGGAGAACTCGAAGCAGGCTCGGCGCTTGAGGATCCATATGTCCGCTCCGATTCAGCTGCGCAGGAGCGCTCGGTCGCGCAGACGCTTACGGATCTCAAGCCTGTCCTCACGCCTGCCGTGACAATGGCCGCGGAGGGCAGTCTGCAAAAGACAGCGACGTATTGGCGCGCCTCCTATCGCTGGCAGCGCGCAGATACGGTTACGGCGGTGAACCCCTATGCGTCGCCCGCGGGCGACGCCTATTTGAGCGTTCTTCTTCGCCAGCCGATACGCGTGGGCCGCATTCTTCCTGGCGGCACGCAGGCTGTGATCGACATGCGGAATCTTCTGGCGCAGGGATATTGCCCCTTTGTCACACCAGATGGCAGCACGCTGTTTTTCGCACAGGCAGACCGTTCCATCTCAGGTGGCATCGCCTTCACCTTCTAAGCGCGAGCGTGGTATAAAAATAGAGCGGCAATCTGATTGCCGTTAGCAACTAAGCCCTCCGCAGCACCCCTTCCGGACGCGTAGCTCAACTGGCAGAGCATTCGACTCTTAATCGACAGGTTGTAGGTTCGATTCCTACCGCGTCCACCATTCACATGCAATGATTTAGAGCCGTTGCGCTCTTGGCTGGCTATTGCACTGTGCCCCTTTTGTCCCCCCGCAATGTTTCGGGAAGACTCTGTCTAGCCAGGCGAAGGGAAGCGGTGAAGATGATGTCGAGTGATTCAAGACCGTGCATTGGGATGTCTTTCCGAACGGTAAGGAATTGAGAGTTGTGCTCTCTGCCCGTTCGAATCTAACTCGTATGTAAATTCCCAAGATGGATCGCGCAGCATTGCATTTTTTCGGCCGCAGCCCCTGCTGACAGATGTCTTTGCCATCAGAAGGCGCGCCACCAAAATCGACCCGATGCAAGCCTTGCGCACTGAATAGCCGGAGAAACCCGTGTTAATTCCCAGTGTCGATGAGCCATCCCGATGATTTTGGCCGTGATTGGCGACAAATCGCCAAGTCACTCATCGAGAAATGGAGCCACATGGCCGAATAGTCGCCTTTTCGGACAGAGCTTTACTCCCGAGTTACGGGTAATACGGAAGTGAAGCGTGATGTCCGAAGTGGGGCTTTTCAATAAGCTTGTTAGAGAATGCCTCGTGAGAACCCCGCAGAAAGTAAGCTAGTTTCCATGAACCCGATGGTCGCACCCTCCTGGCTGGCCAACCGTCTTCAAGATCCCGGCACCGTTATCCTTGACGCCACGCTTCCTCCAGTCGGTGTCATTCCGCCGGTTGAGACCCGCTCGCAGTACGTCGCGAAGCACATTCCTGGCGCGCTTTTCTTCGATATCGACGACCTGTCCGACCATTCCACATCTCTGCCCCATATGTTGCCCACCCCCGAAGCGTTCTCTCGTAGTATGTCGACTCTTGGTGTTGGCGATGACATGGCCATTGTCATCTACGAGCAGGATGACGTCTTCTCCGCACCTCGAGCATGGTGGATGCTCCGCACTTTCGGAACACAAGATGTCTACATTCTTGATGGCGGCCTCCGCGCCTGGATTGAAGCTGGATTCCCAACACAAACGGGCCACGTTGACCGCGCGCCGGCCAACTTTCACGCCAAACTCAACAACGATGCAGTGAAGGAATTCGCCCAGATCCGGCAGATGATCGCGGAGCACGCTCAAATTCTGGACGCCCGTTCCGCCGGTCGCTTTATTGGTACATCACCGGAGCCTCGGCCCGGCATAAGCTCCGGCCACATGCCCGGAGCTATCAGTATCCCATTCACCGAACTGATCGAAGGGGGCCGTCTAAAGACCGCCGAGAAGCTTCGGGAACTCTTCATCACGAAAAATGTGGATATACACCGGCCGATCACCACTACATGTGGATCTGGTATTACCGCCGCTGTAGTCGCGCTCGGTCTCGAACTGGCCGGCGCAAAACACATTAGCCTGTATGACGGCTCCTGGGCCGAATACGCCCAACAGCCGGAAGCAGTGATCGAGAAGACCAAGTAGCTGGCTCGAGAAACGGGCATCCTGGACACTTGACCAACGCTCAGAGTTGCGGTGCTCCCGCCTGAGGCCAACAGTACTGTAAGCGACTTTGCGGCCTAGTCGATTACATCCTGTTCGCCGACCATATGGAAGTGACCTCAGGTTCTTGTTTGCCCGACAACTCAGGAGTTGACTGGTATCGAGGTGCTCGTGCGAATGTCCGAGAAGCCGGTTTATGTCCACTTCCCGGGAAATAGATCGGACGCGAACCCTCAACGAGTGACCCGGCCCGTTGGCAAGAACCGAAATCTTCAGTTTCCAGTCTGCCCGTCACTCGGACTTCTGCGGGAAGATACGACTTTGCGCACCTTGCAATGAACGTCGTCATGCTGAGCATTTCACCTCTGCCATACTCCGGAGCGGTCACGGTTCTTCGGCATGAAGAGAAACAGTGGTCCGCGGCGCGCAGAAGAAGGGTAAACGTCGAGAATCAGTCGCCGCTTACCCTTGATTATTTTCAGTTCACGGACTCTTCATCAGCGTCGCGTTCTTCGAGGCGTCGCCCGGAATGCGTGCAGTACGGTGCACTCCGGCAACACGCAACCTTGACCCACGATCTCTCCTGAGTCATTGATGGATTCTGCAAAGAGTAGATGCAGGGGCGAGTTCGCCGGGAGCAGAGAGTTCAGGTCCGTGATCACGTTGTCCCGCCAGAGGAAGGCCGTCGGCCCGTTTCCGTCGACCGAAAAGCCAACCACTTCGTTTCGGTTGTTGATGGTGTGACAGCAAGGAGCTATCGTCGCAAAGGCGCCAGGAAGCGTGCCGATGTCCCGCATACCAGTTGCTTTCCTCCACAGGAAGGCATGAGTGGTGCCATCGGTGTACTGCGATGTCCCGACCACCACGCCCCACTCGTTAATACTGCCCGCAGCATTGAACTTCGTGTTGTGCGCGTCTCCGAGCGTGCCGAGGTAGGTGGGTGAGCCGTCTCGTTCCCAGCGCACTGCGTGCAATCCGGTTACGTTTGCCGGTGGCAGACCCTGGGTAGCGCAGGTACCAGACGAGCCGACTGCCTGGCCGCGGTCGTTGATCCCGAAGCTGAATGCAACGGTATCGCCCATCTCCGTGAGCGGACGAAGTTTTTCGATCTTGCCGTTTGGCTCCCACTTCACGGCGTCAACGTGGTAGACCTGAAAAGGCGTCGCGGTTGCGCAAGTAGAATCGCGAATGCCGTTCTCAGCCCACCCGACTAACTGGCCCAGGTTGTTGATACCTATCGCGATAGAATTGCGGCCGCCGGGCAGACCGCGAAGGGCCGTCAGTCTGCCAAATCGCCAAATGGCTCCGCGGCATTGAAGGTGAGTGCCGAAACCGCAAAAATCCTCGCCATCTGGATCCCTCTTGGCAATCTCGGAGATGATCGGCGCTTCGCCAAACCCGTTAGGGCCGTCGGCGGTGCTGTTTGGTCCGCCCAATGTGCCGAGGTCCCGCAAAGGCCCGTCGCCGTACCAAAGGAAGGCATGTTGCGGGCCGCCAGGAGTCAGATTGGAAGAACCTGTCACCCAGCCCGCATTACTCATGTCAAAGGCTGAGCTGTTTGTTCCCTCGCCCAACACGCCCAGGTCGGTGACGGTATAGCGGCTTAAGTGCTTGCTGTGCCGCTCGAGCGCTTGCTGTGCGATGGCCCCAGCGGGCATCGCGAGAAGAGCTGCTAGAGCTACAGCTGAATTGGTAAACAGCGATCTGGGTTTCATTGGCTTATCCTTGTCTGTTTCGCCAACCGCAAATCTCGCAGTTAGCTGGTTTTGGTTTTCTGCATGCGGGCGATCAGTGAGTTCAGGCACGTGAGCGCCGAGCCATCGGGTGCCTGCAACCGATGTAGCTCCTCCGAATGGAGCCATTCCTCCAGCGCATACGGATCCAGGTTCGAAATCACACCTACGTCTTTCATCGCGATCATCTCCACTTCTGCGGCACACCGCGGGCACCATGCACACACGGAGCTTCGGCCCCGCAGGATTAGCAAGGAATCGGTTTCGATGGTGATCTTCGTCTGCTTCGCCATGGAAACCCTGCTTTTCGAGAGAACTTGAATCCAGGAACGGGAGCAGGTTGCCGCCAGGCCGTGCAGAAAGTCCTTTCAGACCACTTGAAAACTTCTGATAAGTTCTCGCAGGCCAGTAAGTGACAGAGGAATGAGCACCTTGACGAGCTTGGGTCAAGCAGTCAGACCTCGGCCCGAGCTCAGAATTGCGATTCAAACGCGACTGTCAAGCGTAGGCTGTGAAGCGAGGTGCTCCCGATGTCCGCGAGTCCAAGACAGCGTGGCTAAGGAAATGTACGAGTTCGGACCCTTTCGGGTTGATCCGGAGAAGGAGACGTTGTTTCGTGCCGGCGAGTCTGTTCCGCTGACCTCGAAGACGTTTCAGATCCTCCTGGTGCTGATCCGTAACAGTAATGAAGTAGTTACAAAAGACGACTTAATGAAGACGGTCTGGCCCGACACTTTTGTCGAGGAGGCTAACCTGAGCCGCAATGTCTTCATGCTCCGAAAGGCGCTGGGAGAGTCGGCGCAGGATCATCGCTACATCATCACGGTCCCCGGCCGCGGGTACCGACTCGCAGAGAGCGTGCAAGTACTTCCCAATCAAGAGTTTACGATCATCGCCGCGAGTCGTTCCACGATGCAGCTGGAAGTGCGGGAGACTAAGCCGCGGAAATGGATCGCAGTCGCCGCGGGGGTTTTCCTGCTTACTATCGGTCTCGGCATATGGCGGTTCGTTTCACATCGCCCAGCGGTGCTTAGCGCAAAAGATACGGTTGTGCTCGCTGACTTCGCCAACACTACCGGCGATACCATGTTTGACGAGACACTTCGCCAGGGGCTGGCGATACAGCTCGAGCAGTCTCCCTTTCTCAGCCTCATCGCGGATGAACGCATCCATCGCACGCTTCGGTTGATGGGTCAGCCGGCAGGGGCGCCTTTGACTCCGGAGATCGCGCTAGACATCTGCGTGCGAACTGGCAGCGCTGCCGTTCTGGAGGGTTCGATTGCCCCCATCGGAAGCCAGTATGTGCTCGGCCTGCGTGCGAAGAACTGCCGCACCGGAGACGTCCTGGACGAGGAACAGGCACAGGCCGCGAGAAAGGAAGATGTTTTGAACGCGCTGAGTCGGATCGCCCGCAAATTCAGGACCCGCGTCGGCGAATCGCTCACCACGGTTGAAAGACATTCGACTCCGCTCGATGAAGCCACGACGCCGTCACTGGAAGCTCTGAAAGCCTTTAGCGCATCTTGGAAAGTTGGATTCACCGGCGGTTTTCCGGCGGCGATTCCGCCGCTCAAACGCGCCATCGAAATCGATCCAAACTTTGCCTTGGCACACGCACAACTTGGCCTCTGGTACAGCGGTATCGGAGAGTCGGTGCTTTCGATCGAGAGTACGACTAAGGCATACCAACTCCGAGACCGCACCAGTGACCCGGAGAAGTTCTTCATCACGACCACATACGACCGACAGGTGACTGGCAATCTGGCGAAGGCGCAAACGACGTGTGAGTTGTGGGCGGAAACCTATCCTCGCGATGCCCGGCCTCATGGACTGATATCCGGGTTTATTTATCAGGGTGATGGCAAGTACGAGGAATCTATCAAAGAAGCGAGGAAGGCGATCGAGCTCGATCCCGATCTCAATATCGCTTACGTCAATCTTGCTTACAGCTACTATTTCATGGACCGTTTCAACGATGCTCAGACTGCCATGCGACCAGCTACAGATCGCAAGGTTGACTTCCCTGAGTTCGCCGTCTTGCGCTATTACATCTCTTTCATGAGAGATGACACGGCCGGAATGCAAGAGGTGGTGACTTCGAGCCGCGGGATCTCTGGATCGGAAGAATGGGTCGCCCAAGCCGATTCTTTGACCTCAGCATACTCCGGTCATCTTCGCCAAGCAGCCCGTAAGTCACAACATGCGGTCGACGTCGCTCAGGAGGCTGGTCAACATGAACCGGCAGCTACCTTTGAAGCATCTGGCGCAGTGTGGCAGGCTCTCTTCGGGAATACGGCGGCTGCAAGCCAGCATGCTAAGGCAGCGCTCGATCTGTCAAGAGGCCGCGATGTAGAGTACGCTGCCGCTGTCGCACTTGCCATATCCGGAGATGCGTCCCAATCGCAGGTGCTTGCGGACGATCTGGAGCGCCGGTTCCCGGAGGACACCTCCGTCCGGTTCAATTACCTCCCAGCGCTTCGCGGGCTCGACGCACTGAACCATAATGAGCCTGCAAAGGCGATCCAACTGCTGCAGACCGCCACTTCTCATGAGCTGACTGTGACCGGAAGCACCTTCTTCGCTTTTTTCGGAATGTTTTATCCGGTCTATTTCCGCGGGGAGGCCTACCTGGCCACACATCAGGGGGCCGAGGCTGCCAAGCAGTTTCAAACAATTCTGGATCACCGCGGGCTCGCCTTTAACGATCCCATCGGAGCACTGGCGCACTTGCAACTCGGCAGAGCGATCGCACTATCGGGAGACAAAGCTAAGGCCAAAACTGCATACGAGGATTTCCTCAAGCTTTGGAAAGAAGCTGACCCCGAGATACCGATCCTGAAGCGAGCCCGCACCGAGTACGCAAAGCTAGACTGATTGGCCTAGCGTCTCTGATTGGGCGTGTTGCGTCAAGACTCCGCTGGCCCACTCGTTGCTCAAGTGAGTAATGAAACGCAAATTCTTTTGCTTTTACTTCCGACGTCGGCCAACCGGAGTTGACGCTCCTGCTTCTGCTCACTTGTCAGCAAATCGCCAATTCACTCAATAACAGTTGAGAGCAACCGACCCGGACGTAAAAGTCGGCAAGTCGGAAGTCGCGGCATATGGCCGAATACTCGGCTATCCGGACAAATGAGTTTCCGTTCAAACAACCGTGCTCGGCCCGCGCGTGAAGATCGCGAGCGCGGACACTCTACGGCGCCTCCTGGCTTATCTGGGTGCGACGCCGGCGCAGCCCGCTGAATTTGACGACTGTCGCCGGCGATGGGGTCAGGGCACGATTCAGATCCCGCTTGCGCCTGGGCACAATAATTTGCTGAGGCTGCGATGAGAAGCAGCGGTTCGGGCGCAAGTGGGAACTAAAGCCGCTCGCTTGCGGCGCGAGCTTGCTGTTCCCGAAATGGGCCGGTTAATGCAGTCGAGTGTTCGGCTATCGGCATGGTTGAACAACCCGCTGGAGTTCACAAATGATCACAGGAAGCACAGCCAATCTGCCTAACAATCGAGTGCTATCCTCTTTCCTACCCTGGCTCCGGCCAGGGTTCTTTTTTTGGGGTTGGCCGGCCGGGATGCGGTCTTGCCACAAACTTCGGGCAGAGCACCAGGTCAAAGCCAGGCCGCAAGATCTCCGCCGGCGGAATCCGGTTATCCGCAGCTGGTGCAGGGAGGGGTCAGGTCGAAGTTGTGCGGCTGATTTGGCATTGAATTGGGGCTAAAGCTGTCGCTCAATATTATCGAGATGAACGAGGCGCTCTTGTGCAAAATGCAGTGGCTTTGGCTGGTTCTCAATCTCAGACGCGCTGCTGCGGCCGCCCTTGCGACGCAAATCTTCATATTGCAGCTGCAGCAGTTTCATCTTATCCATGCCGCAGTCTGCCCGTCCAGTTCCGCGATCAATTCCGTCCTTGCGGTTTTGATGATCCTTTCAGCTTCACTCCAGAGGCCCTGAGCATCATGGATGTCCAACCGAATCGAGTTTCCCTGCCCGATGTTGTTCTTTAGCTCGCGTGCTTGCTGCTTCAGAAAGTTCAAGCCAGCTCGACTCTTGAGCTTATCGTCTTCCTCTCGGCGTTGATGCGTCCGTTTGAGTGCTTCCAAACTGGCAATAGCCGCAGCGGCCTGATCTTTCGGTGCAGCTGCTTGCGCCTCTGCGGCCTTTGCGGAACGTTCGGCAGCGCGCAGTACTGAACATTCAAGCATGCAAGAACAATCACAACGAGCACATTCACGACCGCGCATCCTGCAACGATCCAGCCGGTCACGCTCGGCCTGCTGCGGAAGAGGCGACCTCCGCACGCTGGTACTTCGAGTAGAGTCAAGGATTGGAGTGTACCCCTCTCCAGAGGGAAAATGCGGGCTATTCCGGATGAATCAGGACATGCGAAGCCGGCGCAAGCCTCTGAAAAAAGGAGAGAAGGGAACTATCGGACACCTTGTGGGCACATTCTCAGGATTCATCTTTTAATCGACAGGTTGTAAGGTTCGATTCCTACCGCGTCCACCATCCGAAATCTGCTTCATCAAGCAGATATTGGCTCCAGTTCTTCCGCTCCGGATCTGCTATTTTCTAAGACCTTACCAAAGCCCGCTCCTGATCTACTTCGTTGCGACAAGGGACGAAGGGCCGGAGGTTAGATATGGACAAGCCCATATATCGATCGCGAGCCATGTCAGCCCGCGAGCCGTAGGCCTCACGGCTGCCTTTACTCGCAAACTATGCGCCGTTTCTTTCGCTAGTTCAATCGGTCACGTTTCCTATGCGGTCCCCTCGCGGGCATCCCTCCAGATATCAATCGCTCCTTCCTGCGCATGGCGATCAATCTCATTCAATTCAGCAGCTGTGAACTGGAGTTTCGTAATCGCATCGAGCGAATTATCGAGTTGCTCTACATTGCGAGCTCCGATGAGCGCGGAGGTGATCCTTCTGTCCCGCAACACCCACGCAATTGCCATCTGCGCGAGCGTTTGGCCACGTCCACGCGCAATCTCGTTCAGTGCCCGCACACGTTTGAGGTTTTCTTCGCTTAGAAACTCCTTCTGAAACGAACCTTCCGCCTTTGCCCGCGAATTTTCTGGCACCCCGTTCAAATACTTGTTCGTCAAGAGTCCCTGGGCCAGAGGCGAAAACGCAATACAGCCTACCCCCAGTTCCTCAAGCGTGGTGAGCAAGTCCTTCTCTACCCAGCGATTCAGCAGCGAATACGACGGCTGATGAATCAGCAGCGGTACGCCTGCGCTCTTCAGAATCTGTGCCGCCTCGCGTGTTCGCTCGGGACTATACGAAGAGATGCCCACGTACAAAGCCTTGCCTTGCCGGACTGCCTGCACGAGCGCACCCATTGTTTCTTCAAGCGGCACATCCATCGTCGGCCGGTGCGAGTAGAAGATGTCTACGTATTCAAGGCCCATCCGCCGCAAGCTTTCATCCAGCGACGCCAGCAGATACTTGCGTGAGCCGCCCACGCCATAGGGGCCGGGCCACATGTCCCAACCAGCCTTTGATGAAATCACGAGCTCATTTCGGTAGCTGTGGAGATCTCTTCGCAAAATTTCTCCGAAGTTCTCCTCGGCTGATCCATACGGTGGCCCATAATTGTTCGCCAAATCGAAATGGGTGACGCCTCGATCGAACGCTCGCCGGATCACTGCCCGGCCAGTCTCGAAGACATCGACCCCGCCGAAGTTCTGCCACAGGCCGAGCGATACTGGTGGCAACACGATGCCTGAGCGCCCGCACCGTCGAAACTGAGCTCCCTCATACCGTCCACCATCGGGCACATAAGTCATCTGTCAGGTCTCCTTGTTTTTCGTTTCATACCGTTGTTCACATTCCTCGGGAAATGGCTTTCCGGTGCGAGCGTCGGACCCGCGGACGAACCCGCTAAGTACCGTCATGTCCTTTAGTTTGACATGTTCGTAGTGATGACCGCTGCCGCCGGCGTGGCTGCATTCGTCACGCACATCGTTTCGGTGAAGTATGGAAGCGCTCGTCTCTACGAAGGAACGCGCCGCCGGCGCTGTTACCCGGACGGCCAGTCCGGATTTCATGAGTGCAAGGCATCTTTCACTCGCGCGAATGTTATCCATATAAACAGGTGCTGTTGTAGTCGCACCAGTATCTCCGGCAACTACGTGATTCATTTGGCCGCAGTGCTCAAGACGGTCGTGCGTCCGCCACTTCGAAACCTGAAATTTATCCATATCGCGATCTCGTGCGGCTCCAACGCCTTCTGCGTGCATGGCTGCCGCCTGCTGGCTGCGCAACATCGCATCTGATCTCGGAGAAAGAAAATGATCCGGTAAATGCCGGAGTCGGTTTTCCCGCGAAAGCGATCGAAGGAGTAAAAAGTCACTAAAGCGGTGGCTTTTTTTACTTTTTGAAGGTTATTACAATCTCGATTTTCCGGGGCGAGGCGGATCCAAGGCAATATGGCACAAAAGTACATTATCAATTGGAGAGCTCGGCCATTCCCGAAAGGGATTCCTGATCGTTCTGGTCAACGGTTGTGAGGAAAGACCTACCGTGCGCGTTGCGTGAAAACGAGCCGCCCGATCATGTTGGTGGCCTGTGAAAAACTGCCGGTTCTTCGGCTGCGCTCAGAATGATGGCTTGTGTCTAACGCGGAAAACTAACCCGACGTGTTAGGCAAGACTTATATCAGTGATGGCTCGTTCTATTCACAAAGTAAGAACAATCTACATTGCGCGTCATAGATTCCTGCAGCTTGACACTACGCGGGAAATGGGCCACTGGCGCGGTCCCCGAATGCATTGCGCCTTCCGGCGGGTGGCCTCATTGGTCTGCATCTTTTGGGTGATATAGTTTCGCTCATATCTACAGCACACTATCTCGAAAGGTAAGCGGTTTATTCAACCCACTTATCGAAGACAGGCATAAGGGCTGCTTGCGCCGTATTCGTATTCGATAGCGGGCGGCTGGTGGCCACAGATTTTTCCGGGTTTTCCTCCCCCGTTCATCAGACAACTTTTGTCTGCGGGGACTGCTGTCTGCCGTGGCTCTCTCTTCCTCCGATTGTGTCGAGTTGAAGGAGATGTGCCAGTGCAAGCTTTTCCCCCGAAGGCCAACAGCCCGATCTGCTTCCCCTTGTTTCGTACGAGCGTTGCTCGACATTTTTCGATCACTTCTTCCATCCTGTGGCTTGCTTTTTCGCTGCTGGCGATGGTGCAGTTGGCAGGTTGCGGCATCGCGTACAACACGCTTCCCCTAACAGTGGACCCCAACTCGGTCTCATTCGGGGCAGTGCAGGTGGGCAAGACCCAGGCGGCGACTGTCACGCTGCACAATCAGGGTTTGACTGCCGTAACCCTGAGCGGAATGCAGGTGGCCGATCCCGCATTCGCGCTGTCTTCCGACCAGGCAAATACGACGATCGCTGCCGGCGGATCGGCGAGTCTGAAGGTCACGTTCGCGCCAACAGCCGCGAAGGACTACGACTCGCAGGTCGTGATCCAGAGCGGAGATCGGAAGTCGGCAGTCGCGGTGTCCGGTACGGGCCAACAGCCGCAGAGCACCCCCCCGCCCACATCCGGCAGTCCTGCCATGCAGGTGAGCAGCACAGCGCTGCAGTTCGGCAGCGTGCCGATCGGCGGAAACGCTCAGCAGACCCTCACCCTCACCTCAACGGGAACAGCCGCGCTCGACGTTAGCGCGCTCAGCGCCAGCGGCGACGGATTTTCCGCGAAGGCACCCGCGCTGCCTCTGTCGCTGCAGCCCGGCCAGTCGCTGACGTTGCCGGTGACTTTCGTTCCGACAAAGGCCGGCGCAGAAGCTGGCAAGCTCGTCATTGGAAGCGATGCGGTGGGGTCTTCTTACGTGGCGGTCAGTCTGGTAGGCAACGGTACAAGCTCGACGCCGGCTCCTCCGGATGCTCCGGCGCTCACGCTGAGCAGCACCACGGTGGACTTCGGCTCGGTGGCCGTGGGCTCGCAGGGCTCTACCTCCCTGACACTGACATCGAGCGGAACGGCAGCCGTAGTGATCCAGTCGCTTGCTGTGAGCGGCGATGCGTTTGCGACAGGGAAACTAAAACTGCCGCTGACCCTGGCTCCGGGGCAGCAGATCGCGGTGCCGCTGACGTTTGCTCCGTTGGCCGGGGGCGCTCAGCAAGGGGAAATCACGCTGACGGACAACGCGACTGGCAGCCCCAGTACGATCAGCCTTACGGGAACTGGGACTACATCAGCCTCGTTCTCGGCTCCGGCGAGTGTTGAGTTTGGCGACGTGACGGTGGGCTCTTCGGGATCGAAGACAATCACGCTGGTCTCAAACGGCTCGGCCCCGGTGACGATCAAGTCCATTGCGGTGGCTGGTGGATCGTTCTTCGGTCCTCCTATGGCGCTGCCCCAAGTGCTGCGGCCAAACCAGCAGATGGCCGTGAAGGTGAAGTTCAGCCCGTCAGCGGAAGGCGATGCGACCGGCAGCATTACGATATCCAGCAACTCGACGACGAATGCATCGGCAAAGGTTCCGATGCATGGAAAGGGAACCGCCGCGCCCGCCCCTTCGCTTTCGGCAAGCGCAACCAGCTTGAGCTTCGGACAGGTGGCGGTCGGTTCGAAGTCGACAAAGAGCCTAACGGTGACTTCCACCGGAACGGCGCCGGCTACCATCAGCGGCGGCAGTGTCACGGGCGCAGGCTACACGGCAACCTATGCGGGCGTTCCGATTGCTAAGCTTTCTGCTCCGCTGACTTTGCAGCCTGGGCAACGGGTGACGTTTGACCTGGTCTTCGATCCGGCAAAAGCCGGTGCATCGAATGGGAAGTTGAGCCTTGCGACCGATACGGGGTCGCCGGTGAACGTGTCGCTGAGCGGGGCAGGGACAAACAGCAGCGCTCCAGGCCTCACCCTGAGCGATTCGAGCTTGAATTTCGGCGATGTGGAGATGGGCTCTCAGGCGGTGCACCAGCTTACGCTGACCTCCTCCGGAACCGCGCCGGTGACGATCTCCTCGGCTACCACGGCAGGGCAGAACTTCAAAATCAGCTCCGCGACATATCCGGCGGGCATCACAGGCTGGCCTGCGACGCTCAATCCGGGGCAGCAGGTAGTGCTCTCGATCGCTTTCAGCCCGGATGCTGCGGCTTCGTTCAGCGGAAATCTGGCGTTGACCAGCGATGCAAGCGGCGGAATTGCGAACGTGCCGCTGAGCGGGACTGGGGATGCGGTTCCTGCTGCAGGCCTGACGCTCTCGCCAACGTCGATCAGCTTCGGGCAGGTTATGGTTGGATCGAAGTCGACCAAGAGCCTGACGCTGACCTCCAGCGGGAATGCTCCGCTAACGATCAGCGCGATCACGGTATCGGGCGCGCAGTTCAGCGACGGCACGACCTCGCTGCCGGTGACTCTGCAGCCCAACCAGCAACTGACGCTGACTGTAACCTATGAGCCCACGGCGGAAGGGTCGGACAGCGGTACGCTCACAGTGGCGAGCAATGACAGCTCGGGACCCTCGACCGTTTCGCTGGGCGGAAGTGGGACGACGGCCCCTTCTCCGCAACTGACAGTCAATCCGACGGCAGTGAACTTCGGCGATGTCCCGCTTAACGCAACCCCCAACAAGGCTGTCACCGTAACATCATCGGGAACGGCTCCCGTGACGATCACGGCGGCAAACGTGACGGGACCGGGCTTCAGCGTCTCAGGCGCGAGCTTCCCGCTGACACTCAATCCGAATCAGACGGCAACGCTGCAGGTGCAATTCAATCCCAGTGCTGCCGGGGCGGCTTCAGGACAACTATCGATCACGAGTGACGCCAGCGGTGGTACCGCGAAGATTCCACTGAGCGGGACTGGGGATGCGGTTCCTGCTGCAGGCCTGACGCTCTCGCCAACGTCGATCAGCTTCGGGCAGGTTATGGTTGGATCGAAGTCGACCAAGAGCCTGACGCTGACCTCCAGCGGGAATGCTCCGCTAACGATCAGCGCGATCACGGTATCGGGCGCGCAGTTCAGCGACGGCACGACCTCGCTGCCGGTGACTCTGCAGCCCAACCAGCAACTGACGCTGACTGTAACCTATGAGCCCACGGCGGAAGGGTCGGACAGCGGTACGCTCACAGTGGCGAGCAATGACAGCTCGGGACCCTCGACCGTTTCGCTGGGCGGAAGTGGGACGACGGCCCCTTCTCCGCAACTGACAGTCAATCCGACGGCAGTGAACTTCGGCGATGTCCCGCTTAACGCAACCTCCAACAAGGCTGTCACCGTAACATCATCGGGAACGGCTCCCGTGACGATCACGGCGGCAAACGTGACGGGACGGGGCTTCGGCGTCTCAGGCGCGAGCTTCCCGCTGACTCTCAATCCGAATCAGACGGCAACGCTGCAGGTGCAATTCAATCCCAGTGCTGCCGGGGCGGCTTCAGGGCAACTATCGATCACCAGCGACGCAAGCGGCGGAACTGCGAATGTCCCACTGAGCGGGACTGGGGACGCGGTTCCTGCTGCAGACCTGACGCTCTCGCCAACGTCGATCAGCTTCGGGCACGTTATGGTTGGATCGAAGTCGACCAAGAGCCTGACGCTGACGTCCAGCGGGAATGCTCCGCTAACGATCAGCGCGATCACGGTATCGGGCGCGCAGTTCAGCGACGGCACGACCTCGCTGCCGGTGACTCTGCAGCCCAACCAGCAACTGACGCTGACTGTAACGTATGAGCCCACGGCGGAAGGGTCGGACAGCGGTACGCTCACAGTGGCGAGCAATGACAGCTCCGGACCCTCGACCGTTTCGCTGGGCGGAAGTGGGACGACGGCCCCTTCTCCGCAACTGACAGTCAATCCGACGGCAGTGAACTTCGGCGATGTCCCGCTTAACGCAACCTCCAACAAGGCTGTCACCGTAACATCATCGGGAACGGCTCCCGTGACGATCACGGCGGCAAACGTGACGGGACGGGGCTTCGGCGTCTCAGGCGCGAGCTTCCCGCTGACTCTCAATCCGAATCAGACGGCAACGCTGCAGGTGCAATTCAATCCCAGTGCTGCCGGGGCGGCTTCAGGGCAACTATCGATCACCAGCGACGCCAGCGGTGGTACCGCGAAGATTCCACTGAACGGCACCGGAACAGTATCCGCCAGTGCACAACTCACGGTGAGCGCGAACTCACTCGCGTTTGACAATGTCGCGGTGAACTCGACGGCGACGCTTCCGGTGACGCTGACCTCATCCGGCACAGCGCCGGTGACCGTCAGCTCGGCCGCTGTGAGCGGGACCGGGTTCGCGGATTCGGGTGCGACCTTCCCAGTCACACTGAATCCGAATCAGAGCGTGACATTGAACGTGCAGTTCAACCCAAAAACGACCGGGCAGGCGACGGGCCAGTTGACAATCAACAGCAATTCGTCGACGGGCGCAACCAGCGTGGTACAGCTCAGCGGCACGGGAACAAGCACGGCGACTGCGCAACTGCAAGTCAGCACGACGTCGTTGACATTTGGCGATGTCCCGGTGAACTCCACGGCAACGCTGACCCTGAGACTGACGTCTTCGGGCACGGCGCCGGTAACGGTGAGTTCGGCAGCGCTCAAGGGAGCGGGTTTCAGCGATTCGGGAGTGAGCTTCCCGGTGACGCTCAATCCGAACCAGTCTGCCACGCTCAATGTGCAGTTCGATCCGACCGTCGCCGGAGCAGTAACCGGGCAGTTGTCGATCAGCAGTAATTCGAGCAGCGGAGCGACAACGCAAGTTCAGCTGAGCGGGACTGGAACTGCGACGCAGCACGAGATCGATCTGAGCTGGGATGCTCCTGCCAGCTCGGCTGATCCTGTGGCCGGGTACAACATCTACCGCTCAACGGGCAGTGGCGGATCGTTCGCCAAGCTGAACACGTCGCCGAATAGCCCGGAGAGCTACACAGACAATGCAGTGCAGAGCGGAACAACTTATGTATACGAGGTGAAGAGCGTGGACGCGAGTGGACTGGAGAGCAGCGCGTCGAACCAGATCACGCTGAGCGTACCGTAAATTGGCTTGGCGGGTCGTGAGCAGGTTTTCACGGCGCGCCGAGCATAGCCACTAGGACGCGGACGCGGGATCGGCGGGACGTTGAGCTCGCCGGTCACTGCGGGGTGTACGGCAGCTTATATTGTGCGTATTCAGCAATACTCACCATTACAACACCTGCGGTACTTCGGATTTAAGAGGCGGTGGTTCTCTCACCGGAAGCCAAGCGGAAGACGAAGTCCGTTGCGGGAAGTGAACTGGCTTCGAATTCCGGCGCACGTTGGGCAGGCCAGAGTTTATACCGGTCTAAATGCCTGGATGTCGTTGGCAGTGAAGCAGTCCGCTTTACATACTGAAGATTGGGATTATCCGGCAGGCTTTGTGGCACGCAGACCAGTTTCTATCGATGTTTATAGATCGTTAACCGTGCGCATCCTGCCCGGAAGTGAAATTACTTGCCAAAATCGTCGAAAGCGCCTGTACTGAACTGGTGCATGTTACCTTCCATCAAACTATAGTGATGGAGATATGGCACTATGTGGTGATCTGACCATAGTACCGATGGGCTCTTGCCTTCCGGCTGGAATCACTTATTCTTAGCTTCGCGAGAGATCAGCCAATTTTGTGCATGGCTACTGAAAGTGCAGGAGCCGTTCGAGCGTGATATCGAGCAGTAATAGACGACTAAATTCCTGCACTCAATGGTTTGAATGGTGTGACTGTTTGGCGGTGATGGGAAGAAAAATAAGAGCTGTTCGGGACGAATAGAGATACCGGGCATGTTGATCCCGGCCGAATTGGCCTCGGTACTTAAACATAAACAGTAAGGTTTTTACGGTTGTTTTGGACGATGGATGTTCTGCTGAAGGTTCTCTGCGTGGATCGGTTGTGAGATTGTCGAAATACACAATAGCCGCTGTTTTATCCCCCTTTGCGAGCCGAATTGTGTATTTGCGATTTCCCTCAAACAATTCAAGCTTACGAACTGTGGACCAGGTTTTCTCAAACATTCACGAGATGTAACCACTGGATTTATTGAAGCGTATTTGAACTGCGTTTCACTCTAGAAGTAGCGGCGCCCCGGTGTTGTAGACCGGGGAACGGCTCTAACATCGGGTTACTGGATCGGCGCCGGGTCTAAAGCAGGGAAGTAAAAAACAGGGGCTGTAGCCCACAGGGCGAAGCTACGTTTAATTGCATCAATCCTAGGCCGTGATTTTGAATTGTGGAGAGAATGACTATGCCGGCTCCGCACGCAGTCGATACCGCTAGCAATGGAGAGCATCAGTGGTGGGCGATCTACACACGCCATCAGCATGAGAAGGTGGTGGTGGATGTACTCTCCGCGAAGGGCTTCGAGGTATTCCTTCCGCTTTACGATTCGATCCGCCGCTGGAAGGACCGGCAGAAGCTGCTTTCCTTGCCTCTTTTCCCCTGTTACGTGTTTGTTCGTGGTGGGTTGAATCGTCGGTTTCAGATTCTCAGCACGCCTGGCGTGCACATGGCCCTTACTCATGGCGATCGGATAGCAGTGATCCCAGAGAAAGAGATCGACGCAATCCGCCGGACTGTTGAAGGTCCTTTCCGCATGGAGCCTCATCCCTTTCTACGATGCGGAGATCGGGTGCGGGTGGCCCGGGGCTCGCTTGAGGGTGTCGAGGGAATCCTCGTCCGCAAGAAGAACCAGTACCGGCTGGTGCTTTCTGTGGACATGCTGGCAAAGTCGGTGGCAGTTGAGATCGATGCCTCTGATATCGAATTGATTTCGGAGCCTGTTCCAGCCCGGCAGACCTCCGACGGCTTGTATACCGCGCTGCAAACCGGCGTTGCGTCAATTCAGGGCGCTGCCGCACCAGTCGCGTGAACTGCACGTTGGCGAGATCGGGTGCTGGCCATGCGTACCGGGTCTGTGCCTCTCCGTGTCCAGTGCTGATGGAGTCGTAATGAAAAGAACTAAAGATGTCACGAACGGTGCCGGATTTCTGCTGATCGTGCTTTCCGCGATTGGCTTTGTCCATGCGCCAGCGGCGGCTCAGCAAGTCCCGTCGGCGGAAAGCTCCAGTGCCGCTGTCCGCGCGGCGACCAAGCCTCACGACGCCGCGTATCTGATCGGAAGCAGCGATGTTCTCGCGATCACGGTGTGGAAGGAGCCCGAGATTTCCAAGTCTGTCCCGGTCCGGCCAGATGGCAAGATCTCGTTGCCGCTAGTCGGAGAACTTCAGGCCGCCGGTCGCACGCCCTTACAGCTGGAGCAGGACATCGCGTCCAAATTGAAGACGTACATCACCAACCCGGATGTCAACGTCATGGTGCAGCAGATCAACAGCGAGAAATTCAACATCCTCGGGCGCGTGGGCCGACCTGGCTCCTATCCATTGGCGAGTACGACGACGGTGCTGGATGCCATTGCGACTGCCGGCGGGTTTCAGGATTTCGCGAAACAGAAGGGAATCTACGTTCTTCGCACGGCTCCTGGCGGAAGCCAGACGCGGCTTGCATTCAATTACAAAGACGTAGTCAAGGGCAAGCATCCCGAGCAGAATATCAAGCTGGAACCGGGCGACACTGTGGTTGTGCCCTGAGAGATCGTATGCTTACGCGAGTGTTAACAGTTGCGCTGGTTGTGCCGCTCTCGTTGGTGTTCCAATCCTCCGCGGATGCCCAGGCGAGCGCCTCGCCACAGAGCTCGATGCTGAAGCCGCCGCCGGTGAGCGGGCAATCGTACCGCGTGGAAGGTGGCATGGAAGAGCGGTCAAACTACCTCAGCGGGGGCATCAGTGGGGGGGCTGGTTACATCGACAACCTTTACTCGGGTTCAGGTAGTCCGGGGCAGGAGGGCGACACAACCATCGTGATTCGGCCGTCGATTGCATTCAACACAACCTCGGCGCGGTTGGACATGTCGGCAAGTTACAATCCAAACTTCATCTTCTATGAGCCTTCGAGTTCGCTGAACGAGGCAGATCATAGCGCAGCGTTCAGTGTCCAATATCGTTTCCGTCCGCGGCTCTCCATGAGCTTGGGCGACACACTGGTGAGGAGCTCGAGCGGATTCAATCAGATTGGGACGGGCGGCATTTCCGGGTCAACGTCGGCAACGGCGCCCGGGATCATTGTGCCGTTCGGGGAACGCTTGACCAACATTGCAAATGCTGAACTATCCTACCAGTTCAGCCCGCATGGGATGATTGGCGGCTTGGGAGATGTGGGGAACCTGAGTTATGGCAACAGCTCTCAGACCACTGGCCTGTTCGATTCGGAATCATACGGTGGGGGGACCTTCTACAATCACCGCCTTTCCGCTTCTCAGTATTTGGGTGCGATCTACCTATATGAACAGACTCTTGCAACTCCCACGGGAACGCAATACGAAACGCAGACACATACAGTCGACGGCTTTTATACTATCTATCTGACAGAAACCTTCTCGCTGTCTCTGGCCGGCGGACCGCAGTATTACAAAGCATCCCATGCGCCGTTTCCGACGACTAGCTCGTGGTCTCCTGCGTTTACGACCAGCATGGGCTGGCGAGGTCGTCACAGCGCGTTCGCGGCTGATTTTTCACGATCCGTGACTGGCGGCGGCGGCTTACTCGGAGCATTCTATTCCAAGAGCGCCGGAGCTCAAGGCCTCTGGAAGTTTTCCCGGTTGTGGGATTCAGGATTGGACGTCAATTACACAATCAGCAAGAATGCCACTCCGCTTTTCCCACTAGCCAGCCCTGGCGGACATTCGTTCACCACATCGCTTTCGCTCGGACGGACACTTTCTCCCCACACCCGGGCGGCACTCAGATACGATCGCATCCAGAACAGCTATCACGCGATTTCGTCGATAGCTAGCAACCCGAATACGGATCGGGTTATGGCTACATTTTCCTGGGATTTTCGGCGTCCGATCGGCAGGTAATCATGGAAGAAAATTTCGAAGAGCAGGAAGCTCAACCGGTTGATCTGGGTCGCTATGTCGACCTGATTCGGCGCCGTCACATCCAGTTCCTGATTCCGCTGTTTCTTGGCTGGCTTGTGGTTTGGGGATCCATCTGGTTTCTGCAGGCGCGCTACACATCGAGCACACTGATCCTGGTCGAAGAGCCGACGATACCCAAGAACTATGTCGTGGCGAACGTGAACGACGATCTGCAGGCACGGTTGCAGAGCATCTCACAACAGATTCTCAGCCGCACGCGACTTCTGCTCATCATCGACAATATGAAGCTTTACGAGCGCAAAGATCATCCGCTCAGCCCAGACGACAAAGTGGAGCGCATGCGGAAGGATATCGAGATCGAATTGGTGCGCGATCGAGATCAAGCGATTACGGCGTTCCGGATCAACTACACGGCACCTAGTCCTGTGATCGCCCAACAGGTCACGAGTAAGTTGACCAATCTGTTCATCGATGAAAATCTCAAGGTGCGCCAGCAACTGTCCCAGGACACGACCCAGTTTATCGGAAGCCAGCTTGAGGCTGCGCGGCAAAGCCTGGCTGCGCAGGAATCGAAGATCCGCGATTTTCAGTCCTTGCATGAGGGAGAGTTGCCGACTCAACAGACCACGAACCTGCAAATTCTAGGTGGATTGCAGTCGCAGTACCAGAATGAACAGCAAGCGCTGAACACCGCGAAACAGCAGCGGATCTATTTCCAGACGATGCTCGATCAGTATCGGACCCTGCAGACTGGCACTACCAGTGCAGACGGTGCGCCAAACGGTTTGGCAGCCATTGATCAGCAGTTGGAAAAGATGCACGCGCAGTTAACCGAACTTAGCTCGCACTATACGGACAGCTATCCTGATGTACAGCAGCTCAAAAGCCAAATTCTGAAGACAGAGCGGACTCGGAACAACCTGCTCGCCGAGCTGAAAAGCAACGCACGCAAACAGGATTCCAGCGCCGCTTCGCACGAGGCTGTCGATCCGATACAGAATCCTACGCTGATCCAGCTACAGGGCCAACTTCATTCCACGCAGGTTGAAATTACAAACCGCGAGCAGGCGATCGGCAATCTGAGCGGCAAGATCGGGGAATATCAGAGGCGGCTCAATCAGGAACCCGCTAGTGAGCAACAGTTGGCGGATCTGACACGCGGGTATGAGCAGTCTAAGGCCAACTATGACGATCTCCTGAAAAAGGAAAACGAGTCCCGCATGGCAACGAACATGGAGCAGTTACAGCAGGGGGAGCGGTTTAGTATCATCGACCCGCCCAGCTTACCTATGAAACCAGCCTTTCCTAAGCGGATTAAGATGTGCGGCATGGGGTTGTTCGTTGGCATCTTCCTCGGTGGGCTAGTCGTTGGTTTGCTGGAGTTTCTGGATGACCGGTTGCATAGCGATAAGCAGATCAAGAAGATGTTACATACTGCGGTCATATCCGAGGTGCCGGAGATACTTACCGCAAGCGATAAACGTCGGAGCGCACGAAGGATTGTGCTCGGCTGGGCTATAGCAGCGGTGGTGCTGATCTGTATTCTGGCGGGGTCCGCGTTCAGTTATCTGCAAAGCTAGCCGTCGGTAACGTTATGTACAAAGCCTTCTTCGGTCTTACGCGTAATCCATTCGACCTCGTACCGGACCCGACCTGTTTCGTCTCAACCAAGCGGCACAACGAGGCGCTGGCGGCTCTTTACTATGGCGTGCGCTGGCATAAAGGATTCATCGTCGTAACCGGAGAAGTCGGCACTGGAAAAACTCTTCTGTTGCGCTGCCTGCTCCGTCTGCTGCGGGCAAGTAAGGATGTCGCATACGCATATTTGTTCAACGGCCGGCTAACTCCTACCGAGTTCCTGCAGTACATTGTTTCCGATTTCGGATTGCGCTCCGCAGGAAAGAACAAAGGCGAACTGCTGCTCGAGCTTGGACAGTTTCTGATCGGTCGGGGTTCAAAAAAGCTCACGACCGTACTGATCATTGATGAGGCGCACCACCTTTCCGAGGAGATCCTCGAAGAGGTTCGCCTGCTCTCGAACCTGGAGACGACCGACGAAAAGCTGTTGCAGATTGTGCTGGTAGGCCAGCCGGAGCTGGATGAGAAACTAGATTCTGTCGACCTTCGGCAGCTCAAACAGAGAATTGCACTGCGTGCGCATCTGGGCTCGCTTGATGAAGATGAGACACGCGAGTATGTCGAGCGACGGCTGCAGATTGCCGGACTGGATCCAAGTCGCAAAGAAATTTTTTCCGCCAAGGCAATGGCGAGGATCTTTCACCATTCGCAAGGCTTACCGCGTCTAATCAACTCAATCAGCGAGAATGCCCTG
The DNA here is from genome assembly GCA_963797895.1 of uncultured Acidobacteriaceae bacterium. Lineage (GTDB taxonomy): Bacteria > Acidobacteriota > Terriglobia > Terriglobales > Acidobacteriaceae > KBS-83. The sequence continues at coordinate 376,940 of CAWCRD010000002.1, forward strand.
ATTGCGGCCTATGCGCGGCAGCTTCCGGAAGTGCCTGCCGAGATTGTCGACGAGGTGGCGCGCGAGTTCCGTCTGGACCGGACCGGGTTTGGAGAAAACAGTTTCAACGGCAACGGAACGACTGTCCAGAGACTTGTGGGCCCGAGTCAGGACGTAGTTACCACGATGCAAAAGCCTGCGAATGGCGCGCATGCAGGCAGGTCATTGGCGCAGAGGCAAACAAAGCATGAGCCATATATTTGACGCATTGCAACGGTCCGAGGCGGAACGCTCGGGTAAGCCTGTGTCCCCGCTCGCGGCGGTTACCGAGTTGCTTGAACGGGCCGAACGGGGCGCAGCTTCACTGCGGAACACCGCGCTGGAGCTGGAACAGCTCGGCCCTGTCAATGCACTGTCCTTCGACAAGGACCATCTATTGGCCAAGTCCTCATCTGTTGCTGAGGGGGAGCTCGATGATCGAGCCGCCAACGATGACTCGGCAGATTTGGCTCAGTGCCAGACGCTGCACTTGTCTCTGACGCCGCAAAACCGACTGGTCACCGTTTCGGACATCGATAGTCCAGCTGCCGAGGCCTTCCGACTGTTGAGCGTGCGGTTGCGTCATCTTCGTAGGAGCCGCGAACTCAAAAAATTGCTCATCACCAGCACGATTCCGCAGGAAGGCAAGAGCATGGTCTCTGCAAACCTCGCCTGCGCGCTGGCGTCCTCTACCCGGCGCAAGATATTGCTGCTGGAAGGAGATGTACGAAGGCCAACGCTGTCGAAGGTGTTCAGCCTCAAGGCATATCCCGGGCTCTGTGAATGGCTGGAAGGTGGGCGCAGTCTGATATCGAGCCTCTATAGACTTGAACCGGGCGGCATCTGGCTGTTTCCGGCGGGGTACGCGCCGGTCAGTCCCTTGGAATTGCTCGAATCGACAAAGCTGCCGGCACTGATGGAGCAACTGGCCGCCTGGTTCGACTGGATCATCATTGATTCGCCTCCGGTTCTGCCCCTGGCCGATACCAGCGTCTGGACACGGCAGGCAGACGGAATTCTGCTGGTCACGCGCCAGGGGACGACGCAGAAGCGCCATCTGCAACGGGGGCTTGAGGGACTGGAGTCAAAAAAGGTAATTGGCGCAGTACTGAATTCCTCGAAAAACTCCTCCGATAACGAGTATTATTCGTACCGCCGTCCTGCAGAGAACGCAGCCGACTGAATTCTCTAGGCGGAAATCGGTCAGATTTTAGGACCGTGCCGCCATCCCCCTGTCGTAACAGCCAGCAGTCACACGCAGTTGTCTGTTCCCCCAGCGCCCGAATGCGGCAGTCCACGAACACGCCCATCGCGCGAAGACGAACACAATGGACTCGTGGAGAGAGAAGTAAACCCGTGACTCTGCTACGTGTTGAAGATGCTTCCCGTCCGGCCGACTCGCTGTTTGACTTCCTGTCGACGGAGGAGCGCGTCGTCCTGAATGAAGAGAGCTTCAAAAGGATGATCGCCATTGAGCGCAAAAGGACAGAGAGGTCGCGGGAACCTTTCCTGCTCATGCTGGTGGAAGCCGGCAATCCTCAGCGCACCGAAAAGCATGGCAAGCCGCTCGATCGGATACTCTCCGCAATGCTGTCGTCGACGCGTGAGACGGATATCGTCGGATGGTATAAGGACCGGATTACGGTCGGCGTGATGTTTACGGGCCTTGCCATCGAGGACAAAAACATTGTTCTGAGCACGATCCTCAGCAGAGTCAGCGCCGCATTGCGCGACGAGCTGACCACGGAGCAATTCAGCCAGATCAGCCTGTCGTTCCACTTCTTCCCCGACCAGTGGGACCATGAGAACTCCGGCCGGCCGAGCAATCCGACCTTGTATCCGGATCTTTTCAGCTCGAACCATGAGAAACGTTCGCTGCTGATCGTCAAGCGTGCGATGGACATTGCCGGCAGCGTGCTGATGCTGGTTTTTTGCGCGCCGCTGCTGCTGCTGATCGCAGCGATGGTGAAGGCTACGTCAAAGGGGCCTGTACTCTTCAGACAGCATCGGGTGGGGCAATACGGCCGTCGCTTCACATTTCTCAAGTTCCGCTCGATGCGCGTTGACAATGATCCGAGCGTACATAGGGAATACGTGACCAAGCTGATCGCAGGCGAAGCCGACCGCATAAGGGCCGGCGCCCCCGGCACCGGGGTATACAAGCTGGCCAATGATAGCCGGATTACCCGGATTGGAATGTTTCTGCGGAAGACCAGCCTGGATGAATTGCCCCAGTTCATCAACGTACTCAAAGGCGACATGTCGCTCGTCGGCCCACGTCCGCCGATCCCATACGAGCTGGCGGCCTATCAGACCTGGCATCGTCGCCGCGTTCTTGAGGTCAAGCCGGGCATTACCGGGCTCTGGCAAGTCACAGGACGAAGCCAGGTCAAATTCGATGACATGGTGCGTCTCGATCTACGCTATGCGACGTCCTGGTCTCCGTGGCTCGATCTGAAGATTCTTTTGCGGACACCGGGCGCCGTCATCAAAGGCGCCTACTGAGCTGGCTTCGATCCTCCTTCAAGTTGCATTCCTTTTGCTGCTCCGTAGATTTCTGAGCAGGCGTCTCAATTGCGTCCCGCCTCAATACGACCAATGGAAAGTCTGGTGACAGCCTCGTGAACTTTGGCGTAATTGGCTATGGCTATTGGGGACCGAACGTGGTCCGAAATCTCGCCAGCCTGGATGGCTCGCAGGTACTAGCCATTGCAGAGAAGAGTCCGGCCGCGCAGAAGCGAGCACAGAAGGCGCATCCCGGCATCACGATCACAGCCGACGCTTCGGACGTGATGCAGTCCACGCGCATCGATGCCGTTGCTGTCATCACACCTGTGTGGACGCATTATGAGCTGGCGAAGACGGCACTCGAAAATGGCAAACACGTCTTCGTCGAGAAGCCGTTTACCAGTAACACAGAGCAGGCCGAAAAACTGATTGAGCTGGCGCGGCGCAAGAATCTTAAGATCATGGTGGACTACACCTTTCTCTTCACCGGCGCAGTAAAAAAGATATCGCAACTTTTGGATGAGGGAGCGCTGGGAAAGCTTTACTACTATGATTCGACGCGAGTGAATCTGGGGCTCTTCCAGCACGACATCAATGTGCTTTGGGACTTGGCGCCCCACGATCTGTCGATCATGGATTACCTCATCAAGACGAGCCCTGAGGCGATCGTCACCACCGGGCAAAAGCACCTGAATAGCCATGAAGATGTGGCATACATGACGCTGTATTTTCCTGAAAAAGTCATCGCGCATATCAATGTGAATTGGCTGTCGCCGGTGAAGGTGCGTACCACGCTGATTGGCGGCGAGAAACGCATGCTGGTTTGGAACGACCTGGAAGCGGACGAAAAGATCAAGGTTTATGACAAAGGCGTGAACATCACCAATCGTGAGGGAGTGTATGACCTGCTGGTGAGTTACCGGTCCGGAGATATGTGGTCTCCGCAACTGGAGCAGGCCGAGGCGCTGCGGCACGAGCTGGCGTATTTCGTCGAATGTATCTCGAGTGGAACGGAACCATTCAACGACGGCTGCGCCGGACTACGTGTCGTCAAGATGCTAGAAGTGGCGAGCGAGTCACTCTCCAAACGGGGAGCCCTCATTTACCTATGAATGAGTTCCAATGCATCGCCGAGGACGTGAAGCTCGGCACAAATGTCCGGCTATCAAAGTTCATCAACCTGTACGGGTGCCAGATCGGGGACGAGACAAAGATCGGGGCCTTTGTTGAGATACAGAAGAATGCCAATGTGGGCAAGCGCTGCAAGATCTCCAGCCACACCTTCATCTGCGAGGGCGTGACGATCGAAGATAACGTCTTCATCGGGCACGGGGTCACGTTTGTGAACGACAGCTATCCTCGTGCAACCGCTATCGGCGGAGGGCTGCAGACGGAGAACGATTGGAAGGTCGAATCTACCGTCGTCAAAAAAGGCGCCTCAATCGGTTCCGGTGCCACTATCCTCTGCAATATCACCGTTGGTGAAAACTCGATTGTTGGTGCGGGTAGCGTGGTTACCCGCGATGTGCCGGCAAATGCAATCGTCGCTGGCACTCCTGCCAGAGTCTTACGTTACATCCAATCCAGCGTGGAGCATGTCGATGTCCATGAATAGCAGCATTTCTTTTCTTGATTTGATCACTCCTCATGTCGAGCTCGAGCAAGAGCTCACGGATGTATTTCGCCGTGCGCTCCTTACTGCCAATTTCATCGGCGGGCCGATGGTGGAGGAATTCGAAGAGGCATTCGCCGCGTTCTGCCACACCCGTCAAGCCATCGCGGTGAGTAGCGGCACCGATGCGCTGCGGTTTGCGTTGATGGCATCCGGTGTGCGGACGAACGATGTGGTGGTCACGGTTCCTCACACATTTATTGCTACAACTGAGGCTATTTCACAGGCTGGGGCACTTCCGGAGTTCGTCGATATTGATGAAGGCACCTACAACATGTCCGTGGAAATGCTGCAGGCCTTTCTCGCAAACGGATGTATACGAGACAAGGCAGGGAAGCTCATCAGCCGGAGGAGCCAGCGGCCAGTCACTGCAATCGTCCCAGTCCACCTATATGGCCAGATGGCCGATATGGATGCCATCTTGGAACTTGCAGGCCAATACGGCCTAACAGTCATTGAGGACGCATGTCAGGCACATGGTGCGGAATATTTTTCTGCGAAACTAAATCGCTGGATGAAAGCCGGATCGATGGGCCACGCCGCGGCGTTTAGTTTTTATCCCGGCAAGAACCTGGGGGCGTGTGGAGAAGCCGGAGCTGTGACGACGAACGATGCTTATGTTGCTGGCAAGATCAGAATGCTGCGCGATCACGGGCAAGCCAAGAAGTATCACCATGACATAGAAGGCTACAATGGACGGTTGGATGCAATTCAGGCTGGGCTCCTCCAGGCAAAGCTTGCGCATCTTGCGAAGTGGAATGCACTGCGCCGTGATCGGGCAGATGAATACAACCGCCTCCTGGCCGGCAATGAAGTCGTAATCCGCCCCTATGAGCCTTCTTGGTCTCGCGCCGTGTATCACCTATATGTGATACGCAGTCACGACCGTGACGGGCTGATGAGTTATCTGGCAGGAAGCGGTATCGGTACTGGAATCCATTATCCCGTGCCGCTCCATCTTCAGAAAGCCTATGCAGCGTTGGACTATGCTCCCGGGGATTTTCCCGTTGCGGAAACCGTAGCCGCTGAGATCGTCTCGCTTCCGATGTTCCCCCACCTGACGGAGTTACAGCAAGTGCGGGTGGCCGACGAGATTCGCACTTTCACTTCTCAGAGCGCATGCAGCCAAAAGGACACGATCGACCGTAAATTGGTGTCGGCGGAGAAAAGCGCATAGGTTGAGCTAGGCCGTCTTCAGAACCGAGCTAGGCTTATCCAGGTCCTCCTTGCGTCCATGAATCAGGCGATGACAAGCTCTGAACTTTGGTTCCCACAACGCCTGTGCGAACCAAGACAATACTGAGATGACATACATCTGGCTGCCCGTATCCATCAACATCGTTTGACATTGCAATCGTAGCTGCGCGGTAGGATATAAAAAGCCACGCTGGAGCACGATTGTCAAGAAACTCGCACGATTGTGTTTACATCTCTATGCAGCGCAATCCAGAGGCTTACACAGGCATGATCCAGTCGAGCCATTCGGTTGAGGTAAGAATCAAGGGACAGTGGGTCAGAGTTCCCGTGATCAAGGTGAATGGTCACGACGTCACGGCCAGTGGCAAGTGGCTGAAGATCGCGCGGGTTCGCGGCGAAGAAATGCTGGAGACGGAACTTGAAGATCCTGAGTTGTACCGGACAGCATTGCAGAACGACGAGGAGCGGATACTAAGAAGCGACATTTTTAGTTTTACTCAGAAGCTTCCGAACACGCGTCCCAAGTATCCATACCCAATGGAGTGGGAGAGCGTCGCGGCTATCTCGTTCACCAGCTTCAAAGAATGGTGGGAAGATCTGTCTCAAGAGACTCGGAAGAATGTCAGACGCTCGCAGAAGCGCGGAGTGGTAGTAAAAGTTAAGGAGTTTGACGAAGACCTCATTGAGGGAATTCGAGGGGTGAACGACGATTGTCCAGTGCGCCAAGGCATGAAGAATGCCTACTACGGACTAACCTCGGAGGCAACGGCGAAGCGCTATGGCGAATTTGTCGGCAGATGCGATTTCATCTGCGCCTATTCTGGCGAAGAAATGATTGGATTCCTGCACCTTGTGTATCGAGGCAATGTTGCCGCTATCCTGAACCTAACGTCAAAGCCGAGCCATTTCGACAAAAGGCCGGCGAATGCGTTAGTGGCTAAGGCGGTCGAGATTTGTGAAACACGCGGTATCTCACATATCAGCTACGGTCTTTACAATTACGGAAATAAGCGTGACAGCCCGCTACGGGAATTCAAGATCCGCAATGGATTTAAGGAAGTCCTAGTCCCCAGATACTTCGTGCCCCTTACGCTATGGGGAAGGCTCTGCATGAAAGCGAAGCTTCATCGCGGCCTTATCGGCAATCTACCTCATTCGGTCATCTCGGCCGGAGTGCGTGCGAGAGCTCTGTGGTATAAAAAGATTCAGATGCCGGTGTAGCTCAATGTCAGAGCGGCCGAATTGTAATCGGCAGACGGGGCGTTCAAATCCTCCCGCCGGCTCCACCTCCCAAGAAGCGACGGCGATTCCTTTCAGGCCAATTCGCGAATGGCGCATTGAGTCATAGCTCAATTCTTGATCCATCTAAACTTGCTGGATCGGTCATTTTGATTTCCTGAGATTAGAAATTATTCCCCATGGAGCTCAACGGCTTCTCTTCCACGGAGCTGCCGAAACGTCTGTTCATGAAAACCAGCTGATTTCGTAGGACACCGGCCGCCGATCATCAGCCTCTTATGAATCCCCTAATCGCAACCCTGATCTGTGCCTGCGGCATTGCCGGCCTTTTCTACCTCGACCGAGATAAAACGGTTCGAACTTCAAGAGCGCTCTGGCTGCCGGTTATATATTTCTGGATCATTGGATCTCATTCCGTAGCGCAATGGCTAACCATGGCGGGATGGCTAAACGCGTCATCCAGTGATAGAAATGTCCAGCTTCAGGGAAGCCCCTTGGATGCCGCAGTCTTCGGGATGCTGCTGATTGCTGCAATTGGCGTCCTGATTCACCGCAAGAACAAGGCAGGTATTTTACTGGCGGCAAACTGGCCAATAGTGCTCTATTTCTTGTACTGTCTCATCAGCGCGGCCTGGTCGTATCATCCTGATGTTTCATTCAAGCGCTGGATCAAAGCAATCACCGACCTGGCCATGGGTATGATTGTCGTCACAGACGGTCAACCGATCGTCGCGTTCAAGCGTCTGGTTTCTCGCATTGGATTTATTTTGTTGCCCGTGTCAGTGCTTCTGATCAAGTACACAGATCTCGGAAGGGGCTATACCCCAGACGGCGCGCCAGAAAATACCGGAGTAACATCGAACAAAAACACTCTCGGAGTCGTGCTACTTGTCATCGCACTAGGTACCCTCTGGCACCTTATCACTCTAGTCCGTGCTAAGGGCCTAGCCAATCGACGCAGACATCTAATTGCGCAAGGAGTATTACTTGCGTTCGGGCTTGTCCTTTTCAAAATGGCACATTCGGCAACCTCGACCGCATGTTTTGTCCTCGGCGGCGGTCTTATTCTCGCTACGAATCATCGCGCGATCAGGGGCCGGCCCGCTCGAGTGCAAATGCTTTGTTTATCGCTAGTACTTGTCGGCGCCCTCACGTTCCTCCTCGCCGGGCACACCGATATGGCAAGCGCTTTGGGCCGGAGTTCAACTCTCTCGGGCCGGACAGAGATTTGGGCCGCCTTAATACCCTCTGCGTCTAATCCGATCTTGGGTGCCGGATTCGAGAGTTTCTGGATAAGTCCCGACGCGCAGGAATTTTGGAGGACCCTTGCGCATTTGGGGTGGTGGCATCCTGAAATTCTGGTCCCCGAAGCGCACAACGGCTACATTGAGGTCTACTTGAACCTTGGCTGGGTCGGTCTAGGCCTTATCTCAATTGTTCTGATAAGCGGCTATAGACGTGCCATCGCAGCATTCCGGATGAATCCATCTGTGGGCAGCCTTACGCTGGCGTACCTCATCCCCGCTGCAGTCTACTGCGTAACGGAAGCTGGCTTCAGGTCACTCGATCCTATTTGGGCATTTCTGCTTCTAGCGATAATCGCTTCGACCGGGGTTACTACCGGTATCGTCCGTGAGCCAGTAGCAGGAAAGCGTCGGAAGGCCCTCGGCTCTTCTTCTTCGGTTGCAAGTGCGGAGACGAGCTGGGCGTAGCCGGTTTCGAACGCAGGCGCGGAAGTCATCCGCTGCTTTCTGTGGTGGTCTTCGGCTGCTGCGCGGGCCGCGTCGAGCCTGGAAACCTTCTCCAAGCCTTCTAATGGGTATGGTAGTTGCGATGCCCGCAATGTTGAGGCTAACAGCGCTTACTTCTGTCGGTTTTGATACCGTAATCAAGGCGTAACAGTGCTATTCACGAGGAGCGAAGAGTAACTGCTTACCTCGCGAACAATTTTGCTCTACGCATCGCGTACTAAAAGAACTTGTACAGAGATAATTATGGGTGAGATACAGAGACCGGGCTCTGCGCGGCATCTTTCGCGTTCGCTGTCTGTGGCGATTGAGGACCCGACCACAACAAGTTCCGGAACGGGGGCAACCTCTGCGGAGCATTATTGGGTATCCTTGTCTCTCCTAGCTTTTCTTTTGTTCAATATACTCACTGCAACGTCGTATCCGCTTCCAAGCGTCGACGAGTGCATGGCCGCAGAGCCTGCGATCAACTTCTTTCACGGACAAGGCCTAAGCGCTCACTTCTTCGAGAATCTTTGCACATATTCTTTGCTGCTTGTTCCGTGGGTGCAACTCTTTGGTCCTTCTCTCCGTTCCATTCGGAGCGCAGATATCGTTTCTATGACGGCTGCCCTGTTTGTGCTCTGGTCGGCCATAAAGCGGCTCAAGATTGTAACTGGCACTTCATGGCTACTCTTGCTGCTGGCTTTAATTGCCACAGATTTCGGGGTGATTTATTCCTACAGAAGCGGCCGGTATGACGGATTTGGCGTTCTACTTATGGCCGCCGCTGTTTGGATGATGTCCATCGAGAGCAAGAGATCGCGAGTGTTCTTTCTCTTTCTTGTGTGTCTGGTTGTGCCTTGGGCAGGGCCGCAGTACATGCCAGTACTTTTCACAGCAGGGCTCGTGCTTCTTCTACTTTTTCGTTCGCGCTACGCGGTGGAGGTCGCGGCGTCGTTTGTTGCCAGCGCAGTAGGCGGAGTATTGTTTCTGGCAGCATTGTCTGCGACGGGAAGGTTGGGCCGCTTTTTGACCTTTGTAGGTCCACAGAAGCGAAGCGCGGAATTCTTCAGATCTTTAGCGGGGCACGGACAAGTGATCCACCACAATTACCTTCCCAAGGACTGGAGTGTCCCATTCCTTTTCGCCGCTGCATTTATCCTGTTCGTTTCTCTCCGTCGCCAGAGGCAAGCGGTTCGGAATTCGGCCCTTTCCTACGGGATTCTATTCACTATCCTCCTCACGGGTCTTCTGCTCCTGGTCGCAAAATTCCCCACATACTACAGCTACATGGTTGTCGTTCCACTCGCGGTGTCTATCTGCTCAGGGCTGTCGCTGTGTGAGGCGGGTAAGATGAGAACTGCAGTCCTGCTACTATGTGTCTTGAGTATGTTAGCAGGGGCTGGACTTGATGCGGTGGCCTATGCGCACAACCGGCGGGATCACGACTATGCGCGACTTGAGAGCTTCGTCGACCAGTCGGTGCGTGCCGATGACATAGCCTATGTGGAGGACCAGGCGTATCTCGCGGCGCGGCAGCGGGCGCGCGATGCCTATTACCCGATCTCGGTCCCAGGCCCATTTGATGGGAATATCTTTCCGCTGATGTCGCAAGAGCAGAAGAAATCGATAACTGTTCTTATAGTTAGACCTACGTCCGCAGGCGATGCCATAAAGAGTTTCGGAGGTAGTTGGTTCGAAACCGGTCAGGAACTTGTTCCTACGGGACACGGAATATTCGGAAGCAGAAATCTTGGGCTGGTGACACAGACGCTGGATGATCTGCGCGTTTTCAGAAGGGCCGTGATTCCAATACAGTCTGTGAAGGCGCAGGCTGCCGGGCAACACCGTTAGGGTCTTGAACCGTTGAGAGCAGATTCGATGCCCGGGAGTGGCATCGCGGAACAATGTGGCCAGGTTGTTGGCGACCGTCGTGAGGATTGAATATGTTGCGTTCAAGTTCACGGTTCCATGTCGGGCCTTAATATGAGTCCTTGCATGTTCGAAACCATTAATATGTGCGAGTACGGTGAAGACGTTCAACATGCCAAATAGCTCGTGTCTCAAAGCAGCGACCGGGTATCGCAACCTTATGCGAATTGGGAAGAGTGGTAACTTGGGAGTGGCGTGCCATGATTAACGGGAAGAGGATCGCAGTTGTTTTGCCGGCCTACAACGCCGAAAAGACACTGGAAATGACAGTTCGTGAGTTGTCCGACATCGTAGACATCAAGATTCTGGTCGATGATTCAAGCAAAGACCAGACGGCGCGGCTCTCTAAGCAGCTGGGATTGGTCACGTTTGTCCATGACGCTAACTACGGATACGGCCGCAATCAGCAAACATGTTATCGGGAGGCACTTGCTTTAGGTGCCGATATCGTGGTGATGGTGCACCCGGACTACCAGTACACACCCCTGCTGGTTCCTGCAATGGCTGGGATGATCGCCAGCGGGGTCTACGATATGGTGCTGGCTTCGCGAATTCTGGGTGGTGGCGCGCTTGGCGGCGGAATGCCCGTTTATAAGTACGTTTCAAACCGCTTGCTGACTGGATTTCAAAATATGTTCTTGGGAGTTAAACTCTCGGAGTATCACACGGGCTTTCGTGCCTTCTCCCGTGAAATCCTCGAGACACTTCCAATTCATGAGAATTCCTACGATTTCGTCTTCGATAATCAAATGATCGCCCAGGCAGTTATGTTTGGCTTCAGTATCGGCGAAATTTCGTGTCCAACCAAGTATTTCGAAGAGGCCTCGTCCATTAACTTCAAACGAAGTGTGCAGTACGGCTTGGGTGTGCTCAGCACCACTTTGGGGTTTGTCGCGCACAAATGGGGCATTCATCGATCAAGGCTCTACCAGTCCACAGCGACAAAGCGAGCTAAGGCCTATTACTTCGCCGCTCCGGACCGCCCCTGAAATTCACGAGCCTTGCGGAAAACGACATCAATGCATCACCCGATATGCTTTTGAAGCCTCAGTCATCTGGGTTTCGTCTATCGTCTCCGGCGTCGCGTTGAACAGCTCTCACCTGCGGAATGGCCGGTTTCAGTACTGCTTAATTCGGGGCAGCTAGCGGAACCTTAGAACACGGGGCTGCCTTCAAGTACCGTCTTGGGCAGCCTTTCACTGGCGATTCTCTGACATCGCGAGATGGATAAAAGACACTTGAAGCCTTTCCAGTCCAATGGCACGTTCCGACCGATCGATACAAGAGAAGGAATTCGGCGGACTGCTGTTCGTGGTGCGGGCGCGACTATCGCTGGTCAAGCAGCGAACTTCATTCTCTCGTTGGGATCGGTGAGCGTCTTGGCGCGAATGCTTTCCCCGGCGGATTTCGGCGTCGTGGCCATGGTGACTACGTTTGGGCTACTGTTTCGCAGCTTTGGCTTTTCCGGATTTACAGAATCGATTGTTCAGCGTGAGGGACTCACTAATTCACTTGCAAGCAATCTCTTTTGGCTTGAGTTGAGTGTTGGAGCAGTACTTACGCTGGTGTTTGCAGGTGCGGGACCGCTTATGGCGCTCTTCTTCCATAACGGAACAGTTGCGCGCGTCGCGGTAGGCATTTCGCCAATGATTATTTTTGGTTGTCTCGGGTGGATTCACCTGGCTCTACTACAACGCGCCGGACATTTTAAGGCGACGTCACTCGTCAATTTGTTCGGTCAGGTAGTCCTCGTGGTTGTCTCGATCGTTCTCGCAATAAAGGGTTGGCATTATTGGGCATTGGTCTGGGGCATCGTGGCGCAGTCGGCGGCCACGGCAGCGGGTGCGTGGCTGGTGTGCCGATGGATACCCAGTTGGCCCGTTCGCGGCTCTGGGACCCGCTCTGGAGCTAAATTCGCAATGAATGTGTATTCACATTACGCATTCAACTATCTGACTCGAAATACGGATAACCTATTGGTCGGATGGCGATACGGCGCACAGATGCTCGGGTTCTACAAGAAAGCATATGACCTGTTCGTTCTGCCCGAATCGCAATTGTTGTCGCCGCTATCGGTAGTAGTTGTCAGCACACTCAGCCGCATTCGCGAGGATCGCGAACAATTTCGGCGTTTTTTTCTGGGTGCCATTTCGGTGTTGGCCCTCTTGGGCATGGGAATCGGAGCCGATTTTGCACTGGTTGGAAAAGACATTATCCGGCTTCTTTTTGGGCCGGGCTGGGATGAGGCCGGTCGGATCTTCGCACTTTTTGGTCCCGGTATCGGAGCGATGTTGCTGTATAACACGCACGGATGGATTCACGTCTCGATCGGACGTCCAGCAAGGCTACTGTTCTGGGGATTAATTGAGTTTCTCTGCACCGCCACGTTGTTCCTAATGACCTTGCATTGGGGCCCGCAGGGAATTGCATTTGCCTGGACTGCTTCGTTCTTTTTACTTATGTTTCCTGGCTTCTGGTATGCCGGAAGACCAATCGGGCTTGGACTTGGCTCCATTATGGGTACTATTTGGAGATTCTTCTTAGCATCAGCTGTTGCTGGATGTACGACAGCTCTGATCGTCCGGGCCATGCCTCGTCTTGCGGTAACATTCGGCGCCCCAATTGCGCTGGTGCGGATAGTTGTTATTTCAGCGCTATATTTTAGCTTGTATGTGGGCAGTGTTATCGCGTTTCACGGCGGGATGAAGCCTCTCAGTGATGCGACGGGATTGCTTCGGGATCTGCTGCCGGACCGCCTGCCTAAAAGCGCGGCAGCCAAGATGGTGGATATGGATGAAACGCAACCGGCTCCTGCATGGCAATCAGGAACAAGGTAACAGGCGGATACCGCAATGATCTGTGGCGAAATCTCCTGCAGTATTGTGACGAACCAAGGTGAACCTCTCAGCAGGTGGAAGGATAGTGCGTATATTCGAACGAGGTCGATTTGCAAGCTGAGCCTGCGAGATATCGGCAGGGGAGAACTATGAGTCGGTTACGTATCTTGCTGTTAGCGTCGTTCTGTGATCCGGAGGGCGTCAGCATGCCCTACGTCACTTATTCTCATGCGGCGGCACTTGCTCAACTCCACGATGTCGATTTAGTGATTGGATCGCCGACTGAGGAGCATGTGCGACGAGCAAACGGACAGTTTCGCAATATCGAAGTTGTTCGCATGCCAGTGCTTGAGCGTATCAATGCCTGGAGTATGCGAAAGATTTTCAAATATAACTATGATACCCAGGTACTAACAGCTTTTCTCTACCCTTTTTCTCTTGCGTTTGAATGGTATGCCTGGCGACAGTTGCGGCAGCGCATAGCCGAGGGCGAGTTTGATATTGCTCTTCGTCTTCTGCCGATGTCGCCGGTCCTTCCGAGTCCTTTCGCGTTCTTTCTGCGTAAGGGACCTATACCGTTCGTGATTGGACCGCTGAATGGTGGCTTACCATGGCCCGCCGGGTTCCGCCAGCTCGAGAATCAGAAGGAGTGGATATCCAGTCTTCGCGATGCTTATCGATATCTTCCATTTGCTCGCTCTACCTATCGCCATGCGGCTGCGATTATCGCTGCCTCGTCCCAGACGTATGCCGAGTTTGCCGCATACTCAGAAAAATTGTTCTTCGTTCCCGAACCAGGCGTTGCTCACTCCCTGTGTTTTCCAGATCCACGAAATCGCGATGGTAATGCCAAGCTGGAGCTGATTTTCGTCGGCGGATTGGTTCCACGAAAGGCCTGCGACCTTGCATTGCGTGCCGCAGCTCCGATCCTGCGAAGCGACTTGGCTCGGTTTACCGTGATTGGCGATGGGCCTGAGCGAAAGCGCTTGGAGGAGCTCGCAAGATCTCTTGGGATCGAAAAGGCAGTCATCTTCTCCGGTTGGCTCGACCACACCGAGGTCCTTAGGCACTTGAGATCCGCGGATGTTTTCGTATTTCCATCTCTCCGTGACAATGGTGCAGGTGTAGTCTTTGAAGCGCTTGCTTCTGGTGCCGTCCCTGTGGTTGCGGACTTCGGTGGCCCGGGAGATATCGTCCACCCCGATGTCGGCTACAAGGTGTCTCTCACAAACGAGACTGATATTGTGGCGCAAATGGAACGAGCTCTGGCAGAGCTCGCACACGACCGGGACCTCCTTGAACGTCTCCGACAGCGAGGCGTATCCTACGCGCGCGAGCGCCTTACCTGGGACGCGAAGGCGCAGGACACGACTAGAGTTCTGCAGTGGGTCTTGCAGGGCGGTCCGAAGCCAAACTTTGTGCCGCCGAAGGTTATGCTGCCTGTATGCGAGTCTCCCAGTGCGTGACTTCGCATTCGAAGACCTGACCCTCCTGGCAAGTCATTGTTCATGTGCTCAGTTGTTGATCTTGGAGAGTCTTTGCGGCACCCGCGGTGATAATCGCATATCGCGGGAACTACCTATTTGTAGGTAAGGGTCCACAGGAAATTGTGGGCTCCCGAATGCGGCCCATGAGGAGAGGGACAATGATAGCAACCACCGGATGGCATGCCGCTCTTCGGAATCGCCTGAAATATTCGTCGATTCGTCGTTTATATTGGGCCGCTACCAAAAGGGAGACGTTAGCTTATAGCCAGCGAGAGCAAGACTTCTATCATAGGACCTTGGTGGGGCTGCGGCCCGATGACTTCATCTTTGATATCGGTGCAAATCAGGGCGCTAAGACCGATATTTTCTTGCGACTTGGGGCACGGGTTGTAGCTGTTGAACCTGATGAAGCGTGCCATGCGATTTTACAGGACCGATTCTTGCGATACAGGCTCAAATCGCGCCCAGTCACTCTAGTGGGCAAAGCTGTGAGCGACAGAGTCGGCTCCATGGAAATGTATATCGATGGTCCCGGTTCAGCCTTAAATACAATCAGTCTCAAATGGGCGAATTACTTGAAGGAAAACAAAGAGCATTTCGAATGGCAGCACTGTGGGCTAGATTTTTCGCACCATAAACAGGTCGCAACCACCACGGTTGAAGAGTTGATTAGTCTGTACGGTATGCCCTACTTCGTGAAGATTGATGTTGAGGGCCATGAACTGAGTGTCTTGCGTGGCATCCAACGGCCGATTCCGTTTCTCTCATTTGAAGTCAATATGCGCGCATTTAGAGATGAGGGTATACAGTGCGTTAAAGTGCTAAGTAGATTGAAGCCTGACGGCTATTTCAACTACACGCCCGATTGTTCCTCCGGCCTTGTCCTTAAGGAATGGCTCGGATCGGACAAATTCTGCGCCGTATTTGAATCATGTGCTGACGAAACCGTCGAAGTGTTTTGGAGAAGCGGCGCCGGTGTAGTTCGTTCGGAAGTTAGGGCATGAAAGAGATTTCTTCCGGCAGCAGCTTAGTGGCCAGAGGCCATAGAGTGAATGAGTTTTCGATACCGACTCCCCACAGTCAAGTAGTACTAGTCTAGTTATCCCGCCGACGCGCCGAAACCGTGCGAGCAGTTAGCTCCGAGACAGCGATCAGTGGTTTAGACGTGAACCGGAAGGCGGCGATGCGCGTGGGCCATTTCATCGCATGAAAACGGCTTTGGGCGGCCGCCGGGCTCATTTTGCTGGCAATGGCGGGCTCCGATTCGTAAGTAATAAGGCGACGAAGCGTTGGGAAGGAACCGATGAGACCCTTGGTATCAATCCTCATTCCTGCATACAACGCGGAGCAATGGATTGCCGACACGCTTCGTTCGGCAATCGGGCAGACATGGGCGCCAAAAGAAATCATCATTGTTGATGATGAATCGACCGATCGAACGCTGACAATCGCTCAGCAATTTGAATCGGAGCAGGTCCGGGTTGTGGCTCACAAGCATCAGGGTGCTGCGGCAACGCGGAATAAAGCCCTTTCCTTGGCACGGGGAGAATACATCCAGTATCTGGATGCAGATGATCTCCTGGCACCGGACAAAATCGCCAGGCAATTAGAGACGCTAGGCCAGTCTTCGAACGAACGGACACTTTTGTCTGGCAGTTGGGGAGAGTTTGTATACCGATATCATCGAACGGAATTCGTGCCCACTGCGCTATGGTGCGATCTTCATCCTGTCGATTGGTTGATACGAAAAATGCAGTTGGGTGTGTTTATGCAAACTGCTACCTGGCTAGTCAGTCGCGAGTTGGCGGAGGCAGCAGGTCCGTGGAATACCAAGTTGCTGGGTGATGATGACGGCGAGTATTTCTGCCGAGTATTACTTGCCAGCAATGGGGTCCGATTTGTGCCACAATCCAAAGTTTATTACCGCAGGACAGGCGTTGGTTGCCTGAGCTATATAGGTCTTTCTGACGCCAAGATGGAAGCACAGATGTGTTCCATGCAGCTGCACATCCGCTATCTCTGTTCGCTCGAAGATAGTGAAAGGGTGCGAGAAGCATGCATCGCATATCTTCAAAACTGGCTGCCCTTCTTCTATTCCAGACCAGATCTCGTGAAGCAGGCCGAGGAGATGGCTGCAAGCCTCGGTGGGACGCTGCCCCCCCCAAAGCTCTCGTGGAAAGCTGCCTTGATCTCGGCACTCTTTGGCCGGCGGCACATGAAGCGAGCCCAGGCGCTTCATGTGCGCATCAGGTGGTTTCTGGTCCGGGGGTGGGACAAGATGCTGTACTTCGTCGAGCCCCGGGAAGTAAGAGAGAGTCTTTAAGTTGATAAAGTTTGTGAAAGCGATTCACGAAATGATTGGGCCGTCGAAAGAGCCCAATCCAGTCTTGCATGGGGCGATTGCACTGCTGCCCGGCTTCAAGCCGGACAGCAATGAATCAGTTATCGAGAAGTGGAGATCCGAAAGCAAGATTCTCGACGGTCATTTAGCGATACCAGTAAGATTCGTCGGAGCGCCAGGGTTACTAGGGTTAACAGAACTGCCGGTCACCAAGGGATGAGGATAGGCGTACGGCTGATAAATACCCGTCCAAGTGTTAGTGCTGGTGCAAACGTATAATTCACCATTGCCACCGTTTGCGTCGGTGGCGAAATAGGCAACGCCATAGGAGCCGGTCGGACTTGCATCATAGGTGCCTCCGGGGCCAGCGGTGCATGTAGATGGGCGATTTGCTAGAGGACCGAATCCAGTTCCGGCACTGCCGGCAAAGGCGCCTGAGCAGCTGCTGTTCCCCGATCCGCAATCGTAGTAGTAATCGTGATTGTTCTTTGTGACGAGGTCAGTGACCATAGCATACGTGGCCGAACCGATAGAGTTGTTCCACATATAAATCGGTTCGAGATATTGATGGGGCCATGCGATTGTGCCGGTGACCGAGTTCCGGCGACTTGGGAATGGCTGTCCATTCAAAGCCTGTGTGTCCTGGCCGCGTCCTAAACCATCCAAACAGGGATAGCCTTGAGTGATCGAGGGGTTATTCCCGTCCCAACTCGATCCTGCGCCGTTCGGAGCAGCTGTGCTGGGATTCGTTACGCTTGTTCCGCAATATCCCCAGCCGCTCGGGGGGTTGGTTTCCGCAGCATTGTCTCCACCGTTTCTGTCAATGGATGCTTGGTAGAAGCGGTAGTAGCCCTGCGGCATTGTGTTGTTGAAAAGCAACCCTGTTCCGCCCTTGGCCCCTGTCGCGGCGGAGCTTGGATTTGAAGTAGAACCGGTGAAGTAGTTGTTGTATGCTTCGTATCCGATGCAGCCGCGCTGCGGTCCTCCAGGGGACTTGGTGCCATGAGTCTGAATCGACACATAATTTGAATCAAGGGTGTTGTAACGTAGTACGAAGCGACCGCCAAAATTGCAGTCATCCGGCGTGCCACCTTTGATGTAGTTGCTCTCGATGTAGAGAGAATTGAGAGTGCCGAATTCCGGACCTTTGAGCCATGAGCCGTCTCCCAATCCAATCGTGTCATCCGCAGGGTCGAAAGCCTGAAAGTAGTTGTCTCCATTCGAATTGTTAGGGTTTTCATCCCCGACATTGTGATCAATAACACCCGTCACATGACCGCTCACGCGCACCCATTCATCCTGGTGCCCAGTGCCGCCGATATGGTTGTGATCGAACCGGAAGTTCCGCGAGTTGCCTACAATGCCGATGTCGCCGCTGTATTTGGTAGCCCCTGTAGTTTTCTCAAATGTCAGACCGGTCATCCGGAAATGGGTCGTGGATGAGCCCGTAGTTATCGAAATGAGAGAATTATTGCTCGGGTCAGCGTCTTGGATGATGGTCTGATCGTTCGTTGAATACTTCCAGCTCGACTGCCCCGCAGTTCCGGTCCATGCAATTGTTGTGGCTCCCTGAATCGTCAGGTTAGTGACGGCGGAAGGAATCGTGTAGTCGAGATCGGAACTCCACGATACAGTTCCGGCTGGAACGTTCACTACGACCGTTGCATTCGTGTTGCTGTTCGACGGAAGGGCCGCAAGAACGTCAGATTCTGAAGCGCTTGCGGCGTTGCAAACGGCGGTTGTGCACGACTGCGCGTCGGCTGCCATGGGCATGGTCAGCAGCAGCAAGAGGGGGAAAAGTAAACAAGTATATTTCATGTGAATAGCAACTCCTTGTACTACAAAGACTTCCCGCCGCACCACAAAGCGCGACGATCGGTAGGAATAATGGATCAGAGCTCTCTAACGGATGCCCATTTTGAGTCTACTGCTGACCGCCAGGCGAAGAAAGCGCGAAAGTCGCCAAGCAATTGTGCAGGCGAAAATCTACTTATGCTGAGATAGTCAGGTCGGATGGGAAGGGCCAAAAGTTCGCTCCAGATGAATTTGGCCAAGACACGATGAAAACTTAGAAGAACAAAAGTTAAACTTCAGCTCGCTGTAAAAGTGGGCCGGTCCCCAGAAGTGTTTAGAATAGACTCCACTTATCGTTCCAGGGCAACGAACAGGCTAACACAGGCTCCTGAGATAGGCAAGAGATTGCCTAAAGTGCAGATACAAAGTCGGACCAGCTGCGCATCAGCCCTGGTCCAACTCTGCTGGATTGGCAACAACGCCAAGTTGTGAACGACAGCTACACGCTTTCTACAACTTGTGGGGTATTGTGCCCATGGATCCGGCGACGAGATCGCCGGAACATCTGATGTACAGAACAAGGACCGTCAAAGAGGAATCTTGTCAGATATAAATATGCGGATCCCTCCGCGCACGGTCACTCTGCTCACCGGGGGGATTGACAAACACTATGCCTGTGGGCTCGGCAAATCGCTGGCAATGTCTGGGATTACCGTGGACATGATCTGCAATACGGACATGGATACCTATGAAATGCGGAACACTCCCAACCTGAGGCTCGTTACTTTGTACGACACGTCACGGCGGGGTCAGAGTGTACCTCGAAAGATTCTGATGTGTGCCCGAGTCTATCTTAGGCTGATCCGCTACGCGACCACATCATCTGCTCGCATCGTACATATCCTCTGGAACTATAAAGTCGAAGTTTTCGATAGAACGTTCCTTCTTCTCTACTATAAAGTGCTCGGCAAACAAGTGGTCCTGACGGCACATAATATAAACGCCGCCGAGAGGGATGGATTCGACTCGCTCCTGAATCGGCTGTCTCTGCGCATTCAATATCGCCTTCTTGATCATATCTTTGTACACACCGAAAGAATGAAAAGCCAACTCGTAGAAACCTTTGGCGTACGAGAAAAGAAGATCACAGTGATTCCTTTCGGTATGTACGACATGGTGCCACAATCCACGCTAACACCGGCAGGCGCCAAGCAACGTTTGGGGCTTTCCGACTCTGATCGGACGATTCTTTTCTTTGGACGAATTGCTCCTTATAAAGGCATGGATCTGTTGGTGGACGCATTCGGGCGACTCGCTCTTCAGAACAAAGGCTATCGATTGATAATTGCCGGTGAGCCAATGAAAGAGTCGGAGCAGCAATGGGCACATCTCCAACAAACAATCGAGCAAAGTCCTATCCGACAACAGGTCTGTCAGCACACGCGATTCATAGGCGACAACGAAATTGAGTTATATTTCAAGGCCGCTGACGTCCTCGTTCTGCCATACACCCAGATTTTCCAAAGCGGGGTTCTTTTTATGGCCTATAGCTTTGGACTGCCGGTTATAGCCACTGACGTCGGATCATTCGGCCGTGACATTATTGCGGGTGTCACTGGATTTGTATGTAAGCCGGGTGATCCTGTGGAGCTCTCCCAAGTCATCGAAATGTACTTTTCGAGCGACCTGTTCAGAAATCCAGATGAGCGGAGAACCAATATTCAGAAACTTATCCATGAGAGCCATTCCTGGGATGTTGCTGCAGGCAAGACAAGCAACGTATATGCCCAGCTTATGGGATACAGGCAGCTAGAGTACAGCACATGAGGGCCGCTGCTCCTGCGAGACCATTCGAGATGCGCGGAGGGTCGAGAAGGGTTGCGATTTAGCCCACTAGCGATATCTTGCAATGTTTCGTGCGGGCTGGTAGAAACCGATACACTTGAATTCTGCATTTGCGAAGTTCCCGCGTGCCCTGAGAACTCGCTTTTACGCTCCACACTTGTTTGGGAGAGCTATAGATGCCTGGAATAGTTGGGATTATCACGAAGCGACCGGGAGTCTGGGCGGAGAATAAGTTGTCACAGATGCTCAAAACTATGCTTCATGAGCCATTCTATAGTTCGGGCACTTGGAGCGACTCGTCTCTCGGGATATACGTTGGCTGGGTCGCGCGCGGTGGCTCATTCGCCGCAGACATGCCGGTACAGAACGAGCGAGCCGATACAACTCTCATTTGGTCAGGAGAAGAATTCCCTGAACCCGGCACCGCCGAAGTACTTCGAAGCAGGGGCCACGTCTTTGCAGAAAATGGTGCATCTTACCTGGTCCATCGTTATGAAGAAGAGCCTGACTTCCCAAGGCAATTGAATGGCCGATTCCATGGATTGCTGTCGGACAGATCTACCGGCACTGCTATCCTCTTTAACGATCGTTATGGCCTGCAACGTCTTTACTATCGTGAGGCAAACGATGCTTTCTACTTTGCCGCTGAGGCCAAGGCAATTCTCAAGGTATGTCCAGAATTGCGTGCGATGGACCCACGCGGCCTCGGAGAGTTCATCGTCTGCGGCTGTGTTCTTGAGAATCGCACTCTCTTTCCGGAGATTGGCGTCCTCCCGCCAGGATCTGCATGGTCCTTCCGAAATGGATCTTTGGAGCAGAAAAAACAGTATTTTCATCCGTCGGAATGGGAGAACCAGGAACCGCTTTCGGGTGATGAATACTTCGACAAACTGCGTGATATCGTCGCCCACAACCTGCCGCGTTATTTCAAGGGACCGGAGCAGATTGGGGTTTCTCTTACCGGCGGCCTGGACACCCGGATTATCATGGCATGGCACAGAGCCGAACCAGGCTCGATGCCATGCTACACATTCGGTAGCATGTATCGGGATAACGAAGATGTAAAGCTAGCCCGCAAGGTCGCACAAATATGCAGACAGTCGCATCAGGTCATAACGACCGGCGACGAGTTTCTTTCACGCTTCCCAGATTACGCCGAGCGAACGGTCTATCTTACTGATGCCTGTGTTGACCTTGGCCGTTCTCCGGACCTGTATGTGAATGAGAAAGCTCGCGAAATCGCACCAGTACGCATGGTGGGAACGTACGGCAGCGAGATACTTCTTCAGTCAGTAATGTTCAAGGCGGTCCGACCTGTGAGCGGCCTCTACCGGGCAGATCTTTCGCTTTGGATTGAAGAGGCTGACGCCACGTATCATGCCAGCCGCCAGGGACATCAGTCGACGTTTGTTGCCTTTCGCCAATCGCCCTGGCATCACTATGGCGTACTGGGACTCGAGCAAACCCAGGTGGAAGTGCGCACGCCGTTTCTCGATAACGATTTGGTTGAGACCGCTTATAGAGCGCCAAACATCGAAAACCTCAACCAGGAGAGCAGGTTGCGCCTTGTGGAATGCGGAAATCCGGCGCTTTCAGCATTGCGTACGGACCGGGGGACGAGCGGCCTCAATAGCTTTCTTACCCGAGCGGCCCTGCAGTTCTCATTCAAGGCTGAGTATGCGTACGACTATGGCATGCCCCAGTGGCTCGCATCACTTGATCACATGTTTGCGTTCCTGCATTTCGAACGTATGTGGATAGGGCGCCACAAAATTTTTCACTTTCGCCCGTGGTATCGAGATCAACTGGCCCAATATGTTCGCGATATGCTGCTCGACGGACGTTCACTCTCGCGCCCCTATCTCAACCGGGACGCAGTGGGAACCATTGTCAAGCGGCACTTGAACGGTACGCGGAATTACACGACTGAGCTAAACAGGTTGTTGACACTGGAATTAACACACCGACTGTTTGTCGACTAATTGCGCATTGCATCCTGAGATCGCGAAGGAAATCCATGGCTTCACATCCACAGTATGTCCTCATTACGCCCGCTCGGAATGAGGGGCAGTTTATCGAAAATACGATTCAATCGGTGATAGGACAGACCGTGTTACCGTCCAGGTGGGTCATTGTGAACGACGGATCCACGGACAATACAGCGATGATCGTCGCTCGCTATGCCGCTACATACGACTGGATCAAGCTTGTAAATCTCGCCCCCCGACAAGGCCGCGATTTCGCTGCGAAAGTGTACGCCTTTAACACCGGCCAAGAGATGCTCTCCGGGATAGAGTACGAGG
The DNA here is from genome assembly GCA_963797895.1 of uncultured Acidobacteriaceae bacterium. Lineage (GTDB taxonomy): Bacteria > Acidobacteriota > Terriglobia > Terriglobales > Acidobacteriaceae > KBS-83. The sequence goes on from CAWCRD010000002.1 coordinate 399,843, forward strand.
TTATTGGGAACCTTGATGCGGACGTGTCGCTCGATCGGGATCATTTTGAGTTCCTAATTGGCAAATTCCAGCAGGATCCTGATCTTGGAGTTGCGGGCACGGTATTTCGAGAGCCGGGTTATAACTCAGTGACGGATAGCTTCGAGGGGCAGAACTACGTATCTGGCCAGTGTCAAATATTTCGTCGTCAATGCTTCGAGGCAATAGGTGGCTACGTTCCGAGTAAGGCCGGTGGAATTGACTGGATTGCGGTCAACACTGCTCGAATGATCGGGTGGAAGACTCAGTCCTTCCGGGAGAAGTGCTTTTATCATCATCGAATTTTAGGTACGGCGAACCATGGAGTCATAGGCAAGTTCTATGCTTATGGGAAGAAGGACTATCTTTTGGGTGGACATCCTCTGTGGGAAGTATTTCGCTGTGGGTTCCGGGTCGTGAAGCAGCCCTATTTGTTTGGGGCTATGGCACTGCTCGCTGGTTATGTCGGTGCGCTTGTGCGCGGCGAAAGCCGGGTTGTCTCCAACGATCTTATGCGATTTCACCGCCGCGAGCAGTTGACGAAGCTTAGGGCAATTGTGTTGTCTCTCGTGAGACTCAAGAAAATCGACAGCTTCAATCTGCTACCAGTTACCAATTCATCTCGTCCTCGGAACGAGCTTAAGATACACGAAGGATAGATACTCATCCGTGCCTGGTTCGCAGTCCTTGGCAAGCCTGGCCTGTGAAGATGTACCGCGAGCGAAACATCCCCTTCGCAAGGTCTTGGCCCAGTCTGCGCGCACTGATCGAGAGTGTTAGGCCTGCAGCGTGAATAGACCGATCAGTGATCGAGAGTGTTAGGCCTGCAGCGTGAATAGACCGATCAGTGATCGAGAGTGTTAGGCCTGCAGCGTGAATAGACCGATCACTTCTTGTTCCAGAGTGGCACTTGGATACCGCCAAACAAACATGCTATCGCCTGAGCCGGAAGGTCGAGAACGAAAACAGCTATGAACACCGAAAGCGACATTGACGTCGCACCTCGCAGCGAATATCAAACAAACCCTTTGCCACTAGCGGAGACGCGGTCTGCAGTGTCCCGGTTTGTCCAGTGGCTTGACAGATATGGCGAAGAATCCTATGACTTCCAAACCTATTATTCGGGTCGCCTGGGCAGGAGGGCCAAGCGCTTGTACTACGATCGTCCGCGCTTCGGGACGCTAGCGGTCTTGCCGATGGTGTTTTCTGAAGCCTTCTTCCCCTCTGGCAGACGGCTGTACTGGAAGCCACAGCGGATTCCGATTGCGGATGCCCATTACGCGATGGGATTTGCGTTTCTCGCCGAAATGTCCGGAGACGATGGCTATCACAGACGGGCATTACACTTTCTCGATGTTCTCCGGCGGACCCGTTGTTCAGGATACGATGAGTACTGCTGGGGGTACCCTTTCTACTGGGAAACGATGCTCGGCACGATTCCGCCCGAAACCCCGCTAATTACTACCATCCCATATGTTTATGAAGCATTCCAGCAGGTGTACCGGATCGATGGCAACACACAATGGCGCATGGTCATGCACTCGATTGCTCAACATGCATTGTGCGATTACAAAGACGTTCCAACGTCTTCTACTGCGTCTTCCTGCCCCTACACACCGACTCCCAACCATTCCCTAAGTGTGGTGAACGCGAATGCCTACCGGGCATACCTGCTAACGAACGCTGCGGTCGAGTTTTCCGATACCAAATATGAGAACTCTGCTGAACGCAATCTCAACTTTGTGCTCGAGGCGCAAAATCCAGACGGATCGTGGTTTTACGCGCTCGATGGCCGATCTTTCACAGATCATTTTCATACCTGTTTTGTGCTGAAAGCCTTAGCAAAGATCGAAGCATTTACAGGCAACCCTTGCTGCACGGAAGCAATTCGTAAGGGAATTGAATACTACACTCGATTTCTCTTCGATGAAGACGGTGTCCCCAAGCCGTTCTCTCGGGCCCCTCGTCTCACCGTCTACCGCCGCGAACTTTACGACTTCGCCGAATGCATCAACCTCGCCGTATTGCTGCGAGGTCGCTTTCCTACACTGGATCGCTATTTAGGTGTCACACTGGACAACATCCTTACTCTTTGGCAGACGCCGGAGGGATCTTTCCGAAGCCGACAACTCTACTTTGGCTGGGATAATACGCCGATGCACCGTTGGGCATCGTCCCAACTGTTTCGTAGCCTTTGTTTTCTGCTGTGTGCAAGCAGCCAAGGCCGGACTTCACTTTCCTAAAGAAGGCAGCAGACAAATGTGCGGAATCTGTGGGAAATATAACTTTCGTCACGGGGCGCCAGTTGAGCGCCAGGAACTCGAAGAGATGGCCACGACCATCCGACACCGTGGTCCTGACGACAAGGGCTACTATCTTGACGGGCCAGTCGGTCTTGGATTTCGGCGCCTGTCGATCATCGATCTTGAGGGCGGCCACCAACCAATGTCGGATCAGGAAAACACGACGTGGGTGGTTTTCAACGGTGAGATCTATAACTTCCAAGAATTGCGCAGAGAACTGGAAGGCTTCGGCCACGTCTTTCGGACAAGGTGCGACACTGAAGTAATCGTCCATGGGTACAAACAATGGGGCGATGAGATCCTGAACCGGTTGAATGGCATGTTTGGGCTGGCGGTCTGGGACGTTCGCAAGCGACGTTTAATGCTGGCCCGCGACGCGTTCGGCATTAAGCTCATCTATTACCGTATACATGCAGGATCACTGTGCTTCGGGTCCGAGATGCGGGCAGTATGCGCAACCATGGGCGATGAAAAGCTCGAGGCAGATCCTGAGGCAGTGAGTCTTTTCTTGCGCTACCGCTATACGCCCTCGCCTTGCACGGCGCTGCGCGGGGTATCTAAGCTCGCGCCGGGGACGAAGCTGGTGGTGCAGGACGGCCATTGTGAAACAAGCCGATGGTACCGTTATTCGCCGGTGCCTTTTGCCCCGATGAAGAGCGTGGCCGAGGCGGGCGAAGAACTGCTTGCCTTGTACCGTCAGGCGGTCCGACGTCAATTAGTCAGCGATGTTCCCGTGGGATTGCTTCTGAGTGGTGGAATTGACTCCGCTCTCCTGCTTGCACTGATGAACGAAAATGGAACCGATTGGCCTACTTATTCTGTCGGTTATGGTGACAGTTACATTCTCGACGAATTGGCAGATGCTGAAGAGACTGCTCGGGTTGTGAAATCGCGACACACCAGCGTCCGAATCACACGTGCGGAGTTTGAAAGGGAATTGAGCAGTATTGTTGGCTCTCTGGAGGAGCCCGTTACAACCTCCTCCATCGTTCCGATGTACTTTGTTTGTCGACGGGCGCGAGAGGATGTGAAGGTCGGGTTAGTAGGCCAGGGACCCGATGAACTTTTTGGTGGCTACCCGCGGCACCTGGGCGCGCGTTACGGCAGCGCATGGGCAGCATTGCCCAGTTGGGCTCGCGCGCCAGTCGAATGGGCTATTACCGCGCTGCCGCGGAATGAGGCGCTAAAGCGTGGACTCTATGCCTTTGGAAGCGGCAGTGCGCTCCAACGCACCGAACGCATTCTCTCCCTTTTGCCAGGCGACCGAATCGAGAGCCTCTTCTGGGATGGTTTGCTGAAAACCGATTCTGGAGAGAAGTTGCTCCAGTGCTGGGCTGATTTGTCCGGTCTTCTGCCGCAGACAGACGAAATCGGACGTCTTCAGTTCATGGAAATTCGATCGACGTTGCCGGATGAACTGTTGATGTACGCCGATAAGCTTTCGATGGCACACAGCCTGGAGCTACGTGTCCCTTACCTTGATAAGGACGTGGTCGAATATGCCGAGAGGCTAGGCTCCAATCTGAAGCTTCGGAATGGTGTCGGCAAATGGATTCATAAGCAAGTATGCCGCAAGTTCCTACCGGCCTCCATTGTGCGTCGGCCCAAGCGTGGATTTGCCACAACAGTGGTGGACAGCTGGTTCCGCGATACCCTCGGAGGTAACATGGCTGACACGTTTGCTGATAAAAGCGCCGAGATATATAAGCTTTTGAACCCGGCGGCAGTGAATAAGCTCTACCAGGATCATCTAGCGGGCCGGCAGGACAATCATAAAGTCCTCTTCAGTCTCATTGTTCTCGAGGAATGGCTCCGTGGTCTTGCCGTTGGCACGGCCGCAGCGGTCTAAGCATAGGTGCATGTGCCAATCTTGGGATAGTCGGAGCTCCGAAGATATATCTGCCCAGTGTCTTCCGTGCGCAAAAGGTCGCATTTGCTGAGGTGGATTCGCTGGAACAAGTCGCATATCCCGATCTCGAATCGGAGAGCAGTCCTGCGTGAATCGCGAGCGAGAGCCGGTCGCGGTTGGAAGCAAACGCGCGGAGTATCAGATCAGCAGCAAACGAGACCTTCGAAAAATGGAGCGCATCTTGAAAATCAGCATCTTTGGTCTGGGTTATGTGGGCGCCGTCTCCGCAGGATGCCTTGCCTCCGAGGGGCACCAAGTACTTGGGGTCGATCCGATTGCAGATAAAGTGGATCTGATCAACCGCGGGCAGTCGCCAATCGTAGAAGCCGAGATCAGCGAAATCATCGAGGAAACCGTCCGAGACGGCCGTCTCCGTGCCACGCAGGACCCGTCCGCGGCTGTCAATCAGACGGATCTCTCGTTTGTTTGCGTTGGAACGCCGAGCCAAGCGAACGGCAATCTCGATCTTCGATATATCCGCCGCATCTGCGAGCAAATTGGCCAAGCATTGGCAGCAAAAAAAGGAAGGCATTCGGTAGTCATCCGTAGCACAATTCTGCCAGGAACTATGAAGAGGGTTGTGATCCCCACTTTGGAGGAGTTTTCCGGGAAGAAGGCCGGAGTGGATTTCGGGGTATGCAGCAATCCAGAATTTTTGAGAGAAGGCTCGGCTGTCCGCGATTTTCGATCGCCGCCCAAGACAGTAATCGGCGAGCTGGATGAGGCGAGTGGTGACATACTCGCAAAGCTGTATGAAGCGATCCAGGCTCCGCTCATCCGAACAGATCTCAATACTGCGGAGATGATTAAGTATGTAGACAACTGCTGGCATGCTCTCAAAATAGGATTCGCTAACGAGATCGGGAACATGTGTGACTCGTTTGAGGTTGATGCGGACGCAGTAATGGATATCTTCTGTCAGGATAAAAAGCTGAACCTTTCCTCGGCCTATCTGAAACCCGGCTTTGCTTTTGGCGGCTCGTGTCTTCCTAAGGATTTACGGGCCCTCTCTTACCACGCAAAGGTGTATGATGTGCAACTTCCGATTCTCAGTTCGATTCTGCCCAGCAACGAGATGCAAATTGCACGCGGAATCAGAACTGTGTTGGAAAGCGGAAATAAACGCGTAGGTATCCTCGGGTTCAGCTTCAAGGCAGGAACGGACGATCTTCGCGAGAGCCCAGTTATCGAAGTCATAGAACGACTCATCGGGAAAGGCTACGATCTCAGGATTTACGACCGAAACGTGAACATTGCTGCACTAGTCGGCGCCAATCGGGATTTCATCCTGACCCGTATTCCGCACATCGCACGATTGATGGTGTCGAGCACGGACGCGGTGCTTGCTCATGCACAGACAGTCGTCATCGGCAATCTCGATCCGGAGTTCGGACAGATTCATGCAAGACTGCGAGAAGATCAGTGCCTTGTGGATTTTGTTCGCATTAATCGACGGGAGACCATCCGGAGTCCCCATCCCGCGCTGGCTCAAACCGATTCCGGCGCTGTCTTCCAAGGCCGCTGATCACACGCTAGATTTTGCGCTGAAATCTACCGATGCCTCTGATGTAGGACTTGACATTACAATGACAAGAAAAAAGATTCTCATTATCGTTGAAAACCTCCCGGTGCCTTTTGACGGACGTGTCTGGAAAGAAGCGCAAGCTCTTCATCAGCATGGATACGATGTCAATGTGCTTAGTCCACGCGGTAAGGGATTCCAAAGAGCCCACGAAATCCTCGAGGGTGTCCATATTTATCGGCATCCGATGCCCTCTGAAGGAAATACCCCGCTCGGCTACATAGTTGAGTACGCCGTCGCCCTTTTCTGGCAGGTTCTCTTTGCCTGGTGGATCTTTCTGACTCGGGGATTTCATGTGATCCAAGGCTGCAATCCACCGGATGACATCTTTTTGGTCGCTCTTCCGTTCCGCATCTTCGGCGTGAAATATATCTTTGATCATCACGACGCGAATCCAGAACTATATTTATCAAAATACGGAAGAAGAGACCTGCTTTATAAGGTACAGGTTTGGCTGGAGAAGCTGACCTATCTTTCGAGCGATGTCGTGATGGCAACTAACGAAAGCTACCGGACCATTGCCATCAATCGGGGCAGGCGGGATCCAGGGCATGTCTTCGTCGTCCGGAATGGGCCCGATCTCGAAAGGTTCCGGCTCGTTCCGGAACAGCCGCAGCTGAAATACGGCAAACGATTCTTGGTAGGTTATGTGGGCACCATGAGCACTCAAGAAGGTCTCGACATTCTGATCGACGTGGCTGAGCATATTCGGGGGCTGGGCCATACCGATGTGCATTTTACTTGCGTTGGCGGAGGTCCGGGGCTGCCCGCACTGCGGCAGATGGTGAAAGACAAAAAGCTGGACAACATGTTTAACTTCACTGGCCGCATTCCGGATCAGGACCTCCTTGAGGTGTTATCGACCGCGGATGTTTGCGTGAATCCGGACCGCCCCTGTGAGATGAATGACATTTCGACGATGATCAAAATCGCCGAGTATATGGCGCTGGGCAAACCGATTGTTCAGTTCGATCTGAAGGAGGGCCGTTTCACCGCAGGGGATGCTTCCCTCTACTGCGATAAGGACAACCAGGTATCCGAGTTTGCGGGGAAGATTCTTTGGTTACTGGAGCGCCCCGAGGAGCGGCAGAGAATGGGTGAAATCGGGCGTATCCGCGTCGAACAGCAGTTGGCCTGGAAGTATTCGGTGAGAAACCTGCTTGCTGCATACGAATGCGCACTCTCAGGCCCTGGCGCGGAAGCGGCTAAACCCGCGACTTCCGGGGCGGCTCCTGCTGCGGATTGAAGAAGCACGTATACGTCCCGCGATCGTAACAAAATTGCGCAACCTCGAATGCAAATAGATATTACGGTCATCGTTTGCACGTTCAATCGAAGCGGTCTTCTGCAGACCGCACTGGAGAGTATTGCTGCGTCGGAGGTCCCTCCCGGCGTTGCATGGGAGATTTTGGTCGCCGACAACAACTCCAACGACGGCACACGCGGGACGGTGGAAGACATCATGCGCCGCTATCCCGGCCGTTTCCGCTATATATTTGAACCCCGCCCGGGAAAGTCCAATGCACTGAATAGCGCAATCGCTGCAGCGAGCGGAGATGTGCTGGCCTTTGCAGATGACGATATTACAGTCCATCCGCAATGGCTTTCCGCTCTCACGTCTCCTCTTGTGAATGGACCATGGATGGGATCCGGCGGTCGGGTACTTGCGGAATGGCAATCCGCGGTTCCGGCTTGGCTCGATACCGAGAGTTGGATCGTGGCTGGACCTCTGGTCCATTTCGAACCCGGGTTAGAAGCCGGCCAACTCAACGAGACGCCGGTGGGTACCAACATGGCCTTTCGGAAGAGCATGTTCGAACGCTACGGAGGATTTCGGCCCGATCTGGGACCCCGTCCAGGCAACGAGATCAGAAATGAAGACAGCGAGTTTGCACGCCGGCTCCTGCAGGCCGGAGAGCCGTTGTATTACGAGCCGTCGGCGATCGTCTATCACCCAATACCCGAGAGTCGTCTGACAAAGAATTATTTCCTCGGATGGTGGTTCAGCAAGGGACGTACCGGGATCCGAGAAGCGGGAATTTCGTCCGAGGTTCGATGGAGGGTCTGCGGAATTCCTCTTGCTTACGTTCGACGGCTTATTCGTTGGACGATCCAGTGGATGTTCACCCTGAACAACAAAGGTCGGTTTGGTTGCAGGGTGTCCGTGTGGAAGCTCTTTGGCGAGATCAAGGAACTTCGCGAAGCTTCCGCGGCACCCGCTTTACAAGCGCAGACATCGGCTGCAGTCACCCCAGAGTGATTTGGGAGGTATCGTGAATCCATCCACCTTCAATACCGGCTCGCAGTTGAACCAACAAGAAAACTCGAATGCCACGCGGCTTAGGGCAGTAGAACCCGTCTGTAGTCGGAGAAAACATGAGAACTGAGCAGAGAACCGGTCAATCCGACCAGGCGATCAATATAGCAATTGTTGGCGCCGGTCCCTATGGGCTCTCCATTGCTGCACATTTAAACGCGCGCGCCATCCCCTTCCGCATATTCGGCAACCCGATGAGCGTGTGGGCGACCATGATGCCACGCGGCATGCGACTAAAGTCAGAGGGATTCGCTTCGTCGCTGTCTGATCCCGAATCGAAATTCACGTTGCAGGATTATTGTCGGCAAGAGAGGATTCCGTACAGCGATACTGGCGACCCCGTTCATCTCGAGACGTTTGTCGCGTATGGTCAGGCTTTTCAAAAACGGTTCGTACCGAATCTCGAAGACCGTCTGGTGTCGTCGCTGCGCCGAGAGGGTGCTGGATTCGAACTGCTACTTCAGGATGGCGGGAAGGTTTTCGCCCGACGAGTCATCATCGCCGTGGGCATCACATATTTCGCCAATGTTCCCGCTGTTCTGTCGACTCTGCAGCCAGGATTGGTAAGCCACAGCTCCGCGCACAGCGATCTCACGGGATTTCGGGGCCGCAGCATTGCCATAGTCGGAGCCGGTGCTTCGGCAATCGATCTTGCCGGGCTGCTGCATGCGGCCGGGGCATCCGTTGATCTGATTGCCCGATCTTCGTCCATCCGCTTTCAGGACCCTCCGCGGCCGCGGTCGTGGACAGAACGGCTCCGCAATCCGAGAACGGGGATTGGGTCCGGAGTAGAAATGCTTTTTCATGCGCATCTACCGCACTGGTTCCGGCGCCTACCTGAACGCATCCGGCTTAACCGCGTACGAAAGATCCTGGGGCCGGCTCCGGGCTGGTTCTCCAAAAATGACGTTGTTGGCAAAGTATCTTTCCACCTCGAAAGGGAGATCGCAGGCGCGAAGAGCGAGGCAGGCCGCGTGGTCCTTGAGTTGGCCCATCGCAACGGTCAGCAGGAACGCGTTGAAGCCGACCACGTCATCGCCGCTACCGGCTATCAGATCGATCTGCACCGGATCGCGTTTCTGGATCCGCAGCTTCGGCCGCTGATTCGAAAGACCGGGGCAGGGCCGGCGCTGTCAGCAAATTTCCAGTCCTCGCTGCCCGGCCTGTATTTTGTCGGACTCAGCGCAGCAAATTCGTTCGGACCTCTGATGCGATTTGCCTTTGGGGCTAGATTCACTGCCCGACGGCTGACTAGACATCTAGCCCGGGTGGCAAGCCAAACTGTATTCAGCACCTCTGAATCAAAGCCTGACATCGCTCAGATCCGCCGGGGCAACACGGATGTTCAAATTCAAACAGACAAGTCGATCGGTTAAGCTACGGTAACGGCCCACACGTGCCTCATCATTGTTGGGAAGCCGTGGCCCATAGTTCCCAAATTGGCAATTGCTCTTGCCCGGGGAGCGCGACGCAGCCGCTCGATGTCTTGAAGATGAGCGAATGGCACTTCCATAAGTTCTCATCAAATCACCTGCACTGCTGGGAATAGATGTTTCGCATGACCCTGATTGAAGCTCTGGAAATAATGAAGCAGCCGGCGGCAGAAGGCCCTTCGTTGCGTGTTTATTTGGCTTGCGGTTTTACGCCGCTCCATCTCGAAACGTTTCTGGCAGCGCATTTGCGCAAGCTTCGTCCCACTCGTCGGGCGGAGGTGACTACGGGTCTCTTCGGGGATCTGGCGGGAAATCTGGAGCGGTTGGATTCCGACAGGTATAACGCCGTCGCCGTGGGGATCGAGTGGACCGATCTGGATCCCCGGCTGGGTGTGCGCACGCTGGGTGGCTGGCAGCTTGAGAAGCTGCCAGACGTTCTCGAATGTTCGGCCCGCAGTCTTGAACGCCTTGCACGCGCACTGCAGCGCATGGCTCTGCCTGCGACCGTCTCTCTTCCCACTCTGCCTCTGCCTCCGCTCTTTTGTACCGGAACAACGCGTAGCAGTGCAGAGGAACTAGTCCTGAAACGGCAGGTTGCCGCGTTTGCTGAGACGATTTCTAGAGAGCACCGAGTTGCGGTGATTAGCCAGCAGAAGCTCGATGAGAGATCACCGGTCGGCCGCAGATTCGATCTCAAGACGGAAATTATGCAGGGATTTCCATACAAAACCGCTCATGCGTCTGCCATCGGAGAACTGATGGCAGAACTCATCGTTCGGGCTCAGCCGAAGAAAGGTCTGATCACTGATCTTGATGACACCCTGTGGGCAGGGATTTTGGGAGAACAGGGTGTGGACGGCGTCCAATGGCACCTCGAAGAACATGCTCAACTGCACGGCCTTTATCAACAGTTTCTCGCATCGCTGGCCAGCGTGGGCACTCTGATTGCGGTCGCCAGCAAGAATGATCCCGACTTGGCGGCGAAAGCTTTCGAGCGAGAAGACCTGCTTCTCCCGAAAGAGAGTGTGTATCCCGTCGAGGCAAATTGGAACCGGAAGTCGGAATCGGTTCAGCAGATTCTGAGGAAATGGAATATCCTGCCGGATTCAGTGGTCTTTGTTGACGACAGTCCGATGGAACTGGCCGAAGTGCAGAGCGCGTTCCCGGAGATGGAGTGCATTCTCTTTCCGAAGAGTGACTATGGGGCATTCTGGGCGATGCTCGAGCACTTGCGCGATCGTTTTGGCAAGGCGTTCGTTACTGAGGAAGATTTTTTTCGTCTGCAGAGCATTCGCAGCTCCACCGCTATCGACGGCCCTCTCGATACCGAGCAGGTATCCATGGACCAGTTTCTGCAGTCAGCCGAGGGACAGCTGGCCTTCATTCACCGCGTTCCGTCCGATGATGCACGCGCCTTTGAGCTGGTGAACAAGACCAATCAATTTAACCTGAATGGCATTCGCTACGACGAAGCCGCCTGGTCGAAGCTCGTCCGGGATCCTAAAGTGCGTGTCATCACTGTTTCCTATGAAGACAAATTTGGTAAGTTGGGCCGCATCGCTGTCATGCTTGGCAGGATAGAAGGAAAGACGATGATCCTGGAAAGCTGGGTCATGAGCTGCCGCGCGTTTTCACGCAGAATCGAGTTCCATTGCTTGGAATACCTGTTCGAGCGGTGGGGCTTCGAGCAGATCGTATTCCAGGTCAGGAAGACAGATCGCAATGGTCCGTTGGTGGAGTTCCTGCAGGGGCTAACGGAAGCGACAATGCAACAGCCGGTATGTTTGTCTAGAGCGGCGTTTTTCTTGCGGGCTCCTGAGCGGCCCCACCATACTACTGAGGACAGTTATGCCAATGGATAATGAGCGCCTGAAGCGCTGCTTTACTTCGACGTTTCCAGCTGCAAGCGCCAGCGAACTCGACACCGCAAGGATCGACGAAATGCAGGGGTGGGATTCTCTCCGCGGCGTGACTCTTCTTGCGGTGCTCGACGAGGAATTCGGCCTGCAACTGGATCTGGAAGAATTAATGACGCTGGGAACCTACAGCGCGGTGCGGGAATATCTGGAGCAACACAGTGTCAGCAAGTAATTCGCTTGGTCAGCTGGAGCAGGAGAAGGCGCGTGCTCTGGTGAATGCACATCGAGCCATGCATGAGAACCCATTGCGGGGGTTGCTGAATAGACTTCTGCAACTTCTCACGCTTCTGCTGCCGGGCGGCCAGAGTCTTCGGGTACTTCTGCACCGTGCCCGCGGCGTCCATGTCGGACGGAATGTCTGGATCAGCTACAACGTTGTCCTGGAAACTGCCTATCCGGATCTAATCACGATTGATGACGAGGCCTTTGTCGGGATCGGCGTCATTGTCATCGCGCATTTCAAGGAAGCACGCCGCGGAGTACGGATTGGGAAGCAAGCCTTCATAGGGCCTGGCGTCATCCTTCTTCCCGACGTGGAGATTGGCGATGGGGCAGTCGTAACCGCAGGCAGCGTAGTCACCAGTTCAGTCCCGCCGCTGACTGTCGTGCAGGGCAATCCGGCCGTGCCCATTGCGAAGTGCGGTGTCCCCCTTTGGCCGGATACGTCTCTCAAAGAGTTCTCAAAGCGCTTGCGGCCCCTATCGGGTGGGAAACGATAGCCGAATGAATGCTGGATCGCAAACACTTGCCATCGTTGCAGGCGAGCAGCGGCCTGGTGGCCGCTTTCATCATGTGGGATTCGTGGTGGCCTCGATCGCCCCGGTTATCGAGAATTTTTGCCGGGCCTTGGACGGAAAGAACTGGTCTGAAACCTGGCACGATCCCGTGCAGAATGTACGGGTCGCATTCATCTATCCGCAGAAGCAGAGCGATCCTAGTCTCGAACTGGTCGAGCCAGCGGGGCCAGGGTCTCCGGTTCAAGATTTTCTGGCAGGCGGCGGGGGCCTGCATCACGTCTGCTACGAAGTCGACGATCTGGACCGGACGCTACGGGAAGCGCGCGGCCACGGTCTGGTGATGATACGGCGCCCGCAACCTGCGGTCGCGTTTGGCGGCCGGCGTATCGCATGGTTTGTTTCGCGCGAGAAGCTGCTGATCGAATACCTCGAAGAAACCACAAAGCCATGACAGACAAGTCCACAAACCATGAGGCCTGCTCGTGCGCCTGATTGTTCCGTTTGCGGGTGGCGTGCATCCGCTGGATTCGCGCATCCTCCAGCTTGCCGACTTTCTGGGACTCTCCTGCGAGATGTTTCCTCTAAGTGGAGTCGCGACAACAGCCGATGTTACAGGTCACCCCGATATCCATCATGACGATTGCCTGGTCATCAACGCTCGGGTTGTTGAGGCGTGGTGCGCCTCGAACGGGCTTGATCCTCGCGATGTAAGCGTTCTTGCGATCGGGTATTCGCAACTGCTGGTGTATGGATTGCGGGCCGGCGCATTTGACAACGCGCTGGTGGCCACCTTGTCCGGCGGGCGGCTGCAATCGGTTCAGCCGGTGAATGGCGGATCACCGTACGTATGCTTCGAAGACGCTCGCGCGTTTTGTGAGTCCTTTGCCGGTCTCACCTTCGGACGCGCAGATTCGACCAACGATCACGTTTTCACTGCTGAGAGTGCTAACTCCGACGTCAAATCGCTGATCTCCATCGATGGCCGGCCATTCGCGGCCCTGGTGAGCGGCGATCAGACTAGGATGGTATTTATTGCGGGTCAGGAGATAGCGGACCTGGACATGACCGTCGGAGATACTCCCATGGCCGAGTATTTTTCCAGGTTTGTTCCATACGCAATGGCATTGCGCTACCTGGCCGGCGATGAATGCTGGCGGCCAGTCCAGGCCCACGCCGCGGTGATCATCGATGATCCACTGCTTCGGACAACGTACGGCTTTCTGAACTTTGAATCTCTTCGTCGCAGGACGGAGAGGCACAACTTCCATGCAGCGATTGCCTTCATCCCGCACAATTTCAGAAGAAGTTCACCGGCTATCGGACGATTGTTTCGGGAGAATCCCGGCCGCCTTTCGATCTGCTTTCACGGAAATGACCACACGCAGGCAGAATTTGCCTCCACCGACCGAGAGCTTCTGAACGGACTGCTTGGGGACGCCGCGAGGCGCATGGACCTGCATCAGAAGCGGACCAGGTTGGCATGTGACCCCGTCATGGTATTTCCCCAAGGGAAGTTTTCCATAGAGGCTATGGAGGCCCTGCGGAAGCACAATTTCTATGCAGCAGTGAATACAGTCCCCCATCCGGTGCACGATCCCGCCTCTCTGACGCTGGGCGAACTCGCCCAGCCCGCGGTCCTTCGATACGGCGGGTTTCCGCTCTTCCTGCGTAGCTCGGTGGGAAAGATCCGACGGGAAGATATCGCGTTCAACGTGTTCTTCGGGCGACCTGTCCTGATTGTCACGCATCACCAGGATTTCGAACACGAGGAAAGACTCATCGCCATTGTGGAAGAGATCAACAGCACTGCGCCGGGAATTCGATGGTCGAATCTTGCCACCGTCATAAGCCACTCGGGGCTCCGCCGGAGAACCCCGGATGGCCGAGAGGAAATCCGGGCATTTGCCGGGACGATCGCGATTTCCAACGATGCAGCCTTTGACACCGCTTGTTCGGTGAAGTGGAGCGGTTCGTTCGATTCCGAAGCGCTTGCGGGGGTGGTTGCCGGAGGGAATCCCTGCAACTTCGAACGTATGGGCAATTCCATTCGGGTTGCGACTGCCCTTGCCGTAGGCCAATCGATGATGCTGTCCCTCGTCCATACTGCTAGTCCCAGCGGCAGGACACTTGGCATGAAATGGAAGATAAAGGCGTTGCTGCGGCGGAGGCTTTCCGAGTTCCGCGACAATTATCTGTACAAAAATCGCAGGATGCTGCAGGCGGCCCGAGCGGTCCAGCATCGTTTCTCCAGGGCCTAATCGGAGAAGCACTGGCAATCAGAATTTGATTTTGGATCGAGAAGACCACGCTTCGGTGATTGTGGTGCGTTGACTAGAAGTGAACTGCTCGCACCTGCGAACCGCAGAAACGGATCCTTCAAAATGGCTGAACTGATAATCGAAGCGAATCGCGCAGAACGGCAATACTGGCGCGACCTCTGGCGTTATCGCGAACTGTTCTACTTCCTTTCATGGCGCGACTTGCTCGTGCGCTATAAGCAGACAGTTGTGGGCGTGAGCTGGTCGGTGATTCGCCCCTTCCTTACCATGCTGATCCTGACGCTGGTTTTCGGGAAGTTGGGGAAAATGCCCTCTGGCGGCGTGCCGTATCCGCTGCTGGTCTTTTGCGGGATGCTGCCGTGGCAGTTCTTCTCGACGGCCATGACGGAGAGCGGCGGAAGCCTTCTGTCAAATTCAAACCTGATCTCGAAGATCTATTTTCCACGGCTCGTCATCGTGGTAAGCAGCGTGATCACAAGCTTTGTGGACTTTTTGATTTCCGCCGTCTTCCTGGTCGCGTTGCTCGCCTGGTATCACCGGATGCCGTCGATCAATGTATGGTCCCTTCCCGTCCTGGTCGTGCTTGTCTTCGGCGCCTCGCTAGGAGTTGGCCTCTGGCTCGCCGCCCTAACCGCGGAATACCGCGACTTCCGATATATCGTACCCTTCATGGTCCAACTCGGACTGTATATCTCGCCGGTGGGATTTCAGAGTGGCATCGTGCCGGCGCGCTACCAAACGCTGTACTCGCTGAATCCGATGGTCGGAATCATCGATGGATTCCGATGGAGTGTGCTGGGTACCCACAGCAGCACCTTGTGGCCGGCCATGGCCACCGCCATCTTCGAGACAATTCT
Source organism: uncultured Acidobacteriaceae bacterium (assembly GCA_963797895.1). Classification (GTDB taxonomy): domain Bacteria; phylum Acidobacteriota; class Terriglobia; order Terriglobales; family Acidobacteriaceae; genus KBS-83. Next base: position 415,197 of record CAWCRD010000002.1, read on the forward strand.
GCTCCTTGCCTCGGGTATCTGGTATTTCAGAAAAACCGAACGGACATTTGCCGACGTCATCTAGGGCCGATCTACCTCATATGAATACAGCCATTGCGATTGAAAATCTGGGCAAGCGGTACACCATCGGCCATAAGAAGGCGAACGGCGACGGCATCCGACATGCGCTGGAGCGGGCGGCGCGCCACCCGCTGACATGGATGAAAACCGATCTGCGCCGCAGGAAGAAGTCCGAAGACTTCTGGGCGCTCCGAGGGGTTTCGCTTCAGGTTGAGCCGGGCGAAGTCGTGGGTATCGTCGGCCGGAACGGCGCCGGAAAGAGCACCATGCTCAAGCTGCTGAGCCGTATTACGGTGCCGACCGAGGGCAGGATTCGCATCAACGGCCGCGTCGGCAGCCTCCTCGAAGTGGGCACGGGCTTTCACCAGGAACTGACCGGGCGGGAGAATATCTTCCTGAACGGCGCCATTCTGGGGATGTCGCGAGCGGAGGTCCGCCGCAAGTTCGATGAGATCGTCGCCTTCGGAGAGGTGGAGGAGTTTCTCGACACACCGGTGAAGCGGTATTCCTCCGGCATGTATGTCCGTCTGGCGTTTGCGGTGGCGGCGCATCTCGAGCCGGAGATACTGATCGTCGACGAGGTGCTCGCAGTCGGGGATGGAGCCTTCCAGAAAAAATGTCTCAACAAGATGGGCAGCTTCGCGAACAGCGGCCGAACGGTCCTCTTTGTCAGCCATAGCATGGAAGCTGTTCGGGATTTGTGCCAGCGGGGCATCTGGATGAAGGATGGCAGAGTGCACCAGGATGGGCCGGCGGAGGAGACAATTGCCGCTTATTTTGATGAGATGTCCGGTGACCGTCCGTTCTCCTGCGAGAGCCGGGATCATGGTCTGACGATCCACAGCGTTATTCTGAAAGATGCCGAAGGGCAGAAGTGCAGCGAGTTTCACCCCGGGGACGATCTGATCGTCGAGATCGAATATGAGGCGCAAAAGTGCGTGGATCGTCCTTATCTGGTACTAAGTGTCCACGGAATGAGCGGCACCTGCTTCACGGCCAATATGCTTTTGGATGGAAATCGCCCAAGCGAATTGTTCGGAAGAGGGAAGGTCGCCTGCCGGTTTAAAGCGTTGCCCCTGTTGCCGCGAACCTATTCGATTCGCATGTCGCTCAGAGCGAGCAATGGCAGTGACATGATCGTTAACTCTCAAGACGTGGCATATCTTCATGTTGTCGGCAACCTGAGAGACTACGGACTTAAAGGGGAGCTTCTGTCAAGGGCGGCGAACTCTACGCCGGTACTCGTTCCTTACGAGTGGTATTTGCCCGATGGCACTATCGCGCCCGTGTCGCTGAGACGCAGCCACGACGAAAACAGCCGGATATACGGAGAGCCCCATTGCGCGGAATTGATCTAGATCTTTTCTGCTTCTAGTTTCCCGTGGAGTTAGCCCCGGTTTACTGCGCACCATCATCGAAACAATGGCAAAGGCAAAGATCGCAATTATCCCGGCCCGCGGCGGTTCGAAACGGATTCCAAGGAAGAATGTCCGGGACCTTGCCGGCAGGCCGATGATTGCCTATACAGTTGAAGCAGCGTGCGCATCCGGTTTGTTTGAGCGTGTAGTAGTCACGACAGATAGCCCGGAAATTGCAAATATAGCCGAGCGCCATGGCGCGGAGGCTCCCTTTCTGCGCGAAGCGGCCCTTGCCGACGATGTCACGCCGGTATCTCTGGCAACGCTCGACGCGTTGCAGAGGCTGGATCCAGAGGGCGAGCGGTACGATGTGCTGGCCCAGCTGATGCCGAATTGCCCGTTACGGTCCGCGGAGGATGTTCAACACAGTCACGTGCAGTTTCGAGAGCGCAACAGTCCATCGCAAATTTCTGTTGTCCGTTACGGCTGGCAGAATCCCTGGTGGGCGATGCGCCGTAACCAACAGTTCGCGATAGAGCCACTCTTTCCCGATGAGATGAAGCAGCGCAGCCAGGATTTGCCGGAGCTGTTTTGTCCCACGGGGGCCATCTGGTGGGCGAGCGCGGATGCACTGCGTCGGGAAAAGACATTTCACCTGGAAGGCCGGACGGGATGGGAGATACCGTGGCAGCGGGGAATTGATATCGACACGCAGGAGGATTGGGCGATGGTGGAGGCCCTTATGAAGATGCAGCCGCCCGAGCAGAATTAACGCTTCAACAAAAAAGAGACTTCTCCTGACCTAGGATGACAGCATCAAGATGAGCTTGGCCGTTTACACCACGATTTACCCTGGCGTTGAACCGTACCTCAGTGACTGGTTTCGCTCTCTTCGCCAGCAGACTGACTCTAAGTTCGAACTCTGGGTCGGTCTCGACGGCCTGACCGCTGAATCGGTTGAGCGCTTCTTGGGAGCTGATCTGGATGCAACGTGGGTAGTGGCTTCCGCAGGAGCGACCCCCGCAGAGATTCGAGAGCAGGCTCTTATCCGCATCGCTGCGAAATGTTCGGGAGTGGTGCTGGTGGACAGCGACGATCGCATGCATCCGAGCCGGGTCGAAGCTGCGAGAACGAGTCTCCAAAGCGCTGAATTTACCGGATGTGCGCTGCGCATCATTGGTCAGCAGGGAGAATCTTTGGGTCGCGACTTTGCTCTGCCGACGCACCTTCGTCCGGATCAGGTGTTCCCGCGGCACAATGTTTTCGGGTTCTCGAATTCAGCGATTCGGTCGGAGCTGTTGACGCAGTGTTTGCCGGTGCCGCGCGAGGCTGTTCTGGTGGATTGGATCCTTGCGACAAGGGCGTGGCTGCTCGACGCCCGATTCAGCTTTGATCCTGTTCCCCGAATGGACTACCGTCAATATTCCACCAACACGGCACGGCTGCAATATCCGATTCACAGGGATCAGGTGGTTTCCGATACAGCCCTTGTTCAGCAGCACTTTCGTTTGATGCTCGGCAGCATACGACCGGAATTCCTTCCGGAGCGCGTGGCAGAGCTCAAAAGCGCTGCAGCCCAGATTGAAGCGTTTCGCCAAAATGTTGTTCTTGATCCCTTGCAGTTGGAAGGTTATGTAGCGGCCTTCAACGCGCAGCCCCATGCGATGGTGTGGTGGTCCACGGTTGCATATCAGCCGCTGGAAGATATGTGGATGTCGAGGAGCTAGCCAAGTATGAAGGTCATTCAGTTAGGAGACGTTGAAGTCGGGTTGGACCGTCCCCCGTACATCATCGCTGAAATCGGCTCGAACCATAATGGTGACATGGATCTCTGTCGGCGTTTGATCGATGCCGCTGCCGCGGCGGGAGCCCACGCGGTCAAGTTTCAGTCATGGACCGATTCTTCGCTGATTGCTGCGGAGGAATACGAGCGGAATACGGAATATTCGGACAAAAAGAAGCATTTCGGCACGCTGCGCGAAATGGTAACGGCCTATCAGTTGACAGCCGACCAGCACAGGGAAGCGCACGCGTATTGCCAGTTCCGCGGAATCGCTTTCTGCTCGACGCCATTTTCCAATTCGGAAGTCGATCTACTCGCTGGCCTGGAAGTGCCATTTTTCAAGGTCGCTTCCATGGATATCGTGAATCTGTCGCTTCTGCGGTACGTGGCGCGGCAGCAAAAGCCGGTGGTGATTTCTACAGGTATGGCGACCATGGCAGAGATAGAGCAAGCGGTGGAGACGGTCCGCGCAGAGGGAAATGAGCAGTTGGTGCTGCTCCACTGTATTTCCATTTATCCGCCGGAATACGAAACCATTCATCTGCGGAATATGGACACACTACGCGAGGCATTCGACGTTCCGGTAGGGTTTAGCGACCACAGCCTCGGTACTTCCATTCCGCTGGCCGCGATTGCGCTCGGCGCCTCTGTCATCGAAAAGCACTTCACTCTCGATCAGGATATGGAAGGCTGGGATCATGCCATCTCTGCAAATCCTGAGCAGATGCGGACCATTGTCGAAGAGGGCCGCAACGTCTTTTCTGCTCTGGGCAGCCGTCAGCGTGTCGTGACCCCAGCGGAGCTTGAGAAGCGCAAGAAGTTCCGCCGGAGTCTCGTGACCCGGCGCAAGCTCGACCGCGGTCATACGCTGAGCGAAGCAGATCTGGACGCAAAACGCCCCGGCACAGGCATTGCGCCCCAGGAAATTTCCTACGTTGTCGGTCGGCGGCTGACTTCCGATCTCCTGGCTGATCAGGTGCTTCGATGGGAGCACCTACAGTAATGGATGAGCCTCTGTGAGTCTGCCGATTATCGTGGTGGGTGGCTCAGGCCATGCGAAGGTGCTGGTGAGCACGCTTCTTCTTGAGCATCGCGAGGTGCTCGGCTTTGCTGACCCGGATCCGTCGCTGCCACCGATTCTCGGTATTCGCTGGCTGGGAGATGACAACGAGGTGTGTCGATCATGCCTCAGATCGGATTCGGCTCGTGAACGGTGTCGGATCCGGCCGCTCCACAGAGCTTCGCAAATCGGTCTATGCACGGTTCCGCGAGAAACAGTATGTCTTCGAGACGGTCATTCATCCATCCGCATCGATTGCGCCCGACGTCCATGCCGGAGAGGGTCTGCAGGTGATGGCGGGAGCCATCGTGCAGACGGGAGTGCGGCTGGGAGACAACGTCATCGTCAATACCGGAGCGGTCGTCGATCACGACTGTGTCCTCGGCGATCATGTGCACGTTGCGCCGGGAGCTACATTGTCCGGTTGCGTTCACCTGGACGAGGGCGTTCATGTCGGTACCGGCGCGACCATCATTCAAGGGATTCGTGTCGGTGTGGGAAGCACTGTGGGCGCCGGAGCGGTCGTTCTTCACGACGTGCCGGCGGGCATTACGGTCGTGGGAGTTCCGGCCAGAGAATTGTCAAAGCACATCAGGCGCAGGTAGAGAACCACGTGACAGACAACGCTGTACATATAGTTCACTGCATCGATACGGAAGGGCCGCTCTACGAGTCTGTGGATGCGACCTTCGAGAGGCTGCGGGAGATCTTTCAACTCGACCTGGAGCCCAGCTCCCGCATGCTGCGCCGGCTGCAGGCCGGCGAAGTGCCTCTGGGAGGGATGGAGGCAGCGGTCCAGAAGGTCGTCGACCCAGCTCTGCTGGGATACAACGATACCTGGGACAAGGTCGACGCCATGCTGGCCAAGCTGATGCATGAATCCTTCCGCACCGAGATGCGCGATTCTGCGGGCATGGGCTGGGTTTACAACTGGTTTTGCGTGGATCACGTGGACTACGACACAAATCCCCGGCGCAGGGACATCGGCTATCACAACGTGTTCGAACATTATAGCCGGATGATGCGTGAAACTGATTCACCGCAGGACGGCCTGCATTTTCATTATCATCCTCACTCCTTCCGCAGAGAGGCGCATCGTTGCGCCACGCACTGGTGGGCATCTTCAGACAGCCTGCATCAAATACTCTCGCGCAGGGTCATCGATCATGGCTGGTTTCCCGCGGCTCACCGCCCCGGCTTTCACGTGATCCGGCCGGACAGTCACTGGTTCCTCGAGCAGCACATCCCGTTTGATTTCTCGAACCAGGCTGTCCAGCAAACTGCGGCAGATGCTGCGCAGTTTGGACTGTCTGATGGACGCTTCGGAGACTGGCGGCGGGCTCCGGCCACTTGGGCGCCATATCATCCTTCAGCAGACGATTATCAGGTTCCCGGCAAGCTGCCGCCGATGGATTGCACGTTGTCTGAATGTTGGAACGCGCTATCGTCTGCTTCAGGAGTCCGATGTCCGCCAGGCTTTCGACGAGGCGGCCGCAGGCAAGCCGGCTGTTCTCGCGATCACCAATCATGATTTCCGAGATATGGCTGCCGACGTCACCGCTGCCCGGGAGCTGGTGCGCCGGGTTGCTAAGGAGTATCCCGGATGTTCCGTTCCGCTTCTCAGAAGCGGTTGCTGCGATGCGTTCAGCACTGAAGCTGCCGGATATTCCGCCCTGCGAGCTCGACACCAACATCCGCCGCCTCGACGATGCGAGGCATGTGCTCGAAGTGCGCTCGACCACACCGACCTTCGGCCCCCAGCCCTGGCTCGCTCTCAAGACTGCCGCCGGAATGTATCATTTCGACAACTTTGATATCGACGCGCCGTTCCACCAATGGCGATATGTCTTCGATGAAGAGACATTCCCGCTTTCCGCGCTGAGCTCGATCGGAGTCGCTGCAAATAACGCCATCGGCACCACGACTGTCGCGGTGATCAATGCGCTGACGGAAGAGATTTCAAAACGGCACTGGAATGTGCTCGAAGCAGTTGAGCCGGCACTTCCATAACCCGAAGCCGGGAAACGTAGAAGAGAAAACCCCGATCTCCGGGCCAAGCAGTCGCACACACCTCGACAACAGAAATCTTCCATTGCCCATCATGAGCGAAACCACAGTTTCAGCACGGCTGGAAAGTGTCATCGTCGCTCCGACACTCTCGATCAACGACGCACTCGCACGTCTGGACAGAGCGGGAACCGGAGCTCTGGTCCTTTGCACTGTGGAGCGCAAGCTGGTTGGCCTGTTGAGCGACGGCGATATTCGCCGTGCCATCCTGCGGTCGCAGACGCTGGAGGCTCCGTGCGTCTCGATTGCGACCGAACGCCCCATTGTCTGCCAGCACCCAGTCACCCCGGTTGAGGCGCTGCGGTTGATGAACAGGCATGAGGTCAGCCAGCTTCCGGTGGTGGATGCAACCGGCGTGCTAGTTGACTTCATCCTTCGACGAGACCTGGCCAGCACGGTTGAGTCCGATGCCATTGCGGAGCTGCGCCTCGAGAGTGCTGCGATTTCTCCCGCGGCCACGATCGCAGAAGCGATTGCGCATCTCGACAAAGCCGGAACCGGCGCACTGGTGCTCTGCTCGCCGGATCGCGTCCTCTGCGGGGTATTGACGGATGGCGACATCCGAAGAGCCATTCTGCAGCGGAAATCCATGGACCTGCCCTGCGAGACGATCGCGACCAAAATACCTACGGTTGCCCAGCCTTTCACCTCTGCTGCTGAGGCGCTCGAGCTGATGAACAGAAATGAGATCGATCATCTCCCGGTAGTCGACGCCGGAAATAAGGTGGTGCAGTTCTTACTGCGAAGAGACCTCATGCCGGAGGCGCATCTCGAGCTTCCGGCGGTCATCATGGCCGGGGGATTTGGGAAACGCCTGTATCCGCTGACGGAAACCGTGCCGAAACCGATGCTGCCGGTTGGCGATCGGCCGCTGCTGGAGTTAATTATCCAGCGCCTGCGCAACTCCGGCATTCAGGATGTCAGTCTGACGACGCATTATCTGCCGGAGTCCATCGTGAACCACTTCGGAGACGGCGAGGAATTTGGAGTCCACCTCAACTATCTCCGGGAAAACAATCCCATGGGGACGGCCGGCGGCCTGAGACAGATGGAGAGACCAGCCGGGCCGTTTCTCGTCCTGAACGGGGACATTCTGACAGCGGTACCCTATCGTGAAATGCTGGCTTTCCATCGCAAGCACTCCGCGATGATCACTGTCGGCGTACGAAAGTACGATGTGCAGGTTCCTTTCGGGGTCGTAGAATGCGACGACGTGCATATTACGAGCCTGCAGGAGAAACCATGCCTTAGCTTCTTTATCAATGCAGGAACTTATCTGTTGAATCCGGCGGCCTGGGACTACATCCCGAAGGAGCGGCGTTTCGACATGACCGATCTGATACGGGCCCTTCTCGACGCGGGAGAGCGTGTGGCGAGTTTCCCTATCACGGAATACTGGATCGACGTCGGCAGGCATGAGGACTATCAAAGGGCGCAAGAGGATGTGCTGAAAGGGACAATCGCAATATGAAGGTGATCATTACTGGCGGAGCCGGTTACGTAGGTTCCGTATTGACGGCCCTGCTGCTGGCCGACGGCCATCAGGTGCGCGTGCTGGACAATCTGGCCCACGGTGGAGACTCGCTGCTCGGCGCATGGTGTCATCCAGGATTTGAATTCGTTCGCGGAGACATCCGCGACCGCGTCACCGTCAAAGCAGCGGTATCGGGCCGGGAGGCCGTGGTTCATTTGGCCGCAATCGTCGGTGATCCGGCATGTGCTCGCAATCCCGATCTGGCGCGTGCGGTGAACTTAGACGCCTCGCTTCAGTTAATGGAAGAGAGCCAGATTGCCGGCGTCGATCGCTTCGTCTTCGCTTCCACCTGCAGCAATTACGGCAAGATGAAGGATACAGACGCGTATGTGGATGAAGATTCGGAGTTAAGCCCCGTGTCCCTGTACGCAGAGACGAAGGTCGCGGTGGAGTTGGCCTTACTGAAGAGCCATCTTGGCAACGGCTGGAGTCCGACGCCGCTGCGGTTCGCCACCGTCTACGGCGTGTCCCCGCGCATGCGGTTCGACTTAACGGTGAACGAATTCACGATGGAGATGCTGACGCGCAAGCATCTCAAAGTATTCGGAGAGCAGTTCTGGCGGCCCTATGTTCATGTGCGCGACGCCGCACGGGGAATTGCGACCGTTCTGCAATCACCCATAGAAAAGGTTCGCGGCCGTGTCTTCAATGTTGGAGCAACCGACCAGAACTTTCAGAAGCAGCAACTCGTGGAACTGATCCAGCCCTATGCACCGGATGCCGTAGTGGAGTACGTGCGCAAGACAGAAGATCCGCGGGATTATCGCGTCTCCTTTTCGCGCATCGCCGGTGAGCTTGGTTTTGCGACCAGCCGATCCGTCCCGCAAGGTATTGAAGAGATCGCGCGCCTCGTCGGTGAGCGCGTCATTGATGAATTCGACCACAGCCGGTATCGGAACTAGGCGTGTCCTCATGGCTATGAAGCAGACTGAAACACTTGCTCCGGGAGCACCGTCCAACGACGGCTTTGTGCCGCTTGCGGTCCCGGAAATTCGCGGGAACGAGTGGCGCTATGTGAAGGAGTGTCTCGACACCGCGTGGGTCTCCTCGGTCGGTTCGTATGTCGATCGCTTCGAACAAATGGTAGCCGAGCAAAGCGGTACCAGATTCGCCGTGGCAACGGTGAACGGCACATCGGCGCTGCACATCAGCCTGCTACTCGCAGGCGTCGTAGCCGATGACGAGGTGCTCGTCTCCACTCTGACATTCATTGCGCCGGTGAACGCGATTCGTTACGTGGGGGCATGGCCGGTGTTTATCGATGCCGAGCCGGATTACTGGCAAGTGGATCCCGCCCGCGTCGTGGAATTTCTCGAACGGGAATGCCGCTGGAAAGACGGAGAGCTCCATAACCGGCATACCGGACGCCGCGTCAAGGCAATCATTCCGGTTCATGTGCTCGGGCATCCTGTCGATATAGACCCAATCCTCGAAGTAGCCAAAAAGTTCAATCTTCGTGTCATTGAGGATGCTACCGAGGGCCTGGGCGCCAGTTACAAGGCGCGTCCTCTGGGAAGCTCCGGCGATGTCGCCTGCTTCAGTTTCAATGGGAACAAGATCATCACCACGGGCGGCGGCGGCATGCTCGTGACGGACAATGAGGTATGGGCGCGTAGAGCGCGTTACCTGACCACCCAGGCGAAGGACGATCCTCTGGAGTATGTCCATGGCGAGGTTGGCTATAACTATCGTCTGACAAATCTCCTGGCGGCTGTCGGTTGTGCGCAGATGGAGCAGCTGCCTTCCTACCTGGCAGCCAAGCGACGAATCGCAGCGCGTTACAGCGAAGCCCTTGCTGAACTCCCGGGTATCGTGCCGATGACGAATGCTCCCTGGGCCGCGAGTACCTTCTGGATGTATACCGTCCTGGTGCAGGAGGAGGAGTTCGGAATGGACTCGCGCCAGTTGATGCGTCTGTTTGCCGCCCAGAAGATTCAAAGCCGCCCACTCTGGCAGCCGATCCATCGATCGCCTGCACATCGCTCGAACGATCCAGTCGCCATGCCGGTCTCCGAGTCGTTGGCGCAGAAGGCACTGAGTCTGCCCTGCTCGGTTGGCCTCAGTGAGCGTGACCAGGACAGGATAATCGCAGCTCTAAAAGAAGCGTCGGCCGGGTCATTCCTTGGCTCCGAACAGGCCTCAGCGATTTCCGATCGCAGATGATGGTTTTCGGAAGATCGGGTGCGTGTTGCTCAAATCGTGACGTAGAAAAACGAAACGCGAATGGCGGAATCTGAAGGATGTTTGCCAAGAATGATCTAATTGGTACCCTGAAGCAGGTTGGTCTTTGCCCAGGTGACATTGTCTTCTTCCAAGTCTCACATGATCTGCTGGAATTGACGTCACCGGGAGCCCTGAGCGAGGCATCATGCAGGTCGTATCTCGGAGCGATGAGAGACGTCATTGGGCCGGCAGGCACCATCCTGATGCCGTCGTTTTCTCTCTCGTTTTCTAACAACGAAAATTTCGATCCGGAGAGCACGAAGGCAATCAGAGGTGAGTGGAGTACTTCTCTGGAGTTGCTTGAATATTTTCGTGGCTCTGCCGGCGTAGTGCGATCCGTTGAGCCAAACTACTCTGTATGCGGCATGGGACCAGAGGCAGATAGGCTATTGAAGGACCTCCCGAATGCTAGTTTTGGGCCAGACTGCCTGTATGAACGTCTGATGACGGCAGGAGGAAAGATCTGCGGAATCGGTGCTCCCCTGGCAGTTACGCCGTTCCTTCACTTTGTCGAAGACGCTATAGGGGTTCCCTTTCGTTACAAGAAACTCTTCACAGGCACCATCACGCAGAATGGAGCTGTAAACAAGAAAGGATGGATTTCAACTGTCCCCATCCAGGCTCCCAACGGTCTCTCTGATGGAACGCGCGTCGCCGAGATTGTCCGCGCTGAAGGGATTTGTCGTGTCACTCAGCTTAGCGACGGTGAAGTCATCTCTGTAGAATGCCAGGCTCTATATAACGTAATAAGTCGGGAGATCAAACGAGATCGGTGGATCACGGCGCAAGGTCCGCCGGGTGATCCGATAGAACTCGAGAGCGAGCGCACCAGATCCAAAGAGACATCGATTCAGCTATCGGCAAACGCATCCATGGACGAACTGATAGCGTCACTCTGGCAATTGCCGCGGGATATCGTCTCGGATGGATATGATCTGGCTTTGCAGGCATTGTCCACACAGGCCCCGATGCTCATCCATGAATACCCCACCGGCACCGAATGCTGGACCTGGCTGGTGCCGGAGAAGTGGATCTGTCACGAGGCCTTTCTGGAAACCACCAAGGGCCAGCGCCTCTTCTCATATGAGGACAGTCCTCTGCATGTGGTCTCATATTCGTTGCCGTTGGATCGTGTCGTTTCCCGGGAGGAGCTCTTCCGTCACCTCCATGTGCATCCGGAGCTTCCTGACGCGATTCCATTTATCTTCAAATACTATGAGCGCGACTGGGGTCTCTGCTGCAGTCAGGAGTTGAAGGCATCGCTGAAGGATGACTCCTATCGCGTGGTTATCGAATCCAGCTCCACATATGGGACGCTGAAGGTCGGAGAAATTGTTGCGCGCGGAAGCAGCGCGGAAACGTTTGTCCTGTGCGCGCATCTCTGCCATCCGGCCATGGTCAACGATGATCTCTCCGGCGTCGTCGTTGGCATGAAAGTGATGCAGGATCTGCTGCAGCGATCGGATCTCCGCTACACCTACCGTTTTCTCATTCTTCCGGAGACGATTGGTTCTGTGGCCTACCTCAGTCACAATGAGCAGCTCATCCCTCACATGATGGGCGGCCTTTTTCTCGAAATGCTCGGCCTCGACCAGCCCCACGCTCTTCAGCTTTCCTTTGCGGGCGACACGGAAGTCGATCATTGCTTGGCTCGTGTGCTGCAAGATCATGATCCGCATGGATGGACCGGCGCCTTCCGTACGGTTGTGGGAAATGACGAGCGCCAGTTCAATGCCCCCGGCGTGCGGGTGCCGATGCTCTCCCTTTCGCGAGTGCAGAAGAGCCAGCCAGGAAAGCATCCGTATTATCCGCAGTATCATTCCAGCCACGACACACCTGACCTGGCGTCTCCGGATCGCCTGGCCGATTCGCGGGATCTCGTGTTGAAGATGATCGAGGCAGTCGAGGGGAATCGAATCCCGGTAAACCGGTTCAAGGGTGAGATCTTCTGCTCCCGTTATGGGCTCAATGTCGACGTGTACACCGATAGGGCGGGAAATCGGGCCCTCTTCGACATGCTCTTCCAGATCGATGGGACGCGCTCGGAAGCGGAAATTGCCCGTATCTGCAATCTGCCAGTGAGTTCCGTTCGCCAACTGCTGGAAGAATTGCGCCGCCTCGATCTCGTGGAGTTCCGCGGTGCAGGCAGAAATTGACGGCGGTGCCTCGCGCTGCCGTCCTCGGGGAACGCGGCTCAATTTCAGCAGGCGGCGATGGCACCCATTGCTGAGATGGGTAGGCAGCAGCCCAGAGCTGAGCGCATATTTCCCGTGACCACAAAGAAAACAGTCGCGATCATCGGCGGGGGCATCGTCGGGTTGGCTACAGCGCACCAGCTCCTTCAGCGTTTTCCCTCTGCCCGATTGCTCCTGCTCGAAAAGGAGTCCGGCCCCGGCAAGCATCAGACCGGTCATAACAGTGGCGTCCTCCACTGCGGTCTCTACTACCGGCCTGGGTCGGCGAAGGCTCGACTGGCGGTTCAGGGAATTCGGCAGATGGTGGAGTTCTGCCAGCGGCACGCGATCCCGCATGAAATATGCGGCAAGATCGTCGTCGCCACGCAACACGATGAACTTCCGCACCTGCATGCGCTCTATGAACGAGGACATGCCAATGGCCTCGAAGGTCTGCGGTTACTCAATCCAGAGCAGGTTCGAGAACTGGAGCCCCACGCTGCCGGGCTCGAAGCACTCCATGTGCCTCAGGAGGGAATTGTCGATTACACCGCCGTCGTACACTCGATGGTCGATGAGATTTGCGGAAAAGGTGGAGAGATACGCTTTTCGTCTGAAGTCACCGGACTTCAAAAACGCAACGGCTGGATCATCCAGACATCAAACGGCGATTACGAAGCCGATGTCATCATCAACTGCGCCGGCCTTCATTGTGACCGGATTAGCCGCAAGGCAGGTGCTCGCGATCCTGCAAGGATCGTGCCGTTCCGCGGTGAGTATTACAAGCTCAGGCCCGATCGTCAGCACCTGGTGCGCAATCTCATTTATCCGGTCGCGAATCCTAAATTTCCGTTCCTCGGCGTGCACTTTACTCGCCTGATTCACGGCGGTATTGAAGCCGGACCAAACGCCGTCCTCGCTTTTGCGCGTGAAGGATATCGACATACCGACATCTCCCTCCGCGACATGATTGAGACGCTGACCTATCGCGGCTTCTGGAACTTCCTTCTGCGATATCCCGCCATGTGCTGGGAGGAACTTCGGCGCTCGTACAGTAAACGCCTGTTCTGCCTGTCGCTGCAACGGCTCGTGCCGAACATTCGTATCGAAGATCTTAGCCCCGGAGGAGCCGGCGTGCGCGCACAGGCGCTCGCGCCAAGCGGAGAACTAGTGCAGGATTTCCATTTCGTCGAGCAGGATCGCGCATTGCACGTACTTAACGCGCCCAGTCCGGCCGCTACCGCCAGCCTCGCCATTGCCGACGAGATCCTGAACCGGGCACAGGCGGCCATACTCTCCTGATCGTTCGATAAATCGTTCCGATCTTCATCGTTCTTTACCGAGCAACAAAACGGGCTGGATGGCAGGTCGCCATCCAGCCCGTTTTGTTATTTTGCTTCAAGTGCGGATTCTACCGCCGTTCTTTCTACGGACCCATACTCGCCGGGGTGCAGGGACTGTAGCCCAGAGACGTTGGCGTGACCGGAGCGGGTGGGGTTGGCGGTGTAGCCCATGGAACGTTGTTGAAATCGAAAAAGTCCAGCAGGCTCGATTGAGCCGCATCGCGTGCGGTCAAATGCGCGGAACTTCCGATGAACCGGTTCTCGACAAACCGGATGACAGCGGTATGGTCCATCGGAACATGGGAGACATAATGGCGCCGAATGAATGGTGAAACCACCATGTTCGGGACACGGAAGCCAATTTGCGCCGCGAAGCCGTTGACTGCTGCAGTGTCACCCGAATGCGCTCCCGGGCTGCTCGACTTTAGATCGCAGTGCAGGGTCGCCGTGCCACTACTCGGCAGGCATGGATTGTAACTGTCCGGATTTACGGCGATGGTCGCGATATCCGGAATTGGACCCAGTGAAGCATCTGTCTTGTCATTGGAATGGCCGGGTACCGGCGGAACGTGATCATATGGGCCGCCCCCTTCATCGTAGCTGAGGAAGAAGACCGAATCCTTCCACTCCGGGCTAACCATAAAGGCATTCAGAACCTTGGCCAGCGCACTCTGTCCATTCAAGACGGATTGGGCTGATCCAGGGTGCTCATCGTTCAGGCCGGAACCCGATTCAATGAAGCTGAAGCTGGGAAGCGTACCGGCCTGGAGGTCGCTGAAATACGTAGTCAACGGTGCGACATGGTTGGCGTCAATGCAGAAGTAGTTAGACGTGTCGCCGACTGTGCTGGATGGCTTGGTTGTCCCGGTACACGCGGCGTGCGACGAATTCTGATACAGGTACTTGTGATAGTAAGAGAAGTCGATGAGATATGTTGCGGGCATATTGCCGGAGCCGGTGCCACAAGGATTCCCGGCCAGGCAGTAACCCCAGGTGGACGAGTAATACACCTTCCATGACACGCCCGCGGTGTCGAGCTCTTGAAAAATCGTTGGGATGTTGACCGGGGCCACGTGGTCGTCGCTTCCTGGATCGAATACAAGCCCTTGCGTTGTGCCACCCGTAAACGTGGCGACACGGTTCGGAGCGCTCTTGCTGGAGACGGGTGAAAACCACCGGTCGGACAGAGCAAACTGAGATGCCATGTAGTAGTAGTAGTTCAGGAACGTCTGATCGTAGTATCCCATCGCCCGTTGGCCGCTCAGATCGGTGAACTTTCCAGAGCATGTTCCGGACGCGGCGCAGCTCTTGGCAAATCCCTCGGCGATGTGCACGAAGCCGTCCATATTGATCGGCCTGCTCGTCAGGAAATTGTAGCGGTTCACGTCCCCATAGCTCTCGAGCCAGGAGGACGAATCATCATCGATGCAGGTTGACTTAAGCTTGAAGAGCGGGATCGATACACCTTCATCGTCGACGTTGGTGGTGTTCAGTTTGTCATCGATTCCATCCACCGTATACACCTGGCCATCATCGCCGACGTTCCAGTTCTTAGCCTGGCGATATGGATTCAGCATGCCGAAGTAATTGTCGAATGAGTGGTTCTCCTGCAGCATGAAGACGACATGATTGATCGACTGCAGCCCGCCGGTCGATGCCACCGTTACAGTCGCTGTCGCCGAGGCGTTGCCTCCGGAACCAGTCGCTTCCGCCGTGTAGGTTGTGGTGGTGCTTGGGGTGACAACCTGCGTGCCGCCGCTGGGTTGGAGGGTATATGTGCTGCCGTCGGATCCGCTCATTGTCACCTGAGTGGCATTCGTTGCGGCCACAGTCAACGTGGCTGAGTTGCCCTCGGAGATGGATGTAGGACTGGCCTGTATGCTCACCGTTGGGGCCTGAGGCGTACTCGATGTCACAGTGAGATTGATAGTTGTGTACGAAGCGCCACCGCAGTAATCCCACTCTTCCACGACCGTGTGCTCCGGTCCCGCGGCGAGAGTCATATAGGTGTTCAGGCTGGTTCCTTTCACGGTATAGACAAGCTTGTTGTTGACGTAGATCCCCATGGACGCTACGCCCTTTGAGCATGTAGTTGTCGTAGCCGTCGCGACATAGTGAACCGGCGACGTCACGGTGCTATTCGCAGTCGGTGATGTCACAGTAACAGTTGCATAAGCGTGTGTCGCAGCCGCAATTGCCAGAAGGAAGATGGGATAATAGCGCTTCATAGCTCGCCCCGGTGTTTTCCACGTGCACCCCGGCAATCGGAACCCGCCATGGGCGAATTCTCGGAAGGCTCAGCGCACATATTTCTGTTTCCGGGGGATGAGAAGCAGTAGGTAAAGAATAAGGCTCGCAAGAGTTAGCAGCAAGGAAGATATTTGTGCTGCTTCTGCAGTCCTTGCCAGTAACACACGAAATTCACCTGCAGCCGATGGGGCACAGATAATTGAGAAACAGACAAGATATTGAAGCGCGCGGAGATCTCAATCTCCACCGGGGATTGTTACCTGACGAGAGCCGGCAGCATTACGGAAAACGCGTGCTCTACCGGGCTGACAGCTCACTCTGCAGTTTGACGTCCGGCACTTGCTCTTGCGCGTGCCGCAGCACCTCGCGCGCAACGTCCTGAACCGGCATCGGCGGGATCACCGTCATTCCACCGATCAGTTCGTTCAGCTTCAGGTAAGACATACGGCTGAACTGTAGAAATTCAACCGGATACTCTGGCTTTCGTGCGCGCGCCTGTACCGGATCAGCGTCCAGAACATAACTGACGTGCGGCCGCGGCACCAGCCACATCACAAAACGCACATAGAGACGGCTGAATGGATTACTCAGCGAGAGGTTCGCGAGCTCGTCATATGCATATCGATCGAAAATGATAAAGTCGGCGGCGGATTTCAGCGCCTTCTTAACCACACGCCGCAGAGAAACGGCGTCGACGAAGTAAAGGAAATATCTCACCGCCGTCATTGGCGCTGAGCGAACGTTCTTGTCTCGCCGGTTGATCGGAGCTTCAGGCGATCCCACGCCCTTGTCGCCCTTGAACAGCTTATGGCCGCTGCTCTCGCGTACCTGCTTCAGCCGTGCGACATCGTCCCAGAACGTGACGATCGAAACCTTCAGCCCGGCATCTGCCAGCCGCGTGCGAAGGTTGTGGATTTGGGTGCTCTTTCCGGCTCCATCCATACCGGAGAAACTCACAAATCTGCGTTGCCGGATTTGGGAACTTGCATGCATCGCTGGGCTCTCGCGTTTCCTATAAGTGATCTGTAATCGTCGATCAGTGTGGCCGGCTGGGGCTTGCGCTTGACAGCCCAATTACGGTTCCCACCGCAACAGCGGCACCCACGATCAGCACAACCCGAATCAGGAAGGACCGCGTGCGCCGCTGCTTGGCTGGCGCAATCACCACGCCGGCAGGCCGTGACGCCGCAACGCCAACGCCCTTTTCATAAGGAGCAGCCGCTGTGCCGACAGGCGGATTTCCACCCTGCTGCGGCCCCTGCGCTGGCTGCGTCGCATTCGTCGGTTGACTCGTGCTCGGGGCTGGTTGGCTGGCCGAATCCTGCGGCACTGGCTGCGAAGGCGATGTCACTCCTGCCTGCGGGGGAGGCGTGGACTGTTGCGCAAGCGCCGGCGCTCCTAGCGGCGCGGCCAGAAAAATCATGAGGCAGATTGCGAGCCCCTGACGCAGCCAAGCTTCAACGCTCCTCATAGTTCTGCCTTCATTGGATGCCCCCTCAATATCGTAATTCGGCTTTCTCCTTGGCAAGTTACGCGGCGCTCTCTTGTTCGCTGGTCTCAGACGGAAACTGATGAAAGCTATCAAGCGCATCTTCGACCGTGTCGAAGGCCTCGAAGAGGCGATGCGCGTTTGCCGCTCGCAGCACCGGCTGTTCTGCCAGCGAAATGCACCCCAGCTTGACATCCCCGTTTCGTTTCATGGCTTCTTCCAGGCAGTACAGCAACAACCCTGCCATGGGCTTATCCAACTGGCCCGCGGCTGCGCAGTCCAGCACAACGTAAGGACGTCCGGCCTCTATGCAGCGCTCCACTTCGTAAGCAAAGTTTCTTGCCGCATCCAGACTGAAGCGTTTGGGCAATTGCAACACCGTCACCGATCGTCTTTCCGTCATCTCTGCCTTGGCTTGATCCATACTGAAACACCCGTTATTGAAAGTACTTATTCGTTCGTCCCTGATCTGCAAAGCCGCACCTCCCGGAAAACAAAGACCTCTAACTGAATGCCACTGTATCTATCCCGCGCGCTGCAACAGCCGCTCTAACTCCGCTTCATGATCGCGCACAAGGTTTCTCAGAACATTCTTCGCATAGCGGAAAAGCGTCGCCAGATTTGTTTCGTACCAGCAGCATTCCGCCATGTTCGGTGAAAATCCGCAAAGGAACCGTAGGCATTCTGTTCTGCGCGGCTCCGTCAGCATAGATGCCACCAGACGATGGTTTCCATCCAGAATTGTTAGCGGCTCGTTCTCGTTCACGCCGATCAGGAGCACCGTGCCTAGGTTTTCTTCCGGCTGCAGCAGCCGTGTCCCGATCATCTCGATCTTCGTCTGGAATGCGCCAGTGTCGATGCCTTGCCGCTTACGCATACGATCAGCAACTTCGATGATCGAGAAAGTCTTCGGGGCAAAATTACGCCATTGGGCCCGCGGGAACACACGAATCTTCTCCAGATCCGCACTGGTGATCTCAACTTCATACCATTCCGTTCCCTGCGGCAGTTCCTTCCACAACGCGAAGTGTCGAATAAAGAAAAGTGCTCGCCGCTTGGCGTTCTCGTCGGCATCCTCCAGATTGGGATGGCTCACGATGTCCTGAAGCCGCTCCTGATAATCGCGGAACACAGGACGATAAAATTCGCTCTTCAGGAATTCCGCAATCGCCTCATCTTCTGTCGTCCGCCGGATCAGTCGGATAGGCCGGCTGCCGTTGAGCTGCGGTATTGTGTGAGAGGTCATCAGTGCATTGAATAAGAACGGCACTGCAACAAGGATGAGCAGACTCACCATCAATACCAATTGCACCAGGATCACTTGCCGCAGAGACGAATGGAACACGCAGATTCCGACAACCAGCACTCCGCTGAATGCCAGTTGGATCCAGCTGGTGTTCGCGATCTTGTACGACATCTCATAGGTGATGACAACGACGCTCAGGCAGTAAATGATTGTCGTGACCGCATATAGCGATAAAAGATAAGGCAGGCCATACACGCCGTCCACAGCAAAGCCGCGTCCAAAGAACGAGGTCCAGAGGCTGGCAGGCGCAAGGCGCAGGAACAACGCCACGCTGCAGCCAATGCTCAATACCAGCAGCAGTGCGGTTGCGATCACCTTCAGGTCCCGTCTCTCCTCATCTCCCGTGCCTGCCACGAGCGGGAACATGCTGTTGACGACAGCCTGAGAGAAAGAAAAGATCATCCGGCCCACCATGGCGATAGCGGCATACAGGCCGGCCATAGCGGGTGTGAAGAAATGCTTTACCAGCACGATGTCGCAGTTGTTGATCAGCACCTGGCCGGCAAAAAAGACTAGTGCCTGTATAGACTCCCGAATTGCGTGCATCGGGTGTATCTGGCTGGGAACTGAGCCTGTCAACTTCGGCACAGCCGCAAAATAGGCGACCGCCATGGCTGCGGCATTTGCCGCAATCACCCCTTTAACCCCGCCTCCGAGCGAAACCAGCAGAACTGATCCGCATAGTCGCACGCTGCCTTCCAGCACCAGGTTCGAGGCAAGCGAACGAAATCCATAAGCGCCTTGGATGTACCCGCGCCGGCTGCCGAGCGGTACATAGAACGCTGCTCCGATCGCAATCAAATCCACCAGGATCGGACTCGGCAGCTTCAGAAAACTCGCAATGCCGGTCTGAAACAGGAACAAAGTCAGCGCGACCAGGAGGCCAAACCCCCATGCGCCCCGGTGAAACTGCCGGTAAGCCGCGCTTTTTGCCTCCGGAGTCTTCTGTTGCGCCACGACCTTTGCGGGCACAATCTGGAAAGACAGCGTGACAGCAGAGATCAGCGTCAGGAGAGTGTAGACGGCCGTGGCATGGCCGTACCCCGTCGGCCCTAGGAACCGGGCAACTGCAACGTTGTAGGCGAAATTAATCGCAGCAGTCAGCCCTGAACCCAGGAGCAGGACAAAGCTGCCTGAGAGTATGCGGGCTTGTAGCGTGCGTGATTCGTGCTTGTGGCCGTTCACCAAGGTGCTAATGCTCCAATTGTTCCAAGCGGGGGAATATGTTTGAGATGCCGCTCGTTTGGTTTTCAGCAGAGGAGAAGAGAACGGCGGTTAGGAAAACGATACTATGGCGCGCCCTTATGTTCTAGGTGGATGTGGTTTTCGGCGCCTGCGGGGTGAATCCATCGTTACCCCAAATACGCGCGAAAGTCATAGTCATTTCGGCACTTCTGGCAACATCGCGGACCTCGCGGGCTGCATTAAGATGTAGCTTGACTATGGTCCTTCGTCCAGCGGCTGCTTTGCTTTTTCTTCTCTCTTGGGCGCACGGCTGCTCCCACAGTTCATCGCCCCAAACTACTGCGACGACGGCTCACCTGCCGCACACTCCGCCGCAGACCCTGGCGGTCTATGAAGCGTGGTTTGGACATCCGAAGCACATCTCGGTGGGCTATTCCTCGCAGGATCCTGACGTTATCCGCAAGCAGATACGCCAGGCGAAGGCGCTCGGCATATCCGGCTTCGTTGTGGACTGGTACGGTTATCGCCAACCGTTTATCGATCACAGTTACGCGCTCATGCAGACCATTGCCGCCGAAGAGAATTTCCACGTCGCCATGATGTATGACGAATCCGACAACGAGGATGGAGCCACTGACGAGTCGATTGAGGACCTCAGGCTCTTCTACAAAACCTATCTCGCGGCGAGCGCTCCAGGCCGTCAGGCATATCTCATGTATGGCGGCAAGCCGGTGATCTTCATTTTCCCTAAGGCGAATCACACCGATTGGAGCAGGGTGCGTGCTGAGGTCAATAAGTGGCAGCCAGTGCCATTGCTGATCGACGAGTACCGGTCGGGCCGGCTTGTTTCCGGGATAGATGGCTACTATGCCTGGGTCAGCCCTGGCCCCGAAGGGTGGGCTGCCGACGGTAGTCAATGGGGTGAGCATTACCTGACCGACTTCTACAGCACCATGCAGTCGAAATATCCAGATACTCTGGCCATCGGCGGTGTCTGGGCGACATTCAACGACAGCAAAGCGTCTTGGGGGCTGAACCGGCATATCTCCCCCCGGTGCGGGCAGACCCTTACCGATACCGCCAACCTATGGCGCAAGAATTTCTCCAATCACTATATGCCGTTCGTCCTGGTGGAGACCTGGAACGATTATGAAGAAGGCACAGCAATCGAGAAGGGAATTCCTACGTGCGGCTCTGCTCCGCCGCAGGCGTTTCCGAAACTAACGAATTGACAAGAGTCATAGAACGCGAAAAGCCAGCTTCAATGCTGGCCCTCAGCTGCAATGCTGAGGGCCAAACGTTGAAGCGGCTTTTTTTTGGAGGTTTTACAGATGCGGTCAGGCTGCGTTGTGATTCCTACGCAACGTGAACTCCGAAGTTTCCCGCGGGCTTCATTTCCTCATAATTGCTGTCCGCCTGGACCGGCATCATCTCGGACTGAGAGTAGACGCGGCTGATGATCGACAGTGGCCGGCCCCGTACTTCGTCGTACAAGCGTCCAATGTATTCGCCGAGAATACCCAAGCAAAGAAGCAGCATGCTTCCCACCACGAACACAGCAGCCGCCACTCCGAATCCAGCAGAGTGGAGGGGATCTTGCGAAAAGATCGTAGACACCCCAAGCAGCGCCGCTAGACCACCCGAGATACACGCCAGAGCAAAGCAGAGCCGCAGCGGCTTGTAACTGAAGCTCGTAATCGCATCCATCGCATACTTGATACGGCTCATAAAGGACAGCTTGCCGTCGCCGGCCGCTCGGTCCTGCCGGTCATAGTAGACAACCGCGTTTTTGTAGCCCACCCATGCCCGCAATCCGGGCAGGTAGCGATTGCGTTCACGCAGCGCATTGATCGAATCGACCGCCTGCCGGTTCACGAGCCCAAAGATGCCGGCGTCGAGCGGTATGGGATAGTCGGAGAGTGCCCCGAGGAGCCGGTAGAAGAGCGGGAAGAGCTTGGCCAGCAACCTGCGCCGCTCCTGGCGGCTTCTCCGCACCGCTACCACGACCTCAGCGCCATTGCGCCATGCTTCGACAAGCTCCGGCACCACCTCGGGCGGGTCCTGGAAATCGCCATCCATCAATACAACGGCATCGCCACGCGCTGTCAGCAGGCCGGCCGAGATAGCGCCCATGTGGCCCCAGTTGCGCGACAGTTCCACCACCACCACGTGTGGGTCAGAAGCCTGCAATCCCCGCAAGAGATCTAAAGATGAATCACGGGAGCCGTCATTGACATACACGACCTCCCAGTCTTCCGTCGTGTCTTCCAAGGCATTGCTGATAGCTTCATGAAACTGCAAGATAAGTACTTCTTCGTTATAGATAGGTACGACTACAGATACCATTCGGCACCCCCTGAACTCTCTGATCTCTTTCTGAACTAGCCAAAATGCAACAATCCAGCGATCCGCTTCTTTCTTCCGGGGCCCAGTGTGGTCGACCTTCCTGCGAACTGAGCAATCCTATGTTTATTCAGGCGTGCCCTGAAGAACACGTACTCTCCATCTCACTTCGGCAGGAGTCATCACCACGATATAGCGTGCATGCTCCGGTTGTGTCGCCTGAGTCTCGCCATGGTCCACAAGCTGTACATCATATGTAACGTCATCCACTAACTGAACCGATAATCCCTCTGGTGAATAGAAGACTATCTGCAAGTTATGTGAACGATCTAGATAACGGGCAGAGATACCCGTCGTAACCTGATCATGGATCGTATCGACCAGCTTGTCTTTCGCCGTGCCCACAAAATTTCGATCCAGCAGATCCGTCCGGTTTTGCCGCAGGGCACCTCTCAAACTCTGCCATGCCTCTAGATAGCCGCGAATGACAGCTTCCTTGGTCTGGTCATTCAGAACACGCGGACCGTCCAGTTTAGGCGGCACTACGTGCACATCCGGGCCTGCGTCCGCGGGAACAGCCCGCAGGGGACATGTCGCTGCCAACATCGAGACCGTCACTGCCAGGAGAAGCCTCCTCATCAGCGGCCACCCCAGTGGATTTCGTTACCCAGGACTACTCCAGTAGCGGCGGAGATCTTCGCCCCGTCATGCGCAGGTAATTCCGTCTGCGCGATGCCCCGCTTTAGCGGCACATCTACCGTCGATTGTCCGCCGTCATACATCTCAGTAAAAGTGACAACTGTTCCGTCCGGCACCGCATTGCCGCTGCAGTCCCGCAAGGGGTCGGTCTGCAACTGAACGTTGCGGCCTGCCGGCCGGGCGCTCACTCTCAATCCGCAGGGGTCTCCGGGCACCTGCTGTATGATGCGCGTGTTCGAGATATCGCCCACCCGCGCCGTAAAATGAGCAGCACCTTCCTTGGATGCAGAATCCATCTGGGTCCACGCACATCCGTTTCGAGTTGTTGCCGTCCGGGTCTGCGTTACCCCCGATCCACCCGATAATTGAAACGAGACGGACTTCGGCGCCGTGATCAGGTTCTGGTATGCGTCGAAGAGGTAAACGGCGCCACTGATGCCGTTATGGAGATTTACCTGCAGTCGAGATGGTTTCGCCAGAAAGCTCACATTTGCCACCTGGCTCGCGGGCGTGACATTGAAACCACCCTGGTCCTTGGAAGATTGGCTGGCCAGAACCGCCAGATACCGCCCTGCATTGTGAAGAACGCCGGGAGCAAACGCCACCGGCTGCCCCAGATCAACATCCTGACGCAGCACCTGTCCAAAACCTACGATGTACAGAATCGCTTTTCCGCTGCCAGTGGTTGGAATGGAGAACGCGCTGCCAGCCTCGATCTGCTTCGGCAAAGTCATCCCCACGTTCTGGGCATGAAGCGTCGGTAGCGTGACTATAGCCAGGCCGCCGACCAGAAACCGATGCCGGAAACTCATTGAAGACCGCCGGAACTGAACGTCGATGTAATCGCGCGTTCGCTGCTGACCTGGCCTGCGATGTCCGGGGGAATCGCAATATTAAATGAGGCCGGGGTCTGAGGCAAGAGTGCGCGATCCATATAGTGATCGGCCACCCAGACCAGCTTGCCGTTTTTGTCGTAAAAAGTTGCCAGGATATGCGCAACGTTCACGACCTGTCCGCTCTGATCAACAAGTTGCCCGCTGAGTGATGCGTCCGGCGAAGGATTCAGTTTCTGGTTCTCGATCGCGATCACCGGATCAGCAGATGCCGCAATCAGAGAGGACGACGGTTCCATGCGTACGCTGCCCACATCGGAAAGCGAAGCATTCGGGAAGGGAATCAGGAACGGCGTCACCTGTTTGGGAAGCAGAAGGTGTGAAATCTTGTCAAAGCTGTCTCCGGACGCGATCGTCGCGCCGCTCTTTGAGATGAGCGTCGCCTTGACCGAGACATACGCCGGCACGACATCTTCGTTCAGAAGTTCGCCCATGATGAGCACGCCGTCGCCGCGCTCCAGTGGGTGCATATCGATGATACGTACGTGCGGCGACTCCACATCCTGTGCGCCCCAGTCATCTTCCGGGCCGCGGTAAATCACATCCCAGCGCAGATAATTCACCGGAATCACCTGTGGCGGAACCCTTGGCTCCTTCACCAGCGGCCACTCCGCCTCCCAGCGGTTGCCGTTTCGTATCACGTGCAGTTTCTTGGAGTCCGTAAAGGTCCCCACAACAGTGGACCAGGTCAGCTTAAGCTGCACCTCGGCGTCGTCTGCGGTTGCATGCAGCGGCCGCACATCGAAATGGTCCAGCGTCGCGTAGCTGCGCAGACTCATGTACGTTCCATTCAGATCGCGCACGAAGTCCGCTTGATCGAATTCACCCTTGTTGGCCAGCTTGGAGTAGGCACTCGCCCAGTGACGCTGCCCGATCTCTCGCGCCAGGTTCTCCACCGCAGCCTGCGGAGTGCTCGATGGTCGCAGCAGCCCGGACGTTCCCGCATCGGCTAGAGCTTCGGCCGACTGGTTCGGATGGACGATGCTGAACGCCATCAAAATCGCGGTCACCAGGAAAACGGTGATGGCAAGCCCGCGTCCCTTGCTCATATGGCTAACCTCCCGGGCTCCAGGTCCTCGGCCTCCGACTCCGCCGCCAGTCGTTCGCCGGGTAGGCGCTTATCCGGAATGAACAGCAGAAGCAGAGCGAGAAGGCTGCTTCCAAAGGGAAGCGTACCCCACATGAGACCCTGCCAACGGGGCGGAATGAGCGCCAAGTTCATCGGCACAGCCGGGGGTGTTCCATCACGGCCCCAGATCGTGATCGCCTTATTTTCGAGCTGATCCACCTTCCGGTAGCCAACAAATGCCAGCAGTGGGTCGTAATACGGGTCCCGCACCAGCACCCACTTCAGTCCATATTTGTCGGAGTGGTCCAGCATCGCCCGCAGCGCATCCAGGCCTGGTCTGCCAAAGAACTTCGCCATCGTCAACGCAGCGCCGCTGTACGAGGTCAATTCGGGAAGCGTGCGCCCTGAGTTCCATGTGCCGTCTACACTCGGCGCATCCGATAGTGTGGACAATTGCGCGATTCTGTCGCCAAAACCGAGCGTGACATAGCGATACTTGTCATGGCCATCCCGGTCGAGCCACGCCGCCGCCGAATCAACCTTGAAGTTGTCTGCGTCGGCTGGCCGGTAGACGATCCATGCCACGGCAAAACCGCAGGTGAAGATCGCGGCCAGTGACAACCCGACCACCGCACGCATACGAAAACGATCGATCAAATGGGAGGCCAGCAGCCCGACGAAGGGAAGCGCCAGCAGCATCGCCCAGTAGCTGAATCGCTCCATTGTCAGGACCTCGTACGCGCGGCCCAGCAGCAGACGGCCCACAGGAGTGGTCCCCCCTAGTCCGATCAGGAACGCCACCCAGAAGCCGAAGAGCAGGGGACGCAACCGGACCACAGCCGAGCCGCGGATCACGATGAATGGCAGCGCCAGGATCATCGCGCCCCAGGGAATCACGAAGTAGTTCAGACCCAGCCACGGGCTCAGGATGTAGTTGGCGCGGCTCGCGTGCGGAATCGGCACCTGCGTGACCGGATTGTGGATCAGGGCGATCCAGAAGGGAAGCAGCACGAGCGCGACCGCGATGCCGACCGTCACGACGATGGTGATCGTGCGCGTCACGAAGGAAGGAGTCGAGAGACGTTCGCCGTTCTGACGGTCGAGCAGCGCCAGCGCCAGCACCGGCAGCGCGAAGAACATGGAACCGAAAAGAAGCGTCGCATGGTGCGCCGCCGCGGCTGCCATAAAGAGCACGGTGCCTTTCAAAAAGGCCCGCCACCTGCCAAACCTTACCCACTCAAAGAGATAGGGCAGGGCATTCAGGTAGATCGGAGCCGCCGAGGTCGTTGCGAGCTGCCCTGCCGAATAGACAAGAAAGCTCTCCGAGCCCAGGAAAATGCTCGCCAGCGCAGCCAGTGATGCCGAACGGTCATCCACCCAAAGCCGCGAAAACCGGTAGACGCCAATGGCAAGCAGGAGAATGGCGGCAAATTGCACCGCCATGTATGCCATTTCTAAGCCGAAGATATGAGATAGAACCGCTATCCACTGCTGGGGCAGCGGAGGGTACGTCGTCTGCGAGAAGCCCGCAAACCACTTCACATTCCAGGGATCAAACCAGTGATGGACGTAATGGGAGGCGAAGAAAATGTGAAGCGTCGCATCATAGGAGTGCAGCGGCAACTTGGCCAGGAGCAGCGGCACGTGCACAACGGCGGCCACCAGAAGAATGAAAGTGAGCGGTATCGGCCGCTTGGATATTGCGACGGAATCGACTCTGTCCAAAGTTCCCTCTCGAAGGTGCGGAAAAAGGCGTGAAGAGGCCACTATAATTCACATTGACCGGGATTGGCGCCGGATCGCTGCCTTCAATCGCACAGATTTCATTACCTTTGCATGGCACAAGGTTACCTGTGCGTGCACTTGCGTTACTTCATGACGGTCCCGTTACTTCACTTATAATTTGCGCTACGTTGTTTGCATCTCAGTTATGGGCCGGCTGCCATTACCTTGGCTTACACCAGCGTGATTCGGAGATCACTGTGGCGCACCCGAAATCAGTGCCTTGGGCTTTATCATAGACGCTTCGTTGGTCTCGTAGTTCAGGATGAATTCGCCGGTGACTCTCATTGATTTCTAGACCTGCATACCTGAAGATTGGGTACTCCATTTTGCTCGTCTTCGCGGTTTGCTCCCCCTTGCAAGCCCAGACGTATGAGATAACGCCGCCTGCCGCGCAAAAACCGCAGACACAGAAGGCTGCGCCCTCCAAAGCACCCTCGAAGGCCGCCCCGGCTCCTTCGCAAAGCGAATCCCTCGGCTGGGGCTCGAACATCCAGGACGCCCGCCTGGCCCGTGCCGCCGAACTGGCGCTGAAACAGGGCAATCATGGGGAAGCCGTCCGGCTTTCGCAGCGGGCAGCCCAGGCCGCCCCGAACGATGCCCAGCTCTGGATTCTTCTCGGGTATGCCGCCCGCCTGAATCGCCAATTCGGGCTCTCGGTCGATGCCTACAGCCACGGCCTTCGGCTCAAGCCCGGGTCGGCGGACGGCATGTCCGGTCTGGCGCAAACCTACGCCGTCATGGGCAGAACTGACGACGCGATGAAGCTGCTCAAGGATGTCACCGCCGCCAATCCCAGGCGTAACGGCGATCTGCTGCTAATGGGCGAGCTCCTCATGCGCTCGGGCGACTATAACGGCGCGCTCGGCTATTTCCATCGCGCGGAACAGATGCAGCCCGGCATGCGGTCGGAGCTGCTGATGGCCCTGAGCTACCAGCATCTGAAGCAGTTCGATCAGGCAAATCGTTACCTGGACATGGCGAAGAAGCGCTCGCCGAACAATCCGGAGGTTCAGCGGTCGCTGGCGGGCTTCTTCCTGGAAAACGGAAGCTATGCGGAAGCAATCGCCGCGCTCAAATCCATCCACAATCCCCGCGCCGACATTCTGGCCGAGCTTGGCTATGCATACCAGCTCGATGGCAAGCCGGCGGACTCTGCGCGCTACTATTCTCAGGCCGCAAACGCCACGCCGAAGGACATCAATCTGCAGCTCTCAGCCGCTCAGGCCCAGGTAGCTGCCGGTTCCACCGATAAGGCGGAGCAATTTCTGACCCGTGCCGAGCACCTGGATCGCGATCACTACCGTCTGCATGCGATTCGGGGCCAGATCGACCGCCTCGAGGACCGCAATGCAGACGCGGTCAAGGAATACAATGCGGTGCTCGCTCATCTGCCGGCAAACCCCGCGGAAGGTCCGCTTTTCGCGATCCAGACGCACCTGAACCTGATGGAGCTCTATCAGAGCCTGAAGCAGGCCGATGCCTCGCAGCAGCAACTGGACATCGCGCAGAAGCAGATCAGCAGTTTGAACGAAACCGGCCCGGGCAGGTTGCCATTTCTGCGCCTCCGGGCCTCGATCAAAATGCATCTCAACGATCTCGATGGTGCAGGTAGCGACCTGAAGGAAGCTCTCGCGATCAATCCGAAGGACCCGAACACGTTGCAGCTCGACGGGGACCTGTTGATGAAGCTCGGGCGCACGGAAGAGGCCATCAACGCATACAGTCAGATACTCGCCGTAGACCCCAGGAATCGCTCTGCCCTCACCTCGCTCGGATACGCCTCACGGACTGCAGGCCGCGACCAAGACGCTGAAAAGTATTTCCGCCGCCTCGCTGAGGTCGACCCCAAGCTCTATGTTCCCTATGCCGCACTGGGCGACATGTTCACCGCCCGCCGCGAGTTCGCCAAAGCGGAGACAAACTACGCCAAGGCATACAAGCTCGCTCCGAAGAATGCTTTGGTTGTGGCCGGCGGCATGAACGCGGCCATCGAGGCGCACAAGCTCGATCTGGCAGGGGAGTGGGCAAACCGCGCGACAAGCGAGATGCAGGACGAGCCTCAGGTGCTGCGCGAAGAGGAGCGCTACCTCAGCTTCAAGGGCGACTATCAGCAGTCAGCGGCGATTGGCGAAAAGGTTATCAAGATGCTTCCGAAGGACCGCGATGTCGTCGTCTATCTCGGCTACGACCTGCTCAACCTCCAGCGCTACGATGAATTGCTGAAGCTGACCTCCCAATACAGGGACGTTCTGCCGAAGGAGCCGGATATTCCCCTGCTTGCCGGCTATGTGCACAAGCACAACGGGCAGGTCGATGAGGCGCGCGAGGACTTTACCCAAACCCTCGCACGGGATCCGAATGTCGTTACCGCGTATGTGAACCGCGGCTATATTCTGCACGACCTGCGCGAGTCCAGGGCCGCCGCGTCGGACTTTGAGGCTGCGATTCAGCGCGATCCCAACAACGGCGAAGCGCACCTAGGTCTCGCGTACGCCAACCTGGATATGCGCAAGTCACAGATCGCCTTAAAGGAATCCGAGGTGGCAGAGCGCATCCTCGGTGATTCCGAGGCGATTCACCTGATTCGCGGCACGGCCTATGGCCAGCGTCATCAGCTCCCCAAAGCGGCGGAGGAATACCGCCTCGCCCTCAAGTTCAACCCGGACGACCCGCAGATTCATATGGCGCTCGCAGGCGTTTTGTACTCCGAGCGGCGCTACCACGATTCCATCGACGAGCTGCAGGTGGTGGAAAAGCTCTCTCCGAACGACGCCAATACCTATGCACTCTTGGCGCGCTCATACGCACAACTCGGCGATCGCGAGCAGACCCTTCATAACGTGCAGCTAGCGGAGCAGAACGCGCCGTCCATGCCGGTGAAACGCAACAAGCCCGGCTCGGGGCCATCCTCGATTTATCTGTCCACCGGCTCCGCGCTCAGCATCCTTGGTGATCAGGATGCCGCGATGGAGCGCTTCGGCAAGGCGCTGACAATCCCCGGCAGTGATCGCATCAGCGTCCGAATGGCCATCGCGCAGGTCATGGCGCATCGGGGGCACGACGATGATGCACGCCGCCAGATTGCTCTGGCCCTGATGGAAGCAGAAACCGGAGAGACAGAGCCGGCGACCGGTGAGCAATTCATTCAGGCAGCGGATATCTTCCGCAGCCTTCATGACTATCCGCTATCGCAGACCTATCTGGAGCGCGCACGTGCCGTCGGCGCTTCCGATACCTCGGTGCGGCTCGGGATGGCGAACAATTACATGGCGATCGGTGATGCTGTCCGTGCCCAGGGAGAGCTTGCGGGCATTGGCCAGGATGCTGATAACGATCCTGACTATCAGTTCCTGCTGGCGCAGGCGAATATCTATCGGCAGGAACATCGCAATGCCCAGGCGCTCACCGCGTTTGCGCAGGCATCGAATGCCGCCGGCGACGATCCCACCGCAGAAAACAGTCTGCTGATGGCAGGCGCCAACGAAGGTTTGCGCATCAATCCGACGGTCAGTCTGCTTTCTGACTTCTCCGTTCAACCGATCTTTGAAGACACGACGGTATACGTCCTCGACTCCAAGCTCGATGCCGTCACGCCCATTCCCATTTCGGAAACGTCCCTGCTTCCGCCCCCCCGTTCTTCGCTTCAGACACAGGGGACTGCAGCCTTTCACCTGCATCTAAATCATCTGCCCACTGCGAGTGGCTTTTTCCAGGTAAGAAACGCCCGGGGGCGGATATCGGTGCCGAGCACGAATTCCATCGTCAATCGCAACACTACGGATTACTCGTTCAACATCGGGCTGAATCCGACCGTTCATCTGGGAAGGAATGTGTTGAGCTTCGACGGAGGCATACAGGAAACCATCCGCCGCGATTCGATCTCGCCGAAAGCGTTAAACCAGAATCTCTTCCGCGTGTTCGGGTACATGAACACGAGCTCGTTCTTCAACGCGGTGTCGGTGAATGCATACATCATCCGCGATTCCGGTCCTTTCACGGATCTCGATCTGCACTCCCGCATCCTGGCCGGCGGCGTGGATTTCCGCGTCGGAAGACCCTGGGGACGAACCGCGCTGGTGACTGGCTGGGCAGCCAACGACCAGCAGTTCCAGCCGGAAAACATTGTGAACTTCTACACCACGTCCTATGTCGGCCTGCAGCACCAGTTTGGAGACAAGTGGAATGTGAGAGCCGTCGCAGAAGATCTGCGCACCTGGCGCATTGTCGGCCTTCGTTCCGGCATCGCCCAGGCCCTGCGGCCGTTTGGCGAGGTGGATTATGCGCCCACCCGGCGCTGGCGAGTGCAGGCGACGGCCGCGTACAACAACACCAGAGGCTTCCACGTCTACGATGCCGTCCAAAGCGGCTTCGCGGTCTCGTACGCAATGCCGATCCACCGCGGGTTCCGCGAAGAGGGTGGAGATGAACTGCCACTGCAGTACCCCATCCGTTTCTCGGCGGGCATGCAGCAAGAGTCTTTCTTTAATTTTCCGGGTACTAATACTCAGCAGTACCGACCATACTTCAGCATCAGTCTGTTTTAGAAGCGAGATCCTATGAAGATCTGCCTAGTTGCGACCTTTCCCCCGAGTGGGCGCCAGTTGAATGAATACGCCTTTCATATCGCGCGGGAGCTTGGACGTAATCCCGACGTCGAGCTGACCATCCTTGCCGACGAGCTGGTGGATTACGAGTTCGCAACCGATGCCGATGGCGCACCCATTAAAGCGAGCCAGCAGCCGGAGCTGCCCGGCTTCAACGTGATCCGCTGCTGGAAGTTCGGCAGTCTGTCCAACCCGGTGCGCCTGCTGAATACGATCCGCAAGCTGAAGCCAGATGTCGTGTGGTTCAATCTGGTCTATTCCACCTTTGCCACGCCGGAAAATCCGATTGCCGCGTTTACGGGCCTCATCACGCCGGCCCTGGTGCGTGCCGCAGGCTTTTACAGCCACATCACGCTGCATCACATCATCGAACATGTGGACTTTGCCGCTGCGGGAGTCAAACAGGAAAAGCTCTTCAGTATGGGCGCCGATATCACTACCAGGATCCTTCTCAAGGCCAATTCGGTTTCGGTGCTGCTCCCCGGCTATCAGAAGACTCTGACTACAAAGTATTCGGTCAACAATGTCCTGCTGGGCAGGCACGGCACCTTCGCCTCCACGCCGACGCCGCCTGACTTTTCAAAGCGCGGCAATCCCGAGCATCGCATCCTCGCCATTGGACACTGGGGTACCTACAAGCGGCTGGAGACGCTCATGGAAGCTTTTCCCGAGGTTGTCAAGGCGGTGCCGAACGCTAGGCTGGTCGTTGCCGGCGCCAATCACCATACGAAGGCGGGCTACTGGGAATCGATTCGCGCCGCCCAGCCGCCGGAACTACCCATCGACTTTCGCGGCTACGTCGCGGAAGAGGACATCCCCGAACTCTTCCAGACCACCTCGGTCCTGGTGCTGCCCTACGACTCCGCTACCGGGTCGAGCGGCCCCGGCCACCAGGCATGTGAGTACGGAGTTCCCATCGTCGGTGCGGATATCCCTGATTTCCGGGACATGGCCGCAGACGAAGATATGGCGGTCCGCTTCTATAAGGTAGGCGATGCGGCGCATCTTGCCAGTCAACTGATTACTGTTTTGAAGTCCCAGGAGTTACAACGGAGTATGGCCCGGCAGAACTTTGCAGCCGGACTTGAGATGACAATCGGTAAAGTAGTTCGAAACTATCTCCGGTGGTTTGAGTTAAATAAGTATAAGAAGTCGCTCGCTGATTCGCCGGAGTATCAGGATATCTGGGTTGATCCGGTGCTTCTGCGGAAAAACCGAGCAGCAAAGTTGAGGTCTTCAGAGGAAGATCAAACCGTTAGTAATATTCACAGCCGCGAAGCAGCTGCAGGCAGCCGTCAATCTATCGATTTTGTAGACCCGCTCGCATGATGTAGATACAGTAAGAACAGTATCTTAGAGATGATTTTGAACAATACGTTTTCTGCCAGGTAGAGATTGACATTGTGAGTTGTTCTACGAGAAAAGTGCGGCTGCTGGAATTACGGGCGCACATTCTCCGGGAGAGAGAAGCCGAAGAGAAAACAAGATAGTCGGCGTCGCAAATTGCCATTTTGTAGCAGCGCCACTTATCTCACCAGGCGCAGCGCCCACGGTAACTCTGCGCGTCCTGCATCTGCGATTTTCGGATTTGAACTTCGGCCACCGTCGCTCACCCTGCATATAGGGAGGACCAATACCATGAAGGTGCGCGCTCGTCGGCCACTCGGCTCTACGTTTTCGTCGCTCATTGCTGCAATCTCGTGTTCGCTGCTTCTGCTGGTTGCAGCAGGCTGCGGTTCCGTACATGCTGGTACCGGTACGCCCACTGTCAGCATCACGGCGAACCCGGCATCGATCGCGGCGGGAGCCAGCTCGACGCTGACCGTGACCGCGACTAACGCCACCGGCGTGACCGTGACCGGCTCGGATGGCAGCAGCTACAACCTCGCTGCGACCGGCGGCACCCAGGCTGTAAAGCCGGCCGTGACCACGACCTACACCGCGACAGCCAGCGGCTCGGGCGGCAAGACAACAGCCACCGCAACCGTGACCGTCACTCCGGGGCCGCCTGCGAATCCCATCATCACCGTTACTGCTACTCCAGACACAATCGCAGCCGGAAGCTCTTCGACGCTGATGATTCAGACTACGAATGCCACCAGCGTGACCGTGACTGATCCAGCGGGTAACAGCACGACGGTGCAATTGACCAACGGCAACGGCACACAGGCCGTCAGCCCGGCTGCCACGACTACCTACACGGTTACTGCCACCGGCGCGGAAGGCACCACGCCTGCAACGCAGGCGGTAACCATCACCGTAACGGGAGGACCACCGCCACCGCCCGCCCCTACCGTGACCCTCGTGGCGAACCCGACAACCATAAACCCCGGCGGCTCCAGCACGCTCACTGTGACTGAAACGAATGCCACCAGCCTCGTCATCGCAGGCTCAGATGGTACGTCGCCCACGGTCCCGCCCACTGGCGGCACTGTGTCTGTAAGCCCGAAGCAGACCACCACCTACACCGTTACCGCGACGAACGCCACCGGGGAGGCCACCGCCACCGCTACCGTCACCGTGAGCCAGGGGCCAGCACCGACGATCGTCAGTTTCACTGCCAGTCCGTCTTCGATCGCACAGGGCAACTCATCCACACTCACTGTGGCGACGACTGGCGCAACCTCTGTCACCATCACGGGTACGGGGGTCAATCAGACAATCACGATTGACAGCACCAATACAGGCACCCTGCCGGTCACGCCGTCTTCGACAACAACCTACACAGCAGTAGCAAATGGAGCTGGAGGTGCAAGTCAGCCAGCGACTGCGACCGTCACGGTTGTACCCCCGGGCTCGCTCCAATCCATCAGTCACGTGATCTTCATGCTGCAGGAAAATCACACATTTGATGACTACTTTGGCATGCTCAATCCGTACCGCAAGAATAACGGCTTTAACATGGGCACTGACGGAACCGAATACGATGTCGACGGTATCGAAGACAAGGTAAGCGGACAGTCCTATAGCGCCGTGAAAGGTTCGACGACCATCACCAACAAGGACAAGTCAGGCGGGTCGCATACGCTGTACCCGCTGAAGAGCACCTGCCTTGACGATATGTCTTCGGCATGGTCCGAGAGCTTCGGCGATGTAAACCTCGGTAGCAAATTGACTACTCGCCCCATTGTCATGAACGGCTACGCCTCAAACGGCGACGGCTTCGCGAACAGCAAGTGCCCCGGTGGCGTCGGCCCCTGCACCGGCTATTCCGACACGACCGGCGACCGTACTATGGGCTACTACGACGAAAGCTTCCTGAACTACTACTACTACATGGCCTCGCAGTTCGCGCTTTCGGACCGCTGGTTCTCGCCGATAGAGAGCAAGAGTATTCCCAACCGCATCGCCACCTTCACCGGCGGCACCACCCAGGGCCTGGTCAAGGACCCGAGCCAGGATGATCATCTCGGGGCGCTGACGATCAATAACATCTTCCAGGAACTCGACAACGCAGGTGTTTCCTGGAAGGTCTATTACACCGTCACCAATGCCGAGTGCGACCCAGAAGATTGCAAGCCGGGGTCCTCGCTTTTGCCGGCCACGACCTTCTCGTACCTGACGTACTCTTTCAAGTACGTTGGGGGAAAACCATCCGATCCTGGTGGCTGCGTTGCGCCAAAGAAACCTGACTCGAGCAATTCGTTCTGTATCGACCCGAATCACATGGCCTCCGTGAACGATGCGACCAACGGGTATTTCGCGGACCTCAAAAATGGGAAGCTGCCCAGCTTCGTCTTCATTGAATCTGGCTCAGGCAAAAATGACGAGCACCCTGGATACCAGCAGTCTGTACTTATAGGACAGGCGTATGTGGCGAGTCTCATCAACGCGCTGATGAGCACTAGCAACGCAACTGACCCTAACTTGAATTATTGGAAGAACTCTGTATTCTTTTTCGCGTATGACGAAGGCGGCGGCCCCTACGATCACGTGCCGCCGGTGGCCGGTCATACCAATGACTTCACCGATGCCTCTGCGGCGGGGAATTATCCGACAGACGTAAGCGGTATCTCTGTCCAGCCGGATGAGTTTTATCCCTGCGTTCCCGCTGCGGCCGGCGATATCCACTGCGATTTAACTGCTGGCCAGCCGGGATCAAATCCTGGAGATGCGGCTGGGCCGCCGACCAACTCACCGGCCGGCTCAGGCTTCGGCGCACAAGAGGGCTTCCGCGTGCCGGACATGGTGATTTCGCCGTTCGTCAAAAAGCACTATGTCTCGCATGTCCCAATGGACCATACGGCCGTCATTAAATTCGTCGAGGATCGTTTCATCGGAAACGGACAGTACCTCACGAAGCGGGATGCGGCGCAGCCAAACCTGCTGGATTTCTTTGACTTCACCAGCATCCCCTGGCTCACACCGCCGACGCCTCCCACGCCAGTTGCGGCGCCGGGGCCTTGTTCCCCGACGAACTTCCATTGATGTCCGATATGTCAGGTCTACGCTGATCATCGCGGACCTGACATCCTTCCTCGACAAAAGAATGAGCCCGCCAGATCAGCTGGCGGGATCATTCTTTCTGCAGTAAGAGACGCTCCTCAGCCCTTCACCGGAACCACCTCAAACGGCCGCATCATGTCGTTGTCCTCATGCTCCAGCATGTGGCAATGGAAAACGTAACGGCCGGTGTATCCTTCAAATCGAGCAAGGATGGTCAGGGCGTCGCCTGGAATAACAACAGCAGTGTCCTTCCATCCAGCCTCGTTCGCGCGAGGCTTACGGGGCGCCCCGACGAGCTCCACTTTGCCCTTGAGCATGTCTGGGACGTTGAACCCTTGCCGCTCCACAATCTGAAACTGCACCAGATGCAAATGCATCGGATGTGCGTCGTCGCTTGTATTGAAGAAGCGCCACTTCTCGACGCTGCCCAGTTTGATCGTCTCCGTGATCGGATCGTCGTAGCCCTTCCCATTGATCCGCACCCCCAGAGAGCGCCCCTGGCCGTCCATCTCCTCCGACAGGATGAAGTCCCGCGTGATAACCGCCTGACTTTCGTCGAGCCTGGAGAACGGCATTTGCGCCGGCATGCTGAACGATTTTGCGTTCCTGACCGGAAGAGCAACCCGGAACTGCATGAACTCATACACCTCCGGCCAACTCGCGTTCAGAACGTTCCATCCGGGATAAGGAGCAGAAGCGTCGTTGCACAAAGTGATGGTTTTGCCTTCGAGTCCAGAGAAGTCGACGATCAGGTCCGCTCGTTCCGCCGGCCCCAGTAGGAACTTTTGAAGCTTGGCAGGTGCGGGCAGGAAACCACCATCTGAGCCAATCTGGTGAACCGCCACGAGCGAGGGAATGTCCGTAACGCGCTTCGCCAGATTGAAGAAGAGATTCAGAAATCGGGAGTTTGATCCATTCAGCAGGCGGAGCCGGTACGGACGCGGCTCTACGTTGAGATACGGATAAATCGCGCCATTCACCACCGGAAGCTCGCCAAAAAACATCGGCCCCCAAACCCCAGGGGGAAGCGCCACGGCGTCGTCCTGCGTCGGTGCATAGACGAGCTGCCCCTGGTCATCCAGAGTGCGGTCCTGCAGCACCATCGGAAGCTCGTAGTCGCCGGACGGCAGATTGAGGCTGCCCTCGTGCTCATCGCGCAGAAGAAAAAATCCCGACAAGCCTGCATAGACATTCAGCCGCGTAATGCCCAACGCATGATCGTGGTACCACAGCGTCGCTGCCTGCTGGCTGTTTGGGTAGTGGTAGAGGGCAGAATGGCCCGGCGTAAACCATCGTTCTGGCAGTCCGTCGCTTTCGGAATCGCTCTGCGAACCGTGAAGATGCGGCACCGTCCTCACCGCAGGCGCCGGCGGCATGGCGCCATGAATATGCGGATCGATTTTGAAGATATGCTTGGAGGGCAGTTGATTCTCCCAGCGCACTTCAATGGGTGTCCCGCGCTGCACGTCAAAGATCGGCCCGGGATATTGTCCTTCATATCCCCACAATTTTGTCGGCGGAAGCTGCGAATGCATTGGCTTCCGGAACTCCAGCATGCGAACGCGATACTGAGGCGCGCCTTTGTGACGGCCAGCCGCCGTCAGGCGTTTAAGAATAGGTAGGGGATCGATGTATCGATCAAGCGTTGCAGGTGTGCGAGAGGACGTCTGCGCCGCACCAGCGGCCTTGGATTGTTCAGCAAGGCCATGCCGGAAGACAAGCGCCGGCAGGGAAGCCGCACACAACTTAAGAAAATTACGCCGCCGCTTTAGATCCATCTCATCCCAGAGGCCATACTCCATCCGCTTCAGGATAGCTGAGTGAACCCGTTCCATACGGAACTTGCGAAATCAGCGAACGTCGATCGATTGCGCCAGATAGCGCGAGCCGTCGAATTCTGCGGTCACCTTCACAGTAGCGCCTTCATGCAGCTCGCGTGCCGCCGGTACCGTGCCCGGATCAAAGGAGATCTTGTAACTCTGGCCGTTGTTCGCGTCGAGCACGGCGAACTGATTTGCCCGCAGATCGAGGAAGCTCAATGTCCCATTGAACGTCAGCACTTCTCCCGGTTTGGCGAGGATCGCGATCCGGCTCGCAACGCCTTGGCCGTTATTCTCGGGCCGGAACTGCGCCGTAATCAGAGCGCCCGTCATCAGGTCTGCCGGCCCCGCTGTCGCCTTGGCCGATGCAGCCTGGCCTTCGCGCACGATGGGGATGCCAGCCGGCACGCGGAGCTTGATCGGTTCATGCGAGAGAGATTCGTTGACCGTCAGTTGCCCCGTGCCGGGATCGTAGTTGATCACCTGCCCCT
Organism: uncultured Acidobacteriaceae bacterium; assembly: GCA_963797895.1. Classification (GTDB taxonomy): domain Bacteria; phylum Acidobacteriota; class Terriglobia; order Terriglobales; family Acidobacteriaceae; genus KBS-83. The sequence goes on from CAWCRD010000002.1 coordinate 453,179, forward strand.
GGCACTGGCCTTCGGGCACCTGCGACAGCATGTGAATGCTGCGCGCAAACACGGTGGTGCCATCCAGCATTGTTTCCACCGAGGCACGATCATTGGCGTGCAGATCGCGCAGAGAGGTCTTCGCCCCATCGCGGTAGACCTGAGTCCGCTCGTCGAACAAAATTTTCACGCGCTTGCCGCCAAAGATGTTCAGCGTCAGCGCATCGGTTACCGGGTCCACGCTCGAAATTGTGCCGCCGATCACGGTGCTCTTGCCCTTAGGCGGAGCGAGCAGATCACCTGCTCTTTCCGTGCGTGCCGCGGAGTTGTCGGTTTGCGGTGTGGTCACCGCGGCTGATGCCTGCCCTGACGCCAGGGCGCCGAGCATCAACGTCGCAAAAAACAGTGCCATTGGCAAGTCCTTATCTAAGTTCATTATGATGCATAGTGCCCCGCCGCACCACGTACTACGGTGTAGTCCAAAGTCATGCCCGGACACACCGGAAAACAGCTTTCAGCACCCGCCCGTCGGTATAAAATCTACATGTTCAGAATGGCTGCATAAGGCTGTCCCGCAGAAGGCTAAATTGAGCAGTTTCTGCATCTACTCGGAGTAATGAGATTGCCCATCTTTCGTAAACCACTCAGTTTGCTTGCGCTGGCCGCCTTCCTGGCGTTGCCCGCGGCACACCCCTCATGGGCTGGGGACATTCGGATCACGATACCGAAACACAGCGAATTGACCCCGGTGCAGCGCCTCAATCGCGAAGGCGTCGAAGCGATCCAGAAGCGGAACTATGAGAAAGCCGAAGCCCTCTTCCTGAAAGCGTATCTCTACGATCCGGCGGATCCCTTCACGCTGAATAACCTCGGTTACATTGCCGAGTTGCAGGGGCAACTGGAACGGGCCCTCAAGTTCTACCAACTCGCATCGCAGCAGGGAAGCACGGCCTCCATTGATCGCAGCAATGCAAAGCAGTTGGAAGGCAAGCCGATCGCCGATGCGCTGAACGGCCTGAGCGATGGGCCGATGCGCGTAAATCATATCAATGTGCAGGCGGTCAGCTTGCTCTCGGAGAATCGCAACTCTGAAGCCGAGCAGCTGTTGCAGCGCGCTTACACCATGGACCCCAAAAATGCCTTCACGCTGAACAATCTGGGAGTGGCCAAGGAGTCGGTTGGCGATTACGAGGATGCGTTGCGGTATTTCGACCAGGCGGCAGCGTTGCGCTCTTCTGAGCCGGTTGTGGTGACGCTCGATCGCTCGTGGCGCGGCAAGTCGGTCAGTGACATGGCCGCCGATAGCTCCCGCAAGCTGGAGCAGCGCCTTCGATCATCGGATAGCGCACAGCAGCAGGCGGGTCTGCTGGCCGCGCGCGGCGTTTCCGCCGCCAATCGCAACGACTGGAAGGCCGCACGTCAGGATTTTCTCAAGGCGTACTCGCTTGATCCCTATAGCGCCTTTGCGCTGAACAATCTCGGGTATGTTTCGGAGCGCGACGGCGATCTTGAGACCGCGAAGTTCTTCTACACCAAGGCGCAGCAGGCCGGCGATGCCAACGCGCGTGTCGGACTGGCGACTACCGGCGCCCTGGAAGGGGAGCATCTGCAGGCAGTAGCTTCAGACAGCGATCAGAAAGTTGGCGGCGAAATTGATCGCTTCCGGCAGCAGCGCCATGCCGAGCCCGCAAATGTGGAACTGGAGCGCCGCGACGGCACTCGGGTCGACACCACGCCGCCTCCCGCATCCAACACGCCATCTCCTGCGCCGCCAGCCACTGCTCCCAAGCCTCCGGGCGACTCCAACCACCAGTAAGGGAACCGAACCTTGTCCACCGAAATCTCGAAGCATCCCTCCCAGAAGTTCATGGCCCTCCTTTCCCGTCTGCTGTTTCAGCCAAGCGATGCGGAAGCGCAGGCGCGCCTCAGGTCTGAAATCACCAGCATCAGCCGCGAAGATTTTGATGACCTGGTGAATCTTGCAAATTCAAACCATGTGATCGTCCGCGGGATGGATGTTTTCTCGAAGATCGTTCGCGACGCCAACGACCAGGTTCGCGCCGGGTGGGCCGCTGAAGCGCTCGAGACCGAGTTGGCGCGCATCCGTGTGGCCGTGCCCATTCTTCAAAAGGTCTGCAAGGCCTTCGACGAGGCAGGACTCGGCGTCACCGTCATCAAATCGCTCGATCATTGGCCTGACCTCGGCAGCGACCTCGACCTGTATACCAGCGCGACGCCCGAGCAGGTTCTTGAACTGATGGGCAGGCGCTTCCAGGCGCAGACAGCCGCCCGTAGCTGGGGCGATCGCCTGGCCCGCAAGTGGAACTTCGACATTCCCGGGCTGCCCGAGGCAGTCGAGATTCACGTCGGCCGGCTCGGCCAGACCGGCGAGCAAACCGTTATCGCGTCGCGCCTGCTCGCGCGGACTCGTTCGATTGAGGTAATGAATCTTCCGTTCCGCGTCACCTCGATCTCCGACCGCCTGATGATCTCTACGCTGCAGCGCATGTATCGCCACTTCTATTTCCGGCTGTGCGACATCGTGGACTCTGGCGAGCTTATCAAGTCCGGCGTGATCGACTACGAAGATCTGCGCTCCGCGGCTCGAGCAGCGGAGATATGGGAAGGCACCGCCACCTATCTGGTCATCGTCTCGGATTACATCAAGAAGTACGAGGGCAGAGGGCTCGACCTTCCTGCATTTGTAACCGAAACCGCCCGCTTTGGAGGCGACCAGGCTTTCTATGCGCGGAGCTTCATTCGCGTGCCCATCATGCCGCAATCGGCCGGCCTCTATGGCTCGCAGCTTACCGGGATGCTGCGCCAAGGCGACCTGACCAATAGCGCCCGGCTGGGACTGCTGCCATGGCTGGCAACCGCCGCGTTTGTCGGCCAGAAGATCACGGGCAGCGACAAAGGCATCTGGTAACGATCGCCGTCCAGCTGAACCGGGCCCTACTCTAGCCGAGGCTAGAGTAGGGTGGTTTCCCAGCATCAATCGATCCGAAGGACCCTTGCGCAGTTCCCACACGGTCGCTACTGGGCTGGCGCCGGCGCTGCGCTCGCAGTCTGCGGATGCTGCATTTGGTTGGGGTAGTAGCCTTTGCGCGTTCTCACGGTCATCGTGCCACGCTTCGGGGCCTTCGCCTCGACCCGGACTGTCCGGTAGCCGCCGAGCGCTGCCGCCTTCGTCGAGTGATACCCGATCGTGTATTGATTCCGAATGTCGCGCGCGACCTGCGCCGCGATGTCGTCGACGTCGTTCAAGGAGTTAGGGAAGTAAGCGACCCCGCCCGTCTCCAACGCGAGTGACTGTAAATCCTGTCGCGCACGCGTCGCTTCTTCCTTCGTCAGGTCCTCATAAAGCAATCCGATCGTGTACACCACTGGCCCGTCGAGCGCCTGGACACGGCGGATCGCCTGCTCCAGCGTCAACCGTGACACATTATCGGCGCCATCGGTGATGATGAGCAGCACTTGCTTCTGCTCTTTCGCGTGGCGCGCCATCTCGTTTGCCGACGCTACCACCGCGTCGTACAGTGCTGTCTCGCCGCGCGAATCAAAATGCGAGAGGCCTTTCTGGAGCAGCGAAATATTGGAGGTAAAGTCCTGATCAATAAAGGCGTGATCGGAAAAGTTCACAACAAATGCGGAATCTGCCGGATTCGACAACTTCACCAGATGCAGCGCCGCATCGTTCACGGCAGCGCGCTTGTCCCGCATGGAACCGGAGTTGTCGACTAGAATCCCCAGCGAGATTGGCACGTCCCGGTGCTGGAAAGAGGCGATGGTCTGGGGCACATTGTCCTCCCAGACTTGAAAGTCGCCGCGCGTCAGATTGGTGACCAGCTGCCCTTTTTCGTCAACCACGGTGCAGGGCAGGAGGACTTCGTTCACGTCTGCGCGAAGCACGAATCCGTTGCCCTGCTTTTCCAGAGCCTGACCGGGTTGCGCCGGCGCCACCGTCGAGGGAGCCGCCGGTGTCGCTGCCGCGACCGCGGGCTTCTGTTCAGGGTCGGGAGAAAAAATCGGATCGCGGTCAACGGTCAGGTTTGGCTGGGCCTGCGGCCGCGTTAGGTCGCGGCTGGGGATCGTCTGCGGGGCGCTCGGCTGTGCGGATGGACTTTGCCCAGCAGCCCACATGCCGCCGCAGCAGAAGGCGGCAACAGCCGGCATAACCCACCGGGACAGACATGATCGCGAAACTACGTTTACGGGCATAAATGAATTCAACACATGAAAAGCACGAATCTACTCATTTTAGATGGTTGCCAGCCATAATGTCGGGCCAGTTCATATCCGGATAGCTCATGTCTGGGAGGCAATCTGCGGCATCGATAACTCCAGCGAAAAGGGCGGTTGATTGGGCGCGTTGGCGAAGACCCATAGCCCATGGAAGGCGTCCTTCCACTCCGGATGCAACGCCAGCAACGCCTTCATCAGAGCGATCGTCCGTGTCCGTGCCGCCGCTGGGTTGCTGACATCGGCCGTTTCGTAGCGCACCACGAGATCGAAGCCGCCGAATGTGCTGTCCGTACGGATGTTGGTCACCGGAACAGGTGAGCCATCCACATTGACGGACATCGGCTGTGCACCAGGCAGGCCCCCCGGAGTGGCGCCTCTCAGTTCCTGGATGAGTTTGTCGAAGTTGTTGCTGTCCACAAATTCTGCCGGAAGTAGCAGGTACACCGCTGTCTGGTAATAGAAGTAGGCGGTCCACGGATGGCCGGACTTGTTGTAGTCGCGCGCCTTGGCCCAGTACCAGACCCCGTCATGCCCTGCGCTGGTCAGCGGACGGGGGAAGAAGCCCGCCAGTTGCCACCCACCCCCATTCTGCGGGCCGCTCTTTTCAAGCAGGAATGAGAGCCGCTGCGGATTCTTAACGCCGGTCGCCTCGACGATCACAAAGGCAAAATGCCCCGCCGGCAGTCCCGGGATATTGAAAATAACGTGCAGATCGTTGGCGGCGACTCCGCAGAAAAACTGCACCGCATCCTCGCCCGGCTGAGCGTCGCTCGCCTCCAGGTCGTATACGGAGGTCACGTTGAGCGTCGCGCCGGCAAGCTCCGGGCTGATTTTCTGGATCGAAGATGCGATGCCGTTGAAGTTGTTCGCAACGCTCGGTATGGTCGCGGCCTTCACTGCATTCGCATTGTTCGCCTGCATATCGCCCGCAATGGTGTGCGCCGCGGAGACAAGCGCAGCCCGCTCAGGCTCCTTCATCTCGGCCTGCGTCGTGCAGGAGACCGCATACGCGCTGCCGGCGGAGAGAAAGCAGAGAGCGGCCGCGATCAACGGCCGGTAGAGATTGTTTTTCAGCCTCAGCGGGCCGCGAACAAATCGTAAGATGCTGCGTGTCATAGCCACCGTAACTAGCTCCAGTTCAACACGAAATGGCGTGGGCTGTCCAAATCAATTAGTAATCCGAAAGAGGTATCGCGCCGCACGCGCCTACCACCTCCGTTGCAGTCGAACAAGACTGCGTCTCGCAACCTTGCCTGTGCGCTGATTCGCGGTGATACCGCCACGTGATCCTGGACTCTCGCAGGCGAGGGTGATCTCGCAAAAACTGATGACACGCTTTCGTTCCCGCATCTGGCAATCGCGTACTCGCGGCCTCCGCCATGCGAATGGAATACGCGGACGCCAGGTCTGTTGAGTGCCCGCCTGAATTCGGCATCCTGCCATTGCAAAATTGAAACGACACGACAATAGATACGATATTTAATCTCTGGAAAACTGGATAAAGTAGTGCCGGCGGCAGCTATTAAGTGCTTAGTAAACTCGCTAAGTACCACGTAGCTTGCAAGAACTTGTCAAGATGCCCATTTGTGGATCAGCTTGGTTGCAAAGTGGGATGCCCTTGTGGAACTCGAGTCATTACAAAAGAATCACACCTTCCCGGAATGGGTGCAACAGACACCCGGCAGAAGGTAGTTTTCCCTCTACTTCGTTAGATACAAGCTGGGTTTCTTCAGTCCCTGCCCTAGTTACTTAGCCTGCGGAGCGAGCTATCTCGCGACGTATTTTTTTGGCATTTCACAGTGGCCTGAGGACAGACGAGAATGCGCTCAGCATCGCGTAACCTCCCCTTTGCAATCCTGACTACAGCTTTCGTGCTAGTTCTGACAGCATGCGGCATCAGTAATCCCGCCTTTCTCGCCGGTACTGACTCGGCTACGCTGTCGATTACCCTGACCGGTCCCGGCAGCGTTATGCTGGGCGCCCAGTCGCAGTATGCTGCCACTGTGACGGGCAGCTCCAACGCTGCTGTGACATGGAGCGTGAATGGAGTGGCCGGTGGCAACAGCGCCGTCGGATCGATCTCCGATAAGGGCCTCTATAGCGCCCCCGGCTCCGCTCCTCAGTCGCCGACCGTGACCATCACGGCGACAAGTGCCGCCAGTCCGGCAGTTTCCAAAAGCCTTCCCGTCGCCTTGGCCACGCCGCCCTCATCGGACCAGGGAGGAGGCATCACTCTGTCCATTGCCGGACCGACCAGCCTCACTCTCGGAACATCTTCGGCTTACGTCGCCTCGATCACAGGCACTAGCAACACCGCCGTTACCTGGAGCGTCAATGGAGTAACCGGAGGTGACGCCGTCGATGGCCTTATCTCCGCCACGGGTGTCTATACCGCGCCGGTTACCGCTCCGGAAGATTCAGAAGTCACGATTGAAGCGGTCAGCGCGGCTGACCCGTCCGTCTCCGGAGGTATAACCGTCACCCTTACCGCTGCGCCGCTCGCTCCAGGTTGGAACCAGGACGGGTCCGGCATAACCCTGTTGTTGAGCGGCGCCACTACCGTCACACTTGGTAGCTCCGCACAATACACCGCCACTGTAACCGGCAGCACCGACACGAGTGTGACCTGGACTGTGAATGGCGTCCCCGGTGGCAACTCCACGGTCGGGACGATCTCGAGTAGCGGACATTACACCGCGCCTGCCAAGCAAACGTCTTCGAAAACCGTAACGATTATGGCGGCGAGTAACGCGGATTCTTCAGTTTCGCAGAGTCTTGTCGTCGCGCTGGTTGCACCGCAGCCTCCCGGCGGGGGCGGCTCCGGATCTACCGTGACTCTGGCAGTCACCGGTGCCGCAACAGTTACCCTTGGCACATCGGCGCAATATACGGCAACCGTCACCGGCAGCACCAACGTCGGCGTGATCTGGAGCGTGAACGGCGTCGTGGGGGGCAACTCCAGCTTCGGCACGATCTCGTCAAAAGGACGCTTTACCGCGCCTGACGAGCAACCGGATTCACCGGAAGTATCCATCACAGCAACCAGTGTGGCTGATCCGTCGGTTTCCCGCGGGCTTCATGTCGCATTGGCTACACCCACCGACCCCCCGGGCGGAGGCGGGTCAAATGTAACGCTCGCGCTGAATGGACCAACTACAGTGACGCTCGCCGCCTCATCCCAGTATGCAGCCGTCGTGACCGGCAGCACCAACACCGGCGTCATGTGGAGTGTGAATGGCGTTGCCGGAGGCAACTCCACCGTCGGCACAATCTCAAACAACGGACGCTACATTGCGCCGGCAAAGCACTCAGTTCCTTCAAAGATAACGATTATGGGAACGAGTCTTGCCGACCCATCAGTTACAAGCAGCCTTGCCGTGACGCTGGTCGCGCCGCAGCCGGCTATAACTCTGAGTCTGAGTGGCGCTAGCAAGGTTACGCTCGGCACGTCTTCGCAGTATTCGGCCATCGTGAGCGGCAGCAACAACATCGGTGTGATCTGGAGTGTGAACGGAATTGTCAGAGGCAACTCCACCGTCGGCACTATCTCGGCGCAAGGAAACTACACGGCGCCCACAAAACAGTCCTCCCCGTCGCAAGTAACCGTTACGGCGACGAGTAGCGCCGATCCCAGCGTCGCGAAGAGCCTGGTCGTCGCGCTGGTTGCGCCTCCGACGGGACCCGGCGGCAATGGCGGCGGTTCCACTGTAACCCTGGCGCTGAGCGGCGCGACAGTCGTCACGCTGGGAAACACGGCGCAGTACACGGCAATAGTCACCGGCAATTCAGATAAAGCTGTCGCCTGGAGCGTCAACGGAGTGACGGGTGGAGATACCACCGTGGGTAAGATATCCACCAAAGGACTCTATACCGCGCCAGCAAATCAACCGCAGTCCCCCAACGTAACAGTTACAGCCACCAGTATGGCTGATCCGTCCGTGTCGCAGAACCTGGTGGTCACGTTGGCTCCGCAGTCCCAGCCGGCGGTTACCGTGACCCTGAGCGGACCAACCAGCGTGACCCTCGGAACAACCGCGCAATACGCCGCCGTGGTGACCGGCAGCACCAACACCGGTGTGACCTGGAGCGTGGACGGTCTCGTCGGTGGTGACGACTCCGTCGGCACCATCTCTTCCACTGGTTTATATGCCGCTCCCCAGGCAGCACTGCCAACACCGAAGGTGACGATCACGGCCACAAGCGTGGCTGATTCTTCGGTATCACAGACAATGACGATCACGCTCGCGCCGTCGGCGCCTCCGAACGTGACGCTGACCCTTTCAGGTGCCACCCAGGTGACACTCGGGACTTCGTCGCAATACACAGCGGTCGTGACAGGCAGCAGCAACACAGGCGTCAGTTGGAGCGTGAATGGAGTAGTCGGCGGAAATCCGACCGATGGAGTCATCTCGACCGGCGGCCTTTACACTGCTCCATCGACTGCACCTCAGCCTTCAACCGTGACGATTATGGCCACCAGCTCTGCCGATCCTACTGTCGCGAAGAGTATTGTCACCACCCTCGTTCCGCCGGCCGGAAACAGTCGTATTCCAGCCAACGCCATCAAGTCGGCGGATCTGAATGCCTCCAGTAAGTGGCAGTGGAGACATGATCCAGGCACACCCGGCAGCTCCAATGGCACGACTTCCTATCCCGTAGGTGGACTTTCGGCCGACGATGCTGCGCGCGAGTTCTACATGACATTTACCTCTGGCGGCGGCGAAATCTACCACGTTTCGTTTGCCAAAGACACGACTTCCACCCACTTCGTCTATGACGCCAATGTCTATGTCGTCAATCCTTCGCAGTTGAAGAACCTCGAGATGGATATGAATGCTGTAATGACCAACGGCCAGACGGTGATCTTGGCGACGCAGTGCTCCGGCTATTCGAAGAGTTGGGAATACACGCTGCGGTCCGGCGCTGGATATCACTGGAATCCCTCCAACATCCCCTGCGACCCGACCAAATGGACCGCCAACACCTGGCACCACATCCAGATCGCAAGCCACCGGGATAACAATGGCAACGCCTACTATGACTGGATTAGTTTCGATGGCAAATACAGCGATTTCCAGAACGCAGGCGGCGCGAACGGCAAGGACCTCGGCTGGGCCGTCGGCTCTCTCCTGATCAACTTCCAGATTGACGGCCCCAGCAAAACCAACGGCTCGAACACTCTCTATACGGACAAGCTCTATGTGTGGCGCTGGTAATGTGTAACAAGATGCATATCGAATAACGTATGTGGCCGCGGGGCCAAGGCATGGATTAGAGTTCGTGTGACGCCGGCCCCGAAGAAAATACATACCAGAGCCCCTTTTGGTTCACGGCAGCGTCACGGCATTTGTTGAACCCAGTGTTTCCGCCATGCCGGCGCATCGAACGGCTCCGCAAAATATTGTGTCTCGTGCACGACCTTACCGTTGCGGAACTCCATAATGCTCACCGTGTATGCTGGTCGTCCCTGGTACGTGATTGTGTATTCCGTGATCCAGAGATCACCATTTCCGAGGATGCGCTTGACGTTGAAACCTGACGGCTTGCCGGGATGGTGAGCCCGCAGGGCCTGCAAGTTGCTTCGCCCAAGGATTCGCTCTCCTGACTGAGGATAATCACAAACGGCATCGTCATCGTAGATGTCGTGTTCCGCGTCTGCATCGCCGGCTGCCGACGCGTGCCAGTGCGCATTCAGGGCTTCACGTATGTGTTCTCCTGGGATCGATGGCTCTGGGCGCTGTTCGGTTTTCATGGTGATTTGCCTCAGCGGGATGAAACTGGGAGTGCCGGTCGTCACCACTTGATTAAACGCCCGTCTGGTCCGAATGCAATTGATTTCGTCAGAGCGTCTTCCGGAAGGTCGCGCCTTCGGTGTGACTTCGCGCATTTGTAAACGTGCAATAGGGTCACTTTAGGCGTGCATCAGCGCAACATTTACCAACTCACCGCCATCATGCAATATGGATTGAGCCTGGGAACTGTAAACACGGCCTCAGAGCCTTGCATTCGGAAGGTCAATATCTCGTACTGATGTAAGTTTGGCTTCAGGGGCCCCTTGCGTTTTCCGTTTGCTTGTAGAAGTTAGACCCGTAAAGGACCCGGAGGATGGAACTGGCGCACCTTGAAGTGGGATCCCTGAAGCTGCAGATCCACGACAGCGCGGTAGCTGCTGGTGAAGCGGCAGCAAAGGCTGCGGCGGAGACGCTCAGTCAACTCGATCAGAATCGAAAACGGATCGGCGTTATCTTTGCGACGGGCGCTTCCCAGCTCCACACGCTTCGCGCACTGACCGCGATCTCCGGTCTGCCCTGGGAAAAGGTTCACGGTTTTCATCTGGATGAATACATGGGGATCGATGAAGGGCATCCGGCGTCCTTCCGCCGCTATCTCCGGGAGAACCTGACCCAGCGTGTGCCCATGGCAGAGTTTGTTGAGATCCACGGAAGCTCCTCGGATCCGGAGCGGGTCCAGCGGGAGTATGTGCAACAACTGCGGGCAGCTGACCCGCAGCTATGTTTGCTGGGGATAGGGGAGAACGGGCATATCGCGTTCAACGATCCTGGCGAGGCGAACTTCGACGACCCGGATGCAATGAAGGTGGTCGCCCTCGACGCAGAGTGCCGGCAACAGCAGGTCGCGGAAGGCTGGTTTCAGAGCTTCGAAGACGTTCCCCTGCAGGCTCTCACTCTCACCATCCCAACCATCCTCAACGTGCCAAAGCTGATTGTTTCGATTCCCGGTCGTCGTAAAGCCCGCAGTGTCCGGCGCGCTCTAGTAGACCCCATCTCGACAGCCTGTCCCGCCACCATCCTCCGCTCTCATCCGGATGTGACCCTGTACTTAGACCAGGAGTCCGCGGCCGAACTGGACGGATGGATCTAGAGAGTCCTCCGGAACGCGAGAGGAAATGGATAGCCTGAAGAGCGAGCAGCAGAAGACAGATCATCGCGGACCGATCATCCGCTCTTCAGGATCCTTAAAGAATGACGAGAGCTGTTAACTTATAAATCGTTCAAAGAATCGGCTCGTTCGCCGGGTGTGCGATGGGAAGACTTGCCTCTGGGGGATGCCGGCTCACTTTTCGTGCGAGTATCCAGAGTAGAACGGAGCTAATGCCTTGATCTCGAAATTCGGCCCGATATTTGCGCTCCTCTTCTCGATTGCCCTGTGTGTTCCTGGGCTGGCAAGCCAGCCAGCGAAGAAAGCTATCGTGGTCGTGAGTCCCGACGCGAAGGTGCGAGCTGAACTCAGCGTGACAGACGGAGTTTTGAGCTATCAAGTTACCGCGGACGGCAAGCAGGTTCTCGGAGCATCGAAGCTTGGTATTCGGACGAATGACGTGGAGTTGGGGCAGGACGTCACGCTGGGCGCGGCTCGCGTGCGCAAGATCAACGAGCGATATCGTTTCTTCGGCGCACATGGGATGGCGACGAATCGTGCGAATGAGGCCGTTATCCCAGCTCAGTCGCATGGCGAGTCCTACTTTGTTGATGTGCATGTCGCGAATGACGGAGTAGCTGTTCGTCTGAGGCTCCCGGCGAAGCGCGCACGGAAGATTCAGGCAGACCGCTCCACCTGGGCCCTCAACGGTGATCCCACCACGTGGGCGGATAAGCTGGACGCTGGATATGAGAGCCCGTATCACACTACTACGCTCAAAGAGCTAGGCACGGGCGTGTTCGGCTTTCCGCTGACGGCGCGCATCGGAGATCTGTACGTTACGCTCACCGAAGCGATGGTGAAGGACTATGGCGATCTGGCGGTGAAGCTTAATGCGGATGGCGCATTAGAGGGCCAGCTCTACGCCGACCCTCGGGGATGGATTACAGACGATGCTGTTACGCAGCCCTGGCGAGTTACGATCGTTGCGCGCAATTTGACGGACCTGGTGAATACAACATTGGTCGAGGATCTGAACCCTCCGCCGGACCCGCAATTGATCCACGCAGACTGGATCAAGCCCGGCAGATCTTCATGGCAGTGGCTGGCGACCGGGGATCCGCGCGAGGAGGAGCAAAAGCAGTGGGTGGACTGGACGAGCCAGCTTGGATTCGAGTACTACCTGATCGATGAGGGCTGGTCGAAGTGGAAACATCCGTGGGCGACGGTCGCGTCCGCCAGCGCCTATGGCAAGGCGCAGAACGTAAAGATCTGGATCTGGGTACACAGCCGAGAGGTAAGAGATCCGCAGGCGAGGAACGAGTTCTTCCGCAAGGCCGTCGAAGCGGGAGTTGTGGGGGTTAAAATCGATTTCCCCCCGGCGTGCAATCGCGAAGTTTCCAACTGGTATTTCGACGTCGCGAAGGACGCGGCCGACGCGCACCTATTAGTCGATTTCCATGGAGCGAACAAGCCGACAGGTATGGAACGCACCTGGCCTAACGTGCTGACGCGGGAGGGCCTGCGCGGACATGAGTACCAGATCACCCGCTATCGACGTCTGCTGCAACCTGACCATGATGTGATTCTGCCGTTCACCCGTTATATTGCGGGGCCGGGCGATTACACGCCCACCGTCTTCAAGAGCGAGGAATTGCAAGGCAACACTTGGGGACATGAGCTGGCGCAGGCGGTCATCTTTACGTCGCCGTTTCTGTGCTTTGGCGGGCATCCGCGAGAGTACCTGGCGAACCCGGCGCGGGACGTCCTCACTGCGATTCGTCCGATGTGGGACGAGACTCGTGTTTTGAATGGCAGCGAGCCCGGCAAAGTTATTGCCGAGGCGCGGCGCTCGGGCGATCAGTGGTTCGTCGCGGTCATGAACGGGGCCGACGCCAGGAGTCTCGACATTCCGCTGGATTTTCTGGGTGCGGGGACGTGGAAGTCGACTCAGCTTAGGAACCCGAAGGATAAGGCCGATGCGTGGGATCGCAAGGACGGCAACGTCACGCGAGCTGACAATATCACCGTGGATCTACCGCCGCGTGGTGGTTTCGTAGGATGGATTCGTAGGTAGCTGCTGATTCGGCTGGTGGGAGCCCAACTTGCCCGCGGGCCGCAGTGATTTCCTCGATGCCGTGGCGAGAGATCAGGGTGACGTCCTGCATTCGCGCGCATAATCGCTAATGCACTCAGTAGTGTCGTCACAATGGTCAAGTTTTATGCGCTCGCGCCAATTCCGTTAGTCCTCAATGATTTCTTCCTAATATTGGTTCTGTGCGCCAGGAGTGGGAACATGATCGGAGACCTGCGCTCCATTGGCATGAGGCCGGGTTAGCGGGGTAGTGAAGCTGATGCCGCTACCCGATATCTGCGCGCCAGCTGCGTGGCCGTGAGCGAGGGTTGTGACGACCGTGATGGTGGCGCCGCGAGCCCTACTCGAAGAGACAACAGCCGTTTCAGAATTTACTCCTTCGTCGATCGTGATTGTTTGTCCTTTACTAAAGCCAGTCACGCTTTGTGCAGGGAGAACAGTTGCTCCCACACGAGTGGAAGCACGCAATGTAGTGGCGCCTGCAGTGCCAACGGTGGAGAGAGTCGCGGTTTCTGCATTGGCACCAGAGTCTATTCGAATTGTCTGGCCAGGCCGAAAGCCTTCCGTGCTGGCCACCTTAATGTTGGTTGCACCTGCATCCGAAGCAGCCGAGAGAGAGGCAGCCGCCTGCGTTAGAAAGTCAGTACAGTTGCTGTCGGTATCGGCGCCGTCAGGGAACCGGCCTGCACTCGTATTGATAGCAACAGGCGCGACGACTGTCGACCATGGGTTGAACACTGAACCGGGTGCTGGGGCGTAGCAGCCGCTTATCTCCGTTCCTGAGACAGCTTGATCCCCTTCAGCAGCCCATGGATCGACAAGGCCTCCATAGTTAAGGCTGTCGGCAACCATTCCCGAGGGCTCCCGGAGCACGATGCTGCCTTCTTCGACGGTGAGAGTACGGCCGAATTGCGGGGACTTCGTTGTTAATTCCGGTCCGCCAAACCACTGGTTGGGCATTGGCATACCCTGGTATCCCGCTGCCTTGACTGCGGCGTCGCGTACCGCCGCGTGGATCGGGTGATTGTTGGTCAGCGGTTTGTCGAGCGTTATGCCTGCCCCAAGCGCCTGGACTGGCTCGTTGCTCGAATGAGCGAAGGCAGTCGCCGGCTGGAAGCTGATTCCTGTTCCGCGATCGCTGAACGGAAGGTTGGCCGCATGATTGAACCGTAAGGGAGCTGCCAGGTCCAGGCCTGTTCCCGGAGATACCACCCATTCACTGACTACATGAGGTTTGGCAAGGGCGGGTGTGAAGTCAATGGACGTACCATCCGATTCTGGAGTGCCCACGGCGGTGACGGTAACCGTTTGCCGATTTGCGGGCGTGCCGACCGTGATCTTGTCGCCTGCGGCGAAACCCTCCCCGCGCCGCACGCTGATTCGGGTCGCTCCGGCGCTCGTAGGAGCTGAAAGATTGGTCTGATTCGCTACTGTGCCAACATGTGCTACGGTCACGGTTTCTATCCCATGACCAACGCTGTCGATATCCAACCTGATCTTATCTCCGACGGAGATGTTTGCGAGGGATGTCACCTGGATGTTCCTGGCTCCCGCAGGCGCGTCCGTCGCCAAATACGCTTGTGTGCCTGGCTTGCCGACTGCAGTCACCGTCGCGATCTCATACTGCTCCACGGTATTTGCAACGATCGGATAGGTTGCGCCATAGCCGAGCGCAATCTTCTGGCCAACAACAAAGCCAGATGCATCCTCAACCGGCACATTCGTCGAGCCGGCAGGAACTGTGATCACCCGTTCATCGGGAAGCGATTGCCACAGCGTTGTGTGGTTGCTGGCAGCCGTCCCGAGGCTTGCGATCTTGCGCGTTTCCAAACTGGACCCGGTGCCGATATTGATCGTGTCGCCGATCGACATTCCATCCGTGTTTCTGAGATGGATCGTGCTGCTACCGGCCTGTACGGGAACCGCCAGCCCTGAGTTGGACATGCCGAACAGGTAAAAGCCGCCGGGGGCAAGCTTCGTCCCAGCCGGGATCTTTATCGCAGAGAAGACTGCCTGATGGGCGGGGTGCGCGGTCAATGTCCAGTCGGAGAGATCGACGGTCTGAGAACCTGCGTTGTAAAGCTCGATGAAAGAATCGGTCGGGTTGCCGGGAGCGCCTGAGCTGACTCGAAACTCATTGATTTTAACTGGTGTGGCATTACGAACCTTTTGAACAGTCGTTTCGAACTGCTTTAGGCCGGTGGTCAGATTCTTCCACGATGCATGGCCGACGAGATCGCCGTTGAAGGCTGCTGGCCCGGAGGTGACTTTGAAAGTCGCGCTTACGCTCGCACCCGGAACGACCTGCTCACCGAATGTCTTCGATGTTTGGGTAGTGCCTGAAACGACTGCGGTCCACTGTGTGCTGGGTACGGCGATGGTCAACGAAACGTCCGCTGCAGGAGCCCCTGTTGTATTCGTGAATGTCACGGTGAAGTCTCGCGAAGATCCCGGAGTGAAGGTCTGCGGGCCTGCATGCGCTCTTGCCGTCGCAGCCGGAGCCAGATTGAGTGGAGTTACGTCGTATCTTGCAGCCACAATATTCGCTTGGACAAGCTGGTCGGTATCGTTCATTGGGAACGTGCCAGCTGCGGTCATCGCTCCTTCATAGAATGTTCCTTGCGAACCGATACTATTGTCACCACCGTTGCCCAGGAGAATCGCCCCTTGCTTGCGCATCGGGTCATAGGTTGGATTCACACGGTGCCCATCGAACATGACCGACAGAGCGCCTTTTTGCGCGTCACCACCCATGGATGTCCAATGGTGTGGTTCTCCTTTGCCGATTGCGATTACAAAGCGCCAGGGGATGCTGGGCAAATTAGGACAGCCTTTGGTTCCATCCTCGTTCACGCACCCGACCAAATTATTTTCCTGATCGGTCATAATCCACGGTCCGTGACCAGCCCCGCTGTACCACGGCGTGGCGTTACCGAAGTAGAGGGTCTCCATGGTGCCGTTATCATCATCGCGACTGTCAATCTCCGCATTGCCGTAATCGAAACAGCAACCGGCGTTGAAATGCTTGCCGCTCACGACCCAGTATTGCCCCTCGGCCTGGTCGTCAACCGCGGTGCCTTTCACATCGTTCTGGCGGAGGCCCATGCCTGGTTCTATGAACACGCCGTAAACCTTGTGCCCCATGATCGTGATCGGGGCCATGTCCGCAATCGGGAGCGTGTTGAAACCTCCTAATGCCGGACCACTAAATCCGCCACGAGGAGCCTGAACCAAGTCATTGTGTTTGGGAGATTGGTCATAGATGATGCTGATCCAGCAATAGGTACCGGCGCAGAACTTATCCTGTGCGGCTGCGTCCGCGTATCCTCCGGGATCCGGAACTGGGGTCGCAGTAGCATGGACCACCCCAATGTCCAGGGTCTTGCCGTCCGATTGGCGCAGAACTTGATACAGAGGGCCGTTATAGGTCCCATACAACGCCCGGGTCGTGCTATGTGCCGCGACACATGGGTCACCGGCAGCCGCGTAAATGTCACACGGGCCTTGGGGGCGATGCAGAGCAACACTGGATCCCGACTCGCTCGACTGCGCGGACGTCGCCCAAGCGGCAATCGCAATGGGCGTCAAGATGAGCACAAGTGCAAAATTGATTGTTGTCTTCATAAGTATCCTATCCAGTAGCACTTCTCACATCCAGTCCCTTGGCCGGATTGCTCCACCGCCCAAACAGCTGAACGGCGCGCCGGGCGCTGTCTGGCAACTGGGTGCACGTCGAATCCAGAAATCATGGCGGAGTTCCGCTCATGGGCACTCGACCCGAAAGCAAAGATGCTTGCTGAAGAATGGCATCACGTGATTCTGAAATCGATCTGCAACGGCACTTGTGTGCGTGCCGTGATAAATTTCGAAGCCGTTCGGGATGCCATACTTATCGAGAACCTCATGGAGCATTGTCGTATCGCTTTTGAGCCCATCCTGATCGCCAACATCGATGTCGATCGCACGATACTGCCGCAGATTGTCGATGTACTGATCGATGAACGCCAGCGGCGCATTGGCGGTCCACTTCGCCAGTACCTCTTGCTGTACAACTCCATCTTTTATCGGCAGATCAAGGTAGAGAGGAGGATTCTTTGGATCGGGCGACCATGCAGCCGCGGACGCAATGTGAGCGCGCGCAAAGAACGGCAGCTTTGCGGAGTCTGCTGGGACCCCCACCGCTTCCAGTGCCTTCTCGATCTCTGAATTTGGCTCCGGAGCTGCTCGCGGCGAGAGGCAGCATGGACTCATGATGTAAAGGCTGCCAAACACGTCTGAATGCTTCATTCCAATACGAGTAGCGCCGTAGCCTCCCATGGAATGACCAACAAGGCCGCGGCTTAGACGATTGGGCAACGTACGGTAATGTGAGTCGATATAGCTGACTACGTCGTGAGAAATGAATTTTTCGAAATCTCCAGTCGTCACCGAGCTTGAATACATCGACCCATTGTGGAGAGTCTTGGAGTCTGGCAAGACAACGATCATTTCTTTGGACCCCAACGCGAACGCGCCTTCAATGGTCTGCGGGACGTGAACCTCATTGGCCCATTGCTGGGCGCCGATTGAGTAACCGTGCAGCGCGTAGACAACGGGGTAGCGACGGTGCTTGTCCTTGGGATAGCTCGGCGGCAAGAACACAATAGCGTCGCGGTCAACGGCGTCACCTTCGAGATTGCCTTCCAGCGATTCTCCATGAATCTTGATGTGATCGACCCTGACCGGTTTGGCCTCCGCTATTGCAGTAGGTACTTCAGTTTGTATTTGTGCTGAGCATAGACCTAGGAGGAAAACGTTTGCCCCTAGGATTGTAAGAACGATAGGCTTTTTGACCATGCTTCTGAGGACCTTTTGAACGCACCTACGATACAGGGAAATACAACGATCGACAAATCAAATCCTTGCGCCATTCCAATCGAGCCATCGAACGATGTACGCGCGCGAATACCTGGCAGAAACGCTCCTAGTGCCACCAAGCGGCTGGATTCCACCAATCCTCTGCGACATATGGACATTGTGGATCCTTGAAGAACTCAAGAACCACGCGACGATCACTTCGTCGCCGCTAAGTGTCCACCCCGTCTTTCGATTGCAAGTGTGGAAGTTCATTTCTTTCTAGATTGCGCACGAGTTACGTCCGCGTGTTCTCTTTTCAAACGCCCCGCCTTGCTGCCACGTCGTTGCGTTGACCTGCGCACGACCAACTCTGGTTGCATCACGACGGTCTCCAGTTTTGGTGAGACCTTCGAGTTCAGTATCCCGAGCGCAATACGCGCAGCTTCCTGTCCAATTCGCCGGCTATGCTGGTCGATACTTGAAAGAGGTACGCTGAGCGCGTCGTCGTAGTGAAGATTTCCGCAACCGATGACTGCGAGATCCTCCGGGATGCGTATTCCCTGATCCAATGCATAGTTCATTGCACCCATTGCTATGGGATCATTGAAGCAGAACACTCCGTCAGGCCGTGGCTTGACGCTCAGGAGCAGGCGCATGGCTTCTGCGCCGCACTGTCTTGTCTCTACATCTCCTTTAGGTTCCGAGATGATGTAGTCATTCATGATTTTAAGACCGCTTTGACTCAGTGCACGTTTGTATCCTTCCAATCGACGAACCCCGGGACTCGTTTCTGGTCCCCGAACATGCGCGATTCTTTTGCAACCCATCTCGATCAGATGCTTAGTGGCAAGGGCGCCAACCGCTTCATCATCCACTCCCACGAAATTAGCCGGAAGTCCGGGCAGAACGCGGTCTATCAAAACATACGGTGTTTTCTGTTTTTCAATGCGAAAAAATACGTCCACCGTGGAACGACAAGAGGCGATGATCAATGTATCGAGGCGCCGAGCCAGAAGTTGGTTGATCTCCTGTTCCTCAAGATCCGGGTCTTCGTCGGAGGAAGAGACGATTAAGTAATAGCCGCTCTCCCGCAAAACTTCAGAGAGAGCTTTGGCAATCTCCGCGAAGAAGGGGTGGAGCAGGTCTGGGACTACCAAACCGATCAAATATGTTCGACCGGTGGCGAGGCTCCGAGCCGCTAAGTTTGGGCGGTAGTCAAGCTCCTTCACCCGGGCCAGAACTCGTTCTCGAGTCTCGTCTCCTACGTCCGGATGATTGCGTAGCACCTTGGAAATGGTGATGACCGATACCCCTAGGTCCCTGGCGATGTCTTTCATCCGTATACTCATAAGTTTCCACCGAGTATAGAACGGCGCTACGAATGCAAAGCGATGCCTTTATCGGAGCTTCACTCTTCGTCCGAAGCCGGAACTGACTCCTACTCCTGATCTGGCACAGGGGCAATTGCCCAAGTTTTCCTGCTGATTTGGTTTCCCCGATTCCCAAGTTCCAAGGTGTTGGCATAGCAAATAGGGCTCTCACCCTAGCCAATCAGATCGTGATTGCAAGAGCCCTGGGGCATTGCTCGCTGGCGAGGAGTGAGAAAAGTGTGCGGTTGACACCGGTAACTGTACCGGTTATCGTCAGCCCAGCAGATCTCCCGCATACGAATTGGACATTTGCGTGACTCCGCTAAAGGAGATTGTGAGGAACAGGATGAAGGTTCCGAGCGCATCCGGGCTGTTGACAAAGGGCTGTGTTGATCTTGCGCTTGTGCCCCAGCGAGTTCTGTACACCGGAGCCAGGATGCCGGCCATCGGTTTGGGAACATTTGGGTCTGACCATGTTTCACCTGCCGAAGTTGCGGCGGCTGTGGAGGGGGGCGCCGAGGTTGGCTACCGGCATTTCGATTGCGCATCGATTTACGGCAACGAGCCCCAGATTGGGTACGCACTCCAAAAAGCTATACGGGCGGGTATCAAGCGCGAGCAGCTATGGATCACCTCGAAACTTTGGAATGACAAGCACGGGGAAGATGACGTAATCGCTTCCTGTAGGCAGTCTCTATCCGACCTGAGGCTGGATTATCTCGATCTGTACCTGGTGCACTGGCCTTTCCCGAATCACCACCCTCCAGGTTGCGAGGTAACTTCCCGCAGCGAAGATTCCAAGCCCTACATCCACACCGAGTTCATGAAGACCTGGCGAAAGATGGAGGAGTTGGTGCAGTCGGGTTTGGTTCGACACATTGGCACATCCAATATGACGATTCCCAAGCTGAAGCTCCTGCTCTCTGACGCCCGTACTAAGCCCGCCGTAAATGAAATGGAGTCGCATCCGCACTTCCAGCAGCCGGAGCTGTTCGAGTTCTTGCGAGCTAACGCCATTGTCCCGGTGGGCTATTCTCCGATCGGTTCGCCAGGGCGTCCAGATCGAGATCGTACGGCCGAAGACAGTGTGCCGACTCAGGATCCGGTGATCGTCAGAATCGCGAATCGGCTGGGGATCCACCCCGCAGTGGTGTGTGTGAAATGGGCCGTCCAGCGTGGACAAGTACCGATTCCTTTCTCAATCAATCGCAATCATTACCTCGCGAATCTGGAGGGCGTTGTGAGCGAGCCGCTTACAGAAATCGATATGCGTGAGATCGCCGCGATTGACCGTAACTGCCGACTCATCAAAGGTCAGGTGTTTCTGTGGAAGGAAGGACAGTCCTGGGAGGACCTTTGGGACGTGAACGGCGAGGTCACACCCCCATGACCTGGAATCCCACGACCTTGCCAAACGTCGAGCATATGGCAGTCACCCAGCAGAAGATGCGGGCTGCGTTCCTGCCGGGAAATGACAACGTCGAACTTCGCACTTTGCCGATGCCTCACCCCACTCATGGCGAAGTCTTGCTCCGGATGAAGGCGTCGACCATTTGTGGTTCCGACATTCGCTGCATTTATCACGAGCATCTTGGCAAAGGTCCTGAAGGATATCAGGGAGTCGTTGCGGGCCATGAGCCCAGCGGGCAAATCGTAGAAGTCGGGCCTAGTTGCCGTCGGTTTGCTGTCGGCAATCGCGTAATCGTGTATCACATTTCCGGTTGCGGCGTTTGCAATGATTGTCGGCGCGGATACATGATCTCCTGCACAAGCGAGAAGTATCGTCGCGCCTACGGCTGGCAGCGCGACGGCGGAATGGCCGACTACATGATCGCGGAAGAAAAGGATCTCATTGCGCTTCCGGACGAACTCTCCTACGCCGACGGTGCCCAGGTGGCGTGTGGCTTCGGAACAGTATACGAAGCACTGGAAAAGATTGGGATCAACGGTAATCACTCCGTTCTCATCACCGGACTTGGACCCGTAGGCCTCGCCGCCGCAGCATTATGCCGGAAGCTGGGTGCCCACATGATCATCGGAGTTGACGTCGTTCCCGAACGCCTGGAATTGGCGCGATCGCTCCGGCTGTGTGACTTCGTCCTCGGCTCCGGTCCCGACAACATAACTGAAGTCAGAGACCTAACCCACAGTCATGGAGTCGAGCGGGCAGTGGATTGCTCGGCTAACAAAGCGGCCCGCGCTACCGCTATTCGAGCCACGAGCAAGTGGGGAAAAATTGCGTTCGTCGGTGAGGGAGGAACAGTAGAGTTCAACCCATCTCCCGACATCATTCACGATCAGAAAACGATCTACGGCTCGTGGGTGACCACGACTTGGCTGATGGAGGAATTGGTGGACCGCCTGGTCCGTTGGGATCTGCACCCGGCTGACATCATCACGCATCGCTTTGCCCTTCAGGACGCCGCTGAAGCATATTCGCTCATGGCTGCGGGCAAGTGCGGCAAAGTGGCCGTCTGTTTCGATGAGGAGTTGGCCCTCAAATGACCTCAAGCTGGCAAGCTCTTCTGAGGGATCGCCTGCAACTCTTTGGGCATCGCAATTGGCTGGTCGTTGCGGACTCAGCCTATCCGGCACAGTCAAGGTACGGTATCGAAACGATCGTGGCGGACGAAGAGCAGACAACTGCACTTATTAAGATGTTTGAGATTCTTCATGAATGCAAGCACATTAGGCCAAGGATCTATACCGACACAGAATTGACGTTCGTCTTAGAGGAGGACGCACCAGGTATCACTTCATACAGGAAACAGCTCATCGATCTTCTGAGTGGATATGAAGTTCAGGCCCTGTTGCACGAAGAGATCATCTCCAGACTTGATCGGATCAGCGAAGTCTTTCGAGTGCTCTCGATCAAAACAAAAATGCGAATTCCATATACCTCGGTATTTGTCGAACTGGATTGTGGATACTGGGATGCGCAAGCCGAAGATAGACTCCGTGCTGCAATGCGAGCCAAAAACCAAGAGCTGGACGTTCCAACCGGGCGGAAGGCCTTCTTCGCTGAATCTTAGATCACCTTAAAACATGAACGCTCTCGTGCTTCAAAACCCGGGAATGGCTTCCATTCAAACCGTCGCCGAACCAGTGTTGGATGAAGGCGTATTGCTGAGAGTCCGAATGGTGGGACTCTGTGGAAGTGATCTAAATTCGTTTCGCGGATTAAACCCGCTCGTTTCCTTTCCGAGAATTCTTGGCCATGAGGTCTGTGCCACAGTCGTGCAAGGGGGTAGCGACCTTCCTGCTGGGACGGATGTCGCTCTCTTGCCCTACACAAGCTGCGGTCGATGCGCATCGTGCCGACGGGCACGTCCGAATGCCTGCCAGTTCAACCAGACTCTTGGCGTGCAGAGGGATGGTGCCCTCACTCAGTTCATCGTCATGCCACGAGAGAAGTTGTTTCCGGCAAGGCTTACACCGAAGGAATTGTGTCTCGTTGAGCCGCTCACTATTGGTTTTCATGCCGTCGCGCGCGGGCGGGTCGCAGCGGACGATATGGTTGCAGTCTTCGGTTGCGGAGGAGTTGGGCTTGGCGCCATAGCGGGCTCGAACTGCCGGGGTGCGAAGACGATCTGTGTGGATGTTGATGACGACAAATTGGAAGTCGCGCGCGCGGTGGGTGGTTTGCACACGATCAACAGTAGCCGTGAACGCTTACACGATCGGTTACTGGAGCTAACCGGCGGCCGAGGACCAGACGTTGTGATTGAGGCTGTGGGAACGCCGGGGACGTTCCGCGCCGCGGTCGAAGAAGTTGCCTTTACTGGCAGGGTTGTCTACATCGGGTATGCCAAAGAGCCGGTAAGTTATGAGACAAGGCTGTTTGTTCAAAAGGAATTGGACGTCCTCGGCTCAAGAAATGCGCAGCCAGAGGACTTCCACGCTGTAATTCATCTTCTCGAGAGTGCCAAGTTTCCGGTTGATCAGGCAGTAAGCCTGATTGTGCCGCTCGAGAAAGCTGCACACGCACTGCGCTCTTGGAGTGAGAACCCATCGCACTTCAAGAAAATACTGGTCTCTGTGGACTAGACATGTATACCGTCACGAGGGAACCGACCAGCCCAATCAATTCTCGGGTCTCTAAGGGCGGCTTGTTTCGCGCTGCCGATGGCACAAGCTTAGTCCTCACCTTTGTTCTAATCACGTCGCTTTTTCTGCTATGGGGCTTCTGTAATGGAATGATCGACATCCTCAATAAACACTTTCAAGACACGCTGCGGATCAACAAGGAGCAGTCGGGTCTAGTCCAGGCGGCAAATTATCTGGGCTACTTCCTTATGGCGATACCAGCAGGTTTGATTGCCAAGAGGTTTGGTTATAAAGGCGGCATCCTGGCCGGACTGTCATTGATTGCTGCTGGGGCCTTCTGGTTCATTCCGGCGGTAAACATCGGCACGTATTGGGCGTTTCTGCTGGGATTGTTTGTTATCGCCGCGGGCATGACGTGCCTGGAAACGATTGCGAATCCGTATGCGACGGCTCTAGGCGCGCCCGAATCTGGGCCTACCCGCATTAACATCGCCCAGACCGTCAACGGTCTTGGTTGGATACTTGGCCCGATTGTCGGGGGCCACTTTGTCTTTTCCGGCGCCGATCGAGCGAATGCTAATGCAGGGCTTACCACCCCCTATCTGGCCATCGGCATCTTTGTGGCCTTACTGCTCATCATCTTCTTCCTGTCGCGAGTGCCCGATTTGCACGTCGAAGACGAAGACCGCAGATTCGCCGAGATGCAGGACGGCGCTAGACCATCGGGGACTCAGCAGGCCGGCATTGCCGTGATTGTGGCTGCTGTTTGTGGTTTGCTGTACTTCTTTATTGCCCCGATTCTCACATTGATGTGGCGCCTGCTGCACATGACGGAAAGCTTGCTGCAACCAACAAAATCCGCTCTTCTGATCGTCGCCTTTGTGGCCGCATTTCTTGTGGTCTCAAGACACTGGGATCTATTCCGACGCAAGCATTTCACCCTTGGAATTGCCGCCCAGTTCTTTTATGTTGCGGCGCAAACCGGAATATTCAGCTTTTGTGTGAACTACATTCTTGAGAATGATCCGGGTGTGACCCGCTTGCAAGCGTCCAAATGGCTAGGTGGAATCGGTTTCGGTTTGTTCATGATCGGCCGGCTGAGTGGCAGCGCAGTGATTAGTCAATTCAAGCCTCACCGCGTGCTTGCCACGTACGCTGCTATCAACGTGGTGCTTGTCGCGGTAGCGATGGGCGGGGGCAAAGCGGGACTGTATGCAATGTTCGCAACGTTCTTTTTCATGTCGATAGGCTTCCCCACGATCTTCGCGCTTGGCATCCGCGGGTTGGGCGAACACACGAAACTCGGATCATCGCTCATCGTCATGTCTATTGTCGGCGGAGCAATCGCTCCGCCGTTCATGGGCCATATTGCGGATCGGCATTCGTTGCGCATTGGCTTTGCAGTACCGCTGGTCTGTTTCGTGTTGGTCGCTCTTTACGGCTTCAGCTGGGCAAGACTCGGCAGCCGGGATTCATCGCTTGGCGTCGTAGGCTAGCGGCCTTTCAAACCCCAGAAGCTTAGAGCGAACTCGCAGTCAGGGAAAGGGACATTATGTTTTCACATTTTTGCATTCGCGAACTTGCCGTCATCGCACTGGCACTATCCGGGATAGCCAGCCTGCACGGCCAGAACCCCAATTCCCCAACGGTGTCGCAAGATCCGACGGTCATCGATCAGGTGTGGCAGAAGGCTAGCAGCACGTATGACCCACAGCGTGCGGCACTCCTAAAACAAGTCGATGACGTCACTCATCAAGGTCCATTCCGGCCCGATTGGGAATCCCTACAAAAGTATGAAGCCCCCGATTGGTATAGGAACGCGAAGTTCGGGATTTTTATTCACTGGGGAGTCTATTCAGTCCCTGCGTTTGGTAGTGAATGGTATCCACGGCTTATGTATGTGGAGGGATCTCCTGAATACAACCATCACATCGCCACCTACGGGCCACTAGACAAGTTCGGCTACAAAGACTTCATCCCCATGTTCAAAGCCGAACACTACGATCCTGCCGCGTGGGCTCAGCTTTTCAAGAAGGCGGGTGCGAAATACGTCGTCCCTGTGGCAGAACATCATGATGGTTTCGCCATGTACGACAGCGGGCTGAGCGACTGGACCGTCGCAAAGATGGGACCGCATCGCGACACGTTGGGGGAACTCGCCAAAGCTGTGAGGGCTGAAGGGCTACGTTTTGGCCTGTCATCGCATCGCGTGGAGCACGACTTCTTCCTGGGCCCGGGCCGGACGATTAGTTCCGATGTGAACGATCCCAAATACGCGGCCTTCTACGGCCCGGCTCACACTTGGCTGAAGGGATCCTCGAATAGCCCACTTGATAATGATTTCACTTACGTTTCGTCCGCCTGGGCGGACGACTGGCTCGCGCGGTCGGCCGAACTCGTCGAGAAGTACCACCCGGATCTTGTTTACTTCGACTGGTGGATCGGGCAGGCATCTATCCGGCCGAACCTTACGCGCTTTACGGCCTTCTACTACAACAGCGCTTTGAAGTACGGCGGTCATGTGGGTGTCATCAATTACAAGGACTACGCCATCCAGGAGCATTCCGCGGTGCTCGACTTAGAACGTGGTCAACTCAGTGATATCCGGCCGATACCCTGGCAGACCGATACCTCCGTAAGCAATAAATCATGGGGTTACATTAAGAACGACACGTTCAAATCCCCAGAATTCATTGTGCACCAGCTCGTCGACATCGTCAGCAAGAATGGCAATTTGCTCCTGAACATTGGTCCACGCTCAGATGGCACCATACCCGAAGAAGTCCAGCAAGTGCTCCTGGACGTGGGGGCATGGATGAGTGTCAACGGAGATGCAATTTACGGTACCCGGCCATGGAAAATCTACGGTGAGGGCCCGACGAAAGCCGCTGCGGGATCTTTTCACGACACCGATACAACGAACTACACGGCAGAGGACTTTCGTTTCACCACAAAGGGGAATGTGCTCTATGCCCTTGGACTCGCTTGGCCGGGAAACAGGGAAGTGATGATTCGCTCGCTCGCATCAACTGCGGGCAATGCTTCCGTGCAATCTGTCAACTTGTTGGGAAGTGACGCAAAAATCCAATTTGAGCAGCGTCCCGAGGGACTTCACGTTCTGTTGCCCGTTCAACCTCCCGCGAAGTATGCCTACGCACTTCGCATAGAATTTGGCGGCCGAGCACGCTGAGTACATAAAGTTCTACAGGTTGAGTTTTCCGGGCGGTCGAGGGCGACAGCTTTGCTGCAATTCATTGAGGCGTCGAACAAATGAGAGCAAACCAAACGGGCGGATTGTAGTGATCAGGGACTCCGCCCTGACGTCGCGGCCAGGTGTGCACTGGCAGAACGTCGGACTATTCGACTGCCGGGCATTTCGGCATAGATACCGGTAACCGCTATGGGCGATCCACCTAAAGAACACCCTTGACATCGTCATATTGATTGATATTGAATGCTCACACCCCGGTACAGTTACCGGTAACCGTAGAAAGCCTTTTCCGGATTATCAACGGGCAGGAACAAAGAACAGATGTGCTGCTGGCAGGCCCTTTAGGAGGAATGATGCTGCAAAGAAGAAAGAGCGTCCTCGGGTATGTGCTGTTGGGAATGTCAATCGCATGCATCTGTGGCTTGCCCGGTGTTGTCCTAGCACAAGTCATACACGGATCAGTCTATGGCCAGGTCACGGACACCAGCGGCGCCGCAGTTCCGAAAGCCACTATCACGGTGACTGACGTAAGCAAGGGGACGGCAGTCCAGGTGACCACGAATGAGTCGGGCGAATACACCGTCCAGAATCTTATTCCGGACGTGTACAACGTCAAGGCGTCCGCGACGGGTTTCGGTACCGTCGAGCAGCCTGGAATCCAGGTCTCGGCTGATACGTCGCCGAAGATAGACCTGAAGCTCACCGTCGGCGGCTCAAACCAAACGATAACTGTCACGACCCAGCCTCCACAACTTCAAACCGATAAAGCGGAAGTGGGGAGCGTTTTTAATGAAAGAACCATTTCCGGCCTACCCATACCAAATCGCAACTTCGCCAGCCTTCAACTGCTGATTCCGGGCGCCCAGGCGATGGGATGGACGCAGAACAACGCCGAGGACGCGCAGGGCAGCCCGACGGTTAACATTCAGGGGCAGTTCTTCGCCGGGGTCGGCTATCTGCTTGACGGTGCCTCGAATCAGGATCCGATTCTGGGCCAGATCGTCATCAATCCGCCGCTGGATGCTATCGGAGAGGCCAAGATCCTGGTGCAAAGCTACGATGCGGAGTTCGGGCAATCGGTCGCCGCCGTGGTGAACGCGCAGACTAAGTCGGGAACCAATAATTTCCACGGGAACGCATTCTTGTACAGGCGAAGCGGGGCCCAGTTGGCACGAAATCCTTACAACCAGTTTGCGCCGTATTCCGCTACGTCAACTCGCTTGACTCCGCCAGCTCTCTACAACCAATTTGGCGGGTCGGTAGGTGGGCCGATTCTGAAGAATAAACTGTTCTTCTTCGGCGACTATCAGGGCGTCAGGCAACGGAACGGAGCTTCCGCTCAAGTGACCGTTCCAACGGCCCTCGCACACAATTCGTGTTTGTCAGGAGCTGGATGCGATCTGAGCCAATTCTTGACGGGTCGCGGGCCACTCCAGGGGCAGATCTACAACCCCCGTATCATCGATCCGGTTACAGGCCCGGTGCCGTTTGTGAACAACTTCATTCCGAGCCAGTATGTCTCTCCGCAGGCGCTTTACCTCCTCAACCTGATTCCGCTACCGAATGCGCCCGGTACGCAGGATGGCACGGCCAATAACTACAATGCAGGCGGCAATGGGGTGACGAACCAGAACCAGTTTGATGTGCGCATCGACCACGAGGTTCGCGAAGCGATGCACGCCTTTGGCCGCTACAGCTATTTCGACAATGCAAACTCCGCTAACGTTATCTTTGGAGCGGCCGGGGGCACGGGGTTCTCGTCCATCACAAACAACTTTGGTGGTTCCGCCGCCGCGCGCAACCAAAGCGCGGTCGCCGGCATGGACATCGCGTTGAATCCTAAGTTCCTCACCGACTTCCGTTTGGGATATTTGCGCTATCACGTCTCCACTCAAAAGTACGATGGCGAACAGGATCTGGCCACCATGGCAGGCATCCCCGGCCTCAATCTGGGGACGACCTTTACCTCTGGGGCCCCTGGCTTCTTCATAAACAATGCCAGCGGAAACGCCGGAGACGGACTGTCAAGTTTCGGTTCGAGTTTGCAGGTAAACGCCTGTAACTGCCATCTGCTTGAGACGGAAGACCAGTATCAGATAGTGAATAACTGGACGAAGATCATTGGCAATCACAACATAAGGTTCGGCGCGGATCTCCGCTATGCCCGGAATCTGCGTGTCCCAAGCGATAGCAATCGAGCCGGCGAGGTGAGCTTTAGCGCCACAGACACGGAGAACACAAACCTGAGCACACCCGGAGGACTGGGGCTGGCAACATTCCTGTTGGGTGATGTCACAAATCTCGCCCGTTACGTGAGCACTTCAACAAATGCGAAGGAAACGCAGAAGATTCTCTTCAGTTACGTGCAGGACTCCTGGCGTGTCACTCCCAATTTGACCGTCAACCTGGGGCTTCGTTGGGAGATCTATTTCCCCGAGGCAGTCAACGGCAGAGGGCAGGGCGGCTTCGCCGACCTCACAACCGGCGCAATTCGCGTTGCGGGGTACGGCCCATTCGACACCGCCATGAATGTTAACAAGGATTTCCGCAAATTTGCTCCGCGCGTCGGCATCACCTATCAGCTCGACCCGAAAACGGTGATCCGTAGCGGCTATGGAAGAAGCTTCGACATCGGAGTTTTCGGCACGCTCTTCGGTCACGTTGTGACCCAGAATCTCCCCGTGTTGGCTAATCAAAACCTCACCAACGCTGGCGCGAATACCGCCGCCTTCAATCTTGCCGTCGGTCCCGCCCCGTTTGTTTTTCCCGCTATTCCCCCCAACGGCCAAATCCCAATCCCAAATGGCCTGAGTGCCAAAGTCCGCGATAACCCCCAGCTCTTGCCCACCGTGGATGCATGGAATTTGAGCGTCCAGAGACAACTTACCCAGTCGGTGTCCGCGACGCTCGCTTACGTCGGCAATAAGGGTACCCATACCTTTGCCGGTGACGGGCAAACCCTCAATCTAAATGCAGTGGCCGCCTGCATTCCGGCGAGCGAGAGTATTACCGGTCAAGGGCTTTGCTGGAATCCCGCGGCTCCCGCGGGTTCGCTGACCGAGACCAGCGACACGAACTACCTGCGAAAGTACTATTCAAAGTTCGGTTGGACCCAAAACCTAACCTACTACCGCGATGCATTCGACTCTCATTACAACGCTCTGCAAGCGACATTGGATAAGCGATTCTCCGAAGGTTTGCAATTTACCGCGAGGTACACGTGGCAAGCGGCATTTAACTACGGAAACAATGATTATGCTCTGATCGACAAAAGGGTCGTTTACCAAAGAAACGACGACCTGCGGCAACAAGAGTTCCAGCTCTATGGGAACTACAGTCTGCCTTTCGGAACTAACCAGAGGTTTCTCAGCGGAGCTCCGAAGTGGGCGAACTACCTCATCGGCGGATACCAGCTAAACCCCTCTTTGAACTGGTCGAGCGGGCTGCCCTACACTCCCAGCTATGGCGAGTGCGGATCCGACATACCGAATGGTCCCTGCATGCCCAATAAAGCAGGTGGGCGTCTGCCAACACATCTCACCTCTTTCGATACCACTTCCCATAGCCGGACCTTCTTCACTCCAGTTGCTCCGATGCTCGCAAACGGATCGGTTTCCGGACCATTTTCCAGACCTAACCTCGATCAGTTCGGCAATGTTGGACGTAACAACTACTTTGGCCCAGCGTTCTTCAATACCGATCTGTCCGTATCAAAAAACACTCCCATCCGTGAGAACATCACAGCCCAGTTCCGTATGGATGCCTTTAACGTCTTCAACTACATCAGTCCGGCAAATCCAGGAAACACTTGCATCGATTGCAGCGGCGCCGGGGTCATTACCGGGATGGCTCTGGGACAAAGTCCGCGTCAGCTGGAGTTCTCAGTAACACTTAGCTTTTGAGTGCCCGTGCAACTCGCGAGATCGGCGACCGGCCCATTGTTGTTGAAGTCCAGACGCCTCGGCTCAACCGCAATGCCGGCCATCGCCGTAAGGTGTAGGCCTCCCAAGCCGCGCTTTTGTTCAACAACGCGCGGCTTCTTTTTTGGCCATCCCGGACTCGCTTTACAGATAATAGGAACGGAAATCCGTTCACTAAGATTCTTCGCAGTTAGGTGAAAAATGCGAATTTGGTGCTTGATGTATGGCCTTGGGCCGAGAGAGTGGTTTCGCTTGATGGGCAAGTTTCTTGCGTACGGGGTGAGCGCGACGCTCCTGACGGTGTTGCTGGGCAGCGTGGCGATGGCCCAGGGTGGTCCGCTTGTCCTGGAGCGCGAAGGGCGAGTGATTTCGCTGGTGCCCTATGCTCCGAACATCGTGCGCGTAACCATGAGCATCGACAAAGCTGCGGCTGCGGCCGATCCGGGATACGGCTTTGTGGCGAAGCCGTCGGCAGACGGATGGACGCACGAACGCGATGCTGAGGGATACGATGTGTACCGATCAGGCCGGATGGTAGTGCACGTGGCTCCGGGAGATTTGCCGAACGACAAACTGCCCCGGCCGATGCCACTCGATGCGCTGAATCTGGAACTGCGCCGCCATTATTTTGGAGGCGGTGGTGGGGGGAACGGTCCAAACGACGGCGGCCGTGGTCCGCACAATGATGCCCTGCTGGTAACAACCACGGAAGGCAAGACACTCTTGCAGATGCGCACCTGGGAAATGAGGCCGGAGAGTGCGGAAGTGGCTCCGACAGATACGGGTACAAAAGGCTACCGGGTTGCGGCGATGTTCGACTCGCCGGCCGGCGAGCATTACTACGGATTAGGGCAGCAGCAGAAGGGCTGGATGGATCTACGTGATCACCAGATCCGCTGCTGGCATGACTACACGGCGATTGGCGGACAGGATGTTTGTGCGC
Source organism: uncultured Acidobacteriaceae bacterium (assembly GCA_963797895.1). Taxonomy (GTDB): domain Bacteria; phylum Acidobacteriota; class Terriglobia; order Terriglobales; family Acidobacteriaceae; genus KBS-83. The sequence goes on from CAWCRD010000002.1 coordinate 484,704, forward strand.
CGTTCATGGTTTCGAGTCATGGCTACGGTCTCGTGTGGGATAACCCTTCAAAGACGACGGTGGACTTGGGATTCAACGGCCAGAACGTCTGGCGGTCGGAGGTTGGAAACCGCGTCTCGTATTTCGTGATCGCCGGAGAGACCAGCGATGAAATTTACGAGGGTTATCGCCTGCTGACGGGCGTGACGCACATGCTCCCAAGAGCGGTGTACGGCTACATTCAGAGTAAGGCGATCTACCCGACACAAGAACAGACTTTGGATGTGGCGAAGGAATATCGCGCAAGGAAGTTGCCATTGGACGTGATGGTCGTGGACTTCCTGAACATGACGAGGCAGGGCGAACTGGACCTGGATCCGAAGCGATGGCCGGCTCCGGCGGCGATGAATCGTGAACTGCATGCAATGGATGTAAATACGCTGTTGAGCGTATGGCCGCACTTTGCGCCGGGGACCCAGTTTTATGACATGCTGCAGAGCAAAGGCTGGCTTGTGCATACGCCGGACGGAAAGCCGGACTCGGGAACCTTCAGGGACACGATCGGGCCGAATCTCGACACGACGAATCCGGATGCCGCGAAATGGTTCTGGGAGGAGATTCGCGACCGGTACGTCAAACCGTACGGATTCGATTACATATGGCTGGATGAAACGGAGCCGGATATCGATCCCGCGAAGGACGTCTTCTCAATCGGTTCGGGCACGCGTTTCTACAATGTATATCCGCTGTTTCACACGGCTTCCGTGTACGAAGGCTTTCGCCGGGATTTTGGGGATAGCCGAAGGGTCATGATCCTGGCGCGGGCGGCATACTTGGGGGCACAGCGCAATGGCACAGTCTTCTGGTCGAGCGATATTGTTTCAACCTGGGACATGTTGAAGCGCTCCATTCCGGCGGGGCTGAACTTCACGGCGACTGGCCTACCGTACTGGGATACGGATATCGCAGGGTTCTTCTCGCCGTCGGTTCCGGCGGACTACCACGCAGCACACAAGCCGTTGATCGACGGATCGGATGTACGCGGCACGATTGGGAACTATGAAGATTATCCCGAGCTGTTTGTGCGGTGGTTTGAATGGGGTGCCTTTCAGCCGGTGATGCGTGCGCACGGCGAGCGAAATCATAACGAAGTATGGTCGTACGGCAAGCAGGCGGAGCCGATTCTGGCGAAGTATTTGAAGCTGCGCTATAAACTTCTGCCGTACACATACTCTGTTGCATATCGCAGCTACCGGACGGGCGCTCCATATATGCGGGCGCTGTTCATGGATTTTCCCGGGGATCCCAACGTCGCGAACATCCCGGATGAATACATGTACGGGCCAGCTTTCCTGGTCGCTCCCGTGACAGAGCAGGGCGCGACGCACCGGTTGGTGTATCTGCCCGCGGGTTGTGACTGGTACAACTACTGGACCAACGAACGGTTGCACGGCGGACAAACGATCACGGTCGACGCGCCCGTCGATACCTTGCCGCTCTTTGTAAAAGCGGGGAGTATCGTGCCCCTTGGATCCGAAGTACAGAGCGCCCAGGAGACGCAGACGATCGCATCGGTACGCGTGTATCCCGGAACGAATGGAGAGTTCACACTCTTTCAGGACGACGGGAAAACTTATGCCTACGAGAAGGACGCTGGGAAGCTCACCAAGCTGAGCTGGGACGACGGGGCGCATCAGCTGAAACACGAAGGAGCGCCAGCGTGGAGTGGATCGGATGACTCCGTCGTGACAGTCGTGGGTAGATAGACGGGACATAGAGGATAGCTTGAGTTATATCCGTCGAGGAAGCCCACTCCTGTTTCTATATCCGGCGATTCTTGCCGGGGTTCTTGCGTGGTCGGCGTCTGCCAAGGCTACCGCTCATGGGCCATCGAGCAGAGCCGTCAGGCAGACCGAATCTGGCGTGGAAATAAGCACGAAGGCTTGCGTTCTTACGATACGACCAATCACTGCGAGTGCGATGCGGGTTCGCTGCGCGAAGGAAGGAGCGCTGGAGAGCCCGAGTCTTGTTCTGCTGCCACAACCCTCTACTCCGGCCTTCCAGGTCTCGCACGATGAGACCCGCGTTGTGATTGCGACAGCAAAGATGAGAGCCGTCTTCGATCGGCATACCGACGCTCTGCACTTTACCGATAGCTCGGGAAAGACTTTCTTGTCCGAAGTTGCTGGCACGCGCCAGCTAGCCCCGGACACGATACAGGGCGAGGCGACGTTTGCAGCGGAGCAGGCCTTTGCCTCCCCACCTGGCGAACACCTGTTCGGCAGTGGAGAGTTTCAGGACGGTTTCCTGGACATTCGAGATCTTCCCCGGCGCCTGACGCAGGTCAACAGCCAGATCGCCATTCCTTTCCTGCTGTCGAGCAGAGGATACGGAATTCTCTGGCATAACTATGGTTTGACTGACTTGAACCCGGCGGACGAACGTGTGCAGCTGACGCGAACGTCGACTGGCAGGGAAACCGCGGCTAACGTCACCACCGCCGAAGGTGCGAAACGAGAAATCCGGCGCGAGGGAGAATTTGCCGGAACTCTGGAGATTCCCCGCGATGGCCGATATGCCTTCATGCTGGATGTGGGGCAAAAGATGGCCCGCCGGTATCATGTTGAGATCGACGGAAAGGTCGTCATCGACTTTGCCAATTTCTGGCTTCCTCCGACGACCAGCTGGTTTGGCGATCTTTCTTCGGGTCGCCATAGCATCCGGGTTATCGGCGCGCAAAATGACAAGCCGGTGCTGTTTTGGAGGCCCATTGAGGACCGTACGGTATTACGTTCTCCCGTAGCGGAGGCGGTCGATTACGTCGTGTTCGCAGGGCCAACTCCTGATCAAGTGATCGCCACCTACCGACAGGTAACAGGGCCAGCACCGTTGATGCCGCTGTGGGCGTATGGCTATATTCACTGCCGGGAGCGGTTCCATTCAAGTCAGGAGATTCTGGACACTGCGGAGGAGTTCAGAAAGCGCCAACTGCCGCTCGATTTGATAGTGCAGGACTGGCAGTACTGGGGCAAGTACGGCTGGAATGCAATGAAATGGGACGAGCGGTACTATCCGGATCCTAAGGGTATGATCGAGCGCCTCCATGCTATGAACGTAAAGTTGATGGTTTCGGTGTGGTCCAAAATTGATCCAGAAACCGAGGTAGGAAAGCAATTCACGGCGAAGGGGTATTACATACCCGGAACTCAGTGGATCGACTTCTTCAATCCCGCCGCTGCAGCGCTCTATTGGAATAATTTCAGTGAACGCATGTTATCGCTCGGAATCGATGCCTGGTGGCAAGATGCTACCGAACCGGAGAATGATGATCTGGCTGGGAGAAGCACGTTCGCAGGTCCAGGTGAAAAGGTGCGCCTGCTCTTTCCGTTATTTGTGAACAAGACCGTTTACGAGGGGCAAAGAAAAGATGCGCCCACCAAGCGGGTTTTCATCCTGACCCGCTCCGCCTTCTTGGGCCAACAGCGTTATGCCTCTGCCACGTGGTCCGGCGACATCGGCAATAGTTGGGAGACACTCCGGAGGCAAGTCACTGCCGGTCTGGGTTACAACGCGAGCGGGTTACCCTACTGGACTACGGATGGCGGGGGCTTTTTCCGTCCGGGTCCTAGTCAATATACCGATCCCGAGTATCACGAGCGCTTCCTGAGGTGGTTCCAGTTCTCAACCTTTTCACCTCTGCAACGCGTTCATGGCTTCCAAACGGACACGGAACCGTGGCGCTATGGCGACAAGGTTGAAGGCGAAGTGCGCAGCTACCTCGAACTTCGTCAACAGTTGCTGCCCTACATCTATTCTCAGGCAGCCGCAGTGACCTTTCAGGGATCGACGATGATGCGTCCCCTGGTCATGGATTTCGCGCAAGACGATCGGGCACTCACGCAGAAATATGAGTACATGTTCGGTCCCGCCTTCCTGGTCTCTCCGGTGCTGGAAGCGGGAGCCGTACGCTGGCCTGTCTATGCACCCGTTACTCCGGGAGGTTGGTACAACTTCTGGACGGGGAGCCCGGTGTCATCAGGGCTCGCCGACATCGCCGCTCCTCTTGAGCAGATACCATTGCTTGTCAGAGCGGGGAGCATCGTTCCACTCGGCCCTGTCGAGCAGTACGCCGGTGAGAAGCCGGCCACAGACCTGGAGATCCGAATCTACCCCGGCGCGGACGGAGACTTCACTCTCTATGAAGATGAAGGCACGAATTACAACTACGAAGAGGGAATGCGAAGCACGATCCACTTCCATTGGAACGACGCCAACAGAGAGCTCTCGATAGAACAGCGCCATGGGCAGTTCTCTGGAATGCTGCAGTCCAGGCGATTCAATGTAATAACCCTGCCTTCCGGGGTTTCGCACCAGGTTTCATATAAAGGAGGAAAGATAATGTGCCGTCTACCCAAATGATCATTGCTATCGGCATAAGACAAAAAGGCGCCCGATCCCTCGCTCGAAGACATCGATTGAGACACGGCTGCCGCTGCACCAGGCGGTTCTGTCGGTTTGCGCTCGCGGCAATAGTTGGAACGGTCGTACAGCTAGCTGTTCCGTGCGCGTATTCGCAAACTGCGAGACCTGCGGAGACTGCGGAAGCGCAAAAACTCCTCGAGCATGGGCAGTTTGACGATGCATTGAAGGTTCTGGACACCGTCGCCGTTCAGCGGCCGGAACCGCCCGGAACGGAGCGCCTGCGCGGCATGGCTTTCTACAGTAAAGGGCAAATGCAGTCAGCGGAAGAGGCGTTTGCGAAAGCTGTGGCCCAGGATCCTACCGACCGCGAAGCCATGCAGATGGAAGGCGTCGCTCTGTTCCGCATGGGCAGATCGGCAGCCGCCACTCCTCTCCTTGAGAAGGCCAACCTGACGATACGGGCCAGCAATATCGATAACAACTATGTTTTGGGTCTCTGCTATCTCGATACCCGGCGTTACGACGATGCTCGCCACGCATTTGCCACCCAATATCATTTTCCGCCCGACTCTCCTTCAGCTTATCTGCTCGTGGCAAGAATGATGCTGCGACGGGACTATCTTCCAACAGCCGAAACAACCGCGGAAAAAGCGCTTGCGCTCAATCCGAATCTGCCGATGGCACATCTTCTGCTCGGGCAGATACGGTTGGCGCGATCGCAATTCCCTGAAGCGCTAACGGAGTTCGAGGCGGAGCGTAATTTAAACCCGCTTTTCGGCGAAGTATACGACCGGCTCGGAGACACCTACATCCGTACTGGCGAATACCTGAAGGCGCAGGAAGCGCTCGATCAGGCCGTTCTGCTTGAACCAACGTCGCCGGTTCCGTTCATCCTGCTCGGCAAGGTGCTGTTAAAACAACGGGACCTGGTGATGGCGCAGCAGTACCTCCAGAAGGCGCTCGCGATCGACCCACGAAGCTACATTGCGCATGCCTTACTTGGGCAGACGTACCGCTCGCTCGGCCGAACCGACCAGGCTTCGCACGAGTTTCAACTGGCAGAGGAAATCCAGGCAGCCGCCCAACCGAAGATCGAGCCGTTCAAGTAACTATCAGCAGTAGGCTGAAGGTCACGCAACAGTGGTAGTCACCGATCCCGCGCTTCACTCGGAAGAGTTTCTCCCGATCTGGATATCGTCGGGATGGTTATAAATGCCGAATAATGGACTTTATTAACTCTCTGCATGAGATGTGGGAATAAGGAAGCTTTCAAATGACGAGTAGAAGGGGCCGCTTAAACCGGAGACAGTTCGTCACAGGCAGCGCGGGTCTGCTTGGCCTCTCCGGCATGGCCATCGATGAGCAGGGATCCTTCGGCAATCATGACGCGTACACCGATCCCAATTCCATCGGCGGTCCAAGCGAGGGGCCATTTCGGCCGAATTGGGAGTCGCTGAAGGCGTACCGGTGCCCGGAGTGGTTCCGGGATGCGAAGTTCGGGATTTGGGCTCATTGGAGTCCGCAGTGCGTTCCAGAGCAGGGGGATTGGTATGCCCGTGGAATGTATGTTGAGGGTAGCTCCCAATATAACTACCACGTCAAGACATATGGTCATCCGTCCCGCTTCGGGTACAAGGATATCTGCAATATCTGGCGAGCAGAAAACTGGGACCCGGAAGAGCTGATTAGGCTATATGCAAAGACCGGAGCCAAGTACTTTGTCGCGCTTGCCAATCATCACGGCAACTTTGACTGCTGGCATTCGAAATATCATCCTTGGAATAGCGTTAACGTTGGTCCTAAAAGGGACATCGTCGGCAGCTGGGAAAAGGCCGCTCGGTCACAAGGTCTTCGCTTCGGGATCACGTACTATGGCACGCCCGCGCGGGTGTGGAGAGAATTCATGCCGGTTCGGTACGGCAGTGATGAAGCTGGTCCTCTAAAAGGAGTTCCGTATGACGGGATTCTGACTACCGCAGACGGCAAAGGTAAGTGGTGGGAGGGTATGGATCCCCGGCAGTTCAATGGGTACCCGCATGACAAGAACGATCCCTGTCCCGGCTTTGTCGAGGATTTCATGATGCGAGTCCAGGATCTGATCGAGCAATACAATCCAGACCTTCTGTATTTCGACGATAACTGCGACTGGTCTTTCGATGCCGGGGCGCCGGCCGGCAGAGAACTTAACGTGTGGCTCGGCATGCCTGAGCTCACACCTCCAATCATGGCGTACTACTACAACGCAAACATCCGGAGAAATGGGGGCAAACTGGGGGCAATATTCAACATAAAAACCGTGCCGCAAGCGGTTTTGAGCACTCTGGTTCTCGATTTCGAGATGAGCCAGGCCGACTCTCTGCAGCCCAATCCATGGCAGACGGACGCCTGCATCGGAGGATGGCATTACAGCCGTGCCATTTTCGAACAACATCGGTATCGAACACCTGAGTCCATGGTTCATCTTCTTGTTGATGTAGTGAGCAAGAACGGAAATCTGCTGCTGAACATCCCTCTACCCGGCGATGGCAGACCGGACAATGACGAACTTGCATTCCTGGACAGATTTGGCCGGTGGATGGTGTCGAATGGCGAGGCGATTTACTCCACTCGTCCCTGGAAAGTTCATGGGGAAGGTCCAACAACCGGCCCAGGTACATCTTTGTATAAAGGTGGGGTTCCGACCTATACCCCTGGTGATATCCGATTTACAACCAAAGGCGACGCCCTGTACGCGATAGCTCTGGCATGGCCCGATGAACGCGAGTTAGTCATTAAGTCACTTGCTTCAAATTCCCCATATTACCGTGGGGAAATCGCCAGAGTAGGGCTTCTGGGAGGGCAGTCCAATCTTCAATGGTCCCGTAACATCGATGGGCTTACCGTCAAGTTGCCGCCGAGGCCGCCAGGTGACTACGCATTTGCATTCAGGATTAATCCTTCTGGAGAGTAGTCGTCGCGGTTAGCCATGATGTTCATCACAAGTAGGGATGGTTACTACCGCTTATCTGGAAGTCCCAGTTTGGATAGGAGAGATTCGTGTCAAAGAGAATCAGGCTGGTGTCTGAGACTAGCAGTACAGTGCCGCCTTCCCTGATATGCATAGTGTTCTCATTGATCTTAAGTGTCAGCTGCCTCGATCAGAATAGTCCCGAACGCCCAAACTGGCCCGGCCCAGGGCAGTTATTTGTAGGCACATGCTATCAACCGATCGATCGTTCTCCAGAACAGATCGATCGGGACATCGCAATCATGAAGCGGGCCGGCTTCAATGTCGTTCGCATGGGAGACCTTTCCTGGGATTCGTTCGAGCCGTCCCAGGGCAAATTCGATTTCGAATGGTTCGACAAGATTATGGGCAAGATGCAAGCCAGCGGAATCCGGGTTATTGTCGATATTCCTGGCTTGCCAGCGCCGATTTGGCTGCATCGCACATATCCCGGTGTCGATCTCGTCAACCAGAATGGGACGCGGCTCCCACCGGCAGAGCGCTACATGGATGACATCAGTGACCCGAATTACGTACGCGAAGCGGGCATACTTGCCGATAGGATCACAAAACGGTATGCGCATCACCCCGCGGTCATTGCCGTAGGCTACGACAATGAGATCGGAAACGGCTTCATGTCATATTCCGAAGCCGATAGGCACCGATTTATCGAGTGGCTAAAGAAGAAATACGGAACAATCGATGAACTAAACAAGGCATGGGCAACCCAGCGGTGGTCCCGACGCCTGAATAGCTTCGAAGACGTTGATTTACCCCTCGCAAATGGCCCGGGACCTTCAGAGCGCTACCTGGATCTTCATCGCTACTGGTCTGATGTTACGGTGGAGCGGCTACGCGAGCTCAACGCAATCCGTGCCCGCAACATGCCGGATGTCCCTGCAATTTCCAACCTCTGGGATACAGCATCCAGGAAAGGCTTTGATTATCTGAGCACATACAAGTCCTATGTCTCCTATGGAGCTGAAGGATTCTATCCGGGAGACCCGATCAGCGGCGCGTTTGGCGCCTTGATGATCAAAGGGGATCTGAAAACGCCGATCTGGTTCAACGAGTTCACCGCCGGAGGTGGGGGTGATTACGGGACGCCGGGGAGGAGCCGCATGTACGCCAATTTGGCACTCCTGATAGGAACTCAGGCGATTCTTGCATGGACCTTCAACAGTCACCTTGGAGGCGAAGAACAGGCGCTGTTTGGCCTCGTCGACCACGACGATACTCCTTCATGGAAGGTCGATGAGTTTGCTGACATCGCCTCAGAATTCAAAAAGCTTCAGAAATTCGGATTCCCGCGATATCCGCATCCTGAGGTCGCCATCGCGTACTCATTCGATTCTTTCATCGATTCGCACCCGAACGGCCCCTCGAACACTACGCTTCAATACTTCAAGCCCGCTTATACCGAGCAGGTGCAAGGCGCCTTCGAGCCGCTGTTTCGGGCGAACATTGACACCGCTATTGTCAACATCGGGCACGCAGATCTTTCGCCTTATAAGCTCGTCGTTGTGCCGGCGGATTATCTGATGGACGTCGCGAGCGCCGAAGCAATTCAAGCTTACGTGAGCCGGGGCGGTACCGTTTTGATGACCGCTTTCTCGGCGAAGGTGGATGCGTTCGGACAATGGTTTAACACGCCGCTTCCCGGGCTCTTAAGTGATGTTTTCGGCATGAAGACAAATGCATTCTACGACGCTGAATCGCACCTGAAGTTCAATCTGGACGGAAGAGAAGTCGGAAGTGGCGTGCGTCGATATGAGGTGCTCCAGCCTTCAACTGCCGCTGTTCTCTCGCGGTTTACCAACACTGCGGACCACTCACCTGCTATTACGATCAACAAATTCGGCAAAGGAAATGCAATTTACTTGGCAACTGAATCGAATGCTTCGGCGGTTGGCCCCGTTCTGAATCACGTTTACAAGATGACCGGCATTCGGCTCGGGCCACAGACCCCGGGCGGAGTCTATGCGAGAGTTGTCGATGGTCGAACACTTTATGTGAATACAACCAGCGAAGACAAAAGCATCCCTATTTCCGGAAAAAGACAAGGAATCATTAGCCGTAAGGTCTACGAAGGGGCCGTAATTCTAGGCCCCGAAGAGGCAGATCTGATTCAATGATCAACAGCGTTGCTGGAATTCGCGCCCATTTCTGGCTTCGATGTTTCTGAGGCGAGCAGGGATGACACACACCTCGCGCAGACAGACATGCAGCACGCGCACCAGCGCGGGCTGATGCATCGCGATCTGAGCCGGCAAACATCCTGGTCGGTAGGGCGGGCAGCCGAAGATTCGGGTTTTCGGGGTGGCCCGCCTCACCGACTCTGACGCGCAGGCCACCCGGTAGACCAACATGGGCGAGATCATCGGCACGCTGGCCTACATGAGCCCGGAGCAGGTCTCCGGCGAGGCAGAAGATATCGACTCGCGCAGCGCTGATTCGCTCGGGCGTCAACTATCCCCGATATCCGAAATTGATGCCTCGAAGCGATCGGCAAGAAGTTGAAGAAGAGCATGCGGGTCGTGGCTTGAAATCATATAGTCCGCTCCACTTTCCTCCCTGTCGGCAAATGGAGAAATCCCAACCACTGGCACATCGTCGCGGATCTGCTTGAGCTCACGGACGGTTTGCTCGAACGGATAATCGTCCATTTCAGTATGTATCACGGCAACGTCAACGTTAGGAAAACGACGCAGCAGCTTCACTCCAACGGCCGCGTTATACGCTGTGATGACATTATGACGGGCGGTTTCCAAGACCAGCTTTCGAGTGGAAAGGCCTTCAGGCTGTTCCACCTCAATCATTAGCACAACAAGTCGCAATCGTTGGCCTCCACGAGCAGAGTCGCTCCGGCCCATCTTACGCCCGATGCCGGGGTTTTCTCCGCGGGAGGACCTTGACCGGCCTTTTCGCTGGACACGGCACTCCCCAGTCTTCGAGCAAGATGCCACGTCGCACAACCTCCCGCAGAGCCAGGCTCAGGTGCCGACGATCTCTTCTTCGGCTTTAGAATGCCATGTGAACGCCGACTTGCGCTCCTCTAATGCCAGGTCGTCAGGTTGAGTAAACTCATTGATCAAGGTGAAGCCGGGACAAGATGGCTGCCGCCGAGTTGGGGATGCGATCTACAGGATCAATTCGGATAGGAGGTAACGAGAGGTATGGTTATCGCTTTTTACGAGTTACTGCCCGGAAGAGCGCGGCCTGAAAAACAGGCGCTGAATGTGCATCCATATTTGGAAGCACCGCTCCCGGCAATCGGTGACCTTGTACGTTTCGAAGGAGCCGGCGAAAAGGAGGTGCCCGGCTGGTTTCGCGTCCGGTCCAGAGTTTTCAGCCATGGTCAAATACCTGGGGTTGAGCCTACTTTAGCCATTACCGTAGTCGTCGAGCGTATCGAAGATGAGGAGGAACTACGGAAGTCAGGCGTTAAATAGGCGGCCAACGTACAAACTTCAAACTTTTCCCCTGGGTGCACAAACAGTGCGCGCGAATTTGAAGGGCGCTGTTGGCCGCTCGCTCGATAACTCCCGAGGGTATTCGTCTTGCAGAAAGCTAACATCGAACGTTTCGCCGGCAAAGCGCAGTAGCATCAATGACGGGCAGTCGTTGTGGGCTCCCGGTTTGAATCTCGCCGGAGACGTCGGCCAAAGACAAGTCCAACCGTGGTCCCGATCCCGGAAGCGTGATTGCTGATCCCGAACCGCAATCCGCCATTCAACCCGAACGAATCGTTGAACTGGTGCAGGAAGCCGCCAAAGGCGTAAGTCCCCGGCGGTGTATTGGACTGTGAAACGTTCTGCCCGAAGACTTCTGCATAGAGTCGAGTCGGCTTACTCAGGTGGTAGCTCACCGCTACTGACTGCTGTCCTCCATAGGCGCAGCCCGTTCTCATTTGGCAGTCGGACTGAACTATCGAACCGTTCACCATCAGATCGAAATCACCATTTGGACCATAGTGATGATTGACGAGAAATATCGCCTGCTGGCCATAGCCCTGCAGACTCGCTTGTGACGCGGTCGGGAGCTCCGCTTCATATTGCAGCCCCAATCCTGGCGGCCAATGGTGGAACTTCTCTCTTCTCAAGAGCATTTTTCCCCCGATCTGTACTGTGCTCACTCCATTGGCAGTCGTCTCTCCATCCTGTTGGTGCGTGAAAGCGGACCAAACGAAATCAAGCCTGAGACGGTCCAGCGGAACATAATAAAAGCCAACGTCGAGAGTCTGCTGATTCCCTGGAGGATTCTTCGGATAGGCATCATAGCCCGTCTCAACCTGAAGAACTCCTTTGCTCGGGATGGTTACGCTGTTTGCAATGGTGGGACGAGTTGGGCTTAAGTTCATGTCCTGCCCTCCTGCATGGCACAAACACATCAAGCCCGTGATCAACAGCCATAGTGTCCTTCTGTTAGGTAGGGTCACGCGCTAAGAAGCCTTCTTCGGCAAGATCTTTTTGTGCAAATGCAATTCGGCTATGAACGTCGTTTCTGAAGGAGTGATTCGGCCCAGGCAACTGCAAGAAGAGGGTTTCCTGAGAAGCCCACTTCCCAAACCGCGAACCGTTCGGTACGTGCTGGCACGCAAGCGAAACGTCGCTGGGATATTGTGACATGCACGCCCCGAATGCAAGGAAAAATGGTCGTTCTTCGGTGAGCGGAAACGACCAAGGCGTGGAAATCGACTGCTGTTGATTTCGCAGATTCGCAGATCGTACAGCACGGTGCGGGGCGATCTCTAGGGTACGCCTGGGTTTCCTGCGGACTCGTTCTAAATAAAAAAGCAGGCCTCAATCCACCGGACAGGCTTGGCGGATCCAGGTGCTTACGTCGGCCCAAATGCAGACTGGGAGACGCTGCCCAATGCCCCTGCGGCGCCAGATCCAAACTCACAGGCTAGGCGGACTGCCGAGCGGCATCAGACCGGGAGTCATCGTTCGATGAGATTTCTTCGATTGTCCTTCGCGCCTCGGTTAGCGCTGCCTGGATTGCAGCTTCCGGGCTGCTGAATTTGGCAGCGAGGAATATGCGTTTCGACACTCTCCCCGCTGGACCATGCCGCTCGATCCAGAAGGATGAGCGCCAGGTGGCATCGCCTTCTGCTTGAGCCTCTGCTTCGATGAGGAACTCACTGCGAGTTCTAAGAAGATTGATCGTCGGCACAAGGTCACCTCTTGTAGATGGATTGGACAATCCGCCACTTAGTTGGTAAGCGTGACGATTGTGCTTCCCGAAACGGAAAAGAGAATCGTGCGGGCAACCATGCCAAGCACATTTGAACGTCCTGCCCTGCACGGCGGCTAGCTTCACGATCCGAAGTTCAGTGTTTCTGTCTTATCCTGTTTGCCGGTCAACCCCAGCCGGAACACATCTCTGCGATGCCGCCGGAGCCCGGCCTATTCGGCACCATGGGCCGCGAGGTGGTTCGGGGCCGGATTTCAACCTGGACGGTAGGCGACGCAGCGACTGCACCTTGCGACTACTGAGGAGTGGGACAACTCCATTCAATCCAATGCATCCTATACTGGCTCCAACTGCAATCGACGGTCCGTGGACGTTCCGGAAATCGTGGACTCCCGACCCGACTTTCCTCGTCAACGGAAGCGGCATCAGACCCACTGGTCGCACGTCTTTAGCCCAATCTCCCGTCCAATGGTCGTGACCGAGCGAGCGGTCAGAAGTTGTGGCCCAGCATCAGCCGCAAAACAGGCGCCGGTGCCGAATACAAGCTGGTCTTGACCTCGAAAAATGTGCCGTGGCGATTCTGAAGTCCCATCAGGATGTTGAATCCGGTTTCATAATCGAAGTTGCCGAATGAGATATTCCGGCCCTGCCCCGCCTGTGACTGGAAGCTCTGGTGGATGAAATTCAGAGCGGGGCCAGCGCCCACGTAAGGTGCCCACGAGCCACCGCGCGCCGTGGTCGGTAACGTGTAGACGGCTTCCAGATTTAGAGCCACCATGTCGGTGATCTCACCCCATTCGAAATCGGCATTGGGGCGGAAGAAAACATTTCGGCTGAAGATGGGGCCCATCTGGGAATGAATCCCAAACAAGACGAGCTCCGGGTCGAAACCTACTCCGGCTCGCACGCCCAAACGCCAGCGGCGCGCTTCGTGTTGAATCTGGCTCTCCGCATTTCGCACCGCCGGCGGTAATGGGGCCGCGTTTTGCGCAGAGGAATTGCCAGTACGCGCTCCTTGCGGCTGTGATTCCACGGTGACATCTGTGGCACGCCGGGCGCCTGCCTGGCCACCCTGATCTGAAACCACATGCACCCGCGCTCCAACGGCCAGATTTCCCGGCCTGTTCGTGTTGCGATCAAACGTGAACAGGTGAAATTGATTGTCGTCAGATCTGACAACGAACGTGACGTGGCTTGAAGCGACTACCGTGCCATCTACTGTTTCCTCATCCGGTGTTTGGGAAGCTGAATTGCTTTGCTGTCCATAAGCGGTCAATGAAAGCAGCGCGCAGGCAACGAGCAATGGGCACAGGCGTAGCATGAAGAGGTTTCGCAGGGACATTGGCGACTCCTTCCTCGTAGGTATTTGCTGGCGCCGCGATCCCTATCAAGAGGTGAAACCAGTTCAAAGATAGTTGCTCGCCGCGCCCTAAGTCGGATGGAGCTTGCAACTGCGAAGTTGTTCTCATGGATGAATAGCAAATTTGTAAGATCAAATACTGAGGTACTGCTCAGCTCGTGAGTACTCAACCCTGTTGGAGCAGGATGAGATCGCATCCAGCATGAACGAGATCGTAGAGGAACAGAAACGCGGCAGCCGAAAAGCTCAACAACGCTGCGAAGAAAATCAACTCGCAAGCGCGTAGCGCTCGCGAAAGCTGCGGTCCCATCGGGAGTAGGCTCGGGATCGGCGCCCACGTTCTGAGTATGAGTCGAACAGTTTAGGACTTACTCGCTGGCGCACACCTACCATCCTATCTATGGCTCCTGCAGTGCACGCGGCCGCCCGCCCGCCAAAGGAATCAAACGTCACCGCCGCCATCGGCCACCGATCGTGCGGCTTCAGTTCATAAAGCAGCGTGCCGACGAGATGGCTCGTCAGACAACGCGTCGGGCACCATCCGCCAGGACAAGAACTCGCGTTATCGATCAACCGCTCCGGCTCTCTGCGAGGCCACCGAATTTTCGTTATTTGAGGTTCTCGGCTTCAGTCTTTGCCTTGCGAAGCTGCGGAATGTCTGGATCGGCTTGGGCCCATTCCCCAGGAATGAAGAATAAGCCTGGCGACCCAAGGCAATTTCTCCGCGCGGCCGAGACGTGCTTTCAGGAACGACTGACCCATAGGAAATAAGCTCTATCCCCAAAAATAAGGCCGCCGACCGAAGAGCTGCAGTGCAGGAAGTGCATCTTGAATCAACGAGGAAAGGAAACGCGATGAGCGAGCACGAGTGGGCACACATGTTCACCGCCGTGGATGGGCGGATTACGAAGTTTCAGGAGTACCATGACACGGCTGCTGAAGCCGCTGCTCACGGTGGAGTTCGACTGCCAGGCGGCAAGTAGATCGAGAGCCCGGGCCTGGACAAAGAGGATTGCTAAGCGGCTGCCCGGCGGCAGAAAGCCCGGGCCGTGATAACCGCGCAACCATGACCCAAACGCCAATATCATCGTTTCGAAGACGTCAGAAAACGGAGGAAGTAACTGCTATGTCAGCCCAAGCAAATAAGGACCTTGTACGTCGCTTTTACCAGGAGATCGATAAAGGAAATATCGATATCTTGGATGAGTTGGTAAGCGAGGACTATATAGATCACAATCCCCCGCCATTTCCAGGTTTAGGTTCTGGCCGAGCGGGGCTGAAACAGGCGTTTAAACTATTTCAGGAGACGACTCCGGGCTATCACTACATTGAGGACCAAATCGCCGAAGGCGACAAGGTGGTCACGCGTCTTACTTCGGTTGGCAAGCACGAAGGAGATTTACCCGGGGCGCCAAGAACCGGAAACGAAGTGAAGATGACGTCGATAACCATTCATCGCATTTCAGGTGGCCAACTGGTCGAGAAATGGTCAGAAAAAGACATGATTGCCTTATTGCAGCAGATCGGCGTAATGCCACCTCTACATCAGCATGGAGGGTAAACGCCACGAATCCGTCTTGAAGCCTTTCGTAGTCGTTTTGGGTTTTCATTTCAGCGCAGCCCTGCGCAATGCCAAGCGGGCAGGCGAGTTCCGAAAGCTCCTGAGGCCGAGTAACTTTGCGCGTGCTCGCGGGCTTCAATCCAGCGATCTTCCGGGACGATGACGGAATCCCGACGAGCGCACAATCGCTCTTGCTCTCATTGAGAGTTGGGCAGAGTTGTGCATGTTATGTAAGGTTGAGGCAAAGGAAATAGTTTTGATGCCGGCTATGCTCACCCGAATGAGAGTGCTTTTCCTCCTCTTGGCCCTGACCTCCAGCCGGAGCCTGTTCGGCGCCGACTTGGCGATGAAGGTGACGGACAAGAATTACCTCGATACTCAGGGTTTTAACGTTTTCCTCTACGACAGCACCTACCATCCGGTTTTCGTAGACCAAAAGAACACGGCCATGGAGATGATTCTCCATGGCCAGCGCATCGCCACGAATGGCGACGTGCGCCTGATGCCAACGCCCGAGCAGTGGGACCTGGTGGCGACACTCAAAGGGCGCCATGCCGATAGGGTGAACAACCGGCTCACTGCAGACCTAGCTTTCCCGAGCTTCGATCTCAGCTACACGCTGGAAGTCGCAGCGGAACCAGGCGGCGTGAAAGTCAGCATCAATCTCGACAAGCCACTGCCGCAGAAACTGGCCGGGCGGGCGGGCTTCAATTTGGAGTTTCTACCCTCGATCTACATGGGCAAGGCTTACCTGGTGGACGGAACTAAAGCCGGCATCTTCCCGCGAACGCCTGACGATCCGATGGTGAAGGTGTTGCCGCTGCCGGATGAACCGAAAAAGGCGTACTACCTGGAGGACTGGGATAAGGCCAAGGGATACACTCAGCCGCTGCCGCTTGCCGAGGGCAAGAGCATCACTCTGGGGGTCGACGATGCGCTGGCCCGGGTCAATGTCAAGTCGGACACGGCCGACGTCATGCTGTTCGATGGACGCAATCGCGCGCAAAACGGCTGGTTCGTGTTGCGTTCGCTGATCCCTTCCGGCAAGACCACCGGCGCCATCGTGTGGCATATCAGGCCGGACGTCATTCCGAACTGGACACGGCCGCCGATGATTGCGCACAGCCAGGTCGGTTATGCGCCGGGCTTTCCGAAGCTGGCGATACTCGAACTGGACCCGAAGTACAACGGCCCGAAGACCGCCAAAGTGCTGCGCCTGATGGAGGACGGATCGTACAAGCAGGTGTTCGAGGGTCCGATCACGCCTTCAACCCCCTGGCTGCGCTACCTCTATTCGAAATTCGACTTTACCCCGGTCAAGGACCCCGGCCTTTATGTCATCGAGTACGCGGATCAGCGTACGGCGCCCTTTCCCATTTCGAAGGACGCTTACGCCAACATCTGGCAGGACAGCTTGGACCATCACCTTGCGGAGCAGATGGATCACGTTTCGGTTCGCGAAGGCTACCGCATGTGGCACGGCGCTTCACACCTTGACGATGGCCGCATGGCACCCGTGGTTGGGGAGCAGTTTGACGGCTGGTATCAGGACGCAGCAACAGACGGGAAGTACAAAGGCGGCGATCACATTCCTGGGATGAACGTGGGCGGCTGGTATGACGCCGGCGACTTCGACCTTGAGGAGCCTGCGCAACTGAGCGTGATTCAGAGTCTGGCTTTGGCTTATCGCGAATTCGATCTCAAGTACGACGAGCTTACGGTGAATGAAACCGCGCGTCAGGTTGAAATGCATCGTCCCGATGGCGTGCCGGACACGGTGGAACAAGTCAAGCACGGCGCGCTGCTCATCCTGGCGCAGTTCCACAATATCGGCCACGCGATCCGCGGCACTCACGAACCGGATCTTCGCCAGTACACACAGGTGGGCGACGGAGCGTCGAAGACCGATGGTCGCATCTATGACCCGAAGCTCGGTCCGAATGAGGTGAAGGGCGACTACTCCGGCAAACCCGACGACCGCTGGATCTTCACCACGAACAATCCATACTTCCAGTGGAACGCGATTGCAGCGATGGCCGCAGCGGCCGATGTGCTGAAAGGCTATGACGACGCACTGGCGAAAGACTGTTTAGAGACGGCGATCAAGGGATGGAACGAAGAGAAGGCTCACCCAACGCCGAATCCGGCGCGCGGCGGCCCAAGCGGAGCGGCTCCGGCGTCTGCTTCCGGTGGTGGCGTGCTGGCTGCTTCTCAAGGCCAGGTATCTGGCACACGGGGCAGTCGTAGCGGACGGGGTAGCTCAGGCGCTCCGACAAGCTCTAGTATGACTGGCGCGCAAGCAGTTCCGCCGGGCGGCGGCGGTCGTGGCGGCTCGGGCGTCGGACAGGAGTGGGCTGCAGCTTTGGAATTGACCATCGCGACGCATGGCGCCGAGCCCTACAAGGCCCGCCTGAAGGAGTTGTTCCCTCTCATGATCACCCCACAGCAGATGGGCCTTCATGGTTGGACGGCAGTCAGAGCATTGCCTTACCTGGACGCGAGCGCCAAAAACCAAATGCGGGAAGCGGTGAAGACTTACATGGCGATTCTGGATAAGCAGTTGGACGCTACCCCGTTCGGCGTGCCTCCAAGCCTGGGCACCTGGGGCGGATCGGGCGCCGTGATTGACATGGCCATCCGGATGTATTTCCTGCACAAGGCTTTTCCGGATATTGTGAGCACCGAATATACACTGCGCGCCGTCAATTACATTCTCGGCACGCACCCGGTATCCAGCACTTCGTATGTAGCTGGCGTCGGTACGGTCTCAAAGACGAAAACCTACAGCAATAACCGCGCCGACAACGCTTACATTCCGGGCGCCGTGATTCCTGGATACGTCATCATCAAGCCGGATTTTCCGGAGTGCATCGACGACTTCGGATTCCTCTGGTTCGAGGATGAAGCCGTCGTTGCCGGGTCGGCAAGCTGGGTCGTAGCCGGCAACGCTGCGGACGCGATCACTAAGGAATTGAAGTAGTTCTTTGCCTGGTGGTAATCATCTGACAACGTGGGTGAGGAAGCGCGTTCAATCCCCATGCAACTGCTCCTCAGAAAGTGGCACGCAGGACGAATTCGAGAATGCGTGGATCCAGCGCTCTTGTGACTACACCGAAGTTCCCTGGGCCCGCTCCAGTCGAGACCGAGGAAAAGTTCGGATGATTAGCGACATTGAAGGCTTCGGCAGGGAACTGCAGGTTCACCTTTTCGTGGATAGGAAAGCTCTGTAGAGCCCCTCTCCGGCCCACCAAATCCCGCGAGAGACGGAATTGAGCTTCCCTCAGATGGCAGCGATTTTCATGGACGGGGGTGCATCAGTAAGAAATCGGCTGAATCCGGCTGAGGGGCTGACCTCGGCGGCTTGTTCCTCCTACTTGGCAGTCGAGCAAACAGAGACAAATTCCAAGCGGTTTCCATTCAATCAATAGAACGCTATCCATCTGGCACTTCAGGCTATGTCGACCCAGAATTCCAAATTCTGAACAGCTCAGTGTTTCACTCCTGCAATCTTCAATTTGATGCGGTACACGCTTGTGCTGGCCGTGATGTAGAGCGTCTTGCCATCTTTGTCGCCCCAAGCTACATTGCTCACCCGTTCCGGGACTTTGATTGTGCCGAGGTGCTTCCCGCCGGGGGAAATGATCCAGACACCGCCGGGACCGGCGCCATAGAGGTTCCCCTTCGTATCCACACGGATGCCGTCAGGGCTGCCAGGCGCGCTGTCGGTAGAAGCGTCGAGAAACAAAGCTCCATCCGTAACCGATCCGTCAGGCTGCACACGATAGCGCATCCAGACTTTCTTGCCGGAATCCGCGATGTACAAAAACTTCTCGTCCGGTGAAAAGGCGATGCCGTTCGGCCGGCTAAGATCGCTAATCACAAGCTGGAGTTTATCCCGGGCCGGTTCTGCGCCATGCTTCTGCTGCCGCGCACCAGGGATGCGGTAAACACCGTTGACCTTCAATTCTTTCTGCGAATCGTCGTCACTTTGGGTTGGGAGACCATATGGAGGATCAGTGAAATACAGCGAACCGTCGGACCTGTACACCAGGTCATTCGGGCTGTTCAGCTTCTTACCTTGGTACGAGTCAGCCAGGACAGTGATTTGTGCTTTGGGATCGACAGATTCCATGCGCCATACATTGCGTCTGGCGTGTCCCGCTACACTCACTCTTCCGTCAGGGTCCAACGTCATTCCATTCGAGCCTGGCTCCGGACCTTTGAAGGGCTGAGTGCCTGTATATCCGCTGGGATGCATAAAGACTCTCGCGCCCTTGCCTGGAAACCACTCGTCGATGCTGTTTGCTGGGATTACCGCAAACAAAAGAGTTCCTTTGTGTGTCCAAACTGGACCTTCGGTCCACTTATCGAAACCATTCGCTACACACTCTATCTTCGCGTCATGCCCTACGATCTGATCGAGAACGGGGTCGAGCATCTGAACGTCCTGAGCGCCTGCGATCAGGGAAAGGCTGAGCTCTATCGCAATAAAGATCGTGGCACGTCGCAGAGCACACGGTACTAGATGCCTTCGCATATCTCATCCTGTCCTGACCGCAATGCGGATTATTGGCCCATAAGCATAGCACCTCCGGAGCCTGCTCCAGAGTGATTAGATGACTCACAGCATCCTCGATTGGAAAACGGTGCACCTGGAGCATTCGCCAAGTGCAGTCGCTCATTGCCCACATACAGCAAGCCGGTACAGCGTGCCCGATTAGAGTGCATGGTGAGGAGGCCTTAGATCGTTCCCCCATGCCATGGGCTTGACAGGACCTACTACAAATAGCCAAATGCCAGAGCCCAATAAAGCAACGGTGGCGGTGACGATGAATGCCAAAAGGAAGTGTCCTGTTCTGTCGACAATGAGGCCGGTAACGGCAGGTGCCACCACCCCGGCCATGTTTCCAATGCAGCTTTGCAATCCGGTCCACTTGCCCACCTCATCGGGGCCTGCAAGCGTCTGAGTAATCGGCCAGATATTTGAGTTAGGTAATCCAAACGCGACGCTTGCCAAGAGAAGAAAAATTATATTGGAGCTTTTACCTGTCATTACGCAAACAACGAGAAAACCTCCACAACTTATTAGCCCCGCGGCCACGAATGTCTTGCGGACGATTGTCGGAGTCTGGCCGGCAGCAATCCAGCAGTCGGAGATCCAACCCGATAGCGCCGCCGAAACTCCCGCAGTCAAGTAGACTCCGCCGCCAAGTTGCGCCATCGCGTTCATGGAGAAGTGGCGCTCTTGTACCAGATAAAACGGTAACCAGGTAACCAGAAAATAGGAGACGTAATTATGGCAGAACAACCCTGCGCACGTACCTAGCACCGACTTGCGCTGCAGAAGATCGATAAATCCAGGCGCAGCGGGCCGAGTCTCCGCCGAAGCAATGACCGCTCCGCGAGGCATCCAGTGCAACCAGGGGATCAGCCACAAGAGGCTAAGCGAGCCAAAACCGATGAAGAACGGCCGCCAGCCTATTCTCGCCATCAACATTCCTCCGCCCAGCAGTCCGAAGGCGGAACCTCCGGACGTAGCGGAGGCAATGAGCGCATTAGCAAATCCGCGGTGCTGCTCAGGAAAGTGGCGCGCGAAGATCTTCGAAAAACAAGGATACGCCGTAGATTCTGCTGCACCCAGGATCATTCGCATTATGAACAACACCGGTAAGCTGGTAATCAGCCCGGTCGTAGCTGTGGCGCCCGACCAAAGCAAGAAACCGAGCGCTAGTATCCAACTGACATTGAAGTTATCAACCAGCCAACCGGAGATGATCTGGAATGTGGCGTATGTCCAAAAGAAAGATGAGAGCAGAAGCCCCAGTTGCGCGGCGGAAAGGCCAAAATCTTTTGTCAGCAGAGGTGCGGCGACGGAAAGGTTACCGCGATCGATGTAATTAATAAACGCAGAGAGTACCAGCAAGACAAGCACAGGAATGGCGCCCGGAAGCACGTCGTTGCGGCTTTTTGTCATCATGCAAGAAATACGAACGCGGCGTTGAAGTGCACCATGATCTTAGTAAAGCGAGCAGGGAACTCCGCCGTTTGTTCTGGCTGAATGACTGCGCTTACAGCATCCTCTGCATGAGCTCCAACGGTCGGTGGTTCGACGAGGCATAGCCCCTTGAAGGAAAGGTTCACTGGGAATATTCGATCATGAGGGACCGAAATGTATTCGGTCATAGCGCCATCGCGCTGGACGCCCAATGTTTGATTTTGTTCACAAGCATTGAATCAGTCGGCGGTTCGTCAACTTGAGTCGCGCCGACGTTCTCCATCAGTCTCGGAATCTCCACCAGTCTCGGAATCAATGTACGACCAGCCGGTCATACGGACAAGTGAGCGGAACGATTGCTAATGCGCTGGGGGTGATGGAAACAGCTCGTCAAAGTGTTTGTTGGGCTGCAGGTACAGTTTGCGGTGCGGTACATCGAAGGTGACGACGAAGCGCCGGAACATTTCCATCCCGATCCCCGGATGAGGTACCGCGGGTCCCCAGACATCATGGAAGGCGAATGGCCCCAGGCGGACGGCCTCGAATACCCCGGAGTAGCCCTTGTAATTTGCACCCAATCCATTCCCCAGCGTCGTTTCGCGCACGTTCGTGCCCTCCTTCACGACGTCGTCAGCGACCGAGTCTTCCGATCCGGTATCGACACGCAAGCGGTCCGTCACCGTTTTCTTGTCTGAGGCTTTCAAGGTCACCTCAACAAAGATGCGGTGGTTTTCTACGATCAGCGGGATCGATGCAGCCTTGGCCGGCGGCGTGAACTCATCCGGCCGGAACACCCGGAACTGCGACCGGTCGAAATCCATTTCCACAATGTACTTCTCAAACAGCTCTGCCCCGATCAAGCCGTGCATCCAATCGGGATTGCCCGTCCCACCCAGATCGATCAGGAGGGGCTTAGGCACCGCTATGGTCAGCGAACCTAATCGCATTGTGAGCGGGGCCAGATGCTTCACCGGTACATCGCCTTGCCCCGTGCCCTGCACGACCCCGTCGCCAAGGACCTTGAGCCCTGCCTGTTTCACGACAAGCGGATCGACGACACCTTGATACGCGCCGCTGTCGACGGCAAACCAGAACGGCTGGCCGTTGATCTCCACTGGCAGATAGAGCGACTTGCCTACCTTTCGAGCCTTGAGAACCACGGGGTGAGCCTGCGCTCTGGCCGCGGGTGCGAGCATGGAGACGGCCAAGCAGACCAGAGCTGCAGACGGGAATCGACGATTCATAGTGTCTTCCTCCGCAAAACCTCTGTACCCTAACGAACTGGGCCTCACGAAATCCATTGAGGAAAGGTTGAATTCCCATGGAATCTGCTGAAAACCTGCGTCCACGGTCCAGCCGAATTAAGTTTGCCGAATTCGCCTTCGACACCCAGTCCGGTGACCTCCGCAAAGGAGCCGAGGGTACCCGATTAAGTCGTCAGCCCGCGATCGTGTTGCGCCTTCTGACCGAGCACGCTGGCGAGGTTGTGACCCGCGCAGAGATCCAGGAAGCGCTGTGGGGTAGCAGCATCCACGTCGATTTCGAGCAGGGCATCAACTGGTGCGTCCGAGAGATCAGAAAGGCGCTGGGTGATGATACTTCGAATCCTCGGTTCATCGAAACTATCGCGAAGCAAGGTTATCGCTTCCTGCCAAGCTGCTTCCCAGCCGATGCCCCCTCGCACAGGACGCCACCTTCAATGCTTTTCGGCAAGAGAACGGCAGGGATAGCGGGCTTTCTCGGCCTGCTCATAATCGTGGCTTTCGCCGGGCAGTCGACACGGCGCGTCCCCCCGACGGTGCTGGTGCTGCCGCTCGATAACTTCACGGGCGACGCTCGCTTCGATCACTTGGCCGACGCGCGTACAGATTACCTGATCGCTTCACTCGGCGCGGATCCCGCGGAACTGCGCGTCATCGACCGCCCCACGGCCTACAAATTCAAGAAGACAGGCGAGTGCATCATCCACATCGGAAAGCAACTGCACGCCGATTATGTTTTGGTGGGTTCCATCGACCCCGCGGGTCACGGTCCGCGATTATCCAGCGGAGTGTTTCGCGTATCAGATAACACTCAAGTTTGGTCTCGAGCAGAGGTCGATGCGCTGAACGACTCCGCCATGAGCGAACTACCTAGAGCAATCAGCGCTACTCTCCGCTAGCGAGTCAGGTTGTAGATTGGAGCCCTGCAGGTCGAGCAAAACGTGGGCCGCGACGATTGCAGTAGCTTTTGTGTTTTCGCTTGACGGACGACTTACAATGGTTCTCGGCAATTCGTGCTGTTGCGCCGAATGTCGTGCAAAAGAGAGAGAAATGGGTCTGTCAGCTCGGACCAGCGTGGATGACGCTCTGTAACCCGGACCTACCTGCCCACCGGCGCATCATCTCCGCTCCAATACCGGGATGAGGTTGCATGACCATAAGCCAAGTCCGCTCCTCCGCTCATCGATTCACGTCTTCCGCGCTCACTCTCCAAAATCACGTCACCACTAGAAACGCAAAAGGAGGCTTATGCCTAACAGGGGTCCGTTTGTTCCGCCGTTCTCCAAGTTCAGCAGTTTGCCCTTGCTGTTTGGATTGGCTGCAGTGCTCTTAATTTTATCCAACGCGTCAGCTGCTTCCGCCCAGGAGCAGCCGTTCAATCCCTACGGATTCCACAATGTCGTCATTGGCGGCGGAGGCGGCTTCATCACCGGGATCGTCTTCAGCAACTCGGAACCCGGCCTCGCGTATGCCCGGACCGATATCGGCGGCGCATACCGGCTCGATCCACATTCGAGCCGCTGGACTCCATTGCTTGATTGGATCGGCTTCCCCGACTGGAACCTCAGCGGGGTCGAGAGTATCGCCATCGACCCGCGCAACCCGCAACGCGTCTATCTCGCGGTTGGCACCTATACCAATGAGTGGACAACCGAAAACGGCGCGATCCTGCGTTCCGATGATCAGGGCCGCACCTTCCAGAGGTTTGATTTGCCGTTCAAGGTCGGCAGTAACATGCCTGGTCGCGGAATGGGCGAGCGGCTGGCCATCGACCCCAACAATGATCGCGTTCTTTACCTCGGGACCCGGAGCGGACACGGGCTTTGGCGAAGCACGGATTTTGGCGCGACATGGTCACAGGTTGCAACGTTGCCGGATACCGGTCCTTACCATGAGCCCTCGAGCGGTCCGTCGGACACCTATGACAACGACCCCGTCGGCGTTGTCTGGGAAACGTTTGATCCTCGCACGACCATCACAGCGGGTCACATGAAGGTCTCGCAAAACATCTATGTGGGCATGGCCGACCCGAGTAATAGCCTGTGGCACAGCACCGACGGTGGTCAGACTTGGTCGCCGGTTGCCGGACAGCCGACGGGAGTGATGCCGCACCACGGAAAACTTGCGTCAAATGGGATGCTGTATCTGAGCTACAACAACAATGCCGGACCGTATGACGGCTCGGCTGGTGATGTCTGGAAGTACGACACAGGCGCATCGAGTTGGACGAAGATCACGCCGCCTCCCTCACCACTCAACGGGGGATACGGGTTCGGCGGTCTGAGTGTAGATGCGCAGAACCCCAATACAATCGTCGTGGCCGCGCTCAACCAATGGTTTCCGGACACCCAGTTTTTCCGCAGCCTCGATGGCGGAAACAATTGGAGCCTTATCTGGAACGTAAGCTTTACCAATCCCGCGGGCTGGCCACCGTACCTGGTCCCGAAGTACACCCTCAACTACGCGTCGGTTGCCCCGTGGCTCACCTTCGGAGCCACACCTGCAACCTGCACGGAAGCAGGGCCGAGCAATGCATCGTGTCCGCAGCCCACGCCCAAGTTGGGCTGGATGGTCGAATCGCTGGAGATCGATCCATTCGACTCCAACCACATGTTGTACGGCACGGGCGCAACCATGTACGGCACGAAAAATCTCACGGCCTGGGACAACGGCGGAGTGGTCAACTTTTCGGTGGCTGCCGTGGGGATTGAGGAAACGGCGGTGCAGGACCTCATCAGTCCGCCGGCAGGCAAGGCTCATCTCATCAGCGCCATTGGAGACGTGGGCGGGTTTACACATAACGACCTGACGACGCCGAGCGTGATGGAGGCGAACCCGGTGTTCACGTCGGGTACGAGCCTTGACTACGCGGAAATGAACCCCAGCTTTATTGTTCGTGTCGGAAGTGGCGGTACTAACGGGATGAACATAGGGTTCTCCTCCGATGGGGGACAGACGTGGACTCCCGGCGCGACCCAGCCGTCTGGCGCAGCGGGCGGAACAGTGGCTGCCGCGGCCGATGGCGGCCGGGTGATCTGGAGTTCCGGGCCTGGAGTCTTCTTCTCTACCGACAAGGGAACTACTTGGACGCCATCGATCGGCGCACCGTCCGGCGCGAGCGTGCGTTCCGACCGCGTGAATCCAAGCAAGTTCTATGCCTTCGCAAATGGCACGTTCTACATCAGCACCGATGGTGGCCAGACCTTCGCCGCGACTGCCGCAACCAACCTGCCGCCGGCGGGCACTTCGGCACAGTTCAAGGCCACACCGGGGCGTGAAGGCGATATCTGGCTAGCGGGTGGAAGCACAACTACGACGTACGGCATCTGGCATTCGCTGGATGGCGGCAATTCATTTATCAAGATGCCGGGCGTAGACGCGGCCGCCACGATAGGTTTCGGCAAACCTGCGCCATTCCACAAATACCCAGCGCTGTACAGCAGCGCAGAGGTCTCCGGAACTTGGGGGATCTATCGCTCCGACGATGGCGGATATGGCTGGACACGAATCAACGATCGCCGCCACCAGTACGCACTAACCAACGCTACCATTACCGGCGATCCGCGCATCTATGGGCGCGTTTATTTCGGCACGAATGGCCGTGGGATCATCTACGGAGATCCAGGACACTTCGCTCATTGAGGTGAATCAAGTGATGGCGCCTGGGCCTCCCAGAGAGGAGGCCCCAGACATTTCCCACTGCTGATTCCTTTGCACCTGATTGCATCGACTTTCAGCTTGCCATGAAGCCACGCTGATCGGCAGGTACCTACGCATCCACTAACAGAGCTGCAGGTTCTAGAATTGCCACCATAAAAGCTGGTTGTAGACCTCGTGATGAAACTGCACTTCGCATCCCTTCACGATGGTACCGAGGAGCCGTGGGCAGCGATCAGCAGAACCCTGCTTGAGATCCGCATATCGTGCTTTAACGCCATCTCCGAGCAGTTCCGAAGTCCACTCTGCATTGCGAAAATTCTCAATCGCCGTATAGATATTGTCCGACAAATAGCGCTCGGCCTGGCGCAGATTGGCGATGGGAGCGATTTTGCCAGCGATGCCGGTCTTGAAGATAGCGTGCAGCACCATATAGGGATTGGCATCTGGACTCACCGACCTGACCTCCACGCGCGCCGACTTCTCGTTGCCAATAGGAATGCGCATCATGGAGCCGCGATCTACCGCCGAGGCCTTAATCTGGTTCGGCGCCTCAAAGTGCGGATCCAGACGACGGTAGGCGTTCACGCTTGCATTCAAGAGCAGACAGATGTCATTACCTGCGCTAAGGATTCTGTCTACGAATTCCCAAGCAAACCCCGAAATCTTTTCTTCACCATTTGGGTCCCAGAAGAGGTTCTTGCCGTCTTTCGAGATGGACACGTTCGTGTGCATGCCCGAACCATTGACACCGGTCACAGGCTTTGGAAGAAAGCTCGCCGTCATACCTCTTTGCGTGGCAACCTGCCTGCAAATTAACTTGTAGAGCTGGATTTGGTCGGCTGCAGCGAGCGCATCACCGTAACTGTAGTTGATTTCGAATTGTGACGGCGCGACTTCGGGGTGGTCCTTCTCGTTCTCAAAACCCATCGCACGCTGCACCTCCGCGGTCAGGTCGATAAAGACGCGCAGCGGATCGCCTGGAAGCGAGTGATAGTAGCCGCCCTTGTTGACATACTCAAACTTGTTCCGTTCGTGATAGTGCCGCTCTGCATCGATGCCGTCGAAGAGAAATCCCTCGATCTCATTCGCAGCATTGAGCGTATAACCGTTCTTCTCGAACTGCTCGTTGGCGAATGTCTTAAGCAGGCCGCGAACGTCGCCGCCATACGGTGTACCGTTCTTGTCGATAACCTCGCCAAAAACCAGCACCTTTCCCGCTCCGAATATGTCAGCCGGTGCGTAGTAGAAAGCGCTCCAGTCCAGACCAAGTCGGAGATCGCTCTCCCGCTGCGCAGTGAAGCCGCGGATGGAAGAGCCGTCAAATGTTAGATTGTCCAGGCTCTTGAGCAGGAACCTCTTATCGTAATCCAGCATATGCAAGCGGCCCTCAAGGTCGGAGAACAGCACCGTGACCGCCTTAACGCCCTTCTGGTCAGTTAACCATTTAACGCGTTCTTCCTGGAGCGTATCGCTGGGCACACGCTTCCTGCGCTGTTCTTTAGCCCTCAGATTCAGCTCTTCCAATTCTTCGTACGACAGCTCAAGAAAATTGCGATATTCGGCGGACATATAACTCTCCTGTGATGGTGGAAATTGACTTCACATACCTGCAGCTAGCGATCAAAGGCAACGAACTGGCTGTTGCGCGCCAATTCATTCGGTGCTATCACAATTCATTCGATAGTCTCCATTTTCATCAACCACACATCGCGTGGGATTCAGCGGGTCCTGACGCGCTACTAAAATCCTGGAATACGGAAGGGACTCTTTCGATATTCAGCGGCAGACTCAATAGCACGCACATGGATCACCTGCGCCGTCGCATTGTCGGAGCCGTCCACCTCGACCGCGTAGTTCACCAGCTTCTCGGCAGTTTGCTGTGGGTTACCCGTTTGCGAAACCAAGTCGATAATGTCCTGTTCGTACATTCCCCCATAGAGACCGTCGGTACACAGCAAGAGCGTGTCGCCAGGAATAATTGACAATGTTGCAATCTCGACTTTCACGAAGCGTTCCGGTCCCAGGGAACGGGTGAGGATGTTGCGAATCTCCGAGCTCGCAGCCTCCATTGGAGTAATCAGACCCATACGCAGTTGCTCATTCACAAATGTGTGGTCGTCCGTCACTGCAAGAATTCTCTTACCGCGCAGGTGATAACAGCGCGAATCGCCCACATGAGCAACCACAGCCTTGTCATATCGGAGAGCACAGGACACAACGGTTGTCGCCATCCGCTTTCCTCGCCGCTGAGGTTGCAGCGTTTCATCGTGAACGGCGGCGTTTGCGTCCTGGATCAGTTGCTGAAGGAGACTGGGCAGTAAGGTACCCGGCGGTGCAAGTGCAAATCCCTTTACGATGATCGCGACGGCTTGTGAAGCTGCCACGTCTCCCAGATCCAAACCCCCCACGCCATCCGCCATCGCAAACATCCAGCCATGTGAGCGCCCCTCCTGCGGCGACTTTGGAATGTATGCATCCATCGCATCTTCATTGCTCGGGCGCAGCTTGCCGGGATCGGTTGCTTGGCCAACGACTACATCCAACATATCGTTCTCTACTCCAGAGAATCTGCCAATAGCGCGAAGCCCAGCAGTCTGCTCCCAACGCACCACGATGTTGACATGACTTCGTCAGCCTGAGGCCGACGTCACGTAGCTTGACGTCCAGAAACGCCGCAAGAATCGATCGCATTACACCCTCGAATCCTATTCGCGCGGATGGGATGACTCACGGAGAGTCCTTCGAAAGCATCAGCGTATTCGGGTAGTCTTCGCTCGATTCTCTGCGCGATGGCCAGTTCGTACTGCTGTCGTTGCCGAGGT
>CAWCRD010000003.1:0-368198 GCA_963797895.1 uncultured Acidobacteriaceae bacterium
ATCGCTCACCCCCGATTTCGAGCGCCCGTCCACTCGCTCGAAGTCCAAGATCGCAAGAACAACTCAACTCGGGCCGAGAGAGCGGGATGGCGGACGCAAGGCCTATGACGCCGTCGCTGTTTCACGATCTGGGCCGTATCGTCTCTTCTTCATCAGGTGAGCGTCGGCGAGAGATCTTTACCGAGGCCTCGGATCCAGGTGGTTCACGGAATGGTTCCACAGAAATGTGCTCGTAACGCACTTCCAGTACCGTCAGGTATTCTGTCCCGCCCGGCGCTTCGAGAACTACGCCGTCACCCGCTGCCGATTTCATCAACGCGCGCCCCAGAGGTGACACCCAACTGATGTGGTTGCGGTTGAGATCGACCTCGTCGGTGCCGACGATGCTCACCACTCGCTCCGCTCCCGCGGCATTGGCGTATCGCACGGTCGCCCCGAAGAATGCCCTCGTCGCCGCCTGCCTCGCTCTCGGAGCTTCCGGGTCCACCACTTCCGCGGCTTCGATTCGCTTCGTTAGAAAGCGAATTCGCCCATCGATCTGCCGCAGCCGCCGCTTACCGTACTGATAGTCGGCGTTTTCACTGCGATCGCCATTGCTGGCAGCCCACGCCACCACTTCCGTCACGGCCGGGCGATCCCGGGTGAGCAGAAACCGGTGCTCATCTTTGAGACGCTGCAGCCCGCTCGGCGTTATGTAGTTCTTGCCTTGCGTCGCGGGCTCGTCCGTTTGTGGTTTTCTCGTAGAGCCTTTCCGCATCTTGCCGCCCTCCCAGCACGCAAAAACGGTGGTGCCCCCAATGAATGCGGATGAACGCCGACAAAAAACTCTAGTCATCCACGTTCACGGGAGTTCATCTGCGGCCGATTTTTTCACGTCTTCCGGCCTCTTAGCGATCCTATCTATTATTTCGGGACAACGGCCGGCCAGGCATGCTTTGGGAATCAGTACTGATAAGTCGCATTGTGGGTATTGATCTGACGGCTCTCGAAGATTGGCCATCAAGATATCCTGTTCCTCATGATCCGCACCGTCGCGGTCCAGGGCTATCGATCACTGCGTGAAATATCGCTGCCGCTCGGACAACTGAGCCTGATCACCGGTGCGAATGGAAGCGGCAAATCCAGTGTCTATCGCTCGCTGCGGCTGCTCGCCGATGCCGCTTTGAATTCGGTCGTGGCTTCCCTCGCTCGCGAAGGCGGTTTGCCTTTCACCTTTTGGGCAGGCCCGGAGACAATCGCGCGCGGCGTTCGTCAGGGAGCCTACGCCGTGGAACCCCTCGCAAAAAGGAAGGTCGCAAGTCTTAAGCTTGGCTTTGGAGGCGACACCTACGGCTACAGCATCGATCTCGGCTACCCTCCGCCGCCTCCACCAGCAACCATGTTCGGGCTCGATCCGCATGTGAAACGCGAATGCATCTGGCATGGACCGGTCTACCGGAAAGCTTCTGCCCTGGTCGATCGCAGAAACAACTTCGTCTGGCTGGCGACGACGCGCGATGAGGAGCCCGTGATGCTCACCCAGCGCCTCTCCGACACAGACAGTATGCTTGCCAGCATAGCCGATCCGCAGCGCGCCCCGGAGATGCTCGCGGTTCGCGAAGCTGTTCGCGGTTGGCGATTCTACGATCATTTCCGTACCGACTCTGACTCGCCCGCGCGAGCGGCGCAGATTGGCACCTTCACTCCGGTACTTCACCACGACGGCAGCAATCTCGCCGCCGCGCTGCAGACCATTCTCGAGATCCGGCAAGACGAAGCGCTCACTACAGCACTTGAAGATGCCTTTCCCGGCAGCCGGCTCTCTATAGAGGTGCAGAATGGGCGCTTTGAACTCCAGCTACAGCAGCACGGATTGCTTCGCCCGCTTTCCGCAGCCGAGTTATCGGATGGAACATTGCGCTATCTTTTATGGGCTGCTGCTCTGCTTACCCCGCGTCCACCAGAGCTGATGGTATTGAACGAGCCGGAAACCAGCCTGCATCCCGACCTGCTGCCGGCCCTTGCCAGACTGATCCTCGCCGCCGCGGAAAACACCCAGATAATTGTGGTGTCGCACGCATCAGTCCTCATCCAGGAACTGGCGGCTACGCCTCTTTGCACTCGCCTTCACCTGCTAAAAGACTTTGGCGAAACAAAGCTGGAAGGCGCGACCCTGTTCAACACGCCGAAATGGCAATGGCCTGCGCGATAAAACAGTTACGGATTTCTGCCTGAAATTCAATGAACGCATTGGCCTGTACGCACCAGTTGAGTCCAGGAGCCACCTATCCAGATAGGCGATCCTCGGCTCAACTGGTGAGAGGTGAGCATAAGCCACGCCCCGCGTGGCGGATCAACAAACGTCAGCTTCTTACTTCGGCCCCACTAAGCCCGCAACAACCGCAGCAACTTTATCGAGTATCTCGTTCCAGCCTTCCATTTGACCGCTATTTTTTGCGCTCTCCATGGGCTCATTTCCAATAAAGGTGAGTTTCGTCTGGCCGTTTCCAATATCCTCAAAAAGAGTCACGTCGTAAGCACCCTCGATGGCCTCATGTTCTATTCCCAATTGCGCAGGGTCAACCTTGTTTCCCTCCGCGTCGGAGAAGTACATGAGGGAAACGATCTTCTCGTGCGGCACAATCTCGTGGTATTCAACCGCATTCCAGAACTCCTGCCCATCCGGCGCCTTCATGCAGCAGAGAAGTTTTCCTCCAACGCGAAAATCCATCTTACAAACGGGCGCAGTAAAGCCCTTCGGTCCCCACCACTGCATCACGTACTTCGGGTCTGTCCACGCCTTCCAAACCAACTCGCGTGGAGCATCAAAAACTCTTGTAACGACCATCCGCTCAATTTCGCTTACCGTGTTTTCTGTCATCTCTGACCTCCTCTTTCTTCATTTGCTTTACAACGGCATCCAGTTTGTCGAAACTCTCTTCCCAGAATCGGCGGTAGCTCATCGCCCACTCGCTGACCGTCTTTATCGCCTCTGGCCTCAGCGTGCACACACTCTCTCGTCCACGCTTCGTCTTGGTCACAATCCGCGCCCTCACAAGATAGGCGATATGTTTTGAAATCATCTGCTGCGAGAGTGCAAACGGTTCCGTCAATCCATGCACAGAGGCAGGCCCATAGGAGAGGCGTTCGATCATCGCTCGCCGGGTGGGATCGGACAAAGCCGCAAATGTTGTACCCAATCTATCCACAACCGTATGGTAGTGGATTTTACGAATGTGTCAAGGATCGATTTTGCGACCAAGATTTCCGTTTCTTGATTTCTCATGGCGATTGATAAGTCGCCAATGCACTCACGGTCAGACCATCTATGGTGCTGTTGCCGCGGCACTGCTCGGATCGAGTCGTGAGTCGGAGCAACTTCCGAGGTCGCTATTCCTATTCCGTTCTCAAAGCTTGCGATGGATTAGTTGAGGCTGCGCGTTGAGCTGGGATGAGTCCAGCAGCTGCGGCCGCTGCGGTCAGTGTCAGGGTGGCGATGGTGAGGACGGCGAGGCTCATGCCTTTGGTTTCGTAGAGCTGAGATTCGATGTAGCGGACGCAAAACCAGGCTACCGGGATGCCGATGGCTGCGAGACCGATCGCGGTCTGGAGCAGGGCTCCGCGCATGATCATCCCGACAATGGAGCTGCGGTTTGCCCCGAGGGCCATGCGGATACCGATCTCAGAGGTGCGGCGGACTACGGTATAGGCGGTCACACCGTAGAGGCCGAGCGTGGCGAGCAGAAGAGCCAGGATGCTGAAGAGAGTCATGAGGCGGGTGATCATGCGGTCCTGGATAAAGCTGTCGGCGATCTGCTCGTCAAAGGTCTGGAACTTTACTACGGAGAGGTTTGGATTGATGGCGGCGAGTGTCTGGCGAGCGAGTGACTGCATGTTGCCGATGGGACGATCAGTCTGAATGACGATGCCGCCAGCGTAGAGGCCGGTATCCTGCTCGATTGGGCGTAGGCGTGCAGACTCTGGTATGCGCTGGGTCAGCGGGATGAAGTACATGGGGTGGTCTTTCCGGGTGGAGGGGTTGTAGGCGGTGTCCTCGACGACGCCGACGATCTCAAAGTCTCCTGAAGATTGCGTCCCGGGTGAGCCGAAACGGCGAGCGAGCGGGTTCTCGCCGGGCTTGAAGAATTTTTTGACGAAGGCCTGGTTCACGACGGCGACGGCTGGAGAGGTTGAGGTGTCGTGGGCGGTGAAGCCTCGTCCCATGAGGACGTGCGTGCCTACGGAGTCGAAGTATTCGGCGTTGCCCCTGACCCAGGAGGCCCAGGTGTGGCCGTCGGGCTGGCCCTGTATCTGGACGCCCTCGCCCCAGTTGTTGAATTCCATTGGAGTGTAGGCGGAGATACCGACCTTCTGGACGCCGGGGATGGCGTGGAATCGTTCTTCGATGGTTCGATAGAGGGCTTCAACCTGAGCGGGGGAATAGCCGGCTGCCTGTGGATCGAAATGGACGATGTACCGGTTCGTCGGGTCGAGTTTGAGATCGATATTCCTGAGCTTGTTGAGGCTTTGGATGAACATGCCTGCCCCGACCAGCAGCACCAGGGCCAGAGCCGACTGGAGCACGATGAGGCTGCGCTGCAGGAGTGACGCTCCGGAGGAGGTCGTGCGGGTTCCGCTGCGGAGCGCGTCGGCGGGGTTGGCGTTGGATGTGATCCAGGCAGGGGCTACGCCGAAGAGGATGCCGGTGAGGAGCGAGATTCCAAAAGCAAAGGCGAGCACCACGCCGGATGGACTGCCATCGATGGGGACGTTTTGTGCGCCGGGAAAAGCCATGGCGAGGAGCATGCGCGTCCCGGCGTAGGCGACTATCAGCCCGGCCATTCCGCTGATGATCGAGAGGACAAGGCTTTCGGTGAGGAGCTGGCGGACGATCCGGGTTCGTGCGGCGCCAAATGCGGCGCGGATGGACATCTCTTCGCGGCGGTTCATTCCGCGGACGAGTAGAAGGTTGGCGATGTTGGCGCAGGCGATAAGGAGTACAAGGCCGGAGATCCACATCAGCAGCTTAAGTTTGGCGGCGTAGTTGTCCTGTATGTCCTGGATGCCGGCGCCGCCGGGCGACAGGACTACGTGAACTCTGACCAGGGCGCGCTTGCCTGCTGCGTCTGAGAAACTTTTTGTGGCTGCGAATGATTGCCGGACCAATCCAGTGATTTTGGCCTGTAACGGGGCCACGGCGATGCCGGGTTTTACCCGACCGATCATGTAGAGCCAACGGCGGTCGGGAATGTGCACCTGCTGAGCATTTGCCAGAACCGGCATGGATTCGATAGGGAGATAAAAGTCGGGCGGGGTGCTGGACAGGCGATCGCCATAGAAGCCTTTGGGAGCGATGCCTGTAATGGTGACGGCTTTCGTATTAATCCAGAAGGTGCTGCCGACGACGGACGGGTCACCGGCGTAGTTGTTCTGCCACATGTCATAACTCATGACGGCGACGAACGGTGCGCCTTCCACGTTGTCCGCATCCGTGAAGAGACGTCCGATCTGCGGCTTAAGGCCGAAGGTGCGGAAGTAGTTTCCGGAGACGAATTCGCTGCTGACGGAGCGTGCACTCTCCTGAGCCTTCTCGCGTCGAGCGGTGACTTGACCGATGCCAGACTGCATGGCGGCCAGTTCTTCAAACTCCGGGGCGTTCTTCTGTAGCCCGTGCCAGTCGTCGGTGGCGAACAAGGAATAGTTGTCGTCGTCGTTCACTCCCCAGTTGACGCAGCATTCGTTGCTGTTGCCTATACGGACGAGGGTGGAGGGGTCAACCACCGGGAGGTTCTTCAGCAGGACGGCGTTGACCAGGGTGAAGATGGCAGCGTTGGCTCCTATGCCGAGGGCGAGGGTCAGAACGGCCGTCACGGTGAAGCCGCGGCTCTTTCGGAGCTGCCGGAGGGCATAGCTCACGTCTTGAAGAAGCGTTCCGAGGAAGTAGCTCGGACGTTGTTCGTGGGATTGGGCTCGCACGCTCTCAATTCCTCCGAACGCTACGATCGCTTTTCGGCGTGCCTCCTGTGGTGTCATTCCGGTCGCGATGTATACCTCGGTCTGCCGTTCAAGGTGGAACTGCAACTCGTCGTCTATTTCACGATGCGATTTTGGAGACAGAAAAAAACGGAGGCGCGTCAACCATTCTCTGAGCATCTGTCCTCCTACTTCAGCACCAACGCGATTGCTGTTGAAATACGGCCCCAGTCTTCGAGCTCAGCTTTCAATTGCTTCTGCCCAGTCTTGGTTAGCGAATAGTATTTCGCTTTGCGGTTGTTTTCCGAGGCTCCCCACTCGGCCTGTATCCACCCCTTGTATTCCAGCCGATGAAGAGCGGGGTAGAGCGACCCCTGTCCAATCTGAAGTGCATCCTTCGATACCTGCTGAATGCGTTGCGCGATGCCCCACCCATGCATCGGTTCGAGGGCAAGTGTCCTCAATATCAGCAAATCCAGCGTTCCCTGCAGAAGATCTGTAGTTGCCATTGCTCCCCTCGACATTCAACAAGAGAATGCTTTAGTCACCTGTCGAGTGTCAAGGGGTAGCGTTGTGAACGGCGCGTCCCGTTCATCACACGGCTGAGAGTGAGCGATTGGCTCCGTCGCTCCCGGAAACTGGCAGCTCGCCAAGGAGATTTAGTCGTAAATCGCCTTAGCACTCACCGAAAGAGACACGGACCGGCTACTGGTGAGAGAACCAGTTATCTAAATTGAGATACACGGGCTAAGGGGTCTGATTTAGACGTATCGGTCAACCCATACAGGTTTCGCGGAACCGACTTCAGCAAAAGCCCACCCTGCCTGACAGCCAGATGGGAAATATGACACGAGTTGTCATATTTCCGCCACAAAGTTTACTCACTAGTTACCGGGGAGATAGTTGTCAACGACCGGAATTGCCCCTCCGCGGCGCCCAGATCGGCCAAAATCGCCGCCCGACAATCCTTAAACTCGGGCCATCTCCTGCCGAGCCGGATCGTGCAGCTTCGCCTCGGTGCTCCACAATCCCGCTGAAGGCGTGCTGATATAGAACACCTCTTCACCGTCCGGCAGCGTATTCCAGCCTTCCTTCATCCGTTCCGGCGCATAGCGCGCCAGCGCCTCGCCCAGATCGGCATACTCATAGCCCACACCCTCAATCTCTTTCCTCGTCAAATGCCCCGGCGCATAGCGGATCGTGAATCGTCCTTCGCTCGACCCATGGATCAAATGTGCTGTCCCATGCGCAATCTCCTGCAGGTCTTTCTCGGTGCGATAAAGCCGCAGAATCCGCTCCGTACCCGTATATCCATACTTGCGGATCAGCGCATCCACCTCCGGCTGCTCGCCAAACCGCTCCAGGCCAGGCGCAATCACCAGCAGCTCGCCGCCATCCGCCAGCGCCATGCGCGTGCGGTAGACCGACTTGTTCGCTACCCACGTGCTGCGGAACTCATCCGCCTGCATCACGGCCACGATCTTCTTCACTGGCTTGTCGAAGACCGTAATGTTCTGCTCTCGGCTCGCGCGCGCCGCGGCTAAGTAAGTCTCCAGATCGTCCCCGACATAGATACCGCTCGTGACCAGCTTTTCGTCACGATCGCGCCGCATCACGATCTGTAAATAGACATCCGGCAGGTGTCCGAGATATTCGGTTTCAGCCCAGTTGAAACAGGCCCGCAGCGGAGTCACCAGGCAGCCCAGGTTCTTCTCGATCCCATACACCGCCGCCGCAATGTGCGACCCGCAGATCGTCTCTTTGCCGCCCAGCCCGATAAAGTAGTTCTTGTTATGGTTGGCAAACCCCAGCACCTCGTGCGGCACCACATGCCCGATGTTGATCACCAGGTCCCACCGCTCCGTCATCAGTTTCGTATTCAAATCCAGCGCGATATCCCAGTCCGCCACGCCGCCCGTCGTCTCCGCTACCAACGCCGCCGGGATCGTTCCCACCCGCGTGCAGCCATTCCGCCAGTCATGCGGATAAATCTTCTCGTGCGGGATCTTCCCAAACATCCAGCGGTTCTCCGCCTCCGTATGCGGCCGGTGCTGCCCCAGCGTAGGGATCACCGCGACCTCGCACGCCGCCAGCTCCTCATAAAGCATCTCGGTGATCCGCCCCGCCCCGCTGTGCGCCCGCGTTAAATCCGGTGGCAGCAACAAAACCCGCTTTAGGTCCCGTTTCACCCGTTTCCGGGCCTCCTGCACCAACCGCCGCACCGCCCCCCGAATCTCCGCCTCCCCCAGTGCCTCACCATCTACCTGAAACCATGGCATGAACCACCCCCATCAACCTGCCTGACAATCTAACAGTCCTGTCGCGGCGGATGGAAACTCCGGACCCGAGAGCACCAGTAAAGAGCGTGCTCGCATTAACCTGAGCGCAACACACTCATATTTTGTCCCCACCCGCTTGACAACACAGCCCCGCCTACCCTACCTTTGGCAATTGAAGGGCGACAGTGCTAATGGCCCGAAACGGCCACCCGAGCGCCCTCACCATTGGAAACTTCACCCGCGCGGTACATCCGCGCAACCCAACAAGGAGAAGCAATGCCAACAGCAACAGCATCCGCAGCGACCACCTTCACCCCGCTGCACGACCGCATCCTCGTTCGTCGTGTCGAAGAGACCGAGTCCGTGCGCGGCGGCATCATCATCCCCGATACCGCCAAGGAAAAGCCCCAGGAGGGCGAAGTCATCTCCGTCGGCAAAGGCAAGTCCAATGACGAAGGCAAGGTATTCCCCCTTGACGTCAAGGCTGGCGACCGCATCCTCTTCGGCAAGTGGGGCGGCACCGAAATCAAGATCGACGGCGAAGACTTCCTCATCATGAAGGAAGACGAAGTCCTCGGCATCCTCAAGTCCAAGTAAGTCCAAATCACTCGACTTACTCATCAGTTTTGAATTTCGTAGTCACTCCGCTATCGCTCGCGGAGAGCAACCAAGGAGAAAGCAATGGCAAAGCAAATTCTGCACGGCGAAGACTCGCGTCAGGCTATCCTGCGCGGCGTCAACACTCTGGCCGACGCAGTCAAGGTCACTCTCGGCCCTAAGGGTCGCAATGTCGTCATCGAAAAGAAGTTCGGCTCGCCCACCATCACCAAGGACGGCGTCACCGTCGCTAAGGAGATCGAGCTTAAGGATGCGCTCGAGAATATGGGCGCACAGATGGTTCGCGAGGTAGCTTCGAAGACCTCCGACGTCGCCGGTGACGGCACCACCACCGCAACCGTGCTCGCGCAGGCCATCTATCGCGAAGGCGTCAAGACCGTCGCGGCCGGTGCAAACCCCATGGCCCTCAAGCGCGGCATCGACAAGGCTGTTGAAGCCATCGTCGGCAAGCGCGATGAGAATGGCAATGTCACGGGCGGCGCGCTCTCGAAGTTCTCCAAGCCCGTCTCCGGCGACATGATCGCTCAGGTCGGCACCATCTCCGCTAACTCCGACTCCACCATCGGCACCATCATCGCTGAGGCCATGAAGAAGGTCGGCAAGGACGGCGTCATCACGGTGGAAGAGTCGAAGACGCTCGAGACCCAGCTCGAAGTGGTCGAAGGCATGCAGTTCGATCGCGGTTACCTCTCGCCCTACTTCGTCACCGATCCCGACCGCATGGAAGCCGCGCTTGACGATCCCTACATCCTCATCCACGAGAAAAAGATCTCCACGATGAAGGACCTGCTGCCCCTGCTCGAGCAGACCGTGCAGACCGGCAAGCCGCTCGTCATCATCGCGGAAGACGTCGACGGCGACGCACTCGCCACCCTGGTCGTCAACAAGCT
This sequence comes from uncultured Acidobacteriaceae bacterium, assembly GCA_963797895.1. Classification (GTDB taxonomy): domain Bacteria; phylum Acidobacteriota; class Terriglobia; order Terriglobales; family Acidobacteriaceae; genus KBS-83. The sequence continues at coordinate 9,740 of CAWCRD010000003.1, forward strand.
GCGTGGCTCGCTCAAGGTCGCGGCCGTTAAGGCCCCCGGCTTTGGCGATCGCCGCAAGGCCATGCTTGAGGACATCGCGAAGCTCACCGGCGGCAAGGCCATCACCGAAGACCTCGGCATCAAGCTCGAGAACGTCAAGCTTGAGGACCTTGGCCGCGCCAAGCGTGTCACCATCGACAAGGACAACACCACTATCGTCGAAGGCAAGGGCGACTCCAAGACCATCGAAGGTCGTGTTAAGGAAATCCGCAACCAGATCGACAAGACAACCTCCGACTACGACCGCGAGAAGCTCCAGGAGCGTCTCGCCAAGCTGGTCGGCGGCGTGGCCGTCATCAAGGTGGGCGCGGCAACCGAGACCGAGATGAAGGAGAAGAAGGCTCGCGTCGAGGACGCCATGCACGCCACTCGCGCTGCAGTTGAGGAAGGCATCGTTGCCGGCGGCGGCGTTGCTCTGATTCGTTCTGCGAAGGATGTCGATGCGCTGGTGAAGACACTCCAGGGTGACGAGAAGATCGGTGCACAGATCGTCCGTCGTGCCATCGAGGAGCCGCTGCGCCAGATCGTCGGCAACGCCGGTGAAGAAGGTGCTGTGGTCGTGGGCAAGCTGCTCGAGAACAGCGATCCCAACTTCGGCTACAACGCCAGCACCAACGAGTACGAGGACCTGGTCAAGGCTGGCGTTATCGACCCGACCAAGGTCACCCGCACTGCCCTGCTCAACGCAGCCTCGATCGCCGGCCTTATGCTGACGACCGAAGCCATGGTCTCGGAAATCCCCGAGCCCAAGCAGGCAGCCCCAGCCGGCGGTCACGGCGGCGGCATGGGCGACATGTACTAAACCTGCGCGGACGGCGAAGCGACTCCGGTCGACAAAGCTATCCGATCAGCGACCAGTTACGAACAGAAAGCCCCTCGCGCAACCGAGGGGCTTTCTGTTTTCACATGTCATTCCGCCGGACCGGCAAAGAGGATGAGATTATCGTCTGGATCCGAGACGATGAAGGTTCTGGCACCCCATGGCTCCTTCTTAAGTGCCTGGTGGAAAGAAACTCCTGCAGCCTGATAACTCAGAAACAATTGTTTGATTTCATTCGCGGTGGCGACCGTGATGGAAGCGGAGAGCAGTTGTTCGCGCTTCCGAACATCGCCGACAAACACAGGCTCGCAGACCAGCCTTAAGTTGAGTCGTGCATGGTCGCGGCGGATCTGCCCGTAAAACGGCGGATCACCATAAGTGAATTCCACCGCAAAGCCGAGCTTGTTTGTATAAAAGTCGCAGGAACTCTTCAAATCGGTAACGAAGAGTTGCGCCTCAATGGAATTGAGAATGGGACGTGGCGTCGCTTGTTTGTGTTCATCGGTCATGGCATCTGCTCCTGCCAGCATCGCCTGCCATCCCGCAAAACCGCGTTGCCGCGCGACAAGCTCCTGTGCGTCAGCAAGCTTGAAGCATGCTTCCAATATCTGCACATCGCTCAGATCGCGAAACCGCGGCAACGCAGCCCTGATTTCGGCTGCGACCGGATAATACCGTTCGCGATGCCAGCGCAGATATTGCTTGGCTTGCTTCCTTAGGTTTTCGAGGTTCGGCATGGGCGCAATGTATTTTGGTTGCCGTAGGCGGGCGTTGCCCTTTCGGCCTCAACCGATGCGCCCTACGCAGCATCAACAGACTGCCTCCGCAACTCCCGATTGTCAACCGCCACACGGATAGCCATCGAATGAGCCGCCGCCGAACACGAAAATCTGTAGGACGGTTTCGCGTTTATTCCCCAAAGCATCAGCCGCTCGATGCGAATCTCATAACTCAGCCGCATTGCCGCTATATTGACCACTGGAGGTCCCATGGCCGACACCAAACCCTTGATCCCCGCTCAGCAACTCGCCGCCACCAACAAGATCCACTTCCCCAACGAGAGCGCCGAATATCGCGCGGCTCGTAACGCCCATTTGGTCGAAGAAATCGAACTGCGCCGTCATCTCGAACGCGTCGCCGAGCAACGTCGCGCGCTCCCGCCCGGCGGCGAAATTCCCCAGGACTTCGAGTTCGCCTCCGAGAACGGCCCCGTCCCCCTCTCCCAGCTCTTCGGCACAAAAGACACGCTGATGATCTACAGCATGATGTACGGCCCACAGCGCAAATCGCCGTGTCCTTCATGCACCTCGTTCCTGAACTCGTTCAACGGCACCGCGATCAATCTGCGCGAGCGCGCCGCCGTCGCCGTCACTGCCCGCTCGCCCATCGAGAGACTCACGGAGTACAAGCAGCAACGCGGCCTCGGGAATCTCCCGTTCTTCTCCGACACCTCCGGTGACTACACCCGCACCTACGTCAATGCCGAAGACGCCGACGTCCCCGGCTTCACCGTCTTCACCCGCAGCAACGGAACCATCCGCCACTTCTATTCGGGCGAGATGAGCATGGAAATGGCCGACCCCGGACAAGATCCGCGCGGCGCCCCCGACCTCGACCCACTCTGGACCATGCTGGACTACAGCCCGGAGGGCCGCGACCCACACTGGTACCCCAAGCTCAGCTACAACCAGAAGTAGCCCTCCGCGGCGTCGAAGCGACCCAGAGACTATCGCTGGCTGCGTAGCCGCTTCAGCATCCACTGCCACGTGCCCTCAACGGATATCTCCGTTGGTGGCGGCAAGCTCGGCGCTGTTGGATATACCACCGCCTTCCCGCGATACTGCGCCGCCAGCTTCTGGAACGTCCGACCCTGCTCTTTCACCCGGCCATCATTGGTCAGCAGCCCCAGGCTGTACTCCACCGGGTTGAACGAAAACTTCCGGTCCACATCGTGGCTATCCCAATAGGTGAACCACGCCACACCCTCCGCAATGGCCGCTTCCACCGCCCGCTCCAGCCATTGCGCCTGCCCGCTCTCATCCAGCGAGTCGATGCAGGTGTTGAACTCACCCGCCCACACCGGCGTTCGCTGCTTGCCCGCATACGACCGGATCAACGCCGCCATCGACGCCAGCAGTTTCACACTCGGCGCATCCATCGGTCCGCCATAGTTCAGCGCTCCCGTCCACAACGGGTAGCAATGCATCACCGGGAAACGCTGCGTTGCCAGCGCGCGTGGCGAAAAGGTCTGCCCATCAAACCACGGATGGTGATCGACGCCATTCACATTCAAACTGCCCGGAAGCTCCCGCTGCATCAGCGCAAGCATCTTCGTCATCCACGCATCGCCCATCGCCGCCGGAGCGCTCCAGCATGTATTCACCTCATTGCCCAGATCAAAGCCGATGATGTTCGTGTGGCGTTGCATCACCCGCGGCAGCTCACGGACAAATAACTCCTGCGCGGCGAACATTGTCGGGTCGCTGTAGAAAGCTTCACCGGCCTTCGCATCCCGATCCTTCTGAAACGGCGGCAGAAAATACCATCCGCTCAACTGCCCCGTAAACACTGTCACCAGAGCGTCCATCCGCCGCTCACCCATCATCGTCAGCATCTGGTCCAGCCTGTCCAGGTGCAGCGCGCTTACATAGGTGGGGTTCGGTTGGAAATAGGGCCACACCAGCAGGATCCGCAAGTGGTCCGCGCCCAGCGCGGCAATCGCGTCCAGATCGCGCTTCACGGAGTCGGCATCCCAGTCGTTCCAGCAGAACCACCAATTGCGGCTCGGTGTGTAGTTCACACCAAAGCGATGCCGCTGGAGATCGAGCGGAGTCACGCTTCGCGTTTCAGCCAGAGCATGTGCCATCGCCAGTGAGCCGGCCCCAGCCGCACTCATCTTCAGAAATCCACGTCTATCCATATTTCAATGACAATACTCCGCCGCGTGCAAAATTCCGACGATGCGGGAATCCCACTTGCGGCGGCTGAACGTGTTCCGCTTCGCGGATGATTCGACCGACTTGCCGTCGGCTGCGGGCCATTTCGCTTCCTACGATCGCCATATCAATGAACTCACTCTGGCGTTGCGCCACGAACGTATTAACTCATTGCCTACGACCGCCGCTATAGACGAGCAACTGCCCGAGCTGGACTTTTTTGTGACACAATTTGGTGAGATGAATCGGGAAACTTTATTGTTCAACAAAGTCGACATGTACTCCGTCTGCGAAAACCAGAAGAAGCGGCTTCGCGATGACATATATGCCGCTCAGGAAATGGAGCTATTTTCCGAAAACGAAGCTGACCTCATCAACAAATTCGCGACGAAGCACGATCTAACCGTTCCGGAGATCAGAGAAGACAGGATTGAATCTTCTCAGGAGCCGGCACAGATAGACGTTAGTCAAGATCGCCGGCGGGCTGTTTTTGATCGTTCCCGGCCGTTCTACATGCCGGGAACGATCTACACGATTCATATGCCATTTACTGGAGAAGCCGAACTGTTCAATGTACAGCCCTCTTCGTTCTCGCTCAGTCCTCCAAGAGGCAGAGTTGAGGGCGACGAACTACAGTTCATTTACGAGACGCTTCCCGATATACCAATCGACATCAAAGGTGATTATCAGCGCCGCCTCGGAGAGGTAAAGCAATATCTGGGAAGGCTGCGCAACAGCGCTGTACAGCTAAATGACGAACTGCTGCACCTTGCCACCCTGCATGTGCAAACCCGTAAGAAACAGATTGAGACGGCTCGCAGAGCCTCCGTTGACCTCGGCCTTCCAGTCCGGCAAAAGAAATCAATAAGGGCTGACTCGTTAAAGCCGCCGAGTAGTCAGGCTCGTGTGGCAGTTCAAAAAGACACTCGCCACAGTCGCAAGAGATGGGATGTATTCATATCTCACGCTTCCGAGGACAAGGCCGTCATCGCTACGCCACTCGCTAATGAACTCAAGGAACGAGGTCTGGAAGTCTGGTACGACGAATTTATTCTGAAGGTTGGTGACAGCTTGCGAGCGTCGATTGACCGCGGGCTTGCCAATTCAAAATTCGGCATCGTCATCCTCAGTGAACACTTCTTCGCAAAGCATTGGCCGCAGCAGGAGCTAAACGGCTTGGCAAGCCGTGAAGTAAACGGAAGGAAGCTGATACTGCCTGTTTGGCACCAGATAAATCACAATAGAGTTGCAGAGTTCTCACCGACGTTGGCGGATCGGCTTGGGGCGTTAACCGACAATGGCTTAGAGCAAGTTATCGAAGACCTGCTGCTCGCGATGGAATAGTGATGGGCGCGCACAAGGGGGCGCGGCTGGCTCAGCCTTTGCCCGAGTGACCGGAGTAAATGTGGGATACCGACATTCCCTAAATGGCAGGATGGCGACAAGAAGGGCGGCTTCGCCATGCAATGCGATAAGAACGACTACCGCGGCGTCCTCGCAGGCCTCGAAGGCCTCACCGGTAAAAAGGCAGTGGACTCCGAGGCCATGACCGTCAAGAACTAACCGACCGGCCAGCTGCTACACTCCCCGATTGTCTTCTGTTGTATTACGACGTATTCTTGAAGAATGCAGCAGAAGACAGTCACCTTCCGTGCCTCCGGCGACAAGATCAAAGCGCTCGATGCTCTCGCCGAGCTTCAGCAGCGCGACCGCAGCTTCGTCCTTAACGAAGCTGTGGATCAATATCTCTCGTTGAACGAATATCAGATCACTTTGATACGAGAAGGCATCCGCCAGGACAACGCCGGCGAGCATGTCAGCCACGAAGAGGTGGGCCGGCTCGTCGGCTCACTGCTGAAGGGCTCGAAGAGGAGCGGTCGCACGAAGGTCAGGGCCTGACAATCGGATGCGCGTCATCTGGACCGGCCTGGCAGCTCGTCAGCTTTCGGAACTTCACGAGTACCTTACGCGTGACAGGCCCCAGGCTGCAGACCGGCAACTGCTCCTCGTCTACCGTGCCGCAGAGAGCCTGAACCTCTTCCCGGAAAAGGGTCGCACCGGGCGCATCCGTGGAACGCGTGAACTGGTCGTAACCGGGAGTCCTTACCTCATCGCCTACCGCATCCGGGAGTCCTCCGTCCGTATTCTTGCCATCATTCACGGTGCCCGTCGCTGGCCAGTGTCGTTTCCGGAACATTGATTCGGTGCCCCGTCTCGGAGAGTCAGATTGGGTTTTTGGCCGCACCGTTTTGACCCACGTCCAGTCTAATGACCGTGCCAGCCATCCACCCACAAACCCGAATAGGCCACGTCCATCTCAAGGTCGCCGACCTCGATCGCGCACTCGCCTTCTATCGCGACGTTCTCGGCTTTAAGGTCACGCAGCGCATCGGCAACACCGCCGCCTTCCTCTCCGCCGGCGGCTACCACCACCACATCGGCCTCAACACCTGGGAGAGCCACCGCGGCCCCGCGCCCGCTCCCGGCACCACCGGCCTCTATCACCTCGCCATCGTCTATCCCACGCGCGCCGAGCTCGCCGACGCCCTTCGCCGCCTCGTACGCGCCCACATTCCGCTCGAAGGCGCCGCCGACCATGGTGTCAGCCAGGCGCTCTACCTCCGCGACCCGGACGGCAATGGCGTCGAGCTCTACTGGGACCGCCCCGAATCCGAATGGCCCCGCGACCCGCACGGCAATCTCGCCATGGCCACCGAACCGCTCGACCTCGAAGAACTTCTCGCACAAAACTCGGCACCAGCCACCGCAGTCTGACCAATCGCGAGTCCGGGCTTCAACGCTGGAAGCACAGGGTGGAATAGTTCCTCAGGAATTCCGTCGGCGCGAAGCGCCCACACGGTCGTCGTTACTTCTCCGTCTTGTCAAACCACATATGCCATGTCACCCGCCCGATCTCCTCATCGTCCAGCGGTCGGCCCATCGCTTTCAGCGCCAGCTTGATCTGGCCGTGGTGATAACCCTCGTGCCACACCATGTGTTGCAGAAGCAGGATCGGGTGATCGTAGCGGACCAGCATCTCCTTGCCCGTCTCCATCCGGTCCTTCAATGCGGCGCGCACCGCGATGGCGCTCTCGTTCAGCATCTCGGCAACGCGATCCGGATCGCGCGTTTCCCGCCACCCCTCCTTCAGCGGTTCCAGGGCGAACTCCGGCGCATCCTCGCTAAGAACGAACAGCCGTGTCCCGTGAATGTGGAGGAACATCTCCCGCACCGTCTTGCTGCCCTCCACCGCACGCGCATCCAGCCCGCCCTCCGGCACAGCGCGCAGCAGATTCACCAGAATGGTGTTGTTCCGATCCCAGGAATCCAGCAGCGCATCAAGCAAACTCCCATCCGCTTTCGTGGACATCAACGCCTCCGCTCGCCGCCATCATAACCGGGGAGCGCGAACCGCCTATTTCGGGAACCACGAAGAATAAAGCCGACGAAGTTGGCCGGTTATTTTGTTCAGTTCGCTACACTGGAAATAGAGCGAGAAACACGAAAAAGCCACCTCAGCGGTGGCTTTTCCTTATTAGGAACTGTCACTGACGTGTTGACGCCGCTAACTCCTTTGGAATGACGAATGAAGCGATAAGTCCTTTAGAAAGACGAATTTGACCCTCGGGAGAGGCTCTATTTCCATGATTCAGCGCAACTTAGGACGCACGCTCCCGCACCGGGAGGGGGAGGGGGCGGGTCGCGTTACTCGCCACGTGCGACCAAGGAAGCGAACCTAACGGCTGGCGCCGACGGCGCGTGTGCCTGTACGGCCAGTACCCCGTCCCGTCTCCTCGCGCAGAATCTCCGCCTCCCGCTCGCGATACGGCCGCCCGTCCGGATAGAGCACATCGTGGAACCACACAGGGGGCTGCTCCTCCACATAAGGACGCTTCCAGCTATCCCACGGAATCCACGTCTGCGATTTGCCCTGCACAAATCCCCAATTGATCATCGCAACGTGCAGTTGCTTTCCCAGCGGCAGAATCGCGTCGAAGGTCGAGCCCATGGGCCGCGCCATGTACTCTGTGCAGATCAGCGGCCGGTGATACCGCTCCAACTGATGCACACGGTTCGCGAAATCCTCCGGCCAGCCATAGTTGTGAAAGCTGATCACATCCGACTCCTCGACTTGCGTGCGCTCCACCGCATTTAGATTCTGCGGCTCATCCCACCGTCCTCCATGCCACAGCGGTGAAGTCAGCGGCTGCGTTGGATGCGCCGAGCGCGCCCAGGCAAACACCTGCGGCAGCAGCTTTGCGACCAGCGCTTCCTTATCCTTCGGCTCGAGCTTCGCGTAATCCCCGCCGCCCTCGTTGTCCGGTTCGTTCCAAAGATCCCACGCCAGGATGCGATCGTCGTTCGCGAACGCGCCGATCACGCCCTCGACGAAGGTCTTTAGCCGCGGATACTCCGCCGCATCCTCCAGCGCCTTCGCCCCCGGGCTCTGCACCCAACCGGAGTTGTGCACGCCCGGAATCGGCGGGCGCTGCGGTCCCAGCTTGACGTCCGGGTCCCAGCACGAATCGAACAGCACCAGGATCGGCTTGATGTGATGTTTCGCCGCAATGGTGAGCAGCGTATCGATGCGCTTCTGGAAACCCGGGGCGTCCTGGTGCCAGAGCTGGTCATGCAGAAACACCCGCATCGTGTTCATGCCCAGCCCCTCGGCCCAGCCCAGTTCCCTATCGATCTCCTGCGGATCGAAGCTCTCCGCCTGCCACATCTCAAGCTGATTGATCGCGTCCGACGGAAGAAAGTTCGCACCCACCAGCCACGACTGGGAGGCATACCACTGCTGCGCCTTCGCCTCGCTCCATCGCGCCGCTTCATCGCCAGCCGGTGCCGCGGCATGCACGGTTCCCGCCGCCAGCAATACCGCCACCGCACACAGTCTCGCTCGCCTCAAGTCCATCTTGCCTCCGACAAAAAACGACCGCTTGCAACGCTGCACAGCCGCGCGCTCTGTTTGTACATGACTGGGCAGCCGAGTGCGATGGGCGAAATGAACTACGCGAACGTCATCGAGCTGGGTCTCACGCGCCGCGATGTTCTGAGGCCAGCATGCGTTCGCGTGCAACATCACTATTGAGATGCTGGATCACTTTGCGGATGGTATTCAGAGAGCGCAGCTCGGTCATCGTGAACGCGCCGGGAAAGCGCTGGTTCAGCTCTGCGTATAGGCGGATGCGCTGCACCGAAGTTCCGCCACTTGCGTAGAAGTCCTCATCCGGATCAACCTGCATACGGTGCAGCAGCCGCTGCCAGATGCTTCGCACGATATCCGTCTGCTTTTCCGGCAGCACTTCGGGCGGCAGACCCGGCGTGTACCGCCGCAGCACCGCCTCGCACTGCGCCGACAAACGCACGCGATCCGGTTTCCCCTCGGCGTTCAGCGGAATGCGGGGTAACAGGATCAGCGCCGACGGTTGCGCCTCGTGAGGAAGCTGGCTCTCAAGATGCTCGCGCAGTGCACGTTCAGCGCGCGGATCTTCCCCCTGCTTCAGCGTGGCGAACACGCAAGTCACGCGCTCGCCCGGTGCGGATGATAGCGCAACGCATTCCCGCACCAGCGGATGCTCCAGCAGCAGAGCCTCGACGTCATCCGCCGTTCCCTTTCGCTTCTCAGCGGCTTTGACTGCGGCAGCCGCGATTACCGCGGCCTCTCCGGTCAGCAGGCTGCCATCTGCCAGCCGCGCCGCTTTTACTGGCAAGCGGAAGCAGCGCAGCCGCTGGTTGTTGTCACGATGCGCCTCGGTAAATGCTGCCAGTGTTGCCTCCGGCTGCCCCAGATATCCAATCGCCAGCGCGTCCCCCGTAATTGCCAGCGCGCCTAATGTGCCAGTAGCGGCCTCGTGTCCGTCCGGCATCAACACCATTGCATCACTGCCTCGAACGGAGGTCGCGCGGCCCATTTGTTCCACGTTCACCTGCACGCTTATTGCATAGCTTGTGGTTTCCGCTGCGCCTATGCCGCCGCTCACGCGCACTGCGCGGTCGCCACCGCTCAGCCGGGTCAGCAGCGCGGGCGCAAGCTCCGTCGCATCCACCACCGCCTGCTTCACCTGATCCAAAGGCGCCAGCGGCTCCTTCGCCAATTCCTCCAGCAGCGTGGGCCGCGCGCAGATCGCCGATACGCGGAAGCGCCGCATCACTCGTGCATACTCATGGGCCGGCATGGCTGATGTCAGCCAGCCCTGCGGAGCCAGCGCGACTGTGCCACCAGCCAGCAGCGGTCCCCATAGCTCCATCTGGAACGTGTGCTCCTGCGCCCCCGCATGCAGCAGCACCGTGTCCGAGGAGCGAAACTCCATCACGACGCCGGATGTCGCCAGCCGCACAATGCCGGCATGGGTCACCAGAACACCGTGCCCCACCGCGTTGAAGACCACAGCCGCGGGATCCTCTGGCAACCGGTGTGGCAGTTTCACCTCGCTGAAGAGCGGCATAAACTCCCGCTCCAAACTGGACGCATCGATGATCATGATGCGGCGCGCCCACGGCAGCCGGTCTCCCGCCTCGTCGCTGCCATCTGTCACCAGCAGCCGGATCGCGCTCTCATCCACCTGGCGCGCCAGCTTCTCCGAAGATTGGCCCTGCACATCGAAGGGCACATACACGCCGCCGGCCAGCAGAATCCCCAGAATTCCCGCGATCGAGCTGAAAGTCCGCAGCCCGACGATACCGACCAGGTCGCCATGGCGCATCCCTTTACGTTTCAGCACTGCCGCGACGTTCTGTGCCCGCACCATCAGATCGCTATAGGAAAGCCGGCCCTCTTCGCCCAGCAGAGCGGTGGCACTGGCCCAAAGCACGGTGCTCTCATAGAAAAGGACTTCCAATGTGGTGCGAACAGGGACATCGGCCGCTTGGTCTGCGCCAGGCGGGCGCGTGGACCTTGAAGTTCCGGGCTGTCCCAGCGGCATGGTCGGTCCTCTCACAATCGACAAACGGGCGTGAACCTTGGCGCAAGCACTGCAAGACGGCAAAGACTGTGGCCTCTCGACCGGACGGACCAGCTCTCTTGTATGCGCTTCTCCGCACGTAACCGGCATTAAGCCGTTTTCGAAATAACACTTTGCGTTTTGCTGTTTATAACCTGCCGTATCCTGCAGCCAGACCTGCAATTAGTAATCTCGCAGTAATCCCGCGCTGTTACCGAGTACGTACATTAGAGACACAGCCGGGCTACCATCAGGGCATGCAGTCGAATTTGCTCCGTGAAACCTTCTCCGTTGGCCCGCTCCGTTGCAACTGCACGATCCTGGCAAATCTTGAGACACAGGAGGCCATGGTGATCGATCCCGGCGACGAGATCACCGGCATCCTCGCGCGTCTCGCAAGTCATTACCTGACGCTGAAGCAGATCATCGTCACGCACGCGCACATCGACCATATTGGCGGGGCCGCGCAGCTCAAACGAATCACTGGAGCGCCCGTCTTCTTTCATCAGCAGGACCTGCCGCTCGTCGCCATGCTAGACGTCCAGGCTGGCTGGCTCGGCATGCCAACGCCGGAGAAGGTTGCGCTAGATCAGAGCGCCGAAGATGGCCTCTCCACCGGCATCGCCGGCCTCGAAGCCGAGGTCATCCATACCCCCGGCCACACCCCCGGTAGCATCTGCCTGCTTTTCCCAAAGCAGGAATTGCTCCTGGCCGGTGACACGCTCTTCGCCGGCTCCGTCGGACGGACCGATCTGCCCGGCGGCGATAGTCGTGCCCTCCTTCGCTCCATTCACAGTCGCCTCCTCACCCTGCCGGAAAACACGTTGGTCGTTCCCGGCCACGGGGAGGAGACCACGCTGGCTGAGGAGCGCGAGACCAACCCATTTCTGCAGCCTGGTGTTCGACTTTAGGCCACCCGCTCTCGGCCGCGCTGACACGCCGTGTACATCGCTGCGTGTTGAAACAGCTTCCGTATCCACCGCCGCGAACGGCCAGCTAGCTTAAGAACCCAAAGTCCGCTGTTTTCGGCTCTTACAGAGCTGCCTGACATTTTGCTTGACAGTGCAACCGTGGCATCGCTATCGTGCACCCCATTGATTTCGCGATGGGATCGTTACCACAGGGAATACCCGGGCCCCCACGGAGAGACCGACTTAGAGCGGCTCTATAGCAGTCAGCGATTTGTACCACTTAGTGTTTCAGGAGGCGGTTGTGAGATCCAGATTCCAAGACCGTGGTACGCCACGTCTTTCCACTCAACTTGCGATCCAGTTGTTGATGTTGTGCTTGGTGCTGTTTGCCGCTCGCGGTGCGTTCGGGCAGGCGAATGCTGGCCTCACCGGAACCGTGACGGATCAATCCGGCGCTGTCATTCCTAGCGCCAATGTGACGGTGACGAACGAGGGCACCTCCGTTTCGAGCAAAACGGTCACCAGCACCGCCGGAACCTACTCGGTGACAGGTCTCATTCCAGGCGCCTATAGCGTCACAGTGGAAAAGACGGGCTTCAAAAAGTCTGTCCAGAATCACGTCAACGTTGAAGTAAGTACAACCGCCACCATCAACTTCTCGCTGACCAACGGTGCAGTGAACGAGACGGTTGAAGTCGAAGCGAGTTCCATCGCTCTAAATACGACCGCGCCTCAGTTGGGTTCGACGATTGAGCCCGTGGTGGTGAAGGCGCTTCCTACGGAAGTTTCCGGCCGCGGCCGTCAAATCGACCAATTGCAATTCCTGGCTCCCGGCATTACAGGCAGCACCTTCTCTCACCGCATCGGTGGCGGCGTCGACTTCGAGCAGGAGATTGTTTACAACGGTATTCCCGCTCCCCAGCCGGAGACGGAGGGTTACACCACCAACTTCAATCCTCCGTACGAGATGGTGCAGGAGTTCCGCGTTGAGCGTTCGACCTTCTCAGCGCAGTTCGGCCTCGGCCAGGGTGCTCTCACCTACCAAATGGCCTCCGGCACTAATCAATATCATGGCGATCTGTTTGAGATTAACCGCAACAGTATGTTCGATTCGGTCGGCTTCTTCAACGGGCCGGCGTGGGGTGGCTCAACCCATCCTCCGACGGATCACGAGAACAACTATGGCTTCACCGTGGGCGGTCCAATCTCGATTCCCAAGCTATATAACGGACACGATCGGACCTTCGGCCACTACAGCCAGGAGTGGTACAAGCAGAACAACTTAGACACGGATGTTTCGACGGTTCCCACGGCTCTAGAGAAGACAGGCAACTTCAGCGATTTCGTCGACGGCAGCACCGGTCAGTTGATCCCGATTTTCGATCCGCTCACCGGGCAGCAGTTTCCCGGCAACATCATTCCGCCTGACCGGATCAGTCCTACCTCGGCTAGCTTGCTTCAGTATCTTCCGAATCCGGACCGTCCCGGCAGCGGCGTCGGCGGCCTTGACTCCAACAAGAGCTACGCTCCATTCGTTAATCCGCACATTCAGCACGTGTGGGGCTTTACCGTTGACCAGGTCCTGACGCCGACCCAATCAATTCACTACAGCCAATGGCGCAACACTTACAGTTATTACGCCTTCGACAATCACCCCTTCGTGGTTCAGCCTAACCCGCTGAACAGCATGAAATATCAGCCTTCGGTAGGCAGCGGATTCCTGTTGAGCTATAACAACACGCTGACTCCGAAACTGGTGATGACGGCTGGCTTCGGCTGGATCGGCGAGATCAATAACCAGTTCAACCAAACCAAGTACAGTTTCCCCGCTGTTGCAGATGGCATTATTCCCACGAACATTACGTTTGATGGATCACACACTCCTACTAGCTGGGGCACAAGTGGTGCATGGCTACAGTCCATCAATCGCAAACTCGGCATCGCGGTTGTGAACAATTACCTGTGGAGTCACGGCCGCCATACTTTCAACATAGGGTGGGAGTTCCGCAGGTCGTATCAGGACGATAACGAAGATCAGACTGAAGGCGGCCGTTTCCAATTCAGCCAGATCCAGACAGCGGACCCAGCCAATACAAGCACGACTGGCAGCGCTTTTGCCAGTTATCTGCTGGGTTTACCAAACTCTGCAAACCGGAGCAACTCTCAGGAGTTGCGTCTACGAAACCTGGATTTCTCTCCCTACATTCAGGACGATATCAAGATCACACCCAAGTTGACCGTGAATTTGGGTCTGCGTTGGGATATCCAGGTTCCCTTCACAGAGGTCAACAACCTGGTGGTCTTCTTCGATCCGAACAGAAAGAATCCTGCAGCGGGCAATCTGCCGGGCGCCGCTACCCAGTTGGGCAACTGCAGCCTCTGCGCCGGCTTCAACCGTGCGGACATTCACTGGGGCCACATCGGGCCGCGCCTGGGCTTTGCCTATCAGGTCAGCAACAAGATGGTGGTCCAGGCGGGATTCTCCGTGGCCTTCCTGAATGGCGGCGCATATGAATACGGAACCAACAAGGTGGCCGTGAACTATGGCAACCTGCTGGTCGGTTCTTTCACTCGCGGCTCAACAGGCGGTACAGCTTCGTCTTATGGAAGCTGGGATAGCAACATCATGCCCAACCCCTCGCCTACGCCACTAAGCCCGAGCCTTGGCGTTGGAACTCAGATCAATGACTTCAGTAAGAATGACGGTTTCGCCCCGTACAGCCAGCAGTGGAATGTGAACGTGCAACGGGAACTGCCCTATAACACCTTCTTAACGGTGGCTTGGCTGGGGAACCGCGTGATCCATTTGCCCAGCCAGTTGAATGTACCCAACCAACTCGATCCGAAGTACTTTGCTCTTGGTAGTAATCTGCAGCTCAGTTTTGCGGATGGCTCGGCACAGGCAGCGGGCTATTCACTTCCTTATCCAAACTTTGTAAACGACTTCGGCGGATCAGCGACGCTTGCTCAGTCTCTGACACCTTTTCCCCAGTATTCGTACATCTATAACAACTTTGAAGCTTCCGGAACGACCTATTATCAGGGTCTGCAGTTTCAGGCTGAAAAGCGTTTCACCAATGGTTTGTCGTTCCTGGCCGGGTACACACTTTCCAGGTTGTGGGATAACACCAGCAGTGGCTTTGGCAGCTTTACCGCAGCCGCTCTGAATAAGTACAACCAGAAACCTGAATGGAGCATATCTGGTGCAGACGAGACCAATACCGTCAAAGTGAGTGGCACTTATGAGTTGCCGATCGGCCCTGGTAAGACGTATTTCACCAATAAAGGAGTGGCCGGACAGATTCTAGGCGGCTGGCAGGTGGGTTGGATACTGGACTATGAAGGCGGCCAGCCGCTATGCAGCTGCAACAATGGCCAGATCATGGAAAACGGAAACCCATATCCGGGACAGCCCAGCGGTGCGCCAAATGTGACATTGCGTCCGAATCGAGTTTCCAGCGTAAAGCTCAGCACCGCATCCTATAAAAAGGTCCGGGATCAGTTTGTGGGAAAGGGAATCGCGCAGGTATTTAACCCCAACGGTTTTGCACTCACTCCATCGCCATACGTGTTGGGCGATGCGCTCAGGAACTATACAGAGCTCCGTGGGCCGGCTAACTACAATGAAAACGCCAATGTTCGGAAGCACTTCTACTTCGGTGAGCGCTTTCAGGGCATTCTGCAAATCGATTACTTTAACTTATTCAACCGCACGATCTTCTATCCGCCTGATGCAAACAAGAGCAACGGCACATTTGGGCAGGTAACCCAGCAGGGAGCATACAATTCAAACTTCGGCAGCAATCAGAACAACCGACAAGGCCAGGTTCAGTTCCGATTAGAATTCTGAGGCTCAACAACGGTTCATGTCCTCCCGACCGGACTGCGGAATTTGCAGCCCGGTTTCTTGTTTCGGCAGTCACCAGAATGCGGAATAATGCGTATGTCATGAAATCGGCCCATCCATGTCCTGCCTCGCGTCGCGTCCGCCAATGGATCGTCGCGATGCCTCTTTGGGCGCTGTCGTTTTGTGGCGCTCGTGTAGCGCTCCACGCACTGCCGCAAAACGAGGAAGTCACGCCGCAGGTGCAGCAGCTCTATGCGGAAGCGCAGGCCGCTCAACAGCGGGATGATAATGCCACGGCGATCCAGAAGTATCGCGAGATGGTCCGCCTCGCCCCGCATCTCGCCCCTGCCTACAACAACCTGGGACGGCTCTACTTCAACCAACACGACTACGTACATGCTGCCGAGACGCTCGCCCATGGCCTGAAGCTGAACCCAAACATGCCGACTGCATCAGCCATGCTGGGCGTGAGCTATCTGGAAACAGGTCAGGCGGACAAAGCAGAAGAGCCTCTGGAGATCGCCCTCCACGCGAATCCGAAAGACGCTCTGATACAAATGTCGCTGGCGAAGACGCGTATCCGCCTTCACAACTACGAAGGCGCCGTCGAAGTCCTGAAACCCTACACAGAGGAGAATCCGAGAGATCAGCAGGCGTGGTATCTGCTCGGCAAAACCTACTTGCAGCTATCGGAAGATTCGCTCGGGAAGATCAATCAAATCGATCCCAATTCGGTGGTAGCACATGAAGTGGCCGGCGAGATTGACGAGAGCATGCACAACTACGATGGAGCTCTGGTGGAGTACAAGAAGGCGATCGATCTTGCCCCTATCCAACCAGAGCCGCATATACACATGGCCAACGCGTACTGGTCTATCGGCAAATGGGATTCGGCGCGCGCAGAGTTCGAGGCCGGGTTGGTACACGATCCAAACAACTGCATGGCTCATTGGAAGCTGGGCAATTCCATGCTGGAGGCTAACGGCGACACCGGTGAGGCGCTCACGCACTTGAATGAGGCGGTAACGCTGTGTCCTGATCTGATGCAGGCCAAGGTCGACCGCGCGCGTGCGTTGATCAAAGGCGGGAAGCCGCAGGATGCCTTGCCTGACCTGCAGACTGCAGAAAAGGAGAGCCCTGACGAGCCCTCGATTCATTTCCTTCTCGCTTCCGTATATAGGGCGCAGGGCAATACAGCGGCCGCGCAGGAGGAGACCCGTACCTACGGGCGCTTGCAGCGCCGGCAGAGCGAAGGAGTTGCCGCGCAGGCAAATGAATCGCTGGATATCAAAAGCACCGCTCACTGAATCGCAGTGGCCGCATTGCATGCGGAGCTCGCCTGCGTGTGTTTTGTTCGCTGTTGGCGTCCTTGTGTTCGCGCTTGCCTGCTATTCCGTGACTGCGCAGCAGTCCACGGCCAGCCAAACCACTCAAGGGGGAGCAAGCACCGGAGGAGTGTATGCCCCGGTTCATGATACGGAGCACCGTCCCATCACCGCGGGCGGCTTTGTGGAGTCCGGTGCGGTTAGTTTTCAGGACATATCTCACCAGGCTGGGCTTACGACCTGGCGTTACGCTGGCGGTTCTGCAGAAAAGAGTTACATTGTGGAGTCGCTCGGCAGCGGTGTGGCGCTGCTGGATTATGACAAGGATGGGTGGCTCGACATTTATCTCGTTAATGGCATGAAATACGAAGCTATGAACGGCAAAGCGGAGCCTCAGCATGCTGCGCTTTTTCATAACAATCATGATGGCACGTTCACAAATGTCGCAATGCAGGCCGATGTGACGAACGATCGCTGGGGTGTAGGCGTTGCGGTTGGGGATTATGACAACGATGGCTGGCCCGACCTGTACGTGACAAATGTGGGAAAGAACCGGCTGTACCACAATAATCACAACGGCACGTTTACGGACGTTGCGGAGAAAGCGGGTGTTACGCTTGGCGGCTGGTCTACTGGGTCAACCTTTGGCGACTACGACGGCGATGGAAGGCTGGACCTATTTGTGCCGGGCTATACCTACTACGACTTCCACAATCCGCCTGCTGCGGGCTCCAACTCGGTTGTCTCAAACTACTGCCAGTACCGGGGCACGAGCGTCTTCTGCGGTCCTCGTGGATTGAGAGGCGAGCACGATCATCTTTTCCATAACGATGGCGATGGACACTTCACCGATGTTAGCGACAAAGCAGGAGTCGCAGATGCACCGGGCTACTTTGGCCTGGCGTCATTGTTTGTCGATCTGAATGACGATGGAAAACCTGAGCTTCTTGTTGCCAATGACTCCACGCCAAATTATCTCTACCGGAATAAGAGCGACGGCACTTTCGAAGACCTTAGCTTCGAATCTGGCTATGCGGTCAACCACGACGGACGTGAGACCGCATCGATGGGAATCGCCGTTGGCGACGACAGAAACGTAGGTCGACTGGACATTGTGAATACCGACTTCTCAGATGATTACAAGGTGCTTTACCGTAACGAAGGCGATCTGAATTTCACTGATTCAAGCTATGAAGCTGGAATCGCCAAGGCTACGATTCCGTTCCTCAGTTGGGGAGACGGCTTCATCGACTACGACAACGACGGCTGGAAAGACCTCTTCATCGCCAATGGTCATGTCTATAAACAAGTGGACCAGCACGACTGGGGCACCAGCTTCGCCCAGCGTCCCCTGCTGTTGCGAAACACCGGCGGCGGTACATTCACGCTTGTGCCCGCAGTCAAAGGCACGGGCCTCGCGGTGGCCATCCCTGCGCGTGGCGCGGCGTTTGGTGATTTGTTTAACGATGGCAAGATCGACGTCGTGTTGAACAATCTGGACTCCAGCCCCACTCTGCTGCGCAATGCCAATCCCGATCAGCACCACTGGATTGAGTTCGGACTTATCGGAGGCGCGGGTAAGCCGCGGGATGCTGTGGGAGCAACGGTATTTGTGACCGCGGGAAAGATCAGGCAGCGAGGCGACGTGCTGAGTGGCGGTAGCTTCGCATCCTCAAACGATCCACGTGTGCACTTTGGATTGGGCGACGCGACATCGATCGATTCTGTAGAAGTTCGCTGGCCGGGAGGGGGGCCGGCCGAGAAAGTCGCCGTTCCTGGAGTCGACCGCATTCTTACTGTCGAGCAGGGCCGCGGAGTTACAGCCGAGTATTGTCCGAAGTGCCCACCGGAAAAGCGTAAGTGAATGCGATCCAGCGCTGCACTTCTGATCCTGCTGTTGCCTCCACTCCTATCGAGAGCGCAGGCGCCTCAGCCGACGCCCGTTCGTGTGGCCGATGCAGTATGCGGGCAATGCCATCGAGAGATTCTTCAGCACTATCTCTCCACGCCGATGGCGCATGCCAGCGGAACAGCTAAATACAATCTCATACCGGGCACCTTCTTCCATGTGGGCAGCGATACGAAGTACACAATCTCAAACAAAAGCGGAATAGCGGAACTGAGCTTCCAAAGCAAGAAGGATGCCAGTATGTCCGGACAGTATCTGCTGAGCTACTTTCTTGGCTCGGGGCATCTGGGTACGACCTATATCTACGGATTAAACAGATATCTCTTTGAGTCCCCTGTCGCCTGGTATGCAGCCTCTCATAACTACGACATGAAGCCCGGTCTCGAAGAAATGAAGCAGATGCCACCCGCTCTGCCGATGCAAACGAATTGCCTACGGTGTCACATGAGTGAGGTGCAGCCCAGCGATGCCGGCACAATCAACCGGTATGCAGGCGCCCCATTTCTCCACGGCGGCATCACCTGCGAAGCCTGCCACGGCGACGCGCAACAGCATGTGAGCAGCCGTGGCAAAGCGCCGATCGTCAATCCGGCACACCTGAATCCTGAGCGACGCGACTCCGTGTGTATCAGTTGTCATCTGGAAGGCGACGTATCGATAGAACGCGCTGGGCATTCAGCGCTTAACTACCGTCCGGGCGAGCCTATCTCCGACTATTTCGCCTTCTATGTTTATTCTGGCAATAGTCTGACCACCCGTGGCGTCAGCGAGGTTGAACAACTCGCGCAGAGCACTTGCAAGCGAACGAGTGGAGACAAAATGTCGTGCACAAGCTGCCACGATCCCCACTTCACACCTCCGCCGGAGCAGCGCGTCACCTTCTTTCGTGCCAAGTGTCTCGCCTGCCACCGCCAGCCCGAGTTCGCTGCATCGCACCATCCGGAAAACCCCGATTGCACAAGCTGCCACATGCGCCACAGCGGCGCGCAGAACATTCCTCACGTCGCATGGACAGATCATCGAATTCTCCGCCTTCCCTTAGCCTCATCGGCTCGCGCGGAGCATGATGCAGGCGGAGAGCTGGTGCCCATCTTCTCTTCACGTGCCACGCAGCGTGATCTTGCGATGGCCTACTACCAGGCGCTGCTTGAGGGAGATCAATCCGCCGAGCCGGCCGCATGGAAGCTGCTGCAGCAACAGCGAGCCTCGATTGGGAATGATAAAACAGCGCTCGATGCATTCGGCAATCTTTGCGCGGAGCGTGGAGATGCTCAGGCTGCACAACAGGCATTCGAGCAGGTCCTTAAGCTGGATCCGCGGGACCTCACGGCTCTTTCCAACCTCGGCATACTGGAGGCAAAGCAGGGTAGACTCGATGCGGCCATTTCGCTTCTGAAGCCGGCATTCGAGGCGAACAAGGACATTACCGGGTTGGCGATGAATCTGGCGCGTGTGCAGTGTATGGCAGGCGACGTAACAGGCAGCCGCACCACACTCGACGAAGCGCTCATCTATGATCCTGGACTGCAGGATCTACGGCACATGCGCGACCAGCTTTCGCAATGTGGAGCAAACAGTCGCGCGGGGGCAGCCAAGTGAATCGCACGCGCCTCTGTTTGTTCCTGAAGAATGCCGTGTCCATTCGCCTTGGCTAAACTTGCCGCTGTTTCAGAGAATGGATGGCCGATGAGTACCTCGCATCGGCACTGAAGGATTGCTCTGATCCAACGTGCGCCGGCTCATACCCCGCGCACTGCATCCTCAAGGGCAGCCATATAGACTTTCCTTTTCTACTAGCGACATTCGCTTCCTCCCGTAGATTTTTGCTATTTCGGTTGAGAGTGAAACGGAACGCGACAACACGTCACTATCGAGTTGTAGTCATCGCGAAACACGAATGGAGCCGTGAACCCAAACCCTTCGCCATGGTTGCGTACTGAATCAATTGAACTGAATGCGCATGACCCAGCCCGGTCCGGCCGGCGGCTTAGGTAATGGGAATATGCTTGCCAATTTATTGTCTAACGTGTCAATATCACGCGGTTCGACGATAACCGGCCATCCCTGGGACAACCTGTAAGCATTTGTACTCGCCCGCTCTTGAGTTGGACGCGCTATCTCCGGCATGGAGCATGAAATGCGGGCTGTGGGTTAGCAGAACTTGACACCCGGAGGGGTTGTACATGCCACTCGATAGAAACAAGGCAGGAATCAAAGCTCTGCAACATGTGGTGGTTCTGATGATGGAGAATCGCTCCTTCGACCACATGCTTGGTGGCCTGAAAGCGCGAAATCCGAAAATCGACGGCCTCAGCGGTAATGAATCGAATCCCGATACGACTGGATCACTCGTCCAGGTGCAGCCTCTTGCGGAATATCAGAGCCAGCTTGATCCGGATCCTAACCACCATTTTGGCGCAGTGAACCTGCAGATATTCGGAGATCCCAGCAATGGACCTCCGCTTCGGCCGACGATGCAGGGATTCGTGAAGAGCTACTTTAACCAACAGCAGGACGTCGCGCACTCCCACGAGATTCTGTATTACTTCGCACCGGAGAAGTTGCCGGTGCTGACCACGCTTGCTACTGAGTTTGCTGTCTTCAACCGATGGTTCTCTTCGATACCGGGACCAACGATCTGCAACCGCGCCTTCGCTCACTATGGCACTTCGTTCGGCCAGGTAAGCATGAACATGTTTTACGTGGGAAAGAAATACAAGAGCATCTACGAGCGTCTGCTCGCCGCAAAGCCACAGCACACATGCAAGCTCTTCTACTATGACGAGGCGAGTTCCACGATGGAGGTCGTCAACCTCCTGCAGAACCAGCCCTCGCTCTTCGGCACGTTTTCTGATTTCCTCAACGCCTGCGACCGGAATGCGCTGCCGGAGTACTCGTTCCTGGAACCAAACTATACCGATCACGACGCGCTGGATGGGAGTGGTGAAGCGATCGCCTGCGACCAGCATCCCGATCATGACGTGCGGGCCGGCGAGCAGTTCATCGCAACCGTTTATAACCGAATCCGCCAGAATCCAAAGCTTTGGCCAAACACTGCGCTACTCATTGTGTACGACGAGCATGGCGGTATCTACGATCATGTCCCGCCGCCTGCGTGTATGCCCGACGGATTCAGCGCAACGCCGGCTGATACCGGCACGCGCGATGCATTCAATTTCGACCGCCTCGGTGTGCGCGTTCCCGCAGTTCTGGTTTCGCCCTGGGTGGAGAAGGGCAGCATCATTAATGACGTCTTTGAACACGCGAGTATCCCTGGCACGATTACCGAGCTACTGCTGGGAACTTACGGGGCACGTTCTCCGCGGGAGATTGCTTCCAACAACTTCCTGAACTATCTATCGCTCGATGCCATGCGGGCTGATGACGATATACCGAGCTTCGCTCTGGACTAAGCGAGATGGAGACCGTTATGGAACCTATTCGCGTACCGGGACCGTCGGCGACAGCGTTTCACAAGAATCGCCGCATTTCTGATCTGCTTCTCTGGCAGATCGCGCACTTCCAGCACGTGGCGAAGAAGAGATTGCTGAAAGTTGATCCTGACGTTGCGCGCGATGTGCACACAGAGGGGGGCGCGGCGCGCTACATAGGGGCAGTTACGCGAGCACTGCGAAAAGGTGCCGCATCGCCGCCTGTCACACTCGTGCCAGCAGAACGCGGCGACGGAACCAGATCTGGTAAAGCACAGAGAATTCCTGCGACCGGAAGAGTGCCTAGAATCGCGGCGGCAGCGAAGGAGTCGAAACGCAGCCGATCCAAAAAGCGCGGAACGTCGAAACCAGCGAGTGATCGCGATACAGCCGTGAGCAAGAAATCTAAATCGCGCACCGCGACTCCAAAGAAAGGCACCCCACAAAAAGCCTCGAAGGTTCGCGCGAAGTCAAAGCCAAAAAAAAGGAAGAATCCATGATTCGCCGATGGTGCCTGATGCTCTTGCTCCTGCCCGCCGTGTGCGCCATCCCTGGTGCGGGGCAGTCGACCGGGCACGAGGGCCGCATCGCGTCGGACTTCCGGCGCGAGGGAGAGCAACTCCAAAACTGCAAAAGCTTCGATCTCCGCTCCATCGCTGCATGTGCGGAGGCGCTCGCTACCGCGCAGCCAGTGCATATCGCCTTCGGCAGTCTCGCACCGCAGAACGGTTTCGCGGTGGGCCTAGCCTTTGTGGAACATAAAAACTGCCCGGATGCCTCTTCGCCAACACCGCACACCTTCTGCCCATCCGAGTGGCGGTTCACATGGAACGTGGATGCTGTTGCATCGCCGAATGGCTCCTGGCGCGCGGGGGCTTACATGAAGGCGTTTCGCCTCAGCGGAGGCGCCATTCAAACGACCTACGGTAGTACGCGTGGAAAGCCATCCGCGCCGCTATTTCATTCGGCGCCCCTGTTCAATCTCTATGTGCAGTCGATCTCGCTGAACCATGTCGATTACTACGGCTTGGGGCCAGATACAGTACCCGTTGCCGAGACCGTGTTTGGTCAGACACAGACGATTGCCGGCATAAGTGCGACCGTGCCTACTGGCGTGGCGAGCACCTCACTCTATGGGGAGATCAATGGCCGATTGCCGCTGATCCGCGGAAACCATGGTGAGTCCGCGCCTTCTATTGAGGTCCGCTACAGCGAAGCGACCGCTCCTGGCCTTGCTAGCCAGCCGGCATTTCTGCAGCTAGGCGAGGGGCTGAGAATTCAACCTGCTGTTTTCGCTCAGCACCTGCGCCTGCATTACTCGCTCGGCTTTCAGCAGTTCGTGGGCGTCTCCGATTCCCGATACACATTCCGGCGCTGGATTACCGATCTTGGCCATGAATTTCCGCTCGATCGTAAAGTACAGCTTACGGCACCAAATGATCGCGTTGGTCCGGACAGTTGCGCGCCCGACCCAAGCGTCCCGTGCCCGTCGCCAACTGTTGTTCCTCGCACGTTCGATCACGAGGGATCAGTCGGCGTTCGCCTGTTGATGACTGGTTCGCTCGCGAATGCGCGCAGCGAAGTTCCCTTCTACTTTGACCCGACGATCGGCGGTTCCGACCTAAACGGTCAACCTCTTCTCGCCAGCTATCCTGACTATCGTTTCCGCGCGCCTAACCTTGTGCTACTCCGCGGATCGATCGAGCACTCGATTCCGAGGCTTCCGCTGGGCGCCCTGTTCTCTGTTGATGCGGCTAAGATAGGGCTCCGGCGGGATGACATCGACTTCTCCAATCTGCGCCGCAGTTACACCGCCGGAGTTACTGTTCACGCCGGCGGCTTACCTGTGGTCTATCTGCTCTTTGCATGGGGCGGGAGTGAGGGCCAACACACCATCGCGAGCGTCAGCAACGTGCTGCTCGGTGGATCGGCCCGTCCATCGCTTTTCTAAGTACGCGATACCTCGGCGGGGTGATTCCAAAACGAACGGTACTCGGCGCGCAACTGTGTCGAGTGGCAATCATTGTCTTTGTCCTCTGTCCGCCACATGCTCATGCGTTCGCGAAGACGTCTCCGCCGCCCGGCCAGACGACCCAGGCTACCGCCCCCACCGTCGCCGACTTAACAGTCCCGCTCACCCAATTTGGTTCTGAGTGGTGAAGCGCATTGCGGTCCCGATGACACATCCAGGCACCAGTGTCACTTGGGCGATCATCTCTATGTGGCTTTGAAGATTTTGAAGGTCTGGATGATAGCAATCCCGATGGTGTGTCCGATATCGCGCTCGTTCTGAATGGCCAAGTGATCCGGGGTATTCCCTCGTCAGGTCCGGACGATACATATAAGTATCTAAAATTTGACCTCGTCTGATTGGAAGATGAACAAGAGGCGAGCAAGCACAACCGCCCGGAGTGGAATACGCTGATGAGCAATCTCCGCGGTGACAAGGTGCTTCATATCCGCGTGGCAACTAGAGGCAGTCCTCCTTTCTGGGGTCCCTAGGAGACGGTCGCTTTCCAGGTGCTCCCGCGCTATAGCTGGGCAGTCCTGATTTTGCTGCTGGTGTGTTAGTTTGTTTTATCGTGCTAGCCAAAAAGAGCGACATCCTTCGCGATAGTCCCAGCGTCAATGGAGTTAAGTAGTCCTACAGCCTCGCGCGTTGCCTTTGCATTGCTAATCTTATTTCGTTTCGAGTGTCCATGACCATTCGCTTTCTGCCGTGCTCTGCCCTTCTACTCACCGTTTCGCTGGCCGCACAAACTGCTGCTCCCACCACACAGGCCACACCGCCGCTCACGCTCAACGCTTTCATGGCCGAAACGGAGTACACCTCTGCACGGCTCTCGCCCGATGGAACGGCAGCGGTGATCGCGACACGCCAGCCCGACTGGATGGCGAACCGCTTCCGCCAGGATCTGTGGCTGTGGCGTGCATCCACCAGAAAGCTCGAGCCGCTCACCACCTCAGGTCATGACAGCGGTCCGGATTGGTCACCCGACGGCCGATTTATCGCGTTCACCTCGGACCGTCTTCTTCCCGACGAGAAGCCTTCCGAGAGCAAGGATGACAAGGACAAAGACGAGACGCCCGGCCGCATCTGGATTGTCTCGGCGGATGGAGGCGAGGCGCGTGCGGTCTATCGCACCAAGAATGATGTCCACTGCTTTGCGTGGGCGCAAGACGGCTCGGCAATCTACATCGCTATTCAGCAACCACTCTCAAAGGACGAGACCGAAGCGAAGGAGCGCGACTGGAAGGACGTGACACGCTACCGGACCAACGACCGTGGTGACGTGCTGCTCCGCATGCCGATACCGCAGCCGGCCGCTTCGGCTCCGCAACCGAACCCCCCGCCGCCGACACCAGCACCCAATCAGCAGCCGCTTCCGGAAGGCGCAACCGTGATCGCCCGCAGCCCGCTGGCGATCGACTCCATCAAGGTCGATACGCACAGCGGCGCCATTGCATTCGTTACCAATTCAGTGACTCATCGACTGGAGAACCCGGCGGACGCTGAAATTTACTCCGTGTCCCCAAGCGGCGGTGCTGTCACGCAACTGACCCACAACCAGGGGCTGGAAAGCAACCTGCGCTGGTCGGCGGATGGCCAGCGGCTCTACTTCACCGTAGGAGCCGCGGCCGGCTCAGTCGAGGGCCCCTATCGCGATGTGCAGGGGCGGATTTATTCCCTCGCTGCGCAGGGCGGCACACCCCAGCGGCTCGGTGCGGACTTCGACGGTAACTGGCAGGACTACACCGTGCTTCCGGATGGCACGCTGCTCGCAACTGGAACGAAAGGCACCAGCACACAGGTCTACCGCGTCAAAGGCGAGCACGCAGAGAAACTAGCCGGCGTACCGGGCACGTATGGCGGTCTCGATGCTGCCGCACATGGCGATGCGCTCCTGATGACACACTCCGGAATCCGCCAACCGCTTGAGGTTTATATCGCCTCAGCCTCGCATCTTGACCAGGCGCAGCAGGTCACGCGATTCAATGCGCACTATCTCGACTACGCGCAATCGGACTGGCGACCCTACACCTGGAAGGCCGATGACGGCGCCACCGTCGAGGGCGTGCTCATCTATCCCCCGGGCAAGCGCGATGCGAAGCATCTGCCGATGCTTACGCTCATCCACGGCGGCCCCGCCGATGCGGATGGAGATCGCTTCGGCGCCGATTGGTATGACTGGGCCACCATGGCCGCCGCCGAGGGTTGGCTGGTCTTCCGTCCCAACTATCGCGGTTCTGCAGGCTACGGCGATACGTTCATGCAGCAAATTACGCCGCACATCGTGTCCGTCCCAGGCAAGGACATCCTCGCCGGCGTGGACGCATTGGTAGCCGACGGCACCGCCGACTCAGGCCATCTCGTGATCGGCGGTTATAGCTATGGCGGGTACATGACCAACTGGCTGATCACCCAGAGCACGCGCTTCCGCGCCGCCGTTACCGGCGCCGGGGCAGTGGAGCACGCTGCCAATTGGGGCAACGATGACCTTACCTTCGACGATGCTGCTTATCTCGGTGGGCCTCCCTGGGAGAAGCCCGATGTCTACCAGAGCGAAGCAGCGTTGTTTCAGATGAACAAGGTCACGACGCCAACGCACATGATCGCCGGCGATGCCGATATCCGCGTGGCCTTCCTGGAAGACATCCTGTTGGAGCACGCGCTTGAGTCACTTGATATCCCACATGCGCTCCTTACGTTTCCCGGCGAGGGTCACCCGCTATCAAAGAACCCCTGGCATGGATACATTGCTGTGCGCGAGGAGCTGAAGTGGATCAATAAGTACGGCGATCATGCTCCGCCCGCGCCCTAGTGCCCCATCTCACGCCACCATCAGGAACTCTTTCTACGGAGTCTTTCATGTCTCGTTTCGTCCGTCTTCTGCCTTTTGCTGCATTGCTCTGCTGCGGAGTCTTCGCTCTTGCCCAGGCTCCCGATTACGCGCGCAATCCGCACCAGGCGATCGATGATGCCTATACGGCGGCGATTCGCAAGTACACTACCGCTCCGGAATTCAACTCGCCGCTGACGGACTATCTGCCTGCCTCCAAGACTGTGCCGACACCGGCCAAGGTGCTGGGCGACGTTTCCGGCGCGCCGAACATGCTTCCTTACGCCGAGGATGTCTACAAGTACTTCCGCGAGCTCGCCGCCGCGTCCCCACGTGTGCGCGTGGTCACGATTGGGCACACGGAAGAAGGCCGGGAGATGATCGCGGTCGCGGTTGCCGACGAGTCGCTCCTTGCGCACCAGAAGGAGAATGATGCGCGCCTGGCGAAGCTCGCCGATCCGCGCACGCTGGATATGGACGATGCCAAGGCCGCCCCCCTCATCGCCGCCTCGACGCCTGTCTACTACATCACCGGCACCATCCACTCGCCCGAGACCGGGGCGCCCACCGCGCTGATGGAGATGGCCTACCGCCTCGCGGTCGACGACTCTCCGTACATCCAGTACATCCGCACCCACGTCATCACGCTCATCACGCCTGTAGTTGAGGTCGATGGCCGCGATCGTATAGTGGATGTCTACCGCTGGCATCGGGCGCACCCGAACGAAACTTACCCACACCTTCTTTATTGGGGTCACTACGTCGCGCATGACAACAATCGCGACGCGATGACGATGAACCTCGCGCTCACGCGCAATGTCCTCAACACCTACCTCGCGTGGCATGCGCAGGTGCTGCACGATCTGCACGAGTCGGTTCCCTTCCTCTACGACAACACGGTCGGCGACGAGCCTTATAACAGTTGGATCGATCCAATCCTGACCAACGAATGGCAGATGCTTGGATGGTCGAACGTGCAGGCGATGGAAAAGTTTGGGATGCCAGGGGTCTTCACGCATGGGGACTTCGACACCTGGAGCCCGGGTTATTTGATGTTCCTCGCCGCGATGCACAACGGCATCAGCCGGCTTTATGAGACCTTCGGCAACGCCGGCGCCGACACGGTGGAGCGCGTCCTGACGCCGGAGGAATATGCGCGCACCTGGTACAAGCCGAATCCGCCGTTGCCCAAAGTCCTCTGGTCGCAGCGCGATAACAACAACTATGAAGAGACTGCGCTGCTGACCACGCTCGATTACTTCGCCCACAACGGAAAGCTCTTCCTCAACAACTACTACTTGAAGAGCAAGCGCTCGATCCTGAAGCCCACGCAGAATGGCCCTGCCGCCTATGTGCTCTCCGCGGATGATCCGTCAACAAGCAGGCAGGCCATGCTGCTGCGCGTGCTGTGCGACCAGCATGTTGAGGTGCAGCAGACCACGGCGCCTGTCACCGTCTCGTTGCCGCAGCCGTCCAAACCGTCTGACACCGACAAGGACGAAGACGCAAAGTCCGCGAAGCCCAAGCCGCCCACATCGCGCACCTTTCCCGCCGGCAGCTACGTCATCCGTATGGACCAGCCCTATTCGCGCATCGCCGACGCCTTGCTCGACCGCCAGTTCTGGTCTCCGGACGATCCGCAAAAGCATCCTTACGATGACACCGGCTGGTCGCTTCCGCCGCTCTTTGGCGTCGATACAGCGCGCATCCTCGACAGCGCTATCCTGAAAGCGCCGATGCATCTCGTGGAAGATCCAACGGCGCCGTCGAATACCGCGTCGCTCTCCGGCGACACATTCCTCATCGAAAACCACGCTGATCCATCGCTCATCACGCTGCGCTATCAGTTTGCTCATGCAACCATCACGGCGACAGACACGAGCGTGACCTCCGGCGGCCATACGTACCCAGCCGGCACCTGGATCGTGCGCGGTGTCCCGGGTGATGACCTGGAGAAGGCCGCCACGCCGCTGCATCTGCGCGCCGCCGTCGCGTCCGATCTGCCCGGCGTAGCCACGCATGCTGTCACGGCGCCACGGATTGCGCTGATGCACACCTGGCTCGACACAGAGCCCGAAGGCTGGTGGCGGTTGGCGCTCGACAACCTCCACGTCCCTTACAGTTACATCAGCACGCAGACGGTCGCAGCTGACTCCGACCTGCGCGCGAAGTACGACGTCATCCTCTTCGCGCCTGTAGGCAGCAGTTCGCAGCTCATCCTCAACGGCATTCCGATGTGGGGCAATGCCATGCCGTGGCAAAAAACCGAGCTCACTCCGAATCTCGGCCGCATCGACTCCACACCAGATATGCGCCCCGGCCTGGGCGAAGCGGGCCTCGCTCATCTGCGCGACTTCATCCAGCAGGGCGGCTTGTTCATCGCCTCGCAGGATGCGGCTGAGTTCGCCATCGACACTGGCCTCGCCCCCGGGGTCTCCGTTGCGCCGCGCGGCGACCTGAAGGTTGTCGGCACCATTGTGAACACAGCGCTGACCACGAAGAAAGATGCGATACCCAGCCCGGTGCTGGCCGGGTACTCGGCTGCGCCGGCTGTGTACAGCGAAGAGGGCCTGGCCTTCAACGTTAGCAACCTGCTGACTGGCGACCATCGGTTGCGTGCTGAAGCCAAGACACCGCGCCCCACTGGTCGCGGCGGCCCGGATGATCCTGATGTGCCGCAGGACCGCAGTTTCGCTGAGCCGCCGCCCGTGCCCAAGGCCAAGCCCTGGGCGCCGATGCCGCTCACCGTGGAGGAGACGCGGAACAATCCTTACGTCATCCCCGAAAAGCAGCGCCCGCAGGTGCTGCTGCGTTATGCGGATTCCAAGCAACTGCTGGTCTCCGGCCTGCTCGACCATCCCGACTCAATGGCCGAGCACGCCGCGATTGTCGCGGCGCATCTCGGCAGCGGGACGACGCTGCTCTTCGCCAACAACCCGCTGTATCGCGGTGAGACGATCGGCAGTTATGCGCTGGTGACCAACGCGATCCTGAGCTATCAGGCGGCAAAGCCGTGAGGACGCTCACCTTGGTGATGCGCTACTATGGCAGCGCATGGCCACGCTCGGTAACCTGATCGCCTTCATTCCCACGCGCAATGGCGATGCCGCACGCGCTTTCTACGAAACGAAAGTTGGACTGCGTTTCATTTCAGAAGACCAGTTCGCTGTGGTGTTTCAGTCGGGCGACAACATCATTCGCATCTCCCGCACGGGTTCGTTCACACCGGCGCCGTTCACCATCCTTGGATGGGAGTCATCGGATATCGAGCGGGACGTCCGCGAAATGTCCGCGCGAGGTATTGTCTTCGAGCGCTACGACTATATGGGAGCGCAGGATGAACTGGGCATCTGGACCGCGCCTGGTGGGGCGAAGGTGGCGTGGTTCAAAGATCCGGATGGAAACACGCTCTCCATTTCGCAGCACACCTGAATCTCGCGACGCAGCTAGGAGTCACGTTACCCGGCACCCCCCTCCCCCCTCCCCTCCGGCGCCGGAGGGCGTCTCGTAAGTCATTGCAGTGCAGAGGGCTAGAGGCCGTCCCGAGGCTAACTTCGGTGATCTAAAAGGGTTATTGCTAAATTCCTCTTTCGAAAGGGCTTAAGGAGCGACCCTTGCACTATAGAGTGTGCAGGGCGGGCTCCGGTCTGTAAATAGCAGAATGCAATCGAGTTACGGCTATAAACGTCCAACGAAAGCACTTAGCCTATAGATCGGCTTCCGGTCTGCCCAAAATAGGCCTGCAAAAGAAAAGCCCGCGCACACCGGCGCGGGCTTTTTTGTTTGTCTGTAGTTCCAGTGTAGCGAATCGGACGGGGCGAAATGAAAGTTTCCCGGAAATGTTCCTGTCTCATGTTCAAATTGGACATCGCTCGCGTTCACCGCGACAACGGCATTGCCTCCTGGGAGGAAGCCAGAAACCGTTGGAAGACTTCATTCGAGAGCATCCGGCCGCGTGTTGTCAGCGCTATCTGGTCACTCGCGCGAGCGATCAGCCCATCGGCAGCCAATTCGGACAGCACCGTATCGAAGGCCAGGACGGTGTCCGTTCCAAACTCCTTTCGCAGAGCCGATAGCGAGAGGCCTTGCGTGAGGCGCAGCCCGAGGAACCATGCCTCTTCCATTTGCGCGGTGCGATCGACGGACTCGGCCCCGTGCAGCTCATTTGTCATATATGTCATATATCGGGTGAGATCGTCGGTGTTGGCGAAACGGATTACATTGCAAAAGGGAGTCGCGGCGCCATCGCCGGTACGCAGCATGGAGTGGGCGTCGAGGCCAACTCCCAGGTAGGGCTCGCGCCGCCAGTAGCGCAGGTTGTGCTGCGACGCTGCGCCGTGCCGCGCGAAGTTCGAGATTTCGTATTGGCACAGCCCTGCCTTCTCCAGCCGTTCGCAGCCTTCTTCATACATCGCGGCGATGACGTCGTCCGACGGAACCAGACCTGCTCCATACCGGCGACCGCCACTGATCAATTCCCGACCGAGCCGCGAGTCCTCATCCACCTCCAGCATGTAGATGCTGGCGTGCTCGACGGCGAGGCCGCAGACCCCGTCCACTGATTCGAGCCAACTCGCCATCGTCTGGCCAGGGAGGCCGGCGATCAGGTCGATGTTCACGGCCAGCCCGGCACCCTGCAGCCGGCGCACATCGTTTTCGACAATGGCCCGGGTATGCTGCCGGCCGGTGGCGGCAGCTTCCGCATCGACCATGGATTGGACACCCAGGCTGACGCGCGTTGCCGATACTTCAACCATTGCTTGAAGAAAGTCAGGTGGAATCTGGCCCGGCGCGCACTCGATCGTTATCTCGGCGCCTGGCTCAATACAGAAGCTCTCCCCGAGAGCAGCGAAGATCTGCCGCAACAACTCCGGTTCGAGCGTGCTCGGTGTGCCGCCGCCCAGGTAGATGCTTCCGACGCGCTCCGGCAGGCACCAGCCCTCGCGCTCTGCCCTGGGGCGCGCGCCGCGAATCTCCTCGCACAGTCGCGATACATATGGCCGATGCTCGCTGGCCGGAAAGACTCCCGAGGCGAAGTTGCAGTAGGTGCACTTTGCCCGGCAGAAAGGTATTGAGATATAGAGGCCGAGCGTGTCGCTCATTCATCTATTCTGACAGGCGCCAAAGTGGCCTCGTAAAATAAGGAAGGCATGTCGGAAGCCAGGTCCCGCAGTACGTCATCCGGTAAACCCGAGCAGCAGCCGGGGAAAAAGCCGGAGAACAAACCCGCCGCTCACGAGGAAGATATCGTTGGCAAGGCGTATGACAGCCGGCTTATGGGCCGCCTGCTGAAGTATCTGCGTCCCTACAAATGGCAGGCCGGCATATCGCTTGCCGCCATCATTCTGAAGGCGCTGGCGGATATTCTCGGTCCGTACCTCACCAAGGTCGCCGTCGACCGCTACATGACGCATGAGCCGACTGGCAAGTCCTCGTGGCTGGCGCGGCATCTGAGCACGTCACCCGCGACCGGTATCACGCAAGTCGCACTCATCTACGTGGGCGCGCTCTGCTTTTCGTATGTGCTGGAGTTTGCGCAGACCTACCTGATGCAGTGGACCGGGCAGAAGATCATGTACGACATGCGATCACAGATCTTCCGCCACCTGCAGCGCATGCACATCGGATTCTTCGATCGCAATCCGGTCGGGCGGCTGGTGACACGGCTGACCTCGGACGTGGATGCCCTGAACGAGATGTTCACCTCCGGCGTCTTCGCCATCTTTGAAGATGTCTTCGTGCTGCTGGGCATTGTCTTTGTCATGCTGCGCATGAACTGGTGGCTGGCGCTGATTGCCTTCGCTGTGCTGCCGGTGATCGTGCTGGTGACGCGCATGTTCCGGACGAGCGTGCGGGACTCCTATCGCCGCATACGCACGGCGATTGCGCGCATCAACGCGTTTACGCAGGAGCATGTCACAGGCATGAGCGTGGTGCAGCTTTTCAACCGCGAGCAGCGCGCCTACACGGATTTTGAAGCCGTCAATCGCACTCACCTGGTCGCCTTCAAAGACGCGATCATGGCCTACGCCCTCTACTATCCGGCGGTGGAGCTGCTGTCCTCGATTGCAATCGCGCTGGTCATCTGGATCGGCGGACGCGGCGTGCTACGGGGTACGGTCACGATCGGCATCCTCGTCGCCTTCATCCAGTATGCGTGGCGTTTCTTCCGGCCCATCCAGGACCTCTCGGACAAATACAACATCCTGCAGGCGGCAATGGCGGCGAGTGAGCGCGTCTTTAAGCTGCTGGACACGCCAGCCGAAGTAACGACACCGGCCGATGCCCTGCCCAGCCCGCGGGAGGGGCGCGTCGAGTTTCGCGATGTGTGGTTCACCTATGAGCGGCTGACGCCGGAGCAGCTGGCGACAATTCAAACTGCATCGCCTGAAGATCTGGATGCCATCGGCGTGGAGTGGGTGCTGCGCGGCGTGTCGTTCACCATCGAGCCGAACGAGACTGCGGCCATCGTGGGCCATACGGGCGCCGGCAAGACCACGATCATCTCGCTGATGATGCGCTTTTACGATGTGCAGCGCGGCCAGGTGCTGATCGACGGCATTGATGTGCGCAAACATGAGCTGACTGCATTGCGCCAGCACTTCGGGGTGGTGCTGCAGGACCCGTTCCTGTTTACGGGAACGATTGCGGAGAATATCCGGCTGGGCACGAAATCGATCTCTGATGCTGACATGGAGCGCGCCGCGGAAGAAGTGAACGTTGCGGACTTTATCCATACCCTGCCGCATGGCTTTAACGAGCCGCTGCGAGAGCGCGGGGCGGGCCTTTCGACGGGACAGAAGCAGCTCATCAACTTTGCGCGAGCGCTGGCGCATCGACCACGCATCCTGATCCTCGATGAGGCCACGTCTTCCGTCGATACGGAAACGGAGCTTCGCGTCCGCATTGCGCTCGACCGCATGGTGACGGGCCGCACCTCGGTGGTGATTGCGCACCGGCTCTCCACCGTGCAGCGTGCGGATACTATCCTGGTGATGCACAAGGGCCAGCTCCGCGAACATGGCCCGCACCAGCAGCTCTTGGCGCAGCGCGGCATTTACTGGAAGCTGTACCGGCTGCAGTACAAGGATCAGGAGATGGAAACTGCGTCGGGCATTGCCAACACGCCGCTGGCGCTCGGCACGGACTGAAGTATTTCGCGGGCCGTGCTGACGAGGGATAGTATCGAGCTCGCATCCAACAAGAAGATCTCACTATGCCGATCATCCGAAACTGTCCATCCTGCGGAAAGCCGAATCGAATTCCTGCGAGGCATCTTGCCGACACGGGGAAATGCGGCGCCTGCAAAGCACCTCTCTCTGCGATGGCTGAGCCCGTCGAGGTCTCCCCCGAAGAGTTCAACGAAATTGTGCGCGACAGCAAAGTGCCGGTCTTCGTGGATTTCTGGGCGGCATGGTGTGGCCCGTGCCGGAGTGCAGCGCCGCACGTTGCGCAGGTCGCGCGAGACCTGGCAGGCCAGGCCGTCGTGCTGAAGGTGGACACGGAGAAATTCCCGGAGCTTGCGTCACGGTACAACGTGCAGGGAATCCCAAACTTCGCCGTATTTGCGCGCGGCAGTCTTCAGTTCCAGCAGGCCGGCCTGGTGGACGCGACCACGATGAAAGGCTGGATTGCGCGCGCTGCCTAGTAGGGGTCGGCGTCGGGGACGGAGTGCGAGCTCCTACATGGCTGACTTGAGGTAGCGGATGATGTCCTGCCGCTCCTGAGGTTTGGGAACATAAAAGTCCATTTCCGTGCCCGGCACCATCTGGTCGGGATTGCTGAGCCACTTATCGAGGGTGGTCTCGTCCCAGACGATGTGCGCCTTCTTGAGAGCAGATGAATACTGATAGGTGGGGATAGCGCCGGGCGTGCGGCCAACGACACCTCCGAGCCGCGGACCTTCTCCATCCTGAGTCAGCGAGTGGCATCCCGTGCAGCGTTTGTCGAAGAGCTCTCGACCGCGGGCTGCATCGCCGGCGCTGCCGGGCCGCCCGGGGGTTTGTCCGCCCGCATCGGCTTTCGCCGTGTGCTCATTCGCCCACCGGTTAAGGGTGGCGATGTCCGTGCTATTGATGCGCGAATTCCAATGGACGAGCCGATATTGCAGAAGCGGCATCTTCCCTTTGCGCGTCATTTCGACGATTTCTGCTGCGCGGTCGAGCCGTTCGTCCTGCGGGTAAGCGTTCCACATGGATAGGTTCATGGCTTTGCGGCCTCTGACGACGTCGCTTTCCATGAGCCACGAGACGGGAGCGAATCGGCCATAGAGGGGCGCGCGAGTCTGGGCGGAGTGACAGTCGGCACACTTCGTGAAAA
This sequence comes from uncultured Acidobacteriaceae bacterium, assembly GCA_963797895.1. Classification (GTDB taxonomy): domain Bacteria; phylum Acidobacteriota; class Terriglobia; order Terriglobales; family Acidobacteriaceae; genus KBS-83. Next base: position 45,062 of record CAWCRD010000003.1, read on the forward strand.
GGATCGCGCGCACGTCAGACGGAACATGCGTGTCCTCCATGAATGGCGGCGCGGCGCTGTTCGCATATAAGCCCGCATCGCCGTACGGATGCACGCGCGCCAGAAGCAGCGAAGCGGGCGCCAGAAGCAGACACGCAAGCCCAAGGATTTGCCGGCCTCTCATACTTTGAATTGATCTCCAAGCGAGGAGTCGACGATGGCGAGATGGCTTTGCTTTCCGACGTATTTCACTTCGGTGATGCCGAGAACGTCGTGCAGCTTGCCTGCGGGGACCACCATGGGCCCGGCATGGGGAGCCTTGCCGGGACCGGGCTGGGGGAATGCTGTCGAGGTCGCGGTGTGGAACGCGATGTTGCCTTCGACCTTCTGCATCACCTGGTGGATATGGCCATTGAGGACCGTGACGGAGCCGAACCGCTTCAGATAGCCGAGAGCTTCTGCGCCATCCTGCGTGCCCCAGCCCCACTGCGGATAGACCATCCACAAAGGGATATGAGCGAAGACCACGATGGGAGTCGAGGCAGAGAGGTTCGCCAGATCTGCTTTCAGCCAGGCGAGCTGGTCGGTTCCCAGGCTGCCCATAGCATCGATCTGCTGGCAATTGTTGAGACCCACGAAGTGCACTCCCTTGTGCGCAAAGCTGTACCAGCCGCTGCCCAGCGTGCCTTTGCCAAAGCGCTCACGGTAGAGCGCGCCGTCGTCCAGCGCGATGTCATGCTCGCCGGGAACGTAGAATGTGCGGTTGGTTTTCGCGCCCTTGATGGCCTGCTCGGCGGTATCGAACTCCGCTGCTTTGGCGGACTGGCTGATGTCGCCCGTATGCAGCAGGAAGTCATGAGTTCCCGGTAATCCGTTGATCCGGTCGATGGCCAGCTGCAGCGTCTTGGTTACGTCCTGATTTGCCGCCTTGTTGAAGCCGATATGGCTGTCGCTGATCTGGACAAAGCTGAACTCGCCGCCTTTGCCGTGGCTTGCATGCTGGCCAGCAGCGCCGCCAGTGGCCGCAAAGAGCTTCGAGGTCGGCACGCCGCCGGCCATTGTCCAGACAATTCCGGTGCCCACCCACGCCATGCAGCTCAGAAACTTTCGCCGGTCGATTCCGTCCGAGCTGGTCGCGTCCGCAGTATTTCCGCCAATTTGTTCGTCATCCGCTTTCGTTTTGCGCATATTCTTCTGTTGCTCCTTCGCGAATGGAAACTGGCAGGTGGGGGATTTATTCCGTCCAGATGGGATGGAATAAATTCGCCGTGCCGCAGTTTGCATTGGTGAGAGACGAGCAAGCGATCGCAGATGCCGCTATTGACATGGAAACGCCGGGAGCGACCCGACAGCCCGAATACGCCGGGCTTTGACGAGCTTGCGCTTCCGCTTCTGCCTTCGCTGTACAACCTTGCTCGATGGCTGACTGCGAATCCCGCGGAGGCGGAGGACCTGGTGCAGGAGACATTTCTAAAAGCGCTTCGAGGCTTCGAGGGGTTTGAACCCGGAACAAACTTCCGCGCATGGATATTCCGCATTCTGCGAAACACATTTCTGACCTCGAAGACCGGGCTGGCCGCAAAGCGAACCGTTGCGCTGGAAGACGAGCTGAATAACGCGGATGGATCAGCGGCTCTTCATCCGGAGGCCGCGATCGACCGGCAGACTCCGGAGATGAACCTGCTGCGGCTGGCCGATGAGCAGGCGCTGCACGCTGCCATGGAGAAGCTTCCTCCGGTCCTGCTGGAAGCACTGCTGCTCTGCGAGATCGAAGAGATGAAGTATCGCGAGATCGCTGTTGTTCTGGAAGTGCCGATCGGGACGGTTATGTCGCGGGTGGCGCGTGCGCGCGCTGCTTTGCGAAATTCACTCCAAGGTCAGATGACACCTTCCAGGGAGTACCGGGCATGACGAGTCATCTGTCACATCTCACATTGAGCACGCTGGCCGACGGCGAGCTCTCCGCCGAAGAGCTGGCCCGCGCCAACGAGCATCTTGCCGGCTGCGCAGCGTGCACGTCGCAGGCGCTCTCCGAAATTCTTCTGAAATCAGCGACCGCGCGTGCCGGACGGCGATACGTTCCGCCGCCGCATCTGCAGCAGCGGATCGCGAAGCTGGCATCCAGGCCGGAGCCGAAGTCCGGTGCTTCGGGCGGCCATGTCACGGCGACCGCAGGCCCATCCATGTGGTCGCTGGGATCGTTGGGATGGCTGGCTGCGGCAGCCGTCCTGCTGGTAGCTCTGAGCATCGGACTTCTACAACACAGGGCAGCGAATTCGCGGCGCGTCTCCGATACATACGCAGCGCTGGTCACCGAAGTGTGCGATCAACACATCGCCACGCTCGCCGCGGGACCTGCGCCTGAGGTAATTTCGACTGACAGGCACACCGTGAAGCCGTGGTTCCAGGGCAAGCTTCCCTTCAGCTTCAACCTGCCGGAGAAGCTGCCTGCAAACACTACGCTGGACGGCGCAAACCTGAGTTATCTCGGCAATCAGCCGGTGGCACAACTGCTGTACAGCATTGGTAAGCATCGCGTGTCTGTCTTTGTGCGGGAACGCTCCACATCGTCCGGTGCTAAGCCTCTGCAGGCGGAGCATGAGGGATTTCATGTAGCCGGTTTCGATACGGATGATCTGGAGGGGATCGCGGTGAGCGATGTGGACCCGGCACGCCTGCACGAGCTTGTCGCGGCGATTCGCCAGGCGCAGAGTGGGGCTTCCTCGCGATAGCGCTCTTTTCACTGATTTAGGCTAGGGTCATGTTTTCCGACGGCCTGTGCGCGCTTGCGGTCTCTCTCGCTTTTCTCTCTTTCCCAATCGCATCCCCGGCAGGATCTTTGCCGCAGACGGGGACGACGAATGCGGCGACTCAGCCAGCAACTCAAAAGCGTCCGCAACGCGCGGAGCCTCCGCCGCCTCCCGCAACGCGCGCCGATATTCTGCGCGGCGCTTATGGTCCGTATCGCGCGAACAACGACCTGCTCTCCTATCATCTCGACATCCGCGTCGATCCGGAAAAGCAACTCGTCAGCGGCAAGAATACGATTCGCTTCCGCATGCTCGCCGATGGCACGCGTATCCAGCTCGATCTGAACGACGCCTTGAAGATCGACAAAATCCTCCTCGGCACGACAACGCTGAAGTACGAGCGAGATTCCGGCGCGGTCTTCGTAGATTTTCCGGAGACGTTGAAACGAGGCGAGGAATACTCGATTGACTTCTACTACTCGGGCCGTCCGCTGACTACGGGCAGGTTCGGCGGCTTCACCTTCGGCAAGGACCCTGAGGGGAAACCGTGGATCTTTACCTCCTGCGAAGACGACGGCGCCAGCATCTGGTGGCCAAACAAGGACCAGTGGCGCGACGAAGTGGAAGAGATGGAGATCAGCGTCGCGGTGCCGAACGACCTAGTCGATGTGTCGAATGGACGCTTTCTCGCCAAGACAGATCTCGGCGACGGATATACGCGGTGGGACTGGATGGTCCACTATCCGATCAACAACTATGACGTGTCGCTGAATATCGCCAATTATCAACACTTCAGCGATACGCTGGGCGACCTGACGTTGGACTTCTATGCGTTGCCCGGTGATCTGGATAAGGCGAAGCAGCAATTCTCGCAGGCGAAAGAGATGCTCGAAGCCTATGAGCACTACTTCGGCCCATATCCATTCATGAACGATGGTTACAAGCTGATCGAAGTGCCCTACTCCGGCATGGAACACCAGAGCGCCGTGACTTACGGCAACCACTTCAAGAACGGCTATCTGGAGCGCGACTGGACCGGCGTTGGCATCAGCCCGCGCTTTGACTTCATCATCATCCACGAGAGCGGGCATGAGTGGTTCGGCAACAGCGTGACGGCCGCCGACCGTTCTGACATGTGGATTCACGAGGGCTGGACCACATATCTCGAAGCGCTGTATGTGGAATACAGATGGGGCCACGATGATGCAGTCAGATATCTGAACGGGCTGAAGCCGAAGATCGAGAATCGGCGGCCGATCATCGCAGAGCGCGGCGTGAACAGTACTCCGCCGGAGGACCAGTACTTCAAAGGCGCGCTGATGCTGAACACACTGCGCTCGGTGATCAACGACGACAGCCGATGGTGGCCGCTTCTGTACGACTTCTACCAGCAATTCAAATACCGCAACATAATGACCGAGGACGTCGTCACCTACTTCAATCGCGAGACGGGACAGGACCTGACGCCAATCTTCAATCAATATCTGCGGCATGCCGACATACCTACGCTCGAGCTGATGTTCGATGCGACGGAGGGAACCGTGTCCTATAAGTGGAAGGCCGATGAGCCCGGATTTTCCATGCCTGCGCTGGCGGGCGATCGAGACCACTGGCAGCGCATTACGCCGACACTCGATTGGCAGACGATGAAGACGCCGCTGACGAAGGACCAGTTCCAGGTGGCGACGGAGCTCTTCTACGTTAACGTACAGAAGTACTAGGGCGTTGCCCCGGGACGCCGGCATCCGGCGTAGTATCGCTTGCATGAACACTACGCGCCGTACGCTCTGCCTCTCGCTTCCCGCTCTTGCTGTCACGGCTGCCCTTGCGGCCGATGAGAGCGGCTCGCGGCTTGCCTCGTTCGCCAAACCGTTTGACGCGCTCCCTGTTCATCAGAACGGCGCCAATACCTCGCGAGCCATCCTGGATGGCAGGACTCATTCCAACGACCATCTCGAAGTGCACGAGACCACACTTGCGGCCGGCAGTGAACCCCATCCGCCGCATCAGCATGCGCACGAGGAGCTTTTCCTCATGTCGAAGGGGCGGCTTGCGGTCACGATTTCCGGCAAGACCACGATGATCGATCCGGGCGGCGCGGCGTTCGTCCACTCCGGCGAGTTACATGGCGTCAAGAATCCGGGGCCTGGACCGGCGCAGTATTTCGTTGTGGCGATCGGCACCTAGCCGCGAACGGCCCTGCTCCATAGATAGCTGCGTAAGGAAGATAGCTACGTACGGATCTGAGCGCATCGTCCAGCTGATTCTTTGTTTCACAGCAAATTTCTGTTAGCGTGCCTCTCACACCTCATTTCACTTTGACGCTCTGGTGAACCCGCATGTACGTTTCGCGCATCGCACTTGCTCTTGCTCTGCTCGGCCTTTCGGTTCCCGCCTTTGCTCAGAGCGCTTCTGCTTATCCGAGCGAGACGCCTGAGCATTTCCAGCCCACGAACGCTGGTTTTGAATATCAGCGGCGCGACGTGATGATTCCCATGCGCGATGGCGTGAAGCTCCACACCGTCATCCTGGTGCCCAATGGCGCCAAGAATGCGCCTATCCTGCTTACGCGGACGCCCTACGACGCGACTGCTCTCACCTCGCATGAGCAGAGCTCGCACTTGGGGCCCATCCTTCAGGGCTACGACAATGCCGTTGATGTCATCGTCGATGGCGGCTACATCCGGGTGGTGCAGGATATTCGCGGGAAGTATGGCTCGGAGGGCGACTTCATTATGAATCGCCCGATCCATGGCCCACAGAATCCAACTTCCATCGATGAGTCGACCGACACTTACGACACGATCGACTGGCTGGTCAAAAATATCCCTGAATCGAATGGGAAGATCGGTATCCTGGGTATCTCCTACGACGGCTTCCTGCCGCTGATGGCGCTGATTCATCCGCATCCCGCGCTCAAGGTAGCTGTTCCCATGAACCCGATGGTCGATGGCTGGATGGGCGATGACTGGTTCCACAACGGCGCCTTCCGTCAGCAGAATCTGACCTATATCTATGATCAGTCGGCGACCCGCTCCAACACGATTACATGGTGGACAAGCACCTACGACGATTACGATATGTATATGCGCGCGGGTTCCGCCGGCGAGCTTGCCAAAGAGCGCGGCATGGAGCAGCTCGGCTTCTGGAACAAGGTTGCCGCGCATCCGGCTTACGATGCGTTCTGGAGCGATCAGGCGCTGGATAAGCTCCTCGCCAAAGAACCGCTCCAAGTTCCTACTCTGCTCGTATCGTCGCTCTGGGACCAGGAAGACATCTATGGCGCGATCGCCGTCTGGAAGGCAATCAAGCCCAAGGATACTGCGAACGACAAGGTCTTTCTGGTGATGGGTCCGTGGCACCACGGACAGGAGATCGAAGACGCCAGCACGCTGGGCGAGCTTCATTTCGGACAAGATACCGGCTTTTATTTTCGTCAACACGTGCTCGCGCCATTCCTTGCGCATTATCTGAAAGACGATCCGAAACAGATTCCTACCGTCACTGCTTTTGAGACCGGCGCGAACCAGTGGGAGCAGCTTTCCTCCTGGCCAGCCGGCTGCGCTGACAACTGCACCATCCAGCCCTCGCCGCTCTATCTGCAACCGGATCTCGGGCTGTCTTTCAATAAGCCCTCCAGCGGGGCTGCTTACGACAGCTACATCTCCGATCCTGCCAAGCCTGTGCCGTTTCGCAAGCGGCCCATCCAGCCGATGGGTTATACCGGCGAGCTGACCTGGTCCTATTGGCTGGTGGATGACCAACGCGAAGCCTCCGGCCGGCCGGATGTGCTCTCATTCGTCACCGAGACCCTTACCCATCCGGTGAAGATCAGCGGCCAACCGGTTGCGCATCTGGTCGCTTCGACCTCCGGCACCGACTCTGATTGGGTGGTGAAGCTCATCGATGTCTATCCAGACGAAGTGGCTGAGTACCCGCACCTGGGCGGATATCAGCTTATGATTTCGGCGGACATTCTGCGCGGCCGCTACCGCGAGGGCTTCACGGTCGCGAAGCCGATCCAGGCCAACACGCCTTTGCTGTATCAATTCGAGCTGCCCACGGCGAATCATGTCTTCCTGCGCGGGCATCGCATCATGGTGCAGGTGCAGTCTGCGTGGTTCCCGCTGTATGATCGCAACCCGCAGAACTTTGTCCCCAACATTATGTTCGCGAAGCCGGGCGACTACCAGAAAGCCGAACAGCGCATCTACCATGCGCCGGACAACCCCAGCTATGTGGAATTGCCGCTGGTGAAAGAAAAGTAGAGGCTTCGGGAAATCCGTCGACCGGCGCGAGGCTACAGCAATCCGGTGTGGCTTCGTTCGTATATTTTTTATTCACCTCGTAAACAATGCGCCTGTAGAATCGGCTCGCGACATTCTGACCCCGAGGATTCTTTTGCGCATACATCTCGATTCCCCATTGGCCAGCAGAGCTTGTTGCTGGGCCGCGATCGTTCTGACCTTCCTTCTCTGGTTTTCTGCCCCTTCCCTCTACGCTCAGTTTGAAACGGCATCCGTGCTCGGGTATGTGCGGGACTCGAGCGGCGCGATTGTGCCCAACAGCCAGGTGCAGCTCATCAACACTGCGACCGGCGTGGCGATCACGGCAAAGACCGACGGCCAGGGGCAGTATCAGTTCAGCGATGTGCACATCGGCCAGTACAAGATCTCTGCCACGGGTGCCGGCTTCAGCGCCACCGTCACCGAGCCCTTTTCCGTCGCAGTGAATGCCCGCCAGCGCGTCGACGTTGCTTTGAAGCCAGGAAGCGTGGCGGACACGATCACGGTTTCCGGCGTTGCGGCCCAGTTGGAGAGCGAGACCAGCGACACAGGCACCGTCATCTCGCAGCGAGAGGTGCTGAACCTTCCTCTGAACGGACGCGCCTATGGCGATCTGGCGACGCTGGTGCCGGGAGTGCGGAGAAACAATCTGGAAAATCAGAGCGTCACCAGCCGCGATGCCTCTTTCAACGTCAACGGGCAGCGGTCGGAGTTTAACAACTTCCTGCTCGACGGCGTGGATAACAATGCCTACGGTACGTCCAACCAGGGATTTTCCAACCAGGCGATTCCGCCCTCACCGGATGCTATCAACGAGTTCCGGGTGGAGACGAACAACTATAGCGCCGAGTACGGAAGGGCCTCTGGCGCAGTGATCAACGTTTCGATCAACAGCGGCTCGAATCAGTTCCACGGGCGCGTCTGGGAATTTAACCGGAACACGGACCTGAACGCGAAGGGGCCCTTTCTTCCTCCTTTGAACGTGCTCACCGGACAGCGGCAGGTTCCTGTGCTGATCCGAAACCAGTTTGGCGGCGCCATCGGTGGTCCGATCAAGAAGAACAAACTCTTCTTCTTCGTCGATTACGAAGGCAACCGCCAGGTGCAGGGCCAGTACACCACCGCGACCATACCGACTGACCAGCAGCGCGCGGGCGTGTTCGTGGATACGACCGGAAAACCGGTGCCGCTGCGCAATCCGGTGACCGGCGCGCTCTATGCGGACGGCGTTGTTCCCCAGTCAGACTGGACTCCGCTGGCCAAGCTGGTGATCGCGGCGCTTCCCTCACCGAACGTGCCGAACAGTTTTTCCAATAACTACGCGTCGTTGCCGAAGGCCAGCCTGATCGATAACAAAGGCGACGGGCGCGTGGACTACTACTACAGTCCCAAGACAACTGCGTTTGGGCGTTTCAGCAATCATCACGGCGATATCGTGGATGCCTCCTCCATTCCCGGGCTGGCAGGCGGCGGAGGCAACGGCACGATTCACGCTTATAACAAGCAGGTGGTCGGCGGAATGACCCACACGTTCAACCAGAGCTCGATTCTGGATGCACGCATCGGCTTTACCTGGACGCAGGGGGGCAAGACTCCTTATCTTGCCGGCGTGACCAGCTTGAACACGCAGGCCGGCATTCCGGGCCTGCCGACTGATCCAACTGTTGTCCGCGCGCTCAGCTCGGAAAACGTGACCGGCTTTACATCGTGGGGAGCGCAAACGTCGAATCCGCAGTTTCAGAATCCCTTCGTCATCGATCCGAAGATCAACTACTCCATCCTGACGGGCCGCAACAGCATCAAGGTGGGCTGGGAATTTCTGGCAATCAATACACAGGTCGACGATTTCAATCCCGTCTACGGCTCAGAGAGCTTCAACGGCGCGTTCAGCCAGAACGGCGGCGGCACCAAGGACACCGGCGCACGTGAGGCCACCTATCTCACGGATTTTCTGACTGGCGCACGCTCTACCTATCAGCTGAATAACTTCAGAATCGTCAATTACCACCAGTACATGAATTTCTTCTATGTACAGGATGACATGAAGGCGAGCCCGAAGCTGACGATCAATGCCGGCCTGCGGTATGAGTACGTCACGCCGCAATTTGTCACGGGCAATCATCTGGCCAACTTTGATCCTGCGACCAACACCCTCATCCAGGCTTCCAGCGGCAGCATCTATCATCGCGCACTTGTCCACGCGCCGACACTGAACTTTGCACCGCGATTCGGCTTCGCCTATCAACTGACTCCGAAGACGGTTGTCCGCTCTGCTTACGGCATCAGCTTCGATCAGTTCAATCGTGAAGGCGGAGAGAACCTGCTGGCTTACAACGGCCCGTATATCGTGAATTCATCCATCACGCAGGTGGCCCCGTTCACTTTCAGCGGAACAGCACAGCCGCTTTGCACTGGGGACAACTTCTCTAACTGCTTCCGGACTGTGCAGCAGGGCTATCCGGTAAATTTCGCGAGCCCTCAGAACTTCAGCACGCTGCTGGCGCAGACGCGCTACATCCCAAAGAACATTCCGACCGGCTATGTGCAGACATGGCATCTGGATGTGCAGCGGGAGATCATGAAGAACACCGTATTCACCGCTTCCTATATTGGCGAGCACGGCGTGCATATCTGGGTGCTGGCCGATCTGAATCAGGCCGCTCCGAATGCATTGACTGCGGCCTGCACCACGACAGATGCTCCCGCGGCGAACCAGAAAGGCTGCCTCAGCCTTCAGGCACGGCGTCCGATCACCACGTTCACCGGCATTGAAGAATCTATTCCCGCGGGGTTCCTCAGCTACAACGCTCTGCAGGCGAAGCTGGAGCGCCGCTTTTCCGCCGGGCTTTATTTGCTGAACTCCTTCACGTACTCCCGGGCAATCGACAACGCATCCGGCCACCTCGATACGCCGAATGGCGATAACTCGCGCGTGAATCTTGCGAACCTGAGAGGGGAGATCGCCGAGTCGGCCTATGATCAGCCGCTGAACGATACGCTGACCGTCGTGTGGGACCTGCCTTACGGCCGCGGCCGTCACTTCGGTGCGACCGCGTCGCGTCCCATACAGATGGCGCTGGGCGACTGGCAGATCTCCGCGACAAACATCGCGACCAGCGGACAGCCGGTGAACCTGGTTTATTCCGAGCCGGCAGCATTCGACGTAAGCGATCTTCTTGCGTATCGCCCAAATGTTTCAGGAAATCCCGTGACGCCGTCTTCGCTGCGGCAGAAGACGGCGACATCGATCCCGAACTTCCTGAATTCGAGCACGGTCACGATTCCGACCGATCCCAGCCATCCTTATGGCAACGCCGGGCGCAACTCGCTGCGAGATTATTCCTTCAACGAGCTGGATCTTGGTCTGCACAAGGGATTCCGCCTGTGGAACGAAAGCTCGCTGCTCGATATTCGCGGCGAGGCGTTCAACCTGCTGAACCACGTGAACTACACGGCGCCCGATTCCAATCGTAGCGATGGGAGCTTCGGCAGCATCACCGGGTCCTTCCCGCCACGCCAGTTGCAGGTGGCGGCGAAGCTGATCTTCTGATGATTTAGGTAGGTTAGGCGCGAGCGGCGGAGGCAACTGTCTCCGCCGCCGCTTTTTTCAGCTCAGCCGATGCATCGCCTGTCGGCATAAACTCCATCCCCATCCATCCGCTGTAGCGGGCCTTCCGCAATGCACGATAGATTGCGGGATAGTCGATCGTTCCCGTGCCCGGCGCATGGCGGCCAGGAACGCCCGCGACATGGACCAGCCCCAGCAGATCGATATTCCCGCGTAGCGGCGATACCAGCGGTGCCATACCGCTGTTCGCAGGCAGCCCGCGTGATTTTTCCGTTCGACTGGTTGTTCCAATGCTTACCTACGATACAGAATGACGCACTACGTGCTGCGTTGACTTTTTGGTTAGAATCCAGCTGCCAAGTTGCTCTCCGACCACCATTCCCAGCAGACCAAGGAGAGCCACAATTGGCGGAACTGGGCTCTTCACGCGAATGACTCAGTACAGAACCCCGACAAACACACCTACAGCAAATGAAACAATCAGTGTCTTCATCAACTCGAACTCCTTTCCCGGCTGGTTCGGGCAGCATTCAAAAAGAGAATGATCCAGTTAACAAATGGGGGGACAAGGTCGATACTGCAGAGCCGCGTGGAGCCCCGACAGTCCCGACCACACGCCAAACCTCACACTAGATGGCAGAGAGCCATGCTCACGGGGACTAGCACGAGCATGCCGACCGTGGTCAGGAGCATCATGCCCGCTATCTCTGCTTCATACGCACCGTACTGTTGCGCCAGAAGGACGGACAGCGTGGAAGTCGGCATTGCACTTGCGACGAATGTAGCGTTCACCATCGGTCCAGTCAGGTGACCGCCCTTGATCATCAAGAAAAACAGGCCAGGCTTGAGGACGATGCAAACTAATGTGCCGACGATTACTGCACGCGAGGTGAGTTTCATCGGAAAAGCCGCCAGCGTCAGACCATTGCGAAAATGGCGACTCCTGCCGCAGAAACTGCAAGGGGTCTGAATCCGGTAGACACAAGCGGAGAGAGCCGCCAACCCAGCAGTGCGAAGATGACGCCAAGCACTGGAGCCCATACGAGAGGGTTCATCGCGGAACGGCCAACCGTCGCTAACACGGATGGAGACGAGTCCCGACTGGATGCATTCGGGTTCGTCGCGGCCGATTGCAGGAGGAAAATAGCGATGGATACCTGCGCCAGATTGGTGACCAGCGCGGAGAGACCAACTATTCCGGTACCGACGGTTTCTCCAAAGATCGGAACGAGAACGGTCAGCCCGTATATGGGAGCAGCTGTGGAGCTAACCGTGTAGCTGAATAGCACTGCTTGAAGCTTGTCCATTCGCAGTAACCGCAGGATCGCATAGCCGGCTAAGAAGAACAGCGAGTAGCCAATCAGCATGACGACGACAACGGGACCTTGCCGCAGTAACAACTGACGGTCGAAATGGGCCATACCTAGGAACAGCTCTGCTGGAAGAGCATATTGCAGAGCGAGATGGCTCAGGCCTCCTGTTTGATCCCCGCTGAAACTGTGATGTTTTCCGGCTGCGAAACCCAACCCCAGAATCAAAATGACCGGCGCGATGGCTGAAAGAAGAACCTGTAAGCTCATTGACGGATTTATTCCTCAAATTGCGTGATCTTGCCCTGGCACACTATTCGAGCGTGAGATCGCCAAGAGAATGGTCTGACTCTTCATGTCTGAAAGGTTTGAATGGCGCTAGGGACATTCGAGACAGCTCTTCGTGCGAGTCTTTGTTCGAGTAGCCACGCGTCGAGCGAATACTTTCCCGGACCCAGCGCTATGCACAGGAGAGACGCAAACAAATAGCCGATGGAAGTTTCAGCCGATGGCGTACCGGGAGGAGCGATAATCGGACTGCGATTGGGGATGTGAACCCTCAGAAGAGAACCCACCATCATCGCAGCCACTCCGCGGGCAGCAAACGGCGTTAGCGCACCGAGAATCAAGGCCAGTCCACTCGCGAGCTCAGCTGCTGCCGCGATTGATTGAATCGGGGCGGGATCCTCCTTTAGTCCTTCCTTTGACATCCAGGTAATGGGAGTTTTCATCTTTGTGACGCCGTGCAGTATGCACATCGTTCCAACCGTAACGCGAAAAGCAAAGGGAGCGACGCCGCTGGCCCACCGGGAAACTTTCTAACGCCTCTTAGGATCTGTACTTCGTCTTCTCTTTGTCACGGCTGTCTCATTTAGTTCCTTGATGAAATTACTCGGGGTGGGTTCATCGACCACGTTCGTTATCAGAATTCCTGTCGAACATTGGAACGTGGGTGCTCCTCGGAGATGCGTCTACTCGCGGCGGCTCCGGTTGCTAGGCTCTGAGACACGTACACGTTCTGCTCTCGAAGTTAGGGGTATGCAATCGGCTCGCCATCTCGTTCGCGAAACCTCTTCAGGAGCAATTCGGCGCCAAGTACCGATCGCGGTACATAATGCGCTCGTATTTCTCTCATTTAGCTATGAGCAGGGCAATGCGGGGACGCATGGTGACTCGGGCGCAGGCGGTGCCGTAGTCGATCAATTCTGTGACGCGCAAAGCGTCACCAGAGTGACAGGGTCCATCGAGGCGTCAAGGATAAGACCCCGTTGCCCAACTCCGCACATCGCGGTAAGCATGTCCTCGAAATTAAAAACGAGCTTTGGCGGCCGTTAACAAGCTGACGTTGAGGTCGCTGAGTTTCTTCTGCATGGGCTGGGCGCTACTCCCGGTTGATATTCCGGCTTTGTCTCGAATGGCAAGGCTTGGAGATACGCGTGCATGACGTTCAACAGGTTGTCGGATCTACTCGATTCCACGCTGAGCGGAGAGATTGGCACCAGACGTGCACTCGACAGCCCAGGACGAAAATCGTCAGTTCTCTTCAGGAGCAGTGAAGAGATGTTCAAAATGAGGACGCGATACATACCGGAGTGCCTCCGGTAAAAACACAGGGAGAACTCGCAAATGGGAAATAGCAGTACAAATTCTGCAAAAGATCGGTCTGCGTACGCGGCGACAACGGGTTCATCTAATCCTGATGTCGTTCTCATCGGCGCTGGCATCATGAGCGCCACACTTGCGGTGATTCTGAAAGAACTTGATCCGAAGCTGAAGATAGAGATCTACGAAGTACTTGGCAGCGCGGCGCAGGAAAGCTCGAATGCATGGAACAACGCCGGCACCGGACATGCTGCGCTTTGCGAATTGAACTACACCCCGCAGGAAGCTAATGGCAGTATCGATATTTCAAAGGCTCTGCAGGTCAACACTGAGTTCGATCTCTCTCGCCAACTTTGGGCATATCTAGTAACAAAGGGCGCGATCAGTGATCCTCAGTCTTTTATTCATCCCGTACCTCACTTCAGCTTCGTACGCGGGGCGGAGAATCGCGCTTTCCTTAGGAAACGCTTCGAGGCACTCACTGCCCACCCCCTTTATCACGGGATGGAATATTCAGATGACAAGAAGCAGATTGAGCAGTGGCTTCCACTAGTCATGGAAGGGCGTGATCCTGGCGAGGCGGTCGCAGCCACCCGCATGATGACTGGTACGGATGTGGATTATGGTGCGCTCACCACGGGTCTTCTTGATTCTCTCCGCGATAAGGATGGATTTTCAATTCATTTTTTCAATCGGGTGCAAGACCTGCAACGTGATGGCAATGGATGGAGTGTGCAAATCAGGGACGAAAAGAGTGGAGAGCACCGACACGTTCAAGCCAAGTTCGTTTTTATCGGTGCCGGCGGGGGATCGCTGCACCTGTTGCAAAAGTCCGGGATCCCCGAGGGCCGCGGCTACGGTGGGTTTCCGGTCAGTGGAATTTGGCTCCGTTGTGATCAGCCGGAAGTGTGTTCTCGTCACAATGCCAAGGTCTACGGGAAGGCTTCGGTGGGATCGCCACCGATGTCAGTGCCCCATCTCGACACTCGCCATATTGAGGGCAAAGTTTCTTTACTCTTTGGTCCTTATGCGGGCTTTTCGACAAAGTTTCTCAAGCATGGATCCTATTTAGATCTCTTCGGCTCTATCGATTCTGAAAACATCCTGCCAATGTTAGCTGTCGGCATGAGCAACTTCGCTCTCGAGGAATATCTGGTAGGCCAGGTTCTGGAGTCCCCGAACGAGCGCTTCGCTGCACTCCGCGAGTTCTTCCCAAATGCAAAGGAAGAGGACTGGGTCGTCGAAGTGGCGGGGCAACGCGTACAGATCATCAAGAAAGATCCGGCAAAGGGCGGCATTCTGCAATTCGGCACAGAGCTCGTTGCAGCATCAGATCAGTCCCTTGTTGCGATGCTGGGTGCTTCGCCGGGTGCTTCAACGGCAGTCTGGATCATGCTTCAGGTTATTGAACGCAACTTCCCGGAAGCGTTGAAGACAGACGGATGGATGGCCAAATTGAAGGAAATGGTTCCTTCGTATGGTCAATCACTCATTGATAATGCGGCCCTGTGCCAGCGGGTGCGGGCCGAAACAGCAGAAATTTTGAAGATCAACAACATCAATAATGAGGAGATGGAAAATGATTCGAGCTTATCGGTTGTACACCGGGCCTGAGGGGGATTCGCACGTAGTAACCGGGACCGTAAATGGTGGCAAATTGGTGGATGCGCAATCCATCGAGTTCAAGGAATCGCCGGCGCATTCCACTTACGACTGGCATAACGATCCAATTCCCCAGTACGTCATTACGTTGGCCGGTGTGCTCGAATTTACGACCGTTGGCGGCGAGACGTTTACCATCCATCCGGGTGACGTCCTGCTGGCAGAGGATCACACTGGCTCTGGTCACAAATGGCGCTTGATCAATGACGAGCCCTGGAAACGAGCTTACGTGGTCTTCAAGGAAGGCGCGGATACGCAGTTCGTCCCGGATGGAGCTCAAGACCCGTCTACGGATGGACTGCAAAGAACAGCGTAGACAACTCTATTTATTCTCATGCGCCGACTGGGCGAGGATCGTTGCGGCCTCCACAGAGATCCAACGGTCTCGTTTCAGAAGGTACCAAACAGCGCGAATCGACTACAGGCTCGGCGCGAATAAGGCGATCACTGGAGCAGCGATATGGATAACTTACTTGCGGCACGTTCACAGATGGCCATGTCGCTCGCGTTCCACATCATCTTTGCGACGATTGGCGTTTCGTTGCCTTTAATGATGACCATCTCCGAATGGCGGTGGAGGTCGACTGGCGATCCAGCCTACCTCTTACTGGCAAAGCGCTGGGCGAAGGGGACAACCATCCTCTTCGCCGTCGGCGCTGTCTCCGGCACGGTGTTGTCCTTCGAACTAGGACTCTTATGGCCGCGCTTTATGCAGTATGCGGGTGCGGTCATCGGAATGCCGTTCTCGCTGGAGGGCTTCGCGTTCTTTACCGAGGCAATCTTTCTTGGGATTTACCTGTATGGATGGAACCGAGTGCCGGGATGGTTTCATCTCCTTTCGGGGATCATCGTCGCGATCAGCGGACTTCTCTCCGCCATCTTTGTGACGCTTGTGAATGGATGGATGAATACTCCAACAGGCTTCGAGATTGTGGCCGGCAAGTTCGAGAACATCCACCCCTTTGTCGCGATGTTGAATCCAGCCGGGATCCCGGAGGCTGTACACATGGTCCTGGCGGCGTACACCGCAGCTGGCTTTGCGACAGCCGGCATCCATGGATGGCTCCTGGTCCGCCGCGGCAGGAACCGGTTTGATGAGGTGGCGATCGGAATCGCGCTGCTGGTTGGTGGTACGGCCGTTCTTCTTCAGAGCGTGAGTGGAGATGCGCTGGCCCGTATGGTCGCGACAAATCAGCCCATGAAGCTCGCCAGCCTCGAGGGTCAGTTCAAGACCGAGGCAGGTGCGCCGCTACGCATCGGTGGACTTCCCTTTCCGGATCAACGCGAGACAAAGTATGCCCTTGAGATACCGCACGGGTTGAGCCTTTTGGCTTTTCATAAACCCAACGCGCTGATCAAAGGGCTCGACCAGGAGCCGCAATCCGACTGGCCGAATGTGCGCGCAGTCCACATCTCGTTTCAGATCATGGTCGGCTGCGGGAGCCTATTGTCGCTCTTTGCCCTGGCAGGAGGGTGGCTTGCCTGGAAGAGAGGTCCGTTGACAGAGCACACGAGATTCATCAAGGCGCTCGTCCTCGTCAGCCCGCTTGGTTTTGTAGCTCTGGAGGCGGGATGGATGGTGACTGAATTGGGCCGTCAACCGTGGATCATCTACCACCTGATGCGCACCAGGGATGCGGTCACTTCCATGCCAAACGTGACACTCACGTTCGCCACAATGACGGCCATCTACGTGATTCTCGGAATCATCGTGGTCTGGCTTTTGAGCAGGCATGTGATTGCAGCGCCGGAGACGAAGCAAGTCGAACTTCCGGAGGTTCTCGTATGAACGCATGTGTAATCCTTGCGGCGATCATGCTGACCTCGCTCGTACTCTATTCCCTGCTCGGCGGAGCTGACTATGGAGCGGGCTTTTGGGATCTTGTTTGCTCGGGACCGCGCAGGCAAGGTCAACGCGACTTGATTGCAAAGGCGATTCAGCCGGTGTGGGAGGCAAACCACATCTGGCTCATCCTCCTTATCGTCCTGATGTTCTCCGGGTTCCCGGCGGCGTTCAGCTCGATCAGTGTCGGCCTTGCCGCGCCAATATTCCTGATCCTGCTCGGGATTGTCCTGCGTGGTTCATCGTATGTCTTCCGTGCCTATTTTGCGGGAAGCATTCGGACCCAGCTCTACTGGGGAAAAGTATTCTCCATTTCGAGCAGTATTACGCCGTTGTTCCTGGGCATCGTGATTGGGGCAATTTCGAGTGATGCTGTGCTAGTGAATGACGGCATTAGCAAAAACGGCTTTCTTAGCACATGGTTCCAACCGTTTCCGCTGGTTGTTGGTTTGTTGTCGCTTTCGCTTTTCACTTACCTCTCGGCCTGTTATCTCATCGTCGAGACCAATGATTCCGCATTGCAGGAGGACTTCCGGACGCGAGCGTTATTCTCTGGTTTTGTCTCTATCATGGCCGCGTTTGCCGCTTACGTTGTCGCAGGAGAATCCGCTCAGGGGATACTCGATGACCTATCCCGCTCTCACTATGCTTGGTTGATCGAAGCCGGGGCTGCGATTGCGGCATTCATTGCCTTCCAGGCGCTCTGGTCGCGCAGCTATCTCCGCGCAAGGATGGCGGCCGCAGTCCAAGTAGCGCTCATTGTGATCGGCTGGGGCATTTCGCAGTATCCCTATCTCGTCCGACCCGAACTCACGATCTTTAATAGCGCCTCCCCAACAAACATCTTGATGGACTTGGAGATCGCTGTCGCAGTGGGTGCCGTGATCCTGATTCCTTCGCTTATCGTGCTGCTTCTCATCTTTAAAACAGATCGCAAGTCAATAACGACTGCTGCCGAAACGACGCAAGTCTAACACAATAACTCGGGGAGACCCCTCATCATGCTTGTTCCCATTTCGAAGTCTTTGCAGAACGCACTTGAAAAACTATCGGCGGAGACGGGAGAGCCCATTCCAAAACTTGTTGCGGACAGTCTTTCGCGTTGCCTGGGCGTACCACTGCACACACTCTTCCAGATCTCTACATCAGGTGCTCTCGTCCAAGGGATTTACCAACGTGCAGTGTCGAGCAAACTCCTACTCAACTACGGTGACTTCGGGTTGGGAACCTTCGACAACCTTGACGGCGAGATGGTCGTGTTGGACGGAGGCATGTATCAGGTGCGGAGCGATGGCAAAGTTTTGAAGATCGTCGACGATGTGGGAACCCCTTTCGCGGTTGTTACGCACTTTGTTTCGGATCAGGACCAGACCATCGAAAGAACCTCAAACTTCGATGAACTAACTGGCATCTGTGACCGGTATCGCGATTCAGACAATCTCTTTTATGCGTTTCGCATCGATGGCCGATTCGCACACATCCACACTCGCGCCATGAGGGAAACGCTGGATGGACTTCCTCTCGCCAAGTCTGCGGCTATTCAACCAGAGGTCGATTTTGCCGATGTCGATGGAACCCTCGTAGGCATCTGGGCTCCGCAGTTTTCGAGCGCTCTCAACATCGCAGGCTATCATTTCCATTTCCTTTCCGAAGACAGGACAAAAGGGGGCCATCTGCTTGAGTGCAGTGGCACGAATCTGAGGGTCCGCGTGGAAAGACTGAATGACTTCCATCTGTCTCTTCCCGAGTCCGAAGAGTTTCTGCGGGCAGACCTAACCAAAGATCCGTCGAAAGACCTCGCTTACGCAGAACAGGTTCACAAAAAGGGGAACGCCTAATGACTACTGATGAAAAGCAGAGCCTGCAAAAGACAGGAGCGGATATCGTTGTCGATACGCTTGAACAACATGGCGTCAAGTGGGTGTTCGGAGTGCCTGGTGCAAAGATCGACACGGTGTTTGATACGCTCGCCGAGTCTTCGATCCAAACCGTCGTCTGCCGGCATGAGCAAAATGCCGCATTCATTGCTGGTGGAATCGGTCGCATGACCGGGAAGCCGGGAGTCGCAATTGCCACCTCCGGCCCGGGAATTTCGAATCTCGTCACCGGGATGGCCACGGCCAATACAGAAGGCGATCCGATGATCGCTCTGGGCGGGGCAGTAGCTCTCTCCGACAGGCTGAAGAAGATTCACCAGTCGATGGATTCGGTGAGTCTGTGCAAGCCCGTAACCAAATACAGCGCTGAAGTGGATTCATCCCAATCCATCGCAGAAGTGATGACCGATGCTTTTCGCACCGCCGAAGCCGATCGCCCCGGAGCGGCCTTTGTGAGTCTCCCGATGGACATCATGATGGCCCCGACGAGGTGCGAAGTGATCGCCCCACCAGCCCGAGCCAGTTATGGCCCTGCATCCTCCGAAGCTATAGAAGAAGCTGCACGGTTGATCAATTGCGCGAAGAGGCCGATAGTGCTGCTCGGCATGCTGGCAAGCAAGCCGCAGAATGCAGCGGCGGTTCAAGAGTTGATCGAGACTGGAAAACTTCCTGTCATTGGGACATTTCAGGCTGCAGGTGCGATCGCGTTCAACCTCTTTCGCAACTTCGGTGGCCGCGTCGGACAGATCAACAACCAACCTGCGGATGAGATTCTAGCCGCAGGGGACTTAATAATCACTATCGGCTACGATCCGGTGGAGTACTGGCATGCCATTTGGAACAAGGGCAACAAGCGGCCGCTTGTGCATGTAGACAGCCTTCCGGCCGATATTAACAACTCGTATCGCCCCACTGTCGAGTTGCTTGGAGATATTGCTGCGACCCTGCGTTTGCTGACGCCTGTTCTCACTCACGACGCGCCGGAACCTTCGGTGCAATGGCTGCTCGCGAAGATTGCTGCAGACCGTGAAGAGCTGGCGCGGTCGTCTGCAGCCCTGACTGGCGTTCCTATTCATCCTCTTCGCCTTGTCTCTGAGCTCCAGAGTATCCTCACTCCCGACGTAACTCTTTGCCTCGACATGGGCTCCTTTCATCTTTGGCTTGCACGCCATCTCTACAGCTTCCGTGCACGTCAGGTTCTGATCAGCAATGGACAGCAGACCCTTGGCGTTGCTCTTCCCTGGGCCATCGCCGCGACACTCGTACGTCCATCCGAGAAGGTCTTGTCGATCTCCGGAGACGGTGGATTCCTGTTCTCAGCGATGGAGCTTGAGACCGCGGTGCGGCTCCAGTCCCACCTCGTACACATGATCTGGATAGATGGAACCTATGACATGGTTGCTGTTCAGGAAGAACAGAAGTATGGAAGGCCTTCCGGCACGAAGTTTGGCCCGGTTGATCCTGTGAAATACGCCGAGGCGTTCGGGGCACACGGCTTCATGATTCGGTCTCCGGACCAAATTGCTCCCGTCCTCAAGCAGGCCTTTGACACTCCGGGTCCAGTTCTCATCGGCGTTCACGTTGATTATCGGGACAATCACAAGCTCTTTGAGCAAGTGAATGAACGGAGCATTCACTAGGATTTGAGGAAAGATGATTGCGCGTCCATGCACATTGAACGAAATCAGGATGGCTCGCACCGCCGGACTTGGGATCATTCTGCTATGTCCGTTCCTCGCAAGCCAAGGTCGCTCGCAAAGTGCGCCAGCCTCGCCGGGCCATCCCTGGCATTCCGCCGCTGAGCGAAGAGTTGAGCGCGACGCGGAACGAATGGGCGGGCACGAGTTTGCCGTCAATGACTCCGGAACCTACTCGCTGGCCGAACTGGTCGATATGGCAGAGAGTCACAATCCCGATACGCGAGCCGCATGGGAACGTGCACGCGCACAAGCGGGCGCCTTAGGTGTGACACGCGCTGAGTTGTTTCCCACGCTCGCCGTCTCTGCGCTCTCGCAGACCAGTCGCGAGGAGATCTATCTGGCCACCCGGTTTTACCGGCAAACTATTCAGTCCTTCGACGTCCTCCTCGATCTGCGCTACGTTGTCTTCGATTTTGGTGCGCGAACGGGCCGGATCGATGCAGCGAAGGCTGCGTTGCTCGCGGCCAACTTCGAATTCAATGACGTGCATCGCCGCCTCATCTATCAGGTCGCCTCGGCCTACTATCAGCTACTGAATGCCGCAGGCCAGGAAGCGGCCGCGAACGCCAGCCTCGCCAATGCAAAGGCGGTGCAACAGTCGGTGGAGGCATCTCTGAAGAATGGCCTGGCCACTCTTCCCGACGTACTGGAGGCGCGAAGTGCGACCGCGCAGGCTGAGTACGATTTGCAGGCTGCACTAGGAGCAGAGGACGTGGCGCATGGCAATTTGGCTACCGCACTTGGAGCCTCGCCCACTTCACCAATTTCTGTGCGAACGATCGACCAGGTCGCCTTTCCCGACGCCATCGAAGGCACCGTGGAGGAGGCTATCGACCGCGCTCTCCGGCAACGTCCCGATCTGATGCGGCAGGTAGAGGCAATCAGTGCGGCAGATGCGCAACTAAAGCAGGCGCGAGCGGCTTACTTTCCAACGCTCAGCGTGCATGGGCAGCCCGACGCACAGGCGCTTTATGAAATGCAGCAGACACTGCCCTGGGGACACACTGCCGGTCTCAACGGTGAACTCACATTCAACCTCAACTGGACGATCTTCGACGGCGGCGCTCGGAAGAACGAAGTGGCGAGGGCCAGGTCCAATGTGCGAGCGGCGAGTGCACAGGCCGATACGCTCCGCGATCAGATTGAGAATGGAATCTGGACTTCCTATTCCAACCTGAAGACAGCGCTTCGCCAGCGGCAGGCCGCCGAGGCCCTATTTGAGGCCGCAAACCAGTCTTACAACGCCGCGATCGAATCCTATCGCTATGGTGTTCGCAACCTGCTCGACGTCACAGAGGCTCAGCGAACGCTTGCGCGAGCGCGCTCAGCCGACGTGCTGGCTCGTACACAGGTCCTGACTGCACTAGCGGATTTGGCCCTTGAAACGGGGGATGCAATTCAACCAGGACAGCCGAGGCCTCACCCATGACTCGCAATCCAATGGCTCGGCTGCTGTGCTGTGTACCCGCAGGCACACTGCTGCTGACTGTAGGTTGCTCACAGGCTCCAAGCTACGACATTATGGGGTCGCTCTTCCCTGCCTGGCTGGTGTGTATTGTTCTGGGTATTCTGCTTGCCGTGGTCGGACGATGGTTGTTGCTCCGCGCCCGGGTTGCGGTCGTTTTCCCTGTGCTTGTCTATCCGTGCCTTGCAGCCGCGTTCACATTTGCAATCTGGTTGATCTTTTTTCACTGAAGAGGAGATGTTATGGCCGAGATCGGTCCTGGCACCGCAACGCATCGGCCCCTGGAGCGCTGGATCAGCGCTGCTGTTGTAGCCATTGCGGTTGTTCTGGCGCTGCTTGTCCTGTGGCGCACGGGTCACCATCCGCGCACCGACGACGCCGAGATATTCGCCAACTACATCGGCATGGCGCCACAGGTGGAAGGGCCAATCGTGCAGCTCAATGTGCACGACAATCAATTCGTAAAAAAGGGGGATCTGCTGTTCGTTATTGATCCTCGTCCCTACCAATATGCGTATGAGAAGGCGCTCTCCGATCAAATCGCCCTCGAGGGCCAAATCGGCGATGAGCAACGACGCATTGCTGCACAAGTAAGTGGAGTGTCGGTAGCGAAGGCAGTGATCCAGGCGTCCGAGGCAGATGTAACTCACTGGGCCGCAATGGTGGAACAAGCCCGCGCCGATGTCGCTAACGCCGAGCAAGGCGTCGCCCGGGCCAAAGCGGAGTGGACATATGCGAGCGACAACCTTCATCGCATCGAGCCGCTGCTGGAAAAGCAATTCGTAACTGCCGATCAAGTAGATCGGGCCCGCACTTCGGAGATCGCACAGGCTCAGGCGCTGAAGCAGGCGGAGAGTCAACTGGCCGTTGCCCAGACGGAAGTAAAGTCTGCGCAGGCTCAATATCTGCACTCCACGTCCGCCCTCGATCAAAGCCGGGCGCAGCATCAAGAAGCGCAACACTCGGTTCTGACGCTGGATCCGCTGATCAGCCAGCGTGGAGCTCGGGCAGCCGACGTGAAAAATGCCAAGTACAACTTCGACAACTGTCGGGTCTATGCGCCCTTCGATGCGCGGGTCACGAATCTCAATATCTCAGAGGGTGCCTTTGCCCGCGTAGGCCAGCAGGTGTTTACGCTCATCGACGCGCGCACCTGGTGGGCGCTGGCGAACTTCCGCGAGACACAGCTTCGACACATCCAGCCTGGAATGCGCGCCGACGTCTACATACCATCGCACTCCAACGCGCCTTTCACTGGCGTGGTAGACAGCATCGGTTTCGGTGTTACTCCGGATGCCGATGTGATCGGGCGTCTCGAGCCTGGGTTGCCCGATGTGCAGCGCACGCTCAACTGGGTCCATCTCGCGGCGCGGTACCCGGTGCGTGTCCGCGTCGAAAATCCTCCTGCGGACCTCTTCCGCGTGGGCGAGACAGCCGTCGTCACCATCCGAGGTCACTAAGCATGGCAACTGCTGCACAGGCCCCTCGACTATGGCGCCCCTCCTTCAAGTGGATGTGGACTCTCCTCCGCGAGGAGCTTGCGCCTTATCCGGGGAGAGACTTTCTTGTCATGCGCATGACCGTTGCTGCAACCATCGTCATGATTGTGAACATGACGTTTCGCATACCGTTTGCCGCATACGGCGCAATCTATGCTCTCGTCCTCTCTCGAGAGAACCCGGAAGCGTCATTTAAGGCCGTAAGAACGCAAGTAATATCTTATTCCCTGGCCGTCATCGACGTATTGATAGGCGCCGTTGTGTTTTCCAGCGAGCCCTTGCTGCGTGTGCTGTGGGTGGCCGCAACGCTCTTCGTCATGTTCTTCTCGCTCAGCGCATTGAGCAATTACACCGCGGCGGCTCGATTCGGCTATTTACTAGTCATCACCATTCCGCTTTGGGATCTGCAGATTCCAGCTGAGCTGAAGGTGGAAGATACGCTGTGGGCCATGGGTGCCATTTCATTGGCAACCCTCATGGCTGCGATCTTCGAACTCTTCTTCCATAAATTAAAGCCCTGGGATGATCTTACCGTCTCGATTGCCGAACGTCTCGAAGGGGTCAAAGCCGTCCTTGATTCTTACATTGATGAAACTCAGGACGAAGCGAGCAAACAACGGATTCAGCGGCTGAGTATGCTTGGCACGTCGCGGATGCGCCGAAATATTCAGCGCTCGGGCTACTCGCCTCAATATGCGGAAAAGATGGGCGCTGTCGTGGCTTATGTCGGGAGGCTAGTGGATATTGCAGCAAATTTGACCGAGTTCTCCCCTCACATTGCAAGCGAAGACAGCAGCCGGCTGCGCAGACTTAGCCAGGCGATCGAAAGTAACCGTGATGACCTGCTGAACCGGAGAATACCCTCTCATGTCGACTTAACCGACGAGGAGAATTCCTCGGACACAATTCCGCTGCTCCGGGAAATGGAAATTACGGTCTCACTCATCGCCGAGGCCTTTACGGGCACGCGGACGCTCAGCGCCTTCGCCCCATCTTCAGCCCCGGCGGAAAGGGCGAAAACACTTTTTGTCCCAGATGCATTCTCCAATCCCGACCACTTACACTTCGGGATCAAGGGCGGGCTCGCGGCCTTTCTCTGCTACCTAACCTACAACCTGATTGCTTGGCCGGGAATAAGCACGGCTGTGACCACCTGTCTTCTGACGGCGCTCACAACCATCGGTTCCTCTCGCCAAAAGCAGATTCTGCGCTTCGGTGGCGCATTGACCGGCGGTGGGATCGCAATCATGGCGCAGGTATTTATCCTGCCCTCACTCGATTCAATCGCGGGCTTCACGGTTCTGTTTGTTGCGGTCACGATCTTCGGCGCATGGTTCGCGACTTGCGGTCCACGTCTTTCATACTTCGGAGTGCAGATCATCGTCGCCTTCTATCTCGTCAACCTTGGGGAGTTCAAATTTCAAACCTCGCTCGCCGTAGCCAGGGATCGCGTTGCGGGAATCATGCTCGGCCTGCTAGTGATGTGGCTCGTTTTCGACCAGCTCTGGGGCTCGTCTGCTGCTGTAGAGATGAAGCGGATATTCAGTTCCAATATTCGCCTGTTGGCGCACCTTACCAAAGGACCAGTCTCTAAAGACCTCAGAACAGCCATCGAAGAGACCTATTCCTTGCGGGAAACTATAAACGCGAATTTCGACCGGGTCAGGCAGCAAGGTGACGGCGCTATGCTCGAGTTTGGTTCATCTCGAGAGCGTGATGTTGCGATGCGCGCCCAACTTCTGCAATGGCAACTTCAGCTTCAGAGGATCTTTATTGCACGAATCGCGTTGCTGAAGTATCGCTTGCGCCTCCCCGGATTCGAGCTGCCAGCGCAAATCCAGGCAATTCAGATGGAATGTGACGATCATCAGGCGGCCACCTTAGAAGCTATAGCGGATCGCCTGGAAGGAAAAGCAACGCTCATCGAGAATTTCGATTCGTCGTTCCAGTCGATGGAGCAAGCGGCGCAGGAATATTGCAGGACGGAGCCCCAGGCGAATGTAGGAGCTGAACTGACGACATTCATTCCTCTGGCCCAGCGTCTCGACACTCTGATTCAGTCCCTTAGCCTTGAAATACAATTCGACAACTGACACTACTCACGAAAGCAACCTATGGCCTGGGCGTTAGCAGAAGACCGTAGAGAGAGAAAAGCCCAGCCGCCGGCGGCTAGGGTCTATGAGGCCGGGCGGGCTACTTGGTGGTAACCGGTGGTTGCAACGGTACGGTCCGCAACAAAGCTGTTGCCCAAGAGCCGTCAGCCAGGGCCTGCGCCAGCTTATCTACTTCCTCTTCCGACAATCCGGCCGCTGCAACTTAGGCGTTAAGCACCGTAATCCGGTTATTCATGTCCTCGGGAACCAGTCCGCTGTAATTCCAAATGATGCTGACTACCGGGATATCAATGTTGGGGAAGATATCGGTCGGAGTGCGAAAGATAGCCAGCATGCCCATGACCAGAATGAGAATGGCCAGAACCACGAAAGTGTAGGGTCGGCGTAATGTTAGTCTAACGATCCACAGAAAACTTGCTCTTGGCGGCTTCGGTCAGTAACTTCTATTCGGGCGCATGGATACGCCTTTCGCCTGCCGAAGCCAAGTTGCCCAGCGTCATCCTTCCGCTAGCTAAGGCTCACAATGCAGCTGCTTTGCTCCTCTGAGGAGAGCTTCTAACCTGCGTTGTATGTGAATGCTGCCTCTCCGAGTGAGAGAAGTAAGCGCGCGCGGTTGAATTCCTGCCCACACTGTTCAGGTCAGAAGACACTCGGGTACTGAGCGGTGGGATATGAGGGTTCCGGTCGTTTCGTTTGGATTGAATGACTGACAATGTTGGCGCATCCTCTGGCACTGTCAATGCACTTGCTATGCCCAGAGTCGGAGTAGTAATCCAACAACAGTCGAGTAAGAACTTTCGCGCAGATCTCTGATTGTTAGTGTCAACATCTAAGCCAGTGTCATTTTGACGCGGGCGCTGTCAAAAATGCGAACGCGGCAGACGACACGGTCTCGAAGCACCCACCGGCGAAAGCAACCGACTAGACCCAGGATGTAAAGAATGAGATGAAGACTGCGTTATTATGGAAAACCCTAGGCGTGCCAAGATAACTAACAGCAGTAAAACAGGAAGGCTCAGCGTTTCCCGCGCAAGCGACACTGGAATGTCCTCTCAGAGTGACATCATGCGGACACATGCAGACGCGATACCATTCATCCTTCGTTGTTGAGATCGCATAGGCTCTTCAGAGAAAAGATAGAAACAGAATGAGTTGCGCTAATTCGACCACTATTGTGGAACAGAACCGGCCAACTGGCTCGTCACGTGCTCTAGGAAGAGAAAGGCATTGAGTTCGCAATGCGAGTGAGGAGATATTTATGAAGAGCTTCGGTAAAGTCGTTCTCAGTATGGTAGCAACGTGTCTCGTCTCCGCTATCCCGGCCTCGGCACAGATTGTCAACGGTCTGGATTTCACAACATCGTTTCCCTTCTATGTTGGCAATGCTCTGATGCCGGCTGGATCTTACAAGGTTACCCAATCCGATATGGACGACACCATATTGCGTATCCAGAGCCAGGATGGGTCTCATTCTGCGTTTATCGATTCCATACCCACAAGCTCAGTCAAAGATCATAGAAACTCAGACGTTACATTCCACAGGTATGGCAACACTGAGTTCTTGAACCGGCTCTGGGTGGGAGGGCAACAGTGCGGGGAGCAGGTTGAGCCGACCAAGGCGGAGAGCAAACTGGCTGCTTCGACTAGTACTGTTGAACATTCCTTAGCCGCAAATAAGCTGGCGGGGAATGGAGAGTCGGCAGCTCTGGCTCCTCACTAGAAAGATTGCGGCGAAGCACGTGATCGATTCTTGACGCGCTGCAACGGCCAGGAGCTTTGTGTAAAGTATCCACTCATTCTGGCATGACAGGGCGCCACGCAAAATGGGGCTGATGGCTGTAAACGATAGCGCGGTCGCAGGAACGCCTGCGACCAACGCTCTTCAATATCGTCGTACACCAGCCGCCTCGTCAGCGTTCGCCACCAAGGATGAAACAACAGATTGCGCCTGCGTATGTCAGGGCCCGGCATCAACTAGCGCCTACCTCAAACACACCCGTCCCCCCAGTTCCAACGCTATCCGTCGAGAGACATAACCCATAGAAGTTAGGAGAAAATTATGGCAAAGAACATTCGATCAAATATCGGATTCATCTTCAGAGCCGTTCTTTTGGGGGCGGTTGGTCTAAATGCGGCTGCGCACGCACAGAGTGTCCGGACGGACTACGATCACACAGCGAACTTCGGTCAATACCACACGTTTTCCTTCTACAAGGTGCAGACGCCGGACCCGTTGTTTGTGGACCGCATTAAGGACGAGATCACGAAGGACCTGAGCACCAAGGGGCTGCAGATGGTTGAATCCGGCGGAGACCTTACCGTGACCGCCATTGAAACCAAGAAGGATCAGCAGGAGTACAACACCTTCTACGACGGGCTCGGTGGTGCCGGTTTTGGCTGGCGTGGCTGGCGCGGTTGGGGCGGCGGTTGGGGTGGCGGAATGGGTGACGCAACTACGACGGTCACCCGCGTTCCTCTGGGCACCCTGCTGGTCGATTTGTACGACGGAAAGACGCACCAGCTTGTATGGCGCGGCACATCGCATGAGAATCTGTCCAGCAACCCAGCCAAGAATACCTCCACGCTTGATAAGGCTGTGAACAAGATGTTCGACCATTACCCGCCGAAGCAGTAGTAAAAACACCGCTCAGGTCCTGAACTTCTACGATTAGTGCTGAATCTTAGTCACAATGTGATTGGACGCCGAGGAAATGCTGCCGATTATATACAGGCGCGATTGGGACGACCATCTGTCGTCGCCGCAACAACTGCGCTGACCGCAACCGTTCCCATGGGGCCGACATGGAGGCTGATAAGCCTAGAAAGGTGCCATGGATCGTAGTAAGACACACGTACCGTACGAGATGAGAATCAGCACATCGGCTGAATTGGTGCTCCAGGACGGCCGTCCGAATGGAGATCGTAACAACTTCTAGCTAAATCTCTTGAGCAAGGTTACGAAGCCGGTGTCTTTACGCAGGTTGTCGAAATCAGGATCCACGCGCAGGAAGATGCAGGGGTTCGACCGGTCGTCGACAGCCTTGCTCAGCCACTGAAGAGACTCGGCATGCTCATTCAGTCCGGCGTAAACCAATGCGACATAGAACGGCGAGACATACTCGTGCTGCGCCGGATGTAGCAGTTCCTTTAACAAATCCCGCGCACGTTCTTGCCTTCCCGAGATGGCATACAAGTGCGCGAGCGCAGCGATCATGGGAGCACTGCGACGAGTGAGCTGGACTGCCTGAGTCAGCTCGGCTGTGGCCTGCGGGAAGGCGCCTTTCTGCTCATATGCTTGACCGAGCACCATGTGAGCCAATGCCAGCGAAGGATCCATCGCGATGGCGGTGCGCAACTGCTGAATGGCTTCGTCGTATCGGCGCGCCATATAGAGCCGCCATCCCAGGCTGAAGTTCATGCTGACGGAGAGCGGCTCGAGCGAAACGGCGCGCTGCATCTCCGCGACACTTTCATCCTTACGGTCCATGGCGATGAGGTAGAGCGAATAACGCTGATGAGCGGTGGCGTATGCAGGATTCAGCTCGATGGCACGACGAAATCCGCGTTCCGCCCCGGCCCAATCCCAGTCGTAGTTCAGCCGGACCGTCGCCATGGAAGTTTGCGACTCAGCCAGATTCGGGCCTAGCTCGATAGCGCGGATGGCGGCGGCTTCTGCCTTAGAGGCGACGTCTCGTGCGGGCACCGTGCCCACAATGGCGGCACCGATGATGCCATAGCAGTCAGCTAGTCCGGCGTAGGCGAGTGCGTACTGCGGCTCGTCTTTCGTAGCCAGCTCGAAATAGTTGATCGCTTTCGTCAACGCGGCTTCCGAGCGGCGGTTCCAGTAATACTTTCCCTTCAGATAGTCCTCGTATGCCTCCGGACTGATGGATTGCGGCGCGGTCAACGCCTGCTGCTCCTGTGGCGTGAGCTCGATCTGGATCTGGCGCACGATGGCATTGGCCACCTGCTGCTGCAGCGCAAGGATGTCACCGACCTGATTCTCGTACGTCTCGGCCCAAAGCGCGCGATCGGAGGAGGTCTGCACCAGTTCCGCGGTAATGCGCACATTGTCGCCCGCCCGCTGGACCGTGCCTTCCACCACCGCATCCACATTGAGCTCGCGTGCGATCTCCGAGAGCGGCTTGTGCGTTCCCTTGTATTCCATGGAGGAGGTGCGGGAGGTGATGCGCAGGCTGCGGACCTTGGCGAGGCTCGCAATCAGCTCATCTGTCATGCCGTCCGCCAGATATTCCTGGCCCGGAGTCGCGGCGATATTCTCCAGCGGGAGCACCGCCAGAGAACGGACCTGCAGCGACTTTGACTTCACCTCCGGCGCGGGAGCACGGCGCAGCATGAGCCACCCGGCCGAGAGGCCAAGCGCAGCACCGAACAACAGGCTGCCAAAAACAAGTCCCGCGGAGCGCCATGGCATGCGTGTGTGCGCCTTCTGAGGAGGCATCATTGCGTTGTTTGGCGCCGGTGCCAAGGCGAGTGATGCATCTGCTTCGGACAGCGGCGGAGCCACTTCGGCTGCTAACTCAAGCGGCCGAACCGGGGTGACCGGGGCAATGAAGCGATATCCCCGTCGCTGCAGGGTCTCGACGAAGATGGCATTGTCCGGGGAGTCGTTCAGCACCTCGCGCAGCCGCCGCATCGCCGTATTCAGGCTATGGTCAAAGTCAACGAAGGTGTCCTCGGGCCAGAGGCGCTTGCGGAACTCCTCGCGGGTGATTACCTCGCCGGGATGTTCGAGCAGGACCTTGAGCACCTGGCAGGGCTGGGCCTGGAGCTTGAGCTTGTGGCCTTGTTTACGCAGTTCGCAGGAGTCCAGGTCAGCCTCAAACACGCCAAATCGGACGAGACGAGCCTGTCCCAGATTGTGGGCGCTGGTCGCTGTTGTCATGGTTGTCGGCTGAACACTGCGGCGGATTCTAGTGCGCTCGAACAACGCCGGTCAACGTCGAAGTGCGTTCAGGCGGTGTTATACGTGGGGATAACTCCCACATTCTGCGGGTGATATTCCGTTAGATACTCGTAGTCTCCAGGTGACCAGAAAAGAGTTGCGGTGTGGTCAAAGGAAGGGGCAGGGTTCCCGCCCAGAAGACTGGCTCTGGTCCATCAACAAGTGAAAAGTCGAAGTCCTTTCTGGGAGGCGCGATGAACCAAGTAGTGGCAATGAAATCATGGCGGCGACATGCGACCGTACTTCTGGCGATCTGCTTTTTCCTTGCGGGCTCCGCCCGTCTGGGGGCACAGGTGACTGGTGCCACGCTGTCCGGAGTTGTCAGCGATGTAAAAGGAGCAGTCATCGCGCAAGCCACTGTCTCCATCCGGAACGTTGCCACCGGTACAACCCGTGAAGTAACAACGAATGGCGATGGCTTCTACTCTGCGCCGAACCTACTTCCCGGCAAGTACCAAGTCAAGGTCTCCTCGCCCAGCTTTGAGACACTCCTGCAGAAAGGGATTGAGCTCACAGTTGGCGCGCAACAGACGCTGAACCTGACTATGCAGGTTGGCAATAATACCCAGACAGTAGTGGTTTCGGAGGCGCCCCCGTCGGTCCAGACCTCATCCTCCACGATGAGCGCCACGGTCGACGCCCGGACAGTGCGTGAGTTGCCGCTCAACGGTCGGGACTGGACCTCACTCGCGACACTCGAGCCGGGCGTTGCCAGCATTCCCAACCAGGCGACGGATTCCTTTAGCGCGAATAAAGGCAATCGCGGCTTCGGCAATCAGCTCAGCAATGGCGGTCATCGGGCAAATGAGAACACCTATCGAGTCAACGGCCTGGTGATCAACGACTATTCGAATGCCGCCCCCGGCGGGGCGACCGGCGTGAACCTGGGCGTGGATGCGATCGCAGAGTTCTCCGTGTTGACCAGCGCGTACACGGCGGAGTACGGTCGCACCTCCGGCGCCGTAATCAACGGCATCACAAAGTCCGGCACTAACCAGTTGCACGGTACGGCCTACGTCTTCGACCGCGACAGCATTTTCGATGCGCGAAACTACTTTGATGGAGTCAAGCCGCCTTTCCGGCGCGTGCAGTTCGGCGCTTCGGCCGGAGCGCCTATCGTCAAGGACAAGGCGTTCCTCTTCGGCGATTACGAAGGCATCCGGCAGAGTCAGTCATCTTCGGGCAGTATCCACGTACCGGACGCCGCCTCGCGCGCGTTAGCCGTTCCCGCAATTCAGCCCTATCTTGCTCTGTGGCCCGTGGCTCCTGCAGGCGCTCCGGATGTGAACGGGATCCAGACCTTCGACGTTTCCGTGCCCACAAAGGCGCAGGAGAACTATGTCATCGCCCGCTACGACCAGAAGCTTTCCAAAGCCGACAACCTGGAAGCCACCTACTTCTTTGACTCCGGGCCGCAGACTCAGGCCGACCCGCTGGGGAATGCGGTCCATCAAGTCTTCTCGCGCAGGCAGGCGGGGATGGCGGAAGAGACGCACATTTTCAGCCCGTCATTTGCAAATACAGTTCGCGGCGGCGTCAGCCGCATCATTGGCGACATCAATACGCCGGTCTCCGGCAATGCAGTGGCCACGGACAAGGCGTTGGCTATCGCACCCGGTGCGGCCGCACCGCCTCAGATCCCGGTCTCCGGCCTGACGACCGCATACGGACTGAACGGCTTTAACAAGTTCACGCACGACTGGTGGTCCATCCAGGCCTATGACGATGCGTTCTTCACGCGCGGAACCCATTCGATAAAAATGGGATTCGCTTACGAGAACATGCAGTACAACATCCTGGAGCAGTTGAGTCCAAATGGCCGTATGAACACCTACGGCACGCTGGCCTTGTTCCTGAACAATGCGCCGCACCAGCTCAACGCGCTGGCGCCAGGCGGCTCGACCGAAGTGAGGCTGCGCCAGAATCTCTTCGCCGGCTATCTGCAGGATGACTGGCGCGTACGCACCAACTTGACCCTGAACCTTGGTCTTCGCTATGAGATGACCACGCGGCCCACGGACGCCAACAAGGTTCCGGGATACATGGTGAACGGTTACACCGTGCCCACTGCGGGCTTCCAGGAGATCGTGTCGCTGACCAACTGCACGCCCGGGACCACCGCGTGTGGCCCGATCGGAGTGAACAGCCCGCTGCAATCGAATCCGACGACGAAAAACTTCGAGCCCCGTATTGGTTTTGCCTTTGATCCATTCAAAGATGGACGCACGGCCATCCGCGCTGCCTTCGGGATGTTCGACGTACTGCCGCTGCCCTATGAATTCGGGTTGAACACTGCGGCTACAGCCCCCTTCCAGATCATCGGCACGGACCCCAATGCTCAACTCGGCACCGGCGTCCTGGATCCCAACGTCAGCTTCAACCGACAGAAGATTCGCAATCGATTCATCGACTCGCATCCCAAGCGCGCTTACGTGATGAACTGGAACCTGAACCTGCAGCAGCAGTTTGGCAAGACCTGGACAGGAATGATTGGCTTTGTCGGCTCACGCAGCGAGCATCTCTCCGCGGCGGCGGATGACATCAATCTGGTACAGCCGACTGCTGTACCGGGAGTGGGATATGTTTTCCCTTGCGATCCATCTATGTTGGCGCCGGGTAACACATGCGCGAATCAGCAAACCGGAATTCGGATTGATTCCAACTGGGGCGGCGGCGCAGGCATCCGGCCGGTGCTCTATGACGGCGCTTCTTCCTACAGCAGCCTGCAGTCACAGATCAAAAAGACCATGAGCAATGGCGTCCAGGGACAGCTCTCCTATACATGGAGCAAATGTCGCGACCTGAGTTCCGCCCCGGTGACCGGCGATACTTATCTCAACTCGGTCGCTGTGCCGCTGCTCCTGCAGAAATCGGCGCGCCTGGGCGCATGCGATTTCGACTTACGGCAGATTGCCACCGGCAATCTGATCTGGGACCTGCCGATGGCGCAGTTCTCGTCCGGTATCGCACGGACTGTCATGAATGGCTGGGAACTGGGCGGCATTTTGACGGCAGAGACCGGCGCGCCCTTCACCGTGACTGCCGGCGATGGCAATGACCCGCTGGGCACCGGCTTCAACGGCGACTTCTCAATGGATTTTGCAGACCGCCTGCCAAACTGCAAGGCCATTCACGGAGGCCTGAACTACCTGAACGTCCAATGTTTCACACCGCCGACGGCTCCGGCATCCCTGCCGATTGCTACGGCGGCCAACCCGCTGGGCTGTGCGCCCAATTCATACCCGAACTACACCGACGCAAACGGCAACCCGATTCCTCCGCCGGCCGGCAGGCAGTACTGTTCGAATGTGCTCGGCAACTCCGGTCGCAACAGCTTTTACGGGCCCAAGCTGACCGATGTCGATTTCTCCATCTTCAAAAACACGAAGGTACCGAGTATTTCCGAGGCGTTCAGTCTGCAACTCCGCGCGGAGTTCTTCAACGTACTCAACCACACAAATTTCCTCTCACCCGGTTTCCTGAATACATTTGGTCAGAACAACTCAACCTTCGATTTCGATGGCAGCGCATTGCCTACGGCGTTGAATCAGACTTCTACCACTTCCCGTCAGATTCAATTCGGCGCCAAGGTCATCTTCTAGTTCTGATTCGAGGAGAGGGAGCTGAGGCTCCCTTTGTTTCTTCTCAGCGAACTCCGGGACATCTATGCATATTGAAGAGGATCGGCAAACAACTGGCGTGGACACGGGGGCGGCCGGCTGGCGATTCGCTGTCGCATCCGGCATCCTCGGCTGGGTCCTTGATGCATTTGATTTTTTCGTTGTCATCTTCCTGCTGGATACGCTGGCAGATCATCTGCATGTGCAGAAAGGGGCGATCGTCTGGACGATCTCAATCACGCTCGCGATGCGGCCCGTGGGCGCGCTTCTCTTTGGGGCACTTGCAGACCGATTTGGCCGCCGCAAGCCGTTGATCGTCTGTGTGCTTTATTTTTCAACCGTCACCATCCTGAGCGGTTTCGCGCCGAACTTCGTGTTCTTCGCGGTGATGCGGGCGCTCTATGGCATTGGCATGGGCGGCTACTGGGGCATCGGGGCCTCCTTTGCTATGGAGAATGCGCCACGCAAGCGGCGCGGTTTTCTCTCCGGCATGATGCAGGGCGGGTATCCCTTCGGATATCTACTGGCCGCGGTGGCCATGCAGACAATACGGGCGCGCTTGGGCTGGCATTCCTTGTTTCTGGTGGGCTCAGTGCTGGCGGTAGTCATCGTTGTGTTCACTGCGCTCTCACCGGAATCAGAAGCATGGAAGCTGCATCGTATGGGCTCCATTGGCAGCATCTTTCGCACGCTCCTTCATCACAAGCGCAGCTTTGCTTATCTGCTGCTGGTGATGGTGGTGATGAGTTGCCTCTCGCACGGCACGCAGGACCTGTATCCGGACTTTCTCAAGAGCATTCCGTGGCTGAAGGCGAAATTGCTGCTGGGCATGCAGCCGCTCTTCGGGATCCCCATCATCTACAACATTGGAGCGATCACCGGCGCACTGTTCTTCGGCCACATCTCAGAGCGCTTCGGGCGACGCAAGGCAA
Source organism: uncultured Acidobacteriaceae bacterium (assembly GCA_963797895.1). Classification (GTDB taxonomy): domain Bacteria; phylum Acidobacteriota; class Terriglobia; order Terriglobales; family Acidobacteriaceae; genus KBS-83. Next base: position 80,235 of record CAWCRD010000003.1, read on the forward strand.
TGATCGCGGCGCTGATCATGTCGTTGCTCTCCATACCGGCATGGGCCTTCGGCGGCTCACTGCTGGTACTCGTGCTGGGTTCTTATCTGATGCAGACCGGCGTGCAGGGCGCCTTCGGTGTGATTCCGGCGCACTTGAACGAACTCTCGCCCGATGCGGTGCGTAGTCTCTTTCCCGGATTCGTGTATCAATTGGGTGTATTGGTTGCATCCCCAGCAGTCGGTTTTGAATACGTTCTGCGCGACCATCTCGGCTATCCCTGGGCGCTGACCGCCTTCGAATCGGTGGTGATCGCTTCGCTCATTCTCATCTTTGCCCTGGGACCCGAGAAACGAGGCAGAAGCTTCCTGGTTCGTTCTGGCGATCGCTTCTGAATTTGAGCCGATGCTGCCTGCTCTGCTCATCCGCGCCTCACGAACTGTGGTTCAACATTGCGGTGTAACCATTCAGGTCGAGCGAGGAGAGCGTAGGGCCTAATCCGAAACACCCCTTCCGAGAATCATGATGCAGCGAATGCTCAAACCCCTGTCCCTGCTGGTGATCGTCGTATGCTGCGCTTCGATGGCGACGCTTCGAGCACAGAGTGTGACGAGCAGTCTCTCGGGAACAGTCGTAGACGTTGCCAGAAGACCATTGCCGCGGGTCCAGGTGGCAATCAGGAATCTTGAGAATGGCACTGCACAGACCATCACCACGGATGCAGAAGGGCGCTTTTCTGCCGTCCTACCCTCGGCTGGCAGATACCAGGTGACAGCCTCCTTGGCCGGCTTCAACGCAAGACCGACAGATTTGGTCGTAGGCGCCAATAGCCAAGTCACGGTGGATCTTGTCCTGCAGCCCGTTTCCGCGGGTGCGAGCGGAACTGCAGGAGGCTCCGGAGGGAACACGGTCCGGGAGATACCTCTGAACGGAAGATCCGCAACGGACGTTGCCACCCTGGAGCCGGGTGTCGCCACAACGCGCACGCAGCTTTCAGGGGCAGCTGCGCAACGCGGTTTCGGAACTCAGATCACAATATCGGGCGGTCGTCCCCGGCAAAACGATTCTCGCTTGGATGGGATCAGCGTCAATGACTACGCGAATGGGCCGCCTGGCAGTGCCGCAGGAGTGAACCTGGGCGTCGATGCGGTCGAAGAAGTCTCCGTCCTCTCGAGCAATTACCCGGCACAATACGGCCGCTCGTCAGGTGGCATCGTCAGCACCTCCACACGATCAGGAACCAACGAGTTTCACGGCAGCATCTTTGAGTTCTTTCGTAACAGTGCTCTCGATGCCCGCAATTTTTTCGATACGAGGAAGCCTCCATTTAAGCGCAATCAGTTCGGAGGAACGTTTGGCGGTCCGCTCTGGAGAAAGCACACCTTTGTTTTCGGCGCCTATGAAGGTTTTCGCCAGTCGCTCGGGATTTCTCAGGTGAGTACGGTCCCCTCTGCTGCAGCACGTTCCGGAAAGCTTTCGACCGGACTGATCACAGTGGACCCTCAGGTACTACGCTTCGTGAATGCGTTTTATCCCCTGCCGAATGGTTCCATTCTTTCCTCTGGGGATACTGGGCTTTTCAGCTTTTCTGGCCAGCAGGTGATTCCAGATGATTACTTCACTGTTAGGGTGGATCACAACCTGTCCAACAAAGACCTGCTCTCGGGGACCTTCATGTTGGACAATGCAACGGTCAGACAACCAGATGAGCTGAACAATAAGAGAACTGGATACGACTCTCGCCGGCAACTCGTATCTGTTCATGAAGTCCATACCAGCGGCAGGTTCGTAAACTCGGCTCGTCTTGGCGTGAATAGAGTGGTCGCGACCACAGGTCTGAACTTCATCAGTGGAAATGCCTTCGCTGTGGACTCGTCATTCGGAGGTGTTCCAGGCCTCAATGCTCCCGTAGTCAACGTAACGGGCCTTACAGCATTCACAGGAGGCATCGGCACACCAAGCGTTTATGACTTCCACTGGACATCGATCCAGGCCTACAACGATGCATCCTTTGTCGAGGGGACACACGGTATCAAGATTGGGGCGAGCTTTGAACGCGCTCGCGACAACATTCTCGCGAACTCTGACCCCGGCGGGCTATTCGGCTTCAACTCGTTGAGTGACTTCCTGCTGAACAGGCCCTTTTCCCTAAGCGCCGCTATCCCTGGAACGATCTCCGAACGGGGACTTCGCCAAACAATCTTCGCAGCGTATATCCAGGACCAGTGGGCGTTCAGGAAGAATCTGGCCATCAACGTGGGCGTTCGCTATGAGATGGCTACTGTCCCGAGCGAGGTTCATAACGAACTCACCGTGCTTCGGATCCTTACGGATGCCACTCCGCATCTTGGATCTCCATTGTTTGCGAACCCAACGTTGCGGAATGTCGAGCCTCGTATCGGATTTTCCTGGGATCCGTTGGGGGACGGCAAGAACTCCGTGAGCGGTGGCTTTGGCATCTTCGATGTGCTGCCGCTTCCATACTTCGTCCAGTTCAATGAGGTCAATTCAGCGCCTTTCGCTGAACAGGGGAGCGCTACAGGATTGCCCATCGGCACGTTCCCGGGAGGTGCATTTCAAAGCGTAGCCTCCTCATCGGACACATTCAGGCAGGCGTACTTCGATCCAAAACCTCCTCGTAGCTATGTGATGCAATGGAATCTCACGCTTCAGCGCGAGTTCTCCAAGGCCTTTACTCTGACGGCAGCATATGTAGGCTCACGCGGCCTTCATCAGCCGTTCCGCGTAGAGGATGCTGACATCGTTCTCCCCACTCTCACTCCCCGGGGATACGTCTGGCCGCGGCAGGGGGACGGAAAGCGGTTGAATTTGAATGCTGGCCGGATTAGCGCCGGGTACTGGAGTGCCGATTCTTACTTCCACGGACTCGAAGCCAAAGCGCAAGCAAGGCTTGGAAAGGCGACGGTGAATCTCTCCTACACCTTCGCAAAGACGATCGATACATCTTCCGCGAGCCTCGTTGGAGATGAGTACGCCAACTCGATATCAAGTCCTCTGTTCTTCAACCCGCGGCTTAATCGGGGCCTGGCTGACTTCAACATCGCCGATAATCTGGAGCTGAATTATCAGTGGGAGCTGGGCACGCCGAAGCTCGCGCAGGCGTTCCTTGCCAAAGGCCTCGGGGGCTGGCAGTTCGGCGGTGTGTTCGATGCCAGCACCGGAGTTCCATTTACTCCGGTGATTGGCGGGGATGCCCTTGGAGTGAAGAGCACAGACGCCAGCATTGACGTGCCTGATCTGGTGCGGGGGCCGGGATGCAGGGGCCCATTGGTCAACCAGGGTAGCCCAACAAACTACATCAAGACACAGTGCTTTGCTTTCCCTGTGCCGTCGACACGGCGCGGAAATCTCGGCAGAAACACACTTATAGGTCCTGGGCTGCAAACTCTCGATCTCTCCTTGATCAAGAACACGCGTATCAAGAGAGTCTCAGATTCCTTCAATGTCCAATTTCGCGCAGAGTTCTTCAATGTTCTCAACCGTGCAAACTTCACACCACCTTTGGACAACCGAAGCATCTTCGACGCGGTAGGCCAGAGTGTCGCAAACGCAGGTGTGATCACTTCAACGCAGACGCCATCGAGGCAAATTCAGTTCGCCTTGAAGGTGATCTGGTAGTCAGCGAAAGTGGAGGTGCAGTTCGGAGCGCTTCGCGATCTGGTCACGATGGCCGATAAACGGCTTTCGGTCATGGACCGAAGGCAAGGAAACAACACGCACATTGCCCAATCCCTCTGGCATCAATCAAAAAGTAGAAGCTTCGATGGCCCGTAGGCGGTTCAATTGCGATTTCACCGCGGCGGGACCGGCGCAGAGATCATGATCCGGGCATCGAAATCCGCTAGATGAGGCGCTGAGACGTAAAGCCGACCGAGAAATGGAACGAAAAGTGATGTCTTTGCCAGGATGGCCGTGTCAACCGCCGGCAGTTCGCGATATTTCCCGCCAGATTCCAATTGGTAGGTGAAGGCTTGGCCGGTTCCGCAGGACGTCTTCGGAGGAGCACAATTCGTACTTGAAAAATCAGCGATGCAACTCGCCGATTACTTTTTGACGCCTGTCGACGGCCTCATCGCCAGTCCATTCAGAATTTGACTTCGAGATTAAGCTGCATTCGCCGTGGTGGCTGAGCAGCTATCGGGCGTCCGAAAAATGGCGAACTCACCACTCCCACGTACGTGACGTCATTCTCGTGGTTAAGAACATTGAAGGAGTTGATAGCAAGTGTCGCCGTAGGCCCCCTTTGCGTTCCTTCGTCAATAGGAAGGCATGGTCGATGCTCAAATCCAGGTTGATATATCCGGGGCCGTGCAGCGAGTTCCGAGGCACCCCCATTGGTCTATCGAGTGGGAGTCCGTCCCGGTTGTCATCATTGCCAGTCGTGACATTCACTGGGGCTCCTGAGTACAACGAAACGGCGGTGCCGAAGTCGAACCAAGTGCCCGCCACGAACGTTCCGAGCAGATCGAACTTATTGCGCACATCCTTGTCAGAACGGGACCAATCCGCATTCGGAGCGTAGCTCCCTGCAGGGAAAAACGTGATCCCACTCGTGTTGTTGTAAGTCTTGCCCAGCGTGTATTGCGCCTGCCCAGTGAAGAACTGGGTCGGCCTCCCACGGAAGGTCAATTCGAGCGCATTGCTCTTCAAATAGCCTTCGGATTGAAGCTGCCGGAGCTGTCCGACCGCCGGGTTGGGACGATTCGCGAAGCTCGGGGGTAGCGGCGCGTTGGCATCCACCGAGCGAAAGACGTCGATCCCCCGCGTTCCCACATAGTTTGCTGCAACAGAGCTCTTTGCAGTGAGCTGGCGTTCCACGCCGATGCTGTACTGCACCACGTAAGGGATGAGAAGCCGTGGATCCATAGCAACGACACTTGTGGGAACAGTGGCAACCTGTTCCTCCGTCGCCGGGTAGCTTGGGCTGAGGACGATGAAGCGCTTGAGACGGACGCCATTGAAGTGCAGGAGGTCCGAGATCGGAGACGGTCCGGTTCGGTCGAAGAACATGCCTGCTCCGCCACGGATCACCGTTTTCCCAGCGGCATTCGGCGCATATGCAAAGCTGAATCGCGGCGCGACATTGTGCGCGATGTCATGGAAGTAATTCTGCCAGTAGTACCGCACTCCGAACGCTATCGAGAGGTTTGGATTTACCCGCACGTTGTCCTCGAAGATGCCTGCAACTGTCTTTTCAAGGAACGTCACGTGCCCCTGGCCTCGTTGGAGTAGATAACTGAACGGCCGAGCGGCCGAATAATCGCTCAAGCTGGCAAATGAGTAGGTGCCAACTTGATTTGTAAAGTCGTCGAATCCCCGGCGGCTAATATCCGGGACGTCGATGCCGAATTTGATCGTCTGTTTGCCACTCGTGTAGGTGATGATGTCGGTGGCGTCCACGTGATACTCCGTTCGCCGCGCATTGGCCTGCGCCCCTCCACCAGTGAACGACCCGGAGACGATGATCTGCGGGTTCTCGTTCAAGCTGTGAGTTTGATTGTCATAATGCCCAACCAGAAAATGAAGTTGATTCAGGAGCTTGGGAGAGAAGACGTAGACGTGTCCAACGTTTATTTCATGTTCGAAAAAGAGAGTATTAGTTCCAGCTTCGGGAAGCACGGTGCCGCCGACACCAAAGTTCGCGACGGTCTTGTGCTCGTACGAGTAGCCCATCCAGAACTGATTCGCTTGCCCGTAATCGTGGAAGACGCGACCTGAGAGAAAGTAATGGCGGGTTGGATTCGGCACGTTGGCATTGATCGGGCCGCTTGGACCATCTGCGACGACGATTGCTTGCTGATTATCGCTGTCCCTGTCGAGTGCACCAGGAATGTGGTCTTTTTGCTCCGGCTCAGCGGCCCTGTGAGTGATCCTTCGTAGTAGGTGCGCTGTTCTCCCGGCTTTACGATTGCGAATGGGCTGCGAGCGTCGAACAGGGAGTCGCGGTAGAGGAAGTTGGCGGATCCATAGAACTTAGGCGTTCCGTTCTCCGTCGTGATTTCAATTCTTGCGCGCCCCGGTCTCGAAAAAAGGGCCGAGTAGGGATTCTGGTTGATCTTGACGCCCGAAATGGCTGATGCGTTGACAGGGCTCGGGCGGCATGGGCTCGCGAAGCTGGCATGCATTGACCTCCGCGCTGGTAACTCGCGGAGATAACGGAGAGCTGCAACCCAATTACTCGCATCTACTCGGCAACCTTGCTGCGGGCGGCATAGCGAACGCATATCATCCGGAATCCAGCCGGGGATTGGGACTCACCTTTCAAACACTTGGAATAACGACAGGCGCAAATGCAATAGGAAATCTCTTTAGAGAGTTCGTTCTTCGAAGCCTGGAGCCATCGGTCCCAGGGTTTGCGAACGGCAAAGGGGGTTCCACCTCCATACCGAGCCATCCATAACTTCTTGTCCGGTGGCATCCCGCACCCCCTTCCATTCCCCCGATCTTTAGCCTGAGCCGCTGGTGCGGCTCAGGGCCAATTCTTACCCTAAGGAAGGCCGTAACGCTTCTGTCGGAGATTCCACCCGGAACAGCGGAAGTGACAGCAGGCGGAACTATCAGCTCCTGATGGGGTTTGTTGGAATATCACCCTGGGGCACTGCCAAGGGGGTGCCGTAATGCATCCAATCACCGCCGTGGCAGATGTCCCCATCAGGAAACTTGCGTCTATGAAATCGACCGGAAAACTCTATCTGCTCGCCCATTTCGCCACTCCCCCTTTCTCCTTCGCGGGAAAACGAGTCGGTGGGAAACTCGCACTTCTACTTGCCCTCGGCGGCGCTCTCGCTCTCACCGGCTGCGGGACCGGCTACTCCGGTAACGTAGGCAATGGCTCGGGGGGCACCACTGCCACCATCCCCCAGGTACAGCACGTCGTCGTCGTCACCCTGGAGAACGCCGACTATGGTGACGTCGTCGGCACTCAGAACATGCCCTACCTCGCTAACCTCATATCGCAAGGGGCGCTGGTCAGCAAGTACTACGCCAATAGCCACCCGTCACTGCCCAACTACTTCATCATGACCACAGGCCAAGCCATAACCAATGACGATAGCTACTCAGACACCGTGACTACCGACAATGTGGTTCGCCAGATTGCTGCAGCCGGCAAAACCTGGAAGGTCTACGCAGAGTCGCTCCCATCGCACGGGTATATCGGCGGGGATCAGGGCCCTTACGTGCGCCATCACAATCCCTTTCCCTATTTCAGTGATGTCCAGCAGAGTACGACCCAGGCCGCCAATGTCGTTCCGTTCACGCAGTTCGCCTCGGACATCACTACCGGCGCTTCTTTCAAGCTGCCGAACTATGCATTCGTAGTCCCGAACCTCGTCGATGACGCGCATAGCTGCATCACTGGCGGCACCACCGACTGCACGCTCAGCAGCCGGCTCAAGACTGCGGACGGCTGGCTGCAAACTAATATCGGACACCTGCTCAACACCACGGAGTTCCAGACCAGCGGCCTGCTCATCATCCTCTTTGATGAGTCGGCGGACGACATCACCAACGGCGGTGGTCATGTTCTAGCCATGATGATCGGCACGCATGTCCGCGCCGGCTACAACACCAGCACGACCAGCTACGATCACCGCAGTCTGCTCTCGCTCACCATGAAGGCCATCGGGATCGCCAACATCCCCAATGGCGCGGACGCAGCCCCACAGATGACAGAGTTCTTCAAGTAGCGCGCCTGGGTGTTTGATCAGTCCAGCAAAGTCGGAGAGTGCTGAGGTTTCGTCAGGTCTGGGTCTTTAACTCGCGGTTTCTGGCGAGAGCCAAGGAACTCGAAACCGCGGCCTCCTGCGTGACAGGCAGGCGTTCTAACCAGCTGAACTACGCCCCTGCAGGCCGTACGACTTCTTTACCCCGGACTGCCATGTAGTAGTGCAGCGGGGGCGCACCTGCGCGTTGCCGCCGAGTACGGGTTGAAGATGGTCTACTACTCCTCGTGGTCAAGTGGTTTACCGTCTGGCCCCACCTGGATCTCCGAGTGCCTGCTGCCCGACATCACTTGCGCCTCGTAGGCGACGAGTTTCTGTTTCTTCGTGATCGATTCCACCTTCGTAATGATGCCGCCAGCGGCCTTGCTCTGCAGGCCTTGGCGCGCGTCTGCGGGAAGAGACTCGAGCTTGACCTGCTCCTCGATCTCGACGAGTTTGCCATCCGGCGCAATTGCGACGTCTTTAGAGTGTCCGCCGACCATCATTTCTACTTCGTACTCCGGATGGCCATCCTCGTTGTCCTTTACGTAGCGCTTGATTACCGCGCCTTTGCTCTGTTCCTCGGCGGTTTTCTGAACCGCTTCGGGCAGGTCTGAATGCTTGATTGGGCGTTCAGTCGCGAATCCAATGAATGCGAATCCGCCACAGATGCTTGCACACAACAGAATTGTCCTATAACGCTTCATCGTTCGTCTCCACTCGCTGGATGCGCCTGATGTGATCATGCGCTTCTCAGTCTGAAGGCATGCTTAAGTTGGAGAATTTCTCTGCACGCCATTCCCTGAATTTTCCAGTTAAACTATTCCATGAAACTGATGAGGTTACATTTCACCCGGTCGATGCGACATTACTAGCGTCCAACCACGACGATCTTGAATGTGTGCGGCTTCGCCTTGGGACGCCCTGCCACGGACGCTGCCTCGAAGTCTGCGGTCGGCAAGTAGATCGTGTGTGTAGTTTTGTCCAAGCCCATAGTCCTGGCGCCGTCTGGTGTCTTTATGGTCTGCTCGACGATTAACTTGCCGTCTTTTTCACCGATCACTACCAAAGAGCCGTCCCTGCAACTCGCAAATGCTTGACCATTGTCCACGGCAGTAGCATCCACGCCCGCTCCGATGGGCAGCGAAGCTTTGATCTTGCCATCTTCAGTCCCCATGACAATCATCTTTTGCGGCTTGCGACAGCCGATGAAGAGACGGTGCGTCTTGGCATCCATGGACATTCCTACCGGCTGTCCACCTGGGTTCACCGGCCATCTTGCGACCACTTTGCGCGACTGAAGATCAACGACCGCTACAGCATCTTTGTCTTCCAGGTTGATGTACACCTTTCCCTTTCCGTCGGAAGCCAGAAACTCTGGCGCTCCACCCAGCATGATCGGTGGTTCGATTTTCCCGTTCTTCGGATCAATGTCTGGCTTGAACGTCATGAGAGCACCACCGTCGCCCGAAACTGCGAGCACTCGATTGATGGCTGGGTCGTAGATAATGCCATCCGAATCTGGCATTGTGGCGAGCTTTCCCAGCACCGCGTAGGTCTTCAAATCGAAGACTACAATGCTGCCGGTTCCGCCACCGTCTGTAATGAAGCCGCGCCCCGCTTTCGGAACGATGGCAACACCATGCGCAGTCTTCTGCCCGGGAATGTCCCCGAGAACCTTACCTGACCTCTCATCGAGGACCATAGTGTGAGTGCTACGTGGCACGAACAAGCGATGTCCCGGCGCGTCCACCGTCAAATAGTCCCAGCCGCCCTCCCCGCCAACAGGTAGCGTTTTGGTGACCTGCCAAGTCGTCTGTGCAGAAGTTGGCGAGAAACCTGCGAGAAACACAAGAGTGATAGGGAGGACAGAAACTGGGATCATTCGCAAATCAAATCTCCTGATAGACTGCGGCCTAGATACATTCGAGCGGTTAACAACTGCAGAGCCTACACCGAGATGCTTAAATTGCGCTGAAGCCGCAGTGAGCCGGAAGACAACGAAATGCTCCCGTGCGGCTCATTCGGTCATCGATCTCATTGCTCTTGGCCAGAGATCCAGCGCAACCCAAAGGAGAGAGTCGGCCGGTAGTACTCACGCTGTACCGGGTATCTTTCGCTGCCATTGTAGAACCCAAACACCTCATTGCTTAGGTTCAAGCCCGAGACAACGAGCTGAATTCCTCTGAACGTACGATAGCTTCCCTGAATATCGAACTGCGTATGGGAATACAGGTACTGATCACCAGTTGGTCCCTTGAGGCCGAGGATGGGATCGCTCGCCGGACCTGTTCCGGGACTCCACTGGTAGGCATATATATTTGCATCGTTATGACTGATCGCAAATCGCGATGAGAGCCGGCCCTTGTCGTAGGTCAAATTGAAGTTGTAGTTATTTGGCGCATCACGCTGAATGCGCGGCTTGTCCGTACGTCCAGTCGCGCCAGGTGCCGGTGCATTGAAGCCGATGGGGAATGTAAGTTGAGAGCCTGCATAGCTGTAGTTCGCGGCCACACCTACGCCACTTAGCCATCCAGGGAGGAACGAGAAGCGCTGTTCCCATTGAATTTCAACGCCCTGAATGTGTGCGCTTGGTCCGTTAATGGACTGATCTTGCTGGAATATTATTCCGGGATATTGCGGCAGGGTTGTTGGAAAGGTAGTCGGGAAGATGGGATCAGATAATTGTTTGTAAAAGTAGCCACCCCGAAGAACACCGAGTGGCTGGAAGTAGTGTTCGAGCAGAATGTCATAGTTGTTGGCCTTGGTCGGCTGCAGATTCGGATTACCCTTGTTGATGCTCTTCGGGCTAGCGTTCGGATCAATGGTTGTCGTCGGCACCAAATCTCCTATATTCGGGCGCGAGATTCCCCTTCCTAGCTGACGCGCAAATTAGTGTCCTTCTGAAGTTGGTATTGTGCCTGCACGCTGGGCAAAATGTTGATGTAGCCAGTGTCCTGGCGAATCGGCGTGATGGTGGGGAGCGCCGGATTTCCTTGAGAATCCACATTTGCCGTCAGTTGATTGGTTAGGAAGTGGGTGTTTGTCCCTTCAACGCGTACGCCGCCCTGGAGACGCAGGTTACCAATAAAGATGACATCCTGGACATAACCGGCGATGACTCTCTCGTTCGCGTTAAAGAAGGCCGCTTGCGACTGCGTGACGCTGCCGACACTATCCAGCGCGAAGGCACCCGGATTCGATGCGACCGCACTCTTGATGTTGTTGTAGTCCGAGGTCGGACCGTAAGCCTGCCCTTTGATCGCAAACGACCGGTTGTAGTATGTGGGATTCGTATACGAGCCGATGACATCAGCTAGTGTGAACGGAGTCACATTCGGGTCTGCAAGCCCGTACAGTCGGTCGTCCTCTGTCTGTGTCGAAGCCGAGTTTCGAGCTTTAAAGCCAATTGACAGGGTGCTGGGCCTGGAATCGACGGTGAAGTCGTGTGCCAGCGATGCGCTACCTTGAAAGTTCAGCTGCGTCGCGTGATAGCGGGTGCTGTCGGTACCGGACACGCCGTACTGCGCCGGATCATAGAGACTGGAACCGTCCGTTGCGTTGAACTTCGGCCGCAACGGGTTGCTGAGATCCAAGGAAAATGGAACGTTGCTATTGCCGTTGAAATTTGTGGCCGGAAAATCCTGACCACCGATGTTGTGCCCTCGTGAGCCGGCAAACTCACAAACGATGAGATCCTTTGGAAGATCTTGCCGTACTCCCGTAAGGACACTGAAGACTTGCTGATCGGGTCTACGGATGTAGTGGCGATACGCATAGCTGCCCGTGTTATCGAAGGTGAGGGCATTTCCGTCCGCGGCGGCAATGGCACCCACGGTGGGCGTGTAGACGATCGTGTCCCCGTAATCATGAAAATCCGCGTAGAGACCCTTGAGATAGGCTGTCGTTGTCTGGGTGAGCTTATAGTCGATGCCGGTATCAAATCCGTAGCGTGTCCGGTAGTAGTTGTAAGAGCGGAGGTCAGCTGTTGGCGTGTAAGCGAAGGGATTGCCTGTCGTAGGATTTGTTCCAATAGCTTTACTAGGCTCCAGATCATCAATGCCCCGGTTAGTCCGGTCCCAAGTGCCGCCAAGTAAAAAGCCAAATTGCTTGTTGACGCCGAACCGCTGGCCGAATGTGCCGTCAAATCCTCCACGCCAATACCCGTTCTGGATGGGGTTGTACCCACTCGTCCCACTTAGAATGTATGTCGGCTTATCTACGGCGCTTTTGGTCACCAGGTTCACTGTTCCACCAATGCCATCCCCATCTTGGTCGGCTGAAAGTGTCTTGTACACCTCGATGCGTTCAACGATGTCCGACGGCACCGCGTCCAGTTTGATGTTCCGCACCGTGACCTCAGGTGCTGGCACGTAGACACCGTTGATCGTGACATTGCTCAGCCGCGGTTCTGTGCCGCGAATCTGTACATACTTCCCTTCACCTTCGTCGCGCTCAAGCGAAACACTCGGCACCCGGCCGACAGCATCCGCAATATTAGTGTTCGGCAAGCTCACGATGACGCGCTCTGGGAGTACTTGCACGATCTGTGATGACATGCGCTCGATATTGAGCGCCTCGGCCTCGCCTTGAAGGCGCCCGGCGGTGACCATAACGGTGTCCGCCTCGGAACCAACTGTCAAAGTAGAGTTCACGACAGCATTCTGACCGCTCGCCAGACTCACTGATGTCGTAGCGTCCTTGAATCCAACATAGGACACGGTGAGCGTGTAGCTTCCTGGTGAAAGATCGGAGACGCGAAATTGACCCTGATCGTTCGTGACTGTCTGTCTGCCGGTAGGCGAGATTGTGATCCTGGCACTAACGAGAATTGAACCGCCTGTATCCTCTACGGTCCCGGCGATCGAACCATTTTGTGTTTGAGCGTTCGCAGCTTCCGATCCTAAAGTGACGAACAAGGTGCAAGAGCTAACCATCAAGCAGACCAGCAGCAGTTGCCTAGAGATTGTCAGGGACATTTAGTCAGCTTTCCTCTTGTGGTTACCTGGCATTCCGAGATAACCAGATACGGTGACTGAATCATCGGAAACTTAAGGAAAACTTAATAAAGACAGCAGTCACAGAGTATTCAATGTCATTTAATCGGGTCGTAATAAACTTACAGGAAGCGTCCACGGTGGATCGTCTTTGGCACTTGGTAAGCTGGCGCACAATCCCAAAGTAACTAGAACTCATCTCATAAATGCCTGAGGAGGATCAAAGCTGAAGCGAGGTGAGGCATCCCCAAGAAAGTTTTCGACATGCCGTTCATATCGGACGACCAGGCGATGAAAGTTCTGCAACCAGGCAAATAGCCTCTCGGTTTTCCAGCGCTGTCGGTATCGTCTTAACCGACGTGCATCCTGAGTAGACTTCCCTTCGGTTCCGACGATGCGGAGCAATGACTTCAATGCCGAAGAACTTTAACTCTGCGTCGAGATGGGCCCGAGTCATAGGCATTGTCGCCGATCAAGTTCTGCGGAGCGTCGGGAACAACCATATGAAGCAAGGTGGTAGTGCCAGGGTCACTTTATGCGGCGTGGCGCTCTGGATGCAAACAGAAACTGGCAATCCGTGGCGATCTGCGACTGCCATGATCTTTGTTCCCTTTCCTCGTTTTGTCTTCGACCTCAGGTCCCCTTTTTAGCGGGTGCGAAGCTCGCGTCGATAAGGCCCCTCGAACGTCGATTGCACGACTTGCGGCGAGGTCGTTCGCAAAAGGACATCATGGAAGGTGAATGGGCCCAAGCGGATGGCCTTGAACACCCCGGAGTAGCCCGAGTTCAGTTCGCCAAATTCGCCTTCGACACCCACTCCGGTGACCTCCGCAAAGGAGCCTTGGTCAGCGTAGTTTTGGGCCGTTTCTCCATAGCGTTCTCCTGTAAGGGCGTTATTTGTATCGGCGCCATGTTCCCGAGCCGGGCATCGGTTCGTTGAACCCTCGCCCGCTCAGGATCATCGGCACGCACTTATCAGCCCGTGCAGCCCTGGTCTTTGACTGCTTCGCGCTTGAGATGTGGAAGATGTAGGACTTCCTTCGACCCGGAGTGAGCGCTTCAAAACTCGCCTTCAGCAATGGATCAGTCTTCAGCTTGATCTGCAACTCTCCGGGAATGGGGTACTCTGAAGCTTTTTTGAACTCGACCTTCTTGCCCGACTCTTCCAGTTCGATGGCCTCGTGGAGGTAGTCTCTCAGGGTCGATTGCAGGGATGTGATCTCCCGGAGTGAAGTGAACTTGATCCATCGTCCCGCCTGCGTGTGCTCACCGGCCTGGACGAGGATGTGCTTCGGATCCTTGAGCAGTGCACCTTTGAAGAACGCAAGCGCGCACGACTCCTTGAGCGGGATGACGATAGCCACGTTCTTCTTCAGGAAAGTGAAGCAGGGCTTGCCCCACTTGAACTCCTGCGTCAGATCGCAGTCCACTGCGATTTTGCGCAGCTTGTCCGTTTCCTTCTGCCACTTCTGCACGTAGGGAACTTTCATCGTGTCATTCTTTCCACCGGGTTAAATCTGTCAAAACGAACCTCACGTGAGAGTGATACGTCCCGGACTGTGCGATAGGCTCAACTCACGGTTCGGCGAGTTGGCATCAGTTCAGGTGCGTCACTGCCAGAACGGCGTTGGAACCTTCTACGCCGATGATACGGAGAATGGGAAACCAATTCGCATTCGATTCACATGGAGCCATACGAAGGTGTCATCGCTGAGGTTCAATATCGGAGCTGTTTCACTTGTCCAAGCGACGAGGCAGTAACCCGGAGAGCGGATTGAAGATAGAGGAAGACGCGCAGTCCTCCGAAATTTCCTTGCTGCAGGAATGAGGATACCGGCCCAGCATCCAGTCCCTCTTGCTAAGTAGAAGCCGCAGGATCGATTCTGCTGGCCGCGCTCTACTCGTTGCGCCGCAAGGCGAGACGGAGCAGGTCAGGCCTGAATTCAAGAAGCAGCTTGCTCTCCATATCGCCTGCGACGGCGGTGGCGAAACCCTGCGTTGCCGCACCGGCACCGGAACTGACATCGGGGTAATAGGTCCTGGCCAGGTAGCTGCCGAACGCATGACCGAGTATGCCGGATACATTCACCCGCTCGCCGCCATCGACGCTCTTACTGCGGCGCATGAATGTCTGACGGACGGCGCGCAACCCGCAATGCACGATGGGTCCGTTGGTTTCGCGATAAAAGCCGAGATCCTGGTGGAAGGCGGCTACGAAGACGCCATCGCGGGTGAGGCGGTCGCTGGCCTGGCGCAGCATGTTGTACCCGATGCGCTCGCCAAATCCACCGGAATCGACGCCGACGTGCGGATTCAGGTCGAGCAGCTGCCCCCCAGCCCGAGGCGACCAGCGCGGGAACAAGCACAGTGGGAAGCACCTGCTCGTGTGCCGCGTAGATCAGAGTGTCGGTGGCGCTGAACGGTTCAGGGTGTTGGCCCGCGTTGACGGTGGTGTCCCACTTGTCTTCGGGGCGGACGGGGTAGGCCGGGCCGACGGGATCGCACCTCGCGTGTGCCCACCGGTTGGAATGCGGATGGCGGCAAGGATCGCAGTCATCTGCTCCTCCGAATACGGACCCTGAACGTGCCCGCTCTTCAACTTTGTCGCTTTGATACACTTGATCGGCGACTCTAAGATCACCTTGCGTTCGAGCCACCAGTTGAACATCGTGCGCAGGACACTCCACTTCTGACTTCGAGTGGTCTCCGCGAATTCTTCCCAGGCGGTGGAGCTGTACCACTTCTCTAGTTGCAGCGCGGTGATGTCCTGGACATAAACAATACCGTGAGCCGTTGCCCATCGACAGAGCATGTTGCTCAGACTCCGGTACTGATCAACGAGGCTGCGACTGAACTCGCGTCTTGTGCGATCGATCCAAAGGTCGCACGCTTCGCGAACCGTCAGATTTGCACCCTGCTTCTTCTCCTTCTGCTTCCGCGCCTCGGCGATCTCCGGATGCATCGCGTCGAGTGTGTCCTCGGCGATCCGCGCAGCCTCCGCCCAGGACGGCGTGTTGAGACTGACCCTGGTTCGCTTGCCGTTGAGATTCGTGTATAGCCACTTTGGGCAGCGGCAGTCGTCTTAGGTCACATCGCTCGCATGCGGACAAGCTGGAACGTGTCTTGTGTAGGCACGGACCGAGCCGCGCACCCTGCTCGATTTCAGCAATTTCCCATTGCCTAAAATCTAGTACTCGCGTGTACATTTTGTGTACACCAATTTTTCTAGTGGATTTGGTTGATGGCCTCTTCAAGTTCAGCTTTTGCATTACCGACCGGCATAAACTCCATTGCCATCCATCCGTGGTATCCCATCTTTCGCAGTCCGCTGTACAGCTCTAGGTACTTTATGTTGCCGTTACTTGGGGCATGTCTGGTTGGGACATTCGCCACATGCACGAGCCCGAGAAGATCGACGTTTCCGTTCACCGGCGAGAGCAGCAGCGAAGTGTCTCCGGTATCACCCAAACCTCTAGCCTCGTGATAGAAATCGTAGAGGACTTGCACAGCGGGAGAATTCACGGAGCGGGCAATGGCGAACGCTTCCTCAACCTTCGTCAGGTAGATCGACGGATTCTCCAGCGTATCGATCGGCTCCAACAGCAATACGAAATTGTGCTTTGCCGCGACATCCGCAGCGCGCTGCAGGTTTTCTAGGCAGACGGCGTGCTGCTTGTCGCGTGGCATGGAAGCATCGCGCTTGCCCGACAGCAGGATGATGCGCCGGCAACCGAGCCGCTCCGCCTGCGCCATGCGCGCGGTCAGCTCATCTGCCAGTTTCCCCGCGGCACCGGACTCTGCGAATCCCGTGTCGATGCCCGCGATGGCATCGCACACGATGCCCAGTTGCGCCATCCGCCCGCGAATATGCTGCACGTCCGCAGCGGACCACTTTTTGTCTTCACCGACGAGTTCGAATCCATCGTAGCCTGCTCCGGCGACCAGATCGATCGCCTGCTCCGCCGAGTACTTTGGACGCAGTGTCCATAACATCACGGAAAGCTTGAACGGGCGCGCCGCTTTGTCCGGCATTGCCCAGCCGCGTGGCGTTGCAGCGGCGCCTGCCAATGCCGCTGCCGTCCATTGCGCAAACTTTCGCCGCGTCACTATCGAGCTGTGTATTGGGCTCAAAATATCTACTCCGCGACGATCGGCACGGAGACATCCGTGGTCTCCCAACGGACGTGCAGCGAGCTCTGTTTGCCTTGAAATGGCTCGATGGTGATCGACATCACTTCCTGCGGGGAGGAGAGTGTTTCCTTCTTCATGTCGACGCGCGCGAGATCCTGGCTTTGGTCGTACTTGGTGCCCCATTGCCCGGTCTGTTTGTTGATGATGAGCTTCCAGGTTCCCGCAGAAGGCAGCGTGTAGAGCGTGTAAGTCCCAGCGGGAACGGTGGCGCTGCCGATCTTGAGATTGGCCTCGGTCTTCAGCGTGGTCGCGGAGTTTGCGCCCGTCCGCCACCAATGGTCATACGGCACCAGCCCGCCGAATATCTTGCGCCCCCGCATCGATGGCGCGCTGTACTGAATGGAAATCGTCTTGCCATCCACCGTCTGCGAAGTATTCGCCGGCGGACTTAGAACGGGCTTTTTCGTTTGGGCCTGAGCTCCGGTCAACATGCCCAGGCTGATGCACATCGTACATCCCATTCGCAATAGCGCAGAATTCATCCGTAGTTCTCCTCGTTGAAGGATCGCGGAATGATATTACCTCACTCTCTTGAACTTGTATTTCGGCCGGATGTGGATGTTGAAAAAGCGGCCGATGGATTCGGCTTGCAGCATCTGCAGTACGAGCATCGGCGGAACTTTGAAATACCGGTAGACATCGCCGCTTCGATACTCCGTCTCCAGGGTGGAGGTGGGCGGGTCATAACCAATGGAGCGAAATTCCGACGAGTTGACCTCGTACCGCTTCATCGATCTCTCGCCGAAATTGCGCCGCTACTCTGTATCGGGCCGCACGTAGGGCTTCATTAGAAATGCTCGCGCTGTGTTCACTGCCCCCTGCGTGTTGTCGTTGGTCTGGATGGCTTGACGGTACTCGTTGACCGCGCGATCGCGCTGGCCGGTGACGTCAAAGATCTTCCCGAGCTGAATATGACTCCAGACTTCGGTCCATCGCGGATCGTCGTCGCCGCGCAGCGCATCGCGATATGCGTTCGCAGCGGCCTGGTAATTGCGCTGCGTGAACAGCACGTCGCCGATGCGGTAGTTCGCCAGCGAGCTGATTGAATTTACCTTCAGCGCTTTTTGGAACTCCTCAATCGCCCCGGTGGTGTCGCCTTGCGCCAGCAATTGCTGGCCGCGCAGAATGGCCACTCTCACCTGCAGATCGGCAGTGTTCTTTAGCACTTCGTTATCCGGGTCCACTGCGATTTTGCGCGGGAGTCCGAACGTGTCAATGACATACTGCGAATCCGGTCCGGCTACCTCCACCTGCTTCTTCTCCGTCTTGCCTTCGGTCTGCACTTCCAGGGTTACGGGCATGCGGAAGAGGTCCAGGTCCTGATCGATCTCGCCGATGGTGCGGAAGCCGGTGCCATTTCCCAGGCGGTAGACCGTGTATTTATTGGTGAACTGCGGCGCGCCTGTTCCGTCCAGCCATTGCGCGAAGAACGGCACCAGATTCTGCTGGCTGGCTCCTTCGGCAATCTTCTGGAACTCACGCGTGGAGACGGACCCGTCCTTGTGCGTCGTCAACACCGTCTGCAGAGTCTTCTTGAAGGCGTCATCGCCAATCTCGTAGCGCAGCATATGGAAGACGATGCCGCCTTTGTCCAGCGTCATGGATTGGAACTGCGGTGCAAAGGCATCCAGCCGTCCGGCAGAGGTGAGCGGAATGGTGTCATAGGCCAGCGCGCCGGCTGAGACATCGGTGATGGCCTGCTCCAGGCTCTGCTTCCCCGCTATGTCTTCCAGATACATCAGCTCGCCGTAGCGCGACATGCCGTTCGTGATCCAGGCATCGTTCAAGGTTGCCGGCGACACCATGGAACTCCACCACTGGCGCACGATGGTGTTGGCGAGCAACCGTGCGTTGGAAGTGTTGTACTGCGCAAGATGCGATCCCGCAATCAGAGCCATCTCAGGCGCCCAGTAGGCAGGCACGGTGTCGTCCGGCAGCTCGATGATGTTCAGCCGGGCCGACTCCGTCGGGCCGAACGTGCCGCTGAAGAAGTCGTACTCGCGGTTGGCTGCCTGCGCAAACTGCTGCGTCGGGTTGCTGGCCGCCGCCGGGGCCGACCCTTTTTGCGAGGGCGTCTCGTATATCTTGATGTTTGCCTGACCCATCACGGCTGTCGGCTCTTTGAATTTCGCCGCGACGATCGTGCCGGGAAAGCCGGGCCGGTCCCAGTTGAACTGCCACGTCTGGCCGCCGCGCTGGGCATGCGGCGCGCCCGTGGAGCCCGATCCCAACACCGTGTACCCTGCAGGCGCGTGCACCGTAATGTCCGCGGTGAAGCGGTCCGTCAGATATCCGGTCATGGGGAACCAGCGCCCGGCATACAGCAGGTAGCTGATCGGATCGCCGATCGAAGCCAGCTTCAGCCCCTCCACCGGCGAGTTGTCGCCGTTCTCCAGCGTGCCATCATATTCAAAGCTCCACACCGCTTTCTCGCCTTTCGTCAGCGGCGCTGCCGCAGTCACGCGCAGGGTCGAGGATGCTCCGCGCTCCGCGTTCAGCGGATGGTCGTTTGCATCCGTTACCTTGGAGGCCTTCAGGCCACTGTGTAGCTCGAAGGTTGCGACAGGCAGGGCGTCAAGCGCGGTAAAGCTCACCTTCGCTGTCGCGTGCAACTGGTGGGTCTCGGGGATGACGGTCGCATCGATCACGTAGCCTGTGATGTCGATCAGCGGCTTGTTTGAAATCTGCTGCGCCCGGGCGGCGGTGGCCATCAGGGCAAAGACCGCCACGACGGAAAAAAATGCTCCGCGCGAAAGATGAGGCAACGTGTGCGTGCGTAGATTCATGCCTGGTACGTGCTGGCCGGATGTGTCGATGATTCCGGCTCCCTTCCTGCATTCGCTGGATTGGATGTCAAAGCGGCGGCGGCGCCATGGAGCAGGTCTACACAGATGCGGGCTGTCCGCTCGATGCTGCCTTCGCCAGTGGCGGCCGAGTTTGATTGCAAGCGCTGCTGGACTTCGCGCAGGCCGGCTATCGTCCGGGTGCGCTCCGGCCCATCCGCCAGTAGAGATTTGAGCGCCGCTACAACACCGGCTGCGGTGAACTCATCCTGGATCAGCTCCGGCACAACGCGGCGTCCCGCGATCAAGTTTGCCATCGCGACGTGGGGCACGGTCACGAAACGCCGCGCAATCGCATAGCTCAGCCTGGACAAGCGATACACCACCACAAACGGATTCCCCAGCAGCGCAGCTTCTACGGTCGCGGTTCCGCTGGCGACAATCGATGCGCGCGCATGGTACAGGGCGGCCCGGGCGTCATCCACCATCACAGGCTGTGCCCCGGCCGGCTGCGTCGCAATCGCCGCGGCGACGGATTCCCTTTTCAACGTGGGCGCCACCGGCACCAGATATTGATACGTGTCGCCAAGAGTGATCGCGGCTTCGAGCATGGTGGGCAGGTTCAGGTCGACCTCGCGCTTCCGGCTTCCCGGCAGCAAGGCCACCCACGATTTGGACGCATCTAGCCCATGTTGGCGAGCGAACGTCTCCCGCGACACCTCTGGCGGGGCTAATTCGGCCAGCGGATGACCGACAAACTCCGCCGCGACTCCGCGCTCGCGATAAAACGGCTCCTCAAAGGGAAAGATCACCAGCATGCGGTCTACAAACCGCTGTACCCGCCGGATACGCCGCTTCTTCCACGCCCATAGCTGCGGCGAGACGAAGTAGACCACCGGCACTCCAAGGCGGTGCAGTTGCTGAGCCAGCCGAAGGTTCACGTCAGGAAAATCGATGAGCACGGCCAGCGCAGGCCGCTCCGATGCAATGGCCCGCTTCAGCCGCTGAAACTGCCCATAAATGTAGGGTGCATGCCGGACAACCTCGGTGATGCCCATATGCGCCACGTCTTCCGCGCGCACCACGGGGCGAAAACCGAGCGCCATCATCCGCGCTCCGCCCAGGCCGAAGAAGCGCGCCTGTGGCAGGCGACGGCGAATGGCCTCCAGCAGCGCGGAGGCGTAGCGCTCGCCGGATGCTTCTCCTGCCGACAGGAAGATCAGCGGATCGGGCGGCGCATGAGCCGGACTGGAGGCGGCAGACATTGTCTACCGATAAGGGTAGCAGCGCGAGCCAGATCGTCTCATCCGCGGCGGCGATCGGCGGGAGCCGGCGCGAACTCGCCGATTTCGTGAAACGAATCGGACGGCCAAGACACAATGGGATTGGTGCCAGCCAGACCCGCCATCGATGCCTGGGATCGATCGGGTCCGGCGGGCTCCCGGATTGCTATTCCGCCCGCAGGGCGTCCACTGGATTGACCGAGGCTGCCCGATGCGCCGGCAGATAGCTGGCCAGCATCGCTGCCATGCCCAGTAGCACCGCCACACAGGCCAAGGTCATCCAGTCCCACGGCTGAATGCCAAACAGCAGTGGCCGCAGAAGTCCCGCCGTGGCCAGCGATCCCGCCACACCTGCCGCAATCCCAATGACGATCAGCCGCGTTGCCTCGCGGAGCACCATTCCGGAGATTTTGTTGCGTTGCGCGCCGAGAGCCATGCGCACCCCGATCTCGCGCGTTCGCTGGCTGACCGAGTAAGCGATGACCCCATAGAGCCCTATCGAACCGAGCACGAGCGCCAACGCAGCGAAGGCGCCCACCAGCCATGCAGAGGATCGGTGCAGATACGCTGCGGGCGATTCATTCACTCGCTCCGTCATTGATCCTTCTTCTGAGATCGCAATTCCTGGGTCGATCCTGTGGATGGTCGCCGCCATGGTTGACAGGACCGACTGTTCCGCGCGCGAACTGCGGATCAGAAGGAAGAAGGAGGTGTCCGGATCCTGAGCGAAGGGAGTGTACATGGCCGGGCGCATCGGCTGATCCAGTGGCCCCTCCTTGATATCGTCAACCACTCCTACAATCTCGATGGGCGGTTCTGAAGCGTCGTACCGGATGCGTTTGCCGATAGGATCTTCTCCCGGAAAATACCGCTGGGCCATCGAGCTGTTGATAATTGTCACCAGGGGTTTCGAGCCATCCTCAGCGGCGCGGAAAAAACGGCCACGCAGCAGGCGTACCTGGAGCGTGGTGAAATACCCGGCGCTCACTTCGCGCTGATTCACCTCTTTGAGGGCGCCCACTGTGGGCTGGCCGACTATCTCAAACGTCGAATTGCCGCCCGGATTTCCAATTGGCAGGCTGTGACCGATACTGATCGACGTGACGCCCGGCAGGACAGCTCCCTCTTCCAGAAACCGGTTCGCCACGGCGGTTATCTGCTCCTTCACATAGTTCGAGTGCGGCAGAAGGACGCGCAAAGTAGCTATCTGCTCCGGCTGAATCCCAATATTCGTATGAAGCAGAAGATAGAAACTCCTGGTCAGCAACCCCGCGCCTGCAAGCAGCACCATGGCCGTCGCCAGTTCGATAACGACCAGCTTGCCTCCAAGGCGCCGCCAAAGCTTGCTCGCGGTGTTGCGACCGCCGTCAGAAAGACCATCTTGAGGAGAGCGCGCCGGTAATCTCATCATGGGAACAGCAGAGAACAACAGCGCCGCGGCAAGTGAGATAGCACAGGCAAAAGTTAATATATGCAGATTCAGACTCATTCCCTTCAGATAGGGCATGGCAATCATCATCGGCCGTGATATGACGCGGGGGAGTAGTCGCATAAACATCCAAACGCTCCCGAGGCCAAGCGAGCTGCCAAGCACTACCAGCACCAGGCCCTCAGTCACGAATTGGCTTGCGAGACGGAGGCGCGAGGCTCCCATCGCACCCCGCAATGCAAATTCCCGCCTGCGAACCTCCGCGCGTACCAACAGGAGGCTCGCGATATTGACGTAGGCTATGAGAAGCAACAGTGCCGTACCGCTGAGAAGAATCAGCAGAATGGGGCGGATACTGCCGACAATGACATCGGACAGCGAGATCACCGTAGCGCCGCGTCCTTGATCTGCGTCGGGATATTGCTTCGCAAGTTGCGCCGCGACGACTTGCATATTCGCAGCGGCAGCCTCAACCGAGACTCCATCCTTGAGTCGCGCGATGGCGGAGAGTCCATGGTCGCCGCGGTCCGCACTCCTGGACAGAGAGAGTGTCGTCCAGAACTCGGGAGAGCCCACTGGCGCAAAATCGAAGGCCGCCGGTAACACGCCGACAACGGTGTTCGGCACACCGTTAAGGGTGATTGTCCGCCCCACGATGTCTCGCCGCCCGCTGAAGCGCCTCTGCCACGTTTCATAGCTAAGCAAGAGGTTACGAGCAGCCCCGGATTTGTCCTCGCCTGCACGAAAATCCCGTCCGAGAACCGGAACCACCTCCAGAGTGTGAAAGAAGCCGGCACTGACTGCTGCGCCCTCGACGCGCTGTATGCCTACCGGAGTGCTCATGAGCAACTCACTGCTATCGAACGCGTCCAGATCGCTGAAGACGGTGTTAAGCCGCTTCCAATCCAGGTAATCGGGAGGTGACAGATGGAAGCGAGGACCGCTCGGCGTGCTCTCGAACAGCCCGACTAGTCTGGAGGGGTTCCGATATGGCAGAGGCCGAATCAGGGCCGCATCTACAAACCCAAAAATCGATACGCTGGCGCAAATGCCAAGGGCGAGCGTGATGATTGCTGTCACCGCGAAGCCGAGGTTCCGTCTCAGTTGCCGCAACGCAAACTGCGCGTCGCGCAGCATTGTCTCCATACGAAAGCCAACAACTTCATTGCTCTGTTCCTGCACGCGAGTGGCATTTCCGAACTGCCGCCGCGCCGCATCACGAGCGGCGTCCGCAGTTAGCCCTTCGTCCACAAACGCTCGTTCGGCCGCGGCGCGATGGAAATCCATCTCCTCGTTCAGTTCATCGCGAAACTTATTCCGTACAAAGAGCAGCCGCAGCTTGCGCAGAACCCGAAACATGGCTGCCATCGCCTCCCTTCCCTATTCCGCCCGGAGCGCGTCCACTGGATTGACCGAGGCTGCCCGATGCGCGGGCAGATAGCTGGCCAGCATCGCTGCCATGCCCAGCAGCAGCGCCACACAGGCCAAGGTCGTCCAATCCCACGGCTGAATGCCGAACAGCAGTGGCCGCAGAAGTCCCGCTGTCGCGAGCGATCCCGCCACACCTGCCGCAATCCCAATGAGGATCAGCCGCGTTGCTTCCCGCAGCACCATTCCGGAAATTTTGTTGCGTTGCGCGCCGAGAGCCATGCGCACCCCGATCTCGCGCGTTCGCTGGCTGACCGAGTAGGCGATGACCCCGTACAGCCCGACGACCCCGAGCAGCAGCGCCGTGGATGCGAATGCCGCAGCCAGCCACGCCGCCGAGCGATGCAGATACGCCGCCTGTGAATTGCGTATGTTTGACTCCATCGTGCTCTGGCCGAATGTCGCGATATGCGGGCCAAGCTCATGCACGGTGCGCGCCATGAGCGGCAGCAACGATTGCTCCTGCTGCCCGCTGCGCACGACTACGGAGAAGAAGGGCGCAGGATCCTGCGCGAACGGTATGTAGAAGGTGGGCCGGGTCAGATCGTCGAGCGGCCCCTCCTTGATATTTCTGACGATACCGACGACTTCGAGCGTGGGACCCGAGCCGCCGGTGTAGCGGATCAGCTGGCCTATCGGGTCACGGCCCCCGAAGAACTTGCGTGCCATCGCTTGGTTCACGATTGCGACGTGCATCTTCAAGCCGTCGTCGTCAGTGAACAAGCGCCCGCGCAGCATCTCCGCACCTACGGTCGGAAAGTATGCCGGCGTGATCTCGCGCCGTGTCGCCTCATCATGCTCGCCGGATCCCAGCGGCTGCCCTTCCACGATGAAGTCGCTGAAGGGTCCGTTCCCCGTTAAAGGAAGAAAGGTGGCAATCGCCGCCGAGCGCACTCCCGGCAGGTGCTCCATCCTGCGCAGTACTTCTTTCTCAAGCGCGATTGCCTTCTCATCGGTGTCATATGTCGACGGCGGCCCTGCCACGCTGATCATTGCCAGGTGGTCGGTCCGTATCCCGATCTCAACGTGGAGCAGCCGATACAAACTTCGCGTGAGCAGTCCCGCGCCTGCCAGCAGCAGCAGCGCCGTCGCCAGCTCCAGCACGACCAGGCTCGAACCCAGCCGCCGCCACGTCATCCCGGCAGCCGTACGTCCGCCATCCGTTAACCCGCCACGCACATCGCGCAGCGGCAGACGGAAGAGTGGCACCATGGCAAACAGCAGCCATGCAAGCAGCGCGACGCCTGCTGCGTAGAGTGCGACACGCACACTGCCGCCCGCTCCAGAGAGAAATGGCATTCCCGCCAGCATGTCTGCAGGCATCATCCGCGGCAATGCGCGCACGGCAGCAAATGCGAGCGCCGCCGCAAGCACACTGCCCGTTGCCACCAGCACCGCGCCCTCGGTCATAAACTGGCGAACGATCCGCACCCTCGAAGCTCCAAGCGCGCCACGCAGCGCAATCTCACGCCTGCGGCCTTCTGACCGCACCAGCAACAGATTGGCCACATTCACGCCAGCAATCAGCAGCAACAGCGCCGTGCCCGCCAGCAGCGTTCGGAGAATGGGCCCGATATCGCCGACGATCACCTCCGTCAACGGAAACACCGCCGCGCCCTGGCCTTGATTGGAGTCGGGGTATTGCTTTTCAAGCTGCTGCGCCAGCCGTGTCACGTCATCAAGTGCAGCCGCCGCGGTCACGCCATCTTTCAGCCGCGCCACACCGAAGAGGTTGTGGCAGATGCGCCGCTTCGAGCAGGACTTCGTGGGATCGATCGTGTCCCACAACTCCGCAGGCTCGACCGGCGCGAAATGAAATTCGCGCGGCATCACGCCGACGATGATTTCCGGAGCCCCGTCCAGCGTGATCGTGCGGCCCAGGATGTCCGGCCGTCCGCCAAAGCGCTTCTGCCAGGATGCATAGCTCAGAATCACGCTGCGCGATGCGTCCCGCGTATCTTCCTCCGGCCGGAAATCGCGGCCCAGCATTGGCGTAACCCCAAGCGTGCGGAAGAAGCCGGAACTAACATGTGCGCCCTGCACCAGCTCTGTTCCCTGGGGCGATCGCAGCGTGAAGTTCCATCCGGTGTAGGCATCCATGGATGCGAAGCTTTTGTTCCATCGCTTCCAATCCAGATAATCGAGATACGAGATGCAGTACTTCGGCCCTGCACTAATGGCTTCGAAGAGTCCCACCAACCGTCCCGGATCGCGATACGGCAGCGGCTTGATCAGTGCGGCATCCACAAACGCAAAGATCGCCAGGTTCGCGCCCATGCCGAGCGCGAGAACCAGAATTGCTGTCAACGTGAATGCCGGACTGCGCCTTAGTTGCCGCAGCGCAAAGCGCAGGTCTTGAAGCACCGTCTCCAAACGGAACTGTACGACCTCATGACTCTGTTCCTGCAAGCGCGTCAAATTTCCGAACTGCCGCCGCGCCGCATCACGAGCGGCGTCCGCAGTTAGCCCTTCGTCCACAAACGCTCGCTCGGCCGCGGCGCGATGGAAATCCATCTCCTCGTTTAGTTCGTCGCGAAAGCTATGCCGGCCAAACAGCAGCCGCAGCTTGTGAAAGAGATGGCGTATCGGCATCGTCAACCTCACGCACGCTCGAGCACACGACCGATGGCCGCAATCATCTGCGCAAATTCGGAAAGCTCAACGCCCAGCTGCTTGCGGCCAGCGGCGGTCAGCGTATAGAACCGTGCGCGGCGGTTGGTCTCAGTCATTTTCCACTCCGCTTTTACCCAGCCCTGGAGAAGCAGACGCTGCAGCGCCGGGTACAACGATCCCTCCTCAACTTTGAGTACCTCATCGGAGAGTCGCTTGATGGCCTGCGCGATGCCGTAGCCGTGCATGGGCGCGCGTTCCAGCGTCTTCAGGATCATCAGATCCAGCGTCCCGGGCAGCAGGTCGTTCTTTTTCGGCATGAGATAGCTATAGTTTATCTATGTATAGGCTGTCAAGGGGACGCATCGCAGGACCCAATGGTGCCGAAACTGTTTCAGGATCGAATGGCTTACTGATAATGTTGAGATCAGCGCACCTGCCCTTTCGCGGAGGGATGTGTGAGCGGTTGAAACAGGCGTCTTGAAAACCCATTTCAGAGAGTCCTCGTACCCGGATTCAATGACTTATCACCGGGTGAGGTCACGGTATTCGGGTGCCGGAGGGCAGTTCGGCACTCGAATATGCAATTCGATATGCAACCGCCTTCAGAACACTTCTAGCGCCCTCCGTTTCGTTGCCACATACAACTACAAGACGCCATCTAGAGGATAGGCAAATGACGCTGATAACGGCTGTCTTTCTGGCCAAGCAAGCCGGCATAACCTCAGAAAAATTCCGTAGGGCTCTGAGAAAGAGCAAAGACGAAGGTGCCAAGGATCTATCCTGGCATAAACTACAACGAGCGGTGGCAAGCCGACGACGAAACCGAATCCGACAAGCTCAAATCGATGAAGCGCGTGCTCAGAGAAATTTCAAACTGACACCCTACCGCCGGATACGTCAGCTTTCCGGCAGGCATTGCGGCGTACTAAACTCACACAAGGAAGAGTGGCCGAGTGGTTGATGGCTCCAGTCTTGAAAACTGGCATACCTGAAAGGGTATCGGGGGTTCGAATCCCTCCTCTTCCGCCACTCCCTCAGAACGTCCAACGAAATCTTAATAGCCGACCAACACTCAGGAAATATTGACGTTATCGCCCCACTACGTCTGGTGAAAGCCGCACCGGGTGGTACCTGTAACGCCGCATCTATGCCGCAT
This sequence comes from uncultured Acidobacteriaceae bacterium, assembly GCA_963797895.1. Taxonomy (GTDB): domain Bacteria; phylum Acidobacteriota; class Terriglobia; order Terriglobales; family Acidobacteriaceae; genus KBS-83. The sequence continues at coordinate 107,818 of CAWCRD010000003.1, forward strand.
CTATGTACTGGATGGCGATGCAGCGGAGTGAGAGAGGCTCCGCCCCACTGGACAATCGTCTCGAGGCTGGAGCAGGATCATGGGTTGCAAGTGTTCGGCCAGTGGCCCTGGATGAGGGGGAACATGATCATCCCGCACGTGCAAGCATCGCGCATCGCAACATCTTCTCGTCGAGCCATTCGGCAACGTCGAAAACTGCTGATTGGCCTTCCGCTGCTCCTGCTTCCGCTGAGTCAACGAGAACTGGTTGCGCAACAAGGGCCGCCATACGGGCAAAGCTGGTCGCAGAGCGCTTCCTACGGAATGTACACGCCACGCGAGGAGCCGAATTATGGCCAGCAGGGTTATTCTCAGCCCGAGGCTTATCCGCAACAGACTTACCGCCCGCAGACGTACCCTTCTCCTGATCAGGACTACCAACAGCAAACAGGTGGACAGCCGCTCGGCGCGGAGCAACTGGAGCAGTTGGTCGCGCCCATTGCTCTCTATCCCGACGCGCTTTTGGCCCAGGTTTTGACTGCATCTACTTACCCCGATCAAGTTAGCTATGTGGATCAATGGCGGCGGGCCCAGGGCAATGCGCCTCCTGAAGACATTGCGGCCGGAGCCGATCAGAAGAACTGGGATCCCAGCCTGAAGGCGCTCACGGCCTTTCCGCAGGTGCTGGCGCAAATGGTGGGAAATCTTCAATGGACGGTCGACCTGGGGAACGCCTACTACAATCAGCCGCAAGACGTGATGGGTGCGGTGCAGGCGTTGCGGCAGCGCGCCCAGGCGGCAGGGAACCTTCAGAGCACTCCGCAGGAAGCGGTGAGCTACGACCGGGGCAGTATCGAGCTCACGCCACCAAATCCGAATGTGGTGTCCGTGCCGTCGTACGACCCATGGAGTGTCTACGGCCGGTCAGTTTCGCCCTACCCGGGATTTTCGCTTCTTGGTGCGCTAGGTCAAGCTCTCGGCTCGTCGCCCGTGAGTTATGGGCTCGGAATGTTGATGACGGTCTTCAATCACACACCATGGGGATGGTTGAGTTGGGGGCTGAGCTGGCTGACTCAGTCAGTACTCTTCCAAAACAACAACTACTTCTCCCACAGCGCCACCGTGGCGGACTGGGGCTTGCCGCATGGCGGGCCGCGTGCATTCCGGGGCTACGATCGAGCCGGTTATGACCGGCGGGGTGGATACAACAGGATGGGCGGACCGGGGTTTCGCCAGAGACTTGTTCGGACGTCGGGTGGCTTTCCGGAGAACCCACGCGCCTTTGGCCGTGGATATCAGGCCGGCAGTGGCGCGTATGCGCGGAGGCCTTTGGACACCCGCAACTACTTTAGGGCGGGCGCCAGGCCGGCGTTGTATGGCCGGCCACAAACCAGCTATCTAGCCGGTAGGTACGGGCCAACAGGGGATTTCAACCGCGGGAGGGCTGGAAGCATCTACGGCAGACCTGACTCAATGTATCGGCAGCGGGTAAGTTCGTACTCTCGACCTGGATTCAGCGGGCCCAACTATCGCGGTCCGGCACCAGGCAATCGCATTGCGGCTGAGAGCTATCGTAGCCAAGGGTTTGGGCAGAGAGCTTCTTTTGCCGGCGGATACCCGGGCAAGGCAAACCGGTCAGGCGGCTTTCACCTGTTTGGCGGCGGACATGCTTCGAAGGGCTTCAACCGAAGTTCACACAAGGCAAACTTCGGTGGCGGACATGGCTTGTTCGGAGGGCACTCCGGTGGTCATTTTGGTGGCCATGGAGCAGGCGGCGGCCATTCCCATGGTCATCACCACTAAAGAGCGATGGCTTAGTTTCAGATACCGCCATGACGGCTAAACTGACCGGATAGGGTGCAGACGTCAGACGTATATGTGGTGGAGGCGGCGGGAGTCGAACCCGCGTCCGAAATCGCTGTCAGCCGAGAGACTCCATGCGTAGTCGCGTTCCAAAGACTTCGCGACGGGCGCTCAGAACGGACAAGATGCGCACGCCGCTAGCCCGAAAATCTCATCTCCGCGGCCCGGACATAGCCTTGGAAACCAGCCTGCTGTGTGACGTCCTGACCTCGGCCCGCAGACAAAGCCTTGGAGGACGGCTACTTATTTAATTAAGCAGCAAGTGCAAGATTGTTATTGGCAATCATTGTTTTTGCAAGCGATTACGGGTGCTCACACCCCGGCATGCCTCTCGATCCGCAATCGATCCCGTCGAAACCGTGACGCCCCCAATTCGGGTCTACACGCCAGACGTGGCGATCGTAACTACTTGATAAGTATAGCACGGCCGCGCATTCAGGCCGAGTTGATCGCCGGATCAAAATCCATTGCAATCTCTCGCTCGCGAGCGTACATTCCGTGCCCATGCCGACACTCGATTCCATCCAACGCGCCATGCAAAGCACCAATGAGCTGTTCAAGACAGAGGTCTTCGGCAAACGGAACTTCGCCGCTCTCGACGACATTTACACGCGCGGCGCCCGCATCCTTCCTCCCGGTGCGCCGATGATCTCTGGCCGCGAGGCAATCAAAAAGTTCTGGACAGACCTGGTGCAATCGGCAAATGCCAAATCCGCCACTCTCGCTTCCGTGGACGTGATGCAGGCCGGTGACGGCGTGGTCGAAATAGGAAAGGCGACGCTCACCGTCGAGCCCTCCGGAGAATCTGCCGCGCAGATGGAGGTGAAGTACGTCGTCTACTGGCAGCAAGAGGACGGCCGCTGGAAATGGCACGTCGACATCTGGAATCCGAACTCCTGATCCGGGTTGATCTGCCGGTTGCTATACAAAACGAATGCGCCGAGAGGCCAGCACCACCATGCGGAGTAGCAGCATTCCGTGCTTCCACCGCTGAATATTCGTCTCGCCATACTTGCGCTCGCGGTAGCGAATGGGCAGGTCCAGGATCTTCAGGTTGTATCGCGCCGCTCCAAACAAAAGATCGAAGTCGCCGAAGGGATCGATTTCACCAAAGTAGGCACGATTCTCAGCAATGATCTGGTAGTGGTTCTTGCTGAGGACCTTGGTTCCGCAAAGGCTGTCCTTCACGCTCTGGCTGAGCAGCCAACTGAATGCCAGGCTAAAGAACTTGTTGCCGAGCAGGTTGAAGAAACGCATGGCCTTTTCCTCCATGGGATAGACCAGCCGCACCCCATTGATGAAGTCGCCTCGCCCCGTCCGCCACGCCTCATAAAACCGCGGCAGGTCCTCCGGCGGCACCGTCAGGTCCGCATCGAGAATCATTAGCAGATCACCCGCAGCCCGTTCGAAGCCCAACCGCACCGCATCGCCCTTGCCGCGGCCTGTCTGCTTGTACAGCTTGGCTGTGCAGCCGGGCCGCGCCGCGATCTCCTGCTCGATGCGCTCATAGGTCTGATCACTTGAGTTGCCCTCGACGAAAATCAGTTCTGTACCGGCGCCCATGGAAGGCACGCGATCGAGAATCGCCGGGATGTTGCCCGCTTCATTCCGTGCGGGGACAACTACGGTGACAACGGGCTCCGGTGATGCCGGGTACGTAGGCGCCGGACGCGCTACGACAAAATTCGTCAGTCCGAGCCAGCGGAACGGCCAGATCTTCACCAGATATCGATTGCAAAAAGTGTCGAGCAGTGGAAGCCGCACCGGGCACATGATCTCGGAAGAGGTTCGAACGACTTCAAATCCGCCCAGCGTGAGCAGGTTCGCTATGTCCTCGACCGTCAACCAGTTCTGACTAAGCTGCGGCTTCGCGAGCCCGAGCCTCTCCGCCAGGTGCCGTGGCCCTTCCCACAGACGGCTATAGCAGTTGATGAGGACCCGCGTGCCCGGATGGCAATGCCGGGCAATCTGCTCAAAGACCGTCTGCACGTCCCATAAGTCATTCAGCAGGTCGGAACAGAGGATGAAATCGAATTCCCCCTCGCACTGCAACGAACCTGCATCTCCCGTCTCAAAATGCAGCCCTGGGAATTTGCTTCGCGCGCGGTCGATCAGCTGGGTCGAAAGATCGATGCCGTAGCCGTATGCCGGCTGCAGCTTGGCCAGCAATTCCCCATCGCCGCACCCTAGTTCCAAAACGCGCATGCCCGGCGGCACGGAGAGCTTATAGATCTCCGCCAGCCGTCGCTGATAATAGTTGCGCATACCCGCCCATTTCGCCGCCGTCCGCGCGTAGTCCTCCCAATAGCGCCGCCGTTCATCCGTATACGCAGCGGACTGCTCGGAAGGCCGCACAAATGTTGACTCAGGGGAATGCATCTGGGACGATGGCATGCATTAACGCTACCACTGTGCCATTTCTCGTCAATACTTTGACGAGCGGGCAAGCTGTATACCTCGATTCCCGGAATGGAGTGATCCCTGAGCCAACAGGAAAGTGCCGCCCCCGCAGATCACGAGATCGAACTTCGCTGTCAGTCCGAAGCGGATGTATACAGGGCTCTTCGGATTTATGTAATCACGCTGGTGGCGCTCACGGCCTTCGCGTGGTGTATCGTCGCCGTCCGCGGACGCATTCTGCATGAGCCCTACCCACGCAACACCCTCTTCTTCATACCCCAAGTCCGGTTCACGGATTTCACAGATTTTACCCAACGCGTCGCCCACTTTGGTGAGCCCAATATGCTTGTGCGCACCGATATTCGGGTTCAGTTTCCGTATCCGGTTCCGACCATATACGCGTTCCTGGCGTTCGTCTGCGTGACTTCGCATTCCTTGCGCGCCTATCTGATATTTGTCCTGCTCAGCTTTCTTCTCGCAACCTGCTTCTTTTCGCTCCGCGTCAGCCGCGCTACCCCGAAGAAACTTCCGCAGCTCGCTATCTGGTCCACGCTTATTGTGGGATTTCCTCTGCAGTTTTTAGTGGATCGCGGAAACATTGAAGGAGTGATCTGGGTTCTGATTCTGCTGGGAGCCGTTGCTTACATCCGAAATCGGACCGTGATCTCAGCAATTGTGTGGGGCCTCGCCGCATCGATGAAGATATTCCCGGGCTTATTGTTCGCACTCTTTCTTGCCCGTCGTAAGTTCGGGACATTCGCCGTCGGCGTAGCTGCGACCGTTGCTTTCTCACTCTTGGCTCTGGCCGGAATCGGACCCACCATTCACCAGGCCGCTGCTGACAGCTCTAAGAGCGCAGGCTTTCTGATGGAGAACTACATCATTCCAGACTACACCGGTGGTTTTGATCACTCCCTCTTTGAGGGGATCAAACATGTCATCTTCGTTGCGAAGGCCTTCAACAAAGATCCCGCCGTTGCGCTCCCCATCAGCGTCATGCCGGTGAATCGGAAAGCATTGCGCGTCTATAACGTTGTGATCCCGCTGGCGGGTATCCTGCTTTATTGGTTTCGACTGCGCCGCTTGCCGCTGTTAAACCAGTTCATCGCATACATTGTTTTTTGCGTTTTGTTGCCCTATGTATCTGGGGATTACACACTGGTTCATGTCTATATAGCATGGGGCGCCTTCCTGCTATTTCTCATTTCGGATGTTGCAACCGGACGGGCCAGTCTCCCTGGTAATGCAATCTCCTCGATTCTGATATCGTGCGCCGTGACCTTCGTGCCTCTCTCGTATCTGCTGATTGGCACCTTCGCCTTCGGCTCACAGATCAAGACGGTCGCTCTTATCGTTATCCTTGTTACTGTGCTTCGCTTTCCCATGCCCAGTTCCCTTTTTGGCGATCTGCAGCTTTCGCGAGAAGTTGCGCCCATTGCGCTGGATTAGCTTGCCTGCATGGCGGTCGATGTAACCTCACGTGAGAGTCCGCGGCTCCTTCGCAAGATTTATAGCCACCGTCACAGGATCAGAGTTTCCAATGCTTCGTTCCATACTCGCGCATCCCTTGACGCGTGGCCGGTCGATTGATGATCCCGTCACGACGGATCTCCGGCGCTCTATTGTCATCTCCAAGCCGTTTCTCCGCGCCATTTACGAAGACTGGTATCGAGCTATTCGGGAGCGCGTGCCGGATGGCAGCGGCTCGGTGCTGGAACTCGGCTCCGGCGCCGGCTTCTTTGAACACTTTCTTCCCGGCGTCATTACCTCAGAAGTCTTCCAATGTCCCGGCGTTCAGCGAATTGTGGACGCGCGGCAGCTTCCCTTCCAGGACGCCGAGCTTCGCGGAATCGTGATGACCGATGTGCTGCACCACATCCCGGATGCGGCAGCTTTCTTCCGCGAGGCTGCGCGCTGTCTGCGTCCCGGCGGTGTCGTCACCATGGTGGAACCATGGGTTTCTCCATGGTCGCGGCTCATCTACACACATCTGCACCACGAGCCGTTCGAGCCAGGAGTCGAACGATGGGACTTTCCCGCGAAAGGGCCGCTCTCCGATGCCAATGGGGCGCTGCCCTGGATCCTCTTTGAACGAGATCGGAAACGATTCGAACTGGAATTCCCGGCTTTCAAAATCGAAGAGATTCGACCCATGATGCCGTTCCGTTATCTCGTCTCCGGCGGCGTTTCCATGCGCAGCCTGATGCCGGGCTTCACCACTCCTCTGTGGAAGCTGGTCGAGAAAGCCTGCGAGCCGCAGATGAGGCGGCTGGCGATGTTCTCTCTGATCTCACTCCGACGACTCTAGCCTGTCTCACGTGCCGGTCCGGCGAAATTCAGGGCCGCACCTTCAGTCCAGCTTGGTCACGTCGATGTTCTCGTATTCATGCGCGGCGATGCCGGCCCGGATTTGTGCTGGGGTCTTGCCGGCTTTGGTCAGGCGGTAGGCGTAGACGCCTTCCTGCGCGCAGGTGCTGCACTCGCCGCCGTGAGTTCCCGTAAAACAGCTCAGCAGGCTGGCGTGGCCCAGTGCGCGGTCGCAGCGGCAGTTGCAGGGTAACTGGTAGAGCACCCGGGGAACGCGTCCCGCAATTGCGTATACGCGGGTCTGCCAGGGCTGCGTCAGGCCGGCGGCCTTCAGCTGCTCCGGGCCGAGGACCGCGTCGAGCTTCGCTCCCGGCGCGGGCGGGGCCGTGTGGTAAGCCGGCACGTCATCGGTGGGAAGAGACCATTGTGCGGAAGCGCCAAGCGTCAGCAGTGCGATAGGGAGGGCGAGAAGAACGGTGCGCATCCTGCTCAGGATAAGCGAAGGCTGCGCTGAAAAAAAAAGACGGCACGAACATTTTTGGGGATGCTCGTGCCGGGAGGCCAGTGACGCAACTTGTACTAAAACTCTCCGCAGGAGGCATTCACCTCAACTGCTCTAACAGGATAGACGCAAGACCGGCGCGAATGTTGCTTAGATTGGCAACTTTTCTCTGAAAAATTGCCGCATACACCCCGCCGCCTGCCGTCTGTAGGCGTATTTTGATGCTCCGCTTCCAGGTAACTAGCCATTTAGCGCTCCCGGGTCGCGTGCTGTCAAGCGTTTACCGCCGGACGGAAGAAAAATTCACAAACGGCGTTTCCGGAGCGCCGCCCGGCATCGGACGTGGTGTCACACGAGCCCTCCAGCCTCGCGAAGCGTCAGGTTCGCCACTACGAAGCCGCTTGCCGGCAGGGCCGGTATCCGCGCCAGGTCGATCCGAAGATCCTGGGCCGGCACTTCGTAGCTCATCTCCCCGACGATCAGGCGGACGATGGTCTTCATCTGCTCGACTGTGATCCACTCTCCCGGGCAACGATGCGTCACATGCCGGTCTCCTGCTCCGTGGGAAACCAGATCGAACAGCCCGAAGGTCTGCTCCAGGAACCGCTCCGGGCGGAGGACCTCCGGGTCGCCCCAGGTCCTTGCGTCATGGTTGCTTCCATAGAGATCGAAGAGGACCCAATCGTTCTTCCTGAACCGATGACCACGCCACTCGAAGGGAACCAGCACGCGCCCGCCGAGGAGCGGGATAAACGGATAGAAGCGTCGGACTTCATCGACAAAGGCGGCGAGGAAAGCGTCATCCTGCGCGAGACGTTCTTCCCATTCCGAATGATTGTGCAGCGCCATGGCCGAGAAGACGATGTAGCGCGCGTTCGCCACCGTGGGTCGCAGCAGGTTGATCAGCTCCACTGCCGCGGATTTCACGTCCAGCAGCTGGCCGGTGTGGTCCCGGTATGTGCTGATGACATGTGCGGCGCTGCCGTGTTCCACCGCGACGTCCCCGCTGCGGATGCCTCGAACAAGCTTTCTTGCCCAGCGCTCTGTGCGGCCTCGCATAATGTGTCCGTGCCAGTTGCGTGGCCCCACGGCTCCGGCACCTTCCACCATGGCCTCAAACTCTCGCGCCCGCTGCCGCACTTCAAGCTTTGAAAGCCGGAGACCCGCCCACTCGCAGATGGCCGCACAAAGCGGCAGATGCGCTTCATGAAATAGCACGATTTGTTTCCTCTGCTGCCACTTGGCGGCGCTTTGGCGCCAGTAGTGCGCAGTAAGCGCAGCCACTCGGGCCAGCTCTTCCTGCGACATGAAGGAGAGAAACATTTGCTTGCGGCGGCGATGCTCTTCGCCATCCATCAGCATCACGCTGCCAAGGTCCTGAATCAGCGTGAGCGCAAATAGAGGCAGAGCGTGCCTGCGAGTGAAGCGCCCGGGGTGGTAAAAGACTGAGGCTGCCTCCCTGCCCTGCATGCATATTGCTCTGCGAAGCATGATTCGGGTCGTGAACAGATCAGTGCCGAATTCGCGGCAGCGATTCGAGATGAACTCGTAGCCTTCGGAGAAGAGCAGCGCGTGCGTGTTGTCCAAGGCGCGATCTCTGGCGATGGTGCGCTCAGCCATGCTTGTGAGATGCCCCGCGCGTTCGCGGAGGGATAGCACGTTGCTGGATGTCCGCGCATCTGTTTGGGGTCTCGAAGGTGGCACCCGTCATTCTGCATCATTCAGGAGACAAACCTAGTTTGAAGTGCGATGACGACGTTTCCGCAGCGTCTGGGCAGCCTGCGATAGCTCCCGCAGGAATACTGTCGTGGCCTGGCTGGGATCGCCTTCCAGCACGATGGGATGAACGCCGCGCGCGTGCAGCACAATCTCCTGCGCAGGATCCCGCTCCGTCATCGCAATGTAGGAGATGGGGCGCTGCTCTGCATATGGCGAGCTCTTCCACAGCTCCTGCAGCCGATAGAGGAGGTATCGCGTGTTGACATCGTGCAGGCTGTATCCGAGAAAAAGTAGCGGTCTGGCCAGGCAGTCGGACCGCAACCGTATGTCCAGCGGACTCTCGAAGATCATTCGCTGGAAGTAGCTGGCCTCTGTCAGCACCAGCGAATCGTCGTCCGCGAAGTCGCCGTGAAATTTGATGATCTCTGTTTGCCCACGGGCATCGGCGGCGAGGTCCGCGATGTTTGCAATTTTGCGAAACGGCCGCTTTCGCTTCTCGAATGCGATCTCCAGCCAGCGATCGTAGTTCGTGGTGTAGATGGTTGAAAGATCAAGGTCCACGATCAGGTTGTGAATCTCGGATTTCATGATGTCGACCGTTGCGGGATGCCATGTTGAATCCATCCAGGTGCGCAGCGGTCCAAGCTTTCCATGCTTCAACAGGTAGGCTTCGGCCATCACGGCGTAGTCCGCGGTCTCAAACGACTCCGCCGAAAACCTCAGGTCGGTCGCAAGGTGGTTCACCAGTGCACGGATATTCGGCAACCCCAGGCTCTGGGAGATGCCGTCGCCAATAAAGAGGATGAGCCGGTCGGATGCGATGGCCTCGACCAGGCCATCGAGATCCTCCGGCAAAGCATGTTTGGATGGCTGAGACTTCTTTCGGGACCGCGTCAATTTGCTTCCCTCAGGCCGCGCCTCATCTCCACGCCTTGGTTCATGCCGCCTTGCGGAACTGGGCGGCAAGCTGATGGAGCTTGCTCGCAACATCGTCTCCGGAAATCGGCTTGCCGTGTCCGGGCGCGACCACCGTCGGGTTCAGCGCTGCGAGCTTTTGTATCGAGGCGGCTGCAGAGCTCCAGTCAGGAGTGAAGTACGCGGGGGGCCCATGCAACTCGGGTGACTGGCTGATGGCAGCATCGAAGAACGACTCCGGTTTTGTGGTGCAGAATGCATCACCCGCGAGCAACACGCCATCGGCTGGCCTGAAGAACGATACGTGCCCCGGCGTGTGTCCGGGCGTGTGCACCGCCGTCCATCCCGGAATCGCGCCTGCGTCCTCGGTGCCTTCTTCGGCAAGGGGTCGTAAGCGATCGCCTAAGTGAACCGGACCTCGCGGGTATAGCGGCGAGAGCAGAGACATCAATCCTCCGCCTGCGCCAAAGTCAGGCGGAGCGTATTCCCGCTGACCAGTCAGGAACGGAAACTCCTGCGGATGCGCGTAGATGGAGATATTCCACTTCTCTGCCAACTCCTTCGCCGCGCTTACATGATCGAAATGGCCGTGCGTCAGCACAATCGCTTCCGGAGGCGCAGAGAAATGCTTCTCTGCCCAGTTGCGGATCAGAGCCGCGGAAAGCGGCAGCCCTGCATCCACCAGAGTCCAGCTCCCATCGGCATGCGTCAGCCCAAAAACATTGACGAACACGATGCGAAGCGCAGAGATGCCGCTGGCAGCATCTTCAAGCGGAACTACAAGCGATTCGGGAATGGAGACGTGAGCCATATAACTCTCCTGTTCGTATGCCTACTGTCCTACGCCTTTGGATGCTGCCGGGTTTACGGTGCGATGGATAAAGCATCCCATCAGAAGGACTGCGAGACGACGCGACGGAGAATGTCACTCGCTCTGAGCTAAACGCAGTCCAAGGAGAATGGAATGGCACACCAGACCACACCGCATACGCAGAGCCAACAGAATGTTCCACCGGATCAAAGTGACTTCGAGCCCGATCAGTCAGGCCAGACTTCCGAGCTACCGAGTGCAGGGTTGAACCCGCAGACCGGAACCAATCGCGCTCCGGAACGATTAGCCGGAAGGGCGCATCACCCGAATACCGAGCCCGCTGCGGCAGCAATGGAAGGATCTGTTACGACGCGGACTCCGGCGAGCAACGCGCAGGGAATCACCAACCGCTCTGCAAATGAAGAAGCGCCGGGGCAGCGCAAGGTCGTGGAGCAGAGAGAGGACGCGCAGGCCGGGGTCAATCACAACCGTTGATTCCGCGCCTGATCTTGTACAGCTCACTGAAGAAGCGGCGAATATCGTAACCGCCGCTTCTCCAGCAGCACGATCAGCAGTAGATGCTAGAACGGGGTGCGGCCCCCGGTAGCGCCATAGATCTCGCCTGACACATAGCTCGCATCGTCTGAAGCCAGAAAGACAAAGACGCGCGCCAGTTCGACCGGCTGCGCAGGCCGCTTGAACACGGTATTTTCCCCGAACGTTTTCACCTTTTCCGGACCCATGGTGGATGGGATCAGCGGAGTCCAGACCGGGCCCGGAGCGACCGCATTCACGCGAACACCCTGTTTCGCGGTAAGCTTCGCAAGTCCCTTGGTGAGGTTCGCAATGGCGGCCTTGGTTGCCGCATAGGCAAGCAGGCTTTCGCTTGGCTCGTACGCTTGAATGGATGTGGTGTTGAGGATCACGGCACCGGGCTTGAGCCTGGGCAATGCTGCCCGCGTCAGATAAAACATGCTGAAGACGTTTGTGCGAAACGTCTCTTCAAATTCTTCTGGCGATATCTCGTCGATGGATGCATGCGTACGCTGGAACGCGGCGTTGTTCACCACGATATCCAGACGCTTGAACTCTTTGAACGCTGCGGCCACCAGCGATTCCGCATATTGGACTGATCGGAGATCACCCGGCACGCGGAGAATCTTCCGGCCCGCTTCCCTCACGACCGACTCCACCTGCTTCGCATCCGCTTCTTCTTCTGGAAGATGCGACAGGATAATATCGGCGCCTTCGCGCGCGAACGCTATCGCGGTGGCGCGGCCGATGCCGCTGTCGCCGCCGGTGATAATGGCCACGCGATCAACGAGTTTGTTCGTGCCCTGATACGACTTTTCGCCGTGATCCGCGGGCGGATTCAGGTTGCGTACTGTGCCGGGCTGGCTCTGCTGTTGCTCTGGAAATGGCGGCTTCGGACCGAGCTCGCGCGGGTCGCTGGGCATGATGGGGGTTCTCCCTCGCATTCGAAATTCACGCTCGCGGTCACACCGGAGCGTCAAGACACACACTCTGATGCGCGAATGCATTTTGCTGGATGCGCGTTCTGCGCGGGGGCTCAGCTAGTGACGTTGAGCTTGCTGCAAAGCACATCGAGGAATGGCGCCTGGGCTCGTAAAATCCGCTGCCGCGCCTCCGCGATGGAAAACCACTCCCCGCGATCCACCTCGGGAATCTCCATCGTGCGCTGAGAACGCGGCGGCCACACGATGGTGCAGAGATTGCTTTGTAAAGCAGCCGGATCGCAATCGCCTTCAAAGGCCCACGCAGTAACCATTTTTCCGCCGGTCTGGGTCACAGTGCCGAGCTCGATGAATTGACCCTGCGCTGTGAAGCTTGTCTCTTCTTCGAACTCACGTCTCGCAGCGTCCAGAGCAGCTTCGCTCTCCAGATACGTGCCTTTCGGAATGGACCACGCACCCAGATCTTTCTTTGCCCAGAAAGGACCGCCCGGATGGACGAGAAAGACCTCAAGGTGGCTATCTCGCCGGCGATACATCAGGAGACCGGCGCTGCGTAATTTTGTGACCATAATCCGCAGAGTAAAGCCTTATTGCTGCTTTCGACGAACTACGAATGGATCCCATACTTCTCCGCCAGCCATCCTTTCATGGCTTTCGGCAGCGTCGCAGCAATCTCCTGCCACGTCACTAACTGCAGTCGCGAGCGAAGGGACGCTACTTTCACCGCGCGGGCCACTGCGAACCAGGCATCTATCAAGTCGGGACGCCGCGCATCGCAGATAACGCAATAGCGAGTTCCCTGCTCCGCAAACACGGCCAGCACGCCGCGAATCAATTGATAGTGAAGATATGACACCTCAGTCTGCGGTAGCGCGTCGCTCTCGAATGCAGATGCGAAATCACGATACCGCTCGACACGGGTGCGGGGCGCTCGCTGGAATTCCGTTTCCGTCAGCTTAGCTTCGATTAGCAAGTCGCCGATACGCAGATCGATTTCCGTGCGCTCCACGTGATCAGTGAGCAGCGGGATGCGCGGTTTGGAGCCGAACTGCAGCCGTTCCGGCGGCTCTGTGCCAAGCAGCACGCGGAGCAGACTGCCGTTCGCGAAGACCTGCGGGTGGCAGAAGATGTTCATCAGCAGTGCGTCGGAACTGGCGGCGGTATCGAGCTCGCTCCGGTCACGATCATGGCTGACGAGGTTGCGGCGCGCCGAGGTGTGGGACTTCTCAAGCCGGCGACTCCATTCCGGCCTTCTGCAAATGCATTTGTAGGACGCTGGATGAAAGTTGCCGTGAACGGCGGCCTCCGCTTCCCGAAAAATAACCGCGGGCAGATTGCCGATCGTGCATTCGTGCGGCAAACCGTTGCTCGTGGCCCAGGCAAGCGCGCGCGCGCTGAGCTCTTCCCGTAGTCTGCCGGCGTAGCTGGTCATGGTCAGGTTCTGGACATGGTCGAACTGCCCGATCTCCGCGTCTTCATTAAGGTAGGCGAACTGGCTGTGGAAAGGCAAAGAAACGGCGAATACTCTGCTGCCAACAAACGGTCTAGAATGGCGAGCTTGACGAGAGTTCCGCCATTCTGGCGGCTGATTTCCGGCGCCGCATCCGCCGCAGCAGGCGGCCCGCGCCGCCAGCTGGACATATAGAAGGAGAGACGGATGAAGACCTACGCGGGAACAGAACTTCGGAACGTCGCACTTGTCGGTCACGCGCATTGCGGAAAGACCAGCCTGATCTCCTCCATTCTGAAGACAGCAAAGATGCCTGCGGCATCCGCGCGCGACAACGGCGCGGCCGTGACGGCGTATGACGAAGAAGAGATCGCGCGCGGCATGACAATGTCGAACGCCGTGGCGTTTGCCGAGTGGAGCGGCACAAAGGTGAGCCTGGTCGATACTCCCGGCTTTCACATGTTTGTTCACGAAGGCCGCGCCGCGATGCTGCCCGCCGAGACCGCGGTGATCGTCGTCAATGCGCAACACGGCATCGAGTCGGTGACAGATCGAGTATGGAACTTCGCCGCGGAACTTAATCTTCCCCGCGTCATCCTGATCAACCAGGTGGACCATCCCAAGGCCGATTCGCGCACCGGCAGGATGGAGATGCTGGAGGCCATGCGTGAGCGCTGGGGCCGGCAGGTTGTGCCGGTGCAACTGCCGATCGTGGACCAGCACGGCTTCCATGGCGTCGTCGATCTGGTCACGATGGAGGCGTACTTCTATACGCCCGATGGCGACGGACGCGGCACTGTTGGCGCGATTCCGCACATGCTGGAGAACGACGCCAAGACGGCGCACGAGGCGCTTATCGAGCTGGTCGCGGAGGGCAAGGACGAGCTGATGGAGGAGTTCTTCGCCGTCGGCACCATCCCGAAAGATCACCTGATCACCGCGCTGCATGAGGCCATTCGCGAGGACCGCATCTTCCCTGTTCTCTATGCGAGCGGACTCCGCAATGTGGGGACCGACCACCTGCTTGATTTTCTGAAGGTATATGCTCCCTCACCGCAGGAACGTCCTGCGTTGGAAGTGCGCGGCCAGCACTCATCGAACGGATCCGGTGCGCATGCATCCGTAGAGAGGCTTCTGCGCAAGGTGGACGATTCCGAGCCGACGACTCTTTACGTGTACAAGACGATGGTCGATCCCTTCGCCGGCAGGATCTCCTTCTTCAAGGTGATCAGCGGCTGCCTGAAGACTGACAGCACAGTCGAAAACTATGCGCGAGGTGAAACGGAGCGGATGACGCATCTGTCCGTCGTACAGGGGCGGCAACTTATCGAGGTAAATGAACTGCACGCGGGTGATCTTGGCGCAGTCGCCAAGCTGCGCATCACGCAGACCGGCGACACGCTGGGCGCGAAAGGCCATGAGGTGCTGATTGATCAGGTGCCGGTGCCTGAGCCTGCGATGACCTACGCAATTGAACCGAAGTCGCGCGCCGACGAAGATAAGCTCGCACCCGCGCTGCACAAGCTCATGGAGGAGGACCTTCAGCTCCGCTTTTATCGCGATCCGCAAACCAGCGAGTTTCTGGTGGCGGGTGCAGGACAGCTTCACATCGAAACAGTTGTGTCCCGGCTGCGGCGCAGGTTCCATACTGAGGTCACGCTCAAGTCGCCCAAAATTCCCTATCGCGAGACCATTCGCGCGAGCGCCAGCGCGCACGGCAGGCACAAGAAGCAAACCGGTGGGCACGGGCAGTTCGGCGACTGCAAGCTGCGCATTGAGCCGCTTCCGCGGGGCAGCGGGTTTGAATTCGTCGATGACATCTTCGGCGGCGCGATTCCGCGGCAGTTCGTGCCCGCGGTGGAGAAGGGTGTGCAGGAATCCGCCGCACGCGGCTATCTGGCGGGGTAT
The DNA here is from genome assembly GCA_963797895.1 of uncultured Acidobacteriaceae bacterium. Classification (GTDB taxonomy): domain Bacteria; phylum Acidobacteriota; class Terriglobia; order Terriglobales; family Acidobacteriaceae; genus KBS-83. The sequence continues at coordinate 123,147 of CAWCRD010000003.1, forward strand.
CCGGTGGTCGACTTCCGCGCGACGGTCTTCGATGGCAGCTATCACGATGTGGACTCCAACGAGCTGTCCTTCAAAATGGCCGGGCGGCTTGCGTTCCGCGCCTGTATGGAACAGGCAAAGCCCGCGCTGCTGGAACCGGTAATGCATGTGGAGATCGAAGTGCCGGACGAGGTTGCGGGAGCGATCATGGGCGACCTGAACAGCCGGCGAGGCCGCGTGCAGGGCATGGAAACTGCCGGCATCGGCACGGTAGTCCGCGCGCTGGTGCCGCTGGCTGAGATGCTGAGCTACGGCATGACGCTTACGTCTATCACACAAGGCCGCGGCAATTTCCGCATGGAAATGGACCACTACGACTTTGTGCCGGCGGCCGTCGCGGAGAAGATCGTCGCAGGAGCGAAACACCCGGCACACGAGGACGAGGAGTAGAAGCGGGCCGCTCACGGTTTCCGGAACCTCGTTGGTATCGCCGATCAACTCGTCCACCGAGGCGGCGCGCTGATCCCATCTGCAAGAATGCGTCCTTTGAGTTGTGCCTGAAGAAGCGTGGTAGAATCCGCGCCAGCGGTTTGCGCAAGAAAACGAACGCCGATCTTTCTTGTTCAACCTTCGAGCATGCCCCTGAAAAATCAAGAAGAGCAGCTCGAGCAGCAAGCTGAATAGCGGTACTCGGAGGCGAGCCGTGAAACGTTTCACTCATTGGCATTTCATCTTTGTTGTTATCTCTCTCCTCGTAACCCCCGCACTTGTTCTGGCGCAGGCAACCACATCGCTGGGCGGCCGGGTTACAGACGCCAGCGGCGCCGTCATTCCCGGTGCCAGCGTCAAGCTGACCTCCGTGACTACGGGTGCATCGCGCGTGAACACGACGGCAGGCGGCGGTGAATATCAGTTTTCGCAGCTCGCGCCCGGCCGCTACACGCTCAAGGTGACGGCAACGGGCTTCGGCGCCATAGAAAAAACCAACATGGACCTGCTGGTAAGCCAGCCGGCAACCGTCAATGTGATTCTCCCGGCTGCTTCGGTTCAACAAGACGTGACGGTCACGTCCAGCTTGCAGCCGGTGCTGAACACAACCGACGCCACGCTCGGCAACGCATTCGATCGCACGCAGGTCGCCTCCCTGCCGCTGGATGCGCGGAATGTCCCCGATTTGTTGACGCTGCAACCGGGAGTGACATTTCTGGGGCGGGCCGATGACGCGCAGAGCACGCAGGGTGTGGGCAACAACGCAACCGACTCACGCTCCGGTTCTGTAAACGGCGGCCGCTCCGACCAGGCGAACATCACGCTCGATGGCATCGACGTAAACGACATCAACAACGGCTATGCCTTCACCAGCGTTCTGAGGACGACACAGGACTCGATAGCCGAGTTTCGAGTCACGACCAGCAATCCCAATGCCGAGGAGGGGCGATCGTCCGGCGCCCAGGTCGCGCTGGTAACGCGAAGCGGATCGAACAAGTTGCATGGCGCCGTATACGAATACAACCGATCGAATCTGATGGAAGCAAATGATTTTTTCAACAAGCAGCAACAGCTCGCGGCCGGATTGCCCAACCGTCCGACAAGCCTGGTGCGGAACATCTTTGGTGCTGCCATAGGCGGACCGATACGCAAAGACCACCTGTTCTACTTCCTCAACTATGAGGGTCGCCGGGATTCCCAGGGCACAAGCGTGAATGCGATGACAGTGCCGACGGCCAGTTACCGCGCGGGCAACTTAAAGTACGAGGCTGCCAATGCTGACGGCAGCGACAGCGTCTATACATTGGCGCCTGGTGACATGCAGCGCATGGACCCACAGGGCATTGGGAACAGCACTGCATTGCTGCAGGTGCTGAACGCCTATCCCGAGGGAAACGATCCGACGCAGGGAGATGGCCTGAACAGCATCGGCTATCGGTTCCCCTATACGATCGCCCGCAAATATGACACCTACATCGCCCGCATCGACTGGAATGTCACATCCAGTGGCAAACACACCCTCTTCTGGCGCGGCAACCTGCAGAACGATCGAGAGCCCACGGCCCCTGCATTTCCCGGACAGCCACCGCAAACAACCGCTCTTACCAACAGCAAAGGATTCGGGGTTGGTTACACTTTCCTGATTACCAGCAACCTGGTAAATGACGTGCGCTATGGATTGACGCGCCAGGGCCAGAACAATGCAGGCGCTTCGAATGCGCCGGTCATCTATTTTTCGCTGCTTGCACAACCGGTTTCGACCGACCGTTCTAGTTCGTTCATCATTCCGGTGCAGAATCTGACAGACAACCTGTCATGGACCAAGCACAGCCACAATCTTGCGTTTGGCGAAAATATCAGGTTTATCGACGATCAGCGAGTGAGCAATGCCCAATCCTTTCCGGATGGGCAGATGAATCAAGGATGGCTGACACGGAGTTCCACGATTGCGAACAGCAATGGGCCATTCGATCCGCCGGTCTACGGATTTCCAGCGGTCGACTTTGCAAACTACGGGAACGAATACAATGCTGCGCTGATGAACATCGTTGGCACGATTACCGAAGGGGATGCGGTCTATAACTACAACAAATCCGGCACTACGCTTGCTGTCGGCGCGCCGCTGAAACGTGACTACCGCTGGAATGAATATGAAGTGTACGCGCAGGACACCTGGAAGGTCCTGAGCAACCTTACAGTGACTTACGGAGTGCGCTACTCCTATCTCCAGGCTCCATCTGAAACAAGCGGTACCCAGGTCGGGACTTGCCAGTTTGCCGGCAGTGTCTGCCAACCCTACTCGCTGACTCAGTACTACAACGGCAGCGCTGCTCAGGCTGCGGCGGGCGGTGCAGCAAACAACGTGGGTCAAGTCGCATTCGACCTGAATGGCCGCTACAATCACGCACCGGACTTTTGGGCCCCGGACAAGAAAGACTTCGGACCTCGACTGGCCATCGCCTTTTCTCCAACGCCGTCGGAAGGCTTCTGGAACAAGATCTTTGGCAACCAGAAGAGCAGCATCCGCGCAGGCTATTCGCTGGTCTACGATCACTTCGGCGCTGCATTGGTGAACATCTTCGACACGACTGGCTCCTATGGATTGTCGTCCCACTTGTCGAACGCGCCCGGCTCGATACCCATAGAGGATGCGCCGCGGTTCACGACCATCACCGGCGTGCCGCAGTCGCTGTTGCCCGCGGCGCCTCCGGGCGGCTTCCCGGCAGTCCCGGCGTCCAGCGGAAACGGCAGTTTCGCCATTAGTTGGGGGCTGGATTCAGCCATCAAAACGCCTTACTCCCATCTGATCGACTTCTCCGTTGCGCGTGAGTTACGGAATGGAGCTTCGATAGAAATATCGTATGTGGGCCGCCTGGCGCACCGACAACTGGCGCAGGAAGATGTGGCCATGCCCATCAATCTGCAGTCCGGCGGAACCGCTTACTTCCAGCCCGCAGCGCAACTGGCAAAGCTGGCTCGCGCCAACGCGCCGGTATCGTCCGTCGCGCCGGATCCGTATTGGCAGCAGGTATTTGCTGGCCTGGACGGCCAGGATGTGGGCCTGGGCTATGGCCCATTGTCAGCGACGCAGAATGTGTACGCACTGTTTCTCAGCAATATCTACAACGAGACTTATGCGTTATATCAATTGGACACGCCGGGATCATTGCCGAACAGCAATATCGGCGCTGGGGTGAATTATCCCGCGTTTCGCTATTATCACGATCAGTATTCGGCGCTCTATGCGTGGCGATCCGTCGGCTACGCGAACTACAACGCACTGGAAGCCGTCTACCGCCAGCGCCTCGGCGTCGGCCTGCAGGCCGACTTCAACTACACCTACTCGAAGTCGCTGGATATCACCTCTCAGTCGGAGCGGTTGGGAAATTCGGCAACCACCAACTATGCGCAGATCATGAACACCTGGCAGCCGAATCAGCTCTACGGCCCGTCGGACTATGACGTGCGGCACCAGATCAATAGCAACTTTATCTGGGACCTGCCAATCGGAGCCGGAAAAAAATTCTTCTCCGGGGCAGGCCATCTTACGAACGAATTGATCGGGGGATGGCAGACTACAGGTATCGTTCGATGGACCAGCGGCTTCCCCTTCGAGGTAAATAACGGCGGTTATTATCCGACAAACTGGGATATCCAGGGATATGCCGAACAGACATCGAAGATACCCTCGCGAGCGGCTGCGCATGGCAAACTGCAGCAGAGGTTCGCCGATCCTGCTACCGTTTTCGCCAGCTTCGATCATGCTCTGCCCGGGCAATCCGGAACGCGCAATCCATTGCGTGGAGATGGCTTTTTCGATTGGGACGAGGGCGTGAACAAAACCTTCAACCTGGGCGAGCGCGCGAAGTTCATTCTGCGCTGGGACGTATTCAACGTCACAAACAGCGTGCGCTTCGATCCGCAATCGATCAGCTCAAGCCTGGATAATCCGCAGTCCTTTGGACAGGCAACCGCTCTGCTGACCAATTACCGGCTGGCGCAGTTCGCCGGACGGATCGAATTCTAGGGTTCGGTGGCTCTGGGCAGCGCTGGCAACTCCATCGCTTTCGCCAGCCGGCCATACTGCCGTACCGGCATTTGCAGCAGCAGTGGGTTGGCTGATGGATTCAGCCAATTCAATATCGAGATGACCTGCGGTTCGGGCATGGCCGTGCAACCTTCCGTGCCGCGGCCCGGACCATCCCAGATATGCATGAACACACACGATCCACCCGCTGGTCGCGCCGGAGAAGCATTGTGCTGGATGACGAGTCCCCAGCGATAGGCTTCGCCCGCATCCCGCATGTGCTCTGCGCTCTTCCAGTCCGGAGATACGGTGGAGCTATCGAGAATCTGGTTATAGAACCGGGACTGGGAATCGTCCACGCAATCTGTGGATGTGCTTACAGAAATGTACTTCATCTTCCATCCGGCAGGTTCCTTCGCTGCATATCCAAATGCGTCGCCCAGACGGAATATTCCCGCAGGCGATGTATGATCGCCTTCCCTCTTGACCGGATCGCTGGAACTACGCGTGCCGTCCATGGGCGCCACTCCGATGCCCCACGCCATTCCTCCCTTACCCACTACGATCGCAATAGGATCACCCATGGCCTTCCAGCCGTCGCCCGCAGACTTCCGTTGATATAGCTGTAAGCGGCCATCCACGGCCTTCCAATCTGCCGTCGTCACGACAATAAGCTGAGAAGAATCCTTAAGCACCGGACTCTCCCCTGCCAGGGCAGTCAGGGCGACTGCCAGACAGCACGCGAGAATCGATTTTCTTCGGTATTGAGTCATCGTATGGGCACCGGAATATGTGTGAGTATAGTGACAGACCAGCCCGGCAGAGCAGCAGGAAGGCTGGCGACAAGTTTACGCATCAATCGCTATGCTGGTTCGCCGCGAGTTTACGAGAGCAACGAATGCTCCTGCGGCACATTTTTCCTGAGGGGCCACCGTTCTGAAGAGTACGCAATCATCGATTCCTTCCCGCCGCCTGCTCGCAGATATGCGAACGGCGCGGCTTTCTTTCTCCTCGTTTGTATCTCTGCTCTGCATCGCTGTTCTGTTTTGCGCGTCGTGCATGGCCCAGAATGCGCGGGTGGAATGGAGCGGCGTGGTCGTGAATGCGACTTCCCAGCCTGCCGCCGGAGACGTGATCGAGCTGATGGCGAATGGCCAGAGCTTCCGCGCGACAAGCGACCCATCCGGCCACTTTGCTTTTCATAACTTGCCCGCCGGCACTTACCAGATCGCGGTCATCGAGCACGGGCACCGAATCCTCTCTGCGCATCCGCTGATTCTTCCGTCAGCGGCGGGCCCCGCCACGCTCTCCATGTCCGCAGACGGCGCGCTTACCGTCAACTTCCATCCACTTCCCGCGGGTGGGGCTGACGCCAAAAGCGGCGGCGAACAGCTCTCCAGCAACGCGGTCAGCGAGATCCCGCTGAACAAGCGTGATTTCAGCCAGCTCCTGCTGCTGGCTGCGGGAACAGCGACGGATACGAATGGTGGAGCCAACTATACGGAACAATTCGCCATTGATGGACAGCGCGGCGTGGAAGCGACCTTTGCGCTGGACGGCGCGGACTCCAGTGATCCAGAGCTCGGCGGAGCGACCTTCACAAACTTCAACGTGGATGCGGTGCAGGAGATCCAGTCGAGCTCCGGCTGGATGCCCGCGGAGATCGGGCGCGGCGGCGCGGGTTACACAAACATCGTCACGCGGTCCGGAACGGATGCCGTTCATGGCTCACTCTTTGAATTTCTGCGCAACTCGGCGCTGGATGCGCGCAATTATTTTGATCACACTTCGCCCGCGAATCCGGGGCGAATTCCGCCATTCCGCCGCAACGAATTTGGATTTACAAACGGCGGCCCTATCGTTCTGCCACATATGTATGACGGACGTGGGAAGGCCTACTACTTTGGCGAGTACCAGGGATTTCGGCAGGTGCTGGGGACGACGCAGGTGTTTCCTGTGCCGACGCAGGAAGAGCGCTCTGGACTGGATGCCAGCGCCTATCCCGGCGACCCACTCATTGTCCCTGTCGATGCCGGAGTTGCCAAAGTCTTTGCGCGCTATCCGCTGCCGAACTATGACCGCGGGGCCTACGGCGTGCATACCTACGCAACTTCGTCCAAGGTAGTTACGAATGCCGATCAGTTCTCCATCCGTATGGATTATCAGCGGGGCAAGAATCATTTCTTTGGCCGCGTGTCCTTTGACAATCTGACCGGACCAACTACCAATCCTGACCAGACGGTGCTGGACCCTAGCTTCGGCGTCTCGTACATCGACAGGCAGCGCAATCTCGCATTCGATGTTTCTCGTGCAGCAACAAAGCGGCTGACTCTGGACACTATGTTTAGCATCACGCGAACCACGCCGCGATTCGTTACGCCGAACCAGACGGACCCGGCGATGAAGTTCAATGACAGCCTCTTCGAGCCGTTCAACGTGGCTGGCGGCTCGGTCATCGCCGCTTTCAACAACCTGTTCGCGTTGCGGGAGAGCGTTTCGTACACGACAGGGCATCATTCCCTGCGATTCGGAGCAGAGGTTCGCCTGAACCGGGACACCACCTACTTTGGCACCAGCCCAAATGGCGAATACGACTTCGGCGGCGGCACCGCCTATTCAAAAGTCGAAATGGCGTCCGCAAGTGGGGCACATGTGATTCATGTCGGCGATCCCCTGCCCGACACACTTTCCAGCTTTCTCAGCGGAAGTCCGTTTGCCTATACGCGCGCAATCGCGCCACCCTACTTCTCGAATGGCGAGCACATCGGCCCAGCCGCGATCAATCGCAATCAGGGCGCCGGCTGGTTTCAGGATGCATGGAAGATTTCCGACCGCTTCGTGCTGAACTACGGGCTGCGTTATGAGTTCTTCACGCCCATTGCGGAGCGGGCGCGCCGCACGTCAAGCATACGAAATGCCACCAGCGGCATCGGTCAGGAATTTGTCGTAAATCCGCAGCCCGGTTATGAATCAAGCCGGTATAACTGGCAACCAAGAGTTCAGCTGGACTGGCATGCGTCTCAAAAGACGACGGTCCATGCCGGCGGCGGCCTTACGTCTATCCCTCCGAACATCTGGCAGGACAACATGCTGACTGGGGGCACGCCATTCGTCATCTATCCGCGCGTGTCATCCACGTCCGCCGCGCCGCTGAGCTATGGCTTCCAGATCACGCCGTCGCAGCTGCCGCGCACCTACACCACCTCCGGCCAGGATATGTTCCCTGGAGATAAGACCACATCGGTGGCGCCGAACACAGTGATGGATGTGGACCGCTACGAGCGTGACCTTGCCAGCGTTTTGCCGGATCGCCAGATCGTGCCGCTGAACGTTTCGGGCATCGACCGCCATTTCGGCAACGCCTATCTCGGCACATGGACGCTAGGCGTGGAACATAGCATCTTCGGCCTGACCGCGGACGCAAGTTATGTAGGCACGGCCGGGGTACACCTGGCTCGCGCCGCATATCCCAATGGATATACCGGCGCTGACCGGACCTTCGCCCGCTATACGGAATTCGATAGCTCGGGAGCAATCATCGGCGGATTCGGCACCGAGACCTTGATCGAATCAAATTCCCATTCGACCTATCACGCGCTGCAGACCTCGCTGCAGGGGACAATTGCCCACGGCGGTCCTGGTCTGCAGGCAAGTTATACATGGTCGAAATCGCTGGACGATGTGAGCTCGGTCACCGGCGGTTTTATTGCGGGCGCATCTGGTCCCGTCGCTTTTGCCGCGCCGCAGGATCCCTTCAACACACGCGCGGAGAAGGGGCCTTCCTCCTTCGACGTCGGCCACACATTCACCTTGAGTGTGGCGCAGGACTTGCAATTGCAGCGCGCTGCATTCTTACAGAATATAAGTCGCACGATAACGAAGGGCTGGGAGTTGTTAAGTATCTCCAGCATTTCCAGCGGAGTTCCCTTTACCGTCTACTCTGGCATTCAACAGACCGGAGCAGGGTCGAATGGCGTGGATAGACCCGACCAGATCGGCACGCCGCATCTTTCCACAACACATGCGAAACGCGAAGACTACTTCGGCCTGGGCGAACACAACGCTTCGTACTTTTCCATACCCATCCATCTGCCTGGAGGAAGCGGGCCAAACTCAGGACGATTTGGAACTCTGGCAAGGAACAGCTTCCGCGGGCCGGCTTTCTATGATTTCGATTTTTCGCTGATCAAGGACACGCCCATCGGCCATCGAAAAGGCGGATCGGAGCTTACCGTCCTGCAGTTCCGCTCAGAGTTCTTCAATATCTTTAACATCGTAAATATGGGCTTGCCCGCAAACACGATTGCGGGTTCCGGCTTTGGCATTATCAGCAGGACGTCAGGCAACTCCCGCCAGATACAGTTCTCGTTGAAGCTGCTCTACTGAGGGTTCCCTTGCGAGAACCACACGACCGAACCGCGCTGAAGAAACGGCAGCAGGAATTGCGTATTCCCGCCTGAACTGCTGCCGGTCACAATAGTTTCCTCACCCATAAACGGCAGCACGTGCATGCGCGTGCCCCATTGGGCCGGCACAGTAATGCGTATGCCGGACTGAGACGTGGGCGTGGCTATCTCCCCCGCCTTCAGGCCTGCGAAATTTGCAAAGAACATATATCTGACACCATGCATGGTTGCGGCATGAGCGACGACATCCCGAGGCGCGGAGATCTGGACTTCCGGATGGCCCTGGACTGCATGGAGCAACTCCGACTGCTCCGAAGGCTGCGCCGACTCAAAGCTCGCACTCGCCTTTTCTAGATAGTTTCGCTCCGGGCTATCTGGAAAGCGGACGGCATCGGAAATATCCTTCAGCTTCGCATCCGGCACTCCCGTCAGGACAAGTTTCCCCCCATGCCGTTCGAAGTCGTGTGCGGCAGAAGACTCCTGATCGCTGAGAACGCGCACATCTGGAAGAATCAACGTCCTGCCGGCAAATGCCTCCAGCGTTCGCGGCGTGACTATCTGAAATTGGACATGCGCCTGCAGCAGCAAAAGAAGAATCCCGCGATAGGAGGCGATATATTCCTTGGGAGAATAGTTACGGCTGGCATCGGAGAAATATACGCCGACATCGCCGATGGGCACGCGCTCCCCGCTGAAGATCGCCTGGTGCGCCGCGACCCAGTGATAGATCTCGGTGCGAGTCGCCATATCATTGGATCCGGACATGACGTGGCCCTTGGGGTCCCAAAGATTGGCGCCGGCCATCAGCTCAGACATAGCAAGGTTGAGCATGGCGTCGCGCGGCTTCACGTGCGGCGCGCCATCCCACGAATAGTTCAGAATCCATGTCGATCGATCGCCGGCGAAAGCACGGAAGCTGCGCAGGCCAATCTGGTACATCATCCAATCAAATGGCGTGCGCGATGCAGCTGTGTGGTCATCGCCGCCGCCAAATTCATACTCGTGGGCAATCGCGTCAACGTGCGGGTATATCTGGTAGACATCGGCGCCCACGCGCGGCGCCTCTTCTTCAATACCCGGATATATCTCGGGAATAACCGAGATGCCGGGACTTACCTGCGTTGCATTGGCGCGAATCTCGATGAGGAATTTCGTGATCGTGTTGATGCGAAAATCTACCCACTTGCGGAAGTTTGCGTCGTGGAAGTCACCAAGCTTCAGATCCTTGCGCGCATCCAGGCCGGTGTCGCGGCGGAATGCCGCGACGGTCGCATCGTCAAAGCTGGCCCAGGTATCCTCCCAGCCTGTGAAATGGGTCATCCAGTACGGAATATCTACGTAGATACCGTCGATACCCGTCGCGGCGATCTGGCGTATTCGCTCCATGTAGAGCACACGCCAGTCCGGGGCATAGGGGCTGATCCATGCATCCTCCTCGCCTTTTCTGATCCAGAACGCGGCCTTGTTGTTAAAGATGGCAGGCTCGCCCGTGATCTTCCGCTGCAACCACTCCGGGTGATCTTTGGCCAGAGTGTGCTGGCCATCCGCGTTCAACGAGATACACTCCAGGCCGGCGATATAGACGAAGGCCTTGTTATGGTGCCGGTGCGCCGCAGCAGCAACGCGGCGAATCGCTTCGAGTTTCTCTTTTGGATCCAGCAGACTTTCGTAGCGGCCCGGGATGTCGTTGTCTACTTCAATGCCGTAGACGCCGCTGGCCTCTGCCTGACGCACGATCTCGTCTGCATTATTGATCGTCAGGGGATATGCGCCGATTCGCACCTGAGGCAGCCAGCTTCGCGCCGGCCCATCGAAACTCTGCTCCGTCTTCGGCTTCGACACTGTTGTCTGAGCCTGCATTGCACAGGTCACTGCACCCAGAGCGGCAAGCACGCTCCACCAGCGATAACGATTCACAGTGCTCTCCTTCAATCGACAGCTGCCGGTCTTGCGCGATGCTAGAACTGGTAACGCACGCCAAATTGCGTGTGGCGCGGCGTGTAGCCCGCTGCTGTCGAATTCACGATGCCGAAGGCCGGATCTTGATAGTCGAACGCGGGAAAAGCAAATCGTGGTGTGTTGGTGAAGTTGAAGAAGTCGGCATGCAATTCAAGCTGATTCTCTCGCGCGATCGTAATGTTCTTCGAGAAGGACACATCGAAGTTATGAATGCCATCCGCGCGAACATTTGAGAAATATCGCGGAGCGTCGCCAGCCTGCTGATCGCCTGGATCGGCAAAGCAGCCGGCGTTCAGGTAGGGCTGATCCGTAAATGCGGCGCGATGCACGCTGATGCCGGTCAGCACCTGCGGGCACACAACATCCGGCCGCTGGTTGCCGTCTGCAAGGCGCGGATTTGCCATGCTGATCGGCATTGGCTGGCCGGTCTGGAAGGTGAATGTGGTCGAGCCCTGCCAGCCGCCCACGACCAGATCAAGCGCATGCCCCATATTGCTGCCAATGAAGCGTCCCCGGCCAAATGGCAACTGCGCAACGACAGCAGTTACAAATCGATTGGTCGCGTCGTTTGCGCTGACCGACCATTCCTCTCTCAGATTGTCCAGTTCCTGCGGGTTGCCGCTATCCAGGTTGCCCACAAATGCATTGAAGCCTGTGGATGAGTTATCTTCCGCCTTCGCCCACGTGTAGTTGCCTTGAAAGGAAAGATACTCATTCGCGCGCTTCTGGAAGCGCACCTGGAGCGAGTTGTACCAGGAGGCGGCAGCAAGCAGAGGCAGTCCCTGGAATGCGCCGTCAAACTGAGGATATGGCCGCAACAGATTGATCTGCGGTATTACATCGTCCCCATATCGTGACTCTGGCTCGTTAAATACAGCACCCGCCCCATTGAACATCGGCTGAAACGGGTTGGTCACCAGATTGCTCAGCTCGTCACTGGTGTATTGCCGCCGTATAGCGGAAGGAATGAAGTTGCGATTGCTGGTGCTGTTATATCCGCCCCAGGGAAGATGCGTGCTGCGATTCGCGGAGTAATCGATGCCCAGCACAACCTGCCAGGGAAATGCCTGTTGCAAGCCGATGTTCCACTGATACACCTCAGCATTGCGCGCCTTCTCAAGATCTAGATTGTTGCCGTTCGAAAGTCCCCACTCGGCGAGCTTTCCGTATCTCGTGTCTTGCGGATCCTGGATTCCGGTCGGGAATGGATTTTCCAGCGTGGCGTACCGAGTAACGTAGTTATCTTTGGTGAAGAACACCGCCGGTGTGCTGCTGAATGCCGGACCTGGATACTGAAAATTCGTCGCGACGTTCATCCCGTAGTAGACGCCGGCCCCTCCGCGTACCACTGTCCTGTCGTTGACTTGATAGGCGAAGCCCACCCGCGGCGCCCAGTTATTGCGATCCACTGGAAGGCTGCGCTGCGAGCCAGAGGCGAAGACCGTCGTACCACGTACCGTCCCAACGCCCGGAACGTTGACTCCGCTGCTCGCGCTAAAGTCGCTGAACTGCTCCAGGTTGTGACGCTCCGTGTAAGGCGTGCTCCACTCATACCGCAGGCCAAGGTTCAGCGTGAGCTTTGGATTCACTTTCCAGTTATCCAGCCCATAGAAGGCGGTCTCGCGGGAGAGATCGGAGACGGCGCGGCTTACCGTGATGGTTCCTGCATCTCCGTAGCCGATGAGCATGTTGGCAAAGGAATTTCCTTCGGTGCCATTGTTCGTGTCATAGGGCGTGGACGAACTCACCGTCGGATCGAAGCTGAACAGCCCCGTGGGATAGTTCGGCTGGAAGAAGTTGTTGTAGAACAGGCGCTGTTCGCCGCCGAACTTGAAACTATGCCGTCCGTGCGTCCATGAAAAGGATGATGAGTAGTTCAGGAGTGTGTGCGCGAATTTCGTATCGACGCAGCATTGGCTGAACAGCGGTGTGAATCGCGAATAATCTCCATTGGAGTTAGGCAGGATCGCCGGCATACGCGAGATGCCGTTCTGATCGAGATAGGAGGGAAAACCGAATGTTGTGGGGTCAGGGGTCTTGGAGAAGCTTGGCTGTGCAACCCGGTCCACACCAAAGTGGCTGACCCACAGTGTGTTCGGCGTCGGCGTATAGGTGTACTCGATGCCGTCGTTGTAAACGTCGGTGGTGAAATTCAGGCCGTCGTTGAAAATATCATCGAAGAAGACCGTCGGGGTGTTGCCGTTCCCGTGGAGAAAGCTGTAGCGCAGGTTCAAACGCGAGCGCTCGCTGAAGTTCTGGTCCAGCTTCACGTCAAACTGCACGTTGTTGTCACCGGACAGAATGACATCGCGAAAATTATTTGTGCCCACACCCGGGTCGCCTGCCTGGTTCGGTTGGGGGTAGTAGTTGAGCAGCTTCTGGCCAATGGGGTCCACCTCCCCTTGCGGAATCATGTTGTTTGGATATGGAGTGCGGGTACCATCATCCTGAGTCGAAAGCGGATCGAATATCTGGTTGAGCACCAGATTGCCATCTGCGTCCACGGTGTAGGTGTTCGAGAAGTCGCCCGCACGCTCTGCGGCTGTAGGCACGGTGGCCACAATGTTGACGGGCGCACGATCGCGTATGACCTCAAGATCGGCAAAGAAGAAGGTGTGATCCCTCCGTATGGGGCCGCCGACGGAAAATCCGTACTGGTCGCGCTGGTGATCCGGCACAGGACCGCTGTTGAAGAAATCGCGAGCGTCAAAGGCAGAGCGCTGGCCATACCACCATGCGCTTCCGTGGAACTGGTTGGTGCCCGACTTCATCACCGTGTTGACTACCGTTCCGCCATTGTTCCCATACTCGGCAGAGAAGCTGTTGTTCTCCACTTTGAACTCCTGGAGCGCTTCCACAGAGGGCGTGTAGAAAACGTTGCTGGTGCCCCCTTCGCCCTGCTCGGGCGCGCTGGTCAGGTTTCCATCCAGGCGGATCTCCGCGGTTGCGTTGCGCTGGCCGTTGGAAACAAAATTCGTGCCGGCCGGATACGAGTTCTGCACACCGGATCCGGTCGTCTCCGTGACGCCACCGGCCAGGAAGGTCAATCCGAAAGGATCGCGATTCGCCAGTGGGATTTGCACCAGATACTTGCTGCCGACATCGGTTCCCAGCGTGGCATCGTCCGATTCGAGGAGCAGCGGGACAGCATTGACAGTGACATTCGAGGCGACGGTCGCGGGACGAACCGTGACGTTAAGCGTCGCTTGCTGGTTCACCGTCAGCGCGATGTTGTCCTGCTCCACCGTTCCAAAACCGGGAGCCTGGACCAGCATCTTGTATGTCGCCGGACGCAGCGCTCGGAAGCTATATGCGCCGTTGCCATCGCTCGCGCTGTTGTGTGCGACATTGGTCGCGACATCGGTGAGCGTGATATGCGCATTCGGGACGACGGCTCCCGAAGCGTCGCTGATCGTGCCGCGCAGGCCGGCCTCATTCACGGATTGCGCCCGCGCCGAAGGAATATATAGAACCGCCACCAGAACGAGCCAGGCTGCCGCTGCGAACCTCAATATCGACATCACAACCTCCGAAAAAGGCTTCAGGAAATCCCGTGGTTCCGATTAGCTTTCTTTTAATTGCTATTTATTTCGTATAGTGGCCTTTTGTATCTGTTCCGTAGAACAGTGTCAAGGCGAATCTCAGATCCGGGCGGTGAGATCAGGTTGGAGGCAGACAGGCGCTGAGGATGGGCCTGCAGTCAGTGACGCGCTAGGGATGGCATTTCCAAGGTTTCGAACTATTTCGCTTGGGACGCGGACGGTCTACAGCAACTGAGGGAGGACTAGACCAGCGTCACTACGATGCCCATTCCACGCAGCGCGTCTTCGATGTCCTTGGGCAGGTTCTGGTCGGTGATGACGTGATGAATCGCTCCGGGTGGCACGATGCGAGAGAGGCTGCGCCGGCTGAATTTTGTCGAGTCGCACACCGCTACAACTTGCCGCGCCGCCTTCACCATCGCCCGGTTCACGCGCGACTCCAGGAAGTTCGGTGTCGTCAGCCCGACCTCCAGGTCGAAGCCGTCGACGCCCAGAAACAGGATGTCCGCGTGCAGCTCCTCCAGATTGTCTTCCGCAAGAGGACCGACCAGCGAGAACGAATTCTTCCGCATCGTTCCGCCGACCAGGATGACTTCAAAGTCTGTCCCGGCAAGCTCCGCAGCGATATTGACCGCGTTTGTGATGATGGTGAGCTGCTTGAACCGCTTCAGCCCCTGCGCCACTGCTGTGGTCGTTGTGCCGGAATCCAGAATGATGGACTGGCCTTCTTCCACCATCTTGGTCGCGGCTGCTGCGATCCTCTCCTTCTCGCGAAAGTTGTGCTTCTGCTTCTCCTGAAGCGTTGGATCGACCAGCGCGCTCGATTGCACGCGCAATGCTCCACCATGCGAGCGCTGCACCACGCCCTTCGATTGCAGGTAGTCGAGATCTTTCCGGATCGTGATCTGCGAGATCTTCAGTTGGTCGGATAGTTCGCTGACGAGCGCGCGTCCCTGCTTCTGGATGAGTTCCAGGATGTGCTGCCGCCGCTCATCGATCAGCATCTCTGGCCGCTCGGCCGCTTTCACTTTCGTCCTATTCCGCATGGATAGCCCCAAGACCTCGCTGTTCTCTGGCCCGCATCTCGGTTTTGAGCGGTACGCAGCAAGAGGATCATACCCGGAACAACCTACCCGCTCACCGTTCAGCCGCCGTCCGCAACCGCTACGCTTTGCATATTACGCTTTGTTACCTTTCCAGTTTCATTTGACCGGTCACCATACACCGCTCACGGCTCAAAGGAGGCCAGAGGATCGACCTCGCTTCCCTGCTTTTTGCGCCGTAGCCAGTACAGCCCTAGCCCGATTACGAGCCACACCGCCCCGAGTATCTGCGCGTTGTGCCCCAGGTTCAGCCAGATAAATGCGCACACCAACAGTCCCAGCAGCGGCGCAAGCGCAGGCAGCCGCACCTTTTCCTTACTGCGGTACTTGTAATGGACGAGGGCCGCTGCGTTGACGCCCATGAACGCGATGAATGCGCCAAAATTCAGCATCTCCGCGCCCCTTTCGTAGGTCAGCAGGAAGACGCCAATCAACGTGCACAAGCCCACCAGCAACACATTATTGCGCGGTATGGCGGTCTTCGGGCTGAGCGAGCCGAACACTCCCCGAGGCAGCGCATTGCTCCGACCCATGCCGTACAGCAGCCGCGCCGCGCCGAACTGCGCGGCCATGCCGGAGCCCATATTAGCGATCAGCAGCGTGGCGTTCAGCAGGTGGAAGAGAAATCTGCCGCCGATCCGCATCGCAACATGGACGTATGCGGTGTCCACGATCGTGCCTTCGAATGGACCGCGATACGGCCACGCCAGTTGCGCGACGTAAACTTCGATTGCCGAGAGAATGCCGATGAACAGGCAGGTGAGCACGGTGCCCAGCATGATATTGCGCCGGGGGTTCTCCACCTCCTCGGACATGGTCGAAATGCCGTCAAAGCCGATGTAGGTAAGCACCGCAATCGACGTTCCGCGAAACAGCCGCGACGCAGCAAAGTTGCCGGGGTCGTAAAACGGCGTCAGCCACTCGCCTCCAATCGGACGCGCCACAACCGCCAGATAGCGGATCGCATAGGCGAGGAAGATGACCACCACCAACCCCATCGCGCCTGCCAGCACAGCGTTCAAGTTGCCGGAGCTCTTCACCCCCAGCAGATTGAGCGCGGTGAAGAGCACGACAAATGAAACGGCCCACGTGGCATAAGGAATGTCGGGCATGATGTTCCGCGCAGCGGCGCTGCACCAGATGGCGCAGATGATCGGGTTCAGAAGATAGTCCATCAGCATGGACCATCCCACGACATACCCCGCGAGCGGATGAATCTCTTTCCCTACGTACGTAAAGGCAGAGCCCGCGCTGGGATACACGCGCGCCATGCGGCCGTAGCTCACTGCGGTAAACAGCATCGCGACCATGGCGATGAAGATCGTGGTCACTACATGGCCGCGCGCCTCGTTGCTGACCACGCCGTAGATGCCCATGGGCGCCGTCGGCTGAATGATGATGATGCCGTAGATGATGAGGTGCCAGAGCTTCAGCGTGCGTTTGAGATGAGGCGCGGCGGCCGTCGACTGCTGCGAATCTGTTTCAGCGGCCATTCACCCTCTCCAGGCGTTCAGCTTGCACGCCAGTCTGACACAGATCACACAACCGCGCCGTCGCTCCTCGCTACCGCATCTCATCAAGCCGACGCTTGGCCGCGGGAACATATTTCGTCGAGACTGCGCCGTGGATCACGACCGTCCCGTCTTGCTCTGCAGACGAGCCGGCGATACCAGTGCTGTGCACCTTTACCTGGAAGCTGCCGGCATGGGTGTACGCGTGCCCCACCGTGGCTCCCCTGGCAGAAGTGCCGTCACCGAAATTCCAGACATACTCCAGAACCGGCTCCGTCTCGCTGGCTGGCCGTGCGCCGAATTGTACCGTCTCACCGGCATTGCCCGTCGGCGGCATGGTCGCCGCAACGGCAGGCGAAGCAGCAGGAGCATCGGTCCGGATCAGCTTCAGCACGCGAACCGAATGGCGCGGCTGCGTGATGCTCATGGTCGCGCCAAGCTGCTGCGCTGCATCTCCACTCAAAACGTCGGTATACGTATAGCTTCCCTGCTCCGGCAACCCAAGCTCCGCGCGAGAGAGCGTGTGGCTTCGCGGTCCGTCCGTCCAGTTAAAGATCGTTAGGATGGATTGCCGCGCATCCTCGTGCAGCAGAAAGATGCTGGGCTGCAGGTCCTCCGCCGCATAGCTCATCAGGTCCAGCGGCGTGGAAGCGCGGCCCAATCGTGCCATGTCCAGCAGATCCCGGTTCTTTACCAGTGCGACTCGCTCCGCATCTTCACCCATCGTCGGCAGGTCGTCGCCAATCTCATACATCCCGCCGGTGACGGCGCTGAGCGCGATCGAAACTTTCGCTTCGTCCAGCGTCAGCGGGTGCTGGCCGCCGTGCCAGTTCTGGTCATCGACCGTCTGGGTGGATACTGAAAACGCGTCCGGATCAGCGACAAAGTAGTTGCGGTTCATGTAGTAGCGCGCTGCCATGCCAGACGCCGCATCTTTGCTCGACGAGAAGGTGTGCCCGGTATCCTGGGAGATCCGTCCAGCATCCACCAGCCCCACCGGATTCAGCAGCTCGCAGCCATCCTTATCCAGCAGCACGCGCTCGCCCACCGCCTTGCGGATTGTTTCGATGCCAATCCGCTGCGCTTCCAGCGCCGTCGTGTTCGGCACGTGGTAGTAGCCTTCGACGGCGCTGTCTTCCATAAAGTCCAGCTTGATGTAGCGAATGCCCCAGTCGCTCGCGAGCGTGCGATAGGTGTGCGTCAAGTACTCCTGAGCGCCCGGATGGGTCGGGTCAAGCGCATACAGACGATCGGTGTGCTCTGTGACGAAACCCAGGTGAATCGGCTTGCCGCTCGCGTTATGAACCAGCCACTCTGGATGATGCTCGAAGAGCCACGAGCGCTCCGACACTTCAAAGGGCGCTGTCCAGATGCCGGGCACAAGCCCCTGTCCGGCCGCTTTGCGCTCCAGCGCCGCCATGCCTTCGGGAAAGAGCGCGGCATCCGGCGTTGCGTACTCGCCGCGCGCAAACTGGTAGCCCTCGTCGATATGGAAGAAGGTGTAACCCAGCGGCTTCAGGTTCTGCGCCAGCCATTCGGCATTGGTCAGCGCCGTGCCCTCATTCAGTCCGAAATAATAGGCGGTCCAGCTCCACCAGCCAATCGGTGTGGGGGCAGAAACCCGCGCATGGTGCAGATCGCGAATCAGCCGGCCATACGTCTCGAGCTGATGATGGTAATCGTCGCTGATACTAAAGAGCATTCGCTCGGAAGAGAGCTCCGCCCCCGGCGCAAGCGGAAGGCTCAGCTCCACGCGGTCCTCCGCCGGCGAATCCTCCAGCGAATTCTCTTCCAGCAATTCCGTCGTTCCGGTCGAATCCACTTCATAGGAGCGCGTCCGGCTCGAATGCTCGCCATCCATGCGCAGCCGCAGCACGCTTAGAAACTTTTCTGAGGTCAATGTGCCCAGGAACCAGCTCTTATGGCTATCCCGGTTGTAGATGAGTTGCGCGCCTACTGCGCGGTGCACCTGCTTCTCCGCATCGCCCAGGTCGCGAAGCTGCATCGCGGGCCGGTCCTCGCTGAAGCTATCGGAGAGCACCCGGTCCGCCGCAGCATTGCCCCCGAGCCGCAGAATCTCCGGTCCTGCCGCATCCAGCAGCCGGAGCCGCTGGATGTGCTGCGGAGCGTTTGTCGTATTGCGCGCCGTCAGCTGGATGTCGCCGAACGGCTCTGCGCTGTAGGTCCGAATACGAAGCATCAGGTCCGGCGCACCGGTGAGCCCGGAATAAACGACTGTCTGCTCCTCCGCACTGCCGAGCTCTCCGCTTGCACGAGCATGCGCAACACGATGCTGCGGGTAGTCGCGAGCGGCAATCCATTTGTCGTTGACGAGAATCGCGGGACTGGCGCTCAACACTGGGCCCGTGATCCCTTTGGCCCCTATTGTGTAAGCCCCGGTCTTCTGATCGATAGACACGCGAAGCGCGCCTGATTGCGCAACACCACATGAACTGAAGAGCAACATCGCGCCGAGCAGCACGATGTGTGGGCAGAGTTGCCGGTCCTGGAGTTTGCGCACGTCAGCCTTTCTCCCCGCCCGGTTCTCCGGACAGACCAAAACGTTTACTTACGTTTCATAATGTTTGCTTAGTTTTGCAATCACCTGCAGAGGTGTCAAGGAGAATCCCGCGGACAAAAAGAAAAGCCTGATCGCAAACTGCGCGGTCAGGCTCCCCTGCCTTTTGTTGTGCGTCGGGTTTACGTTACGCCTTCCACATCACAGACCACCGCTTGAGCGATGGATCGATCTCCGCACGGTCTCCCGCCACCTTCACCTGCTCATTCGGCACAATGCGGAATTCACCGAGCGTCACCGGCAGGCTCACCGACGCAGGTTGCGGGCCGGGCTCGCGCTCGAAATTCAGCCTCCAGCCGCGTTTCGCGTCCAAGGGCTCCAACCGCAGGCTGATCCGTCCGAACCGCGTCGGGCTGCCCTCGATCACGGTCGGCGTCCCGGCCTTCGTCTCCACATTCGTGATGCCAGCCAGCAGCCGGAGTTCGTCGCCATCCTCCAGCGCCATCGCATGCCGCAGATAGCGTACGCACTCCGCGCTGGCCCAGTTGTGCGGCATGTCGCCGGTGTAATTCGTAACCATGGCGTGCTGCAGAGACTGTTCTTCCCGCCATACGTAGCTCGGCGTCGCGTGATTCAGGAAGCCGATGAACGTGTCATGCGCCTGCTGCTTCATGCCCAGCCATAGATACACCTCCGCGACAAACGTGGCGTTGTACGGCCACACCGCATCGTGGTGTTCCCATCCGGTCTCCGCCGGAATGTCCTCCTGCCTCACCGCCTGCATCAGCGCGACATGGCCCTTCACTACGGGATCGTTCGCATCGAAGACGCGCCCGGGAAAGATCGTGTGCGACATGGCCCACTGCGCGCACTGCGGACGCGGCCTGTCCCACGGATTCGGTTGCTGCCACAACGGATCTTCCTTCAGCAGCATCGGCAGATAGTGAAAGCGTCCATCGTAGTCGCGCATCTCCTGCTGCGCTGCCGCCTGGAATGAACGGAATAGCTGCTGATACAAGGCGTTCGCCTTCGCCACCTGAGGCATTTTCTGCGCCGCACCTGCCGCCGCAATCGACTTCAGCCCGGCCAGCGTCCATATCGTATTCGTCAGCTCCTCACGCGAGCCGTCGAAGCCGCCATCGGCAAAGCCGCGGGGCAGCAGGCCATATCGACCCAGCGCGCTGTTCTCCGCTTTCGCTCGCGGCAGCAGCGACTCTAGGAACCCGATCGCATGCACCACCTGCGGCTCAAGCTCGTGCAGCAGGCTCCAGTCCTGCGAAAGCTCGCACTGACGCACCAGCGTGAACATCGCAATCGCCGTGTCCTTGTAATGCTCCGGGCCGCCCGCCGCAATGATCTGCCCGCTCGGCTGCTGCTTGGTCCAGGTCGTCTTCAGGCCTTCAATGGCTTCCTTGTCGTAGCCCAGGTACCGCGCTGCTTCCAGGAGGAAATTCCCATCCACCACCCACAGCCCGCGATAGCACGTCGGGCCAACCTGGAAGGTCAGTTTGCCGTCCCGCACCTCGCGCGCCTGCAGAATGTTTCGCGCACATGCCGTCAGGAACTCGCCCTGCCGTCCACCCACTTCCCAGGAAACCGGCTTCTGCAGCGGCGACCACGCCTTCCAAAATTTGCGCGCATTTGCAATCTGCATCTCCGGGTCAGCAGCGCCGGCGCTGATCTGTTCTGCCTTCTGGCCTTCCTGCGGCAGGCGGACCAACACGCGATACGGCCGCTCCGTCGAGATCACCGCGGGATGCAGTTCCAGCGACTTCACTCCAGGACCACTATCGAAACCCGACTTCAGCCGCGACTTCTCCGTCGGATATCCGAAGGTCTTCGCGATCAGCAGCAGCGAGCCATCCTTCTTATCGACAACCTGCACCAGCTCCGGCTGCAGATGCAGCTCATATTGCTGCTCGGTCTCGATCCCGATCAGTGGAGCCACTGCCGCTTCGTGGGTACCGCGCGGGCGAATCTCCATCAGCACGTTGTCGACTCGGCCCTCGCCCTCGTTCTTCGTCGCAAAAGTCACCAGCGCAATGGTCGCGTCCGAACGCTGCAACACGGTGCGCAAGATCGGAACGCCCGGAGACTCCAGCGCATGCGAGACCACCTGTGCCTCGCGCATACCGTCCAGTCCAAAGCGGATCCGTAGCGGAAACCACGGCACTTCGTCACGCTTGTACCCGTAGAGCAGCTCCCCGCTCGGCCGCACCAGGCTCTTATAAGCATCGTCCGGGAAGCAAAAGGCTGTTTGCTGCAGCACCGGCGCGTACCGGAAATCGATGTCCGTGCTCTGCCCCGCCGGCGCACCGTTCTCCGCATTGCCTCCCTCCTGCGGCGAAACTTCCGCCTGCAACGGAACCGGGAGTACGATCCTGGACGTCATGACGCTGCCCGTGGCGAGCGCCCCACCGAGAAACTTGCGACGATTGATTTCTGTCATCGCGCAACACTTTGCGCTTTTAAGATCATTTATGTCAAGCAATTATGGTAAATAGATCACAAGTTATGATTTAATACGCCTGTTTGGTTCACCGGCATTGGATGCGTTCGGATTAGCTCTTCCATCCTCGACTGCATCCTGAAATGAGGAAATCTGCATGCTCGACATCGCCATGGACTGGTCCACCGCCCGCTTTACGGGCAACAAGCTCTCGGTTTCCCGCAGAACTCTGGGAGAACTGGCAGGCTTCTTTCATGACCAGGCCGCATTCCGGCAGATGGAACCCAATACCCTGCTCTATGAGGTGCAGTCTTACGAGCCGCTGCCCGACGGAACAGAGGGCGGCCTTTTCTGGGGCAACACGACGCTCTATCCCGGCACGGTAGGCGACGAATACTTCATGACCAAGGGACACTTCCATCGCCTCGGCAACCGGGGGGAGTTCTACGTCACCTGCAAGGGGCAGGGCGCGCTCCTTCTGATGAAAGAAAGCGGCCCCACCGTCGCCGAGACCATGTCGCCGGGCTCCGTCCATTACATACCTGGCTATCATGCACATCGGGTTGCCAATACCGGCAGCGAGCCGCTGGTCTTCATCGCCTGCTGGCCCAGCGATGCCGGATACGACTACGCCACCATCGAGCGAAGCGGCTTCAGCGGACGCCTGCTGCGGCGCAACGGCATGCCGGCCCTGATTCCCCAGACCTCGCTCTCACAGACTCCGGTTTCGCAGGAATAGCGCGCGTGCTCGCTCTAGCCATCGATCTGGGCGGTTCGCACGCAAGTGCTGCGCTCGTCAGCGAGACCGGCATCGTCGCGCAGCGCACAATCGCGGCCACGGGCGAGAGCTTTCGCGCCATGTTGCCTCCGATGGAAGCGATGACGGCAGAACTGCTCCGGAATGCTGGCCACACGAACAGAAGCTGTGATGGCATCGCCTTCGGTTTTCCCGGCGCAGTGGACTGCCGCACCTCACGCGTGCTCGCCACCAACGCCAAATTCGAAGATGTCATCAGCTTCGATTTTCAGGCATGGTCGCGCAGGCGTTTCGGCTGCCGCCTTGTTCTCGAAAACGATGCTCGCCTTGCGCTCATCGGAGAACACCACGCCGGCGCAGCCCGCGGCTTTCAGGATGTCGCCATGGTCCTGCTCGGCACCGGCATCGGGACGGCAGTGCTGCTCAACGGCAAGCCGCTGCGCGGTCTCAGGAACCAGGCGGGCTCACTCGGCGGCCATCTGCCGGTCCGGCTTCATGGAAGACGCTGCACCTGCGGCGGCATCGGATGCGCCGAAGCGGAGGCGTCCACATGGGCACTCGGCATGGTCTGCCGCGAGTGGGTGGATTTCCCGCAGAGCGCGCTCGCACAATCCGGCGCCATCGACTTCCGCGCGCTTTTTGCCGCGATCGACGCCGGCGACCGCATCGCGAAAGAGATCTTCGAGCATTGCATGGATGTCTGGGGAGCCCTCGTCGTCGGCATAACGCATGCCTACTCACCGCAGGTCATCATCTTCGGAGGAGGCGTGCTCGCCCGCACGAATGACATCCTGCCGGGCCTGCAGGCCCGGCTCAACCGCGATGCGTGGACACCCGGAGGCGCTGTCACCATCAAAGCGTCCGCGCTCGGCGCTTCGGCGGCACTGCACGCTGCTATCCCACTGCTACGGGAAATTACAGAGGAGATCGCGCCCGCGTGAAATCCCGTTCCACCTACGACCGCTTCCCCGCTGTGCGCATCTCTGACGCGGACGAGGGCTGCTATGTCGGCTGGCAGAAGATCGCCGAGGCACTGCAGCCTCTTCCGCCCGTCACGGTCATCGAGGTCTATCCCGGCTGCGACAGGACATTGATCGAGCGCGAGCTTGCGTCCGTGCTCAAGCCCGAGCTCGTCATTCACGCAGAAGACGCCTTCCTCCCGCCCGAACACATCGAAAACACGATCTACTCGACGCTCGGTGCCGATCGCGTCTTTGCCTTCATGCGTCCGTGGAAGCTCGATGACTTTTTCTGCCCGGAAAAGCTTGCCTCGCTCCGTGGCCGGATCCACGCCGCATCCGGCCCGGTGCTGGTCATCGGCACCGGCGCTGCCCTCATTCCTGAGAAGGCCCCGCGCATCGTCTACGCAGATCTATCGCGCTGGGAGATACAGGCGCGCCAGCGCGCACACCGATGCGGCAACCTCGGCATTGAGAATTGCAATGCCCCGCCGAGCGAACTCTACCGGCGTGCATTCTTCATCGAGTGGCGTGCCGCCGATCACCTGAAACGATCTCTGTTACATGAAATCGACTTCCTGCTCGACACTCACCTCGCCGACACCCCCAAAATGGTGACGGGCGATGCTTTTCGCGCCGCGCTCGACAGCACTGCCCATCGCCCATTTCGCGTCGTTCCCTTCTTCGATCCTGGCCCCTGGGGGGGCCACTGGATGCAGGAGAAATTCAATCTGCCCGACGGCCCGCCCAACTATGCCTGGTGCTTCGACTGTGTGCCCGAGGAGAACAGCCTTCGCCTGGACTTCGGATCCTGCATCATCGAAGTCCCCGCCATCGATCTCGTCTTCTTCAAGCCGCAGGAGCTTCTCGGCGAAAACATCTATAAATCCTTCGGCGCGGAGTTCCCCATCCGCTTCGACTATCTCGACACCATGGGAGGCGGCAATCTGTCGCTGCAGGTCCACCCCCGCACCCGGTACATCCGCGAAAGATTTGGCATGGCCTACACGCAGGACGAGAGCTACTACATGCTCGATGCGGGCAGCGATGGCACCGTCTTCCTCGGCCTCAAGGAAAACGCCGACCCCGCGCACATGGAGGCCGACCTGCGGCTCGCGCAGCAGGATGCCGCAAAGCCCTTCGCCGCCGAGAACTACGTGAACCAGTGGCCGGCCCGGAAGCACGACCACTTCCTCATCCCCGCAGGCACCATTCACTGCTCCGGCCGCGACGGCGTGGTCCTCGAGATCAGCGCCACGCCATACATCTTCACCTTCAAGCTCTGGGACTGGGGCCGCACCGGTCTCGACGGCACACCGCGGCCGATCCATCTTGACCATGGGCTCGCAAATATCGACTGGACACGCCGCACTCGATGGGTCGAGCACAACCTGATCAATCAATTCGAGGAGCTCGGCTGCGGCCCCGGATGGCGCGAAGAGCGCACCGGCCTGCATCGGCTGGAGTTCATCGAAACGCGCCGGCACTGGTTCACCGCGCCGGTTCCCCACGATACAAACGGCACTGTGAATGTGCTCAATCTAGTCGAAGGCGATCAGGCCATCGTGGAAAGCCCAACCGGCGCCTTCCCGCCGCTGGAAATTCACTATGGTGAAACCTTCATCGTGCCTGCCGCTGTAGGCCCATACACGGTCCGTCCGGCTCATGCAGTCACGCAGCCCATGGCTACGATGAAAGCTTTCGTCCGGGAGATCCCCGACCATGCTTGATCCCGCGCTCGACGTCAGCCTCAGCGACCGCGATCTCTCCTTCCGCTACGGGCCCGGCGTAACCGGCCCCGCAACCGAGTTCCGCTCGCTCGACGCCATCCGCGCCAGCCTGCTCGACGCGCAGTGCACCGGCCCTGATCCCGTCTACGGCATCGCGATGGATGTTGCGCGCGCGCAGGACCTCGCCGACCTGAAGCAGCGCATGCTGCTTTACGGCATCGTTGCTTATGCCGCCGGCCGCCTCGGGCAGGAACCGCCGCGCAGCCAGGGCCACGTGCACGCCATTGCGCAGCACAGCGGCTGGTCACCGCCGGAGATCTTTCAGATCCTCGAAGGTCGGGCCATCGTCTACGCACAGCAGTCGACAGAGGCCGATCCCGGCTTGTGTGTCGCCGTTAGCGCCGGCGCTGGCGAAAAGATCGTCGTGCCGCCGGGCTGGGCGCACTGCGTCATCAATGCCCACCCAGCGACGCGCATGGTCTTCGCCGCATGGTGCGACCGGCAGTACGGCTTCGTCTACGACGGCGTGCGCAGCCATGGCGGCCTCGCGTGGTTCCCGCTGCTGGATGCGGACGATCGTATCCGCTGGCAGCCGAATCCGTCGTATGGCGAATCGAAGCTGACCTGCCATGATGCGCGGCACTATCCCGAGCTTGAGCTCGATCCCAGCCTCAGTCTTTATGAGCAGTTTCTTCAGGCGCCCGATTCGCTGATGTACGTGCCGGAACCGTTTCGCAGGGCGCAGGTGTGGGAGAACTTCGTTCCCTGATTCTCAGACTCGACGAATTTCCAGCTTGCGTCCGGTAAACGGAGCGAGCGCCGCATCTTCCAGCCCGGAATCCGTGATGATCAGATCGCAGCTCTCCGCCGGGCATATCTGCCATTCCGCGACCACGCCGAACTTGCTGCGATCGACAACCGCAATGCGCCGCTTTGCCTGTGCCACCATCACCCGATTCACCGCGGCTTCATCAGGATTCCTGCACGTCAGCCCCGCCGCAGCGTCAATGCCGTCCGCACCGATGAATGCGACATCCACGAACGCCTGACGCAGCGTATCGATCGCCGCCGGCCCCACCAGCGAAAACCAGTCGCCGCGCAGATGGCCGCCGGTCACAAAGACATCCACGTCCTTGCGCTTCGAGAGCTCCATCGCAACATTCACAGTGTTCGTAATGACCTTGAGGTTGTATTCGTAAGGAAGGCATCGCACCACTTCGGTCGTCGTCGTGCCCGCGGTCAGCGAAATCGTATTGCCCGGCTCCAGAAGCTCAGCCGCGGCCTGGCCGATGCGGCGCTTTTCCTCCGCCTGCCGTCCTACCAGGTCCTGGAACGACGGGCTCGTCCGGAACGGCTCATAGAAAAGCGGCTCCAGCGGCATCGCGCCGCCGCGCACCCGGCGCAGCAGCCCGCGGTCTTCCAACTCCTGCAGGTCACGGCGAATCGTCGCCAGCGAGGCGCCATAACGCTCGCACAGGTCTTCAATGGAAACAGAACCGCCCTGCTGCATATCGCGAAGAATGGCCTTGATGCGAGCAGACTGGCGTTCGGAGCGGTCGGACATGTTGAAAGCAACTTTACCCTAAAACTCTGGCGACCCGGCCTTCGCAACAAGAGGGCCGTTCCCGCCGCAGAAGAAAAAAAGAGGACGCAGGGAGACCGCATCCTCACGAAGGCGCTTCCAAGGAGGCACGCCAAAACCAGGAGCAGCGATGGCGCGAGCCACTGGGGCAGTCACGCCGTCGCTGTCATGCTCAGAACTGTATCCGTGCGGAGAACTGCAGTTGCCGCATCGGCAATGCGATGTCGGTGATCTTGCCCGGGTTCGTATCCAGGCTGCAGTCCACGCAAGGGTTCGGGTTGCCATAGTTGGGATGGTTCAGCGCGTTGTAGGCCTCCGCGCGAAGCTGCAGGCTGTACCGCTCGCGAATCGTGAACATCTTGTTCAACGCCAGGTCCACGTTCACCTCACCCGGGCCGAATGCGGAATCGTTGCCTACGTTGCCGAATGTCGCCAGCTGCGGCCGGCGGAAGGCGCCGCTGCTTGCGCCATTGACGGTAAGCGGAGCCACCGGATTGAAGTAGAGAACGGAGTGATCCACCGGATCGAAGGAGCGCGAGCCGAGACCGGCGCTGATGTTGGTGAACTTGTCCGGGCGGCATGGACCTGTATCGCGGTCGTTGCCGCACTCGTTATAGCTGTAGGTGAACGGGAAGCCGCTGCTGACCGTCATGTCGCCGTTCAGCGTGAAGCCGCCGATGATCTGGTTGACCCATCCGCTGACGCCGTTGAAGAAGGGCGTCTGATGACCGAACGGAAGGTTATAGAGACCGCTCAGATTGAACGTGTGAGCACGGTTGAACGCCGCCGGGCCGTAGTTCACACGCGGGTCAATGTCGAAGTAGTCCGCCTGATACTCCATGGCCTTCGACCAGGTGTAGTTGGCAAGCATCTGCAGGCCATTCGAGAATCGCCGCTCCGCCTTCACCTGCAGCGCGTGATAGGTGCCGCTGTTCTGTGGGTTGAAGTAGGTAAGGTCCTGGGTCCAGCCGAACTTCGCATAGTAGGGCCGGCGCAGGTTGGTATTGCTGCCCGGCGTGAATCCGGCAATCGTCGGCTGGTTGTTGTTGTAGCTGCCGCCGCCGTCGAACATATTGTGCGTGCCCTTGTTACCCACATACGCAACCTCAAGAGACGTCGCGTGTCCGAGCTGCTGCTGCAGGCTGACATTCCACGCATCCACCGTGGGAATGACCATTCTCGCCGGGCGCACGTGCGCGCTGATGCCCGGATCCAGGAACAGACGGCCATTCGCCGGAACCACCGGGAACGCATAGGGCGCGGGACCACTGTCCAGTGCGAAGACGGAGTCCACCGAGGAGTTCGGATTCAGAGACTGGTTGGCAACCACCGGCAGGTTCTCAGTAGGACCTTCGCCGAAGATGGAGCCGAAGGTGCCGATGTCATAGGAGCGACCGTAGCCGAGGCGCAGGACCGTGTTTGGATGCATTTGATAGGCGATGCCCAGACGCGGCGAGAACGTCTTGAACGAAGTGGCGACGTTCATATTCGTGCCGATGCCGGGATACCCGGCGACCAGCAGCTCGCCGGTATTCAGATCCAGGTTGCTGCCCTTTGCCTTGCCGTTGACCGTCTCCGGGAAGTAAATATCCCAGCGGAGTCCGTACGTAACCGTGAGCTTATCGGTGGCGCGCCAGGTGTCCTGCACGTAGGAAAACACTTCCTTCTCGCGGTCCTCGGCATTGCCGATGTGCTGGATGAAGCGCTGGAAGGAAGTCGTCTGGCCAAGCAGCAGAGTCGCAAGTCCCAGACCGCCGGGCACAGATTGGGACGGATTCGAAGTGAACGATGAAGCGAAGGTGAGCTCGCCGGCCTGGTTGGGCGCGCCTTCCACACGATACTGCTGCAGGTAGCGCAGGTCGGCACCGAAGCGGACGGAGTGATTGCCGATGATCTTCGTCCAGTTGTCGACCACTTGGAACTGATTTTCGAGCTGGATGAGATCGCAGTTGCATCGGTTCACGTTCAGACCGGAACCCATGGACGAGAGATTGGTCACATAGAAGGCCGGCGCGCCCTGGCTGAATTCATTCACGTTCAATCCGGGGATGCCTAGCTTGCTTGCGAAGTCGGTGTTGTCGTACTTCTGCGTGTTGACGCGCAGTCGGAAGAAGCCGAGCCGGAAGTCCGTGAGCAGCGATGGCTTGATCTGGTAATCGCCGCCGAGGATAGCGCCCTGATTCCTGCCCAGCGATTGTCCGCCATAACCGCCGATACCAAAGCCGTCCCCGCCCGCAGGACCAAGCGCCGTCGGACCGACTTCCTTGGAACCGAAGTAGCTGTAGCGGCCGAAGGCGTGGAAGCGCTCGCTGACCTGCGCGTCAATGCGCGTATCGAAATCGTTGGTCGTAAAGCTGCCGGAGCCGCTCGCGACGTAGTTGTTGTTGATACCGGGCAGGTTCGGCTCGGGAATGAGAGCGAGCAGGTTGAGCGCCGCGAGCGAGATGCGGCTGGTGGGAACCAGGTTTCCGGCAAAGGGCTGACGGCCGCTGCCGTCAGGATTGCCGGTATTCGGATCGTAGACCTGCCCCTGCCCGCCCTGGATGTATTCGCTCAGGTCGCAGAAGGGCGACCCGGTGCAGGAGGAATGCACGAGCGCAGTGGGAACGGTCTGGAAGAAGGACGATCCGGTCTTCTGGCGAACGCCCTGGTAGTCCGCGAAGAAGAAAACGCGGTTCTTCTTGATCGGGCCGCCGACCGTACCGCCGAACTGGTTGTAGAGAACCGGCGGAATGAACTTGTTGCTCACCGGATTCCTGGCGAACTGCGTGAAAGGATCGCGAGCGAGCTGCGCATCGCTGTGACGGTATTCGAAGGCCGATCCGTGAATCTCGTTCGAGCCCGACTTGGTCTGCACCGAGACGACGCCGGCGACCGCCTTCCCAAACTCCGCGTCGAAGTTCTGCGTCGTGATTTTTGTCTCGGCAATGGAATCGAGCGGTGGGTTGATCACGATGATGCCCAGATTCGGATCTTCGTTCTCCGCGCCATCGAGCAGGTAGTCGGTGGCAAACGGCAACTGGCCGTTGATCATGATCTGTTGGCTGCCCTGCGGGTTCTCGTCCGATGCATGGCTCCATCCAAGCTGCTGCGAGCCGGGGATCAGCAGCTCGAAGGATGTGAGATTGCGGTTCAGGTTAGGCAGGTTGGTGGTCTGTTTCTCGCTCAGAACCGTGGCAACATCCGCGCGGTCCGTCTTCAGCACCGTGGTACCGCCGTTGACCACAACCGTCTGATTGGTGCCACCCAGCTTTAGCTCTGCGTTCATCTGGGTCGATGTATCGGCGCTCACTCGAATACCGCGCGATTCAAAGCCTTGGTAGCCGGCCATGTCCACTTTCACGTCGTAGGTATCCGGGATCAGGTGCTGCGCCGTGAATTCTCCGGAGCCATTGGTCTGGACGGACGTGCTTGTGCCCTTGTTTGTATCCGTCACGGTCACGGTTGCGCCCACCACAGCAGCGCCGGACGAATCAGTCACCGCACCGTACACGGAGCCGTACACCGCCTGGGCATGTGCCGCGGGTGCCCGGAAGAGCAAAACGATTCCGAGCAGGACGATCAGGGAAACCGGCAGTTTTCTCAAAGCGCAAAGCCTCCGGAGAGTGGAACCAAAACGAGGTTGACAATAGTCCGCACTGTGCGCGAATGTCAATATTAAATCGTAAAGTATGCGCGATATGGCTTTGTTCCATCGCAATCGGTGATCTAGAGGGATAGTTTAATGACAACGGCTCGGACCAGCAAAAGCGCCGGAGAACAGGAAGCCGATATAGAAGAGGAAGGAAACAGGGCGATTCCAGGGCATGCGCTCTCGCCCGCCGGGCAGGCCGGCAGGCGAGAGTCCAATGTTGATGAGGCCGAAAGGCCAGCTTTATTCCGCAGCCCTATTCGAGGATGCGGACGGGCCCGAGAAGTCCAGACTCCAGTAGCGGCGAGTCAGGCCGGAAGGCGTGAAAGTCTGTGAAGGTATATCGCTTTGTGACCCCCGGCTGCAGGTCGCCGATCATCCGGTTCGGCCACAGATTCGTCACCTTGACCTCAACATGATTGCTGCCGGCATGGAGCATTGGCGCGATGTTCACCTGGAACGGCGGCTTCCACAGTACTCCGCCCACGGTCTTGCCGTTGACCGTGACCTCCGCCATCTCTTTCACCACGCCCAGGTCGAGCAGCACCGGCGCACCCGCATGCAGCCACCCCGCTTGGACATCCACATCTTTCGAATAAACGGCTGCTCCGGAAAAATACTTCACCCCGGCATCGTCGCTCTTCGTCCAGGACTGTAGTTCCGGGAACGTGGCCTCAGCAGGAGCGCCCCAATTCGGCGCGAAGGCAACATGCCATGGCCCTGCAAGCGTCGCGAGCTCACGAGCAGGCGCCGCGGACCGTGGCGGCTGCGGAGCCGACCGCTTCTCGCGGAACACGACAAAGACTGAGCCCTCGGGATCCATGTGCAGCGGCACGGTCGTGACGCCGTCCTTCACCGTATAGGTCGTCGGTTCGCTCTTGCCGGTATCGGCATGCCACAGCTCCGGCTCCTTGCCCACGACGCGGAAGCTCGCATCCACATCAAATGCGTGCGGCTTCTGCGTCGCGACAAAATAAATCTCCTCCGCCGGCAGATGGCGATGAATGTAGACCAGGTCATCCTGCGAAAAGCCCTTCGGCAAGCTGTATGGCACATCCTCGCCGACATGTTGTGGTGCGCCGTAGTTGAAGTCCGGACGCACGCCTTCCGTCTGCAGCACATCCTCGATCGTGCCCGCGCCGTACACCTTGCCTTTGCCGACCGCGTGGCCCTCCGTACCGTCGCCGCTTCCCCACATCTGGTCGGCAATCGACTTTACCTCGCTCGCCGCATCCGGCCCATCGCTCAGGCTCGGCGAATACTCCGGCTTCGGTGCGATCAGCACGCACGCCGCCTTGGACAAACTCGCGCAGCTTGCGAAGCATCGGCAGCGTCAGTGCATGCGTGTCCTGCGGGATCAGCCAGCGCCTTGTAGCTCATCCCGCTCTCGAGCTGCAGCCTGCCGTCGCGCACGCTTGCGTGATGCAGCAGCACATCCGCATTGATGAAGTCACTGCCGTAATGCGCCGGCAGCGCGGGCGAGAGCGGCTTCCAGAAAGGCACCGTGGCCGGCGCGCCTTCGCCATAAAAGTAGGCCACATCCGCCACGTACCGTCCCTGCTGCAGCAGATACGAGCACCGCGCCAGATACGTATTCCACGCCTTCGCCTGCTCCGCCCAGGTGATGTTGCGCGTGTA
The DNA here is from genome assembly GCA_963797895.1 of uncultured Acidobacteriaceae bacterium. Taxonomy (GTDB): domain Bacteria; phylum Acidobacteriota; class Terriglobia; order Terriglobales; family Acidobacteriaceae; genus KBS-83. The sequence continues at coordinate 155,427 of CAWCRD010000003.1, forward strand.
GTCCTGGCCGAACGGCCCCAGCGTCATGCCCGGCTTGTGCGCGTCATCGGTAAACGGCTGCTGGTCCGAGGTGTGAAAGACGATGCGGTTCACCCCGCGCGCAAAGTTCTCGTCCGCCAGCGGCTTCAGATAAAACGGCGACTGCCCCCACGGCGTCACGACCGGCATGGTCGTAAACGATTCGGTCGCCGTCAGCGGCTTGCCATAGATGTGCGACGCCGATGCCGCTTCACGAACATCCGCGTTGTGCTGCGGGGTGTCCGGCTCTCCAGGCAGCGGCGTCCAGAACTCGCCCATCGGAATCGTGACCTGGCCCTTGTTCAGCAGGCCGTCGCCGGTCGTCGGAAGATCCGTCCCCATCGCCTCCGCATACAGCCCAATGCCGTGCTGCTTGAAATACGCCGCAGCCACGGCATAGTGGTTCTCCGCCAGCATGTCAGCGATCGTCCTGCGGAAGTCCCACAGGAATGCGTCGCTCGCGGCGGCGCTGCCTACCACGCGCCCGGTCAGCACCGGCAGGTAGGGCGTCATATCGTAGCCGCGGCGCTTACGAAATTCCGCCATCATCTGCTCGGTCCAGTTCTCCTGTCCGGCCTCCCAGCTATCCATCAGGAAATATTGGAAGCTCTTGCCGAAGTACTGGCCCGCCACATCGGAGATCATCTTCGTGTACTGCTCGACATAGGACTGGACATCCATCCGGCTGAGCTTGTCCACCTCGAGGCCCGTCGCCGCGGGCGTCGCCGGATGGTTCACCTCGCCGGTCAACGAATAGCCAAGCCGCAAAATCGTCCACTTGCCGGCCGGCACCTGCCAGTCCAGCGTTCCATCCGGCCGCATCTTCGAGGTCAGGTCGATCACATCACTGGTCTTGATCGCGTCCGCTGCCGAAGCGTCCGGGCGTTGCGTCCGTGACCGACTCGGCCGACAGCCCGAAGCTCGCCTTGTCCTCCCAGTACGCGACGCGCGGCGTGGATGCAAACTCAATCTCGCTAAAGCGGATTTGGCGTGGCGGCGGCGCAATGCCGAAGCTCGCGAGCATCGGGTTAGCCCGGACAGGCTCCGCCACAACGCGGAAGTACTTCGCCGTCGTCTCCGGAAAGGTCAGCGTGCGAATCGGGAACGCGACCGACGCTGCCTCCGGCGGTCCCGGCAGTGTCGTCAGCGTCTTCCACGAGCTGCCGTCATCGCTCGCCTGCACCTCGCCCTTCAGCAGCCCGCCCCCGGTGAACTGCACCGGCGGCGGAAAACCGATCGTCACCGCTCGCGCATGGAAGGGCTGCTGGAACGCAAACTGCACCCAGCCGCTCGGATCACTTTCCGGGATCGCGACCGTCACCGCCGTCGAATACTTGGTGTCCGATCAACTTTTCGCCGTCGATCGCGCCCGCACTCGACGTAATTTCGGGATGCAGATCGGCAATCCGCTGCTCGTCTTCCGGCGTGCGATACGCCACCACCGCGACGTCCGCGTAGTAGGGGTCTACCGGCGGACGCGGCGGTTGCGGCGGCTGCGGTTTCGCTCCCGGCAGATCGGTAGCCGCTGGGAAATGCAGCGGCGGTGGCGCAGCCATATCCTGGAATTTGCCGAGATTCCGCGGAGGCGCCGGCAGAGCAGCGGCAAACGCCTTTGGCCCCTCCACCTCCGTTTCGCTCCAGACGTATTTCTTCATTCCCTGCGCAGGCTTCACCCACGGGCCGGCCGTCTCGCTCCAGCCGCCGGAGGCCGCCATCGACATTTCAAGGTGCAGCCGATCCGCCTCCGCAGCGGCATGATGCCACGCGGCCTTCCAGTCCGGCTCCATCCAGATCAGCGGCTTATCTACGAACAGCGGCGATCCCAGGTCGCCGTCGAACATCTGGAATCCGGCAATGTTGACGCGCTTCATCCATTCCAGATCGGCCGTGATGCCCGGTTCCGTCACGTTGCCGCTCAGCCAATGCCACCATGCGCGCGGCTTCGCCGAGTCCGGCGGATTCTGGAAGCCGTCCTCAGTCGGCCCCGCGCTTGGCTGGCTCTGTGCGTCAGCGGGAGAAAATGGCAGCGGCGAAAGAGCAAACAGGGCGAGCAAAGCGGCTGCCGTTCTCTTCACAGGTGGGTCCTCCAGGTGCGATGATGCATCGATCTGGCTTTCAATAGAGATGAAGTCTTGCTATTGAATGCGCCCTAACCTATACCGGGAACCTGCGACCCTTGTAAAGCCCAAGTTGCGAAGGACGACGAACTGCCTCGAACTTTCCTCTATAAAGGACGGCCATGAACCCTCGTTCCCGTCGCGCCAAACCGTGCCCTCACCTCCTGGCGCTGCTCCTGCTTTGCCTCCCGCCCGCCCGCGCGCAATCCTCGCCCGACGCGCTGCGGCGGGCCTTCGCCAACCCCCCGGACAACGCGCGAATCATGATGCGCTGGTGGTGGTTCGGCCCTGCGGTGACCAAACCCGAACTGCAGCGCGAGCTCGAGCAGATGAAAGCCGCCGGCATCGGAGGAGTGGAGGTGGCCACACTGTATCCGCAGGCGCTCGATGATCCCGCAACCGGCTTCCACAATGCGAACTATCTCTCCGACGAATACATCGACGACCTGCGATTCGCCGCGCAGGAAGCCGCCCGGCTCGGGCTGCGCATGGACATCACACTCGACAGCGGATGGCCCTTCGGCGGCCCGGCGATCCCGGTCACGCAGGCCGCAGGCGAGCTGCGCGTGGAGCGCGTGCCGGTCGATCCCGGCGTGCAATCCGTCATCGCTCCCGCGACCGACTCCGGCGAGAAGCTCCTTGCCGTTTTCCTCGCGCCGGGCCAGGGGGCGAGCATGGACCTTCGCGACGCGAGGCCTGCGCCCGACAGTGCGCGATGGTCGCCTCGACATAGATGCCCCAGCAGCAGCCCCGCACCGCGCTCTTCTTCATCTCCAGCCGCACCGGCATGACCGTCAAGCGTCCGGCCATTGGCGCGGAAGGCTTCGTGCTCGACCACTATTCGCAGCAGGCCATCGACACACATCTGCACGCGGTCGGCGACCGCCTGCTGCAGGCCTTCGACACACATCCGCCCTACGCCGTCTTCTGCGACAGCCTGGAGGATTACGGTTCCGACTGGACGCCCGATCTGCTCGAACAGTTTCGCACCCGCCGCGGTTACGACATCACGCCCTACCTGCCGGCGCTGGTTGGAGACGCCGGCCCGGACACCGCCGCCATCCGCCACGACTGGGGCCGGACGCTGACGGAACTGGCCAACGAGCGGTTTCTCCAGCCCATGCACGCCTGGGCGCGCCAGCACGGCACGCTGCTGCGCGCGCAGGTCTACGGCTATCCGCCTGTCACGCTCTCCAGCAACCGCTACGCCGACCTGCCGGAAGGCGAAGGCAAAGCCACCATCAATATGTGGCGCGAATTCTCGGACACGCGTTGGGCCTCCTCTGCCGGGCACCTCTTCGGCAGCAACATCATCTCGTCGGAAACCTGGACCTGGCTGCACTCGCCTGCATTTCGCGCGACCCCGCTCGACATGAAAGCCGAAGCGGATCTTCACTTCCTTCAGGGCATCAACCAGCTCGTCGGCCACGGCTGGCCGTATTCGCCGGAGATCGCAGGCGATCCGGGATGGCGCATGTACGCCGCCGCTGCGCTCAACGCGCACAATCCGTGGTTCTTCGCGATGCCCGATCTCACAAAATATCTCCAGCGCGTTAGCTTCGCGCTGCGTCAGGGCAAGCCGGCGAACGATGTCGCACTGCTGCTGCCGAATGACGATGTCTGGGCAGGATTCAAGGCGCGATATCCAGAAGCATCAGTCGCCCACCTCTGCCGGCGGCTTCGATGAGAGCGGCAGCAATGTCACCATCGACGAATCGATGAAGCAGTTCCTCGGCAGCACCGTCATCGCGCAGGTGCTCGACGCCGGCTTCAATCTCGACTTCATCGATGCCGACGCAATCGACAGCGTTGGCATTCCATACAAGGTGCTGATCCTGCCCGGAGTCGATCGGCTCCCGGCGAAGACCTACGAGAAGATCGAAGCCTTCGCGCAGCACGGCGGCATCGTGATCGCCACCCGGCGCATGCCCGCAACCGCTCCCGGCTTCCTCAATCACGACACCGAAACACATCGCATCCAGGAGATATCGCAGGCCCTCTTTCAAAGCAAGCTGCCTGGCGCGCATTTCATTCAGGACGAAAACCAACTTGGCGCTTCACTCAGCCAAGTATCTGGAACCCGACTTCACCACCACGCCGAAGATCCCCGCCATCGGCTTCCTCCATCGCAAGCTGGAAAACAGCGATGTATATTTCCTGGCGAACACCAGCAACCAGCCGCAGCGATTCACCGCGCACTTCCGCTCCACGCGAAAATTTGCCGAGCTAGGGGACTCCTTCTCCGGCCAGTCGCACGCGCTGCCGCGCTCACAGGACATTCAGTTTCAGCTTGCGCCCTACGAGTCGCGCCTGGTCTTCTTCTCCGATATCGGAATCACCGGCGAGGCCGCCCAGCAATCGGTCCCGACCAAAACCACAAACCTCAGCACCGGCTGGCAGCTCGCCTTTGAAGACGCGCCGGAGCGCGCCATCCCGATGCAATCCTTAAGCCCGTGGGAGACCATGCCGCAGCGGCAGTTCTATTCCGGCAGAGCGACATATCAGAAGCAACTCACCCTGTCATCCGCCGATCTCCGGCACGGAAACTCGTTCATGCTGAACTTCGGCGAAGGCAAGCCCATCCCGATTCCCGATCCGCTGCCCAACCCCAACATGCGCGCGTATCTTGAAAGCCCGATCCGCGACGCCGCCCAGGTCTTCGTCAATGGCAAGCCCGCCGGATATGTCTGGCATCCTCCTTATGGGGTCAACATCACACCGTTTGTTCACGCAGGCTCGAACGAGATCAAAGTCCTCGTCGGCAACACCGCCATCAATACGCTCGCGGGCGATCCCCTTCCCGACTACCGGCTGCTCAACGCGCGTTACGGATTACGCTTCATCCCGCAGGGCATGGACAACCTGAAGCCGCTTCCCTCCGGCATGCTCGGGCCTGTGACGCTCGTCGAAAGCCGCCGCGCACACTGACTCATAAGGAGATATTCATGCAGCGAGTGGCATTCCTGTTGCGACTAAATCCGGGCTCGGAGGCCGCGTATGACGAAGCCCACCGTCACGTCTGGCCGGAGATGCTCGCGCTGCTCAAACGCGCCGGCATATCGGACTACTTCATCTTCCGCCGCGGCGAGCTGCTGGTCCTCACCATGACGATCGAGCGCGATTTCGAGACAACCTGGCGTGAGATCGAGCGCGACCCGGTCAACACACGATGGCAGCAGGCGATGAGCGAGTACTTCGCGCGCATGGATCCCACGCTCCCTGGCGAGCGCTTCCCCATGATGCAGGAAGTCTTCCACCTGCCCTAGCGCGCAGCGCGGCCGCTGTCCTGACGTGCGATAAACGAATACGTGCCTGCGCCGAGTTCATATACTGTCTCGCCGTTATCGCCGGCTTCGTATGCAGGCGCGCGCTCGTTGCAAGTGGCTTTCCATCCAGCAACCAGTTCGCGGCGTCGTTCAACGGCAGCTCTGCCCGCGCATTCGCCGGCACCGTCACATCCCAGCGCGTCTCCCCATTGCTCATCTTCCACGCAGAGCGGATCTCGCCATATGGCGACGCATACGAGAAAGACAGCGAGCCCAACTGCGCATCGAAGTTCGGATGCAGATAGATGGTGTGGAAGCCGGCATCCGCCGCGCGCGCATCCACGCCCGCCGCATAGCGATAGATCCAGTCCGCCACCGCGCCATACGCATAGTGGTTGTAGGAATTCATGCTCGGGTCGCCGCGCATCTGGTCGCCGTTCCAGCGCTCCCACATCGTCGTAGCGCCGTGGTCCACCAGGTAGCCCCACGACGGATACGCGGTGCTCAGCAGCAGCCGGTACGCCACATCCTCATGCCCCGTGTCCGCCAGCACCGCCAGCAGATAGGGCGTCCCCAGAAATCCCGTTCCCAGCCGCCAGTTGTTCGCCTTGATCTTCTCCACCAGCCGGTCCGCCGCCTTTGCGCGCAGAGCATCCGGAACCAGATGCATGTAAAGCGCCAGCACATATCCGGTCTGCGTATCGGGACTCGGTGATTTGTTCGGATCGAATATCCGTCCGAACGGCGACGGCCCGTTGTCCGCGCCCGGGATCAAGCCATCCGGCTGTACAAACTGCTTCGCAAAGGCAGTCTGGATTTTGGCAAACAGCTCAGCGTACTTCTGCTCCTCCGCCGTCTTCCCGAGCGCGTGCGCCATCTGCCGCATCAGCGTCACGTCATAGGCCCAATACGCCGTCTGTACCAGCAGCGACTTGGTCTGCGCCTCGGGTGAAAGCCAGTCGCCATACGGAATGCCCGCGTCCTTCCACAGATAATCCGGATTACTCTGCTCAATTGCCGCCAGGTACTTCGTCATCGCATCCCAGTTCTGCTCCAGGATGCGCGTATCGCCGGACTGCAGCCACGATGTCCAGGGCACAATCACGCCCGCATCGCTCCACCCCGCGGCATGCCCGCTGTTTGACTGCGACGTGCCCGGCGCGTAGATGCCATACATCGGCGTGCCTACCTGGGTCCCGCGCAGGTCCGCCGCATACTTCTTCGAAAACTGCGTCAGGTCCATGTTGTACGACGCCGCGCGCCAGAAGACTTCCGCATCGCCCGTCCATCCCAGCCGCTCATCGCGCTGCGGACAATCTGTCGGCACGCCGACAAAGTTGGACCGCTGCCCCCACAGGATGTTGTCCCAAAGCTGGTTCAGCATCGCGCTGCCCGTCTCCAGCTTTGTCGTCATGCGGCGCCGCCGTATGGATCACACGTGCGGTTACGATATCGGCCGCAGGCTTCGCGGGCACGCCGGTGATCTCCACATACCGGAATCCGTGGAATGTAAATTCGGGCTGAAACTCCTCCACGCCTTTGCCGGACAGCGTGTACTCATCCGTCGCCCTGGCGGTACGCAGATTCTCCGTGTAGATCGTGCCGTCCGGATTCAGCACCTCGGCAAAACGCATCCGTATCTTGGTTCCCGCACTTCCCTGCACGCGCAGCACGGGAATCGCCGCCGAGTTCTGGCCAAAGTCCAGCACATACACGCCCGGCTTCGGCTCTGTTACAGATTTCGCGTGCAACTCCATCTCCACGCGAATCGGCGGGTAGTCCTCGGCAACAATCTGCAGCTCTTTTGGATGAATCGCCTGCGCCGGCTTCCACGCCGCATCGCTGAACCCCGCGGTGTTCCAGCTGGCCTGCTCGCGCCGAGCATCGTAGCTCTCGCCGTCGTAGATCTCCGCCTTCGCGATCGGCGACACATCGGCCTTCCAGCTCTCGTCCGTGTTCACCCAGGCAACCGAGCCGTCGTCGTACTCGATGCGCAACTGCGCTCGCAGCGCCGGTGGCGTATTGCCGTAGTTGTAAGGCTCCTGGCTCCATTGCAGCGGGGTCGTATACCATCCCGGCGCAAGATATGCGCCGATCGCATTCTTCCCTTCTGTAACCGATCCGGTGACGTCATAGACCTGATACGCGACCCGCTCGCGATAGTCCGTCCAGCCCGGCGCCAGTATCTGGTTGCCGACTGCCTTCCCATTGATCCAGAAGCGATATGCACCAAGTGCAGTCGCATACAGCCGCGCCGATCGAACGCCGCCCTTGGTCGAGAAATCATGCCGTAGCATCTTCACCGGCCCGGTCGGCCACGGCCGCCCCTCCACGTCCGACGGAACTGCTGCCGACCACGATGCGTCGGAGAACTGCGGACTTTGCCAATCGCCCGCCGCGTTCAGCGCCGCCTTCCATCCATCGCCGCTCTTCAGCACCTGGACCGAACCGTCGCGCTTCTCGATGTACAGGCACGCGCTCATCGGCGTCTGGCTGTGGTTCTCATGCGATGCGTCCACGTCATAGAGCGTCACGTCTACCGCCAGCAGGTTTTGGCCCTGCTGCATCGCGCCGTCACGTCGCGCTCGACGTATTTCTTCCAAGGCGTCTGCTTGTATGGCGGCAGCGGCTCCGCTGTCAGCACCTGTTTTCCGTTCACCCACGCCGCCGCCGTGTCTTTGCCCGTTACAAACAGGTGTGCCGCCTTCACCGGCTGGTCTAGCGTAAAGCTCAACCGGTAGTCATGATGTGTATCGCCCGGCGCGTTGAAGTTCTCCTGCTTTGCATTGGTGATCCACGCGGCGTCCGATTCCCGAATCGCCCGATGCTCCGGCAACTCGTAGCCAATCCACTTCGCCTGCCAGCCGTCGTGCATCAGGCCCGGTCTCCCACCACGTCGCCGCGCTTGCCGGATACGCAGCCCCATCCTTGTCCCACGCCGTCACGCGCCAGTAATAACGATGCTCGGGCTTCAGCTCCGGCCCGCCATACGGCACCGCAACCGACTGCTCCGAGCGCACACGTCCGCTGTCCCAAACATCCGCATGTCCAGACGAAACCAGCTCCGGACGGCTCGCCACCTGAATCTCATACGCCGTCTGTTTCGCGCCCGGGCGGCTATCCTCTAGCTGCCACGACAAGCGCGGCGCAGGCGTATCCAACCCAAGTGGCGTCTCCAGCGATTCGCAGCGCAGATGCGACGGCGGCTTGGAGCTGCTGCGCCATCATCGTCGAACTGGCGCAAGAGGTGAAGGTGGACATGAGAAGGAGGGAAATCAGAGAGATGCGCATGCCCGGCTAACTATCTTTGCTGGATTGCATTTGTGTCAATAGGAAAGTTGTGTGCCAGATGGAATTGGACTAATATTCCTGCGATCCCGAACCGCAGTTTCCCGTCTGGCCGCTACTGTCTATACGCATCAAGGCCGCGGTTCTCGCTACTATCGTTTCTTTCTGTTCAGGAAAAGGACACGCATGCCGCTTGCCCGTCGATCGATTTCTTCTTCTAGCAACCTTCGCTCTGCTCACGCTCGCCACCTCCGCGCAACCCGGCCCGGCCAAGCCGAACGTCGTCACCATCGACTGGAACAAGACCGTCATCGTCTCCAAATCCACTCCCACCCTCCAGGTCGTCGTCAATCCCATGACGCGCCCTGGCTCTCCGATTCACGACCAAACCTTCGCCGCACTCAAGAGCCTTGGCGCGGACTACGTTCGCTACGTCCCCTGGGAGCCGTATCCGAAACTCGCGGTCGCCGAACTCGATCCGCCGACCAGCAGCTCCACCTCATGGAACTTCTCGCTCATCGATCCCATGACCAAGGACTTTCTCAACGCGACCGAGGGCCATCCGACGGTCATGAACTTCAGCACCATCCCGGCCTGGATGTTCAAGACCGACAAGCCCGTCGCATATCCCGCCGACCCTAACCAGGTCGTCTGGAATTACACCCAGGGGACGGAACTGCGCGACCCCTCTGCCCAGCAGGTCGGGGACTATTTCGCACGCCTCGTCAGTTGGTACACACAGGGCGGCTTCACCGACGAGAACGGCAAGCGGCACGACTCCGGATATCACTATCACTTCCCCGTGTGGGAGGTGCTGAACGAAGTCGACTTCGAGCACCAGACCACGCCCGAGCTCTACACGCAACGCTACGACGCCATCGTCGCCGCCATCCACAAGGTCAGCCCGGAGACGAAATTCATGGGTCTCGCGCTCGCCGCACCGCAGCTCGATCCGCGCTGGTTTACTTACTTCCTCGACCATGCGCACCACGCTACGGGCACGCCCATCGACTACATCTCCTACCACTTCTACGCGACGCCGCTGATCAGCGAAAACATCGACAACTGGCAGTACACCTTCTTCGATCAGGCCGACCGCTTCCTCACCAACGTGCGTTACGTGGAAGCGATTCGCAAACGCCTCTCTCCCGAAACCAAGACCGATCTCGACGAGCTTGGCGTCATCCTGCCCACCGACGAGCTCGAAAACAGCACCGGCAAAGCTGGCCCCGATCGCATTCCCGCGCTCTACTGGAATGCCGCGGGTTCGCTTTACGCCTATCTCTTCATCAATCTTTCCCAGCAAGGCATCGACATCATCGGCGAGTCGCAGCTCGTCGGCTATCCCTCGCAGTTCCCCAGCGTCTCCATGATGGACTGGAAGAACGGCAAGCCAAACGCGCGCTACTGGGTGCTGAAGCTCATCAAGGACAACTTCCATTCCGGCGATACGCTCGTCAAGACCGAATTCAGCCACTGGAGCGACATCGACGGTCAGGCCTTCGAGACTCCTGAAGGACACAAGCTCCTGCTGCTGAACCGGCACAATCGCCCGGCTGAGGTCACGCTGCCGCAGGGCATCTCCAGCTACACGATTTCGACAGTAGACGGCGACACCGGAGACAACCCGCCACGCGTCGCTCAGGGAAGCGGTTCACCCTCACGCTCGCGCCCTTCGCCGTCGCAGTCCTGAACTGGAAGTAATGTTGTCCTGAACTGGAAATACTATGTGTCCGTAGCGATTACGAATATGCCTGCCAAACCTCATCTCCGCGTAGCGCTCTGCGGCATCGGTCTCGAAGCCTACTGGGAGCAGTTCGACGGTCTGCGCGCGGAGCTCGAAGGCTATCTCGCCCGCGCAGGCGAGCAACTTCAATCCTCGAACGTAGAGCTCGTGCCGCTCGGCCTCGTCGACTCCGCCGCCCGCGCGCGCGAAGCCGGCCGTCAATGCCGCGCCGCCAACGCCGACCTCCTGGTCCTCTACGTCACCACCTACGCGCTTTCGAGCACTGTCTTGCTGCTCGCTCAGCAGGCCGGAGTCCCGATTCTCGTTCTCAACCTGCAGCCCCGCGCCGCAATCGACTACGCCGAGTTCAATCGCCTGCCCGACCGCACCCGCATGACCGGCTACTGGCTTGCCTACTGCTCCGCCTGTCCCGTGCCGGAGATCGCCAACGTCTTCACGCGCGCTGGAATCCCCTTTCATCAGGTCACGGGCTTCCTCGACGATCCCGCAACATGGACCGAGATCCGCGAATGGCTCGCCGCCGCCAAGGTCCGCTCCATCCTGCGCGATAGCAACCTCGGCCTCCTCGGCCACTACTACGGCGGCATGCTCGACGTCGCCACCGACATCACGCAAGTCTCCATCACCTTCGGCTGCCACATCGAGATGCTCGAGGTGGATGAGCTCAGCGCATTGCGCGAGAGCGTAGGCGAAGAACAAATCGATCAGCGCGTCCGCGAATTCCGCGAGCACTTCGACATCCAGCAGGACTGCTCGTCCGCGGAGCTGGAGCGCGCCGCCCGCACTTCCGTCGCGCTCGACCGCTTCGTCCAGCAGCACGAGCTCGCCGCGCTCGCCTACTACTACAAGGGCAGCGGCAACGCCGCCAACGAAGACACGATGAGCTCCATCATCCTCGGCACCTCACTGCTCACAGCGCAGCACGTCCCCGTCGCCGGCGAGTACGAAGTCAAAAACGCAATCGCGATGAAAATTCTCGACAGTCTCAACGCCGGCGGCTCTTACACCGAGTACTACGCGATCGATTTCCACGACGACATTGTCCTGATGGGCCACGACGGCCCCGGCCACATCGCGATCGCGGAAGGCAAGACCCGCGTCCGCCCCTCGATGTCTATCACGGCAAAGTCGGCCGCGGTCTCTCCGTCGAGATGTCCGTCCGCCAGGGCCCGGTCACGCTGCTTTCCGTTGCGGAAGATAAGCAGCACGGCTTCAAGTTCCTCGTCGCACATGCTACGTGCGAGCCCGGCCCCACGCTCGCCATCGGCAACACCAACAGCCGCTTTCGCTTCCCCATCGGCGCGCGGCAATTCATCGAGCAATGGAACCAGCAGGCGCCCGCGCACCACTGCGCCATCGGCATCGGGCACCTCGGCCCAACGGTCGATAAGCTCGCTCGCCTGTTACAAATGCCGATCCACCAGGTTTGCTAAAGGTGCAGGCTGTTACTGCGGAGCCTCCGTCGTATCCAGCCGCTGCGGCGTAACCTCCGCATTGGACTGCGCGCTCTCCCTGCTTTCGCAGATGCGCAAACTCCGCCAGCGCCTTCTGCTGCTCGTCGCTCTTGCCAAGCTTGCGATCCACCTGCGCCAGCCTGTACCACGCGACCGAATCCTCCGGATTCAGCGCCACCGCCTTCTCCAGATGCTCCTGCGCCAGCGCCGCCTCGCCCTGTGTTACCAGCGTTGCCGCCAGCCCCACATGCGCCTCTTCAAAGGACGGATAACTCGCCACCGCCTGCTCGAAATATTTGCGGGCCTCCGCGCCGTCGCCATGCTTGCGAGATATCTCGCCCAGTTCGTATGCTGCATTCGCGTTCGCGGGATCCACTCCCGAGCTCCGCACGAAACTCCTCGGCCGCACGCTTCACATCTGCCTCGTCGGACTTCCCCTCCGCCCTCGCCAGCAGCGTCCTGCCAATCCGGAAATGCACGTTCGGTCGCGCCGGATCCTGCTTCAGCACACCTTGGTAGTCGCGGACGGCAGCGTCCGTATCGCCTTGGCTCTCGTGTGCCTCGCCTGCAGCCATCAGTCCCCACACCGATTGCGGCGCCACCTCAAACAGTTTCTGCGCTGTCAGAAACGCCGAATTTCCGAACACCTTGCTCGAGTAATACAGCACCTCCGGATCCTCCGGATACGCCTGCCGCAGATCGAGCGCCGTCTGGACGGCCTTTGTATCACTGTGCAGTGACGTATAGGCGCGCTCCAGGCGCAGACCGCACATGCGCCGCAGCTCCTTATCCGCGGTCTGATGAAATCCCTTCTCCAGCCCGGGCAGCGCCTCGCGGTACTCGCCTCGCTCGCTCTGCGCCATCGCCAGCAGCGAATCGACACGCGGCAGCCTCGGATTCAACTCCAGCGCCCTGCGCAGCTCCTTGCTGGAGCTGTCGAACTTGCCTTCCTTGAAATAGACCATCCCGAGCGTGACATGCATCTCTGCAACGTTCGGCTCCTGCCGCACCAGAGCTGCATACGCCTGCTCGGCCTCCGCATATTGCCCGGCTTCCAGCGCCGTCCGCCCCCGCTGCGCAAGCTCTTCCGACGTCTGGCCGCGCGCCACCGCAGCACACACGCACAGCGCAGCAATGACGCCCGTTCCAAAAGCCCTCATGCAGCCATTCATGCCGATAAGTCTATCCCCAGAAAAGTTGGGCCTGCCATGCATACAGCACAGCAGACCCGGTGGGGAGAGTTAGAACGTGATCTTCCCGCCCAGTTGCAGAATGCGTCCTGGTCGCGCAGACGTTACATGGCCGAACAGCACATTTGTCGACGGTGGCTGATCGTTCACATTACGGTCGATGGCCCCGGTCCCCGGCCCGCCGGCTGCCGCCGAAGGCGATCCCGGATCCACACCCCACTGTGTGTGATTAAATACGTTGAATCCCTCCACGCGGAACTGGAAGCTCGCCCGATCGCCCAGCGCAAAGCTCTTGCCCACCCCCATGTCCCAGTTATTGATGCCCGGCTCACGCAGAATGTTCCTGCCGCTGTTACCGAATGAGCCCGCCAGCGGCTGCGAGAACGCCGCCGTGTTGAACCACTGATTGATGCTCTTGTGGAAGTTCGCGTGCGGATTGCCCACCAGGTTCGCGCGCTGGTTATATGCCTCCAGCAGCCCCAGGTTATCGTTCGCCACCACGGTGAACGGGAAACCCTGCTGGAACGTGGCAATTCCCGTCCACTGCCAGCCGCCCACCGCCGCATCTGCCAGCCGGTTCATCTGCGAACCAAACTTCTTTCCCCGGCCCACCGGCAGTTCGTACACATAGCTCAGTACAAATCGTTGCCCCACGTCGAAATCGGATCGCGCATAATCCAGGTTCGGATTGTGATCGTCCATGTGGCCCGCAAAACCGTTCGTGGCCCCAATGCCAGCCGCGGCAGATTTGTCATCCATACTCTTGGACCATGTGTAGACAGCCAGCAAAGCCAGATCGGTCGATCGCCGTTCCAGCCGCACATTTGCTGCGTTGTAGTTGGAATATCCGGTCCAGTGGCTGTCCAGTGTGCCGGTGCCATTGGTGAAATTCGGAAGCGGCTTTCGCGCGTTCACCGGGCAGTCGCCCGCCGTGGGGTCTAGTTGGCACAGTGCCGGGTCCGACACGGGAAACGGCTGGTTGATGTTGACGCGGTCCAGCAGATGCGTTCCCTTGTTGCCCACGTAGTTCAGCTCCAGCGTGGTGTTGCGCGCCAGCTCGCGCTGCACGGAAGCCGACCACTGTTGGACGTATGGGTTCTGCGGCTTCTCCGAGATGATGACCGCGACGAACTGGCCGCCAGCTGGAAAAGTTGTCCCGCCATTCGAGCCAACCGCGACCGGCTGCAGCGCGCTGGCCGGAACAAACAGTTGGTCGGTCGTCTTCGGCAGGGTCGCATCCACCGACGGTGTCAGATTGGCACGTATGACAAACGGATACAGATCGCCGGAGTTGTCGATCTCGCGTGTCTCCGACGAGTCGAAGAAGAGCCCATACCCCCCGCGTACCACTGTTTTGTCCGTAAGCCGGTAAGCGAGACCGAATCGAGGAGCAAACGGCAAGTACGAGGGATCACGCGGATTGTTCCGTCCGCAGTACCGGTAGAAGCCATTGCCGGCTGGCGCAATTCCATCCGTCAGCAAAGTTGGATTGGCAAAGCACAAACCGCCGAGCTGATTCGCCGTGTCGATCCAGAACATCTTGTTGTTGCTCTGCTCATACGGAATCGTGCGGAAGTCCCAGCGTATTCCCAGGTTCAACGTAAGCTTCGGCGTTGCCTTCCAGTCATCCTGAAAATACGGGCCGATGTATTTAAAGACGAATTGATTCAGATTGCCCGGGGCCGCGGTGTTTTGTTTGCTGAAAGGGCCGGGCTGAAAGGTCGATGCGCCGGAATAGTAGCCCAGCAAGTAGTCCGCCACCGCATTACCACTGCCGCAGAACGGAGTGGGGCAGCCGGGACTGTTGTTGCTGATGCTCGTGTTGTTAAAGCCGTAGCTGCCCAGGAAGTTGGTGGAGAGATCGCGCTTCTGCACCCAGGTCCGGTAATCGACTCCCATGCTGAAGGTGTGCTTGCCCTTCACCGTGGAGAGCGAATCGGCGAACTCCCACATGGGAATATCGCTGGTCGTCGGATTGTTTCCCGGACTGCCGGCTGCGCCGCTCAGGTTCTGGAATGAGATATTCGGATAACCGCGCGCGTAGTCTGGCAGCCCCGTGAACACGCCGGTCAGTCCCAGGTTCGTGACATCGGTAGTGTCTGCCGGGCTGTCTCCCTGGATCACCTTCGCGCCCAGATGACCGAAGCGGAAATTGTTCACAAAGCCATGCGGCAGCGAAATGGTGTGGGAAACTTCCCAGCTGGTCGAGTTCTCGGTGAAGATATTCAAGCCCGAGGGAACCGAAGTCGTGCTCGCCGTATCCAGCAGATAGTCTGCCTTCGTGTAGCGGAAGAAAATCGAGCCGAACTTGCCGATGTTCTGGTCCAGGCGATACGTCTGCTGGTCAGTATTATTCGGCAGTGTCGTGCTCAGGTGGAAGTTGCCGAGGCAGCCGGCGCCGAAGCAGTTCTGGGCCGGAAACAGCTTCGCCGTCACGTTCGCCAGCCGCGAAAAGCGCGTTGACGGAATAACATTCCCGGGAAACGGTGCGCCCGTAGTCGGATCGATCGGCATGCAGGGATTGCTGCCGGCAAGCGCCGATGTGCACCCCGCAGACCCAAACGCAGGCAGCCCGCTCGTCGAAAAATCGCCGCCAAGCTCCGCCGTGCTGGGGATGTTGTAGTACGAGCTGGTGCCGTTGCGAATGCGCCATCCCTCATAGTTCGCCAGCCAGAAGGTCTTGTCCCTGCCGTCGTACAGCTTCGGAATGATCACCGGGCCGCCCGCCACAAATCCAAACTGGTTCTGCCGCAGCTCCGGCTTCACCGGCTGAAAATGCGTGCTGGCATCGAAAGCATCGTTGCGCGCAAACTCGAAAACCGAGCCGTGCAGCTTGTTCGTTCCGCTCTTGCTCACGATGTTGATCTGGTTGGCGCTGAAGCCGTACTCCGCCGAATAGGTCTCGCTCTGCACCCTGAATTCCTGAATGGCGTCCTGCGACAGGATGACGGCCGGCGTGTTCAGCGCTGTGTCCGTATTCACCATGCCATCGAGCGTGTAGTTGTTCGACTCCGGCCGCGCGCCGTTAATGCTGATCGCATTTCCCTGCCCCTGGCGCATCTGTCCCTGCTCGCCCACCGTCTGCACTGCACCCGCGCCGATGAACAGCAGGTTCAGAAAGTTGCGCCCATTCAGTGGAAGCTGATTCACCTGCCGCTGCGTCACCAACTGCGTCACCGCGGCGGTGTCCGTATCGAGCGCGACCGCGGACGCATTGATCTGCACCGTCTCCGCCTCGGCCCCCGGCTTCAGGTTTCCGTTCACGCGCGCCTGTTGCGCCACGCCCAGCGTCACCCCGCCAACTGTCTCCTTCGAGAATCCAGGCGATTCAATCGACACCGAATACGGCCCCGGGTTGAGGTCCGGCACCGAGTAGTCGCCGGAAGAGCTGGTCGTTGCCCGGTGAGCGACGCCTGTGCCCGTGTTTGTAATGGTTACAGTTGCATTCGGCACCACCGCGCCGGAGCTGTCGGTGACTGTGCCAAGAATGGTTCCGGTGGCTCCGCTCTGGCCAAAGGCTGCGCAGGCAATCGCGGCAACCGCGATTGGCCCCAACAGCCGGCGATACAGCTTGTGAATCATTGGAAAGCCTCCCTCAAATTTGTTCCCGCATTCCTTCGTGGTCGTCGCCCGTCTGGCGCGATCTCTTCCTGCCCGTCATCCTGACCGGCGCCGTGACGCAGAGCGTCGCCGGCGAAGTGGAGAGATCTGCTTTTCCCGTCCCAGTTCTTCCATCCCGGTTTTCGTTGGAGAAACACGGCCCGCTGCAGCTCCGGTTCGATTGGCGTTTTCGGGAAAGCCCTGGTCTCGCTCGTCTCGAACTGGAACTTCTTCCAGCGCGCAGACAATAGCGAGGGCGTCCCGGCATTGTCAAGAGGAAAAAATATTCTCAAATGAAACTCCCACATCACACCGTGCCGACTGATTCAAGGCACAACAATGCCGGGATATATGACACGAAATGTCGTATATCGCACTGAATCCTGTGCTTAGTGAGGCCGCCGTGGCGACCGAAAATGGCTTACGAAAATGCGCCGGCCGTGCTGGTTTCCGGCTTCTCCGCCGGCAAGGTCTCCGGCGTCACTACCCGGTGCTGTACGTAGTTGTACGGCGGGACGGTGTTGCCGCGCAGCAGCGTGACCCCGAGCTGGATCAGCCGGGGCCCGTACGTATGGGCCTCATGCGAGATCGAAGCGATTAGCGGTCCCTTATTGCGCCGCATCTCGTCCAGCGCCTCCGGAATGCAGTCCTGGCCCACGATCGCGACGTACTTCTCGCGGCCCTGCTCCCGCACCACCTGCAGTGCGCCCAGCGCACTCGTATCCGTGGCTGCTGCAATCAGCACACGGTCCGTCCGCCCATGCCGCTCCAGAAATTCCTTTACCACCTGCGCGCTTGTCTGGCGCAGGCCGCGCCCGTCCAGCCGCACAAACGCGCGCGGCGGCAAGCCTGTCAGGTGAGTACGAACGCCTTCAAACGCTCCCGTGATGCGGCTCTGCACAAACGTTCCCGCTTCCGCCACATCCAGCCCCAGCACCCAGTCCACCTTGCCCTTCCACGAGTGCACCGCATACTGGGCCAGCAACTCGCCGGCCTCAAAGCCTACCTGGAAGTTATCCACGCCGAAATACACCGAGCTGGGATGAGGAATGTCCACTGCGATCAGCGGAATGCCCGTGCTGGCGATCGTGTGCGCAATCAGCGGTGCGACCCGCTCCTCAATCTGGAACTCAATAACCAGGTCCACGCCCTCGGTCACGAACTCCTTTGCGTTCTTCAGCGCCGTCTCCGCGTTGTAGCGGTTATCGCGGATCATCAGCTCCACGCCGGAAGCCGCCGCGGCTGCCTTCAGACTGGCCGCCACTGCCTCCGAGAACGGCATCTCCTCGCTTTCGCCCGCGAAGCCGAAGCGCATCTTCTTCGGCCGCGCCACCAGGCGATACGCGCCATCCGGCGTCTGTGCCACGTAACCGCGGTGCACAAACGTCTTCAGGATGCGGTAAATGCTCGTCTTCGAAATCTGCGAGCGTTGAAACAGCGACTCCAGCGTGAGCGGCCGGTTATCTGCCTCCAGCAGCTCAAGCACGTCAAGCGCCTTCGACAGAATCGGAATCAGATAGAGACGCTTGATCTTCTGCGGCAACGGTTCACCTCGCAGTGGGGAGCATAACAGGCTCGTTTCCCTATTGGAAACGATTCGCTACTCGAGTCAACAGGCATCGAGCTCGGTAAGCATCTGCGCCCAGTACGCGATCCTCGCGGAGGAGTTCTGCTTGCCTTCCCACGTCGCAAGCTGGATGGCAAAATTGCCGATCGTCGCGCTCTCCGCCACTCCGCAGTAAACCTCGAGTCCTGTGGCTTCCGCCGTCAATCGATTGAGAAAGCGATTCAGACTACCGCCGCCGACAATGGCCAGCCGCCTGAAATGCTTCCCCGTCAGGCGCTCCGCATCGCGCAACACGGCTGCATAACGAGCCGCAAGGCTGTGGAAGATCAGGCTCGCGAACTGCGGCATACGGTCGGGACTCTCTTCCAGGGCGCCTCTTCCCTGTTTCTTGCGCTGCGCATTGATACGCGAAGCCATCGCCCCCGGCAGCAGCAGGTCCGGATCATCGACATCCAGCAAAGAATCAGGAGCGGCAAGGGACTCAGCCGCAGCGATCAAGTCCTGCATTGGCCAGCGCTCTCCATCGGGACAAAGCTGCGCCAGCGTCTGCTTCAGCAGCCACATGCCGTTCACGTTTTTGTGAAAGCAGACACGATCTCCCGCGGCTCCCTGATTCGTAAAGCCCGCCGCACACGCCTCTGCCGTCGTGATTGGCTGATCGAGCAGCGTTCCCACCAGTGACCACGTCCCCGAGCTGATGTACGCCCAATCATCACCATGAAGCGGTATCGCAGCCACTGCGGATGCGGTGTCGTGACACGCGGTTGCGACCAGCCGCGTCTCCGAAAATGCCTCCGCTCCAGGCAAACGGAGCTGGCCAACATCAGTTCCGGTAGCAACCAGCGCAGGCGTGGCCGCCATTTCCAATCCGCTCAAACGGAAGACCTTCTCGCACCATGCACGGTTACGCATATCGACCAGGCCGGTGTGCGTCGCGTTCGTATACTCGGCAACCATCCGCCCGCCAAGTGTTGCCAGCACGTACTCCGGCAGGTTGATCCAGCGCGCGGACGCCGGCACGCCAGAAGCCTGATCGGCCATCAGCTGAAACTGCGTGTTGATGCGCAGTGGCTGCGCACCGCTCAAAGCGAAGAGATCCTCCGGCGAGCATCGCGTCTCAAGGGCTTTGACCATCGCTTCTGTTCGCAGATCGCGATAGCAGAAGGGCAGCCCGATAGCACGCCCATCGCCGTTCAGCCGCACATAATCCACTGCCCAGCCATCCACGCCGAGGGATGTAATCGGCGCCGTGACCTGCTCGCCACATTGCAGCAAGCCGCGTTCGATCTCCGCCAGGATCCGCTCCAGGTCCCAGAAGAGCGATTCGCCGCGCGAGACCGGCGCGTTCGGAAAGCGGTGCACCAGACGAATCTGCGGCCCGTCGGTTCCGCCCGTCAGCAGCGAGACCCGGCAGCTCTCCGCTCCTAAATCGACCGCCACCAACGACGGAAGATTGCCCGATGGAAGATTGCTGCCTGCCAAGTGATGGCCTCTACGCTACCGAAGGAACGCTTCCGTCAGTCCGCCATCAACCGGGATCAGATGCCCCGTCGTGCATGGCGATTTCGGTCCGGCGAGAAAGAGAATCGCCTCCGCGCATATCGCAGGGTCGATCGGCCGATGCGTCAGCGTGCGCTCAGCGTAGAAGCCCGCAAGCGCGGTCCGCAGCTCGTCGTCGGACATGCTCTCCTCAAACGCAATGCCATATTTCCGCAGCGACGCGATGACGCGGTCGCGCGGGAACATCGTCGAGCCCTTCACGACCGTCGCGGGGCTGATGCCGTTCACGCGCACCAGCGGCGCCTGCGAAACAGCCAGCTCACGAATCAGATGACTCAGGGCCGCCTTGCTCACGTCATACGCTTCCGACCCGCGCTTGGGCACAACGGCATTGGCAGAACTGGTGAGCACAATGCTTGCCGCGAGCCCCTGATCGCGCAGAAGCTTGCCGATCTCCTCCACCAGCAGGAAATTCGCAGTCACGTTCACTTCAAGCGTCAGCGCCCATTGCTCGTCAGAGATCACACCGCTGGGCGATGACGGAAACAGCGCGGCAGTATTGATCAGAATGTCGGCGCCGCCGAACTGCTCCACCGTGCGTCGAATAGCATCGCCGATCGATTCCCGCTTTCGGATATCCACCGGAGCGGCAAGCACTGCCTCTTTCCCGGCGGTCTTCTTCAACTCTTCTGCCACGCGCTCGGCGCCGGCCGTGTCGCGGTCGGCGACCACAACGTGCGCTCCGCGCTCCGCCACTAGGAGCGCTACCTCCCGGCCAATGCCGCTGCCGCCGCCGACGACGACCACGATCTGCCGGCTCAGCTCCTTCTCCGGCGGCTGGCGGCGGATCTTTGCCTCCTCCAGCATCCAGTATTCAATGCGAAATGCCTCGGAAGCCGGCATCGCGACATAGTTGCTGTAGACCTGAAAGGCCTGCGCCAGGTTCTCCGAGCCACACTGCGGAGGTGTCTTGATAACAGCATCGCTCTCGAGGCCGCCCGCGCCTTTAATCACGTGGATTGCATTCAGGTAGAACTCGCCAATAATGCGGGATTCCGGCTTGCTTTTGCCGAAGGTGAACATGCCCAGCCCGGGAATCAGCACCACGGCCGGTATGGCGTCTCGCATGGCAGGCGATGTCGGGTCGGCATGCTTTTTGTAATATTCGCCGTACTCGCGCCGGTAAACGGCGATCTGCTTCTCAATTTCCGTCCGCAGCTCACCGGTGCCGCTCTTCGGATCCCAGGGCACAAACATGGGGCGAATCTTCGTGCGGATGAAGTGATCCGGGCAGCTTGTGCCGAGATACGCGAGCTTCGCTGCATCCACGGAGTTCACAAACTCCAGCACATCCGGATGATCCGAGTAGCTGCCGATGACGCGCCTGTTTTCGCTCAACCGCCCGCGCAATACGGGCAGAACCTCCAGCGCGACGTTTCTGCGGTCTGCCAGCGGCTCATGCTTGCGGCCCCCAAAGGTGCGGTCGCCCTTTTTTCCGAGATGCTCTTCGATGAAGCTGGTGAGCTGGTCGATCAGCGTGACCGTGTTCAGATAGCACTCGCGCTGCGTCTCGCCCCAGGTAAAGAGGCCGTGACCGCCCAGGATGATGCCGTCGCAGCCAGGCTCCTGCGCGACGGCTCGCTTCAGCATCAGGCCCAGCTCAAAACCCGGCCGCTGCCACGGCACCCAGATCAGCTTGTGGCCGTATCGCTGGTTGAACTCCTCCATCTTTTCCAGACCATTCGCCGCCGCCGCCAGCGCGATGGCGCAGTCCGGATGCAGGTGATCCACATGGCGAAACGGCAGGAAACCATGAAGCGGAGTATCAATGGATGCGGCCACCGGATTCAGGCCATAGGTGCAGAGCGGGTAGTACTCCACCATCTCGTCTTCGCGTTCTACGCCGCCGTACAGCTTTTCAAGCGACAGCAGCTTATCCAGATAGAGCGTGGCGAAGCCGGACCGCTTGATGCTGCCCAGGTCGCCGCCGCTTCCCTTCACCCACAGCACCTCTACGTTCTGTCGCGTGAGCGGATCAGCCATCTCGACCTTGGAGCTGGTATTGCCCCCGCCGAAGTTGGTGATGCGCAGATCGGACCCAAGCAGGTTCGAGCGATAACGCAGCAGCTCCGGCTCATCCATGCCGCGGGCGGCGTTCTCGTCCCAGCGATCTTCCAGGTGTTGAAGCTGCGTTCGCGACTCCACTGCAGTGACAGACATGGCTTCGAATTCCCCTCTCAAAACAATACGGCGAGAAGAGAATTATCACAGCATAATCTAAATGGCAAACTAATTACCTATAGGATTTTCAGGCGTAGGAGCTCGTCAATGCTGCATTTCTCTCGCGCCGCTCCCGCGTAATGCGCTCCACATAGCCACTCTCTTCGAGCGCCTCCAGCGGGTTGGGATGCAGTCCCCGCCGGATTCTCCACTCCGCCAGCGCCGGCCGGACGTCGGTCCAGAATGCCGCGCGCAAACACTCCTCGGCTTCGACGATTTTTCCCGCCGCCTGCAGCTCTTCCAGCCGCTCGCGATCTACCAGCGAAGCCTTCAGGTATAGCTCCTGCGCGGTCATCACGGTCTGCACCATCGCTTCCATCTTGCCTTTCAGGTTATGGCTCTGGTCGATCATGAACGCGATCTCGGCCACCAACGCGGACTCCGGCTCGCTGAAGATCTCGTGGAAGATCCGGAAGACCTGGTAAGGATCAATGGAGCCGATCGTCAGATCGTCGTCCGCATAGCGGCGATCGTTGAAGTGAAAGCCTCCCAGCAGGCGCATATGCAGCAGCCACGCAACAATCTGCTCGATGTTCTGCGACTGATAATGATGTCCGGTGTCCACCAGCACCCGCGCCTGGGGCCCGGCGGCCTGCGCCAGATGCGAGGCCATGCCCCAGTCCGCGATGTCGGTGTGATAAAAGGCCGGTTCGAAGGGCTTGTACTCGATCAGCATTCGCTGCCCTTCCCCCAACTCGGCGTGCGTCGCGGCCATCGCCTCTTCGAGCCACACGATGCGCTTGCGAATGTTCTGCGAGCCCGGATAATTCGATCCGTCCGCAATCCACAGCGAGACATCGGTGGATTTCAACTCCCGCGCGATGCGGGCTGATTCGACCAGATGGTCGATCGCCATCCGCCGGATGGCGGCATCCGGATTGCAGATCGAGCCGAGCCTGTACTCCTGATTCTGAAAGAGATTCGGGTTGATGGACCCGGGCCGGATGCCGTACCGCTCTGCCAGCCGTCGTACTTTCGCGGCATCGGCGGTTCCCCCCGGCAGATCCCACAGCACATGCAGGGCAAGCTGCGGCGTCACACCCGTCAGTGCATGGACCTGGGCGGCATCGGCAAACTTCTCCTCCAGGCTGGTCGCCGCCGCGGCCTGAAGAAACTTTCCGAAGCGCGTTCCGGTGTTTGCGAACCCCCACGAGGGAATTTCAATCTGAAAGCCATCCAGCACCCGCAGCGTGCCATTGCCGATTTCGGTTTCGCTCATCCGTACCTCCCGCGGCACCGCAGAGTTTAGTCTGAACCGCGGCCACTTTCCAAATGGAAAATATTTTCTCTTGATACACGCCCTGCTACCATGGGCAGCGTCTATTTCCGTTCCTGCTTAGACTGCCGAGGTGTGGCTTGGGTGCAAATCCCCTGATCGGGGTCCTCTATCACTGGATCGGCGGCCTGGCCTCCGCCAGCAACTTCATCCCATTCCGGCCCATCAAGCGCTGGTCATGGGAGATCTACTGGATCGTGCAGGGCTTCGCCGCGTGGATCGTCGCGCCTGCCGTACTGGGATACCTGTTTGTGCCCGGCCTTTCGTCCGTTCTGCACCAGGCGCCGTCCGCAACCATGTGGCATTCGTTCCTGTGGGGAGCGATGTGGGGCGTCGGCGGGCTCACCTTCGGCCTCGCAATTCGCTATCTCGGCATCGCCCTGGGGTACGCGATTGCGCTGGGCTTCTGCACTGCATTCGGCACCCTGATGCCGCCCATCTTCAGCGGACAGATGTCCACCATCATGCATCAGCGTGGCGGACAGGTGATCCTGCTGGGCGTCTTCATCTGCCTGCTCGCCATCGCGGTGAACGGTCTCGCCGGATACTCCAAGGAGAAGGAGGTCTCTGCCGAAGAGAAGGCGCTGCTCGGCGAACGCGACTACTCCTTCGCCAAGGGGCTCGCGGTCGCCATCTTTGCCGGAATCATGAGCGCCTGCTTCGCCTATGGCCTTGCCGCCGGCAAACCGATTGCCAATCTAACCCGCGATCAATTAGTGGCAGAACACCGCGCTCTGCTCTGGCAGAATCTTCCGGTGTTGGTGGTCGTACTCTGGGGCGGCTTCGCCACCAATCTGATCTGGTCGGCGATCCTGATCATTCGCAACCGCTCTGTGCGGCAGTTTTTCGGCGCGCCGGGCACGAATCCGATGGGCACTGCGCCCACCACCGGCGACACGCTTGTTGAACTGGACCCGCGCCACCCGGAGCTATCGCTGCGGCTCTCGCCTTCCGTGCTCACGCGAAACTATGTGCTCGCCGCACTTGCGGGCGTCATCTGGTACTTCCAGTTCTTCTTCTACTCCATGGGGCAGACCAAGATGGGCAAGTACGACTTTTCCAGTTGGACGCTGCACATGGCCAGCATCATTATCTTTGCCACCCTATGGGGCATCGCTCTCCACGAGTGGCGCGATACAAGCCTCAGAACGCGCCTTCTGGTTGGCTGCGGGCTGTTCTTGCTGGTGGGCTCCACCGTGGTGGTCGGCTACGGAAATTTCCTTGTGGCTCGCTAACCATTCGGGCGCGGCTCAGGCGCACACGTGCTCGCGTACCCTGGCAAGCAGATCGGCGGGATGGACCGGCTTGCTAAGCAGCTCGAAGCTGTGTCCCTGACGACGTGCCTCGCCGAGCAGGTCCACGGTTGCCGCTTGACCTGAGAAGAGCAGGATCTTGCACGAGGGCAGAATCGCACGCACGTGAAGCGCTGCGTCGATTCCCGTGATGCCCTCCATGACGACGTCAGAGATCAGCATGTCCGGCTGGAACGTTCGGGCTGCCTCCACTGCCTCCTCGCCACTGTAGACGGCACGCGACTCAAACCCCGCGTGCTCCAGGATGATTGCCAGTGTATCTGCGATCACCTCTTCATCATCCGCTACGAGCACCCTCTTTTTGGCCTCTCGCATCGTTCTCCCAATTTCTGATATTTTCCGTGGGGATTCAGTAGCTTATACATCCGATGAGAGAGGGAAATCAATGTCCTGAATACACTTACCGCCGCCCTCTAGGACGGCGGTGGCTTATGACCGATGAAGCCGTCCGCCCACTGGATGAAGTACTTCATGTTGGGAGCGTCGGTATGGCCGCCATCATGCTGCCGCCATGCGAGCTGCCCCCCAAGAATGCCTTGGTTCACAGCGGGCATCGTTGCCGTGTGATAGTCGCCTTGAATGTCGAGACCCTTCGCGCCGAGCAGCGTGAAAACGCGGCTCGCATCCAGGGTCGCCATAAAGCTTCCGTGATGATCCAGCCAGCGGGCATCGCCCTTTTCTGGAATACCGTAGCTGATAAAAGTGAGACGCGGCGCGCACAGCGCAATCAGCTCGTTCGAGTCCACCGGGATCTCGCCCGGCGTCTTGCTGCCGAACGTGGCACCGGACGCTCCGTACTTCATGAAGTTGCCGGCCATCCAGTAGTATTCGCCGCCGGTCAGGCTCTCGACCGCTTCGCCGAAGTTCCGGCGCAGCGGCGTGGCTCCGCCTTTGCCTGACGAACCGACGAGCACCATCGCGAAGCGCGGGTCGAATGCCATCGTGACCAGGGCGGCTTTTCCGTAGCGCGACACGCCTTCAATGCCGACGTGCTTTGCATCCACCGCGGGATCGGTCTCGAGATAATCAAGCGCACGCCCTGCGCCCCACGCCCATGCGCGCAGCGTGCCCCAGTCCTCCGGCTTGCGTGGCTGTCCTTGATTCACCAGACCGATGATGCCGCGCGTGATGCCGGCGCCGTCGTCAGCCTGGATGCTGGCAGGATCAAGCAGCGCAAAGCCCCAACCGGCAGCGATAAGCTGCCAGGTATTCGGTGGATCACCATCAGCATTCATCTGCGGCAACTGAAAAGGCGTAGCCCTTACCGGTTCCCACGCAGGATGCGTCGCGAACACATCTTTCAGGGAACGGTCCTGCTGCACGAGTAATGCTTTCCATGCTGCGTTGATGCGCTCGAACTCCTCCTCCGTCGGCTCTTTCGGCGCAGGAAAGCCGGCATGAGAGAACATGATGAGTATCGGAACCGGTCCCGCGGCATTCACGGGCGTCACCAGCGTCATATGAATGTTGACGTGGATCGCGGGATAAGCCGAGTTGTCCACCTGGCCGACAAGATCCTTCGCGACCACGCGATTGAAGCCGATCCTCTCGTCATCGACCGCGTTCACCTTCCACGTCACTTTCGGCACGTCTTTGGGAATGCGGCCGTAAACATACTTTTCGTACATATCGACGATCTCCGGTCGGCGCTTCTGCCACCACATCTGTGACGTGGTGACCTTCTGGCCATCGTTCAGCGTAAGCGGGTCAGGGAGATTGGGATATGGATTCGCTTTCGACTCATCGTAGTTCGCGTGGTTTAGCGCGTCTGGATTGCCGCTCGGCCCGGGACGCAGCGTCCGGATGCCGAGCTGGTCCATCATGTTTTGGTGATCTTGCTCGGCGGTGAATGTGACGGGAGCCGGCGCACTTGAAACAGGGGATGCGCTCTGCCCCGATCCAGCATCGGTGCAGATCAATACCAATGAAACAAAACCAGTTTGCAATGCGCGCACGCCTGCCCTCCAGATGAGATTCCCCGGACGTCCAATAACGATTTACCTAGGGGGAGTCATGATAAAACTTGCGTCGTGAGAATCGCGGGAAAATTCATCGCAGTTTGTTTCTTCGCGCTGGGACTGGCGCTTTCCGGAATGCATTGCCTCGCGCAAGGGCCGGAAGTATGGATCGCAAGCTGGGGCGCGTCGCAGCAGATTCCCGAGCCCGAGAACGCGATGCCTGCCGACGACCTGCGCGATGCGACGGTGCGGCAGATCGTTCATCTTTCGGCCGGTGGCCCAAAGGTGCGCATTCACCTGTCGAATGCATTCGGGGCCGCGCCGCTCCGTTTTACTTCCGTCCATATCGCACGGCCGCTTTCGCCATCTTCATCGACGGTCGATCTCCAGACAGATCGAGTTGTGACATTTGCGGGAAGCGCCGATTTCATCGTGCCGCCCGGCGCGGAGTTTGTCTCAGACGCACTGGACTATCCCGCAGCGCCGCTTTCGGAGGTCGCCATCAGCTTTCATCTTGATACAGCCCCCGCAGCACAGACCTCGCATCCGGGTTCGCGCGCCACATCCTATTTCGTGCACGGAGACTTCGCCGCGGCGGCAAATCTCATCAACGCGAAGCACGTGGACCACTGGTATCAACTCTCGGAGATCGATGTCGAAGCATCACCGGCCGCGGCAACTGTCGTAGCGCTCGGCGATTCCATCACCGACGGACATGGAGCCACCACGAACGGAAATGATCGCTGGACCGATGTGCTGGCACGCCAGCTGCAGGCGTCGGCCTCCACTCGCAGCATTGGCGTTTCGAACCAGGGCATCGGCGGGAATCATCTGTTGACCGACGGCCTGCGACCGAATGCCCTGGCGCGTTTCGACCGCGATGTCCTCGCGCCGGCCGGTGTCCGATGGGTCATCGTCTTCGAGGGCGTGAACGATCTCGGCGGTCTGACCCGCAACGGCGAGGTCGAGGCGGCAGATCATGCAGCGCTCGTGAAGCGGATCATCGCCGCGTATCAGCAGATCGTTCTGCGTGCGCATGCTCACGGATTGCGCGTCTATGGTGCGACCATCACGCCCTTCATCGGTTCGGACTACTACCATCCAGATCCGCTGAATGAAGCAGACCGGCAGGCGGTGAACACATGGATTCGTACATCCGGACATTTCGACGCGGTCATCGATTTTGACAGCGTAGTTCGCGACCCGCAGCATCCCGACCGTATGCAGCCCGCTTTCGATTCCGGCGATCATCTGCATCCATCGCCGGCCGGGTACCGCGCGATGGGTGAGGCAGTGCCCCTCTCACTCTTTGCGCAGTAGCGGGCTAAGTTCGCGCCACAGACGACTTCTCAACCCGCACTGCGCATTGCTTGTAGTTCGGCTCTCGCGAAATTGGATCGAAGATATCCTGCGTCACTTCGTTGATATTCCACTCCGCGAAGTGAAAGGGGACAAACACCTGACCCGGAGCAATCACCTCAGTCACGCGCAGCTCCACACGGCGCACTCGTCCGCGCGTCGAGACGACATCGACGAGGTCGTGCGGGCGCAGCGCGAGCTGTTTCGCGTCAACCGGACTCATCTCCAGCCAGGCACGCGGCGATAACCGCTCCAGAATCGGGACCGCGCCTGTCTTGGTGCGCGTATGCCAGTGCTCCACAGTTCTTCCCGTGTTGAGCACGAAAGGAAATTGCGCATTCGGCTGCTCGGGAAAGGGTTCCCAGTCGCAACAATAGAACCGCGCTCTTCCATCTGCGGTCTCAAATTTTCCATCTGCATACAAGCGGCGCGCGGCCCCCGCAGGCGAGGTGCTGCCCTTGGGAAACGGCCACTGCATGCCGCCCGTCTCTTCCAGCGCCGCATAGGTCATGCCGGAATAATCGCAGAGCCTTCCTTCCGAAACGCGCTTCCATTCTTCGAATGCATCGGCCGGCGTTCGCCATCCGGGAAACAGCTTCTCTTTGCAGCCAAGCCCCTGCGCCAGTCGGAGGAATATCTCGAAATCGCTGAGCGCCTCGCCCGGCGGAGAAACCACCGCGTTCACCTTGCTCACACGGCGCTCGGAATTTGTATATGTGCCTTCCTTCTCGCCCCAGATAGCAGCGGGCAATACAAGATGCGCAAGCTCCGTTGTGGGCGTGGGATGAAAGCCATCCTGCACCACCAGGAATTCCAGCGTGCCCAGCGCCTGTTTCAGGACATCGATGTTAGGAAACGACACGAGCGGATTCGTCGCAATGATCCACAGCGCTCGGATCTTTTTCTTCAGCACCGCCGTGATGATGTCCGGATACGCTAGCCCGCGCCGTGATGGAATGTTCCCCACCGGCACATCCCAGAGGCGCGCGAGCTCTTCACGGTCTTTCTCATCTTCAAATTTGCGATACCCCGGCAAGCTTGAGGAGAAGCCTGCCTCGCGCGTGCCCATCGCATTGCACTGGCCGGTGATGGAGAACGGCGATCCTCCCACGCGGCCCACATTTCCTGTGAGCAGCGCAAGGTTGTTGATGGCGTTCACCGTCTCTGTGCCCTTGGAGCTGTGATTCACGCCCATCGTCCAGCCGATGAAACCCGCATTGGCATTGCCGTAAAGATGCGCAACCTTTTCGATCTGCTCCGGGCTTAGGCCGGTGATGCCGCTGACGTAGCCAGGCTCGTACTTCTCAAGAAATCCGCACAGCTCATCGAATCCGTTTGTATGTTGCCGAATGTATTCGCCATCGATCAGCCCGTCGCGAATCAGGATGTGTGCCAAGCCGTTCAGCAACGCGAGATCGGAGCGCGGCTTTACCGGAAGATAGATATCCGCCATCATGGCGGTCTTGGTGACACGTGGGTCGGCGACGATCAGCGTCTTGGAGCGATTAGCGTCAAGATGCTGGCAAAGGATCGGATGATTTTCCGCAATATTTGCCCCGATCAGCAGCACGACATCCGCGTGGGTCATGTCCTCGTATGCGCCGGGAGGGCCATCCCTGCCAAACGATCGCTTGTAACCCGCGACCGCGGTCGACATGCATAGAGTGGTGTTGCCATCGTAATTCGACGTCCCCAGGCCAAGCTGCACCAGCTTGCCCAGCGTGTAGAACTCCTCGGTGACAAGCTGGCCGGTGCTGATGACGCCAACCGCCTGCGGCCCATGCTGTACGGCCACACGGGAGAATTCGGCCGCCATCGTGCGCAACGCCTCATCCCACGAGACGCGCTCGAGTGCGTCCTTGCGGCGAAGCAGCGGATAGCGGGCGCGATTCTCCGCCTCGATCACGTAGTGCTCCGCGAGTCCCTTGGGGCAGAGTTTGCCGCGATTGACGGGGTGGTCCGGGTCGCCGCGCGAAGTCACGACCTTCCCCTCGCGCGTGCCGACCAGCATGCCGCAGCCTACTGAGCAGTAGCCGCAGGTCGTCTTCACCCAGCGATCCGCTACCTTCTGCGCGGAAATATGTCCAACCGCCGCGTCGCTGGCAAAGGCGTACTTCTCGCGTTCGATATCAAGACCGATGAGACGGCGCAGCTTCATGCGGCACGCTCCTCCCGCAGATACGAAGCAGCCATGTTCTTCGGCACCACGCTTACGAAGAAGAGATAGCGGCCCAGTAACTCGACACCGATCGCCGCAATCAGGCAGAGCGTACGCAACCAGATGCTCCCGGCCAGCAGCGTCAGGGCCAGCGCGATGGCTAGCAATCCGCAAAGACGGGCAGCAACGCGACTAAGAAGCGGGTGCCGCAGCAACTCACCCGCTGCATGCAACTCAAAAATGTGCGAGTGGCGCAGCCAGATAAATTTCAGCATCTGCTGCAAGGCCAACGCCAATGCGCCGCCTGCTGCGACATGAGCCAACGTATGCCGCGGGCTTGGGGTGAAGAGCGAGGCTGCAAGCGGTCCGGTCAAAGCTGCACTGAGATAGAACTCCAGCAATGTGTGCAGGCTGTTCCACGCCGGACGCGCGGCCACCATGTAGAGCCGCGCGCTGGCATAGGTCGCGAGCAGCCCCAGCAGTGTCGCAAACATGCCTGCGTACGATGCACTCGCCGCATGGATCCAGAGCAAGCCAGCGTAGACAATCGCGGCCAACGAAAACAGAGAGAAAAAGAGCACCTCCCTGCTGAGCCACGAGCGACGCCACATACTGAGCGCGCGGAATGCGTAGATCGGCCGGCCCAGGTGCAGCGTGGACGCGCCAAGCGCGAACAGCGCAATCAGCACCACGCCTGCAGCCGGCACACGTGCGATCGCCGAACGTGCGATCGACTGCGAGGCAGACATGGATGCAATCGCGCCGACGGCCATCTGCGTAAACACCGTCATGAAGATCAGGGTCCAGTGCGGGTGCTGCGGCTCAACCCGCGATGCATCGACGCGATCTACGTCCCGCGGAAGCTCGCGCCGCATCGTGACTCTGGTCGTCGATATGCTGTCATCGGCAGATGGCAGTCCGGGCGCATTTGCCTGAGCAGAATATTCGCGGCGCCACTCTGCAATATTGACGATCTCGATGCGAATCGCTTCCTCAGGGCATGCGGACACACAGGCCGGCTCGCGGCCATCGGTGAGCCGTCCATGACACATATCGCACTTACCCACCACGCCGCGCTCAGGATTGAATTGCGGCACGCCGTAGGAACAGTTCCAGGTGCAGTACTGGCAGCCGATGCAGCGCTCTGCGCTGTGCAGCACGATGCCGGTAAGCGGATCTTTCGTATAGGCATTCACCGGGCAGCCGGTCATGCAGGTGGGCTCAAGGCAGTGATTGCAGCCCATCGAAAGATAGTGCCGCATGGTGTCCGGATAGATGCCGCCTTCGATCTCACCCACGCGGCGCCACTGAATCTCTGCAGGATTTCCATTCTGCTCGTTGCACGCGACCACACAGCATTTGCAGCCGATGCACTGCGTCATATCCAGATGGAAGCGGTATTGTTCGCCCGGCATAGGCATCCGGTCCGGAGTCAGCGGGACCGCTGGCACGTGCTGCGATGTCGCAGCAGCCGTCAGCAGAAACCGATCGCCATCTTCCGTTGCTCGTGTGAGCAAGGGCAGTTCCATGACTTCCCTCCACGCCCGGCAAACAGGGCAAGCACTCGCGCAGGACGCATAAACGTCCATCGATCAGGAGCGCCCAGCTCCTGTGACAAGGGCTCATCGTGGAGAGATCCAGCCGGAACAGACATGGTGCCGGGAAGGAAAAGTAGATTCATGATACTTGAGCACCGCGTCCGGCGAAAGAAAATGCGGCGCTGTGTAAGGACATTTCTCAGGCTAGGACCACAAACTCTCTTGCTTCAACCCGACTCCGCAATTAGTCTCAGAGCAACGACCCTCGTTCGTTAGGCACCCCGCCGTGCCAGTCTGTTTCGCCACGTCCCTTGCGAAATCCTGAAGCCTGATTCCATCGCACCTGCATGTGCGGTTCCAGGCATATCTGCAATTCGTTCCGCTCTCAACGGAGCAGGAGGACGCGTATCACTACCCATAAGGTCGAACAACTCGTCATCGCCACCGTTGGATTCTTCTGGTGCTTTCTCATGTGGTTTTCAACCGCTGCCTTCAGCCCCAGCATCGCAGCGCATTACCACCTCAGCATCAAGGCCCTTGGCCTTCTTGCCAGCTCCGCCATCTGGATGGCGCCGCTGGGCCGCATCTTCGCGGGCTGGGCATCGGACCGCTTCGGCGCGCCGCGTACCTTCGCCTTCATTCTCGCCGGCTGCGGACTGGTTTCGATCGCCTCTGCTTACACGGTGAACTATCGACTGCTCTTCGCAGAGCGCGTGATCGTCGCCATCGCCGGCGTGTCCTTCGTGGTCGGCATCCAGCACGTGGCGCAGTGGTTCAATGCTCACGAGATCGGCACGGCGGAGGGACTCTACGCGGGAACCGGCAATGTAGGCGCCGGCATGGGCGCATTGGTGCTGCCGCGCCTCTTCGGCACGAATTATCACAGCGCCTTCCTGTGGCTGGGCGTCATCGCCCTCGGAATCGCCGCCTGGTATCTCGTGCGCGGAAGCGCCGCCCGAACCGCTGTGCAGCGCGACCTCGTTCGCAGCCGCAGCAATCTGCGCGACACCTTCTTTGTCTGGAGCCGCTACATCGCCATCGCGCTGATGCTCGCCTACGCGATGTCCTTCGGCCTGGAGATCGCCATGAACGCCTGGCTGCCCGGCTACTTCACGCGCGGTTATCACAATGCCATCCTCGCGCTCGGCTTCACCAGCGTGGCCGGTCTGCAGATCGCCGCCGGCACCTTCGCGGCGGTGCAGTCCTTTACCGCGTCACTCTTCCGGCCCTTCTCTGGATTTATGTCGGACCTCTTCCAGCGCAAGGGATGGACACCTCTTCCCTTCATCGCCAAGAGCCTGCCCTACGCCCCGCGCCTCCACTGGCTCGGAATTGCGCTCATCCTCATCACCTTCGGCATGGCCGGGCTCGCCTTCGCGGGCCTCTCGGGCTCGCTGCATCTTTCTGTGGCAATGCTGGTCGCCATCGGCGTCTTCATTTCGTGTGGAACAGGCGGCACGTTCGCGCTGGTGCCACTGTTGTTCCACGACCGGCCAGGCGCCGCCGCAGGCTTCATCGGCGGAGTTTCCACCGCGGCCGGCATCGTCTATCCGCTCGTCTTCGCCGGCGGATCAAACATCCACATCGGCTATCTCTATGTAGCCGTCTTCCTGTTCCTGCCCTTCGTACTCTTCTACTTCTGGGCCGCACGATACGAGCGTCGCCCCGAAGAACACGGCCTGCTGACGCGCGCCCTGGTCACGGAAGAAGCGGCATAGCTATACCAGCGAAACATTCACCGCGAGGTTCATTGTGCAGACAACGAATGCATCCGACACACCCGTCCCCCACGAGCCCTGGTACAAATACGGCGTCGCTGTCCTTCTCCTCGAGATGGCGATCGCGATAGCGGTCAGCGGCTATTCGCTCTATATGACATTCCACGGCCTGGGCGGCTTTCCCGGGAAGCATTGAGCCGCGCCAATCCGCCATAACCACGCGTCAACGGCGATCAGTCCCGAGCTTCTTTGACACCACCCCCACCCCTTGGTAGCCTCAAAGCAGCCTTTGTGGGCATCGCGCTGCCGCCCGGCAGCACCTGCGACCCCGCCAGCGTCCCCGTCGTCCAGTGGCCTAGGACATCGCCCTTTCACGGCGGTAACACGGGTTCGAATCCCGTCGGGGACGCCAAACAGAATCAGCAGGTTACTAGCAGCGAAGCAACTTTCAGCAGTATTGACCCGAAAATGTCCAACAACTCGTCGAGTGCGGCTTACACCGCCTAAGGTCGATTGCTCATCCCAGTGTGTATGGCTAAGCTTGCGCAGTTGGAAAGCGGCGCAGTAAAAACGGCAAGGCAACTCGGTATTCGTGTCTTGCCGGCAGACACGCTCTTCGAATGTGAACTGTACGAAGTGCTCCGCTGGAACGACGCCACAGGTGAAATGCAACGCCAAGCTGAACCTGTCTGGAAATCACGCGACATCATCGACGGCAAACGTTACGTGTTACCCGTTGGATTGCAGCAAGGCTTGTATGTCGAAATGCAATCACAGCGGTCCAAGGCAGCTTAGGTTTTGTTAGCAGGACGCGTCGCCAATTGCCATCGCCGATCAGCCAGCAATCAAATTCAGAGCGGTTGGCCGCAAGTATCCGACACATTGGTCCGGCTACATAGAGTGGCAGCGCCACGCAAATGCTATAACCCAATCAATGCGCAAGTTCCGCTTCCTCGATACGCTGACCATCGTCTTCGTCGTTGTCCTGGTGGTTTCGAATCTGGTTGGGCCGAAAATGTGCCAGGTCGGCCCCTTCAAGCTGAGCGGGGCCGAGCTGCTCTTCCCTATCACCTATATTTTTGGTGACGTCTTCACCGAGGTCTATGGCTATGCCGCATCGCGGCGGGCCATCTGGATGGGATTTCTTGCCATGGGCCTGCTATCCGTTTTCGGCGAAATTGCCGTTGCGCTGCCGCCCGCACCCGACTGGCATAATCAGCAGGCCTTCGCCACGGTCTTCGGACTGGTGCCGCGCTTCGCTATCGCCAGTCTGGTGGCCTACTGGGCCGGCGAGTTCACCAATTCGTATACGATGGCCAAGCTGAAACTGCTGACGCGTGGCTCGAAGTTGTGGACCCGCACCATCGGCTCCACACTGACCGGCCAGGCGGTGGACACGACCATCGTGATCATGATTGCTTTTTATGACGCGCCCTGGTCCGCGAAGGCGAACATCATCATGTCCTCTTACGTGGCCAAGGTGGTATATGAGGTGCTGGCGACGCCCATCACCTACGCCGTGGTGTACGGGCTGAAAAAATCGGAGCATGTAGACACCTTTGACGAGCACACATCCTTCAATCCGTTTCGCCTGCGCTCGAATCCCGTGGAGCAGAGCAGCAGTGCCAGCTTGCGATAGGCTCAAAGCATGAATGTGAGAGAAGAGCGCATGCGAGCCATCGTGGTGAAAGCCCCGGGCGATGCCGGCACAATGCGCGTTGCTGAAGTTCCCCGTCCCGCGCCCAGGGCAGGCGAAGTCTTAATTAAGGTCTCAGCGGCCGGTGTGAACCGTGCCGACATCGTGCAGCGCAAGGGCCATTATCCGCCGCCCGCCGGTGTCACGGATATTCTCGGCATGGAGGTCAGCGGACATGTCGCCGCCACAGGCACGAATGTCGCGCGCTGGAAGGTCGGCGACCCGGTGTGCGCGCTGCTGGCAGGCGGTGGTTACGCGGAATACTGTGTCGCCCCGCAGGGGCAGGTGCTTCCCGTTCCGGATGGCGTCTCGCTGGAAGACGCTGCTTCCCTGCCGGAGGCCGCCTTCACCGTGTGGGCCAACCTCTTCTCCGACACGCAGCCGCTGCGGACACGCGAGTCGCTGCTGGTGCAGGGCGGATCGAGCGGCATCGGCTCATTCGCCATTCAGGCCGCGCGGCACGTCGGCGCGCGTGTCGTGGCAACTGCAGGCTCGGCGGAGAAATGCGCCTACTGCCGCGAGCTCGGCGCAGAAGCTGCGTGGAACTACAAGACCGAAAACTGGATGGCCGCCGCGTGGGCATGGTCGGAGGGCAAAGGCATCCAGGTGATCCTCGACATGATTGGCGGCGACTACTTCGGCAAGCACATCGAGCTACTCGCGCAGCGCGGACGCCTGATTCACATCGCCACCACGAAAGGCGCCGAAGTGACGCTGGACTTGCGTGAGGTGATGCGCAAGCGGCTGATCGTGACCGGCTCCACACTGCGCGCGCGCCGGCCGGAAGAGAAGAGCCTGCTGCGCGAAGGCGTGGAGGCGAAGCTGTGGCCAGCCATTGCTAGCGGCGCCATCCGTCCCACAGTGCATGAAAAATTTCCCCTGGCCGAAGCGGCAGAGGCGCACAAGCTAATGGAATCCAGCACGCACCTCGGCAAGATCGTCCTGACGCTCTGACAACTGAGCAGCCGGGCCGCCGCCGTGTACACTTCCCTCGCCCCCGAAACTCAATCTGGAGGTGGATGTGATCGCCGCTCGCGCCGCATCTCTCTGTCTGTTCGCCGGTATTACCCTCACGCTGCACGCGCAAAGCGCGGGTCCGAACTCCCGCACGCCCACTGCTCCGAAGAGTGTGACCGCTCCGCAAGGATCGGCGAGCGCTCCGGTAGATATTCCCGACCTGCTGAGCACGGTGCGGCTAGGCGAGGCCGCGTGGTCGCCGGACGGCAAGCAGATCCTCTATTCCGGCAACGCATCCGGACGCATCAATCTCTGGCTCATGAATGCCGATGGAGCAGGAGCGCATCAAATCCTCCACTCCGATGACGCACAATCGGGAGCCGTCTGGTCGAAGGACAGCCAGAATATCGTCTACCAGCAGGACCGCGGCGGCGATGAGATCTACGATCTCTACACCGTCTCTGCTGCCGGCGGCACACCGCAAAACCTGACGCAGACAGACCAGATCACCGAAACCAATCCCCATTTCTCCCCTGACGGGAAATTGCTGGCCCTTCAGCACAAAGAGAAGGCGGGATCCTCGATCAACCTCGCGATCATGGATTGGAACACCCATCAGGTGCGTCTCCTCACGCATGAGAAGGACCCGAAGCGGTCCTGGACTCTTGTGACGTGGAGTCCCGATGGAAAAACGCTGTATGCGAATCGCGGTGACCTGCACGAGGACATGAGCGTATGGAGCGTGGACGTCGCGACCGGCGCCGCCCGTGAGCTTACGCCACATCAGGGCAACGTGCTCATCGGCGCATCCAGCGTCTCTCCCGATGGAAAAACGCTGCTCATCGGATCGAATGAGAAGGACGGCTATAGCAATATCGCGCTGCTGGACCTTGCAACCCTGCAGAAGAAATGGATCACTGATACGCAATGGGACGCGGGCCCCGGCAGCTTTTCGCCTGCGGGCGATCTGTTCACGTGGTCGCTGAATGCGGATGGGCGCACCTCGATTCATTTCACCGACGCGAAGACCTACAAGGAAATCCCGCACGCAATTCCGGAAGGGCTGAACTACGAGAACGGCAATCCGACGCCGTTCACGGCGGACGGACGCCTGCTCTTCGTCCACCAGGACTCGACGCACGCGCCTAACTTCTACGTGCTCGGCCAAACTGGCACCTCGACGCAGATCACGCACGTTGAGAGTCCGGGGCTGCGCAACGTGGTGCTGCCGCCGACACAGCTCGTGCACTACCCCAGCTTCGACGGCAAAGTCATCTCCGCATTTCTGGCGATGCCATTCAACCTCAAGCGCGATGGCAAAAATCCGCTGATCGTCCTGCCCCACGGCGGCCCCACCGGCCAGGTTGTTGACAGCTTTTCCCCGCACATCATCGCGCTCGTCTCGCGCGGATACACCGTGATTGCGCCAAACGTTCGCGGCTCAACCGGCTATGGTGTCGCATTTGAGCGCGCCAACTATCAGGACCTCGGCGGCGGCGACTTGCAGGACGAGATCTACAGTGTGAAGTTCATGGAAGCCACCGGCTACATCGACCCGAAGAAAGTCGGCATCACCGGCGGCTCCTACGGCGGCTTTATGACGCTGATGGCCATCGGCAAAGCGCCCGACCTATGGGCCGCCGCCGTCGAGGAGTACGGCATCATCGACTGGTACACCATGCTGCAGCATTCCGATCCGCTGCTGCAGGAGTACGAAAAATCCTTGCTGGGCGACCCTGTGAAGGACCGCGCGAAGTACGAAGCAGCATCACCAATCCAGTTCCTGAGCAAGGAGCGTGCACCGCTGCTTGTCCTGCAGGGTGAGCGCGATATCCGTGTGCCGCGCGAAGAAGCGGCGCAGGTAGTGGATATTCTAAAGAAGGAAGGCCGCACCGTGGATGTTGTCTACTATCCGCAGGAGGGCCACGGTTTTATAAAGCGCGAAGACCAGATCGACGAGATCACGCGCATGGTCGGCTGGTTTGATAAATATCTGAAAGGCGCGCACTAGAGATGAACGCGGGACATAGGATGGTCGGACGCATTGCCGGCACTCGCTGAACGCGCGCCGCGCCGACGGTGGCGCATCGGCTGGCTGCTGGGGCTCGGCGTCCTGGTCAACTACTTTGACCGTGTTAACCTCTCGGTTTCGCACGGCGCACTGTACACGGCCTTCGGCATCTCGGATGTCGCGTTCGGCTATCTTTCTGCCGCGTACAACTGGAGCTACGCGCTCTGCCAGTTGCCCGTCGGCGTGGTGCTGGACCGCTTCGGTGTGCGTCGTGTGCAGCGCGCCGGCATCTTCGTCTGGAGCATGGCATCGTTCGCCGCCGCCATCACTCCCAGCCTGCCTGGGTTTTTTGCCGCACGCCTGCTGCTGGGTGTGGGCGAGGCGCCGACATTCCCCGCAAATGCCAAGGCGATCGGCGCCTGGTTCCCGGCGCGCGAGCGCACCTTCTCGACATCGTTGAACGACGCGGCGGCCAAGCTGGCTCCCGCCATCGGAATACCGCTGATCGGCCTGCTTCTGCTGCGCGTCGGCTGGCGATGGAGCTTCGCCGCCACCGGCGCGATCAGCCTGCTTTATCTGCTCATCTTCTGGCTGGTGTACCGCGAGCCCGAAGAAGACCCCAAGCTAACCGATGCGGAACGGCAACTGATCGAGGAGCGAGCGGAGAACGAGCCGCCTGCAGCCGAAGGCCCTGGACTCTCGCTAAGTGAGCTGCTGCGGCAGCCCAAGGTCATCGGGTTGTCGCTGGGTTTCGGCTCCTACAACTATGTCTTCTATCTGCTGTTGACCTGGCTGCCGACGTATCTTTCCGAGGCGCTGCACATTGACCTGCTGCACTCGTTTCTCTACACCGGAGTGCCCTGGCTCTTCGCCACCTTCACGGACCTCTTTCTAGGCGGGATGCTGGTGGATGGGCTTGTCTCCCGGGGATGGAATGCCTCGCTGGTGCGCCGCGTTGTGCTGATCACGGGTACGGCATGCGGGTTGGGCATTCTAGGCGCAGCCCACGCGCACAGCGCAGTGCAGGCGCTCACGTGGATCGGTATATCGATCGGCGGCCTCTCTGCTGCTGCGCCCGTCGGTTGGTCGGTTCCTGCCCTCATCACGCCACGCGCCAGCGTCGGCAAGGTAGGCGGAATCGTGAACTTCGTCTGCCAGGTGTCCGGCATTACGGCGCAGATCCTTACCGGCTATATCGTGCGGGCAACACACTCCTACGCGCTAGCCTTCGGCATTTCTGCAGCGTATCTGCTGCTCGGCATCGCCGGCTATGTGTTCCTTCTGGGGCGCATTGAGCCAATGAAAATGAACACCGCTCACTTCCCTGCCGCGTAATGCTTCTCGCCGCCAGTGCGGCCGTTGCGCACCGTAAAGCTGCCGTCGCGGCTCGCCGTCACCTCAATGTCATGCCCGGCATCAGGGCCGTCAAGATTGGCAATGTACTCGCCTGCTGTGTTGTGCGTCGCGCCGCCTTCATCCGAATAATGTAACTGCCACAGCGCCTGAAGCCCAGGCGCGTGCCGCACCGTATCGAGCGCCGGGATCGAGCCGCCCTTCGTCGCTCCGTTGTCCATGATGGCGACCATTGGATGGATGGCATCCACCAGCGCCGGGCTCGAGCTCTGGAACCACCCGTGGTGCGAAACCACCAGCAGGTCTACCTTGCCCAGCCGATTGTCCGGGCACATCAGCAGGCGCTCCTTGTCCCATGTCAGGTCGCCCAGATCGAGAATCTTCAGGTCGCCGAAGCGGATCAGTACGCCCAGTGAACGCGCGTTCTCCGTCTGGTCGGCAGGGCGTACTTCGGTCTGCTTGCAGTAGGAATTCGGTTCGCCTGCGCCGGGCAACGGCTTCTGGATCAGGTTGCCGTCGGAACTGATGACGGTCACGTCCAGTCCTTCGATCGGAAGGCGGTCGCCCGGTTTCGCCACAATCTCTTTCGCTTTCGTTGTGGCCAGCACTTTCTGGAAGGCCGCGTAGCCCTGCTCGGTCGCGCCATGATCAAGCTCGCGATTTGGTCCGTGAACAAAGAATCTGCCAACCGGAATGCGCTGCACAAGCTGCGGCACGCCGCCCACATGATCTACATGGAAGTGCGTGATGAGGACAGAATCGATACGGCTCAACCCAGCGCTCTTCGCCGCGGCGGCAATGCGATCAGCATCGCGAAAGTTGTTATCCGGCCAGCCGGTGTCAATCAGCAGCGACTTCCCTGCCGGGGTCACGAACAGCGTAGACTGGCCGCCCTCCACATCGATGAAGTAGATGCGCAGCTTGCCATTGGCGGCATTTTGCGCCTGCAGCGATAACGCCAGCGCGGCTGTAACAAACAGTGCCGCAAGAGTACGAAGGCGAAACATTATGAGGGGCTCCCTTTGCTGGGTTGCGAAACAGTGGCGCGCATGGCGCCAGTGGAAATGCCGCCGTCAACCAGCAGCGTCTGGCCGGTGACGTAGCGGCTGGACTCCGATGCCAGAAAGACAACCGCACCGTCGAGATCGTGGATGTCACCCGGCCGCTTCACCGGAATGCGATCGACAAGATACTCGACCCACTCCTTGTTGTCATAAAGCACCTGGTTCTGCGCAGTACGAAACCAGCCGGGCGCAAGGCAGTTGACGGTAATGCCGTGCGCTCCCCAGTCATCGGCAAGGCTCATCGTGAGCTGGCGCACGCCGCCGCGGCTCGCCCCATAGGGCGCAAGGCCCGCGTAGCCAAAAACGCTGGTGACGGAGCCGATGTTGATAATGCGCCCGTAACCATGCCGGACCATGCCGCGCGCAATCGCCTGCGCAACGAAAAACGTGCCGCGAAGATTGGTGTCGAGCACCAGGTTCCAGTCGTCCCACGTCACATCCAGCGCAGGCTTGCGGACATTGCATCCGGCATTGTTCACCAGAATATGTACCTGAGGAAAGGCAGCCTCCACCTGCTCCGCCAGGCGCTCGATGCTGGCGCGGTCGCGCACATCCAGCGCGATGGGATGCGCGCGGCGTCCCAGCGTTTCAATCTCCGCCATGAAGGACGTCAGGTCCTCCGCTTTGCGACTGGTAAGGATCAGGTCTGCGCCGGCGCGCGCCAGTGCGCGAGCAAAGTGCTGGCCCAGCCCGCGGCTGGCCCCGGTGACAAGCGCGACCTGGCCTGAAAGATCGAACAGCCCTGCATCGCCGCTCATGCGGGCGCGCCCTCCTGCGACCTGCCCGCGTCATGATTGCTTCTGGGATCGAGCACCACTTTCATCAGGTTCGGCTCGCGCGCGTAGAGACGCGCGAACCACGATGGCCCTTCCTCAAGCGGCGCAACTGCCGTGATGAGCGGCGCGACCTTGATCTTTCCTTCAGCCATCCACTGCATCGCCTGCGGATACTCGCCGGCCGAAGCGCAGGAGCCCTGCAGCCGTATCTGCCGCGTCACCACCTTCTGCAGGGGAATCGTGACCTCCGGCGAAATGTTTCCCACCAGCGCCACCGTGCCGCCTTTACGCGTGCAATCAATGGCCGCCACGACCGTTTCCGGACGGCCCACAGCTTCAAGCGCCACGTCCACACCACGGCCTGCCGTCAGTCGATCGATGCCGGCGCTCAGCGATTCACGCGAGCTGTCGATAACGGCATCCGCGCCCAGCGACCGCGCCATCTCCAGCCGGCTGGCGTCAACATCGGTGACAAAGACGCGCGCGCAGCCGCTGGCCTTCGCCGCCTGCAGTATGAGCAGACCGATCATGCCGGCTCCGATAACCAGCGCCGTCTCGCCGCCTGGTGTTTCGGCATTTTTGATTTCAGCAACACGCACTGCATGGATCGCAACCGAAACCGCTTCTAGCATCGCCGCATCGGAAAAAGAAAGGCCGTTGGGCAGGCGATACAGAATACGTTCCGGAACAGTTACGTATTCCGCGAAGGCGCCGGCGCGTCGGTAGTCGCCGCAGGAAACGCCCACCACCTGCCGCCGATCGCACAGATTCACCTCGCCGCGGCGGCAGAACTCGCACTCGCCGCAGTAGACGGTGGAATCAAAGGTGACGCGGTCCCCTGGCCGATAGCCGGCGACGCCTTCGCCTACCGCCGCCACAATCCCGGCCGCCTCATGCCCCATCACGATCGGAGGAATGCGCCGCCCGGAAGTGCCGTCGTACCCATGGACATCGCTGCCGCAGATGCCGCATGCCGCTACGCGGACCAGGACCTCGCCCGGCCCGGCAACCGGTGCAGGCAGGTCCGTAACGTCAAGATGTTTGTATTCGGAGAGCAACAGGGCTTTCATGCGGCTTCAGGTTACAACAGCAGAAAGCCCCCGGCACTCGCCGAGGGCTTGATCAGGGCAGATTGGCCCGACTTATACGCTGAACGAAGAACCGCAGCCGCAGGTGCTTTTCACATTCGAGTTCTCAAACTTGAAGCCTGCCGCTTCCAGCGTCTCGACGTAATCGACCACGCAGCCGTTCAGGTACATCAGAGACGTCGCGTCGACGAATACTTTCAGATCATCAAATCGGAAGACCTTATCCATCATCCCGGCCTGGTTCT
Source organism: uncultured Acidobacteriaceae bacterium (assembly GCA_963797895.1). GTDB lineage: Bacteria > Acidobacteriota > Terriglobia > Terriglobales > Acidobacteriaceae > KBS-83. Next base: position 197,964 of record CAWCRD010000003.1, read on the forward strand.
CGAAAGACATGGAGTACTGGAAGCCGGAGCATCCGCCACCCACCACGCCGATCCGCAGACCAGCCGGAAGCGGGTCCTGCGTCGCCATGATCTCCCGTACCTTCGTGATGGCGCCATCGGTCAGGACGATTGCCTGCTTGGGCGGGTTGGACTGTTCGGTCAAAGGCTGGGCAATGGTTGCCATGGTCTGCTTCTCCCCCTTGGAGCTGTCTGCCTCCATTTTAAGGCGGCGGCCAATCCCGGACAAGTTTTATCCGAATTGCCGCTACCCATAAAGATGCCGGAAACACAGGATTCGTCGCAGGATAACCGCAGATTCCGTCAGCCGAACGCCATCCTCATTGGGCCGTGATCTGGTCCGCGATCCGGTCATATTGCTCCTGGGTCAGCAGCCCGCGGCGAACCAGTGAGTGGGCGCCCCGGTACGGCCGCCCCTTCACGATGTCGTGGGCCTTGCTGATGCTGATTCCGGGCAGCAGCGCAAGCCGCGCCGTCGACGCGCTATTGATATCGACCTTGTCGCCGGTGTCGCCTCCCTTGCCGCTGTTGACGCCGTCTTTGATGCCTTGCGCTGCCGCGTTTACGCCCTCTACGGCGTTCGCTGCAGCCACCTTGGTCTTGGCGGCAAGTTCCTTGGCCCCCTGGCGCGCATCTCGCGTGGCCTGCGCCGACTTCTCGCGAATCTCCTGGTCGTTCGGTTTGCCATCTGTACAGCCCAAAAATGCGAAAACCAGCACGCCAAGCACACACATCGCCGCAACATCCACCCAACGGCGACCCCAAAGACGAGACACAGGACGAGATACACATACACTTTTCATTCGTAAACTCCCCAGCATGGGATGAGCCCTGGGCCTTCTTGGCTGGCCCGCAACGAGCAGAAGCCCTCTACAGTTACTCTCCGACCAATAACCGGGTCGGATATTAGTTACTCGCAACGGAAGCCCTCCGGAACCGCGAAATATGTTGTCAATGGCCCCGGAAAAAGACTAATTTCAGTCCAGAACGGCCCCTCTTTCCCCCAGAAGACCGGCCCGTACACAGGGCTTGCCGCATCTGGCACCGGCACTGGGACCGCTCGCGGTTGAACCGAGGTATTGTATGCACTACTTGACCATCGTCTTCATCGCCTGGGCAGTCGCGGCTACCGTTCTGCTGGCACTGCTCGCGTATCGCTCCACTCTGACCCGCTACGAAGAGGATTGCCTCTTTTTAGGAGACTGCAACGACCATCAGCACAAGGAACAGGAAAGCATTCTGGCCCGTGTGCGAAAGGTGCAGCCTGCCGTGCGTGTGATGACAGTAGCAACCTGCATCATGTCCGCGGCCCTGGTCGGCACCTTTATCTACCAGCTTGTCCAGCAACTGAACACGCCGGCAAGCTGACAGGAAAGGTCCCGGCGCTGCATCGACTGAAAGCGAAAGATGCTTCAGCTGGGACCTTCCTCATCGCTATCGTTGGACTGCGTGCCGTTGATCGTCGCCACGGTGCGGATGGTTCCTTTTGCGCTCACGTCTACCACAGCGATTTTGCTGAGGTGCAGGAATGAGCCGCGCGGATTCTTCATGCCCCACTCCACATAGGGAACAGTGAACCGCGTCGTCGCGCTGAGCGTCTTGCCGACACGCACCAGGTGCACCTTCATCTGCATGGGATGATCGGCGCCGTGGATGTTCAGCATTCCCTCTGCAATCACATCGGACGAGCCATCCTTCTGCGGCACCTGACCGCGCAGATGCTCTGCGTGGAAGAAGATGGAGGGATAACGGCTGCTCTCCAGCACCTCCTCCTGCATTTGCTTGTCGCGAGCCGTGTTTCCTGTATGGCCTGTCGTCGCATCCACCAGCAACTCACCCTGCGCCAACGTGGAATCGGGATCGATGGCGACCGCGCCGCCCTTGAACTGAAAGGTCCCGCGCACATCGCGCATCAGGCTGCCCACCCGGAAGCGAATCTGCGTCGTCTGTGGATCGAAATGGATTTCTATATTGCGCGCCGCGATAGCGGCCGACGGCTTGCTATGCGCCGGAGCCTGCTGCGCGGCTGCAAGAGGAGATACCGCCAGCAGAGTGATGGAGAGAACAGGAAATAAGGACCGAGCATGGAGCATCATGCGGACACGTCCCTTCTGCATGCAAAGTGTAACGGACAAGATGGCAAGACAGATGCGCTGCGGGCGATGCGGGTTGGAGCGGCCCTTATTCGGCCATCGCAAGCTGGTGGCGGACGTCGGCGCCCCGCACCCAGAAAATGACATCGGTTGCGATGTTGGTGGCGTGATCGGCGATGCGCTCCAGGTTGCGCGCGGTGATGACCGCGTTCAGCGCCTGCAGGCTGGCGTCCGGCGACTGCTGCATCACCCGGATCAGATCCTTGTGCGCAGCGCGGTTCATGTGATCGATGTCGTCATCCATCTCGCGCACGGACTCGGCCAGCGGCGCGTCGGCTTCAATCAGCGACTGGACGGCACGCCGGATCATGTCTGTCGCATGCATACCCATGGCAGAAATATCGACCGGCAGATCGGCCGCGGGAACGCGGAGCATGTCTTCCGCGCGGCGGGCGATGCTCATCGACTGATCGCCGATCCGCTCCAGGTCCGCATTGATCTTGATCACCGCGAGGATGAACCGTAGATCGATTGCCATCGGCTGCTCCTTCGCAAGCAGCTCATAGGCCATCTCGTCCACATCGCGCTGCGCCATGTTGATCGCCGTCTCGTTTTCGCGGACATAGGTGACCAGCCGCTGATCGCGGTCCAGGTACGCGTCAACCGCGTACTCCACGGCCTGCTGCGAAAGGGCGGCCATGGCGAGCAGCTTGTCCTTCAGCTGCTCAAGCTGGCGATGGAAATGGGTGCGGGGCAACGGCGGAACTCCTTACCGCATTGTGCATGAATGCGCCATAAAATCGCATGAATATCTGTGCATCTTTTGGGGCAGCCGAGGAATGCTTGCCTGCGAGCAGAATCTTGGCGCTTCAGCCCAGCCTAGCCCGCGCTTCCCGCGTGGCTTCGTAGATCTGGTCGAAGGACTCGACCGCGTAGAGCACCTTCTGCATCTCCGAGATGTTGAACTCACGGTTCAGCACTTCGTCCAGATTGAAGTCGCGAATCTCCGGCCCGCCGGAGAGCACGTAGTTCGATTCGCCGTGCGAGGAGATCAGTCCCGAGCCATACAGCTTGATGCGCCCGTTCTGACGGATCACGCCGAACTCCACCGTGAACCAGAAGAGGCGGCCCATCCGGTCGATGTCCTCCTGCCGGATGAGGCCAGCGCAGACCTGGCCATAGCTCTGCAGGAAATCGGCGAAAACGGGATGCGCGTGCATCGGCACATGGCCGAAGACGTCATGGAAGATATCGGGCTCCGGCGTGTACTCGAGCGACTCGGCGCTGCGGATCGTCACCGTGGTGGGAAAGCGGCGGGCAGCGAGCATCTCGAAAAACGCGGCCGCGGGCAGATAGCCGGAGACGGGGGTGGAGTTCCAGCCGGTGCGGGGCGAGAGTAGCTTGTTCACTTCGGCGAGGTTAGGGATATGGTCCTGTTTCAGGCCGATGTTGTGGAAGCCATCGATGTATTCCTGGCAGGCATGTTCCTCCAGCTGCGGCATGCGGCGGCTGACCAGCTCTGTCCAGACGGCGTGCTGCCCCGGGGAATAGGCATTCCAGTCCTGCTGGATGAGGTAAGGGGCAGCGAGCGGAAGGCTGGGAGCGGAAGTCGTAGCGGCCATGGTCGAGTCCCTCGCTTGCTTAAGAATAGAACGACACATCAGGATAGAACGAATCGGGGAGGCCGTGCAGCCGGCAGGTACACGGCATGTCCGGGGTATAGCGAAGGCGTCCGGAAAAGCTGCCGGGATGTTCCACGTGGAACATTCGATAGAGGACCATCTAACGATTTCAAGAGCATGTTCTAATTTGAAACAGAAGCGGTCACTTTCTCTCAAAAACCTGCCATTTTGCCCTACCCGTTTCGTTACAATGGAAGCAGAAGGCAGTGAACGCCCGCGAACATTCGCGGGCGTTTTGTTTTTTTTTGCGGGCAGCGCACACCGTCCATGTTGCTGTCGCGCCGGTGCCCGAATCGAGCTCGTCGCTGGTCCAACTTCCGAATGGATGACAGTGCGGGAATCCGAAATGCGGCGCTGGGGTCTGCTCAATGAGCGCTAAGGCCTGAATGCGTCAATCGACTGTGATTCGCTTGCGTGCCGCAGAGTAGACAGGCGTGTTCCTACTTGGACCTCAAGCTACAGACGTCCATCCCTACGAAGGATCTGACTGTCTGCATGTCTCAAGTCCTCCTCTCTACAGGAGGACCGAAGCCGGACTTCGGACCGAGCAGAGACATACAGACTGAGCCCGCCCCCGGCGACAGGCGCGAGGCGCCCCGACCGGAGATCAGCGTGGACGATGCTGCTTGATGAGCTTCCCGAACCCCCGCAGACCGATCGCGTCAGCAACGGACGGCGACACGGCATTCACACGCGTGAGCGTCCTGAGCAGCCAACCGCCCATGACATGGGACCGACGTCGCTTACGGATGGTGGCGAGGATCTCGCGCGCGACCACGTCGGGCTCATAGAGGGAGACGCCCATTTTCCGCCACATGTCGAAGTATGGGGATTCCGCCTCGGTGTTGGAAGGCGCAGGTCCAAAGAACGAAAGTACGACCTTAGTCCCAGCAAGCTCGCGGTTGACGGATTGCACGTAGTTCGCCAGCGCGCCTCGGGTCGCCGCGTACGCACTCATGAACGGCAGCGCCACCCGACCGTCCATCGCACCACCGATGTGGACGATCACGCCGCCACCGGCTTGCTTGCGAAGCCCCGGCAGGAACGCGTGCGTAACGAAGATCGGCCCCTTCACGTTGACCGCGAGCAGCGCGTCGACTTCGGCCGGCGTGTACTCCTCAATGGCCTTGCGTGGCGAAATACCCGCGAGGTTCACCACCGCATCGATCCGGCCGAGGTGCTCGAAGGCCGCCGCCGCTAGCTTGTCTAAGCTCGCCGGATCGGCGACGTCCGCGCGCAGATAAATGGCCGAACCGTCGCTCCTGCCCGTCAGCGCCGCAGCGTCGTGCTCGCGCCGCGCCGCAAGCACCAGCCGGAAGCCCTCGGCGGCGAGGAGTTTGGCCAAGGCGTGACCAAGGCCTCCGGTCACCCCAATGAGGACAGCGGTGGGTGCATCCGCGCTCCGCTTCGCTGTGGCGCGGCCAATTCCGGTGGCGCCATCGGGGATCACAGCAGTCTTTCCATTCAATCTGGCCATCTCGTGTTCCCTCCAGTGGTTATCAGAAACCTACATACACGAATGTATGTTTTATGAGATTCTAATAAGGCCATGCTGGATTCAAAGCAAATTGCGAAATCGCCAGAACGCTCCCCCGCCACCGCCATGAGAAATCAGGAGCGATCCCGCCTGACGCGGCAAAGCCTTCTTGATGCAGCTCGACAGGTCTTTGCCCGCGATGGCTTCGAAAAGGCAAGCCTCCAAGACATCTCCACCATAGCCGGCAAAACGAGAGGCGCCTTCTACGCTCATTTCGCGGACAAAGAGGATATATTTTTCGCGGTCATTGAGCAGTTACTAGCGAGTAGCCGGGAACGATTTCGGCAACAACTCAAACATGCGTCGACGAGAGCAAAAGGCATTGCCGCATTGACCGCGCACTTGGTAGATGTGATTGAGGATAAAGAACGCGCGCTGCTCGCTCTTGAGTTCAAGATGTATGCTCTTCGCCATCCTCACGAACAGAAAAGACTGATTGCACTTCACGCCGCTGTGTGTCTGCGAGGCCTCATTGACATTGGGGAACTCTTGCCCGAGATCTCCATGGCAATTGGATCGATCGAAAGCCGTCGTCAGGTCGCGCAGCTAGGCGCGATCGTGGATGGCCTCTCGCTGAACCGTCTTTTTGACCCCGGAAGTCTGGACAGTGCAGACCTTCTGAAACAGGCAGCAGCCGGAATTCACGCGCTCCTCTGAAGAGCAAATAACATGCGACCAGCCATCGTACGAAGCGAGAGTTAGTTGACTGCTAGAAAAGCCCCACCGTCAATTCATCTAACGCCGAAGCAGTTTGAGCGGGTATCTCGTGCTCTCGCCGAGCCTCGCCGAACGCTTATTCTGAAGCAGATTTCCGGAGTGGGAGGTGAGATCAATTGTGGCGATCTCGCGGCTCAGCATGAGATTAGTGCGGCGACGATGTCACACCACACGAAAGAACTTGAAAATGCAGGTTTGATCGACATTCGAAGGAAAGGTCGATTCGGGTACGTCTCTCTAAACCGGGACGTTCTGCGAGCCTTTCTGGATGAACTCTCGGAAATTTAGAGGCTTCAATGCGCTACCTCCGAATCTCTAGAGCCCAGAGGTAGTTCTGGCGTTGACGGGAACGGTCAGCGGATCATCGCTGCCTACTGAAGGGCTTTCGCAGCGCGATCGATCGGATCTCATCAATGAGCACATCATCGCCAATGCGCGCTTCGAAGCGATTGGATTCTGGAAACGTGCATTGGCCTGAACGCGTCTGCTGAGATCAAGAGTCGGAGCGAATGCCTAACGAACGCCGACCGAAACCAACTTCTTAGAGGCTTTCCAGAGCTGGCAGTTGATGAAATCAGGAGCGAGTCGTCGCATGAGTGCGAGCAGATTGGACTGGCCGGGCCGAATCTCGAGCCTACCTGCCTTGAAACTTGCAAAGGACTGCTTGATCCACTCATCGGTGCTTATCAGAGCGATGCCCTCTGCTTCCTGAAACTCCACCGTCATTTCGGTCTTCAACGCCGGCGGCAACTTGTGGGCAAACACGAGGCCAATACCTGCAGAGCCTCCTGTGATCAGGATGGCCCGACCGGTGAGTTTCATAGGAATCCTTTCGGGTGAATACGCCCGATTCTGGATTGCTACTCAGGCGGTCCGAAGAGTCTCTCGCTCACGAAGGAAAACAACGCGCGAAGGCGAGGAGCAAGCGGGGCGAGCCGTGAATCCGAATCTTGCGGGTTAACAGAGACCAGACGAGGTTTGCTTCCTTGCGAAGAAATCGCAGCCACGTTTGACTGTCTGCGGTCAGCCGGAAATCCGGGATGCCAATATGGCCGTCGGAAACGGTGAGCTTGCGGTCGCGGATCTCCACGGTGGACTTGACTTGCTCCTGGCCGGTGAAGGTGAAGTGATAGGTGGCGTTCAGCCCTTCCGACTTGCCGCGCTGGAATACGAAATTCAAGCCGCGCAGAAAAACCCGGATCGTCCCCTGACCCGCGAGGCCATTCCTGACGGGCTTGGTTGATTTATGCGGAAACCGGCGATGTACATAGTCCTCGGCGTCGGAGCCGGGAACGACATAGACCGTCTCCACTTTGTCTTGCAGCGGCTTCAAGACATCGTTCAGGAATTCCTTGCGATGGTTGAGAAACGGCGCAATCACGTCTTCGCCAGCGGGGCACACGGAGAGGCAGTATGCGGCTTTGTAGTTCGCGCCGAATGCAAGGCTTTGCCACATGGAGACGGTTTCGGCTCCCGAAACTTTTTTCCTGTAATCCAACTCGCTCTTGCTGCCGGCGATTGTCTCGACCCAGTTGTTGAATCCGCCCATGAACTCCCGATAGTTATGTGTGTAGCAGGCGGCGAAATCGAAACTGCCATCACTGCCGATGGCGCCAGTAGGGCAGGCTGCGACGCACAGTTTGCATTCGAGGCAGGGGTTGTAATCGATGGGCCGCGAGTATTCCGACAGATCTGCATCCACCAGTACCGTTCCGAGCAGGATGAAATTGCCGAACTTCGGATGAATTACGTTGCGGTGAATTCCCATGCGGCCGAGACCTGCGGCGACGGCAATGGGCTTGTGCGAAACGACCCACATCTTGGCTCCCCAGCGATCCGCCTCCATGGGAAAGCCCACCGCTCCGCCATTTAGGGCGCGCACGCCGATCCGTTCGAGCGCCGTTACGATCTTTCGCGCCACTTCGTTTGTTTCATCTGTCGTGTGATGGAATTCAAGATTGGCGATGGACCGGGCTGGAGTGCGGATGTTCTCGCGGTTCATCCGCATGACAAGGCTCACGACAAGTTTCGTCCCTGGAAGCAGAGAGAGTATCTCGGCTTTCTGGTCCGCGATTTCGGGACGGTCGATTTCAACAAATCCCGCGTCATCCGCGCCTGCCTGGAGGCACAGGTTTCGAAGCCAATCGCGACTGAGAGCCCGCGTCGGAGCGGGGATGGCCTCTGCCGCTTCTCTTGCCCGAAATTGCTTTACGGTTGGGTGTTCAGAGAGCTGTGCCATCAAGGCCTCCGTCTTCCGCGATGATCGATGTTGTGTCATGGATAAGTTCTGCCAGCTCGCGCCAACGTTGCTTTCCGAGACGCCGACGGAGCGTTTCCTGCGTGGTCTGCCAGAGCGGAAGAGCCCGATTTAATTCCGCTTTCCCAACCTGGGTGAGGCGGAGGCAACGCTCGCGTCGATCTGTGCCATGAACTTTGGCGATCCAGCCCTGCCTCTTCATCACGTCCAGCGTTCGAGTGAGAGTCGTGCTGTCCATGGCGAGGATTTCGCCGAGCCCGCCCTGTGTGACCTCTCCAGCGAGCGAAAGTGCCTGCAGGATCGTGAACTGCGTGATGGTCAGTCCGAGGGGACGCAGCGCGTCATCATAGCGCTGGGTGAGCACTCTCGCAGCGCGGCGAAGATTGGCGCATAGGCAAGGGATTGTTGCCGCGGTCGAGCTCTGCATATTGAGAAAGATGTATATGCATATAATAGGGATTCAAGAAAAGTATTGGGGCTCCGATCAGTCGGGTTCCGAGGTTACCGCGCTGCCTAGCGTACCGTCATAGCATCATTCGGCGCGTAGCGTGATAGCCGGCTCGACGTGCGTTCCGGCGCGAGCGGGGATAAGGATTGCGACGAGAGCCACGAGTAATAGAAGCAGCGGGACAACGATGTACGTCAATGGGTCATATGTGCTGACCTGGAACAGCAGCGTCTTGAGCATGCGCGATACCGCCAGCGCAGTGCCAAGCCCGACCACCAAGCCCGCCAGCACCATACGCAGTCCGTCATTTGCGATCAACCGCAGGATATTACCCCGCGTGGCGCCGAGTGCCATGCGCACGCCGATCTCGTGCGTCCGCTGCATTGTCATAAACGCGATGAGGCCATAAAGGCCGACAACTGCCAGCACTAAACCCGTCAGAGCAAAAAAACCAAGCAGCGTGGTTTCAAAGCGCGGGCGATCCGCCAATCGGTTGAGGGATTGATTCAGCGGCTCCATCTGAACTGGAATGGTGTGATCGATGGAAGAAACCTCCGATCTGACCCACGGTTCAACCGCAGCCATCGGCATGGCGCTGTCCACAATCACCATCGAATGGTCTTCTCCCCAGTCGCTGGATACGCTCCGGCGGAGCGTGTACATCTCCGGATCACTTTGTTCAGTAAGGCCGCTGTTTTTTACATTGTCTGCGACACCAACGACTATGGCTCCGGTGCCGCTAATATGCGCACCCGGCAGGAGTCGCTTTCCAATGGGCTCCTCATTTGGGAACAGGCGCTCGGCCAACAACCGGCTAAGAATCACTTCACGCTCGTCTCCGGTGCGATCCTGATCTGCAAAATTCCGTCCACGCACGATCGGAATGTTGAGTGCGCGAAAATAGTCGGGCGTGACGGATCGGCCCGCAACAGTTCCGCCGGTTCCTGGAGGGATTGGTGGCCTGCCCTGCACGTGCAGGTCAGAGAATCTAAAATCGCTTTGCCACCCTCCCGGGGGAATCGAGTCTGTCATTGCCACCGCACGTGTGCCGGGCAGCCGCCGTAGAGATGATTCAAGGCGAAGATAGAAGTCCATGACCTTCTGATTGGTGTTGTAGCGCCACCAGGGAAGCGCCACCTTCACGGTTAATACCCCACCAGTCTGCATTCCGAGATTTTGCTCTTCGATCTTGGTAAAGCTGCGCAGCAACAGCGCCGCACCTGAAAGCAGGATGATGCTGATGGCGATCTGCGCAGTGACTAGACTGCGCCTCACAAAAGCGTGATTGCGCGACATCGATGCCTTCGCGTTCAGTGCGGCCAGCCCTGGTTTTTGCAGCGCTGTAGCAAGACCGACGATCACTCCGCAGAGGCATGAGACCAGAGCCGCAAACACTGCAATACGTAGATCAAGATGCGCTTTGCTGATGAATGGGATTCCGGTCGGAGCGAGCCGGACAAACACCATGATGAGTGCTTGCGCTATCGCAAGCCCCGCCAGGCCTCCGGCGAACGAGAGCACAAGTGCTTCCGTCAGCGCCTGGCGAACGAGCCTGCCCCTGCTCGCACCGATTGCCAACCGAACCGCAAGCTCGCGCTGGCGCGCCGCTCCGCGTGCCATCATCAATCCGGCTACGTTTGCGCACGCAATCAGCAAAACCGCAAGGACAAATCCAAAGAGAACCCACGCGACCGGCCGCGCATCCTGCGTCTCGCGATCGCGCAGTGTCCGGATGCTGAGACGAGTTTCGCTTTTCGCCGCAGGAGGAAACCATTTCAGGTCGCCGTTGAACAGAGGCTGCATCTGTGCGTACGCCTGCGGTACGCTTACGCCGGGTTTGAGGCGGGCAAACAGCCGCATGGGATCGCCGAAGCCGCCATTCACAGTCTGTTGCATTGCAGGATCGAATGCAAAGGGAGAGACGATATCCGCGGACTCCAACGTAGGAAACTGAAAATCCCTGGGCAGGACACCCACGACCCGGGCGGGATTGCCATCCACATTGATCATCCGGTCCAGGATGTGCGGATCTCCGCCGTAATGTCCCTTCCATAGCCCACAGGAAATCATCACCACTCGCGGTCCGTGGGAACGATCCTCCTCCGGCAGAAAGTTGCGGCCGAGAACCGGAGAGACTCCGAAGAGGGAAAGAAAGTTTGCCTGGAAGGATGTGCAGCTCAGTTGCGCCGGATTGTCTTCCACCAGGTCGCAGTTGTGGACCATCGTGCTCTGAGCCGCCAGAGCCGAGAAAGGCGTCTGGTCGTTCTGCCATTCCGCATAGAAGCGGCCCATCACAAACTCCTGCCGCTCCAATGGGTGCACAAATCCCACCGAGACAATTCGACTGGGATCTGCATAGGGCAAAGGCCGGAACAAAATGCGATCCACAACGCTGAAGACGGCAGTCGTGGCGCCAATGCCAAGTGCGAGAGTGATCAGGACACTGATGGTAAACAGCGGATTGCGGCCAAATCCGCGAAATGCGTAATGTACGTCCTGCATTACGGTCCCGATCCACCACCCGGGACGCTGACGCTCGCATTGTTGCCGCGTGGGCTCGATCCCGCCAAATTCAATCATCGCCTGACGGCGTGCTTCGGCTGGCTCCATTCCAGCCGCAATTCTGGTTGTGATTGCCTGTTCGAGATGAAACTCGATCTCTTCCTCGAGTTCGCCGCGTTGTTTGCGAAGAATCAGGAAGCGAAGGCGCGTCAAGAGTTCAGAGATCATGAGGATGCCTCCGCGGCGCCTCCAAGGACAGACGCGATTGCTGAAGACAAGCGATCCCTTGCAGAAGGTCCGTTGATTGCGGCATCTTCCCCTCGACATTCGACAATAGGCTTACGCGTGTTTTTGTCGGATGTCAAGGGGTAGGACGGACTACGCCAATTCTCTGATGACAGTACGGGAATCCGAAATGCTGGCGTCATGGAGAAGTCTGTTCGTGGACACCAAGGGAGCTTCCAACATCAATGAGTAGATGCTGTGGCCTCTGCTTGCGAGGAAGAAAGCTGAGAGAGCTTTCGACTGAGTAGTATTGCGCCCACCAGGAAATACACTGCGCCGAAGACGGCATATCCGCCCAGGTCTTTGATATGAAATTTCCCGCTGAGGCCACCCAGCGTAAATGCCAGCCCTGCAGCGGTCGATTGTGCACCGCTCACGATCATCGCCCATTGACCGCCCAACTGCTTGCGTCGGATCAGGCCGGTGACAAGCTGAAGCAGACCGGCTCCGAGAGCCCAGGCGCCAAAAATGGTAACGGCGTATGCGGAGTGACTGAAGACGGTGAAGGCGATTCCGAATGCGGTAGCGCAACCTAACCCTGCATTGATGATCTGCGACGTCCTCACGGCGCCCGCTTGTGCGGACGTTTGGAGATCGTAGAGGGTGCAGGCAACATCCCAAAGTGGGTACAGGATGAGCAATATGGCGGCCCATTGTGGATGCGTCATCACGGTTGAGAGCAGTCCCGCTGCCCACACCAGCTGGAACAGGGTTCGGGTGAAATAGAGAGTGCGCAGCGAACGAGCGGATTCTGTGGATATGGCTTGCATGGTGTCCTCCGACCTACTAGTAGGTAGTTTGTGTGATTGTGCGAGGTGACAGATACAGTCCCTCTATTACTTCTTTGAATGGGTGATCCGTTGTATCGCCGCAGCGCAGACGGTCCGGAAAATATCAGACTTTCCGGTTGCGCGTGCGGAGAGCATGGCGCCGTGTACGGTCGCCAGCAGTAGTTCGGCCTCGATTGTTGGTGATTTATGAAGTGTGATGACGCGTTTCCTGACGCCGGCTTTCAAGGTTCGTTCGAGCCATTCACGCAACGCGGTGAAGTGTAGCCGGACCTCCGCCTGCACCTGTTCCGGCAAAGAGGGCAACTCCGCACCCAGTAAGGCTGCAATGCAAAACGGCACGGTGCGGCTCCGAATACAGCCTTCCCAATACTCGACATAGGCCTGAATGCGTTTCAATGGATTTTCGATCTGTCGATCGAGGAGCTCTGTCCCCTGCACCAGTCTTTCTCGATGGGCCTTCAGAACCGCCGCTGCCAGGTCAGCTTTGGTCGGGAAATGGTGGTGAATGCTCGCTTTTCTGATGTCGACGGCTTGCGAGATATCCGCATAGCTGAAGGCCGAATACCCCCGCTCCACCATAAGGGCATTCGCCGCCTTCAAAATCCGTTCTGCCGTCTGCCCTTGCACATCCATGAGACTCCCTACTAGTAGGTTCGGGTACAAGTTTTCTTCTGGGCTGCCGCATGTTCTCCGGAGCCACCGCCAACGCCCGCGCAAACTATTCTGGCGTGCTTTACCAATCGTGCTGCCCGTTCCGAACTGGTCTTTATCGCGGCTTTGATATGGCTGGCGGCTCTGCCTGCAAGGGAGGAGTAACGCCGTCTACAGGATGAGGCACGTACGGCTCTTCCAGAGCTTTGATTTCTTCCTCGGACATGTGGAAGTTCAGTGCATCGATAGCCTCTGCGAGGTGCTCCGGCTTGGTCGCACCCACAATCGGCGCAGTCACCTCAGGCTTGCTCCAGAGCCAAGACAGGGCGACGTATCCACGCGGAACCTGATGCTCTTCGGCAATCCGCTTGACGACCTCGAGAACTTGCCTGTCGTGCTCCTCAGCTTTCTCGTACATCTTTTGCGCAAACGCATCGTTCTGAGCGCGGTTGGTGCTGCAATCCCAGTCTCTCGTCAATCTACCCCGTGCAAGCGGACTCCAAGGAATGACCGCGACACCCTGGTCCGCACACTGCGGCAGCATCTCCCGCTCCTCTTCGCGATACAGGAGATTGTATTGCGGCTGCATCGAAACGAAGCGCGTCCAGCCATTCCGCTCCGCGGCGAACTGCATCTTGGCGAACTTCCATGCCTGCATTGAGGACGCTCCGATGTAACGCGCTTTTCCGGCTTTCACAATGTCATGGAGCGCCTCCATCGTCTCCTCAACCGGCGTCGACGGATCGAAACGATGAATCTGATACAGGTCCACGTAGTCCATCCCTAACCGCGTCAGGCTGTCATCGATGGCCTGCATCAGCGCTTTGCGGGAGAGAAAGCCGGCGTTGGGAGCGTTCTTCCAGGGAAAGAACGCCTTCGTCGCGACAACGATCTCGTCGCGTTGCGCCATATCTCTCAGCGCTCGGCCGGTGATCTCTTCCGAACTGCCGCCCGAGTAGACATTGGCGGTGTCAAAGAAGTTCACACCTGCCTCAAGCGCCTGCCTGAAAAACGGCCGCGACGTCTCTTCGTTCAAAGACCATGGCTGTGGCGGCCGGTCCGGATCGCCGAAGCTCATGCATCCGAGACACAGGCGTGAGACCTGAAGGCCTGTGCGGCCGAAATTCAAGTATTGCATAGAAAATCTCCTTCGTTGAACCGGGCGCTGCTAAGTTGCGAAAGTGGATGCCCAGCACCGAAATAGTCGTTTCGAAAGAGGTCTGGATTCCCTCATTTTGCGCCAAGCAAAATAGGGTCAGTCTCGATCAGTTTCAGCGACTTGACCATGGCGGCAGTCTCACTCTTGTACTTCTTAAAGTGTGCCGATTGAAGATGTACCTGGTACGCATCTGGACTTGCATAGAGCTCGAAGAGCCGGATCTGGTTTGGCTGATCCTTCACTGACACGGCATACAACGCTAAGACGCCCGGCTCGACTCGAACTGAGGCGTCAATCTCCTCTCGAAGGGCGACCTTATAGGAATCCAGCTGTGCGGGATCAATCTCCAGCTCCGCGATTCGCACAACACGATTTTGTTCTGCTTTCCCAGAGATAAACGGTCCAGCGACGAGTAGCGCTCCTGCAACTAGGAAACCAGCGATCGCGAAGGTCTTTGCTCTCACTCCTGAACTCCTTCGATGTTTGATGCTCGGACCGGAATGTAGCTCGGCCTCCCAGTTCGTTTCGACCACAGTTATAGCGCCGGCTCGGCCCCAATCGGCTCCGGCCAGCCGACTCTGAGGCGCAATCGTGTCTTGGTTGTTGTATTTGAGAGCACTACGACGTGTGAGCGATCCAAATCATAGCGTCGGTCGCAACCTTGTTAGCGCAATCAGAGAATGAGCGCGACTGAGGCGCTTCAGCGATCTGCGGGTTGTGACCTCAATAAGCGTATAAGCGCCAACGGACAGATCGATTTCCCTAATGGATCATCCGGATCCTGGGCGAATCGGGCAGACGGGAAGTTACGTCCGGTGGTCCACGGCAGCGTTTGAGATTTTCTTAACGCGCCGAGACCGCGGAGCGCATCTGGCCAAGGTTCCCGCATCGGTATATCTTGATGGGTTGCGGGTGGGCGGTTTACGCCCATGCAAACTGGAGGGCAAGCAATGGCGACCATGGTGCATCCCGAGGCTCAGGCGAAGACGGATTTCCTGCCGCTGAACGGCACGGACTATGTCGAGTTCTATGTGGGCAATGCGCGGCAGGCGGCCTATTATTACCGGCTCGCCTTCGGCCACAAGCTGGTTGCTTATGCCGGGCCGGAGACGGGGCAGCGCGATCGTGCCTCCTATGTACTGCAGCAGGGCAAGGTGCGGCTGGTGCTGACCACGCCGCTGCGTCCGCAAGGCGAGATTGCCGCCCACATTGCGAAACATGGCGACGGCGTAAAGGATGTGGCGCTGTGGGTGGACGATGCCCGCGAGGCCTGGCGCGAGACTACCAAGCGCGGCGCGAAGAGCGTGCGCGAGCCGTTCGAGCAGAAGGACGAGCACGGCACGGTCGTGATGTCGAGCATCGCCACCTATGGCGAAACGATCCACACCTTCGTCGAGCGCAAAAACTACAACGGGCCATTCCTGCCGGGCTTTCGCGCGACCGCAGAGGACACACTGGCGCGTCCCGTAGGCCTGCTGCACATCGATCACATGGTGGGTAACGTGGGCTGGAACGAGATGAACACGTTCGTTAATTTCTACCGCGACGTGATGGGCTTCGGTCTATACCAGCATTTCGATGACGCCGATATCTCGACGGAATACTCCGCCCTGATGTCGAAGGTGATGGCCAATGGCAACGGCCGAGTGAAGTTCCCGATCAACGAGCCGGCGGAAGGACGCAGGAAGTCGCAGATCGAGGAGTATC
This sequence comes from uncultured Acidobacteriaceae bacterium, assembly GCA_963797895.1. Taxonomy (GTDB): domain Bacteria; phylum Acidobacteriota; class Terriglobia; order Terriglobales; family Acidobacteriaceae; genus KBS-83. Next base: position 213,811 of record CAWCRD010000003.1, read on the forward strand.
TGGACTTTTACGGCGGCCCCGGGGTGCAGCATCTGGCGCTGGCGACCGATGACATCCTGCATACCGTGGCGCAGTTGCAGCAGCAGGGTGTGGAGTTTCTGAAGGTGCCCCACAGCTACTACTCGAGCCTGCAGGAGCGCGTCGGCAAAATCGATGAACCGGTCGACGAGTTAGAGAAGCTCGGGGTCCTGGTGGATCGCGACGACGAGGGCTACATGCTGCAGATCTTCACAAAACCGGTGGAGGACCGGCCGACGCTGTTCTACGAGATCATCCAGCGCAAGGGTAGCCGCTCCTTCGGCAAGGGAAATTTCAAGGCACTGTTTGAGGCGATCGAGCGCGAGCAAGCGGAGCGCGGAAACCTGTAGGACTGGCCGTCCAGGCACACGCGCCTGCGGCGCGGAAAGTTCAGTTCGCTTCCTTCGGGCGCTCACGTTTGGCTCTGTGGGCGAGTAGGCAGTCTGCAGATCCTTCGCCGCGCCTGGTGAGTCTCCGGGCGCGTGCTCTACTGGCACCATGCTCACGTTCGATCCCGGCCACGAGTCCGTCCAAAACATCTACAAGCTGATGATCGGAGCGATTGTGCCGCGACCGATTGCCTTCGTCTCCTCGCTGGACGCGCGCGGCGTGCGCAACCTGGCGCCGTTCAGCTTCTTCAACGGCGTCAGCGCCGATCCGCCGGTGGTGCTGTTTTGTACGTCGGTGAGACCGGAGGATGCGAAGCGCGGTATCGGTGCACATAAAGACACGCTGCTGAACGTGATCGCCACACGCGAATTTGTCGTCAACGTCGTCACGGAAGCGATTGCCGAGAAGATGAACCTGACCTCTGCCCAGGTGCCGCCGGACGTGGACGAGTTCGAGCTGGCGGGGCTGACGCCGCTGCCGAGCGAGCTGGTAAAGCCGCCGCGGGTGGCGGAAAGTCCGGTGCACATGGAGTGTCGATTGCGGCAGATTGTGGAGATCAGCGAACGGGTCCACGGGAGCGCCATCGTGCTCGGGGACGTCCTGCGCTTCCATGTCCGCGAAGATCTCGTGGAGAATTACCGGATCGACCCAGACAGACTTGCTGCGATTGGGCGCATGGGAGGTCCGACATACACGCGCACCCGGGACCGCTTTGACCTGAAGCGGCCGGACTAGCTGCGTGTTAGCTAGGTCTTGTCGAGGTCGGCGACAGCGCTGGCGCTGCGGCCTCCGGGACCGCGCTTCAACGGCACCCGAACTCCCGCATCGGGCTCTCCGGATGGCGGAGGGCTGCTGCGGCGTCCAGACAATAGATCGCGCAGACGCTTGAGAATTCCCTTCATGGACGCAATGCTACTCCCTCCGATACAACAACGGCAGCGGCTTTCCGGGAGGCACATGCAGTGAAAGGTCCGGCAGCGTAAATGCGGGTTCTTGAGTATCTGGTCGAGATGTTCATACAGACCTTCGGGATCACACGGCCCACTGAGGCGCAGCGCAGGCGTGTGACTCTGCTGCTGGGCGGCGCCCTGCTCACGATGGCGATTCTGTTCGTCATCGTGGGCGTGAGCATGGTTTTATACCTGCATACCCGGCGGTAGAGGAAACTTGCCACTGCATCTCGTGTTTCGATATCACGGTACTGAACTATGCGAACCTTCCTTCCAGCCGTAGCCGGCGTTCTTGCCATCGCAGCCATCACAGCGCCCCCTGCAGTGGCGCAGCGCTCGATCTCCTGTTCGTCGGACAACGGCAAGCGGCACTACTGCGACGTGGATACCCGCGGGGGCGTGTCGATGGCCCACCAACGGAGCGACACCGCCTGTCAGGAAGGCTATAGCTGGGACTATGACCGCCGCGGCATCTGGGTGGATCATGGCTGCCGTGCGGACTTCATCGTGAACTCCCCCGAGTACGGCGCGCCGCCATCCACGCCCAGCGAGAGGCTGACGCTTACCTGCGCGTCGGAAGACGGCAAGCGGCACTCCTGCCCCGCCGACACCCGCCGCGGCGTGCGGATGTTTCATCAACGGAGCAGCGCGCGCTGCACGGAAGGCTATAGCTGGGGGTTCGACCGGACGGGCGTATGGGTGGACCACGGCTGCCGCGCGGACTTCCGGCTTCACGAAGGAATGCGCTGAGGATTTCCAGCTCCGGTGATTCCGGCTGGTGCGTCTTCCCTCCTCTACCTACTTGCGATGGCGTACTATGTCGCGCGGGAGGGTATATGCGCTTTCTATTCCGTTACTCATTGCCGATATTGGGGCTTGTTCTTGCAGGAACAGCTCTGCCGCTATCGGCACAACAGACCATTACCTGTTCATCCGATGACGGTGGGCGGCATACGTGCCGCGTGGATGCACGGGGCGGCGTCCAGATGACGAACCAGCGCAGCAGCGCTGCCTGCCAGCAGGGCTACAGTTGGGGATATGACCGCGATGGCATATGGGTGGATCACGGCTGCCGCGCCGACTTCACCGTAAACAGCCGGAATAGCCGATGGAATGGCGGAGGTGGAGGACAGAGCATCACCTGCTCTTCCGACGACGGCGGGCGACATACCTGTCCGGTCGACGCACGCGGCGGCGTGCAGATGACCAATCAGCGCAGCGGTTCTGCCTGCCAGCAGGGCTACAGCTGGGGATACGACGCCAACGGCATCTGGGTGGATCACGGCTGCCGCGCAGACTTCATGGTGAACGGCTCCAACTCCTGGAATAACGGGAACAACGGGAATGGAGGAGGGCAGACGATCACCTGTTCTTCCGATGATGGCGGGCGACACACGTGTCCGGCTGACGTGCGCGGCGGGGTGCAGATGACCAATCAGCGCAGCGGATCGCCGTGCCGGCAGGGTTATAGCTGGGGATACAACCGCGACGGTATCTGGGTGGACCACGGCTGCCGCGCGGACTTCACGGTGAGCAGTTGGAATGATCGAGGATACGGCGGAGGAGGCGGACAGAACATCACCTGCTCGTCCGATGACGGCAACCGCCATTACTGCTCGGCTGACACACGGGGCGGCGTGCAGATGGTCAACCAGCGCAGTGGATCGCCGTGCCAGCAGGGCTATAGCTGGGGCTATGACCAGCGTGGCATCTGGGTGGATCACGGCTGCCGCGCGGATTTCGCCCTGCGCCGATAAACGCTTGAGTCAAGTGAGAGCTGATGCAGACGAGCGAAAGTCTGCATCGGCTCAGCCGAAGACCAGGGTTGCGGCTCCGCCTGCGATCAGCAGGCCGCCGACTATCTTGTGCACCGAGAGCCCTTCGCCGAGAAACAACCAGGCGAAGAGGATGACCAGCACGACGCTCAGCTTATCGATGGGCGCAACCGCGGACGCGGGCCCCAGTTGTAGAGCGCGGAAATAGCAGAGCCACGACAGGCCGGTGGCGATGCCGGATAGAACCAGGAATAGCCAGGAGCGGCTTTCAATGGCGGCGATCGAGGTATGCCGGCCGAGCGCGATGGCAATCGCCCAGGTGAAGACCAGCACCACGGTGGTGCGGATGGCGGTGGCGAGGTTGGAATCGATGCCAGCCACGCCGATCTTGGCCAGAATCGCGGTGGCTGCCGCGAAGAGTGCGGAAAGAAGCGCCCAAAGAAGCCAGGTCATGCAGTACAGGATATGCGCTGAGCGAGTCAGCCGGTGAGTTGGGCAAATTTGTCTTCGAGCGATGCGAGGCGTGCGCGTAGCTCGGCGAGCTCGGCTTCAAGTGCCGCGATGCGATCTGACGTTGCGCCGGTTTCGGTTGACTGGGGAGAAGCATATCCGTCGCTTTCGCTTCGCTCCATTCGGGATGACGAATTACTCCTTGTCTCCGACTGCGTGTCAGGCTCCGAGGCGGTGACTGTCGAGAGCAGATGCACGTAGCGCACCTCCCGCGCGCCTGGTTCGCGAGGCAGCGCTCGGGCCAGCGGCGGCTCGCGCCGGGCAAGCTGTTCCAATGTGCTTTCAACTTCGTCCATTCCGGCGAAGCTGTGCAGGCGCTCCGTGCGGCTTCGCAGCTCACCCGGCGTCTGCGCGCCACGCAGCAGGAGTACGCAGACGATCGCGAGCTCGCCGCGACGGAGATTGAAGACCTCGCCGATGTGGTGTGCGTATTTCGCTACGCGGCTTTCCGTGCCGCGCACCGGTGCGGCCAGCCCGGCATCTTCCAGCTCATGAAGCGCCTGACGAACTTCGTCCTCGCTTAGATTCATCACCGGATAGCGGCTCGTTCGCTGATTGCATGCGTTCGTCAGCGCAAGAATCGAGAGCGGGTAGTACTCGGGCGTGGTGGTTTCCTTCTCCAGCAGCGAGCCCAGCACGCGGGCGGCAGGCGCGGAGAGATGCAGTTGTGACTCAGGCATGAAGATTGCTCCCTCGCTTTCACCTTATCGCAGCATGCGACGCGCGGAAGTTTCGTACTCTAAGAAGAATGTCTAGCTCGATGTCCAGCTCCACCCTGGCAGCGCTGCGGCGCGCCAAGACTGCGCAGCGCGCCGTGGCAGCATATTTTGTGGCGAATGGCACCGTGATGGGCGCGTGGGTGCCGCACGTGCCGGATCGCGCTCGCGAACTGCACCTGGACGCGGCGGCGCTGGGCTGGACGCTGCTCGCGAGCGGGCTGGGAGCGGTCATCGCGATGCCGCTTGCCGGGCGGCTGACGGCGAAACTCGGCAGCCGGGCCGTGTGCCGCGTGGCCGGCATTGCCTTTCCCATCGTGCTGAGTGCGGTGGTGCTGGCCCCAACTACTTTGCTGATGACACTCGCGCTGTTCTGCTTCGGCATCGCCGGAGCGAGCATGGATGTCGCCATGAATGCACAGGCCATCGCGGTGGAAGAGCAGCTTGGCGAGCGCACCATCTCGCGCCTGCACGGCATGTGGAGCATCGGCAGCTTTGCCGGCGCCGCCATCACCAGTTTCGTGCTGTCGCGCGCTGTGCCGGCGCCGATTGTCGTGCTCAGCTTCTCGGGATTGATCACTCTGGTGGTTTTTGCCGCGACCCCCGTTCTGTTTACGCGCGCCGAAGAGGGGCTGCGCGAAGAGCCACATCCGATGCGGCCGCATGGGCGTCTTCTGCTGCTTGGGCTGTTTGCGTTTGTCTCCATGGTCTGCGAAGGGTCGATCGCCGACTGGAGCGGACTGTATCTGCGGGTGGTGCGCGGTGCGGGCCTGGGCGTCTCCGGATATGGATATGCGGTCTTTGCCGCCCTGATGGTCGCGGGCCGACTGACGGGCGACTCGATTGTCGAGCGCGCGGGCGAAGAGCGCACGCTGCTGGTGGGCGGGCTGCTAGCGGCGACGGGGCTGGGCGTCGTGATCGCCACCGGCTGGCAACACATGACGAACGAGCTGTGGTGGCTGCTCGGCTTTGCGCTGGTGGGCGCGGGCATCGCCAATGGTTCGCCGATCATCTATCGCACCGCGGGGCGCGTCCCCAATGTGCCGGCGGGGGCGGGCATCGCGATCACGGTTGGCATTGGCTATGCGGGCTTTCTTGCCGGGCCGCCGGGGCTTGGCTTTGTGGGCAAGCATGCCGGCCTGACCGCGATTTTGATCTGCGTCATGGCGCTGTGCTGCGTCATGGCTTTCAGCTCGCGGCTGGTCCGCGGATTGACGGCTCCCGCAGGGTCGTAGTTCCTCGTTGAGCGGCGCTGCGCGCCGATATGAAACGATAAACACAGCGGGTGCCCTTCGACATGTGCGAGTGACCGGCCGCGCGGTATAACTGCTGAGATGGCATGGACGGCCGGAACCCGCATTGGCGATTACGAGATTGCCGGGACGCTCGGCTATGGCGGCATGGGCGAGGTGTACCGGGTACGCCATACCATCTCCGACCGCATTGAAGCGATGAAGCTGCTGCGCGCCGGTCCGAGCTCCGGATCGCAGGCGCAGGAGATGATGGACCGCTTCGTGCGCGAGATCCGTCTGCTGGCCACGCTGGACCATCCAAACATTGCCAAGCTGCACACTGCCTTCCGGCACGAGCAGGAGCTGGTGATGGTGATGGAGTGCGTCGAAGGCGAAGACCTGGGCCGGCGGCTGCCGAAGGGGCTGACGCTTGAAGAATCTCTGCGCTACACGCGACAGGTGCTGGAGGCGCTGCGCTATGCGCATGGCCGCGGCATCGTTCACCGCGATATCAAGCCATCGAACATCATGATCACGCCGCACGGCGAGGTGAAGCTGCTGGATTTTGGCTTAGCGTTGGGAGGCCTGGCGTTGGCTGGTCCGGATCAGCGGCTGACCACGACGGGCGCGTTGGTCGGCTCCATGCACTACATTGCTCCGGAGCATATTTCCGGGGAGCCGCACGATGCTCGCTCGGATATCTATGCGGTCGGGGTCACGCTTTACGAGATGATCACCGGGCGCCTTCCGTTCGAGGGCACAACGCATGTGCAGGTAATTGCCGCGCATCTGCAGCACGCGCCCAAATCGCCGTCGCAGATCAATGCGCAGATTCCTGCCGGGCTATCCGCGACGGTCATGAAGGCGCTAGCGAAGAGTCCACGCGAACGGTGGCAGACAGCGGACGTGTTCCTTGCAGCTCTGGACGAAGACGGGTTGCGAGCAACGCCCGCTGGAGATGTTTCGCAGGTGCGGGTAGCGCAGTCGGTGCGATCGGGAGCGGGCTCTCAGCCGCCGGGAAGCAGTCATCGTCCGGAGTCGCTGAGCGAGATCACGCGCCAGCTTGCCGAGCACGTCGGCCCTATAGCCGGCGTGCTGGTGCGACGCGCCTCCAGCAGCACGACCAACCTGCGCGAGATGTGCGATGCGCTGGCGCAGGAGATTGCTTCGCCCGCTGCGCGGCAGAAGTTCCTGAGCGCGGTGCATAGTCATTTGCGGATCAGCGGCCAGTCCTGAGGTAAGCACCAGTTGAGCGCTATCGACGCTGCGGGGATGCGCTCCCCAATCAAATCAGTCGAGGATGCTGAATTGCAGGTACGGTCGTGAGATCTTGAGAATGAGATCGCTACTGTCTTCGGCCAATGTCACCCTACCATTTTCATCTCTATCAGGCCGACCGACGGCTTGGAATTCGACATCGACTTTGAAGTAAGGGCAGTCACGACTGACGAACGTGCGCTGCAGTCCAGTGGACAATCCCCCTTCCGTCTTGAAGATCCGGCAAAGGGCTTCTCTGGTCATGCCAGGCATGATTGTTTGCATCCTCTGAAGGACCTCAGCCACCCAAACAACGTAACTCTGTGAGGCTTGATCCTTATCGCTTGAGGGAGTGGCAAACAAGGCGTCGCTGCCAGCCATTGCCCCGCACGCGAGTAAGTGGAATATCTGCCGACGCTGCATATGGATTCCCCGCCCTTCCCAGGTTCGGGACCGATAACGTGTTGCCAGATTCAAGGCACACGATGACTGCTGTTCTACCCCAGCAGACGCATTGCCTTCGCCAGGCTGGTAAACAGGCGATTGAAGGATGCGGTCAGTTCTGCGATCTCATCTTTGCCGCGAACGGGCAGCTCTGCGCCGTCCAGCTGTCCGGTGCTCACCTGGTTGGCGACATAGGCGAGACGGCGGACCGGCCGGATGATGAGCAGCAGCAGGATCAGGTTGGTAGCCACGATCAGCGCTGTAAACGCGAGGACGAGTGAGAGCATGAGCGAGTGGAACGCCTTGCTCGCGATGTCGATGGGCACAGCGGTCGGCACCGATACGATCTGCGCACCGATGATCTCGTCCAATTGCCAGCCAAAGCCGTGATCCGGGCCGTATTTGTGAATCATTGAGGCCGGCGCGACGGAGGGCTCACTGTGGCACTGCATGCAGGGCTGCCGGTTCACCAGGGGATGTGCGAGATAGAGCGACGTACCGGTCGGGGTGGTGCGTTCCGCGATGAGCTCGGAATCATTCGGATGATTGCGGAAGTGCTCGATGACATCCGCTTCCCAGTCTGCCGCGCGGTCCTGCGGATTGGTGGGGTTCAGCGCAGGCTCGCGATAGGTGTACTCCGGAAAGTGCGTGCGCAGCTTCGCGAAGATAGTCATGGCGCCATAGGCGGGCACCGTCTGCGGCAGGAACTCCTGCTCGTATTTGGGATTGCCCATCAGCAGCGGCTTGAGCTCGTCCGATGTGTAGCGACGGACGGAGCTGGCGCTCGCCATCATGAGCTCTGCCTGCTGCAACACCTGGGCGCGGGCATTCTGCTGGAGAAAGCTGTGCGCGACGGAAGCGACGACTAAAAGTCCGAGCGCGGCCAGTGTGATGAGGATGAGATTGAATTTGAGCAGCAGTTTCATACGGGCCCCCTTTGCTCTCAGGCCAGCCGGTCAATGGTCAACATGGTGCGGTCATCGGCCTGGGGGATGCCGTCGCAGAAGCGGTCCACCGCGCTGAAGACGGCGGCGATGGGATCCTTACCCGCAAGGTATTGCTCGAACTCTGCAATCGTAAACTCCTCACCTGCAGCGTTTTCTGCTTCGCTCACGCCGTCGCTCAGCAGCACCACGCGACCGCCTTTCGGGACCGTGAGAACAATTGCGTGGAAGCTTGCCTCGGGAATCATGCCGACCGGCATGTCCCCACCCTCGATGAGGCGCAAGCGGCCGTCCGGCTCGATGAGTAGCGGCGGAATGTGGCCGCCGTTGACCAGCTCGGCTGAGCCGTCGGCCCGACAACGGAGAGCGACCAGCGTGACGTACTTTGTCCCGGAGACGCGCGCACAGAGAAATGCATGAACGGCGCTGACGGCATCCACGAGCGATGCGCCGGAGTTGATCTGCGCGTACATCATGCCCTGCACGATCGAGGCCAGCAGCGCGGCGGGCATTCCCTTCCCGGAGACATCCGCCACGATGGCCACGCAGCCGTCGACAGTGCCGTTGTCATGCGTGCAGATGACGTCATAGAAGTCGCCGCCCACATCGGCGCAGGGCAAGGTGCGGGCGCTGAGCGCGAAGCCGGGTACGACGGGAAGATCGCTGGCGATGATGCGCTGCTGGATGGAGGCGGCAATCTCCATCTCCTTACGCATCAGGGCCGCGGCTTTTTCCGCTTCCAGCATGCGCGCGTTTTCCACCAGCGTGGCGGCTTCGGTTGCGATGGCGTGCAGAATGTCCCGGCTCACGGTGCTGAGATTGCAGGATTGCAGGCGGCTATCCAGATAAAGCAGGCCGAGCAGCGTGCCGGAGCTGCGGCGGCGCAATGGAATCGCGATCACGCTGCGCAGATCGTGCGCGATGATGCTGTCGCGCCCGATGGCTGCGCCTTCGCCGGTAGCGTCCCCCAGGATGTAGTCGAGGCCGGAGGATGCGGCGTCGCGCACGATGGAGCGCGAAATCTTCGAATCGTCGTGCAGAGCGGAGCCATCGCTGGCGCGGCCGATGCGCAGCCGCAGGGATGCCACATTGTCACCGAGAAAGACGAAGCCACGTTCCGCGCAGGTGAGCCGCAACGCGTACTCGATCATGGTGCTCAGCACATCGTCCAGCACCTGCGTGCCGTTGAAGCGCTTGGCCGCCTCGAGAAAGAGGGAGAGCTTTTCGAGATCCGATCCGCTGACCTGACCGGAGGCGCGCTGCAACAGCTCGCGAGTGCCGGTGACCGTATCGAAATCGGCGGCAAACGGCTCGTCGGCCGCCGTCTCGTCCAGGAAGACGAGCGCTACTGTGGAATGGCCGAGCGCGATCCGATCGCCGGAGCGGAGACGTACTCGCTCGATGCGCTCGCCATTCCGCAGCGTGCCGTGCCGGCTGCCCAGGTCGCGCAGATAGAGGCCGTCGGGCTCCGATTCGATGCACGCGTGTTGCCGCGAGACCTGCGCATGCGCCATGCAGAGATCGCTCTCGCTACTGCGCCCGAGGGTGAAAGGAAAATGCACCAACGGGTGTGCGCGCGTGCCATCGGCATCGGTGACGAGCAGGCGGGGCTGAGGATTGTCTGTAGACATACGAACAGGCGGCGCACCCGCAGATGTCAGCGTCGAGATGCGCACGAAGAGTGGCCGCAGTCTACATCAAGGAGCAGTCCGGGCGGATCGAAAATCGTTAGTAGGCTTGCCCGGAATTTCAGGCGGCGGTCATGCGAGCCCGCTGCCGCTCGCGCTCGACGCCGCTGAGCGTCTCCCACAGCGCGGCTGCCGCGGCTTCTGCCGCATCCAGCGCAGCACCGGCCTGTTCGGGGTGCGCGGTCAGCTCGGCCTCGATGGCATCACGCCACACCTTCGCGTGGTACACGTCGGCAACCTGATGCAGCGCGAAGTAGCGAGATGTGGCCATGTCGGCGCCGTAGTACTGCTTCAAGCCCTCCGCCTTGGTGCGAGCGATCGCGGGCACCCGCGACTCATAGGCGTAAAGCGCAGCCAGCGCGGATGCCGGCGCAGCCTGCATCGCGGCGCGGAAGTGCTCGATCAGCGCTGCGGTCTCCGGCTGGAGCGCGCGGCTGCGCACCGCGGAGGAGTCCGCACCCATGCCGGCGGCGAAGTCCATCCACAGATCGCTATGCGCGCGGCCGGCGGGCAGACCTTCCTCGTCGGCCAGATTCTCGAGGACGGTGCGGCGCAGCGGCGCGTCTTCCAGTCGGGCGTGCAGCGCGCTGAGATATGTCGGGAAAGCGGAGACATGGTGCCAGTACTCGGACGCGTACTCGCGCAGCTCATCGCGCGTAAGCTCGCCCTTCGACCATGCCTGATAGAAGGGGTGCTGCAGCAGATCGTAGCGGGCGATACGGGCATCGAGTGCAGCGAAAAAGTCTGACATGGCGGCTCCTGTTGGTGCGGCGGCTGGTAAGCGGATTGTAGCAAGCGAGAAGGCAGGCTTGCCGCCGAGATCAGGCCTTCCATTTGTAGTAGTAGAAGGTAAGACCCTGAGGACCGGCCTTTATCCCATGAAGCCGTCCGCCGGAGCAATACATCATTGAGCCCGGAGCTACGGGATGCGTTTCAGTTTCAACAAGAATCGTCCCTGAACCCTCCGTGACGAGCATGATCTCCTCCTCAGGATGCTGGTGTGGCGGATGGGGCTCCATCCCGGGCTTCAGCGCGACGCTTCCCACCGTCAGCGCATGAAGCTGCCCGGTAGAGCCATCGAAATAGATGCGGACGTCTCCGAAGCTCTGGTGCGTCAGCTTTGCGGTCGCGGGACTGATGACGCCGCTCGAAAGATGATCGCTCTGCTCAGCGGAGGCGAGACTGGCGAGGATGGGAAGGGCCGCTGCGGAAGCACCGAGGAATGCGCGTCGGTTCAGCATGGACGTATGCTACAGGAGTGGCGCCGCGGTGAGCGCCGAACGTTATCGAAGCATGAGGAGAAGAGAGCATGAGCACAGCAGTGGCCCCCGCCGTTCCATCGAGCACGACCCACGCCGCGCGGCTGGACCGGCTGGCCGCAGTTGCAATCGAGGTGGGTCTGGGATTGGCACCAGGGCAGGAGCTGCTGATCACTGCATCGCTGGACACGCTGCCGCTGGTGCGCCGGATTACGGAGCATGCCTATCGCGCAGGCGCATCGCTGGTGACCACTTTCTACAGCGACGACGAGGCGGCGCTGGCGCGCTTTCGGTACGCGCCCGATGCGAGCTTTGATATTGCGGCGACGTGGCTGCAGGACGGGATCGCTCAAGCCTTCCGCAGCAACGTCGCGCGCATGGGGGTGGCAGGCGCCAACCCGGCACTGCTGGCGAAGGAAGACCCGGAAAAAGTTGGTCGCGCGAACCGCGCCGCTTCCAAAGCGAGCCGGCCGGCGATGGAGTTGATTACACGGCACGCGATCAACTGGACGATTGTTGCGGCGGCTACACCGGCGTGGGCGGCCGCCGTCTTCCCCGGCGAGTCCGAGGACGTTGCCATGGCGAAGCTGTGGGACGCCATCTTTGCCGCGTCGCGCGTGGACGCGCCAGATCCCGTGGCCGCCTGGCGGGCGCACGATGATGGACTGCGCAGGCGTGCTGCAATCCTGAACGAGCGCCGCTACAGCGCGTTGCATTTCCGCGGGCCGGGAACCGATCTGCGCGTCGGCCTGGCTGACGATCACGTGTGGATGGGCGGGGGCACAACGGCCGGCAATGGCCTGGCGTGCATTCCCAATATTCCGACGGAAGAGGTCTTCACTACGCCACACTGCCAGCGCGTCGATGGCACCGTCACGAGCACCAAGCCGCTTTCGTATCAGGGCACGCTGATCAGCGGCATCCGGGTTCGCTTTGCAGCCGGCCGTGTCGTGGAGTCGCACGCCACGGAAGGCGAAGCGGTGCTGCGGAAGATGCTTGAGACCGATGAGGGCGCGAGTCGGCTGGGCGAGGTTGCGCTGGTGCCGCACTCATCGCCGATCGCCAAGAGCGGCCTGCTCTTCTCCAACACGTTGTTTGACGAGAATGCGGCCAGCCACATTGCGCTGGGACAGGCATACAGCACCTGCATCCGGGGCGGCGACACGATGGATACCGCGGCTCTGGCCAAGAAGGGCGCTAACGACAGCCTGATCCACGTGGACTGGATGATCGGCTCGGGGGAGATTGATTTGGATGGTGTTGCTGCGAGTGGGGCGGCGGAGCCGCTGATGCGCAAGGGCGAGTGGGTGTAACCAAAGCAGTAGAACTGCACCAGTTTCCACTGGACGTCTAGCGTACTCGGCCCCCACACTTGCGAATGCAGTCCGGCTCATCCGGCGCAGAATCTGGACCAAGTTCGTAGGAAGGCCACTCATGCAATTACGCCCGATCCTCCTATCATGTGCTCTTCTGCTGTCCTGCTTTGCGGCGCACGCCGACGATGCCTCTAAAGCAGCCAAAGTCGAGGAACTCTTCAAAGTAGCCCGAATCGATCAGCTCTCGACGCAGGTGATGCAGCAGACCTTCGATCAGATCAACTCTGGAATGATGCAGCAGATGATGGGAGTCAAACTCAGTCCAGAGCAGCAGAAGCGGGTCGATGAACTCTCCGCAAAAATCCAGAAACTACTCTCGGATGGCTTAGGATGGAGCACCCTCGAACCTGAGTATGCAAAGCTGTATGACGCTGCATACACCGAAGATCAAGTCGATGGCATCCTCGCCTTCTACAAGTCGCCCAGTGGACAGGCGATGGTGGAGAAGAGCCCCATTCTGATTAAGCAGTCCAGTGCCTTGGTTCGAGAGCGAATGAACGCGATGATGCCTCAGCTGCAGCAGTTGATGAAGGACTTCGCTGCGCAGACAACGACTGGCGCGAAGCCGACACAGTAGAAAAACTAATCACACTCATTAAGTGCCCGCAGCGATCTTCTCCGCCTGCTTCGACATCTTTGCGGTGCGTTCTAACTTGTCCCAGTTGAACGGTCTTCCATCGATGGCGCGCTTGATCGTCTTGAACAGCACGATCGAGAAGACCTGCCGGTAGGCGAAGCGTTGCAGCCAGATGTGGAAGAGCAGCCAGCCATCGCCGCGTTTTGCCGGGTGGCGGCGTTCGAGCGAGAACGCAAGCGCCGAGGTTACGAAATCGATGATCAGGAATGTCAGGAAGTAGGCCAGCAGCTTCTCGAAGCCGGCGGCGTTCGCCGTGTCCGGGTGGAAGTGCCGGTCCAGGAAGTACTCGATGGTTCCGTAGATGAACATCAGGTCGATGAGCGGCGAGACGAGAGGTAGCAGTATCTGGAAGATGACAATGTTGGGGAGCGCGAAGAAACCCATCGCGCGATTCTTGGTGAACGCCTGCTTGTGCTTGAAGACGGCTTGGAGCGTGCCAAATGACCAGCGGAAGCGCTGGCGCATCAAGCCCTTCGCATCCACCGGCGCTTCCGTAAAGGCGAGCGCCTGGTCTTCATAGATGACTTTGTAGCCCTGCTCGAGCAGGTTCATGGTGAGATCGGCGTCTTCCGCCACGGTGTTGATGGGATAGCCGCCGCCATGGCGCACCGCCTCCGTGCGCCATCCGCCGATCGCGCCGGGGATAACGGTGACCACGTTAAAGAGGTCGAGCGCGCGACGCTCGAAGTTCTGGCTGGTGATGTATTCCAGCGCCTGCCAGCGGGTCCACAGATTCACCTTGTTGCCAACTTTGGCGTTGCCCGCCACTCCACCGACGCGCGGGTCTGCGAAATGAGCGACGAGCTTCGATACTGCATCGCGCGCGATGACGGTATCGGCGTCGATGCCGACGTAATAGTCCTCTGTGAGCCGACCGACCGCGTAGTTGAGGGCTTCGGCTTTGCCCGCATTTGGCTTGCTCAGCACCTGTAGTCGGCCCGCCGCGATCTCATCGCGGTATGCCTCGCACGCGAAATCGTAGGTACGATCCGTGGAGCCATCATCGATCACAATCGCGCGAAGGTTCTCGTAATCGGAATTGAGCACAGAGCGGATCGTCCGCACGATGACCTTCTCCTCGTTGTAGGCCGGAATGAGCACAGCCACATGCGGCGCGAAGCCACCAGGGACCTCCGGGATTTTGCGATGGCGAATACGATCGATGAGCGCAAAAAACCCGATGAGCACGAGTCGCACGCTCATGAGCACGTCGCCGATGAAGAAGATCATCACGATGAAGCGGCCGACGAAGGCGAACATGGTGAATGCGACGGAGTCGACGCGCGCCTGCCAGCGCTGGTTAGGAGTGAGCGGCGGCATGACTTCCGCTGTGGTCTTGCCCATCAGCTCCGATACCGGGACGATCTGGTACCCGTGCGCGCGCAGCGTATCGATCAGCAGCGGCAATGCGGCTACTGTCGCCGAGCGATTGCCGCCGCCGTCGTGCAGCAGAATGATCGATCCGCGGAACTGCGGCTTCGTCTTCATGATGCGCAACTGTTCCATCACATCCCAGGTGATCTCCTGCGGACTTTTGCGCGGATGCTCGTTCCAGTCATCGGTGTCGATCTTGTCGCCGATGATGGTGTAGCCCATCTGCTGGATGTGATACGCGGGGGCTGCCTGATCATTGGTATCAGGCTCCTGATCGATGGAATAAGGCGGCCGGAAATAGAGTGGCTTGATCCCGAGCTTGCTGGCAAAGAGGCGCTCGGTGAGATTGAGTTCGAGCTGCACCTGCCGCGCTGGAATCTCGCTGATGTCCGGATGCGTGTAGGTGTGGTTGCCGATCTCGTGGCCTTCGTGGATATAACGGCGAAGCAGACCGACGTTGTCCTGCGCCTGCTCGCCGATGACCATGAAGGCTGCTTTGACATGTTTTGCCTTAAGGATGTTGAGGATCTTCGGTGTCCAGGTGGGATCGGGACCGTCGTCGAAGCTGAGCGCAACCTTGTCCGGATGATAGCCGTAGTACTCAATGGTGTACGGCTGCGGATAGGTCTGCATGTGCTCGTCGGTCGCGGTCTGCTTCTCGGCATCCATGTCAATCGTGCGCGAGCCGGGATGCGGCACTCCGGTGATGCGCAGAATGTCGCCTTCGCCATCTGCATTGATGTCATTGCCAGGCGGGATCTTTTCAAGCGTGGTCTGGATACCCGGCGTGCTCGGCCTGTCCCAGACATTCCAGAGGGACGGGTCTTCCGTACCCAGCGCCCACAGTGCGAAGGTCTGTATGCCCACCGACCGCGCGGCACGCATTTCGTTCATGGCCGTCACGGCGTCCAGCAACCACACCTGGTGGCGGACATGCTGGTCTTCGTCGTCATAGGCAAAGTGCGGGTTCAATTCGTCGCCGGCAAACGAGAGGTCTGCTTCCGCGTCGCTGGCTGCCTGCCAGGCGTCCTGCACGCTGGACGAGTCCACGTCAAGGACCTTCTGTGAAGCATGACCCCTCGCATCCGGTAGCGGCACCGTCCAGTTGTAAGCGTAATTACCGATCGCACAAATCAGCTTCTGCTTAGGCACGACCTGCAACACGCGCCGGAGGTTGTTCTCAAACCAATCCTGTGCGGTAATCGGTCCCGGTGGCGAGGTGTTCTCGTGCTGGTCGTAGTTCATCAGCACAATGCCGTCGGTATGCGCGGCCTCAAACTGCAGCATCTTTTTATCAGTGCCTGTCGGGACGTTGATGTACAGGCGCAGGTTCTTCTTCGAAAAGTCGTCGTACAGCTCCGCCATCAGCGCCTGGTACCCCGCCTGAGCGTCATCCGGAACATCTTCGAAATCGAGCGAGATACCACGATAGCTGGGATTGGCGGCAAGGAACTTGTCCAGCTGCCGCTCCATGTTGGCTCGGGCGTTGGCATCGTTTAGGACGGTGCCGATGACCGGGTCCCACACACCGGTGAGGATGTTGTAGTTGCGAATGAGCGGAAAAAGCTCTGTATCTTCATGCGCATTCGCAATCACGCGCTGCACTTTGTTGTCCGGATCGACGCCGTGCACCACACCTTTGTC
Source organism: uncultured Acidobacteriaceae bacterium (assembly GCA_963797895.1). Classification (GTDB taxonomy): domain Bacteria; phylum Acidobacteriota; class Terriglobia; order Terriglobales; family Acidobacteriaceae; genus KBS-83. The sequence continues at coordinate 230,025 of CAWCRD010000003.1, forward strand.
ATCGATGATGCGGTAGGTGTGGGCCGGCGCTTCAGAGATCGCCCCGAGCAAATTTCCGCTGGCGTCATTCACATTGAGCCAGACGGGAAAAAGCATATCGATCTGATGGATGTGCTGCCGAAGCGAGGAATAGCTGGCTGGATTGTCGTCCGTGTAGAAGGTGGCACGCAGACCTTCGCCGGTGTTGAGCGGGACCTCGGATGCCCTGCGATTTGTCGTTCGACGGCGCGCGGCGCGCAGAGCAGCCCGACGGGACTCCGCAGTCTGTCGTCCCTTGACCGCTTTGTAGTTTCGCTTCTGTTGCGGCAGCAGCAGATCGGGCAACTGCTCCCTATGAATCACGCCCAGAAAGAAGGCCACCAGCAGAAACGTGGATGCCACCGCAGTCAGGTCCAGCACGCGGCGCAGTCGCTTCCAGCGTTTTCGTTCGGGATCGTAGAAGATCTGGCGGCTCATCAGATTACGTCAAGAGTACAGCGCATAGTGCGCGCGGCCAAACCGTCCTTCTTACTCTGTATCATGCGAAACAATGCGACGATCCTATGTTGCCATTGCGGTTACGGCTGCGCTCGTGCTGCTTGCTCTGGGCCTGGGTACGTGGCTGCGTCTCTGGTTCCTGTGGCACTTCCCACAGGTGAATGGGGACGGGCTTGTCTATGGAGACATCGCCAAGAACTGGCTGCTTCACGGCATCTACGGCCGCACCGATTACTCCGCGGCCGGCGCGACTATCCAACCTACGCTGATCCGCCTGCCCGGCTATCCGTTGTATCTGGCTGCGTGCTTTCGTATCTTCGGCGTGGACCATTACGGTGCTGTGTTGTATCTGCAGGTCGCCATCGATCTTCTCTCGGCGCTGATTGTTGCCTGGACGGCGCGCGCGATTGCCGGCGAGCGCGCCGGTATGTGGGCGCTGTATCTCGCGGCGTTATGTCCATTCACCGCTAACTACGTGGCAGCGCCCTTGAGCGAGACGCTTTCCATTTTTTGTATCGCGCTCGGGTGTGCCGCGCTTGTCTGGTTGCAGCGGAATCCGGGATGGAAGCCGTGCCTAGTGCTGGCGCTGAGCTGGAGCTACGCCACGCTGCTGCGGCCGGACGGCGCGCTGCTGGCGGTCGCAAGCCTTCTTGCAATTCTCATCTTCGCGAAACGAAGCTTTCTGGGACTGGGACGCGCCCGCGCGGCACGATTTGCATTGACAGCCGGGATCCTGTCGGTGATTCCCTTCGTCTTCTGGACGGCGCGCAATCTGCGCACCTTTCATCTCTTCGAGCCGCTCGCCCCGCGTTATGCCACCGATCCGGGAGAGTTCACCGCGCCGGGCTTCCAGCGCTGGATGAAGACCTGGGCGGTCGATTTTGCATCCACGTCGGACATTTACTGGAACATGGACAATGCGCCGCTGGACATAAGCCTGCTTCCCTCCCGCGCCTTCGATTCGACCGCGCAGCGCGAGCAGACAGCGGAAATTTTCTCCGCATACAACGAGACCACCACCACTACGCCAGCCATCGACGCACGCTTCAACGCACTGGCCGCCGAGCGGGAACGCGCGCATCCGCTGCGCAGTTATCTTGAGCTCCCGCTGATGCGCGTGCTGGATATGTGGCTCCGGCCGCGCACCGAGATGCTGAACATCGAGCTCCGCTGGTGGCAATACGATCGTCATAATGCGGAGACGGAGTTCGCAGCAGGCTATGCGGCGCTGAATCTGGCTTACCTTGTGCTGGCTGCCTGGGGAGCGTGGCGGATGCGGCGGCGCGCCACAGTGCTGGTGGCGTTGATTGTGATTTATTGTGTGCTGCGCAGCCTGCTGCTGGCGACGATCGAGGCGCCGGAAGCTCGCTACACGGTAGAAGCCTTCCCCATGCTCTGCATTCTGGCTGCTGCTGTGTTTGCTTGCAAACAGCGCGGCCCGCGCATGGCTGGCGTGGAAACCGCTACTTCCGGATGACGTTGTAGCCGCTGGCCTTAGGTTTGAACATGTCCGCGGGAACTTTTGCGTTGTATTTGATGCCGGTGTAGGTTGCCGTGCGATTGTCACCCGACGGCTCGTAAAAGATCTGCTTCAGGCCGAGGGAACGCGTGGGATCGATCCAGACCGTGACGTGCGAGAACATGTTGGCCACACTCTGCTGTTTCGGCTTCAGGTCCAGCTTCGCCGTCTGCACTCCGTCGATTGACTCCATGCCCTGGCACTCGATCGTCCAATTGCTTTGGAGGTCTTTGCCGCTGCCACCGAAGCCGAGCGTCAGAAAGCTCTCATACTGGGCATGATTGGAACCCGCGCTGAAGAGCGTCTCCTGTTTAATCTCCGGCTGAAGCAGCGTGAGGGTGCTGCCATCGAAGAAGACCGCCTTCGGAGCCGGTTGCTTGATGTAAGCAGCCATGGACGTAGAATCGCCATGGCGCTCGAAGTAGATGGTGCCGCTCTGGATATCGTGCTCGTTGACAACGGACTGCAGCACGTCCCACTTGAAATCCGCCTGCGTGCTCTGGAACTTCGCAGATGCCGCGTCCATCTGCGCCAGCACCTTGGGGGCGTCGCAGCTTTGTGCCTGGCCCATCCAGCAGATCAACGTCGCCGCAGCGGATACCAATAGGATTCGCTTCATCTCTTGCCCTCGTCTCATTCGCTATCGGCGCGCCCACACCTTGTAGCTCTCTACGCGACCGCTGGAGTCTCTCTGTTCCTGCCAGCGGTCTATCGAAATCGCGCCTGCTACAGGTGCGATGCTCGATTGAAGCTCCGCGCGGAGTTTGTTCGCATTCGAGGTCTCCGGAATCTGGTCGGCACCCACCTCAAAGGTGAATTTGCCGTTCGGGCCGGCATGCACCAGCACGCCATGCCCCCTCGAGCTTGGCTCTTCCGGCCGGTCGTGGAAGTTGATGAAACGCGGCGAGACAAAGAGGAAGAGCAGGATCAGCGTCACCATGATGTCGTAGTGAAAGCTGCCCCGCTGATAGGTCCAGAAAAGATAGCTCTTCAGTGTCTTCATTGCGCGTTGCTACCCCGTCTCTCGATCTTCGTATCTCCACCCATATAGGGCACCAGCACCTCCGGCACCCGTATCGACCCGTCCGCCTGCTGATAGTTCTCCAGAATCGCTAGCCAGGTGCGCCCGATAGCGAGGCCGCTGCCATTCAGTGTATGGACGAACTCGGTCTTGCTCTTTCCCTGCGGACGGTAGCGAATATTCGCGCGCCGCGCCTGGAAGCTTTCGAAGTTGCTGCAGGAGGATATCTCGCGATAGAGGCCCTGCCCCGGCAGCCACACTTCGAGGTCGTATGTCTTGGATGCAGAAAATCCCATATCTCCTGCACATAGCAACATGCGGCGATAAGGGAGGTTGAGCCGTTCGAGAATGCTCTCGGCGTGCCCGGTGAGCTTCTCATGTTCCGCGACGGAATCTTCCGGGCGGGTGAACTTTACCAGCTCCACCTTCTGGAACTGGTGCTGGCGGATGATGCCGCGCACATCTTTGCCGTAGGAGCCCGCCTCGGAGCGGAAGCAGGGCGTATATGCGGTGAGCGACACAGCCAGCGCAGCTTCGTCCAGCACCTCGTCGCGGTAGAGGTTCGTGACAGGAACTTCGGCGGTCGGGATGAGCCAGTGGTCGTTCTCGCGATACTGGCCTGGCGTGAAGCCTTCCGCATCGGTGCAGCGGAAAAGGTCATCCGCGAACTTCGGAAGCTGGCCTGTACCGAAGAGCGAGCGGCTGTTCACCATCACGGGCGGCAGCACCTCGCGGTAGCCGTGCTCGCGGGTGTGGATGTCGAGCATGAAGTTTGCCAGCGCACGTTCCAGCCGGGCACCCTGATCCCAGTAGACGGCGAACCGCGCGCCGGAGAGCTTGGCCGCGCGTTCGAGATCGAGAATGCCGAGCGCCTCGCCCAGTTCCCAGTGCGGCCGCGGCGTGAAATCGAACTGCGGCTTGATGCCCCAGTGCTTCTGTTCTACGTTGTCGTGCTCGGACGTGCCGGCGGGTACGGACTCGTGCGGCAGGTTCGGGATATTCGCGAGAATGCCGCGAAGCTCGTCGTCCAGAGCAGTAGCGGAGGCGTCCAGCGCTTCCAGCTTTTCCTTGATCTGGCGGGTCTCTTCCATCAGCGCGGTCGCGTCTTCCTTTGCGCGCTTTTTCCGGCCTACTTCTTCGCTGAGAGCATTACGGCGCGCCTTCAGAGTCTCTGCTTCCGTGATGCGCTCGCGGCGTTCGCCATCCAGATTGGCGAAGTTGCCCAGCAGTGCGGCGGGATCCTGCCCGCGGGCGCGCAGCTTTTCCTCGACCAGCGCGAGGTTGGCCCTGACGAATTGCAGATCGTGCATGCTTCCATGCTACCGGAAATGCCTGAAATGCCATCATCGGCCGGAGCCGCGGCTCCTTCCTGCCTCAAGCCGCATCCATTCCTTAGGAGCTTTTTCATGCAGAAACGACAGATTGGTAAATCGTCCTTGCAGGTGCCGATCCTGTGCCTGGGCGGCAATGTCTTCGGATGGACGGTGGATGAACGGGAATCGTTTCGCCTGCTCGATGCGGCGCTCGATGCCGGACTGAATTTCATCGACACTGCCGATGTGTACTCGCGCTGGGTCAGCGGACACCAGGGCGGCGAGTCGGAGACGGTGCTCGGGAAATGGTTCGCGCGCTCCGGCAGGCGGAGTCAGGTTGTGCTGGCCACCAAGGTCGGCCTGGAAATGGGCGATGGCAGGAAGGGGCTCAGCAGAAAATACATGGCCGAGGCGGTCGAGGCCTCGCTGCGTCGATTGCAGACCGACTACATTGACCTCTACCAGGCACACACCGATGACACGGAGACTCCGCTGGAGGAGACGCTGAGCGCCTTTGACACGCTGGTGGACCAGGGCAAAGTGCGTGTGATCGGCGCATCGAATTACTCCGGCGCGCGGCTGAAGGAAGCGATCCAGATCAGCCAGAAAAACAACCTGGCGCGTTACGAATGCCTGCAGCCGAACTACTCCCTGATGGAGCGGTCCGCATTCGAAAGCGATCTGCTTCCCGTGGTCGAGACGTATGGCATCGGCGTGATTCCCTACTTCTCGCTCGCCGCCGGCTTCCTGACCGGCAAGTATCGCTCGAAGCAAGATGCCGCCGGCAAAGCGCGCGGCCAGATGGTGGAGAAATACCTGAACGATCGCGGCTTTGCGGTGCTGGACGCGCTGGATGCGGTGGCAGCGGACCAGCACTCGACGCCCGCGCGCGTCGCTCTCGCATGGCTGATTGCGAAGCCGGGCATCACTGCGCCCATCGCCAGCGCGACCTCGCTCGATCACCTGAACGATCTGGCGGAAGCGACGCGGTTGAAGCTGCCGCCGGAGGCAATCGCCAGGCTGGATGCGGCTAGCAGTCCGGCGCAAAAGGCGGCCTGAAATGGACGGGAGCCATGTCTCCCGTCCTTCGGATTTCGCCGCGGCGTTGACACGAACAAACGATCGAACTAGGGTGGCGGGCAGCGGGATTTTCAAGCCGCAAAACTTCGATCTCAGGAGCCTCCCCCGATGCTTCGCAGCCCTCGTCTGTATATCGTTATCAGCATCGTCGTTTTGTGCGCGAGCACGTATGCGCAGACCGCCGCCCACACACCGCCATCCGCGCAGATCCAGAAGCAGACACTGGCGGGTATCGACAAACTCCAGACCTGGTACACGCAGTCCACTGGCCTTTATCAGACGACGGGCTGGTGGAACTCCGCGAATGTGCTGACGATGCTGGCCGACTACTCGCTGGTGGCGCACACGGGCAGCTACACCGGCGTCTTCGCCAACAGCTTTCAGCAGGCGCAGAAGACAAACAGCGGCTTCCTGAACAACTACTACGACGACGAGGGCTGGTGGGCGCTGGCGTGGATTGCTGCTTACGATCTCACGCACACGCAGCAGTATCTCGACATGGCTTCGTCGATCTTCACGGACATGAGCGGCGGCTGGGATGCAACCTGCGGCGGCGGCATCTGGTGGAGCAAGGACAAGACATACAAAAACGCCATCGCGAACGAGCTCTTTCTCTCCGTCGCTGCGCATCTTGCGAACCGCGTCGCGCCCGCCGATCGCGCAGGCTATCTCGCGTGGGCGAACAAGGAATGGGCATGGTTCCAGCAATCCGGCATGATCAACAGCCAGAATCTGATCAACGATGGGCTTGATCTCGCCACCTGCAAGAACAATGGGCAGAACACCTGGACCTACAACCAGGGCGTAGTCCTTGGCGGCCTGGTGGAGCTGAACCGCGCGCAGCACTCGCCCCAACTTCTTCAGACCGCGCAGACCATCGCCGATGCCGCGCTCACGCACCTGACCGACAGCAATGGCGTGCTGCACGACACCTGCGAGGCGAACTGCGGCGCTGATGGCGTGCAGTTCAAGGGTATCTTCGTGCGTAATCTGATGGCCTTGAACTTTGCTGCGCCGAAGCAGAGATATGCCACCTTCGCAGTCACCAATGCGGAGAGCATCTGGAACCATTCGCGCGATGCCAGCAACGCCTTCGGCCAGGTATGGTCAGGGCCATTCGACGCGGAGAATGCAGGCAGCCAAAGCTCGGCGCTCGATGCTTTTGTCGCGGCCTATGCAGCCGAGGCTGGAGCAGAAACACTGATTCAGGACTCGGTGACGGGACGTTTGCGGTGCTGCGCGCCCCACTGCGCAAGTGCGGTCAGCGCGGGCCGCAGCGTCACTCCGTAAGAACTGAGGCGGTATTCCGTGTGCGCACGCGTGCCGGGAAGCACGCGGCGTTCGATGATGCCGGAGCGTTCCAGCTGGCGGAGTTGTTCCGTCACAACCTTCTGCGACGCTCCAGGGACTTTGCGGCGCAGCTCGTTGAAGCGATGCGGACCCTCCTTGAGCGCCCACAGGATCAGCGGTTTCCATTTTCCGCCGATGACTTCGAGCGTGGCGCTCACCGGGCACTCTTCAATCCGCACTTGTTACCTCCTGGTTAAAAATCCGCGCTGCCGCCAGGTCACTTTTTTGTGCCTGGTTGTGCTGCCCCTTCGATGTGAAATATACCGGGAGCATGACAAATATCGCGATTGTTGGAGCAGGTAACGTAGGTGGCGCGCTCGCGCGGATGTGGACGAAGGCAGGACACGCCGTCAGCGTTGCCGTGCGGGAAGGTTCCGCGTCAAAGCAGATTCCGGGCGTCAGCACTGGGTCCGCGAAGCAGATTGCAGGCGCAGCAGAAATTATTGTGCTCGCTGTGCCATGGCCGGCGGTGAAGGATGCGCTGACCTCCTGCGGCGATCTCAGCGGCAAGATCGTGGTGGATTCGACCAACCCGGTGCTGCCCACGCTCGAAGGGCTGGAGTTCGGGGGCACCACTTCGGCAGTGGAGAAGCTGCAGGAACTGGCGCCCCGTGCACGATTCGTGAAGGCATTCAACACCATCGGCGCCGTGCTGCTGGGGAACGCGACCTTCGATGGATTACAGGCCGACGGCTACTACTGCGGGGACGATGACGCAGCCAAAGCCGCTGTGGCTCCGCTGATTGCAGACGCCGGGCTGCGCCCATTCGACGCGGGACCGCTGCGCAATGCGCGGTATCTGGAGTCCATGGCGATGTTGTGGATCGATCTTGCGGTGGTCCGCGGCCGCGGGCCAACGTTCGGCTTCCGCACGCTGGAACGCACGGCCAAATAACTCTGGGGAGATCGATCTCTGCGGAGATCGATCTCCGCATCTGACGCCTTTTTGCGATACTGGAAGACGCCTATGGAAATGCACCGGCGTCTCTGCTGCCTCTCGCTCGCCTCCCTGCTCATCGTTCTACCCTGCCATTCCCGCCAGCGCCTCCGCATACGACGGCAAGCCAAAGCTGGTGGTGCTGGTGGTGATCGATCAGTTCCGTGAAGATTATCTGGAGCGATACCGGGCGGACCTGAAGGCGCAGCACGGCTTCCGGCTCTTTCTGGATCACGGCGCGTACTTCCCCAACTGCTATTACGATTACGCGAACACCAAGACTGCGCCCGGACACGCGACGCTCGGCACGGGCGCGTATACAGACGGCCATGGCATCAACTCGAACGAATGGTGGGACCTGAATCGCAACACCAAGCGGCCCATCACTTCGGTCGAAGACGAGCGCTACAAAATCGTCGGCCTGCTCAAGGCGGGGGATGAGGCTGGCGACTCGCCGCGCAACGAACGCGCCTCGACACTGGGCGATGAATTGCGTCTCGCGACCGTCGGGCAATCGAAAGTCTTCGGCATATCGCTGAAGGACCGCGCCGCCATCCTGCCCGTGGGGCATTCGGCCAACGCGGCGTACTGGATCGATCCCAAGAGCGGCGCCTTCGTTACCTCGACCTTCTACCAGAACGCCCTGCCGGACTGGGCCACCACATTCAACGCCGGCCCGCGCGCGCAGCAGGCTCTGGACGAGGCGCACGGCGATCCGCAGAAGAACTTCTTCAACCAGGTGGATGTCTCGCCTGCCGGAAACGATTACGAGCTCGATTTCGCCAAGGCTCTCATTACCGGCGAGCAGCTTGGGCATCATCCGACCACCGACATGCTGACCATCTCGCTCTCCGCCAATGACGGCCTCGGCCACCGCGTGGGTCCGGATGCGCCGGAGATGCACAACATGGTGGAGCAGCTTGATCAGCAGCTCGACGGCTTCTTTACCTGGCTCGATCAGAACGTCGACGGCGGCCTCGCAAATGTCTGGATCGCGCTCTCCGCCGACCACGGCGTCGCGTCCACGCCGGAGCAGGCTGCCTCGCTGGGCATGGATGCCGCTACATGGGACATTCCGAAGCTGATCGCCGGACTCAATGATGCGATGAACGGCAAGTTCTCTCCCGGCGAGAAGATCGAGTACCTGCTGACGAATCAGGAGCTGCCGTACATCCAGCTCAATCAGCCGGCTTTCGAGCATGCCGGCATCAATGAGCAGGAGGCGGAGGACGCGATCACCGCCGCGATTCCCGCGGTCGTCAGTTCCCTGCCCGCGCAGCCGCCCGATTCATCCGCCTATCGGGACGCCGCCGCCTGTGTTGCCGACTCGCTCCGCCCAAAGCCCGCGCCTGCACGCCAGGCGGCAGTCGCATAACGCAGCACAGCAGCAGGCGGAGGAAGCAGCAGCGCTGCCGCAGCAGGAACCGGCCACGCCGCAGCCCTTGCAGCCGCCTTCCAGCAAAGTTGCGCCGCATCCGTCCCTGGTGGAGGTCTACACCCGCGTGCAGCTTGCCTCCGGCAACCTGCCGCCGGATGAGTTTGGCGAGCGCATCGCGCACAGCTACAGCCCGAACGGCGGCTGGTACGTGATGCTGATTCCGCCCGCGTACCAGATGAACGGCAACGCCGCGGGCACGGGCACTACCCACTACAGCGCCTGGGCCTACGACCGGCACGTGCCGCTCGGCTTTTACGGCGCGCCCTTTCAGCCCGGCATTTACTACCAGCGTGCCGCCCCAGTCGATTTCGCGGTCACCTTCGCCGCTCTCCTGGGTGTGAACCAGCCCTCCGCGGCAGTGGGGCATGTTCTCACCGAGGCGCTGAAGCCCGCGACTGCGACAGATGAAACGGCGACTCCACCGAAGACACCGCACCGCGCTCGCCGCAGTACGAAGACGACGGCCGCGCCTGACACGCTGGGAGACGTGCACCCCGAGTGAAGCCCGACATGCGCGTGCGCCTCTGCGGCCTGGAGTTGCGCAACCCGGTCATCGCCGCCTCCGGAACCTTCGGCTATGGCATCGAGTTCGAGGAGATCCTGTCCCTGGATAAAATCGGCGGCTTCGTCACCAAGGGCCTTTCGCGCGAGCCCATGGCGGGCAACGATGCGCCGCGCATCATCGAAACCGCCTCCGGGATGATCAATGCCATCGGGCTGCAGAACATGGGCGCCGCAGCCTTCATCCAGGAGAAGCTGCCTGCCGTCCGCCGCCACTCCGGCACGGTCTGCATTGCCAACGTATTCGGCTATACCGTGGACGACTACCTCGCCGTGGTCGAACAATTGAACGACGCCGAAGGGATTGCTGCGTATGAGCTGAATGCCTCCTGCCCCAACACGCGGCATGGCGGCCTGATCTTCGGCGCTGACCCCACACAGCTCGCTGAACTGGTGGTGCGCGCCAAAAAGCTCGCCCGGCGACCGGTCATCGTCAAGCTTTCGCCGAACGTCACCTCCATCGCACAGATGGCGCGCGTCTCCGAGGCCGCCGGCGCAGATGCGATCTCGCTGGTCAACACCTTTGTCTCTCTCTCCATCGACGTAAAGACGCGCCGGCCGCGCATCGCGAATATCACCGGAGGTCTCTCCGGACCGGCGATCAAGCCGATCGCAGTGCGCATGGTGTGGGAGGCGGCGAGGGCGGTCAGGATTCCCGTGATCGGGATGGGCGGCATCACCACGCCGGAAGATGCCGTCGAGTTCCTGCTCGCCGGTGCGACGGCCGTCCAGGTGGGTACAGCCTCGTACGCCGATCCGCGCGCGGTCGAGCGCCTGGCGAAAGGGCTGGCGGTGTGGTGCCGGGAAAACCACGTCGAACGAGTCAGCGATCTAACCGGCGGGCTGCGGCTGGATTCGCAGAAGTCCTAGGACAGATGAAAAAAGGGCAGACATGAAAAAGGCCAGCCGTCGGCTGACCTTTTTTATCGATTCAGTTGGGCAGGATCAGGCGACGCGCGAGTCGCTATCTTCCAGCGATCGTCCATGGAAAGATCGTGCCTGGTTCAGCGCGACTCCCGTAAGAAAGACCGGCGCGGGAGTTGCGATGGCCACCAGCACCCAGCAGAGGAACGAAAGCAGCAGGCCGATGACGGCCGCCGCCTGCAGGGTCAGCGCGATGGAGATCTCCCAGATGTGCAGGTTCACCAGCGCCCAGTGCTGCAGCGGCTGAATGTGATGGATGATCGCCAGCGCGAGAACAAAGGCAGCCGTAGAAATGGTCGTGGTGCCGATCAGCACGACATCAATCGTGCGATGCAGACGCTGCCGGCTGCGGCAATAGGCGCACTGCGCAAAATGATCTTCATAGTCGCCGCGCATCGCCGGCGTGATGCCGGAGATGTCGTAGCGCCAACTGGAAAGGATGTCGCCGACGACGGGATCGACACAGCCCGCCTCGCGGCCATAGCCAGGCGAAGGCAGTGCGCCCGTGTCAATCTCTTTCGTGTGTCCCTGGTTTCCTGAAGTCATTTTCGTTAACCCTATGATAATGGTTGGATGCGATTCCTAACCAGCGGATTCCCAATCTGGTAACACCAGTGGTACTTAATTCCCGCCCATAGGCCCCGTAAATTAGCTCAGCACAAATAAGATAGCATGCTAAAGCGATATTGTCGCCAAGGGTTCATGCTGTTGCGCCAGGAGTAGCTTATTCGCCAGCAGGCTCATCCGGTCGCTAAGTGCCCGTTCCGCGCTCACCCGGGCAAGGGCGGGCAGGTTATTGCTCTCCGAAAGATGCGCCAGGATTACATACGCAGCCTGCCCGTCATAGTTCCGTTCCAGAAACTCGGCCGTCGCTTCGTTCGAGAGATGCCCCACGCGGGACATCACACGCTGTTTGACGCTCCAGGGATAGGGGCCGTCGCGCAGCATTTCGGTGTCGTGATTGGATTCGAGCAAAAGCGCGTCACAGCGGCGCAATGCCTGGCGGGCATTGGCCGGCATGTAGCCGAGATCGGTGGCAAAGCCGATCCGCACTCCCTCGCCCTCAAAGACAAAGCCGACCGGGTCGGCCGCGTCATGCGGGATGGTGAAAGGCTCGACATCGATGTCGCCGACCATGAAGCGCTTCCCGCTTCAAAAAATGCCACAGCAGGGATCGCCGCCGGATCGCGCGCCGGCGACTGCGCCGTCGTCGCAGAGTTCTTCGTCCAGCGCGTCAGAGGGCGCGTCCATTACGGCCGTGTGCGACGTAGTTTCTGGGACAGCATCTGCGTTCTGCTGGCGCCGCCGCAGCCAGTCGGCATAGGTCATGCGCTTGCGCGGATGCAGCCAGCGCACCCATGCGCGATGGGTCATCTCGGTGAAGTACACAGGGATGCCAAGCTTGCGCGCGAGCACCGCGACGCCCTGGACGTGATCCTGATGCTCGTGTGTGATGAGAATGGCGTCGAGCGCGCGCGGGTCTTCGCCCGCCATCTGCATGCGCTTCAGAATCTCGCGGCAGGAGAGCCCGGCATCGACGAGAATCCGGGTCCGCTGGGTGGCGACGACGGTGCTGTTGCCCTTGGAACCACTCGCCAGCACGGTCATCCGCATCATTCCCAAAGCATACGCCAAAGGGCCGAAAAACCAGAGGAAAACAGGCGAAAACAGGTGCTAGCGGGTCGCTAGTCTGGCTCTACTGCCCGAAAGCTCCCGAGTGCGGCTGGCGCCGCTGCCACTCGCGCAGACGAGCCTGCGCTTCCGCTTTCTGGTCGGGAAAGCGCTGCGCCTGAAGCTGCCAATAGACCACCGCCTCCAACTCCCGCGCACGCAGATAGGGCAGCAGCTCATCCCACGTCGGCGCACCTGGATAGGAGGCCAACGCGGCCTCCACGCCTTCGGGCGCGGTGCGCACCAGGCAGGCTACATCCCATGCGGTCGGGCCGCCGCACGCATCTTCAAAGTCGGTCCACAGCCAGCCCTTCTCGGTCTTGAGCAGGTTTTTGCGGTTGGAGTCGCCGTGGATTGGCTGAATCGCGCGGCCGCCGTAGCGCAACGTCTCCGCCAGACGCCAGTGGGTTTCACGCAACTGGATCAGCTCGCCGCCGGAGAGCGCGCGGCGGCCTTCCAGAAACTTCAGCCAGCGCGTGATCTCGTTGAAGATTTCGAGCAGCGGCAGCTCGCCCTTGGGCTCCGAAGTGCGATAGCCGCGCAGTGTCTGGTGCAGGTCGCGCAGCATGGCGCCTGCTTCCGCGGTAGGAATGATGACGTCGAGGGATCGTGCTCCACCCACTGCCAAAAGCTCATCGTGTAGCCGTCGTACTGATGCGGACCGGGCGGCAGCAGATCGCTGGGCGGCGCAACCGGCGCGCCCTGTGCATGCAGATAGGCAGCCACCGAGACATCCCTTCCCAGCCACGCGCTCACCGGGCGTCGCAACAGCGCAGATGTGGTGGCAACGCGCGCCAGCAGCGGCGCCGGCTTGAGATGCACCAGCAGATTCGAGCCGTCAGCGATCACTTCCGCGGTGCTGACCGTGATGCCATGCGCCTCAGCCACCTGCTCGGCAGCGTGTACAGCGCCTACGCTCAGTGCGTCCATGCAACTCCTCTCTTTGAAGCAAATCAGTCGGCCAGGCGACGATCAGCGAAACTCCGGTTCAGCTGAAAACCGATAGCGCAGAGCCGGTTGAGTGGGAATCTCAATCTTCTCGCTGAATCGATCGTATCGAATATTGCTGTAGTGCCTATCGCTGTATTGCTTATCGCTGTCTGGCTGACCGCTTCTGCGCCAACCGCGTTTTAGCTTGCCCGAAGCGCGCTGACGCGCTACTTCTGCGGATATTCAAAAAATCCCTTGCCCGACTTCCGGCCCTTCCATCCCGCATCCACCATGCGGATCAGCAGCGGGCATGGCCGGTATTTCGGATCCCCGATTCCCTCTTCCAGCACCCGCATGATGTCCAGACAGACGTCCAGCCCGATGAAGTCGGCCAGCGTCAATGGTCCCATTGGATGCGCCATTCCGAGCTGGAAGACTTTATCGATTGCCTCCGGCGTCGCCACACCCTCCATCACGGCAAACATCGCCTCATTCAGCAGCGGCATCAGGACGCGGTTGGAGACGAACCCGGCCGCATCGTTGACCTCTACCGGCGTCTTGCCCAGCCGATCGGAGAGCGCCTTCACCGCATCGAAGGTGGCCTGCGATGTCTGCAGTCCGCGGATCACCTCAATCAACTGCATGACCGGCACCGGGTTAAAGAAATGCATGCCGATGACGCGATCGGGACGTTTGGTGGTGGCGGCCAGCCTGGTGATGGAGATGGACGAAGTATTCGAAGCGAGAATTGCATGCGCGGCAAGCAGCCCGTCGAGTTCCTGAAAGAGCGCCTGCTTGATGGCAAAGCGCTCGGTCGCGGCCTCGACTACCAGATCGCAACCCGCCAGCGCCTTGCGGTCCAGCGTGCCGGTGATCCGCGCCCGGGCAGCATCGGCGTCCTGTTGTGCGAGTTTGCCCTTGGCGACCTCGCGTCCCAGGTTCTTCTCGATCGTGCTCAGCCCGCGATCGAGCGCCGGCTGCTCCACCTCCGCCAGGACTACGGGGAAGCCGCTGCGGGCAAAGACATGGGCGATCCCATTGCCCATAGTCCCCGCGCCCACCACCCCCACTCGCCTGATTTCCGCCATCGTCTGCACACTCCCGGAATTTGGTCCGCCGGAAAACTTATGAGTGTAACAGGAGGGAGCGACGGATCAAGGCGGCAGTCAGTGCGCTTCGCGCAAAGAAATACGGTTTCGTCGAAAACCGGTCAGCAAGACCCCTGACTGGCGATTCCCTCAGTGCGCGGCCTCGGGCGCGGGCTTCATGGCCTTTGGTGGCCGGCGCATGAGGAAGGGCAGCGGCGAGAGACAGAAGATGACGACGCTGAGGATGAAGAAGGCATTTTTGTAGCTGAGCATCGAAGCCTGACGCAGCATTTGCTGGTAGGCGCGGGCGTAGGCGATCTGCGCCGCTGTCGACGCGCCCTGGCCCAGGCGCATCAGGCCGGCCTGCGTCTGCGCCATGTAGTCGCGGTAAAGGCGCCCGTCCGGGCGAACATGGCTGGCCAGGTTCTGCTGGTAGACCTGGCTGCTGCGCGCCAGAAACGTCGTGAGCAGCGCCGTACCCAGGCTGCCGCCAAGATTGCGCGCGAAATTCGAGAAGGACGAAATCTGGTTGTTCTTCTCGCGCGGCACGCCGACGTAGTTCAGCGTGCTGATCGGGATGAAGATAAACGCCAGACCCAGCACCTGGTAGACGCGCCAGAGCGTGACCTGCGCAAAGCTCACGTCGAGATCGAGCCGCGTGAGATTGAACAGGCCGACGGCCGTGACGATGTAGCCCATCGTGACCAGCAGGCGCGGGTCCATCTTGCCGATGACGCGCCCGGCGATAAACATCGTCACCATCATCATGAATCCGGCGGGCGAGAGCACCATGCCGGACCGCTCCGCCGTGTAGCCCATGAGAATTTGCAGAAACTGCGGGATCAGCACGGTCGAGCCGAAGAGCACCATGCCGAGCACGAATTGCAGGAAGATCGCGGTGCCGAAGTTGCGGTTGCGCAGCAGCTTCAGATCGACTACCGGGTCTTCATGGTTCCACTCCCAGAAGACGAAGATGACGAGAAGCACCGCGGCCGCGATGGCGAATGTCGGTAATCCAGGGATCGCCGAACCAGTCTTTCTCCTGCCCGCGATCGAAGACGTACTCCAGGCAGCCGATGCCAACCGCGACCAGACCGAGTCCAACGCCATCGATAGGCCCGGAGGTAAGGCTGCGCTCCTTCAGATACGGCGGGTCTTCCACCATGCGGTTCGACAGGAAGAGCGAGATGAGGCCGACCGGAATATTGATGAAGAAGATCCAGTGCCAGTCGAGATTGTCCGTAATGTAGCCGCCCAGCGTGGGACCGATGGCCGGAGCGACGACCACGGCCATGCCGTACAGTGCAAACGCCTGACCACGCTTTTCGACCGGGAAGGTATCGGCGAGGATGGCCTGCTCGCTGGTGGCCAGGCCGCCGCCTCCCAGGCCCTGCAGCACACGCGCGAAAATGAGCAGCGGCAGCGTGTTCGCAAGTCCGCACAGGAACGAGCAGATGGTAAACATGGCTACGCACGTCATGTAAAAACGCTTGCGGCCGAAGCGGGTTGCCAGCCACCCGGAGATGGGGAGCACAATGGCGCTGGAGACCAGATAGCTGGTGAGCACCCAGGTGGCTTCCTCCTGGCTGCCGCCGAGGGAGCCGGCCATGTGCGGCAGCGCGACATTGGCGATGGATGTGTCGAGCACCTCCATGAAGGTGGCGAGCGTCACCGTGAGCGCGACTAACCATGGATTGTGGCTCGGCTTCCACTCTTCGTGCATGCGGCCTCAGCGCCCCCAGGTATCAGGACGCTGATAGAATATCAGGAGACTGATATGGTGCGGACAGCACAATCGCGGACAGCACAAGTGAGGGGACGAAGCGACAAAGACCCTCCCGCGGTCCTGAAGCTGACGAAGCGCATGTCGCTGCTCTTTCGCGAGCGGCTGGAAGAACAGTTGAAGCCGCTGGGCATTACGGCTGCGCAACTGCAGCTCCTCGCGGCGTTGACGAAAGAGCCGGGCACCAGCGGCGCACATCTCTCCCGCTACTGCGAGGTCACACCGCAGACGACGCACGCGCTGCTGGCAGCGGTGGAAAAACATGGCTGGGTCAGCCGCACAGCCCATCCGGAAAATGCCCGCGTGCTGCTCGCCACGTTGACGCCGGCGGGGCAGCGCGTGTTCACGAAGGGCAAGGCCATTGCCATGAAGCTTCAGGACCGGATGCTCAGCAGCCTTACGAGCGCCGAGGTGCGTGAGCTCGAGACGACTCTCGCGCAACTCGTCGAAAATCTTGACCAGCGTCAGAAGCCAAAGCGGTAGCCGACGCGCACAAACTGCGAATCGACGCCCGGATTGTTGAAGCCAATCTCTTTGTTCGACATATGCTGCACTCTGATACTCGATGGTCCACGAGCGACGGTGATCACGGAACCACTCCACTCCGCCGCCGAAGCTGAATGTGAAGTTGAAGGCGGAGGTCTTGAACTCGGGGATATCGCGAGGACTGACGAGGAAGCCTCCAGTTGTCGCAAGAAACGCCTGCAGCGGTCGCGCGGGCAGAATATGCACGGAGAAGCAGGCCGGAGTCAGACCGGGCGCATACGTCCAGCGGCGTCCAATATAGTTGTGGACATCTTCGGTGAACGGCGTCCCACCCAGCAGGGTGCCGGAAAATGAGCGATCGTGAAACTCGCCCGCGTTCATGATGGGAATCTGGAACGGATATCGGTCGTCGCTGACGTAGCTTCGGTCGCCGATCGTCCCACTGATGCGCGCTCCGCGGAATGTGGGATCGCTCTCTACCAGGATCGGGCGAACTTCCGCACTGTAGTCCCATGCCATCCAGTGGTTCGCGGAAATTCTGCGCTGATAGGCCAGCGCCAGTCCGGCAAATTTCCGCTGACGATCGTCGCCAAGAACGATGTGGCTGGATGAATTCGAATACTCCACAAACGCGGCCACGCTGTTGAGCGGCGCGTAATAGCGCTGCTCTGCCGTGGTCTGCGCACGCGCCATCGAGGCAAGCATGGATGCGCAGAAAATCACCAGCGCAGCTCGGGTGAGGTTGCGCAATCTAATGCGCCCGGTGACGTCTGCGTGTCGCGAGCGAGGGCGGCACGCTGGTCACGCCAACCGAGTGGCAGAGCGCACTGTCCTGCCCGTCGGCCAGTCCGAAGAGCACGCCCTGCCCGCCGCAAAGCCGCTGCTCAAATGCGCGTGCCTGCGTGCCCACCAGCGGCTCGGCAGCTTCGTGCGAGCCATAAAACTCCACACGATATGCATAGACGATGTCAGTAACCGGCCGGCCCGGCGTGCTGAAGTGCACCCAGGTCCCGAGGACGACGCGACCGGCCTCGTCATCCAGCAGCGCATACACCTGCTGACCGCCATTCGCTTCCTGCCCCTCGGAAAAGATCGGCGCGCCGGCGTTGGAGCGCGGCCAGCGCACCTCCCACTCATGCGTCTTCAGGTCGATATGAAACGTGGTGAAGAATGTTGTGCGCTGGCACTCCGCGCAGTCGTTGTAGGTGGCCACCAGCTCCGGACTGCCCTCGCGCCACATGCGGACCCAGCCCAGCAGGTGCAGCCCCGGGCCGCGCAGCAAGAGCTTCGCGGTGATCTGCCGCTGATTCACGTCATACACGCTCAGGACATCTTCGTCGGGCAGCGCAGACGGGTTGGTGCGCTGCGCCGTGATGACCAGCAGGTGAGCATCGCGCGGCACCGGCAGCTTCGTAGCATTCGCAGCAGCGGTATTGGTGGCAGGAGCAGCAGACTCCTTCGGCGGCACGCCGATGTAGCCGACCTCTCGCAGCGCGGTATAGGGCTCGTTCATCAGCGCGCGCGCGACGATGGTCTGAACATCACTTTGTTGCTGGGGAGTCTGTTGACGCAGATCGAGCCAGCGGAAGTTCTCAATCGACTGCGCGCATGCCGTCACCGGCAATACCGCGGTGAAGATTAGAAGCCAGAGTGCACAACGAAGCTGCCATCGCTTCATGCGTCGAGCCCCAACTTCTTCCAGATCGCGTCCACGCGCGCCTTTGTCGTGGCATCCATCTCGATCATCGGCGGCCATGGCCGCTCGAATCCTTCCGCCGCCCACTTGCGCGTCGCGTCTATGCCCATCTTGCTGCCGTAGTTCGGCAGGCGAGATGCATGGTCGAGCGAATCGATGGGACCCATCGTGAATTGAATATCACGCTCCGGATCGATGTTGTTGGCCACACGCAGCGTCACTTCGCCGATATCGTGCACGTCGCAGTCTTCATCGACGACGATGATGCACTTGGTAAACATGGCCTGTCCCAGCGACCAGATCGCGCTCATTACTTTTCGCGCCTGTCCGGCGTAGCTTTTGCGAATCGATACGATCATCAGATTGTGAAAGACCGCCTCGGGCGGAAGGTAGATATCGACAATCTCCGGCGCTGAGAGACGGATCAGCGGCAGAAAGATGCGTTCGACAGCCAGACCCATCCACGCATCTTCCATGGGCGGCTTGCCCACGATGGTAGAGGCGTAGATCGGGTCCTTGCGATGCGTGATGCAGGTGATGTGAAACACCGGATAGTCAGCCGGGAGCGTATAGAAGCCGGTGTGGTCACCGAACGGTCCCTCGGAGCGCATCTCGCCCAGCTCGACGTAACCTTCGAGCACAATCTCCGCATGTGCGGGGACCTGCAGATCGACCGTCTCGCACTGCACCAGCTCCACCGGAGCCTGCCGGAGGAAGCCTGCGATGATGTACTCCTCGATCTCCGGCGGCGCGGGGACGATGGCAGAAAACGTGGTGGCCGGATCGGTGCCGATCGCCACCGCGACCTCCATGCGCTCACCGCGCAGAGCTGCGGCAGTCAGGGATGGCGTGCCGGCGTTCCCTGCAATGCGCGTGCTGCCCCCGCCAGCCAGAACTGAACCTCCGGCGGTTTGGGCCATGATGTCAATGCGCGCTGACGCCGCGCTGCCCGTTGCATTCTCCGATGCAGCCATGCGCAGCCGCTCGCGGAAGTGCTCCGCCGCCACCTTCTGCCGCTGCCAGTGCATGCCGGTGGTCTGCCCGTCGTAGACCTGCATGCGATACATGCCCACATTCCGCTTTCCGTGGCGCGGATCGCGCGTCACCACCAGCGGCAGCGTGATGAAGCGGCCTCCGTCCATGGGCCAGCATTGCAGTACAGGAAAATCGAGCACGCTGAAGTTGTCGCGATGGATGACCTGCTTGCACGCGGCCTGGCGCGCCGGCACAACCTTGGGGAAATACTTCCCTGCCTCAGCCAGCATGGGCAGCATCTTCAGCTTGCCCAGCATGCCTTCCGGGGACTTGATGTCCATCAGCGACTGGATGCGGCCTGCGACCTCATCCAGACTGGACGCTTCAACGGCCATCTCCATCCGGCGTCGGCTGCCGAACTGGTTCATCAGCACGCTCGCGCCCGGATAGCCCTTGACCCGCTCAAAAAGCAAGGCAGGGCCGCCGGGCGCATATCCCTGAAGGCCATTCCTGCGGCCGGCTTTCGAGACCCGATCGGTGATCTCCGCGATCTCCAAAATCGGATCGACGTCTTCGCGGATGCGCTTCAGCTCGCCGGCGCGGTCCAGTTGCGCGATCCAGTCGCGCAGATCGTGATAGGCCAAGTTCGTCTCCTGACCCTCTCATACTAGTGTGTCTTTGGTGCGGGGACCCACTCTTAGTGGTGCGCGCCTTCCGACTGCATCCAGCGATCCATAAAGGTCTGGGCGCAGCGCGCGCCGCACAGGTGCTTCACTTCGGCGCTGTGGGACAGCGAATGACTCCAGCGAGTGATGCGCAGCGATGGTTGCTCGGGACCCTCGGGCGGCGTTGTATGGTCCGACCAGGCCAGCCACCAGTCCTCCGCATCGCCACGCGGACTGTTGCAAACGTCACAGTGATAGGACTCTGTCCACGCCATAGCCGTTACTCCTTGGGAACCGCAGCGGAGCCGGAGCACCGCCGCAAAGGGCAACTTAGCACAAGCAGGGAGTTTGCCGCATCCTTACGCGACCGTCCGCTGCTCCATTGGCTCCAGCGGATAACCCAGCTTTTTCCAACCCTCATACCCGCCATGCAGCGGGCGCACGCGATAGACGCCCAGGTTGCGCAGCCGCAGGGCCGTGCGTGCGCTGGTGGCATCGCTGGGACAGGTGCAGTAGAGCACGATATCGCGATCTCGCGGGATGCGATCGCCTTCCGCAACCAGGGTGTCCGGCTTGAAGAGCACGGCGCCCGGCAAGCGGCGCGGATCGGGCAGGTAGTCGAGCGGATGACGAAGGTCGATGATGTAAACGTCTTCGCCTGCATCGAGCATCGTCTTCAGCTCCTCGGGTTCGATCTTCGCACCCCGAATCTGCCGCAGAAAGGCGCGCTGCCGGTACACCCGGTAACAGAGAAAGCCGGCCAGCAGGAGCAGAAAGAGAACACCCGCCGAATGGCCCACTTCCTGCAGCGCGCCAGGATGCCGCTTCAGGAAATCTCCGAAGAAACGGCCCACCAGAGTCGCGCAGAGGCTCCACAGCAGAGCGCCCGCCGCGTCGAACGCGATGAAGGTGGCGTATGGCATCTTGCTTTGTCCGGCGATCGGCGCGGCGACGGCCCCAAGTCCGGGGACGAATTTCGCCAGCAGCAGCGCACGCGATCCATAACGCGCGAAAAAGTCTCCGGTACGCCGCACGCAGGCTGCCGACTCAAACGAAAGCTTGCAGACCATCCGCACAATGGTGCCGCCATAGCGCGCGCCCATGAAGTACCAGATGGAATCGCTGACAACGCACGCAAGCACCGCCGATACCAGAATCAGCACCACGCTGAGCTGATGGGTCGCCGTCAACGTGCCCGCAGTCAGTAGCAACGGCACGCTCGGCAGGGGCAGCCCGATCTGCTCCGCGGCGATCCAGCCGAAGAGGATGAGATAAGCGTGATGGATAAAGAAATCGATCGCGACTGGCATGGCGTTCAGAGGTTCAGACAACCTCAAGAATAGATGCCCGGCGACGGATGGGAGCGGCAAAAGTTTCAGAGTGCGCAAACAAAAGGCCGGATCGCGAAGGATCCGGCCTGATTGGGGCGGTTTCCGCCTAAGTTATTGAGCTAAGACCAGCGGCATCTCCACCAGATGCTCGCCGACAAACCATACCTGCATCTCGTTAGTGCGGACTACTGAGCTGGCAAGCAGATCGTTGGTGCCCACGTCGCCGAGATCATCCGCCTTCTCGGCCAGGTCGCGAGCGTCCTTCAAGATGATGTGGTGCGCTTCCAGTAGACGCGATATCTGCACCGGCACCTCTTCGCGGTCGATGGGCGCGCGTTCAATGCGGGTGTTCTCCGCAACATCGTGCGCCATCGCGATGCTGACCCCGCCCAGGATCTGCACGCGTTCCGCTATTTCGTCGATCAGCTCCGACTGCTCACCCGCGTGCTTATCGAACAACAGGTGAAGCTGGTAGAAGGTCGGGCCGCCGACCTGCCAGTGCGATTTCTTGTAGAGATCGCGCAGCGTGATGGTATCGGCCAGGAGAAGATTCAGCCGGCCCACGATTTCCTGACGCGCCGATACATCCAGTCCGATCGGCAGGTCCTTCACCACCGTGCCGTACTTCTGGATGGATTTTGCGTGCTGCCGCCAATTGGGGGTGATCAGGTCCGCAACCTTGGCGGTGCTCTTCTGCGCCTCTTTCACTGGCGCCTCTTTCAGGGCATTGCTACTCATCTTCAAACCTCCCTTACGTTCGGTTAGATGCGGTCGCAGCGCCGCCGGTCGCTGTTAGAAGGACGCCGCATGCCCCGCAGCTGCGTCAGTCCTTCACCCGAACCGTCGGCTCCACAGAGAGGCCCGGCCGCAGGAAGTGGTCTTTGTTTTCCTCCGGCTTTGTGAAGTCGATGCGCACAGGCACGCGCTGCACCACCTTCACGTAGTTCCCCGTCGCGTTTTCCGGCGGGAACAGGCTCAGCATTGATCCCGTCGCGCCGCCGACCTGCGTCACCACGCCATCGTATTCGCGGCCGTTCATGTCCACGTGGATTCTCACCCTCTGATTCGGGCGCATCAGGTGAAGCTGCGTTTCCTTGAAGTTCGCCGTCACCCAAAGATCCTGCAGCGAGACCAGGGTAACCATGTTCTGCCCCACGCTCACGTTCTGGCCCACCTCAACGTTCTTGGTAGTGATGATGCCGTCCACCGGAGCGACAATTTTTGTGTAGCTCAGGTTCAGCTTTGCCTGATTCAGTTGCGCGCGCGCCTGCTCCACCTGCGCGGCTGCCTGGTCGGCCTTCGCCTTCTGCACGGCCACCAACTGCGGTCCAGAGCGCGCATTGCGCTGCTCTGCCTGGGAGACCGCCAGTTGCTGCTTCGCCACCGCGATCTGCTCCTGTGCCGCAGTCGCATTGGCTTTGGCGGAGGCCAGTCCCGCCTGGTTCGCCTGCGCGGCAGCGACCGCCTGATCGTACTGCTGCTTGGAGATCACATCCTTTTCCACCAGCGGCGTGTAGCGCTTGAGGTCGAGCTGCGACTTCGTGTTGTTGGCCTCGGCCTGCGCCACTTCCGCCTGCGCCTGATCGAGCAGCTGCATTGCGCGCTTTACCTGGGCGCTGGAACCCTGCACGTTGGCGCCTGCCGATGAAATCGAGCTGAAGGACTGGGTATTCGTAACCGGAACATTCACCTTTGCCGCTTCATAGGCGGCTTCGGCTGCCTCCAGGTTCGCTTCGTCCTGCGCCACGAGAACTTCGTAGTCATGCGGATCGATCTCCGCGATCAACGTTCCGGCGGCGACCTCCTGGTTTTCCTTTACCGGCACGTTGATGATGTGGCCCTGGATGCGCGCACTGATCTGGATGATGTGCCCGTTGACCTGCGCGTCATCGGTGTCTTCATAGAACGTGGAGTGCCAGTAATAGAGCAGAGCACCGACGATCAATACCGCAACAATGAAGAACAGGATAAAGCTGCGACGGCGCTTCTTCTCCGGATTCTGGCGCTGCTCCTGATCGCTACCCTGCTGCTCATTCTGATTCTGATTGCCGGCCCTGCCGGACTCCGGATCCTGTTCGGCCACGGTCACTTTCCTCCGAGAAATTCCTGATATCGCGTATCCACCACGCCCATCGCCCGCGCCAGCGACAGCTTGGCGACATTATGCTGATACAAACTGGCGACATATTGCCCATTCGCCTGCGCCACGCTCGCCTGCGCCTGCACCACGGCCAGGTTGTCGCTGACGCCAGCGCCGTAACGCTGCTGTGCATCACTCAGCGTCTGGTTCGCAAGCTCGACATTGGAGCGCGCTACTTCCACCAGCCTCGCCGCGGATTGCAGGTCGAGAAAGGCATCATGGATGTCCGCATCGATCTGGCCGCGAAGGTCACTCAACTGCGCCTTCTGGCTATCGAGCTGCGCCTGCGCCTGCTTCGCATCGCCGCGCAGCTTCGCCTCCTCAAACAGCGGCACGCTCGCCGAGCCCACCGCGTCGAAGGTGCCGTGGGAGTGACCCAGCGTCGGCCCGATGTCGCCGTAATCGCCGCTGAAGGAGACGCTCGGGAAGCGCTCCGCCGTCGCCGCCTTCCGGCCCAGCTCCGCCGCCTTCACCTGCTGGTCCAACGCCTGCAGGTCCTTGCGGGTTGCGTACGCGACCTTCACTGCCTCGTCCTGCTGAATGCCCTCGAGCGGCGCAAAGGGCAGCCGGTCGGCCAATTCGAACTTCTGTTCCAGCGGCAGTCCCACGGCACGCGCCAGTGCAATCTTGTCCTTCTCGTGCGCGTTCTGGTCGCGGATAAGCGCCTGCTGTTGCGTCTGATAATCGACCCGGGCGCGCAGAACGTCCAGCTCCGGCGCTGTCCCCGCCTCATGATTCGCATTCGCCTGGTCGAGTGACACTTTGCTCGATGCGACCTGCGCCTCGTCGTTGGCGATGTTCGCCTCGTCGGAGATGCAGGCAAGATAGGCGTAGCCGATGCTCAGCGCCACCAGGTTGCGCGCATCGTCCAGCGACAGCTTCGTTGCTGTGAAATCGTGTCGCGAGGCCAGATAGTTGTTCAGCGACGGCACACTCAAGAGTGTCCAGTCCAAACTGGCACGCACGTCGGTGTAAGAGAACGGTCCGATGATCGCCGGGAACCCCGGAATATTCAGTCCCTGCGCCTGAAGATTGACCTGCTGCACCGACTCCTTGAAGCTGCCATTCACCGTCGGCAGCAGCTTTTGCAGTTGCTGCAGGCGCTGCCCTCCAGCCTGGTTCACGTTCTGGCCGGAGAGGATGATGCCAAGGTTGTTCTTGAGGCCGGTCAGCACAGCATCGCGGATGGTGAGCTGGAGTACGCCGGGTGTCACCGGCTGCGTGGCCACGCTGCCCTGATAGGCGCTCTGCGGAGGCGCCTGCGGCACCGTCGGCGTCTGGAATGTGGAGGACGTGGAACCGGTCGAAGATTGGCTGCTGCCCAACTGCCCTAAAGCAGGCGCAACTCCCACAAGAAGAACCGTCACCACACAGATGGCCGCCGGTATGCGCTGCGCGCACACTTCTAGCCAGCACTGCCTTTCAGAAGAATCCCACATGATAGTCGTCAATTTGGATGCCGGATCACCGGCAAAGACTTAAAAAATCAGAACTTCCCTTTCGACGGGAGTTCTAGCCGGAACGCCTCCTGCGCCTATGAAACGTAACGGGCTGCAGGAGGGATCGCTCTGAAGATCGCGCACGTTTACGCGGCGGAATGAACCAGCGAGCTGGCCAGCGAGCATAGGGCCGCGCGATATGCGCCGCCTACGTGGGCCTCGGTCCAGCTATCGGCTGTGGCCTGCTGCAACAGGTGTGCGGACTCCACCCCGCTGCGGCCCAGTACCGCACGCAACACAAATACGCTGCGCTCCACCGGACCAAGCCCTTCCAACCAATGCCGCATGCGTACTCGTCCAGCGCCGGAGAGCAGCCCGGTCAGTTGCTCCCGCGTGATGCCGGCAGCGCTCAGGTCATCGGTTTCCACGCAGCCGCCCAGGTCAGCAGCCGCCGATGGATGCATCTCGGCAGACCGCAGGCTGGCCACCCGCGCCAGCGCGCGTTGAATCAGCTCGCGGCTGGCTGTACCGCGGGCTGCTTCACCGTCAGCGCACGGGTCCATTTCGACCGAAGCCACAGTCTCTTCCACCAATTGCAGGGCCTCGCTCTCATCGCCTACAAAAAGGGCGGCTGTCTGATACAGTTCGCGCGCGGCAGACTCGATCACGGCGCTGTCGTTACAATCGCCGCAATCCGTCGCCTGGTCAGGGATGGCTGTTTGCGTCTCGATCACGGTGCCTCACCTTCCTCTTCTTAGCAGGGTTATGCCTTCATCCTCTGCCAGCCGGGGTCTCGCGTCAACCGTCGCCTGTGTAACAGTTTCTACCGCTCTCACAAGCACTGCGCCAAGCCGGCAACAGAGAGGAGCAGCTTTTCTTGACGGAAAAGCTGCGTGGAGTGTGTCTCACCAGATAACACCCTTGTGAAAGCGGTTTTCGCCGGGCTTTCATCTTCTGGAAGGCGCGTATCCTGTATCAAAGGAATATCTTTCCGGATTTTTAAGACGAACCGGCCGGTCATCACCCATCGTATGTCCGCACGACAAGCAAAACGAGAACAGCTCTTCTTCAGCCGCGACGAGTCGTGGCTGCGCTTCAACGGCCGAGTTCTGCAGGAGGCTGAAGACCTCAGCAATCCGCTGCTCGAGCGGGTGAAGTTCCTTGCCATCACCGCCTCCAATCTCGACGAGTTCGTAGAGATCCGCGTCGCCGGCGTCATGCAGCGCATTGAGGACGGCTACAACGAGGCGGGGCCCGACGGCATGACCCCCGAACAGACCTTTGAGCGGGACACCTCTGAGCTGCGCACCTTCGTCGAAAGCCAGTACCGCTGCTGGAACAAGTCGCTGCGCCCCGCCCTGCACGCAGCCGGGATCCGCGTTCTGGATTACAAGCAGATGACCGAGGCTCAACTGGAACACGCCTCGGAGTTCTATCAGCGCGAAGTCGATCCCCTGCTGACCCCAATTACCATCGACCCGGCGCACCCCTTTCCCCGCGTGCTGAACAAGGCGCTGTGCCTGGCGCTGCTTCTGCGCAGCAAGCGCAAACGCGGCGCCGGAACGGTGCTGGGCGTGCTCACCGTTCCCCGCGCTCTGCCGCGTCTGGTGCCTGTTCCTTCGTCGGTCAACACGATCGATTACATCTTTCTTCACGAGCTGATCGAAGCCCATGCCGCCCGCATGTACCGCGGTTATGAGGTACTGGGCACCGCTGCGTTCCGCGTCACGCGCAACAGCAATCTTTACTTACAGGAAGAGGAGACGCGCTCGCTGCTGGAAAGCGTGCGGACGGAGCTGCACAACCGCCGCAAAGGCGACGCTGTCCGCCTCGAAGTGGAAGAGGGAGCGGACCCGGAAATTATCGACCGGCTGCGGGTGAATTTTGAAGTCGACGAATCGCAGGTGGTGCGTACGGACGGCCCGGTAAACCTGTCACGGCTGATGACGCTGTACACCGACACGCCCCGCCCCGATCTGAAATACCCTCCGTTTGTTCCGCGCGAGCTGCGTCTCAATCGGCGCTCGGCCAACATCTTTGAAGAGATCCGGCGGCGCGACATTCTGCTTCACCATCCATTCGATTCCTACGACGGAGTGGTCAGCTTTATCGAAGCGGCTGCGGATGATCCCGCTGTGCTCTCGATGAAGCAGACGCTCTATCGAACGTCGGCAGACTCCCCGATGTTTACGGCGCTGATCGAGGCCGCACAGTCGAAGGAGGTCACCGTCGTCGTCGAGCTGATGGCGCGGTTCGACGAAGCCTCGAACATCCGCTGGGCGCGCAACCTGGAAGATGCGGGCGTGCAGGTCTTCCACGGGATCGTCGGGCTGAAGACGCATTGCAAGCTGGCTCTCATGGTGCGCCACGATGAGGATGGCGTGACCCGGCGTTATGCGCACCTGGGCACCGGCAACTACAACCCCAACACGGCGCGCTTTTACACCGACATCAGTCTGCTCACCGCTGACCCGGCGATCACAGCAAGCATTCAGGCGGTCTTCAACTATCTCACCGCGCACTCGGAATCCGATGACTACTCGCCGCTGCTGGTTGCGCCCCTCACGCTGGCCGAGCAGTCCATCCAGTTGATCCGGCGCGAAGCCGACCACGCGCGCAAAGGCCGGCCCGCCCGCATCATCGCAAAGATGAACTCGCTGCTGGAAAAGAGCATTGTCGAGGCGCTCTATGAAGCGTCCCAGGCGGGCGTTGAAATCGATCTGCTGGTGCGCGGCATCTGCTCTCTGCGCCCCGGCGTCAAGGGGCTGAGCGAGCGCATCCGCGTCCGCTCCGTCGTGGGCAGATTCCTCGAACACAGCCGCATCTTCTACTTCGACAACGGCGGCGAAGAGGTTATCTACTGCGGCAGCGCGGACTGGATGCCGCGCAATCTCTTCGAGCGCTGTGAAGTTCTCTTTCCCATCAAAGACGCGCAGCTCCGTGCACGCCTGAAGGACGAAATTCTCGCTGCCTATCTGGCCGACACGGCGAAGACGCGCATCCTGCAGGCGGATGGGGATTACCGAAGGGCGCACGGAACCGGGAAAGTTCCCTTCTCCGCGCAGGACTTCTTTATGCAACTGGCCGAAGGGCGCGTGACCATAGACAGCATTCCGCCTCCGGTCGAGATGCACCAGCCGAAAGCCGCTGCGAGCAGCAGCCGCAAAGCTCCGGCCGGGAAGAAGACGCCCGGCACCATCGTCCGCGCACGGATGGAGAACGCCACTGCCCCGGTCTCCTGACTTTGGCGATTCAGGCATCAGGCTACGATGTGAAAGTGATGCTTGAAGTAAAGCCAGGCAGATAGTCCAGGAGGAACGGTAAACATGGAGCACGATGTTCTCGTAGCGCAGCAGTTCGGATCGACCGCGCGAGCGTATCTGGAAAGTGCGACACATGCCACCGGCGACGACCTGGAGCTGCTTGCCGAGGAGATTGCAACGGTTCCGAATGCAACCGTGCTCGACCTGGGCTGCGGGGCGGGCCATGCGAGCTTTGCAGTAGCGCCGTACGCTGCTTCCGTTGTCGCCTACGATTTGACGGCCGAGATGCTCGCCATTGTCGAGCGCGAAGCATCGGCGCGCAAGCTCGGGAACATCACGACTGTGCAGGGCATGGCTGAAACGCTGCCCTTCCCTGACGGCCATTTCGACTTCGCGATCACCCGCGCCAGCGCCCATCACTGGCATAACGTGCCTGCCGCGTTGCGCGAAGCACGCCGCGTTATCAAGCCGGGTGGACGCATGCTGATGATCGATACCGCCGGAGGCGACACTCCGCTGGTCGACACGCATCTGCAAGCGGTCGAAATCCTGCGCGATCCATCGCATATCCGCGACTACACCACGCAGGAATGGCTGGCGTTCTTTCGTGATGCCGGCTTGACCGCCGCTTTCCGGAAACAATGGCCGCTTCCGATCGAGTTCTCTGGATGGATTGAGCGTATGCGCACACCGCCGGCGCGCGTTGCAGCGATTCACGCCATCTGGAACACCGCGCCCGATGAAGTGCGCAACTACTTTGAAGTCCAGCCGGATGGTTCGTTCATCCTGCAGAAAATCTTCATCGCGGCCACTCGATAGACACTCACTCGCAGCCGCTACACTGAAGTTTGCTGCGCGCCTTTTACACATTGCTGCGCTACTGGCACCTGCTCAGCCTGGATGCGCCCACCGTCGCCGCCCTGTGGTGTTGGGCCTTCGGCCGCGCGGTGCGGCTGCGGCTCCATCCCTGGTTGCCGATAGCACTGGCGCTCGGGAGCTGGCTCTTCTATGTGGCAGACCGGCTGCTCGATGCACGCTTCTCGCCTGAGTCCGCGCTGCAGGAGCGCCATCGCTTTCACCAGCGCCACCGCCGGCGGTTCCTCGCGGTAGCAGTTCCGGTAGCGATCGGGCTGGCGGTACTGGTTGCGCGCATGCCGGGCTCGCTGATCGTGGATTACTGCGTACTGGGTTTGCTCTCGCTGCTCTATCTCGGACTGGTGCACCTGCCGGCACGAGCACGCGGCCGATCGCTTCGCTATTTCCCAAAGGAGTTCGCTGTGGCGCTGCTCTTCGCGGCGGCAACGGCGCTTCCCGCGTGGGATGCCGCTGTGCGTCACTTCGCAACCGTGCCGCGGCACCATCCATTGCTGCTCCTTTGTCCGCTCTTTGCCGCGCTCTGCTGGCTGAATTGCATGGCGATCGAACAGTGGGAGCAGCACCGTAGGGGACACGGCGTCGAATGGCTGGCCGCAGCCATCCTTGCCGCAAGCTGCTTCAGCCTCTTCGGGCTGCTGAATCACCCGGCACGCTGGCTGGCGTTTGCCGGAGCGCTCAGCGCCGCGCTCTTTCTTGTTCTTGACCGCAGTCGTCTGGCGGCCGGAGGACGACGCATTGCCGCCGATCTCGCGCTGCTGACGCCCGCGCTACTGGTTCCGGTCCTGCTGCCTGTGGCCGCCCACCTCGCGCGATGAGCGCGCCTGCCAGATTCGGCCGCCTGGCACGGGCCTATCGCTGGATGGAATACTTTAGCTTCGGGCCGTATCTCCAACGCTGCAGAAAGTTACGCCTGGATGAAGCAGCCTTGCATCATCGTGCTCTGGTCTACGGGGATGGCGATGGCCGCTTTCTCGCAGGGCTCATACGGCGAGCGCCGGCGATCCGGGCGGCGGCGGTCGACGCAAGCGCCGCGATGCTCCGTCAGGCTGCTCGAACACTGCCGGATGGCAGCCACGTCCGGTTAGTACATGCCGACGCGCTGGCGTGCGAGCCGGCACAGTTTCCGGAGGTGCCCTTCGATCTGGTGGTGAGCCATTTCTTCCTGGACTGCTTCACCGAGCCCGAGGTTGAGCTGCTGCTCTCGCGCCTGCAGAATGCGCTATGCGATGACGCGACCTGGATTATCTCGGACTTCGCCATCCCTGAGCGAGCTCCGGCAAAGCAGATTGCCTTGCTCATCGTTCGCGGATTGTATGTGGCGTTCGGCCTGCTGACCGGGCTCACCACTCGGCGCCTGCCGGATCATGGCCGCCTGATGCAGAAGGCCGGCTGGCAGCTCGAAGATCGCCAGGAACTCCTCTGCGGCTTGCTGGCAAGCGAACGCTGGCGGCGTGGCGCTTCCGAAAGCAATGTCTCGAAAAATAGTTGGTAGGAGAGTTTTTTTGAGCAACACGCAGGCGAGCGCGACGCCATCCCACAAGACATGCCCACCCTCCCCCTCAAAACCGTGCACGCTCCTATATGGCTCGGCGGTATTCCGGGAACTCCGCCGGATGTTTTCCCCGATCCATATCCGCCGCCCGACCCGGAACCGGATGGCCCGGATCTGCCGGAGCCCGATCCTGACCCCGATCCGCTCGACCCTGGGCCGAGGCCGGTGCCGGTGAATTAAAGCGGCTAGTGCGACTTCGTCTTCTTCGCCACATCCGGCGGCAGCGCCGCATTTTTGTTCTTCAACCATTGCAAGGTCACGCTCTGCCCCGGCTGCTTCGCGGTCTGAACCTTCAGGCTCGGCATATAGATTTCCAGCCCCGCCTGCGCTGTCATGCGCGTGTATCCGTTCACCAACTGATTCTGATAATTCACCAGGTCGAGATCGAACCACGGCTCATTCACCGCGTCGATCATCGTCAGGTCGGTGTTGTGCATGGTCAGCTTGCCGAAAGTGACCGCGCCATCGCGGAAGCGCAGGAAGTTGTGCCACTGCGCGAGCTGCGTCGGATCATTCGGAGCATTGCCATAGATGACCTCGATGTCCGGTACTTTGACCTGTACTGTGGTCAGTTCGCCGCGTATATGCGGCGGCGGCAGCAGCTTCTCCGTGTCGAAGACGATGTCGTTTCCCGTCACCGTCACACCCGGCACATTCGTGGAGCTCACCATATCGGACAGCTTCAGATTGAAGGTCCCCAACAGTCCTTTTACCGGAACTTTGAGGACCGAGATGTGATCGATGTGCAATCGCACCAGTCCCTGCTTCGTTGCTGCGACGGAGCCCAGCAGTTCGACCGGGAGCGGCACGACTTTCTTCACCGTGCCTCGTATCTTGACGCTCTCGCCTGCGGGCTGAATATCAATGTTCTTCAGCGGCGCATCTTTGGCTGCGGTAGCGTTGAGGTACTTGCAGATGTCGCCGATGTTGGCGCGGATCACGCCCTTGTTGATTTGCAGAATGAACGACTCAGGATCGTCAAAGGACGGATTCACCTGCCCCTTTGTCCGGACCATCTTGCCGGCGATCCAGGCGATGTAGATGCGGAAGTCCGGGCCTTTGCGAAGCATGATGTTGTGGGCATAGACCCGCGTAGGCATAAGGTCAGCCGCAGTAGTAGCAGCGGTTGCTGCGGTGCTTGCCGGAGCACTCGATGGGACCTCGGACGCCGATCGCCGCATCAGAGATCGACCCAGAAACCAGCCGAGCAGCAGCGCCACGACGATGGCCACGGTTATTGGAAGGAAGCGACGCACACGACTTACGGCGGCCATTGTAGCGGTCAGATGCGCAGAACTGCCCGGCAGGTTTGTAGCTTCGGTCCCGGCCGACTGGACCTCCGATGGAAACCCATTGTTACAATGGGGTTACAAAACACCGCCGAAATTATTGCCGGGCAGCAAGACCAGTCCTTATGATCCTCTACATTCTTCGCCATGCCAGCGCCGGTTCCCGCCGGCAGAACCCTCTCCTTGACCGTAAGCGCGGCCTTGATAGGGAGGGCAAGCAGCAATGCCTGCTGATCGGCGCTTACCTGAGCGCGTTGGGCATCGGCTTCGATGCGATCGTCTCCAGCCCGCTAAAACGCGCTCTCCAGACGGCATCGCTGGTGGCGACGGAGATTGGCTTCGAACAAAAGATCGCGGTGGATTCAAGCCTGGAGCCGAGCGGCCGGTTCATCGATTTCGAAACCATGCTGGAGAAACATGCCCGGCAGGAAACGGTGCTGGTCGTGGGACACAATCCCAACCTGGCGCAGTTTGCGGGCGCTTTGATCGCTTCGCAGCGCGGCTCGCGAGCCAATCTGCGGCTGCGTAAAGGCGGCCTGGTACGCGTCGACGTGAGCCGCCGCCCCGCCCAGCTCCTGGGGTTGGTGGATGTCCGGGCGCTGCGTCAGTTTCAGGGCAGCGTGGCGAAGAGCTCACGACGGAAGACCTCGCGCAAGTAGCTGGCGGAATTCGGCTATTGCGGCTGTCTCGACCGGGCACGCTTCGGTGGCAGGGCTGCGCGCCATTCGCCGACAAGACGCCGGTTGATGGTCGCAACAGCGCGCAGTGCTCGCTCGTAGGCACGCTGCGCACGCTCCTCAAGCTCACTACGCAGGGCATCGCCATCACTGCCAAGAGCCTCACGCGCTTCGCCGGCGATCACTTCCCAGTCGTGCCATTTCCCGATCTCATCCTGCACACGTTTGATTGTTTTCGCAATCGCGTTGGCCGCCGAATCACTCTCGTCCGATTCGGCAATGTAGCGCGCCTTCTTTGCACCCTTGCGGAAGTCGTGCAAGTTTTCTTTATCCAAGAGCGGCATCGCGTCGACCAGCCGCAGATAGTCTTCAAGCGCGAGCCGCGCCGGCGTCCGATGCGCGCGGGATGCGACCGAGCGTCGCTGCGCAATCGCCGTCTGGAACTGCTGCTCTGCCCGAAGCAGGCGCTCCGCATGATCGTCCAGCGTCTCTGAGAGCGCGGCTGCTGCTGCGGTGCGGCGATTTTTCAGCCACGCATCGAGTGCACGCGCCTGCTCGGTGAGCGGTGTGATCGCGTCAGAGCCGTCGGCCGCCGTCGTGGCATCCGCCAATTCTGCAGCAATCTTGTCGGGCGCGGTGTCCGATGGCGGAAGAAAGTTCTCCGCCAGCAGCTCGCGGTGTACATCAAGGTCGCGCACCGCACCGGCGGCGCGGCGGACCTTCTGTCAACTGGCGCAGCCAGCGCTGGCGCGCCTCTTCCGCGGCGGCGCCCAGACCGCGCGTGCCGGCCTCACGCGCCAGCGTCTCCAGTGCCGCTTCCACGCGCCGCGTGCCGGTGCGCAGATGATGCACCGATTCCACTCCCGGATCGTCCCGCTCCTCCCGGCAGGCATCGAGCCGTTCGCGCATCGCCGCCGCAACTTCCGCGAGGTGCTGCACCATCGGCGAAACCGCTCTGCTTCGGGAGCGCTGTTCCGGCTGATATTCTGCTGGTTCGCTCATGTCTCGTCCCATCGTACTTCCGGTGCACACCGACGCTGCACCGGCACGCTTCCTTTCTCCGCGCCGCGCCTGGACCATTCTGCTTCTGGTATGGTTCGCGGTCCACTTTGCCGCGCTCTTCTCCCCGCCGCTGCTGGACGATGCCGATGCCGCGCACGCCAATGCGGCGCAGCACATGGCGCTCTCCGGCGACTGGGTCACGCTGAAGATCAACGGCATCCGCTACCTGGAAAAGGCGCCGCTTCCCTACTGGCTCACGGCGATCGACGATCGTATCTTCGGCTACAACGTCTTTTCCGCGCATTTCCCGATGGCGCTGGGCGTGCTCGCGACCGCGATCCTCGCCTGGTACTGGACGCGCCGTGCCTTCAACGATCGCGCTGCCTTCTACGCTGCATTGATGCTGCTGACCGGTGTCGGGGTCTTTCTCTTCACCCGCATCGATATACCGGAGGCGCTGCTCACCTTCTTCATCGGGCTCGCGCTCTATTGCTTTCTCATGGGGCTTGAAGACCGCAGGCCCACGCTCTTTTATATAAGCTGGGCTTCGCTGGCCGATCGCAATGCTTGCAAAGGGGCTGATCGCGCCGGTCTTCTTCTTCGCCGCGGCATTGCCGTGGCTTGTGCTCACCGGCGAGTGGCGTCGATGGCGCGAGATGCGGCTGGCGACTGGCCTGCTGCTGTTCCTGGCGATTGCCGCGCCCTGGCATATCCTCGCCGGGCTGCGCAATCCGGACCAGGGCAATCCCGTGGGCAATCATCCCACGCCTGGCCATGTACACGGATTCTTCTACTTCTATTTCATCAATGAGCAGGTGCTGCGCTTCCTCGGCAAGCGCTGGCCGGTGGATTACAACAAGCAGCCGGGGTGGGTCTACTGGGTGGGGCAGATTGCGTGGCTGCTGCCCTGGAGCCTGTATCTGCCGCTCGTCGTGCGACGCGCATGGCGCACGCGCGCACAATGGCTGAGCAACCTACGACTCGAGGACGATAATGCCCGCTTCCGCAGCCGCAGCATCTGGCTGCTCGCGCTGTATGCCGGCTTCATGCTGGTCTTCTTCTCCATCTCGACCAACCAGGAGTACTACACCTTTCCCGCATATCTGCCGCTGCTGATTCTGACTGCGGCGGTGCTCGCGTCTTTCGAGCTGCGTGCCGAGCGTATCGATGCCGGAGCACGGGAGAGAACGTATCGATGGCTGATGGGCGCGCACGTCTTGTTTGCCGCGGTTGGAGTGCTCTCTGCCGCCGCGCTGGGATACGGACTCTGGAGTGCGCGGCATCTGCCGTTCGTGCCGGATATCGGCACGCTGCTGGCGCATCGCGGCGTGGGCAACTACTCGCTTTCGATGTCGCACCTCTTCGATCTCACCGGACCGTCGTTTGCCGCGCTGCGGTTGCCGGCGCTCATCGCTGCTGTTGTCCTGCTCGTCGGACCGCTGCTGGCTTTGCAGTTGCGCCGCAGGGAGCGCCACTTCGAATCAACCTTATCCGTGGCCTTTACGATTGCGATTTTTCTGATAGCGGCGCACATCGCTTTCGTGCGCTTCGCGCCGATGCTCTCCTCAGAGCCGATGGCCGCCACCATCAACCGCATCGCCGGCTACCCGGCGAGCGAGCGCCCTACCGATCCCGCAGCGCTACGCGCCACATTGATCGTGTATGGCGATCAGTCGGACGGCGCTTCCGTGCTGTTCTACACGCGGCGGCAGGCGCTGCTGGTGCATGGCCGCTCTTCGACGATGGTCTGGGGCTCGATGTGGCCCGATGCGCCGCATGTCTTTCTCGACGACAAAGAGCTGAGCGCGATCTGGGGCACCGGCAACCGGAAGTTTCTCTTCGCCCAGGCGGAGCGGCGCGATCAGGTTGAGGCGGTCCTAGGAAAGCGGCTGATTCCGATCCAGGATTTGGCAGATAAGACGCTGTACACGGATCGGCCGCTGTAGAGAAGCCTATTAGATCGTAAGCGGGGACTCGCGCTCCGCAGGCTCGGTCTCGGACATTGCAGCCGGCACATGCACCGGGCGCATATAGCCGCCGGTCTCCAGCACGTATTGCTCGCCTCGCCAGAGAATCTTGCTGCTGCCGTAGCTCGCAACCCAGAAGCCGAAGCCCATCAGATCGCGCAGGGGGAAGAGCAGGATGGTCCGCCACAGCGAGCGCTCCTGGACAACGGCAGCGCCAAGGATGCCGGCCAGCAGCATGCGATTCACGATGCCCCAGCCGAGCGCAATCAGCGCAACCCAGGGCCAGTGCAGCAATAGAGCTGTCACAAACGCGAGCAGCGCGAACGGCATGCTGAAGGTGAGCGAGGTGCCGAAATGCCCCTTCGGGCGCGAGAAGCGCGTGCTCTTGCTCCAGCGCACCTGGTGCCGTATCGAGTCGACAAAACCCGTGTTCAATACGATGTGATCGATCGCATGATGCGAGAGGACGACGCGATGTCCCTTCGCCGCGATCAGGTTGCCGAGCAGAAAATCGTCTGCGCAGTACTGGCCGAGAGCGCGGAAGCCGCCGATCTCCTCAACACAGGCGCTGCGCACGGCCATGGTGGGGCCGAGTGCGAACTGCATGCCTTCGAGCATGTTGGCGACCAGCACGCCGGCGGTCATTTCGATGGACATGCCGGCGCCTTCCAGTTGCGCCCACAGCGCAGCAGCCCTTTGATTGCCCGCCGGCGGCGCGGGGCTGGGCACGCCGCGATACGGACAGGTCACCACACCGATCTTCTCGTCGGCGAAGGGGGCTACGACCGCCCGCAGATACTCGGGCGTAACGCGGACATCGCTGTCGCTCACGATCAGGATTGGGTGCTGTGCGGACTGCGCCATGCGATCGAGCGACGCAACCTTCGCGTTGGCAAAGGGCGGCTCGCCGCTGGTGAAAAAACGGGCAGGAATGGACGGATGGCGCGAGGCGACCTCGCGGGCAATCTTCAGGCCGGCATCATTCAAGGTGCGGGCGCAGAAGAGAATCTCGTAAGCCGGATAGTCCTGCTGGAAGAAGCCTTCGAGATGCTCCGCAAGATTCGGCTCCGCTCCATGCAGCGGCTTTAGCAGGCTCACGGGAGGGGTGAATGCGCCGTCGGCTACAGGGCGGTGTCTGCGGAAATGAAAAACTCCTGCAACTACCATGATGCCGTACACGGTGGAGGTGATCAGGCCAAAAATGCCCAGCGAAAGCAGGAGATGAAGCATTGCGATAATCGGTTCACCCGTAAGGGACTGCTGTTTAGACTACTCCTGCAGGGGAACGTTGCCTACGACTGTTTTTACCGATGGTATGCCGGGCGACAACAGTAAGTCCTTCTGTTGCTAGCGCTTCCGTTCTCGGACAGGCGCGGGATCGATGACCACCGCTTTGCGCAGCGGAACCATGGCGGCATCATTCATGTTAGGCACGGCATGCTGCATGCGCTGCAACATCTCTGAGCGCACATAGTCCACAAAACTCTGCATTTGCCGGTTCATCTCCTCCATGCGCTCGCGCATCTGCAGGATGATGGCAATGCCGGAGATGTTGACGCCCAGATCGCGCGCCAGGTTCAGAATGAACTCGAGCCGCTCCAGGTCTTCATCGGTGTAGAGGCGAGTGTTTCCCTCCGTCCGCGACGGCTTCAGCAGCCCTTCCCGCTCATAAAGGCGGAGAGTCTGCGGGTGAATCTCGTACATTTCCGCCACAGCGGAGATCATGTAGGCGCCCTTGGACTTGCGTTTCGTCGGCATTCGTCTCGTTTTCCTACACCGGGGCGAAAGAATCGCTCTCCTGCGCCACCGGATGGCTGAAGTGTACGCGGTTCCGGGTGCCGCTGCGCCACCGTCCGGCGGCGCGTATCCGGTATGGCATAAGGATGTCGGCACAATAGCCGGAGGCTGCCTCCCCGCGTTGTCTCCACGTGCAGCCGTACCGCCTGGGTCCGCTCCGTAGAACCCTTGCGGCCGTAGAGCACCGGAGCCGCCAGCAGGATGGCCGCCAGCTCATTCCGGCGCCATGGTGCCTGGAGGTCGGCAGCCAGCAGGCTCTCTTGCTGTGCAATGGATGCCTCCGCCGCCACACCGTCCAAACTCCGGAATCCCGGCTCGGAACTGTCCCGCGGAAGCCACGCTGCGGCGGCGGGAACCCGGCCCCCCGACTTGAGCTGCTCTTCTGCCCAGGCCATCACCCTGTTCACCAAAAGTTGCACCTCAGGTGGGGCGTGTAATTTTGGGACCATTTTAACCTTCGGTAACTGAGAATCGTGATTACTCGCTGGTGATCCGTTAGGTGTCGGCGCACACTTCCGTCATGAAGAACGTTCGGTTCCTACCAGCCGCCTTCGCCTTTGCAGTCGCATCCATACTTGCCCAGCCGGTTCAGGCCCAGCAAGGCTGGACGCCGGCAGCAACCGACTATCCGGCCATGAAGGTGCCCGCGGGATTAAAGTCCGAGCCCATCATCAATACCTCTACCAAGGCCTATTTCCGCACACGGATCGTTGAGGGATCAAGCCATGGAAGCAATTTCGGCGGGCACTATGCCCTGCTGCAATGGGGCTGTGGCGACGGCTGCACGACCTTCTTCATCGTGGACGAGTTGAACGGCCGCGTCTATGAGCCCGGCTTCAACCTGACCGCTCCGAAAGGCGCGGCGGACGCGAACTTCGGCTTCCAATACAAGTCCGATAGCCGCCTGCTGGTCATGCAAGGCTGCCATAGCAACATTGCCGGTAGCTGCGGTAAGTACTACATGCTGTGGACGGGATCGAGGCTGGAGCCCCTGCTCCGCGAGCCGCTGACTACTACCATTGCGTCAGCTGCTGGCATGCAATGAAAGAAAGCAGTCTAGATATATCTTAGATACAATAATGTTCCACGTGGAACATTCCACGCCTATACCTTGCTCCACAGCACCGCCCGCGGGTCGTCGGGATTCAGTTGCGCGAACTCGCGGAGGATCTCCTTCGAGCGCTCGTCGCGAAGCTGCGGCACCGTAATGTCAACCGTAACGATCTGATCGCCACGGTGGCCCTCCTTTGCGGCTGACGGGACACCCTTCTCCCGCAGGCGCAGCTTCTGGCCGCTCTGGGTACCGGGCGGGATACGCAACTGCGCACGGCCGTCGATGGTGGGCACGTCGATCTTCGCGCCCAGTGCGGCCTCATCGACACGAACCGGCACGTTGATCTCAATGTTGTCGGCCACGCGATGGAAAACCGGATGCGGGCCCGAGCGGATGATGAGATAAAGATCGCCCGCCGGACCGCCATTCGTGCCGGCATTGCCCTTGCCTGCAAGCCGAATGCGCTGTCCGTCGCGGGTGCCCGCCTTGATGCGGAACTCAATCGTCTCCGGACGCTGTACGGTGCCGTCACCGTGGCAGGTGGGGCAACTCTCCTCAATGCGGCCCGAGCCACCGCAGCGCGGGCACTGAATATTGAATTTCATGCGCCCGCCCATCTGCGTGACGTGGCCTGTGCCGTGACACTCTGGGCACTGTATCGGCACGCCGGATGAGGCTTTGCCGTGGCACGTGGGGCAGGTCTCCTGGCGCAGAATCTGCAGCCGCGCGGTGCCGCCGCGAACGGCGGTCCAGAAATCCACGTTGACGGTGTATTCGATGTCGGTGCCGGGCTGCGGACCGCGCTCCGCCTGTCTTCCGCCTGCCTGATTAAAAATCCCGGAGAAGATGTCGCGGAAACCGCCCCAGCCGGTGCCTCCAGGTGCGCCCGATGGCGCCTGATGTTGCTGTGCCGCAGGACCGCCTTCGAAGTTGGAAAAATCAAAACCTTCGAAGTCGAAGGGAATGCCCTGTTGCGGACCTGCCCCGCCGGCGCGCGGACGTCCATAGCCGCCGCGAGCGGCCGCCTCGGCCTGCGCGGGATCGATCTGGTCGGAGTAGAAGCCGAACTGGTCGTAGATCTTGCGCTTCTTGTCGTCGCTTAGGATGTCGTTGGCTTCGGAGATTTCCTTGAACTTCTCTTCCGCCTTTTTGTCGCCGGGATTCACATCAGGGTGATATTTGCGCGCAAGCTTGCGGAAGGCCTTGCGGATCTCATCCGCCGTGGCCGTTTTCTTGATCCCGAGAGTTCCGTAATAGTCCTTGTTCTGTGTTGATGGCATCGTTGATTAGAGTACTGCTAAAAACAACCCCACCCCGGCTTGGCCGGGATGGGGCGTCAGTTGATCTTTTAGTTCCAGACCAGCCGCGCTTCGACCGGCTCCATACGCCAGAAGATGTCCGGCTCGGCGCGATGCATCTGCGCGCAGAATTTCTCCGCTTCGGATTTGGAGTTGAACAGCACCTTGTTCAGGATCTGTCCTGCCCGCCATTGCACGCACCGCCACATGGTGTTGGTCATTGTCTGTCCCTCGACGACCGCCTTCGCCTGTGCGGGCGCGTCGTTGTTTGTGTGCCCGTTTCTCTGCTGCATCCTTCACCTCTACTTCTTTGCGTACTGCTTTTATCGGCCGGATATCGCAAGGGGCGCTCACAATTGCTGCGAGCGCCCCTTACCAGTGCCCCGGCAGACGACATTCGGGTCATCTGCCGATGCGTTACTTCCGTCCGCGTTTACTTCTTGTCTTCGACGTCCACATACTCGGCGTCGATAACACCCTCGTCCTTCTTGGGCTCGCCTGCGCCCGCTTCTGCCGTGGTTCCGGCAGCAGCCTGGGCGCCGTCGGTTGGAGCCGCGTTGGCGGTGGCCTTGTACATGGCCTCGGCCAGTTTGTGCGAGGCAGCGGTCAGTTTCTCCCGTGCACCGTTCAGCTCGCTCGCGCTCGGCGTGCCTTCCAGAGTCTTCTTGGCGTCGGCCAGAGCGGATTCGACATCGCTCTTCTCCGAGCCGGAGACCTTGTCGCCGCTCTCCTTCAACATCTTCTCGATGTTGTAGACCATGCTGTCGAGCGCGTTGCGGGCCTCGATCTGGTCGCGCTTCTCCTTGTCCTCGCTCGCATGCGATTCGGCATCGCGCGCCATGCGCTCCACTTCCTCTTTGCTCAAACCCGAAGAGGACGTGATGGTGATCTTCTGGTCTTTGCCCGTCCCGCGGTCCTTCGCGAGCACGTTCAGGATGCCGTTGGCATCGATGTCGAAGGTGACTTCGATCTGCGGCACGCCGCGCGGAGCCGGCACGATGCCGCCCAGCTTGAACTTGCCAAGCGTGCGGTTGTCGGCCGCCATCGAGCGCTCGCCCTGCAACACGTGGACTTCGACTTCGCTCTGGTTGTCCGCGAAGGTCGAGAAAGTCTCGGTCTTCTTGGTCGGGATGGTGGTATTGCGCGCGATCATCGGCGTCGCAATGCCGCCTGCCGTTTCAATGGACAACGTCAGCGGCGTGACATCAAGCAGCAGCAGATCCTTAACCTCACCTGCCAGCACGCCAGCCTGCACGGCTGCACCGATCGCAACCACCTCATCGGGGTTCACGCCACGATGGGGCTCCTTGCCGAAGAGATCTTTTACGATCTGCTGAATTTTCGGCATGCGGGTCTGCCCGCCGACCAGCACGACTTCCTGAATCTGGTCCGCCTTCACGCCGGCATCGCTCATGGCCTTTTTGCACGGCTCGATCGAGCGCTGCAGGATGTCATCC
The DNA here is from genome assembly GCA_963797895.1 of uncultured Acidobacteriaceae bacterium. GTDB lineage: Bacteria > Acidobacteriota > Terriglobia > Terriglobales > Acidobacteriaceae > KBS-83. The sequence continues at coordinate 271,081 of CAWCRD010000003.1, forward strand.
ACCAGCTGCTCCAGCTTGGCGCGGGTCAGCTTGCGGACCAGGTGCTTCGGACCGCTTGCGTCCGCGGTGATGAAGGGCAGATTGATTTCCGTCTCCATCGCCGTGGAAAGCTCGATCTTGGCTGCCTCAGCGGCCTGTTTCAGACGCTGGAGGGCCATTTCGTTGCCCTTCGAGCGAAGGTCCAGTCCTTCGTCCTTCTTGAACTCATCGATCAGCCAGTCGACGATCCGCTGGTCGATGTTGTCGCCGCCCAGGTGGGTGTCGCCATTGGTGGACTTCACTTCGATGACGCCTTCGCCGACCTCGAGAATGGAGATATCGAAGGTACCGCCGCCGAAGTCGTAGACCGCTATGGTCTCGTCCTTCTTCTTGTCGAGACCGTAGGCCAGCGCTGCCGCCGTGGGCTCGTTGACGATGCGCTTCACGTCCAGACCGGCGATACGGCCGGCGTCCTTGGTGGCCTGGCGCTGCGCGTCATTAAAGTACGCAGGCACCGTAATGACTGCCTCGGTCACCGTGGTTCCGAGATAGCTTTCTGCCGCCTGCTTCAATTTCTGGAGGATCATCGCCGAAATCTCGGGCGGTGTGTAGTCCTTGCCCTGGGCCTCGATGACGACGTGGTCGCCCTGCGCTTTGACCGTATAGGGCACCATCTTCATTTCGTCGTTGACTTCATTGGCGCGGCGGCCCATGAAGCGCTTGATGGAATAAATAGTGTTCTGCGGGTTCGTCACCGCCTGCCGCTTTGCCGTCTGGCCTACCAGCCGTTCCCCGGTCTTGGTAAATGCCACAATGGACGGAGTCGTGCGGTCACCCTCACTGTTGGGGATGACTTTGGGCTCCCCGCCTTCCATGACGGCTACCACGGAATTGGTGGTTCCCAAATCGATACCGATAATCTTTGCCATAGCTCTCCTGACCTCGTCGCTCGTGCTTTCGATCACTGTGGCACTTGAGTGACTTATTGTCAATCTATCTGATGCGGGAATCGCATGGTGGGATTCCAAGAGATTTTTGGGGCAGAGAGGGCGGATTTAGATGGAAGTAGAAGCTTCAGTTGCTTACGATAAGTAAGTGAAAATAGAGAGGTAGCTAATTTTTGCAGGACAACCGGCCGGATCAGCTGGCGGGGGTTTCGGCTGGCTGGATCCCAAGGACCTCCTCCAGTGGAGCGAACCCCTGTTTGGCCGAATCGAAGGCGAGTACCCGGCCGTCGCCTATGTTGTAGATCCAGCCATGCAGGCGGACGGTCCCCGAGGCAAGGCCCGCGGCTACGGCAGGGTGGGTTCTGAGGTGCTGGAGCTGGAGGAGCACGTTTTCCTCGATCAGGGCCCTGGTCATGTGATCGCCAGAGGAGCTGGGGTATTTGGCGCGGACCACCCCCAGCGCGGCATCGGCATTCCGCAGCCAGCTTTTGACGGTGGGCATGGCGGAGAGCGAGGGCGAGGAGGGATCGCGAAGGGCCTTCATGGCACCGCAGTCGGAGTGACCGCAGACGATGACATCTGTGACCTTGAGGGCGGTGACCGCGTACTCCACAACAGCAGAGACGCCGCCCAGCATCTCTCCGTAGGCGGGCACAATATTGCCAATGTTCCGGCAGATAAACAGATCGCCCGGCTCAGTGTGGGTAATGAGCGAGGGATCGATGCGGCTGTCGGCGCAGGTGATGAAGAGCACCTGCGGATTCTGCTGGTTCCTGAGCTCCTCAAAAAGCTCGCGATGCTCCGGGTACACCTCTTCACGGAAGCGGCGGTAGCCCTCAATCACCTTGCTGATGCCGTCGTCTGCCGACATATTCCTCCTCCGCGAATCTCCGAATGTGCTCGATAGCAGTATGCCCCGGAGGGAGGGAGGAAATCCAACTGTAATGGATACAGAAGAGTGCCCGTTGCAGGAATTCTTGATACTCTCGCGACCATGCGCTCCGCGATATTTCTGCTTACGGCTGCTTCCCTGCTGCTTCCTGCAAGTTTATCTGCACAGACCGAGAACACGCTAAACGCGGCAGACACGGCACGCGCCGATCAGTCGGTCGAGAAGGTGATTGCGGATACCGGGATCCCGAGCGCCTCGATTGCATTGGTCGAGAACGGGAAGATTGTCTACCTGCACGCGTATGGCAAGGCGCGACTCCAGCCGCCGATGCCGGCGACGACCGACATGCAGTATTCGATCGGCTCAGTGAGCAAGCAGTTCACGGCGGCGCTGATCCTGATGCTGGTCGAAGATGGCAAGATGACGCTGGATGACCCGGTTGGAAAGTATCTGCCGGAGCTGACCCGCGCGAATGAGGTAACGGTGCGGGAGGTGCTTTCGATGACCGCGGGCTATCAGGACTACTGGCCGGAAGACTACGTGATGACGTCGATGATGGGGCCCAGCAATCCGCAGCACATCCTGGATGTGTGGGGCAAAAAGCCGCTGGACTTCGATCCGGGGACGCAGTGGCAGTATTCAAATACGAACTATGTGATTGCCGGCAGGATTGCGGAGATAGTCGGCGGCAAGCCACTGGTGGAGCAGTTGCGCGCGCGCATCTTTGAGCCGCTGCACATGGGCGGCGTGCGCGACCAGGATGCGAGCCATTTGCCACCGACCGATCCTACGGGCTACTACCAGCATGCGCTTGGCCCACTGCGGCCGGCGCCGCTGGAAGGCACAGGATGGATGTTCGCCGCGGGCGAACTCGCGATGTCGCCGCGCGACCTGGCGCTGTGGAATATCAGCATGATGAACCGCTCTTTGCTGAAGCCGGAATCGTATGACGCAATGTTCGCGAACGTGAAGCTGAAGAATGGGAAAGAGACAGGCTATGGGCTGGGTGTGCAGGTGAGCGAGCACGATGGGCAACACGTAATCTCGCATAGCGGCGAGGTCTCCGGCTTCGTCTCGCAGAACACGATTTATCCGGACAGCAGAGCGGCCGTGACGGTGCTGACAAATATCGATGCATCCAGCGCGGCGGCGACGATCGCCCGCGCTCTCGCCCCGATTGTGCTCGCGCCGGGCACGAATGTCGCGCAGGATAGTGGAGCAAAAGCCGCGGAAGAGCGCGCGCTGACGATCTTCACCGGGCTACAGAATGGGCAACTCGACCGCTCGCAATTGACGGAGCTATGCAACAACTACTTCACTGCGGAGGCGATCCAGGACTTTGCGAGCAGCCTGAAGCCTCTGGGCAAGCCGCAGAGCTTTACGCAGATCGCGGAGCAGCCGCGCGGCGGAATGATCTTTCGAGCGTTTCGCGTGGAGTTTCCCGATCGGCACTTGACGGTAACGACTTACGAAGAGCCTGACGGGAAGCTGGAGCAGTATCTGGTGTTGCCCGCGAGCAGGTAGTTTGGCCGGCGAGTCCTCGGAATCGCCTGGTTCATTCCGGCGCGGCTATCAGCTTGCGACCGGCAGGCTGCCGTGCGAGACTGACGATGGTCATGGAGCCTGTGTCCCGCGAAAGCCAGGCGGGGTGAGGTGGCTCCTGAGCTAAAGGCCGGGATGGCGGAACTGGCAGACGCAGCGGACTCAAAATCCGCCGAGAGGCAACTCCATGGGGGTTCGACCCCCCCTCCCGGCACCATCTAAAATACCAATATCCTATGTTGAATCAGAGACTTGCCGCGCTCGTTAGTGCGCTGTGATTTGGGCGTTTTCGGGGTGGTCCCTGCACTAAGATACGAGTTCAGGTACACCGCGCATCCACTGTCGTTTCAATACCTTGGCTCCGCTTGCGGCGGACTTTATTTCTGCTGATTATCCTTAGTTACGCCAGATTACGGAATGCGCAGCGGACTTGGTAATCGGTTCACTTGAAAGACGTTTCCCGCGACCTATGAGCCAACGTTTGCATTCGACGTAGATCGGGATGTTCTACGCGCGGCCTAATAAGGCAGGAGATGCTGCGTACGACCTACGGTCTCGTCGTGAAAGACGCTTGGGTTGAGGCATCTTGGGCCCTGCCAGCAACTGCTGCAAACCGGGCGCTGCTACTTGATGTTGGCGGAGGAGATGCAGGATGGGCGAATAGTCACGCTGCCTCCTTCTCCAATCCCTCAGCCTGAATGAGTTCTGCAACACGAACCTTGATATTGTCGCGCACCGCACGAACCTCATCCATGGGACGACCTTTTGGATCGGGCAATGGCCAGTCATCCCGGCGAAGGCCCGGAACGTAGGGGCATTTGTCGCCGCAACCCATGGTGATGAGCAGGGCTGCATCGTTTGCAAGTTCCTGGGTCAGCTTTTGTGGCTTGGCGGCGCTGAGGTCAATGCCAATCTCCTGCATGGCGGCAAGAACCTCTGGATGCACTCGCGATCCTGGCTCGGTGCCTGCCGAGACAGCTTCAGCCTTGGTTCGGTCAGCAAGCTGGTTGAAGAAAGCAGCGGCCATCTGTGAGCGGCCGGCATTATGTACGCAGGCGAAAATTACCTTATGCATCGTGTCTCCCGGTTGTAATCGTGTTGAGCGTGGAATCGCATCTCCGAGCGTCTACCGCTTCCCAATGTTGTCGATTTCCTTCTGCAAGGAGAACGTATCGAGCGTCGCGAGCGGAAGACAGAGAAACAGGCTGATGCGTCGGTCGAGCATAGTGAAAGCCTGACTAAAAGCATGCTCGATCTCTTCTGGCGTTCCTTGGACGGCGGCGGGGTCGGGGATACCCCAATGCGCCGTCATGGGCTGACCAGGCCACAAAGGACAGACCTCGTTCGCTGCGTTATCGCAGACGGTGAAGACGAAATCAAGCGAGGGGGAATCCGGCTTAGAGAACTCATCCCAGGACTTGCTCCGGAAGTTCTCAGTGCTCAAACCCGCGTTCTCGATCTGGCTGAGGGCCTCGGGCCGCACCGAACCGGAAGGGTGACTTCCGGCACTGTAGGCGGTGAAGGTCGGCATCCCTTTCCGTTTCATGATTGCCTCGGCCATGATCGAACGTGCGGAATTTCCTGTGCAGAGGAACAAGACGTTGTAATGTGGCATTGTTCAAATTCCTTTCGGTGACCAGCGAAGCGCAAGCATTGTGCGGTCATCGCTTGGTTGCGCACCATTGGTGAAGCCAATGATGGTGCGTTGGATTGTTTCCACCAGCTCAGATGGGAGCCGATTTCTAGATTGAAGGAGCGTTTCGGTGAGCCGGTTCAGGTCAAACTCGTTTCCGGTTCTATCGGTTGATTCTGTAATCCCGTCCGAATACAGGAACAGCGTGCTCTCTGGGCTAACACTTCGCTTTACGCTCGTGAAATCAGTCGAGCAAAACATGCCGAGAGGAAGGCTCGCAGCCGCAATGACCTCAACTTCAGCGCCTTCGACAAGCAGGACTGGGTTGTGACCTGCGTTGACTAACTCGACATTCCCGCTGCGATCTGCTTTGCCCAGCACTAATGTCGCAAATTGAGCAGGAAGTGCGCTCTGACAGAAGGTGCTGCTCGCGGTGGTCACTACTTCTTCAATCGTCCGGTTTGAAGGCAGCAATGTCCGCAGCGTGGCATGCAAATGAGACATCAGCATCGACGCTGCCACCCCTTTGCCCGACACATCGCCGAGAGCAAAATAGAACGCGTCGGCTCCCGCCGGAATCAAATCGACATAGTCGCCGCTTACAAATCCAGCCGATTCGTAGGAAAAAGCTACCTCCCAGTCGCTAAGGCAGCAGCGCCGGTCCGGAAGTAAGCGCAGCTGAACCTGTCGAGCCAGTTCCAACTGAGCCTGCAATCCGTCGTCGGTTTGAAGGGCGATGGTCACTGTGCCGCCGCTGGAGCGCAGCAGGTCGGGCCACAGCAAGCCGTTTGAGCAGTCTTGACTGGCTTTACGGCATATACCTTGACGCTGGCGGCCGCGGCGTTCACGTCATATTGAGAGAGAAGTGTCGTCAACTCATCGTGCAACGATGGCTCGCTGGCTGCTGGGGTGCAGCAAGCCGCCTCGATCACTTGGAACGGACTGCCAGCTTCCATGCTGGGAGAGCAGCAAGCCGCCTGATTTTCAACCTTGGCGTATGCGTTTAAGTCTGCCCCACTATCCACGATCTCGACGTGCTGAAATCCTGCTGCGAGCAATCCTGCGCGGTAGTCGTCTATGAGGATGGCTCCTGCGATGCAGCCGACGTACGCCGCCATGCTTTGAGCAACGGCTTCCGGCAACTCATGTTTCAGTGCAATATCACTGAGGGCAACCCGGCCACCTGGCTTCAGGACGCGCGCGATCTCGCGGAAGACAGCAGGCTTGTCCGGCGCCAGATTCACGACGCAGTTCGAAATGACGCAATCGACGGAAGCGTCCGGGAGCGGAATCCGGTCGATGGTGGACTGGTAGAACTCCACATTGGTGTAGCCGCCCTGCTGCGCATTCTCACGCGAGCGCTCGATCATCGCCGTGGTCATATCGATGCCGATGGCGCGGCCCTCTGGCCCAACCATCTTCGAAGCTAGAAAAACGTCAAGACCGCCGCCTGAGCCAAGATCAACCACAACCTCTCCGGCTCTCAGGTGGGCTGTAGCTGTGGGATTGCCGCAGGAGAGGCCCATATTAGCCCCTGCTGGAATTGAAGTGAGCTCTTCAGCGCTGTAACCAAACGCCTCCGCAACCGCCTTCACACCCGCGTGGTCGTTCGATAATGTGCTCTCCGCGACCGCGCCGTACTTCGACTTCACCGAATCCAATAGCTGCTCTGACATATTGCCTCCAAACATTCGCTTAGGCGACTATATGTCTTGCTTTCGCATACGTCAAGGCGTATACATAAATATATGGCAGCGAAGCAGACCTTCAACGTGGAACGGTTCTTTCAGGCTCTCGGGGATAACACCCGGCTCCGGATACTGAATCTCATTGGCGACCAGGAGATTTGTGTTTGCTATTTTGTTGAGATTCTTGGCGGCCCTCAACCGAAGATCTCGCGTCACCTGGCTTACCTCCGCAGCGCCGGTATCGTCGCGGGGCGACGGGAGGGGAAGTGGATGCACTATCGGATCGTCATGCCTCCGCATATCGGAGCGGCACAGATCCTGCGGCAGACGCTCGGCTGGCTGAAAGAAGAAAAGACAATGCAGGCTGACAGGGCGCGGCTGACAAAAGCGTGTTGCTCTCCGGCGAAGTATGCCCTGCTCGAAGGCGCTCCATTACCTACAACCATCCAAGAAGCATCCTGCGAGGCCTGCTAATGTCCACCGCCCCCGTTACTCAAGGCCGCGTCTGTGCCCCTGCCGCTCGAAAGAAGCTCTCGTTTCTCGACCGATTTCTGACGCTCTGGATCTTTCTTGCTATGGCGATTGGCGTTGCTATCGGCCACTTCATTCCATCGTCCGCCGGCTTCGTCAACCGCTTTCAGACTGGTACAACAAACATCCCTATCGCTATCGGCCTCATCATTATGATGTTTCCGCCTCTGGCGAAGGTGCGATACGAAAAGCTGGGAGAGGTATTCCGCAACAAGCGCGTTCTCGGGCTGTCGCTCGTGCAGAACTGGCTTATTGGCCCGGTACTGATGTTCCTCCTGGCCATACTTTTCCTCCGGGGCGAGCCCGCCTATATGCGCGGGCTGATCCTGATCGGCATCGCCCGCTGCATCGCAATGGTGCTCGTCTGGAATGAACTCGCGGAAGGCGACACGGATTATGTTGCTGGGCTCGTTGCCATCAACAGCGTCTTCCAGGTGCTCTTCTACAGCCTCTATGCCTGGGTCTTCCTGACGGTCCTGCCGAAATGGTTCGGGCTTGAGGGAACCATTGTTCCTATTGGCATCGGCCAGATTGCGAAGAGCGTGGGACTTTATCTGGGGGTGCCGTTTGTCGCTGGCTTCGTCACCCGTTTCCTGCTGATCCGCGCCAAGGGCGAGGAGTGGTATCGGACTCGCTTCATTCCTCGCATCAGCCCTCTGACCCTCGTCGCGCTGCTGTTCACGATTCTCGTCATGTTTTCTCTCAAGGGCGATTTGATCGTGAGACTCCCGCTGGATGTGGTTAAGATAGCGATCCCGCTTGTCATCTACTTCCTCATCATGTTCCTGGTCAGCTTTTGGATGGGCAATAAGCTGGGCGCGGACTACGCGCAATCCGCAACACTATCGTTCACAGCCGCGGGCAACAATTTCGAGCTGGCGATAGCGGTAGCAGTGGCCGTCTTCGGATTGAAATCCGGCGAGGCCTTCGTCGGCGTCGTCGGGCCGCTGATCGAAGTTCCGCACTCATTGGGCTGGTCAACGTGGCGTTCTGGATGAGGCGGCGGTACTTCAGCTCAGAAATTAAGGGGTTCCAAGTCCATCCGGTTGAAGACGCGCCGTAGCAACATGCTGCCGCGGGTACGCTTTCATATAATCGGTCGTAATACAGCATCGTTAGCAGTTCGGTACATTCTCCTGTGCTCATACAGTCCAAACTCATTCCAGCTCTCTACCTATGAACACGGCGCGCCAAGTAGCGTGGCTGCAGGGCATCACGCTGGCATGGATGATGATCGAGTGCGGGGTGTCTTTCTATGGAGTCATCTCAGCACATAGCCCCGCGCTGCTGGCATTTGGTGCTGACAGCTTTGTAGAGCTACTGTCTGCGACCGTGGTTCTACTAGCGATTCTTCCATCGTTTCCACTCAAGGCCAACCATGCCGCACGATTGGCTGGAATCCTGCTCTTTGTCCTAGCAGGGGTAGTCGCACTCGTGACTGTCCTTTCGCTCCTATACCGTGTTAAGCCGGAAACGAGTTGCAGCGGGATAGCAATCACGTTTGCTGCCCTTATCGTGATGCCGATTCTGGCCTGGGCAAAGCGTAGAACTGCACAACGGACAAACAACCGAGCCTTGGCTGCGGATGCCGTACAATCGGCTACCTGTGCCTATCTTGCCGCGATAAGTTTGGCGGGATTGGTTATCAATGCCCTCTGGCACATCAGCTGGATGGATTCAACGGCAGCACTCCTGGCATTGCCCATTCTGATAGTCGAGGGACTACGGGCTTTCCGGGGTGAGAGCTGTGGCTGTTGCTGAATCCACGAAAAATGGAGTAGTTTCTGGGGCCGCGTTCGCTGTAGTCCCCATTCTTATGATCGAAGGGCTATTCATGGCAAAGGATGCGGCTGCGGATAGGCAGATAGCGGTGGCGCAGCGCATACTTCAACCGCCCCCTGTCCGATTGAAGTACGGTGTATTTTGGCGCTCCTGAATACAACGGTCTGATGAATGGAATCTTTATTCGCGATACCTAGCTTGGCCATTGCACTGTTTGCTTCGACCAATATCGATGATGTCTTTGTGTTGCTCGGGTTCTTCGCAGATCCGAAGTTCCGCGCGAGAGACATTGTGCTCGGTCAGTACCTCGGAATCGCCGCTTTGTTTTGCGTAAGCGTAGCAGCGTCCTTGCTCTCTCTAGTGATCCCTCGTACCTATGTCGGGCTGCTGGCAGCAGTCCCAATTCTGATTGGCATGAAGAAACTCTTTGATCTTTACCGCGGACGTGATGCGACAGAAGAAAGTTTAGAGCGTCACGCTTATGCCGGAGGTAACGGACGCGCTGCTACAGTGGCGTTCGTAACGCTGGCGAATGGTGGCGACAACATCGGCATCTACACACCTACATTTGCCATCCGATCGGCACACGAACTTGTCGTGATCGGCCTGATATTCGCTGTGATGACTGCACTGTGGTGCTTTTTCGCGCATTGGATGGTCAATCATCCCAAATTGGGCGCACCGATCCGCCGTTATGGGCACCGTGTCACTCCCATCGTACTAATCGGACTCGGGATCCTGATCTTCTATCAGGCAGGGACTCTTTGATCCCCGGCGAAAAGAGAGCAAGACCGCGGCGCCTGTGAGCACAGCGGTCATGTTCATAGCGACAGAATCCGCTTACCTGATTCTCTACGAATTGGCCGTCGCAATTTCATCTGAAATGTTGCGCGTCGTGAGCTTTCCACGTTTGAGAGCCCGTTCCTTCATCATCACAAAGAAGACCGGAACCAGGATCAGGACGTGAACAGTTGAAGTGATCATGCCGCCGACGATAGGCGCGGCAATCGGCTTCATCACGTCTGAGCCAATGCCCGATTCCCATAGGATGGGCACGAGGCTGGCTAGGACCGCGCATACCGTCATGAGCTTTGGCCGTAAGCGTTGAACGGCACCTTCGATGGCCGCCGCTTCCACATCTGCCTTCGTTAAGGGGTTGCCGGATTGCAATTTATGTTCGAGCGCTTCATGGAGATAAACCACCATGACGACTCCCGTTTCGACCGCGATGCCAAAGAGCGCGATGTAGCCGACCGCTACGGCAACGCTGAAGTTGTATTTGAGCAGCCATTGCAAGAGCAGTCCTCCACTCATTGCATAGATGGTGGGAAAGACGAGGACAAGCGCTTCGGCTACCGAGTGAAAGACCAGATACAGCAATAAGAAAATAACGAAGAAGACGACCGGCAGAATCAGTTGCAGCCGCTGCTTGGCGCGCAGTTCGAGTTCGTACTCTCCCGACCACTGAAAGGAGTAGTTAGCTGGCAGAGCCAATTTGTCGCGAAGGAGCTTGGCCGCATTTCGAACGAAGCCGCCGTAGTCTGTGTTTTTGAGATCGATGTAGATGTATCCGGTCAGCGCGCCATCTTCGTCCCGAATCATGGCAGGGCCATGTGTGAAGGCGATCCGCGCCACCTGGCTTAGCGGAATTTGCGCACCCGACGGAGTGCCGATAAGCACTCCACGCATCTTCTCGACATTGTCGCGGAAGTCTCTCTGGTAGCGGACGTTGATTGGATAGCGTTCGCGGCCTTCGATGTTTTCGGCAATATTCTGCCCACCAATTCCGGATGAGACCGCTGTCTGAACGTCGGCAATGGTCAGACCGTAACGCGCCGCCTCCTCCCGGTTGACATCGACGTTAACGTAGAAACCCTGCGCGACCTTCTCAGAAAAGACAGATCGCACCCGCGGTAGGCCGGAAAGAACATTCTGAATCTGTGAAGCAAGTTGTTGGATACCATCTACGTTAGGCCCTTGCACCTTCATGCCCAGCGGCGTTTTGATGCCCGTCAGTTCCATATCCAGGCGATTTTCGACTGGCATAGTCCATGTGTTCGAGAGACCAGGAAACTGGAGCTTGTCGTCCATTTCCTGAATGAGCTTTTCGTATGTCATCCCAGCGGGCCACAGCTCCCGTGGCTTAAGCATGACCGTTGTGTCATACATATCGAGAGGGGCGTTGTCGGTTGCGCTGTCTGATCTGCCAACAGCACCAAACACACTGGCCACTTCTGGAAAGCTGCGAAGAACACGATCCTGCTGCTGGAGGAGAACCTTCGCCTGCTCAATGGAGATGCCGGGAAGTGCAGTCGGCATATATAAGGTGGAGCCTTCAAAAAGCGGCGGCATAAACTGGCTGCCCAGGCGCGATGCAAGCGGAAACGTGACCACCAAGAAGACTACGTTGACGGCAATGGTGAGCCAGCGATGGTGCAGGCAAAACCGCAGGATAGGCAGGTAGATCGCCTGCGTGATCCGCGAGATAGGATTGACACGTTCCGGTCGCAGTCGGCCTCGAATAAGCATCACCATCAGGACCGGCACAAGCGTGATGGCGAGGATGGACGAAGAACCGACTGCCAGAGTCTTGGTCCACGCCAGCGGGCGGAACATACGTCCTTCCTGAGCTTCGAGCAGGAACACGGGTAAGAACGAGACAACGATAATCAGCAGTGAGAAGAACAGTGCTGGGCCGACCTGCTTGGCCGCGTTGATGAGAATTTTCTGTCGTTCCGGTTCCAAAACCGGATTGGCATCGTTTTCCTGCCGTTCAGACAGATGCCGGTAGCCGTTCTCGACCATGACAATCGACGCATCGACGAGCACTCCAACCGCCAACGCGATGCCGCCCAGCGACATGATGTTGGAGGTCACTCCCAGCCAGTACATCGGGATGAAAGACACCAGCACCGCGATGGGCAAGGCGAGGATTGCGATGAGTGCGGAGCGAAAATGAAACAGAAAGACAATGATCACCAGGCTGACGATAATGGCTTCTTCCAACAAATCCCGTTGTAGCGTCTTGATCGAGGCATCGATCAGATCGGAACGATCGTATCCCGTCATGATTTGAACGCCAGGCGGTAGGGACGGTGCGATCTCACGCAGCTTCTGCTTCACTCCATTAATGACGTTCAGCGCATTCAGTCCCTGACGCATGACGATGATTCCACCGACGGTTTCACCTTCTCCATTCCACTCTGCAACCCCTTCGCGGATATCCGGGCCGAAGCTTACCGTTCCCAAATCGCGCACAAGAATAGGTGTTCCATTTTTGCTGCCGACGGCTACCGTGGCGAGATCATCCAGCGAGCGCAGATGGCCGAGGCCGCGGATCATGTACTGCGCGCCGCTCAAGTCAAGAACGCGGCCGCCGACTTCATTTGTGCTCATCTTTACTTTGTCGATGACCATAGAAAGCGGGATCCCATAGGCAAGCAATTTGTTGGGATCGAGCTGTACCTGATACTGCCGGACGAAGCCCCCTATGCTGGCAACCTCAGCAACTCCAGGCACGGTCTCCAAGGCATACCGTAGATGCCAGTCCTGCAAACTTCGCAGGTCGGCAAGACTGTGCTTGCCGCTCTTGTCGACGATGGCATACTCGTAGACCCAGCCTGCGCCCGTCGCGTCAGGACCGATTGACGGATGTACATTCTCCGGCAACCGCCCCCCGATCTGTTGCAGGTACTCAATGACCCGCGAACGAGCCCAGTAGAGGTCCGTGCCATCCTGAAAGACTACATAGACGTAGGAATCTCCGAACATGGTCTGCGCGCGAACCGCTTTGACATGAGGGGCGGCCAGCAGGCTGGTAACGATCGGATAGGTCACCTGGTCTTCGATGACGTCGGGCGGCTCACCCGCCCAACTCGTATGAACGATCACCTGCACGTCCGAAATGTCTGGCAGGGCGTCCAGCGGTACGTGCTGCAACGACCAGATTCCGGCGAGGGTGAGCAGCAACACTGCCGTAAAGACCATGAAACGATTGCGTGCGCAAATGTCAATAATTCTGGAGAGCATTACATGCCTCCTGTCGCGTTCACACGCAATTGCTTTGTAGCGAGCACTTGACCGTTTTTCTGGACAGAGATAGTCACCTGCCATGTGCCTCCGGAGCCGAGCGAGCCACTTCCCTCGTACATGCCGGTGCTTTGTTCAGTGAGGTTGGCAGTCGTGTTCATTGCAGCCATTCCCATTGCCGGCATAGCTGCCATATAAAACGTGGCTGTAACTTCGGCTCCAGTAGTGGGGCTTCCATCTGCATTTGTGACCTTTACTCGGAAGATGTTGCTGCCTTTTTGAGGTGGATTGGGATCGGTAGTAAAGTCGACGTTCACCTTTGCAACAGTTGGCGCCGCCGACGGAGCATTGCTCCCGGCACCTGGGGGAGGCGGTGTAAAGGAACCTGCTGCCGCTTGCAGCTGACTTTCCGAATCGATAAGGAAGTTGGCTGAAGTGACGATCGACTGATGCGCTTCCAATCCCTTGAGCACAACGAAGTCATCACCAACGCGGGAACCGACTGTGATCTCTTTTGGCTCAAGACTGCCGTTACCGTGATTGAGGAAGACTAATTGTCTGGTTCCGGACTGGAAGACAGCCGAGGCAGGAACAACAAGCTGACGTCCCAGACTGGTCTTCACATCGACATTCACGAACATGCCAGGCTTCAATTTGAGTCCCGGATTCGCCATCGCCAGCCGCACACGAACGGTGCGTGTTGCGACATCCACTTGCGGCAGTATCTCTTCAATCTGGCCGGAGAATGTGCGGCCGGGATACGAATCAACGGTGATCTGTGCGGTATCACCGGGCTTCACGCGGCCGACGTCGTTCTGGAATACCTGGGCATAGACCCACACGCGCGAAAGATCGGCAACGGTGTAAAGCTTCGTCGAAGGCTCGGCGTACATATTGGGTAGAGTATTTCGCTCGGTAATGTATCCCTCAACCGGGGAGTTGATGGTGAGATCGGTAACCGGTTTCCCGGTTTCCTTCAGCTTTGCGATCTCACTCTGCGGAACCTCCCATTGCTCCAGTCGTTGTTCTGCTGCTGCCGACAACGACTCTGCTCCAGATGCGACTCCATCCACAGTGGTGCCACTCAATGCCTTCTGATTCTGTCGTGCCAGCAGATACTCCTGCTGGGTTGCCACAAGGTCCGGGCTGTAGATGGTGAAGAGTGGTTCGCCCTTGCGCACGTACTGATAGGTGGCATTGGCAAATACTTTGCGTATGAAGCCAGGGAAGCGCACCTGCACGTAGGAGAGAAGACGCTCATTGATGTCTACGGTGCCAGTCGCACGTATGTCGTCACTCAGTCGTTTGTATTCGACGGTGTCCGTTCTTACGCCGATACTCTGCATCCGCTCTGGCGTGAGTTGGACGGGAACGAGCGGTGTTGCCATCTTCTGTTCCGGCATGGCTGACGCTGTCTCGTTCGCAGCGGGAGGCGGACCAGAGGCTACAGGCTGCACATCCCCGGACCCCGGCATATTCATGGATCTGGGTTGTTTCGCCAAATGGGAACGGTATGCCCAAATCCCTGCGACAACTGCGAGGACAGTGATCCAGACGAGAGAGGTTCTCAAGACATACTTGTTCATCGCAGTGTCGCTCCTGTCAGAGTTTCGAGGTGTGCCAAAGTAGTTTCGTGATCAACAAGAGTCTGCGCATATTCGAGCCTCAAGCCGAGAACGTCTGTGAAGTACGAGAGCACATGAATAAACTGCTCACGATTCGAGGAGTAGGCGCTCAGTGTTGCCCGGTAGGCTGCGTCGGACTGTGGAATCAGACCTTCTCGATATTCCTTCAGCAGCTCTTCATCGCTTGTTGCTTTTACATACTCCTGCTGGACTTCTGCGAGTTGCTGTTGCAGATGGGCGCTGAGTGTCTGTTGCGATTCGGAACGCTTTTCCGTCGCCTCTGCGATCTCAGCATTCACCCGCGCTTTGCGAGGAAAGCGCACATCGAAGGTGAACATGTAGTAATCCCGATATTTACGGTCGGTGTTCTGGTACATATAGCCAACCTCAAAGTCTGGTTTTCCTTCGCGCTTTGCGGACGTCAACTGCGCATCCTGCTTTCGAATGGAACTCGCATCGACCTGAATCTGAGGGTTGTTCTGCCGGACCACCGCAAGCAGCTCATCGGGAGTACGTTTGAGTGGAGTTTCGATCAGCTCCTCCGTAACGATGTCCGATGACGCCTGGTCCCGACTGAGCAGACCTTTGAGATGTGCCTGCACCTGTCCCATCAGTTGATGGTGCATCGTGATCTCTTTCACGATCTTGGTTCGGCTCACCTGAGCCTGCAGGACATCCTGTTGCATGCCCTGGCCGACCTGATAGTGGACCGTAGCATCCTGAATAAGTCGGTCGAGGACGAACTCGTTTTGCCGCAGGATGCCAAGTGTCTGTTGCAGATAGGCCAGTTGGAGATAGTCGGCTTTTACCGAATTGGCGAGACTGGTCTTCGTGACTTCAACCTCAGCTTGTTTCGTGTCGGCATCTCGCTCGGCTACTTCGCCGCGCGACCGTAACTTCCCTGGGTAGGGCAATTCTTGTGACGCCCCTACGCCGATATAGGCGAAATCACTGCTTGTGTATCCCGCAAACGGCTTTGGACTTCCCACGCTCAATTGTTGGTAGGTGAATTTCGGGTCCGGCAAAGTCGTCACCTGCGGCGCCACTTGCCTTGCGGCTCGTGCGCCGTGATCGGCCGCGGCGACCTGTGGGTTGTTTGCCTCAGCCTCAGCTAAAAGCTGAGACAAAGGTGTGGGCGGGCTCGTCACCGTTGTTTGCCCGAAGGCAGAAAATGCAGTGGCCAGCACAATCGTGGCGGTCAACATAGAGACCACGTTCATACGGAAGCTCCAATCTCAAATGCAGTTCATGGCAATCGCCAAGACACGCGGACAGGCGCGAGCGCTCGGCAAAAGTAGAGTGCGAGAAAGGAGTGGACTAGATTCTGAGGATGGAAATGGTCGAAGGTGGGGACTTTGGAGGTGAGTAGTCGGGGTGTTCGACCCAACCGGTGACAACAGAAGCCGGATTCACCAGCTCGGTAGCAGCCAACCAGATGACAGGCACCACAATCGGATGGAGCGTTACGGTCTTCGTGTCCACCGCGTTATTGTGAACGCTCGGCGGAGTCTTCTGGCAGCAGCCATGCGACGCCGGCATTCCCATCTGGCCGCACTGGTTTTTCATCATGCGGCAGCAGGCGCGTTCCTGAGTGCTCATTTCCGCGTTTGGAACCATGCAGGCCATCGCCGGGGCTAGGCATGACACCAGCAGCAGGACCAGCACTCCGAATTTGCGGAAAATTCGCATTACTTAGATAAAACTACGTCCTCATGGGAACGAGAGCAACCGGCGACGTGTCTTTTGGGTAGTCTTCGTCGTGTTTCGCAACCGTCCTGTCATCCCTCTATTTAACCTCGATACGATTGTGGCCCGGCCCTTCTCGGGGCTCTGCGCTGTTGTCTTTGAGGGCTTGGGCTCATCAGATCGGACGCGATGCGACCACATTCGCTCAGGTCTGCGCACTGGCATCGCTCAACCTGATGGAGCAATTGCTGCATCGCATTAAGTTGAGAGATCTGCCGTTCCAGCACTTCCTGGTGCTCACGGATCGATGTCCGCCAACGTTCAGAAGCAGGGGTTTTGGGGCGGAATCCGTTTATGAGCCGACTCATCTCAGGAAGTGAGAATCCGCAAGCCTTCGCCAGTCGGAGCACCGCAACCAAGTTGACTGCATCTGCCTGGTAACGCCGTTGGCCGCTGACGCGCATGGTCTTTGGAAGAACGCCTATCCGCTCCCAGTAACGCAGGGTTGAGGTGGGCACGCCACTCTTATCCGATAGCTCGCCAATAGTCATGAGATCTGATCCTCAGGTCAGCCTCTATTAAGTCTAGCGGGCAAGCTGCTTGACTTGAAGTCGACTTCAAGTTTTACCGTGAGAATGATGCAGGCAGCAAGAACATCGAAGGAGAGCTGCGGTGGCGTTGACTTGCAATCTTCAGGCGATTGATTCGACTTCACGCGTTCGTTATCACGAATTGCGTGCGCGACTCGGTGGTGCAGTGATCTCGTGCAGCGAACTCGGGGACGGGTATTTGATCAAACTCGATAAACGACTCATCAGTCGGGCACAACTCACTGAGTGGATGAGGATGGAGCGGCTCTGCTGTCCATTTCTCTCGCTTGAAGTGGAACCAGCGCACTCAGGTGTGCTGGAACTGACAATGACTGGGCCTGGCGGAAGCAAGACGGTACTTTTGGCCGCGTTGGGAAATTACTTGAAAGCAAAAACGAATTGGGAGGCAGCAATGCAACGAGTGGGTTTTGGGGATCTACCCTGGATAGTGCGGATAGTGCTGGGTTTCGCCGCATTCAATTTGTGGTGGAGTTTCGAGGAATTTGTCATCGACCGATTCGGAATCTGGCGGTACTTGCCCGATTACAAGTTCGGACGGTTATGTGTTTGGGATTTAACGGTGGCCAGCGGAATCGCGGTGATGATCTGCTGGCTGTCAGCAACAAGGAATAGAAAACGCTGTTAGCGTTCGCACGATTTCGGGTACAGGTTCGGGTACAGACGTCAGTTCGCCCTAATTTCGGCTGGCTACGCTAAATTACGGAAGGGACACGGTTTAGGCCGTTCACTAATTACGCTCAATTACGCTTATTTATCATAGACTTACGGTGTTCTCGGGAAACTCAAAATCCGTCGGAGGCAACTCCATGAGGGTTCAATTCCCTCTCCCGGCACCATCTATCCTATTTGTTTTCAATAGCTTCTCGCCAACCGCGCTCACTTTCTCGGACATATCGGGTACAAAATTGGGTACAGCGCCATATCCTGCGTATTTTCAATAGGATGAGGATCTCCTCGCACTATTCTTCACCAGCAACCTATATATAGTTAGCGCCGTTTACGCTTGATTACGGTATGCGCAGCGGATAATCGGTCCGCTCAAAATTCATTCGCGACAAGCGTCCAGCGTTAATCATTGCACCCTTGGCGCTAGATCTCGACGCGCCCACAAGAAACGCGCGCAGCTTCAAAGTCCCCTAAGGAGCGCTCCAGCACTAGGACTTGAACTTCTCGGACAACTGCTTCTCGCCTTTTACGCAGGATAGCCACTGGTCGCAGCTGCGGCGGCGACGCGCGCTTGCCAGAAGAGCGGATCGAGCATAAGGGCGCGCCGAAAATCCTGCTGCACGCGGTCCTCATTGCCGAGCGCATGCTCGGCCAAACCGGCGACAAGATAGTCACTTGCGGAAGAATTGGGTCTTTCGGCACCCGCGATGCACTGCTCGAGCATCTGCTGCGCGCGACTCGCTTGCCCGAGTTTGCGGTAAGCCAGTGCAGAGAATACATCGGGCTTGCCGCTGTTCTGGACGGCGTTTTGCCACGCTTTCGTGGCTTCGGCTGTTTTGTCCTGCGCCGCGAGCGTCACTCCCAGCCAGTAGAACTGCTCGGGAAATTCGGGCTGCGCGGGGCGGCCGGTCCCGAGATCTTCTGGATACTCCATGGCTGCCTTGAAGTCCTCTCCTGCTTGTTGCGGTTGATGCGCCGCGAGGGCCTCTCTACCCTTCAGTATGTTGGCTCGCACGAAGATGCTGTGAATTGCGACTCCGCCCTCCCAGGGTTTGAAGCGGTGACTGGCGAAGATTGCGAGCGCCTGATCCGGCTGCAACTGTTCGAGGAAGTAAAGGGCACGACGAGCGCGCACCGTGTCTCGATCTAAAACATCTGCCGGCGCATCCTGAAAGAGCCGGGCTCGCGCGGGAGCATTGCCTGCTTCTTCGTAGATCTCGTCGAGATCGGTATAGAGCCGGTAACCTCTGGGGCTGAGTGCGATGGCGCGTGCGTAGTCGCTTGCGGCGCTTGTCAGATCTTTTTTGATATGCCACTGATAGACGCCGAGATTGCGCAGCAGCACGGGGTCTTCAAAGTTTTGCTGAAGCGCTGCCGACCACAAGGCAGCGGCTTCTTCGTAGCGCGCGTGTGCGAAAAGGAAGTTGCCGAGAGCGTACCTGGCGTGCGCATCTCGCGGGTTTTGCTCAACGGCTTCTCTCAGAACAGCCGCATCCGTGAGGCTGTTGGGGAAGACCTGCGCGATCGGCAGCGACAATGCCTTGTCAACGAACTGCATTGCTTGTTGCGGATTGCCTTGCTGCCGGCTGTTGGAAGCGAGGTAGTAATAGACCATGGGCGAGACTGACTGACTAGGCAGGTCAGTGATCGCAGCGTGCAGCACCGTATCCGACGACTGCCACGCACCCATGTTGTGATACCAGGCTGCGATGGCGAGATAGTTTTGCGGATCGGAGCCGATGGTGCGTGTCCACTGGTGATCTAGGGATGTATCCAGCCAGTTTTCCGCCTGGGCATAGGGCAGCAGAGGCATCTGTTGCTTGGCCTTGGCGGAGGTGGATGCTGCGGCTTGTGCATCGCCATGCAGGCGCTGGGCCACGGCCAGGTCGGCCAGCGCGACTGCATCCGCGGGGTTTCTGTCCACTGCTTGCTCAAGAAGTTCGATCGCCTTCGCGTCGTCTCCCTGGCGGATGGCGATCTCTCCGAGTTCGACGTATACCGCAGAAAGAGACAGGCCGGGGGCGGAGGTGGAGCTGAAATGGATTGCATTCCAGAACGCGTCGGTGGCGAGCGACAAGCGGCCCTCCGCGCGGTAGGTAAGGCCTGCAGCGTAGGCGACGACGGGACTTTCATTCTCCCGCTGCTGTGCGAGATGAATGAGGCGCTCAGAAGCAGCGTAATCTGCCGCGCTATAGAAGTAGGACGCCTCCTGCAGTAAGGCAGGAACGTAACCCGGATCGCGTCGGAGCACCTGCCGGTAGATAGTGCGGGCACCTTCGATGTCTCCGGTCTTCTCGAGAAATACGCCCTGGAGATAGAGCTGCTCTATGGAAGTTTCGGGGCTGAGGGAGATGGGAGCCTGATCCGGCTTTCCGACCGAAGAATCGAAGGCCGAATTCCCATCAACTGGAGCTGAGGCCGACCAATCGAGGAGCACGTTGCCATCGGCAGACTGTACTTTCACGTGCAGGTCTCTGCGGGCTTGGTCCAGATTGGGCGCAGGGATCACGAATGTCGCCGGATGCATCGGTAATAGCTGGAGATTGGATATGGTGCGCAGCGGATCGGGTCCAAGGCTCACCGTCAGGGCGGCGTTGCGAATCTGTGCGACGGGGCTGAGCGAGAGCTTCACATCGCCGGAGGGACCGGCCTTGTCTGCGGTGAAGCTGACATTGATGGCCAATTGGCTGTTGGCTTCGACGAAGCCCCCGTCGAGACCGGAGACGGGATACCAGTACTCTCTCCACTGCTCGACGCGATGCGGCTCCATAAACTCGCGATAGCCCTGAGTGGCGAAGCGGCCGCTTTGGATTTCGTTGTAAGGGCCGTCATCGTCGCTCAGGATGGTGTCCCAGATTCTGCCGCTGCGAGCCGTGCCCCAACTCCACAGTTTTTTCCCAGGGCTCTCACGAAAATCCGAGACGTGAACGACTCCGTAATTCGACTGATGGTAATAGACGCCGAAGAAGTCTCGATGGACGTCGCGGGCGAAGATGGCCATCGCGCTGGGATTGCTTTTGTACCAGCTTTGATCGACGCCTTGCCACACCGGCCAGCTCTGAACGATGGCGAATGGATCATCGGAGACGGTCTCTCGCATGGGGTAGATGTATTGCAAATCATCGGTTGCCGGGACTGCGGTGTTCGTCCAGAAGAGAAAGAGGTGATTCAGAGGCGTGGCGTTGAAGAGCGTGACGCCTTCTTCGAGCCTGGCGGTATCAGGATGGAGGGTGATCGCAATCTGCCAATACATCTGCGAGACCCAATCGACAGCGCCAACGACCGCAGTAGCGCTGCCGTCGGCATTCTGATGCAAATCCGACTCTACGGTTGAGACCGTCAGGGTGGTGTGGGCGAAGGGAAAGCTGAACTCCATGCCGCCCGCGATCCACGCTCCCCGCGGACCAACCAGACCATACTTGATGACGCGGTTGCGATAGAGCATCTCCCGACGGTTCAGCTTGTCGTAAATGGAGTAGATGTGCCCGCCCAGCTCCGGCAGGATCGTGACTTTGAGGTACTCGTTTTCGAGGTAGATAGCCCGATAGTTTTTGGGGACACGCTCGTCGCTCAGGTCATCGAGCATCGCGTACGGATAAACGGGATTCGGATTTACCAGGCTAAAGGGCGGATTCGGATCTGGCGGTCCCAGCTGATACGTCGGAATGGTGATGGTGCCTTGCCACCCATGCACTGCTTGCGCCCGAGCAACGTAGGCGACGAGCAGAAGTATAAGTAGGAGACCAGCGAACGATCCGCGCCGGGAGGTAGCCATCCGGCAGGTCTCTGGCTTAGCACGCATTGGCATTTAGGTAAGCGTGGCCCCGCGTGCGGCGCAGATCTGGCGTGAATGGACGGGCTTGCGTTGGACACATGATGTTGGCCGTCAGCAAAGAAGCGGCTCGAGCGAACGGGAGCTGACCATCATTATTTAGGTGTCCCGACTGCATTTCGACAGATATTCAACGGCAGCAAGCCTTTTCCAAGGCGGTTTGTGGCCTGTTAAAACTGGTAGACCAGCGACAACTGAAACTGCCGCGGTGCGTATGTTCCGGTAGATGTGGCGTTGATCAAGCCGAAGGTACTCTTACCCACACGCGAAGCCGGAAGTCCGTAATTCACGATATTGAATGCATTGAAGGCATCCGCGCGGAACTTGATGGTCTGCTCGCGGAAGGTTTGGAAGGCCTTAAAGAGCGAAAGATCGATAATCTTGGAGTTTGGGCCACGTTCTGTATTGTTTTGAGCATTGCCAAATTCATTGAAGGCGGGTTTACCGTAGGCGCAGGCCACTCCCAGCGTATTTATGGTAGCCCCCGCTGTCGTGCATGGAACTGCCGATGGGTCTGTACCGAACCAGTTGCTGAGCGACCGGTGCACAAGCTTAGGTCGGAAATACTGATTAACGCGGCCATAGCCATTGTAGTTAAAGTTAGGATCAGCGGCGCTGTTGAGATTATCGTTCCCGGAGTTCTGATAGAGCGTGATCGGGAAGCCGCTGGAGTACAACCCGTTGCCGGCAAGCTTCCAGCCGCCCAGCGTCTCCTCCGTCATGCGGTTCCAGCTGGAGCCGAACTGCTTGTTTCGTCCAAATGGAAGCTCGTAAACGGCGGTAGCGCTGAGGTTGGTGGGAACGTCAAAGGCTGACCTGCCATAATCCGCGTGGGGATCATACGCATTATTCCAGTATTGCATCAGCCCCCCGAGAGTTCCGGGCACGCCCAGATAACCTCCGGGGTTATTGGTCAGGGACTTCGAATATGTGTAATTGATGGTGAACTCGAAACCGTTGGAGGTCTGCTGATGGAGGGTAGCCTGCAAGGCGTTGTAGCTTGAAACCGAACGGAAGGTCGTCTCGACGACCTGGCTTTGCGATCCAACCAACGCGTAATAGGGAGCTACAGAGGCTGCGCAGCCGGGGTCGGTGTCGTTAGTTCCGATGACGCAATTCGGACCTACCGGGGCTACGTATTGATTGAGCAGTACCGGGGTCGCCAAATGCCTGCCTAACTGGCCTACGTAGCCAACTTGAGCAGACATTCTACGAAGCACCTGAAACTGCGTTGCAAGATTGAACTGCTGCACAGATGTAGGTTTCAGGTTGGGATCCCAGGTGTCGTACTGAGAGCTAAGCGCGGTGGGGTTGGTTAACGCGAAGCCATTTCCCGCGGCTAACCATGTTCCGGCGCTTGTTTCCGAGGGGCCGGGTGCATTGTTGGTGAATGATGTCAGGAAGGGAGGATTTTGCGTCATGCGCAAACCGCTGCCTGTGCCTTCCATGGCATTGGTGATGCCATATCCGCCGCGAATCACAATGCGGGGATCGACCTGAAAGGCGAAGCCGATGCGCGGCATAAATTGGTGATAGTACGGATTGATGAGAGAGCGGCTGTTCCCATTTTTTCCAGCGAATCTCAGCAGAGTGGATGGGTCCGTGCCTACCGGCGCGAAGTAGGCCTTCTTCAGATCGACGCTGACCATTTTGTCATTGACCTCGTACATAGGCTGGTCATAGCCATAGCGGAGACCGAGGTTCAGGGTCAGGTTGGGGAATAACTTCCAGTCGTCCTGGACGTAATAAGCATCGCGCCACTGCCGGGCTCCAAATGGGCCCGCCTGGCCGCTGGTCAGAGCCCCGCCAGCTTTGTCCAGTTCAAAATCAGCAAGGCCATCTCCGGCCGAGCTGCCAGCAGCTGTGTACTGGCCCCCATAGTTGAACGATCCTAATATTCCGCCAAGGTTACCCGGATCAAAGTAATTTTCCTGATAGCGCACGAACTGCACACCGAATTTGGTGATGTGTCTTCCATGAACCCAGGTGAGGTTGTCACCATAAACAAAATTATTGTCGGCAGTAATTTTGCCAGCGACGGCTGGGCTGCCCCATCCGTACCCTCCGCCGCCGTCTGAATTTCCTACGTTGATGCCAGTAAATCCAGTAATCGTCTGAGGAGACGCAAGCGGAATTCCTATCAGAGAATTTCCCTTGGTCCCGAAAACTCCACTCGGATCGGACACATTTTGGTGTTGAACGATCCGCGAAAAACCGCCACGCGCCTCGTTCACGAGCGATGGAGAAAATGTATGCACCCAGTTCACCACGCCCATATAGAACGGGTACTCATTACTGCGGGGAAAAGCTACCGGCAGAATTTGCGATTGATGATCATTGGCATCGCCCCAGGTCCCTTTGACCATGAGATTGTCGTTATGGCCGATGGTGTAATCGATGCGGCCATCCGCCTGATCATTAATGTTTTTCGTAGTCTGTGTCGCGATGTAGTTATTTTCGGTCACGAACCCTGGATCGGGCGCGTGGTTGGGCAATGGTAAAGCGTCTGTGTGGGAAAAGAGATACTTCGCTACTGGATTATTGATAGGGATTCCCTGATTGTTCACATAAGGGACCGCGCCTGCGCCGTTTCCATTCGAGGTGTCATACAGCTGAGTTCCTTGGATAGTAAGCAGCTCGCTGAAGTCGCCATTGCGCTCCAGGCTGTCAGGAACACTTGTAGTGACACCACCAGACGTATTGAAGCGGAAACCTAGATAATCGGCGAAGAAGAACAGCTTCTCCTTCAAGATAGGTCCGCCAATCGCTCCGCCGAACTGATGGGTGCTGAAATCCGATTTGGCGGTCGGGGGTGTGACATGGTTGTTGCCCCAGCTATTGGCCGCCAGATCCTGATTTTTGTAGTACTCGAAAGCGCTGCCATGGAACTGACTCGTTCCGCCTTTGGAGACAACAACTATATCGCCACCGTTGACGTTTCCATATTCCGCATCGGCGTTGCCAGTGATAACACGCATCTCCTGAACCGAGTAAGGCGAGGGGGTATAGCCGATGGTGTTTGCAATCGTCTCATTTACTTCCACACCATCCAGAATGAAGTTATTGCCCTGCTGGCGATTGCCATTCACCGAGGGAATGCCGGACGGGTCCGCAGGAGCACCACGATAGGCGCCCGTCACTCCTCCCTGGGAAGCGATGGTAGGGTTGACCACGCCCGGCACAAAATTCGCCGCGTAGTAGACATTTAGTCCGTCCAGAGGCATGCTTTCAAGGGTATTGGCGCTGATGCTGGTGCCGAGCGTGGCATTTTCAGTATTCAGAAGCGGCGTCGCATCTGACATGACTGCAACCGTGGTGGCAGCTCTTCCTACCTGTAGTTTCAGATCGACTTTGGCGATCTGATCGATCTGGAGCGCAAACGGGCCAGTGGTCGTGGTACTGAAGCCGCTTCCTCTCGCCGTGACCGTGTAGTTGCCGATCGTCAGAAACTGAATGTCGTATAGCCCGGCGCGATCGCTGGTCGTATGAGTGGTCACACCAGTGGCCACGTTGGCTGCCTCGATGCTTGCTCCAACCACGACGGCGCCGCTTGGATCCGTGACAATCCCACGTATCGATCCCGTAATCGTCTGAGCGACGCCAGAAACCCCGGTCCAACCGAAAAAGAAGGCTACACAACAAAGCCCAATCATCCCCAGCTTCTTCATTGATGCCTCCTAAATTCATGCGGCCCGAATGCTTCGCTTGCCCTTCGTCGCGCCCTGTTTATGGGCGGGGTTTCCTAACGAAGAACTCCAGGAACTCCAGGACTCTCTTCCCGCGACAGTTTGTAACCGGAAGTGGTGATGAGAACTTGTAAGCGACTTCGAGGAGGAAAACAAGAAAAATATTCTGAAAACGTGAAAAATATCTTGCAGGCGGGCAAAGCGGCCCAACGAGGCTCTCTTATGGTTCACCCTCCACGGCGCGTCGGTGGAAGGGTCGCAAGCGTTGGAGGAATTCGAACGGTACTGGATAGCGCAGCGCGCCAACAAACAACGCAGGTCTCTTTAAAGAAGAAATCGAATGATGACCTGGTTAGATCGACTCCGAGGAGGGAGAGATCAAGGCAAAGAGGCAGCCAGTGGCCAGCACGGGCATGAGCCCTGCGATCAGAAACGCGGGGGTGTAGGAGTAGCGATCCACCATGAAACCGACCGCCAGCGTGAAAACTGTGCCGACGATTCCCGCCGCGAATCCGCTAAGACCTGTAACTGTCGCGACCACGTCTTGAGGAAAGAGGTCGGAGGGCAATGTGAGACCCATGGTGGACCAACTGGCGTAGCCCCACAGGGCCACGCAGATGAGCGCCAAAGCCGAGTATGCATTGTCTACGCGGGCCGCGGGGATGCCGGCGAGGATGGGCAAGCAGCTGACGGCGCACACCCACATGCGGGCGCGGATCACTGGAATCCCTCGACGAATGCAATAGCGGGAGACCAGGCCGCCCGTGAAATTGCCCAGATCTGCTGCGACAAATGGCATCCAGCCAAACAGAGCAATGCGCTTCAAGCTGAATCCCCGGGCATCGCTCAGATACTGGGGCAGCCAGAAAACGTAGAACCACCAGATCGGATCGGTAAGAGAGCGGCCGAACACGATAGCCCAGACATTCCGGCTCTTTGCCAAAGCAAGCCACTCCCGAACACCATATTTCCGGGAGATAGGAGATAGCTTTCGCTCTGCGCGAACGAGAGCTACCTCTTTGGGCGTCACCCGGGGGTGACGATCGAGAGGGTGGTAGACACGCAACCATACGGCCAGCCATACGAATCCGAGCGCGCCGGAAAACAGGAAGGACCAGCGCCATCCGAAACTAATCGCGATCCAGGGAATAGCCAGTGCTGCGACAGCTCCTCCAACGCTCGAGCCGCTGTCAAAGATGGCCACGGCCACGCTGCGCTCATCGCCGGGAAACCACTCCGCAACCGTCTTGCTCGCCCCGGGCCAATTGAAACCCTCCCCTATCCCCAGCAGGAAGCGGCAGGCGCCAAATCCGAAGGCGGAGTCTGCGAGAGCTGTCAGTATATTCACCAATGACCAGAAGCTAACGGCCAGAGCCAGGCCGAGCCGTGTACCGATGATGTCCAGGAGAATGCCTCCCAGCAGCCAGGTGACTGCGTAGGAGATTTGGAAACCACTCAGAATCTTTGCAATCTCTCCATGGCTGAAATGGTATTGCCGGGCAAGCATCGGCGAAAGCACCGAGAAGGTCTGGCGGCTGATGTAATTGACGACCGTTGAGAAGAAGAGCGTCCAGACAATCCACCAGCGCGTGCGGCCTGGGCTACCAACACTCCGAGACGGGAGTTCCATCTCGTTCCGCTCCCCGCTTGGAGTCTCCATCAGTTTGGCCGTTCCAATTGCGCTGTGATTACACCAGCCCGTCGAGTTCGGAGGCTGACGCCCGGTCCAAAAACAGCGTTACGTCGGGGTGGGAACGCAGAATCGTTGCCGGGCAAGCGGTGGATATAGGCTCAAGCAGCGTGCGCCGGACGCTCTGCGCCTTACGATAACCGGGGATCGACACGATCAGTTTGGGCACCTTCAGGATGGTCGGAATCGTCACTGTGAGGGCCCGTTCGGGGACGTCTTCGAACCTCTGAAACCAGCCTTCGGCGAGCTGCTGCTGACGGCATTCTGCATCGAGCGTGACGACCTTCATGGCCTCAGGATCGTCGAAGTTTGCCTCAGGAGGATCATTGAATGCCAGATGGCCGTTCTCTCCTATTCCCAGGAGGCAGAGTTGCGGAGCGGCTGCACGCAGTCTCTCAACATACTCTCGTCGGACGCGATCCAGATCTGAGGAGCTTCCATCGATCGCAAAGAATTCCTGCAAACGCACACGTTGAGCTAAGTTCTTCTGCAGGTATTGCCGGAAAGATGCAGGATGTTGCTCATCTAGCCCGATGTACTCGTCTAGGTGAAAACCTCGAACCTTTCTCCACGGCAGGCCGGGCATGGCAGTGAGAGCGCGCAGCATCTCCAATTGTGAAGCGCCGGTCGCAAAGATAACCCCAATCCCATTCGCCTTCTGATCGAGTTCTTGAAGCGTTGCCGCAGCGGCATGCGCGGCTGCAGCGCCGGCAGCCCTTTCGTCGGCATGGATCTGCAACTTCAAGCTTCCCACTACTCGGTGAATCGATTCCACGGTCCGGGTCCTCATAGGTCGGGGCGAATTTGGCGTGCAGGCAGCAAATACAACTTTGACTACTTTGAACAGTGACGGTTTCACTCCGGGAGAGCTATCGGGAGCTCGACTGACTCAGCTTCGGATCACACCGCGGCTGCCCGTTGCCATGGCTCGTTTGAGCCTGCCTCGCGAGCTGGGTTCGGCGGACTGCACGATTCTCTCTTGATGAACTCCGTGGGGATCGTAACCCGCTGAGGATCCTGATCGGGTTTGGCGAGACGATGGAATGCCAGTTCCACGAGTTGCTTGCCTACTTGCTCAGGAAATTCTCGGGTAGTGCTCAGGGCCGGATAGAGCCATGTGCCCACGGTATCGTCGCATCCGACCACGCTGACGTCCTCGGGGATCTTCAGCCCTCTATCTCTGAGTGCCTTATAAACTCCGTGTGCTGTGGGATCATTGCCGGCGATGATTGCGGTCACCGATTTATCGCGAACCAGCAGGGACTTGGTTCCCAGGTATCCGCTCTCCGTGTCGTCTTCCGAGTCGGTTGCGCTCGCTCGTGGTGACAGGCCGGCCTCTTCCATGGCGCGATGATAGCCCTCATAGCAGCGCTTGAACCAAGGCAGCCGCGTGTTGCCCACATACCGGATCTGACGATGCCCCAAGCCGATCAGATATCGCACCGCATCTTTGCTGCCCTGAACATCGTCGGCCAGAACTACATCGTGATTCTTTAGATCCTGCTGTTCGCCAATGACATTGTTCCCGAAAACCACAAAGGGAATGGCCTTGTGCGCAAGCAGACTCGTGAGATTGGTTGAGTTTGTGCCCGCCAGAATAACCGCACGGGTGAGCTCGTGATCCTGCACCACTTTGGGCAGGTGCAACTCCTGCCAGGGAACATTCGGGGAGTAATCGAAGGAGAGAAATACGAGGTTCCATCCATGCAGGGCGCAGTGCGCCTCTGCCCCACTAAGAATGCGCGAGTGAAATGCATGGGGCATAGCCCGGTTGCCGAGAAGGAAAACCAGGGTTCTGCCTTTGTTGCGTTGCGCAGGATCGACGCCAAGTTTCTTGGCCTCATGCAGAACCGCTTTGCGAATGTTGGGATCGACCCGGCTGTTGCCATTCAGAACGCGCGACGCCGTTGCGATACTCACCTTCGCCGCAGAAGCGATTTCTCGGAGCCCAACTTTGCCGGTTTGGGGATCAGTGTCTTTCATACCTCAGAGCCAAAACTCCAACCCGCATTTCCTACGCGCCCTGGTGATGTAACACAGGTCCAAAGCGCCAAAACGACCACAATTCGTCCTGCCGAGGGAAAGCGTAGAGAAAACATTCACGGAAAGCAAGAAAAACTATCGTTGCGCCAAAAAAGATGGCTCTCGACATTTGAACGAAGGAGGAGCGCTCGTCACGTAACTAGCTGAAACAAAGTTGCAAGGAGTCTCTGGCGCGCTTTTCTCTTGACTTGGAAAACTTTCTCAAATAGGGTCAGGCATCGTCCGACGGGAACGAACGGCTTTCGGGCTTTCGCGGACCGGAATCGGCAACTTATGAACCAGCGGTCGACACGGCTCCGTCTTGTAGGGCTCTTGAGTGTTGGGCTGCTCCTCACGTCATCCCCGGCTCTGAGCGCAACCACATCCGCCAAAGCTCATCGATGTCCATGTGCATTACAACGGCGAGACGGGCTTTCTAGAAAAACTCCTCGACAAGCTGAATGAGAGCGACGGATTGGCGTTTCTGCTGACAACGCCAAAGGGCTTTCCCAGCGCCAGAGAGTTTCTTCGAGCACATCCAGACCGTCTTGTCGGTTTTGCGGATATCAAGCTGGATGACCGGAACGTACTCAGCGAAATCGACCGTTTCCATGGTGCTGGCTTTCGGGGAATAGGCGAGATCACGTCAACTCTCAAAAACTACGACGATCCGGCCTATTGGCCGATCTACGATCGCGCCGAGAGATATCACATGATCCTTCTGTTTCACACCGGGATCGTGAATCGATTGCACCCAGAACAGCCTGCGAACGTAAGTTTCGAGCGAAGCCGGGTCACACGGCTGGACCTGATCGCTCGACGCTGGCCCCGCCTGACGGTAATCGGCGCTCACCTGGGAAATCCGGATTACGAAGAGGCTGCCGAGATTGGGCGATGGAATCCGAATGTTTACTTCGACGCATCAGGCAGCACCCTTATCAAAAAGAAGGATGACTATCGCTTCTTCCGATCCATCTTCTGGTGGACAGGAGTTGTGAGCCCCCATACACCGGCGGCAGCCAGTAGCGCTTTCGAGAAGCTCGTCTTCGGCTCAGATGTTTTTGGCGGAGACCTTCAGGAATTTGATGACGCGCTCGCGCGCTACCACAAAATGCTGGACGCCTGCGATGTACCGCAGGATGCACAGGCGAAGATATTTTCCGGGACCATGTGGCGTCTGCTGCAAATGCAATGACGTTACTGTTTCGCTGGCTGAGGGATCCGCGCGGCAGACGCGGGGAGGAACTGCACATGGGCTCAACAGCAGAGAAACGCGTGCGAGAACAGGCGGCTGCCTCGCGGTCGCGGAAGGTGGCTACATCCTTCTGCGCTCTCGTGATTCTCGCGTGTGCTGCGCGAACCGAAGCAGCAACAAAGACCATAACCGTCGATTATCGATTTTTCCCTGGCTTGGCAGCCATGGACGGCAATTGGGCGGCACTCAAGGCTGCGAGCGACGGGAAGGTATATGTGGGGTTGGCCTGTCATGGCTGCGATGGACACCTTGTCTTCTACGACTCGAAAACGGATCGGATTATAGACGTCGGCGGCCTCACGAAGCTTGCCGGCGAAGACGGGCTTGGTGCCGGTCCGCAGTCGAAAATTCACGCCAAGTTTGGAGAAGGCACCGACGGCCGCATCTTTTTCGCGACCCACGGCGGGTGGTGGTTTGATTATGCCCGCTTTGCTACGCCGGAAGGATATCCCGGCTCGCACTACATGACCTACGACCCGAAGACAGGCGTGACGGCAGACTTCGGAATCGGGCCCCGATTCGAGGGAATGAATACCGGCGCATACGATCCCCACTTCAACCGAATCTATGGATTGACCCATCCTCGCGGGCACTTTGTATATTACGACGTGGCTACGGGCGCGAAGGTCGACAAGGGCAGGGTCAACAATTGGGACTCGATTTGCCGCACCCTGGGCATCGACGACGAAGGCAACGTGTACGGAAGCTTCGGGGCCGGGCAGATCTTTAAGTATGATCCCCGGACTGACAGCCTTCAGGAGCTTTCCGCCCGCTTGCCGATCCGCGGGAAGGGTATCTCACTCGGCCGCGATTACGGTAAGTCGGAGACTGCGTGGCGCGTGGTGGTATGGGATCAAGCGACGAAAAAGTTCTACGGAGTGGAAGAGAGCGCAAGCGCGCTCTTCTCCTTCGACCCCGCCGCCCCTCCCGAGGCACAGGTGAAGCGACTGGGACAGATGTGCATTCCGGCGTTCGCATCGCGGCGGGACGTGCCGTACGCAACGCTGAGCCTGACGATCGGACCGGACCGAAAACTTTACTACGCTGCGGCGGGAGCGGAGTTTGACTATGGCGGAAGCGCCGGCGTGGCCGCTTCACATCTGATGACATACGATCTGCGCACGGGCACGGTTGAGGATCTTGGCGAGATGCGCTTGCCCGATGGGCGGCCGGTTGTCGGCACCAATGCCGCGGATACCGGACCGGACGGCACTATCTATTTCGTCGGAGCGGTGACCGTCAGTCACGTTCCTGGCGAGACGGACTACGGCGGAAAGATACAGGACGTGCCTTTCCGTTTAGCACTATTTCTCTACCACCCGAAAGTAGATTAGGACGGCATGAGGCCTCGCGACCTGCTGCTCACTGCCCTGACTGCTTTAGTCCCCGCCGCGGCTTGCTGCCAAAGAAATCCGGACTATGACAATGTGGTCGTCCAACAGACCCGGATCGATACCCGGGATCTGGGCTATCCGCCCATCGATATCATTCCCGATGGCGAGTCCGGCATAACGTCCCTCACGGTCGCGCCGAACGGCTCTCTCTATGGCGCTACCAGCGGAAGCCGTTCCCACCTGTTTGTCTTGATCCCTCGCCACGGAAATGTTCAGCCGCTGGGTGTGATCCCGGGCGCCACCTCGGTTGCGAACGCCATCGCCGTTTCCGCCTCGGGCGACATCTATATCGGAACATCTCCCGGCGGGCACCTTTTGAGATACATTCCTCACGATGAAGAGGACCAGCAAATCCAGATCGGAAGACTGTTGCCGGTTGACGATCTGGGACAGCCGGCCCCCGGAGAGAGCATCTCCACGCTGGCGATCGACCCGAAGGCGAACACCATTTACGGTCTCACCGTCCCCAACGCTCACTTTTTTTCCTACTCGATCGCCAGTGGAAAGTTCACCGATCCCGGAATGGTGGCGAAGACCATTCCTCCAGGCGAGAAGTTCGAGAACAAGAAGAGGATGTCTCGGATGTTGGTGGTAGACCACGCGGGAGATGTCTTTGCCTCGGGGGAAGATGGATCGTTCTTCAGGTTTGACCCTAAAACCGGACAGCTCGATAAGCTCCCGATTCACGCGCCTGCCGTTCCCGGCCGCGAACCTTGGACATCAGTCGACGCATTCCTGCTGGATCCTACCGGGGTCATTTATGGAGGCACTTCCGACGGATATCTTTTTCGTCTTGATCCGGAAACGCTAAGCGTAACCAACCTCGGGAAACCGCTTAATCAATATCGAATCGACGGGCTGGTTCGCGCGGCAAACGGAAGGCTCTACGGCGTGGGCGGCGATCGGGACGAGATGGGTCGACTCTTCAGCTACGATCCTTCGACCGGCGCGTATGACGTCTTGGGATTCGTGGATGTGAACCGGAGACCCTACTACACATGGCAGGCGTATGTGATTGGCGCCATGGCCCCCGGTCGCGACGGAACTATCTATATCGGCGCGGACGAGCGCATTTCCAAGCTCTATCTCTTCTATCCATCACCATAAGCGAAGGATGACACGGTATGAACCGCAGAAATTTCATCGGCACGGTTGTTGGGGGAATTGCGATGACTAAACTCGGAGTGGCCAGAGCTTCTTGGTATGGTGACGAGACGCCATCTCAGGGATCAACATCTCAGGGATCTTGGATCGGCAACGGATTAATCGATGGAGGCGGCTCACACGAACCCTATCTCTTCGTCGTTCGTCGCGGCGGTCACAAGCTCGATGCTCGTGAGATGTACGAACAGGCGCAGAGCGAAGATGTTATTCGCCAACTCAAAAGCCAGGGAATCGAGGTCTTCCACACTCACTTATACAAAGGCTTCGGCATGGCCGCCGAAAAGCCGGAGATGGAAGACACCGTACGCACCGCAGCCATCGTTCACCACCTTGGAATGAAAATAGACACTTACGTTCAGTGGGACACCATGATGTATGAGACCTTTTTTGCCGAGGAGCCGCGCGCACCGGGATGGATACAGTGCGACGCCCTCGGTCAGCCCATCATGCTCGAGTATGGGTATCAGCAGTCATTCCGGTACCTACCGTGCTTCTCCAATCAGGAGTACCTCGACTACCTCAAGAAAATTGTGCGCTACGCGGTAGTCGAGGTAAAGACCGACTTCATTCATTTCGATAATTTTGCCTTGAGTGCGGAACCCTACTCGTGTCACTGCCATGGTTGCAAAACCGGCTTTCGCAGGTATCTGCAAACGAAATATCCGCCCGAGCAACGGAAGAATCGATTTGGGTTCGAGAATGTCGATTATGTGAATCCACCCTTGTGGAACAACTCTAACCCGCCCGAAAAGCTGGATATCATTTTCGATCCTGTTTTCCAGGAATGGATCGATTATAGATGTCAGACGATGGCGGATGCTTTGGGCCAGATGGCAACCCTGATACGAGACCTCAACCCCGAGGTTGTCGTGGAAATCAATTGCGGCGGCGTCGTGGGTGGTAATAGCCCCTGGATGAGTGGCAGCGACCACTCGCGCCTTCTAAGGCATACGCAGGTTTTTTGGGATGAACAGGACACTCAGCCAGGCTACTTGCCCGACGGAAGGCTGATTACCACCATCCGTACCTATAAAATGGCGCGGACCTATCAGAACATTGCTTTGACCACCTCTTCCGCAAGCAAAGTCGGGATGGGTGAATGCCTTGCGTTCAATCAGACCATTGGCTTCGCGGGTGTAGATCCTCTTGCTCCCGAAATAGTGAAGTACATCTCCTTCTATCGAAAGAATCGAGACTTATACGTCGGGACGAAGGATGTGGCATCGGTGGGTGTGCTCCGGTCGTATCCGTCTATCACCTACCATAATTCTTGCGCGGGTTTGAGCGCCATCCTGGTGGAACAGGCCTTGATTCAGGCGAGGGTTCCCTTTCACCTTATCTTTGATGAGCACCTCAGCCATCTGTCCCCCGCAATGTGCAAGGTCCTCATTCTTCCGGATTCAGAGTGCCTCTCCGATGAACAGATCACGTCGATCCACCAGTATGTAGAAGCCGGCGGCGGCTTGGTCGCCACTGGGCAGGCTGGCCTTTACGACTCGTGGCGGCGTCTTCGGGTCAAGCCGGGACTACAGGAACTCATCGACAATCAAGGTGTGGCTGCTGCTTATCAAGAAGAGGTAGCAACGGCGTCGGTCGTTGCGGGCGTTCGTGTGCAGAAGCAGTTCGGCAGGGGCCGAGTGGCCTACCTTCCTGGAATCGAGTTCGACGGCCCTATGCCACCGACAGAGCCGTATTTCAGCATCAGCCAAATGTTCTGGAAGCGTCCGAAGAACTGGAAACAATTGATAGACGCAGTATCGTGGGCTTCCCAAAACGACATCGCCCTCCAAGTCATCGGACCAGATTTTCTAGGAGCAAATCTCGTAGAGCAGCTGGAAAAGCGGCGCAGACTCGTTCATTTAGTGAACTACAATACCGAGCAGGTTCCGTCCATCGAGAATATTCAAGTGAAATGCGCTCTGCCGTGGGGAAAACCGGCCGGCGCAGTACGGCTTTACTCGATAGACACAAATGCCTATGACACGCTGAATTTTCAAATGCAAGGTTCGGGGGTACTATTTACCGTTCCTAAGCTCAATGCGTATTGCATGGTCGCGCTGAGTTGGTAAGCTCCCACTGATGTGTCCTGCGTGATGTTCTTGTACCCAGAAAGACTTGGCGTCGCGCGCGATATGCACAGTGGGATGCACGGCTTTTAAAGAGCGAGGAACTTCGTCGTTAGCTTCGGCAACCTCTTACGCAAGGTTCAAAATATTGGTGGGATTTCGGGTACACGTTCGGGTACAGACATCAGCTCGCCCTAATTACGGCAAACTACGCTAAATAACTGTCACGACTGAGTTTATGCAAAATCGCAATTACGCTCAATTACGCTTATTTATCATAGACTTACGGTATTCTTGGGAAACTCAAAATCCGGCGAAGGCAACTTCATGGGGGTTCGATTCCCCCTCCCGGCACCATCTATCTTCCTTGTTTTTAGTGTTTTGCAGGCAGCGCCGCGGATCTTCCCAAACACTTCCGGTACAAACGGTACAGCCTGCATCCGGTTCATTTTCAGCAGGATAGCTCTTCCCTACCCTTTTGGGCCTTCTTCTAACTTCACTTAACTAGAGCTAAATTACGCTCGATTACGGAATCCGCGGCGGACAAATGGGCCGCCGAAAAGTAGGCTCATTTCTCTTAATGCTGGCGCCCGGATGCGAACTGCTAGGAGACCCGGACAACTCGCCGCACGTCGACTTATCCACGATGAACAACGCTGCTGGATGGATGCGTGACTCGGCGACGATGCATTCAGCAAGCAGCGGATACGTGAATCGATCCGCGTTTATCTTTCCTGCGCAAGACAAATCTTCGGTGTTTACTCAGACAATCGCAGGGTGGCGATGAAAGCAGTCAGAGCGGCAGGTTGATTGCGAGGGCCCGGATCAGACCATGCATCATAATTTGACGGCGCTAGTCTGGGCCCTAAACGACTAGCTAAAGGCTGGCGTGACTCGTTTCACCGATGCCGACGCACATCGTGATGCGCTGGAAGATGCGCTGGCGGATAGCAACCATCTTGTACAGAGAGTCAGGCTCTGTATGGCTTGGCGTTCCATCGCAGGAACGGATTGGGCGACCGCGCACACCCCGAATCCATGGCCCGCAATTGATACCTTGGTGACCCGGGAAGCGCCGGGAGGAGGCGGCGACCCGGTGGTGCCGCGCGAGCGCATTCAATTCAAAGAAGCCATTGTGCTTTACACCACCGCCTACCGCCGTCAGCCGACAGAGAGGGCTCGCTGATCATCGGGCGTCCCGGACGCTGGGCACAAGCTTCTCCTTAGGGTGTCGATGTGGTGTCGCAAGTGATACCTGACCATGATTCGATTACGACGATGGAGCGCACCTGCCTTTCCTGCCTTGACGGCCTCCGCGCTCAAAACAGTCAACTGTGGTGCTGAAGTGGGATTCGCCAGAGCACAAACGGATGACCCAAGTTCGTACCGAACTCATAGCCAGCTGCTGAATCCGCGCCTAACTAATCTCAACGGGCGTGCGCACGGCTCGGAGTGCCTCGCGATGAGCTATTTATTGCGCATTCCGACAACAACTAAGGCTCCTCCGGCAATCAATGAGATGGTACTCAGTATAGGAGATATCGGCACAGTGCTCGTTTTCTGATGGGAGATTTGCACTGGACCCATGTCCACATCCTTCTTCTGATGAGTGAAGCTTATTCCGCCCATCGCAAATCCTATGATCGCCAGAATGATCAGCGGAATTCCTGCAATTGTCGCCGCCTTCATGATTCTTTACTCCCCTCACATTGATGTGTGATGGGATGCAAAGATTACAGTCAGAGTGGTTCCATGTGCGTAATTGCCGAACCGCCGAGCTTTCCGGAGCATATCGACTGTGAAGCTCAGGCAAGGTGGCCTGCTTCGCCTTGTTGGCTAATTGTCCACAAGCGCCAGCAAAAAAGCGCCTATCCGCGTGGCCAATGATGACGGCTGCAATCCCTGGAGAGTCAGAGAAAATCGCAAAAAGTAATCCCGCAGTTTGGACCCGCCCAGTAACAGGCTGTCGGCGCGCGACTTTGCATGCCATCATACGAATGCAGCCTGGAGGCATCGAACTTCGTCCTCAGATAGTTCTTGGAGGATCCGGAGCTCGCCCGCGCTGTTCGTGCTGCGGATTTGATTGCCGGTTTGTGGACACAACGGGATCACCTTAGAGCGTGGTTGCATCAATCGGTCACATATGTCTGCGCTACGCCCGGGAACTGCAACAGATCTTGCGTCGCCGACATATCCAATGCTGATACCGGCGAATGTCAGGAGCCATTCTTCTTCAACATTTCCCGCATTTAGTTCCACATTTCGCTGCGCCCGAGTTGGTGTATGTAGCAGGTCAGCAGGCAATCTCATCGCGGATCACGGTCCGCTGGCAGTGGACCAACTTCTCGACGAGGAGGCGAAGGAGATGTTCGAATCCCTGATCCCGCGGGAAAAGATAGTCGTCCTCAAAAAATTGAGACGGTCGCGCTGCACCTTGCTTCTGACGATTCGAGCTTCGTGAATGGGGTGGGGTTGTCCGTCGAGGCGGCGTGTCGGCGGTCTGAAATCGGCAGACCTCGGTGAGTGCAGGATCGCCAAGGCGCTCACCGAGATCAGATAGGTAACCATAAGTCGGCATCACGCCAGGCTTTCACGAGCGCTCTCACCATCCTGTCAAGTCCCCTTATCAGGAACTTATCCTGAAAATCGCGATTCAAATTCCGCCGGTTGGGTTCGTGGTTCCCAGTCGCCAGAAGGGCTGCGGCCTTGGAAAGATGGCTGACACCTGGTACGCCACGGGCCACCTCCAATGACTGCTAAGAGTTGCTATCGCTTTGAGGCACGGGATCGGCCGGATCGCTTAGGCATCGCGCTCTTTGGCAATCGCGGAACAACCTGAACGCTCGCCCAAAGCGTGGCGATCGTTTGCTCGACCACGAGAGTCTGGTCAGGCAAGTCGGGCACAACCCCCTGGATGACCATGAGCGTGCAGGCCAAAGATCGTAAACCACCAGGTGTGGGCTACTACTAAGTCATCCCTATTTGGCAATCCTTCATCCTTGGCAACATCGAAAAAGAGCTTCACGAAACGTCCGAACAACGGCGCGCCGATGTCGTTGATGTATCGTCCAGCGCGGACGCCGTTGCGGTTCTCAGGGCCGAAGAAGACGTTACGGAACTGCGCCCGATCTTCCTTTTTCACGCCGCTGATGGTAAGCGGAACGGCGCAGCGCGGCGCGGCGCAATGTCTCCGAAAACCCGAGATCATTTGGAGACATTTTAGGAGCTAGTTGACGACATCATGAATGGTGTACTCTTCCTGCTCCTGGGACTCCAACTGCTAGTGCTTCCGCTGAGCCTCTCGCTGCTGACCGCTGGATTGATTGCAATTCCGGTGTGCTCTTCGCACTTTTGCCAGCGTGACGACGGTGATTTGCAAGTTGGCACTCTGCCCCGCCAAAGAGTCACGGATAACCTATTGATATCGAGTTGGGGAGGATTGCGGTGGGCTCTCGCGCTCTCCCTTCCCAGCGAGCCAGCAGCCGAGCGCAACTTGCTACTGGCAGCGACCTATGTGGTGGTGGGCTTCTCAATCCTACTCCAAGGGCTGACGATTCCCCACTACTCCGCCGGTTGAAGGCTCGCCTAGGGAATGTTCCATGCTGATTGGGGTCATTTGGCGAAAGGGAGAACAAAGATACGAATTCTGCTGTACTGCTTCGCGCGTACCTTACAGATGACGATAAGCACGTTTATCGTTACTAGGCACTCGGGTGTAAGATTGCCGACTGCCTGAGAACTCAAACTGGAAATCCCGCTTAGGAGACAAATGCTTTCATGCAGAAGACTGCTGCTGTCCGCGGTATTGATTCTTTCGACGCTCATTTGTTCGTCCGGTGCTCAGAGTTCATCGAACAAGACCAAAGCCGCGGACAAAACTATCGAGGTGATCTTGTTGGGCACCGGTGGCGGACCGCCGGTTCGGCTGAACCGCTCTGGCATTAGCACGCTTGTCGAAGCGGGCGGCGACCGCTTCCTCTTCGATGCCGGACGCGGCTTCATGCAGCGACTGGTACAGGCTGGTATCCCGATGGATGGAGTGACGAAGTTGTTCATCACTCACCTCCATTCAGACCATGTCGTGGACATCCCCGACCTCTTGCTCACTCCGTGGTCAGCGCCATGGGCCAGAAAGATCCCTCTGGAAGTCTGGGGTCCTGAAGGTACCGGGGACATGATGGACCACTTGCAAAAGGCATTTGCCTACGACATCCACATGCGCCGCGACGTGGACGAGAGATTTTCTCCTGAGGGGATTAAGGTGATCAGCCATGACATCAGCGAAGGCACCGTGTACGAAAAGAATGGGGTGAAGATCACCGCCTTTCTTGTCGATCACGGTCCCGTCAAACCGTCATTCGGCTACCGTCTTGATTACCAGGGTCATTCGGTGGCGATCTCAGGCGACACTCGGCCGAGCGACAACCTGGTGAAGTTCTGCACCGGAGTGGACGTGCTCATCCACGAGGCCATCGATGCCGTAGCACTACGCAAGGTCGCCGCGAACCTGAGCCCGGCTCAATTTGAGAGCATCCTGGGGCACCACACCACGCCTGAGCAGGCAGGCCAGATCTTCAGCCGGGTGAAGCCCCGGCTGGCGGTGTATTCCCACATCTCAGATTCGGCGTCGCTGCTCGAACTTACAAAAAAGACTTATCCGGGGCGGGTCGAGGTGGGCGAGGACTTGATGACGATCAAGATCGGAGACGACATAGAGGTTTCTCGACCGACCCGATAACCCATTACGGCTATGCCGCGCGGGAGCAATGCCGAGCATTCCGCACCTCAGGACCGAAGCGTCGATTCGAGCTGGGGGCTAGATGTGTTCATGCGCAACCCTCATCGCTCTTCCACTCCCAGCCAGGGGAGCGGCAGGCGAAACCTTCCGGAAATCGAATACAGAAGCCATACAATCGTCGATTAGTAATGGCAAGTTGGCTTCAGAACGTCGAGTACGTCCGAGCTGCGAGGAAGCAATCGATTGATGATGTCGATGAGCTCGTATTCGTCGGCGAAGACGTGCTCGTGAATTTCGATTGCCATGCTGGCGCGATTGGCCCATGGCTTGATGCGGACCATGTAGTGACAAGCTGCGCGGCTTTCGTCGTGCGCGCAGAACAGATGGACCAAGTAGCGACGCCTGCGACGCGTGGATCGGAGTCCTGTGCGGGTCGGCTCATCGACGGGCGAGCACGCCTTGCCGAGTGCGGATGATGCGTCGAAGCGAGAAACGATTGTAGCGCTGCACGAAGATGCAGGGCAGGTTGGCAGCGACGGCGTAGGCAGTCATCACCCATCGGGCCCAGGGCGGATTCCAAAGAAAGAAGAGAGGCAAACAG
Organism: uncultured Acidobacteriaceae bacterium; assembly: GCA_963797895.1. GTDB lineage: Bacteria > Acidobacteriota > Terriglobia > Terriglobales > Acidobacteriaceae > KBS-83. The sequence continues at coordinate 311,140 of CAWCRD010000003.1, forward strand.
CCAAGCATGCACCAGTGCGCCACTTCGGCACGGCGCGTTTCAAGCAGGAATTGTGCGAGGTAGGCCGGATCATCCGCGCGAAGGGTTCTTTTGGCGAAGCCGCCGAACCAGGAGGCGCCGTCGGGGAGCAGGTGTTTCCACTTCCGTATCGTGAGCCGCTCGCGATACAGCCGGCCATCGTGCTCCCAGCGGCGCGGAGCGGTAAGCCAAGTATCTTCGGAGAAGAACTCCGGCGAGAGGCGCAGAGCGGCAGAGGTGATGGAGAGTTGAATTACGGGCCAGCCGAGAAGGTTTGCCGCCCACACCAGCGCGATCATACGGCGCGGCCCCGCCAGATCGTTTTGCGTCCGAGAGCGCGGCGGGCAGCCGACTGGCCGAATACGAAGCAATAGTAGGCCAGCGGGACTGGATACAGGAGGCAAATGAGAAGCCGGTAGTTGCCAAGCTGACGTGCGACCCAGGCAAGTTGAATGCAGAGCAACAGGTAGACGATCGCGATGGCGGGACGTCCATAGTTGCGCGGTGCGATGAGGAGCAGCGCGGCGGACCAGAGGGATGAAATCCACACGATGGCGCAGACAAGAATGACAGCACCAGAGTCCGCTGCTCCCTGAACGAACGCTTTCGCCCAACTCTCGGACATCTCACGAAAGCCTTCCGGGAACATGCGCATGTGGAGTGTGCCGCATCCGCCGAAGCAAACGATGCGGGCGCCAGAGTCGCGAAGCATGCCGGCCAAGCGGAGATTCTCGAGCACGACACCGCGGACAGCTTGGTGTCCGCCGGCGGCGAGGTAGATATCTTTCGCAATGAGAAGCGACTGGCCGAAGAGCCGTGGGACCGCGATGGCCCCAAAGCCGCCGGCGCCGGCAGCCATAAGCGTATTGAAAAAGAGCGAGAGCTGCTCGTACGCGGCGGTCATCGCGTGATAGGGCAGCACCGACACAACTAGCCGGCGATCCTGTTCGCGCATCCAGGATGCAGTGATCTGCGCTAGTCCATCTCCAACGAAGTAGGTATCGGCGTCGAGGAAGAGCAGTAGGTCACCCTCTGCAACTTGAGCGCCCTGTTGACACGCCCAAGATTTGCCGGTCCACCCGGGGGGCAGCGACGCCGAACTCAAGACACGAGCACCAAAGCTCTGGGCGACCAATACCGTGTGGTCGGTCGAGGCGTCATCGACGACCAGAATTTCGGTAGGTCGAGTTGGCGATGCAGCAATGGACTGGAGAAGCCGCGGCAAACTGCGCTCCTCATTGCGTGCGGGGATTATGACTGAAAGGTTGATGGTTGAAGCGGACTGAGTCGACGGCAAGGACGGGATGCGCCGGATGAGGAGGAAGCCGGCGGGAAGTCCGACAGCGCAGAGGAGAGCCGGCGGGATCATGACTTGCCTCTTGCGTCTCGCTCGACAATGATTCGCGCTACGTGTTGGCCACTGAGCGTGACCATGGGCATGCCTGCGCCCGGATTGACGCTTCCACCGACAAAAAATAAATTGTCGAATTGAGAGCTCTGCTTAGGAGCTTTGAAAGCGAAATTCCGGCGGCGATCGCTGACTACACCGTAGATAGAGCCTCGATTGGAGGAGTAGCGAGCCTCGATGTCGAACGGTGTCCAGAAGTCCTCAACTACGATGTGTCGGCGCAGATGGGTGAGGCCTAGCCGCTCAAGCTTGTCGAGGCAGAGTTCTTTGAATGCGACGTAGTCTTCGCGCGTGTAGGGATGGCGGTCGTTGATATAGGGTATGTGCGGCAGGATTTTGATGTTGTCGCACCCGGTCGGCGCTTGCGAAGGATCTGTACGCGTGGGTGCGACGACATAGAGGGTTGGATCGTCGGGCAGTTGTTTGTCGCGGAAAACACGGCGAAAGTGTCCGTGCAGATCCTTGGAGTAGAAGAAGTTGTGATGCGCGAGCTGGGGATAGATGCGATTCAGCCCAAGGTGGAGAACGATGCCGGAACAGGATGGTTCAAACCGGCGCAGCTTGTTCATCACTGAACCGGGTGAGCGCAACAGGCGCTGCAGTGCCGGGATAACTTCCATGTTGGATACCACATAATCGGCGGATATGGTTTGAGAAGCACCGTCAGAGCCGCGTAGGTGCACGCCCGTGACCTTGCTGCCGGCATGTTCGATGCGTAGAACTTCGTGTTCGAGACAGACCGTGACGCCGGTCTCCTCTAAGCGTTTGCGGAAGGCATGCGCAAGCTGATAGAGGCCACCTGCAACGTACCAGAGGCCGAACTCCAGTTGGATATTCGGCATCAGGTTCATGAAGGCCGGCGTATCGAGCGCGCTGGAGCCGACATATTTGATGAAGTATTCAAAGATATCGCGTAGGTAGCGATTGCTCAGACGCTTGTAGATGCTGCCTGACATCGACCGCAGATAATCGAGATCGCGAGCCTCCTTCCATCCGTAAAATCGAACGAATTGGGCGAAGGTGTCGAAGCCCTGCCGCAGATACCCACGCTCGACGATGTCGTATTGGCGACGTGAGTAGACGAGGAACTGCTTGTATTCTTCGAAGACGCCCGGCCCAAAGCGCGCCAGTTCCGCGCGCATTCTTTCGCGGTCTTCCCAGAGATCGACAACGCAACCATCCTCGAAAAAGTTGCGCCACTGCGGGTCTACCCGCTGCAGGCTGATGTAATCTTCGAGCCGTTTGCCGTCACCATCGAAGATAGGGCGGAAGATGTGGGGCAACGTGAAAATCGACGGACCAAGGTCGAAGCTGAAGCCCTTCGTCTGCAGTTGATTGAGCTTGCCGCCGACCTGAGCGTTTTTCTCGAGGATGGTGACCTGAAAACCGTCCCTCGCTAGCATGATGGCTGCCGACATGCCGCCGAGTCCGGCTCCGATGACAACGACGTGTTTGGATCGGGCAGCGGTCATGATCCGTGTACTACCGTGACTGCGATACTTTGTGCTGCTTTAGTGAGCCGGAACGAGCACTCATCGAAGCGTGGAGGGCCGAAACGGCCCTTCGGATCTCGGGATGCGCCAACCGGTTCGCTGGGCATGCCGAGTAGGTTGCGGTCGAGCTTGTGGTTATCGTTCAGGTCCTCATAGAAACTAGCCGCATAGGTTCCCGGAGGAAGATCGGTCTCTATGCGCAAATGCTCTGCGCCATCGGGAATCGGAAGGAAGCCGTGGCGAATCGCTTTGTCGCGGTTCCCAGGGAAACCGGAGGGCGAAGCGAAGATGAGATAAGCGAGCTCGCCATGAGCATGCTTTGTGAGGTGAATATCGATGGCGAGGCGTGTCTCTGGTTGATTCGTCGCGGCATGCGCAGTCGAAAAAAAGATGCCGATCAACAAAGCAAAAAGCATGCGACTGAGGGCCGCGGCCACATTCGTACCACGATGCCGAAATCGGAGGACCGTGGCCAGCTGGCGCTCCGTGCGACTGCGGAATGGAAACCAGTTGATCTCGCGCGTACGGCGATCCCTGGCAAACATCGTGGTTTTTATCCGCGAGAAGGCGCGAAGGCCTTCAGGGCCGTGATACCGGCCATAGCCACTCAGGCGATTGCCGCCAAATGCGGCGTACGGATTGGCGATCGTACGGACCACGTCGTTGATGGCGCAGCTGCCTGCGGTCAGCTGAGCCGCAACGCGGCGGCCGCGCGCGCGATCGTGAGTCCAAACACTGCTGCTGAGCGCAAATGGACTCGCATTGGCAAGTGCAATTGCTTCAGCTTCGCTGTGAAAAGGGGCGAGGCAAAGCACGGGTCCGAACGATTCCTCGCTCAGAATGCGCGCCTGTGTGGGAACGCCGGTGAGGAGCACCGGACCGTTTAGGATGTCAGCGCCATCCTGCGGCCAATGCACCGTAGCTCCGAGGGAAATCGCCTCTTCCACCTGGGCCGAACAATCTGGTTGTGCACCTTCTGGAAGCGGGCATAAATCCGCGTCGCGCCCGTGGTCGACGCGGAGCTTCGCGATCCGCTGTTTCATCCGTGTAAGGAACTCTCTGTAAATGGAAGTTTCGACGTAGATACGTTTGACAGCAACACACACGCGTCCAGCGTTGGAGAAGGCGCCATAAGTGAGCCCTTCGACTGCTCGCTCGATACGGCAGTCGGCGAAAACGATGCTCGGGTCCTTCCCGCCGAGTTCAAGCATCGTGGGAATCAGATGCTTAGCGGCTTGTTCCGCGACCTGCTGGCCGTTGCGACTGCTTCCCGTAAAAAATATTAGATCCGGGCGCGCGTCTATAAGCGCTGAGGACGACTCGGGATCATCGTGCCGGATCTGCACCAGGCCGTCCGGAAGGCCTGCTTTGACGCAGATTGAATCGATGAGCGCGGCCGTCATTGGCGTGCGCTCCGAACACTTGAGCACCACGGCATTGCCAGCAATGAGCGCGGTGACAAGCGGAATCATAGAAAGCTGGAAAGGATAATTCGACGGCCCAAAGATGAGCGCCACCCCATGCGGTTCAAGGTGGCTTTCAAAAGTGGTCCCCTGGAAGAAAAGCATCGGCTTGCCAAGCCGGCGCGGACGCATGATCCGCGCAGCATGAGCTTCGTAATAGCGCAGGTGCTCAAGCGTGACCAGCACGTCGCCGGAGAGCGCGTCCAATTGCGGCTTTGACGTCTCGCACGCAATCGTTGCAGCAATGGATTCACAATGGCGGGCGATCTCGCGGCGAATCTGGCCGACGACCTCACACCGGCGTGTGACGCTCAGTGCGGCCCAACCGGGTTGCGCCGCGCGTGCGCGCGTCAGAATCTCGTCCGCAGTCGAAGAAGTCATGCCAGAGCCAACTCCAGCGGTTTCGCGACGGGATGGGGAATCTCGTATTTCTGGCAGATGAGGTTGGCGGAGATTCGGGCAGACTCAAAAATGGTGGGCAAGCCACTGCCAGGGTGCGTGCCTCCGCCGACCAGGTAACAATTGGAGAACTCTTCGAACTGATTGTGAGGGCGCATATAAAGCATTTGGTCCCAGCTATGCGCCATGTTGAAGGTGGCCCCGAGAAAGACCGAATGAGTTCGTTCCCAGTCTTCAGGCGTGATGATGTGCTCATGGCGAATATGCGCAGTAACGTCGCCGTAAGGCGTACGCTCGCGCAATGTGCGCAGGACGTATTCACGGCATTGCTGCTTGCGTTCCTGCCAGTTCATGCCGCTGATGTTGTTTGCGACCGGAGCGAGGATGTAGAGAGCGGAATGATCCGCGGGCGCGCAGGATTGGTCCGTCTTGCCGGCGTTTCGGATATAAAGCGACATATCCTCCGAAACCGCGCGCCCCCGCGTGATGCTCTCGAGGTGCTTCCTGTAATTCCGCGCGAAGACAATCATGTGGTGCTCGACGTCATACTCGCGATCCAAGCCGAGATACATCATGAATGTCGAACAGGAAAACTTCCGCTTCCGAAGGCTAGACGGTTTGTGGCGTCTGAGAGTCTTTTCCTCAAACAATGTGCTCATGGCGTGGCCAAAGTCGGCATTGATCACAACATCGTCGCAATAGACCCTTTCACCATCGCCCAGCTCGACACCGCAGGCGCGGCGTCCATCCAGCAATACGCGGCGGACTGGACTGGAGGTGTGAATCTCCGCGCCTTCTGCGCGGGCTACTTCGGCGAAGGCATCGCTGATTCTGCAAAGCCCACCCATGACGTGGAACACGCCATGCGCATGTTCCGTATACGGGATCATCGTGAACAGACCCGGGCAATCCCAAGGCGACATACCGAGGTATTTCGACTGGAAGGTAAACGCGAGCCGGAGCTCCTCTGAACGAAAATAGCTGGCAAGCACCTTGTGCAGTGACCGACCTGCGGCAATGTGCGGGACGGCTGCGAGAAGGGTTGGACTAACCAGACTGGCGAGTGTGCCGTAAGGCTTCTGCAGACAAGGATAAAGCTTCTCAAACCGACGGCTCTCGCATTCAAGAAAACGATCGAAGCTCGCGCCCTCACCAGGAAAATACTTTTCGATTTCCGCTTTCATCGCGTCCGGACGCGACCGGGCACGCATCGTTTTGCCGGGGAAATTGAGAGCGTACATAGGATCGAGCTGCTGAAATTTCAGGTAGTCACTCGAGCGGCGTCCTCCCTCGGCGAAGAGTTCGTCGAGGAGGAATTTCATCATCAGAAAGGTGGGGCCGAGGTCAAAGCGATAGTCGCCGAGCCGAATTTCTGCGTTGCGCCCACCGATGACACTTTGCTTTTCGAAGACCTGGACGCGGAACCCGCGCTGCGCAAGAAGCATCGCACTGGCGAGTCCGCCGGGTCCGGCGCCCACGATGACGACGTGCCTCTTTCCGTATATGTTCTGGACACCCATGACTTGAACGTATGGCGATCGCGCGAAGATGGACCGCCGAGAACTTGGGACGCGTGATCACTTGAGCGGGATGCAAGCAAAATCTGCATTCCTTGCGGGCGGATCAACTCAATACAATCAGATCCAGTTTCTATGCCAACCGTGCTGGCTGCATCCCAGATCATGGCACTGGAGTGATGCTGCGACTCTGCCGGGGACCTGGTGAGTCACGAACTCACGTTCTCAACAGTCGATGGGCAGAAGGAACGCTGCCAGCTTGCGGGCGACGGCGATGGCGGCCTGGCTGCGGTCTCTCCGCGCAGCTTCCGGTCTATAGAGGACGGCCAGTTCGGGTTAAGGCCGAGGAGCCAGATGACCGGCGTCCAGCAGCACCGAGCGTCTCGGCGCTCTGCACTTTTATTCGAGACCCGAGCATGATACGGCAGTCGAGATGCATTCCCTGCACGCACCAGTCCTTGTACTCGTCAAAGTTCACGCAAAGGCACGTGGCGTAAGCAGTTCGCGTAGAACAGACCGCGCCCTGCGCTGCGAGTTCTGGCGCCCGCAGGCCTCGATGACGAGCCGATCGCCGGAGTAGCAAATGCGGGCTGTAGGCGTCAGGGCGCCGCTGGCCTCTTATCGATCGCCGGCTGCATTGCCGCGCGTTCGTGCGATTTTCGTTCGCGTTCCTCGCTGCGCAGCATCGAACCGATGCGCTCAGCTTGCGCCGTTCTGGAAGTGGACCAGTAACCGCGAAAGATCGTGCTGATTGCACCGAACAAGGTCACAACAGCGGGCGGTCGTTTTTTGATGCGCGCCCTCTTTTCCGATTGTCCAAAATGATGTTCTATCTCGTCAATGGACCGCATCTAACGCTATCAAGGGGCGTGAAAAATGCAGACTACCGAGCCGAACAAAAAGCAAGAACAAGAACAAGGGAAGAAGGACACTGAGGGGCGGCCCATCGTCACAGAGACTGACGAAACGAAAAGACAAGAGAGAGAAGGCACTGAAGATCCTGCCCACCCAAAAGACGTGGGAAGACGTTAGAGTTCAATAAGCTTTCATAAACATTGACACTGTTCCCGTTGCGGAAGGCGCGTAATGCAATCGAATCATCTTTAGACCTGAAGGCGCACAGATGGCCTACGGCCATCTGTGATCGCCGCGGTGGGAAGCCCATCGATTCGTTGACGATGCTGCTTGATCATCTCATCGGATAATCCCGCTTCCTTCTCCAATTCTTCATATAACTGACCGTTCGTAAGGATTTTCATTTCAGCGGTCAGACCGCACAGTTCGTAAAGAGGCTCTCCATCCATCCCTGCGCCCGCGAAATAAATCTCCAAAATACGTTTAGACGTAAATTTTTTATCCATCATCGCCACCTGACGTCCAAATGGTCCCTTCTGGAAGCGGATCGGCACTCGATCGGCTTGATAAATCGCATGTTCAATTTCCGCGAAGCCTATAGAAAATCCAACCCCCTGACGGCAGCCCGGAAGAAAAGAGAATAGCACCCGCGATTATTGAGCCGATTGCCAGACGTCCGCTTTCTTGTTTGGACTTCATTGCCTGCAAGTCTTGCTTGCCTGCTTTCCGGCGGAGCGTAGTAGGGCGCGGTCCAGAGTTGCAATCAATGAAATTCCTGTCTGCTAAGTTCTTCCTTCTTCCGCCAGCCCGCTCAACAGCAGGTGTTGGCAGAGATTACTCATGGTCATGATCATAGGCGTCTGATCCATGTAGCTTTACCAATTTGTTGTAGACACCCAACAGGAGGAGAGTGGGCGCCCAATGGCCCAAAAAATTAGCCCTTTTGTGATCGCCGCTCATCTGGAAAAGGAAAGAAGCCCCGATCGAAGCCAAAGCGGCCCACAGCCATATGTCTGAGGGAAGCTTCGCGGTTTGCTGTTCTATGCGACGTGCCACCGGACCTTCCCTGTGCTCCGAGTGAGATCCAAACTCACCTGATTGCGCGAAACTCGATGCCATTGCGTTAACCCCTTTCTTGCGTGAGACGAGCCTTTGACAGATACGCGATCTTTAGAATCGTGCAAAATCGCCTTCCAATTAGTAGATGCTTACACCGGATGGCAGTTGTAAACGAATTGAAAGCACATGTAGTTTGCGGTTGCGTGATATTTGACAGCGCAGCAGTGCGCTCAGTAGTGAGCTGTGCGCTCCGTTCGCCGTCACATTATGATTCAAACTCTGGGGTCGGGCGACAGACCACATCCGAGCTGCTGCGACCTCTCGCAAGAATCCGCTGAGCTCACCGGAGCCGTGGCGTTCCACGAGTCCCCTCCCATCGTGTGCTGGATCCTTGTCGTATTTCGCCAGTGCCAGTGCACGCGAGTTTGCCCAGACATCGTGACCGCTGATGCAACCGAGCAGGACGGGGTTATTCGGCGCTGCTGCATCGAGGGTCTTGCGCGAGGCGGATGCCCCCAAAGGAAGCGGAAACGTAAAGCTCCCCTATCAGCCATTCGCCCGGTTTTAGCGCCTTCGCACACGACGGACGGCTTCCGCGACTCGCTCTGCTGACCAGAAAGGGGAGAGGCCACACTGGAAAAGTGACTGAATGCCGGCACCCATCGGATGAACATGGGCGTCGCTCAGACCCGGCAAAACGGTACGACCCTTCAAGTCGATGACACGGCTTGACCGGTCCAGCCATCGCCGCAATCTGATCATCCCGTCCCCAAGGCCTCGATGACGCCCCCGCGAAATTCGGCGAACTGGTTCCGGCTTCGAATTTTGATTGCACGGATTTGCAATCCATCGGTAAGAACAACCTCACAGTTACAGTCTCCATCCGATTAGCGGGAAGCAGTTCGTAGCTCGCTCCGTCACTTTGGATACGACCGAGGCGCGCAGGGCTCTATCCATAGTTTCCTCGGGAGAAGGAGTCGCCAAATGTTCCTGCGAAGTCTCTTCATGTCACTACTATGCCCATGGCTCATCGCGTGCGCTCTGCTTTCATTGCCAGCTTATTCTCAGCAAAACAACTCATCGTCCCAAGCACAGGATGAGACAACAATAGAGGGAACAGTAGTCGCGTCGAGCAACATCACGTTCGTGGTCAGATCTGACGCCAATCAGTTCCACCTGTTCACTTTGGACCGCAATACGAATAGGCCGCGAACTCTCCCGCTTGGCACGCGGGTGCGTGTGGTTTCAGATCAGGGAGGTGGTCAGGAAGGCGCACGGCATGCGACACAAGTCACAGTGGTAGAGCAGGCGCAAGGTGCGGGCACGGCTAGTTCTCCTGCGCGGGATGCCGCCCCCATACCGCCATCGGTGCGAAATGCGGAGAACCAGATTAAACACGAAGCGCGGCGGTGGCGGTTGGGCGTGCGAGCCGGAATAGGTCTCGACCCAGAACTCGTCTTGTTTGGCGTTCATTCTCAGATGGGTCCGATCTTCAACCGGAATGTTTTCTTCCGCCCCAATGCCGATTTCGAATGGGGTGAAATAACCGACATGGTGGCTCTGAATCTCGAAGCCGTGTACAGGATACCCACAACGCGCAATGGCTCTTGGGCGCCCTACGTGGGTGCTGGCCCAGCACTGAATTTCATCCACCAAAGCTTCCAGACGCAGGCGGGGCAGGGCAGAAATATCTCGTTCGGAAACTTTGATTATGAAACCGGATTCAACATTCTCATGGGACTCCAGAATCGCCATGGCACATTTTTCGAGGTTAAGACCAGCTTATATTCGGCGCCCGCACCCGTTTTGCGACTGGTTCTGGGCCAAAATTTCTGATCGTTGGCTGCGGTCGATTCGATTTGCTGCTAGGGGAACACTGACCCAAACGATCACTTCGATTCGCCGCCCATCATATCTCCCTCACTATTCTGGATGGGTCCTTATCGTCGCCTAGCCCGACGAACTCCGTGTGGCGCAAGAATCCGGGCTGGGCCAGTCCACTCCACAACTCGATCTGCGCGAAAGCAGCCATTGCCTGTTTACAGCCGGCAGGTGCGCTCTGTTTATCCTTTGCCTTGCCTCGTTATCGTCTGCCAACTCGGGACAGCCATGGGTTCCCCTTACAGTACCCGGTCTATTCACCATGGCCGCTACAGACGCAGCACGACTGCGTCTGCTTGAGATCATCGCCCCGATCAGGAAGAAGGCCGGCAAGGTACGCGATATAGATGTGTTTACGGGCTTCGTCGCGAAGCTCGCGAACGACAGCAACGAACGCCTCACCCGATTGTTGGAGCATCGAGGAGCCAAACTTCTGAAAAATGCTCGCAGATTGCGTGACGCAAAAAGCGAGAGAAAGCGCGACGGCCTCCGTCGAAACTCGGGCTTTTCCTGGAAGAAATATCACAGCTTCTCAGAAGAGCGCGTCCAATAATCACGGAGGGCCGGCAAATGCAACGGCGATTGCACCCAGATATAAGCCGAACTAGCCGCTTGGCCTCGGCTGACCTCTTCCAACCTGCATCTTTATCGGCCCAACGTCAAAGAGTTGCGCTATGTCCTTCAATTAGCCGGAGGACAGGACTCCGAATTCGTGGGTGCCCTGGGGGAGGTGAAGGACGCTATCGGTGAATGGCCCGACGGAACGAGCTCGCCGCCCTGGGAACCGAGATTCTCGATCAGCCAGAGGGTGCAAGGTCCTCAAACAGATCCGATACTGCGAGGGCGAGTTCGACCATCCTCTTTTATGGGCCGAGGCCATGCGAAAGAAAGTTTTAGACAGTTCCAGTCGCAGTGATAACCGGCGCTCGGGACCGGTGAAGCTCAGGAGCCGGTCCTCAACCCCGGAGCGGGCCGATTCTCCGCCGGGCATTCCGTCATCTGGGGTAATCTGGCTAATTAGGACGGGGAGACTTAGAGATCCTCCGAGGGCTCTTGAAACGCTCGGAGCGTGCATCGGTGATTTGTCGTAGTTGAGAAAGGCACGCGATGGACTATTTGTCCGAAAACCCGGTTATTCGGACAGGCGCTTTGAGCTCGACGAGCCGCTTCTAGTTGACAATGGGTCCTCTCGTCTCCAGTATCCCCCTCTGTAATCTGAGACAATCAAGAGATGATCTCCCGCCACACATTTGAAGGCCGAACTCGATGAGCGTGCTTAAGCGAAACAATGTAAACGTTTTGGGTTCTGGCGATCGTACCCTTCTGTTCGCCCACGGCTACGGCTGTGATCAGAGCATGTGGAGACAAGTAACGCCATTCTTCCCCAACTATCGGATTGTTTTGTTCGATTATGTTGGATCCGGCGATTCGGAGGCTTCGGCCTTCGATCAGACCCGATACAGCACTCTGGGCGGATATGCGGCCGACGTGCTTGAGATCATCGAGGAACTTGATCTACAGCGCGTCAACTTCGTCGGACATTCCGTGAGTTCGATGATTGGGACACTTGCCGTCCGACAAGACCCTTCCAGGTTCGAATCACTCACGATGATTGGCCCCTCCCCCTGCTACATCAACGATGGTGACTACGTTGGCGGCTTTGAACGGGCTGATATCGAGGGGCTGCTCGAATCACTTGAAAGCAATCACGTCGCCTGGTCGGCATCGATGGCCCCTGTCATTATGGGCACTCAGGAGAGCTCCGAGTTCGCCGGCGAACTGGAAGCGAGTTTTTGCCGGATGGACCCATTCCTCGCGCATCACTTTGCCCGTGTCACCTTTCTCTCAGACAATCGGCGTGACTTGCCATACGTGTCCGTCAGGGCGCTGATTCTTCAATGTCAAAAGGATGCGATCGCTGGCCTCCAGGTGGGACAATATGTCCACAGATGTGTGCCGAACAGCCAGTTCGTATTGATGGACGCGACAGGGCACTGTCCGCACATGAGCGCGCCCGGGAAAGTGATCGAAGCGCTCCAGAGTTTTCTCTAGAGCGATCAAGCGACCTGAATTTGAGTGAGCTTGCAGGCCTGGAACTAGCGAATGAGTTCCCCTGTGGCCTGGCCTTTGTCGCGATCGACGGAACCTTCCTCTTCGCCAACCCAGAACTTCGGAAGTTGTGCAATCTACGCGCCGCCTCTCTCTCCGACTGCCATTTTCAACAGTCGCTCACCAAGGGAGGAGCCATATTCTATGAAAATCAGTTCCTGCCGACACTCCTTCAACGCGGCAAGCTTCGCGAGATTTCGCTGGAACTCGTTTCGTCCACGAGTGAACACATCCCGGTGTTCGTGAATGCTGTGCTCCGCCGCAGCCCGGATGGCGATCCCATCGGCATACTCTTAGCCGTTTTTGATGCGACACAGCGGCGGCTCTATGAGAAAGAGCTACTGCGCGCTCGGAGGGAAGCCGAACAGACCTCCGAGGTGGTTCGCCGTTCTTCCGATGCCATTCTCAGGTTGAGTCCAGACGGCGTCATTCAAAGCTGGAATGAGGGCGCTGGGCGGATATTCGGTTGGTCGAGCAGCGAAGCGCTTGGAAAGATGCTCAAGCACTTGTTCGAAGAACACGAGGAAACCCAACTTCAGGAAGCGATGGAGGTTCTTGGCCGGGGGGCCGAAGTTTTCAAAGAACTGACTGGATCGAGGAAGGATGGGTCTCATTTCGAACTCTCGATCAGCCTGACGCCTCATCTCGAAGCTCCAGGCACTTTGGTCGCATTCTCGGCCATCATCCGAGACATTACTTCGAGAAAACTCGCCGAACGCGCTATCCTGCTGAGCGAGAAATTGGCTTCCGTCGGCCGTTTAGCAAGCTCGATCGCCCACGAGATCAACAATCCTCTCGAATCCATAATTAATCTCCTATACATCCTGCAGTCCCGCCCACTGGATCCGGAAAGCCTGTCCCTGGTCGCAATAGCGCAGGAGGAACTTGCCCGGGTCTCGCAAATTGCGACTCAAGCTTTGCGCTTTCATAAACAGAGCAGCAGCCGGACTCATCTTGAGCTCGCTGCTCTCGCAGACTCCGTTCTTGCCCTCTATCGCGCGCGATTGGCGAATGCCGGCATCGCGGTACGCCACGACAGTAAAAGAACGACACCCCTCTTATGTTTTGAAGGTGAGCTTCGCCAGGTTCTAGTCAATCTCATATCGAATGCATTCGATGCCGATGAAGTCCGGTGGAAAGCTCACAGTACGACACCGGGATGCGATCATCTGGCCTAGCGGCGTACGGGGTGTGCGCATCACTGTTGCTGATACAGGAGCTGGCATGGAGCGCGCAATATTGAGTCGCGTCTTTGAGCCGTTCTTTTCCACGAAGGGGATCAACGGTACCGGTCTAGGTTTGTGGATCACTCAGGAACTTGTTGAGAAGAACTTCGGCAGAATTAAAGTTCGGAGCAGCACGAAGCCAGGAACACACGGGACTGTGATTGCTATAGTGTTTCCGCATTCCCAGGATGGAATCGCTCAGCCTCCGGCCTGAACGATTTGTTAACTGCCTACCGATCACCCAGATGGCAACCGCATAGACACAGTTCTTCCGTGTCCCAGGTGCTGTCGATCACCGATTTGCCACCGTGAGGGTCCATGATTTCCCGCGAAATGTAGAGCCCTGGAACGCTCGAACCTCCAGGAGCGGCACAAGAACATCCAGGACCATTGGTTGGCGAGTGGTTCGCCTGGAATGCAACCATGCTTCCCGAAATCGACGAGAGTTACACCAATACCTTTTCGGACCATCAACTCGCCGACCACATCAGCTCCCTCCAAGGCCACCGGAAAGGCAGACAATCCTCCGCGTGCACAAAGCCAGACGAGAACAGCTATCCAAGTCTGGCTTTGTGTTGTTCTGAGCCAGGATTGCATCCTCAGCTTTACCCGCATACCGACCGTGGTGCCTTGCTCGGTTCTCGGACAACGGCTGAGGTTTAGTTCAACTTGTCGCGTGCAGGCCAGGCGCTTACCGAAGGTTTGGGCGGGCTGCCGAACAAAGACCAATAGCTGTAGTTCCGCGCCTACTGTCCTCAGTGCCGTGTCGATCGTGGCCGTGTCTTCTGTCCCGCTAATCGAATTCGCTGATCACATCAGGTTCAATCGGGCTGTCCTCAAGAACAGTTCCTGTGAGCGAACGCGGTCAGGGAGTAATATCGCGCTGTTCCGAGATGGCACGAACTGCGGAATGAGGCTGTAGGGGGGCGCCATGAGGAAACCAGCTAACCTCGCGTTCCATGATGACGCCCGCTGGGTTCGCATCGTCTAGGTTTTCGGAAATACCGTCATCCCCGCCGGTTTTCGGCGAAGAGGACTAGCCCCTTCCATTTCACAGTTGAAAGGACTATTCACTATCGAGCTCCTCGAATTGATCCACATCTTCGGCAAGTGGCCGATTAACCGGCTTCTCGGACACTTGCGTCCAGGCGAATCCCGCACTGTTTGAAGAAGAAGAAGAAAAGCGGTAGTGACTCAAAACCAACGACGCTAATGATTTCTCAGTGTCATTCTGATAATAGGGCCTTTGTACGGCAGGAATTCAAAACCTCGGTCGATTGGATTAGGAATCCATTCACATTAAGAAAGGCCAAGCCATAGCGTCTTTGCGACGCCTCAATCCTCTTCCGCTTCCCTTCTCAATGAGCGATTTGGCGATCATGCACCAGTTGACAGTCGGTGGCAAAACGCCCAACCAACGCTCTCGAACCAAGTACGAATTGGTAAGCGTAGCGAAGAGAAAGGTTTTGCTGCTGCACGCCTGATGGCGACTGGTTGGATCGAACCTATTTAACGGTATCCGCGAGCGAGCAAGTATTTCGCGCCAGCTTCGAAGGCATTTGGATCCGGAAGGGAGAATTTGAAGGCATCGGCTAGACGACTCATCGTGTTGAACGCAAAGCACACCGCCAGTGCATCCTCGATTTGCTCACGCAAAGCACCAGCAGCTAGCGCTACTCGCATGTCGTCCGCGTCAACTACGTGCTCGCGGGTCAGCTTGCGAAGCATCCGCAACGTTACCCTCAGCGGCTCCTCAATAGCTGCAGCTTCGAAATTGGAAAGCGCAGCCGAGACTTTTGCTGCATCACGGTATGCGTGTTCCGCGACTGCAGTGTGCGCCCTTGTGCACCACTCACATGCATTTGCCTTTGCTATCAGGGCGGCCATTGGTTCGCGATCGGCGACAGTCCACGCAGACGGACCACGCGTCGCGTCGTGAGTGATTTTTGACATGGGGGCACGATAGAAGTCAGGTCGATACTTGACCAACTTGTTGGCATCGAGAACCGGCTGGCGTGAGATTGTACGGATGAGCGAGAAAACGGCCTTAGTACCGAAGCTGTGGCCGCTATTGAGAATCGCTAGACGCATCTCTCACGCCTTCTCAGTCGCCGCATTCAAAGCGACGAGAGCCGCGTTGTACTGCTGCGTAGCTTGACCGATTGCGGCAGAAATTACCATTTCAAATATCTGATCTTCGCTTAGGCCCGATGCACGCACCGCTTCGATATCCTCGTCCTCGATGCTATGAGCATCACTAGCGACTTTGCTAATAAGCGCTTTCATCGGCTCGGCGAGACCAGCAGCGTCGAATGCACTTCGGCGCTGGGAATGCGATGCATTACCGTCTCCATTGAGGATTCGAGAAAGTAGGGCTTTATGATCATCCCTGAAAGCAGACATGTTTTCTCCCTGTCTGAACTATGACCCACACGCCGCAGGTAATCCTTCGGAAATCTAGCGGCAACTCTCAACCTTGCAGTAATCGTGTATACATTTCGCGACATCATTACTCCCGATAAGGTCGATTCCTCAACGGTGATTCTGTCGATCACGAGAAGCGCGTGTTTCATCACTAATCGGCCTTGGGGCGTGTGAACCACCGTAAGTGATCGCGTTACCTTGAAGTCAACAGTTCAGCTTGCGAATGGGCCAGCGGACAGCAGGCCCCGGCATTAGAATATCCGCGACCTTCGCCAGAGCACCTCCACCAGCCGAGTCGTCCTTGCCACTTTGCGAGCTCATCACGTTCGGAAGTAGCGCCAGGATCAGCAGCGCTGTTGTTGTTCCCGCAAGTGTTTCACCGCTGTAAGCCTTTCATTGTCCTTCCATTCAGAATTTGACTTCGAGATTAAGCTGCATTCGCCGCGGTGGCTGAGCAGCTATCGGGCGTCCGAGAAATGGCGAGCTCACCTCTCCCACGTACGTGACGTCATTCTCGTGGTTAAGAACATTGAAAGCGTTGATAGCAAGTGTCGCCGTAGGCCCCCGTTTGCGTTCCTTGGTCAATAGGAAAGGTATGGGCGATGTTCAAATCTAGGTTGATATATCCGGGGCCGTGCAGCGAGTTCCGAGGTACCCCAATTGGCCTATCCAGTGGGAGTCCGTCACGGTTGTCATCATTGCCAGTCGTGACATTCACTGGGGCTCCTGAGTACAGCGAAACGGCGGTACCGAAGTCGAACCAAGTGCCCGCCACGAACGTTCCGAGCAGATCGAACTTATTACGCACATCTTTGTCAGAACGGGACCAGTCCGCATTCGGAGCGTAGCTGCCTGCAGGAAAAAACGTGATCCCACTCGTGTTGTTGTAAGTCTTGCCCAGCGTGTATTGCGCCTGCCCAGTGAAGAACTTGGTCGGCCTTCCACGGAAGGTCAATTCGAGCGCATTGCTCTTCAAATAGCCTTCGGACTGAAGCTGCCGAAGCTGCCCGACCGCTGGATTGGGACGATTCGCGAAGCTTGGGGGCAGCGGCGCATTGGCGTCTACCGAGCGAAAGACGTCGATTCCGCGCGTTCCCACATAGTTTGCTGCAACGGAGCTCTTTGCAGTGAGCTGGCGTTCCACGCCGATGCTGTACTGCAGCACGTAAGGGATGCGGAGACGCGGATCAAGGGCGACGACACTTGTGGGAACAGAGGCGACCTGTTCCTCCGTCGCCGGGTAGCTTGGGCTCAGGACGATGAATCGCTTGAGACGCACGCCATTGAAGTGCAGGAGGTCCGAGATGGGAGACGGTCCGGTTCGGTCGAAGAACATGCCTCCCCCTCCCCGGATCACCGTTTTGCCGGCGGCATTCGGGGCATATGCAAAGCTGAATCGCGGCGCGATATTGTGCGCGATGTCATGGAAGTAATTCTGCCAGTAATACCGCACTCCGAACGCTATCGAGAGGTTTGGATTTACCCGCACGTTGTCCTCGAAGATGCCCGCAACTGTCTTTTCAAGGAACGTCACGTGCCCCTGGCCTCGTTGGAGTAGATAACTGAACGGCCGAGCGGCTGAATAATCGCTCAAGCTGGCAAATGAGTAGGTGCCAACTTGATTTGTAAAGTCGTCGAATCCCCGGCGGCTAATGTCCGGGACGTCGATGCCGAATTTGATCGTCTGTTTGCCACTCGTGTAGGTGATGATGTCGGTGGCGTCCATGTGATACTCCGTTCGCCGCGCATCGGCCTGCGCGCCTCCACCAGTGAACGATCCGGAGACGATGATCTGCGGGTTCTCGTTCAAGCTGTGAGTTTGATTGTCATAATGCCCAACCAGAAAATGAAGTTGATTCAGGAGCTTGGGAGAGAAGACGTAGACGTGTCCAACGTTTATTTCATGTTCGAAAAAGAGAGTATCAGTTCCAGCTTCGGCAAGCACGGTGCCGCCGACACCAAAGTTCCCGACGGTCTTGTGCTCGTACGAGTAGCCCATCCAGAACTGATTCGCTTGCCCGTAATCGTGGAAGACGCGACCTGAGAGAAAGTAATGGCGTGTTGGATTCGGCACGTTGGCATTGATCGGGCCGCTTGGACCATCTGCGACGACGATTGCTTGCTGATTGTCGCTGTCCCTGTCGAGTGCCGCCAGGAATGTGGTCTTTTTGCTCCGGCTCAGCGGCCCTGTGAGTGATCCTTCGTAGTCGGTGCGCTGTTCTCCCGGTTTTACGATTGCGAATGCGTTGCGAGCGTCGAAAAGGGAGTCGCGGTAGAGGAAGTTGGCGGATCCATGGAACTTAGGCGTTCCGTTCTCCGTCGTGATTTCAATCCTTGCGCGCCCCGGTCTCGAAAAAAGGGCCGAGTAGGGATTCTGGTTGATCTTGACGCCCGAAATGGCTGATGCGGTGACACCTGGTCCATTGGCCTCGACTCCATTCACAACCAACGTGATGCCATTGGCTCCCGTTGCATCGGAAGTGAGGAACCGCGAAAGAGTCGTGATGTAGTCCTGATCGAAGACCGGCAAGCGATCGAGAGTGGCCCGGTCCACTGTATTGCCGTTCTGGTTCTGAGCGATGTCAGTAGAGACTTGCGCCGAGCTATCTGAAGCCATCACATCGACATGTTCCTTCACGGACGCGATTGGCAAGACTACCTTTAGTGACACTGGAGCATGACCGTTCACGACGACAGTCGCCTTGTTTCCTCAAATCCCTGCTGCTTGGCATCAATCGTGTACGAGCCTGAGAGAGAATCCCTGAAGAAGAATCTGCCGTTGCCGTCGGATACGGTGTGGGCGACCTCCGCACCGTCGGGCCGATCCAGGACCAAATCGGCATCATCAGTAATAGCGGCGCCGCTGGTGTCTTGAACCACACCTGATATTGTCTGTCTGCCCGCCGATGCCTGAGCCAGCGAAACCGCTGCGTTTAACAGAGCAGCAAGAGACAGCAGCGTGATCCGGTCCCTCATGAAAGCGAATGATCCTCCGAGAACTTCATTAAGGATGCATCAATCAGGCTGTTCTTAACCTTAAGGTTGGCAGATCAAGCTGAAGTTCTTGCCCCTCCAATTGGTCCGGTTCCGATCTGGCTCAGAGAACTGTGGAGAATGGGTGCAAGTTCCAGGCCGTTCAAATTGTTGAAACATTCGATTCGACAGCAGGCAAGACGAGTTCAGGTAGCTAGTCGATTTTTGGCAACAGCCTGTCGCCGGACAGTGTGGCAGGTTTGACAGAAGAAGTGCATCCTGAGAGCCATCCCAAAATTGACGCGAGACACGGCAAGACCAGCTGACGGGATGCTACATCTATGTCTGTTGGGCGAGACTGGATTCTGGAATTTAGCCACCATGGTGAAGGTATATGACTACGAGTTCCTCATTTGCACCCGTCTTGCTGATTGCAAAGAAGCCCTGCCATTTCTTCGTTTTCGGCAGTATCGCTCTAGGTATGTCCATCAGCGCTCACGCGCAGCCTGCGTTCAACAAACAGCAGAAATCGATCACAGATCCACCTCAACCCCATTTACAGCATCAGGAGATGATCGAGCCAACCTTCCCCCCGGTAGTCCATCTTGTAGCGGAGCTCCCGGCTGCTCCGAGCGTGGCCGTACAGGCGAGTACGACTGAAAATCAACAGAGTGCTGCTCGAGCTACGGGAAGACCTTCGGCGATTGAGCAAACGGCTCAAGGCACAGCGACAGTTACTGGACTTGTGTTGGATGCGCAAGGTAACGGCGTGCCTGGTGCCAAGATCACCTTGACTTCGCCCGGCAAGCTAGGCAGCGAGAGAACAACCACCGCTGCTGCAGACGGGGGGTTCACGTTTAGGGAGCTTCCCGCCGGCAAATTCCGCATGGTAGTCACAGCGGCTGGCTTTGGAACGTATACGTCGCCTGAGTTCGCCGTGAAATCCGGCGAGACAATCCAGGCGCCGAAGATCGCTCTGAACTTCACCGCCACCTCCAACGTGAATGTCTTCGCGACTGCCGATCAGATCGCAGAGGCACAGTTGGAAGGGCAGGAGAAGCAGCGCGTATTCGGGGTATTTCAGAACTTCTACACCAGCTACATTTGGGAGGCCGAGCCGATGTCGCCAAAACAGAAGTACAGGCTGGCATACCGCACTATCATCGACCCGACAACCTTTGTCGTGCTTGCCGGAGTGGCGAGCGCGGAACAATACAATGGCACCTATCCTGGATATGGCCCCGGAATCGAAGGGTATGGAAAACGTTATGGCGCAGCTTTGGCGGACTCGGTCTCAGGCCGAATCATCGGAAGCGCAGTCCTGCCGTCGCTGTTACATCAGGATCCCCGCTACTTTTACCAGGGCTCGGGCGGCATCCGCTCGCGAACCTGGCATGCATTGACCTCCGCGCTGGTAACTCGCGGAGATAACGGGAAGCGGCAACCCAATTACTCGCATCTACTCGGCAACCTTGCTGCGGGCGGCATAGCGAACGCATATCATCCAGAATCCAGCCGGGGATTGGGACTCACCTTTCAAACACTTGGAATAACGACAGGCGCAAATGCAATAGGAAATCTCTTTAGAGAGTTCGTTCTTCGAAGCCTGGAGCCATCGGTCCCAAGGTTTGCGAACGGCAAAAGGGGTTCCACCTCCATAACGAGCCACCCATAACTTCTTGTCGGCTGGCGTCCCACCCCCTTCCATTTCTCCGATCTTAGCCTGAGCCGCTGGTGCGGCTCAGGGCCAATTCTTACCCTGAAGAAGGCCGCAACGCTTCTGTCGGAGATTCCACCCGGAACCGCAGAAGTATGAAAGCAGGCGGAACTATCACCTCCTGATGGGGTTTGTTTGAATGTCACCATGAGGCACTGACAAGGGTGCCGTATGCATCCAATCACCGCCATGGCAAATGTTCTCATCAGGTAATTTGCATCTATGAAATCGACCGGAAAACTCTATCTGCTCGCCCATTTCGCCACTCCCCCTTTCTCCTTCGCGGGAAAAGGAGTCGGTGGGAAACTCGCACCCCTACTTGCCCTCGGCGGCGCTCTCGCTCTCACCGGCTGCGGGACCGGCTACTCCGGTAACGTAGGCAATGGCTCGGGGGGCACCACTGCCACTATCCCCCAGGTACAGCACGTCGTCGTCGTCACCCTGGAGAACGCCGACTATGGTGACGTCGTCGGCACTCAGAACATGCCCTACCTCGCTAACCTCATATCGCAAGGGGCGCTGGTCAGCAAGTACTACGCCAATAGCCACCCGTCACTGCCCAACTACTTCATCATGACCACAGGCCAAGCCATAACCAATGACGATAGCTACTCAGACACCGTGACTACCGACAATGTGGTTCGCCAGATTGCTGCAGCCGGCAAAACCTGGAAGGTCTACGCAGAGTCGCTCCCATCGCCCGGGTATATCGGCGGGGATCAGGGCCCTTACGTGCGCCATCACAATCCCTTTCCTTATTTCAGTGATGTCCAACAGAGCACGAGCCAGGCCGCCCATGTCGTTCCCTTCACGCAGTTCGCCTCGGACATCACTACAGGCGCTTCGTTCAAGCTGCCGAACTATGCATTCGTAGTCCCCAACCTCGTCGATGACGCGCATAGCTGCGTCACTGGCGGCACCACCGACTGCACGCTCAGCAGCCGGCTCAAGACTGCGGACGGCTGGCTGCAAACCAATATCGGACACCTGCTCAACACCACGGAGTTCCAGACCAGCGGCCTGCTCATCATCCTCTTTGATGAGTCGGCGGACGACATCACCAACGGCGGTGGTCATGTTCTAGCCATGATGATCGGCACGCATGTCCGCGCCGGCTACAACACCAGCACGACCAGCTACGATCACCGCAGCCTGCTCTCGCTCACCATGAAGGCCATCGGGATCGCCAACATTCCCAACGGCGCGGACGCAGCCCCACAGATGACAGAGTTCTTCAAGTAGCGCGTCCTGGGTGTTTGATCAGTCCAGCAAAGTCGGAGAGTGCTGAGGTTTCGTCAGGTCTGGGTCTTTAACTCGCGGTTTCTGGCGGGAGCGAAGGAACTCGAAACCGCGGCCTCCTGCGTGACAGGCAGGCGTTTTAACCAGCTGAACTGCGCGCCTGCAGGCCGTACTACTGCTTTACCCCGGACTGCCATGTAGTAGTGCAGCGCGGGCGCACCTGCGCGTTGCCGCCGAGTACGGGTTGAAGATGGTCTACTACTCCTCGTGGTCAAGTGGTTTACCGTCTGGCCCCACTTGGATCTCCGAGTGCCTGCTGCCCGACATCACTTGCGCCTCGTAGGCGACGAGTTTCTGTTTCTTCGTGATCGATTCCACCTTCGTAATGGTGCCGCCAGCGGCCTTGCTCTGCAGGCCTTGGCGCGCGTCTGCGGGAAGAGACTCGAGCTTGACCTGCTCCTCGATCTCGACGAGTTTGCCATCCGGCGCAATTGCGACGTCTTTAGAGTGTCCGTCGACCATCATTTCTACTTCGTACTCCGGATGGCCATCCTCGTTGTCCTTTACGTAGCGCTTGATTACCGCGCCTTTGCTCTGTTCCTCGGCGGTTTTCTGAACCGCTTCGGGCAGGTCTGAATGCTTGATTGGGCGTTCAGACGCGAGTCCAATGAATGCGAATCCGCCACAGATGCTTGCACACAACAGAATTGTCCTATAACGCTTCACCGTTCGTCTCCAAGCGCTGGATGCGCCTGATGTGATCATGCGCTTCTCAGGCTGAAGGCATGCTTAAGTTGGAGAATTTCTTCGCACGCCATTCCCTGAATCCTCCAGTTCAACTGCTCCATGAAACTGATAAGGTTGCATTTTCACTAGGCCGATGCGACATTAATAGCGTCCGACCACGACGATCTTGAATGTGTGCGGCTTCGCCTTGGGACGCCCTGCCACGGACGCTGCCTCGAAGTCTGCGGTCGGCAAGTAGATCGTGTGTGTAGTTTTGTCCACGCCCAAATCCGACGCCATCCAAAGCACAGGCCGCTATCTCCTCGGGCTTGCCGAGCCGCCCGACCGGCTCCACGTCGATCGCCTTCTGGATGTCGGCGCCGGTAAAGCGGTCCATCAAAAGATCGCGTGCTTGGACACGGCGTATGCGGCACCGCCCGCGATGCCGCGGATGCCCGCGCCCGGGGATGTGTTCACCACCACGCCGCCACCCTGCTTCACCATCTGCGCCAGCTCGTGCTTCATATACAGGAACGTACCACGCAGATTGACGCCGATGATGCGGTCCCACTCAGCGAGATCAATCTCGTGGTCGGCAGCCGCTTTATTCTCGACGCCGCCATTGTTGAACGCGATGTCGACTCGGCCGAACCGATCGACAACCTGCGTTATTGCGTCGTCGACCTGATCGGATGAGGACACGTCGCACACAATCGCTAACACCTCGCCGCCCGCCTCCATGCCCGACGCCTCCACCATTCTTAGAGCATCCACCGATCTGTCGAGGATGGCCATGCGCCCGCCCTCGGCGAGGGCGATTGCTGCAGCACGGCCAAATGCCGCTCGCAGCACCCGTGACGATGGAAACTTTGTCAGTGAAACGATCGGCTGCCGACATGGAATGAATCTCCTTTAACTAAGCGGTTGCTACCGCTTAGCGGCAATGCCCTCGAATAGGAAGAGGACCGGAGATATGATCGGCGCGTCTACTCTTCGGAGTACTTCAAAGCGAGAAGACAACGGACACGCTCTGACAAAGAAGCAAGTTCTCCAAGCGCCGTGTGCAGATGTTTTTCAGCGTTTGGTCCACCTTGGCTGACCAGAAACAGAGTGTTCGTCAGGCTCTGAAGCGGATTGTTAATCTGGTGAGCCATCTCATGGGCACGATCAGCGGAAGCCTCCGCCTTAGCGGCTCTATGAGCCTTTTCTTCCGACCTATTTTGTCGGATGATGATGGCCACGTAGTCGGAAAGGCTCTTTAACAATTCATAGTCGTGTCGGTCGAATGCCTCTTCAGATGTGTGCGAGACGGCCCAAATCGTTCCCCGCATCTCGCCGGTCTCCCAAGGAATCAGTATCCCGTCTATGATGGCTCTTGCCGTCACTCCAAGGAAATCGTAATAAGGTTTCGTGCGCGGTAGAGATGCGGTCTTCCGCTGTCCAGGCAGCTACCGCACGGACTGAAAAAACGAGGGGTGCGGCCTTCGATGTAAGGCGAGAAACTTCCCGCAATGGCCACCCATCGAAAAGTCGGCTTCCCCTCCGGGTCAGGTTCTTCAAGGCTGATTCCTGCGCTGTCCGCGCCGCAACAGGTCATCGCAACATTGACAAGTTCTTGAAAGACGTTCTCGGGATGCGTCGCAAATGTTTCCGTCACCCGACAGAGAGCATCGAAGGGCTGTTGAAGGTCTCTTTTTTTCCCAACCCTACTGAGGAACGCGCCGTCGCTGAGTAAGTCCCGAAATTCCATCCCGGTCTCAAGACCTGTGCTCGACATCCGGGTCTCCTGCGGGAATCCTACGCGTAACAATGTTTCTTGTCGCCAGCAAAAATTGGCTCACAGCTGAATGGCGTGGCTTCGGAGACCCCCTTTTCCTTCGGATGGACAAAACCTGACAGTAATAGTAGGTCATGAGAGAAGAGACCTGTAGACGGCTCATTGTTCGACATTAGTAAAAGTATCAAGAGGTTTACGCTATCAGGCACGGTCAGGGGCCGAGCGGAGGCTGCGCACGGTCACATATCGAAGGCATCTCAGAATCCGCGTGAATCTGTACATCCGTTACGAAGCGTTGCAAACTGGCCCCGCAGAGTGGGCATTCGAACAAGTACATGTACGTCTTCACGGTGCGTTGTCC
Organism: uncultured Acidobacteriaceae bacterium; assembly: GCA_963797895.1. Classification (GTDB taxonomy): domain Bacteria; phylum Acidobacteriota; class Terriglobia; order Terriglobales; family Acidobacteriaceae; genus KBS-83. The sequence continues at coordinate 335,785 of CAWCRD010000003.1, forward strand.
CAACGATATTTGATGCGGCGCCCGTCAAGCACGGAATTAACCGCGTGACCTCCTAGGTGAATGCCGAGCGACATCTTCGAGCATTACTGAAGCTCGCACGAAACTTCAGCAGCATCGGCTAGATCACGGCTGCTGAGCCCGGCCTAAACATCCAGGCTGGCCGAACATCTAAGAGACCGAATATGCCGTCCATCTTGGCGGCGCGTGTTCTCCGCGCTTTCCAGCCGCCATCAGAGCCTTTTTCCGGATAAGGGGAGACGTGGTTTGTGCCGAACGGTGAGGATGGACCTGAAAAAGGTCGTGCCTCCGTTTAACTCGCCGAGCAGTGATGACCCTTGAGATCGCAGACGAACCCCAGGTGCCTGGATCATTGGGCAGTTCCTCACCGACACTTAAGACGCTGAAAGTCTTGGACGGCGCTTCGTCTTTCGGCACGTGCGCCCCTCTATACGATTTCTGAGGCGACAGCAAATGGTTTGGTTGTACTACGACCACTGACTCGCGCCGCCGTTGGACCGGTGCAACGCTTCTTGAAGCTCCCACAAATCCGGCAACTCAGCGGTCGCTGTGCCATCAACACCTCGAGATGTCCGAGCATTGAAGGAGTACGAAATCTTGATTACAAGAACCAGCTCAGGATTGCCTACCAGGGGTCTCTGTGGCTGCAAACATTCTTCAGCGCCGGGTCGATTGCCATGAGGTTTGCGGCGCACATGGGATCCATCGACGGGAAACGGAACAATAAAACAGATATTCAACGATTTATGAGATATAGCAGTGAGATGCCACTATGGTCCCAATCCTTCTCACAAACACATCGGTAGCTAAATGGGTCTCGGCTCGGCAAATCACTCGAGCGGATATTTTGTTCCATATACGAGGCGGAGCCACAATCGGATTTAGAGTGCACCGAATATCTCAAAGAACGTTTTAGCTCATTACCAGAGAATGTGTACAGGGTCATTGCCTCGCTTGGTCGTCGCGGACTATTGATGGTGTTCATGGAGCGGCGCTGATTGTCATACGAGATGCGGGAGCCGCGCGTTAACTCCAAATCATTGTGCGGGTGCAGTCCTTCCCTCCTGCCGCCGCACTGCTCACTAACGCAGTCCACTATTGGAGCCCATGATGAAACAGGACTAAGCAATTCCCAAAGCAGCGAACCGCCGCGCATTCTTGAAAGGCGCCGCAATGACAGGAGTCGGTCTGGCCGGAGCGGCCGTGATTGGCACCACTATCGCAATGCAGCCGCAGAATGTAGAAGCGGCGATGGCGGTCAGCGACTTCGATGTTTTGAATTTCGCGCTGAATCTGGAGTATCTGGAGGCAGAATTTTACTCGGTATCCAATTACGGCGCCACGCTGCAGAAGCGTGGCATTCTGAACGCGAGTGAGGTGAGCGGGCCCACCACCGGTGGACAACTCGTGAAGGGATTCGGCGACTGGGCGACCATGGCGACAGCGCTCAGAGAGGATGAAATGGAACATGTCCTCTACTTGCGGAAGGCGCTCGGTTCCAGAGCGGTCAAGAAACCGGCAATCAACCTGAATGCGCTGGACTATAAATTTGGAAGCCTCGGCGCCTGGCTGAAACTGGCGAGGCAGTTTGAAGATGTCGGCGTCAGCGCCTACCTGGGTGCTGCTCCTCTGATCAGCAGCAGCGCGTATTTATCGGCTGCCGGCGCCATTCTTGCCACCGAGGCTCAGCATTCCGGAGCTGTGCGCAGGGCCTGCTACTCCATGGGCATCGCCAGCCCGGCGGTGGATTCGAAGGATGTTCCGCCGAGTTCGCAGCACCCCTTCGATGTTGACGCGAACGGGCTAAGCATTCCACGAACCGTCGCTCAGGTGCTCAACATCGTCTATCACGGAGGGAGATGCGCGGGCGGCTTCTATCCCAATGGGATGAACGGCACAATTGTCTGTCAATCCTAGATCAGGGCGTACAGTCTCAATGAGGAGGGCTCTGCGGGAGCGGGCCCTCAGTTCCTAAGCGAGTTTCCCAGCCATAAATCTCGCAATCCGTTACCTCACCACATCGTGTGTAATGCCTCGTGCTAATTGGCCCAAACCTCCTCTGCCTTGAAACTAGGAGACGAGCAAGCGCGCTCCTGCCAAGAGGCTTCAGTGGAGAAACTCAGTCGTCCTTAACATGCGTCCGTCGTGTCGCGGATGGCGACTGCACGTTCCCGTTTGTAACGGGATAGCGAGCTAGAGGCCGAGATCTGTCGCGGCTTCGCTGGCGGGAGTTGTCAAGGTCTTCGAGGTACTTGTCAACGGTCTCACGAAGGAGCTTTAGTCCATGGAAATTGGCCTTAAGAGAAATACGAAAGAATTTCGCTCCTCGCACAATCTGACCTGCGTGCTTAACACGTACTTGTGTCAGGAGGAATTGAGCCAATATGAGCGACAAGGTGAATCAGCTGCTCACGGGTGGGCGTCACTCTCGCAGGACGTTTTTGGCGGGGCTTGGGCTGAGTGCAGGCGCGGCGGCAGTCATTGGTTGCGGCGGCGGCAGCAGCCCCTCGCAGCCGGTATCGCCGCCAGGAGGGGGTGGCGGCGGAGGCGGAACCCCTACGGGTCCTTCCGACGCCGACGTTCTCAACTTTGCTCTTAACCTCGAGTACCTCGAAGCGGAGTTCTATCTGCGCGCCACCACCGGCATGGGGCTTTCTGCAGCAGACACGGGCACGAGTCCCGGAGCCACCACGGGCGGCTCGCAGGTGAACTTCACTGATCCTGCGATCAAGGCTTACGCCATGGAGATTGCTGCAGACGAGTTGGCACACGTCCAGTTCCTGCGCACGGCTCTTACCCAGGCAGGCGCGACACCGGTCGACAAGCCGGCTATCGACCTGATGAACAGTTTTAACGCGGCCGCCTCCGCAGCCACAATCGGGCCGTCCTTCAATCCCTTTGCCGACCAGACCAGCTTCATCCTCGGCGCCTTCATTTTTGAGGACGTCGGCGTTACTGCCTATAACGGCGCCGTGAAATACCTGCTCGCCAACAACAACTCGACTATTCTGAGCGCCGCGGCCGCCATTCACGCGACCGAAGCGTATCACGCTGCGGAAATTCGCACGCTGTTGGTCTACCTGGACGCGGCCAGCCCTAGCGCGGGCCTGCTCGCCACGGCCGGAAAAATCTCCTCGCTCCGTGGTGCGGCAAGCTCAGCCTCCGGCGGAGCGGCAGCCGAGGTCGCCCCCACCAGCAAGACCATAGTGGCCTGTGATTCGAACTCTCTTGCTTTCCCGCGCACTACCGATCAGGTGCTGGACATCGTTTACCTGAACGCAACCGGCATGGCGGCCACCAAGGGTGGCTTCTATCCCAATGGTATGAACGGCGCAATCACCGCCTCCACCAAAGCGGCAAGCAGGAAAGGATGACAATGAATACCACTCTCGAAAATGAAGTGATGGAAAACCTGGAGCGCCGTGCCGAACGTCGCGCAGATCGTCGCAAGGCCATCGCGATGGGCGGTGCCGCGCTGGCGGGTCTCGTGCTGTCCACCCGGCTTGCCAGCGCGCAATCCGCGGTCACAGACGCGGACGTTCTCAACTTCGCGCTCAATCTCGAATATCTGGAAGCGCAGTTCTACACGCTTGCAACCGCCGGCGTCTTCATAAACGACTCCAGCATCGGCTTATCCATCGACAGTGGCGATGGAATGGTGAAGGGCGGTACCGTCACAACCAAGGCGGGCGCAAACACGGGCATCACAGCCGTTGCCTTCAAAACCCCGGCGCTGCAGGACTACGCCAACGAGACCGCGATTGAGGAGCGCAACCACGTCTCCTTCCTGCAGTCCGGACTGAAGAGCGCGGGCGCAGTCTCCGTCGCCATGCCGAACATCGACCTCTACAACAGCTTCAACGGCCTGGCTGCCGCAGCGGGCATTGGTCCCACCTTCGATCCCTTCGCGGATGAGACCAGCTTCCTGCTCGGCGCGTTCATCTTTGAGGATGTCGGAGTCTCTGCCTACAACGGCGGCGCTACGCTTCTTAAGGATCCCAATCTGCTGCAGGCTGCTGCGGGCATCCTCGCGGTGGAGGCCTATCACGCCGGCAGCATTCGCACCCGCATCTATGCCGCGGGCACCATGGCGCAGAGCACGTCGCAGCAGATCGCCAACACGCGAGCAGCCCTCTCAGCAGCCGCGATAACGCCAACGCCATCCACACCGGACGACATAGGCGTGAGCACAGCCAGCAATGGAAATTCAACCATCGTCGATGCTGATTCCAATGCCATCACCTTCGTCCGCACACCGTCGCAGGTGCTGAATATCGTCTACGCTGGCAAGTCCGGAGGAGGCGGATTCTTCCCCAACAGACTGAATGGAAATGTGAAATAGCACTGACAGCCCACCTGGCCGGGAGCAATCCCGGCCTCTTTTTTGAATTTGAGATACAGCTAAAGGCGCCTCGGCTTCGGTCCAGCTTAGTGAATGCCTCAGCACCGCAACCAAGTTGACGAGTAAAGGCGGCGATGTTGACACGTAACTGGGTTCTAACGACCGTGACCACATCGTAGCGGGCAGCTGCACTACTCGGGGCATCCGCAGAATCAACCGCTCTGAGACCGGAAGCTTCCTTTTGCCGGCCCGTCCGCAAGTCTTTTGTCCTCAATTCCCCTGACGCCGCATCTAAGATCGGCAGGAGAATCATATGGAAGCTCCACGCATACTTGTCTTGACCACAAAGCGTACTGAAATCATGGGAGCCATTGGTCTCCTCGAGATGAGATCGCGGGCACGGAATAGCCTCGCGGTTAGCCCGCTGCTCGAACGCTTGAAGATGAAACTTGAATGGCTCGACAAGTGTATCGCTTCGGAGCAGCAGCGGTCCGGTCCGGTTTGCGACTCCGCACTTGCACAGAGACCGACCGCTAACAATGCCGCCTGAGTGATTCGAAACCGTCAACGTCGTCGGCCGGTCTTGGCTCCTGATATCCTGATTTCCAGTCGGATATTGCAATGAACAGTTACATGTATCGGTTCAAATGCCCGCTATGCGGAAACACGCTGATGCGTTTCGTAACAGAAGAACAGATTGGGGCAGATTCCGACATCAACCTGATTTGCGAGCGCGCTCGAGATCCGCTTGGTTGCGGTGAGGAAATCACTGTCAGAGCCTCGCATGGTATGCGGGTTAACATGAACTCACTTGCCTCCAGGACAGATTTTTTCAGAGCCGGTTACCGTGCGGTGCAGAACTCCTTCTTCACCTCCAGGATTGTGTTCTACGACCCCTTACGGCCTGTGAGATACCAAATTGATGCAGGTATAGGCTTGTCCTGCTATCGAAAAGGACGAGGCGTCTACGCTGGGGCAGCATCAGGAAGGACAAAGTTCAGTACAGAGCCAGTCCGACAGGGGAAGGCCCTCCCAATCACAATGGCGGAGTGATCTGGTGTTCTGGGCACGCGAGAGGCAAGAACACTTCAAACACCGTTCCGGCCTGTGGTGTCAGCGTGCAGCTACGAACCTTAATGTAGCCTTTATTCCTGTCCACGATTTCACTGCTGATCCACAAGCCAAGCCCCATTCCGTTGATTCCCTTTGTAGTGAAGAACGCTTTGTAAATCGCATTCTGCGTTTCCCGCGTCATTCCGCATCCTGTGTCGGCGAGAGTAAACAAGATTCCAGCTCGTCCCGAGCGAAAATCAGTCGCATTGCGGATTTGAACAAACAGTTGGCCGCCGGCCAAGGACATCGCATCGATCGCATTACTAATGATGTTGTTAAGCACCTGGCGAATTTCGCTCTCCATGCAAACGATGGACCGCGCTCTATATGCGCGACGCATGATAGTGATCGAATAATTCTGGAATCGGCTCTGATTCAACCCCAATACTGATTCCAGCAACTCAGAAGGGCTGGTGAGCTGGGGTTTTATGGACTGCCTGGAGAATCTGAGTGATCGGGAACTTATGAGCGTTAGGCGTTGCAGTTCTCTGGCAGCTTGGTGCAGATACTCGTTCGTCTCTTCAGCGGAGGTTGTTTGCTGGGCAAGATAAATCAAGTTTGTTATTGCCTCCAGCGGATTGTTGATTTCGTGCGCGATCAAGGCCGCCAGCCTACCCACCGCGACGAGCTTTTCGCTCTCTCGGAGTTTAAATTCCGACTCGACACGGGTGGTCACATCATGCTGGATGCCAACGAAGTGACTCACTCTGCCGCCGGCGTCCTGAATGGGAGAAAGGGTTAGTTCATTCCAGAATGCTCTACCGTCCTTTCTGTAGTTCCGAAGCACAACGGTCATCTCGTTCTGACCTAGCCCGGCGCACTGCTTTGGCGATTTGCACTCAACGAGAGTCAGCGAGCCAGCAGCGGAATTGTTATTCGAACCGCGTTTACCTTTCCTGCGCAAGACAAATCTCAGGTGGTTACTCAGACAACCGAAGGGTGGCGATGAGAGCAGTCAGAGCGGCAGGTTGATTGCGACGGCTGGGATAGTAGAGGAAATATCCGGGAAATGAAGGGCACCAATCTTTGAGGACCTGAACCAAGCGTCCGTCGGCAATCAAGGCTGTGAGAGTCTCTTCCATTGCGGTTCCTATCCCTACTCCATCTAAGACCGCCTGGATCACGAGGTCTGGATCGTCGAAGGATGCGGGTCCCTGAGGACTTACCGTGAGCGCCTTCCGGCCTTTTTCAAACTCCCACCGATAGAGGCCGATGCTGAAACGAAAGCCGATGCAGGCATGGTCCTTCAGATCTTGCGGGTGTCGCGGGATGGTGTTCGATGCGAAATACGCCGGAGAGCCAACCACCGCAAGACGCATCTCTCGGGTCACGCGAACGGCGATCATGTCCCGCTGGATGAATTCACCGAGTTGAACACCGGCGTCGTACTCTCCGGCCACGAGATCGACAGGGTCATTGGAAGAGGTGATCTCCAACACGATTTCTGGATAGGTGCGCGCGAAATGAGCGAGGTTTGGAAGAAGCACCGCCTTCGTCGCTGTCCGCGGGATGATGAGTCGTATGCGACCGGATGGAGATTCCCTTTGCTTGCGTGTTTCGGCAACTGCTCTCTCGATTCGCTCCAGAGAAGGCGCCAGCTCCTGGAGGAGCGCAGTGCCCGCTGCAGTGGGCGAGACGCTTCGTGTGGTTCGCGCGAGCAGCTGAATGCCCAACCTTTTTTCGAGGCCGCGGATGGAGTGGCTGAGAGCGGACTGTGAAAGGCCGAGCCGGGCGGCGGCGCGCGTGAAACTGCGCTCTTCCGAAACCGTTGCGAATGCCGAGAGTTCCGCTAATTCGTTCCTCATCATTCATGAACCCCACTCATAACACCATGCTACAGAATCCATCTTGTTGCATCAACGATAGCAACCTAGTCTTTGTAGGTACGGGTACGGTCATGGCTCGCGCCACAACGGAGGAGAATCGCGATGCAGAAACGCAAGTTGGGAAACGGCGGACTGGAAGTATCCGCCCTGGGATTTGGGTGCATGGGTATGAGCTTTGGCTACGGCCCTGCAAAGGACAAAAAGGAGATGGCCGCGCTGCTCGATGCCGCTGTCGACCGCGGCGTCACGTTCTTTGATACGGCCGAGGTGTACGGGCCTTTGATCAACGAAGAGCTCGTCGGCGAAGCGCTCGCTCCGTATCGCGACCGCGTGGTGATCGCGACCAAGTTTGGCTGGGAGCCGAATCCCGAAGACGGCGGCAAATGGAGTGCTTTGAATAGCCGGCCCGAGCATATCAAGAAGGTTGCAGAGGAGTCCCTCAAGCGTCTCAGGGTGGACGCCATCGACCTTTACTACCAGCATCGCGTCGATCTCAACGTTCCTATCGAAGATGTGGCGGGCGCGGTGAAAGAGCTCATCCAGGAAGGCAAGGTGAAACACTTCGGCCTCTCGGAAGCGAGCGCACACACAATCCGCCGCGCTCACGCGGTTCAGCCGGTCGCGGCACTCCAGAGCGAGTATTCGCTTTTCTTCCGGGAGCCGGAAGAGACGGTAATGCCTACGCTTGAGGAGCTTGGCATCGGTTTCGTGCCGTTCAGCCCGCTTGGCAAAGGTTTCCTGACGGGGAAGATTGATGCCGAGACAAAGTTCGACAGCACCGACTTCCGCAACACGGTTCCGCGATTCAGTGCAGAGAACCGCAAGTCCAACCAAGCGTTGGTCGATGTGATTCGCGCGTTCGCAGAGAAGAAGAAGGCCGCTCCGGCTCAGATCGCGCTGGCCTGGCTGCTTGCGAAGAAGCCTTGGATCGTTCCCATCCCGGGCACGACCAAACTCTCGCGTCTTGACGAGAATCTGGGTGGCGCGGCCATCGAACTTAGTGCCGACGAAGTGCAGTCTCTTGAGGAGGCTTCCTCGAAGATCAAGCTGGAGGGTGCCCGCTACTCGCCATTCCATCAGTCGTTGGTGGGGCGATGAGTGCCGTTCGTAGAAGCTTCGTCTGCGGGTTTCTGCTGGCTGTCGCGTTTGCCGGTGGCCTTTCAGCCCAGACCACGAAAGCAGGCAGCGCACAGGAGAAGCTGATCGGCGCATGGCACTTAGTTCGAATAGATGAGCCCGGACCAGACCGAAAACCTGCCCCCGGTCTGCAACCAAAAGGCATGCTGATCTACACCCGTGACGGCCACATGTCCGTGCAGTTGATGTATCCACCCTCCGCTAAATCACTGTCGAACGAGTATGTACTGAACGGGTATGAGGCCTCGTTCGGTAGCTATGACGTGAATGACACCGCGCACACCGTGACACATCACGTGCAAGGTTCGATCACGCGCGATCGGCTTGTCGGGAAAGACCTGCCTCGCAAGTTGAGTTCACGGCAGATGGACACCTGCTCATTCGCTCCACTCGACCGGATGAACACTGGTCTGTCATGTGGGAGCACGAATAGTGAGCGCCAAGATAGCCGGTTATAAATCAGACTGGCTGCAGCATGGAGGGAGAAATCGATGGAAAAGCTGTTTGCTAACAAGGTCGCGTTCATAACAGGTGGCGCAGCCGGAATGGGCCTTGCAGCCGTGAAGGCGTTCGCAGAAGAAGGCGCTGCCGTGGCAATTGTCGACAACAACGAGAGCGCTGCGAAATCCGTAGCCAATGAGCTGCTGAACGCCGGACATACAGCTATCGCTGTCCGTTGCGACGTAAGCGATGAGGCTGAAGTGGAAGCAGCCGTAGACGCAACCGTATCGGCGTTCGGGAGCCTTGATGCCGCGTTCAACAATGCGGGTATCCAGAGCCCTGCAACAGAACTTCCAGATCTTCGAACGGAGGAATACAGACGCATCCTGAGAGTAAATCTCGATGGTGTCTTTTTCTGCATGAAGTATGAACTCTTGCAGATGCGAAAGCTGGGCGCAGGTGCAATCGTGAACAATTCCTCTCTTGGAGGACTTGTCGGAGTTCCCGGGCGCGCCGCCTATCACGCCACGAAGCATGGCGTCCTCGGCCTGACAAAGAGCGCAGCGCTCGAATATGCCGAGCGTGGTATCCGCATCAACGCGGTTTGTCCGGGAATTATTGACACACCGATGGTTTCGGGAATGTTGAAGAACGAAACCGGAGTCATGCAGGAGATGATGCGCGATGTCCCCGCCAGGAGGTTGGGAACTGCCACTGAGGTCGCCAATGCAGTCGTATGGCTATGCAGTTCGAAAGCAAGCTTCGTGACAGGACAAGCACTTGCAGTGGATGGCGGCTATACGGCCCGCTAGGAATCTCTGGTTCAGTGCGACTCGACCGCCGCTGCCTGCGCAAGAACCTCGCCTCGATGACGGTAGCCCTGTCTATTGGCGACGCATTCGCAAAGGATAAGAACATGACTAAAAGCAAACATCTCCCCATAGGCGTACTCACCTACGATGAAGTAGGCTCCGTCTCGCCGGCGCTCGAGGACTATACAAAAGGCGCTCTCCCGAATGGTCTTTGGAATCGCTCCGAACTTCCGGCCCGTGACCGCAGCATCGTGACTGTGGCCGCTCTCATCGCACGTATGCAGACGATCGAAATGCCATTTCATTTCACATTGGCACTCGACAATGGGGTGAAGCCCGCCGAACTCTCCGAAATCATCACGCATCTTGCGTTTTATTCAGGCTGGGCGAATGCAATGGCTGCGGTGTCCGTTGCCAAGGACGTATTCCGCGAGAAAGGCGTCAAGCAGGGTCAACTGCCTCCCGCCAAGGAGCGCCTCCTGCCGCTCAACGAAGAGGCCGAAGAGAAGCGCGCCACTCAGGTAGGAAACAACTTCGGTGCTGTGACCCCTGGTCTCGTTCAGAACACCACGGACCTGCTGTTTCGTGATCTGTGGCTTCGTCCTGCGCTCGCCCCACGCGATCGGAGCCTGGTGACGGTGAGTGCCCTTATCGCAGCGGGACAGGTGGCGCAGATTCCTTATCACCTCGGCCGCGCCATGGATAACGGTCTTACGGCATTAGAAGCGGGCGAGATCGTAACGCACATCGCGTTTTATGCTGGCTGGCCCAATGCGTTCTCTGCTGCGCCGGTTGTCAAAGATGTTCTCGAAAAGCGCACGAAGTGAGGAGATCCAATGAGTGCATGGAGTGAGAGTGAATTAGCTGCTATCGCAGCCGCGGGCGACCTGCATGTGTCTCCTTTCCGCGAAGACGGACGAAGCTATGGCACTCCGACGTGGATCTGGTCAGTGGTCGTAAATGGGAAGATTTATGTCCGACCCTACAACGGGGCCTCTTCTCGTTGGTACAAAGCGGCCATGCAGCAACAGGCAGGCAGGATCACGATTGCCGGGCTCACGAAGGACGTAACCTTCGCAGACGCATCGAAGGTTCCGCAATCCGCTATTGACGCGGCCTACCGCGAAAAGTACAGCCCGAGCCCCTATCTGGCTCCTATGGTTGGGGAGCGATCACGCTCTGCCACAGTCTTAATTCAGCCACGATCAGCGGGAAGTTGAAAGGAACAGACAATGAACATCCCAGAGAGTTGGAACCCAGCGTGTCGATATGCTTTTCAAGGCAACGGAACAGGGACGTAGCTCTGCTGGCAGCGTGACGTTTGAGCCGGGCGCACGCACTGCCTGGCACACACATCCGCTCGGACAGGCAATCCCTGATTACGACCGGTTGGGGCTGGGTTCAACGTGAGGGTGGCTCGATCGAAAAGGTTCATCCCGGCGATTCTGTGTGATTCGATGCAAGCGAGAAGCACTGGCACGGAGTCACGCCCAACACCGGCATGAGCCACATTGCTGTAACGGAATGGCTGGACAGCAAGGTGGCTGATTAGCTGGAGAAGGTAACGGACGAGCAGTATCGCAGGTAGTCCGAGGCTGAGTTGACGAACATCGAGCCTAGTCTGCTTTGGTACCCACAAGCCAGCTCGGTTAAGCGATCTTTCGCAGCCTGAACTGTCAAATGTTGGCAACAGGGCGATGCGCTCATTGAGGGCATTTTTGAGATCGTGCATTGCGCGCTCAAGTCTTGGATCCTGAACGTGAAACTCGGGTACAACAGCGGTACACTCATCAGCTTTTACTTCTTGCACTAAATTGCCCTAAATTACGCTCAGTCAGCTACTTAGGGCTACGCTCAATTACGGTCAATTATCCTTTATTTTCATAAACATACGGCGATCTCCGGAAACTCAAAATCCGTCGGAGGCAACTCCATGAGGGTTCGATTCCCTCTCCCGGCACCATCTATCCTATTTATTTTCAATGATTTCGGGGGAAACGGCGTCCGCTATCTCGATCTATATCGGGTACAAAATTGGGTACAATGCACATCCTGTGTATTTTCAACAGCTTGAGGATCTGTGGCACTTACTCTTCAGCAGCAACCTATATCTAGTTAGCGTCGACTACGGTTAATTGCGGAATGCGCAGCGGATAATCGGTCCGCCCTCGACACCAAGGCACCGGACGAGATGCTAAGTAGCTAGCAGCATCTGTGCGGCGACTCGCGCAGCCAGGCAGCAATCTCCCTAAGCGGGCGTGGCTCCGAGAAGAGACTCCTCCATGTAACTGCCCATCGCTTGGCTAAGTTGTGAGTCCACTTCATCCGCGATTGTCATGACTCCATTCAAGAGAATGCTGAAATCAATGCTCCCCAGATTTTTTTGCAAGGTTTCAAAGATACTGACCTGCAAAATCCGTGATTCCTCGACCATCATTGCAGCCGAATAGCCCTGTTGACGCCTAAGTCGCCCATGCTGCTGCGCCGCGACGGATATCAGTTCATGACTTCCTAAAGATTTGAAAGAGCGGAGACGATTGACCAGGTCAAGCAGAACTTTAGGAAGGTGACCAACACGTTGCTCGCGGCCCATTGCGATGACGGTGAGCTTCTTTTCCTTTTCGACGCGTTCAAACCAAGCGTCTACGGTACTCGGGATGGAATATTCGAGAATCGTAGCTACGCTCTCGATCACGCGGGATGGTGAGGCTCCCGCGGCAAGCCTTTGCTCAATCGCTTCGATCAGCGCAGGAATATTCATTGGCTTTACCAGGATCTGATCGGCCTGAAGCAGGATGGCCTGAGCGGCAGCGCCCATCTCCGGGAAGGCACTGAACAACATGGTGACAGCGTTAGGATTCGCGTGGCGCATCGCGCTTACGACGGTGAGCCCGTCCCCCCGTCCTGGCATATGGAGATCACTGAGTAGTACGTCGTAGCTTCCCGCACTGATAAGTTTCAGAGCCTCAGGCACGCTGGCTGCGGTTGTTACTTCGAAGCCGTGTTCTTGCAGCACGGCAGCCAACGTATGACGCAGAACTTCATCATCATCTACAAGTAAAATTGTTGCACTCGCCATAGAGCACTCCTTAGGCGTACTTCCAGACTAAAGAACGGATCCAGGTGTCCTATCATGTTTGATTTGACATATAGCTTCGAACCAGTCTTCTTCTGGAGAGCCAATCGGTCTCCCTCGCTCTTCCCACAACCGATAAGCCAGGAAAGCTATGGTATTTGCATTTGGCGAAAATTCATCGGTGCCAAGAATGGGTGCACTAAGGCTCCTCATCATAGAGTGCTCCTCGTGTTACATGAGGTAACTTGGAAGTGGCTCGTCTGCAGCAAACGATACGGCTGGAGGCGAGGAAGACGGCACAACCGCGGCATGCCGCAGCACAAGTTGATCACTCACTTCGTTTAGCAGCACGATCCGAGTCGATTTCAAAGTCGGAAGTCGTCTTCACGTCGAGGAATTCTGCCGGTGTTTCGTCCAAAGCACAGGTGCTCCGGCCAACGCTTCGGAGGCTGGCACCGGGAAGTCCGTCCCACTGTGCTCGAAAAGAAGTGGGCTCAGATGTCCGCCGGACAAGATCGGCTTCTAGACACAAATGTGAGCTTTCCAGTTCGTCGAGGGTAAGCTCGATTCTTACTGAACCAAGCGTTCTATTGCAGACGGGGCATGTGGACTCGTATGTCCCACTGTCATTCTGTTTGCGGAGGAATCTACGGGGATGCGGAGCGGCCAAGGAATGGCCTCTTTGTAGCGTCAGAACGTCCACAACGCTGATTCAAGAGTAGCAGTTTCGAATACCGCGGACAGTCACGTCATTGTAATAGTTAGCTTTGATCAGTCCGCTGCAAGCCGCTGCGCCGAAAGCAGCACATCGGCGGCCTCAGCCTGTCCTTGATCCTGGGCCGGGCCGCGCCACGAACTCTAGTCACCCTGATCAAAATTGCTCAGCTTGAGTACGAGGCAGCGTGCAAGCTGTCACTAACGTTTACTGATAGGAAGGCGTTTGAAAAGAGGCATCTCCATGGCGCACCGAACTCTTCTTGCCTTCAGGCGCAGGCATAACGCAGACGGGGCTTGGGACTCGATATGCCTCCGATGCTATAGAACCGCAGCTTCCGCCCGGGACGCCTCCTGGCTTCCGCTTTTGCAAAGCACCCACATCTGCGATCTGATGGATCTACACGCATGGATGTCGGATCGCGCGCAATTTGGACTGAATCTACCTCAGTATCTCCCCGTCACCGACTCCCCATCGGAAAGCCTGCCGGTACCGAGTCTCTTACTTTGAGAGCACACCCTCTTGGCGGTTGTCTGTCGCTAGGAGGCTGCCTTTCCGGTCCCAAAAGCCTCGAACCTAACTGGACCCGGAGGGGTTGCGCATCGCGCGTAGAATAGAAGTAGCGCCCGAGGTCGTTTCGGTGCGCCTGAATCGAGGCCCGATCGTGGCCACCCAGTCTTTCCCCTCCTTCCGATACACAACTAGATTTGCCTTTCAACGCGTCAGCAACTACGACGGTACCAGTGACTCAATATGTCTCCGTTGCCACAGCGCGATTGCCTCATCGCACAATGAATATTCGCTCGAAGAGGCGGAGAGAACCCACATCTGTGCACAATTGGATCTGCTCGCGCGCATGTGGCCGAGCCAAGCCTGATTTGGACTCGTCTGCGGGCTGCCGAGCCACAGCCTCAATTGTTCACGCGCACATCGGGAACGGGATAGCCGATCGCGAAATGGTAGACCGCCTCTTGCTGAGGCGGCAGCTTGAGATAACGGTGCACGTCCTCGTCGTAGAACGCGCCGATTCCGGTCGCTCCTAGCCCAAGCGCCTCGGCGGCGAGATATAGACGATGGCCGATGGCGCCTGCTTCGAAATGCACATCGCGGTAGCCGCGGTCACCATGGGCGCGGGCAGCACGCTCGAGATCGCCGATCATCGAGAAAGCTACGCATGCATTACCAGCAAGTTCCTGCCCGAGGCTGAGCCCCGCGGCTACGACGCGCTGGTCACCATCCTTCATCTGTTCCAATTCGGCGGGTTCCGGCCAGTGCCGGTACACGCCGGGTTTGAGCCCCTCAACGCGATGAGCGTAGAGGTAGAGTTGGATGAAAGCTGCACCGACGAAATCAGCAAAAATTGGCCGGCTTGCCGCATCAAGGATCGCCGAGAGCTGCGTCAGGGACATCGATTGGGTTCCACCCAGAAAGTCGAGCGCCGAACGCCTTAGCCGCGCGACCTCACCGAAGGCGCGCATCGGTGAAGCTGGGGGAGGCAGCTTGATCTCGCCGCGGCCAGTGGGAGTCGGCGTGGCGACAGAGATCCCGCTCTGAGCGCAGTTACTCAATTTAGTGGCGGCGTGAATGCCGTCAATCCATTCGTTCGTCGCTATTTGTGCTGAGAGCTGATTCGCGTGGCCGCCGTACCAAATGATCTCGCCGGCATTGGATTCTAATACCGGAATGGAGCCGTCGCGCAATTCGACAAGCAGCATCGGCACCTCATCGTCCGGAAGGCGAAGGGCCTGTGCGACTTCATCATCCGGGAAATGGCCGACCGCAAAACTACCGCATCCGATGGCCTGTGCAGCGAGGGAGAGCGCCTGCCAAGCATGCCCTATGTCATGCAAGCAGTATCGATATGCGCGGTCACCATACTTCCACGCCTCGCGCCAAAGAATACTGGTCAATACAAACACAATGGTCGCAGAACCGCTGACCAGTTTCATTTCAAAATCACCGCGCCCCCGCTGCTCCGCCATGTGTCTGGATGGATCGTAGTGATACATCCCATCTGGCCACCCTTTCAGACCTCGTGTGAGGAAATGAAATTCCGTCGGGTGCAGATTCCCCGAAGACGGATTTACTCTTAGCGCGTAGTTATAGCTGGTGAACGGGACATTCTTCGACGCGCTAATCGCAGCGGAGTGGAAAAGTAGTTGCGAGAGGAAAATCGGTCCGTCACCAACAGGCGTGGTACTAGAGGTACCCCGAAGGACATCGAATGCTGGTATTTCAGGGGCTGGCGGATCTGCTGGCAGATCGAACACCGGCACGCCTTCGTAATGACGAAACGGATCGGGCATGTTCGCCCAGTCGAGAGAGTGCGGCTCACGCCTCAAAGATTCGACGGTGTGCTTGGTAGCTTCGTGATATTCGCGCCACGTCATTGCTCGTACATGGGCTCGGATTGCCCGATATTAGCATCGAGAGTCATCGCGATACTGACGGGCATTCTCTGGTCAGCCTTGTCTGTGGCGCGACGGAGCCATTAGTCGACTTATCCCGGCAATGACCCAACGGCACATTGAATCCTCCGCAACGGGCTGGCCGAACGTTGAGCAGACAGACCGAGGACACCTTGCCCGAGGTGCGTGGAAGGAGAACTCAATGGGAGGCGGTATAAGCCACCTCCCATTTCTGTCACTGGCTCCCAGGTTTTACGCGGCCTTGGCGGACGCTTTGGCTTCGAGGGTTTTCTCGCCGCCAACATTCACTTTGATCTGCGTGGGCTTGGCTTCAGCCTTCTTGGCGAGGTTGATATTCAGCAAGCCCTTGTCACAGCGGGCACTCACTTGCCCCGGATCTACGGAGCTGGGAAGCGTGAACGAACGGGTAAAGCTTCCGTATTGCCGCTCGACGCGACGGAAGTTCTCCTCTTTCTCTTCCTTCTCGATCTTGCGCTCGCCATGAACCGTGAGGGTGTTGTTCTGAATGCTGACGTCAATATCCTTTTCGTCGATGCCAGGAACTTCAATCTTCAGAATGATGTTGTGCTCGTCTTCGTAGATGTCCACCGGCGGTGCGAGGGTGGTGGTTGTCAATGCCTGTTCCGGGCCTTCGGGGCTGTGCCCCTCACGGATAAGACGGTTCATCCGGTTCATGCGGTCTTGCATCGCGGACAATTCGCGGAGAGATTCCCAACCGGTCATTAGTGTCATGACGCAGTTCCTCCTTAGCAGTAATCTAAGAGGAAAAACTCCAGATGGGCTGACTTAGTTCAGTGAACCTGAAAGAGTAAGAAGCGGTACTTGCTCAAGTTTCATGCTAGGCTGATGCGCTAACAATTGTCAAGATGAGGCAGTGTTCTGCGCGCGGTTACTTCTTCGAAAGCTCGCCGTTAAAATGACTTTCAACTTCTCAAGACCGCGTCGTTATCAGTCTCGGTGTAAGCCATCGCGCGCAACCTACACAACGATTGATGTTTCGACGGCTTCTCAGATACCAACGCGGCTAAACCAATCACTATCGCTGGCTGATCGAACTGAGCACACTGATATCCGGACGATCCAGTGCGGGTCTCGCATGATACGTGTATACAGAGCATCCCGGTTCGTCTTCAGAACCGCTGGCGCATGTGGCAGTGCTTAAGGGTAAGGGTTAAGAGCCTTTCTTCCTCGGCTTCTTCGCGCCTTCGGTGTGCTTTTTGGCGTTCCCCGAAGTCTTAGGGTGAAAGAGATTCTCTACCGCCTCCTGGGCACTCATGTTCTTAGCGCTTTTGGGCTCTTTCTTGGACATGCTGAACTCCTGTGTGTCGGAGCATAGACCTCCGCGTATAGATTGAACAGCCTGGATTAAAAAAAACGACTTTAAAATTCATCATCCGATCACCTTGTTTCCGCTTAGTGGCCGTGTTCCCGACGGCCAGTCTGCGGGAAGCGCACTTCGCATACTTAAGACCTTGCAGGAGCCGCAACCGGTCCAGTTGGAACTGCGCCCGACAATGCTGGTTGGGCTTTCGCGGTGCGCGTGGTCTTCCAAGACCTCTTCAATGGAGCCTTCTTCTCAGGAACCTTGGTAACTGTAATCATCTCTTGCTATGCCATCTTTCACTGGTGCGGTTCGGCGATCGTATCGCCGGCTGTTTGGCGTCAAGGGGAACCGCTCGAGAGTACCGATTTTCTCAGTGCAGTCGGTTTGAGATCACCCCTGCTATTGCGTTTTAGTGTGGTCGCGAACGATTGTCGCACCGGGCAGATCGAGCAGCTTCCCTCCGCTCTTAAGCGTCCCCTGGGAAGACAGACGGGGCGAACCTGGTAATTCAACAGGGAGACCGTGCACTTGCAGATCGTTCAACCTTTTGGAAATCTGTTCGTCGGTCATATCGAACAGAAGGCGCATTGTATGCTTAAGTCGCTCGGAATTGAGAGCTATAGAGATTCCGTAATCCTCGTCTATCAACGGCAATCCACGAAGCTCGTAGCATTCCTCAGCGTTGATCGTGCTCGCTGAATGCAACCATACGTAAAACATGTTGCTGCGAGCATCTATCTCTCTCATCGGATGATCCTTATATCGAAAGCTTTTCTAGCTGATCGATCAGCCCGTATTCTTGCCTTAATTGAAAGGATGGGGGAACCGTGGGTGCAGCCGACTCGTCGTTACCATCATCGAAGACACTGGGCTCGCTTCGACGATGATGGATCGGGTGGAAACGGCGAGCCTTGTGACAGGCTGCATGCTCGACCGAATCGGAGTTGCATCTCCGACACACTCTCTGCGAGGGCGCGCCTATAAGTCAGTATTCAGCCGCCATTGAACCAATCCTGACAAACCAGTAATAGCGTCTCCAACAGTTGACACAACGGACTCGCCGCATTGCGAGTACGCGCAGTGCCCTATCGAGAGAGGTAGGCTCCTCGGTGCGGAATTGGATCGAGGTACAGAGGGGACACTCTCGGCGTATCCAGAGAATTCGAGGTAGCCAATTGGGCCAGGACAGAGTTTGCGTTTCCATCGGACCTACCGTGCACCTGTTGAACTGCAATGTGAGTCGAGCCACACAAGAAGGGCTCGGATGCTACCCGTAGCCAAGGCCATGCAGGAATCAGCCGCTCCGTAATAGAGGAAAATGGTATCTCCATCTGCGCCGATCGTCTGTCCGCATGGGAACACGACATCGCTGACATCTCCTCCGCGCTCATACGGGGCTTCTGGCCCGAATATCCAGGAATCTCCGCGCTGTAAGCACACGTCTGGCTTATCGAGATCGAAGAGAGCAAGTCCCAGGCGATAGATGCTTCCGGATGCTGTATGCCGGACACCGTGATAGAGAACAAGCCAGCCTTTCTCGGTTTCAATTGGCGGCGAGCAGAGGCCGATCTTGTTGGCATCCCACCACCCACCGCGACGTGCTTCAAGCATTACCTTATGACTGCCCCAATGCCGCAGATCTGGAGAATAGGAGATCCACATATGCGCGCCCAGCGTGGTCACTGGGCGGTGAATGAGTGCCCAGCGGCCACCGATCTTCCGCGGTAGAAGGGCGGCGTCTTTATCTTCCGGCGGCATGATCACGCCATATCGCTCGAAGGTCCTGAAATCGCTTGTAAGGGCGAGCGAGACGCCCGGACCGCCGCGGGCGAAGGACGTATAGGCAACGGCATATTGCTGGAGTTCTGGGACATACGTGATGCGAGGATCTTCGATACCCCAGATCTCCTCCGGAAACTCACGAGGACTCGCCATCAACGTTGGCTCGGCATCAATGCGCCAGCCATCGATTCCATTTCTAGAGCGCGCAGCGCAAAGATGCGACAGACCGCGCCGATCTTCTACACGGCAGAGCAGTAAGGTATCACCGTCCGCAAGCTTCACTGCTCCTGCGTTGAAAACGCTATTGATGGGGTACGGCCAATCCTTTCGGCTAAGGATCGGATTGCCGGTATGACGAGCGAAGAGTGGAGCCTCTGTATCCGTATCTGATTTTTGTTGTTTCGTGGCGGCATACTCAGGCCAGGAGGGTGGGAGGGCTATTGTAGTCAAAGGGAGAGACTCATTTCATGGTTCAGCTTCTCAAGGTTGGATATTTCCACGCCCTGCATGTCGAGCAGGGCCATCAGGAACGAAAGTGTTGATTCCGCTCCCTGGTTTTCATTCACACGGTCCGGATGAAGGCCATCTCTGCAGCCCCCGGTTACTGCGTCGTAGAGCGGAACTTGTAAGTCGTTCTCTCCAAGAAACCAGCGGAAAGCACACCACGCCTCCTCAAGCCAATGCTGCTCCTTGGTCAGAAGGAACGCCTGGACACAGGCAGAAATAGTGGCACAGGCCTCGACTGGTTGTTGATCGAAACGCGCCTTCTCTCCTCCTGCGTTAAAAAACCCTCTGGAACCTATCGGAACGAACACTGCGTCATTTCCTCTGTGTTGCTCGGCGACAAGCCATTGCAGAGAGGCGCATCCTGCTTCAATCATCCGCTTGTTGTCACTACTCCATCCGGCGACTAGAAGCGCCTGCGACAACCTCGCATTGGAGTACGAAAGGCTCTTCTCGAACCACTCCCATGTCGCTGAATGCGTGTTTTCGTAGATATCCAGCAATCGATTGGCAAGAATGTTGCGCGAGCCTTGGATAACCCTATCTCCAGGAAATCTGTCGAGATATGCCTGCATACCCAGTATCGAGAACGCCCAAGCGCGCGGACTGGTGAACTTCAAAGTTGCTGAGACCGCAGCCTCAAAAAGTCTGCCCGCCGCACCTCGCAGCCCAGCATCTTCCGAAACGCCAAGCACGGTTCCCAGTGCCCATAAGGCGCGCCCATGGCTGTCCTCTGAGCCCACTTCTTCCTGCCACTCTCTGTTGTAGCTCAGAAAGTTTCTGAACCTGCCGGTTGTGTGATGAAAGGCGAGCCACAGAAAGGCTAGGTAGCGGCGAGACAGCGAAAGGTATTCATCGCGTGCGGATAGGGGCGAACTGTTGAGCAGGGTCGAGACGATGAGCGCGCGTGCATTGTCATCCGTCGTATAGCCCTCACTACAGTAAGGGACGGAGTAAATGGCGTGCTGCAGCATACCGGTGTCGTCTGTCATCTGTGACAGATGGGACGTATTCAGCAGAGGAAGCTGGTCTGTTGCCTTCGCTGCAACCAGATCCTGCAAGGCCGGCCGCGGTCGCATCATCCGTTCCACCCGTGCACGCTGAAAGCTCGCCATGTAGGCTTGTGCCGTCTTTTGCCATGTAGTGCCGCGGGAATGAAGGTAGGCACGTTTCCGCATCGCATGTCGCTCAGCATCGTTGTCCAACAGTCGGATCGTCGCCTCTGCGACGGAACCGGGGTCGTCAAATGGGACGATCACACCACGACCATCAGCAAGGAGTTCCTTGGCATGCCAGTACGGAGTCGAGATGATCGCTTTCCCCGCTCCGAGTGCAATTGCAAGTGTGCCGGAAACGACTTGCGCTTCCTGGCGATAGGGAGTGATATAGATGTCTGCCGCGCCCACGTGCTCGATCAGTTCTTCGGAACTCACAAAGCGGTTATTGAAGATCACGTGTGGAGAAACGCCAAGTTCGTCGGCTAGCGCCTGCAAACTGTCTCTATATTTTTCACCCTCGCGCCGCCTGATATGCGGGTGAGTGGCGCCGGAAACGATGTACATCACATCTTTATGCTCTTCGAGAATTCTCGGAAGGGCGCGGATCACGTTTTCGATTCCCTTGTTGGGCGACAGCAAGCCAAATGTGAGAAGTACCGGTTTTCCCGGAGTGCCAAATAGATCCTTGAAATAGTTCGGGTCGGTGAATGGAAGATCGGGAACTCCGTGCGGAATCATGTCGATTTTGCCGGCAGGCACGCCGTATACATCGCGCAGGAGACTGGCGGCATGCTCGCTCATCACGATCAAACGATCCGAGAGATGTGCAATCTCGTCGAGAACCGCACGCTGGTCCGAATCCGGATCACGCAGAACCGTATGAAGTGTTGTCACGAGCGGCATTTTCAACTTGCGGAGCAACGTCAGGATGTGACTACCAGCAAATCCTCCAAAAATGCCGTATTCGTGCTGCATGCAAACCAAATCGTTTCCATTGAAATTGAGAAACTCGGCGGCCCGCTCGTAAGATGCTTTATCTTCCTGCGAAAGCTCCAGCCGCACACGCTCCGGATAGTCGTAGGAACAGTCAGGATCGTTGACTGGAATGGCAAAGAGCCTCGCACCGCCGTATTCGGCCGCTACAGCGGTACACAGGTCAGTGGTGAACGTGGCGATGCCACATTGCCTCGGCAGATAGTTGCCAATGAAGGCGATGCGAGTTGGCAGAGGCAGTGGCTGAGCCGAGGGCGGTGATGGAGCCTGAACGAGCGAGAGATTAGCCGCTATTTCGTGGCGAAGTGTTTGCGGTAGAGACATTCTTGCCTGCTTTCGCGCCGGTCGCGTCCCGACGGCTTTTATGTGAATGGTTCACACCGAATGCAAGGTGGGTATTGCAGTCGGGTCGTATCCCCGGAGAAGACGGAGGCTTACCGCGCTGGGAGTTGACGGAGAACCATTTCATCGACCAGGCCAAGCGAAGCATGCTGCTGGATCTGGCGTGTATGAAGCGTCGCCCTCGCTACGTAGAATCCCGGGAATCTCGTAACCTTGACCAAGCCCAGTTCAGCGGCATTGAATCTCCCCTCCGTCTGCTCAAGGGCCAGAGCCATCGCCTTGTTTGTAGCCGATTCAGCCGTTCGACCGATGCCGAGACGTGAATGCGCGGTCTGCAAACACATAAAGTGCCACCCCGCATTTCGGATTCCAGCGTCAAGAGTGGTCGCTGTTCGCATTTTCGACCGACATCCAATTCTCACCGAATTGCCTTTGTATCAGCCCAATCCCGTTCGGCAGGATACAACCTGTGCGAAGGAACATAGCGCCTAACTGCACGATGTCGACTTCTTGCTGGATGGAGAATCGTGGGGGGGTTCTGCGGCCGGGGCATTCGCTACCTGCGGCAGACGTGGCTCCAACTCAATGTCTAGGTGAAAGCGGCCGTCAATTTTGTTGCTTGAATCGCCGGTAGCATCAGGCTCGCTCACGTGTTCAGCCGGAACATCCATCAGTGTGATTCTTCTGGAAAGATGCCCTTTACCATCAGATCTGAGCGCGGGGCTCATACGGTCTCCCACTGTCCTGTTGCTTACTTGAAAGTTGCTCGTCTGGAGCGAAGCAATGGACAGCCAAAGGCGAGGAAGCGGAATGTTGCAGATTGTTTGATCATACGCCTCGAAAGGTCGCTGTGCCGTCGGGTCACACAGTCTCCCCTTGATCGAGAGGTAAGAGAGCGCCTTACGGCCTGGCACGGCGCACGATCAGCGATCCGATATCTGAGAGCATTGTGCGGCTAACAGCTATTCGCTGAAGGGAACCCCATACGCGAGTTGGGCAGTTCGCGGAGGCCTTTTTTGTGCGTCGATGATGTGAGTGCGCTTGCCCATAGCCTTCCAAACACCAATGGCCGCCGCATTCATGTATAGGAAGCGAACCTGTTCACGGCTCTTTCCCCGTTCGCTATATATGCTGATGGATCGCAGGAGTTCTGTCTGTCCCGAGATGATGAGGTATGGCCCCATGCTGATAGCGGGCGAATTTTGAACATCCTGCACGTCGCTGGCGGTTTGCGCGATCGTTCCGTAAGTGAAAGCACTCTGCAGATGCTGTGAAGTAAGTAGGAGCAATAGATCGGTCGATGTGGGGCTGTAAGTCTCGCCAGGACTAAACTCAGTCATTGGACAGCACCCTCTACCTCACAAACCAGTAGTAGCACCGCAGGTAAATAGCGCAACAGACGCGCCGAAGGGCAAGGAGATGCAACATCCTGTCGCGAAGGCAGTCCCCTCACTCCTGTTGAATTGGATAGAGGTGCAGTAAGGGCACTCGCGGTGCATCCAAATCATTCTTGGAACCCGGACAGGTCGATCCAGCATCACTGTCCGCCGGATGAGCGTATAGGCAGGACGAATTCGCTGTCAGGGTTCAACGGCTCTTGAGAGCCTCCGCTGGCGGCGACGGTGCCATCGGCACCGGCTGAAGAGTGCTCAGCAGGAATTCGCCCGATGGTTGAGCCCTTCAGAATGTGGTGCCTTTTCAACTTTGCAGCAAGATGATTTTTAACGTCAGCTTTCTTGATAAGCATGATGGCTCCAGTTTCTGTCGCTTGCGTGAAAGGTGCTCGTCTGGAGCGAAGCGCGGAAAGCTGGAGGCGAGAAAAGTGGGTCGTGACCTAAGTATACGCCCTTCGGTGATTGGTCGCCGAACGTTATTCAGGCAGCATGCGTTCTCCGACCTATTCTTAAAGTTTCTTCTAGCCTGCAGTATGCGAACCCAGGTTGACCTTGTGGGTCAGCTTTTCAATTTCAATGAAAAGCGCCTGGCGAAAATTCTTCCCTTGATGGCGAAATTCGGCATGCCGGGAGAGCCCGAAACATTGATTCCGAGAATCACGCAAGAAACATTGGCCGATATGATCGGGACCACTCGATCCCACGTTGGCTTTTTATGACTCGATTCCGCGATCTCGGGTTTATTGAATACAACGGCAGCATCAAAGTCCATAAGTCGCTGCTCAATGTCATTCTGCACGACTGAATGGGTCTACAGGTCTCTTTCTCTCGTTTGCCTGACCGGGCAGGATATGTGAGCAATATTGAACAGTATGGATGACTCGCGCCGTGGGATACTTCAACTCCGGACCAGCGATATTTGTGCGCGCTGGGAACAAAGCTGGATCTGGGATGGACGAACCGGATGAATAGTTCCAAGGACAAACGCGAACTGCCCGATGTCGGCGTTGATGTGCGGACGCGGCGATCGACGATGCTGTGTTCACTGCGTGTTGTTCCGGTGAGCAGCGAACATTTCCTGGGGCGGCGCTAT
This sequence comes from uncultured Acidobacteriaceae bacterium, assembly GCA_963797895.1. GTDB lineage: Bacteria > Acidobacteriota > Terriglobia > Terriglobales > Acidobacteriaceae > KBS-83. Next base: position 360,124 of record CAWCRD010000003.1, read on the forward strand.
GTGATGGAGCTGGCGACAGCGAGCCGCGCTCGAGAGCTGCGTGTCTTTCGCTCGCTCGAACTGCTGATGGCTGGTGTGGCGGAACTGGGGCTGCCGGCGGATGTTCGAGAGGGGCTGTATCACCAACTGGTCGATGAGGGATGCTGCCAACTGCTGGACATTGTCCTGTAAATGAACACGGAGGCGCGCGTGTTGATACGCAATCTAGATGAAGTCACGATAAATTCGACTGTTGCCGTGAAGGATATTCAATCGGAGCCTTACGAGAGCCCGCAATATACCCTTGTTGAGCAAGTTTGCGAATTTCTGAAACGATATGCGATTGAGTACGGCGGCGGTGCAGAAATTCAGCAGTCCTTGTCATCGGCAAGAGCCGCTTCCACAAAAAACAACTGCGCGTGACTCGCAATCGGTCGCCCAGATCGAGCCCGACGGTCAACTGCCGAAAGCAAGCGCATTCATAGCAACACCTCTCAACGGTCGCAATCTCGGCTAAGTCGAAGAACCGCCATCACCTTTTTCTCGGCAGGCGCAGGCCGGCGCCGACCGGTGCGGTTTGGTCTCTGTTGTCACTACGGACTGACTCAGCCAATCGCGGTTTCTGCATCTCCCGCTTCACGTTGGCAATGATCTTCATTGCACTCTCTATCCGATTTTTCTTCTTCATCATCATGAAAGTGAGGCTCGTGTGCACAACCTCAGCTCAGGGTCACAACGCTGCTTCGACAGGAGATCGTCTGATCAGGCGCTCGGCCTTGTCTTTTTCGCGGACTAATAGCTCTCTGCCTCCTGAAAGACGGCGGTCCCACTCCCAGGTTCGAGAGCCTTTCGGAATCGCAGCCTCCACCAGGACCGCCGACATGCGAATTCAGGAGAATAAAGCATGACAGATGAGGGTCAGCATTTCTGAGCACAATAGCTCACACGGAGGTGTGTCTCACGATGGCAGCGTGGCGCGCCGCCTTCTGCGCAAAGCCCAACCGCACGGAGTGCTTCATCTCAGGATTCCCGTCCATGCCCAAATAAAGGGTCTTTCCGTTGTTTCCGACGGCAAGCCTTCTCGAAATTGCGGCTGTCTTGCTAAGACGGGGTTGAGGTCTGCGCTTTCACGTCCGCTGCTAGGCCGAGCATCCGGAGTCGAGCTCGTACCAGGCTAGCCTATAGACTTCCTCGACGTGCCGATCCCACCCTGACCGAGCGGATGCGCGTGCCAGGCCGTCCTAAGTCGGTAACGATATTCTGAACGCGGTTCCCTTCCTGCCTTCGCGTATGGAGCTTCGGACCCGGATCTTCCCGTCATGCCGCTCGATGATCTTCTTCACGAGCGATAAGCCGAGGCCGGTTCCCCGTTCTTCTTTAGTCGTAAAGAACGCCTCGAAGATCGAGCCGATGTTTTCTGCCGGAATTCCATGGCCATTGTCCGCGATGAGGAAATGCACCTTGCCTTCGCTTTTCCGAAGCCGGAGGTGAAGCGTGCCCGACGCAGGTAGAGCGTCGAGAGCGTTTACGATGAGGTTGGAAATGACCTGCAGCACTTCACCCCGGTGCACCTCTGCCATCACTTCATCGCCGAGTCGTTTCACCAGCCGGACGTTCTTCTCTGCGATCTTTTTCTGATGGATGCGAAGGGCGGATTCCGTTAATACAGCGAGATCGATCTTTCGAGGAGCTTGGGACGCCTGGGCAAAGTCTAGGGTCTGGTTGACGATTCCACCCAGCAGAACCATCTGCTCCTCAGCCCAGTGAAGATATCGTCGCGCCAACTCAAGGTCATTCGCTTGTTCGCGAGCAAGATAGATCAGGTGACCCAGGGAATCGAGCGGATTTCTGATCTCATGCATCAACTCCAGGGCGAGCTGTCCGGCAGTCGATCGCTGTTCGGAACGCCGTAAAGCCTCTTCCGTGGCGGAGAGTCTCTCCTCGAGAGTAAGAGTCTTAGCACCCTCCATTAACGCGCTCCGGTGGAAAAGTTCTCAGAGAATGCCAGTTTGGGGCATGCCGCGAAAGTCTTCCGCGGATCAGCACTACCCTGCTTAAAAGTAGAGATGCGTAAATACGCAATGAGGTGTCCCGAGTGGGGTACCGTAGCACTCCGATCATATTGAGACTTCGGGTGAGGAGAGGCTCTCGATATGCCCTCCGAAGGTGGGCTGTCATCCACCGCGGCAGTCTCTCAAAGATTGACGCCGCTCGCGTTTGCAGGAAGCAATTCAAGCAGGCATGAGATCGTGCTTTGCTTCGGAGATGTAGCTCGCCATCGCTTGGGCAAGTTGTGAGTCAACCTCATCGGCTATCGCCATCACCCCAACGAGCAAGAGGCTGAAATCTACTCTGGCCAGGTTATTTTGCAAGGTCTGGAAGATGCTGACCTGCAGCATGCGCGATTCCTCCACCATCATGGCAGCGCTATAGCCCTGTTCACGGCGTGAGAGTCCGTGGACAATAGCGGCCGGTGACGCGAGCGCGCGGGTGCCCAGCGGTAACGGGTTCCGAAGACGAGCGACGAGGTCTTGAAAAAGTTGGGGCAGGTGGGCGCAACGCTCCTCAACGGCTAACGGGATGCTGATGATGTGAGGCTCGAGATCGACCCGCAGAAGCCAATCATCGATGGTGGACTGCGTGTTTTGTTCGAGGATCGTCGCCACGTTGTCTGCCGCTCGGGCGCGAGTAGCTGTTCCATGTTTCAGCCGCTCCCGGATGGTCTCAATAAGCATCTCCGGGGCCATTGGCTTTACAAGGATTTCGTCGGCTTGAAGCAGAATCGCAGCCGCTGCTTCTTTCATCTCGGGATATCCACTGAATATGATGGTTACCGCTCTGGGATTTAAGTGACGCATCGCGCTGACCACCGTCAGGCCATCGCCAGCTCCGGGCATATGCAGGTCACTCAGCAGTACATCGAAGGTTTCTGAGCCGATGACTTGAAGCGCTTCGTTGACATTTGAAGCAGTCACTACTTCAAAATCGCCTAATTGGAGAACCAAGGCGAGAGATTCGCGGATTACCTCATCATCATCGACAAGCAGAACTCTCGTTTTGGGCGGGAGCCCAAGATCTTGATCGGAGTTCTGTACGATCGCGTCACCCATCCAGCACCTCCGCTTGGCGTAAACAGCACATGAGCGAAGTGTGACAGTAAGCCGGCTATATGTCTGGTCAATTGTGACCACGACCGCCGCGCGATCCAGTTCAGCTCAATGCTTCGTAATCCTCTACAAGAGGGGCACTCACCCCACTGTGCTCGGAAGGCTGATCATGCAAAACTATGTTTAACAATGACTTGTGCACCCGGATGCGGCCGTTGTACTCGATGAAGCCGAGTTTTCGGAAACGGTTCATAAAAAAGCTGACCCGTGATCTTGTCGTGCCGATCATCTCTGCCAGGGTCTCTTGCGTGATGTCTGGAAGAAGCATTTCGCCTTCACCCGGCTTATCGAATTCAGCCATCAAGAGCAAAATCCGAGCGAGGCGCCGTTCGCTGGAGTTGAAGAGCTGGTCGACGAGATCGGCTTGAGTGCGCATGCTACGGGCGAGTAAAAAAGCCAGGAAGAGATCGGAGAAGGCGTGCTCCTCATGCACCACGCGGATCATCTCCATCCTTGTTATCTTTAGCGCAACGCAGCTGGTGACGGCGGTCGCGGTCGCCAGGCGCAATCCGGCCACTGCGGTAATCGATTCCTCCCCAACAAAATCGCCCGTCGAGAGAAGCGTAAGGGTAGCCTCTTTACCCGCGTTTGAAACGACAGTGACTTTCGCCCGCCCCTTCTGAAGATAGAAGACCGAGTCGGCTGCATCTCCCTGCGAAAAGAAGGTTTCTTTTGCATGTACGTGAATGATGGTTCGCCCGAGGCCTGCCTTCGCCAGAAATTCAGCGGGATCGAAGTTGTTTAGCTTTGAATCTGTCATTGGAGTATCTCTATCGCAACTGTTCCGATAACGGTATTGTAGTGTGTCGCTTCCATGGTTCGCCAGCACACATGTTGTGCCGGCAAGCCGCTCGTCCACCTACGGTCATTGACTATTACAATAAGCGTGACTGTCTGCAGCATCTAGCGGTGTTACTCTTCAATCAGCGTCGTGGACGTTTCCGGCGCTACAAAAGAGGCCCTTCCGTGGCCGCACCGCTTCCCCGCAGTTTCATCCGCAAACATAATGACAATGGAACGCATGATTCTACGTGCCCCCTCTGTAATCGAGTGCTTGGTTCAGTAAGAATCGAGCTTACCCTCGACGAACTGGAGGATTCCCATCTATGCGGGGAAGGTCTCGTACGGCGAACATCTGAGCCCCAACTCTTCCGAGCAAAGTGGGCCGGACTTCTAGGCGCGAGTATCCGAAGCATTGGCCGGAAGACCCGTGTTGGGGAAGGAACTGAGGCAGAATCGCCCGACATGAACACGATTCCAGATGCCGGTGGAGGTTCTGTCTCAAGCTTCTGAAGGACAATTTGGCGATCGAGTGTGCTGCAGGGCATGTGGCGGTTGTCTCGTCTTCCTCGCTTCCAGCCGTACCCGTTTGCTCCGGACGAGCCACTTCTATGTAGTGTTAAGTAGCACGAAAGGCGCTTTATGAGCATGAATCTCAGTACACCCGTCGCGGACCAGTTTTCGCCAAACGCAGATACTATAGCTATCCTGGCTTATAGGTTGTGGATGGAGAGAGGGAGACCAATTGGCACCCCTGAAGAAGACTGGTTCGGGGCCATATGTCAAATTAAACATAGTCGGACACCCGGCTCCGCCAACTAATCTCGAAATCTAAATCGCTGTCCGGTAATGCAAACTGCCGTCGCCTTTGTTGTTGACCGTATGCATCGGATCTCGGATGCTTCTGGTATCACTGAGCGCTATGATCACGGTATGTTATGCACGACGGCCGTCTGCACGTTGTACGCCCGGCAAGACGTTTGTTCGCGTCAGGATGAAGCTAGATTCCGGCTCTGGATGAAGCTTGAGCTTCTGCCAATGTGGCCTGCACGCGAATGGGCCGATTGTCGGCGACTTCTTCCGTCGGCCTTATCCACGATGCCGAGACGATGCTGCAACGCGCATCGCTCGCTCGGACCGGAGATGCTAGCCACGGGACGAAACTTTGAGCTGTCGATGGCAATCCACTCACCACGGATCAACTCACAGTGCCGTGCAAAGCCACCAACTCCACGCTCGCCGCTGTCGCCGCCTCGCGATGCATCCCGCCTAAACTCTGCGCGCGAGTACCCTGCGCAGAGAGTGTTGAAGCGATATCAACTCGTCGGCAGAACTAGATTAGCTTTTCCTTCCCTGGACCTGTGTTCTCCGATGATCTCGAAATGGACGAGACAGCAACAGAAGTCGCACTCTGCCTCATTAACGCCTTTTGCGACGTTCGATACCGGAAAGGTACGCAAGCATTCCGAACAAGTTACCGCGATAGTGCCCTTATCGTTCTTCACCCACACCGCAGCTTGGTTCGGTTTACCCGCTTTAGGCCGCGTCGGAAGTTCATGAAGCAGATCGATAATTTTCTCGAACAACTGCTTGGCGTTATAACCGCCTTTGGGGAAGAATGCGTCGGCGAGCACGCTTTCCGGAACGGATAGGCCAGAGAATTCCCCTGAAATAGCAATTACTGGGATGGCCGGGAATCGCCGACGCACCACCGAAAGGAATTCGAATCCGTTCATGTTCGGCATTTGCAGATCGGAAATAATGATGTCCGGAAGTGACTGTTTGAGTGCCGCTAAACCTTCGAACCCATCCTCCGCCCCACGCACCTCATAGCCTTGCGCTACCAGCAACCTCCTCCCAAGTTCACGCAAACTTGGTTCGTCCTCAACGATCAATATTCTGTATGGAAACGGACTAGCAGGCAAGGTCACCTACCACAAGGCTTATGGATCATCACCGGTATTCTACTCCGGGTAACGGATTTCGTTGGGTAGATAAGGAATGCGGCGCTGCTAGAGCGTCCCAAGCAGGATCAAGATGTTCCACACCGGTTCCGCATGTGTTCTTTATTGCTGGCTTGGCATATTCCGATCTAGTTTGGTTGAAAGATTTCTATGTTGGATCCAGACAGTAAAGAAGTCGCGTGCTCCGTTCTGCGACACCTCCGGAGCAAAGAGGCCGGACCCGGTTACGGATCTGGCCTGCTTTACTCGCGTCGCTTGAGTGAGCCGCGAGGTCCATCAGTGCTGGTCAGCCGAGTTGACGGCCACATCGGCTGCCTTCGAAGTGTGTGCGCGTGCCTGTTCCATCCATTCCTTGGCGACCCGCTTCTCGTTCGCTGAGGGAAGGCAGCGGCTCACCGCCTGCCACCCACGACCTTCTTGCGGCGCAGCGAACTGCCGCAGGAAGTATCGATCTCCGTACTGCGTGAACTGGAGCCGCCCGGCCGTAACCTTGCTGGCATCCTCCCCAGGAGCCACCATGATGTATCCTCCGCGTCTCCCATTCACAAGGCTAAGCCGCAGCAGATGCGGAGAGAGCGGTGTGATCTGATATGTTCCCGCGGGTAATACCGCGTCGTGGATGCCGAAGGCGAATGGAATGGCAGCCACATAGCGGGCATTCTCCTGGGCTTTGGCGGGGTTGAACCCGGCAGACAGGAAAATTGAGCCGATGGCTGCGAGTGTGAGCGATGTAGCGGTGTGCGCGATGTGACGGAACATGATGCCCTCCAGTGCCCCTCATACGCAAGCGGGCATGGCGTCACTCTGCGGCATGCGCGCGCGCCGCTCAATGCACTGCCCATCAATTGCTCATCCACTCTCGGTTGAAATGCAAATAGTTGAAAGCCAACGTCTTACTTTCCGTGGTCGATAGCTCGTGGCAGAATTTTCTATCCCGCCCATGGAGCGAAGGCTTAGAGTCCTTGGTGCGGGATCCATTCACATGTCCGCCAAACCAGACTCTTCGCAGAATTGGGCCTTCGGAGCCTTCGAGCTGGAGGGCCGTACAGCCGAGCTGCGGCGGAACGGGCTTGCCGTCCGCCTGCAGGAGCAGCCTGCCCAAATCCTGCTGTTCCTGCTGCAGCACGCAGGGCAGATCGTCACCCGGGAAGACCTGCGAATCCAGCTTTGGCCGGCCGATACTTTCGTCGACTTCGACCATGCGCTGAACACGGCGGTGATGAAGCTGCGCGAGGCACTGGGCGACTCCAGCGAAAAGCCGCTCTACATACAGACGCTTCCCCGGAAAGGCTACCGATTTGTCGCGCCGGTGGCCATGCTGCCAGCTATGAGTGGTCGTCCCGGCATAGGGGCAAGGGTCGCTCCTTCGTTGTCGGATCGATCCGGAGCGGCTACAGGAACTGCGGACAACGGAATAAGCGAGAGAGGCGCTTCGGCTAGCTCAGAGTTCCTCGATTCAATAGCCATTCTCCCCTTTGAAAACGCCGGAGGAGAGCCAGACATGGACTATTTGAGCGACGGCATCACGGCCAGCATCATCAACATTTTTTCCCAGGTGAACAGACTGCGCGTCGTACCACGTACGACTGTATTTCGATACAAAGGAAAGCTGAGTGACGCAGCGCAAGCAGGCCGCCAGCTGCGGGTGCGGGTCGTTCTTACGGGACGTGTAGCCCAACGCGGCGATGCCTTGACCATTAACGTGGAACTGATTGACACAGCGCACGAATCGCAGCTCTGGGGTGCGCATTACAACTGCGAATCCGACGACATCTTCCGAATCCAAGCCGAGGTTGCTGCGCAAGTGACGGATAAGCTGAACCTGAGGCTAAACGATGACGAGAGAAAACAAATAGCCACGCGCCCCACGAAGAGTCGAGAGGCCTATCACCTATTGCTCAAATCGCTGTATTGGGCAAACAAATGGACGCCGGAGGGGATGCGAAAGGGTGTCGATTATGCCAGGCAAGCGATCGACATAGATCCGGCTTATGCGGAGGCGTGGACCGCGCTAGCCTACTTGTTCGTACTGATAGGGTTCTTCGGTGCCGCACAGCCAAGTGAGATGTTTGCAAAAGCAAAGGCGGCCGCCGTTAAAGCTCTGGATATCGATGACCGCGAGTCCGATGCACACGCGACGCTGGCATATGTTCGTCTAGTCTACGATTGGGACTGGCAGGGTGCC
>CAWCRD010000004.1:0-97206 GCA_963797895.1 uncultured Acidobacteriaceae bacterium
CTGCTGCTGTTCTTCCTGGGGCTGTCGCTGGCGGGGATGTTTGAGATTGGTCTGAGCGTCACAACCAGCGCCGGGTCTATCGCTTGCGAACAAGCATGGGCTTGCGGGCAGCTTCTTTACCGGCGTGCTGGCGATGGTGGTGGCGACGCCATGCGCAGCGCCTTTTTCTGGGGGCGGCGATTCGATTCGCGCTCTCGTCTCAGCCGTCCGTTGGTGGCGTTTCTGGTGTTTACCGCGCTGGGCATGGGGCTGGCGCTGCCGTATCTGGCTGCTGGCATTTCAGCCGGCGTGGACCAAGCTGCTGCCGAAGCCGGGCGCGTGGATGGAGTTGCTGAAGCAGGCGACGGCGGTGCCGATCTTGGGCACGGTGATCTGGCTGGTGTGGGTGTTTGCACAGCTTTCCGGGGCTACGGCGCTGATCGGGTTGCTGACGGCCTTTCTGCTGCTGGCGATTGCGGGATGGGTGCTGGGACGCTGGCCTGCGCGGCTGCCGGCGACCGCGACGGCGGTGGTGATCCTGGCACTGGCGGTGGCGTGTTGCGTCTATGCTGTGCGAACTTTTGCGACGCAGAGCTCGTCTACTATTGCTGCGGCATCGACTGGCGCTCACATGGACCACACGCGCAGATGGGAGCCGTTTACGGCGGATGTGGTTGCGCCATACCAGGCGCAGGGGCGGCCGGTTTTTGTGGACTTTACTGCGGACTGGTGCCTGAGCTGCCAGGTGAATGAGCGCGTAGTGCTGGAGCGGCCTGAGGTGTTGAGTAAATTGCAGGACGGAAAGATCGCGCTGGTTCGCGCGGACTGGACACGGCATGATGAGGGCATTGCGAGTGCGCTGGCGGCGCTGGGGCGATCGAGCGTGCCGACGTATGCGCTATATCCGGGCACGCCGGCGCGCCGGCGCGACTACTGCCCGAGGTGCTGACACCCGGCACGGTGCTGGACGCACTGAAGGCGCTGCCGGATGCGAACGGAGATGCGCGAACGGCATCCTTCGAACCCACCAAGTAACGCAAGCGGGAGGTGAGCTATGGCGAGTGAACAGCAGTATGTTCGTCGACTCGGGGCCTGGCGTGCGGTTGTTTATGTGGCGATCGCGGCGGCGGCACTGGTTTTTGTACTCATCGGGGCGCTGCGGGCGCATGCGGCCACCGTGGGGCAACCGGCACCGGCATTCAGCGGAAAAGATTCGCAGGGAAAGACGCAGTCGCTCGCACAGTATCGCGGGAAGTACGTGGTCCTGGAATGGACCAACCGCGAATGCCCGTTCACGAAGAAGCAGTATGACAGCGGCAACATGCAGGCGCTGCAACGCGAGTGGACGGCAAAGGGCGTGGTGTGGCTGACGGTGCTGTCGTCCCCGCAGGGCGACCAGGGCTACCTGGATGCGGCGCAGGAGAATGCGCAGATCGAAAAAGTTCATGCGCATCCCACGGCGGCGATTCTGGACCCGAGCGGAGCGATTGGGCGGGAGTACGGCGCGAAGACGACCCCGCACATGTTTGTGATCGATCCCGAAGGCAAGCTGATCTATGACGGCGCGATCGATGACAAGCCGACGACCGACACGGCGGATGTGAAGGGCGCGAAGAACTATGTCTCCGCTGCGCTGACAGAGGCGATGGCCGGGCGGAAGGTCGAAGTAGCTTCGACGCGGCCGTATGGTTGTTCTGTCAAGTATGCGGAATAGGTGCTGGCCGCACGGGCCTATGCGCCTGCGGCGCGTGCTAATGGGTTCGCTCCCTTTGGTCGCTCACGTTTCCTTCTGTGGTGGACCGCTGCGTCGTGCGAACTGCAGGTCCCTTCGACAGGCTGACGGCAGGCTCTTCGCTGGGCTCAGGATGACAGAGTGATGAGAGGTGAGGTTCGGTCTCGGATTTGCAAGGTGCTGGTGTGGCTCCTGCTGCCCGCGCTGGTAGCGGACGCGCAACTTAGCAAGAAGCAGGAGAAGCTGAACGCGCAGCATGCAGATGCGATTGCAGCGGCGCGCACAGCCGCCGAGGCGTGGCTGAAGATTGAAGACGCTGAGAGCTACGACAAGAGCTGGCAGGCGGCCTCGGAGTATTTTCGCTCGCAAGTTCCGGAGCGGGGCTGGGTGCGGAGCATGGAGACCATGCGCAGGGCTATCGATCCCGTGCTGGAGCGCGATCTGACAACGAGCGAGTGGAAGACCGAGATGCCGAATCTGCCGAAGGGTGAGTACGTTGCGTTCGTTTACGAAACTACGTTTGCGAACGGCCATCCGCTGGTGGAGTCGGTTGTAATGGTGCACGAAGGCGGAGCCTGGAAGATGGTCGGGTACGCGGTTGACTAGTTTGGGTGTGCGAGTGTGGCAGTTTTGAGGAAGTCGTAGCTGCCTGACGCGGAGACCTGGATATTCTCCAGGCGGCGCGTGTGCACGACGACGTTGTCCTGATACCAGAGCGGGATGGTGGGCACGTCGTGGGCGAGGATCTGCTGAACTTTGACGTAGTCGGCCCGATCGCGAGCCTGGTCTGCGTTGGCTGCGGCGTCGGCCATCAGGCGGTCGAGTTCCGGATTTGCGTAATAGCCACGGTTCGCGCCGTGCGGCGGCAGGCTCGCGGCGGTGTAGGCAAGGCGGAAGATATCCGGGCTCTCGTTGCCGCCGATCCACCGCAGCGAATACATCGAGAATGCGCCTTTGGTCACGTCGGCGAAGAAGGTGCCGAATTCGTAGATGCGCACGTCCATCGCGATGCCGACAGCGCGTAACTGCTGCTGGACGACCAGCGCCATCAGCCGGGTGGGGCTGCTGGTGTTCGAGATTTTCATCTGCAGAGGGAAACGGATGCCATCGGGACCGCGGCGATAGCCGGCGGCATCGAGCAGTGCGTTGGCCCGTGCGGGATCGTAGGGGTAGTGCGCGACATCGTCGGTGCGGGCCCAGTGGCCGGGGGGAAGGAGATCGTCGGCAAGACGGGCCTGGCCGCGCCAGATGGTGTCGAGAATGAGCGGCCGGTTGATCGCCATCGCGACTGCCTGACGCACGCGGACGTCCTTGAGATAGGGATCGCGCAGGTTGAGGTTGATGTAGTTGACGATGGTGCCGGGCGAGCTCTGGATGACGAGATCGCGATTGCTGCGCAGCGCCTGGATCGTGTCCGGCTCCAGCGCGTTGATCTCCGCGTCGGCTGAGCCCTTTTGCAGTTCCAGCGCGCGTGTGGTGTCGTCCGGGACGACGTTGAAACGGAGTCTCTGTATCGACGGCTTCGGCTGCCAGCTATTTTCGTTGCGCTCCAGGATGACGTCCTTGTCCTGCTGCTGGGAAACGAATTTGTAGGTGCCGGTGCCGATGGGGTGGCGCCAAAAATCTTTGCCGCTGCCGGCGGGAACGATGCCGAGCGCACCGTCAGAGAGGTTCCAGAGGAGAAAGGGGTCGGCGCGCTTGAGGTGCACGACGCAGGTGAGCGGGTCGGGGGCATCGACGTGGTCGATCTGAATAAATGTGCCGGATTTTGCGGTGATGACCGTGCCGTTGTGGGCGGAGTCGATGGACCACTTCACGTCGGCCGAGGTGAGCGGTTTGCTGTTGTGGAAGCGCACGCCGGGCTGGAGATGGAAGACGTAGGTGGTGGGGTCGGGCTGGTCCCAGCTCTTCGCCAGCCAGGGATGAAGCTCGAAGTGCTCATCCTTCTTCACCAGCGAATCGAAGATGAGCATGTCGATGCGCTCCGACTGCACGTCGACGCCAATGCGGGGATCGAGGTTGACCGGGCTGGATTCGATGAGCGTGACGGCGGTATCGGGATCTGGCTTGCCGCCGCATCCGGTGAGCAGGAGCGCACCTAACGCAGCCGTCAAATGGATACCGCGGCGGGCACGTTTAAACATAGGTGACGGAGCCCAGGATGGCGGGATGCGTTGCTCCGGTGGCGGCGGGGACGTTGCCGGGGAGGCGATGCCAGGTGTGCCATGCGAGCAGGGCGAAGGCGACGGCTTCCTTGGCCTCGGAGGGGATGCCGTGGTCGTCGGTGGTCTGGATGCGGCAACGGAATGGCGCAAGATCGGCGGTGAGCATGCGCATCAATGTGGCATTGCGTGCGCCGCCGCCGGCGACGATGTAATCGACTGGCTTGTTGCCGACGCGGGGCGCGACGAAGTCTTTGTAAGCGAGCGCGATGCTGCGGCTGGTGAGCGCGGTCGCGGTGGCGAGCATGTCGTGCGGCGAGAGACGATGGCGCTTCGCGAGCGTGAGGAAGCGGTCGACGAAGGCCGCGCCGTACTGCTCGCGTCCGGCGCTCTTGGGCGGCCGGCGGCGATAGTAGGGATCGCGGAGCAGAGCGATCAGCATTGGCTGGCTGGGCGCGCCGGCGGCTGCCAGGCGTCCATCACGATCGTAGGACTTATGGAAGAGGCGCTGCGCGAGCGCGTCGATGACCATGTTGGCGGGGCCGGTATCGAACGCGACGAGGTCTTCGAGCGCGCCGCCGGGCGGGACGAGTGTGAGGTTGGCGATGCCGCCGAGGTTCTGCAGCACGCGCGCGCGGCTCGAATGCGCGAATAACGTTGCATCGAGCAGGGGAACGAGCGGGGCGCCCTGACCACCGGCGACCATGTCCGCAGGCCGGAAGTTGGAGACGACCGGCGCGTGGATGGCGGCGGCGATGAGCGCGGGCTCGCCTGTTTGCCAGGTGCAGGCGAAGCTGCGGCCGGCGTAGGGCTTTGCGACGCCCTGATGGTAGATGGTCTGTCCATGGCAGCCGACAAGATCGATTGCGTAGCCCTGTGCCGCGGATTGCGCGGCTTCGGCATAAGCCTCGCCGAGTCGCCAGCTGAGACGGGCGAGCTCGGCGGCCGAGGTATTCTGCGCGTCCATGGCGGCGAGCACTGCTTTGCGCAATGCGGCAGCGTAGGGAAATGCGCGATGGCGGAGGAGTTCGATGCGCGGGCGAGTGCGCGCGGGCGAGATGCGGCAGAGAGCGACGTCGACGCCATCTGCGGAGGTGCCGCTCATGATGCCGGCGACCAGCATCGGCTGTTGCTTCACGCGAGGGCCTGCCCGGTTTTCGCAGCTACCTGGTCCGCGAAGGCGAGTACGGACTTGCGCATGGCGGCGACAGGGCCGGCATCCGGTGGAGATACAGGTCCGGCATGACGCAGCAGCTTGTGGCGATATGCGCGGACGGTTGCGGCGGACTCTTCAACCTTGGTGCGGAAGGTGCGGGAGCGCTCCGCTTCGCTGAGGACGGCTTCGTACGCGGTGAGGACGAGTGCGGGGTCTTTGCAGATTTCGATGAGATGCGTGCCGGCAGCGACGGCGGCGACGGCGGCTTCTTCCATGGGCGCGTGATGGAGGATGCCGCCCATCTCCATGTCGTCGGAGATGATGAGGCCGCGGAAAGCGAGCTTGTGTTTGAGCGTGCGCTCGATCCAGAAGGGCGAGATGGATGCGGGGAGCGGCTTGGTGTCCGGCTTGCTGTAGGCCTGCGGATACGTGGCGTGCGAGACCATGATGAAGGGCAGGGTGCGGTGCAATTTACGGAAGGGCAGAAGGTCTTCTTCCCAGAGCTGCTTCCATGAGCGGTCGATGGCGGGCGTGGCGTGGTGCGAGTCGAGCGCGCCGCCGCCGAGCCCGGGGAAGTGCTTGCCGCAACCGAGCGCGCCTGCTTTGCTGAGGCCGGTAAGGAAGGCTTCCGCATAGGCGATGACGGCTTTCGGATCTTCGGAGACGACGCGGGTGCGCATCACGTCGCTGGAGGCGGCGGTGCGGAGATCGAGCACTGGCGCAAAGGCGACATTAAAGCCGAGCAGGCGAAGCTCCGCGCCGATGAGATAGCCGTGCTGGCGAAAGAGTTTTTTGTTTCCGGTAGCTGCGACTGCGGCGGGCGCGGGCATGGGCGCGATGAGATCGCGGAGGCGATCGACGAGGCCGCCTTCGACATCGATGGCATGGAAGAGCGGGCCGTCGCCGACAACATCGGCGACGCTGTCGAGGAGCGCGTGTACCTGTGCGGCATCTTCGATGTTGCGGCGAAAGAGGACGGTGCCGGAGGGGCGGATGAGGCGAAGCCACGCGCGCTCGGTCGCGCCGAGTTCCGTTCCGGCGAGACCGACGAAGAGTAATTGACCTACATCCTGGCGCAGGCTCATGTGTGCTTATGTTAGCGGCTTAGTGCTCGGAGTATCGGGGTTTGCGCCGACGCGTATCTCACTCTTCAACTCTTCGAGCAGATTCAGCGCCTGGAGCGGGGTGAGGCTGTTGGTGTCGAGCTCGCTGAGCCGATCGACGATGCGCTGGGAGAGCGGCGTGAAGATAGTGAGCTGCAGAGGCGCGGAGGCATCTTCGGCTTCGAGCGCGACATTGCGCTTCTCGGATTTTTCGTGCTGCGCCAGGACGCGACGGGCGCGCTCAATTACAGAGGCGGGCAGGCCGGCGAGGCGCGCGACCTCGATGCCGTAGCTCTTGCTGGCGGCGCCGGGCTCGATGGAATGCAGGAAAGCGATGCCGGCGGGCGACTCCTTGACCGCGACACGCAGATTGCTGAGACGGGGGAGCTGATCGGCCAGGAGCGTGAGCTCGTGGTAGTGGGTGGCGAAGAGCGTGCGCGCGCCGATGCGGCCGTGGATGTATTCGAGCGTGGCCCAGGCGAGTGAGAGGCCGTCGAAGGTGGCGGTGCCGCGACCCATTTCGTCGAGCAGGATCAAGGATTGTTTTGTGGCGGTATTGAGGATGGTGGCGGTCTCGGTCATCTCGACCATGAAGGTGGAGCGGCCGCGTGCGACATTGTCGCTGGCGCCGATGCGGGTGTAGACGCGGTCGACTAATCCGAAGCGCATGGTGGCGGCGGGAACGAAGGAGCCCATCTGCGCCATGATGACCAGAAGTGCGGCCTGGCGGAGATAAGTCGACTTGCCTCCCATATTGGGGCCGGTGAGCAGCAGGACGGCCGGGCCTTCGGTGGAGAGATAGAGGTCGTTGGGGACGAAGCGGCCTTCGGCGTTCTCCTCCATGCGGCGTTCGACGACGGGATGGCGTGCAGCGGCGGCTTCGAGGACGCACCCTTCCGTGAGGACAGGGCGGGTGTAGTTGTGCAGTGCGGCGACGTGAGCGAAATTGGCGAGCAGATCGATCTCCGCAAGCAGGGCGGCACTGCGGCGGATGCGCGGCGCGGCAGCAAGGATGGTCGAGCGCAGCTCGGCGAAGAGGCGCCGCTCAATTTCGATGGCGCGCTCGTGCGCAGTCAGGACGCGGGTTTCGTAGTCCTTGAGCTCGGGCGTGGTGAAGCGCTCGGCATTGACGAGCGTCTGTTTGCGCTCGTAGTCGGAGGGAACCGCCTTGAGGTTGGATTTCGTGATCTCGATGTAATAGCCGAAGACATTGTTAAAGCGAACCTTTAAGGATCCGATGCCGGTGCGCTGGCGCTCGCGCTCCTCAATCGCGGCGATGGATTGCCGTCCGCTCTGCGCTGAGCGTGCGCAGCTCGTCGAGCTCGGCCAGCACGCCGGGCGCGATGACGCCGCCATCGGCGAGGGTGAGGGGCGGCTCCGGGACGAGCGAAGTTGCGATCGCGGTGTGGATGTCTTCGAGGAGGTCGAGGCGTTGATGCGATTGCTGCCAGCGCGCTGCCTGCAAGGGGGCGAGCGATCGGCTACGAGCGGGAACCGCGCGAGCGATGCGCCGAGCGCAAGCACATCGCGGGGACCGGCGGAGTCCAGCGAGACGCGGCTGAGCAGACGCTCCACATCGAGAACACCGCTGAGTGCCTGACGTAATTTTTCGCGCGGCTGCAATGCGACGTGGAGCTCCGCGACGGCGTCGAGGCGGCCTTCGATCGCAGCCGCGTCGAGCATAGGATGCAGAAGCGTGGAGCGCAGCAGGCGCTTGCCCATGGGCGACTGGCAGCAATCGAGGGTGTGGAAGAGCGTGGTGCGGGTGGAGGCGTCGGCAAAGAGCGGCTCGACCAGCTCAAGGTTGCGTACGCTGACGGGATCGAGCTCCAGATGCTCGGTGCGCTCGTAATAACGAAGACTATCGACGTGCGAGAGGTCGCCCAGCTGGGTGGAGCGGACGTAATGCAGCGCAGCGCCTGCGGCTACGGCTGCGGCGGGATGGCCAGCGAGACCGAAGCCGTCGAGCGAGCGCGCGCCAAGCTGGCGTTCCAGCAGAGGGATGGCGTAGTCGGCGCTGAAGGCCCATGCATCGAGGCGTGTCTTGGTGCGGATGGGATCGAGCGCAGCGCCGATGGTTTCGGCAGGGAGAGCGGGAAAGAGCGAAGTTTCGGCGGCAAGGAGCAGTTCAGCAGGCTGCTGGCGCGCTAGCTCGTCCAGCGAGAGCGATGCGGCGAACTTGCCGGCGAACTCGGTGGCGCGGAATTCGCCGGTAGAGAGATCGAGCAAGGCGAGGCCGACGCGCTCGTCCTGATGGAGGCTGAGCGGGCGCGATGTAGAGCGCGGCGAGATAGTTGTTGCGCTCCGAGCGCTGCGATGGATCGAGCGCGGTGCCGGGCGAGAGGACGCGAGTGACTTCGCGGCGCACGATTTTCTTCGTGAGCTTCGGATCTTCCATCTGGTCGCAGATGGCGATGCGATAGCCCTTCTGCAACAGGCGGCCGATGTAACCTTCTACGGCGTGATACGGGACGCCGGCCATCGGGACCTGGCGCTCGCGGTCACGGGCGGTGAGGGTGATCTCGAGCTCGCGGGCGGCGGTTTTCGCGTCATCGTAAAACAGCTCGTAGAAGTCGCCCATGCGGAAGAGAAGCAGGGCGTCCGGATGGAGGGCCTTGGCGGCGAAATACTGCCGCATGAGCGGGGTCTGGACCGATTCAGTGGATTCTGTTGGAGGGCTGGCAGACACAGAAACGCCAGCATAGAGCAGGACTCCCCGTCCAAGCAAAAGGGACCTGACGTCCAGGCAGACGCGGGACTCGCCGTCCGGGCGACGGCGCCTACGGCGCGATAGTCGCGGTTCGCTCCCTTTTGGTCGCTCACGGCTGGAGTTGTCGGGTCAGCTAGAGAAACTGCGCGGGAGGGGGAACTACCCCACCCTACCGACGCGCAGGATGGGGCACTCCATTGTTGTGGAGTGACGCTGCGCCAGAGCGAGTGACTTGATTTTGGAGACGCGATCTCACTCGTTGTTGGTGGTGATGGCGTCGGAGCCGTGCTGTTTCACCATTTTGTTATAGATACCCAGCAGCAGGAAGGGTGCGGCCCACTGTCCGAAGAAGAGTGCGTTGTGATTTTTTCCCTGAAGCTTCGCGATCAAAGAAGCGACGATGGAGGCACCCGCCGCGACGAGGTAAAAGCTGGACGGCAGCTGCGCCGAATAGCTCTCCATCAGAGAGGTTACCTGGTCTTCTTCAATGTCGCCCGCGCGTACTCGATAATCCGTCATGCAGAAAACTCCTTGGACCGCAGTTTGGGGATGTGTGTGCCGCGGCGCTACAGAGAAGATGCTATCTGGAGGGTTGAGGTCAACTCGCAACCGGGATTCCTTGGGACAGGACGAAACCCCGCCGGTTTGTGCGATGTATCGCTTCAGATTGTCGTATCGTAAAAAGACTTTTATTCTCCGAGCATCAGGCGCTGGACGGCGGTGGCGCGGCCGGTGGCGGCGTCGCACTCGATGAGCAGGCCGCAGAGCCGGGCATCGCCACGCGCCGGCTCGAACTTTCCGGGCATGGCATTGAGGAACCTCTGAATGACGAGCTCTTTCTCCACGCCGATCACGCTGTCGTAGGGGCCGCTCATGCCCACGTCGGTCTGGTAGGCAGTGCCGTTTGGTAACACGCGCTCGTCCGCAGTAGGCACATGAGTATGCGTGCCCAGCACAGCGGTAACCCGTCCATCAAGATACCAACCGAGTGCCATTTTCTCCGAGGTGGCCTCGGCGTGGATGTCGACCAGAATCACTTTGGCCTTGACTCCGGCGAGGAGGCGGTCGGCTGTGCGGAAGGGATCGTCGATGGCCGGCATGAAGACGCGGCCCTGCAGATTGATCACGGCATAGGAGACGCCGGAGGGCAATGTGCCCTCATAAAGTCCGTGGCCGGGAGTGCCTGCTGGGTAATTGGCGGGGCGCACAATCCGGCGGGGGCGTTCGTGGCTTTCTGCGGGAACGGAGCCTAAATAGTCGATAATCTCGCGTTTATCCCATACATGGTTGCCGGTGGTGAGGACGTGCGCGCCGAGGTCGAAGAGATCCTCGGCAAGAGCCGGGGTCAGACCGAAGCCGCCTGCAGCGTTTTCCGCATTGACGATGACGAGATCGACCTGGCGCTCCCGGATGAGGTGGGGCAGATGTTCCCGCACGACGCGCCTGCCCGGACTGCCGAAAACGTCCCCGACGAAGAGCAATTTCACAAAGATTCGTACCTTTCCTGGTAACTATTCCTGCTTACGATGCAGGGGCCCGGGAGATCGGATTGCCACTGAATGCAGAGACGGTGGCAGATGACTTCCGGTGTTGACTTGTAACCAACGTGATGGATTCGTCACGAGTGACAGAAGTCTTTTTTATGTTAGCGTTTCGCTTATGGCAGCCAACACACGCTTCGTGACCGGTGTCCATATTCTCGTCCTTCTCTCGCAGAATGACGCGTTGAAGACTTCCGCCGATCTTGCTGAGGTACTTCACACCAACCCTGTTGTGATTCGCAGAATTCTCTCCTCTCTGCAGCAGGCCGATCTTATCGTGAGTCAAAAGGGGCCCTCAGGAGGATCGAAGCTGACTCGTCCGGCGAAGTCGATCACGCTGGCCGAAGTGCATCGCGCTCTCGATTCAAGCAGCAAACTGAATCTTCCGAAGAGCAGCGGGGCTGTGGCTTCGAAGATCCATGCCGCCATCGCCAAGGCTTATCGTGACTGCCACCGTGCTTTTGAAGACGAGCTGGATAAAGTGACGTTGGCGACGCTGGTGAAACGGGCCCAGAAGCCGAAGTAGGAAGTTGCCGTCCGGGCACCGGCGGGACTTGCCGTCCAGGCAAAGGCTCCTCCGGCGCGGGTGTTTCGGCTCGCTTCCTTTGGTCGCTCACGTTTACCGATGTGAGCGACCTTCGTGCGTTCAGTTCCCCTTTTCTTCCTGCGCAGCATCGCCCTGCAAAGGCCGCATGAGGGGGAAGAGGATGACATCGCGGATCGACCGCGCGCCGGTGAGGATCATGGTGAGCCGGTCGATGCCGATGCCTTCGCCTGCGGTTGGCGGCAGGCCGTAGGCCAGTGCCCGGACATAATCCTCGTCCATCTGATGCGCCTCTTCATCGCCGTGCTCGCGTTGGGCTAACTGGTCGGCGAAGCGCCGCTGCTGATCGGCGGGATCGTTGAGCTCGCTGAAGGCGTTGCCCAGCTCGAAGCCCCCGATATAAAACTCGAAGCGCTCGACCCAGTCTGGCTCGTCGGGCTTGACCTTGGAGAGTGGCGAGACGGCCAGTGGGAAGTCGTAGATGATGGTTGGCTGGATGAGGTGTTCTTCGGCAACCGCTTCGAAAAGATTGGCGATGGTTTTGCCGGTCGGTTCTCCTGTCTCCAGCGATGCATGTACCCCGGCCGCACGCACTCGATCGACCAACTGGCGCACGGAGGTCTCGGTTGCAAAGCTGGCTTGCTCTGGAGGCGCTCCAGCATCTTGTGGCCAGAAGGCGGCGATCGCTTCGCGCATGGAATAGCGCTTCCACTGTGACAGATCGATTGTCGTGCCGTTGAATTCGGTGGTGAGTGAGCCGTTGACTTCCATCGCCACAAACTTCACCAGCTCTTCGGTCAGGTCCATCAGGTCGTGGTAGTTGGCGTAGGCCTGATAGAACTCGAGCATGGTGAACTCGGGGTTGTGCTGGGTCGACACTCCTTCGTTGCGGAAATTCCTGTTGATCTCGTAGACGCGATCGAAGCCGCCGACGACCAGGCGCTTGAGATAGAGCTCGGGCGCGATGCGCAGGAAGAGCGGGATGTCGAGCGCGTTGTGATGCGTGACAAAGGGGCGTGCCATGGCTCCGCCGGCGATGGACTGCATCATCGGGGTTTCGACTTCGAGATAGCCGCGCTCATCAAAGAAGCGGCGCAGCGCGCGCAGCACCTGGGCGCGCTTACGAAGACGGCGCGTACCTCCGTATTCATGAAGAGGTCGAGATAGCGCTGGCGATAGCGCAGCTCCACGTCGGCGAGGCCGTGATACTTCTCCGGGAGCGCGATCATGGACTTGGTGAGAAAGGTGATGGTGTCGACGTGGACCGTTAGCTCGCCGGTGCGGGTGCGGAAGAGATAGCCGGTGACGCCGATGTGATCGCCAAGATCGAGCAGCTTGTAAAGCTGGAAGGCCTGCTCGCCTACGGCGTCGAGGCGGACGTAGATCTGCAACCGCTGGCCGCCCTGCTGCAATTGCGCGAACCCGGCCTTGCCCTGGGCGCGAATCGCCATGATGCGTCCAGCGATGGAGACGTTCACGCGCTCGGCTTCAAGCTGCTCGGCGCTCTGGCCATCGTACCGCGCACGGAGCGCGGGAATCTCGTGCGTGGTGCGGTAGTGATTGGGATAGACGGCGTGGCCCAGCGCGGCGATCTGTTGCAGCTTTTCCTGCCGCAGCGCAAACAGGCTGCGCTCGAACTCTGACTCGAACACTCTGCTTCCTTCCGGGAATCGTGGCTGAGAGCCCAGTATAACGAGTAGGAAAGCGCTGCCCGCGATGATGTATAACAACGCAGGAACCGGAAGCACGATGGCGAACGACAGCGAGAACGGACAGGCCGCTGGCAGTTCGCGGCCGAAGCAAGGCGACGCGATGAAGTCGCTGGTGCAGGTGGAGAGCTTGGTCCAGCTTGCGCTGATGCTGCCGGTGGCTACCATGGTTGGCTGGCTGATCGGCGTGGGGCTGGATAAGTGGCTGCACCAGCACTGGATCTATATTCCGGGCCTGATTCTTGGCGCGGCGGCAGGTTTTGTGCAGGTCTTTCGCGTGGTGCTGGCGCAGGCCAAAGAATAAGAGAAGCAATCGTTCCTCCACCTCATGACCGAACCCGATACTTCCACATTCAGCGACTTCACCGAGCGCGACCTGAAGGCGACGCTGACGCGAGCGCTGCGCTGGGTGGCGGTTCTGGGCGTCGCCGGGACCGCAGTGACTTGGCTGGCGGCGGGGTGGCAATCCGCGGTGTTGTTTCTGGTAGGGGCGGCCATCGCGGCGACTGGACTCTATGAATCGCAACGGCTGATGCTGGCCGTCCTGAGCCGGTTCAACGAGGGACGCGAGGGCAAGCCGGTCGCGGGGGTGCTGGTGTGGTTTTTCCTGCGGCTCATTCTCGCCGGAGTCGTTCTGTATGTTAGCCTTAGGAGTTTGGAGGGCTCGGTGTACGCGCTTTGCGCGGGCCTGGGGCTGGCCGTGGTGGCGCTGACAATCGAGTCCATTCGATTGCTGCGCGCCTGGACTCTCTAGGAAACCAAGCCAAATTTTTTCAGGAATCTTCGAAGGCTTTCGAGAACCGTTACGACACCGCCATGCCAGTACTGCTCCCGTTCACAGCCTTTCTGAATCATTACTTCGCCGGCGTTGCGAATGCCGTGCTCGCGCTTTTCCATCTACATCCAAAGTATCCGCAGGCGCCCATCGACAATACGCTGGCGATGGAGATCATTGTCTTTCTGGTGTTGCTGCTGTTTTTTGTGCTGGTGCGGGCAACGCTCAGCGTGGACAAGCCGGGACCGCCGCAGCACATCGCAGAGATGCTGCACGGCCTGGTGAGCGATCAGGCGGAGTCGATTGTCGGCCACGGCTATGAGCGGTTTGTGCCGTACGTAACGGTCGTCTTCATCTTCATCCTGCTCTGCAATCTGATTGGATTGATCCCGGGGTTCATTACGCCAACCTCCAAGCCATATGTACCGCTGGGGCTGGCCAGCCTGACATTTCTCTACTACCAGTACCAGGGCATCCGCGCGAACGGTCCTGGATATATCAAGCAATTCATCGGACCGATCTGGTGGATCGCCCCCCTGATGCTGCCGATCGAGATCATTTCGCATCTCGCGCGCATTCTCTCGCTCACCGTCCGTCTTTACGCGAACATGTTCGCCAGCGACATGGTGATCCTGGTCTTCTTTTCTCTGATTCCGATCGTAGGATCGGTGCCGTTTCTTGCTCTGCACGCAGGCGTCTCGATCATCCAGGCAGTGGTGTTCATGCTGCTCACATTGATTTATCTGGGACAAGCGACGGCGCACGATCACTAGAATTTTCCGGCCGCTGCGCATCGCGCGGCCGCAACGACATTTCAGGCAGGGAGCCGCTTCCGCCCAGCCTGCATCGGCCGTGAGCGTGAGGGTGCCAGCACGGTGAGCATCAACCACCCACTGACGGTACATTTCCGGGAGCTACGGAGAAACACAATGCGGAAACTGCAAATCCTCTTCACCACGCTGAGCGTGCTGTTCCTGGCCGCTCCGGCATTCGCACAGGACGCCGGCGGCGGCAATGGTCTTGCCATCGGCCTCACCTCGATCGCTGCCGGCATCGGCATGGGCCTGGCGGCCGGCCTTTGCGGCCTGGGTCAGGGCCGCGCGACGGCATCAGCTACGGAAGCGCTGGCGCGCAATCCGGGAGCCCGACCGGGCATCCTGCTGCTGCTCACACTGGGCCTGGCGTTCATCGAGTCACTGTCGCTCTTTACGCTGGTCATCATTTTCGTGAAGGTGCAGTTCAAGTAAACCGCCATCGCTCCGAAACAAAGCCCTCGGCCGCGTGGCCGGGGGCTTTGTTTTTCTGCCTGGGAATCCTGATTCGCTGCCGATACCGGAAATGAAGCCTAGTTCTATCGATACAGATCAACGCGATGGTGGAGCCATACGGGAGATGGCGGCTTGCTTTGGGACCGGCTTTCGGACTACTTCGTCAATGCCGCATGAGATGAGCGACTTGCGAAGCGATAACACGGATATCAGAAAACATTGTTGCGATGGTATAGGTCACACAAAATGCCACCGCATAGAATGCGGGGCTCGGAGCCTGGCATATCGCAGACACACGCTTCGAGAGCGAGCCTGCTTTCAGGTTCTGAATCACGCAGGCACACAACACTCCAAGAGCGGCTCCACCCACGGTGTCAGAGAAATAATGAAAGCCCAGATACATTCGAATGACACTTAGCAGAACCGCCAGCGCAATCGCGTAATACCCAACCTTCCGATTCACGGAGTATATGGTTGCCGCCAAAGCGAAATAGAGCGCGGCATGGTCGCTGGGAAAAGATGACGCGACGTGCCGGAGTGAATCCGGCTTGACGGTGAAGGGGAGAGTTAGATGTAACGAAGGGTCCTGAAACGGGCGCGGGCGGTTCGGAAACATGAGTTGTGTCGCGCGACTGAGCAGGCTGGCTACTGCTGCTGCCATGGTTCCTGCCAGAGTCTTGTAGCGGCTGTGAGGATCAGGAGAGGAAAACCAGCAATACCAAAGGAGCGCGGCGAAGATAAGACCCGAAGAGGTCGTGTTTTCCGAAACGCCATGACACACAGCGTCGAATAAGAAAGAGCGGTGATTGAAATGGTTCAGTGCCACAGTCACTGTGCGGTCAAAGCCATCCAGCGTAAACAGGACGGCTGAACCAGAGATGAGCAGCACCGCTAAGCTAGTTGCGGCAAGGGAAATCCTGGTCCTGGCTGATTGTTCGAGCTTCACCATAGTCGTTGGGGGATGCGTCATCATACGGTGCCTATATCGTTACATCATGCTTCACAGCATCCGTTCAGTATACGCAACGATAAGAGCCAGCAAAGACGCCTGGATGTGACGAGCAAATCTGCACACTTGAATGCGATGGAATAAAGATTGTTTACGATGTTCTATGCCATCGGCTCTCGTCTTTGACCGTATCTCGAAACAATTCGGAAAAACACGGGCGCTTGAAGATGTGAGCTTTGCGGTCGAGCCGGGCGAGATTCTGGGTCTGGTGGGCCCGAACGGCGCTGGCAAGACAACCGCGATGCAGATTGCTACCGGGTTTCTGCTGGCGACCTCTGGCAGCGGATCGCTGATGGGGCGGAGTTTCGGAGATGCTGCGGCGCGACGACAGTTAGGATTTGTGCCGGACTCGCCGGTGTTCTTTGCCGGCAATGCTTTTGATGCATTGCGTTTCGCGGCGCACTTGAACGATGCCACGGTTACGCGGGCGTCGATGGAACGCATGCTGGAGCGCGTTGGCCTGCGCGAGTGGAAGCGCGATGTGCGGCGCTTCTCGCGCGGCATGCAGCAGCGGCTGGCGTTGGCTTTGGCCTTGATGCATCAGCCGAAAGTGCTGATCCTGGATGAACCGGCATCGGCGCTCGATCCGCAGGGCGTGCTCGACATACGGACGCTCCTTAGGGAATTGCGGGCGGAAGGCGCGGCGATCCTGCTCAGCTCGCACCAGCTTGGCGAAGTGGCGCTGGTGAGCGATCGCATTGCCTTTCTGCACGAGGGGCGACTGCTGCGCTATGGACGGCTGAACGACCTGCTGGCCTCAACGGAGCAGGTGGAGATTGTGCTGACGTCGTTTACGCCGGATGCGGAGTTTATCGGGGGATGGGGCGCAGAGAGCGCCCCCGGGGTGTGGCGAGTTTCTTCATCGGAGACGCGTCGCTTTCTTGAAGAAGCGTGGGCGCGCGGGGCCGCTCTGGTGAGCGTGACGCCGACGCGGGGCGACCTGACGGAGCAATTCTTAGAATGGACCCACGGGGCAGGCGGCGAATGGACACGTGATGAGGCGGCGCGCGCATGAAGAGCCTTTGGATTGCGTGGCGGCTGCTGTGGGCGAATCGCTGGCTGTGGCTGCTGCTGGTGCTGTGGCCGTGGGCTATGGCGGCGGTGATGCTGACGGGCGGGCTGCATCCCGCGCCGGAGGACGTGGAGGCGGCGCTTGCGCAGCAGAGCCTGTACGGACTGGCGCTGGTCGCGTTTACCGGCGGAGCGCTGCTGGGCAATGAACAGCGATCGCGGCGGATCGTGCTGGTGCTCGCGCGCGCGGTGAGCCGAAGGCAGTATCTGGGCGCGCTTTGGCTGGCGTCGTTTCTGCCGCTGGTGGCTTATGTGATCGATCTGGCGCTGACCGGGCCGGTGATGGGCGCGTCTGCGGCGATGCTATGGCAGACGCTGGGCGCGCTGCTGCTGCTGAGTATGACGATGGCGTCGCTGGCTGTGCTGGGGTCACTGGTGCTGCCGGGGGTGATTGCCGGCATCCTCGGCCTGACCGTGCTCAGCCTGCCATTGCTGTTGCCGCCGGGCTGGCAGATTGCGCAGACGCGGTTGCTGCAGGTCCTGTTGAGCGGGCCGGTTGCGGAGCATACGCGGCTGGTATTCGGCGCGGGTTTGCTGGAGGCGGTGTTGTTGAGCGGCGCGCTGTTTGAAGCGGCGGTGCGGATCTTTGAGCAGCGGGACTTGCGGTTGAAGAGCGAATGATTTTCGCGGAAGTCGCTTCGCTCCGACGGAATACGCCCACGCTGGCTTCGCCAGAATGGGGCACCCGGTGGATCTTCGAGCTCCAGGATTTGCGGCTGAGGAGCGAGTGAGCTTAGTTGCCCTTCACTGCAGGTGACGTTGACGAAACGGTAGGCGGAGCCGGTTGTGCCGGGGGCGCGAAGAAGGTGGCTGCGCCACGCTGCGCGAGATCGAGCGAACTGCGGGGCACGATGCCAAGCAGCAGCGTGGCCGAGGCGGCGAGCAGGATGGCGAAGCCCAGCGTCAGGGACATGCGCGGAACGGACAGGACCAGCGAGCCCTCGGCCGGCTTTGAGTAGAGCGCGACCAGCAGGCGCAGGTAATAGAAGGCGGCGATGCCGCTGTTGACGAGGCCGATGATGGCGAGCGCGAACATCCCGCTCTGCAATGCGGCAGAGAAGACATAGAACTTCGCGAAGAAGCCGCCGGTGAAGGGGATGCCGATGAGCGAGAGCAGGAAGAAGGCCATAGCGCCCGCGAGGACCGGCGAGCGATAGCCGAGACCGCGATAGTCGGTGATGGACCAGAGCTGGTCGTCGTACCCGCCGACGTGGCTGATGACGGCGAAGATGCCGACGTTCATCGCGACATAGCAGAGCGCATAGAACGCGGCCGCGGCGACGCCAGCAGGCGAGAACGCGGTGAACGCGACCAGCAGATAGCCGGCGTGCGCGATGGAGGAGTAGGCGAGCATGCGCTTGACGCTCTGCTGGCGCAGCGCAGCCAGGTTGCCGAGCGTCATGGAGACAACGGCAAGAATCCAGAAGAGGCCCGACCAGTGCTGCTGGATGGAGGGATAGGCGCCATAGAAGATGCGCAGCAGGACGGCGAATGCGGCGGCCTTGGGCGCGGTGGACATGAGCGCGACGACCGGCGAGGGTGCGCCCTCGTAGACGTCGGGCGTCCATACGTGGAAGGGCGCAGCGGAGACCTTGAAGCCGAGGCCGACGAGGATCATGCCCACGGCAGTCCAGGCGAGGATCGGAGTCGTCGAGTGCGGGAGCGCTGCGGCGATGGCGGCAATGCGGGTGGTGCCGGTTGCGCCGAAGGTGAGCGCGATGCCGTAGAGGAAGAATGCCGTGGCAAACGACCCGAGCAGGAAGTATTTGATGGCCGCTTCGGGGCTCTTGCCGGTGCGCTTGCGGAAGCCGGCGAGGATGTAGGTGGAGATGGAAGATATCTCAAGGCCGATGAAGACCAGCAGCAGCTCGACGGCGGAGGTCATGAGCAGCATGCCGACAGTGCCGAAGAGGATGAGCGCGAAGAACTCGCCCATGTCGTGCGTGCTCGGGGCGTACGGAGTCGATCGCCGCGAGCAGCGCGACAAGAACGGTGCCGCAGATGGCGAGATGGAAGAAGACGCTGAAGGCATCGGTCTGCACAACGCCGAAGTAGGCGGTGCCGGGCGGGAGATGAAGCTGCCAGGCGCTGGCGGCAAAGGCCGCGATCATGGCGAGCACGCTGAACCAGCCGACGGATTTGCGGTTGGCGGTGCGCGGCAGCACCGGATCGACCACCATGATGAGGACGCCGGCGATGGTGAGGATGACTTCGGGAAGGATACGGGCGAGCTGCATCTATTCGACCTCCCCGTCGTGCGATGGACTGGATAGGGCGGCGGCCGGATGAGTGGCCGCAGGCGCGTTGCTCAACGCATGCACGCCGCGATCGATGGCGCGTATCCAGTAGGGAGAGAAGACGCCCATGACAACCATGAGAATGGCCATGGGCCAGAGCGCGAGGTGCTCGCGCGCAGCGAGATCGTGCGCGGGCGAGCGATGGACCAGCGCCGATTCGGGTCCGTAGAAGACGCGCTGCACCATCCAGAGCATGTAGGCCGCGCTGAGGATGACGCCGACGGTGCCGAGCGCGCCCCAGACGTGGCTGGTAGCGAAACCGCTGGAGAGCGTGAGGAACTCGCCGACGAAGCCGTTGAGAATGGGCAGGCCGATGAGCGCGAGCGTGGTCAGGACAAACAGCGTGGCGAGGCGCGGCGTGCGCGCGGCGAGGCCGCCGTAGCGCTCGATCTCATAGGTGCCGTAGCGCTCGTACATCACGCCGAGCAGGACGAGCAGTGCGCCGCCGGTGATGGATTCGCTGAGCACGTGGAAGACGGCGCCGTCGAGGCCGTTGATGGCGAAGGTGTAGATGCCGAGCGTGCAGAAGCTGAGGCTTGAGATGGTGCCGAAGGCGAGCAGGCGCTTGAGATCGTTCTGCACCAGCGCGACGAGTGCGCCATAGAGGATGCCGACGACGGCGAGCAGGATCATCCAGTGTGCGACGCGGTGCGATTCGAAGGGGAAGAGGCCGAGATGGAAGCGGATGAGCGAGTAGAGGCCGAGCTTGCCGGCGACGATCATCGCCATGGCGGTGGGTGCTTCGCTGAAGACATCGCCGAGCCAGCCGTGCAGCGGGAAGACCGGCACCTTGACGGCGAAGGCTACCAGGAAGGAAAGCGAGATGACCCACATCGCTTCGGGCGAGAAGAGCGACGGATTGTGGCTGAGAGCGGTCTTCAGCGCGACGTAGTCGAAGGTGCCGGTGCGCGCGTAGAGCGCGAGGATGCCGACGAGAAACAGTGCTGAGGGAATGAAGGTGTAGAGGAAGAACTTGATGGCAGCGCGCGAGCTGTTGCGGCCGCCGTGCTCGCGACCGAACATGGCGATGAGGATGGCCATGGGGACGAGCGTGAGCTCCCAGAAGGCGTAGTAGACCATGAGGTCGAGCGCGAGAAAGACGCCGAGCATCGCGGTCTGCTGCAAGAGGAAGAGCGAGTAGAACTCTTTGACGCGGGTGTCGATGGCGCGCCAGGAGGCGAGCACGCCGATGGGCGCGAGGAAGCCGGTGAGCACGACCAGCCAGACGGAGAGGCCATCGACGCCGAGGTGGTAGTGGATGGGCGGCGAGACGATCCAGAGCTGGTTGATCTCAAACTGGAAGCCGGCGTGGTTGTAATCGAAGTGCGTGGGCAGATGCAGCGTGAGCGCGAAGGTGGCCAGCGCGACGAGCAGCGCCCAGCTTTGCACCAGCTTGCCACGCTCGGGCAGAAGCGCGGCGACGAGCGCGCCGAAGGCGGGCAGCAGGAGGATCCAGGTGAGGATGGAGTGATCGATAGAGGCCATGGCTAGCGGACCCCCACGTGCAGATGCGCTCCGAAGCCAAAGAAGGAGAGCAGCAGGATGATGGCTGCGCCGATGGCGAGCCAGCCGGCGTAGGAGCGGATATTGCCGGACTGAATGCGGCGCAGCACAGCGCCGGCGCCCTGCGCGCTGCCGGCAAGCACGCGGTTGCCGCCACCGATGATGCCGCGATCGAATCCGCCCCAGAGAATGTAGCGGGAGATGACGAGCAGCGGCTTGACGATGAGGAAGCCGTAGATCTCATCGATCCAGTACTTATTGCAGACCAGACGGTAGAGGGCACGCGAGCTTGCGGCCATTTTGGCGGGCAGCTCCGGCTTGCGGCGGTAGAGCGTGTCGGCCAGCAGCCAGCCGAGCACCGCTACCAGAACGGAGAGGCCGGTCAGCATGCGCTCGGTCTTCGGGTCTTCCGGTCGCGGAGGAGCCTCGGTGGTGGGGATCGGCGCGCCGGTGCGCATGGCGATCGACACCTGCTCGAAGGATGCCGGGACGCCGATGCCGCGCGTCACCGGATCGAGGAAGCTGCCCGAAGCGGTCGCCGCCGCCAAGCGAATGCGGAATGCCGATCCAGCCGCCGGCGACGGAGAGAATGGCCAGCAGAACGAGAGGCACCAACATCGATTTGGGGCTTTCGTGGATCGCGTGCGCATGTGAGGGCGCGTGGCCGTGATGGCCGTCGGTGGAAGTCTCGGTTGCGAGCAGGTCCTCGTGCAACACGACGGGCAGCGCTTCGTGCTGGGCAGTCTGAAGCCGCAGGTGGCCGAAGAAGGTCATGTACCAGAGGCGGAACATATAGAACGACGTGATGCCTGCGGTGACGAGCCCGACGGCCCACAGCACGTGGCCGCCATTCGGCGAGCGAAAGACTTCGGCGAGGATCTCGTCCTTTGAGAAGAAGCCGGAGAAGGGCGGAAAGCCGGAGATGGCGAAGACGGCCATGGTCATGGTCCAGAAGGTGACCGGGATGTATTTGCGCAGGCCGCCCATGACGCGCATGTCCTGCTCGCCGCTGACGGCGTGGATGACCGAGCCCGCAGCGAGGAAGAGCAGCGCCTTGAAGAAGGCGTGCGTGACCAGGTGGAAGATGGCGGCGGAGTAGGCCGCGGCACCGCAGGCCAGGAACATGTAGCCAAGCTGCGAGATGGTGGAGTAGGCGAGGACGCGCTTGATGTCCGTCTGCAGGAGGCCGACGGTTGCGGCAAAGAATGCAGTGGCTGCGCCGATGATGGCGACGACGGTGAGCGCGAGCGGCGCGCGGTCAAAGATCGCGTGCGTGCGCACGACCATGTAGATGCCCGCGGTGACCATGGTGGCGGCGTGGATGAGCGCGGAGACCGGCGTGGGGCCTTCCATCGCGTCGGGCAGCCAGACGTAGAGGGGAATCTGCGCGGACTTGCCGGTGGCGCCGAGGACGAGCAGGAGCGCGATGGCGGTGAGGAAGCCGCTTTGCCATTCCGGATGCTGCGCGATCTGGCTGGCCACTTCGCTGAAGCTGAGCGTGCCGAAGTGGATGATGAGCAGGAACATCGCCAGCAGAAAACCGAAGTCGCCGATGCGGTTGACGACGAATGCCTTCATGCCGGCTTTGGCCGCGGAGTGCTTCTTGAAGTAGAAGCCGATCAGCAGGTACGAGGCGAGGCCTACGCCTTCCCAGCCCACGAACATGAGCAGGAAGTTTTCCGCCAGCACCAGCGTGAGCATGAAGAACATGAAGAGGTTGAGGTAGGCGAAGAAGCGCCAGTAGCCTTCCTCATGCGCCATGTAGCCGACGGAATAAATGTGGATGAGGAAACCGACGCCGGTGACGATCAGCAGCATGACGAGCGTGAGCTGATCGAGGGCGAAGGCGAAGTCCGCGTGGAAGGCGGAGGTGGCGATCCAGGCGGAGTGCCGCTCGATGTAGGGCAGCGAGAGCGCCGAGAAGCTGTCGTAGACGCGCAGCACCATCACCAGAGGCGCGGCGGTGAAAATGATCGCGATGGTCGAGACGAGCGCTTTCGGCAGGCGACTGCCGAACAGCCCGTTCAGCAGAAAGCCGACCAGGGGCAGGACCGGGATGAGCCACAGATGAAGGCTGTCGTTCATAGTTTCATCAGGTTCACCTGGTCCACGTTGAGCGTGTTCCGGGTGCGGAAGATCGCGATGATGATGGCCAGGCCTACGGCAGCCTCAGCCGCCGCCACCACCATGACGAAGAAGACGAAGATCTGCCCGCTGACCTGATGCCACTGGTGCGCGAAGGCGACGAAGGTGAGGTTCACGGCATTCAGCATGAGCTCGATGGACATGAAGACCGTGATGATGTTGCGCTTGATAAGGAAGGCGGCAACGCCGATCGAGAAGAGGATGGCGCTGAGGACGAGATAATAGGCGATGGGCACAACCACGTCAGGACTCCTTCCGCGCCAGCGCGACAGCGCCGAGGATAGCGACCAGGATCAGGACCGAGGTGACTTCAAAGGGGAGCAGGAGATCGCGGAAGAGCACGCGGCTGAGAGCGGTGGTGGTGACGAGAGTATCGCCCCCGAGCTGCGCGTTGCCGAGCGGTGCGCGAACCGAGAGAAAGATATAGGTGAGCAGACCGAGCAGCGCCGCGACGCCGGGAAAGCCGACCAGATATGCGGCGCGGCTGCCGCGCGTGCGCTCTTCTTCCCCGGCATTCAGCAGCATGATGACGAAGGTGAAGAGCACCATGATGGCGCCGGAGTAGACGATGACCTGAGCGGCGGCGAGGAATTCCGCGCCGAGGAGCAGATAGAGCACCGCGAGCGAGCTCATGACCACGATGAGCGAAAGCGCGCTGTTGATGGGGTGCCGCTGCAGCAGCAGATTCAGCGCGCCGGCGATGCACAAGGCTCCGAAGATGAAGAAGATGGTTAGATACATGCCGAAAGCCGTCTTACAAGCAGGAGGAACGAACAGATAGCGGAAGTTTCATAGTAAATCACCGCAGCGCTTCTTACGGAGCGTAGATCAGGGCTGCGACCACGATGTTTGCAATCGCGAGCGGCACGAGAAATTTCCATCCGAAGCCCATCAACTGGTCGTAGCGAAAGCGCGGCGTGGTGCCGCGCACCCAGATGTACAGAAAGACGAAGAAGAAAACCTTGAGGACAAACCAGAAGAGCGGCAGCAGCGCCTGGATGACGATGTTGTGCGGCGTGGGCAGCAGATTGCCGAAGGGGCTCGACCATCCGCCGAAAAAGAGCAGCGTGGCCACGCAGCCGACCGTGATCATGTTGGCGTACTCGGCCATGAAGAACATTGCGAACTTCATGGAGCTGTACTCGGTGTGATAGCCGCCGGTGAGCTCGCTTTCCGCTTCGACCAGATCAAAAGGCGCGCGGTTGGTCTCGGCGTAGGCGGAGATCAGGTAGATGAAGAAGGCGACGATCTGCCATCCGCCGAAGACGTTCCAGGAAAGGATGCCATGCGTGGACTGGACGTTCACGATGTCGCGCAGGCGGAAGGAGCCGGCGCGAAGGATGACGCCGATGAGCGAGAGGCCGAGGGCGAGCTCGTAGCTGACCATCTGGGCGCTGGAGCGCAAGGCGCCGAGCAGCGAATATTTGTTATTGGAAGACCAGCCGGAAAGTGCGATGCCGTAGACGCCGATGGAGGTGACGCCGAGGATGACCAGGAGGCCGATATTGATGTCGGAGATCTGGAAGAGGTCGAAGCGAACGCCGTTGACGTGGATCGGAATGTTGGCGCCGAAGGGCACAACGGCGATGGAGATGAGCGCGCAGGCGAGCGCGATGACCGGCGCGACGATGTAGAGCGGCCGGTAGACCGATTCCGGCATGATGTCTTCCTTGAGGAAGAGCTTGAGGCCGTCGGCGAGCGGCTGCAGCAGCCCGAAGGGACCGACGCGATTG
This sequence comes from uncultured Acidobacteriaceae bacterium, assembly GCA_963797895.1. Taxonomy (GTDB): domain Bacteria; phylum Acidobacteriota; class Terriglobia; order Terriglobales; family Acidobacteriaceae; genus KBS-83. Next base: position 24,438 of record CAWCRD010000004.1, read on the forward strand.
GGGCCGAAGCGGTTCTGGATGCGACCGACAACTTTGCGCTCCAGCAGAACCGTGTACGCGACGCAGGTGAGCAGGACAACCAATACGACGACGATCTTGGCGATGCTCAACAGCACATATGTCAGCAGCGGACTCACGGGGCTCTCTTTCTAAAAATCGTTACTGCCAGTGTTGCAAGCTAATCGGCTGCGGTTTCCGCGGGCGCGCGGTGCGCTTCATGGACTTCATGCAGCTTGGCGCTGTAGCGGCCAAGCGTGCCGGAGGTGAACAGGGCGTCTTCGGCGGGCAGCACAAGGTCACGACGCTGCGCGGGAGCCTGCGCACCCTGGATGGATACGAGCTTGGTCGGGACATCGTTGGCGGTCAGCAGGTTCATGCGATCCACGTCGTAGCCGGGCACGAGCCGCTCGATTTCGTCGAGGACTGCGTAGGGATCGAAGGGGCTGAGCTTGGGCTCGATCTGCCGTGAGGTGAGCCAGATGGCGTGGCGATCCGCTTCGCCGGATTGTGCACCGCGCGATTGGCCGGAGTCGGCGCGGAGACCGCGTCCGAAGGGAACAAGCTGGTGGGGATCGGCGCCCATGCGGTCGGCGAGGCGAACGATGAGCTCAAGGTCCGGACGAACGCCGGCGCGGTCCGCAGCTTTTTTGACGAGCTGCAGATCACCGTAGCTATTGGTGACGGTGCCGCCTTTTTCATAGAGGTTGGCGGCGGGCAGGATGACGTCGGCAAGCTGCGCGGTCTCGGTCAGGAACATCTCCTGCACGATGACGAAGGTGTTTTTCAGCGTTGCGGGATCGATGTTGTAACGCGCGATGGGGTTCGATCCGACGACGTAGAGCGCGCCCAGCTCGCCGCGCTCGGCTGCATCGAACATCTGGATCAGGTCCTTGCCCGGGGTCTGCGGCAGGTTCGGATACTCCTCTGCGAACGGGACCGGGATCGGTAACCGGACGATAGCCGGGCAGCATGTCCGGCAGCAGGCCCATATCGGCGGCGCCGCGGGAGTTGGCGTAATCGGCGAGGCAGGCGAAGCGGGTATCCGGCAACGAGAGCCCGAAGGAGACGAGCGTGTCGATGTCGTGCCCGCGGAACTCCGAGCCGAAAACGATCAAGAGCTTCGGCTCCGCACGGAGAAGCGTCGCGGAACTCGGCTGCGCCTTCGATGCCGTTGAAATCGGCGTCGGTGGAGGACCGAGGAAGCGGACCGCGTCGGCGTAGCTGCCATCGGGAATCTGCAGGAAGGCCTTGGCCTGGCGGCGCAGCTTGATGGGATGCGCGTTGACGACGAAGAGCTTTGCCGCGTTCAGCCGCACATTGGTGCGCAGCGCCCAAGCCAGCGCGGGATGCTGCTCGGTGGGATCGTTGCCGAGCACGAGGATGGCCGGAGCGGTCCCGGCATCGCGCAGTGATGCGACCCGATCGCCGTGACCAGCCAGTGCGCGGGCGAAGCTTACGTAATCGGCGGTACGGTGATGGTCGATGTTGTTGGTGCCCAGCACCGTGCGCGCGAACTTTTGCAGGATGTAGTTTTCTTCGTTGGTGGTGCGGTTGGAGCCGATGACGCCGATTGCGCCGGGACCTTTTGTGTCGCGAATTTCTTTCAGTTTGCTCGCAGCGTGACTGAGAGCCTGCTCCCAGGTTGCGGTGGCGAAGCTGCCATCGGTCTGCCGGATGAGCGGCTTGGTGAGACGGTCGGGATGGTTGGCGAAGTCGAAGGCGTAGCGGCCCTTGATGCAGAGGAAATCCGCGTTGATGCCGCTCTTGTCGCGGTTGTCGCCGCGCACGATCTCCATGCCCTCATCGGCACGACGCAGGCCGAGCGTGGTCTTGCATCCGTCACCGCAGTGGGTGCAGATGGTGGCGACGTGATTCATCTCCCATGGGCGGGTCTTGTAGCGATAGGTGCCGGAGGTGAGCGCGCCGACGGGGCAGGCGTCGATGCACATGCCGCACTCTTCGCAGTCGAGATGGTCCTGGCGGTTGGGCGCGATCACGCTGGAAACGCCGCGGCCCTGCACGCCGAGCGCCCAGACATCCATGCCCTCGCCGCAGACGCGAACGCAGCGATAGCAGAGGATGCAGCGCGGACGATCGAAGAAGACGACCGGGGACCACTGCTGCTCGTCACGGTGCTGCTTGATCTCGACATACTTCGAGGTCGGCGCACCGTATTTGAAGGTCATGTCCTGCAGCTCGCACTCGCCACCGGCATCGCAGACCGGGCAGTCGAGCGGGTGGTTGCCGAGCAGCAGCTCAACGGTAGCCTTGCGCGCCTGCGCGATCTCGGGGGTCTCGGTCTGCACGACCATGCCTTCGGCCACCGGCGTGGTGCAGGCCGTCTGCAGCTTGGGCATCTTTTCGATGCGCACAACGCACATGCGGCAGGCGGCCTGCAGCGAGAGGCCGGGATAGTAGCAGAAGGCCGGGATCTCGATGCCCGCGGCGCGGCAGGCTTCGATGAGCAGCGTGCCTGCGGGGGCGGTGAGCTTCTTGCCATCGACGGTGAAATTTACGTCAGCCATGAACTCTCTTTCGGGTGCTGCTAGGCGCCAACCAGCTCTACTAACGCCTGCGTTTCCGGCGCTGCCGGATTAGCTTTGATGTAATCCTCAAACTCGTCCCGGAATTTCTTGAAGAAACCAATCATGGGCATCGCCGCAGCGTCGCCGAGCGGGCAGAAGGTGCGGCCCAGCATGTTCTCGGCGAGATAGCGCATGTTGTCGATGTCCTTCGAGGTGCCGTAGCCCTCGTAGAAGCGGGTCATCGTCTTTTTGAGCCAGTCGGTGCCCTCGCGACAGGGGATGCACCAGCCGCAGCTTTCGTGCTGGTAGAACTTTATGGTTCGCAGCGCAAACTCCACAATCGAGACAGTTTCATCGAGCACGACAACGCCTGCGGAGCCGAGCATGGTGCCGGCTTTGCCCATCTGGTCGAAGTCCATGCCAACGTCGATCTCGTCGGCGCGCAGGATGGGGCAGGATGCGCCGCCGGGTACGACCGCCTTGAGGGCTTTGCCGTTGGGGATGCCGCCTGCAACCTCGTAGATCATCTTCTTGAGGTTGTAGCCCATGGGCAGCTCGTAGACGCCGGGGCGGTTGACATGGCCGCTGATGCCGAAGAGGCGCGTGCCGCCGTTGCGCTCCGTACCGATCTTGGCGTAATCGGCGCCGCCCATCTCGATGATGTAGGGGACGCTGGCGATGGTCTCGGCATTGTTGATGACCGTGGGGCCGCCGTAAAGACCGACGACGGCAGGGAAGGGCGGCTTGATGCGCGGGACGCCGCGCTTGCCTTCAAGCGACTCCATCGAGCGCGGACTCTTCGCCGACTTCGTATGCGCCTGCGCCGGTATGCGAGATGGCGTCGAAATCGAAGCCTTTGCCGAAGATGTTTTTGCCGAGAATGCCGCGCTCATAGCACTGGGCCAGGGCGCGCTCCATGATCTCGAGCAGATAGCGGTACTCACCGCGCAGATAGATGAAGCCCATCTTCGCGCCGATGGCGAGGCCGGCGATCATGGTGCCTTCGATGACCGAATGCGGATCTTCGCGGAAGATCAGATGGTCCTTGCAGGTGCCGGGCTCGCTCTCATCGCCATTGACCAGAACGTATTTGGGTTTCTCGCTCTGCTTGGGCACGAAGGACCACTTCATGCCGGTGGGAAAGCCAGCTCCGCCGCGTCCGCGCAGGCCGGAGGCTTTCATCTCATTGATGACCCACTCCGGGCCGTTCTCAAGGCACTTGCGAATGGCCGAGTAGCCGCCAAGCTGCGATGTACTTGTCGATATCGGCCGCGCCCTGGCCCCAGCGGCGGGAGATGACCTTGACTTCTTCGGGATGGGAGACGAGCTCGGGCATGCTAGCGATCGCTCGCTTTCTGCCGGTAGCTCTCAAGCACGGCGTCCATCTTCTCGTTGGTCAGGTTGTCGTGGAAGTCGTAGTTGACCTGCACGGCGGGCGCCCAGCAGCAGGCGCCGATGCACTCGACTTCTTCGAGAGAGAAGAGGCCATCCGGCGTGGTCTGCTTGTTCTCGATGCCGAGCCGCTCTTTGCAGTGCGCGAGCATCTCGTTGCCGCCGCGCAGCATGCAGGAGATGTTGGTGCAGACCTGCACGTGATATTTGCCGTGCGGCTTGGTGTGCAGCAGCGAGTAGTAGCTGATGACGTTGCGGACATCGAGCTCGGTGATGCCGATGCGCTCGGCAATTTCCGCGATGGCCGCGTCGGTGACGGCGCCGATCTCATCCTGCGCGTAGAGCAGCATGGGGATGAGCGCGGAGCGCCGCGCCGGATAGAGCGTCACGAGCTTGTCGAAGCGCGCCGCCAGCTCCGGAGAAAAGATTGTGTTCGGTACAGCACTCATCGCATGATCTCCCGCGCCAGCCGCTCTGCCACCATATCCATTTCTTCCAGCGTTGCTCTCGACGATGACGCGGCCGTGCTCATCAAGCGTGAATTCGGTTCGGGTCCCGGTCTCCCGCGCGAAGCTGCCGTGCTCTCCATCAAACTGCACGGTCAGAAGGCGCTCGCCTGCACGAACCAGCAGGCTGATTTCGCTGACTTCCAGCACCGCCTGGCGTGTTCCATTTAATCCATGAGCTGCCGTGTAGCTGCGGATGAGCGAGACGAAGGAGGTCCACAACTCACGGGAGACTCGAGGATCGACCTGGTCGGCCACGGATGCGCTCACCGGTCGATCTCCCCGAGCACGATGTCGATCGAGCCGATGACCGCGACCACATCGGCCAATAAGCGCCCGGCGCACATCTTGTCGACGGCCTGCAACGTGGCGAACGACGGATTGCGCATGTGGACGCGATAGGGCTTGGCGGTGCCGTCCGAAACGACGTAGTAGCCCATCTCGCCGCGCGGCGACTCGATGGCCTGATAGACCTCGCCTGCGGGAACATCAAAACCTTCGGTGACGATCTTGAAGTGGTAGATGAGCGATTCCATCTGCGTCTTCATCACTTCGCGATCGGGCAGAACGACTTTTGGAGCGTCGGCCTTGATGGGACCTTCGGGCATGCCATCCAGCGCCTGCTGGCAGATCTTGACCGACTCGCGCATCTCGTCCATGCGGATGACGTAGCGCGCCCACACATCGCAATCGTTGGAGATCGGCACTTTGAACTGGAACTTTTCGTAGCCGGAGTAGGGCATGTCGCGCCGCAGATCCCAGTCGACGCCGGAAGCGCGCAGCGGCGGCCCGGTGACGCCGAGCGCGATGGCGTCCTCGGCTGACAAGTGGCCGACGCCCTTGGTGCGGTTGACCCAGATGGGATTGCCGGTCAGCAGGTTCTGATACTCGTCGATCTTCGACGGCATGATGTTGAGCAGCTTCTGCACGCGCTCGTAGAAATCGACGGGCGGCTCCAAGGCGATGCCGCCGACGCGGAAGTAGGAGGTCATCATGCGCTGGCCGGAGACGTGCTCGAAGATCTTGAGCAGCTCTTCGCGCTCGCGGAAGCAATAGAGGAAGACGGTGAGCGCGCCGATGTCCATGGCGTGCGTGCCAAGCCAGACCAGGTGCGACTGAAGGCGCGTCAGCTCGTTGAGCAGGACCCGCAGATACACTGCGCGCGGCGGCAGCTCAAGCTGCAGCAGCTTCTCGACGGCGAGACAGTAACAGAGGTTGTTCGTCATCGGGCAGAGATAGTCGATGCGATCCGTGAGCGGCACGACCTGCTGATAGAACTTAGCCTCGCAGGTCTTCTCGATGCCGGTGTGCAGGAAGCCGATGTCGGGCACCACGCGCAGCACGGTTTCGCCATCGATCTCCAATACCAGGCGCAGCACGCCGTGCGTGGATGGATGCTGCGGGCCCATGTTCAGGATCATGGTGCGATCGCGCGCGCCGCCCTCCTGCGGACGTGGCTCGATGAGCGGCGCGATGGCGAAATCTGCCGCATAGGGCATGACCCGAGTGGCCTCGGTATCGGGAGGTGTTGTCGCTGGCGGAACGCTCGTAGAAACGGGGGTTTCGGTTGGCATCAGCGGTAGCCCTCCACCGGGTAATCCTTGCGTAAGGGGTGCCCCTGCCACTCATCCGGCATCATGATGCGGCGCAGGTTGGGATGGCCGGCGAAACGGATGCCGAAGAGATCGAAGACCTCCCGCTCATAGAAGTCCGCAGAGGGCCAGACGGGCGTGATGCTGTCGATATCCAGATCGATGCTGTCTACCGGCACTGCGAGGCGAACGCGGGACTTCAGACTGTGCGAAAGAATGTGGTAGATCACCTGGAAGCGCGGCTCTATCGGGAAGTAGTCCACGCAAGTGACGTCTTCGAGGAAGTTGTAGCCGGACTTCTGCACCAGCGCGGCCGTGGCGCGGATATGGTGACGGGCGATCTTCAGTGTGAGCTCGCCGCGATCGAACTTGGCGTCGAGCAAGGCATCGGGCAATGCGGCCTGAATTGCCGCGATGGCGGGGTTTGCGCCGTGCTCGGCCAGGACTGCGGCTTTGTCATATCCGTCCTGCATGCGCTAGAGGTCCCCCCGGTCGGCGGCCCAGTCGAGGATGCCCTTCTTGACGATGTACCAGAAGCCGACGACTACGAAGCCGAGATAGACGATCATCTCCCAGAAACCGAAGTATCGGGAGCCTGTGATGGTGTGCAGCTGGCGATAGATGACGGCCCAGGGCAGCAGGAAAACGGCTTCGACGTCGAAGAGGATGAAGAGCATGGCGACCATATAGAAGCGGACGGAGAAGCGCCCGCGCGCGTCGCCCTCGGCCACGATGCCGCATTCATAGGTCTCAAGCTTGGAAATTGTGCGGCGGTGTTTGCCGATAAAGAAGGAGCCGGTGACCATGGCCGCGCCCAGCCCGACCGCGACGAGGATCTGCAGCAGTAACGGAAGGTAATTCCAGAAGTAATGCGTAGTTTGCATGCGGTCCTTACTTTTGGGGGAGGCCGTCTCCATCACCGCGCGGCATCTCTTTCGAGATTAGGGTGACGATCGTGCGCAGTCAAGCAAGCGAGGGTAAGTCATCTGTTTCCAGTGAAAACGGCGATCGGCGAAGGACATTTTGGAAGGCTAAACCGGGCGATTTTGTGCCTTCCGGTAACGGGCAGGTGCTTCCCAGAAAGGAATTCGTAAAGAAAAAAGCAAGGTATTGCTAAGTGATTCGTGCCTGCTGCCGATATGTTGCAAGAGGCACATTGCTTTGCGAGGATCCATGGCGACATCTCCCTCTTTTGCAGATCTGAAGTCTTTACGAGCCGTGACGATAGCTGCGGGCGCTGCGCCAGTCGCTGAGTCGCCAGTGGTACGAACGGAGATTCACGCCATTCCTGCCGGGGTGGGAGCGCGTTCTGTCCGGCGGCACATCACGCCGGAGGCGGGGTTCGCGCTGGAGAAACTGGGCCATGCCATCGAGTATCTGGCAGATGAGTATGCGCACGAGGTTGGCCGGCTGCCGGTTACGAATTCGGATTCGAGCCACATTGACCCGCAGGTACAGGCGATGCAGATGCTGATGGCTGCCAATCGCGAGGTCTACTATGCGTGCACCGTCGTCACGCCGCTGTATGAGCGCTTCCTGAAGCGCTTCTTCGGCCGGCAGGGCTGATAGACGGCTCGCTGATCCGTTATCGACTGATAGTCTCGGGGCATGGAGATTGTGCTCAATGGCCAACCGCGCGAGGTGAATCTCGATCCGGAGGCGGCCACCGTGGTTGCGCTCACCACAGCACTAGGGATGAAGGCTGACCGCATTGCTGTAGAGCGCAATGGAGAGATCGTGCGCCGTTCCGAGTGGGCGGCCACTCCGGTGCGCAGCGGTGACAGGTTTGAGATCGTCCAGTTTGTGGGCGGCGGGCGGTGAGCCGGATGCCATCCGGTCTGCGCTGGGCAATTCCGGTCCTGATCTGCTTCCTGCCCTTCGCGGCGGCACATGCGCAGGCCTCGTCGCTTGACCATCCGGACCAGCCCACTTTTGTCGTGCCGGACTTCCGTGCGCGGCAGGAGTTGCGCATTCTGGTCTACGGCGACATGCGGTTTACCGATCCCGCAAACACGAAGGACACGAATCCGCGCGCACGCAAGTGGCTGGCGGAGAAGGTCGACGCTGAACAGAGCGACGCGATGGTCATTACCGGTGATGTTCCTTTTCACGGAAGCGATCCGCGCGACTGGGAGGTCTTCGAAAAAGAATGCGCGTCGTGGGCAAGGCGACCGCGGGTGTATCCGACGGTGGGGAACCATGAGCTTCGGCTTGAGCCGCGAGCTGGAAAGCGGAACTTCTTCATGGCCTTCCCGCAGCTTGAGGGAAACGGCTTCTACTCCGTGCTGCTGGGGAATGTCTTCCTGATCACGCTGAATTCCACCGAGCCGCTGTGGCCGGTGGGCAGGCAGGCGGAGTGGCTGCGTGAGCAGCTCGACCATATTCCGGCGCAGTCAGACTTCGTGATCTTTTCCATGCACATTCCGCTGATCGCCGACACGCAAAGCGAGTTCATCGCCAACATTCCGTCGCCGGAATCAGTCGCCCTGCGTCGCTATCTGGAAGCGCGTGCTGTGTCTTCGCGGCAGAAATTCGTCGTGGTGAACGGGCACATTCACAACTACGAGCGCTTCGAGTTCAACGAGATCACGCACATCATTACCGGAGGCGGGGGCGCGGCGCCCTATCCCGTGCTCATCCGCGGCCCTCAGGACCAGTACCGCGACGCGGCTTTCCCGGTGTTCAACTATGTTGTGCTAACGATCCACGGGAAGCAGCTCGAAGGCACCATGTACAAGATTGCCGATCCGGATGCAAAGGACTACAGCGTGGTCGAGAAAGACCACTTCGTCGAGACGGCGAAGTAGCGATTCGTCTAGTCGACGGTCGCGCCCTGCGACGCAGAAGCCTGCGCTATAAGCCTGTTTGCCCGAGCCCGCTTAGTGGGGCGTCAGCGCTTCTGCAATGCCAGCACCTCACCAGCCTCAGCGTCGTCCAGACACGGTGTGGTCTCAAACTCCAGCAGGTCGTTCCAATAGCTCAGCCAGGAGTACAACGCCTTTGCGTCGGTGGTCTCAGCGATCAATATGCCGCCGCCACTCATGCCATGCCAGCGCCCGATCATCTTTACGTTAGCCGGCGGCACTGCGCCCGTCTGCAAAAAGCGTGCTTCTGCATCCACAACCGAACCCTTGGGGATGTTCCACTTCACCGTGAACTTCATGAATTGCTCCTTTACCTGCCGTTGAAGAAGGTTTGAGGCCCCGGAGTCCGAGTCGTTGGCTTTTGCTATAGGCGAAGGTCAAAACTCCGCACGAAGGCCAACTCCTCGCATGGGAAGAGCTGAAAGATCTGAAGACTGAGTCTGGGGATGACGCACAAAACCTAAGCGCTACACAAATGGGATGTCAAGGAAGATGCTGTGCAGAACGATCGCGCCCGCCGGTGCTGTCAGTGAATAGAGGACCGGAGTTGGTTAGCGTTGCTGTTACTTCGCTTTATAGCGACGCAGGGCCGCCTCCGTGACCTGGATGAAGATGCCGGTGGCGGAGGCTAGCACGGCGCCATCGGTATTGCGCAGCTCTGCGGAACAGCGATGCTTGCGCCCCGTGGCGCTCTTTGCGTCCGTCTCGGACCAGCCTTCGAGGATGAGGTCCGTTTCCAGCGGAACGGGGCGGAGGTAATCAACGGAGATGTGGCGCGTCATGGCGACGACATTGCGGTGGCGATTGGCCTTGCTCATGGCTTCGTCGAGCAGCGTGGCGATGATGCCGCCGTGGGCGTGGCCGGGCGGTCCCTGGAATTGCGCGGCGAGATGGACATGACAGAGTATGCGATTCTCTTTGACAAAGAATGCCAGGCGAAGTCCGGCATGGTTGTCGTGCCCGCAGCCGAAGCAGCCGTGGAGCATGCCGTGCGCTAAAGGGATTTCGCGTGAGGAGGAGCCTTTGCTCATGCTTGCGTAGCGGGAACGATGCAAGGTCGCTGCGCTATACTCGCATTCAGATATGGCGGTAGAAAAGACGTTTTTTCTTGAGACTTTCGGCTGCCAGATGAATGTCCATGACTCGGAAAAAGTCATCGGGACACTGCAGCAGCAGGGCTACTCTCAAGTGGATACGGAAGAGGCAGCCGACCTCATCCTGTACAACACCTGCTCGATTCGCGACAAGGCGGAGCAGAAGGTCTTCCATCGGCTGAATGACACAAAGAAGCTGCTGAAGCAGGGCAAGCGGTTCGGCGTGCTGGGATGCGTCGCGCAGCAGGAAGGCGAAGCGATCTTTGAGCGCGCGCCGTATGTCTCGCTGGTATCGGGATCCGCGTCTTATCGCAAATTGCCGGAGATGCTGGCGCGACTGGAAGCCGGCGAGCAGCGCGTTGCCGGGCTGGATGATCGCCAGACCGACGAGACCTTCGAGACGGAATTCACAGCGCGCTCGAATCCGCATCGCGGCTACATCACAATTATCGAAGGCTGCGACAAGTTCTGCGCGTACTGCGTTGTCCCGTACACGCGCGGCAAGGAGCGCAGCCGGACTTCCACCTCCGTGTTGGCCGAAGCCCGGCGGATGGCGGAGAGCGGCTACACGGAGATTCAGCTACTGGGCCAGAACGTGAACAGCTATCACGATCCGGAAGGGAAGCGGAGCTTTGCCGAGTTGCTGGCGGGGGTGGGCGAAGTGCCGGGCATCCGGCGCGTGCGCTTCACAACATCGCATCCGCGCGACTTCACAAAGGACATTGTGGACGCGATCGACGCGGTTCCGACCTTGTGCAACCACGTGCACCTGCCGGTGCAAAGCGGATCGAGCACGACGCTGAAGCGCATGCAGCGCGAGTACACGCGCGACGAATACCTGGTGCGCATCGCATGGGTCAAGCAGTCGAGGCGTCCGATCAGCATGACGACCGATATTATTGTCGGATTCCCGGGCGAGACGGTGCCGGAGTTTGAGGAGACGCTGAGCCTGCTCGAAGAGGTGCAGTACGACGGCGTTTTCGCGTTCAAGTATTCGCCGCGGCCGAACACGCCGGCGCTGGTGATGATCGACGCGATCCCGGATGAGGAGAAAGGGAAGCGGCTGCAGGCGCTTCTGGATCGGCAGCGGGAGTGGCAAAGGGCCAATTACTCCAAGCGGATCGGTCAGGTTGTAGAAGCAGCAGTTGAAGGTCACAATCCCCAGCGGGGACAGGTGACTGGCCGGACGTCGGAGAACATCACGCTGAACTTCACGCCGAGGGGACCGATCCTGCCGGCGCCAGGAAGTTATGCTCTGGTGGAAGTGACGCAGAGTTTTCCGAACAGCCTGGCGGGGCGGGCGGTCTAAACAGGACGTCTAATGTCTAATATCGACAGGGAGGGAACGATGGACATCGAGATGAAGATCCGCGGGTTGGTAATGGATCCAAGTACGCATGCGCCCATCGTCATCCTGAAGGATCTGGAGAGCGACACTGTCCTGCCAATCTGGGTGGGGATGTACGAAGCTCAGGCGATCGCGCTAGAGATCGAAAAGGCGACCGCGCCGCGCCCCCAGACGCATGATCTGCTTCGCAATGTGGTCGCAGGGCTGAATGCAGTGGTGGATCGCGTCGTAGTGACGGAGCTGCGCAACGACACCTTCTATGCCGTTGTGTGGATGCGGCAGGAAGGCGAGTCCGTGACGATCGATGCGCGCCCGTCGGATGCGATTGCGCTGGCACTCCGCTGCGATTGCCCAATCTACGTGAGCGAAGAGGTGCTGCGGATCGCCAAGCTCGCACCGGGGGCCAGCGATACCTCCCCGGAGGAGCTGCGCCGCTGGCTGGAAGGCCTGAACGACGAGGATCTTGGCCGTTACAAAATGTAAGGCTTGTGCGCGGTCGCGTCACCCATTCGTTACAGGGCTGTCTTTAGCTCTCTGAGTTAGGCTACAGAGACCGATGAGCCTCGGCCGCATCTCCAAGCTGTTCGCCGCGCAGAATGCATCGCAGGTGGTTTCGCTGCTGACGCAACTGCTGCTGCCGCCGATTTTCCTGCACAGTTACGGCGTGGCGTTATATGGAGAGTGGCTCGCTCTGAGCGCGGCCATCGGCTATCTTTCCACGGTCAACTACGGCATCCAGACCTACACGAATATGCAGATGACCATCCACTACAACCGTGGTGAGGTGGATGAATGCGTACACCTGCAATCGGGCGGTCTTTTTATCCTGCTGATTGTCTTTGTGACGCTTGCAGTTCTGCTGTGCGTGATTTTTTTTGTTCCGCTGGACGTGTGGCTGCACCTGACGCTACCGGTTCGCGATGCACAGATCATTTTGTATCTGCTGAGTCTGCAGATCATTGTGGGCATGATCTTTGGATTTTTCAGCGGCAATTATATGGTGATCGGATGCGCGCATCGCGGAGCAAACTTCAATAATCTCAACCTGCTTGTCACCACGCTGGTAGCGGCGCTGCTCGCGTTTCTGCGAGTGCCGTTGGTCTGGATTGCCGCCGCGCAGTTTGTCCTCACGATCCTGCTGACCGGTTATCTCTATTTTGACTTCTCCCGATTGGCGCCGGCGCTCCGGCCAACAATGCGTCACTGGAGGAAGACATCGCTGCGCAACATTCTGAAGCCGAGCGGGCATTACGCCCTGCTGTACTCCTCAAATATTCTCGGGTATCAACTGCCAGTCATTGTGATCCAGCGCGTGCTAGGACCGCTCGCAGTGGTGACTTTCTCCATAACGCGGACCATTTACTCGATGAGCCGGCGACTGCCGTATCTGGTGACAAACTCGATCGGGCCGGAGGTGACGATCACCTATGGAGAGCGCAACTGGAAAAAGCTCCGCCAGCTTTATGATCTTTCCGAGCGGCTGGTGCTGCTGCTGATTCCGCCAGTCTCGTTTGGCGCGATGCTCTTCACGCCTCTGCTGCTGGTTCTGTGGTTGCGCAAGGGAGCGCTGTATGACCCCTGGGTCTGCCTGCTCTTCGGCCTGACCATCGCCATTCAGAGCGTGAAGGAACACAAGTATCAGTTCCAGTTCTCGACCAACCAGGTGCGTGAGCTTTCCTACATGACGCCGATTGCGTATGGTGCCATGCTGCTTCTGTCTATCCCGGCGATGATGTGGCTTGGATTATCGGGCATGCTGATCGTCTGGGCGGCGGCCGAGCTGGGGCAGCTACTCTATTTATTGCAGCTCAACCGGCGGCTGTTTGGAAGCGATGTCGTGTTGAGCTATCGGATGGTCGGTATGCTGATGCTGCTTCTGGCCGGAGGCACAGCGGCGTGCATCTGGCCGGTCTTTCATATAGCCGGCATGAGCCTGCCGAAGCAGGCGCTCCTTGCAAGCGTGGCAACGATTCTTTCATTTGGCGTTTCGTATTGGCTCTTCGGTGTGGATGAGGTGCGGACGCTCTTATGGCAGCGCTTCCGGGTTTCCCGAGTTGCTGTGGGGAATACGTCGCGATGACGCGTCGAGCGGTCTACACCTCGGCGGAACGCGGCGTGGCGGCGACGGGCGGCCGTGCCGAGAGCGAATCGAGAAGCATCCCGATCGCCGCATCGTAGAGTGGGGAGCTGTCGTTGCGGCTGAGCGCGGCAGCCGTGGCGCGGGCTGCACTGGCCATCGCGCGGCGCAACTCTTCCTGCTGATATAGCGAGAGCAGCGCTTCAGCGAGCAGCTCGGCATTGCGTGGTGGAATGACGATGCCATCGCGACCCGGCGTCAACAACTCCGATGAGCCACAGTGGGTGGTCGCGATACACGCGACCTCGTTCGCCATGGCTTCAAACAGTGCCATGCCGAAGCCATCGTCGACCGACGGTAATACGAATACATCACAACGCTGGTAGAAGTGATTGATGTCCGGCACGTACCGCACAAGCTCCACGTTGGAGAGGCGGGCGAGACGCTCGCGGAGGGCCGGATAGTGCGTGAAATCAGCGTCGGAACGAATCAGCAGGCGCGCATTCGGCAAAGCGAGCCGTTGCCATGCGTCCAACAGGTAGAGATAGCCCTTACGCACAGGATGCCCGCCGACAGTGCCGACCGTGAATTCGGCATGTCGCTCCGGATGGGTCTCGACAGGGAAGGCGCAGCGTCCGAAGAGCGGTGCCTTGATGATCTTGCTGCGCATCGACTCGGGAAAGGTCGCGCGAGTGTATTCCGAGGGAGCAAGGATGCGCTCTGCCTCGGCATATTCGGCGAGCTGGCGGTCGCGGAACCAAGCCGGTTGCGAACGCCACGCGATGCCGAGCGCAGCGGACTCTTCCTCGACAATCTGCTGCTGAAAATCGACGTGCGGACAGGCGCGGTCGAGCACGAAACGAGCTCCACGGCGCTTTGCTGCGCGCGCAGTCGCGAGCGACGCGGTGGCCCAGCCGACGAAAAGCTCGCCGGGCCGGATCACGGCGGCGATCGAATGGTCATAGAGCCAGGAATCTGCATGCAGCGCGTTCTGCGACGCAGGAACACGGACGAAGTGCATGGCGGATTGCAGCAGGGAGGGAACCAGCGTGACGTCGACAGAGTCATCGAGGCGGCGGAAGTAGCGCCGCGGTGCAGAGCTGTAGATGCGGACGCGTGCGCTATGCTTCACCAGCGCGTTCGCGAGCAGCGCGCAATGGAAAGGCCGCGTTGTGGACACCGCCACCTGCATATTGTGGAGGTTAGCATGGCGACGAATAGGCCACTCTGCCACCTGCGAGTAAGAGCAAGACCACAATCTACGCGCGACGTCAGAGCGGTCCTGAGCAGCCGGTTCCGAGCCTGGGGCTGCGTTGTGCATCACACCGTCTGTGGTTTTGCTCTAGGATGGGCAGCGGCACAGAATGCAGATTCAGCTGAAGGAGACAGGAGTGAGGAGAACGATCGGCGCGGTGCGGGTAAGCGGTTACATTGAGCGGCTCAATGCTGGATGTGTCCAGGTGGCTTCTGCTGATTGTGGTGTGTTCTCTCCTGACGCCGCTTGCCGCCATCGCGCAGGAGCGTCCGCCCGCGGTGCCGCTGGTGACGCATGATCCGTACTTCAGCATCTGGTCGATGTACGACAAGCTCACGGATGGGCCGACGCGTCACTGGACGGGCGCGCCGCAGCCGCTGACTGGGCTCGTCCGCGTTGACGGGAAAAGCTTATCGCTACATGGGCGACTTTCCCGAGGAGACGCCTGCGCTTGCGCAGACCAAGCTGATAGTCGCTCCCACACATACGATCTACAGTTTCAACGGCGCGGGCATCGCGCTGACGCTGACGTTTTTCACGCCGGCCTTTCCGCAGGATATGGATCTGCTCTCGCGACCGGTTACGTATCTGAGCTGGAAGGTGACGAGCGATGACGGCAAGCCGCATGATGTATCGCTGCTGCTGGATGCAAGTCCGCTGCTCGCGGTGAACGAGGACGATCAGGCTGCAACGTGGGGACGGCTACGGACCGCATCGCTCGATGAACTGCATCTGGGGTCGCGCGACCAGCGTGTGCTGAATCGCTCCGGCGACGATTTGCGAATCGACTGGGGATACTTTCGGCTGTGCGTGCCGCGCGAGGCAAGCGTGGAGACAGCGCTGGTACCGAATGCGGTATCAAGCTTTCTGCAAAAGGGAACTCTGCCCGCGAACGACGATGCCGCGATGCCCGAGACTCCGCACGACCATGCGGCGCATGCGGCAGTTGTCTTCCCGCTCGGCAATGTGAGCAGCGCGCCCGTCGAGCGTCATGTGCTGCTGAGCTACACGGAGGGATACGCGATTGAGCTGATGGAACGCAAGCTGCGGCCCTATTGGCAGCGCAACAACCTGCCGGTCGCCGACATGCTGGAAGCGGCGGAGCACCAATACGCACAGCTTGAGCGGCGCGGCACGGAATACGATGCGGAGCTGCGGCGCGATTTGGTAAGCGCGGGCGGCCAGGACTATGCCAATCTGGCGATTCTGGCGTACCGGCAGACGCTGGCGGCGCACAAGCTGGTGGCGGACTGGGATGGAACGCCGTATCTGTTCGCGAAGGAAAATTTCTCAAACGGCGATATTGCAACCGTCGATGTGCTCTATCCATCGTCGCCGTTCTTTCTGTTTTTCAATCCCCATCTGTTGGAAGCGCAGATGACACCGGTAATGAACTACGCTGCGTCGTCGCGCTGGCATTTTCCATTTGCCCCGCATGATCTGGGGCGTTATCCGCTGGCGGACGGGCAGGAGTATGGCGGCGGCGAGCAGACGGAAGAGGACCAGATGCCGGTGGAGGAAAGCGGAAATCTGCTGATCCTGGCGGCGGCGCTGGACCGTGCCGAATCGGAAACCACGCCGGACCATCACTACGCCGAGAAGTACTGGCCGCAGCTTACGACCTGGGCGAAGTATGTGCGCGCCGAGGGTCTGGACCCGGCGAGCCAGTTGAGCACGGACGATTTCGCCGGGCATCTGGCGCATAACGCCAACCTGTCGATCAAAGCGATCGATGCGCTGGGTGCGTATGCGAGCCTGGCGGACGCGCTAGGGAAGCACGACGTAGCGCGCGATTATGGGCAGGCCGCCAAGGAGATGGCAGCGAAGTGGCAGACCCTGGCAAAGGACGGCGACCACTACAAGCTGGCGTTTGACGTGGCGGGCTCATGGAGCCAGAAATACAACCTGGTATGGGACAAGCTGCTGAAGCTGGATCTGTTTCCGGCCAGCGTGCATGAAACTGAGATCGCGTTTTATCTGAAGCATCTGAACCGCTACGGGCTGCCGCTGGACAGCCGCAAGGACTACACGAAGCTCGACTGGGAATTGTGGACGGCCACCCTGGCTGACAAGCCGGACGAGTTTCAGCAGTTCATGACACCGCTGGCGCGGTGGGTCAATGATACGCCCAGCCGTGTTCCCCTGACCGACTGGTACGACACAAAAACCGGCAAACAGGAAAGCTTCCAGGCACGTTCTGTCGTTGGCGGCCTGTACGTGAAGGCGTATGCCGATCCGGCCCTGACGAAGAAGTGGCGCGCAATGGTGAAGCCTGCGAAGTAGGCCGTTTCGATACATTCAATTTCTCTGAAACGCCGCCCGACCCATCTGCACTATGCCAGCAGAACAGTTTTGCTGCGTAGCCGATGTGAGCAGGTGAGCGCGATGACGCATTGCGCATCGGAAGCTGACGGTCGTCGCTGGCCGGCAGAGCCGGGCGGATACTGGCTGCCAACCGATCCGCCCGGCGAAAACTGCAAAGGTTTGAACGGCGCGGCTTCGGGGGAAAGACCGGGGCCGCGATTTTTTCGCCCGATTGCCGGTATCTGCCGCGTCACTATCCGGCGCCGGCTGAACTGATATCAACGATCCATGACCTCTTATCGCAAGATGCCGCGCCTTGGCATCCTCCTGATGCTGCTGGCTTGACAGCTCACTGCTGCGCGCGCAGAGTAACCCTGACTGGACGACGCCGCAAAAGCCGTTTCGCATTGCCGGCAATCTGTACTACGTGGGCAGCCGCGACCTTGCTGCTTATCTGGTCGTCACGCCCGCGGGGAACATCCTGATCAACGCGAACCTGGAGAGCTCGCCGCCGCAGATCCGTGCCAGCGTAGAAAGCCTGGGTTTTCGCTGGGCGGATACGCGCGTTCTGCTGAACAGCCAGGCGCACTTTGATCACGCGGCCGGCAATGCCGAGGTGGTGCGGGAGACGGGCGCCAAATTAATGGTGATGGACGGTGACGTACAGCCGATGGAAACCGGAGACGCTCACGACTTCGGAGGCAGCGATCTGCACCGGTTTCCGCCGGTGCACGTCGCCCGCGTGCTGCACGACGGAGACACCGTCCGGCTGGGCGGAGCCGTGCTGACGGCCCATAAGACCGCCGGCCACACCCGTGGCTGTACCACCTGGACCATGCAGGTGATGGATCATGGTCGCATGCGTAACGCCGTCATTGTGGGTGGCTTTGCGGCCCTGGACTCGTATCGTCTAGTCGACAGTCCTAAACGGCCAACTTCGTATCCGGGAATTCTGGCGGATTTCGAACATGGCTTTGCCGTAGAGCGCAGCCTGCCGTGCGACATTTTTCTGGGCGCGCACGGCAGCTACTTCGACATGCAGGGGAAGCTGGCGCGGCTTCCGAAAGAAGGATCGTCGGTGTGGATCGATCCAGCAGGCTATCGCGAAGCCATTGCGGACGCGGAGAAGAGCATCGAGGCGAAGGCAGCAGCCCAGCGGCAGCAAGCGGCTGTGAAGAAGTGATTTACCGCGCAACGGGTTTAGCGGACAGAATACCCGTTATCGGACATAAGATCTCTGGCCCGCAAATAGAAGCTGCTTGCTGGCCCAGCCGCCAGACGGATACACCCGACTCTTTACTGTAGGCTCACGCGGATCTGCGAACTCGTCAGGCGCTGCACCATGCGCTGGCTTTTTCTCGACCACTGCCATAGCAGGTAGAGCGCGATCACGATCAGGGAGATTGTGAGACCGATCCAGATGCCAAAGACTCCTCGCTGCGCGTGAAAGCAAAGCGCATAACCGAGCGGCAGTCCGAAGAACCAGTAGCCGCCGAGGTTTACGAACATGGGCTGGCGTGTCTCGCCCGCGCCGCGCAATGCTCCGGTGGCCACGGTCTGGATGCCGTCGAAGATCTGGAAGGCCGCGGCGAGCATCAGCAGGCGTGTGCCAAGGACCACGACCGTATCGTCCTGCGTATAGATGTGCAGGATCGGCCGCGGCAGCAGTAGAAACACGCAGGCCGCAAGTGCCATGAAGCTTGCTCCGGAGGCCAAAGCAAGCCATCCGGCGCGGCGGGCGCGCGGCAGATCGCCTGCTCCGATGGCGTGACCGACGGCAACCGCCGCCGCTGCGGACATGCCCAATGGCACCATAAAGGTGGTGCTGGCGCAGTTGAGCACGATCTGATGCGCGGCGAGCGCTTCTGCCGTGAGGCGGCCGGCCATGAGCGTAGCGACGCCGAAGGCTCCAACTTCGAGCACGATCTGTCCGGCTGCCGGCGCTCCAAGAACGATGAGAGCGCGCAGTTGCTGCCAATGCGGCCGGGGCCAGTGCGCGAAGAGCGGATGGCCGCGCCGGCGCTCGTGCTGCCATGCGAAGAAGACCAGTACAGCCGCCATGTAGACACGCGCCAGGCAGGTGGAGACTGCAGAGCCTTTCAGTCCCATCGCCGGCAGCCCGAGATGCCCATAGATGAGCGCCCAGTTGCCGCCCCAGTTGATGAGATTTGCGGACACGAGCGTGAAAGTGACGGGCCGGACGCGGCCTACTCCCTGGAGATACCGCCGAAACGCGGCATAGATGAGCAGCGGCAGCGTGCCGAGATTGAGAATGCGCAGATAGACAGCGGCATCGCCCGAGACTGCAGGATTGATGCCGAAGCGGACAAAGAGCAACGGCACTGCCGCAATGCCCACCATCGCGAGCGGCGTGTAGGCGAGGACAAGATAGACGCTCTGCGCGAGCCACTGATGGCAGACATGAAAATCCCGGCGTCCCCATGCTTGCGAGACGACAGTATCCAGTCCGAGCAGAATGCCGATTCCAAATAGCGCCGGAGCATAGTACGACGCGCTTGAAATGCCGACAGCGCCGATGGCTCCCGGCCCGAGGCGGCCGACCATGATGGTGTCGACGATGCCCATGGCGACCCAGCCAAGCTCCGACAGAATGACGGGAATGGCGAGCGCAAGCAGCGCGCGCAATTCGCGTCGAAGCCGGGAAAGGTTGCCTGAGTCCTTCATGAATAGATCGTAACCGGTTGGATTTCCGGAGCGGCCCCGAGCCGCATTTTATGCGGCTTCGCAGCATGGTAGGCTCAAAATTGTATGGTCAGAAACCGTCCCCCGCTGGTACAGACGTTGAGAGATCACCGCGCGCCCTTGGCAGCGGCGCTGCTTCCCTCTTTGTCCGGCTGGGATAAGTTTCCCGAAGCTGATTCCGCCGCCGCCGAGGCGCGCAGCTCATTCATCGAAACCGAATTGCGTGTCTTCATCGAGTATCTCGCGCTTTACTTCGAACGCGAAGACAGCACGTATCGCGATCTCTACATCGGCGAAAAGCTGAAGCAGTGTTATGACGCGCGAGAGTCTGCCGAACAAGGATTGACACGGCGGAAAGAGATCCTGGAGAAGGACCGGCGTGCGCTCTACCAATATCTGGCTCCTCTGTTGACCGCTCCTGAACTCGACCGAGTCGAGGCATTTCTCGACGATGTAGCGCGCGTGGTCACCGGTGAAGCGACGCGCCCGGTGCGCGTGCTGTTTGTGGGCGATTGCCTGCATCTTGACGTGGTCGCATTTCTCGCCGCGCCGCTGCTCGAGCATGGATTGCGGCTGGACTCGACGTTTGCAACCTCCAAGACGATTCCGGACCTGCTGCGATATCTGCGAGGTCTGCAAGGGCATAGCTTCGATGTAATCTTTTTCAGTCCGTTCAGCTACGAATTCCACGTCGGCTATTCGCATCTCCGGTTTCTGCGTTCAGCTTTCATACGTGGCGAGAAGCTGGATGCAGTGCTCGCCGGCGCGAAAGCGGATACGCTAAGCGTGATGCGGTTGCTGGGCAGCCTGTTCGATGCGCCGGTCTTTGTACACAACACGACCGGCATCCGCCGGCATGATGGGAGCGTTCAGGAGCTGGCCAAGAACCTTCTGACCCAGCGGACACGGTCAGTGGCACGCCGCGGCGTGAACGATTGGCTTCCGAAACAGATCGACGCGCTCAATCGCAATTCTTATCCGCACTTCTTTCTGCTGGATGAGGCGGGTCTGCTGCGGGATCAGCCGGAGAGCGCGCTGGGGCGCCATTTCTACGACGCTGGGTTGCAGCACCCTGCGGAACTGGGGCGGGCGATCGCTGGGCTTTACCTTGACGTGATCCTGGCGCAGGCGCTGCTGGCAAAAAAGAAGGTCGTTATCTGCGACCTAGATAACACCTTGTGGAATGGAGCGATCGGCGAAGGTGAGATACGTCACTATCACGACCGGCAGACGATACTAAAGCGCCTGCGCAATAAGGGGCTGCTGCTCGCGATCAATTCCAAGAACGATCCGAAGAATGTCCGCTGGGATGGTGCCGGTCTAACGCTGGATGATTTCGTCTGCTGCCAGATCAACTGGACGTCTAAGGTGCAGAACATTCGCCGCATCGCTGAGGAGCTGAACCTGAAGACGAAGGATTTTCTATTCATCGACGACCGGGCCGATGAACGCTCCATGGTGCAGGAGATGATGCCGGAGGTAGTGACGCTCGATGCGGAATCCACGGCAGTGTGGCGGCGTCTCGCGCTTGCGGCGGATCTTCTGCCGGAGCAGGACGAGATGGATCGCACGCTCGCCTACAAGCAGCGCGCGGAACGCGAGCAATTCTTGGAAGACGCGGAGGCCGCGGAGGCCGAGCAGCGCGAGCTCTTTCGCCGGCTGGACTTTCGCGTGATCATCCGCCATGCCGACGCGAGAGATCTAAAGCGCGTAGCCGAGCTGATCAATCGCACGAATCAATTCAACATGTGCGGTAGCCGGACGACGCTCAGCGAAGTTCAAGGCTGGCACAACACCGGCTCTCACGCCATCCTGCTGGCGGAAGCACGCGACAAATTTGGCGCTATGGGTACAGTCTGCGTGATGGTGACGCAGGAATGCTCAGACCATATCGAGATTCCGGTTTTCGTGCTGAGCTGCCGCGTCTTTGGGTATGGAGTGGAAACGGCTCTGTTGAATCACGTAAAGCGCAGTGCAGGATTTCCGGGACGCGGTCGGCAGATCGTCGGCAGATACATCGCGACTGCCGTAAATGAACCGTGCCGCGGTACCTATGCGCAGCACGGCTTTGCCCAGGAAGGCGACCTGTGGGTCTATCGAGGCGGAGGCACGATCGAAGATCCTGACTGGCTGACCGTTGAGCTCGAGGCGGAAGCTGCCGCGTAACGGAACCGCCGTAAGTCAGTCCGCGGCGCTCTTCAGCGCCGTCTTGGTCACCGTTGCTTTATGCTGCTTCCCGCTACTGTCGAGGATATACATCTTGCCGCTCTTCACGGCGAATTGGACCGGTTGCCCTAATTCAATATCCGCCGGCTTCGACCAGGGAAACAGCAGATGTTCACTGCCGACGTACACAATGTTGCCGCTCTGGATAGTGTAGATCTGATAGTTCTCGTAGTTGTCGGACTTGGTCGTAGTGCCGTTTGAGGAATAGTCGGTCTTGTTCCCGCGGTCCTTCGCTGTGCCGTCAGTATTGTGGAAGGTCGTGCTTCCCTCTTTGATCTTCTGCCTTTCCGTGGCGGTCAACGTGCCATGCTGCCATTTGAGATCATCCGCTTTCACGGTCACTGCTCCCAGCAGACAAACCACCAATGCCAAAGCCCTCAGTTTCATAACGCTTCTCCGTGCCTTCAATGAATATGGAACTGCGCAGCAAGAATCTGCTTTTTGCGATCAATCCGCAAGGATAATTGCGAAGGAGGGCGGACGGCGGAGAGACCAGGAATCGACAGCGCCATTTTCAGGGTTCGTATAAAGCCTGCCCAGGGAGCGAACAAGCCGGCATGCATGCTCGTGCCCGTCGTTTCATTTCGGAACCGTCGGGCTATAGACTTCGTCAATCAGGTTTCGAACGCCCTCGGCAAAGACATCCAACTCCGGCAGCAGGCTCACGACGAGCCGGTTCTGCTCCGCAAAGCCGAAGAACCCGCCAGGATGGGCCGCCACTCCCCGCGTCTCCAGCAGCCGGATGGCCAGCGCCTCGCCGGTAATCGATGCCGGCGTGCGCAGGGTTGCATACCACCCACCTTCACAGGCCAGCCGCGTGATGGCATGCTGCGCCTCAAGAGCATAATCGAGCGCCTGCAGATTCTGCTGTACTCGCTCGCACACCTGCCGCTGGATCGCGTGCCTTCCGCGAAGCCATCCCGGGATTGCGTGCTGCACCGGTGCGTTCATCGAGAGAAACGTGTCCGCGATGATCTCCAACCGCCGCAACGCTTCGGTCCGCATCTCTTCCGGCCCCAGGCATACGATCCACGAAGCCTTCATTTGCGGCAGGACCGCAATCTTGCTCAGCCCACTCAGCACGAAGGTGAGCGCACCCTGCGGGCCGCGCGCGAAGCTCCAGCTCGCCTCCGAAACCTCATGCGCTGGCAGTGGATAGTCAAGAAAAACCTCATCCACGATCAGCGCTAGCCGACGCTCGCGGCAGAGCGTCGCTAAGGCCTGCCGCTCGGCCTGCGAAGTGTAATGGCCAGTGGGATTGTTCGGATGTACGACGATGACCGCACGGGTGCGCGGCGTCATCCGCTCACGCAGCATGTGAAGGTCGAGGCTCCAGGCGTGGCTGCCGCCGGGATCATACAGTAACGGATACGGCACCAGCCGCACGTCGTCGATCGCAGCCAGCAGATCGAAAAGCGGATAGCTCGGCTGCGCGATCAGGACCTCGTCGTCGGGATCGCAGAGCAGACGGAAGAGCCAGCTGTAGCCCTCACTTGTGCTTGTCGTGAGCACGATCTGCTCCGGCGCGACGCAGGCTGCATGTTCCGCGTAATAGCCGCACACCCCCTGGCGCGCAACGAGCATCCCGCGTGGATCGGGATCATACTGCCGTGCTCCTTGCGCCGAAAGCTCCGCCAGCAGATCCGCAGCGTAGGAAAAACCGCATTGCGTCGGGTTCGAAGCCGTGAGGTCCAGGATGGGAAACCCGCTGCGCCGTCGCGCCTCCAGTGCGCACGACCACGCCGTCTCCTCGCTGGCCCAATCTGTTCTGTTGGCAAACCGCACAAGCGCTGCTCCCGCCATTCATAATAGAGGGGTGACTACTTCCGCTTCTCCCGCCATCGCCACCGTACCGCGCGCCGTCATCTTCGACTTCGGCCGCGTGCTCAGCATGCAACCCGACATGGATGCGCACACCGCCCTCGTTGCCGCCGCCGGTGTGCCGGATGAGATGTTTGAAGAACACTACTGGGCGCACCGCCATGCCTACGATGCCGGGACGCTGAACGGCGAGACCTATTGGCAGCACGTGGCGAAGGGCGCTGGATTCACGCTGACCCCGGAGCGGCTCGCCGCCTTTCATCATCACGATGCGCTGATGTGGGCCAACCTGAATGCTCCCATGCTCCAGTGGGCGCTGGCGCTGCAAACGGCAGGCGTGAAGACGGCGATCCTCTCCAACATGGGCGACATCAACCTGGCCTATATGCGCAAGCACTTCGACTGGCTCTCGGGTTTCACCTGCCTCACCTGGTCGTGCGAGCTGCTCACGGCGAAACCCGATCCCGCAATCTACCGGCACACGCTCGAAAAGCTGGGTGTCGCGGCCAGCGAAGCTATCTTCATCGACGACATCGCGGCCAACATCGCAGCCGCACGCGCTCTCGGCATTGACGGGATCCAGTTCACTACCGTGGAGGAACTGCGGCGCGACCTCGAGGCCCGCGGCTTCGCGGGCAACCTGCCGCTGCCGGAACTCAGCTAACCTGTGCGCCTGAGTTCCGGCGCGCAAATATGAGCACGTGGAGTTCCCACGCGTCCGTGCCGTACAGGGGACGAAATCCGGTGTGCCGCAAGGCCCTGTCCAACAATTCAAGATCGAAGACGTGATGATGCATGCACCGGACTTCCGCATTGCGTAGGCACCTCGCGCGGAACTCCTCGGGTGAGCCGGCCGGCTTGTCCAACTCCAGGTCGTGCAGCGCGAGAATTTCTTCAAGATGCGTCGTGTCGCTCTCACCGGTATTGGCTGCGAGATCCGCTTCCAGATGCGCGAAGGTGGTCACAGGCCGACGGTGATCGAAGGTGTACTTCCGATCAGGCACCGCGATCAACAGATAGCCGCCCGGCTTAATAACGCGATGGAACTCAACCAGCGCGCGCAATGGATTGGCGACATGCTCGAGGATGTGCGAGGCGAGCAGAAAGTCATAGGAGCCATCTGCGATCGAACCGAGGTCGGTCGCATCGTGGATGTACTGCATCCCAGGCTCAACATCGGGCAGATAGCGAAAGCTGCGACCGGCCTCGCCTTCCGACCAGGTAGTGTTTGTCGCGAAGTTGCAGTTGTCCACCGAGGCCGCGATGGAATAGACCGGCGGGATGTAGCCATTCGGGGTCTTTGGAGAAAACATCCCGCTCGGGCCGCCGATCTCCAGGCCGTGCTTTCCCTTTAGAGCCCGCTTGATCCGGCGGTAGTTCCAAAGCCTTCGCGCCCGCCTGCGGACCTTGGCCAGAATCTCCGTCACCAGCGCAGTCTAACATCGCCATTCCATCAATCCTTGCACCGCGGCCCCTCCGCACGGCATCCTTGTTGCAGCACAGAAAGGTTTCCGCTCGCGATGCCTCAGCCTCCCTTCATCGATGTCCCCGGCGCGATCGCCGAGATTCAGGCCGGCCGCATGATCGTGGTGGTCGACGATGAAGACCGCGAGAACGAAGGCGACCTGACGCTCGCCGCGGAATTCGTCACTCCGGAAGCGATCAATTTCATGGCCCGCTATGGTCGCGGCCTCATCTGCCTCACCCTCACCGAGGAGCGCGCCGACTATCTCCGCCTGCCGCCTATGTCGCAGGAGAACACCTCGCGCTTCGGCACCGCTTTCACCGAGAGCATCGAGGCGCGCGAGGGCGTCACCACCGGCATCTCGGCTGCCGACCGCGCCCACACCATTCGCGTCGCCATTGATTCCACCAGTTCCGCGGCTGACCTTGCACGTCCGGGCCATGTCTTTCCGCTTCGGGCGCGCAAGGGTGGCGTGCTGGTTCGTGCCGGACAGACCGAAGCCTCTGTCGATCTCGCCCGGATGGCCGGCCTCATCCCTGCGGGCGTCATCTGCGAGATCATGAACGACGACGGCACCATGGCGCGCGTGCCCGATCTCGAACGCTTCTGCGCCACTCACGGGCTGAAGATGCTGACGGTCGCGGAGATGATCCGCTACCGCCTGCGCCACGAGCGGTACATCCACCGCGTGGCCCAATCGCCACTGCACACGCGTTACGGCGACTTCACGATGATCGCCTATGAGAGCGAGGTGACCGGCGGCGAGAGCCATCTGGCGCTGGTCCGCGGCCCGGTCGGCTTGGAGTCGGATACAGGAAGCCCGGCGATACACCGACCCTGGTCCGTGTCCACTCGCACTGCCTGGCCGGCGATGTCTTCGGCGCGAGCGACGTGCGACTGCCGGGAGCTGCTGGAGCGTTCGCTCGAACGCATTGCGCAGGCAGGCCGCGGCGCGCTGGTCTATCTGCACAACAACAGCCCGGGCTTTGAAATCGACCGGCGCGAATCGCCGGCACGCATTCTGCTGCACCGCGAAACCCGCGCGCGGGAGATGCATCCCGATCCAGCACATGAAGAGCGCCATCAGCGGGTGTTGCGCCAGGTGGGCATCGGCGGCCAGATCCTGGCGGATCTCAATATCCGCAAGATCCGTTTGCTCACCAACACGCCCACGCACGTGCCCGCACTGGAAGGTTTCGACCTGGAGATCGTGGAGCAGGTGCCGATTCTGGATGAAACCCGGCGACACATTCCGCCACGCGCCCGCTGAATTCAGGGCCAACAGAAACGCCATCCCGAAGGATGGCGTTTTCTCGCAACCGTGCGTGAACTTACAGGGTGGACTCGATCTCGAAGCCCCAGGCCTCAAGCAGAGCCTCCGGGATGTACTTGGAATTCTTATTGCGGCGTGCCCATTCCCGGAGACGTGTCGACCGCACATACTGATCCGGAGTCAGCTTGAACTCCTTCACTACCTGCTCGAACGACGTAACCGTAGGCACAACCGGGCCAATTGGCTCCGGCTTACCCCAATTCGGATTTCCGCGACGCTTTGCCATGCGTTTTCCTCAACGTGGAGAATTATTCGGACCTGAACCCGGCCAATTTCTGCCGGCCGCGGTACATGTATCCCATTTCACAGATGTTTGTGTTCTACCCGCATCTGAGAGGAGCAGCGCTTCAAGGAAGGCTGCGCAAGTAGCCGCTGCCGAGCCCTGTTCTTCGTGCCAACGGTACAGGGCCGTCCCACTCACTCGATCCTCAAACGATTCTAGCCGATTTTTGGGCAAATATCAATGTCAGACAAGGACTTACACGGCTAACCGGCCGCCTCAGTAATGCCTTCTTGTATATGGCTTATTAACAGCTCGCTCAGCACAACAGGACCGTTCTCTCCCGCGTCTCCCAATTTGGGCTACAACGGAAAATGCTGCCCCTACAACCTGCGTGCGATTCATCCTGCCCCGCTGGTGGATGAACCTCATTGAAACAACAGGAATCAGGGAAGGCAATACCGGCAACGGGAGTTTCGCATGGACATGACGTACCGCTTTCGCTTTCTGATTTATCTCGCCGCCTTCATGCTGGTGATGTCCCTCTGTTTCGTCTACGCAGAGCCTGTACCCTCCCGCAATCCCCTGCTCTTCCAGGTCGCTCCGCAGCATACCGGCTTCCTCGCCCCGTCCCAGGGTGAGCCCAGCTTCGACCCGGCCGCCCTGCGTGCCGCCGCGCCTGTCATTCCGCCGTCCATAGTGCAGCAGCTCAGTGAGCGCAGCCATGCACATCACGGCCTCTTCCATCGTTCCAGGCAGAACTTTGCGCGTCCTGTTCCGGCAGGCGTTCAGAGCGAATCTTCCGTTCTCGGTCTGGCGATTCAGCCCTCCGATGCCGCTGTCAGCGCTCGCTGAGCCCGATTCAGGCTCTGCCGGGTAATCCGGCCTCACGGCACAACCCCTGCCCTCTCGATCCCTTCTTACCGTGCAAACGTCTTGCTATTCCGGGCGAGGACGCGCACCATTCCCAGAGGGCATTGAGCGAAAACAAAGGAGGATTGCAGCATGAGCGTATTCAAGTACTGGTCTGTTTTTTCCATAGGTGTGGCTGCTGGAGCCGCGGTAGCGCTTGCCTATGCGCCGCGCACGGGAGAAAAGACCCGCAAGCAGTGGAAGCGTAAGTTCGACGACACCAGCGACTATCTCAAAGACACCGCGGACGAATTCAGCAAGCACGCCACCAAGGTCTATTCGCGCGCTCGCGATGTAGCCGACGATATGAGCTTCCCATGCGGACACCATCGCCCGCAAGGTTTCAAAGAGCGGCCGGCAGGGTCGCCGACTCCTTCTGACCAACGGGCTCGCCAGGCGGCGTCCCTACTGGCTACCATGAGTTATGGACGCCGATCCCCAGCGCCGGCAAAGGTCGGAGGCGCGCTTCCGAAGCTCAGGATGGCGCGTTCGTCGCGCTGGTGGACGGTGCGTTTGCCGACGCCGCGAGCCGAAGCGGTCCTCATCTCCTATGCCGCGAAGGCTGTACGCAGTGCTGCGTCGGGGTTTTCGCCGATCGGCCCGGCCGATGCGCTGCGGCTAAAGCAGGGTCTGGCGGCGCTGAAACAGGAGGATCCCGCGCGCGCGACTCGCGTCCAGCAGCGCGCGACAGCATCCTGGTCGCGCCTTACTCCTGCAATTCCCCGGCGACGCCGCATCTGGGCGCCTTCACACCGAGCCAGACGGCGAACCCGCAGCAGGACGTTTGACGGATTTCGCCAACGATGAGCCCTGTCCGGTGCTCGATCCGGAGCAGCGGAAGCTGCGACCTTTACGCCTCGCGCCCGCAGACCTGCCGCCTCTTCGGGCCGCCCGTCGCGACGCCCGAGGGATACGGAGTATGCGAGCTTTGCTTCCACCATGCGACGGAAGAGGAGATCGCGAACGCAGCCATTGCCGCTCCGTCTTCCGAGATTTCCGACGCGCTTGACCTGGCCGCCATGGCAGCAGGCGAGCCCGCCGGATCCACCATCATCGCCTTCGTCCTGAAGAGCTGACCCGGGTCCGTCCCAAAATGGACCATGCTTCGCAGTCCGAAAACGTGCAGGAATTACACATGATGCTCCCGCAGACGCCCTGGAAGTAGTTTCCCGGTGCAGCTGGATGTTTTTTCAGTGCGGAGTCGTCGGGCCCGAGCCTCAACAAAGACTGCAACTTGCGCTCCGCGGCGAATGCATTTTCTTTCGGCTGGACACATAGCTCGGAATTCTCCCGCAAATCCGCGTAAGCACGGCCGGCGCTCGGGGCTATAATTACTTTCGCGCAGCGGTGGTGACTACATGGGTACCAATGCATCGTGGCAAGTTCTTTTGGATGGTTGTACTTTTGGGAGCATCGCAGCCGCACCTTTTTGCTGTGAGGTTCTCGAGAGGCGAGTAAAAAGTGAAACCCGATGAGAGGTCTATTTACCCGAATTTGAAGCTGACGATCTACAAAACTGGAATCCGTCAGAACCGGCTTGCCAAGATGGTGGGCATTCACGAAGCCTATCTGAGCCGGATCGTAAACGGGAGCCGCGAACCCGGAGACGCGCTTAGGCAAGCAATTGCCGCTGCGCTGCACTCCGAAGTCGACTGGCTTTTTGAACGGGAGAAGGTTGTTAGCTTCCCCGCGTTCCTTCGCGAAGATCGCGTAGCTTCCTGACACTGACGTACCGGAAGCCTTTGTCTGCCTTGTTTTCCTGTTGTGTGGTGTTCCTGCCGTAATTGTGGTCTCTGGGAAAAGCAGCATGAGAATCCGAACCTTCCCCTCTCCTGCTTTCCCTGCGTTGTCTTCTGTGGTTTGTAGTGCTCTCTGTCTGTCTGCCTTGGTTCCCGGTGTGACGTCTTCCGGTGGACGCCTGACATTCTGCGGGCGTGACACCCGGCTGGCTCTCTTCTCTGTTTCGCCGGCCTTCTCCACCGCTATATTCATCCCCTCGTAATGCAACGTGTCCGACCCGCTGGCGCATCTGCCAGTGCAGGTCGCCACGCTCCCGACGGAAGCGTGGCGCCCACGTGAGCCCCGGCCGTCTTTCCGGGCCTCGAGGGGGTTGAGGCTGCAAATCACAGAAAATTCACGGGAGAGCTCCCGCGCTGTGGAAACTCCGCGCATGTCGGTGAACGGCGGGCACATTCCAATCGCCGCATGTTGCACTCGCCGGAAGGCACGCCGAAGGGTCTGGATGGTCCCGGTGGATGCTCCTGCCGGCCGTCGTCGGGTAACATTCCGGTTATCAGTTCCTCTGGAAACATTGGCGTACGACACTTGCGCGATTTAGCACGCACAGGGCCGACGTCCGGACAGTGCCAAGCGGCCATCGCAGACTGGCCATAGCTGAAGGAATGGACATCCAACGACTATGCAGCCTGTCATCCTGATTTCGGCCTCCGCTGTCGCACTGCTCGTTCTCTGGAGAGTGGGTCCAGAGCGCGCCGTGCTCAGCGTCGTCGTGCCGGTGATGATGCTGTGGCCGTATGGCACGGGATGGAAGTTCAAAGGTGTCGAACTCGACATCATGGATGCGGTGGCGATCCCGGTCGCGCTGGCGCTCGCGCTCAAGTACGCGCGACGGTGGCGTTTCACGATCACAGACCTGCTGCTCTTCTTTCTATTGCTTCAGCACCCTGCTTTCAAACTGGAATGCCGATGGTCAATCGGCCGGGCTCGCGCTGGGGACGGCGATGTCCTTCTCCTGCTTCCCGGCGTACATCATCGGCCGGGCTGCTATCGAGCGGCCAGGGCTCCGGGTGGCGCTGGTCAAGCGCTATACCTTTCTGGCTTTCGTGATCTCCATCCTTTCTCTCTACGAATACCGAATGGAGCGGAACGTCTTCCGCACCTGGTCGGACAAGATCTTTAACAACACCAGCCATCTGATCCTGCAAATACGCTGGGGGTTATGCCCGCATTGCCGGTCCGTACGGACACGCCATCCTGGCCGGCTGCATCCTGCTCAGCGCCCTGCTTTTCGCCATCTGGCTGGCCAGCGAGGGCCAATGGGAGCGAGAAGTTCCGCAACCTGGGCTTTCTTCCCGGCAGGAAATCGATGTACATCGTGCTCGGGCTGGCGCTGGGCGTCTGGATGACGCAGTCGCGCGGGCCGTGGATGGGCGGCGTATTCGGCATTCTGCTGATTCTGGCGGCGCGGGCGCGCAATCAGAAGCGTGCGCTGCGCAATGTCATCGTTCGCCAGCGTCGTGCTGATGACCATCTTCTATGTCGCACTGAATCGCTATACCAACATCAATCGTGCGCCGTCGGACATGGACCAGGAGAACGCCCAATACCGGCGCATGCTGGTGATCAACTACCTGCCGGAGGTGAAGCGCGGCGGGATGCTGGGCTACGGCATTCACTTCCCTACCGTCCAGGGGCAGGCTTCGATCGACAACGAATATCTGAACCTTGCGCTGACGCAGGGCTACCTGGGAGCTGGGCATTTTCACGCTGCTTATCCTGTTCACCGGCGGCCGGCTGATACGCACCATCATCGCCTCGACCGACCGCACTGAGACGTCCTTTTCTATCTGCCTGCTGGCGGTCTTCGTCACTATCGTGCTCAGCATTACGACCGTCTATCTGGGCTTTCAGACCTTCACGCTTTTCTTTCTGATCACCGGCTGGGCCCAGGAATTGCGGCCGGAGCGGGACCTTGGCGACAGCAATCGAACCGGCTCTTGCCTATCCGCCAGCCCGCTTCGCCTTTCGCCGGGTGTGGAGTTAGGGCATGTTCTTTCGTCTGCCAGCATCGTTGCTAAGCACGGCTCCCGGGACTGTCCTGCTGCGCACCGTTTCCTGTGTGCTGGCTGCGGCCACGGCCCCGCTGGCGCTCGAGTTGCTCACGCTCACTTCCGGCGCGTTGCTGCCGGAACGCGGACGACGAAAACACATTCACCCGATCGCGCCTGTGATGCCGTTGCGCATGACCGTGGTGGTTCCGGCACATGACGAACAGCTTCTGTTGCGTCGCTGCATCCGCAGTCTATTGGCGGATCTGCCGACCGACAGCTCCGTTCTCGTCGTCGCGCACAACTGCACGGACGGCACAGCGCAGGTGGCGCTTGATGCCGGCGCTGAGGTGCTGCTGCTCTGCGACGACGGACGTCAGGGCAAGGGCGCTGCGCTGCGGGCCGGCTTCGACTACGCCGTTTCACAAGGCGCCAAGGTGCTCGCCGTGGTCGATGCCGATTCTGTGGTCTCGCCCGGCTTTTCCGCCGCTATCGCGGAAGCGCTGGCCGAAGGAGCAGATGCCTTTCAGGCACGGTATGTTGTGCTCGAAGGCGCCCGTGAGGCGCGCAGCCGGCTCACCGCATTGGGCTTTCTCGGCTTTAACGTAATCCGGCCGCGCGGTCGCGCGCGACTCGGGATGTCAGCCGGTATCTTCGGCAACGGCTTCGGACTGCGTAGCTCCGTCCTTGAACGCGTTCCCTACCGGGCCAGCTCCCTGGTGGAGGATCTTGAATATCATCTGCGGCTGGTGAGCGCCGGCATCCGCGTAGAGTTCCTCAAGAATGCAACTGTCTCCAGCGAGCTGCCGCACAGTCCGGCGGCAGCGCTGACCCAGCGCGCCCGCTGGGAGGGCGGCCGATTGCGCATCGCGCGGCTATGGCTCCCGCGCCTGCTGCGCCGAGCGTTCAGTGGCGGGCCGATGCTGCTGGAGTCGGCGCTCGAGCTGGCATGTCTGCCGCTGGCGAGCGAGGTTGTGCTGCTCGGAATTTGCCTGCTGCTGCCGGTTCCCTGGCTGCGCATCTACGCGCTGGCTGCCTTTGCCATCATCGTGGCGCACGTCGCCGCGGCTGCGGCGGAAGGCAACGGCTGGTGGAGCACGGTCTGCACGCTCTTCGCCGTGCCGCGCTACATCCTTTGGAAGCTGAAGATTCTGCCGCGCACACTCGCCTCCTCGCGGCACGACGCGGCATGGGTGCGGACAGCACGCGAAATGCCAGGCCCGACTCTCGTCACTCCTATCGATCGCGGACCGCGTCCGTTCAGCGATCTCTCTCGCCGTAATCGGATCGTCGCCCGATCAGACAAGAGGCGCCGATGATGCTTTCTCTCAAAACTCGCTTCGCTTTCTCGCCGCCGCGACGATGCGCGGACGCATTACCCGGTTCTTCCATCCAGGAGTTCCAACGCCTATGCGCCTGACCTCCTCTCGCAACCGCACATTCGTATCTCATGCTCCGGTTCTCCTGCTGGGCTGCGTGCTGCCGTTTGCGGCGTCAGCTCAGACGCCGGCCTCGCCGTCCCAGACGACCGACAGCCCCAGCAGACCGCACCCACGCTGCGCCCCGACCCGATGACCCAGCTCAAGGCAATGGAGCCAGCGGCGAACGAGGAATACCAGCTCGGCGGTGGAGATGAGATCACGCTGGAATTTGCCGGACGCCCGGACATCTCCGGCAAACACATCATCGGACCCGATGGACGGATCACGCTGCCCATGGCTGGCGCAATCACGCTGGCGGGCTTGTCGCGCGAGCAGGCGGCGCAGGCGATCGATCAGGCGATGTCGAAGTACTACACCAACATCTCCTGCATCGTCGGCGTCGATAAATACGGCTCCAACCGCGTGCTGGTGACTGGCTACGTCGAGCATCCCGGCATCATGTACTTCGATCAGACACCGACACTGCTCGAAGCCATTACACGGGCCGGCCTGCTGCAGCCCACCGGTACCGGCCACACCATCGACGATCCGATTCCGGAGCGGGTCGCCATCTATCGCGGCAACGATGAGGCCATCTGGGTGGATGTCAAAGGTCTGCTGAGCCAGGGCAGCTCCATGGCAGACATGCGCCTGCGGCGCAACGACACCATCTTCGTGCCCAACGATCAGGACCGCTTCATCTCTGTTCTCGGGGAGGTCAACCATCCCGGCGCGATCCAGTTGAAGCACAACTCCACGCTGCCCTCCATGATCGCGGAGGCCGGCGGCATCACCGAGAAGGCCGGTACCAACCCGGAGATCATGATCATCGACCCGATGACCGGCACCAAACGGCCGATTCGCTACAAGAATCTGCTTACCCCCACCGGAGCTCTGGAAGTCACGCTGAAGCCCGGTGAAGTCGTCTATGTCCCGCGCGGCGGTCTGGCCAAAACCGGCTATGTACTGCAGCAGTTGAGTCCGCTCACCACGGCCCTTACCTTCGGCGCGGCTTTCCACTAACCGCGCGCGAGGACCAGGAGAGAACAAAGCTGCCATGAAAATTGACCGCACCTCCCCCGAGACAGCCCTTTCTACGGTTGTATTTCCCACGCGGCCTTCGCTGCCGCCGCCGGAACAGGAAAAGGCCAAGCGCCCGCTGGATATCCCGAACAGCGTGCGGCGCCATCGCGCGCTGTTCACGTGGACGACCGTTATCGCTCTGCTGCTCACCGGCGCATTCGTGGCATGGCAGCGCCGGCACCACATATACCGCGACGAGCTACGTCTACGTATCGCCGACCTTTCCCTCGACGCTTTCCTCTGACGAGAACAAGGAGCAGGACCGTCCTTACGAGGAGTACATTGCCGACGAAGCGCAGACCGTCACGCGCTACGACATACTTGCGACGGCATTGCAAAAGCTGGCGCCGGGCACATGGCAGGAGCCGGACGAAAGCATCGGCGCCGCTGTCAGCCGGCTGCAGCACGCGCTCGACGTAGACCGCATCGGAACTACCTTCCAGATCTCAATCGCGCTGACCATGACCGATCCGCAGAAGGCCGCGTCCGTCGTCAATGCAGTCACCGATGCCTTTGTCGCCAAGGCGCACAGCGAGGAGTTCTACGGGCGCGACCAGCGGCTGGCCACCCTGCGCGATGAGCGCGGCAAGCTGCAAACGCAGCTCGATGAAAAACTGGCCGAACAGGCCAAGCTGATGAATGAGCTGGGCGTGGCGCAGGTCAGCGTTGCGGACAACACCGACAACAGCTATGACGCCAACGTAAAACATTTGAATGATCTGCTGTCCCAGGCCAAGGAGCAGCGCATGGCCGCGGAAGCGCAACTGAGTGCCTATCGCGGCAGTGCGCTCAACGCGGTGGCGACGGATTCCGCAACAACCGACGTTGGTCTCTCCACGCTGCGCCAGAATCTGGAGACACGCCGCGCGCAGTTGATGGCGACGATGAACGGCCTGACACCAACGAACCCGCTTTACATCCAGAACCAGGCGGAGATCGCCCAAATCGACAAGCAGTTGAATGCGAGCCTGTCGAATGTCGAATCGAAGATTGCCGATCGCCGCCGTCTGCAGTATCAGGCAGAGGTGAATCGCACGCGCTCCGTAGAGCAGCAGATTGAAGCGCAACTTCTCGCACAGACGCATCAGGCCACCTCGGCTGCGCCGAAGTTCCAGCAGGCCAAGGAAGTCGGCCATGAGATCCAGCGTTTGCAGGACAGCTATTCTGCCGTAGCCTCGCGCATCCGGGACCTCGAGCTGGAGAGCAGTTCGCCAGGCACCATCCACCTGTCTTCGCCCGCGATGGTGCCGTTGACACCAGGCAAGAACCGAACATGGCTCTACGCGATCGCCGCACTGCTCTTCTCCATCGGCGCCGGCATCGTAGTTTCTCTGCTGGCGGATGCGATCGATCCGTACATCTGGACGTCCGCCGATGTGGAGCACGTCATCGGCTTTCCGCCCATCGGCGTGCTGCTCGACCATGACGATTTCTCGAGCGAAGCGAGTGGACAGTACCTGTTACGTTTGGCTGGCGGCATCCAGCACGCGCGCAACTCGGCCGGTGCGCGCACGTTCCTGTTCACCGCAACGGCTCCTGAAAGCGGCACCACTACCGTTGTTGAAAAGCTGGGCCGCCAATTGCGCAATCTCGGCCTTAATACGCTGACGGTTGCGGCCACTAACATCGACGGCAAAATCGCTTACGTGCGGAGCGAGAACCCGCTCACTGCCGCGGAGCCGGGCGCGGTCCGCTATAGCGACAGGTTGCGGCGCACCGCGAACGGCGATCTCGCGGTACACGGCGCGGGGACTAGCGGCAGCCCCATCTACAGTGGCATGTTCGTCTCTCAGATATTGAACGAGGTGAAGGATGAGTACGACATCGTACTCATCGACGCCAGCCCAATTCTTATCTCTGCCGATACCGAGTACCTGGCCCGCGTCGCTGATGGAACGGTGCTGATCGTGCAGTCCGGCCGCACGACGCGTGCGCAGTTGAACCGGGCGGCGAAGTTGCTGGAGCGTCTTGATGTGCCCGGCGTCGCCGTCGCTCTCAATCGCGTCAGCCGCGACCGCGTCGATCCGGCGCTGATCCGCGATGTCGACGACTTCCAGCGGCAGCTGAGAAAGCAACGCGGCACAACGCTGGTCGCAACACGTGGCGCGCGCGTTCAGGAAACTGTGAACGGCGGCAGAACGGAGCCGGCAAACGTCTGACGCGCCACAGCACAAGCAGGAGTCACGCAATGCCATTTGATGAAACCGAGCGTGAGATGGAAGTGCTGGCAGTCTTCCGTCAGCTTCTGGGCGCGCCTCAGGCTCGGGCCGGAAGAAAACTTCTTTGATGCGGGCGGCAGCTCGTTACTGGCAGCGCGGCTGGCCACGCGCCTGCGTAACGGAGGTGTGCTCGACGTGCCCACTGCCGTCATCTTCGACGCGCCAACGGCACGCGCGCTGGCACGCTATGGCGGAAATGCTGTTACGACGCATGGCGCATCGGCAAATGCGGTGACATCCCCGGCCGCCGAGCGCGGCGCACGTCAACGGGCAGCCTTTGCACGCCTTCGCCCCGCATCCATGCGCGATGAGGACGCACGATGAGCAAATCGACGCAGCCATCGAAGCACGCGGCGACCGGACCGGCGATAGCCATCATCGCAATGGCTGGCCGGTTTCCCGGTGCGAACTCCCCGGAAGCACTGTGGGAGAATCTGCTGGCCGGCAGGCAGGCCATCCGCCGCTTCACGCCCGAGGAACTTGAGGTCCCCCCGGAAATTGCTGCACAACCCGGCTATGTGGCCGCGCGCTCCGTGCTCGAAGACGTCGATCAGTTCGACGCCGCCTTCTTCAACATCTATCCGCGCGAAGCCGAACAGATGGACCCGCAGCATCGCATTTTTCTCGAAGTCTGCTGGGAGGCGCTCGAGCGCGCCGGTCACGATCCTCGGCGCGCTGAGGCATCCATCGGCGTTTTCGCCGGCGCAGCGTTCAATACCTACCTGCTGCACAATCTGGCGCACGACCGCAGCTTTCTAGAGCGATTCACTGCTGATTACCAGTCCGGCTCGTACATCACGATGATGGGCAATGATAAGGATTTCCTGTCCACGCGGGTGAGTTGGAAATTGAATCTCCGAGGGCCAAGCGTTACGGTGCAATCGGCGTGCTCCACATCGTTGGTTGCGGTCTGCCAGGCCTGCCAGAGCCTGCTCACCTACGGCTGCGACACGGCACTCGCTGGCGGGGTCTCAATCACCTTTCCGCAGCGGCGCGGTTATCTTCCGGAAGAAGGCGGCATCGTCTCCCTGGACGGCGTTATCCGCCCTTTCGATCATCGCGCGCAGGGCACAGTCTTCGGCGCGGGTGCAGGCGTGGTCGTCCTCAAGCGTCTCGACGACGCGGAGGCGGACGGCGACACCATCCTGGCGGTGATTCGCGGCTTTGCCACAAACAACGACGGCGCAGCAAAGAGCGCCTACACCGCGCCCAGCGTGCGGGGTCAGGCCGATGCGATTATCGCGGCGCAGGAGATGGCGGGCGTCGCTCCCGAGACCATCACCTGCATCGAAACCCACGGCACGGGCACGCAGCTTGGCGATCCGATTGAGATGGCCGGCATCGACCAGGCGTATCGTACGCGCCTGTCTTCCACACACGAGCGAGCGACGGTGAACGTCGGGACAATCAAAGGATATCTCGGCCATCTCGACGTCGCCGGCGGTATCGCAGGACTGATCAAGGCCGTCCTGCAACTTCAGAATCGAAAGATCACCGGCCTTGCCGGCTTTGAAAAACTCAACCCCGAGATCACTCGCCAACTTACGAATAGTCCTGTTGACTATCGCTTCCCTGCCTCGCCCATTGCATGGGACACGGGCGATGGCCTCCCGCTTCGCGCCGGCGTGAGCGCCTTCGGCGTCGGCGGCACCAACGCTCACGTCATCGTCGAGGAATACAAGACTGCGCCGCAGCCGCGCACCACTGATCGCGATCCGCAGGTGCTTCTACTTTCGGCGCGTACGCCATCGGCGCTGGAGCAGATGCGTGTACGGCTGGCGGACTATCTTGAGGCCAATCCCGACAACGATCTGGGCGATGTCGCCTTCACGCTGGCAGAAGGGCGCACTCGCCTGCCGGTGCGCAATGCGGTTGTCGCCTCC
Organism: uncultured Acidobacteriaceae bacterium; assembly: GCA_963797895.1. Lineage (GTDB taxonomy): Bacteria > Acidobacteriota > Terriglobia > Terriglobales > Acidobacteriaceae > KBS-83. Next base: position 62,469 of record CAWCRD010000004.1, read on the forward strand.
AGTGCGCCCGCTGCTGCGGCTGCGCTGCGCGGGCGCCATTCCGCTCCGGTGAAAGCTCTGGCCACGCCGCGCCTGGTCTTCGCCTTCCCTGGGCAGGGCGTTCAGCGAGTCGGCATGTGCCGCAAATTGTATGAGCACGAGCCGGTCTTCCGCCGCGAACTCGAAATGTGCGACCGCATCCTTGCGCCGCTGCTTGGCGAAAGCCCGCTGAGTGCGTTGTATCCGCAGGATGGTGGGTCCGCCGCGACGCAAGATCGGCTTGATCAGACGCGGCTCGCCCAGCCGGTTATTTTTGCGGTCTGTTATTCGCTAGCGCGGCTGTGGGAGTCCTGGGGCATTGCGCCCGCTATGGTCGTGGGGCACAGCATCGGCGAATTTGTCGCAGCGACGATTGCGGGTTCTTTCTCGCTCCGTGACGCACTCGCGCTGATCGCCGCGCGCGGCCGTTTGATGCAGCAGCAGCCCGCGGGCGCGATGCTGGCTGTCCGTGCCTCTGAAGAGCGGATTCGCACTCTCCTTCCTGCCGCGCTCGATCTCGCCGCGATCAATGCCCCGCAGTCGGTCACGGTCTCCGGGCCCGACGAGGAGATCACCACATTTGCAGAGGCACTGGCTGCGCTGGGCATCGCCGCGAAGCGCCTCACCACCTCGCATGGCTTCCACAGCCGCGCCATGGAGGCCGTGCCCGGCGCGTTGCGCGAAGCGCTCCCTGCCATGACGCCGGCAATGCCGCGGCTGCCCTGGATCTCCAGCTTTACGGGATCGGCGGTGACGGCCGAAAATTTTTCAGCCTGGGACTGGGCGCGGCAGGCACGAGAGCCGGTGCGATTCGCAGACGCGATCCGCGCTGCGCAGGCGGCCCTTGCCGGCGATGCCCTCTTCCTCGAAGTGTCTCCGTCGGCCATGCTGCAGCACGCCATGCGCGAAACCCTCGCCGGCTCGCTAGAGATGGAGCGCGTTCTCACCAGCATGGAAGCGCGCGATGACGATAATGGCATCTTGCCAACGGTCGCGCGTCTCGCCGCTTTGGGCATCGAACCGCGCTGGGAGGAGTTCTGGCGTGGCAGGAAGCCGAAGCGAGTGCTTCTGCCAACCTATCCGTTCGAGCGCAAACGCTACTGGGTAGATGCCCCGAAAGCCGCTTCCCTAACTCCCTCGCAATCTGCGCCTTCGCTTGGTCCCGCAGATCCCAGCAACGCATCGAAGATTTCTCCAGGAACTCAAACAACATCCATGGCCCCAAACTCCCCCACTTCTGATAACCAGACCGTACCCACAAGCAACGCTGTGCTGGACGACCTAAAAGCGATGGTCGCGGAGCTTTCCGATCTTGATCTCTCCTCGGTGCCCGCCACAACTTCTTTTATCGAGCTGGGACTTGACTCGCTTTTTCTCACGCAACTTACACAATCTATCCGCTCCCGCCTATGGCATCAAGCTGACGTTTCGCCAAATTATGGGGGAGCTGGGCACCTTCGCCGCACTCGCGGATTATCTTCGCCCCCATGTCAAACCGACAGTGCAGGATGCTCCTGTACCCGCACGGGATGCGTTCGCTAATCCGGCAGCATCGGCAACGCCGGTCGCTGTCCCGGCAGCGCCGGCCGAAGCGTACGCAGCGCTGTTCGCTCAGCAGCTTCAGGCGATGACCGATCTCATGCAGCACCAGCTCGCGGTGCTGGCCGGCGGTGCGCCTCCTGCGCCAATGTCTTCGGCCTCGCAGTCGCATACATCATCCGCTGCTGCGGTGAATCTGGCGAAGCCGCTGCCCAGCGTCGCGCACCACAACGGTGCGGCGGAAGCTACGCTCGGTACCATGGTGCCGCTCAAGCCGCTTGAGCTACACCAGGAAGCTCCACTCACCGCGAAGCAGCAGGAGCACATCGCCGGCCTGGTCTCGCGTTCAAACGCGCGCACCGCCGCATCAAAACAGCACGTTGCGCAGTATCGCGATCTGCTCGCTGACCCGCGCGTCGCCTCCGGGTTCCATCCGGAGTGGAAGGAGTTGGTCTATCCGCTCGTGGTAGAACGGGCGCACGGCGCTTACCTGTGGGACAAGGACGGCTACCGGTATATCGACATCCTGAATGGGTACGGCTCGATTCTGTTTGGACACTCGCCACATTTTGTAACCGATGCTGTCCAGGCGCAGCTCGAGCTTGGGTTCCCTATCGGCCCGCAGACCGAGCTTGCCGGCGAATGCGCCGCGCTGATTGCCGGGATGACCGGCATGGAGCGCGTCTCGTTCTGCAACACCGGATCTGAAGCCGTCATGGCCGCAATACGTCTCGCGCGCACCGTTACGGGCGTGACTTCATCGTGCTTTTCTCCGGCGCGTACCACGGAATGATCGACGAGGTGCTGGTGAAGTCCACGCGATCCGAGCGCTCGATTCCCGCAGCGCCCGGCATTCCCGCGCGAGAGCGTACACAACATGCTGGTGCTCGAGTATGGATCGCCCGCTGCGCTCGAGACGATCCGCCGCCGCAAAGACGAGATCGCCGCCGTGCTTGTGGAGCCGGTGCAAAGCCGCCATCCCGGGCTGCGCCCCGTCGAGTTTCTGCGCGAGTTGCGCTCCATCACGGAACAGTCTGGCACAGCGCTGGTTTTCGACGAAGTTGTCACCGGCTTCCGCACACATCCCGGCGGAGCACAGGCCCTTTTTGGCATCCGCGCCGACATGGCAACCTATGGCAAAGTCGTCGCGGGCGGCATGCCCATCGGCGTTGTCACTGGCAGCCGTTTTTACATGGATGCACTCGACGGCGGAAGCTGGCGCTTCGGTGACGACTCCATCCCGCAGGCTGGGGTCACTTTCTTTGCCGGAACCTTCGTGCGTCATCCGCTCACCATGGCCGCAGCACGCGCCGCGCTCACACACCTCAGGGAAGCTGGTCCATCATTGCAGGAGTCGCTGAACGAGAAGACCACCGCTTTCGCCGGCGATCTCGACGCCATGTTCGTGGAATACGGGTTCCCCTCAAAGATTGAATCCTTCGCTTCCTGGCTCTTCTTTCCCTCACCGGTGGAGTCCCGGCTGGCGCGGCTCATCTACTATCATCTGCGCGAGCAAGGCATTCATCTGCAGGAAGGCTTTCCGTGTTTCCTGACCACCGCCCACACCGATGCCGATCTCGCGGCAGTACGCTCCGCATTCCGTAACGCGCTCGAAGCGATGCGTGCCGGCGATGCTCTGCCGTCTTCTGCGCGCACCACAGTCTACGATATCGGGTGAAGCCCAAATCACCGTCGAGGCGCCCATTACAGACTCGCAACGCGAGGTTCTGCTGGCTTCACAACTGGACGCGGAAGCAAGCTGCGCCTTCAATGAGTCGGTCACACTGGACCTCGATGGTCTGCTCGACCGCGACGCATTGCTGCGTTCTCTCGACGCACTTGGAGCAAGGCACGAGGCGCTCCGCCTCACCATCACGCCCGACGGCGAACGCATCCGCGTCGCGGCAGACGCGAAGCTCGCGTTACGAGAGGAGGGCTGGAGCGCTCTCCCAGCTGAGGAGCAATCACGACGCCAACGCGCTCTGCTGCACGACGAAGCATCGACACCGTTCGATCTCTTCCATGGACCTTTGGTTCGCGTCGTCCTGTTAACGCTTGCGCCGGAAAAGCATGCGCTGGTGCTCACCGCACATCACATCGTCCTCGACGGTTGGTCGATCAACGTGCTCTTTGAGGAGCTGGGGACGCTCTACTCGGCAACACGCATGGGCACAAGCCCGAAGCTGCTGCCAGCGCATTCACTGCTCGAGCAGGCGCGCGCGGAAAGCGCAGCGCGCTCCAGCGCCGACCACTCAGCAATCGAAGCATTCTGGAAGGCGCAGTACGCCATATTACCGGAGCCGCTTGCTTTACCCACAGATCGGCCACGTCCCGCTCTGCGCTCGCACGCTGGAGCCACGTACCGGCTATGTCTTCTCCAAAACGTTCCTGGATATGCTCCGCGCCGGCTCACAGCGAAAATGGCACAACGATATTCGTAACTCTTCTGAGTACCTATGCAGCTCTACTCGGGCGACTGACTGGCCACAGCGATCTGGTCGTCGGGGTGCCCATGGCAGGTCAGCGCGAAATCGCGGGTCGCAGCTATGTGGGCCACGCAGTGAATTTCCTGCCGCTGCGCCTTCATCCTGACGCGAGGAAGACGTTCGCGTCGCTCGCGAGCGAGACACAGCAGTCAGTCTACGACGCGCTGGATCATCAGCAATATACGTTGCTTTCTCTCATCCAGCAGTTGACGATTGCGCGCGATCCCTCGCGCCTGCCTCTTGCGGAAGTCCAGTTCAATCTGGAGCAGGTTGGCTCGCGCCTCTCCTTCGCGGGCCTCACAGCGCATCTCAATCCCAATCCGAAGACTGCCGCTTCTTCCGATCTGTTCTTCAACTTCATTGATCGAGGAAACGAACTCCTGCTCGACTGCGACTACAACATCAGCCTGTTCGATCGCGCGACGATCGCGCTATGGATCACGGCGTTCGAGCGGCTGGCCACCGATGCCGTAGCCAACCCGAAACAATTCCTCGGCGAGCTGCGAAATGCTCTCCGATGTCGAGCTGGACCAGATGCTCGTTACGTGGAACCAGACCGGGACCAGCTATCCGCGTGATAGCTCGATCGCACAGCTCTTCCGCGAGCAGGTGTCGCGTAAGTCCGGATGCAGTCGCGCTCGTCTTCGGCTCAGATTCCATGACCTACCGCGAGCTCGACGCACAGTCCGATGCATTCTCCTCGTGGCTCATAGCAGAGCATGGCAAAGCCGCCGGACTACGCGTCGCCATCGCGATGGAGCGCGCGACGGAGATGATCGTTGCGATTCTCGGGACGCTCAAGGCCGGCGGCATGTACGTGCCGATCGATCCTGAATACCCGGCTGCGCGGCTCGCATTGCTGATAGAAGATGCGCAGCCGCAGGTGCTCATCACGCAGCAGAAACTGGTGGATCGCTTCTCGCGTCTGCCCGTGAAGACGGTCGCTTTCGAATCGATCAAGCTCGATGGTACGGCGCCGGCCCAGATCGAGGTCTCCGCAATGGCGCCGGCGTACATGATCTATACCTCCGGCTCAACCGGCAAGCCAAAGGGCGTTATCGTGCCTCATCGCGCAGTGGTTCGATTGGTATTAAACACGAACTACGCGCACTTCAGTCCTGATGAAGTCATCCTGCAACTTGCACCAATTACCTTCGATGCCTCTACCTTCGAAATATGGGGAGCGCTCCTCAACGGCGGGCGTCTTGTGCTCATGCCCGGTGCGAAGCCCTCGCCGGAGGAGATTGGCGCGGCCATCCGCCAGCACGGCATCACGACACTCTGGCTCACCGCCGCGCTCTTTCATCTGATGGTAATGGACCATCTCGATGCCCTGAAGCCGCTTCGGCAGCTTCTCGCAGGCGGCGATGTACTCTCTGTCACACACGTTCGCACACTGCTTCAAGGCGCACCCGCGCTGCGTCTCATCAACGGCTACGGTCCCACTGAGAACACCACCTTCACCTGCTGCCACACGGTTCAAACTCTCGGACCTTGATCGCGGCAGTGTGCCCATCGGCCGTCCCATCGCTAACACACGCGTCTACCTGCTGGATGAGGCGCAGCGTCCAGTGCCTATCGGCGTTGCAGGCGAACTCTGTGCCGCAGGTGATGGTCTCGCCCTCGGCTACCTGAATGCGCCGGATCTCACAGCCTCCAGATTTGTCGAAGTCCATCTGCAGGCGGGTTCGACATCGATCTCGGAGCGCATCTATCGCACGGGCGATCTGGCACGCTTCACGGTCGATGGCACTATCGAATTTCTCGGACGCCGCGATGCGCAGATCAAGATCCGTGGCTATCGCATCGAGCTGGGCGAGATTGAGCATGCCGCGCAGCAGTTCCCGGAGGTGCGCGCTGCCGTTGCGTGTGCACATGCCGGAGGTGCCGCAGAAGATATACCGGGGGACAGGCGGCTCGCGCTTTATGCGATCGCGCGCAACGGCATGGAGCCCGCGCGGCTCACCAGTGAATTGCGTGACTTTCTGCGTGCGCATCTTCCGGAGCACATGCAGCCGCAGGCCATTGTTCTGCTGCCGGCCTTTCCGCGCACAGCAAACGGAAAGATCGACTACCGCGCCTTGCCTGCCCCGCAGGAGTCCAGCAGAGCCGAGCGTCGCGGCAGAGCGCCGCGCACTCCACTGGAAGAGCAGCTCGCAGGCATTTTCAGCCGCGTTCTCGGCGTACCTGCCGTCTCGATCGACGACAGCATCTTTGAGCTCGGCGGGGATTCGCTATCGATCTTTCGCATCACCACGCAAGCGATGCAGGCCGGCATTCCAGTCACGGCTAAGCAGTTATTTCAGAGCAGGAGCATCTCTGGCCTTGTGGCAGACATCGAGCAAACAAAGCACGACGGCGACGGCGCGGAGGCACCTGCGACGCATAGTATTAAAGCCATAGCCCGGGACCGTTTTCGTAAGGTGCAGATGGTCTGATGATGGGCACAGCTCGCACCGAAAGTACTGCCCAGGCATGACACGGCTCCCCCATTTCGATTCTCTGGACCAGCATCGGCCGGACGAGATCGCGGCAGAGAACGCCAGCAACTCTTCTGCGCATCCTGCCGGCGCAGAGGAGACATACGTCGTTCCCGCGAGCCTGGAACAAGGCCGCTACTGGACGCTGGCGCAGATCGATATCGGTTCGACCGCTTCCAACATGGCGATCTCCTGCGAGATCGCCGGGCCGCTCGATCCGCTGCTGGCCGAGCAGGCTATCGCTGCGCTTACGCTTCGACATGAAGCGCTGCGAACTCTCTTCCGCATCGTCGACGGGCATCTCTCGCAGGTCATTCTGACGCGCCCGCTCTACGAGTTTACGCATCAGGACATGAGCCGCACGGATAACTCGGCCGTGCCGCAGGCGGAGCTGGCCGCAGCACTTTCGGCTCATAGTCACGCATACATCGATCTGGAGCATGGTCCATTATTGCGTGCGCGACTGCTGCGCCTCGGCAAGGAGCGGCATGTGCTTGCCCTGACGATGAGCCACATCGTCTGCGATGGCTGGTCGAACGGCATCTTGCTGCGCGATTTCCTGCGGATCTATCATGCGCTGCGCACCGGCGCTGGATCGCTCGAAGACATCGCTGCCGGGCCTGCGAGCGGACTTCCCGAATTGCCCTTCCAGTTCGCGGACTTTACTGTGTGGCAGAACGAATATCTCGCCAGCGAGCAAGCCCGCGTTGCACTCCAATTCTGGACCAGCCATATCCCGCGTGATCTGTCCGCGCTCGATATGCCGGCGGACCATCCGCGCAAGGCTGGCCGCAGTTTTCCGGGCACCATCGCGTCTGCGCTTCTGCCCGTATCGTTGAACGACGCGCTCATGCAGTATTGTCGCAGGAGCGGCTCGACCAAGCACATCGTACTGCTCGCCTGCTTTGAGGCAGTCTGCGCACGATTTAGCGGTCAGCGAATGTTCCTGCTCGGCTCGACCATCGCCAACCGCACGCAGCCCGGCATGGAGAGACATCAGTCGGCCGCTTTGCGAATCCGCAGATCATCGTCGCAGACGTCGAGGGAGATCCCACCTTCCGCGAACTCGAAACGCGCGTGCGCGATTGGGAGATTTCCGCGTACACGCACCAGGACATGCCCTTTTCGCGAATCATCGAAGAGTTCCAGATGAGCCAGGAGGGCGCCGGATCGCAATTCCTGCAAGTCTGGTTCGTCTATCAGAAAGCGTTCATGCAGCCGCAGGAGATTCCCGGCCTTCGGCTTGATCCGCTACGCTCCGTCTCCGGCGGCGTAGATTTTGATCTGCTGGTCAGCGTGGTGGAACGCGCTGGAAGGGCCGCGGCTGCAGATCGAATACAACACCGATCTGTTTTCCAGCGAGCGCATCGAAGGGCTACTGTCCGCATTCCAGCAGACGCTTGCCGCGGTGCTCGCAAATCCTGATCTGCCCATCTCGCAAGTCGCATTGTCTTCTGCGGTCGAACCCCCGGTATTTCCGGTTTCCGCTGCCTCAAGCGCCGCGCTCACGAATCTTCTCGCAGTCATCGCGCATCACGTTGCCGCGCGACCCGATGCGGTCGCCATTCGCTCCGGAGCTCACCAGTTGACATGGCGCGAGCTTCAGGAGCGGAGCGATGCGCTGGCAACACACCTGGTCCGACAGGGTGCTCTTGACTGCCCAAAGCCGCGCATGGATTATTCTGACGCCCCAGGTAGAATCGACCATCGCACTGCTGGCTCTGCTGAAGCTTGGTGAGGATGCTCCGCGCATCACCCCGCTGCCGGCACACACTCGAATTGAGGATCTGCCGCTCACTGAGAGTGCTGCCCCGCTGCTATTGGGGCCCTTAACTCAAATTGGGAAGATTGCGGCACCCGCAATACAGACCGTTGCTTATGAGGACATCGCGGGCCTGCCGCTTCATTTTCTGCGGCCGCTGCTCCAGAAGTCCTTCCGCAATATTGGTCGGCGCTAAAGGCCGCAGACACGTCCGATCAGAGCGGATTCGTAATCACAAATGAATCGTTGTCCAATACGCTGCGATCCGATAGCCGCTCTTGCTGGCCAATTGCACCTCTCTTCCGCGGATGCGCTCCTCGCCGTGCCGCCCGCAACGCCCGCAGACGCGTTCTTCGATCTGCTACTTGGGCTCTACTCCGGCGCAGCGCTCGATCTGGCACCATTCTGCAGCGATGCTGCACTGCAGCAACTTCTCGACGAGCGTCAGATCACCGTAGCCATCGCCGAGCCGGCACAATGGCGTACATGGATTGCCAATGGCTGGCGCGGCGATCGCCGCCTTACTGCGATCGCCCGTGGACGCAACGCCGCGCAGCCGGACTGGGTAAAAGAAAATATCGAAGTCCGCTCCCGGGTCGCTGTATTGTCTGGATCCCGCGGCGTCCTCGCAACTGCCGCAGATGCGCTTGAGTTCACGCCCCTTCCCGGAACACCACTCTCCGTGGTTGATCAGGAAGGCATCGCCGCACCATTCGGCGCTACCGGTGAGCTTGTCGCCGGCTCACAGCGCACCGGATTTCTTGCACAGGCCGCCGCGAGTGGCGCATTCCGTATCCTGGGTACCACCGGCTCCGTTGTGCATCTGCACGGACACCGCGTGCGACTCACGGACCTTGAGGACGCCCTTCTCAGCATACCGGGTATCCTCGATGTCACAGTCAGGCTTCAGCAGCGTGAAGACGGCGCGCCACACATCGCAGTCTGGATTGTCGCCCATGATGCGCTCGATACAGTGCGGTTGCGGAACTCTCTGATCGGAATCCTGCCGCAGCATCTGATCCCCGCAACGCTGCAGGTCGTGCCGGCATTCTCCTTGCGTGCACGATGGCTCGGTCGACACATCGCAGTTCGCCGCCGACGCCGCGCCTGCGGCTCGTCATTGAGAAGGCATCGAGCAGAAGCGAAGACGATGTGTCGCGCGAGGTGAGCCATATCTGGAAGGAAGTTCTCGATCTCGACGCTGTCGATCCGAACCTACCCTTCTTCGAAGCAGGCGGTAACTCGCTCCTGCTGGTGCGCCTCTTCGCTCGATTGAACAAAAGCTTCGGCACGCGTCTGCCGATCACCACCATCTTCGATGCCGCCACGACCAGAGGTCTTTCTGAGCGGCTGCGCAACCATGCCGACATCCGCGCGCTGGTTCCGGTGCAGACGCAGGGAGATCGGCCGCCGGTCTTCATGATTCACTCTTACCTGCTCTACCAGGCACTCTCGCAATCGCTGGGAGAATCGCAGCCGTTTTACGGGCTGCGCGAGTTGGAGACGGACAGTGAACTGGCCATGCAGCAGCGTGTCGCGAACTATGTGCGCGAAATACGCAGCGTGCAGCCGCATGGTCCTTACTCGGTAATGGGATGGTGCGCCGCAGGCCCACTCACGGTCGAGGTCGCGCGTCATCTGATCGAGGCCGGCGAGAGCGTTGACTTCGGTCATCCTGTTCGACTCCTGGTTGCCGGGCTATCTAAGCAGCGTTGGAGGGCACAGGGAGCGCGGTGCGCACGTATCCCGATGGCGCGCGCTGCGAACGAAGTTGCAGGCGGCACAACCAGAAAATGCAGACTCTGTCGATAGGCGCAGCGCCCGCAGTATCTGCGCGCCGCCGTCGCACGCTACGCGCTCAGCCGCCGTAACCGTTTCTTCATCCGGCATTGGAGCACCTTCAACGTGCTGGCGACACGCTTCCGTCTTTCGTTGCCGCAGTTCATGTACAACACCACGCTGACCACATTTGCGGCGATGAATGCCTACCATCCGCAGCCGGTGCCCATTCGTCTTAGCTTGATTCGTGCGCACGACTCGCCTGAGATTCTTGGCGCCAGTCCAGGCTGCGGTTGGGAGCAGGTTGCTGCCAAGGCGTCGAGGTGCTCTGGGCGCCCGGCGATCACGAGACAATGTTTCTGGGCGAAAATCTCAAGGCCACAACAGCACTGATCCGGCATTGCCTTGAAGGTGGCCAGCCCGAAACCATGCCAACCGCGTTCACGGCCCTGTCGAAGAAAGATAAGCACAGAAATCAGGGCGCGACCTATAGGCCGCGCCCGATTAATCGACTTGCAGCAACGCTCTACCATGCGGTTAGCCTTCTTCCTCACCACAAGATCGAAGCTCGTGGTCTGCACCGTGCTTCCATTCGCAGTTGCGGTCAGCGTCACGTGATAGGTCTGTGCGACGGTGTTGTACGCCACGCCGCAGCCGGTCATCGCTATCGCTCCTGCGCCTGTCAGCACCAGCAGGAACAGCATTCGCAGCGCGCTCAGCTTACGACGCTTGCGCGCTGCCGCAGTGGCGAGCATGCCAATCAGGTTCCACGGCAGCATGGCGCCGTATGCAATGGAAGAGAGCCCTGCAGTGGAGGTTCTGCTGCTCGCGCTCTCTGCCGCACTGCTGCTGCTCACGTTCATGGTCGCGCTCGCCGCACTGTTCGCCACCGGCAGCGCCGCTGGTGAGAAAGCTGCAATCGACATCTCGACGGCAGCCCCTGGCATGACAGATTCACCGTCTGATGGAAGCCTCCCTGCGGCGTCACTTGCACCGTGACGGGCGATGTCTGGCCCGGCCTGCAACGCAACCGACGAGCTGCTGAGCTGCAGCGAAACCGTCCCGCTCGGCGCGGGAACGGTGTGGGCGCCGGCGCTGGCGGAGTAGGCGAGGTGGGCGGTGGAGTCGGCGTGGGAGTGGGGGGAGGGGTTGGCTGTACCGGCCCCGCTGCCGGTGCAGAGATTCACGGTCAGCACGATGGCTTTGGAAACCGAGCTGCCGCTGGTCTTGCCGTCGCCGGCAAAGCCTGCCATCAGCGTGAACACTCCCGCCTGGCTCGTATTGAGTTGCAGCGTCGCCCTGCCGTTGACGGCAGCCACTGGCGCGAGCGCTTTTGGGACTGCCGGTGATCGAGACGGTTCCCTTCGGAACTGTTGTTCCGTCGGCCGACGCGACTTCACGGTGATGCCGACCGTAGTCTCCTGCGTGACAGTTGTCGCGCTCAATTGCAGTTGCGTCGTGGTCGCGACAACTGAGGCTGCCGGAGCATTCACAGCCAGCGCAGATTCTGCGATGCGGACGCGCTCGCGTCGCTGCTGCCCCCGTACTTCGCGCTCAAAGCATACGTTCCGGCGGAAGGCGCAGTGATCGAGACGGCAGCCACGCCTCCGTGCACGGCAGGCTGAACCGAGTCGGAGGTGGAGCCCAGGTAAGAAGTGAACCGATCCCGCGGGAGCCACTGTGTCTGACGAAGCGGAGACCTTCGCGCTCACCACTGCTTGTTGTCCCTGTGTTGCGGAAATGCGGGTTCGCCGAAATAGTCGTGGTGGTGCTATGGGTTTCGCCGGTGCGCTTGCCACCGCGATCGATAAATTGTTGGAGTATGGACGCCGTATCGGAGTTATCACCCGCATACTGGGCCGTTGCCGTGTAGCTGCCCGCGGCCGGGCGCCTTTCCGCTCACCGTCGTTTTGCCGCCGGCCAGCGTTCCAGAGCCGAAGCTCTTTCCGTTCAGCGAGACGCTCAACAGAGCCGGTCGGCACCGCCGAGCCGCTCTTCGCCGCCACCGCAACCGCAAAGCTCAGCGCCGCGCCCGGATTCACGCTCGCACTGCTGGCGGAGAGCGCCGTCGTCGTCGTGCTCTTCGCCGCGGCCGATACCGTAATCGCTACCGGCGGCGAGACAGACGCGTTATAGCGGAGCTTCCCTGGTACTGAACGGTCAGTGTGTGGGCGCCTGCAGAGAACGACGATGTCGTAATGGTTGCTGCGCCCTTTGCGAGCGGGGCCGTGCCCAGCGAAATCGAGCCATCGCGAAAGCTGACAGTGCCGTCCGGCGTCCCGTTGGTTGCTGTCACCGATGCGCTCAACGTCACGGCCTTGCCTGCTGTCGCCTGCAGCGGCGATGCAGTCAGCCGTGAGGTCGTATCCTGCGCCGAAGGCTGAGCTGGAGTGCTGGAGTCGCTGCCCCAGGTGAAGACAGTCATCGAAAACGGCGGGAGCGAATAGCTCTTCGTTGGGTCGAAGTTGGTCGCCGTCGTATTCGTTGCCGCCACCACATTGCTCTGCTCGTTGGTATCGGTGAGGTTCTTCGACGTAAGCTCGCCGATTTTCACCGTCCCCTTCGGAGCATTGGCCCCGGAGAATGTCACCGGCAGCGCGCTGGTGCGATGGAGGTTGAAGACGATCACGCTCTTGCCGCGCCGTCGGCGAACGCGAATGACTGCAGATAATGTGCATTCGGCGTCGCTACGTTCGTGTTCGCGTTGGTCGCCTGGTTCCACGTCGGGTTCGTGCCGGTCTGGATCGTCTCCAGCAGACTGCCGGCAATTGCCGAGTTCGCCAGCGCCTCTGCAAGGAACTGTGGACGGCACAAATTCGTCTGGCCGCCCATATCCACCACCGTGCCCCAAAGCGGAGTGCTCTCATTGCCGCCATTGGGATTATGGAAGCCGTTCGCATACTCGGGCAATGCGAACATGTTCTGCAGGGTCACGCCGTCGTCCCGCATCATCAGCAGCATGTGCTCCACGGTCGAGAGCCCCGCGCCAATCGACGGAACAACCTGGTTGACCATGTTCTGCGGCGCCGTACCGGAAACGGTGCTGAGATTCACTTCGTACACCGCGAGCTTTACCGGATGTGTAGCACCTGCAGCCGTCTGCATCTGCTGATACATGTAGCCGCTCGAAAGGCTGTCGATGGCCTCCGGCTCGGCAAACATGGATCCGAAGATGGCCTCGCTCGATCCATAGCTGTTGAAGTTGTTAAAGGTGTACGGAGCCACATCGATGGTGTCGGCGGCGCTGGTCTGCAACAACTCCTGCTGGTTGTACCAGGGCACCGCGGCCCAGCCATTCATGATCAGGTCGAACTTCGATGCGTCATACTCCGGCGCCTGCCGGGCCGCTGTAAAAATATCCTGCGTCCGCTGTCCGGTGGCCACCGGATCGTTGATGGTCTCGCCCGGAAACGATGCAGTATTCCAGTTCTCGTTTCCAAGTTCAAGATGGATTACCGGGAATACAGTCGTCCACGGCGCAGCCTGCCCCAGCGCAGCCCGGATGTGTCCATATTTCGTGGATGCATCGCCGTTCAGGAACTGGATCAGGTTCTGCATCTCGGTTGCGGAGACGGCATTAGGCACTGTGAACCATGGCTCTGCATCGATTGCGCGGCACAATTCAAGAAACTCAACCAGCCCAATCGGGACATCATCCTGCTCAGCCGAATTCTGGCTGTAGCCAGCGCGCTGCCTCGCGAACGGCACCGCGATCAGGTTGTCGATCGTGCTGCCGAAGTCGGTGCCGTTATCCATGTAGCGCAGCACGCCCGGATGCAGCTCGCGCAGACGATCCACCACGGCATTGCGGAACGGCGTGGGATTGTCGGACGCTGCCTCTTCCGTCAGCGCGGCATCGTCCAGCAGCGCGGAGCCGCCGCTGATCGCGAACGTGACCCCCGCAACACCGATGTAGGAGCCGTCTTCATCCGCGCGAAATGAGAAAGTGTAATCCTGCCACTGGTTCGTCAGATGAACGTTCTGGTTCAGATACGTAACCGTGCCGTGCTTCGGCGTCTGCTGGCGCGCGACAGTCACCCCCAGTGCATTCGACCCGCCCAGCCCTTTCGCGCGAAAGGTCAGCGTATAGGTGCCATTCATTTGCACGAAGGAACGTCCGTTCATGGTGTCGAAATACGACGTCACGCTCGCGCTCTGCCCGGAGCTGCTCGCACTCATCTGGAGAGCCTGCTTGCCCGGCGACTTCGGCGACAGGTCCGTCGTATTGGCGGTCAAAGTCGCGCCGCCGGAAGTGCTCGGCCACCAGCCCGCCTGCGGATTGCCGGGGATCGTCGTCTGCACAACGTAGTAGTCGCCCGCCGCAGGCGCGTGCGCCAGCCCGCTCATGTGCAGCAGCGTGCTGACATTGGCATTCGCATTCGCAGCATCCAGCCCGGTGATTGTTCCGGTGAGTCCCTTCGATTTACCGGTGATGAACTGGACTGTCGCTCCCTGCAGAAAATTCGCCGGCCAGGACGACCACGGATCGTCCGCGTAGCAGCCATTGCCTACGACAGTTTTGCACTTCAGAACGGAGCGCCAGGTCTCGCCTTCAAAGCCGGGATTGCGAAATATAAGGTTCCGCAGCATCTGGCCTGAGTCGTAGAACGACTGCCCGCTCAGATTGATTCCCAGTCGCTTCACATTGGCCGTCTTGACTGTTGTGCCGACCTGGATATCCGTGACTCCGCCTGCCTGCGCCGACGCAGTGGAAGTGTTGCCGCCGAGGCTCGCGAGAAACAGCAGCCCCAGGCCCATCATGTAAAAAAGAGATGAGGAAGAAAACTGATACAGGACGAAAGCCCGTATGGATCGAAGACTTTGCTTCACTGACAACTCCCGGATTTCTGTAAAAAATTCGCACGTGAGACAAACACTGCAGTATGTGGCCCGCAGAGATCCGAATCACAACGAGATCACTTCACAGGAAAACGGGAATTTCTTCCTAAGCATGCGCAAATGGAAATGCACTCTTTACACACCGCTCTTATGCTTGTCTCAGGCGGGATTGCATGTCGTATCGGACGGATATTTGATCGTTAGCCTACAGCCAACTTCTTAAGATTGCTAGTGACACATTAGGAAATTCCGGTAACAACCGCACTTTCACGAAAGAGGCATCTCATTCCCCGAATGTGGGAGAGACTTCTACAAAGCGACCCGGTTGCAACACCAGGCGTTCAGCACTCCATCGCAAAGGTGAGATTAGCAAGTGAATCCTCGAGAGCTCCAGCATTCAGCGAGCCCCCGCCGCATCGCCTATCTACTCAGCCAGTATCCCGGCATTTCGCATACATTTCTGTTGCAGGAGATCCTCGGGCTGCGCGATCTCGGCTTCGACATCGCCACTGCTTCTATCAACGCTCCTGATCGCGCAGAGGATCAGCTCACACCTGCCGAAGCGGAAGCTGCGGCGACCACCTTCTATATCAAGCCGATGCCCTGGCCGCGCGCGACCATGCATCTGCTCCGCATCGCGTGCACCACGCCAGGATGCGTTCTCCGCTGCATTCGTGCAGCCTTCCGGCTTGAGCCTTCATCGGTGCGTCAGCGGCTCTACTCCCTTTTCTATGTTGCGGAAGCGATTCTGCTCGCGGACTGGATGCGCCGCCGCGACATCACGCAACTGCACATCCACTTCGGCGGCGCGGTCGCTACCGTGGGATTGCTTGCGTCGGCCGCCGCGCGCATCCCCTATTCGCTCACCATTCATGGGCCTGACGAGTTCTTCGACGAAGAAGGTTTTCATCTGCGCCAGAAGCTGGAAAGTGCGGCATTCGTAATCGCCATCAGCCACTATTGCCGCAGCCAGCTTATGCGCATCGCTCCGCCGGCGTATTGGGATCGCTTCGAAACCGTGCGGCTCGGCATCCGGCCCGAACTGCTGCCAGAGCGCGTAGCACCTCGTTCTCGAAATCCGCTCAGGCTCATTATGGTTGGCCGTCTTGTGCCCACCAAAGGACCGCTGCTTCTGCTGCAGGCGATCGAGCGGGTCCGCAATCAAGGCCTTGCAGTGTCTCTCAGGCTGGTCGGCGACGGCCCGGAGCGCGCCGCTCTGGAAACTTTCATCGAGGAGCATGGTCTGGCAGAGATCGTGACACTCACTGGCGCACTCAATCACGACCAGGTGCTGGAGCAAGTCGCTACCGCCGATCTCTTCGTCCTCGCCAGCTTCGCAGAAGGCATTCCCGTGTCACTGATGGAGGCAATGGCGCTGGGCGTCCCGTGCATCAGCACATACATCGCCGGTATCCCGGAGCTGATCGAAAGCGATCGCGATGGCGTCCTGGTGCCGGCCGGCTCCGTCGATGATCTCGCGGAAGCCATCCTGCGTCTCGCGCGCGATCCGGAACTCCGCCACCGCCTCGCCCTGGCGGCACGCAATCGTGTTCTGCGCGAGTACTCTCTTTCCGATAACCTGAAACTGCTGGCCGCTACACTGGACCGCCGTTTTATCCGATTCAATCGCAGCGAAGGCACGGCCGGGCGATCATGACATCCCAGCAGAGCTACGCGTACGACCTCTCCGTCGTTATCGTCTCGTTCAACACCCGCGAGGTGCTGCGCGAATGCCTTCTGGCCCTTGCGCGCGAATCGGACGGCCTGCGTGTCCAGACCATTGCCGTCGATAACGGATCGCGCGACGGCTCAATCGAGATGCTCCGTGCCGACTTCCCTTCCGTCGAGCTCATCGTCAGCCCAGAGAACCTTGGCTTCGGCCGCGCGAACAATCTCGCTTTTGAACAGGCCCTCGGCCGCTACATCGTCCTGCTGAACTCCGATGCGTTCCTCACGCCGGACTCGCTCCGCCGCTCGGTCGAGCACATGGACGCCGATCCGCGTGTTGGGCTCGGCGGCGGCCGCCTAATTGGCCGCGATGGAGGCTCTCAGCCCTCCGCACGCCGCTTCCCCACTCTCATTACCGACACGTTCGTTTACAGCGGCCTCGCCGATCGGTATGCGCCCTCACGTATCTTCGGCTGTTACAACCGTACTTGGGCCGACCCAATGCAGCCGGCAGAAGTCGATTGGGTTCCCGGGGCCTACTCCATCCTTCGCCCACAGGCGCTCCGCGCCGCACGGGGCGTTCGATTCGCGCTTCTTCCTGTACTACGAAGAAGTCGATCTTTGCCGCCGCATCAAGGCGGCCGGTTACACCGTCTGGTATTGGCCGGACATTGTCGTCATCCACATTGGTGGCGAGTCGTCACGCCAGTTGAAATCACTTCAGATGTCCCGCGTGGGCGCGCAACTCACGCTCTGGCGCATGCGCAGTACGCTGCTCTACTACCGCAAGCATCATGGGCTCTCCAGCCTTGGCGCGCGCTTTCTGGAAGTGGCATGGAATCACTTTCGCGCCCTGCGCCGCAGCCGCAGTCGCGACCCGCAACGCCGCCGCGAGGCGGAATATTTCCGCGCCCAAGCCGAACTCATGGAACAGGCATGGAGGGAAACCCGTGGCGGTCGCACCTCTCCACCGCAGCCGTGGTGAGCGCGCAGCAAAGATCGAGAACCGAAGTTTCCGTTTATGCCTTCAGAAATCTCTCAAACCGTCGCAGTCGCCTGTTTGTCGTAAGCCGATCTCCGCTCGGCGTGCCGCGCCAGGTGGCGCTCCAACCGCCGTGCCGTGTAGGCGGAGCCATACGCAAACCGCATCATCGGCCCAAAGGTGAGCGCCGACGAGATGCCTACGAAATAAAGCCCGCGCACGCTGCTTTCAAAGTTCCCGGAGAGCACCGGCATCTGCTCTACCGCGCGGATCCGCGAGGCCAGGTCTTCGCTTGAGAAACGGCAGTCGCCGCAGGTCGACCCGATAGCCCGTGGCCGCGATCACATGATCGGCCTCCAGTTGCTCGACACCACCATCCTCGCGGCTCAAGCTCAGGAGAGCGCGGCCGCCCTGCATCTCTGCACTCTGCGGTGTCACACTGGGGATCACCGTCACGATGCCGTCCACGCGCTCGCGCATCGGCCAGCCGGCCGATGGGCCAAGCAGACGATGCAGCAGGTCCAGCCGCTTGCGAACCGGCAGCAGCCGGAACCAATGCGGAAAGTCTGTCACCAGGCGCGACTTCCAGCCCGGTCCCAATCCCGAGCCCGGAGCCCGTATTCTCTCCCGCAGCGGTCGTTTCTCGCCCTCGGGCCTGTTGTGGAACTTCAGCGAACGCCGCCGGGAGACAATCGTCACCTTTCGCGCCGGACTCATGCAGCAGCGCCGCCAGATCAATCGCCGAGGCACCGCTGCCCACCACGGCGACCTCTTTGCCCGCGAACACGGTGGGCTGCGGCACCTGCGAGGAATGGCTGACCAGTTCCGGCGGCAGAGCGCTCAGAGCCGGCGGAACATAGGCGTAGTAGGAAATGCCGACCGCCAGAATCACCTTTTGCGCTGCGAAGGTCTCGCCGGTATCCAGCGTCAGTAGAAACTCGCCATCTCCTCGCTCTAGGCGCACCAGCTTCACATCCTCAACCTCGGGGACCATTCGCCGCTGAAATTCCATTCCGTACGCGGTAAAGGTCGAAAGTTTCACCGGAAGACACGTCGCGTGATACGGAAGCTGCTTTTCTTCACAATAAGTGTGAAGCTTAAATTTGCCCCGGGGATCGGAGAGATCGCTTGCAAAGCCGTCGCTCTTCAGCAGCATGCCTTCCGGCATATGTTCTCGCCAGATTTCCATCACCCGGCCAACGATGCGGAAGGGCAGACCGGCGCCGCGCAGATGAGCAGCAACGGAGAGTCCATATGGTCCGGCCCCTACAATGGCGATCCCCGTGCGATGCATCTGCCTTGTCCTCACGTCCAGTCATGATCGGGATAGGCGTTCTACAGCTAGAGTGTGTTCGAGGAGATAGACACGCAGCTTGCTTCGAGGCTGCTCTCCAGATACAAGCGCGACATATCTCTGTGAATCGGCAACCAAGGGTGGCTGGTGGCCCAAAAATTGCGTAAAACGGCAAACGCTAGTAACGCGCCTGTCTGTTTGCCCGGTTACTTCCAGCCCCACGGGATCGAATTTAAGAGTGGAGGCGGTTCCGCGCTGGGAGATGATAGGAATGTAGCTGCCTCAGGAACTGTGGCTGCTAGATGCTTTATCGTCCTATGTTCCTCCCGGCCTTGGAATCTCTATGCGTGAATCGTCGGAACCTGGAGCGCAGCCTCACGTTCTACTGCTCGCTACCCAGCGCTGGCCTGTTGGCGCGCGACTTGGGCTGGCGCTGCGGGCGGTCGGCTTTCGCGTCAGTATCTGGTCTCCAAGCACCAACGCCCTGCTGCTGACCGGCGTCGCGCACCGGCACTATCCTTATCGTGTTCTGGACCCCGTCAGCTCGCTGGAGGCGGCCATTCTCGCCGCCCGCCCGGACTTGATCGTCCCGTGCGACGAGCCGTCTATCATCGACCTGCAGCAGCTTGCAGAACGTGCCCAGGTAACACCGCGACTTGAGCCCTGTGCTCAGCGCCATCGAACAGTCCCTGGGGTCTGCGGCAAACCTAAACCGGCTCACCCAGCGCGCTTATGTTCTGAAAGCCGCGGCAGACGGCGGAGCCGCCGTTCCTGCCACCGCCGCCTATTACCACATCCGCCGATCTGCGAGCGTGGCTAAACGCGAACGGCTTTCCCGCCTACGTCAAAGCCGACGGCACATTCGGCGGCGCTCGGCGTGCGCCTGGTCCACACCTATGAGGAAGCGGATGCCGCCCGCCGCGCTTTGGACGCGCCGCCCGGCCCGGTCCGTGCCGTCAAGCGCATGGCGCTCAACGACGATCCGACGCTCGTGGAAGAGTTCATACACCGGCAGCGCCACGCCACTCAGCGTGCAGCATGCGGTGGCTGGGGGGGATGTCAACAGCGCCATCTTCTGCTGGCGGGGCCGCGTGCTCGCTAGCCTCAGCATGCAGGTCGTCGCCATAGGATACGAACTCGGGCCTTCTACCGTCCTGCGGCGAATTCAAAACGCCACGATGGATCGCACTGCGGAGATACTTGCGTCCCGGCTCAACCTCTCGGGCTTTTACGGACTCGATTTCATCCTGGAAGAGCAGACCGGCATCGCGTGGCTGCTCGAAATGAACAGCCGCGCGACGCAGATTCCGCATCTCGCTCTCGGCCCCCGCCACGACCTTCCGGCTGCCGCATTTGCCGCGGTCACCGGTCTTGCTGTCCGGCCCCGCCCTGCCGTCACGAACGAAGAGACCATCGCCCTTTTCCCGCAGGAGTGGAACCGCGACCCCGCAAGCCCGCTGATTCGCAGCGCCTATCACGATGTGCCGTGGGAATCGCCGACGCTGGTGCGCGCCTGTATGGCCCAGCCTTCGGGTTTCCGACGTATGGCTTCCCTCAGCCACTGGCGCAAGCGAAAGCAACAGAAGCTCCTGCTCGCCGGCTCAATTGCGACTGAGATCGCCTCCCGTCTTCCTTAAAGTAAAACTTTAAGGAAGCACACTCATAATCCAAGCCCGCCATCTACGCTCAACACTTGCCCGGTGATGAAGTGCGGGCCCGTCGCGAAAAAAGACCACCGCAGCCGCAACATCGTCTGGCGTACCGTTGCGGCGCATCGGCGTGCGCTCCGCAAAGTGCTCGTATCCCGGATCGACCTCGCCGTTCACGATCATGCCTGGAGCCACGCAGTTCACACTGATCTCCGGCGCCCACGCCTTGGCCATGGTCTTCGTCAGCATGTGCAGCGCGGCTTTCGAGACACAGTAATGCCCATGCGTTGCCCACGGATGCAAGCCGCCCAGCGACCCGATGTTCACGATGCGCCCGCCGCGCTGCTTCAGCTCCGCATATGCTGCCCGCGCTACCAGGAATGGCCCCCGCGTATTCGTGTTCTGCATCGCATCCCACTGCTCCGGCGTAATCGACTCCAGCGGCAGCGTCTCGAACATCCCGGCGTTGTTCACCAGCAGATCGATTCTGCCCAGCAGGCGAATCACCGAGTCAACGGCACGTTCGACGCAGCCCACATCGCTGACATCGCAGTGCACCGCTGCGGCCCGTACGCCATACTCTTGGATCGCCTCGACGGCAGCCTGCGCCTCCGCCTCCGAGCTCCGGTATGTGATCGCCACATCTGCGCCTGCCTTCGCGAGCGCCAACGCCAGGCTGCGGCCAATTCTCTTCGCCGCGCCCGTTACCAGCGCGGTCTTTCCTTCCAGTGATTGCATAATCGGAATTCTATCGGGCTGCAGCAGCGGGACTCATCGCCACGCCAACACGCGAGTCCGCGCAGCCGTAATACAGAAACCACCGATCGCGGAACCACACCAGCCCTTCGGCGAAATGTAGTCCCTGCGGTATATTGCCCGCTCCGCTCCCAGGGCAACTCGGGCTGAAAGAACGGCTCTTCGGTCCGCGCCAGCAGCCTCGCCGGATTCTCTGCCGCAAACAGAGCCTGCCCGACGGAATATGTCCCCGGCGCCAGTGACGGATCATGTCCGGGACCGTCAGCATTCTTGCCGTTGTACAGCAGGACAATGCCGTACTTCGTCAGCACCGGCGGCGGCCCCACCTCCGGCAATCCGCTATCGAACCTGCTCCGCCGTGCTCGCATCAGCACCTTTGGCTGACCGTTGGCGCCTTCCATCGGCGCCCAGTGCACAAGATCGTCCGACGTCGCCAGGTGAATCTCCCCCTCGCCCCAATACATCCAGTAACGGCCATTCACCTTGGCCGCAACACAGCGCGCTTTCGTCACACACTCGGTGACGATTCCCGCCGACTTGTATTTCAGCCTGGCATACTTGCCCATCCCAAACGCCGGCCCATGCTTGGTCCAGGTATGCAGATCGGGCGAGGTCGCAATGCCCACCCGATACGTTTGCCGATTCCACTGGGTGTAGGTCAGCACGTATCCGCCATCCGGCGACTCCACTACGCGTGGATCTTCCGTGCCGCCCGGCCACTCTCGCGCCTCTTCGCTATCTTTCGCGGGATAGAAGACCGGAGCGGCCTCCCGCGTGAAGTGCACCCCATCCTCGCTGACTGCTAACCCAAGGCGCGAGGTGTGCATTCCGATCTGCATTGTGCCGCTGTCATCTTCGGCACGGTAGAGCACGTCGACCTTCCCATCGCGCACTACTGCTGCCGGATTAAAGGTGTGCAGCGCCTCCCAGTGCACCGGCTTTCCCAGGATTGGATCCGTGAACACCGATGCCGGCCGGGCCGTAATCACCGCTAGCGCGTGCTCGGGGCGTGCAAACGGCCCAAGCATCCACTTCGGCGGCTTTCCCCCGCCCGGAGAGGAGGCCGCCATCAGAAACCACACCAGGCAGAGTGCAGACCATCGCATCGCAGCCCACTCTATCAGGCGGACGCAGTCTCGTCCTTGACGCTGCTCAGGCGAGGGGCTACTCTGATCTAAGAGGCGAACAAATGGCGAATATCCAGGCCAACTCGCTCCCCCTTTTCCCCGAAATTCCTTCGCCGGCCGCAGCTGGCATCGCCCGGATGGCCGCCGACGCGCCGGAAGTCGACCAGGGGCATCTGGTCGAGTTCCGCTCGCTGCCGGTCCGGTCGCTGCTGAGCCGCGTCGTCTCGAAGCGCAGCCTGCGCTTTACCTGGGCTGTCAATCCCTACCGCGGCTGCGAGTTCGCCTGCCGCTACTGCTATGCGCGCTACACCCACGAGTTTATGGAGCTACGGGATCCGGCCGACTTCGAGCACAAGATCTTTGCCAAGGACAACGCCGCGTGGCTCCTCCGTCAGGAGCTGCGCCAGGTTCGCCCGGGTGAGGAGATCGCCATCGGGACTGCCACCGATCCCTACCAACCGATCGAGCGCCGCCTGCGCGTCACGCAGAGCATTCTCGCCGTCCTTGCCGAGCAGCGCGGCCTCACTATAGGCATCGTCACCAAGTCGGCGCTCATCGCCCGCGACCTACGTTACCTGTGCGAAATTGCCCGCACCAACGAGCTCACCATCCACATGACCATCACGACGCCGGACGCCGCGCTCGCCCGTCTGATCGAGCCGCGCGCACCCCGGCCGGACATCCGCTTTGCCACCGTGCGACGTCTGCGCGAGGCCGGCCTTCGCGTGGGAGTGATGTGTTCGCCGCTGCTTCCCGGCCTCACCGACACGGGCCCCGCCCTAAACCGTATGGCCGAACTTTCTCGGCAGGCGCGCGCCTGCTTTCTCTACGCCAACCCGCTCTTCCTGAAGCCGTGTTCGAAGGAAACCTATCTGGGTTTCATCCGTGAGCACTTCCCCGCACTCGAGCCGTTGTACAGTACCCGCTACGAAAATGCCGCCTTCGTGCCCAGGGCCTACGCCCAGCGTTGCCGCGAGTTGCTGCGAGCCGCCTGCAAGAAGTACGGCCTCGGCCAGCGCACGGATGACACGCTCTACGCCCGCACTATGGGGTTCGATGAGGAGCCGCAGCTCTTCCCCGTCTCCGCGCTCACGGAGGTGCCGCGCAAGCCTCCGGCGAGGGAGCTTCTGGCCTCTAGCCGGTAGCTTCCACCTACAAGTGATTTCGAAATTGCGTTTCAGTGCGTGGTTGAGTTGAGGGAGGAGCCAGCAGCTTATCTCGTGATGATCACTTCGTAGAGATTGTCTTTTGCAAGGAAAAACTTGCAACTGTTGTAGCGCTCGAAGGTCTTCTCGATATTGCGATTTGTGAACGAACGGCGGAGCGGGATGGGTGCGCTCCCCTGCATGTCGATCGCGTCGGTCTCGCTCAGGTGATAGCGGCAGTAGGCGGTGTTCTCTCCGGTCTGCTTGTTATGAAAGAGCGCCAGCACCTTTCCACCCGGCCGCATGCAGGAGCGCAAACGGTCTACCGTCGGCTGTACCAGCGGCTCGGGCAAATAGTCGAGCGTCGTCCACAGCAGCACCGCGTCGAACTCGCGCCCGGTAAAGTTCAGGTTGTGCTCAAGGAAGCCTGGTACGTCAAAGACCGGATCGCCGCCTTCTTCCGGCTTTTTCATCCACTCCGGACTCTGCGCCTCCGGCACCAGATCGGCCATGTAGACGCTGTGCCCGGCATTGGTCAGCAGATTGATGTTGGTCGGCGAGGTGGGTCCGATATCCAGGATGTACAGCCCGCTCTCGGTCAGCAAATCTTTTTTGAGGTTCGCCCAACCGCTCGAATGCCGAGTAATACGGGGCCCGGTCAGCACCGTCGGCGAGTTTGATTGCGTATCGTCCTTGGATTTCTGGAACGGGTTCTTAAACACGTATCTTCGGCGTCCCCCTGTGCCATTTGCTATTGCTTTAGCGCTTCTCCGCCGCCTGTGGGGCCTTCTGCGCGTTCTGCACCAGGTCCACCTTGCCCTTGAAGTTCGCGTTCTCTTCGATCGACAGCCGCGCGGCTGTAAGATCGCCCGTCAGAGTCGAGCCCTGCCTCAACTCCACCTTGCCCGTAGCGCGCACGTCGCCCTGCAGAGACCCGACCACAACCACGTCCTTCGCAGAGACGTTGGCCGCGACCTTTGCGTTCTGCCCGATGGTCAGCCGGCTGTCGTTGAGCGTGATCGTTCCCTCAACCACGCCGTCCACTACCAGATCTTCGCTGCCATTCACCTCGCCGCGGATCTGGACCGATTTCCCAATCACCGCCGCGCCGGACTCGCCTGCAGCCATATATCAAGTCTCCTGAGTTCACACCGCTTGCGAGCGGCGTCAAGTTCTTGAGCGAACTATAGCATTTTCGACAATACTGCGATTCGCGGAGTTCGCATTCGGCGTGGCTTCCGTTCAGAAAAGCTACCGGAGCGGCCCTTGGAGGGACCTGCGCCCGTACCGAAGATGCTATATATCGAACCGCTGACCTGCCACAACTCTCTGCGCCGTCTTGCGATCTAAGTAAAGGATATCCACCGCGGGGCTGCTACCCTTTTGGCAAGCGAATCGGCAGCAAGGTCCGCGAGAAGTGCTTGGGTGTAAGATGCGACCCTGCTTCCAGGAGAAAATGTTTGTCAGGATTGGCTTCCTCTCGCCTGATTGCCCTTGTTGTGCGTGCCGCTCTGCCTGCGGTTTTTCTTCTTGCAGCGCATCTGCCTGCGCAGGAGCCGCCTGAAGATCCCGTCGCGCTCGTCCGCGCCGCGTCGTGGAACGAGCTTCACGCCACCAACCATAAGAATCCCTTCCGCTTCCGCCTGCGCAAGCAGGATGAGAACGGCGTCACCACTAAGGACATCGTCGAAACCAAAGACGGCGATATCGCGCGCCTGGTCGCCGTCAATGACAAGCCGCTGACGCCGGAGCGCGCCAAGGCCGAGCGCGAGCGGCTCGACAACCTGCTCGCTCATCCGGAGTTGCAGGCACATCGCCAGAAGAAAGAAAAAGAAGATAGCAACCGCGAAAACGAAATGGTCCGCCTGCTACCCGACGCATTCCTTTACACGTATCGCGGCATTGCGCAGACGCCGAGCGGTCCTGCGTGGCGGTTGGGCTTTGAGCCTAATCAGAAATTCATCCCGCCGGACCGCGAAGCGCAGGTCTACCACGGCATGGCCGGGGAGCTATGGATCGATTGCGCCCAGAAGCGCATGGCTCGCCTCGATGCTCATCTCATTGCCGATGTGAACTTTGGCTGGGGTGTCATCGGCCGCCTGTACAAAGGCGGCACCATCCTAGTGGAGCAGAAAAATGTGGGAGAGAACCACTGGGAGACCACCCACATGAAGCTCAATCTCACCGGAAAAATTCTGATGATCCACAGCGTCACCTTTCAAACCGTCGAAGATGGCTCCGACTACAGACCCGTCAGTCCGGACCTAACCTACAAAGACGCAATCCGCATGCTTGAGAGCGAGCAGTAGAGAACGCTCGAATACCCTTCGTCGAGGCCTGCTGCCTCTCGTTTAGGCGCGGCACGGCGCTGGCTGTCACCGTGCAGCGCGACTCCAGCTCTCAGTCGCGCTGCGCAACAAGTTGTGTCTATTTCTTGGAGTGCCCGATCGCGAACCGCATCCCGCTGCGGAAGCTAAGCGGCAGCGAAGGATACCCGATCGGCCCGATGTGCTGATTGCTCGCCAGGTTATCGAGTTGCGTGTAAACAGCCAGCCACGGCTTCCATTGATAGCTGCCGCCCAGATCAATCTTCGCGTATGCGAAGTCGAGATTACGGTTCGGGAGCAGCAGCGAATTATCCCCGGACAAGCTGCTGAACGACGACAGGAAGGTGGAATCGTCGCTGCGGCTGGCGAAACTGCCCTGCACCTGCAGAAACCACTTCGGCGTCGTGTAGGTCACACCGGCGAATCCAACATGCGGAGCACGCCGGAAGGGCCGCGCGCCGATCAGCGGCGAGTTGATGCCCAGTTCCACGCCCGGAAACAGAGGATTCTCCTGCGGCCCGATTGCATCGGAGGAAAACGACCGTTGCACCACACCATCGGTATACGTGTAGCCGCCCCGCGCAAAAATGTGCGAGCCGATCTGCGACTCAAGCTCCACCTCGGCGCCCTGCGCACGGAATGCCAGCGAGTTCACGCTCGCTCCGCCGTAGCTATTCTCAATAGCCGCCGCCACCGTCGGGCTCACGCCGATCAGCGGCAGCGTCGTCCCGCTTACAAACTCGATCTGGTTCTTGAACTCGTTGTGGAAATAGAGCGCCTTCATCAGCAGACGCTCGTTGAAGAACGTCTGCTGCACGCCGCCGTCATAGCTCCGGCTGGTCTCGCCGCCGATCGCCGGCACATGATATTGCGCGATCAGATCGGAGTAGCCATACTGCGCCAGAATCCCCTGCAGCGATCCGATCTGCGAGTTCAGGTCCGGCTCCTGGATGCCTTTCGCGAAATTGAATGTCAGCTTCGTGCCATGTGCGATGCCCGCGCCCGGCCGCACGGGAAAGTACGCCAACCCAGCGCGTGGCTGCCCCACCGTGCCGTAGAGCTGGTTCTTCTCGATATCGCCGCTCAACGTATAGAACAGGCGGTTCTTGAAGTCGCCGGCGAACTGCCCGATGTAGTCGTAGTTCGAGCGCTCCAGGGTTTGCGAAATAAAAAATGCCGGGTTGTGATAACTTCCGCGCTCATCCAGATACCGGAAGCCCAGCAATCCGGTCAGGTGCGGCGTAAATCGAAAGTCGCTTTGAAAGTAAAGCTGATCGCGATTATTCGCCGAATCGCTAGAGTTGGGATAGACGCCGCCGAAAGCCGACCCATAGTTCATCAGCACCTGGCCGCCGGTGCTGTATCCGTTTGCGCCATGAATCGGCACCAGCAGCCCGTAGTAGTTCGTAAACGTTGCATCGGTGCTGCCGAAAGCAATCGGAATGCCCGCCGGATACCACTGCGCGCTCTGCTCCCGCTTGCGAGTGAGCCCATAGCGCACCAGGTTGTGCCACTTCTCCGTCGTCTGGTTTTCGATCGTGCCCGATAGATACGTATTCTGGTCGCTCTGCTTGCCGTCATTCGCCAACCACGTGAAGCTATACGGGCCTGGCAGCCCGACCGCCGCATCCGCGTTGCGCGCTGTCACCCGCAGCGAGGTCGCGCTGCTGATCGCATAACCCAGATTCACAGTCTCCGTGTTCAGGTGATACTCGTTCTGCGGCAGCGCGTTCGACGAACGTAGCGCATCGAAGCCGCCGTAGTAGTCCAACTTATGCCAGGTACCGCCCGCCTGCACTGCATTGCGATAGGTATGAAAGTTCCCGGCATCGCCTTCATACAGCAGCGACGGAAAGGACGTTGTCCCACGAGGCGTTTCCAGGTCTACAACACCGGCCGCCGCATCGGACCCATACAGCGTGCTGTTCGCGCCGCGATAGATCTCGAAGCTCTTGATGCCCGTCGTCGCGAGCGTGCTGTAGTCAAATACGCCGCCGATGTTCTCAATCGGCACGCCATCCAGCACCACGCGATTTGCCGCCGAGTTGCCGCCGCGCACAAACAGCGACGTCACCCCGCCATACCTTCCCTGCTGCACCAGAAACGTTCCTGGCGCCTGCCGCAGCGCGTCCACGATCACCGCGCGATTGCGAAACTCCGGCTGCTGCACTGCCGTGATGGCCCCGCTTACCTGCGCCTCCGGGGTCGGCGTGCCGGTCGCTGTCACCACCACCTGCTGGTTGATGCGCGCCGGCTCCAGCACCACGTTCTGCAAACGCGAATCCAGCACTCCGGCATAAAAGCCCGGAGTCGAAATCTGCCGGAAGGTCTGGCTCACGACCACCACATAAAAATGACCGGTCTCGCCGGTGCGCATGGAATACGTTCCGTCAGGCGCGCTGCGTCCTGTGGTGACAATCTTGCCGCCCTCAAGCAGCGCAAGCTCCGCGCCGGCAACCGGAGCGCCCAACGGATCGGTAACTCGGCCATGCACCTCGGCTGCGAAGCCGAGCGACGCAGCAGCACTTATGAGCAGGGATGCAGCTAGAAACCGGCGCAAGGCGCGCCATATGCGTACAAACATCAGGGCTCTCCTTCGTTCCCCTCGGAACGCGGTTCATACAACGCACGCCGGGACCGGTCTCCTGACTCGCGCGCTGGCTTCATCACCGCCCTCCTGCCCCTTCCCGGATCAAACGGATCCAGTGGTTCGTGGCAGTCAGGCGCTGCTCATTCCGCCTCTTACAGAACGGCGGACCAGCAGCAAACGCGCATACAGTTGCGGGGCAGTGGCGGCATTTCACCGCCTTCCCGTACATCCCAGGTGTCTTCGTTATCAGTCGATGCGAGCAGAGAATGCTCGCGTATAGGTTGCTGTTCCCGAGTGTACATCGTGCCGGGGTCCCACCCTCGGACACTCTTTCGTCACCCGGCAAGCTACTCCGCAATCGTCTCTTGCCTCTTTTCATCCATCGGCAAAGCTCGTAATCTTCTTCTCACTCCGCTATGAGCTCCGCCACACGCACTGTATCCGCTCCTGACCCATTGGTCTCTCCCGTGTCGTCCTCGAAGCGTTATCTCGCGGTCGACTTGCTGCGCGGCCTCACCATCGCGTTCATGATTCTGGTTAACGACAACGGCAGCGATCGGGCTTTCTGGGCCCTGAAACACGCGGAATGGAATGGCTTCACGCCCACCGATCTCGTCTTTCCCACCTTCCTCTTCCTGGTCGGCGCGTCGATTGTTTTCTCTACGGAGTCGCGTCTCGCACGCGGCGTCACGCGCGCTTCACTCTTCGCTCACACCGTTCGGCGCGCCATCATCATCTTCCTGCTCGGCCTGGTTGTGAACAGCGCCCCATTCTTCCGCCTGTCCACCATGCGTTATTACGGAGTCCTGCCGCGCATCGCGCTCTGCTATCTCATCATTGCCACACTCTACATCTGGGTTCGCCGCCCCGCCGGTTCCGCTGCCGGCCAGCCCACCATCGCGGACAAGATCGGCTTGCTCGTCGTCTGCTTAGCTGGCTACTACTTCCTGATGCGCTTCGTGCCCGTCCCCGGTTTTGGCGTGCCCGGTCGCGACATCCCATTCCTCGACCACGACGCCAACCTCGTCGCCTGGCTCGACCGCCATCTCTTCTCCGCGCCGCATCTTTATGAGCACACGCGCGACCCCGAGGGCCTGCTCTCCACCATCCCTTCGCTCGGCACCACACTCATCGGCGTGCTTGCTGGCCTGTTCCTGCGCTCACCGCGTTCGGATGCGCGAAAGGCGCTCGGGCTTGCCGTTGCCGGCCTAAGCGGCGTCGTCCTCGGCCTTATCTGGAACCCCTGGTTCCCGCTGAACAAAAAGCTCTGGACATCGAGCTTCGTCCTCTACGCGGCAGGGTGGTCGCTGCTCATTCTCGCGGCATTCTGGTTTCTGGTTCAGGTACGCAACTACCGTCGCGGCACCTGGCCGTTGCTGGTTTTCGGCATGAATGCCATCACGGCATATTTCATCTCGGAAGTCATGGCTGCCTGCCTCGGCAATGTTCGCGTTGGCGCGCATAGCAATGTCCTGCGCTGGACCGCTGAGCACATTGCTGCGGTCATGCCTTCGTATCCGGCACTCGGCTCGCTGGCATACTCATTGCTCTACGTGCTGGTGTGCTGGCTGCTCGTGCTGCCGCTCTACCGCAAAAAGATTTTTATCAAGATCTGACGTAATTTCGCCTTCAGAGCATCTGCGCAGCGTGCGTTGACCCGCCGTTCGCGCCGTAGACGCGCCGTCCCGCGCGTTGCATATACGCAGCCCGTGCCTGCAGCAGATCGGTCAGATGTTTGCCTTCGAGCATCACCCCGCCGCCCAGCTGCCGAGTGACCGAGCAAATCTGCGCAAAGTGCTCCACCGTCTCCATCTTCATCAGGGCATCCATCAGTGACGTGCCGTATGTCACCACGCCATGATTCGCCAGCAGCACTGCGTCATGGTTCTGCAGATAGGGCGCCAGCGTCTTCCGCACCTCGCAGGTGCCGGTAGTTGCGTAGTCCGCCAGCGGAATCGAGCCCAGCGTCATCACTACTTCGGAGCACAACGGCTGATCCAGCGCCAGTCCGCTTGAGGCAAAGGCAGTCGCGAATACCGGATGCGCATGTACCACCGCTTCCACATCCGGCCGCGCCTTGTAGATCGCCAGGTGCATATCGATTTCGCTGGTCACGTGCCGCACGCCTGCCAATTGCCGGCCGTCCATATCTACGACCACGACATCTTCCGGTCCGATCACGCGCTTCGAGCAGCCCGTCGGCGTCGCCAGTACGCGCGCCCCATCCAGACGCGCCGATACATTGCCCGATGTCCCCGGCGCGAAGCCGAGCGTGTGCAGATCCGCGCTGCAGCCGGCCAGCTCCTCCCGAAGCATCCGCTCGCACCGCGGTGCGTCGGAATGTGTCGCCGAGCGCGTCTTAGGAAGCGTTGTCAATGGAGTCTCGCTCATCGCAGCTTCCGGCTTCATAGGATCGTGAAGGGCTGTGCTTCCGCCTGTGGTTCCGGTGTGCGATGCGTCAGCCACCGCCAGCTCCGACCAAGATTGTCGGATGCACGGAAGAGATGTCCCGCGGTAAGCGCGCCGGCCACACGATGATGCCCCACCGCCGCCAAACCCAGCGTTGCGATGCAGCCGCATTGCGCGCAATCCGGATCGCCGCCAAACTGGCAGGGCGTCACCCTGGTCTTCAGATCGGCGGAGATGGTCATGGTGGTCCGCGCGAACACACACTCTGCCGGATTCTTCGGCGGTGTAGCAATCTCGCGAATCACGACCTCCGGCATATCCAGCGACGGATACATCGGACGAAGCCGTAGCAGCTCTTCCATCACCTCGCGCCGCTGCGCCGCAGTCAGGATCTCCGGGCCGGTCGCACCGCGCTGCGGCGTGAACAGGCTGAACCACACCTTCCGAATCTCTGGCCGGGGCGTCCAGAAGCGGAGAAACTCTTCGAGATATCCCGGACGTGTCGCGACGTTTCCCGTGATCGTGCAGTGGATCGTGACCTGGCTTCCTGCAATGGTCTTCAGGATCCGCTCGTACGTAGCCGGCTTGCGCCGCTCATCGTGCTCGGGCTGCAGCCCGTCGATCGATACCACAACGTTCAGCCGCTCGAAGCGCGACCACTCCGGCGGAATGCGGCGGAACGCACTGGTCACTACCTGCGTGTGAATACCACGCGCCTCCATCGCCGGAATGATCTGCTCCAGCTCGCGATAGCGCACCAGTGGATCGCCGCCTACCAGCGACACATGCAGCGGCTGGTGTTCATCCACCAGCGCCACCACGCGACGCACCAGCTCATCGCCGCGGAAATCCGATAGCTGCCGAAGCTCCTGCTCACCGCCCAGATGCGCCTGGTCAAACGCGTAACATCCGGGGCACCGCAACGGGCATTCCTTGGTGATCTCAATCGAAAGGGACGGCCGGCGGCCGGTAAGAATGCCGCGCCAAGCCTGAATGACTTCAGATTTCTTCATGGTTGCCTCATGCCGGCATCGGCACGCATACAAAGCCGATGGTGAACGGTTCGGATACTCGAGCAGGAGCTGCATCGACCGGGCAATCGTCAGCCGGTCGTTCTGGCAAGAGAAACTCAGATCCGCATCGGTAGAGCCTGGCAAAGTTCCGAAGCAGTGCCTGCCTCGGTCGACTGTCGTCGCCACACATGGCCCCCCGACGAGTGCGTGGTCAAACTCCGGCGCGACACAAGCCCGGTGTCACCTCGATCGCACCGAATAGTCGTTGCGACATACGAACGCATACTCTCAGGGTGCATTACCGTGGGATGCAGCATCGTTCCATGCATCGAGAGAACGATCATCGCGGCAAACAGCAGCCACGCAAGAATGCTGAACTCCACGTCCGGTCCGCCGCGCAGAAAACGGTCCCAGTTGCACAGATGTTCGGTCACCGGCATTACCATCAACAGCAATGCGGTCAGCAGGATAAGCACACGACTCAATGGACGAGTCCACTCGCCATCGTCCCACGCCCGTACCCCGTACCACACGTTGCAAACGGTTCCCAATGCGCCCTCGCTTCGTGCCAAACTATGCGTCGACACGATCGAACCATGTTTTCAGCCTGACACATTTGGGAGGTCATGTCGAGGCACCCGCTCCGGCGCTAACTGTCGCCCTATCGACGCTCAGCCACGCATCATAGTTATCTATGATCCGTCCCTGCTTTCTCATCATCGACCAGGAGTATTCCGGCAATATCTCCACTCGCAAGCTGGTCATCGAGACTGCAAAGTTTAATGTGATCACTGCTTATAGCGGAGAAGAAGCCCTCGAGACGCTCACAAAATTTCCCGCGGTTGATGGGATTGTTCTCGACCCTGGTGTCCGCGATCTGCCCTGCAGCTTGCTCGTGAAGCACATCAAGGAGAGTCACCCGGGCTTACCGGTTGTCCTTGCCGGCACGCTTGGAAGGGATCGCTGCGATGGCGCAGACCACTACCTGGAAACCTTCGACCCCGGCCAATTGCTCAAAATTCTCCAGGAGCTTGAGCCGGAAAAGACCGCGGAGATTCTGCAAACAGATCAAAAGCTCAGCCACCCCGAAGGTTAAAGCTCGCGCGGCGAACTAACCGCTCAGTTGCAACATTGGACGTCGCGCGGTATCAAAATGACCCTGTGGGCTCCTCGCCCCTGAATTCCTGGCCGCCTCTCGCACGCGATGCCGGCAGCCGAATTCTCGCAATTTTGTTGCGTGATTCACGCGGCAGACAACTTCGTTCGACATCCTGTTCGCATATCACTTGGAAAGGGCTCTCCCCATGATCAAGATGCTTACGATCCTGAAGCTCATGACAAGAAATAGCGCTCAAGCGATGAGGACGTTCTTCAGTCACGCTGCCTTGTGAGACCTGCTCCGCAGACGGCGGAGCGCCCGGCTGTTTGTCTGGAGCAGTCCCACTGTCCGCGGCGTAGGCCGCCGGCGCACCTGCGCTTTCCTTCTCCATGTTTCAATGGATAGAAAAGGAAAGTTCTAGTGCCCCTGAATTGCGGAATCGTCGGCTTGCCCAATGTCGGCAAGAGCACCATCTTCAATGCCCTCACATCGGCCAAGGCTCAGGCCGCCAACTATCCCTTCTGCACCATCGATCCCAATACCGGCGTCGTGACCGTGCCCGATGAACGCCTCACCAAAATCGCCGATCTTATCCATCCCAAAAGCCTTGTCCCCACCACGATGGAGTTCATCGACATCGCCGGCCTCGTCGAGGGTGCGTCCAAGGGCGAGGGCCTCGGCAACCAGTTTCTCGGCCACATCCGCGCCACCGATGCTATCGCGCACGTCGTCCGTTGCTTCGATGATCCGGAAGTCGTGCACGTCGCCGGCGCTGTCAATCCGCTGCACGATATCGACATCATCAATACAGAACTGCTCCTCGCTGACCTCGACACGGTAGAAAAGCGCCACGCCAAAGCCGAGAAGGCCGCGAAGTCGAACGATCCGAAGGTCAAGGCCGAACTCGCAGTCCTCCAGAAACTCCTGGCTGCGCTCAATGCCGGCAAGCCCGCGCGCACAGTCGAGCTCGCGCCAGATGAGAAACCAATTGCGCGCGATCTATTTCTACTCACGGCGAAGCCCCAGCTTTACGTGGCCAACGTGGACGAAGCCGGCCTCTCCGCAGGCAACGCCTATACCGCTGCGGTTGAAAAGCGGGCCGCCGAAGAGGGCAGCCAGGTCGTCCGCATCTGTGGCGCGCTGGAAGCGGAAATCGCGCAACTCGAGCCTGCCGAGCGCAATGAATTTCTCAACGATATGGGCCTTGCTGAGCCCGGTCTCAATCGCCTCATCCACGCCGCCTATCGCCTGCTGGATCTCATCACCTACTTCACCGCCGGGGTGCAGGAGGTCCGCGCCTGGACCATCCGCCGCGGCACGAAAGCCCCGGGCGCAGCCGGTGTCATCCACTCGGACTTCGAGAAAGGCTTCATCAAGGCCGACTGCTACTCGTCCGACGACCTCTTCGCCCTCGGCAGCGAGCAGGCCGTCAAGGAAAAAGGCCTGCTCCGTTCCGAAGGCAAGGAATACGTGGTCAAGGATGGCGACATCCTCTTTTTCAAGTTCAATGTTTGAGGATTTCGGACTTCTCGACCGATTTGCGTGTAGCATTCCGGCGGGAGGAGTTACGAATGCGGATACGAGGATTTCTTCTCACGGCTTTGGGCATCATGGCATTGGCCGCTACAGCAGCACCCGCGGCGAGCGCACAAACGATTACCTGTTCGTCGGAAAACGGCAGGAGAAACTATTGTCCAGTTGACACGCGTGGTGGTGTCCAGATGGTGCGCCAACGCAGCGGATCGCCCTGCACCCAGGGCTCTACATGGGGATTCG
>CAWCRD010000005.1:0-1310948 GCA_963797895.1 uncultured Acidobacteriaceae bacterium
ACCAACGATTACAGAACGAATGAAGGAGCGCCGGACTTCACGGCTGAGCAAGGGACGCAACCGGAGAAGAACGTGGCAGCACAGCACCACGACGAGATGGCGGCCGAGCACGACCAGGACAATCACAAGCTCGACGCCGAGCATCGCGAGCCGTCCATGTCGCCCTTGAATATAGACTTCATGTCATGTGTAAATCCACAACAAATTTATGGAGCCAAGCACACAAAGTTGTTCCCCGTTTGCAAGCCAACAAACGAGCCAATGATCAGGGAGAACCGGCAGTTAGTTACAAATGAACCGGTTGAGTTTGAGAAATAACCGGTTGAAGTTCAAGACTGCAGGAAAATTACCGATCATTTTAGAGGAATTTATAGAATATACCCCAATTTAATAAAGGAAAACCGGAGGATGTCAACATGTAACCGGTTGGACTTGCAAACACTAGGATCTCAACCGGTTATGCCCAAAAATCTCCCCGATCACTGGAATGAGCTCTTGGCATTGCTTGGTACAGCATCAACATTCCCTTACAATGAGTAAACTGGTAGATTCGATAGAATCATTTGTTTGACATCTTACATTGAGCTCTTTTGGATCCTAAGAAAGATGGGGTTTCAGGATACAGTAGAACATGTCTAAAACAATGTTGTTTGATTCAATAACCTACATATCAAGAGATGCAGATGGTCATTGATGAATTTAACCTAACCTTCCGTTTATATGACTCTCATCACTTGTCACCATATCATTTGTTTGTTACATGGAGGATGTCACAACACTACTTTGATATATTTTTAAAAAGTCATGAATTCCGCATGGATTCGCTAGAATCTATTTGAGGTTTGAACTCGCTAGAGGTGTGCATGATTATGGCACTTGTACCCAAATGAACATAATTGTTGTTAGGATTATGCACCCCTTGGGATGCATGCCCACAACCATATATATATAAACGGCCACGGAAAATATCCACCGAGGTTACGAGCGAGCGAATCCCAATGTCGGAGGACCAAAAATATCTAAAGCCGCATAGGGAGTATCATCGGCAATAATCACATACGGTAGTAGCTCCCTACCCTACAAACATTATAAGTTCAAATATGAGCACAATGTTAATCTTTGGTTTAAGAGTGTGACATGCGCTAGAGAATAGAAAGACGATTCCGATGTCGTCATTAGCGTGTATTATATATGCTTTGCTTCATTCTACATGTAATCCCATGATGGGCATCATGAGGTAGATTGGGACCTCGAGAAATATTGTCTTTTTCTTACAATGAACACCTTGAACATGTGCAGACAAGTTGGCCCCACACTATCACCCCCAAGGACAAAGCCACGAGGTTTCCATATGATTGGTTTGAAAATATCTAGTTAACCCAAATACCCTCAATATGATTGAGTGGGCCATAACGGTGACAGTGTTTTCAAAAACAAAACCCTAGGAAGGTCACCCATCCTATATATATGACCGTCTTTAAAAGTCGCTGACACTTAAATAAGATATTTAGTGTCATATGGTATTTTATGTCACTATGGTAACTTTTCGGATGACACTTCTTATGAATAAGTGAACAAATATTGTCATGGATGATGGACGAGTTCATCCATTGGCCAAAACCCTACCTTCTCTTGTCAACAACTTGTGATGAAATATTGTCATGGATGATTGAAATTTGGATGAAAAATCACTTGGTAAGTGACAATAATTGCAACACTGTAAATCTATCATCCCCCCCAAAATGAATACAAATAGCGTTGTGTTGCATTCAGTGGTGGTGATTTATGCCATGGTTTGAGTTAGTTTCGAGGCAAGACAATTAGAGTCGGTAACATTATGAGTTTCCTATTTGAAAACAAGTGTCTCGGGAGACTCGGGGCACGATCGCTCGATATCCTCGTCTTTCCAAGTCCGTTCGGTTACATGTCTGATATTATTTCGTTTTTATGATTATTGAAAATTATATAATTTAAAAAAATTATTTAAATTTTCATAATTTCCATAAGTTTTGAATTTTACCTACTTATTTCTCAAGCTCAGCTATAATCAATTTCAGCTAGCAGTTAATTTGGTATTTTAGGTTACGGGCGGGATTTTCATTGGTTTGTGGAACATATGCACGGGTTTCTGATTGGGCGCTGTGTACCTAGGTTGCTACAGCGTTAGGTTATAAGATAATCATTTACAAGTTTGCCTAAATTTATCAGAAATTATCACTATTCGTTTGCCTATAAAAAATAAAAATCTAACTGGGTTGAGCTAGTCACTCAAGTAATTTAATATCCACCTTTGTGTTTGCTATATCACCTAGAAAAATGTATTATCATTTAATGGTTTAATATTGTTCGACTTTCAGATATTATTTTTTGAATTGCCTAATCATTTTTTACATTTCATCAATTGTTAGGCGAAACAATGCCCAAGCGGCTATACCCTACGGTAACAAGTTTCATTTAACGATACCCAACATTCCTTGTGATCAAAATTCCATATTAAAAAGTTGGATATTTTTTGAAAGGGTTAGAAAAGGTTTGTAGTAAGCTTTGGTCATCTCACATACATTTCATGGAAGGAGGTCATCATTGGCATCACCCTAGCCATATGAATGGAAGAAGGTACAACATTCTCGTGAAGCTTAGGGCCACTTCACACACGAGCCAAGAGCCGTGACCATGAAATTGTGAGAGCCCAAAAGAAAGTGTCCAAAGGCCGTCCCAACACACCTCCAAAATCATGTAGTGTGGTCACGGACCCTCAAGTGTAGTGTGAAGTCATATGTGACTGGGCCCTCAACCAAATGCTATTTCAATGAATTTCTATTCATGCGGGTCCTCACACATGATAAAATAGAATAAATCAACGGTTGTGAGCGTTCGGAGTGCCATGGTCTCCCGGTTTTGTGTTAGGCCTACCTCCAAGAGGTGGTTTTTGAAAATAGTCCAAGTGACCATGAAACATGATCCATTCGATGCCATGTAGGAATCCATGTAGACTTTACATCCATCTTGCATTCACATACTCCGTTGGTCCCTCAAGCGTAGTGTGAAGCGAACTTGGACCGGCTCCGCCTTTTCCACCAATGAGAGTGCTTGAAGTGTAATGGTCACGGGCTCTCAGTCTCGTGTGTGAAGTGGCCCTTAGCATTTGCTATGTACGAATCCCTCCATCAATGCCTCGTGCATTGTAAATGACATAAGAAAAAGGTAGAAAACTTTTTGTCCAAGATTACAAGAGGTTTCGACAAAGCCCACGGGCATTTTAAAGAATGATATTCTCACCAACACCACTCAACAAATATGAAGAGTGTATTGGAGACATACTCAAAGGCACCGCCACCCTTGGGCGCATTTGGTGTGCTAAATGTAGAAATAGGATTGGCATGGTTTATCATGTGATATTACATTATGGGTTCGATATAAGCCCAAAGTTGTGGCTCATATTTGATTTTACGATTACCCGTCATTCTAATGACGATTCGAATTTATGTTGTCAAAAAGGAATCATAAAAAGAGTGGGTTGAAGGATTGGAAGTGGGAAATTAGATTTGGCCTTCTTTCAAGTTTGGAGGTTGATGTGTTAGCAGTGTTAGAAGTTAAGGGATAACAATTATATTAGTGACCAATGGCCGAGGAGTTAATTGGGCCAAATAGGTTAATGACCCGTCTTGATTGAGTGGAGAGTAAGGTTCATTCTAAGGGCGGTTTGAGAGAAGGCTTCGGCCTAGTTGAACAGACCCGACTCGTGGGACCGGGTATTGTCCTTGGGGGCCAGGGTTTCGGGTATTGAGGGCAGCGGGCAGCCAAGGCTCGAACCGGGCATCATGGGTTGCATTCGGCAGTCCCAACTGCCTCAGACTCTCTCTCACTTCAAACATAAGAGGGCAGACAGGAGAGGCCAGAGGCGAGATCGCTAGAGGTCCGCCGCCTCGAAGGAATGTTCTGCAAGAGCTGTGAGGCTCTTGGGAAGAAGATCAGTGGACTTGGTGCGGCCGGAGAGGCGATAGCTTCGGCCCTTAAACGGATCCAGCAAAGTGGATTTGGCAGCAAGGAGGGAAGACCCAGATCCAAACGGGAGAGCGAAATCAAAATCTACTCTAGCATTGAGGGCTGGATTAGGATAGGGTAGTAATGTAATTAGATTGTAGCGGACTCTGATGAGATCCGAAGTAGAAGATGGGTTAAGTTTGGCCAAGTGAAGTGTGGAAGCGCTGGTTGAAAAATCAGGATTATAGATTTGGGTTCATTGACAAAGACACGAGTTAATTTGTAAGAGGTCCAGCATATTAAAATAAAGGATTAGTTTTAAGAATTACAATGTGTGAGATGGCATCAATGAGCATGTCGTGTGCGGACGAGTGTATGGCTGTATGAATATGGCCAAGCGGAAGAGAGACATTTTTACAGTGAAGGAAGCCGTCCCCAACTGGTTTGAGGCGAGTGAGGGGGTTAACGAGTACTCTGAGGCAAGTTGTAAGTCGGTTGAGACCTACGTGGACGAATCAACGGGTCAAGAGGTCGCCAGCGGGGTTCAGGGAGCCAAGGGCCACGTCAGCCGAGACCTACGTGGACACGCCAACGAGGCAAGGGGTCGCCAACGGGTCTCA
This sequence comes from uncultured Acidobacteriaceae bacterium, assembly GCA_963797895.1. Lineage (GTDB taxonomy): Bacteria > Acidobacteriota > Terriglobia > Terriglobales > Acidobacteriaceae > KBS-83. The sequence continues at coordinate 4,605 of CAWCRD010000005.1, forward strand.
ACCTCCTCGGTCCACGCCAGCAACCACCGGTTGGGTTAACCCAGGGGGTAGGGAGGTCGTTACCCATGCTACAACCGGCAACGGGTCATAGTCTGGTTCAACTCTGGCTTCTGAAGTTATTGGGTGGTTAGAGGTGCCAAAGCACCGAGCCCTGGAGGGATTATTAGCCCTGTGGCGGTACCAACCAAAAGTTCAGAGGAAGGGGATAATCATACATTAAACGCCTTATGGGCTTTATTAAAACGAGTTGGTTATGAAGAATGGTGACGTGGCCAACAACTAGATTAATAAGTGACTTGGCCTAACTGGGGGTATGCCATTAAACGGGAATTAATCTAGGACCGTGGATTGGGAGGACCCATAAAAGGTGTGTATGGATTAAAACCAAGGCCGAAAGGACCTGGTAATTATAAAGGTCTAAGTTTGTTAGCGTATAAAGGGTTGATTCATGGGGAGCCAGCTGAAGGTGGGACCTAACTCGTGGGGAGGGGCCATTGTTCATTGGCTTGCGTGTTAATATGGAGGGTCAATGGTACAAAAGTTATGCCCATGATATTGCACCCACTTCATAATTAGAACAGGGATTAGTATACCCTACAAGTAGGATTGGTAACTCATTCGCCATAAGCCAAGGTGTGAGGTATTGAGAAATATCAAGTACCTTGGGCTTATTGTGGGGGAGTTGAGATATGAAAGGAGTCAACGGAGCACAAGGTGTGAAGTATCTTAGATATTGATTACCTTGTACTTAGGCCATACGGGATGAGCATGTGGTACCTAGAACAAGCATAAGGCGTGAAAGTATTTGTTGATATTGGTTGCCTTCAACTTGTGCGTAGTTATGTGGAAGGGAGTAAGTAGTGAAGCACGGACTACACAACATATTAGCACTAAAGCGTGACTATTCCGGACTAGGACACATGCAGGGTGGTGGCTTTGGGCTTATATTGGATCACATTTTTGCACTTAGTAGTGTGGGTTAAATTGGTATCCTCTCGGTTGTCACTACAAGAGATTGTGGGGTATCTAGACATGGAATATGACATATATTGAAGTCATAAAAGACGTGACTTAAAAACATATAGTACTCGAATCCGTGTGGTCTACGACGTGTCTTGTTGGACCATGCCGTACACCCCATGGATTGTTGATTTGGACAATACTTTTAGGACAATACTTTTGGGACAAAACTTAATACTAAATGGACACTTACGTTAAAGCGTGCGTATGTAAAAAAAATGCATGTGTGTACGAAGGTCCACCTAGCCTACTAGGCCGCCTACATACCTACCGACCGACCGACCGACCAACCCACCCACCTACCTACCCTACGCCCATTCAAGGTTGAGGATCAAGGGAATCGATCCTTGAACCTCTTGGCTACCACATGGAGGCTTTAGCCACTAGACCACCACTCCTTACGCGACATGGAAGAAGTATGTAAAAGTTTTGTATATAGAAGCTCTAAGTTATTCTTTTGGACTTATTTATTATATAATATATATTATATAAGATATATGGTATAACATTGATCGTTTATTGTCTTCAATCTACTACATACTATTTATTGTTTTATTTCATTATTTTTATTTCATAGTTTTATTTACAATTTTAAATATACTAATTTAAAACAAGCCTATAATACATGTATTTTATTGTTTTTAATTATAATAATAATAAAATTTAAATTATTCAATATAGTAGTTATAGTAATTATTAATTTTTTAAATTGTAAATATAATAAATACGGTAATTATTTTTGTTTAATTATTCATTACAAAAATTAATTTAATTACAATAGTACAATTAATTATAAATAAAATTATAGTCATTATAATTTATAACAATAATAATTTTAAATAATTACAGTAACTTATTAGTACAAACTAATCACAGTATTTGATATGATTATAAGAATTATATTATTTTATTATTATTTAGTTAATAATATCATAATTGATTTATTTAGTTACAATATTTACTATTTAATGCATTAATTAATATAATTTATAGTAATAAAAATAACAAAAATAATTAAAATATATACAATAAATCATTATTTTATATTACAATAATGAATGTAATGATAATATTTAGTATTGTACATTATAATACTTAATTATTATAATAAAAATTACATTAATTATATCAATGAAAACTAAAATTATAGTATTTAAAATTTGTCTAGTTAAATCAACTAAAGAAATATCCACTCTCTACATTAAAAAAATTACCTCTCACAAACATAAACATACTTTTCCACGGACACCCTAAAAAGTACCGAACATATTTCACGTAATCTATTGAACAAATTGTCTAATGTTGATGTGAGTCGTCCAATAAACAATATTCGGGCGTGAATGTGTCCTCAATGACTTGTGAGTCGTCCAATAAACAATATCCGGGCGTCAATGTGTCCACAATTACTTATGAGTCGTCTAGTAAACAATATCCCGGCGTCAATGCGTCCATAATGACTAGTTTCCAACACTTATACTAAATAATCTGATCGCCGGCAAGCGCGTGGCGCGCATCGGCTTTGTCTCCAAGCCAACACTCGCCTTCTATCCCGCGGCTAACGGAAAGAATACCGGCGCTGCCGTCGTCGTGTTTCCTGGCGGCGCATATCGTATCATCGCCTACGATCTCGAAGGCACCGAAGTCTGCGACTGGCTCAACAGCATCGGCGTGAACTGCGCGCTCGTGAAGTACCGAGTGCCGGACGCGGGGCCGTTCCCGAAATACACGCAGGACATTGCCGATGCGCAGCGCGCTGTTCGCCTCGTGCGTCAGCATGCATCGGAATGGCAGCTCGATGCGAACCGTGTCGGCGTGCTCGGCTTCTCTGCGGGCGGTCATCTGGTCGCGGTACTAGGCGCCCACGCAGCCGATGCGATCTATCCCGCTATCGACGACGCTGACAAACTCAGTGCGCGCCCTGACTTCACGCTGCTCATCTATCCCGGTTATCTGGAATCGGAGGACACCCACACCGTGCACCCGGAAGTGAAGCCCGTCGCGCTCACTCCACCCAGCTTTCTCATTCAGGCTGAAGACGACCCGGTGAAGGTGGAGAACGCATGGGTGTATTACGAAGCCCTGAAGCAGGCCAAGGTGCCGGCGGAGATGCACCTCTATGCAAACGGCGGCCACGGCTACGGGTTGCGGCCTACCAAGCTGCCCGTCACCCACTGGCCAGACTTGGCGGCCACCTGGTTGCGCACGCTCGGCATCACAACGCCCTGACGCCGCCTGTTACCGAATGGCCGTTGCGGGTGTCTCACAGACAGCATGATCTCCCATCTGAGCCGCCGTGCCGCTCTCCGGATATTGGGGTCGCTTGCGATATCGCGAGCGATTCTGCCCGCGCAAGCTCAATGGGACCCGGCGCGCCGATACGGACCGCCGCGCACCACGCGCCGGCTCGCAATCGGCGGTGCCATTCTTCAAGTGGATTTCGCCAAGGGTGATCTCGATCTCACCGACGACATCATTGTGAAGCGCATTGAGATGGCGGCACGGGCCGTCGCGACGTACTACGGCCACTTTCCCGTGCCCCGTGTCCGCATCCTCATCGTTCCCATGGCAGGCGGTGATGGCGTACACGGCACAACGTGGGGTGACGTCGGCGGCTGGCCGTCCTTCACGCGCATCGGTCTCGGCCAGCACATTTCGGCACAAGAACTCACAGAGGATTGGACCATCACGCACGAACTCGTGCACACAGCGTTCCCGACTTTGCCCGACGACCAGCACTGGATGGAAGAAGGCCTCGCCACCTACATTGAACCCATTGCGCGCGTGCAGGCTGGTGAGTTGCAGGCCAAACAGATATGGCGCGACATGCTCGATGGCATGCCGAAGGGAGAGCCGCAGTCCGGCGACGAAGGTCTCGATCGCACCCACACCTGGGGCCGCACATACTGGGGTGGCGCTCTCTTCTGCCTCGTGGCCGATGTGCAGATTCGTGTCGCGACCGGCAACCGCAAAGGCCTCCAGCACGCGCTGCGCGCTATCGTCGAGGCTGGCGGAACCATCGACCACGATTGGCCGCTGACGCGCGCTCTCGAAATGGGTGACAAAGCAACCGGCACGCACGTGCTTTCACAGCAGTATCGTTCGTGGAGCACGTCACCCGTGCAGGTCAATCTGGATGAACTATGGAAGAAGCTGGGTGTGCGTCGGGATGGACGCGACGTAGCGTTTGCTGACACAGCGCCATACGCAAGAATCCGCGAAGCAATTACCGCTCCTGAGCAGCCATCTACTGGGCGAGAAACTTCTCCACACGTTCCGACACCTGCTCCGCATCGCATTCCATGATCAGATGCCCGCAGGGAGTATCGGAGATATATGTCGCCGCGCCCACTGCTTTAGGCCATGCAAGCGCAGGTCCCGGGTACACGGTGTGGTCGTGCGCGGAGACAATGATGAGCCACTTCGCGTGCGTGTCCTTCGCCACTTCCTTTGCTTCACCGGATCTCCTGAAAGAAAAGGCCTTTTCAGGCGGGCTACATATTGGTGTGGCCGTGCCGCATCTCTTCATTGAACTCCGGCTTGGTCAGCGAGAGTCCATGGACCAGCAACGCGCGATATTGCTCGGCCTCTCCGGCCAGCTTCGGGGTTGCCGCGGCAAACTCGCCGTCGAGCGCCAGCCACCCTTCTTGCGCCAACTGCGCAGCTTCTTTCCGCAACTCTTCCGGCGCCGTATTCAGATATTGCGCGTCGTAGTCATCGGCGATCCACACCGGCTCATTGCCGCCCAGCGCCGCGGAAAGCCAGTAGACCTTCATCTTCAGGAACTCGCGCCGCGCCGTCTCGGTCGTGTCGGAGAAGATGAATTTCTTCTGCCACCGGCTGTAGTAGCGCGTGGTCACCGGCACCGGTTGGCGATTGCCCGACTTCAACATCTCCAGTTGTCCCTGGTCCAGTGTCTTGCGCACCGCGTTGTAGATAAATGCTTCCGCGTATGGCTGCTCCGGAGCAGACACGACTTCCGCGAAGGTCACGGTCATGCTCGCTGCCACCTTTGCATGCAAGAGTGCCCCGCCGCCGTCTTCCAGACCAACCACCCCATGCACCAGGTAGGTATCCGCGCCTGATGTCGACAAGTGGAACGGCCACTTGAACTCGCGGCAAACCAGCGGCAATCCGGCAAGGGAGACCATCGCATTCGGATTCGGATTCCGCAGCCGCTTCGCCGCCTGCTGCAGATAAATGGCGAGCCCCTGCTTCTGATCGTCTGTCGCGGGTGCAAAACCCTCGCTCAATTCCAGTGTCAGCGTGCGCTCGTTGGCGCTGTCGGCCGACAATCCGATCCGGAAGATAGAGGTTGGCTTCCCGTGGAAATCCGTACCCTCGGTGGCGGTCAAAATGGTGAGACCGGCCTGCTGTGCGGCCTGTTCGACGGTCTGCTGCAAAGTGGTAGACGCGAGTGTCATTCCAGTCCTGTTACGGCGAGATACGGCGCGCTCAGGCGGTTCTACCGCGCAGGCTGCCTTCTTCATTGTAACGGGCTGATCTCGCGGCCGGCTTCGCGCATTATGCGCGCGCCGCCATCGGCAGGGCAGAGCAGTCCGTCGCACACCGCGTCTCCCGCCAAGCCTGCGCCGGCTTGCGGTCACGCCGCTGCAGAAGCTGTTCCACAATCCGCAGTTCGGCATCCATCGGAGCGCGATCCGCCGCCCAGCGCGCCGCTTCGGTCAACCGCCGGCGTGCCTCTTCCAGCTGTCCACCCTGGCGCTCCAGCACTCCCAGCAGAAAGAGCGCATCCGCATGGCGCGGGTCCATCTGCAAGACTTCTAGGTACATCGTTCTCGCCGCAGCAGCACGTCCGGCGCGGTGGTGTTGCGCCGCGATCTGCATCACGGCCATCAGAAGCTGCGTTACAGGGACATAGGGTCGGGGGAGGGCACTGGTCATTGCATCACCTCAAAAAAGCAGTGGTAAAAAATCTTGCCTGCGGACACCATAGTCTGCGTTTCGCCTATTCTTCACCAGAACGTTGCACGTGGAAGGATTCGATTCCGGATTTGAAACGCCCCTTCTTCGCCGAAACTTCGCCGTGACCAAAGTTTGCTGCATGTTTAGTTTCCGGTTGCCTCCGACACCCTGCTTTGCTCCCTCCTCCCGCTACCATAGGGCGATGCCGATCTCCAAAGCCAAACGGGCCGCAACCCAAGGCTCGCCTGCCGCCACGCCCCTCATGATTGCCGGCAATCTGCGCAACAGCGAAGCCACTGCCGAGGTGCGCAGCCCCTACGATAATCACGTGATCGCCTCGGTATGCCAGGCCACCGGCGGCGATGCAGACGAAGCGCTCCGCGCGGCGGAGAAGGCTTTTGCCGAAACAAAATCGCTGCCATCGTGGCGTCGCGCGGCCGTCCTGGAACACATCGCAGCCCGCATTGAGCGCGAATCACTCGACCTTGCCCGTGGCATCGCGCTCGAAGCCGGCAAGCCGCTGTCTGCCGCACGCACGGAAGTCCAGCGCGCCATCCAGACCTTCCGCGTTGCTGCTGAAGAAGCCAAGCGCATCAACGGAGAGCTACTGCCGCTCGACTGGACCGCCGGTAACGAGAACCGCGCAGCGCTTATCCGGCGTTTCCCCATCGGGCCTATTCTCGGCATTACCCCATTCAATTTCCCGGTGAACCTTGTTGCGCACAAGCTCGCGCCGGCGATCGCCTCCGGCAATCCCATCATCATCAAGCCCGCGCCGCAGACGCCGCTCAGCGCCTTGCGCCTCGGCGAAATGGCGGTGGATGCAGGCTGGCCGCGCGGCGCCATCAGCGTTCTGCCCTGCTCGAACGAGGTCACAGCCGGCATGCTCGCCGACTCGCGCCTGCGCATGCTCACCTTTACCGGCAGCGCTGCGGTGGGTTGGAAGCTCAAAGCGATGGCCCCGCGCCTGCGCTGTACGCTGGAGCTCGGCGGCAACGCGGCCATGATCGTTCATGAGGATGCGGATCTCGATCTCGCCGCGCAATCCATTCTCACCGGAGGATTCAGCTACTCCGGGCAAAGCTGCATTTCGGTCCAGCGCGTCTTCGTCCACAAAACGCGCTGGCAGACGCTCGCGCAGCGCCTTACCGAAGGCATCGAGCAGATGCACGCCGGCGATCCACTTGATGAACAGACGCAGATCGGTCCCATGATTTCACTCGCTGCTGCCGAGCGCGCCGCCGACTGGATCGAGAAGGCTGTCGATGCCGGCGCGCGACTCATCACCGGCGGCGAGCGCCGCGGCGCGCAGCTCTCACCGTCACTGCTGGCAAAGGTGCCGCACACCACACCGCTTTTCAGAGAAGAGGCCTTCGCACCCGTCGTCTTCCTCAATCCTTACGACAGCTTCGATGAGGCCATCGCCGCCGTCAACGACTCGCGCTACGGTCTGCAGGCCGCCGTCTTCACCAAAGACTGGGGCCGCATCACGCAGGCCTTCCGCGAGATCGCGGCGGGCGCCGTCCTTATCAATGAGGCGACCTCCTGGCGCGCGGAGCACATGCCTTATGGTGGTGTGAAGGAAAGCGGAACCGGCCGCGAAGGCTTGCGTTCGGCAATCGAGTCCATGACGGAAGAGCGGATGCTCATCGCGCGCTTCTAGGATAAGTTTGGCATCCTGACGCAGCTGACGGTGGAGTGAGGAGCCTGCCTTCAGCTTGTCGAAGGGATGCGCCGTCCCTTTCGTTCCGAGATCAGCGCGAAGTGCGCTCAACCACCTATGAATGCTGTATTGCGCAGTTGCCCACATTTCCCAAAGTGGGCTTATTCACCACCACACGGGTGACACGCATTTCACTTCTGTGTAGGTTGGGAATCGCTCGCGCTATCGGATCATGAGAGTACGCGCTTCGAGCGCGGAAATGACGACCCGCTATGTTCAAAACGCACATCTGGAGAAAGACAGCTCTTTGCGCAGTGCTCGTGCTGGCGATGCACGCAACTGCCTTTTCTAACACCACGCGCAGCAGTTCCTCGTCCGCACTAGCTGCTGTAGAACCCAGCCGGCTGGTCATTCGCCTCATCAACGTCGACACCGGCGAGCCCATGAGCCATCAGAATGTAGTTATCGAGTGGGACGCCGACGCCGAAGAGTCGCTCGTCTACGTGGGTGGCAAGGGGCGCGGCACAATGGATATCCTGGCAGGCGGCCAGAATTTCACGCTGAAGCCCGCCGCAAAGGACTACGGCGATCCCAACCGCCTCGCCTATTTCAGTTGCAGCGGCCCGACCCTTGCCGTGCCGGTGCAGCAGGCCGTTCACAAAGGCTTCGTCGCGCACAACGAATGCAATACCCGAACCGTGCAGGCGAATCCCGGCGAGATCGTCTTCTGGGCTCGCCCTCTTCCGCTCTGGAAGCCGGACTTCCAGTAGAGACGTGCAGATGTCATCCTGAGGGACGCGAAAGCCTGCTGAGTTTGTCAAAGGGACCTGCAGTTTGCTCTCACCGCGCCGGCAGCACCGTCCCGCGGCACTCCCCAAATCCAATACGCGTCGCGCCCTCGCGCTCGCAGTAGCCGCGGAAAATCACCGTGTCGCCGTCCTCGAGAAACTTCCGCGTCTCTCCATTGCGCAATATCACTGGCTGCGCCCCGCGCGCCGTGATCTCCAGCAAGCATCCGCGGGAGGTCGTCGCCGAACCCGATACTGTCCCCGTCGCCAGCAGATCACCTGTGCGCAGGTTGCATCCGTTGCTGGTGTGGTGCGCGAGCATTTGGGCGAGCGTCCAGTAGAGTTCGCGCAGATTGCTGCGGCTCAGCAGGAATGGCGCTTCGCCCCCCTGGTGCATCCGCGGCGTCTCCAGGTAAACCTCAAGCTGCACATCGAATCCGCCTCGCCGCTGATCGTCGCCACCCGTGAGATACGGGAGCGGCGCAGGATCGCCTTCCTGGCGCGAGTACGCCGGCACGCGGAATGGCTCCAGCGCATCCAGCGTCACCACCCATGGCGATACTGTCGTCGCAAAACTCTTCGCGAGAAACGGCCCCAACGGCTGATACTCCCAGCTCTGGATATCGCGCGCCGACCAATCATTGACGAGGCATAGTCCGAAGAGATGTTCGCGCGCTTCGTCGATTGGCACCGCATCACTCAACGGATTCGCTTTGCCGACAAACGCGCCCATCTCCAGTTCGTAATCGAGCAGGCGACTCGGCGCGAATGCCGGAGCGTCTCCCGCCGCTCCGGCAAGCTGGCCCCGCGGCCGCCGCACCGCCGTGCCGCTGGGCACAATCGACGATGCTCGCCCGTGGTATCCGATCGGAACATATTTGTAATTCGGCAGGAGCGGATTGTCTGGACGAAAGAGCTTGCCTACGTTTGTCGCGTGATAGATCGAAGCATAGAAATCTGTGTAATCGCCGATGGCAGCGGGCACCAGCATCTCGACCGCGTTCTGTGGCTTCAACGCCGACTCCACCGCGGCGCGGTGCCGCATGGTTTCCACGCGGGCCTCTTCAAGGATGGCGCTCAGTCGTTCCCGCAGCAGCCGCAACGACGCGCGCGGCAGCGCCATCAGCGCGTTCAGTGTTGTCTGCTGGCAGGCCGCGATACTCGCATCGTCCAGTCCTGTCAGTATGCCGGCCGTTGTCAGCACGTGCAGGTTCAGCGCGCGGTCTCCGATGGCCACAACGATGCGCGGCTCGGCCTCTCCCGGAAGCCGCGCTACACCGAAGGGCAGATTCTGCATCGGGAAATCCGTCGCCGGCGCCTGGGCCGTCTTCACCCAGCTTCGCAGCGCGGGATCGCTGGTGTTTACAGCCATCCCAGCGTCCTCAGGTCTTCAATCGGCTCTGTGAACGAACACGATCCAAAGCCGATACAGAACTGTTCGCGCGCCTCCAGAATCTGTTCGGCCGTCAGCGTCACGCCGCTGTTGTGCCACGTCATGCTCATCTCATCCATCGTAATGGCATCGGCGTCCCGCTCGCCCAGCATCCACGCTGCTTCCTGCCGTAGGGTGGGCTCATGCCACAGCAGCACGGCAGCGCAGAAGACGTTCAGAAAGCCGTGCATCACAGCCTCCGGGCTGTCCGGTTTGTAGGTGAGACGCCGCATCGCGCGCAGCGGATGATGCAGCCCCGCTGTCGCTTTGAAGGCCACCCGGCGCTCGCTCGCAGTGCGCAGGAACTCCAGCACACGCGGCTCCTCCGGAATAGCCTCGGCCACCTGTCCGCCGGTCCGGATCTTTGCTCTCGCATGGGCGATACCGATTGTCGGCAGCAGCGAGCGCCACGACTCCGGTGGTGTCTCAAAATAAAGCTGATAGCCTCCGTACGCCAGCGCCGTATCGTGGATCTCGCGGGCATTCGCAGCCTTCACTTCCACAACATCGATTTCGCCGAACCGCTCCCGCTTGTCTGCATTGAAGCGAGTGACTCGCTCCACGTCTGCCGCGGTCGCCAGCACGCTCAGCCGCCATGTGTTGGCATCCACGTGCGTAGTCCGTACGACTTCTTCGTATTCCGCGAGGCAGGTTGCTGGCACGATGAGCCGCCCCAGCATCCAGGCGTGTTCGCCCCGTGTGTAGCTGTTGTAATTACGGACAACGGCATCCATCGTCAGACAGGCAGGCGGAAATAGTCCTGCGTAATCGATCAGCCCACCCAGCAGGCTGCGCAGGGCAGAATGTCCTCTAGCGGTCAAGACTGGTGATGGTGATGGCCGGGTGGGGTAAAGCGCCGATTCAAGCCCTGCCAGCATTCAAAGTAGTTTCGCTGCAGCGTATTGCTCTCCAGCGCGTGCTTGGTGGTTTGCACCACAAAGCGCGTCTCGAACATGAAGGCCAGCGTGTTTTCAAGGCGCACCGGCTTCAGCTCCGCATTGCTCGCTTTTTCGTAGCTCTCCGCATCCGGCCCGTGGCCACTCATGCAATTGTGCAGGCTGCATCCGCCCGGCAGGAATCCTCCGGCCTTTGCCTCGTACTCACCGAAGATCAGCCCCATGAACTCGTTCATCACGTTGCGGTGGAACCATGGCGGCCGAAAGGTGTGCTCCGCCACCATCCAGCGCGGCGGAAAGATGACAAAGTCGACGTTCGGCGTGCCCGGTATCTCGCTCAGCGAAGTCAGCACGGTGTAAATCGACGGATCGGGATGGTCGAAACTCACCGTATTGATCGTGTTGAAGCGCGCCAGGTCGTATTTGTATGGCGCATAATTCCCATGCCAGCCAACTACATTCAGCGGCGAGTGCTCCATCCCGCTGCACCACAGCGAGCCACCGTACTTCGCAATCACCTCAACATGCTCTTCCAAGTTCTCGTACGCCGCCACGGGGCTGAGAAAATCGCGAGCATTTGCCAGTCCATTTGCGCCAATCGGGCCCAGTTCAGGCAGTCGCAACGGCTGCCCATAGTTTTCGCAGATGTAGCCGCGCGCCGCCTTGTCTATGAGTTCCACTCGATACTTCAGCCCGCGCGGCAGGACGCAGATCTCCCCCGGCCCTACCTCCAGCTTGCCCAGCTCGGTGAAGATCAGCAGTCGGCCTTCCTGCGGCACCACCAGGAACTCGCCATCCGCATTCCAGAAGAAGCGCTTGTGCATGGAGCGCGTGGCAACATAAATGTGGATTGCCACGCCGGTCTGTACCGACAGGTCGCCATTGCCGCCGAGTGTCATGATGCCGTCCACGAAGTCGACCGCGCCCGGCGGGATCGGCTCCGGGCTCCAGCGCAACTGGTTTGGCGAGGTAACGGCGTCGGGATTCGGCCAGCCACGGATCAGCCGCTGCGCCCGCACCGGCGTGTAGGGTTTGTGCACGGTCGATGGCCGGATGCGATAGAGCCACGACCGCCGATTTCGATGCCTTGGCGAAGTAAATGGTGTTCCGCTGAACTGCTCCGCATACAGGCCTAGCGGATGCTTCTGCGGTGCATTCTGCCCGACGGGCAGCGCGCCCGGCTCGGCTTCGGTAGCAAACTCGTTTAGAAACCCAGACTGATAGCGCAGCTCCGCCATGCATTCCCTCCGAAACAGCCGTTTATAACACGAAAGCTTACGCGGGTGTCCGCGAGAACAGGCCGATGTGTGCATCGCGAAGCTATATGTTCCCTACGCCGCGTTACATTGGGAAGGTTGTCCAAACCGCCCAATAGCAATCCCAATCGTAAAAGGATGGAATGGTAAAGATCCCGCGAGCCTCACGCGCAGCCCTATTCTCGTTTGTTGCAATCGCCTTCCTCGCCTCTCTGGAGCCATTGCGCGCGCAGCCTGCCCCCGCGCTCAAGCTCATTCCCATGCCGCGCGAGGTCCAGGCGGGCAGGCTTCTCCCGCTCAATCGCGGCATCCTCATCCGAGTCGGCTCCCGCGATGCGGAAGACCGCTTCACGGCAGAAGACCTACGCGCCACGCTGAAGGAGCGCCACATCCCGAGCGGCGCCGCCGGCCCCGTGGTGGAACTGCTGCGCGCCAGCACTTCCTCCGGCCGGGCGCTGCTCGCATCCACCCACCTCACCTTCGATCCGGCAATGCACGACGAGGGCTACGTGATCCTGTCGCGCCGGCATGGCCTCGCCGTCATCGCGGAGACCGGCGCCGGCCTCTTCTACGGCGCGCAGACAGTCAAGCAGCTCGTGCTCGGGAACAGCAAAGAAGCCGTGCTCCAGACCGCCACTATTCGCGATTGGCCTGCACTTCCGCATCGCGGCCTTGATGACGATCTCTCCCGCGGTCCCGTGCCCACGCTCGAATTCCAGAAACGCCAGGTCCGCACCCTGGCTGCATACAAGCTCAACATCTACTCGCCCTACTTCGAGCACACACTCGCCTATTCGGCATCGCCGTTGGTCGCGCCGCCCGGCGGGTCCATTTCCGCAGCCGATGTCGCCGAGCTCCTCCGCTACGCCGCGCAGTATCACGTCACCGTCGTGCCGGAGCAGGAGGCCTTCGGCCACCTACACCACGTTCTCAAGTACGAACAGTTCTCCTCGCTTGCCGAGACGTCGCACGGGCCACGTGCTCTCGCCCGTCCAGCCCGGCTCGCTCGCGCTTATCAAGGATTGGTTCACGCAGATCACGCAGCAGTTCCCCTCGCCATGGGTGCACATCGGCGCGGATGAAACCAACGAGCTCGGCAAGGGCCAGACGAAAGACCTCGTCGCCCAGCGCGGACTCGATCAGGTCTATGTCGATTTCCTGACACAGATTCACGGGGTCATCCAGCCCACCGGCAAGCGCATTCTCTTCTGGGGCGATCTCGCCTGGCACAATCCGGATCTCCTCTCCGCATTGCCAAAGGACATGATTGGCGTCCCCTGGGTCTACGACGCGAAGCCAAATTTCGATAAATACATCGAGCCCTTCAATCGCGCAGGCATGGAGGTGTGGGTCGCGCCCGGTGTGAACAACTGGCGTCGCGTCTATCCGGACAGCAACATCGGTCTGGTCAATATCCAGCACTTCGTCCGCGACGGCCAGCGCCTTGGCGCGAAAGGCATGCTGAACACCGTCTGGAACGACGATGGCGAAGGCATCTTCGACGAGGATTGGTACGGTGTCCTCTTCGGCGCAGCCGCTGCATGGCAATCCGGAGAAAGCTCCATTCCGCAATTCCAATCTGGCTACGGTGCAGTCTTTCATGGCGACCTCAGCGGCAAAGTCGATAAGGCACAAGCTGAGATCATGGCTGCGCAACAGCTACTTTCCGATAACGGCTTCCGGTTTGGCGCATCGAACGCGCTCTTCTGGGAAGATCCCTGGAGCCGCGAAGGTCAGCAGGACGCGGCAAAGCTACTGCCCATCCTGAAAGATGTCCGCCTCAGCGCCGAAAATGCCATCACGCTCATCGATCAGGCCCGCGCCAGCGCTCCACTTCGCGAGCGAGAAGCGCTCGATGCACTCGCCTTTGGAGCGCGCCGCATCGACTTCATCGGCATGAAATTCCAGTTCGCCGACGAAATGGCCCACGCCTACGCCGATGCGTACAGCCAGGCGGAGACATCGCACTCGCCCGCGTTCAGCGATCTGGTCCAGATCAGCAGCGCCAACGGCCGCTGTCAGGACCTGCGCGACGGCTATACTCTGACCCGCGAGCTTTTTGAGCAGGCGTGGCTGCGCGACAACCGCCCTTACTGGCTCCAGAACGTGCTCGCGCAGTACGACATGGCCATCCAGCTATGGATCGCACGCGGCCGCCAGTTCGATGCTCTGCGCGCCCAGCTCTCCACCACGCACACGCTGCCCAAAGCAGAAGAAATCGGTGTTCCCGTCGTCAATGGCGACTGACATCGGATAATGGTACGAAGGAATCATCAATGCGTATTTTGCTAACTGCCGGCACCCTGGTGTTGCCGGATTCCGTCCTCGCCGACCCATGGCTGCTCATTGAAGACGGCACCATTCACAGCTTCGGCACTCGCGGCGATGGGCTGCCGCAGCATGACCAGCATCAGGATCTTCCCGGGGCACTTCTCGCCCCCTCGCTATTCGATATCCACGTGCATGGCGCCGCCGGTCATGACGTGATGGAAGGCACCGCGGAGGGTGTGGCTCATGTCAGCACGCTGCTTGCGCAACACGGCGTCGGCGCATGGCTACCCACGCTCGTCACTGCAGAGACAGACCGCACCTTGCGCGCTCTCGACGGACTCGCCACGCTCATCGAACAGCAGACGCTGCCAGGTGCTGTGCCGCTCGGCCTCCATATGGAAGGCCCATTCCTTTCCTACAAAAAGCGCGGCGTTCATCCCCCTGAATTTCTCCAGGCGCCTTCCATCGAGTTCTTCGATCGCTTCTGGCAAGCAGCGCGCGGCAATGTCCGGCTCATCACCATCGCGCCAGAGGTGCCGGGCGCGCTCGAGCTCATCCAGCACGCATCTTCGCTCGGCGTTCGCGTCAGCCTGGGTCACAGCGATGCGACTGCGGTGGAAACGCGCGCTGGTATAGCTGCCGGTGGTGTCTCCGCGACCCACACCTATAACGCGATGCGCGGCCTGGAGCATCGCGAGCCCGGCATGCTGGGGGTGGTTCTGGATGATGAAAACCTCTTCGCAGAGATCATCGCCGATGGCCGCCATGTCGATCCCGCCGCCGTGCGCATCTTCTGGCACTGCAAGGGTGCAAAACGTGCCATCCTCATCACTGATGGCCTCAGCGCGACCGGCATGCCGGAGGGCCACTACACCTTGGGCAGTTTCGATGTAGAGGTCAAGGGCGGCGTGGGGTGGCATAACGGCATCGTTGCGGGCAGCGTCCTTACCATGGATCGCGCCGTGCGCAACTTTGCGGACTTCACGCACGCACCGCTCGCTACGGTTGCCCGCCTCGGGTCGACTAACCCCGCTGCTCTTACCGGCTTTGCCGAGACCCACGGAGTGATTGCGCCAGGTCGCCGTGCAGACGTTATCGCCTTCTCTCCGGAAGGGCAGCTCGTCGCCACCTGCATCGCCGGCCGCTTCGCGCGCGTGCAATGACCCAGCGCACCGCCGTCATCATCGGCGCAGGCCCCGCCGGACTTACCGCTGCGCTCGAACTGCTGCGCCGGTCCGGCAAGACAGCAGACGGCGCACCAGGCGTCCGCCCCATTGTCCTGGAAGCGGACGATTCCATCGGCGGCATCTCACGCACCATCCGCTACAAGGGCAACCGCATGGACATCGGCGGCCACCGCTTCTTCTCGAAGTCGGATCGCGTCATGCAGTGGTGGCTCGACCTGATGCCCATCGCGGACGAAGGCGCCGGGCATGCCGTTATCTCCTATCAGAACCGCCATCGCTCGTTGAGGACGCTTCATGCGCATACTCGACCCGATGCCGATCCCGAGCTTGTCATGCTCGTGCGTTCCCGCCGCAGCCGCATCTATTTCCTGCGCCGCTTTTTCGATTACCCCATCACGCTCACCGCCGATACGATCAGCAAGCTCGGACTCGCCCGCACCGCGCGGGTCGGCCTCAGTTACATCAAGTCGCGCCTCCATCAGCGCCGTCCGGAAGAGAGTCTCGAAGACTTCCTCATCAACCGCTTTGGTCGCCAGCTCTATCTGACCTTCTTCAAGTCCTACACGGAAAAAGTGTGGGGTGTGCGTTGCGACCAGATCAGCGCCGAGTGGGGCGCGCAACGCATCAAGGGACTTTCACTCACTCGCGCGGTCACACATTTTCTAAAGCGCGCCCTCTCTCCGCGTTCTAGGGGCGCCGATCTCGCCCAGAAGCATACTGAAACCTCCCTCATCGAGCAGTTCCTTTACCCCATGCACGGTCCCGGACAGCTCTGGGAGCATGTCGCCGATCTCATCCAGCAGCAGGACGGGGAAGTTCTGACCGGCTGGCGCGTCGATCGCATTGAGACCGACGGCGCACATCGCGTCATTGCCGTGGAGGCGCAATACAAGAACGGCGAGCGCCGCCGCTTCGCTGCCGATTACTGCTTCTCCACCATGCCGGTCGTAGAGCTGGTGCGCGCAATCGATCAGGATGCGCCCGCGAACGTGCGTGAGGTCGTAGACGGTCTCATGTACCGCGACTTCATCACCGTCGGTCTGCTCCTCGATCGCCTGCTCGTCACCGAACCGGACGGCTCGCCGCTCAAGGACACCTGGATCTACGTACAGGAACCAGATGTGCTCCTCGGACGGTTACAGATCTTCAACAACTGGAGCCCGCACATGGTCGCCGATCCGTCCACGGTTTGGATTGGTCTCGAATATTTCTGCTACCAGACGGACGATCTCTGGCGGATGCCGGATGAAGAGATCATCCGGTTCGCCACCCGTGAGCTGGCAAAGATTGGCATCATTGACGCCGCCGATGTGCGCGACGGCCACGTCGTTCGCGTGCCCAAGACGTATCCGGCATATTTCGGCACCTACCATCGCTTTGAAGAAGTTCGTGACTGGCTCGATCCGTTCCAAAACCTCTTTCTGGTCGGCCGAAATGGCATGCACAAATACAATAATCAGGACCACTCCATGCTCACGGCGATGACCGCGGTCGACAATATTCTCGCCGGCATCACAGACAAAAGCGCCCTATGGGAGATCAACACCGAGCAGGATTATCACGAGGAGAAGGTGAACTGAGGTGACTGTGTGGTATCTCTGGATGTCGCATTGAAATGAACCATCCCGAATGACCATTCTCACCTTCACCCTAGCCATCCTCGGCACATCGCTCCTCGCCGGCCTGCTCGGCGCGCTCACCGGACTCGGTGGCGGCGTCGTTGTTGTGCCTGTGCTCGCGCTCGCCTTCCACGTGGACCTGCGCTATGCCATCGGCGCCTCGCTGATTTCCGTCATCGCCACCTCCTCCGGTGCCGCGGCGGCCTACGTCCGCGAAGGCTTCTCCAATGTCCGCATCGGCATGTTTCTCGAAATCGCGACCACGCTGGGCGCTCTGGTTGGCGCGTATCTGACGGCGATTGTCTCCACCAAAGCCATCGGCATTGTCTTCGGCGTGGTGCTGCTCTACTCGGCGATAGCCAGCTTTCGCGGACGGCATGCAGATGCCACGCCCGCGCAGCGCAACGGCCTTGCGGAGCGTCTGCGACTTGCCGGCGCATATCCAGTCGAAGGCGGCGCGCTCCAGACATATGTCGCGCAGCGCATCCCTGCCGGCTTCAGCATAATGTTTCTAGCCGGCGGATTGTCCGGACTGCTCGGTATCGGCTCCGGTGCTGTCAAAGTACTGGCAATGGACCAGGCCATGCGCCTGCCCTTCAAGGTTTCCACCACCACCAGCAACTTTATGATCGGCGTCACCGCCGCTGCCAGCGCTGGAATTTATATCAGTCGCGGATACGTGCTGCCGTCGCTCGCCATGCCCGTGATGCTGGGCGTCCTCACCGGCTCACTGCTCGGCTCGCGCATTCTCGTTCGGGCACGCGTCTCCACCTTGCGAAAGGTGTTCGCCTTCGTCATCGTCGCGCTGGGCGTGGAGATGATCTATTCCAGCCTCACGGGAAAATTCTGATGGCGATGGGACATACGCCAACCCGCCAGGAAGACCAGCGCATGGAAATCGCCATGGGCAAGCTGCTGCGTATCGGTGTCATCCTCGCCGCCGTTCTCGTGGCCATTGGCGGCGTATTGGCGCTGCGCCATCCCGGATCGCCCGTTCCGAACTATACGGTGTTTCATCCGCCCGCCAGGCATGCAGCAAGCGCCTCGGCAAATGTGCCCTTCCGCTCCATCTCCGGCGTGCTTGAGCAACTCCATACCGGGAGCGGTGGCAGCATCATCGCGCTCGGTCTGCTGGTCCTTGTTGCCACGCCCATCGCGCGGGTGATCTTCGCGATCATCGGCTTCGCCCGCGAACGCGACCTGCTCTACACCGTCGTCAGCTTGATCGTGCTCGCGATTCTCGCCTTTAGCCTGGTGCGTGGGAGCTGAGCGAAGAACGCTCTGTAGTTCTTCATCCCATCCCCTTCCCGCAATGCACACAGTACCGAGCGCCCGCCGTCTGCACCGTTCCACAAGCCGGGCAAGCCACCATCGCCGCCGGCGCGGGAGGCAGCATCGTTCCCTCCACCACCGAATGGGCAAGCAGCGCGGCCTGTTCCGCATTGAAGAGCCGCACCCGCCCGGGCATGAAGAAGGCTTCGATGATTCCGAGGATCGCCGGAATCCCCGTCCAGAACAGCACCAGGTACAGCACCCCGAGTCCGTTGCGCCGCAGGTAGAAATGATGCGCTCCGAAGCTGCCCAGCAGCACTGCCAGTAGCACGCCGAGCAACTCATCCCGCTGCGTGCTCGGGTAGTAGATGTTGAAGGTCGCCTGCTGCTCTGGTGTCATCTGCGGTATCGCCATCGGAGTCGTCATCGCTTCTGTCCCATCCTTTTGCCCTGCGAACCGGGCATACCCACTACTACGCATCCCCGCGATTCATGGTTCCGTAACGTCCCGCGTCCGATATTGAACCCTCCCTCGCTATACCGCATCGAATTTTGTATGAGCACCGCACCTACTATCTCCGCACAATCCAGCGGCACCTTTTCCCTCGGCGGCAAGACCTCGGTCCATCGCCTCGGATTCGGAGCCATGCGCCTCACAGGTGAAGGCATCTGGGGCGAACCCAAAGACCGCGCGGAAGCGAAACGCGTTCTTCAGCGTGCGGTTGAACTCGGCATCAACTTCATCGACACCGCCGACTCCTACGGGCCCTACGTCAGCGAAGAAATCATCGCGGAAGCGCTTCATCCTTACCCAAAGGGTCTCGTCATCGCCACCAAAGGCGGGCTGGTGCGCACCGGGCCAAATCAGTGGCTCCCCGTCGGCCGTCCGGAATATCTGCAGCAGGAAGTCGAGATGAGCCTCCGCCGCCTCAAGGTGGAGCGTATCGACCTCTGGCAGCTTCATCGCATTGATCCCAAGGTGCCGGTGGAAGAATCGCTTGCCCCGATTAAGAAGCTGCAGGAGCAGGGCAAGATCCTCCACGTCGGCCTTTCCGAAGTAAAGCCGCACGAGATCGATCAGGTGCGCAAATTCATTGAGATCGTCAGCGTGCAGAACCAGTACAACCTCGGCGACCGCCAGCACGAAGACGTAGTCGACTACTGCACGCATCACAAGCTGGGCTTCATCCCATGGTTCCCGGTCGCGGCCGGCAAACTCGCGCGCACCGGCGGTCCACTCGATGCAGCGGCAAAAAAGCACGGCGCCACCACCGCACAGCTCTCGCTCGCATGGCTGCTGCACCGCTCGCCGATCATGCTGCCAATTCCCGGCACGTCCTCGGTGAAGCATCTGGAAGAGAACATCGCATCCGCGTCCCTCCACCTCGAACCCAACGAGTGGAAGGCCATCGAAGCCGACGCCAAGCAGAAGTAACCGCGAAGGGGAGTGCACCGCAGCTCTCCCCTTTTCTGTCCTCTTTAGCGCCACATCCGGGTCAGTAGCCCACTCAGATGCGGATCCTCCTTGTTCACCAGCAGAGCATGGTCTTGGTCGATCATCTCCATTGTCATCACGATCGGTGGATCATCAAGCGTTTTGGGAGGATCGGCATGGCGAGTCCTTACTCGGAACGTCAGCGTCTTGCCATTCGAGCGCGGGTCGAGCAGAGGCTCCGGTGTGCCGGCGGTCGCCGTTTCCGCCATTCCAGGCGTTTTGCGGTGCAGATAGAAGAGAATAGCTCCGGAGAAGGCTCCGCCCTCCTGCGTAAGCGTCACGGTGACCCACGGCAAATCCCGGTACTCGCCGTGCCAGACTCCACTTAGGTTGTTTGCGGCTGTCTTTGCAGCTGGAGTACCTGCGTTCAACACAATCGCTTTCACCCGTGCCTGGCCAAAACCGGCCACTGTAATCATCATTAGCATCGCTGCAATCGCCGCACACTTTGCTCGCATAACACTGCTCCTTTCGTCACACCTGTCCCCCTGGCTTGGCAATCGCGATCGTCGCGAGCGATCCACCCAGGCCCATCGTTTCCACGGCCGAGGAGGGAACAACCACCATCGACCCTTTTTCCTTGATTGCCTCGTAGAGCATGTTCATCGCGCGCAGATGCAGTGCCATCGGGTTCTCCGCATAGGCCGAGGCCGCCTTCACGAAGTTTGCGGATATATCGGTTTCCGCCTGGCCCAGGATGATGCGCGCCTGTCGCTCCCGCTCCGCCTGCGCCTGCCGCGACATGGCATCTTCGAGCGCCTGCGGAATGCGTACATCGCGAATTTCGACAGATTGCACGGTGATTCCCCATGGATTGGTCTTTTCATCGAGGATGCGTTGCAGCTCTCGCCCCAGCGTTTCGCGCTCCGTAATCATCTGGGCAAGTTCGTGCCGGCCGATCGATTCGCGCAGCGCCGTCTGGGCGCTCATCACGATGGCTTCGAGAAAGTTTTCCACTTCAAGAATGGATTTTTCGGCATTCCACACCAGCCAGAAGACGATCGCGTCCACATTCACGGGCACCGTGTCACGCGTCAGCGTCGATTCAGCGGAGACGCTCGCCACGCGCACCCGCTGATCAACATGCGGACTCAGGGCCTCGATCACCGGCACGATGAAGAACAATCCCGGTCCGCGCAATCCGGCATACCGGCCAAGTCGCAGCAGCGCAACCTTCTCCCATGGCGGAATCACTTTGATGGAGAACAGGAGATAACATCCGACGACGGCCCCGATAGCGAGCGGCGCAGGATGATGCAAGATCGCCGTAAGCGCCCCGCCGGCAGCTAGTGATGCAAGGAACGCCACGGCTGCGACTCTGTTGTGTACAACGCTGACTCTGACCATTCCACTACCTCCTGCGGTTCGACTCTGCAGCGGCCTTCCGCAATTGCTCGATAACTTCATCCACCGTGTAGCCCATCGCTCCGGCGCGCGAGACACAATCGCCCACAAGCTGCGAGAGTTGCCGTTCGCGCTCCGCATCGGCACGTCTGATCTTCTGGGTACTGATGAACGAGCCCGTTCCCTGATGTGTTTCCAGCAGGCCGCCCAGTTCCAGCTCGCGATAGGCGCGGGCCACCGTGTTGGGGTTGATCTCCAGGTCCACGGCTAACTGACGCACCGTGGGCAGCTGGTCGCCGGCAACCAGCGAACCGGATGCCATGCCCGCACGCGCCTGGTCGATGATCTGCCGGTACACCGGCACGCCGCTCCGCAGATCGAGCGTGAAGCGGAACTGCGTGGATGAGAGGCGCGGTGTCATCACATGAACTAATGTACTATTTAACTAGTACAATATGTCAAGGCCAATTTGCGACGGCCGTTTCTGGATTCGCGGCTTTCAGTTCCTGCAATCCTGGCGAGGGAAAAAATTCTCCCCTTGCGCTCACCTTCGGCACAGTGCTACAGTCTGTAGCATTATGAGCAGTAGCATTTCCAGCCATTCGAATCCGGAACCACACATTCAGGACCACGATCCCGCAGGCCTTGGCGAACTCGAGCAGGCCATCCTGCGTATGGTCTGGCAGAAGCGCCAGGCCACCGCCGAGCAGATCCGAGAGCGGCTTCATTCCGAGGGCCGCGTTTTGAAAGAGTCCACCGTCCGCACCGTCCTGCGCCGGCTCGAAGAGAAGGGCTATCTCGCCCACACCGTCGAGCAGCGCACGTATCTCTATCGCGCCGCCGAAGACGGCCGCTCCGTCGCCGGCCGCGCCGTGCAGCGTATTGTCGATCGTTTCTGCGGTGGTTCCGTGGAAGCGCTCCTCGTAGGCATGGTCAGCGCCGACGTGCTCAGCGAAACCGAATTGCAGCGCCTGGCCGCGAAGATCGCTCGCGCCACCGCAAAGGCAGGGAAGTCGAAGTAGAAGCGCCCTCCGAATGTGTATCGCGGTACGCCATTCCGCCGTGAGCAGCATCGAGTGAAGGAGAAGTTCAGATGAGCATCGTCAGTGTTCTCGGAGAGTCGGCAGTTCGTTCTCTTGCTCTGGCTCTCGCCGTTGCGGTGGTGTTGCGGCTGCTCCGCGTCCAGCACGCGCGCATCGCCAAGCGCGCCTGGACCGCCGTCCTCATCCTCGCGCTCGCCATGCCCGCGCTCGTCGCGCTGCACATCCCGTCCTTCTCCTTTACGCCGCTATGGGCTACGCCGCAGACGATCATCGTCGCGCCGCCGACTTCTGCTTTCCAGTCACATGTAGCAGTGCCGGCTAGCGTCCGCATCCAGCAAACTCCCGCATCGCCGGCTGACCTCCCGCCCGCCGCTACGCTGAGCGCGCCGGTTCCACGCGAATTGCAGGGGCCGCCCACGCCCGTCCAGCACGCCTTCCGGCACATTGCATTGTGGCAAGTCGGCTTCGCCGCCTATCTCGCGATCACCACGCTGCTTCTGATTCGGGTGCTCCTCGGCCTTACTCTCGCCGGACGCCTGTGGCGTCGCGCACAGCCCTTCGCAAGCTCCGAAACCGACCTCCCCGTTCGCCTTTCAGTCGATCTCCGATCACCCGCCACCGTCGGCCACGGCATCCTGCTGCCGCTTGAGGCTGTCGGGTGGGACGATGCCACGCTGCGCACCACGCTCGCGCACGAAGTGCAGCACATCTGCGAAGGCGACTTCTACCTGCAGCTCGCCGCAACCTTGCACCATTGCTTCTTCTGGATCAGCCCGCACGCGTGGTGGCTTCGCCCGCAGCTCTCCCGCCTGAGCGAGACCATCTGCGACCGCGCCGCCATCGCCTCTGGGGGTGACGGCCTCAGCTATGCGCAACTGCTCCTTCGCTTCGCAGCTGCCGAGCAAGCGCCCGCCGGCATGGTGGCCATGGCGCAATCCGCAGGACTCCGCGAACGGATTGATCGCCTCATCGCTGACCCGGAGCTCGCAGGCGCGTTCCGCAAGCGCCGCGGTCAGGCCATCGCCGCCGCCGCGCTGTTTGCCGCCGCCGCCCTCGTGGCTGCGGCCTCCATCCACATCGTCCAGCCGCAGACGGTCGTTCTCGCGTCGCCGCAAGCGCCCGCCGCTCCGGAAACCCCGCAGTCTCTTCCCGCACCCGCGGCCGCTCCCGACCTTCCACTTCTTCCCGCTGCGTCGCCAACACCCGAAATCGCGCCTGCACCAGGGGTTGGTATCGGCGTTGGTGAAGGCGCCGGAGTCGGGCAATCGGAAGATGGCGTTGTCCAGGTCCAGCCTGGCGTTCACGTCCAAGTTCGCGGTCTGCCGCCCGATGTTGACACCCAGGTTTTCAATGGTTCGAATCCCGACGGCATGCCCTCGGTGCTCGCACTCGGCCCCATGACAGCCGTCGCACCGGTTGGCCCCATGGCGATGGTCCAGCCCCGGGTCACGATCGGCAGGCACATGAAGATCATGGGCATGCCGCACGTCCTGGCTTTCCAGTCCGGCGACAATCAGTTCATCGAGCTCGACGGCCGCAACTACGCCATATGCGGCCCGGACAGCCACGGTACGGTCCACGACTGCGAGCTCAACGGCTACAGTCTCAAGGACCACAAGAACGGTGCGGTCCTCTTTGAGCGCGACGGCAAAACCTACATCATCGACGATCCCGCTCTCGTGAAGCAGGCGCAGGATGCATATGCGCGTGTCGGGGAACTGGGCAAACAGCAAGGGGAGCTCGGGGCGCAGCAGGGTAAGCTAGGCGCGCAGCAGGGCGAGCTCGGTGCCTTGCAAGGCGAGCTGGGAGCGATGCAGGGCCAACTAGGCGCGATGCAGGGCCATTTCGATATGCCTGACTTCCACTTCGAAATGCCGGAAGGCTTCAACCAGGCAGTTCAGAGCTTCACCGACAGCACAACCAGACTCGCGCTTGACCAGAAGCTGAGCGACGCCGATCGCGCGCGGCTCGAAGCGGAGCAAAAAGAAGCGCGCGCGAAATTCGACAAGGCACTCGCCGACTGGAAGGCACAGCAGCCCCAGCGCGAAGCCATGGAAAAGCAGATCCGCGAGCAGGCTGAGCAGATCCGCAAGCAGATGGAGCCGCTGATAGAGAAAATGCACGAGCTCGGAGCGAAGCAGGGCGACCTCGGCCGGATGCAGGGTGAATTGGGCCGCCAGCAGGCGCTCCTCGGCATCCAGCAGCGGGACGCCAGCCGCGAAGCCGACCGCAAAATGCAGTCGCTGATCGATCAGGCGATGAAGGACGGCAAAGCCCACCCGGCCCATGAGAGATAAGATCCGTGCGGTGTGTGTTGAGCCGAGCAATGAACCTGCAGAGCTCGCGTTTACTTGCTCCTCAGCGGCCTCAATCTGGATTGTGCCGCCACCATCTGCCGGTTACATGCACATTTCGAGCAAACTGCGCATTCGCTGGGCTCCAACGGATAACATGATTCCCGCGCCACAGCCCATATTTCGATCCCTTACGTCACAGGACCGCACGCAAGCCTTGTCCGGCTTCATGTTGGAAGTCCGCTGGCAGTGCGTCCCGCAATGCATATCGGTCACAAAGCCATCCCACGCTTTCTGGTTTGGTCTTTGCAAGCAAACAGAACTAAACGAGAAGAAAAGTCATTCCCACAGGCGTTTCATCGCAAGCCTCCAGCAATGCGATCTAGCACCCTGCCGACACCAGTCCAAACAAAACGAGGGAACCTCAAAGGCTCCCTCGTTCTTCCCCTTATCCCAGACCCTTAGATCTCCTTCACTCCATCCACAAACGCCTTCAGTCGCCGTGACCGCGAAGGATGCCGCAGCTTCCTTAGCGCCTTCGCCTCGATCTGGCGGATGCGCTCGCGCGTCACCTGGAAGCTCTGGCCAACTTCTTCCAGCGTGTGCTCGGAGCCGTCTTCCAGGCCGAAGCGCATCTTGATCACGCGCTCTTCGCGCGGGGTCAGCGTGCGCAGCACCTGCGAGGTGTACTCCTTCAGGTTCACGCTGATCACCGCTTCGGACGGAGATACGGCCTGGCGGTCTTCGATGAAGTCGCCCAGGTGCGAATCTTCCTCTTCGCCGATCGGCGTTTCCAGCGAGATCGGCTCCTGTGCGATCTTCAGCACCTTGCGCACCTTCGCCACAGGAATGTCCATCCGTTTGGCGATCTCTTCCGAAGTAGGCTCGCGCCCCAGCTCCTGCACCAGTTGCCGCGAGGTGCGGATCAGCTTGTTAATGGTCTCGATCATGTGCACCGGAATACGAATCGTGCGCGCCTGGTCGGCAATGGCACGCGTGATCGCCTGCCGGATCCACCACGTCGCATAGGTCGAGAACTTGTAACCGCGGCGGTATTCGAACTTGTCCACTGCCTTCATCAGGCCGATGTTGCCTTCCTGAATCAGATCCAGGAACTGCAATCCACGGTTGGTGTACTTCTTCGCGATCGACACCACGAGTCGCAGGTTAGCTTCGATCAGCTCCCGCTTCGCCCGCTCGGCGTCCATGTCGCCCTGGATCATTTCGCGCTGCGTGCGCTTCAGGTCGGCAATCGAAACACCGATCTCCGTCTCCAGCCGGTCCAGGTCGGTCTTGCAGTTGCGCTGCTGACGCCGGTACTCCTTGCGCAGTTCTTCGCTCTTCGACGCGTCGTACTTCTGGTCCAGCGACTTGATTTGCCGCTCCAGCGTGCGCATCGAATCAACCGTCTTGTTCACCTTGTCCAGCAGCCGCTTGCGCTCGGCGTTGGTGTACTTCAGCTCGCGCACAATGCGCGATACCTGTACACGCTCCCGGCCCATCAGCCAGCGCGTCTTGCGATGCTCCTTCGCCTTCGTCTTCGGATTGACTGTTTCCAGTTTCTCCAGCAGAGCCTGCGCCTTCTTCTGGTGCTTCACCAGCGTGTCGACACGGCCCACCGTCGCCTTCACGCGCGCCTGCAGCACCTCTTCCGTGATCTCCTCTTCATCGAAGATCACGACTTCCTTGATGTTGCGCACGCCTCGCTTCAGGTCTTCGCCCAGCGCAACCACCTCGCGGATCACGATCGGCGACCGCGAGATCGCCTTCAGCACGCGAAGCTGGCCCCGCTCGATGCGCTTGGCGATTTCGACTTCGCCCTCGCGCGTCAGCAGCGGCACGGTGCCCATCTCCCGCAGGTACATGCGGACTGGGTCGTTCGTCTTTTCGAGTGTTCCCGGGGTCAGGTCCAGCTCAACGTCGTCGCCCTCTTCGGCGTGCTCCGCGTCAAACTTTTCCCCCGCAAACTTGGGCTCGCCTTCGAGCAGGTCGATGCCCTGTGTGTTAATCGTCGTGATGAGATCGTCAAGATCATCTGCCGAATGCATGTTGTCCGGCAGCAGGTCGTTTACCTCGCCATAAGTGAGGTAGCCCTTTTCCTTGCCCTGATCCATCAGTTTCTGGATATCGTCTTCGAACTTGTCTTCAATCGCCAAAGCGCGCCTTGTCTCCCCGCGTTATATCGCCGCTGCGCAGCCGTTTTGCTGCAGTAAATGGTATGGACAAACCCGTCCTATCTTTGAGTGAAGATGCGCGATAAGGGCCACTCTGTGGTGGCAAAATCCCGCGGCCGGATCGGCAATCGAGCGGGCTGGTGGACGCACACTTCAAGACAGAGATTGTCAGGATACCACGCGATCCGCTTCGGCCAAAGAGGCCCGACGCAGACCAGCGCTTCTATCCTCAATTATTAGATGTATTTCGGCCGGTTTCGTTTCACTCGGAATTGCCGCTGCCGAACGTTTTCGGCGCGTCCTCGCGCCTACCCCAGCAAATCCCGCATCCGCTGGTCCAGCTTGCGCAGTTGCTGGTCCAGTTCCATCCGCTCCGTGATCAGTTCCGTCACCCGCGGCAGGTCGCCCCGGCGCTCCGCATCGGCAATCTCTCCGCGGACTATCCGCTGTCGCCGCTCTACGAAGTGCTGATCCAGCGTCGCCAAAGCCATTTCCAGCTCATGGCCACTCACCGGCTCTCCCTCCCGCATCAGCAGTTGCGCCACCAGCGTGCGCTCCGCCGGCCCTACCGCCTCCAGCGGATCAGGCTGCTGCCGCTCAGCCAGAGCGCTTAAGGTCGAGTAAATGCCAAGTCCCTCAAAATGTGCACATTGCGCCCTCATCGCCTGACTCGCCCGATGGAAGGTCTCGCTTTCCGGCGGTCCGGCCAGCGCCCGCACCAGCACCCGCTCGCACTCCGACAGGTTCCCCGCCGCCACGCTCTGGATATGACCCTGCCGCTTCGCCGCGGCCTGCTTCAGCTCCTGGCGCAGCACCGCCGAGTCGATCCCCAGCTTCTGCGCCGCATCCTGCGCAAACTCGTCCCGCACGATGGCATGCGGCATCCGCCGGATGTGCGGCAGCAGGAAATTCACGGCCTCTACCTTGCCCTGCGGCGTCCTCACCGGGAAAAGCTTCCGCGCCCGCTCGATCAGGTAATCCGAGTGCCGTACCGCCCCCTTCAGCGCCTCGGCGTATGCCTGGATGCCCCGTTCGCGGACAAACCGGTCCGGGTCCAGCCCGCCTTCCAGCGTCACCACCCGCACTTCAAAACCCTCTTCCGTCAGCAGCGCAATCGACTTTTCCGCCGCATTAGCCCCCGCCGTATCCGGGTCGAAGTTCACCACCACCCGCGTGGTGTAGCGCCGCAGTAGGCGTGCCTGCTGCTCGGTAAAGGCCGTTCCGCTGGTGGCCAGCACCGGCGTGACACCGGCTGCGAAGACCGAAATGCAGTCCATCTGCCCCTCGACCAGCAAAGCAAAGTTCTGCTGCCGGATCGCCTGCCGCGCCTTGTCCAGGTTAAACAGCACCTGCCCCTTCGAGTAGAGCGGTGTCTCGGGCGAGTTCAGGTACTTCGGGCCGCCCTTCTCCTCCGAATCCAGCGCCCGCGCCGTAAACGCGATCACCCGTCCGCCTTCATTCAAAATGGGGAAGGTGATTCGTTTGCGGAAGCGGTCATACAGCCGTCCCCCGCCGTTTTTAGCTTGGCCTTCCTGCTCCTTGTAGCTGAACAGCCCGGAAGCCCGAAGCACATCCGGTGGCGCAGCCCCGCTCAACCGGTCGCGCAGGCCGCCGAAGCCCTCTGGTGCATATCCCATGCGGAACGTGGCGATCGTCTCCGGCTTCAGCCCGCGCCCGGTCAGGTATTCGCGCGCCCGTGCGCCTTCGGCCGATTTGAGCTGCTCTTCAAAGAACGCCGTCGCCTGTTCGTGCAACTCCAGCAGTCGCCCGCGCAGCCGGCTCTCCGCCGCCTCTTCCGGCGAGTTGAACTCCCGCTTGGGCAGAGTGATCCCGCACTTCTGCGCAACGATCTTGATGGCCTCCGGAAAGCCAACCTTCTCTATCTCCTGCACGAACTTGAAGACATCCCCCGAAACGCCGCACCCGAAGCAGTGATAGAACTGCCGCGTCACGTGGACGGAGAACGATGGCGTCTTCTCGCCATGGAACGGGCACAGGCCCGAGTAGTTCTGCGCGCCGGCCTTCTTCAGCGTGATGTACTCGCCGATCACGCGAACAATGTCCGCCTGCTGCTTCACGCTTTGGGCAAAATCCGACATGCGACGGCTGGCAACTCCAGATGGAAGGCTAAAGCCCAGTTGTAACCTCATTCGTAGCCGCTGGCGAACTCCACGTTTGTGGAAAGTCTGGCTACCCCGCCCGTCATGTCGGTTCAGATCAGCTAGAATCCGTCCGAATCGCCGCAGTCCGCCTTTTTTCACCCATCCGGAGACCCGACGATATGACCGAATGGAACGCCTCAGAATACGACCGTGTCTCCGCCCTTCAGGCCACCATGGCGGCAGAGGTGCTCGCCCTGCTCAAAGTCAAGAGCAATGAGCGCGTGCTCGATGTTGGTTGCGGGAACGGCAAAGTCACCGCAGCTATCGCCGAGCGCGTCGCGCAGGGCTACGTCGTTGGCGTGGACGCTTCAGCCGAGATGGTGGCCTTCGCCAGCGAGCACTGGACCGTCAGCCAGCCCAACCTGAAATTCGCCGTCGCGGACGGCCGCCACCTGCCCTTCCAACACGAGTTTGACCTGATCGTCTCCTTCAACGCCTTGCATTGGATCGCCGACCAGGCACTGCCGTTGCAGGCCATCCACCGCGCCCTCAAACCGACCGGCAGAGCCCAGCTACGTCTCGTGCCCAAGGGCCAGCGGAAGAGCATCGAAGACGTCATCGAAGAAACCTGCCGGTCACCCCGCTGGGCAGGCTACTTCAGCGGCTTTCACGATCCGTACCTCCATCTCACCCCGGAGCAGTACGCCGATCTGGCCCGGCAGCAGAACTTCCGCGTGCTGAGCGTCAACACCTCAGATAAAGCATGGGACTTCGAATCCCGCGCCACTTTCCTCGCTTTCAGCAAAGTGACCATGATCGAATGGACGCAGCATCTGCCGGAGGCGGACCGCGTGGCTTTCATCACCGACGTCCTCGATCGTTACCAGAAAGTAGCCGCCCAGGCGCCCGGGGAAGAGAACTACTTCCGCTTCTACCAGATGGATATCCTGCTGGCGCCCATGTAACGCGGGGCATTTGCTATGAGTTCTCCTGCGAGAACGCGGCTCGAAAGCCGCCGCAGTGCGAGTTCCATGAAGACAAACATCCTCACTTCGATCGTCCTCATCGCCGCGCTCACCCTCCTGGGCCGCCAGTTCATCCACCAGCCCTGGCCTCCGCTGCGCATCGCTGGCGCTGCCATCGCTCTCACGTCGCTGGTGCTCATCCTGGTCGCCCGGTTCCAGTTGGGCCGCGCCTTCTCCATCCGTGCCAAGGCCACCCGCCTGGTCACCACCGGACTCTATGCGCGCCTCCGCAACCCCATCTACGTCTTCGGCTGCTTCTTTTGTCTCGGAATCGCCATGTTCATCCCCTTCTGGCCGCTCCTGCTGGTTCTCGTCCTCGTCATTCCCATGCAGATCGTCCGCGCATGTCGTGAAGCCGCCGTGCTTGAAGCCACCTTCGGCGAGGAATACCGCCGTTACCGGAGGCAAACGTGGTTTTAAAACTGTTTCTCAGATGGAAGTGGCAGCATGGCAATGATTTGCCAGCCATCTTGCCTTCTTCCGTGTGCACATGTTCCACGTGGAACATTCGGTAGAGGGAAATCGTCCGGGCCGAGCAACCCTCCGTGGATATCTGGTTCTAAGACAAAACGGGCTAAACCGGGGACTAAGCTGAGGTGCGTCCGCGATCAGGCCCTCGCCTCCCCCTATTGCCACCGCCCTGAGGCGATGAGCAGCCGCAACCGAACGGGAGATCGCCATGAATGCCGTTATCCAGACACTGCGTTCCTTGTACGAGTCATTTCTGAATTTGCCCCACCATCGGGTGGCATATGGCGTCGCAGCCGCGGCTGCCGTGCTGCTCATCGGTATTCCCCTCCTGCGATTGATCTTCGGCTCCAGGCGCAATAGAGAAGAACCCGTCGCGGCCGAAGGCGGCTATCCTTCGATGTTCGGGCTAGGATCCGCGCCGGTAAACGTCCGTCCTGCTCCCGCCGAAATCGCGCCCGCGTCGAATGTGACCGCGATTCATGGATCTCTTACCGTTCCGTGCATCCACTGCGGCGTCACCATGTCTCCACGCCAGGACTTCTGTCCAGCGTGCGGCTACGCCCAGCCGATGAAGCAAAGCTTCACCGCCTGATCTGCCTGATACGATTCCCCCGATGCCCTCCCTTTACGAATCGGTACGTGAATCGCTGCTCAAGCTCGGACCTGCAAATCCCATTCTGCGCTCGGCAATCCGGCTGCAGGCCCGCGCGAGTAAAGTGAGTGTCGCTGAACAGGATGGTCAATTAGTCCTGCAAAAAAAAATCAGCGCATGCTTCTTCCAGCTGGCCAATACCTGATGGTGCCCTATGCTGTGCATATGTGGGACCAGCTATTCAACACCGTTGTCCCGGAAACACAGGGTGTCAGCACCGTTCTCGATTTCTCAAAGCCAGGGCTGCACGAGTATTCGAAGGCCGGCGTGAGCCTATGGGCCCCCGGAATGGTTGAAGAGGATTCCATGGACGCCTACACCGCCGCCTACACACCGAAGCAGGGCGAAATCATCTGGGACGTAGGCGCTCATGGCGGATTCACCTCCTACTACTTCTCAAAGATGGTCGGCGCTGCCGGCAAGGTCTATGCGTTTGAGCCCGATGAGCGCACCTATCCCTATCTGCTGCGCAATATAGAAATGCACAAGCTGGATAATGTCATCCCGGTGAAAAAGGCGCTTGCCGGGAAATCCGGCAGCGCGTTGTTCAGTATGGATGGAAGCCTCGGCGCCGGTCTAACCAGCTACACCGATACCGCCGACAAGCGTCAGACCAGTGAAGTGAAACCATTTCGTTCAGCGATGCATGCCGCGAGTTCGACGTGCCCTCCTTTGTCAAAATGGACATCGAAGGCGCCGAAGTGGCAGTCATCACCGGCGCGCTCTCGGTGCTGAAGGAGAATCCGATCCACTTCGCCATTGAGACGGAACATCGCGTGGATCGCGAATACACCTCGGTGCCGATCACGCGCATGCTCTCCGGCATCGGCTATAAAGTTTGGTCCAATTCAGACTTCGGGCAGCAATTCACCTGGGCGCAGCCTGCGGCCTCCTGAGCGGCCAGAAGATAATTCCCATGTTGGGAATCCACCGTAAGATGTGCCGTTTTATATCCGCCCATTCGTTGGCTAATCGGCCGGGCTCTCAGCGGTGAAATCCGAGCAGCAGGGCTTCATCACTGGCTGGAACTCCATCAGCTCCACGCGCGTGCCGTCCGGGTCGTATAGGTTTGCCTGCCACTTGCCGTCCTTGCCCATCTGCGGCCCATCGTGCCGAGGGCTGAAGCGGATCGCGTCACTCACATAGAGCGCGGTCACCGCCTTCTCCATATTCGGCACACCCAGTGAGAAGTGGTTCAGCACGCCAAGCTGCCGCGCATCCACCTTGTTCGCGTCGGGCGTATCGGAGCCTGGCCCGGTCATCATGTACTCCAGCCAGTCATGCCCATCCGGCACCTGCTCCGAGACCCAGTCCACCTTCTCCGGATGCATCGCGCCATACCAGTACGGCCGAAAGCCCAGCAGGTCGCGGTAGAAGGTGTCTTCCTTCGTGCGGTCCTTCACGAGATAGCCGACGTGAATGATGCGTGGGCTGACCAGGTTTGCCGCTGCATGGAAGGGATGTTCCGCTGCCTGATAAAACTCCACGCGGTTGCTCTCCGGATCACGCGTGAAGAACCACTTGCTGCCATCTGAACCAGTCTTCACCGCGTCGACGTCACGATAGTGATGCGCGTCAAGATAATCATGCAGTGCCGCAACATCGGTCGTCGCGAACGCGACATGGTCCATCCGGCTGATGGAATGCGCGGCGGGCAGGGGCAGCACCTCGATGAACTGCTGCTCGCTGATGCGATAAATGGTCCCCTGCGGATTCTCCAAATCGGGCTCCTTGGTCGCGCCTAGCTCGTCGGCATAAAAATGTTCCGCCGCGGATGGGTCGCTGGCATAGACAGCCATGTGCGAGATACCGGTAATCTTCGGGCGCTCCTGCGCGCGAGCAACAGACCCGGCAGCGACCAGACCCACAAAGATCGCCAGGGAGAGCAAGGAATTATGAAACCGTAATAGTTGCATATGCGTAAGACCGCCTTTTCACAGCTTCTCGAGCGGAGCCAAGTGGACACATCCGTTTTTCTCCGCCCGGCGCGTCAAGCCATCATCGCGCAAAATCGTCATTCTTGCTCGGCCCACATCGCCCGCACCTCCGCCGGAGTGATTCCGCGGTCGCGCAACGCCCGCAGGCTCAGCGCGTCAGTCCGCTTCGCCAGCCGCTGGCCACGTGCGTCCCGCAGCAGCGGGCAGTGATGCCATTTGGGGGACGTAAGCCCCAGCGCGCGATTCAGCAGTATCTGCCGTGCCGTTGATTTCAACAGGTCCGCGCCGCGCACCACCTCGGTGATCTGCATTGCGGCATCGTCCACCACGCAGGCCACTTGATACGCGGGCACATCATCGCGCCGCCACACGACGAAATCGCCGAAGTCCTGCCCCGCGACATAAGTCCGCGTGCCCAGCCCCGAATCCTCGAACCCGATCACTTCGCCGTCCGGGACACGAAACCGCCAATTCACTCCCGCCGGCTCACGCGCCTGGGTCACAGCACCATCAGTAGGCCGACAGCCACCGGGATATATCGGCTCGTGATCCTCTTCATGAACTCCGCCGCGATCCTCTTCATGAACCCCGCCGCGGGCGCCATCGTCTTCATGCGGCGCGCTCACCGCCGCAGCCAACTCGCGCCGCGAGCAGGTGCACGGATAGATCCATCCGTCTGCCCGCAGCCGCTCCCACGCCGAGCGATACAGTTTGTATCGCTCGCTCTGCCTGTATGGCGCGAATGGCCCACCTACATCTGGCCCCTCCTGCCATTCGATCCCCAGCCAGTGCAAATCTTCGAGCATCGCCGCCGCGTAGTCAGCACGCGCCCGCTGCCTATCTAAATCCTCGTCTCGTAAGACGAGCGCGCCCCCCGCGTGGCGAGCCCGCTCATACGCCGTCCAGAAGGTGTGCGCGTGTCCCAGGTGCAGCAGCCCCGTTGGCGAAGGCGCGAGCCGTCCTCTGTATCCCGTCACGCGCTGAATTGGCGGAGGTGGTGGTCGGCATGCAGGTAGCCCCAGCGCAACCAGTCCTCTCTCGACATCGCTCCGAAGAACGGATGCTCTGCCTGGGCCAGCGTCGGACAGGCGCTGAAGCGCATCAGGGTATCGAGCAGCCGTGCCTGGTCGCCGGCGAAGCTTCCAGGGCAGGTGCCGCCGGCGCCCTGCTGCAGCTCTGGCAATGTCTTCATGTTCTTGGCCCAGGGCAACGACGTGCGCAGAGCCAGATATTTGATCATCCAGCCCGGGATAGGCACACGCACACGTGCCGCGATTCGCCCGCTCAACGCTACTTGATAGCTGTCATTCAGGTGGCACAGCATTCCTCCGACCGACATCGTGCCCCACTGCCGCGGGGACTCCGGCGTCAACTTAGCGACACGCCGCGCAATCTCTTCGGTGTCAGCAACATTCGCAAGCGTCTTCTGCATTGCAAATCTCCTCTGCGCCAGAATAACGGCTATTCGTGAAGGCCATATACTTCCGCTCATGCGACGGCCTGGAATTTTCCTCTGGTTTTCTCTTCTCCTGATTACAGCACCCGTGTCTTCTGAACAGACGGCTTCAGACTTCGCGGGAACATGGGTTCTGCAACTGCAAGGCAAGAATCTCGTGGTCCTGAAGCTCCAGACTGGCGCGGGCGCGTCGCTTATTACCGGATCATTGACCCGCCCCTCGCACTTCAACGCCAACGCGTCCTTTGTCTCCGCGATCAGCCGTGACTCCATGACCGAGCCGATCATTAGCAGCGCCTCGCGGGATCACTCCCTCATGGTGACGGTACAAAACCCCAGGAATTCCAGCGACAAGGACAGGTACGAACTCTCGCTCACTACAGGCAACGGGCTTTCGATGCGGCCTGCGGATCTTCCTGTTGATCCATGGATATTGACTCGCACGACCGGCGGCCCAATAGTAGCCGCCGACTGGGACAGCACCCGTACGTACGCGTTCGGCGATACCGGCGTCTCCAGCCCGGAGATGACCGCGATTTTTGAAGCCGATCAGAAGCCCCGTATCGGCGATATCAGCAAGATTGACTGGAAGATCGTGAATGCGCAGGATGCCGAGCGTCGCAATCAGGTTCGACAGCTCCTCAAAGATGGCAAGCTCCACTCTGGCGAAGATTACGAGCACGCCGCCTTCATCTTTCAGCATGGGAGCACCGCGGACGACTATCTGCTCGCCCACACTCTTGCCATGGTTGCTGTTGCGCGCGGCCGGATCTCCGCTCTCTGGATCGGCGCAGCCACGCTGGACCGGTACCTGCAAAACATTGGCAAACCGCAAATCTATGGCACGCAATTCGAATGGGGCACCAAAGACCAGCCCACGACACAAGAGCCTTACAATCGCACCCTCACCGCGGAGTCGCTTCGTCTCGCTCTCGGAGTGCCTTCGCAGCCGGTTCAGGAACAGCAGCGGCAGAAATACGACGCAGATCGCCATCTGCCATTGTCAACTCCCGCTCACTAAACGATCTTTGCAAACGGCATGGACGCCTCCCGAGCCGGCCTCGCCCGCTATACTGCCAGCACACGCGGAGTCGGCGTCGTTGTGAAGAGATGCACGCCGTGGTGGGCAACTTTGTGGCAGTGGTGAGGGATGCAGGTTCCGCTGGAGATAAGGAGATGCGAGCTGATCGCGATCCGGTTCCGGGGCAGAAAGCAAGCGGAGCGAATCTGCTGGCCTCCTTTCTTCCTCTCTACGTGGTCATTTTTGTCGGCTTCGTCGGTTACAGCCTGATGATTACTGTGCTCACGCCGGCACTCATGAGCAATCACAATCTGTTGCTTCCAGCCGGCACGCCGATGAGCAGGCGAATCGTGATGCTTAGCTTTCTGCTCTGTCTCTATCCATTGGGCCAGTTTGCCGGATCACCCATTCTTGGCTCGCTATCAGATCGCTTCGGGCGCAAACCAGTTCTTCTTGTCTCCCTGGCGGTTACGACTGCCTGTTATGCGCTGATCGTGGCGGCGCTCACCATGCGAAGCTTTGCGCTGCTCGCTGTTGCTTCCCTGATCACAGGCACTGCCGAAGCGAATATTGTTGCCGCACAGAGCGCGATTGCGGATGTGGTCAGGCCGGAAGAGCGGAGCCGGTTCTTCGGCTATATCTACATGAGCGTCAGCGCGGCCTATATCATCGGGCCGCTGGTGGGCGGCAAATTGGCCGATCCGAAGCTCATTCGATGGTTCAACGATGCCACCCCTTTTGCTGCGGTGCTGCTTCTGCTTGTGTTCACGACGGCAGCGACTGCGCTGCTGTTTCGGGAAACCAATCCGCCAGGAACTCGTTCTGCTGTGACCTTCACCCAGACATTCACAAATCTAAAAGGCGTCTTTGTCGATCGCCGGTTGCGCGGCATTTATTGGCTGAATTTCTTTTTCTACTTCGCTATTTTCGGTTTCTTTCGCTGCTACCCCATGTATCTGGTGGGCCATTTTCATCTTGAGGTGTCGCGCGTTTCGGAGTTGATCGCCTGGGTCGGCGTTCCCATCGTGATTGCGAATCTCTGGTTGACCGGCTTCCTCGCTACCCGTGTAAGCACCAAGACGCTCGCCACCTGGTCAGCTACTCTCACCGGCGTATTCATGATCACAGTAGTAGCGTTTCGTCCTGCCGGAGCGCTCTGGGTAACCCTGTTTCTGACGTCAGGCGCGCTGGCGCTATGTCTGCCTGCATGCGCTACGTTGCTCTCCCAAGCCGCGATGGAGGCGGAACAGGGACGGGTCATGGGCAACAATCAGGCTCTCCAGGTTGGCGCAGAAGCTCTTTCAGGTTTTCTTGGCGGACTGGCGGCTGCCCTGATGGTAGAGCTGCCGCTCATCCTGCTTGGCTTGCTTGCGATCACGGCAGCAATGTTTCTGAAATTTGGTACGGGCAGACACTCAGCCGATAGCTCACCCCAAACTACGGGCAGCACAGTCCTCCCGGTGAAGGAACCAGGATATTAATTCAAAACAAATCCGGAATGCTCGTAAACGCAATCCGTGTTGGCGCGGCTGTGCCGGCGGGCAGCATGCTTGCGTAGAACAGCATCGTCGTCCCGTGTTTCTTGTTGATGCTGTCCATCGTTTTTGACAGGTTGGTCCGCCGCACTGCCGCATCCTGCTCCGCGAATAGATCGAGTGTGTGCAGATGGTCGGGCACCAGGTTGTTCAGCGTCACGCCCACGTAGAACGGCTTGGCATAATTCCGCCCGGTGGGGACCTTCGCCCATAGCTTCTTCAGGCCTTCGGTCAGCGTCTGGTTATCCTGACACTCCACCAGCGGTGTGCTCTGCGACCACCCAAGCTGCGGAATGCCGGAGTTGTGCTGCCGCGACGAAAGGTCCTTCGGCACCGCAAACTTCACGCTCAAACGCAGATTCGACGCCCACAGGTTCGCCGTCCTCAGCCGCATCGCGGTCTTGTGCAGCAGCTTGCTCACGACCGCGTATGCGCCCTCCGGTGTGCGCAGCTCCGGCGACAGCACGTGACTATTGCCGATCGATTTGGCGTGTTCCAGCTCCGCGTCTTCAAAGTCCTCGCCGCGGAGCCAGTGCCACAGCTTGTCGCCACCCATGCCGCCCCACAGCTGATTCATCCCATCGCGGTCGAGCGCCCATAGCTGCTGCATGGTCCGAATACCGGCCTGGTGCAGCCGCGCTTCCATGCGCGGGCCGACCCCCGGCAGGTCGCGCGGCGTCAACCGCATCAGCGCTGCCTCCAGAATGTCCGGCGTCAGCGCCACCAGCCCGTCGGGCTTCTCCATGTCGCTGGCTACTTTTGAGAGATAGCGGTTTGGTGCAAGGCCAATTGAGCAGCGCAGCGTCGATCCCACCGTGTCGCGGATCTTCGCCTTCACCCGCTCGGCCAGTTCAAGCGCCGCCAGCAGCGGCTGCTCGCGCCCCATCAGGCGGCAAGCCATCTCGTCGATCGACATCACTGATGAGACCGGAACGATCGACTCCACTGCTTCGACGATGCGGTTGTGGTATTGAACGTACAGCTCGTGGCGGCCCTCCACCAGCTGGATGCCCGGGCACATCCGCTTCGCCTCACCGACCTGCGTTCCTGTCTTCACTCCGAAAGCTTTGGCCTCGTAGCTGGCCGCGATGCAGCAGGTGGTATCCGCCACCACCGGAACGACTGCGACCGGCCGCCCGCGCAGGCTGGGCACCAGCTCCTGCTCTACGGATGCAAAGTAGGAGTTCAGGTCAAGAAATAGCCATCGCAGCCGGGGCTCTTCTGAATTGTGGGTCGGCGCTGTCACGCACATCGATTCTGCTTCTGCTGTGGCAAGGGCGGCAAATCGGTGGAAAACAAGGAAACATTCCGAGACTGGGAATTGCTGCTAACTTACGGCGGCAGAAAGGCTTCCCAAACTGCAATTCGAACGGTACTCTCATCTGCGTGTATTGAGGGAGCCGATTTGCCCCGGTTTGGGGACGGCTGTCAAGTAGCGAACGAGGTTATTCTGTGTACGCCAGCAACCAAATAACCGATTTTGGGTTCTATATCACCGACGCGGAGTGAGTTCGATGCTATCCACTGATTTTTCCATCGTCGCTCATTGGCTGTCGCAGTTGGAGTCGTATCTGCCGGCCATACTCGTCACCGTCGGCGCGGCCCTGCTCTTCGGATGCGGGGTAAGCGCCCTCTGCTCGCCATGCCGCGAAAAGGACGATATCTTCCATCGGCACGTTTCTTAACTGGATTGCAGATGCGCAGGGCGGCCATTGCTGGCCGCCCTGTTCTGTTAAGGCGCTCCTGGAGTCATTTCCGCAGTTCTAAGCTCGCTTCCTTTCAGAAGACCAGACGTCCCTGCACCACAACCACGCGTCCGGAAACAGTCGACTGCTGGCTGGATCCGTATGGACTGGTGGGCGCATTGATATCCCCGGAAATCTGGCCCAGCGTAGACACGTTCGATGCATTGTTGTTCGGTTGAGCGAAGTTCACATGGTTGAAGGTGTTGTAAGCCTGTGCTCCGATCTGGAAAGCCAAAGACTCCTTCTTGTAAACGTCCTTGAAGAGTGTCATATCGACGTCGGAAAAGTGCGGTCCGCGGAAAGAATTGCGGGAAACATTCCCGAAGACGTTTTGTGTTGCGCTCCCATTAAAGATGCCAGGCTCCTGGAAACAGGGATGGTGGTAAGAAGTGCAGAAATGGTTGAAATTGTTGTTCAGCACTTGCGCCAGCACAACAGAACCGCCGGTTCCACTCGCCCCGAGCGCAGCGCCGGCACTTCCGTTGAGGACGCTGAACGGTTCTCCTGACCGCCAGTACGCCTTCGTGCCCACTGTCCATCCCCCCGCCACGGCGTTCACGATCTTGTTGCCAAAGCGGTGCGGCTCTGCATAGACCAAGTCCATCACAAAGTTGTGCCGGATGTCATAGTCCGAGCTCGCATACATAAGCGTGGACGGCAGCCCCGGCGTCACCTGGTATCTCAAAGAGCCATTGCTATATGGCAGCTGTGAGTTGCCGCCGTTGGAAATGTCGTCCAGAGCATGCGAATACGTGTAAGCAATATCGGTTGTCAGCCCGCTGTGATCGATGTGCTTGTATTGCACTGAAGCGCCGCTGTAGTTCGAGATCGCATCGTTGCTGAAACTTGAAACTTGCCCGAAGCGTGGATCCGGCGACGTTGCCGGCAATCCTTGGAAAGAAGAAAAATTCGGGCCGAAGTTCTGATTCAGGTGATTGTTGGCGATGAACAAGTCATAACCATGATTGCCCGCATAGGAAACAATCACGGCATCATTCTGCGTGATCTGCCTCTGCAACTGCATGCTGAATTCAACATAGCGAGCGCCGTAAAAGTTGCTTGGAGTCGTCGTGTAGTTCGGCGGGGCGAAGGGAATCCCCTGCGCTGCGAGCTCCGCTGCGAGCTGATTGTAGCTGGCCCCCTGAGAGAAGCCCCCCAGCACGGCTCTCGCCGATCC
Source organism: uncultured Acidobacteriaceae bacterium (assembly GCA_963797895.1). Lineage (GTDB taxonomy): Bacteria > Acidobacteriota > Terriglobia > Terriglobales > Acidobacteriaceae > KBS-83. Next base: position 44,403 of record CAWCRD010000005.1, read on the forward strand.
CTGCGCCACGGCAAAGGCGCTTCCCGCATCCTGTGCGACAGTGCCACCCGCTACGAACGCACTGTAAGTGTTGGGGAACGAAAGGAACGTCTGTTCGGTAATCAGGGCTGGGAAGTTATCCGCGAACAAGCCGATTCCACCCCGCAAAACCGTCTTCCCCTCGCCATGGACGTCCAGATTGAAGCCAAAGCGTGGCTGCACGACGGCCGCTTCCATCGACGGTACAAGGCTGCTGTGGCCGGCGGAAAGCGTTGCGTTGTAAGGAGTGTCCAGAGTTGCCGAGGTAGTGGGAAAACCTCCGACATAGCGGGAATAGCAATTCTCGTTGCAGGTCGGATTTGCGTTGCGATCGACGCGAAGACCGAAATCGAGAGCCAGGTTTGGCAGGACCCTCCATTCATCTTGGGCATAGATTCCCGTGTTGTAGAGGGTACTGTGAATGTTGCCGAAGGCCGGGAACGACTGTAGGAAGACGGAGCCGCTGCCGCCGGGTAATGATCCGCCAGCCTCGTCAGCCAAGCCTCCGAAAAGATAATCGCCACCGTAAGCCCCTGTCCGGAGGCTGACATCTGTGGTGAGGAAGCGCTTGAAATCGAATCCAAACTTGAAGTTGTGATTTCCCTTGGTCCAGGAGATGTTATCGACTGCCTGGTATTGCGTTGCGTTTACGCCGCCGGGAAAATCAACCCAGGGCGCGCCCAGAGTTGTGGATCCGGTGAAAAAGGTGCTCTGCCCCAGACCGGCGACGCTGTTGGTTCCTCCGTCGATGGCTTGATCGAACTCAGTCGGAGAGGCAGCGAGTCCGGCCTGCAGGTTCGGTGGTTGGAAAATTCCGCTGTAATAAACGGCCGCCGCAAGGAACTGGTTGGTCAGGTTCGGTGTGAACGTATAGGTATCGTTCAATTGTCCCGTCCAGCCCGGCTGATTGCTGACCATGCTCCAGTTTGGATTGATCAGACTTACATAAGTAGGCTGATTTCCCTGGTCGTCCGTAACCCGGAAGAAGATGCTGTGCCTGTTGCTGATGTTCCAGTCCAGCCTCCCTGCGGCCAGCCACTCCCGATTAAGCGCAACGGAGTTGATAAATCCCGAATCCACACAACCTTCCGCGGCGCTCGTTCCCAGCGTCCCTCCAGTCGCATGGTCCGGAGTACCAGCAAGAGTTCCGCAGCCAAAGGCGCCGGAGGAATCTTGCAACGAACCAGGTCCAGTCGTCACCGGAACGGTCTTCGCATAGGCCCCTCCCGCGGCGGTTCCCTTGAACATCGCGCCATAGAGGCTCTTGCTTCCCGGCGTGATGCTGGGATTGGCCAGAATGCTGTTCTGCAGCGTCTGCGAAGGCAGGTTAACAAAGCCGACGCTTGGCTCCACGAAGCGGATGCCTTCCGTATCTGCAAAGAAGAACAGCTTGTCGCGCTTGATGGGGCCGCCGACTTGGGCAGCGTATTGATTTGAAACAGCTTTTGGCCGGGGAACGCCGTTCAAGTTGTTGAAGAAGTCATTAGCGTTCAATCCGGAGCTGTTGTACTGCCATTGCGCCAAACCGTGCACACGGTTGCCGCCGGATTTGGTAGCAAAAGTCTCGATCACGCCGGCCTGTCGGCCATACTGCACGCTGTAGCCGTTCTGCACCACGGCCGCCTGCGCGATCTCCTGTTGGCCGAGCGTCAGGTTCGACGAGCCGGAGAAAGCTAAGCCGCCATACAGACCGATGTTGTAGTCCGCACCATCGATTACCACCAGGTTGGACAATCCAGGCAGCCCGTCGGAGGTAAAGCTGCCGAATCCAGTCGTGCCTGCACCGACCACGACACCCGGCACTGTATACGCAATGGTGGTAATGTCTCCGCCCGGCGCTGGCAGGTTCTGGAACTGCTGCGTGGTAAACGTCGTCGTCAGGTTCGCCGTTTGCGTATCGATCAACTGCGCATCGTTGGCGTTCACCTGAACCGTTTGCGTGCTCGCGCTTGGCGACACGATGATTTTGATCGCAGACTGCTGTCCAGTAAGGATCTGCACGCTGGTTGTGTTGGACTGAAAGCCGGCTGCTGATGCCGAGACATTGAACGTGTCTGGCTTCAGAAAGGGTGCCGTGAATCGCCCCTCTGCATTCGTCGTCAGATTAGTAACTGCGCCCGTCGCAGTGTCTTTCAAGACTACGGACGCATTTGGAACGGCTGCGCCGCTCGAGTCGGTGACTGTTCCGTTGATCGAGCCAGTCGTCGAGGTTTGGGCAACTCCCATCGGCAACGGGATAAGACTCGCTGCCGTAAGGCTCAAAACAGCCGCAAAAGTGAACTTCCGGTGCGCTCTTCTGATACCGATCTGCATACACCCTCCAGCACCCGCGCAGCTGAGGAACGTCTCTCCTGCCACCGCTCTGCAGGTTTGTGCTCTGGGGAGGTAAATGCAAGATCGAAACCAATCGGTCTCGGTGGTGAGCGGACGGGGTTCGGTGACGACTGTCCGGCGCTCGACCATGAGTAACGACTCAGCATCAAAGCGCTATGAAATCCTGAAACGCGTATCCGCGATTACGTACAAATCAAGGCAATTCATCATAAAGACCGGACACGTGCCCCCTCGATGAAGCTGTAAGTGTCGGATCTGAGGACGCTGTTCACCGTGGTTCGCGTCGCAGGCGCTTCCCCTTGGACGGCGAGTCCCTATAATTAGCTCTCGCATGGACGAGACCCATCCCAGCCATCCCCACGCCGCCTCGATCGCTGAACTGGAACGCCGGCACGCCCTGGCCGAAGAAGCCGGGGGCCTCGAACGCCGCGAGCGCCAGCATAAGGCCGGCAAGCTCTCTGCACGCGAACGTGTCGAATTGCTGCTCGACCCCGGTACCTTCGAAGAGACGGACAAGTTCGTCACCCATCGCGCCATCGATTTCGGCATGGACAAGCAGCGCATCCCGGGCGACGGCTTTATCACCGGCTACGGCACCATCGATGGGCGCACCGTTTTCGTCTACGCGCAGGACTTCACGGTCTTCGGCGGCTCGCTCTCGGAGACCAACGCCGCCAAGATCGTCAAGATCATGGATACCGCCATGCGGGTCGGAGCGCCGATCATCGGCCTGAACGACTCCGGCGGCGCGCGTATTCAGGAGGGCGTCGTCTCGCTCGCTGGTTACGCGGACATCTTCCTGCGCAATACGCTGGCCTCGGGCGTTGTTCCACAGCTCTCCGCCATCATGGGCCCCTGCGCCGGCGGCGCCGTCTACTCGCCGGCCATCACTGACTTCATCCTCATGGTCGATAAGACCGCGCATATGTTCGTCACCGGCCCGGATGTCATCCGCACCGTCACGCACGAAGAGGTCTCGAAGGAAGAACTGGGCGGCGCAGCCACGCACAATGAGGTCTCGGGCGTTGCGCATTTTCTCGCGCATGACGACCAGGAGTGCCTCGCCATGCTGCGCGAGCTCTTCAGCTTCCTGCCCGCAAACAATCTCGATCCGCCGCCTCGCCGCGCCACCAGCGATCCTACCGATCGCGAAGACACACGGCTCGACACTATCGTGCCCGCTGATCCCTCGCAGCCCTACGACATCAAGGACGTCATCACTCGCATCGTCGACGACGGCTACTTCTTCGAAGTGCAGGAGCACTTCGCCCGCAACATCGTTGTCGGCTTCGCGCGCCTCAATGGTCGTTCCATCGGCGTGGTCGCGAACCAGCCAGCGTTCCTCGCAGGTGTGCTCGATATCGATGCCTCGACAAAGGCGGCGCGCTTCGTGCGTTTCTGTGACGCCTTCAATATCCCGCTGGTCACGCTCGAAGATGTGCCCGGCTTCCTGCCCGGCACCGAGCAGGAGCACCGCGGCATCATCCGCCACGGCGCGAAGCTGCTCTATGCCTTCGCTGAAGCCACGGTTCCTAAGTTGCTCGTCATTACGCGCAAGGCCTACGGCGGTGCCTACTGCGTCATGAGCTCAAAACACATCCGCACGGACGCCAACTTCGCCTGGCCTACCGCGGAGATCGCTGTCATGGGTGCGGAGGGTGCGGTCAACATCGTCTACGGCCGCGAACTGGCGCAGGCTGTCCGCGCCGCCGAGGCAAAAGAGGGCAAGCTGACGGAAGAGCGCAAGGCCGAGGTGCTCGCCGAAGCACGCAAGGAACGTGTCGCCGAATTTCGCGAGCGCTTTGCGAATCCCTACATCGCAGCCGAGCGCGGGTACATCGATGCGGTCATCCGCCCGCGCGAAACACGCCGCCGCCTCATCCGTGCGCTGGAGATGCTCGATGGCAAACGCGACACTAATCCGCCGCGGAAACACGGGAACATTCCGCTGTAAGAAGGATGGACATGCCGAACAACTTGATCCAGACCACATCCTTTATGCACGTTCCTGTGCCGGAGTTTGAAGCAGCTGTGGCGTTCTTTCGCGATCTGCTCGGCTTCCAGGAATATATCCATGTGCGTGACTACGCATATCTGGAGCGCGAAGGCTGTGGCATTCGGATCTGGGGACGCAAAGATTTAGCAGATGCTCCACGCGGCGTCCGCAATTTTCGGTACTACTTCGATGTGCACGATGTCGATGCGCTCTATGCGGAACTGAAGCCAAAGTTAGATAAACTGCCGCCCGGCGATGTTCATGGCCCGGCAGACAAAGGCTATGGGCAGCGCGAGCTGCTGATTCTTGCGCCGGACGGCGATCTCGTCTGCTTCGGTCAGTCGATCTCGAGGATGCCCACCGACTCGCCAGCAGCCGACTAAAACTACGGCTGTCATTCTTTGCAAAGCGAAGAGTGACATACCGCATCACTCGTACTACCTACCCGGCTCCGTGGCGATTACACGTTGCCAAGCCGCATCTGCTCGGCCAGGTACTCCGACGACCGCATCGCCAGCGCCAGGATAGTCATGGTCGGATTCTGCCATCCCGAGCTCACGAAGCTGCTGCCGTCCACCACGAAAAGGTTCTTGATGTCGTGGCTCTGGCACCACTTGTTCAGCACGCTCGCCTTCGGATCGTTTCCCATCCGGCAGGTTCCCAGCTCGTGAATGCTGTAGCCCGGCGGATTCGGCTCGTAGTTCTTCGCCAGCACCTCGAAACCGGCGCGCTGGGCCATCTCGATGCTTGTGTCCACCGCATCGCGCGCCATATTGAATTCGTTGTCGGTGTAGCGCGTGTCGATATGTAGCACCGGGATACCCCACGCGTCGACCTGATGCTTGTCGATGGTGACCCGATGCTCATCGTGCGCCAGCACTTCGCCCATGATGCCCGTATAAAAGCCACTGCCGGTGTAGCTCTCCAGCTTTTGTTCGAGTTCTTTTCCATATGCGGCGAAGTTTTGGGGGCCCATCGGATGCGTGCTGCTCGAAACGTTCAGCGCATAACCGCGGATAAAATTTTTCTCCCTGGTCTGGATGTTGCGGAAGCGGGGAATGATTGCCGCGCCCTCCATCAGCTCGCGAGTGCTCCTGCCGTCTCGCGCTTCGGGCACGGAGCAGACGATGCCCGCACCGTAAATCTGATCGATCAGGTAGTGGCCCATCACGCCGCTCGAGTTTGCGATCTTGGAGTTCAGCAGCAGCCGCGTGCTTTCGAGCGTTCCCGCTGCCAACACCACCACGCGCGCTTTGATCGACATCTCGCGGCGCGAGATGCGGTCCAGAAAGTGAACCTCGCGCACCAGGCCGGTTGCGGGATTCACGCGCAGCTCGCGCACGACTACGTTGGGGATCGCCTGCAGTTTTCCGGTCTCGAAGGCATCCGGCAGTAGCAAGTTGATGGAACTGGCCAGGCCATTGATGCCGAGCGAGCGACGCTGCCGGCACACCGGTACGCCGAGCGGCTTGCCTGCGTCGCGAAAGCGATCCATCGCGACGCACCAGGGCTCCTCCGGCGGAACAAAGTTGCCGTCAGGAAACTGCGGCATCCCGTACGGCACACCTTCCACGCGAAAGATCTCCTCCACTCGCGAGTAGAACGGCGCCAGGTCGGCCAGGCTGATCGGCCAGTCATCGCCGAAGCCGTCGTGTGACTTCGCCTTGAACTCGTAGTCGCTCAGCCGGAAAGATTGACGCGACCAGAAAAGTGACCGGCCGCCGAAGAGCCGCACCCGCACCCAGTTGTAAGGGCTCGCCGGCGGGCAGGTGTAGGGGACTTCTTTCTCATCCACCCAGGTGTTCGCGTTAAACTCGTTCGCCTGGAAGACGTGCGGCACCTTATCGGGCGCTTTGAATCCGCGATAGGGCAGCGTGAATGCCTGCCGCAGCTCGGTGTCCTTGCGTATGTCGGCCACCGGCCCTGCGTTCAGCATCACGCAGGAAATACCTTTTTCCGTGAGCACCTTCGCGGCCATTCCGCCGGAATGGCCGGAGCCAATAATCAATACGTCGACTTCATCCAGCATGTGCTAAGCCCGGCATTCTTGATGAGCCCTCTGTGACGCACTTGCGCGCCTGATCGCGTTGCATGTCCGGATCGACCGGATACCAGTACAAGCCCTCTTCCATGCGGCGGTCGTCCTCCGAGGGAAGCGAGTCGCTCCACGGTTTCGAGTTAATCGTTGCCGTGCGGATGTCGCTGTGTGCCAAATTGATGAATCGCTCGTATGGATCGTTCGGCGGATGATCGGTCATCCACGTTCGCAGCCAAGGCCGGAGCAGTGCATCCGCCTGTTGCAAATTCACTCCGGCAAACGGAATCCCGTACTTCTGCCGTGCATCCGCATCGAGACGGTTCAGACCGTCCAGGTACATCTTCTGCCGATCCGCGGGTGAAACCGAGATCAGAAAATCCAGGAACTCCGGCACGCCCGCGTCGAGCGCTCCCGGCGCGTTCTTCATCGGCGGCATCAACACCTCGCATAACTGCCGCAGCGTCGCAAACTGCTGCCGGCTGAAGAAACGCGTCTGCGTATGCGCGACTGCATCCGGCACCAGCGGCGTCATCGGCAGCGGCTTCGCCTCCATTAGGCCGCGCATCCACGGCACCGGCCCCGGTGCCGGCAATGGCGCAGCTTTCGGAGGGATCGGCGGAGGCGTCGATGGTGTCACCGAGGTCGGCGCATTCTGCCCCAGCATCGAGCGTGCGCTCACCGAAGCTGCAACCATCGCCTTTACAAAGTCCCGCCGTCGCATATATCTCTCCTTCGTAGAAGAAATTCGTCGTGAATAGAGGCGGCTGGAAGTCGTACCGCCTTCACAGATAAAGATAGTGAAATCGCTTCCGTTTGCAATCCCGCAACGCCCGATTTGCGAAGAAAAGCTGATTCCGGATGAGGCTCCGACTTGTGTAGGCTATCGTTTGCGCTAGTCACCCTCGATTGGTGGGAGCCCGCCGCAATGACAGTCAGCACCGGCAATGCCGAGCACTACACCTGGCCAAGCGCGATCAGTGAGAATCTGTGCGACGGCTGGCACTTGCACCGCTCCGCATCCCTGAGCATCATTGAAGAGCGCATGCCGCCCGGCACCGCCGAGCAACGACATCTCCACGAGCACACCACGCAATTCTTCTATGTGCTCGCAGGCGAACTCACCATTGAGCTAAACGGGGAAGAACACCGCCTCGTGCCGAACACCGGCCTGACGGTCCTTGCTGAGACACCGCATCAGGTCTTCAACCGCAACTCAGCAGACGCACGCTTCGTTGTCATTTCCCAGCCCCCCAGCCATGGCGACCGCATCCCCGCGTCGAAGTAGCGCCGGGCGTAGAATGCGCATCTATTGAGTGACATCACATGAAAAGGAGCGCTCATGTCCCCCGAACCTCAGGTGCGTCTCGTCCCCCTTCCCAACAGCGATCATCCCGCGCCGCGCAACTGCCGTCATATAGGGAAGACATCTCCTACGCAGCAGATCACCGTCACCGTGATCCTCAAACGAGCGCAGCCGCTCGATGTCGCCGGCCTGAAGGGCCGTCAACTCTCGCGCGAGGAATATCTGAACACGCATGGCGCCACCACGCAGGCGATCGAGCAGGTGCGCACGCTCGCGGCGCGGCACGGACTGACGCTAGTGCATGAAGACCGGGCCGCCCGCCGCGTCTGGCTGCGCGGCACAGCGGAACAGTTGGAGCGGACCTTCGGCGTCCAGCTCAACGATTACGAGCACACCGCGCCGCCGCCAGCCGGCCGCTACTTCCACGCGCTCACCGGCCGTGTGTCGGTGCCGGAGCCGGAAGCCGGCGTTATCGAGACCGTGCTCGGTCTCGACACGCGCCCCATCGCGCGCCCCCATATCCGCTGGCTTAGTCAGATCATCAACGCCGATCCCAATGCCGCCCAGACCAGCTTCACCGCTCCGCAAGTGGCGAAGGCATATGAATTTCCCACCAGCGCCAATGGCGCCGGCCAGTGCATCGCGTTGATTGAGCTCGGCGGCGGTTACGAAACCTCAGACATCGAAACCTACTTCGGCCAGCTAGGCATCACTCCGCCGACCGTCGTCAGCGTGCCCGTCGATGGCGGCAAAAATTCACCCGGCGATCCCAATGGCGCGGACGGTGAAGTCGCGCTCGACATCCAGGTCGCCGGCTCGATTGCGCCCGGCGCGCGCATTGCCGTCTATTTCGCGCCCAATACCAATCAGGGCTTTCAGGACGCCATCTCCGCCGCTATCCACGACACCACCAATAAGCCCTCTGCCATCTCCATCTCGTGGGGCGGCCCTGAGTCGTCGTGGGATACGGCATCGCTGGCCAGCTTCGATAACACGCTTGCAACTGCCGCAGCGCTCGGCATCACCATCACGGTTGCATCGGGCGATTCGGGTTCCAGCGACGGCATCTCCGATGGAGCGAACCACGTCGACTTTCCCTCATCCAGCCCGCATGTGCTGGCCTGCGGCGGCACCGCGCTCACAATCTCGAACGGCAGCCGCTCCACAGAAACTGTGTGGAACGATCAACAACAAGGGGGTGGCGCGACCGGCGGCGGTGTCTCAAGCTACTTCGCGCTGCCGTCGTGGCAATCCGGAGCAAAAGTTCCCGCGCCATCGGGAGGCCAAGGGGGCCGCGGCGTGCCGGATGTCTCCGGCGACGCTGCTCCCGCAACCGGTTATCAGATTCTGGTAGACGGACAATCGGTCGTCGTCGGCGGCACCAGCGCGGTCGCGCCCCTTTGGGCTGGGCTTGTCGCACTCGTGAACCAACAGACCGGCCGCAATGCCGGCTTTCTCAACCCCACGCTCTACTCCGGCGGTGAAGCAAATTTTTTCGACATCACCTCTGGCTCGAACGGTAGCTACAAAGCCGCGGCCGGCTGGGACCCATGCACCGGGCTCGGCTCACCGGATGGACAAAAGATTGCGAGCTTGGTGGCAAATAGCGTCGCGTGACCCTCACTCCGATCTTTTGTGGTGGTCCCGGCGAATCCAGTGCCACAGCTTTCCGAGGCCGAGGATGCCTCGCCTACGCCGCTTGTGTCTCGTAACTGCAGGAGCGGGTGCCTCCTGCTGCGGCACGGGTTTGGCTAGCGGCAGTCGCACCGTGGGACCCTGCTTTCTAAGCGGATTACCCGTGAGGTTGGGCGTGTGGGCCGCCGCTGGATCAGGCAAGGAATCTGTATTCAGAGGCGGTATCGAGTTCGCGCTATTGCCGTCGGACATCGCAGGCTTCGGATGGCTGGCGTCGGCGGCCTTTGTCGGCTGATACTCCCAGGCCGCCCCGTTCTCATGACCGAAAACTTTGCCACGCCGCCACATGGCCCACGCGATCAGCCCGGCCAAAACAAGCAGCAGCGCCATCATGGCCGCGGCTTTGAACGTGTGGGCGCGCTCTCCTGGCCGTGTGCGATCTGTGACGGGCGGGGAAGTCATCGTCGGCATCCATCAAAAAAGTCGTGAGTGGCCGCAAACAATAACGAGCCGGATCGAACCGGGCGCGTATCAGTGTACCGGGACAGAGTGATAATTTCGCTCCAAAAGAGTGCCCATCCAGCACGAAAGAGATTGTTCAGCTCTCGTGCGGCCGAAACACTGGCTTGCCCTTGTCGCTCCAACTCACAAAGCCCATCGGCGTGTGATGATCGTGCGTAAACAGCACTAGCCAGTTTTCGGGTATCGCGCGCTTGTAGAAGCGCTTACGCTCCTCGATGCAGCGCAGCGGGTCCAGATCGTACCCCAATACCCAGGTAACGTCCAGATGTGCGCTGGTGGGCAACAGGTCGCTGATGTAACAGGCATGTTTTCCGCCGGATTCGATGTGTACCGCCATCAACTGGTGCGTGTGGCCGGGAAAGAGCTCCACCGAGATCCCCGGCACAATCTTCTGCACCTCGCCCGCGCCGAGTGACAGCAGCGACATCTGCCCGCTCTCGACCAGCGGATCGTAATTCGCGCTGATGTAGCTCACAGCATCGCGCTCGAGTTGGAGGTGCCCGTGTTCCACTTCCCCGCGATGCGCAAAGTAACGTGCATTCGGGAACGTCGCCACGATGCGTCCGTCGTCGAGTCGCGTGGTGTTCCATCCGCAGTGATCGAAGTGCAGGTGCGAGTTGATCACCACATCGATCTCTTCCATCCGGATGCCCGCCTCGCGAAAGCTCTCCGGCAGTTGCGCCTTGACATCGTAGATCGCGCGCAGCTTATCCGGTAATTTGTTGCCGATGCCGGTCTCGATCGCAATCGTCTGCTTGCCCGTGCGCACCACCACTGTATTGGTGCCCAACAGGATGCGGTTCTGCGCGTCAGCCGGCGCGCGCTTCTCCCAGAGTGGCTTCGGCACCACGCCAAACATCGCCCCGCCGTCCAGGTAATAGGTGCCGTCGGTCAGTACGGTAATTTCGAAGTCGCCCAGCGTAGTGCGCGCGCGTACCAGGTTCGGTGTCGTGTCATTTTCTGCGGGATGTCTCATTGTGCAAATCTCTTATTGACTCGACTGAGCGAGATACGCCTGGAATTGCGCCAGGATCCTCGTATACAGATGCGTTCGCGCATCCGGTCCCGCGATGGAATGCGTCTTCCGCGGATAAAGCTGCAGATCATAGGGCAATTGCGCGTCGATCAGTTTTTGGATGAACTGAATGGTGTTTTCCATGTGCACGTTGTCATCACCCGTGCCATGCACGAGCAGCAAGCGACCGTGCAGCTTGTCCGCATTGGTCACCACGGAGAAATCGCGATACTGGTCCGCGTTTCGCGCTGGTTCACTCATGTAGCGCTCGGTGTAAGTAGAGTCGTAGTTCCGCCAGTCCGTCACCGGCGCAACGGAAACACCGGCCTTGAAGCGGTCCGAATGTGTCATCGCATACAGCGTGAAGGTGCCGCCCCAACTCCAGCCCCACCAGCCCAGGCGCTTCGAATCCAGCTCCGGAAACTGCGCCAGCACCTGATCCATCGCCGCGAGTTGGTCCTGAAGCTGGACCGGCCCGAAGTTGTGATATGCCGCCTGAGCAAAATCGCGTCCACGGCCGCCCATGCCACGATTGTCCACGTGCAGCACCGCGAAGCCATGCTCCGCCAGCACCTGGTCGAAGAGCGTCGTGCGTCCCTGCCATGCATTCTGCACTGTTTGCGCGTGTGGTCCGCCATAAGGATTGATAATCAGCGGCACCGACCCGTCCAGGCGATCGCCTTCAGGCAGCATCAGGCTTGCGTATAGCGTCGTCCCGTCGCTCGCCTTTAGCGTCAATTGCCGCGCGGCCATCAGCGTGTACTCGGGATTCAGTTTTGGCCGCCAGAAGATGTGGCATTCGATTCTCGTCACACTGCACATCCCCACTGTCGGCGGCGTCTGGAGATTCGAAAACTCGTCCGCGAACTCGCGCCCGTTCGGCGAGAACTCCGGCTTGTGTACACCGTGCTCCTGCGTCAGCGGCTTTCTGTCTGTGCCGTCCAGCTTCACGGCCCAAAGCTGTTGCTCGCGCGGATCGCCCTCGTTCGAGATGTAATAGACCATATTGTTGGCCGGGTCGACTGCCTTGACGGACGAGACCTCGCCGTCGCCGCTGGTGAGCTGCCGAACGAGCTTCGCCTGGCTGCCCATCGGATTCGCCTCGTCAAAGCTGTAGAGGTAAATCTGCGTGTGCCCATCGCGCCAGCTAGTCCACAGAATGTTCGGCCCGCTGATCGTCACGTCGTAGCTCTCATCAAAGAACTTCGGGTCGCTCTCATCCAGAACCAATTGCGAGCGGCCCTTCTCGGCGTCCGCAAAATACAGCCGGCGATGCTGGTGGTCGCGCGTCAGCGTCTCGATCCATAGCGTGTGCGCATCGATCCAGCCGAAGCGCGGAATGTAGTCATCGCCGGCGGCGAGCGGCACATCCATCCATCTCGTACGCCCGGACTTCACATTCACCACGCCTACCCGCACGACGGGATTGTGATCGCCCGGCTGCGGATAGCGCTGCATCTCCACCGTCGCGTGTGTCGGAATCCAGTCCGTAATCGGATACTGCGGCACAGCGGCTTCATTCATCTGGAGATAGGCGAGGCTCTTCGAGTCGGGCGACCAGAAATAGTTACTGCGCACATCCAACTCTTCCAGATAAAGCCAGTCCACTTCGCCGTTCAGCGTTGCCGGCGCACTCGCTCTCGTGAGCCGCACCGTCTCCTGGGTATACGGCAACCGCCGCAGATACAGATCGTGATCGTGCACATACGTCACTGCGCTGCCGTCCGGCGCGAACTTCGGATCGTCCCCGCTAGCCGTGCCCGTCTCCGCCACCGAAATGCCGACGCGGTCCTTCAGCGAGTACAGGAAAAGCGCGCCGTTGGAATCGAATAGCAGATGCTTCGAGTCCGGCGCCCACAGGTAGCTGGCCTCGTTGTAGCGGCTGCGATGGTCCAGGTCCTGTTCGCTCACCGCTTTCGAGTGCATGCTGCCGATCTTCTCCTTCGCCACCAGTACGCTCGTCTCGCCCGTTCCGCCTTCGACCGCCATCAGATCGCCATTGCCGTTCAGATATGTCATGCGCGTCCCATCGGGCGCCCACTCCATCCCCTTCGGCGCGTCCGCGGTGAAGCCGGGATCGGTAAAGATGGCCTGAATGCTGAGCGGCCTTGTCTGTTGCGCGCCGAGAACTGCGGCACCGGAAATAGCCATGCAAAGGGAAAGAGCGCGGAAACGGAAGGTCACGAAGGCAAACTCCGACAGCCAGAAATAAATCCTGCGGCGTGAATGATCGACCAGTGTACAGGAGAGGGTAGGCCAGGGGAGATGCGAGAGGATGGATGAGGCGGAGTGATGATGCGTATCGCGATTATCTCCGACATCCATGGCAACCGTACGGCCTTTCAAGCCGTCCTCGCAGACCTGCGGGAGACCGCGCCCGACCTGGTCCTGCATGGCGGGGATCTCTCACTTAGCGGAGCGAGTCCCTTAGAGATCGTCGATCATATTCGCGACCTCGGCTGGCCTGGCGTCGTCGGCAACGTGGATGAAGTGCTCTTCCGGCCTGTGTCGCTCCAGGAATTCGCACAGCAATCCAGCGCGCCAGCGGAGCTCTTCACCGCAATCGAAGAGATGGCCGCGGACACGCGGGCATTGCTCGGTGAAGAAAGGCTTGCATGGTTGAGGGACCTGCCTCGTGTGCAACGCAACGGTTCACTTGTGCTCGTGCATGCTCTTCCCGAAGACCTCTGGCGTGCACCTCCGTCGGATGCGCGTGACGCCGATCTGCAGTCGGCCTACGGCGCGGTCAGCGGCTCGGTTATCGTCTACGGGCATATTCATACACCCTATGTCCGATGCGTTGCGGGCAGCATTATCGCCAATAGCGGCAGCATTGGCCTTCCGTATGATGGCGACCGGCGCGCCTCTTATCTACTTCTGGACGACGACAAGCCGTCCATTCGGCGCGTTCCTTATGATCTGAACAAAGAACTGAAGGTGCTGGCTAACTGCGGTTTGCCTCATGCGGACTGGATCGCGAGATCGCTCCGGAGCGCGCGGCCCGAAATGCCTTAGGGGCGCGTTCAGTTGCCGGCGATCCGGCTGCCGTTCTGTGCCACCCTCAATCCGCTCAAGCCATTCACGTACTTCGCCACGCCGCGGTAGAGCGACTCCGCGATGCGCTGGCGATACTCGGGCTCGCGAAGCTGCGTTGCGTCATCGGGATTGGTAAGAAAAGAGATCTCGGCCAGAATCGACGGCATGTTGGCGCCGATCAGCACGACAAACGGAGCTTTCTTTACGCCACGATCGCGGAGTCCCGGGTTACCGCGCTCGAGTCCCGAATACAGCGAGGTTTCAACGTCGGTGGCAAATTCGCGCGACTCGTCGATCTTGTCCTTGAGCGTGATCTTCTTCACCAGTCCCGAGAGCTCATGGATAGATTCATCGGATACCGCGTTCTCGCGCGCCGCAACCTCCAACGCGTCGGGTGAGGTGGTGAAGTTCAGGTAATAAGTCTCCACTCCGCGTGCCGTCGGATCGGAGCTGGAATTGGCGTGCACGCTGATGAACAGGTCTGCCTGCGCTTTATTGGCGATCGCAGTGCGCTGCTCGAGCGGGATGAATGTGTCCTCGTCACGCGTGTAGATCACGTCTGCGCCCATGCGCTGGCGCAGCAGCTTGCCCAGCCGCAGCGCCACGTCGAGCACTACATCCTTCTCCTGAATGCCGTCCGGCCCCAGCGTTCCGGAGTCGTGGCCGCCATGCCCCGCGTCCACCACAATCCTGCCGATTTTCAGACCCAGCGCGCGCGTCAACGATCGCTGCCCATTCAGCGTAGACGCTGCTTCGTGCGAAGTGTCCTTTGGAATTGTGACGTCATCCTCATCGTCATCGACCACTTCGTCATTGGCCGGCGTGTGAGGGTGAGCACCCTTCTTGGCGCCGGGTACAGGCGAGGAGACGGGCGGACTGGAGAGCACTCTCCGGTTCGATTGCGCGGTCGCGCCATAGGAGGGCGCATTCACGTTGGGTGCATTTACATTGGCAACGATCGGCCCCGTCGTCGGCCTGCTGGTGGCTTTCACCTGATCAGGCCGGGTGCTCACCTCTGCGATATCGCGCAGCGCCCGCGTAGCCTGTCGGCTGCTTTCGCTGCTGGTGGCCACCGGTTCGGGTCGTCGGGTATTTGGTTGCGGAGCACCCAGAGCCGGAGGGCCGGACGCTATCGGCTGCGGCTGGCTGCCGGGCCGTGCGCCATGGATATCGATGATGAGACGCCACGGATTCGGAAGAAAAAATGCCGAGTACTCCGTCACCTCACTCACATCCAGCACAACGCGCGTCACGTTATTCGAGAACTGCGCCACGCGGATGCGCTCCAGGAATCCGTTGTCCGTGACGTTTACCATCTTGCCGATCAGCTCCGGCGCGACCCGTGTGCCATGCAGGTCGAAGTAGATGCGGTCCGGGTTGGGAACGCGCGCCGCCTCGTACTCCACCTGATCCTGCAGATCGATGGCGACCCGCGTGTACACCGGCGTTGACCAGTGACGCACATTCGTGACCAGCGGCAATCGGCCGTGGTGCTGCTGCGCCGCAACCCGCACCGCTCCGGTCAGCAACGGCTGGCCTTCTGCAGCATCCCCGGCCGGGTTGGTTACCGTCGCTTGTGTTTTCACCGCCGTTTCCGGCGCCACACTCGTCAGCTCATCGGTGTGCGCGGCGGGGCTGCTGTTTTGGATTGGCGCGTTCGTCGTTGTACGCGATGTCGCGGAGTTGCCGCTGGATGGAGGCCCTTCGGAATTGCTCTCGGTTGCAATCTCACGGGGCGTATCCGTTGATCTCTTCTGCCGCCGTTGGTGCTGGATCTCCTTCAGCCCCGCCCGCGCCTGCGCACCCAGCGGATTCCGCGGATAGCTGCTCAAAAATTTCAGGTAGGCGGCTTTTGCCGCGACCGGGTCATGCAGATCGTGCAGATAGATGGCCCCCTCCGCCAGCAGCGCGGACGCCCGGTACGGGCTCGCCGGATATTGTGCACGCAAAAACTCGAACTGGCCCACAGCACCCAATAGCGTGTTGTCCTGATGAAAAATGCGTCCTTCCTCGGCCAGCAGGCCGGCCACCATGTTCACCGCCTCCGCCGCCTTTGGATCGGCCGGATTGCCGTGGTACACGGCGCGATACGCATCCAGCACTCGCTCGTACTCACCGCGTGTGCGTGACGATTCCGGGCGCGATTCCAGCGCATCGCGCAACTGCTCGGCATGCGCAAAGGCCGTTAACGTCGTGGCTTGTATGGAATGCGCAGGATGCCGATGGCTGGCGAAAGCCGGCGAGCACAGAAGGACGAACGTCACCCCGACTGCGGCAATGAGTACGCCGCGGCGGCGTCGAAGCGGTGAAAGGAGCCGTGCCGGCATAGGATTCGACGAGAGAGCGCATATCTCCTGTGAGCCTGAACCCAGGTGGCCGGAGAATGGACGCGGCTTTCTATGAAAAAAGTTGGTCCATGTCAATCAAGCTGGCTACCAATTCACGAGAAATGCATTCACCAGAACACGCCCATTATAGGTGGGCGACAACCGGCAAAGCTCCGAAGAAGACGGCCGGATACCTACTTGAACACCCTCTGAGTTCCACAGTTGGAACGGGCTAAACCTGAGTCATTTGCAGCGTCGGGTGGCCAATGTAGAACATTGAAAGCGAGCATCAGCCGAGCAAGCTACCGACCACCTCCGGCGCGCCGGCAAGCGCCGCATCAAGCTGCGTTGCATCCTTTCCACCCGCTTCGGCGAGGTCCGGCCGTCCGCCGCCGGAGCCGCCGACACGCTGCGCAATTTGCCCAACGATTTTGCCTGCCTGCACCCGCCCGGTCAGGTCTTTGGTCACGCCGACGATCAGCGCAACCTTGCCGTCTTCAGCTGCCGAGCCCAACACCACGACACCGGAGCCGAGCTTGTTGCGCAGATTATCTACCAGCGTACGCATCTGTCCGCGATCGAGCGCCGCCACCCGTTGCGACAGCACCTTCACGCCTTTTACTTCGATTGCCTGATCCGCAGCCGAAGAAACAGAGGATGCAGCGGACTTCATCCGCGCCTGATCCAGCTCGCGCCGCAGCCGCTTGATTTCATCCTCCTGTGCCGAGAAACGTTGACGCAGCGCTTCGGCTGGCGCAGCATCGCTCGCGCCGGCAACATGTGTCGCGAACTGCGCAGCTTCATAGTCACGCCGGAATTCGCTGAGCGCGCCCATACCGCTCAGTGCTTCGACGCGCCGCACGCCCGACGACACGCTCGATTCCCCGGTCAGCTTCAGCAGCCCGATCTCGCCTGTTGCGCCCGTGTGCGTGCCGCCGCATAACTCGGTCGAGAAGTCGCCGATTTTCACCACGCGCACCCGTTCGCCATACTTCTCGCCAAAAAGCGCCATCGCTTTGTATTCATTGACGGCGACATCGATGGGCACATCCACCAGCGTCTCGACTTTGGTGTTGGCCAGCACCTGGCGGTTCACTATGTCTTCGATGTCCTGCAGCTCCTCGTCAGCCACGGCGGTGAAGTGCGAGAAGTCAAACCGCAGCCGCGAGGGCGCGACCAGCGAGCCGGCCTGCTTCACATGCGTGCCCAAAATCTGGCGCAGCGCCGCGTGCAGCAAATGTGTGCCCGTATGGTTGCGCTGCGTCGCATTCCGAAAGTCCGCATCCACGACCGTATCCACGCGCATGCCGAGCGCGATCGGCTGCTTCAACCGCACGCGATGCGCGCGGACGCCCTGCACCGGCTGCGTGCAGCCAAGTACATCGGCGACTACGGTGTTGTGATCGTCCGAGCGCAGCCAGCCATGATCGCCCACCTGCCCGCCGGAGTCGGCATAGAAAGATGTGTGATCCAACACCATCTCGACCTCTTCGCCTGCCGCCGCTGCGGGGACACCGGCGCCGTCGCGCATGATGGCCAGCACTTCACAATTCGTCGAGACAAGCTGTGAGTAGCCCTCGAACTTCGTCTTCGGCAGCTCGCGATAGGCCGGGCTCGCCGATGCTTTCGTGCCGCCTTTCCACGAAGCGCGTGCGCGTGCCTGCTCCTCTGCACGCGCTGCCTCAAAGCCGGTCAGATCGAATTCCAACCCCTGATCGCGGGCCGCATCCACCATGAAGTCGAGCGGCATACCGTAGGTTTCGTAAAGATGAAATGCCTTTGCACCGGGATATGTCACGACCGCGCTCCCCTTTTTGTTGGCCAGCAGCGGCGCGAAATCCTGCTCCAGCCTCGCGAGTCCCGTCTCCATCACCCGTGCAAACTGCCGCTCCTCTGCCAGCACCACCTTGCTCACGCGATCTGCGCTCTCGTTGAGTTCCGGGTAGGCTCCGCTCATCTCATCGCGCACCGCATAGACCATCTGATCCATAAATGGCTCATTCTGCCCCAGCAAGCGGCCATGCCGGATGCCGCGTCGAAGGATTTTGCGCAGCACATAGCCGCGTCCTTCGTTCGCCGGCAGGACGCCGTCGCTGATCAGGAATGTTGCCGCGCGCGCGTGATCCGCGATGATCCGCAGTGACGGGCTTGCGATCGCACTTTTCTTCTCATGTGTTTTGAGAATTTCTTCCGAAGATGAGCTCCCGCTCGCGCTTGGCTTTCCTATCCAGTTGATCCAATTAACTAGCGTCGCAGCCTTCTCGATGAGCGGCACAAACAAGTCGGTTTCAAAGTTTGATATCTTGTTCTGCATCACTGCGGCCACCCGCTCCAGGCCCGCGCCGGTATCGATCGATGGCTTCGGCAGTAGCGTCAACTCTCCCTGCGCGCTGCGATCGAATTGCATGAAAACGAGATTCCATATTTCGACATATCGAGCGTCGTCGTGGCCGAACGGCAGGTCCTTACCAGTCTCCGACGCTTCAATGCCCATGTCGTAAAAGATCTCCGAGCATGGCCCGCATGGGCCGGTATCCCCCATCTGCCAGAAGTTGTCTTTCATCCCCATTTCGAAGATGCGCTCCGCCGGAACACCCTGCTCCAGCCAGTAGCCGTGCGCCTCTTCATCGCGCGGCACGCCTCCCTCTCCCTTGAAGATGGTCACGTACAGCCGGTCCTTCGCAAGGCCAAACCACTTTTCGGAGGTCACCAGCTCCCACGCGTACGCAATGGCATCGCGCTTGAAGTAGTCGCCGAAGCTGAAGTTGCCCAGCATCTCGAAAAAGGTGTGGTGCCGCCGCGTGAAACCGACGTTCTCCAGATCGTTGTGCTTGCCGCCCGCCCGCACGCATTTCTGTGACGTAGTCGCCCGGTTGTAATCGCGGTGCTCAAGACCAAGAAAGACATCCTTGAACTGGTTCATGCCCGCGTTGGTGAAGAGCAGCGTCGGGTCATTGGCGGGAACAAGCGAGGAGGAATGCACGCGGCGGTGTCCCTTCTCCTCGAAGAACTTCAGGAACATCTCGCGAATCTGGTTGCCGGAACGAGCTTGCATATATCTCAGTCTACAATCGGAGCGCGAAATAGATTGGAAGCACCGTCGAATTCGCCCGGCACTGCGTTTCGAACATTTCTACGATCAGCCTGTATACGACGGCGGGCGCGCTCACTCACAATTCCCCGCAGCGTGTGATCTCATATTTGATTATTAGTGGTCCGCCCGGACTTTTTTACGCATTCTCGCTAAGTCCCTTACGTCCTCTTTATTGGTTCAAAAATAACTTACTTACTTCTAATAGCTTCCGGTTGTACCGTCGTGCTTCTGCTGACAAATCAACGGTAAATTCAGAACGTCGGTCATCGGGAAGGGCCATTCGCCGTGCGTCAGAAAAATCGTTCTCTCCTCTCAATCTTGATTCCAAGCGTGCTTGCCGTGTTTCTTTCATCTGTCAGCGCATTTGCACTGGAGGAGGCTGCCACGCCTCTACCATTGCCTCATGCGTCGTCGGCGTTCGTGCTTGAATCACCGGACGTAAACATGATGCTGTCGGACGAGCCGCCTGCACCGACTGCCTTGCAAGGAAATTTTTGGCATCGGCTCGCTACCTCCTATGCGGAAGACTGGCATGGCACTGCGCCGAGTGGTCCAGCACCTGCTCGCGCGGGGTGGCCCGCACCGGTCAGCGCGCCGCCCTTCCCCTTTGCAGACTGGCCCTATGGCGGATCGCCGGTCATTGGCGCACCCGACACAAATACGTATCCGCTGATGAACGCAATCAATGGCGCGAAATCACGCACTAAAATCTACGGCTGGTTTGATGGCGGCTTCAACGTCAGCACTTCAAACCGCGGCAAGTACGCCAACGCGCCCGCAGCCTACGATGTCATCCCGAATTCCATTCAGTTGGATCAGGCCGCTCTCTACGTCGAGCGCCTCCCTGATGAGGTGCAGCGTGATCACTTCGATTGGGGCTTTCGGTTCACGCAGCTCTATGGACTTGACTATCGCTACACCACCGCCAAGGGCATCTTCAGCCAGCAGCTACTCTCCAGCAACAATACATACGGCTACGATCCGGTCATGGCGTACATTGACCTGTGGCTGCCGCACGTTGCCAAGGGGATGAACCTGCGGATTGGTCGCTACATCTCGCTGCCGGATATTGAAGCGCAGCTTGCGCCGAATAACTACACCTACAGTCATTCGCTGCTGTACACCGTCGACTGTTATACGCAGCAGGGAGCTGTAGCTACCGTTAAGCTAAGCAATCACTGGCAGGTGCAGGGCGGGATTTCTGGCGGATGTGAGGCATCACTGTGGACCGAGGATGCCAAGCCCACCGGAACTGCATGCGCTTCGTTCTACTGGAACACCGGTGGCGATGATCTCTATCTCTGTGCGAACGCAATCAACGATGGGAAATATGCATACAACAACCTCAACGGCTATTACCTGACCTGGTATCACAAGATCAACGCATCATGGCATACCGCCACGGAAGGCTGGTATCAATACGAACGCGACGTCCCGAACATCGCTGGGAATGTCGCAAATCCAGTTACACCTGAGAATGGCGCCAATGGAGCGTACTGTGGTCCGGGCCAGCTTCGCTGTTACGCACCCGACTGGGCCATCGTGAATTATCTGGAGAAGGATTTCAATCACCACCACGATTCGCTGAACATCCGTAACGAGTATGTCGATGACATTCGCGGCCAGCGCACCGGCTACAAAACGCGCTATACCGAGCATCTGGTCGGCATCGATCATTGGATCGGATCAACGATTACGATACGTCCGGAGCTCCGGCTGGAGCATGCATACGACGCGCCGGCCTTCGACCTCGGACATAAGAAGACACAGTTCACAATCGCCGGAGATCTGATCTATCACTTCTAAGACCATGGCTCTTCCCCGGCATCCAGTCCTTCCCGCGAATCCTCGTCCGGCATCCAGTTACGCAGCACCTTGAAGACGGTCGGCGGCGTAAAGCCGGCAGCAATCAGCCGCCGCATGGCACGCGCCGCTTCCTTTTTGTCCTTAGGCTGCACCATGCGCTTACGGTCGATGTACGCGCGCGCCAACTGCTCTTCGTTCACGTTCTCGTATGCAACGTCCAGCGTGGATGAGACCAGCTCCGGATGCACGCCTTTCTGCATCAGTCCCTGCTGCACGCGACGCCGTCCCAACTTGTCGTTTTCCTGCCGCAGGCGCGTAAAGTCTGCGGCGAAGCTCGCATCGTTGAGGAAGCCATACTCTTTGAGCTTCCTGACTACGGCGCTGATCTTCTGTTCCCCCGCCTCACCGGGTTCCACCCGGTTCCACAGCTTACGCTTCAGCTCAGCCACGGTCTGCGCCCGCCTGCCAAGCGACGCCGTTGCGTAGTCAAACAGCGCCGCCTCCGTCAATGGCTCGCGCGTTTTCTTCGGTCGATCATTCAGGCCCACGGCATGCCATCACTTCTTCGGAGTTGTCCAGCGATCGCACCACGCATTCACTGTCTTGTACCAGAGCTGCGAGTTCTGCGGTTTCAGCACCCAGTGGCCTTCGTCGGGGAAGTACAGCATCTCCGACGGCACGCCCAGTCGCTGCAGCGTGGTGAAGAGCTGATATCCCTCGCTCACATCCAGCCGGTAATCCAGTTGGCTGTGCACGACCAGAGTCGGCGTTTTGAAGCGTGGCGCAAAGAGCATCGGCGCCCACCGGCGATACGTCAGGCGGTTCGTCCATGGCGTCCCGCGGAACTCCCACTCGTTGAACCACAGCTCATCGCTTGTTCCGTATGCCGACACTGGATTGAACATGCCGTCATGCGAGACGATGCAGCGGAAGCGATCCGTGTGCCCCAGCATCCAGTCCGCCATATAGCCGCCGTAGCTCGCGCCCAGCGCGCATTCGCGTGTCTTGTCCAGGAAAGGGAACTGCGCCTCTGCCGCATCCAGGCCGCGCATCAGGTCGATGTATGGGCGCCCACCCCAGTCACCATTCACGCCGTCTACGAACGCCTGCCCATAGCCCGTAGAGCCGCGAGGGTTCACCATCACGACTGCGTAGCCATTCGCTGCGAATAGCTCAGCATTCCAGCGATAGCTCCAACTGTCCCCCCACGCGCCCTCCGGGCCGCCATGCATAAGGAATTTCACTGGATACTTTGTCTCCGGATCGAAGCCCGGAGGCCGAATGAGGAATCCCTCCACTCGCACCCCGCCCGAGCCATGGAACCAGTAGTGCTCCATGTCCGGAATATCGAGTTGGCTCAGCAGCGTTCGATTGAGCCTCGTCAGCGGCTGTTCCGTCACGTCGGATGGCTCTGCCAGTGGAGCCCGGCGGCTGCGAACGCTGCGCACATGCAGCGTTGGTTGCTTTGTCGCGCGTGCTGTTCGCGGAAAGGATTCCTCGGTCAGGTTCAGCAGCGTGATCTCCGGCGGACGCCGGACCGTGGTGCGGCTGGCCACCATGTGCGTGTTGTCCGGGGTCACGTGCAGGTCGCCATATTCGCCGCGGCGCGCTATATAGCTGCGCTGCCCGGATGCAAGATCGAGCTGGAAGATAGGCTCCTCACCTTCATCCCCCGCCGTGAAATAGATGCTCTGCGAATCCGGCGACCACACCAACTCGTCGACCCATCGATCGAAATCCTCCATCGGGAACGCGATCTTCTTCGTCGTGCGATCGTAGAGCGCCAGCCGGAAGCGATCGCTTTCATACCCGGCCCGCGCCTGCGAGCGCCATGCAATGTATTTTCCGTCAGGCGAGTACGCCGGACTGAAATTGCCGCCGGCACTCGTCGAAATCTTCACGGGCTTCGCCGCCGGGTCGGTCAGGTCCAGCGTCCACAGATCCACGTGAGTGGAGATCGCCGGCATGGGGTCGGTGTTCTCTTCGAACGTCAGCTCTTTGCTGTCCGGAGAAAACGCAAACGCATCCCGTCCGCCCAGCGAGAACGGTGGCACATCATGCTGGTCGCCGGGATTCAGGTCGCGTGCCGGCCCGCCGCTCACCGGCTGCAGAAAGAGATGCGATCGCCGCTCGCCGGTGAATGCATTCCAGTGCCGAAAAAGCAGGTGCGTGAAGATCTGCGCCTTCACCTTGCTGTCGGATTTAGCCTTCGCGTGCTCCGTGTTGCAGCGCTCCTCGTCCGGCCCGCTGCACTCCGGATACACCGAAGAGGTGTACAGGATGTTCTTTCCGTCCGGCGACCACATCGCCCCATCCGCGCCCATCGCTGCATGCGTCATCTGGTGCGCATCGCCCAGCGTGCTGCTGTGCGGGTCGAAGTTCGCGACGTACACCTGCTGTTCGCCATCACGCGAGCTCTGAAACAGCATGCGCGTACCGTCAGGCGAGAATCGTCCGTGCCCCTCTCCCGGCAGCGAGGCCGTGATCGGCTTCTCCTCCATTGGCTTTGAGCCGACGCCGGTCGGAACAATCCAGAGGTGCGACGTCTTCCGGTTCTGCTCCAGATCCACATCTGTCACAGCGAAAAGTACCCATCGGCCATCGGGCGACAACGACAAATCGTCCAGCCGCCGCATGCGCATCATGTCTTCAAATGTCATGGGACGCCGCGGCGGGGGCACCGCTTGCGGGTAAAGCGCGCCTGGGACTAGAACGGAAAGCAACAGCGCAGCACACAAGCGAAGACGCATGTCGAACTCGCAGTAAAGATTCGCGGACCTCTTATCCTACCTGCTCGCTCTCGCAATCGGCAGCAAAACAAGCGCGGAGACCGGTTGCAACCAGGCTCCGCGCGATGCGTTTCAGATTGAGATTACTGGGAATCGCCCGGGCTTCCGCTCGGCGCGGGGGGCGGTGGTGCGCTTCCATCAGGAGGACCATCCGGCGCGCGCCGGCCGCGTGAACCACGTGCATCGTCCGGACGGTGACGATCAAAGCGCTCGCCTGGCCGTGGTCCCAGCGTCTGCAGCGTCTTCCATTGCGCAGTGGTCAGCACGCCGCGCAGTCCAAGCAGCATGCGCGCATTCGCCTTCTCCAACTCGGCGCGCGACTGCGCCACCTTGTCGATTTGCGCCAGGATATGCGCCTCGTCCGGCTGCTCGGCCGCAAGCAGCGGTTCCAGGATCGTCTCTTCCTTTTCCACCGCTGCATGTTGGTCAATCAGCTTGAGCCGGCTCTGCTGGAAGATGTCATCCATCTTCTTCTGCTGGTCTGTGCTCAACCCCAGCTTCTGCGCAATGTCTGTGTTGTCCCACCAGCGGCCTCGCGGGCCCATGCGGAAGGCGCGCTCCATCGGCGGGCGATGCGGCGCCATTGGTCCGCCGTCCATTCCCGGTCCCTGCATCGGTGCGGGTGGTAGTGGTGGCGGCGCATTGGCCGCGAGTTCCTGCGCCACCGCCGGCAATCCGCCCAGCAGAAGCGCTGTGCTGACGGCCAGGTGTATGGCGCGAGTTTTCAGTATCGAATTCATCTTGCTCCCTCTCCGTTGAACGGTTCTATCTATGGTTCGCGAACTCTATTGCCGTGTGGTCGTGTCGCTTGCGTTCCACGAGAGCGGCTGCATCGCTGACGGCACTTCCTGCGATACGTCCTGATCCACCGCTTCGAGCAGCGCGTTGTCGCGCGCCAATTGCTGCTGCGGTGTTTCCTGCCGTGGCTGCACATGCGCTTGCGTTGGCACGCTGGGGCTTTTTTGCCAGCGCAGCAGCGCAATGCCGGTTGCCGCCAGCAGCATGCAGGCCAGTGCCAGCGCCGCAGCAAATCTTCCCCAGCGCAGTGTCGTCCTGACATCCACTCGCGATGTCCGCGTCGACGCTGCCTTTTCTGCGCCCCATTGCCGCGCCGCGGATCCAAACCATTGCAACGCATCGGTCAGCGGTTGTGTTTGTGCCTGGCATTCGGCGCATTCTGCGATGTGCGCCTGCTCCACTTCGTTGGCGTCGCCTGCCTGCCAGCGCAGCATTGCTTCCCGGCTCAAGTGCGAATTCATCGTCCCTCCCCCACCTGCTGTTTCACGGCATTCAACGCGCGGTACAGATGCGACTTCACCGTATTCAGGTTCAACTGCATAGCTTCCGAAATTTCTGGCAACTCCAGTTCTTCGACAAAACGCAGCAGAAAGATACTCCGCTGTCGTTCGCTCAGCGTCTCGACAGCACGCCACACGCTGGCCACCCGCTCCTCGACGATCAGCCGGTGCTCCGTGGAGCGGCTCCGATCCGGCAGACGGTCGCTCATCTCCGCGGCATCTAGCATCGGCGCGCGTCTCCAGAAGCGCAGCTTCATGCTCCGCTGGTGATCGCGCACCAGATTTACCGCAATGCGCATCAGCCATGTGGCCATCGCGCAGTCTCCGCGAAAACTGGCCTGTGCCGCGTGCGCCCGCAGAAAGCAATCCTGCGTCAGCGACTCGGCTACATCTTCATCGCGCGTGGCGAACAGGATGTAGCGGAAAATGCGGACGCGGTACAGCCGCATCCACTCCTCAACGCCGCCGGTCTCCTGGCTGCTGACTGCCGCTGGTAGCTCATCTGCCGCCATCGCATTCGCAATCACGTGTTCCATGCACACACATAGACGATCCCCTGGCGATGGAGTTTACAGCGAAAATACAGCGAAAGCGGCCTCGCAGGTTGGATTTCCCGGGATGGAAGCTTACGGTCAGAGCAAAGCCGCGCTTTCGAACGCGAGTTGAGCCGCCTCCGCGGCGGGCAGCGTCCACACTGCCAGGGTGGCGTTCGGCTGGCTCAAGCGTCCGGGCTCAAAGACGCTGCTCTTATTTATCTCTTCGTCCAGCTCCGCGCCCGCCCAGCGCAGCGCGCGGCACACCCGCGCCCGCACCATGGGCTCGTCCTCGCCGATTCCGCCTCCAAACACAATCGCTTCAGCTCCGCCCAGCGCAGCCAGATATGCGCCCACCTGTTTGGTGATGCTGTAACAGAACATCTCCATCGCCAGCGCAGCCCGAGGATGGTCGAGCTGCTTCATCAGCACGCGCGTATCCAGCGAGATGCCCGAAACTCCCCTCAATCCCGACTTCTTATTGAGCACCTCGAGCGCGCCGTCGACATCCAGGCCGGCCTGCTCCGTCAGTACCTGTACGACCGCCGGGTCGACGCTGCCGCTGCGCGTTCCCATCATCAGCCCTTCCAGCGGAGTCAGCCCCATGGAGTTGTCTACGGCAACGCCGTCGCGGACTGCAGTTGCCGAGCAGCCGCTCTCCAGGTGCAGCGACACCAGCCGTATCTGCTGCAGCGGCCGCTTCGTCTCCAGCGCATAACGCTCCAGCAGCGAGCGATGCGAAAACCCATGGAACCCATAGCGCCGGATGCCGTGCTTGTCCGCAAGCTCCGCCGGCAGTGGATAGCGCCACGCAATTTCCGGCATGCTGCGATAGAACGATGTGTCGAAGCCCGCTGCGATCTTCATCTCTGGGGCGTGCTTGTGCAGCGCGCGAATCACTTCCAGCGAGCGGGCATTGTGCAGCGGAGCGAACCGTTGAAGGGCTTCAATCTCCCGCTCCACCGAGGCATCCACAATGACCGGCTTGTCGAATCGTTCTCCGCCGTGCACCACCCGCACTGCGGCCAGGTCCACGTCTTCGTATCCCGCACCGTGCGCCCCTGCCTGCTCGCGCAGCCAGTCCATCAGCACGCCCGCCGCATCGGTAAAGCTCTTCGCTTTCACATCGTGCGATTCGGCAGTCTCGCGTCCTCGCATGACAGAGAAGGTCGCAGGCTTGTCCTTGCCGATGTTCTCCACCATGGCGCTGGTGCGGGTCACGCTGTCGCAGCCGTAGCGATGTTCGCTCCGCACCTCCACCATGTCTGCTTTCAGCGAGTTGCTGCCCGGATTGAGCGTCAGGATGATCGCCATGCCTTGAGCCTTCACCTCGCGCGAGGCCGATCTGCCCCTGTATTCTGATGCCATAGGCGATTGGGATTGGCCGGGTCGCCGTGTCTTTTTCGTCCCCCGGACGTCTACTCTGTTTAGGAATCCGGTGTCCAGAGGTACTTCGGCTTATGTCTCGCCTGCTCACGCTCAGCCTGCTTGGTTTTCTGCTTCTCCCGTTGCCGCGTCTCCAGGCCCAGGCCAGCTATACGCAGTTGCAGCCCACGGATTCCGGCTATGGCCCGCTGGACAATTCCACGCCTTCCATTCCGCCAGACCAGATCATCCAGAAATTCGCCGCGAAGGAGACCGAATTCCGCAAGGCGATGGACCAGTACACCTACACGCGTAGCGTGAAGATTGAAACCATCAACGAGGATGGCCATCCCGACGGCGGTTACCAGCAGGTCACCGACATCTCCTACGATGGCAAGGGCGCCAAGCTGGAGCATGTCACCTTCGCTCCTGCCAACACGCTGGAGCGCATCATGATGACGCCCGCCGATATGTCCGACATTGAGCACCGTTTGCCCTTCGTGCTCACCACCGAGGATCTGCCCCTCTATAACATCAACTACGTTGGACGACAGAAGGTCGACGATCTCGACACCTACGTCTTCGACGTTGGTCCAAAGAAAATTGAGAAAGGCCAGCGCTACATTCAAGGCCGCATCTGGGTCGATCAGCACGACCTGCAGATTGTGGTCGTCAGCGCAAAGAACGTGCCGGACGATCTTCGTCCCGGCCACGAAGATCTTTCACTCCCGTTCACCACCTATCGCGAGCAGGTCGACGGACAGTACTGGTTCCCGGTCTACAGCAAGTCCGATGGCATCCTGCACTTCTCCGGCGGCAAGGGCTACATGTCCCAAGACGTGCACGTGCTCTCCATCGTGAAGTACGCCAACTACAAGCGCTTCGGTTCCTCCATCAAGATCACCTTCGAAGGCCAGGACATTACTAAGAACGGCCAGCAGCCGGCGCCGGGCAATGCCCCTGCCGGCCAGCCCCAGAGTCAGCCCCCGAGTCAACCTCAAACCCAGCCTGCGCCACATCCCTGAACTGCAGCGCTGGAGCATTTCCCCATCGGCGTGATATCACGGATGGGCATGACACCCAATACATCGCAAGATCCGGCAGAGGCGGCAAAGCGGCGTGCTGCCGAATGGGCAGCAGCTCAGGTGGAAGAAGGCATGGCCGTCGGCCTGGGTTCGGGCTCTACGTCAGCATTGGTCATCGATGAGATCGGCCGCCGCGTCCGCGAAGGCCTTCGCATCGTCGGTATCGCCACCTCCTTGCAATCCCATCAGCAGGCAGAATCGCTGGGAATACCGCTTACGGATTTTGCGCGCCAGCCCCAGCTCGATCTCACCATCGACGGCGCGGATGAGGTGCAGCGCGGCACGCTTGCGCTCATCAAAGGACACGGCGGCGCGCTGCTGCGCGAAAAGATCGTCGCCAAGGCCAGCCGTCGCATGCTCGTGGCTGTCGATCGCCGCAAGATTGTCGATCAGCTAGGCAGCATCTTTACCGTGCCGGTTGAAATCGTCCCCTTCGGCTGGGAGACGACTCAGCGCCGCCTTCGCGACCAGGGCTTTACCTCCGAGCTCCGGAGAAACGATGACGGCAACCCGTACGTTACCGACGGTCAGCACTACATCCTTCACTGCAAGCTGATCGAGTCCGGCCTTACTCCGGAGCAGGCAGCCGACGCTTTCAAGCGCACCACTGGCGTCGTCGAGCATGGGCTATTCCTTGGAATCGCCAGCAAAGTGGTTATCGGCAGCGAGGAGGGCCTGGATTTTCTGGAGCGCACGTACAAATAAGCCTCCGCGGCTCGCTTTCCGTTGCCAGATACAATCAAGAAAAGCTTGCCATGCCAACTTCTGTCATTCCCATGCAGCATCTCATTGACGATCTCCGCATCCGCTCGGCCAATGTCGTCGATCCGCCCCTCACTCTGGAAGCGGAGCGGCCGATCAGCGACGCCGCAGCCGGCCTCGTCTACCAGACCCGCCAGCAGATTCTCAAGATTCTCGGTCTCTCGGATAACCGCCTGCTCGTTGTCGTCGGTCCCTGCTCGATTCACGACACCGAAGCTGCGCTCGAATATGCCCGCCTTTTGAAGCCGCTTGCTGCCGAGTTGGCGCAGGACCTGCTAATCGTGATGCGCGTCTACTTCGAAAAGCCGCGCACCACTGTTGGCTGGAAGGGACTCATCAACGATCCCCATCTCGACGAATCGCATCGCATCAACGAAGGGCTGCGCATGGCGCGCAACCTGTTGCTCGATCTCGCCGAGCTGGGTGTGCCCGCCGGCAGCGAGTTCCTCGATCTCATCACGCCACAGTACCTCGCTGCACTGGTAAGCTGGGGCGCCATCGGCGCGCGCACGACGGAAAGCCAGCTCCATCGCCAACTCGTCAGCGGCCTCTCCTGCCCGGTCGGCTTCAAGAACGGCACCTCCGGCGATGCCGGCATCGCGATTGAGGCCATCCTCTCCGCGCGCCAGCCGCACACCTTCCTCGGCCATACCAAGGACGGCCAGACCGCCATTTTTGCCACAGGCGGCAATCCCGACTGCCACCTCATTCTGCGTGGCGGCCGCGGCGTCACGAACTACAGCGCTGCCGATGTGGAGCGCATCGCCGGGCTTGAAACCAAGGCTGGCCTACAGCCCGCCATGATGATCGACTGCAGCCATGCCAACAGCCGCAAGGACCATACCCGCCAACCTATCGTCTGCCGCGATGTCGCCGCGCAGATCGCCGGCGGCGACCGCCGCATCATCGGCGTGATGCTCGAAAGCAATCTGATCGCGGGTTGCCAGAAGCACGTTCCCGGCCAGTCGCTAGTCTACGGCCAAAGCATGACCGACGCTTGCATCGGGTGGGATGAGACCGCGCCGCTGTTGCGCGAGCTCGCCGCTGCAGCACGCACCCGCGGCTGATTCGCGTGTCTTCTCGCAGTTTCTATATCTCGTCATTGGGACCGGAGCGAAGCGTAGCGGAGGGATCTGTTTTTCTTCATGGCCTGCGGTGTCACGAAACCGGCTGCCCCATCCTACGCACAGCCTAGGGTGGGTGCATTCAGTCGGAGCGAAGCGACTCCAATTCTGGTCATTGCGCAAGCGAACACTACGTAGATTTCAGCGCGCTCCCGCCGATTCCAGCTTCAGCAGCTTCTCCTTGCGCTCCTTGCCCCAGCGATAGCCAGTGAGCTGTCCGTTCTTGCCCACCACGCGATGGCACGGCACCACCAGAGCCAGCGGGTTCCGAGCGCACGCTCGCGCTACCGCCCTCACCGCCCGCGGCTGCCCCAGCTCTGCCGCCACCGCCGAGTAGCTCCGCGTATCTCCCCGCGGGATCGTCTGCAGCAATCGCCATACGCGTTGTTCGAATGCTGTCGCACGCAAATCGAGCGGCAGGTCCAGCGCCACCGGATGCTCGGTCATGCGCGAGATCACCGCGCGTGCCGTCGCGCCCAGCCGCTTGTCTTCCATGGACGCCGCCTCGACCTCCGCAGCAGGGAAGCGCTCGCGCAGCTCGCGCTCCATCATTCTTGCGTTATCGCCGAGCGTCACCGTGCACAGCCCGCGCTCCGTTGCTGCAACCAGCACCTTACCCAAGGGACAATCGCTCACCAGGTAGCGAATCTGCTCGCCCAGTCCGCCCTTGCGGAAGCGCTCCGGCCGCATGCCAAGCCGCGCCTCCGCGCCTTCGTACATCCGGCTGGATGAGCTGAACCCTGCCTCATAGATCGCATCCGTCACGCTGCTGCCGCCCGTGAGCCTGTCTCGCAACAGCGCGTGACGCCGATCGATCTGGTAATGCCGCGGGCTCACGCCCAGCACGCGCTCGAACATCCGCTGCACGGTAAACGGGCTCAGGCCAGCCAGGCGGCCTAGTTCCTGCAGCGTCACCGCACGATCCACATGCCGGTTGAGATAGTCGCAAAGCCGCCGCACCATCTCCGCCTCGGCATGCTCCCCCGCCGGATGGCAGCGCCGGCACGCCCGATAACCCGCGGCCATGGCGGCATCTGCATTCGCAAAGAAGCGCACATTCCGCCGCGACGGCCGTCGGCTCCCGCAGCTCGGACGGCAGAAGATCCCCGTCGTCTCCACCGCGTATACGAACTGTCCATCCGCCGACGCATCCCGCGCCTGCACCCGCCGCCATGCCACCTCGGCATCGAACCGGGCATCGAATGCGGCCTTCATCTCCACTACCTTCACTGTTGTTGGAAGCACCTGTATCGTCGCCATGTCAGCATACTGCGCTCAGGCGCACGGCGGCGCGCTCCGGTTCTTGCCGTGGAAGTTGTGAAATTCAGCGCTTCGGCGGAATTTCCAGTGGGACCGGGGGCGCGACATGGCGCACTTCCGCAAAGTTTCCCTGATCGATCCCCAGGCTTAACCGCCCGCGGGAATCGATGTAGAGCAGTCCCTCGCCGAGCGGAACATCGCTGAATGTCTTCACAAACGGAAGCACATAGCGGATCCCCGCAACGGTGACCGGCACATGGTCTCCCAGTTTGTAGCCGAGCTTTGCGAACGTCTCGGCTGGCACGTTTGTCACCAGATTGCCGAAAGGCCCATCCGTCCCGATGACCTGCCCGTGCAGCCCGTTCGCATTCAGCATTGCGCTGTTGTTCTTCAGTCGCACAAGCTTCGAAACATCGAGCGCCGGGCCGGCCTCAGTCCAGTCATCGCCGCGCGCCAGGTGCGCGCCGGCAGGTGAGAAAATGTCGCGCCCGTGAAACGTGGATGACAGCTTCGCGCCGATCATCCAGGCCGGATTCGTGATCTCCCGCGCACCCACCAGCTCATCGCGATCCGCTGTTTGCGTGATCATGCCATTGTCTGGCAGGACGAAATACTGGCCCAACTTGGATTTCGCAATGATCGCCTTCCGCGTGCTGCCCACGGTGGGATCGATCACCGCGACGAAGACCGCGTCGCGCGGAAAATATGGAGCCGATCCAGCCAGGAACCGTCCGGCTTCCGCAATGTCGAACGGCGTCACCTGGTGTGTGATGTCAATGATCCGCACATCTGGCGCGATGCCGAACATCACTGCCTTGCAAATGCCGACCGCGTCATCCTTCACATCAAAATCGGTCATGAACCCGATGACGCGCGGTGGTGTCGTTGACTGAGCTCGAAGAACAGGGAAGGCGAACAGCAACAGCGCAGACACCAGCAATGTTCGGCGAAAGCGAGCAGGCACGAGTGGGTCTCCGTCCACAGCGAAGATGGCAGCTTCAGGTCAGAATAACCTCGCTGTCAATCCGCGTTGGCATTCCACGCATCAGGGCAGCAAGCCAAACTCCGCCACACCCGTCTGTGTGCCCACGAACACTTTCCCGTTCACAATCACCGGCGTGATGAACTTGTTTCCATTGCCGAAGCTGTCGCGCCTACCCACCGCCTGGTTGCTGTTGTACAACTCGCGGCTCATGTCCGTGGCGTCGTAGGCATGCAGCACGCCGGGCAAGCTCCGGTTACTCTCCACGGCCCAGACGATCCCGTTCTGTGTACCGTTTGCTGAAACGCTCGGCGTGCTCCCGGGATACGGAAACACCACCGCCGACTGGCTCGATGGCGTCGTCGCCATACGGGCCTGTGTCAATGGGAATGCCTTCAGCACATCTTGCTGGGCCGCGTAATATACGGTGCCGTTGAAGTATGCAGGTGAAGACCACGCGCCGCCCCCGTTCGTGCCGTGCGCCAGCGCACCGGGCAATTCCTGGTAGATATTGCTGTTGCTGTTCCGATCGAACTTTCCCAGGTTGTCGCGATCAGCCACGTAGATGTTCTTGTCCTTGCCCGCGCCTACCAGCAGGTGCCGCATGTTCCCACTGGCGTCAGTCATGTCCGGCAGCAGCATCGCGCCGCCCGAGCCCAGATCGGTATCCGCAATCGATTCTTTTACTGTGTCGAATGGCTCAAAGTAGTCCGCAACCGCCAGCGTGCCACCTGCCGTGCTCAGCTTCATAATTGCATTGCCATAGTCATGTCGGGCGGGAAAGCCATTGCTGTCGAAGCTCCCATCAAACGTGCCGTTCGCATCCAGGAAATAGATGTTTCCCTGCGCATCGGCAGCCAGGCCATTGCCCGACATCCAGATCGAACCGTCACTACCATTTGGCGTCAGATTCAGGATCGCGGTCTGCTGCAGCGTGCTTTCGCTGTACGCCATCACCCACCCGGTGTAAGGCCCGTCGTCGCAATGCGAGGTCCACGCCAGATAAATCGATCCATTCAGCAGCAGCAATCCCGCGCGCTCCGCATATTGTCCAGGATCGAAGACCACGTTGCCATTCTGCGAATTCGCGCCGCTGCCCGGATAAGTGCCGCTGATCTCCGTCGGGCTACCGGATAACTCCGCCCCGGTCGTCAAGTTCAAGGCATGTAACCGCTGATGGTATTTCCCTGCGGCATCCTTGCTCATCGCAACGGCATAGATCACACCCTTCGCGCGATCGATCACCGGCGTCGCCGTGATGCCGATCTCCGGACTGATCTGATTGCAGCCGTGGTCGTCGCTCGGCGCTTCCCCGCTTCCCAGCAGAGAAACCCTCCACAGCGGTGCGGCGGTCGGCGAATCCGCGTTGACCGCGTACAAGCTGCCGTGCTCCGTCGCCATATAGAGCACATTCGTCGCAATGCCGTTTACGTTTAGCCCCGCCAGATACAACGGTTGCGCGTCCACCTTCCCATCCGCCTGGAAAAATCCAAGCTTGCCGAACGTCGCGCTGGTCACATTCTCCGGCGTCAGCACGGTCTCCTGCGCATTCAGGCCGTCGCGTGCATTGTCGAAATGGTAGGTCGCCACATCCGGGGAACTTCCCCCGGGCGGTGGCGCGGGCGCCTGCACGGTCAGCGCGAGCGTCGCCGCATGGGACAGCGCGCCCGAAGTCCCGGTAAAGGTCAGGGTCGAATTGCCGCTTGCGGCGCTCGCGTCCGCGCTCAAAGTCACATTCTGCGCATTGCTGGGAATCAGCGCCAGCGATGCAGGGCTCGCCGTCACGCCCGTGGGCAGTCCTGTGATAGTCACTGAAACTGAGGAAGCGAAGCCATTTGTGCCCGTGGCCTGCAGGGAGAGCGTCGTTCCGGTCGTGCCTTGAACGACTGCCAGCGATGTTGGCGTGATGGAAAGCGAGAAGTCGGCCGCCGCTGTTACCGCTTTCTGCGGAGCGCTGCTGCCGCCGCAACCGGCAGCGGCAAGACAAGTCACGACTGGCCCGATCAGGAACAAAGGTAGACGCATATCAGTTTGTCACTCCGCCACACGACAACCAGTCCTGCGGGCGCATGATCTTCAGATGCGAAATCGTCCAGTGACGACAAAGCCCGCTCGATTGCGAGCGGGCTTCGCACTCTGTCCGCTGTCGCAGCGTTACGCGTTCACTGTAACAGCCGTTTTCTTGGCAGCTTCCCGCAGCGCATCCGCCTTGTCCGTGGCTTCCCAGCGGAAGTCCTTCTCCTGGCGGCCAAAGTGCCCGTACGCCGCGGTCTTCTTGTAGATCGGGCGCCGCAGGTCTAGCGATTCAATGATGCCCTTCGGGGTCAGCGAGAAATTTTCGCGGATCAGCTTCTGCAACTCCACCTCGCTGATCTTGCCCGTGCCGAAGGTGTCCACCAGCACGCTTACAGGCTCCGGAACGCCAATCGCGTACGCAAGCTGCACTTCGCAACGGTCCGCAAGTTCGGCTGCCACAATGTTCTTAGCAATGTAGCGCGCCATGTACGCGGCAGAGCGGTCCACCTTTGTTGGGTCCTTGCCGCTGAACGCACCACCGCCGTGCCGGCCCATGCCGCCGTAGGTGTCCACGATGATCTTGCGGCCGGTCAGTCCGGTATCGCCCATCGGACCGCCGATCACGAACCGCCCTGTCGGATTAATGTGATATTTCGTGTCCTGGTCCAGCAGCTTTGCGGGAATCACTGCTTGGATCACGTTCTTCAGAATGTCGCGCCGCAGTTCATCGTTGGTCACCTGCTCTGCGTGCTGCGTCGAGATCACCACCGCATCCACACGTACCGGCTTGCCGTTCGCGTCGTATTCCACCGTCAC
Organism: uncultured Acidobacteriaceae bacterium; assembly: GCA_963797895.1. Taxonomy (GTDB): domain Bacteria; phylum Acidobacteriota; class Terriglobia; order Terriglobales; family Acidobacteriaceae; genus KBS-83. Next base: position 79,557 of record CAWCRD010000005.1, read on the forward strand.
TTGGCTCTTGCCGTCTGGCCGCAGGTACGACATCAGTCCGGTCTTGCGGACTTCCGTCAACCGGTGTGTCAGCTTGTGCGCCAGCGAAATCGGTGTTGGCATCAGCTCTTCTGTCTCGTTCGTGGCATAGCCGAACATCATGCCCTGGTCGCCGGCGCCGCCCGTGTCCACGCCCATCGCGATGTCGCCGGACTGCTTGTTGATCGTCGAGATCACCGAGCAGGTATTCGAATCGAAGCCGTAGAGCGCATTGTCGTAGCCGATCGCCGCGACCGTGCCGCGCACCAGTGATTGAAAATCAACATAGGCCTGGGTTGTGATCTCACCGGCGATAACAACCAGTCCGGTGCAGGTCAGGGTTTCGCAGGCGACGCGGCTGAAGGGATCCTGCTCCAGGCAGGCATCAAGAATTGCATCGGAAATCTGATCGGCAATCTTATCGGGATGGCCTTCGGTCACCGATTCCGAGGTGAACAGAAACTTATCGCGGGGTTGTGACAAAACGAGCTTCCTCCTATACCTTCTCTGCTCGCCAGACCGGAATGTGCTTGGGAATTCATTCAGGCATCGTATGTGACGGACAGGCAGCCCCAACAAGAAGCGTCTAGGACCGCTAAAGTACCGTAGCAGACCACGCGAAGATACGGCAAAGATGACCGGGGCGAAGTGCTCAAAACAGCCGTGAAAGGCGCGAATTCCGCAGTCAGCGGCTCTCCGCGCCCAGTTGCGTCGGAGTTCCTTTCAAGACGTACAGCCGATATCCCGGTTCCGGCTGCGGCCTGCTCCACCAGCGCACCACGCCGGGAGAGTTTCGCTCCGCTGCCACCGTGTAATTGGCGTCCAGCCAGTGCTGGAACGCAGGCCATGTGTCCAGCTTGCGATAGTCGCTGCCGCTGTCCAGGAAATATCCGCTCACCGCAACGAATACGAGAGGCGGGCGCGCCATGATTTCTCTTTGAAAGCGCTGACGGAAGACCTTCACCGCCGGCGCCGGAACCGGATCGAACAGCGGCTGATCGGAAACGATGCCCGTGGCCGGCAGCAGGCGCATCGCATAGATCGTTGGCAGACAGTCCTGAACGGTATCCAGGCACTGCACGCGCCCGCTCACATTGCCGCCGTTCACATGGCGCAGGTCTGCGGCCAGCGTGGCATCGAACTCCTGCGGTTTCGCAACAAACCGGTGCACTCTCGCCAGCGCAAGTGGCGCGATCACGAGGCAGCCGCAGCACAGTCCCCCAAGCGCAACACAACTCGCGGCCACGCTCGCGCCGCGCCGCCTTTCATGCCGCCCCGCCCACGCAGTGCTCAGATCGAGCGCAATCAGCAGCAGCAGGAACACCAGCATCGGGTACCGTTGGTAGGGAAGCGCCTTGCCCTGCAGCAGCAGTCCTCCCAGATTCACCACGACCGCCGTTGCCGTAAGCAGCCGCTCGAAGGACGGCCAGTCCGGGCCGCGCAGCACAAGACACAGCAGCCATAACACGATCAGCACCGCCAGCGGCGAAATACTGTGCGAAAACGTGAAACCCAGCGGCCGCCGGTCCAGCGCCGCGTAGTACGGCAGCACCAGGTGCTCTAGCGCAATCCACGCCTTCAGCGCGCCCTTACGTTGCAACCAGACCAGCATCGCGATCAGCGGCATTGCCATCGCGCCCAGTCCCGCGGCTAACCAGCCCAGCGTGGCAGAACGATCCGCGTCCTGCCGGCGAGCGCGGTAGATCACCACCATCCCAAGCAGCAGAACCCCAAGCGGATCCGCGGTCGGCTTGATGGTGGCTGCCAGCCCCACACCAAGACCGAAAGGAATCACATAGACCCAGCGGTTCTGCCGCATCGCCTCCAGCAGACACGCGAACGCCAGAACCAGCAGCACCGCAATCACCAGGTCGCGTTGGCCCGCCTGCTGCACGCCGTCCTGCCCATGGACCAGCAGCAGCAGCACGGTTGCGAACAAGGCAGCGAAGCGAGAATAGGGTCTCGCGATGAAGTAGTAGCCCACGCCAGCAAGCGCCACCAGCGCAAGATCGAAGATCCGCCACGCCACATCAGGCTGGCTGGGCAGATGCATCGCCAGCGCTGTTGCCCAGTACGCTCCGGGCATGTTGATGTCCACGAAGTCGCGATACGGCGTCCACCCGTGCTGGATCAGGAAGACGTCATAATGCAGCAGCGCGGCATCCTGCACCATCGGCCAGTGCCGCGTCATGACGACGAAGATCGCGCCGCAGGCGACCAGCACTGCACCCAGCGGCCACAGCACTATGGAGAAGCGTCGTGCCCGTGAGGCAGCGTCAGCGAGCGATGGCGTGACAGGCATGGTTGGAGACAGTCTAGTAGCCCGCAGCTTTTACACTCCCCTGTCGCCTCCGAAACTGATTTGGGACTACGATGTGATCGCTTCCCATGCCGGACAAACGCAAGATCATCGTCTCCATCGCCACCAGCGCCGACGGCTTCATCGCCCGGCCCGATGGCTCCGTCGATTGGCTCGAGAGCCCGCGCTTCAAAGGCGATTACGGCATGAGCGCCTTCTACCAGTCGATAGACACCATCCTATGGGGCCGCAAGACCTACCAGATGGCCCTTCGATTTCAGCAAGAGGGCATCGCCGGGTCTGCCTTTGACACCAACGTCAGGAACTATGTTTTTACGCGTACTCTGCCGGCAGCTGCGGCACCCGCGGGCGTCGAGTTTGTAAGCCAGCCGATCAAAGCCTTCGCCGCCGGCCTGCGCGCCAGACCAGGGAAAGACATCTGGATGATGGGTGGGGCCGGCATTATTGCGTCGTTTCTCGATGACGGTGAGATCGATGAGTTCATCATCAGCATAATTCCGGTAATGATCGGCGAAGGAATTCCACTCATCGCGCCGCGCCATCGCACCGTGCCGCTGAAGCTCCTCGCGAGCAAGGAATTTTCAGACGGAGTCGTCAAGCTGCACTATGCGGTTGCCAAATAAATCCGCACAATCCGGAAAGAGTATCGCTCTAAAGGTGGACAGACTGATGAAGGCATTTGCGCGGGCAAAGTAGTTACCTGCGTAGCCCTTCAAAAGCCGGCCGGTTCTCAAGTGAGCTGAGTTGTATTCTCCGAGACCGATGGCTCGCAGCAGGTGGGTTGGCCGATTCGGTTAATAGGACGCAATAGCCGAGGTCGACTGAGCCGTCAACGCCGAAGAAACCCCCGGATTCTTCGCGGCTGCGGCGGCCTTGTTGTGCACATAGCCCCACACAAACCAGCTCATCCCGATGACCAGCAGTAGCAGCGCCACCACGCCTGCCCAGCGCATATTGTTGCCGCCGGATTCCGAATCGCGGCCACGCGAACGGCCGACGTTCTCGGCGAATTCCGCCCACGCCCGGTCCTCTTCGCTGATGACCGTCTCGACCGGTTGGCTGATCTCCAGATAGCGCTTTACCCAGGTCTCTTCATCCAGCCCTGCCGCACGCGCATAGCTGCGGACGATGCTGCGGCGAAAGACGCCGCCCGGCAGCTTGTCAAACTGTTCCTGCTCCACTGCCTGCAAATAGCGGGTTGTGATCTTGGTCGCTGCGGCGACCGTCTCGAGCGTCACACCCTTTGCTTCTCTGGCCTTTTTCAGATCGTGTCCAAAGCTGCCCATGCTCACACCTTGGTGCCTTTCCATCTCGGCTGGGGGCGTACTTGATTCTTGATTTGGCCCGGGCTGCCCGCAGCGTAGTCCTTTGTATGCAAAGGCGTGATGAGTGATCTCTTACCAAAGTCTCCGAACACCGTACGCCTTTTCCTCAATCTGCGGAGCACCACTTTCCGGGAATGGAACGCATCCCCCGTAGGGTATCAGTCCCCCGTAACTCCTTTGTTACACTCCCCCTATGAACAAGTTGGTTCTCGGCAACCTGCTCCACCGGCCGATTCGCGTGGCCATCAGTGTGCTGGCGGTTGCCATAGAAGTCATCATGATCCTCTCCATCACCGGCGTCTTCATCGGCCAGGTGAGCGGCAGCCGTGCCAACACTCTCGGCGTCGGAGCGGACATGGTCATCCAGCCCCCGAACGCCAGCTTCCTTACCGCCATCGGCGGCGCCCCGGTACCCGCCAAAATCGCGGACATTGTGCGCAAGCTGCCCCACGTCGCAGTCGTAAGCCCCGTCATCTCCCAGCTCAACACTGCCGGCTCGGTCGAAAGCATCCTCGGCATCGATTACGCGAGCTACAACGCTCTTCGTCCCTTCAAGTTCCTCGCCGGCACGCCATTTCAAGGCCCGAACGATGTGATCATCGACGACTACGCCGCCCGCCGCGACAAGGGGTATCGCGTCGGCGAGACCATGCAGGTCTTCAATCATCCCTTCCGCATCTGCGGCATCGTGGAACACGGCAAGGGCGGCCGCAAATTCGTCCCCATCAAGACTCTAGGCGCGCTCAATGGCGCGGAGAACAATGCGTCATTCTTCTATCTCAAGACCGATGATCCCGCCAACCAGGACCTCGTACGCAACGAGATCCACAGCACACCCGGATTGAGCGAGTACCAGGTCCACACCGTCGAAGAGATGCTCTCCCAGATGACGCCCGCGCGTCTGCCCGGTTTCAACATCGCACTCCGCGTGGTCATCGCCATCGCCTTCATTGTCGGTTTCCTGGTCATCTTCCAGTCCATGTACACCGCGGTGCTCGAGCGCACGCGGGAGATTGGTATCCTCAAGTCGCTCGGTGCGTCGAAGTCTTACGTCGTCAATGTGGTGCTGCGCGAAACCGCGCTCTTCTCAATCGCTGGCATCATCGTCGGTCTCATCCTCACATTCGTCATCAAGGCCGTATTGAAGGATCGCTTTCCCACGCTGCCCTTTCCGGTCGAAATCTCCTGGATGCTCGATACCGCTGCACTAGCCTTTATCGGCTCATTGCTCGGAGCACTTTACCCCGCCTGGAAGGCGGCCCAGAAAGACCCGATCGACGCCTTGGCATACGAATAGTCGCGCGGGAAGATTCCCGGTTACAAGCCTGGGTTGAGCTATGAAGATCGCGGACCTGAAGTCCGCTGGTCGCGCTCGCCTGTGGGCGCGTGATCAACAGTAGGTCGGTGCCACCCGGACTGCGATGTAGGAATTCAGTCCAGCATCTCCGCCAGCGCCGTGTGCCCGCGCTCCCGCGCATAGTCCGCCGGAGTTTTTCCGCGATCGCAGCGCGCCGTTTTGTCTGCGCCGGCATCCAGCAGCATCCGCACCAGGTCTTCGCGGCCGGTTACTGCCGCCTGGTGCAGCGGACGATATCCCGCCGTCTGCGCTGCGTTCACATCCGCGCCGCGTTCGATCAAGAGGCGCGTTACTCCAGCGTCCTTCGAAAGCGCCAGCACCGCATGCAGCGCATGATTGCGCATCGGTGTCTGGGCGACCTGCCGCACATCCGCGCCGGCATCGAGCAGCATTCGCGATGTCGCCTCGTCTGCAAACGCCGCCGCAAGGTGCAGCAGCGGCCAGCCATCGGCTGAGCGACTGTTCGCACGCTCCTTTGCTGCCTCAGCGTCGCCGCCCAGCAGCTCGCGCAATCGCTCCACATCGCCGACTGCGGCCGCCTCGGGAAGATCAAGCTCCAGCCCGGAGCGCAGAAAATCGCGCACCAGCGTCTGCCCGCTGTAGACCGCCAAAAGCAAAGCCGAGACGCCCTGGGCATCTCGGCTCTCTGCTATCTGCGGATCATCCTTGACCCACTCCGCAATTTCCTGGCTTTTGCCTTGCCGAACCAGATCGAGAAAGCTCTTGCTCACTCGCTCACTGTAGCAGTTGATGCCAGTACAGGTGCATTCGAAGGCGGCCGGTTATCTCGTGGAGCCACCTGCGTCGGCACCGGCTTCCCGTTCGGCTTCGTGCGATCCGAATAGATTCGGAAGGTCACCTGCAGGTTCACCAGCTCCGGGACAGGCTTGCCGTTCAGGGTGCCCGCGCGGAACTGCGCATGCTCCACCGCCTCGACCGCCTTCTCGTCCAGACCAAAGCCGATCGGGCGGACGATGGTCACGGTGCCGGGACGGCCGTTGGCATCCACCACCATCTGCAGAAAAACCATGCCGGCGATGTTGTTCTTCTGCGCGTAATCGTTCGATGCCGGATCGAGCACCGTCAGCAACTGAGGCGCTTTCACATTGCCGCCTGGCCGCAATGTAGAAGCATCCACCCGCTGCGTGCGCGCCTTGCCTTCCTTAGTGGCGAAGTAGTTCTGCCAGTATCCAGGGAGCGTCGCAATCACGGAGTCATCCAGCGATGGCGCGAACATCACGTTCAGCGCCTGGGACAATTGGAGGAAGCTCACCCGCGGATCGTGCTCGGGAGCAACTGGCGTTACCGGCTCACCTGAGCCTTTGGGAGCCAGCGCGAGAAGTGCAAGCGCTGTCCGGCGCGCAGCATCGTCAACCGGGGCCGCATTGGGTGCGGTCTCCTTTTCCTCTTTCTTTTCGTCCTTCTTTTCGTCCTTCTTCTTTTTCTTCTTCTCCGGCTCGATCACCAGGCGATCGATCTCGATGTTCATCGACTTTTTCGGATCCACCTTGATCCGCTCGAAGGGCTTCGTGTCGTCCTCATAAGGAAGCGCGCCGAAGAAGTGCAGACCCACACGATGCGCCTCGATCTCCATCGAGTGCTTGGTAAACTTCACCTTGTCGATCTCCACCCCGCTCAACGCAAAGGAACCCTTCTGGGCGCCGCCGACCACTTTGCCGTCGGTCGCAAATTGCAGCTTGTCGTCCTGATAAAAGCCGCGCAGGAAAAAGGTCTTGCCCACCAGTTCTGCGGAAAGCGCCTCGGGCGTTGATGCGGGGGCGACCGCCTGTGGTCCCGTCGGAACACTCGCGACACTGACGGTCTGATTGACTGATGGCGCGGCCGGAACTTGGCAGGAGGCGAACGGCGTGATTGTCATCAGGCAGGCTGCGACCAGGGCAGCCCCAGGGCGGGCAATGGGCAGATGACGCATGACAGGCCTTTCCTTCGCACAATGCTCCGGTCGCGGCCATCGGGCCAGCGCTGCCGGGCAGTCTTCCCGTCTATCTAAGGACACGTTGCCTGAAGCGACAATGGAACCAAAGCCCGGCCGTAATGACACATCGGTGGGAGCGCTGGCGTTGAGTAACCGTGTTAGTTGCAATTGTGGTTAATACTGTTACTCGAAATGGGTCATTCCCAGCTCCGGCAAATTGTTCCACGTGGAACAATTCCCCGCAGACGTTGTGCTTCGGATCGGATAGTTCTCTACTCGTATTCGCCAGGAGACGTCATCGGCAGCACATTAGATCTGGCAGGGCGCCTTCGGCCTGGTGATCCTGAAAACGCTCCAAGCCGGCCGGCATGCGCATTCGAAAGGCGTTACGGCATTTTCCCGTCTCGTCGGTACTAGCGAGAATCGCGCAACCTGCGGTTTTCCTGGCCGACAAGCCATCACAAGTTTGCCGGTTTTGTATGCACCGGAAGCGAAAACGCTGTAGCCTGAATATGGTCGTCGGATTCGATCTGGTCTTTTTTGCCTGTTCTGGCTTGTTCCTGCTCGCAACCTTGCCAAATTGCATTCAACGGTACATCACGTACTAAGGAACACGTTTATGGAACAGGGAACAGTGAAATGGTTTAACGACGCCAAGGGATTCGGCTTTATCAGCCGCGCCAACGGCGCAGGTGACGTCTTCGTTCACCACAACGACATTAAGAGCACCGGCTTTCGCAGCCTGCAGGAAGGCCAGTCGGTTCAGTTCGACGTCAAGAAGGGACCCAAGGGTCTTCAGGCAGAGAACGTCCAGGTCGGATAGTGTCCTGATAGCGGCCGGATTCGGGGACTTGGAGCTGCAATGACAGTCTGAGTTCCCGGCCCATCCACCCACAAGCGAGGACTGGAGCCACGCATGCTTCCTGTACTTCTCGCATCCAGAGACACCCTGCTGCTCTCCACACGCACTTCGTTCCTCAGACGCGCGGGCTTCAGAACGCTGCGCGTGCAGGACCTGGGCGTTATGGCTTCCATGGCGCGCTTTAAAGGTTTCAGGACAATCGTCCTGGACCATACGATTTCCCAGGAAGAACAGCTGGCAGTCATTAAAAGGCTTCGGGAGTTCTCCTCTCTGTTTCACATCATCTGCATTCGCACGAAGGCAGTCACGTCGCAAGCGCTGCTCCGCGAATGTGAGGCGTGCGACGAAGATGAGGGGAAGGGCGGGGTTCATCTGCTGGATGACCGAATCGTGCTGCTCGGTCAATGAGCAGGATGGGTAACCGGGGCATGGGGCAATCAGGGATTCGTTGACTCGCCCGCAGGACTGAGCTATCCTAAAACCCTTGCGCAGTCCTGCGTCTGCGCGTCTGCCGGGCATCCTGAAGTTGCTTGCCGTACAGGCGTTCCGCAGGCCAGTGGTGAGGGGATCAGCGGTCTCCCTGCGCACTCAACACGATCCAGTTTGCTGGCTTTATGCGGCTCCGGATTTATGGAATGCAGGTGGTATTGCGCACGTTTCCGTGCGGAACCGCTGGCTGGAATTCCAGTTGGGTTTTTTAGATTTGAAATGGTGCGGATTGCCGCCCGCTCGCGGCTGATGCACGTACGAGATTGAGTGGAAGAGGGTACAGGAAGATGTCGACTTACATGCCGAGCTCGCACGATATAGCCCGCAAATGGTTTGTGGTAGACGCCAGTGGCAAGACGCTGGGCCGCCTGGCCACTGAAGCGGCCAGCGTGCTGAGCGGCAAGCGCAGCACCAAGTACACGCCGTTCATGGACATGGGCGATCACGTGATCGTCATCAATGCGGACAAGGTGCGGCTGACCGGTCTGAAGAGCCAGCAGAAGGTCTATCGCCGCTATACCGGCTTTCCCGGCGGGCTGCGCGAAGAGTCGTTCGTTCGACTGCTTGCCCGCCGTCCGGAAAAGATTGTGGAAGAGGCCGTCAAGGGCATGCTGCCCAAGACCAAGCTCGGCCGCCAGATGGCTACCAAGCTGAAGGTCTACCGCGGCACCGACCATCCCCACCAGGCGCAGCAGCCGGTGACGCTTGAGATTGCAGACGCCGTGCGTCAAGCATAGGCAGAGTTTTAGAAAGAGATCGGGAGACGAATGGCAGATCTAGTTCAGTACTACGGGACGGGGCGGCGGAAGGCGAGCGTGGCTCGCGTCTTCTTGCGCCCCGGCGATGGCAAGTTCACCGTCAACCACAAAGGCTTTGAGGAGTACTTCGTCACTCCGCAGCAGCGCGTATCCGCAAAGCGGCCGCTGGTGCTGGTGGAGATGCTCTCGAATTTTGATGTCCTCGCCAATGTCTCCGGCGGCGGCGTCAGCGCCCAGGCCGATGCGGTGAAGATGGGCATCTCCCGCGCTCTGCTTGAGTTCAACGCCGAGTTGCGCAAGACGCTGAAGGGTGAAGGTCTGCTCTCCCGCGACGCTCGCATCAAGGAACGCAAGAAGTATGGGCAGAAGGGTGCCCGCAAGCGGTTCCAGTTCAGCAAGCGCTAGTCGGCTGCTGCTGGTTATGAGTTTTGGCCCGGGTGCCCTGATGGCAGCCGGGCCGTACGAGTGTGAGTTATCCCCCGCACATCGTCCAACGCGGCGATCTGCGGGATCAATCCGCGCCGGGGCTCAACCACTGGCGGGATGCACATCACGAGGAGGTCGTTTGGCCACTATCACCATGAAGGAGCTGCTCGAAGCGGGAGTCCACTTCGGGCATCAGACCAAGCGCTGGAACCCGAAGATGAAGGAGTATATCTTCGGCGAGCGCAACGGCATTTACATCATCGACCTGCAGAAGACCCTGAAGATGTTCAAGGAGGCGTCCAAGTTCGTCACGGACCTCACATCTACGGGCAAGGTCATCCTTTTCGTCGGCACCAAGCGACAGGCCCAGGACGCGATCGCGGAAGAAGCGAACCGCTGCGGCATGTTCTACATCAACCAGCGCTGGCTGGGTGGGTTGCTTACGAACTGGGTCACCGTGCAGAAGTCGGTCCGCCGCCTTCAGGAACTGGACGATATGGCCACCGACGGCCGCTATGACCTCCTCACGAAGAAGGAAGTCATCAAGCTCGAGCGCGAACGCAAGCACCTGCAGGCCAACCTGGCCGGTATCAAGGCCATGAAGCGGCTGCCCGATGCGCTCTTCGTAGTCGATTCGAACAATGAAGCCATTGCCGTCAAGGAAGCCCGCAAGCTCGGCATCCCGGTCGTCGCTGTGGTCGATACCAACTGTGACCCCACTGTGGTCGACTACGTGATCCCGGGTAACGATGACGCCCTGCGCGCGATCCGGCTCTTTACGTCGAAGATCTCAGACTCCGTGGTCGAAGGCGTCCAGATGTCGACCGACAAGGCGTTCGCCGATGCCACCGCCGGCGTCACCGCGCTGCCGGTTGCCGAGGCACACGTTGGCGAGGAAGGCGAGTCCGTTCCTGCTCCGGAGACTCTTGAAGCCGGAGCCGACACGGCCGCTGCCGAGTCCGAACCCGATGAGGTCGATATGGAAGCGGCCCTGGGTGGAGGGATCCGCAAGGCTCCCGCCACAGTCACCGCAGCCGAGCCGGACGTAGTTGTCGAAGCGCGCCACTAAAGATCAGAAACGGTCCTGAGTTCCGAAGCGTGGCCGTGATCCTTCACCGCCACGCTTCGCTGTCTGGCCTTACACATTTCCAAAGCAATCACAAGGATGGTTGAAGATGTCTGCCGTAACCGAGAAGATTGATGCAAAGCTGGTAAAAGAGCTCCGGGAGAAGTCTGGCGCGCCGATGGGTGACTGCCTGAAGGCGCTGCAGGAGTCCAAGGGTGACATGGAGCAGGCGTTTGTGGTCCTGCGCAAGCGCGGCATCGCCTCCGCGCAAAAGAAGGCTTCACGGTCCACCAACGAGGGCGCCGTGGGCACCTACATCCACGCCGGCGGAAAGATCGGCGTGCTGGTTGAACTCAACTGCGAAAGCGACTTCGTCGCCCGCACCGAGGACTTCCAGGAACTGCTCAAGGACATCGCGATGCACATCGCGGCTTCCGATCCGCGCTACGTCCGTAAGGAGGATGTCACCTCGGAAGACATGGATCGCGAGAAGGAGATCTATCGCGCCCAGGCCGCCGCAACCGGCAAGCCCGCGCCGGTGGTCGAAAAAATCGTGGAAGGCAAGATGAGCAAGTTCTACGAGGAAGTTTGCTTGCTGGACCAGCCCTTCATCAAGGAGCAGTCCATCACCATCGCGCAGCTCATCGCGCAGAAGGTCGGCAAGCTGGGCGAGAACATCACCGTGCGCCGGTTTGCCCGCTTCAAGGTAGGCGATCCCAACTGGACCGTCGCGACCACCAAGCAGACTGAAGAAGCGCAGGCTTAAACCAGTAAGTCGGCGATTCAGCAAGTCAGCCAAATAACACGGCAAGGCCCGCTTTCGTTCACGAGGCGGGCTTTGCTGCTTTTAGAGATATGCGATCGAGAGCTTCCGAACGGCTAAGCGGCCCGACGCTGATTTTGCTTCTCCGCTGTCGCTGGAGGTCTCCCGTCACAAAATCCACGGCCCTAATCGCAAAAATGTAAAATCTGCACGGAAGTTGCTGGTGTTGCCGTTCGGCCCGACCAGGAGTCGTTATGGTGAAATCCGGAAATCTCAGTACGTGTGTGAGAGTTTTTCTGGTGGCCGCTCTTGGGGCTGCGGGCAATGGATGCGGAACGAGTTCGAATCGCGTGCTTGAATCCATGACTGTAACTCCTGCAGTGGCAGATGCTGCGACTTCCGCCGGCAAAGTGCAATTCAAGGCCTCGGGCACCTTCAGCAAGCCGCCGTCTCCAGATGTCGTGACCTTCGTCGCGCCGTACTCCGGAAGCTGGGGTATATCGAATTCCGCGATTGCCACTATTTCGCAGTCCGGTTTGGCACAATGTGTCGCGGGAGCATCGGGAACAGTGGACGTGATTGCGGAGGCATCCGCAAATGCGGCATTCGGAAGCGCCATGACGTCGATCGCACGGAAAGCGACTGCAAAGCTGACCTGCCCATAACGGCAGATGTGATCCAGCGGCTGCGTGATGAGGCTCAGGGAGCAGATTTCGCGCTGACTGCTGATGCGCTACGCACGATCATGCCACCAATCCGAGCGGACTTCTTCGCCACAGATAACTTCCGTCGGCACGCCCGGTGTGGGAGACCAGAGCTTCAGATCATCCACTGCGGTGATCATCTCGATTGGCTGCTGCCATGGATGCAGAGCCAGGTCGAAGAGTCCCCAGTGAATCGGCATGAACAAGCCATGACCACCAAGCTCCCGAAAGCTGCGGACCGCGCCTTCGGGGCCTATGTGAATCTCCCGCCACAACGGATCGGAGGCACCGATCTCGAGCATGGTCAGATCGAACGGCCCAAATCTCTCCCCAATTTCGCGAAAGCCGTACCACTCTCCGGAATCCGCGCCGTAGTAGACGCGGTGCTTCGGCCCAATCAGCGCAAAAGAGGCCCACAGCGTTTCGAAGCGATTGAAGAGGCCCCGTCCGGAGAAGTGGCGGGCAGGCAACGCGGTGATGGTTAGCGAGCCAACCTGAACTTGGTCCGTCCAATCGAGCTCGGTTGTGCGCGCGCGAGCCACACCGAAGTCCGCCAGGATCGTGCCCACGCCCAGAGTGGTGATCCAGCGTGTCTGCTGCAGGCTCTCCATGCGCGCAAGACGTCGTATCGTGCCCGCTCCCAGATGATCGTAATGATCGTGCGAGATGAGGATGGCATCGATGGGCGGCAGTTCTTCAAGCGCAAGAGGCGGCGGGAAAAAGCGCCTGGGACCAGCCCATTGTGTAGGCGCGGCACGCTCATCCCATACCGGATCGATCAGCAGCCTGACGCCGTCGATTTCGATCAAAGAGGAAGCGTGGCCAAACCAGGTGATGCGCAGGCCGGAGCGCGGGCCTGTCTCATAGACGCGCGGGTCGGTGTGAAACGGGCCAGGCGTGCGTTTTGGCGAGCGTGCTGCCCCGCCGAAAAGGATGCGCGGTCCTACCTTGAACATCAACGATAAGCCGCCAACCTGCGTCGGCACGGGATTGAGGTAGCGCCTATTCTGGCGTTGGGCTTTTGTCAGCGGCACGTCTATCCGATGGTAGCGCCTCGCCCGCAGATTCAAGTCATTGTTCTCCAGGATTATTCCTGCCGCTCCCGCGGCAAGAACCACCGCTCTACGAGGTGCCAGCTTAGATATCCTGCGATGAGTGAGAGCGGCAGCGATATCCCGAACAGCAGATACGGCAGCATTGTCCTCCCCGCCATTTCGTGCGTGTAGTGCCTGACAACCAGCTGTTGAATAGGAAACGACAGCAGGTACATTCCATACGAAGGATCGCCCCACGAGGTCGCCCGCCACAGCCGCACCCTCGGTGTGTACGCGCAGTAAAACAGCAGATACGCTCCGGCAAACGCCAATGCCGGCGGCCACGCATGGGGAATCTGCGCCGCAAGCGCCAGCACAGTTAAGCAGGCCAGCGCAATCCATCCATTCACCGGAACGCGATCCCTGAGCGTGGCTAGCAGCATCCCGACCAGAAACATGGGAAGCACCCGCGCCCACATGCCTGGATATCCGATGGTTGCCAGCGCAAAGCGCGGAGCAGGGAAGAAGTGCGTCATCGAGGCCCAGACGCCGAACGCAACCGCCAGCACTTCCAGCGCAGCGATCAGCAGCGCGCGATATTGCGACCGCAGCACACCCATCGCCGAAAGCAGCGCCGCAAGGATGTAGCACCAGAAGCCATACGGAATCGACCACAGCGACAGGTTTACTTCGCCGGGAAACGGATTTGTGGCGAACGCGCCGGTATACGTCGGGGCGCCCAGCCGCAGCGTGCGATACACAAAATCTTCCACTGCTCCCAGATGCATCGGCGGCGTGATTCTTCCGCCGACCAGCGGCAGCACGACTAAGAAACTGAATACCGCTGCGAGAATGAAACCCGGATACACGCGCCGGATGCGATGTGAGAAATAACGCGGTAAAGACGCATTGCGCATCAGGCTGAGCGTTACCAGGTAGCCGCTCATAATGAAAAACAGGTCCACCGCAACGTGGCCGGTGATGGCCTGCCCGTGGTTGAATCGCTTCATCGGATCGGCGTCCGTCATACCAACGCCGAGCAGGAAGCTATCGGACAAGACAACAGCTGCCGCCAGTAGAATGCGCAAGATACCGAGATTGTTACGAAATTCGCTGGAACGTTCCTCGATCATGAGCGATGGTGGCCAGGCGCCTCGCCTCCTGGCTGTTTATATCAGCCATCGCGCATTGCGCCGCACGCTCACAATCCCATCACCGCCACACCAAGGCGATGCTCGCGCTTGCTAAGTACACCGAATCCCTGTGCGCGATTCGGTTCTTACAATTCTCTTTTGGGGTCCATGCCTGAATGACAAAACCACCCCTCTACGTCATCACTGGCGGCCCCGGCAGCGGCAAGACCACTGTGCTGGCGGAACTCGCCCATCGCGGCTACATTTGCGTGCCGGAAGACGCGCGCGCCATTATCCAGGAGCAGGTTGCCGCTGGCGGCAGCGCCGTGCCCTGGGCAGACGCGCCGTTATTTGCGGAGATGCTCATGCAGCGCTCCATCGTGACGTACCAACAACAGGTCGCGCAGCTTCCGCAAACGCCGGTCTACTTCGATCGCGGAGTTGGGGATGCCTTCACCTGCGCCGATCTCATTGGCCACACATTGCCCGCCAGCCTGTGCGAGCAAGGCATCCAGTGCCGCTATCGTGATCCTGTCTTTCTCGCGCCCTGGTGGCCGGAGATCTTCATGACCGATGAGGAGCGCCATCAAAGCAGGGAAGAAGCCGAGCGCACCGAGCACGCCATTGTGAAGACCTACAGTGAGCTCGGCTACCGCATCGTGAAGCTGCCGCTCGCCAGCCCGGCCGAGCGTGCTGATTTCATCCTGCGCTACATGAGGACTTGCTAGCTAAGCAGATTTCCGCTTCGCCGGCCTTGCCTGCGCCAGACGCCACGCCATCTCCAGCGCGAACGTGATGACCTGCGGCTTCGCTTTCTCCAGCCGCAACATCGTCGATCCGTGCCGTCCCCATGCGCCGGCGGCGGCCTGGAACGTCTCCGGCATCGATTCAATGAGCCGGTGCTGCTCTTCCGGAGGCAGCTTCACCATCGCCCACGATCCATCCGGATATCCGAGCGTTGCAAAGATTCTGTTCCCGACGCGGAAGTCCGGATGGTTCATGTGCGCGTTCTCCACCGCACCCGGCAGCGCCAATGCCGCTCGGCGAAATGCGTCGGTAGTCATACTGTTCCGTGTGTCGCCAGCGTGGCGTCCTGGATCTCGCCCGCGGACATGGCTTGAATCTGCGTTCCGATCCACCACTTGTAACCGAACGGATCGCGTACTCCGCTCATGCGGATGCCATACGGCTGGTCCGCCGGCTCACGCAGGCTTTCTGCGCCAGCCGTTAAGGCCTGCCGGTACATCGCATCGCAATCGTCGGTGTAGAGCATCAGACTCACCGGCGAGCCGCCATAATGCGTCGCCCCGAAGGCCTCGATCTCCGGATGCTCATCTGCCATCATGATGTGACTGTCGCCGATCTGCATCTCGGCATGACCCACGCGCCCATCCGGCGCTTTCATGCGCATCAGTTCACGCGCTCCGAAGGCCTTCGCGTAAAATTCCATTGCCTTCTCGCATCCCGCAAAGATCAGGTATGGCTGCACGCTGTGACAGCCCTCAGGAATCGGATTCACCATTGCCATCGCAACTCTCCCGGGTTCTTAATTCTGTTCCGCGATTCTGCGCCCGGCCCGCGCCCCATGTCTTGTAAAAATCGGAAGCGTCTCAGTCACGCAGGGGCACATGGTTCAGATGCTCAGTCGCCGCGGCCAGATAGGCGCTCGGCGTCATTCCGGCAATGTTGCGGAAGTCATGGCTCAGATGCGCCTGGTCGTAGTAGCCGCACTCGATTGCCAACTCGGCCCAGTCCACTCGCAGCACTCCGCGCAGATGTTGCAACGTATGCTGAAAGCGCCGCACGCGATGAAAGGTTTTTGGCGACACGCCGATCTGCTCGTGAAAAAGTTGCGCCAGCCGCCGCTGGCTCAACCCGATCTTCTGCGTAACGTCCTGCACGCGTGCCGGCCTGTCGCAGATGTCCAGCTCGCCGGCCATGTAGATGATCGCCGGATGCAGGCAGTCAGGCGCTCGCAGCCGTTCGAGCAGGCATTGTTCGAGCACATGCAGCATCGCCTGCGGATTCGGCGCGGCCAGCACTCGCTCGCGCACCCACGCCGCCTCTTTGCCCCACAGGTCAGTCATATCGAAGGAGGCGTCTTCCAGCTCCGACATCGGCATGCGGAAGAAAGGAAATGCGCCGCCCGGCGCAAACTGCACACCCACCACGCGCTCCTGCTGGTTACAGTCGATAGTGAAGCAGCTTGATCGCGCGCCGGAAAATACCGCTGTGCCGTAATGACCGGCGCCGTGATCGTCCTCATAGATCGCGATGGGCTCTTCACGCAAGTTCAGGATCATCGCCGACTGCGCCTGCGGCAGCAAACGCTCCTGCAGGTGCGGTCCCGGCACGCCTTCCCAATACCACAGACACTCCACCCAGGCAGCAAGTGTGCCCGTCGGCTTATATCGATAACCTGGCATTCGGATTCCCGGTCGAGAACGTATTTAGGATACGCGCCACGCTCTCGTGAAGCACTGTCACTCTGGCCTGTACAAGCCTCTTCAATTCCTGTATGAAAATGGGCTACCCGGGACCACGGCCGTTCGGTATTCATGCGAAACGATGAGGTGCTGGATGACTTGCACGTCACGGCTAATCACTGCGCTTCTCCTCCTCGCCTTTGCTCCGCAAACGGGCCACACGCAAACCACCGCTGCACAAAATACAGGAAGCGCGACTGCCTCAGCTCCGCCGGCGGGTTGTACATCCGCTGAAAGTCGCCAATTGGACTTCTGGGTCGGCCACTGGAGTGTCTCACCGAAGGGCGCACCCAACCGCAAGGCCGCCACCAGCCTGATCGAAAAACTTTACTCGGGCTGCGCCGTTCGCGAGAATTGGATGCCTCTGCGCGGCGGCGATGGCGGCAGCTTGAGTGCCTATCTGCCGGACAAGCACGCATGGCAGCAGGTCTGGGTAGACTCCTCCGGCTCGTGGGTCAACTTCACCGGTGGCTGGGATGGACACGCCTTGGTTCTCGAAGGGGTGTGGCCCGCACCCGGATATCCGCAGCGAAAAACGCGTATGTCCTATCGCCTGCTGGCCGACGGGACTGTGGAGCAGAGTGGCGTCACGTCGGACGACAACGGAAAGACCTGGCAACCAAGCTTTGACTTGATTTACACACGCATTTCGGAGGGCTCGTCCACAGCGCCCGGCAGGTAAGAACGATCGGCCGCTATCGGGAAGAAGGCGGCTTCCGGGTGGAGTCCATGCGATACTCACAGGGAATGTATAAGCGGATTCTGCTCAAGCTTTCAGGCGAGGCCCTGGCTGCCGGGCGCGGCTTCGGTGTCGATGTGGACACGGTCCACCAGATCAGCATGGAGATCGCCGAGGTCCGCAGCTCGGGCGTCGAGGTCGCCATCGTTGTCGGCGGCGGGAATTTCTTCCGCGGCGTCGCGGAGCAGGCGCGTCACATGGACCGCGTCTCCGCCGACCACATGGGTATGCTCGGCACCGTCATCAACTCGCTCGCCTTTCAGGATGCGCTCGAGAAATGCGGCGTACACAGCCGCGTCATGTCCGCGATCGAGATGAACCAGGTCGCCGAGCCCTATATACGCCGCCGCGCCATCCGCCATCTGGAGAAGGGCCGTGTCGTGATCTTTGCCGCCGGCACCGGCAATCCCTATTTCTCCACTGACACTGCCGCATCGCTGCGTGCCATGGAGATCAAGGCCGACGTGCTGCTGAAGGCCACCAAGGTCGATGGTATCTACAGTGCCGATCCGGTTCTAATCAAAGATGCGGTCAAGTACGAAGAGATCACGTATCTCGAAGTCCTGCAGCGGGGGCTGAAGGTCATGGACATGACCGCTGTAAGTCTTTGCAAAGACAACGACATGCCCATGATCATCTTCAACATGAACAAGGCGGGCAACATCCTCCGCGTCGTCTCAGGCGAGCGCGTCGGCTCTCTCGTCACCGCCTAGTTTTACCTTTTACCAAACAGCAAAAGCGGGTCCCCCGTTCGCATATCAGAACGGGGCTGGATCCGTCGGCACGCCCAAAAACAGGCCGCAGACCTGTCTGCCCGGGCCGCCAGACTTGACAGGTGCTTAGACATCTATGTACACAGATGTCTAAATATGCCAAAGCTCGATACACTCCAAGGCTCCCTCGATCTGCTCGTTCTCAAGATCCTCTCGCGCCGGCCGCGCACGCACGGTTATGCCATCATGACCGCGATTCAGGAGACCTCCGGCGATGTGCTACGCGCGGAAGAGGGTTCGCTCTATCCTGCGCTGCGCCGCATGGAAGAAGACGGCTGGATTCGCGCCGAATGGATCACCAAGGACAATGGACGCAGCGTGCGCGCATACGAACTTACCGCGGCCGGCAAAAAGCAGCTCATTACAGAAGAGACCCGGTGGCAGATGGTCACCTTCGCAGTGAACCGTGTTTTAAGGATGGTGTGATATGTCGCTCTGGTCGCGCATCGCGAATGTCTTTCGCACGGATCGTTTGAACCGCGATATCGATGAGGAGCTCGCATCGCACCTTGCGGAAGCGATCGAGGCGGGCCGCGATCCGGTGGAGGCGCGCCGCGCGCTCGGCCGCACAGTGCAACATCAGCAGCAGAGCCATGATGCGCACGTCGTCGCGTGGCTCGAATCGGTGCGCAACGACATCGTCTTCGGCTGGCGGCAGCTTAAGCGAAATAGAGTTACTTCCTTCGCCGCTGTACTCTCGCTGGCGCTCGCCATCGGCGCCTGTACGTCTGCCTTCCGGCTCATCGACGCGCTGCTGTTGCGTCCGCTTCCAGTCGCTCATGCCGATCGTCTCTACGTTCTGTCGCGGAAGGGAATGGGCTTTGACAATAAACCCGGCGAGTGGGATAGCTGGGCCTATCCCGTGTTCCAGCAGATGCGTGATGCCGCAAAAGGACAAGCTGATCTGATTGCCGTTTCGTACGTGGCCCGCACGGATCTGACCTACAAAACTGATCAGGAGATGGAGAAAGCCGAGCTGCAATACGTCTCCGGATCGATGTTCGATGTCTTTGGGTCTGAAGGCGGCGCTGGGCCGGCTGCTCACCGCGGGTGATGATCGCACACCCGGGGCAGAACCGTACGCTGTCATTTCCTATGACTACTGGATGCGCCGTTTCCATCGCGATCCTCACGTCACCGGGCGCACTCTCCATATCGGCGACAAGGTCTACGAGATTGTCGGCGTGAGTGAGAAGAAGTTCACCGGAACCGAACCCGGCACGTTCGTTGACATCTTTGTTCCGACGGTGATGTATCGCTGCGCCATCCGTTCCGACTGCACATGGGTTCGCGCCTTGGCGGTCGTGCAACCGGGCGTTGCAGTGGAGTCGCTTCGGCAGAAGCTCGCTGCCATCAGCCATGCTTTTGAAGTGAAGCGTTTGAGCGGAGAGACAGGACTATCCGCCGAGACCTTGAAGAATGTCCTCGCCAATCAGGTTCTGATGACGCCTGCGCCGACGGGCGTCTCCGATGTACAGGCCGGTTATACCCATGCCCTCGCCGTATTGGGCGCACTCGTGTTGATGGTTCTGCTCATTGCCTGTGTCAATGTGGCCAATTTGATGACCGCGCAGGCAGCCGCGCGCGCGAGAGAAATGGCGCTGCGCGTCTCCATAGGGGCCGGACGCGGCCGTCTCGCCCAGATGGTCCTCATAGAAAGCACATTGCTCGCTACGATGGCCGGGCTCGCCGGCGCGCTTTTCGCCTGGTGGTCCGCGCCCTTCGTCGTCAGCATGATCAATCCACCTGACAATCCGGCGCGTCTCGCGCTGCCGGCAGACTGGCGCGTGCTCTTCTTCGCCGTCGCGCTCACACTCGGAGTGGTGTTGCTCTTCGGGCTCCTGCCCGCAATGCATGCGTCCTCCGTTCAGCCTGCCAGTGTGCTCAAAGGCGGCGACGATCCACACTCCCGCCGCCGGCTGATGCAAGGCATGGTGGCGGCGCAGGTGGCCTTCTGTTCCTTGGTGCTCTTCACCGCAGGGCTCTTCGTCGCAACCTTCCAGCGCCTCTCCAGCCAGCCACTGGGTTTCTCACCGGAGCGTTTGCTTGTTCTTCAAGCCACAAGCCGTCCCGCGCAACCTCAGATCTACTGGGATCAAATCGCCGACCACCTGCGCTCCCTCCCCGGTGTCGAGCGTGTGGCGCAGGTCTCCTGGCCGCTTATGACAGGGTACGGATGGAACGACTCGATTTCCCTTAATGGCGGGCCGCCCAGCACTGATCTCGCATACTTCCTGTATATTTCGCCGGGCTGGCTTGACACCATGAAGGTTCCGCTGCTCGATGGCCGGGATTTCCGCAACAGCGACACTTACCCAAACGTCGCCATCGTCAACCAGACCTTCGCGAGGAAGTTCCTCAATGACGAACATCCCATCAGCCGATTTTTCGAAAAGGCATCCGATGATGGAAAACGCGAGCGCATGCAAGTCGTCGGAGTCGTTCGCGATGCATACTACAGCGACGTTCACGAGACAATTCGGCCCATTGTCTACGTCCCGCTTCACTCCACCGCAGGAGCACAACGATTGCTCGACGAAGAAGCCTTCATCGTGCGCACCTCCTCTTCCAATCCGCTCGCCCTGGCTTCCACCCTCTGCCTCGAAGTGCCCCGCGTCCTTGCGCAATTCCACGTCTCCAACATCCGTACTCAGCAAGAGATCGACGATGCCCAAACCGTTCGCGAGCGCCTGCTCGCTATGCTGGCTTTCTTCTTTGGTGCGGTTGCGCTGATGCTGGCCGGCATTGGTCTTTATGGAGTGCTCAATTACTCGCTCCTTCAGCGCGAGCGCGAGCTTGGCATCCGCCTCGCACTGGGTGCGCGTGCCGCTCATATTGCCCGCGAAGTCACGGCCGGCATCTTCTTCGCAGTCCTGCTGGGAGCCGGCATGGGACTGGCACTGGGCATGTTCTCCACCCGCTGGATATCTTCGCTGCTGTACCAGATAAGGCCCGGTGATCCCGCCATGCTGACAGTCCCAGGCCTGATTATCCTGATGACAGCCTCGCTCGCCGCGATCCCGGCGATTCTTCGCGCACTGCGCATTGATCCAGTGGCCATGCTGCGTGCGGAATAATGCTGGTTTATTCTTTGGGCCAGTCTTTGTATAGATATGCAACCAAAGGGGCACCACCAGGCCGTAAGCGCCTCCTCGCGGATCGGCCTTCCTCCTCTATCATCAAAGAGAAGAAGGGCCGTGCGCTTCGAAGCGCCACTCGGACCTATTCCCCGCGGAGACTGTGTGTCGACCACGCTGCCAGCAACTTCTGTCGAGAGCCGCGAAACATCCGCCGCCCGGATGTCGTCAGAGCATGGAGTGGCCACAGCAACCGTTTCCGTACAATCGCCCCCGGCTCGGCGGTCGCATTTGCATGCGCTCACCGGTATGCGTGCCCTGGCCGCGCTGAACATCCTCTTCTTCCATTTTTCTGACCCCAAGATTTTTGGTCCGTTCGCGCCGGTCGTCGACAACGGATACGTCTCGGTCAGTTTCTTCCTGCTGCTCTCCGGCTTCGTGCTGGCTTACAACTACCGCGAGCGCGCCGAGCGCGGCCTTATGCGCGCGCGCACCTTCTGGATGGCGCGCTTCTCGCGCATCTATCCCGTCTTTCTGTTTTCGTTGCTGATCTCTGTCCTAGTGCTCCAGCAGGAATGGCGCATGCGTTCGCACGGCCAGTTCGCATGGGGCGTCGGGTTGACGCTGATCCTTGCCCAGGGATGGTCGCCGACGCTCTCCACGTTCTGGAACACGCCTGCCTGGACGCTGACGACCGATGTTTTCTTTTACGCGCTCTTTCCGTTCCTGGTCACGCTGCGCCGGCCGCGCACGCGCAACCGCATCGTGTGGACCATGCTTGGATTCTGGTGCCTCAGCTTTATCCTGCCCGCGCTCTACACTCTGCTGAGCCTTGACGGCGATCCACACCCGGGCCGCTACTCGAACGGCTTGTGGCTGCGCTTTATCAAATTCGGGCCCCTGCAGCACCTGCCATCTTTCCTATTCGGCATGGCGCTCGCCAGCATGAATGACCTCATTCCGGAGCGGAGCCGTCTCCGCACCGCGCTGGGGATCGCAGCCTTCAGCCTGCTTTACATCATCATGTGTTTCGGCAGCCACATGCCGTATCTATTCATGCATGACGGCCTGCTCATGCCGCTCTACGGCATGGTCGTCCTAGCCCTTGCCGGACGAAATTTCCTGACGCGGCTCTTCTCGATTTATCCGCTTATCGTCATCGGCGAAGCCAGCTATTGCCTGTACATCCTGCACTTCAATCTCTGGCTGCTGCTGCATGATGAAACGCACCTCATCGAGCGCGCCGGGCTATTGCGCTTTGATCCCTGGCTCTCTTATGTGCTCATCGTGGGAGCCGCGATCGCGGTGATGTATCTCGTCGAGCGGCCGGGCCAGCGCTGGATCAAACGCTGGACGCATCAGCCTCAGCGCTTCCGCGACCCCGCCGCTCCGCCTACGGTGCCATGAATATCCACTTGAAGACATCACGCCGCGTGGTTTAAATTCGCTGCGTACCTCGGTGGCCTCCGCCGTTCCGATCAGGAGGCCCTACCCACGTTCTTCCCTCCCAGGAACCTGGATGGAGGAGCTGCGAGCACTCACATGTGGTGTGGTGTGCTTACGCTCGTACACCAGCCGAAGGAGAACGTGATGGCCATCAACCGCGACGGCAAAATCGATTACATTGAGTTTGCTTCGAACGACATAGAAGCGACGAAACACTTCTACAACAGCGTCTTTGGCTGGTCCTTTGAAGACTACGGACCGGACTACACCAGCTTTTCAGACGGCCGGCTTGCCGGCGGATTTCGCAGCGGTGATGTGGGGCAGATGTCCGGGCCGTTGATCGTCATCTATGTCGACGATCTCAAGCAAACAGAGCAACACATCCGGGATGCGGGGGGTGTGATCAGCAAGGAGACATTTTCTTTTCCCGGAGGATCGCGCTTTCATTTCCAAGATTTGAGCGGAAATGAGCTCGCTGCCTGGCACGAAGATTGAACCCGAGACATTCACCATCGATCATGCTAAAAGCAAAGGCCTGTCCGATCGGACAGGCCTTATTCGTCCCTCTCGATTGGTTTAGTACGACGGGTTCACCTGGATGGTGTGGTCCCCGTGCTTCACGCTGGTGATTGCGGTTGCCTTCGAGACGCCCGGGAAGGGTGTGTTCTGCCCCGGATGCGTGGTCCCGGCATTGGGATCGAGATAGAGCGACGACACCGAACCTCCAACGAAGTTCGCCGTATACACATACCGTCCGATCGAATTCTCGACGGTGACGGCTGCCGGGCCGGGATCGACCGCTGTAGTGTTGGAAGTGCCCGCCAGTCCGGAGGGCTCGCCGGTAGTAGCATTCAGCGCGAAGCCGCTCACGTTGTTGGCGCCGTAGTTGGCAACATAGATGTACTTGCCGCGCGGGTCGATCGTGATGGCGCTGGGCAACTGGTCCGTCGGTTCCGTGCTGGTCGGAAGCGGCTGGATGCCACCACCGCTCTGAACGGAATAGGCGAGCATCAGGTTCTGCCGGAAATCCGTTATGTAGAGAAAGCGGTTGGTGGGGTCGGTTGCGATTGCATTCGGTTGCACACCCGCAGCGAAGGGCGAACCCGCGCCCGGCGTCAGCGAGTTGTCCGAGTTCACGACATAGCTCGTGATCTGGCCCTGTGCTCCCGCACCGCCGTTGCACGCTCCCACCGCTGGATAGATCACGGTTGCGCTGCCCGTCGCGCCGCGATTCTGCGCTGCCACGGTATCGATGAGGGTAGTCAACTGGCCGGACGGATCATTGACGACGTAGACCGCGCCTCCGCTGCCCAGCACATTTACGGCCACCGGGTTGTTGCAGGTGGCATAGGAAGCCTCCGCGCCCAAAGTGGAATCGGCATTGACGGGGAACTGGACCAGCGCACCGATGCCCGGCGTCGTCGGGCTATATGGAGTTCCACTCGGATCCAGCCCGTATGCCTCCACCACGTAGAGCGTCTTGCCGTCCGGGCTGATTGCCATTCCGTTGGGATTGGTGCCGGATTTGATGTTGTAGGTGTTCTGCGAAAAGAGCTTGCCGTCGGAGCCAACGATGTATTCAGTCACGGTGTTGTCGTCGTGATTGAGCGCGTAGACTGCCTTGTCGTTCGGCGCCGTGACCAGAGCGATGGGGTTGCGGCCCGCCGGGAAGGGCGATCCCAGGATCTGCGAGAGCGCACCCGATTCCCCGTCTGCCGCGAAGGCAAAGATCTGTCCGGGATTCAGGTTCGCCGAAGCTACGTAGACGAAGTCGACGGTGTTGCTCTTCCCACATGCGGAAATGCCCAGCACCAGAGCGGCGGAGACGGCTGACGCCAGAGCAAGCTGGCCAAGTTGACTGAACTTCATTCGGTTCCTTCGTCCTTCATTGCGAATCCCGCGGCTCGATTCCAGCCCTGGGTCTTTTTCCATCTTCGACTCGCGCACTCTCACCACGTTCGGCTGAGGAGGGCGCAATTCTTATGGAGTGCGGGAAGGTCTGGCTTATTGTAGCGATCGGCCAGTCCTCCCCGCCCATTGTCCTGCTAGAAGTGAGCGCCGGTCGCCGCACACCAGGTCGGCGATCCCGGAGGCGCCGGCATGCCCTTGGGCAGTTTGTCCAGACTGCCGGCTACCTGGTCGATCTTCTTGCCGGTGATCGTGCTGTCGTTGAAGTTAGCCGTGTACACGTACTGGTTAGACGGGTCTTCCACGATACAGCGCGGTCCCGCTCCCACGGTCAGTATGTTGCCGCCGGTGTTCGCGTCGGTCAGCTGTCCCGCCGCGGTGCCCGTGGTGATGATGTATGCCGTGAGCACACTGGCGGGCGTGCCGTTGCTGGTGTTGAGGTCCTGGCCCGTCACCCAGAGGAAGTTGTGGCTGCTTTCCTTCAGCATGCGCGAGGGGAAGACCGGGCTCGCTCCCTGGGCGTTGTTAGCGCGTGCCCCGCCAGAAACCGCGGCGAGTGTGCCGCCGGAGCCTACGGTGTAGGGCAGGATAAATCCCGTGGAGCCAGTTGGGCCTGCGTCCAAGGCGTAGATGTATTGCGCCGTCGTATAGATGTAGGTGAGTTGCGTCGCGCCGGTTGGCGTCGGCGTGTTCTGCGTGAGGGTGAGCTGGCCGTTCGTGGCGCTCTGGTTGTACACAAAGATCGCCTGCGGCGGGTCGTTGGGATTGGTGCTGCCCATCGGACCCTGTTCAGCGATATATGCATAGGCCCCGCTCAGCGCGAGCCAGGTCGGATTTGTGCCCACCGGGAAGAAGTAGGTGCTTCCGTTGGTATTGCTCTGCTGATTGGGCAGCGGCGTCAGGCGTCCCGTTCCGGAATCGATGGCGAATGCTGTGACGTCGCCGATGGTTTGTGTGCCATTCGGCCCAGTGCCGCCCGGAGCGAATTCGTCCAGCGCATAGAGATAGTTGCCGCTGATCGCGATGTTTCGGGTATTGAAGCCCTGCGGACTGAAGGAAGTCTGGTACGTCAGCGACCCGTAGCCGCCAACCGAAAACAGGGCGATCTGGCTATGCTGCGGATCAGCATCCGTGCCTGTCCCCGCATTCAATACGTAGACGTAGTTGCCGCCTGCCGTGACCACCGCCTGGGTCGGATTGGTCCCGCCCGTGCCCACAATGCTGCTCTGGTGCAGCGCGCCGTTGTCGTTCTGGATTCGGTAACTCGCAATCTGGTTATATTGGGACCCGGTCACGAACAGATACCCAACTGTGTAGCTCAGAGTGCAGGACGTCATGCCGAGGACTGTCACGGCAGAGGCGGCTAGGGCTAATGCAGCCCGGCCGAGATTCTTCAACTTCATCCGATTCCTTCGTCCCGATGCACACGCATGCGTCGAGGCTGCCAAAACAGCTTTGAACTGAAAGTCTGGGTGGGGACCCGCTTGCATTGTAAAAGGTTGTGGCACATTCGGGCTACTCGGGCGCCAGAAAAGCCGCCGCAGCTCAAAATCCGTCGGCTAAGAACC
Source organism: uncultured Acidobacteriaceae bacterium (assembly GCA_963797895.1). Lineage (GTDB taxonomy): Bacteria > Acidobacteriota > Terriglobia > Terriglobales > Acidobacteriaceae > KBS-83. The sequence continues at coordinate 105,745 of CAWCRD010000005.1, forward strand.
AGTCAGCAAAACAAAACGGGCGGGACAGCGGCTCCTTACCGCCTGAGCCGAAGGCCCGCCTGCCGACTTTTGACAACCGCTTACTGCCTGCGCCCGCGATTGGGAAAGTGAACGATCGAACGCAGCGAACTCCAAAAACGAGCCGAAGGACGCCTTTGCCCGTGCTGCAGCACTACCAGACGCGGCAGATGTTCTCCGGATACATTGGTGAGCCCTTCTTGCAATGGAAGGCCTTACCGAACTCCTCGAAGTTCTGCACCGCGCCATCGACGCGGAACTTGCCCGGCGAATGCGGATCCACTTTGACCATCATTCGTGAGTACTCGGGTCGCCGGCTCTCGCACCAGATCTGTCCATACTGGATGAAAAACTGCTGTGCCGGTGTGAACCCATCTTGCTTCGGGCCGTCCACTACATTCTTGCCCTCCGCTGCCAGCGTGTTCTGGAGCGCCAGGAATGCGATGCGGATGCCTCCGTTGTCGGCGGTGTTCTCGCCCAGCGTCAGCTTGCCATTCACGTTGGCGCCCGGCTCCGGAGCGAAGTTGTTGTATTCCTTCACCTCGCAATCGGTGCGCTCGGTGAATGCTTTGCGGTCCGCCGGCGTCTGCCACTCGCGCAGGTTGCCCTTGCCGTCGTACTTTGAGCCCTCATCGTCGAAGCCATGCGTCATCTCATGGCCGATCACCATACCGATGCCGCCGAAATTCTGCGCCGGATCCGCCGCGAGTGAATAGAACGGCGGCTGCAGGATACCTGCCGGGAAGTTGATGTCATTCATGCTCGGCTCGTAGTAGGCGTTCACGGTCGGCGGCGTCATGCCCCACTCCGTCTCGTCCACTGGCTTGCCCAGCTTGTTCAGATTGCGCTGCCGCTCGAATTCATCGCCGCGATTCACGTTGCCGAGCAGGTCGTCACGTTCCACGGTGAATTTTGAGTAATCGCGCCACTTATCGGGGTAGCCGATCTTGTTGCGATAGAGCGCCAGCTTCTCCAGCGCGGCTTTTTTTGTGTCCTCACCCATCCATGGCAGTTGCTGGATGTCCTCGGCCAGCGCCTTATCCAGCGACGCTACAAGCTTCGTCATGTTGTCTTTGGCTGCGGGCGGAAAGTTCTTTTTCACCCAATCCTGTCCCACTGCCTCGCCCAGCGCCTGGTCGGTCAGTTTGGTGCAGCGCTTCCAGCGCGGCTGTATCTGTTTCGCGCCCTGCAGGGTTGCATTGTAGAAGTTGTAGTTCTCCTCGACGAACGCGTCGCTCAGCCACGGCGCAGCTTCGTGGATTGCGTGCCACCGCAGGTAGCTCCTCCACGCATCGAGACTTTGTCCATCGATCGCCTTATTCAGCGCCTCAAAAAATCCTGGCTGGCCGACATTCAATGTTTGGAAGGGTCCGATCCCGATCTTCCCGAAATATGTGGTCCAGTCAAACGACGGCGTGATCTGCTCCAACTCCGCCATCGTCTTAATGTGGTATCTGTTCGCCGGCTCGCGCAGATCGGTGCGGCTCAGCGAGCCTTCGGCCAGCGCCGTCTCGATCGCCATCACATTCTTCGCTTCGACGGCGGCCTGCTCCGGCGTATCGCCTGCGAGCGTGAACATCTTCGTCATGTGCTCGATGTACTGATCGCGGATCTTCGCTTCGCGTTCCGATTTCTCGATGTAGTACGAGCGATCCGGCAATCCCAGCCCACCCTGGCGCACCCCGGCGATCTGTTTCGAGCTGTCCTTTTCGTCCTGCTGCACCAGGAAGGCGAACATGGCGTCCGTGCCGTCCTGCCGCTCAAGCTCGGTGAGCACTGTTGCTAGTTGTTTTTTGTCGTTCAGCGCTGCGACGCGATCCAATGCCGGCTTCAGCGGCGCGGCGCCCTTTTTATTTGCCGCGTCCACGTCCATGCACGAGGCGTAGAAGTCCCCGTACTTCGCTTCCAGCGGCGTGCGGCTCGGATTGGGCTTGGCGGCCGCTTCAAGATCTTTATAGAGGAGCCATTGGTTGCGCTCGGCCAACATGTCGAAGTTGCCCCACCGCGCCTGGTCCGGCGGGATGGGGTTGTGCTTCGCCCAGTTCCCGCAGGCGTACTGATAAAAATCCGTGCACGGGTCGGCGCTCTTATCCATCGCGCTCAGGTCGAGCATCTTCTGCGCCTTCGGTTCGGGCGGCGTGGCGCTTGAGCCGCTATCGGCCAACGCATCCAGGCCGGGCAGTGTCTGGGAGGTGAAATTGCTCTGGAACTCGCTTTGGGCCCAGGCAAACCCTGTACCCAACAGAATGACGGCGGCAACGCGGAATGACTGCATGGCGCTCCTTGAGAGTGGAACTGAAGCGGGGAGCGCAGGCTGCAACCTGGCTTTGGGGTCGTCCTATTGGCGACCGCTCTACGGACCGCTTCGTTCGAACTCACGAAAGTATCACAACTCGCGCAAACGTGAGCGCCCGCAATCTATCGAGAGATATGTCGCCTATCGGGAAAATCATTGGACGCGAGAACAAGCCTGGGTATCAGGTTGAGCGAACGAGGGACGAGCATGTGATTGAGTGATGTGAAGACATTAGTGCCAGTGACAAAACTGCAGGTCCATCACTTCGCTCAGGATGCACTTCGTTCAGGAGGATAGCTTTCGTTCAGAGTGCGTAGCGATCCAGCGACTCCCGGAGCTTTCGTAACTGCTGCGGGATCACGAGGTCTGATTGCGTGATGCGCGAGTCCACTGTAATAGCGAGGGTGAGGATCTTGCGGTTGCGCAGCACCGTCATCGAGACCGGGTGTCCCGCGTTGCTGCGGAGGGTCTGGAGCCAGTCGGCCGAAGTTTCAAGCGGCATGCCATTGGCGGTCAGGATGACATCGCCTGCGTCGAGGCCCGCGTTTGCGGCGGGGCTCTTGTCTTCCACGCTGCGAACCAGCAGACCGTTGCCGGCTCGGACGCCGAAGAATTTTGCGAGCTGGGGGGTCAGCGGCTCGACCTGTGCGCCAACGTATGCCTGCGCATCTGGAGCGTCGACATCCGGGGCGGAACTGTCACCCTCGAAGGTGCGCTGCCCGGCAAAGCCGTTCACAATGGGCGCGGGCTCGGGAATCGGGACGTGGAAGTGATGCGCCCAGGCATGCTGAACCAGTGCGGTGCGGTCGGCGAGCTGAAGGTGCACCCGCTCCACCCTGGTGTTGTGCACCAGCTGCAGGACAACGAACTTGCCGACGGGCATGTCGCGGAGCATGCGGCCCAACGTGGCAGCGTCTGTCACGACCTGCCCGTTGATGGCCTGGATGATGTCGCCGGTATGGACGCCCGCCTTGGCAGCCGGGGCATCGTGGTCGAGCGAGACGACCTCTGCGCCCAGCGAACTGGCGAGCTTCTGCTTCTCTGCGCGTGCGGGGTCGACATCGTGGACGGTGACGCCGAGATAGCCCTGCGATGCAGCGGCGAGGACCAGGCGTGCGTTGCCGTCAAGAACGTTCTGGGGAAGCTGAGCCGGCACGGCAGATGGCGCAACGGCCGTCTGGAGGGCGCCCGATGCGGGAAGCGCCAGGGCGGCAAGGCCCAGGACTGCCGAAACCCGGAGTGCATTGCTCAGGGTCGTGGTCGACAGGAAATATGATTGGGAATACATGTGCAGCAGAGCTCCTGATAGAAGCAATAGAAGAGCGGATGCTGGCGACTGCGGAAATCCACTCTACGGCCACTCATTCAGACGGACGGGGAGCGCGAAAGTCACACCCCTCGACAGAACGCTAACCGATTGGAGCTATGGCTGGCTACTGGACCTGCGGCATCTGCTGCAGCATGGTGCGGGAGACGGTGCGCAGCAGCGGGTTTCCATCGTGGGTGGCGACGTTCTGGAGGACCTGCTGGACGCTGGAGTCGGCAGCGACCGGGGCGAGCACGCGGATGGCTTGAGCACGAATTTGCGGATCACGGTCGTCAAGGACGGCTTCGAGAACGGCATCCCGGACGTGCATGTCCTCCGCCAGGTAGGGAGCCAGGCCGCTGAGGGCCTGCTCGCGCACGTTGGAGTTCGGATCGTAGCGCAGGGCGACCATCAGGGCGGTCCGCAGGCCGTCATCGGCAGCGCAGTCGATGGTGCCGGTGGGGCCGCTGCAGGTGTGGGTGAGGACGCCCAGAGCGGCATTCTGTACCGAAGTATTCAGCGGGGCGCGAGTACCCAGCAGGAGCAGTGAGCGGATGACGGGCTCGTCGGGCGGACCGATCGCTACCCCGGGCATCAGGCGGCTGTACTCAACCCGGACCGTGCCCGTTGCGGAGTCCTCGGAGACGCCTGTAATGGCGGCGATGGGCTGCTTGCCCGGGTCAATGAAGGTCTGCGCGGTGGATGGGACTGGGTTGGCCAGCCTGAAGCCCGCGTAGCCTAGCCCGGCGCCTACGAAAAGCATGGCAGCGGCGGCCAGAGGAGCCGTGCGCAGCAGCCTGAAGTCGGTTCCCAGCGAACGGCGGAAGTGGGCAAACCAGGTATCGCTTGGAGCCTGCTCCAGGGCTTCATCGATCTTCAGCCGGGTCTGTGCGATGAGGTTTGGCGAGGGTTCGCGCACGGGCAGGATGGCCATGGCGCTCGAGAGCGCGCGTGTCACTTCCAACTCATCGCGGCACTCTGCGCAGCCGGCCAGATGCTGCTCCAGACGATGGCACTCCTCGTCACCAAGCTCGCCGTAGAGCAGCAGGGTGATTTGCTCGCGGGCGGCTTCGCAGCTCAGAGTTTGGCCAGGCCAGTTCATCGGGTCACCGAATACTCAGCGGACTACGGCCAGGCTGGCGCGCAGCTTCTTGGTGGCGCGGAAAAGGGTGTTCTTCGCCGTCTCCTCCGTGGTGTTGAGCATTTCGCCGATCGTACGCAGGCGCAGCCCCTGATAGTGCTTCAGCTCAAAGACCATACGTTCGCGGGGCGTGAGCTTCTCAAGCGCCGTGGCAATCTTCGCGCCCAGCTCCTTGCGCTCCAGCTCGCGGCCGGGATTGGCGGAGGCGCGCTCGTCAGAGACCATACCGAGCAGATCAAGCTCCTCACCGGAGGCGTCAGTGATGGTCGCCGGATCTTCGCGGCGAGTCTTGCGGCGACGCATCAGGTCGAGGCAGAGGTTGGTGACGATGCGGTAGATCCAGGTGTAGAAGGAGCACTCGAAGCGGAAGTTGCCGATGTAACGATAGGCCTTCAGGAACGCTTCCTGAGCGATGTCCTGGGCGTCGGTTTCCGAGCCGAGCAGGTGCAGGGCGAGGCGCAGCACCGCTTGGTCGTACTGGCGGACCAGGGTGTCAAAGGCCTGCCGGGAACCCTTCTGAGCCTGGCGGATCAGCTCGGTTTCCGAGGCGCGGTCCTCCGAACTCATGGATCCTGTCCGGGTATGGAGAGCGCGGCGGCCGGGCCAGGTCTGACTGGCGCGGTTAGCCTGAGGAGTCGTGCCGAGCGGTCCTGACTGGATCCCGGGCTGGATACGGAGTGCTTCGGTTCCCATCGTGCCTACACCTCTTACAGAGATACGTCTTCATCAAAATAGACGTTCCCTGGGGAAAGATGACGCAGAAATATGAGTTTGGGTAGCAGAAAATGACGAAGCTATGACAATTTGGATGAATTTGGCGAGGCTAGCCGGCTAGACAGCCTCCGGGTTTATGCTGGGCGTCGCCGAAAACTATGCTTCCGGCGCACATTTCAGAATCGGGGTTCTTAGATGACTCGTTCTCGCTTGCTGTTCCGCGTCGCATTGGCTCTTCTAGCCGTCTCGCTTCCGGCTTTCGCACAGAGCAGCCTTTCGGTGCACTGGGAGGAGCTGACCGGGCCGGATTTCATTACCGCGATTCATCGGTCGCAAGGTGTATGCGTGCTGCCGTTCGGGATTATCGAGAAGCACGGGCCGCATCTGCCGCTGGGCACGGACCTCATCAACGCCCGGTATGTGGCCGAGAAAGCGGCGCAGCAGGAGTATGCGGTGGTCTTCCCTCCCTACTACTTCGGCCAGATTGCCGAGGCCCGGCAGCAGCCGGGAACGGTTTCCTACAGCGGACGCCTGCAGCTTGAGCTGCTGCAGGAAACGACAGACGAGATGGCGCGGAACGGCTGCAAGAAGATCGTGATCGTGAATGGGCACGGCGGCAACCTGAGCTTGCTGCCCTACTTTGCCCAACTGCAGATGCAGATTCCGCATGATTACGTCGTTTACGTGTACTGGTGGCCGGGCGCAAAGGGCGCGGATCGACCGTACAAAGGGGGCACCGTGGACATGCATGCGGGCGAAAGCGAGACCGCGCACACCCTGGTGACCGCTCCGGGGCTGGTCCACATGGATCGGGCACAGTCGGAGTCCGGTGCAGATCAGGCTCGCGTTCATCTGCCGGAGGGGCTCTACACGGGGATATGGTGGTACGCGCGCTTTCCGAACCACTATTCCGGCGATGGCTCACTCGCAACAAAGGAACTGGGCGAGTACGACATCAAAGCCGAGACCAATGCGGTTACTGAGGCGATCCGCGCGGTGAAGGCCGATAGCGAGTCGATGAAGCTGCAGCAGCAGTTCTATGAGGATGCGAAGCATCCGCTGGATACCAAGCAGTAGCCTGAAAGAGGACCGGCGTTGCACAGGCGCCGGGTCTTCTACACTCGTCGTTGATGACACAGGCAAACACTACGGATTTCCTTACCGCCTATTGCGATGGCGGATCGCGCGGCAATCCCGGCCCGGCCGGGTACGGGGTTTCGATTGAGGACGGGTCGGGCCGTCCCATTGCCGATCTGAGCGAGTTCCTGGGTGTCAAAACGAATAATTTCGCCGAATATTCGGGACTGCTGGCAGCGCTCGAATATGCCCTGATGCATGGACATCCGCGACTGCGCGTGGTGGCTGACTCCGAGCTGATGGTGAAGCAGATGAAGGGGCAATACCAGGTAAAGAGCCCGGACCTGCGCCCGCTGTGGGAAGAGGCGAAGCGACGCGTTGCGGGGCTGGAGCGGTTCGAGATCCAGCACGTGCTGCGGGGCAAGAACCGGCGCGCCGATGCGCTTGCCAACCAGGCGATGGATCGTGGCACCGGGAAGCTGGTTCGGGAGGTGGGCCGGGAAGGTGGTGGACCGCCGGCATCGTCCAAGTCCTCGACTGCGACACGGCCGCACCTTGTGACCTCTGCCACCCGGCCGTCCAGGCCGGCGCAGCCGCCTGCCGAGAAGCTCACCGATTCGGCCAAGAAGCGCACGCTGAAGGGCTTTGTGAAGAACGGCGTGGTGCATCTGCTGGAAGGCGAGCTGCCGGAGAACTGCTTCGTGCGGGTCACTCCGGAATAGCCGAATCGGGGGAACCGTCGATGCGCAGGGAGCGTAGACAGAGACATCATGCGCTCTGTGCTGTTTACTGCCGCGTTCGCGATTCTTGCCGGCTGCGCATTTGCGGCTGAACCGGCAGGACCCAACGCGCTGACGGCCGACCAGATTATGTCGAAGGTCGCGGCCAATCAGGACCGTACCGAAGCGGCACGCACCCGCTACATCTACCTGCAGCACGTTCGCGCCGTATCGCGAAAGACGAACGGCAAGGTGATGTGCGAGGAAATCACTGACACCCGGGTGAGCCCCCGGGCAAAGGGCTCCCATCAGGATTTGGTGACGCTGGACGGGCGCGCCTGGCAGAAGAACCAATACATTCACTACGCCAGCTTGCAGAATCAGGAGACGACCGAGCCGAAGGCCAAGCAGGCGAAGACGGAACGAGAAGATCTGGACGGCTTGGATGTCGATCTGGTTGAGAACCTGCGAAAAAACCTTACCAACGACGGCTCTGCAGACACGGAAGAAAGCGCGCGAGGCAAGACCGGCACCCATGTTCACGTTGACGTTGCCGAGGAGGGGCAATCGAAAGACGGCCTGGCGAAGGGGCTCTTTCCGCTCACAAGCAAGCGACAGCAGGATTATCTTTTTCAGCTTATCGGCCAGCAGAAGATGAACGGCCGCGATGTCTATCACGTAAGCTTCCGGCCGAAGGACAAGAGCGATTTCGATTGGAAAGGCGAAGCGTTCATCGACACAGCGGACTTTGAGCCGGTGGTGGTCTACACGGAGATGTCGCGCAAGATTCCATTGGCGGTGCGGACGCTGCTGGGCACGAACCTGCCCGGGCTCGGATTTTCCGTGACCTACGATCGTCAGCCGGACGGCGTGTGGTTTCCAGTGAGCTTCGGCACGGAGTTCCGCATGCGGGTGCTCTTCTTCATCGCGCGGGACATCTCGATGTCACTCACGAATACGCATTTCGAGAAGACCCACGCGGATGCGCGGATTCTGGACGGCGTGAAGGTAGTGGAGAACACCGCGCCGGCTGCTCACTGAAGAATCAGAGCAGAAGCTGCCAGTACGCGACATCGATCCAGCGGCCGAATTTCCAACCCACCTGCTCGAAAGCGCCACCCTGCGAAAGCCGAGACGCTCATGCAGCGCGATACTTGCCGGGTTAGGCAAAGCGACGCCGCCGATCGCAGTGTGAAAACCGCGTTCGCGAAGATCGGCGAGCAGCGCTCCGTAGAGTTTCGAACCGATGCTGCGGCCGGTGAAGGCTGGGTCAAGGTAAACCGTTACCTCTGCAGAATGCCGATAGGCGCAGCGACCCTTCCATTTGCTGGCATGTGCATAGCCGCGAACCGATCCATCTTGTTCCCATAGCAGCCAGGGCAGCGAGGGAAGCGTTTCGCGGATGCGGTTCTCCATGTCTGCTGGAGAAACAGCGGCTTCCTCAAAGGTGATCGCGCTTTCGAGAACGTAAGGGTTGTAGAGAGCGCAGATCGCTTCGGAATCGGCCGGCGTCGCGGAGCGGATCATCCGAGTTGGCTAACCCTTCGCCAACTCGGCTTTCACGATCTCGCTGACCTGGCGGCCCTCGGCGCGGAGCCCGGTGGCGGCGATCTTGGCCTGTACGTCCTTGATGACCAGGCCCATCTCTTTGGGCGTGGGGCGCTTGCCGGCGGAGCTCATCTCTGTGATGGTCGCTTCCACCAGCGAACGCACTTTTGCCTCGTCAGCCTGCTGCGGCATGTAGCCTTCGATGACCTTGATCTCGGCGGCTTCTTTGTCGGCGAGCTCGGGGCGGTTACCCTTGGTGAATGCCTCGATGGAATCGCGGCGCTGCTTGATGAGCGTGGTGAGCGTCTGCAGGACTTCCGCATCGCTGAGTGGCGAGCGCTTCTCGATCTCTTTATTCTTGATCGCCGACTTCACCATGCGCAGCACATCGAGGCGCGCCTGCGCCCGCTCTTTCATGGCGGCGACGGTGTCCTGCTCGATGCGTTGCTGAAGGGTCATTCGTTCTGGTCTCCTGCCTCGCTGTCGCGAAGGCCAACTTACCAGTATAGAGATTGTCGCGCTGGATAGAATAGAAGCCAAGGAACCTACAGACATATGATTCGCAAAACGCGCCTCTTTACGCCCGGTCCCACGCCTTTGCTTCCCGCCGCGCAGTTTGCCATGGCTGCGTGCGATCTGCATCATCGCACGCCGGAGTTTCGCGCTCTATACCAGCGCGTGCTGGAGCAGCTTCGCACGTTTATCGGCACGAAGAACGATGTGATCCTGATGGCGTGTTCGGGCAGCGGCCTCATGGAGGCGGCGGTCGCGAACATTACCTCGCCGGGCGATCGCGTACTGGTGCTCTCCGCGGGCAAGTTTGGCGAGCGCTGGACGGGCATTGCGAAGGCCTACAACTGCGATGTGGATGTGGTAAGCGTGCGCTACGGGCAGACCTTCTCGCTGGATGCGGTGAAGGCCGCGCTGAAGGTAGAGACCCGCGCGGTCTACATGCAGGCGAATGAATCGTCGACAGGCACGCGGCACGATGTGGAAGGCGTGGCGAAGCTGCTGCGCGATGCGAAGAGCGATGCAGTGCTGGTGGTGGACGCAATCACTGGCCTGGGCACGACGCACTTTGACGCAGATGCGTGGGGCGTGGACATCATGATCGGCGGCTCGCAGAAGGCGGTGATGATTCCGCCCGGCCTGGCTTACTGCTCGGTGAGCGAGAAGGCATGGGAGCTGATGGGCAACGCGCTGAATCCGCGCTACTACTTCGACCTCCGCAAGGAGCGCAAGAACGCAGCGAAGGGCGAGTCCTCGTACACGCCGGCGACGTCGCTGATCGCAGGGTTGAGCACGGCGCTGGACTACATCGCCTCACAGGCAGATGGTGATCTTGCAGCCGGACGCAAGAAGCTGGTTGACAACGCGGAGACTTGTGCCGCGATGACACGGGCTGCGGTGGAGGCGCTGGGGCTGAAGCTCTTCTCCACGTCACCGGGCGCGGCCGTCACGGCCGTGTTGCCGCCGACGGGTATCGATTCCGGCGTGGTGGTCAAAGAACTGAAGTCGCGCTTCGGCGCGATCATCACCAACGGCCAGGGCGAAATGAAGGGTCAGCTCTTCCGCATCGCGCACATCGGCTACTTCGATTATCTGGACACGATTGGGATCCTGGGTGCGCTGGAACAGGTGTCTGCGACATCTCTGAAGCTGCCGGGTTTTCAATTCGGCAAGGCACTGATTGCGGCGCAGGAGGTTTTTGCCGAGCGCACTTCCGCCTCGCGGCCGGAGCTTGTTGGCGCAAAGTAGAACGCGCTGCTCATCGGTTGAGTGGTTCCGGTGAGCGGCGTTCCGCGTGTTTCCCTCCATATCGCCCGCGTTCTCATCACCGTACAGGAGCCTGCCGTGAAGATTGTCCTTGCAGAGAAGGTTTCACCCGCCACACTCGCCGTTTTTCAGGCGGAACCGGGCTGGAATGTTGTGACGCATGACCAGATTAAAAATGGTCTGGCGAACGAGCTGAAGGATGCCGACGGCCTGGTGGTGCGCTCGGCCGTGCAGGTGGACGATGCGCTGCTGGAGCATGCGCCGAAGCTGCGCGTGATTGGCCGCGCGGGCGTGGGCGTGGACAACATTGACGCCGATGCGGCAACGCGGCGGGGGATTGTAGTGATGAACACGCCGGGCGCAAACGCGATTGCGGTGGCGGAGTTGACCATCGCCTTGATGCTGGCGCTGGCGCGGCAACTGCCGAAGGCGAACGGCGCGCTGCATCAGGGCAAGTGGGAGAAGAAGTCGCTGAGCGGCGCGGAATTGCGCGGTAAGACGCTGGCGGTGCTGGGCCTGGGCCGGATCGGGCTTGAAGTGGCACAGCGCGCGGCGAGCTTCGGCATGCAGATCATCGGGCACGACCCGTTTGTGACGCCGGCAGTTGCACGCGAGCGTGGCGTAGAGCTAGTGGCGTTGGACCAGCTATTTGCGCGCGCGGATTATCTGACGCTGCACGTCGGGCTGACGCAGCAGACGGCGGACATCATCAATGCGAAAAATCTGGCTGCGATGAAGAAAGGCGTGCGTATTGTGAACTGCGCGCGCGGCGAGCTGGTGGACGATGCGGCGCTGCTGGCTGCGCTGGACAGCGGACAGGTGGGCGGGGCGGCGCTGGATGTGTTTCGCGATGAGCCGTTGAAGAACTCGCCGTATTTCAATCGCGAAAACGTGATCCTGACGCCGCACATTGCCGGCTCGACTGCGGAGGCGCAGGAGGCGGTCGGCATCCAGATTGCCGCGCAGGTACGCGAATATCTGAAGTTGGGCGTGGTGCAGAACGCGGTGAACCTGCCGTCGCTCTCGCATGAGGAATATGTGGAGCTATCGCCATATATCGACATGGCTGCACGGCTGGGCGCGTTCCTCTCTGCCACGGCGGACGGAAACGTGGAGAGCATCGCACTGATCTATCGCGGGCGGCTGGCGCAGGGCAAGACGGACCTGGTGCGCAACGCGGCGATTCAGGGCGTGCTGGCGCATTCGGAGAATGTAAATCGCATCAACGCAGCGGCGGTGGCGGAGGAGCGCGGGATCCGGCTGCACGAATCGAAGCTGGAGAACGGCGGAGCCGCGGGCGTTACGCTAACCCTGCATACGCGCAAGGGCGAGACAACCGCGACCGCGACGGTGCTGCACGGGCGCCAGCCGCGGTTGCTGGCCTCGGACGGCATCGATATCGAAGTGCCGCTGCACGATGCGCTGATCGCAATCCGCAACCATGACGTGCCGGGCGTGATTGGCCGCATCGGCACAGTGCTGGGTGAGCACCAGGTGAACATCGCAAACTTTGCACTGGGCCGCGGCCTGGAGACTGCCGCGAAAGACGGTGTGGGCGGCGCGATTGCGGTGGTGCAGGTGGATGGCGAGATCACGCCGGCGGTGCTGGGCGCACTCGAAGCGATCGAAGCAGTGACACGCGTCCGGCTCGTCAAACTATCGCCGCTGCCGTAGGTAGCGAGTCGCCATCGTTACAATAGGACGAGACTAGTCAGGAGCTGCCATCCGTGCCGCTTTACGAATACCAGTGCAAGCAATGCAGGCATCGCTTTGAAAAGATCCAGAGTTTCTCGGCACCCGAGGAGAAGGTGTGTCCGGAGTGCGGCGGCGAGGTGGAGCGGCTGATCTCCGCGCCGGCGATCCAGTTCAAGGGCGCTGGCTGGTATGTGAACGACTATGCCGGACGCGGCAAGGCGCCCTCTGGGTCGGACAGTTCAAAAGAGGGCGGTGCGAAAGAGGGCAGCAAGGGCGATAGCGGTAAGGATGTCTCTGCGAAGAGCTCGGAAAGCTCGTCCAAGTCCGATGGCGGTAAGAGTGATTCCGGCGCTGCCTCCTCTTCGAGCTCGGGAAGCAGCGCCGCGAGTTCCAGTTCCGGATCGAGTACAAAATCCTCAGATTAGCTTGAAGATTTCTTAGAGGACTTTTTCGAAGACTTCTTGCGGCCGGAGGACTTCTTCCGGGAGCTTGATTTCTTCTTCGAGCTCGATTTGCTGGAGCTCTTTTTCTTCGAACTGGACTTCTTCTTCGAGCTGGATTTCTTCTTTGGTACCTTCGCGCCTTCCCGGCGCGCCTCGGAAAGTCCGATAGCGATGGCCTGTTTGCGGCTCTTTACCTTTTTTCCACTACGGCCGGACTTCAGCTTGCCGCGTTTGAACTCGTGCATCTCGCGCTCGACGTCCTTGGACGCCTTTGGACTGTACTTCCGTTTGGAAGATTTCTTTCTTGCCATGCTTGCCTCCATGCACACGTGTGTGCCTGTTGCCTAGTCACTTGAGAGGCAAAAATAATCTATCTGGTTGTTACGGAGTAGTTTGCCCGCAGCAGATTTCTGTCTTAGATTTCCGCCATCGCAGGCAATATCTCGTCCACGTCCACCCATTCGGTTGGGTAGTTGCCGGTGTAGCAGGCCACGCAGAACATCGGCTTGCCCCCGCAGGATTCAAGTAACCCTTCGAGTGACAGATAAGCGAGCGAGTCGGCTTCAATGAAGCTACGAATCTCGTCGACCGTGTTGTTCGCGGCGATCAGGTCTTTCTTGCGCGGCGTGTCCACTCCGTAGAAGCACGGCGATGTGGTGGGCGGACAACTGATGCGCAGGTGAACTTCCTTTGCGCCGGCGGAGCGCACCATGCGGATGATCTTGCGGCTGGTAGTGCCGCGGATGATCGAGTCATCGACCAGGATGATGCGTTTGCCGGCGAGCAGATTGCGCACCGGGTTGAGCTTGAGCTTGACGCCGAAGTCACGCACGCGCTGCTCCGGCTCGATGAAGGTGCGGCCGACATAGTGGTTGCGGATGAGCCCGAAATTAAAGGGAATGCCGCTTTCGGCTGCGTAGCCGAGAGCCGCCGTCACGCCGGAGTCGGGCACCGGCACGACGAGATCGGCAGGCACACCGGATTCGCGCGCAAGCTGGCGGCCCATTTTTTCCCGGCTCTCCTGCACCCATCGGCCATAGATGCGGCTGTCGGGCCGCGCGAAATAGACGTGTTCGAAGATGCAACTGGTCTGCGGGAAATCGGTCGCGTACTTGCGCGAGGTGATGCCGTCAGGCGAAACCATGATGAGCTCGCCCGGCTCGACATCGCGGACATACTCGGCGCGCAGCAGATCGAAAGCGCAGGTTTCCGAAGCGAATACGAAGATGTCGGGTGCGCCGTCCTCTCCGACGATGCGTCCCATCGACAATGGCCGGAAGCCGCGTGGATCGCGGGCAGCGAAGATGCGATCCCGCGTCATCATCACGACGGAGAAGGCACCGTCGATCTGCGAGAGCGAGTCGGCGATGGCGTCCACCAGCGTCGTGGCCTGGGAGTGCGCGATGAGCTGGACAATGATCTCGGAGTCGGACGTAGTCTGGAAGAAGGCGCCCTCGCGCTCGAGCTTCGCGCGTATGTTGCCGAGGTTCACCAGGTTCCCGTTGTGCGCAATGGCGATAAGGCCCTTGGTGGACTCGACGCGGATGGGCTGCGCATTCAGGAGCGCCGAATCACCGGTGGTCGAGTAGCGCGTGTGGCCGATCGCGAGATTGCCGGGCAGTTTCTGGAGAACTTCTTCTGTAAAAATATCGGCGACCAGGCCCATGCCCTTGATGTTCGAGAGATGGTGGCCGTCGGCGGTGGCGATACCGGCGGACTCCTGCCCGCGATGCTGCAGCGCGTAGAGCATGAGGTAGATTTGCCGCGCTGCTTCGGGATGGGCGTAGATGGCGGCTACACCGCATTCTTCGTGGAGAGTGTCTCCATCTTGTTCGCGCGTTATGGGCGATTGAACCGAGGGAAGCGTTTCGTTCATGCCCGCAACCCCCTGGTAGAGACGCTCGGTCATGCCGTCACCGTGTCGACGCTGAGGGTGGATTGGAGGGCGTTGGAGCTGATCTCCTTCAGCTCGCTAATTGAGGAATCCACAACCAGCCGACGTGAAGGCGCTGATTCGGGATCAAGGAAAGCTCTAACCCGCTCTGCGATTGTTTTACCGATGATGCTGCACTCGAGGTCAGTCTCTTCATGCATTATGGCAATCAGCTTGCTTACGGCTTCCGGCGCACAGGTGATCAGCACAGCACTCGTCTCCTCACCGAAAGCGTTCACAAGTTCCTCGCCAAAGAGTGAGTACAGGCAAATCTCGGCGCCGATGTTTTTTGTGAAGGATGCCTCCGCGACGGCGACGAGGATTCCGCCGTCTGAGATATCTCGAGCGGAGTGGACGAGGCCAGAGTCGGCGAAACGACATAAGGTGCGCTGTAAAGAGGCCTCGTTCTTCAGACTGAGTGAGGGTGGACTACCCCATGTCTTGCCAAAAACAGCTCTGGAGAACTCAGAAGAACCCAAGTCTTGAGTCGTGTACCCGCGAACTGGATCCTGTGCATTCACTACCAGGATGACATCGCCTTCCTGCTGAAAATCCGCCGGCACAGCCTTCGAAACATCCTCCAGAATCCCAACAATCCCGATTACCGGCGTCGGATAGATCCCCTCACCCTTAGTCTCGTTGTAGAGCGATACGTTGCCGCCAGTAATTGGCGTCCCGAGCGCGGTGCAGGCTTCGGCGATGCCGTCGATGGCGGCGGAGAGCTGTGCCATGATCTCCGGCTTTTCCGGGTTGCCGAAGTTGAGACAATTCGTCGCAGCTACAGGTACAGCCCCAGTACATGCAACCTTGCGTGCGGCTTCTGCGACGGCTAGCTTTGCGCCCTGCTTAGGATCGAGGTAGCACCAGCGGCCGTTGCCATCGAGCGCCATCGCCAATCCGCGCTTGGTTCCCTTCACACGCATAACTCCGGCTTCGCCGCCCGGGCCTTGCACGGTGTTGGTCTGCACCATGGAGTCGTACTGCTCGAAGACCCAGCGCTTGCTGCAAATGTTTGCGCTCGCGAGCAGCTTCTTCAGGTCGGCGGTGTAGTCGCGCGGCTGCTTCAGAGCTTCGAGAACTTCGGCTGGCGGATCGAGCGGGACCGGCGCCTTCCATGTGCCGACCGGTCGGTGGTAGAGCGGAGCATCGTCGGTGAGCGACTGGTTCGGAATGTCGGCGACCAGCTCGCCGTGGTGGCGGATGCGCATCTGCGGCTCACCAATGACCTCCCCCACGATCACGCCGTCCAGTCCCCACTTTTCGAAGACACGGAGCACTTCATCCTCGTGGCCCTTTTCGGCGACTAGCAGCATGCGCTCCTGGCTTTCCGAAAGCATGATCTCGTAGCTGGACATTCCGGTCTCGCGCTGCGGCACATTGTCCAACTCCACATCCAGGCCGACGCCCCCGCGGCCGCCCATCTCGCAGGTGGAGCAGGTGAGGCCTGCCGCGCCCATGTCCTGGATGCCGACTACTGCGCCGGTCTGCATTGCTTCCAGGCATGCTTCGAGGAGCAGTTTCTCCATAAATGGATCGCCGACCTGTACGTTGGGGCGCTTCTGGTCAGACCCTTCGGTGAACTCTTCGCTGGCCATCGTGGCGCCATGGATGCCATCCCGGCCGGTCTTGGCGCCGACGTAGATCACGGGATTGCCCACGCCGGTAGCCTTGGCATAGAAGATCTCGTCCTTCCGGACGAGGCCGAGTGCGAATGCGTTCACCAGCGGATTACCGCTGTAACAGGGCTCAAAGCGCGTTTCGCCCCCCAGGTTGGGCACGCCAAAGCAGTTACCGTAATGCGCCACGCCGGCAACCACGCCTTCGACGATTTGGTGGTTCCGCCGGATGAGCGCGGGGTCGGATTCGCCGTCCTCAGTCGAGAGTGGGCCGAAGCGCAGCGAGTCCATGACGGCCAGCGGGCGCGCGCCCATGGTGAAGATGTCGCGCAGGATGCCACCGACTCCGGTGGTGGCGCCCTGGAACGGTTCGATATAGCTGGGATGATTGTGCGACTCGATTTTGAAGGCGCAGGCCCAGCCGTCGCCGATGTCGATAATGCCGGCGTTCTCGCCCGGACCCTGGACCACGCTGCCAGGCCCTGTGGTGCGCTCGCCGCGGGTAGGCAGGCGCTTCAAGTGCACGCGTGACGATTTATAGGAGCAATGTTCGCTCCACATCACGCTGTAGATGCCCAGTTCGGTGAGAGATGGCGTGCGGCCCAGCGCCGCCTCGATGCGCGCGTACTCCTCGGCCGTGAGGCTGTGCTGCTTCAGTAGCTCGGGAGAAATGCTGGCCGGTGCGGGCACCGCAGGGAGCGTCCTGGTTGTCATGGTTGTACTTATATTGTCGCACGGTTGCAGCGGCTCCGATGCGATCGGCGGAGTACTGAAGGAACGTTCCCCGCAAAGCAAAAGGGCGAAATCCCTTTCGAGAAGTCGCCCTTACGCTTTCCGTATTTTCGAAGATCTGGATCGGCTACACCAGATCACAACGGCCTTATCCGGGATTAGCCGGGATGCTCGAACTCAGCCCGAGTTTCCCTCACTCTCCCGTCATAACGGTCGTTGTACGAGCTACCTCGCTGCCAATCGCGAGACTCGTTGCCGATTCTCTTGATTGTCATTTTGGTTTCTCTCTCCTTCTGGAAGATTGCTCTTCCGTTACTCAGTAAGAGGCGACGGACTTTGCGGGAGTTGTCGGGCTTTCTGCTTTGGATGTGGAAAAGAATCAGGAGTTCACCGCTTGCGCTATCGCACGAATGTGCCCCGGGCCGGTGCGGCAGCAGCCACCGATCCAGTTCGCGCCGGCATCGCGCCACTGCCGGGCCATGTCGCTGAAGGCGTGTGGATCGGAGCTGCCGCTCCAGCTTCGCGTTTCGGCTACCCAGGTCTCGCCCGAGTTGGGGTAGACGGCGATGCGCATGCCGCTGACGGCGCGGATCTCCCGGATCAGCGGCAGGATGTGAGCCGGCGCGGTGCAGTTGATGCCGACGGCGATGATCTCAGGGTGAGAATCGAGCAGGCGCGCACAGGCCTCGATGGGGTCGCCGTGGCCGGTGTGGCCATCGTCGCGACAGGTGAAGCTGATGTAGGCGGCGAGGTTAGGAAAGCGAGCTAGTGCTTCGAGAATGGCCTCTGCCTCTTCGAGCAGCGGGATGGTCTCGAAGGCGAGGAAGTCCGCATTGGTCTCCCGCATGGCGTCAATGCGCCCGGCATGGAAGGCGACCAGCGCTGCATGACTGATCTCGTAGTTGCCGTGGAACTCTGCTCCATTGTGCAGAGCAGCGCCATACGCGCCAAGTGAGCCGGCGATCCAAATGCGGCGCGGCTCGCGTCCGGCGTCGATCTCAGCTTGCATGTAGTCGCGGCGAGCCTGCGCAGCGAGCGCGACGCTCTGCTGGATCGCCGAACGGGCGTCATCGGCAGAGAGGCCAATTTCGCGAAAGCCCATGGCAGAGACCTGATAGCTGGCGGTGAGCAGGCAGTCCGCGCCAGCCGCCAGATAGCTGCGATGGACAGTGAGCACCTTCTCCGGCTGTGTACGCAGGACCTCGCCGGACCAGAGCGGGCTGGCGAGATTACAGCCGGCGCGCTCGAGCTCGGTAGCAAGGCCACCGTCGAGCACGTGCAGGCCGGTGAGATCAAGGTGGTCGCGCGGGGTCATGGCAGTTGTACCAGGTGAATTCTGCGACACATCACTCTGTTATATTGGCAGGAGTGCGCTCGAGTTGAGCCGCCATCCCTACCAGGACGATGGCGCCGGGCGTTCCCACCTGCAAGTCGGTCGATCGGGGAGTGGCTCAGCCTGGTAGAGCACCTGGTTCGGGACCAGGGGGTCGGAGGTTCGAATCCTCTCTCCCCGACCAATTTCATCATCATCAAATGAGTCACTTACACGTGGCTTGATTGCGTTCGGATCACAAAAGATCACGGGAGTTTTTCGTCCGTGCACTTTTGACGCCTGCGAAGGCTTGCGCGAATTTCCCCGAATTAGAGATTGTTTCCCGGCACTTTGGGACCACGGCTCAAGCTCCTGGCCTGTTGCGTGGGGTCAGCGAAACTATCAGGTAAGAAATGAAGCTAACGGGCGCGGCGGGGATAGCGCCTGGAAAAGAGGTCGGATCAACTTCTAACAACAGGAACGCCCTTGCCATTGAGGCACTTCGGTACGAACGGGGGCGTAAAGCTCAGTCCCTACCTCACGAGCTATCGTGAAGGGGCGACGCGTGCGCTGGCGACCAGCTTTTCGAAGCGGGGATCGGTTCGGAGGGCCTTCAGGTCGTCGTCAGTTCGCATTGACTGAACATCTCTATATCCGGCGTCGAAGGAATGGCGGAGGTAATCGAATGCTTCGTCAGAGCGCCGGCTCAACGCAGCCAGGCAGGCGAGGTTGTACCAGAGTCCAACCACAGTTTCGCTGTGCGGACCGCCTTCCTCGGGGGCGCTGGCCTTGTCGATGGCGTCGAGATAAACCTTCTTCGCCTCCTCGTAGCGTCCGGATTTAGCCAACGCGGTTCCGAGATGGCCCAAGCTCTCCTTGGTGTCAGGATGTTGCAAACCAAGGGTGCGCGATTGATCGTTAAACGCTTGCCGAGCGAATCCCTCCGCTTCTTGGGGTCTTTGCTCTTCAAGCAAAATCTTTGCAAGAAGTGATTCGGAGGCCAACGTGTCGGGATCGTTTTTGTCCAGAACACGTTTTTGGGTCTCCATCGTGCTCCGAATCAGTTTCTCAGCCGCGTCATACTGCTTTTCGTGGTTAAGAACGGACGCCAGGTTGTATTGCGTCAAGAGAGTGTCAGTGTGCTCAGTTCCAAGAAGACGCTGCCGCGCGTTTAGGATTTCCCGGAGGAGTGTTTCCGCCTCAGCGTACCGATGTTCCGAGGACAATATGTTCGCCAATCCCTCTCGCGCACGGGTCGTCTCAGGATGATCCGGGCCAAGGACGCGCAGCTCGATTTCCAAGGCTTTCCGGTACAGGCCCTCTGCTTCCACCTCCCGGCCATGACCAAACTTGACCGTATTCGCAAGCGTGGTCATGGAATTTGCGGTGTCTGGATGGTCGGGACCCAAAACGCGCTGCTCGATCTGCAGAGTTTCCCGGTATAACTTCTCGGCCTCGTCGTAGTTTCCCTCATCAGAAAGTGCGCTGGCGAGGTTGTGCATGGTTGAGAGCGTTTCCGGATGATCTGGGCCAAGCTTATGAACCTTTAGATCAAGAAGCTGACGATACTCAGCCTCCGCTTCTCGAAAATGGCTCTGGCGGGCAAACGCTACGGCGAGACCGTCCATTGCCCGCAATGTTTCTGGATTTTCGGGGCCTAGTTTGCGGCTGCTGGCGGCGATGACGTCACGTTCCAGTTTTTCTACTTCCGCGTGGTGAGCTTGTCTAATAAGGATCCAAGCTAAGTGGTTCTTACTCCTTAGCGTTGCGGGATTATCCGGGCCGATAACGCGACTCTGAATATCGATCGTCCTCCGGATCAAACGTTCGGCCTCGATGTCGCGCCCTTCGCGGTAAAGTATCCATCCCATCCGGTCCATGGCCTCAAGCGTCTTCGCATTTTCAGGGCCCAGGGTCTTACGTCTGTCTTGTAGGACACGCTCTGTCAGATCATGGGCGCGGGAATACAGGCCCAAATTTTCGTAAGTTTCGGCCATCACCTGCATCAACTGCGAACGGACCTCAGGGTCCTGAGCCAACCCTTCCTCAATTTCGTTTGAAGATCGGTCCAATATTTCGCGTGCTGTTACAGTGTTTCCGCGTGATTCACTCGGAGAAGAGACCTTATACATGTTGGTCAAGAAGTCAGTAATTCGATCGGCTCGGTCTCGCTCGCGACGGGTGCGCTGCAGCTCGTTTGCCTGGGCAGCCGCGAAGACCACTGCCAGGAGCACCAACAGGCTAACCAGAGTCACACCGAGCCTGTGGCGTCTGACATACTTGCGTGCCCGGTACACGGCGCTCGGCGCGTGTGCCAGAACCGGCTGATTTCGCACATATCTCCGGATATCAGCGGCCAGTTCGAGTGGTGAGGAATAGCGGCCCGCACGATCCTTTTCCAGTGCCTTCAGCGTGATGGCATCAGGGTCGCCCCTAAGTTGGCTGACCAAGGTTGGAAGGTCCGCACTGCGATTTTTTGCCGCCAATGCGGAATCCCCAACAGTCGTACGCAACCGCTGGCTGGGGCTGGGTGCGTCCTGTTCGCGCAGGCATCGTAGCGCCTCGTCGAAGGCCAGTTTTCTGAAATCGAACGGCAGTGTTCCACTGAGCAGTTCATAGAGCACAACGCCCAATGAGTAGACGTCGCTGCGGGTATCGATGTCTTCGCCGCCAGAGTCAGCCTGCTCTGGGCTTATGTAGCCGATAGTACCGATCAGTGCGCCGATCTGTGTACGCAACGCATCAACGTGTAGGTGCTGCGAGGTCGCTTTGGCCACACCGAAATCGATGATGCGCGGGACCGGTTTGCCATCCACTTCCGTAACGAGAATGTTGGAGGGCTTCAGATCGCGGTGAATAATCGCTTTTTGGTGCGCATGCTGAACTCCTTCACACACGGAGATAAAAAGTTCGAGCCTCTGGCGGGTATTGAGTCTGTGCCGGTCGCAGTAGTCAGTAATCGGGAGGCCCGCGACATACTCCATTACGAAATAAGGTCGCCCTTCGGCAGTAGAGCCGGCGTCAAAAACCTTGGCAATAGCCGGGTGATTCATCAGCGCAAGTGCCTGCCGTTCCGACTCAAAACGAGCAACCACCTCTTTGGTATCCATACCAGTCTTAATGAGCTTGATTGCGACGCGTCGGCGAACAGGCTGCGTCTGCTCGGCCAGCCAGACCTCTCCCATACCTCCCTGGCCAATCAATTGCAGAAGGTGATAGGAGCCGATTAGAACCCCTGACATTTTTGGATAGTCTGCCGTGGGGGTGCTGAGAAGCGGATCATCTAGAAAGCTTCCCAGTGCAGCGTCCGCGGCCAGCAAGTCCTCCACCGGCCGCCTTAGCTCCGGGTTAGCGGCACACTTCCTGTCCAGGAAAACTGCGCGCTCAACCGGTCCAAGGCCCAATGCGGCCCCAAACAGCTGCTCGATCAATTCTCGCTGGCTGCTCATCGTTCACGGCCCGAATACGAATCGATTGTCAACAGAGACAGTCTTCGCCACCGTGGAACGGGGCCTGCCTCGGCGAAACTAGCATTCCTGCTACCTAAGGCGATGCGGATGCTAACCCGGACGACACTCGCGGTTGAGGCCATAAATCATGACTCCCCTGTGATTTGGGCCTAGCTGCAGTCTATTCCAGGAGTGACGGACGAAGGGATTCAGTACTCCTAAGCTGGCGGATTCAGCGCCCCCGCCCGTGTTCCAACCATCGGGCCTTGCACGCCCGGACCCAGGGCCCTCCAATATGCCGACGCCTTCAATGCCCGGGCTGGCCGGCATCTCCGGTTGATAGCCATAGCGCCCTCGAACCATGTGCAGATCCGATGTGTTGATAGGGCTCAGCCGCACGCGGACGAGAGCTTCGGGAAAGAAGGGGTGTAATGATGGCGGAGAACTGCTTCTGCCCGCGAATTCTTCTGTACGGAAGAGTGCGTGTCAAGGCGGACAAATGAAAACAGTGTGGGTCTCGCCGCTAGCACCGATGAAGTCGAGCAGACCTGGCAAGAACCGCTTTTTCTGGAGCAGTGGGCGTCAGCCAATGTCCATACTCAGTTCAGAAAACCAATATCTGCTCAACTCGCCTGCCCTCTCCAGGTTTCTCGAATGGCGCAATCGCCAATGCACTCATGCAGATGGGCTCGATGAGTGCTAAGGCTTGTTATCCCCAATCGGGCGCCCAGAGTACGCGCAGCAGCTCGACGGAAATACCGTGCTGCGCACCGCGAAAGAGAAGTAGACGCGGGAAGGCTACGACTAAGGATCGGTTGGGATTGGCGGTCGGGCGGTGATTCTACACGGAGGATTGCGCAGCGCCGGCGTCTCGCCAGTGGGTCCTATCATTGAAGAGCGCCGGGTAAAGTTCAAAACAGACCGAAAACCGCTAGCGTCGTCTTGCCTGCTACAAAGACTTTTCCATTCATCACGGTCGGAACCGTGAATCTTACCGCGGTGCCAAACTGATCGCGGCTCGCGTTCTGATTGGTATTGTAGAGCTCCCGCGCGACATTCGTGGCATCGTAAGCATGCAGAACACTTGCAGCTTCAATGGCCCACACAATGCCATTCTGGGAGCCGTTCGCCGAAATACTCATGTTCCCGCCTGGGAACCCGTAGACATTTGTACCGCGCGCAATCGGAGAGGTGGAAAGTAAGCCATTAGTTAGCGCGAATTGTTTGATGACGTCCTTTGTTCCTATGAAATAGACGTTCCCCTGCCAATAGGTAGCGGTACTGAAATTACGTGCACTATGTAAAGTGGACGCCCCCACCGCGTCGGGAATGGACTGCACGATCTGGCTGTCACTCCCCGATTGAAACTTTCCCAAGTTATCCCGGTTGAGTAAATAGATCTTGCCTTCTTTGCCCGCACTCACACCGAGATGGGGAAACGGACCAGGCTGGTCGGGCAGAAGTGTAAAGCCGGCAGAGCCGAAATCTACATCGTCGGTGTTCAACTGGTTGTAATTGAAAGGGGTGAAGTAATCAGTGACACTGAGCGGTCCAGGTTTCAGCTTGACTACGCTCTCTCCATAGTCGCTTCCCCCGGTATCAGCGTCGAATGTACCATTCGCCACGATGCCGAAGATATTGCCGGCCGAGTCTGCCGCTAAGGAAGCACCTGATTGCCAGAACGACCCCTCGTTCCCATTTGGAGTTGCATTCCACGCCGTGACTTGCTCCAGAGTGAAAGCATCGTAGCCGACGAGCCAACCATGATATGGGTTCCAGTCGCTATAGGATCCAAAACATACGTAGACCACGCCACCTGATAAGAGTAAGGCGGGGCGCTGCAGTTGTTGCTTGCTGGTGAAGACCACCTGTCCGCCGTTTCCGGGTACGGAGGGCTGAATAACGACTGGACCGCCGAACTTTTCCTTTCCTGTGGTGATATCGAGCGCGTGCAACCGATGTATATAGGCTCCATTTTCCTTTGTCATAGCGACGACAAACAGGGTTCCGCTGCTGCCGTCGATCACCGGAGTTCCCGTAATGCCGATTTCAGGTTGGATGGGAGGAGGTCCTCCGAGATCGCCAGCCGGGACAGTTGTGACTCCTGCTGCGGGCTTGGTGAAATTGACCGTCCACAACGTCGCTTGGCTATCCGCATCAAAGGCGTACACACTGTCGTGCTCGGTGGCCGCGAAGATCAGGTTGTGCTTGCCTTGGCTTGGAACCGGTACATTCGAGACGTATAAGGGCTGTGTGAACGATTGCCCATCGAGCGCGTAGGAAAAGAGCTTGCCGAATTGAGTTGCGTTTACGTTCGACGGATTGAGCACCGTTTCGTTCAGATTCTGCCCCGTAATGTCCGGGTCATTGTGGTAACTAAGCATGCCGGTGTAGCCATCCACCTCCACGCTGGCTGTGGCGAACTTCGTGGGGTCAGCCACACTGGTCGCGGTAATCGAGACTGAACCGGAGGGAACTCTACCAGCCGCCGTGTACAATCCCGTGTCGGAAATCGAGCCCACGTCACCTGACGGGCCAGTCACCGTCCATGTAACCGCCGCGTTGCTGGTGTTCAGCACCGAAGCGGAGAACTGCTGAGCCTGGCTGATAGTAACCATAGCTGTCGAGGGACTGACCGAGACAGATATGTCAGGTTGTGTGGGTGGCGGTTCTGCGGGGGGCGGTTGTGTAGTCGGCGGTTCTGTGGCCGGTTGCTCTGCGTTGGAGCTGTGCGATCCGCACCCCGCGCCAGCAATGCACAATCCCAAAGTCAGAACCAGGACGAGCGATCCAGCCAATACTGAGTGGCGTCCCCGCGTCGATTCGGTGTTCGATACCATTGACATTCCTCACAGCCGATAAGCGACCCAGCCAGGCTTTTCTATTTCTTTTGCATCCTCGGCGGCTAACACTATAGTCCCGAACACTTCGGCTCTTGATAAAAAATAGATTATGAAATTCGCTGGTGTTCGGGAGACTACCTTGGATCCTCCGTTCGGTTACTGCTTGGAAGTTTTTATGTCAATTTTTTTTGCCTCAGTGGCCAAAGTAACGAACCAGTACCAAATGTCTAAATATATCTTGCGAATACGGAAAGCTTTTTCTGAGGTAGAACGGAAACGGTGTCATATTTGAGTAAAGTTCTTGCTCGTAGACGCTTCCAAAAGTGGTTTACAAGACGGACAGATCAAATGACCGGCAATGATTGGCGTGTAATTTACGCCGACGCAGCGTATCCCGCGGAAGCTAATACCACCGAGGACCCGGGGAAAGTTTGAGAATGATAAGCTAAATTCGAATAAGACTTTCATGTCTGGCAAAGGAGCTCACTGGAGTTACTTCAGAAAAACTTTGCTGGACCCCGAAATCTGCATTAAGGGATAACCGGCGAGATTTGCTGATCCCTTCCGCAACGTTTGCTGATCCGTCTAAGTTCTCCTACTAAGGTTCTTTTCTTGCTCCTGAGCTTATGCGATTCGAAGTTGGGGGCGGGTCAAATCTCTACGGCCGCCGGAGTTTTACCGCATGCCAAGGCTCGTGCGAAAACGTCGCAAGTTTCGAGCTTTTTAGCCAGCTACCGAGGCGGAATTGAAACGAGGACCGAAGCCAAACGCATACCTGGCGCCGGCCGGGGCGCGAATTCAATCACCCACAAATGCGCCGAGCACACGAAGTAGATTCCGCGTGGGCCACGGTTACCTTCTCTGGACCTCTGAAGAGAGGGAAACCGCCGCGTATTTGCTGGGCTCGTGAATACGAAATCGCTCCTGCAGTGCGCCGTTCAGATACGCAGGAACAGCTTGCGGCGGTACATCCAATGAAGCACCAGCCAGTATGTCAGCATGACTGCGATGCCCACCAGCAATGGCTGCAAGCCCGGACCGAGGATGGCGAACGAGCGGGACCCGAGATGGATGCGGAAACTGTTGATGATGAAATCTTCCCACAAGTGTGCGATCAGGTAAGCGGCAATGGAGTTCATGCCGACCACCACCAGGGGAAAGGCCCAGCTACGTCGGTTCTTCACTTCAATCACCCAGGAAAACGCTGCGAGAAAGAGGAAACAGACCCCACCGCTGAACAGAGTCCATGCAGGGGTCCATATGCGCTTGACGATGGGACAGATGTGGCTGAAGTGAAGCAGCAGTGCCAGTGCGATGAGGATGGCGGCGGCTTGCAGGAAGCGCCTTAGGGGTATAGCCGGCTCAGACGCACGTAGCCAGCGACCGGCGGCTAGCCCCAGCAGCATGGTGCCGAGCGTAGGGATGAAACTGAGCGTGAGATAGCCACCGTCGTTAAAGGCGAACGGCTGCTCGCGAGGGAAGAGGTTGAGAAACCATACGTCGAATGCCTGACCCAGGTTGCTGTTCTTGTTCCAGTGCGAGAGGAAGCCGGTGAAGTTGTGGTGCCAATCCGGAGGGACGCCCACGGCAGCGTAGTTGAAGTGTAGACCCGGTGTCGGATAAAGCGCCCATGCTGCCCAATAGCCGACCAGGATGACACCGAGCGCGGTCCATTGCCAGCGGGGCCGCGCAAAGGCAAGCAGAAATGCAATTGGGTAGCCCAGACCGATCTGGGTCAGCGTGTCCTCGAAGGTGAAATTCGTCATCGGGCTATGCGTGGAGCGCAGGAAGATTCCAAGTGCGACCAGCAGGAGGGCCCGCCAGAAGGCATGAAAGACCATGTGGACGAAGCTCTCGCCCCTGCGGATGCGACTCGCGATGGAATACGGCATCGCAACTCCCACCAGGAAAGTGAAGCCAGGCTGGATGGTGTCATGGAGTGACATGCCTGCCCATTCGACATGCGTTTGATTGAAAGCAAGCATGCGCCAGAAGACGCTGTGGGGATACGCGTGAGACACCGCAGCCCACTGCATCACCTCTCCCATCATCAGTAGCATGACCAATCCGCGGTAAGCGTCCACCGCAACATTGCGCTTCGGGGCGGCGACGGTAGTTGCGGCGGGTGCGCGTCCTGAGCTTTCGGCCACGGATGCCTGAACGGAATCGGCGATAGCGGAGTTCATAACTCCTCCAAAAAAGCTGAATCTGGCCAACTTTTGCGGGCGCCCATAGAGTCCGCAGGAATTGAGAGTGACATTTCGTTTGCTTACCTTCAAGAGGTTTCGCATGGTATGAAGTCGAAGGGCATGCTCCTGCTCTAACGTTCGTAGCGTGGCGTCTAGCTGGCAGTCTAGCTCGCTGATCGTCGCTCCAAACCCAGAAGTTTAAGGAATTTTGTTCCCTTGACAGTCTAAGACCCCCGCTAGGTTGATGGTAATTCCGAACAAGTCGAAACAACCCGTAATGGGGTCTCGGTTCAGAAAGGATGCTCCAATTATGAGCCGTTCCCCGCTGGACTGGTCGGTACCAGGACTGACGCACTTTTATCCGCTGACGTACACCGGAGCCGCGGTGCTGCTCGTGTTTGTGGCTCTCTCGGCGAGCTGGATTCCGGCGCGAAGTGGCGCAAGCATCGATCCACTCAAAGCGCTTCGGCACGAGTGAGGCGATCTCGCTCGACCGCTAGCAGCGCGCAGGGAGTCATACTGCACTCGCATGAGCGCATGTCCAGGCTGTGCGTCACCGGAAAAGCAAGGATTCCGATCCTCAGCTGGGCTTCGTGGACGTGAAAGTTTGGCGAGCCGCGTCTGCGCAACTTCTCAATTTGTCGGCGAACAGGGGAATCGGATCTCTCGGAATTTGGCTTTCTGCCCGCGCTCGCGCGGCCTGCCCCATCCGCTGCCAATCCTCACGCCGGTCCCAAGCCCGTTCTAACGTATCGGCTAACAAGGCTACAGTCGCCGCGGGCGCCACAAAGCCTGTTTCATTGTCGATGCATACTTCTGTATTGCCTGCAACATCTGTCACGACTGCTGGCCGACCGCACCACATCGCCTCAACTAATACCAAGGGAAGTCCCTCATAGCGCGACGGCAATACAAGCAGATGGTTTTGCTCCCAGATCGCTTTGATATCGGATACCTGACCGCGGAAGTGCACGTTGTTCAACTTGAGCATGCTGGCCAAACGCCGCAACGATAATTCGTGCGGGCCTTCTCCAAAAACGTTCAGTTCAATGGGGCGGTCCCGCCATTCCGGACGAGCAAGGACCTGCAGGAGCAACTCTTGCCCTTTAGCGGCGGGATCCAACCGCGCCACACATGCCAGCCGCCACCGCCCATTTTCATTGGGCCACGCCGCAATACTCTCGGTGGAGACTTTATACGGATTCCACACTATCTCGCCGTTTTGCACGGGATCGGCCAACTGCATCCGGAGCAAATTGAGATTACTGTGGGAGACGCAAAAGACTTTCTGAGCGGACCTATAAGCCGCCACGGCTTCCTCGAGTTCTCGTTTTTCGAACCACCAATGCTCGCTATTGCAATGGACGATGAGTACATATGGGATCGATGCTTCGCGACAGATTTTCGCCCACTTAAATCCACCCGAATTGTGCCCTTGGGAAATGATGACTAAATCAGGTTTGAATCGCTTCACACGACCATAGCTTCTCCGAGACTGGAACGTGAGCTTATTCCAGATGCGACGAGCCAGACCAAATCGATAGGAGGGGTAGATTCCGAGCCTGATACCTTGCCCTGCCAGCGAGGTGATCTTGTCGGACTGCCGTGGCCGGTAAGCTACTGAAGCCTGCACATCGTGCCCAGCTCGTTTGAGCTGTACGGCGGTTTGGCTCCAAAGCTCCTCACTCCCGCCCCAGGGCCAATCTGCCATCGTGCTAACGAATGCAAATCTCATCGAAGACGATCCTGCAGAGCGTTCTTCATTGGCTGACTGCTTAGGAGACGTGTAAAGAACGGGCCATCGAGATCTGCATTGGCGCCGTTCGTGTAGTATCCCCTCGCATTGCGCATCGCTACACCCCTCGCCTTGGTAAAGTATTCGTGATCAGTCAGGAGCATGCTGACTTCGCGAAATGCCGCGTCGGGCAATAAAGTCTGCTCAGGCGAAAAACACTCCAAGTCGCGGATTGTGTAGCCCTGTTCAGTCCGCATAAAAATAGTTGGCAAACCGGATGCCGAAGCAACAGTTAGGACACCGCTCGATATTCCAATGACTACCGAGGAACGGCGCAGATCGTCTTCGAGTGGCCACGCTGGATGGGACAACTCGCACACGTCTCGATGCTCACGAACGAGCTTTAAACAAGCTCCGAGATCGTGATCACTCCAGTGCGGGTGCGGTCGTATAACCAAGCGGCGTAAAGGTAGTTTGGAGCTGAGGAGTTTCTCTGCTAGTTGCAACAGCCCTTGCACTTCTCCCTTGGTTCCCCAAGGATCGTTCGGAACTGAATGGAAGTCAATAAATAGAAGGCTCTGAAGAGAGAATTGGTCGGGGAGAGGCGTTATTACGTCAAACAAAGAACCAGCATTGAAGAACTCGACAGGTTGCTCCGGTGATCGAACCGCATCGAAGAATCGTCGATTTGATTCAGCGAGTACAGAGGCAGAGGACGCGCCAAAAGCAACGAACTTAGAAGCTGTAATAGGGACGTCCAAAGTGTGGTCGACCACCCCCTGCTGAAAGGTAATCACAGGTTTGCCCCGCTGTATGCCAGTCCTGCAGACAGAGCTACAGAGGTCATACCAGTGACATCGTGCGACGACAGCATCAAACTCGATCGAAGCAGCCAGCCGTTCCCACGCCTCAATATGCTGAGCTGTCGTTTCGAACGCTGGTAAGGCAGAACTCGTTGGACTTAGCCCAAATGGTTCCAGTATCTGGACGGCTTTTTCAAACGCCGCGCGACCTCGCAATTTTGCAGCAATTGCACGGATGCGCCCCTCTACTGGATTCAACGGCATTCCGGAATCAAGAAATGTAACTTGCTTGCTGTATCCGGCAGTGGCCAGCTCAGATTCCAATTCATGACGAACAGGCGCATACACGGGAAGTAAGCATAAGATTTTGGCACCGGTTTGCGCCAAACCAAGCAACGTCCGGACAAGAAATCTAATTTCGGTTTTGCGGCCAAAGTAGAGTGTTGGAGAGAAGAGAATGTCCGTTTTGTACCTTCGCAACTTAGGAAATCGGCTTGCCTTTTCGGCAACGCGGAAGGACCGGGTCGCGAGCGAATTGAATGGTGCCCGAACACTGAGGGGACTGCGGCGACCGCTGAACGTTTCTCTATCAAGCGCATGAAAGTAATCCTGCAGACTGGCATCATGGCGATAGAGATGCACCTGCATTTCAGCAAACTTCGCTATGGAGCTCTCCGGCGCATGAAAAAGATCATCTATATCCACTAGCTTACCTTTGATTCGACCTTCAGTCAGTTCAGCAATTCGTTTTGCCTGAGTTAGCATCCGCAGATCCGGGTCCCCCGGTGTTTAGCTAATCGACGACAAATGTTCGATGGCTCCATAAAGAAATGCTAAGGCGAGAGACGCTGCATTAATCAGTTTGGTCCAGCCGTTGCAAGCTGTTTAACCCGCTCGTATGAGTTTCGGGTTAATTCGATTTGTCTGAGCGCAGCTGCTTGTAACGTCTCGCGGAGTTCATCCGCATTTTGCCAGGCTTTTTCAATCGCGCTATTCAATTTCTCAGGCCAGCCTTGTTCATTCAATAGTATGGTCTGGCATCCTTTGCCAAATTGATGTTCCAAGCCTATAAACTTGCCCGAGAAATAGGCGGATTTCGCGATACCTATAACGGGAATCCCTTGTGCCAGCGCGAACACGGCGGAATGATAAGCGCCCGTAACGACTACTCGACATAGCGCCGCCTGCTTTATCACTTTGAGAGGTGAATCAAGCGTTTTGCCTCCGTCAGAGTTGTCATCAAATCCGATCAGGAGTTGTTTAATGGCCAAGTCGTCCCTGGTGTTAACCTGCATTGCGATAGGCAGCGGGATTAGCGATACATGATGCCGGCGGGCAAAATCCTGCAGGACCGGTCTCATCCGTTCAATATCGTTATCGTTCGTGGTTGCTGAAGCGGCATATCGTAAGCAGATGCCCAATCCTCGTCCGGGCTCCTCGGCTCTCGATTCGTATGCCAGTTCCAACGCCTCGTCTCCGGTAGTCTGTACTTTCGATTCTGGAATACCCAGCGATCGGAGTAGATCAAGTGAACCTCTACCACCTCTCAAGGTTATGAAATTCACCAGCGGGAGTATCTTTGCGGCTCGCTTCAGAACTACGGGGTCACTAAGAGGCCCAAAACCCTGACCCAGCATAACCGCTGGCGTTTTTCTTTGAACGGCCGCCTCCAGCAAGTCCAAAATCTCCAGGCTCCAGGTCTGGCAGCCGTCATAGAAGCCACCTGCCCCACTGATCAGGAACAGGTCTGCATTCCGCAGGGCACCGGTAAACGCCGCAACAGCTTGGGCTTCTTCCAACCGATTTTGACGCTGAAGCCTCTTTACCAGGATCGCGGTCAAAAGATTCGGAAATCGCGCCCTTATCGTTCTTTTGGCCCAGATTAAGAGCTTCACTATCCGGCTGGGCACCAAGTCAGTGTATCTTCCCAGCAAAACCCCATCTGCAAACCATAGCGCCCTTCCACGATTCTCCAACGGTCTTGCCGCCGGACAGAAGCGGGCCAAATTTTCTGCCGAATCAGTGAGCACTTCAATGCGAGCTTTCGGAAAGAGCTTGTGCAATCGATCTACGGCTACTTGCAGCATAGAGACGTCGCCCATGTTTCCGTATTCTTCGATACCTTTTCCTAAACCGGTATCGACAACAATGTGCTCCACTATGCTGTTCTCCATGCGGCTCGAAGATTGCAGTGAGTTATTTCAATTCACCATGTATCAGCAATTAATTTGCTAAGAACTTCAGTGTTCGGCTCAGTGAAATACCGCACGTACTCGGAATCGGTTGTCAACAGAGCGCGATGAGAGCGATAGTACTGCAACCCCTGCTGAAACGGTACACGGCCAGGGATGCCCCGGTTAATCACCAGAAAGGGGCGTTTCGGATGGGATGGGGAGGCCCGGCTGTTCGCAGCGGACTCTGCTCACAGGAGTAGTTGACACGCACGACAAAACGTTCGCCATTGGCGGACGGTGAAGAGCGCTATCTAACGATGCGTGAGGACTCTGGGCCAATCATGCAGGAAATCCGGGCTCAGCGGCCGATCCTTCTGCTATTATGAGCGCGCTTCAGAATTGCGTGCAGAGGTACGCGATGATGGGCGTTAATGACCTAACCTATAGTCGCAACGGCCTCGCTCTGACCGAGCAGTACGAAGGCTGCTGTCTCACTGCTTACCAGGATCAGGTAGGCGTATGGACGATCGGATACGGCCACACCGGCGCGGACGTGACTCCAGGCCTCACGATTACGCAGGTGGAGGCAGAGGCGCTGTTGGCCAAAGACGTGCTCGCCGCGGCCCGCTGTGTCAACACCTTGGTCAAGCTACGACTCACCCAAGGCGAGTTCGACGCTCTGGTCGACTTCGTCTTCAATCTAGGGCCTGGCAACTTTCTTCGGTCCACTCTCCTGACAGCTCTGAATGCCGGGGACCTTGCCAAGGCTGCTGCACAGTTCGAATGTTGGGACCGGGCGGGAGGCGCTGTGGTTGCCGGCCTCTTGAGGCGGCGCCAGGCAGAATTGCGTTTATTCGAAAACCAAGTCTGATTTAGGCAGACCGCAGAGGATTTACGTTGGTATGGGAACCGGCGGCTCAGCAGGAATCGGGCCGCACATTGCAACTCCGCAAGGCAACTCCGCTACTCCAGGGATCCGCGCATGCTTGTAGAGAACCTACTAACGACCTCAGTTGCCGTTCTTCCTGACCGGAAGACGGATCCGATCTTCGACCGCCTGGAACACCAGATCGATTGGTACGATCGCAAGAGCCGCTCTGCTCGTCGCATGTACAAACGGATCAAGGTCATCGAGATCCTCTCGGCAGCGGCCATTCCATTCCTCGCCGCGCTGACCTTCCCGTACGACAAGCTGGTTACGGCTGGGCTTGGAGTACTGATCACGGTGCTCGAAGGACTCTTACACCTCAACCAATACCAGCAGAACTGGACGACTTATCGCTCCACCTGCGAAGCCCTGAAGCACGAGAAGTACGTCTATCTGGCCAGCGCCGGACCCTACACGAATGCCTCTGCCGCCCACGCCCTGCTGGCCGAGCGCATCGAATCTACAGTGTCGCAGGAGCACGCCCAGTGGTCCTCCTTTCAGCAGCAGGCCGCCAAGTCGGAAGCAGGCTCAACCACAGGCTAGCGCCTCCCTGAAGCTGACGCTGTCCGGGAATCATCACTGGCGCAACCACTGGTCTCGGGTATTAAATGTGTCTGCTTGTTTTGAGCGCTTCAGGAGCAGACTGGCCTGCACGCCGGGAACCGTGCGGCACGCGCGACCGCCTCTCCTCTAAAAGGGCTACTGGGGGAAAAGGGCTACCGTGCGCTCCGTATTCATCAGCTATCGCAGAAAGGATTCGGAAGGGGAGTCGGGGCGCTTGTTCGACGACCTGTGTTCTCACTTCGGCAGCGAGTCCGTGTTTATGGACGTCTCGGCGATCGAACCGGGACGCGATTTCAGGAAGGCCATCGACCAGAGCGTCACGACGTGCAATGTCCTGCTCGCCATGATCGGACAAGAGTGGCTGGAGCTAAAGGACCCTGCGGGAGGCCGTCGTCTGGAAGACCCAAATGATTTCGTGCGACTGGAAATCGCGTCCGCGCTTCGCCGAGATATTCCAGTTATTCCGGTGCTCGTCAGGGGTGCAAAGATGCCGGAAGCTGATCGGCTCCCACCCGATCTGAAAGAACTCGTCTACCGGAACGCGGTGGAACTGACGCATGCACGATGGAAGTCCGATGTGCAGCTACTGATCCGGGCATTGTGCCCGTACCTGGATGTACGGCCACCGTCGCAAACGGGCCGCGTGGCGGCGGAGAGCCCCCATGCCGCACCCGCAGCAGAGAGTACCGCGACGCCTGCTCCCGTGCCGCGCTTGGAGACAACGGTGGCGACCCCTTTCAGCCAGCCAGAGACCCTGCAGCGTATCTGTCGGGAGTTGACCGGCTATATCGGGCCTGTCGCAGAGGTAATCGTGAAGCGGGCAGCCAGGAAGTGTTCGACCCCTGAGGACCTGATTGCGACCGTAGCGCGTGAGATTGAGGATGAAACGGAACGCGCGCGGTTCTTGAGAGCGTCCAGAGCGTGACGCCGTTCAATCCTCGCTGATCATCCGCAACGCCTTTGCCAGGCTTACCTGCATCCGGTTGAAGGATGCTGCAACGACGGAAATCTCATCTTTTCCACGGATACGCACCGGAGGCACAGTCTTCTCCCCGCGGCTGACCCGGTCCGCCGCGTCGGAGACAACCCTCAGCGGCCGGATGACAAACCAGAACACGCCCGCGTCGAGAGCAATCATCGCAAGAAGTATGGTCAAGCCGAGGAAGAGCATCAGCCGGCGGTAAGCCTGGTTCGCAATCTTCACCGGGAGCGCCATCGGAACGGAGACAATCTGCGCGCCGATGATTTCGTTCGGCTGCCAGCCAAAGCCGTTGGCGGAGCCATATCTCGCAATCAGGCCGGCCGGGGCATCGGAGGCAACACCGTGGCACTGCAGGCATTCTTTGGTTGCTCTAACAGGGCTGGCAACAAAGAGGGCAGGGCCATTGGGAGTCTGCCGCACTCCCCAATCCTGTCCATTCGCGTTCTGATCGCGAAGATGGTGGATGATATCGGATTCCCAGTCTGCAGCTCGATCTTCGAGATTGGTGGGATTCAGTGCCGCTTCCTTATAGGTGTATTGCGGATAGCTTTTTCTAAGATTGTTGAAGGTGGCTGTAGCTCCGAAGAAAGGGACCGCCTCGGGAAGAAAACTGATCTCGTGGCGGGGATTCTCTTCGACAAGCGGCGAGACATCCTTAGCGATATAGTCCCGAATAGATTGGGCGCTCGCCAGCATTAGCCGGGCCTCGCTCAGCACCTGATTCTGCGCGTTCCCGATGAGGAAGACATAGGCAAAGTGAGAGATCAGGAAGGCCCCCGCTCCGAAGATCACGAGCAGGATGAGGTTGAACTTCGCGAGAAGTTTCATGGGACGCCCCCTTCAGCCTTTGAATGTGGTGCAACGGTACACCACCGGAACCGGCGTAACCAGTGGTCAAAAGAGGGCTGGTTCGGTAGCATTCCGATCAGTGCGGAGGGCCTGCAACCCCGCGGGATGCTGAATTGCCGCCATGTGGTCTTCTGGCGCGTGTCGCTGTCTTGGCCTCGGATGACGGAAGGGCAAACGCGACGTAGACCCCACCCGACGGCCACTTCGGATCGCGTCCGCCGCCTGCTGCGATGACGACGTACTGCCGGCCCTCGATCATGTACGTCGCTGGTGTCGCATGCCCGGCGAAGGGCAGCGTCGATTCCCAAAGCAGCCTTCCGGTACGGCTGTCGAAGGCGTGCATCTTTCGGTCAAAGATAGTTGCGCCGATGAAAACGATGCCGCCGGCCGTGACGATGGGGCCGCCGTAGTTCTCCGTTCCCGTGTTCTTCACACCATTTGCGGCGAGCTCGGGATATTCGCCGAAGGGAATCTTCCAAAGATATCTGCCGGTGTTCAGGTCGATCGCGTTCAGCGTGCCCCAAGGCGGCGTTATGGCCGGATAGCCATCCTGATCGAGAAACTTGCGATAGCCGGTGAAGCGGTACGGAAGCTGGGCATCTTCGACCGCCGGATGCGGCTGCGGCTGTGACGTGTGCTCCAGCACACCAAGATAGGCGAGCAGCGCCGCAAGCTCGGCATCCTGCAGCTTCGGAAATCCCGGCATGCGGCCTTTGCCCTCGTGGACGAGCTCGAGCACCTGGGATCGTGGCATGCGGCTTCCCAGGCCGATCAGTGCAGGGAAGGACGGAGGAATGCCCTCGCGCTGGTCGCCGTGACAGATAGCGCAGTGTGCTGCGTAGCTTGCCGCGCCCACCGGGTTCACGGTTCCGACATTCGCGGCCGACGTGTTGTGAACGGCGGACATCTCCTGCTTGCTGGCGGCCGCCGCTTCGTGGGCTGGTGTCTCTGCGCCCTGGTCGAGATAGCGAATCAGCGCGGGCAAGGTTGCATCTGTAATCATGGGGAACGCGGGCATACGTCCTTTGCCCTGGCGAATCGTGTCCGCGATCTGTGCGTTCGAGAGGCGCTTGCCGATGCCAATAAGCGAGGGAAACGCGGGCGGCGATCCTTCGAGATGGTCGCCGTGACACGAGGCGCAAAGATGGTCATATGCTTCTTCGCCGGGCCCGAGGCCGGTCTTGTTCGCGGTCAGCCCCCCGGTCCACGCCATCTGGTTCGCGTTGATATAGATCACGCCGCTGCGGGTATCGACAGCGGAGCCGCCCCACTCCGCGCCGCCATCAAAGCCGGGAAAGACGACCGTCTGCTTGTCCAGGCTGAGCGGGATAAACTGGCCGGCGCTGCGGAACGTTTTGAATTTTTCCAGCGCAAAGGCATGCGCCGAGGTCGTGCGGTTCGTCAGCATGTCGCTGGTCAAGATTTGCCGTCCAAATGGCGCCGGAGCGAGCGGGCGCGGCTGTGTTGGCCATGCTTTCTCGCCGGGCACATCGCTCGGCGGCACCGGTTCTTCGACAATGGGAAAGAGCGGTTCTCCGCTCCCGCGATCGAAGAGATAGACATAGCCCTGCTTGGTCGCCTGCGCGACGGCGTCGATACGCTTGCCTTTGTGGGTGACGGTAAGCAGCGACGGTGGCGAAGGAAAATCGCGGTCCCAGATATCATGATGGACGCCCTGGAAGGACCAGATGCGTTTCCCGGTCGCCGCATCCAGAGCGAGCAATGTGTCGGCGAAAAGGTCCTGACCAATGCGATCGGGGCCGTAGAAATCGGAGACCGGGGAACCGGTAGGCACGTAGACAATGCCGCGTTTCTCATCGAGCGCCATGCCTGTCCAGTTATTCGCCGCGCCCGAATGCAGCCACGCGTCTTTCGGCCAGGTGTTGTAGCCCTCCTCGCCGGGATGCGGGATGGTATGGAAGCTCCAGCGCAGAGCGCCGGTGTGCACGTCGAAAGCGCGGATGTTGCCCGGGGGCGCGGGATGCGTCTCCGGGTTGCGGCCGCCAACGATGATCAGGTCCTTGTAGACGATACCGGGCGTGGTTAGCGCGATGGATTGCTCGCGGTAATCACCGCGCAGCCCTTTGCGCAGGTCGATGCGGCCGTTTTCTCCGAAGCTCTGGATCGGTCTGCCCGTCGCAGGATCGAGCGCATAGAGAAAATTTGCGACTCCGGCGAACAGGCGGCCTTCTGATCCATTTCCGGAACTGTCGCTC
Source organism: uncultured Acidobacteriaceae bacterium (assembly GCA_963797895.1). Classification (GTDB taxonomy): domain Bacteria; phylum Acidobacteriota; class Terriglobia; order Terriglobales; family Acidobacteriaceae; genus KBS-83. The sequence continues at coordinate 142,803 of CAWCRD010000005.1, forward strand.
CACCAGGTAAGCCCGCGTACCGGCTGCGTCGAGGTCACGCCCGCGTCGAACTTCCAACGCAGCGCCCCTGTAGCCGCATCGAGCGCGATGACCTTCTGCGTCGGTGAGTAGGCGTAGAGTGTGCGACCGACGATCAACGGGCTCGTCTGCAGGCCCACGCCCTTCTCGTCAGTGTCGTAGGTCCACGCGACGCGAAGCCTGCCGACGTTGCTGCGATTGATCTGTCTCAGCGACGAATAGCGATCATCGGCCTTTTGTCCGCCATAGACGGGCCAGTCTGCGTCTGCAGATTGGGATTGCGGCGCCGCTTTTACGCGGTGCGCATCCGCGGCATGCGCTGTGCCGATGCAGAGGAGCGCGCACGCCGGAATCGTCCACAAGGCGCAGCATGTTTCCTTCCGAGCAGGCCGAGTTGTGTGCATGTCAGCCCACATGCTTCATAAGCTGCATGAATCCGAAATCCATGTGAAGGGCCTGGTGAGAATGAAGAAGCGTGTCGCCGGGATTGTGCTTGGCTGTTCTGTCAGTCACATTACCGGTGCAGGGGACGCCTTCCCGCACGCGGAGAATCGGGCCGGGCACCCGGCCATTGTAGGCGACGGTCTCGATGACAATGCCTTTCGCGATTTCCAGCTTGTGCGGTTCAATGCGCAGCGCGTCACGCACGTGCGTTCCGCCTGCACGTTCCGTGAACGCCCAGGCTGCGCCGCCCGGCGAGAGAACCTGATCGCCCAGCAAAATGCCTGAGGAGGGGAATGTGCGTCGATTCATCCGTCACCCAGCATAAAGCGAAGTGTCGGATTCGCGGCGTACCTAAACGGTTTCCTTCGCTGGCCTAGCCCCCGTCGCCGTTCGCGTGAAATCGGCGCACGTATTCCGGGATGGTGAGATCGTGCTCAAGCCGCGGATCTTTAAGCGGAGCGGCGGCTCGCAGGTGAAGCGGCACAACGCCGGCCCACACGGGCAGGGAGTAGTCCTCTTCGTCATCGGCCGGCGGCCCGGAGCGGGTCTTCGCGGAGGCCTCCTCGATGGTGAACTCCAGCACGGAGGTAGCCTTCAGCTCCTTCGCCGTCGGGTTGCGCACGTCTTCCCAGCGTCCGGCGATCAGGTGATCGGAGATCACGCGCAGCGCTTCCGCCTTGCCCTGCACGTCATCGATCTGGCGCGCTGTTCCGAAAGCCACAACGGAACGATAGTTCATGGAGTGGTGAAATGCTGAGCGCGCGAGCACGATGCCATCCACGTGCGTTACCGTGACGCACGCCGCTACGCCCCTGGAAAGCTCGCGTAGCATGCGGCTGGCTGCCGAACCGTGCAGACACAGCTTGTCCGGCCCGCTGCCCGCATCGCGGACGCGACCGTACAGCGTTGGTATAACGAATGGCTGGCCTTCTACGCAGAAGCCGACATGCGCGAGAAAGCCTGCGTCAAGAATGGCGTGGATGGTCTCGGCGTCGTAGGCGCCGCGTTGTGGCAGCCGGCGTACTGTTGCACGGTCGTTCAGACTCAAAGCGCTGGTCCCTCCTGGCTGTTGGAATCGATGATCCAGTTCGTTTCCCAGGTGCGGCCTTCATCAGCGGAGAAGGCCTGTTCCCAGTGGCATTGCTTCGGCGAGCGGACCTCCCAGAGAAGCCGGACGAAGACCCGCTTGCCGCCAATCTCTTCGTGCTCGTAAAACTGGCCGCGGCGGTTGATAAAGTGACCGACGGCAGCAGGCGCGGAGAAGGTGCCGGTCTGCCCATTTGCCCAGTACAGGCTCCACTCGTGCGTCTCGGCGTTGTAAAGCCGGACCGTCATGCCCTCTACATGCCCGGACGGCGTGTTCGCCTCGAACTCGTCGACATTGGCGCGGCCATTCCACATCGTGCGCGCTACTGAGGTGCCATCGAACTCGACCCACTCATTCGATCCGGTGAGCGGATGCAGGAGACGTCGATTATGGAGACGCCATTTCCCCACATAGAAGTCAAAGTCGTGGCCGCCATCATGCCGTTCCTGCGCCTGCAGTGTCTGGGCGTCCACGATGGCGGCAGACTCGTGCCAATACCAGCGCTCTGCCGCAGCGAGCAGCAAAACCGATGCGATCGCGATGAGTGGCAGCACTTTCGGTAACACAGGACCAGCCGCAGGACGGCCCGCACCGAGTCCGAAACCGCTTTGGCACGCCTGCTTCAGCATGTTCCCATGGTCGCCTGCGATCTGGTATTTTTAAAGGTCCACTTCATGCCATTATGCTGATACCACTGAAACGGGGAAGCGACCCTCTTTCGCGGCAGGTCTATCTCTGGATTCGACAAGCCATCGTGGAGCGAGCGCTGAAGCCCGGCGAATCGCTGCCTTCCACGCGCGAGCTCGCCGAGGAGAACTCCATATCGCGCACGGTAGTGGTACAGGCTTATGACCAGCTCATTGCGGAAGGCTTCATCACCGGCCGCCGCGGTTCGGGCACGTATGTCTCGGAGCATCTGCATCCGGCACCTTCGCGTGCACCGCAGCGCGCCACGCCGGTGCGGCTATCACACTATGGCGCTGCCGCCACTTCGGTTGCGCCCGCCGGTCTCTCGCGTCTCCGGCAGACCCCCAAGCCGCGTTACGACTTTGTCTACGGAGGATGCTCGCTGGATGAGTTTCCGCTGGCGATGTGGCGTCGCATCCTGATGCGCCGCACGCGCACTGCACCGCTGCGCTCCTTCGATTACGGTACTGCGGCGGGCGATAGCGCGTTGCGCGAGGCGATCACTGGTCATCTGCGGCGCTCTCGTGCGATTCACTGTGACGTTTCCCAGGTGATTATCGTGAATGGATCGCAGCAGGCGCTCGACTTCACCATCCGTCTGCTGCTGAACCCGGGGGACGCGATTGCCGTCGAAGATCCGCAGTACCACGGCATGCGGCAGGTCCTGCTTGCGTCACGGTTGCGCGTGCATCCTGTGCCCGTGGATGCCGACGGGATTGACTTGAACCAGATGCCCCGTCAGGCCAGGCTGGCGTTGGTGACGCCGTCGCACCAGTTTCCCACCGGAGCAGTGTTACCGCTGAAACGGCGTCTTGCGCTGCTGGCCTGGGCACGGCGGGCCAACGCGATCATCGTCGAAGACGATTACGACGGCGAGTTTCGCTATGAGGGCGAGCCGCTGGAGCCGTTGCAAAGCCTGGATCGCGACGGCAGGGTGCTCTACGTTGGCACGTTTTCTCGGACTATGTTTCCCGCGCTTCGCATCGGGTATGTGGTCGCCCCGCTGCCGCTGGTATCCGCCTTTGTCGCAGCGAAGTGGCTGGCGGATCGTCATACCGCGATATTGGAGCAGGAGACGCTTGCGGAGTTCATCGCCTCAGGCGCTTATGAGCGCCATCTGCGCCGCACACGGCGCGCGAATGCGACGCGTCGCGATGCGCTGCTTTCCGCCATCGAGCGGCATTTAGGCAACCGCGTCACGGTCAGCGGCAGCCGCTCCGGCACACACATCGTGCTGTGGCCGAAGGCGAAGCTGTCGGAAGAGGCAACCATCGCGCGCGCGGCTGCAGCTGGAGTGGGTATCTACGGCATTGCGGGCTACTATCTCCGCCAGCCATCTCCGCCGGGATTTCTGCTTGGCTATGCGAACCTGCCCGTCGCGCAGATTCGCGAGGGTGTCCGCCGGCTAGGCGAAGTGCTCGTAGCTCTACGAAATCCGAGCTGCGATCTCCTCGCGGATCACGCGCCGCTCCGGCCGCGGCGCAGCGGGGCGAAAGCAGCGCATCGCGCACTCTTCGAAATCGCCATCGAGCTTCTGAAGCTCGCGGTTGACGGCGGCGCTCAGGTTCTCCGGGTCGGCCAGTGCGCGGATGTTCAGCGTGAGTTCGTGTCGCATGGCCGGCGATGCATCGAGCGCTCCCTCCACCGCTGGCTCCTGCCCATTCGCGCAGAGAGCCGCCTTTACATACCCGGTGGGCGCCTGCGCGATTGCCTTCAGATGAACGATCTGGATGCCCGCATCCGTCAGATGCGCAATCAATACCCTCCAGCCACGGTCCCAGCAGCATCGCCGGCGAAATGGGCGTGCATGCCTTGAAGACCGCGCGCAGGTTCAGCCAGGCCAGCGCGGCCTCTGCCTGCGCGTAGCGCTCGTAATCGATGTCGAGAACGTCCTTTTGCGACGAGAGTTCTCCGGCCAGCACTTCATCCAGCCATGCCGCTATTCCCTGGCCGCTGCGTGCGCTGATTTGGCGCACGCGCGGCAATCCAAGCTCCGGCGGATTTGGGTACAAATCGGATTTGGTGATGCAGACCAGATCAGCTTCATCGAGCTGTTTGCGAAACAGGAACGCGATGTCACCGTCCGCACCTTCACGCATCAACGTCTCTGCACGCTTCGCGATCGACCAGCACCGTGAACGGCGCAAGGCGATAAGCACCGTTCGCGAGCAGTGGATGCAGCACGGTTGCCGAAATATCCGTGCAGCTTCCGACCGGCTCGGCGAAGATCACCTCCGGCGCATACGCGCGCATCGCGTCAAGCTGCGTTGTCAGGTCGGAGAGCCGGCAGCAGAAGCAGCCTTCCGTCACCGCCGCGTTCGGCACTCCGTGTAACTCCGCAAGCTGCGTATCGACCAGTGCGTCGCTCTGGTCATTAAGGATCGCGGCCGAGCGCATGCCGCGCTGCTTCAGTTCGCGAGCGGCCGCCAGGATCAGCGTTGTTTTGCCCGCGCCGAGAAATCCGCCGACGAACGATGACGGTCGGCCTCATCCCATCGCCTCGATCCGCAACTCATCTCCGGCCGCAAGCACGATGCTGTTCTCCAGCGTGAACAGGGTGGTCGCCCCACTCGCGCGTCGCGGAATGTGGATACTCCTTCTCGCCGACGCGGATATTTGCTTTCGTGTTGGCCGCCGTGATTCTGATTGAGCGGCAGCGGAGCTTTCCAGAGAGCACACGCAGCATGAAGAACGATCCGCCGTGGGTGCCGGCGGCGTACGAGAAGTCTCCCCAGCCGGTACCGCTTGCCCAGAAGCAGCGGAAGCTGCGATGCGGCAGCCGCGGCACAGCAATCACTGCTTCGTTGCCGCCGTCGTACTCAAAGCCGCTCAGCGCGACTACGCTGGACCAGGACGACATTGCGCGCGCGTAGTGATGGCCGCACTCGGCTTCGTCCCATGGGTTGCGCTTCTCGCCATCGTAGCGCGCGCGTGTGTTGGCGATGTATTCCGTGCCTTCATCGATCATGCCGGCGTACATCATCATCGCGGCGGTCGCGTGCTCCAGGCCGGTGAAGACTTCGGCGTAATAGGGGAAGGGAATGCGCGGCCGCTTGCCTTCCGCATAGCTGCACACCAGCACGGCCGCTTCATCGTTCAGGGCAAACGTGCGCTCCACGTTGTCGTGCTCCAGCAGCGTGCGCTTGTAGTTGGAGTGATAGATGGCACGCAGCGTCGAAGCCATATTCTTGCGCGACACCAGACTCGCCGAGTCCAGCGATGTCCGCCATGTATTGCCCTAACAGCTGATCGACCAGGCAGCCGTCGCCGACCTGATACTCGGGATGCTCCGTCTGGTTTGCGCCCATGTCGCCGCGCAGATGCGGCGCGATCTGGTCGTTGCGATAGCCGCGCACCTGCTGCACGTAGTACTTGCCGTTGAACAGATTGGCGTCGATCCAGCGGCTGCCCTGCGTGAAGAGCCGATGATATTCATCCGCAGATTTGGTATCGCCCATGCGACGCGCCATCTCCTCGCTGGCTCGCAGCGCGCCCAGGTAGTAGATGCCGCACAGCGGATTCGGCCCGTAGAACTCCACGTCGTAGGTGTTGTGCTGCACGCCTTCCATCACGCCGTCGCGGTTTGCATCCCATCCACCCGGCACCCACGCAAACTCGATCGCCTTCTTCAGGCGCGGCCACATCGCGCGCAGCCATGCTTCGTCGCCGGTCAGCTTCCAGTCGAGATACGCGTGCAGGATCTGGCCCATCTGCCCATCGGCCGCGGCCCAGCCGAACCGGTCGTATCCATCCGGCAGCAATTGGCGGAAGCGCATCGCGCCCGCGTCATCCATGGAGTAGCCGAACGCCGCTTTGCGCAGCGAGCGCGCATATGACGGGAAGAGAAATGCCGTGGCCGTCTCGTAGTTCCAGACGTGCGTGCAATTGCCGAAGCAGCAACCGCGCGTGTCGTTCACGCCTTCAAAGCCGTGGAACTCGCCATCCGCGGTGCGGAAGCAAGTGGTGGATGCGAGCGTCGACAGGTTCGCGCTGGCCGCCTCCTTCACCGGAGCGGGCAGAGTGCTGTCGCGGAATGCGTCCGCAAACAGGCGCGTGCGCTTCTCCAGCGATTCGAGATGCTGCGCTGCATAATCCGCTGCCGCCCACGCATCGTGGAAACGCGTCGCATAGTAGTTGCCGATGCGCGTGTTGCCTTTGCCCTTCGGCGCGTCCCATCCGCACCAGTCCGGTGTGCGATTGGGAAAATGCCATGCCAGCAGAAAGGTAAATGTCTGCGACTGGCGCGGCGCAATCGTTGCACGCTGCAACACCACGCCCACCGCGTTACGTGCTTCCGGCTCCGGACCGAGCTCCCCGTTACGCGGAAAATGCGTCCCAGAAGAGCATGGGCGAATTCCACCAGCGCCCCTGCGGCCATCCGCGCCAACACGAGACGTCGACGCCCGGCTGCCGAAGTGCCGCGAGCGCAACTCGTGCCGCGCATCGGGTCATCCTCCGGCAGCGATGGGTTACTCATCGTGAGGCCGGAGATATGTGCATTCGATTGATACGTATTCTGTCGCGGCTCATGTTCCACTCCGGCAGCGGGTGGCGGAGGAGGCGCTGCCGGCTTCACCGGGTTTTCCAGCGACCACGCGATGCTGACCTTCGCGCTCACGCTCTTCAGGATTCGTCACCCGATAGCGCAAGATCGCAACCGGCAGCCCGGAATCGTCCGGCTCATGCGGGATGAATGGCGAGAATGCCTCCAACTCCACCTTCACCGGGAGCGTGCGATCTTCAAACGCAATGTGCGCCAGTGGATACGCGCCGGTGAAGGTCGCGCCATCCAGCCGGCTGAGCCCCGGCGCATTGTTCGAGCCCAGCCCGTCCTGCCCTTCATAAGGCGGAAGAATACGTGCCTCCAGCACACGCGCCACGGGCTTCGCGTCACCGGCCTGTGCCCAGATCGACGGCATCGCATATGTCGGCGAGTAGCCTTTGTTGGGCTTGTTGAATATCTCCCAATCGCGCAGTTGCCCGCGTCCGCCCAGCGACACGCTGCCCGCCGCGACTCCGCCCAGCGGAAAGGCAATCATCTTGAGCTTGCGCCCGGTGAAGACGCGCGGAAATGCAGCGTCTTTCAACTGCCGCTGCCGGCCCAACCGGCGTTTCGTGCGTCGCGGTCTCGCCGAGCACGGGCCACGCGCCCATCTGCGAGGCGGCACCGATCGCACCGGCAGCCTGCTTTAAGAATGTGCGCCGCGGCACCCGGTCGTTCCTGGACATGCGCGCTCCTGACTGGATTCTCGACTGGAGGAGAAATTTAAGCGTTTTACTTTCGCACGCCATTCTCAACCAGAAGTGCCTGATACGCAATCACTAAGGCACCGCGATGGAGACCGGCGCCGCGTTCCAGCCCCGTAGCTCCAGCCGCATGCCGCCGGTGCGTTCGCCCTCCGGAAGAGAAATGGTGACCGCTCGCTCCTCGCCCGGGAGCAGCGAAACATAATTGTCGCTGTAGTACGCGGGCAGCACCTCTGTGCCGTCGGCATGCAGCAACGTCAGCTTGTTTTCAAGCGCCGCCACCTGCCCGGGGTTGCGCAGCGTGACCTGCACCTCATCCTTATTGCGGGCAGAAGGCGTCGCCGTGACCGTGGCTGGCGCCAGACGGTCCAGCCTGCGGTAGGCTGCCTCGTTTGACGCGCGCCAGTAGAAATTGTCGGAGACGAGCTGTCCATCTGCGCCGCGCAGCTCCAGCCGCACCAGCACTACATTGCCGGGACTCATCAGTGGCGCAAGCGCCAGCGGGAAGCCCGTCGTCACGGCATCCGCCGCCGCGTTCACCATGCTGTCCCTGCTAAGCAGCAGCTTGTTATTCAGGTCATAGACGCGCGCACGCAGCTTCAGCCCGGGGCGGGCTTCCGTTGTCGTATTTGTTACTGCAACAGTGTCATTCGATAGATCAAGCTGCACATGCACCGGCTCGCATGCCTTCTTTACGCCGTAGTAGGAGGCCTGCGTGCCGTAGTCGGAGGTGAAGATCTCCCACATCGTGCTCGGCCACGCCGGCTGCGTCATCCACAGCATGCGCCCGGAGTTCGGCGACCACAGATGCGCATTCATGCCTTCGAAGATTGCGCGATGATCCACGTAATTCATCATCTGCGCCTTGCGCACGTAGTCATCCAGATTGGTCGCCGCGCCGAACATCGCCTCCATGTGCTCATTGAAGGGATTCACATCGCCGTTCCCAGCCTGGTGCCAGTCGTGATACGCCCAGTCGTCCGACACCGGCCAGCGATCAGCCTCCGGCAGCCAGCGGCTGAACCACTCGCGCGTCGGCAGCGATGGAGTGCCCGTCTCGACAGAAAAGCCTTGATTCAGTTTTGTGAAGTAGTCCGCCGGCTCCTGGTAGGAATACGGTCCACTGCCCTGTAGGTTCACCTCGTTCGAACTGGGCGAGTAGTAGCGTGTGCCGTCGAGCGAATGGATCAGCCGGATCAGCCCTTCATTGATGATGGGCTGCGGCACGCCTTCATTGCGCCCACACCACAACACGATCGATGGATGGTTGCGATAGCGCTCGATCGTGTCCTTCGCGTTCGCCAGAAAAAGCTGCGGGTCTTCTGCCTCTACGTTGTAGTTCTGCGTGGAATCCCAGAAGTCGTTCCACACCATAAGCCCATACTCATCGGCCAGATCATAGAAGGTCTCCTCCGTGCTCTGCCCCACCCAGTTGCGGATAATGTTCAGCCCGGCGTCGCGGTGCAGGCGGAAGTAGGGCTCCAGCCGCTCGCGCGAGACGCGCTTCCGCGCATCGTCCATGCCCCAGTTGCCGCCGCGCGCGGCAATGCGCACCCCATTCACTTTAATGACGAGATACGGTGCCGGTCCAAGGTCGCTGTCGGCGCGTAGCGACGGTGCCGCATCTGCGCCCTCCGCGATCGACGCCACTGCTCGCGCCATGCCTCGCTGGTGAGAGATTTCGCGCATGCCGTCGTGCGAGACATCGACAGCCGGTGTGGCCCGGCCGCGATCCTCGGTGGGCGAGTACTCCACGCGCCGCAGCTTGCCATCATTATCGAAGAGGCTCAGCTCATAGCTGATCTCGCGCACGCCGAACTGCGATGTGACCGTACTCGTCGCGCCGCCTTCTTCATCAAATGTCAACCTTCAGGTGATACAGCTCCGGCTTGCCATAACCATTCGGCCACCACAGCCGCGGATGCTGCAGATGAAGCTCGGGAAACTCCGCCGGCTTCAGCTCCACCGTTTGCTCGCCCGGGTTGACCGTGATCTCCTTCTTCAGCTCGACGCCTTCGAAGGAAGCCGTCAGCCTGCCGCGCTTGGTCTCATCGGCTACGTTTTTCAGCGGGACCATGATCGAAACATCCGCCTGCGATGTATCGGTCTGCCCGTTCTGTAACCGAGGCAGTGTTGTGATCACCTGCGCATCGCCCACCTTCACCTGCCCGCTCGGCACGAGCCGCACATCCTGCCACAGACCGCTGTCGCGATCGCGCTCCGCCGGAATCCAGTCCCAGCCTTCGGTGGCGACGAAGGTCGGGCCGTCCAGGCACATCATGCCACCGTTCTCGCCCGGCCCGCCCAGGATCGACTGCTCCTGCGGGATGCCGGGATGCGGCGGCGGCGAGATACGGATAGCGAGCGCATTCGTTCCGCCAGCGCGCAGCGCATCCGTTACGTCGAAGACGCCGCGCTCAAACGCGCCCGTTACTTGCCCGATCTGCTTGCCGTTCAGCCAGACCTCGGCGTGGTAGTTGATGCCCTCCAGCACCAGCGTGCGCCGCTCGCCTTTCGATTGCTTCGGGCACGTTGAACTCCGCGCGATACCAGTAGTCCTGTTTGTTCAGAGACTCCGGAATCGCCATGTTGTTCAACCCGTAGTCCGGGTCGGGATAGACGCCGCGGTCCACCATCGTGGTCAGCACGGTGCCCGGCACCGTCGCCGCCCACCATCCTTCGGTACGAAATTCCGCCTTCGAAATCTCCTCTGGTGTCGCGGTCACTTTTGGCGCCGGAGTAGCTTCCATCCGCCGCTCAGCGTCCACGCGCCGTCATCATCTTTGCGCAATGTCGTTTTGGAGGGCGGTTCCGGACTGGGCCTTGGCAAAGAGAAGGTGGCTTCGCTGCGCGGCAAGCTCGCCGGATCCTGCGGTGCGCGATAGCCTGCCTGCCCGCGCGTCTGCACCGGCCAAGGCTTTGCGCCTTCCTCGAATCGAATCAGCGAGAACTCCGGCTGCTGCTTCGCCATCGCGCCGATCTCGGCATCGCTCGACACACCGCGCGAAACGGCGAAGAGCGCGATACGCCCGCCGAACGGCACAGCCTGCGGTAGCCCGGCCTTCTCGGGTGCCATTGAGATAATCGGCGCGACCCGACCATAGATCAGCGTCCCCTTGGCTATTTCTGCACCATCGCAGTAGAGGCGGGCGATCTGTCCGTCGAAGGTCGCGGCGACGAAGTGCCACGGCTGGGACGCCAGAGGCGTGTTCGCCGTCAGAACGTTCTCTCTGCCGAAGTACAGAGCCAGCTTTCCGTTTATCACGGCGAAGAACCGCGACTGTTCGTCCATCGGATCGCCTATGCCGGCAATCAGCATCGGCCCCTTCGGAGTTGCCGGCATTTCCACCCATGCGGTCATCGTCCACGGCTTGACTGCTTTCAGCAGCGGGTCCGTGGCCGGTATCGGCTTCTCCAGTCCCTCACCTCCGGCGAGGAAGTGGCCGCTGAACGGCCCATACTCCGGTGGCAGGACCTGGTAGGTCGCCCCGCCATGCTGTGCCGTCGCTGGTACAGATGCAAGGAATGGAATCAGGAGGAGTGAGGCGATACGGATCGAGCGATGCATACGAAGGCCTCCGCGAAGTCGCTTGCTGCATGTGGTATCGATATCTTTCAGCCCCGGCCAGCTTTAGTCGATCGCTGGTCCGAAGCGAAAGTACTCAGTGTGCCGGAACAGCTTCGGAGGTAAAGGTCGATGCCGGCAGTCCCGCGCTGTCCATCAGCGTTGCATCGGGCGCATTCGGCCACGCATAGCGGACATACAACGGCGCCTGTTACCTGCGGACTCGTCACCGTGACGGTCGCACCATCCGAATCGATCTTCGCCGTCGCCGGTACAAAATGGCGATCGTTCGCCAGCAATCTCGAAACCCTTGCAGCGTCGCCGCCGCGGGCGGCCAGCTTGCCCTCGGCGCCGGTGAAGTACACGCGTATGCCATCGCCTTCCGTGGTCGCCTGCCGGAAGAGCGGCCCGCTATGGTGCACATCCTCGCCGTAGGTCAGCGCCCGCGCAGCCAGCGCCAGCCGATGGCCCACCGTCTGCTTGTCCGCCGGATGCACGTTGTTCGGATCGCCCACATCAATGGTCACTGCCATTCCAGTGTTCACGAGCGAGAGCGTCCGCCGCTGCGCATCGCGCACCATTCCCCAGTCCTCCTCCGGACTCGATGTGTAGCTCGAGATCTGCGCGAACAGGAAAGGGAAGTCGCCCTGGGCAAAATGCTGCCGCCAGTCCGTGATCATTGCGGAGAAGAGCCGGTGATAGAGCGGCGCGCGTGCCAGGCCGGTGTTGGCCTCGCCCTGATACCAGATCACTCCACGAATCGCGAGCGGCGTCACCGGCGCAATCATGCCGTTGTAGAGCGATGCCGCCTGCCATGGCTCAACCGGCGGCTGCCAAGGATGCTGCTCCGGCGTGCGCCCTTGCGCGCGGGCGGCGGCATCCTCGCGCGCATATCGCGCTTTGATCGCCTCCACATCGGCCTGCTTGTCCATCTCGGCCGCGCGCACGGCGAAGACCGGCATCAGCGCGGCATCGTTACCGATCGCATCCAGGCTGGTCCACGCCTCCGCGGGCGTGCCGCCCCAGTCCGCTTCCACCACGCCGATCGGGCACTTTCTGATCGTGTTGAATATCGCGCGCGAAAAAATATGCAACCGAGCTGAAGGTAGCCGCCGTCTCCGGCGTGCAGATCTCCCATGTCGCATCCTGGTCCTGCAGGGGAAACTCAGAGAAGCGCTTCGGCTCATGCAGCAGCCGGATCTCCGGATGGTTCGCCGCTTTGATCTCCTCCGGCACCGTTCTTCAGCACCGCGGAGCCGGGAAAGCCGCTCAGCGGCATCTCCATGTTCGATTGCCCGCTCGCCAGCCACACATCACCCATCAGCAGATCGTGACGAGTGATCGTGTCTCCACCGTTCGCCTCGCTACAGTCAGCGTGTAGGGTCCGCCGCCCGCCGGCCGCTGTGGAAGATAGAGGCTCCAGTGTCCCAGCGAGTCGGTCGTCGCGCTTGCCGTCTCGTCTACGCCGCCAGTGCCGCCGCGCAGCGTTGCGCGTCACGCGCGCGCCCACATCGCCCCAGCCCCACACATGGATCGGGCGATCGCGCTGGATCACACCGTGGTCGCTCCACAGCTTCGGCAGCCGCAGCTCGGCGGAAGCGGTAAGGGAAATCAGCAGGAGGGCAGGGAAAAATACAGAGCGCGAGATCCGTGAAAGCTTCATCGGTATCCCACGATGCCACAAATCGTCACGGCAAGTGAAACCGATTGCGGCGGATTCGCCTTCAGCGCTCTGCGCTCTCCGTGTGCGTGCTGCGGTGCGGCCGCCGTCACGCCGCCGGCGCGTGTTCTTGCTCAGCGTGGCAGCATTCGGCGGCACCGTGATGGTGTTGGCGATCGCCGGATCGTCGCGCAGGTGCAGATACAGCTCGCCGCTGCTTGGCTTCGGCACGGCCAGCGTCGGATTCGTGTAGCCGTCCGGGACAGAGATGCTGTGCGTGAACTGCGGATCAGAGGCAATGGAGTCGATCAGGAAAAGCGAGCTGCCGTTCAGCGTGCACTGCGCGTTCGGATCGTTCGCTGCGGGTGTCGCTGCATCGTTCACCGGTGGCGGCGGTCCGCTGCCTTCGCTGGCTGCCGGCGCATCGCTGGCCGCTGCAGCTCGCGTGCTGCCGCTGCCGTCGCAGCGGCTGCGCTTTGGTCGCCCGCGCGCATTTCACAGACGCAATCAACGGCACGCGCACCAGCGTGCCCAACGGAATCCAGTCGCCCGGCGCGCCGCTGCATCAACGGCGCGTAGCTGCAGCTTGCCAAAAGCCGAAGGGCCAAAGCTCTTCAGCGGATCGAAGCTGCCCAGCATCGTGCTCGAGTCCTGCAGCACCAGGCTGCCGTCGCTGACCTCCAGCGTAGTGTGGAGCGTTTGATCGTCCGACGCCACCTCCACCTTGTCGTTCCGGGAAAAGCCCGGCGTCGCAATCGTCTTCAGCACAAAGCTGATTCTGCCGCCCACCGGCAGCTCGTTCGGATCGACCAGATGGACCAGGTTGCTCGAGTCCGTTTCGGTGCTCACGCTTTTGCTGGCCAGCATCACCTGCGGACGGTGCCCGCTGATGGTGTTCTCCAGCTCCATCGTGCGCCCATCTTTCAAGCAGCACATGCGCGGTCGCGCGGAGATTCACCGGCAGCGCCGCCGCGGCTTTCGGGTCGGCCGCCTTCAAGGTCAGCGTGTCCTTGTCGCCGGAGTGGGTCAGATCTCCCGGCGTGAAGCGCACGTCTTTCAGCTCGACCGACGCCACCTCATCCAGCCGCGTTCCGACCAGCGATGCCGTGCTGTCTCCGGCATGGAAGTGCAGCGCATCCAGATGTGCCGCCTGCGCATAGGCCTGGATCGCGACCTGGTCCGGCGACTCCAGACCCCGCTGGCGCACCAGCAGGCCGGCATCGCCGGTGGCGGCATTGGTCATCGGGACTTTTACTTCCAGTTCGTCCGGCTTCACCATCTTGAAGTCGGCCTTGGTCTCCTTGCCGGTGGAATCGCGCAGCTGGATTTCCGCCACGCATGCGGCGCCATTGCCGTGCAGGCGCACCTCGTCATCGCGTCCTACGACCAGCGAGTTCGCGTCTGCCTTCTCCAGCCGCCAGGTTGTCGGGTGCGGCACGTTCAGATTGAATGACGGGCCATCCAGCCGGTCAAAGCCCCACATGCCCAACGATCTTGCCCACCACGTGCGGGTCCAGCTTCGCGTCGGGAACCGCCGAGGCATCCACCACCAGTCCGCCCTTCGCCGCACTGCGCGCGGACCGGCAGGTCAATGCGATTTCCCCGACTTGCCTTCCACATGAAGCGCCAGGCTATGCGCCAGGCTGGTCGAATACACCAACGGCGCGCCTTCCACCGGCAGCACCACGCCCGGTCCCTGCAGGCAGCTCACCTGCTTGGGGTCAATCGCGTGCAGCGGCGGCAATTGCGCCGTCTCCACCGCAGGCAGGGCCACCACGATGACCGACTTCGGATTGTGAAACGACGGCGGATTGTTGAGCTTCAGCTCCAGCGAATCTTCCTTCGGAAAAGTCAGCGCCGGGATGTACTGATACTCCGCCGTCTGCAGCCCTTCCAGCAGCTTTGCCACGTCAATCACTGCGCCCACATAGGCGCTGTAGTATCCCGCGCCCGCCGTCGGCGCATAGGAAAGCTGCGTCGCCAGGTCGGTGCCCGGGGCCGCTGGTCAGCGCAGACACCATCGACTCATGCCCATCGTTCATCACCAGCGCTTCGCTGTTCTGCGTCAGGCACTGCTCCTGCTCGGCGGAGGGCAGCTCAAAACATTCCTCTTTCACCTTCAGAGTCAGGCTGCGCGCCAGCAGCTTCGACGTGGCCTGCAGCGCGCCTGGGATCGGTCTGCGAAGTGTCGCGCACACTGGCTGAGATAGGTCTGGACACGCGAACGGTCCAGGCTGGCCTGGTTCAGGTCCTGCGAGGCGCGAACAAACGACCCGGGCCGCCCGCGCACCGCATTGCGCAGCGTCTTGAAGTCGCCGCCTGTTTCCGGCGCCAGAAAGAGCAGCGTCTGTTGGGCATCCGCCGGGACCGTAAAGTGAATGCCTTCGTTCGCAACCTTTTTCTGCCACGTCTCTTCCTTCAGGAACCAGCTCTCCGGCGGCGGATTCGTCGCTCCGCGCAGGAATGCCACCACCAGCAGGTAATGCGCCGATTGCGAGGGCGGCAGCTCCGGGTGCACCCACACTTTGTCGCCCGGGCTGCAGGTTCGGCACCTGCGCGATGGGCAAAGTCTTGCCGCCGCGAGTCACGCGCATGTCGATGCGCGGGCCATTCAGATCGAAGGGCGCCGTGTTGCTCTGCGCGCGCAGGCCGACCGACGCGGCCAGGAACACTCCCGCCATCAACCAGGCTTCCCAGGCTGTGCTTTAAAGACATTCTTCTCCCGCGAGATGAGAGGTAGCTGTAGTGGATGCACCCTCCTATTGTAAAGAGAGCGCATTACGGGAGCCGTGCTATGCACCAGAAATCGTGCAGCTCGCAGCATATCAGAAGGATGCGGATTTCGCGCGAGATGCTGGAGCAAAGTCGGCACCCTGCAGGTCCGTCGATCTCTATCCGAGGCCGAAGCGTGAGCGTAGCGGAGTGTTCTGATCCTCCCGCCAGTTCCCGCCGTTACTGACCCAGAAAGATCTGCTGCGCCGCCTGCGTCCTGGTGTTGGGCGCGGAGACCTGCACCTTCAGGTTCGCGATGTTCTTTGCTTTCTCCGGCGGCGTGACCCGCAGCTCGTATTGATTGCCCAGCTTCTTGTTGATCTGGTTCAGATACGGCGTGAAGTCCACCGGATTGCCAAAGCCCTGGTAAAAGAACTCTCCGCCTACGGCCGCGCACAACTGCGTCAGATAGTTCTGTCCGCTGTTGATGCCCGCCTCGGTGCGGTCGGCGAAGCCCGCATTGTGGAAGTAGATGGAGTACACCACCACGCGATTGCGGATGGCATCGCGAATGGTTGCGTTGATGTATGGATTCGACGGGTCGTAGCGCAGCCCGTTGTAGCGGTCGATGCCATCCGTGACCATCACAACTTCGCGCCGCTCCGCCGGATTGTGCGCCGGCCATCTTTTGATCAGGTCGCTCAGCGAGAAATACGGACTCCCGTTGGTTCCAGGCGAGGAAATCGGCAGCCGGAGCGTCTGCGCCGCTTTGGCGTGGTCGGTCGTGAACGGGCCGGTGAACTGCCCGGTGCCGTTCCGCATATAGGCAACCGCGACTTCAGTCGTTGGCGGCTGCTGCGTGATGAAGCGCTGCAGCTCCTGCAGATGCAGGCCCAGGCTGGAGCGGGCGCCGTCGTCGATCAGCAGCACGAGTTGCAGATTGGGCTGCGTGGCGTTCGGACCATAGGCTGTCCACCCGGCGACTTCGGCATTCTTGCCGTTCACCTTTACCTTGACGGCCTTTGCCGAAACCGGCTCGGCCAGCTCGCCGCTGCCCTTCGGCTCCACAGTCACAATGGTCGAGGGCCCGTTGTCAGCAGCTTCCTGGGCCAGCAGGGGAGAGAACGCAGGCAGAACCAGGCCGCTCAAAAGCAGCGCGGCACAAAAAGAAAAAACACGTTTCATTCGACTTACCTCGTTTACCTACAGGTTCAGACGCTTAAACACTCTTAGGAGTCGCGGTCCGAGTCCCTAAGATGCACCATTTGTCACTCGATCTGTTCAAATTCAATGGCATAAAGGGCTTCCATGCAGCCGCTTCGCGTCGCGTTCTGCCCTCCTGTCAACGACGGCCATCACCGCAGCCGTGCACACTCCGCTTTCGATACGCGGTTCAAGAACGAAACTGGAACAAAGGCAGAATGCGAATCCTCGGCCTCGCCGCTTTGCTCTAAATTAAAGCAAAGGGGAATGGAGTTTCCCCCGAGGACCTCCGGTCCTCAAGCCCGCCACCCGGCTGATAACTCCTGCCAATCCAACCGCAGCGCCGGATACGGTCCGCTGCGGCGACACGTGAGGCAGGAGATGAACCTATATCTGTGGGTTGCTTTGGGCAGCGCCATCGGCGGCTGCCTGCGTTATGCATTGGGCAGCGAGATGCTGCCTCGGCACAGCGGCAGCTTTCCCTGGTCCACCGTTCTCATCAACATCATCGGCTCCTTCATCATCGGCTTCTTCGGAACGCTGACCGTCACCGGCAGCCGCTGGGCCGTGCCGGAGTCCACACGAATCTTCGTCATGGTCGGTCTCTGCGGCGGCTTCACCACCTTCTCGTCGTTCAGCCTGCAGACCTTCGACCTGCTGCGCTCCGGCGCGTGGGGCAAGGCGCTGCTGAACATCGGTCTCTCCGTCCTGCTCTGCCTGGGCGCCGTAGCGATTGGCACATTGATCGCGCAGCAAAGCAGCCACGCCGTGGCCATCGCGCAGACCGAGGAAGAGGAATACACCGGCTAAGAGAATTGGGCTTACTAAAGGCGGAACGGGGTAGTGTTTCGAAGCACTCATCGCCGGGATTCGAGCTGGGTCGTGCCGAAAAGCTCCCTCACCGGTAAAGGAGCATTCTTCAGAGTGTCGCGAAAACCCTCTCGCCAGCTCGGCCAGCGCGGCGTCCAATCCAGCTCGCTCTTGATCTTCGCATTGGACACGCCGCGAATCTCGTTCATCACCGCCACCACATGCTCGCCGATCAGCAGCTTTGCGAGCCATGCCGGAACCTGGCGCGGCGGCTGGGCGTGTGCGCAATGCGCCAGAAACGACAGCCATTCGGAGACTGGCGACGGCTCATCATCGGCCACGTTGTAAACGCCGCCGCGTCCTGACTGCAACGGCCGCTGCGGTCGCGCTTGCCGCATCGTCAATGTGCACAAACGACCGACTGGCCCGCGCCTTCGCCCACCAGCGGCAGCTTGCGCCGCCGCACTGCCTGCACGATGGAGCCATCTTTCCCGATCGATGTATGCGGCCCGTAAAACCACCCGTATCGCAGCACAGTGCCGGTCGATGCGCCCCTCCGACAGCACCGCCTGCTCCAGCGTCTTCAGCGCATCAAGCGTCGTACGCAACTGCTTCGGCGGATCGGGATCAAGCGGATCTTCCTCGGTCTTCAATTTCGCAGTCCGCGGAGTCTTAATTGGCTTGCCGCCATTGTTCGTGCGCCCGTACGTCCATCCCGCGAAGCCTTGCGCGATGAAGTGCGTCGCCCCCACATCCACGCAGCCGTCAGCAGGTTGCGCGTGCCCTCGGTGCGCAGCAGGTTGGTCAATGCAAAGTCGCGGTCGAAGTGCCGCATGTCCACCGCTGCCGGAATGGCCGTCGCCTGGTGAATCACCACTTCGGCCGTACCTCGCGGAAGCAGGCGAGCACCGCGGCAGCATCGAGCGCGTCCGCAGTCCGCGGTTCCGCACCCAGCGCGCGCACGATCTTCCGTGCTGCGCGGACGCTGCGCCATTCCAACCACATCGTGACCGGCCGCGACCAGCAGCGGAACAAGTGCCTGCCCTATCGCGCCGGAAGCTCCCGCAACCAGGATCTTCATGGCTCTCAGCTATCTATACGAAGACGGCTGCTGCCGGTTCCATCAATTTTTGAAGCAAAGGGCGGCCCCGGCCTGAAACCGCCTCGCTAATAGTTGTGCTGCAGCCGTTTGGTATTCTTGCCCCATCGCGCGGCAGTTCCGCAGGCCGTCAGGAGCCGCATGGCCACCACCGCATCTCCAGCTCTCGACCGGCCCCTCTGTGTGGACCTTGACGGCACCCTCGTCAAATCGGACACGCTGGTCGATTCGTTGCTGCTGCTGGTGCGCACCCGCCCGCTCGAAGCACTCAAGGCCCCGCTCTGGGTGCTCAAAGGAAAAGCCAACCTCAAGCGCCAGGTCACGGCGCGGGTTAATCTCAGTGTCGAGCACCTGCCCTACAATCGCCCGCTGCTCGAATATCTGATGGCCCAGCGCGGCGAGGGGCGCAAGCTCTATCTCGCCACTGGGGCAGATGCCGGCCTTGCAGATCGCATCGCGCAGCACCTCAACATCTTTGAAGGCGTGCTCTCCTCCGACGGCGCCACCAACAACATCGGACCCAATAAGCTGAACGGCTTTCGCAACCGCTTCGCTGGAGATTTCGACTACATCGGCAATGCCCGCCCGGACCTGCCGTTGCTCGCTGCCGCGGCTGCTCCCATGGTGGCCAATCCCAGCGCCGGTCTCCGCATGGCGATGCGCGCCCGCGGCCTCAAGCCAGAACACACGTTCACTGACCACACCAGCCCACTTCGCACCTTCATCAAAGCGATCCGCGTGCATCAGTGGGCGAAGAACACGCTGATCTTTGTGCCGCCGCTGCTGGCCCACAGTGTGCGCAGCAATGTGATGCTCTCCGCCCTGCTGGCTTTCATCTGCTTTTCACTCTGTGCGTCGGGCACCTACATTATCAACGACCTGCTGGACATCGAGGCCGACCGGCAGCACCCGCGCAAGCGTAAGCGCGCCTTTGCCTCCGGCAATCTCTCTGCTGCAAGCGGCATGGCTATATCTGCGGTCTTTCTCGCCGCTTCGCTCACTGGAGCGATTCTTCTTCTGCCGCACAGCTTTGTAGGCTGGCTGCTGCTGTATCTCGTCACCACGCTCGCGTACTCGATGGCGCTCAAGCGGATCGTCATTCTCGACGTCGTGGTGCTCTCGGCGCTCTATACCCTCCGCATGCTGGCAGGCGCCGCGGCCACGGACACCTATATCTCCCCCTGGCTCGCGGCCTTCGCGGTTTTCATGTTTCTCTCTCTCGCCATGGTGAAGCGCTTCAGCGAGCTGCAAAACGTGCGCAGTGCCGGTACACAACTCTCCAATGGGCGCGGCTATCTGCTCAACGATATTGAACAGGTCCGTTCTTTCGGCACTTCCAGCGCCTTTGCTGCCATCGTCATCTTCTCCGTCTACATCGGCCAGCCGGAGGTCCATAGTCTCTACCATCACCACGTCCGTATGTGGCTGATGACTCCGCTCATGATTCTCTGGCTCTGCCGCGTCTGGCTGCTGGCCTCGCGCGGGGAGCTTGATGAAGACCCGGTAGTCTTCGCCCTGACCGATCGCATGAGCTTGCTGATGGGCGCTGCTGCTGTTGCGATTGCACTCGCATCGATGTAGCGCAATTCGCCCGAATCGGCACATCCAGGTGCCGAATGCTGTGCTCCGGTGTCTAATCTCCCAACGGGCAAATTCACTGCATCCTCCCCTCCCGCAAGCAGCGTATTCCTATCTGCCGAAGGAGATCTCTGTCGCATGCGTCGAATATTTTCTGTCCTGGCTCTCATTGCGTTCGCCTCCGCTATCCCGCAAGCTCCAGCACAGCAAGCTGGCGCGCCGGTTTCGCTCACGATCTACAACCAGGATTTCGCCGTCGCCCGCACTTCGGTCGATCTGGCGCTACAGCCAGGCCCGAATGAAGTCACCACGACAGAGGTCACCAGCCAGCTCGAGCCCGACTCCGTCGTCCTCCGTGACGCGTCCGGCAAGCACGACTTCTCCGTCGTCGAGCAAAACTACGATGCGGCTATCGTGAATCAGGATTGGCTGCTGCAGAAGTACGAAGGCCAGACCATCGACTTCCAGACCAACACGTATATCGATGACAAGACCCACACGCAAACTCCTATTCTCGTGCGTGGAAAAATTCTGCGCGCGAATCCACCGCTCATCGATGTCGCTGGCAAGATGCAGTTTCAGCTCCCCGGCACGCCGGTCTTTCCAGCAAGCACGAACGGCCTGCTGCTGAAGCCGACGCTCCGCTGGCAGATCGCCTCCGATCGCGCCGCGAGTTTTCCCGCAGAGCTCAGTTACATCACTCGTGGCTTCACCTGGTCGGCGACCTACAACCTTGTCGCCAATGCCGGCGCCAGCAGCACAACCGAGCCCATGGACATCGTCGGGTGGATCACCATGCAGAACAACTCCGGCGTGGATTTCCCCGCGGCGCGGATTCAGCTCATGGCTGGCAACGTTGCAAAAATACAGCCTGAGCAGCGGCCGTATATGTTGGCCATGGCGAGATCAGTCGTAGTAAATGGCAACGCAGCGGTCACCCAGCAGAACCTGGACGAATACCACCTCTACGACCTGAACCGAACGACTTCACTGCACAATGGCGAGACCAAACAGGTCGAGTTTCTCACCGCCAAAGCAATCCCCGTAACTCGCCGCTACGAATACGACGCAACCCCGGAATTCCAAAGCTATGACGGAGGCCCCGGCGGCTACATCATGGATTCGCGATACGGCGTCAATGGCAATGGTCATGTCGCTGTCATCAACGAGTTCACCAACTCCACCGCCAACCACCTCGGCGTGCCGCTACCCGCCGGCCGCATCCGTCTGTATCGTCGCGACAAAGGCGGCGCCATGCAGTTTGCCGGCGAAGCTGAGATTACCCACACCCCGCGTAACGAGAAGGTCCGCTTCGCAACTGGTGATGCCTTCGATATCAAAGGGAAACGCACGCAAACGGACTTCAAAGTCGACACCGATCATCGTTCCATGGACGAGTCCTTCTCGATTGAGGTGAAAAACCAGAAATCCGAGCCGGTCACCGTCACGGTCATCGAACATCTCTACCGCGCCGCGAACTGGGAGGTCACCCACAACTCCGCCCACTACACCAAGCGGAACTCCAGCACCATGGAATTTCCTATCACCGTCAAACCCGAGTCTTCAACCACCGTCACCTACACGGTCCACTACACCTGGTGAATACGGGCCACGACTGTCCACTACCGAACAGCTATTTGCAAGACCGAACACAGGAGTAGGCTATTTCCCTGGAAAACCGGAGAAATCCGGCCTTCTATGGCCTACAGGATTGGCCTGCGAATTGCCTCCTCCCCTACGCCATAGCAGGCGGGGCGATCGACTGCCCTGTCGCTCAGGAGGGCACCCATGGCGCAGTTTGAGCGGATACGCGATGTTATCTCCGGGCCTTTCAACCCATCGATCCTGCAGGAGCGCACTGCCTCAGGATGGCAACTGGTCTCCATTGAATGGCGGCGCGAGTTGCCCGCCAACGAGATGCCGACCCAGGGTGCCTTCAATGAAGATATCCCCTACGGCCTGCGCATCTCCGATGACTGCACGCGCCTGGAAGTCGATCTGCGCGAGAACCAAATCCTCATCCAGATGATGGACCTGCTGGTGCAGGATTTCCCCTTCTCCAGCATCGCCAGCGACCTGAACGAAAAGGGCTTCCGCACGCGCCAGGACAAGATGTGGACCCAGGTCTCCATCTTCAACATGCTGCCGCGCCTCATCGAGGTAGGCCCCCGTCTCTTCTCGACCGAAGAATGGGAAGCCCGCCGCCATAAGTTCTGGAAATCCGTGTAAAGTCATCGCGACAGACAAGGAGAGCGCATGTCTGACGCCGTAGCAGCCGTGACGACCGTGCCTGCACCGGAGCGTGCGGGCAACGTCCCGGGCCAGAACTCCCGCATCATCTCGGTCGACTTCATGCGCGGTCTCGTCATGGTCATCATGGCGATCGATCACTCGCGCGACTTCCTCACCAACATCCCGTTCCAACCGGAGAACATCGCACACACCTGGCCTGCGCTCTTCTTTACCCGTTGGATCACGCATTTCTGCGCGCCGATGTTTTTCTTCCTGGCAGGCACGGGCGCTTATCTGCTGCGGAGTAAGACCGGCTCCATCGGCGCCGTCTCGCGCTTCCTATGGACCCGCGGCCTCTGGCTCATCCTGCTGGAATTCACTGTCATTGAGTACGCGTGGACCTTCACCTTCTGGCAGATGGGCGGCATCATCTGGTCCATCGGATGCTCGATGATTCTGCTGGCGCTGCTCATACGTCTTCCCAACCAGGCTCTGCTGTCCTTCGGCCTCGTACTGATTCTGTTCCATAATCTCTTCGATAGCATTCGGCCAGCGCAGCTCGGAAATTTCGCTGGCGTGTGGATGATTCTGCATCGCAGAGGCGTCATCCCGCACACGCATTTCTTTGTGCTCTTTCCGCTGGTTCCATTGGTTGGCGTGATGGCGCTGGGTTATGTCTTCGGCAAGGTCTTTGATCGGCCAGCCGACCAGCGTGCGCGGCTCATGCTTCTGCTCGGCGGTGTCGCGACCGCCGCGTTCCTTTTATTGCGGGCCTTTAACGCTTATGGCAATCCGGTTGCCGGCCTGGCTGCGAGCTCGCCCGGGCAATGGCATCCGCAGAACACGCTGGCCATGAGTATCGTCAGCTTTCTCGACCTGGAAAAGTATCCGCCGTCATTGCAGTTCCTGCTGATGATTCTTGGCCCATCGCTCATCCTCTTTTCTGCAGTGGACAGGCTAAGCACGTCTCCGCACTTCGAACGCTGGGCGAAGCCGATCGTCGTCTTCGGACGCGTGCCGCTCTTCTTCTATGTTCTCCATCTCTATGCCATCCACTTCGCCGCCATTCTCCTGGCCAAGCTCTCCCACCAGCCGGTCGCGTGGCTATGGAAGGGCAGTTTCTGGATGAACGAAGTGCCCGACGGCTATGGCCACGGCCTGCCTGTGGTCTACCTGACGTGGTTCGTCGTCATGGTCGTGCTCTACTTTCCGTGTGTATGGTTCGCGGACTATAAGCGCCGCCATAAAACATGGCCGTGGTTAAGTTATATCTAGGCGGCGAACGTGCCTTTCCACTGTGGTTCGAGACTTGGATGGAAATAGACCAATGCAAAACAGCGAGGCGCCCTTGCGAGCGCCTCGCGCGGACCTGGCTATCAGCCCAGGTGGCCCATACGTCCGGCGCGATAATCCGCAACCGCCTGCTTCAGCTCCTCCTGCGTGTTCATCACGAAGGGGCCATAGCTCGCGACCGGCTCGTCAATCGGCTCGCCACTCAGGATCAAGAGTTGCGTGTCCTCCTTCGCTTCGAGGTTCACACCGTCGCCCTCTTCCGTGAGCGGGGCGATCAGCGCCTCGCCGTGCAACCGTTCGGTGCCGTTTAACAGAACATCGCCCTTGCGCAACACCACCGCGGCATTGTGTCCGTCCGGCAGCGGCAATTCAAACCGTTCGCCAGCTTTCAGGATCAAGTCGAACAGCCCCACCGGCGTGACCGTCTTCGCCGGCCCAAGCCTGCCCAGCAGCTCGCCCGCAATCACGCGCGCGTATCCGCCACCCGGTAGCTCGATCACGGGGATCTGGTCCTTCGTGATTCCTTGATAGCGCGGCTTCGACATTTTCTGCGCCTTGGGCAGGTTCACCCAGAGCTGCACCATCTCGAAGACGCCGCCGTTCTTCGTAAACTCCGCCTCGTGCAGCTCCTCGTGCACGACGCCGGAGGCCGCGGTCATCCACTGCACATCGCCGGGGTAGATCACCCCGCTGTTACCGGCCGAGTCGCGATGGCCGACCGATCCCTGATACGCGATCGTCACGGTTTCGAATCCGCGATGCGGATGCTCGCCCACGCCGCGCGGCTTCGATGAAGGCTCAAACTTCAGTGGCCCCGCATAATCCAGCATCAGGAACGGGCTTACCTCCACTCCGTTAGAAGGGAATAGGTTCCTGACTGGAAAGCCGTCTCCGACCCAATGGTTCGATCCCGCGCTATATGTGCCCAGTACTTTTTTCTGTGTCATTTGCTGCTCCTTCCGGCACTCAGCTTCAAAGCTGGCGCCTCCTTCACCATTCCTGACGAAGTCGCCGTGGCGGCCGACGCTGCTTCTGCAATCCTGCCCAGCCGCCGCAGCAGCGGAAGCAGGGCGCGCCGGTCCTCCAGGGCAAATTCCTTCAACGCATCTTCCATCTCTGTGCGATGCTGCGCGAAGGCACGCTCGATCAGCCGTCTGCCTGCTGCAGTCAAATGCACAATGCATGCGCGCCGGTCGTGCGCGTCATCTTCCCGCCGCACCAGCCCACGCGCCGCCAGCCTGTCGATTGCGGCAGTCACCGACCCGCTGGTCAGCAGCACCTTCGCTCCCAGTTGCTTTGCAGAGAGAGGTCCACGGTGCAGCAGGGCCTCCAAGACGCCAAAGTCGCTCTGCACCATACCAAACCGCGCAATGCTGCGCTGCGCCTGAGCCTCCACCGCCCGGGCAGCCTTCCAAAGCACCAGCCACAGGTGGACTCCGCTCAGGTCATCTGCTTTTTCGAATTTCCCGACTTTCGTCATTGTCTCGATATAAAGATGCTTGATATCAAGAGAAAGATTCAACTGGCCCTACCTCCCGGGCAAAAAATCACCCTGGCCCAGAGGACCAGGGTGGCGAGGGAGGCCCAACAACGATCAAAAGGCGTATCGGGCAGAGAACTGCAGTTGCCGCGCACTCGGGATCAGCCCGCTGAAGCGCGAGTTGTTGATCGCGCTCGCGTTGCTGCCCTGCAGACCGGTATTCGGATTGCCGAACGCCGGATGGTTGAAGACGTTGAAAGCATCCACCCGTAACTCCACCGACGACTCGTGCACCGGAATGGGGAACGACTTGAACACCGACATATCCAGCCGGTTGAAGCCCGGCCCGGAGATCGACTGACGTCCCGGCGGTCCGAAGGGAAGCAGCCCGGCATGCGAGATATTGATCAGGTTCCCCGCAGGATCGTCAGGGCCAAGCGTGGCCCGTGGTGGGTTCCTGAAGGCGCATGGGTTGTACCAGGACTGGATCGTCTTGGTCTTGGTTGCGCAATTGAATTCCGGCTGCGTCGCTGGATCAGCCGTGCCGCCAGGTTTCAGCGGGTCGGAGACCCTGACCGGATAGCTCCCGCCCTGGTTCGATGAGGTTAGAAAGACCGGAGCGCCGCTCTGCACCTGGAAGATGAAGCTGGTCTTCCAGCCGCCGGCCACCTGATTCACAATGCCGCTGTGATTCAGGAATCGCTTGCCTGCGCCGAACGGCAGCTCATATTGCGGCGAGAAGGTGAAGCGGTTGCGTGTGTCCTGCGTGCACGCTCCGTAGTCGAAGCGGAAGCCCAGGAAGTTCGGATTGCGATAGCCGCCGTATGCTGATTGCCCGATCGGCCCGAAGGCATCATCCAGGCAGTGCGCCCAGGTATACCCGGCCAGAAAATACAGGCCATTCGAGTAGCGTTTGTCCAGTTTCGCCTGTAGCGAGTCATAGCGTCCCACGCCCTCGTTCGCAACGTTGACGATGTTGCCGAAGTCGAAGAATGGTTGATATGTCTGGCTGTCCGCGCCCTTGGGCACAATGCCTGGGAAGGTATTCGCGCCGTAGCTCGATTGTAGCCGCCGGCTCACATTGCCTTGGTAGCCCAGCGTATAGGTCACCGTATTTGTCAGTGACTGCTGCAAGGTCAGGTTGTACGCCGTCGTGTAGGCGCTTTTGCCGTTCTGCGACCGCGCATAGATCGTCGGCAGGTTGGCAAAGTTCTGCAGGCCGCCATTCGGCGCGTTGATAGCCGCGCTGAAGCCGCTCTCGAGCGTCTGTCCGTTGGTCGGGCAAGTGACAGTGCCATTCACGTTCTGGCAGACGTTCGGCACCGGATTGAAGCTTGCGCTCACAAAGAACGGCGCGTTGTAGCCCAGGTTCAGTCCCAGCCCGATGTTCTCGAGTCCTCCGTAGAAGACACCCGCGCCGGCGCGCAGTACCGTGCGGTTGTTCAGCATGTAGGCCACGCCAATACGCGGCGCAAAGTTGAGATACGCCGGTTCGATCAGCGATTTGTTCGAGGTGTACTGCACGCTGATGTTGTCCTTCGCGAACAGCCCCAGCAGTGTGGAATTGATGGGGTAGTTCCGCTGCGAAGAGGGAATCAGATACGTGCCGCTGCCCTGGTTCATTCCTGCAAAGTTGCCGACAAAGTTCGCCTGCTGGTCGTGCACTTCGCGGATCGGCTGCGTGTATTCCCAGCGCAATCCCAGGTTCAACGTCAGTCGCGGCGTCACCTTCCAGTCATCTTGCGCAAAGGCCGACTCGTACCAGCGCACGTCCGTGAAGGGGCTCGAGCTGGTGAGCGAAGAATTGTTCATCTGGTTCAGCATGAAATCCGCGACGCTCGAACCGGAGATGATGCTTGGATTGCCGGGATCGCTGGTATACGTGCCGTTGAAATTCTCGCTGCCCAGGCCGTTCGGCGGCTGCAGGCCATAGAAGCGCACATGCTGGAAGTTCACTCCGAACTTTAGGCTGTGCCGTCCCCACACCTTGGACACGTTATCGACGATCTGCAGCACATTCTGCAGCTCGTCCGACGGCACATAGGCCGCGACCCCAATGCTGTTGATACCGCTGCTGTTTTGGATGCCGCCGAGGCCGATGTCCGGCATGCCGCCGAGGTGGGGGCCGAAGGGAATGCCACCCATTCCGAGCTGCGCGGCTAAATTCACGTTGCTGTTAGCCTGCTGGTAGGCCGCGAACAGCCAGTTGTAGCCGACGCGGAACTCGTTCGAGAGTGTCGGATTGAAGAAGTGCGTCTCGCTGAAGACGCCGCTCTTCCCGTAGTTATCATTGCGTCCGCCGACACCGAACGATCCGCCATCCAGAATCCCGAACGGCGGCTTCGAGTCCGATGGATTGTTCGAATAGCTGTAGCGGCCAAAGGCCTGGTCCTTCGATGTCGGGTTGAAGTCGAGCCGCAGATCATACTGCGTCGTGTTGTTCGTGGCGGCGCTCGGCGGAATCGTGTAGTTCTGGAAGGCCTGGTGCGGGCCGCCCTGGTTGGGCGCGGGAAAGAGATTCAGGATGCGTTGCGCAACTGGATTGATGAGGTTGGGACAGATCACGTTCTGCGCGCCATTACAAGTCAGGTAGCGCTGCGGGCCGTTCGGGTCTTCCGTCCCGCCAGCGGTCGGCGTCGGATTGCCGCCCGCCAGATACAGGGGAATCGCGCCGTTGCCGTTTGTGTTGGCTGGATCCAGCAGCTCCGAGAAGTCGCCATTCCGCATCGCAAGCGTCGGCACCGTGTTGTTTGGCTGCGCCGCAACGAATTGCGAGATCAGCGTCGCCTGCGTGTCGCCAAAGAAGAACAGCTTGTTCTTCCAGAAGGGGCCGCCGATGGTCGCTCCAAACTGGTTGCGGTGGTACGCCGTCTTTCCCGTGCGGTCGAAGTAGTCCGCAGCATCCAGCTTGTCGCTCGAGAAATACTCCCACAGGCTTCCATGAAGGTTGTTGGTGCCGCTTTTGATGGACGCGTTAATCGAAGCACCGGTGCCACGGCCCAACTCCGCGCTGTAGTCGCTGCTCTGTACCTTGAACTCCTCCAGCGCATCCGGCGGCGGCCGCACGGCGTATGTCGCGCCGTTCAGGAAGTCCTGCATGTTGGAGTTGTTGTCCACGCCATCCAGGACAAAATTGTTCTGCGACACGCGACCCCCATTCGAGGTGAAATCGCCGCTCCCCGCCACTTGGCCGAAGCCCTGGTTTGGCGGCGCAACGCCCGTCGTCAGTTGTGCGATGAACACATAATTGCGTCCGTTCAACGGCGTGTCGTTGATCGTCTTCGTCTCGAACACCTGGCCGGTGGATGCGTCTTCGGTCTGCAGCGGGGGCGCCGCCGTCACCGTCACTACCTGGCTGGCCGCGCCCGGCTTTAATGCCACATTGACGCCTAGCCGCTGGCTCACGTCCACGCGCAGATTCGGTCGCGACTCTGACACGAAACCATTAGCGCTGACTTTCAGCGTGTAGTTGCCGACCTTCACCGGCGTAAAGGCATAAAAGCCGCTCCCACTGGTCGCACGCGTCAGCGTCAACCCGGTGCCGTTGTCGGTCAGTGTCACGGTAGCGTTGGGAATCACTGCGCCGCTCGAATCCGTTACCGTGCCGGTTACAGAACCCTGGTCCACCTGCGCCTCGAGCGGAGCCGCCACGAACAGGGTGCCCGCAATTATGAGAGCGATACCATTTTTAAGAATGGCGCAAAGCGCCGTGAACAACCGATCCATGGGGGATCTCCAAAAGTGGGGCTTATTGTCGAAGAACGCGCGGGCACGGCTTTGATCGAGAAAGCGATTTCTGATGCACACGCTTTAATAGTGAAAGCCTGTGTCCCAATTGATCAAATTCTGCGACTGAACAAGACGTTTCGTCAACAAAAAATCGCTTTTTGCCTCCGGAATCTCTCCACGAGATGAAAACCCACGCCCGGTGGCCCTGAAGTGCCACACCTGAGGTCCCGCCCGTACAATCCCTCTCAACCGCCATGTCCCTGAACAACCTGCCTAAATCCCGCCGCGCTTTTCTCAAATATGGTTCACTTGGCCTTGCCGCTACCGCTGTCGGCTGCCACACCACGCCGCAACCCGGTGAGCAGGCCGCGCCAGCGCCCGCCGCGAGCGGCCCCGCACCGGCAGGTGCGCCGCCCAACTTTTCCAGCGCCCCCGCCGTAGGCCCGGAGGTCTCTGGCGTCACCTTCACCGAGGCGGAAAAGCTCGTCCGGGTCTCGCTGACCACGCCCGAGAAGAACCTCGCCGCCGAGAACTGGCGGCAAGCCATCGCGCCTCTCTACGAGCGCCGCACCGGGCCCCGCAAAGTTCCGCTGGAGCCCACGCTCGCTCCCGCCACCGAGTGGAACCCCATGCTCCCCGGCATCCCCGCGCCGCCGCAGCACGATCACTTCGTCCCCGCGTCCACCGCTTCCACGCCGCTGCCCAAAAACGACGACGACATTGCCTTCGCCAACGTGTCCCAACTCAGCCGATGGGTGCGCACCCGCCAGCTCACCTCCGAGCGCCTCACGAGCATCTATCTCGACCGCCTCCAGCGCTTCAATCCCACGCTGCACTGCGTCATCACGCTCACGAAGGACCACGCACTCGAGCAGGCACGCGCCGCCGACAAGGAAATTGCCGCGGGCCGCTATCGCGGTCCGCTCCACGGCATTCCCTGGGGCGCAAAGGATCTACTCGACACCGCCAACATCCCCACCACCTACGGCGCGGAACCTTTTCGCAATCGCATCCCGAAGAGCGACTCCACCGTCGTTCAGCGCCTCAATGCCGCCGGCGCCGTCCTCGTTGCCAAGCTCTCCCTCGGCGCGCTCGCACTCAACGATGTCTGGTTCGGCGGCCAGACCATGAACCCATGGCTGCCGGAAGAAGGCTCCTCCGGCTCCAGTGCCGGGCCGGGATCTGCTACTGCGGCAGGCCTCGTCGGCTTCGCCATCGGCAGCGAGACGGATGGCTCCATCGTCAGCCCGTCCATGCGTTGCGGCGTCACCGGCCTGCGCCCCACCTTCGGCCGCGTCCCGCGCACCGGCGCCATGACGCTCTGCTGGTCGCTCGACAAGCTTGGCCCGATGGCCCGCTCGGTCGAGGACACCATGCTCGTCCTCCACGCCATCACCGGCCCCGATCAGGACGGCAAGGGCGGCGGCGACCTGTCCTGCGTTCCCAGTCACCTCGACTACAACGCCACACTTCCGGTAAAAGGTATCCGTGTCGGATACATACCCTCATGGCTCGCCGAGCCGCCCGCCACCGACGTCGATCGCGCCGCAATCGATCAGGTGAAGAAGCTCGGCATGGAGCCGGTCGCCATTTCCATTCCCAACTGGCCTTACGATTCTCTCGATCTCATCCTCTTTGCAGAAGCCGCTGCCGCCTTCGAGGAGCTCACCTTGTCGCACCAGACAGACCAGCTCCGCATGCAGACCGCCGATGCATGGCCCAACTCCTTCCGCCAGGCGCGCTTCCTCTCCGCCGTCGATTTCGTGCAGGCCGACCGCCTCCGCCGCAAGGTCGCCCAGCACATGGCCGAGGTCTTCTCGAAAGTCGACGTGCTCCTCGTCCCCTCGCTGCGCGACGAGATGCTCACCCTCACCAACTTCACCGGCCACCCATCGCTCACCCTGCGCGCCGGCTTCGTCGAAGTCGGCCAGGCCCGCAGCGACTGGGCGCCCGACCCGCATCACCCGCTGCCGAAATTCAATCCGCCCCGCCGCGTCCCTCACGGCGTCACATTGATCGGCCGCCTCTTCGACGAGGGCCTGCTCGGCCGCGTAGGTCTCGCGCTGGAGCGAGCCTTCAACGTAGCTGCGGAGCGTCCGAAAGGATTCGCCTAACTAAGCATCCCGGTGCGTGAAAATGGCAGAGCCAAAACGAACCTGATTCTCCGAACAGCATTCTTGAGATCCAGGGCAAAAGGCGTCAGCTACGCCGTAGTTTTCCGCGAAGCCGGTGTGCCGTGCAGGGTAGACAGTTCGGCGCAACGGTATACTTCCTGCGAAGAAGCCGGGGCAAGCTTGAATCCGCTGACTGGGCCATTCCGCATTTGCGTAGTGCTTCTCTTATGTTTGCCTGCGCTCACTTTCGCGCAGCAGAGTGAGCCCTCGCTCAGTCAGCCCTGGCTTTCTATCCCAGTCGAGGTTGAGCCCAGTCCCATGCCCGATCCCACTCAGGGGATGATCAGGCTTGATGTCGTGGTGAGGAATAAGTCGGGAAATCCAGTGACCGGCCTCAAGCAACAGGACTTTACGTTGCGCGACAACGACCAGCTCGGGAAGATTGTTACTTTTCAAGCCTTCGACGGAGTCTCTGCCAAGGCCGACACGCCCGTCGAAATCATTCTGGTAATCGATACCTTGAACTTGCCTCCCGAACAGGTCTCCGCAGCGAAAAATTCGGTGGAGAAGCTGCTGCGCGCAAATCACGGGCATCTTGCCGAGCCAGTCTCCATCTTTGTCCTCTCCCGTGCAGTGCTATCGTCCACGCCTGCGCCTTCCATCGATGGGGACGCCTTAGCCGCTGAAATTGCCAGTGGAAAGGAGCTACCGGTCGTTAGAAAAACTGCGGTATTGCAGTCAGGCCAGGGCCGCGGAGCGCCCAAGGGCGTTGCAATGACTCCGGAAGGTAAGGCGAACCGCATTTCGTTGAACGCTCTTGGCGCGATCGTGATTCAGGAGCGCCGAAAGCCGGGTAGGAAGTTGCTGTTCTGGATAAGTCCGGGGTGGCCGGTCGAAGGGCAATGTAACCGAGTGGAAGGTATTACGGCCGGCGGATGCGATATCTCATTTGACTCCGTCACCGAATTCTCCACCCGCATACGCGAAGCCCGCATCACCCTATGGAGCGCTACCGCGCGGCCATTTTGGGACCCGGACCTTTTCTATCAGCAGTTTCTCGGTCCGGTGAAATCCCAGAAAGAGGTTAAATCAGGTCATCTCGCATTGGCCGTGCTCGCAACGCAAAGCGGCGGCGGCGTACTGAATACCGGTGGCGACCTGCGCGGGCCAATCGGCGAGTTGATTCAGCAAGCGCACAACTTCTATACGCTTACCTTCGACCCTCCACGTACCCAGCAGGTGGATGAATATCACGACCTTCAAATCGCAGTAGCCGAACCCGGCATGAAGGCGCACACGAGTACCGCGTACTACAACCAACCTACTTACCACGATCAACCTTGGAACGCGCAGCCCATCACGGTAGCTCAATTGGAGCAGATGCTGGAGCGGGCCACGACTGGCCGAGATAAAGAGGTCGCCGAGAAGCTTGCTAGTGTGGAGCTGACTGACCGGATGAGCAGCGCAAAGCTACAGTCCTGGAGCGCCCGCATGCCTGGGAAAAAATCCCGGGCGGCACTCGTAGCAGTGGCTGACAGATCGGCATTCCTTTCACTCCCGCCGTCGGAGATTCTTGCCACAGCGCCGCTGGACTCGGCCGCACGGCGGCGGATGCTCTCACGAATGATCGAATACCTGGTGAAGACGATGCACAAGTTGCCAGACTTTTTTGCTGCGCGCACTACCGTCCAGTTTGATGAGCCTGAAGGAAAAGATCCGCAGCTCTGGAAGACCTTGGCGATAGAACAGTCGTTGCACGCGACCAAAACCTCTAAAGCCACAGTGCTTTTTCGAGACGGCAAGGAAGTCGCAGACGCTGGGAAGGAAAAGAAACTGAAGGGAACGCAAGTCCGCAACCTGGATACGCGGGGAACCTTCGGACCGATTTTAGCTATGGCCTTCGCCGAGGCCGCGAATCCGAAAAGCGAATTTGTGTGGGACCACTGGGAACAAGGTACCGACACACCACTCGCGGTCTTTCGTTATGCGATCCCGCTCGCTGCGTCTGAATTCAAGGTGGGGTTCTGCTGCCTCGCGGATCCCGATGGCTCGATTGTCTTCCAGAAAACGAGCGGTTATCACGGGGAGATCGCGATCGATCCCGCGAGCGGGGCTGTTCGGCGGCTCACAGTCATTGCCGATCTGGAGCCAAGGCTGCCGTTGTCAACTTCCGAGATCATGGTGGAGTACGGCCCCGTCGTCATTGGTGGCAGGACTTACATCGGCCCCACAAGAAGTGTCTCCGTTTCGAGGCAGCGCACGGTGACGATCTTGAACGAATGGGGTGAAAGCTTTGGAGTCTACGGACGCTTTGAGACCATACTGAACGATGTTGCTTTTGGCCCATACCACGTCTTTCGTTCAGAGTCGCGGATCTTGCCGCAATACAATCCTGCGCCGAATTAGGCCGCCCGAGTAGGGAACCGGCATCCACCGTTGGCGGTGAGGCGATAGTGCTTTCTCACTGTCGATCAACGCTTACCGCGAGGATCGTACTGGAAGCACTGCTCAATCGGCACACCAAGCACCAAAGCGACTTTGAATGCAGTCTCCAGCGAAGGCGAGTACTTATCCTGCTCAATCGCGATGACTGTCTGGCGTGTGACCCCGACGCGATCTGCAAGTTCCTGCTGCGTCATCTCCCGCACGGCCCGGAGTTCGCGAATTTGATTGCGTATAGCAGGCATCAGATCGCTCTCCGGTAAGTCACAATCTGCGTGGCGGTCTTCGTGATGTCCGAGATGACCAACATACCGAAGAAAACGCTCAGGAAATGAAGTCCCGCCATCCGGTTGTCCAACCGGAGATGGCCGACTGTCGCATGAAACCACAACATGCCCAGCCCGACCACCATCAGTGAGGCGAGCGTTAGATAGCCAGCACGATAGCCTCGCAGTTCGATCAAACGGTCCCGTTCGTCTGTGACACGGTTGCGCGTCAAGGCGGCGATCACCGACTGCAGGATCACCTGCAGCACGATAATGGCGATGATCATGCCCGTGACTTTGTTCACGGAGTTCTGTTGGTGCAGAAAAAAGTAGGGGCCATACACAATAAGCTCCGCGGCGAGCGAAGCGTAAAGAGACTTTTCCCGATAGGAAAGGCTTGTTGCCATTGCGATGACTCCGTGTCAAAAATATTTAACACGTCAGAACATAGCCTCTTCCGCTTATGTATGTCAAATATTTTTAACAATTCTGTTTAAGACTAGATCTTCAGAATTAGCGCTACTTTTTGCCAGAAGGGGAAGCTTGCATGTTCGTCCTACCGTAAGCGCCGCAGGCTCTCGACGGAAGGCACAAAATAATAGGAGCCGGTCAGCGGCTCAGTAAAGCGTGTGAGGGCATCGCGTGTGCCGGTAATCAGCCCCGCCATACTATCGAGCATTCTGGAAAGCCGCTTCTGGTCTGCACTGAATCCGACGAACACGGTGCCGTGGTCTTCGACGTTTCCGTAAGGCATGTTGCGACGAAAGATGTTCCCAAACTCATCCTGATCCGTGCGAGCGACATGCGAGTCCGATGGCTTATTCTCAAGTTCGATGCTGTCGAGCTTGGTGCGTCCCATAATGCGCTCCTGCTGATCGATCGGCAGAGCTTCCCACTCGGCCGTCTTGTGCTTCCACTTTTGCAATAACAGTACGGAGCCGGCGGCACCGGGAACTCCTTCGGGCAGGAGTGCATCGCCAGGAGCGTCGAGCAGCGTTGGATTCTCCGTGCCATCGACGAAGCCGGTAAGATCGCGATCGTGCCGGTAAGGCCAGCTCGATGTATCTTCCCCCAGCGAGGCCTGCCCTGCGAGGTCATGGATGACCGACCGGGCCATATCGAAGACAACGTCATAAGCACTGCCGGAGAGCCATACCAGCGCGTCATGCTGCGTGGCTGGCATCACAAATCCTTCTGTGCCCTGAATCTTGTTGTTAAAGCCCTGCACGTCCGGCGGAGCGTCCTTTGTGGCAATGTTGCGCCAGAGCTCAGGCCGAAATCCGATGACGAAGTTCACTCCTCCCGTGGTCGTCCGCGGTTCACGGATAGCGCAGATGGTAGAGGCGAACTCCTTGCATTTCTTCGCGTCCAGAATGTCAAACTCCAGGTACGCATGGGAAGAAGTTCCAAGAGCAAAGATGCCGGCCTGGGGCGTGTACATGCGGGCATTATATTGGCCATCATCTCGGCCAAAACAAATGAACCGCCGCGTTCCTCAGGGCACTAGAAGCTGATCTTCAGAATGTGTCCCTTATTGCCGACGAACCATCCGGCTTCAGGATTCGCAAAAGCGACCGCCCAGTAACCGCTGGCCTGCGGCAGTTTGAACCAGGTGCGTCCCTCATCGGGAGTCCAGGCGGCTGCGCCGGAGGCAAACTTCGGCTGCATTTCGGTCGTGATGACGACCGTGCGATCGTGTTCATGGCCAAAGCGGCCTTCGTGGCTCCAGTTATCGCGGTGTTCGAGGCCACGCGCATAGGCGAGGCCGAAGATCGCTCCGGAGATTGGAGGCTTCTTGGTAAGCGTCCATGTGCGGCCGCCATTCTCCGAGATTGCGGCCTGGGCGGAGGTGTTCGAGGTCAGATCGCCGCCACCCACAATGCCATGCCAGGGATCGCGGAACGCGACAGAGAGGCCGCCTGCATTCGGGTTGCTTACCAGCGGAGTATCGTAAGCATCCCAGCTGTCGCCACCGTCGCGAGTGGCCAGGATGCGGGCCACGCTGGAGCCGCCGGTAGCAATCCAGGCGTCCTGCCATCCCAGTGTCGTGATGCAGGTTCCGCTTGAGGAGAAGGAAGCTTCGCCGGGGAGGGCTGGCGGCATATTCTTGGCGATCGAATGCCAGGTCTTTCCGTTGAAGGTGCGAATGTCGGGGAAGACTCCGTTGACCGAATCGCTGTGCGCGATGCCACGATCGGGCGTCCAGAAAGAAAAGCAGTCATAGAAGGCATTCGGCATTTTATTCGTGAACTGAATGCGCCAATGCTCCCCGCCATCTTCCGTCTTGTAGATGCGGAAGTCTCCGGTATTGTCCCCGATGGACATCAGGTAAGCGACCCTGCCGCTCACGCCCTGCACATCGCGGAACTGCAGGCTTTTGGCTCCCGGCACTACGCCGGATTTCCAGGTTGAGCAGCCATTGGTCGTCACGACGTACGTACCTCCGGCTCCGGCTGCCCATACCACTCTGGAGTTCACCGGACTGACTGCGATCAGCAACTGTGTCGTGCCGCTATGTTGTGGGATGAGGCGAGGCTGATGACCTCTCCATGCGTCTTCTGCATGCCCGGCAGCGGCGGTAGTGGCAATCAACAAAACGAGCAGCAGCAAACGCTTGAACATAGGCTTCCTTCCCAGATAGGCATCTCGAGAGAGGTGAAGTATAGGGAGGGGCAGAAGCCGCGTCAAACAAGGGAAACCGGAGAGGGGTGAAGGGCCGGGAGTACCACTACTCGTCCGCAACATAGTGCGATAGAGTCGGAGCATTCCGAAGACCAGGCACGACGAGCCAGATGAAGAAATACAAGTTCAAAGCCAGGATTGAATCCGGAAGCGGCGGCGGAGCCTACATCCTCTTCCCGTACGACACGGAAAAAGAGTTCGGCACCAAAGGCCGCGTGCCCATTCAGGCCACCTTCGACGACGTGCCCTACACCGGGTCACTCATCAAGTACGGCCATCCGCAACACATGATCGGCCTGCTTAAGGCAATTCGTGATCAGATCGGCAAACAGCCGGGCGACACCATCAGCGTCGAGCTATGGAAGGACGAAGCACCGCGCATCATCGAAGTCCCGGTGGCCTTCGCTGCGGCGATGAAGAAAGCCGGCCTGCTCGCTGCATTCGAAAAGCTGAGCTATACGCACCGCAAGGAATACTGCCGCTGGATCACCGAAGCGAAGAAAGAAGAGACACGTACCGCGCGCCTAAGCAAAGCCATCGAGATGTTGAAGCAGGGAATCAAGACCCCCGGCTAGTTAGGAATGCAACCAACCCAGATTTTCCATCCGACTGGATGTGAGTGACGAAAGGGAAACGAACTGAGCTACTCGCGCCCCAGGCCCCTATGCCGTGCGGCCAGCACTCAAAACTCGATATGGCAGCGCACCGAAGGCACCCACACCGGCCCGCGGTCTCGGTTATATCCAGGGTTGTCGATATGCGAGAGTCCCAGTGCGAAGTAGAGTCCCCGCCATCCGTGCGCGTTGTAGTAGCTCTCTTCCGTCGTTTCGCGTCGGTAGTGCAACCGCCCGTCGCCCAACAGGAACCCCAGCCCGCCATCCGCAAGATAGTTGTGGTGGTCCTTCTTGATCGCATTCGATACAAACGCCAGTCCAACCTTGTCGTTCTTCCGTCCCCACTGCGCGCCGTCATAGTCCGCCCCCAGCAGCACGGTCTGATCCACCTCGGTATAGGCAAACGATTCATGCTGCCCCTCGTTCCAGCCGAACCGCCCCGCCGCGCGCAAATGTTCCGTTACCTGCTGCTCCACGCTGTAGCCGAAGCCATACTTCACCGCGCCGAAATGCTCGTGCTTCGTGATCGCCGGCGTCGGATCAATGCCGTCCACATACGCGCGCACCGCCTCGCGGTAGTCGCCCATGTGCGCGTTGTTCACAAAGGCCAGCACGCGTTGCGTCCCTTTGCGTCCCGGCAAAACGCCGTGTCGCAGCTCGAACTCCCAGTTCTGTCCGCGCGCGCGGCTCAGTGCCCAATCCAGATCGGTGCCGTTCGCCACCACCGGCATCGCCGCCAGCACATACCGCGCCGCCCAGTTGCGGTCCTGGTACTCGATCACTCCCGCGTATGTGTAACCGCGCGTGTCCGCCGCATAATCCCATGCGCCGTTGTTGTCCACCGTCCAGTTGGTGAACTGCATATGGCTGTCGCTCAGCACGGCATTGATGTCCATCACATCGGGCAGGGACATCTTGCCCAGCCGTAGTTCCAGCCGTCGCGCCGGCGCCTCGGTCGCCAATGAAAGCGGCCCGCGTTGTACCTCGATCATCTCGTTCGTAAACCCGATCGTCTGATGAAACTCAACCCTCGCCACGTAGGGCTTCGAGCCCAGGTTCGGATTGCGTACGACGTCAAGGTTGGTAAAGCCCGCCAGCCCCAGCGCCTGGCTCAGCCCCCGCCCGCCCGACGACTCAAAATCCGTAATGAAGTCGGTGTTGTAGCGCTCGCTCCAGGTCGGCGTCTTGCCGTCTACGCCGCGACCGAGCTGGTATCCCAGAAACAGCGTCCCGAGCAGGGAAGTCTTGTACTCACCCGCGCCGTGAAGGCTGTTCCTGCCCTGATACGGCGAGTGGAAGCTTGGATGGGCCTGAAAGATGATGTTCGTCTGCCCAGCCACAAACCACTGTGCACTCGCCGAATGCGGGAACATGGTCAGGGCCTCGTCCTGGCCGGGCTTGCCGTTCTCCGCCCCGCGACCGGGGCCAACCGATCCATGCTGTTGATCGCGAGGCATCGGAGCGTCAATCATCAAGCCGGTCTGCGCAGCACTCCGGCGTAGCGCAGGCGCACCGATCAGCGCCAGCAGCAGCCACATCAGCAATGTTCTTGTGGACGGCACGTCTAGGGCTTCTCCTCTATCGGTCCTTGCCCACCGGAGGAGGGCCAACGTCAGAACGTATTCAGTGCAATGGAATCACAATCCCCGGAAGGATCAAATTAGCTTAACCTAAATTTAACGTTCCGGCGGGGAACGCCGATGCGGGAGCCGGTTCGTCCCACCTTAGTGGGACCCGGTGAATGTCTTCGTCCCTGCCTTGTGCCTAATCTGCACCACATGGAGCACATTTTTCCTCATCCAAAATGGGACCATTCCACAAATGTGGGTTCCCATTACACCCCGAATACCCCTTCCGTAAGGTTTTCCAGCTAAAGTTTCTGCCGTACAGTTGCGAAAGATTTTCCTAGTGAGAGGGTAGAAATGACACGGCAGCTTAGAAACCTTGCAAGTCTGGCAGCAGTGGCGGGTGCTTTGGTTCTTCTGGGATCCGGGTGCGGTGACAAGCGAGAGATGAGCAAGCAGAACTTCGCTCATGTGCTCAACGAGGATTATTCGGCCAATGCCGATTGCCTCTTCACCAAGCCGCTGCCTTATCCGTTCGAGATGCAGGCGGGCGACAAGCTCCTGGGCGATGCCCACAAAAAGCTCGATGCGCTGGCGGCGGCCGGTCTGCTCACCCGGACCTCGCATGATGGCAATCTGCACTATGAACTGACCCTTACCGGCCGGCAGGTCCCCGGAAATGGCCGCTTCTGCTATGGCAAGCGCCAGGTCACGAGCATTGACAACTATTCCGCCCCGACCGACTTCCACGGCAGCCGCTTCACCAAGGTCGAATACCATTTCGTCGAGAAAGGCAGCCCAGATTGGGCGAAGGTCCAGGCGATCCAGACCGCCTTCCCCGCCGTGGCCAAGGCTGTAGCCGATGAAGCAGTCGACCACGCTACCCTCGTCCTCACCGATGACGGATGGGTCCGCAACGAGGACTAACAGGTTTTCCCCGGGCCACTCACCACCGTTAACCCAACTAACCGCGTTGTTCTAACCAAAGGGCCACCGACGTTGTAAAAAGGGACCGGCGTGACGTCAGCGCCTACCCTTTTCCGCAAGACCCGGGATCACAGAGCCCGGGTCTTGCTGCGTTCTAGGAGGGATCCCCTTCAGCATTATTTCTAAGGAACGTCCCAGTGTGACGATTCCCGCCAGCGCCTGATCATTCTCGAATCCCTTTGCGATCGGTGATCCCTGCGTCCAGTTGAGCAGACCCTTGCTGTGTGCCTTCGCAGATTGTGCCCGGACATGTCCTGCTGCCGGCTCTCATTGTGGGTCTGCGAGAGTTGGGAGATCGAATACAGGAGGAGCGTCCGTTAGCTGAATCATCTGCGATGCATCGTCGCTCATACTGTTCACGAAACCGATGTAGTCCACGAATGCATCCCATGGCAGCTTGGACATCTTGT
The DNA here is from genome assembly GCA_963797895.1 of uncultured Acidobacteriaceae bacterium. Classification (GTDB taxonomy): domain Bacteria; phylum Acidobacteriota; class Terriglobia; order Terriglobales; family Acidobacteriaceae; genus KBS-83. Next base: position 182,727 of record CAWCRD010000005.1, read on the forward strand.
AATGCAGTATGTGACTGATATCCAGTGTGTGGCCATTCAACCTGTATGTGGAGGCATATTCTCCAAACGAATTCGTGCGCTTCACGTCCGGTGGCACCGCCGCCGTATATCCCTCCGGTAACGTTAGCGCCACGGTTACCCGTGTTTCGCCTGTCGTATCCAGCGCGATCTGGCGCTTTGGAAAGGTAATGTCTGTGGCGAATTTGCCTTGGAACCAGGTGGCGAGTTGGGGTAAGCGCAAGTTGGGCCAGTCACCGAAATCTTTGCGCGTGTAATCCCAACTCACATGGAACGGTTCGGCAGTTTTCTCCGGAAGACTTGCATCCACTCGGCTCACCTCTCCGCCAAAACCGTTGTTGTCGGAGAGCTTCTGTGTCAACTTCTGCCAGTTGGCGCGGGGCACTTGATGGTACAGTTCGCGATAAAGCACCTCCGTATCGCCACGCAGACTCAGATCAAAGTGAGCGGTCAACACATCTTCGTTGTCCAGTTTTGCTGTAATCGTCTCGCGCACAAAGGACGGAAAGGGAAGCGTCGCCTCTGTCCGCACCAATTTGGCATCCCCGATTGCCGGAATTGCCAGCGCCTGCTTGTCGCGAAGTCCAGCCAGCAACATCCGGCTTGGTGCAACTTCTGGCGTCGAATCCAGCCACACATCATGGTCTTTCAACTTCACCAGCGTAATCACATGGTCGAACTGTGCGGGGATAGGCAGCCCCGGGTTCAAGAGCAGCGAGGAATGGATCAGCACTGGTTCCGCTTCAATCTTCTCCGCCGCCAGCATTGCCTGCAGCAACGTGTGCTTGTCCTTGCAATCGCCGTATCGGTTGCGGAAGACCTCCGCTGCACTGTGCGGCTGCAGGCGTCCGATGCCGAAGGATACCGCGATGTAACGGAATTGCGTTGACACGTAGTTATAGATTGCGTCTAGCTTTGCGTCCTCCGTCGTCAAACCGCGCGTCAACTCATCGGCCTTCGCCTGGATCGCAGCATCCGGCACTGCCCTGTCTTTCATCAGACCGCGGTACCATGCGCCCATCTGCGCCCAGGACTGGAAGCCGCTCATCGCAATGTCGGGGTCGAACATCTCCTGCACCATCTCCACCGGCGCCGATCTGTCCTTTTCGTCCTTCTTCGGGTATTCGCTGGCCGTTTCATGCTTCCAGCGGTACACGCGCTCACGCCCCTCGTCTGTCGAGGCTGGATACCCATTCTTGACCGTTATATTCGCAACAAAGTCGAGAGGCACACGAAGCTCGATCGTCTGCTCCTCTACCGGGATCCCAGTCATGAAATTCATGACAAACGAGTGTTCGCCCGGTGCATCGGCATCTGTCGCATGTACGGTTACCTGATACTCCAGAGTATCGCCGACCGCCAGCGACCGGATCGGAAGCTGTTTCACGCGCAGGTCGCTGTACATAGGGGCGGACTCTGTCGCGGGTGCGGCCACCTCCTGGGCGTCATCCGCCGGCGTCACTACCACTTCGCCGGATGTCTTGCGCACACGCACATAGTCGAAAGTCACCGTCTCCGCCGCCGACGCGAAAGGAATACTTAGGATTCCCTCATCACGCACACCGGCATCGGAAAGGACCTGCTCCTTGACCACCAGCGTCCTGACACAGGAATCGTCCTTCGCATAATGCATGACAAGCGACATCTTCTCGACCACGGCTTCCTGGCCGGATAGGTCGGGTCTGGTCATCGAAGGGGTGGCTGTCGCCACAGGCGGCTTCGGGGTCTGAGCGGAGAGAGAGGACAGAAAACAGGAAAGGGCAGCAAAGACGATCAGTCGGGCCGACATAGCTAACTTGTTCTAGAGCAGAAACATTCCCTGGACCACATAAATCGAAGGCAGCAGAAAACCTTAGAGCCGAGGCGCGTCCTTTAATTTCTTGGGGAACGGCTTGACGCCATACACTATACGACATACAGTATGTATAGCACAGTATGGGTGAAGCTCTCCAATCCGTTCTCGAAAACCTGCGCCTGGAACTCCGGCGCGGCTGCCTGATCCTTGCAGTGCTTGCGCAGCTCCGGGAGGAGCACTACGGCTACACGCTCCGCAAGACACTTGCGGATAGCAGCGTCGAGATCGAGGAGAGCACGCTATACCCGCTCCTTCGCCGACTCGAATCCCAAGGCTTGCTGCTCAGCGAATGGCGCGAAGAAGACAAGCGCAACAAGCGCTTTTACCGTCTTTCACCAGCCGGCGCCGCTACTCTTGAGCAATTGCTCGTAGAGTGGGAATCCATCAACAGCTCCATCCACCAGGTGTTGTCGAAAAACGTGCTCGCCACGAATACCACCCAGGAGGCCTGATCCAATCATGGCAGCCAACGATCGCAATAGTCTTATGGACCGCTATCTCTACGCCGTGAGCCGCTATCTGCCCGCGTCCCGGCAGGGTGATCTCCTCAGCGAGCTCGCCGCCAATCTTCACTCCGAGATGGAGGACAAAGCCGCCGCGCTCGGCCGCCCTCTCACCGAAGACGAGCAGGCAGAGGTCCTCCACCGCCACGGACCGCCCCTGGTCGTCGCCGCGCGCTACCAGCCGCAGCGCTCCCTCATCGGGCCGGAGATCTTCCCCTTTTACGCGTTCACCATCAAACGCCTGCTGCCGCTGGTGATTGGCATCAATCTGCTCGCGCAGGCTGCCGCGGTCCTCTTCGGCTCGGCGCAAATTCCGCTGGCGCAGCGATTCCACTTCGGCAGCATGCTAGGGGATCTCTTCTATGCCGTGCTGATGTTTCTGGTCGTCGTCACCGCAGCCTTCGCGGTCGTTGAGGCCTACAAGACCAACTGGCGTCAGTTGCTGGAGCAGCACAAGTGGGATCCGCGCAAGCTGCCGAAAGCGCAGCCGATCGTGCATGACGGCCCGCGCCACCCCTGGGCGGATGCCATCGCCAGCGCCGTCTTCCTTGCCTGGCTGCTCGCCTTCCCGCGCTTTCCTATTCTGATGTTCGGCCCTTACGTTGCCTTGCACCTGCTAAATATCGACCTGCCAGCCATCTGGCACACCTTCTATTGGATCATCATCGCGTTCAATGCCATCCAGCTCGCTTTCCGGATCGCGCTGCTGTCGCGACCGATGCGCCGGTACTACCACCTCTTCGAAAGCGTGCTTCACTTGGTCGGCATCGGGATGCTGGTCTTTCTGCTGCGCGCACACGATTACATTGGTCAGGCCACCTTTGGCGGTAGCCCTTTGTTGCCGGATACGGTGGCCACACTCAATGCCAACGTCCATCTCGGTCTCAGCATTGTGCTGGTCATCGCCGTCGCCAAATTCCTCTGGGACACCACGCAATGGCTGCGCCCCAAAGCTCCGGCCCAAGTCGCCAACAATGCAGGAGTCCCATCCTGATGGTGAGCATCGCGGGGAAGCCGATGAATGGTGCCCACATCAACATGAGATGTGGGCCAACTCTAATCCTGCAGCTATCTGCTGGTGTTCGCCGTTACCGTATCGCTGTCCACATACAGGTCATAGACCGCCGGCCTGCCTTTATTTGCGCTTGATGGGCGGCCATCGATCTGCCACTGCGCGCCGAAGGTCGACCAATGTGTTCGTGTCACCGGAAGAGTGGCGTTCAGGTTTTGAATCCCGCCATCATCGATCTGGATGGTGTCCCAGTGCTCGCATGGCATACCGTTACATGCCGTCGAGCTCGCCTCATCGCGATGAAACGTCTGGTGCACATGATGCCAGTTCCCATCCATCATGTTCGCGCAGCGCACTCGAGTGTCCACCCATCCGTGCCCTTGATTGTCGTACTGGATCAGATGATTGTGCCCGTCGCATTGCGTACCGAGCATCATGTCCTGGCCAATAGCCTGATCGAACTGGTAGATATCCCACTCCAGATTGGTGGTGCCGGGTGGCGGCAGGAACTTCTCGTAGAAATCGCGTGTAAATGAAAGCGCCTGTTGCGCCTTTCCGATCGTGTTGATGTAGAGCACTTCCGTGTAAACGTCCTGGTTAGGATCAACCATCTGGAAGTGGGCCACAGCGTTGGAGGCGCCAATAGCCGCGCTGGGCGCGCGTAAGCCGAAGCTCTGAGCGGGCGCGCTCAGAGGCGCATGCGACCCCACGCCACCCGAGCACTGCGCTGATCCGACATAGCAAACCTTAGTCCAGCCGTCCGGAGAAGCCGTGATCACACGCTGGATGGGAAGCGATTGCGCACTCACGAAAGCGCATGATGTCGCAATGGCGAGGAAAATACCAATGGTTCTCATTCGATTTGCCTGATGAGATGACGAAATGAGGAATCGGGTTCCAAGGCTCGCATCACTCTGTCGCCTGCAGCGCAATCCTTTCGATCACAGCAATATTCTGCGCGAAGGCCTCCGGCAGTCCATGTCGCTGGAGCAGCGTCTGCACCGACCAGTAGCTCACCCAGACATCGCCGGCCGCATCCTCACGCACCAGCAATTTCAGCGGTAGATCGATCGCGATACTGGGTGCCGCCAGCATCAGCGGCGTGCCGCCCTTCGGGTTGCCGAAGATCACGACCTGCGTCTTGGGCATCGACAGCCCAGCCTTTGCCGCCTCACCGCTGTGGTCAATCAACGCAAACTCGCGGATGCCTTTCGACTCCAGCAGCGCACGTACTCGCGCGATCGTCTCGTCGACAGAGTGCGCGCTCTTCAGCGTTACTAGCCCGTTCGCGTCTGGCATATTGCGCCTCTTCACTCGGTTGCCATGTCCCTCTCCGGGACACGCAGTCGGTTTTACTCACAATACCTAAATGAGCGACCAAGGGGAGCGAAACGCGCCGCCGCCGCAATTGCCCGGACGGTCAGTCCCTCAATGCGGAGCCATCATCGCATCGTTAAACTGCTGGAACGCCTGATCGAACTGCCCGCTCTTCTCCGCATAGCGCAGCGGCAAAACGCGCTCAACCAGGATTTCTTTGGCTTTCGGCTGCTCCCTCAGTATTTTCATCGTCTCTTCAATAAAGTCCTTCAGCGGCATTGCCCGCGGATCATTCGCCTGCCGGCTGCCCATCAGCTCTGTCTGGACATACGGAGGTACCAGCTCCAGCACCTCAATCTTTGTTCCGCGCAATTGATAACGTAAGGTCAGCGAGTACGAATGGATCGCCGCCTTGGTCGCGCAGTAGGTCGGCGTAAGGGCCATCGGCAGATACGCCAACCCCGATGACACCGTCATAATCGTCGCTCGCGGCTGCTTCTGCAGCTGCGGCAGTAGCGCCGCCGTCAGCCGGATCGGCCCCAGCAGGTTGGTTGTGATCGTCGCCTCGGCATCCTTCAAATCCTCCGGCAGCTCCAGTAGGTTCTCCGGCCGCATGATGCCCGCATTGTGAATCACCACATTCAGCGCTGGATGTTCCTCTGCAATCTTCGTCCCGAACGCGCGGATCGCGTCCGCACTCTCGATATCGAGCGTCGCCGACTTCATCCCCGGATTTGCCTTTGTTGTTTCGTCCAGCACGCTCTGCCGCCGCCCGGCGATGATCACCGTATTGCCCAGCTTGTGAAACGCCTCTGCCAGGGCGCGGCCGATACCGGATCCTCCGCCCGTAATGAGAATGGTGTTGCCCGTCATCTTCATGATTTCGCTCTCCTCATATGCACTGTTGCCGCCATGTGCTCACTGTGCCTTATCCATGTCCTCAAAGGCAAAGCTGCCCAATTCGAACGGATGCGAAGTCTGCGGTTTCGAGTTCAGCGCATTGAATGGATAAGGATCGGTAGTCATCGTCGGGAAGCCCCAGATCTTTCCGGTGCGCAGGTCCACCACCATCCGCCCATACAACTGCTTGCTGCCATCAGAGGATTTCAGCATCTGCACGCCGGGTTCGATATACACCGGATACGCCGCTGCATTTTCCGCATGCGCGACATGCGGGGCAATGTAGGGCCGAAGCGCAATCGCACTCAGCGCAAGTGCAATCATCGCCAGCAGAAACTTCGTCACTTTGTCATTCTTCATGGATTGACCCTCCAGAATCTAACGCCTGCCACGCCTCGCGCACCAGATGCGTGAGTTCATCCACAACATCAGACAGCGACGACCAAGGGTAGGAGCAAGCAACTCGCGCCGCAGGCGCAATCGCTCGGACGGCTAGTCCCCGAAGCGGATGCGCAGGCCGCCGCGTACTGCTTGGGGTTGCCCTAGGGTCAGCGTCGGGGTACGACCCACTTCAATACGCCGGTTCAGCAGATTCTCCGCCGCAACGAATGCTTCATAGTGTCTCCGAAAATCGTGCGAGGCGTATGCATTCATGGTGAAGAACCCGCTCAGCCGATAGGTGTTCGCGTCATCGTCGAACTGCTGCCCGCTCATGCGCCCTTCCAGCGCCAGCGTGCCCCAGCGCGCGTCGCGTGCGCGCACCTGCATCGTGCCCGTCTGATGCGGCACCTGCGGAATCCAGTTCCCCACCAACGTGGGCTCCTGGTCGAAGCGTGTCACCGTAGCATCCGCGTATTGATACCCGCCAATCACAGCCAGCCAGCGCTGCGGCTGCCATTCAGCATCCAATCCGACGCCGCGGCTCCTGATCTGTCCCAGGTTCGCGCGCTGCAGGGTGATTGAGGTCGGAGTGGTGCTGAGCGTCAACGCTGTAATCGGCCGGTTCACGATCGTCCAGAAGTAGCTCGCGCGCAGCGTCGTATTCCATCCCGCGGGTGTCAGCACCGCCCCTGTCTCCCAGCCCGTCGCTCGCTCCGATCGCAGATTCGGGTTGTGCAGCGTCAGCGCCTGTCCCACCTGTCCGTTGCGATACAGTTCGTTCTCGGTCGGCGACCGATAGGCGCGGAAGCCCATCCCTGTCAGCGCAACCGATGGTCCCAATCGCCGCACAACACCGAGCCGCGGGTCCGCCACCGTCTCGGTCACCTGCGGTAGCAAGGCCGGCGCGGGTAGCGTCTGCACTGCATCGAAGTTCTGGAAGTGATCGATGCGGCCGGCCGCGCTGAACGTCCACTGCCGCGGCGTCCATACCGCTTCGCCGTAAACGCCGGTTTGCCGCTGCCTCGCGGAGAGCAGTGTCCGCACTCCGGTGATGGTCGCGATCTCTTTATCTTCGCCGCGCACATCGCGCGTGTCCGCGCCGCCCAGCACCACCAGGCGCGGGCCTAGCGGCTGGGTCCAGCGTGCCGCAGCGCCCAGTTGGTCGCTGGGCGTTTGCGCAAACCGTGTCAGGGTCTCATGGCTCCGCGTGGCATTTACCGAGGAAAAGCTCTGGCGGTAGTGCTCCGCGCTTCCATAGGCGCGCATCAGCAGCGACCCGCCATGTGCCGCAGCGGGCGACCAGTCCAACCCCGCTTCGTAACGCCACAGCCGTGTGCCATTCTTCGTAAGCGGCGTGCCGTTGCTGCGCGCCTCGTTCAAGACGTTGCCCAGCAGGAACGCGCGGCCGTTGCTCCAGTCGCGCTCGCCTACTAGGCGCCCGTTCTGCGCATGCAGATTGGACTTGATATCTACCGGCCCACGCTGTTCCGGCGCAACCAGTACGTAACCATCGGTGAGCACAACCCCGCCGGTTGCCAGTCCCGACCAGCCCCCGCCGTTGGCATTCCTGATCGTCCCGCTCAGCAGCGCTGCCTCATCAAAGGTATGAAACGTCCCCTGGCTCGACACCAACTCCGCGTGATCGCGCGCCACCGTCACGGGCTGCATCTCGATCACACCACCGATCGCGCTCGAGCCGTAGAGGTCGCTCGCGCCGCCGCGCACCACCGTCACGCTGCCAATGCTCAGCTCCGGAAGCTCATCCCAGTAAATCCATCCGCCGAAGGCGTCGTTCAACGGAATCTCATTCGATAGCACCAGTGTCCGGCTTGCGGCCGTCGAGCCCAGCCCGCGCAGCGAGATACCCTGCGATGTCGGATTCGCCACCAGCGAGCTCGATCTACGAAACAACTCAAAGCCGGGCACCTGGCGTAGCCGATCATCCAGCGTCACCGGCGCCGCGGTGCGCAACTCCTCGCCTGTCACCAGCCGTACGCTCGCCGGACTCTCGCTCTCGGCCAGCGGCGTTCTGTACGCGGTCACCGAAACTTCTTCATGCGTCCCAAGCGGCTGCAGGATGATGCGGCCTGCCGCCGCTGGCTTAACGTCCGTTTCCGCAAACGACGGGGCCACCACATGGATCGCGGCATCATTCACTACACACGGCAGCAGAAATTCCCCTTCCAGGCCACTCTTTGCCGTTGTGCCTCCGACTGCCAGCGTTGCACCGGCAATCGGCGCGCCCGAGCCATCCACTACCATCCCGCTCACATTGACCGTGCCGGGCCCACACGGCGCAGCTGCGCACACTGCGGGGAGCGCCAGCACCGCCAGCCACACTGCTTCCCCGATCCGTCTTGCGATAGTGCGCATTGTTCGATCATCCCATGCCGCGCAAGCCCTTTCCTATGACACTCCTCAGCCATCTCGCCGAATCTCGTCACATCGCCGCCCTCGGGGCGTACGCACTATCCCGCCGTTCAACCACTCCCTCCCTCTCTGCGCCAAGCAACGCTCACGACAGTTACAAATCCGCTTCGATTTGCGGCGAAGTTCTGGCCCAGGCAGACGAGATCGCAAGGCCGTCCGTAGCTGCCAGTCCTGATACGCTAGAGCCTGCCGGGAAACCTCACATGCAAACCAAAGCAGCTCCCCCCGCCTTTGAATCGTGGGGCCGCTATCCCAAGCACCATGCCGACGTCGTTCCCCTCTACTGGACGAGCGATTTTCCGCTGCCCGCATATCCGCAACGGGATGGAATGCAATCTGCGATGCTCCCCGTCGGGATGGGCCGGTCGTATGGCGACTCGTGCCTGCTTGACGGAGGCACGCTGCTTTCCGCGCGGGGTCTGGATCGCTTTATCGCCTTCGATTCGGCCACTGGCCTGTTGCGGTGCGAGGCCGGCGTCACCCTGGCGGAAATCCTGGACTTCGCTGTGCCGCGGGGCTGGTTCCTGCCGGTCACACCGGGCACAAAGTTCGTTACGGTCGGCGGCGCCATCGCCAATGACATCCACGGCAAAAATCATCACGTCGCCGGCACTTTCGGCTGCCATGTGCCGCGGTTCGAGATCGTCCGCTCGAATGGCCAGCGCTACGAGTGCACCGCGACGCAAAACCAGTCGCTCTATGAGGCGACAATCGGCGGCCTCGGCCTCACCGGCCTGATCACATGGGCGGAGGTGCAGCTTCGCCCCATAGTCTCCCGCAAGATCAAGCAGGACTCGATCAAATTCAATGGGCTGAATGAGTTTTTCGCGCTCTCGCGAGAGTCGCAGCACATGGAGTACACGGTCGCCTGGATCGATTGTGTCGCCACGGGAAAGAACTTCGCGCGCGGGATCTTTATGCGAGGCGACCACTCCGAGCAGCCCGAAGAGCTGAAGCCCTCCGGCAAGCCGAATCTGACCATGCCAGTCGACCTGCCCGCGTTCCTGATGAACAAGACGACCGTCGGAGCGTTCAATGCCGCCTATTACGCAAAGCAATTTGCGAAGCACAAGACGGGATTGATCGACTACGAGCCCTTCTTTTATCCGCTCGATATGGTGCATCACTGGAACCGGGCTTATGGAAAGCAAGGTCTGCTGCAGTTCCAGAACGTGATGCCGTGGGAGCCGGGCGAATATCAGGAGGGATTCACGCAACTTCTCAAGGCCATTACCGCCTCCGGACTGGGCTCATTCCTTGCCGTGATCAAGATCTTCGGCAACGTCAAATCGCCGGGGATGATGAGTTTTCCTGCGCCTGGCCCGATGATCGCGCTCGATTTTCCGGTGCGTGGCGAGCGCAGCTTCGATTTGACGGATAGGCTCGCCGACATTACTGCCGAATACGGCGGCAAGATGTATCCGGCAAAAGACGCGCGCATGCCGGCGCGGCATTTCCAGCATTTCTACCCACAGTGGCAGGAGTTCGCGCAGTATATCGATCCGGCGTTCTCCTCCGCTTTCTGGCAAAGGGTTACGGCGCTTGGCTAGCAAGCACTATCCGCCGAATCGTGTTCTCGTTCTCGGCGCGACTTCCGCGATCGCGACTGCAGTGATGCGGCAGCTTGTTACGCCGTCCGCGCACTTCTTCCTCGTTGCCCGTTCCAAAGAGAAGCTGACCGCGGTAGCTCAGGACCTGCTGGTGCGCGGCGCCAGCCGCGTGGACATGATGGTCGTCGATCTCGACGATACCCACGCACACGCGCAGATGCTGAATGTCGCAACTTCACAAATGGGCGGCATCGATCTGGCGCTGCTCGCGCATGGCGTGCTGGGCGACCAGGCCGCCGCCGAAAGCGACTACTTCGCAGCCGAGCCCACGCTGGTCACCAATTTTCTCTCGCCCGTCTCGCTGCTGACCTGGCTGGCCAACTACTGCGTATCGCAGGGCCGGGGCACGCTGGCGGTCATCAGCTCGGTTGCCGGCGATCGCGGCCGCAAAAGCAACTATGTCTATGGCGCGTCCAAGGCCGGCCTGGACGCGTTCCTTTCCGGGTTGCGCAACCGGTGCGACCGCTCCGGGGTGCAGGTGCTAACTATCAAACCCGGTTTCGTCGCTACACCCATGACGGCCCGCATCCCAAAGAACCGCCTGTTTGCCAGTCCGGAGCGCGTAGCAACCGACATCCTGAAGGCGGTTCGCAAACGCAAGGACGTCGTGTATGTGCCGTGGTTCTGGCGGCCGATCATGACCATCATCAAGGCCGTGCCGGAACATATCTTCAAGGCAAGGGATCTGTGAGCAATCCGGACTGGATCAGTCGTGCAGCCTGCGCGTACGATGTGCGCGTCATAATCTGACACGGAGGAAATCGACATGATCGCAGTTCATGACGGTCAGTGCGGTATCTGCACACATTTCGGCGAACATAATCAGGCGGACAAGCAAGTCTTAACGCAGATTCTCACCAGCAAGCAGGCTCCGGAATCTTTGATAGAAGGGTGCGGCCTGCCAAAGAATGCGGCTTTGCACCTCAGGGTCACGCCAGTCAGCGGCTGCGACGGTTTTCAGCCGGCGGCGCAGGCATAGCTAAAGCATCATTGATGTTGAGTGAAGGCCGCTCCAGCGGCTTTCGCTATTTGCGGAGACCGCGGTAGATGTCGGCCACTATTGGCGGCATCAGTTTGTGACCGATCGTCTTCAGCCGCGCACTTAGCGGCTCCTTCTGTCCCGGCCTGCGCACAAACGCCACTGCGTGCTTGGTCGTTTCGTCATCTGCCGGTCTTCCATTGCTGAAGTAGTAGGTCGCGATCGATTTGCGCGTACGGTCCGGCGGGCAGGTTAGAGGCGTGGGATGCCCATGATAGGAGTAGCTGGTAGTGGAGAAGATCGCGCACCGATTGAAGAGGGGCAGAATTTTGGCTTCCGCGCGGGTCAGCTCACGGTTCCAGAGTTCGAAATGGCCGCCGTACTCTTCTTTCCAGTCTTTATTGAGATAGACAAGAACGTTGATGCGGCGATCGACCTTCAATTTGGGGTGATAGCTATAGTCGGCATGCACCTGAAGCGAGCCGCCCGGCTTGATTTGATGCAGACCGCCGCCGTTATAGTAGGGGTCACCAAAGATGTCGGGGATACCGGTCAGCTTTTCCAAAAACAGCAGCATCGGTCGGCTGTTTAGGAAGAAGAGGATGTCACGTAGGGGCGACGGCAGAAACTCCGCGTTGTCAAACGCGAGCTTTTTGTGCTGATCCACGCCGCGATGGCGCAGCCAATCGATCTTGTCCGGATCAGGAAACGTCTCCAGCGCCAGGTCGGCGACAGGCTGCGGGAGAAAATTGTCGAAGTAGATATGCGGGAACGGTTTGTTGGCCAGGTATTGCGGAGCGAGCTCCTCGGCGCGATGGTCTAACTGCTTCAGAAAATCCTCGGCAAAGAGTTGATCGAGAACACGGCTTCCCTGCAATCCGTTGTTTTCCGAGGTGGATTGCGAAGTTGCCAACCCTGCCTGTAGTGCTCCCATCGAACGTCTCCTTCAAGGCCCAAGATTCTCTATCCACAGAAAGTGGACTCTAAGTTGCCGGCCAGTGTCAACGCGCAGTATGCGTGTTGCCGGCAGGTTCTTGTTCATTCGGTATCAACGCCGACAATTGTCACCGCGATGGTCATCTATCGTGCAGTGCCCCGGAATTTCCTACCTAAATCTCCTTGACATAGACCTTGCGCGCCAATCCGATCTTCTCCAGCAGCCAGATTGCGTAGTAGTTTGGATCGAACTCGTACCACGCGAGGCCATGGCGCGCGGAGACCGGATGCGCGTGATGATTGTTGTGCCAGCCCTCACCGCCGGTCAGCAGTGCGACCCACCAATTATTTCGGCTGTCGTCGCGTGTCTCGTAGCGGCGCGAGCCCCACATGTGCGTCGCGGAGTTTACCAGCCACGTCACGTGCAGCCCGAGCACGACGCGCAGGAAGATTCCCCACAGAACGCAGGGCCAGCCGCCAACGGCCAGCAGAATAAGCCCAACGACCGTGACCGGAAGCCAATGGAAACGGTCAAGCCAGCGGTAGTAGGCATGCTGGGTCAGATCTGGCGTGTAGCGCTGCAGCGCCGGGTCCTGGTTATGCAGCGTGCCGTGGAGAATCCAGTCCATGTGCGACCACCATTTGCCGTCGCGCGGCGAGTGGGGATCGCCCGGCTTGTCGGTGAGCTGATGGTGCAGCCGGTGCACGCCCACCCAGTAGATCGGTCCGCCCTGCAAGGCCATGGTGCCGCAGGTGGCGATCACGTACTCCAGCCAGTGGGGCACGAGGTATCCGCGGTGGGTCAGCAGGCGGTGATAGCCCATAGCGATGCCCACGTTCTGGCCAAGAATCCATAGCACAGCAAAGGCGGCAAAAGCTTTCCAGGAGAAGAAGAACAAGGCTGCCAGGGCGAGGGCGTGGAAGAGTCCGAGCACGACGGCAAAGACCCATTTCAGGGGCCCGCGGTTCTGCTCGGGCATGCGGCCCTGAGCAGCCGGCGCGCTGCCCGGGGATACCACTGTAACTTCGTCTTGTAACAGGATTTCGGGGCTCATTCGTTCTCAGCTTATCGTGAAGACGGGAGAGGCCACTGTAAGATTTCCGTCACGATACTGCCCGGCCTGTTTGGAATGGCAAAAGGCGCTTGGCCCGGTGCGGTACGAGGCAATTTTCGATAATTATTAGCGTTTGATAGCCCTGCTGGCTTGTCTGTGCCCCGTTGGGCACCTATACTCGTAATTGCGACCGTTGAGGTAGGGATTCAGCGGAGGAGCGTCCCGCAATGCTCAGACTTACCAAAAAAGCCGATTACGGGCTGATGGCGCTGAAATTTCTGGCGGAGCATCCGGAGACGCCTTCGCAGAGCGCGAAGGATATTGCCGAAGCCTACGGAATACCGCCGCAGTTGCTGGCCAAAATCTTGCAGAGGCTCACGAAATCCGGTCTTTTGCGGTCGCATGCCGGCATCAACGGCGGCTATTCGCTGTCACGGGACGCATCGACCATCACGGCATTCGAGGTCATCCGGGCGATTGATGGACCGCTTTTCATCACCTCGTGCGGGCCGGCCACGGGTAGCGCCCGCTCCTGCGACCTGCTGGACAATTGCACCATCAAAGAGCCGTTAGCCAAGGTGAACGACACGATTTCGGATGTCCTGAAAGGCATCCGCATCGCCGATCTGGTGGATGCAATCCCCTATGACCGGCGCTTACACATGAATGGCGGTCACGCACGGCCGCTGGTAACACTCGGTTAGTACGGGATTCGACGGGCCACCCAGGTGGCGGGAATTGGGAACGATGAGCATGAATACCTTCGATGACGATGTAACAGTGGTTCCCGCGGCGAAGGCTGCGGTCAATGGCAATGGCATTCCCGTCCCAAAGGGCGTGAAGCTGCCGATCTATATGGACAACCACGCCACCAGCCCGCTCGATCCGCGCGTGCTGGATGCGATGATGCCGTATCTGACGGGCATTTTCGGCAATGCCGCCAGCCGGAACCACTCCTTCGGCTGGGAGGCGGAAGCGGCTGTGGAGAAGGCCCGCGAGCAGGTGGCAAAGCTCATCGGCGCAACCGCGAAGGAGATTATCTTCACTTCCGGCGCGACCGAGAGCAACAACCTGGCGCTGAAGGGCATTGCGGAGATGTACCGCGAGCGCGGTAACCACATCATTACCCAGGTGACCGAGCACAAAGCGGTGCTCGATACCTGCAAACGGCTGGAGAAATCCGGCTGCCGGGTGACGTACCTGCCAGTGAAGGCCGATGGACTGATTGATCTCGAAGACCTGAAGCGAGCCTTCGATGAGAAGACCATCCTGGTCAGCATCATGTTCGCGAACAACGAAATTGGCGTGGTGCAGCCGGTTGCTGAGATCGGCAAGCTCTGCCGCGAGCGTGGCGTGCTCTTCCACACCGATGGTGTTCAGGCCGTGGGCAAGATCCCGGTCGACGTAAACAGCATGAACATCGACGTACTGTCGCTGAGCGGGCACAAGATTTATGGACCCAAGGGCGTGGGAGCACTCTACGTGCGCCGCCGCAACCCGCGCGTGCAGATCTCAGAGCAGATCAACGGTGGCGGCCACGAGCGCGGCATGCGTTCCGGCACGCTGAATGTGCCGGGCATCGTAGGTCTGGGCAAAGCCTGCGAGATTTCGCGCCAAGAGATGGCTGCTGAGGCGGAGCGGCTGAGCAAGCTGCGCGACAAGCTGAAGGCGAAGCTCGAGGGCTCACTGGACTACATCCACGTGAACGGCTCCATGGAGCATCGTCTCCCGAATAACCTGAACATCAGCTTTGTCTACGTAGAAGGCGAATCGTTGCTGATGGGCATCAATGATGTTGCGGTTTCGAGCGGTTCCGCGTGCACCTCGGCGACACTTGAGCCATCGTATGTATTGAAGGCCCTGGGACTGGGTGACGACGTGGCGCACAGCTCGATCCGCTTCGGCCTGGGCCGCTTCAACTCGGAAGCTGAAGTGGATTACGTTGCGGACAAGGTCATTGACATCGTGCAGAAGCTTCGCGAACTGTCGCCGCTATACGAGATGGTGAAGGAAGGCATCGACATCTCGAAGATCGAGTGGCAGGCGCACTGATAAAGCATTTCAAGCAGCAGAACGAGATTGGAAGGAGAAACAATGGCATACAGCGATAAGGTGATCGACCATTACAACAATCCGCGCAACGTGGGTCAGATGGACAAGAACAGCGACGCGGTAGGCACCGGGCTGGTCGGCGCGCCGGAGTGCGGCGACGTGATGCGGCTGCAAATTCGCGTGAATCCCGAGACTCAGGTGATCGAGGAAGCCAAGTTCAAGACCTTCGGCTGCGGCTCGGCCATCGCTTCTTCCTCGCTCGCGACCGAGTGGGTGAAGGGGAAAACCGTCTCCGAGGCGATGGAGATCAAGAACACGGACATCGTGAAGGAGCTCTCGCTGCCGCCGGTGAAGATTCACTGCTCGGTATTGGCGGAGGACGCGATCCGCGCGGCGATCGGCGACTGGAAGAAGAAGAACAATGTCGGCGAAACGGCCGCAGCTCCTGCCGCAGTAGCCGCGAAGTAAGGCGAGGATGGCAGAGGCAACGACAGATCTGGTGCGGCCGGCGGCGTCCCCTGGCGGCAAGCAGGGCGTGGATGTCACGCCCCGCGCCGTGGCGCGCATTCGCTCCGCGATGGCGAAAGAGGGGATTTCGCCTGCGGAGGGAGGTCTGCGTCTTGGCATCCTGGGTGGTGGGTGTTCCGGCCTGTCGTACAGCATTCGCTTCGATACGCACCCTCGCGAGCGGGACCGTATTTTCACCTATGACGGCGATGTCCGCGTGTTCATCGATCCCAAGTCGTTCATCTATCTGAATGGCATGGTGCTGGATTACGAAGAGACATTGATGCGGCAGGGCTTCAACTTCATTAACCCCAACTCGAAGAAGTCCTGCGGCTGCGGCTCCTCGTTCACCGCCTAGCTTTGTTTTCAACATAAGGTTGTGCCGCTTATGCAGAGTCATGCGCAAAATCCGGCTCAGGGCAACGCGGAGCAGACTTACTTCGCGATCTTTGGGTTGTCGCGCAAGCTCTCGATCGATACCGCGGCGCTGGAGCGCGACTTCTACAAGCTGAGCCGGCAATTGCATCCGGACCTTTACGCACGCAAGAGCGCAGAAGAGCAGTCATGGAGCCTGCGGCAAAGCTCGCTGCTGAACGACGCCTACCGTACGCTGAAGGACCCTGTCGCGCGAACTGCGTATCTGCTGAAGCTGGAAGGTATACGAATCGAAGATGAGAATGCAGAGACGCGCGATCCGAAGATAAAGCAGAATCGCGTGCCGGCCGATCTTCTGGAAGAGGTCTTCGAGCTGAACATGCAGCTTGAAGAGATGCGCGGGAACCTGAGAATGGGCGAGGATGACCCGGCGCTGCGCGGCGATCTGGAGCGTGCGCAAACGCAGTTCAAGACCATGCTGGCTTCTGTCGATGAAGATCTGCGCCGCGCGTGGGCCGCATGGGACGCTGCCCTGGACGCGAACGACACAGTCGGGAAGGACAAGCAGAAGGAAGCCATGGTCGCCATGCTGGACCGGCGCAGTTATCTGCGCAATCTGTTGCGCGAAGTGGATGCCGTGCTCTCTCCAGAAGCAGCGGGCGTGGCAAAGGCAAATAGTTAGGAAAAAATGGCAGAGACACAGACATCACGTGTGGTCGGTATCGACCTGGGCACAACGAATTCGCTCGTGGCTTTCATGCAGGGCGACCAGCCGTTGGTGATTCCCGGCGAAGACGGATCGAATCTTGTGCCTTCCGTAGTGGCGATGCCGATGGCCGGTAAGGAGCGCGTTGTCATAGGCAATGCTGCGCGCTCGCACCTGCTGACTGCGCCGGACCGTGCTGTTTATTCCATCAAGCGCCTGATGGGCCGCGGCGTCGACGATATCGCAGACGAGTTGAAGCTGTTTCCGTTCCATCTCGCCTCGGACATTCAGCCGGGCGAAGTGCTGCGTCTCGACATCGGCGGCCAGCAGTACACGCCGCCGGAAATCTCCGCATACGTGCTGCGGCAGTTGAAACGTAACGCTGAGCGTTACTTCGGCGCTCCAGTCACCCAGGCAGTCATCACGGTTCCCGCATACTTCAATGACGCGCAGCGGCAGGCCACAAAAGATGCAGGCCGCATGGCTGGCCTTGAAGTGCTGCGACTCGTCAACGAGCCGACGGCAGCGGCGCTGGCATATGGACTCGACCGCCAGAAAGAAGGCATCGTCGCTGTGTACGATCTGGGCGGCGGCACCTTCGATATTTCTATCCTCAAGCTGCACGAAGGCATCTTCGAGGTCATCGCGACCAACGGCGACACACATCTTGGCGGCGATGATCTGGACAACCTGCTCCTCGTCATCGCCCTCGACGAGATTGAGACCGAAGAGAAGATTCCCGCGCGGCAGCAGCCTGAGCTGGTGCAGGCGCTCCGCAAGGCAGTCATCGATGCTAAGATCGCGCTCTCCGCAAACGACAGCGCGCGTCTCGAAGTTCAGCTGCCCAACGGCAGCCTCTACCGCCGGGAGATCACGCGCGCGCAGTTTGAACAATTGATCGAGCCAATTCTGCAGCGTACCGTCGAACCATGTCGCCAGGCATTACGGGATGCCGGCCTTACGCCTGCCGATATCCGGGAAGTGGTTCTTGTGGGCGGATCGACGCGCATACCACGCGTTCAGCAACTCGTCTCGGAGCTTTTCGATCTGCCCGCGCGCGGCAAACGGCCGCACACGGAGCTCAATCCCGATGAGGTCGTCGCGCTAGGCGCCGCGGTGCAGGCGAACATTCTCGCCGGCGGCTCGGCAGCTACAGAGGAGATGCTGCTGCTCGATGTCACGCCGCTGTCGCTCGGCATTGAATCGCTGGGCGGTGTCGTCGCGAAGATTATCCAGCGGAACTCCACGATACCCGCGTCCGCGACCGAGCACTTCACCACCGGAGTCGATGGCCAGACGAATGTCGCGATCCACGTGTTGCAGGGCGAGCGCGAACTGGCGAAGGACTGCCGCTCGCTCGCTCGCTTCGATCTGAAGGGCATTCCGCCAATGACCGCCGGGCTGCCGCGCATCGAGGTGAAATTTCTCATCGATGCGAACGGTCTGCTGCATGTCTCCGCCGTTGAGACACGCAGCGGCAAGCAGGCCGAGATCGAAGTGAAGCCGACCTACGGGCTGACCGACGAGCAGGTTGAGTCCATGATCCTTGATTCGTTCGACCATGCCGAGACGGATTTCCAGGAACGCCAACTGATTGAGGCGCGGAACGAGGCGTCCACAATCCTCACTGCCGTCGCAAAGGCGCCAAGCCATCCAGCGTGGCAGCAGTTGACGGAAGAGGAGCGCGTAAAAATCAATGAGCTGGTCACCGAGCTAGAGATACTGCGCGATGCTGGCGACCTCGATTCGCTGCGCCGAACGACCGAGGCACTGGATCACGCCACGCGCCATTTTGCCGAGCTGATGATGGATGCAACCGTTTCCTCCGCATTGCATGGCGAAACCATGGAGACCGCAGGGGCCAAAATGGGCGAAGGACCAGCCGCGCCGCACCCCATCGCTCCCGCAGATTTTCGCTAGAGAGAACGAGAGATATGTCAGAACAGAATTCGAAGTCAGCCGTCAACATGGACCCCGATCTGAGCAAACCGCCCGGTCCCAACATGGTGCGTGTCACCTTCCTGCCCGAAGGGCGCAGCGTCGAGTTCGAGTACGGCACCATGCCTTACGAGCATCATGGCAAGCCAATGTCGTTCCTCGATGTGGCGGAGAATTTCAACATCTTTCTCGACCACGCATGTGGCGGCTCCTGCGCCTGCACCACTTGCCATATCTGGGTGAAGAAGGGCGAAGCGGGGAATCTCCGAGGCGGAAGACGACGAGCTTGATCGCATGGAGACAGCCGCAGACGTTCAGCTCAACTCCAGGCTGGGTTGCCAGGCGGTGATCACCGGGCCCGGCACATACGTGGTCGAGATACCGAGCTGGAACCGCAATTATGTCTCCGAGGGCAAGCCGCTCGCCCTATCCGAGTCGAAGTCCTAGCAGATCACGTCAGAAGAAGGAGATCCTATGCCGCAGGAGCTTACCTGGAATGATGCGGAAGAGATCGGAATCCAGTTGCAGGAGAAGCATCCCGAGATCGATCCGCTGACTGTCCGCTTCACCGACCTGCATCGCTACGTCACAGAACTGCCCGGATTTACAGACGATAAGAGCAAGTCGAATGAGTCGAAGCTCGAGGCCATCCAGATGGCCTGGCATGAGGAATACACGGACCAGTCCTCCCAATAGCAGGCAAGCTCCACCAGATTGATGTATGCGAGGGCAATCTGCGCATCCCATGACGTATGGGCGCGAGCAAAGAGCAGTTGAAGCAGAGCGCGGAACCATTTGTGCCGGAGGAGCGCACACTGCCTGTCCTGCGCGCGGCGGTACAAAAGTGCCGTGGATGCGATCTGTATCGCAATGCTACCCAGGCGGTCTTCGGCGAACTGGAGACCGGAGCAGAAGCGAAAACTCCGAAAGTCGCCATCATGATGATCGGCGAGCAGCCAGGGGATCACGAGGACAGAGCAGGCCGTCCCTTCGTTGGTCCAGCGGGGAAACTGCTGGATAAGTGCCTGGAAGAGGTGGAGATCGATCGGCAAAAGGTCTACGTAACCAATACCGTCAAGCATTTCAATTGGGAGCCTCGCGGCAAGCTGCGCATTCACAAGAAGCCCAGCATGCAGCAGATCCATGCCTGCAGACCCTGGCTGGAGGCAGAATTAGAAACCGTACGGCCAAAGCTGATCGTCTGCCTAGGAGCCGTCGCGGCGCAAGGGCTGCTGGGCTCCAGCTTCAAAGTCACACAGGCTCATGGAAAAATTCAGGAGAGGGCGGGGCTTCCTCCCATCCTGGCCACTCTGCATCCCTCTGCAATATTGCGGGCTCGCACCGAAGAAGATCGCCACGATCAGATGAGGACCTTCGTCGAGGATCTCCGCGTGGCTGCAAGCTTTGCGCGTACATAGCGCTCCGATACGCATATACATCCAGACAATGAAGTGACAAAGCGGTAACAAGTTCTACTGGCAATGTCTCCATACTCACCACAAAAGCAGCACTGATTTTGAAGGTGACATTTGAGAGACAAGTGCATGGAACCGTCTGTGCGTCGCTATTTCGCCGAAATTCTCGCCGTATTGCTCTTACTGGCGAGCGTGGCACGCGCGCAGACGCCGGGAACGGGTGCAATCTCCGGCATCGTGTACGATCCATCGAATCGCGTGGTGGTCGATGCAGAAATTCTGGCAACCAACGACGCGACACATACTTCACGTTCCGCGGCTACGAGCGCTGACGGTGTCTTCCGCTTGCCGCTTTTGCCGCCAGGCTCGTATGCCGTTTCGGTGAAGGCGCCGGGATACGCAGTGGCGATGTCTCCCTCAGTTCAGGTCGCCGTGAGTGAGACAAGCTCATTAAATGTGACGATGACGCTTGCCGGAGCAAATACAACTGTTCAGGTGAGTGGCGGCTCCGATGGTTGATCTGGATAGTTCCACTCTGGGTGGTCTGGTGGATGAGACAGCGATCAAGGCATTGCCGCTTTCGAACCGCAACTACACGCAGATTCTTGGCCTATCACCGGGCGTGATCGTCGATCTGCCCAATGCGGCGCAGCTTGGGCGCGGCACCCAAAACGTTGCTTCGAATGGAGCGACGCCAACGGCCAACAATATTCAGTTCAACGGCATCGATGCGAACAATCTGGCGGAGAATTCGGCTGCCAATTCCAACGAGGAGGTGGGAACGGCGATTCCTGCACCCGATTCGATTCAGGAATTTCGCGTGCAGACGGCAAATTTTGACGCAGCGTACGGACGCGGCACGGGCGCGAATGTCGACCTGGTGAGCAAGAGCGGGACGAACCAATTCCACGGGAGCGCATGGGAGTTTCTGCGCAACAACATCTTCAATGCGAACGACTTTTTTGTGAAGGGGGCAGGGCAGCCGAGACCGGACCTGAAGCAGAACCAGTTTGGCGGTTCGATCGGCGGACCAATTGTCCGGGAGAAGGCATTCTTCTTCGGTGCGTACCAGGGGCTTACCGAAGTGAATGGTTTGGGGGGCAAGCAGACGGCAACACTGCCAATGCTGACGCAAGATCGATCTGCAGCCACACTTGGCGCGCAGTTTTGCCCAGCAGGGCACCCGGGCAGCAGTGGCCAACCGGCAAGTGGATATCTGACGCATGCCGGCGGCGCGCAGGTGGCGTGCGACGGATCGAACCTGAATCCGGTAGCGGTAGCGATCCTGAATGCAAAGTTTGCCAACGGGCAGTTCGCAGTGCCAAGCCCACAGCAGCCTGTACCGGCTACGGATCCGGATCAGCTTCCCGTAGGACAGTCCACATTTGCGATTCCCGCCCACTATCGGGAGGACCAGTTCTCGATCAATGCGGACCACACGGTAACGCAGAAGAATATGCTTTCAGCAAGATTCTTCTACTCGCGCGCGACAACCAGCCAGCCATTTTCTCCCGCAGCGGCAAATGTTCCCGGCTGGGGCACCGACGAGCGAGATCGCAACACGATGTTTGTTCTGACGGATACGCACGTTTTCAATCCGGCAATCATAAACGTCGCGCGATTCGGCTATATGCGGTATGACGGTCTGTCCTCCGTGCAGAATCCGCTTCTTGCCTCGACCATCGGACAAGGCACACCTACTGGAGTGACTACTCCTACATCAGCGGCACCGGGCCTGACGATTGATGGGCTCTTCACAATTGGAGACGCAGGGACGCCAGCGCTTTGGCAGGTGACGAATTCTTTCATATGGCAGGACACTGTCGCGCTGACACGCGGACGCCAGAACCTTCGCGTGGGTGCGGAATTCAAGCGGCACGAAGTCGATCTGAACACACCTTTTGAGACAGACGGTCTGCTAGACATCAGCACATTTGCCGACTTTCTGGTGGGGCAAAGTGCCGCACAAAATGGCAGTTCGAACGGGCTGAGCAATGTGACCGAGAGCATGGCTGGTGGCGGCATATTCCGTAGAGACACTCGCTACAACGACTTTGCCGCGTTTGCACAGGACGACATTAAGATAAATCCACGCCTGACGATCAATGCGGGCCTCCGATACGAGATATTCGGAGCGCCTACAGAGATTCACGGACGCCTGACAAACTTCAATGCCGACGCGGCAACCGGCGATGTTCCAGCGAATGGAACCTACAGCGGATTTACCGTGCCGTCGAACTATCAGGGCGCGGTACCTGACGGCGTAGTGAGGACGCCGTATGCGGGTTTCTGGATGACGCCGTACGGGGATGTTTCGCCACGTCTGGGCTTTGCATGGCAGGTTACGAATACGCCGACTATCGTACTTCGCGGCGGCTATGGGCTCTATTTCGACCGGCACTCCGGTACTCTGGCCTCACAAACCGTGTCGCAACAGCCCTTCGCGACTCTTCAAATCCTCTTTGGAGCCAACAACGGGCCCGCAACTCTGCAGAGCCCTTTTGTTCCGTTAGCGCTACCCCAATCGAGCTATCCGGTATTCATGCCGCGCACTGCCTCATCCTCTCCGTTCATTGAAGGCACAGATCCATTCGTGCTGGACGGGAGAACGCAGGAATACAACCTGAACCTGCAGTATGCGCCGGGCACTGATTCGGTCATCGAGATTGGATATGTAGGCACCGTATCCGATCACCGGCCGGGGCAGATTGAATTTGATCAGGCACTGCTGGCTAGTCCGGAAAATCCAGTTCGCGGCGAGACGACGAACTCGGTGAACAATGTCATTCAGCGCCTGCCGATCCAGGGGGTCAGTCAGGGATCGCTGTTTACTGCCTCGCCCTTCATTGCGAGCTATAACTCACTGCAGGCGAGTTATACGAAGCGAATGCAGCACGGGCTGCAGTTACAGGCGAGCTATACCTGGTCGAAAAATCTTGATGAGGTCAATGGTGAAGGCGGCCTCGATACTTTCGAGCTGCAGCTTCCAACCAACGACCAGCACAATCTGCGCCAAGGATACGGGCTTGCAGGCGACGATCGTTCACAGCGGCTGGTCGCCAATTTCACCTGGCAGACGCCCACCTACAATTCCATGCCGGTAGCGGCGCAACATCTGCTGAATCATTGGCAGTTCTCTGGAATTGGTGTGATTCAAACAGGCAGTCCGATCACCGTGACGGATGCGAATGCGGGATCGGTCTATGGGAATTTGCCGGGCGAGACCAGAGCCCAGACGACCGGAAGCAATCCGTCGACGCATGGTTCACTGTTTTCGCGTGTGATCGGGAGCTATCTCGATGCCAATGCATTCACGCGAGCTCCGCAAGCGCCCAATGGAACGAGCCTCGCAGATCAGGATTTTGGCAACAGCAGTGTCGGCATCGTCCGCGGCCCAGGACAGCACAACGTCGACTTTGCCTTGGAGCGGACGTTCCCGGTCACAGAGGGGAGCAGCTTCCGCTTCCGTACGGAGTTTTTCAATCTGACAAACACACCGCAATTCGCCAACCCCAGCAGCAGTCTCGGCTACGGTGATCCGACAGCGCTCCATCCTTCGGCCAGTCCGTCATTCGGAAGGATCACAGGTACGGTAAGCAATCCACGCATCATCCAGTTTGCGGTGAAGTATCTCTTCTGAATCCACGCGAATGAACCGGAGCTGGCAACGATGACGATTGAAGAGATTGAACGCGCATGTGACCGGTCCCGGCCACTCGACTTTTCGCGACACGATCTCGAGGCTCCGGCACTCTCGCTGCGGCGCGATGTTTTATCCGCGCGGTTTTCCAACAGAATTGCGCACGAACTCACCCGAGGTGATGGCGGAAGCCGAGGACGCATGGCGCATCTTCGACAAACGGTTCGATACAGAACCAATCCAGGTTGATGTCCACGTCACGGCAGCAGATTCGACCGAATGTCCGCCTACTCCGGAATATCGATTTCTGCCTCCGCTATTTGTGGCCGTTGCGGATGCTGAGAATTACAGCATCGTAGACCTGTCACGAAATACTACGCAGATCGTTGTCTCGCAGGCCGCACTGCGGCACAGACTGTATCTTCGATATTTTTTTCTGGAGAATGCCGGCGCCTGCCACATTGCAACGCGTTTTACAACACCCGTGCATGCTGCGTGCGTGGCGCTCGACGGTCGAGGCATACTGCTATGCGGCGACTCGGGCGCCGGAAAATCGACGCTGGCCTATGCTTGCGCGCGCTCCGGCTGGACTTACGTATCAGACGATTCCAGCTTCCTGCTGAGTTGCAAGGCTCATGAGCGAGTCGTCATGGGTAACTGCCATCAGGTGCGCTTTCGACCTTCTGCGGCTGAGCTCTTTCCCGAAGTGCAAGGGTTGGAATCACGCCGCGTGCAGCCGGCAAACCTTCCATCGAGCTATCCACGGCCGAGATGCTCCACATGAATTGTGCGGAGCACGCAAAGATAGATTTCCTCGTCTTCCTGAATCGTCGCGCCGGTGCAGCTCCGAAACTTGTGCCCTATCGCACAGACGTGGCCAGGTACTACATGCGGCAAGTGCTGTACGGGGCAAGCGAATCGCTCGCAAAGCAATACGAGGCAGATTGAGCACCTACTGGCCGCCGAAATTTTCGAGCTCAGATACAGCGATCTTGATTGGGCAGTCGACCGCTTGCGGATGCTCATCCGGGAAGGGCGCTAATGCAGGTTCTGCTGCAGTCCGATTCATGTGCCCTGGAGAGCGCCTCGATGTGGAGGCATCCCTCTCAGTGGCTCCGAAAGCAAAGGCTAAGCCGCAACTTCTGGATATTTTTCTCGGCGGCGTTCTTCTTTGATGCCGGGTTCTCTGTTTATTTCTTCCTGTTCAACTTGTACTTGCTGGACTTTCGCTTCAGTGATCGGTCGATCGGCCTGATTGGGGGCGCTCTAACGTTGGGTTCGCTGGTGGGTACGTTGCCGGCGGGTTTCCTTGCAGGGAAAATCGGGCTGCGGCCGCTGCTTGCTATCTGCTTTGCATCAGCCTCGCTGCTGAACGGCTTACGTGTGGTCTGGATGTGGGATGCCGCACAGATCGTGTTGGCATTTCTCGCAGGCGTTGCAATGTGTATGTGGGGGGTCTGCTTTCTTCCGGCCATAGCCCGGTTGACCACCAAAGAAAATCGCACTTCAGCCTTTAGCTTGATCTTCTCCGTCAGTATCGGCACCAGCATGCTTGGCGGCATCGTCAGCGGCTATCTGCCGGTATGGTTCAAAGCCGCAGGCATTGCATTGCAGACAGCCGAAATAAAACGACTCATCCTACTGGCCGCCTGCGGTGTCGCGCTCATGAGTTTTCTGCCACTGCTGTATCTTCGGATTCCGGCACAATCGCGGGAAGAGGCAGACGGGACCGCACGCACAAATAGGCGATGGTTCCACGTTTTGACTCATGATCCGTTTCTGCGCCGGTTTTTGCCGCTGATGGCGTTATGGGCGGCGGTTCTGGCTGCCTTCACCCCCTTCGCAAATGTATATCTCTCCAGGGAGCTGCACATTCCGCTGGCCCGAATCGGATTGATCTTTTCTGCGACGCAGGCGTTGCAATTCTGCATGGGCTTGTTGGTCCCCATAATCGTTCGCGCGCTGGGCCTGATCCACGGCATTGTCGCAACGCAGCTCATTGCTGCGCTGGCGCTGACTGCGATGGCGGTCTCCGGAAATGGAGCACTTGCCATCGTGCTTTATCTGCTATTTTCTGCCGCACAGTGGGCAAGTTCTCCCGTGCTTTACAACCTGCTTATGAACGAGACGTCCGACCACCAACGCAGCACGGCAGCGGCGATGGCGCTCTTCTCGAATGCCTTCGCTGCGCCATTTGCTACTTCCGGAGCAGGAACTCTGTTCACCCGGTTCGGTTACAGGCCCGTGCTCCTTGGAATCGCAGGGCTGGCACTCGTTGCTGCAATGTTGTTCCGGATCTTCATTACGCCGCAACGGTCAGGTTCATCCTCTGCAATTGCAGTTGCATGTTCAGAAGAAGGCAACAGATGACAGCGACCATAAAGCAAATCGCAACTGCTCTCCTGATCGTCATAGCTGCAACGATCACGCACGCGGAAGATGCCCCAGGGAAGCGGGTGCAGTTGTTGTGTCACCGGACCGCCAATGAAGATGTGCCGGAGAACACGCTGGAGTCGCTGAAGCAGGCCGCACTCCTCGGATGCGATGTCGTCGAAATTGATCTGCGGCGGACGCTGGACGGAAAGATTGTGCTGAATCACGATGGCGTACTGGAGCGGCTGACGGACGGCATAGGCGAAACGGAAGAGACCTATTACGACGATCTCCGCCTGCGCGATGCAGGCGGCTGGATGGGAGATCGCTTCAAGGGCATGCAGATTCCGCTCTTCGAGGATGCGTTGCGGCTTGCCCGCGATCTCAATATACGTCTGATTCTCGATATCAAAGATAAAGGAATCGGCGGGGACATTCTGCAAGTCGTAGAACGCGAGGGAATGTTGCAGCGGGTTCGATTCGGCGGTGAATGGTCGGACGTGAAACAGCTCTATCCGCGTGCGAATGCGGACGCCCAGGCCTGGGTGCAGCCAGGTGTCACGGCGGAGCAGGTGACCACATCTCGCCGCGAAGGCAATACAGTGATCGCGAACTTCTCCGCCAATGATCATGAAATGGATTTAGCGGGGATGAAAGAGGCAGTCGCGGCTGGAGTGGATGGTATCAACGTAGACTATCCGCGGTTGGGTGCGGACGCCGTAGGAAGGCCGGTGGAGCAGAAGCTGGCGGTGCTTGCTGCGCAGGCGAATGCCGGCGAGAGTAGCTCGCGAGCGCGAGCCATTTTGGCGTTGGCGCAATATCGCGGCTTTCGTTTGCAGCCCGAGTTCGCGCACTGGCTGCTGGATCCGGACGATCATGTGTCGCGGGCAGCAGCAGTGGCCCTGGTAAGCTCCCGCCCGCGAACACCTTCTGCCGTGTTTGCGGAGGCGCTTCGGTCGGAACATGCCGACAGTCGAGCGAACGCAGCGTGGGCGCTGGGCAGGCTGGGCGCTCCCACATCCATGTTGCTGCCGCTGTTACGCGATACCAATGCGGGCGTGCTGCAAGAAACATTGACGGCACTTGCCAGTTTGCCGGGCGACGTAGATGCGCGAATTCTAATGCCATTGTTGGCCCACCCGGACCCCCTCGTTCGCGGCACAGCAGCGGTTGCATTGGCGAAGCACCAGCCGGATGTGGCGGCAACGGCGCTTCCAGCACAATTGCGCTCGGAAGTGAACGCAGTTCTTGTTCTTTACACGGCTTGGAATAATCGCGGTAAAACACAGTTGAGTGCGGATGAAATTGCCAGGGTCATGGGTTATTACCGGTGTCAGATGAAGCTGCTCCAGGCAATTTCAATGCTGGATGGCGCCCCGGCCATTGAAGCGCTCGAAGAACAGGCATTTCGTCCCGGCGAGGACTTTGCGCAGATGAACGGAGTCGTCGCGGCATTCCAACTGTGGGGCCGTATCGGGGACGACCCCCGTCCGGCAGTTCAGGCATTAGCCGCGGAGGACGTTCACGTGGCCGACAAGGCGGAATGGATGCTGGTCCAGGCCGGTCCAGCAGTTTTGCCGCAGCTGCGAGAGGCGCTTCTTAGCCGCAACGTGGAGGTCCGACGGCGGGCGATTCGGATTCTAGCCTGGCGGGGCGATCTGGATGCGATGCAGACGCTGCGGCGATTGCAGGAAAGAGATTCCGGGGATGCCGAACTTCTCGGTTGGGCCATTCAGAAGATTCAACTCCTCCATCCAAAGCTGCCAGCGCGGGAGTCATCTGCGGGGCAATAGTCCACGAAGATAGGGTCAAAACAGAGGAGAAAGGGTATGCTGCAAGTCGAAACGATTATGTCTGGTTCCAGCGCAACAGAGTCGCAATCCGGCGTCCGGACACACATCCTGGTTATCGAGGATGATCCGCGCATGCAGAAGGTGTTACAGCGCATGTTCCATGAGCAAGGCTACACCGTCACGCTATGCGGTGACGGACAAGCCGGGCTCGATGCCTTCCACACCGTCAAGCCCTCCGCGGTCGTACTGGATCTGCTCTTGCCGAACATCTTTGGCCGCGATTTATGCAAGACCATGAAGGCAGAGCAGCCTGAAATTCCTGTCGTTGTCGTGAGTGCGATCAGCGAGGTGGCGGATAAGGTGCTGTTGCTGGAGCTTGGCGCAGACGACTACGTGACGAAGCCATTCAGCCCGCGCGAACTGATGGCTCGGGTGCAGGCAGCGCTCAGACGACGTCAGAAACCAAGAACCATGGTGACCTTTAAGTTCGGGGATTGCGAGGTGGACTTCTCCAGAATGAGCGCGCGCCGCGCCGGCAAACCTATCACCATGACCGCACATGAATTCAAGCTGCTGAAATATTTTGTGGAAAATGCCGAGCGCGTTCTTAGCAGGGAAGAGCTGCTAAATGAAGTGTGGGGATATAACTCCTATCCAACCACACGAACGGTCGACAATCAGATTCTTAAGCTGCGGCAGAAACTGGAGCCGGATGCCGCTGAACCGCGACACCTGCAGACCATTTACGGTGCTGGTTATAAATTCGTGCCGTAAGAGGAATGAACCTTGTGTTCAACAGCAAAGACGGTCCCGGAATTCGAACCCGTGTTCTACTTCTGACCCTGCTGGTCCTGATCGTCGCTGGGACTACTGCATCCAGCCTCCTGATCGTTCGTAACCGTTTGCAGCAACACGTTCAGGAAACGCTCGAGGCCGATCTTGAGCACTCGAATGAGACCTTTCAGGATCTCGATGCGAACCGGCGCCTGTCTCTGGAAAAGGAGAGCTCGCTTCTCGCCAGCCTTCCCAGTCTGAAAGCGTTGATGACGACCAGTGATCCTCGAACCATCACGGATGATGCCGTCGATTTTTGGAAGACAAGCGGCAATGATCTGTTTGCACTTGCCGATGCTGGGGGCCGCATTCTTGCCGCGAATGCGCGGGATATCCGGAATACTGACCAGCTCAAGCGCGACCTGCAGAGGGTGACGGCAGATCCGGGAAAGCATTACCTGCTGAGTGGCGGAGTGCTCTATGAGTACTCGGTCCACCCCCTTTATTTTGGCGCTCCAGCCAATGGAACCTTACTTGGATATGTCATCAGTGGCTATGCCATCGATCATCAATTTCTATCCGAAGTGAGCCGCGGCGCTGGCGCGGCGGCAGCGTTCGTGGCCGGAGATGAAATTGTCGTGAGCACCCTTCCGAAAGAGAAACGTGATGCATTGCCCGGAGCGATCGTATCAATCAACCCCGGATACGGAAGCAATTGTGAAAATAGCTGGCGAGCGCTTTCTGGCCACTAGTCGAGATATAAGTGCTGGCGCCGGAATGCCGCTGCGGCTCATCGTCATGAAGTCCTTCGACGAGGCCGATCGCACCGAGCAGGAGATTAACCGGCTCGTCTTCCTGGCGAGCGCATTGGCAATCGCCGCTGGGTCCATCCTGGTGCTATTGCTTGCGCGCATGGTGACGCGTCCGCTCGAAGTGCTCGCAACCGGTGTACGAGCATTTGGCGAAGGAGATCCGAAGTATCTCCTCCCTGCAGGTGGAACACAGGAGGTACGCTATTTGAGCCACGTGTTTGCCCAGATGCGTGATGAGATCCAAAAGAAGAATCGCGCGCTTCTCGAATCGGAGCGCCTCGCAACCATTGGGCGAATGGCGAACTCTGTGTCACATGATCTTCGGCACTATTTGGCGGCCGTGTATGCAAACGCAGAATTTCTGGCATCGCCAATGCTTCCAGCAAGCGAGCGCGCTGAGCTCTTTGAGGAAATCCGTGTCGCGG
Source organism: uncultured Acidobacteriaceae bacterium (assembly GCA_963797895.1). Lineage (GTDB taxonomy): Bacteria > Acidobacteriota > Terriglobia > Terriglobales > Acidobacteriaceae > KBS-83. Next base: position 212,533 of record CAWCRD010000005.1, read on the forward strand.
TGAATGGTACGACCGATATGCTGGACTCCTTACTCATCTTCAGCCGCACCGGTACGGCGCTGCAGCGCGTTCCAACGTCGATGACGGGTCTCGTGAATCGCGCGGTTGCTCTGGTGAGGGCCCATCCTGATGCGGAGTCCGTAGCGGTGCGAATGCTGTCAGGCGGAAGCGATATCACGGCGGCCATGGATGCGAAACAGATGGAGCGCGCGGTCTACAACCTGCTACTGAATGCATGCCAGTCGGCGAGGCAAAGTTCGGACCGGCGCGAAGTGAACGTTGCTGTGACCGGCGACGAGAGGACGGCTAGCGTAACCGTGGGCGACAGCGGTCACGGAGTGCCAGAAGAGATTCGGGACAGCCTCTTCGACCCATTTGTCACTTCAGGGAAACAGAAGGGCACAGGCTTAGGACTGACGCTGGCGTGGAGCGTCGCGCGTGAGCACGACGGCAATGTCCAACTGGTGAGCAGTCGCCCCGGCGAAACTGTGTTTCGGCTCACCGTGGCGCGTGTCGTATCCTCTGCCCAGAACAGCAATACAGACCAGGTCTCCCGGAGCGCTCAGTTGACGTCATGACCAATTCTGCCAAGCGAATCCGCCAAGCACACAAGCCGCCTGGTCATAGCTTTTGCATGATTGAGAAATGGAGCGTCATTGCAACTGTACTGTTATTGCCCGCCCTGTCACTGCGCGCAGGTGTTGCGCAGAGTACGCCGGCTACGGAAAGCATTGAGCAGAAGGTGGATCGCTTGTCCGCTGCTGTTGTACGTACGCAGTCCCAAGTGGACGCGTACCAGATGCAGTTGCAAGAGCTGAAGAAGCAGCTTTCGGACCTACAACAACAATTGGCCGCTCAGAAGGTCCCGGATAGTTCGCCGGGCTCAAAGGTCAGTACGCCACCAGCAAATGGCAGTATCTCCGCGAGCGCAACCGACGAGATCAAGGAGCGGCAAGCGTTGCAAGAATCGGAGATTGCAACTCACGAGCAGACAAAAGTAGAAACAGAATCGAAATATCCGTTAAAGGTGAGCGGCTTGCTGCTCTTCAACGGCTATGTGAATACCCGGCAGGTGGATATCTCCGCCAATCCCACGTATGCATTGTCGGGCGGCGGCAGCACCGGCCTCTCCGTCAGGCAAACGGTGCTTGGATTCGATGCTCGAGGCCCGCATCTTTTCGGAGCAGCCAGTCACGCCGATGCACGGGTAGACTTCTTCGCGAATGGTGCGCAAACGAACTATGCTGCAGCGGGCCTGCTCCGCCTTCGTACGGTGCACGCCGGCCTGCGATGGCAGAACACGGAAGCTTTCATCGAACAGGATCGCAGTTTGCTTGCTCCGAATGCGCCATCGTCGCTGGTGGCCGTTGCGCAACCGGAGTTCTCTTGGAGCGGAAATCTGTGGACATGGAATCCGCAGATCGGCGTTTCACACCAAATCGGGCTCACCTCTTCAAATCGGCTAAAACTTCAGGCAGGTTTAATCGACACGGCTGATCCGCAGTTATTGGCTGCACCGCCCAACATGTCTCCCATTTCGCGTACAGAAAGGAGTCGATGGCCAGGCAGTGAGGCGAGGATTGCTTCCATGTGGGGAGACCCGGATTTGGGGCCACAATTTGGTGTGAGCGGATACTTCAGCCCACACAAGACCGCAAGCAACCTACGATTCAACGCATGGGCGGGGGCAATGGATCTGCGGCTGCCGATTTCGAAGCATCTCGCATTCATGGCAAATGCGTACCGTGGCGCCGCTCTCGGCGGCCTTGGCGGTGGTGGGTACGTGGATTATGTTTATCTTTATGCCGGCACGCGGGAAATTGCGCGTGCGCTGGACGACGTAGGCGGTTGGACCCAGTTGAAGACCAAAATCGGAGAACGGCTGGAGTTTAATGGTGGCTATGGCATAGATAATCCATTTGCTGGCCAGATTCACGCAAGCACGAACATTCCGGAGTATGCCACCTATTACGGTCTCGCGCGGAATCGGTCAGCCTTTGGGAACGTAATTTATAGTCCCAGCAGCTACCTGCTGTTTTCGCTCGAGTATCGGCGCCTGTGGACCAACTTTGCTACCGGACCAACAAATACGAGTGATGTCATCGGTATCGGCGCGGGGTACAGGTTCTGATGCAGCATGTAGGATCGGCAAAAGCAATGTGCCGAGTGGCCCTGGCTGCTCTATTCGCTATTATCGCCGCTCAATCGCCGCTACATGCGGCAGACGTGCACGCGCGGCTGGTACCTTTGACTCCGCTCAAGCTGGCTAAATCTGCCGTGATCTGGTTAGAACCGACGCAGAATATCTCGACGCACGCTGTCGTGCCTGGCAAATTTACGCTGCTACAGAAGAACAAGACATTTACTCCGCACTTGCTGGTTGTGCCGGTTGGCAGCAGCGTCGCCTTTCCGAACGAGGATCCTTTCTTTCACAATGTGTTCTCATTATTCGACGGCAAACGGTTTGATTTGGGATTGTATGAGGCTGGTACAACGCGCAGTGTGATATTTTCACGCGTTGGTGTGTCTTATATCTTCTGCAACATCCATTCTGAGATGAGTGCTGTAGTCATCGCACTGGACACGCCGTTCTATAGCATCGCAGACCAGCATGGCAGCTTTCGTCTAACTGGAGTTCCAGATGGAGACTACGACCTGCACGTGTGGGCCGAAGGTCAGCCGCAGAGTTCACTTGACCATATGACAAAGCATGTCCATATAGCTGGAGCGGACGTCAACCTTGGTGATATCCATGCCGGCCAGGCGAAGCAAGAGCATCTGAACAAATTCGGCCGCCCTTATGATCCAAACGCTGTGCCTACCTATTAAGGATGGCGAAGTAGTGCCAGGTCAGCCTGCAAGTTATGGGTTCAGAAAACGAAGCAGATTCTGCTCATCGCTTTGGCTAAGAGATGCCCGCACGCGCATGTGTCGTACGACGGTGCCGGATATGCGTGGCGAAAAACTCTCGGGGGCCGCATGGCACCGCGAGCACTGCTGCTGGAAAACGCGCTCGCCTTCTTCCGGATGGCTGGCGTTTTTGTCAGGCGTCCCCTTCGCATTGACCTGTGCAGCCGGACTTCCTGTGCGGTGCTGTGGTGGCTGCGGCGCAGCGGACGCAGAAATCATGGTCAAAGCAGCCATCATGCTGAAGAAATAGCGAGTCATTGAACTTTGCCTTTCCATGCTGGGAAGAGAAACCGGTAGACGATTCCGGTTTCCCAGATATTGTGATTTCCGGTGGTAGAAAACTGCCGCGAGTAGCTGGTGAGAATGCGCGTATTGTGGGGCAAGTTATAGTCAAGGCCGAAGTCGGCCCGCTGCGTGTCGACGAGAGGCAGCCCGTCGCTCACGATCTGGTCGCGGCGGAATGTCTGCTGCATCCGGAAAACCGGCTCAAACCTTCCGATAAAGCTGTCCAGGCCGCCGAACGCCTGCGTGCGATAGTCTGCTTCAATCCAGTACCCCTGCGCATGGTGTCCACGCGCGAATTCGGAACGTAACCGGAAGGCTATATCTTTGGGCTCCCACCAGAGATGCGCCCCATAGAAGTTCTCTTGCGTACCCTGCAAGAGGCGGTTGTATGAAAGGCCAATCTCCAGCCGCTTCTCCGGCAGATAGAGGCTCGCGCGACCGCCGGAGGAGCGCTGCGCATTGAACTGCTCATTGCCGCTGCGGGCCGAGAAGTATGCGGCATAGTCAATCGAATACTTTGGATGAGAGACAGCGGAGCCACGTAACATTCCACCAAGTCCTGTGCCGGTGGACATAAGACCTAGGCTGGCGATGAGAGGCCCGTCCTGGAAGTTGCCGACCCAGACTTGCGACAGGCGTTCGTTGTAAGTCCCGAAGGGAAGCAGAAAGCTTCCGGCGACCAATGTAGCGTGGGGCGCCATGACATAGTCAGCCTCAAGATATGCAAGTTGCGCGAGGTACGCGTGATCATAGCCAGACTTCCCGTTGGTCCTTGGCGCGTAGGTCTCCAGCAGGGCAGCGCGCGACTCGATGAGAAGATGCGAGCCGATCGGTGCCGCAAGCAGAGGCTGAATGAGTGGCTGATATGTAGTATTCCCTCCGTTTGTGCTGGTCAAAAATGCGACACCGCCGGAGAGAAGAGGTGTGTCCTGCGCCAGGCAATGTCGCGTGGCACAGAATGCGAAGAGCAGAAACGCAAAGAAGCCCGCAGACCGTGCGAGTTCTGTTAGCCGCAAGCTGAATATCGAGCGTGGCATATAGCCGAACCTTAGCCGCTCGCGGGATACAACGTGTCGCTGAATCATCGATCGATTGTCAATTGAGTGTCACTGTGTTCCGCCCCGGGTAAGAAAGTCCCTCCCGCAATTGCGTCAAATCCTGATTGCGCCGATGGTCTCCGCCCCACAAGGCATCGCACAGAATGACTCAAAACAAAGCAGTGACAATCGCCTTACAACGACATGACAACCCTTATCTGGGCCGCTCGCTACAGTCGGGATGACTCGTGCCTCTTGATCTGGGTGACACGTCTCGAATAAAGACGCGGCGACGGAACAACGGCACACCCCACCACTTTGCAGTTGAGGTTTGTGCATGAAGCTGAAGCTCCTTTTGTTCTCTGCATTGTCAACGATGGTTAGCATCGCACCTGGCACGGTCTATTCGACTCAGGCGCAGACAGCTCCCAGACACATCGAAATAACGGCCAAACGGTTTGAATTCACGCCGTCCACTATCACCCTCAAAAAAGACGAGCCCGTCGTCATTGTTCTGACGAGTGCCGACGTCGCTCATGGTCTGCGTTTTCGGGATCTCGGGCTGGACCTTCGGGCCAAGAAGGGACAGACCACTGAGCGGCCGTTCACCCCAACAAAGACCGGAGATTTTACGGGTCAATGTTCTGTCTTCTGCGGCAGCGGACACGGCCACATGAAACTCACTCTGCACATCGTCGAGTAAATATGAGGTATTTCGGTGTTATCGCCAACCAGTCCGCTCAGCAGTTATAAGGCGATTTCTCCGGACCCGGCGGAGGTAAAGCTTGTGACGATGGCCAAATATGCGCCTGCCGGATCCCTGGGCGAGTCGCAAATGTATAGCGATTGACAGCGATGCAGGCGCCTTCTGCCATGACGATAAGGTTCACGAAGAGCCGAGAGCAGCAGATACGAGAGGCGGTGCTGCTCACATTCCGCGAGCCCATGCCGCCTGCTTGCCTAAAGCAGCTATCGCCGAAAGAGTGGCAACGACTCCTCACTTGGCTCGATACCAGCGGCTTGGCATTGTATTTCTATGAGCGGCTGGTTGAGCTGAACCAGACCAACACCGTGCCACGCGATGTACTCGCTCGCCTGCAGCGCAATCTCACCGAAAATACTGCACGTACTCAAGGAATGTTTGCTGAGTTGAAAGCAATTCACCTCGCATTCCAGACTGCGGAGCTTTCTTATCTAGTGTTGAAGGGATTTTCCCTTTGGCCTCACTCTGTGCCTCGTCCTGAGTTGCGTTCGCAGTTGGATTTGGACTTTCTAATTGCTGCAAAGAACGGGCCTGTAGCCCGGCAGATTCTCAAGAGCCGCGGGTATCACCTGCGTGCTGTCAGCGGACGCACCTGGGAATTCAAAACGAGCGAAGCGCCGGACAGGTCCCTGGAAAGCCTATACAAAGACATCCCTTATCGCTCTGTCGAGCTACACCTCCAAGGTGACGTTAGCTCCGGCGAGTCACTCCTGGATCGGGCGGAACAGCTCTGGTTCTGCGACACCAGCTTACCTGTTCTCTCTCCGGCCGATCTGTTTCTCGCTCAGGGCATGCATTGCTTCAAGCACATATGCAGCGAGTTCTCGCGAACCGCGCACTTGATTGAGTTTCGACGTCACGTGCTTGCGCGTTATAGCGAGGCGGCCTTCTGGGACGAGCTGCGGCGGCGCGCCGCGCGGAATCCCAGAGCGCCATTTGCACTCGGCGTAGTCACGCTGCTGATCACGCGCCTGATGGGAGCCTTCGCTCCCGATGCGCTGACTAGCTGGACCGTGGACAACCTTTCGCCTCGAGTGCGGCTCTGGGTTGAGCTTTATGGGAGACGAGCGGTGCTGGCCAGCTTTCCGGGCAACAAGCTGTATCTCCTCCTGCAGCGAGAGCTTGCAAGTTCCGGAGTTCCAGCAAAGCGGTCTCTGCGCCAGGCACTCCTGCCGCTTAGCCTTCCGCCGCTCATCGTTCACCCGCAGGAAAATGAAACGCGGCGGATGCGCGCGCGACGTTATTGGGCACAACTTCGGTTTGTCTTGTTCCGCCTCAAATTTCACGCGGTGCAGGGATTGGGCTACGTCCGGGAATCAGTCCGGTGGCGCCAGCAAGCGAATGGACTCGCATCATGAGAGCTGATGCTCATCGTGTAAAGCGCCGTGCGGATTTATGCAGGCGGATTCTTGTCGCGACAATGTCGGGAACATTCTGTCTTTGTATCTCTCTGTCTGCGCAGCAGGCTGCCCCGCTCTTCTCGCCCTCCATGGCAGCTTCTCAACCAACCTCCCAGAACACTGGTGGCTCCGGGCAGAACGCATCCGGCAGCGGATCGGCCGGTGCGCAGTTTTGGATTGGATAATTCCACAGATCTAAGTACAAACGATGAGGAGCAGACGGTCCGTCCGGACTCTGCAACAATCTCTGAAAACGACGCATCCGCGCCTCTTTCTGCCAGCCGGATATTCGCCGTCCTGCAACAGAACCCGGATGCCGTCATTGAATTGAAGTCTTTGATGGCGGATGCTTCTCAGCAGCAGGGGACGCCGGTTCAAGCCGACTCGATTACCGATCAGATGCTGTACAGCAAGATCGCATCGAGTCCGGAACTACGCGCTAACATCACTACATTCCTGCGCGCACGCGGTTACCTCGCCGGCGATGCGATCGAGAGTTCTTCAGACGGGGATAACAGTGACATTTTGGGTTTGTCGCCCGAATTCGCGGGAACACGCGATCTGGATGTCAACTCCGGCGCTCTGTTGTATGACCCCCGTTCGGATTCCTACACGAGCGCAGAGAGTGTAAGGCAGTACAGCAGCGGTCGCTCCAAACCGGCTGCCGCGCACAAAAGGACTCTAAGTCAGTCAACGGGCGAACCCCAGGTGCTGCATCAACCAGCTCCTTACAACATGCTTGCGTTGCGTGACCTATACACGCAGTTACCGGAACAAAATGGACGACTGAAGCGCTTCGGATCAGATGTATTTCTTTCGCGCGGAGGTTACGCGCAAGCTTTCGGTGCTTCGTCTGGACGGGGAGCTTCGTTGGACACTCCGGCCTCACCTGATTACGTGGTGGGTCCAGGCGATGCCCTGACGATCAGCCTCTGGGGCGGCATCTCGCAGAGCCTGACCCGAACTGTCGATCGCGATGGCAAGGTAAATTTGCCGGAAGCCGGACCTGTGCAGGTTTCCGGCCTCACACTCGAGCGCGTCCGTGGCGTTATCACCGACGCGCTAAAACATCAATATCGTGACGCACAGGTAGCCGTCACCATTGCCCGCCTACGCAGCATCCGCGTCTATGTCGTCGGCGATGTTCAACGACCCGGTGCATACGATATCAGCTCTCTTGCTACTTCCCTGGCTGCCCTAATTGCTGCGGGCGGACCTACCGCGACCGGTTCGCTGCGTGTGCTGCGGCACTATCGCGGCCAGCAACTCATTGGGGAAATCGACTTATATGATTTTCTGCTGCATGGCGTGCAAAGTGAAGATCGGTTGCAATCAGGCGACACGTTAGTCGTACCGCCTTCTGGACCTCAGATCGCGGTATATGGCGCCGTGAAACGGCCGGCAATCTATGAATTGAAAGGCGAAACGACACTCGCAGCAGTACTGCAGGATGCAGGCGGCGTCACCGTATCGGCAGAGTTGGGCCACATCGTTATCGATCGGATTAACGCAAACCGGGAGCGCGAGACAGTAAGCCTCAGCCTGCCGTCGAACAGCGATCTCGAGACAGCCCGCGCCGCAATTGCATCTTTCGCCGTCCACGACGGCGATCGTGTGCATGTCTCCGCAGTTCTGCCCTACAGCCAGAAGGTGATTTATACGGATGGCCATGTGGTGCGCCCCGGACGCATGCCATATCACGATGGCATGCAACTAGGTGACGTACTGCACAGCTATCGGGATCTGCTTCCCGAGCCGGCAGATATGGGCGAAATAGTCCGGCTTAAGCCACCCGATCTGCATCCGGAGACCATTGAATTTAGCGTTCCTGAGGTACTGATCGGCAACAGCAATATCGCGCTTGAGCCGTTTGACACGATCCGGGTGTTCGGGCGTTACGAAGCAGATGCTCCAAAAGTGACCATCGGCGGCGAAGTGTTGCGGCCGGGCAGTTACGCCCTCACACGGGGAATGACGGCGGCCCAATTGGTCCGGATGGCTGGTGGTTTCAAGCGTGATGCGCTGCTCACGGATGCAGATCTCACCAGCTATCAGGTTGTCGGAGGAACAAAAGTAGTCAGTGAAAGAGTGCCCGTCCATATCGGTGACGCTGTAGTGCAGGGTGATCAGAATGCCGATGTTCGATTGAAGGCTGGTGACGTCTTGATGGTTCATCAACTCACCGGATGGAACGATATCGGCTCCTCGATCACGCTCGAAGGCGAAGTAGCTCATCCAGGTAGCTACGGGTTCCAGCAGGGTGAACACCTCAGCTCTATCTTGCGGCGCGCCGGCGGCTTTCGCGATACGAGCTATCCGGCCGGAACTGTGCTGATTCGTGAAGAGGTGCGGAAGCTCGAAGAGAAGACGCGCGAAGAGCTCATCCATCAAATTGAGACCAGCTCTGCTTCAGCGCGCATCAGCCCAAACCTCGGCTCCGGAGATCAGTCTGGCGCGCTGCAGTTAATTGCGCAGCAGCAAAACGATGTGCTCGCTCGCCTGCGCAGCCAGCCGGCCACAGGCCGCATGGTGATTCATGTCAGCGCCGACATAGCCAGTTGGGAAAACACGCCTGCCGATATCGAAGTGCGTGCTGGCGACGTGCTCCGTATCCCCAAGCGGCCGGGCTTTGTGCTTGTCAGTGGGCAAGTGTACAACGCGTCCGCCATCACTTATGCGCCGGGGAAGACAGCAGCCTGGTATCTGCGTCATGCAGGCGGCGCAACCGAGATTGCGAATAAGAAGGAAATATTCATCATCCGGGCGAACGGCTCGGTCGTGGGCCACGAGTCCGGCGTATGGCTGGATCACAATGTGCTTTCTACCCGGCTCGAGCCTGGAGATGCGGTGGTCGTTCCGCAGAAGATCATCGGCGCGTCGCTCTTCTGGAGAAATCTGCTGACCGTGGCGCAGATCACATCGTCCATTGCTGTCACTGCTGCAGTTGCCGGTGTGATATGAAGCCATCGGTCGATGAGTCCGCGCGTTTGAATGGCCGAATCGGCGACACAGCGGCCTATGCCCCTCCGCCGAGTACGTCCAGCGCGCCGAACTGGATTGCAAACGCAACCATCCTGTGGCGCCGCCGCCGTCTCCTGTTCCGCGTGGCGGCCATTTCGTTGCTGCTAAGCCTGCTGATCGCATTCAATCTGCCAAAGCGATACAAGTCATCCGCTCGCATCATGCCGCCCAGCGGCTCCAATATCGGTACCGCGATGATTGCCGCGCTGGCAGGTCGAGCTCTGGGCGGATTCAGCGGAATAGGAAATCTAGCGGGTAGCTTGCTTGGCGGAAACAATACGTCTGCGCTATTTGTCGATCTGCTCCGCAGCGGCACGATCTCGGGTCATCTGATCGACCGCTTCGATCTGCAGCGGGTTTATCACAAGCGCTACCGTATCGATACTGCAAAATATCTCGCCCACCATACGGCCATTACTGACGACAAGAAGACCGGAGTTATCACGATCACGGTCGATGACACGGATCCGCGCCGCGCACGCGATCTGGCGCAAGCCTATCTCGACCAGCTCAACCTTCTCGTCAACCACACGGGCGCATCCTCAGCACACCAGGAGCGGGTGTTCATAGAGAAACGGCTGATCAAAGTAAAGACAGATCTGCAAGATGCGGAGCAGCGCATGAGCACCTTTTCCAGCACGCATGCGACCGTCGATATCAAAGAGCAGACCCGCGCGATGGTGGACGCAGGCGCAAAGCTCCAGGCGCAGATGATCGTGGAAGAGTCCAGTCTGAATTCGCTCCGCCAGATATACGGTGACCAGAATGTGCGCGTACGTGCCGCACAGGCCCGTATCGCCGTATTGCAGAGGCAGCTCTCCAAAATGAGCGGATCGTCTGCGCCCCTTACCGATTCAGCCTCGGAAGAGAGTAGCGGCCAGACAAATGGTGAAGCCAGCGAACTCTATCCGCCCCTGCGTCAGTTACCGCGCCTCGCGGTTCCTTACACAAATTTATATCGCCAGGTCCAGATACAGGAGGCAGTCTTCGAGTTACTCACGCAGCAGTATGAACTGGCCCGAATCCAGGAGGCGAAGGATGTGCCCGTTGTCAGTGTGATTGATGAGCCCGGCATTCCGGAAAAGAAGTCATTTCCACCGAGGCTGCTACTGACACTGCTGCTCACGTTCCTCTCCAGCTGTGCAACGTGTGCATTAGTACTCACTCATTACCGGTGGAGTCTCGTTCGTCCGGAGGATCCACGAAAGCGCCTCGCTGCGGAAATCGCTGCCAGCCTACGAATCAGTCTCAAGCGCAAAGAAGCGGAGCGGGAGGCACTGCAATGAGGGAACATCTCGCCAATGCGGCCTGGGGCGTCCTCGACTATGCAGCCTATCCGGTAGGCATGTTGCTGATCGCACCCGTTGTTCTGCGCAACATGGGCGCGGCGCAGTATGGCGTTTGGAGTGTTGCTACGGCCGCAGTAAGCGTTGGCAGCATCATCGCAGCAGGCTTCGGAGACGCCAACATTCAGCACGTCGCCAGCCAGCGTGGCATGGGGCGGCCAGATCTGCTCTTGCGCACCGTGCGGTGCATGATCAGCATTAATCTCACGTTAGGTACTGCACTCGGGGTCCTTACGTGGGTCCTTGCTCCTTACGCAGCGCGCTATGTCGTTCCGTCCGATGCTGCTCTGCAGGCGCAATGCTTGTGGTCCCTTCGCCTGGCCTGCCTTCTTATCTGGGTCCGGACGATGGAAAGTGTCTGCATCAGCACGCAGCGAGCCTTCGAACGCTACGGACCTGCAGTTCGCATCAGCCTCATAGCCCGTTTGATTTCGCTCGTAGCTGCCGCAGTTCTCACCTATTTCACGCGCAATGTCGCGGCCCTTCTCGCGGCTGCGGTTGTTGCGAATACGTTCGCGACCTCCCTGCAGTTCAGTCAATTGCGCAAGCTTCTGGATGCAGGTTCACTCGCACCTATATTTGATCGGAGCGCAATTAGGGCGCTCCTTGCTTTCGGCGTCTTCAGCTGGCTCCAAGCTCTTTCGAGCATAGTGTTTGGGCAGGCCGACCGATTGTTCCTCGGACTATCCTACGGTGCTGTTGCCGTTGCGTCCTATACGCTTTGCACGCAAGCGGCGCAGCCTATCTATGGCATAGTCGCATCCGGCCTGCATTTTCTATTTCCCCATCTCGCCGGAAGCCGCAGGTCGCGTGCCCCGGTTCAGCTGCGCCGGGTAGTGCTGACTGCATTTGTGGTCAATGCACTGATAGTTGCGATGGCGGCTGTGGCGCTGGGTATCTTCGGTCCAAACCTTCTGCATATATGGGCAGGTAAGCAGATTGCGAAGAGCGCCTTTGGGGTGCTACCCACAATTGTTGCCGGCTCTGCCTTGTTGGGGGTGAATGTCACCGCAACATATTCGCTCTACGCGCTTGGTCGCGTGCGAATTGTTACATGGCTGAATCTTGCCGGCGGTGCGGCGATGCTGCTGCTCATGGTGTATCTGGCGCCGCGTTTTGGCGCGTACGGCCTGGCAATCGCTCGCCTCAGTTACGGCACCATCACGCTGTTTCTCTATGTGCCACTTATCCGTCAGCTAAGTGGCGGACGCACAGCCGTATCGGTTATGGCTGCAAAGCCAGTTTGCGAGGAGATATGAGTGCCCAGTCCGGTTCAGCGATGGAACAGACCAGGGACCGCGGCGGAGTGGCCGTATGAAGATCGTGATTGCACTTACCTCAGCCGCCGACCAGATATCCGGCGTTCAGCGACACGCCATCAATCTCGCGCGCTGCCTGCTTACCCGCGATGAGATAACGGCGGTGCATCTGATCGTTGCTTCATGGCAGCAGCAGTGCCTCCGGAGTGTAGAGCCGATACGCGATGCTCGCCTGCATCTGCACACGGCCAATCTCAGCAATACCTCGGTAGGTCGAAATCTCTGGTACTACACAAAACTTCCCAGAATCGCCGCAGAATTGAAAGCCGATATTGTTCACCTCGCATACCCCATGCCGATACGCCGGCATAGGTATGGATGCCCAACGGTTCTCACGCTGCATGATCTGTATCCGTACGATGCGCCAGGCAACTTCGGTTTTCCGAAAGTCCTGTTCAATGAGGCCATCCTGCATCAATGCCTGCGGGCTGCAGATGCCATCGCATGCGTGTCTTACAGTACGCGCCATCGGCTGGAGACTATCGGCTCGCAGCTTGCGAGGAGCAAGGCCACGGTTGTCTCCAATTGCGTGGAGCCACAGAACCATGTCTCAGAGCGTAGTCCCGTACCGGGTTGGACAGGTGAGCCGTTCCTGCTATGCGTGGCACAGCATCGTCAGAACAAGAACCTGCTGCTGCTCTTGCGAGTGTTCAGGACCCTTCTGCTCACAAACCGGCTCAACCCCGGCGCACGACTGGTCATCATAGGGGTTCCCGGACCGCAGACGAAGCCGATGCAACGGCTCCTTGCCTTCGCACAGCTCCTGGATCGCGTGTCTCTGCTGAATGGTCTCTCCGACGAAGAGGTGCAATGGTGTTATCGCAATTGCAATCTGCTGGTCGCGCCATCCGTCGTGGAAGGATTCGGTCTACCGGTAGCCGAAGCACTACTTGCTGGGTGCCATGTTGTGTGTTCTGACATCCCTGCCTTTCGTGAAGTAGGTGGCGACCGCTGCGAGTATATTCGGCTCGATAAGAATGCAGAGCAGGCATTTGCCGAAACTATCAGCACGGCATTCCATCGCCCTCGTCCTGAGCCTGTAGCCCTGCCGCACCTCTCGGCAACACATATTGCGGAACAGTATCTCCAAATTTACCGTTCCCTGGTTCGACCCGTTCCGTCCCCCGACACGCTCGTATTCGGGCCCACCGTTCCATCTCAGGGGGAATTAGCTTGCTATGAAAAACGTTAAACCTTGTCCCGTCACTCAGGTGCTTGGCGTCTCTGTCGCAGCCCTGGATATGGAGCGCGCTATTCGGTATGTTGCCGCAGACTTAAGAGCGCACCGCAAAGGGTATGTATGCATGGCAGGGGTCCACGGCATCATGGAGGCGCAACGAAACCCGGAACTCGCCGCAATTTTCGAGGCATCCAGCTTCACGTTTCCTGATGGAATGCCGACCGTGTGGGTGGGACGTCTACAGGGGCACAAGCAGATGCAGCGTGTTGCCGGTCCTGACCTGATGCTGGAAGTATTCCGCCGTAAAGAGTTCGCCGGATATAAGCATTTTCTGTATGGCGGCGAACCCGGAGTAGCAGAGCAACTTCAGGAAAGGCTCACGTCGCAATATCCATGGGTGCAGATCGTGGGCACCTGCACGCCGCCGTTCCGCGAGCTCAATAGCGGAGAAGAAAAGAACCTCATCGCGCGCATGCGAAAGCTCAACCCCGATATCGTCTGGGTAGGTATCAGCACGCCCAAGCAGGAGCGTTTTATGCATCGCTATCTGCCCGTGCTGAATACAACCTTGATGTTCGGCGTCGGCGCTGCTTATGATTTTCATACCGGCCGGCTGAAAGATGCTCCGCAGTGGGTAAAAACCATAGGGATGCAGTGGTTTCATAGGCTGCTGCAGGATCCGCGTCGCCTGTGGAAGCGATACTTGCGGAATAATCCCGCATTCCTGTGGCACATAGGAATGCAGTTATGCCATTTGAAGACATATGTCCCGCAGCCGGTCGAGCACCTGTTCCAGGAGGTAGAATTTCCTGATCTTTTGCCATTGCAGCCGCGCATGGTATCCGGCGCAAAGCAGTAATACGATCTTGTTCTTAGCGGGTAGACGTTTTCTGATTTGTTCTTTTAATTCCAGCGGTGCGCCGGCTCGGTCCAGCCGAATGCGTTTGAAATCAAGCGTAACTCCGCTGTCGCCACATCATTGAAGTAGACCGAGACAATATCGAATCGGACATGCTTCGGTTGCTCGCGCAGGCTGCTCAGGTACAGGCGCGCCATGCGCCGGATCATGCGCCGCTTGTCTGCGTCCACAGCTGATTCCGCGGTGGCTACATCGAACCGGCTGCGTGTCTTTACCTCAACAAAGCAAAGAGTGTCGCCTTCCCAACAGACCAGGTCCAGATCGCCTGGCTGGCGCGAGGAGCGCCACCGCCGGGCCACAACCATGCAGCCCTTCTTGCGCAGGTGGAAATAGACAGCCTCTTCGCCGTGATCGCCCAGCGTCAGGTGTGCGCTGCTGTCCTGCTGCAGCCCGCTGCCCCGTCCGGACCAGCGGTCGATTGCCGGGATCAGCAGCTCCAGCATGCGGACCCGCTCTGTCGCCAACCGCGTCATAGCTGCATTCTGCGGCGCTCGGGTGCCGAAGGGAATGTTACTTAGGTCGCAGCTTTACCGGTGGCCGTGGGATGCATCGTACAAACTAGGCGGCAGCCTTGGACCATTTCGGAACCCGCGGCTGAGGAAAACCGGTGAGTGTTATTACCAGCGGCATGCCACTCACCCTGGTGGTGCATCGGGTTTGCGGGCTGACCATTGCTACGCTCCCGGCATGGCAACCTATCATGTTCTTGCTGGTGGTACAGTGCTCTGGCTGCTCGCGTCAGCGGGCGCTACGGACTCACAGCTTCCCCTCATCGTGACTGCTAGTCTGACGGGAGGGGCGTTATTGTTAAGTTACATGGTTCGCAGCCGGCGGGAGAAGCAGAAGCTTTGAGCGGCGCTGGACCAGTCAGGAGTGGGATGGCGTCAAAGACGGCCTGGACCGCATGGATATGGTTTGCCGGCGCCGCGGTCTGGTGGATAAGTGCCGCGCTGGCTGTGCATTACAACCATCGCACCCACGCGCTTCTATCGTTGTCCGTTTCGGCGCTGTTCTTCGTTGCCGGCCTTCTATGGCTCCGAATGCCGCCGCGCAAGCGATAGGCGATCAGTATTCGTCGTGATGCGGGTTCTCGCTCAGGGGCTTTCCCTGGGATGCCCAGATAATGCAGCCGATGCCGAGCGCGACGCAGGCCGCGACGCCGAGCAGAATCCAGGTCATTGGTGGTGCCATCCAGGTCATTGCTGGTTTTTCCTCCGAATACCGTTCTCTAAGCCTATCGAGTCTATTCAAATGTAGCGCGTGCCGGCTGCGCTTGGAAAGTAAGGCCCGGCTCACTCCGAGATGTATCGCGTATCCAGCAGGTCCAGCTCACGCTCCAGCTTGCGAAGGACATGATCGCTGACGCCGTCGTCATGTCGCATCTTCCTCAGAGCAGCCCGTTCCGCGGCCCGGACGTTTCCTCCTAGATCGCGCAGCTCCGTCCATTGCTTTTCGGTGTTCTGTACCTCTCCGGCATGATCGTCATACATAGCGTAGAGCTCGCGGTAATGCTGGATCGTGTCATGCCACACTGCATCGTTACTCTCCTTTTCTTGCGACTTGATGGAATCCAGGTAGTCCAATGCGGCGCGCAGCATCTGCCGGCGTGCCTGTCGCTCCGCCAGCCGCAGCGGATCGGGCTCGCTCAGGCCGAGCTTACGAATGATTGCAGGCAGTGTCAGACCCTGCAGCACCAGCGTGACCAGGATGATCGCAAAGGTGAGAAAGATGATCAGCTCTCGCTGGGGAAACGGCGAGCCATCCTGCAGGGCCTGAGGCAGGGAGAAAGCCGCTGCCAGCGCCAGCACGCCTCGCATGCCCGTCCAGCCCAGGACGAACACGGACCGCCCATCGGGCCGCTTGTAGTGCTGTTTCAACAGCCGAGTCCGGATGGAATATGCCATCCATGCGCCGGGATACATCCACAGGATGCGCAACGCAATCACGACGACAGACAGCACCGCCGCGTCAAAAATGAGATTGCGATGACTGACAGAGCGGATGCCATGCAGGATGAACGGCAGTTGCAGTCCGATCATGATGAAGACCACGCCGTTCAGAATGAAATCCAGCGTATTCCAGACGGCGGAATTTTCGAGTCGCGCCTCCGTCGTGAATACCTCCGACCGCTTTCTCCCGAGATAAAGCCCGCAGACGACTGTCGCCAGTGGTCCTGAGACGTGGAAAGCCTCGGCCAGCAGGTACGAGACATATGGCGCCATCAGGCTTAGCGTGATCTCGATGGGAGGGTCCGTCAGCCTCCGCTGGAGCCGCTGAATCACCCACCCGGAAGCGAGTCCGACGACCAGTCCGCCGCCCACCAGCAGAAAGAGGCGGCCCAGCCCCTCGCCGAGCCCCGGCTTCTGTCCACTCACCACCAGGGTCGCGGCGAACTCAAGCGCCAGCAGCGCGCTCGCGTCGTTCACCAGGCTCTCGCCTTCCAGGATGTCCACGATGGCGCGCGGCAGGCCAACGCGCGCGGCAATCGAAGTGGCAGCGATCGCATCCGTGCTGCAGATCACCGCGCCCAGCACCAGCCCCAGGCGCCAGTCGAAGCCGGGCAGAAGATACTCGCTGGCGACTGCGACACCGAGCACCGTGAAGCCGACCAGGCCGAACGCCAGCAGCAGGATGCTGGCCATGTGATAGCGAAAGTCGTGCCAGGACGTGTTGAACGCCGCGGCAAAGATCAGGGGCGGCAGCAGGACCAGGAAGACGATGTCCGGATTCAGCGAGATGTGGGGCAGGTTGGGAACGAAGCTCAGCAGCAGTCCGCCGACCACCAGTACGATCGGGTAGGGAGTCTTGAAGCGGCGCGACAGGGTCGTGAGCGCGCCCACTAGGAAAAGCAGCAACAACAGGATCAGTTCCGCATGGTGGATGCCGCCAGCGCGCAAGCCGTGCCCTCCTTGGGCTTCAGTCTAGCGTCTGCTGCTCCGTCCGCGAGCAGGGAATAAAATCGCAGAGATGATAGAACTCGACGCGATCCAGGCAGCGCTGCAGCAGGCCCAGCTCGACGGCTGGCTTTTCTACGATCACCACCACCGCGACCCCATCGCCTATCGAATCCTCGGATTGAGCGAGAGCCTGCACATCTCGCGGCGTTGGTACTATTTCGTGCCGGCCAAAGGCGAGCCGCGCAAGCTGGTCCATCGCGTGGAGAGTGGCCGCCTTGACCCGTTACCCGGCAAGGCCCAGCTTTACAGCTCATGGCAGGAGTTGGAAGCCGGCTTGCGGCAGATGTTGAACGGAGCCGAGCGTATCGCGATGCAGTATTCGCCGCGCAACGCCATCATGTATGTCTCGATGGTCGATGCAGGAACCATCGAAGTTCTCCGCGAACTCGGCAAAACCATCGTGAGCTCCGCCGATCTCGTCAGCCGCTTCGAGGCGGTGCTCACACCGGAGCAGGAGAAGAGCCACTTTGAGGCGCAGGGCAAGCTCGATGCCATTCTCGAGACCGGCTTCAGCGAAATTGGCCGCCGTGTGCGATCGTCAACCGGTACCAACGAATACGAAATGGTCCAGTGGTTCCAGCGTGCCATGGCCGACGCCGGGCTGGTCTGGGAGCACGGGCCGAATGTCTCGGTAAACGCAAACAGCTCCGACGGACACTACGAGCCAACCGAGCAGGCCCACGCGCCGATCCGCTCCGGCGACTTCCTGCTGATCGATATCTGGGCGCGTCTCGACCGCGAAGCAACCGTCTTCTATGACATCACCTGGACCGGGGTAGTCGATCGCGAGCCGACACCTAAAGAGCAGACCATCTTCAGCATCGTTCGCGACGCGCGCGATGCTGCCATTGCGAAAGTGAAGCAGGCGTTCGCCGCAGGGAAGCCAATCGCCGGCTGGGAGGCGGACGATGCGGCGCGCGCCGTGATCCGCGAGGCTGGATACGGCGAGTACTTCACACATCGGACAGGCCACAACATCGCCACTGAGGTGCACGGCAACGGCGCACACCTCGACAATCTGGAAACCCACGACGACCGGCTGCTCCTGCCGCATACCTGCTTCTCCGTCGAGCCAGGAATTTACCTGAAGGACTTCGGCATTCGCAGCGAGATCGACATGATGACGGGCGACGGCGAAGCCCGGGTCACCGGCCGCCTGCAGACGGAGCTTGTCCGGGTGTAACCCTCGCAGTTGTCAGCCTGAACGTAGTGAAGCACCTGCAGTTTGCTTTGTGCCCTGACGGAAGCCGGAGAGCGGGCAGGCCGGCCTGAGCGCTGCGGTATAGTGAGTGAAGATTCCATGGCAACCACCCCGCCGGCCAAAGCCGCGAACACCAGTAAAAACATCGCGAAGTCATCAGAGCCGAAAAGTCCGCTATTTTCCTGGGCGCTTCTGGCTGGCTGGCTTGTTCCCGGCGCGGGGCATCTGCTGACGCGGCGCTGGATACGGGCCGCACTGCTCTTTGCCGCCATCGGCCTCATGTTCGTCCTCGGCCTGCTCATGCAGGGCAAGCTCTACACTCCTGATCCATCCGATCCGCTGGCCTTTTTGGGATTCATCGGTGATCTCGGTTCCGGCCTCCTCTACATGGGGGGAAGCCTCTTCGGCGCAGGACAAACTCCGGTCCAGGTGGTGACGGCTGACTATGGCACCAAATTCATCGTCGTGGCCGGTCTGCTCAACGTGATTGCTGCCGTGGATGCGCACAACATCCGCATTGGGAGAAAGCCGTGACCTTCACGCCTTCCCATTTCACGGCCGTGTTGCTCTTCGCGCTCTTCGCATCCACCGTATTCGGCATCACGCAGCGCAGCGAGCCCCGCGCCATGATGCGTTATGGCATCTACTGCTTCGTGCTTTTCGCGGGCGCTGTCATCGTGGCAAGCTGGCTGATGTTCTTCATCCACCGCTAGCGCGGCGGGTCGTCATTCCAGGCGCCCCCGCCAATCTCTAGTTCCGCTGCCAGACCATCGCGTCGAAGGTGTGCCGCGACTTGAAGCCGATGCGCCGGTAGAGTGCCAGTGCTTCCTGGTTGCCCTCAGTCACGGTGAGCGAGATGTAGTCCAATCCCTGCGCGGAGAGTGCCTGCATGCACTGCATCAGCAGTAGGCGTCCCAGCCCGCTGTGGCGACGGCTCGGCTCAATGCAGAGCTGGGTGACGTGGCCGGTATCCACGTTGACTCGGGAGCATAAGACAATGCCGGCCAGTTCTTCGCTGTCGCGGTGCGCCAGCACCATCGATGTTGCCGGGTCGAACTGCCCGCAGCCCGGGAAGCGCACGACGTTGTGCAGAAAGCGCAGCGAGCCCGCGGTCGTCCGGTACTGGTCGTTGATCACACTGTCCAGATGCCCCTGATAGGCCAAGGCGATGAGCCGGCCGGCGGCAGCAAAGTCGCTATCCTGCCAGCCACGCAGATGCAGCGAAGGCGGCACAGGAATCATCTCCGCAGACTTCTCGCGCCGCAATTGCCGCTCCATAAAGACGCGCGGATAGGCATCGAAGCCATTCTGGGTGAATACTTCCCGGAACTGCCCTTTGGGATGCAGCAGGAGCTGCGTTTCGATCCGTCCCGTGCCCGGAGTGCTCTGCAGCAACTCCAGCGTGTGCTCCAGCAGTCGTCCCTCGATGCGGTTCGCGCGCTCACGTCCATTTGCCGTCGCGAACACGTCCCCGATCACCGCTTTGTGCTGCTCATACACGCAAAACACGTAGCCCACAGGACGGCCGTCCTCCGTCGCCACAAACCCCGGTAGAACGCGGGAATCCAGGTAGTCCAGCAGCAGCTTGGCGGACGTCCGGTAGTCCCAGCGAAGCCGGCGCTGCCACAGCTCCGTCTCTTCTGTCAGCAGATCGCGTAGGGACGAAGCGGCAAAATGGCGCAAGTCGAGCACATCCTGGCGGACCATCGCGCTTCTGGACAAGGATGCGGCCAAACCTGCTCCCCGGATGCCGGTACTCTGCGAGTGTAAGCGTGGCCTTCCAGCCCATGCAAAGAGAGAAGCAGCCCGGGAGCGTTACTTGCGTGGTGATACCGGGATATCGTCGGTGCCAAGCGCGTCCACCTGGTACACAGAAACGTGCTGTGCCGGGTACGCAAACAGGGGATGGTAAGAGCGCGTCGCCAGCAGCGTTCTCAGCTCCGGCAGGGCGATATCGCGTACCACCAGGACGTGGGCCTGCTCCGGCACGCCGTCTTTGTCATAATCCAGCACGCGTTTGTCCCGATAAAAGGAAAGCCCGAACTCCAGGTCCCGCCGCACGCGCAGCACGGCAACCGGCTCGTTGTTCGGCGTCAGTTGCGTAAGCTCGCGGGCCAACGGCCGGGCCGAGTAGGCAAGGTCCACCAACTGGATCGTATGCTTGGTCTGCTGGATGGCCGGCAGCCCAAAAAACGGGCCTACCCCGAAGAGGAAGAAGACCAGGACCACCAGCGGCACCATGGTCGCGATGCGCAGCTGTTTCACGCCAAAACGGCCCACTATGACCAGAATCAGCACAATTGTGGCAATGCCGGTGACGATCGCCGAGACCATGACACGCGCCGGGGGCATGCCGCCGGCCGCATGGAAGATGAACCACGGCAACAGCAGCACCATGGTCACGGTGAAGCCCGCTAGCAGCGCGTGTAGCAGAAGCAGCCACGGCCGAATACCCTTTCCCGCCTCGCGCAGGCGGTTCAGGTAATCGCCCGTCAGAATCGTGAGTGGGGGAATGGAGGGCAGAATGTAACCAGGCAGCTTTGAACGTGAGAGCGAGAAGAAGACGACAGGGAAGAGTGTCCACAGCACCAGGAACTCAGGAAAGGCATCGCCCCAGCGCGCATGGCTTACGTAACGGTTCTTCGCCCGGCGTGCCCGCCACTCATTCACCGACTCAAACACCGCATCCACCAGCGCGCGTATGGCAATCACCGTCCATGGCAGAAGCGCCAGAAGCATTACGGCAAGGTAAAACCAGCTCGGCTGCTGGTGTTCGTACAGGTTGGTGGCGAATCGCTCCAGGTTGTGTTCGAGGAAGAAGACTCGCAGGAACTGTGGATTGCGTCTTGTGACCGCGATATACCAGGGCAGCACCATCGCCAGATACAGCAGGATGCCCGGAATCCAGATCGTGCGCCGCAGCAGCGACCATTCGCGCCGGAGGGCGACGAACGTAAAGATGATCGCCAGCGCAAGGAACGGAGCAACCGGGCCTTTGGCCAGCGTAGCCGCGCCGTTGAAGAAATATAGATCGAAGAGCCAGAACTTTTTGTCTGTCTCGTACCACGCATACCAGCCCAGCATGCCGATACAAAACGGCGCGGCGAGCTGCATATCCGTCGATGCGCCGCGCGCGAATGCGATAATGCCCGCGCAGCTTGCCGTAATCAGCGCGGCATCCAGTTGGCCGCCCGGCCGGAAGCGCCGGATGTGCAAATAGATCAGCGAAATCAGAATGAAGGCAAAGCTGGCGGACGGCAGGCGAGCCGACCAGTCGTGCACGCCAAACTCCTTGAAGGAGAACATCGCGCGCCAGTAATAGAGCGCCGGCTTCTCCAGCCATGCCTTGCCGTACAGCATAGGCGTGATGTAATCGTGCCGCCCCAGCATCTCGCGCGCAATCTGCGCGTAACGCGGCTCATCGGCGCCGACCAGCCCCAGCCCGTCGCCGCCAAAGATCGGAACCAGTCCGTAGAAAAGGAAGAACGCCGTGAAGACGAAGCAGACCGCCGTCTCGATCGAGAGCCCCAGCGAAGGAAAACGCGCCGTAAGCGCTTGCAGCCTGGCAAAGGGTGCAGACGCGTGGCTCTGTCCGTCAGTATCTTTCACAGTCGTCCGGCCTCAGCCTATCAGATGACCGGCATCACCGGGACGGCTACCGGTCAGGGCGAGGAAGATTCCGGACCGCGGATCTGCGAATGGTGCGGGCGGTCCAAAAAAGCAGCTCCGCAAGCACGTCTGCGGAGCTGCCCTGTCGTTAACGTAACGGTTACTGTTACTTTTTACCGAAATCAGATATGGCAGGAGACGGCGCCCCGCTTCTCCAGGTATTTCTGGTGATACTCCTCAGCGCGCCAGAAGGTGCTCGCCGGCACCACCTGGGTTGCAATCGGCTTCGCATACTGATGGCTCGCCTCCAGTCGCGCGATTGTCTCGTGCGCCGTCTTCTCCTGTTCCGGCGAATGGAAGAAGATCACGGTCCGGTACTGCGTTCCCCAGTCCGGTCCCTGCCGATTTACCTGCGTCGGATCGTGCAGCTCGAAGAAGAGATCGAGAAGCGCGGCGTAGCTCACTTTCTGCGGATCGAAGGTCACCTCCACCACCTCCGCGTGCCCGGTGCGGTCCGTGCACACATCCTGATAGCTGGGCTTCTCAAGCGTTCCGCCCTCGTATCCCACGGCCGTTTCAATCACTCCCGGCACCTGCTGGAAGCGCGCCTCCACACCCCAGAAGCAGCCAGCCCCAAACGTCGCTTTTTCCATGATTCACTCCCATCCATTCGATGCTCAGCAGGCCACGCCCGCCTCACTGACCGGTGTCATTCTGAGCGAAGCGAAGAACCTGCAGTTTGCACGCGCAGCAATAAAATCCCGATTGATCCCTAGCCCCTGCTCCCTGATCGCCTTTTCTTGCTTGCACGTGCCGCCGGCAGATGCCGCTGCTCCACCTTGCGCAAAGCCCGCGGCGGCTCCGGAGCCTTCTTTCGCGGACGAGCCGTACGCTCCAGCGCGGCCACCTCACGCGGCTCCAGCTCGCGCACCTCACCGGGCGGCACATCCAGCACCAGCGTTCCATAGCCCACGCGGCGGATCTTCTCCACGTGATGACCGATCTCTTCAAACAGCTTGCGAATCTGCCGGTTCCGTCCCTCCGTCAGCACGACTTCGTACCACGGATTGTCGGCATCGCGCATCAGCCGGACCGTCGCCGGTTCGGTCAACACACGGCCCGCGCTGCTGCCCGGCTTGCCGCGCTCAATCATGATGCCGCGCCGCAACTGCTCAATCGCCGATTCGGTCGGGCGTCCGCTCACCTTCACCAGGTACGTCTTTTCCACCCGCGCTGCTGCGCGCGTCAGCGCATTGGCCAGCGCGCCGTCATTGGTCATCAGCAGCAGACCCTCGCTCTGATAATCCAGCCGGCCCACGGGAAAGACGCGCGTTCCCGTACGCTCGAAGAACTTCATCACCGTCGGCCGGCCCTCGGGATCGGAGACCGTCGTCACATACCCTTTCGGTTTGTTCAGCATGTAGTAGCGCGGCAGCTCCGGCCCGTGCAGCAGCTTTCCATCTACACGGATATGGTCCCGCGCCGGATCGGCTTTCGCGCCCAGCTCCGTGACGACTTGGCCGTTCACGCGCACGCGCCCTTCGGTGATCAGCGTCTCTGCCTTTCGCCGTGAAGCCAGCCCCGCCGCCGCGATGATCTTCTGCAGCCGCTGCGGAGCTCCGGCGCCGGCACATCTGCCTGCGCGGAGCTCACGGCTCGCCTGCCTTCTGCTCTTCCATCTCCGGTTCGGATGTGGCGGGCTCCTCGCTTCTCACCTCAGTCGTGGCAGGCTCTCCTGCCGTTTCAAGAGCCTCCTCCTCAACCGAATCGTCTTCCTCGTCATTCAACGAGCTCTCGGTCTGGCTTATCGTCAGACCGCCCTCGGCCACCGGCTCCAGATCAGTATCAGCCAGCTCGCCGGCCATCTTTTCGAACTCCTCAATGCTCGGCAGCTCGTTCAGATCCTTCAGCCCGAAGCGCAGCAGGAACTCCTTCGTCGTCTTGTAAAGGATCGGACGCCCAATCACCTGCTTGCGCCCCGCGGTGGTGATCAGCTTGCGCGAGAGCAGGCTGCCCAGCACGCCGCCCGACTCCACGCCGCGAATCTCGCTGATCTCCGGGCCTGTCACCGGCTGCTTATAGGCCACCACGGCCAGCGTCTCCAATGCCTGCAGACTCAGCTTCATCGGAGGCTTCAGGCTCTTCACAAATGAGCGAATCGCGTCGTGATATTCCGGCTTCGTTCCCATCCGGTAGCCGCCCGCGATCTCGCGAATCTCCAGGCCGCGGTCGCCGGTCGCCAGCTCTTCGATCAGCTCGTCGAGCACCTTGCGCAGGTACTCGCGGATGGCGCGCTCCTCATTGCGTGCCGCACGCTTGGCGGCAACCTCATCGCTGCTTGCGTCGGTGGGTTCTGCCGGGCTCCGCTGCGTCGGCCTCCGACGTCACCGGCGCATCCCCGACTGCCTCAGCGGAGGGCTCCTCCGTCGGCGCCTCGTCTTCGCCATCAGAGACAGGAGTTTCGGCTTCCTTCTGCTCCGCCTGCCATATCTCCCGTACCTCCGGGCCGAACACGGCCGCCAGTTGCGCCAGCGTCACCGGTTCTTCGGCTGCATATACCACTGCTTCGATCTTTGCTCGTAGACTCATCCCGTTACGGCAGCAGCGGCCTGACGCCGGCCTGCCCGAACTCCAGCCTTCATACTATCGGAGCGGCGTCGGCCAACGCCGGGCGTGTTTTCTGCGTCTGAGCACTAGGCCCTCCCCCCGATCTTCCCGAGCTGGCCAAACCAGGTGGTCCCTCACATCGTGCGACGACCGCTTATTTTTATCTGCGCGACGGCTCTGCTGGCATGCCTGAGCAGCACGGGCTGTCGCCCGACCCAGGCAGATCCGAAACCTGTCACCCGCACCGCTCCCCTCACTCCCGCCGTAAAGGTCGCCCCGCCCACTCCGCTCGATGTTCAGGCAGCCCAGCTCGGTGGTCCCACCTGGAATAAGCAATGGGATGTCTTCATCGAGCGATCGCTCCCGCCTGCCATCCTCACCCGCCGCGTGCCGCGCGATGTCCGCCGCTTCTGCCCAGCCTTCTACACCATGAGCGAGACGGACAAGCGCGCCTGGTGGGCCTATTTCTTCCAGGCGTTGGCATCGGCCGAAGCCGGCCTGGACGCCACGACCAACGTCCGCCATACCGAGCCGGAAGTCGCGGTGCCCGATCACGTTACCGGCCGGATCGTGCATCAGCAGGGGCTCCTGCAGCTCACCTACGAGGACAGCAAGCGCTACGGCTGTGCCTTCGACTGGCAAGCCGATAAAGATCTCCCGCCTCACGACGCGAGCCGAACTATCCTGAATCCGCAGCGGAATCTCGCCTGCGGCATCCGCATCCTCTCGCATCAGATTCTGGATCAGCACAAGCC
Source organism: uncultured Acidobacteriaceae bacterium (assembly GCA_963797895.1). GTDB lineage: Bacteria > Acidobacteriota > Terriglobia > Terriglobales > Acidobacteriaceae > KBS-83. The sequence continues at coordinate 237,842 of CAWCRD010000005.1, forward strand.
GATCTTTAGCCCCACGTCCTACTGGGCCACGCTGCAGCCGGGCACAGCAAGCTTCCGTGTCTTTGAGAAGCAGATGACCAATCCGCCCGCCGCATGTGAGCTCCACGCGCGCCGCCATGCAACCGGCGCCAGCGAGATCGCCACGACGTTAGAACACAAAAAGAAACGGCGCCCGATTGCTCAGGCGCCGGAGGCTTGGAGGAGAGCTACGGTGGCCGGCCTACTTCGCTAACGTCCGGAAGATCATGAACAGCACACCGGAAAGTGATCGCCGCGGCTGGCAGCGTGAAGACCCATGCCATCGCAATGTTTCGAATCGTGCTCCATTGCAGACCGCTCTTGTTCGCCATCATGGTCCCGGCTACGCCTGAAGAGAGCACATGAGTAGTCGATACCGGCAGCCCAAAGTTGTCTGCCGCCAGAATCGTCCCCATCGCCACCAATTCGGCCGCCGCTCCCTGGCCATAGGTCAGGTGTTCCTTGCCGATCTTCTCGCCCACCGTGACCACGATGCGCTTCCAACCCACCATCGTGCCCAGCCCTAACGCCAGCGCGACTGCCAGCTTTACCCATCCCGGAATAAACTTTGTCGACTTGTCCAAGTGGTTCTTGTAGTTCGTCAACGCCTTCGCGTCAGCTGCAATGAACGAGGGTGTCTTCGTCTTTTGCATCACCCGAATACCTTCGCTCGCCAGATACATGTCGTTACGCACGTTCGATTGCTGATCCGCCGGCACCGCAGCCAGCGATTTGTAAAGGCCCACCTCGTGCGTGATCTCGCGAATCAACTGCTGCTCCGCTGCGACCGTCTCCGGCGCAAGCTTTTTCGTCTGCAGATATCGGGTAACGTCGGCACGCGGGTCACCCACGCTTCCACCCGGCGAAATGTAGCCCTGCAAAGTGCTCGCCGCCTGCACCGATACAGCCTCGAAGTCCTGTACCTGGTTGAATCCGATGGCATGGTTCAGCGCATAGGCCGTAGGCACGGTGCCGATCAGGATCAGCATGATCAGACCCATGCCCTTCTGCCCGTCGTTCGATCCGTGCGCAAAACTCACGCCCGTGCAGGTGCCGATTAGCAGAAAGCGAATCCAGAATGGCGGCGGCTCGTTACTCTTCGGGGCTTCATACAGGCGTGGGTCCTTGATGAGTGCTTTGAAGACCAGCAACAGCAGCGCCGAGAGAAAAAAGCCGACCAGCGGCGAGATGAGCAGCGCCTTGAAGACGTTGACAGTTTGCGCCCAGTCCACACCACTCGTGCCCGAGCCCACGCCGCCCTTCGACGCCAGAAATTGGTTCGCAAGACCAACGCCGATAATCGAGCCAATCAGCGTGTGTGAGCTCGACGCCGGTAGTCCCAGCCACCACGTGCCCAGGTTCCACAGGATCGCCGAGATCAGCAGCGCAAACACCATCGCGAAGCCGGCATTCGATCCGACGTGCAGGATCAGTTCAACGGGCAACAGCGAAACCACTGCAAACGCCACGGCGCCTGACGACAACAGCACGCCAATCAAATTCCACACACCTGACCAGACGACGGCAACATGCGGCTCTAATGAATGCGTGTAGATCACGGTAGCGACAGCATTTGCCGTGTCGTGAAATCCATTGACGAACTCGAAGCCAAGCGCGATCAGCAATGCGATGCCGAGCAGCACATACGGCCAGACTGTGGGATAGTGCGTGGTGGCCAGGTCCGAACCGAGCTTCAGTCCGGCATAGATGATGCCGCCTGCGATCGCGCAGCCGAACACGATCATGGCGATCTTGCCCGGGCTGCGGCTGAGCTTCTGATCCATCACGCTCGTCGTGAGCGGCTGGGCCTCGGGAGTGAGTACTGTTGAATTTTCCATGCGCCTGCGCTCCTATGCTGGCTTCCGCGAACCTAACAGCGGAATCGTGCATAGAGCGTTAAGGGAGGTTTGCGCAGTGTAAATTTCTGGTGAACGAAAGGGAAGTTCGTCACCACCTTGGATGATCGGGCAAGAGTTTGTCCTGGGGCGATTTAGGAACCCGCCAGGGCAGTGCTTCTCTTCAGTAGGATGTCGGAGAAGTTACGGTCCTGCCGCAACAGGATGGCCTCAAGGCGTACCAGCTCAAGCACCGCAAGCTGCAGACAAATGACGGCACGTTCCGATCGCGCAATGTGCAAGATATGGCTCAAGCGGAGGGGCGTTGTTTCCGTCCCGAGTCTCCGCCAGATCTGGTCGATCATCTGCCCGACCGTGACGGATTCATCATCCAGGTTGAGCACCGGAGCGCGTCGCATCCGCTCCAGCACTTCGTGGAAGACGCGCATCAGGTGCACAGTGTCCGCAGCAATCTCCTCCCCGGAAGCCTCATGATCGTGCAGCCAACCAGGGTGGCTGGAGATCATCACGACCTTTTCCTGTTTACGTCCCGGCGTGTGGTGTGTCCCGCTTGTGAGGGACTGCTGCATACCGGAGGCAAGTACAAAACTGTTTTCCATGAGGGGAGTCTCCCTGCCCGTGACTGCAACATTAGCAGCGGACGATGCAAAGAGCGTTAAGCGCGAGCCTGGGCGATTATGAATTTTCTGTGAATGTGAACCGCTTCAGTCAGCGCCAGTCGTCTCGCGCGGCAAGGGTATCGTTCATCACCTGCTCGAACCCTGTGTGCTTCTTCACCAGGATGTCGCCGAAGTTCCGTTCCTGACGGAGCAAAATCGCCTGTAGGCGCACCAGTTCCAGCAGTGCAAGAAACATGCAGATCACCGCGCGTTCCGACCGCGCATTGCGCAGCATCTGGCTCAGTCGCACCGGCGCGTCCTCCATAGTCAGACGACGCCGCAAGTAGTCGATCATCTGCCCCACCGTGACAGATTCATCGTCCACATTCAGGATGGGCCGTTGCTTTACGCGTTCCAGCACCTCGCGGAAGACGCGCACCAGGTCCACTGTGTCCGCGGCAATCTCGCGCTCATCGCCTTCATCCTGAAATTCGCGGAAGGCAGGCCGCGTCCATGTTGCCTCTTCAATCTGCTGCTTCTGCTTCAGCATCTGCGCGGCGTTCTTGAATCGCTCGTGCTCCAGCAGGCGCTCCACCAGTTCGCGTCGCGGATCTTCGCTTTCCGCATCGGTTTCCGCCGGGCTGCGCGGCAGCAGCATGCGGCTCTTGATATGGATCAACAGCGCCGCGGTATAGATGAAGTCGCCTGCCGCATCCACATCAGTCTGCTTCAGTCCCTCGACGTAGCTCAGGAACTGCGCCGTAATCTTCGCAATCGGGATATCGTAGATGTCGATGTCCTGCTTGCGAATCAAATCCAGCAGCAGGTCGAGCGGCCCGTCGTACACCTGCCCCACGACAACCGAAAATGGCGAGACGCTTTCTTTCTCATCCTTCCGTCGCGCGGGCTTCGCAGCAGGTCTCTCACTTTGCGCAGCTTCTGTCACCGGCTGTTCCTGCTCGGGTTTGCGATCCTCGGTCACCGCGCCATCTCCGGCAAAAGGTGCATCGCTTCGTTCACCTCAGACATGGTCTTGGATGCTCGCTTGCGGGCGCGCACCGCGCCATCGCTCAGCACTTCCAGGACCCCCTTTTCGTCATAGCGCGCGCGCCGCTCCTGGATAGGCGCCAGCTCGCGCACGATCGAGTCCGCTGCCCATCCCTTGCATTCGAGGCAGCCGATGCCCGCGCTGCGGCAGCCTTCATACACCTTCGCCATCGTTTCCGGTGTGGAAAAAACTTTGTGCAGATCGCCCACCGGGCACTTATCCGGATCGCCCGGATCGCTTCGCCGCACGCGCGCCGGATCGGTCACCATCGGCTTCAGCTTCTGCCGGATCACCGGCTCCGGATCGGTCAGCAGGATCGTGTTGTTGTAGCTCTTCGACATCTTGCGTCCGTCTGTGCCTGGCAGCTTCGGCGAAGGCGTCAGCAGCACCTGCGGCTCCGGCAAAATTGGCTGTACGCCAGAAAAGATCGGCTGCGCGCCGGTCTGCCCATTCGCGCCGGTATTCCCCGCGACCAGCGTTTCTTTCAACTGCGCATGCGTCGGAGCAACATATCCCGCGGGCGGGCAGAACTGGTTGAACCGTCGCGCCACCTCGCGTGTCAATTCGACGTGCGCCACCTGGTCCTGCCCCACCGGCACAAAATCCGCCTGGTACATCAGGATGTCCGCCGACTGCAGCAGCGGATATCCAAGAAAGCCATACGTGCTCAGGTCCTTGCCCTTCAGGTTCTCCTGCTGTTCCTTGTACGTGGGCACCCGCTCCAGCCAGCCCAGCGGCGTAATCATGCTTAGCACCAGATGTAGCTCCGCATGCTGCGGCACATGGCTCTGCACAAAGAGCGTGCATATCTCTGGATCAAGTCCCGCCCCCAGCCAGTCGAGAGCAACATCCAGCGTGTTCTGCGCCACGTTGCGCGGATCGGCATAATCGGTCGTCAGCGCGTGGTAGTCGGCGATGAAGAAGTAGCACTCGTACTTGCGTGAGCCATCGGCATTCTTCTCATGCTGCAGCCCGACCCAGTTCTTCAGCGCCCCCATGTAGTTGCCCAGGTGCAGCTTGCCGGTGGGCCTCATGCCGCTGAGTATGCGGCGAGGTTCGATCAGGGAGTGAGTCGCGGAGTCAGTCGTCAAAGCCATTTGGGTGCTATGCCGATTGTACCGGGGCGTTCACCCTGTTAATTCAGCCGTGCAGCAGCAGCGTCAGAAAGATGGCCAGGATCGGCGAGACAATCTTCATGGTGATCCAGCCGCCAACAATGAACGCGAGAATGAAGCCGATCCAGCCCAGGTTGTCGTACATCGCCGCAAATCGCCCGGAGATCACGTGGCGAAACAGATGGCTGCCATCCAGCGGCGGAAACGGCATCAAGTTGAAAACCGCGAGCACTAGGTTCAGCGTGATGCCGAAATAGAAGATGAGCGTCAGCGGAAAAACCACCGGCGCCATCGACATGAGTTCCGGATTGATCGCCCCGGTCAGCAGCCCCTGCAGGCACTCGCGCCCCAGCGGTGCAAACTTCTGCATCAGCAGGAGGACGACAAATGAGCCAATCGCCAGCAGCAGATTACTCGCCGGCCCAGCCAGCGTCACCAGCATGTCGTCGCGCTTGTAGTTCTGAAAGTTACGGCCCGTCACCGGCGTGGGCTTCGCCCAGCCAAAAAGCAGACCGCCGCCGCCGAAGAGCGGTGTGAACAGCGTGATCAGCGGAAAGATGATCGTGCCCAGCGGATCGATGTGCTTTACCGGATTTAGCGTCACGCGCCCCAGCATGCGTGCCGTCTGGTCACCCAGCCGCGACGCCGTCCAGCCATGCGCCGCCTCGTGAAACGAGAGCGCAAAGAGCAGCACGATAAACTCAAAAATCTTTACTGCAAACCTCGGATCCATATTTGACCAATACAGACTTTCTGTGTGCACGCTCTACGGCATGCTCACTGCGAATGATTGCTGTGCGCGCGGGAACCAGCCGATGGTAGCACGCAGCGTGGCGTCACTCCTGCTCGCCGCGCCCCCACCCATCGCCTTTGACGTCGCTCTTTTTTTTGATCTCTTTCGCCGGCACCCCGCCGCTGATCGAACCAGCATCGATGTTGTGCGTCGCCACCGCCATCGCGCCCAGGATCGCGTTCTCACCGACGTTCACGCCCGCCATTACGGAAGCGTGATACGTGATCCGCGCGCGCGGCCCAATCTCCACGCGGCGATTGTCGATGTCCTGCGAGTTGATCGGATGATGCGCGTGTGAGTACACCGAGCCGTAATCGCTGATCGAAGTTCCGTTGCGGAGAATGATCTCGCCGCGATCGTCCAGCATCACGTACTTGTGGATGGTGCAATTGTCTTCAATGGTGAGGTTGTAACCGAACGAGAACTCAATCCCGTGAAACATCTTTACGTTCTTGCCCAGCGACTTGAAAATGTGCGATCCCAGCACGCAGCGGAAGCGAAAGCCCAGCCAGTGATTCAACGCCAGCGGCGAACGGTCGAACATCTGCCACAGATAGATCAGTGGCTTGCGCTCGGCGTATTTCTGTTCGTCAATATCGCCGTAATACTCCGGCTCAAGCGTGACGTTCGCTGGGTCGAGCGACAACTCCACGCAGTTGAAAGGCAGCTCCGTCGTCAGCTGAAAGTTCAGCTTTCCGCCATGCGGTCGCGCGAAAAGCAACTGGTGCAGCGTATCGCGCACCAGCTCACCCCGCAGCTTCGGTTCCTTGTGCTTCGTGAATTCGTCGTTCAGAAAGCGCAGCCAGCGGCGATAGATCTCTTCGGCCTCTGGCGTCGGCTTCAAATCGCGGTATTTGTACTCAGGCATGTCGGGACTTCTCTTCCCATAACGACGTAAATCAGTAAATTAAAAATTGGATGCGGTACCGGGAGTCTGGTCGCTTTACTCCATAGCGTAGACCGCGTAAATCGTCGCCGTATCCTCAATCCTCCTCGGATTCACTGCCAGCGGAACAATCTCGACACTTTCAGCCACACTCGGCACATTCTGAAGCTTGGCATACTGCTCTGGACGAACCGGCCCGGACGGTTGCTCATTGCTGGCATAAATCAGCGAGCCCAGCTTTACCGCCATGCCGGTCGCAATCGCCTCTGCATTTTTCCGGGCACGTCCCATGGCGTCGTCTACCGCCTTTGCGTGCAATGCATCGGGATCAGCCATGCTCCAATCGATCTGTCCGCTTGCGTTCGCACCTGCCTTGACTGCAATGTCCAATACCCGGTTTGCATTCTTGGCCGTGGTCTTTACCGTCCAGCTTTGCTGCAATCGGAAGGCGCGATCAACCCGTTCCGCCGGAGGCACATTGTTCAGCTCGAATGGCTGTACCTCCGCCAGGTTCTGCGTCTCGCTCTGCATCGCGTCTCTAGGAACACCTGCCTGGGTCAGGGCTGCGGCGATCTCATTTGAGACTTTTGAGCCACGCGCATAGGCAGTCACAGAATTTGGCCCGTAGACCTGATAGCCAATGTGCACGGTTGCTGCATCTGCATCAGCGGAAGCCTTGCCCACGGCGGAAATGAGAATAGTGCGGTTCTCCTTGTTGACCTGAACCGTCTGCCCGGCTGCAGCGCAAGTGATCAACAGAGCGGCGGCAAGGCCGTGGCGCCATCGAGCTATTGTCATGAGCTCTCCCTGGACGCTGCGAGTTTTAACTGCTGCTCACGTCCGAAGACCCGTAGTCTCTCAAGCAGCGCAGCCGCGGCGCCACTCTGAAGTGCGCCAGCCGCTTTTGCCAGTCCATCTTTCAGGTCCGCCGCAACCCCCGCGACCACCAGGCAGGCGCCCGCATTCAGTGCAACCACATCACGTCGCGCTGCCGCGTGAGGAGTGCGATCCGCGCCACGCAAAATCACTTCCAGAATCTCCGCGTTCCCCGCCGCCGACTCAGTGCCCAGCAGTGCCTCCGGGCGCACCCGCTCCAGCCCAAGCTCCTCCGGGACAATCTCGTATATCCGCGTACTGCCGCCGCGCAGCTCCGCCACCGTCGTCGGCCCGGTCAGCGTCAGCTCATCCAATCCGTCCGCCCCATGCACCACCCAGCCATGCCGCACACCAAGGCGTGCCATTGTCTCCGCCACCAGTTCCACTTTCTCCCGCGCGAACACGCCCATCAACTGCGCCTGCGCGCCCGCCGGATTGCTCAACGGGCCGGCAAGATGAAACGTATTGCGAAATCCCAGCGCCCGGCGCACTGGCTGCACGCGCCGCATGGTCGGATGCGATGTTGGCGCAAACAGAAACACAAACCCGTGCGTCCGCAGGCAGGCCACGGCCAACTCCGGCGTCAGATCCACCGGCACGCCCAGTGCCTCGAGCACATCCGCCGATCCACAGCGCGAAGTCAGCGCGCGATTGCCGTGCTTGGCAACCTTCGCGCCGGCGGCCGCTGCCACCAGCGCCGCTGCGGTTGAAATGTTGAAGGTGCCGCAGCCATCCCCGCCCGTGCCGCACGTATCCACCAGCTCCGCGCGCTCGGCATCGGTCACCGGCAGGGGCATCAGCCGCTCGCGCAGCGCCATCCCCACGCCCGTCACTTCATCCACCGTCTCGCCCCGCGCGGCCAGCACCGTCAGCAGCGCGGCAATCTCCACGTCCGTCACGCTGCCGTCCAGCATGGCGCCTACCGCGGCATGCGCCTCGTCGACGCGCAGCGTCCGGCCGCGTTCCACCATCTCCTTCAGCATCGGGCGCAAATCCTGCATCGTGGCTCCTATGCTAACTGGTGCCGCATGGCCCAATACGCTTTCGCTTGCTACTATGGAAAGTTGCCTCCCACATACCTATGAAAATCCACGAATATCAAGCAAAGGACATCCTTGCGAAGTACGGCGTCCCCGTGCCGCGCGGCGAGGTGGCGAACACCCTCGATGAAGCAACAGAAGTCGCGCGCCGGCTCTTCACCAATGGCGCCAAGGGTGTCGTCGTAAAGGCTCAGATCCACGCCGGCGGCCGCGGCAAGGGCGGCGGCGTCAAGGTCGCGAAGAACTTCGTCGAAGCCGAGGAGTATTCCAAAAAGATCCTCGGCATGCAGCTCGTCACGCACCAGACCGGTCCGCAGGGACAGAAGGTGCAGCGCCTGCTGATTGAAGAGACCGCGCCCATCGATCGCGAGCTCTACCTCGGCATCGTCCTCGACCGCGCCAAAGCTCAGCTCGTCTTTATGGCATCGCAGGCCGGCGGCATGGAAATTGAAGAGGTCGCCGCGAAAGACCCCGACGCGATCTATAAGGAGTACGTCGATCCCGTGGTCGGCTTTCAGCCGTACCAGGCGCGCAATCTCGCATTCAAGCTCGGCCTCAAGCCCACGCAAATCAACGAAGCCGTAAAGTTCATGACCGGCCTCTACAAGGCCTATGTCGAAACAGACGCCTCGCTGATGGAAATCAACCCCTTCATCACGACGACAGATGATCGCCTGCTCGCCCTCGATTGCAAAATCAACTTCGATGACAACGCCATGTTCCGCCACAAGAACCTGAAAGAATTGCGCGATGTCGCAGAAGAAGACCCGCTCGAAGTCGAGGCCTCCAAGTACGCGCTCAACTACATCAAGCTCGACGGCAATATCGCCTGCATGGTCAACGGCGCCGGCCTCGCCATGGCCACCATGGACATCATCCAGTACGCCGGCGGCTCGCCTGCAAACTTCCTTGACGTTGGCGGCGGAGCCAACCAGCAGCAGATCGAAAACGCCTTCCAGATCCTGCTCTCCGACAAGAACGTACAGGCCGTCTTCATCAACATCTTCGGCGGCATCCTGCGCGTCGATACGCTGGCGCAGGGCGTAGTCGCAGCGGCGAAAAACCTCAACGTAAAAGTCCCCGTAGTCCTCCGCCTCGAAGGCACCAACGTAGAAGAAGGCCGCAAAATCCTGAAGGACTCCGGCCTCAAATTCCTCGTTGGGGAGACCATGCAGGACGCAGCGGAGAAGGTGGTCGCTGCGGCAAAGAGCTACGGAGCTTCTAGCTCCTAGCCTCTAGCTATGGCACAGAATTTCGAAGATTTATTGGTTTGGCAAAAGGCAGTTGAACTCGCGGTACTGGTATACGAGTTAACACGTGCGTTTCCTGGTGATGAGCGATTCGGACTCACATCTCAGCTCAGACGCTCGGCAGTATCGATTGCGAGCAATGTTGCAGAGGGAAGAGGAAGATTAAGTCAGGGTGATTTCCGTCAGTTTCTCGGTATCGCTCAGGGTTCCACTTACGAAGTGCTAACGCAGCTCCTGATCGCGAAAAGATTGCAGTTCGGTTCGGCCGATATGATCGTGCAGTGTCAAGATTTGAGCAACGAGGTCTCCAAGATGCTCAGCGCTCTGATCGCGCGACTTCCACGGAAGAGCTAGGAGCTAGAAGCTAGGAGCTAGAAGCTATTTATGGCAGTTTTGGTAGACAAGAACACGCGGCTGATAGTGCAGGGCATCACCGGCAAAGAAGGCACTTTCCATGCCAAGGGCTGCGCCGAATACGGCACCAAAGTAGTCGGTGGCGTCACCCCCGGCAAGGGCGGCACAATCCATGAAGGCTGGCCTGTCTTCAACACTGTGTCTGACGCAGTCGAGAACACCGGCGCCAATGCTACCGTCATCTTCGTTCCGCCGCCATTCGCCGCGGACGCCATCCTCGAAGCCGAGGACGCCGGCCTGCCGCTCATCATCTGCATCACCGAAGGCATTCCGGTCAACGACATGGTGCGCGTCTGGGCGAAGCTCAAATATTCAAAGTCGCGCCTCATCGGACCAAACTGCCCCGGCGTCATCTCGCCCGGCAAAGCGAAGATTGGCATCATGCCCGGCCGCATTCACAAGGAAGGCTCGGTCGGCATCGTCTCGCGCTCCGGCACCCTCACCTATGAGGCCGTCTACCAACTCACGCAGCGCGGCATCGGCCAGTCCACCGCCATCGGTATCGGCGGCGATCCCATCATCGGCACCACGCACGTCGACGCGCTCAAGCTGCTCAACGAAGATCCCGAAACCGAATCCATCATTCTCATCGGAGAGATCGGCGGCACCGCGGAAGAGACCGCCGCAGCCTACGTGAAGGCCAACGTGAAGAAGCCGGTCGTCGGCTTCATCGCCGGCCAGACCGCGCCGCCAGGCCGCCGCATGGGGCATGCCGGAGCAATCATCTCCGGGGGACAGGGCACGGCCGCCGACAAGATGAAGGCGCTCAAAGAAGCCGGCATCCACGTCGTGCAATCACCCGCAGAGATCGGCGAAACCCTCGCGAAGGTCATCGGCAAGGCATAACCGCAAGCATCGTGCAGGCCGCTCCAGCAGCGGCCGCACGTTACACTGAAATCGATCCCAATCAGATAAACACTCAGGAGACAGTAGTGTCCTCGCAACGCACCTTCAGCATCATCAAGCCGGACGCCATCCGCAAAGGCCATGCCGGAGCCATCCTCGCCGAGATCGACAAAGCCGGCTTCAAAATCATCGCCGTCAAGAAGCTCTTTCTCTCCAAGCCGCAGGCCGAGGGCTTTTATCACGTTCACGCGCAGCGCCCCTTCTTCGACTCGCTGACGACCTTTATGTCTTCGGGCTCCATCATCGCGCTCGTGCTGGAGAAGCAGAACGCCATCGCCGATCTCCGCAAGCTGATGGGCGCCACCAACCCTGCCAACGCCGAAGAGGGAACCATCCGCAAAAAGTTCGCCGGCTCCATCGAAGAGAACGCCATGCACGGCTCTGACGCCGAAGACACGGCCGTATTCGAAATCGGCTACTTCTTCGCAGGCCTCGAACTCGTCTAGAGATACCCTCAGCAAAAATAAAGGGCGGCTCGCGCGCCGCCCTTTTGTCATATCTCAAATGGATATCAGTGGTACCGCGGTCCCTTGCCCATCTTGAACCGGTACAGAATCCCCACCGAAATCCCGAACTCATTCTGGCTGCGTGTCACAAACTTGGACGGCACATTCGATGGCGTACCGTAACCGCCGTAGCGCGTCATGATCCAGTCCGGCGAGATGCGCAGCGCCAGCCGTGGCGAGCGATTCAGATCCAGTGAGCCGCCAATCGTCGTTGCCAGCCCAAGCCCGTCGTTGTACATGCCCACGTCGCGCGGCTGCACCGTATAGCTCGGATTTGCGGGATCATGGCCCAGCGCGTGACTGAAGACGCCATCGCTGCCTCCCACCATGGCATGCGCGTTCAGCGAGGCATGCTCGCGCGCGATCAGCCGGTACGTCGCGCCGCCAAGAAACAGATGCTCGAAGACAAACGGGCCGCTTACCCCATACGGGTTTGGGTCCACGCCCTGCGTGCCGTAATATCCGCGCAGATTCGCCGTCGCACCCAGTCGCCCGGTAAGCCAGTACGTGCCCTGCACGTCGAAGCCGCCCAGGTTCGCGCCCGCGGCAAGCTGCGGACCCGCTTTGAAGTGCGAAAAACCGGCGCCGCCGTAAATCTCGTACTTGTTGTCGTAGCGGACCGCCGAAAGCGTCTCGTTCTGGTTCACGTTCGCGTCAATGGTGGGCGGCGGAGGCAGCTTCTGGGTGTTGGAACCGCTGCTCTGAGTGTTGGTCTGGGTCGTGCTCTGGGCGAATACCGTGGCGGCCAGCATCGTGCCGCCGAACAGGAGGACAAGGCTCCTGCACATACGAAAATACTTGGACAAAACGGACTGCCTCCCGAATGGCGTCAGCGTGATCGATCGAGATACTGCATTGCTGAGGTGCTGTATGGAAGGATACATGCCTTCCGCGCCCCTACGCGAGCCGTGTAGCCGCGAGTCAGGCCGCTGTACTCTGAAGACGGATGTTCGACAGCAAAGCCAGACTCGACGCGCTCCAATTCGCTTCTCTCGACGAGATGATCCGCGCCTACGCTGATGAAGCAGCCGTTATCGCGCGCCAGCAGCATGGCGTGCTGCTCGACTTCACACCGGCATCGGTTCCAACATTGGAGCGTCTGCTCGACGGCCAGGCCGCCGTCGATCTCGACTTTCAATCACGCCTGTGGGGCAGCTACTTCGGAGAGGTGCTGCGCCGCCGCTGGAACGGCATCTGGGTGCTCGCGCCATACCCCGGTAACCGCGAGCTCGACGGAACGGCTGATTCCGTCATTCCTACGCTGGATGTGGCCGGCTCCCGCCTCTGGCCCACCATGAAGGTCTACCGCCGTCTCACGCTGGGCACGGCGGAAAACCTCAGCACCTTCTACGATCTGGTTGAAAAGCGGCTCGCTGCCGCGTCACCCAGGCCAAACTGATCCAGGCAAATCGCCGATATTCCTTCCCGCCGGCACATCCATCTCTCCCCTTGCAGGCGTAGCATAGGTGTAGCGGACGCTGCCGGTCTTTGTGCGACAATGAGGCGGCGGAGAACACTCCCGCTCTAACTGGAAGGACATGCCATTATGGGCGAGCTACTGACACCAACACATCTCATCCTGGTTCTGGTCGTTGCGCTACTGGTCTTCGGGCCGCGCAAGCTGCCGGAATTGGGTAAAGGGCTGGGCGAGGGCCTCAAGGGTTTCAAAGACGGCATCAAGGGCATGGGTCAGCCCGAGCCCACCGCCAAGCAGGACGCTACTCCTTCGCAACCCAAGAACGAGCCCATCCAGCCCAGCTAAGTACGGCCATCTGGGTCACAGCGATCGAACGCCGGACGTACGTCCGGCGTTTTGCTGTCCAATCAATAGACGCCCCAGTCCGCTACAATTCCCGCGGAAAACCGTGACCAACCTCGACAAGCTGAAAAACGCATGGGACGGCCTCGCCCAGCGCGACGCCCTCAGCGCCATCCTTACCGATGACAGCAAGACGGGCGGCAAATGGAATGTCGCGGAATTCATGGCCACCGGCGACGCGGAAATTGAAACAGTCATGAACCACCTGGCCGCGATCGGCCACGCTCCCGATACCACCGGTACAGCATTGGACTTCGGCTGCGGTGTCGGCCGGCTCACGCAGGCTCTTGCGCGCCGATTTGCCTGCTGCGTGGGCGTGGACATCTCGAAGCACATGATCGAGCAGGCAGAGTCGCTCAACCAATATCCACATTGCCGGTACGTCGCCAATTCCGCCGCGCGGCTGCCCTTTCCCGATGCAAGCTTCTCGTTCATCTACAGCAATATCGTCCTGCAGCATGTTCCTCGCCCACTCGCGAAGAACTACCTGCGCGATTTCGCAAGGCTGCTCGCGCCGGCCGGAGTTCTCGTCTTCGGCGTGCAGGATTCCTTCGCTGCCCCACATCTCTCCTCGCGCATGGTCCGCATCCGCCACGTCGTGCATCTCCGGTCACGCATCCGGGTGGCGCTCAAGCATGGACTGGGAGATATGCAAATGCACTGTCTGCCGGAACGCATCGTCCGCCGCGCGCTCGGTTCCGCCAGAATTGTGGACATTCAGTTCACCAACACCGCCGCCCGGGACTTCAACGGCAAGCTCGTCTATCTCGCCGAGCCGCCGAAGTCGGGTTATGTCGGCAAGCAATACTGCGTCGTCGCCTCGCCCGTGTCTGCCCCGGTCTGAAGCATGCAGCATCGTATCTATCACGCGCATTGCCGTCGCGAAGCCGGCGCTCGCACGAGGCAATGCCAATGACCTCATACAGAGATGGAAGGCAGCAACGAACCGATGTTGATTGCTGCCCTTGTTTTCTTTCGAGTGGGCTTGGAGGGTCGTATTTGAAACTCTTAAAGTTACTTATTGGCCGTTCTCACCGCTCGATAGCCAATATCGTGTCGGTAGTAGATGCCGTCGAAGTGAATCATCCCCAGCGCCTCATAGGCCTTCGCCAGAGCCCATTCGAGATCCGGCGCTATCGCCGTCACGCCCAGCACGCGTCCGCCTGCGGTGACTAACTGCCCGTTCTTTTCGGCTGTGCCGGAGTGGAAAACCTGAACATCGTGGATCAGCGCCGCACGCTCCAATCCAGTGATCGGCAGTCCCTTTTGATAATGTCCCGGATAGCCGGCTGAGCTGGCGATTACGCACGCAGACGCTCCCGGTTTCCAGCGCAGCTCGGTTTCTGAGAGCCGCCCTTCCACCGCCGCTTCCATCGCTTCCAGCAGATCGGAATCCAGCCTCATCAGGATCGCCTGCGTCTCCGGATCGCCAAAGCGTGCGTTGAATTCCAGCACCATCGGACCACGCGCCGTCATCATCAGCCCGCAATACAGCACGCCTACAAACGGTGCGTCTTCCGCACGCATGCCGTCCAGCGTCGGCTGCACTATGTGGTGCATGATCCAGTCACGCAGCTCCGGCTCCAGCATTGCATCGGTCGAATACACGCCCATGCCGCCGGTGTTCGGACCGGTATCGCCTTCGCCGATGCGCTTGTGATCCTGCGCTGGAGCGAGTGGCGCGGCATGCGTGCCGTCTGAGATCACGAGGAACGAAAGCTCTTCGCCATCCAGAAATTCTTCGATCAATACCGAGTGTTCCGGCGTGCCCAGTAGTTGTCCGGAGAAGAGCGAGGCAATCGCCGCGTGCGCTTCTTCCTTGGTCTTGCAGATCACCACGCCTTTACCGGCGGCCAGTCCATCCGCCTTCACGACAACGGGGAAGTGGAAATGCGCCAGCACGTCCTCCGCCTCGCTCGCATCGCCGATCACCGCATAAGCGGCGGTAGGCAGATTGTGCCGCTGCAGAAAGCGCTTGGCGAAGCTCTTGCTCGTCTCCAGCACGGCCGCTGCCTTGGTCGGGCCAAAGACGCGCACGCCGCGCCGCATGAGCTCGTCGGTCAACCCCAGCGAAAGCGGAAGCTCCGGCCCAATCACCACCAGGTCCGGCTGCTCCTTCGCGACCAGATCTGTCATCGCGTGCAGATCGGAGACATCCACTGGAACGCACCGCGCGACCTTCGTCATGCCCGCATTGCCGGGTGCGCATACCACTTCACTCGTGCGCGGCGACTTCACCAGCGCCCACGCGATCGCGTGCTCGCGCCCGCCCGCCCCAATCACCAGAACCTTCAACTTTGCATCATTCATCCCAGCCGCATGGTACGACAATGCGCAGCCCAAAGCACCGTCAACCCGACCGAAGCGAAGCGCCGCGGAGAGATCCGCTGTTTAGTACCCGACCGTAAACCGCTGCCGCCGCCGCTGCGGCTGCTCCAGTTCATCGGCCAGCGCGATCGCGTAATCCTCCATCGAAATGTGGCTCTTGCCATCGGCCGCCGTCAGCAGATCGTCCTGTCCCAGGCGGAAGTTGCCCGTCCGCTCGCCCGGCTCGAAGAATGCCGAGGGGCTTAAATAGGTCCAGTCAATCGACGATGCCCGCAGCAGCTTCAGCGCCTCTTCATGCGCCAGCGCAATCGGCTTCCAGGCAGCAGGGAAATCCGGAGCACTCACCAGCGTCACACCAGGTGCGACCAGCAGGCTTCCGGCGCCGCCTACGACCACCAGCCGGGGAGCATGCTCAGGTGAGCTGGCATGCTCGCTGACCCGCTGCACCGCGCCAATTTCCCGCTTCGTCACCTCGATCAGCTCTTCCGGTCTGTCTGGTGGCGGGCCATAGGCGCTGACGACCGCCTGTGCTCCATCAATTGCCTTCGCGATGGCGTCCACCGAGGAGAGGTCCCCGTGCTGCACCGTCAGCCCGGCTGCAGGCGGCAGCTTCCGCGGGTGACGGACCACGGCGATGACCTCGTGACCGCGACTCAACAGCTCCGTCAGAATGCGGGAACCGGCCTTGCCTGTGGCCCCATAGAGCACGATTTTCATAGCGATTCTCCTGCCCATCCCCGGGGCGATTGTTCCACGTGGAACATTTTCGTCCGGGAGTCAAGTCCCGGCGATTGTTCCACGTGGAACATTCTTTAGGTGAACCAAAAGCTCGGGAATGCGACCGGTCAGGTGAGATGCGGGATTAGGCACAGGGAATCAGCAATTTACAGTTGCGTTCGAATATGAGTGACATTCACTCACAAAATATGCAACTATACCGTCATGCACCGCGTCTATATGAGTGCAAGCCGGTTTTCCCGGCTCACATTCAGCTTTGAAGGAGAAGTGACATGGCCATCGTACGTTGGGATCCCTTTCGTGAAGTCGTTGCGCTCCAGAGCCGCCTGAACTCGCTGTTCCAGGATTACGGCCGGGGGCAGAATGAAGGCGACAGCCTATCGGCGGCGAGCTTTGCCCCGCCGGTCGATATCTACGAGGACGATCAGAAGCTGGTCCTGAAGCTCGAAGTCCCGGGCGTCAGGCAGGAAGACCTGGATATCCAGGTGGAAGGCCGGACTCTGACGGTTCGCGGCGAGCGCAAGTTCTCGAACGAGGAGAAGCAGGAAAACTTCCATCGCGTCGAGCACCGCTACGGCACCTTCGCCCGCAGTTTTACGCTGCCTAATAGCGTAGATGCGGAAAATGTGAAGGCGACCTACGACGCCGGCGTACTGCAGCTTGAATTGACGAAGAAGGCAGAAGCGAAGCCTCGCCAGATCAAGATCGGCGTGGGTTCGGTAGGAGCAGAAGGCGGGAAGCAGAAGCAGGTTGAGGCAAAGACTGCCTGAGCTGTTCGTCTGGCTGTAGTCGAAACTGCGGAAGGGCAGAAAGGCGTGCTCTTCCGCAGTGTTGTGTAGAAAGCAATTTTGGTCTTGAAAGTGGCCTTTGGATGCACTTTGGAGCACGATTGGAGATACATCCGGTCCTGCCCTTTCGAGGCGAGTGAGGAAGCAAAATGGCAATTCGTTGGGACAAATTTACGGTCAAGTCGCAGGAGGCCGTCCAGGCGGCGACCAATCTGGCACTGGAGCACGGCAATCCCGAGCTGACGCCCATGCACATGCTGGCGGCGCTGCTCGAGGACAAGGACGGCATCATCGTGCCGGTGCTGCAGAAGGTCGGGGTGCCGACCGAGCAGTTGTTGGCGCGCGCGAATGACGCGCTGAGCAAGCTGCCCAAGGTGGGCGGCGCAAGCTCGCAGCCCGGTCTCTCAAATGCGATGCAGAGGGTGCTGGACCGCGCCTTCAAGGAAGCGGCCGATTTCAAGGACGAGTACGTGTCGACGGAACACCTGCTGCTCGCATTGACAGAGCAGAAGAACGATCCCGCGCGCGATTTGCTGGCGTCGCTTGGGGCAACGCATGCCTCCGTCCTGCAGGCGCTGTCGACCATACGCGGCAACCAACGCGTCACCGATCAGAATCCGGAATCGAAGTTCCAGGCGCTCGAAAAATTCGCCAAGGATCTTACCGATCTGGCGCGGCGCGGCAAGCTCGATCCGGTTATCGGGCGAGATGAGGAGATCCGCCGTGTGATCCAGGTGCTGAGCCGCCGGACCAAGAACAATCCGGTGCTGATCGGCGAGCCGGGCGTGGGCAAGACCGCGATTGTTGAAGGGCTCGCGCGGCGCATCGTCTCCGGCGATGTGCCGGAGGTGCTGCGCGATAAGCGCGTGATCTCTCTGGACCTGGGCTCGATGCTGGCTGGCGCGAAATACCGTGGCGAGTTTGAAGACCGGCTCAAAGCCGTGCTGAAGGAGATTGAAGACTCGAACGGCACGATCATTCTCTTTATCGACGAGCTGCACACGCTGGTCGGGGCGGGCGCAGCGGAAGGCGCGATTGACGCCAGCAACATGCTGAAGCCGGCACTGGCGCGCGGCGAGCTGCGGGCCATCGGCGCCACCACGCTGAATGAGTATCGCAAGTACATCGAGAAGGACGCAGCGCTGGAACGGCGCTTCCAGATCGTTTACGTCGGCGAGCCGAACGTGGAAGACACGATCGCCATCCTGCGCGGGTTGAAGGAGCGCTACGAGGCGCACCATAAGGTGCGCATCAAGGACTCGGCAATTGTGGCCGCGGCAACGCTCAGCCATCGTTACATTTCGGACCGTTTCCTGCCGGACAAGGCCATTGACCTGGTGGATGAGGCGGCGGCTTCCCTGGCAATTCAGATCGGCTCGGTGCCGGAGGAGATCGATGCGCTGGACCGCGAGGCAACCTCGCTCGAAATCGAGAAGGCCGCATTGAAGCGCGAGACAGATCCGAACTCGAAGGAGCGGCTGGAGGCGGTGGAACGCGAGCTGGCGGCGATCAAGGAGCGCTCCACCGGCTTGCGTGCGCGCTGGCAAAAGGAGCGTGAGGCGATCACGCGCGTCAGCGAGCTGAAGCAACGGATCGAAGACCTGCGCTTCGAGATGGAAGAGCAGACGCGCAAGGGGAATCTGGAGCGCAGCGCCGCGATCCAGTATGGCGAGCTGCCGCGCGCCGAAGCCGAGCTGCGCAAGCTGAATGCCGAGCAGGACGCGGAGACCGATGCCGCGAAGTCCGGTACGCGGAAGCGGATGCTGAAAGAAGAGGTGGACGAGGAGGATATTGCCGCGATCGTGAGCAAGTGGACGGGAATTCCGGTCTCGAAGATGCTGGAAGGCGAAGTGTCGAAGTTGGTCCACATGGAAGAGCGACTGAAAGAGCGCGTCGTCGGGCAGGACCTGGCGCTGGAAACCGTGGCAAATGCGATCCGCCGCTCGCGTGCAGGACTAAGCGATCCAAAGCGGCCCATCGGCAGCTTCATCTTTCTCGGCCCGACGGGGGTGGGCAAAACGGAGACGGCACGCGCGCTTGCCGAGTTCCTCTTCGACGACGAGCAGGCGATGGTGCGCATCGACATGAGCGAGTACATGGAAAAGCATGCCGTGGCTCGGCTCATCGGCGCGCCTCCGGGCTACATCGGCTTCGACGAAGGCGGCCAATTGACCGAAGCGATTCGCCGGCGGCCTTATGCGGTCGTGCTCTTCGACGAGATCGAGAAGGCGCATCCGGATGTCTTCAACATCCTGCTGCAGGTGCTCGATGACGGGCGCCTTACCGACTCGAAGGGCCGCACTGTGGACTTCAAGAACACGGTGCTCATTATGACCTCCAATCTGGGCGCGCAATTGCTGAACAGCGAAGCCCTAAGCGATGAGACGGCGTTCGATGCAGCGCGCGAGCAGGTGATGGGGGTGCTGAAGCAGAGCTTCCGGCCGGAGTTCCTGAATCGCGTCGACGACATTGTGATCTTCCGTCCGCTGGGCGAGGAGCAGCTGGCGCACATTATCGATCTGCGGCTGGCTGACCTGAAGAAGCTGCTGGCGGATCGCAAGATCACGCTGGAGCTGACTGACGGCGCACGCCACCAGTTGCTGATGAGTGGCTATGACCGGGCCTACGGAGCGCGGCCGCTGAAGCGCGCCATCCAGCGGCTCATCCAGGATCCCCTGGCCATCAAGATCCTCGATGGCGAGGTGCTGCATGGGGACCATGTGAAAGTGGACGCGGACCCGCTGAACAACCGGCTGAAGTTTGAGGTGGTTGGACGGCAGGTTGGCGAGACGGCCGGTCAGCCAGTGGGTGCACGGTAAAGAACATTGTTCCCTGGGCATGTCAGCCTAGGCGATAGGGCAGCCTGCGATATGCATTTGGCTGCCCGTTCTTTTTGGCGCAGACAATGATTCTGGTAGGATTTCCTTGTTTCCTTACTTCCTTGCATGGAACGCACTATGCTGGCCAAAGTCACTGCAAAAAATCAGCTCACTCTGCCAAAGGCAGTAGCTAGCCGCTTTCCCGGGGTCGAGCATTTCGACATCACCACCGACGGGGAGTCGATCATTCTCCGCCCGCTGCGCCAGAGCCGCGGTGATGAGGTGCGGGCCAAGTTGGCTAAGTTGGGTATCAGCGAGCAAGACGTTAAGGATGCGATCAGCTCCGTGCGCCGGTCAAAGTGACGCAACGCATCGTCTTCGATACGTCTGTTGTTCTGTCGGCGCTTGTCTTTCAGGGCGGTAACTTGGCGTGGCTGCGTGCCCATTGGGTTCACGGCGCATGCATCCCGCTTGCTTCCCGCGAAACGGTAGACGAGTTGATGAGCATTCTGCAACGCCGCAAATTCCAGTTGACAGCGGAAGAGCGGCACGAAATTCTCGCAGACTATCTGCCGTTCTGCGAGATCGTCGAGCCCACCAAGAAGTGCAACGTCGTGTGTTGCGACGTGAAAGACCAGCCGTTCCTCGACCTGGCGCACAGCGGCAAGGCGGACTCGCTGGTGAGCGGAGATCGCGACCTGCTGGTGCTGGCTGGACAAACAAAATTTTTGATTGAAACTGCGGAAGAGTACCGGCGCAGAATGGGATGGGACTGAACGGTGAGAGCAGCGGCTCTCACCGTCTCAGTTACACAGCGGCTTCGGTCTTCTCTGTCTCCAACTCCGATACAGGATGAGAGATGTCCTGCAGTACCCGGTTGATGGTGCTCTCTGTGGGGCTGTTGGGCAGATGCAGGACGCGGGCGGCCTTGTTGATCGTCTGGCAGAGTTGAAAGCGGTTTGGGATCTCTTTGTTTGCGGCGTAAACCAGTGATGAACGCAGGGTGGGCCTCCTCGGCCTTAGCATTTTCGCTACTTTTTGACAGCTGAACTGCTCGCGCGGGTCTCTCCGGAAAGGAACTCGACCGAGCGATGTGTGTGAGCGGAAATGCCGATTGCGCTGGACGCTGAGCAGATGTCGCTGGAAGTGTGCTTGATCTGGCCGGCGATGTGTACTTCTATTCTACGCCACCCGACGTTGGCACATTTGTAACTGGCGGAATTCCGGTCCGCCGGTCCCTGCACAGACACAGAGCAACTTCATGCCAAAGGAAAGGGGCGTCTTTTCGGCCGTTCATTGGGCCGACAAGGTGTGCCTCCCTACGCCTTCCCCGTGAGGTTCAGTTTTTCTGCAATCACATCGGCGTACTTCAGTCCTGCGCCGGTGTTGAAGAGAACGCAGCGGTCGCTGGGCTTGAGGTAGCCGGTGGCGAGCAGATGATCGTAGGCGGCCGTGGCCGCTGCGCCCTCCGGCGAGAGCAGAATGCCTTCGTTGCGGGACCAGTCGAGGAGTGACTGGAAGATGGTGTTATCGGCAAGGGCGAGACATACGCCACCGCTGCGGCGACAGATATCGAGGATGATGGTGTCGCCGTAAGGTTTGGGAACACGCAGCCCGGCGGCGAAGGTGGCGGCGTTCGGCCACATCTCCGATACGGATGAGCCTTCCTCAAAGGCGCGGGCGACGGGGGCGCAACCGCTGGATTGGACGGCGATCATCTTTGGCCGTTTGCCGGGTGTGACCCAGCCCAATTGCTCCATCTCTTCAAAGGCCTTCCACATGCCGATGAGACCGACGCCACCGCCGGTGGGATAGAAGACTGCGTCGGGATATTCCCAGCCAAGCTGCTCGACGAGTTCGTAGCCCATGGTCTTTTTGCCTTCCACGCGAAAGGGCTCTTTGAGGGTGGAGATGTCAAACCAGCCCTCTGTCTGTTTGCGCTCGGCGACCATGCGCGCGCAGTCGGAGATGAGGCCGTCGACGAGCGTGACCTTCGCGCCGTAGGCGACGCCTTCCATGTAGTTGGCGATGGGAACATCTTTCGGCATGAAGATGTGGGCTTCGATACCAGCGGCAGCGGCATAGGCCGCGAGTGCGCCGGCAGCGTTGCCGGCGGAAGGGACCGCGAGCTTCTTCAAGCCATAGTGACGCGCCATGGTGACGGCAAGCGCGAGGCCGCGGGCTTTGAAGGTGCCGGTGGGGTTGGCTCCTTCTTCTTTCAAATACACATTGGAGTTACGTTTGCTCTGCAGCATGGGCGTCCAGCCTTCCCCGAGGCACACTGGATCGACGGAGGGGAGAACGGCGCTGTAGCGCCACATGCCGGCGGAGGGCGCGGTGCTTGCCTCTGACGCAATGCGGTCGCGGACGTCCGTGCCTTTGGCGGAGGAGAGATCGTAGCGAACGTAGAGGGCGCCTGCGCAGTGCGGGCAGAGGGTCTGGGGCGAGTCGGCAGAGACGGGCTTATGGCAGCGGGAGCATTGGAGGTGGGAGATCTGGGGCATGGAAGTAGCGTAGCAAGCGACTGGCACTCAGGCGGCTGCGGTTGCGGTGGGAATTATTGTGACCATTGCGTTGCTGCAGTGGGGCATTGGTCCTGCGTCACTTCTGGAAGGGCATCGGATGTTGTGGCACGGTAGGATGTGAATCCAATGGCGAAGCGTTCCAGATGGGTGCGCGCAGCGGGCGTGGTTGGCGGTTGGATGTATGCGCTGGGCGCGGTGCTGGGGGTGTTCAGCATCGGCGGCTCGGCTGTATTGCGCGTGATCGGCGTGGTGCTGTTGGCTGTCTGGGCGCGACGTTCGCTGACGGCGTGGATCTTTGTCGCGATGCTTGCCGGGGTGGAGCTGGGCATCGATGCGCCGCGAATTGCGGTCGAGTGCAAAGTCTTCAGCGATATCTTTCTACGGCTGATTCGGATGATTGTGGCGCCGCTGATCCTGGGCACGCTGGTGACGGGCATCGCCGGACAGGGGAGTCTACGGCAGGTAGGGCGCATCGGCGTGAAGTCGCTGGTGTACTTCGAGGTAGTGACGACGCTGGCTTTGCTGATCGGCCTGGTGGCGATCAATGTGACGAGGGCTGGTGTTGGACTGGCACTGAATGCAACTCCGAATGTTGCGGCGAACGCGGCGCTCTCGCCGGGGCAAAGCACTACAGTTTCGGAGCATGGCTGGCAGGCGTTTCTGCTGAATGTCTTTCCGGAGAACATCGCGAAGTCGATTGCGAATGACCAGATCCTCCAGGTGGCGGTGTTCGCGGTCCTGATGGGAATTGCTCTTTCGCTACTGACGGCTGCGCGGCGGCGGCCGTTGCTGGAGCTGGCGGAATCGCTGACGGCGGCGATGTTCGCGATCACCAATACCGTGATGTACGTGGCACCGCTGGGTGTTGGCGGGGCACTGGCGTACACGGTGGGGCAGCGCGGGCTAATCGTGCTGCTGCCGCTGGCAAAGCTGTTGGGCACGCTCTATGGGGCGCTGGCGGCATTTCTATTGCTGGTGCTGCTGCCGGCGGCGGTGATCTTCCGCGTGCCGCTGCGCGGATTTATGAAGGCGGTGGCGGAGCCGGCGACGATCGGATTTGCGACG
This sequence comes from uncultured Acidobacteriaceae bacterium, assembly GCA_963797895.1. Taxonomy (GTDB): domain Bacteria; phylum Acidobacteriota; class Terriglobia; order Terriglobales; family Acidobacteriaceae; genus KBS-83. The sequence goes on from CAWCRD010000005.1 coordinate 261,231, forward strand.
AGCACATCGGAAGCGGCGTTGCCGAGCGCGATGGAGGAGATGGAACTGTTTGGCGTGCCGCGACGGATTGTGTCATTCGTAATTCCGGCCGGTTACAGTTTCAATCTTGCAGGGTCGGCGGTCTATCTGGCGCTGGCTTCGATTTTTGTGGCACAGGCGGCAGGGATGCGGATGGGAGCAGGCGCGCAACTGGCGATGGTGTTCACGCTGATGCTGACCAGCAAGGGTGTGGCCGGCGTGCCGAGGGCGACGCTGGTAGTGCTGCTGGCAACCGCCTCAACTTTCCGGCTGCCGACCGAGCCGATCTTCCTCATCCTGGGTGTGGATGCGTTTGCGGACATGGGGCGGACGGCTGTGAACGTGATTGGCAACTGTCTGGCGGCGGCGATTGTGGCGCGGACCGAAGGTGAGTTGAACGCGGATGTTCGAGCCGAGGCGTTGCCCTTGACGGAGTAGGCGCGCTGCCTGAGAGTTGCTGTGAACCCTGTCGCAACGAGAACAGATCCGTAACAAGAACAGATCAGGAGCCTGCCGATGGTTCGTGCTGGTGTGGTGTTGTCGTGTCTCTCGCTGCTGATGGCTTCGGCCGGTGCGCAGGTGAAAGACGGCGTGAAGCCGTTTGTGAAGGAAGATGCGCCGGTGCTGGTGCTGAACCATGTGCGCGTAATCGACGGAACGGGCGCCGCGCCGATGGAAGACCAGCGAATCGATATTGAGAACGGCAAGATCACCCGCGTGCAGAGCGCGAAGCTGCGCAATGCATATCCACCGAACGCGAAGGTACTGGACCTGACGGGGAAGACCGTGATTCCGGGGCTGGTCGGGATGCATGAGCATCTGTTCTATCCCACGGTGGGAGACGGCACGCCGGGCTATCAGCAGATGTACGTCGAAATGGCCGACAGTTCGCCGCGTCTCTACCTGGCAGGCGGCGTGACAACAGCGCGCACAACGGGAAGCGTCGAGCCGTACACCGATCTGGCGATCAAGGCGGCAATCGACGCGGGCGAAACGCCGGGACCGAAGCTGCTGATCACCGGACCCTATCTGGAAGGCTCGCCGTCACTGGGGCCGCAACTGCACGCGCTGACCGGGCCGGAAGATGCAGCGCGCACGGTGGACTACTGGGCCGACGAAGGCGTGACGAATTACAAGGCGTACATGCACATCACGCCGGAAGAGCTGAAGGCGGCGATCGATCATGCGCATGCCCGAGGGCTGAAGATCACAGGCCATTTGTGTTCTATCGGATTCACCAAGGCGGCGGAATTGGGCATCGATGACCTGGAGCATGGATTGGTAGTGGACACGGAGTTTGCGCCGGAGAAAAAAGAAGGCGTGTGTCCCGGCCAGCGCGGACCGATGCTGGCGATGGCGAAGAGTCTGGATGTGGACGGGCCTGAGGTGCAGGCGATGATCCGCACGCTGGTGGAACATCATGTGGCGGTGACATCGACGCTGGCGATCTTTGAGAGCTTTACACCGAACCGGCCGCCGCTGGAGCGGCAGCAGGCGGTGAAGCAGGAGATGGCCACGGAGGCGTGGTCGGACTTTGCCACCACGCGCGCGGAGATCGCCGAGCACGGCGACAGCTCGAACTGGCCGGCTCTGCTGAAGAAGGAGATGCAGTTCGAGCCCTCTTTCGTAAAGGCCGGAGGGCTGCTGCTGGCGGGGTGCGATCCGACAGGTTACGGCGGTATCCTACCGGGCTTTGGCGATCAGCGCGGAATGGAACTGATGGTGGAGGCGGGGTTCACGCCGATGGAGGCAATCCACATCGCGACACAGAATGGCGCGACCTATCTGGGTCAGCAGGAGCATATCGGCAGTGTCGCGGCGGGGCACGACGCCGACCTGGTGGTGCTGGACGGGAATCCGGCAGCGAAAATTGAGGATGTGGAGAAGGTCGAGACAGTCTTCAAGAACGGCGTGGGCTACGATCCGGCAAAGCTGCGGGCGTCGGTTGCGGGGATGGTTGGAATCCGCTAGGGGAACGAAGTTCCGTTCCAAGTGGATTCCGGTGAGCAGAGCAAGGCGTATCAGTTTCCGCTTGCTCGCGATGAAAATAGGAGCATAGGCTCACCGCCATGCGAACGACATTGCTTGCCATCGGTGCGGCTTGCGTGGTTTTCTTTGCCGGGTCTGCGCATGGCTACGGTCAGGCGGCCCCATCCACGCCCAGCATGGAGCAGCACCACCACCATGATGCGATGCAGCCGGGCGAGAAGCTAGGCAGTGTGTCCTTTCCGACGTCATGCGCTGCGCGATCGCAGTCGCCTATGGAGCGAGGTGTCGCGTTGCTGCATTCCTTCGGCTATACGGAGGCGCAGATGCAGTTTGCGGCAATCGCGAAGGATGATCCTACGTGCGCAATGGCGCACTGGGGGATCGCGATGACGCAGTTCCAGGAACTGTGGAATCAGCCAGAATCCGACGCGATCAAGCTTGGTGCGGAGGAAATGGCTAAGGCGCGATCGATGGCTGCGCCGCCGGCAGCCGTCACGGCGCGCGAGAAGGCATACATCACTGCGCTCAGCGCGTTCTTTGATCCGGCGAACGCCACCTTTCAGCAGCGGGCCGACGCTTACGAATCCGCGATGAATACGTTGCATCAAGATTTTCCCGACGATGTGGAGGGATCGGCCTTCGATGCGTTAGCCATTCTTGCGGCAACCCCGCCAACCGATAGTTCGCTGACTCATCAGCATGAGGCGCTAGCGATCCTGGTGCCGCTGTTCAAGGCTCATCCGGATCATCCGGGACTGGCGCACTACATCATTCATACCTGCGACACACCAGCACTTGCCCCGGAGGGGCTGGAGGCCGCGCAGGAGTATGCGAAGATCGCGCCTTCGTCGGCGCATGCGCTGCACATGCCGGGCCACATCTTTGCTCGGCTGGGCATGTGGCAGGAAGACATCGATTCGAATCTGGCCTCTGTCGCAGCCTCGAACAAGGCAGAAGCGGCGGGACAACCGGGAGCGGCGCACCAGATGCATGCGGATGAATTTCTCATCTACGCTTATCTGCAGGTGGGCCAGGACGAAAAGGCCAGGGAATTGACTGCCAACATGCGCGGGGTCGGCGAGCGCATGGCTGCAATGCCCGGCATGGATGACATGAAGAGCGGGGGGCCTTTCTTCGACAACGAACTCAGCGCAATCTATCCGATGGAGATGCATGACTGGAAGGCGGCCGCCGCGTTGACTCCGGCGCCGGGATCACCGCTGTTCGAGTCGATGGATACGTATTGGGCACAGGGAGTCGCCGCGGGTCACTTGCGCGACGCAAAACTTGCAGCAACGGCGCTGCCTAAGTTCGATGAATGCATGACTGCATTGAAGAAGACCCCGTATGTGGCCCTGGCGCCTGGCATCGATGTGAAGCGACAGGAGATAGCAGCCTGGAAGGCGTTTGCTGAAACGCGGATGGCGGAATCCGTAACACTGATGCGCGCGGCCGCTGATCAACAGGACAAGCTGGGGCAGGAGGAAGTGGACATTCCCGCGCGGGAAATGCTCGGCGATCTGCTGCTGCTGGAGAACAAGCCTGCAGAGGCACTCGTGGAATATAAGGCGGCGTTGAAGCAAAGCCCCAACCGGTTGAACGGGTTGTTGAGCGCCGGTGCGGCGGCAGAGCGTTCGGGAAAGCCCGAAGAGGCGCGTGCGTTCTGCATGGCCGCGTCACGGCAGACCGATTCCGGCAAATACAGCCAGCGACCGGAGTTAGTGCGTGCAGTGAAGATCGCGGGAATGCCGGGGCCATCGGGTGCGCCGCCGGACGTTGCGGGGCACCCTTCACGATAGACGGCCACGAAGCGGAGGGCGGCGACTCTTTTACAAGGCAATGACATTTGCGCTTGCCGGAAGCGACGTCGCAGAGCCTATACTTGCCGGACTGGGCCCTAACAGGGGACCCGTTTCGCCGTTTCCTCCTTCCCGTTCATCCTGGTTTCCGCGATTGCCCTTTTTCTGGCGTACGGGCGCGTTCCCTGATTTTCTTCTGAGGAGAACCGCTATGGCTACAACTACCGCTCCCGTCGCTGCAACTCCGGCACGGGCGATCGATCCGAACAAACTGAACGCATTTCTAGGCCGAGCTGTAGGCGATATGGGTGCTGCGCTGCACTCGGCAGTCGTGTTGATGGGTGACAAGCTGGGGCTATTTCGCGCGATGCGCGACGGCGCGCCGGTTACATCGCAGCAGTTGAGCGAACGGACTGGCGTGCGTGAGCGCTACGTGCGCGAATGGCTGAAAGCCAATGCCGCAAGCCAGTACGTGGATTACGACGCGGCGACCGACACTTACAGCCTGAATCCGGAGCAGGCATTCGCGCTGGCAGAGGAGAACACGGCACTGGATCTGCCGGGCTTCCACTACATGCTTGCCTCGCTGATGCGAGACCAGGACAAATTGGCGGACGCATTCCGCGAGGGGCGCGGCTTCGGTTGGCACGAGCACGACAAAGAACTGTTTGTTGGCTGCGAGCGCTTCTTCCGGCCAACCTATCTCACTCACCTGGTCTCCGAGTGGCTTCCTGCACTGACCGGCGTGGAGGCGAAGCTGAAGGCCGGAGCCAAGGTTGCAGACATTGGCTGCGGACATGGCGCGTCGACGATCCTGATGGGGAAGGCGTATCCGAAGTCGAAGTTCACCGGCTTCGACTATCACGACGGATCGATCACCAGTGCGCGAGAGTCGGCGAAGAAGCAGGGACTGGGTGACGCGGTGAAGTTCGATGTCTCGCCTGCGGCGTCGATTCCCGGCAACGACTACGATCTCGTGACCACCTTCGACTGTCTGCATGACATGGGCGATCCGGTGGGCGCAGCGAAGCATGTCCGCAAGGCGCTGGCCCCGGGCGGCACGTGGATGATTGTGGAACCGATTGCGGGCGATGACACGGCGTCGAACCTTAACCCGGTGGGACGAATCTACTATTCCGCTTCGACAGTCGTGTGCGTTCCCGCTTCGCTGTCGCAGGAAGTGGGACTGGGGCTGGGTGCCCAGGCAGGGCAGAAGCGCCTGACTGAGGTACTGAACGAGGCAGGCTTTACGCAAGTGCGCCGTGCGGCGGAGACCCCGTTCAACATGGTGCTGGAGGCGCGCGTCTAACGGCGGGATCACCGGAGTTCCTGCATTCGCAGGAACTCCGATTCCTGTTCAGGCTTACGCGCTCCAGTTCAGGCCCAGGCTCCGAGCACGCGTCGCAGCAGAATGAGCTCGCCGAGGTGATAGGCGTTGTGGTCGATGAGCATGAACAGGTCATCGATCAGGATGCCGTCTGCGTTGGGCCGCGTCTTGCCGAAAAGATCGGCTTTGGAGATGACATCGGCCAGCGCCTTCTGGTCTGCGTGGAAAGCAGCAACACTCGCGTCCCACGATTCGCCTTTGCGCGGAGCCGCGGCGGCCGGCCAGTACTCGTCGGGAAACTTGAGTGCACGATGGTTCGGATTGCCAATGCGGTCGAGCACATCGCGCTGGGTGATGCGCATGTGCTCCAGCACCTGCCAAAGTGTGTGCGCGGCGCCCACGGGCAGCTTGCCTTGAAGGTCCGCCGGAACATTTACGACCGCTGGATCGAAATTGACATGCGCAGCCTCGCTCGTAAGCAAGGCGGTGAGATGCGTGCGCAGGGCCTGATCGTCGGGCATGGAATTCTCCTCGTTAGATGAAGTGCTTTATCGAATGCGGTGGCCGTAGAACCTGGCTTCGAGACGCCAGGTCACGCTGTCCGGCTCGAGCGCCTCGCCGATCCAATGAAAGGAATCCGGCGTGATTTCGGTGAAGTTCCAACGGATGGGCGTACCGTCCCGATGGGTGCCGACCTGGATGATGTCATTGCCGATGCGGCGGCCGATGAGCTCGTCGCGCTGGCCAGTACGCGGGTTGAGATAGGTGACGCGCCAGGCTGCGATGGATGCATCCCAGATGCGCAGCGTCGTGCCGTACATATTGTTCTCAGGCCCGAGGCCGGAATGGCGCGCATTGCGTGGCGGCATGATCCAGACATCCTGCACCGCGCGGCCTTCGAGCGCGCGGAAGAAGTGGGCTTCGCCTTTGAGCCCGAGTGCGGCGACGTCGACGCGGTAATGGGGGACGTCGAGTTCCCAACTTCCTTGAAGCCAGCCGTAGATATCGTCTGCTTCGGGGATATCCTGTGCTCGATCTGTGGCTAGAAGGCTTGCAACAGTAATGTTTTCAGCTTCGATTGCGATATTCGTCATCGTTGTACTCCAATGGATCATCTGGATTCTTAAGCCGGGTCTCGACCCGGAGGAATTGGACTGATTTGGTTGTACGGCGGAGCGGGAGAGAGATTCTTGGCAGAAATTGCTGCGGTGTTGAAGCAAGCAGTGGAGCGGCGAAGGGCTCAGGGAAGTGCCGGCGGCACGGCAGCGCGTGTGCTGGCGCGCGGAATCGGCTGGTCCGTGGCCGATGTGATTTGCACCTCCGGGCCCGGTGATCGGCCATTCGAGGAGCAGCACCGGAATTTCGGCGTTGCGGTCGTGGCCGCAGGGAGCTTTCAGTACCGCACGTCGACCGGGCGCGCGCTGCTCGCGCCAGGCTCGCTCATGCTGAGGAATGCCGGTCACGATTTCTGTTGCGGACACGCACATGGCACTGGCGACCGGTGCATCTCGTTTTCCTATGCGCCGGAGTATTTCGAGCGCCTGACGGCCGACGCAGGCGCCCCGGCGTTCCGTGCAGCCGCTTTGCCGCCGCTACGCGCGATGTCAGCCGCCGCGGCGCGGGCCTGTGCCGGACTCGCAGCGGAGGGTATGGACGAACTCGCGTGGGAAGAGCTGGGCGTGCGGATCGCCGTCGAGGCTGCGCAACTGGCAAACGGCAGCGTGACGATGCAGACGGTGCTGCCCAGCGCGGAGGCGCGCGTGACGCGCGTGGTGCGCAGGATGGAAGAGACGCCGGCGGCACGGCACTCACTGGCGCAGCTGGCGGAGGAGGCAGGGCTGAGCCCGTATCACTTCCTGCGGACCTTCCAGAGCGTCGTCGGCGTGACCCCGCATGAATACGTGCTGCGCATGCGGCTGCGGCGCGCGGCGGCGCGGCTGGTTCGGGAAAAGGCGAGCGTGCTGGAGATTGCCTTCGACTGCGGATTTGGTGATGTATCGAACTTCAACCGCAGTTTCCGGGCGGAGTTCGGGAGGAGCCCGCGCGCTTTTCGCAAGGAAGAATAGGGCCGGCTGGCTGCATCAAGGACGACGAGCGCGGCGACGCAGCCAATGCCGGATCAGCTCATATTCCGGAGCGCTGGTGGGAGATCGGCGTCGCACCAGAACCAACTGCCGTCGTGTGAGCAGGCGAATGGCTTTCTGAACGGCTGATTTCGAAAGCCCGCTGGCTTCGGCGAGTTGGCGAAGACTCATTTGGGTACGGCGTTCGCCGGAGCGAAACAGGACCTTCCACAACACAAGATAGACGAGGAATGCGGGCGCGGAGCGGTCGTGTCCCACCAGGTCGGGCAAGAGGACATCCAACACATACTCGTCGATGGCAATATGGTTCACGGCACTATAGTGCCATGCAATACAGATGGATTGCATGGCAACTGATTACCGGGCAACAATGCGTGGCAGAGGAAGAGTCATGATTCGAGCCGTTAAATTTGTCAGCATTCCCGCGATCGACCAGGACAGGGCTCTCGCGTTCTACACGGAGAAGCTTGGGTTCCGCGTCGCCACCGACCAGCCGTTCGATGACAAACAGCGGTGGATCGAGCTGGCAATTCCTGGCGCAGATACTGGTGTGGTGCTATTTCGCATGGACGAAGGACCGCAGCCAGGTGGATTTATGAACATGTCCTTCTGGACGGACGATGTCATAGCCACGGCGAAGACGCTGAAGGGCCGCGGCGTGGAATTTGTTTCCGAGCCGAAGAAGGAGTCGTGGGGCACCTCGGCGATCTTCAAGGATTCCGAAGGAAACCGCTTCGTGCTGAGCTCGCGCTAGATCGTTTTCACACATACGGTGGCCTGGTTCGCAGCGGCGAGGAGCAGCTCTTCTTAGCGGAGAAGCTGCGTCGGCATTTCTTACCAGCCCGATATCTCTTGTGAAAACGATCTGATGGCTCGGAAGGTGTCCGCGGGCGGACAGCGAATTCCGCGACTGAACACGGCTGCTTGTGTGTGCCTTGGCGGGCCGGCGCGAATGTGGTGATTTCAGACGGATTTCGGGCTTTGGCAAAACGGTCTGCAACGTGCTCCATCTCCCCCGGAGTTTTCCTTTCTGCGAGGCCGGTATGCAGCGTTTCCTTGGCTATTTACGTTTCACCTTCCGCCAGTTGCGGAAGAGCCCTTCCTTTGCAATCGCCGCGGTGTTGACCTTGGCGCTGGGGATTGGCGCGACAACTGCGATCTTCAGTCTGGTGAATGCGGTTTTGCTGAAACCGCTGCCGTATCCGCAGGCGGACCGGCTGATGCGCATTACGCAGGAAGACCATTCGGTGGGCGCGCCTGTTCCCGAGTCGCTGAGCTATCCCGACTACTTTGACTGGCGAGCACAGAACAGAGCATTTTCCGGAATGGCCTCCTATGCGGGACAGAATATGACGCTGACTGGCGACGGTCAGGCGAAGCAGCTTGGTGTCTATGTCGTCTCCTCGAATCTCTTTCAGGTGCTGGGGATCGCGCCGATGCTGGGCCGCGATTTTCGCTGGGATGAGGAACGCGCCGGAAACCGCGCCATCATGCTGGGCTATCCGCTCTGGCTCTCCCGGTTCGGCGGCCAGCGCGATGTCGTTGGCCGGCAGATCATGTTGGACGGCGAGCCCTACACCGTTGCCGGCGTGATGCCGAAGGGCTTTCTGTTTCCGGGCGATAGCGGGGTGGAGGCGTGGACCTCGATCGCAACGGCCGCTGGAGGCGCCGATCCGGCCACCCGGCAGCGAGGTGAGGACGGACTGGAAGTCATCGGGCGGCTGAAGCCAGGCTTGACGATCGCCCAGGCGAGGGAGGACCTGAGCAACGTGGCGCGAGCGTTGGCAGGCCAATATTCGGACACCAACAAGTGGTACACGACAGCGCGAGTGTTGCCGGAGCTGGAACACCTGGTAGGCAAGACGCGGTCAGCGTTGGAGGTGCTGTTCGGCGCAGTGGGATTACTGCTGTTGATCGCGTGCGTGAACGTCGCCGGGCTGATGCTGGTGCGTAGTTCGCGGCGGAGTGGAGAGATTGCGCTGCGCAGCGCACTGGGTGCAACGCGGAGGGAGATTGTCTGGCAATTGCTGACCGAATCCGTTGTGCTTTCGGTGATCAGCGGACTCGCGGGGATCGCGCTTGCGAGCGGGATATTGAAAGAGCTGGCGGTACTGTTTCCCAAGGCACTGCCGCGACTGGGCAATGTGTCGATCGACCTTCCCGTCTTTGCCTTTGCGATGGCGGTTTCGCTCTTGACTGGGATTCTCTTCGGCGTGGTTCCGGCGTTGCGAGCTTCTTCCGTAGCGCCGGCGGCGGCGCTGCGTGATGGCACGCGGACGGTGACCAGCGGGCGCAGTCACCATCGCCTGCAGACCTGGCTGGTGATCGGTGAGACGGCGCTGGGACTGCTGCTGCTGGTGGGTGCGGGCCTGCTGATCCGTAGCTTCGCCAGCGTCCTGCGGGTCGATCCAGGGTTCGATCCGCATCACGTATTGACGGCCCGCTACACCATGCCCGATGTGGGCTACTCGCATGATCACAAAATCCATTTCGTTGAGGATCTGATGTCGCGGCTCAGCACCCTGCCAGGTGTGAAGTCAGCATCCGCGGGATGGCCGCTGCCGATGTCGGGCAGCGATGCGTCTATTTCCTTCACTGTCGAAGGCCATCCGGTGGCGAAGGCGGATCACCCGAGCGAGGCGCTTGGGCTGGCTCTGCCGGGGTATTTCGAGACGATGAGGATTCCTCTCATCGCTGGCCGGACCTTCAACAATCTGGACCAGCAGAAGAGCCCGCCGGTGATCATCATCGACCGCGCATTCGCGAAAAAGTATTTTCCCGGAGTCAATCCGATTGGCAGGCACGTGACCTCGGACGTTGGTGATAATGTCGTGGAGCATCCGGTGCGCGAAGTTGTGGGAGTGGTGGGCGATATTCGCCAGCGTGGGCTGGCAGTGGAGCCGGCGCCGCACTATTACCTGCCGTGGACGCAGGCGGTGATCACGACTCCGTATCTGGTGATGCGGACGACCGGCGTTCCGGCGACGCTCGAGCGCGCTGTGCAGGCGACGGTGGCGGAGATGGATTCGAACATTCCGGTCTATCGTATGCATTCGCTTGACTTCTACGTATCGCAAGCGGTGGCGCCGGAACGCTTTCAGACACTTTTGCTGACCGCCTTCGCGGCGATCGCGCTGTTGCTGGCTGCCGTCGGGCTCTATGGCGTGCTTGCGTACATCGTGCAGCAGAGGGCGCTCGAGATCGCACTGCGGCTGGCGGTCGGCGCGCAGCGCGGCGATGTGCTGCGGATGATCCTGAAACGCGGCATGATGCTGGCTGCGATTGGAGTCGCGGCGGGGCTGGCGATCTCGTTTGTGGCCACTCGGTTTCTTGCCACTCTGCTCTATGGCGTGAAGCCGTTCGACGCGCTGACGTTCGGCGGGATGTCACTGGTGCTGCTTGCGGTGGCATTCGTGGCGAGCGCGGCGCCGGCGTATCGCGCGGCGCAGACCGATCCGATGACAACCCTGCGTACGCAATGAGGCTGAGCTATTCGATCGACGGCAGGCGCAGATCGGCGTACTGTTTGTTGCGCTCGAGGCAGAGAGCTTCGACGACGAGCTCGTGGTCGTCGCGTTGGGGCAAGCCGGAGACGGTGACCGATCCGATGACTCCGGTGCCAGCGACTGTGATGGGAAATGCGCCGCCGTGGCTTGCGTAATCGGCTAATGGAAGGTCGTACTTTTCTTGCAGCGTAAGATTGCGCGCCTTGAGCGAGAGGCCGACGGCGTAGCTGCTACGGTAGAGGCGCGCGACAACGTTGGCTTTGCGCCGAGCCCATTCGGCGTTATCGGGCGAGGTGCCGTGCAGTGCGGCGTAGAAGAGCGGCGCGCCGGCCTGGTTGCCAAGGTGCGGGGCGAAGCGGCGAATGTCGATGACAATCGCGAGCTGGCGCTCCTCAGCGAGCTCGCGCAGCGTAGAGCCGAGCTGCCACGCATCCTCTTCGTTGAACGAGGTCCATTGCAGCTCTCGCTCCTGGCGGGTGATGCGGTCGAGATCGTCTTCTGTTGCCATGCGGTGTTGCTCCTCTGGGGGAGAACTGCAGGTCCTCCCTGCACTCAGGACTATCCAAGGTTAGCGCAGCAGCACGCTGACGATCGAAGCGGACATGAGATTCGCCATCGTCCCGGCGAGCATTGCGCGCAGGCCGAGGCGCGCCAGTTCGTTGCGCCGCTCCGGGATGAGTGCCCCGATGCCACCGATCTGAATGCCAATGGAGCTCAGGTTCGCAAAGCCGCAGAGCGCAAAGGTGGCGATGGTGAAGGAGCGTGGGTCGAGTGTGCTTTTCAGCGCGCCGAGATCCGAGTATGCGATGAGCTCGTTGATGACCATGCGGGTGCCGAGCAGGTTCCCCACGATCGGGGCTGAATGCCAGGGGATGCCGATGAGCCACGCGACAGGCGCGAAGACCCAGCCGAGGACTTCGTCAAGCGTTTTAGGGAATGGAATGTGATGCGGGCTGAGCCAGTTATGCACGCCACCGAAGATGCCGTTGACCAGCGCGATGAGCGCGACAAACGAGACGAGCATGATGGCGACGTTGAAGGCGAGCCTGCCGCCGTCAATGGTCCCGCGGGCAACGGCGCCCAGGAAGTTCTCTTCGCGGTGCTCTTCCGACTCGGGGAGATGCACGTGACCAAGCGTGTCGGGGAGCTCGGTTTCAGGCACCAGCATCTTCGCTACCAGGATGGTGCCGGGCGCGGTCATGATGACGGCGGCGAGCAGATGCTTCGCGTCGATGCCGTAGAGAATGTAGGCGGCCATAATGCCGCCGGAGACGTGCGCCATGCCGCTGGTCATGACGGTCATGAGCTCGGAGCGCGTCAGGTTCGCGAGAAACGGTCGTATCGAGAGCGGCGCTTCGGTCTGCCCCATGAAGATGGAGGCCGCTACATTGAGCGATTCTGCGCCGGAGATGCGCATGGTGCGCTGCATGCACCAGGCAAAGCCGCGAATGATGATCTGCATGATGCCGAGGTGATAGAGCGCAGCAAACAGCGCCGAGATGAAGATGATGGTGGGCAGCACCTGGAAAGCGAAGATCGAGCCGAAGGAGGAGTGCTGTTTGCCAAGCTCTCCAAACAGAAATTCTGAGCCGGCGAACGCGTATCTGAGCAGTGTGTTGACGGCATTGCCCGCGGAGGCCATAGCGTCGCGGCCGAAGCTCCAGCGGAGCACGATAAAGGCGAAGGCAATTTGCAGGCCGACGCCCCAAGCCACGGTACGTATGCGGATGGCGCGACGGTTCGTGGAAAAGAGCCATGCCAGCAGCAGCATGGTGAGCAGGCCAAGGATTCCCGTGAATCGCGCCAAATGGATCAGTCCTGAACGGAAGAGGTCTAGATTGTGGTCTGGGCCAGAGTATCGCGGGTGAGCACTTCGTGCACCAGGGGCGTGGGGCGGGGCGGTGCGTCCGCGATAACGATTGCGTCGGCAAGCATGCGTTCGGCCACGGCGAAGCGATCCGCATGGTCAGCGAAGAGCGTGCAGAGAGGATCTCCAGCGCGGAGCTGAGCGCCGAGTTTTGCGTGCATCTCGATGCCGGCGTGGGCGGAGACAGGATCGCCTGGGCGTGCGCGGCCCCCGCCGAGACGTTGGACGGCCCAGCCGATAGCGGCCGTGTCCATGGACAAGAGGTAGCCGGCACGCGATGCGCGAAGCTCGTGCCGATGGGCAGGAGTGTGAGCCAGGGCGCTAAGGTCGCCGCCGTGAAGCGCCACCATCTGCTCGAAATGGCGAAGCGCCGCGCCGCTGGTGAGGAGGATTCCCGCACGGGTGCGGCCTTCCTGCGGGGTGGGACTGATATTCCCCAGGAACAGCATCCAGCCGGCAAGAACGAGTGAGATTTCGCGCAGGTCCTCGTTGTGGGGATGGCGTTCTCCGCGGAGGAGGGCGAGCCCTTCGAGGACGGCAAGCGAATTGCCGATGAAGTGTCCCAACGGCTGCGACATATCGGTCAGCACGGCAACGGTGCGAGTTCCGGCGGCTTCACCGGTTTCGACCATCAGGCGAGCCATGAATCGGGAGACGGCGGGATCGGGAAGAAAGGCGCCGGATCCAGTTTTCACGTCGAGCACCAAAGCGTCGAGACCGGCGGCGAGCTTCTTGCTCATGATGGAAGATGCGATCAGATACGGGCTTTCGACAGCGCCGATGTGATCTCGCAGCGCGTACAGCTTACGGTCAGCAGGAACAATGTCATCCGATTGACCGGTGATGCAGCATCCGCACTCGTCGATGACACGGCGCATTTCGTCGGGAGAAAGCGCCGTGCGATAGCCGGGGATGCTTTCCAGCTTGTCCAGAGTGCCGCCAGTGTGGCCGAGGGCGCGCCCGCTGAGCTTGGGGACGCGCAGGCCGGCTGCTGCGGCGATAGGCGCGACGAGGAATGACGTCTTGTCGCCCACGCCGCCGCTGGAGTGCTTATCGACAGTGGGTCGCGCAGGCCCGCCATTTGCGGGGCGGCGCAGATCGAGTTGCACACCCGATGTGCGCATTGCATGAGTGAGCGCCTGAACTTCCTCCGGCTCCATGCCGCGCAGAAAAGTGGCCATAAGGAAGGCGCTGAGCTGCGCGTCATCGATGGAGCCGTCGCCGGCGCCGCGCGCGATATGCGCGATCTCCTCGGTCGTGAGCGTGTGGCCATCCCGCTTGCGGCGGATGATGCTCGCCGCATCGAGAGCTGAGTTGGGGCTATTCGGCATGCGCGAGAGAGAAGCCGAACGGGAAAAGCTCGGCGAGTGTGAGGGAGCGGATGCGCGCTTGGGGCGAGCCGTCGAAAGGAAAGAGGACGAGGCCATGGGGCGGCATGAACTCGGCCAATACCTGGCGGCACGCGCCGCAGGGTGAGCTGGGCTTGTCGGCCAGATTCGTCACTGTGACGGCGGCGATTCGGATTTGCGAACCATATTGTGCCACGGCACGAACCACAGCGGCACGCTCCGCGCAGAGGGTGAGACCGTAGGAGGCGTTTTCCACGTTTGCTGCGCTCACGATTTCGCCGCTCTCCAGCAGTACAGCTGCGCCTACCCGAAAGCCGGAGTAGGGAACGTACGCCTGGTGCGCGGCTTCTCGGGCGGCAGAGAGCAATTCTGCCTGCTGCCCGGCAGATATCGTGATTGGGGAGGAAGACATCTCGTTCGAGGCTACTGAGTGGACGGCTTGCTGGCAACTGTGGAGGTGCATTGCGATGCGCGCTGGAGCAGTAGATCACGCTCGCGGGCATTGCCTGCGAGTGCCGCGGCGCGCTCAAACTCCGGGCACGCTTCGCTAAAGCGTCCGAGGCGGAAGAGCAGCTCACCGCGCACGCTGGGCAGGCGGTGATACTTCGCCAGCGAGGGCTCGTCGGCGATCTGGTTGATCAGATCGAGCCCGGTCTGCGGACCGTAGGCCATGGCCAGGGCGACGGCACGGTTGAGCTCTACGATCGGCGATGGCTGCCGCTGGGCGAGCGTGGCATAGAGAGCTGCGATGCGCTTCCAATCGGTATCGTCGCCGCTGCGGGCGCGCGCATGGCAGGCGGCGATCTGCGCCTGCAGCGTGTAGGAACCGGGTGTTTTGCTGAGCTCTTCGGCGCGGGCAAGCGCGGCAAGGCCGCGGCCGATGAGGATCTGGTCCCAGCGGCTGCGGTCCTGATCCAGCAGCAGGATGGGCTCTCCCGCCGGGCCAAGGCGCGCGGCTGAGCGCGACGCCTGTATCTCCATAAGCGCGACCAGACCGTGGACTTCAGGCTCCTGCGGCGCGAGCCCGGCGAGGATGCGGCCAAGGCGCAGCGCGTCTTCGCACAATGCGGGCCGCAGCCAGTCTTCGCCGGCAGTGGCGGAGTAGCCCTCGTTGAAGATCAGGTAAACGACTTCGAGCACAGAGGACAGGCGCGCAGCGCGGTCGAGCCCCGTGGGCACTTCGAAGGGCACGTGTGCGTCGGCCAAGCGTGCGCTTTGCGCGAACAATGCGCTGCGCGATGGTGGGTTCGGGAACGAGAAAGGCGCGTGCGATCTCGGGTGTGGTGAGACCGCCGAGCAGACGCAGCGTGAGGGCGACGCGCGCTTCCGGCGAGAGCACGGGATGGCAGGAGATGAAGACCAGACGGAGCAGGTCGTCCTGAATATCTCCATCGGCTGCGGCGGCCAGCGCAGTTGCGAAGTCCGCAAAGGAGCGTTGCTGCTGTTCCTCCAACTCGCGCGCGAGCTCTTCGTGTTTCCGTTCCAGCCGCGTGTTGTGGCGCAGAATGTCGATAGCGCGGTGCTTGGCGGCAGCCATGAGCCATGCGCCGGGGTTCTGCGGGACGCCCGACTCCGGCCACTGCTCGAGGGCAGCGACCAGAGCATCCTGGGCGAGCTCTTCGGCGATGCCAACATCGCGCACGATTCGCGTGAGGCCGGCGATGACGCGCGCCGACTCCATGCGCCATACGGCGTCGATGGTGCGATCGATCTGGCTGCGGTCGATGTCAGCAGAAGCCACGGCGGGTCACCGGATTCGATGAGAGCATCTTTCGCGGCGCGCACGCAAACGCTCGGATCTGCGGAGCCTAGAACACTCGGCGGAATTCGAACTCCGCTTCGATGCTCGGTCCCTGCAGCGTGGGACATCGCTTCATCCACTCGATGGCTTCTTCGAGCGATGCAACATCGAGGATGTTGACGCCCGCGATCAACTCATTCGATTCGGTGAAGGGGCCGTCGACGGTGTGCGATTTGCCGTCCGCGATGTGCAGGCGGGTGGCATTGGCGCTGGGCTGCAGGCGCTCGACCGCGACCAGCACGCCGGCCCTCCGCATCTCTTCGTCATATCGCTGCATGGCGGCGATCAGCTCTGGATCGGGCGGCGCGGACTCCATCCACTTTTCGGTTTTCCGCAGAACTACGAATCGCATGGTTGCATCCTCCAGCAACGGACTATTTTCGCAGAGGCAGTAAGGCGAGCAAACGGGGCTCGCGGAGGCAGAGACCAGCCCACAGCAGAATGCCGATGTAGACGGGGAAGAGCACGTGGCTGAAGAGCGGATTGCCGACACGCATGTGCAGCGAGATCGCGCCGCCCAGATAGCCGGTGAGCAGCACCGCGCCCAGCACTGAAGTCCTGGGTACGAGATAGAGGATCGTGCAGACCAGCAGCAGCACGCCGATGACATTCAATGACGCGGGCTGCAATCCAAGCTGGGATATCGACTGCATCACCTGCGCGGGGATGGGGCGGATGAATTTGAAAGCGACATCCATCACGAGAAAGAGCACGGTCAAAGTAGTCAGAACGCGACCGGTCCAGAGGCGCGCCTTGGAGGGTGCGATGGTTTCAACAAGTGCAGGCATAGCTTTGTCCTCGCAATATTTTTTGACTTCGGAGTGGTGTCCGCGCTCCTCCTGCAAGAAGAGCGCGGACCGCGGATCAGGCAGATCGCGTCTGCATTTCGGGGAAGCCCTCTGCCGCCTTCTGCACCTCGGCGGGGAAGTCGGTCATCTCCTGGATCTGGCGGACTTCGATTGTTTCATTGGCGCCGGCGGGGCAGCGCGTGGCCCATTGGATGGCTTCTTCCTTGGACTTCACCTGAATCATCCAGAAGCCGCCGAGGACCTCGGTGGCTTCGGCAAACGGGCCGTCCGTGACCTTTGGCTTGCCCCCGGTGAAGGAGACCCGCGCGCCCATGGACGGCGGATGCAGCCCTTCGAGCGCGAGTAGCACGCCCGCCTTCTGCAGCTCTTCGTTGTACTTCATCATGGCCTCAACGGCCTTGGCATCCGGCATGGTGCCGGGTGCCGCCTGCTCGTATCCCTTCGGGATCATCAGCATCATGAAACGCATAGTGATCTCCTTGTGGTCAACGTGCGGATTGGGTGGCCAGGGTAGGTTCGCCAGTGCAGGTGTCGTCCGGATTCATCAGAGGCCGGATAGTGACCTGACCGTCGCCGGCGATCTTCAGGAAGCGCTTTGAGGATTCGATGGCCGCTTCTTTGGAGGGCAATTCGAGGATAGCGAAGCCGCCAATGACCTCGGTGGACTCGATGTATGGGCCATCCGTGACGGTGAACTTGTCCCCGGACTGAACGACGCGCGCGCCCTGGTGGAGCGGAGTCAGGCCGCCGGTGGCAACCAGCTCGCCGGACTTCATGGACTCTTCGATCAGCTTGTTCATCCGGTCCATATACTCCTTGCTGGGCGGCCCCTGGTGAGCGGATGGATTGGGCGTGTAGAAGGTGAGGAATTGCATCGGTGTATCTCCTTTGAATGGCGTTGATCGGAGCTTCCCGAGTCATCCGGGAAGCGTCTCTATCCACGCGTCGAACGAGCAGGAAGGGAATCGACAGACTTTGTATTTTTTTTTGCAGCCAGATGCTGAAGACCACGAGCACCGTCGGGCATTCTACTGAATGACTGATCCGGATGGCTGCGGTTGTGGCATATCGTTGTCTGCCTCGGACCAGCCAACAGGTTGCGGGCATGAGGCCACGGAAATCCCGGACGGGAGAAAAGCCGTCTGAGCATCAGACCAACGGAGCGTGATGGCGAAAGAGACGGCAAAGCCGAAGGAACCCGGAGACGTGCTGGAATTATTCCATCCGGTTACGGCAGAGTGGTTTCGCGCCGTCTTCGACCGGCCAACGTCGCCCCAGGTGCTGGGCTGGCCGGCGATTGCCCGCGGAGAACACACGCTGATCCTGGCCCCGACGGGAACCGGTAAGACGCTCACCGCGTTCCTCTGGTGCCTGAACCGGCTGATGCTGGAGCCCGCGCCGGAAGGGCCGGCCGCATGCCGCGTCATCTATATCAGTCCGCTGAAGGCACTTGCCGTGGACGTGGAGCGCAATTTGCGCTCGCCGCTTGCCGGGATCGCGAACATGGCGCGACGCGCCGGCGTCGCTGTCCGCGAGCCGGGGATCGCGGTGCGCACCGGCGACACATCGCAGAAGGAGCGCGCGCTCTTCCGGCGAAGCCCAGCCGAAATTCTGATCACGACGCCGGAGTCGCTGTACCTGTTGCTGACTTCCGATGCCGCCGCCGGGCTGCGCGGGGTGGATACGGTGATCGTGGATGAGATTCACGCGTTGGTGCCGACCAAGCGCGGTGCGCATCTGGCCCTGTCGCTGGAGCGATTGCAGGCGATTACGGAGCGGCGTTTCCAGCGCATCGGGCTCTCCGCAACACAGCGGCCTTTGGAAGAGGTGGCGCATTTTCTGGCGGGCGCGAATGGACTGGAAACGGAAGCGGCTGCGCAAGTTGCGGAGACTTCGGCCGAGGCCTCCGCCGACCTGGTCCAGGAGATGGAGGCGGGATTTACTCGCGACGAGACTGCCGAAAGTATTGCAGCGCGCGAAGAGCAGGTGGTGCGGTTCCGGCCGGTGACAATCGTGAACGCGAGCGAGCCGAAGCGGCTGGAGCTGCGCATCGAGGTGCCTGTCGAAGACATGGCGCGGCTGGGCCAGCCCGAGGAACTGCCAAGCGGCGCGGCTTCTCAGGGGCCGAAGCGCACTTCCATCTGGAGCGCGATCCATCCGCGGCTGCTCGCGATTGTGCGCGAGCGAACGTCCACGCTGATCTTCGTCAATAATCGGCGCACCGCCGAGCGGCTGGCCGGTGCGATCAATGATCTTGCAGGCGAAGCAGTGGCGCGCGCCCATCATGGCTCACTCGCCGCGGCGCAGCGTTCGGAAATTGAAGAGCTGCTGAAGGCAGGAAAGATTCGCGCGCTGGTATGCACGTCGTCGCTGGAGCTCGGCATCGATATGGGCGCGGTGGACCTGGTGATTCAGATCGAAGCGCCGCCTTCGGTCGCGAGCGGCATGCAGCGCATCGGCCGCGCGGGGCACCACGTCGGTGCGGCGAGCGAGGGCGTGATCTTTCCCAAATACCGTGCTGACCTGGTGGCGTGCGCGGCGGTGACGCGCGCCATGCACGAAGGGTTGGTGGAGTCGACGCGGTATCTGCGCAACCCGCTGGATGTGCTGGCACAGCAGATCGTCGCGACAGTAGCGCAGCCGCCCCGTGTTTCACGTACACCACGTTCACGAAAAGAACCGCCTCCTCCGGCCGAGATCACCGTCGATGACGTATTCGCGATTGTGCGCAGTGCAGCGCCATTTGCCGAGCTGAGCCGCGGCGCCTTTGAGGGCGTGCTCGATCTGCTGGCGGGGCGCTATCCATCGGATGAGTTTGCCGAGCTGCGGCCGCGCATCACCTGGGACCGTGTACGCAACCTGCTGACGCCGCGCGAGGGCTCAAAGATGCTGGCGATCTTGAACGGCGGCACGATTCCGGACCGGGGACTGTACGGCGTCTTTCTCTCCGGAACAGAGGGGCGGCCGGTGCGTGTGGGTGAGCTGGACGAAGAGATGATCTTTGAGAGCCGCACCGGCGAGACATTCATCCTGGGCGCAACAACGTGGCGTATCGATGAGATCACGCACGATCGCGTGCTGGTCTCGCCCGCGCCTGGTGAGCCGGGCAAGATGCCCTTCTGGCATGGCGATACCGCAGGGCGGCCGCTAGAGTTCGGACGGCGTATCGGCGCGCTGGTGCGCGAACTCCGCGAGATGCCGCGCAACGCAGCGATCTCACGACTGACGCGCGAGCACGACCTGGAGCCGCAGGCTGCGGAAAACCTGCTGCGCTTCCTTGCCGATCAGGAATTAGCAACCACGGCAGTTTCAGATGACCGCACCATCGTGATCGAGCGCGTGCGCGATGAGCTGGGCGACTGGCGTGTCTGTGTGCTGACACCCTTCGGCAGCCGTGTGCATGCGCCGTGGGCGATGGCAATCAGTGGACGGCTGCGCGCAAGCGGACGCGGCGACGTGGAGACGATGTGGGCTGATGACGGATTTGTGCTGCGCTTTCCGGAGACGGATGCGCCGCCCGATCCGGAGCTGATCCTGCTCGATCCCGCGGAGGCTTCGGATCTGGTGCTGCGGCAGTTGGGATCGACCGCGCTCTTTTCCGCAAAGTTCCGGGAAGCTTCGGCTCGTGCTCTATTGCTGCCGCGGCGAAGGGCAACAGGACGTGCGCCGCTGTGGGCGCAGCGCAAACGCGCCTACGACCTGCTGAGCGTCGCGGCGCGGTATCCAGCGTTTCCCATGCTGCTGGAGGCGTATCGCGAGTGCGTGCGCGATGTCTTCGACATGCCGGCATTTCTGGAGGTGCTGCGCTCCGTGAATGCGCGCACGACGCGCGTGCATGTGGCCGATTCCAAGACGCCCTCACCGTTTGCCTCCTCGCTGCTGTTCAGCTACGTGGCGAACTACATCTACGATGGCGATGCGCCGCTGGCCGAACGGCGGGCGCAGGCATTGTCGATCGATCAGGAACAGTTGCGTGAGCTGCTGGGCGATGCCGATTTGCGCGAACTGCTGGATGCCGATGCGATCGCCGAGGTCGAAGAGCAACTGCAGGCGTTGACGGAAACGCAGAAGGCGCGCAGCGCGGATGGCATTCACGATTTGCTGCTGCGGTTGGGCGATTTGAATCGCGCCGAACTGTTGCGGCGGCTGGCGGCACCGGATGTGGCGATTCACACAGAACGGTTGCTGAGGGCGAAGCGCTTGTTGGAAATCAAGGTCAGCGGCGAGAAGCGGCTGATTGCGGTGGAGGATGCGGCGCGGTACCGCGACGCGCTGGGCATTCCGCTGGCACCGGGATTGCCGAAGGCGCTGCTGGAGCCGGTCACGCAGCCCGTACTGGAACTCGTGCGGAGATATGCCCGCACGCACGGGCCGTTCACGCAGGGCGAGGTCGCGACCCGCTTCGGGTTGGACGCGAAGCAGGTTGACACGATGTTGCGCAGGCTGCTGCTCGATGGCCGCGTGGTCGAGGGCGGCTTCCGGCCCGGGGGCGTACATCGCGAGTGGTGCGATGCCGAGGTGCTGCGGCTGATCCGGAGAAAGTCGCTCGCGCGCTTACGAAAAGAGATCGAACCGGTAGAGCAACAGATGCTGGCGCGTCTGAATACGCACTGGCAGGGCGTGCTGCAGCGGCGGCGCGGGTTGGATTCGCTGCTGGACACGATCGAGAGCCTGCAGGGCGCGCCGCTGCCGGCTTCGCTGGTCGAGACGGCGATTCTGCCTGCTCGGCTGGCGAATTATGCTTCGGGCCAACTCGACACGCTGATTGCCGCGGGCGAAGTGGTGTGGGTGGGGCTCGATCCGCTGGGCGAGCACGATGGCCGTATCGCGCTATACCTGTCCGACCGGCTGCACACATTGCTGCCGCCGGTTCGTCAGAACGCACTGGCGGCCGTGGAGATGACGCCGAAGGAGCAGGCTATTCTCGAGCAACTGGAGCGCGGGGGAGCCGTGTTCTTCGCCCAGATTCATGATGCGCTGGGAGGCGGCTACCCGGGCGAGACGCTCGATGCGCTGTGGACGCTGGTGTGGCGCGGACTTGTTACCAACGACACCTTCCACGCGCTGCGCGCCTATACCGCGCGGCCTACGGGCCGGCAGCCGAAGCGGGCGCACTCCAGCGGCGCACAGGTGGCGGCTTTCCGCTCCCGCCGGACTACGCCGCCCAGCGCGCAGGGCCGGTGGACTCTGGTGCCGCAACCCGAGTCGACAAAAGACACTGCAGCAGCGACAAATTGGAGTCACGCGATTGCGAACCAACTGCTTGTGCGTTATGGAGTGCTGACGCGCGAGAGCGTCGCGCAGGAGAACCTGCCCGGCGGCTTTAGCGCCGTCTATGACGTGCTGAAGGCGATGGAGGAGAGCGGGCGCGTACGGCGGGGGTATTTCGTTGCCGGGCTAGGTGCGACGCAGTTTGCGCTGCCCTCCGCGGTGGACTTGCTGCGGTCGCTGCGGCAGCAGGCGCGGCTGGAGAAGCCGGAGATGGTACTGCTGGCCGCGACCGATCCTGCGAATCCGTATGGCGCCACGCTGCGCTGGCCAGCGGCGGAGTCCGCCGAGGGTGAGGACGATGGCCAGCCGCGCAGCCTGACGCGCAGTGTCGGAGCCAGCGTGGTGCTGCGCAATGGAGAGATGGTGGCGTATCTGCGTCGCGGCAATCCGAACCTGCAGGTCTTTCTGCCGGCTGACGAGCCGGAGCGGTCACACGCCGCACGCGACCTGGCGCAGTTCCTGGTCGAGACGGCGCAGCGGGAGATGGCATCCCGCGAGGGGGACCGCAGCGCCGGGCTCGTGGTCGCGCAAATCAATGGGCAGCCGGTGGGTCCGCATTTCCTGGCACGATTTCTGCTGGATGCGGGCTTTCACGCCGCGCCTAACGGATTCAACGTACGCCGCGCCGCTTCTGCCATGTCGGAGCGCGAAATTTCTTCGGAGACGCAATAGGTGCCGGAAGGAGATACAATTTATCGTGCGGCGCGAGCGCTGGGCCTAGCTCTTGAAGACAAGGTAGTAATGCGCTTCGAGACCGTGCTCGCGCCGCTTGCAGCCGTCGATGACAACACGCCGGTGGCGGGACGCACGGTGGAGAAGGTCGAGTCTCGGGGCAAGTGGCTCCTGATCTATTTCTCCGGCGACCTGATTCTGGTGACGCACATGCTCATGTCCGGCTCCTGGCATATCTACCGGCCCGGAGAGCGCTGGCAGCGACCGCACCGTGAGATGCGTGCCGTGATCGCGACCTCAGATTACGAGGCCATCGCGTTCAACGTGCCGGTGGCGAAGTTTTATAGCGCAATGTCACTTGCGCGGGACTCAAACATTCCAGCCTTAGGTCCGGATCTTCTCGGTCCGGATTTTGCGGCGAACGAGGCGAAGCAGCGGCTGCTTGCGCAGACTGGTGAGGAGATTGCGAATGTCCTCCTCAATCAGCGGGTGATGGCCGGGCTGGGGAATGTCTACAAGAGCGAGGTGCTGTTTGCATGCGGCGTACACCCCTTCCGGCATGTTGGCACGCTGAGCCCTGCTGAGATCGACTGCATTCTCGATCGTGCACAGGGTTTTCTGAAGATGAACACAAAGGATGACGCTGGTGGGGCGATGGTGACCTACACCGGCCTACGACGCACGACGCGTGCCGCCGATCCGGGCGCGCGGCTCTGGGTCTACAGACGAAGCGGGAAAGAGTGCCGCCGCTGTGGAGCGGTGATCCGGATGCAGAGGCAAGGGCCGGGGGCGCGATCGACCTACTGGTGTCCGGTGTGCCAGCCGGACCTGGCGCGCTAGATCAGGCGAGCGGTCGGGCGCATGGTGCTCTCAGTCATAGCGAGCCCGTGAATGCGCAGTGCCTCTTGCAGATCAGGATCGCCGGCGGTGATTTCTGCGCCGGAGGTATTGCGCAGCGGAAAGGGCTCGAAGATCGCCCAGTTTTCGATCGAGTGGCCGTAGCGCGAGCAGTAGAAGACGCCATCGTATCCATTGCGGAAGACGACCAGCGAAGCGTCCTGCGTGAGCTTGCGCGGCCTACCCGCCTGCAGGGTGGCAGCGTCGATTTCGGAGAGGCCCAGCGCGACGGCGGTGGAGGCAAGCTCGCGGCGGAGATAGGCGATCCATTCGGGTGCGTACACGTCCGCATATTGACCATCCGCCTGCGCGCTGCCGATGAGCCGGGTCCGCAGCCAGGTTGCCGGCACAGTTGCGAGCGGGGTGAAGTCGTCGTCGCCTTCAATTTCGGCGAACTCGGCCAGCAAAGTGAGATCAGGCCGGAAGCGGGCGAGCGTTTCCAGGAAGCAGCCGAGGCGCTGGCTGGAAGCGTAGATGACGCGGTAATAGGCCTGGGGATCGTCGAAGCGGTTGCCGAAGGTGCCGTCGGAATGCGAGTGCGCCCAGTCGGGCGGCTGCCAGGGATCGGGCCAGCGGCCGATGCGGTGCAGCGGCTCTTCGGGCGCGCGGAATTCCAATCGCAGCGATGTAGCAGATGAGGGTTCTGGGGACAAGGGGAGCTTTCCTGCAACAGGAGAGTAGCACTGCAAACTGTCTCTGGCCGAAGGAAAGCCGCGAGGGAACAAGATCAGCTATGCGGCAGTTAGCCACCGGCGAGAAAGGCGCGGGCGGCGCGCAGCACCTCGGATCCTACGGTATTCAGATCGCCGTCGCGCATCAGGCGCAGGGGAACGCGATCCCCCAGCTCGGGATTCACACCGGTGATCCACGCCTGCACAACGGCGGGCGTGTCCTGCTCGCTCAATGTGCGGGCCACCTGGAACGCAAAGCGCAGACGCTGCTCGGCATCGCCGTAAATCTCGCCGCCGGCGATCCAGCGATCCACGGCGCGGACGTCCTTGACCCTGCCGATATAGGCGGTCAGCTTGCGGCCCAGAATGGCGACTAACCGGCTGACGATTTCGGTCGTCGGCAGGCGGAGGGACTCGCGGTGGGCCGCGAGATCCGGGCGGGGCATTGCCATCACGGCCATAGCGGGATCCTCCTTCTTACCGAATCAGTATCGCATGAACTACCTCTAAATACCATTTAAATCCCAGATCCATGACGGTATTCTGGCCCGTCCTGCTCTGCGAGGGTCACGATATCTCGACCCTCCCCGGTGTCCGGCGGCAGTTAAGTCACTTGACTGCCGAGGTTTAGGACCTCATGGGCATTATTGCTGCGGACTCTGCTGCTGATCCTGTTGCTGCTGATCGTCCTTTTTGCCGCCACCAAAGAGGCGGCTGAAGAATCCCCGCTTTTTCTTGGGCTTCTCCTGCTGGTCCGCGTTCTGGGCGTTCTGCGCCGCGTTGGCAGGCTGCTGGGGCTGGCCGCCGGGTGGCAGGACGGTGGGCGTGTTGCTTGGCGGAAGCGGCTGCTGGGACCCGCCTCCGAGGCCGAAGATCTTCTGGAACAGGTTTCTCTGGTCGCCGTTGGGACGCGAGCAGGTGTTGGTGGGAGCGGTGCCGTCCAGGAAGGCGGCGTAATAGTCCTCCGGGCAGGTCTGGTCAGCGAGCAGATTGGTGTTCTTGTCGAGCTTCACCAGATTCACGCCCTGCGGGATAGGGAAATCGCGCGTATCCGAGTACTGGGGAAGCTGGGTGGCGTGCTTCATAAATTCTGCCCAGATCGGGGCAGCGGCGTGCGCGCCTTCGAGCTTGATATCGGAGTAGTCGTCGTTGCCGACCCAGATGATGCAGATGAGGTTCGATGTGTATCCGGCGAACCAGGCGTCGTGGGAGGTGCCGGTTTTGCCTGCGGCGGGAGCCTGGAAGCCGCGCGCACGGACCTCAGCGGCGGTGCCCGTGTTCATTACGTTCTGCAGCATGTTGGTCGTAAGATAGGCGACCCGCGGATCGAGGATCGGCTTCTCGTCGGGCTGATGATCGCTGAGAGGATCGCCATTGGCGCTGCGGACAGAAGCTATCTCCCACGGAACGATGCGGGTGCCGTAATTGGCGAAGGTAGTGTAGGCGCCCGCCATCTGGATGGGAGTGGCGTCGTAGGCTCCCAAAGCGACTGCCGGCGTGCCGCGGGCCTCGACGATGCCTGCGTCCCGGGCGAGTGCGGCCACGTTGTCATAGCCGACCATCTGGGCCAGCTCCACTGTGGCGTTGTTCATCGACCATTGGAGTGCATAACGGGCGGTGACTTCGCCAGTTCCGTGATGGCCGTAATTGCGCGGAGCATAGCCGCCCTCGAAGTTTTGCGGGTCGCTGTTGAGCAGCGTGATTTCGGTGAACAGCCCATGGTGCAGGCCGGGGTCGGTGGCCTGCAGAGGCGCGCCGTTCTGCGGACCCGGATCGCCCACGATCCCCGCGTCAGGATTGTTGGTATCGGCAGCTTCCACCGCAGCTGCCGGCGCGGTGAGCTGGGTGCCGGCGAGTGAGGTGTTGAAGCCCGCGGCGTAAACGAAAGGCTTGAAGATCGATCCGGTGGGACGGTGAGCGATGGCATGGTTGAGCTGGGAAGTGCCATAGCTGCGGCCACCGACCAACGCGAGCACCTGACCGGTATGCGGGTTCAGCGCCACCAGTGCGACCTGCGGGTCGGGAATGGACTCGGGGTGCTTGGAGCGCTTGCGCCGCCTTTCTACCAGCTCATCCACAGTCTTCATGCCTTCAGCGACCGCTTGGTTGGCGGCCTCCTGCAGATCGGGATCGAGCGAGCTGTAGACCCGCAGCCCCTGTGAGCTGTACCGCTGCTCGCCATAGCTGTGCACGATCTGGTCATGCACGATATCGATGAAGTAGGGAGCAAGGCCGCCATCGAAAGAACTGGGCGCGAGGTGCAGCGGCTCCTGCCGTGCGGCCTGGGCCTGCGCTTCCGTGATGTCGCCAGTTTCCACCATGGCGCCCAACACCACGTTGCGCCGCGCGATGGCGCGCTTGGCGTGGCGGTAGGGATTGAGCGCGCTCGGCTGCTGGATCATGCCCGCGAGCAAAGCGCATTCTGCAAGGTCGAGCTGGCGGACATCTTTGCCGAAGTAGGCCTGGGCCGCCTCGCCCATGCCGTAGACACCGAACGAGCCCTGCTGCCCGAGCGGGATCTCGTTGGCGTACATCTGGAAGATTTGCTGCTTGGTGTAGCGGTGTTCCAACTGGAAGGTGATCGCCGTTTCAATGATCTTGCGCCGGAAACTGCGGGCTCGCGTGAGATCAAAGAAGTTGCGCGAGAGCTGCATGGTGAGGGTAGAAGCGCCACCCCGGTAACGGCGGTCTCCGACGAGGTCGTGATAAATCCAGCCGAGCAGGGAAATGTAATCGACGCCGCTGTGAGAGAAGAAGCGCTTGTCTTCGATGGAAGTGACGGCTTTGACCAGGTCAGGCGGCAGCTCGTCATAGGTGACGAGGCGGCGTTTTACGCGATTTGGTCCCTCGGACAATGAAGTGATGAGCTGCGGCTCCAGCTCGTAGGCGGAGAGCTGCTGCTTCTGGTCGCCGGAGATGGCGGTGACCATTCCGTTGTCGAAGGAGATGGTGGCGCCCTCCTGTGAGTGATAGGACTGCGGCCCCGGATGCACCGCAATACTGTCGCTGCGCAGCTCATAGGTGCCCATCGGCGATTGATCGCTGCCGGGCGGCGTGTAGCCCGCACTGCGCAACTGCTGGGCGACAGCCGTCGCGGCGAGCTTCTGGCCGATACGGACCTCGCGCGGCGCGGCGTAGATGCGCGGCGTCTGATTGAAAAGCGGACGCGCCAGACGCTGATCGACAACTTCTTTGTACTTGTTGGAGTAATAGCTGAAGGTGATGCCGAGGATCAGCAGCGTGAACGTAAAGACGATGCAGACGGCGATCAGCGCCGTTTCCCAGACAGGCTTTTCAGTAATGCTGCGGTTGGGCGGGAGCTTTAGTTTTACTGCCAAGGTAGAAAGTTTCCTGTCGACGCCTGCCGCCGCCGAGCGAAGAGCGCTTCGGGCGCGAGCCAGCGGGCTGGGGTTGATATCGGGCAAGGCATCCTGATGGTTTGACGTCGGCGGAACGCCTTTTCGCGACCGCCTCACACGACATTCCTATGATACGCGGCAGAACCGGGCGGTTGGCGTGGCCAGCGGGATACCTCCTGGACTACCCCACCCTGGCTTTCGGGCCAGACCAGGGCGTCCCGGATCAATTTCCGATGGCTTCCCGAAGAGCGGCTGCTACTTCTGCCAGCGGGAGCTCGCGGGTGGCGGATCTGTCGCCTGCGGTGGCGCGTGCGACCAGCTCGACTATACCTTCCGCGGCCTTTTTGCCCACGTTGATGCGGTAGGGAACGCCGACCAGGTCAGCGTCCTTGAATTTCACGCCAGCGCGCTCGTCGCGGTCGTCGAGCAGGACATCGAACCCAGCGGCTTCGAGGTCGCGGGCCAATTTTTCCCCGGTGGAGAGCAGGGCGGCGTCGGTGATATTGGTGACGGTGACGACCACATCGAACGGCGCAATGGAGGGTGGCAGCCAGAAGCCGTTGGCGTCGTGGGACTGTTCGATCGCTGAGGTGAGGATGCGTTCCATGCCGATGCCATAGCAGCCCATGACGGGGATCACTTCCTTGCCTTCGGCGTCGAGCACGCGGGCATTCATGGATTCCGTATAGCGGCAGCCGAGCTTGAAGATGTGGCCGATCTCGACGGCTTTGCCGATCTTGAGCGGCGCGCCACAGTTGGGGCAGCCCTCGCCTTCGACGGCGTTGCGGATGTCCGCAGTCACGGTAGGCGTGAAGTCGCGGCCGGGCGTGACGTTGCGGAAGTGGTAGTCGAGCTCGTTGGCGCCGGCGACCATGTTGGTGCGGCTTTCGAGGGCCTTGTCGAGAATGACGGTGACGCCTTCGCCGAGCATCTCTTTCGCGGCGGTGAGACCTACGGGACCGAGGTATCCGGCAGGGCCTTTGAACCAGGTCTCCAACTCCTCCGTGCCCATGTAGCGGAGCTCTCGCGCGCCGGTGATGGTGAGCAGCTTGGCCTCGTTGACAGAGTGGTCGCCGCGCAGGAAGACGGCGAGCGGCTTCCACTTGCCGTCCTTTGCGAGAGCCATGTAGGCCAGCGCTTTGATGTCGTGCTCGGGCAGCATGTTGAGGAAGGCGACGATGTCGGCGATGGCGGCTTTGCCGGGGGTGTGGATGCGCTCCGGCTTGCCGTCGCCCGTGGGAGCCAGGTCTTCCACAGGCGCCAGGCGCGACGTGGCCTTTTCGATGTTCGCGGCGTAGTGGCACTCGGCGCAGGAGGCGATGAGGTCTTCGCCGGCTTCGGTATAGACCATGAACTCCTGCGAGCCGGAGCCGCCCATGGTGCCGGAGTCGGCCTCGACGACGACAAAGGAGAGGCCGCAGCGGGTGAAGATGGCGCGGTAAGTCTGGTCGTGCTTGCGGTAGCTCTCGTCCAGGCCGGCGGCGTCGATGTCGAAGGAGTAGGCGTCCTTCATGGTGAACTGGCGCACGCGGAGCAGGCCGGATTTGGGGCGAGGTTCGTCACGAAATTTTGTTTGAATCTGGTACCAGATCTGCGGCAACTGCTTGTAGCTGCGCAGCTCGTTGCGCGCGATGGAGGTCATGATCTCTTCGTGGGTCATGCCCAGGGCGATCTCGGCGCCCTTGCGGTCCTTGAGGCGGAACAGATTGTCGCCAAAGATAGTCCAGCGGCCGCTCTCCTCCAGGATGTCGCGCGGCAGCAGGGCGGGCAGGAAGAACTCCTGGCCGATCTTGTCCATCTCCTGACGGACGATGGCGATGATCTTGTTCAGCGAGCGCTGGCCGAGGAAGAGATACGAGTAGATACCGGCGCTGAGCTGGCGGACATAGCCGGAGCGGAGCAGGAACTTGTGGCTGGCGACCTCGGCATCGGCGGGCGCTTCGCGAAGCGTGGGAATAAAAAGCTGGGACCAACGGTGCATGCGGATAGGGATCTCGTCTGATTTCGTTCGCTTGCCTGATGATGCGAGCGGTAGCAACAGTGTATCGAAGCAGCTTTCGCGCCGCGCTTATGATGAGCTGAGCCGGAGAGGCTGCATCCCACTCACAGAGTGCGGGAGGGGTTTCGAACGAATGCGTGGACGATGGAATGTAGTGATGGCGGCGTTCGCTTGCGTCCTTCCGCTGACGGTTGCGGCCTGCGGCAACAATGGCCCGCCGGACTTTGCGTTGTCGCTGGCCAGCGGCCAGACGGCGACTGCCACCATCACGCAGGGTGGCACAACGCCGGTCAACATTCAGGTTTCCGCGGTGAAAGGCTCGACCGGCAGCATCACGCTGGTGCTCAGCGGGCTGCCTGCCGGGGTGGGGGTTGCGCCGGGTTCGGCTACGGTGGGGATCGGTTCGCCGCAGATGTTATGTCGCTGAGCGCTGCGTCCACTGCTGCCGTGACGAGCGCGCCGGTGACGCTGACGGCTACCGGGGTGTCCGGGAATCCGCTCTCCTCCAGCTCGATCACGCACACGCAGACCTGACGCTTACCGTGGTGTCACCCACGACATCATCCACGCATAGCGAATCTGCTGCGAATCCCTGCACTCCATGAGGGCTTAGCACGAACCGTTTCAGAGCTCTGCCGCTCAGTGCGCCGGGATGGCTGTGTCGGTATCCGGCAGCGGGACGTATTTGCCGTCGTTGAAGCGCAGGCGCTCCACGCTGGTGTAAGGAATGGCTGTGGGGGGCGGGGGCGGCTGTGGTGGCTGCTTTCCATGGGCGCGCCGGACTGGCTTCGCCTTAGGCGGCGTGTCGAGGTCCGGGGGCGGCTGGGTGCCGCTGCCGGTGAGCACCAGATCGTCGTAGTCCTGGCCGGGGACAGGGACGAGCGTATCGGCTCGCTGCCATGCATAGCAGGGGTCTTGAAGTGGACTCGCGGGGCCGCAGGCATCGCGGTTGGTGTAGGCGGTCTCCTGGCTGAAGGCGCGCGCCACGTCCTCCTGCCAGGGCACCAGAATGCTGACGCGGGTCGTGGAGAAGTCGGCGGCCTCGGTGTGGCTCTCCAGTCGGATGCCGTGCAGGTCTGTCCCCAGCGTGACCAGCTTCACTCCGGGCGGTTTGCCGTTGCCGCCGGCGAGGTCTACGGCATCATTTTCGTCTTCCAGCAGCCAGGTGTTCAGGCGGCGGGTGAAGACGGCCATCCCGATCACCGGACGGCACATGACGCACTGGAAGAGATCGTCGCCCGGGCGGCCGGGTTTGTCGCTGCGATGCGGCACCGCGGCCGTGACGACCACATGGCGCGGATGGCCGGCCTGTAGATAGCCGGCCTCAAAGATGACGACGATATCGACCGGATCTTTCGGAGCAAACCAGGAGCCGGCGAGGTCAGCGGATGGACGATCCGGCAGATTGGCGCGCGCTGTCTGGGTGGCAGGATCGTAGCGGCCATACCAGTGCTGCATGGCATCGGCCAGGACGAACGGACGCGGCGCCTCGACGGGGGCAGGCTTGCGCTGGCACCCGCCAATCATCAACAGAGCTGCCACAAAGGCAACGATGGAACGCGTGCGCCGCACGCCCCCATGCTAGTGCAAGTTGGGATTTGTGGGGGGAAAGAGGCCAAACAGCGAGTCAGCACGCTTAACGCGGCGCGCTGGCGTTGATGGGAATTCAGGCAAGGGGAAAAGCAGATCCCTCCACTTTGCGGTGTCGCTGCGTACCACGGCTCCGGTCGGGATGACGAGACCGGATGTATTGGCGGGCTTGCTGAACTGGCTCGCAGCGCCTACATCAACTCCAGCCCCCACAAGATCATGCAGGTGGAGGATGCCGAGGGCGCGCTGCTCGCTGCTTGTGACCACGAGCGAAGTGATGCGGCGCTCTTCCATGATGGCGAGTCCGCGGGCGGCCAGTTCTTCGGGCGCGATGGTGTGGGGGCCGGGATTCATTGCGTGGCCGGCGTTGAGCGTGAGCGCATCGGGGCCGCGGCTTTCGAGCAGGCGGCGGAGGTCGCCGTCGGAGATGATGCCGATCAGCCGGCCGTTGCCGTCGAGCACGGTAGTGACGCCGAGCTTCTTGCGCGACATCTCGTAGATGACCTGGCTCATTGGGGTTTCGGCGGTGACGGCGGGCAGTGCTTCGCCCGCGTGCATCAGGTCGCGGACCAGGGCAAGTTTTTTGCCCAGCTTGCCGCCCGGATGCAATTGCGCGAAGTCCTCCGCGCGGAAGCCCTTGCGCAGCGAAACGGCGATGGCGAGTGCGTCTCCGAGCGCGAGCATGGCGGTGGTCGATGCGGTCGGGGCAAGGCCGAGGCCGCAGGCTTCATTCGGCACCGAGCAGTCGAGCGCGACATCGCTGGCTCGGCCGAGCGTGGAGTCGATATTGCAGCAGAAGGAGATGAGCGCGTCGCCGATGCGTTTCAGCGTCGCCAGCAGACGCAGGATCTCCTCGGTTTCGCCGGAGGCGGAAAGCGCGAGCACGAGATCGCCGCGAGTGAGCATGCCGAGGTCGCCGTGAACGGCTTCCGCCGGATGAAGGAAGAGTGCGGGCGTGCCGGTGGAGGAGAGCGTGGCGGCGATCTTCTGCGCGATGATGCCGCTCTTGCCCATGCCGGTAACGACGACGCGTCCGCGGCTCTCGCCACAGCGCAGCACCAATTCGACTGCCTGGGCGAAAGCTGGAGCCATCGCGCCTTCCAGCCGGGCTGCGAGAGCGAGCAGGCCTTCCGCCTGGGTGCGGATGAGGCTGGCTGGCGTAATGGCGGAATCCGATGATTCAGTCATGATTCAACACGGTCAGTGTACGAGGACGATTGCAGGAGCGTGGGCTTTCGGGCAAGTGACGGCTCGATTTACTTCATCACGTAGGCCATTCCCGGCTCCTCGGGATCCCGTGCGCGAAAGCCATAGCGGGCGTAGAGCGGAGCGACGCCACGATCTGCGAAGAGATTGATGAATGCACCGGGCCCCGCATTTTGGCGCAGCCAAAGATCAATCGCATCAAGGATCCGCTTGCCCAGGCCTCGTTTCTGATGTTCCCGCAATACCGCGATATCAGCCACCTGAAAGACCGTGCCACCGTCGCCCACGACGCGACCCATGCCCACTGCTTCGCCGTTGCGCTCGATGACGACAGAGAAGAGCGTATTGGGAAGCGCGGCGCGCACGATCGTTTCACTGCGCGGAGAAAGGCCGGCGCCCGCGCGTAACCTGCAGTACTCCTCAACCGTCGGATTACGCAGAGCAAGCGTGTATCCGGGCGTGGCATCTGTCTTCGGCGCGTCCATATAGAATCAGAGGTTAACCGGAAGGAAGCTTTTGAAGCGCAATCTTATCGTCATCCTCGTGGTGGTCGTGGCGCTGGGCCTGATGGCCTGGTCGGGATACCAGAATTTGCAGCGCCGTCGCGCGGCACAGAGTGCGCAGCCGCATGTGACGCTGCTGGACCAGTCAAACCAGACGGTGCAGCAGGACGTGGCGTCCGACGAAGGGCTGGTCAACCTGCGCGGCAAGAAGGCGCCGGCATTCACGTTGAAGACCCAGGATGGCCGCAAAGTTTCGCTGGCCGACTACAAGGGCAAGGCAGTACTGGTGAACTTCTGGGCGACATGGTGCGTGCCCTGCAAGCTGGAGATGCCGTGGTTTGTGGACCTGCACAAGCAATATGCGGGACAGGGCTTTGAAATTCTGGGTGTGGATGAGGATGAGGCGAAGGACCGGCCGCAGATCGGAACATTCACAAAGAAGATCGGCGTGAACTATCCGATCCTGCTCGGCAACGATGCAGCCGCAAAGGCGTATGGCGGCATAGACGTGCTGCCGACCTCGTTCTACATCGGCCGCAACGGCAAGGTGGTGGAAGAAGCGGTGGGGCTGATCTCGCGCGACGAGATCGAGGCGAACATCAAGAAGGCATTGGCGGCGGGGGAGTGATGCGCACGCGGGTCAGCAAGTCAACGAGTCAACGAGTCGGTCTTGCAATGTTGCTCGTCGCAGCGGCCGTCTGTGCTGCGTTTGCGCAGAAGCTTCCCTGGCAGGACACGCCGGAGGCCGGCGGCAAAACGCCCGCCACGGTGCGCTTTGAGGGGCCGGAGCAGGCTGAGGTCGCTGCGCGCAAATCGCAGGTGGTGGAGCTGCGTTTTCGTATCCAGGATGGTTACCATATCAACTCGCATACGCCGCATGAGAAGAACCTGATTCCGACACAGCTGATGGTGGTGGATGGCGACGGCGTGAACGTTGCCGCGGTGGACTTTCCGCCGGGTGCGGATACCAGCTTTCCTTTTGCGCCGAATGAAAAGCTGAGCGTCTATACCGGCATGGTGACGCTGCGCGCGCATGTGACGGTCGACGCCTGGCGGGCATCTGCTGCAGGGCGCGCTGCGCTATCAGGCATGCGACGCGAATGCGTGCATGCCGCCGCGCAAGATTCCAGTTGCGGTGAGTCTGCTGGCCAAGTAGTTCGCAGACTGCGTGATAGCATCCCGGCTATGCACCGCATCTCCTTCGCTTGTTTGCTCGTTCTCGCGAGCGCGCTTCCCCTCCGTGTGTTTGCGCAGGCTCCCGATCCTCAGTCGCCCCAGGCGCGCATCGCGCAGATGCTGAACCCGTCGCCGGGCGCATGGACGCCGGCGCAGATTGCGAATATGGAGCGGCTGCGCGATGCGGCGCTGAGCGATCCGTATGCGCTGACGGAGCTGCGCCACCTGACGGACAATATCGGCCCGCGACTTGCGGGCTCGCCCCAGGCACAGCATGCGGTGGAGTGGGTGGCGGATGAGATGCGCGCGCTGGGCGCGACGGTGACGATTGAGAAGACGACGGTGCCGCACTGGGTGCGCGGCGCGGAGACGGCAGAGCTTACCGCATGGCCGGGTATGACGCCGAGCACGACGCAGAAGATCGTGCTGACCGCGCTGGGCGGCAGCGTGGCCACGCCGAAGGACGGCATCAGCGCGCCTGTGGTGGTGGTGGATTCGTTTGCCGATCTGAAGGCGCTGCCGAAGGATGCGGTGAAGGGGAAGATCCTGCTCTTCAACGAGCACTTCGACAAAGATCTGGCGGCGCAGGGCCGCGGCGGCGAAGCATACGGGGAAGCCGTGCTGTATCGCGGGGCCGCACCGAGCGTCGCGGCTTCAGCTGGGCGCAGTGGCGACGCTGGTGCGTTCGGTGGGCGGCGCGGATTATCGTTTGCCGCACACCGGCATGACGTATTACTCGCCGGGGCTGCCGAAGATTCCTGCTGGCGCCGTGACGGCGGAAGACGCCGACCTGCTGAAGAACCTGACCTCGCAGGGCGAGGTGCGGATGCACCTGACGCTGACGCCGGAAACACTGGCGCCGGTGGAGACCGCGAACGTGATCGCGGACTGGAAGGGCACCGAACATCCGGAGCAGGTGGTGATCGTCTCCGGGCATCTGGATTCGTGGGACCTGGCGACGGGCGCGATCGATGACGCGCGCGGGCATTGTTGTGTCGATGCAGGCGATTCACCTGCTGCAGAAGCTGGGGATTCACCCGAAGCGGACTGTTCGCTTCGTCGCGTGGATGGACGAGGAACAGGGCTCCTTTGGCGCGCAGACCTACGCGAAAGACTATGCGAACGATTTGAAGAATCATATCGGCGCGATCGAATCCGATCTCGGCGCAGGGCATCCGACGGGAATTTACTTCCAGGGTGGCGCAGCACTGGATGAATGGCTGAAGCCGCTCTCGCGCGTGCTCGCGCCCATCGGCGCGCCGCTGCTGGAGCGTAGCGCAGAGACTGGCGAGGACATCAACGCGATCACGGAGAAGGGCGTGCCTGGCTTCGCGCCGATTCAGGACAGCCGCTACTACTTCAACTATCACCACACGGCGGCGGATACATTCGACAAGGTGAACCCGCGCGAGCTGGACGAGAATGCCGCGGTGATGGCGGTGACGGCGTATGCGCTGGCGGATGCGGCGACGACGGCGCCACGATAGGGAACTACACTTCCAGCCCGATGGAGCGCATCAACTGCAAGGCGTTGGTGCTGTCGGCGATGCCGGGCGTGAGCTTGTAGTCGAAGTGCAGCTCGCCCGCGCTGAAGCGGTCGCCGAAGTGCATGTTCGTGGCGCGGCCATTGAGCGCATCGGCAATTTCAGTGAGCGCCAGATCGTGCGTCGTGATGAGGCCGATTGCATTGCGCGCGAGCAGGCTGCGGAGCAGCGCTTCGGTGCCTACGCGGCGATCATGCGAGTTGGTGCCGGAGAGCA
This sequence comes from uncultured Acidobacteriaceae bacterium, assembly GCA_963797895.1. Taxonomy (GTDB): domain Bacteria; phylum Acidobacteriota; class Terriglobia; order Terriglobales; family Acidobacteriaceae; genus KBS-83. The sequence goes on from CAWCRD010000005.1 coordinate 296,884, forward strand.
ATTCGTCGAGCAGGAAGAGCGCGGGCCGCGCAGCCGTTTGCGAGATCAGTGATGCGCTTGAGCCGCTGGATTTCTGCATAGAAGCGCGAGAGGCCGCTCTGCAGCGAATCCTGCACTGTGATGGATGCGCCGACGGCCAGCGGCGAAAGTGCGAAGCTGGTGCAGCAGACCGGCGCGCCGCATTGCGCGAGCACGACATTCAATCCGAGAGCGCGCAGCAGCGTGCTCTTGCCCGCCATGTTAGGGCCGCTAACGATGATGAGCGCCTGTGCGGGATGGAGCGAGATGTCATTCGGGATTGCAGTCCCGCGCGGTAGAAGAGGATGCGTCAGCCCGGTGGCCTGAAGCGATGGCCCATCTGTTTTCGAGAGTAGGGAAGGAGCAGTCGGGTCGCTCGTAAGCGAAGCCGGCGAGCGAGCTCAATGCTTCGAAGTCACCGATACTGGTGAGCCACGCGCGCATGCGGCTGCCGTGGCGTCGCCGCCAGGCTTCGATGGCGAGCATGCAGAGCGGCGTCCAGAAGACGAAGCGGTTGACCAGCTTCACGAACCAGTTGTCGCTGGACTCGAGCCATTCGAGATTGCGTTCCAGGCGAGCAATCGCGCGCGAGGGCGCGAGGCCTTCACTGCGTACTGCGGCGCTGATCGCCTGAAGCCGTGGCGATTCGAACGGCTGTGCTTCATAGACGGCAAGCACGCGATGGAGCGGTCCGAGAAGCGACGAAATGCCGAGCACGTCCGCTGCGGCGCGCTTGACGGCTGCGATGAAGCGCGTCGTGAGCGCCAGATTCACGAAGCTGAGGAGAGCGAACCAGACGAAGTTGCTGGTGGCGAACCAATAGAACATACTGGCCAGCCAGAGAACCGCAAGCGGAGGCGCAGCATACAGCAGCCAGCGCGGTACGGTGTTCTCGCGCGTTTCCGCCCAGCGGAGCAGGGCCTCGGGCGTGCCTTCGTGAATGGCATCGGCGGCGAGCGCAAGCTGCTCGCGCAGGTCGAGACGCGAGGCGAGTTCGCGAACAGCCTTCTGGCGCTGGAGAATTTCGTCCGGCTCAGCGGGATGGAGCAGCCACTCGGCCAGCGTGTGCTGGCCCGGCGCGCTCGCGGCCTGCGAGATGAGTTCGTACAAGCTACCCGGGCCGAAGATGTCGAGATCGCGAGAGTAGAGGTGGTTCGGATCGAGAAAGCGCTCGCCTGTATCGCCCTTGCCGGCCCATTGATCGTCGAGTCGCGCCAGTCCGCGCTGGTAAAAAGATTTGAGCCGTGAGGATCGATTCATCCTGCCCAGCAGGCGCTCGTGCACGATCCAGAGAATGGCGAAGATGAGCGCCGGAACGAGCGCCCACGCAAGCAGGCCGGGGTGTGCGCGCGCGAGCCAGAGCGCGGCGACTACCGCGACGACAGCGAAGCCGAGTTTGCTGAAGCCGAAGAGGCGATCCTGCTGGCGCAGGCGTGTTCGTTCGGATTCCAGCGCGGCGAGCCGTTCGCCGTAGACGCTCCGTGCGTTCAAGCGGGCTGCGGAGCCTCTGCGCTTGGGGTCGGGAGGCTGATCGAGGACGCTGTCTGCAAGCGGCGTACGACGCGCTCGCGGCCCAGCGCGAGCATGACGGTGAAGAGCGAGGGCGCGACGGCCTGTCCGGTAAGCGCGACGCGCGCGCCGTTTATGAGCACGCCGGGCTTGACGCCTTTCTCGTCGGCAAATGCGCGCAGCAGTTGCTCGGTCGACGCTTCGGTGAACTCCGTTGCAGCGTCGTATCGTCCGCCGAGCTCCACCAGCAGGTCGCGGGTGGTGGAGTCTTTCAGGAACTTCGCAACCGCCGCGGGATCGAAGGTAAACGTGTCACTGAAGTAGGCACAAAAGGAAGTCGAGAAGTCCCGCAAGCTGCGGGCACGCGGCTTTACGAGTTCAATGGAAGCCAGAACGTCGGCTTCGCTGCGCGCCGGGATAAAGCCATTCTTGCCCCACTCCGTCTGGATCAGCGGCAGCAACTCCTGTGCGGCGGAGCGGCGTATCCACTCGGTATTGAACCAGGCAAGCTTGTCGTTATCGAAGACAGCGTTCGATTTTGAGATGCCATCGAGCGAGAAGAGACGGATTAACTCGTCGGAGCTGAAGAGTTCCCGATCGCGGCCTTCGGCGTCCTTGCCCTGCCGCGCCCGGGCGACCAGCCAAGCAGCGCGAGGAAGTTGCGAAACGCTTCGGGCATGATGCCCATGTCCTTGTAGGAGGTGACGGATGTCGCGCCATGACGTTTGGAGAGGCGCGTCTTGTCCGGCCCGAGGATGAGCGGCACATGCGCGAAGACAGGCATCGGCGCGCCGAGCGCCTGATATTGCAGAACCTGCTTGGGTGTGTTTGAGATGTGGTCTGCGCCACGAATGATGTGCGTCAGGCGCATGTCGAGATCATCGGCCACGACCGAGAGGTGGTATGTGGGGATTCCGTCCGAGCGGAGCAGCACGAAGTCTTCGATTTCGCTGTTCGCGAACTCCACACGACCGACCACGGCGTCATCGAATGCGGTGACGCCGCCCTCCGGAACGCGGAACCGGATCGCTGCGGGCTCACCGGCTGCGCGGCGTGAGGCCGCGTCGGCAGGCGCGACGAGGCTGCAGCGGCGGTCGTACATGGGCGGCTTGCCGGCTTCGGAGGCGACTTTGCGGCGATGTTCCAGGTCCTCTTTGGTGCAGAAGCAGGGATAGGCATAGCCGGAGTCGAGCAGCTTTTGCGCCGTAGTCTTGTAGAGATCGAGGCGCCGCGACTGATAGAACGGGCCTTCGTCCCAGTTCAGGCCGAGCCAGCGCATGCCTTCGAGGATGCCTTCGACCATGGCTTCGGAGGAGCGCTCGAAATCCGTGTCTTCAATGCGCAGGATGAAGGTGCCGCCAGTGTGCCGTGCGAAGAGCCAGTTGAAGAGCGCGGTGCGGGCGCCCCCGACGTGCAGGTAGCCGGTGGGAGAGGGAGCGAAACGGACGCGAGGACTTTCAGGAATGGAAGGCATATACGGTCTGCATTGATGCTAGAACATTCTGCAGAGATTGGCCGTCTCAGGCCAAGGCGCCTTCGGCACGATTCGCCGGGTTCGCTTTTCTTGTTCGCTCGCATCCAAGCCTCGTGGATGATTGGCATGAAGTGCAGCAGAGGAGCGGGATGACAGAGGTCGAGTTTGCTGTGCCGCAGGGCTGCGGTCTGAGCGGCGCCGCTGCATTGATTGAGAAGGCGTGCCGTGGATGCGGGCTGCGGATCTCCACGCGAGCCACGCTGAGCAGCTGCCCGGGATCGATCTACTGGCATGTGAAGCGTGGCATGCAGCCGGGCACCCTGCAGGTGACGTTATGGGAGGCAAAGCGGCGAGTGTGGGCGAGCGTGCAGGATGGCCAGCGCGCCGCCTGGATCGACGAGGCTTTGCCGCAGGTGAAGGACGCGGTAGAGACGGCATTGCGCATTGCCGTCTCCTGACAAGCCTGCTATTTGCAATTCTGATCAGCCCCGCGGGTACGGATTTCCCGGATTTGCCGGCGGCGGCGCGGCCGGAGGATAGGCGCTGGGCGGAAACGCCGGAGGATAGGCCGGGGGTGGGTAAGCGCCCGTGACGGGCACGACCTTCCACTGCGAGAAGGCGAGCACGTACAGGATGATGATGTTCGCCAGCGGAATGAACAGCAGCAGAGCAAGCCAGGGCGTGAAGCCAGCCTTCTTGAAGATCATCCAGAACGGAATGATGTAGATGAAGATGCCGACAATGGCGAAGATGCCAACGATCGGCATGAGGTACATCAGGTGCGGATCGGACAAAGGGTTATTCGGATCCATGTGCGCTCCCCAGGCGAAGATGACGCGAGGATACTGACAACGCTGGAGACAGACAAGATAAATACCGCGGCGCTTTGCGCCGATAGGAGGACACCCTAAGCGTCGCCGCGATCGATATCCAGCGGAAAGATGGACTTCAGGACGATCACCAGCAGTCCCAGCACATTTGCTGTGGCCGTGCCCAGCAGGGCAATCAGCACCGCGTCCGAGAGATGGCCGTGTTGCACTTCCTCGCGCAGAACGATGTAGCCGACAAAGACCAGCCACGCTACTGTGACCGCAAAGAGGCTGGGGACAAGCCAGCGGCGGAACCCAAGAAACTGCGCCTTGCGCGCGTCATCGTACTGATCAGTTTCCGCAGTGGCCAACTCGCCAGAGCCGGCGAAGCCGGCGAGCCGGGGCGCAAGAGCTGCGGCGCTGGTATCCGCAATCGTCTCCGGATCAGGAACCGGCGGTGTCGCGCTCATGCGGCCACCGGTTTGAGTACGGATCTTGAACCATGAGGCGATTTCTGAATCCGGAATGGGGACGTACCGCTTGCCCTGGTTCTCGCTCCACGCGTGAGCCCAGGGAGTGCCGGGGGCGTGGGTCATCATGGAAAGCTCAATCGCGGAGTAGCCGCCGTATTGTTCGAGGATGCGGCGCAGGATGCGGTCGGCATACTCCCGGTCTGGATCGCTCGCCGGCATCGTATAGCGCTCAAGTCCGAGCTTGCCTCCATCGATCGTGAAGTGGCGGGCCGGCTCTGTGATCGGCTGCGCTCCGAAGCGCTGGAAGGCACGGTAGACGTCCGGCAATACCGGACCGTACTGCCAGGCTTCGACGGAACGATCGAGCAGTGGCTTGCCCGTCAAGGCCAGGTGCCAGCCATGCGCATAGTAGATAAGCTTCTGCACCTTCATCGGATCGATGACCAGCTGGCGCTCGCGGGCGAGCTCGAGCAGGCGATTGGCAACTGCGCGGGGATCAAAGGGCATATCGGAATCCCTTTCTACGCGTTTCTTAGCAAGTATAAGAGGCTTGGCGCGCGACGCGAATTCTATTGAGCGCCGGTATCTCTCCGTTCGAAGACGAGATAGTCCTCCATCGGTCCCATGGCGAGAATCCGTTGTAGAACGGGCGATGGATGATATGCCGCGGGCCGATAGTGAAAGCGGCGCAGGAGCCGATAGTGCTGATTGAACCAGCGCTGCTGGTCCGGAGCAAGCGTGTAGCCTTCAATGGTGCTGTAGTGATCGAAGCTCGCCCGCTCCACAATGTAGTCAGGGTGCTGGGTAGAAACGTAGTCGAACCACCAGCGCGGCGGGTCGTGCTCCATGAAATACGTGACACGATCAGAGACAAGGCCGATCTCGTCATCGGTACGGAGGCCGGAAAAGTAGGGAATCAGTCCGGCGGGCTCGAGAAAAAGCGTTCCGCGCCCGCGGCTGACGGTCGCCAGATAGCGCCCGATATCACCCCGATAGTGATAGTCCTGGGCCGAGGCGGTGAACGCCTTGGTCCACTGCATGAAGGCGAGTCCAATCCAGACGATGGCCAGCAGCGTGATGGCCGCCCAGCGGAATCGCATTCGCAAGACGCCGCGCACCAGAACTGCTATGACGACCGCGGTGGCTATCCAGTTAGCGGGATAGAGATACCAGGCAAAGACCACGCCACCGTAGGCATACGCGACGGGGATAAGGATGGTTGCCAGGACAAGCGTGCCGAGGACAACGCGTTCGCGGCGGGAGCGCGCATATCGAAAGGCAAACGCGAAGCCGCCGACGACCAGAATCAGCACGAGCGGACTGAGCTTGACGAGGTAGTTCGTAGGCGTCGGCAGCAGAAACGAATGGCCGAGGTAGAGATCGCGGATGCGATCTGCCACGGCTGCGGCGGAATGACTGGGGTGATACGCAATCTCCTTCGCACGCGCGGTGGTGGGCAGGAAGTGACCGGTCGTGAGGCGAGTGCCGAGCAAGAAGAGTCCACAGCCCGCGAGGAGCGACAAACTGCCGCGCACAGCCGCACGCCAGTCGATGAGGAACATGGCTGCGCAGAAGAGCACCGCGTAGGAAACGGCGTCAGGCCGGACGAGCGGCAGCAGCAGCACGCTTACGGAGAAGAGCGCCGTATGATTTTCTTCCGCCAGGGCGAAAATAGCCGCGCCCAACACAAGCACAAGCAGTGCGGTTTCCATCCCGATGTAACTCATCAGCAGCGCGATGGGCCAGCAGGCGGTGAGCAGCCAGACGACGCGCTGCTGCGCTGTTTCGTGGCAGAGCGCTTGCGCGAGGAACCAGCAGGCGGCGGCGACGCAGACGGTTCCGAATATCTGGGCCAGCAGGATCATGGAGCCTCGCGATAGCAGGTCGAAGGCAGCCACGATGAGCGGATAGAGCAGGCTGGTGGTTCCGGGAAAGTGCTGATGGAAATTGAAGGAGAAGTCCCCGTACTCAGCCAGATGCCGCGCAGAACGGAAGGTGATGTAGGCATCTTCCTGAAGCGCATGCGTTATCAGGAACGGGATGCGAATCAGCGCAATCAGCAGCAGAACCAGCCACGCCGGCCATGGAACCCCGTCTGCCGGCCGCTGCAGATGCTGCGCGCCGGCGCGGCTGGAGATTGACGAAGATAGGTTGGGAAGCGAACTCATGCTGAATGGTTCCGGCCGAGACAGCGAGAGCAGAGGCGGCCTGAACCATTCGAGTATAGAGGTTTGCTGCTCGTGCACTCACGTCGTGCTGGGCAGTTTGTGCTGCTGTTCATGCTGCGCCTTCAGCTCACGCAGCAGATCCTCGATCTGGTCTTCGCGTTCCAGGGCGGCGAAGCGCTCCTCGAGCTCCGCCTCGCCCAGGTCACCGTCACGATCTGTACCTGCCTCGGCTACAAGAAGCGCCTGTTGCGCCCGGCCGGCGACGGTTGCCTGGTCGATGCGGCCGCGCACGCGCGCCATGGTGCTGGAGACGTTCGGTGATGCGCCAGTACCATTCCCGGCCAGCTTCTGGCTGGCGCGGGCGCGGCGGTGCTCGATCGCCAGCAGCTCACAGCGCGATTGCGTCTCCTGCAGGCGCTGCTGCAGCCGGCTCAGCGCGGTGCGCAGAGTGTCAGTCTCGGCTCGTTGATCCGTTAGCTGCTGCTGGAAGCTTGCGGCCATCTGCTGATGGCTGATCTGCTGGCGCAGCGCGGCGCGGGCCAGGTCATCCTGCTGGCGCGTGACGGCAAGCGCCGCCTTGCGCTTCCAGTTTTCGGCAGCCTCCTCGTGCTCGGCCTGCTTTTTCTCGAGCAGATGCTGATCGGCAAGCGCGATAGCCACCTGCGTTTTGACTTGCAGTAATTGGTTTTCCATGTCGAGGATGAGCTGCCGCAGCATCTTCTGCGGATCTTCCGCGCGGTCGATCAGGTCGTTCAGGTTAGCGCGAAGCAGAGTTGCAACCCTTTCCAGCAGTGCCATGACGTGACTCCTTTTCTGTTCGATGCCTTGAAAGCAGACGGCCCAGGCCAAGGCCGGAGCCGTCGCTTGAGTTAGCTTTCTATGGCTGTGGCGCCGTTGGGTCGCGCGCGCATGCTCTTCACGTTTGCCATCAGCTCACGCATGTCCATGCCGGAGAGCGCTTCGAAGAGCGCCGGTACCTGCGCGGCGATCTTCGTCAGATCGCCGGTCAGCTTGTTGGCGCCCACCTGTCCTTCACCGCCAGTAGAGACGATGGTGATCTTGTCCACCTTGCTGAGCGGCTCGGACATGGCGCGGACGACCTCCGGCATGCTGCTGATGAGGCGATCGACCACCGCGGCCTGCGTCCACTCCTGGTAAGCTTCCGCCTTCACGTTCATGGCTTTCGCTTCTGCCTCGCCCTTCTGGAAGATGACGGCGGCTTCGGCTTCGCCCTGTGCGCGAATCGCCGATGCGCGGCCTTCGGCTTCCATCATCAAGCGGGATTTTTCGGCAGCAGCCAGATTTTCGATGCGCTGGCGCTCGATCTCGGATTGCTTCAGGATGGTCGCGATCAGCTCCTTTTCATGGCGCAGAATTTCGGCTTCCTGCACCTTCACCTGCTGCTCCTTCTCGATCTGCTGGATCTTGACCTGCTCGGCGATGACCTGCTGCTGCATGACATTCGTCTGGATCTCGTACGCCTTGTCCGCCTGTGCTTCCTGCTTCCGGCTCTGCTCCGTGAACTGCGCCTTCTGGATATCCAGGTCGCGCTGTGCTTCAGCCTGCTTCGCTAGCGACTGCGTCTCCGCCAGTACACGCTCCTGATCTGCGGCAGCTTTCGCAACGGCGGATTCACGCAGCGCAATGGCGCGGCGAATGGCCGTATCGCGTTCCGCTTCAGCGGCGGCGACATCGGCATCGCGCTTGATGCGCGCAATATCCGGGCGTCCCATGTTGGTGATGTAATCGTTCTTGTCGCGGACTTCCTTGATGGTGAACGAGATCACCTCCAGGCCCATCTTGCTCATGTCCTCAGCACAGGTGGCGCGCATGCGCTCGCCCACCATCTCCGGCTCCTTCACGATCTGTTCCACCGTCAGCTGGCCGATGATGCCGCGCAGGTGGCCTTCCATTACCAGGCGGATCAGCCCTTCGCGCTGCGCCGGCGCTTTGGTCAGGAACTGCTCCGCGGCGGTGAGGATCGACTCGCGATCGGAGCGGACCTTGATCTGCGCGACGGCTTCGACCGTTACAGCGACGCCCTGCTTGGTGTAGAGGTCCTGCTGTGGCGCAACATCAAAGGACATCAGCTCCAGGGAAAGCTGTTTGCAGCTTTCAACCATGGGAAAGATCACTGCGCCCGAGCCTTTGATGATGCGTGGCCCGCGGAAGCCATACACGATGATGGCCTCATTGGGGCCAGCTTTACGAAACATCTTGGCGATGCTCGTCATGATGATGAGAAGGAGGACAACGCCCAATCCGATGAAGATAGAGACAATGGTCGGCATAACAATCCTTGCGTTTGAACAACGTAAAGCCAGCCCTACAACATTCGGTTTGCGTCGCTCCTGGCTGTAGCGATGCGTGCCGCGGAGCATGAAGCTCCGTGATCAGGACAAATTCAAGACATTAACCGGGCGGCGGTCCCTCCAGCTCAGACCACGGCCGGACATAGGCGATGCCCCGCTCATAGCGCAGCACGACAACCTCGACATCGCGCGCGATCGGAACACCAGCATCGCTGCGTGCGGCGGCTGCACGGCGTGCCCCGCCTTGAGAATAAGCAATCTCGCCAGTGCCGCCATCGCGGATCGGACTGGAGACGCGCGCGAGCACTCCGGTGATCTCCGTATCTTCCGGAGTCAGGACACGCTCGCGGGGCAGCAGCACGCGGGCGAGAAACCAAAAAATAACGACCGCGCCGGCCAGGCCGCTGAGGACGGCTATCGCGAAGACACTCAGCCCGAGAACACCGGTGAAGCGACGCAGCAAATAACCGGCCCCGCCAAACCAGCAGAGAAAGGCCATGAGGGTGAAGCCGTTGATCGGCGAGAGGCTGCTGTCGTGTCCCCCGGGCGCATGTGTGTGCAGATGGCCTGCGTGCGAGTGGCCGAAATGAAAGTGGCCGCCGTGAACATGGCCGAACTGCAGATGGCCGAAGCCGCTGAAAAACGTAAGCAGGGCGAGCACGAATCCCACGCCAAAACAGACGAGATACCGGTCTTGTGCGTGCATATGTCATTTCCTCTCTTTCACATTCACGCCGCCTTCGCGCATATTCACGCGGCCTTCACGCATATCGCGCCTGACGTTGTGTGCGGCGCGGCGCGCTTCCGCGGTTTGCGTGCCCGCGTTTTTGTGCCGCGGCGCGAGTTCCGGCCGCAGCACTTCGAGCAGGCGGTCGGCGAGCGCCGGCGTTTCGAGGATTGCGGCCAGCAGCAGCAGGCAGCGGCGTGTGTCGTCGTGCTGGGCAGCGGTCAGAAGCGCGCGGCGGAGCTCCGGGTCGCGACGAAAGCGCTCCGCCCCGGCAATCAGCCACAGATCGAGCTTGTCCTCGTTCGCGCGCGCGTGCAGCGTTCGCGCCTCGGAGAGCAGCTCGGCATGGTAGCCCTCCGGGTCGTCGACCAGGTAGCCGGGGTGCACCTTGAAGAATCGCGCCAGCAGCAGGCGCGTCGTGTTGGTCAGGTGAGGACGCGCGCCACTCTCGATCTGCGAGAGGTAGGACTGGCTCATCGCGGTGGCCATCTCCGCGCGGATCGCGCGGACCAGCTCCTGCTGGGTCATGGCGCGGTCGAGCCCGCGAAGAGAGCCTTCGACCTCGCGGAGATAGCGAATCTTTTCGCCAAGCTTCATATTGCAATCCGCGATAACGATATCGCAAATTGCGATAAGTGCAAACGCATCTTTGGTAACTAACCGAGTTGACCAAGTTGATCAAGTTGTTCCGGATGGGAAAGGCTCTCAACGTCTACGAGGCGAAGACGCACCTGTCGGCCCTGGTGGAGAAGGCCGCACGGGGCGAGGAGATCGTATTGCCAAGGCGGGCAGGCCGATGGCCAAGCTGGTGCCGCTTGAGCCGAAGGCCCGGGCGCCTCGGACGTTCGGCCAGAACGCGCTCAAGATCACCTATATCGCGCCGGATTTCGATGCTCCGTTGCCGGATGACATCATCGAGGACTTCTACGGACCGATTGAGCCGGAACGGCGACGACGGGATACACTCTGGCGTTTCTGATCGACACGCACGTATTGATCTGGCTGGACCAAAACCCTGAGCGCCTCTCGGACCACATCCTGGGCCTGCTGCGTGATCCTCAGCATGAGGTGTATTGCAGCGTGGCGTCGCTGTGGGAGATTGCCATGAAGCAGAACCTGGGGAAGCTCCAGGTGCACGGCCCGCTTCCCGGCATGCTGGAGCAATATGGATTTGCAGAATTTCCAGTGACGGCTCGCGATGCGGAGACGGTGCGCACACTTCCGCTGCATCATCGCGACCCGTTCGACCGGATGCTGATTGCGCAGGCGATGGGCAGCAACCTGGTGCTGGTCAGTGGCGATCGTCAGATGCTGGCGTATGAAGTTGCGATTCTGAGCTGCTGAGGTTCAGCGCAGCGGCACGCCGTCCAATTTCGTAAGCCGACCCACCGGATACAAGCCGAGCTCAGGGTCAGCCCATGGCGAGCGGTCATAGAAGAACTCCAGCCGCGCGCCCGGGCTTGCCGCGAACTTCGGATCGTTCTCAACGCGCTCTTCGAATTCGGTCTTGAGCTTCGGGTCCTTCGCCATCATCTCCCGGGCCAGCTTCTCCAACACATACGGCTCACCGTATTCCTTCTGCTCGAAGATGGGATCGAAGGCATTCCAGGCCATCGCGGAGTCGGGCGCCGTCGGCTCCAGCCACGCCATTGCCACATGCGAGAGGCGCTGGTTCAGCTCGACCACAGCCGAGTTTGCCGGAAACGTCATCGTCTCAGTGACGAGTGTGCACTGCGGGGGCTCGCCCGGATGCCCGCCGCTGCCTTCGCCCGGGAACATCGGATGGTGGCCTTCAAACGGCGGCTGCTGCCAGTTGCCGCCGTGGCAGCGGTAGGTCTCGACCGGCGCGGTCCAGTCTGCTGTCGTGCGGTGAATGACGACCTGATGTGCTGCGAGCACATCGATGGCATGCGTCCATTGCGCCGGGATGATATACGCGGCTGGAGGAACGGCCGAGACGGCAACCTTCGCTCCGGTCTGCATCGGGAGTGTCACGTTCCACGGCTCGTGCGTGTACCGGACCCACATTGCGCCGGAGACGGCGCTCAGCTCGCGCGTGTATTTGTATCCGCGGAAGAGAAAGGGCGTCGTCTCCCCGGACCAGGTGAGCTTGAGCGGGTAGGCAACGTCACTCAACGGATGCGCGCCGAGCTGCTCGGCTTCGTGGTCTGCCGCGGCGTTCAGCGCGATCAGCTTGTCGGCATCGCGATTCAGGATTTTGAGGAGCGCCCGCAGCAGCTCGTAGTTGCCGGTGACGCGCGTTTTGTAGTCCTTCAGCATGTGCAACTCGACCAGCATGGCGGGCCGGTTTTCCAGATTGATGTAGCTGGTAGAGAAGCGCGGGACAAATGCATCGAAGCCGAGTCCTTTGGACGGATCGTTGTCGTCGACCAGCGAGATGTAGGTAGGCGAAGCGAGATGGCCGGACGCATTCACCTGCTGCTCAAGGTCGGGAATGACGCTTGATGCGATCCACTGCCCGGTTTCCGCGTGCAGCGTAGGAAAGTGCTCGATGGTAAAAGTGACGTCGTATTGAAAATCGGCGCCATCGGTGACGTGATCGTCGACAAAGAAATCCGGCAGCCAGCGATGAAACATGCTCATGAAAGCGCGCGTTTCCGGCGCGTCGGCCTTCATGTAATCACGGTTCAGGTTGAGATTGGAGCCGTTGCCGCGCCAGCCCATCTCTTCGGGGCCATTCTGGTTGATGCGATTGTAGGGCGAGCGCCGCTCGTGGCCATCTGCATTGTAGATAGGGATGAAGACGAAGACCGCGCGATCGAGCAGTGCAGCATCCTTGCCGCTGATCACCATGTCGCGCAGCAGCGCGAGGCAGCTATCCTTGCCATCCATTTCGCCCGCGTGAATCGCGTTCTGCACCAGCAGGATGGGGCGCTTCGCCGCGTGTAGCTTGTCCGGATCGAAGATGCCATCCTTCGATGCGATGACGATATCGAGCTCGCGGCCTTCGCCGCTCTTGCCGAAGGGTTCAATGCGGACCTGCTGCGGCCGTGCGGCGGCAATGCGGCGCAGGTATGCCATCGTGCTCCCGTAATCCGGCGTTGTGCGATAGCCGGATTGCTCGGCGGGGGTGGCCCAGTTGTTCGAGGACGCCGAAGTTTGAGCAAAGAGTGCAGGAGTCAGAAGGGCGAGGACTGCCAAAAGCGGCACGCGCATGGCTCCAAGAGTAGCAGTCGGAAAAATCAACTTTGCGATAGATGCGGCGCGATTGCACGCTCCCACCTATACTGAAGCCCCCGCAACATCCTTCTATAAACAGGTGCTTCCCATCATGCTGAAGCGAATCGTTCTGTATTCGGCCCTATGTCTATGTGCGGTTGCTGCCCAGGCGCAGGTTTATGCGACGCTCGTGCTGGTGCATGGACATATATGGACCGAGAATTCCGCGCAGCCAGAGGCGGAAGCGATTGCTGTTTTCGGCAACCGTATCCTGCGCGCCGGCACATCGGAGGAGATCCTTCGTCTCGCTGGCCCCGCGACGCGCGTGATTGAGCTGCATGGCCGCCGCGTAGTGCCGGGCTTCAACGATGCACATGTGCACTTCGTGCCGGGCGGCCAGGGTCTCGCGGGCGTGCAGCTTCGCGACGCGGCGTCGCAGGCGGAGTTCCGGCAGCGCATTGCCAGCTTCGCGCGGACGCAGCGGGAGGGTGCATGGATCGTAATGGGCGAATGGGACCACGAGCGCTGGACGCCGGCGGTGTTGCCAACGCATCAGTTGATCGACGATGTGACGCAAAAGAATCCTGTTTTTGTCGAACGCCTGGACGGCCACATGGGTCTTGCCAATGCCGTGGCCATGAAGCTCGCCGGAGTTGATCGCAATACGACCGACATTCCCGGCGGCGTGATTGTCCGCGACGCGGGCGGCAATCCCACCGGCATGTTCAAGGATGCTGCCATGACGCTCATCAATCGCGTCATTCCGCCGCTTTCGCTTGAGCAGACGGAGACAGCGATCCTCGCGGCGCAGCAGGAAGCTGCACGCAAGGGCGTGACCAGCGTGCAGGATATGGCTGGCAGCACTGAGGAGACCGGCGGACCGGATCGGCTTCGCGCCATGCAATCGCTGGAACGCGAGGGCCGTCTCACGGTGCGGATTTCGGAGAACCTGCGTCTGCGCGATTGGAAATATCTCGCCGGCACTGGCGTGCAGGCCGGCTTCAACGATGGGTTGATACAGATCGGCGGTTTGAAGAGCTTTGCCGATGGCGGCCTCGGCGCGTCCACTGCCTGGCTCTTTGCACCGTACGACGACGCGCCTAACACCAGCGGTCTGGCCAGTGACGAGCTGCAGCAGCCCGATCAGATGTATGCGGAGATCAAGGGCGCGGACCAAGCCGGCCTGCAGATTGCGATTCATGCCATCGGGGATCGCGCCAATCGAACGCTTCTTGATATGTACCAGCGCCTCGAAAAGGAAAACGGATCGCGCGACCGCCGGCTGCGTATCGAGCACGCACAGCACCTGAGTGCCGCAGACATTCCGCGTTTCGCCCAACTGCATGTGATCGCATCCATGCAGCCCTACCACGCCATCGACGATGGCCGTTGGGCAGAGAAGCGGCTTGGCCCGGATCGTATCCGCTATGCATACGATTTCCGCTCACTGATCGATTCCGGCGCGACGCTCGCGTTTGGCTCTGATTGGCCGGTTGCGCCGCTCGATCCGCTTATGGGCATCTATGCGGCGGTGACGCGCAGGACGCTGGACGACAAGAACCCGAACGGCTGGATTCCCGAGCAGAAGATTACGGTAGCGCAAGCGGTGCACGCCTACACGGTGGGCGCGGCGTACGCACAATTCGAGGACAAGCAGAAGGGCTCGCTCGAACCCGGAAAGCTGGCCGACATGGCGGTGGTCTCACACGACATCTTCCGCATCGATCCGGTTCAGATCGAGAGCACGCGGGTGGATCTGACGATCTTCGATGGCCGCGTCATCTATGACGCATCTGCGCCGCGGCAGCCGTAACTGCCGGATCTGCACTTATACGCAAGCCGCGACCGCAGGCTGGGCGGCTGAAACACTCTCGCCGCGAGCCCGACGCCACAGGCTGGTGATCTCTGATCTGAAGACGATCACAGACAACGTAGTGCAGACGCCGAGGCAATCCGCTGTGAGCATGACAGCGTCTGCCGGCACCAACTCGGCAAGGACGAAGGTCAGCCGAACTGATATGAGGAAGGCCGCGCAGAGCAGCAAGGGCCATCTGCGGGGGCTCAGGCCAAAGAAGACAACGCACAAGGCGGCGCTTACGCTGACGGCTGTCCAGCAGGCGGGATTTGCCGGCGCGAGAGAAAATGCTGCCTCATCCCAGAGCGCCGTGCCCATCCCCAGTGCCAGCAGGAAGAGAACTCCAAAAGAGATCTCGAGGCGCTCCCGCGACTGCAGGATGCCACGCAGGCGGAAATCGGAACCAGGGAATCGCGGGAGGAGGCGTGTCATCCCGCGACTTTAGCGAACGGATTGCGTATCTACCATCCCCGATCAGTTCTCAGCAGTAACGCAATCAGGGAATGAGTCAGGTGATGTCCTCGGTATCGAAGACCTTCACCTTGACGGTTGGCCGCTGCTGCGTGCCGCCATGCACTTCGGCGAGCAGGTCGCGTACTACGTCCTCCAGGTGCCGCTGGCTTTCAATCACCGCGCTTATCGCTTTCGTCTCTTCCGGGTCTTCTACTTTTTCCAGCAGCACGGTCGCGTGCGCCTGCGCGACGTGATCCAGGTTCAGGCCTTCCGGTGTCTTGGCTTTAATGGAAACGGCTTTCGTGTTGATGTTCAGCAGGTCGGCCAGCCGGTCGCGGATCTCGCCGGCGATGGGCGAAATCTTTGGCCGGGCCAGGACCAGCGTCGCGTCCAGGTTCACGATGCGGTATCCCGCGTGCTGAATCTCCTCCAGAGCCAGATTGAGGAAGATGGTTGAGTCCGCGTTCTTCCAGCGTTGGTCGCCGGGCGGAAAGAATGTGCCGATATCTCCGGCCGCCACTGCCCCGAGCAGGGCATCGGTGACCGCGTGGAGCAACACGTCACCATCGCTGTGACCTGCCAGCCCTTCCGGATGCTCGATGGCGACTCCGCCGATGCGCAGTGGGACGCCTGCCTGAAAAGCATGTGAGTCCCAGCCGTGTCCGATGCGAATGTCCATGAATGCCTCTCTTTCGCGCGGGCTAAGCCGCGGTTCTCGGCTCGCTCTATGCCGATTGGCGGCGTGCGAGGTAGAACTCGGCCAGCTCAAGGTCCCCCGGCTGCGTGATCTTAAGGTTCGCCGGCGATCCGGGCACGACGGCGACCTCGCAGCCGGCGCGCTCGACCAGGCTCGCCTCATCGGTGCCGGCAAAACCATCGGCCTCGGCCTCGGCAAATGCGCGCTTCAGGAGCGACCAGCGAAAGCCCTGCGGCGTCTGCGCCTGCACCACATACTCACGCGGGATGGTGGTGCGGATGATCGCGCCGTGCGCGGTGCGCTCCACCTGCTTGATGGTGTCAATGGCAGGGAGGCCGACGATAGCCGCGCCGTACTCTGCGACAGCTTCGATGGTGCGGGCGATGGTGGCCGAGTCGATGAGCGGCCGAACTGCATCATGCACCAGCACGATGTCGTCGTCCTCCGCCTGGACCGCGGCAAGAGCGCGGCCGACGGATTCCTGACGGCTGTCGCCGCCCTCTACGACTGTGACCCGGCCGGCGAGATGATGCTCCGCGACGATGGCCCGCACCCGCTCAATCTCGCTGGCCCGGACGGCGACAATGATGGCGCTGACCTGGGGCACGGCGGCAAAGGCGCGCAGGCTATGGATCAGAATCGGAATCCCAGCAAGATCAAGAAACTGCTTGGCGGCGTTCGGCGCAACCTGCCCTGGCGCCATGCGGGTGCCGAGCCCCGCAGCCGGAAGAATGACGAAGACACGCATAAGGAATCGAGTATACCGGGCCGCGCAAAGCCGTCGCATCCCATGGCGCCCGCATCCTCATATGTAAACCGCTTCCGCGAAGCGGAGAGGAGAGACTATGAGGCGAGCGCGAAGGAGACGGATGGTGCGTGGCACCCTGGCCGGCATTGCCGCTGGACTGGCGGCTTCCTGGGTGATGAACGTGTTTATGAGCAGCCTGGGAGGCAAGATCACAGAATCGCTGATGAGCGACGAAGACAAGCAGCAGCAGTTGAAGCAACAACAGAAGGAACAGAGTTCAGAGCCTGAGGAAGACGCAACGATGAAGGCGGCCGAAGGCATCGTCCACACCGTCAGCCGCGGGCAGCATCTCTCTCACGAGGAACGAGAGAAGGCCGGCCCCATCGTGCACTATGCTTTCGGTGCGCTCGTGGGCGGGCTCTACGGCGCGCTTGCCGAGTGTTCGGACTGGACCAGCATGGGCTTCGGAACCGCCTTTGGCACGCTTCTTTTCGTCGGGGCGGACTTGATCGCGGTGCCGGCGTTCGGGCTGGGACCGTCACCCACAGAGCAGCCCGCTGCCGCGCAGGCTACCCCGCTCGCAGCGCATCTTGTGTACGGCGCGACAACGGATCTGCTGCGACGGGTGATTCGGGCGGCGGCGTAGGAAATCGGCAGCAGGAGGCGTTTTGGTCCTGCTGCCGTGTTTGCTTCAGCCGTTGGCGCTGAGGACTCCGGCGAACGAGCTGCGATGCCCCGCGAAGATGATGAACCACAGCACTGTGCAGACGAGTCCCGGCAGGATGCCGGGCGCCATGGTGAGGTGGAAGGTCAGAATGTTGACGAGAATGGGCGCAAGAATCACCAGAGCCAGCGGGATAAAGCGTCCACTCAGCAGCAACAGGCCGCCGAGAATCTGGAATCCGAAAGGAACCACATAGAAATGTGAGACAAACAAGGCGCCCATAAACTGTCCGGCGACTCCGGTGGGCATGGGCGCATGTAGAAAGTTAAAAAATGCGTTCAGGCCGAAGAACACAAAAATGAGGCCCAGCAGGATGCGTGCGACAAGAACAGCGATCTTCATAGGGTCTCCCATGGTGAACAAGCTTCAGATGTCAGGACTCAGGCAGCCGTCGCGCGAATTTGCTGGAGCGCAGGCTGTAGCAGTGTCCCGCGATCAACCACGCCGGACATCAACTGCGATACGCCGCCGACGGTAATAATACGAACGTCTGTGATGCCGATAAAGCCGAGTATCGCCTTCAGGTACGGTTCTACAAAATTCATCGCTGCGGCCGGGCTCTCCGGAGAATAGACCCCGCCACTTGCTACCAGCAGAGTAGCTTTCTTATTTGGCAGCAGACCTTTTGGCCCTTCCGCACCGTAGCTGAATGTGCGGCCGGCGCGCACGACCTGATCGATCCAGAGTTTCAGCGAGGAAGGAACTGAAAAGTTATGCATGGGAACGCCGATGACGATCTCGTCAGCGGATTCAAGCTCGTGAATGAGCTCTTCGGAATGCGCAAGCATGGCTTTCTGTTCGGCGGTGCGCGCCTCGGCAGGGGTGTAGGCTGCGTGCACCCAGGGCTGACTGATGGGAGCAGAAGGCTGGGCGGCGAGGTCGCGGTAAATCACAGCACCTTCCGGGTGAGCGGCCTTCCAGGTTGCAGCGAATTCCCGGGTTAGTTCCCGGCTTATGGAGGTTTCGAGCGGGCTGGCATCCAGATGAAGTAATGTTTGCATAGATTTGCATCTCCTCGTCGACACATGTCGTCAAAGCAACAGATGTCGTTTCATACGACGACAGATGTCGTTTAGGCGATTCAGAAAAGATTTGGAATCTTGTTATGCCGATTTCCGACTGTGAGGTACGCGATCCACGAATCCGCAAGACGCGGCAGCTTTTTCACGACGCTCTCTTGCAACTCCTTGGATCGAAGCCATTTGACGATATTTCGGTGCAGGATATCGCCGATGTCGCCACGCTGAACCGGGCCACCTTCTACGACCACTACACGGATAAGTTCTCCCTGTTGGAGGCGATGATTGCCGGTGGCTTCCACAAAATGCTGCGGAGCGCTCCGTCCGCTTCGATGGCACATGCCCCTCGGCTGCCCGCGCCATCATTCTGGCTGCTTGCGACTACCTGGCGACCGTGCGTGACTCTCAAAGCGGGTGCGAGCGCCGCAGCAATGTCGAGGCGCTGGAAGATGCCGCGATGATCGCCGCAATCCGGCGCGTGATCGGGGAGGGTATGGCGAAGCACACATCGCTTCCGGAAGAGCGACAGGCTATGCGGTCTGCCGCAGTAAGCTGGGCCATCTACGGGGCGGTAAAAGAATGGCTGAATATGCCGGATCGGCCGTCAGCGGAAGAGACCGTGCCGGAGATCGTGGCGCTCGTCACGCCGCTCTTGTGGACGGCGTTAAGACGCACGCTAGCGGCTCAGATGAGGCCGCATATACGAGCTAGCCCTAGCCACTTAACCCTCGACGGATTCGACGTAGAACATTTCGTTCGTGGCGCGGAAGCCATTGCTTTCATAGAGCGCGCGTCCGGCGTCGGTGGAGTGCAGCGCGACAACGCGGACGCGGCGACGCCGCGCTTCGGCCAGCGCAAGCTCGATGAGGCGGCTCGCAATGTGTTTTCTGCGGTGTGCCGGCTCTACATAGACGTTGAGCAGGTAGCCGCGGTGCACGGATGTAGGGTCCAGCGGATGGGGCGGCCAGTCGAGAAGCATCAGGCCGCTGCCGCCGATCACCTCGCCGGCGTCGTCCAACGCCAGCCAGCCCATGTACTTGCCGGACTGGAGCTGTTCGGTGACCCAGGGCTGAAAATGCTCCTCCATCACGTCCAGGATCCGGTTGTCCGAGCGGCCTGCATCCACAAACATACGCCGGCGATGGCGGGTGATGATGGCGGCATCGGCAGCAGTGGCGGCGCGCGTAGCTGGCATGCCTGTGAGTATAGAACGCGCTGGTCCTTCCCCTCGTACACTGGGTTTGCGATGGCAAACAGTCCGCAGCTCGGCTGGGCACGCCACTACTTTCAGCCGGGGGACCGGGTTGCGGTGGCGGTCTCGGGCGGCGCGGATTCCGTGGCGCTGCTGGTCGGCGATGGCGGATGCGCGCCGAGACGGGAATCGTGCTCTCTGCCATTCATGTGCACCACGGCTTGCGCGGCGCTGAGGCGGATGGCGATGCGCAGTTCGTCGCCAATCTGGCGCGCCAGCTCGACGTTCCACTGCGCACGGAGCACGGCGATGTCGCGGCGCTTGCGGCGGAGCGTGGCCGCGGAATCGAAGAGGCGGCGCGCGCGCTGCGCTACCGCTGTTTCGATGAGCTGCTTGCCTCGCGGCAGGTCAATGCTGTCGCGACTGCCCACACGCTGGATGATCAGGCGGAGACGGTCCTGATGAAGCTGTTGCGCGGCGCATGGACGGAAGGTCTGGGCGGCATCGCGCCTGTTGTCACGGCTGAGGGTGGCCGGATTGTCCGGCCGCTGCTTGAGGTGAGCCGCGCCGAGATCGTCACGTACCTGGAGGCGCGTGGGCAACCCTGGCGCGAGGACAGCACAAACCAGGAGCTGACCTTTACTCGCAACCGGGTGCGCTACACGTTGCTGCCGCAGATGAAGGAGTTCCAGCCGCGGATCGCCGAGCAACTGGCCCGGATGGCCGCGGTTGCACGCGACGAGGAGGCGTGGTGGTCGCGTGAGTTGGCCCGCGTTCTGCCCGGCATCCTCCTTCCCGGCAAGCCCGTGCGAGGAGGGGGACGGGCAACGTCCACCCGGCCCGGCGAAGCGGGCGTTGCCATGGAGCTGGAGCGCCTTCGCGCCATGCACCCCGCATTGCAGCGGCGTGTTCTGCGGGCGGCTGCGGAGCGGGTCGGTGCCGCGCTGAATTTCGACCAGACCGAGGCATTGCTGGCGCTGGCGACAGCGGAGGAGCGCGCTGCGGGCAAGAGGGGAAAAATTGAATTGGGAGCGGGCGTAACCGCCGAGCGGACGATACGAGAACTGCGAATTGTCCGCACTGCCGTCGAGAGTGAACAGCGCGCTGCCGGAACTGGTGGTGCCGGTGCCGGGCGTCGTCGAGGCAAAAGAATATGGGTATCGCGTGATCACAGATGGCGGCCTGCCGACGGGCGAGACGCTGATGCTGCGTACGCCGCGAGCAGGCGACCAGCTCCGCCTGCCGCACAGCCGCGGGGTGAAGACTGTCAAGGAGGTGCTGGAGCGGCGTGGGATTTCCGCAGCGGAACGGCGGCTCTGGCCCGTGCTCGCAGCGGGAAACAGCATCGTATGGATGAGAGGAGTCGAGGTGGAGTGGACGCCGGGTCTCCAGATGGCAGTAGAGCCATTGCGGGAATCGGAGAGATCTTCCGGTACTCGAGACGGCGCAAGAACCCACTAGGCTCCTGTTTCGGGCAACTGGCAGACTAAAGTTTCGAAGAGGTCGATTTTCCTGGCAGCTTTAAAAATGTTCCACGTGGAACATCCGGAGCGGCAAAGCGAATGTTCCACGTGGAACATTCGAGCGCCCAAGGGCGAGGCTCGCTCCAAGGTAACGAGGTTTTTGCTACCGGATCAGGCATTTCCTTGCTGTTCGGAACAGGGCTCGGAGTAGAATCCTGGGTACGGTCACCGGAGCGTGAGCGGCTGGCTATCAGGTTTCAGGATGCTGCGGGCCGGCGGATGCCGGAAGTTGCACCTAAGGCCGGCTTTGCACGTCTAATTCCTAAGGAAACGCATCGGGTTGCTTTCCGGGCGAGAGGATCCCGGCAGACGGCGCATCCTTAGGGATGCTGCTTCCGTGGCGTGAGAGAAATGAGGGTTTTTCGTGAATTCGACGGTCAAATCGATACTCTTCTGGGTCTTCATTCTGGCCTGCCTCGTGTTGCTATGGCAGATCGTCCAGAAGAGCACGAGCAACGGCAAGGACCAGGAGATTTCCTTCTCCACGTTCATGGACGATGCCCGGCAGGGCCAGGTCCAGGATGTGACCTTTAACGAGAACACGGTGACGGGTCACTTCCGCAACAATAAGGACAACGGCTTCCACACTACCGTGCCGGCGAATTACCCGGACATGTACAAGACCCTGCAGGACAACAAGGTCTCGATGACGGTGAAGAACACGCAGGGCAGCGCGTGGTGGCCGATCCTGCTGCAGCTTTCGCCGATCCTGATCATCGGCGCGGTCTGGTATTTCATGATTCGCCAGATGCAGAGCGGCGGAAACAAGGCGCTGTCGTTCGGCAAGAGCCGCGCCCGACTGCTTTCCATGCAGCAGAAGAAGGTCACGTTCAAGGACGTGGCCGGCGTGGACGAAGCCAAGGAAGAGCTGAAGGAGATCATCGAATTCCTGCGCGAGGCGCAGAAGTTCCAGAAGCTCGGCGGCCGCATTCCCAAGGGCGTGCTGCTGGTCGGGCCTCCGGGTACCGGCAAGACGCTGCTGGCACGCGCTGTCGCGGGTGAAGCGAACGTTCCGTTCTTCTCTATCTCCGGCTCGGACTTCGTAGAGATGTTCGTCGGCGTGGGCGCGAGCCGCGTGCGCGACCTCTTCGAGCAGGGCAAGAAGAATGCGCCGTGCATCATCTTCATCGACGAAATCGACGCCGTGGGACGCCATCGCGGCGCCGGTCTGGGCGGTGGTCACGATGAGCGCGAGCAGACGCTGAACCAGTTGCTGGTCGAGATGGACGGCTTCGAGTCAAACGATGGCGTGATCCTCGTCGCAGCCACCAACCGGCCCGACGTGCTCGATCCCGCGCTGCTGCGCCCCGGGCGTTTCGATCGCCGCGTGGTGGTGGGACGTCCGGATGTGCGTGGACGCGAAGAGGTGCTGCGCGTCCATTCGAAGAAGGTGCCGATTGCGGATGATGTCGATCTTCGCGTGCTGGCTCGCGGAACACCGGGATTCTCCGGCGCCGATCTGGCCAACATGGTGAACGAAGCGGCGCTGACCGCTGCGCGCTCCAACCGCAAGGCCGTCCACATGTATGACTTTGAGCTGGCGAAAGACAAGGTCCTGATGGGCGCTGAGCGCAAATCGATGCTGCTGACCGATGAAGAGAAGCGGGTGACGGCATATCACGAAGCGGGCCACGCGCTGGTCGCTGCCTTGCGCGATCATGCCGATCCGCTGCACAAGGTCACCATCATCCCGCGTGGGATGGCGCTGGGTGTCACGATGCAGCTTGCCTACAGATGACAAGCACACCGTCACCAAGGATTATCTGGAGACGCAGCTCGCCATCCTGATGGGCGGCCGCTGCGCTGAGGAGATTTATCTCAAGCAGATGACCACGGGCGCCGGCAACGACATCGAGCGCGCATCGGAACTGGCGCGCAAGATGGTCTGCGAGTACGGCATGAGCCGGCTGGGTCCGCTCACCTTCGGCAAGAAGGAGGAGCAGATCTTCCTGGGCCGCGAGATCGCACAGCATCGCGATTTCTCCGAGGAGACTGCGCGGCAGATCGACAGCGAGGTCCGCAACCTGGTGGACGCGGGCTATCAGTCGGCGTACAGCATCCTCGACCAGAACCAGCCGATCATGCATCGGCTGGCGACGGCGCTGCTCGAACGCGAGACGATCGACGCGAACGAGATCAAGATGCTGATCGAAGGACGCGAGCTGCCGCCGCTGAACCCGCCTTCGAACGGTTCGGCCAGCGGCGATCCTGAGGTGAAGGTGCTGAAGCCGGAGCCAGGCCGCGGAGCAGGGTTCCCGGAAGGCAGCCCCTCGCCTGCATAGCACATTCGCGACAACAACCGGACGGCCGCTCTTCCAGAGCGGCCGTCTTCTTTTGCACGGCAGACACTCTGCGAGAATGATTGCAGCATGCGTCGCGTCATTTCGACTCGTTCCGCCTCCGCCCCTGTTGCTTCTTAGCGGCTGCGGCTATCACACGTTAGGCTCGGCGGCGCATATTCCGGAGGATGTGCATACCATCGCTGTGCCCTTCTTCGAGAACCGAACGCAGTTCTCGCACACCGAAGTGACGCTGACACAGGCGACGGTGCGCGAGCTGAACACGCGCACGAAGTTCCACGTGCTGCCGCGCGAGGATCAGGCGACGCGGATGCTGTGCTAAAGGGAACTGTTCTGAGCGAGACGATCGTTCCCTACACCTACAACGTGACCAGCGGCCAGTCCTCGAGCTACATGATCACGCTTACGGCGAGTGTCTCGCTGACCGATCGCGATGGCCGGGTGCTCTACCGGCACGACGGATACATTTTCCATCAGCAGTACGAAGCCACATCCGACCTCGCTACATTTGTGCAGGAAGATTCCCCCGCGATGGCGCGTCTCTCCAGAGACTTTGCGCAGTCGCTGGTGAGCGATATGCTGGAGTCGTTCTGAGCCGCCTGCGACATTTCCGGGACCGAGAGACTGCTTATGGCTAGCGGGCTGCGCAGCTTTGCATCGTCGGACCGCTTCCTTGCCGAAATCGAAGCGTCGCGCAAGGGCGGAGCGCTGCGGCCGGGATATGTGCTGCTTGGCGATGAGATGTATCTCTACGAGCGCTGCCGGCGCGCCGTTCTGGATACGTTGATCGATCCGGCCATGCGCGACTTTGCTCTCGCCGAGATCGACCTTACTGAGACCAGCATCTTCGAAGCGCTCGATCGCGCACAGACACCATCGCTGATGGCGCCGTTTCAGGTGCTCTTTCTGCGCAACTGTGAAGACACTCTACGGCCGCGGCGCGAAGAAGGATGAGTTCGCCGCGCTCGATGCATATGGGCGATCGCCGAATCCGCAGGCGCTTCTGATCTTCGTTGCCGACCATCTGCATCTTCCTGCTGATCTGCGCCGCATGGACATGCAGGACAAGGACCGCTACGAACGCATCCGCGAAACGCTCGGCGACTGGTGCGGCATGGTGGAACTGGTGCGCGTGGAAGAGAGCGACGCGATGCGCTGGCTGGTGGCTGAAGCAGAAACGCGGGGAAGCGCGCTCGAAATGGACGCCGCGCGCGAACTGGCTGATGCATTGGGCGCGGACATGATGCTGATGGCGAGCGAGCTGGAGAAACTGATTCTGTTCACCGGCGAACGGCGGCGCATCACGCTGGGCGATGTGGAGACGATGGTGCTCGGCGCAAAGCAGCGCTCGCTTTATGAATTGACGGACGCTATCTCGGCCAAGGACCGTCCGCGCGCGCTCGCGCTGCTGCAGGGCCTGCTCAATGCTTCGGATGGCGGCGAGGAATCGGCCATCGGTCATCTCTACATGCTGGCGCGGACCTTCCGGCAGATGCTCGTGATCCTGGAAAAGAACGTGCGAGACTCGCGCGCCATCTGGCAGGCGCTGTGGCAGGGCTTCCGCATGCCGCCGTTTGCGGCGGACGATCTCATCCGGCAGGCGCGGCGTTACAAAAGCCGCCGCGATCTGACGCGCGCGCTGCGGCTGATCGCGCGCGCCGATCTTGAACTGCGCTCCTCGCCACCCGACAAGCGGCTGGTGCTGGAGCGGCTGGTGCTGGCGCTGGCCAGCGAGGAGCCGGCGCAGTCTTCGATTGGATTGCTGAGCGCACAGTACGCCATGGAGTTATAGTCCTGCCTGGTTGAAGAGCGCTTTAGACCGATCTCAATCGAGAGGTACAGCAGGTCCTTCGACGACGCGCCTGCGGCGCTCCGCTCAGGATGACGGATTGCTTGTCGTACTGCTGCACTTGCAGGCAACATACGCATGCCGGCGATCATCTCCGCGATGAACGTTGAAACGGAGATGCGCATATGCCATTCACTCTTAGCTGGGGCGATATTGCGGTTCGACTGGCCTGTACGTTCATCGCAGGCGTGCTGGTCGGCCTGGACCGTGATGAGCGGGGGAAGGCGGCGGGCATCCGCACCAATGTGCTGGTGTGCCTGGCGGCATCGCTCGCGATGATTCTCGCTAACGGCATGCTGGGAACTTCGGGCAAAAATGCTAGCTCCTTCTCCGTTCTTGACCTGATGCGTCTTCCGCTAGGCATTCTCTCCGGCATGGGATTCATCGGGGCGGGCGCAATTCTGCGCAAAGGTGAGATGGTGCTTGGCGTGACCACGGCAGCGACGCTGTGGATGGTCACGATGCTGGGTCTCTGCTTTGGCGCGGGAAAAATCCTGCTGGGCACGGCCGGGCTGGTGCTTACATTGTTCACGCTATGGGTGCTGAGGATCGTCGAAAACCATATGTCCCAGGATCATCGGGGCTCGCTTTGCGTGGTCACTGGCAACGAAGAGCTTTCGCGCGAATTACGTACGCTGGTGAAGCAGAGCGGCCTGAAGGTGCATGCGTGGACGGTGGATGTCTTCCGTGCGAGAGAGCGCGTTGTGGTGCAATGCGAGCTGCGCTGGCGGGCGCCGCGGCAGGAGCATGGCGAGCCGGCTGTGATCGACGCCCTGCGGCAGCGACCGGATGTGGAGCGGTTACGATGGCAGACATAAAGTGAGGCGGCCTCGGCCGGGCCGCCCGTGGGGGAAGCTCATTGTCCGGCTCGGCCGGGCGCATGCGTGCGTTTGCGCGTTGGGCGCGAGCCGGTATTTGTGTTCACGGAGGTATCCATAAACCGGGCGGGATCGGGCAAGTCGCGAGTGCGGCATGGCGCGCTCCGGGGTGGTTTTGGGAGGTCAGGGTGTCTACGCATCCGCTGGACGAGCTGGCAGATTTTGCGAAGGGCGGGGGACGGAAGGAAAACCATGGGGCACCTCTTATTCGCCTTTTGTTCCCCTACGATATCAAGCTGATTCCCGTTTCGGTAGTAACCTCGGCCTGTGAATTTCTGCCCACCGAAGCAATCGTAAACATTCAGAAAACAAGGGCATAAACTACTCCATTAGGCCGACGGTATCGACGCCGTGCGGGCGGGTGGTCAGCGTAATGGCAGCGGCCAGGATGAGCACTCCACCGACCCAGGCAGGTGGCCCAAGACGGTCGCCCAGCAGCTCCACGCCAAGGAGGGAGCCGAGCATCGGCTCGATGTTAAGGAAGACGGCGGCACGGGAAGCGGGAACGTGGTGGATGCCCCAGTTCCATAGCAGGGTAGAGCCCGCGGTGCAGAAGAGTCCGCTGGCCGCCGAGGCGAGCCAGGCCGCCATCGGTACGCCATGGACCGGCGGGGCGCCGTCGTGAAAGAGCACCCATGCGGCGATCATGACGGCTCCGGTATAGACGCCATACACCGTGATGACTGCGGGCGGATGGCGTTCCATCAGCCGCTTGTTCATAAGGATCCAGAAGAGCGAGACCAGCAGCGCGGCGAGGACCAGCAGATCCCCGATCAGGGACGGGCCTTTGCCTCCCTCGGCGTGATGGCCAGCCAGCACGATCATCGCGACGCCGATAGTGGAGCTGACCAGCGCGGCCCATCCGATGCGGTCCAGGCGCTCGCCAGCGAAGAGCGTGGCCGCTACGCCGAGCAGTACCGGCATGCTGCCGACCATGAGCGATGCATGGGACACCGTCGTGAGCGATAGCCCGTAGAACTGCACGAGATATTGCACCGGGATACCGAGAAATGAGGCGATCAGCAGCAGACGCCATTCCCGTGCGTTGAGCTGCGGGCGATGGCGCAGCGCAAAGGGCAAGAGGCCGATGCAGGCGAAGACGAAACGATAGAAGACCATGTGGCCCACGCCCATCGAGGCCAGCACTACTTTTCCGAAGTAGAAGCCCGTGCCCCAGAAGCAACCGGCCAGCGCGCACGCGCCGTATCCAAGCCAATAGGCGGCACGGCTTGTGGACGTGGTCGTCGCAGGCATAGCACTACTGTACGGTGCGGCGGCACGCTCTCATGTCCGAGAGCGGAACGGGACGGCGTTTAGATTGCGATGAGGTGCGCGCGAATGGCCCAGAGCGCGAGCGTCGCGATGATGATCCACAGTGCGACGCCCTGCAGCATGGGACGCACGCCAACCTTGCGCAGCGTGGCCTTGGAGATTCCGGTACCGATGAGGAAGAGCGTGACGGTGAGCCCCGAGCGGCCGAGCTTGGCTAAGGCTGCAAAGAGAGCAGCTCCGGCGTGGATGTAGGTGCTGGCGAGGGCGGCGAAGCAGAAGTACAGGATGAACCACGGCCACTGGATACGAGTGCTGTTCTTTGAGATTGCCGCGGTGGCGAGGGCGCCGGGGACGATCCAGAGGGCGCGGGCAAGCTTGACCGTGGTCCCGATGGTGAGCGCCTGTGGACCGTAGCGCGCGGTCGCTCCAACGACTGAGCTGGTGTCGTGGATGGCGAGTGCTGCCCAGAGGCCGAACTGCGACTGGGTAAGGTGCAATGCGAAACCGATCACCGGAAATATGAGCAGCGCGACGGCATTCAGAGTGAAGACGGTGCCGAGTGAGACAGCCATGTCCTCATCGCTGGCGGAGCTAATGGGGGCGATGGCCGCGATGGCGCTGCCGCCGCAGATTGCGGTGCCGCACGTGATGAGAAAGGATGCCTTGCGACTGACGCGAAACGCCGCTCCCAACAAGGTGCCAAGCAGGATGGCAAAGGTGATGCTGATGGCGGTGTAGGCGAATCCCGATGCGCCGGCGTGCACCACCTGATGCAGGTTCATGCCGAAGCCGAGGGCGACCACCGATGCCTGCAGCAGCAGGCGCGAGAGATCGCGGCTTTCTGCAGCGAAGGGGTGAGGCAGCAGGAGTCCAAAGGCGATGCCGCCGGCCAGCGCCAGTGCCGGCGAGATGAGCGCGCTGGACGCGATGACGACGGAGACAAGAAAGAGGCGCTTTGCTCCGGTGTGGGTCACATATCGAGTTTCGGAGTGAGAGGTGCGCGCGTCCAAGTGCAAATTGTGATGGCCGATAGCTTGCGCTTATCGGCGTGCAGGCGCTCGGCGCAACTGCGAGCGGTGCTGGCGGAGCAACTCGAGCATAGCGGCTGCGGCACCGGTGGGCTCAGGACCAGCAGGCATCAAGAGAAGGAGGTCACGAGGGATGGAGAGCCCCTTTGCCTGCACGATCGCAAGGGTGCCGATGGCGAGCTGGCGCTGAACGGCACTGCGCGACACGAAACCGACGCCAACCCCGGATTCGATGCAGCCCAGGATGGCTTCGGTGGAGTTGAGCTCCATCGCGATGCGAAGATCGCGCGCAGGCAGGCCCGCAGCTTCGAGTGTGGTTTCGATGACTTCGCGCGTGCCGGAGCCGCGTTCGCGCATCAGCAACGACGCAGCCGCGAGTTGCTGGAGGGTGATGAATCGCTGGCTCGCCCACTCATGGCTGGGCGGCGCCAGCAGAACAAGCTCGTCGGGGAGCCAGATTTCGGAACGGACCTGACTCGCGTGCGGCGGGCCCTCCACCAGGCCAAGGGCGGCGCGGCCGGTAGCGATGGCGTCGGCAACTGACTCAGTGTTGCTGCTTTCGAGCTCCACGCGCACTGCGGGATGCAACCGCAGGAACGCACCCAGTAGCGGCGGCAGTATGTATTGCGCGATGGTCGTGGATGCCGCGATGCGCAGCGTGCCGGAGAGGTGGCCTTTCAGAGCGGCCAGCTCAATCGCGGCGCGTTCCAGCACCGCACCAGACTCTTCCGCATAGCGCAGCAGGAGATCTCCGGCTGCGGTCAGCGTGACCTCACGCCCGCTGCGATCGAAGAGCGGGAGCCCGATCAGCTCTTCTAGCGCCTTGATCTGCTGGGTTACTGCAGGCTGCGTAAGGTAGAGCTGCTCTGCCGCGCGGCGGAAGCTGCGCTGCGCCGCCACAGCGCGGAAGACGGTGAGCCGATAATTCTCAAGCAATCGTGCTCCTTACCAGATTCTGCAGACGTTGGCGCTGACCATTGGCTGGCCGGCCTTGCAGCCGAAGGCCTGCTGAAACTCGGGCAGGTTTTCGACCACGCCGTTGACGCGGTATTCCTCGGGAGAGTGCGGGTCGGTTTGCACACGAAGGCGCATGGTTTCCGGTCGCGTGCTGGAACACCAGCTCTGCGCATATGCAGTAAAGAACTGCTGCGCCGGCGTCATGCCGCTCAGGTCGGCCTCCGGTTTCGCGCCCTGTTCCTTTAGCCGATGCTGCCATGCCAGGTAGCCAAGGCGCATGCCGCCGATGTCCGCGATGTTTTCTCCGAGCGTCAGCTTGCCGTTTACATGTAGATCGTCCACGGCGACAAAGCCGTCGTACTGCTTCACGACGCAGTCGGCGCGCTCTTTGAACTTCTGCTCGTCAACCGGCGTCCACCATTCGCTGAAGTTGCCCTCGCCGTTGAACTGACGGCCTTCGTCGTCAAAGCCGTGTGTGAGCTCGTGGCCCTCGAGCCCGCCTGCCTGGCCGTAGTTCACGGCATCGCCCATGTGCGGATCGTAGTAGGGCGGCTGCAGGATGCCGGCAGGAAAATTCACGGTGTTGTCCTGGGGGTTGTAGTAGGCATTCACCGTTGGCGGGCTCATGTCCCACTCCTGCTTATCCGTGGGACGTCCAATTTTGGCGAGTGTGCGGTGATGTTCAAAGGCGGCCGAGCGCCGCTCGTTGCCGACTGCGTCGCCGCGCGTGATGGTCAGGCTGGAATAGTCGCGCCAGCGGTCGGGATAGCCAATCTTATTCGTAACTGCCGCGAGCTTGTCTTCTGCCTTCGTCTTTGTCGGCGCGCTCATCCAGTCAAGCTGCTGGATGTCCCGGCCCATCGCTGCTTCGATGTCTTTCATGATTTCGGTATTGCGGGCCTTGTCCTGTGCGCTGAACTGCTGAGCGACGTAAACGCGACCCAGGGCCTCGCCGAGTGATCCATCGACGGACTCTACGCAGCGCTTCCAGCGTACCTGCTGCTCCGGCTGGCCGCGGAGCGTCTTGCCATAAAACGCAAACTGCTCGTTGTCGAGCGCGGCGGGCAATGCCGTGCCGGGTGTCGAGTGCAGGAGATCCCAGCGCAGCAGGGCCTTGACGGAGGCGAGGTCGGTCTCGGGGAGAATCTTGTTCAGCGCGTCGAAGTAGGCGGGAGTGGACACATTGAGAGATGTGAAAGCCGGCGTTCCGAGGGTGCGCAGATAGCTATCCACATCGAACGCGCCCACTTGAGAGCGGAAGCGGGCGAGCTCCGTCGGGTGATAGAGCTTCGCCGGGTCGCGCATCTCTTCGCGGCTCAGCGAGCCGGTAGCCATTTTGGTTTCGAGATCAAGCACGCGGCTGGCGTCGGCCGCAGCCTGATCTGCAGGCTCACCTGCCAGCGTGAGCATGTGGGTGACGTGTTCGAGATATTGCTTGCGGAGCGTAACGGATTTCTCGTCGGTTCGCAGATAATAGCCCTTCTCCGGAAGACCAAGGCGCGGCTGAGTGGCGGTTGCGATCATGTGCCGGGCGTCTTTGTAGTCCTCTTCGCTGGCCAGACGGAAGAGTACCTGGACTCCATTTCGCTGCATATCGGCGACGAGCGGCGCCAGATCTTTCGTGCTGGTGAGGCCGTTGATGCGATCGAGCGTGGGCTGAAGCCCACCGAGTCCCGTCTTGTCGATTGCCTGTGTATCCATGCAGGTGGCGTAGAAATCGCCAATCTTCTGGGTGTCCGGATCGCGCTGCACCGCGGGATCGCTGGCGTGCTCGAGGATCGATTTCAGCACCAGGTTGTTGTTCTCAGTGAGTTGCGTGTCGATGCCGTAGGAGGAGCGATCCGGCGGGATCGGATTGTGCTTCAGCCATGTGCCGCAGGCGTACTGGAAGAAGTTGACGCAGGGATCGGTCGAGGTGTCCCGCAGCGAGGGATCGAGGCCGTGCAGCTGGATACGGGTTTGCTGGCTGACGGTGGTCTGGGCGTCCATGGCGGGCGCGATGAGGCAGGCAATGGAGAGGACGGCGGGAAAAAGGCGCATGGGGAAGGTATCTCCGATACTTGCAAGGAATTTCCGCTGAAGTGCTATCAAACGGGTTTCCTGACTGCAAAGTCAAACTGATGCCGAGGTTGATTGGCGGATGGTTCGAAGGACAAGGAAAGCATTCCAAGACCTTCGAGATCGTTGCGGCCGGCGGGTCAATAAATTGCTGAAGATGTAAGCGAAGGTGCCGGAAAATTACGGGAAATAGAGAACAAATTAAATTGCTGAACCTCAGAACATAGCAGTCGTTACCAAATAAAGTAGCCTGTCGATTATCTCTGTTGTGAGAACGAACGGGCTGCGCCTTTATGCGACGGAACAATTCGTTGAGTTGTATTCCTGGATTCTGCCTTTTCCTATTTGCCTTGTTATCGATCTTCTTTCTTGCGGCCGAAATCATTCCCAAGGCAACGGCGGATTCGATCTGCTTCTTGGAACAATCACCTGGGGCAAAGAGGCGACAGTCATATACGGTGCGAACAATGAATCAACGGGATTCGATTTCTACTCGATACCGGTGAGCGCATCCGGCCCCGGCATCATCAAGGACTATCGCGGCGCAATGCCTGGATCCGCCAATCCGCACATCCACTATGAACACGTGACACAGCTTGTTTACGGGGACAACGGATATGTCGTGAATCCCGCGACCGGAGGTGCTGCTGAACACTATTCCTATTACGGCGTGATGGCGGCGGACGGAACGCTGAATCAACCCTTTTTTGTGAACGACGGAAGCGGGGGCTCGACGGCAGGGACGATTGCAGCGTTCAACTTGACCAAATTTTCGCCCACCGGTTTGTATATCTTCCCCAACGTCAACGGATCGCCACGGCGTCTTGTTCGCTGGGGAGCGACTGGGCTGGCCTTCAATGCTCTGAATTACAACTACAGCAGTTCGGCCAGTACAACGTCCGGGAGGATCCTTATCTACAGCGGAAACCTCGTTTCAACAGCAAAGTAGCCGCTCGGGGGAACTCGTGCCGTACCGGCGCTTTACGCGCAGGCGGGAAATTCGCCATCTGGAGCCGATTTCTGCCCTCGCTGATGGTGGCGTTCTTGTAGCAGAATAGAGAGGTGCAATGCCGTGCGCAGTTCGCGGCCCGCTGGCAACAGGCGATTCTCCTGGCGCTGGTGCTGTGCCTCGGAATGACGCCCGTCCTGGCGCGCGAGCATGACAGCGGCCCTCAGCCGGTGGCTCGGATTCCGGTGCAACAGCTTGGCTATCGGGCGCCCGGCAAGCTGTATCTGCTTGCCCGGTACAGTTCTTCATCGCTGGAATTTCTGGATCCGACACATGTGCTGCTGACCTTTCGCGAGCCACATCTGCTGGTCCGGCAGCAGCACTCCGATGGGCTGGACCAGGTGGTTCAGGCCGACGTTCTGGAATTGCCAACCGGAAAGATTGTGGCCCAGGACGAATGGCTGCTGCACGACCGTGGGCGGTATCTGTGGAAGCTGGGCGAAAACAAGGTGCTGCTGCGCATCGGATCGCGGCTGTTTGAAGTCGATAACAAGCTGCACCTGAAGCGTCTTTACCAATCGCCGACAGAACTGGAGGAGGTCCAGACCTCTCCGGATGGCAAGTTGCTGGTCGTGGAGAATGAGTTGGAGAGACACACGCAGGAGGAGCACGAGCGCCTGATGAGGCAGGCTGCGCTGCGAGGGGGAATCCGCCGGCAGAAGATGTGCAGGTGCAGATGATGCGGCTCGATCAGCCGAAGCTAGTGATGAGCGCGCATGCGGATGCCGCGGGCGACGTGCCCACCAGCGCGGATGGTTTTTTCATGCAGAAGCAGCGCAAGGAGAACGTCTGGGAGCTGAAATTCCGGCCCTATGAAAAGGCTGTGGCAGCGGACAGCGACGGCGTTCCGGTGGCGGAAATTGACTCGACCTGCGATCCAACGGAGAAGGTGCTGAACTCCGACAGTGTGCTGGTGTTGAGCTGCCCACCGGGCCACAACGATCGCTATGTTGCTGCCTACTCGCTGAACCAGCAGAAGCTGTGGGATGGAAAGTGGCAGGCGAATTTTACCTGGCCGGCATTTCGCGTATCTCAGAATGGCGCGTCGGTCGCGATTTCCTGGCTGGCCGTCAGCCGGCCGGTTTCCGCGCGCGAGCCGATCGACGATGACGAGGTGCAGAACCAGGTGCTCAGCGTGTTGGACAGCCATTCCGGCAGCCTGCGGTTTGCCCTGCTGCTCAAGCCGATCGTGAGCGCCGGCGGCAACTTCGCATTATCGGCGGATGGCAGCCGGCTGGCGGTGCTGAATCGCGGTGCGGTGGAGGTATACGATCTGCCCTCACCGGCTCCCCCGGCTTCGAGCCAGCGGGCGGCGAAATAGGACCGGCTGCCCGGCACATCCGCCTCCGGGGACTGGCCGTCCGGGCACATGCGCCTGGGGCGCCTTTTGCGGGGTTCGCTTCGTTTAGTCGCTCACGTTTAAATTGTGGCGATTGCCCGTGTCTTATTGAGGCAGGGATGAGAAAGGCCGGAGCGGCGATGTCCCGGCCTTTCCAGTTTCCAGGCCGAGCTTATGCCTTCTTGGTGGAGACTGCCTTGACGCGCGCGCTCAGGCGGCTCTTGTAGCGCGAGGCGGTGTTCTTGTGCAGGGTGCCCTTCTGCACGCTCTTGTCCAGCGCAGAGACGGTGGCGCGGTACTGAGCCGCAACTTCCTTGGAGTCACCCTTCTGCAGGGCCTCGCGGAGGGCCCGCAGGCTGCCGCGCACGCGGGTCTTATTGGCGCGGTTGACCGCAGTCTTGCGCTCGGTCTGACGGGCGCGCTTCAGGGATGAAACATGGTTTGCCATGAGCTTCCTTACAAGAATGTCTTTGGTGTGTGTGGAGCGATGCAGACGGTGGCACTCACGCCGCATCCTCTGCAAAATACAAGTCTATCGTGTGGCCCGCGGAGGGTCAATGGGCGTCTCGGTGTGCCAGCCACGCCATATGGAGCTCGCTGAGTCTTCCCGAGCGGTTCAGGCATCGTAAATGGCAGGTGAGGAATGCGTAACGGATATTCATCAAATCGCCGTTGACGCCCTGCCGGGGAGAGGCTAGTCTGTGCGCATCCGAGGGATGGTCCAACGCGGCAGGCACGCATCGGGCAGGAAGATGCCTGTGCCGGGCCGCCGGATGCGTTCCCTTCCCACCGTTTTCAACCCAATCATGCAGCCGCAGCTCTGGAGTGCCGGAGTTGCAGGAGGTCTTCTGTCCGCTTGATCAATAAAGCCCTGGAAATCACGCCCAACATCGAGCCCCTGTTCGGGACCCGCGACGAAAATCTGAGATTGCTCGAAGACAAGCTGCACACACGCATCGATCTGCGTTCCGATGCCGTTCATGTCTCCGGATCGGAAGAGAGCGTGGCGCGCGTGGAGCGGATCTTCAATGACTACGAACAGCTTCGAAGGTCGGGGGTGACGCTGCAGAATGGCGAGCTGAACGCCATGCTGAAGCTAGTAACGGCAGATCCCAGCGTGACGCTGAAGGGCCTGGTAGATAGCGGTAAGCAGCGGACGACGGGCGGCATCAAGCGCATGGTGCAGCCGCGCTCGGTGAACCAGAAGCGCTACGTCGAGGCGATCGAGCAGGCGGACATGGTCTTCGGCATTGGGCCGGCGGGCACGGGAAAGACGTATCTCGCGGTAGCGATGGCGGCCTCGGCCCTGATGGCGAAGCGGGTAAGCCGGATTGTCCTAGTGCGCCCGGCGGTGGAAGCGGGCGAGCGGCTGGGTTTTCTGCCCGGCACACTGCAGGAGAAGATCGATCCTTACCTGCGGCCGCTGTACGACGCGCTCTATGACCTGCTGGACCAGGAGCGTGTCGACAAGATGATTGAGCGCAACGTGATCGAGTTGGCGCCGCTGGCCTTTATGCGCGGCCGCACGCTCAACGACGCGTTCATCATCATGGACGAGGCGCAGAACACCACCAGCGAGCAGATGAAGATGTTTCTTACTCGGCTTGGCAACAACGCCAAGGCGATCATCACCGGGGATGTGACGCAGATCGATCTCCCGAATCCACGCCGCTCCGGACTGCTGGAGGCGATGGAAATCCTGAAGGGCGTGGACGGAATCCGCTTTGTCCAGTTTGAGGACGGAGATGTTGTCCGCCATCACCTGGTGCAGCGGGTCATTCGCGCTTACGACAGCTTTGGAAAGCAGCAGGCGGAGCTGCCGCTGGAATTGGGAGAAGGCGAACGTCCGGCGCCAGCACCGAAGCCTCAATAAAACTGTGGCCCGGTACAATCGAAGTCAAGGGACGAGGAGGGCCGCGGCCCTCCTCTTTCATTTTGCAGTTGCGGCTGGTGCGAGCTGGAAATCAAGTGATCGAACGATGATCCTGTATGAACCTCAAATGGAGCTGACGCTACCCCGGACGAAGCGTCCGCGCCGGCGTGAGCTGAATCGCTTCCTGCGCCAGGCAATTAAGGCGACCGACCTGGCCGGCGAGGTCAGCGTGCTGCTGACAGGAGACGAGGCGATCCGCAAGCTGAACCGGCAGTACCGCCGCAAGGACTCAGCCACGGATGTACTGTCCTTCCCGGCGGCGTCGACCGCGGAGGGTATCGCAGGCGATCTGATGATCTCGATGGAGACAGCGCTCAGACAGGCAGACGAGCGCGGTCACACACTTGAAATGGAGATCAAGCTGCTTCTGCTGCATGGGCTGCTGCATCTTGCCGGCTACGATCATGAGACCGACGACGGCGCCATGCGCCGCAGGGAGATGCGGCTACGCCGGGAGCTTGGGCTGAGCGAGGGGCTGATCGAGCGGGCGCGTCTGGATCGAGCAAATCTGGATCGAGCACATTCAGAGCCATCGCGGCAGCGATCACGTCAGGAGCGATCACGTCAGGAGCGATCACGACGGGCGGTACGCGCATGATCTGGCTCTACGTGGCGATCGTGCTCGTTCTGCTGGTGATCCACACGATGGCGTGTTACGTGGACCGCATCTACTCCGAGCTGGGCAAGTTCCTCTCTCGCGAGTTCGAAGACAACATGGAGATCTGGGAGCAGCAGATTGAGCCGACGCTGGGCTTCTCCCGCGACCGGCTGGCGCTTTGCGCTGCTGTGCTGGCGCAGCTTTCGCTGGCAGCCATCGTGCTGATCTTCGGCGCGATACTCTTTGGCCGGGAAGGGTCGGTTGGGCCACCAACGGTGTTGGGCGTGCTGCAGGCTGCGCTTGGGATCGTGCTGGTGGTGATCATCTTCAGCCGCCTGCTGCCGTATGCCTTTTTCATGCGGACGCGCGGCGCGTGGGTGCTTAAGTGGCGCTGGCTGCTGCGGATCTGTTTTCTTCTCGTGCTGCCGGCAGAGCTGACGCTGGAGTTCCTGCTCTCCATTGTGTCGCTGGCGCAGGCTCCGCAAGGCGAGAAGAAGGAAGATACGGGCGACGCCGTGGATGCATTGATTGAGGCCGGTGAAGAGGAAGGCATTCTGGAAGAGAGCGACCGCGATCTGGTGCGCTCGGCGGTGGAATTCGGCGACAAAATCGTGCGCGAGGTGATGACGCCGCGTCCATCCGTCTTCGCTGTTTCGGAAGAAACCACGTTGGCGGATTACCTTGCCATGTTGGAGACGCGACCCTTCTCACGGGTGCCGGTGTATCGGGGCACGCTGGATACGGTGACGGGGATCGTCTTCTCTCATGACCTGCTGCAGGTTACAGACACTGAAGCCTCGACGCGCACGGTCGCCAGCCTGCAGCGCCCGGCGGCGTTTGTGCCGGAGACGAAGCGGGTGAACGAGCTGTTGCGCGAAATGCAACGTGAGAAGCAGCACATGCGCATCGTGATCGACGAATACGGCGGGGTCGCTGGATTAGTCACGATCGAGGATTTGCTGGAAGAGATTGTTGGCGCTATCACCGATGAGCACGAGGAAGACAGCGAGGCGAACGCGCCGAAACAGGAGACGGACGGTGTATGGATTGTTCCCGGCAGCCTGGAGGTGAATGCGCTGGAGGCGCTGACCGGCGATGAGGACCTGCGAGACGGGCATTACGCGGCGACCACGGTGGCCGGGC
This sequence comes from uncultured Acidobacteriaceae bacterium, assembly GCA_963797895.1. Taxonomy (GTDB): domain Bacteria; phylum Acidobacteriota; class Terriglobia; order Terriglobales; family Acidobacteriaceae; genus KBS-83. The sequence goes on from CAWCRD010000005.1 coordinate 334,129, forward strand.
TGGTGAGTGAAGTTGCCGGCCGTATTCCGCTGGCGGGAGAAGTCGTGGTGGCGGGCAAGACGCGCCTGGAGATACTGGCATCGACCGACCGGCGGGTTGAGCGGCTGCGAGTATCTAAAGCACATACGTCCGCAGCGTAGGCTAGACGAGAGGACTGTCGGTGCGATCTGGATTTGTTTCTATCATTGGGCGCCCCAACGCGGGCAAGAGCACGCTGCTGAACGCGCTCACGGGCGAAAAGGTCGCCATCGTGACCGCAAAGCCGCAGACCACGCGCACGCGCATTCAGGGCGTGGTGGAGGTGCCGGCAAAGAAGGGCAAACATCCGGCGGCGCAGATTGTATTTGTGGACACCCCCGGAGTGCACAAGCCGAGCACCCAGCTTGACCGCCGCATGATGCAGGAGGTGCACGATGCCCTGGAGCAGCGCGACATTGTGCTGCTGATGCTGGATGCCACGCGCGAGCCCCGGATTACTGAGGAGCCGGCCGAAGGGGCGAAAAGAGGCCGGGAAATCAGCGAAGACAAATTTGCGCTGGAGCTGATCCGCAAGCTGGATTGCCCGGTGCTGCTGGTCATCAACAAGATTGACCTGATCGAGCGTGAAAAACTGCTGCCGCTGATCGCGCGGCTCAGTGCATTGCATGACTTCGCCGCAGTGGTCCCGATTTCTGCGCGCAAGCGCGATGGTCTGGAGCGGCTGGTTACAGAGCTGGTGAAGCGTCTGCCGCAAGGCCAGCGCTACTATCCGTCTGAACAGTACACGGATCAGCCGGAGCGTTTCCTGGTGGCTGAGCTGATCCGCGAACGCATCCTGATGGAAACCGGCGAAGAGGTTCCGTATGCGTCCGCAGTCGTGATCGAGCGCTACGAGGAACCCCCGGCGAACGCGAAACCGCGCAAGGATGGAAAGCTGCCTGTCACGAGCATTGCAGCGGCGATCTACTGTGAGCGATCCGGGCAGAAGGCCATTCTGATTGGCAAGGGCGGCGCGAAATTGAAGGCGATTGGCGCTTCCGCGCGGAAGGAGATCGAGTCGCTTCTGGGCACGCGGGTGTTTCTGGAGTTGCACGTCATTGTTGAGGAGAACTGGCGTGAGTCGCGTGGCTTTGTGGAGTCGCTGGATTGGCGGCGTCAGTTGACCGAGATGGGGAAAAAGGGCGGCGAGTAGCGACGCTTATTCTCGCGCGCTGATGCCGAGTGCCTTCATCTTGCGATAGAGGTGCGTGCGGTCGAGGCCCAGCGCCTCGGCGGCGCGACTCATGTTGCCGTGGCACTCATCGACTTTTTTGAGGATGAAATCGCGTTCGTAGGCATTGCGGGCTTCCTGCAATGAATTGAAATCCGCAGCGAGGCGGCCCGGATCGCGATGCACCAGCATGGGCAGATGCTTGCGCTCGATGCGGGTAACCTGCGGGTTGAGGATGACAAGCCGTTCGACCAAGTTGCGCAGCTCGCGCACGTTCCCCGGCCAATGGTATTGCTTCAGCAGGCTCAGAGCGTCTTCACCGATCTCGATGCGTGGCCGTCCGTACTCGCGGCCGAACTCGCCAAGGAATTCGCGCACCAGGATGGGAATGTCCTCTCGGCGGTCGCGGAGCGGCGGGACATAAAACGGAATCACGTTGAGCCGGTAGAAGAGGTCCTCGCGAAAGTTGCCGCGGGCTATTTCGTCTTCCAGGTTTTTGTTGGTCGCCGCGATGATTCGCACATCCACGCTTACGGGCTGCGACGTTCCCACGGGCGTGAAGCGCTGTTCATCCATGGAGCGCAGCACCTTGGCCTGCGTTTTCAGGCTCATGTCGCCAATCTCGTCGAGGAAGAGCGTGCCATTGTTGGCGCGCTCGAGCGTGCCGCGCTTCTCCGGCGGGCCGCCCGGAACGGCTCCGTGGCGATAGCCGAAGAGCTGTATTTCGATGGAATCTTCCGGAATCGCGGCGCAGTTCAACTCGATGAAAACGCCCTCGCGGCGGAGGCTTGCAACGTAAATTTCGCGCGCGATGATCTCTTTGCCTGAGCCGGATTCCCCGAAGATCAGCACGCGGCCGTTGGTGGGCGCCATCAGCTTAATCTGCTGGCGCAATGCCTTAATGGGCACGCTTTCGCCGGAGAGGTGCGCGCGCGGGGAGAGCTGACGCTTCCACTCTTCGTTTTCTGCGCGCAGGCGGCGCGCTTCGACGGCGTTCTTCAGCAGGATCAGCGTGCGTTCAAGCGAAAGCGGCTTTTCCAGGAAGTCGAAGGCGCCCAGCTTGGTCGCGCGGACCGCGCTTTCAATCGTTCCGTGGCCGGAGATGATGATGACCTCCGGGCGAATCTCGCTGTCCAATTGCCGGATCTCCTGCAGCACATCCATGCCGTCGCGATCGGGAAGCCAGATATCGAGCAGCACCGCGTCGTAGGTGGCGTCGCGCAGCAGCACCATGGCCTCGCCGCCGGTCGCCGTGGTGGTGACGGCGTAGCCGTCTTCCGCGAGAATTTCGCCCAGCGAATCGCGTATGTCCGCCTCGTCATCCACGATCAGGACGTGGCTCACGAACGCTGCTCCGCGATGGCGGGAGCTGTGCTTTCGGGCGCAGTCAAATCGGCAAAGGGCAGCTCGATGATGAAGCGCGCACCGGCCGGCTTGTTCTCCTCCACCCGGATCGTCCCCTGGTGCTCCTGCACGATCTTCGCAGCGATGGCGAGACCGAGGCCGGTGCCGCGCTGCTTGGTCGAGAAGTATGGCAAGAAGAGGCGCTCGCGCATCTCGCTGGTCACGCCCGGGCCGGTGTCGGCCACGACGATCTCCGCCATAGTGCGCCCGGAATTCTCACCGGTGATGAGCGTGAGCTGGCGATACAGCGTGCCCTGCATGGCCTCCGCGGCGTTGTCGATGAGATTCGCGAGGGCGCGGCGGAGGGCGTCCTTATCAGCCATCACGAGCGGCAGATCGGTTGCATACCGCCGCTCCACGCGGACTTCGTCCATGCGTCCGGCAAAGATCAGCAATGCGGCATCAGCGACGGAGTTGAGATCGATGGGTCGAGGCGACGAGACCGGGAACTGCGCCAGCGCGCCAAACTGATCCACCAACGTGCGCACAGTCTCGACCGAGCTCAGGATGACGTCACTGCAGTGACGGATCACGGTGGGAGACTCGGGCGTGGGCTTCTCGACGTGACGGCGGATGCGCTCCGCCGATAGCGAGATGGGCGTGAGCGGATTTTTGATCTCATGCGCAACGCGCTGTGCGACCTCTTTCCACGCGGCCTGCCGCTGGGCGCGCAGCACCTCCGTGACGTCTTCCAGCACCAGGACATAGCCGCGCTGCTGCGGCTGATCGAGGACAGCAAGCGTGACGGAGAGCCGCCGCGAGCCGCCCGAAGTCGCGAAATCGATTTCCGACCCGGCGATGCGCATGCGCTGGCTGCGTCGCAGCAGGCGGCGCACTTCTTCGCTAATGGCCGGGCGGAAAAGCGACATCGAGCGGCAGATCGGCGAGTGCATGCTCGATGTCGGCGGCGCCGGCGTCGAGGTCCAGCAGATCGAGCATGGCCCGATTCGAGAGCAGCACACGCAACCGGGCATCGAGCGTAGCGACGCCGCTGGGAATCGTGTCGAGAATGAGCTCCAGCTCGCGGCGACGGTCGGCGAGAGTGCGATTGACTTCGGAGAGCTGCGCGGTAGAGCTCTCGGCCAGCGCGCGGCTCTGCTCCAGATCGGCGGCCATGGCGTTGAACGAATGAATGACCTCACCCAGTTCTTCCGTTGCTCCCACCGTGACGCGGTGGCCGTAGTGGCCCGCGCTGATCTGCTCCATGGCGTCGGCGAGTGTTTCCGCGGGGCGCGTCACCTGTTTGGCCAGGTAGAGAGCCAGCCAACTGCTGGCAAACAGCGTAAGCACGGTGAGCAGCAGCATCAGCAAAAAGTAGGTGCTGCGGATACGATTACGTCCGCGGAAGAGCTGCCAATAGCTCTCCGCACCGGAGCGGATATTGCCGACTGTGCGCGAGAGGCCGGCCGGCATGGGAAGCGCGACCACAACCAGGCTGGACGACGGCGTTGCGGACGTGCCGAGGACGTAGTCGACATTGCCCAACGTCAGAATCGGCTGGTCGCTGCGATGCGCCGCTGCCAGGACAAAGGCGGGCAGCGTTTCACCGGCGGCTGGCTTTGTGGTGTCCGCGTCGTCCATCCATGGACGAATTTCGGGATGTGCCACCGCCGCATTGCGCGGCAGCGCGTACTCCACTACCGGTTCCTCATCGTTGTAGATGATGACGAAGCCGCCGGAGAGCGTAATGCGATGGCTGCGTATGACGCTGAGAGCCGAGAGGATGTCCTTCTGGTTGAGGCTGCGATCCAGAGTTACGGAACTGGCGAGAGATTCGGCTTCGGAACGGGCATTTTCCGCCGCATATTGCGACAGCTCCAGCGCGACGCGGGTGGAGTCTTCGCGCAATTGCGCCACCGGCTGCGAGAACCAGCGGTCAATAGAGCGGTTCATCAGCAGATAGCTAAAGAGAAACATGAACAGCGTAGGCGCAAAGCTCAGGATGAGCGCGCCGGAGAGCAGTCGAGTGCGGAGACGGGATCCGAGCAGCCGATTTTTGCCGTCGGCATAAAGCTTCAGCACGTTGCGGCAGAGCAGAACGAGCAGAACGACGAGCAGCAGGAAGACGAGGATGGAAAGCGCGGTGAAAAGGAAGATGCCGTTGCTGTCGTGCGGGTTCAGGAAGCGCAGATTGAATGCATTGAGGGCAACCAGCAGAAGGGCGGCGAGGAAAAGGCATCCTGCGAGCAGAGTGACGGTTACGCGGCGGCTGCGAAACACGAAAATTTCTCTCCAGGGCGCCAATCTCTGTGCGCGAACGCAGCGATTATAGGCGCTTCCCGTGCTGCGCTGCTGCTCGACGGAGACATGCCGAAGAAGCGGATTCATCGATATACGGTGCCATTTCAGGGTCGCCTGTGGCATCCTAGTGGCGCTATGAATCATGCCAAGCTGACACACCTCGCGCTACCATTTTCACTGGCAGGCCTGCTCCTGGTTGCCGGTTGCAATAAGAACCAGCCACCGCAGAACGCAGCAGCAGCCAGCAGCGAACCAGCCCGCGGCACCGGCACCGAACACGGCAGCTTCGGCTCCCGGGTCGCCCAAACGCTACGCCGGCGGCACCCGCGAACACTGCACACGCCGGCCCCTGCTCCTCCGCCGCAGCCGGTCACCTATACCATTCCGGCCGGTACGCGAGTCACGGTGCGGCTGGCGCAGAGCATCGCCTCGAACACAGCACATGAGGGTGACAACTTCGACGCGACCGTGACCTCGCCGATCGTGGTGAACGGTAAGACGCTGGTGCCCACCGGCTCTAGCGCAAGCGGCACCGTCACGGCGGCGAACTCGCGCGGCAAGTTCAAAGGCGCTGCTGTGCTGGGTCTGAAGCTCACGACTCTTCGGGTTTTCGGAGCTCCCACGCCAATCGATTCCAACACCTGGAGCCGCACCATCAGCGGCAAGGGCAAGCGCACGGCGGTCTTCGCCGGCGGCGGCGCGGGTGCGGGCGCACTGATCGGCGGCTTGGCGGGCGGCGGCAAAGGTGCCCTGATCGGCGCACTGGCAGGCGGCGGCGGCGGCACTGCGGCTGGCGCCTTCACCGGCAACAAACAGATCATCGTCGGCGCGGAATCGCCGCTGACCTTCAGCATCCAGAACCCTATTACGGTGCGTAAGTAATTCGAGATCGGCGTCGAAAAAGAAGAGGCGTGGCCGCGGCCACGCCTTTTCTGGTCTTCCGCAGCTCGTCAGGCAAGCAATTCGCGGATCGGGCGATATTGCTTTCCCTGCGACTGCGCGACTGCCTGATAGGTGAGCTGGCCGGCGTAGGTGTTGACGCCCTCGGCAGTGCCCGGGTCCGACAGGATGGCCTGCTTCGGCCCCACCTGCGCGATCTTCAACACGTAGGGGAAGGTCGCGTTGGTCAGCGCCAGCGTCGAGGTGTTCGGCACCGCAGCCGGCATATTCGTAACGCAGTAGTGCACGACTCCGTTCACTTCGTAGGACGGGTTGCTGTGCGTGGTCGGCTTGGCAGTCTCGATGCAGCCGCCCTGGTCGATGGCCACGTCCACGATGACTGCGCCCTTCTTCATCTTCGACGACCATGGCGGCGGTCACGATCTTCGGAGCGGCCGCACCGGGAATCAGCACGCCGCCGATGACGAGGTCGGCCTCGCGCGTAGCGAGCGCGAGATTGTAGGAATTCGAGGCGAGGGTGAAGACGCGGCCGTTGAAGATGTCGTCCAACTCGCGCAGGCGGTTCAGATTCAGGTCGACCAGCGTGACCTTCGCGCCCATGCCGAGCGCGATCTTGGCTGCGTTGGTGCCGACGATACCGCCGCCGATGATGCAGACATTCGCCGGCATTACTCCCGGAACGCCGCCCAGCAGCAGGCCGCGGCCACCTTTTTCCTTTTCCAGATACGTAGCGCCCACCTGCACGGACATGCGCCCCGCAACTTCGGACATCGGCGTCAGCAGCGGGAGCGCATTGTTGCGATCGCGGATGGTTTCGTACGCGATGCCGGTGACTTTCTTCTGCAAGCAACTGATCGGTGAGGACAGGCAATGGGGCGAGGTGCAGATAGGTGAAGAGCGTAAGGTCCGGCCTAAAGAAGGCGTATTCCTTTTCAACCGGCTCCTTCACCTTGACGACCATATCGGCCGTGCCCCACACATTATGCGCGGAGCCGACGATCTCCGCGCCTGCGCTCTGGTAGTCATCGTCCGTGAAGGCGGAGAGATCGCCGGCATGGGTTTCTACCAGTACCTTGTGACCGGCCTCGGCCAGCGCTTTCACGCCAGCGGGCGTGATGCCGACGCGGCTCTCATGGTCTTTGATTTCCTTCGGCACTCCGATAATCATGCGTTCTCCTGATAGCTAGAAATGTCTCAAGCGGCTGGAAAGAGCTCATTCCGCGTTGTCGATCTGGGCGCGCTGCAGCTTGTCGGAGTAGTCGATGTAGACCGACTTCCACGTCGTATAGAAATCGAGCGCGCCGGTGCCGCCTTCGCGGTGCCCGTTGCCGGTCTGCTTTACGCCGCCGAAGGGCAGATGCACCTCCGCGCCGATGGTTGGAGCATTGATGTAGGTGATGCCCGCCTCCAGATCGCGGATCGCGCGGAAGGCCTTGTTCACATCGCGGGAGTAGAGCGCTGTCGAGAGCCCATACTCGATTCCGTTCGCGATGCGGATGGCATCTTCCACGCCGTCGCATTCGATCACGCTCAGCACAGGTCCGAAGACCTCTTCCTGCGCGATGCGCATCTTCTCCTTGACCTTGCCGAAGATCGTGGGCGCGAAGAAGTGGCCCTTGCCGTGCGCGCCCTCCGCCAGCGCCACGCCGCCCTGGAGCAGCGCCGCGCCTTCCTCCTGCGCTACCTTCACGTAGCGGGTCGAGGTTTCGATCTGCTGCTTGTTGATCTGCGGCCCCATCTCGATGCTCTCGTCGAGCCCATTGCCGACGCGCAGCTTCTTCGCCCGGTCGACGATCCGCGCAAGGAATTCACCTGCGACTCGCTTGTCCACGATGACGCGGCTGGTCGCGGTGCAGCGCTGTCCGCTGGTGCCGAATGCGCCCCACACCGCGCCGTCGAGCGCGAGGTCGAGATTCGCATCGTCGAGGATGATCATCGCGTTCTTGCCGCCCATCTCCAGCGAGCACGGCTTGAAGCGTGCCGGCAGCGGACTGGCCGACGATACGGCCGACCTCACTCGATCCTGTGAACGAGATGGCGCGGACCTTCGGATGCTCGACCAGCGGCGCGCCTGCTTCCGGGACCGAAGCCGGTGACGATGTTCACGACTCCATCGGGCAGGCCGGCCTCCATCAGCATCTCGACCAGATGGAAGGTGGAGAGCGGCGTATCTTCGGCCGGTTTGATCACGCAGGTATTGCCGCAGACCAGCGCGGGAAAGAGCTTCCACGACGGAATCGCCATGGGGAAATTCCACGGCGCGATCATGCCGCAGACGCCCACCGGCATGCGGACGGACATCGCGAATTTGTTCTGCAGCTCGGAGGGCGTGGTTTGGCCGAACAGGCGGCGGCCTTCACCGGCCATGTAGTAGGCCGTGTCGATCGCCTCCTGCACGTCGCCGCGCGTCTCGCTCAGCACCTTGCCCATTTCACGCGTCATGTCGCGCGCGAACTCTTCCTTGCGCTTCAAGCAGCAGCTCGCCGGTGCGATAAAGGATTTCGGCACGCTTCGGCGCGGGAACGAGCCGCCATGTCTCGTAGGCCTTCGCGGCGGCCTGGACAGCGGCGTCGACATCGGCAGCCTCCGACGATGCGAAGATGCCGACCACATCGCTGGTGTCGGCGGGGTTGAGATTTTCAAAGGTCTTGCCGCTCTTTGCGGGAACGAACTTGCCGCCGATCAGATTGCCATAGGTTTTTGCGGATGCCATCGACTGTCCTTCGCGAGGAAGGGAAATTGCCAAACAGGAAAGGATAGCCGACGAGGGAGCTGGAGGGCTAATCGGCTGTCAAACCGGTATGGGCCAGTTTGACCCGCTACCGTCAGAAGGAAGGAACTTCTTCGAGCGGCCCGTCGTATTCTGAAACGAGGGAGGAAGGTCCGTCGTGATCAAATTTCTTCTCTGGTGTCTGCTGTTTATCCTCTGCTGGCCGGTTGCACTGTTCGCGCTGGTGCTCTATCCGATTGTGTGGCTGCTGCTGTTGCCATTCCGGCTGCTGGGTATAGCGGTCCATGGCGTGCTCGATTTCGTCGCTGCGCTGCTCTTTCTACCGGCTCGACTGCTGCGCGCTGTTTAATTCCCGGCGGCATTGCCGAAGGTGTTGCAGGCGCGCATGTCGCCATCCTGCAGTCCGCGTTCGAACCAGTCCATGCGCTGTTGCGAAGTGCCATGCGTAAAGCTGTCCGGCGCGACGTAGCCCTGCGTCATCTTCTGCAGGTGATCGTCGCCCACGGCGGCCGCCGCCTGCAGCCCCTGGCGAACATCGTCGGTGTGAATGATGTTTCGCTGCTCGCCGCTGTGCGCCCACACGCCCGCATAGCAGTCTGCCTGTAATTCCAGCGCGACGGAGAGCCGATTGCCTGCGGCCGGGTTGTAGGCGCGAAGCTGCTCCACCTTCGCTTCCGTGCCCACCAGCTTCTGCACGTGATGGCCGATCTCATGCGCGATGACATAGGCCTGCGCGAAATCGCCTGAAGCGCCGAAACGGCGAAGATCATTCCAGAAGCCGAGGTCGATGTAGACCTTCTCGTCCTGCGGGCAATAGAACGGGCCGGTCGCCGCGCGCGCTGAGCCGCATCCCGAGTAGGTCGCGTTGCGGAAGAGCACCAGCCTGGCATGGCGGTAGCCGGGCAGGATGCCGGCCCAGGTCCTCTGCGCATCGTCGAGCACGAAAGAGACGAGCTGCGCGGAACGCTGCTCATCCGCAGAGGGCGGCGCTGCGGGCTGCTGCTGCTGCACCGCGCCGGAGTTGCCCATCAGGTACGCACCGATGAAGTTGCGGCCGGTGATGAGGCTGATGACCAGCAGGATCAGAAGGCCGCCGATGCCCAGGCCTCGCCCGCCGCCAAAGCCGATTCCGCCGCCGCCTTCGCTGCGCCGGTCTTCTACATCATCACTGAGCCCGCCTGGTGTCCAGTCCATGACGATGCCTCCGTTCACGCATTGCTAGTGTGCCCTGCATGAACGTTCGGATGTCACTTCGGAGACAGAAAGAAATTAGTCTTTTTCCCCCCGGAGTATTTACCGGATTAACTGACTTGCCAGGTAAAAGGTTGCATGATCGGCGACAAAGAATCAGGTCGGAAATTAGTGCTGCCGGATTTGTAACTGAGTGAGTCACGAGCACCGCAATGCTATCAGCACTAATATTCGTTTATGTCACCAACCTACCCGCCGATTGCTTCTTAAACAAGGACAGGCGGGACGTAGACTGCATTCGCAGGGATAAAGCGTTCTACCTCCGTCTCATTGTTCCCATGCACATAATCGTCAATTCAACCGCAGCGCATGATACCCGCGACATCGCACAGAGGTAAAACCGTGAGACTGATTGCACGCAACATTCAGAAAATTTCCCATGTATGGATGTTTCGGGCTCGCTTGCCTGACGGCGCTGCCGACGGCCGCATTTTGCCAGGACCAGAGCAGCGCGCCGCTTACGGCTCCAGATAATTCTGCGAAAAATAAGGCGCACAGCCATACCGCTGACCAGGAGTCAGAGGCAACGTCGGACCGGATGGTGACGAAGAAGATCCGGCAGTCGATTGTGGCAGATAAGTCGCTATCTACATATGCGCACAACGTAAAGATCATTACCAAGGGCGGTATGGTCACGCTCAAGGGCCCAGTTCATTCCGAGGACGAGAAGTCGGCCATCGCGTCGAAGGCAGCGGAAGTTGCCGGCGGCGCCGATAAGGTCACGAATCAATTGACAGTCAAGCAGTAGTACCGCGATCTATTCAGTCGTCGCAGGGAGGAATACCAAATGGCAGGTAAAAATACAGCAGCATTCGGGATTTACGGCACGAGATCAGCAGCAGAGCAAGCCGTGGAGCAGCTTACAGCGGCGGGGTTCTCCCGTCAGGATGTATCCGTACTGATGGCAGACCGTCAGGGCTCGAAAGAGTTCGCTGCAGAAAAGAACACCAAAGCGCCGGAGGGAGCAACTACCGGTGCGGGTGTGGGTGGTGCGGTCGGGGGAACACTTGGATTGCTGGCTGGCCTCGGCGCGCTGGCGATTCCGGGCGTGGGTCCGCTTATCGCCGCAGGGCCTATCATGGGTGCGCTCGCGGGCCTAGGGGTGGGTGGAACCGTCGGCGGACTTGTCGGAGCACTCGTGGGGCTAGGGATTCCGGAGTACGAAGCGAAGCGTTACGAAGGTCGCGTAAAGGACGGTGGCATCCTGCTGTCCGTTCATTGCGACTCGTCTGATGAGATTTCGCGGGCGAAGGAGATCTTGAAGGCCACCGGCGCGGATGATGTTTCCTCCTCGGGTGAGAAGTCCGTGAGCACGCATGGAGTGGATACGGATCGGACAATATCCGATCGCGATCGCGTCAGAGACGTGGAGACGGAGCGGATCGGAGTTAGCGGCACGACCCCGAGCCGCACTGTCGTCGATCGTAGGGATCGCGAAATCGGATAGGCTGCGATAACTGAGGCATGCCGGGGATTGTTACTGGCTGGCGAAGCACGCATCCACTCGGATGCGTGCTTTTGTATGTGGCTCAAGGGAGTGCTGAGGGAGTTCGTGCGAAGGCATCCGCTAGCGGAGATCACTTTCAACTGCTTACGTAACTATTCCATGTCCTAACTGCTTTCACGCCGGTCATTGATCGCCAGCATTCGTGAGACTTCGGCCCGCTCGGAGTTCTATGATGATCCAGTGGCGGACTTTGTTCAGATCGGCGCCAATTCGGGGAACGCGGCCCGACCTGTTTCATCCCATGCCATGGTCATCTGGCTCCAGGTCGTCACTCTGGCCTGGATGCTCCTGGAGTGCGGAGTGGCGCTCTATGCAGCGAGTGCCGCGCACAGTCCGGCGATGCTCGCATTTGGCTCGGACAGTCTGATCGAGCTCCTCTCTGCGTCCGTGGTGTTGTTGCAGTTCGTTCCCGCCATTCGAATTTCCGAGCGCAAAGCGGGCCGGGCCGCGGCCGTGTTTCTCTGTCTGCTTGGAGCGGCGGTTGTCGGGATTGCCGTGACTTCGCTGGTAAGGGGCTTCCGTCCTGAAACAAGCGTGAGCGGTATCGCGATTACAATCGCTGCCCTGATCGTCATGCCGATACTTGCAACGTTGAAGCGGCGGGAGGCGCGCCGCACCGGTAATGCCGCGCTGGCTGCCGATGCCGTCCAATCAGCGACCTGCGCCTATCTTGCGCTCACGGCGCTCGCAGGTCTCTCGATCAATGCACTTTGGCACATCTCCTGGGTGGATCCTGCGGCGGGGCTGGTGGCGGTACCGTTTCTCATTCAGGAGGGTAGATCGGCGTGGCGGGGACATGCCTGCGGGTGCTGCTAAGTGTGAGTTTTTAGTTCGCTGGTTGAGCGCTTCGCGCCGGTACTGAATGGAAGATAAAGCAGATCCTTCACTCCACCTCGAATTACGTTCAGGATGACAATGAGCCTGACCGTCTTCACCATCGGGCATTCGACTCGTTCTATCGAGGAGTTCCTCGGCATGTTGCAGGGCCACGGTGTTCGGCGGCTGGTGGATGTACGTACCATACCGCGCTCAAGGCACAATCCGCAGTTCAATCGGGACGAGCTTTCAGGCGCCCTGCATAACAGCCGGCTGCACTATCGCCACATGCCTGCCCTCGGCGGCTTACGGCGGCCTCGTCGCGATTCCGCGAATACGGCGTGGCGCAACGAGAGCTTCCGCGGCTATGCCGATTACATGCAGACACCTGACTTTCAGCAGGCGCTCGATCTGCTGATCGAGCTTGCGCGCGAGGAGCCGACTGCCATCATGTGCGCCGAGGCTGTGCCGTGGCGATGCCACCGGTCATTGATCGCAGACGCGCTGCTGGTGCGTGGCATCGAGGTGCTGGAGATCGCGAGCGCCACACGGGCGACGGCGCTCCATGTGCATCCGTGGGCGCATGCCGAGGGCACGGCAGTGACGTACCCGAGCGAGCAGGGAAGATTAGCGCTCAATTCTGAGTAGCGAAAGCAAACGCGAGGCGGCGTAGAACTGGAAACGGCGCGGAGGGTTGAAAACGACGATAGGCTGAGCTGCGGCCGAAGGCCTGACCGCGGGGCGCGGCCAAGCTTTCGGTTCATCATTTTTGGGCGCAATTCGTGAGCAAACCCGGTCGTCATTTGAGGGGTGGGGGCGCCCCCATGACGACGTAGTAGTCGACTGTCGCCCGCGGATCGATAGGATTTATTTGCTGGTATGGATATATATCCTGACACCAATTCAGCATCTGGCCGGTGTTGGCAGCGCAGTCGATAAACGCGCTATTGGTCGTCTTTCGCTGTTGTGGCGTCGGAAACGGATTCGTCGGAAACTTGGAGGGGAGAGCTTTGAGTTTGAAGACATAGACTCGTCCCTTGCTATCCTGCATCGAGTTTGTACAGTGAAGGATGCTGCTCGGTGTGTTGTTGATCCCTTCCGGCACAGGGAAGCTGGTGAAATACGAAACTGTGGGCGTATCCGGTGTCCTTGTGCAGCGGCCATATTGTGTAAAGTGAATGCCGCCGTCATAGGACGAGGAATATCCAAATGGAAAGTTGACATTGGGAGTGGCGTGATCCGGATTCGGCAAGTGCTCCGCCCCACCCACTGCGATGATGAGGCCGGTGCCGTCGGTCTGCATATTGCCAACTGCATCGTCGACGGAATATGCGTAGGTGTACGGCGCATCAATGTAATCCGGGCCATGGACGAGCGCCACATAAGGATCGAACTTTCCGTATTTGCCCTGCAGGACCTGAATCCAGTATTGAAGTTGATCAAAGTCAGCTTTGACAACTTGGTAATTCAAGGGTTCTTTGGGGTGATCGTATCCGGGAGTGTTGTAGAGCTGGTTGGCCCCGGTGTTCGTGCAGTTCTCCAGGAACGGAGTCCAGCCGTAAAGATGAGCCAGGAATAGCTGTTCGGTCATGGCTATCGGTTTACCCGTGCAGCCCCATTCGTTTTTCCATTTATTTGGGTGTTGTGTTGCTACCGTTTCGTAATTGCCGTAGTTGGCAATGAGCAGAGCCGTAACTTGGCGAATCAGCGGGCAGATCGCGTCTTTGCCGCCCTGTCTTATACAGGCGTTCCATTGCTTGGTCATGTTTGCGATGAGCGGTGAATCCACTGGAGCCGGCATGAATACATTTGTGTTATTGAAGGCGGCGGAATTCAGAAAGATCTCCAGGGCCGAGGGGATCTTGCCCGAAATAATTTTGCCGTCATTTCCCTTGTAGAGCGGCCAGCCTGTCCCGAGAGCCGAAGCAGACCAGTTGTCGATCGCAGTTTTGAAATGGGTAATTGTGCTTGGCGAGCCGATGTAGCCGATCAATGGATTGCCGTACGGTTCCATCACGGCCGGCATGTAAACGTAATTCACATACGAGACATCGAAGTCGACGTTATTCGACACCCACAGGCGCGCCGGCTGGTCTGGCTTAGTGTGGTCGGGGTTAATCGGTTGTGCGCCAAAGGTATATTCCGTCAACTGCTGCGGGTCGTTATTTGGGATGGAGGCGGGCGCCTTGAAGAAATGCAGGTTGCAGCCGATGCAGGTGGGAGGATTGCTTGTCAGCGTGAGCGCGTTAGCGGTTTGGTCGGCCTTCCAGTGCTGCTCCAAAACCGCGGGAGGTTTCGTTTCCGTGGATGGAGACCGATAGAAGTTGACGCCGCCGCCCTGCCACCAGTCAATGAATTGGCCCGGCTTCGTAGGATCGATTGCTCCGACTAATGGCGAGTAAAGGGGCAGAGTGATGCTTGCCGAGCCGCCCGGAGGAATGCCGTTCTCCCCCTTGGCGCAGCAATTGATGTACATCCGATATTGGGTGGCCCTGGGATAGGGGTTGCTGTTGAGTTCGGCATCGGTAAGCTGGAAACACCCTTGCATCCACGTGTCCGTGGCGCTGGGCGCGCCAGCGAACAGCACCGGATAGATGTTGTAATGTGCGGAGTTGTTGTAAATTTCCAGCGTCATGTTAGGGGTTTGCCCGTTCGTGCAGTCAATCGACTGGGGCGGGGCCTGCGCATTCGCATTTTTCGCGCCGAAGAACAAAAGTGCGAGCACCGCACACAAGAGCGCCAAATTTCTTAATGTGAGTGCATTGAAAAGGCGCAGAGACGTGCAACTAGCCAAGCCTTCCGCAAATACATTTATTTTGAAAACCATTTCCCCCCGCCTTCTTAATCGGATCGCGGGGGGATGAAATCGAATGACGCGGCATGATTGTAACCGTGCGACTCCTAACATCCGCATTCGAAATCTACGCGCGATCGCAGACGTTAGTTTTTCCGCAAGTAACCGAGATAAGTTACAAATTGCAGCAATCTGAGTGGAACGGTCGAGCGTTCCAAATCGGGAGCGGACGATTGCGGATCACGCGCGCTGGAAATCGCAGACCAGCACCGTCAGGTCATCTTCCTGCGAGGCGGACCACCGCTGGATCGTCGTGAGGATCAGGTCCGCGACGCTGTCGTGCGAGAAGCCCTCTGCCTCGCGGAGCAGTGCGCTCAGGCGCTCGCGCCCGAACTCTTCCGCGGCTCCGTTGGCCGCTTCCATGATCCCGTCCGTATAGAGAACCAGACGATCTCCCGGTTTCAAAGGGTGCACGGCCATTCCATAGGTGGCCGTGTCGAAGGCGCCCAGCATCAGCCCATTCTCCGCCACTTCCCGCACTTGACCGTTGCGCAGCAACAGCATGGGCGGATGGGCGGCGGCCGCATATCGCATTTCTGCTGCCACGGCGTCCAGATGAACATACGCCGCCGTGACGAACTGATCTTGTGTATTGCCGCAGAGAACCGAGTTCATGCCACTGAGGAAGGCCGCCGGATCGGCGGCATTGGCGCGCTGGGAGGCGGCAGCCAGTTTGACCATGGAGGCGATCAACGCCGCCGGGACGCCATGGCCGGAGACATCGGCAATCAGCAATCCTGCCTCGCCGTCCGTTACCAGGGGGAAATCATAGAAGTCGCCTGCAACCGACCGCATCGGCACATAGCGCGCAGCCACGCGGAAGTGAGCAGATTCCGGGAATGGAGCCGGCAGAATCGATCGTTGTATCTGCTCGGCGAGCTCCAGCTCTTTCTGTACGGCCGCGAGCCGCGCATCGCGATCGAGATTGCGGTGCGCGGCCACGTAGCCCAAGGCCGCCAGAAAGATGAGGAAACCGAAGGGCTCCAGGCGCCTCGTCCCGATGAGTGCGCCGCCCGTGTTGTCCCACAATGCCAGCGCAACAAAGACCAGCAGGCCGAAGCGGATGGCGCGGAACTCCGCCGTGCGCTCGCTATACCGCATGAGGTAAAAGGCCAGCATGAGAAGCGCGGCCACGACCGTGACGTTGTTCACGTAGTGGAAGGCGGGCAGAGGTCCGAAGAGGAAGACGCCGGCCACAAGACACGCCATGATGCAGGCAAAGGGGTAGACCAGCATCCCGCCGACGCGGCCCAGATACCCTGCGGTACGGAAATAGAAGAACGCCGGGATAGGCACCAGGTAATTGGCGGATTCGCGCAGGCTGCGAAAGAAGAGACTGTCCGGCACCATGAGGGCCAACAGATCCGTTTGGAGCCACAGGCGGTTGCCATAAAGGATGGCGAAGATCGCCAGCCATAGCAGCAGAGGGTCAAATTTGCGTCCGAAGAATGAGACTGCACCGGCAACGACGCCTATGGTTGCGAACGCCGCGCCCAGAAACAGGTAGATCTCATCGTGGTGGAAGACGCGAAGCACCTCATCGGCGGTCAAAACTACGGCCTTCGCGTCCATGAAAACCGATCATAGCGTGCGCGGGGTCCGCGTACGGCTTGTTTGCATGTGTGTCGTCGGGGCGCGTCGATCCGGACCAGGCGGGTCGCACGGGGTTGAGCAGCTTTGATTTCCTTGTTCCTAACGCGTTCCGAATAGGGAATAATATGACCATCGTTTCCCTATGCGTCATCCCGAATCGGAATCGCTGATGACCATGGGGGCCTGGTAACCCGGAGGTTGACTTTCCGGGAACCACCTTTGTGTCATAGGCGCGTTCTTTTTAGCTCCCTTACAATCCCCTTTGTAGACTTTCCCCGAAGGAAGACCAGACAGGCCGCCAAGATGGCAAGTAACGGATTTCACTCGCGTTCTTCGCGCTCGCATGGGATGCGATCGCTCTTTAGCGTCTTCTCCTCCGATCTGGCGATCGACCTGGGTACGGCGAACACTTTGGTGTATGCCCGAGGTAAGGGGGTCGTGGTCAACGAACCCTCCATCGTGGCGATCAACAAGAACACCGGGGAGATCGAAGCCGTCGGCATCGAGGCCAAGGAGATGCTCGGCCGCACCCCTGGCAATATCGTGGCCATCAAGCCAATGAAGGATGGGGTGATCGCGGACTTCAAGGTCACCGAGAAGATGTTGAACTACTTCATCCGCAAGGCCCATAACCGCAAGATGCTGGTGCATCCGCGGATCGTGATCGGGGTGCCGTCGGAGATCACGCAGGTGGAAAAGCGCGCGGTCGAAGATTCGGCCTATCGCGCCAAGGCGAGCGAAGTGTTCCTGGTGGAACAGGCGATGGTGGCCGCGATCGGCGCGGGTCTGCCCATAACCGAGCCCAGCGGCAACATGGTGGTCGATATCGGCGGCGGGACTACAGACATCGCGGTGATTTCGCTGTCCGGCATTGTGTATTCGCGCTCCGTCCGCATGGCCGGCAACCAGATGGATGAGGCGGTGATGAACTACCTCAAGCGTAAATACAACCTGCTGATCGGTGAGCGCACGGCAGAGCAGATCAAGATGGAGATCGGCTCGGCCTATCCGCTGGATAAGCCGCTGCAGATGGAGATCAAAGGCCGCAACCTGATCGAAGGCGTGCCGAAGACGATCACGATCGACGACTCAGAGATCCGCGAGGCGCTGACGGAGTGCATCGCTGTGATTCTAAATGCGATTCGGGTTGCGCTGGAACGGACCCCGCCCGAGCTTTCGGCGGACATCAGCGATCGCGGCATTGTCCTGACCGGCGGGGGCGCGCTGATTAAGAACCTGGACAAACGGATTCGTGAAGAGACCGGGTTGCCGGTGTCGATTGCCGACGATCCGCTGAAGTCGGTCGTGCTGGGCACCGGCAAGATGCTCTCGGACTTCCGGCTTCTGCGCAAGATCAAGATCGAGTAAGAGCGCCTGGAGAGAATGGGCCATCACGGCCGCGGAGTCGAGACACTGCACCAGTGGAAGTAACGGACCATGGAAACCTTCTTCGAGCGCTACAAGAACATCATGGTCCTTTCCGCTGTGCTGCTGGTGCAGTTCCTGGGGCTGGCGATCCAGGTGCGCACGCCCGCGGCGCGCGGCAGCGACGGGAAGGGCGTGCGGCTGTTGCGCTACTGGGTCGTCGCAATGATGTCCCCGCCCGAGAAGGTAATGTCGCATACTGGCCACGGAGTGCGTGGCTTCTGGGGCAGCTACATCGACCTGCGACACGCTCAGCAAGAAAATCGTGACCTGCGCGCGCAGCTCGATCAGCTTCGGCTGGAGCAGGCGGCTCTGCTCGAAGATGCCAAACAAGGCCAGCGCCTGCAGGAGCTGCTGGGTTTCCGGCAGAAATACATTTACTCAACGGTGCCCGCGCAGGTGATTGGCACCGGCGGCAGCGATCAGTCGCGGATTCTCACCATCGACAAGGGATCCAAAGAGGGACTGAAACGCGATCAGCCGGTGATTACGCCGGACGGAATCGTGGGCAAGCTAGTGGAAGTATTCCCGCATACATCGCAGGTGATGGAGATCAACGACCAGACCAGCGGCGCCGGTGTGCTGCTGGAGAAGACTCGTATGCGCGGCGTGTTGCGAGGCAATGCCTATGGCCAGCCGCAGATCATCAACGTGCTACCGGACGATCGCGTGAAGCCCGGCGAGAAGGTTGTGACCAGCGGCGGCGATCAGATATTTCCGCGCGGGCTGGCGGTGGGCACGGTGGAAAAGGTGGTCGCCGATCCTGACCGCGAGCCCTACGTGGACATCGTGCTGAAACCGGCCGCGAATCTGCAGCACCTGGACGAAGTGCTGGTGGTGACCGGAACGAGCGATCAGTTGCCCGAAGCAGCACAGCGCGATCTGGCGAAGAGCGAAGCTGCCGGCGGCGAAGAGGCAGAGATGCAGCGCGCTTCCGATGTACTGGCGCAAAAACTTCCGGGACTCGACGACCCGAATGCGCCGAAGGACGATGATCCGACGAAGGACCCTGCGTTGGATCTTCGTCCACTCAAGCCTTTGACCGCAGCGCGTCCGGACCGCTTCACGCCCGGTGAAGTGCCTCCGGCAACGCAGATGACGCCGGGGAAGGTTAGTGTGATCACGCCCCCACGCACGAGCGACCAATCGGCAAGACGCGTCAGAAAGCCTTCTACGAGCCAGGACTCGGACAGCGCCGTCTCCAGCGATGGAACCGCGCCGCATACCAATCAGGAGAGCTTCATCATTCCCGGGACGGCGACCGGGCCCGATCGTCCGCTGGTGAATCCGGAGAAGACCGCCGCAGCGAAGACGATCTCGAATATCCCCATCACAGGTCCGGTAAGCACCGCTGGCGCAGGAAGCCCGGTGCGGGAGCAGCATCAGTAATGGCAATGGTGATGGCAAACTCCCGGCGGGAGCTGGATTCCCAGCAGTTCCCATGGCCGATCATGCTGGCCGCGCCGCTGCTGGCGGTCTTCCTCCAGGCTTATCTGCCGCTGCGCTATCCACGGCTGGATGTCTTCGACCTGCCGCTGTTGGTGGTCATCTATTTTTCCGTCTCGCGCCGCAGTCCCATCGGCGGCACGCTGATCGGCGCCATTGTCGGCGTGCTGCAGGATGGCGTGACGCACCGGCCCATCGGCATTCATGGAATCGCGAACACCATCATCGGCTTTCTGGCTGCGTCTATTGGGTTGCGGATCGATGTCGACAACCCGATCACGCGCGTGCTGATGATCTTCGGGTTCACGCTGCTGGACGGGTTTCTCTACCTGGTAATCGTGCGCCACCTGATCGCTGAGCCGCTGGCGTGGAGCTGGATGCACCAGATCGTGCGCGGCGCGGTGAATGTCGCGCTGGGCCTGGTGCTCTTCGCGTTGCTGGATCGGACCAGGCTACGGAACTAGTGACTATGCGATTGAGGCGAGCATGATCGGATCGCGGGAAGAGAAGATTCCGGCGCTCAAACTGGCGATGGTGCAGTATGTCATCGTCGCGGTCCTTGCCGTGCTCATTACCGGACTGTGGCGGTTACAGATTCTAGGCGCCACGAACTATCGTGAGCTGGCGGAGGCGAACCGCATCCGCAAGGTGCCGATTCTTGCGCCCCGGGGACGGCTCTTTGACCGCGAAGGACGCCTGCTGGTCGACAACTATCCTTCGGTTTCGTGCTTTCTGGTGCCTGACCAGACGCAGACGCTTCAGGACGACCTGCCGAAGATCGCACGCGGCCTGCACATGACGGTGGACCAGATTCGCGGCGTCATGGCGCGCTATCGCGGCGGTCCGAAGTATCAACTTATTCCGCTCAAGGCTGACATCACGCCGGACGAGAAGGAGTTCATCGAGGCGCATCGCGATGAGCTGCCGGAGCTGGAGACGATTGACGAGCAACGGCGGCTTTATCCGCGAGACGGCTTTGCAGCCGCGCTGATCGGCTACACCGGCGAGGTCAGCGAAGAGATGCTGAACCAATCGCGTTACGCCTACTACGAGCCGGGCGATGTGGTGGGACGCTCGGGTGTGGAGGAGAGCTATGACGCGCTGCTGCGCGGCACGGACGGCTCCCGCGATGTGCTGGTGGACAGCCATGGTCGCGAAATGGGCCGGCTCGGTTACGAGCGCGCCATTCCGGGCATGGATTTGAAGCTGACCATCGATCTCGACATTCAAAGAGCGGCAGAGCTGGCGCTGGGCGCTCGCAATGGGGCGGTGATCGCGATGGACCCGCACACGGGGGAGGTGCTGGCGCTGGTCAGCCATCCTTCGTTCAACCCGAACGATTTTGCAGTGCGTGTGCAGCGGGACGTCTGGAACAAGCTGATCACCGATCCCAATCATCCGCTGATGGACAAGGCGATTCAGGACCAGCTTGCGCCGGGGTCTACCTTCAAGTTGATCATGTCGGTTGCCGGATTACAGGAGCATGCTGCCCAGAATCTCAGGGTCAACTGCACCGGGGGCGCGACCTTCTACGGCCGCTACTTTGCGTGCGATGCACACCATGGCGCTGTCAATATCGACAATGCTATCCCGTACTCCTGCGATACGTACTACTACACGCTCGCGCAGCGGCTCGGCATTGAGCCGATCGCAAAATGGGCGCACGCCCTCGGACTGGGACAGAAGACGGGCATCGATCTGCCAAACGAGGCGGCAGGTGTTGTGCCGTCCGAAGAGTGGAAGCTAAAGAATTACCACGAGAAGTGGTATGCGGGTGAGGTGATCTCGGTCGGCATCGGCCAAGGCGCGACTCAGGTGACGCCTGTACAGCTTGCTCGCGCGATCGGGGGGATTTCATCCGGCGGCGCGATGCGGCGCCCGCATGTGGTCATTCAGGATCAACTCTCGCCGAATTACCGGCAAGCTATCCTCGATACCTATCCCGGCTCAGGCGAAGCGAATGTTCCGCTTGATCCGGCGACCTGGGAGACGATCACGGACGGCATGGCCGAAGTGACATCGGCGCACGGAACCGCGCATGCGTCGCATCTAGAAGGCATCGACTTCGCCGGCAAGACTGGCACGGCGCAAGTAGTAAACCACAGCTTTGGCGCCAAGTCGGTCTCAAAGGACGTGGCCTCGCGAGCGCATGCCTGGTTCGTCGGCGTGGCGCCGCGGCGCAATCCGGACATCGTCGTAGTGGTCCTGTGGGAGCATGGTGGGTGGGGCGCCGGTTCGGCCAAGCTGGCGGCGCAAGTGATCCAGGCGTACGTCGACAAGCAGCGTCGGGTCGAACACAACGTGCTGCAGGTTGCCACTGAACCCAAGCCCAACGCCGAACCCGCGGAGCAGGGGCCGGCGAAGAAAACAACACCAGCAAAACCAACCGAGGTGGGCGCGATCTGGTCCGATCCCGACGCTCCGAATGCGCTGGGCGGCCGGCCGGTGAAACGAGCTTTGCCGCACGATGCGCGGCTGCCGGCCACCGCGCGCGCGGGACACTTCTTTGTACAGAACGGCATTGCGGAAGGGGCGGTTCGGTTGACCGCTTCCGGAGGACCACGTTAGCCATGCAGCGATTTTTGCGACTGCGCGACTTCGACTGGGTGCTGATGGCGATGGTGTTTCTGCTGTCGGCGTTGAGCGTGCTTGAGATCTACTCGGCGACCCTGAATACGAAATTTCATGGATTTGAGAACAAGCAGGTGCTGTGGCTGGTGGGCGGCACGGCGGCAATGCTCCTGCTTTCGTTCATCGATTACCACATGCTGCTGGACGTAATTCACTGGATCTACGGCTTCTGCATCGTGGCGCTGGTGGCGGTGCTGGTGGTGGGGCAGAAGGTGCTGGGAGCGCGGCGGTGGATTGGCATCGGCCACATTCATTTCCAGCCCTCGGAGTGGGTGAAGCTGGTGCTGATCGTAGCCGTGGCGCGTTATTTTGCCACCCTCGCGGGCAAGGAACTGGACTGGAAAGACGTGGGCAAGGGATTCCTGCTGGTCGGCGTTCCCATGCTGCTGGTGCTGAAGCAGCCGGACCTGGGCACGTCCCTGACGTATCTGCCGGTGCTGCTGGTGGGGCTGTTTCTGGGCGGTATCGGGTGGAAAAAGGCTCTGATCATTGTGTGTGCAGGGTTGATTCTGATTGTGCCGGTCTGGCGGGCGGGGTTGAAGCCGTACCAGAAGGCCCGGCTTACCAGCTTCCTGTCGCCGGATGAGGACCCGCGGGGCTCGGGCTACCAGATACGCCAATCGCTGATCGCGGTGGGCGATGGCGGGGTGTGGGGCCGGGGCGTGGCAAAGGGCACGCAGACGCAGGGTGACTTCCTGCCGATTCCTTACACAGATTTCATTTTCGCGGCATGGAGCGAGGAGCATGGGTTCATCGGTGCCGTCTTCGTCCTGCTGCTATACTTCTTCATACTGATGCGTTTGATACAGAACGCTCAGACAGCCGCAGACCTCTCCGGCACCCTGCTGATCATGGGCGTCGTCGCAGTGCTCATCTTTCAGATAGCCGTTAATGTGGGAATGGTCGTGGGGCTGATGCCCGTTACCGGGATACCGCTACCGCTCATGAGCTACGGCGGGTCGTCGGTACTGTTCACGTTCCTTGCCCTGGGCATGGTTATGAATGTCCGGATGAACCGGTTCGTGAACTAGGGACTCGTTGTACGGCGTCCGCCGACCGCGATTGGAGACGGCGCCGGGAAGAGATTTTGCAGGAATTTACAAGAAGCCGGCCAGGTGGATCACCGGGCCGGGCAGGATCAGGAATGAACACGCAGAGACGGGGAACGACCCCGCCCCACAATCGGGTAGGAGAGGTCACAAACTCTCTGCGCGTGGAAAGCCCCAGCACAATCAATGGTTTGTCCAGCCAACGCAGGCGCCGTAGCGCCGTGCGCGGGCTGGCTCATGGAATCGGGTTGGCTCTCCCTCGTCTGCACTCGTCTTGCCCGGCGCTCGGCCCGGCACTCCGGTTCGGAGCTCCGGGAACAGGACTCGTCCTGTTCTGATCTGCCTCGTCTGCTGCCCGGGCCGGCATGTGCCGCGGGCAAGAAAGAGGCAGTATGGCGAAAGAGATTTGCATTTCCAGCACGCCGCATGAGACGCGGCTGGCAATTGTTGAGGACGATCAACTCACCGAGATCTATTACGAGCGTGAAAATGAGTACACGCTTGCCGGATCCATCTACAAAGGCAAAGTCACACGGGTGCTCCCGGGCATGCAGTCGGCATTTGTCGATCTTGGCCTGGAGCGAGACGCCTTCCTTTACGTAACTGATTTTCTGGAAGAGCAGGAAGACTCGGAAGACTTCGCGGAGGTACCGCAGGGCGAGCCCCGCAAAGAACGTGGCCGCCGTGGCGGCTCCGACCGCGGTCAGGGCCGCTCTGAGCGCCCCGTACCGGCCCAGAGCCTAGAGCCCGCGGGCAGCGCTGCCGCGGAAGCCGAGGGAGAGCCGGAGTCCGGCGGGGGCAAGGGTCAGGAGGAATTTGACCAAGGCACGCGCCGCTGGCGCGGCCGTCGTGGGCGCCGGCGCGGGATTCGTGGCGTTCGCGGACAGGAGACCGATACTCCGCCCGGCACTGAGGCCGAGCCCATCGAAGAATACGGCCACACCGGGTCATTGTCGATCGAAGCTGAGGCTGAGCCGGCGGCCGAACGGGGTGGCGAACGACGTGGTGGTCGCCGCGAAAAACCGCAGCATGGAGCTCCGGCAATCACACTGCCCGGAGAGGCGCTCCAGAAGTATGGTCAGCAACCACTCGAAGATCAGCCCAAACAGGAGCGTGCGGAACCGCAGGCTCGGCAGTCCCAGGTCTCGGCTCGGCCGTCGACCTTGGTGGAGCACCCGATTGTGTGGGACGGCGTCAGCGTAGCGCTGCCGGGTGAGTCACTGTCGCGGCATCGGGAAGAGCCTGCCGCTCCACCGGCTGTAGAGACGTGGGCCTCGGAGACCTCACCGGAGGGTCCCGACCAAGAGCATGACGAGGAACTGCACGGGACCAGCAGTGAGCAAGCCTCGATCGACAGCGCATTCCCGCCCGCGCAGGTGGAGGAACCGGCGCCTCTTGTCCTGGAAGAGGAAGAAGTGGAAGCGGGGGGGCCGGGGGCGGAAACCGGCGAACACCAAACCAGCGAACACCACGAAGAGCCGGAATTCGATCCGGAAAATGCCTCTGCGTCGTATCGTGTTGATCCTTCTTCGCCGAGTGGGTTTCGGCTCTCGTCGCTGTTTGGCCGTGAGTCCGCAGACCGGCAGGAGGAGGCGGATACCAGTGTTCATACGACAGAATCAGAGGCGCATGAGCAGGAATTAGCGGCTCGCGAGATTGAGCCTGCCGCCGTGGAGCATCCGGAGGAGAACGGCGTTCCTACGCAATCCGCACTGGTCGGCAACGAGAATGCGGCACAGGTGACGGTTGCCGAGGAAGGACACCAATCTGCTCTCGATCATTTGCATGCCTTCACACCGGGTGACGGCCAGGTGGAAGAGGAAGTCATCGACGACGAGGAGTACGACTTCGCACCGCTGCCCGAGCATGCGATGGGCAACGACGAAGATGAGCACGATCTGAGCGATCTGGTGGAGGAGGAGACACGGGTTGCCGGCGGCTCGGAGATCGGAGACGTCATCCGCGACGCACAGATCGATCGTCAGGTGGTCTCGAGCGACGACGACGAATTTGAGGACAGTGACGAGGAAGAGGAAGAAGAGCCTTCGACCGCAGTTGCCACGGAAGCAGGGACTCCCGCACCGCGCCGCGAACGTAACGATCGCCAGCGTGGGAGGGACCGTCGTGGCCGGGGACGAAATGCGCGGCGGCAGTCGGCGCAGACGAGCGATCTCCCGATCATCTCTGAGCTACTGAAGCAGGGGCAGGAGATTTTGGTCCAGATAGCCAAGGAGCCGATTGCGAAGAAGGGCGCACGCATTACCAGCCACATCGCGCTGCCCGGCCGCTTTCTCGTCTTCATGCCGACGGTGAACCACGTCGGAGTTTCGCGAAAGATCTGGTCCGACGAGGAACGGCAGCGGCTGAAGCGGATCCTGATCAGCGAAAAGGGTGAGGCATCGGGCGGCTTTATCGTACGCACGGCGGCGGAAAACGCGAGCGAAGAGGAACTGCGCGCCGACCTGCGCTTCCTCATCAGCCTGTGGAACGAGATCAAACAGCGGTCGGAGAACGCGAAAGCGCCGGCGCTGATCTATCACGATCTAAACCTGGTGGAACGGATTCTGCGCGACCAGGTTTCAGAGAGCTTCTCCACCATCTGGGTTGACTCTGAAGCCGAGTATGAGCGCATTGTTCGCTTCCTGAACCGCTTCCAGCCATCGCTGGTGCGGCGCGTGAAGCTGTACACGAAGGAGACTCCGCTCTTTGAGCAGTTCGGCATCCAGGATGAAATCACGAAGGCACTGAAGTCGAAGGTGTGGCTGAAGTCGGGTGGATCGATTGTGATCAACCAGACCGAGGCGCTGGTGGCCATCGACATCAACACGGGCAAGTATGTGGGCAAGACTGCCCGGCTTGAAGACACGATTCTGAAGACGAATCTGGATGCCATTCCGGAAATCGTGCGGCAGATCCGGCTGCGCGATCTGGGCGGCATTATCGTGATCGACTTCATCGATATGGATGAGCGCAAGAATCGCCACAAGGTGATGCAGACCCTTGAAGAAGAGCTGAAGCAGGACCGCGCGCCATCGAAGGTGTTGCAGTTTAACGACTTTGGCTTGGTGGCTATTACGCGCAAGCGCGTGAAGCAGTCGCTGGAGCGGACGTTGAGCGTGCAGTGCGAGATCTGCTCAGGTACCGGCATGGTGAAGGGCCCAATCACCGTGGCGAATGAGATTTACATCGAGATGCGCAAGATGCAGAAGCATTTTGAGCGGCACGATGTGATGCTGCGCGTGCATCCGGAGGTGGTGAAGACACTGAAGGGCAACAATGCACGCTGGCTGAACGAACTGGAAGAGATGACGGGGCGCACCATCATTGTGAAGAGCGATCCGGCGCTGCATCCGGAGCAGTTCGACATTCACTAGTCATTGCAAATAGAGTCAGAAGGGCCAGTCGAATGGACTGGCCCCTGTTGTTTTGGCGTTACCGTAGGTATTTGCCGCTTGCGGAAGAAACTTTTGACAACTGTTTCGTGTCCTATTTAACGGAGCGTCAGCTCCTGATTTCGGACGGGGAGCATTGTTGCTCCTACGATCTCCACTTTGGAGTCTGTCAATTATGAGCCGTTCTGTTGTCTGCCTATCCAGTCGCAAACCCGGCCGTTACCTGTCGGCCCTCTTTTTGGGATTTGCGGTAGCCGCCTCCACCGCGTTCGCGCAATCGGCCTCGAGCACGCAGTATTCGTCCAGCTCAGATCAGGGTCTCAATTCCCTTTCCTACGCATCTACGTCCAGCGCGCCCAGCGGACAAAACAGCGGCGGCTATGGAAACGGGGGCTATCACCGGTATCCGGAAAATGGAGAGCCCGCGTTCCACCACCTGGCGATCGAAGCCGGAGGCGGTTTTGATGCTCCGCTGGGCAATACCAAAAGAGCCCAGACTTTCGGCTACAACTTCAAATTGGGCGGCGGCTGGAATTTCGATCCCCATTTCGGGGTGCTGCTGGAATACGAATTCAATCGGACCGGTATTCCGGATAATGTGCTGGCTTCGGTTGCGTCGCAGGCAGGTGTCGGCGTCAACGGCAACGTGCATTTGTGGGGCTTTTCGCTCGATCCCATCTACTACTACAAGACGACTGGCGCCTGGGGCGGTTATGTGACGGGGGGCGGCGGTTTCTATCGCAAGCTCACTACGTTTTCGACCCCGATATATCTCGGAATCGGCTGTGATTACTATTATGGCTGCTATCCACAGTATGCGAATCAGACGGTCAGCCATTTCTCCAGCAACCAGGGGGGCCTGAATATTGGAACCGGGCTTACGCACAATATCGGCAACGGCGCAAAGATCTATGCCGAAGCACGATATTTGTGGGTGAACTCTCCCGGACCGACCGCAACACAGGTTGGGTCGGGCACAGTCAGCATGATCCCGGTTACGTTTGGCATTCGTTTCTAACTGCAGATCCCTCCACGGTCGGGTGACGTGGCAGTCGAGCCAGAGTGAGTCTCTGGCTCGATCTGTTTTAGTGGTAGAGAACTGTCAGAATGCCTGCGGCAAGGGTGGCGATGGCCGGCAGCACAGCAAGCGCCAGCGGGTAATATCCGAGCGCCTGTCCGCGAAATTCGCTGGCAGCCATGGTGGAGACAAGCAGCACCACGATCGCAAGGATCAGGCAATGAATGAGCGGGCTGACTGGCGCGAGGACAGCAGTTACATGCCCACTCAATGCCGCGTAGAGACAGCTCGCCGTCAGGTTGAAGAGCTGCACTGAGCGCGAGGGAGGCATCCGGTTCCAGCTTGGGACGAGCCAGCGCGTCAGCAGCGTTGTTGCGGCGGTCAGCACTGCCAGGCAAACGAAGCCGCCCGCAATGGCGATAAAGGAGCGGAGCAGCGGCATTCAGCGCGGCTTCTGCACTGCCGTGGTCTCGGTGGAGCGGCCCTGCCCCATGAGCGCTTCGATGTCCTGCGCGGTGTGCGGCAGATCGGCGATAAAATCCCGGAGTTTTCCGTCCTTATCGACATAGAAGGTGTCCTCGATGCGCACGCCGATTTTTTCTTCAGGAATGTAGATTCCCGGCTCGATGGTGAAAACGGAACCTGGCCCAAGGGGTTGGCTGACATTGAAGGGATCATGGACGTCGATGCCCACCGAATGGCTCAGGCCGTGAATAAAGTATTTGTCGAGCGGCTGGCCGTGCAGGTCCTTCCCATGCGTGCGGATGTAAGCGCGGGCAACGCCATCGAGCGAGTCTGCGGGCTGCTCATGATTGTAGAGGGTTGATTTGCCGGAAACGAAAGCGGCGGCAGCGGCCCTTTGCGCGCCCAGAACGATGTTGTAGATCTCGCGCTGGCGGTCGGTGAAATGGCCGTTTACGGGCACGGTGCGGGTGATGTCGGAGGCATACATGGAATATTCGCCTGCCGCGTCCATCACGACGACATCGCCGCTCTGCATATTGGCATCGTCGGCCATGTAATGCAGCACGGTTGAGTTTATGCCGCTGCCGACGATAGAGGGGTAGGACGGCCGCTCGCAGCCGTTGGCGAGCAGTGTGCCGGTAATGACTCCAGAGATGGCGCGCTCGTTCACTCCGGGATGGATGGCGAGAATGGCCGCCGTTTGCGCTTTGATGGACGCATTTGCCGCCTTACGCAGCAGATCGATTTCACCAGGATCTTTGGTTGAGCGGAGGATCTTCGTCAGCTCGCGGACATCCTGCGCCGGGACTGTTTCACCGTTGCCCAGCGTGCTTTGTGCGAATGCCAGCGCATGTTCCGCGGAGGTGCTGTCCAGTTGTGTCCAGACGCTGCGCAGGCCGCGCTCGCCCAGAAGGGCAGGCAACTCGCCAATAGAGCGGACCTCGCGGACGCCGGTGATGTTGGTGACGTTCGGTGACGCGGCATCGAGCTTGACGCCGGTAAACAGCTCGTCGTGCAGGTTGCGCTCCGGGAGCAGCAGCACCTCCCGATAGCGGAGCGCCGGCTTGCCTGCGCGCGCCGGCACAGCATCCGCAACGATGAGAGCGGCGCCCGGCTCGTTCCAGCCTGTCAGGTAATAGAAGTCCTCGTCCTGGCGGAAATCCTGGTATTCCATGGCGGGTTCGTAATTGCCAAAGAGCAGAGCCACCCCACCGTGCAACTCGCGCGCCAGCGCTTCGCGCCGCGCCCGGTAGATAGCGTTGGGCTGGCGCTCCAGCGCCAGAAGGGTAGTCGACGAGATACCAAGAAACAGCAGACTAAGTGCGACAGGACGAACAATGCGCATGCCGAACAGTGTAGAGCACAAAGTAAAGCGGGCTCCCTTTCCAGGAAGCCCACTTTGCAGCTCTTGAATGAGATCAGGCCCGTTTGCCACTGATGAGACGCAAGATGAATGTCAGAATCACCGCACCAATAATGGCCACGATGATGGTGTAGATCATGCCGCCGTGTGCTGAAAAACCCGCTGCGCGCATAATGAAGCCGCCCACAATGGCGCCAATGATGCCCACAATGATGTCCCCGAAGACGCCGTAGCCACTACCCTTCATGATCTTGCCAGTAAGAAATCCGGCGATAAGCCCAACGATAATCCACCAGATGATAAGCATGATGCCAATCCAATCCTTCCTTCGGAAATCTGCGCGCCCTTCTGGCGAACGCCGCAGTCGAGCAAAAGCGATCAGATGGTAGCACTCTGAGGGGGAGTTGTATGTAGCTGCTTCACACGCCCACGGGATAGGGCTTGGGCGACGATTCGTCAAGATCGGCACCTGTACGCCAGCGCTCGAAACGCCCCTGCAGCAGTGAAAGTAGCCCGGTGTACCAGTAGCCGACGACGAAAAGCAGCAGAAACGGAATTGTGAAGTAGTTCTCGTTTGTAATCGCGTACCCGATGGTCAAGGCGAAGTAGCAGCCGATGATCAGCTCCACCCAGGGAACAATGCCGAGCCGTTTGCGGTATTTTGCAGCCTGCGACTTTTGGCCCTTTTTCTCCACGCGATATTTCGGAGTTCGCTTGAAGGAGCTCTTGATCCCGAAGATCGCTTCCATGACAGCGCGCGTGTTGGTAACGGTGAGGCCGATGCCAAGCGCCATCAAAAATGGCAAATAGAGAAAAGTCTTGAACCAGCTACGGGGGTAAAGCTCCTTCTGTGAGACAAGATAGAAGGACGAGATAGAGAAGGTGGACGCCATGAAGAGCGGCACGTCGATCAGCAGCATCTGGAACCAGCCCTGGTAGAAGCGGATTACCATGGCGGGCATCAGCAGCAGGGATAACACGACCATTAGCGGATAACTGATGTTTGCTGTGAGGTGATAAAAGGCCTCTATCTTGGTGTGGAATGGAACATCGCTGCGAAAGACATGAGGCAGAATTTTTTTCGAAGTCTGGATGAGTCCTTTGGCCCAGCGCGCCTGCTGGGTTTTGAAGGCGGTCATCTCAATTGGTAGCTCTGCCGGGCAGGCAACGTGCTGCAGATACCGGAACTGCCAGCCTTTGAGCTGGGCGCGGTAACTCAGGTCGGTATCCTCGGTGAGCGTATCGTGCTGCCATCCGCCGGCTTCGCCGATGGCGCTGCGGCGCCACATACCGGCGGTGCCATTGAAATTGAAGAACACGCCGGAGCGTGAGCGGCCACCGTGCTCCAGCACGAAATGGCCATCGAGCAGGATGGCTTCTACCTGCGTGAGAAAACTATAGTCGCGATTCAGATGTGTCCATCGGGTTTGCACCATGCCGATCTCCGGCTCGGCGAAGTGATGCACCACCTGCATGAGCCAGTCGGGCGGCGGGACAAAGTCGGCATCGAAGATGGCGACGAGCTCGCCGGATGATTGCTTGAGGCCAGCATCCAGCGCGCCGGCCTTGTAGCCGTGGCGATCGATGCGATGGAGATAGACGATGTTGTGTCCGAGTGCGCGATAGCGGTCCACTAGGCCACTGGCGACTTCGCGGGTCTCATCGGTGGAATCGTCGAGCACCTGTATCTCCAGACGGTCGGCTGGGTAGTTCAGGCGGCAGCAGGCCTCGACCAGGCGGTCGATGACGTACTGCTCGTTGAAGATCGGCAATTGCACAGTGATGCGCGGCAGGTTAGCGAAACGGCTGGGTGGGTCTTTCACGGCTTGGTCGCGATGCTTGTAGTAGAGATACACAAGCTGGTAGCGATGCATGCCGTAGAAGGCGAGCACGATCATCACGACGAAATACGGAATCAGGAGAGTGGTATCGAAGGCGTTCCACTGATAGAGATAGCGGAACGGATTGTTGAGGGGATCGTTGCTGTAGTGCGTACGCAGGTAATGACTGATGCCGTGCTGCGTATAAAGCCAGAGCCCGGCATTCGCGGCTGTGTGCTGGAGGAACGCTGCAAGCTCGATCAGAGGCATCTTTTCGGGAACCGGCCCATGCGTTTTGCTCGCAAGCCGGCTCGCATGGAGATTGTACGTGTTTCTCGGGACCTAGTGCAGCAAGCTCTGGCGGAAGAGCGCATCCCGCTCCACCGGGCGAAAGCCGGCATCGCGAATGATGCGGCGCAGTTCGGACTCGCCCCCATGATGGGAAGGCCCGGCGTGGCCGGCCTGGGAGCGCGGAACGGATCCGGCGTCATCTGCGCCGAAACGCAGGGCCAGTTCCAGCACCTTCGGACCCATGACGGACCAGTCGGTTTGCAGGTGCTCCACGTTATCGACAATGAGCCGGGTAACTGCCAGTGTCTTTAGATAATCGACTGCGGTAGCTTCCTCCTCACGGCGCGCATTCGGAGCATTGGCATGATGTACGCGCACCAGAACTGCGCGGATCGCGTCAGATTCCTGCTGGGCGCCCCGGAGCATCTCCAGCATTTCGAGGCGCGCCTCAAGTGACTCTGTGCTGCCGATGGTGAGGGATGAGGAGACGAAAAGGCGGCACTCGGCCGCTGCCCGCAGGAGGGTAACGAGATCTGTAGAGGAGAAGACTGAAGGTTGTGTGGCCTCCAACTCAATGCAGATCGAGCCGAGGCCAGCAGCCTCGAGCGCGGGAAGAGCGTTCGCGAGCGCGACGAGGTCCTGAGCAAAACGGTGCCGGCTCGAGACCGGCAAATGCTGAAATGTAACTCCAGGAAGTTGCCCACGCCGGGCGACTATAAGCGCCTCCAGCGCATCGACAGAAATGTGCTCCATGTCAGGAATGCTGGTGAGAGAAATGCTGTTGTCCTCTGCAACCGGAATGTCCGGGATAATTCCGCGCCGCGCAGGAGCCGTTCCGTAAAGCGCGTACGTCACGACGCCCGCGGGATGCAGGTTTTGGCGTATTTGGTTGGCTGACATTCCAAGCTCGAGCAGATCGCCGCTGCGCAGAGCATTCATGGCTTTTACACGATCCCAAGACATTCTCTATATCCTAGCAATTGGTGTTGAAGCATGCGCGCAGCCTGGATGCGCCGTATCATCGAGAAACGCATATTAATTACAGACCGGAGCAATACGGAACTCCCCAGGGTACATTCAGGAGGAAATAGAGATGACTCGTCACCTCAGAGATCTTATGCACTTTAGCCGGTTTAGCACGTGGCGCGGAGTGGCAGTGGCGGTTCTGGCCCTGCCCGTGGTATTGGCTTCCACGAAGGTCTTTGCGCAGGAGGCCAACGCCAAACCGGGCGTGGATGTGGTCACGTTTACCAACGGCGATCAGCTAACCGGCACGCTCCTGAGCGAGAGCGATGGCAAGGTCACATTCAATGGCGATATGTCCGGAACGCTGACAATCCCGTGGAGCCATATCAAGTCGTTGCACACCGGCGGCAAGTATGCGGTGATCTCGCCGGGCGAGAAGCTGAAGGTAGGGAGGCCGGCGCCGCAGGTTCCCGTGGGCACGCTGAGCGTGGCGAACGACCAAGTCTCTGTGTCGGGCGGCGGTGGAGAAATAAAGAACATTCCTACAAAGGATGCCGCTTATTTGGTGAGTGGCGATGAATTCCAACAAGAGATTTCGCGTGAGCCTGGCTTTCAGCATGGCTGGGTGGGTGGCATTACGCTGGGAGCGACCCTTGTGGAGTCAACACAGACAAGCGAAACACTGACAGGTGCGATTAACCTGGTGAGAACCCAGCCGAGCGTCAACTGGCTGCAGCCGAGAAACAAGACGATTTTCGATGCGACAGCGACCTACGGACTCGTCACGCAGCCTTTCATTGCGGGCGTACAGGCGGCATCGAGTGCCAAGACGAACATCCTGCACGGTGATATCGAACGCGATCAGTACGTGACGCCACGCTTCTATTACCTATTCGACGCGAGCGCCGACCACAATATCGGCTCCGGCTTGCAGGTGCAGCAGATCTATGGCGCCGGCGTCGGGTATTCCGTTATCAAGGAGCCGGTACAGACGCTTGACGTAAAGGGCGACATTCATTATCAGCGGCAGGAGTTCTATCCGGCAGCAGATTTTCCGTCCGGACAGACGCTTAATCTGATCGGCGCCACCATCGGCGAACTTTACATGCGGAAGCTGCCGAAGGGCCTGGTTTTCAACGAAGCGGCCACCGTTCTTCCCGCGTTCAACACACCTGCGGGACAGCCCTCGGCGTGGAGCGCGCAGATCATTGCCGGATTGCTTTTTCCGGTCTACAAAAACCTGGGATTCACGCTTGGATCACAGGATAATTTCGTCAACAATCCGCCCCTCGGTTACAAGAAGAACACCTTCCAGTTCACTGCAGGATTGACTTACACGATCAAGTAACTGCTCTGGCCAGTGTACGAAAGGCGCGACTTCGGTCGCGCCTTTTATCGTGTGCGTTTGCCGATCAGGGGTTTGGCGGTGCGGGCGGTTTCACCGTATTGAGAACATCCGGCGGCAGCGGTTTGTCGGCACTGGACAGCAGTACCGAGACTTGCCACATCTGTGTTTCATTCAGCAGATTGTTGAATGCAGGCATACCGCTCAGGCGAATGCCGTTCCGCACCTTCCAGTAGGTCTCTCCCACCGGATCGTCGCTGACGCCGACTATGCCGCTGCCATGTGGCGCCCAGAGCTGCGGCGCGCCAGGGAAGAGATGTTTGGCAATCGGCGCGGCCTGGCCGTAGTAGCCGTGGCATACCGAGCAGTTGTCGCGGTAGAGTTGCGCGCCGATCAGCAGATTCGTGGGGCTCGGCTCGATAGGCGACCGTTTCGGCGCCTCACGGTCGATGCGCGAGTCCAGACTGTGATGGACGATGGCGCGTTCGAACGGAAGCGTGTTGTCGGTGACGGCGACGGGGAGATTGCCGAAATAGAGGTAGGCGAACAGGCCCAGAGCAGACACCACGAGACCAACGATGAATCCGAGAAGAAAGCGCATGCAAGTCCCGCCGGAAGAAGAATTTTGGCAGCCCGAAGGCGGCTGCCTGACACGAGTGTAAGACCGATCCCGTTTCACTGGTGAGACGAGCCGCCCTTCCTGACGAGAAGAGAAGCGGCGAAGTTTCTCTCAGCGGCTCGACGGGATCGTGAATCGTTAGAAAGCGGAGCGGGATGCTTTAATACTAAGAGCACGTCCCGCAGTCCGCAGCAGCAGAGTAGTGGAGGCATCACCATACATGCAATGCAGTAAGAGTCTGGGATACCTGGCGTATCCGCTCCTGACGTTTTTCCTTGCCGCCGCTCCTTCTATGCAGGCGCAAACCACCAGCGATCCACAACAGAGCGCGCCCCCGGCCCAGAGCCCTGCCCCTTCTACGGATGCGCAGCCTACTCCGCTGACGCCCACAGCGCCTGTACCGACCACGCGCGACCCGATTTCCCAGGCGCAACAACAGCAATCCGGTAGCTCAGGCTCGCAACCGCAGGCGAATTATCCAAATGAACAGGAGCGGGTCCGTCTGGCGCAGGAGGCGCAGGCCCGTGTGCGCGCGAGGCGGGCGGCACGGACGGCGGCGGTGATCAAGGACACGTACAGCCATAAATACGATATTTATTTCGGTTACAACTACCTGCGCATGCGGCCTGGGCACTTCCTGCAGCACGGCAACGAATACGGCTGGAATGCGGGTATAACGCGCTATTTCAATCCCAAGTTCGGCCTGTCGCTCGATCTCCGCGGCTATTACAAGAGCGTGTACGTCGGCAATGTTCGCTATTTCATCCCCGGAACTGACCCCAATACGGGCCAGCCCATCTACGGGACTGTGGAGGGGATGTTCCAGCCGTTCATCAGCAACTATTCAGCGATGGTAGGGCCGCAGTATTGGGTGAGGCAGCGAAAGGCCTATGCTGTGGGGTTCCAAGTGATGGCCGGAGCCACATACAACATTTTCAATGCGAACTCTGCCGGCCTGCCCGGCTACTTTGTGGGCCTGTATGACAACGGCACACGATTTACGGCCGCCGCGGCGATGCCTGTCGACATAAACCTTGGCCCCGGTCTTGCCTTCCGTATTGCCCCCGACTACAACCTGACGACGTGGAAGTACCGATACGATACGGTGAGCGGTACTGCAGTCGATCATCAGTACTCGGGCACTGACCTGCAGCACAACCTGGGTTTCATGCTCGGCCTGAATTACCGGTTCGGGCGCCAATAAACACTCCAAAAAGCAAAGGGCCGCGCCGATGCAGCGCGGCCCGGTTTTATCTGGAGTAATCAGGCCTTGACGCGCTGGTCGCGCTCCTTTGCGGACTCCCGCGGATACTGCGGCTCCGTCATGGTGACCGGATCGAGAATCGCGCTGATCTCTTCCTCGCTCAGCAGTTTCTGAGCGCGAGCGATCTTGATGATGGATTCGCCGGTGGCAACCGATTCCTTCACGATCTCCGCGGCCTTGGCGTAGCCGATGTATGGATTGAGCGCCGTGGCGAGCGAGACGGTGCTTTGGGCGTAGAAGTCGCAGCGGTCCTTGTTTACGGTGATGCCGGCGACGCAGCGGTCGTTGAACTGGCGCAACATGTTGGCGAGGATGGTCGCCGACTGCATCACGCTGTAGGCCATGGTGGGCATCATCACGTTTAGTTCAAGCTGGCCGGCCTGGACTGCCATCGCGACCGCCGTGTCGTTGCCGACTACCTGGAAGCTGACCATGGCGGCGAGCTCCGGCATAACCGGGTTGATCTTGCCGGGCATGATGGACGATCCAGGCTGCAGGCTGGGCAGGTAGATTTCGGCGAAGCCGGTGTTGGGACCGGAGGAGAGCAGGCGGATGTCGTTGGAGATGCGGATGACCTCAAGCGCGACGCCACGCAGCGCGGCGCTCACTTCTCCCATAGAGGCGTTCGACTGCATGGCCCATCGCATGTCGGCGGCCGGCGTGAGCTCCTCGCGGGAGATGCGCGCAAGATTCGCGATGGCGAGTTTCCGGTAGTCGGGATGCGTGTTGATACCGGTACCGACAGCACTGCCGCCGAGGCCGAGCTCGCGCAGCGCGTCGCTGGCCAGCAGCAGGGCGCGCTTGGTTTTCTCAATCGCCACTCCATAGGCCGCGAATTCCTGGCCGAGGCGGATGGGAACGGCATCCTGCATGTGGGTGCGGCCCGACTTCATGATGCCGTCGAACTCAGCGGCCTTCTCGCGGAAGGTGCCTGCTAACTTGTCGAGGACGGGGTAGAGAGTTTCGAGCACCAGCAGGGTGCCGATGCGCATGCCGGTGGGGAAGACGTCATTGGTGGACTGCCCGTAGTTGACGTGATCGTTGGGGTGGACCTCTGCGTATTCGCCCAGTTTGCCGCCCAGGATCTCGTTGGCGCGGTTGGCGATCACTTCGTTGGTGTTCATGTGGAAGGAGACTCCGGCGCCGGCCTGGAAGACATCGACGACGAACTCACCGTTCCACTTGCCCTCGATAACTTCCTGCGCCGCCTTGATGATGGCGTCGGCGCGCCGGTCGGAGATGAGGCCGAGGGTCTTGTTGGCTTCTGCCGCGGCCCGCTTGACCATGCCGAAGGCGCGGATTAGCAACGGATGGGCGCGCATCCCGGAGATCGGGTAATTCTCAACGGCGCGGGCAGTCTGTGCGCCGTAGTAGGCACGCTCCGGCACTTCGACAAGGCCGAGGGAGTCTTTCTCGTTGCGGACTGCGGACATCGGGGGTGGCTCCTTGCTGATTCGGGACTATGGGTGTCCACCGATCAGTATAGGGTAGCGGGTGTCCGCTCCGTTCTGGCGCAGCTTGCGTCTTAGTGAATTTCCGGAGCGCCACGGCGGAGGTAGAGGCCGCTGATCAACGTGACGACCACGATGCCGCACGCCACCACGAAGTAGTACGTCATCGGGCGAGAGAAGCCCGGCGCATATTGCAGATCCTGGCCTACCCAGCAGGTGAGCAGCACGGCAATGATTGCGAACATGCCGGCGAGCGTGAGCAGCAGCGTACCCCGCCGACGGCGTTGGTCGAGCGCCTCCACCTGGTTGGGAGTCAGGTTACGCTCTTCGGGGGGCAAGCTCATATTCGCCATAGGGTCCAGATCCTCACATAGGCAGGGCAACCTGCGCAGCACCATTAAATCATGAGCACGAAGAGCGCTGGAAGATCCCTCTGGCTGGAAGCGCCGAGCGTGACTTTATGAAGAAGCCAGATTCTTCCGGGACCAAGATGAGAGGCGCCGCTCACAAAAATGCGACAGTCTGCAGCGACGTGACCTCAAATCGCTTGCGGCAGCGGACGTTCTTGCAGCCGACCATGTCATCTCGGCGCACCATATAGGACTGCGCCTTCGCAAACTTGGCGCGATCGCGCTCGTCGGCATGACGAGGCAGCGAGGCCTTCTTGCGGCGGACGAGCCATGCGATGGGGTATTCGTCAGCCTTACCGCAGTGCGGACAGGTCAGGGTGTGATTGCGCTGCTCCGGACGTTCATCGAAAAAGTCACGTTCTTCCATGCGATACCATCCTTACCTCGTCGGGGAAAGTATTCCATACTGAGGATGGGGCGGGCCAGTCAGGGAGGGACGCATGGCGAAGAAGAAGCAGCCGAAGTTCTCCGTGACCAAGGCGGTGAAGCGCAATGCGCGCGAGCGCGTTGGCCAGCCTAAGCCGGAGAGGGTGATTGCCAGTGAGCCCGAACGGACGCGTCGCGAGCGACGCCACAAGGAGACGCTGACAGACCTTCTGAAGCACGAAGAATGACATCAATCGCAAGCGAGCGCATGCGCAGCGTGCGTCGCATCACGGATGAGATCAGGAAGACCTACACCCCGCAATGCGTTGCCTGCAACTCCGATTCCCGGCAAGGCAGATACACGGGCATCGAACTCAGCTATACGCGCCAGATGGCCAACTTCATACTGAGGGAGCGAACGCGGCCAGCGGCGCACGGTCGTGATGTCTGCATGCTCCGGAAGCGGGCCGAGGATTCCGATGAGCTGGCGTCGTGCGATTTCTGTGATCTCCTGATCTAAATGTTGCGAAAGGCTGTCTGCTGCTGAACTGGCGAAGAAGGCCCGCAGGAGAGTTGCTCCTGCCGGAGCGCTTCGCGGAAATTTTTGCTGGAGAAAGGTGCAGGCGAGTAGGTTGTGATCGCCTGCCGGGCTCGCTTCTACCAGGAAGCCAAAACCCTCAGGGATTGCGGGCACGGGGCGAGATTGGGCGCGGTATCCAAGCGCGACGACCAGGCCGGAGGCCGCTTCTGGCGGCAGCATCGCTGCGGCACGCTGCGCCTCGGGTGCCGACAATGAGGCGAGAAGCCGGCGTGTCGTATCTAGCGATGTTGCGATCAGAACACGATCGAATGGTTCACGGCCGGACGCGGTCTCGATTGTCCATGCTGCTGCCCGTGGATGAAGGGCCAGCACGGGGCGGGAGAGCCGTATGGAAGCGGAAGGCAGGCTCTGCACGAGACGGCTTACAAGAGCATCGAGACCCGTTGCCAATGTGGTGAAGACAGGTGCGCTGGAGGCTCGCCTGGATTGTTGCAGACCAGCGATGAGCGATCCGTATTGTGCTTCAAGCGTGACGAAGGCCCCAAGCAGGGCGCGGGCGCTGAGTTTTTCGATGTCGCCACCGAAGACCCCCGCAAGCAGCGGGCCGGCAACCGTTGCGACGACCTCGTCACCGAAATGGCGGCGCACAAAAGCGGCGACGCTCTCATCTGCTTCCGGACCGCGATGCAGCAGGGCCGTATCGCGAAGCTCGGCGGCGTGCGAGGGCTCTGCTGCGTAGGCTTGTTTGGCTGCTTCGCTGAAGAGCGGGGATACACGGACCGCGTCGAGGCCGGTGGGCACCATCATGCGCATGCCGTCGGGCAGCGGAGTGAGGGATCCGGCGCGCGCGATGTACGTCCTGCGCTCGCGGTCATTGGATGGCAGCAGCTCTCCTGCAAGGCCAAGCTCCCGCGCGAGTTCTTCTGCCCAGGGCTTCTCGGTGACCCAGGAATCCGGTCCGCACTCGATCGTAAAACCATCTCTCCGGACGGTTTCGATGATGCCCCCGAGACGGTTGCTCGCCTCAAAGAGCGTGAACTCGCAGTTGCCGGCGTAATCGCGATGGAGAACATAAGCTGCGGTGAGCCCGCTGATGCCGCCACCGATGATGGCGATCCTCTTTTTCACGGAACGGAAACCGCAACTCTGGAACGCGCAGCGAGGCGGCCCATTGCACTCCGGCCCAGGTCTGCCAGAGCGCTGATCAGGATGGGCGATTCGTTGAGGGATTCGGTTCGCTCCACGCGCAAGCCAAGCTGCGTGCCCAGCTCGCGAAAGGCGATGTCTATGTCGTAGAGAATTTCGACGTGGTCGCAAAGGAATCCGATTGGCTGCACGAGGACGGCGGCGTGGCCAGCTTCGCGCATTTCTCTAAGCGTCTCTTCGACCGTGGGACCGATCCACGGACCACCGGAGATGCCCTGGCTCTGAAAGGCGAAGAACCAATCGGAGTCTCGCAAGCCATCGGGCGCAAGCTCGCCGGCTACTAATGCGGCAGTGCGACGTGCCTGATCGGCATACGGATCGGGACTATTGCCGGCGGCGTCCGGCTGCACGGTACGTAACGGAACACTGTGTGCGGTGAACAGGACGGGGGGAGGCTGCCCGAGCTCGGCTCGAAGAGCGCGATACTTCGCACGCAGGCGCTCGGCAAAGGCCGCGATGAGCAACGGGTGATCCGCCCATGCGTCAGTGAAATCCACTGTGAGTTTGCGGCCGGCTTCGGCCAGCACCGCGCGGCGATAGAGGCCGACGCTGGTGCGGGAGTTCTGTGGCGCGAGGCAGATAGCCGCTGTGGCGGAGATGCCGTCGTCGATCATCTGCTGCACTGCCGTGCCGATATACGGCTTCCAGTTGCGCATGCCGACGTAGACCGGTACTCCGGTGTGCTGCGCCAGCAAACGCGCCTGCGCCAGCGTGATCTCCGTCAGCGGGCTCTTGCCAATCAGGCTGTAGCGATGGGTTATCTCGTCGATGGCTGCTTGTGGCAATGCGCGACCACTGGTCACGTTGCGGAGGTACTCGGGTATCTCGTCGAGTGTGTCGGGTGTGCCGTGCGCCAGCAACAGAATCGCTGCTTTCATCGGGGAGCACCTTGATGCGGCGCCGCCGCGTATTCACGCACAAAGCGCACAGTGGCCTGCACGTTCTCAACCGGAGTCCCAGGGACGATGCCGTGTCCGACATTGAAGATGTGGCCGGGACGCCCGCCTGCCTGTGATAGGACGCTGTGGACGCGATCACGAAGCAGGTCTTGAGGCGCGAAGAGAGTGAGGGGATCGAGATTGCCCTGTACGGCGCACGCGTGATCGATGCTTGCCCATGCTGCATCGAGCGGCATGCGCCAATCCAGACCCAGCACATCGGCTCCGGTGGTGCGCATCGAGGGCAGAAGGCTTGCTGTGTCGACGCCGAAGTAGATGACAGGTACGCCCAGCGCCTGTACGCGATGAATAAATTTCGTGGTGAGGGGCAGGACAAACTCGCGATAATCCTCCACGGACAAGGAGCCAACCCAGCTATCGAATACCTGGATCGCGTCTGCGCCCGCTTCGACCTGCTGTGCGCAATAGGGAACGAGCACCTCGATCAGCTTTTCGAGCAGTGCACGAAATGCGCCGGAGTCGCGATACATGAGGGTTTTGGTCTCGATCCAGTTGCGCGAGCCGGCGCCCTCGATCATATAACTGGCTAATGTGTAGGGCGCACCGCAGAAGCCAATGATGCCGAGGCGGTTGCTGAAATGCGCAGCTACCTGCTGGATAGCTTCTGCGACATAGGCAAGCTCGGCGACGCGGTCAGTGCGCAGCCGGTCGACATCAGCGCAGGTTCGAACTGGGTTGTGCACTGCCGGGCCTTCGCCATGGACAAACTCGAAATCGAGGCCCATGGGAGTGAAGGGAAGCAGGAGATCGGCAAAGATGATGGCCGCGTCAACGTCCAGTTTTTCTGCGGCCGTGATGGTGACCTCGGCGGCGAGCTGAGGAGTCCGGCAGATCTCCAGCAGCGAGTGATGCCGG
Organism: uncultured Acidobacteriaceae bacterium; assembly: GCA_963797895.1. GTDB lineage: Bacteria > Acidobacteriota > Terriglobia > Terriglobales > Acidobacteriaceae > KBS-83. The sequence goes on from CAWCRD010000005.1 coordinate 375,497, forward strand.
CGCACCGCCTGATACTCAGCCATGTACCGGCCCGCCTGACGCAGAAACCATACCGGAGTCACATCGACGGGCTGGCGGAGACAGCCGCGAAGGAAGCGCTGCGCTCCCGTCATCCTGCCGGCGATCCACTTCGCGGTCTCATGCGGGGCTGCTGTGCCGGATCGCGCCTGGAGATCACTGCTGATATCGGCCTTGGCGCCTGCGGAAGTTGCGGTGGAATCTTTCATGAAGGGACGGCTGCAAGCGCTTCGGAGACCATTCACCATTCATCTTTCAGCAAACGATCTATGAGCAAAGTATACCGGGAAGCTCGAAGCGACGCTTTCCGGCCCGCCGCTAATGTCCGGCGGAGTAAAGCTGGAAAGCGCTCCAGTAGATGGGCTTGCGGAAGACTCCGCGGCTGTGCAGCATCTCCAGTTTTGCTGCACGGAGAGAGATGTCCGGCGGCTGGCCGGCGGCGATTCCATCGTAGAGATGCTGCATCAGTTCGGGTGTCGATGCGTCGCTGACATCCCAGAGCGCGCCGATGACGTTGCGCGAGCCTGCGCGAAGAAAGGCCCAGGCGAGGCCGACCAGGCCTTCGCCAGCATAGGCGCGGACGCCGGAGCCCTGGCAAGCGGAGATGGTGACGAGCTGGGCATGCAGCGGCTTGCTGAGGATGTCACGCGCGTAAAGCTTTGCGGAATCGGAAGTCCCGTGCGGCGAGAGGATGACAGCGGAGTCGAGCGGCACCAACTCGCTGGCGACCGCGTGGGAGACGAAGTGAATGTAGTCGAAGCGGGAGGGGTCGCTGCGGAGATAGGCGTCGGGCGTGGCAGTTGTGCCCGTCGATACGGTTTCGGCGGTGGCTGGAAAATGCTGCGCGACGCTCGCGACCTCTGCCGCCGCATTTGGCAACAGCGCGTACTGCTGGCCGGAGTAGACGGGATTGCCGATCACGAGAAGGTGTTGCCGCTGCGCGGATTCGCGGGCCGGATAATGCACGGGTGCGAGGAGCCGCAGAGATGCGAGATTGGTGATGGTGACGTCTTCGATCCAATAGTGGCTCGATTCGCCCGGCGTCAACAGCGACTCGAAGTTGAGGCCGTGCATGCCGTCGTCGGCGACGATGTAGACGCGATCGCCGGGATGGATGAGATGTTCGGCTGGCTTCACCAGCATGTCGTAAAGATTGCGCGAGGCGGCGTGCTGTTCCTTGAGGAGATCTCTGGCCGCGAGGACGGCGCGGCGGTGGCTCGCGATCTGCGCGAGAATATCGGCGCGGTTGGGCAGTGTGTAGAAGCCGGATTGTTTGCTGTTTGCCGCCCAGAGATACGAGCCTTGCGGCGAGAGCGCGTACACCAGGATGACGGCGTGCGCCTGGCGCGCCAGCGCGGTTAGCGACAGTTTGCGGGGCTTGGTTGAGTCGTTTTTGCCTTCCACGCCCAGGCCTTCGGCGAGGGTTTCTGCGCGGCCCTGATCGATGACTGCGAGTGCGTCGTCAGTTCTGCGATTGCGGATGAGGAACGCGACGTAATCCATGTAGAGCTCGCGCCCGTTGGCGAAGAAGGGGAGGCGGGCGTCATCGGTTTGTAGTTGCGAGCGCTGTTCGCGGTAGGTGGTGATGGAACGCCGGTACCAGCTGTCGGCCGCATGCGTGTCACCCGCCTTCTCCATCACCTTCGTCAGGGTGTGTTCGGCATCGAGTTGAATCGTTGGGAACTGGCGTGTCTGCGTTTCGATCTGGAGCAGCAGGGACTTAGCTTGTGGGATATTGCCTTGCAGCGCCAGCAGTTGCGCCCGGAGCAGATCGCCGAGCTGGATGTCGAAGGGGCTCTCTAACTGTCGGGCGAGCATGCGCGCTTCGTCAACGTAGGATGCGGCGGCCGCCGGTTGCCCGGAGTGCAATTCGAGGGAAGCAAGCGACTGATCGATCTGCCCGATTTCCAGAGGGGTTTTCAGTAGCCGGGCCAGCGCCATGGCCCGACTGTAGTGTTCTCGGGCGGCGGCATAGTTCCCCATGCGCGCTTCGCTCATGCCTGCGGTATTGTTCCAGAATTCCTCATCGCTGGTTGCGCCGAGACGGGCTGCTCTGGATGCTGCGTCATTGAAGCTAGCGAGCGCGCGCGGATAGTCTCCGGTTTCGTAGAAGGCCCAACCGGAGTTGCCGACCGCTCTCATGAGCAATACTCGAGCCCCGAGGGATTGCGCGATGCGTGCAGCTGCGTCGGACTGTTCGAGCGCGTCCTCATAGCGATCCTGCTGGAGGCCGACTACGCTCAGATTCACCAGCGCAGTGGACTCCGCGAAGGAGTCCTTACCGAGACGCGCGGTTGCGAGACTCTTCTCCAACAGTGATTTCGCTTCGGTCAGATGATTTTCCTGGATCTCAAATCGAGCGCGGGCGGCGAGGATTTCCGCCCTTGTGGAATGCGAGACCTGTCCGATCTGGTCAGCCTCGTCGATAGAGTTAGTTGCAAGGTGTGAATCGCCCGCTCGCGCATACGCGAGTGAGAGCAGGCAAAGCCGCTGAGCACGGAGGTCCGAATCGGAGGTAGGCACCCACTCCTGATTCAGAAGCCGCAACACTTCAGCGTTTTGTCCTTGAACCTGACGGATTCTGGCTGTTTCCAGTTGAAAGCGCGACACCCAGGGCTGATGGCGATTCTCGCGCGCCGCCTGATTGGCGTTGGCGAGAGCAGCGTCCAGCTGTCCACTGTGCAGTAGCTGGTCGATTCGTACGAATTGGGTCTGGGGGTCCGCTGTTCTGGCGTGCTGGCATCCTGTCGAAAGCAGAAGGATTAGGACACCGAGCGAGACAAGGGTTATGGATAGGGTTTGCCGTTGGTGCGCGGGGAGGCCATGCTGACGGTGCCCGAAGAGGCGCAGCCCATCTCGGCGCGAACCATCGTCAGGTGATAAGCCCCCTGATAGACCGTTATTTCGCCGAGGAAGACGTTGCCGAAGCCAGGCACGTGGATCACATGCCCGAAGGTAGTCTTGGAATCTCCGCCGCGAATCTCCTTTACCAGCGAGCACAGGAGGTGACCCCGGTCATCAATTTCCTTTGCAGACTCAAGCCAGCCATAGCGCCGCTTTACCCAATCCGGGGTGTGCGCGTGGCCGGTCACTTTGCGGCTTTGTTCGGCTGCCAGCTTTCGCACATCCTTGTGATGGTACGAGGATACCTGCAGAAGCTTGGCGGATTTGCTGCCTGGCGTGCCATTTTCTGGCGCGGGAAATGGATGCAGATCCAGTACCGGCTCGATGAGCCGGCCGTTGATGCGCAGATTCACGAACTGAGAGCCGACGAAGGAGACCGACGCGACTTTGCCGACCTTGGGGTGCTTGGTCGAGATCTGCCCAACGATCTTGTCGGCAGTCACCACTTCCAGAAGGTTGACGCCCTCGACGACGGCGGTCGTCAGAGTACCCCAGTAGCCATCCTCATCGCCGCCCGTCGTGTGGGTGTAAGCCTTGTCGCAATGCAGGATGTGGTCCAGGTGGTAGGGCACAGTCGGGGAGCTGTTGTATCCGCCCGCATTTGACAGCGACGAGTTAGCCGCGGTCGAGATGACTGCCTTATAAGGGTGGGTCAGCACGCCGCCAAGAGCATTTGCGTCCGCGTGGTAGTGATACACCCGCTCTTCACTTGCATCCATCGCTTATCTCCTAGCCTAAGTCTTACTGCGAAACCTGAAGATTGAACCGGTACCGGCCGACTTCCGCCGGCGCACCGCCCGAGGACGGCACACCGAGCACTCGCATTTCGTTCTGGCCGGCGGCTGCCTTATCTGTGGGAACCCGCAGGAAAACTGTGTTTTCCGCCTGCTGCGCCGGAACCGGCATCTGCCAGAGCCGTTCGCCTGAAGCATTGTAGAGGGCGCAGAGATACGAACTGTACATCAGTTTTTGTCGGGATATCCAGGGAGATAACGAAGGCACCGTGGGCAGCGGCGGCGAGCTTTGGAATTTCGCTGCCGCGGGCGTCGATGTTCGCCAGGACGATATTGCTCATCAAGGCCGGGCTCTGGGCGGCGGTGGTGACCCGTCGCATACCCGGCAGCACCACGACGTTTTGGTAGGCGATGACCAAGAGAGACGCGGCCAGGGCGGGTACCAACCACGGGCGCAGCCACGTCGATGGACCGCGTTTCGCGACCACATGCATGTCGCGCTGTGGCGAGGCGGTGGGCTGGGGTTCGGTGCGCAGGGCCTCTACGAGCATGGCGCCGCTTTTCAGATCGGCTGCGCAGATTGCACAATCGAAATAATGCTCTTCAAACTGTGCCCGCGCATCTTCGGCCAGCTCACCTAGAAGGTAGCGCTCGACAGCCTGTTCGCGAATTGCCTGATCATGATTCATAGGCGGGATATCTCAACATTTGGATAGTGCAGCCATAGGCGCCAGCGTTTCATGCCTTGTGTCAGCATGTCTGGCGCCCAGTGTGGCCTTCCATGTAAACCTCACGAAATGATTGCTTTGCGCGGTGCAACAATACGCGGATGTAGTCCCGCGTGACGCCGATTTCGCGGCAGAGATCGTCCTTCTCGCGTTCTTCGAGGAAAACTCCTTTCAAGATGGCCTGGTCCCGGGCCGGGAGCTTTTCGAGCACCTGGCGAACGATCCTACGCGTGTCGTCCGTGATGATGCGGCTCAGGGCATCGGGCTCGCGCGCGATGAAGCGCTCGGCCGGCTGGTCGTCCAGGGGTTCGGTCCTGCGGCCGGCGCGGAAGTGCTCGGACAGCACGTTGTTGCAGATGGAATTCACCAGCGGCCCCAGACGCTCCGCGTTTCGGATGCCGCCGGGACTTCTTAGCAGCTTGAGGCAGCGGGCGAAGGTTTCCTGTTTGATGTCTTCCAAGGACTGCCGAGACGCGAGACGCGAGCGCAACTTCAGCTCGATGAGCTCCCCGAAGTACGACACGAAATGATCTTCCGTGTTCCGATCGCCCGCACGGAGTCTCTCGACATATGCGCTGTCGAACGCCTGGAAGTCCACGCCGTCTATCTATCCCTTGGTGAGTTGTGTAAGTGTACACCGGCGCTTGCGAAATTCTCTTGGCTGAAAGTTACCCGTGAAACGAAATCGCCATGGCTGTCACTACTGTGCAACACCGCAGTTGTAAGACGTGGATGTCATGGATGAGCCGATGAATTGTTCCGAAGAGAAACGCGAACTGTCCGATAGCGGCATGAACCTGCTGCCGAGCCGATCGATGAGATTGTGCTCGCTTCGCATTGTCCCGGTAAGCAGTGAACACTTTCTGGGACGGCGCTATGTCATGGAACTGGCGACGGCAAGCCGCGCGCGGGAGTTGCGCGTCTTTCGATCGCTGGACCTGCTCATGGCCGGCGTGGCGGAGCTGGGCTTGCGGGCGGAAGTCCGAGAGAGCCTCTGTCGTCAATTGATGGACGAGGGATGTTGCCAACTGCTGGACATTGTTCTGTAACGAGCTGGAGCACGCGATGGTATGCAACCCAGATGAGCTCAGGGACGCTGGAAGTTCGAATCTTGCAGTGCAGGGCCTCCAAATAGAGCGCGGCGAAGATTCGCAGGGCAGCCTTGTGGAGCGAGTTTGCGCGTTTCTGGAGCGGTATGCGAGCACGCACGATGGCGATGTGGAAATTCTGCGGCCTGCGGGACCGGCGATGAGCGGCGGCAATCCCGAGAACGGCTGATCGCGTGGAAGCCGCTCACAGGAGATTGCTACTGTCCCCTAGCAAAGCTCATCAGTGCGCGAGACGGTAAATCTCCGATCCTGCAAGCAGGAAAGCTCCCACCCCATAGACGTAGCTCGATGTGGCTGTGTATGCGCCGGGCGCTGCGCCGATCGGCTGGATGCAGCCGAGACGCCCGTCGGCATAGACGTGGGAGAGAAGTCCGGCCCAGGCCCACGTCACAACCGGCAGATAGCGTTTGCGATCGAGGAGGTGTTCCTTCACTCCGTATGCCAGCGCATAGGTGATGAAGGAGGAACCGGAATTTTCCGGTAGAGGATAGGCTTCGGGGTCCAGCAGTCCCGGCCGCCACAGACCGTCGCTGCCCTGCAGAGGCACAACCGCGGCTGCCATTTGCTGCAACTGCTGCACGTATTTCGGACGAAGCGGATCATCCTTCGGCATGTATTCGAGCACGCGAACGAGACCGGCCATGACCCACCCATTGCCGCGCGACCAGAAAATGCTTTTGCCGTTCTGTTCGTGCACATGGAGAAAGGTGGCGTCTCGATAGAACAGGTGTTGGGCCGGATCGTAGAGCTTCCCAGATGTGATGGACCATTCGTGATCCATAAACGTGAGATAGCGGCGATCGCCAGTGGCCCTGGAAAGCTCCGCTAGGACGGGAGGAGCCATGAACAGGGCGTCACACCACCACCACAGCGGCTTTGTTGGATCGTCCCGCAATTGCATCACCGAATCGAACTGTTGCCGTGTTGGAGCTATCATGGCCGGATCGTGATGTTCGAGATAGAGCTGCAGATAGGTTTGGCCGATCGCCTCATCGTCCGCATGGGCGCGCCGGGGACCTAACTGCCAGTCAAAGGTATGCCCCATTTCCAACATAGCGTCCTGATAACGCGAGCCTGCAACGCGTCTCGGCACCGCCATGAACCCTGCATAGAGTGCGGCGTAGGTCCAATCCTTGTCGAAGTGAGGCTTTGCTCTCTCCAGTTGCCAATCTGCGACTCTGCGCAGAACTTTGCTCACATCGACTCGCTTGAATCGAGGCGACAGGTCCTTTGCCAAGGGGAGCGCGTTGGTGGGAGCATCTCCAACAACGGCAGGGGCGGGATTTTGCGATAGGGCCGTTTCGGCGAATGCAGGCAATAGCGAGACCAGCAAGAAGGCCAATAGACCGGCGCATGGAGTGTATTTGAGGAGTTGATTCGCGCGCATGAAGATGACCCACAGCATACTCTGTCCGGCCACGAGAAAGCCTTCTGCATGGATGGCGGATATGCGAATCTCGCCGGCGGCCCTCGTGTACCTGATATTTTGAGGCTGAATGAAAAAACGACTGGACAGCAGATGATGGCGGCGCGTCTTCCCAGCCCGGACCTCGAACTCATTCTTCAGGAGACCCAGAATCTATGGGAGCCGATGCGCGGACAGCGGCTGTTCATCACCGGGGGCACCGGCTTTTTTGGTTGCTGGCTGTTGGAGAGCTTCTGCCATATAAATGACGCGCTCGGCTTGAACGCGAGCGCGACGGTTCTGACGCGCAATCCGGCTCACTTTCAGACTAAGGCGCCACATCTAGCCAATAATCCTCATGTGGAAGTACTCGCTGGCAACGTGAGGGATTTCGAATTTCCTGATGGCAGATTTCCATTCGTGATCCATGCGGCGACAGAAGCCAGCGCGCACCAAGCCGCGGAAGCGCCGCTGGAGATGCTGTCGACGATTGTCGCCGGAACAGAACGAGCGCTTGAATTTGCGGCGTCGCATGAAACAGCACGTTTCCTGCTGACGAGCTCCGGTGCAGTGTATGGCAAGCAGCCAGCTTCGATGACACATCTTCCAGAAGACTATGCGGGCTGCCCCGATCCGCTGGACCCGGCCAGCGTTTATGCGGAAGGAAAGCGCATGGCTGAGCTCCTGTGTTCTCTCTATCAGAAAACAAAGGGAGTCGAGTGTGCGATTGCACGATGCTGGGCGTTCTGTGGACCACACCTACCGCTTGATACACATTTTGCTGTGGGCAATTTTATCGGCAACGTGCTGCAGGGCAGACCTATTCAGATTCAGGGTGACGGCACGCCTCGGCGGTCTTACCTCTATGCCGCAGACCTGGCGATCTGGCTGTGGACGATGCTCTTTCGCGCTCCAGCACTTGTGCCAATCAACGTTGGCTCTGAGGAGGACTTGAGTATCCGGGAAATTGCAGAGAGTGTGGCGGCGGTACTCAATCCAGAGACGGCCATTCATGTGGCGGGCGTGCCTGTGCCAGGCGCAGCGCCCTCGCGCTATGTCCCGGCAGTCGGCCGGGCGAAAGAACTGCTGGGTCTGAGGCAGATCGTCGGCCTGGAAGAGGCGATTCGCCGCACTGCGGCATGGCATGGGTTCAACGCGACAGCCGTTTAATCTGTGCCGTCCGGAGCTTTGTAAGCGACGCAGTCGATCTCCACCTTGCAATCGACGACCATGCTGGAGACGACGCACGCTCGAGCCGGTGGATGGTTGCCGAAGTATTCCTTGAACACCGCATTGAATGCGGGGAAGTCACGTGGATCCTCCAGCCACACGCCACAGCGTATGACGTGCTCCGGCCCGTATCCAGCTTCCTCAAGGATGGAGAGGAGGTTCCGAATCGCCTGCCGGGCCTGAGTCGTAATGTTTCCGGAGATTAGCTCACCGTTCACCATCGGCACCTGGCCGGAGACGTACAGCCAGCCATTCGCCTCTACGGCGCGGGCAAAAGGCAGGTGCTGGCCTCCGGTGCCCACGCCGCCGTCGACGCCATATCGCTTGATGCTCATGCAAGGCTCCTCACTTCGGCTCCGTGATCCATGTTGCTTTACCGCGCGGCACGAAACGCCCGCTGCGCTGCAGTGTACTTCCCTGGCTGGTGTAGGAAAGGCAGCCGTTCACCCACACACGGTCGATCCCTGCGGCCGGCCGAATGGGATCGTCAAATGTAGCTGTGTCTATGACTTTTTCAGGGTCGAATAGCACGAGGTCTGCGTAATATCCTTCGCGAATCCACCCACGCTCTTTGAGACCGAATCGCCGGGCGGGCATTCCGGTCATCTTATGTATCGCTTGGGGTAGCGAGAACAGCTTCTCCTGTCGGCAATAGCGGCCAAGCACCCGCGGAAAGGTTCCCCACAAGCGAGGATGCGGCCGGGGATCGTTGGGCAGGCCATCCGAGCCAATCATTGTCGCCGGATGTCGCAGAATGCTGCGCATATCTTCCTCGGAGATGCTGTGGTAGATAGCCCCGGCAGGCTGCAGGCGCTTTGCCGCCTGAAGCTGCGTTACCTGCCACTCGCGCGCGATTTGTTCAAGGGATTGTCCGGCAATTTCGGGATAGCTGGAACTCCAGGTGATCGTGATCCTGACTCGTTCATCGACCTGTCGCAGGTCGAGCGTGCTGGAACCTGCGGCATAGGGATAGCAATCCCAGCCGACGGGTTGCGACGTTCGCGTCGTGTCGAGAGACTTCAGCACCTCGCCGCTTCGTCCCCAATTATCGATGCCCGCGCATTTGAGGTGAGAGATGATGACTGGCACACGGCTGAGCCGTCCCATCTCGCATGCTTCATTTATGGCCTGGAGAATGGCATCCGCTTCCGAGCGCATGTGGGTGGTGTATACCGCGTCAGCAGCGGCGAGCGGCTTGGCAAGCATCAAAAGCTCTTCCGCGGATGCAGCGTTCGCAGACAGATAGGCCAGTCCGGAACTGAGTCCCAGGGCTCCCGCGCCGAGAGCTTGCTCCAGTTCCGCGCGCATTGCCTCAATTTCATCTGCAGTTGCGCTGCGGTCGAGGCGATCCATATGGTTGTTGCGGAGCGAGGTATGTCCGACCAGCGCTGCGACATTTACGGCAGGCCGCGCAGTTTGCACTGCCGCCACGTAAGCAGCGAAAGTCGGGTAGCAAAACGCGTCTGCCCCTCCGAGCAGATTCATTGGATCGGGCGGATCGCCGCGCAAACATGCAGATGCTGCGCTGATGCCACAGTTACCCACGATGGCCGTCGTGATGCCCTGCGACAACTTGGGGAGCATTGCCGGTTTTGCAATCACAGCCACGTCGTCGTGGGTGTGCACGTCGATAAAGCCGGGTGCCAGCGTAAGGCTCTCCGCGTCGATTTCCTCAGATGCACTTGCTTGCAGGTGGTCGGCGATTGCACGGATGCGGTCTCCGCGGATCGCGATATCCAGTCGCTCGGGTGTAGAGCCACTTCCGTCTACAACGCTTGCATTCCGAATCAGAGTGTCGCAGGTCAGCATGGGGGTTCTTTCAGGATATAGGCTGTATCCACCATTACATTCTCAGCCTTCACCGATCGGGAGATCTCCCTTGAACAGTAAAGCATCCATTCGTATCGGAGATCAGCGGCCACGCTCATTGGAGAAAGGGCTCGGCTATTTTGATGGTCAGCTCGACGAGCTTGACCTGTCGCGCGCAGATTGGAATCTGCTGCGCGAAGATCTCAGCTTGCCGTCGGCAGTTCTGTATGAAGACCGGCTGAGACACAACCTCGAATGGATGCAGCGCTTCGTGAATGCGTACGGCGTCAAGCTCGCACCGCATGGGAAAACAACAATGGCTCCCAGGCTGTTTGAGATGCAATTGGAAGGCGGCGCATGGGGGATCACGCTGGCAACCGCTCCACAAACTGAGATCGCTTATCAGCACGGCGTGCGTCGCATCCTCATGGCGAATCAGTTGATCGGCAAAGCGAATATGGCGATCATCTCGCGTCTGCTTGAGGATCCCGGGTTCGAGTACTACTGCCTTGTCGATTCCGTTGCGCAGATCGATTTGCTGGGCGCGTTTTATTCGCAGCATGACCAACATCTGAATGTACTGCTGGAGCTGGGAGTTGAGGGTGGACGCACAGGAGTACGCGACGAGAAGCAATTGAACGCCGCGCTGGCGGCTCTGGATCGCTGGAACAGTTCGCTCGTGCTGAGCGGCATTGAGATATACGAAGGCGTCCTGGATGACGAGTCGCTGATTCGCGCCTTTCTGGATCGCGCACTCGCGGTGACAGAAAAGCTAGCGACTGCAAAACGATTTCGCCGGGAGCCCGTCCTGCTTTCGGGAGCAGGCTCGGCCTGGTACGACGTCGTGGCAGATGTTTTTAAAAGCGTGGCGCTTGAGGATGCGGTTGAAGTTGTCCTACGGCCGGGCTGTTATTTGACGCATGATGCGGGCATGTATCGCGAAGCACAGGCGAAGGTCATGCAGCGCAATTCCATTGCGCATCAAATGCAAGCAGGACTGCTACCCGCCCTTCAGATCTGGGCGTATGTGCAATCCATTCCGGAACCGGAGACCGCGATTGTGGCGATGGGCAAACGCGATGCATCCTTCGATGCGGGACTTCCGATTCCTGCACAGCAGTACAGGCCGGGCGATACAGCGCCGAAGCGGGCGCCGTCCCATTGGCTGTTGACGAGAATGATGGACCAGCACGCGTTTCTGAAGATCGGGCAGGATGACGATCTTCGGGTCGGCGATATGGTGGCTTTCGACATATCTCACCCGTGCCTCACATTCGACAAATGGCATACGCTGCCGGTGCTAGATGCGCAATTCAGGGTGATCGATGTAATCCGCACTTTTTTCTAGAAGTACTGCCTCCGCGTTCTGAGCTGACCTACTCGTAACGGAGAAGAAAACTCTCTAGTCCAAACGTGCGTCCTACTGAATATCTGGCATTTCATTCCAGTTGGGGGCATGCTGTGACCAACGCATCAGACGTACTTATTGAGCGCCTTATGGCCTGGGGCGTGGATACAGTATTTGGTTTACCCGGCGATGGGATCAACGGAGTTTTCGAAGCTCTTCGGAAAAACCAGGAGAAGATTCGCTTTATACATGTGCGGCATGAAGAGGCAGCGGCCTTCATGGCCTGCGCCTACGCTAAATTCACCGGTCGTATTGGGGTCTGCATCGCGACATCCGGCCCCGGCGGCATACATCTGCTGAACGGCCTCTACGACGCCAAGATGGATCATGCTCCCGTCCTGGCCATCACCGGGATGCAGCACAGCGATCTGATCGGCACATTCACTCAGCAGGATGTCTCGCTGGACAAGTTGTTCATGGACGTGACCGTTTACGATGAGCGCGTGATGAGTGGGGCGCATATGGAGAGCGTTGCGGATCTCGCGATCCGCTCGGCGCTCTCAGCACGCGGGGTTGCGCATATCACCATTCCTGTCGATGTGCAGGTGCAGGAAATAAAGAAGGGCCGCTCGGAGCGGAATCCTGTTCATCACACATCGGCGGTACCGACATTTTTTGAGCAGCTACCGTCCAGAGTGGAGTTGGAGCATGCCGCGGATATTCTCAATCGCGGCAAGAAGATCGCAATCCTTACCGGCCAAGGCGCATTGCATGCGACCGAAGAACTGGAGGAGATGGCGGAGGTTCTTGGGGCGCCCATTATCAAAGCGCTCCTCGGAAAAGCTGCAGTTCCGGACGATAGCCCTTACACAACGGGCGGGATAGGGCTGCTTGGAACAGAGCCGTCGCAGGACGCACTGGAGGGCTGCGACACGCTGTTTATGGTGGGCTCGTCGTTTCCATACATCGAATTTCTACCTGCGCCCGGATCCGTAAAGTGCGTGCAGATCGATCTCGATCCGCAGCGCATCAGCCTCCGGTATCCAGCAGACGTAGGCCTTGTAGGCGATGCGAAGAGTTGCCTGCGCGCGCTGCGCCCGCTTCTCCAGGCACACGATAAGGAGTTCCTGCAAAAAGCTCAACAGGCGAAGGCTGAGTGGCAGAAGTTAATGGAAGAGCGCGGCACCCGCACCGATACGCCGATGAAACCACAGGTGGTGGGGTGGGAGCTTGGGAAGCGGATTCCGTCAAACGCTATCGTAACTTCGGACTCCGGCACCATCACGACATGGTGGGCAAGATATGTGCCGGCGCTGCGTGGGCAGTTGCATAGCTGCTCCGGAAATCTCGCTACCATGGCCTGCGGCTTGCCTTACGCGATTGCGGCTGCCGTAGCATATCCCGATCGTCCGGTCTTCTGCATCATCGGCGATGGCGGCCTGAGCATGTTGCTGGGCGAGTTGATAACGGTGGCGGCCTACAAGCTGAACATCAAGATAGTGGTGATCAAGAACAATACGCTGGGCCAGATCAAATGGGAACAGATGGTGTTTCTTGGAAATCCCGAGTATGCCTGCGATCTTTATCCAGCCGACTTTGTCGCGATCGCACGGGGAGCAGGCATAGACGCTATCCATATCGAGGACCCAACGACATGCGGTTCTCAACTGGACGGGGTGGTGAGCCGGCGTGAGCCTGTTCTGATTGAGGCGGTCGTAGATCAGTTCACGCCCCCGATGCCACCGAAGATCAAAGCATCGCAGGCATTGAAGCTCGGCGAGGCGCTTGTCCGCGGCGAGCCAAACCGCTCGAAGATTGCGATCACCAATGCCCACGACAAGATTCGTGAACTGGTGTAGCGGCGTGCTGAAGGGAAGCGACACATGGGTTTGCCGGATGCATGTATCGAAGATATTCACCTTTCGACCTACAGCATCCCTACAGATGCCCCGGAAGCGGACGGCACACTCGCCTGGGATTCCACTACGCTCGTGCTCACCGAAATCCGAGGCGCGGGCAAGACCGGCCTCGGGTACACCTACGGCAACGGCGCGATCGCCAAGCTAGCAAGCCGGCTCGCGGAGAAGTGCCTGCCGCGGAAGTCCGCGTTCGATATACCAGCACTGCATGCAAGCATGCTGCGCCAGGTTCGCAATGATGGCGGCCGGGGCATCGGTGCTATGGCGATCTCCATGCTGGATATCGCGCTGTGGGACTTGAAGGCGCGCGTGCTGGCGTGTCCAATTGCAGACCTCTTGGGGCGAGCGCAGTCCGGCGTTGCTGTGTATGGCAGCGGCGGCTTTACGTCCTACTCGGACGCGCAACTCACAAACCAGCTCTCAGGCTGGGTGGGCGATGGCATTCAGATGGTGAAGATGAAGATTGGAGCTGATGCTGCTGATGATCCGAGACGAGTTCGCGTGGCTCGTTCGGCGATCGGAGCGGAAGCCGGGCTTTTTGTGGATGCCAATGGCGCATATGACGCGAAGCAGGCCATTGGGCTCGCTCACGAATTTGCGGAATGCAATGTGACCTGGTTTGAAGAACCGGTGAGTTCCGATCGGCTGCAGGACCTCCATCGTGTCCGGAATGCCATACCAGCGCCAATGGAACTGGCTGCCGGCGAGTATGGATATGATCCGCTGTATTTCCGCAGGATGCTTGAAGGGGAAGCCGTCGATGTGCTGCAACTCGACGCTACACGGTGCAGAGGCTTTACCGGATTCCTTGAGGGAGCAGCGATTGCGCGGAGCTTCGGGTGTCCTCTTTCAGCACACTGCGCGCCGAGCTTGCATATGCACGTAGGCTGCGCGGTCCCAAACTTCCGAAACATCGAATACTTCCACGATCACGCTCGCATTGAGCGGATGTTGTTTGACGGTTTTACCTCTCCAAAGCATGGACGTTTGGAGCCGGACCGCTCCGCGCCGGGTCTCGGTCTGACCTTCAAACACCAGGACGCCTCACGATACGCCGCATGAAAGCCGGAGAGATGGCATGACATTCACGCTTTCTACCGCGCTGGAACGTGCGGCCGGGAACGCTTTGCCAAGGTCCGCGAGTGCTCTCGTTGCGGACGTGCTCGAACATGTCCGGAAGGGCTGCTTCCAGCGGAGTCTGTCATTCGTTGTGGCCACCACCAGCGTGGCCAGCGGGCTTGAGGTGAGTTACGAACATTACAAGGGTAGCTACAGCAATCCGATCATGTATACCCCGGTGGTGCTCAGCGGCGCACTCGCAGGCGCGGCACTGCTTGGCGCCCTGAATGCGTGGAGCGCACGCGTCGTTCTCCGCTGGGTTAGCATCGTGACCCTGGCCGACGGAGTGATCGGTTTCTTTTTCCACGTACGAGGTGTTGCGCGAAAGCCCGGCGGCTGGACGCTGCCAGTTACAAACATCGTGATGGGTCCACCCATCTTCGCTCCTTTGCTGTTTGGAACGAGTGCTTATCTTGGATTGCTCGCGTCGTATCTTCGTCGTGAGGAAGAGCTGGGATATTCTCCGCGACGGCTCGGCCGAGGGCGCGCGACGTTGTCTCACAAGCCGGGCTGGCGCAACGAACTCCGCAATGGCATGTTTCAGAAGCATCTCTCGGCCGTCACAATTTTGTGGGCGTTCTTCAGCGGCTTTGAAGCACTCTACTCGCACTACAAGACGAATTTCCGCTACAAAGTGCAATGGACGCCGGTGCTGCTGACTCCACTGCTGATAGGAGCAGCGGGCGGAGCGATCAAGAGCCGCCGGATCGCAAATACATTGCTCCCTGCGGTTTCGGTTTTGGCGCTTGCCAATGGCGCGGTTGGGTTCTATTTTCACGCGCGCGGCATTGTCCGCAGGCCGGGCGGTCTGAAGAAGCCGCTTTATAACACGCTGTATGGTCCGCCGATCTTTGCGCCACTGCTCTTTGCGGCCTGCGGCTTCCTTGGCGTGATGGCTAGTTTATTGAGAAGAGAAAGCCGATGACGGAGAAGCGCTCATTCCCAACCGATCCGGTTTCGGGGAAACCAATCCGGGATCTCTCGCAGCCCGGGTACTATTCCGGCTACTCAACGCTTGGGCAACAGATGGCCTGGGATGAGACGACGCGGAAGACCGTCATCGAGAGGGTCACTACCATACCTCCGGTGCGCTTCTTCACTCCGGAGGAAGCGCAGCTGCTCAGCGCGATCATCGACAGAGTCTTGCCGCAGGATGATCGCGCCGCAGACAAGACGATTCCCATTCTCCCCGATATCGACGAGCGCCTCTCAAAGAATGCTCTCAATGGGTTCCGGTACGAGGACATGCCGCCTGATCAGGAGGCATATCGTTTGGGCTTGACGGCCGTCAACGACATGGCGGTGGAACGCTTTGGCGCTCCGTTCCTATCGCTGACCGTCCATCGCCAGGAACTGATCCTGAAGTCGATTCACGATGGCGAGCCGCATCCGCCCCATCCCGTTTGGAAGCAAATGCCTGTCCATCGTTTCTGGGCGCTCCTGATGGAAGACTGTGTCACCGCGTATTATGCGCATCCCTGGGCCTGGGACGAGGTAGGCTTCGGCGGCCCCGCATATCCGCGAGGCTACATGCGCCTGGAAAACGGATTACCGGAACCGTGGGAAAAAGACGAGCAGCGCTACGAGTGGAATGCTCCGGTCGATTCCGTATCTGTGCTGGATAAAGAGGGCGCACCGCCCGCCCATGCTTCGACACACGGGCACGGAGGCAGTCACTGATGCTGCTTTCGTCGAATGGAAAATCGCACGCTCACCGTTTAGGGCCGATGCAAAGCATCTCGACTCCGATGCGGAAGTTCGCGGAGAGCGAGACCGTCGACTACTGCATTGTCGGAGTCGGATCGGCGGGTGGCGTTCTGCTGCAGCGGCTTGCGCGCGCAGGATTCCGGGTCGTGGGACTGGAAGCCGGGCCATTCTGGGATACGGAAAAGGAATGGGTCAGCGATGAGAAGGGATCGCACGAACTCTACTGGAACGATCTGCGCATCACGGGCGGCAAGCATCCGCTGGCGCTGGGATCGAACAACAGCGGCAAGGGAGTTGGCGGCGGATCGGTGCACTGGGCCGCGTTTGCGCCCCGATTCCACCCATCCGATTTCCGCGTCTACAGTGAAGATGGTGTTGGGGTCGACTGGCCGATCTCATATTGGGATCTCAAGCCTTATTACGAACTGCTTGAACAGGAAATTCCTGTCGCCGGACCGGCATGGTTTCCCTGGGGAGATCCGCATGGGCATCCCTATGGTCCGCACCCCCTTGGCGGAGTGGGGGACGTACTGGTGCGCGGCTGCACGAAGTTAGGGATACGCACCGTGGCCGGCGGGCCGGTGGCGATTCTTTCCGCATCGCATGGCGATCGGCCGCATTGCATTTATCGCGGATTTTGCTTGCAGGGATGCAAAGTCGGCGCCAAAGCGAGCACGCTGATTACGCATGTTCCCGACGCAATCGCCCATGGCGCCGAGATACGCGCTCATTCCATGGCAGCGCGCGTCAGCCTGAGGGACGATGATCGCGTTGACGGCGTGGTCTATTACGATCACGAAGGCCACGAGCATTTCCAGCGTGCGCGGGCCGTCCTCGTGTCCGGTTATGCCATTGAGACGCCACGGCTGCTGCTGAACTCTGCGTGTCCAAGACATCGGCATGGGCTCGCAAATTCCAGCGGTACGTTGGGGAAATATCTCATGGCGCAGGCGGGCAATGTTGTGGCCGGTCGTTTCCCCGAGTTGATACGCCTTTACAAGGCGCCGCCGGCTCATGCGCTTTCAGAGGAATTCTACGAGACGGACAAGCGGCGCGATTTTGCCCGCGGTTTCGCCATTCAGACAGTGGGGCCGCTGCCCATAGCGTTCGCCAAGCAGATGATTGCGGCGATGGGAGCATGGGGATGGGGGCTGCGCCGCGTGATGATGGATTACAACCATTGGGCCACCCTGGGTGTGCTGGGCGAGATTCTTCCATGGGAAGACAATTGTGTTGAGTTAGCAGAAGAAAAAGATCAGCACGGCCTGCCTGTGGCGAAGGTGACCTTTAATCTGCACGACAACGATCTGAAGCTGATCGATTTTGGCAAGCGCAAGGTGATGGACGTGATGTGGGCTGCCGGAGCAGAGGAAGTGGTGCAGGAATCACGCTATGCGCATCTGGTGGGCGCGTCGCGCATGGGAAGAGATCCGGCAACTTCTGTAGTCGATAAATTTGGACGAAGCCATGACATTCCTAATCTTTTTGTCTGCGATGGAAGCATCTTGCCGACGCAGGGGTCAGCCAATCCTGGTTTGACGATTCAAGCCCTCGCAGCTCGCACTGCGGACTACCTGATCAAACAGGGGGATGCGATCTTCTACTCCAGTCATCGCGATCAGGGCGAGCCTGGAATCCGCTATGACTTGAGCCCGCCCTTCACCCGCTTCAAAGGCAATCCTCACCTGGCTTAGGATGCGAGATATTTTGTGCAGAGAGCCGCGCCGATCACACCGCAGGCCAAAGCAATCCATCCGCGGCGCAGATTGAGTTCGACTTGAAGGCTGGAATCATTTGTTTCCCGATCGAACGGGCCATGAGCGCCGAGCGTTGTAGGAACAGGTTCCCAAAGATTGTTTGGCCGATCCGGGGAGTCTTTCTGGCTCCGCTGTTGCGCTTTGTATCCGGTCTTGCCCAGGTAGCGATCGAGCAGGCCTGGAATGATTTTTTGCCCCATAATCGCACGTACCGTAGAGCCCGCAACCCAGTATTCACGACGTGGAGAGCGGCACAACGCGGCATGGCGGATTACGCGCGCACCCACTTCCGGCTCATAGATAGGTGGTACTGGTTGCGGCAAATTCGGCATCCTGCTTTTCACCCAGGTGAACTGCGGCGTGTTCATGGCAGGCATCTGAACCACGGAAACTTTCACCTGGCTATGGTCATGATAGAGTTCGCAGCGTAGCGAATCCGTAAAGCCGACGATCGCATGCTTTGTGGCGCAGTAGGCGGCCTGCAGCGGAATGCTGCGAACCGCCAGCGCGGATCCAACCTGAATGATTCTGCCGCGGTCGCGGGGCAGCATACGGCGGAGCGCCGCCAGCGTTCCATGCACATATCCGAGATAATTGACTTCCGTTACGCGGCGGAACTCACGGGCTTCGGTCTCCTTGATGGGCGAGAAAACCGAGATCATTGCATTGTTGATCCAGACGTCAATCGGGCCGAGTTCCCGCTCAACGCGAGCAGCGGCTTGCTCGACGGCGTCCTCATCGCTGACATCTGCCGGCAGGCACAGTGCAGTGCCCCCGCGGTCATAGACCTCCTGCGCTGTCGCGCGTAACGCCTGCTCATCGCGGGAGATTAAGCCGATACGTGCGCCCTGGGTGGCGAACTCATGCGCAATCGCGCGTCCCAGCCCTGCGGACGCGCCGGTCACGACGACTGTCAATGGATCTCTATTCGCTGACATGTGCTGATGTTTTGCCATCGTAGATTCAGTCATTAAGATGCTGCTTTGGGTTCTGGAAGCATCCAACTTTGCTGTTTGGACGCAGAATCTGGAGGCCAGCTTTTCGGGTGAGGCTTGAAGGTTATGCATTGATCGGAGACTGCGAGACCGCGGCGCTGGTCGGACGAAACGGCTCGATCGATTGGCTCTGCTGGCCTGATTTCTCCTCGACTGCGTGCTTTGCTGCCCTGCTGGGGACGAAAGCGAATGGCCGATGGCTCATTGCGCCGAAAGAGCGGCCGCGAAAAATCACACGAAAATACCGGGATCGCACGCTGATCCTTGAGACTACCTTCGAGATGGCTTCCGGGGGTGTCGTGCTGACCGACTTCATGCCGATTCGAGAACGGCAATCCGACGTGGTCCGCATTGTGCGGTGTCTCGACGGACGCGTAACCCTGGAAATGGAGCTATGCGTTCGCTTTGATTACGGCCGCACAATTCCCTGGACAGGACCGCGCAACAGAAATGAATGGGCCGCTGCTGCCGGAAGCGGTGTTGTATATCTGCGCACACACGAGCAATTGCGGAATACGAATGGTGTCGCCTCTGCTGAGTTCACGTTGAAGGCTGGAGAGCAACGTTCTTTTGTTCTGACATATGTCGCCGCCGCAGATCCGGCGCCGCGCCGAGTGAACACGCGGATTGCGCTGCGCCAGACCGAGGCGTTCTGGCTTGAGTGGACCGGCAGGAGCAAATACAGGGGAGAGTGGAAGGAGGCTGTTGAGCGCTCTTTGATTACGCTGAAAGCCCTGACCTACAGGCCAACCGGCGGTATTGTTGCGGCACCCACGACATCCCTTCCCGAATGTATTCGAGCAGAACGCAACTGGGACTATCGCTACTGCTGGTTGCGGGATGCCGGCTTCACGCTCGAATCGCTGCTTTCCGTCGGCTATCACGATGAGGCGAAGGCATGGGAGCAATGGCTGCTGCAGTCGATAGGCAGCGATGTACGCCAGATGCAGATTATGTACGGAATGCGCGGCGAGCGTCATCTGCCTGAATATCAGCTTCCCTGGTTGCGAGGCTATTCGAATTCGCGTCCGGTTCGTATTGGCAATGCCGCATCGCAGCAATCGCAGCTGGATGTCTATGGCGAAGTAGCCGATGCTATCTCGGCGATGAGTCGAGCGAAGTTGCACCTGGATCCAAGAACATATCTGCTCTGGTCCCAGTTAACCGATTATGTCGCAAAAATATGTTCACGTCCTAGCTCCGGAATGTGGGAGCGGCGCGAACTGCGACGCCAGTTCACCTTTTCGAAGGTGATGGCATGGGTCGCTCTCGACCTTGGTGTGAAAGCCGCCGAGCGCGGCGAAATTGACGGATCGATCAGCCGATGGCGGCGTGTTCGAAATGATCTTCATCGAGAGATTTGTGAACACGGTTACAACAAACCCCTCGAAAGTTTTGTTCAATCGTACCGATCGAGAACACTCGATGCATCATCACTTCTCATCCCTCTCTTTGGCTTTTTGCCATTTCAAGATGAGCGGGTCCGCACTACATTGCGCGCCATAGAGAAGAAGCTAGTCCACGATGAGTTTGTCTATCGCGTCAAGGCCAGAGTGCCAAGAGATCGCGAGGGTGCTTTTCTGCCGAGCTCATTCTGGTATGTGCAAAACCTTGCGATGACGGGCCGCCGATCTGAAGGCCAAAGATATTATTGGAAGCTTCTTCGACTTCGCAACGATGTAGGCTTGCTGCCGGAGGAATATGATCCCCAGCCCAGAAGGTTTCTCGGAAATTTCCCGCAGGCCTTGTCGCACATAGCGCTCATCAATGCAGCGCGAACACTTGATAGCGTCAGCTAGGCTTCCATCCGCCTAGAGCGCGGCAAGTTCTTTACGCGATTTAGATCGGGATAGTTTCCCAGTATGGTCATTTGTACCCCCGGAATACGTAAAGCGCGTAATTACGTTTATCTTCGACGGCATGTTGTTACGTTGGCAGAGCAAAATATGCGCACCTTTCCGGAGGATGCCTGGCTCTTAAAGTTTTTTGACGATAATCGACAACGCCCCCTTCTCTGCGTCCGCCGAATGTGTATGATCCGGCTAAGAAATCAGCCTTTGTGATTGCGCTTGAGAGCTTTGCTAGGGCCGAGAGTGAAGATGGGCCAATGGCGTGCGCTCGCTTCGTCTCCTCTGTTCTGTGCCAGAGCCAGCCGATTTGAGCCGGTTCGCGTTTTGCCTCTGCCTTTGAGTAAGAACGGTTAGCCGGTAATGCTGCTTTGCCTATTGGAGTTCCGCTCAAGTAGGCGGATACGCCATTCCGACAGCTTATGCGCGGGCTCCGTATCTTGGGTTTTGGCGGACTTTGCGATTGATAGGAGCCGCGGCTCGGCACCTGCACTGATCGCAGTGTGACGTCGACAGCGTGAATAACTTCCCCCAGAGAAGAGCTCTGCTACATATTCCCAGGAGATTTATGCCGCTCCCTAGAATTCACTGCTTCCTGCTGGGCCGTCCATCAGGACAGACGATCGGATTGCTGCTGCTGGCAACAGTGTCCGGACTGCTGCTGTCTCAGCCAGCTTCTGCCTCCGACGTCACAGCCGCCAGCCCTGTGAACGGCACGAGTGTTTCTTCTCCTGTCTGGGTGCGAGCGCATAACGTGGGCTGCAATGGGCTTGCTCCCACTGCTTTCGGATACTCAATTGACAACGTCAATAGCCTGACGAGAGGTGTCAGCGCCTACGACATCGACACCAGAGCCGCGATGTCCGCGGGCAGCCACACGATCCATTACAAATCATGGACAAGCAGCGGAGCATGTCCGGTTGTCAGCACCACATTCAGGGTCGCGGGAGGAAGCACTTCAACCGATAACACATCTGGAAGTGCAACGCCTTCTAGTTCGGGGAGTGCGGCCTATTCTCTCCCGTCCTATGCAATTCCATCCGCGGATCTCGATGGCATCGGCGGCTGGACGGGTGAGCACGACGCAGGTACGGCCGGTTCATCAAAGGGTTCCATGGCGTATCCGGCCAGTGCGCCTTCCTATGGCGATGCGAGAAAGTTCTTCATGACTTATTCCAACCATGGCGGCGAGCGCTGGCACGTCTCCTTTGGCAAGAATGCAATCTCAACGCACTTCGTGCTCGACACCTACATATTTATTGTTAACCCCTCTCAAGTGGCCAACCTTGAGCTAGATCTGAACCAAGTATTGTCGAACGGCGATACAGTGATCTACGGAACGCAATGTTCCAAGTATTCGCAGACCTGGGAGTATACAGAGACGCCTTTACCCCACTGGAAGTCGTCTGGTGTTCCCTGCAATCCGTTGCACTGGACTGCAAACACCTGGCATCACATCCAAATTGGATACCACCGCAGCAGCACTGGCGTCGTGACTCACGACTGGGTGAATCTCGATGGGACACACCGTGTTTTTACGAACGCGACGCATAACAGTGCGCGGAGAATGGGCTGGTCTCCAGGTACTCTTCTTGTAAATTTCCAGATAGACGGAGTGAGCAAAGGCAGCGGTTCCGTTACTGCTTATATCCATAAGATGACGTTTTATCATTGGTAGAGAATTCTGCTGAGGGCCGCCTCGCAGATGGCCTTCTGCAGAATCTCCCGGCAATTCGTTAGAGCTCTCTGTTCCTGGCCATAGACTCGGGAGTCTCGCCCGAAAGGCTCGAAGTTCGCTTCGACAAAACGCAGCGAACCTGCCTGGGACATCCTCTTGTACCGACCCCCGCCTCAACGGAAGCGCTTAAAATCACTCACAGGCTAATCATGTGGGAATTTGACGGAGTCTCAAGCTTCATCGGCCGGGAGCAGGAAACATTCGACCAATCAATTGTTCAATCCGTTGTGGCGGGAAAGCGCGTCCTTATCACAGGAGCGGCGGGATTTATTGGATCCGCCCTTGCACGAACCCTGTCTCAGTTTTCCAGTAGACCGTCTTTTGCTGTTGGATATAGCTGAATCCGGACTGCACGAGCTGGGGCTGGACCTTGATCGCAATTGTGCAACGAGTCATGAAGAGATCGTGGGCGACGTTTGCGATGCGACGCTGCTCGCGGACGTTTTCCATTGCCATCGTCCGCAGATCGTTTTGCATGCGGCTGCCTGCAAGCATGTACCGCTCATGGAAAGGAATCCGTTTGCC
Source organism: uncultured Acidobacteriaceae bacterium (assembly GCA_963797895.1). Classification (GTDB taxonomy): domain Bacteria; phylum Acidobacteriota; class Terriglobia; order Terriglobales; family Acidobacteriaceae; genus KBS-83. Next base: position 398,389 of record CAWCRD010000005.1, read on the forward strand.
GCGGCGAAAACCAATGTTCTGGGCACGCGACAGGTTGTGCGTGCTGCGGCTGCCTTCGGGGCGGATGAGTTGGTCGTGGTTTCGACAGACAAGGCGGTTCACCCCGCCAGCATTATGGGTGCAACGAAGCGAATCGCAGAGCTCATCATTTCGGCGAATACCAGTGCAACGAAAATGAAAGCCGTCCGCCTCGGCAACGTTTGGGGATCCACCGGCAGCATTGTCCCGCTTTTGGAACGTCAGATTGCTCAGGGCCGCCCCATCACGATCACTGATGCCGCGTGTACCCGGTATTTCGTCTCCATTGCCGAAGCGGTACAGCGGGTGCTCTTCGCGCTTCTCTCCGAGCAATTTTCGGCAATCCTTGTGTCGCAGCCAGGTCCGGCTTACCGCATCGTCGATCTTGCCCGGTTTCTGCTGCACCGTTCAGGAGTGGACCAGCGGGAAATCGAATGGCGATGCATCGGCCTGCGACCGGGAGAAAAGCTCATCGAGCAGATGACAGGGAAGGATGAAGAAGTTGCGGCTGCGAGTGTCTATGGTCTACAGGAAGTGCTTCATGGTTCCTGTCCTTCGCCGCAGTTGCTGGCTGCGGCTTAGATGAAATTGGCGCGGCGGTGCGCGGCCGCGATTTGAGCAGGTTATTGCAGGCGATATCGAGTGTTGTTCCAGCCTATGTGCCCAGTACATATCTGCAGGAGCAGGTAGCGGCCAGCGCTGTATGAAGAGGATTGCTGTCGTAACAACCTCGCGGGCGGACTACGGCCATTTGTATTGGCCGTTGAAGGCGCTCACCGAGCATCCAGATGCAGAGTTGAAGCTCATTGTTTCCGGCTCCCATCTCTCTTACGAATTCGGCTATACGGTGCGCGAGATCGAAACGGACGGCTTTCCGATAGCCGCTCGTCTGGAATCTCTGTTGAGCTCCGATACTGATACGGGGATGGCCAAGAGTATCGGTCGTGGCCGTGCTCTCGTTCGCCGATTGTCTCGCGACGATGCGGCCGGATGTTCTTCTGCTGATCGCAGATCGATACGAGATGCTTGCTCCGGCGGCGGTCGCTCTTGCGCTCCGCATCCCGATCGCGCATATCGAGGGGGGTGAAATCAGCCGCGGCGCGATTGACGATGCAGTTCGCAATGCGCTGACGAAGATGAGCCATATCCACTTCACCTCTACAGAAGGGGCAAAGCAGCGCGTGGTCGCGATGGGAGAAGAGCCCTGGCGCGTATACCGGGCCGGGGCTCCATCGCTCGATCACTTGAGTAAGAGCATATTGCTAAGTAAGTCGGAGGTTGAACGGAAGCTGCAGATCGATCTGACCTCGCCGACTGCGGTGGTGGCCTATCATCCGGTCACGTTGCTTCAGGACACCAATGCAGAGGCGGAGGAACTGTTCGCAGCACTGGCCCGGACTCCGCATCAGCTTATCTTCTGCCATCCGAATGCGGATGCCGGGAGCCGCGATCTGCGGGAGCATGTTCGGTCGTTTCTGGCAGGTCGCGGCAACGGACATCTTGTTCGTCAACTTACCTGCCATCGAATATTGGAGCCTGCTTCGGTATGTCGAGCTGATGATCGGCAACTCCAGCAGCGGCATCATGGAATCTGCATCATTTGCTCTGCCGACCGTCAACGTCGGCATGAGGCAGCAGGGGCGGGAGCGGGCGCGCAATGTGCTGGACGCGGAGCCGATTGCCGCGTCGATTCTGCGGCAGGTGGAGAAGGCTACTTCGGCTTCGTTTCGCGCATCGCTCTCGGGAATGACGAATCCTTATGGCGAGGGCCACGCCGCGGAGCGCATCGTCGAGGTACTGGCAACGTTGCCGTCTCGCGAGCGGCTGTTGCTGAAGCTCGATCCTGGAGCGTCGTTATCCTGAACATTCCTCTTTCTGAGCCTGACATTACGGAGTCCGAAATTGAGGAGGTGGTCTCGGTGCTACGAGCACCTCGACTTAGCCTCGGGCCGAAGATGGAAGAGTTCGAGGAGTTGGTTTGCAGGTTGACCGGTCAGAATTTTGGAATTGCGGTCAGCTCCGGAACTACTGGGTTGCACTTATGCATTCGCGCTCTGGGGATCGGGGCCGGGGATGAAGTGATCGTACCTTCGTTCACGTTTGTTGCGGCGGCGAACGCCGTCCGCTACGAGGGTGCCACCCCGGTGTTTGTCGATATCGAGCCTCGTCGTCTGAATATTGATGCTGACTGCATTGAAGCCGCAATCACCTCGCGGACCCGGGCTATTTTTGCGGTGCATACCTTCGGCTGTCCGGCGGACATGCAGGCCATTCTCGAGATCGCGCGCCGTCATCGGCTGTTTGTGATGGAGGATGCTTGCGAGGCGATCGGCGCTATGTACCGGGGTAAGCCGGTGGGCAGCTTCGGCGATGCCGCAGTGTTCGCGTTCTATCCGAATAAGCAGATCACTACTGGCGAGGGCGGGATGGTGGTGACCGGGGATCGCGCGGCTTGCGCGGGAGATACGCGCGATGCGGAATCATGGCCGGTACGAATCCGATGACTGGCACCAGCACTCGATCCTGGGCTACAACTACCGTCTCTCGGAGGTCGAGTCCGCGCTGGGATGCGCCCAGATGCGGCGGATCGTAGAGATCCTGGAGCGGAGGGATCAGGTTGCGCGGAGATACGACGAGTTGCTGCGTGATGTCCGCGGCCTGGTGCTTCCTCCTCTGGAGCTGCCCGATGCGCGGATCAGCTGGTTTGTGTATGTCGTGCGGCTCGCAGAACAGTTTGGCCGTGAGCAGCGAGATGCGATTGCCGTGCGCTGCAAGAGCGCGGCGTCGGCTGCGGGCGGTACTTTGCCCCGATCCATAGCCAGCCGGCGTATGCTGACCTGCCGGTGCGGCGGCCTCTTCCGGTGACGGAGTCGGTGAGCGCGCGCACGCTTGCGCTGCCGTTCTTCACGCGGCTTGATGAGGAGACTATGCGGCGTGTCGCGGAAGACTCTGCGCGAAGCAATCGAGTTGAATCAACCGAACGGATTGAGGCGGGGTTCGACGGCTGCTCATAGTCTGTCTTCTGTCTACACCATCCGATCTAACGAGGAGCGATATGAATGTTGCTTATGTGCTCGCGACCAACATGGCGAGCAGCTACAAGTTGGCCAGCATGATTCTTCCGCAACTGGAACGCGGCGACCACGGCGCCGATGTAGCCGGAATATTTTTCTTTGACGACAATATCTTTTGCCTGCGCAGGGGCGACCCGGTGGGCGAGCGGCTTGCCACGGTTGCGAAGCAAAAGAAGATTCTGCTGATGGTGTGCGATATGTGCGCGGTACGCAGGGGTCTCGCCGACGGAACCATCGAACAGTGTGGCAGCGGAGCGGTGAAAGCGAAAGGACTGGTCGATGGAGTGGCTGCCGGGTGTTTTCCCCAACTGTACGGGGCGCTCTCGGGTAATCCGCCCGATTATGTGATCACGTTGTAGCGATCTGGAGCAGGTACTATACCGACGCCCTCCCCCCTCCCGCCACGGGAGAGTGGCTTGTAAGTTGTCGCGAATGTGCTGCTTAGACCATCTCCCGAGGGATAAATTCGTCATTCCAGCAGGTTTCGCTTCAGGTAATTATCCCCGCAAGACAAGTGATCCATGCCGGTACTTCGGTACCGTTGCGGCGCACACGCTGAATTCTCGGCAATAACCGACTTGGCTAACCCAAACCAGTAGGGCCCAATGAAAGCGGTTTTGGAAGGCCGTAGGGGTTTACAGCAGATTCTTGTATGCCCCTTCGTTCCAAAGTCTCTGCACTTCGGCTTGGAATCTCTCGCCTTCTTCGTGGTCAGGGTCTGCGAACTTGTGAAGAAGAGCGTTGTGAATCAATTCGTGCAGAATAAGTACCTGGCTGAACTTCTTCCAACGGATAACATTCGAGCTGATCTCGATGACCCCATCTGTCATCCGAGCGGGATCGAGCATTTTTACAACTGCTAAGCCGATTACTGGAGAAACCCCCGGAAAGTAAAGCTGCTCGAGTCTGCGCAGACAACGACGCATGACAAGTTCCTGCACGCTCTCTTCTGCTATCGCTTCAAAGGGGTCATCATTCACAGAGAAATCTTAATGAGTCTGCGTCATGCGCACAATCCAGAGCTTCACGAGCGAACTTCGGTACTCTTGCGAAATGTGCGCGTCCGCAAGCGAGTCATCGAGTTGCAGTGCTTTCCTTGCCGTAAATCCCGCTTGCGGGTTAGCTTCTGCGGGTGGCAGATCGCCATCTACGGCAGCTTCGCCATAGTAGTCAGAGAGACCAGCCCACCCCAAAGCGTAGTCGGGTTGTAAAGCGATTGCTTTCCTGAAGTATTCAGCCGCTTGTTTGCGGCGAAAGCCAAACCAGTAATACCTTCCGCGCAGATAGGCGTCGTGCGCTTCCGGGCTAACGTAGCGCGCCGGTCTGAGTGCTGCCACGGATGCGTTGAGGCGTTTGGCGATGGCCAGTGCAGCTTCGTCGGGAAGCGCAGCGACATCATTATTTTCGCGGTCGTAGCTGTCGGCCCAGATGTGCGTGTCGGTAGGAGCATGGATCAGCTGCAAAGTCATGTGCACTTTGCCGTCCGCGCGGGCAATGGAACCTTCGACGATGCCATCGATCCCGAGGCTGTTCGCAATATCCCGCAGCGGGCGGTTGGGATCTTTGAACTGCATGGCCGACGTGCGCGAGGTGACGCGGAGAGTGGAGTTTTTGGCCAGCATCGTAGTGAGCTCGTCGGTCATGCCGTCGGCGAGGTAGTTCTAATTGGGATCGCCGGAGACGTTTTCCAACGCAAGGACGGCGAGCGACTGGATGGGAGGCGCTGCGGCGTGGGTGGTGCGTTCGTGGAGGCGGAGGGCGATGGTGACCGCGATAAGAAGCAGGGCGGCGACTGACCCGAAGACCAGCCACGGGCGGAGGCGCGAGCATTCCGGGATGCCGGAGTTCTGCCCGGTGAGTGGAGATGGCTCAGGAATGGGTGCCAGCGGGAGCGGTACGGGGGCAGCCGAATCTGGTTGAACGACTGGCTGATGAAGGATGGCTGCGGGGGCTTGTTGGACGTGGATGACCGGGCCGACAAAGCGGTAGCCGCGGCCGGTGACCGTCTGGACGAAGCGCGGCTGGTCGGGGTCGTCGCGAAGGGCTTGGCGGACTTTACGGATCGCGGTGTTAATGCCGTGCTCCGTGTCGACGAAGACCTCTTTTCCCCAGAGGCGGTCGGCGATCTCGGCGCGCGACACGGAACCTTCACTCCGGTCCTGTTGACGGAGTGAAGGCCTTTTTTGTTGGAGTCCGGAGGATCTCTTTCGCGCCTCGGCCAGCGTTGCTGCATGCATCCGGGTGCAATGAAAATGGGCGTAGAATGGCCGCGTTGATCGAATTCACAAGTTTGGATTCGTGAAACCGAGGGGCGCTATGGCTGATTCGAAACAAACGCATTTTTCGCGGCGCGGTTTTCTGAAGGGGGCAGGGCTGACTGCGGCCGGCACACTTCTGGAACAGGCGCAGGCGCTGACGGCAGAGGTGAAGAGCGCGGCCCATGAGCCGGCGGCGCTGGGTCCGGACGCGGTGCCGGTGCGATTGCACGTGAACGGGCAAGTACATGCCGTGAGCGTGGAGCCGCGTGACACGCTGGCTACGACGTTGCGCGACAAGCTGGGACTGACCGGGACGAAGGTGGTCTGCGATCGGGGGTCATGTTCGGCCTGCACGGTTTGGGTGGACGAGACGCCGCAGCTTGCGTGCATGACGCTGGCTGTGGATGCCGGAGACAAGAAGATTACGACTATCGAAGGCCTGTCGCACGGCGAAACTTTGCACCCGGTGCAGGCCGCGTTTGTAAAGCACGACGCCATGCAGTGCGGCTTCTGCACGCCGGGAATGGTGATGACCTGTGCGTCGCTGATGAAACGCAATCCGCACCCGACACGGCCGGAGGTAGTGCACGCAATCAGCGGGAATTTGTGCCGATGCGGTACGTATCCGCGGATCTTCGACGCGATGGATGATCTTGCGAAGAACGGATCGACGAACAGCGCCGGCCTGGTGATGCCGCGCGTGCTCGAGGGGGTCTAAATGGCAGACGAGACAGTGTTGCTGGGTCCGCAGGCACAGGCGGTGCCGGAAAACCAGCGTAAGCAAGGCGTGAAGGGCGAAGCGAAGCCCACACAAAAAAAGGAAGCCCAGGACGCGGCCACTCCGCCGCCCAAGAAGGCAGCAGGCGAGACCAAGACCGCGAGCGTTCTGTTCGGCATTCCGCAGCTTGGATTGACACACGTGGATCGGCAGGTGCCGCTGGATGAGCCGCCACCGCTGGCGCAGAACTCGGAATTGAAATATGTAGGGAAGCCGACGGTGCGTTGGGACGGTGCGGCGAAGGCGAGCGGACGCGGCAAGTACACGGCGGATGTGCATCTGCCGGGGATGCTCTACGCCTATATGCGGGGCGCCGATATACCGCATGGGCGGATTGCTTCCATCGACACTTCGGCGGCGGAGCGCCATCCGGGTGTGAAGGCGGTATACGTGGTCGAGCATGACTACGGCGGCGAGGCGGAGCTGCGCGATCCGAGCAAGGAGGCACCGTCGCGTTATCCCGTGATCCGCTATGCAGGCCAGCCGATCGCGGCAGTCGCAGCGACATCGCAGGCGATTGCCGAGGATGCGGCGAAGCTGATCGAGGTGAAGTACGACGCGAAACCTTTTGTGGTGGACCGCGGGGACGCACGCAAGCCGGATGCGCCGCTGGTGTTTCCTGGGCCGGCGGATGCCGCAGGCAGCGCGGGCGGCGGAGGCGGGCCGAAGGACGTGCCGCAGACCGGCAACGTGCATGGCCCGGAAAAGAAGACGAAGGGTGATATTGACGCGGGCTTCAAGGACGCCGATGTCGTGGTGGAAGGCGAATACTTCACGCAGGTGCAGACCCACTCCGCATTGGAGACGCATGGGTTTGTTGTCGACTGGAAGCCCGACGAGCTGACGGTGTACGCGTCCACGCAGGGGACGGCGAGTGTGCGCGATGAATTCGCCGAGGTGTTCAAGCTACCGAAGAGCAAGGTCCGGGTGATCACGGAGTTCATGGGCGGCGGTTTTGGCGCGAAGTTTGGTGCAGGCAATGAAGGTGTGATCGCGGCTAACCTGTCGCGCAAGGCGGGTGCACCGGTGCGGCTGATGCTGGACCGGCGGCAGGAGCACATCGTTTCCAATCGGCCGGACTCACACCAGAAGGTGCGCATCGGCGCAAAGCGCGATGGAACGTTAACGGCGATTGAATCGATCAGTTATGGAACTGCCGGGGTGGGCACGGGAGCGGGAACGGCCGGGCCGGCTACGAATCTCTACAAGTGCGCCAATATCCATACCGAAGAGAATGACGTGTTCATCAACGCGGGACCGGGTGCGGCCTTTCGTGCGCCGGGGCATCCGCAGGGTTGCTTTGCATTCGAGCAGACGGTCGATGACCTTGCGGTGAAGCTGAATATGGATCCGCTGGAGCTGCGGGAAAAAATCGATGAGAGCCCGGCGCGGAAGGTGGAACGGCAGATTATCCGCGAGAAGACGAACTGGCGTGATCGCAGGCCGGCCGGCTCGGACACAGGGCCCATCAAGCGCGGCATGGGCATTGCGCAGTCGGTGTGGTACCGGTTCGTCGACATGGACTCGTCATGCGAGGTGCGGGTCTCGAAGGATGGATCGGTCGAAGTGCTCTCCGCAGTGCAGGACATTGGCGGAGGAACGAAGACGATCCTGGCGCAGGTGGTGGCGGAGGAATTCGGCATTCCGCCACAGCAGGTGCAGGTGCGGGTGGGAGATACACGGTATCCTATCGGGCCGAACTCCGGCGGCAGCGTGACGGCGGGATCAATTACGCCGGCGATACGGAACACGGCGTGGCAGGCAAAACAGAAATTTCTGCAGACGATTGCGCAGCCGCTGGGGACAACGGCGGAGAATCTTGAGCTGCGCGATGGCAATGTTGTGTGGAAGGACAGCTCGAAATCGGTTTCGCTGCGCAGCGCGGCAGCGAAGATGCCGACCAGTGAGATTGCGGCGCGCACCACACGTGTTCCGGATTATGAGAAAGCGCGACTGACCTATGGCGGCGTGGATTACGTCGAGCTTGCGGTCGATACGGAGACGGGGCGGGTGCACATTGAGAAGGTGTTTGGTGCGCACGACTGCGGGCGGCCGATCAATCCGACCGGCGTCATCAGCCAGGTCCACGGCGGCATTCTGCAGGGCATTTCGTACGCATTGTTCGAGCAGCGCGTGATGGACCGGCAGAAGGGCTACATGCTGAACGCGAACCTGGAGAGCTACAAGATCATCGGCGCGCGCGAGGTTCCGGATATTCAGGTGGAGCTGATTGAAAACTACATTGGCCAGAGCTCGACGGATGCCGCGGGCATCGGTGAGTCGGCGGGCATTATCACGCTGGCCGCAGCGATTGGCAATGCGTTTTACAACGCGACCGGCGTGAGGATGCGCATGATTCCCATGACTCCGGCGAACGTGTTGGCGGCGCTGGGCAAGACGCAAGGAGAGATGGCCGTATGAACCGATTTGCTTACGTCGATTGTGCAACGGTGGATGAGGCGCTCTCCCAGATGAAGGGCGATGCGGTGGTGAAGGCGGGCGGGATCGATCTGCTCGATCTGATGAAGGACGGCATTGTGTCGCCGCCGAAGCTGGTCAGCATCCGGAATGTGCATTCGCTGCACCGCATTGAGATGTCGGATCGCGGCCTGCAGCTTGGTCCGCTGACAACGCTCAGCGAGATTGCAGAACATCCGGAGATACAGAAGCGGTATGCGGCGCTCTCCGATGCGGCGGGTCATGCGGCGACGCCGCAGGTGCGCAACATGGCGACCGTGGGCGGCAATCTGATGCAGCGGCCGCGATGCTGGTACTTCCGCTCGACGGACTTCGACTGCCGCAAGAAGGGCGGCTCGGATGAATGCCACGCACTCCAGGGCGAGAATCAGTATCACGCGATCGTGAACAACGGAACGTGTGCGATGGTGCATCCGTCATCGACTGCGGTGCCGCTGCTAGCTATGAATGCCGAGGTGGAGCTGACGTCGAAAGCGGGCAAGCGCACCGTGGCGATGCGCGACTTCTATATTGCGCCGGAAGAAGATCTGCAGCATGAGACGGCGGTGAAGCCGGGCGAACTGATTACCGCGATCCGGGTGCCGTCGCCCGCTGCCGGAACGCGCTCGGCGTATCAGAAGTATGGCGAGAAGGAGAGCTTCGACTGGCCGCTGGCAGACGCGGGGGTCGTTCTGGAGATGGACGGGAACACGTGCCGCAACGCAGCGATTGTGCTGGGAGTGGCGGCTCCGACGCCGATTCATGCAACGGAGGCGGAAGCAGCGCTGCGCGGCAAGACCATCAACGAGCAGACAGCGCGCGAGGCGGGGAAGCTTGCCGTGCCGAAGGCAACACCGCTGAGCCAGAACGGTTACAAGGTGCAGCTCTTTCAGACGGCGGTCTACCGCACGATACTGTTGGCGGCCGGCCAGATGCAGCGCGACCCGAGCGCGGTTGGATAGGAGTGAACATGCCGGAAACAAAGCAGAATACGAAGTGCAGGTGCCTCCGCAGCAAGTCGTCTTACGCGGCGTTCGGCGAGTACAGCCTGGAGCACGAGACGCTGATGGGCTCAACCAGCACATTCTGGTGCCTGAAGACGATGGGTAAGGCCGGCCCGGACGAGCATTACGTGCATGCGAAGGTCTGCCATGAGGGCAGGCGTTGTTTTGAGGCGAAGGACGAGTAGCTGACTTTATTCGAGCTTTCCGCGGAGGACGATTACCGAGGCGGGTGGCAGATCGAATTCTTTTTCTCCTGAGATCTGTTTGTGCACGATCGGGCCATCGGGATCGGCTTTGCCTCCCTGATAGAGCTCCCGCACGTCGTCGCGTGACTCCGGCATATGTGCGTTGAAGCCGCGCTGCGGCGGCGTCCAGTGATACTGGCCGCGGCCGAAGAGTGATTCGTCGATCGCGCCAGTGAACTGAGCGTGAGCGCCAGTGAACTCCAGCCGAACGCGATGGCTGTTTTCCTGATCCTTATTGATGAGCATGACAGACCACTGTCCATCCGGCCGCTTGACGGCATAGGCGGTGACGAGTGTGTGCCCGACTCCGTCGGTGATGTCAGAGGCTGCGGGGAAAAGCTGATTCGCGCCATCGGATTCGAGCCATTCGTGGTTGATCAACTGGGCGACGAAGAACTGCGCCAGCGGCTGGTTGATGGAGAAATCGGGGTGAACGGTGAACATCCCGAAGGTTCCGGCGGAGTCGTTGCAGCCGTGCTCCAACTGGAGAGGCAGGTAGTGGAAATAGTAGACGCCGCCTCCCCCATTGCTGAGGAAGGAGCCGATGTAATCCGCGAGCCAGAGACCGCTGAAGATGTCCTCGTAGGTCTCGCTGGTGGAGGAAGAGAGATTGGACTCGGTGATAAAGAAGGGCATAGAGGCGGGAAGGCCATCGGCGTGCCATACGTCAACGATGTGATGGATGAGCTCCGGCTCCTCATAGAGGCTGGCCCAAGTAATGCGGCAGGGGTCGTAGGGGTAGTGTTCGAAGGAGAAGAATTGCAGATCCTGCATGCGGTTGTGCCGGCGCAGATAGAGCAGAAAGCGGCTGAGCCATGAGGTGCGGCCTTCGGCATCGGGCCAGACTTCGACATCCTCGTTCACACCTTCGAAGGAAGGCCCGCCCAGCTTGAGGTTGGGATCGATCTTGCGCAGCGCCGTCGCGAATTGGAGATAGAGCGCGCCGTAGTCTTCCGGCTGCATGTACTGGCCGTCCGATTCCTCGCCCATCTCGACATAGGAAATGGGGTACTTGTGTATTTCGAGATAGCGGATTTCGGCCGCGGCATTGTCGGGTGTTTCGTAGAGCATTGCAATCGGCATCATGGCGGGGAGTCCGCGCGTTACGCCGCTTTGAAAAAAGAGATCGAAGCCGACCTGGGCTTCCTTTGGATTCACGGCGCTGTCGGGCGTATGCCAGGGATCGATGGATGAGCAGAAGGTTGCGGTCTGCTCCTGGTCCGGAGTGTGGCGGAGGAGATCGTGAAATGCGCCGTCTTTGGAGGTGGTGCCGAGATAGAGCTCCTTGATTGCGTAACCGACGCAGTTCCTTGGATCGGATGAATCATGGGTATCGCAAGTGTTAGAGGATTTGGTCATCCAGATGCGGAGATAACGGAGTCGCACGGGGAGATCGGAGAACGAGTGAGTCGCCAGACCTCCATGGGCTGCGGTGACAACGCCGCGCGGAAATGTGATCCACGCGCCGCGAGTGGGGAAGTGGATGGGATCCACGCCGGTCCAGTACTGGAGAACGTAGTCGGTGGCATAGGGTTCCGCCCATGAGATTTTGAGGGTGTCGACCAGCTCGTCGCGCGAGAGATCGAGGATGACCCACTGCGGATGGATTGCGTCATCTTCGCCGGTGTAGCGGCTGGCGAGGTATGGATTGCTCTTCCAGTAAGTGCTTTCGTCGCCATCGGTGATGCGAGAGAAGCCGATGTTGCCGGTGCCGTCGTTACGAGTGACGCCGCGATGCGGCAATGCGTAACCGAAGGAGTGGCGGATGAATCCGGTGGACGTGGTTGAGCCGGTGAAATAACCCTTTCCGGAAGGATCGCTCCACGTGCCCTCCGGGTTCCAGTGCCAGGCTTCGACGGCGAGGTCGGTGTTCTGGCGATAGGTGACGGGCTGCCATCCGGATGCGAGGACTGGCGGGAGCGCCTGCTTTGTCAGGTCATGATCGATGGCATCGACCGGGATGCGGTCGACTCCGGCGCCGACGGAGTCTCGCGGGTTGATTGTATTTACCGGAGCGCTGGTGTCGATGCGTACGGTCTGCGCGGCCAGAGGAAGAGTGCTTACGAGCAGAAAGCTCAGCGCGCGTGCGCAGGTGCAGTACCAACGAGAGATGTCAGGCATGTCTTCCAGGGATTACATTCGATGGCATATTGAATCGATTGAACCAAGGAGATACGCCGAATCTAAGTCCTTGTCAATAGGAGCTTAGCCGAGGGGTGCCTGGGTCGAACCACGCAGGACCAGTTCCGGCGCGAGCGCGTGGGGAATCGTGGCGGGCTGGTCCGGTTGGCGCTTCCTGCTCCGTAACTCGTCGAGCACCCATCCGGCGGCGAGCTCGCCCATGACCTGCATGGGCTGACGGATGGTGGTGAGGCCAGGCGTGCTGAACCATGCCGGCGGCACGTCATCGAAGCCGATGACGGAGCAGTCCTGTGGCACGTGCAGGCCAGCGCAGTGGAGCGCGCGGATGCATCCGAGCGCGGTGAGGTCATCGAAGGCAACGACGGCGGTGAATCGTGCTTTGGACCGGAGCAGATCTTCCGTCTGGACGCGGCCGCCTTCGAATCCCGAGTTGGCATCGACCGCCCCGGGCAATTGGCGCACGAGTTTCTGAGGGATGCGCAGGCCATGTTCGGCGGCGAAGCGCTGAATGCCTTTCCAGCGCCGGTCGCTATCCATCAGCTTGGCCGGACCGCGGATGACGGCGATCTCGCGATGGCCGAGATCATAGAGGTGCTGGATGGCGAGATAGCCGCCCTGCTCGTTGTCCACGATGACGGACCGGATGGCGTCCTGAGAGAGGTCGCGGCCGACGACGATTGTGGGGAGTCTGCTGTTGCGCAATTGCGCGAGCCGCCCGCCTTCTTCAAACAGCCAGTTGGCGACGACGATCAGGCCTTCGACGCGGCGATCCATCAACAGATCGAGATAGCCGGCTAGCTGCTTCCGGTCGTTGTTCGCGTCCATCATGATGGGCTGATAGCTGGTGGGGTGGAGAGATTCTTGAATGCCGCGCAGGATAAGGGTGCAGAAGGGATCGGAGAGATCGAAGATCATGACGCCGATGGTGTGGCTGCGGCGGCTGCGCAGGGAGCGCGCAAAAATGTCGGGGCGGTAGCCCATTCGCTTCGCCGTTTTGCGGACGTGCTCCTTGGTAGCGGCCGCGATGTGGCGCGAGAGCGGCGCGTCATTGAGCACGATGGAAACCGTGGAGGGAGAGAATCCGCTCTCCCTCGCGACGTCGACGAGAGTGACGGGTCTGGATGTGGCGGTGCGCTGGGGCATCGTGCTAACTATCCCGGTTCCGCGCAATATTGTACAGATATTCCCGTAACAGCCCGAGCCGGAGGCTCACTGAGTCTGAGCGCGAGGCTGCTTTGCGCTCTGCATCAGCGATTCGAGATAGGCGCGCAGAAAATCGTCCATCGGCCAACCGGCGTAGTCATCATTCCATCGTGCCATGCGCTCTTTTGCGCGACCGAAGGATTGGAAACGAATGGACTGCGAGGGCCGGATGGCAGCGAGGAAGAGATCGACGCGCGGCGTGTTCCGGGCATCGGTGATGGTGATGGTGTAGATCCCGGCAGCGGGAAGGGCGAGATCCGCGGATGCCTGTGTTTTCTCCAGCACGATACGCTGCTGTGCGGGAATCGCCGGATCGAGTGGCTGCAGGTCATAGTTATAGCGACCATTTGGAAGCTGGGCGATCAGTCCGGCGACATGGACATGATTTCTGCCGTCGAGCACGGCAACAGCTTCGTCGCGCGGCGCCGGCAATGCATGGCCCGAATTGTGCGTATCGGACGTATGTTCCTGTTTTGCGGCGAGCACTGCCTGAATGCGTGCGAGTACATCGATGGCAAATGCATCGGGCTTGCTGGTGAGCGAGGGGACGCGAAAGCCACGGGCGCAGTCCGCCGGAGTGAAGCATTCATAGAGCACACGCTGGCCGTCCGGCAGGAGCACGATGATGGAGTGGCTGCCGCTCTGATCGCCAGGCTGCAGGAGCGAGGCGGGTTTGACCGGGTCACCGGACCGAATCCATTTGCCATCCACTTGCCACAGTCCCTGTACTTTCCAGGCAATGCCGAGTGCCGGTCTTTTTACAGGCATGGAGGCCGCAGTCAGTGGCAACAACAGTGAGAAGGCAAGAAACTTTCGGGTCGAGAGTAGCGTGCCGATGCAGCCAATAGAGAAGGACATGACTAGAGTGTGTCCTCCGAGGTTACCAGCGTCTCCATAGATCAAAGCATGACATAGAGAAGGGCGAATCGCGCAGGGAAGAAACTCGGAAGCGTCCTGCCGTAACGTACATAAGTATTACTACTTTCCACCTGCTGCAGGCGATTTGTCACACCTGGAGGGCACATATCCCCTACATTCATTTTACAAATCAAGAAACAATCAGTCCCGCTGTGTCACTAAGAAGCTGTCAAAAGTGAGTGGCAATGCACGCAGGTTGTGTCTGGGTGCAGATGCGAATGCAGCAAGTTGATGTTGCAGTGTCTTGAACGCTGCAAAACAGTCAACAAATTGGGCAAAGGTGCTTTCCTTTTATGTTTGATTTTCTCTGCCGCCGTCATTCCGGTTCTCGATCTGCGCATGCGCGCGGATTAAGACTTTTCATTTCGCTGAGCCTGCCGGCAGCGCTGCTGTTGGTCGGCGGACTCGCTTCTCCGCTGATAGCGCAGACGGCGACGCCGGTTCTGGTGCCTACGTGGCGCTACGACATTACTCATTCGGGAGCGAACACCCACGAAACCGCACTGGCGCCTGACAACGTGAATCCCAGCACGTTCGGCAAGCTGTTCTCTCTGACGGTGGACGGTTCGGTGTATGCGCAGCCGCTCTATATGAGCGGACTGACGATGAGCGACGGTCAGAAACATAACGTGCTCTTCGTTGCGACAGAGCACGATTCTATTTATGCGTTCGATGCGGATTCAAACGGTGGAGTAAATCGGAATCCGATCTGGCATGTCACCCTGCTGGATGCGGCGCACGGCGCGGGAACGGGCGCAACCACTGTGCCGTGGGGGGACACAGGATCGCCGGACGTCGCACCTGAAATCGGCATCACAGCGACGCCGGTGATCAATCCGGCGACAAACACGATGTACGTGGTCGGCAAGAGCAAGGAGAGTGGCGCGTATTTCCAGCGGCTGCATGCCATCAACTTAATTACCGGAGCAGAGTTGCCGGGCAGCCCAATGAGCATTCAGGCGACCGTGTCCGGTACGGGCAACGGCAGCTCTGGCGGGCAGCTCTCCTTCAGCCCGCTGTGGCAGAACAATCGCACGGCACTGAGCCTCTATAACGGGCATATCTATATGGCCTTCGGCGCGCACGGCGACAACGGGCCATGGCACGGGTGGGTCTTCGCCTACGACGCAACCACGCTGGCGCAGACTGCCGCGGTGTGTACATCGGCGAACGGATTTGGCAGCGGCGTGTGGCAGGCCGGCTCAGGAATGCCGATCGATACGACGAGCGGCAGAATGTTTCTGGCTACCGGCAATGGCAGCTATTCGTCCTATTCTCCGTTCAGTGCAAACAGTCAGTTCGGCGACAGCATTGTCGCCTTTGACTTATCCAACGGGAAGCTCACGCCGGTAGATGCGTTCACACCTTTTAACCAGGGCCATCTCTCCAGCGCCGACCTGGACCAGGGTTCGGGCGGCATCCTTATGCTTCCCGACCAGCAAGGGGCAAATCCGCACATGCTGATGCAGATTGGCAAAGAGGGGCGCATTCTCGTCCTGAACCGCGATCATCTGGGCGGCTATGCGACCGGAGTTACGTCGAACACAAATGCGTTGCAAGACATCCTGAACCAGACGAACGGGCTGTGGAGCACACCTGCCTATTGGAACGGCAATGTATACATGTGGGCGAAGAACGATGTGCCCAAGCTGTTCAAGGTAAATAGCGGAGTGCTGGATACCACTCCATCCAGCGTCTCGAGTGTCAATTCTGGTTATCCGGGAGCTTCTTTCGTTATCTCTTCAGACGGCGCCCAGAACGGCGTCGCATGGGCGGTGCGGACAGACCAGTTCACCACCCATGGTGCCCAGGTGCTGTATGCGTGGGACGCGAACGACCTCTCGAGTCCTCTTTACGAGAGCGACACGAATGTCGCACGGGATGGCGGCGGAAACGCCATGAAGTTTGCCATGCCGGTTGTTACGAATGGCAGAGTCTACGTGGCGGCGAATGGAGAAGTGGACGTCTACGGCCTGTTCAACGAAGCGCCTTTTGCGGGTGCACCGGTTATCAGTCCGGATGGCGGTCCGTTTGGTGGCATACTCAACGTCACGCTGACCAGTGCGACTCCTTCGGCAAGCATCTATTACACGCTCGATGGCACCGTACCGACTCCAGCTTCTACGGTCTACTCAGGGCCGATTGCAATTCACTCCGATATAAGGATTCGTGCCATTGCAGGCGGAGACGGATTCATTCAGAGCGCGGTGAGCAGCGCTTCCTTTACTTCCCTCGGGCAGACGCCGCCCGTGAGCCTTCTGCCTGGGGCAGGGACTTATACCGCCGCGCAGCAGGTTGTGCTATCGGACACAGATACTTCGGCTGCCATCCACTACACCGCGGATGGCTCCACACCCACGGCTTCCTCGCCGCTGTACACAGGGCCGATTGCTGTCTCCGCATCGGTGACAATCAAGGCTGTCGCGATCGACCCGGTTTTGCAGCGCAGCACTGTTGTTGCTGCTCCCTATGTGATCCAGGCGGGCGGATCGTCGATCAACTTCGGCAACGGATTTGCGTCGGTAGTCGGACTGAGCTTGAATGGCAGCGCCACAAATGCCGATGACGTCCGGTTGCAACTGACGACCGGTGGCACTTACCAGGCGGGAAGCGTGTTCTGGAATCAGCCGATTGGGATTCAGAGCTTCACAACGGACTTCCTGTTCCAGCTATCGAACGCCCAGGGCGACGGCTTTACGTTCACCCTTCAAAATGCAGGACCGAAAGCGCTCGGAGCCTCCGGTTCGGGACTGGGTTCTCAGAACATCGGAAAGAGTGTCGCGATTAAGTTCGACTTTTACAGCAACGCCGGCGAGGGCACCGATTCGACCGGTGTCTATACGAATGGCGCGGCGCCGACGGTGCCTGCAGTCGATATGAGTGCAAGCGGCGTCAGCTTGACGAGCGGCGACTCGATCACGGCACACGTCGTTTATGACGGCACAACCCTCACCATGACTCTTCAGGATCTGGTGACGAACAAGACCTTTGTGCTGACGCGTGCGATCAACATCCCGCAGATTGTGGGCGGGAATACTGCCTATGTCGGATTTACGGGAAGCACAGGAGGGCTTTCGGCGAGCCAGAAGATTCTGTACTGGACCTACGCGACGCAGGCTCCGCCGACGAATCCGGTAACAGCCGCGCCGGTGTTTGCACCATCCGCGGGGACGTACAGCACGCCTCCCAGTGTTACGCTGACCAGCGCGACGCCAGGAGCTGTGATTTATTACACGACCAATGGAACGGCACCGACGACTTCGTCCTTTGTATATACGAGCCCGATCGTGCCGGGCACGGGCACGACGACGGTCGAAGCAATGGCGCTGGCCAGCGGAGCATCGCAAAGCGGAACGGTCACGGCGGCGTACGTTGTGACAGCCCCGATAACAGCCGCCCCAACCTTCAGTCCGGCAGCCGGCACGTACACCTCCGGCCAGAGCGTGACGCTGGCCGACAGCACGCCAGGCGCGGTGATCCACTACACGACCAACGGCACGACGCCCACGACAGCCTCTGCGGTGTACACAGCAGCGATTGCCGTCAGCGCCTCGGAGACAATCAAAGCCATCGCCGTGGCGCCGACCATGCAGCCAAGTGCAGCGGCGACCGCGACGTACACCATCCAGACGACGGGGAGTGCCATCAACTTCCCCAGCGGGTTCAGCTCAGCAGCCGGCTTGTCCTTGAAGGGTGCTGCCGTAGTTACGAAGAATGTGCTGCAGCTGACCTCGGCCGGCGCTACTACATACACCAACGCGGCGGCATGGTTTGCGACTCCGGTGTCTATCACCTCGTTTACTACGGATTTCGACTTCCAACTGCTGAGCGCGAAAGCGGACGGATTTACGTTTGCGATACAGAACGTTGGCACTTCCGCACTGGGACCTGTTGGGAGTGGGCTCGGTTACGGAGCGGGCGTGCCGGGCGGTACCGGCGGCATTGCGAAGAGCGTAGCGGTGAAGTTCGACCTATATAGCAATAACGGCGAAGGGACCGATTCAACGGGCGTCTACACCAACGGGGCGTCTCCCACCGTTCCGGCAACGGACATGACCGCCTCCGGAGTCAAACTAAACAGCGGGCATGTTCTGCACGCGCACATCACGTACGACGGAACGAACCTGACACTGTTGCTTACGGATACGACGACTTCCGCCTCATTTACCAAGACGGTGGGCGTCAATATCCCCTCGGCTGTGGGTGCGAATACGGCATATCTCGGCTTTACCGGCGCGACCGGTGGGTTATCCATGACGACCAACATTCTGAATTGGACAATGAGCATGGGAATCGTAAAGGCTGCCACCATCCAGCCTGCTCTGGCCAGACCCGGGATGGCGATCAAAGCTCCTGCCGGTGCGAGTGGGAACTCCCTGAACGCATCGGTAAGCGGGGTGGCAGGGATGTCAGGGGCGCTCCTGCAGGAGGGCGTTGCGGGACAACCAGCGCCGGCGGCCGTGCAGCCATCACAGAGCACAGGCGAGCCGAAGTTCTTCCCTGCGCCCGGCATATTCGGTGGCGACACTGAGGTTAACTTGCGCTGTGGCACTCCGGGGTGTGTGATCCACTATACGTTCGACGGCTCGCAGCCGGTTGCTGCGTCGCCGATATATGGCGCGCCAATCTCGGTGAAGGGCACAGAGCTGACCATCAAGGCGTTTGCCAGCGTTCCCGGC
The DNA here is from genome assembly GCA_963797895.1 of uncultured Acidobacteriaceae bacterium. GTDB lineage: Bacteria > Acidobacteriota > Terriglobia > Terriglobales > Acidobacteriaceae > KBS-83. Next base: position 417,165 of record CAWCRD010000005.1, read on the forward strand.
AAAAAGGATAGCCCCGTGGTGACGGGCATCTATCGCATTCGCGAGTGAGGTCCGGGTCCCTTGATCTTGCAAAGACAACGGATAGCTGCGCTGTGAGGTGAGCGGCTATCACAGCGTAAGAGCGCAGTCCCGCCGTCGAGGAGGCTGGCGCTCTTGCTTTGCGCAGGGATCTCGGTCGTAGCGCCGGCAGGTGCGAGACGCCGGGCAGCCGGCAGGCAGAGAGTACTCTGACTTTCCGACGGAAACAGAAGTTTCGGCACGAAGCTTACACCCGAATCCGGCCTGGGTTCAACGGGTGACCGCATCCAGTTCATGCAGAACGTGAGAATGCCGAGGCGCGCAGAATTCGTCTAATCAACATTTTTTGACCTCCAACGCATCTAATCGCGTTAGTGCTTGTTCCGGGGAGTCTGTTGTGCGCATTGGCCTGATTGCGTCACCATTCATTTCTGTTCCACCGCCTGGCTATGGCGGGACTGAGCTGTTCATCGCCAATCTAGCGGAAGCATTGATGAGCTTAGGCGTGGACGTGGTCGTGTATACGAACGGCGAATCCCGAGTGCATGCAGAAGTGCGCTGGCTCTATGCCCGGCACGAATGGCCGCTCTCGTCCGAAATGGCAGGAGCGACAAAGGAAGTGGACCATGTTTCCTGGGCGATCCAAGATGCGGACAAAATCTGCGATGTGATTCATGTGAACAGCGCGCTGGCAGTCCCTCTCTCTCGCCTTGCCCACAAGCCGGTGGTGTGCACCCTGCATCATCCCTATGATGATTCGTTAGCTGCCCTGTATGAACAACATGAGCGCGTCACCTATGTTTCAATAAGTGCCGATCAGGCGTCCCGACATCCAAACCTGCAAACGCAGGTTATCCATCATGGGCTTACGACGCAGCGTTACCGGTTTTCCGAGAAGAAGCAACCTTACTTGTGCTTTTTAGGGCGGATCTGCCCGATCAAGGGAACGCATCACGCGATAGAAATCGCGAAACGGGCGGGGATGCCACTGAAGATCGCGGGCGAAGTACAGCCGATATTTCGGAAATATTTCGAAACAGAGATTCGCCCTCACGTGGATGGCCGGGATGTCGAGTTCGTTGGAGAAGCCGATCTCGCTCTGAAAAATGAACTTCTCAGCAACGCAACCGCGATGTTGTTTCCGATCGAATGGGATGAGCCGTTTGGCCTGGCGATGGTCGAAGCGATGGCTTGCGGCACGCCAGTCATTGCGTTTCCAGGCGGAGCTGTAGAAGAGATTGTGAAAGACGGAATATCCGGGAGAGTCTGCTGCAATGCGAGTGAGGCGGCGGAGGCACTGAAGCGGGAAAAATTTCAACCCCGCGTGGTGCGGCAATGGGTCGAGCAGAATTTCTCTGCAGAGGTGATGGCGTGGCGCTACTATCAGCTTTATGCCGAGCTGCTGGAACAAACAGCACCGGATCCGAATCTTGATACGGAGGAAACGGCAGCTTGAACAAATGTGCTGAGAGCTCCACGGCGCCGCTCATGGAACCGCCTCCTGAGCCGAAGCAGCTGTACCCGCAGCCGCTGCTGGATGCGACGGAGGTCCTGGCCCTGATCCAGGGAAGCACATTTTTCGCCGCGAACAGGCAGGGCGATCTGATGCCGCCCAGTGCGCCGCATATTGGGCTCTTCTACCAGGACACGCGATTCCTCAGCCAACTGGAGTTGCTGGTCAACTCGCAAAAACCTCTTGTTCTCTCGTCTACAACGGTGGACGCCGACAGCTCGCGCGTGGAGCTTACGGCCCGCGGTGGCTCGGTCACGAATGACAGCCTTGATATTCCTGTGAATACCGTTTATGTGCACCGCTATCAACTGTTGGGCGACGATACTTTTTATGACACGCTTGAGATCCAGAACTTCCATGATGCGGAAGTAACGCTGACCGTTGAGCTGCGTTTTGCAGCCGACTTTATGGATATCTTCCAGGTGCGCGGACTTCTTCGCGGCAAAAGTGGATGCTACTACACGCCGGACATTCAGGACTCATCTGTATGTTTCTCCTACACCGGGCTAGATGAGAGAAGCCGTGCGGCAGAGCTTTGTTTTTCTCCGAAGCCGGGCACGCTCGCAGCGAATTGCGTCCTCTGGCACTGCAAGCTTCCTCCTCACGGCACTACCCGCCTCAGCACCAGGGTGACGATGCGAGTGAGCGACGAGACGGAGGAGCCGCGGCATTCGCGCAATGGGCTCTCCTCCCTCGAAGAAGTGCGGGCCCGTTCGGCGGTCCGGCATCAGAGCTGGCACCAGGCTTGCACTCGCTTTCGTTCGGACAACGAGATTTTCGACGCGTTGCTGCGAACCTCAATCGAAGATTTTTACGCTCTGCGCATGCCGGAGGCGGCGGGCATAACTGTGGCGGCCGGTGTGCCTTGGTTTGCTGCGCTATTCGGCCGCGATTCTCTGCTGAGCAGTTACGAAACGTTGGTAGTGAACCCGGAACTTGCGTCCGGCACACTTCGCGTGCTCGCGAGCTATCAGGGCACGGAGCGCAATGATGAGCGCGACGAAGATCCGGGAAGATTCTGCATGAGCGCCGCTCCAGCGAGATGACGGCGACCAATGAAGTAGCTTTTGGGCGCAGCTATGGCTCCGTGGACTCGACGCCGCTGTTCCTGATTCTTGCGCATGAATATTTTCGCTGGACCGGGGATGAAGATCTGCTGCAGGAGCTGAAGGGATCGTTCATTGCCGCAACACGATGGATTCTGGATTACGGCGATCTCGATGGAGATGGCCTGATCGAATATTGCCGGCGAAATCCGAAAGGTCTCTTCAATCAGGGCTGGAAGGATTCGAGCGATGCGAACCGGCATCGCGACGGAAGCATTGCGCAACCTCCAGTGGCTTTGATCGAAGTGCAGGGCTATGCTGTGTGCGCGCTTGCAGGCGCTTCCGACCTGTTGAACCGTCTCGGCGAGGAGGAGCTTGCAAAACGTGCCGCGTCACGCTCGGAAGAAATTCGATCGCTGATTGACGAACGTTTCTGGCTGGAAGATCGCAAATATTATGCAATGGCACTCGATTCGCGATAAGTCCCCGCTTCGCGTCGACAGCTCGAATCCCGGGCATCTACTCTTTGCAAGGGCGATCGATCGAGAGCGCGCGCTACAGGCTACCCAACGTCTGCTCGGGGAAGGGCTCTTTTCCGGATGGGGTATTCGTACGCTTTCGTCAGCGGAAAGCTACTTCAATCCGATGAGCTATCACTGCGGCTCCGTCTGGCCGCATGATAATGCGTTGATCGGGTACGGCATGGCGCGGTATGGCTTCCAAGAAGAAGCGTCAAAGATATTCACCGCGCTCTATGACTCAGCCATTCATTTTCGCGACTATCGTTTTCCAGAGCTCTTCTGCGGCGTGGAGCGCCGTGTGAAAGGAGACCCCGTACATTATCCGGTCTCCTGCTCGCCCCAGGGGTGGGCTGCCGGAGCGCCGTTCCTGCTGCTTACCGGGCTACTCGGCCTGCGCCCTTCTGCGGAAACGGATGAACTGGCTATCGTCGATCCAAGTCTTCCGCCGTTTTTGAACCGGCTGCGGATCGACAACCTGCGGATTGGCTCCTCCAGAATCGCACTGGAGTTCGAGCGTAAGGACGAGCGAACCAACTGCAACATTGCCGATGTGAGCGGGAAGAAGCTGAAGGTCAGCATCGTGTTTGCATCTGCTGCGCGATAGCTGATCCAGCTATCTCCGCACGCGGAGAAGCAGATTCTATTCAATCGTGTTGAAGCCGCGGCTATCGACCGCCGGTGATACTCTGAAGCCGCTTCACTCGAAGCGGTGATGAATCCATCTTTTTGTGTGTGAAGAGAGGGCTATGAGCAGATTGAGCTGCGTTTTTGGCGTTGGCGTCTTGCTGAGCGTGTCGGCGGTTTGCGGATTTGGACAGCAGCAGAAACTGCCGGTTGATGATCTGACGCCGAACTATAAGGTCCCGGAACAGGAGACCGATTTCGTCAAACGCGTCGAGATGGTTCCGATGCGGGATGGAGTGAAGCTATACACCGTAATCGTGATCCCGAAGGGAGCGCATGATGCTCCGATCCTGCTGACGCGTACGCCGTATGACGCGGCCCATCGGGCGGCGCGCTCGAAGAGCGGACGAATGATTGAAGCCCTGCCCTTGAGCGACGAAGTTTTCGTCGAAGCAGGCTATATCCGCGTGTATCAGGATGTGCGCGGGAAGTATGGCTCCGAAGGCCCGTACGTTATGACGCCGCCGCCGGTGAACTCAGGCTATAACCCGACGGGCGCAGACGACACAACGGATGCGTACGACACGATCGACTGGCTGGTGAAGCATGTGCCGGAATCGAACGGTCGTGTGGGGATGATTGGATCGAGCTACGAAGGCTTCACGGTAGTGATGGCTCTGCTGAATCCGCATCCTGCGTTGAAGGTGGCTGCTCCCGAAAGCCCGATGGTGGATGGCTGGATGGGCGACGACTGGTTTCATTACGGCGCATTCCGCCAGCCGAACATTGATTATGTGCTCGGTCAGACGTCCAATCGCGGCGAAGGCGTTGCGCGTGCCGCGCGAGGGGCGCGATGACTACACGAACTTTCTCAACGCGGGCTCGGCCGACGCCTTCGCGAAAGCGGAAGGCATGGAGCAACTGCCGTTCTGGCGCGTGATGGTGGATCATCCTGCGTACGACGGGTACTGGCAGAGCCAGGCACTGGACAAGCTGATTGCGGAGAAGCCGCTTACCGTGCCCACAATGTGGGAGCAGGGCCTGTGGGACCAGGAAGACATGTGGGGCGCGATCCATAGCTATCGCGCGTTGAAGGCGAAAGGCACGCCCGATTCGATGAACCACCTGGTGATGGGGCCGTGGTTCCATAGCCAGGTGAACCGCGAAGGCCGAGCGCTGGGCCCGCTGGTGTGGGCGACGGATACGACGGCGCAGTGGCGCAAGGACGTGCTGCTGCCGTTCTTCAATCAGTATCTGAAGCCCGGATCGCCGAATGCCGATACTCCGCCGGTCCTGATCTACAACACCAGTGAAGACCGCTGGGAGCGGCCGCAGGTGTTTCCTGCCAGCTGCGAGAAAGGATGCCCGGTTGCATCGAAGCCGCTGTATCTTGCTGCGGACGGCAAGTTGTCGTTCGATGCTCCGTCAAGCGCAGCCGCAAAGTTTGACGAGTATGTTTCCGATCCGGCGAAGCCTGTGCCGTATCGACCGCGGCCGGTGGTTGCTTCCGACATCGCAGGGCTGGAGGACCTGGCTGGTGACCGATCAGCGGTTTGTCGATGGACGTCCCGACGTGCTGACCTATGAGACGGAGCCGCTGAAGACGGCGATGAAGCTTTCCGGCGAACCGGAGGTGCACCTGCTCGCTTCCACCAGCGGCACGGACTCGGACTGGGTAGTGAAGCTGATTGATGTGCAGCCGGATCGAATTGCGCCGCCGGTCGAGATGGGTGGATACGAATTACCGATTGCGACGGATATCTTTCGCGGGCGCTACCGGACGAGCTTCGAGCATCCGGAGGCGATCAAAGCGAACGAGCCACTGCCGTACGTATTCGGGCTGCCGATGGTGAACCATACGTTCCTGCCCGGGCATAGGATCATGGTGCAGGTGCAGTCCACGCTTTTCCCGCTCTATGATCGGAACCCGCAGCGGTATGTGCCGAATATCTTCGAAGCCAAGCCGCAGGATTATGAGAAGGCGACACAGCGGATATGGCACACGCCGGGTGAGGCGAGCTACATCAGCCTGCCGGTGGTGCCCGCGGCGAATCCGTAGCGGAGAAGTCGAGTGCAGGCGGCCGCTGCCGTTTCGCGGCTCTGGTAGATGAGCTATGCTTGGGCCGTGTGCCGCCTGCTTCTGCTGCTGTTCCTGTGTGTCCCTCTGGTGTTCGCGCAAAGCCCTGTCGCGCAAAGCCGGGAGGCGGATCAGCTACTGAGCAGTGCAATCCAAGCTCAGCAGCGCGGCGATCTTCCGACCGCAATCCGCGATTACGAGAAGCTGCTGCGGTTGAACCCGAAGATGGCAGAGGTCCGGGTGAACCTGGGGGCGGCGCTTGCGGACAGCGGCCGGTTTGACGATGCTATCGCGCAGTATCGCCGCGCGCTTCTCTATATCGCGGACAAGAATGCGGTTCAACTGAATATCGCACTCGCGTATTACAAGAAAGGCGACCTTGCCGCGGCGAGCCGTGAGTTTGGCGAGCTTCATCAGCATCAGCCGGAGAATGTGCAGATCGCGATTCTCCTCGGCGACAGCGACGTGCGTCTGGGACGGGGAAGCGAAGCGGTAGAGATGCTGAGTCCGATGGAAGCGGCGAATGCGGGCAATCCGGATTTTGAATACGTGCTGGGGACCGCGTTGATACAGGCGGGCAAAAGGCGGGAGGGCGCGCAGAAGCTTAGCGAGCTTGCGGAGCGAACCCAAAACCCAGACGCGTATCTGCTGGCCGGGTCAACGTTTCTGGACCTGAATGACTATGAGCGCGCACGCCAGAACCTTGAGGCGGCGCTTCGGCTGAAGCCGGTCCTTCCTCATGTCTATACGTTGACCGGCATGGCGCGGGATGACGTGGGAGACCAGGCTGCTGCGGAGACGGCGCTTCGCGAAGCATTGCGGCAGGACCAGAATGACTTTAACGCCAATTTGTACCTTGGATCGATACTTTATAAACGGCGCGCAATGGATGAGGCAAAGCCATATCTCGATCGCGCGCTCGCGTTGAATCCGTCGTCTTCGATGGCGCGTTACGAGGTGGCAATCTGGAACAGCAAGTCGGGGCACTATGACCAGGCGGCGAAGGATTTGGAGCAGGTGACGCGGACCGATCCGAACTGGCTTGAGCCACATGTAGAGCTGGCGAACGTCTATTACCGGCTCCATCGTCCGCAGGACGGCGCCAAGGAGCGAGAGACTGTGGCCCGGCTTACGGCCCAGCAGCAGAGCAAGGGCCCGGGTGTGCCGTAGCCGGACTAATTCGGGTAGGTCTCGTTCGGTTTTACGATGCGGATTTGATGGTCGGTAAAACGTAGAAGACCATTGGGTAACGACTCCTGTGGCATATGGCAGCTTGCGCATCGCGACTTCGCAACTGGGCAGGTTTTCGGATGCGTCGATTCTTCTGCGTGCTGCTGCGGACGAATTGTGGCAGGCCAGGCATTTCGCGTCGTAGTAAGAGATATCCCGCACGACGTTCTGGTGGGGATCGTGACAGGCGACGCAACTGATGCGGGGATCGGCGCCATTAAAGCATCTGCTGTTGGCCAGCCGGTAGGGCTGGAAGCGCACGTCGGCCTGGCCGCTCCAATGGGCGCGAACAACCGTTTCCCAGCTACGGTGACATTGCCCGCAGAAATTAGAGATGTCCTCTGACTGCAGTTTGCCGAGCGATGGCGGAATCGGCGCGGAAGCGCTTCCGGTAGAGCATCCCGGCTGCGTGGGCCTGCGCTCCCAAGTGGCAGCGCTCGCACGCCAAGCCGGGATGTACTGCCTTCAGATCGAGCTGGTGATCGTGAAGGCATTGGTACTGTGGCAGTTGAAGCATGCTTTTGCTTCGTCCATGCCGATGGGGCGACCGATGGCCTCTTCGATGTTCTTCGGAGCGAGGTGTTCATCGCCGGTCGTGATTTCGAGCCATGAATGGAGGGATAGTAGCTGACTCTGCTTTCATAGAGATTGCCGTTGCGCTCGAGCACCCAGGTCTGCGCCTGAGCTCCCATGGCCCATACGATAGGAATGGAAACCGTCTTTGTTCCGTCGCTCACGGCGTAGATACTTCGACCGTTCTTTGTAGTCACCGAGTAGGAGTATCCGTCCTTGCGATAGGTCAGAGCTCGGATGTACGGCGAGCACATCATTCTGTAAGCGGCAGTTCCATGGCATGAGCCATCGGTGTTTCTGGCTGGGAAAGGGCCTGTTCCTCATGGCAGGTTGCGCAAGTTGCGGCGGGCTTCTGCGGTGCGATTGTGCGCGTAACGCCAGACAGACAAAGAAGAGAGACAGCAGGAACAGAGAATCACGGGGCCGCAACTGGAGCCGCTCCTTGTTGTGAGATCGCCAGAGACATGAGCCGTTCGCGTCGAGCGTCCTCGCTCCGTCCGAGCTTGGAATAAGCCTTGGTCAGCGCCAGATGCGCCTCCAGATTACCCGGCTGAGATTTGAGCACGCTCTCAAGATGCGGCAGGCCGGCATTCACATTACCGGTTTCGATAAGCGCCTTGCCGTAGACGAGCTGGCCCATGGGCAGGGAGGGGTCTTCTTCTGCTGCCTTCTTAGCATCCTCGAGCGAGGCGGCATAGTCGCCCTGCAGTTCGAGAGCCCAGGCGCACATGGCATGAGCGGTGGCATTGCGCGGCGAGATGGCCAGCTCCCGATGGAACTGGTCGACAGCCTCATCCGGATTTGTGGGAAAGAGTAGATATCCATAGAGATAGTGAATGTCCGGAGCTCGACGGATGCTCGGTGAAGATCGCCTGAAAGGCCTGCCGGCTCGCGTCGTAGTTCTTTTGCATGAGCAGGATGGCGGCGTGGCCGACGGACGAAAGAAGCGCCGTTTGATCGGGCGAAACCGTCTCGGGGAACTGGTTGCGGCGCAGTCCCGCTAACCCAACCGCAATAGCGAGATCCTGATTGTCGGCGCCCTGCTCGACGAGCAGAGCGAATTTCGCGAGCGCCTCCTCGAAGCGGCTGAAGTGGGTGAGCAGCAGAGCCTCGTGGTAGTAGAGGATCTGCGCATTCTTGGGCTGGTTCGCTGCGCCCAAGTGATTCGGCTAGCTCCAGGTCCTGCAGGGCTTCTGGGTATGCGCGCCGGTATTGAATTCGCAGAGGCCTCTCAAGGCAAAGGCGGGGGCAGCCTTAGGAGTGAGTTGCAGATACCGAGTCAATGCGTCGCCGGCAAGCTGGTATCGATTCTGGTCATACTGCAGGATGCCGAGAAACCACCAGCCGTCCGGCCAGTTCGGATTTTTCTGTGTAGCCCTTTTATAGAGCTCGATCGCTTTTGGCGCATCACCTTGCTGTCGCGCGGCATCGGCACCGGCGACAAGCGAGGCGAAATCATCGTTCTGGGCCCTGGCGGGCATCAGGAGAGCAATCGCCATGAAGACCATGCAACAGCAGATCCTCGCGGCGACACTTCGCGCCATGGTTATCCCGATCGGCCAGACAGGTTCCGGCGCATTACAGACGAACCGGGTGTGCTCCATTGAACAACTCGTAGTTTCTCCAAATATTTACGCAATCGCACGTGGCTGTCGGGATGATGGTCCGGCGCGGCGCAGTTGGCTCAAAAAGCTGCTGCGCCAGTAAGCCTACACCATTCTTGCCGGAAGCTCGGAGCCCTTTTGGCCTCACCGATAGGTAACGTGGTCCACATAGACGAGCGCGCTAATTTTTTATTGACAGCCCTGATATTTGGGGAGTAATAACCTTATTCCAGAGCGTGTTAACGATAACACGTCTTGACTCAGGGCCACTCGATAGAGCAGGCTGGGACAGCTCTGCAGGCGATGTAGCGACAGAAACAACGAGCTTCGATCGCGCAGTGACTGGACAAAGAGGAACGTGCAAGGCCGGTGGTCTCAGCACGTGAACCGCAGAAAACGTTTTGGGGAGGCTTTCATGGAAATGCAGTCGTATTGGAAGGGGTGCAGGGAGCAGGCTATGCGCGAAAGCTCGCGCTGTGGTAGCGTCTGCTTCTGTTCGCATTGCCGGGAATGGCGCAGCAGCTTACCGGCACCATCAGCGGCACGGTATTCGATACTGCGGGAGCTGCCGTTCCGAACGCCAGCGTGACTCTGAAAAACCAAGCCAGCGGTGATACCCGCACTACTGTTACGGATGGCAGCGGGCACTTCGTAATCACCGCCGTCCAGCCCGCGACTTATTCGGTCAGCATCACGGCAAGCGGCTTCAGGAGCTGGCAGGAAAACGACATCGTGATGAACCAGGGCGATGCTCGCCAGATTCCGAATATCAAGCTGCAGGTCGGCGGGAACACGACGAGCGTCGAGGTGATTGGCGGGGGAGCGGCCGTGGTGCCTACTGATACGCCGGAGATCAGCACCTCACTCAACGAGAAGATGATCAACGATTTTCCGCTGCAGGGCCGCGATGCCGGCGAGCTGCTGAAGATCATGCCAGGCATGGCGCTGAACAATCCCGGCGGCACAGGGTCCAGCTTCAATGACAAGAAAGGTCGGTTCCAACAACGGCCCGGTCGGCGCCTATTCGTCCAACGGCACCCAGCCGAACGGCACCATGGCCTACATGCTGGATGGCGCCAACCTGGTCGATCCGGGAAACTTCGGGACCCAGATCGCCAACATCAATCAGGACATGGTCGGCCAGATCAAAATGCTGATGTCGAATTACAGCGCCGAGTATGCCAAGGGCCCCTCGATTTTTCAGGCATTCAGCAAGAGCGGCGGCCGCGACTTCCACGGTGAGCTCTATCTGTATAACCACAACTCGGTGCTGGATACCGTCGACTCCTTCACCAAGAGCCAGGGCGGGACCAATGCCGACGAGAGCTACTACTACATGGGCGGCAATGTGGGAGGCCCTGTGCTGCTGCCCAAGCTCGGGATTCAACCGCAACCGGAACAAGCTCTTCTTCTGGGGCGGCTACGAGTACATGAAGCAGCAGCCTGCCGGGGTCATCACCAACTACAACGTTCCCAATGCGGCGCAGCTTGCGGGCGATTTCAGCAATACGGGGATCGATCCCAATGCCGATCAAGGCATGGCCGAAGTTCTATGGCCAGTTGACACAGAACGCTCCGGCCGGCGGCGGTCCGCCACCGGGTTCCCAACTTCGGACATCGATCCCAACATTCCGGGCATTCTGGCGCTCTATCCGAAGCCAAACGAGACACCTTCGGCGGGGAATGGCTACAGCAATTACCAGTACGCGAATAACTCGCCGCAGAATCGCTGGGAGGCTACCGGCAAGCTGGATTACGCACTTAGCGATAACACCAAGCTGACCGGCTCCTATACCTATCAGAAAGAATCTGACCTGGCGCCGATCTCCATCTGGTGGGCGACCCCGAATACGCTACCGTACCCAAGTCCCGGCGCGTCGAACACTGTCACTTACGTCATCCTGACCAACCTGACGCACGTCTTCAATCCCACCACGACGAACGAGACCGTCTTTACCTGGTCGCACTTCGTCAACCCCTACACGCTATCCAATCCATCGGCCGTCTCGCGCAGCAAGAACAACTTCAATGTTCCCGGACTCTTCGGGCACACCACTGATCAGATCCCGAACTTTAATCCGGACGACTGCTGCAGCGAGCAGATGGCCAGCCTGAACTACTATCCGATGTCGCCTGGCACTTTTGGCGGCGTCAAGCAGGTGCCTGCTGTCTACGACAACTTCACCAAGGTGCTGGGGAACCACACGGTAAAGGTCGGTTTTTACTGGGACGACAGCCGCAACAGCCAGAACAGCAGTTCGCCAGACAATGGCAGCTTCAGTTTCGAAACCTACGGTCAGAACTCGACCACGAACCTTGTTGCGGACATGATGCTGGGCCGCATCAACAACTACCAGCAGCAAAACAAGCTTGTACCCACCAATACTCACTTACCACCAGGTCTCCTTTTACGCGCAGGATTCCTGGAGGGGTAGCCCGCGGTTGACCATGAATTACGGTCGTCCGTTTTGACCATATCGGCCAGTGGTATGGCATCGACTCGGGTCCAGGCTTTCAGGTATGGAACCAGGCCGCGTATGACCAGAACCCAAACGCAGCGAATGCCGGGATCCTGTGGCACGCTCTGAATTCCAGTGTGCCGATCTCCGGCTTCAAGACGCCGCTGTTCTACCTTGCGCCGCGTGTGGGGTTTGCCTATGACATCTTCGGTACCGGCAAGACTGTCTTCCGCGGTGGCTTTGCCGTGTATCGTTACCAGGCGACCAGCGAAACCGCCAGCGCCTACGGCGGGCCCTTCGGATCGTTTACCTACAAGAGCAACACACCGTTCAACGGATACGCGAGCGTGGCCGGCCTGACGCCTCCCTCTTCGGTATCGCAAAACGGATCGAGTATTGACGTGATGCAACAGGGGGATGACCGCGCTCCGTTCACGAACGACTGGAACGCCACTATCTCCCAGGCGCTGCCTCATCGTTCGTTGATGGAGGTTTCCTATGTCGGCAATCGCAGTGCGAACGAATACATGGATGGATCGAACAGCAACCTCTTCAATTTGAACAACAATCATCCCGGCGTCTTCTTCGGTGCTGATCCCACACTGGGCCGTGCAGTTTCGCCCGCACCTCCTTCCTGTGCCAGCAAGGGCTCCGACGGATCGCTCTACTGCCAGAACGATCCCGCTGACTACAGTCCGAGCTTCAACGCGAACAACTATAAACCTCTCACGTCTTACCAGAATGTGTATCCTGCTGACGCACGCGCCTTACTCGAACTACAATTCGTTGCAGATTTCGTTTACCAAGCAGAGCGGCCCGATCACCTTCCTGGCGAACTACACCTTCTCCAAGGTGCTGGGGATCCGGGATGGCGGATCGAACAACGGCGCCGGCAACGGGAGCGCCAACGATCCGTTCGTCCTGCAGCAACAACTATGGTCCTCTGGACTACGACCACACCCATATCCTGAATCTCGTCTACAACTGGAACCTGCCCAGCCCGATCCACAGCAATAGCTTTGCCACGCATTTTGCTGGCGGCGCGGTGAATGGCTGGCAACTCTCCGGCTATACAGCCTTCCAGAGCGGCGGGCCTATCCAGGGCAAGCTGGGGACCTCTCTCAATGCGCAGTATCCGAGCGGACTCACGGTGCCGACCATCCAGCATCCCGATCTGCCGGACAATAGCTATGTGCTGCCCAACGGGCTTCGGGCTGTCAACGTCAGCCCATCGGTGTGGTTCGGTACTGACGCGGTGAAGGCGCTCATACCTCGGATCACATGTAACCCGACTGCTCATCTGCGCCAGGGGCAGCGATTCAATCCAAACTGCTTCGCGCCTCCCGATTTCGGGACGCAGGGCGCAAACGTTCTGCCCTACATTCGCAACCCAAACTACTGGGATAGCGATCTGGGTATCTACAAGAACTTCCACATCACGGAGAGCCGGTATATCCAGATCCGCGCCTCCGCCACCAACTGGCTCAATCATCCGATTCGCCAGTTTGGCCTGGCGAATTCGCTTGATGGGCAGCTGAGCTTTGTTCAACCTCGCACGCCACCTGCTCCGGCTGCGTCGACTCGAAGGGCAATCCGCTTCAGGTCACGTCGCTGTCGCAGACCAACACGAACACGCAGACCACCGGCACGCCGGCCTTCAAGACAGGCTCGCGGTTTGTCACGCTGGCGGCAAAGTTCTACTTCTAGCCGGCTTTGCCATACAATCCTGACGGGGCGGCTCACTTCCGCCCCGCTTTCCTTTTCAGACCCATGATGCTTCTCTCGCAGGCCCGTTCAAGTCGTCGTCTCGCTGGTCTTCCTGCTTGCTGTTGCTCCGTTGCTCGCACAGACGTCCGAACGCTCCGCATCCATTTCGATCTGCAGAAGATTCCGTTTCGTCTCGAGCCCGACGAGACTCCGGCGAAGAATGCGCCCGAAGCGATGGCTGGCGGCGTTGCTGTATTTGACTACAACGGTGACGGACGACCTGACATCTTCTTCACGAACGGTGCAAATATCGCGACGCTGAAGAAAGATGCTTCGAAGTACAAGCAACCGGCTATTTCGGAACGACGGCAATGGCGTTTTCACGGACGTGACCGACAAGGCTGGGTCTGGCAGGTACGGGCTACGATATCGGTGTTGCTGTCGGCGATTACGACAACGATGGTCATCCCGATCTATTTGTTAGCCGGCGTCCACAAGAACACGCTCTATCACAACAATGGCGATGGCACCTTTACCGATGTCACGGCGAAGGCCGGCTTGGATCATTCGGCCGATCCGCAATACGGCCCGCTGTGGGGACTTACAGCGGCGTGGATAGATGTGAATGGGGACGGTCTGCTCGATCTGTTCGTCGTCAACTATATGCAGTGGAATTACACGGACAAGCCGCTGTGCTCGTATCGTGGCGTCGCGGATTATTGCCATCCTCGCTTCTATAAACCTCAGCCGGACCAGTTGTTCCTGAATAAGGGCAATGGCGTGTTTCAAGATGTCTCGGCCGCTTGGGGAATTCGCGAGCATCTCGGCAAAGGGATGGGCGTTGGAGTGGCCGACTATGACCTAGACGGCCGACCCGATCTGTTCATCACCAACGATGCATCGTATAACTTCCTCTTCCACAATCTTGGTAACAAGTTTGAGGAAGTCGCTTTCAATGCCGGCGTCGCGCTGACAGAGGATGGGGGCTTTATCTCGGGAATGGGGCTGGATTTTCGCGATTTCAATAACGACGACTATGCTGACATCGCTTATGTCGCGCTGAACAATCAGACCTTCCCTTTGCTCGAAAACACGGGCAAGGGCGATTTCCAGGAAGCGACAACGCCGAGCGGCATGCGCGCGGCCACCATTAAGATGGCCGGCTACGGTGCCGGCTTTTACGATTTTGACAACGATGGGTGGAAAGACCTGTTCGTCACGCGCGGCCATGTGGAGTCGATGCCGATCCCCGGGGCGGAGATCGACCAGTACAACACCGTATTTCGTAATCCGGGCAAGAGCGGAAAGTGGACAGCGATGACGGCTGAAGCCGGTCTGGACGCCGTGCCTGGTGCACGGCATCGCGGGTGCGCCTTCGCTGATCTGGACGGCGACGGGCGGATCGATGTGGTTGCTACGGGACTTGAAGCAGACGCTGAGATCTGGATGAACCGGAGCAAAGGATCAGGACACTGGCTAGACATTGCGCTGCGTGGAACGAAAAGTAACCGCGATGGAATCGGCGCCAGGATCAAGGTGGTCTCCGACACCCTGACGCAGTACAACCACATGACGACCAGCGTGGGATACGCATCCTCGAGTGATGGCCCGGTGCACTACGGCCTGGGGCCAGACATGATTGCGAAGACGATCGAGATCACGTGGCCCTCGGGCATTGTGCAGGTGCTTCACGACACGCATGCAGACCAACTCGTCAAGGTAACTGAACCTGCACATTGATTGTTCACTCACGCCATGGAGATTGCATTTGTACCCAGCTCGATCGATTCGAATTTGTCTGCTCATTTTCTTTTGCTCTGTAATTAGCTTTGGGCTCTATGCAACTACGGCACGGGCTGCTGTACATATCGACTCGATTCCACCAGAGCTACAGTCGGACTTCTTTCGTGTCTCGATTCAAGGCCAGCGAAGCCGCGCGTTCCACGCTGTCACTGGCTACTATCTTCTGAATTTCGAGATCACGGGGCCTGCCAGTATCTCCGTCAAGGCGAGCGACCCGCATTTCTGGGACAAAGGCGTCGAGGTGCAGCCAATGCGGTTTGGCATTCGGCCACGCCGCTCAGGAGGCACGATCACATTCCGTGTTCCAGGACCGGGAAAATATGTGATCACGCGGCCCGGTGATCATTTCGCGGATGCAAAGATGCTGTTTCTCTTTGCGAATCGAGTTGAGCGGGTCGTGTCCGTTGGGGAGCCGGGGCTGCGATATTACGCCGCCGGCGTTCATCACGAAAATATCGACGCGCATGATGGAGATCAAATTTATCTTGCGCCGGGAGCAGTGATTTTCGGCTCTCTGAATCTGTGGCAGGTACACGACGTGCACATCTTTGGGCGTGGAACCATCATCTATGACGGGCCGCAGAACCCGAATAACGATGAAGGATGGATGCACAAGCCTAACTGGCACTGCATCGTCATGGACAACGCGCGCAATATCGAGATCGATGGCATTACCTGTATTGTGCGCAGCCGAACATGGCAGATCCAGATGCGTGACTCGCGAAAGATCGGCTTCTATAACGTAAAGGTAATCGGCGGGAGTCAGAACAACGCGAATCAGGACGGCATCGACTGGCTGGGTGGAGGAGATACAACCGTAGCTGACAGCTTCTTCCGTGCTGCGGATGACGACTTTGCATTGGAAGGAAACTGGGACGGATACGATCGCGACGCAATGGAACGGCCTGGACACGATGTGTCGAATATCACAATTCGAGACTCGGTTGTGTCTACCAGTATCTCGAACACGATGCGAGTGAATTGGCCGCATAAACACTTTAATAGTTATCACGTCCAGATGACCAATATGGACATTTTGCATACCGGCTTTGGCGCCTGCGGAGTGCCCTTTGCTGTCTTTGAGCTATGGGCCGATCCACGGGGAAGCGGGTCTCAAACCGACTATCTCCTGCAGAATATCCGTCTCGATGATTGGTATTCGCTGGTGGGAATACGACAGCCGGGCCCGGAGGTACGTGATATTCGCTTCCGCGACATTTGGGCGATGGACTCGCAGGCGATGGTTTCCTCAGCGATCACCGGCGAAGTACGAGATGTGTCGTTCAAAGATGTTGTGGTGAATGGCGGGCCCGTGATGGACAAGGCCGGGATTCCGCTGACTGTTTCGGGCGGTGCAGCCGAACCTGAGTTTGATCCGGGCTCTGTGGGTGCGAGCTTCTCCTATCAAGCCGGCGCGCTGCATCCGGGAATGCCAATTCACTTCCGTGCTACCTATCGTGATGGGCTTAAGTATCAGTGGCTGTATGGCGATGGCGCGACTGCTAGCGGCGCGGAGGTGCAGCATGCGTTTACAGATGCGCAGGGGACACTGCTCGACGGCTCGGGGCGGTATCGCGTCCTGCTGCATGTCACGGACGCCAAAGGAGACGAAAGCTGGAGTTCCCGTTCGGTTGTCGTTGCAAGCCATGCAAAGGCTCCGCTCGCGTCCGCGCAGCCGCTTGCGCCGGGATGGGGTGTTTCCGAACTGCCAAGCGGAAAGACGCAATATGACGGCTACATCGATGTGCCCGTCGATGGCGGGTACACTTTCACGTTTCTGACCAGCACGACAGCACAGATGACCGTTGACGGCACAATCGTCGGAAATCCGGAGATGCAGCCCCAGGTTTGCGGCTCAATCGGCAATGCAGTACAGCCGCTGCGGTTGAGCCTTGTGCTGCAGCGCGGCTTTCACCGGTTTTCGGTAGTGAAGGGACCTGAGCCGGAAAATGCGATTGCGACGCCTGCCAACGAGCCGTATTTGCTGTGGGAAGGCCCGGAGCAACCGAGCGAACAGGTTCCGGAAGCGGCAATCCGTCACTAGGACTTCGACGCCCCTTTTGATATGGGAATTGATATCAGCGCCAAATCGGTCCGGCAGGTTGACATACAGGGGACTAAAAGCGCGGCGTGCGACACCCGGTGAGGGCGTGCAACGATCGCTCCGTTCGACTAGTTCCCGGCCCAATACTTGTTGAAGCCGATGTAATCAGAGGGCATGGCCGCGAGAATTGTTCTGCGCACGTCGAGCAGATCGACCGAACCGACTGTCTTAGAGATGACCCTGCCGTCCGGGCCGAGCACTCCACACCAGGTGGCCCAGAAGTGGCAGGGTGACTTTCCCGTCGTTCCGGAGACGAAGGCGCTCGAACTGGAGAGTATCAGCGCGTGACGATTGCGCTCACAGCTTTATGACACAACCGACCTATTTGCCTGGAGTCGATATTGGCGGTACGAACCTGCGAGTAGCGTTGCCAACGCTAACGGAGAGATCGCTGCGATCGCGACTTCTTACCTGATGGGATGGCGCGATGTTCCTTTCACGGGATGCTGGAGCGTGAACTGGGTATCCCGCCGTCTGTCGAGAACGATGTCAATCTGGCGGCCTTGGGTGAGAGCTGTTTTGGCGTGGGCGGCGGTTGCCAGGACTTTGTGTTTCTCGCGATCGGTACCGGAGTAGGTGCGGGGATCATCTTGAAGGGCGAATTGTTTCAGGGAACAGCGTGGACTGCGGGCGAGATTGGCTACATGCTCGTGCCCGGTGTTTCCAAAGAAGCCGCCGCCCTCGGCACGCCAGGCAGCCTCGAGAAAGTGGTCGGAGGAGAAGGGATGCGTACGCAGTGGCGATCGCAGTGGAGCATGGAGAAGAGACGGCTATCGAGAGAGCTGACCGCAACGCAGATCTTTGATGCGGCGACTGAGGGAGATGCTCTGGCGAATGAACTGCTGGATCACGCGGCGCGCGCACTGGCGTACGCGATTTCCGACATCACATTCATTTTGAATACACCTCTCTTTGTTCTTGGAGGCTCGGTCGGATTGCATGCAGCTCTGCGCGAGCGGACACAAGCCGTAGTAGACACGTATGCCCGGCGGCTGCGCCCAGAACTTGTCCTGAGCGCGTTGGGCAGCAACGCACAATTGATGGGCGCAATTCGCCTTGCGCAGATCGCGGCGCCTATGAATTTGAGAAGGGCATCCGGCCTATCAAGACGGATACTGCTGCCTTCTCAAACGTTGTCCTGGAGAAACTCGGCCCGCAAAGTGCAGTAATGAATTGCGCTAGGCTTAGTGCGGCAGCGCAAAGGCGATGTAGCTGCCGCGAATGGGTGCCTGCGATGCAGGCTGTTCCGGCGTGCTGTGTATGCGCGCCGCATCGCGTCCGGCAGCGCAGAAGACGATGTACTCACGGCCGTTGCTCTCGTACACCGCTGGCATGCCTTCGATCGCGGCAGGAGCCTCATATTCCCAGAGTGTCTTACCCGTGGAGCTATCAAGCGCACGAATCTTTCGATCGTTTGAGCCAGTAAAGATGAGGCCACCGGCAGTGACGACCGGGTTCACCTTGGGGAAGTGGGAGCCGGTGCCGGTGATGCCCTTCTCGGCAAACTGCGGCACGTCGCCCAACGGCACTCTCCACCGGATCTCGCCGGTATTCAGATCATAGGCAGTGAGCGACGTCCACGGCGGGCTGATCACAGGCATGCCATTCTCATCGAACAAGAAGCCGAAGCCGCTCTTGTATTCCAGAGTGTGCGGGTCGCCAGCGGGCTGCGCTTGCGTCGTCGAGTCGTGTAGATCGCCCGAGTCGCTGGCGGTCGTGGTTGCGGGCAACGTGAGCTTCAGCATGGAGGGCAGGTCCTTGCTGATGACATAGATCCAACCGTGGACGGGATCACTTGCGACGCCGCCGAAATTGGCGCCTCCGTTGTTACCGGGCATCTCGACAGTGTCCTGGGTCGAAGGCGGCGTGAAGAGGCCCTGGTTGCGCGCTGCGTCAATTCGGTTTTTGAGCCGCTCGTGCTCTTCGGGTGTCAAATACGGGCTGAGGTCGTTTGACGTGAACGCCTGACGAGCGAAGGTCGCGGGCTTCGACGGAATTGGTTGCGTCGGCCAAGCCTCTTCTCCGGGCATCGTCGACTTCGGGACTGGGCGTTCTTCGACAGGCCAGAGCGGTTTGCCGCTGACACGATCAAAAACCCAAAGGAAGCCTGTCTTCGAGGCCTCCGCGACGATGTCAACCAACTTGCCGTTGAGGCGCACGGTCATCAGCATGGGCGTACTGGCATTGTCATAATCCCAGATGTCGTGGTGCACCATCTGGTAGTACCAGCGCAGCTTGCCCGTGCGGGCGTCCAAGGCGAGCAGGGAATCGCCGAACAGGTTCTTGCCTGCGCGATTGGCGCCGTAGAAGTTGTATTTGGGGCTGGAGGTCGGAACGTAGAGAATGCCGCGTTTGCTATCGAGTGCCATACTGCTCCAGGCGTTGGCGCCTCCGACGGTTTTCCACGCATCTTTGGGCCAAGTGTCGTAGCCAATTTCTCCCGGACGCGGGATGGTATGGAAGGTCCAAACTAGACGTCCGCTGACGATATCGTAGGCGCGAATGTCGCCTGGGCCGGAGTGGTATTCCTCGTTGGTTGCCGAGCCGACGATCACCAAGTTCTCAAAGACGCGGCCCGGATTGTAGCTTTGTACCAGCGTTAGCGATTCGGGATCTCGGCCCAGGCCTTCGCGTAAATCGATGTGGCCCTTGACGCCGAACTTATCAATACTCTTGCCGGTCCGCGCGTCGATCTCCTGTAATGCATTGTCGGCAGCGAAGATGAGGCGTGCGTCACTGCCGTCCTTGCTCTGCCAGTAGGTGAGGCCGCGGTTTGTCAGCAACTTCGTTTTTGCATCGATGCTGTGCGACCACTTCTGCCTGCCGGTAGCTGCATTGAGCGCAAGGATGTGATCCTTCTCCGCCAAGAGATACAAGGTGTTGCCGATGACGAGCGGGTTGAAGGCGTAGACGGCCTCGTCCCCGGTGGAAGTGGTCCAAAGGGGCTTCAACTGCATCACATTGTCGCGGTTGACCTGTTTCAGTGAAGAATACTGTGCTCCATCCTCCGCGCCACCGTAGGCCCGCCAGCTTGCGTGGATGTCGTTCTGGGCTCTGGCAATGGATAGCAGAGACAAGCATGTGAGCGCCTGTGCAATGCATCGCAAACTCCGGGGGCGGAGGGGCATCGGCTGTCCTCTTTTGGTGCGAGTTCAGTGGAACTAATCGTTGATGTGAGAGCCTACTTCAATGAGTGATGATAAACAGTCATACTAATGAACCGCATCGTTGCGGGAGCGACTCTTTTTCAAGAAGTCCATCAGCATAGACGGGAGAAGGATCGCAGCATGAAACTTCCCGTCAGCTATCGTTTCTCAAGTGTGAACGCGATCCGGGCACAAGGCATTGTCGCTGGCCGATGCTCTGCGTCTGGCGACAATCACGCCGCTGGCAGCGTCGATTGTCAGCAGTGTCCCTGCGCAGCAGACTGATCCGAAGAAGTCCCAGCGTTAGAAATAGGCCTTGATACCGACCTGAACCTGTCGTGGGCCGTTGGATGTGTAGGTGATGGTTCCGAAACTCGGATCGTCGACCGACGTGTCGGGTGTTCCAAAGACAGGGTGGTTGAAAGCGTTTTGGGCCTCGATGCGGAATTCGAGTTGAGTTCCCGCGTGTAGCTTTTCTAGAGAGAACACCTTCCCCATCGAGAGGTCGACATTAAACGCGGTCGGCGTCCGCACACTGCCGATCGTTCTTGGCGCATCGCCGAGTGCGTAGAGATCGGGAAGCTGGAACACTTGCGGATTTTCGAAGTAGTTATTAATCCAGCCTGACTTATGGTTGCGCCGCGGCGTGCCCACGATATTCGGCCGCTGGGCACCATAAGTCGGCAGCGAAGTGCCATCGTACGTACTCATCGCTAACGGCCGCCCGTTGTTCAACCGCCAGATGCCGTTGGTTTTCCAACCTCCGATTATGGCATCTGCCAGGGCTGGCATGCTGCCGAAGAACATCTTGCCGCGGCCGATCGGCAGATCGTATTCGTAGCTGAGCTGAAAAACGTAAGGAATGTCGAAGGTGGATAGGCTCCGCTCAAGCCAGGGCTTGTTAGGATCCTGCAGGCTGAGAAAGCTTCCCAGCCAGGTAATGTTGTCGTCATCGACGGAAGAGTCGTCGATCGACTTGGACCATACAAAGCTGGCGAAGAACTGGAGCCCGTTGGAGTAGTTCTTGCCTGCCGTAATTTGCAGGGAGTGGTAGGTGGAGTTAGCGACCGCGGGGACATCGGTGGTGACGTAGGTGTACTGCGGATACGGCAACTGCAGCTGGTATGCCGGAACCTGCTGACTGGAGAGCGTGCTGTTCGGATCGGTGATGATTCCGTAGAAGGGATTGTCTACATAGGAATTCAGATCCGAGATTTGATCCTGGGTGTAGTGTTCGATCTCAGGCCCAAGGATATCGAGCTGATTGTCGCCGCCGAAGTAAAGATGTGTTCCTTTTTTTCCAATGTATTCGAGATCCAGGACCACACTGCCTGGGAATTGGCGCTCAAAGCCCAGGCTCCAGGTTTGTGCGTAGGGTGTGTGATTTTCATTGCGCAGGGGACCGATTGCACCCTGCCCGATATCGTTCAGTAGTCCCAAGGAACTGCCGGAGGGCTGGATCAAACCATTGGGATACGGATTGCTCAGGTGCAGGTATGGAGTTGCACCGTCATTCTGGTAGGTGGTGATCATGTTCGTATATTGGTTGAATCCCTGCGTGCCATAGCTGCCCACTCCGTTCGCGCCGGATCGAGTTTGCGAGTAGTACATGCCGTAGCCGCCGCGCGCGACGAGCTTTGACGAGAGCTGGTAGGCGAAGCCGACACGCGGCTGGAAATCTCTCCAGTCTGTATCAGTGATCGTGCGCTGCTTAGAGCCGGCGAAGACCTCGCCGCCGTGCAGCGTGCCCAGACCGGGCACGGCTAGTGGAGAGGTGGCACTTGGATCGAACCAGTTCTGACGGTTATGACGATCCGTCCGTGGCAGCGAGACATCGTAGCGAAGTCCGAGGTTCAGTGTCAGCTTGCTGGTCGCTTTCCAGTTCTCCTGGACGAACCAGGCGTACTGGAAGTTCTGCGTAGCCGGCTGGAACTGAATCTCGTAATATCCTCCCGCGTCCGACCCTTGGCTATTACCCATCATGAAGCTGGCCATGGCGTCGCCGCCACAGGTGGAAACGTCGTTGGGGCAGGCCGACGAGCCATGCTCCGTGAAGTTGAAGATACCCTGCGGGGCGTTCGTTTGGATGTAGTTCATCTGGTGCAGCCGTCCTTCAAAGCCGAACTTCAGCTCATGCTGTCCCAGTTCTTTAGTCAGGACCACGCCCAGCTGCGCCGTGTCTTGTCCCAGCTTGTAGTTGCCATACGGATTGTTGCCAATGGATGTATAACCTGCGGAGAAATAACCACCCTGGATAAACATGGCGGGCACGCCGGTGAAGCCGTTCGAGTTGAGATAGGACGGGAAGCCGAGTTTGCCCAACGGATCGGTAACACCATTATCTGCGTTGTATGCAAATATGCGCTGAGAACCACGCGTGAATCCGAACGTAGTGTTCAGCAACAGAGTGGGGCTGAAGGTCTGCGTGTCGACAAGGCTGAACAGGTGCGCGTGGTTCTGGCTCGGGCCTTGCCCGCAGGGGTCGGCAAAGTCCTTGAAGCAGTTATAGGGATTGTTGTGGTTCCAGTTCTGCGAATACTTCGCGCTCAAGAGATTTTTTTGGCTGAATTGCTGGTCGATTTTGATGTCGAACTGGTCGTTATACGTATAACTGGGTCCGGAACCGGCCCAGTTGTCGTAGATGCCGTTCGCGGAAATATTCGGCATAGGGAAAAGGTTCATCATCCTTTGGGCAACCGGATCGATCAAGTTGCCGGCACCTCCTGAAAGCTGGTAGGGCGTACCATTCAGTTTCGGATTTCCGGGGCTGGCATAGGTGGCCATGTTGTTGAAAGGGACAAAGCTGCTTCGTACTGCGCCCCCCACGTCCGGGCTATAGGTGCCGGAGTAGGGATCCCATATCTGTCCCTGCGCCACACTGCACAAGCCGGTCGAATCGAAGCTGCCTCCATTGGCCGCGCATACCTCGCCAAAGTCTCCCGTCCGCTCCGCGGCGCTGGGAACGCCCGCCTGGTAGGTTTGTTGGGTGGTTTCGCGGGTGCCATCCCAATCGAAGAAGAAGAAGGTCTTGTTCTTGAAGATAGGCCCGCCGATCGTGCCACCGTAGTTATTTCGACGCAGTGGGGAGATAGGAATCCCGTAGTAGTTGTTGAACCAGCTATTGGCGTCCAGGCTCTGGTTCCGAATGAAGTCATACGCACTGCCGTGGAACGAGTTGGTTCCGGAGCGTGTCACCATGTTCACGATGGTCGCGCCGGAAAAGCCGTACTCCGCGCTGAAGTTCGATTGCTGTACCTTGAATTCACCGATGGCCTCCGGCGAAGGAATATAGGTCGCGTTGGTGATGCCGCCGTTGGGTTCGAAGTTAGTGACCGAAACACCGTCGGTCAGAATATCGGCCGTCGATCCGCGGCTGCCGTTGGAGACAAAATTTGTGCCGGTACAGTTGACTCCACACTGATCATCGGTTTCCGTTACTCCGGGTGTCAGCAAGGTCAGGTCCATCGCGTAGCGGTCGATGAGCGGAAGATCGTTGATTGCTTTACGGTTGATCGTCAGGCCTGTAGTCGCGTCCTCCGTGCTCAGCGCGTCAGATGCGCCCACGCTCACCGTCTGCACTGCGCCGGCGAGCTTAAGAAGGAGATTCGCCGTGACGTTTTGATTGACATTCACTCGGACGCCGGCTCGGATGGCAGCTTCAAATCCTGGGATATCCGACGTTAGCCTGTAGATGCTAGGCGGCACGGCGCTGAACAGGAACCGCCCATCGTTATTCGTGACGGCAGTGAAGGTGAACCCCTTCTCCTGGTCGGTGAGGATTACCCTTGCTTTCGGCACGACGGCGCCTGCAGGGTCGGTGACAAGACCGCTGACGGTTCCGAAATACGCCTGGCCGGAAAGGAAGCATGGAACGCATAGCAGGACTGCCGTCAGTATTATCCAAAACTGATTCATCTTCAGTCGGCTCATGAATTCGCCTTGGGACTTGCATTGATGTGAGAAAGCTCTCGAATCTACAAGAGAAACATCCTTGCATTTACCTTGATACTCAGAACCGCACTTCAGTCTGCGGATCTGACAGAGATAGCCGGTTACAACCAGTTACGCCAATATTCAAACGTTACAAGTTGGCGTAAAGCATACCGAAAGACGAGCGGATGTCAAGGGATATCGTCGGGCCGAATCGGCAGAAGCGGTGATGCCGAGGATGATTAGGTCCGTGTCGAGGGTGGGAGCGGTGCCTACTCGGAGATGCTTCCCGCAGAATGATCAGCGTTGGAGACGATCACTGCAGTGAGTTCCAAAAGCATATGGAAATCAATCGGCACTCGGCAATCACTTCGCGGTTGCGTTGACTGCCTGTTCCCACTTCGTTCCCGCGGTGTTGAAGGCAAGGACGGCGAAGCGGTGGGTACCTGCGCTCACGGTGAGAGTTGTACTGAGTGTCTTGCTGCTGGTTTCGGTGTACTTCTTCACGCCGTCGATCCACAGCTCCATGCGGGCAAACGTGCCTGTGACATTGGCAGCCGCCTGTACCTGCACAGTCGTACCGACGGTCCCATTGCTTGCCGGCGAGCAAACTGTGACACCCGGTGAGGTCGGAGCATTGCAGCCGACTCCGCCGCTGGTGACGGTGATTGATACGGACTTCGTAGCGGTTGTGTAATGTGTCGTATCGGTTGGCGTAAACGCGGTTGACAGCGTATTCGCGCCCACGCTCAGCACTGTTCCAGTCCCAGGCGAATACGCAAATAATCCTGGCACATTCGCCGTCGCATTCAACTGTGCTCCCGATAAAGGAGTGCCGTAGGTGATCGATGCAGGATTCGACCAAGTGATTGTCGGAGTGATCAGCCCGGAAGAAGACACGGTTGCATTCACCGCGGAGGTCCATTTCGTTCCTGCCGTGTTGATGGCCAGAAAAGCGAAGCGGTGAGTTCCGGATGCGAGCGAGAGCGACGTATTCAACAGGTTGCCGTTTTCGCTGAATTTCCTCACGCCATCAATCCAGAGCTCCATATGCGATATTGTGCCAGTCACCGTGCCTGCGGCCTCTGCCTGCACCGGAGAACTGACCGTCGCGCCGTTGGCGGGCTGGCAGACAGAGACGCCTGGCGAAGTTGGCGCAGAGCACGCTCCCGTCGAGCTGGTTAGCTGGAAGTTCTGGGTGGTCGTCTGCCCTTGCGTGACCGTGGTTGTTGCAGGGGCGGTCGTCTGACCGGCCGCCGACGCGGTCACTTTATAGCTACCCACTGAGATCGAGGGGACGGTGTAAGTGCCGGCTGCGGTCGCCGTTACGCTGATCTGGGTGGGAATGGTCCCTCCCGAAAACGCTACTGTGGCGCCGCCGACGGGAATTCCCGAGCCATTGGTTACCTTGCCAGCCACAGTGCCGAGCAGCGGCTGAAGAAACATCTTTGCGCTGCTGGTGTAACCCGGATAGGCGCCTTCTTCGTCATCTCCAGTCGTTACCCATCCCGGCGCGGCCGCTGACAAGCTGTAATTGCCAGCCGGAAGGCCAAGAGAAAACGATCCGTTGCTGCCGCTGGTGCTGCTCACCCCACCGGCGGTCAGGGTCGCGCCCAATATCGCGACGCACTGGTAGGGCGAAGGCGCTGCGCGCGCGCCACGCACCAATCCCGCGATGGTGCCGGTGCTATTGCCCGTTCCGGTGCTGTGCCACGTGATGCTGAACTGGTTGTTGCTGTCGGTCTTGTACTGATTCAGATATGGCGAATAGGTCACTATATCGATGCGATTCAAGCTCGGACGAAAAGTCAGGATCCGCATCCAGCCGTCCCCACCGTTGGTCAGAGATTGGTAGTTGGCAAAGATCTCGTTCACCAGGTTCTGCTTTATGCCCAGATCGGCGCGACGAGAGGCGGTGCTGCCGGTGAAGTGGCCATTCAGGACCAGCGACAGATTGGGATAGTTGATCAGCAACTTCTGCCAAACGTCTTCGCCCTGGTTGTTGCCGGCGCCATTGTTATCGTTGTTGTTACATTGATCGGCGCGCGTCGAATCGGTAAACAGGAAGCTGTGGCTGACTACGATGATTTCCTTATCGGGGTTCGCATCAAGCACCGTTTTTGCCCAATTCAGGGCCTGCTGGCGCGGCACGAACTCCAGCGCGAGGATTAGATACTGCTTTCCATTGACCGTGAATACTGCGTAGAAATTGTCATTGGTTCCACTGGGAAAGCCGCCCTTATACCAGCTGTACTGTGCGTAGCGAGAGGGGCCGAAATACGTGTTAAACGCGGTGGTTCCGCCGGCAGGCGGATTGAAGCCGTCATAATCGTGATTGCCAAGCGGCAGCACGTAAGGGATCTTGGCGGTATCTAGCAGCCTGACCGCGGCATCGGCGTTTTGCCACTGCGCGGGCTCGTCGGCGACATTGACGATGTCACCCTCGCCAAGAACAAACTGGATTTTGTAATTCGCGCTATTATTTACGATCCACTGCGTCTGCGAGTTGAAGATTGCCGGATGCGATTCCGAATAGAACTGGGTGTCCGGCAGGACAACTACCGAGAAATCCGGTGCAGTGACCTGTGCCAGCGCGGAACAGCCGATCGTGAGAAATGCCACGAGGGGCAGCGTTCGCTTGAGACGACGATACATAAGCTTCGTCATTGAACATTAGCTGCATGTGGGGGAGATCTTTCACGCTAGCACTTCAATGATCTGGATGTAAACCATGAATTCTCATTGATAAATGGGCGTCATTGGAAAAGATATTGACACCCCGGAATGCTCGTTACACCAGCCATACATGCGATTGCTTGGAATCTGCACTTGATTAAGTACTCGCCATTTCCATTTCGGCGCTTGGACGCGCTGCGAACGCAATAGCACGCAAACCGGCGATCACTTGTAGTGGTGATAAATTGCCGATGCACTTAGGGAGCACTTTGGAATAGTCAATGAGTGACTCACCCTGTTATCGCCACTTCAGGGCCCGTCAACACAAGCCGAGTCCCCGTAACTCGTCGACCAGGATGGACGCGTCACATTCCTGATCCGCGCGAGGCACCGAACGGTGGTTTGCTGCCGCTCTGAAACAGGCGCGGTGCGAAGTCTCTTAAATCGCGGCGCCACGTCTGCCACTCGTGATCGGTACCTGGCGACTCGTAGAAGACGTGCTTGATCTTCCCCTCGTCGAGCACGGCATTGAGACTCTCCAGTGATGTCTTCATCCGTTCGGGCTCGTTCGTTCCTACACCAATCCAGAGCAGGTGTACCTTCGCAGCGAAGGCGGCAGGGTCGGCCATGGCTCCGTGGAAAGCCGTCTTGGTGTCCAGCTTGGCTGTGCCTGTCAGGAACACGTTGGAGGCTCCACTAAATCCGCCGATGTAGGAGAAGAGATCGAGATGATCGAACGTTACCTGAAAGGTCTGCATACCGCCCATGGACAGGCCGGCCATTGCGCGGTGGTCTCGATCGGCTACGGTTCGAAAAGTTTTGTCTATGAAGGGGATCAGCACCTGAGTCACATCGTCTTCAAAGGCGCCCATCCGCTCCTGCATGACCTTGACGAAAGCAGGTGAGCCGAACCGCTCGCCCGTGAGGTCAGGGACCTGATAACCGGAGCGGGTGGCATAGCCGTTGGCCATTACCACAATCATCGGCCGGGTGTTTCCGCTGGCGATCAGGTTGTCGAGAATGAAGTTGGCTTTGCCCTGGCGTATCCAGCCGCTCTCGTTCTCGCCCCCGCCGTGTTGCAAATACAGCACAGGGTAGCGGGTCTTCGAATTGTCGTAGTTCGGCGGCAGATAGACAAAGGAATGCCGCCAGGTTCCGGTGACGCTGGAGTGATACCAGATTTCACGCACCTGGCCGTGCGGAACATCTTTCGGCAGGTAGAAATCCACCCCCGCTTCTGGAACTTCTACCGCACTGGCC
Source organism: uncultured Acidobacteriaceae bacterium (assembly GCA_963797895.1). Taxonomy (GTDB): domain Bacteria; phylum Acidobacteriota; class Terriglobia; order Terriglobales; family Acidobacteriaceae; genus KBS-83. The sequence continues at coordinate 445,456 of CAWCRD010000005.1, forward strand.
CATTTGCTTCCTCCGAAGTATGCCGTGCTTCCTGGATCGCTGACCTCAGCACCGTCCACCACGATCGTGTAGTAGTGCAGGCCAGGAGCCATGGGCGGGGTCGTCACGGTCCAGAAGCCGTCAGCCTGCTTCTCCATATCTACCTTCGGCCCACTCCAGAAGTTCAGCTTGACTTTGCTCGCATCCGGCGCTTTGAAACGGATTTCGACGCGTGAGTTGCTGTCGACCTTCGGAAACTGCGCATCCAGAACATTGGAGGACGCCGGCTTGAAATCCGCCCGATCCTGTCCAAAGCAAACTGCTGCGCTCAACGCCATCACGATCAACACCAGTTTCATGATCACCTCCCGGAGCCGTTTCTTCAGCTGAAATTACACGTCGCGAAATAAAGACCAAAAAATCTCATGCGGATATTACCCGAACCGGCCTCATCCTGGCGGCCTTAGAGCTCAGAGGGCCGGATTTTTCGATCCGGTCGAGCTTTTACATTGTCTGCGATGAGGCCTGATGGATATATTTGCGAGGTGAAAATCATACCCCACTCCAGTCCGGAGAAATCAATGAAAAGCCGCGTCGCCCTGTTTTCGCTATGGGCTCTTGCATGCACGGGTACGCTCTTCGCGGGCCTGATACAGCAATCTGCAGATGCCCAGGATGCTGCGAATCTCCCGTACATGAACCCTCAGCTTTCACCGGAGCAGCGGGCCACCGACCTCGTGCGTCACATGACTCTCGCCGAGAAGGCATCGGAGATGCAGAACAACTCCGCTGCGGTGCCACGGCTCAACATTCCCGCTTACCAGTGGTGGAGCGAAGCTCTCCACGGCGTGATCAATGAGGGAGTGACGGAGTATCCGGAGCCGGTAGGCCTCGCCGCTACGTTTGACGCGCCAGGGATTCACACCATGGCTGCGCAGATTGGCGTCGAAGGGCGCATTAAGCATGTGCAGAACGCGCGAGAGGGGCACACCGGCATCATGGGAGGCCTGGACTTCTGGTCGCCCAATTTGAATATCTTCCGCGATCCCCGCTGGGGTCGCGGGCAGGAGACCTACGGCGAAGATCCCTTCCTCACCGCCCGGATGGGCGTCTCCTACGTAACCGGCCTGCAAGGGGACGACCCGAAGTACTACCTCGCGATTGCCACACCGAAGCACTTCGACGTGCACAGCGGACCGGAACCGACGCGCCACTTCGCCGATGTGGACGTTAGCAAACACGATGAGGTCGATACTTATGAGCCCGCGTTTCGCGCTGCCGTTGTAGAAGGCAAAGCTGGATCGGTGATGTGCGCCTACAACGCGATCAACGGCGAGCCGGCTTGCGCCAACCAGTACCTCTTGCAGGATCAGCTACGGGGCAAGTGGGGCTTCCAGGGATATGTGGTTTCGGACTGCGACGCCGTGCGCGACGTCTCGGCGAACCATCGGTATCGTCCTACGCAAGCGCAGGGCGCTGCCATCTCGGTGCTGCGCGGCATGGATAATGAGTGCGTCACGTTCACGTCGCGTTTCGGCGAGCCGGTGGATAAGGCGTACATCGATGCCGTTCAACAGGGATATCTGCCCCAGAGTGCACTCGACACTGCACTGATCCGTCTCTTCACAGCGCGCATCAAGCTCGGGATGTTCGACCCTCCCGGGATGGTGCCTTACACGAAGATTGACGAGAAGGAGCTCGACAGTGCCGAGCATCGTGCGCATGCACGTAAACTGGCGAATGAATCCATGGTGCTGTTGAAGAACGACGGGCTGCTTCCGCTGAAACCGGAGATTCGCAGGATCGCCGTTGTGGGTCCGCTTGCAGATCAGACGCGGCCGCTTATCGGAAACTATGCAGGTCACCCGACCCACATTGTTTCGATTCTGGACGGCCTGCATGCCGAGTTTCCGAATGCCAAAATCACGTTCGTTCCGGGAACGCAGTTTCTGCGGCCGGACGGCACGCCGGTACCGAATGGCTTGCTTACCACTGCGGAAGGTAAGGCAGGACTGAACGCTGAGTACAGCGAGGGACGATTAGGACCGGACGAGAAAAAGAACCCGCTGGTCAGTCGTGTTGAGCCGAACGTGAGACTGACCGCGAGTGACCTGCCGCAAGAGGTTGCCGGGAAGAAAAGCTTCGGCGTGCAGTGGACTGGATTCCTGACACCCACCGAGTCGGGCGACTTTCTGATTGGGCTTCGTTCACAGGGATTCGCAAGAGTTTCGGTGGATGGCAAACAGATCGCGATGGCGTTCGGCAGCAGTGAAGTTGCGCCGGTGACCGGTCACGTTCACTTGGAGAAGGGTCGCAAAGCTGCCCTCGAGATCACTTATGGTGCGCAGAATGGCAAGACGGATGCGGAACTGATCTGGGCGAAGGTGAACTATGCGGTCTCGCCGGAAGCCGTCGCTGCGGCGAAAAATGCCGATGCTGTCATAGCCGTTGTTGGAATTACGAGCCAACTTGAAGGCGAAGAGATGCCGGTGAGCGAACCCGGCTTCCTGGGTGGAGACCGCACCAGCATGGATCTGCCACAGCCTGAGGAAGATCTGGTCAAAGCTGTCGCCGCTACTGGTAAACCGCTCGCGATTGTTCTGATGAACGGCAGCGCACTCGCGGTCAATTGGATCAACGATCACGCGAATGCCGTTCTAGAGGCGTGGTATCCCGGCGAGGAGGGCGGCGCAGCGGTCGCAGAGACCTTAAGTGGCAAGAACAATCCCGCGGGCCGGCTGCCCGTGACCTTCTACACGGGCGTGGACCAACTGCCGAACTTCGAAGATTACGGAATGGCGAATCGCACTTATCGTTATTTCACGGGCAAGCCGCTCTATCCATTTGGATACGGGCTCAGTTACACAAAGTTTTCCTACAGCGAGCTCAGCATTCCGACAAATGGGGTCGCTGCCGGGCAGCCTGTGGATGCGGACGTGACGGTGACCAATACCGGCAAGATCGCCGGGGACGAAGTTGTCCAGCTCTATCTCAATTTCCCTGCAGTCAAGGGAGCTCCGCGGATTGCTCTTCGTGGGTTCCAACGCATTCACCTGGACCCAGGCGCGAGTCAGAAGGTTCACTTCCATCTGAACCCGCGCGATCTAGGGATGGTGACAGAGGAGGGCAATCCAATGGTCGCTGAGGGCGACTATAGGATTACCATCGGCGGAGGACAGCCTGATACGGGAGCGCCAGGCGTGAACGGCCATTTTCATATCGACGGGCAGTACGCTTTGGCGGAGTAGTTCTTTCACTTCGCCAAACTCGAATGAAATTTCGCCGATGCGCCTGCGTATGCTTATTGCGGATCCGACAAATAAGCTTCAGGTTCTGTGGCTGATCTGACCAACTGAATCAATTTGGGGCTGCCGCGAGTCGACGGCAGCCCCAAGGAGCCCGATTGAACGGCATCAGCCCCGATCGGGATGAAGCACGCGGTAGCCTTCTCCTCCGTTTGACCAGACGAGCAACAGCACATCCTGCCCGGCTGGAACCGAGCGGACGCTCGCGATTGTCTGGCTTGCCGAATCGACATCATGACGGTTCACCTGCACGATGATGTCACCAGGCTGCAGGCCGGCATCTTCCGCCGGACTGCCGGGGCGCACACTCTGGATCGCCGCGCCTTTGATATTGTCTGGCAGATTGAGCTGCTGACGCACATCCGGCGTGATGTCCGACATAGCGAGCCCAAGTTTGCCTCCGTGTCCGGTTGTGCCGTCCGCATCATTGTTGTCCGCTACCTGGCTGTTGCCGTGATACTCGCCAACCGTTAAATCGACAGTCTGTGGATGGCCGTTGCGGAGAATGCCAAGCTGAACTTTCGTTCCGGGCGGCACGTCCGCAATTGCCATCTGAAGAGCGCTTCCATTGGGCATTTTTTGTCCGTTCAGTTGATCAATGACGTCGCCATTCTTCAGCCCTGCCCGGCTTGCCGGGGAGTCCGGTGTCACTTGCGCGACGATCGCTCCGGAAGCCTCATTCAGATTGAAAAAGTGCGCGTTTGCAGGTGTGACATCGTTCATGCTGATGCCCAGGTATCCGTGGTGTACGTTTCCCGTCTTGATGATCTGGTCCGCGGTAGCTTTGGCGATCTGTTCCGGGATGGCGAAGCCTGCGCCGGCAAATGAACCGCTATTGGAGATGATGAAAGTGTTGATGCCCACAAGTTCGCCGTGCGCATCGACGAGTGCACCACCGGAGTTTCCCGGATTGATCGCCGCATCCGTCTGGATGTAGCCGCCGAGCTTCCGGGGATCATCCGAGTATGGATTCTGACGGTTCACCGCGCTGACAATGCCACGTGTGACGGAGAACTGGAAGTAGCCGAAGGGGCTGCCGAACGCAAGAACAGTCTGGCCCGGCTCGAGCCTGGACGAGTCGCCCCACGGAATGGTGGGCAGATCGCGCGTGTCGATCTTAATGACTGCAAGATCGGTGAGCTTGTCCCTCCCAATTACTTTGGCGCTTAGCACGCGACGATCGTGCAGCGTCACCTTGATCTGCGTCGCGCCATCCACTACGTGATTGTTGGTGAGGATGTATCCGTCGGGCGAGATAATGACGCCGCTGCCGATGCCGTGCTGCAATTCCGGCTGTTGCGGCATCTGCATGTGGCGACCGCCGTTTCCGAAGAACTGCGAGAATCCTGGGGGCATATCCTGCTGACCGCTGCCGCCTTCCATATCGACGGGCTGCTCTTCTGCCTTCGAAGTTACCGCGACGTTGACGATAGCCGGCGTCACGCGCGCCGCGAGCGACTCCATTGCATGATCCATTGCGGTGAGTGCAGCGACGCTGTTGTTGTCCAGCGGTGAGACGCTTTCGGCTGCGACCGGGACATTGTTCTGATGAACAAACAGTGCGGCGCCGACGACTGCAACAGCAGTCAGACTGGCGGGCAAGGCAAGTCTGCGCGACGCTGTAACTAGTTGATTAGTTGAAACGGCCATAAGCCTTCCTCCGGCATACGTTGATGGTTAAAGTTGCACGATTAGCCAGCCGTCAGCGAATGGAACGGCGGCAAACGAGGGCGAAAATTCAGGCTGTACATACACGGTCCTGACAAGTCTTCCAGTCTGGGAAATTGGTTCTCTTTCGACAGAGACTCGGGCCGTTGTGAGCAGGATGCGGGGACGTTGTCGCCGTGGTTTTGCAGCGTGTGCTCTGTGCAGAGGCGGCTGGAGCGCCCGCGCATAAGATGATTTGGTGCCAGAGGCGGGACGCATCACCGTGTTCAACAGCATCGCCCGTGAGGGCGTGGTCTCCCGATAGACCACAGGGACAACGGGGTCGGAATTGCGAACGGCAGCGGAGGCGCCGGGCTGCGCTGCGGTGTATGCCTCGCCAAAAGTTACAAGGTGGGGCACACGAGCCATTCCGACACCGCAGATAGCGAGCACCAGCACGAGCGAACCGGTTGCGAGCCTTGCAGGTCGGGATGACCAGGCGCCAGCGGGTTCCAGGAGGCTAAAAACGCGACGCCCGAGATCTGATTCGCGACTCCATGCGGCAAGAGACAGCGCCAATTTGCGGTACTGCGAGCGATGCTCCGCCAGCCTAGTGAGGCATCGTGCGTACTCAAGGGGTTGAGCCGTTGAGGCGACGACACTGGCATCGCACGCAAGTTCGCGCTCGGCCGAAAGCCTGCGGTCTGCCCAGAAAAGCCCAGGGTTGAGAGGGAAGAGGACCATGCCGGCCTTCTGGATCAGGTTGAGCCAGTCATCTCTGCGCCGGAGGTGTTCCAGTTCATGAAGCACAATCTGACGCAGGTCCTCAGGTGTGAGTTTTGCGAGCAGCCATTCAGGAATGAGCAGGCGCGGGGACCAGAAACCGATGACACTCGGAGAATCAACCTCTGTGGAACTGCATAGTTCCACGGGGCGCGAACTACGCCCCAGTAATTCATGAACATTGTCATCCACAGCGATAGGTTTGGCGCATTTCCATGTGGCTCGCACTCGACTGAGATGTACGGCAAGCTGCCCTGCCCGCGTAGCCATCAGAACAATCCACAGGAGAGCGATCGCATATTCCCAGATTGCGCTGAGGTGAATCTTGGCCGCGTACGTCGCGGAGGAGGAAGAAGGCGCTTCAAGGTTCAGCAGCGGGCCGACGAGGAGCACCACAAATGCGAATCCCCAAACCGCGAACCGGAGTTGAGGCCCAACCCGGGAACAAAAGCGAAACGCAAGGGCAACCACGGCAATAAGGATCGCGCCCTGCCAGAGTCCGGCAAAGAAAACCTGCGCTGCGGCCCGACCCAGATCCAGGAGGAAGTTCAATCGCGCCCCTTCCCTCCCGCACGCTGTTCCCGCGCTGCGGATTCTGCTTTAGCGATGGCGGCCTTGAGGCGCCGCAACTCATCCACTGGAACCTCTTCATCGCCCAACAACGTGAGAAGCAGGCGTTCCCGCGAGTTTCCGAAGAAGCGATGCAGCATATGCCGCACCTCGGAACGGCTCGCCTCATGCTCCGCGACACGGGGACCATAGACAAAGGCTCGACCCTCCTGGCGGTGCCGAACATATCCCTTCCGCTCCAGGATGCGTACGGTAGTGAGCACCGAGGTGTAGGCAAGCGGCGTGTTCTCCGGCATGGCGGCCACTAATTCGCTCACCAGCGATTCTCCGCGATCCCAGAGAATGCGCATAATCCGGAGTTCGGCTTCGGTCAGCGTGTTGGAGCGCTTCGGAGGCATGTCCTGCTGATCAGACGAACAACTAGTGAATTAGTTAGCATGGCCTTATCGAAATGCCGGTAGGCCGCCCTTTCACCCCCGCACTCCCCGATGCTCCGGTGAACAGATTATTGGCTTACAGGAGCTGCGCCAGGAATCGGGCGGTCCTGCTCGAAGGGGACTTCGCAATCGCAGCCGGCGGCCCGGCGGCGACGATCTGTCCGCCCTCGTCGCCTGCGCCCGGACCCATGTCGATCACCCAATCACTGCTGGCAATCACTTGCAAATCATGTTCTACAACGACGACGGTGTTGCCCGCGGCAACCAGGTTTTGCAGTTGACGCAAGAGACGATCGACATCCGAAGGGTGTAAGCCGGTAGTAGGTTCGTCGAGGACATACAAAGTCTTGCCGTGCTGAGCGCGCTGAAGTTCTGTGGCGAGCTTCACACGTTGAGCTTCGCCGCCGGAGAGTTCCGTGGCAGGTTGTCCCAGGCGCAGGTAGCCGAGTCCGACTTCCTGTAATACCCCAAGGACTCGTCCGACTTGCGCATCCTCTAAGAAGAACTCAGCGGCAGCATCGACCGTGAGTGCAAGAACATCTGCAATGTTCTTTTCGCGATAGCGGACTTCGAGTGTCTTCGCATTGAAGCGCGCACCGTGGCATGTAGGGCATGGGCTGTAGACGCTGGGCAGGAAGAGGAGTTCCACGCAGACGAAGCCCTCGCCCGCGCAGGTTTCGCAACGTCCTTTGGCAACATTGAAGGAAAAACGGCCCGCATCGTATTTGCGGGAGCGTGCAAGTTTGGTAGAGGCAAACAGCTTGCGCACGTGGTCGAACAGCCCGGTATAGGTGGCCATGTTCGATCGCGGCGTCCGGCCGATCGGCTTTTGGTCGACTATGACAAGCCGACGGATATGCTCCGCGCCGGAGGCAATCTCCCCGCTTGTGGTCTGAACCGCTACTTGCTCCAAATCATCGACTTCTTCCTCTTCCGAAATGATGGGCTGACCAAGCCGTTCGGCAACGAGATCCACAAGAACCTGGGCCACAAGCGTAGATTTACCCGACCCTGAGACGCCGGTAACGGCAGTAAACACACCAAGCGGAAAATCAGCATCGAGCCGGTGGAGATTGTTACGTGTCACGCCGAGGAGCTTCAGCCATCCTTTGGGCTCGCGTACTGAAGCAAGCTGGGGGCGTGGAGGGGAAAAGATATAGCGGCGCGTTTGCGAAGCGTCGATATCTTTCAATCCTGGCAATGGACCTGAATAAAGAATTTCGCCACCGTTCACGCCGGCACCAGGACCAACGTCGATAATCCAGTCGGCACGGCGAATAACGTCAAGCTCGTGCTCGACGATCAAAAGCGAATTTCCCGAACGCTTTAGTGCATCGAGCGCGTCGAGCAGCGCCTCAGTATCCGCAGGATGCAGGCCAGCGGAAGGCTCGTCGAGAACGTAGACCACGCCGAAGAGATTCGAGTGCAGCTGTGTTGCCAAGCGTAGACGCTGAAGCTCTCCCGGCGACAGTGTCGGCGTGCTGCGCTCGAGCGATAAGTAGCCAAGACCGAGCCTCAACAATACGCCCAAGCGCGCCGTAAGATCGGCAGCGATACGCCTGGTGACCTCGATCTTCTCAGGATTCGCAGAGTGAGCAGTTCCACCCGTCGCAGCGTAGGGTGCAAGCAGGGCGCTGAGACGCTTCAGCGGCAACGTTCCAATCTCGGCGATGTCTTGACCCGCAAACTTGACCGAGAGTGATTCCGGACGCAGACGCTTGCCGTGGCAGACTTCGCATTCGGCAGAAAGCATGTACTGTGCGACTCGCTTCTTCATCAGCGCACTGTGCGTATTCGCAAAGGTGGTGAGCACGTGCCGCTTCGCGCTGGTGAAAGTGCCCATGTAGCTGGGCTCCAGCTTGCGTTTCCGTGCTTGCCGGGTCTCTGCCGGCGTGAATCCGGCGTACACGGGAACCTGTGGCTGGTCGTCGCTGAACAGTATCCACTTGCGATCGTTCGCAGGTAGATCACGCCAAGGAATGTCGACGTTGTAGCCCAGAGAGACGAGAATGTCGCGCTGGTTCTGACCTCCCCAGGCCATGGGCCATGCGGCGATTGCGCGTTCTCGAATCGTGAGGGACGGATCGGGAACCATGGACGCCTCGGTCACTTCATAGATGCGGCCGAGCCCGTGGCATTTTGGGCAGGCGCCTTCCGACGTGTTCGGCGAGAAAGACTCGGCGTAAAGCAGCGGCTGATTGCGTGGGTAATCGCCTGCACGGGAATAGAGCATGCGTAGTAGGTTCGAGAGCGTGGTGACCGAACCCACGGAGGAACGCGTCGTGGGAGCTCCACGCTGCTGTTGTAGCGCGACCGCTGGCGGTAGCCCATCGATGGAATCTACTGCGGGAACAGCAAGCTGATGAAAGAGACGGCGGGCGTACGGTGACACGGATTCCAGATAACGGCGTTGTGCTTCGGCGTAAAGCGTGCCGAAGGCCAGCGAGGACTTACCTGATCCGGAAACGCCGGTGAAGACGACGAGCGCGTCGCGGGGAAGGTCCACGTCCACGCTGCGCAGATTGTGCTCGCGCGCTCCGCGAACCCGGATAACGCCATAACCCTTGCCATTTTGTCCCATCAGGTTCCCGGAGACTGAGATGCCGGATCGTGCCCGAACGCCTCCGTTGCCCATTCATTATCAACTGTCGCAGGTACCATTCGTCGGTGTGAGCAGGACGTTCAGCGAACCTGATATAGAAGTTTCATGGTAGTGGTGCAGAGTAGTGAGAGGAAAGAGGCGCCACGACAGTCGCTGTCCCAGTGCATCAAAAACGAAGGTCCGAAAGTTCGCATAATGTATGAGGCGCGGTCTACCTCTGGTTTTTGTTACTCAGAAGTAAGCCAATTTTTTTGGCCGTTGAAAGGCTCAACAATCGCCGAGTGCTCATCCTGCTTGCTTTTCCCGCTCTTCAGACGCGTACTCTGTTTCAGCGGGGTACGACGCACCTGCGATAGTAAGAGGGACTTTTCTGCGTATGAGGAATGTCTAGCAGTCATCGAGCGATGGTCGTGGTTCTGTACTTGTAGAGCCAATGACGTATTAGATCTTCCAGTAGGTGGCCGGATCGCTGGTGCTCGGACGCCCGCTCTCCACATGCCCCGCAAACCGGCGCAGATATCTCTCCTGGACGGACGTTATGCTCAGGTCGTACCAACCGAAGCTGTTCTCCAGATGGTATTCGTGTTGTTGCACTTCTCCGGAAGGAACGACAATTTCCTGACGGGTGCCGGCGTATCGTTCTGTCACCGTGATGTTGATCGGCTGTGTGCCTACATTGGTCAGCGATAGCAGTGCAGTTTCGTGTCCGGGGATGTAACTGATTTTCGCTTCTACAGCATTGTTCGCCAGGTCTCCGCGGAAATGCCGGAGATAGCCGTGGGCCCCGTGCACGGTGAGATCGTAGTTCCGTGCTTTGCCTTCGGTTCGCCATGCATCGCCAAGTTGTTCTCCAGCCGAGATTGCATACCGGCGCGGCGGAGATTCTGGCTGCACACCATCGTGCACAGAAAATGCCGCACCCACATTGCCGCCATTTGTGAACTGTATGTAGAACGCGTCGGCCTCCGCACGACCATCCACTTTTAGGAGATAAGGAAGCGCCCGTGATTTGCGCGTCCCAGGTTCCTGCTGTGGCATCTGCTGCTCTCTGGGAACATGGTACGGATGATGCAGTGTTGCCACTGGTTTCGGAACCACAAATTGGGCGGCAGCCGGCTCAGAATGGTAGGAAAAATCGAACGCTGTCGTCAGATCGCCGCAGACAGCGCGGCGCCATGCGCTGATATTTGGCTCCTCCACTCCAAAACGAACCTCAAGAAACCTGAGAACAGAGGTGTGGTCGAATACCTGGGAACAAACCCAGCCGCCCTGCGTCCAGGGAGAGACGATGATCATCGGGACGCGTGGTCCCAACCCAATCGGCTGTAGCCCCTTCACTTTATAGCTGGGAATAAGAGGATGTTCCTCCGCAGGAAAGCGGTCCAGGTCGAGCAGCTCGTCTTCAAGACTCGCTTCCAGGTCGCGGGAGACCATGCCGCCGGCTTCCGGCTCGCTGGACAAGGGCGGCATGGGGGAAACGACGTGATCAAACAATCCGTCGTTTTCGTCGTAGTTCAGGAATAAGACTGTTCGGCTCCAAACCTCCGGATTTTCCGTGAGCGCTGCGAGCACCTTGTGAATAAAGTAAGCGCCATCCGTTGGCGAAGCCTCTGGATGCTCGCAATACTTATATGGAGCAACAATCCAACTTACTTGTGGCAGTCGTCCCGCAACCGCATCATCGCGCAGGTCCTGCAAGGTGTGATTACTCACTCCGTTTCTCACCAGAGGACCATTGGGATCGGCGCCTTCATTCACCTGGTACGCCGCAAAGAATTCAAGAGAATTGTCCGTGTAGTTATCGGTTGGCGTCCCTGACTCGCCAGTTCCTCCCTGATAGACTTTCCAGCGAATACCGGCCGCTTGCAGCCGTTCCGGATATGTCGTCCATGTGTACCCGTTGGTCTTTGACCGCTCCGACAGGCCGGGACCATTTTGTTTCCGACCCATAGCATTGCGTGGATCGCAAGTGCCGGTCCAGAGGTAGATGCGATTCGGGCAGGTATCGGCATGTACAGAACAGAAATACGCATCACACAGCGTAAATGCCTCAGCCAGCGCGAAATGGTAGCTCACGTCCTCGCGTTTGAGATATCCCATCGTGAGTACATCCTGCTTCTGTGTCACCCACTCGTTCCAATGCCCATGGTTCCAGGCCCCGTGACCGCTTGCCCAACCGTGATCGGTTCCCGCCTGGTGCTCAGTGGTCTTCTTCGGATTGATGTACCACGGGAGCACATGCGTGGCATCTGAGCGGAGACCTCGACTTTTATAGTGTTTGGTTTGGATATGGGCCGGAGACTGATACCAGACCGGCTTACCGTTGGGCAACAATACTGGGCGGGGATCGCTGAAACCGCGCACGCCGCGCATCGTGCCAAAGTAGTGATCGAAGGAGCGGTTCTCCTGCATCAGAATGACGACGTGTTCCACGTCGCGGATGGTGCCAGTGCGGCTGTCAGGAGGAATTGCCAAGGCCTTGCGAATGCTGGCGGGCAGCATGGCCGCTCCAGCCGCCGTTGTACTCATGCGAAGGAAATCACGCCGGCTATTTTTCAATGCCATGGAACGCTGACCCGTGTTCGTGTTCGGAGGGTGACTGCCAGGAAAACACCGAGAGATTTCAACGCCCTCTATCGCATTCCATCACTTTTTCGGTGGCTGCATAAAGGTGTTGCGGTTGCGGGAATTGCTGAGTGATTCCCGCAACCGCAGATTACTGAATAAATCGCACCTCAGAACTCGAGCCGCATGGAGACCTGACCAGAGCGGGCGCCGCCAAAGTCGGAGCCGATGGTGTTGGTAATCAGGCCGAAGCTCGTGTTGCTGATGTTCGTCGTTGGATCCCCAAGGTTGGTGTGGTTGAGGATATTGGTGAAAGTACCCTCGGCCCGCAGGTGTACTCGTTCGGTGATGGGGAAGGTCTTGCTGAGACCGCTCGAAAGATTGATGGTGCCGGGACCCACCACGGAACCGACCTGCGCATTGCCGAAGCGGCCGATGGGGTTGGGTACCGGGCTAAGCGGTTGACCTGTCGTGGGGTCAAAGCCGGCACCGGTGGTGCAGGGGGTTCCGGGCGTCCAGCCGGAATAACCCGGGCACGTGAATGCGGCAGGATTGATCCAGTTGGTGCGGCTGCGACCTGCGGGCTTGACGCTGACATTGAAGTTGCGATCCGGAGCTTGGTTGCGGTGGCCGCCGTCAAATCCGGCGGCTGCCCCGTTAAGACCGGAGCCGGTGCCGGACGGGTCGCCCTGACCACTGGGAAAATAGGTTGATTCGAAGGGACCCGTCTGCCACAAGAAAATATTGGAGAGTTGCCATCCACCCACGAAGGCATCGGCCACCCGGGACATAGAGTTACCGAACTGACGGCCGCGCCCGATGGGGAGGTCGTAGACGGCGGTTGTGTTCCAACGATGACGGCGCGTGCCGAAGACGTTTCCGTAGTCCTCATATCGGTCGAGGATCGACGTGGCGCGCGCACCGCCACTCTCACCGGCGAAGCCATTGTTGGCAGGACCCTGGTTGTCAGAGAGCGCTTTTGCGAAGGTGTAAGTGGAGTCAAGCTGCAACCCCCTCTGAAAACGATGGCTGAAGTCAACCTGCGCGGAGTGATAACTGGCGTTGGCGCCAGTGGCGCGGGTGTTGATGCGACCCCAGTTGGGAAACAAACGCGCAGTAATGGGCTGGTTGAATGCAGACACCGTATTCGAGAAGGGCAGGGTGTTTTCGTCAGGCGCCCAGACGAGTTGATGTGTCTCTGAACCGATGTAGGAGAGGCGGCCGGCATAACCGGAACCGAAATCACGATCGACGCTGAGCGACCACTGCTCGGTATAGGGGTCCTTCCAGTTGGTGCTGTTGGCAGTCCCGAAATAGTCCTGCCCATAACATGTCGTGCAGCCGCCGTTGCCCGCGCCGCCATAGATCTGCGGCCACTGATAGCCAATGGCGTTAGTCGCCGCGTCGTAGGTGTTCGTGTACTGCGTGGTCTGTGCCTGCAGCGTGCCGGTGAGTGAATAGAAGTTAGAGCCTAGAAGCGTGATGTTATAGAGGCCGAAGCCACCACGAATGACCGTCTTGTCATCGCCGAGAGGGCGGAAAGCGAAGCCGAATCGCGGCATGAAACGCAGGTGCGGATATTTCTTTAGCCCTGCAGGAAATCCAGCCTGGCTGTTGGTGAGGACTGGCATGCACGGCGCACCATTTACCACAGCGGAGTTGGTATTGTTAACTCCGTCCGGATCGCACGCATTGGCGCTGGCAAGGAATGCCTGTGCGAGTAGACTCTGCTTACCATTGGGGTAGATGGCACGTCCGGCCAGCGGAAGGGTGGGATCGAAGTTGCCGATATCACCGTTGGGATCATAGTAGCCGGGCAACAATTCGTATCTCAATCCGTAGCTCAGGCTGAGATTCGGATTCACCTTCCATTGGTCCTGGCCGAAGAAGGCGTAGTGGGTCGATTTGCCATCGTTATCTTGCGCAACGACGTCATAAAAGGTCTGATAGGGAAGCCCAGTGAGGAAGTCAGCGAAGTCCACGCCGGTAAACAACCCAGCGCTCCCTGAGGTGTTGTACTGGAAGGTGCCGTAGTTATCAGAACCATTGAAGCCCAGTGGCGTGATGGCTTCGACAGTACTGATGTCCAGACCGAACTTCATCTGGTGGCTCCCCTTGGACCAGCTCAACTGATCGGTGTACACGAAGGTATTGGACTTAGTGATGGAGCTGAGGCGATCGGCATTCAACGCGCTGAGATTGTTGAAGTCCAACTCCGGAATGCCGTTGTAGAAGAGGTTCTGAAGACCGTTCAATCCCAGACCCTTCGTAAATGCATTGCCGTCGAAACTATTCGTCTTTCCGGTGCTGTAGCGCACGAATCCGAAGCCGAATTCGTTGATGAGCGAGGAAGTGAGTGAGTAGTTCGCGCTGATTTTCAAAACGCGACTCTTATTGGCGTTTTGCGCGGAGGGAACATTGAGCGGTTCTGGGCTGGTGATGGGGTAGTTCTTAAAGGTAAATCGGCCCCAGAGCAGAAACTTTTGGTTCGCGCCGAAGTACTGGTCACCACGGATATCGAATTGATCCGATGTGCCGCTGGAGTTCTTGTTGATGATGTAGTTGGGACTACCGTCATCCACGTAAACGGTGGGGTCGCCCACGTTTGGATCGGGATAGAAGGAGAGCAGCTTTTGCGCAGCCGCATCTATCGTAGGCAGCTTCGTTCCGTAGCTTCCGCCAGTGAAGGGGTTGCGCAGTGTGCCGGCGAAGTCCGGAGAACTGTACTTCGAGAAGTCTCCCTGCTTCATGAGAGTGCTGGGGACCTTGTATGTGGAAGGCGTGGTGGACGGGTGTCGCCATCCTTCATATGCACCGAAGATGAACGTCTTGTTGTGACCGTTGTAAAAGTGCGGAATGATGACAGGGCCGCCAAAACTTCCCCCGAATGTGTTCGCAATAAGTTTCGGTTTCACTTTTGTTGTGGGGAAGGTATAGGGGATGGCATCGAAGGCCGCATTCTGGTGGTACCAGAACGCAGCTCCATGGATAGTATTGGTTCCACCCTTCGTGGTAATGGCAAGCTGCCCGGGCTGTCCGTATTCAGCATTGTTCAGAACTCCGTCCGCGCGGATCTCTGAGATCGATTCGCTTGAAGGGAAGGCGTCCCCGATTGCGCTATTGCCGCCTGTAGCATTGCGCACCGTGATGCCATCCACCGCCGTTTCGCTCTGGAACGGCAGCCCGCCCTGCAGCGAGAAGACAGGGGTTCCGATTTGGCCTGCACCGTTGGAAGCGTCCGTCTGCACACCCGCAAGGGTGCCAAGGATGTTGTAGGCGCTGGTGCCGCCTGCGCTGGCACGGGTATTCACGGGCAAGTTGGAGACATCCGTGGAGGAGTAAGTTGCGCTGATGGAGGGCGAGTCTGTGTCGATGGCGCTGACCGCATCACCCGAGACGTTCACAACCTGATCAAAGCTTCCCACGGCAAGTGAAGCATCGATACGGAGTTGTTGCTGAGTGTTGAGAACGGCGCCGGTGACCGACCATTTCTGAAAACCGGGTTGCGAGACCTCGACCGTGTACCGCCCCGCTTTCACATCGAGAAACGCATAGTCGCCCTGTGCGTTGGACTTGGTGGTACGCACGGTCCCTTCTCCGTTATTGGTGAGGGTGACGGTGGCGTCTGGAACCAGGGCGCCGGCTGTGTCTTTTACCGTGCCAATAATGCTGCCTTGGGTGGACTGCGCATTCCCGCTCACACCGATCAGAGAGATGAGGAGCAAGGCCATGGGCAGCAGAAACTGAAAGCATCGTAGGCGGGGCGTGCCTGATTTTTTCGGCATAGAGGGTTCCTCCTGGAAGTTAAGCAATATAGCCCTTGATTTGTGTAGCTCCGTACACCGCGGCAGCCTACTTGCCTGACTAACTCAGCAGGGCAAACCGGCGCGTGAGCCGTATGTGGCGCATGGTCGTGAAGCATGTTGCAGACCATTCCATCCGCCCGCCTGGCCACGGATCGTGAACGTCCGCGCAGATGCAAGGCCTTCCTACACGGAACATAGCGCTTTACCGGTAAAGCCTGTTATCGAGATTTGGCAAAAGGAATGAAGTCAGGAGCGTCGAAGCAATGTATCGGAGGGCCTCTCGCCGAAGAGCTTCTTGTAGTCACAGGCGAACTGGCTCGGGTTCCAGAAGCCCCACTGAGCGGCAAGGTCCTGCACATCGATAAGCGGGCGTTGTGGCGCGCGCAGAGCCCGCCGTACTCCATTCATCCGCAACGTGCGCAAGTACGTGCCGGGACTGATGCCGCTTACCTCATGGAATGCGTATTGCAAGGTGCGGCGGCTGACATGGAACGCGCGGCAAAGTTGAGGAATGGAAAGAGGTTCATCCTTATGCGCCAGCGCAAAATCGCGTACCCGCTGCACCAATCGATGGCGACCAGTATAGGTAAGAGAAGGAATCTCCGGCGGCATGCCAGCCATGCAGTTCGAAGTAATGACAGCCAGCAACGCGTCCCGCAATGCGTCTCGGGCCTGCTTGCGATCCACTCGCGGTCCGTGCCGAAACAGGGGGAGGAAGATGTCCTCCAGCCTATTGCGCTCAGTGTTGCGAGTGTGAAGTATCTCGCAGTCCAGCACCGAAGGAGGTAGCGTTGTTTGTTCCATTTCGGCGATGTAATTGAGCAGGAGTTGCTTTTCGACTACCAGTCCCAGGATGCGGAACGAGGAAGGCGTCATGAGTTCAAATTCAATTCCGCCTGGACGCACTGCGATGTCGCGTCGCTCGAGAGCGCGTAGTCCGATCCGGCCTGGCGGTCCGTCGCCTACCGGAATTCCGAACCAAAAGGAGCCCTTCCACACTTCACAGCTCTGGCGAACAGCGTGACTGGTCGTCTCCTCGAAGATCTGCAACTGCGAATCAAGCCAGAGTTCGCGCAAGGTGCCTTGAAAGCGTCCTGGAGCCAACTGGTCATAAGACTGCTTCCAGCCAGTCAGATTGGCTGCATGGTCATCGGCATCGGTGGCAATCGAGACCCGCACGCCGTCCATAGATCGCCGTTGCGGGTCGTCGCAGACAGGTATATCCGCCCAGAGCATTCCTACATCTCCTCAAGGAGGATTGTGTGCGAAGATTATGCCTTCACTTCGTTAACAAACAAATGAAATCGTGCGCGAAAGATTCAAAAGGGCGGCCCGCGCGTGAGTAAGTTGTTCCTGCGGCGCCACTTTCTGCAATCTGCCGGGACCGTCGCCGTGACCCTACCGCCATGGGCACGTCGCCCGCGGTCAAGCATCGAGGGAAGGGCCGTTCTTGACGCAGCCGGGCAAAGCAGGCATCGTCGAGATCACGCATCGTCGTGGGCTCCGGGTATCCGAAGAAATCGCGTCCCTGATGCACGCCTTACGCAGAAATGGCTTGGAGGTCTTCGTTGTCAGCGCCCTCCCTTGAAGACGTGGTTGCGGCATTCGCTACAGTGCCGAAATATGGTTATCGCCTGCCGGGAGATCACGTCTTCGGGCTGAGATTGGCTCAGAAGGATGGGCGGCTTGCTGCGCGCCAGCTTGGGGGATGGGCCTTGTTGCACGGACCGGGCAAGGTTGAACTTATCCGCCTCGAGTTGGTCCCTCGTTTTGGTCACGGTCCGGCCCTTGTCTGTGGCGACAGGGAAGGGGGCTTCAATATGTTCGCGGAGTTCGAGGATACCCAGACGGACTTATAGTGAACCGGTTGAAGGGCGGCGATATCGGTTCCTTGTGCCACAGAGCTGTTGCATCCTATGGCAAGCCAGACGCTCGTTTTTCTGCGCAAGGTCGAAACGATGCTATCGGGTTGTGGCAGCCTAGCCAATCATCGTGGCTACTCAATGCTCGTGAAAATCGCCTTCTCGCTTGATCGATGAGCCGACAGTATGTAGTGTTTTTGCCGAATTCCGCTACAGGAACGAAGTCAATCCAACTATTCTGATGAGTCCCACCAGGGTAGGCACACGGTTGCGATATGGGGGTAGCGAGGCGTGGAAGACGGAAAACACCTGAAGGCCACACTTGGCACCCTTCAGTTATGGGCCATTGCTGTTGGCCTCGTTATATCGGGCGAATATTTCGGGTGGAGCTACGGATGGGCGAATGCGGGTACCCTCGGGTTCCTCATAACGACACTGTTCATCGCCGCGATGTATACCGCCTTCATCTTTTCATTCACCGAGCTGACGACATCCATTCCCCACGCGGGAGGTCCGTTTGCTTACGCGCAGCGGGCGCTGGGCCCGGCAGGCGCTTACCTTGCCGGTGCGGCCACGTTGATCGAATTCGTTTTTGCGCCCCCGGCTATTGCGCTTGCCATCGGCGCATATCTCAATGTGCAGTTTCCGTCTTTATCTCCCCGATCGGCAGCAGTGCTGGCTTATTTGGTTTTTATGCTGCTCAATATCGTAGGCGTCCAGATTGCCGCCACCTTCGAAGTGATTGTTACCATATTGGCCATTGCGGAACTGCTCGTTTTCATGGCGGTCGTGGCACCCGGCTCGCATCTGCATAACTTCCTGGGTCACGGGTGGGCCGGCAGTGATCGCTGGTCCCCCCATCTAATCGGAGGGATGTTTGCCGCAGTTCCGTTTGCCATCTGGTTCTTTTTGGCCATTGAGGGTGTGGCCATGGCTGCCGAGGAGGTTCGAGATCCAAAGCGTTCCATACCGATCGCTTATCTTTCGGGCATCGGAACCCTGCTGCTGCTTGCGCTCGGCGTCATGTACTTTGCGGGTTCTGTTGGGGACTGGCGCATGTTGGCGAACATCAATGACCCGCTGCCGCAGGCCATGAAGCTGATCGTCGGTGCTCGCAGCGGCTGGTTGCACATGCTTGTCTGGCTGGGACTCTTCGGTCTCATTGCTTCATTTCACGGCATCATCCTCGGGTATTCGCGTCAGATATTTGCGTTGGCGCGCGCTGGCTTTCTGCCCAGGTTTCTGGCGGCAATTCATCCCAAATTCGATACACCATGGATTGCTATCCTTGCTGGAGGAGTGGTTGGGATTGCTGCCATTTTCAGTGACAACCTAATTCACTTCGGGGGACAGCCGCTTACGGCAAATATTGTGACCGTGTCCGCACTGGGCGCGCTGCTCATGTACATCGTCAGCATGGTTTCACTCATCCGGCTACGTCAGCGCGAGCCAGATCTGCCGCGACCGTTTCGTGCCATCGGATATCCGTTTATGCCCGCGTGGACTTTGTTCAGCGCGTCCATTGCTTTGGGCAGCTTGGTGTATTACAACCCTCTGGTTTCTTTGCTCTTCGTCTTCTTGCTTGCAATGGGTTACATTCTCTACCGCGTGCGCTGCTGGCTTATGCTTGACCCAAAACCGCAGCCTACCGTTGGCGAAGTTCGTTAAGGCCTTCGCCGCCATGCTTCTCCCAACCCGACTGCCCGCCAGACGTATGGCTTGCCGGAGAGGAGATTACTGCTTTAGCGAGCCAGCACTTACTGGTGAGGTGACACGCCGCGCACAACGACGATCCTTCGCGGCGCTTTGCCGAAATTAGATAACGGCGCTGAATTTCAGGTTGTTAGTATGGAGAATCGTTTAAGGTATCGCGTTAGCCGAGAGAGGCTGGAATCTGTTCTTCTCTTTCCGCCCTGTTTGATGTTGGTCAGCGACTGTTGAAAGGCATGTGGTCATGTCTGGTGTTCAACTGAGTGATGCATCTCGAGTATCCGGAATGCTCGGAGTGGATGAGCTCGAAGACCTGGTCCGGCGCGATCAGGTTCGGACCGTGATCGTTGCTTTTACCGATCATTGTGGCCGCTTGATTGGAAAGCGATTTGACGCCGAAGCATTCCTCGACAATGTAAGCGAGCATGGCACGCATGTATGTGACTATCTGCTGGCAAACGATATGGAGATGGCGCCCGTCAGTGGATATCGTTTTACCAGTTGGCAGAGTGGCTATGGCGATTTGCTTTTGGCGCCTGACCTGAACACGCTGCGCCTGACAAGCTGGTTGGAGAAGACGGCACTGGTCTTATGCGACGCGAGGAGCGAAACAACCGGAGAACCAATTGCCATCGCACCCCGCTCGATTTTGCAGCGACAATTGGAGCGAGCTCGAGAGTTGTCGCTCACGAGTGTTCTTGCGTCGGAATTGGAATATTACGTGTTCCTGAACAGCTATCGCGACGCGGCTTTGAAAGGGTATACCGGCCTGGAAGGCGCGGGCTGGTATTCGGAGGATTATCACATCCTGCAGGGAACCCGGAACGAGAACTACACGGCTGCTGTACGGCAGCATCTCAAGCTTTCCGGTGTTCCAGTCGAAAGTTCAAAGGGCGAATGGGGTATTGGTCAGCACGAACTCAATATCATCCATACAGAAGCCTTGGAGATGGCTGACCGCCACGTGGTCTACAAACAATGCCTGAAGGAAGTGGCGGAACAGATGGGGTTGAGTGTGACCTTCATGGCGAAAGTTGCCACCGGTGCCGCGGGATCAAGTTGTCACATTCATCTCAGTCTGTGGCGGGACGGGGTTAATGCTTTCGTCGGTGATGAGTCTTGTGGCCCCGTAAAGTGCTCGAACATATTTCGTTGGTTTCTGGGCGGCTGGATTCGCCACGTACCCGAGGTGATGGTGTTCTATGCGCCAACCGTGAATTCCTACAAGCGATATGTCGAAGGCTCATGGGCGCCCACCCGCATTGCATGGAGTTATGACAACCGTACTGCGGGGTTCCGCGTAGTCGGCCGGGACCAAAGCCTGCGCATCGAATGCCGAATACCAGGCGCGGATTGCAATCCTTATCTAGCCTTCGCCGCGGCTTTGGCTTCGGGACTGGACGGAATCAAAGAAAAGATCGAGCCTCCCGAAGCCATCTCAGGTGATCTTTATGGTGCAACCGATGCTCACCGGGTTCCGAAGACGTTAGAAGATGCTTTCCAACATTTCGCGAATAGCGATTTTGCGCAAAGAGCATTTGGGGAAGAGGTGGTGACGCACTATGCGCACTTCTTTCAAACCGAGCAAAATACTTTCAATGGCGCCGTGACAGACTGGGAGCGCAAGCGGTATTTCGAAAGGATCTGAAGCGGGAAGCGTACCCAGCGTAAGTAAGCCGATGAGAAGGATAAGGCGATCGTGAGACTCGAGAACAAAGTGGCTCTGATTACAGGCGCCTCCAGCGGTATCGGCCGAGAGGCTGCATTGTTGTTTGCCAGCGAGGGTGCCTGTGTAGTCGTGGCTGATGTAGATGATAAAGGCGGCCAGGAGACGGCAGAAATGATAAAGCGGCAGCAGGGAAACGCCGCTTACGTTCGGGCGGACGTTTCACAGGCAGCGGATTGTGAGCGCATGGTCGCAGTTGCCGAAGAACGATTTGGCAAGCTGAATGTGCTATTCAACAACGCCGGAATCATGCATTCCCAGGATGATGACGCGATTTCTACTGACGAAAAGGTCTGGGATATCACGATGAACATCAACGCCAAGGGGGTGTTCTTTGGATGCAAATATGGCATTCCGGCGTTACGTCGAGCGGGTGGCGGATCCATTGTGAATACAGCTTCCTTTGTGGCGCTCCTCGGAGCGGCGACTCCCCAGATTGCGTACACGGCAAGCAAGGGTGCTGTGTTGGCGCTGACTCGTGAGCTCGCAGTGGTCCATGCGAGAGAAAACATCCGCTTCAACGCATTATGTCCCGGTCCGCTCCGAACCGAGCTGCTGATGAAATTCCTCGACACAGAACAGAAGCGACAGCGAAGACTAGTCCATATTCCCATCGGCCGTTTCGGCGAGCCGGTAGAGATCGCACGGGCCGCGTTGTTTTTGGCATCGGATGAGTCTTCCTTTGTAACAGGCACTGAATTCCTTGTTGACGGCGGCATTGCTGCTGCATACGTAACCCCTGAGTAATCATGCCGCAGAACGCCGCTTCCAATTTCGCTCCAATCCGGACCATCAGTCCTGTGGATGGCTCCGTCTATGTAGAACGTCCATTTGCATCTGATCCTGAAATTGATGCCAAATTGGCAAGAGCAAAGACATCACAACGTGAGTGGAAGCAGGTCCCCATCTCCGAGCGGGCTTCTATCTGCAGGCGAGCTGTGGCGTCGCTGGTTGAACGTGCCGCCCAACTAGGAACCGAGCTTACCTGGCAGATGGGGCGCCCGATTCGTTACAGCCCGATGGAGATTTGCAACGGCTTTCAGGAACGCGCCCTGTACATGATTGAGGTCGCCGAATCAGAGCTGGCGGATAATGAAATTGAGCCAAAGGACAATTTTCGACGCTTCATCCGCAACGAGCCTGTAGGTGTAGTTCTCGCTCTCATGCCCTGGAACTATCCTTACTTGTGTTCTGGCAACGTGGTCATTCCGGCGATCATGGCGGGCAACAGTGTGATTCTCAAACCTGCGCCGCAAACGCCGCTCGTGGCCGAAAGATTTGCTGAAGCGTTCAGTCAGGCCGGGTTGCCGGAGGGTATTTTTCAGTTCCTGCACCTGGCTCATGATCAAGTAGAACGGATCATGAGCGATCCACGGGTCGGCTTCGTAGCATTCACCGGATCGGTAACTGGCGGACGCAGCATACAACGTGCGAGAGGAGAGCGCTTTATCGGCACAGGCTTAGAACTGGGTGGGAAAGATCCGGCGTATGTTCGCGCTGATGCTTCCCTTGAGCAAACCATCGAGAACCTGGTGGACGGAGTGTTCTTCAATTCGGGGCAATCCTGCTGTGCGGTCGAAAGAATCTATGTTCACCAAGACGTTTGGGAGACGTTTCTTGAGGGGTTTGTCGAGCTCACGAAGAAATATAAATTGGACAATCCTTTAGATCCTGCTACAACTTTGGGCCCTGTGATCAACGAGCGGGCTGCAGCCTCGATTCGCACAAAAGTGGAAGAGGCAGTTCGTAAGGGCGCGCAGCCTTTGGTGGATACTGCGCTCTTCTCCAACAGCAAACAAGGCACTCCCTATCTGGCTCCCCAGGTACTTGCGAATGCCGACCATGGCATGCAAGTGATGACAGAGGAAACATTTGGACCAGTGGCGCCGTTGATGCGCGTGAAGGACGATGCGGAGGCCGTGGCCCTTATGAATGATAGTCGTTATGGGCTCACTGCTTCGGTGTGGACCTCGGACGTTGACGCCGCCGTACGAATTGGAAACAGCATAGAAAGCGGTACTTGGTTCATGAACCGCTGTGATTATGTTGATCCTGCACTGCCATGGACTGGTATCAAGGATTCTGGTCATGGCTGCAGCCTCTCTCGACGCGGATATGCCTCGCTCACGCAACCGAAGTCTTTTCACCTACGACTTTCTCTGTAGGCTGGAGCATTCGCTGTCCCTCGCATGGCGAGGATCGGCACTCTCGTTATCTGCGCAACAATGTTGCCGTCGCGCAGTGCTTGCTGCTGTTGCTGCATCTGCTGAATCTGCAGGAGAGGTGAGGCAAGCGGGAGTGGCTCGTGCGTCCGCTCTACGATGACCGACCAGTCTTCCGGCATCGGTGTCATCTCGTCCAACGACGGAGCTGTTTCAGAAGACACCACATTCACCGCCACAGTTAGCTCGCTGTCCGTCTTGCCCTTGTACAGGCCCTGGGTCGGCGGAACATCAGCGTAGTCGCGCCCGAGGGCGGTCCGGATATGGCGATCGCTGGCCACCAGTTCGTTTGTCGGATCGAAGCCAGCCCATCCCAACTGCGGCAGAAAAGCCTCCACCCACGCATGTGTGGCGCTCGGCGCACCGCGATCGTCAGATTCACTTTTCGGCTCGTCGCCGTGATATAGATAACCGCTCACATATCTGCAGGGAATTCCCACGGAGCGCGCCAGGGCAATCATGATATGCGCAAAGTCCTGGCACACGCCTCGTCGCGATGCCAGCGCAATGTCGATGGGAGAATCCACATCCGTGCTCCGCGGCAGATATTCGAAATCGTTATGGATGTTTCGGCTGATCTCGTGTAACAGGGATAGCGGATCGTCCCGCCGCACAATATTCCACCCTTTCGCAAGAGTTCGCAGCGCTTCGGTGGGCTCAGCAAAGGTGCTGGGCAGCAGCATCTCCCAGTAATCGCCCTGCGCCAGCAAGGTGTCGAGTTCCTGCCAGGCGGCAGTGGAAAGCCGATCTGGTATTGATCCGAGCGGCTGCTGTTCCACAAGGGAGTGCGCCACGATCACCAGTTGCCGATGATCCCCCGGAATATCGAAATGATGTACCTGGTTTGCAAGATGGTCGCGATATGAAAAGACCCGGCAGCGTGGGCTTACGGAAAGAGAGAACGTCATGCAGCGCTGATTTCCGTCGCCGCGCGGCTGCATCCGGATTTCCATCGCAGTTTCGCATATGGGGTGCGTGTAGTCGAAGCGCGTCAGGTGCTGGATCGAGTAATACCTCATGCGTCTGCTCCCTAGCTCATCGCCAATGCGGTCTGGATCGAATACTGGATATAGAGCCGGAACACCCGCTCATGCACCTGCCGGCACTGCTGCAGAATGCTCGACAGGAACGCTCCCATACCCTCCGACAGTACATCCGTGATGTCCGCGAAGCTGAGGGATGCCTGCAGCCGCCCTGACACGCGTACCAACTCGTCCGCCACGTGGAGGCCACTCTTGGCGCCAATGGCCATTAACGCGCTGCGGAGGCAGTCCACGGAGTAGCGAACGGAATGTGGGAAGTCCGGGTTCAGCAGCAGGAACTCCGTAATACGATCCGGGGTGAAATCGGCAGTGTATGCGTTGCAGTAGGCCTCGAATGCACTGCAGCAGCGCAGCATTCCTGCACCCTCCAGGAAATCGTAACTTGCAAGAGCACCATTCTGCAGCTCAGCACTTTCACGGTGGTACACATCCAGCAGCCTCGTTGTGGCAGCCGCTCTTTCGATGTACCGGCCGAGCTGGATGAACTGCCAGCCCTCACCGTGACTCATCGTTGAATCGGTCACTCCTTGAAACTGGTGCAGATCGTTCACCACCGTCGGAAGAAAGCCGATAAGCGCGTTATACGAGTTCACCTCGCGCTGCGCCGCGATCATCTTATGGTAAAGCCGGTTCAACTGCTGCCACTGTTCCGAGCTCAGCTCATCGCGCACCTGGCGTGCATTCTCCCGTGCCTGCCCGATGCAGTTCACGATTGCAGCATGGCTCCGCGTGTTGAAGCTAAGGTTGAGAGTCAATTCATAGAAGTCACCGTTCCACTCGATCTCCGATGGCCGTCCCAGGCACGCCAGCACACGGTTCCATCGTCGTTCCAGGCCAAGATTCGCCGTGGTGCTAGCTTCGTCCAGCATCAAGCTCATGTTTACATCTATCAGGCGTACCGTATGCTCGGCCCGCTCCAGATAGCGGCTCATCCAATAGAGGCTGTCAGCAACACGAGATAGCATCTTGAGTCCTCAATCGTTTACTACCCAGGTGTCTTTGCTGCCGCCGCCCTGCGATGAATTTACGACCAGCGAGCCGGCTTTCAATGCCACGCGGGTCAGGCCGCCCGGCACAATAGTCGCCTTGTCCCCGAAGAGAATGTAGGGACGAAGATCTACGTGCCGCGCTTGAATTCCACCCTCCATCAGGCACGGCGCCCGCGAGAAGTCCAGGGTCGGCTGCGCAATGTAGTTGCGCGGCTCAGCTTCGATGCGCCGGCGGAATTCCTCCCGCTCGGCGGCCGTGCTGTGCGGGCCGATCATCATGCCATATCCGCCCGACTCGCCCACTGCCTTAACTACCAATTTGTCCAGGTTTTCCAGCGTATGCTGCCGGTGCACCGGGTTGGTCATCAGGAAGGTCTCGACATTGTTCAGTAGCGGCTCCTCGCTCATGTAGTAGCGGATGATCTCCGGGACGTAGGCATAGATCGCCTTATCGTCCGCAAGGCCGGTCCCGAACGCATTCGCCAGCGTCACGTTGCCGGCGCGATAGGCATTGAACAACCCAGCCGCACCAAGTATGGAATCCGCGCGGAACGCAAGTGGATCGATAAAGTCGTCATCCACGCGCCGGTAGATCACGTCGACGCGCTTCAGCCCCGCGGTAGTGCGCATGTACACGATGTTGTCGTGGATCACCAGATCGCGGCCTTCCACCAGCTCTATGCCCATTTGGCGCGCAAGATAAGTGTGTTCGAAGTATGCAGAGTTGAAGACGCCCGGCGTCAACACCACAATGGTTGGCTCTGGCCGTCCTTCAGGGGCCAGCGATCGCAGCGTCGCCAGCAGGGCCTGCGAATAGTGCTCGATTGGCCGCACATCGTAAGCCCGGAAGAGTTGGGGAAAGATGCGTTTCATTACGCGCCGGCTGGTCAACATATAACTCACGCCGCTCGGAACGCGGAGGTTGTCTTCCAGCACGACAAACTCACCGGAACGCACTCGCAGTAGGTCTGTGCCGCTCACGGCGATGTAGATATTGCGCGGGACCTGCAGCCCACGCATCTCACGCCGGAAGTGCCGGCAGGTATACACCACCTCGCGTGGCACCTTGCCATCGGCCAGGATGCGTCCCTCGTTATATACATCGTGCAGGAACATATTCAGGGCCGCGATACGCTGCACCAGGCCCCGCTCGATGTGCGTCCACTCCGTATTGCTGATAACGCGCGGCAGCACATCGTAAGGAAATACCCGTTCGGTGCCTTGTTCTTCGCCATAGACCGTGAACGTGATGCCCTGGGTCAGGAAGGAGAGATCGGCGGCCTTCTTGCAGCGCTCGATCTCTTCCTGTGGCATACGGGCAAACATATCCAGCAGCTGCTTATACTGTGGACGTGTGTTTCCGTCCGCGGTGAACATCTCGTCGTACGCGCCATCCAGCGCATAGTCGCGAAGCATGGAGTTGCGAAAGGCTTCCGAATCATTGAACAGGCGGCTTTGCTCGTTCTCCATGTCCGCGCCCATCCAGTCCAGGCTCATCCGATCGAGGCTCATGCAGGCATCTCTTCGGTAGCGGTGACGACGTCGCTGACGACGAGAAATTTTCTGAGCTCTGCTGAGCCGAACGAAGTTGTCAGCGCGACATCCGCTGCGTCACGCCCCCTGGCCATCAGCACGCGGCCAATCCGGGGCTGGTTGTGGCGCGCGTCCAGCGTCCACCAGCGGTCGCCCAGATAAACCTCAAACCAAGCGCTGAAGTCCATCGCGGAGGCAGCCGGGGGCACACCGATATCGCCAAGATATCCGGTGGCGTAACGGGCCGGTATGTTCATGGCCCGGCAAAATGTGAGTGCGAGGTGCTGGAAATCCCGGCACACGCCTCGACGCTCGGTGTAAACATCCAGCGCCGTCTTGGTGGGGCGCGCGAAGTGATAGCCGAATTCGACTTTCTGGTGCACCCAATCGCAGATCGCCATTACCCGCGGCCATCCCGGTTTGACGGCGCCAAACAGGTCATAGGCCACCGGCGAAAGCAGGTCGACCTCGCAATATCGGCTTGCCAGCAGGAACTGCAGCGTCTCTGTTGGCAGCGTGGCTACGGGGAGCTCTTCCGCGTTTTCGCCGGCAGCATCCGGTTCGCCGCTATCTTCGATGAGCGTGGTTCCGTGCAGATGCAACTCACCGGCAGGCACGGCTAAACGGCTGCAGAGATTCCCGAAGCCGTCCAAGTACTCCTCTTTGCCTACTCCGGCGTTCACTTCCAGGAGATCGGGCTCCAGCAGGTCGGGCGTGCGCGCCGGGTGTACGTGCAGCATGGCGACTATTGCTACCTGTTGCGGGGTAGCAAAGACGATGTCGTATCCGAGTCGAATCTTCATTGGCAGAGCTGCAACCCTCCTGCAAGGGGAATTCAGCTCGCTTCGAACGACGGGGTCGGAGCGGGTCGTGCGATCGTATCAAGCCAGAGAGCGCGAAGACTCTGGGAAAAGTAGAATGCCACGAACTCCAGCCTGCGTGCTCGGTTTTCTTGGCTTTCGGTAGCATTTCTCGGCCACCTGGGAGAGTATGGAGCCCATGACCTATTGTCTCGGCATCATGACGCAGGAGGGGCTCGTCATGGCCTCTGATTCCCGCAGCAACGCAGGCTATGATCAGGTCAACATCTGCCGCAAGATGCATACCTTCGTCCTCCCCGGAGAGCGAGCCCTCGCCCTGCTCACGAGCGGCAGCCTCTCCCTTACGCAGTCCACCATCACGTTGCTGCAGGACGACTTCCAGCAGGGCAGGGGACTTGCACAAGCTGATTCCATGTACGCCGCCGCGCGAATCGTGGGCGATGCTGTGCGGCGTGTCTCAGATCTTGACCGCGCCGCGCTGGAGCGGGATGACTACAACTTCAACATCCACCTGCTCCTCGGGGGTCAGGTCAAAGGCGCACCGCCCGCGCTCTACTGCATCTATCCGCAGGGCAATCCGCTGAGTGCCACACAGGATTCGCCCTACCTGCAAATTGGCGAAGCCAAATACGGCCGCCCGATCCTCGATCGCGGCATCGTGTATGAGAAGACGCCGCTCGACGTCGCGGCACTCTACGCCATGCTTTCCTTTGACGCCACCATTCGGTCGAATGTCACAGTAGGACCGCCGCTTGAATTGCTGGTGTATCGCGCTGGTGCACTCGATTTCACGGAGTACCGTCGCTTTCCCGCCGATGATCCCGAACTGCTCGAATTGCATGCCCGATGGGAAGCAGCTCTGAGGCGTACTGTCGAAGATTTGCCTCGTCTCCGCTTCGAAGATCGCCCTGCACCCGTGCAACAGATACTCATGGAGACGGCAGCTCAGCGCTGAGCCAGCCTGAAACATCTCTCGGTCTACACGGCGGGACGCTGGATAATGCCTCCGTTCGTCATGCTGATCCCCGGCCATAAATGGCTGACGCCCGGCCATTTTTCCTCGATCTGACGAACTTGTGTTGATGCAGGTTCCAACAGCAATGATAATCGACGATCCCGAATGGTCAGGGCAATACACTCATGAGAAGGCCTTAAGCAAGAAGGTATGGATTGATGCTGAGAAACGCGCGGGTCAGGTCGATGCGGTTCGGTCTTCTTGCTAGCGCTTTTAGCTGCTATGTGAGAAATATTCGGCTGACACAGCTGCGAGACGCGGTGTTAAGGGCAGGTCATACTACTTTTCCCCTTATCCCTTCAGCGGCCAGGCCGTTTTGCCGCCGTGGTGAAAGGCATAGTTCCCGATATGCCCTGCGCGTGCCGCAGCCACGCCGGCCTCGACAGGGGCGTTGGGGTCTTTACGCGTCTTAATGCACTCGAAAAAGTTGCGCGCGTGGGCGATGGTGCCGTCCTCAAAGCTCTCTTCTTTTAGCACAGGGTTGCGGTCGCCCTTCACGCCTTCGCGCCAGATGGTCATGCCGCTGCGGTTAATCTTTAGTGTCGCCTCGGTACCCCGGAATTCAAGGCCGCCGTCGTCGATGGACGACGCCATCATGCCCTCGTAGATAACATCGAAAGTCGGGTAGCGGAAGGCAGCTTGGATGGTGTCGGGACATTCC
This sequence comes from uncultured Acidobacteriaceae bacterium, assembly GCA_963797895.1. Taxonomy (GTDB): domain Bacteria; phylum Acidobacteriota; class Terriglobia; order Terriglobales; family Acidobacteriaceae; genus KBS-83. Next base: position 474,732 of record CAWCRD010000005.1, read on the forward strand.
CACTCCTGGTAGATACGCTTGTCACCGAGCATGAACGCGGTCGAAGGTTCATCGGATTTCATCGCCCAGTGCACGACATCAATCCAGTGGGTGAAGAGGTCGGTCATGGCACCGCCGCCGAAGTTCCAGAACCAGCGCCAGCGAGAGAACTTCTCAAGCGTAAAGGGCTGCTCGGGCGCGCCGCCTAGCCACCTATTCCAGTCCAGCTGTGACTGATCGACCGGCTTCGGGACCCAACTAGAGCCATAGTTCTGCCACCAATAGGTGCGCACCTGCGGCACCGTACCCAGCGCGCCGCCTTGTATGAGGTCGACGGCGTTGCGGAAGTGTGACCAGCTGCGCTGCTGCATACCACACTGCAGAATCTGGTTACCCGAACGTACCGCGCGGGTCAGGACGGCACCCTCTTCGAGGGTGTGTGTGACGGGCTTTTCGAGATACACATCCTTTCCGGCCGCGAGCGCTGCGGTGGCGATGCGGACGTGCCAGTGATCGGGTGTGGCAATGAAAACCGCATCGATGGTCTTATCGTCGAGCACCTCTTGATAGTCAACGTGCTCGGTCGCCGTGGCGGCGTTGCTGCGTGCCTTGATCTCGGCACGGCGGGGAGCATAGACGTCGCAGACGGAGACGATCTCAAATGGTACGCCGCTCTGGTCGGCCGAACCGAGCACGCTCTTCATGCGGCCGCCTGCCCCGATGACGCCCACACGTAGCCTCTCGTTGGCACCAAAGGCTTTGGTCGAGGCCAACGCCGTAAGGCCGCCTGCGATGAGAAAGCCCCGCCGGTTAACAATTAGAGACATGAAGCCCCCGTCGCAATTTCAGATTGCGTGGATAGTAACAGAGCTGAGTGGCACCCAGGAGGGAACTACAACCCGAGCTATTCTGGTGGTCCGCAGCTGTAAGAAATAAATCAAACTCTTTGGACCGTTTCCAGGTGCGACTTTTCCGAGGTGAGTGCCCAGCACCGATGAATATTGGTCTACCTAAAATGTTCCGCGGTTCGCTAAGGGAATTGTGTTTTCGACCGGTCATTGTCCGACCATCATGATGGAGGCCAGGCAGTCTTTTGCGCCTTTGGTCTGAGTTGTGTAGTTCAGGATGGCAGTTTGATACCGAATGCGCTTGACCTGCTGCCCATTCTGGACTATAGGTTCGAGGGATTCTGCACAATATGCCGGCAACACCCGCGACGCTTTTGCCACATCGTCGCTCCGGACACTCAGTTTCAAGCGTCATTTCGGAGGCATTCGAATGTTCGGTTCTTCGGTCCTCGACATCGCTATCGGTGCGGTATTTATCTTTCTACTGCTCAGCACATTCGCCACCGCCGTGAACGAAATCATCTTTTCCTTCTTCAATATGCGGGGTCGAGAGTTACTGCGAGGAATTGCTACCCTGCTGAGTGACTCGGAAAAGACAGGCCTCGTGACAAAGATCTACAATCACGGCCAAATCTTCGGCTTGTTTCGAGGCGAGTTCAATCCCAGCAAGCCGGGTAGGCTGCCTTCCTACATTCCGGCCAGGAATTTCGCACTCGCGCTACTTGACACCGTTGCCCATCCGGACGCCTTTTCGGAGATCGCAACGGCTACTGCGGGGGTCGCCGGACAGTCAGCCAGCGCAGCTATAAGGACGGGATCTTCCGATGCTATCGAGGAACAGGCGATCGTTCTGACGCAGGCTTTCAAGAATGCCGCACAAAGGATGGCAAGCGACAAAGCGACGGAAAAAGTTGGTAAGCCACTGGTCTCTATGATCACGATGGCCGGCAACGATGCGTTGAAGCTGCAAAAGAGCGTGGAAGATTGGTACAACAGCGCCATGGATCGCGTCTCCGGCTGGTACAAGTACAAGACACAATGGACGCTATTCGGCATTGGGCTGGTCATCGCCGTCGTCATCAATGCCAACACCATAGGCATCGTGAAGCAGCTCTCCCAGGATTCAACGCTGCGATCGTCCATTGTTGCCGCCGCTGAGTCTGCAAGGGAGCCTCTGGTCAACCAAGGCAAGTCGACGCAAGAAAGAATAGAGGCCGCAAAAAGCTCTCTTGCGGATATCGACAATGTGGGCATTCCACTCGGTTGGCACCATGGCGATTGGAGCGCGGATCACAGCCTCAATATGCTTGTCGGCTGGTTTCTCACAGGCCTCGCTATCTCTCTCGGGGCACCGTTCTGGTTCGACATCCTAAATAAGATTATGGTGGTGAGATCTACTGTCAAACCCCGTGAGAAGAGTCATGAGGAAAGCTCCAAGAACTAGCACGCGCTCCTCTGACGGGTGGTGAGGCTGAATCAGCACTAGCGTCGATAAGCAAGAACTCCGAGCGCAGTTACTAGTGTTTGTCCAGCCCCCACGACCGAAAGCGAAGTCCTGTCGGTTCCGAGGAAGCAGATATGCCCGATATTCAGATGATTGAGATAGATTGCTTGAGCCCGTGATCACCCGCCCTTTGTCCCTGTCTCCTTCGAGTCGTCCTGGAATAACTACGTCTACGGGGACTGCGTCTCCGCAGAGGAAGCCTTCGCGAAGGCCACCGCCGCGCCGCAGGTATTCATTCCGGAGGCGACAGTAGTTGCCTGCGCAACAGCGCATGGTTATCTCAATGGCGCTTACCTGACCAACGTCATGAAGACGATGCGGACGGACGGCCTCGCGGCCAACAACAATACATACGACGACGGCCCCTATTTCTTGATCAACTGGACCAACGCGGCAAATCTGCAGAGCGCCATCTACAGCTACGGTCCGGTAAAAATCGGCGTCGGAGCGTAGTACTTTCAATCGAACCGGGTGATTGCCGCAGTGACTTCTGGAGAAGTGTCGTTCTTGGGAAGCTCAACGCCAGTGGGTGTCCAGTGACTGCGTATAAGCATTTCGGGGAACCGGGCCCGAAGAACTGTAGTCGGGGCATCGCGATGTTTTTTACGCCAAGCTTCGTCGCGCAACCGCAGGGCCTCAAGGCGACCGTGAGCTTCGTGGGCCGGTAGTTGGGCTGTATTGGCGACGATCTCGCGGGCACGACGAAGATCGTTACGGATTTGGGCGGACGCAATCTTTTGGCTTGGACAGGCCCACGATCAAGAGCGCTTGAGTTTTTCGAGCAAATCCTCGCACACTAAAGTGTGGGCGCGGCGCAGTAACCGGACGACTCGTCGTGAGCGTGCCGAGCGATTCTGCGACTCGCTCGTCTGCCAGCACCTCTGACTCTTTGTGGCTCCGATTGTGGAGTGGGGACGTCCTACTACTACCCAGATTGCTCTATTCGCGAGCTATGGGCACCGACGTGAAAGCTGTCTGCAGTTAACGCCGAATGCGAGATGGTCGGGCGGCCCACGGCTCGGGAGAGATCCTACGCCTGCCGTCGCGCTTAATCACCGTAAGGCTAAGATCGTCGCAAAGAGGATGACCATTGGCGAAGTCCTGTACAGTGGCGAGCAGCCTCATGAGGGTGGCATGAGGCGACTGCTGTTCCGCCTCGCGCAGCGCGGCAATAAGGCGATCCACTCCAAACTCCTCGTCTGAAGGATTGCGGCATTCGAGTACGCCATCAGAATAAGCCACGAGGGTTTCGCCCGGCTCGAGAACCAGCTCGCCCGTCTCATATGTCGCGTCATCGATTGCACCCAGCAGAGGTCCGCCTGTGTCCAGCAGACAAGTACTTCCATCTGCGCGGAGCAGGACCGGCAGGAAATGGCCAGCGTTGCAATAGGTGAGTTTCCCAAGATTGCAATCAATCAGTGCGAAAAATGCGGTAACGAATGGCGCCACTGGCCTAAGGTAGCAGAGGTGGCGGTTCATTTCGGCGGCGATTCTAGATGGATCAGAATCAAGACGGCCGTAGCTCTGTAGGAGTCCTGCCAGATGTGTGAACCACATACCTGCGGCAATGCCCTTGCCCGCGATGTCTCCTAGTACAGTCAGAACCCTAGACCCATCTTGGGACAGGGTGGTGAAGTCGCCGGAGAGAAAGCGTGCTGCGAAGACCTCACTGGCAAACTGCACGTCGCCGCTGCGCAATGCCCGTGGGCCGCTTAGCTTGCGCTGAATCTGGGCAGCGTCGAAGACCTGCGCATAAAGTTCCGCTCTCTCCCGCAGGAGGGAGTAGATATCCTCCTGCAGCGGCACCTCTGTTGGCTGTGCTTCCTTGGATTGCGTCATCAGGGAGAAGACTGTCGGAGGTGACAACGTGGCAGGTGGCACCGTGCTCCACCTCTGACGTCGCGCGGTGATCGGATAGTTGTGATTGTTGGGGGTCACTCTCTCCGCGTTCAAAATCCACCTCGTTTCGATTTTGATTGTGCTCTAGAGCATCTCATTTGCTCGTTCCGTCCAAGGCTTCGCTAAGCCCGGGTTTGCTTGAACGGAAAAGCCACGCTGACAGTTGCACTCTCGCATGTGCCTATAGCGAACATGCTTTTATCCTACGAACCGATAACCGGTTCCGTGCACAGTGAGAAAGTATTCTGGCTGCTCGGGATTTGGTTCTAGCTTCTGGCGCAGCCGCACCAGGTGGGTGTCTACGGTTCGGGTCGTCGGGTAGTGCTCATATCCCCACACATCTTCGAGGAGTTGATGACGACTGAGCGTCTCGCCCGAATGACAAATGAAGTATTTCAACAGCTCAAATTCTTTTGAGGACACTTCAAGCGGCTTGCCTGACCTGAGCACGCGGCAACGGCGCAGATCCACTTCGACATCACCGAAGGAATGCTGATCCTGATCTTTCGGAAGGACCGCAGTGCGGCGCAACACAGCCTTCACGCGCGCGAGTAGCTCGCGAATCGAGAATGGCTTGGTCACATAGTCGTCCGCTCCGAGTTCCAGGCCGACTACCTTATCTACTTCCTGTCCCCGGGCAGTCAGCATGATGATCGGGATAGAAGCCCGCTGCGTGCGTAGCTGCTTGCAGACCTCCAGCCCGCTCATTCGAGGCATCATCACGTCGAGCACCACCAAATCCGGGGATTCCTCGAGCGCCAATTGCAGTCCCTCGACTCCGTCACGCGCTGTCAGAACTTCGTAGCCCTCGAACTCGAAATTGTCGCGGAGACCCATAACCATGTTGGGTTCGTCTTCGACGACAAGAATCTTCGCTCGGTTCTGTCCCTCGACTAGGTTCGTTCGCTCTTCCTGTTTCATGCTGTTAACGCCTCCCCGTGCTGGACCTCTGAAGCTACTACCGGGAGAGTAATGATGAACTTGCTGCCGCGCCCGGGCGCGCTTTCTACCCTCACTTCGCCACCATGAGCCCGCACGATGTGGCGCACCAGCGCGAGCCCCAACCCGCTTCCCTTGGTGTTATGCACGAGCGGATCCCCAACGCGATAGAACTTCTCGAATATCTTGGGCTGCTCTTTCGGCGGAATACCAATTCCCCGGTCAACAACCTCAAGGTTGACCAGGCCATCGCGATGGTAAAGATGAACTCCGAGGTATTTCTCGTTCGCCGAGTACTTCACAGCATTGTTGACGAGGTTCAGCAAAGACCGGGCGATGGCTTCGCGGTCCACATGCAGCGGTGGAACATTACTGGCGATCTTCTGCTCGAAGTAGAATCCGTTCTGCTCGATCTCGAAGCGATAGGATTCCAGCGTGCTCCGCACCAGATCGGCCACATCGGTTTTGCAAAAGCTGTACTCTTTCTTGCCCGCCTCAATGCGCGAGAAGTCCAAGATGTTATTGATCAGCGAAGTGAGGCGCTCGCTCTCCTTGCGAATGATCTCGTAGTACTCCTGATGTTTTGCGCGATGGGAGATGCGACCTAATTCCAGAGTCTCCGCATACAGACGGATCAGCGCGAGAGGCGTTCTCAGTTCGTGTGAGACGTTGGAGACAAAATCAGATTTCAATTTCGCTAGTGCAAGCTCGCGCGAGACATTGCGGTACATAAGCAGGATGCCGGCACCCATCAGCAGCGAGAGTGCCCCTAGGATCAGGAATTGCTGGCGCGCGAAACGACGGCTCAAATCGGCAATGGTGGTTCCGTGCAGTCCGATGCCGAGAACCAGCCCCTGAAAAACGCCATCGAAAGGACGCTCTACTTCTGGCTTTCCTCCGGCCCAGCACGCCGAAGTAGCCAGCATGGTGGTCGGGTCCTTCATCGATCGAACCATGAGCGACGGCTCAGGATGCGACGCATCGCTGCGCTCGTCGCCGGGCATCACTTCGTTCAGAGCTTGCGGGAAGAAGGTGTTCTTCAAGAAGTCGGGGTCGAAGACAAACCCTCCGAGCGCGGGATGCTCTGGAGTGAAGCCCTTCGGCATAAAGAACACTACCGACACATATTTCCATTTATCCTCTCTGAGCACCCAATCGCTCATGAAGTACGTATGGTGTCCGCCGGCCTCCATCTTTCTCAGCTTGGCGAGATACATCTTGGACTCAGTATCAAACCAATCGGACACATCCGAGGAAAGCATCTTGTGTTCATCATGAAACTCAGGATCATCCATCCGCTCAGGCTGGGATTCAAAATCCAGATGACCTTTCCCGGTCCACAGAAATGCATGGGAGACATTAGGGTGTTTTGCCAGAAAGTCGTCAAGCTCATCCGGACTCTCGACGTCGGGAAATGTCTCCCGGATTTCTTCGGCCATCTTGAATGCGCGGTGGTCAATCCGCTTCTCCGCAACCGCCAGGGTCTCTGAATATTCCCGCTGGATGACCGCTTCGATCTCTTTTTTGCGTTGCAGGTCTCGGAGATGCATGACGCTTGCGGCGATGAGCGCCGCGGCGGGCAATATGACCGCCAGCATCATCAACAACATGCGCGTCCGTTCCGAAAAACGCCGAGTTTGCAGCTTCAACATAGATACGCGTCCTGAGAGGCGCCCTAGCTCCATCAGAAGGGAGCATAGGCCCCAAAGCAGCGAGGTGTGTCACGTAGACGCAACAAAATGCAAAAAGATGTGAACAGGCGTTCGGATACCGCTCGGGAGAATGCCGCCACTTCGCCTTACTGATTTGGATTTTCAGTCGACGAATTGAGCCCCTTGAACGCCGGCCGGACCAATGAGGTGGCTCTGCGGAGCCGTACCATCTGACATGCAAACCACGCACACTCTACCGTCAAAGCATAGTCAGTAAGACTGATATCAACCTGCGTCATATGTAGAGGTTGGTTCCCTGAGCCTCACAGGTCTGAACCGAAACGGTGTCTCGAGGCTAAGTGTCACTATCGTACTAAGCCGGTCATATCGGAGAAAGGTCATGCCTGTGACTCCAAGCGCGCCGCTCACGGCTGGCAGTCCCAGACACACTACTGCACACAACGCAGCGCCAAGAGTTACGCCCGTCTGGCAGATTCAACCTCGTCGACGAGGGCTCCCCGTTCGAGCTGCTCGCGACCTCACGTCCGGCCGCTGGAGCAGAACGTCTCGCCGGCTTCCTACTCGAGCCCGTCGATATTCCCAGGTTCGGCAGTTGCAAAGGACCCTCCCACAAGACTCCGACCACTGCTACAAACAATGCCGCTATCGAATCAATCCCTCGCGAATTGCTTTACTAACTGCGCCGGATTTGGAGTGCACGTGGAGTTTTTCGTATACGCTGCGAACATAATTCCGAACGGTGTTTACGCTTATGTTCATTTTTGTAGCCGCGGATAGGTAGCTGTAACCTTCAGCAAGAAGAGTGAGCAGGCGGATCTCCTGGGTGCCCAGGGCCGCCGATTCGGGGATCTCTGAACGTATGTTTTTATGTTGGAAAAGATCGACGATCTGACGAGCAATCTCAGGAGAGAGTGGAGATCCACCTGAAGCGGCGGAACGTATGCTTTCAAGAAGAATCGTCGAACGCGTGCTCTTAAGAAGATATCCACTTGCTCCATTGCAAATCGATCCAAAGATTCGCTTGCGATCCGCAAAGATCGTGAGCATCAGGATCTGAGTACGCGGGCAAAGATTGCGAAACACGCGTACGGCTTCATCTCCATCCATCCCGGGAAGCTCGATGTCGAGAAGCAGAACGTCGGGGGGAGTTTTGCGCAGCACCGGGATCGCTTGCTCGACGGAGCTAAAGGTGGACGAGCACACGAAATTCTCAGCGTGGCCGATAATCTGGCACAGGCCCTCTGTGAGAGTGCGGTCGTCATCGATAATCGAAACCCGAATGGTCGCCGCAGGCATGGGTTCTATCGAAGACCGTTGCTCGCGAGATTGCAAGCGCATGTTCATGCGCGGCGCACCTTTTTCATCGGCAGAGACACCGTTATATGAACTCCCTGTTGGTTGCTGTCACTGACTTCAACGGTTCCTCCCAGACGAGCTGCCCGGGTACGCATACTCTTCAGGCCACGACCGGCTCCCGATCGCGTTTGCATGCCGCAACCGTTGTCTCCAATTTCGGCCTGCAGATGAGAATTCCGAAGCTGGACCCGAAGCGTGGCAATGTTTGCTCCAGAATGCCGTGCGATGTTGTTAATGGCCTCTTTGCAAATCAAGTAGAGCTGCCGTCGTTGATCGGGAGAGAGTTCGTACGCACCGGCGTCTCCGACGTCTCCACATGTCCAGCACACACCCTTGGGTTCCAGTATCCCAGAACCAAATGCGCGCAGTCGGGCGACGACATCGCGGAGGCAATCGCACCGAGGATCTACCGACCAAACGATGTCGCTCATCCCATCCACAAGCGTGCGGCTTGTCTCCGCGATTTCCCCCAGTGCGCTGCTTGCGAATGCGTCGTTGTTCGTCAAACGTGCCTTGGTGGCTTCACTCATCACCGCAATGCGCGAGAGACTCGCTCCGATATCATCGTGAAGATCCATAGCGATTTGAGATCGAATACGTTCTAGACCGAGCTGACGGTTGAGATAGGTTCGATGCCAGAGGAACAGCAGACTTGAAGCAATTGTGGTCGAAAGAACGATGAACCACCACTGCTTCCAGAACGGCGGCGAAATCGAAAATGTGGCAACAGCAGGCAGGGCGTCCCCACCACCCCCAGTTGGCACCGCTCGAACGAAGACGCGATAGTGCCCGGGAGCCAGATTCGAAAATTGGACCGCTTCAGCTGAGGAAGGCGGACTCCAGCCTGGAGCGCCGCCCTCCAGATGAAACTGATAGCGAACTTGTTCAGGTGCGACGAAATCAACTGTGCCGAAATCCACCTGCATTGCATTGTGCGACCACGGGATTGTTCTTAGGTTGAGGACGGTTTCTCCAATTGCTGAGATCGGAACTCTTAGACCATCGATGTGGATACCCATGATGCGTGTCTCTAACCGTGGCGGCTTAATCGCCATTCGCGGCCGGTATTCTGAGAGTCCACGGGAGGTCAAAAACCATAGATTCCCGTGAAGGTCGACGGTAGCGGATCGGATGTCGCCCGGCGGAAATCCATCGGCGCTGGTTAGATGGGTGATCTCGCCCGAGTTGGGATCGAGCCGGTCTACACCCCGTGCAGTGCCCAAATAGACGTATCCATCGCGATCTTCCACGAGACACCAGATCTGATCGCTTGACAATCCATCGGCGCGACTGTATTTGCGTATGGCAGCGTCCAGAGAAGATGGCTCATCAACCCTTCCCAATCCGCTTTGCGAACTGGCTATCCACAGCCGACCGTGCGCGTCGCGCAGCATCGCCTTGACCGTGCCCGAAAGCGGGTCAGGAATTTCCTCGAAGCGATCTGCTCGCAGACGGAATAGTCCACCGGGCTGGCCAAGTCCAATCCAAATTTCACCCTTTGCTGTTTCCGCCACGCTGGTTACTTCACGTTCGCGTGCCTTATCGGGCAAATAGGGCGAGAAATCACGCAGCTCAGAGTTCGCCGGTGTCCACCGGAACAAACCGAATTCCCACCTGGCTCGTCCTCCACCCAGTTTCAAAGTCGTGATCCACAAAGCACCATGAGAATCCTCAAACAGTCGCCGCGACTCACGGTCTTGCAGGAGGCGAAGGTCGAATGGTGATTCAGAGCCAGTGCGGAGTGGACCTTGCTTGAGCCGAAATAGTCCGCGACCGGTGGCAAACCACCAGCGACCGCTGCGATCAACCAGTGTGGCACGCTCCGAGAATGCAGTCCCGTGAACAATCTCGGAAGGTAAGCGCGGACTTATGGTTTGAACGTGACGTCCCTCAAAACAGCGGACTGTGCGTTTTGGATCGAGAATAGCCGCGACGCAGATTGCGCCCGACGGAGCTTCCAAGACTCGATCAGCGTAGCTGAAGAATACTCCCGCAGGGGCGGGAATGTTTTGAATTGCCGCTTCCTTCAGCTGACTTACACCACCATTTCGCGTGCCAACCCAAACGTCGCCTGCGGAATCGAGAGCGAGCGCCGAGAATTCCTGATCGGAAAATCCATCTCGTTGGGTGTAGATGCGGAAGCGCGGTTGCGCATCTGGCCGCCATTCCACAAGGCCGGCAAGGGTTGCTATCCAACGATGGCTATCGGATGTTGCCAGGAATGCGCGGACATCAGACTGCGGAAGTCCGTTGGCAGCACTCAAAACCTCATCGACCGATCGTTTTCCAGTCTCTACTCGCTGCGTGAGTCGGGCCAGGCCGCCGCGCGTGCAAACCCAGATTCGGCCGTTGTTATCTGACACAATTCGATCGACAAAGTCGTGCGGAAGGCCCTCCTGTTGTTTCAGCCATGCCCATTGTCCATTCTGATCCAGATGGTATAGCCCACTCGAGGCGCCGACCCACAATCCGCTGTCGTGATCGATGAAGATCGTATTGACCATCGAACCGCGGGGAAAATCCGGCGGCGGATGGAAATCGATGCGCTCATATGCCGCTCTAGATCCTAATATGCGCAATCGATAGAGCCCTGCGCCTGTGCCCAGCAGGACAGACCCGTCAGGTTCCTCCAAGACCGCATTCACAATCTCTGCGCTCTGCCGTCCAGACGGCTTGAACGTGACGAATCGAGGGCCCGGACCGGCGGGACGGAAAAGTACTGCCCCACCATCAGTCGCGATCCAGTAGTCGCCGCGACGAGTTTCGATGATGTCATTGACGTGGATATCGGGCAGACCGTCGGAAGGTGTGAAATTTACGAAATGCAGCCCGTCAAAGCGCGACAAGCCTTCGTCCGTACACATCCACAGAAAGTTATGAGAGTCGCGGTAGATTCTGCTTACGTGATTGTTGGCCAATCCCTCGGCCACTGAGAAAGAGCGAACAAACAAAGTTCCCGCATGTGCCGCTGCTGCGGCAAAAAGCAGCCAACCGAGACTCGCGAGGAGCGAAGCCATTTCGAGGACTGCATTATACGACCGAGAAATGGGCCCGGTCCTAAGCCTGACTGCAGCATTCTGATCCAAAAAACGCATATCCATGCTCTTACGGTTGGGGCCGCTGCTATCTAGATTGGGGCAGAAATGTTCCCAAACCGGTTAGCAACGGCATAGCAATACCGATGCTGAGTTCTCCCCGTTGAATCCTTTGTTGTTGCAGGCGCAGCAATATCAGAAGACACCGCACCGTCGCACGCTCATAGAGCGTGCCATTGGGGCTCCGACTCGAAAAAATGGAGGTTCCATGAAGCCGAGTCTCCTTTCAAGAATCGCAGTATTGGCGTTTTCCGGTGTGCTGCTTTCGCCCTGCCTGGTCGCGCAGCCGGACGGAGATGAACATGAGCACAAAACAGCGGTACATCGCTACAAACTGATCGACCTCGGCACACTAGGTGGGCCTTTCAGTCGTGGATCGGTAAACGGCGATGGTGGGCGCTTGCTCAATAAGGCGGGCGTTGTCGCCTCCTATGCTGACTTCGCGACGCCAGATCTCAATGCGCCCGACCTTTGCTTTGACACGGATGACTGTCTCTTGGCTCACGCTGCGAAGTGGAGGAACCATAGCCCGATCGACCTCGGCGCCTTGGACAACAGCTATTCCAGTGCCGCTGGCTCGATCAATGATCTAGGCTGGAGCACCGGCCAATCCCAAACCGGAGTCGTCGGTCCGGATTTCCCATTCGGCTTCGGACTCCATGCTGTCCTTTGGAAGGGCAGGCACATTCTGGACCTCGATACATTGCCGGGCGGCAATTCCAGTATCGGAATCTCTGTCAACAATGCAGGCCAGGTTGTGGGTTTCGCAAACAATGGGATACCCGATCCCTTCGCACAAAATTTCTTCCCAAGCACAACACAAATGCGAGTCTTTTTCTGGCAGGACGGCAACCTGGAGGACATTGGCACCCTCGGTGGCCCGGATACCATTCCCGGACCGGGTTGCAATAATCAACGTTCTGGAACCATCGTTGGAAGCTCTTACACCAGCTACACACCAAACCCGAGCTCCGGCCAACCAACCCTGGACCCCTTCCTCTGGGATGACGGCACTATGACTGACCTCGGAAATTTGGGTGGGACCTTTAGCTTTGGTCAGTGCGCTAACAACCGCGGCGAAGTCATCGGCGATTCCAACTTGCCGGGTGACCAGAACTCCCATGCCTTCCGCTGGCGCAATGGCGGGATGAAGGACTTGGGCACACTGGGCGGCGCCAACTCCGAAGCCATCTGGATTAACGACACCGGCGACATTGCCGGCTCAGCCGACCTTCCTACACCGAATATCCATGATGCTGTTGTGTGGAGACACGGACATATCAAGGATCTAGGTACTCTTCCCGGCGATCCATGCAGTCGCGGCCGAGCGATCAACTCCCGTGGTCAGGTCGTGGGCGGATCTTCCGACTGCGCCAATTTCCTGCATGCATTTGTTTGGGAAGGGAGCGGCCCGATGCGCGACCTGAACAAGCTCATCCGTCCTGGTTCCGGCCTGCAATTGATCAATGCATTCAACATCAATGATCGCGGAGAAATTCTCGCCAAATCATTTCCGGTGGGGACGACCCCGAATGACGATGAGAACCTGGGACACCTTGTGCTTTTGGTGCCGTGCGATCGTAGTGACCGCGACGACTGGTGTTCTGGACGCGAAGGAGGGGACGCCCCTCAGCATGCTGCGATCTCCTCCCCAGCCTCACCGCATGCCGACCTCGATGCAGCGTCTGCGCATACATTCGGCGCAGTGGGCGCCATGATCATGACTCAGCCAGGTTCAGATCTCAGCATTTCGCCGCTGTGCCTCGTCTCCGGAGGGAAGCTGACAGGCCAGTCCCTCGCGTTCGGTGGCTCTGTCGGTGGGTTCTGCATCCCGTATACCGACGCTGCCCACTGTCGACTTGGCGCCACCGCCAAAAATCCCGGTAAGTTTAGATGCCGTAACGGTTATTTCAACGTCGACCTGGGGCCCACAGCATGCAGCGCGCCGTCTTCGCCTGCTGTGCACATCTGCGCTCCCGTGAGTGGCTCGACCGTTAGCTCGCCAGTGCTGGTCGAAGCAACCTCCACCGTCAGCGGAACCATAGCTCGGATGGAATTGTGGGTGGATGGAGTGAAGAAGTACACGACTCTATCAAGCCGGCAGTTGAACACCACCCTCGGTCTGGGCGCGGGAGGCCACCGTTTCGTCGTCCTGGCCGTGAACACCGCGGGGCAAAGGTGGGAGAGCGCGATCAATGCGACCGTGAAGTGAGGCTCCACGATCGCACGGAAAGTGCTGAAAAGCCTTCTATCGTGCGATGCCGCGATGGCTTCTTCTTCGTCGACTTCGGTCGATCGTGGTGAGCACGAGTAAGGCGAAGGAACAACTCGTCTTCGAAACAGCTCGATAGAGACGCGCTAGAACACTACCCCGTTCGGCCCAGTTCCTCAGGAAGCACTCGGGTCACGCGCAAAAAAGGCCAGACATTTCGATGCAAGGAGGACTCCCATGAAGGGCACTGTCCTGTTACGACTCAGTGCGACAGCTTTGTCTGCGCTCTTGCCTCCGGTTCTTGTGATACATCGGGCCGCTGTTCAGCGGCTCGATGACATTAGGGGGGCCGTAATATTCTCTGCCTTTCTGTTTGTGGCCGTTCTCTCGCGAGCGGTCACACCAAATCCAAGGCTTGTTGCTTTAGTGCCTCCCTCGACGCAAATTGTGGCGGGAATGAACGTTCCTCCGCGCTCGGGGCAGCCCAGCATGTTTTTGCTGACTACTCACTACAACGCGATCGACTTCAACGACTTTGTGGCAATATCGGGAGTTGACACTGAGCGAGCCTTCGATCAGATCATCATGGTTGCGGCCGACGGAGATCGTGCTTATTCCGCTCACAGCCTTATGGCAATCGGCCGCTTCAATCAATCTCTGATCTACAGATCTGTTTACCAGGCTGGTGCAAAGGCCATTCAGTACCGCGGCATTGCGATTCTCGAGATGCAGCCCTTCGCCCGCGAGCGCGACAGCTTTTATGATGTGCGCTGGCTGGCAATGATGGATTCTAAGCTGGCGATCTTTGGAAGTTCCGCCCTGGTCCAAACGGAGCTCGATCGCTATCTGAACCACAATGCCGCGGATCCGGCGCTGGAGCGAAAGTTAAGCCATCTGCGGCATGACGATGTGAGCTGGTGCGTAGCGACGGTGCCGGATCGCGGCAGCGAGATCCGGCCCATTCTTCAGATGCTTGATTTGAGATTTGCTGATCTTCTGCAGATGGGCGACACGATCCAAGTCGGCATTCGCTACGGCCGGCAAGTGGAGTTCGAATACGAGGTCAATCTTGCATCTCGCCCGGATGCCGACGCGATCCAGAGATCATTTGCAGAGCCAGTTGCGCATCAGGTGGAAAGCTCTATGCTGCCCGTTTCGACTTTCAGGCGGGTCGATGGTGGTGTGAGGGGAGTGCTGAAGGTTTCCAAAGCGCGGTACGAGACCTGGCTTGCAGAAGCCCAGGGCAAACTTCAGACACGCGGCGGACGATAGTTCCGGGCACTAATGCGGTACACGTCCGCGCCCGCTCGGCCAGCCACACGTCGTACGGTGTTCGAAGGGATCAAGCATCCGAGAAACCGACATGCCCGTTTGTGAACCTATCCGACAAAGAAGCAGATCGATGTGGCGAGGTTTCACAGCGGAGAAGTTAAGAGGGGCACGGAGCCAATGAACACCTCGGATGGTCGATAGATCTGCTTTGCTCGACAAACATTGCAGGGGCACTCGTGCGGGAAGGATGATGCATCCTATGTAACCCCTGCACCCAGCTCGCGAATATCTCGGGAAGGGTTTATCGATATTGTGACATGTTGTTGGCGACCAAGGCATTTGGGTTCTGAGGTCCAGTTGTTTAGACTCCGACCAGGGCCAGGGCGGCTAACGCCAGGAGTCGTTGCTTCGTCGATACTATGCATCGAATGCAACGGCGGTGACTGTTATGCCTTCCAAACGCCTTTCCCGACGAGATCTATTGAAGATGGGTGCTGCCGCAGGCGCAGCAGAAATCGCGGCCACGCTTCTTCCCGGATGCGGCACAGCAAAGAATCCACCTCCATCCAAAGTTGACCCTGGAACCGCTTGTTCAACATTGACTGCAATCGACCACGTCGTCATCCTCATCCAGGAAAACCGCTCGTTCGATCACTATTTCGGAAGCTACCGCGGAGTACGTGGATTTGCGGACCAGAGTGCGGCGTTCCGTCAACCAGACCCCACAAACACCGCCAATTCACCGTCTGGCGTGTTGCTGCCGTTCCATCTCGATACGTCGCGGACGAACGCAGCATGCACCCACGACATCACCCATGACTGGGTGCCGCAACATCAGAGCTGGAACGGCGGCGCGATGGATGGCTTTGTTACGTCTCGCCTCCCGAACAATGCCGATGACGCCGTGCTTAGCATGGGCTACTACACGCGCGCGGATCTTCCGTTCTACTATGCCGTGGCAGATGCTTTCACCTTGTGCGACAACTACTTCTGCTCCGTGATGGGTCCCACGGACCCGAATCGCCTCTACACCATGGCGGCTTCCATCGATCCAGCTGGTCAGAATGGCGGTCCCATATTGCAGACGCTCGTTTTAAACCGGTCGTCACTCTTCGGCAGGCTTACATACACGACGATGCCCGAACAGCTTCAGGCGCGCGGGATTTCGTGGAAGGTTTACACGTCGCCTGACCAAAGCATCCTGAACCGGATTTTCTCCGACAATGTTCTCTCCTATTTCAAGAATTTCCAGGACCCAAATTCACCGCTCTACAAGAACGCATTCCTGCCGCAGTTTCCGACTGATTTTCTATCGGATGCATTGACGGGAAATTTGCCACAAGTCTCCTGGGTGATCGCCTCCATCATTGACTCCGATCATCCGCCGGTGCCATCACTTTTCGGCGAGAGCACCCTCTCGTCTATGATTACCGCGCTGAGCACGAATCCAACGCAATGGGCGAAGACGGCACTGTTCGTCACATATGACGAGAATGGCGGCTTCTTCGACCACGTCCCTCCGATGATTGCGCCCCCGGGCACCCCCGGCGAATACGTCACTGCGCCCGCAGTCCCAGATCCCACGGTGGTTGGCTCACCGCAGATTCTTGGACCCATCGGCCTGGGTTTCCGTGTGCCGCTGCTTGTGATCTCTCCATTCAGCAGGGGCGGGCTCGTATCCTCGGATCTTTTCGATCACACCTCCTTGCTGCGGTTTCTCGAGACGCGTTTTGGTGCGGAAGTTCCCAACCTGAGCTCGTGGCGTCGTGCTACTGTCGGTGATCTCACGAGTGCGTTCAACTTTGCAAAACCGGATCAGTCGATTCCCGCTCTGCCGTCCACGCAGCCCGCAATTTCCGAAACGATTACCGAATGTCTCGCGAGCCTTTCCGGCACAACACCCTCTCCGGTTCCCAACCCGCAGACCTCTCCGATGCAGGAAACCGGAACCGCCGCTCGACCAAGTGGTCTGTGCTAGAGGCGAAGACAACGGGAATCGGGATCGGCGTAAACTGAATTCGCCGTCTCTCTTCCCGGTGTGAGAGGTCCACATGACGCTCGCCCCAAACTTGAGGAAAATACATGCGTTGGGCCGCCGCTTTCATCAGGCGAGGATGATTGCCCGCGCACTCAAGTCACGCCGTCACCCCATCCTTGCGCATCTCATTCCGATCCGGCGCTGTAATCTCACTTGCGCCTATTGCAACGAGTACGACAAAGTCTCAGTTCACGTGCCCACAGCCGAGATGCTGCGCCGCATCGATCTGCTCTCCGCTCTAGGAACGGAGATCATCACCTTCAGCGGGGGTGAGCCGCTTCTGCATCCCGAGCTTGACGAGTTGATTAGGCGGATCCGCAGTAATCGCCGGATTGCAACCCTCATTACGAACGGATACCTTCTGAGCCCAGACCGTATTCGTCAGTTGAACCGAGCAGGCCTGGAGCATTTGCAGATCAGCATCGATAACGTCCAGCCGGATGAGATCTCGAAAAAGAGTCTGAAGGTACTGGATAAAAAGCTTCAATGGCTTCGGGAGTATGCCGACTTCGATGTAAGCATCAATTCCGTTGTGGGAGCCGGCGTGAAGCATCCCCAGGATGCGCTCGTAATCACGCGGCGCGCTCTGAAATTAGGCTTTGAGACGACTGTCGGTGCCATCCACGATCAAGGCGGGCAACTGCGGCCGCTGGCCGACGCGGACAGAAGCATCTACGAGCAGATACAAAGGGAGCGAAAGCCGGCCTTCTGGGCATTCGCGTACGACAACCTCTTCCAGAAGAACCTTGTGTCCGGCCAGCCGAATGACTGGCAATGCCGCGCGGGAAGCCGCTATCTGTATATCTGCGAAGACGGCCTCGTTCACTACTGTTCGCAACAGCGGGGATACCCCGCTATTCCGCTGGAAAAGTACACCGGTGAGGACCTGGAACGCGAGTATTGGACGAAGAAGCCGTGCGCTCCGTATTGCACCGTCTCCTGTGTGCATCGGGTCGCCATGATTGACATGATGCGCGAGGATCCACGTGCGGCGCTGAGAAAGTTCTTTCCCCCAGAAGCGCCCGGCGCGTCCGCGCAGCTTCCCGTCGGCGTCAAATTCCTTTCTTCTCTCTTCCTTCCCCCGGAAAATGGCAGAGCTCAGAGCAGAGCAACCAAAGCGATGGCCGGCGCGGTGAAGAAAGTGCTCGGGATCAGGTGAGTCCGCCACCCCATATCCATAGCCAACGCAATCGCTGCTCCCAGCACCACGTCGATCACATAGTGCTGCCCTCCCACAACCGCCGCAACAGCGATCCAGAGAGCGATGACCAGGAAGACGACTCCGGCGAGCGGAATATAGTGCAGAAGCACGAGCGATACAGCCAGCGCGGAGGCGACATGTGCACTGGGGAACGAAATCGCCTGTATGCTCCCATGCTTGAGGATCCACAGATTGAGTACCCGGCTGTTCCTCAGAATCCGGCTCTTCATGAATGAAGGATCGTTGCGCTCTGATCCTATGTTGCGCGGCGGCAGCGCGGGAACAAAGGGTGTGATGGCGTAGCAAAGATACGTTGGCACCAGGACCAAAAACCAGAACGTGTTGGCATACCTTCGCAATCCGGCCCCGTACAGCGTTGCCAGCCCCAGTGGCACCAGCGGGTAGCACAGCATATAGGCCCATTCCAGGGTGAGGCGCGCAAACGGGCCGAACGTCCAACCGATTCGCGATGCCAGGTGGAATAGCCAGCGATCGGTTTCCACCAGCCGAGCCTGAATCTTCTCGTTCGGTCCCTTGAAGAATTGCCCGGTCTGCCAATAAGGAATGAGCGTCAACGGAACCGGCAGCCAGTCGCGGAGAATCGAAGCTTGCACCGGCGCGAGGATGTACTCCGAAAGACCAGCCACGGCGACGGCAGCGATAGCGCATGCCGCCAGCAACGTGATGGTCAGTCGACGGCGAACTGAGATCGGGTAAACCCATGCCGCGATCACAAGTAGCATCGCGAAGCCTGACTGGATCCATTCCGAAGGTCGCATCGATCCTCGTGTACTTGCGATGCGTCGAGACTCGCAAAGTCATCAGACCTGCAACACGATCCACTGCACAGACAGGTGAATCAGACTTGCAGCGGCGCCAAACAAGCCTACAAGACTCTGCCTAATCAACGGAATGACTCGCCGGCTAGAATGGTGCCTACACGGCGAGTCACTCATCGAGCCGTTCTATTTATGCGTCGGTAACTGGCCGAATAACCGGCGGGTCGTACATTTGCCCCGAGACGGAAAGCGGCGCGAGTTCAAGTTGACGAACAGCCGACATTTCTGGACAAGTGACGAGAAGCGCTTTTCGTTTGTAACCGTGTACCGCACGCGGACCGCAGGAGAAGTTGAGTTGAATGAGTGAGTTGCCTTGTTAGAAAGGGAGCTGCTGATTCAATGTAGCGATTGGTATAAGCTCTATAGCACTCCTCCAGCAGAATGTCGCCCGCGCCTATAGGTGTTAAACGGGGGATAGCTTTGGCGGCCGGCCTTCTTTACTCCGCGTTTCGATGGAGCGGGATTTGTGGCTAGCCAGCAAGATTTGGTCGAGCAGTTGTTCGAGGCCGCCCTGGCGCTCACGCCCAACAAGCGGCATGCCTTTCTGAACAAGGAATGCCGCGATCCTGAGCTGAGACGATTGGTTGAAGCACTGCTGGCCGAGGACGCGCGGGCTGGTAGTTTTCTTCAGCATCCGCCTCTTGATTTTCTCGACAGATCCACAGCTTCGGGCACACAACTTGGGCAGTATGAGATTCTCTCGTCTCTTGGATCTGGTGGGATGGGCGAGGTTTATCGTGCCCGCGATTCGCGGCTGGGACGGGACGTTGCCATCAAGGTGCTGGCGTCGTTTCTGTCGTCGGATCCAGACCTCTTGCGGAGATTCGAACGAGAAGCGCGAGCTGCTGCGGCGTTGAACCACCCCAACATTCTCGCGGTGTTTCAGATGGGCACACACAAGGGTGCACCCTATCTGGTATCGGAACTGCTTGAGGGCGATACGCTGCGCCAACTGTTGCAACGCGGCCCTCTGCAAGTTCGCAAAGTCATTGATTACGGGGTGCAGATCGCGCGCGGTTTGGCGGCAGCGCATGAGAAAGGAATCGTGCATCGCGACCTGAAACCGGAGAAGAACCTGTTCGCCACGAAGGACAACCGAGTCAAAATCCTGGACTTCGGTCTTGCGAAATTGAAGCGGGGTCAAACAGTCCGGGAAGATGAGGCACCGGCTCGCACCGGCGGAACCGTGCCTGGAATGGTGATGGGCACCGTGGGATAGATGTCGCCTGAGCAGATGCGCGGACAGGAGGCAGATCACCGCTCCGACATTTTCGCGTTCGGAGCGATCTTGTACGAGATGTTAGCGGGCGGTCGTGCGTTTCGAAAAGAAACCTCTGCGGAGACGATGTTTGCGATCGTCAATGACGATCCTCCCGAAATCTCGCAGGCAGCACCGAGCGTACCTCGTGGGTTGCAGCAAATAGTGCACCGATGTCTTAACAAGAACCCGACGGAGCGTTTCCAGTCCGCATCGGATCTGGCGTTCGCGCTCGAAGCACCATCCGGTTCAATCAGCTATTCCGCCGGCATTGAGCAAACGAAGGCTCGAGCCGTCTGGGCATGGTTCGCGGCAGGAGGTGCAGTTCTGGCCGTCGTCGCTCTGATCGGGTGGTTGAGAAGACCATCCCCAATTCCCATTGTGGAGGAAGTGACTCAGCTCACCGACGACGGCGCGTCGAAGCAAGGCAAGGTTGTCACAGATGGATCGCGCGTTTTTTTCAACGAAGGGCAGACCGGAAGTCTGAAGATTGCGCAGGTCTCCGTCACAGGTGGACGTACTGCACTGGTCGAGACCAAACTGACCAATCCACAGATCGCCGGATTGGCGCCCGATGGTTCCTCTCTGCTCACTTTGGTCGGCAGCAGCAGCATGAACAATCTCGCAAGGCCAATGTGGTCGATCCCGCTCCCAGCCGGAGAACCGCGACAGCTCGGCGACGCACAGGCGCCGGACGCTGAGTATTTCCCCGACGGCCGGATCATTTTCTCTCTGAGATCCACCTTGTATGTTGCTGACAACGACGGTTCAAATTCGCGAAAGCTGGCATCCGTTGGCAGTGGCTTTATTTGGCGTCCTGTGGTTTCACCGGACGGAAAGCGAATTGTTTTCACAAAATTTTCTCCTGACAGGCTTGAGGCCTCATTGTTTGAGAGCGGAGCGGACGGTACTGGCGTTCGCGAAATTCCGACGCCTAGACAGGACGTTTTCCAATGTTGCGGCGCCTGGAGTCCCGATGGGAGGTATCTCATCTACTCCACGTGGCATGGGGGCAGCGGTGATCTTTGGCTACTTCCGATGCAAGCACAGTTTTTTCACGGTTCCGTCGGACCGGTTCGGCTCACGAAGGGAGAGCTTTCCCACGAGAGTGGTGCGTGCTGGAGCCGCGATGGAAAACAGCTTTTCGCGATCGGCACAAAACAGCAAGGAGAGCTGGTTCACTATGACATTAAATCGAAGCAGTTTCTGTCGTTTCTCTCCGGCATTTCCGCCACCGAACCCCACATTCTCCAGGGATGGAAAATGGGTCGCATATCTTTCCTATCCCGACCACACACTGTGGCGCAGCCGCACGGACGGAACCGATCGAATGCAATTGACCTATCCTCCAATGGGAGTGCTCCTCCCTTTCATCTCTCCAGACGGGAAAAGGGTCGTCTTCGGAACTTCACGCCTTGAGATGTACGTGGTCAGCATGGACGGTGGTTCTCCGCGACGTATTGTGGACAAGAATTCCGTAGCTGCGAACTGGTCTCCCGACGGGAACCTTTTGGTCTTTAACTCCCTGATCGTGGGCGGTGCAATCGAGCTACACATTCTCGATCTGCGGACCGGTAAGGTATCCATTGTCCCTTCGTCGGAAGGCAATTTCGGCGCATTGTGGGTCACGCAGGACATGTTGGTAGCCGCCAACCGTGACTCCACAAAGTTCCAGACTTTCGATCTGAGAACGCAGAAGTGGACCGATCTTACGACTGGCCGCTTCGTGAACGCCATGGTCTCACCGGATAGCAAGTATCTCTACTTCACAACAGCAGGCAAGGAGCCAACAGCCCTGCGGATCCGATTCGCCGACCATCGGACCGAAACGATTGCCAGTCTGAAAGACCTTCGTCGCGCGGTGGATCCGTTTACCGCAAATACTCAAATCGATGTCGCGCCGGATGGATCGCCGATTTTTACACTCGACCGAGGCACCCAAGAAATTTACGCGCTGAAACTGCAGTGGCACTGAGGACAGCGGGAACTGTTCCGCAAATCTATTCAATTCGCGATAGCTCGCTAGTGCACTCGCGATCCACCTGGGCGAAAAACCGGTTTCGCGGAGAGTTGTCTGAACGGAAACTCATCTGTCCGGATAGCCGACTATTCGGCCATGTGGCTCCATTTGTCCATGAGTTCCTTGGCGATTTTGCACTCGTCAGGAAGCATAGCTCCAAAAATGCCGTTATATCTGCTTCCCAAGAATCAGAGGCACATAGCTTCGGGCTTCTTGCAGCAGTTTTTCGCGGCCAATGCCGACCTTGCCGCGAAGCTGCGAAAGCAGCCCTTCGTTCCATCACTCGGAGCCTTGCGAGTGAGCTGTCGCCCCGTGGGATCCGTGTGAATGCGGTGGGCCCGGGTCCAATTGAAGCCACGGACATACTCCAGAAGGTAGGAATGTCGAAGGAGGCGGCAGATCAGGTCTACGTTCAGATGGCGCAAGCCGTTCCGATGAAGCGTCTGGGCCAGCCAGAGGAACTTGCCGAAGCCGTGGCCTTCCTGGCGATTGAAGCAACCTACACGACGGGAATTGAGCTTCCGGTAGACGGAGGATGGTCTCAACTCTGATGCGCAGTACGGGCGGGCAAGCTGGCATCGAGAACGGTCCTTCAATGACTCGCATACCATTGCGCACCTGATGCAGGAACGAATGCAGTGGCGGCTTAGTCGTCGCCATTGGGAGTTCCTTCTCAAGATTAAACATCGTGTTCGGAGCGACGATTCCCACCGGATATCGATCAAGCATCGCAGCAAGCGTGCTGGCCCAAATTGGATTGTCCAGCGTGGAGAGCATGGATGGCGGCATGGAACAAAAGAAAGTTTGTCGTCGAAACATCGGCGTGATCGCGAACGCAAAGAGACAGCGGACAGGGAGCATTGCCGTGAAGCCACTCACTTGTCATTCTCTTGCGCCGCTTCGATGAGCGTGCCGCCTGACCAGGCCTTTCCAATGACGAGAACAGGGCAAGTCACTCATTGAGACAGGCAGATTGGATCACTGTCTACTCCTCGTAGCCTCAGGGCTCGAATTCAAATCGCCCCCCAATTTTGTTTTCCACGGAAGCCATTGATCTCACAGAGAGTTCAGGAATGCAATCAGCTCTTTTTTCTCTTTCAAGCTGAGGTGCATCTGAAAACGCTGCTCGTAGAAGTTAACCAGCTCTTCCAAGTTTCGGGCAGCGCCGTTGTGGAAGTAGGGAGCGCGCGCCGACAACCCGCGAAGGATCGGTCCTTTGCCCCGATTTACATCGGCACACAATCCGGTGATCAGCGCCTTGCCGGGATCGGAGGTGTAGTAGTTCACGGTTTCGGCCGGGTTGGACGGATCGGGACATCCCTTGATCGCATAGACCGGCAGGTCTGGCGCGCTGATCTGGCCGAGCGCCGCGGAGATAGCAGCGTCGGTCTCATACGCGCCCAGTCTGCTGGTTCCAATGTCGAGCGCCAAGGCGACGGAATGATTTCCAACGTTCGGGGTATCGTGGCATGTAGTGCATGTGCCGGCAATGGACTCGGGACTTCCTAGGGCCGGATTGTCGTTCAGGCCGCGTACGCCAGTGATGATCAAAGGCGCCGTGTTGAAGAGATTCTCGCCGGCTGCGATTTCCTCCTTCGCTTTGTAGCTTTGGTTGCGGCGCCGGTCGAAAGGATCGTCTGTCTTCTGCCATGACGCATAGAGGGAGAATGCATTCGAATTGAATTTTTTCCCATCGGGATCGCCGCCAAGGACATCATTCATTCCGGGATAATAGTGCTGTGCCGCCAGCGCACTCGGACCGCCGCTCGCGCCATTCCTGCTCAGTGGGCCGGCACCGTTGTCTTCGATCTGTGCCGTTGAAAGACCTAACTCAAACCGGACGATCTGATCGATTTTCCGTGCGGACGGGATGCCTGCGGCCTGTGCGTGACCTTCGGTAGCATCGATCGCCTGGTGGGTCAGGTCTTGATAGAGATTTACTGCAAATGTCTGAGCGTTATTCAGGGGCATCACGGTCTCGCGTCCGTCAAACATGACGGCGCTGAGGAAGCGCAGGTTGGTCGACGGCTGAGGACGCCGATACACCGACACTACAGGTCGACCGGTCGCCGGATCCATGGTGATCGCGCAGCCATACGGATCGTGCACGACTTCGAGGGTGAACTGGGCATTTTCCGGCATGGTTAGTCCGATCCGGAAAAGTCCCCGCTCGAGCAGCAGGCTATGTGCCGCGCGGTCGCTGGAGGTTGTGGTGGGACAATTCGCGCCATCCACAGCAGCGAAAAGCGGATCGTCGCCTCGCGTGCGCCGATACACCTCGTCGGCACCCTTCGCGCTGAGGCTGAATGCCTGGTCCGGCTGGTGGCAAGTGGCACACGTGCGACCATTCGTTCCCAGGCTTTGGAAGAATGCATTCTGCCGGTTGATGTCGCCGCCGGTGTTAAATGTGGCCACCGCGCCACTTGCATCGCGGAAATGGCGTAGGTTGGCAAGAAAGCAGACGGCAGCCGCTGCGCTGACAGAGATGGGAACCAAAGGTAGCCAAACGGTACGGCGAATCCACGCAGTCTTCATGATGGTGTCCTGATAAACCGTCTCCTGGTGATCGTGTCTTGGATAATCCTGCCGTTACACAAAAAGGGCGATTCAGGATCCGTCACAAGGAGTTTTGACCGTATGTTCCAATCTGGCGGGTCAATAATCCGCTGCGCTGCCGCGTCAACAAAACCGGATCTTTCCTTCACTTTTTAAAGGAGTTGGTCTCCCCGCCCGCACTGAGGCGGGCGAACGACTACTAATTGGGCCCGCGCGCTCTACCTGGCGAAGAATTGGGATCCTTTGATTCGCGCACAAAGCATCTACCATGGGGTCCATCCTCCGTCTACTAGGAGGGCGTGGCAGTTCACTATGCTCGCCTCCTCACTGGCTAGAAAGACAACCGCCGCCGCACCATCTTCCGGCGTAGCAAGCTTTCCAGCCGGTATTTTGCCCAACACGCGATGGCAAAACTTCGGGAGTGAGCATCAGACTAGAGGTGTGCGGAAAAGGAGCGATATATGGCCGAGGCAAAGAAATGCGCGAATCCGGTTTGTAGCTGCATGACGCAAGACAAGTTTTGCAGCCCACAGTGCGAGGCAGCGAAAGGTACGACCGCGATTGCATGTCAGTGCGGTCACGCGGGTTGCAAAGGAGACGTCTGATACGTCCAAAATGCAACTCAATGGAAATGCCGAATGGGGTCGGATCCACTGCCACTTAATGGAGGGGTCATGCCATTCAAGAGTGAGGCGCACAGGCGCTACTTCGAAGCTAACAAGAGCAGGCTTGAGAAGCAGGGAGTGGACGTCGAGGAATGGGAGCAGGCAAGCAAAGGAATAAAACTTCCTGAGAGAGCACCGAAGAAGGCGACTAAAAGAAGAAGGCTCACGCCTGACACTGTCGCCCGTTGATTCTGCTCGCCACCGCAATGTTATGCGCCGTCAGCATCGATTCCGACGTCCAGCCGCTCAACTAAAAGCATGATCACGCAAATCGCAATCTTCCGCCCCAGGCGGCGATGACGGAGAGGACGCCGAACAGGACAAAGACAAGGATGAGGGTGAGCCGGGCGAGGTGCGGTTCCTCGGTTTGCGAGCGGACCGATTACGGTTCGTAATGCGGGCGGAAAGGATCCCTGAGCATCAGGAAAGTTGTGATCGCGACGGAGTAAGGAGCCGAGCAACTATAGCGACCGAATGTGCCCGGCCCCAACCTCGACATTATCCTATTGCACAGAATATGAGACGGTGGACCGATGGATGATGCTGCTATGGCTATCGAGGTCCAGAACCGTCAAAGTGTGGGAGCCAGGTGTGAGAGTGAAGTATTGGTTCACGTCTGCACCTGAATACCGGCCTAGCTTGACTCCATTGTCCCAAACCTGAATTTGGCTTATCGTCTGCGATTCGCTTGCATGAGCTACAACGTGAACCGTAGACTGCCCAATGTTCTCATTCGCTGTCGGTGAAATAATCTGCACTCCATTTACCAGCGACTGCACGGTGTAATTCACCGAAGATTGATGAATAACGTGGGAAGCGGAATCTAGATCGATCACCGTGGTGGTGTGATTCCCGGGGGGCAAGTTATAGGTGGCATTGACCTGAGTGCCATACACGCCGAGCTTCAAATGGTTATCCCAGACTTGGGTCTGGCTTACCGCCTGGCTCTCCGATGCAGAAGCCATCAGATGCACGGCTCCAACGACCGTAGCCCCGCTTCCCGGACTTGAAATGACGACACCATTGGACGCACTCCCAGATATGGAGCCGGTCGTAAAAAAGTCCGCCATCGGAGTAGCATTCTGCGCGGCGCCGGGACATGTAGACAAGCCCATTGCCACGCACGCAGTCTTCAGCACATTTTCCCCGTGATAAGTAGCAGTGGATTTATAGCCCGGTTTCACCTGGGGACCAATCACGAGAGTAGCAGTACGTCCTCCACATCCCTGCGCAACCGTGGCAGAGCAACGATTGTCGGTGGAAAGAGTGCCTTCATCCCAAACAATGAACAGGATGCCGTCGCCTCCCGGCCTGAATTCCGGGCGAGCGAGAATCGCGGGGAGATTTGCCTGAAGCCAATGATCGGCGGCCTGTAGACTTCCGCTGTGGGCGTCTTCGGTGGCATCCGGAGTGATGTAGGCATAGTTGACTGTCTGGCCCAGAGCAAAGTCCTCTGCCATCTGGGAATAGGGAACACTGTTCGTGTCCTGCTGCGTTCCCGGGCAGACATCGGCGAAATCTATGAGTGGATTGTGGCGACGATAGTAGTCATTGTTTGTGCCTCCGTAGAGTCCCTGAAAACCGGCATATGGCATGTTCTCCTGGTAGGACCTCCAGGTATATCCCTGCTTTAACAGCTCGCGGACGATATTGTCATTGCTGTGATTGCATGAGACCGTGTTGTTGTTGGTTTCAACAGGTGCCCCGGCCACAAGCCACATTAGAGCCGTCAGCGAGCTATGTTGATTGGAGTAGAACTGCGTGGCGAGTCCATATTGATTCAGCAGCTGATTGTAGTACGGCATTTGAGAATTGCCGACCACATCTTCAAAGCTGTGATTTTCCTCGGTGACCATCCACACGTGGAAGGATCGTGGAACAGTTTGCGCGCTGACGAATTGGGCGGCAACTAAACATGAAAATAGGCACAGCTTCGAAAACATCAATGGACCTTTCCTAATTAGGGGGGTGGATAGGAAATTCCTTGCCAAGGTATACAGGTGAACATAAGAGGTTGCATAACTATTTGTGAATCGGAGCTGCAACGTTTGTGGTAGTCCTCGTATTTGTGACATTGCGAACCCTAACTAGCTCATCCTGGCAGGTGAGCAGCGCACACCGGGCGAGCCTATCGTTTCGCTGTTGTCAGGTTAAAAGGCCTTTTGCCGATTGCTGCTAGCCTTCTGCTCACGTCCGGGCAGCTATTGCACGGTAATCCGGCAGTAGCCCAGTCACCGGAAGCTTCAAATTCCAAAAGCTGGCTCGATTAAGATCGACCTGCTCTTTGGGCAGACACTCTTTGTATTTGCGGCAGGCTGATGCATTTGTTCGCGGGCTGCTCGGTTGCCTTCTCGTGATGAAGAAGTGCGTCTTACGCTGCAGTTTTGTAATGCGGCCGTTGAAACCGGATCGTGAGCAGGTCGTACAGCACACTTGGCGGCAATACGGTTCTCAACTCGCCGCAACAATTGGGAATTGCCACCATTCAGTGAGGCATCCGTTGCACCGGTAACGCCCTGGAGCCAAGCCGCTGGCCACATCGGCAAAGCACTGCGTCCAAGCGGTGTCTTCCCCTGCCATAACATCCTCGATGGACAGCCGGCGCAGAGGTGAGAGGCAATCTGGACAGCTTCCGCTCGGCGACCTCCTCCCGGCTATTGAGAGTGTGCTGGATCTAAGGATACTTGGTTTCCCGTGACTTTCCATTCTTCGACCCGCCTCCGAATTCAATGAGAACAGCCAATGGGATGCTGACGTTGGGTGCGACACAGCTGAGCGAATGATCCAATCCATTACCGAAGTCATGTCTGGTCGAAATATCCGCTCGTAAACTTGGCACCGAGGTTTCACCAATGGCGTCCTTTGATGGGTAGCAGAAATCAGTCCACGACTGTTCGATTGCATCAGCATTCTTTCACCCTTTTCCCAACGGGTGGAAGACGAGACCAATGGTAATTTCGCTCGTTGACTGCCAATGAGCTATGTGTGAGGTGCGCACGAATCAGTAGCTATGGAATAGGCTCTTATGCTGCCACCTTCGAATGCTGTACGAGATCTCTCGCCGGGGTAGCAACGGTGAGCTAGCAAGTCAGCCCCGGGGCACTCGTGATTCAGATTGGCGAAACTAACTGGGGCTCGGAGTGAGGCGGTCACGCTCGCGTCCGGTAATAGGTTTCGGCAACTGTCAAATTGAGAGCGGAAAGGAACGAATTCCTGAGTTCCTGAAGCACTTCGTTTAGTCTTGGATAGTGGGATTGATCGCCAACAGGACGGGTCGAACCGCTTACACCGGAACGATGCTGGACGCTGTTCGGTACCACTCAACTGTCTTGCGCAAACCTTCCTCGAGGCCCACGGTGGGCCGGAACCCCAGCGCATCGCGTGCCGCAGAGATGTCGGCAACGGAATGCCTAATATCCGCCTGGCGCGTTTCGGCATATACCGGAGTCTGCCTACACCTAATCGCCCTCTGAAGAATGGCATAAACCTCGTTCAGCGAAGCCTGACGGCCGGTTGCCAGGTTAAAAACACGGCCGTCTACCTGATCGGCGGGCGCCTGAATGGCCAGCAGATTTGCCTGAACGACGTTTTCTACGTAGGTAAAATCCCGCGTTTGCTCACCGTCTCCAAAGATGGTGGGCTGCTCACCATTGAGCATCTGCTGGATGAAACGCGCGAGCACCCCGGAGTACGGTGAATCGGGATCCTGGTTCGGTCCGAATACGTTGAAATAGCGGAAGCACACGGTCTCAATTCCGAAAAACCGGCTGAGAATCCGCATGTACATCTCCCCCGCCAGCTTAGAAGCGGCATAGGGCGAAAGCGGATCGAGTGGTAGCGCCTCGTGAATTGGTAACAATTCTTGGTCCCCATACACGGAAGAGGAGGACGCAAACACCACTCGCCGTACCCCGGCATCTCGCGAAGCCAACAACAGCCGCAACGTTCCCGTAGCGTTCGACTCGTGGCTCTGCATGGGGTCGTTCATCGATTTGGGCACTGAGGCAATCGCGGCATGATGGAGCACACAATCGGCTCCGTCGCATGCCCGGCGAAGTGTTACAAAATCCGACAAATCCGCGCGGAACAACCTGATCTGATCCTGGATCGGCACGAGATTGGCTTCCTTGCCTGAGCTGAAGTCGTCGATCCCGCGGACGTCGTAGCCACGCTCCAGAGCTGACTTCGCCAAGTTGGAGCCGATGAATCCCGCGATTCCAGTGATGAGAAGGGTTGTCATTTTATGGCAAGAGCTAATCATTGAATCATCCAGAATGCAATAGCCAAAAAATACAACGAGCTAATCAGCGCGCATGGTAATCCGCAACTGCCACTGTGCTAAGATCACGCCAATTCACCAGATTGCTGTTTCAATTTCCGCCAGAGGGCGGCGAAACGTGATTCTCTCTATGTCCGAGGAATCATCCCAGTCACGTTTCGCTGAGTGGACGTTTCCGCATGGCCGGCGAGGCAAACAGTCGTTCAGGCGGAGAGGACGGAGCTGTGTCTTTTCTATGAAATTGCGATGAATCAGCACGATCACGCAACAAGCATTGTGCCTTTTGTAGGCGGCGGGGATGAGGGAAAGCAGGTTCAGATCTGATTCCTCTGCAGTTTTCCCTTGACTCCGGATTCCTGAAGCAGCAGCATCGGAGAGCTGAATCGCGATGGAAATGCACGCGCGACAGCTTCTGATTGGAATTGGATAGACCGTCACACGGCAGGCCGGCAATACGTTGTGGCGCGGCGAATTTTAGGAATGCCTGATGCCCGGAGCTGCCGTTTTGGTTCCGGCGATAGTCAGAGGGGACTGAGAAGTTTCGAGGCCATGTTACAAATTCTTTCGCAAATCGCTCTAATCGCGGCCGTCCTCAGCGATACCCGGCACTGAGGACAAGAAGCGATGAGCGTAGCCAATCTAACGCCCGATCAAACGGAACCCACGTTTGACGGAAGGCCCCCGAGCAGAGTGGGCACTGCTGTTTTTCATGTGAGCTTCATCGAGGTTCTGACCGAGCTTGCCTGGCGGAAATGGCTGATCCTGAAGGTGACGGGGATTGCGGTGCTTGCCGGCTGCCTGCTCTGCCTCGTGCTGCCCGTCCGGTATACGGCTACAACCAGAATTCTGACCCCACACCAGACATCCCCGGCAGCATCTTTGCTGGTGAGCCAGTTTGCGAGCGCGGGAAGCAGTTCCCTAGCGGCAATGGCAGGCCAAGGACTGGGCCTGAAGAATCCCAATGACATTTATGTGGGCATGCTGAAATCCCGCCCGGTGGCGGATGCTCTCATTCACAAATTCTCCCTTGCGTCGCTTTACCACGCGAAAGATATGACAGGCGCGCGAAAAAAGCTGGCGAGCAGAAGCGAAATCGTCTCAGAGAAGGAAGGATTCATCGCGATCTCCGTCAGCGACCACGACAAGAAGCGCGCTGCCGAGATCGCGAACGGCTACACCCAGGAGCTACGGATCCTGACCAAGGATCTTGCGGTAACAGAGGCTTCGCAGCGCAGGCTTTTTTATGAAGAGCAGTTGAACGCTGCCAAAATCGCCTTGGTTGGAGCGGAAGCGGCATTCCAGCAGGTCCAGCAGAAGAAAGGGCTCGTGCATCCAGATGCCCAGGCAAGAGCCATGATCGAAGAACTGGCAGCGCTCCATGCGCAGACATCTGCCAAGCAGGTGGAGTTGGAAGCTCTGCGCTCATTTTCGACGGAACACAATCCGGACGTCCAGATCGCTGAGCGGGAATTGTCTTCGCTGCAGGCAGAGACTGCTCACATGGAAGAGCGCAGCCGTGCCTCAGGCTTCGGGGATCTGAGCCTCCAAGATGTTCCTGGCGCCGGAATGGCATACCTCCGCGCAGAACATGAACTGCAGTATCGTCAGGCCATATTCGACCTTCTGATGAAACAGTACGACGCTGCCCGACTGGATGAAGCAAAAGAGGCAGCCGTCATTCAGGTGCTCGAACCGGCAATCGAACCGGACCGGAAGTCTTCTCCGCAGTACCTGCTTACATTGCTGCTTTCCGCGGTTACAGGAATCATCATCGGATCCGGTCTGGCGCTTCTTTCGTCCTGGAAGGAGCTGATTCGTTCGGATCCATACCTCGCGCACCAGATAGAAAGGTTGAAGCACGCACTTGCAGGTCGCAGATTCAGAAATTCATAAATGGGCCCTGGTTGCGCAATGGTCCGCATTGAACGTAAAGAGCTGTATTGCTGTAGTACACGGGATAGATAGTGGCTGAGCATAAACACTCGCTGTTGAACTACACGCCTTTTATAGCTCTCATTGACTTGCTGACACTCCTTGGTTGCTCCTGGCTGGTTCTTGTGCTGGCCGCCCGAACTCCAGGAACGGTGTATCTGGCCGCCTGGTGGCATTTCCTTCCCGCGCGTGCGACCGGCGCCCTTCTGGTTCTCTGGGTGCTGGGGCTCTATCGAGGATGGTATCGCCGTCCGCTGGCGGATTTGGGAATCTTCATTGCGGTGTCCGTCGGCGTCATGGCCGTAGTCTGGACGCTGTTGTGCCGCTGGGAGCCCAATTACGCGATCCCTGGAAGCTTGATCGTTGGCATGGCGTTGCTGCAGGGCATGGGGCTCGCCTGCGAGCGGATACTGATTCGCGCCAGGATTCACCGCCGCGAAATGACGCGGCAGGCAGTTATTGTTACGGCTGATGAAGCAGGTGCGGATCAGGTGCGTCAGACGCTATTGTCATCCGTTCAGCCCTGGCTTTGCATCACTGCATGCCTCACAGCGGAAGAATTCAATCAGCTTTCGGACGGTGAGATTGTCTGGCAAACCATCCTGCTCACGCGAGAAATCGAAGACCAGGGTGCTATCGTTCGCCGGGCCTCGACGTTAGGAAAAGGTATTTTCTTCTTTCCAGGTGTATTCGATCTTCTCGTCAGTGGGGCGTCCCTGCTGCATGTCGACGATTTGCTGATGGTGAGCCTAGTGCCGCCCCATCTGAATCCAGGACAGAGATCTCTCAAGCGCGCCCTGGATATTGCGGGTTCGGTGATGTTGCTCACGCTGGCTGCTCCCCTCATGGCCGCCACGGCAATTCTGATCCGCCTTACGTCGCCAGGGAAAGTGCTGTTTACGCAGCAGCGGGTTGGCCGCAATGGCGTCGAATTCACTCTCTATAAATTCCGCACCATGGTTGCCGATGCCGAACGGAACACTGGGCCGGTGCTGGCAGCGGCGAACGATCCCCGCATCACGAAGACGGGCGCCTTCCTCCGCGCAACACGACTGGATGAGTTTCCTCAACTATTCAATGTCCTACGAGGAGAGATGAGCCTCGTCGGGCCGCGGCCGGAACGCCCGTACTTCGTCCAGCAATTCCGTGAGCAGGTCCCGGGATACGAATTCCGCCTTGCCGTGAAGCCTGGCGTTACTGGGCTGGCGCAGGTCTTCGGGCGCTACTCGACGACGGCCGAGCGAAAGCTGCGGTTCGATCTGACGTATATCACCCGATATTCGCTCTTCATGGATATACGAATCCTGCTCAGTACGCTGGCCATGCTGCTTCGGCGCGAGCAGGCGCAGGGCGTCCCGGTAACCGTCCGACCTTCGGCAGCGGAGGCAACGGACTGATCGCCCTCATCTCGTGGAAACCATGACAGAAGTGATCGTAGACATCGGGAGGCACACC
This sequence comes from uncultured Acidobacteriaceae bacterium, assembly GCA_963797895.1. GTDB lineage: Bacteria > Acidobacteriota > Terriglobia > Terriglobales > Acidobacteriaceae > KBS-83. Next base: position 507,752 of record CAWCRD010000005.1, read on the forward strand.
GCAGCCGAAGCCGGACGGCTGGCGAGGTTGAGACGATTGACCGGCCTGGATCGCGCCATTGCCTATACCGTGCTCGCGCGAGTCTTCCAGATTGCCGGGAGCGCCGGCACAGTTCTGCTGATCGTCCATTTCCTCACTCCGGTGGAGCAGGGTTACTACTACACGCTGCTGAGCCTGGTGGCCCTGCAGACCGTTTTCGAACTTGGCTTCTCTTTCGTAATCCTGCAGCTTGCCGCGCATGAAACCGTTCATCTGCGTCTTCATCCAGACGGCCGCTTCGAAGGCGACCGCGTCGCTCATCTGCGGCTCGCGGCCGTGCTGCAAAAAACTGTGCGTTGGTATCTGCTGGCCGGAGCTGTCATGCTCGCCACCCTGTTGCCCGCCGGCTCCGCGTTCTTCTCCAGCCATGCGCGCGCTGGCGAGGCAGTCCAGTGGCATGGTCCGTGGACCTTTGCCGTAGTCGCCACGGTGGCGCTGTTCATGCTTAACCCGGTGCTCTCTTTCCTGGAAGGCTGCGGTCAAGTGCGGCAAGTGGCCGGCATGCGTTTCGCGCAGGGGGTCACCGCCATCGTGGTTCCCTGGAGCGTCCTCATCGCGCACCACGGACTGTGGTCGCCCGGCGCGGTGAATGCCGGCTATTCCGTCGTCGCGCTAGCGTTCCTGTGGTCCCGCCGCAAGGTTCTTTCGCCGCTACTGCGGCATCCCAACGCGACCAAGGCGATCGTCTGGCGCGCTGAGATATGGCCCTTCCAGTGGCGACTGGGAGTCAGCTTTCTCTGCTCCTGGTTTACGGCACAGGTCTTTACTCCTGTTCTATTTGCATTTCACGGGCCGGTCGAAGCCGGACGCATGGGCATGTCGATGAGCATTGCCGGATATCTCTGGGCTGTGGTTCTGCCCTGGATGTCCACCAAAGCCACGCCCTTCGGAAACTTCATCGCGCGCGGAGAATTCCAGGCGCTCGACAGCCTCTTCTTTCGCACACTCAAGCAGTCGCTGATCCTGGTCGCCGGCATCGCGGCCTTGTGCATGGCAGGCATCGAGGTGCTGCAATATGCAGTTCCCAAACTCGCTGCGCGCATGCTGCCGCCGCATCTCTTCGTGCTTCTATTGCTGGCCGCGCTGGGCGTGTTCGTCGTCCAGAGCCTGGCCATCTATCTCCGCGCGCACAAGCGAGAGCCATTCCTCTGGCAATCACTGCTGGTCGCAACCCTGACCTCGGGCGGAGCGCTCCTGTTCACCCCGCGCTGGGGACTCTCCGGAGCAGCCGTCACTTACTTTGTATGCGCGGGCATGGTCGGCGTGTCCTTCGCATTGGTCATCTTCCAGCAGAGTCGGAAGGTGCATCGGGGTGTCTTTGAGTTTCGGAGCGCCGGATGAATACCGAGCTACCGACGAAAGTGTTAATCACAGGGGGACGCGAAGTCGGCGGCCTCAGCACGTTCGCTGCGGGGCTGCGCGACGGCTTTGCACAGTTGGGAATCCCCGCAGAGATCATTCGCCCCTCCCGAATCTTATCTCGCTGGGGCGAATTGCGGGATCCACGTGTCCTTAAGATTCTCAGTACGACAGCGGTTTTTGCGGCTCCGTTCGCCCGGCACGCAATCTGCGTGGCACACGGCTTTCCGCGGCCCGACGCACAGGGACGGTTGAAGGCGCTGGCCATTCTGGCGTCCTTCAAACTCGCCAATCTTAGCTCTGGGTGCCGCTTCACCACTGTTTCTGACTATGTGGCCGCACATCTCCGAGCCATCTACAAGCTGCGCGTGGATGCAGTGGTCCATAACCCGCTGCAATCCGTTTTCCGCGAGCCATGGCAGTCTTCTGAGCCGCGTAATTATTTGACATACGTTGGGAGACTCATCCCGGCAAAAAATCTACACCGGCTGCTGCCCGTTATGCAGCAGCTTCTTGATGAAGATCCTGAGCTGCGAATTTGCATTATCGGCGATGGACCTCAACGGCAACAGCTCGAAGCCCTGGTACAGGACAAATCCAGGACTGAATTTGTCGGCGCTCTGAATTCTTTGGATGTTCGCACATATCTCAGGAAAACTAAGGTGTTTGTCTCCGCCTGTGAAACCGAGGCATTGGGTCTGGCCTATGTCGAAGCACTCAGTCAGGGATGTGCGGTTGCTATGCCCGCATCCGGTGGCGGTTTGGAGATTGCGCCGAATCTGATCGGAACTCAGATTCAGCTTCTACCGCTCTCATTTCACGACGCGAGTGTACTCGATGTTCTTCGACGGGCCACAAAGGCCACGAAGAGTCCATTTGCGTTTGGAGCGTACGCTCCAAACACGATAGCCGCACAATATCTGAGATGCGATTCGCATTCTGCTTTCACAACTCCTGCCGTGTGGCACAACGCGGAAGTGTCAAAGGCGGGAAGCGATGCGTATTGAACTGTCTTATGTTGAGCAGCAGACCCGCGGCAAATGGTTCTTTCTCGCGGCATTTGCATTTGCCTGCACCTTGTTTTGGTGGCTTCCCAGCGTTATTTACCGCCTAATACTAGACATAGATGATCCGGTAAACAACGGCACCATCCTGATCAGCGCGGCCGCCTTCGGTTGCTTCGTATTTGGCTATTTTTTACCGCGAAACAATGAACGCCTTACCTTCATCTCCGACGGCCTGATGGATCAATGTGCAGAGCTGGCATGGCGACTTACAGTAATGCTAGCGATACCAGCCATCCTTTTAGCCCTCCAGTTCTCGTTCTATCGTGCCGGCGTGGACTATGGGACGGGCGAGGGCGTTCCTGTGCTGTATCAGGCAGTCTTTTATTTGCACTTGTTTTTCGGTTTTATGTTTCTTGGAGGCGCGAGGCAGGAGAAGGACAAACGCAGAATTCTCATATCGATCATAGTATTGACTCTTCCGCGTCTGATCGTATCTCTGCATTGGGGACGCTTCTTCCTCGCGCAGGGGGTATTGCCAATTGTGATTATTGCGATTGCGCGCGGATGGGTAAAACTATCCGCGCGGCGGCTACTACAACTCGGTATCTTGGCAAGTGTAATTGTGTTCGTGCCCTCGTTCACGCGAGGTGACAATCTTGCAGGCGGAAGTGAAGTAGTGCAGTTTTTCGCGCAAGGAAGCACGCTGAAGTTATTCCAGGATAATTCTGACCTTGATCTGAACGGACGGTGTCCGCCACTGATGGTATCGCTGACCGCCAAGGTAGTGCCCTACCATCTGGTGGGCGTTTGCGTCATTGATGTTTGGGGATCGAAAAGCTTGCCCGCAACGCTGGATCGCATTCTGGCTTCCAATGAGCCGGGCAGCGAAGACCTACTCATTGGCCCCGGTTCAAACTATCTCCTGGAACTGTTCCTTTCCGGGGGATTTCTAGCAGTCCTGTGTGGCTCAACAATGTTTGGTCTTACCTGTCGCAAATTTCTTGTGTGGGCCGGACGAAGATCACTGTTTGCGGGTATTTGGGCTGAGTGCCTCACGCGCGCGCTCTTAGCTCCCCGCAGCAATCTTGGATACGTTTACGAGCGGATTCCAACTTTGGTATTTGCTACCGCAGTTTTCATTATGGTCGTTCGCGTTGCGAAGAGGAACTATGCCTATCATCTCCATCATCACTCCGGTCTACAATGCAGCCCGCTGGCTGCCCGAGACACTTGAGTCCGTCCGCGCGCAAACGATGCTCGATTGGGAACATCTTCTGGTCGACGATGGATCCACGGACCAATCGGTGTCCATCATCCAGGCCGCTGCGGCGAGAGACCCTCGCATCCGATTGCTGCGCAGCTCCTCCAAGAGCGGTCCGGCGGTGGCGCGCAATCTGGCGCTCGAAAGTGCCCGTGGGCGCTATATAGCCTTCTTGGACGCGGACGATCTCTGGCTGCCGGAAAAGCTTGAGCGTTGTCTGGAGTGGATGCGGGTTCACGGCTCCACCTTCGTCTTCCATGATTACCGCCACATGACGTCGGACGGGACCCGCATGGGAGCGGTCGTCACCGGTCCAGACGAACTGAATTTGCGCACTCTGCACACGCATCGAGGTCATGGCGGATGTCTGAGCATGGTCTTTGACCGGGAGCATGTGGCGGATCTCTGCTTTCCCACTGGTTCCCGGGCGAAACATGAGGATTTTTTGGCATGGCTCCGCGTCATCGAGCAGGGACATATTGGTCATCGTGTGCCGCGCGATCTGGGCCGCTACAGAGTGTCCGAATCCAGCCGCAACGCGAACAAGCTGCACGCCGCCTATCACACATGGCTGATCTATAGATATACGTCGAAGCTGCCGCTTCCTCGTGCTATTTCATGGTGGACGATGTATGTGTGGAACGCGTTCCGCATGTATCGCTACGCAAGACCGCAGGATGCTTAGAAATATGAGTCGATACTTAACGGTCTTTCTGGCGGGCGCACTGGCGACAACAGTGCTGCAGCCGATGCCTGCATTCAGCCAGACTGGTTGCGATCCGAACACTTCCTATTGTGGCGGCAGCACGAATTCCGGCCAGCAATTGCAATTACCCAGTTTGCAGAGCGGGGCTGTTCCGGGATCCACCTCGCAGCAGAACCCCTACGAGACCGGCGGCGGGGGCGGGGGCGGCGCAACGTACAGCGGCCCTGCGCAGTCGATGGACCTGCAGGGGGTGCCGAACTATCTCGACAACCTGAACGGGCTGGGCGGCCGTACGGAAGCCTCCGGCGCGCGCACGTATCCGCTCTACTACCAGCGCTTCTTCGCGCCGGATCTTCCGACGGAATTCCAGCGCCTGGTCTATTCGTCGGTGGGCCAGATGCTGCCCATCTATGGAGCGAAGCTCTTTCTCCAGAGTCCCAGCACCTTTGCGCCGGTAGACCAGGTGCCGGCAACGTCGAGTTACGTGGTGGGCCCGGGCGATCAGTTGCTGATCCGCGTCTGGGGCCAGATGAATTTCAATTCCGAGGTGACGGTGGACCGCGAAGGCATGGTCTACATCCCGCATGTGGGCGCAATTCACGTGGGCGGCGTTCACTACGGGGACGTGCAGCAGACGGTCAGAGATGGCATCGCGCGGATCTACAAGAATTTCGATCTGTCGGTGAACCTGGGACAACTTCACCCGATCCGCATCTTTGTCACCGGGCAGGCGAGATACCCCGGCAGCTACACGGTGAGCTCGCTCAGCACGCTGGTGAGCGCAATGTTTGCCACGGGCGGTCCGGCGCCGCAGGGTTCGATGCGGCACATCCTGTTACGCCGCAATGGAACGACGATCACGGACTTTGATCTTTACGATCTGCTGGTGAGGGGCGATAAATCGCACGATGTGCCGCTGCTGCCGGGAGATGTTCTCTATTTCCCGCAGGTGGGGCCCCAGGTTGCGGTGTACGGCAGCGTGCGCTCGCCGGCAATTTTCGAGCTGAGGGATGACAGAGGGTCATCCACGCTGGGCGACGTGCTGGCGGATGCCGGCGGTTTGTCCAGCACGGCGTCGCTGACGCGTGCATCGCTCGAACGGATCGACCGGGAGCAGCACCAGCGCGCCATGGATGTCGCGCTGAACGCCCAAGGCCAGAGCACGCCGATGCGCGATGGCGACATAGTGCGCGTGCTGCCGATCTCACCGAGCTTCGACCAGACGGTCACCGTGCGCGGCAATGTGGCGGACCCTGGGCGGTTTGCGTGGCATCCGGGCATGAAGCTGAGCGAGCTGCTGCCCAATAGCGAAGCGCTGGTGACACGCGACTATTGGCAGAAGCGGAATCAGCTTGGGCTGCCTTCGCCTGTTTTCCAGCCGGACTACGCACAGCGCTTCACCGCATACCGCCACGCCCAGGCAGAGAGCCAGCGGCAATATTATCTCTATCTGCAGCGCGACCAGGAGAAGCGGTTTTACGATCAGCAGCAGGCCGATCAGGCTGCGCAGCAGAGCGGGTCAGCGGGCGGCCCCGGCACCAATGGAGCGCTCTCGAGCGGCGGCCTGAGCTCGCCGGGCGATCTGAACGGGCAAGCTGCGCAATCGAACAACATGGCATACGGCGCCAATAACAACGCGGATCTTACGCCCCCCGATGGACAGATGCCGGGGACGGTGCCGGACCAGCCTACGCAGAATACGCAGAACACGGTGCCGCGCAATGACACCATCGGCGGCGGTTCGCTGGCCGACGAGCAGCGGATCGCGCGGACGGAAAATACCGCATCGGCGCGCTACCTGAACGATGTCTCGCTGATGGCGCCGGAGATCGACTGGTCTTACGCGGTGATTGAGCGCATGGACCCGGTCACGCTGAAGACAACATTGATTCCGTTCGACCTGGGCAAACTGGTGAGGGAGCACGATCCGAGCCAGGATCTGGAACTGCAGCCGCACGACATCATCACCATCTTTTCGCAGGCTGACATTCGCGTGCCGCAGAGCCAGCAGACCAAGCTGGTCCGCATTGAGGGCGAGGTGCAGCATGCCGGCATCTACAGCGCCGAGCCGGGAGAGACCTTGCGCCATCTGGTGGAACGCGCAGGTGGCCTGACGCCACATGCTTATCTTTTCGGATCGGAGCTGACGCGTGAGTCGGCCCGCATTGTGCAGCAGCAGCGGCTCGACGATTATGTAACGCAGCTTGAGCTAACTACCGACCGCGCTGGAGCGGCGAGTGCCGCAGGCGCCATTACAGCTGTGGATCAGGCGGCCAATGCCGCATCGCTTTCCGCGACGCAATTATTGGTCAACCGGCTGCGGCAACTGCGCGCAAGTGGCCGCGTGGTGCTCTCCCTGGCTCCGAATGCCGCCGGGGTGGACAGCCTGCCCGACCTGCCGGTGGAAGACGGAGACCGCTTTATCGTTCCGCCAAGACCGTCCAGTGTGAATGTGGTGGGCGCGGTGTACGAGCAAAGCACGTTCCTGTTCGATTCGCAGCGACGCGTGTATGGCTACCTGAAGCAGGCAGGCGGCGCGAACCGCGATGCCGACAAGGATCACTCCTTCGTAATCCGGGCCGACGGCTCGGTGCTGAGCCGCGCTTCCGCGAAGACCTTCTGGGGCAATGAGTTCGATGAGGCGCGCATTCATCCCGGCGATACCATCGTGGTGCCGGAGAGAACGTACCGCGGCAATGGACTTCGTACCCTGCTCAACTTCTCCCAGCTCTTCTCTTCCATTGCTCTCGGCGCCGGGGCGCTGGCGGTGATTACCAATTGAGCCGCACTGTCGAAACTGATGCCGCAGCTGCAACCGAAGCAGCGCTACAACTTCCTTGAGACGATCCCGCGCCCCGAACCTCCTCTTTCAACCAGGTATCAAAGGCCATCTTCAAGTCGCCGCGAGCGTTCCCGCTTGTGGTGCTGTCGGCAGGGCGATTGAACCACAGATCGTTTCCTCAACGATGGACGCGGCATTCCGGATCTCCAGCAGCAACGCCCGGTGTTCTTCGGGATTGAGGGATCGCATCTCACGACGCAAGTTCTCGAGATGTTCATGTATGGATTTTCGGTCGAAACACAGATTTGCTAACCGTTATAGGGTCAAAAGCTCTATCGAGGATTCGAATCCCTCTCTCTCCCCCATCCTCAATTGAATTGGCCATTTACGAGGCTTCGATCTGTGACCCATCGGCCGTTTTTGACGGTTCAGTGTCGGATAGATGTCCCTAGTTGGTCCTTAACCGACAGCTCGGCGCCCAGTCATCGCAATGAGCAATGAAGCGAAAGGAAGCTGCGCTATTCCCCCTGAGCACGAAAGACAAAGGACAGGGCACGAGGTCAAGCACCGCTTCATGCCATTGTGTCGCCGTCCGTCTCGGGTTATCGCGCCAGATTCCAACAGCCGAGAGGGCCGCATGCGCCTCACGCCAGCAGGGAAGAGCAGTCTTGAAGGCCCGAGTATTCTTAGTGTCTGCTATGGCGCAGCGGCACATCGCGAAGGTTACGCGCAAGCACATCCAGGTCCGGGGCGTGGTGCAGGGCGTGGGGTTTCGGCCCTTTGTGTATAAGCTGGCACGATCGCTCGGGCTCTCCGGGTATGTCTTCAACTCGTCGGCGGGAGTGACGATTGAAATTGAAGGAGACGAGCGCGAGGTCCGTCAATTTCTCGAGAGGCTGAGAGCCGATCCTCCGCAGCTTGCGGCGATTGCGGAGATCACCGTTTCAGAGATGAAAGCGCGAGGGGACGCAGAGTTTTCGATTCTGCAGAGCCGGGAAGAAGCGGGCGAGTTCGCGCTGGTGTCTCCGGACGCCGGGACCTGCGACGCGTGCTGGCGTGATTTCGGTGATTCGCGGAACCGACGCCACGGCTACGCATTTACGAATTGTACGCATTGCGGGCCACGCTACACGATCATCTACGACATACCGTATGACCGCGCGACGACCACGATGGCCACGTTTGCTATGTGCGACGCATGCCAAGCGGAGTACGAGGACCCGGAGGACAGGCGCTTTCATGCGCAGCCGAATGCGTGTCCAGTGTGCGGGCCTTCGCTGACACTCGTGGTGCGCGGGACAGCCCTGGCGGATTGCTCGTTTGCGAGGAGAGAGTCACTGGCGGCGATTCGCGAAGCGCGACGACTGCTGCGGGAGGGAAAGATTCTTGCTGTGAAAGGGCTAGGCGGTTTTTTGTTGGCCTGCGATGCGCGCAACGATGCGGCGGTGGCGGAGTTGCGGCAGCGCAAGCGGCGCTCCGAAAAGCCGTTCGCTCTGATGGCGCGCGATGTGGTGGCGGTGAGGACGTTGTCTCGGACATCGGCGGAGGATGAAGCGGCCTTGTTGCATTTGCGGAGGCCGATCGTCATCATGCCGCGGCTGGCAGGCGCGACATTGGCCTCCGGCATTGCGCCCGGCAACGAGACCGTGGGAGTGATGCTGCCCTACACCCCCCTGCATTATCTTCTCTTCAGCGATTCGCCGGATATGGAGTCAGAGTTTCCTGCCCTTGTGATGACGAGCGGCAATTTGAGCGAGGAGCCAATTGTGACTTCAAACGCCGATGCCCTGGAGCGGCTGAATGGCATGGCCGATTGGTTCTTGTTGCACAACCGCGACATTGCGACCCGGGTGGACGATTCGGTGGTGCGGACATTCGAGAGCCGTGAGCGGGTGCTGCGCCGCTCGCGCGGCTTTGCGCCGCAGACAATCCATCTGGGAATCGAATCGAAGGAAGTACTAGCCTTTGGGGCCGAGTTGAAGAACACCTTCTGCCTGACGAAAGGCCAGTACGCAATCCTGAGCCAGCATATCGGCGACCTTGAGAACTACGAGACAATGCGTTTCTTCGACGAGACGCTCGCCAAGATGCAGCACCTCTTCAAGGTCAAGCCGAGAGCGGCGGCCTACGATCTACATCCGGGTTACATGAGCACCCGGATGGCGCTGGCGTGCGCGATCGAGCGAAAGATCGGTGTGCAGCACCATCATGCACACATCGCAAGTTGCATGGCAGAGAACCACCTGCGTGGCAGGGTGATCGGTATAGCCTTCGATGGCACAGGATACGGAACCGACGGAAGGATCTGGGGCGGCGAATTTCTGGTAGCGGACTTTGCGGGATTCTCACGGCGCGCCCATCTTCGTAATGTGCTGCTGCCGGGAGGCGATGCGGCGGTGCGACAGCCCTGGCGCATGGCGCTGAGTTATCTGCGGGACACGTTCGGGCGGCAGATTCCAGTTGGCTTGGACTGCTTTCGTGGAGTGGAGCAGAAGCAGCTAGAGCTGGTGGACACAATGCTCAGGCGGCGAGTGCAAACGGTAGAGACCTCGTCGTGCGGGCGTCTGTTCGATGCAGTCGCCACGCTGGCCGGCGTGGGTTCCAGGGTGACCTTCGAGGGACAGGCAGCCATTGCGCTGGAAATGGCAGCGGCCTTGGACGTCGAGGAACGCTATGGATTCGAGCTACAGGACACCGAGCCCTGGGCAGTCGATTTCCGGCCGGCAATTGCCGAGATTGTGCGGGATGTGCTGGCCGGCCGACCGGTGGGTGAGGTATCCGCATGCTTTCACAACACGTTAAGCACCGCGATTGTGGAGGTCTGCTGCTGCATTCGGAGGAGCGATGGGTTGGAGCGGGTATGCCTGAGCGGCGGGACGTTCCAGAACTGGTACCTGCTGCACCGGACGGTGGTAGAGTTGCGACGTCGCGGATTCGGAGTGTTTTTGCACGCGCTGGTGCCTGCAAACGATGGTGGGATCTCGCTGGGCCAGGCGGCAGTGGCGAATGAGCTGTTGCGACGAGGAGACTGAAATGTGTCTGGCGATCCCGGGCAAGGTAGTAGAGACGTTCGACCAGCGCGGATTGCGTATGGCCAAGGTCCAGTTCGGCGGCATTATTCGCGAAACATGTCTGGAGTATGTGCCGGAGACACAGATCGGCGACTACGTGCTGGTTCATGTTGGTTTTGCGATCAGCAGAGTGGATGAGGCTGAAGCTGAGCGGACCTATCAGGCCTTGATGGATCTCGACCAACTGACAGAGCTGGATTCCCCTGTAGTGGAGGAGATGGCGCCCGGAAAGGACCGGCGATGAAATACCTGGACGAGTATCGCGACGGCACGGTTGCGCGCAAGGTGGTGGATGAGATCCACCGCGTTCAGACCAAGCCCTGGGTGATTATGGAGGTCTGCGGCGGCCAGACACATTCCATTGTGAAGAACGGTATCGATCATCTGCTGCCGGAGGGAGTGGAGCTGGTGCATGGACCCGGATGCCCCGTCTGTGTGACGCCGCTGGAGATGATTGATAAGGCGCATGCGATTGCGCGACGGCCTGAGGTGATCTTCTGCTCTTTCGGCGATATGCTGCGCGTGCCCGGATCGGCGGGCGACCTATTCACAATCAAATCAGAGGGCGGCGATGTTCGCGTGGTCTACTCTCCGCTCGATTGCCTGAAGATCGCGCGGGCAAACCCGGAGAGGAAGGTGGTTTTCTTCGCCATTGGATTTGAGACGACGGCGCCCGCCAACGCGATGCTGGTCTCCCGCGCCAAAGCAGAGGGCATGACAAACGTATCTGTCCTGGTATCGCATGTGCTTGTGCCGCCGTCGATTGCGGCGATTTTGCAGTCTCCGCAGAATCGCGTGCAAGGATTCTTGGGACCGGGACATGTGTGCGCCATCATGGGGTATCGCGAATACGAACCGATGAGTGCGCGCTTCAAGGTTCCGATCGTCATCACGGGTTTCGAGCCGCTGGACATTCTGCAGGGAACTTTGATGACAATTCGTCAGCTCGAGCAGGGTCGCGCCGAAGTGGAGAACGAATACTCGCGCATCCTGGACCGCGAAGGAAACCGGCCGGCGCAGAAGCTGGTCTCAAGCGTGTTTGAGATCGCGGATCGCAAGTGGCGCGGGGTCGGGATCATTCCCAAGAGCGGCTACAAGCTGCGCTGGGAATATCGTGAGCACGATGCGGAGAAGCTTTTCAACGTGAAAGAAATAGACACGCGTGAGCCGGACGTCTGCATCAGCGGCCAGATTCTGCGGGGTATCAAAAAGCCGCACGATTGTCCCGCTTTTGGAACTCTTTGCACTCCGCAAAAACCTCTTGGGGCGACGATGGTCTCGGCGGAGGGGGCATGCGCGGCGTATTACGCGTATGGGCGGCATTTGAAGGCGGAAAAGGAAGCGCGCGGGGCGGTGCACTCGATGGGAGGCGCTGCATGACTTCCGTTGTGAACAGCTGGCGCGAGAAGGTGATGCACAAATGCCGCGAGTCCATCGAGGTTAAGGAGAAGTTTCTCGATCTCTACGCGGATGCGATCGGTGAATTGAGCCAAAAGATGGCTGCGCGCTTCCAGGACGGGCACAAGCTGTGGGTGATGGGCAACGGCGGAAGCGCGTGTGACGCGCAGCACATTGCGGTCGAATACCTCCATCCTATTCTCGAGAAGAGGCCCGCTCTGCCGGCGTTTGATTTGGTGAGCCAAGTCGCGGTATTGACTGCTATCTCCAACGACAAAGACTTTGCCCGAGTTTTCGTCGATCAACTCGAACTGCTAGCTCAACCCGGCGACATGGCTATTGCCATCTCGACCAGCGGAAACTCTCCCAATCTCATCTATGCGCTGGAGGCTGTACGACCGAAGGACATATTGACCATCGCATTCTCCGGCAAGGATGGCGGACGGCTGACCGACGTGGCCGAATACTGCTTTACCGTTCCTAGTTACAGCACGCACCGCATTCAGGAGTCGCATGTCGCACTACTCCATATCCTGTGGGACCTAACGCATGTCGCAATGGGGGAAGAGGACGTGATCTGATGGACCGGGCCACGAAAACGCAGGACGAAAGCAGCCATGCCTACCTCGGCCCTTCTCCGCTGACCGGGAGCTGTCCGTTGCCGATCTTCGAGCACAAGAAGATTGTGCTGGGCCATGGGAGCGGTGGCAAGCTGACCGCGGAACTGATCGAGAAGATTTTCCTGCCCTCCTTCGCAAATCCGATTCTCGACAAGCTGGATGATCAGGCGGTTTTCGAAATCAACGGCTCCCGCCTGGCATTTACCACGGATGGTTTTGTGGTCACGCCCATCTTTTTCCCGGGCGGCGATATCGGGCGGCTTGCGGTGAACGGCACGGTGAACGACCTGGCCATGAGCGGCGCACGGCCACTGTATCTATCTGCCGCGTTCATTCTGGAAGAGGGTTTGGCTGCGGCGGATCTGCAACGAGTAGTGGAGTCCATGGGAGCCGCTGCGCGAGAGGCTGGCGTGCAGCTGGTAACGGGCGATACGAAAGTGGTGGACCGCGGAAAGGGCGATCAGATTTTCATTACGACGACCGGCGTCGGCATAATCGAATGCCCGGTGAGTATTTCGGCAAGCCGGGCTCGCATCGGCGACAAGATTCTGTTGAGTGGATACATCGGCGACCATGGCATGGCAATCATGTCGCAGCGGGAGGGACTGGAGTTCGAGGGTGCAATTGAGAGCGATTGCGCAGCGCTCCACGGACTGGTGGCCGAGATGCTGGGAGCAGGCCAGGAAGCGATCCACTGCCTGCGAGACCCAACCCGCGGCGGAGTGGCGACGACGCTGAACGAGATTGCAAGGAGCTCCGGGGTGGGAATGGTTTTGCGGGAGACTGCCCTGCCCGTCCGCGACTCCGTCAAGGGCGCCTGCGAGGTGCTGGGGCTTGATCCGCTGTATGTGGCGAACGAGGGCAAGCTGGTCGCCGTGGTCGCGGCCAACGGAGCGGATGCTGTGCTGCGGCAGATGCGGCAGCATCCGCTTGGCCGGGATGCCGTGCTTCTTGGTGAGGTGGTGGAAGAACATCGCGGCATGGTGCTGATGACGACCGAAGTAGGCGGAACGCGGGTGCTGGACGTGATGTTTGGGGAGCAGCTGCCGCGCATCTGCTGACCGCCGCTTCAATCAATCCATTCGCTTCCGAGCCGGGCATAGAAATGCCCGGATTTTTTTTTGACGAACTGGCCGGGATGCGCGTAGTGTCGCTGCTGTTCGAAGTTGGACGTGAAAGCCGGCATCTCCGGCTTTCCAGGCGACAGGTTCTGTTCTGCTTCATCCATCCCGTTCCTTCGACCTCATCCTTACTCAACCTATGTCACGACTGCCCTTCTTCACCCTGGGCGCCCTATATCGCGGCGGGGGCGGGCGCAGCATCTTTGCGTGTGCACCGGCATGTGGCAGAAGGAGAATCTTATGGCTAAAAAGGCAAGCACTATCACGAAGGCTCCGGCTGTCTCGGATGTACACATCCTCTGGATCACGGCTGGTCTGAGCTGCGATGGGGACAGCGTTTCAGTGACCGCGGCAGAGCAGCCGAGCATCGAGGACGTGCTGCTGGGTGCGATTCCGGGTTTACCGAAGGTGCATCTGCACAACCCGGTGCTGGCCTATGAGGTCGGCGATGACTTCATGAAGTTCTTCTATGAGGCGGAGAAGGGCCGGCTCGATCCTTTCGTCCTGGTCGTAGAAGGCTCAATTCCAAACGAGAAGATCAAGAAAGACGGTTATTGGGCGGCGATGGGCACGAACCCCGACACCGGCCAACCGATTACCACCTGCGAGTGGATTGATCGCTTGGCTCCAAAAGCGCTGGCCGTGATCGGCGCAGGAACTTGCGCTACCTACGGCGGCATTCACGCTATGGCGGGCAATCCGACGGGCTGTATGGGCCTGGCGGATTATCTGGGATGGGACTGGAGATCGAAGGCCGGTCTGCCAATCGTGAATGTTCCGGGATGCCCCGTGCAGCCGGACAATTTCATGGAAACTGTGCTTTATCTGCTGTACCAGGTGGCCGGGCTGGCGCCGGTGATTCCGCTGGACAAGCAGTTGCGTCCCACTTGGCTCTTCGGCAAGACGGTGCACGAGGGTTGCGATCGCGGCGCGTACTACGAGCAGGGCGACTTCGCCACGCACTACGGATCGTCGAAATGCCTGGTAAAGCTGGGCTGCTGGGGTCCGGTCGTGGATTGCAACGTGACCAAGCGCGGCTGGATGCGTGGCATCGGTGGCTGCCCGAATGTGGGCGGCATCTGCATCGGCTGCACCATGCCGGGTTTTCCGGATAAGTTCATGCCGTTCATGGACGAGCCCCCGGGCGGCAAACTCTCGACCAACATGATCCGGACCTATGGCCGGTTTATCCGTACCATGCGCAGTATTACCAACACCACCGTGAACAAAGAACCGAAGTGGCGGCATCCCCGGCCAGAGTTGACCACTGGCTATCATCCGCAAACTTACTGACAAAAGGATACGACGCCATGGCAGCGACACCTGAGACCTTGTCTGAAGTTCCCCAGAAGAAACGCAATTTGGTGGAGATGAACTGGGACCCGATCACACGCATCGTCGGGAGTCTGGGAATCTTCACCAAGATTGATTTTGAGAACCGTGAAGTAGCCGAGTGTCACAGCACTTCGTCGATCTTCCGCGGTTACAGCATTTTCATGAAGGGAAAAGATCCACGCGATGCTCACTTCATCACCAGCCGGATCTGCGGCATCTGCGGAGATAACCATGCGACCTGCGCCGTTTACGCGCAGAATATGGCATTCGGCGTAAAGCCGCCTGCGCTTGCCGAGTGGATCATCAATCTTGGCGAAGCGGCGGAATATATGTTCGACCACAACATCTTTCAAGACAACCTGGTCGGCGTAGATTTCTGCGAGCAGATGGTGAAGGAGACCAATCCGGGAGTGTGGGCGAAGGCGCAATCCACGCGCTGTCCCAACGCAGACAAACACGGCTTCCGCACGATCGCGGACATTATGACGGCCCTCAATCCATTTACCGGGTCGTTTTACCGCGAGACCTTGGCAATGAGCCGGATGACGCGGGAGATGTTCTGCCTGATGGAAGGGCGGCACGTGCATCCTTCGACACTGTACCCAGGTGGAGTGGGGACGGTGGCGACGGTCCAACTATTTACTGACTATCTGGTGCGCCTGATGAAGTACGTGGAGTTCATGAAGAGAGTGGTGCCTCTGCACGACGATCTCTTCGACTTCTTTTACGAGGCGCTGCCGGGCTACGAGAAGGTCGGCCAGCGCCGAATCCTGCTGGGATGCTGGGGTTCGTACAACGATCCCGACCATTGCGATTACAGATACCGGAACATGGCCGAGTGGGGCCGCAAGATGTTCGTGACGCCGGGCGTGGTGGTGGACGGAGAGCTGGTGACCAACAGCCTTGTGGACATCAACCTGAATATCCGCATCCTGCTGGGCAGCTCGTACTATGACGACTGGCAGAGCGCAGAGACCTTCGTGGCGCGCGACCCGTTGGGGAACCCGGTGGACAAGCGGCATCCGTGGAACCAGACGACGATTCCTCGTCCGCAAAAGCGCGATTTCGCCGGCAACTATACGTGGGTGATGTCGCCGCGCTGGTATGACAAGCGTACGGGCGACTATCTGGCGCTGGATACTGGCGGCGGCCCGATTGCGCGGCTGTGGTCAACGGCGCTTTCAGGGCTGGTGGATATCGGTTACGTGAAGGCAACGGGGCGCAGCGTACAGATCAATTTGCCCAAGACGGCGCTCCTGCCCGAAGCGCAGTTCGAGTGGAAGATTCCGCAGTGGAGCAACACGATTGAGCGCGATCGCGCCCGAACGTATTTCCAGGCGTATGCTGCGGCGACGGCCCTGCACTTTGTAGAAAAAGCGCTGGCCGAATTGAACGCCGGACGCAGCAGTACGTGGTCGGAGTTTACGGTGCCGGAAGAGGGCATCGGCTGCGGCTTCCACGAGGCGGTGCGCGGAGTGCTGTCGCACCACGTCGTAATCCGTGACGGCAAGATCGCCAATTACCATCCCTATCCGCCGACGCCGTGGAATGCGAACCCCCGGGATATCTATGGGACTCCTGGTCCCTACGAAGATGCGGTGCAGAACACGCCGATCTTCGAGGAGAACGGGCCGGAGAATTTCAAGGGCATCGATATCATGCGGACGGTTCGCAGCTTCGATCCGTGTCTGCCGTGCGGCGTACACATGTATGTCGGCGACGGAAAAGTGATTGAAACTAAGCATTCACCCATGTTCGGGGCTGCGGGGCATGAATAATGGCCGCTACTGCTGAGCAGCCGGTACAGGCGCCGAGACGGGGAGAGTTCCACGCACAAACCGAACGCGTGGAGAAGCTCGCTGGCAAGCTGGACCAAGCAGGCGATCCCGAGGTTCGGGCCGCCGCGCTGGAGCTTGTGCAATCTGTCATTGAGCTGCACGGAGCGGCATTGCAGCGGCTGATCGACAGGTGCGTGGAAACAGCAGAGGGTGAGCGCGTGCTGAGCGAGGCGCTCAAGGATGAACTTGTGTCCAGCATGTTCCTGCTCCACTCCCTGCATCCGGACGATCTGGAAACGCGTGTGGCGCGTGGACTCGAGGGGGTCCGACCTTACCTGAAATCTCATGGCGGCGACTGCGAGCTGGTCAGCGTGCACGATGGTATTGTGCAGCTCCGCCTCCATGGCACTTGCGGGAGTTGCCCGTCTTCGTCGCTCACACTCAAGAACGCAGTGGAAGAGGCGCTGTTTGAAGCCGCTCCCGACATTGTCGAAATCCTCGCGGAGAATGCTGCGAGCGAACCTTCCAATGTTTCACATCTCGTAGTCCTTAAATAGAAATTCTCAACCAAGAAGGAGATGCTTATGGCGCGACAGGACACCAGGCAGGACAGCCCCTCGCACACGCCCGGCACGCCCCGCGGCGAGGACCTCCCGGGAAAGCACGGCGGCGGCGCCCCATTCAATCGCCGGGCGGATGATGCGACGGGAATCAGCATAGACGACCGCAAGCCGATTGATCCGCGAATGCCGAGCATGCCGCCCGCCTAGGCATGCGGTGCGAAAGGATTGGGATGATCGAAGAGCCGGAGAACAGTGCCAAGAGCGGTACAGAAGCCGGCGCAGAAAACGAGGCGGAGCGAGAGGCGCCACCTTCTTTTCTGCGGCAGTTTGCGCGGCGGCGCACGGCGGCGGAACGGTGCGAGCTGTGCAGCGCCGAACTTGCATCTGCTCACCAGCACCTGCTTGAGCCGAAAACGCGGCAGATCGTGTGCTCCTGCGACGGCTGCGCTGTGCTCTTCTGCGGACAGATCGGAGCGCACTATCTGCGGGTGCCGCGGCGTATTCGTGCTCTCCCCGATTTTGCCATGCCAGACCTGCAATGGGAGTCGCTGATGCTTCCCATTAACCTTGCCTTCTTCTATCGCGACAGCGCGGCCGCCAAAGTGAGAGCGATGTATCCGAGTCCGGCGGGCGCGATCGAGTCGCTGTTGAGCCTCGAATCGTGGGAGGAAATCGCGGCGGAGCACCCATTGCTGCAGACGATGGAGCCGGATGTGGAGACGTTTCTGGTCAATCGGGTGGCGACTCCCGCGACGTATTTCATCGTTCCGATAGATGAATGCTATCGGCTGGTGGGACTGATCAGGATGCACTGGCGGGGACTCTCTGGCGGGACAGAGGTCTGGAAGGAGATTCACGGGTACTTCGGCGATCTGAAGGCCCGGAGCGTAGATGTAAGAGAGCCGGCCCATGCCTGAACTGCATTTTGCAATCCAGGGCGCAGAGGCGGTGGCCCATGCGGCAGTGCCGGTCATTGCACTGAAGCTGCGGGTCGTGAACGTGCCGGAGGACGAAGCCATTCATTCGCTCAATCTGCGATGCCAGGTGCAGATTGAGCCGGCAAAGCGCCGCTACCTGCCTCCAGAACAGGAAAAACTGCTGGACTTGTTTGGTGAGCCCGAACGATGGAGTCGAACAGTGCGGCCGCTGTTGTGGATGAATACCAGCATCTCTACCCCGGGATTTACCGGAAGCATTGTGGTGGACCTGCAACTTCCCTGTACTTTCGATTTCAATGTAGCGGCTACGAAATACTTCCATGCCTTGGATTCGGGTGAGATTCCGCTGTGCGTGATGTTCAGCGGCACCATTTTCTATCGGGACGAGGATAACGCGCTGCAGGTGACTCAGGTACCCTGGGACCGCGAAGCGAATTTTCGCCTGCCGGTCGCTGTGTGGAAGGAAATGATGGAGATGTATTTCCCCAACACGGCGTGGCTGTGCCTGCAGAGAGATACTTTCGAGCAGCTCTATAGCTACAAAGTACGTCATGGCCTTCCCACCTGGGAGCAGGCGATCACTCGCGCGCTGAGCGCAGAGCACGCGGAAAAGGTGGAGGCGTGAACTTCGAGGTGGTTGAGAAGATCGCGGCGGCGATTCTGTATGAGGGATACATTCTCTATCCTTACCGGGCGAGTGCGATCAAGAACCGTCAACGCTGGAACTTCGGAACACTTTACCCACGCGCATATGCCGAGACGCAGCGCCCCGCAGAGCCTTTCCGTCTGGTTGCGGAATGCCTTGCGATCGCGGAACAAGAAACTACGGTGCATGTCAGGGTCAGCTTTCTGCAATTGGTGCGGCAACCCCAGACCCCGCTGCGCGCGGATGAAGAGAGTCTGCATCGGCCCGCCGATCCTTCGCTGGCGTGGGAAGAGGCTGTGGAACGCAGATGGGAACGATGTGATATTCGGTTGAGGGAATTGATGGCTGCTCCCCTCGTGCTTACCCTGCCGCTGGATACGGCCGACCCGGCGGAGGGGCGCGGCGCGAACACGGATTTGCGAGCAGAGTTTTCATTGAAGGCCGAACAGCTTCCCGAGCGGGCATGCAAACTCAGTCTCGAATTGCAGAATAGGAGCGCGCTCGCACAAAATGTTCCGGCTACACGCGCCGAGGCGCTGGCAAAGTCGTTTGTCTCCGCGCACGTCCTGCTGGCAGTCTCCGACGGAGCGTTTGTTTCGCTGCTTGATCCCGGCGAACTCTTTCGTGAAGCAGCCGCGAGCTGCCGGAACGTGGGCGTCTTCCCTGTATTAGCTGGAGATGAATCGGACCCGACCATGATGCTGTGCTCGCCGATAATTTTGTATGACTATCCGAAGATCGCGCCCGAGAGTGCCGGCGATTTCTTCGACGGGACAGAAATGGACGAGATGCTGGCGTTGCGCGTGCTGACGCTGACGGACGCGGAGAAGGCCGAGATGCGGGCCGGCGATGCACGGGGCCGGCACATCTTGGAACGGACCGAGGCGCTGACCAACGAAAGCCTGCTGAAGGCGCATGGCGCGATTCGCGGCATGCGGGAAATTCGAGGAGACGCGCCATGAATGGCGAGTGGAACCCTCTGGAGGAAGCGAAGGCGCCCCCGGAGAGCGTGCGCGTCTTTGGTGTTGCGCTTCGGGTAGGAGACCGCGTCCGCCTGTGGCCCCAAAAAAAAGCAGACATCATGGACATGGCATTCACCGGGAAGGTGGCAGTCATCGAAGCGATCGAGCAGGATTTCGAAGATCAGATCCAGTTCGCCGTTGTGCTGGACGATGATCCTGGGCGGGAGTTCGGCATGATGCGCCAGCCCGGTCACCGCTTCTTCTTCACGCCTGAAGAGGTGGAGCCGTTAACTGAGCACGGTCCGGAGGGAAATCCCGGATGAATTCGGCAATCTTGATTGCGGGTGTTGGGAACATCTTCCTTGGCGACGATGCGTTTGGCGTAGAAGTGGCGCGTTCGCTCGCAACGCAGCAGCTTCCGGACGGCGTGTCGGTGAAGGATTTCGGAATTCGCGGCTTCGATCTCGCTTACGCCCTGCTCGATCCGTGGAACACGGTGATCCTTGTAGATGCGCTGGCACGCGGAGAAGCTCCTGGGACGCTCTATCTGCTCGAACCAGACCTGGCCAGCCTGGGCACGTCAGCATCAACTGAGACGGAGTTGAATCCTCACGGTATGGACCCTGTGTGTGTGCTGAACCTTGCGGCTTCAATGGGGAATATCTCTGCGCGGGTACTGGTAGTGGGCTGCGAACCGAACGATTTCGGGGAGGAACTCGAAGGACGCATGGGATTGTCGCCGCCGGTCCAGGCTGCTGTTCCAGAAGCGCGAAAAATGGTGGAACAGCTGATGGGCCGAATTCTTTCAGAACGTGGGACAAGCGCAGTTCAATTAGCAGCGATGGAGAGGTGAGACATGACAGCCAAAATAATGCTCAGCGTACTCGGTTTAATCGTAATTGCCGCCGCAGTTTCCGCTGCCCCGGACTTGGTCCGCTATATAAAAATCCGTTCCATGTAGCGCCCTGATTGGAAGGCAACCCATGCACGAACTGTCGATCGCCATCAGCATGGTGGACCAGATCGTTGAGCAATCAGAAAGTCGTGGCGGAGTCGGTATCGAAGTTGTCCATCTGAGGTTAGGAGTTTTTTCCGGAGTCGACAAGGACGCGCTGTTATTCGGGTACGAGCTTGCCTGCGAAGGAACACCGCTCCAGGGATCCCGACTCTCGGTTGAGACGATTCCCCTCGTCATATACTGTCCAGTCTGTCGGCAGGAGCGAACGCCACCCTCTATCTACCAACTCTGCTGCCCCGAATGCCAGATCGCAGCGCAGCAGATTGTGTCCGGACGCGAGATCGAGATCAGCTACCTGGAGGTTGCGGCATGAACACACGCATCGTCGAGGTCAGAGCGAAGGTCCTCAAGCAGAATGATTTGCTCGCGCATGCCCTGCGCGAACGTTTTCATCAGGCGGGAGCCTGCGCGATCAGTTTAGTCTCAAGCCCGGGCTCGGGCAAGACCGCGCTTTTGGAAAAAGTGCTGACCGGACTGGGAGCTGATTACAGTGTCGCTGCGCTGGTGGGCGATCTTGCTACAGAGAACGATGCGGATCGGCTCCAGCGAGCAACGCCCAACGTGAGACAGATTACAACTGGCACGATTTGCCACCTCGACGCGAACATGATCGAGAAGGCATTGGAATCGTGGTCTCTCGAAGATTTAGATTTTCTGTTTATCGAGAACGTAGGAAACCTGGTGTGCCCCTCTAGCTATGATCTCGGAGAGGAATTGCGCTGCGTTCTGTTGTCTGTGACCGAAGGTGAAGACAAGCCACTCAAGTATCCCACCATCTTCAACAGCTCTGATGTCGCGATTATCACGAAGATGGACATGGCCGATGCAGCCGATTTCGACCTTGTCGAAGCGCGCCGTAATATAGAAAGGGTTCGGCCCGGAATGCGGATCTTTGAGGTATCTTCCCGGACTGGCTTCGGAATGGAAGCAGTTATAAGCTTCCTGCGCGCGCAACTTTCACTACCTCGTGGTGTGAAATCTGTCTCACAATCGTAATTATGCTTTAGGGCAACGGCGAGGTCTTCCTCCAAATCAACATATTAGACCGTGGTCTCAATGGAGCTATGCTCAAGAAGACCTTGATCTGTTCCAAATCGTCGCCGTTCTTGCGAACAGAGCTTCGCACATTGTCCGGCGCAGATTGCGCGCACCTCAGTATTCGGTTCCAATCTCACCGCTACATCGGGAACGATCCCAAGCGAGGAGCAGGCCACGCTGCTGGTGGCGCTGAAGCCATGAGATGGGAATAAGTTCTCTACCTTCCTCGTAAGAAGATTCAGAAGTGAACCACTGATGGCAGGCCATGAAGACAACTAAGCACTCTTTGTCTTATCGCCTTCCGATAGTTCGGTAATAGCAGCGCGAGCCGGGGGCCGTTTCCTACCTCTTTGTTCGCGTTCCGCGCGCGAGACCAAGTAAACGATCACAATGAGGACCGTAACGAACAGGACAAAACCGAAAGGTACGCGGTGGCCTAGGGGCCTTCCATTGATACGTCGAACCAGCAGGATGCCACCTGAAATGATCGCTAGTGAAGCGGCTGTACCGAGCGAAATCCCTTGGACTGCGTATCGGAGCTGCTTTTTCAATCGTCTTCTCGAGATTCCCTTGGTTGCCATTACGCGACTCTCCGGAGGGTGTTCAGGGTTTCAATTTAGCCGGGGGAATTAGCCGTAGGGGAAGGGTCACCTGAGCAGCGTAGCTCCATATCTTAGTCCCTTCCAGAGAGATGCCCAACGAAATTTCGGATGGTGTGGCAGGAGATTTCGGACACAACCTACCCAGATCAGGATGTTCAAGTGAAGAAGATTCAGACGCCGCATGGCGATGAGGAGATCGCGTGGTGGCTAAAGCAAAGAGAGTGATAGCAATAGGCGGCCAGAAGCGTTCCAAACCGAAACGGCAGCAGGTCGCCACGCTCGAGAAGAAAGCTCCGGAGACAGCGGTAAGCCGGCTCGTTCAAGCGCAACAGGCGAGCCGGAGTACCGACGTTGAGACGGCCACCATTCTCGTCGCCCAAGCTGGGACGCTGGCAGCGCGCACAGGCGGTAGTAACGACGAAGTCTTGCAGACGGCAATGCACCAGAGGCCGCCTCTGCCAGGCACATCGCGGTAACAACTGAAAAGGAGCGCGCGATATACAATGTTCAACCGCATAACAACGCCAAGATCAGGGGGTCTGAGAATGGCTGAAAAGACGATACTGGAGAAGGCTGGTGAGGCGGTTGGGTTCGGAATGGCGATGGCAGAAGATCTGGCAGGGGCGGCCAAAGCCGCGGTCGGTTCAGCGGTGACCACGATGACAGGTGTCTTGAGCAAAGCACCTGCCGAGACACCTACTGAGTCGGCTCCGGCGAAGAAAGCTGTCCAAAAAGCACCTGCAAAGAATGCACCGAACAAAACTGTGGCAAAGAAGGCGGCTCCGAAAGAGGCCGCGAAGAAAGCCGCTTCAAAGAAGGTCGTAGCAAAGAAAGCGACGAAAAAGGCATCTGCGAAGAAGGTTGCTAAAAAGGCTCCGTCCAAGAAGGCTCCGGTTTAGAAAGCCGCGAAAACCGCAAAGAAGACTGTGAAGCAGCTGGCCGACTGCGCGCATAAATTTGGCACACGAGTTCGTAATCGGCGGATACATCCCGAGCGATCCGGGAGTCGTTCCATCGTCATCGGCTTCTACAAAGGCGGGGACCTCTACGACGCGGCACGCGCGCGAGCCGGCTTCGTGCCGGCTACGCGACGGCAAGTCTTCGAAGCGATTAAGCATCTGCAGGCGAGCAAGTGCCCATTCGTCAATCTCCCACAGAAGGATGCCGGCAGATGGGGACAGGGATTTACCGCCGGGAAGATGAAAGAGGCCGTCTGGCTAAGACAAAGTCCCGACCAGAGTCACCCGTGGGACTTGATCCCT
Organism: uncultured Acidobacteriaceae bacterium; assembly: GCA_963797895.1. GTDB lineage: Bacteria > Acidobacteriota > Terriglobia > Terriglobales > Acidobacteriaceae > KBS-83. Next base: position 531,258 of record CAWCRD010000005.1, read on the forward strand.
CTTGATTGAGGAGGCGAGGGCATTTAGTGTGCGAATTGTTAGATCCGGCCTGTCAGTTTTGTGACGCAACTCTCCGTTTCCGTAACTAATCGATGTCCCAAGCTCGTTACTGCGGAACTGCTGCCTTCTCGTTCTCCTGCACGGACTTATTCTGCTCCTTCTTGGCATCCGCTTGGTGCTTGGCGGCCTTGGCATTGGCCTTTGCAGCTTTTTCTTCGTGCTTCTGTTGCCGCCGCTGCTTCTTTATTTCGGACTTCGACATAGCAGGTGAATTCGTGTCGCTGGTCGTCGTCTGGGTCGTCTGGGTCGTCTGGGTTGTCTGCGATGGCGGGCTTTGTTGAGCCTGTGAACTCAGGGAAGCCGCGATGGCCAAGGCCGCTATCGACAATCGTAATAGTTGCAGACTCATGTTATTGCTCCTTCAGCAAGGCAGAGGATGGATTCGGTGACCGTTTGGCCCTTGCATAGCCTTGCATAACTATGATGGGAGGAAGTTTCTTAGACGTTGCGCGCCGTATCGTGGCACGCACACCGAACCGGAGGCATGGCACGTGCATGACGCGCCTCTGCTCGATTAGAAGCTGTCACGGTTACCAGGGCTGCTTGAGGGCAGCGCATTCGTAAATTCAGGCAGTTAGCGTCAGATGAGTCAATATGCGACTTGCGCTTCTAGATCTTGGTTCTCAAATTCCGGAACTGACATTCTCTTCAAGATCGGCTACGAGAAGCTTTACTGAGCAAGCGCTGGTTATAAAGCAGAGTCCGATCCATCCGATCGGGTCCGTCTTGGTAAAGCTCGATCCGATCGGGGAACTTCTGAAGGTATGCGGGTAGTCCGAGCTGGATGCGGCGTGCTCAGCTTCTTGCCGCCGTAAGCCTGGCAGTTCATACCGGGTGGTTGATGGCACTCGGAGCATTTAATAGAGTTCATTACGTCTGTGTTCAGGAACCCGCTTAATGGCCTAGACATCGAAGCCCAGTGTGATGCAAAGGCCCCTTGGCGCGCTGGCCACTGCTTTCATCACGAAAGATCGCGAGTCAAGCAGCGTTGGTAGAGCGCGGGAACTCCACCAGAGCGGGACTTTGGAGGGAATCTGCTTGCCGCATTTCCAGCTCGATACGTTTGTCTAGCCATTCGGCCCTAAGTTGCAGGCGATCAATCAACCGGCTGACCGCAAGACTGCTGCGCGCCGGCGACCGCGCTTCGAGGACGCGAATACCTTCTGAGATTTCCGCACGCCTCGCTTTCAATGCAGGGAGCATTTGAGATGCCATGGGTCGGGACCTCCGCATAGTTCAGATGCTTCGGAAGACGACGACGCAAACAACTGGTCACAGATAGACCAAGGAGATGGTTGCACTATTGCCTCGGGAAAGTCTTGGCAATAACTTGCCCTCGCGGCGGGTTTTTCACGCATTGGGTAGATGCCACAGAAACAAGACGTGAAGGACCGCACATGCCCCGGTGCATCCCGCTGTCCTGCCCAATATGGGTGCAATAGGCAGCACCGCTTGCGGTCGTTTTTCCACTTTGCGGAGTCGCTTTATGCTGCGCGCATGGGATCGATGCCCCGCAAAGAGGAACGGGAACGCATGGCTCGCCAACGCGCAGCGCAGCAGCCTGCTCTCGACTGCGAGGCCTGCGGCGCGCTCACGCCCGCGGCGCGCTTCCGCTACTTCGGTGACCGACTCATCTGCGGGGCCTGCGACCAAGAGAACCCGCAGAATCGAGTCCGCTCTGTTCCTCGCGAACTGCTGGCGCCGCGCACCATCTGCCTCAACTTCGTGCCCAGCGATGGCTACACCGTGCAGGCGATGCACCTGGACCGCCGCACTATGCTCGGCCCCTGCGTGAAGGTGCAAAGCGCAGATACGCTGCACCGCCTGCTCGCGTATCTCGGTGCCACCTCCGCACAGCTTGTTGAGTGGGAGAATTGCAATCGCCGCTGGGGACAAGGAACGGTGCAGATCACGCTTTCTCCCGGCTGCAAGAATTTGCTGCGATTGCGATATTGAAACAACAGCGCTCGCACCGCGACGGTTATGACCCGAGAGAGAACGCTGAAGAAGATCGCTTCGAAAGATGTTGTATGCTTCCTCTCGATGAGCTCTTCTCGCAATTCATTGACTTGCAAGAACTGCGGAGCAATCATCCCTGTTCCCGACATTGGCCGGGAGAATCCGGGGTTGTTTAATCCAGACGCTCAGCGCCGGAATGTCCTCTGTTTAGAATGCCGGCACGCTTACGAATATCATCCAGAGGATTGTCAGGTCTGCCAGAATGATCCATTAGGCACCGATCCAGCTGAGACACTAGAGGTCTCCACGCTCTGGATGAAGTGTGAGACGAGTGACTGCGAAGGGCAAGTCGCGATGAGCGGCATTGGCCCGAGTCAAGAGCAGCAAGCCTTTGCTTCCGCTTGCGCGCTCGGTCCGTTGTTTCAGCATGAACTACTTTGCGAACCGGGAAAGCACCTGAATGACGGACCCCGGGACTACCACTCCAATCGACCTGGCTGATCCAGAGTGATCATTCGATAATTCATGGCACTCTCCGCAAGAGATGCTCGGGCAGATTGCCCTTTCTCGCTAATCTATGAGGTAGGAGCAAGGCATTTGGGGTCGATGTTGACGATTCCCACACCATCTGCGAACGCGTAGACGGTAGCCTCGCCTTCGCAGTCGGAAAGTTTTCGAATGGATCCAAATGACTCGGCCGACGTGAAGGGTTCCACTGCTGTTGTGCGTCCCTTCTGTCTGCCCCTCGGCAACTCTGTAGGGAACATCCCGTGTAAGAACGCATGCCTCCCGGTAGCCTTCTGGTCTCATGGCATAGCCTCCATCGTGTAGCGCTGCATAGCGTACAGTCGCTTTGATGGCTATCGCTAGATCCGCCAAGGGCTCTTTTCACCACAATAAAGGGTTTTTCTCCGCACTTAGCATCTCAAATAGTGCAGTAGCGGAATCGCCATTGCAGCCAGATTGACGCCGATGAGTTCGACTTGGCGCCTACGACGTCAGGAAATCAGTCAAACCTAGAGATTTTCCTCTGCAGGGCGTTCGTTGGCCAAGATGTCGAAACGATTACTGATCTCGGTCAATTTTAGAAGGATTTTGCGGGCGATTTCCATCGAAGTCTCAAGCGGGCGTTCCATGCGCAGGCCTGTGACTCTCCAGACTAGATTCTCCTCTGATGTTTGCAGGTCGAGTTCAATCCGCGTAGCGAGTTCCGTCGGCATTTCTGCGCCCGTCACGGTCACGAATAGGACGCGGATGTGGTTGTTTTGGGCATCCATGGGAGAGAACACCGCCTGGACCTGGCGGAGCCGGACAGCATAATCCTCTATGAATTGAAAACCTTCATCGGCAAGGCGCACCGCAAGTCCGCCGGCCGCGGTGAGCAGGACACCATACTCCAACCACCCTTGTGTACGAAGCAGCTCTCTGCCGCTCTCATGTTGGCGCTGTCTCGCTGCTTCCAGTCTGACCATTTCAGCATCAGTTGGCTTTGTTCCAAGGTGATCATTGATCATCGGCTTCTATCGCTTTCTTGATCTATCGAAGGCCTTCCGGTTCACTCTGTAGCTACAGTCTGTAGCTGCAGTTTGATGAGTCACGAGTCGTTTCCCGCCATTGCTCCGACCGGGCCGGAATGATGGTAACAGTACGCCCCCCAAGTTTCTCTCTTGATCAGCCTCACAAAATTGTCGATAACGGAGGATGGTCAGCTATCCGTGCCAAACACAAGAGCTCATTCGGGCGAGTGGGGGTGGGCGGCAAGAACCATTGGCCCCGTGCGCTAGATCAATTTGTTGCCTACGTAGCCGTGTGTCGCTTGCGTGCCGGTCACGTCTCGAACGCTTCGCGTAAAAAGGGAGAGTTCCCGAGCAGGGATTCTCCCCATTCCGAGTACGACCGTCTTCATCTCACATGCGACTCACGTCAGCCTAGGTGCTTTCTCGAGTGCCGAAAGGCCTGCCGCGCATCGGCACAGACCAGGTGCCGCTTGCAGGCGAAGCCCCAGTGCCGCTAATTCCAGGGTCGCTGTTTGAGTCAGCTGCGGCAGGGTGGGACCATAGCTTTTGCCGGCTACGCTGCCGTCCATGGACTCTCTGTTTTCGTCGAGGATCGGCACAGATGGCAGCGCGGGCATAGGCATCGGTGTTGATCCTGACCAACCATGCCGTCCCTGTGACGCCTTGAAATCTTTCGAACGGGGCTCTCCGGAACCCTTTGAGGAAGCTGTTCGAGCCAGGCATTCATGTCACTCTCACGCCATCCTACTGCCCTAGCGCCAAGAGAAACCAGACGTAATGCCCCGATTGAGATCCGAAAATAAATGGACCTGCGCGAAAGTCCTGTCACCTTCAAAACTGCAGGGAAGCGGAGAATACTTGAGGCCATTGATAAAGCATTGCAAATATTGGTCGTAAGCACTTCATCGCAATTGGCAGTAAATTGCGGCTGATCGGCTGTCAACCGAAGGGTTGTAGGTTAGAGTTGCGACGCAGCGAGGACGGAACCATCCCATACGAAAGGCGATGGCGCACTGTACAAATCGACTCAGCTACTGGGGTGATGTTTCAACCAGGGTCTACCAAGCAAAGCCGCCAGGCACCCCGTTACTCTCCAGAACTAAACGGTGCAGTTTCGCTCCGGCAGCAAACTGCAGTGTGGGACACCTATGGGACACCAAATTTTCTTAAGGCGGTCGACCGCTCTCAGCTTGGAATCTTGTAAGTGATTTATTCGATTCTGTATGGCGGAGAGAGAGGGATTCGAACCCTCGATAGAGCTTTTGACCCTATAACGGTTTAGCAAACCGCCGCCTTCAGCCTCTCGGCCATCTCTCCAGCTAGAACGGGACGATATGCCGGATTATAACGTACCGCGCCGGCAGGGCTGGGCCGCTGCGATTGCATTTACAGTAAACGCCATGCCGCAACACTCTTCAGGGGGATCGCATCGCGCCCGGCAGTTTCGCCGGATGCGCCTGCTGCCCTTGATGGCTGCGACCTTCTTCATGGTTTCGGGCGGTCCTTATGGCATTGAGGACATCATTGGCGGCGCCGGGTACCGATGGGCATTCGTGCTGCTGCTGTGCCTTCCGCTGGTGTGGAGCATGCCGACCGCGTTGATGATCGGCGAGCTCGCGAGCGCGATCCCTGCGGAAGGCGGCTTTTATGTCTGGGTGCGTCGTGCTCTGGGGTCTTTCTGGGGGTTTCAGGAGGCGTGGCTATCACTGGCGGCCAGCATCTTTGATATGGCCATCTATCCCACGCTCTTCACGCTATATCTGGGGCGGCTGGCGCCTTCGCTTACTGCTGGCCATCGCGCCGTCTGGTGGTCGATTGCGGTGCTGGCAGCGTGCCTTCTCTGGAACCTGTTCGGGGCGGCGAGCGTGGGGTCCGGCTCCGTCTGGCTGATGTGCCTGCTGCTCGCTCCATTCGCCGTGCTTGTCGTCGCCGGCGTGCGGCACAGTGCGCCTGCCGCGGCAGCGTCCGGCATGCACAGCGTGGATTTCGCCACTGCCTTCTTGGTCGCTCTGTGGAATTACATGGGGTGGGACAACGCTTCGACTGTTGCGGGCGAAGTGGAACGGCCGCAGCGCAATTATCCGCGCGCCATGCTGGGCGCCGCTGCGCTGGTGGCAGTCTGCTACGTGCTGCCCACTCTGGCTGCGCGGCTGGCCGGCCTGCCTGTGGAGTCGTTCTCGACCGGATCATGGGCAGATGCTGCACGCTTGCTGGTCGGCCCGTGGCTTGGGCTGGCTATTGTTGCAGGCGGCATGGTGAACGGGTTCGGCATGTGCAACGCGCTCATGCTCTCATACACGCGATTGCCGGTTGCGCTGGCGCAGGATGGATTTCTGCCTCGCGCGCTAGCGCGCCACAACCGGGCAGGCGCGCCGTGGGTGGCCATCATTCTTTGCGCCGCCGGATGGGCGCTCGCTGTGAATCTTACTTTTGAGCGGCTGATCTCGATTGATCTCGTGCTCTATGGCGGCAGCCTGATTCTGGAATTCGTGGCGCTTGCCGTTCTGCGCTGGCGCGAGCCGGAGCTGGTGCGTCCCTTCCGTATTCCGGGCGGCACTCTGGTCTGCGTGTTGCTTGGAATTCCACCGACTGTGTTGATCGCCATTGCGTTGTATATGGCGCGTGGCGAGAAGATTGCAGAAGTGCCTGCGCTGGGCCTTGCATCTGTGATTGCGATTCTGGGTCCGGTGGCTTACGCAATCCAGGCGCCGTGGTCACGAGGGCGCCTGGAAACATTCGACGACAGCAGGGAAACCCGCGAGACTGCCGGCTGACCTGGCATCAAACGATAACTTCGGTTTTCTTCTCGCGATTCTCGACATAGCGTTTGGCCGAGTCCGTAACCGCTCGGCGCCCTGCTTCCGCATCCTTCCAGCCCTTGATCTCGACGCGCTTGCCTTCGAGATCCTTGTAGATGGAGAAGAAGTGCGTGATCTCCTTCAGGATGTGTGGATAGATCTCTGAGTAATTCCACACGTCGGTATAGCGCGGATTGTTCTTTCCGACGGCGAGGATCTTCTCGTCGGGTATTCCCTGGTCCAGCATTTCGAGTACGCCAATCGGGCGCACCTGCATCACGCAGCCCGAGAAGCTCGGCGCATCCACCAGGACCAGCACATCCAGAGGATCGCCGTCTTCACTGAGAGTCGATGGAATGAAGCCGTAGTCGCCTGGGTAATGGACCGGCGAATACAGATTGCGGTCCAGGCGGAAGACATGGAGCTTTTTGTCGTACTCGTACTTGTTGATGCCTTCGAAGGGAATCTCGATGACGGCTTCAATGACTTCGGGACAACGGTCGCCGATGGGAAGTTCCAGATAATTGACCATACCGATATACTCCAGCCCGCCGTGCAGTTGCGGCCAAAGCCTTATAATCAAGCACGATGAAGGCACATGTCTACGTCACGCTGAAGCGCACGGTGCTCGATCCCCAGGGCCAGACCATCCAGGGCGCGCTCAAGAAGCTGCAATTCCGCAATGTCGCTGATGTCCGGCAGGGAAAATATTTTCTGCTGACGCTGGCGGATGGCACGAGCCGCGATGCCGCGCAACAGGAAGTCGACCGGATCGCGCGCGACGTATTGACCAATCCCGTGATCGAAGAATACAGCTTCCGCCTGGAAGAGTAGCCAACGCATAACAGCCGCGGGTGATGCTGCCCGTACAATGACCGGATGTGCGGAATCATTGGCTATGTTGGCAGAAAGCAGGAGGCCGTACCTGTCATTCTTGACGGACTCCGCCGCCTTGAATATCGCGGGTATGATTCGGCCGGCATCGCCGTAGGCACGGGCGAGAAGGCACTGGAACTCCGCCGTGCGCCGGGCAAGCTGCGCAATCTGGAAGAAGTCATCCGCCAGCAGCCGATACGAGGGACCTATGGCATCGGCCACACTCGCTGGGCCACGCACGGGCGCCCCACGGAAGAGAATGCGCATCCGCATCGCGATTGCACGGGCCGCATCGTTGTGGTGCACAACGGAATTGTTGAGAACTACCTGGCGCTTAAGAAGGAATTAACCGCCGAGGGCCATACCTTCGTTACTGAGACCGACACCGAGATCATCGCTCATCTGATCGAGCAGGAGATCCGCTCCGCTGCCGTTTCCGGCAAAACGCTTTCGCTCGAAGATGCAGTGCGTCGCTCCGCGCGGCGGCTTACCGGTGCGTTCGCAGTGAGCGTGATCTCTGCCGACGAGCCGGACAAAATCGTTGTCGCGCGCAATGGGCCGCCCGCCGTTGTTGGTCTGGGCGAGGACGAATACTTCGTCGCCTCCGATGTGCCGGGAATTCTGCACCACACGCGCAATATCTACTTCCTCGGCGATGGGGATGTGGCTGTGCTTGAGCCTTCGGGCGTCACGCTGACTGACTTCCATGGCGAGCACATCCAGCGCGAGGTCACGCGCGTGCTGTGGGATCCGGTGCAGGCGGAGAAAGCCGGCTACAAGCATTTCATGCTCAAGGAAATTTTCGAGCAGCCGCGGTCGATCCGCGAGACCACGCTGGGGCGCATCTCCCTGGACACGGGAGCTGTGTACCTGAGCGAGATGAAAATTTCCGATGACGAGTTTCGCGCCGCGTCGGGCATCAACATCGCAGCCTGCGGCACAAGCTGGCACGCCGCGCTTGCAGGCAAGTACATGATCGAGCGGTTAGCGCGGGTGCCGGTGGATGTGGACTACGCCAGCGAGTATCGCTACCGCGATCCGATAGCCGATCCGGGCGCGATTGGACTGCTGATCACGCAATCCGGCGAAACGGCGGATACGCTTGCCGCGCAGCGCGAGATGATCGCCAAGGGCGCGAAGACGATTGCCATCTGCAACGTCGTCGGGGCGGCGGTAGCACGGGAGGCGCACGGCACCATCTACACCCATGCCGGGCCGGAGATCGGCGTGGCTTCCACGAAGGCATTCACAGCGCAGCTCACTGCACTATTCCTCTTTGCCATGCATCTTGCCCAGAAGCGCGGCACGTTGTCTGCACCCGATAGCACGCGGATGGCGGACGCGCTGAACCGCGTGCCGGGAAAGATCGAGGAGATCCTGCGGACGAGAGCAGCCGAGTGCGAGCAACTTGCTTTGCCGTATTCCACTGCACACGATTTCCTCTATCTCGGGCGCGGCATCCATTTCCCGATCGCGCTGGAGGGCGCGCTCAAGCTCAAGGAGATCTCATACATTCACGCCGAGGGTTATCCCGCGGGCGAGATGAAGCATGGGCCAAATGCGCTGATCGACGAAACGCTGCCGGTGGTCGTGCTGGCGACCAAAGATGAGGCCAATCCCGATTCCGTGCTGCGGTATGAGAAGACGCTCTCGAACATCCAGGAGGTGACGGCGCGAGCGGGCAAGGTGATTGCCGTCGCCACAGAGGGCGATGCGCACATCGCGCAACTCGTGGAGCATGTGCTCTTCATTCCGCACGCCCCGGAGCTGCTGCTGCCGATCCTGGAAGTCGTGCCTTTGCAACTGCTGGCGTATTACATTGCCGTGCGCCGCGGGTGCGATGTGGACCAGCCGCGCAACCTGGCGAAATCCGTGACGGTAGAATAGACAGACAACCAACTATGGCACGTGAACTCTACACAGCAAGGCTTGCTCAGAAGATCTGTATCTCCGAATTGGCGCAGTGCTTTCACCTGGAATTTGCAGTAGAGGGCCTGGATCAATTTGCTTTCAAGCCGGGCCAGTTCGTCTCCCTGGTCAGGGAAGATACGCGCAGCAAAATGCAAACGCGCGCTTACTCCATTGCTTCCGCTCCCCGCGCGAATGCCTTCGATCTATGCGTGAACCGTGTGGAGGGCGGGTTCTTCTCGAACCTGCTCGCGGACATGGAACCGGGGGACACGATCAGCTTCCACGGTCCGCACGGCCTGTTTACGTTGCGGCAACCGCTTACCGATGCGATCCTGATCGCCACCGGCACCGGAATCGCGCCGATGCGCGGCTTCATTGAGCACCTCTTTCCGGACAACGGGCCGCCGCTCAATGCAGGCCGGAAGATCTGGCTGGTTTACGGGACGCGCTATCCTACCGAGCTCTACTATCAGGACTTCTTTGCACGCAAAGCGGCCGAGCATGAGGATTTTGAGTACGTCACCACGCTCAGCCGCGCGGAGGCCGACTGGGTGGGTCAGCGTGGCTATGTACAGGAGCACGTCGCAAAGATCGCGGCCGAGCACCTCGCACAGAATGCGCAAAGTACTGCGACCGCGGCGGAAGGTGCGCCAAGCTTCAACATCCACGCCTACATCTGCGGTCTCAACGAGATGGTCTCCGCGAACCGGGAGCGGCTCACCGGCCTCGGGTGGGACAAAAAGCAGATCATCTTCGAACGCTACGACTGAGGGGGCCCCTTAATTCCACTTGACCGAGTGGCGTACTAGAGCTTGAAGAGCTCGCGCAGGCGGCGCGTCTGGGCGCGGCTCACCGGGATTTCGGTGTTTTTGCGGTCGTTCATGCGCAGCTGATAGCTGGACTTGAACCAAGGCACCACTTCCTTGATGTGATTGATGTTGACCACATAGGAGCGGTGCGCCCGCCAGAAGATGTGCGGATCGAGTAGCTCGAGCAGCTCCTCGAGCGTGCGGCACTTTGACTGGCCTTCGAGCGTGGGCGTGGAGACGGAGATCACGCCTTCATCAATAGCGGCAAAGCATAGTTCCTTTTGGTCCACCAGCAGCATCCGCGTGCCGGCCTGGACGACGATCTTGCTGCTGCTGTTGCGGCCGTTCGCCTCCGTCCCGCTGCTTTGTTGCTCAATCAGGCGGATCAACGAATCGACTTGCTGGCGCGAGAGCGCAGGGGTCCCCCGGATGGATGGCGCCGTCTCGTCGCCGGTATGGGTCGGATGCTGAGTGGGATTCTGCAGGCGGGCCCGCACTCTGTCGATTGCCTGTTCCAGGCGGCCGCGATCGAACGGTTTTAGAAGGTAGTCGACCGCATTTACCTCGAACGCCCTGACCGCATATTTGTCGAAGGCGGTGGCAAAGATGATCTGCGGCAGCGTCTCCGGTCCGGTTTTCTCCAGCAGCTTGCGCAGCACCGCGAAACCGTCGAGTCCGGGCATTTGGACATCTAGGAAGACAACATCCGGTGCGAACCGTGGGACAAGGGCAATAGCTTCGATGCCGTTCTTTCCCTGGGCCACGACCTCCACGTCGTCAATCGAGCCGAGCAAGTACTGGAGCTCATCGCGCGCGAGCTGTTCGTCATCGATGATGAGTGCTTTGAGGGTCATGGGCCACCACGAGTATAGGTAGGCGAAAAGAGCGGGGTCAACGGACTGGCCGTCCACCCACATTCGCCTGCGGCGCGTACTACGGGTTTCGCTCGCTTTGGTCGCTCGCGCCTGGAGTTTGTGGTGGCCACATGTGTGGACCAGGGTTCAGGAGAGAGTCTGGCGGACCCGCTCGGGCATGCTGTCGGAGGCGAGGTCGTGGCCGCAGTGGACGCAAAAGAGGTCCGTGGGCCGGGCGCTTCGGTAGCAGTTGCCGCAGGCGGCGGAAACCTGGCAGGCGCACTGGGGGCAAAAGTGGTACTCGCTTTCAATCCGGGTGCCGCAGGCGGGGCACATGGAGATGATCGGCTGGCGCAGGAGGAAATAGAGAACTGAGCCGACACCCGCCGGCATGACGAAGCAGACCAGCATCCAGATCTGGGCGCTCATCATCCGCCGGGGCGCGTCCTTGCTGACATAGCCGATCATCAGCATGTAGAGCGCAGTCAGGGCGCCCCAGGTCAGCGCGAAGTAGATGCGCACGCCTACCGGCGGCCCGGGATGATGCCGGTGCTGCGGGAGGACGATCCAGAAGAGATACTCGACGCCGACAAAGGCAACCGCCGCCAGCAGGACGGACCACCGCGGGATCAGCTTCAATTCAGAGCTGAGCTTGGGTGACTGGCTGGAGTCATTGGATGTGCCCATTGTGGTCATGATTATGAACCTGACTCATCTAAGACGAAACCGGATCGCCTGAAAGTTTCCTGAAAGCGGCCGGTCCGCATAAAAACGTTCAGTGGTCCTGGCCGTATTCGTCGTGACTGCCGCGCCCGCGCCATACCACAGCGAGCGCGCCGACCACGGCCAGGACGAGAAAGCTGGAGAGCAGAGCAACTTGGCTAGGCAGATCACCGAAATGCTCACCGCCGAAGAAATCATCCAGGCTGCTCCACAGGACGGGCGCCAGCACTAGCAGGATCGCTCCGAGTGCGAATAACGTGATGCCTATGTGGTGGCGTTCGCGCTCGCCCTGTTCGCGCCGCGTCTCGTTTGCGACGCGGACTGCACGGCGCGTCCTGGCCACGATCGGCAACTGCGCGTTGGCGTCGCGGCCGGAAATGGCACGCAGCAGAGCTTCGTCGGAGGGATCCTTCAGGTTCTGAACGCGGTCAGGCATCAGCGGACCTCCCCGTTTGCCGCCTTAGGCTGCAAAATGCGGGGCTTGAGGGCGGCGAGCCCGCGATAGAGGCGGGACTTCACCGTCGAGAGGTGGGCACGCGTGACTTTGGCGATCTCTTCGAGCGACAACTCTTCATGGAAGCGCAGCACCAGGACCTCGCGGCTCAGCGGATCGAGGGTCAGCAGGGCTTCGGCCACACGTTCACTGTTTTCACGCATCAGGCAGTTATCCAGCGGCGTTGGATCGCTGGCTGCAGGTTCGAAGGGGCGCTCGTCATCTGCAGTATCGTAGAGCTCTTCCAGGCTGGCCATGGTGCGCTTGCGTCGCACATCGATGACCAGGTTGCGCGCGATGGTGAAGAGCCAGGTGTCGAAGCGCGCGGAACCGTGGTACTGGCTGCCGCGCTGGAGCACGCGCATCCAGGTCTCCTGGAAGAGGTCTTCGGAAAGCTCGCGACTGCCGGTGAGGTAGAGCAGATAGCGGAAGAGTCGGTGCTGATAGGTGACGATCAGCTGGTCGAGAAGCTCGACATTGCGCTGCTTGAGGCCCCGCGCGATGGCGAGGTTTTCCTCCTGTTGTGCCGGTGAAGCGAGCGGGAGCGCAATTCCCTGTGCCACGGCTGGTCCCTCGCCATGATGGACGAGTGAATGCTGCGGCAGGACGCGATCTTTGCTCGCCTTTATCAGAAAAAGCTCTCCGTATGAGACCGGCCCAGCCGCTCGGAGACGGCTCTCCTATGATACTGCCATGTGAGTTGTAGCGTCCGCAGCAACAGAAAGAAGCTTATTTATCAGGTAGATGAGGGCCCGAGGCTCATCCTTGCCGCGACAGCCGAGGCGCGTTCTGGCGGACGGTAGACTCAAGCTAATGGAGATACTCTACGGTTTGCACCCGGTGGAGGAGGCATTGCGCTCCGGCAACCGGCGTTTTGACCATGTTGTGGTGGCGCGGGAGCGGCAGGACCAGCGTTTACAGAAAATTGTCGATCTCTGCCGGGAGCGTGGAATACGGGTGCGCAGCGAGAGCCGCGAGCAGTTGACGCTGGTGGCGCGCAATCCCGGACATCAGGGCGTGATGGCGTTTGTGCGCGAGCGGGCGATGCTGGATGTAGAAGACCTGCTGGCGCCGAGCACGCCGGCTCTGCTCCTGGCGCTGGACGGCGTGGAAGATCCGCAAAACCTGGGAGCGCTGCTGCGGACGGCCGACGGCGCAGGCGTGACCGGCGTTCTGGTGACCGAGCGGCGTTCGGCTCCGCTGAGCGCGGTGGCCTTGAAGGCCTCTGCCGGCGCCGCGGAGCATGTGCGGATTGCCCGCGTAGTGAACCTGGTGCGCGCCCTGGAGCAGGTGAAAGCGGCGAATATCTGGTGCGTCGGGCTGGATGAGCGCGGCACGATGGATTACACGGAGTATGACTTCACAGCTCCATGCATGCTGGTGTTAGGGCGCGAGGGCGCGGGGCTGCATGACCTGGTGCGGCGGACCTGCGATCACCTGCTGCGAATCCCGATGGCGGGGAAGGTGGCGTCGCTGAATGTATCGGCCGCGGGCGCGGTGGTGCTGTACGAGGCATACCGGCAGCGACGGCGGGGGCGGACAGAGGTGCAGGAGCGGGCGACAGTGAAACCGCGCAAAGGGCTGGGCTCCTGATGCGCCGGCATGCGATCGCGCTTTTGCTGGCGTGGATTGCGGTTGTTGCTCCGGCGATTGCGCAGCAGGGCAGCGTGGTGGCGAATAGCGCTGGACAGACTGCCGCGCAGGCGTCGACGCCGGAGACAAAGTTCGATGTGCCGGAGGCGGTTCGGCGCGCGATCCTATTCACGAAGTATGCGCTCGATGTGCGGCTGGAGACACGCGATTCGATGATGCACACGCGGGCCATCATCACGATAAAGAATGACGACACAAAAGCGCTGGATGCGATCCCGCTGCAGATATCCTCGTCGCTGCAGTGGGAGGCGATCAATGCGAATGGAAAGCCGCTGCGCTTTGCGCACCACACGGTGGCAACGGATGCTGACCATACCGGCGCAATGAATGAGGCGCTGGTGACACTGGGATCACCGCTGGCGCCAAGCGGCGAGCAGACATTGACGGTCTTCTACGGAGGGACCGTTGCTCCGGTTGCGACGCGGTTGTCGGGTATCGGGACGCCCCGCGACGTGGCGGAGCATGCGGACTGGGATGGGATTCGCGAGGAGTTCACGGGGCTGCGCGGTTTCGGCAATGTGTTGTGGTATCCGGTATCGAGCGTGCCAGTGGCCCTGGGCGATAGCAACCGGTTCTTTCGCGAGATCGGCATGACAAAACTACGCGAGAGCGCGGCAAACGTATCGATGATGGTGACAGAAGAGTTCGTCGGGGCTGCGCCGACGGTGGCTTTCCTGAACGGAGTGCGGGTAACGGTGGAGACGACACCTGCTCCGGCCGGAAGCGATCTGCCGGGAATTGCGACGGCGAAGCTGCCGGAAACGAGGCTGGGGTTTGCAACGCCAAGTCTGTTCCTGGCGCGGCGCACGCTCGAGACAGGTAACGGTATGAGGCTGTATGCACGGCAGAGCAATGCGGCGGCCACCCAGTCCTACATGACGGCGGCTTCGATTCTGAGCTCGCAGATGGCGGACTGGTTTGGCGCGAAGGTGAAGACGGATCTAAGCGTGCTCGATCCGGCGGAGGCGCAGGACTCCCCGTTTGAGGAGCGGTCGTTGCTGGTGACCAACATTGGCAATGTAGATCCGAAGCAGCTCCTGAAGCCGATGAGCCACGCGCTGACGCACGCGTACTTTCAGTCGTTACGGCCGTGGCTTGAGGAGGGCGTCGCGCAGATTATGGCGTCGGTGTGGACGGAACATCAAGACGGCCGCGACGCCGCCATTGCGCAGATGGATAACCAGCGGGGGACGCTGAGCCTGGCGGAAACCGCCGATCCGGATGAGGATCCGGGGCAGCCGCTGATTGCGGCGCACGACCCGGTTTTTTATCGCACCAAGGCGCTCTATGTGTTCTGGATGCTACGCGGCATTGTGGGCGACAAGCCGCTGGCGGCCGCGCTGAAGCAGTATGACGCGGCCGAGGACACGTCGCCGGAATATTTTGAGCGATTGCTGGAGCAGACAAGCGGGCAGAAGCTCGACTGGTTTTTCAGCGATTGGGTGGACCGCGATCGCGGGCTGCCTGATCTGGCGATTCAGGCCATTACACCGAGCAAGGGCAGCGAAGAGGATACGTATATTGTCGCAATAACGGTGTCTAACTCCGGTACCGCCGTGGCCGATGTGCCGGTGACGATCTCCTCGACGGATGCGACGGTGACGGAACGGATGCAGATCGGGGCGAAAGGCCGGGCGACGCGACGCTTCCTGGTGCATGGGCGTCCGCGCGAGGTGCAGGTGAATGACGGCACCACGCCGGAGATTGAGGCCAGCGTGCATCGGAAGGATATTTCGTACACCGCGCCGGGATAGCGACGAAGCAGGGCAGGCTCTCCACTGCGCGGCTGGGCCGTTCCAGTCGGGATGACCGACCGGCCTTTCCCTTGGCACACCACGGGATACCCGAACTCTCTTGTGTGGCTACTGCGTTTCCACACGGGGGGCCGCGAGGGTGCCGGTCATTGACGTGACGGGCGCAGCGGTTGCAGTTTCGTTCTCTGAAGCTGCGGGTGGGGCAGGAGCGGCGATCTTCAGATCGAGCGATCGATCGCGCTCGATGGTGCCGGTGACTGTGGCGGTGATGTTGCTGCCGGTGATCTCGCTGCTGGTCAGCGTGATCTCGCCTTTGGCAACTTTGCCATTGCCGCTCCAGCGATCAAAGCGGTGGAAGGGCGTGCTGGTGAGCTGAGGCAGCGCGCCGTTGGTCCAGTCCCAGTGCAGCGTACCTTTTGCGGAGCTGCTGAGGCTGGGGCTGGTGGCGCCGCTCATCGCGAGATCACAAGACAGATCCAGCATGCCGGGACCCCAGTGTTCTTTGAGCAGTGCGGCCAACTCCGGCATGCTGACGCGGCGCAGCTGCACCTCCGCGTCGTAGCTGGGGGTTGAGGCGAGGTCAACCGCGCCGGTAGCGTGCAGCGTTCCGCCGAGCGTGCGGCCATCGAGCGAGCGCACTTCGAGATTGCCGTCGTGCAGGGCCAGGCTCGCAGAGGCGTTCCCAACCTCGACCTGCCCGACAGTGAGGTGCGCGACGTGTACCGTACCCTCGAGAAGCGGCCAATCCCGGCTGCGGGAGCGAACCCGGTTGAGAAGCTCCTGCACCATTCCCTCGTCTTCGCCGCGCAAAGAGCCGATGAGTGCACCGATGTTCAAGTTTGCAGCGGCGAGATCGAAATGGCGCTGGCAGGCCGCAAGACAAGGCAGCGGTATGCGCAGACTCCCGGTGAAGCGGGTGGCGCCCAGGGTGGCATTGATGCCGTTCCAGCGCAGCTCGGCGGGAGAAAGTGCCGCTGTCGCGGTGATAATATGCACGGGCTCGGGGAGATACAACGGCTGAAAGCCGGCATTGTGCAGGGTGATGGAGCCATTCACAGCCGAGAGCGGAGCGGGGTGATCGGTGTCGACGGCGGGCAGGAGCCAGTCGCCCTGCACGGTCAGGTTATAGTCTGCGGTGCCGCTGCCCTGCATGCCCTCCAGGCCGGCGGGGACGATATGAAATGCGTGCGCGAGGGGAAGCAGGTGTTCCAATAGCGCGCTGCCGCTGTAGTGAAGGAAATAGCCCTGCCGGGTAAGTCGTGCACTGGCAACGAGCGGGTTGGGCCCGCCGAGGTCCATATGCGCCGGCTCGAGCACGATGGCCAAAGGCTGGCTGGAAGGCTGGACCACGAAGCGGAGATCGGGGAGGATCTGCTCCATTTCGTGGCTGCGCGCCAGGAGGTTGGTGGCCAACAGCGAGCCGCCGGCAAGCGCATCTGCGCCGGGCCGCAGTGCATAGGAGAGCTCGCCATCGATATGGCCGCTGACAGTAATGTCGTTCCTGAGGCGCCCGCTGGTGTGGCGCAGCAGCTCCAGCGCGGCATCGGTGGGTACATGTGTCGCGGTGAGTTTCAGGTCGGGTTCGGGAGCTGCAGCGTGGATCTGCCGGATGGCTCCGCGCAGGCTAATGCCGCCGTTGCCCACCGGAGAAAGGCAGTGGATGCCGTCGATCAATCCCTGCCAGTGGCGATATGTCGCCGTGCACGTGGCATGAAGATTGAGCGGCTGCGCCGGCTCGAAGGACTCGCGGTGGAAGTCTGCGGCCTCCGCGGCAAGTTGCAGGCCGAGCGCGTCGGGCACCCCGGTGATGTGCGCGGTCAGGCGCGTGTTGCCGCGCCAGCCGAGATCCTGGGCGAAGAGCATCCGGGTAGCCTGCCCCAGCGGAGCGCCGCGCCACTCCGCCTGCAGGTTCAGCGGCAGCTCATTCGCAGAGGAGGCGCGGTGCACGCTGCCGCTTACGTGGACCTGGCCGGTATCGGCGATGGAGAGGTTGATGTCGGTGCGCATCGGCTGAGCGGAGAAGCGAAGCTGCCATTCGTCGGGATTTTCGAGCCAGACGGAGACGTCCGCATTGAGAAAAGAGAAGGGCAGCTTCTCTGCGCCGTATTTGAAGTTGATGCGGGCATTGCTGGCTTCGATATAAGGAAAGCGATTCTGCCCGCGGACAACTGCGCGGCCGGTGGGCGCCTGCTGCGTGCGCGAGGCCTGCAGCAGCACGGAGGCGAAGTTCCATTGGCCGTTCGATGCGCGCTCCAGGTTGAGGCTGGGGTCGTCGAGCGAGATGCGAGCGATCTCCAGGCGTCCGCGCCACAGCGAGGTGATACGGAAAGCGGCGGTGACGCTGGAACATTCGAGGATCGGCTCCGCGTTATAGCCGGCGGTCGAGTCGACAACGAAGTTGGCGATCTGGACTCCGGGGCGGGGCAGCAGGTGAAGCGTGATGCCGGAGACTTCCACCGGATGGCCGAGGCCGGCTGCGAGACTGGCGGCGATCTGGCGCTGGTAGCGGCTGATATTGATGAGTGGAGGCAGCACCAGCGCTGCGACCAGCAGCACGACGAGAGCGATCAGGAGAAGCAGAGGCCGACGGCGCGGGCGTTGCGGAAGGGCGGTTTCCAGCTTGGATTTTAGAAGCGCCCTGGGAACCGGAGTGGCTTTCGGGTGCATTTGCTCAACGTACCGTATGGAACGTCCTGCGCCAGCGCGTCTGATCGAAGAAGTGCAGGATCACGCGCCGGAACTGATGCATGCGATCGCTCATGCTGACGTGTTCCTCATCTTCTTCCGGCGAAATGAACGACCAATAGACGAAGAGCGGCCGGCCGACAATGTTTTCGCGTGGCACAAAGCCCCAGAAACGGCCGTCGAGACTGTTGAGGCGGTTATCGCCCATCGCAAAGTAGTTGCCGGGCGGCACGACCAGATCGCCGCTCTGGATGTGGCTGGGTAGCTCGTTGGCCCAGGTGGGCTCGATGTCCTGCCCTTCCGAAGTGGGGACGTTGGGAAATTCGTCGCGATACGGAAGATAAGTGGCATAGTTCGGATGGCCGGCCTGGGGCTCATCCTGCCGTTTGCCGTTCAGATAGACATAGCCTTCGTGGAGGTGGACGCGGTCGCCCGGGATGCCGATGACGCGCTTCACAAGGAACATATCCGGATAGCCCGGCTTCAGGAAGACGATGACATCGCCGCGGTGGACCGTGCGATAGCGCACGAAGGGTGCCCAGTGCGCGGGCGGCGCAAGGTTCACGCGATCGACGAGGACGTGGTCGCCGATCAGCAGAGTGTTCTCCATGGAGCCGGAAGGAATGACGAAATTCTGGAAGATGAAGGTGAGGATGAACAGGCCCACCACGATGACCGCGCAGTAGGAAGCCAGCGCTTCGAGCGGGGTCTCGTCATGCTTCGGAGCACTGGCCGCGGATTCTTTCGCAGGCGGGGCGTCCGCAATTACCGCGGGAGGATTGGTTGTCGTCTCGGCCATCAGTCTCTACAGCGATTTCGGTTGCGATCGGCGCCGCCCAGTGGACGACATACAGGATGGGATTCCACCGCGAAGTCGATCAGTCGATCCTCGGACGCTGTTGCCGAGTCTACCACCCGGGAGCGGGCGTATCCGGCCACCTTTTGCATCTGAGAGTGCTTCAACGCACCATATGGAAGGTTCTGCTCCAGCGCGTCTGGTCGAAGAAATGAAAGGCCACGCGTTTGAACTGCTGCATGCGATCGGCCATGCTGGGATGCTGGTCGTTGTCCTCCGGTCATTGAAGGACCAATAGACGAAGAGCGGGCGGCCGAGGATATTTTCGCGCGGCACAAAGCCCCAAAAACGGCCGTCGAGGCTGATCAGTCGGTTGTCGCCCATGGCGAAGTAGTAGCCCGGGGGCACCACCAGGTCGCCATTCTGGATGTGACTGGGGAGATCATTGGCCCAGATCGGGGTGACGCCCTGTCCCTGGGAGGTGGGTACGTTGGGGAATTCGTCGCGATAGGGGATGTAATTGCTGTAGTCGGGATGCCCGGCCTGGGGCTCGTCCTGCCGCTGGCCATTGAGGTAGACGTAGCCTTCATGCAGGTGCAGGCGATCGCCGGGAATCCCAATGACGCGTTTGACCAGGATCATGTCAGGCTCACCCGGCTTGAGGAAGACGATAACGTCGCCGCGGTGCACGGTGCGATAGCGCACGAAGGACCCCCGGCCCGCAGGGTGGATGGGGTTGGCGCGATCAACCAGCACGTGATCGCCGACGAGCAGGGTCTTCTCCATGGAACCGGAAGGGATGACGAAATTCTGGAAGATGAAGGTAAGGATGAAGAGACCTACCACGATGACAGCGCAGTAGGATGCCAGCGCTTCCAGTGAGGTCTCGTGTCTCCGATCGCTGGGCGGGGTATCGGTGGCCCGAGCAAAAGAATGCGTTGTCGTCTCAGCCATCAGGGTTATTCAGCCCGCTCAGCGGACGACGTGCAGGATGCGGTCCCACCGTGCGAAGTCGATCAGGCGATCCACAACGCTGTTGCCGAGTCTACCATCCGGCAGCAGCGCGGTATCGGTTGCGGAGGGCTCGCGTACTGAAAAGTAGATGAGCAGAGGGGTGCCCTCGATGTTTTCACGCGGAACGAAGCCCCAGTAGCGGCTGTCGCGGCTGTGATTGCGATTGTCTCCGAGGACGAAATAGGTGCTCGCAGGAACGCGAAGATGCGCATTGTCCACTAGGCCGCGCATTTGGATACGCCAGTGTGGATCGACCGACGGATCGTCCGTGGTGTATCGGGGAAATTGATCGCGGTAGGCGTCACGGTCGGCACGCTCGAAAACGTCGTAGGGCTCGGGACGCGGGTTATTGTTGACAATTGCGACGCCGTCCCGCAACTCGATTTCATCGCCGGGTACCCCGATGACGCGCTTGACCACATGTTCCTCGGAATCGAGAGGGAAGTGGAAGACAACGATGTCGTGCCTCGTGATTTTGCTATATGGGAGTAGCCACCCCCAGATCCCGGCGGGGGCCAAAGTCGCTTTGTCGACGAGCAGGAAGTCGCCGACAAGCAGCGTGCGCTCCATGCTCTCCGACGGGATGCGGAAGGGCTGCACGATGAAGGCAAGGATGAACAAAGCAGCGATGATGACCATTAAGGCAGAGCGGATGGTATCGAGCAGGTGTGGCAGCACGAAGTGGATATGATGGTGTCGCGCTGGTACCGCGGCCGATGCTGGGGCGGAGGCGCTCAAGCCAAGACACTCTTTGCCTTGCCGGCGGAGGTTGTTTCTTCCTGCAACTGCTTCGGCGTCTTTCGCCGGCTGGGCGACTCGAGGAGCGCACTGGGAGCAATCGTTTGTTCCTGTAACTGTCCGAAGGCGACACGCGCGGCTTCCTGCTCCGCCTTCTTCTTCGTGGTTCCTGTGCCCTGCGCGGTGACTGCGGGTAGATCGGGCGCGCCTGCGATGACCACTTCCACCAGGAAGCGCTTGCGGTGGTCCGGGCCGCTCTCCCCTTTCACTTCGTATTCGGGAGGAGCCGCGCCGCGGGCCTGCAGCATCTCCTGCAGGGCGGACTTGTGGTCGCCCATGCTCTCGCCGCGCTCCAATCCCTTGTAGAGGCGCTGTACCGTAGGGTCGATGACCGTGCGGCGCACGAAATGGCGCGTAGTATCGATACCCGCATCCAGATAGAGAGCCGCGATGATGGCTTCAAAGCTGTTGGCCAGCAGGACGGCTTTCGTACGGCCGCCGTTGCGCTCCTCGCCCCGGCCCAGGCGCAGGTAGTCGCCCAGTTTCAGCGACTCCGCCACGCTGCCGAGATGCCGGCGGCTGACCAGCGCAGCGCGCAGACGGGTAAGGTCGCCTTCCGTGAGGTCGGGGAAGGATTCATAGAGTGACTGCGCGACGACAAGTCCGAGGACCGCGTCGCCGAGGAATTCGAGCTTTTCATTGTCGGCGGGAGTTTTGCCGTCGTGCGCGCCCCGTTCGAAGGCGAGCGAGCTATGGGTGACCGCCTGTTCGAGCAGGGCTCGTTCGTGGAATTCGTGCTTGAGGGTGTGCTCGAGCGTGTCCAGCGCGCGGTGGCCCATGGCGTGCGGGTCTCCCTTGCTCTAGCTTAGAGCAGAATTCCCATTCCTATATTCCGATCAGGCCGCTTTGACATGCGGAGTGAATGTGAAGATTCGCCTGGCTCAGATTCGATGTCCTATCCTACGTTTCCAATAGGTGGCTCAGGGTGGGGAGTATTGGGTGCCGGTGCCGCAGGATGCGCCGGCTTGCCGGGGGCGCTGGTTGCGGGCGTGTCTTTCGCTGGCTGGCTCTCATCGTCAGGGTCGTCCTCCTGCGGGCTCGCGCCAGGCGGCGGGCCGTAGGGCTCTTTCAGACCGCGCTCCGCGGCTTCCTTCGTATCGAGCTGGCCATCACGATTGACGAGCGCCTGCTGATACTGCGCGACGGCGTCATCACGGCTGTGCTCCAGATCGTCCATGCGGCCGAGATAGATGTGCGACCACGCGAGGAGCCGCGGGTCTTTGCCGAGCCGGACGGTTTCTTCGAAGTAGTGGCGGGCCTCGTCAACGTTGCGTTGCATGACGGCGCAGCGGGCCAGCAGGAAGTCGGCGCGCGCGATGTCGCCGGTGTGGCGGTCGAGCTCCTGATGCGCCAGGGTTGAGGCTCCGGCGACGTCGCCCTGCATCAGCTTCATCTCAGCGAGATCGAGGCCGTGCAATTGGCGGGTGCCGCGATGTACGACATCACCTTCGTTCTGCTGGGTGAAGGTGACGTGCTTGGCCCGGCCGACCTCGGAGGGAACATCCATGCCGTAGACGATCTCGCCGATGGTCTCCTTGAAGGATTGCGGCTCTTTCTCGAAGGCGACGAGCCTGTCGTAGAAGTAGGCCGTGAGTACATAGCCTTCTTCCATATCGCGTTTCACGGCGGCCTGTCGCACGGCTTCCGCCTTCTGCTCGGTCGCGTGGCGCTCACGCTCCACGTTCGCAAATTCCGAGTGGCTGACGGCGGCCGGAGCCTTGAAAGGCGCGACGCCGGTGTCCATGGTGCGTGCTTCGACGGCGCGGATCATGCACTCGGTGACGAGCGAGACGATGTCGCTGCGAAAG
The DNA here is from genome assembly GCA_963797895.1 of uncultured Acidobacteriaceae bacterium. Taxonomy (GTDB): domain Bacteria; phylum Acidobacteriota; class Terriglobia; order Terriglobales; family Acidobacteriaceae; genus KBS-83. Next base: position 553,766 of record CAWCRD010000005.1, read on the forward strand.
GTGTATTCGAGCGGCGCCTCGCGGACGGTCTTCAGGAATGGCAGCAGGCGGTCCATCGAGGAGGCCCGAGCATAGAGCAGCGGCTCGAGCTCGAAATGCAAATAGGTGTGGCGAATCTCGTCCATTCGGATCTTGTCATCGCGGGTGGGCGAGGTGACAACGACGTAATCGGCGCCATAGACGCGGGCGTTGGTCTGGCCTGGATCGAGCAGCGGCTCCAGCACGACGGCGAAGCGGCTCTCCGTGGTCGTGTTTGCCGGCATTTTGAGATAGGCATTCGTGCTGACGATCATTCTGGTCAGCGAGTCATGCAGGCTGTTGACGATGGCGTCGTACTGCGGGCGCACGCTGATCCAGATGTAATGGAGATTGATTTCGCGTGCCAATTTGCGGACAAGGGGCAGGATTTCGACTACCTGGGTCGAGTCCGGCGGCATCTCCGTGAGCGGCACGCTATTGGTCAGCTCCGGAGGCGGCGTGGTGTAGAGGGCGAGCGAGACGTACTGCGAGAGGTTGTGGCTGGTGTCCGAAAGCTCGTGCTGGCGGATGTAGGTGCAGAGTTGGTCGCGGGTGTTTTGCGCCTCGGCAGAGGCCTGGATGGCTGCATTGACCTGATCGCGGACCTTCTGGCGGATGGGCGCGGACTGGTCCAGGCCGGCGTCGTAACCGCAAGCATTCAGCGCGGCGGCGATGTCGAAGACAGCCTCGCTGGTTTGAAGGCTGATCTGCGGGCCGGCGGGATCGATAAGGGAGGGCGGCTTCTGGATCTCGGGCTGTACTGGCGTTGCAGAGGAGGATGATGAGGAGGATTGGGGTTCAGAAGCTGAGGACGACTGGGCACGGAGAACGCCAGTCCCGGAAACCAGAAGAATGAGGGCGAGAAGCTGGGAAGCCAGCAGGCGGAGACGGCGGGAGAACAGCATAGGAAGGGTCTGCGGCTCAGTCTACGGAAGCGATGGAACGAGGGTCAACCCGTAATGCTTCCCCTGTGAAAGGGTCCTCAATTCGCCCACGCGAGACCATCGGCGTATTTGCCGGCTGTGATCAGTTTCCGGACCTTCCACTGCGACAGGTCGATTGCGGCAACCTGCCCGCTCATCATGCAGGAGACGTAGGCGACCTTGCCATTCGGGCGGATGAGGATCTCCTGCGGCGCGCTCGCAACACCGATGGTGCGAATCACATGCATGCTAGCGAGATCGACAACAGCGACCTGATTGGCATGAGGCACGGCAACCAGCAGGAATCGACCATCAGGTGTGGGAGCGGTGCCGTATCCCGTGCCGGGGAGCGGCACCCATTGCTTTACTTTGTTGGTCGCGGTATCGATGACCGCCAGTCGCGGTTGGGTCTGATCGGAGGTGAAGACCCAGCGATTGTCGTTCGAGATGGAAATGCGCTGCGTCTCTCCCGAGATCGGGATGATCGCGACGGTCTTCCTGCCGATCATATCGAGCACGGAGACGGTGCCAGGTCCGACGTTTGCGGTGTAGCCACGGCGTCCATCATGGGAGAGAACCAACATGTGCGACTGCGGCTGGCCAGTGGGGATGGAGCCGATAATCTTGCGCGTCTGGGGGTCGACGACGGTGATGGAGCGCTCGAGCTCGGTGGTGACATAGAGGAGCTTGCTCGCGGGATCGTAGACAGGCTGATGGGGACGAATTCCGTGGCCAAAATCCAGAGTGCTGACGATCTTGCGGGATGGCAGATCGATGACGAGCATCTGGCGGCCGTCCAGACCTGGCTTGCCGACACCGACGTTGCCGTAGATGGGCAGATATGCGGTGTGTCCGTCGGCAGAGGTGGCGATCTCATGCCCATGCATGGTGGGGGTGCCTTCGGCGATGACGGCGATCTGATTCTGGGAGATTGGATCGACGATGCTGACAGTGGCATCGCCCTGATTCACGACCAGGAGAGACTGGGCAGACGCAGGCGCAGTCGCCACTCCAAGATAAAGGCCCAGGCACACCAGACGCACGGCCAACAATTTCAGCATGGGAGGACTATAGCCGCATTCCGCTGTCCGGAGATTGCGAGTTCGCTAGCCTTTGACGGAAACACCGGAAAATGACATCAGCGCAGTCCCGCGGACTGGCTGATCGAAGGAGCGGGCAGGCGAGAAGACGCTGAACAACAGCAGGTTGTCGATAGAGTCGCGCATCTGGGCGTCGACTGCGCCGGAGAGAACCTTGTAGTCGTAGACGCGGCCGTGGCTGTCGACAAAAACCTGCAGCATTATGGGATTATCCAGGCCGCCGATGTCCTCCGGCTGGAACGATGAATAGAGCAGGCGCGGGGCGCTGGAGATAACAATCGGCACATCTGAGGCTTCTACCGGCTGAGGCGAGGCGAAGGGGGCGACCAGCATGGCGGCTGTCCCGACGAGGAAGATGGCACTGACAAAGCCTGCAGCGGCGCGCAGCAGAAACGGCTGAAAGGTGTTCTCCCAGCGGATGTGGAAGCGGCTCAGCCGCTCGCGGGTGGAGTTGCGGCTCTCCTGCGAGATCGCGACACGAAGCCGGAGCGCAAGATCGGGTGGGACCTTTGTCGATCCAAGATTCGCGACCATGGCCTGGCTCTTCTTCCAGGCGGCAAACTCATCGCCGCAGTCGGAGCAGGTCTCCAGATGCTTCGTAATTTCGAGCATCCGGGTGCCGGGGACATCCCCGTCCAGATAGCGGGAAAACTGATGCTGAATGTGACTGCAGGCGCTCATTTTGCCTCCCTGAGCCCTGCTAGGGGAGCCCGGAATCTGGGGGCCGATGAGCAGTCGGGCGAAGCAGCAGAAGTGCGGGCGAGCGGAGCCAGCCGGCCTTTGAGATGGGCGCGGCCGCGCATGAGGCGAGACTTGACTGTGCCCAGATTGATGCCGAGAATTTCGGCGATTTCCTCATAGCCGAACCCTTCTATATCGCGCAGCACGACAACCGTCTGGAACGGTTCCGGCAGTTCGCGAACAGCGGCCTCCACCTGATCGCGCAACTCGGCGTGGGCTGCCAGGTCGAAGGGGGACTCGTGCTGATCGACCAGCGTGTCCTTGAGATGAAAGGCCTCGCCATCTTGGCCGGAAAGCTCCTGCTCGATGGTGATTTCCTTGCGCTTGTGGCGGCACCACCACCGGCGCTGGTTGGAGGCCTCATGCAAGGCGATGCGGTAGATCCAGGTGCGAAGGCTGGAGTCGCCATGGAAGCTGCCGATGCCGCGGTAAACCTTGATGAAAACATCCTGTGTGATGTCAGCGGCTTCGCAGGGATCGGGGATGGTGCGGGCAATGAGTGAGTAGAGCGGGGCGTGGTATTGGGCGATGAGCGAGGCGAAGGCCTCCTCCGACCCGGCTTTCAGCTCGGCGATGACCGAGGCTTCTTCCGGCCTTGCTGCCGTCTGCGCACCGAATACGTTCGCGAAATTTCCCAATGCCGCTCCTGCCTGCACTCCGGCGCCCCCCATACAGTAACAGGAAATACGAGCCTTCGGCCCGCCCGCCGGAAGTGTCCAAACGCCACAAATTAGGATGCCGCCGGCGGCAGAATCAGGCAGCGCTCACTCAGAACCTGCCTGATCTACCTCTATAGACACCCGCAGCCGGGAAAGGTTCCTGGGGGCAGTGTTACTGCGGATTGGACGGCTGTGAATTAGACGGAGCCGGCTTGTGCGTCCGTTTTTTTGTCGATTTGGGCTTGGTAACCGCGCCATCGTCCACTACGGTCCTGGAGGGAGCCGGCGGGGGGCCCGCGGGAGCGGCAGTGGCCCGGAGATGGACGACTTCGGCGTCCTGCGCCTGCGCCGACTGCAGGAGCGCAGCGCCCAGTTTCGTCCGGCTGTCCTCCAGCGTGGCGCGCTGGTCCTCCAGCAAAGCGGCGTCGTGGGAGGCACCCGCCAGCTGCGCGGTTTCAGAGACGCGCAGCAGCACGTCGTAGAGAGCGTCCACGTTGCGATAGACGGAGAAGGCAGGAGAGACCTTCGCCGGGTCGGCGAGGGCGGCGTTGATCAGGCCGGGCAGAGTGCCGGTGACGTCGCGCTGCATGGAGTCGACATCGTTCGCGGTGGTCTGGCGGACGTCGCCCGGAGCCTTCCATTTAGCAACGTTGATGCTGTCCAGTGCGCGTCGCAGATGAGCGCTCGCGATGCTGACCTGCTGCAGAGAATTGCCGAGCGCGAGGCTGGCCTGCGTGCGTGGCTGCGCGGGATTGGCTGCGGGCGCCTGCTGCGCGACGGCATGGGTAGAAAGCCCGGGAGCCAAGAGTAGAGCGGAGGTAAGTGCTGCGATGGCGATACGAAGAGGCAAGAGGAACAACTCCGGAAGGGCTGACGGTGTTTGACGAATCTATCTTACTCGTCGAAAATGATGAGAGTCTTTCCCTCCGCAAAGTGGGCCTGTGGCGCAGCTGGGAGCGCGCTTCCATGGCATGGAAGAGGTCGTCGGTTCGATCCCGACCAGGTCCACCAATAAAAGCTTACAAATTGACTGCTTTCAGCGAGCAGCTTCGATGTCTTATTCCGCGGGGTCGTAGTTTAGGTTAGGCCCGAGCCACCGCTCGACCTCTGCCACGCTCATCCCCTTGCGTTCGTGATAGTCGGCAACCTGATCGCGGTCTATTTTGCCGAGGCTGAAATATCGCGATTCCGGATGAGCGAAGTAGAGCCCACTCACACTCGAGCCTGGCCACATCGCAAACGATTCAGTAATCAACATGCCGGTGTTCGCTTTCACATCGAGCAGGCGCCAGAGCGTGCCTTTTTCCGTGTGATCGGGGCAGGCAGGATAACCGGGGGCCGGCCTGATTCCCCGATATTTCTCCTGGATGAGATCGGCGTTGCTCAAACCTTCGTCACAGCCGTAACCCCATTCATGCCGCACTTGTTTGTGCAGGCATTCCGCGAAAGCTTCAGCCAGGCGATCCGCAACGGCCTCCGCCATGATCGCGTTGTAATCATCGTTCTCGGCCCTGAACTGGTCGCGCAGCTTCTCGAGACCGATGCCGCTGGTCACTGCAAAGGCGCCGATATGATCGGAGAGCCCTGTCTCCCTCGGCGCAATAAAGTCGGCGAGCGATCGGCAGGGTTCGCTGCCTTCCCGGTTTGCTTGCTGGCGGAGAAAATGGAATCTCTCGAGCACCTTTGTGCGTGTGGCGTCGGTGTATAGCTCGATATCGTCGCCCACCGCGTTGGCAGGAAACAGACCGTAGACACCGCGCGCCGTGATCAGGTTCTTCTCAATGATGCGATCCAGCAGAGCGTTGGCATCGGCAAAGATCTGGCGCGCTTGCTCACCCTGCTGCTCGTGCTCAAGGATGCGTGGGTAAACGCCTTTCAGTCCCCATACGTGGAAGATCGGGGACCAGTCAATGAACTCGCGCAGCGTCGCCAGAGGAAAATTATCCAATACGCGCACACCGGTAAACGCGGGTACAGGCAGGTCTCCGGCGCGCCATTCGATGGGAGTCCGTCTCGCGCGAGCAGTCTCCAGCGGGACAACCTGCTGTCGCGGGGAGGCGTGGGCCTTGCGGAGCGCTTCATATTCGGCCCGATGCTGCGCGACGAAGGCCGGTTTGGCCTCCTCGCTCAGGAGACTACTGGTGACCGGCACTGCGCGGCTGGCATCCAGTATGTGAATCACCGGCTCGCTGTAATGCGGCGCAATCTTAACAGCGGTGTGCGTTCGTGTGGTGGTGGCTCCGCCGATGAGCAGCGGTAGCTTGAAGCCATTGCGTTCCATCTCGCGGGCCACATGCACCATCTCGTCGAGTGAAGGCGTGATCAGCCCGCTGAGGCCAATCACGTCCGCTTTCTCCGCTCTGGCGCGCTCGAGGATTCTTTCGCAGGGCACCATCACACCCATGTCGATTACTTCGTAGTTGTTGCAGGCGAGAACGACGCCGACAATATTCTTGCCGATGTCGTGAACATCACCTTTGACGGTGGCGAGCACGATCTTTCCCTGCGCTTTGACGAGCTGGCCAGAGGCAGCGAGAGCAGCCTTCTCCGCTTCCATGAATGGCGTCAGGTGCGCAACAGCCTTCTTCATCACGCGGGCAGATTTGACCACTTGGGGCAGGAACATCTTGCCCGCTCCGAACAGATCGCCCACCACGCCCATGCCGTCCATCAACGGACCCTCGATAACCAATAACGGGCGTCCCAGCTTGACCCGGGCTTCCTCGGCATCGATCTCGATGTAGGTGTCTATCCCTTTGACCAGTGCGTGAGAAAGACGCTCTTCAACGGTGCCGTTGCGCCATTCTTCAGCCTTCTTTTCATTCACTACGGCGCTGGCGCCCTTTAGCGTTTCGCCGTGCTCCACCAGGCGCTCCGTCGCGTCGGGACGGCGATTCAGCAGCACGTCTTCGACCAGCACCTTCAGCTCAGGGTCAATCTCCTCGTAGACTTCAAGCATTCCGGCATTCACGATGCCCATATCCATGCCTGCAGCAATGGCATGATATAGAAATGCGGAGTGCATGGCCTCGCGAACCTTATTGTTGCCGCGAAAACTGAAGGAGATATTGGAGACGCCGCCACTCACCTTCGCGTGCGGCAGGTTGGCTTTGATCCAACGCGTAGCGTTGATGTAGTCAACCGCGTAGTTGTTGTGCTCCTCCATGCCGGTGGCTACGGTCAGGATGTTCGGATCGAAGATGATGTCTTCGGGCTGAAAACCTACCTGGTCGACCAGAATGCGGTAGGCGCGCTCGCAGATGCGGATCTTGTCCTCATAAGTCGCGGCCTGCCCCTGTTCGTCGAAAGCCATCACTACCGCTGCGGCGCCGTATTTGAGCACGGTAGCGGCGTTCTGGCGAAACTTGTCTTCGCCTTCTTTCAGCGAAATTGAATTGACGACACCCTTGCCTTGCAGACACTTGAGTCCAGCCTCGATGACCTCCCATTTTGAGGAGTCCACCATGAAGGGCAGCTTGGCAACCTCGGGCTCGCTAGCCAGCAACTGCAGGAAGCGGGTCATGGCCGCGACGCCATCGATCATGCCCTCGTCCATGCAGATGTCGAGGATGTTTGCCCCGCTCTCAACCTGCTGGCGGGCGATGCTGACCGCTTCCTCGTACTTGCCTTGCTTGATCAGCTTGGCGAACTTGGGCGATCCGGCCACATTGGTTCGCTCGCCGATCATGATGTAGACACCGGGCTGTTGGGTAAATGGCTGTGATCCTGACAGACGGAGCGGCTTCGTCTCCGCAGCCGCGGCTACGCTCACAGTTTCGGGCGTGCTCATGCTCTGCTCTCGATGACGCAGGTTTCCTCAGTAAGCGTCCCCACCTTTCGCGGAGGCTGGCCTTCGAGCGCTTTCGCGATAGCCGCGATGTGCTCGGGCGTGTTGCCGCAGCAGCCACCCGCAATATTGATCAGGCCTCCGCGTGCAAAGTCGCCCAGATAACGCGCCATGTCCTCCGGCCCCAGATCAAAACCTGTCTCCGACAGCGGATTCGGCAGACCGGCATTGGGGTAGCACGAGATCGCCACGTTCGCCTTCTCCGCGAGATCGCTCAGGAACGGATACATCAGATCTGGACCGAGAGAGCAGTTGAGCCCCACTGACAGCGGCTTAACGTGTTGCACCGCATTCCAAAACGCCTCAGGAGTCTGCGCGGAGATCATGGTTTCGCCGCCACGCCCCACCGCCGCCGAGATCATCACCGGAAGCTCCTTGCCGTCTTGGTCGAATACCTCACGAATGGCGACGAGTGCCGCTTTGGCGTTCAGCGAGTCGAAGATTGTCTCGACGAGAAGCAGGTCGACGCCGCCCGCGATCAGCGCGCGTACCTGCTGTATGTAGGCGGTTTTAACCTGATCGAAGGTGACGACGCGGAAGCCTGGGTCATCTGCATCGGGCGAGTTAGAGAGAGATACCGTAAGCGGCCCAATTGCTCCCGCCACGAACCTTTGGCGCGAGGTTGCGCTCGCAACGCGATCGGCCCACTCGCGGCACTGTCGCGCAGATTGCTCATTGATCTCCCACGCCAGACTGCCGAGGAATGGGTCCTCGACGATCTTTTGATAGAACGCGGGATCCTTACGGCCGCCGTGCTCCCGAGGATCGTCCACGAAGAATTCGCTCTGAGCGATGCTGGTTGCGCCGAACGTGTTGGTCTCGATGATGTCCGCCCCGGCCTCTAAGAACCGGCGATGGATGTCGCCGATCATCTTCGGCTGAGTCAGAGAAAAGAGATCACCATTGTTGAGCAGATCCTTGGTCGCATTCTTAAATCGCTCCCCGCGGATGTCCCCTTCTGTCATGCCGTAGGTGCGAATCGTCGTGCCCATCGCGCCGTCAATGATGGCGATTCGACTCTCGAGAATCTTTTCAAGAGGATGTTGCTGGTGGGGTTTCATCATGTCTCTCCGAAGGACTTGAGCGTGGCGGTATCGGGGATGTCCCAAATAGAGCCATAGGACATATCCGGAACTGAATATTCAGTTCTTCTGCGCGCTGTTCGTTCTGCTTAGGTCACATTCGGAGCGGTAGCATGTCTCCTTATTATAGCGATAGGGCGAGATCAGGACTTTCTGCATGAGACCAGCGCGGGCGGCGAACCGAAATGGCCGCTTACCCGGGTCTGACGAAGGCCACGTTCGGATAAGGCGATCTCGCTATCACCATGCAGCGGCCGTAGCTTATCTGCAGGAAGCGAGCCGGAAAATCCGGTGGAGCTTCGGGGAAATCCTGAATCCCGGCAGTGCGGGCAAACTATTAAGGGCGCCGTGGCTACTAGCCGCGACGCCCTCTGTGCTGCCGTAGGTCGTTAGAAGTGGAGTTTGGCCCCGAGTTGCAGGGTGCGCGGATCGTAGGCTGAGGTGACCTGTCCGAAATTCGCGTCCGTAGTTCCGTTGTCAATATTGTGAAACTCAGTGTGGTTGAAGGTGTTGAAGGACTCGAAGCGCAGCTCTAGGCCACGCGCTTCGCCGAGTGAGAAGGTTTTGAACAGGGACAGGTTGGTATTAAACAGCCCAGGCAGTACGACAGCGTCCTTTCCGGCAGAACCGAATCCTGTTCCGCCGTTCCATGGGGCGACCGGGGCCGCAAAGGAGTTGGTGCTGAACCATTTCAGCCGTGTATGCGGATAGGAGACCGGCGCCACCAGGTTGGGACGATTTGCGATGTCGCCGCCGCCCAGCCCCAAAGTATCGGCACCGTTATAGTTCAGCGGCTGCGGTACTCCAGTCTGCGCGACGGTGATTCCGGAAATCTGCCATCCGCCCAGCGTGGTCCGTGCCAGTGTGTTCTGGCTGTTCGCAAAAAATGGGAGGCTGTAGATGTAATTCGCGTTGAAGATATGCCGGCGGTCGAGACTGCCCGACCCACGGTCATATGCAGGATCGAACGGATTGGAAAGAGAGCCAAGATCCCCGCTGACCTCATCTATCTCGTGCGAGTAGGTGTAGGCGAGCTGCAGAGTCAGGTTATGCCGATTCTCAATGCGAAGGCCGAGCTGCAGCGAGTTGTAGCTGAAGTTGGTCGTGTTTTCCTCCTGCTGGATGCTGCTGAATCCCGGAAATTGCCGATATAGATTCGCGTTCAGTTTGCCTGTAGCGACACCTTGTCGCAGATCGTAAGGATTCGCCGGATTGGCCGCATCGGTCAAGGGAAGTGTGTTGATCGCACGGTCATCGTTCTGGTGCCAACCCGTAGTGCCGACATACTGCACGACGGCGATCATGGACTGAGCTAGCTGGTGTTGGACCCCGAGGCTGAACATCGCGGTCCCGGGCGGCTGGTAGTCGTACTGCAGATTGGTCAGCGTGGAGGGGAAGGTCTGCGACGTGGTTGTTCCGGTCAAGGCGCTGGTGTTGGGATTCGAGAAGTACACGTTTGTGGCGGATGGCTGATAAGCGAATGGCGGATTCAGGGCTGCGTTGTAAACATCATTGCCCTGCACGCGCTCGAAGAATAAACCAAACCCGCCGCGCAAAACGGTTCTTCCATTTCCGTTGAGGTCGTAGGCGAAGCCGATCCGGGGTTGCAGGGTGTTATAGCTGTTCTTCACTACTCCCCGGGGAAAGCCGCCGACATTCGCTTCCTTCACACCATTCAGATAGAACAAACCCCCATTCGAACGGGTCAGGAAAGCAGGATTCAGCGTGCCATCTGGATTGAGAGGGTAGGGCGCGGAGGTGTCATAGTCGGCGGGAACAAAGTTCGCAAACCGGTCATAGCGCTCGAAGGCGTGCGGCATTCCATCGAAGCGAAGACCTAAATTCACAGTCAGGCCGGGAAGAACGTGCCAGTTGTCATTGACATAAAAGCTGTAATTGTTATTCACCCAATGCTTGCCGGCCAAATAGTCGAGCTGGGTGAATGTTGCTACGTCGCCTAGTAGAAAATTGATGTAGGAGTCGTCTGAAAATGTGCTTGAGTTGAAATTCGCAGTTCCTTGTGTGTTTGCCTGAAGCTGCTGGTTCTTCGGAGCGCGCAGATAGCTGAACCCAAACTTGAACTGGTGTGTGCCGTGAGTCCAGGACAGATCGTCGCGCAATTGGTAGTTGTAATAGGCGTTCTTCCAGGGGAAGTAGCTGGAGGTCCAGTTCGTGCCGTAGGGAGCTCCCAGTTGGATCTCCGGCAGGCGATTCAATTGATTGTTCGCGGCGGGAAAGAAGCTGGTAGCAGTCCATCCACTGGGTTGAGTGAACGAACCACCCGGACCAGCAACAGGCGTGAGCGTGATCTTATTGCCGCTGTACAGAAACGCGGTCTCATTGAGCAGGGAGGGCGAAATGGTTTGGGTCAGTTTGATGGTGGAAGACCATGAAGGATTGGTCATCGCAGTGCCTACATTGGGATAGGTTCCATCGCTCCACAATGGCGGGTAGAAGCTGGTATCAACCGCGTCATGGAGATAGTGGCCCATAAGCTGGAGCTTGCTATTGATGCGGTGGTCGATGCGCACTACGTCTTCACGGACGTTCGTATGCGCGGGAATCGATGAGATGAATTGGCTAGTGCCGAGATTTGGTTTGGGGAAGGTGCCTGTATTCATCTCGAGCACCGCGTTTGGGTCGAGCAAAGCGGCCGGGATGGTGTTGTTTGGGAAGGGCTGGCCAGGAGTAAGTCCGTACTGGCCATAGATGGCCAGTTTGGCGGGATCGCTGGTTACCGGCACAATCGGAGCCGTGCCGTTGGAAGGAACATGGTACGTGAATGGCTGACCGGCTACAGGAAAGTTATCGGCTGCGATGGTGTTTACCGTGCTCGGCGAACTTCCTTGAATCAATCTCCGCCATTCCTCATTCACGAAAAAGAAAGTCCTGTCCCGGTCCGCGTTGTAGACATGAGGAATCCAGACAGGTCCGCCTATATTGAACCCGGGTTCGTTGAGCCGGAATATCGGTCGCGGCTGACCAGCCAGTTTCGTGAAGTAGTTGTTGGCGTCGTAGTCCTCGTTGCGGTTGAAGTAGTAGGCCTCGCCATGAAAGTCGCGGGTGCCTGATTTGAGGACCATAAGAATGGTTCCCCCGGAGCCGATCCCGTAATCCGGTCCGTAATTGCTGTCGAGGGTTTGAAACTGTGCGAGCGCGTCGATGGATGGCAGGGAACTGAAACAGCCACCGCAGCCGCGATCGTTGAGCTCTCCTCCATCCAGCATATAGATGTTGTGGCTCACGCGTGTGCCGTTGAAGCTGATGCCATTGGCGGATGTCAAAGCGTTCACGCCGCCGAAGGACGGCAGCGTATTCGACACGCCCATGCCAAGCGCAGCGAGCGCTGTGACGTTGCGCCCGTTAGTCGCAAGCTGCGACACCTGCTCACCCGTGATCAACGTGCTGATCTCGCTTGTTTCTGACTGGAGTTGAAGGGCATCGGCGCGGATCGTAACCGTCTGTCCCTGGCTGCCGACCGTCAGCGCAACATCCTCTTTCAAGTTTTGCGCGACATTCACCACGATGTCCGTTTTAGTAAAGGTCTGAAAGCCGCTGGCAACCGCGCTCAGCGTGAAGTGGCCGATACCGACGTTGGAGAACGTATAGATCCCGGCCGTGTTCGATACAGCGTTTCGGGCCTGTCCTGTAGCCGGGTTTGTCAGCGTGATGGTGGCGTTGGGAACCACAGCGCCGCTGGGATCGGTGACGACCCCTGTGATGGTGGCGTTCTCCTGTGCCACAGCACCGAACGTGAAGAAAAGGACTGCACAGACGACGACACACAAAATCCTTGTTTTGAGTAGACGACACATTGCCTGCCTCCGAGTTATTCCCAAACCTGAACTTCGATATGGAAACCGTTTTCCGTTTGACAGAAACCGTTTTCCTTTATGGCTATCCATTTGCCGGTTACACCGGATGGTCGGCAAGCTAATACCGCGATGAGAGCTCTGTCAATAGAGGATTTCGCCGCCATGCCAAGGGCCTCGAACCCCGGATCGATGCCGAGGCTCCAATATGGGTGCTCAAGCAGCTGTGGAGCGTACAAGGATGGCGAAGCTGATTGCAGGCGGGCAGAACCAGCTCAATGCGCGACGCAGCACCGTCCTTCTTAGGTGGACGAGAATATGTTCAGTTGGGTTTAAGCCGCTGGGGCGAAAATCCAGACAGGTGCAAACGGTGCGAGTGCTTTTGGTGGAAGACGAACAGCGGCTTGCGGAGAATATCGCAGGTGCGCTCCGGGAAATCGGACTGACGGTCGATTATGCGCTCGATGGCGAAACGGGCTCCTATATGGCCGAGCAAGGCGTGTACGACGCCATTGTGCTCGATCTGATGCTCCCGGGAAGAAGCGGGCAGGAGATTCTTCACGGTTTGCGGCAGAAGCAGCTCCATACTCCGGTGATGATCCTAACGGCGCAGGAGGGAAAGGAGCCCGTCATTGAGCTCCTGAACTCCGGCGCCGATGACTATCTGCGCAAGCCATTCAACCTGGGAGAACTGATTGCCAGGATCAAGGCGCTCATCCGGCGGGGCAAAGGTGCCTCGCACCCCGTGCTGAAGCTGGCCGATGTGGAGATGAATACACTGCAGCAGACCGTTATGCGGCGCGGCCAGCCCATAGATCTGTCGCCGACAGAGTACCGCATCTTGGAGTATCTGATGCATCGGCCCCGGGCGATTGTCTCCAAGCAAGAGCTGCTGGAGCATCTTTATGACTTCGACTGGGAGCACCATTCCAATGTCATCGAGGCGCATATCTCGAATTTGCGCAGAAAGCTCAACCTCGCACAAACCGAACCCCTGATCGAAACGCTGCGGCATCGCGGCTACCGTCTTCATGGAGCCGGTACGGCATGAGCGTGAGATCGGTTTCGATCACACGCCGGCTGGTTGGAACCCTGCTGATTCTCGAACTATTGTCGGCCCTGGCGCTGATTGCCGCAGTCACGATTCACGAATGGCATGTGCAGCTGCAAGTGTTCGACGCTTCACTGGCGGCCGGCTCCGAGTCACTCATGGGAGCGGTGCAGGACGCCGAAGATAAAGACGACAATGTGCTGCTGGATCTCCGCACAGCGCGCATTGGCAAAGATGCTGTATATCGCGTTGTGGATGGGCAGGGTCACGTGCTCGGAAGTGCGGGGAAGATTGAACAGGACTTTGACGCGCTTCGGCTGAAATCCGGGTTCCACGATGGAAAGATCGGCGGCCGCGCATATCGCTTCCATACGCTGCATGCTTTGCGCATCATCGATCCGGGAGAGTCCAGCGGGGGCACGAGCCATAACATCACGGTCGTGTACGGAAGGCCCACCGGGCACGTGTGGCATGAGGTCGTGGAAGAAATACGTTTTTTTGCGATTGCGACCACGGTCCTGTTCGGCGCGACGGCAGTCTTGATGGTGGGAGCGATTCGGAGGCGTCTCTTGCCGGTACACGAACTCGCGTTGGAGGCGGACCTGATCAACTCCGGGAACTGGGTCTTCCATGCTCCGCCAAGTGCGAAGGAAACAGTCGAGCTGCAGCCATTGGCACGCGCTCTGGAAGCGGCGCTCGAGCGCGTGCAGCGGTCGTTCGACCAGCAAAGGCGATTCACCAGCGATGCCGCGCATGAGCTGAAGACCGACGTGGCGATCGTAAAGTCCTCCCTGCAGCTTCTTTCCATGCGGAAGCGATCGGTGGAGGAGTACGGCGAAGGGCTGGCGTTGAGCCTGCGAGACTGCGATCGTCTGGAAGAAACGGTTCAAAAGCTGCTGACGCTGGCTAGGCTGGAGCAGCCGGAAGAAATAAGTTCCAACGGAAGCGCCCAGCATGTGTGCTCTCTGCGTGAGGCGGTTGAGGAGGCAGTCCATCAGAGCGCCGCGCTGGCTCAGCTTAAGGCAATTGACGTCAAAGTCGATGCCGTGGAGAGTGCGTTCGTCTCGCTCGACCGGCGCGATGCAGTATTGCTGTGCGCGAATCTGCTGGTGAATGCGGTGCAACACAGCTCAAGGCAGACACGAGTTCTCCTTTCCCTCGCGAAGCAGGGCAGTAAGATCATGCTCACTGTTCAGGACTGGGGCGAGGGGATTGCGGAGGAAGACCGTCCGCACCTCTTTCATCCGTTCTACCGGGGAGATATCTCGCGCAGCCGCAAGAGCGGCGGCTCCGGATTGGGGCTCTCGATCTGCAAAGCGATCTGCGACCGGGCAGGTGGCTCGATCGATATCTCAAATCATGCCGGCGGTGGCGCGCTGGTCACCGTCATGCTTCCGTCGGCTGCCGGACATTCTGTTGCGTCTCCGGTATATTCAGCTACCGTTAAGGCGGAATAGAGACACTTCAGTCGCCGGCTGCTCCATCGCCGAGCCTTTCCTTCAGGAGTTTCATGATGCACGCTTACCGGGGACTAGTCGCCGCGGCCGTTCTATCGTTTGCAGCGGCTGCCGCTGCCCAGACCTATCACGTTGCGGATAAGTGGCGGCTGGGCGGACAGGGAGGGTGGGACTATCTCTTGAGCGATGACGGGGCACACCGCCTTTACGTCACTCATAACGCACGCGTCGAGGTGGTAGACAGCACAACGGGCAAGCCCATTGGGGCGATCACCGGCTTGAAGAGCACGCATGGCGTGGCGCTGAATCCGGACGGAAAGACGGGATACATCAGCGACGGAGCGGGGAACGCCATTGTGGTCTTCGATCGCAAGAGTCTTGCGGTTCAAGCCACGGTGCCTGCAGGAACAAACCCCGATGGCATCACCTTCGAACCGACCACAAAGACAGTCTGGGCCTTCAATGGCCGTAGTAAAAATGTATCCGTGCTCGATACGAAGACGAATACGATCGTGGCGACCACGCCGCTTCCCGGCAAGCCTGAGTTTCCTCAGGCCGACGGGCGTGGCTCTGTCTTCGCGAACATAGAAGACCAGAACTCCATCGTGAAACTGGATGCAAAGAGCCATCAGATTCTGGCTACCTGGAAGCTGGAAGGCTGCGATTCGCCATCCGGCTTGGCAATCGATCGCGCCGCGCACAGGCTCTTTTCTGTCTGCGATGGCGGCAAGATGGCGATTGTCGATGACTCATCCGGAAAGGTGCTGGGGCTGGCGTCGATTGGAGATGGTCCCGATGCAGCAGCCTTCGATCAAAAGCATAAGCTCGCGTTCTCTTCGAACGGTCAAAGCGGAACGCTGAGCGTGGTCGACACATCGAAGTCGGGATTTCCGACCGTACAAACGGTGAAGACGGAGAAAGGGGCGCGCACCATGACACTCGATGTTGCGACTGGGCGGATCTATCTGGTCACCGCACAATTCGGTCCTGCACCGGCTCCAACGGCGGACCGGCCTCATCCGCGTCCGAGCATTTTGCCCGATAGCTTTGAAATCCTGGTTGTCGCACCGTAGCGCTGACTCTTCGTATGATGGCCCGCGCTAAGTGCGGGCCATTTTTATGTGGAAACCTGAGCGGCTACCCGGTGCGGGCGCGTCAGCAGGTAGTAGACGACCGGTGTGACGATGAGGCTGAGTGCCATCGAGATGGTCAAGCCGCCAATGACAGCGACGGCCAGCGGCTGGAGCATCTGCGATCCCGAACCGAGGGCGAACGCCAGCGGTAGCATGCCGCAGATAGCGGCAGTCGCCGTCATGAGGATGGGGCGCAGGCGGCGCTGGGCAGCGTGCATCATCGCTTCTTCTGGGGAGACGCCTTCCTTGCGATAGCGCTCGTCGGCATCGAGGAGCAGAATGCCGTTTTTCGCCACAATGCCGATCACCATAATCAAACCCATGAACGAGGCGACATTGAACGTGATGCCGGTGATCAGCAGCCCGAAGAGCACGCCCGCGATGGAGAGCACCGAAGAGGTGAGGATTGCAGTCGGGGCCGCGAAGTTGCGGAACTCCGCAAGCAGAACGCCGAAGACGAGGGCAAGCGAGAGCAGGAGAACGCGCGACAGCTCGTGGAAAGATTGCTGCTGCTCCTGATAGGTTCCCCCATACTCGATGCGGATGGTGGGAGGCAGATGCATGGCGGCCACCGTTCGCTGGACCTTGGCGATGGCCGTTCCGAGATCGGAGCCTTCGAGCCGGGCCGTGACCGTGATGAGCTGCTGGAGATTTTCGCGTTTGATCTCGTTCTGCGGCGGAAGCTGCGTCACCTGGGCCAGGGAGCCGAGATTCGCCAGCTTGCCGGTCGTGCTGTTGAAGACAGTGTTCTCGATGGTTTCGAGTGAGCGTCGGGTTTCGTCTCCCAGACGAATACGGACGGTGTACGGGCGGCCATTCGCGATCAGCGGATCGGTTGTAGTGACCCCGTCAAGGATAGAGGTAGCGTCCTCAGCAACTTCAGTAGGGTTGAAGCCGAGACGGCCGGCGACGCTCGGATCGACCTGGAAATTCGTGGCAGGGCCGCTGATGGTGTTGTCGATCCCATTTTCGACATCGACAACTCCGGGAATCTTGCCGATAGCGTCGCCGATACGAGGACCGAGCTGTGCAAGCAGCGCCGGATCGTTGGCGAAAACCTTGATCTGAATCGGCTCCGGTGCATTGGAGAGATCCCCAATCATGTCCTGCAGAATTTGGGTGAACTCAATATCGAGCTCCGGCTCGGTCTTCTTGATCTCTGCGCGCGCATCGGACATGATTTCATCGATGCCGCGGTTGCGCTTGCGCTTCAGCTTAACGGTGATGTCGCCGGTGTTAGCTTCGGTGACAGCAGCAAATCCCATCTGCAGGCCGGTGCGGCGGGATGTGCTCTCCACCTCCGGTATGGCGTGAAGGATATGGTTCACGTGCTCCAGCACGCGATTGGTTTCCGTAAGCGAGCTGCCAGCGGGCATGATGTAGTCGAGGACGAAGCCGCCCTCATCCATCTCCGGCAGCAGATCGGAGCCCAGGGCCCTGTAGGACATCCAGCTTCCGAAGATCAGCAGAACGCAAATGCCCATCAGCGCCAGGGGACGGCTGAGGCACCAGGCGAGACCGCGCCTGTGCCACTCGATGACCTTCTGCATCAGCCGGCCATGTTCTGCGTGCTCAGCATCGCCGTTCTTTCGGCTCTCGCGCAGAAAAGTGAGACCGAGCGCTGGAGTCCACGTCATAGCCAGAAGCAGTGACGTAAGGAGAGCAACCGTCATAGTTACCGCAAGCGCGCGGAAGAAGCTTCCGGTCACGCCGGTGACGGAGATCAGCGGCAGAAAGACAACGACCGGAGTGATGGTGGAGCCGATAAGCGGGGCTGAAATCTCGCGCAGGGCAAGACGTGCAGCCTGCGCGCGAGTCTCGCCTGCGTCGCGATGGAGGACAATATTTTCGACGACCACGATGGCGTCATCAATCACCAGGCCGATGGCGGCGGCCAGGCCGCCGAGCGTCATCAGGTTGAAGCTTTCGCCGATGGCGAGCAGGAAGAGAATCGTAATCGCAACGGTGACTGGAATGACCAGCCCGGCCACGAGTGAGGAAGTCCAGTCGCCGAGAAAGAGAAATAGGATGATACAGGCGAGCACGAGGCCAATGAGGATGGCGTCGCGCACACTGCGAATGCTATCGCGCACCAGCTCCGACTGGTCGTAATACGGTTCCAGGCGGACACCGGCAGGCAGCGTCTTCCTGAGCTGCTCCACCTGGGCAGCGACGGCATCCGCTACCGCGACTGTATTGCTGGAAGGCTGGCGCGTGATGTTGAGCAGGACGGCTGGCTGGTCATTGGCAGTGACTGCGGTATAGACCGGCAGGACGCCATGCTCCACGGTTGCCACGTCGGAGACCCGCACAGCTGCGCCTCCCGGCGTGGTCTTGACGACGAGGCGGCCAAGCTGATCAACATCATGCGCCTGCGCTCCGACAAGTCCGAGGATCAACTGGTGGTTGGCTTCGTACAGGCCGGGCGAATCGATAATGTTGGAGATCTGAACCGCATTTGCAAGGTCAAGGATCGTGACGCCGGCTGTCTGCATCCGTGCCATGTTCGGAACGATGTGATATTCGGGCACCTGGCCACCTTGCACGGTGACGGTGCTAACGCCGGTGACGCGGTTTAGCGGCGGCTTTAGCTGGTAGGTCGCCAGTTCCCAAAGCTGTGTCTGCGAAAGCCGGTTAGAGGTAAGGCTGTAGCCGAGGATAGGAAAGGTCGCGAAGGTGAGACGGTTCGTGGTGATGGTTGCCGTCGCCGGCAGCGTCTGCCGCACCTTGCTGAGTGCCGCATCCACCAACTGGAGCGTCTGAAACATGTCCACGCTCCAATTGAAGAACAGACTTACTTCCGCCGAACCGCGGCTGGTTGTAGAGCGGACGGTGGCCAGACCGGGCACCGAGTTCATTGCGTCTTCAATGGGCTTGGTAATCGTGACCTGCATCTGCTCGACAGGCATAACTCCGTTGTCGACGCCGATGACCACGCGGGGGAAGTTCGTATCTGGGAAAACGGAGATGGGAACCTGCTTCGCCGCGTAGATGCCGGCGAGCGTGAGAACGATCAGGAAGAAAAAGATGGCTCCCCGATAGCGGACGAGCCAGAAGGTATTTCCTGGCGAGGGAGGCTGTTGGTTCATCCCTTGCTCTCCCCGGAGTCTTCTTCGGGTTTGCCGATCTTTACTTTGGTTCCCTCATCCAGCCCGTAGGCGCCGGTCGTGATCACCGTTTCGGAGCCGGTGAGCCCTTGCGTGATTTGAACGTCCTGGCCATCGTTGATGCCTATCTCAACCGGCTTGCGGTGCGCCGCGCTGTCCGTGCCAACGACCATGACCGATTTCGATCCATCCTGTGCGGTCAGGATCGCCGACAAGGGCACCTTGACCGCGCCGGCGACTGTGCGGCCAACGATTGACGTGCGCACCGGTGTGCCGGCTTTATACCTGCCATCCTTGTTGCTGACCCGCAGCCAAACCTCTACCGTAGTGCTGCCGGGGTCGAGAGCAGGACTGATGAGCGAGACCTTCGCCGGCACCGGGTCATCCACGCCTGCTATCAGCACGGAAGCATCGTCCCCAACTTTCAGCCGCTGCGCAGCTATCTGAGAAAGGTGGACCTTCGCGAGCAGGGATGAGGTATCCATAACGGTTACGAGAGCGCTGCCGGAGTTCGCAGTCTCTCCGGGGAAGAGTGGTCGGTCGGTCACCACACCCGCGATTGGCGTGCGAATCTCGGAGTAAGAGACCTGTGCCTCCGCGGCCAGGTACTTGCCTTTTGCGGAGGAGAGCTGGCCCTTTGCCTGTTGCAGCGTAGCCTCGCGGCTGACCCGCTGAAGAGAGGTCAGGTGGTTCAGCGCCGTGTCGTATGCCGAGCGCGCCTGGACCAGTGCCGCTGCGGCGGTATCGTAATCACGTCCGGGGATCGCGCCTTCCTCCAGCAGCTTCTTGCGCGATGCGGTAATCTCCTGCTGGAGTTGGAGCTGCGCCTTTGCCTGGGCTACATCCAGTTCCGCCTTCTTGTAGTCCTCGGGAACCTGCGCCTTGGTCTGCATGGCGTACGTAGCCTCAGCGGCGTTGTACTGACCCCTGTTGTCGAGCGCCTGGGCGGTGAGGTCGCGGTTCTCGAGAATCGCTAAAAGCTGACCGGACTTCACCTTCGATCCGCGCTGGACGTAGAAGGCTCGTACCGGTGCGGTGATCTTGGGAGAGATCGCAGCCTGCGCGAGCGGAGAGAGTGTGGCATCCGCCATGATGTGCTCGGAGATGGTGCCCACTTCGGGCCGCTCTGCCTGCACAGTGACGAGCGGCGCCGCCTCGGTATCACTCGCCTTCTTGCAACCCGGCAATAGCAGGGCAAGCAAAAGAAGACCTGCTAAGCGGCTTACAGCTCTGTTTCTGCTCGGGGCTCCGATCAGCAGCGATCTGTTTGTCGTTCGCGTCATAGGGTTCCCATCAGAAGCTGGAGCGCTGCGAAAGCCGCCTGATAGCGCACAACTCCATCCGCCTGCGCCGTTTCCGCGGAAAGAAAAGTGTTCTGCGCATCGACGACTTCGAGCACAGTGGCCTCCCCGGCCTGGTAGCGCAATTTGGTCAGGCGGAGGCTTTCCGCAGACAGGTGAACGCTCTGGTCGAGCAGATCCAACTGATCCCGCGCCGCTGTCGCTTCCCGGTAGGTCTCTTCAAGGTTCGCGATCAGCCGCCGTTGCGCTGCCGTCAGGCTGACCTTGGCTAGGTCGCGCTGAATCTCGCTCTGCTTGACTCTTTTCTGCGTCGAGAACCAGTCCCATACGGGAAGGTCCACAGTGCCGCTGATGGAATAGCCGAGATTGTTTTCATCGCTCCGGCCCCGTTTTGCAAACTGCGGAGCGTCAATGCCGTAATTAAAGTTCAGCGCCACATCCGGCAGATAGGCGGCCCTTGCGGATAACACGCCGGCGTTCGCGGCGCGCATCTCAGTCAGGGCGCTGCGAATCTCCGGGTTTTTAGTGGAAGCGAGGCGGTTCACTTCGTCCTGCGCGGGAAGCGCTGGGGGAGCGCCGGGCTGTTCGGTTGCGTAGGCCGTTCGCGGGTCCGCAAAGAGAAGAACTCCAAGCTCAAGGCGCGCCCTATCCGCCGCCACATCTGCGTCGCTCAGATCGCGCTGCCGCTGCTGCTGTTGAAGCTGTGCCTTGATGACATCGGCGTGAGCAACTTCGCGTGCAGCTTCGCGCTTCTGCGTCAGGCCGGTGAAGGCATCAGCTTCTTGAAGGGCCTGCGCGAAAAGACGCTGCTTCTTCTCCGCTGCCGAGACCTGGTAGTACAGTCCGACTACGCTCGAGACCAAGCCACGCCGTGCCACTTCCAACTCCGCCGAGGCACGGGCTGCAGTCGCGGAAGCGACCTTCGCGTCGGCAATTTGCTTCAATCCGATCGTCTCGTTGATGGCAACCTGACTGGTGTATTCGTGAATGGCATTATTCGCGATGAAGATGGGCTGCGACTGATTGCCGACCTCTCCACCCTTGTTTGTCGTCCCATTGGATTGGGTGAACAGCATCTGATTGTGATATGTGGCGGTCGGCAGCAGGGCCGTTTTCGCGAGATAGCTGTTGATGCCTTCGGTCTTCTGCGTGGCTAGACTGGCTGCAAAGGCGGGCTCGTTTGCCTGCGCCCTGTGAATGGCCTCCGCCAGCGAGATGCTCGATGCCACTTGGCTTTGCGGCCGCGCCGAAGGAGCGAAGATTGCGACGCAGACGATCGCAACCGCGGATGATACTGTCCATCCAGCATTTCGTTGGTCGCGAGCCATGCTTAAGAAACTAAAGGGACAACCTTAACCTGAACTGAATCACGCATGATGTCAATGCCCACAGACGAGACGAGATGCTGATTACTTGCCACACCGGCCACGAAGTTTCCGTCGGGATTCCTGCGCACATCGTACAACGTGCTCATCGATCGATCTCAGATTGCGCGTGGCGATGGATTGCCCGTGGTATTTTTGGCGCTGCGTGAGACGAGTCTCCGACGTGCATCACGGCCAGCGACACCGCAACAGCAAGAACTATGGATTTCTCCCACTGGACCACCCTGCTTACCTGGATCATCGCGCTGGCCAGCATCCTTCTGATGCTGTTCCGCCCGCGCGGAATTGCTGAATATATCTGGATTGCCCTGGGCGCCGTGGCCCTCGTCCTGTCGCGTCTGCTTCCGTTGCCTGCGGCTGCGCACGCCATCGGAGAAGGGTTGGATGTCTATTTCTTCCTGACCGGCATGATGATTCTGGCGGAGCTGGCGCGGATCGAGGGTGTCTTCGATTGGGTTGCCGACATCTCTGTGCATCACTCCAAGGGTTCTCCGGCGCGCTTTTTTCTACTGATCTATCTCGCGGGGATTGTCGTGACTGTCTTTCTATCAAACGACGCAACGGCCGTAGTGCTCACTCCTGCGGTACTCGCCGCGGTCCGCCGCGCCCGCGTCGAGCCACGGCCGTACCTGCTTGCTTGCGCTTTCATCGCCAACGCAGCCAGCTTCGTGCTGCCGATCGCCAATCCGGCGAACCTCGTGATCTACGGGAAGACTCTGCCTTCGCTCGCACCGTGGCTGCGCGTCTTCCTTCTACCATCGGTGCTCTCGATTGCAATTACGTTTGTCCTTCTGCGCGTCCTCGCTCGCAGAAGCCTGGCCGGCAACATGAATGCGGAATCGGACGATATTCGCTTGTCGGCGGAAGGCCGTCTGGCCGTAATAGGAATTTGTGTCGCGGCTGTAACCTTATTGGTCTCGTCGGGCCTCGGGCTTCAGCTCGGCTTGCCGACACTGGTTACGGGGCTGTTTGCACTCGTCCTCATCTCCATTCGCGATCGCAAAGTGTGGAGAGCGGTGGTGGTCGGCGTCTCGTGGAGCGTGTTGCCGCTGGTCGCCGGCCTCTTCATGATTGTCGCCGCGCTGAATCGTGCCGGGATGCTGCGGCTGACACAGTTCGGGCTCACCTGGCTGGCGCACGCCCGCGATGGCTACGGCAAGTTCATCGGCGCTTTCGCCGTGGCGCTGCTCTCGAACATCATGAACAATCTGCCGGTCGGGCTGGCGAGCGGTTCAGCTTTGCAGCAGATGCACAGCTCCGGCGTGCTGACCCACGCGGTTCTAATCGGCGTAGACCTGGGGCCGAACCTCTCCGTCACCGGATCCCTCGCCACCATTCTTTGGTTGATCGTACTGCGGCGCGAGAACGCCGAAATATCCGCTTGGGAGTTTTTGAAAATCGGCATGGTGGTCATGCCCATGTCTCTCGCAGCAGCGATCTTCGCGTTGTTGTGAGGGGGCCCAGCTAACACGGGCTCGATGCCGTTCCCGTTCTGGGCATTCCCTGGACACGTCCGTTTCAACAAGATCGAACAAATTCCACCCACGAGTAACATTCCGCCGGTGCCCGTAACTACCTCCGGGAACACCCCGACGATACCCCGCCGAAAGTCTGTTTCATTGATTCTTCATCAGCGCCATTCCAGACTGGCAGAGCAGTCAAGAAGTTGAACAAAACATTTTTATTTGCCGGGCATCGATAAGCGCCCGGCGCCATTTACGCCGAGGTGCCGCAGTTCAGCGCCGGGGCATTTGCCGAATCTCTGCACTGTCTGGAAAAGCCATGGTTCCCTCTCGATTCCCCCGCTTGATGGGCACGCTCCTGTATCTGCTGATGGCGATTTGCCTCGGCATGCCTGGCGCAGCACAGACGCACTCCGCGGCGCGGCCTCAAATTACGCGACCGGTCGATGACGACTCGCTGGTCACGCTGCGTGGCAATGTCCATCCGCTCGCCCGGACACAGTTCGATCGCGGTCCAGCGCCCGTGTCGCTCGGCGCACAGCGGCAACTACTGGTCCTGAAGCGCTCGCCGCAGCAGGAAAGAACGCTCCAGCAGTACCTGTCATCGCTCGAAGACAAAAACTCCCCGAACTTCCATCGTTTTCTGACTCCAGAGCAGTTCGGCCAGCAATACGGTCCTGCACAGCAGGATGTCGCGCAGGTCATCTCATGGCTCAACGGCCAGGGCTTCGTAGTAAACAACGTCGCCAGGAGCGGCATGGCCGTCGAATTCTCCGGCTCCGTCGATCAGTTGGAGTTAGCGTTCCACACGCAGATTCATCGCTTCGTAATCCAGGGTAGGGAGCATGTGGCGAACGTGACGAATCCGATGATCCCGTCAGCGCTTGCCTCTGTGGTCGCGGGCGTTTCGCCGCTGAACGACTTCTATCCTCGGCCGCAAACGGTTTACGGGCCGAGCGGCCGCTGGAACGGAACGGAGAAGCGCTTCGTTCCCGAGCTGACGGTGAGCATCTCCAACACGCCGTATTTGTTCGTGGGTCCCGGCGACGCCGCCACCATTTACGATGCGCCGACAGCGCTGAATACCCATTTCAAGCAAGGACATCCGGCGTACGACGGCAGCGGCGTCACCATCGGCATTGTGACCAACGGCGGTGTCAGCATTGCGAATGTTCAGAACTACCGCTCGCTCTTCAAAATGCCGGCGGCTTCGATTTCAGTCGTGATGGATGGCAATTCACCCGCGGGCGCAGACGATACTGAGGCGACGCTGGACGGTGAAATTGCTGGAGCGATTGCGCCGGGAGCAAAGCTCGTCTACTACCAGGCGGCGGACACAACCTTTCAGTCTGGTGTGATGCTGGCGATCCTGCGTGCGATCGACGATAACTCCGTGAACATCCTGAACGTAAGCTACGGCGCATGCGAACTGGCCCAGGGGGCGGCGGGCAACCAGGAGATCCTGAATGCCTGGGAGCAGGCTGCCGCGCAGGGCATTGCGGTGACCGTCTCCAGTGGCGACTCCGGTTCGGCAGGCTGCGACCACGCGGATACCCAGACCGTTGCATCGCACGGCTTCGGCGTGAACGCGCTCGCATCCACTCCATATACAGTGGCTGTCGGCGGCACAGATTTCGGCACACTGTCGAAGAATTTCTCCGCATATGTAAGCCCGACAAACAGCAGCGGTTACACATCTGCGCTGAGCTACATTCCGGAGACGGCATGGAATAACTCTCCAGTGAGCAATGGAAGCGCGGCAGACAACCAGGCAAACCTGGACTACAGCGGAAATTCGAATATCGCGTCGGGCGGCGGAGGAGCGAGCAGCGCCGCGCTCTACGACGAGGCAGGAAATGCGCTCCGCGGCTATTCGAAGCCGGGCTGGCAGCAACAATATGAGACGAATGCTGGCGTGTCCGCGGATAAGGTGCGCGACCTCCCCGACGTTTCGCTCTTCGCGGCGAATGGTATGTATGGCGCGCTGTGGGCCACCTGCCGCACCACCGACTGCGTAGGGACAAATCCCACCATCACCGGCATCGGCGGCACATCAGCCTCGGCACCCGCGTTCGCTGGCGTGCTTGCGCTGGTGAATCAGAAGGTCGGAGCAACGGAACGCCTGGGTCAGCCAAACTGGATTCTGTATGCGTTGGCAAAGACGCACCCGGAGGCATTTCATCAGATCACCGGTGGAAATAACTCGGTCGTGTGCGCATCCGGAACACCGAACTGCTCAGCAAACGGCTTCATGAATGGCTACAACGCAACCGGCGCTTACAACCTTGCGACCGGATTGGGCAGCGTCGATATTGCCAGCCTGGTGAACGACTGGACGAGCGTTGGCAAGGCGCAGACGACGGTATCGCTAACGCTGAGCTCGACCACTTTCCAGCACGGCCGCCCGATTGCCATCGCAGTCGGCGTGAATCCGTCGGCCGCCACCGGCAATGTCGCGATCAGTAATGACATCAGCGCGCAGGGGCTTTTCAGCAGCAACTCACAGGTCAGCCTGATGCTCACGAACGGAGAGGCAGCGGGGAACTGGGCGGGATTTCCCGGCGGTACCTATAACGTGTATGCAAGCTATGGTGGCGATGGAATCTACAGCAGCAGCATCTCAGCGCCGACGCAGATTACCGTGACTCCTGAAGACAGCATTGTCCGGTTGTCGGTATCCACGCCGGCAAACGGCGGCAGGCTCGCGAGCCTGGCAGGAAAGACGATCGCATATGGAACCTATGTTTCTGTCGATGCCCAGCCAATCGGAAAATCTCAGGCGGCGAGCGCCGACCCGCTGATAAACGCAACCGGGACCATCACCTTCTCCGATACGGCGGACCAGGGAGCGCAGGGCAGCGGGATGCTGGATGCAACCGGAAATTCGGAGTTCCCGGTGCATTATTTCGGGGTCGGCACGCATACAGTCTTAGCCTCCTACGGAGGTGACGGCAGCTATAATCCGGGCGCGTCTGCGCCGGTCACCTTTACCGTGCAGAAGGTCGGGACTACTGCTTCTGTCACTACGAATGTGAACTCCCTCTATACCGGGACAGTGACCGTGACAGCCGCCATCAGGCCGAGCGCGACGAATTTTGTGGCACCACCGCCGAATGGAACCGTGATCTTCACCGATGCGACGAACGGCACTGCCCTGGGAACGGCCGGAGCCGGCACGACGGTGCGCGATCCGGTAACCGGCGCATACTTCAGCACCGCTACGATGGACGTTCCGGTGACGCAGTTGGTTTTGGGCAACAACAAGATCATCGCCGTGTACAACGGTGATGGGAACTTCATGGCGTCCGCAGCATCGGCGCCGGCGGTGGTCAATTGCACGGCAGGCTGCGGCAACGGCACCGGCCAGACGCTTACGCTCTCCGTGACGCAGGGCACGTCCGCGGCATCTGCGGGCGCGGTGTCGAGCACTTCTGCAATGGTTGTTTCCGTCACTCCTGGCGGTGGCTTTACCGGCGGTGTAAAGCTCTCGTGCTCTGTCACCGGCTCGAACAGCGGCGATGTTAACCTTCCGACGTGCAGCTTCAATCCAGCTACCGTAACGATTACAAATACGCAGTCAGCCCAGGCAACACTGACCGTGACCAGCACTCCCGCCGGGACCACGGCAGCGGCTTCCGAGATGCGCATATGGTCGGCACGAGGCGGGGCCATGTTGGCCTGCGTCCTTATCTTCGGATTGCCGGGACGGCGCCGCTCATTCGCCGTGCTGCGCGTGCTGCTATGTGTTGTGTCGCTCGGAGCAGTGCTGGGAGGAATAACGGGCTGTGGCGCAAGCGCGGCGAGCGACAAGCCATCCAACACTAGAACCACGCTGTCGACGGGCACCACGCCGGACACGTACACAGTTACTTTCCACGCAGCCGATGCGGCGACCGGAACCGTTACGGCACAGAACTCCTTCACGATTTCGGTGAATTGAAGTCCAGCGACAAACGAATTTCCACTTCAAGCCCACTGGGAGTCGCGTTCCGGGCGGTGATGGTTCCGCTGTGAATGCGGACGACGCGGTCGGCAATAGCCAGACCCAGGCCGGTGCCGCCGGTTTCGCGGTTACGATCGTCCGCCACGCGATAAAACGGCTGAAAGATTTTGGCCAGCTCGGATTCAGGCACGCCAAAGCCATAGTCGCGCACCAGAATGCGGACCGTTGCCGGTGTACCCGCCGGCTCCAACCGCACATCCACTCCATTGCCCGCGCCCGTATAGCGCACGGCATTTCGAATGACATTCTCGATCGCGCTATGCAACAGCTCTGCGTTGCCCTGAACGAAATAGTGTTCCTCGGAGGAGAGCCGTATCGAGCCGTTGCGCTCCTGCAATTCGAATTCAGCGCTGCGGACGATCTGCAACACCAGCTCCCCAAGATCTACCTGCGCCATCGAGACCGGCGTGGTGGATGGATCGAGTTTTGCCACGGTGAGCAGGCGCTCAATCATCTCGTTGAGTCGCTCGAGGTCCTGCTCCATCTGATCGAAGGCAGCATCGCTGCCCTTTCTCTGGCGTGCAAGGTCGAGCGCCACATTGAGCCGCGCCAATGGCGACCGTAATTCGTGCGAGATGTCATAGATGAGCTGACGTTGTCTAGAGACGAGCTCCTCGATGCGGGCCGCCATCGCGTTAAAATCGCGCACAAGTGAGCCGAGTTCGTCGCGCCGGCGCTCCATGCCTGAGGCAGCGCGGGTGCTCAGGTCGCCCGCCGCCAGATGCTGCGAGGCCTCCCGCAGGCGGAGGATGGGCGCGGTGAGATAACGGACGAGCAGATAGCAGATGAAGCCTGACACCAGGAACGCGACGCTCCATCGCAACACAATGCCCGAAAATCCGATGCCGGGTGGTGGTCCGCGATGTTCCGGTGCCTCGACGGCATAGATGTATTGGCGCCCGCTCTTTCCGCTCACCTTTACGGCAACACGGGCGAAGCCATGTCTCACGGTGAAAGTGGGCATTTCACCGGGCAACGCTGGTGCACGCGCAAACCTTGCGCAGTCGAGACCGGCGAGCACTTTTCCCGATGCGTCGAGGAGGCAACCCTTGACATGCGTCTTCTGACTGAGTTGCCCGATGTAGGCCGATGCTGCAAATGGCCCTTGCCGCTCAAACGTGTCGACGGCGGAGGTTCCTGAGATCCATGCAACGTCCGCCAGGTTCGTTTGTGATTGTGAGGTTACATTCTTCGGCTGAAGGATAATCCATGTCGCAACCAGAGCAATGCCCGTAGCAATGACAGTGGCCCAGAACCAGAAGAATATTTTGAGGAACAGGCTGCGGATTCTGATCTTCATCTCGATTCTGACCGCACCACGAACATGTATCCGCTGCCGCGCACAGCTTTAATTCGTTCCTCTGCGCTGGCGCGGCCCAGTTTTTTGCGCAGATTGCTGATATGGACATCGATCACGCGATCGAAGGCGCCCAGCTTGCGGCCAAGCACGCCTTCCGTGAGCTGCTCGCGCGTCACAACCCGGCCGGCATCGCGCAGTAACGCATCCAGCAGGGCAAATTCAACGCTGGTCAGGTCGAGCGGGATACCACCGATCCACGCCTCACGAGCCGCTGGATCGAGACGAAGATCGCCGACGGTCACTGCGCCGCCTGACGCTGTGGAGTGCGAAGTGCGCCGCAGGATCGCACGGATTCGCGCGATCAGTTCGCGCGGGTTGAAGGGCTTGGGCAGATAGTCATCCGCGCCGATTTCCAGGCCGAGAATCCGGTCGACGTCTTCTCCTCGCGCCGTAAGGATGAGTACCGGCACGGGAGAGTGAGTACGCACGCGCCGGAGAACGTCTAGCCCCCCCATCCCCGGCAGCATCAGGTCGAGAATGACGAGGGCGTGTTCCTGCGAGAGCACGCGATCCAGGCCGCGTCGTCCATCATGAACCGCTTCCAGCACGAATCCTTCAGATCCCAGGCGCTCGCCAAGAAGCCTGCATAGTTCTACGTCATCGTCGACGATGAGCACGCGGTCCATACCGGCTGCTTCCTGCCTCCGACTGAATGTTAGTCCGCGAAATTGCCGGAGATCGCTGGCTTTACAAAACTTTATCTTGCTTAACCAATCTTTATCGCGGGCGCCTTGTCCCGATGTTCGAATCGATTTGTAGCAGAGAGGGAGACATGACTACGAAAAGAATCGTGATCTGGTCAGCTGTGGCAGTGCTGGTGATTGCGGCAGGAGTAGCGATCGCCAGAGCAGATGTGCGCGGATGGCACGGATGCTTCCGTCACAGATGGGGGCACTTCGGTCCCATGGGCTATGTCGCGCACGAGCTGGACCTGACTGACACGCAGCGGAAACAGATTCGCTCCATGTGGGATTCGGAAAAACCGGCTGTTTCCGGCCTGGTGCATGAGCTGGCCGCCGAGAGCAAAGAGATGGACGCGGCCACAGTGCAGGGCAATCTGGACGAAAGCAAAGTGCAGGAGATCGCCTCGCGTCAGGGTGCGACTATCGCGAAGTTGCTGGTCGAGAAAGAGCATTTCAAATCGAAAATCTACACGGCAGTCCTGACTCCGGAGCAGCGCAAGAAAGCAGATATGTTACAGGCACGGTGGCATGAGCGCATGGACCGCATGAGCAGCCGGTTACAGGAGCGGTAATCGCGGAAACGGAGGATCCAAATGAAAACGGAACTGACATTTCTTACAAAGCTGACAGCGGGCGGACTGATTGCCGTGGCGATTGCGCTGTGGACGCAGTGGCTCTCCGGCGACCCGGCATATCCGAAGTTTCCTCCGGGACCTGTACTGTTCATCCTCGTCGCGGCGATGGTAATTTGGGGTGCCCGCTGGTGGTGGACGCCGCTGATTGGCGCGTTGATTTCGCTCCTGGTCACATCTGGCTGGTTCGCACGGCTCCCGGGAGGAATGCTTCGGCTGGGCCACCCCGGATCAGTCGGGAACTTCGCTGCCGGCATTTTCATTGGTACGCTGCTGCAGATCACTGCCCTCCTGCTGACGGATATTGCAGGGTTGGCCGCGACGGTGCAGAACTTCCGGCGTGCAGGCAACACCAGCGACACCGCGAAGATGGCGTGCCGGTTCTTCGGCGGGCTCTTTGCGGTCATGGGTGTCTTGGCAATCGTGGCCCATACGCACGTGGACAAATATCACAACCTGATGCACCTGCTGTGGGGTGCTCTGGCATTCGCGTTCAGCTTCCTGGGCCTGACGGCGGCAAAGCGCTTCTGCATTGCGTCCGGCGCGTTCTATCTCACGCTTGCGACGCTCGGCCTCGCGCTGGGGAACCCAACGCTGAACAGGGCTTGGTACTTCGGCCCCATGCTGCTGCACACCGGCGATCATATCTTCCACTTGGTGCTGGGATCGGTCTTCCTGGCAATGGGGTTGGTCTCAGGGCGTCAATGGGTGCATCGGCCAAGCCAGGCTTACGTAAAGGGATGAGTTTGCCGAAGCGATCGGGAGCAACACGCTCGTGATTCGCAAATCCGGTCTTCCAGGCTTCGCGGAACCGCCTCATGAAGCCTTTCTTTTTGCTCGCGGTGCAAAAGTCGATTTATAGATTCAGCCCGGAGCGGCGAACCCATTGGCCATTCTTCTTCTCCAGATAAATCCACTGGCCGTTCGCACAGAGATTTGCGCAGAAGTTATTCATGTAGACAAGCGCGGCCGTATGAGCAGTGTTGAAGTAAACCTCGCTGAAATAGGTGATGCCCGGATAGCCGGCCCACTTGTCCTGTAGCTGCGACCCAGGGTCGATGCCCGCCAGCGTGCTTCGGAGTTCGGCCACATCGCCTGCGCCCAACAGAGTGTACGGGCGATCCAGTTGCAATTGCTGCTCGATCTGTATCCGCTCGTACTTGCGCGTGTAGAAGTCCTGCACCGCTTCGCGAAAGGCGTTGCCATTGTCCGGCGGGGGTTGCAATTGTCCGTCCGGTGGGACGGCCGGATTCATGTCATCAATGTTGACGGTTGTACCGGCGATGGCGAAATGCGGCGCCTGAGTCGGCGACATGCCTGAAAACGGGACGCCAGGCATAAGAAGCGAGTAGATCGCATAGGTATCGGCGCGATCGGGAATCGCGCTGGAGCTACGGACCCACTGGCCGCCCCGCCTTTCGACATAGATCCATTGGCCGCTCCCGCACGGAGTCGCACACGCCTTGTCGATGTAGACCAAAGCCGCTGTCCCGGCTGGATTGAAGTAAACCTCGCTCAGCAGGACCACGCTCGAATACCTGGCTTGGTTCGGCTGTGTACCGGCAGCGTTCTTCCTGAACGCATCAACTTCATCTTCAGTCAGAAGCGTGTAGGGGCGGTCGAGTTTCAGTTGGTGCTGAAGTTGGACTTGTTCCAGGCGGTGCGCTTGAAAATCCTGGACCGCTGCATAAAAGCCATTTTCGCTGTCCGATGGCGGCTGCAGCTCATGATCGGGCTCGGTCTGTATGTCGTCTGCATTGATGGTCGTGCTGGCAACGGCGAGTTGCTGGCCATTCCGCGACTGCTGATTCGATAGCAGGAGCGAGTAGATTGCATAGGCATCGGAGGCGTGGTCCGTGATGAGGTGCGGCGCTGGTGGCGTGGATTGCGCGACACTATACGACGCAGATATGGCGAAGGCCGCAAGAGCGAGTTTCCGAAACGAAATGCCTGCCATGGCTACTCCATCCTCTCCATGATGCCAAAAGGCGCCGCCTGCGCACAGCAGACGCATCGCCATAGGGGAGCGCTCACGTTACTCATGCGCAGCCAGGCGGGGCAGCATCAGGCGAAAGAAGGCATCGCCATTGGCCTTGAGACAGGCATGAGCATTGACCTGGCCTTCGACGACGCGTGTCCAGCCCTTGTCGTCGACCTGCAGGCGAAGCGGCGTGGTGGGGCAGATCTCCGGACGCAGTGCATAGGTCACGGCCATAGCGTCGTAGAGCGTGGGCGCGTGCTGGCGCGTCGCCAGCTGCCACTCTGTCGTGAGGACCAGGAGCGCGTCAGTCGCGGGCGTGCTGCGGGCGGCAACTTGCGCAAGCTTGCTGTCGTCGAGCTTCCACTGCGTGGAGTCGAGCGGCATCATGAAGATCGGCACGCCGGAGGCAAACAGCTTTCGGGCAGCGGCAGGATCGCTGGCGATGTTGTACTCAGGCTGGGGCGGAGGAGGCGGCGTGGCGCGCGGGTTGCCGTAGCCGCAGTGGATCGAGCCGCCCATCAGCACAACGCGACTGAACAGGCGAAAGGCGGCCGGATCGCGATCGATGGCTGCGCCGATGTTGGCGAGCGGGCCGATGGCAATCAGCGTGATCTGGTGGGGATAACGGCGCGCCTGCGCAAGCAGGAAATCGACGGCATTGCCATGCGTGGCCGCGGGACCGGCAGTCGCCCACGCGTGCTGCGAAAAGTTCGCTTTGCTGTGCGTCGGCAGGCCGGGTATCACAGGAACCTTGTTTGCACCGGATGCCGCGATCAGGCGCGCGGCAAGCCGCGCGCGCAATGCGGTATCGCCCCAGGCCGTAGTTACTCCGAGCATTTCGAATTCCGGGCTATGCAGCGCCAGCATCAGAGCGTAGGCGTCGTCGATGTCGTCGCCAATGTCCGTATCCACAATGATTTTCTGGCGCTCGGCTGTTGCGGAGAGCGCTGTGAACAACAAGGCGAGCCACAGCGAGAGCATGCGATGGGACATGGACGATCGGCACTCCGGGCACATGGTGCGGGGGTGAGGTGATTCTACCGTCGTTCTAGCCTGCGTGGCGGTATCGCCGGCCATCGCGTAACCTCTTATGCGTGTCCAGACAGTTGCATCCGCTTTTCCGCGCGCTCATATTGGTCTTCTTCGTCGTGGTTGCATCGTCCTCTTGCATGTACGGGCAGACCGCGCCGCCACAGCAGCAGCCGCAGCAGGGAATGAGCGGCGGCGTAACCACCGGTGGCGCCTTCGCACCGGTGCTCGATGCGCAAAAGCGACCCATTACCGCCGGCGGATTCGTGGACCACGGCCCGACGATCTTCATCGACGTTACCGAGAAGGCAGGCCTGTCGAAGTGGACGCACCGCGACGGCACTCGGGAGAAGCAGTTCATTTTGGAGACGCCGGGATCGGGCGTCGGGCTGATCGATTACGACAATGATGGATGGCTGGACATCTACATGGTGAATGCGTCCACCTACGAAGCGCTCGCCGGAAAAGCATCCTCGCCCCATTCGGCCTTGTTCCACAACAACCATGACGGCACGTTTATTGACGTTGCGGCGAAGGCCGGCGTTACCAACGATCGCTGGGGTTTCGGGGTAGCCGTCGCCGACTATGACAACGATGGCTGGCCGGACATGTACGTAACAAACTTCGGCGGCAACCGGCTCTATCACAACAACCACGATGGCACCTTCACCGATGTAGCGGAGAAGGCCGGAGTCGTCGTAGGCGGCTGGATGACGGGCGCGACATGGGGTGACTACGACGGCGATGGCCGCCTGGATCTCTTTGTGCCAGGGTACGTGCACTTCGAGAACGATCAGCCACCCACCCCGGGCGCCTCTTCGACCCTGGCCAAAAACTTCTGCCAGTTCCGCGGCGAGCCTGTGATGTGCGGCCCTCGCGGACTGCAGGGCGAGCACGATCATCTCTTCCACAACAATGGTGACGGCACCTTTACCGATGTGAGTGTGAAGCTGGGAGTCGACGACAAGGCCGGCTACTACGGATTGGCCAGCGTCTTCATCGATGTAAACAACGACGGCAAGCCTGACCTGCTGGTGGCCGATGATTCAACGCCCAACTACCTTTATGTGAACAAAGGCAACGGCACCTTCGAAGATGCGAGTTACGCCTCCGGCTATGCGCTGAATGAAAATGGTCGCGAGACGGCATCCATGGGCATCGCGCTGGGCGACTACGAAAACAACGGCCGCGTCGATATTTTCCACACCACGTTCTCAGACGATTACGACGTTCTCTACCACAACGATGGCGACGCAAACTTTACCGATGTGAGTTACGCCGCGGGTGTGGCGGAGCCGACCGTGCCGTTTCTGGGCTGGGGCGACGCCTTCATGGATTATGACAACGACGGCTGGAAGGACCTGATCATCTCGAACGGGCACGTCTATCCGTCGGTCGACAAATACGACTGGGGAACGACATTCGCGGAGCGTCCCTTGCTGTTTCGCAACCTGCAAGGAAAGAAGTTTGAGCTGCAGCCGGCGGTGACGGGTACCGGCCTCGCTGTGGTAAAACCCGGTCGCGGAGCTGCTGTCGGCGACCTGTTCAACGATGGCAAGCTGGACGTAGTGATCAACAACGTCGACTCCCCTCCCACCCTGCTGCGCAATGTGAATCCGGACCATCATCACTGGGTAGAGTTGAAGCTGATCGGCGGTCCGAAGGGGCCGCGCGATGCTGTCGGTGCGACGGTCTATCTGATCAGCGGCGGGATGCGGCAGCGCGGCGATATCTATAGCGGCGGGAGTTACGCCTCATCCAGCGACCAGCGCGTGCATTTCGGGCTGGGGGATGGGAGCAAGGTCGATGCAGTGGAGGTCCACTGGCCGGATGGCATGGTCGAAAAGGTGCAGTTGCCGGGTGTGGACCGCATCGTCACCATAAAAGAGAGAGACGAAGGCAAAGGCGTGATAAGTCACGCACCTGCTGCCCGGGAGAAATAGCGGTAAATCTAGTTTGTTGGTGCCGCTGCCGGAGTCGCCGGCACGTAATGCGCGGTCGCGTGCCGCTGCATGTTCCGGTTATGCACCTGGACTACGCTGGCAAAGAGCGCGGCGAAGAGCGCGACAAAGAAAACCGCAAAAAAGAGAACGTGTTTGAGGGAGTGATCTCTCATAAGTGGCAGCCATGCTCTACCTCCCATGACACGATCGTCAAGTGTCCTTTTGTCGCAGCTACGGTGCTGCTTCGAGGGCCTGAAATTTCTGTAGCTTGGGGAGCTTAGTCGCGTCCTTTGGGCGGAGCGGCGGTGGAGTTGCGCACGATGAGCTCGGGGCGGATTTTGTACTCGACCGCGGGAGTGTTGGCCTCTCGCTTGCCCGCGCGATGCAGCGCCTGAAAGGCGCGATCGGCAATAGCGGCGCGCGACAAGCGCACGGTGGTAAGTGCCGGATGCAAAAAGGCGCTGATTTCGATGTCGTCGAAGCCCACCACGGAGATGTCCTCAGGCACCCGCAGGTTATGGCTATGCAGGGTTCCAATGGCGCCAATGGCAGTCAGATCGTTCGACGCGATGACGGCGGTCGGACGTTCTTCGAGCAGCAGGAGGCGCTCCATGGCCGCGCGGCCGCCGTCGATGCGGTGATTGCCGACCTCGATCAGCGACTTGTTGCCGCCCAATCCCTTCCGCTTCAACGACGCTAGCAGCGCCTGCCGGCGGGTGCGGGCGGAGGCCAGGTCCATCGGGCCGCTGATAAAGGCGATGCGCTTGTGGCCGAGCGCCGCAATGTGCTCCACAGCATCGTCGACGCCGGCTGTGTAGTCGACCAAGATGTTACTGATGCCATTCGTTGGGTCGCCGGTATCCAGGAAGACCATCGGAATCTGGCCGCGATGGAAGCGGTCGATGAGGTGGGAGCCCATCTCGGAGGTCATGACGGCGACGCCGTCGACCTTGCGCTCCAGCATGCGCTGCACGCAGACTTCGGTGCGCTCGGGGCTGTATCCGGTATTGGCCACGATAACTTCGTAGCCGTTGCGAACCGCCATATCCTCGAAGGACTTAACCAGCTCGGGAAAGAACGGGTTGGTGATGTCGGAGATGATGAGGCCGTACATCCGGCTGCGGCCGGAGCCCAGGGCGCGGGCATTGGTGTTGGGGTAATACCCCAGCGCTTCGATGGCGCGGCGCACCCGCTCCGCTGTCTTCGGCGCCACTTTGTTAGACCCGTTGATGGTGCGGGATACCGTGGCGGTAGAGACCCGTGCGCGATCTGCAACGGCCTGGATATTCATTTGCCCCCGGGCGGCGTCCGGATGCGAGACAATGCCGGACAATCCGCATTACTCTCCAGACAGAGGATAACCTGCCGTGCGCAATTCGAGTTATCGTGAACAGTCGCAGGAAGTTGCTGCGTTGTTGTTGTAATCGGTTACAATCCTTACGCGATCAACGTAACCGGAGCCAGGCCCCTCATGACAGCGCAGCGAAACGCCTTTCCTCACCGCCGCTTCAATCCTTTACGTGGCGACTGGGTATTGGTTTCGCCGCATCGGACACAGCGTCCGTGGCAGGGCGAGACGGGCACGCAGGAAGCCGCTGCTCCGCTCCACTACGACCCGAAATGCTATCTCTGCCCCGGCAATGAGCGGGCCGGCGGCCATCGCAATCCCGAGTACACATCCGTTTTCGCTTTTGACAACGACTATGCGGCCCTGCTGCCGGACGCGCCTGAGCCCGGCCCAACCGACTCGCCGCTGCTGCGCGCCGAGCAGGAGCGCGGCCTATGCCGTGTGCTCTGTTTCCATCCCGATCACAGCCTCACCCTCGCGCGCATGACGATTCCGGAGATCGAGACCGTCGTCGAGGCATGGACCGCGCAATATGTGGAACTGGCGGCGCAGCCATTCGTAAAGCATGTACAGATATTCGAAAACCGCGGGGCGATGATGGGAGCCAGCAACCCGCATCCGCATTGCCAGATCTGGGCGACGCAGCATGTGCCGGACGAGCCTGCCAGGGAACACGTGAACTCTGAAGCTTTGGCAGGAGAAGCATGGTCGCGGTCTGCTGGCCGACTATGTGGCCCTTGAGGTCGAGCAGCAGGAGCGCATTGTCTGCCGGAACGATGAATTTCTGGCCGTCGTGCCCTACTGGGCCGTGTGGCCGTTTGAGACGTTGGTCATCGCCCGCCAGCAGGTAGGTGCTTTGCCCCAGTTCAGTTCAGCCCAGAAACGCGCCCTGGCCGATATCCTGAGCCAATTGACCATCCGCTACGACAATCTCTTTCAGACCAGCTTTCCTTACACCATGGGATTTCATCAGGGTCCGGGGCCAGAACAGCACTTTCACGCGCACTTCTACCCCCCGCTGCTGCGCTCCGCCACGGTGAAGAAATTCATGGTCGGCTTTGAGATGCTGGGCATGCCCCAGCGCGACATCCTGCCGGAAGATGCCGCGGCGCGTCTGCGCGACCTGCCGCCCGCGCACTATCTCGGGAGCCGCGCGTGATGAACAGAGCCACTGCAGCGGCGGAGGAGTCTGGAAGACTCGACAGCCGCTTCACGCGCGTTCTTGAAAGCGCTCTCATGCGCGCCGAAGTAGCGCCTGCTTTGGGCGGGAAGTTTATCTCTCTGCGCAGCAAACGCACCGGAACCGAGTGGCTCCTGCCTCCGCTGAAACCGTATGAGGAAGCCAATTCTCGGGCCGGCTTCGAGGGATGGGACGGTGGCGGTTTCGATGAGTGCCTGCCCACGGTCGCGCCAACCGAAAACGCCCCTGACCACGGAGAGGTCTGGCGCCATGCGTGGCAGGAGGAGTCGTCCCACGATTCTGTCCTGCTGCGGACGGCGGCGCTCAACGGTGCGCTTGCCCTCGAGCGGCGGGCACATCTGGAGGGCGCGAGCTTAGTGCTCGCGTACCTACTGGAGAACCGCAGCCCTGTGCCTCAGAGCCTGCTCTACTGCGCGCATCCTCTGCTCCAGGTGGAACAGGGCGACCGCATTCTCCTTCCTTCAGAAGTGCGTGACGTAGTGGTGGAGGGATCGGCGGCCGACCGGCTGGGACGGCGCGGCGATCGCATCGCCTGGCCCGATGCCGGATCCGGCGACGACCTTAGCCTCGTGGGACCGCCGGATGGTTTGCAGGCGGACAAGCTCTTTGCCGGGCCGCTGGCAGAGGGTTGGTGCGCATTGGTGCGCCCGTCGCTCGACGAAGGCATCGAGCTCACATTCTCGAGCGAGACGCTGCCATACCTGGGGCTCTGGATCTGCCGGGCGGCCTGGCCGGAGTCTGGATCGGCGAAGCAGTACACCGTGGCCTTCGAGCCGGCCAACGCCGCCTGCGACAGCCTGGCCGATGCCGAGCGTCAGGGAACAGCGTGGACGCTGGCGCCGGGGGAGCGGCGCAGCTGGACGCTGCGCTTCCGCGCTGGGAACGCTGCGCGAGATCGAACGATGGAGAAATCTGGAGGAGGCTCGATGATCGCGCTGGAGCCGCTGCTGCGCCAACATGCCGAACGCTTCGGAGACGCCACAGAGCGCGTTTCAGGCGCCGGGGCGCGTGAACCTGATCGGCGAACACACGGACTATACCGGCGGCCTGGTCATGCCGGCTGCCATCGACTTCAACACCGTCGCCGTGATGACGCCGGCGAGAAATGGCGCCAGCGCTCTCTACGCCAGCAACTTGCAGA
Source organism: uncultured Acidobacteriaceae bacterium (assembly GCA_963797895.1). GTDB lineage: Bacteria > Acidobacteriota > Terriglobia > Terriglobales > Acidobacteriaceae > KBS-83. Next base: position 592,166 of record CAWCRD010000005.1, read on the forward strand.
AGGAATTCCGTTTCGATGTGAACGGCCTGCCGGAGAAGCCGAAGCACGACTGGACGGATTATCCGGTGGGCGTGCTGTGGAGCCTGCGCCAGTCCGGCGTTGACGGTGCCGCAGTTCACCATGACGCTGGAGGGCGATGTGCCGTTGGGCGCGGGCCTGAGCTCGTCGGCCTCGATCGAGGTCGCGGTAGCCTTTGCCGCGCTCGCGCTCGCCGGCAAATCGATGTCGCTGACGGAGATTGCGCTGGCCTGCAAGAGGGCGGAGAACGGCTTTGTGGGCGCGCAGAGCGGCATCATGGACCAATACATCGCCTGCTGCGGAGTGAAAGATCATGCGCTGGTGATCGATACGCGCGACCTGACATCCAAGCCCGAGCCCCTGCCGGCGAATGTACGGCTGGTGATCTGCAACTCCATGGTGAAGCATTCCCATGCGGACGGCGGATACAACGAGCGGCGGGCCGAGGTGGATGAAGGAAGCCGCGCGGTGCGGAGCGTCAATCCTGCGATTCGCGAACTGCGCGATGCGACACTGACGGACCTGGAGAAGGCACGCGCTTCCATGTCGGAGAATGCATATCGGCGCTGCCGCCACATCATTACGGAGAATGCGCGCGTGAAAGAAGCGGCTGCGGCGCTTTCTTCAGGAGACATGAAGCGCATGGGCCAATTGATGGCCGAGGCGCACGCCAGCTACCGCGACGATTTTGCGGCGAGCTGCCCGGAGGCCGATCTGCTGGTGGAGCTCGCCGCTGCGCAGCCCGGCATAATTGGAGCGCGGCTGACGGGCGGCGGCTTTGGCGGCTGCACGGTGAACCTGGTCGAGGCCGCGCATGCCGAAACCTTCCGCAAGGGCATCCACGATGCTTACCTGGAGCATGCCGGAATCGACGCCGATATCTATCTATGCCAGGCTGCTGCCGGAGCATCGGCGCTTGCTTTCGCCATGTGATCTGCCGTCGGTGCCGCTCCTGATGTAGCTTCAAAGGATGCGCCGCCTGCTCCTCGCGCTGTTTCTTGCTGCCGCCTGCGTGCCGTTTGTGCGCGCTGCCTCGCATGCGAAGGCGCCCGTCATCGAGGTTCCGAACCCCGACAATCGCGCGGACCAGCTTGCGAAGCATTATGTGGTGCTGGTTTCGATCGACGGCTTTCGCTACGACTACGCGAAGCTCTACGGGGCGCCTCATCTGGACGCGATCGCGAAAGATGGCGCTGCTGCGGCGGGCGGCATGCTGCCTTCCTATCCGTCGACCACCTTTCCCAATCACTACACCATCGTGACCGGGCTCTATCCGGAGCATCACGGGATTGTGGCGATGAGCTTCTACGATCCGGCGCGGAAGGAGCGGTATTCCTATAACGATCCAAGGCTGAGACGGACGGAAGCTGGTATCGGGGCGTGCCGCTGTGGTCGCTTGCGGAGAAGCAGGGCCTGCGCGCGGCGTGCTTCTTCTGGCCGGGCTCGGAGGCGGAAATCGCCGGCGAGCGGCCCAGCTACTACCTGAAGTACGACGACAAATTGCCGGATGAAGAGCGCGTCGATCAGGTGGTGGACTGGCTGAAGCTGCCGCCGGAAAAGCGTCCGCACTTCATCACGCTGTACTTCGCCGAGGTCGATCATGCGGGCCATGAGTACGGCCCGGATGCGCCGCAGACCCGCGCTGCCGTTCGGCACGTGGATGGCGAGATCGGCGTTCTGCGGGCAAAGCTCGAAAAGCTGCATCTGCCCATCGATCTGGTCGTGGTGTCGGATCATGGCATGGCGAAGGAAGAGGGCGACTGGATCGATCTGGATCAATACGCGGATTTCAGCGGAGTAGAGACGGCGGGCATGCTGATGTATCCGGATTCGGATGCGGAAGCGGCGAAGCTCTATGCGAAGCTCCGCATCGTGAGCGACAAGTTCAAGGTCTATCGCCGCAGCAGGATGCCGGCGGAGCTGAACTATACCGGCGATCCGCGGATTGGCGATCCGGTCATCGTGCCGACGGGCCCGTATGCGATCCGGGTGCACGGGCCGGCCGATGCCGGCGCGGAATCGCCCGCCGAATAAAGGGATGCACGGCTACGATCCACGCACCATGCCGGAGATGCGCGCGATCTTCTACGCCGAAGGGCCGGATATTCGAAAGGCGTCACGGCTGAAGCCGTTTGAAAACGTGAACGTGTATCCCTTTCTGGCGGAGATACTGGGGCTGGATGCGCCGGCAATCGACGGAAACGCGTCAGTGCTGGAGCCGGTGCTTGCCTCGCACTGATGCGCTGCCGACGCGCCGCTGATCTGAGCGACAGAATGAAGCCGCTATGATGAAAACCGCATGACTTACTTTCTGGGCTTGGACGCAGGCGGAACCAGCACGCGCGCGGCGCTGGCCGAAGATGGGCGTGTGCTGGGGCGCGCGAAAAACGGCAGCATCAAAGTGATGCGGGTCTCGGCCGCGGACGCGGAAGCGAATCTGCGCGCGCTGCTGGATGAGGTTGCGAAGAGCAGTGGCGTGCCGATCACAGATGTGGCGTCGACGTGCGTGGGCACAGCCGGATACACCGTATCCACGGTCACCGGATGGATATGGCAGACGCTCGGTCCCATGTTGCGCGGCGACCTGTGTGTCTGCGGCGATGTGGACATCGCGCTCGATGCGGCGTTTCCCGGTGAGGCCGGCGTGCTGGTGATGGCGGGCACCGGTTCGAATACGCTGGGACGCACATCGAAGGGCGAGTTGGTAACGGTGGGCGGCTGGGGTCCGCTGCTTGCGGATGAAGGCTCCGGCCACTGGATCGGCCTGAAGGCGCTGCGGGTCGCGATTCACGAGACCGACGAGCACGGAAGCAGCAAGCTGCTGACGGCCCTGGCGGCGCAATGGAAGGCAGATACGTTGGAGCAGGTGGTGGAGATTGCGCACGCTGTACCACCGCCGGATTTTGCCGCACTCGACCCGAACAGTAGTGGAGGTCGCGGCGAAGGGAGATCCGCTGGCGCAGGCAGTGCTGCGCAGCGGTGGACGCGCGCTGGGCGAAGACGCCTCGCTGGCATTACGCAAGCTGCTGGCATTGGAGCCAACTGCTCCACGGCGCGTGGCGTTCACCGGCAGCGTGCTTGAAAACATCGCGATGGTGCGCGAGGCAATGTTTGCGGAGATTGAGCGCGAGCATCCCGGCACGCAGCTATTGCCCGAGGCCGTCGATCCGGTGGAGGGTGCGCTGTGGCGTGCCCGGCAGGAACCTGCAGGAAGCTCCGTGATGGCTGGGACTGCAAACGGTACCGCCGGCGCAACACCGAGGCCGCGCATCGGTGTGCATCTCTCGACTGCGGGCGGAGTCTTTCGCGCAGCCGAGCGCGCGCACGAGATCGGCGCGAACACTTTCCAGATCTTTTCATCCAGCCCGCGCATGTGGCGGCCAGCGAAGATCTCCGAGGAGCACTGCGCGCGCATGCAGGAGCTGCGCACGCGCTTCGATGTAAGTCCGCTAGTCATCCATGCAAGTTACCTCATCAACGTGGCGGCGCAGTCCGATACGGTCTGGAAGAATTCGATTGCGGCCCTTCGTGGAGAGGTCGAGCGTGCGCTGGCCCTGGGCGCGGAGTATCTGGTGTTGCATCCGGGATCATGGCGCGGCATGACGCGCGAAGCGGGCCTGCTGCGCGCAGCCGAGGCGATCGAGCGCGCGATGGATAAGCTGCCGTGGCAGGAGTGCGATTTCCGCGTGCTGATTGAAAATACAGCGGGTGCGGAGTTCTCGCTGGGCTCAAATTTCGAGCAGGTGGCCGAGCTGGTGGAGCATCTTCGCCGCGTCGCGCCGGTTGGAGCATGCCTGGACACGTGCCACTGCCATGTCTCGGGATACGACATCGTGACCAGCGCTGGGTACGAGGAGACGGTGCAGCAGATCGAGCGGCTGATTGGCCTTGAAACCGTGCGCGTGTGGCATATGAATGATGCCAAGGCGGCCCAGAGGCTCGAAGCTCGATCGGCACGAGCATGTCGGCGAGGGAACAATAGGCGTGGCTGCGTTCCGGCGCATCCTGAACGATGCGCGGTTTCGCCATTGCGCCTTCGTTGCCGAGACGCCGGTGGACGAGCCGGGTGACGACGCGCGCAATGTGAACGTGCTGAAGTCGCTGGTGGGCAGACCGGCGGCGTCAAAGTAGCCAGCCAGGCGGAGATACAATCGTTAGTACACATGTCATTTAAGCAACAAGAGACGCCCTCCGCGGACGCGAACGCCGCCACTCACGCCGGCAGTATCTCTGCCGCGGCTAACGCCGAGATACGTTACGATCCGGCGGAGATTGAAACCCGCTGGCAGGCGCGCTGGGCCGCGCAGCCGGAGCTGTACGCGGCTGAGCCGGCACGAGCAACAAGCCGAAGTATTACGTGCTGGAGATGCTGCCCTATCCCTCCGGCCAATTGCACATGGGGCATGTGCGCAACTACGCCATCGGCGATGCGCTGGCGCGCTACATGTGGATGCAGGGCTACAACGTGCTGCACCCCATGGGCTGGGACGCCTTCGGGCTGCCCGCGGAGAACGCGGCCATTAAGAACAACACACCGCCGCGCGAGTGGACGCAGAAGAATATCGCGGACATGAAGCGGCAGTTGCATGCGCCTCGGTATGGGATTCGATTGGGCGACTGAGGTCACCACCTGCCTGCCCGACTACTACCGCTGGAACCAGTGGTTCTTCCTGCGCATGTACGAGCGCGGTCTCGCCTACCGCAAGAACAGCAAAGTGAACTGGTGCCCGGAGTGCCAGACCGTGCTGGCTAACGAGCAGGTGATCAACGGCTACTGCTGGCGGCACGAGGACACACTCGTCGAGCAGCGTGAGCTGGAGCAGTGGTTCCTGCGCACGACTCAGTATGCGCAGGAGTTGCTGGACGGACTGGATAAGCTGGATGGCTGGCCGGAGCGCGTGCGCACCATGCAGCGCAATTGGATCGGCCGCAGCGAGGGCGCGACGGTCGCGTTCGCGATCGAAGGCCGCAGCGACGTAGTGAAGGTATTCACGACGCGCATCGATACGATCTACGGCGCGACCAGCCTGCAGCTTGCGCCGGAGCATCCGCTCATCCGCGCTCTTGCTGAAGGTGATCCTGAGCTTGCGAAGCGGTGTTTCGGAATTGCTCTCCGAGCAGGACCATGCACGCGAGACCGGCGACGTAGGCGGTATCGAAAAACATGGTGTATTCACCGGGCATTACTCCATCAATCCGTTTACGCACGAGCGCGTGCCGGTGTGGGCGGCGAACTACGTGCTGCTCGGCTACGGAACGGGCGCGATCATGTCCGTACCGGCGCATGACGAGCGCGACTACGAGTTCGCGACAAAATATGGACTGCCGATCAAGCGTGTGATTCAGGAGAAGAATCCGGGCGATACTCAGGCAGCGCTGCCCTTTGTCTCGGAAGACGGAGTACTGATCGATTCGGGCGAGTGGAGCGGGCTTCGACTGTGCGGATGCGCAGCAGAAGATGACGGCGTTCGCGAAACAGAAGGGCTTCGGCGAGGCGACCATCGCCTTCCGGCTGAAGGATTGGGGCGTCAGCCGCCAGCGCTACTGGGGCACGCCGATTCCGATGCTCTACTGCGCGAAGGACGGCATCGTGCCGGTGCCTGACGAGCAGTTGCCGGTGCTGCTGCCGGAGAACGTGGAGATCACGCAGGAGGGCGGCTCGCCGCTGGCGAAGCTGCCGGAGTTCGTGAACGCGGTGTGTCCGAAGTGCGGCGGCCCTGCGCGGCGCGAGACGGACACGATGGACACATTCGTCGATTCGTCCTGGTATTTCTATCGTTACACCAGCGCGAAGGACGCGACAGCACCATTCGATACCGCTGCGGTGGCGTATTGGTTCCCTATCGACCAGTACATCGGTGGGGTGGAACACGCCATCCTGCACCTGATCTATTCCCGCTTCTGGACCAAGGTGATGCGGGATCTGGGGCTGATCAAGAACGACGAGCCTGCCGAGCGCCTCTTTACGCAGGGCATGGTGATCAAGAACGGCGCGAAGATGTCGAAGTCGAAGGGCAATGTCGTCTCGCCGGATGAGATGATCGCGCGCTACGGTGCCGATGCGGCGCGCATGTATGCGCTCTTCGCCGCGCCGCCTGACCGCGATCTGGACTGGCAGGAGGACGGCGTCGCAGGCGTGAGCCGCTTTCTTTCGCGCGTTTACCGCTTCGTGATGCGGCACGCTGATCTGGCGCGGTCGGCATCGAAGACCGCCGCGGATGCATCGCCGGCAGCAACGGCGCTCTTGCGCAAGCTGCACCAGACCATCCGCAAGATCACGCAGGACTTCGGTGGACGCTGGCACTTCAATACCTCGATCGCTGCCATCATGGAGCTGGTGAACGAGCTGACCGCGGCGGATGCGGCGATCGCAGAAGGAAAGATCCCGGCTGCCACGGTTGCGAACATTCTGGAATCGCTGGTTCTGATGCTGGCTCCGTTTGCGCCGCATCTGGCTGCCGAGTTGTGGGAGCAGATCGGCCGCGAGGACGCTGTTCTGCGTCACGCGTGGCCGAAGTTCGACGAGGCTCTGGCACGCGAGGACGAGATTGAAGTGCCGGTGCAGATCAACGGCAAGCTGCGCGCGCTCATCAGGGTTCCAGTCGATGCCTCGAAGGAAGCACTGGAAGCCATCGCACGCGCGGATGAGAAGGTGCAGGCTGCGCTCGCGGGCAAAACGATCGTGAAGGTGATCGTGGTGCCGGGCAAGCTGATCAACTTTGTGGTCCGCTGACGTGAAGAGCGGTCACTTACCTGTGCATACTCAAATCCCGGCCGCTCCTGTACGAGGCACCCAGTCGCTACTCCAGATACAGGCGCAGTGCTGGCGTCGGCCGGGGCTGATTGCGCGTGAACTCGTATGGCGCTGGGGCTTTGGCATCCCTGCGCTGCTGGTGCTCTTCGTGTATGGGCAGGTGCTGCTCGCGAATCTCCTTGCTGCCCACACCGGGATCGAAGATTTCTCACTCCAGCAGCCAGTCGCGGCGGCGCAGATCATTCGTGCATCGTATGACGCGATTCTGCCCGCGGCGTTTGCCGTTGCGCGGTGGCTGGTGCCGCTGCTGATGGTCGGCTGGGCCTCTGCATCCGGTGTGGGCCGTACGTTTGTGCTGCGCGCGCTGGTGCCCCACGGGCATCCACGCACGCTGTCGCTTTGCCTTTTGCAGTTGCTGCGTATCGTTGCACTCGTGCTCACCATTGTGGCGTGGTTCGCCATGGTGCGCTGGGCGGCGCTGCGTGATGTGATCCGAATCCCGGCTGGCACGGAGCCCAACATGGTGGGCTTCGCGGCATGGCTCATTTGCCTGTCGCTGGGCAGCTTTGTCGTGTGGGCGTTGTGGAGTTGGATCCTATCGATGGCGAGCGTGCTGATTGTTGTGGATGCACGCGGATTGCTTTCAGCACTCGCGGCCAGTGTGCGGCTGGGGCCGCTGACCATGAAACTCGTCGAAGTGAATCTGGTGCTCGGCATCGTCAAGCTGGCGCTCATCGTGCTGGCTATGGTCTTTTCCGCGGTGCCTTTACCTTTTGAAGCGCAGATGAGCGGGAACGCGCTCTACGTGTGGTGGGCCGCGGTCGGAGTGTTGTACCTGGTCGCATCGGACTTCTTCCAGGTAGCGCGGCTCGCAGCGTTCGTCGCGTTCTGGCAGCGTACCTAGAGACATCGGGTAACATGGAGCGTGGACACCCAGTCGATCGTCATTCTGGACTTCGGCGCGCAGTACACGCAGCTCATCGCGCGCCGCATCCGCGAACAGAACGTCTTCTCCGCCGTGCTGCCGTGCACGGCCTCTCTCGAAGAAATCCAGGCGTATAAGCCGATCGGCATCGTGTTGTCGGGCGGCCCCTGCTCGGTGTACGACGCGGACGCGCCGCCTGCGGATCCCAAGGTGCTTGATCTGGGACTGCCTGTTCTCGGCATCTGTTATGGACTGCAGTTCATCACACACCATCTCGGCGGCAAAGTGCGGGCGGCGGACAAGCGCGAATACGGCCACGCGGATGTCCATGTCGTCGATGATAAGAACGCATTGTTCGACGGCTTGCCCGCCGAATTGACTGTGTGGATGTCGCATGGCGATGAGGCGCTGGAGTTGCCGCCCGGTTTTCATCTCACGGCCAAGACGGCGAATGCCGTGGCAGGGATTGCAAATCCGGAGCGGCGCATCTGGGCAGTGCAGTTTCATCCGGAAGTGCACCACACGCGGCAGGGAACGGCGCTGCTCAGGAATTTTCTGTTCAAGATCTGCAACGCGAAGGCGGACTGGACGCCGGCGCATTTCGTGCAGAGCACAGTGGAGGCCATCAGGGAAAAGGTTGGCGATGCACACGCCATCTGCGCGCTTTCGGGCGGCGTTGATTCCTCGGTGGCGGCAGTGCTGGTCCATCGTGCGATCGGCGACCAACTCACTTGCGTTTTCGTGAACAACGGTGTGCTGCGGCGCAACGAGTTCTTCAAAGTGCAGCAGACGATGCGCGAGAAGCTGGGGCTGAATGTGGTTGCGGTCGACGCGAGCACCCGCTTTCTCGCAAAGCTCGCCGGTGTGACGGATCCGGAGAGCAAGCGCAAGGCGATCGGCAACGAGTTCATCGCCGTCTTCGATGATGAAGCACATCGCATCTCCGCGACGACAGGCGGCGTGGACTACCTGGTGCAGGGGACGCTCTATCCCGACGTGATTGAAAGCTCATCGGTGAAAGGACCATCGCAGACAATCAAAAGCCATCACAATGTCGGCGGGCTGCCGGAGACGATGAAGTTGAAGCTGATCGAGCCATTACGAGATCTCTTCAAGGACGAAGTCCGGCGCATCGGGCGTGATCTCGCCATGCCGGAAGAGATTCTGGAACGTCAGCCCTTCCCCGGACCGGGGCTCGCCGTGCGCATTCTCGGCGAGGTGACCGCGGAGCGCGTTTCGCTGCTGCAGGAAGCCGATGAGATCGTCGTCGATGAAATCAAAGCCGCGGGACTCTACCGGCAGATCTGGCAGTCCTTCGCCGTGCTGCTGCCGGTAAAAAGCGTGGGGGTGATGGGCGACCAACGCACGTATGCGTATACCTGCGCAATTCGTGCAGTGCACTCGGAGGACGGCATGACAGCGGACTGGGTGCCGCTGCCCTACGACGTGCTGAAGCGAATTTCGAGTCGGATCGTGAACGAGATTCGCGGGATCAACCGCGTGGTCTACGACATCACCTCGAAGCCGCCGGGCACGATTGAGTGGGAGTAAGGCGAGGTTACCGAGACCGCCCCATATATGACATCGGCTGTCATATATCGCACCATGGCCAGTGCAGAAGCGGCAGTTTAGAACCGTCGCTTTCGCCAGTCAGATCGGAATCTATCGATTACCTCCCGCCCGGACACTGACTCAAAGGCGTTATTCCCAGTCCACAGGATCGGCAGGCATGCTGATGTGGTTTGCTCGCTTTGGACGAGCTGAGGGAAGTGGACCAATAATGGTGTATCGCGTTGAACTGGAACGACTTGACCATGGTTATGAAGCCCGTGTGCCGGAGATCAGCGGCTTCCTTTGCGAGGGCCTGACGGAAGGCGAGACGCTATCCCGCCTGAGACAGAAGCTGGACCGGCATCATGCCGAGACTGGCGCTGCTGTTGACTCCCCCAGCGTTCGACTTGAGGTCTATCGGACTTAGCCGGTCGTGCAACGATTGCTTTACCGGCTAGCCGCCAGGAAGCTCGAAATCCACTCCGGCTTCACGGTTCTGCTCGATGGTGGCAGGCAAATCGAGATCAGCAATGGGAATCTTCCGCTGGTGGCCGGGTTCGGCGACGAAGATCGAGGATCCAGTCAGTACGTAGCTGCTCACCTTCTCCGGCGGACGGCCATTGTTGAAGACCAGCGTTATCGGAGGATGGTCAAGACCATCACTCTGAGCGGCGGTGCTTTCTGCGGCATTGTTATTCTGCGTGGGCATTGGAAACCCTTCCTGGTCATAGCCAGGAGGCGGCGGCGGAGGATATCCCTGATCGTAGGGAGCTTCCGCATTGGGCGTTGGATGCTGCGGCGCATATTCGGGACGCGCTGGAGCCTCAGGTGCGGTGGCCTGCTCTCCAGAGTCGCTGTCAGCGTTCCAGTCCCACGCATTGCCAAAGGCCATCGGATCCACGTAGTAGGGAAAGCCCACATACCCGACACCAAACCCGGCCCCGTGGCGCGGGATCCGATTGCCTTGAACAGGATTGGGCCGGGCGTTCGGGCCGATTTCCCAATGCGGCGTTACGTATTTCGGCAGCTCCCACGAGGGCGGAGGAGCGGAGCTTGTTCCGAACGAGTTGGCGCGAACGCCTCCAAATCGCTGACCGCTGGAAATGGGTGCGCTGCGCATCGGGGTAGTGCGCATTGGCGTGGGAAAGGAACGACCGGGCATGGGGCGCGCTGTCGTCACGCTTCCAGCGGTGGAATGACCGCTGGTTGCGTGCTGGGCAATTGCCGGCAGAGTTGCTACGGCCAGCCCGGTGGCGGCAAGCATGGCGGGCCAAGCTTGTTTCGGCTTGCGGAACTCATTCCGGCCCATAGCATCCCTTTCCGCCCACGCGTTCGGCATCTCTAATGTTATAGACGCGCCGCACGACAGCAGGATGCGAGGCTTGCCAACCCATTTTCACGATTGGGTGTGTCCTCATCCGCTGCTGAGAAGAACAGTTCTCATCGTCCAGCTGCATTGTGAAAACGGTAGACTTGCGGCGGAGTGAGGTTTCGGATGCAGGCAGCACCTCGAACCGCAGCTGTGGTGGGAGCAGGCCCGAACGGGCTGGCCGCGGCCATTACGATGGCGCAGGCCGGCGTTTCCGTTGCTGTCCATGAGGCCGAGGCGGTCGCCGGCGGCGCAGCGCGCACATTAGATTTGACGCTGCCCGGCTTCCACCATGATTTCGGCTCGGCCGTGCACCCCATGGCGGCGGGCTCGCCATTCTTTCGCACCCTCCCGCTGGCGGATTACGGGCTGGAGTGGATCCACTCTCCCGTTGCCATGGCGCATCCGTTGGACGACGGGACGGCGGTGCTGCTGGTGCGGGACATCGATGAAGAGTGCCGGCTGCTGGGAGAAGACGGGCCAGGCTGGCGTCGATTGCTGGAGCCGCTGTCGCGCAATTGGCCGGCCCTGGCCAAAGACGTTCTGCAGCCCCTTTTGCAAGTGCCGCACCATCCGCTGCTGCTGGCGCGCATGGGTGCGTTCGGTGCGTTGCCAGCAGCAGCGCTGGGACGGCTGGCCTTCCGCGGCGTTCGCGCTCGTTCACTCATGGCAGGATTGGCGGCACACTCGTTCCTCAGCCCGTCGCAGCCGTTCAGTGCCTCCTTCGGCATCATCATGGCGGTGACGGCGCACGCCGTAGGTTGGCCGATTCCGCGCGGCGGTTCGCAGGCGATCACCGATGCCTTGATTGGGTATCTCCGCTCGTTTGGCGGCGTGGTGCAGACGTCCTCGCCCGTGGAACGGCTGGAGAGTCTGGGCGCGGTGGACGTGACCTTGTGCGACACCACGCCGCGGCAGTTGCTGCGCATGGCCGGCTCGCGGCTCAACTCGGTCGACCGGCAGCGCTATGAGCGCTTTCGCCTGGGGCCAGGCATCTTCAAAGTAGATTACGCACTGAGCGAGCCGATCCCGTGGAAAGCGAAGGATTGTGCGCTGGCGGCGACGGTGCACGTGGGCGGCGATGACGTGGAGATTGCCGCGTCGGAGTCTGCCGTGGCCAATCGCCGAACGACCGTCAGTCCCTTCATGATTGTGGTGCAGCCTTCGCTCTTCGATCCGAGCCGCGTGCCGGCAGGCAGGCACACGGCTTGGGCCTATTGCCACGTCCCGAATGGATCGACCGAAGATATGCTTCCCCGCATGGAGGCGCAGATGGAGCGGTTTGCGCCGGGCTTCCGCGAATGCGTGCTGGCGCGACGTGTTTTTCCACCGGCCGACCTGGAATACATGGACAGGAACCTCGAAGGCGGCGATATCTCCGGCGGCGCGGTCGATGGACTGCAGATGTTCCTGCGCCCAGGGTGGCGCTTCTATGCGACCAGCGATCCGACGCTGTATCTTTGTTCGGCATCGACACCGCCGGGCGGGGGCGTCCATGGCATGTGCGGGTATAACGCGGCACGGATGGCGCTGCGGCATCTGCAGAAATAACGGAGAGGTGAAAGGACTGCTTTGGCCTGGTACGCGCTCGACGATCCAAACGATCCGAAGCTGGATGAACTCGCAAAGCAGTACCGTTTGCATCCGCTGCACATCGAAGACTGCCGCAGCCACAACGAGCGGGTGAAGAGCGAAGAGACGGACGAATATCTCTTCTACATCCTCAAATACATTCTCTCGGTCGAGCATGGCGAGCTGACGCTGGGGACAATCAGCCTCTTCGTCGGGCGGGATTACTTCATCAGCGTGCGCGACGCTCGTCGGTCCAGCGATGCCATTCTCGAACGGGCGCAGAAGGCTACGGGAGAGCCCGGGCCAGGCAAGCTGCTGTATCTGGTCCTCGACACGATTGTCGATTCGTTCTTCCCGTCCATCGATAAAAGCGACGACACCATCGACACGCTGGAGGACCGCGTGCTCGACGAGCCTTCACCCGAGACGGTGGAAGATATCTTCGACCAGAAGCGCAAGCTTATCGAGTTTCGGCGCGTGCTGGTGAACACGCGCGATGCCTGCAATTCCATGCTGCGCGATCCCACCGATCTGATTCCCGACGATCTGTACCCATTTTTTCGCGATGTATACGATCACGTGCTGCGGCTGCTCGATTCCGTGGAGACGCTGCGCGACCTGCTGAACAACACACTAGACGTCTATCTCTCGTCGGTAGCCAACCGCACCAATCAGGTGATGAAGGTGCTGACGGTGCTCAGCACCATCGCGCTGCCGGGGCTTGTGATTACGAGCTTCTACGGCATGAACGTGAAAGGCTTGCCCTTCATCGATGCACAGTATGGCGCGTATTACGTCATCGCAGCGATTGCCGTCTGCACCATCGGGATGCTCGTGGCGATGCGAAAAGCGCGCTGGCTCTAAGACGAGCGTTGCTTCGGCTGCGCGAGGACGAGTCCGCGCGGCGTTGGCAGCAGCAATGCTGAGAGCAATCCTTTGCGTTCCAGGCTGAGAGCCGCCTCGCGCACGACTTTCAGATGTGAGCTGGCGTCATGCATCAGAATTAGGCCATTTGGGTTCATCTGCGGGAGAAAGCGTGCGACCTCCTGCTCCCGGATGGGCATGTCCGAGTCTGAGAAGAGCAGGTCGATGGTTCCCTGGACCTTCATCTCCAGCGACGATTCGTTGCGTAGCTCGATGCGGCTGCGCAGCGGGGATGCAGCCAACTTCTCCTGCGCCTTGGCGAAGACGACCGGGTCGTACTCGCAACTGATGATGCGGCCGAAGCCGTTGCGCTCCAGCCCCTCGGCCATCCAAAGTGTGCTGACGCCAAGGAATGAGCCGGTCTCGACGATGAGGTCCGGCTTGATGGTGGTGACGAGGGTGCGCAGAAATTCGAGCACCTCGTATTCCGCGGTCATGGAGTCGTACATGCTCCAGTGCTCGGGGTGGGGGCACTCCGGCGTGGCGCGATGGTACTCCGGCAGTAGCGCGCCGGCGGCCTGCTCGGCCTGCTGCATGACCTTATGTTCCTGCTTGATCTTTGGCTTGCGGCGGAAGAGGGGCACGGCTCGATTATAGAGAGCCGTGCTGCTTACTCCAGTTTCTGCTCCGCAACGAGCTGTTTGAACTCGACGGTGGTGCGCAGCATGGCGAAATCCTGCTCTCCAATCAGCTTCTTCCGATCATGGAAGCCTTCGTCGAAGGCCTTTCGCAGATAGAAGAGGGCCTGGTCACGCTGGCCGGCGCGGGCGAAGGCGCGCGCCAGATAGTAGTTCTGCGCGATGCGCTCTTCCTTGGTGCTGCCTTCGTCGATGGATGCGTTCGTGTCATGGTTGAAGGCGTTCGGGTCGATGGCGAAGGCGTGGTTATAAGCCTTTTCAGCGTCTTTATATTTGCGGTCTGCGAAGTAGGTGGTGCCCAGGTTGCAGTAGATGGGCGCCGACCGGGAGTTATACTTCAGGGCTTTCTTGTAGTACTTCGCGGCCTGGCGATACTCGCGTTTGGCGTGGTAGACGGCCCCCATATTGTTGAGGGCGTCGGCATTGTGCGAGTCCAGGCTGATCGCCATCTTGTAAGCCTTCATGGCCTCGTCCATCGCGAACAGATGATGATAGGCGACGCCGATCTTGGTCCAGACGAGCGACTTGGTCAACTGGGCGTGCTGATATGCACCTATCGCAGCGACATATTGCCGCCGTGCCATGTAGAGATCGCCTTGCATCTCCGGCGACATCTCGTACATGTACGAGACCTTCGGCGCCGCGGCCGACTCAGGCACACTGGTCGGCTGGACGTGGGCCGTCTGCTGCAGAGCGGTGGGCGGGGAACCGGCGGGCTGCGGCGCAGCTGCCAAAGGCGCGCTGGCTACCAAAAAGGCCAGGCAAGCGGTGAGAGTGGACGGAATCGACGCCATGGTCGCCTCCCCGTCCGGCTACTTTGCTCGGACGCCTGCAGAATACGCCGACCGATCAAGCACTGTCAGGCGAAATGTGATCGAGATACAACAGTTTGGAACGCGGTGTACCGCCGTCCTACACGAGCTGACTGGAAGTGGTGTGGAGCTAGGCTGCCCGCCTGGCCCTCCCCCTCCCCTCCGTCGCCGGAGCCTGGTTTATAAGTGCCCTGCTTTGTGACGGATAGCCCGGCTCCCGAGGGCTAAATTCGTCTTTCGAAGGGGTTTACCGCTAAATTCCTCTAACTGAAGGGTTTACCCGCACCAATCTGCACGGTTTTCAGGGCATTCTACTTCTCCGGTCGGGAACTTATTGAGTCTAAGGCAGTTACGGGTAAATTCGTCTAAATGCAGGACTTAGTCGCCAAAATGCGAAAGTGCCTGGAAATAGAAAATGCGGCCCGAAAGCCGCGTCTATTTCAAGGCTAGCAGTTTGATGAAATTAAATGGCAGGTTCCGACGCTTTTCCCAACGCGGGGGTGCCAATTCGGGATTGTGATCTGATGCCTACATGTCCAAAGGCCAGCGGCGTGTGTACGGGAAGGGTGAGCTGCACTTCATCACTTCGGTTTGCTATCAGCGGCAGCCGAAACTCGAACAGGAAAAGCATCGCGCTCTGTTTCTGCAGTTGCTGGAGCAGACGGCACACAAGTTCGGATTCGAGGTGCGGGGCGTGGCAATCGAGCCGGACCGCTTTCATCTGCTGATGACCGAGCCGGCGCGGGATACGGCAGACCATGCGATCGAGATGCTGCGGCACCGGTACGGGCGGCGCTACAACAGCTCCGCGCGGACGGATGAGCAGGTGTGGGAGACGAAGTGGACGGATGTGCATGTGGTGGGGGCGGAGGCGATCGACGCGCGGCTGCGCTTTTTCCAGGAGGCGGAGGCGAAAGCCAGGGCTTCCGTTCTGGCGGACCATTCTCAAGGATGACAAAAACGTCACAAGCCGCGGCTACATTTCCGCGCGGCTGTCACGTTCGCAAGTAAATTATGTAACCCGGCGAGTGTCGAATTTTTGAAATTCATCCTGTCGAGTACCAGAACGGGACTATAGTGGGTGAGCGCTTCGGGCCGCCTCCCCCACATTCGACGTGTATTGGAGAGCAGAATGAATTTCCTCCCATTGATACTTCAGCTTGTTGCCGGAGCCATCGGCGGCAATGCGGCAGGTGCAGCTTCCAAGCAGACGAATCTAGGTGGTGTCGGCAATACAATCGCCGGGCTTCTGGGCGGCGTTGGTGCAGGCCAGCTTGCGGGGATGCTTTTGCCAGCGCTGGGCAGCATGGCTGCCGCACACGCAGGTGGAATGGGCGGCGCAAGCGGCATTGCGGGTGACCTGGTGGGCGGCGGGGTTGGCGGCGCGGTGGTCACGGCTATCGTTGGGCTGATCAAGAACAAGATGGCAGGCGCTACGGCGAGCTAGCTGACATATGGGATGAGCCGATGATGCCAGTGTAAGTAACCGGCATCCTACCCATTTGTGAGTGCCGCCGTGATAGCGAAGTCGCCGAGCGCACTGCCGTGTGAGCAGGTCCACGCAGGCAGCGCGGCGCCGTGCGCGCCGGAAAATCGCAAGTGGGTGCTGGTGGCGACCATTCTGGGATCGGCGCTGGCCTTCATGGATGGATCGGTGGTGAACGTGGCGCTGCCGGCGCTGCAGGCGGCGTTCCATGCGACCGGCGGCGGCATCCAGTGGGTGGTGCAGGGCTATGCGCTGTTTG
Source organism: uncultured Acidobacteriaceae bacterium (assembly GCA_963797895.1). Lineage (GTDB taxonomy): Bacteria > Acidobacteriota > Terriglobia > Terriglobales > Acidobacteriaceae > KBS-83. The sequence goes on from CAWCRD010000005.1 coordinate 608,474, forward strand.
GAGCGGCGCTGCTGCTGCTGGGCGGCGCGATTGGCGACCATTACGGACGGCGGCGCGCGTATGTGTGGGGCGTGGCATTGTTCGCGCTGGCTTCGGCGGGATGCGCGGCGTCGGCTTCGCTGGAGCAACTGGTTGCGGCGCGGGCGGTGCAGGGCGTCGGCGCAGCTCTGCTGATACCGCAGAGTTTGTCCATTCTGTCGGCATCCTTCTCCGGAGAAGAGCGCGGCCGGGCAATCGGTACGTGGTCGGCATGGACAAGTGTGTTTGCGGCGATAGGTCCGGTGCTGGGCGGATGGCTGCTGCAGGCGTGGTCGTGGCGCCTGATTTTTCTGCTGAACCTGCCATTGGCGCTGCTGGTGCTGCTGCTGGCGCCGCGCATTCCGGAGAGCCGCGGCAAAACGCAATCGCTGGACTGGTTGGGGGCGGCGCTGGCCACGACCGGCTTTGCAGCCATCATCTATGCGCTCTCCTTTGCACCGGAGGTTGGCTGGCGCAATCTCCGCGTGACGGCGCCGCTGGCAGGCGGCGGATTGCTGCTGGCGGCATTCCTGCGGTCGCAGGCGGGACGCGCCAATGCGATGATGCCACTATCACTGTTCCGTATTCCGCGCTTTCTGGCCGCGAACCTGCTCACCTTTCTGCTGTATGGCGCGTTATACGGAGCGCTCTTCGTGATCCCGTTTTATGTGATCCAGGTGCGGCACTATGCGCCGGCAGAGGCGGGCGCAGTGTTTCTGCCGCTGGTCGCGATGATGTTCTTCTTCTCCGCGCGTGTGGGCGCGAAGGCAGAGAAGGTGGGCGAGCGCCGGCTGCTGGCGGGCGGCGCATTGTGTGCGGGCGCGGGATTCTGTCTGCTTGCGGCACTCTCGGAACGTGGCGCCTACTGGCGCAGCTTGCCCCCCGGTGTGCTGCTGCTGGGTGTTGGAGTCACGCTGGCGGTGGCGCCGCTGACGACAGCGGTGATGTCTTCAGTAGACAAGATCCAGACGGGCATCGCGTCGGCGGTAAACAATGCCCTGTCGCGGCTGGCAGGACTGGTTTCTGTGTCGGTGCTGGTGTTTGTGCTGGCGCACGGATTCAGCTCGAGGCTGGAGCATGAGCTGGCGCGGTCGAGCCTGCCAACGGCAGCGCGGCAACAGATGACAGCGCAGCAGGCGCGCCTGCACGACACACCGATCCCGGGCGGACTGACCGAGGCGCAGCATGCGGAAGCCGCAGGAATGCTGGACCGCGCGTTCTTCGCGGGATATCGGTCGGTGATGCTGTGGTGTGCGGTGAGTGCGTGGCTGGGTGGGCTTTCGGTGCTGATGCTGTTGCGGCGGGGGGAGACTGCGACCTAGCCTTACCTAGCCTTACATCGACGAGACTGGCTGCTCAGGCGGCCACTTTTTGTTTGTCTTTCAGCAACCCGAGCCGGATCAGGCTTTCGGCAGTGGCGGCGACGGATTCCTCATTGGAGCGCGGCGTCCAGCCGAGCATGCGGCGGCTCTTCTCATTTGTTGCGTTCTTTCGCTTGCCGAGTTCGGGAAGGATGAGCTTGATTGCAGGATCGCGCAGTGACGCGAGGCGTACCAGCCAGTTGGGGAGTTCGCGGGTGGGCACGCGTTTTGCTCCAGCGCCCATGCGAGCTTTGAGAATCCTGGCGATATCGCGCATCCAGACGAAATCGCCGGCGACGGCCAGGAAGCGTTCTCCCTTTGCGGAGGGATGCGTCATGGCGCGAAGGTGCAGGTCGGCCACGTCGCGCACGTCGACAATTCCGAAGTGAAGGCGCGGGCAGCCGGGCATAGCGCCGTCCATCAAACGCTGGATGAGAAGGATGGAGGCGGAGTAGTCAGCTCCGAGGACTGGGCCGAACACGGCCACCGGGTTGACGACCGAGAGTTCGAGGGCACCACCTTCGCGGGCGACGAAATCCCATGCGGCACGTTCGGCCAGGGTCTTCGACTTCGGATACGCAGCCACGTCGCTGTTGAGGTTGCTCCAATCCTTCTCGGTAAATGGCGTCGACTGGGGCGAATGGCCATAGCCGACGGCAGCGAAGGAGGAGGTGAGCACCACGCGCCGGACCCCGGCGTCGCGTGAGGCACGGAGCACGCGCAGAGCACCTTCGCGGGCGGGAATGATCAGCTCATCCTCGTGTTTCGGAACGCTTGGAGGGAGGGGCGACGCAACGTGGAGCACATAGTCGCAACGGTCGACGGCCTCCGGCCAACCCGCATCCTTTTCGAGATCAGCGATAGCGAACGTAAGTCGGTCATCGCTTTGCGCGAGCCCGCCCTGCTTCAGCATGGCGCGGACATCGGCTTCGCGCCGGAGCGAGCGGACGGTGGTGCGGACGCGATAGCCCGCATTGAGAAGCTGGAGGATGCAATGTGCGCCGATGAAGCCGGAGCCGCCGGTTACCAGGACGAGTTCGTTTGCCATGATGTGCTTGTTGGATGGAGGGTAGGCGGCGGGGTCGCAGATTTTGCGGATGTGCCGAGATCCGGCACCAGCATATTCTGCCATTGGAGAGAGCGATGGAAGACTGGAAGCTGGTTCCGAAGGCTAGGCCGCCGGAGATGGAGAAGGCCGGCGAAGCCGCGGTGGGCGCGCCTCAACCGGCTAAGGACCGGCTGACTACCCGACTCGCGAGCGGGCTAACGGACAGGCTGGCGCTGAAGGGAACCGGCCCGCTCCCACTCATCGAAGACGATCCGCTGGTGGAGTTGCTGGCGAAGGCTACAAATGAGGAACTGGCGCCGCTGGTCGAAATTCTCTGCACCAAGGGCGGCGTGATGTGCCAGCTGACCCGGACGGCGTCCTACCGTAATAACCAGCCGAACCACCAGGCCTACGTGCGGGACATTGCGGCGGAGATCCAGAAGTTTGGCGCCAACACGCTGAAGACGCTGCTGGTGCGCGGCGGCAAGGGCGTGCCCTATGACCAGATCGTGCGAGACGTCGCCGGGCGCGTGGGTGTGAAGAGCGGGGAGAAGAGCACGCGCGAGATCGAGCGCGAGATTGTGACCAAGCTGCTGCTGGAGGCGTACGAAACGATGTCTCCGGAGCAGAGGCGGGAGCTGCTGCTGTCGCTGAAAATACGAGACCACAAGCTGCTGCTGGCGCCGGGCGGCGTGGAGGCCGCGCGGCTCGCGATCCAGCACTCCGGGTTCGCGGTGTTCAAGGGCAGCGTGATCGTAGCCAACGCAGCGGCACAGCAGCTGCTTGGCCATGGGCTGAGCCTGGCGACGAATGCCGCGCTGACCAAGGGAATCGCGGTGTTTGCCGGGCCGGTGGGGCTGGCCTTTGCCGCGCTGCTGGGCGGCAATGCGCTAGCGGCTCCCGCGCGCAGGGTGACAGTGCCGATTGTGCTGCAGGTGGCGGCCATCCGCGCGGTGCATGAGTATCACCACGAAACGGCTTGGGAGAAATTCGTCAAGTTCATGCGGCGGCATAAGTGGAGGATTGGGGTTGTCGTCGCGCTGGGGGTCTGGCTGCTGTTTCACTTTCATGTCTTTCGTTAGACGCTGGGCCTGCCGGGTCTGAGCCAATTGAATGATTCACATCTAATTCTTGAGGAATATCTATGGCCAAGATCAAGTATTTCGCAGTCGCTCTCGTCTTCACAGCCTGCGCCGGAACTGTGCCGGCGAACAATGCGAATGCTGCTAACACGATAGAAAAGACCACTTCGTCAGCACCTACATCAGCACCTACAAAGCATGCACTCGTGACACTCGAGAAGAGTGCATACGAGGCCTGGAAGTCTAAGGACGCGAAGTTTTGGGATACATTTCTTTCGGGCAAGTTTGTCGGCTGGGGTTCATCCGGCAGGCTCGACAAGGCATCCGCGACAAAGCAATACAGTGGCACTGATTGCGAGATTAAGAGCTACGCTCTATCCGATGAGCAAATTCAGCCACTCGGTAACGACGCGGCGCTGATCACCCACAAGACAACCGTGGACGGCACATGCAACGGACAAAAGATCCCGCCCAGCAGTTGGGTGGCGAGCGTATACGTTCGCCACGGAGATCAGTGGAAAGCAGCCTTCCATGCCGAAGCTCCGATTGTCGATCCAAAAGCGGCTCCCGCAAAACCGGTGGACGTCAATGAGACGTCTCAAAAGGACGAGGCTAAACCGGCCGAGCGAGATGCACGCACCGACGCCCTGCTCACGGTCGAGAAGACCCTTTGGGAAGCCTGGAGAAAACACGACCCCCCAAAAATTAGCGGGCTGACAGCCAGAGATATCTCATTTATCAATATTTTTGGCACTCACTTCGCAACCAAGGCCGATGCGTTGAAGGACTGGTCCGGGACTTATTGCGATGTCAAGCGCATCAGCTTTACCGACGTCGCGGGTACGATGCTCTCTCCAATAGCCGGTATCCTGACATTCAAGGCGACTGCGGACGGCACTTGCTACGGCCAGAAGGTTGGACCTATCTGGGGCACGTCGGTCTACGTCAAGCACGGCAATGTGTGGAAATGGACCTTTGGCATCAACTTACCCGCACGCGTGGACGGCGCCTAGAGGCTGTTGGCGTATGGCCCGCCGAAATTTCGATGGATAACCACGATGACGAGTATGCCCGCACATAAAAAGAGCGCCGCTAACGCTGCGCTCTTTTATGCTCTGCTACACATTCTGCCCTAAGGGCGTGTGCCCGTACGGCTAGTACTACGCGACGACGGGCTCGTGCAGGGTAGCGTGCTGGTCTACCTTATCGTGCCAGCTGTGCGCTCCCGCGAGTGCCTTGTTCACGTTGTTGATGTTCTCGACGCCGGTGGTGTTGAGCCACTCCTCGAACGCCTTGGCTCCCTTGGTGGCGTAGATCTTGATGCCGTCTTTCCAGGTGGCGCGGCCGCAGAGGACTCCGTTGTAGCTGGTGCCGGATTCATTGGCTAACTCGAGGGTTTCGATGAAGACGGGGTTCGAGACGCCCGCACTGAGATAAATAAATGGTTTGTGCGTAGAACCGGCGGCGTCGCGGAAGTGCTGCAGGGCTTCGGCGCGGGTGTAGGCGGTTTCGCCTTTGTAGGCCTGGGTGCCGGCGACGAACTCCATTTGCACGGGGACTTCGACCTTGAGCACATCGACGCCGTACTTCTCCTTGCCGAACTCGGCCATGGAGCCGGAGACGATGTCGGGCTTCGCCTTGGCGTAGGCGATGGACTTCTCATCGCCGCCCTTGTGATCGTAGCCAACGAATTCGAGGAAGAAGGGGATATCGTGCGCGCGGCACTCGTCGCCGATACGCTCGATGAAGGCGTGCTTGTGATCGTTGATAGCGGAGGTTTCGAGGGGACTGTAGTAGAGCAGGACCTTGATACAGTCAGCCCCGGCTTCCTTGAGGCGGCGGACGGACCAGTGGTCGAGCAGATCGGGCAGGCGGCCGGGCTCGGTGGCGTCATAACCGGTCTTTTCGTACGCGAGCAGCAGGCCCTTGCCGTTGCGATGCTTACTGGCGGGAAGTCCGAACTCGGGGTCGAGCAGGATGGCGGAGGCGTGGCGCGTGAGCACGGAGGTAACGAGCGTCTTGAACTCTTCGAGCGCGGAGGAGGGAACGGTGGCAGCGCCGGCTTCCTTGGCAAGCGACTTCTGGAGGGAGCCGCGCTGATCCATGGCGGCTGCGGCGATGACGCCGCGCTTATCCGAGACAGACTTGAGGCCGGCGAGTTTGCCGGGGGTGAGCTTGATCATGATGCTTCTCCTATGCAGGTATCTAGAGCAGATGTCTTGAGCGGGTTTGAACTCGCTCCAATTCTACCGCGCGGGGACTCAGACCTCAGGTCACGCACGGAGTCGGTACTCCGCCGTTGTCACGAGCATGGGGAAAAGCAGGTCCCCTTCGACAGCCTCAGGGCGGGCTCTCCGCGCCGCTTCGCTACGGTCGGCATGACGAAGCGTGAGGGGCTCCACTCAGGATGACGAGATGAGTTATAGGCTGATTGCGGTCGTAACATCTGGGTGGAGGGTTTGAACGGATGGCGATGGATCGGCGTGCCTTTCTTCAGTTGCTGACCGCGGGGGCCGCGTCGGCGGCGTTTCCGTCGAGCATTGCGCGAGCGCTGGAGATTCCGCCGCACCGCCGCACGGGAACGATCGAGGATGTAGAGCACGTTATCTTCCTGATGCAGGAGAACCGGTCGTTCGATCACTACTTTGGAACGATGCGCGGGGTGCGCGGCTGTGGCGATCCGCGCGCGGTGCGGTTGGCTTCGGGCGATCCGGTGTGGAAGCAGCCGCATGGGAATGGGTACGTGCTGCCGTTTCATCCTCCCGCGCCGGAGTCAGGTGAGGCAGGGTTGGGGCTGACGTTTCTAGAGGACCTGGCGCACGACTGGACGACGACGCACGCGGCCTGGAACGAAGGCCGCTATGACCGGTGGGTTCCGAGCAAGGGGCCGGTGACGATGGCGCACCTGACGCGTAGCGACATTCCGTTCCATTACGCGCTGGCGGATGCGTTTACGGTGTGCGATGCGTATTACTGCTCCCTGATGGGGCCGACGGACCCGAATCGCTATCACATGTGGACCGGCTGGGTGGGCAACAACGGCGAGGGCGGCGGGCCGGTTGTGGGTAATGAGGAGAGCGGCTACGGATGGATGACGTTTCCAGAGCGGTTACAGAAAGCCGGTGTGAGCTGGAAGGTATACCAGGATGCCGGCCTTGTCTGGATGCGGCAGGGAAGTGGGGCCAGGCGGAGGACGCGTACATCGGGAACTATGGCGACAATGCGCTGTTGTATTTCCATCAATATGAGAGCGCCGGAGAGGGATCGCCGCTGCACAGCGGAGCGAAGACGGGGACGCGGATCGGAACGGGCAGCACGAACGCGGCGAAGCACGAAACTCTGTTTGAAATTTTTGCGGCGGATGTGAAGGCGAATCGGCTGCCGCAGGTGAGCTGGGTGGTGGCGCCAGAGGCGTACTCCGAGCATCCGAACTGGCCGGCGAATTATGGGGCGTGGTATGTGGCGCAGATCCTGGATGCGCTGACGGCGAATCCGGAACTGTGGAGCAGGACCGCCCTCTTCCTGATGTTTGACGAGAACGATGGCTTCTTCGATCACATGGTGCCGCCCACACCTCCGATGACGCGTGCGCATGGACTTTCGACGGTGGATACGACGCATGAAATATTTGCCGGAAACAAAAAGTATGTGTCGGGACCGTATGGGCTGGGTGTGCGCGTGCCGATGCTGGTGATCTCGCCGTGGAGCCGTGGCGGCTGGGTGAACTCGCAGGTGTTCGATCACACATCGCTAGTCCGGTTTGTGGAGCGGCGCTTTGGCGTGCACGAGCCGAACATCACGCCATGGCGGCGCGCGGTGGCGGGCGATCTCACGTCGGCGTTTGATTTCAAGGAGTCGAGCGGGGCGACGATCCAGTTGCCGAATACGGTGACCTATCGCCCGCCAGACAACCAGCGGCATCCGGATTACAAGCCCGCGCCCCCGGCGGAGCAGCGCATGCCGGTGCAGGAAGCGGGGACGCGTCCGGCGCGAGCACTGCCCTATGACCTCGCGGTGGATGCACGGCTGGATCGCGGGAAGCGGGAAGTGGAGTTGACGTTTCACAACTCCGGCGGCGCGGGCGCCGTCTTTCATGTGCGGGCGGGCGACGGAGCGCACGGGCCGCGGACTTATACGGTCGGAGCGCATGCGGAGCTGAAGGATAGGCTGCCCGGCCGCGAGAGCGGCTACGCGGTTTCCATCTATGGTCCGAATGGTTTCTATCGCGCATTCGAGGGCCGCTTCGGGGGTGTGGACGCGGGGGTAACGGCGAAGCATGTGACGATCGCGGATGCTGATGGCGAACCGCATCCGAGTATCTCGCTCACGCTGAGCAATGAGAGCGATACGATGCGCAAGATTACGATCTATGACGGCTACGGGAAGGCGATGCATAAACTGACGCTGACGCGCGGAGAGATAACGCAGCGTCACTGGACACTGAAGGAGAGCTCCGGCTGGTATGACCTGCTGGTGGGGATCGATGGCGATGCAAAGTTCCAGCGGCACTTTGCAGGCCACGTGGAGACGGGTCGAGACAGCGTGAGCGATCCGGCGACGGGACCGGCGTAGCGATAAAGAAACATTTATGGAGAACCCATGCCTACCAGGCTTGAGAGGTAGGTTTGGGAGAAGTGATCCGCGCCTGGCCCTTGAAGCAAGATGCCAAAATATTTGTCCCGCCTTTCAGTTGTTTCGAGCACGCCATCCCTGAGCAAGCCCCACGAGTGCTGTCTCCACAGGCCATCTTCACTCAAGGCATAGCCAGTGGCGACGCCAATGATCCCCCGCTTCGGTGATTTCCAGAGCGACGCAACATTCTGATGGCATCCATTCCGTGCCATCAGCTTCATGGTGATTGGTCCCCTCATGAGAAATCCGAATTCCAAGAGAGCGGATAGATCGGGATCGGGTCTTTGGGGCGCAACGATAAAGTCTCCACCATACCGCAGCAATAATACCTTGAGGTGCTTTAGGTCAGATTGATTGGCTACAGCTTTACGGAATCGAGCTTGGAGGAACTTCTTCTGGTCAGTGTCCATGAAGCCGAGAGCTTAGGATGCCCTCGCATGCAGCCCATGCAGTAAGTGCGCAGGGGCAGACCTTGTGCACATTGAGCAGCGCTAAAATGAGCAGCCCTTGGCGGACTGAATGCCTTCTCCGAGCGTGTCAGGCAGCGGGTCGACGCCGGGAACGGGCGGATCGAATTGCCATGGGCTTTTCGGCGTGATGCCGAAGATGAAGGTCTGGCCCGGCATGTAGCGCTGGCGTACGTCGAAATTTTCGTAGGCGATGCCGCCGGGGACTGGGTCCTTCGATGCCCAGTAGACGCGGCGTCCGTTGACCCGCACGCGGAGATCGGGCTGGATATCGTGCGCGGCGATGCGCCAATATTGCGTGAGCTTCGGCAGGGTGTACTGCCAATGACCCGGTGACCGCGTGGATGACGGATTGTTCTCGTTTGGGGTGGCGAAGACGATCGCGTCGCCATCGCCGGTGCGCAGCATGTCGCGCAGCGGATAGTTTGGCGGATCGTCGAATGCGTTGCCGGTGTAGGCGCCCATCAGCTCGCGGCTGTCGACAACGCAGCCATGGAGCCAGAGTCGACGCAGCCGCTCGAAGTTGCCCATGGTGGCGGTGAGCGCAAGCTCTTCGATCGCGGGGCTGTCGTTGTCAGCAAAGACGGAGAGGCGCAGCTCGTCGGGATGATCGCTGTCGATGGAGGCGAGGACGTGGACGTGCGCGCCGTTGACCGAGAAGCGCTCGACATCGATCTGCACGCTGAGTCGCTCGATGGCGGGATTGTCGCGGTTGCCAGGAAAGGTCTCGAGCGTGCCGGTGGGGAAGTTGCTTTTGTCGTAGGAGCTGAGGTCGACCCATAGTCGCTTGCCATGTTCGCCGGGATCGAGACGGCTGGGTTCAAGCTCGCTGAAGGCCATGCGGCTCATGCGGGAGCCGGGGCCGAGGATGACGGGCTCGATGGCGATGTAGTTGAGGAGCTCCGGCTTGCCGGTGGCGGCCGAAATGACGCCAACGCGGATAAGCCCGCGGGGTCCGCGCAGGCCGCCGGGCGAGGGAAGCCCGAAAACGATGCCATCCCTGCGGCCCCAGATGAGCGGATCGCCGGGGGCGTGCGGCTGAATCCACGGAGACGAGAGCGTTGCGGTTTGCTGTGGAGGTGCGGACGTGGTGTTCTGCGCGATGGTGAATGGCGCGGTGGCCATGCTCAGGGCGAGGACAGCAAGAAGGCGGGAAAGCGAATGGTGTTTGCGCATGAGGGCTTCTTGTAGCGGAGCCATTCTCTCATGAAATTTAATCCTTTAAATATCCCAAATCATTGACCTTGAAACCACGACGATGCGCACCACTAGCTGGTGTGATCGAGGATGATCTTCCATCCGCTGCCGGTCTTCTCGAATACGAGAGAGAAGAGTCCCTGGGCGTCTCCGCCCGCGGTGGCGCTGCGTGTGAGGTGGTAGTGGCCGGTGACGGCGGCGATGTGCGCATCGAGCGGCGTGATCTCCAGATCGGTAAAGCTGAGTTCGCCCATTTTCTCTTTTCCGCCGTACATCGTGCGGTAGCGATCGAGGATGGTTGCGTATCCGTGCCGCACAGTCTTGCCCACGAAGGTCGTGGCGGGCGAGTCTTTGTATCCCTGCATGAAGCTGGTGATGTCCCCGCGATTCCACGCGGCGACCTGTGCATCGAGCACATTGCGGATGGCGGTCTGACTCGCGCTGCTGTTCGGAGCTGGTGTGCCATGGGCACTGGTGAGGAGCAGCAGAAAAAGCAGGAGCGTGAGGTGGCGATGCGACTTTGCGCGCATGAGAGTTCTCCCGTCGCAGGCGATGGTAGCACCCCCCGGACATGCACAGACTGGACAAGTCAAGACGGAGGATGTATACACCGTATACATGGCTCGATCCACCGCAGAACGGATTGCCGGGGCAGCCCGGCGGCTGCTGGATAAAGAAGGCATCGAGGCAGTGACCATGCGGCGGGTGGCTGCCGCGGTGGGCATCACGGCGATGGCGGTTTATCGGCACTATCCGGACCGCAAAGGACTACTGAATGCGCTGGCCGATGAAGGATTTCGAGAGCTGGCGGAGCGGCTGGCGGCGGTGCGGCAAACGGGATCCATCGAGGAGCGGCTGACGCGGACGCTGGATGTGAATGTGATGTTTGGACTGGAGAATCCGCGATTGTTCGAGCTGATGTTCCTCTCGCCGCGTGAGGGCGCGCGGCAGTTTCCCCGAGATTTTGCGGCAGGCAAGTCGCCCACGGCAAACCAATTTGCAGAACTGGTGCGCGAAGCGGTAGCGACAGGCTACTTTCGCGAAACGGATGTGTGGGCGGTGGTTTTTGAAACGGGCGCGTTGTGGCAGGGACTGATGATGCTGTACCTGGGCGGCCGCGTCAGCATGAGTGCGGCCCGGTTCCGCGCCTACTGCCATGAAGCGCTGAGGAGGTATATGGATGGTATTCGCAAATAGATGGAAGCAAATCGTGCTGGGGATCGCGGCGGCTGCGGCCACCGCGCTAGTGCTCTGGTTCGGCAACGGGCTCGACCCGTGGTGGCCGCTGATGTGGTTTGCGCCGCTGCCGGTGCTCGTGTTTGCGCTGCGCTCCTCGTGGTGGGCTGCGGGCCTTGCGGCCTGGGCCGCGTGGCTGGCAGCAGGTCTGAACATGTGGGGCTACTTTCACGCGGTGGGGATGCCATTCGCTGTGTGGCTGGGCATCTTCGGTGTCGTGGCGGCATTTGCGGCAGCGGCGGTGCTGTTGTTTCGCGCGCTGGTGCTGCGCGGAGCCTTATGGAGCGGCCTGATCGCCTTTCCGTCAGTCTGGGTGGTGCTGGAATATGTGCGCAACCTGACGACGCCGCATGGAACCGCGGGCAGCGTTGCTTACACACAGTTGAAGTTTCTACCGTTCCTGCAGCTTGCTTCGATTACTGGGCCGTGGGGTATGACGTTTGTGCTGCTGTTGTTTCCAGCGGCGCTGGCGATCGGGCTGCACTTGCGGATCCGTGAACCGCGGCAGGCATTCCGTGTGGTCGCAGTTACGTTTGGTGTTGTGGCCGCGGTGCTGATCATTGGAGCTCTCCGGCTGGGCACGGTGCCGCGCGGTCCGCTGGTGCGGGTTGGGCTGGTTTCATCCGACTTGCCGGCGAATGATGGGGTTGCTGCAGAGGGCGCGGATACAGAGCGGATCTTCCAAAACTACGCGATGGAAGCAGAACGGCTGGCCGCAAGCGGCGCGCAGCTTGTCGTGCTGCCGGAAAAGCTTGGCGTGGTGCTGGATGCGGAGAACGGGAAGGCAGATCCGATTTTTCAGCGGCTGGCGGACCGGGCGGATGCGACGATCGTGGTGGGCGAGGTCCATGTCTCCGAGTTGGCGAAGAACGGACCGGCGAAGTACAACCAGGCGCGCGTGTATCAGCCGCATGCGGAGGTGCTGAGCTACGACAAAGAGCACATGTTGCCGCCGTTTGAATCGCCTTTGACGCCGGGCACTGCGCTGGTGACGTTGCCGAAGCAGTCGGCGACGTGGGGGGTCGCGATCTGCAAGGATATGGACTTCGCTGCGCCCGCGCGCCGATACGGTATGGCAAACGTGGGACTGATGCTGGTGCCGGCGTGGGACTTCAACCGCGACCGCTCGTGGCACGGACATATCGCCGTGATGCGCGGGGTGGAGGATGGCTTCAGCATGGTGCGGGCGGCGAAGAATGGCTTCCTGACGGTGAGCGATAGCCGCGGGCGCGTGCTGGCGGAGGTGCGCAGTGATGCCGCTCCCTTCGCGACGCTAGTGGCAAGCGTTCCGGCGGCGCATAGCGCCACTCTCTATTTGCTGCTGGGCGACTGGTTTGCCTGGCTCGCGTGTGTGCTGCTGGTGTTTTCGCTCGTGCAGCTTTGCCGGATTGCGATGAATTCACGTTCGCGGGAGCACGCGGGCATGGCGGCTACGGCAGCGAAGTAGAAAAGAAAATCCGGCAGCGGGGTCGTGCCCACTGCCGGAGTATGTAACTGCGGATGATCTCACTAGAAGTAGAACTTCAGCGCCAACTGCAGGATTCGTGGATCGCGATAGCCGGTGACCTTGCCGAAGAGGCTGGACGTGGCTGAGGTGCTGATGGTGTCCGGGTTGGTGTGGTTGAAGACGTTGAATGCCTCTGCGCGGAACTGCAGGCGTAGACGGTCATTGAATTTGATGTTCTTGAAGCCGGAGATGTCTGCGCGCCAGAGTCCTGGACCGCGCACAGTGCCGGGGTGAGAGTTACCAGGGCGCGCGCCGGTGGGACAAACTGCAGCCCCGTTAATGGTGGGGCAAACCTGCGCGTAGGCCGCCGTGTTGAACCACGGGTTAATGCCGTTATTGTTGTGAATCGGTCCGCTGGCGGCGCTGGCGTGGTTGGGATCGCCGACGAGGTCGGGACGTCCACTGACTGCGCTGCTGCCATCAAGCACGCCCTGGCCTGCAGGGTCGTTGAGGACGCCCGTCACAGTGAAGGGCAGTCCGGTATAGGCGTTGACGATGCCGGAGAGCTCCCATCCGCCGAGCGTGTGTCCGACAAAGCCGCTCTGGTTTTGGAAGAAGGGCAGGTCGTAAACGAAGTTGGCGTTGAAGATGTGGGTGCGGTCATAGCGCGCCGGTCCATACTCTCCGGAGAGGTTGTAGGTGTTCTGTGCCGGAGAGGTGTCGTTGAAGGCGTTGGTCATGGCCTTCGACCAGGTGTAGTTGAGGTTCAGCAGAGAGTTGGTGCCGATCCTCTTCTGTAACGCGACCTGCAGGCCGTTGTAGTTCGACATGAACTGGGTGATCTGATCGTTGATGGCGTCGAAGCCGGGATATGGGCGGATGAAGTTGAGCCTTTGCGTGTCGGCCCCGCGCGCGATCGGTGCGGTTGGGTTTGTCCGATAGGGAGCAAGGGCAGTTACATATGCGCCGGGCAGCGGTTGGTTCAGGTCAACTTCGCCGAGTAGATGCCTGCCGGTAGCGCCGTAGTAGCCAATGTCGAGCAGCCACTGACCCGAAAACTGACGCTGCACGTCCAGGTTGAATTCCTGCGTGTAGGGAGTATGCCAGCGAGTGCCGACGGCTGCCGCCGCGGCCGGGAACTTGGAGACGACCGCCGTGCCGTTGGGGTTGTCCAGCGGAACAGCACCCAGCGAGAGGCTATTGACGAACGGAGGGTTAGTAAAGATGTTGATTTCGTAGCGGCTAACGGCTGAGGAGTCAAAGAATATTCCATAGCCTCCACGAATCGACATCTTGCCGTTTCCGCTGGGGTCATATGCGAAGCCCACGCGTGGTGCGAAGCTGAGGTTGTTCTGTGAGTTCACCGCGTCGCCGAAAGGCGAGTTCTGACCGTTGACGATGATGCCATTCAGCGGGTTGGGTGTTCCGGCGATCTGTCCGTTCGCGGGGTTGATTGCCGGAGCAGCGGTGCGGTTGAAGGCTTGCGGATCAAAGTTGGTGAGGTGCCCCTTTGCGTCGCTGGGCTGGCGGAAGAGCGAGTAACGCAGCCCGTAGTTGAGGGTGAGATTCGGCCGCACCTGGAAGGTGTCCTGCGCGTACATTTCCCATTGCTGCTGGCGGATGACAGCACGAAAATCCGCCGACGCTTGAGTGAAGGAGCTGGCGTTGCCGGTGAGGAAGTTGGCCCACTCCTGATATTCGCTATCCGTGCCATCCGGAGCGGTCGTGGGAAAGCCAAATGTGCCCTGATTGCCAGTCCCGGAGTTTTCATCCTTCTGGTACCAGTGATAGCTGACCCCGAACTTCATGGCGTGCCGACCGACGATCTTGGAAAGGTGATCGAAGGCATTGTTGTCGTCATTGAAATCACGGTACTGACCGCGATCCGAAACATCTGTGAAGCTGGTGAAGTTGAGGATTGGGGCAACAGCGAGCGTGGATGCGTAGGGGAGCTTAATGGCGGAGGCGACATCCGGCGAATTGGCCGCAGCTGTCAGTCCGATAGGCGTACTGAGAACGCCGCCATGCGAGTAGTTGTAGCCGGCGTCATTGATGAGTGTGGGAGAAATCGCATTCGTAGCGTGGATCGAAATGATGCGTCCGGGCGAGTTGGTGGACGATGTTGACACGCCAGGCAGAGCGCTGCCGATAAACAGGCCGCCGGGCTCGGTGGTCGGAATCGTGTCGTTTTCGAAACGTCCGAAAACGCGGAAGCGCGGGCTGAAGACATGATCGACGCGGACGATCTCCTGGTGAAGATTGAAGATGTTTCGCCCATTGGAGGTCAGAGTGCAGCCTATGACGCAGTTTGGGTCGTCGGGAGTGGGAAACTTACTGAAGATATTGTTGAGATAGGCCTGCGCGCCGGGGTTGACCTGCGTCACCTGCTTGCCGGTCTGCAGGCATTGCTGATTGGGGCCGGGTGCGCTCCACAGCACGCATACATCTGTGGGGCTTGCAGAGAGATCGCCGTGCAACTCGGCGACGCTAGGCACGCTTGCGAAGAAGTTCGTGTATGTGATGACCCGCCGGACTTCTTCTGAGAAGAAGAAGAACGTGTGATCCCGCCAGATAGGACCTCCGACAGTTCCCCCGAAATCGTTATACCGAAGTGGCGGAATGGGTGTGCCCTTACGGTTATTCAGATACGTATTGGCATCGAGCACATCGTTGCGGAAGAACTCGTAAACGTCACCGTGGAACTGATTGGTGCCCGCGCTGGTGATGACGTTGACCTGTCCGCTGGAGCTGCGTCCGAATTCGGCGTTGTAGTTGCTGCGCTGCACCGAGAACTCAGCGATGGAGTCGACGCTGGGGTAGGCAAGCAGCGTGAGGTTGGCGCCGCGATCGACATTGTCGGCGCCATCAACGTTCCATGCGTTCTGGGTGGGGCGGCTGCCGTTGATGGAAAAGTTGATCTGGTTGGAAGTGCCAACGGGATTTGATACGCCGACGTAGAGCTGGTCGGACACAGCAGTGGAGACGCCGGGCATTAATCCCACGAGTTGCTCGTAGTTACGCGTATTCAGCGTAAGCTCGCGCACCTGCCTGCCGCTGATGACGGTCTGCGCCTGTGCGCTTTGGAGGTCCACCTGCAGGGGCGAAGTGGTCACCGTAACGGTCTGCTGCGCGCTGCCGGGCTGCAGCGCCATGTCGACGGTGAGGTTCTGATTGACGTCAAGCTTGATGCCGGTGTGCTGAGCCTTCTGAAAACCGGGCGCTTCCGTGGTTACAGAGTAGTTGCCCACAGGCAGAAACGGCGCCGTGTATTGGCCGGCAGAGTTGCTCTTGCCGGTGAAGATGATGGAGTTCTGGTCGGTATTGGTAATCGTGATGGTTGCATTGGGAACCACAGCACCGGAGGAATCGCGGACCGTACCGCTAACCGTGCCAGAGATGTTCTGCGCAAGAAGCGGGGCGCAGGGAAGGGTGAGGACGATGGCCGCGCAGGCGGCTGCTTTTAAACGATTCGAAACTCTTGTAAATTGACAGTGGAAGTTACAAATGCGGGAGAGAAGTTGCATGATTCGGGGCCTCTTGAAAAGTGGTATGACGCGCACCGTGACAATTGCTCAGTGGCAACGCATGCGGTAGACGATCTCGCGTCGGTCGAATGCCGATCAGGCAACATGATCGGCAAACTTTACGGATTGCGCAAGTAGAAAACTCTGAAGGGTAACCGCGGTTGTTCTCTCAGCAACAAAGAAGCGTTTTCTCTGTCTGTCTGGCGCTGAGCTTACGGCAGGACGAGATGAGGGACCTGCGCCGCTGAATGAATTTACGCCGTTCGAGGATCGAGACTCCGCTCTCGGGAGCGGTACGGTTGCAGATCACTTCAGCTGAGTGGCGCTGGAAGACAAGACGCTAAGGCTGGCCGCAGATCAGCTCGAAAGGACAGCGCGCTGTGCCGCGAAGAGCTCGCGGATGCCGGCTTCGGCGTAGTCCATCATTTCGAGCATTCTTGCTCGCGGGAAGGCTTGGCGTTCTGCAGTGGCCTGAACTTCGACGAAGCCCCCATCTTCGGTCATGACGATGTTCATGTCGACCTCGGCCTGCGAGTCTTCTTCGTAGGCGAGATCGAGGAGGACTTCGTCATCCACGATGCCAACGCTGGTTGCGGCGACGAGCTGGCGCAGCGGTGATTGCTTGAGCGTGCCTGCTTTGACCAGGCGGTTGAGCGCGAGGGCGAGCGCAGCGCAGGCGCCGGTGATGGCGGCGGTGCGTGTGCCGCCGTCGGCTTGCAATACGTCACAGTCAAGGATCACGGTGCGCTCGCCGAGCGTCTGCATGTCGACGACGGCGCGGAGAGAGCGGCCGATGAGGCGCTGGATCTCATGAGTGCGCCCGGAGATTTTGCCGCGCTCGGATTCGCGCGCCGTGCGGGTGAGCGTGGCCCGGGGCAGCATGCCGTATTCCGCCGTGACCCAGCCGCGTCCGCTGTTGCGTAGCCAGGCCGGGACGCCCTGCTCGATGGTCGCGTTACAGAGGACGCGGGTGTGGCCGATAGAGATAAGGATAGAACCCTCGGCGGTGGCCACGTAGTCGGGCGTCAGGGAGACGGGACGAAGCTGATTGGCGGCTCGGCCGGAACGAATTCCGGGAATTTTGTCGGGCGGGCGTACAGGAACCATGTAGCGGATTGTATGGCAGCCGCTTGGAGCGACTCGGGAGCGCGGCTGTAAACCGCACATAATACATGGAAGCTGCCCCTTAAGTGGAGTGGGGTCACCGCGCTGCGTCATTACCGAAGTCAGGTTTTGCGACGATTTCAGCACCATTCCCGGAATGAAATCTGGTTAGACTGCTCCCTGTAGAGATTGCACGGTAAGTATGTAAGAAATGCACGATGCCGTTCTGAATCGGCAATTTTGACTCTTTGAGGTGCTGCCTTGGACGAAATGATGGGAATCGAGCATAGCGGGAATAGACTGCACGTTCTCGTGATCGAAGAAGACGAGGCCACTCGATCCGCCTGTATGGAGATCGCGATGCAGCGGGGCTTCTCCGCGGAAGGTCTGGCGGAGGCCAGCAACGCACAACAACTGCTGCGCAGCCACACAGTGGACCTGCTGCTGATGGAGCTGAAAGCAAGCCGGCGGGAAGGGCTGCAGCTGCTGGAAGAGGTCAAGGCGCTTAAGCCGGACACAGCGATCATTGTGATGACGGCCACGACAACGATCGGTTCGGCGGTGGAGGCGATGCGCGGCGGCGCGACCGAATATCTGACCAAGCCATTTCTGATGGAAGAACTGGGGACGGTGCTGGACCGTGCTGCGCATCAGCGGCAGGTGAGCGGCGTGAACCGGACGCTCCGTGAGAAATTGCGCACGAGCGGCGGCACCGGAAACCTGGTGGGGCACAGCCAGGAGATGGACAAGCTCTACCGCATTCTGGCCAAGGTGGCGCAGAGCCACCATCCGGCATTGATTGTCGGCGAAAGCGGCGTCGGCAAGGAGATGGTGGCGCGCACGATCCATTCGCAGAGCGAATCTGCTTCGCAGCCGTTTCTCACCGTGGATTGCGCCGCGTTCGCACCGGAGATGATCGAGCACGAGCTGTTCGGCTATGTGAAGGGCGCCTTTCCGGGCGCGCTGCGCAATGTCCCGGGAGTGCTGGCCTCGGCGGAGCGCGGCACGGTATTCCTGGACGAGATTGGCCAGTTGACCCCGGATCTGCAGGGCAAGCTGCTCCGCGTGCTGCAGGAGAAGGAGATTCGTCCCGCGGGAGCAACCCACCGGATTCCGCTACACGCGCGCATCCTGGCGGCAAGCAGCGTGGATCTGGCCGCGGCGGTGACGAAGGGGACCTTCCGTAAGGACCTTTACTACCGGCTGAACGTGGTGACGCTGCGGATTCCGCCGTTGCGCGAGCGGCGCAGCGATATTCCGCTGCTGGCGACGCATTTCCTGGAACGCATGTCGCGCGAAAGTGGAGAGAACTACACGCTGAGCGACGATGCGCTACGCAGCATGATGGACTACGACTGGCCGCAGAATGTGCGCGAGCTGGAAGGCGCGATCGAGCGCGCGTGCACCATGGCTTCCGGGCCGGTCATCCACATCGGCGATCTGCCGACGCAGTTGCAGAATCATGAGCTGGGATTGCGGCGGGAGGCCTCATCACAGATGCAGAAAACACAGGCAATCATGCAGCCTGCGGCGGCGCCGCGGGTGACGCCGTTGGCGGAGCTGGAAAAGCAGGCCATTCTGACCACGATCCGACAACTGAAGGGCGACAAGCTGCTGGCGGCGCGGCTGCTCGGCATCGGCAAGACCACGCTGTACCGCAAGCTGAAGGAATATGGGCTTTCGGAGAACGTGTCGCTGGAGGCGCTGGAATCGATGAACGGAAGCAGTGCAATGCGATCTGGGGCGTAGCGAAAGAGGGGACCTGGGCTATGAAGGAAGCAGCGAGTTCTGTACAGAGGGTACTGGTAATTTCAGCATTGAGCGGAGCAGACAATTGCGCCGCCGCGATCATGCAGCAGATGGGGATGGATGTGGAGGTGGTGCCGGGGCGCCGCGAAGCCATCGAGGCTCTGCGCACCGGCGTGTATGCAGCGGTGATCGTGGATGACGCGCTGGCGGAGGGCGATCCACGCGGGGCCGAGGTGCTGTGGAAGATGGCCGGCATGGCCATCCCGATGCAGGTGAATTTTGCGCTGACGGGAAGCGCGCGGCTGGTGCGCGATCTGCGCGCGGCGCTGGCCCGGCGCGAACAGGAGCAGGGCGCGGCGCAGCGGGCCGCGCTGCGAGCGGTTGAAAGCGAGTTGCGGAACACGATCTCCGGCCTGCTGCTGCACACGCAGCTTGCGTTGCGGGATAGTCCGCCTTCTCCGCAACTGGAACAGCGCCTGCGCCTGATGGCAGAGCTGGCAGGGAACTTGAAGCAGCGGCTGGACATTCCAGAGGCTTAGGTTTATTTGCTTCCAGCTTGAACGCTGGCGGTAGGCCGAGGACAGCTTTGGCCGATGCCGATTGTTATGATCGGCGCATGTCTCCGCAGGAAGAGATTGCTCTCCGTTTGTGTGCGCCGGGAGACGAAGAGGCGCTTGCGTTGGTCGGCGCGGCTACGTTTCTGGAGACCTTCGCCGGTCTGCTGACCGGCCCGGACATCCTGGCGCACTGCCGGGTGCAGCATGCGGCCGCGCAGTACGCGGCCTGGCTGGCAAATCCTGACTACAAGCTTTGCCTGGTTGAGTTGAATGGCGCGCCGGTCGGGTTTGCCGTGCTGTCGCCGCCGGATCTGCCGGTCGCCGTGACAAATGATGATATCGAGCTGAAGCGAATCTATCTGCTGCACCGCTTCCAGGGTGGCGGGCTGGGACGGCGGCTGCTGGAGTGGTCCGTCGCGCAGGCACGCTCGCTCACGAAAACCCGGCTGCTGCTCGGAGTGAAGGCGGACAACACCGGCGCGCTGGCCTTCTACGATCGCGTGGGATTTGTGCGGATCGGCGAACGGAAGTTCCTTGTCGGCGATATGCTGTGCGATGACTTTATTTTGTCGCTGTCGCTATGACAATTTATCGACGCGCAGACTGGCGATAGAAGCTAACTGCCGTCCCTCGGAGTCGAAATTATCCGGAGCGAGCCACGCCTCGAAGCCGCGACGCACCTGCGGCCATTCCTCATCCGTGATCGAGAACCATGCTGTGTCCCGGCTGCGCTGTTTATAGACGACGGCGTTCAGGAAGATGCCTTCAAAGCGAAAGCCCAGCCGGAGCGCCGCGCGGCGGGAAGGCGCGTTGAAGGCATCGCATTTCCATTCATACCGGCGGTAGCCGAGGTCCTCAAAAGCGCGGCGCATGAGCAGATACTGGATTTCCGTTGCAGCGCGGGTCTGTTGCAAGCGCGGTGACAAATGGATGGAGCCAACTTCGATAGAGCCGTGTTCGGGCGCGATGCGGAGATAGGCGCACATGCCGGCGACGCGGCCAGCTTCATCCAGGAGCGTGAAGAAGAGCGGGTCCCGACTGGCTGCATACCGTTCAAGACGGTGGCACCACTCAACTCTGCTGCCAGGCGGCCCAGCAGAGAGATAGGTCCACAGGGCTACGTCAGATGGTGCACAGAGTGCGGTGTAGAGCGCGTCTGCATGTCTGGCTGCGTCAAGAGGGTCGATTGCGCAGTAGCGACCATGGAAGCTACGGCGCTCTGGACGCGGGCGGGGCTGCCAATGCGGCAGGGCGCGGCCTATGGGCTGCGTCGGAGTGATTGCCTCTGCTGGGACACGAGTGGCGAGCGTCTCCAATGCAGCGGCGATAGGCCCGGCAATCGCCGGATCGGCCGCGAGCTGCTGTGGTGTGCGCGACTCCGCGAGAAGTGCGACGCTGGTACACGCAGGGTCGACGAAGCGCGCTCCCATGGTTACAAGAATCTCGCGAAGAGCCGCCTGCGCGTAGACCGCCCGCGCAGATGCATTGAAGAGAGCGACCGGCTTATCTGTGAGCGCAATGCCGCCGACCAGCCAGTCGAGTGCGTTCTTAAGAGCGCCCGGCACTCCATGGGCATACTCAGGAGTGGAGACGATGACCGCATCGGCAGCCGCGATAGAAGACCGCATGGATGCGACGGCGCTCGGCTCCGCAGTGGTATCGGGGTTGAAGGGCGGGATGCTTTCCAAAGCGTTGAAGATCGCGAATTCGAGGCGAAGGTCGCCGGCGACAATGGCAGCGGTTTCGAGCAGAAGCAGATTGCTGGAGCGGGCGCGAAGACTTCCCGGAATGGCGAGGATGCGCAGCGGCGTCGTCATAGCATGATGATCGCAGGCATAGAGGTTTGACGCGCCGGCATCGGTCAGATGAAATGCCGACATGCAGGAAGGGAAATCCAGCCGGACAGCAGAACGGGTTGCCATGCGGCGGGCAGCGCATCAGCTTTATGACGCTCCGCCGCTGGTCTTTACCGATCCGCTGGCGCTGCGGATCTTGCCGGAAGAAGCCCGCACAGAGCTGCGTGAGCGCGAAGAGATGGAGCGGCTGCAGCCGTTTGCGCGGGGCATGCGGGCATTCATGGCCGTGCGGAGCCGGTTTGCTGAAGATGCGCTGGAGCGGGCGTTTGCGGCGGGCGTGCGGCAGTATGTCGTGCTGGGCGCGGGACTGGACACGTATGCGGCGCGATCGCCCCACAATGATCTGCGCGTCTTTGAAGTGGATCATCCGGCGACCCAGGCATGGAAGCGGCACCGGCTCCAGGAGAGCGGCATTCACCTGGCTGGTACGGTAACGTTTGTCCCCGTGGATTTCGAGCACGAGCGCCTGATGGACCGGCTTGTCGCTTCGGGGTTCGACGCGAGCGCGCCGGCGTTCTGTTCGTGGCTGGGCGTGCTACCGTATCTGACACGTGACGCTGCGGAGGCCACGCTACGCGCATTGGGCGGGCTGCCGCGGGGCAGCGGAGTGGCGTTTGATTATGCCGTTGAGCGCGCCTCACTTTCCCCACAGCAGCAGGCGGCGTTTGACTGGCTCGCGGAGCGTGTGGCGCGGGCGGGGGAGCCCTTCCGGCTGGGGTTTATGCCGGCGGATCTGCGGGAACTTCTGGCGGAGTGCGGCTTCACGCAAGTGGAGGACCTGGACGGCGAGGCGATCCATGCGCGATATTTCAGCGAGCGGTCAGACGGATTGATGGTGCGCGGCGGGCTGGGGCGCCTGGCATGTGCGTGGCGCGAGTAGTGGATTGAGGAGATAAACATGGCGAAGGCGACAGGGCTGGGCGGCGTATTTGTGCGGGCGCGTGATCCGAAGCGGTTGACTGCGTGGTATGCGGAGCACCTCGGCCTTCCCGTAACGGAGTGGGGCGGCGTCGTGTTTGTGTGGGAACAGTGCGCCGCACCGGAAGGCTGTGGATGCACGGTGTGGTCGCTGTTCCCCGCGGATACGGAATACCTCGGCGGGAGCGAGCAGGCGACGATGCTGAACTTCCGCGTGGATGATCTGGAGGCGCTGCTGGCACAGCTTGCGGAGAAGGGTGTGTGGATTGATCCGAAGCGGCAGGATGAGGCGAACGGCCGATTCGCGTGGATCAAAGACGGCGAAGGCAATCGTGTGGAGTTGTGGGAACCGCGATAGCTACCAGAGCGTCTGGACGGCTTTGGCTTTGCGAATACGCTGCTCCGCAGTGATGAGAGTCGCGCCGTGAACAAGCGCCGTGGCGCCGATGATGCGGTCTGCGGGGTCGCGCGGATAGCTTGCGGGCAGACGGGTGCTAGCCGCGGCGATTGCGGCGGTGATGGGTAGAACCGTGAAGCCCTGCTCCATGCTGCCGAGTAGAGTGTCTAGGGAGGCGGTTGTCTCGATACGATTCGCCGCCATCAGGCGAGCCACCTCGAGCAGAGTGATGCTGGCGATGTGAAGCGGTCCTTGCTCAAGCGCCTGGCGTATCGCGTGCCGAGCGTTCGTCGACAGGCGGGGCGAATCTTCCAGCGTCCATAAGACGACATGCGTATCCAGAAGAATCAGCGTTCCATCTCCCACTCATCGAGGTCGAACGCCGGCTTCATGATGTCGCCGGTAATTTTCAACTTCCCTTTCCAACTGCCGAAGAGCTCGTCCTTTGCCTCATCCTTCGCGGGCACAAGCTTGGCGACGGGCTTGCCGCGCTTGGTGATGAGGATCGGCTGGCGCTTCTTCTGCACCTCGTCCATCAGCGCGAGGCAGTTTGCTTTGAATTTCCCAGCCGCGATGGTGCGCATTAGAGGCGTCCTGACCATGGTCATTTTACCATGGTCACGTTCT
Organism: uncultured Acidobacteriaceae bacterium; assembly: GCA_963797895.1. Lineage (GTDB taxonomy): Bacteria > Acidobacteriota > Terriglobia > Terriglobales > Acidobacteriaceae > KBS-83. The sequence continues at coordinate 631,694 of CAWCRD010000005.1, forward strand.
GGATCTCAGGGCAGATATTTCGCCGGAATCGGGGCGGCGGGCGTCTCTCCATCCCACAGGATGGTGACGATCCAGTAACGATTGCCGTCCTTGACCAACTGGATGGAATTGATGCCGCGCTGGAAGGGCTTGCCATCTTTCGTGTGACGCGATTCATAGGTGGAAAATACGTGCGCGATGTTACCGAAGCTCTCGGTGGTGTTGTGGATGCTGCGCTCGAAAAAGCCTTTTTCGAGGGCGGGCGTGGCGCGCTCCTGATACTGCTCAGGTGTGTATGGCGCGACATCGGCGCCGGTTCCGGTCTTGGCGTGGCGGACCGGGATGAGGCGCGCATCGGGGACGAAGAGCGAGCGGAAGCGGTTCCAGTCCCGCGGCTGCCCGGCCGGGCCGGAGATCACGTCGTAGAGAGACGCGAGGATTGCGTCCACCGATGCGACATCTGTTGGATTGGCTTTGGGCCATTCCGGATGAGCTGCGATGGAGCCGGCGAGCGGAGCTGGAGCTTTGGAGGTCTGAGCCGCAAGGGGAAGCGCGGGTATAGCAAGACAGAGCAGGGCGGCGAGAACGGTAGATGCTTTCGGCATGCCCGGAACGGTAACACACCGAAACAGATTTCGCTGCCACTCTGAGTGACGGCAACGCACAGAAAAGAAGGGCGCGCCATGCAGGCGCGCCTCAAGGAAGGTTCCGGATGAGTGATCTACTCTTCTTCCTCTTCTACATCTACATCTTCTTCTTCCTCTTCACCTTCTTCGCTGGCTTCTTTCAGAAGAGGTTTGGAGGCGCTGAGAATCTTTTTGCTCGTTTCTGTTTCTTCGTTGAGCGTTTCGGTAAGCAGGCTCACGATCTCCCTTTCGCCGAGCGTCTTTGCGATGGCAATGGCTGCGGTGTAGCCCGCAATCTCGTAATGCTCAATGCGGAGAGCAGCGCCGGCGAGACAGAGGTCCTTCGCTGCACCTTCTTCCTCGCTCTCAAGCTGCTCGTTGCCTTCTGCAACGAGGCCTTCCATGCCCTTGCAGAGCTCGCCTGTGGGCTTCTCCTCAAGCTGTTGGAAGACCTGCTTCAACCGGTCCACCTGTCCCTTTGTCTGCTCGAGATGTTGGGTGAAGAGGCTTTTGACCTCCTGGTGTTCCGAACCCTTGGCCATCTTCGGCAGAGCTTTTACCAATTGGTTTTCGGCACTGTACAAATCCCGCAGCTCGTCTACGAGCACGTCACGCAAGCTCATGAAATCTCCTTCACTCCAAAAGACACATAGATCGGCAGACACGTAGCTGCAACCGATACGAGACTGCTACTGTGCTGTGAGATGGACGACCGTGCAGGCGCGGTTGGTTGAGTGTTGACCGGCCGCAGGATCGATGTTCATCCGGTCATATTTCGAGCTAGCAGGTGGATCGCGCGGACTGCCGGCAACGAGTCGCCGTGAGAGTGTCTCTTCACCGCTTGCGCGGCGGGTCTGGGCGCAGATTGGCTTCCACGGCAGGACGCACAAGGGCCTCGACCAGCGTGTCGGCAAGCCACTCTTCATATTGCTGGGCGGTCCATCCGCGCTCCCGCACCAGGAGGCGGTACAGATCGCGGCTCGTGAGCGACCACAGGATGTCGCGTGCGTGTTGCGGATCGAGCCCCGGGCGAAGAGTGCGGGAACGGACAAGGAACTGGATCATGCCGGCCTGCGCATCGTAGCGGGTACATTCGCGCTCCGCCTCGGACCGGGCGAGCGTGGGCGCAACGGTTCCCGCGCCGCGGAGCAGGTCGAGGACGGAGTGCTCCGATTCGTAGATGCGCCGGGCGATGCGTGCGGGAAAGCGTAGGCGCTCTCGTGGATCGGTGGTGTTCATCGCCTCGCGCACCAGACTTTGATAGCTCTCGTCGAAGCGGGCTGCGTCCAGGATTTCCGAGAGGATGCCGGTTTTCGAGCCGAAGACGGCGTAGACAGTGGCGACGGCTACCCCGGCTTTTTTCGCGACGGCGGGCATGGTCATGCCCGCGTAACCGTGTTCTTCGAGCAGCTTGCGAGCGGCTGCCACAATGCGAACGCGGGTATCATCCGCGTGGCGTTGCCGGATAGGCGATTGATAGGAACGTTTTTTCATCCTGCTTCTTTGAGTCTTTTGACAGCATAGAGCATTATTCGATATATGTTCATAGATCTAATATGAGCTCATGCCGCAGAATCTTCGATGGCTTTGTGAAATTCGGCCGCATAACTCTTTTCCAATCGAGGTGAGTGCATGCGACTGCTTGTTCTGGGAGCTACGGGCGGCATTGGAAAGTATCTGCTGGAGTACGCAACGGCGCGTGGTCACGAGGTAACGGCGTTTGCGCGCTCTCCGCAGAAAATTGCGCTGAAGAGCGGCAGGATGCGGGCGGTTTCTGGCGATCTGCTGAATCCGGATCAACTGGCCCAGGTGTTGCGCGGGCACGACGCGGTGCTGTCCGCCTTCGGACCGTCTACCCTGCGCCGCGTCAGCACGCGCGGGCAGTTTGGCGAGGTGCTCTCGGAAGCGCTGGAGCGTAGCGGAGTACGGAGGGCGCTGGTGGTGTCCTCGGCCCTACTGTTCCGGGAACAGAACGCGCTCGGGAATCTACTGCGAGCAACGCTCTTTCGCAATCTCATTCCAGATATGACGGCTATGGAAGCGGCACTCGAAAGAAATGGATTCGAGTGGACGATCGTGCGGCCGCCCCGGCTGACCAATGGGCCGCTGACGCAAAACTACAGCGTCGCGGACGGCCGCCTGCCCAAAGGAATGATCATTTCGCGTGCATGTGTGGCGGATTTCATGGTGAAGGAGGCAGAGCGGCCGGCGCACGTGCGGCAGATCGTCGGCCTGTCGAAATAGAATCGCGACACGAGGGTGTCGAGATGAAAGTAGCGGTGATCACGGGGGCGGCGCAGGGCATCGGGCGGCGAACGGCGGAGTTAATGGCGGCAGAAGGCTATGCCCTGGCGCTGCTCGATCTTCGATCCAACGAGGCTACGCTGGCTGCGGTCCGGGCGGCAGGCGTCGATGCGACGGAGTACCTGGGGGACGTCTCCGACGAAGGCGTGGTGATTCGCGCGGCGCGAACGGTGCAGAACCGCTGGGGCCGCGTGGATGTGCTGGTCAACAATGCGGGCATCAGCTTCATCAAACCGGCAGAGTGGGTGGAGGTGGAGGAGTTCCGGCGCGTGCTGGAGGTGAACCTGGTAGCGCCGTTTCTGCTGGCCAAGCATTTTGGCGCGATGATGCTGGCGCAGCGGTTGGGAAGCATTGTGAATGTGGCCTCGATTGCCGGGTTGATGGGCGTCAGCGACCGCAGCGCCTACAACACCTCAAAGCATGGGCTGATTGGGTTGACGCGCACGCTGGCTGCGGAGTGGGGCGGGCGCGGCGTGCGGTCGAATGCAGTCTGTCCCGGATGGGTGAAAACGGAGATGGACGCCGCGGACCAGGCGCGCGGGACATACTCCGATGCGGACATCACCCAGCGGAATCCGATGGGCCGCTTTGCTACACCCGAGGATGTCGCGCGCGCGATTGCGTTCCTGGCCGATCCGGCCCAGAGCGGTTTCGTGAACGGACAGACGCTGGCGGTGGATGGCGGCTGGACCACCGACGCGAGTTGGGAAAGTCTGCGGCTGAGCAAGCGATGAAAGGGGGCCCGCCGAAAGGGGACTCATTGCGAGATTTCTTCGGCGGGCCTCTGCGCGTGACTGCTAATACTTCGTCGTCCACGCAGAAAAACCCATCGGTGCCGGTTCGATACGCACGTCCGCCCAGCCGGCTTCGCGCGCCATGCGGCGGATTTCTTCGAGCGGGTAGGCGCGCTTGATCAGCATGCGGAAGGTGAGCATCAGGAACCAGCCGTTGAACCAGCTGACGCCTAGCCTTTTTATGTATTGGCGGACCTCGGCGAGAGACGTGTCGCGCCGCATATCGATCAGCAAGGCGGTGCCGCCGGGCCGCAACACGCGCCGCATCTCCGCCATGGCTCTTACCGGCTCGGTAAAGTTTTTGAAGGCGGCGCGACAGACGACGAAGTCGACGCTGGCATCACCGATGGGCAAGGCAGCAGCATTGCCCAATTGGAAGCGCGGGTTCACCCCATCGGCCGCGGCGTTCTTGCGAGCGATCTCGACGAACGTTTTGCTGATGTCGACAGCGCTCACTTCGAGGCCGCGCTTGGCAAGCTCGATCGAAATAAATCCCGGGCCGGGCGCGACTTCGAGCACCGAGCCGCCTGCCGGAACCATGGCTGCGATGCGTGCGGCCAGTTGGCGGATTTCCGGCATGTCCTTGCGCGTGGTGCGCTCATACCAGCGGGCGATGCTGCCTTCCATGCCCAACCCCTTGTAAGCTTTTACTGCGGCTGTCATATCGCTTGTCCTCCATATATCTTATAAAATAAGATAAACAGAGAATAAGGCAAAGGTTTTGGATTGTCTATGGCTGTCAAGAAGAAATCGCGCCGGCTTCCCGGCGGCATGGCGGACGTGCTCACCACGGTTCCGGTTCCAGTCACAGCGATCGATACGGTGGTTCTCGAAATCCGTAAGTTCATCGCCGCGACGATTTTTTTTAACACCCAGGCGGCGGAGAAGATCGGGCTGAGCCTGACCGACATGCAGATCATCCACATGCTGCAGCTTTATGGGCCGGCAACGCCCGGCCGCCTGGCTGCATGGAGCGGCCTGAGCTCGGGCGGCGTGACGGTGGCGCTCGACCGGCTGCAGAAGGCGGGCTACATTCGCCGCGAGCCGAATCCGGCCGACCGGCGAAGCCTGATTGTGACGCTGGCGCCGGTGCGCAACCGGAAGCTTTCCGCGATGTATGGGGAAGTGGAAAGCGAGACTCGGCGGCTGCTGGGAACGCTTCCGGAGCGCGATCTGGATGCGGTGATTCGGTTTTTTGAGACGCTGCGGAACGCGCGGACCGGTGAAGGCGCTTGATCCGCAACAACACGGACGCAAGTGCGCATTGGTTCTCAGGCGCTAAAATCAGGCATCGATAGGAGACCTGCTTGAAACGCCGGACATTTCTCACCGCATCCCTCGCCAGCGCAGCGCTTGCCACAGCACATAAGGCCGGTGCCGCACAGGAGTCAGCAACGCCAAGTACGCGCGAGTACTACCTGATTAGCCGCTATCAAATGCAGGCAGGCCCGCAGACCAAGGTTGTCGAAAGCTACTTCGGCGATGCGCTGATCCCGGCGCTGACGCGCATGGGGATGGGCCCGATTGGCGCATTCAAGCTCGACTACGGTCCGGAGACACCGGCCTTCTATTTGCTGATTCCGGGGCGTTCGGTCGAGGCGCTGGCGAGCATCGAACTCCGTCTGGTGAAGGATGCCGACTTCATGAAAGCGGCGGAGCCTTTTTGGAATGCGCCTGCGACTGCGCCTGCATTTTTGCGTATGGAGAGCACGTTGCTGGCGGCGTTTGAAGGCTGGCCGCGATTGACGGCGCCGCCGGCGACGGCCACCAGGAGCAAACGCATCTTTCAACTGCGAACCTATGAAAGTCCAAGCGACGCAGCGCACGTCCGCAAGGTGGAGATGTTCCACAAGGGCGAGTTCGAAATCTTCGAGAAGGCCGGCTGCCATCCAGTGTTTTTCAGCGATGCGCTAATTGGTTCGCGATTGCCGCAGCTGACTTACATGCTGAGCTTTGCGAATCTGGCGGAACTGGAAAAGGGCTGGACTGCATTCAGCTCCGATCCAGACTGGAAGAAGCTGTCCGCGTCGCCGCGTTATAGCTATGAGTCGATTGTCAGCAATATTTCGAATCTGATTTTGAGCCCATTGGCGGCTTCGCAGATCTAGACACTGCCGGCCTAGTGGATGGTCTTCATCTTGCGCTGCATGTAATCCATCATCACGTACTCGCCCAGACGGTCCGGCGTAGTGAAGTAGGCCTTGCCGCGGCACATCGATGTCACCTTCTGCACGAACTGCACCAGGCCGAAGTCCTGCGCCAGCATGAAGGTGTTGACCATGATGTTCTTGCGCTTGCAGCGGCTGACCTCTTCGAGCGTTTCCGCGATGACCAGCGGGTCTAATCCGAAAGCGTTTTTGTAGATGCGGCCGTCGGGCAGCGTCAGCGCACTCGGCTTGCCGTCGGTGATCATCACGATCTGCTTCATGTCCTTGCGCTGGCGGTCGAGGATGCGCTGCGCGACGCGCAGGCCTTCGCGGGTATTGGTGTAATACGGACCCACCTTCACGCGCGCGATCTGCGAGACCGGCATCTCCTCGGCGGAGTCGTGAAAGAGCACGAGCGAGAGTGAGTCGCCGGGATACTGCGTGCGGATGAGGTGCGAGAGCGCCATGGCCACTCGCTTTGCGGGCGTAAAGCGGTCTTCGCCATAGAGGATCATGGAGTGCGAGCAGTCGAGCATGACCACGGTGGCGCAGGAGCTTTGATACTCAGATTGATGGACGTGCAGGTCGCGGTATTCGATGTTGAGCGGCAGCGTGATGCCCTCGCGGGAGAGCGCGCTATTGAGCGTGGTGTTGACGTCGAGGTTGAGCACGTCTCCGAACTCATATTGCTTCGATGCGCCGGAGGCTTCGATGCCGGTGGCCCAGTGGCGCGTGTCGTGGCGGCCATAGCTGGATTTGCCAAGTGAGCCGAGCAGGTCGCGAAGGGTTTTGAAGCCGAGGAAGTCGAGGCTCTTGTCAGTGACTTCGAAGCGGGCTTCGGTTTCCGCGCGCCCGGTGCTGCCGGGGCGTTTGGCCGCCTGTGAGGGATCGTGGGGCGCGTCGATAGAGACGTACTCCTCCTGCTGCATGCGTTCGATGATCCGATCGATCAGCTCTTCGACCTGCTCGGCGGACATCTGCTGCATGCGTTGCTGCGCGTCTTCGTCAAACAACTCGCCGGATTCAAGCGCCTGACGAATCGCCTCGCGAAGGTTTTCGAGCGTGTGGTCGCCGTTCAACTCGGAGAAGCGCGAGTAGGGGTCCTGAAAGCCGGAATCGAGCAGATAGTCGGAGAGGGCCTTAAGCAGGTCGTCCATTTCGATCTCAGAGGCGAGATCGCCGGTGTATTTGGTGTAGCGGACGCGCTTCATGTCTCCAGCCTAGTCCTAATCCGAACCGGCGGCGCCAAAGTGACTACAGCGGGGAAGGCTATTTGCTGAAGTATTCCAGCAGGTTGTCCGCATCGCGCGATCGACAGAGCGCAGAGCGTAACCGGCCATCGACGGACTCGGTCGAGGCAATCCATGGCAAGGGCTGATTATCGCTCGCATTCTTCGAGCTGTAGACCAGGAAATCATCGTGCTGGAGCGAAAAAATCGTGGAAGCTCGCGATACGAAAATCGCCGAGCTGCCGCCAATGCGCGACTCACTCTGATAGCCCTTCAGGAACGCGCTGGTTGGCGGTGAGCCAAGACGAGCCGCTTCCGGATCGACGGCGGCGCATAGAAGTGCAAATAGAGATAGGTCGGCTCTTGCGTCACCAGAATGTCTGAGCTGCCGTGATATCGCGCAGCAAAGCGGCATTGCGCGCCAGGGGCTATCGCCGGATCGGAGACAAAGGCGAAAAGACTGCCGGCTCGATCTGATCAATGTCCGCATGACGCAAATGGCAGTAAGCGGCAATCAGCGATATCGGCCGAGAGCAAAGCGACCATGGAGACAACATGCCCCGCGCGACGAAAGCGCGGCTGCCTGCGCGCGACCGTGGCCTGCGCCACCAGCATGGCGTAGCCTGCTGTCGCTTCCAGGAAATAGCGATCGAAGAAAAGGCCATGGGTGATTTTGAGCGCGATCACTCCGATGACGACAGGGAACGCCGCAAGCGCCAGTGCGAGCCAGAGTTCATCGGCATGGAGCAGAGCGAAGCTCTGCCGGCTCGGGAGCCACATCGGCAGATGGAGGCTTCCAGGCAAGCAACACAAGCAGAAGCACCAGCAGGAGAAGAGCCGGCCCACCAACGTGACCAGGTAGTGCTGCACCAGCTCATAGAGATGAATGTGAAGTTCCCGGGAATCCGCCTTGGGAAAAGCTGCCGTATAGGCGCAGATACAGCGGCGCCACACAAGGCGGCGCAAGCAGCAGTGCGACCGTAAGCCCAGGATGGACCCGCCGTATTTTCCAGCGAGACCCGCTTCGACCGCAAGGAATGGGACAAGCAGATAGACGGCATAGACATGCGTGAGCAAGCGCGCCAATGAGCTGAGCAAGAGCGCGCGCTCCACAGAGAGGAGTGCGGTTGCCTGCGCGCGCGCCCTGCCAGCAAAGCAGCATGAGTCCGCACCAGCCCAGGACCATCCCGTGGGGCCGTGCTTCGTATGCGTACGTATGTGCGAGCGTGAAGACGGGAAAAAGCGCCGCGATGGCCCCGCGCAATGGGCCAAGACGGCGTTTGCGAACCAAGACACAGATGCACAGGCAGAAAACCCAGAAGCCAAGAATGCCCGGCAGCCGCGACGCGATCAGGCCCTCCCCTAAAGAGATGCTGGCTCCGAATCGCGTCAGCAAGATAAAAGAGCGGCGGATTGAGATCTGCCCCATGCAGGACAGCAGACCAGGTTGCGCCGAAACTCGGCAGCCTGCAGAGCAAGACAGTAACGAGCTCGTCGTACCAGAAGGTTTTAAGCGAGGCGCGCAGCAGCGTATCGGCAAAATAGAGTGCGGAGATCAGCAGGAACACGATGCGCTATCAGCTTGCGGGAGCGGCTTATTTGCGAAGGCCGGTCATTGACTGCCGACGCTGGATGGTGACGGGGAAGCCATAGACGATAAGGAATGATTGTAGAGCGAATGGAGAGGGCGCGGTTTCGATTTGAAGAGCGATTGCAACATCTGGTGATCGTGCTGGTGCGGACGCGCAATCCGTTGAACATTGGCGCGGTCGCGCGAGCGATGCTGAATTTTGGCGTGCGCGAGCTTCGGCTCGTGACTCCGTATGAAGCGTCGTTTCGCGAGGCGCGCTCGGCGGTGGGAGCGGGCACGGTACTTGCGGAGGCGCGGGAGTTTTCAAGCGTCGCGGATGCCGTTGCGGATTGCCGGCTGGTGATCGGCACTACGGCCGCGCGGCGGCGGGAGCTTGAGCAGCCGTTGGTTGGGCTTGAAGAGGCGGCGGCCCCGGTGCATGCGGCGCTGGCGCAGGGGCGAGTGGCGCTGCTTTTCGGTTCGGAAAAGCATGGGCTGACGCGGGAGGACTTTGACCATTGCCACTGGCTGGTGCGGATTGCGACCGAGGATGCGCAGCCCTCGATGAACCTGGGGCAGGCGGTGGCGGTGTGCCTGTGGGAGCTGGTCGCGCGAGACGCGGCGCCCGTTGCGGAGGACCGAAGCACGCATCGGGATGGACCTGCTTCTGGAGAGATAGAGCGGCTTGGCGCGATTGTTGATGGAGCTGTTGGAAGTCTCCGGCTACACGCATCCGAGAGACGGCTGAGAGCACCGCGGCCGAGGTGCGGCGCATGCTGCGGCGGCTTCATGTCACCGATGCGGATACACATCTGTTGATGGGAATGATGCGCAAGCTGCTTTGGAAATTGCGGTCCGGTGGGAAGGATGCCGGTTGACATTGTCGCGGCATGATGGCACCTTGGTAGCGATGACCTTCTGCGCCAGCAGCCGATTTAGCTTTGCTTACCGTTATTGGTTTCCGATAGCGGCCTCGGCGGCGTGTGCGCATCCTGATCCAAGATGATCTAAGAGCAAAGCGCAAAAGTCCCGAAGGCCGCGATTCCAATCGCGGCCTTTTTCGTTTCTGCAAACAAACACCGGAGAGAACATGAGCGAAGCAGCGGCAGTTCTGGAGGCGGTAGAGGCTGGTCCTGACAAGAAAGGCGACTCCCGGAACGACATCCAGAGCGGCTGACCGCGAAGCGCTATGCCGCGCACAGGACCATCGTGCGCGTGGGCAGCGTCGCGATTGGCGGCGGCGCTCCGGTGGTGATTGCCGGTCCATGCTCGGTGGAATCGCGCGAACAGCTTCTGGTCGCGGCAGAGGGTGTAAAGGCCGCGGGCGCGACGCTGCTGCGCGGCGGCGCGTACAAGCCGCGCACGTCTCCCTACGATTTCCAGGGGCTCGGCCTGGAGGCGCTGCTGATCCTGCGCGAAATTTCGGAGCTGACAGGCTTGCCGGTGGTGAGCGAGGTGATGAGCACGGAGGATATGGAGGTGATGCGCGATCACGTCGACATGCTGCAGGTGGGTGCGCGCAACATGCAGAACTTTCGCGCTGCTGCGACGGCTCGGCAAGGTGCGACGACCGGTGCTGCTGAAGCGCAAGTCCTGCAGCGACGGTGAAAGAGTGGCTGCTGGCGGCGGAGTACATCCTGGCCGGCGGCAACGATCAGGTGGTGCTGTGCGAGCGCGGCATTCGCTCCTACGATCCGGAGCTGCGCAACACCTTCGATATCGGCGGCATGGTGCTGGCGAAGACCATGACGCACCTGCCGGTGATTGCCGATCCATCGCACGCAACGGGGCGGCGCGAGCTGGTGCCGGCGATCTCGCGCGCGGCGCTGGCGGCGGGCGCGGATGGGCTGATCGTGGAGGTGCATCCGCAGCCGGAGCGCGCGCTTTCCGACGGCGCGCAGTCGCTGGATATCCCCGGATTCGCAGCGATGATGCAGGATTTGCCGGTTCCGGTTGTCTGAAAAGCGAATTTCCTGAGAAGTCGTTGGCGCGGCGAGTGCATCTCTATAGGGAAGACTTAAGGGAGATTGCGCATGAGCGATGAGATGTCGCTGTTGTTTCGCGACTATGAGCTGGGCCCGCTGCACCTGAAGAACAGGATTGTGATGGCGCCGCTGACACGTGCGCGCGCCAGCCGAGCGGGCGTGCCGCCGGATTTTGCAGTGGAGTACTACCGGCAGCGCACCGGCGCGGGGCTGATTATCTCCGAGGCGACGAACATCTCTCCGCAGGCGATTGGCTATGCGTTTACACCGGGCATCTGGAGCGCGCCGCAGGTCGAAGCCTGGAAGCAGGTGACGCGCGCAGTGCACGACGCAGGCGGGCTGATCGTGATGCAGCTGTGGCATACGGGCAGGATCTCGCATCCGGATCTGCACAGCGGTGCGGTGCCGGTTTCGGCATCCGCGATCAGGCCGGGAGGCGACGCGTTTACGTATGAAGGGCCGAAGCCGCTGGTGACGCCGCGTGCGCTGGAGACGCGCGAGATTCCCGGCATCGTGGAGGACTACCGGCACGCGGCGGAGAATGCGCGGCTGGCCGGCTTCGATGGGGTTGAGGTGCATTCCGCAAACAACTACCTGCTGGAGCAGTTCATCCGCGACTCAACGAACAAGCGCACGGATGAGTATGGCGGATCGGTGGAGAACCGGCTGCGCTTTCCGCTGGCCGCGGTGAAGGCTGCAGTGGATGCATGGGACGGCGGAGACCGCGTGGGTGTACGCATCTCTCCCACGACGACCAGCCCGGGCGAGACGCCGCTGGACAGCAATGTGATGCGCACCTACAGCCAGTACATCGACGGATTGAACGCGCTGGGCATTTCGTACCTTGAAGTGATCGAGGGCGTGACGCGGGAAACGCGCGAGGCTCCGGGCGGAGTGGATTTTCTCGCGCTGCGGCAGGCGCTTCCGCGGGACTTACATCGCCAACAATCGCTACGACAGAGAGCTTGCGGAAGAGGCGCTGAATTCCGGACGCGCCGACCTGGTGAGCTTCGGGCGGCCATTCATCGGCAATCCTGATCTGGTGCAGAGATTGCGCGATGGCGTGCCGCTGGTGGATGCTCCGCAGGAGACGTATTACGGCGGCGATCAGAAGGGCTACAGCGACTGGCCTGCATTTGAGGATGAGAACGGGGTACAGCGGCGCTGAAAGTGTGCTCGCCGCTTACCATCCGGGCGCGAAGGGAAGGCAGATCCTTACCTTCATCTTCGCCGAAGGCTGGCTGTTCTAGTTCAATCCGCTGCGCTGCTTATTGGAGCGGCGTTGCTGCCATTGCTCGTATTCGCGGGCTTCGTCGCGGCGCTCCTGGTTGCGCTCCGCGCCGGCGCGGGCACGCTCCTGTGCGCTAAAGCCGCGTTCTTCGCTTCGGCTGAGCTTTTTGTGCGCGTATAGACCTTCGAGCAGAAACTCCGCCGCGGCGACGATTTTTTCCGGCGCGTCCTTTGGCGTGACGTCGAGCGGGGCGAGCTTCTCGAACAGGCCTTGAATCTGTTCGAGCTCGCCGAGCGTCGCTTTCGCAGACTGACTGTCTTCGATCTTTACCGTGCCGCCGAGGTTGAACCACTGCTCGATCTGCTGCGTGTTGGTCTCGGCGAAGTAGCGGTCGTAGACGCGAAGGATGGCGGTGCGGATGATCTCGCGGACAACGACGTCGGCGCCCTTCATCTCGCCTTCGTATTCCAGCTCGAGCTTGCCGGTGATGCCGGGGAGCGCGGTGTAGATATCGCCGACACGCGGGAAGGCCAGCGATTCGCCATGCGGCAGGGCGCGCCGCTCTGCGTTCGAGACTGCGAGCTCCATGGTGGAGATCGGGCAGGCGCTGCGAGACGCCGGAGCGCTTATCGACCTTCTTGTCTTCGCGCGCGACAAAGGCGATCTGCTCGATCAGCTCGTAGATGTAGTCGGCCACTTCCGTGGTGAGGCAGCCGCGCTCGCTCCAGCTCTCCTGGCGCGTGATGGCGATGCCTTCGTCGACGGTTTGCGGGTAGTGGGTGCGAATCTCCGAACCCATGCGGTCTTTGAGCGGCGTAACGATCTTGCCGCGCGCCGTGTAGTCCTCCGGGTTGGCGCTGAAGACGAGCGCGACATCGAGCGCGAGGCGCACAGGGTAGCCCTTAATCTGCACATCGCCTTCCTGCATGATGTTGAAGAGCGCGACCTGGATTTTGCCGGCGAGGTCGGGCAGCTCGTTCACGGCGAAGATGCCGCGGTTGGCGCGGGGAAGCAGGCCATAGTGCATCGTCAGCTCGTTTGAAAGATCGGAGCCGGAGCGCGCGGCCTTGATGGGATCGACATCGCCGATAAGGTCGGCAACCGTGACATCGGGCGTGGCGAGCTTCTCGACGTAGCGCTCGTCGCGCGTCATCCAGGCGATGGGCGTGTCGTCGCCGCGCTCCGCAATGAGGTCGCGCGCGTACTTCGAGATGGGCCGGTAGGGATTATCGCGAATCTCCGATCCGGCTACATACGGCGCAACGGGATCGAGCAGTTCGGTCAGCGCGCGCAGGATGCGGCTCTTCGCCTGGCCGCGCAGATCCGAGCAGGATGAAATTCTGGCGGGAGAGAATGGCATTGATGATCTGCGGCACCACCGTGTCGTCAAAGCCGATGATTCCGGGGAAGATGGGCTCCGCATTTTTTCCGGAGGCCTGGTCCTGCAGACGACGGATGAGGTTGGCGCGCAGCTCGTCCTTCACGCTGCGGCTCACACGCGCCTCCGTGAATTCTTTGCTGGCGCGCAATTGGCCGAGCGTCGTGGGCGAAGTAGCGGCTGATCGAGACGGGATGGAGACGATCGGCTGGGACATGCGGGGAGAACCTCCTGGCGCTCGCCGGCGCTATTTCTACTGTACTGTTTTCGAGCTTTCGATGCGCGGCGACATGGAGAGATGCGCGCGACACTCACATGATGTGTCCGTTGGTGGAAGCGCTCTGGTTGACCTGGCGGCTGCGGCGCAGCTTGGGCAGAAGCTCGCGGTAATAGCGGAGCAGCATCTCGGTGCGCGCGGCGTCGGAACGGAGGGCCAGCAGCTCCTGCCGGAAATCCAGATCCGCAGGCATGGAGGCGGCAACGAGATAGGCAACGGGCAGATCGAGATCGAACTGCATGCCGGCCTCGCCGGTCCCCACCAGATGCAGCGCTTCGAAGTGCAGCGCGACGCACTCCTCGCGCGCAGAGCGCGTCGCCTGGTCTCCAGTGTCAGGCAGCAGATCGACTTCTGCCTGCAGGCAGGCGCGGGTGTCCTCTCCCGGCCCCATCGGCCTGCCCCTGATCGATGAGCTGCTCGATTTCGAAGCGCTCAATGCCCTGGGTGAGGATGTCGCTGCGGCCATCGGGATAGCGGTGCAGCACCCGGACGATCTGCGCCGTACAGCCGATCACAGCAAGGCCCTCAGGCCGCGCGCGCACAATGCCAAAGGGCGCGTTGGCGGCAAGGCACTCGGCGGTCATCTGCCGGTAGCGCGGCTCAAAGATATGGAGCGGCAGCGGAACTCCGGGAAAGAGCACGAGATCGAGGGGGAAAAGCGGAATCTTCATGCCGTGACTTATTATGCCGCTCCGCAATCGAGCGTTCCAGATTCAGACGGAAAGATCGTCCAGCATCGCGCTCATCTCGTTGAGCGCGAGCCGATTGCCGATGCGTTGTGCCGCGGCGACGCCGGCCTCCAGGCGCTGGCGGGCTTCGTCGTCGCGGCCGGCCTTGATGAGCAATTGCGCGGACATCTGATAGCCGGCGGTGTAATCGGGATGGGCGTCTGTGAGCTGCTGGAACTCGTTGAGGGCAGTGGCGGTATCGCCCTGATTGGCGTGCTCCATCGCGAGCCCGTAACGCGCGAAGGCGTCATTCGGATTCTGCGCAAGAATTTCCTTCAGCATGGCGATCTTGTCCATCGAGCGCGTCTCCTTCCGATGACCCTAGCACGGCTGAGCAGGATTGCGGGTTTCCGGAGGATGCCGGACACTGAAGAGTGGCTTCACGACACGAAAAGAGAAACGCACATGGATTTCGCCGCAAAACTGCCCACCCGCACCGCTGCCGAATCGCGCAGCGAGATGACGGAGCTGATCCTGCCCAACGATGCGAACACGCTGGGCAATCTGCTCGGCGGGCGACTGATGCACTTCATCGATCTGGTCGGCGCGATGGCCGCCTATCGGCATGCGCGCACGCATGTGGTGACGGCGTCGATGGACCACATCGATTTCATCGCGCCGGTGCACGTGGGCGATCTGCTGATTCTGAAGTCGTCGGTGAACCGGGCCTTCAACACCTCGATGGAAGTGGGCGTGAAGGTGTGGGTGGAGAATACGATCGCGGGACGCACCGGCATGTGGCCTCGGCGTATCTCACGTTCGTCGCGGTGGACAGCCAGGGACGGCGCGTGCCGGTTCCGCAGCTGCAGCCCGAAACCGAGGAAGAGAAGCAGCACTACGAAGACGCGGCACGGCGGCGCGAGCTGCGGCAGAAAGAGATGGAACGCAAGCGCCAGACCAAGCCGCGCGAGACCACGATGGCCGGCACGGTGCGGCCGGATGGGTACTCAACGAAATAGGATTGGCCCGAGCGCTAATCTTAGGAGATGGATTGAAGTTTCCCGACCCGTAGCGCGCGTGCAGTAAGCCGGGACCAATGAAGCACGCAACGAGTGTCAAAGGAGTGATTGACATGGGAGCACATGGGCAGCAGATGCCGCAGCCACAGTCATTGCCAGGCGTGAAGGCGATTATCGCCATCGGTTCGGGCAAGGGCGGCGTGGGCAAGACCACGCTCGCGGTGAACCTGGCGATCGCGATGGCGAAGCTCGGGCACAAAGTCGGGCTGGTGGATGCGGACATCTATGGGCCGAATGTGCCGCTGATGATGGGCGCGACCTCGCAGCCGCGAGTGATTGAGGGCAATCGCATCGAGCCGCTGACGGCGCATGGCGTCAAGATGATCTCGGTGGGCTCGCTGACGCCGGGCGACAAGCCACTGGTGATGCGCGGGCCGATGCTGCACCAGATCATTCGTCAGTTCCTGCAGCAGGTAGCGTGGGGCGAGCTGGATTATCTGATCGTCGATCTGCCGCCGGGCACGGGCGACGTGGTGATCTCGCTGGTGCAGACGGTGCCGCTCACCGGCGCGGTGGTGATCTCGACGCCCTCGGATGTTTCGCTGCAGGATGCGCGTAAGGCGCTGGAGATGTTCCACCAGGTGAACGTGGAGGTGCTGGGCATCGTCGAGAACATGAGCCAGTTCACCTGCCCGCATTGCCATGAGGTGATCGACATCTTCTCCAAGGGCGGCGTGGAGCGCACCGCGGCAGCAGTTCAAGCTGCCATTCCTGGGCTCGGTGGAACTGGACCCGAATATCCGGCATGGCGGCGATCGCGGTCTGCCGGTGGCGTTGGCGCCGGAGCAGTCCTCTGTCGGGAACGCGAGCTTCTACGCAATTGCGAGGAAGCTGATCGAGCGTGCGGAGGAGCAGCGCGCCCACGAGCAGAACGTATTTGAGATCACGTAAGAAGCCCTGAGGAGTGGAGGCGTGTGGAACGCCTCCACGTGTTTAGCGTCAGTGCCTGCCGAGCAGCCCGCCGAGCGTTTTGCCGAGGTTCCTGCTGTTTGGGAGCTGCTGGCCGCCTCTGCCAAGCAGGCTGGCTGCCGGGTTGCTTGCGCCGCCGCCGGTCAGTCCTTTCATATCCGGAGTGATGATGGGACTCGAGGCCGTGCCGGTGATGGTGACAGGAATGCCGTTTCTGAGCACCCCGCTCGCGACGCCACCCGCTCTCCCGCCGATCATGGAGATCGCCGTGGTCGCCATGCCGGCCGCGCCGGATCTGCGAGAGCTTCGCGACAACATGGAAGTTCAGCGCCTTGGCCGCGCTTACGGTGCCGTTGCCGGTTGCGGAGCCAAGTCCGGGGACATTGAGCAGGATGTTCTTGGCATCGAGCGCGCCGCCTGACTCACGCAAATTCAAGCTGAGCACGCGTACCGTGGTGACGTTGCCCGGCTTGCCGCCTGTGAGGGCGGTAACGGCGGACATCTTGGAGCCAAGGTCGAAGCCCGCAAGTTGTGTGTTGTCCAGCCGCACCGGCCCGGCGATCACCGGGGCATCGGTCGTGCCCGTCACCGCAAGATTCGTCGTCAGCGTTCCGCCCTGCAGCTTCGAGCCCGATGGCATCTGGATGCCGAGCGCAGGCAGGAAGGCCTCAAGGTCGTTGATCGGCGCGCCCTGGGTGGCGGCGGTCACGTTCAGATTGGTCTTCGCTCCCTGCGTCTGGTAAGTGCCCGCAATGTTGAAGAGGGCCTTTCCGAACGCGAGCGTAGTGTTCTGCAATTGGCCGGAGGGCGATGCGAGGTTCTGATCAACGGTGAAGTTGACGTGTACTGGACGCGGCGCAGGAGAGCCATTGGCAGCAAGCTTGAGCTGCGTTGCGTCGAGCGTGCCCTGTACGTGCGCCGTCTGGCCGTTGGAGGTGATATCGGCGTTCAGGTCGGTGATGCCGGAGACACCGGCCGATGGAGGAACGAAGCCCGCTGCGACCAGATCCGCATGTTTGACATTAAGTTTTGCGGTGAACGGTGTCTTGGAGGCATCGGCCTGATTGAAGGGGCCGCCCTTGCCGTCAATCGAAACCGTGCCGTTTCCCTGAAGCGATGCGGAAAGCGAGAAGGTGAACGGCGTGGTCAGGGAGAAGTCGTTGATTTTGGCCTGCACGTTGCTGACAACCCGCGGCGGCGTTGGCGCTCCCAGAGTCATCGTCACCTGGCCATCCTTCACCTCGAGCACGCCGATGGAGAGATTCGGCATGGCGCTTTGCGTCTCCGCATGGTTCGAGCGCTTGCTGGAGTTGCCGAGGCTCGCATAATTCCAGACGTTCGCCTGGTTCTGAATCAGGTTGATCTTCGGCGTGTCGATGGTGATGCCGCGGATCAGGATCTGCTTATGGAAGAGCAGCGGGCCGACCTCGATGCCGATGTGGACCTGCTTCGCCTGCACGAAGGGTTGCTGGCCGAAGGCGGGATCGTCCGCAATGCTGAGCTGGTCCGCGGTGAGCGAGCCGGTGAAGAGCGAAAAGCTGAGATGGCCAAGCGTGACTTTGCGGCCGGTCGCGTCAGAGAGCGCGCTCTCGATGCGCGGACGGTAGTTGTCTGCATTGAGGAGGAAGGGAATGGCGATCAGCAGGATCAGGATGATGCCGCCTGCGACTGCCGCGATGGTGATCCACAAACGACGCCTGGCCATGAGGAGCCTTCTTTCTGGAGAGGACGGATTGGACCGATCCAACGTTTGATCCGAGTCAGTACCGTTCTGGTTTCAAAGCCTGATCTAGGAAGCCTCAGATAGTACTCCGGTTAGCACCATAGTGCGATGAACATGGTTTTCGCCAGTCCGGATAAGGCCATATCAACCTGCTACGATAAATGAGGCGGCGTCTACCCGAAGCCGGGTGCAGACGCCGGCGCGCAGGGGACACGGTCATGGCGGCAGAGCTCCGAATCAGTCCGCGGGAGCGGCTGATATTGACGGCCATTCTGGAGATGTATATCGCCACGGGAGAACCCGTGCCGTCCCAGGCCGTCGCCCGGATCTATGCCGATAAGGAAGGGATGAGCTCGGCCACCATCCGCAACGTGATGGCGACGCTGAGCGAAGGGGGCCTGCTGGAACAGCCGCATACCTCGGCCGGCCGCATTCCGACCGCGAAAGCCTTTCGCTTCTACGTGGAGCATCTGGCCGGAGCGGCACGCGCGGCGAGCGGCACGAACGTACCGCAGCTTTCCGCGGAAAAGCGCCAGCAGATCGACGAGTGCTTCGCCGGGGTGACCAGCCGGCAGCATTTCCTGGAGCGCACCTCGCATGTGCTGGCAATGATTTCGAGCGGCGTCGGGGTGGCGACCGAGGCGGCAGGCGAGACGGAGTGGCTGGAGCACATCCACTTCTCGCGGCTGACCTCGCAGCGGGTGCTGGCCGTGGTGGTGACGCGCGGCGGCACGGTGCTGGATCGGGTGTTGCAACTGGACCACGATCTGGACCAGTCGGACCTGGAGGGCGCAGTCGAATTTTCTGAACGGCAACTTCCGCGGATGGTCGATTGAGCGCATTCGCGCAGAGATTGAGCAGCGCATGGAGCAGGAGCGCAGCGAGTACGACCGACTGATGCAGTCGGTGAACGAGCTGTTTCGCAAGGGAGCGCTGGAAGGCGTGCAGCCGTCGCAGATGATCTTTGTGGAGGGCGTGGCTAACCTGGTGCAGCGCGATGTGGATCAGGAGCGGCTGCGGGCGCTGTTGAACGCGCTCGAAGCGAAGCAGCGGCTGATTGAGCTGCTGAGCGCCTATGTGGATGCGCGGCAGCAGGCGGTGCGCGTGGTGGTGGGTCTGGAAGATACCATTCCGGATATGGAGAATATGGTGCTGATCGGCACCGGCGCGAGGCTGGGTGCGGAAAGCGTAGGCACGATGGCCGTGCTGGCGCCTACACGCATCCGCTACAACGAGACCATCCAGGCGGTCTCATATATCGCGCAGCTCTCGGAGCGAATCCTGCAGACGCCGCGAAGTTAGCGGCCGCGGGGAGCGACCAAAACAGACAGTTGAGCGGGCGGGCAGTGGCCGCCGGCAAGAATCAGGGATCAAGAGAGACGTATGACTATGAGTGAAAACATGACAGATACGACAAACGAAACGCAGACAGCAGAAAACCGGAACCAGGAAAACCAGAAGGCGGGGAGGCAAGACCTTCAACGATGTGCTTCCCGAGGCGCCCTCCGATGCAACCGCGGCCAGACAGGGAAGCAGTGCGTCCCCATCGGCGGCCGTTGCTGAGACATCGGCCGGCCTGCACGAGGAATACGAGCGGCTGCGCGCGGAGCGCGATGGGCTCGATCGATCGGCTGGCCCGGCTGCAGGCAGAGTTCGACAACGCGAGGAAGCGTGAGCAGCGGGAGCGTGCCGACTACCGGGCCTTTGCCGTCGCGGACGCCGTGGAGCAGTTTCTGCCGGTGCTGGATAACTTCCGGCTGGCGCTGAACTCGAGCGGCACGGCGGAGCAGTTGCGTACGGGCGTGGAGTTGATCGCGAAGCAGATGGACGAGGTGCTGCGCTCGCTGAACGTGACGGCGGTGGAGACGGTGGGGCAGCCCTTCGATCCGCGTGTCCACGAGGCGCTCGAAAGCGTGGAACGTCCGGACCTTCCGGATCATCAAGTAATGGATGAAATCCGGCGCGGCTACCGCATCAAGGATCGGCTGCTGCGGCCGGCGCTGGTCCGCATTTCGGTCGAACCCGAACGTGTCGGAAGCTTAAAGCGACGCGGCAGGTAACGTCGCGCATTGAGGAAATCTTTGTAAACCCGGAGCGAGTCATGCGCCGCACGGCTGGACAGAAGACTGAGTACAGGAAAAATGGCAAACGTGGCACACGTCGACTACTACGAAGTCCTGAGCGTTTCAAGAGAATGCAGCGATCAGGAACTGAAGACTGCATATCGCAAGCTGGCGATGCAATATCACCCAGACCGCAACCCGGACAATCCGGAGGCGGAGGAGCGCTTTAAAAAGGCAAGCGAGGCCTACCAGGTGCTGAGCGATCCCGAAAAACGTGCGGCATACGACCGCTACGGCGTTGCGGGAGTGAGCGGCGCGGGTGGAGCAGGTGGCTTTCCGGGCGGCGTCGATCTGGGCGACATCTTCGGCGATTTCTTCGGAGAGATGTTCAACGTGGCGGGCGGACGGAGCGGTGGGCGTGCTTCGCGTGCGCAGCGTGGCCGCGACATCCGCTACGACCTGACGATCGAATTCGAAGAGGCGGTCTTCGGCAAGGAGACGACCGTCACTATCAAGCGTATGGATGTCTGCGGTGAGTGTCGCGGCTCCGGCGCCGCGCACGGCAAAGCCCCCAGCACCTGCCAGCAGTGCGGCGGGCGCGGCCAGGTGCGCTTCCAGCAGGGCTTCTTCTCGATTGCGCGCACCTGCCCGATTTGCAGCGGCACCGGCCAGGTCGTCACCGAGCCGTGCCACACCTGCCATGGCGAAGCGCGCGTGGAAAAGGAACACGCGGTCAAGGTCAAGATTCCTGCGGGCGTCGAAGACGGCACGCGCATTCGCTACCAGGGCGAAGGCGATGCCGGACGCTATGGCGGGAACGCCGGCGATCTTTACATCGTGCTGTCGGTGAAATCGCATGCCTACTTCGAGCGGGAGGGCCACGATCTGCATTTCGCGGTCATCGTCTCGTTCCCGCAGGCTGCGCTCGGCTCGGAGATCGCGATCCAGACGCTCGAAGGCGAGACCGTGCTGAAGATTCCCGAGGGCACGCAGAGCGGGAAGGAATTCCGGCTGCGCGGCAAGGGTGTGCCGTACCTGAATGAGCGTGGGCGCGGCGACCTGATCGTGCAGGTAGTGGTGGAAACGCCGAAGAAGCTGACCAAAGCGCAGCGCGAAGCGATCCAGGAACTGGGCACGACCCTTGGAGTGCAGAACCGCGTCGCCTCGCGCGGCCTGCTGGACAAGATGAAAGACCTCTTCAACTAGGTACTTGCCGTCCCAGGCGGCTGCGCCTGCGGCGCGTGCTGCCGGGTTCGCTCCCTTTCGTCGCTCACGTCCGGTCTCGTCGCTTGCACCGGCAAACCGCAGATTCTTCGCGACAATGCATACCCTCTGTCATCCTGAGCGCAGTGAAGGACCTGCCGTTCAGCATGACGATCTCCAGATTCCCAATCTTTAATCGCGTTCTGCGGTCACGGCGTTCACGATTGCCAGGGCAGCGGTTGTCGCCGTTTCCACGCGCAGGATGCGCGGACCCAGAGTGGCGCTGTGCCACCCGGCGCTCGTGAACAGCGCCAGCTCGGCGGGCGTCCATCCGCCTTCAGGCCCGATGGCAAGCAGGACTTCGCTGTGGGCCGCAGTAATTTTCTGCTCCAGAATGCGTAACAGCGGCTGATCCTCTTCCACCTCGGAGAGCAGGATGCGGAGCGGCGCAGGTGCGGCTTCTTCGGCGGGCTGTCCTGCTGTCTCCGTTGGTTCGCTGCTGGCAAGAAGTTTCGAAAGCCGGGCCGGATCGGCGATTTCCGGGAGATCGCTGCGCCGGGATTGCTTCGCTGCTTCGAGCGCGATGCGGCGCCAGCGCTCCACGCGCTTGTTCGCGGCCTGGGCAAGATGCTTCTCTGTCCGTTCCGTCAGGACGGGCACGATGCGGCTGGCGCCAAGCTCCACCGACTTCTCGATGGCCCACTCCATGCGATCAAACTTGAAGATGCTGAGAAGCAGCGTGACCGGCGATCCCGGCGCGGAGTTCAACTCGCGGAGAAGCGTGAACTGGACGCTGTCCCGGTCAATGGATGCCACGCGCGCGAGCCATGCGTGGCCGCCGGCAACAACGTCAAACTCCATGCCTGGCTGGGCGCGCAGCACTCGGCTCAGGTGCCGGGCCTGATCGCCATGCAGTGCAGCTGTGTCGTCGTTCCAGGTATCTGCGATCCAGCGGCGGCGCGTCATGCAGCAACTTTACCGTGTCTGAGAGAAGGGAGAAGCGCGCGCAAAAACACCTCGGGGGACGCTTGCCTGCGTCCCCCGAGTGTTGCCTTGTTTAGGTTGACTTGCTTACTTCTTCTTCGCTGCCTTCTTCGCCGCCTTCTTGGCCGGCTTCTTGGCTGCCTTCTTTGTTGCCATGGTTTCTATTCTCCCTTGTGCTGCAACGCAGTTGTTGCAGTTACGGAATGTATAGAGTGGTGGCATTAGAGTGTCAAGAAAAAAATCGCAGGTTTGTTCTCTTCTTTTCGCGCGCGACTTCCTCGTTGAGGTCGCGTCTGCAACTAGTGTGGGATGCGATGAAGCAGATGATTGCCGAAATAGAGGACGAGACCGCTAAGTGAATCGTGCCAGGCATGCGCAAACATTCCTGCGCGCAGGCTCCGTCGGATGTGCGCGAGTATGCCGAACAGCGCGCCGTACAACGTGATCAGCAGCACGCCGCTCTTGCCTTCATAGCCGTGCGCGAGGCCGAAGAACACTGCTGAAATCGCGATGCCCAGCCACGCATGCCGTGTGAGCGCGCTGAATTGCTGCTGCAGATAGCCGCGAAAAATCAGCTCTTCGCAGATGCCCGCGGAGATGGCGAGCGCGAACCAAACCGCCAGCTCACCGGGTGATGCGGGGGCCATCCTGGAGACGATGCCGCGAATACTTTCGGGATGAAGCCGGGTGAAGCGCAGCAGAAATCCGGCCGCGCCCAGCACGATCAGCGAGCCGAACCAGAACCCAAGCGCGATCGCAATATCCGTCCAGAGCTCCGTCGCGCCCCGGCGCCGGACGCCGAGCAACTGGCGCAGCGGCGTGCCGTACATCAGCAGACCCCAGTGCACCAGCGCCAGCAGAATCCATTCCCACACCAGTGTTATCGAATAAAGCGCATAGTGCGAGCGCGACTCGCTCGCCGCGTGGCCCGCGAGCACGTTCACCACCGAAACACCCAACAGCAGCAGCAGGATGACAGCCGTATGCCAAAGTGGCGCCAGCAGCCTTCCAGGCTGGGAGTCTTCGGTTGCAGCGATGCTGGTGTAGGGTGCGCTCACGGTTTGCCGCTGGATTTCGGTCCCTGATATCTTCACACGTTGGCCGCGCGGTGCGAGCCACAGGAAGTTGAGGTAGTCACAATGGAAGATGTTGTCATCGTCTCCGCGGTTCGGACGCCCACCGGAAAATTCCAGGGATCGCTCGCCGGTTTCAGCGCAATACAACTGGGCGCGCTGGCCGTGCGGGAAGCCGTTCGCCGCGCAGGCGTTGCGCCGGAACAGATCGACGAATGCATCATGGGCAACGTGGTCTCCGCCGGGCTGGGGCAGAATCCCGGAAGACAGGCGGCGCTGGGCGGCGGGCTGCCGCCGAGCGTGAGCGCGATGACCATCAACAAAGTGTGCGGCTCCGGACTGAAAGCGGTAGCGCTGGCGGCGCAGGCGATCCAGACCGGCAACGCGGAGATTGTCGTCGCAGGCGGCATGGAG
Source organism: uncultured Acidobacteriaceae bacterium (assembly GCA_963797895.1). GTDB lineage: Bacteria > Acidobacteriota > Terriglobia > Terriglobales > Acidobacteriaceae > KBS-83. The sequence continues at coordinate 655,330 of CAWCRD010000005.1, forward strand.
TCGATGAGCAATGCGCCGTACCTGCTGCCGCAGGGCCGCAATGGCTTCCGTATGGGCGACGGAAAAGTTGTAGACGCGATGATCCACGATGGTCTGTGGGAGATCTACAACGACTACCACATGGGTGTGACCGGCGAGAACGTGGCAGAGAAGCACTCCATCACGCGTGAGCAGCAGGATGCCTACGCGCTGGCTTCCCATCAGAAAGCAGCGGCCGCGCAGAAGTCCGGCGCATTCAAAGACGAGATGCTGGCGGTGGAGATTCCAGCAAAGAAGAAGGGCGAGCCGGCCGGCGTGCTGGACCGAGATGAGAGCGTCCGCGAGGACGCATCGCTCGAGGCGCTGCGCGCGCTGAAGCCGGCCTTCAAGAAAGACGGCACGGTGACGGCGGGCAATGCGCCCGGCGTGAATGACGGCGCTGCCGCTCTGGTCGTGATGTCAGCGAGTAAGGCCGCAGAGCTGAAGCTCAAGCCGCTGGTGACGATCCGGGCGCAGGCGACCAGCGGCATCGATCCGAAGTGGGTGATGCTGGCGCCGGTGATCGGCATCCAGCGCGTGCTGAAGAAGGCAGGCTGGTCAAAGGTCCAGGCAGACCTCTATGAGTTGAACGAGGCCTTCGCCGTGCAGGCTCTGGGTGTGATGAAAGAAGTTGGCTTGGATGCGCCGGAACTCGCGGCGCGCGTGAATGTGAATGGCGGCGCGGTGGCCATGGGGCATCCCATTGGCGCGAGCGGGGCCCGCGTCCTCACGACGCTGATCTACGCGCTGATCCACCGCAACCTGCATCGCGGAGTCGCGGCGCTGTGCCTGGGCGGCGGCAATTCCGTTGCGATGGCCATCGAGCGTTAAGCAACAACCGGCTGCACCAGACCGGGGCACCCGGGCCGTTTATGGCGGCCCGAGGCTACAATTAGGAAATCGCCAGAGGGGCAGCCCTCCCGGCAGGAATGCGGCATTGTCCTCGCGCAGAATGTGGGCATCTGAATCCACGCTGCGCTTGATTGAGCTCTGATCGTTACTGCCTCTGGATTTCGAACTCGAAAGGGCAAAGCGCCGCATGACGCTACTGCTGCTCCAGATGTCGATTGTGCTGACCGTCACGCTGATTTGCGGCTGGCTGGCCCGCAAACTGGGACAGACGCGCGTGGTCGGCGAAATCGTCGGCGGAATTCTGATCGGTCCCTCCGTACTGGGGCGCTACTTCCCGCATATCGCGCAGGTCTTTACGCCGCACGCCTTCGCCGCATTTGAAAACATGAGCACAGTGGGTTTGATCCTCTATCTGTTCCTGATAGGAATGGATCTGGATTACGCCCAACTCTACAAACAGCGCAGCACTGCCGTGCTGGCCAGCGGCATGAGCATTCTCTTTCCCTTTGCCATGGCTGCGCTGCTCGCGCATTCGTTGCGCATCCGCTTCGCGCCGCACGGCATTGGCAGCATGCCATTTGTGCTCTTCCTCGGTATCTCGATGAGCATCACGGCCTTCCCGGTGCTGGCGCGCATGCTGGAAGAGCGGCGGCTGCAGACCACCTCGCTTGGGACAACAGCGATCCTGTGCGCGGCGGTAGACGACGTAGTGGCCTGGTTGCTGCTGGCCTTTGCGCTCGCGCTCCTGGGGAAAGAAGGCGGCTCGGGGAGTCTTCTCATGCGCATGGCGGGGCTGGTGGGCTATCTTGCCGTCATGCTGGGCATCGTTCGCCCGCTGGCCAACCTTGCGGTAAAGCGCTACAAGGCGACTGGCATGTCCATCGAGTTGCTCGGTGGCGTCATCATCGCCCTGCTGCTGTCCGCGGCGGCCACTGATGTGCTGGGCATCCATCCACTCTTCGGCGCGTTCCTTGCAGGCGTATGCTTCCCGCGCATTCCGCGCTGGCAGGAGGAGATTCGCGAGCGCACCGACATGCTGATCGCCGTGCTGCTGCTGCCGCTGTTTTTCGCGCTGACCGGCATGCGTACACGGCTGGACCTGTTGAACGACGCGAATATGTGGCTGTGGGCCGGCATCGTGCTGGCCGGCTCCGTAGCAGGCAAAATGGGCGGCGCGATATTGGCGGCCCGGTGGGTTGGGCAATCGTGGCGCAACGCGGGCGCGCTGGGCGCACTGCTCAACACGCGCGGACTGGTGGAGCTGATTGTGTTGAACATTGCGTACAGCGCCGGTGTCTTCTCGCCGACGCTGTTCACCATGCTGGTGGTGATGGCGCTGGTGACGACCATGCTGACCTCGCCTATCCTGAAGCTGCTCAAGATTCAGGACGGGCAGGAAGTTGACGAGGAGCTAACGTTGCAGGCCAAGCACTCCGCCGCCTGAGATCGCAATGAGCGCGGGTCCGCATACAGAGCGCTTCTCCGGCCGCGTGCAGGCGTATGTCGCCTATCGCCCGCGTTTCCCGCGAAGCATCATTCCATTTCTGCGTGAGCACGGCGCGCTTACGGACGGTGCCGTCGTCGCGGACATCGGCGCAGGCACCGGCATGCTAGCGGAGATTTTTCTCGAAGCCGGACATCGTGTGTTCGCCGTCGAGCCAAACGCGGAGATGCTGGAAGCGTGCAGCGAATTGGCCGCGCAGCATCCGGCGCTCAAAGTAGTGCAGGGAAGCGCCGAGGCAACCACGCTGCCGGATGCTTCCGTGGATCTGATCGCGGTAGGTCGCGCAATGCATTGGTTCGACTGGGCGCGTGCGCATCGCGAGTTCGCAAGGATTCTGCGGCCGGGTGGATGGGTGCTGGTGGCGACCAGCGGCCATCGCGACAGTGGCGCGGCAGTTTCGGAGCAGCTCTCGGCGATCCTTCGAAAGTGGCGTATGGATTCCGCTGAGGCAGATACAACTCGTAATTTCAACCAGCGGATGCAAGGGTTTCTCGAGGCATTGAGCTGGCATCGGACGACGCTGCACCATTCGATGACGATGGATTTTCCAACGCTGCTCGGTTATGCGGAGTCGCTCTCGGCGATTCCCCGGCCGGGTGAGCGCGGGTATGAAGGGATGGTGACGGAGCTGCGGGTGGTGTTCGATCGCTATTTGCGCAATGGTCAGTTGGAGACGCCGATCGCCTGCCAGTTGTTTCTGGGACGGCTACGCATGAGTTCGGCTGAATTGCTCTAACCACACCTGAGAGCAAAATAGCTGTGTTTCACCGATGGAACCTCACTTCAATGTTGATTTGAACCGGTGCCGGCTTTCCTTCGAACCTGGATGACTTAAACCGATATTGCCCAATAGCTTTTACCGCTTGCTCATCCATTCCATACCCGAGCGGAAGAACAGAACGAATGTGACGCGGAAAACCATCAGTATCGATCATGACTGAGACAATTGACACCCCAGAGATGTGGGATCGCAACCCCCTGTTGCTGAATTCTGCATCTACTCCACGAGTCAGAATAGGCGCGGTCACCACTGGTCCGTTGTGTTCGCCTTTAGCATTCACCTTATACAGGTTCGCCAGGATGGCGTGAGCTCCCTGAGCACGCTCGGCCGCGATCCTATGCTCCAGTTCCGGCGAAACGTGTTCCCACACCCACTTCCATGCAGCAACATCAAACAGGGTGTCACTCCTTCCATACTCTCCGACCGCGGAAAGATTCCCGCTGCTGACGACCCTTCCCGCGGAGTCGGTAGAGTAGGCGAAAGACTTAGTCTCTTTTTCGGCGATGAGATCGAAGCATTCGACGACAACTCCGTAAGTGGAACCCGGCGCAAGGTTAGCTGGACCGGCGACATAGATGCACGGACCTTCATTGATTGTGAGCTTTTCCAAATCGTCATTGACGTACTCGTAAGAGGCGCCGAATCGCGCAAGGTTTGTCATTGCGTGTGGCTCGCGGGAAGCGCCGAGGATATTCGATATAAGACCTCCTCTAAGCGTTAGGAGCCGTTCTGGCGCGTGCCCTTTTGCCCAAGATGAAAGAACGAACGCGGAGCTAAAAGGAAGAGTGAGCGAGAGAAGGAGGACAGATTTCCGGAAGAGCATCAGGAGTCCCAGGAGTCGAGCGATCCGTGACACCCTATCACGGTCCACTACGCCGTCCTATGCCACCTTTGTCGCGAAACCTGGCTCAGCACTCAATAACATTCAAAGCCAGCCCCGCCAGCGAAGTCTCCTTGTAACGCGACTGCATATCCAGCCCTGTTTCGTACATAGTCCGGATCACCTGATCCAGCGAGACCTTGTGCTCGTCCTCTTCCGCCAGCGCCATGCGGCAGGCGTGGACCGCTTTCACCGCGCCCATCGCGTTCCGCTCGATGCAGGGGATCTGCACCAAGCCGCCGATCGGATCGCAGGTCATGCCGAGGTTGTGCTCCATCCCGATCTCGGCGGCGTGCTCCACCTGCGCGTTGCTGCCGCCCATCGCGGCGGCCAGCCCGCCCGCGGCCATCGAGCAGGCAACGCCCACCTCGCCCTGGCAGCCGACCTCTGCGCCGGAAATAGACGCATTCTCCTTGTAGAGAATTCCAATCGCCGCTGAGGTCAGAAAGTACCGCAGGATGCCCGCCTCATCCGCGCCTGCGATGTAGTTGCGGTAGTAGTGCGCGACCGCGGGAATGACGCCGGCTGCTCCATTAGTCGGCGCCGTGACGACGCGGCTGCCGGCGGCGTTCTCCTCGTTTACCGCCATCGCGTAGATGGTCACCCAGTCCAGCGGCGCGAGCGGATCGCCGGTACCTTTGCCTGCGGCATCCTGCTGCTGCAAACGCGCGGCTAACCGTTTCGCGCGGCGGCGTACGCGCAAGCCGCCGGGAAGAATGCCGTCTGTCGCGAGGCCGCGCGCGACGCAGCTTTGCATCGCCTCCCAGATGCACAGGATGTCGCGCTTCACAGACTCGGCTGCGTCCGGAGTGTCACCGCGACGGGCACATTCATTGCGCATCATCACTTCGTCCATGCGCAGGTTGTCCCGCTGCGCCATCTCCAGCAGCTCGGCTGCACTGTGGAAGGGATAAGGCAACGGAGAGATCGCCGTCGCCACTGGCATCGCATTCACATCGGCTCCGTCTTCAACGATGAAGCCGCCGCCGATGGAGAAATATGTTGCGGTGAAAAGGACCTTACCGGTCACATCCGATGCAGTGAACCGGATGCCGTTGGGGTGCTGCGTCTCGGCGCCCGGCGGGAGCATCTGGTCGCGATGGAAGACGATATGCTGCGCCTCGCGGAAGGGAATGACATGGCGGCCGAGCAGCGAGATGGTGGAGGAGAGCCGGATCGATTCAAGCTTGCTGTCGATGGTGTCGGGGTCGATGGTGCTGGCCTCTTCGCCCAGCAAGCCGAGGATGACAGCGCGATCGGTACCGTGCCCCTTGCCGGTGAGAGCGAGCGAGCCATAAAGATCAGCGTGGACTTCGGCAGTGGGTGGGACGAGGTTGCGCGCATCCAGGGCCAGCAGAAAAGCACGAGCGGCGCGCATAGGCCCCATGGTGTGTGAACTGGAGGGACCGATGCCGATTTTGTAGAGATCGAACAGCGAGGTTTTCACGACTGGCTATGGTAGCAGCGGCGTGGCTGACTCGCTGCCCTCTGCAACCTTTGTGGCCTGACGGTGCCCGCAAGTCACTGGCTATACTCACCTTTTCCACGGAGAACGGACGGGCCACGGGATGCTCTTCAAGGCGCTGAGTGCTGCTGTGTATGGCATCGATGCGCACATCATTGATGTTGAGGTGGACTTCTCCGGTATCCAGGTAGCGGAAGAGCGCTTCTCGACCGTCGGGCTGCCCGACGCTGCAGTGCGCGAGAGCCGCGATCGTGTTCGTGCTGCAATTCGCAACTCCGGCTTTGCTCTGCCTGCCACGCACATCACCATCAATCTGGCGCCCGCCGATCTGAAGAAGGAAGGCTGCGGTTTCGATCTGCCGATCGCGGTGGGAATTCTGGGGGCCTCTGGCGCGCTACAGAACCGCGATCTGAGCCAGTTCGTCACAGTTGGAGAACTGGGCTTGGATGGCAGCGTGCGCGGCGTTCCCGGCATGTTGCCGATTGCAGTGGCCGCTAAGCAGCGCGGCATCGCCAACCTCATTGTGCCCGCGGCAAATGCACCGGAAGCCGCCGTGGTCGAGGGACTGAATGTATATCCGGTAGCGTCACTGCCGCAGGCTCGTGAGCTGCTGAATGCGGCGGCCAATGGCGGCATCCAGGTGCAGCCCTATCGCGTGAATTCGAGCCAGATGCTGGACGCGCTGCAGCATTATCCATTCGACTTCAAAGACGTGCGCGGGCAAACCATCGCAAAACGCGCGCTGGAGATTTCCGCTGCTGGCGGCCACAACATCCTGATGATCGGGCCGCCCGGTTCCGGCAAGACGATGCTGGCGAAGCGGCTGCCGTCGATCCTGGCGCCGCTGAGTTTCGCCGAGGCGCTCGAGACGACAAAGATCCATTCAGTAGCGGGTGTGCTGGATTCAGATTGTGGGCTGGTGACGCAGCGCCCATTCCGTTCGCCGCACCATACAATCTCGGACGCGGGGCTCATCGGAGGCGGCGCGGTGCCGCGGCCCGGCGAGGTCTCGCTGGCGCATAACGGCGTGCTTTTTCTGGATGAGCTGCCGGAGTTTCCGCGCAACGTGCTCGAAGTCATGCGACAGCCGCTCGAAGACGGCACAGTTACGATTGCGCGCGCATCCATGTCGCTGAATTTTCCCGCGCGCTTCATGCTGGCGGCAGCGATGAATCCCTGCCCATGCGGCTACTTCAACGACAAGAGCCGCGAATGCCAGTGCACGCCGCCGATGATGCAGCGGTATGTGTCGCGGGTCTCAGGGCCGCTGCTGGATCGCATCGATATCCATATAGAGGTGCCGGCGGTGCAGTATCGTGAGCTGCGTGCCGGACAGGCAAATGAAGGATCTGCGGAGATCCGCGCGCGAGTGCTGGCCGCTCGTGTCAGGCAGCATGAGCGGTTCGGGGCAGAGTCTATCTACTCGAACGCGCAGATGACCACGCGACAGATCCGCCAATGGTGCGAGCTGCCGCCGGAAGCAGATCGGCTGCTGGAGCGCGCCATGCAGCAACAGGGGCTGAGCGCGCGGGCCCACGACCGCATTTTGAAAGTTGCGCGGACGATCGCGGACCTGGAGGGGGCGCCCACGCTCACCGTGCAGCATCTCGCTGAAGCAATTCAGTACAGGACCCTGGACAGGAACTACTGGAGCTGAGATTCACGATACCCACAGCTGCTATGGTTTTCAGGAGAAAACAGGGCGAAGAGCGTATCTTCTTGGATGTATATAGCTTGCAAACGCTTTGCAGCCCACCCCTAAATGGCAGAAAACAAGAATCTTACTAATTTTTTACGAATATGTGGATAGTTGTTTTCACAACCTATGAAAAAAGTGTTGACCTCGGCCAGAGTTAACGATAATGTCGAACCTGCCAGGGGTGGTTCCGGCTCCTTTTATCACCTCCACGACAAAGGTTTCTCACGTCCCTGCATCGGGCAATTGACGTCCCGGTAACACAGGTGTGCGGTTTCCGGACGTCGAGTTGCCATTCCGAGCACGGCAAGTCAGGGAAAGCAAAGGCAATTACGTGTGGCGCACACTTCTGCATCTTTTTGGAAGATTCTGCGTCATTAGCAGTTAAGGAAAAACAACAAAGACTGAGGCGCCGGCGTCCAATGGAGATATTCATGGGGGACCGCGCCAAGACCGTCAAGGAATGAGAGGAAATTTCATGCGTTCCGATCTGATCTATGGGGCACTCACCCACATTTCGAATCGCTACCAGCTTTGTCAGTTGGCCTCCAAGGCCACCCGGAAGCTCCACAAGCCGAACACACGCCTGCAGGACACCACGAATGAAGTCCTGGTCCGCTTTCATCAGACAAGCCCCATGGCTTCGAACGGTCACGAGATGAATGTGGTCCCCGAACAGGTTTCGCAGCAGCAGCGCCGCGCAGCGTAAACCCTTTTCACAAGGGATCTCAGCATCGAAAGAACTCTGGACGCAGCTTTTCCATTAGACCCGGGTCCCCGGCGACAGCTCTTCGTCGTCGGGGCGGAAGAAAAGCTGCTCCTCCGAGATGCAGATCACATATAGTATTTGTGAAAATGGTTTAAGCGTGGCCGCTCGCTGCGGCGGGTCGTCCAACCGTTACAATAAAATCCTTCCTGAACTACCACCCTTCCTTCCATCGTTTTTCCCCTCCTAACTTCCCACCGCAGGTGAATTGTGACTATCGCAGAACTGAAAGAAAAAAACATCACAGAGCTGAGCCGCATCGCGCGCAGCCTGGAAATCCCCGGAGCCAGCGGGCTTCGCAAGCAGGATCTCATCTTCAAGATCCTTCAGGCGCAGAGCGAAAAAGAAGGCCACATCTTCGCCGAGGGCGTCCTTGAAATTCTGCCCGACGGCTATGGCTTCCTCCGCTCTCCTGACTACAACTATCTGCCCGGTCCGGACGACATCTATGTTTCGCCATCGCAGATCCGCAAGTTCGATCTAAAGACTGGCGATACCATCAGCGGAAATGTCCGTCCGCCGCACGAAGGCGAGAAGTACTTCGCGCTGGTAAAGATCGAGGCCATCAACTTCGAGTCGCCGGAAGAGACGCGGAACAAGATCCTGTTTGACAATCTGACCCCGCTCTATCCGGAAGAGCGCATCCGCATGGAGACGGTGCATGAGAACGCCAGCGGCCGCGTGATGGACCTGCTGACGCCCATCGGCAAAGGGCAGCGCGGACTCATCGTCGCTCCGCCGCGCACGGGCAAGACCATGCTGCTGCAGTCAATCGCGAACTCCGTCACGACCAATCACCCCGAGGTCGTGCTGATCGTGCTGCTGATCGACGAGCGCCCGGAAGAGGTCACGGATATGCAGCGTTCCGTGAAGGGCGAGGTCATCAGCTCGACCTTCGACGAGCCGGCCGCACGCCACGTACAGGTAGCCGAGATGGTGATTGAAAAGGCGAAGCGCCTGGTCGAGCACAAGCGCGACGTCGTGATTCTGCTCGACTCCATCACGCGTCTCGCGCGCGCTTACAACACCATCGTTCCGCCCTCGGGCAAGGTGCTGTCCGGCGGCGTGGATTCGAACGCGCTGCAGCGGCCGAAGCGCTTCTTCGGTGCCGCCCGCAACATCGAGGAAGGCGGCTCCCTCACCATCATCGCGACTGCGCTCGTCGATACTGGCTCGCGCATGGACGAAGTCATCTTCGAAGAGTTCAAGGGCACCGGCAACATGGAAGTGATCCTGGACCGCAAGCTCGTGGACAAGCGCGTCTTCCCGGCGATCGATATCCAGCGCTCCGGCACCCGCAAGGAAGAGCTGCTCATCCCCAAGGAAGACCTGCAGCGTATCTGGATTCTGCGCAAGGTGCTCAATCCGCTTTCGCCTGTTGAAGCGATGGAACTGCTGGTAGACCGGCAGTTCAAGACGCGCAACAACGCGGAGTTCCTGCAGAAGATGAACCAGTTGTAACGTCTGAGATCGGCAGGAGTATGCCTCGTCCAGTCCGCGGACGAGGCATACCTGTCTGCGGTACTGATTCATGAGCCATGGCATAGTAATCCGCAGCGCGACCCGCGACGATGACGAAGCGATCTGGCAGGTCCTCGAGCCTGTCTTGCGAGCCGGCGAGACCTATACATTGCCGCGCGAGATCACGCAAAGTGAGGCGTTGGCGTACTGGTTCTCGCCGGGCCATGCGGTGTTCGTCGCCGAACAGGACGGCACTACCGTCGGTACGTATTATTTGCGCGCAAACCAGCAAGGCGGCGGAGCGCATGTCGCCAATTGCGGCTATGTGACCGCGCAGCACGCAACCGGACACGGCGTCGCGCGCGCGATGTGCCTTCACTCGCTCGATGTCGCGCGCCAGGGCGGATTCCGCGCGATGCAGTTCAACTTCGTGGTGAGCACGAACGAGCGCGCTGTGCGGTTGTGGGCATCGCTCGGATTCGATACGGTCGGACGCCTGCCTAACGCCTTTCTGCATCCGACGCTCGGCTATGTGGACGCGCTGGTGATGTATCGTGCGCTGTAAAGGGAGGAATAGTCGATGGCAGCTGAATTCTGGAACATCATGATCGGCTACTTCTTCGGCTTCGCTCTCGGCGTGGGCTGCGCGCTGGCCGTCATGTACACGATCTGGACCGGCGGCTACAAACGCGCAGTGGAGCATTCTCTTATGGCTGATCCTCCGGCACGCTTCCAGGCAACGCGGGAGGTAGCGTTACGAAAACTCAGCTCCATCCCACAGCGCTGACCATTCGCGCATCACTCTTCCGCGGTCTGGCCGTATTCGAGCAGGGTCACCAGTCCGACGCCGCCCACGATATTGCCCAGCACGGCGGGCCACAGCCATCGAAAATAGCTCATGGCCGGCACTTGATGGTGCAGCACGGCGGAGAGCACCTCTCCGCTGCTGGCAATGCAGTGGGCAAAGTGGCCCAGTCCAACGACAAAGGCCAGCAGCCAGATCAGCAGCATGGACCCGCTGATGGAGTGACTGGCGCTCACCAGCCATGCAACCAGCGCGATGATCCATCCGCCGATAATGGCGCTCCAGAAGACGCTCGAAAGCGAGTGATTGGCTATTTCAGTGCCCAAAGCCGAAAGGCTGGCGACATACTTCGGCTGCAGGGCATCTGTGCGAACCGCGAGCACCGCAAACCCTAGGGTGCCCAGACAGTTGAACACGAGCACGATGGCCCACAGTCGCAGAGTTGCCCAGTAGTGCCGCCGCTCGGCCAGCACCAGCGCCACGGGATAGAGCGTGTTCTCCGTAAAGAGCTGCGCTCGTCCGAGAATGACCGCAATGAAACCGATGGGATAAAGCAGAGTGGCGATGAAATGGGCGAATTGGAGGTTGCCCAGCTCAGCGCGCGCAATTGCGGTTGCAAGACCGGTGAGTCCCATCGTGATGCCGCCGGCAAAGCCCGAGATCGCAAGGCTCCGCGCGGAACGTCGTAGCTCCTGCCGCGCGTTCTTGGCCACCTGCGCATAAATCTGGATCGCGGTGGGGCGCTCCAGCTCCTTCTGTACCTGCGACGCCGCCGCGGCTGTAGCGTCTGATTCGCGGGATAAATTCTTTCCGGTAAGGCGGACCGGCATGGCATTCCTTCCATTGCGTGATGGGACAAGCGTGTCAGCACTACTGGTTCAGACGCTCCTGTCCGAATGTCACCAATAGGATGCTGCCTGCCTCGTTGTTGCGGTAATCATATGGACAAATGCACTTTCGGGATAAGCTGGTCGCCATGATCAAGATGACAGCCGTGCATAGCCTGTTATTGGCGGCCATGTGGGCATTCGTTGTAAGCCCCCTGACGCCGCGCACTTCGGCGGAGCCGGGGAGCACAATCAAAGCGCAACCGGCCGGCGTTCTGAAACCGGACGACCTGGCCAATCTAATGCCGGCCCAGGTCTTCTTCCGGGGGCAGAGCGCAACCGTACAGATGCGCAACAGCGGCGGCATCCGATATGCGGACGGAATGCTCACGCTGCTGGCGCTGGTGGATACCTCCGGCTATTCCAGCGGTATTCAGCAGAAGTATCAGGCCTATCTGATCACCGAGGTGCCGCTGCAAGTTGGCGATGGCGCTGGAGCGCACAAGCTGGCGCCCGGAGCATACGGCGTCGGCTTTATCCAGAACGATCGCTTCATCATTATGGATCTGGGCGCACACGATCTGCTGAATGTCGCCAGCCATCACGATGACGAGCTGCATCGCCCGACGCCCCTGCAGGTGCTGAACACATCCACGCCGGGAGCCTATCGCTTGTATCAGGGGCGCAACTTCGTAGCCCTGCGCCGCGCCGAATAGGCATCTACCCCGCAACAGCAACGAGACCACACTCGGATGAATGTGGCCTCGTTGCTGTTAATGCAATACGACTTAGTTGGTTGTTCCGACCAGTACCTGGACCGGCAGCGTGTGGCTGACGGTGGTGTTTGCGCCTGCGGTTGCGGTGACAAGCACAGTGTAGGTGCCGGGCAGAATTGCATTACCCGTCGGTGTCGTCCCCTGGCTGCCGGCGACGCCGCCGTTCAGGCTCTTGTAGGTCTGCTGGTCCGGTCCGGACATCGCGGCCACGCCGCAGCCCGAGATACCGAAGCCGGCAATCAGGAGCACGCATACGCCCAGCAATGACTGCCACCTGCGGCGGCGTGCGGGCAAGCCGAGCAGGAAAATGCAGGCCAGCGTCGTGCCGCCGCTAGCTATCCACCAGCGACTTGCAGGCGCTGCGGGCGCGGTATTGCTCGCCACGTAGGATCCGCTTGCCGCGCCAACGTATAACATCTGGCTGGCATAGCCGGTGCCGAGCGTGACACTGGCTGTGGTTGCCGTCAGGGCGCTGTTGAACCCGCAGGTCAGGCCAGCTGGCGTGGAGCGAACGCCGGCTTTGCTGTAGCCGACAACGCTGCAGCTCAGGTTGATCGGAGTGGAGGCGTACGCGCTGTTGAAGTTATAAAGCGACGTCAGGCGCAGGTTGTATTGGGCCTGGGTCGCCCCCGTGGAGACGAGTGGGTTTCCCTGGTTGACGACCGTGTCCGCCTGCAACGAGAAGTCGGCATTGGTGCGGTCGTCACTGATAGTGATCGTCTGGACCGAGCTGGATGCGTCTACCTCAAACCAATCCAGAAAGAGTTGATAGGAATAGCCGCTGTAAATGACATTCAATTGAACCTGGCCGGAGGGCAGGGCGAGATACCCATTCTGCTGCGGGACAGTATAGGTAACCTTGCCGTTGGTATCCGGTACCAGGCCCCCGGCAAACAGAATTCCGTTTGCGTAAATGTTCACCGTGGGCGTATTGCTGCACACCAGGCCAAAGAAGACGCATTCGCCGCTTGGCGTATTGCCAGGCGTGCTCACAGTAATAGTCAGTGTGAGCGAATCGCTGGCCGGATATGGACCGGGAGACGCGATCCCCTTTCCGTCAGCAATGGTGAAGGTAGTGGAGGAGTTGCCGTTCCCTAACAGTCCGTTCGAAGATGCCAGGGACGTGGTTGCGGAGGAAGTAGTGTAGTTCGATCCAGAAGACGGGTTATAGGTAGCCTTGATGCTGGTATATCCGGAAGCTCCGTTCACCGTGATGCTGGCCGTACCCATGGCATTGCCGCTGGGCGTGAAGCCGGAAACCAGCGTGACTGTTCCCAGTGTCGTTGCTCCGCTGGTGAAGGTCACGGTCCCGCTTGGGGCGGTGCCATTGCTGGGATAGGTCGTGCCGTTCACTGTGATGGGGGTCGGCGTCACATAAGCAGTCACGCTGATGCTGCCCTGTGTCACATCCGCGTTTGTGGGGTTCAGCGTAGTTGTCGTCGGCGCTTTGCCAACCGTGGCCAGAAATGCGCCTGTGGAGCAGGCGTTGAAGCTGGCATTTCCAGGATAGGTGAGAACGATGGAGTGAGAGCCGATCGCTAGCAGGTTCGAGTTGAACGTCGCCGCTCCCTCGGAATCGACCGGCAACGTGGTGATCAACGCGCTGTTGTCGGTGACATTGATGGATCCCGATGGGATGCCGACATAATTAGTAGTAATGCCAGAGTATGGCTCAACCGTGATGCTGACCGGGGTGCCATAAGGAATGCTGCTCGTGCTGCCTACATTGATGTTGTGTCCGTACACCACCATCTGGCAGTTTTCCGGCTGAACAGTGATCGTGAAGGGAGTGGAGGTTACGCTGGGAGCGTAGGTCGTATCTCCCGCATAGCGAGCATAGATGTTATAGGTTCCACCGGGCAGCAGGTCCCATATATCACTGGCCGTACCTGCACTCAGCGTCAGGGTTTCTACAGACGACTCAGCCTGCAAAGGGCTGCTGGTAAAGATGGCAACGTCGCCCGTTGCTGCGGAAGGTGTTGTGGAAACCGTAAACTTCACCTTGGTGCTGTGCGTGATGCAGTTCGGAGTGGTTACCCCGCCAATGACGCAACTGGGAAGCGCTGCCCCGAGGTAATCTGTGACGGTGAGAGTTACGGAACTCGGTGTTGTGTTGGATGGCTTGTAGTTAGTGACGAAGCTGGAGATGTTGAAACTGCCAAGTCCCGTGGCCGCATCGTAGCCGGTTCCGGCCAGATATCCGCTCATGTGGCCGCCGCCGCAGTTCGCACCACTGCTGCAGGCCAGTTCGTTGGTCCCGCGGGTGATGTCGTGCGAGACGATGGAGCTGAACTGCGAATAGAGAGTCGGGTTGACGTTGCCAAGTCCGAAGCGCGACCCCGAATTGTATTGCTCGACGGCAAGCGCGACCGCGCCGGCAAAGACAGCGCTGGATGCTTCCGTTCCGCCTGAATAGGTGAACTGCGGTGTGCTTCCGACGCAATCCGAAGAGTTCATGCAGAACATGTATGCCGTGTTGTTGTAGCCCTCAACGTTGTTGGCGCCACTTCCGGCAAAAAACGAGACGTCAGGAATGACGCGTGCCTTCCCGCCGCCGATCGTGTTGGCATTTGTATTGGCGCTCTGGTAGGAGGGCATCGGCTGAGGTTTGGAGGTTCCATCGAGGCCCACGGTGCTGACCCCGCCGCCGCCGGCCATCTGCACGGGTGTACCGGCCACGGCATTGGAGTTGTTGTTCCCCGAATAGCTGTCATTCCACACCTGCTCTGGAATGTAGGTCTTCGCCGATGTGTAGCCCGTATTGGTAGTGTTCCAGTAAGTGCCGATGCTGGTCGTGCCGTAGTAAAAATCCGTTCCGCCCACGGCAGTCAGATAAGGCGAACTGGCAAATCCATTGACGGCGTATGCAGCGCCCGTTGCGCTTCCGGAGGTGCCCGGTACTGCACATCCTGCGGCGCCGGAGTTGCCGGCTGCGGCCACGAACGTCATGCCCTGCGCCGCCGCCTCCTCCGCGACTGCGTTGACGAGCTGCATGGCGCCATCGCCAATCGCACTCTCACATTGCTGGAAGCCGTTCAGCAGCACCTGCACCTGGTTGTCTTCTACCGCCCGTATCAGCGCGAAATAGATGCCCGAGTCATAATCGGTGGTGGCCGAGGTGTAGTAGTAGATGTTTGCGTTAGGAGCGACCGCGCTCACCAGCTCGATCTGCTTGTAGGCGATGTACGCATCGCCGTTGACGCCCGGATCGTTGCCATCCACCACCACGATGGGCGTCTTGGCCGGGAGACCAAAGATGGTGCGGTAGTTGTTGACGTATGTCACGTTGATGTCGGAATCGCCTACGATGCCGACGTTGACGTTCTGCCCGCCGAGACCCTGCGCCTGTGCTCGCCGGGACGCCATAGATGACAGCAAGGTCCGCTGGGGAGAGGCCGTACGTATCCGGATTCGTCGCGGTAATTGTGTAGAGCGGCTTCAGAGTGTGCGTTGCGGCGTTCAGCGTCGCCTGGATGCCTGCGCCCGAGCCGCCTTCTGCGTGGAAGCTGTTGAGTGAAGCGACGCCTCCGATAACGCTGCTCAGCGCGGCAGGAATTTTCGGATTGGAGTTGTTCCCGTAGTAAGGTCTTGCCGCCGACGGCATAGGCGTGGATCTCGGTCTGAAAGGCAGAGTGAATCTGGCCGGCGGTCGCCTCCACCTCAATGGCCATGTGGCTGCCATAGACGCGGCCCACCCTCATCCCTTGCGAGGAGAGATAGCTGGACACGCTCTGCACGTCGGAATCGGCAACGCCGAAGCGCTTGCCGAAATCTTCCGGCGTAAGCCACTTGTGATAATTCGGCCGAGTGCGGGTCCTGCTGCGAAGCGAGGAAGGTCTGCAGCGCCGTTTCCTGCTCGGGCGACCGCTTCAGCACCATCAGCATGTGTCCGCTCAGGTTCGCCGGCGCAGCGCCGCGATCGAACTGCGCACGCGCCCACGGATGCACTTCGCCCGGGAAGCGACACAAGCGCGGACTCATCCACCGGACCGGTGATGCGCGGCGTCGCTTGTGCGTGGGCGGCGGTTGCGTTGCCGAAACCGAGAAGTCCTGCGCCCACCAGTGAAACCGCGGTGGATACTTGGGCGATTACAGAAACGTTGCGGACCATAGCCATCCTGCCATCCATCTCCACCGCGGCTGCTGAGCATTGCCGGTGGTCGGGAGAAAAGTGAATGCCCGCACGCTCGGCATTGCTGCCTGTGTGTGGGCCCGATCGCGAGTCGAAGTCTTGTATGTAAGATTGCCGCTCGCAGTGGGGACATTATGGCAAGGTTGTGGACCGTTTCTTGTGCCACGAAAGTGCAAGTTAGAGGTACAAAGCGGGGGTCACGTGACGAACGTGCAACGGAAATGGCACGATTGTGGGACAGGGTGTTCCAGGATGGGAATGCGCAAAAAAAAAAGGCCGTCCGAAGACGGCCTGTGAACATGGGCTGGAGTATCTTGCCCGACAGTGTTGCTTATTGCTGCCAGCCGCCGCCTAGAGCGTTATAGAGCTGCACCAGCGAGAGCATCTCTTCCTCCCGCGCGGAGGCCAGCGTGAGCTCGCCGGAGAAGAGCGTGGTCTGGTTGGTGAGCACATCCAGATAGCTGGAGTAGCCGCCCTTGTAGCGCATGTTGGAGAGGTTGACGGCATCGCGCGATGCCGTGACCAGCCGCTCCTGCTGCTCCCGGAACTCGCGATACTTCTGGTAGGAGACCAGCGCGTTCGAGACGTCGCTGGAAACGCCTGCGAGATCGTCTTCTTGTAGGTGAGCACCGCTTCGCGCTTCTGCGCTTCGGTGAGACGGACGTTGTTACGAATACGTCCTGCATCGAAGATCGGCTCGGCGGCCGATGCGCCATAGGTATAGGCAAATGTCGAGTCGTGGAACAGCGTATTCAGCGCGTTGCTGGCAGTCCCCACCTGGCCGGTGAGCGAGATCGCCGGAAAATACTGCGCTTTGGCAACGCCGATCTGAGCGTTCGCCGCGATGAGCTGCTCTTCTGCCTGGCGGATGTCCGGGCCGCCGCTCGATCAGCGAAGAAGGAAGTCCGGCAGGAACAACAGGCATACGCGGCTGCTGATCGATGGGCAGACCGCGCGCGATCGCGCCCGGATTCTGGCCCAGCAGAGTCTGCAGGGCATTCTCTTCCTGGGTGATCTGCCGTTCGATGTCCGGAATGGATCGCCGCCGCCGTGGCAACCAGTTCTTCCGCCTGGCGGACATCGAGCATGCTGGTGCTGCCGCCTGATTCAAGCGTTTGCGTCAGCTTCAGCGACTCCTGCCGCGAGGCAAGCGTGCGCTGGGCAATCTCGAGTTCAAGATCGAGTGTGCGCAACTGGAAATAGCCGGTGGCTACATTGAGGATCAGGGTGTCGATCACCTCGCGCTGCGACCACTTGCTGGCCAGCAACTGCGCCCGTGCCGCCTTGGTTGCATTGCGATACTGCCCCCAAAAGTCGATGTTCCAGGATGAGGACAAGCCGAGCTGGCCGAGATGGGTCACGAAGGAGCCGGCGCCCGGACTCAGTCCACCAAACTGTGCAGCGGGGTAGCGCTGCGCGGTGTAGTTCCCGCCGGCGTTGATCTGCGGAAACTCTGCCGAGCGGGTGACCCCGAGCTGCGCCTGTGCTTCCAGGACGCGCTCCGCCGCGATGCCGATATCGTAGTTCTGCTTGAGCGCGGCCCGGATCAGGTTCTGCAGTTCAGGATCGCCGAAGACCTCCCACCACTTCTCGTCGCCGAGCGAGATGGCCGTGGAGGCGGCGGTGTTCGACTGCCCCGGCAGCGCCGTGCCGTTCAGGTCGTGCGGCGTCTCGCTGTTCTGGGTGTTGCCGCTCGCCTCGGCGCCGCGATAGACGGTGGGCGTGTCGATGGTGGGGCGCTTGTATTTCGGGCCAACCGTGCAGCCCGACAACAGAAGCGTTGCCGCGCTCAGCGTGATGGCGATGCTTTGCTTTCTCATAGGCCATCTCCGGAAATGACGGTTTCGCGCGTCTCCTTGCGGGAACCTCTGGTCGCGACGCGATGTGTGAGTTTCTCAACCACTGCGAAGGTCACGGGAACGATAAAGATCGCGATCAGCGTGGAGGCCAGCATGCCTCCGATCACGACCGTTCCCAGCACTTGGCGGGATATAGCGCCGGCGCCGCTTGCGATCCACAGCGGGATGCAGCCCAGGATAAAGGCAAAGGCCGTCATCAGGATGGGCCGAAGACGAAGTTCAGCGCCAGCCAGAGCCGCGTCATAGATGGTCTTGCCGCTCTGATATTCGCTGCGCGCGAACTCCACAATCAGAATGGCGTTCTTCGCGGCAAGTCCGATCAGCATGACCAGACCGATCTGTGCATAGACGTTGTTTTCCAGCCCGCGCAGGGAGAGTGCGAGGAAGCCGCCAAAGACAGCGATCGGCGTGCTGAGCAGAACGCTGAACGGCAGCGACCAGCTCTCATATTGCGCGGCAAGGATGAGAAAGACGAAGACTAGGCGAAACAGCGAAGATCGTCGACGAGGAGACGCCCTGCGCAGCCTTCTGCTCCTGGAAGGTCATGCCCTGATAGTCGAGCGCCATCTCCGATGGCATCGTCTGCCGAAACACCTCTTCAAACGCATCGGTCGCCTGCTGCAGAGCTGTAGCCGGGCTTCGCAGTCGCGATCAACTGCGCAGCTTCGTATTCGTTGTAGCGCATGGTGAATTCGGGTCCTGTAATCCGTTTGATCGAGGTAAGCGCCGACAACGGTATCGAATTGCCGGAAGCATTCTGCACGTAGAACTGACCGATGTTGTTGATGTTCGTGCGCGACGTCCCTTCCGCTTCGATATAGGTCTGCCACTGGCGGCCAAAGCGGTTGAAGTAGTTCACCAGGTTGCCGCCCATGAAGGTTTGCAGAGTCTCGTAGACATCGGCCAGGCTGACGCCCTCCTGGATCGCCTTGGCGCGATCAACGTCGACGTAAATCTGCGGCACGTTCGGAACGTACGTCGTGATGACGCTTGCGATCTCCGGCCGCTTATGCAGCGCCGCCATGAACTTGTTCACGTTGTCAGTAAGGTTCTGCTGCGACCCGCCGGAGCGGTCTTCCAGCACCGCAGAGACGCCGCCCGATGTGCCGACGCCCGGAATGGCAGGCGGCGGGAAGGAAAACGCGATGCCTTCCCGAATGCCCCCGAGCCCCTGCGCGATGTGCTGCTGGATGGCCAGGTACTGTTCGTCCTTGGCTTTCCGCTGGTCCCACGGCTTGAGCGTGACGAAGTAGAAGGCGGTATAGGTGCTCTGCGTGAAGCTGAGCAGGCTGAAGCCGTTGACGCTCACGATGCTCTTCACGCCCGGCGTCTTCAGAATGACATCCTCAACATGCTTGGACGCTTCCGTCGTGCGTTGCAGCGAGGCTGCATTGGGCAGCACCATGCCGACATAGAGGTAGCCCTGATCCTCGTCGGGCAGGAAGGAGTTCGGGAATGCCGCGCGCAATCCAGAGCGCTGACCCGGCAACGATCACCAGGAAGACCAAGCGCAAACGCCGACTTGCGAATGAGCATGCCGGAGGTACGGACGTAGGTGTCCCTGGTCCTGCCGAAGGCGCGGTTGAACCAGCCGAAGAAGGCCCCGAGCGGACCGCGGGTGGGCTTCTTCGGCTTCAGCAGCAGCGCGCAGAGCGCAGGGCTCAGCGTCAGCGCGTTGAAGGCCGAGAAAAGCACCGAGATCGCAATCGTGATGGCGAACTGCTGATACAGCCGTCCTGTAATGCCTGGGACCGCGGCCGTAGGGATGAAAACCGCCGCCAGGATCAGCGCGATGGCGATAACCGGGCTCGCCACCTGTTCCATCGCCGCGATCGAGGCTTCCTTGGGCGACATGCCCTCTTCAATATGGTGTTCGACGGCCTCTACCACCACGATCGCGTCATCGACGACAAGGCCGATGGCGAGCACCAGCCCCAGCAGCGACAGCGTGTTGATCGAGAAGCCAAGCGCAGGGAAGACGACGAACGTGCCGATGAGCGAGACGGGCACGGCGAGCAGCGGGATGAGGGTGGCGCGCCAGCCCTGCAGGAAGACATAGACGACCAGGATCACGAGGCCAAGCGCGATCGCCAGCGTGACGACGATCTCATGCAGGCCCTGGGTCACAGCCTTGGTCGTATCCAGGGGCACGGCCGAAGCCATGTCGACCGGATAGCGCTTCTGCAGCTCTGCCAGCTTCTTGTTGACCGCGGCTGCCGCGGCCACGGCATTCGAGCCAGGCAACTGGAAGATCGCCATGCCGGCCGCGATCTGACCGTTGTAGCGCACATTCACGTTGTAGGTCTGCGAGCCAAGCTCGATCCGCGCAACATCCTGCAGGCGCAGCACGGAGCCGTCGGGATTGGCGCGAATCACGATCTCGCCGAACTGTTCGGGCGTTACCAGGCGTCCCTGTGAGAGAACGGTATAGGTGAACTCCTGGCCTCCCGGCACCGGCTCGGCGCCGATCTGCCCGGCCGGATTCACGTTGTTCTGCACCTGCATCGCGCTGACGATCTGCGGGACGGTCACGCCGAGCGTTGCCAGCTTGCTCGGATCGACCCAGACGCGCATCGCATACTGACCGCCGAATACCTGGACACGCGCCACACCGGGCACGCGCGTCAGCTCGTCCGCCATATTGATGTAGGCGTAGTTGACGAGGAAGTTGGTGTCGTACGTGCCCTTGGGCGAGTAGAGCATGGCGAACATCAAGGGCGAAGCCAGCGACTTGATGACGGTGACGCCGGCAGTGTTCACCTGCGCGGGAAGCTGCGGCGTGGCCTGGTTCACGCGAAGCTGCGTCAGCACCTGGTCGATGTCCGGATTGGTCGCGATGTCGAAGTCGACCGTCAGCGACATGGCGCCGTTGTTCGCGTTCGTGGAATACATGTAGTTCATGTGGTCCACGCCCGTGACCTGCTGTTCGATCGGCGTTGCGACCGACTGCTCAAGCGTCTTGGCGTCGGCGCCGGGATAGGTGGCCTGCACCAGCACCTCAGGCGGCACGATGTTGGGGAACTGCGAGGTCGGCAGGCTGAGCATCGCCACCACCCCGACGATGACCATGATGATCGAGATCACCATGGCCACGATGGGCCGGTTGATAAAGAACTTGGACATGTTTATTTGCCCTCGCTGCCGGCGGCCGGCTTTTCAGCGGTCTTCCCGGATGCGTTACCCGGTGCGCCGCCTGAGCCGCCAGCTCTGGTCCGCGTTCGCCTGCTCCGGCTGTCGCGGGATGAGGGTGGACAGGGATGCCGTCCACCAGC
The DNA here is from genome assembly GCA_963797895.1 of uncultured Acidobacteriaceae bacterium. Classification (GTDB taxonomy): domain Bacteria; phylum Acidobacteriota; class Terriglobia; order Terriglobales; family Acidobacteriaceae; genus KBS-83. The sequence goes on from CAWCRD010000005.1 coordinate 676,424, forward strand.
TTGCCCGTGCCTTCCACGACCACCTGCTCGCCCGGCTTGAGTCCGCTGGTGATAAGCCAGTCTTCGCCGATCTGCGGCCCTACCTGCACCGGCTGGATATGGACTTTGTTGTCCGCGATTCACGACGGCGATCTGGTAGGAGCCCTGCAGTTCGGTCACGGCGCGCTGCGGAACGAGAAGTGCGTCGTGCTGGATCTGGGTCTGCGCACGTACCCTGCCGTATTGTCCGGGACGCAGCAGGCTCTGCGGATTGGGGAAAGCCGCCGCAACCCGAATGGTGCCGGTCTGGGGATTCACCTCGCGATCGACGAAGACGATGTAGCCCTTGCTCGGGTAGACGGTTTCCATTCGATAGCGTGAGTTCAATCGGCACGCGGCTCGAGGCGTGCAGCAGATCGGCCGCTCCGCCTTCGCGCGCCTTCTTCGAGAGCGCCAGGTACTCCTGCTCGCTGATCGCGAAGTACACCTTGATCGGCTGCACCTGCGAGACCGTCGTGAGCACGGTGTCGTTCTTGACCAGGCTGCCGACCTGCGTGGCAGCGATGCCGGCGATGCCGTCCAGCAGCGAGCGCACCTTGGTCCAGCCCAGGTTAAGCTGGGCAGTCTCGACCGCGGCCTCCTGCGCCTTCACGCTGGCTTCGTCCGCCGCCTGCGTCTGCAGATCGTTGTCCAGTTGCGAGCGGGCGATGGCGCGCGCTTCGGCGAGCGGCGTATCGCGCTTGGTATTGATCTGCGCCAGTTGCAGGTTTGCCTTTGCCTGGGCAAGCTGGCTGGTCGCCTGGTCGACGCGCTGCCTGGAAGGGCCGGGGGTCGATCTCATAGAGGACCTGCCCCTTGCGCACCTCGGAGCCCTCTTTATAGTTCTGCCGGATCAGATAGCCGGTAGCCGGTGATCTGGGGCTGGATCTGCGCGTTCACGTAGCCGTCGAGGTTCGCCACCCACTCGCCGTAGATCGGCACGTCCTTTTGCTCCACCGTGGCGGTGGTCACGTCCGGCGGCGGATACTGGGGCGGGCCTCCCCCGTTGGCTGGCTTGCTGCAGCCGGCAATCAGCGCCAGGCCGGCCAGCAGCAGAAGCGCCGCAGCCGAGGGCAGCCCGGGCGCGTGCATGCAGGCGGTGCGATCGGAGATTTCGCTCAACGCACAGAAAGAGCGGGGCGAGGTGTTTGCTGGAGTCATGGGAGCCTTCCCAGAGAAAAGTGCGTCCGGGGACGCGGAGTTCAAATATGGATTGCCGGAACGTACGTGGCGCCGGACAGGTGTTTGGCGTGCTAGCGCAGTAGATGAGGGCGCCGGGGTCCGGGACTCATCGGATTCGTATTTTTTCATAAAACGGCACCCTGTGCCATAATCTGCATGCAGTGCAGAAAACGCTTCGCACCACCGGCGGCGAACAAGGGACGAAATCTCAGGATTCCGGGTCGCTTCGCGAGCGGAAACATGAGTTCGTTCTCAGGGAGATCGAGCAGGCGGCGTGGGATTTGTTCGGAACCGTGGGCTTTGACCGGGCCACGATCGAGGAGATCAGCCGCAAGGCAGGCGTCTCCCGGCGCACATTCTTCCGCTATTTCCGCACCAAGGAGGAACTGCTCTCCTTCAGCGTGGAGCACTTCGGCCAGCGCATCGCGCAACGCTTCGCCGAAGCGCCCGAAGAGCCGCGATCCGTTGGCGGCCCTGGAACACGCCATGCTTTCCGTCATGCAGGAAGAAATGAAAGACATGCGCAAGCCCAAGGAAATGCTGGGATTGATGTTCGAGGAGCCGGATCTCCGCGGCCGCTTTCTGTGCGCCATGGGCCGCTGGGTCCCGATCCTGAGCCAGGAGCTGGCGAAGCGAAAGGCCTACCGCGGCGATCGGGCGCGCTGCGACCTGGCGGCCGCGCTCTACTGCACCGCCTTCGACCAGGCCCATCTGCGCTGGTATCGCGAGCCCGGCGTTGGACCTTCCCACGCAGGCCAGGCGCGCCTTCCGTCAGATTCGCGAGACGAGGACGAAGAACTCCCGTCCTGCCCGATAATTTCCTTTGGATTCGCTGCGCTTCCGCACATCACAACTCTCGCCTCTACTGACTAGTCGAACGAGAGGGCAGAAAAACGACAACGGAACGCAAAATTCTTATGAAATCAGGGCCACGACCGCTATCCGCGCGCGACCGTGAACGCCTGGTCCAGGTCGGCGGTCAGGTCATCGATGGCTTCGATCCCCACCGAAATTCGCACCAGGTCGCCGGGAATCTGCTTCTGCGAGCGCAGATGCTGCGGGAATGCTGGCATGAGACATGTAGTTCGGCAGGCTGATGGTGGAGTTCACCCCGCCAAAGCTGACCGTAATGGTATGCAGCTTGCACGCTTCGACCATGCGGCGCGACAACTCCGCATCGCCGGTACGGAAACTGAGCACCGAGCCCGGACCGCTGGCCTGCTTCTTGTGGATCGCTGCCGCTTCCGGCGGCGCCAGCGTGGGGAAAGTAAACGTCGGTCACATCCGGATGCTGTTTCAGAAATTGCGCCACCGCAATCGCATTCGCCTGTTGCCGGTCCTGCCGCAGCGCCAGCGTCTTCAGCCCGCGCAGCACAAGGAAGCTGTCGAAAGGGCGCGAGGCCGCCACCTTCGCCGTTCTGGATCAGGTAGAGGTCGTCCACCAGCCCCGCATCCCGCACGATCACCGCGCCGGCCATCACATCGCTGTGGCCGCACAGGAACTTCGTCGCCGAGTGGATCACGATATCGCAGCCCAGCTCGAGCGGCCGCTGCAGATACGGCGACATGGTGCTGTTGTCCACGCAGACGCGCGCGCCATGTTCGTGCGCCAGCGTGGCCACACGCGCGAGATCAAGAATATGTAACAGCGGGTTGGTCGGCGATTCCAGATAGACCAGCTTCACCGCCGGCGTCAGCGCGGCTTTGAGCGCGCTCTCGTCGGCAAAGTCGACATACTGCACGCGTGATGCCGCGGTTGGCGAGAATGCGCGAGAACAGGCGATAGGTGCCGCCGTAAAGGTCATCGCAGGCCAGGATCTGCTCGCCCGGCTTTCAGCAGCCGCGTCACCGCGGTGATGGCGGCGAGGCCGGTAGAAAAACAAAACGCGCGGGTCCCGGATTCGAGCAGCGCAAGCTGGGTTTCCAGCACAGCGCGCGTCGGATTGCCGCTGCGCGTGTAATCGAAATCGCCGAACGAAGTAGCAGAGTCCTGGCGAAAGGTCGCCGTCTGATAGATCGGCGTGTTCGCGGGACGGAATCGGTCGCCCGGCGCCGGATCGAAGTTCAGCAGCAGGGTTTCAAACTTCACGAGTCACCTCCGGCGAGGCGAAAAAATCGGCAACGGGTCGCAAGGCAAATCTCCAGTGCGCTGTCAGTCGGTCAAGATTGAAGAGGAAGTGTGGCTTGTCCCTGGCCGGTTGGTTCGCATCTGGAGCGGGCGCTCAGAGTCCAGGCGCAAACTGCACACCAGCCAGGGTGCGCATGGCCATAGGCATTCGTCCGCCGCAGGGGAAGATCATGGTCTGAGGCTAAGGGAAGGCGGGGGTCGCGTCAAGGCGGCGCTGGGTTCAGCAAGCAGCCTCCGCTGGAGTGTGCTGGTTTTTCAAGCAAAGTTCCCTCGGCGCGAAGCTCAACCACCGGATCGCCCCCGAATGCGCCAAGATACCTCATTGACATCGACGTATAGATATCTATATATAGTCATCTATATATGGCCAGGACCGATGCGCTGCAGGGTTCGCTCGATTTGCTCGTGCTCAAAGTGTTGGCGCGGCGGCCGCGACTTCACGGGTACGCCATCATGGCTGCCATCGCCAGTGCTTCCGGCGAAGTGCTGCGCGCGGAGGAGGGTTCGCTCTACCCGGCGCTGTACCGGATGGAGGAAGCGGGCTGGATTCGCGCGGAGTGGATCAAGAAAGAGACCGGTCGCCGCGCCCGCGTCTACGAGCTGACCGCCGCAGGCAAAAAGCAACTCGGCGTGGAAGAGTCGCGCTGGCAGTCCGTCAGCCTCGCAATCAATCGGGTTCTCCGGGAGGGATGAAATGTCTTTGTGGTCCCGTATCTCGAATGCCTTCCTCGGCGAGCGCCTGAATCGCGAGATTGAGGAAGAGCTTCAGTCGCACATGGAAGAGGCCATTGCCTCAGGACGTGATCCCACGGAAGCGCGCCGTGCATTTGGCTCCGCGCTACATGCCCGGGAGGCGAGCCACAGCATACTTGCTGCCGGGTGGCTTGAGTCGCTTGTCGCCGATGTAAGGTTCGGCTGGCGGCAGCTCTGCCGCAACAAGGTCACATCCCTGGCTGCGGTGCTTTCGCTCGCCCTCGCCATCGGCTCCTGTGTCGGCGCCTTCCGTCTTATCGACGCCCTGCTCTGGCAACCGCTGCCCATCGCCGGTTCCAGCAGGCTCTATGTCCTCTCCCGCGAGATGACCGGTCTCTACGGCAAGCCTGCCGAGGACCGCTACTGGGCCACGCCGGACTTCAACCTCATGCGCGATGCCGTCAAGGACCAGGCCGACCTCATAGCCATCAGCGATGCCGACCGCACGGATATCACCTGGTCCATCGATGAGGACATGGAGAAGGCCCACGTCGCGTTTGTCTCCGGTAACATGTTCCCGCTCTTCGGCCTTGAACCCGCGCTCGGGCGCCTGCTTGCCCCCTCCGATGACCGCGGCCCCGGCCTCGCTCCGTACGCGGTCCTCTCCTGGGACTACTGGAATCACCGCTTCGCCGGCGATCCCCAGGTCCTCGGCCGCTCGCTCCATATCGGCGATCAAACCCTGGAGATCATTGGCGTCGGCCCTCGCGAGTTCACTGGGACTGAAAAGGGAACTGTTACGGATATCTTTCTTCCCCTTGGCATGAACGGCCTCGCCACCCAGGACCGCGCCACCTGGCACCGCATCTTCCTGATGTTGAAGCCCGGCGTCAACCCGGCCACCGCCCTGGAGCCGCTGCGCCAGCATCTCTCCGCGGTCAGCCGCGCCTTCGAGCTCCAGTGCTCCACGTGCCTCCGCGGCATGACCCAGGCGTCCATCAGCCGCTTTCTCAATAAGACCCTCATCTTCTACCCCGCCGGCGCTGGCATCTCTGACCTTCAGAAGGACTATCGCCGTTTACTCAGCGTCCTCGGGCTCCTGGTCGCTCTTGTTCTGCTCATCGCCTGCGTCAATGTCGCCAACATGATGACCGCCCAGGCCGCCGCCCGCGCCCAGGAAATGGCTCTTCGAATCTCGATCGGCGCCGGCCGTCGACGTCTCGTTCAGCTCATCCTGTGTCAGAGCGCGGTGCTCGCTCTCCTGGCTTCCGTCCTTGGCGCATTGTTTGCGGCATGGTCGGCGCCCTTTGTGCTCAGCCTCGTCAATCCGCCCGACGACCCTGCCCGTCTCGCCCTTCCCGCCGATTGGCGCGTGCTCCTCTTCGGCTTCGGGCTCATCATCCTTGTTGTTCTGTTGCTTGGTTTGCTTCCTGCTCTCCGTGCCTCTGCCGTCCGGCCTGTCGCCGCCCTCAAGGGCGGTGAAGATCCGCACTCGCCACGGCGTCTTATGCGCGGAGCCATCGCGCTTCAGGTCGCTTTCTGTGTTCTCGTCCTCTTCCTGTCTTCGCTCTTCGTCGCATCCTTCCAGCGGCTCGAGAACCGCCCCCTCGGTTTCTCCACCGACCGTCTGCTTCTGCTCGAAACCGTTGCCGGCAAAGGCCAGCTCCCCATTGTCTGGAATCAAACTGCCGAGGCGCTCCATGCCGTTCCCGGCGTCGACTCCGTCGCCATCTCTGGCTGGCCCCTTCTCGGCCACATCATGATGAACAGCGAAATTTCCGTAAACGGAGCGCCTTCCGGTCCCACTCCCGCCTGGTTCCTGAACATTTCTCCGGGCTGGCTCTCGACCATGAAGATACCCCTCGTTTCCGGCCGCGATTTCCGACTCCAGGACATCTCGCCGGGAGCGGCCATCGTCAATGGAACTTTCGCAAAGGCTTTCTTCCCTAACCAGGACCCCATCGGCCGCACCTTTCAACGCGGCGCCAATCAACCTGTCAACACGATCGTCGGCGTCACCCCCGACTCTCCGTACCACCAACTGCGTGAGCCCATACGCCCCGTCTTCTACGTCCCCTTCGACCAGGTCGACGACAAATCCATCCCCAAGGTCGTCAGCTTCGCCACCTTCGTCATTCACACCGACGCCCGGAACCCGCTCGCCCTCGCCGGCGGGCTCCGCCAGCTCATCGCCCAGCGCCACAACGGCCTTCGCGTCTCCAACATCACCACGCAGCTCGATCTGGTCCGCGACCAGACCATTCGCGAGCGCCTGCTTGCCATGCTCGCTGCCTTCTTCGCTGCCGTCGCGTTGCTCCTGGCCGGTACCGGACTCTACGCTGTCCTCAACTACTCCGTCCTCCAGCGACGCCGCGAGATCGGTATCCGCATGGCGATTGGCTCAACTCGTGCCGGCATCGTGCGCCTAATCACTCTCGATGTCTTCCTGATGATCGCGCTCGGAGGCTGCGCCGGCGTGGGGCTCGGATTTGGCGCGGCGCGTTATGTCGAGTCGCTTTTCTACCAGGTCAAAGCCACTGACGCAGATATGCTTGCGCTGCCCGCATGCGCGATGCTGCTCACCGCGCTCGTTGCCACGCTGCCGGCCGTGCTTCGCGCGCTGCGCACAGACCCCACCGAGATTTTGCGCGCAGAATGAGGGGCAGGTTCCTACCTGCTACGAGTTGCAGATGGTGAAAGTCAAGCAAAGCGGCTCTGTGGTCCCAATTCGGATCTGCTGCAGAGACGTTCTGAGCATCGATCGTGCACCAGTTTAGGGCACAATAGGCGATGAATACGGTTACATAAAATCATGTAACTATTAATGTCACAATAGCTTACAGAGCATATTGCCCTGATCTGTGTGCACATGTTCCACGTGGAACATTCCACGACACCAACACCGCGAATTGTTCCACGTGGAACATTTCCCGGGAGCGGGACCGCAGCGCTCAATACGCGCCGGTCTGCTGCAAGGGCAAGCCGACTTGGAAGCAGGTCTTGCCCGGTACGCTCTGCACGAACAGATAGCCCCGGTGCATGCGAACAATGCGCTGCGCCGTGTCCAGCCCCAGGCCAAGGCCATGTCCCGGCGCCTTGGTGGTGAAGAATGGTTCGAAGATGCGCACCTGTAGATCCTTGGGAATGCCGGGGCCATCATCTTCGATCTCGACCAGCAGCAGATCGGATGCGCAGCGGACCCGCAGTGTGATGCGTCCGCGATTCTTGATCGCGTCCAGCGCGTTTTCGAGCAGCACAGTCCACACCTGATTCAGCTCGCTGCCGTAGGCCGAAATCACCGGCAGGTTCGGTTCGTAGTTCCGTTCCACGACGACGTGCTGCAGGCGCGACTGCAACATGGCCAACGTGTTCTCCAGGCTTTGCGGCACATCAATATCCTGGATCGGCGCCTGGTCCATGTAGGAGTAATCCTTGATGGCGCGGATGAGGTCGAAGATGCGCGCCGTCGAGTCCAGCATCGCTTCCGCCATACGCTCGGTGCGCAGCGTGGAGGCGTGTTGCGAGAGCAACAGCGAGGTGCTCTCCGGCGTTAGAAAATCCGGCAGCGCCGCGAGATCATCCGGCGTAATGCCGGCTTCTGCAAACTCGGGCGCGATCTGGCTGATGTTCGTGATCTGCCGTTCCTGCAGCCAGCGAGTCAGGGCCTCTTCGCGTACCGCGATTTGCGGTCGGGGTCAGCGTAGGCTTGGCTTGCAGGCTTTGGCGTAGGCGCTCATTCCACTCGCGCAGTGCCTCGACTTGCTCCGGATGGAAACAGAGGCTGCCAAGACGGAAGAGCTCGCGGCCGAAGACCTCCAGTTCCTGCAGCATGCCGGACGCAGCGCGCTGCGCCGCGGATGCGGGATTGTTCAGCTCGTGCGCGAGATTGCCGGCAAGCTTGCCCAGCGCGTTAAGCTTCTCCGACTGCTGCTCCATGCGCGTAACTTCCCGCGAACGATCGAGCAGGATGCTGACGACGCGCTGCGTCATGGAAGGGATTTCCGCCAGCATGCGCGGGAACAGCGAGCGGTTATAACGTACGGCCCACGTAGGCGCTGTGGTAACACCCCGGCCGCCCCATGTCTTCATGCGGGAGAAGGGAAGCAATCCGGTGATCTGTCCCGCGCGGCCGATGAACATCACCGGCGCGGCGCCGCTGCGATCGCGCTGCACTTGAATCTCACCCTTCAACAGGATGGTCATTGCATCCGCAGGCTGGCCCTGTTCGAAGACAGCGACATTCGCGTCGGCGAAGAGTTCTTCCCCGTTTGTCGCCAGCCACAGATATTCTTCGTCGCTGAGGCCGGCGAGCGGTGCGACGTTGCGGAGGGCTTCAGTGAGCGCAGCGATGCGGTCACTGGAAGTGGCAACCGGTTGCTCGATCAGGCTTTCGCTCACGGGGAACTCCTTGAGGTTCTAATCCTAGCCGACCGGCAGCCCCGCGGTATCCACCGCAGGGCTGAGTGCACAATTCCCAGTGCCGAATGGGTGAATTATGCGCTTGTAGTGGCTTCCTGCTGTGTTGGCGATTGTGACGGCGCGGTCACTGGGTCGAGGAACGGCATGGCCTCCCGTAACTGGCTGCCTACCGTCTCAATCGGGTGCGCGCGCTCTGCTGTCCGGTACTTCTCAAACTGATGCCGGCCGGTGCGGTTTTCCTCCATAAATTTGCGAGCGAAGGAGCCGTCCTGAATTTCGGTCAGCAGCTTCTTCATCTCCGCGCGGGTTTGGTCATTCACAATGCGCGGGCCGGCAGTGTAGTCGCCGAACTCGGCCGTATCGGAGATCGAGTAGCGCATGTAGCTGAGGCCGCCGCGGTACATCAGGTCGACGATCAGCTTCAGCTCGTGGAGGCATTCGAAGTAAGCCATCTCCGGCGCGTAGCCTGCTTCGACCAGCGTGTCGAATCCGGCTTTGACCAATGCCGATGTGCCGCCGCAGAGCACAGCCTGCTCGCCGAAGAGATCGGTCTCGGTCTCTTCCTTGAAGGAGGTCTGATAGACGCCGGCTCGCGTGCAGCCGATGCCGCGCGCATAGGAGAGCGCCAGCTTCTGCGCGTTGCCGGTTGCGTCCTGCTGCACCGCGATGAGACCGGGGACGCCGCCGCCTTCGGTGAAGATTTCGCGGACGCGATGACCGGGCGCCTTGGGCGCGACGAGCGCTACGTCAATATCGGCCGGCGGCTTGATGAATCCGAAGTGAATGTTGAAGCCGTGCGCAAAGAGCAGCAATTTGCCTTTGCTCAGATGCTGCGCGATGTGCTCCTTATATACGTCGGCCTGTGACTGGTCGGGGACCAGGATCATGATGACGTCCGCCCATTTTGCAGCGTCGGCGATGGAGAGGACGGCGAGACCGGCCTTCTCCGCTTTCGCGCGCGAGCGACTGGTTGAGGGAAGTCCCACGCGCACATCGACGCCGGAGTCCTTCAGGTTGAGCGAGTGGGCGTGGCCCTGCGAGCCGTAACCGATCACCGCGACCTTCTTGGCCTGGATGAGTGAGAGGTCGGCGTCCTGATCGTGAAAAACCTTGGGCATGGTTGCTCCTTCAATAGCAAGTCAGCGGAGATCAGCGCTGCGGTTAAGAGTTGCGATTCGGAAGAGGAGCGAGTCCAGCTAAATCTCTTCCTCGTGCACGTTTTCAAATTCGTTGGGGAGTATCTCGTCAGCATCGAGCTTACCGCCGGGGGCGCTTCCATTGCTATTCGTGGCCCGTTTGCCGCCGAGGGCGGAGAGCACGCGGCTGGTGTGATGGCCACGACGCATGGCCATGCGGCCGGTGCGGGAGACCTCCAGGATGGTGTAGCCGGACTCCGTGATGACCTGCACCAGGCCCTCGATTTTGCTGGAGCTGCCGGTCATCTCCAGCATGATCGATTCCGGCGCAAGATCGACGACGCGAGCTTTAAAAACATTCGCGAGCTCGAAGATCTGCGAGCGCGAGTGCGGGCCATTCGGCGAGTCCGGGCCTACGGCAACCTTCATCAGGCAGAGCTCGCGGACGACGGCGCCGGCACGGTCCACTTCGTCCACGTGGACAGTGGTTTCGAGCTTGTAGAGCGAGGCGCGGATGCGGTCCGCGGCATGCTCGTGCGCGTCGCAGACGATGGTCATGCGCGAGGTATTCGGCCGCTCCGACTCACCGACGGTGAGCGAGACGATATTGATGTTGAGCCGGCGGAAGAGTGAGGCGACGCGGGTGAGCACGCCGGGCTTGTCTTCGACGAGAGCTACGAATGTGTGGAGCATCTATTCGTCCTCCGCAGTCTCGAGCAGCGGATCGCGCTCGGGCCGGTGGACCATCTCGTGCAATGCGGCGCCGGGCGCGATCATCGGATAGACGCCGTCTTCCTTTTCCACCTGGAAGTTGATCAGGAAGGGACGGCCGGATGTCCGCGCTTTCGTGACAGTCGGCGTTACGTCCTTGCGCTTGGTGATATGCGCGCCTTCGATGCCATGCGCTTCCGCGAGCTTCACGAAGTCAGGCGAGAGGATGGGCGAGGCGGAGTAGTTCTTTTCGTAGAAGGTCTCCTGCCACTGGCGCACCATGCCGAGAAAGCCGTTGTTGATGATGGCGATGTTGATGGCGAGCTTTTCCTGCACGATGGTGGATAGCTCGGATGCCGTCATCTGGAAGCCGCCATCGCCGGCGATGACCCAGACATCCTTCTGCGGGCATGCGGTCTTTGCGCCGATGGCAGCGGGCAGCGCGAAGCCCATGGTGCCGAGACCGCCCGATGTGACAAGCGAGCGCGGCGCCTCGTGCTTGAAGTACTGCGCCTCCCACATCTGATGCTGGCCGACATCTGTAACGATGATGGTGTCGTGTGCGCGGCCCGCGGCCTGTGCCTCGCGCCAGATGTCGTGGATGACGTGCGCGGCGTAGAGATGGCCATTGTCCGGCAGGTTGATGATGTCGCGGACTGCGGCCGTGCCTTTGGAAGCGTTGATCTGCCGCAGCCAGCCGGTATCGGTGCGCTTGGGAAGCATCGGCAGCAGCGTTTCGAGGACGACTTTCAGGTCGCCGATGAGCGCTACATCGACGCGGACGTTTTTGTTGATCTCCGAAGGATCGATCTCGATATGGATCTTCTTCGCGTTCTGCGCGTAGTGTGCCAGGTTGCCGGTGACGCGATCGTCGAAGCGCATGCCGAAGGCCAGCAACAGGTCGGCTTCCTGAATCGCATGGTTGACCCATGATTCGCCGTGCATGCCCATCATGCCGAGGTGCAAGCGGATGCGCCGCGGGAAAGCTGCCGAGCCCGAGCAGCGTGGAGGCGACGGGAATCTGCTGCGACTCCGCAAAGGCGATCACCTGCTGCTCCGCGCCGGACTGCGTGATGCCATGGCCGGCGAGGATGACGGGGCGCTTTCGCCGATTGAATGAGTGCGACGGCTTCGCGGATGGCGCTGGATTCTGCACGCAACATAGGGTGCGGGCGCGCTGCGCATGGCGCGCAAACAGCAAAGTCGAAGGGCGCTGTGGCCTGCTGCGCATCCTTGGTGATATCGATGAGCACCGGGCCGGGGCGGCCGGAGGTGGCGATCTGAAATGCAAGCCGGATCGCCGGCGCGATGTCTTCCGCGCGCGTGACGAGGAAGTTGTGTTTGGTGATCGGCAGCGTGATGCCGGTGATGTCCACTTCCTGAAACGCATCGGAGCCAAGCACCTTGGAGGAGACCTGGCCGGTAATGGCGACGATGGGCACAGAGTCGAGCATTGCGGTGGCGATGCCGGTGACGAGATTGGTTGCGCCGGGGCCGCTGGTGGCCATGCAGACGCCGACGCGGCCGGAAGCGCGTGCGTAGCCATCCGCCATGTGCGCCGCGCCCTGCTCGTGCCGGACGAGAATGTGGCGGATGGGAAATTTGCGTAGCGCGTCGTAGATGGGCAGGATGGCGCCGCCGGGATAGCCGAAGACTTCTCGGACGCCTTCTCCTTCGAGAGTTGCCCACACGATTTCCGCGCCAGTCAGAAACCGTGGGATCTGCGCCAGCCTGGGGGTGCTGCTTAGCTCATGCGGCTCCATCCTTTCTCTGCGATTTGCGTTACACCGTGACTGCGCCCAGCGACGCGGAGCTGACGCTGTCGGCATATTTGCGAAAGACACCACTCTTGAAGCGCGGCTCCGGAGCTTTCCATGTTTTCAAGCGAGCGGCAATCTCCGCATCCGGAACTCCCAGCGTGAGCTTGCGATTCGGAATGTCGAAAACGATCGAATCCCCCTCGCGCACTGCGGCGATCGGTCCGCCAACCTGCGCCTCGGGCGCGACGTGTCCTGCCATCAGACCGTGCGTGGCCCCGGAGAAACGGCCATCCGTGAGCAACGCCACCGTGGAGGACAATTCCGGGATGCCTTTGATTGCGGCTGTGACGGCGAGCATTTCGCGCATGCCAGGGCCACCGCGCGGGCCTTCATAGCGGATGACGAGGACGTCATTGGGATTGATTTTGCCCGATTCAACTGCCGCGAAGCAGTCGTCCTCGCTCTCAAAGACGCGCGCTACGCCGCGATGGAAGACGCGCTCATGCCCGGCGACCTTGACGACACATCCATCCGGCGCCAGATTGCCCTTGAGAATGACGAGCCCGCCTACCGGCTTGAGTGCTTTGTCCCACGGACGGATCACAACCTGGCCGGGTGTTTCGGCCGCAGCCGACGCTTCCTGATGCAGGGACTTTCCTGTAACCGTGGCGGTGTCGTGAAGCAATCCGCGGTCAAGCAGCCGCTTCGCCAACACGCGCGAGCCGCCGGCATCCTGATAGTCCTTGGCAACGTACTTGCCGCCCGGCGTCAGGTCGCAGATCAGCGGCGTCTTTTCGCTGATGCGATCGAAGTCCTCCATGCTGAGTTGCAAACCCATTTCGCGCGCGATGGCGATGAGGTGAAGCACCGCGTTGGTCGATCCGCCGGAAGCGCAGACTGCGGTGATCGCGTTTTCGAGCGCTTCGCGCGTGATGATCTTGGAGGGGCGGAGATCGTTGCGCACCAGGTCCATGACGAGGCGGCCTGCCTCGCGGCTGGCGTTTGCTTTGCCAGCGGCCATTGCAGGAACACCGGTGATCTGGATGGGCGAGATGCCGAGAAACTCGCCGGCCATGGCCATGGTATTCGCGGTGAACTGGCCGCCGCATGCGCCCGGTCCGGGACAGGCCGCGGCTTCCACGGCTTCGAGCTGATCGTCCGTGATCCTGCCCGCTGCGTGAGAGCCGATGGCTTCGAAGACGTTCTGAATTGTGATGTCGACAACGGAGCCGTCGGGCTGCTTCAGCTTGCCCGGCGCGATGGAGCCGCCGTAGAGCATGAGGCCGGGAATATCCAGCCGGCACATGGCCATGATGGTGCCCGGCATGTTTTTGTCACAACCAGCGATACAGATGATGCCGTCGTACAGATTGGCGCGGGCGACTAATTCCACCGAGTCCGCGATGACTTCGCGAGAGATCAGCGACGCTTTCATTCCCGGCGTGCCCATCGTGATGCCATCGTGGATGGTTATGGTGTTGAACTCAATGGGAGTGCCGCCGGCCTCGCGAACGCCCTGCTTCACCGCGTCGGCAACGTCGCGGAGATGGAAGTTGCAGGGCCCGATTTCCGTCCATGTATTGGCGATGCCGATGAGCGGCTTGCGCAGGTCTTCTTTGCTGAAACCGACGCCACGCAGATACGAGCGTGCCGCTGCGCGGGAGGGACCTTCGGTGAGTGCTGCGGAACGGGTCTTTCCCGGGGCGATGCCATTGCTGGTGGTTGTGCTTTGAGGCATGAACTAACGTGTCTCCAGTGTCGTGGTGGTATGAGCCGGCTTGGGTGCAGACCAGAACGCGGTGTCGTGTTTTTCTTCGTAGCTGTCGAGCGCCGCAGCATAGCGTAGCGTGAGCCCGATGTCGTCGAGGCCGTTCAGCAGGCAGTACTTGCGGAAGGGATCGATCTCGAAGCGGGCGTGAAAGCCCTGATCGTCGGTGACAGTCTGTTGTTCGAGGTTGATGGTGATGCGGTGATTTGGGTTTGCGGTCGAGCGCTCGAGCAGCGTCTTCACCTCATTGTCTGTAAGCCGCGCCAGCACGAGGCCGTTCTTGCCCGCGTTGGAATAAAAGATATCGGCGAAGGATGGCGCAATGACGGCACGGAAGCCGAACTGCTGGATGGCCCAAGCAGCGTGCTCACGCGAGGAGCCGCAACCGAAATTTTTCTCGGCGATCAGAATCTTCGCGCCTTGATGTTCCGGCTTGTTGAGCACGAACTCCGGGTTCGGCTTGCCCGCGTCAGGACCATCCTGGATGCGGCGCCAGTCGTAGAAGAGAAAATCTTCGTAGCCGGTGCGCTCGATGCGCTTCAGAAACTGCTTGGGGATGATCTGATCCGTGTCGATGTTGGGAAACGGCAGCGGCGCAGCGGTGCTGGTGAGTGTGCGGATGGCTTCCATTTAGCGGGCACCTCCCTGGAGCGCGGGTTCCGCGGCGGGCGTGCTCTTGTCAGCGGGCGGCCACTTGCGGATGTCGGTGAGATGGCCGGTGACGGCGGCAGCCGCGGCCATGGCGGGGGAGAGCAGATGGGTGCGTCCACCGCGGCCCTGGCGGCCTTCGAAGTTGCGGTTGCTGGTGGAGGCGCAGCGCTCACCGGGCTGCAGGATATCCGGATTCATGCCGAGGCACATGGAGCAGCCGGGCTCACGCCACTCAAAGCCGGCCGCACGGAAGATGCGATCGAGGCCTTCTTCTTCCGCCTGCTTCTTCACGTCTTGCGAGCCGGGCACGACCATCGCGCGAACCGTTGTCGCGACACGATGTCCCTTCACCACGGCGGCAGCGGCGCGAAGATCATTGATGCGACCGTTGGTACAGGAACCGATGAAGACGCGATCGACGGCGATGTCCTCGATGCGGATGCCGGGCTTCAGGTCCATATATTCGAGGGCGCGCGCGAAGCTCTTGCGATCGGCTTCGCTGCGCGCATCCTCGATGGAAGGAACCAGGGCATCCACACGCGTCACCATGCCAGGTGAGGTGCCCCAGGTCACGCTGGGGGCAAGCTCGGCGGCATCAATCGTCATCTCGCGGTCAAAGCGCGCGCCATCGTCACTGCGCAATGTGCGCCAGTGCGCGACCGCTTCGTCCCATGCCGCGCCCTGCGGAGAGAAGCGACGGCCTTTCAGATAGGCGAAGGTTGTCTCATCTGGAGCGATCATGCCGGCGCGTGCGCCCGCTTCGATGCTCATGTTGCAGATGGTCATCCGCTCTTCCATGGAGAGCGCGCGGATGGTGGAGCCGGCGTATTCGACCACGTAGCCGGTGGCGCCGTCGGTGCCGATGCGCCCGATGATGTCGAGGATGATGTCCTTCGCGGTGACGCCGTGCGGGAGTTGGCCCTCGACATTGATGCGGAAGGTCTTCGGCGTGGACTGCGGCAGCGTTTGCGTGGCCATGACGTGCTCGACCTCCGAGGTACCGATGCCGAAGGCAAGCGCGCCGAATGCGCCGTGCGTGGAGGTATGCGAATCGCCGCAGACGATAGTCATGCCGGGCTTAGTTGCGCCCAGCTCGGGTCCGATCATGTGCACGATGCCCTGGCTTGCGTCCTGCACATCGAAGAACTCGATGCCGAACTCGGCGCAGTTGGCGCGCAGCGCGTTTACCTGGCGTGCGGCGATCTGATCCGCAATGACGAGTCGGTCCTGCGCGCTGGTGGTGGGCACGTTGTGGTCCACGGTGGCGATGTGGCGGTCCGGGCGGCGCAGCTTGCGTCCGGCGAGGCGCAGACCATCAAAGGCCTGCGGCGATGTGACCTCGTGTACGAGATGCAGGTCGATGTAGAGGATCGTCGGTTCGCCATCCGGCTCAGCGACGAGGTGCTGTTGCCAGACCTTCTCGAAAAGTGTTTGCGGCTGGGACATCGGTGCGGTTTCCTTTGTGCAACAGAAGCGATTACTTATACGGCGTGAAGGGACTGATGGCGATCGAGCGTGTCGTTCAGGATGCCGTTGACCAGCGTGCCCATCTCTGTTGTCGAGGTGGCGGCCTGCCGCGCATCGCCGGCGCGCAGCAGATCGGCGCTGCGATAGCCGCGCTCGAGCACCGTGCGCACCGCCGATTCGATGGCCTGAGCCTCGCCTTCGAGGTGAGCCGTATGACGCAGCAGCATGGCTGCGGTCAGGATGGCGCCCAGCGGATTCGCAATGCCTTTGCCGGCAATGTCCGGCGCGGAGCCGTGCACCGGCTCATAGAGATTGACGGCGCCGCCGACGGTGGCCGATGGCAGCATGCCCAGCGAGCCGGTGATAACGCCGGACTCGTCGGAAAGAATGTCGCCGAAGAGATTTTCGGTGAGCACGACATCGAAGTTGCGCGGCGTGTTCATCAGGTGCATCGCGCAGGCATCGACATATTGATGTTCGAGCGTAATATCCGGATATTGAGCAGCAATCTCGGTGACGGTCGCGCGCCAGAGCTGGGAGACTTCCAGGACGTTTGCTTTGTCGACCGAGGTGACTTTCTTCCGGCGTTTCGACGCCAGCTCAAAGGCGACACGGGCCACGCGCACGACCTCATCGCGCGTATAGCGCATGGTGTTCCAGGCGGAGTTGGACTCGCGCTGCCAGGCACGGGGCTGTCCGAAGTAGAGGCCGCCGAGCAGCTCGCGCACAAAAAGGATGTCTGCTCCTTCTATGACCTCGGGACGGAGCGGAGAGTTCGCGGCAAGCGCGGGAAAGGCGAACGCAGGCCGTAGGTTTGCAAAGCCGCCCAGCGCCTTACGCAATTGGAGGAGCCCGGCCTCGGGGCGACGGTCCGGGGGCAGGGAATTGAATTCGTTGCCGCCAACAGCGCCCAGCAGAACAGCGTCGCTTGCGAGCGCGGCGTCCAACGTTTTCTGCGGCAGGGGACTGCCTTCAGCGCGAATGGCCGCGCCGCCGATCAGCTCGTTGGCGAACTGGAAGTCATGACCGCCGACCTCCGCAACGCTTTGGAGCGCCTTGATGGCTTCGCGCGTCACCTCAGGCCCGATACCGTCGCCTGCGACAACCAGAATCTTCAGCTTCATGCAGAAATCTCCTAAGCCTGCGCCAGAGTTGAGGACGCGGTCACCTGGATCGCGAGCGCGACCAGGTCCTGGTCATAGATCGCCTTCTTGCGATCGGCAAGCTCGACGAAGCGATGGTAGAACTGGTCGAGCTCCGCAGTGTCGAGCTTGTGACCAAGCTCCTGCAGGCGATGCGCCAGCGCATGGCGCCCGGAGTGTTTGCCGAGGACCATGCTGTTCGATGGCACGCCCACGGATGCGGGCGTCATGATCTCGTAAGTCAGCGGATTGGCGAGCATGCCGTGCTGGTGAATGCCGGCCTCATGTGCGAAGGCATTGGCACCGACGACTGCCTTGTTGGGCGCGGGGCGGAAGCTGATGCGCTCGCACAGCATCTGGCTGGTCTTGTAGAGACGGTCGTTCTGGAGTGAGTGGGGGTGAGGATACTTGTCGCGGCGGACCATGAGGACAGCGGCGATCTCTTCGAGTGCCGCATTGCCGGCGCGCTCGCCGATGCCGTTGATGGTGCACTCGATCTGGCGAACGCCGCCCTCGATGGCGGCCACGCTGTTGGCGACGGCCATGCCGAGATCGTCATGGCAATGCGCGGAAAGCGTGACGTTGGCCACGGCCGGGACGCGGCGGCGGATCTCGCGGAACATCTCCGCGTAGTCATCGGGCGTGGAGTAGCCGACCGTGTCCGGTAAATTGATCGTGGTCGCACCCGCCTCGATCGTGACCGCCACCATCTGGGCCAGGAATTTGATGTCGCTGCGTGTGGCATCCTCGGCGGAGAACTCGACGTCGTCGACGTAGCTGCGCGCCTGCCGCACCGCATCCGCCGCCTGATCCAGCGCCTGCTGGTGCGACATTTTCAGCTTCACCTCGAGATGCAGGTCGGAGGTGGCGAGGAAGGTGTGGATACGCGGGCGCTCGGCCAGATAGAGGGAGTGCGCGGCCCGCTCGACGTCGAGGGTACGAGCCCGCGCCAAGGCGGCGATGACTGGTCGGCGGACAGCCTGGCTGACGGCGCGGATCGCTTCGAAGTCGCCCTCCGATGCGATGGCGAAGCCGGCCTCCAGAATGTCGACGCCGAGATCGTCGAGGGCATGGGCCATCTCGACCTTTTCCGGGGTGGTCATGCTGCAGCCGGGAGACTGCTCCCCATCCCGCAGCGTTGTGTCGAAGAAGACGATCCGGTCTGGTGCGATCTGCCGGGATGTTGCCGCCGGTCCAGTCTGTGCCATTTCTCGGGGCTGTGCCATCTATCGGGGTCCTCCAGAGCATCATGCGGGAACGTGCACCATAAAGCAAATTTATTGTTCTTGGAAATACCATCAAATTTACTTATAGTAGCCGAGTCATGGGTCTGTATGGAGGCCTTTCGCTTATGGATTTGCAGCAGCTAGAGACCTTCCTGGCGGTGGTCGAGGAGCGCAGCTTCTCGCGCGCCGCGCAGCGCCTGTTGCGCACGCAGCCGGCGGTGAGCCAGGTCATCCGCAAGCTGGAGGATGAACTGGGCGAGTCGCTGTTTGAGCGGGCATCACGCGATGGTTCGCTCACCGCCGCGGGCGAGGTGTTGCGCGCCTATGCTGAACGGCTGGTCGGATTGCGCGAGGAGGCGGCCAGCGCAGTGCGCGAGCTGAAGACACTGGAGCGCGGGCAACTGAACCTGGCGGCGAACGAATATACGACGCTGTATCTGCTGCCGCTGCTCGATCGCTTCCGGCGCATTTCGCCGCACATTTCTCTCGCCGTGCAGCGCGCGCTGGCGAGCCGGATTCCGGATGATCTTCTCGCGCGGCGCGCCGAACTGGGAGTGCTGTCGTTTCGTCCAGATCCGGAGCAGTTCCGCTCCGTAGTGGTGTATTCAGATGCCGTTGCATTCCTGGTTCATGCCGGACATCCGCTCGCCGGTCGACGGCGCGTACATCTGCGCGAGCTTGGCGCTCAGAATTTCGTCGCTCACAATGTGGCTTCGCCGCTGCGCCGGCAGATCATCGCCACTTTCGCCGAGCACAAGACGCCGCTGAACATTGGCGTGGAGCTGCCGAGCCTGGAAGCGGTGAAACGGTTTGTTGCGATGGGGAATGGTGTCGCGTTCATGCCGGAGATTGCGGCCGCGCGAGAGATCGAGCTGGGCGAACTGGTGAAGGTGCCTATCGCTGAAGTCAAACTGGAGCGGCAACTTCGCCTGGTATATCGCCGCGCTGCTGCGCTCTCGCATTCTGCGGTGGCATTTCTTCAGGCGGTGCGCGCATTTTCTATGGAGCGCGGCAGGCCATATCTGTACGCGCCCGAGGCCGATCCGACGGCTTAGAGCGTTTTCGCTCCCGGTGCATGCAGCACAACCGAACTGGTCCAAACACGCCGGGGGTTTTTCCGTTCCGAAGAACTACGCTTCCCGATTTTCCGCTGCGCTGACGGGAAGCGAAAATGCTCTTACGGAAAAGGAAAGCTGCCCCGGGCACGCCAGCCGGGGCGAGCGGCAGGTACAATTGGGCAGAACGCCAGGATCATCCTGTAGTGACTTCCGCCCGTCCGGGGCGCTCGGGGCTAATGCGTGCCCGTGCTCCACGCTTGAGGTTCAGGACCGAATGAAGAAGATTCCGTTGCTGTTTCTGTTGTTGCCGATGCTGGCAACAGCAAGCTTTGCGCAGGAAAGCCGTCAAGATGTGAGTGTGAGCGGCACCGTCGTATTCCCACCCTACGTAACCGGGCAGGCAGTTTTTCAGTCCGGATGCCTGGCCCCCAACATCGCAACTACCGCAGTCAGCGCCAGCGCTACCGGCGGGGGCACATGTTATGGCCCCGGTGTGCTGGGCAGCTACCGCTACATGGTGACGCCGCGCAGCGCGCTCGAGGCCAACTACCAGTGGTCGCAGTACTACACGAACTTCATCTACAGCAACCTGAATTACAACATCCACACCAGGATGCAGGAGATCTCCGCCGCCTACGTCTTCAACTTCAGCTTCCGCAACTGGAACCCGTTCCTTGAAGCCGGCCCCGGCGCATTCATCTTCTCCTCACTGGACGATCGCGGGACCCAGATCTTCAATCCCAAGCGGACGACGAACATTGGCGCTCTTTACGGTGGAGGCATTGCCTATGAGCTGAGCCCCAGCTTCGATATCCGAGCGGAATACCGCGGCATCATTGTGAAGGCGCCGGACTTCGGGATCACAGCCGCCGATACGAAGCGCTACTACAACATCAACGCGCCCGCGATCGGTATCGCATACCACTTCTGATCCGAGTTGCAAGCGACGACGAAGCCCGGCTCCCCGCCGGGCTTTCTTGTTTCAGCAGAGCTGAATCAAGTGGGGGAGATTCGGCAGGGGTTTTCAGCGAGGAGACGTGACGCGCTTCGAACGACCGGCAGAGCAACAGAAAGCAGAAGCCCCAGTGATGAGCTGGGGCTTTGCGTTTCAACAGACTGTTTGGGATCAGAAGAAGCGGTAGGCCGCCCCTATGCTGAAGCCATTCGGCGTGAGCCCATTCGGCCGGTCCTGCAGGGGGACCGGGACAGGGTCGGGAGGGCCGACGAAGCCGGGCCAGATCTGGTATTCGTATTCGCCGCGGACATAGATGCGCCGGGTGAGACGGTAGTCGACACCGCCGCCGAACGCCATATCGAAGTACGAGCCGTGCGCGGCGTTTGCGGGGAAATTGAAATAACCGACACCGAATAGCGCTTTTCCGTAAAACGTAAACCGCTTGTGGTGAAAGTTATATTTCGGCCCGATGAGGTAGTTGTCCTCGTGGATGCTGTTTAGCTGATTGAAGCGATGGAAGCGGACCTCTGCTTCGGCTCCCAGCTTTGGTGAGAGGTTGTAGTCGGCGAAAGCACCAATGCCGTACAGCCGCTGCCAGCCATAATCAGGGTCGAAATCGGAGAACGTGCCACCAACAAACAGCTGCTGGTTGCCGCCTTTTCCGGCTGCCACTACCTGGGCTCGACCTATCGTCGGGAGAAGTAGGAGAGCGGCGAATAAAAGAATTTTTTTCGTCACAGAGTATCTCTCGAAACAGCCAGATTCCAGATGTACAGCAAGGCGGGTCCTAGTGACCCGCCTCTCACAGCTAGGCATTTTCTTGCACAACGAGACAGAAGTTCGCTGCGTTCCGCTCGTGTTCAGATTCATCAAGTTATTGCTGCGGTTGAGCGCTCGCCTGATTGGGCTGAGCGGGCTGCTGCTGCGTGGTGGCCTCGGCGCCTGCGCTCTGATCGTAGCGGGCGAGTTTGTAGAAGACCGGGGTCACTTCAAAGGGCATTTTATCCCGGGCATTCAGAAGCGGAACCGGAGTAGTTTTCAAGGTATATACCTTGTCATCCCACGCATCGGTGCGCAGACGGCTACCCAGCGGGAGCGCAGCGATCTGATCCAGCTTGTCCTGGTCCAGCTTCGGCGCACGTTTCTGGATGGCGATCAGCCAAGGCTGGCCAGTGGAATCGAGCATCGAATCGCCCAGGCGAGGCGTGTTGAGGGCGATCAGGTCCTTCTCGCGCTGCTGCAACTGCGCGAAGTACAGGCCGGCGTTGCCCATCTTGTCCTTGTAGATTGAGTGATCGAGCAGCACTACCGCCTTTTTCGCCGCCTCGGTGTCGTCGATATCCGTGTGGTGCATCTGGATGCGTTCGAAAGTCGACTCATCGGGGAAGAGCAGCCGGTCATTAAAGGCGTATTTCGTGTCGATGTGATGGCCGAGCACGATGTGAGCCAACTGGAAGGAGAGTACAGCCGCCAGCGATTCTTCCGACGGCAGCGTGTCCACCAGGCCCTTGCTGAGGATGATGGTATTGCCGACCGCGATCGATTCCAGCGGTGTGGTGAGCATCACGCGGCAGTGCACCGGAGCAGCGAGCTCGATGTTGTTGCCGATGATGATGTTATTTGTAACCTGCTCGAGCACCTTGTCGAAGTCGCTGGGACCGGCAAGCAGACCGGCCTGCGTCAGACGGTCGAGCACGTTCTCTTCAGCCTGCGAGATCCATTCACGCTGCGCCTGCAGAGGGCTCACGTCCTCGGAGTTCTGGCTCTGGTCGGTGACGTCATCGATCTTCACCGATTCGTTGTCGGACTGGTGCGTCGGCACCTTCAGCGAGTAGCCCCAGATCTGGGTATGCGCCTTGAAGGAAACCGGATGCTCCTTGTCCTTTCTAGAAGTCTCTTCGATGTACACGCCTACCGGCAGCCATACGCCGGGCTGCAGGTTCTGCCGCCAGCTATCGAAGTGGAAGTAGTCGTTGTCATCGACCTTGTCGACCATCTCGCCGCCGGTGTAGGTGCCGTTAAAGCGCACCACGTTGCCGGAGTCGTCATCCACCCAGATGCGGCCGGTGAAGCGGCCACTGCCCAGGCCCTGCTTCGGATGCACGTCAAACACGTCGCAGCGAACCGTGCCCAGGAAGGCTTTGCGGACGGCAACGAAATCATAGTGCTGCTGATCGAAGCCGCTGGGATCAATGAACATCATCTCCAGGAAACCATCGGGCATGTAGCGCACGCTGCCCGGCAGCAAGCTCTTCGACAACAGGCCCATGGCCGCAAGCGAGCCCTTGAACATACCCTTGCTGGCTTCGCTGGCCTCGCCCGTCGAATAGGACTTGCCATAGAAGGTCTTACCGAAGTCCACACGCTGCAACATGTACTGGTCGGAGACCGGCACCGCGTAGAGCTTCGTGTCGCCCTTCATGTTCTGTATATAGGTCTGGACAAGAGGCGACTTCTGCTGAATGTTCTTGATGGTGAGCTTTTCAGCAGCAATAGCTTTCTTGATCAGGGCGTTCTGCTCTGGAGTCAGGCCGGGAGCGGCAGCGTACTTTTCCTTATGCTTTGCCTGAGCACTCGTGACGCCAATGGTCAAGAGCAGAGTTGTCATCCAAAAATTCCGCAGGTTCATTTCCCGGCTCCTAAATCAAACTTCCAAAGAGAGTCGTGGTGCTGTGAAGGACATTCCATCATGCCAACTGGAACGTCACGTGAATGAGGGTTGTGTGGTCCACCGGCTGCCCGTTACGCAGGGCCGGCTTGAATCGAATGCTCTCTGCAACGTGCCGTGCTTCTTCATCCAGCCCGTGGCCCAGCCCGTTAACAACGCGAATCACTTCAACCTGGCCGCTGGCAAGGAAACGTACCTGCAAGGTGACTTCACCCTGAACCCGTGCCTGCTGCGCCTCAGGCGTGTAGCGCGCCTTCGGCTCAGAGATCACGACTGGTGGCGTGAACGCCGGCTCAGCAGCCTGCGCCAGCTGTACATGGCCGCCACCGACGTTGGCATTCCCGAAGTCAGCACCTGTAGCCAGACCATGACCGCCCGGCTTTCCGGTCCCGCCGATAACGCCATTGGCAAAGCCGGCAGAGGCTACCGCGCCCCGGTCATGACCGCCCGGAACGCCGTTTGTGACACCGGCGCCGAAAGCTACGCCGGCGACTGTACCCTTGCGCGCTGCACCCGCACCGCTCTTCGCGCCAGGAGACGCATCGAAGGAGCCGACCGCCGCGATGGTGGCTGCGCGGGTGGCATTCGGATTGGGCGCCACACCGTGCGGATCACCGAAGCCACCCATGGTGGCCTGCGGATGCGACTGATTGTTCGCAACCGGCGTCGGCTTATTGCTGGCGAACAGTCCAACCTTGGGAGCCGGCGGAGGAGCAACTGCCTTGGGCGGCGCCGGGGGCAGCTTCAGCTCAGGTTTCGGCATATCCAGCTTCACGATTTTGGGTGGCTCGATCTCCGGCTTGGGCGGCTGAATCTTGGGGGGCTCCACCCTTGCAATTTCAATCTTGGGCGGCGGCGCGACGACCTTGACCTTGGGGACGACAGGCGTGGGCGGCTTGGGCGGCTCAACCGGCATGAGCAACTCGGCGGCCTGCATTTTCTTGACTACCACCTGATGGTGGATGGCCCCAATGATCAGCAGCAGGATGAGGATGGTCACGTTTGTGACCATGCTGGTGGCGAATGAGCCCCAGCGATTCCTATCATCGTCCAGCAGGCCAAATTTCGCGTTGACTGAAATGCGTTCGGTCGGCATATGTTCCCTACTCGGCTAACGATCGTGAAACTGACGTACGCTGGTTTTCCAGCACTCCATCGCAGGTTCTGACACTGTTTGCCGCTTGCTTTGAGCGGCCTGCTATCGTCTGTCAGTCCAGAAATCTGGCAAGGAATTCAATCTCACTCTGGTACGAAAGTACCTCCGAGTGCTTGAAAGATACCTTGGATTCCCAAGGTATTGCAGTACCCCGAAAGTGGTGCCCAATGGAGACGTAGGTGTATCGGGGACGTGCACTCTTTGCCTCAACATAGACCGCATTCCGAGGCCCTGGGCTGCCTGTGGTGAACGGGCTTCGCGCACACAACCGCGCGTGCACTATGCTCCATAATACTGGCTTGAGACGGGCGCAGAATACCCCCGGCTGCCCCCTTTACAAAGCGTAAACATACTGGATCCATTGGTAATGACGGTACATCGGCAAACTTATTCCAAAATGGGAGAGATTCTTGAACATACTGGTGACTGGTGGTGCCGGCTACATCGGTGGCACGGTTGCGCTGCGGCTGTTGTCCGCAGGCCACAACGTCCTGATTTACGACAACTTCTGCCACAGCCGCCGGGACCTGGTGCCTGCGGGCGCACGACTGGTCGAAGGCGGTATCGCCGACCGCGACCGGCTGGAGCGAATTTTTCATGAAGAAAAAATAGACGGAGTCATGCACTTTGCGGCGCTGATTGAGGCCGGGGAGAGCATGAAGCATCCTGAGATTTACTTCCGCAACAACACCGCATCCACCCTCAGCCTGCTGGAAGCCATGCTTGCCGCCCGCGTGAACCGGCTGGTCTTTTCATCGACTGCCGCGGTCTATGGAGAGCCGGAGCGGACCCCCATTGAGGAGACTGCACCCCTGGCGCCCACCAATGCCTATGGCGAAAGCAAGCTCCTGGTAGAGCAGATGCTCATCTGGATCAACCGCATCCACGGCCTGCGCTATGCAAGCCTGCGCTATTTCAATGTTGCGGGCGCGGTGGAAGGACGCGGCGAGGCGCATGAGCCGGAATCGCACCTGATCCCGCTGGTGCTGGATGTAGCCCTGGGACGGCGGCAGAGCATCAGGATCTTCGGCCAGGATTATCCGACGCCGGACGGCACCTGCGTCCGCGATTATGTCCATGTCGGCGATCTGGCGGATGCGCACATCCTCGCCTTCGAGGCGCTCGCCACGCGCTCGCGTCTGATCTACAACCTGGGCAACGGCAAAGGATTCAGCGTGCGGCAGGTGATCGAGTCGGCGCGCCGCGTCACGGGGCATCCGATCCCCGTGGTGGAGGAACCCCGTCGCCCCGGCGATCCGGCTGTGCTGGTCGCCAGCTCAAAGAAGATCATCGAAGAACTCGGCTGGAAGCCGCAGTACAGCGCGCTGGACGATATCGTGCGGTCAGCGTGGGTATGGCATCAGCAGCGCTATGGAAAGGGATGAAGGGCGAAGGCCAGCCCAGGTTTTTCTCAGCGTCTCGAGTAGGTTCGGCAAACCACCTAACCGGCTCGAAGATAAGGACTCCGGGCTGCCCTCCCGGAACGGAGCGGCGGAGAATGGGTCACGTTACAGCCCCGACCTGCTCGCCGAAAACAAGGTTCTGCGGGGCTAGTTGATCCCGGTGCCGCGCTCGTCCGTGCCAGGCGTCGTCGTCTGGCGGTTGCTACGCAAATCGGCAGTCTTCGCGCGGTCCCGCCCGAAGCTGCTCCACCTGTTGACGGCGAAGAAAAGGAGGACGAGCAGTATCGCGATGCCGATAGCGATCACGATGATGATTGACATAATCCGTGACCTCCATAAGGATTCGAGTCGTCCGGAGCCTTGCGGGTTGCTGCAACTTATTCATATCGCAAGGCAACCATGGGATCGACGCGCGAGGCACGTCGCGCGGGTAGATAGCCGGCGAGAGCGGCGATGGCGAGCATGACGGCGATGGCGGCCAGCAGGCTGGCGGAATCGGTTGCTCTGAGACCGAAGAGCATGCTGGCCACTAGCCTGCTGGAGAGCAGGGCGGCGGGCACGCCGATGGCGATGCCGACCGCGACGAGGATCAGCACTTCCCGCATGACCAGCCAGCGGACGTGCATACGTTCCGCGCCGAGTGCCATGCGAATGCCGATTTCGTTGGTGCGGCGGCTGACCACATAGGACATAAGGCCGTAAATGCCGATGGCGGAGAGGAATATCGCTAGCAGGCCGAAGAAGGTGGAGAGCTGTGCGATGACGCGCTCGCCGCTATAGGAGCGCGCCACTTGTTCATCCAGCGTGGTCACACGGGAGATCGGCAGGTTAGGGTCAGCTTCATGGATGACGCGCCGCACTGCCGCTGCAACTACGCCGAAGTCGCCGGTATAACGCGCTTCGAAATCATTTAAGTAGCCAGCGCCCTGCACTGCCGGCAAATAGTCCACCATCCACTTGTTCGCATCACCGGTCAGGCTGCCGAACTTTATATCTTTCACGACGCCGATGACTTCAAGGTCATTTGCACTTTTGGGGTCTTCCATACCGTAGTGACGGCCGATCGGCGAGCCTGCGGGAAACAGAGTGTGCGCCATCCGCTCGCTGATGATGGCGACCTTTTGCGACGTGGGCGTGTCCTGCGGGCCGAAGGTGCGTCCGACAATCAGCGGTATCTGCATGGTCGCGAAGTAGCCGTTGCCGACAGTGTTGTGCTTCACATTGTCGGTACGGGTCCGTGTGATAGCCGGCGACGAATATCCTGCTGTTCCAACTGCCTTCACCGACACCGAAGGTGAAAGCAGAGAAGCTGGCCGCGCGCACGCCGGGCAATGCGCTGACCTGTGACTCAATCTGCTGATAGAGGGTTCGGAGCCGCGGATCATCCGCTTTGTAGCCTG
Source organism: uncultured Acidobacteriaceae bacterium (assembly GCA_963797895.1). GTDB lineage: Bacteria > Acidobacteriota > Terriglobia > Terriglobales > Acidobacteriaceae > KBS-83. The sequence goes on from CAWCRD010000005.1 coordinate 703,365, forward strand.
CCGAGCTCACGTCGAGATTCAGGCGAAGCACGTTTTCCTTGTTGAATCCGGTATCGACGCGCGTGAGATTGACCAGGCTGCGCAGAAAAAGCCCGGCAACCATCACCAGCACCACGGAGAATGCCACCTGCGAGATCACGAGCGTCCTGGCCAGCGGGACTCCGGGTGCTTGCGCATTCGCCGGTCCTTTTCCGTTCTTCAGCGATTCGGTCAGCTCCATGCTGGTTGCGCGGAATGCGGGAACGGTTCCGAACAGCAGCGGCGGTTGCCAATGTGACGCCCGCGGTGAAGAGCAGCATGCGCGTGTCGAGGGAGAGATTGAGCGGGATGAGTTCCGGGCCGCTCGAAACAATGCGCAGAAGCAGACGGCTGGCACCTGCGGCAAAGCCCACGCCCAGCGCGCCGCCGGCTACGGCCAGCATGAGGCTTTCCGTGAGCAACTGCCGGATGAGCCGTTTGCGTTGCGCGCCCAGCGCCTGCCGCACGGCGAATTCGCGTGTGCGCGCCGTGGAACGTGCCAGCAGCAGGTTGGCGATGTTGGCGCAGGCAATCAACAGCACCACGCCGACGATTCCCATCAGGATCTTCAACGAGTCGGAAGATTGAGCGCGCAGATTGGAGAGTCCTTTGGCCATCGATGTGAGCTCGACCCTGGCCTGCTTCAGCGTTTCCTGATCCTTCTGATTTGGGAACCCGCCGGCGAAACCGCGGAGTATCTGCTGGAAGAGCAGGTTCACGTTAGAGGTGGCCTCTGTCATGCTCACGCCCGGCTTGAGCCGTCCGAAGACCTCCAGCGATTCCGAGAAGTTGTCGGTATAGCTGCCCCAGTGAGGCGGAACCGCCTTCATCATCGAGAGGGGAATCCAGATATCCGGCGATTCACCCACCTTCGTGCCGAAGAATTCCGGTGGCGCCACGCCGATGATGGTGTAGATGGTCGAGCCGATCTTCAGCCTGCTATTCAGAACTTCCGGATCCCGACCCAGTCTGCGTTTCCACCACGCATCACTGACGACGGCTACTGGATTGGCGCCCTCGATACGATCGTCCTCATCGGTGAACATGCGGCCGCGCATCGCCTGGACGCCGAGAGTTGAGAAATACGTGCCGGAGACTAGTTGCACATGCATCGGCTCGGTCTCTTTGCGTCCTTCGACCGAGCCGTAGACGTTGTTCACGATGCTGAAAAACGCAGCGACATTGGAGAAGACCTGGTTCCGCTGCCGCATCTGCCGATAAAAGGGATAGGAGAAGAGATCGGTGCGGCCGAAGGCGTCCGTGATACCCCAGGCATCCCCCGTTCCGAGGAGCACGAGCTTCCCTGGATCTTCTACCGGCAGCGAGCGCAGCATTACGGCATCCATCAGGCTGAAGATGGCGGTGTTCGCGCCGATGCCAAGCGCGAGCGAAAGCAGCGCCACGAGGGTAATGCCGGGGGAGCGCAGCATCGCGCGCAGACCGTAAAGAATGTCCTGCGCGAGCGTTTCGAGCCAGTTCCAACCCCAGGCGGCATAGCTTTGCTCGCGCAGCAGCGTCGGATTGCCGAAGCGGCGGCGTGCGGCGGCGCCGGCATCGTGGGGCGCGACGCCTGCTTCCATCTGCTGCTGGCGGCGCAGGTCGAGGTGCAGTTGCATCTCCTCGGCGAGCTCACCGGCGGCCTGCTGCCGATGAAGGAGCATGCGGATGCGGCGCGCGAGTTCTTTGAGCCAATCCATTTTCCTGCTCCTATTCGTAGCGGAGCGCAACCATGGGATCGACGCGCGAGGCACGTCGCGCCGGCAGATACCCGGCCAGTGCGGCGATGGCGAGCATGACGGCGATGGCGGCCAGCAGGCTGGCGGAATCCGTTGCTCGTAGGCCAAAGAGCATGCTGGCCACTAGCCTGCTGGAGAGCAGGGCGGCGGGCACGCCGATGGCGATACCGACCGCGACGAGGATCAGCACTTCCCGCATGACCAGCCAGCGGACGTGCATACGCTCCGCGCCGAGCGCCATGCGAATGCCGATTTCGTTGGTGCGGCGGCTGACCACATACGACATGAGGCCGTAGATGCCGATGGCGGAGAGGAATATCGCCAGCAGGCCGAAGAAGGTGGAGAGCTGCGCGATGACGCGCTGATCGGTGATGGAGCGGGAGACCCATTCATCCAGCGTGCTGACGTCTGTGATGGGAAGCGTGTGGTCGACATCGTGGATGGTCCGCTGGACTGCGGAGGAGACAGCGCCGAAGTCGCCGGTGTAGCGAACCACGAAATCGCCGAGATACATGGGGTGCTGGGTTGCGGGTACGTAGTCGAGGGTTTCGGGATCTTCCTGAAGGCTCCCGAACTTCACATCTTTCGCGATGCCGATCACCTGGTGTTCGTCTTTGTCTCCCAGAGAATAGTGGCGGCCGATGGGATTGCCCTTCGGGAACATGGTGCGCGCCATCCGCTCGCTGATGATGGCGACCTTCTGCGAGGTGGCGGTGTCCTGCGGGCCGAAGTTTCGCCCTGCAAGCAGAGGAATATGTAAGGCGGAGAAGTATCCATCGGTGATGACGTTATGTTTTACATCCACGTCAGAGGGCTTTTCTGCGCCGTCCACCTGAACGCTACCGTTCCAACTGCCCTCATGGAAGACAAAGGAGGAGAAGGCGGCGCCGTGAACTCCAGGCAACGCATTCACCCTTTCCGTGATCTGCCGGTAAAGAGAGTAGATACGCGGCTCGTCGTTTTTATAGCCCGCTGAGCTCTCGTCCAGGTGGACAAAGAGGACGTTCTGCTTGTCGAAGCCGAGATCGACGCGCGTGAGATTGACCAGACTGCGGAGGAAGAGTCCCGCGGCGACGACCAGCAGCAGAGAGAAGGCTACCTGCGAGATGATGAGCGACTTTGCCAACAATCCTTTACTGCGTACCGTGGCTGCGCCCTGCCGATCCTTGAGCGATTGTGTGAGTTCCAGGCGAGTTGCGCGCAGGGCCGGAATGCTCCCGAAGAGAAGCGCGGTGATCAGCGTTACTGCCACGGTGAAGAGAAGCATGCTCGTGTCAATCGACACGTTGAGCGGAATCGCCTCCGGACCACCGGAAACCATACGCACCAGCAGACGGCTGGCGCCTGCGGCAAAGGCGATGCCCAGCGCACCGCCTGTTAGCGCGAGCATCATGCTTTCGGTGAGAAGTTGCCGAACCAGGCGGCCGCGTCCTGCGCCAAGCGCCTGCCGCACGGCAAACTCGCGCGTCCGTGCTGTCGAACGCGCCAGCAGCAGATTCGCAATATTGGCGCAGGCGATCAAGAGCACCATGCCGGCGATGCCCATCAGGACCTTCAGTGGGTCGGAGAACTGGCGGCGCAGGCCGGAGAGTCCCGTTGCCATCGGTGTAAGAGGTACGTGTGCTTGTTTCAGAGCCTTGGCATCGTCCTGACTGAGAGAGCCGCGAAACTGGCGCAGGATCTGCTGAAAGAGCAGGTTCACATTTGTTGTGGCCTGGGCTATGCTGACGCCGGGCTTGAGGCGGCCCAGGATGTACAGCGATTCCGTAAAATTCTCAGAATAGGCGCCCTTGAAGTGAGGTGGTATCTGCTCCACCATCGACATCGGAATCCAGATGTCCGGAGACTGACCGACTGTCGTTCCGAAAAATTCGGGAGGAGCCACGCCAATGATGCTGTACGTCGTGTCTCCTATTTTCAGCGTGCGATTCAGCACATTGGGATCGCGCGCGAGGCCTTTCTTCCACCACGAGTCGCTGACGACTGCGACTGGATGATTGCCCTGTGTGTTGTCGTCCTGGTCGGTGAGCGCGCGGCCGATGATGGCTTGCACACCAAGCAGAGGGAAATACGTGCCGGAGACCAGTTGCACATGCATCGGCTCGGCCTGATTGCGACCCGACACGGTGCCGTGGACGTCGCTTGACATACTGAAGATCGCGGCTGTCTGGGAGAAGACCTGGTTCTGCTTTTGCAACTCTCGATAGAACGGGTACGAATAAAGCCCGGTTCCACCGAATTCATCGGTGATTCCGTTGGAATTCGCTCCACCGAGAAGCACGAGCTGCTGCGGATTCTTTACCGGGAGCGAGCGCAGCATGACGGCATCCATCAGGCTGAAGATGGCGGTGTTGGCGCCGATGCCGAGCGCAAGTGAAAGCAGCGCGACCAATGTGATGCCGGGTGAGCGCAGCATCGCGCGCAGGCCGTAGAGGATGTCCTGCGCAAGGCTTTCGAGCCAACTCCATCCCCACGCGGTGTAACTGCGCTCGCGCAGCAGCGTGGGATTGCCGAAGCGGCGGCGCGCAGCAGCGCCGGCATCGCTGGGCGGCACACCTGCTTCCAACTGCTGCTGGCGGCGCATGTCGAGGTGCAACTGCATCTCGTCTTGGAGATCGGTGGCAACCCGTTCGCGGCGTAACAGCATGCCGAAGCGTCTTCCCCATTCCCCGAGCCGGCTCATGGCGAACCTCCTCCTATTTAAGCGGTCTGGATCACGCGCGCGATCGCACCCATGACGCGCTGAAATTGCGAAATCTCGATGGCTAGCTGTTTGCGGCCCGCCGCTGTGAGCTGGTAATAGCGGGCGCGGCGATTGCCGGCCGTGGTGCCCCAACGTGCGGTGACCCAGCCTTTGATGAGCATCCGTTGCAGTGCCGGATAGAGCGATCCTTCCTCCACCTGCAGCACATCTTCGGAGGTCTGCTGGATTGCGTTGGCGATCTCAAAGCCGTGCAGCTCGCCGTGCCGGGCGATGCTTTTCAGGATGAGCAGGTAGAGAGTCCCCGGGGGGATTTCGTCACGATCGGAAGGCATTCGGTTCTCCGTTGACTTCCATAGGCTGCCTACGTAGACAAACTATGCAAGTATCAGAAAAGAGCGTAGCGATGTCAAGCGACTGCCTTCGGCCCTCCGCATTCGTTGTTTGCTGCATGAAAATGTGGCGCTGACCCGCCGCTGCCGGGGCCGCCATCCAGCGTGCTATGCTGGCAGCCATTTCGCGCCGCATGTTTTACCGGCGGACTGCGATTTTCGATTCTGGGAGCCCTTACATGACGCAACTCATTCCTCCAAAGCTGTTCTTCCGAAGTGCCCTGCTGGCCGCGGGGCTGTTCACATTGACCGCTGCGCTGCCCGCACAGGTTGTTGTGACTAACGGTCCACAGATCGGATCCTCCAATCCGATCACAGCCGATCCACCCGTCGCGCGGCCGCATACAAAACCCTGCACGGTGCAGCTGTTCACCAATGAGCAGTTCGCCGACTTCAACATCAAGGATTTCAGTTACGCGCCACCTTCGGATTGCCACGGTCCGTGGGCGAAGGTCGTCTTCTCCGCCGACTTCACGGTCACGGCAGGACGCCAGTTCGATCGCACGGCGCAGTTCCTGATCGGCAACATGAACATTTACTACGGCACGACCGCGGAGCCGCGCGCTACGTTGAGCCCCTCCTGGCATGTGGAGAGCGATGTCACGGACCTGAGCGCCGGCTTGAAGGCTCCGCAGACAGGTCATGCGATCCTTGGCAACTTCGTTGGCGAGTCAGGCGGCGTGGACTACACCGGCATCATCTACGCGAACGCCCAGCTTGATTTCTACCCGGCCGATTTCCGCGATCCCGCGCCTCGAGTAGCAAATGAGGTGGTGCCACTGCCGACTGCGAGCTTGGGTGCCTTCACTTTGAATACGACAGCCGACCAGTTGAGCCAGAGCGTCATGCTTCCAGGGAACACCGAAGAGGCGTACCTCGATGTGTTCGCGCAGAGCCAGTCCGGGGACGAGTTCTGGATGAGCTGCGTTCCCAGCGATGTTGCCGACGAGCTCCAAAGCTGCGGAAATACTGCGTTCCGCGAGACCGAGATCACGATCGACGGCAAACCGGCTGGCATTGCACCTGTTTATCCCTGGATTTACACGGGTGGCGTCGATCCATATCTCTGGGAGCCAATCCCAGGCGTGCAGACGCTCAATTTCAAGCCTTTCCGCGTGAACCTGACGCCGTTTGCCGGCGTTCTCTCCGACGGCAACGCTCATACGGTTGGCGTCAGCGTCTACAACGCGAACAGCTACTTCCTCGCAACGGCGAACCTGTTGGTCTTCACTGATCCGCACGCACAACACACCCACGGCGGATTGCTGAGCGACACGCTTTCGGCTGCGCCGACGCCCGTAGTCAGCGAGAACCTCAACACAGATTCCAGCGGCAACATCACCGGCACGGTCGGAGTGAGCTCGGCCCGCAGCTATACGATCAGCGGCTGGACGACGACTTCGCACGGCCGCATAACGACTACGGTTGCCGGCATCGTAAACTTCAACAACAACCAAAAGTTCACCATCAACCAAACCCAGTACATCCAGGACATCACGCAGTCCACCACGATGCACGTTTCGACCACGACCAGAGATGGCATTTTTTCAGTCGTTGACACGAAGCATTATTCCTATCCGTTCACTCTGCTATACGACCAGGAGGCGGGGTCGGACGGATCCTTTAGCGTGCTCAGCACTTCGAATCAGGTCTCCCATGTGACCGATGACAAGTTCCTCGACTTTCTGCCGCTATTCCGCAGCGAAGTGTCGAATCAAGTCGCTTCGACGGATACACGTCTCATTGATGCGAGCGGACATAGCACGCCCAGCAACACATCCAGCATGCAGACCTATAAGGCGAACAACACGTTGGGCTACTGCTATGGGCGGAAGCTGACCTCCGCTTCCCTGAAGCTGACGGCAGTTGACGACGTAAGCTGTCACTAACCAAACGCAGCACAACCACTGGGAGCCCGCTTTCGCAAGTCGAAGCGGGCTCTTCCGTATTTTGAATTGAACACGACAGACGAGCCGGCGAGAGATGGCAGGCGATCCATGGAGTCGCTCGGACTTGCCGGCCGCGGCCGGTGCTGGAGGCGAAGAACATTCACGCAACAGCAACACGCATCGGTTAAGGGCTCGAAGTTGGCCCGCTTGCCGTCAATCGCTGCGAACCTTTAGTGTGGAGCGCGTGTGTGCGGTTTAAAATCGCCGCGCGGAGGACATCGAAAGGCATGGCCGACACGGCAGAAAATCAGCATTTCAGCTCCACACTGAATGAGACCCGCGTATTTCCGCCGCCTGCGGATTTCGCAGCCAAGGCGCACGTGAGCGGGATGGCCGCTTATGAGAAGTTGTATCGCCGCTCCATCGATGAGCCGGAGGCATTCTGGGCTGAGATTGCCGGCGAGCTGGACTGGTTCACGCCGTGGACCAAGGTGCTGGACTGGCAGCCGCCGCGCGCGCAGTGGTTTGTGGGCGGCAAACTCAATCTTTGCCACAACTGCGTCGATCGGCACGCGCTGGGCACGCGAGCCGAGAAGACTGCGATCGTGTGGGAGGGAGAGCCGGGCGAGGTCCGCAAGCTGACCTTTCGCGAGCTGCACGGGGAAGTGCAGCGATTTGCGAACGTGCTGAAAGATCTCGGCGTGAAGAAGGGCGATCGCGTCGCGATCTATATGGGCATGACGCCCGAGCTTGCGATTGCGCTGCTGGCATGTGCGCGTATTGGCGCGGTGCACTCTGTCATCTTTGGCGGCTTTGCGGCCAACGCGCTGGTGGACCGTATCAACGACGCGCAGTGCGTGGCTGTGGTTACGCAGGATGGATCGTACCGACGTGCCGCAGAGGTGAAGCTGAAGAAGATTGTGGACGAGGCGCTGGAGCACTGTCCAAGTGTGAGGAAGGTGGTTGTCTATCGACGCACCGGCAGCGAGATCGAGATGAAGGCGGGGCGCGATCTATGGTGGCACGAGCTGATAGAGAAGGCCGCGCCGGAATGCCCGGCCGAACCGGTCGATGCGGAGCATCCGCTCTACATCCTCTATACCTCGGGAACCACGGGAAAGCCGAAGGGGCTGGTGCACACCACCGGGGGTTATAGCGTGGGGACGACTACACCAGCAAGCTGGTCTTTGATCTGAAGGAGGACGACGTCTACTGGTGTTCCGCGGATATTGGGTGGGTCACCGGCCACTCGTATGTGATCTACGGGATTCTGCAGAACGGCGTGACGACGCTGATGTATGAAGGCGCGCCCACCTGCCCCGCGCCGGATCGCTTCTGGAAGATTATCGACGATCACAAGGTGACGGTCTTCTACACGGCGCCTACGGCGATCCGCGCATTCATCGGGCTCGGCAACGAGCATGTGGAGAAGCATTCGCTGGCATCGCTGCGGCTGCTGGGATCGGTTGGTGAGCCGATCAATCCCGAGGCATGGATGTGGTATCACGACAAGATTGGTCACGGCCGCTGCCCCGTTGTGGATACCTGGTGGCAGACCGAGACGGGCGGCATGATGATCTCACCGCTGCCGGGTGCGGTTCCGACAAAGCCCGGTTCTGCAACGCTGCCGTTGCCGGGAATTGTGCCTGAGATTGTGACGAAGGAGGGAAAGCCTGTTCCCAAAGAAAAGGGCGGCCTACTGGTGATCCGGCAGCCCTGGCCATACATGGCGCGCACCATCTATGGCGATCCGGAGCGGTTTGAGAAGACTTATTGGTCGGAATTCCCGGGACATATCTCACGGGTGACGGCGCGCGCCAGGACGCGGAGGGCTACTACTGGCTGCTGGGCCGGGTGGACGACGTGATCAACGTGAGCGGCCATCGGCTGGGCACGATGGAAGTGGAGAGTGCGCTGGTGGCACATCCAAAGGTAGCGGAGGCGGCGGTGGTCGGGCGTCCGCACGATCTGAAAGGGCAGGCGATCTCTGCCTTTGTCACGCTTGAGGGGGGCCACAAGCCGTCAAAGGAGTTAAAGGACGAGTTGCGCGCGTGGGTGGCCAAGGAGATTGGCGCGCTGGCGCGGCCGGACGATGTCCGCTTCACGGACGCGTTGCCGAAGACGCGGAGCGGCAAGATCATGCGCCGCCTGCTGCGCGAACTGGCGGCAGGCGCAGGGGAGATCAAAGGGGATACGACCACGCTCGAAGATCTGCAGGTGATCGCCCGGCTGACGGAGAACAAAGAGGACTGACTGGGCCGGTCCGCGAAGAACCGGTGAGCAAAATGAAAGGCCTGCGAATGATCGCGGCCTCTCTATATCTTCATTTCTGAAGAAAAGCTCTGCCGCCGTTTGAAATTGAAACTGCGCTTAAGCGTTGGGATTATGAAATTTGATCCTGTTGTGAAGCCGGCTTCACAGGACTAGAGACTGCGTGAGCATCGGTTTTTTCTGCGCTGATGGCAGAGACTGCTACCAAAGCCGCCGCGAAGTCAGCAACAGCGGCTATCCCTAGGGAGCATCGCGGGCCGAAGTGGTTTGCAACCCAACCGAGGACCGGTGCGCCAAACGCCATTCCTCCGAGGGCGATGCCGACCCGGAGGGCCATCACCCTTCCACGCATCGATGGTTCTGTTGAGAGCTGCATGAGGCTGTTGGTGCCATTGGTGAACGTCATGGCAGCGGCACCGACCACGACAAGGCCAGCCGCAAACCACCAGTATCCAGGTGCAAGTGCGGCCAGAGCACATCCAAGTCCAAAAACTGCAGCGCCCACCGTCAGCGACGGGAAGCTTGGCTTTTCCTGACGTGCGGCAAACAGCGCTCCTGTAATGGTCCCTACCGCCATGATGGAAGAGAGCAAACCGAAACCCCGTGCATCGGAGTGGTAGATGGTTACGGCCATGGTGGAGATGAAGAATGGGAAATTAAAGCTGAAGGTGCCGATCAGAAGCAGCATGACCAGGATGGCTCGAAGGTCTCGACGTCTCCACACGTAGCGAAGCCCTTCCCGGAATCCGGAGTTTGAACGATGCGCTCTGGCGGTTGTGCGGAGCTCGGAGAGACGGAAGAAGGCCATCGAGGCCAGTACCGCGCCGAAGGAGAGCCCGTTCAGCAGAATCGCCCAGCCGGTGCCAACGTTTGCAATGAGCAAACCTGCAACTGCGGGACCAATCATCTGGGCGGCAGTGAAGGAGGTGGAGTTCAGGGCCACGGCGTTTGGAAGGTCGCCGTCACCGACCATCTCGGACACGAAGGTCTGCCGAACAGGAGCATCCAGCGCGGCGGCAGAGCCAGACAGGAAAGCGAAGACGTAGACGTGCCAAAGCCGAACGACTCCTTCAACCGTGAGCACTCCGAGGAAGACCGCAAGCAGGCCCATTGCAGCCTGGGTAAACATCAGCAACCTGCGCTGATTCAGCCGGTCCGCCGCCGATCCCGTCCAGGGCAGCAGAAGAAGCTGCGGAGCAAACTGCAGGCCCGTGACGATACCCAACGCCGAAGCATCATGATGCGTCAACTGCGTGAGTACGAGCCAGTCCTGCGCTATGCGCTGCATCCAGGTCCCGATGTTGGAGACCAAAGCACCAGCCGTCCACAACCGGAAATTGAAGCTTTTTAAGGAGCGGAACGTAGCGGAGGCTGGATTGGTCATGCGGGCGTGGATCTGTTGCCACCGTGGAACTGCCCGAAGTGACGCGCGCTGAGCACGCAGATGAGCAGCGCGCCCAAGCCGAAGGGAAGGATGTGGGCCATCGCACGCGGATCGAAAACACCGACGTGAGCGATCAGGAGATACCCGAGACCAGCGTTGAAGAACCCCCAAAGAGCGTTGACCGTCGACGAGGAGAGGCCTTTACCCGGCGGGGTTGCAAAGGGGCTTTGGAAGGGACGCCCCGTCATGCCCGAGACCAAGTGAGGGATGGCGTTGGCGGCAAAGGCGCCCCCAAAAAAATACGAAACGAGGTGAAGCCAGTTCATACTGCGGCGCTCCTCTTCTTCAGCAGAGAGAGAATCTCCTGCGTTGTTCCTGTTTCACCAAGACGAGGGAAGACATTCGCGATGCTGTACTCGTGCGCCTCCTGGCGAAGATCGGTCATCGCATCCAGCGCAAGCGTCACGTGGAAGCCCTGTTCATAGGCCTGGCGTGCTGTAGCCTCCACGCCGACAGACGTTGCAATTCCTGTGATGACGACCTGCGTGACGTTCTTCGTTTTGAGCTGAGCTTCCAGGTCTGTTGTCGCGAATGCGCCCCAACTGCGCTTGGTGACGAGGATGTCACTGGGTTGCTGCCCCAACTCGGGCAGAAGCTCGTTCCAACCCTCGACGAATGTTTGGCTGCTGCGTGAGCCTTGTTCCGTCCGTCCCGGCGGCCGTCCCGCTACATTGACCAGCACGAGCGGAAGGCCTTCGGCTCGAAATGCTGCGATCAACTCGCGGGTGCGATCAACGATCTCCGAGAGCGGGTGGATGAGGGGATGACCGGCTGTGCCTTTCTGCAGGTCGATGACGATCAACGCGGGAATGGGGTCAAGAGCAGTAAGGGGCATCGCTGGTTCTCCTGGAAACCAAGTGGAAGTCATAGGCGACCGGACTTGAGTGAACTAATCGTCAACAAGCTTGGTCAGCAGTCCGAGAGCCGCGCGAAGCCTTTCCTGCTCATGGACAGAAAGCTTTTGCGAGATTCTTCGGGTGAGCCAGTCTTGTCTCCTGGCACGACCCTCCTTGAGCCACTGACGGCATTTGGGCGTGAGAGACATCAGAGTCTGTCGACCATCGTTCGGGTCAGGCATGCCACTCACTAATCCCGCTTCCTGCAGCGGCAGTATCACGGCGCTCATCGATTGAGGGCGCATCCCTTCGCTCCGGGCGAGGCTGGAGACGGTAGCCGACCCGCTTTCTTCCAGTCGAAGCACAACAGATATCTGCGACGGCGTCAGGTCGCCGCGCTCCCCTTGTTCACGGAGATGCCGCTTGATCTTGCGGAATACCGTACGAACTTCAAGGGCGATTGCGGAAGCGAGTTCGTTGTCTGGAGGAATTGGTGGACGGCTCACAGAACGAGCATGTCACATATACAGGTAAGCTGTAAAGGTTAGCTGCAGGTATGGCTATGGGATAGATCTGCTGATCTTTGACTTGTCCGAACCAGGGAGAAGCGGGGCCCCGATCGGAGTCCGTGGATATCTCAGCCTGCGCCTCGCAGAGCGGGAGCCTAGCTGATCGAGCGCGGCATGGTGAAGGTGAAGACGCTGCCCTGGCCGAGCTTGGAGTGCACGCTGATGCGGCCTCCGTGCTGCTCTACGATGGCCCGGCAGATGGCGAGGCCGAGACCGGTGCCGCCCATGGAGCGCGAGTCCGATGCGTCCACCTGCTGGAAGCGCTCGAAGATGATCTCGAGTTTTTCCGGTGGGATTCCGCGGCCGTGATCTTCGACTTCGAAGGTGACTTCGTTCTCTCCGGTTGCGGTGGCGGTCAGGCGCACCTCGTCGCCCGGAGGTGAGAACTTCACGGCATTGCTGATGAGGTTGGTCAATGTCTGCAGCGTACGATCGACGTCCACCATCACGTCCACGGGCTGTGCGTCGATGCGGAAGGTGATGTTGTGGCTCGCAGCAGCAGTGTGCTGCAGGTCTGCCGCGCGGCGCAGGAGGTCCACCGCGTTCGCTTTCTCGCGATGCAAGGGCAGGCGGCCGGAGCCGATGCGCTCGAAGTCGAGAATGTCATTGACCAGGCGGACGAGGCGATCGCAATTGCCGATGGCGACATCGAGCATCTGGGCGAGCTTCTCCGGACGCTTCTCGAGCACACCGCCGGCGATGAGGCCGAGCGCGGCGCGCAGCGAAGTGAGCGGTGTGCGCAGTTCGTGGCTCACAGTCGAGATGAACTCGTCCTTCATGCGATCGAGGCGGCGGCGTTCGGAAACATCGGCGAAGGCGACGACCGTACCGCTGACGATTCCGTCGTGCACGAGCTGGCGGGCGACGTATTCCACTGGGAAGAAGGTGCCGTCCTTGCGCCAGAAGACTTCGTTGTCCACGCGCACTGGCTCCTCGGAGTGGAGCGCGCGTTGGATGGGGCAATCCTCGTAGGGATAGGGCGTGCCGTCAGCCTTCGAGTGGTGGACCAGCTGGTGCGTGTTCTTGCCGATAATCTCGTCCACCTTGTAGCCGAACATGCTGGCGCCGGCCTCGTTGCAGAAGGTGAGATTGCCGTGGACGTCGAGACCCCAGATGCCGTCGCCTACCGAGGCGAGGATCGATTCGCGCTGGCGCATCAGAGTGTGCAGCTTCTCCTCGGCGTCGGTCTGCTCGGTGATGTCGATGCCGTGGCTCAGCACGATGGGCTCGGTGCCGGGCAGTTGCAGCAGCTTGTTGCGATAGGCAACGACAGCGGATTGGCCATTTGGGCGCTTGAAATAGAACAGCCCCTGATGTTCGTGCTGCTCGTTCAGCGCGCTCACGTACTGCTCGTAATCGCGCTTGTGATCGTCCGCAATGTAGTCGAAGAGCGGCGTACCGACGATCTCCTCCGGGGTGTGGCCGAGGATTGCTGCGGCGTGCGCATTGATCGATTGAATGTTGCCGTCGAGGTCGTGGGTGCAGATGATGCCGAGCGAGCCTTCGACGAGGTGGCGATAGCGCGCCTCACTGGTGCGCAGGCGATCGAGCTCCTGCCGCTGCTCGGTGACGTCGATGCCGGTGGTGATGACGAAATTGATGTCGCCCTGCGGATCGTTGAGCGAGCTGGCGGTCCAGGCGATGCGGCGCATTCCGCCGTCGCGTGTGCGCCAGTGCATCTCGTAGCTGCCGTCGAGCTTGCCTGCGCGTGCCTGCTCGAACATGCGCATGGCGTGATCGCGTTCTTCGGGCGGGAAGAGCTCTTCCGGAAACGAGCGGCCTACCAATTCGGCAAAGCTGAAGCCGCTGACGGTCTCGCATGCGCGATTGAAGCGCACGATGCGTCCGGCGGTGTCGAGCACCAGCACCAGAGCGTGAATGGAATCGAGAACGGAGGTGACGAAGTTCCGCTCCACAGTGAGCGCGCGCTCGATGCGCTGACGCGAGCGCACGACGCGGTCCTGCTGATTGGTCTTGGTGTAGAGCTCAAGCCGCGTGATGATCTGCCGCGCCAGCACTTCGAGCGTGCGGCCATGCTCGCGGGTAAACATGTTCGGCTCAGGCGAGCAGACGGCCAGCGTGCCGAGCACAGCGCCGTTGGGCGCGAAGATCGGCGCCGCCGCGTAGGAGCGGCAGTAGGTGGTTGCAGCGAGCGGCACGCCGGAGGGCGCAAAGCGATAATCCTGCGCAGCATCGTCAATCACCATCGCGTTCGGCTCAAGAATGGTGTACTGGCAGGCCGATGTAGCGCGCGGCTGCTGGCGGCTCAGGAAGCCGATGCGTGATTTAAACCAGACGCGGCTCGCGTCGATAAACGAGATGAAGGCGTAGGGCGCGCGACAAAAGCTTGCCGCAAGGCGAGTGATCTCATCCAGTGCCGGGTCCGGCAACGTATCGAGGATTTCGTACTGCGCGAGAGATTTGAGCCTCTCGGCTTCATCTCTTTGCATCATGGTAGGACTGGCAATCTGCATGGATGAGGAGGAAGAATCGCCTGCAAGCATTGTTTCAAAGCGCGGGGTGTGAGCCACTGCCACAATTGGTGCAGACAGGCTGGCAAACCGGGCAAAATCCGTTACTTGCGTGATTCTCCTTTCTGGGGACGTGGGCACATGCTAGCGAAAGGGGAGCGGTGGAATTCCGGGATTTAATTCCTGCGGGTGAAGGCGTCGCGGAAACATGAGCTCTGCTGTCCATCGGGACTGACGACAATTTTCGGCGCTGCGGCATCGATATGTTCTTCTCCCCAGCTTTCTGAGGCCGTTTGCTTCCGAATGCGAAATTGCTCGATCAGTTACTACCTTGGGCCGGACTCTCCGACACCCGGTTGCGACACCGGTTGGTATACTTGGGGGCGAGAGCTGTGACGCGCCGTCCCGGCACCTTTGCGGGACGTTTTTCTCTGAAGCAGCGTCCAATACGTGGTTCCCACGATGAGCGAACATCTCCGTTCTATTCAGTCGCCTGCAGACATCAAGCGGATGTCCGTGGCGCAGTTGACAGAGCTTGCGCAGGAGATCCGCGAGCTGCTGATCTCGAGTCTTTCCAAGACCGGCGGCCATCTCGGGCCGAACCTGGGCGTCGTTGAGCTGACGCTGGCCATGCACTACGTGTTCGACACGCCAATCGACAAGTTTGTCTTCGACGTCAGCCACCAGGCCTACGTGCACAAGTTGCTGACCGGACGAGCGGATCGCTTTCATACCATCCGACAGCCGGGCGGGCTGAATGGCTTCATGCTGCGCACGGAGATCGCGAGCACGATGCCTACGGCGCAGGACATGCCGGGCACTGCGCTTTCCGCGGCTCTGGGCATGGCGGTAGCGCGCGATCTGGCCGGCAGCGCGAGAACATTGTGGCCATGGCCGGCGATGCCGCGTTTACCAACGGCATTTCCTTCGAGGCGTTGAACAACATCGGCGACCAGACCAAGCGTCTGATCGTGGTGCTCAACGACAACGAGTGGTCGATCGATCGCAACGTCGGCGCGATCGCCAACTACCTGCACAAGATCGTGACCAACGAACACTACACGCATTTGCACGCGCGCGCGGGCCGCCTGATCGAACGCTTCGGCGGCAAGACTGCCGCCAAAGTGGTACGGAAGGCCGAGGAGGCAGCGAAGGGCATGCTGTGGCCGTCGATGCTCTTCGAGGAGTTCGGCCTGAACTACTACGGTCCGCTCGATGGCCACGACCTCGAGCTGCTGATTGAGACCTTCAAGTTCCTCAAGCGCCAGGAGATGCCGGTTCTGCTGCACGTGCTAACGCAGAAGGGCCGCGGGTTCCAGCCGGCGCTCGAAAAGCAGAAGAAGTTCCACGGCCTGGGGCCGTACGATCCCGAAGACCGGCGAGACCAAGCCGGTCGGGCAGCGGACTTACTCCGAGGTCTTCGCCGAGACGCTGGTGAAGCTGGCCGACAAGGATGAGAAGGTTGTCGCGATCACGGCTGCCATGCCCAACGGCACGGCGCTCGATCTCTACCGGCCGCATCATCCGACGCGATACTTCGACGTCGGCATTGCGGAGGAGCACGCTGTGCATCTTCGCCGCGGGCATGGCGACGAAGGGCTACCGGCCGTTCTGCGCGATTTATTCCACGTTCCTGCAGCGCGCGTTCGATCCGATCGTGCACGACGTCTGCCTGCAGAATCTGCCGGTGATGTTCTGCATGGATCGCGGCGGACTGTCCGGCGATGACGGCCCGACGCATCATGGCCTCTTCGACATCAGCTATCTGCGCGGCATTCCGAACATCATGCACATGGTGCCGAAGGATGAGGACGAGCTGGCCGACATGATGCACACCGCGCTTGCTGCACAACGGCCCCAGCGCGATCCGCTATCCGCGCGGCACCGGGACCGGCGTGCAGGTGAAGGAGCAACCTATCGCCCTGCCTATCGGCAAGGCGGAGGTGATCCGTGACGGTGATGAGATTGCGGTGCTCGGTCTTGGCGCATTGCTGCCGATGGCCGACCGAGCTTGCGGATGCGTTGGAGCGCGAGGGCCGCTCTGTCGCGCTGATCAATCCACGCTTCGTCAAGCCGCTCGACCGCGACGTGCTGGGACAGTACGCGCGCAAGGTCCAGGCCTTCGTTACCTTTGAAGACCACGTGCTGATGGGCGGTTTCGGCTGCGCGGTGCTGGAGGCGCTGAGCGAGATGGGCTTCCATACGCCGGTGGTGCGCATCGGCTGGCCGGACCGCTTCATCGAGCACGGCAAGGTCGAGGCGCTGCGAGCGAAGCACGGCATCAGCGTGGAGGCGGCGCTGGAAAAACTGGAGCCGCTGCTGAAGCCGACGAAGCATCGTCTGGTTGCGCGCTAGAAGCCTCATTCACAAGTCGGTCTTCTTCTGAGCAAGCAGATTCTTTTTCGGCGACGAGCGATGTCATTGCCATTCAGATCTCCGCCTAGAAATTGGCGCCTTCCGCAGAATTCCGGCATCCAGCGAATGGAGAGCTCGTGAGACGGAAGGAGATGACTCTGGATGGCTTCTCAAATCAGGAGTGTCGTGAGGTCGCGCAGCGCCGCAGGCTGGCGGTGCGTTGATGCATAGCATCGCCCGCAGGGCGATTGCTCGTGCATCAGGTCCGCGAACGATCCCGCAGCAATCGTAGGAGCTGCCGCTGCCGATAGCGGAAGAGCTGACGTATCCGCAGCCGTCCACCCAGAGTATCGATCGCGCGACCGACCGAGCCGCGGAGCCATTGATAATCGACGACGTCGGTAACGCGTGTCCCCTCGACCTCGCCATGTGCCTCTGCTCTCACCAGATGGCAGTGCCGCCAATAGCCGAACGGGCCGGTCACCTGCAGATCGCAGAAATGGTGATCGGTCATGTAGTCGTCGATGAGGGCGAGCCAGCGCAGCCGGATGGGCGAGAGAGGGAGCGGTCGGAAGCTCAGCAAAATGCGCGAGCCGCGCCCCGCCGCATGCACAGCGCTTTCAGTCTCTGGCGCGTGCAGTTCCAGGCTGTCGATACGTGCGTCCTGCCAGGCGGGCATAAGCCGCGGCAGGTTCAGCGGATCAGCAAAGAAGGCGAAGACGCGGTCGAGCGGGAAGGGAACCC
The DNA here is from genome assembly GCA_963797895.1 of uncultured Acidobacteriaceae bacterium. GTDB lineage: Bacteria > Acidobacteriota > Terriglobia > Terriglobales > Acidobacteriaceae > KBS-83. The sequence goes on from CAWCRD010000005.1 coordinate 720,791, forward strand.
ACTGCTCCGTAATAAAGGAGAGCCGCGGCCTGCGCTGCTGCTTCTCAGGATTCCCTACTCGGCCGGTCATGGAGAGATCGCCAACCATAGTGAAAGTGTAGATGCCGCATGGCTGCGAGGCGAAAGCAGTCAGGCCGGTACAGAAAGGCAAAGAGGTAGGCGGTATGGCCGCCTTCCTCCGTGGCTGTCTTTTCGGGTGGGGCTGGTAGGGAACTTAGTTGGGCATCAGAACTGCGTTGATGACATGAATGACGCCATTTGACTGGTAGACGTCCTTGACGGTGACGGTCGCTGTGCCGCCCTTTTCGTCGGTCAGCATGAGCTGTCCGCCCTTTATGGATGCGGTAAGAGTGCCACCCTCAACCGTTGTCAGTGTCGCCTTGCCGCCGCCCTCTTTGATGGCCTTCTTAATCGCCTTCGAGTCCATGGTTCCAGCAACGACGTGATAGGTAAGTATCTTTTTCAAATGGTCTTTGTTTTCGGGCTTCAGCAGAGTGTCTACGGTACCTGCCGGCAACGCTTTGAACGCTTCGTTGGTCGGCGCAAACACGGTAAAGGGACCGGGACCGGAAAGTGTATCGACCAGACCGGCGGCTTTGACCGCTGCAACCAGCGTCGTATGGTCCTTGGAATTGACTGCGTTCTCGACAATGTTCTTGGTCGGATACATCGCGGCGCCGCCCACACTAGGGTCTTTCTTCGTCGAATCCTGTGCGAACGATGCCAATGCAAGAAAGCTGAATACCACAGCAACAATGACTGCGGAAAATTGCTTGAATCTCATGTCATTCGGTCCTTTCATCCTGTCGTGCCAGCCGACGCTTGTTCCGATTGCATCTGCACTTGAGGAACGCACGGCACTCACGAACGGATTGTTTTTGTGAGGAAATACAGATATCCGCATCACGCAGGACCAGTACGAGAGTTCGCAATCGGAACCCCGAGCGCTTGTTTTACGTTGTCTCCTTGGAGGGCGCGCAGACGCCTGACATCTTTTGTGCCGAATCCCCGATGATTCAGCCAGTTGTGCATCTGATGGTCTAATACATAAGGGCGAATGGCGACACAACAGACGAAGAAATTAGAGACACGGCATCGGCACGACCGCTGGCTCATCATCATAGGCGCGTTCAAGATTCTTGAAGGCCTGTTCTTTGTGCTGCTGGGATTCGGCGTTGTCCGGCTTCTACACCGGGACATCGGAGACATGCTGTTGCGGGCGGCTTTGGCGCTGCGGATCGATCCGGAAAGCCATTTCGTCAACATCCTGCTCGACAAGGTCCAATTGCTGACGCCGCACAAGATGAGGCTGATCAGCGCCGGTATCTTTCTCAAGGCAGGCCTCGACTTCGTCGAAGGCATCGGACTCGCGCTGGAGAAGACCTGGGCGGAGTGGCTTACGATCGGGCTCACCGCCTCGTTCCTGCCGTGGGAGATCTTCGAGATCATCCGCCACTTCACCTGGGTGAAGGTGGGGGTCACGCTGATCAATGTGCTGGTGCTGATGTACCTGGTCTGGGTCCAGCAATTGCGGTTGCGCGCTCATCGCCGGGGGCATTGACTAATTTTTTTCCTGGGGTGGTGCGAGTTTTCCTCAGACCACCAGGAATTTCGGCCTGGTTTTCAACAGGGAATCCCCCGATCGCGTCATTTTCATAACCATCGTAATGGCGAAGAAAAGGCGTATACAGCGAAATTTCTCTCCTGACAAGCCCCCGGAATCCAGTCGATAAACACGACCCATTGTGGTTCTTAGCATGGAAACCGCATGTACTTGTGGTTTCGCCCACCCTATAGCGTTGCCTGAATGGCTTTCCGCTTTTCCCATTTGACCGGGGGGAAAGGTGGGCTAGGATGTGGTTGGAAGTGGTCAAGAGTGGTCAGAAGTAGTCTGAATCACTCGAATCCACATCGAACGCAAGCAGAGTAGCACCAAAGAGGCGGGTTCGGACCAGATGTTTCGTGGCAATCACCCAACCCGCGTGGACGAAAAGGGGCGGCTGAAGATCCCTGCAGACTTCAAGCGCGTTGTGGACGAGCGCTATGGGTCGCAGTTCTTCATCACCAGCCTCGATGGCGAGCGGGCACAGGTATGGCCGATGCCGGAGTGGCAAAAGATCGAAGACGAAGTGGTGAGCAAACCGCCGTCCGTCGCGAAAAAGAAGTGGCTGGACCGCACTAGTTATTACGGCCAGGTGGCGGAGATGGATGCGCAAGGGCGGGTGTTGATTCCGCAGGTGCTGCGTGAAGCGGCGAAAACGATCGGCGACGTCACGGTTCTGGGGAAGTTGAACTACCTGGAAGTGACAAACATGCCGCAGTTCGTGGCCAAGCTGGAAAGCGAGCCGTGGTCTGACGAAGACGCGATCTCGCTGGGTGTTTAGCGAAGAGTTAGATTTCAAACCCCCAAGGGGGTGCACATGACGACGGACGAACGACGACATGTGCCGGTTCTTTTACAACAAGCGATCCGTACTTTGAATGTGCGCGCGGGTGGGATCTATGCAGACGCCACGCTGGGCATGGCAGGGCATTCGCTGGAGATTGCGCGAAGGCTTGGCGGCAGCGGCCGGTTGATCGGCTTTGACCGCGACCCGGAGGCGATAGCGATTGCGACACGCCGGCTGGACGCGCTCCGCGAAGAGCTGGGCGATGCGATGCCGGAGGTGGTTCTGCACAACGAGCCGTTCTCGATGGCGAAGGCGCTGATTGAGCCGGGAAGCCTGGACGGCCTGCTGGCCGATGTTGGAGTGAGCTCGCTGCAACTTGGTGAGGCGCACAGAGGATTCAGTTTTCAGGCGGATGGGCCCCTGGATATGCGGCAGGACACGCGTCGGGGCATCACCGCCGAACAAGTGGTAAATCAGGCCGGAGAAAAAGAACTTGCCGATCTGATTTACGAATTCGGAGAAGAAAGGAGGTCGCGGAGAATCGCCAGAGCCATTGTCAGGGCGCGGCCGATTACGACGACGGGGCAACTGGCCCGGATCGTATCGGCTGCCGCCCCGGCGATGAAACAGGAGCGATTGCATCCGGCGACCAGAACCTTTCAGGCAATCCGAATTCGTGTGAATGATGAGCTGGGGGAGCTGAAGGCGCTGCTCGAGGCCGCACCGGGGTTGTTGAAGCCCGGAGGACGCCTGGTGGTGATCAGCTTTCACTCGCTCGAAGATCGGCTGGTAAAGGACGCCATGCGGGAAGGAGCCAGGGTAGGTATGTACCACCTTGATTCCCGCAAGCCCGTCACCGCCGAGGAAGAAGAGACGGATCGCAATCCGCGGTCGCGCAGCGCGAAACTGCGGGCGGCGGAGCTCACAGGCGAGGCTGCCGAAGGCGCCGGCGGTGAGCGGAATCAGGACTTTAGAGGAATCGGGCCAGGGTCGTCCCACCGCAGCAAAAGGCGAAAGTAAGACGACACTGTAGTAACGAATCCCTCCAGAATCAGCGACCCGGCCCGGTTGCGAGGAGGGCGCAACAGACAAGGTTGAGAGCCGGAATCAGGGTTGGCAGTAACTACTTTGGTTCCACAGGGTGTACTGCTTTGATTCCCCCGGTATGCACTATTATTGGTGCATGCCAACGCTGTACGCAGCAGACGGAAGGACCACTATGGCGACACAGGCGATGGCAGCGCAGACATGGTTTGATGGATCCCGGCGGGGAGCCGACGATATCGCCGAGCGCAATCAACTGCTGCTTCAGCGGCAGCAGCGAGCGCGGCGAGGGCCCACGCCAGAGGTCTTTTTCTTCAAGCACTTAGACAACTCGCGGCTGGTGAAGGCTGCGGATCCGGTGCGCGTCAAAGAAATGCGCCGGTTCGCCATCGCAATGACCATCCTGTTCGCGATGGTGATGATCTATGGGTGGCAGCACTTCTCCTCGATCGAGATTGGCTATCGCGTCGAAGCGGAGAAGCAGCAGCTCCATCAACTTCAAGAGCAGAATCGGCAGCTCGGGCTGAACGAAGCGCAGCTCTGCGATCTGAACCGGCTGGACCGCGAAGCGCGACGGCTGGGGATGGATGCGCCGCATCCGGGGCAAGTGGTTCGGCCGGAGAATGGATTGGATACGGATCTGGGTCCTGGCACGCCGGTGATGGCGCAGGTCCACATGCAACAGTAGCAGTTACAACCTGGCAGAGGGAGCCAGCTTCAGTTGAAAGGGTTCTCGTTCGTACCTAGCCAGCAGACCCATCGCGCAGTCGTCGCGGCACCTCGACGGCTGCGCTTTTTATTTCTTGCGGTGGTATTCGCCTTCTGGGCGGTGGTGATTCTGTGCCGCCTGGTCTGGCTGCAGGTGGCTACACACACCGATTATGTGGAGTTGGCGCTGCGCCAGCAGCAGCGCACCTTCGAAGTGGCCCCGCGCCGGGGCATGCTCTACGACCGCAACATGCGCGAGCTGGCGATGACGGTGCTGGTGGACTCGGTCTATGGCGTGCCCAGCGAAATCCAGAACAAGGATGCGACCGCCGCGGCGCTGGCGCGCGTGGTGCACACGGACCCTACCGACAGCTTCACGACATCGCACCAGATCGATGCGCGTTTTCATGCGTCCAAGAATTTCGCATGGGTCGCGCGCAAGCTTGATCCAGCAACGATTGCGCGCGTGAAGTCGCTGAACCTTAAGGGCATTTACTTCCAAAAGGAATTCAAGCGCTTTTATCCGAACGATGCTCTGGGCGCGCAGGTGCTGGGCTATGTCGGAACTGATGATAGCGGCCTTGGCGGGCTGGAGCGGCGCTTCGACAAAGACCTGCACGGCGCACCGGGGCGTGAGCTGACTGCGCTTGATGCGAAACGGCATGTGCTGGGCAGCGAAGCGCGCGATCCCGAGCCGGGCGACAACCTGATGCTCTCCATCGACGAGAACATCCAGTTCATGGCAGAGCGCGCGCTGGATCACGCGATGGAAAAGTACCATCCGGTGAACGGCACCATCGTCATTCAGGACACGCACACCGGCCAGATTCTGGCGCTGGCGATCCGGCCTACGTATAACCCGAACGACTTCCGCCATGCGACGACGGGGCTGCTGCGCAATCACGCGGTGAGCGATGTATACGAGCCGGGCTCGACGTTCAAGCTGGTGACTTATTCGGCAGCGCTGGATGCGGCGGGAGTGGAACCGACCGATATGGTGGATTGCCAGGGCGGCCAGATTACGCTGTTCGGGCGCACCATCCACGACGATGTTTCCGACCGCGGGCTGGGACGCGTGACGATAGAGCGGGCGCTCGAAAAATCCAGTGACGTGGCGGCGGTGAAGACGGCGCTGAAGCTGGGGCCGGAGCGGTTCTATTCCTATATCAAGGCATTCGGATTCGGCTCGCGGAGCGGTATCCAGTTGCCGGCCGAAACGCGCGGGCTACTGCGTCCGCCGCAGCGCTGGAACCCGACCAGCATCGGCTACCTGGCCATCGGGCATGAGATTGCCGTCACACCAGTTCAGCTTGTGACGATGGTTTCGACCATCGGCAACGGCGGCGTGTATCTGCCGCCGACCATTCTGTTGGATAACTCAAAACAATTGAAGCCGGGCGAGCCGCTGAAGCCGCTGCCGTTCCATCCCGAGCAGGAACTCCCGAATCCGCTGCCCGCCGGAGCGCATCGCGTCATCACGCCGCTGACTTCGGCCAAGATGCGCAAAATGATGGAAGGTGTGGTGCTGGAGGGCAGTGGCCGCCCCGCGGCGCTTAACGGCTACTCCGCCGCCGGCAAGACAGGGACTGCGCAGAAGATCGATCCGGTGACTCACACTTATTCACACACCAAGCACGTTGCGTCGTTTGCCGGTTTTGCGCCGGTGAACAACCCGGCAATCAGCGTCGCTATCATTATCGATTCGCCGAATGGCGCCCAGTACGGCACCGCGGTCTCCGCGCCGATCTTCAAGGAAGTGGCACAGGAGGTGCTGGAGTATCTAGGCGTGCCGCATGACGAGCCGATGCAGGCGCCGCCGGCAACGCCGCCGCCCGCTATTGCCGAGGACACTACACCGGAAGACTCGGATGCTCTACAGGCGATGTTTGCCGAGGTCAACAATCTGCCGGCGGACGATCCATTGCGTGCAGGCGCGAACGCGCAGCCAGCGGCGGTTTCCGCGGATGGCGAAGCGCACGGGGTCTCCACGACGCCGAATGTCGCGCCTGCGCCTGCACCGACACAGCTGGCGAGCAACGCGCCCGATGGCGGGCTGCATGACGTGGGCCAGCCGCAAGCCGCATTGCCGGACAACGCGCCCCCACTGCCCGAGCCGAAGCCCGAGAGCGGGACCTTGATTACAGACACGAAGCATCGCGTGGCTGTGCCGTCGTTTGCCGGAGCCTCGGTGCGCCAGGTGGTGGAGCGCGCCGGCACGGCGGGTCTTGCGGTGCAACTGCTGGGCAATGGCCTGGCGCGAGAGCAGGCGCCGGTGGCGGGCACGCTGGTGCCGATGGGCACGCAGATCGTTGTTCGATTTGCGCGTTAGCGCAAAGGTTCGATTCGCGCGTTAGCGCAAAGGTTCGCTTTGCACGTTTGCGCACGTGTGCTTCGCGCGATAATTCGCTTTCCCATTAAGATTCCAGCACGATGCCGATTGCCATCACATTCAACGAAGCGCTGCGCGATGCCGACGTTCTTCGGCGCATCGACCGCGATGTGGTGGTCTCGGGAGTGGAGTACGATTCGCGCCGCGTGGAGCCGGGCTCGCTCTTCCTCGCCATGCGCGGGGAGACTACGGACGGCAATCGATACATTGAGCAGGCGGTTGCGCGCGGCGCTGTGGCTGTTGTGACGGATTCTGCCGCGGCCTACGATGCGACGGCGAACGGGCCTCTGGATGTGGCGGTCGCGGAGGTGCCGCATGGCCGGCGTGCGCTGGCGACGATTGCGGCGAATGTCTTTGGGCATCCCGAGCGGAAGCTCCGGCTGAGCGGCGTGACTGGCACCAACGGCAAGACCACGACGGCTTATCTGCTGGAACAACTGCTCCGCGCGGCTGGGCGATCCACCGCGCTGGTTGGAACGATTGAGTATCGCGTGGCCGGGGAGGTGCGTCCTGCGCCACACACCACGCCGGAATCACGAGATCTGCTGGCGCTGCTGGCTGAAGGGGTGGAGCGCGGTGTGACAGAGGGTGTGATGGAGGTGTCGTCCCATGGGCTGGAGCAGGGACGCGTATGGGGCGTTCCGTATGATGTCGCGATCTTCACCAACCTGACGCAGGACCATCTCGACTATCACGGCACGATGGAGGCGTACTTCGCGGCGAAACGGAAGCTTTTCGACGGCTCGCAAGGCGCGGCGCCGCGGGTGGCCATTCTGAATGCCGAGGACGACACGCAGGCTGTGCTTGCCGAAACAGCGCACGAAGCAGGATCGCAAATCGTGAGCTACGGAATCAGTCGCGGCGACTTCCGCGCAGGCGACATCACGATGCGGCCGAATGGAATGCGGTTCACACTCCTGTCGGAGCAGGGTCAGGCACCCGTCGAAGTGGCGCTGACTGGTCGCGTGAACGTGCTGAATCTGCTGGCCGCGAGCGCTGCCGCGATGGCACGCGGCGTGTCGCTTCAGCAGATCGCCGAAGCGGCTCCAAAGCTGCATGCTGTTCCGGGACGCTTTGAAGCTGTCGATGCGGGGCAGGCGTTCACGGCGGTGGTGGACTATGCACATACTGACGATGCGCTGCGCAATGTTCTGGCGCTTGCGCGTGATCTTGTCTCCGACGAACAGGGCCGCGTCCTTACCGTGTTTGGCTGCGGCGGCGATCGCGATCGCACCAAGCGGCCGCGGATGGGCCGCGCCGCGGCTGAGGCGAGCGAAATCGTAATCGTGACTTCGGACAATCCGCGCTCGGAAGATCCGCGAGCCATCATCGATGAGATACTGCCGGGCACGGCGGGATTATCCGCTACCGTCGAGGTGGAGCCCGACCGCGCGAAGGCGATCGCGCTCGCGATGACCAAGGCGCGGATCGGTGACATCGTGGTGATTGCGGGCAAGGGCCACGAGAAGACGCAGACCATCGGCAGGCAGGTGCTGCCGTTCGATGATGTCGCGGTGGCGCGCGAGGCGCTTGCGTGGCTGAAAGGAAGATCATGAAACTGCCGCTGGAGCAGATCGCGCAGTGGACCGGCGCGCAGCTTGCGACGCCGCATGGCGCAACGCCCGTTGAGGCGACTGGATATTCCATTGACACGCGCACGCTCGCTCCCGGCGATCTCTTCTTTGCCATTCGCGGCGAGCGCTTCGACGCACACGATTTCGTTGCGCAGGCGCTGGAGAAAGGCGCGTGCGCGGCGGTTATAGCTTCCGCAAAGGCTCGCGACCTGCTGCCTGAGGGCCATGCGCATCCGCTGCTGCTGGTCGAAGATCCGCTCCTCACACTGCAAACATTGGCTGCGGCGGTACGGCGCCACTGGGGTGGGCGCGTGGTGGCGGTGACCGGATCAGCGGGCAAGACGACGACCAAGGAAGCGATTGCGGCGGTGCTGGCGACACAGTTCCGGGTGCTTAAGTCGAAAGGCAACCTGAACAACCACTTCGGCTTGCCGCTGCAACTGCTCAAGTTGTCGCTGGAGGATGAAGTTGCCGTCGTGGAGATGGGAATGTCAGCAGCGGGCGAGATCGCGGCGCTGTGCCAAATCGCCTCACCGGACTGGGGCGTGGTGACCAATGTGGGCAACGCCCATGCGGAGGGATTTGGAGACGGCATTGCCGGCGTCGCGCGCGCAAAATACGAGCTGGTGGCGGGGCTCTCGCCGCAGGCACGCGAGCGCGCGGTCGCTTTTTTGAATGCGGATGATCCTTACGTGTCTCAGTTTGGCCGCGACTTCCCGGGCCGCGCTGTGTACTACGCGACGAAATCCGTATCCGCCGCAGTGGCGGACGTCCATGCCGAAGAGATTCAAGAGCTAGGCCCAGCAGGATCGCGGTTCCGTGTCGTGACCGCGGACGACGGATCGGCCGCGGTACACCTTGCCCTGCTTGGACGTCATAACGTGCTGAACTCGCTGGCCGCGATCGCGGTAGGCATGCAGGGGGGTATTCCGCTGGCGCGTTGTGTGGAGGCGATCGCCTCGCTGAAGCCGGAAGACAAGCGTGGTGAGGTGATGGAGTGGCATGGCGCGACGATCATCAACGATTGCTATAACTCGAATCCCGAGGCGCTTCAGTCGATGATCCGTACGCTTGCCGCCGTCCCAGCGGAGCGACGCATTTTGGTGGCGGGCGAGATGCTCGAACTCGGCAGGCGTGCCGCGCACCTGCATCGCGAATGCGGCGAGGCGGCTGTGCAAGCGGGCATCGATGTGGTGATCGGGGTGCGTGGGCTGGCGCAGGAGATCGTCTCTGCGGCCGAGGCTGCCGGGCAAAGCAAAACGAAGGCTATTTTCGTCGAAACGCCTCAGGCGGCAGGCGAGTGGCTGAAGCAGAACCTCAAGCCGGGCGATGCGGTGCTGCTGAAGGCATCGCGCGGCGTGCGGCTGGAAGAGGCACTGGCGGTGCTCACGGCTGCCTGAACCACTGGAGCTAACCCGCGCGGAAGACCGCTGGACGGTACACTAGGCGCAATTCCACGCTGCCTTTGACGGCCGCAATATGCGGAGGATGTTTGCTCTACTGGCTGCTCTATCAGAAGCTCTTCCCATACTTCCGGCCGTTCCGGATCTTCCGCTATCTCACCTTTCGCACTGCCTTCGCCACGCTGACGGCTCTCCTGATCGGCCTGGTGGTGGGGCCGTACGTCATCCAGAAGCTGCGTGAATTCCAGATCGGCCAGTACATCCGCGAAGAGGGCCCGCAGGCGCACCAGAAGAAAGCCGGCACGCCAACCATGGGTGGTGTGCTCATTTCCATCTCTGTGCTGTTGCCTACGCTGCTGTGGGCCGATCTCTCCGATCCGCTGATTTGGATGGTGATGCTCTCGATGCTGGCGTTCGCCGCTATCGGTTTTGCCGATGACTACATCAAGGTCGCACATAAGCGGAACCTCGGACTGACTGGGCGCGCCAAGCTGGGGCTGCAGATCCTGGTCAGCGCCGGCATCGGCGTTGCTCTCGTGTATCTGGAGATGCAGGGCAACTACTCCACACGCCTGGTGGTGCCGTTTCTGAAGCGCTTCCGGCCGGACCTGGTGATCACCTCGCTGCAACATGTGCCGCACATGTACTACCTGAGTTTCCTGCCGTTCGTGCTGTTTACGATTCTTGTGATCGTCGGCTCGAGCAATGCAGTGAACCTGACCGATGGATTAGATGGTCTTGCGATCGGCTGCACGATCGTGGCCGCGGGCGCACTCACGGTGCTGACCTATGTCAGCGGGCACGTGGTCTTCGCCGATTATCTCGAATTGCAGCGGATGCCGCTGGCCGGCGAGCTGACGGTATTCTGCGGATCGCTGGTGGGCGCAAGCATTGGATTCCTCTGGTACAACGCGCACCCGGCGGAGGTCTTTATGGGCGATGTGGGATCGCTCGCGCTGGGCGGCGCGATCGGCACCATCGCCGTCATCATCAAGCAGGAGCTTCTGCTGCCATTCATTGGAGGCATCTTCGTGCTGGAGGCAATCTCGGTGATCCTGCAGGTCGGCAGCTACAAGCTGCGCAAGAAGCGCATCTTCAAGATGGCGCCCCTGCATCACCACTTCGAACTGATGGGCTGGTCGGAGTCGAAGGTGATCGCCCGCTTCTGGATCGGCGCGCTGGTCTTCGCGCTCTTCGCGCTTACGACGTTGAAGCTGCGCTAACTGAGAAATGCAAAATGTATTTCCGCATTGTCTTATTTTCGTCGCGGCGTGCGTGAAGAGGATGACAAACAGGTAACAAGAGCATGACAAGTGCAATGCTCTGAATCTCTAGGCTGCAACTCAGACAACAGTTCGAGGGAATTTGTCGCACGGCACCCTCAATTCAGACTGCGGTCCTGGAGTTCAGCACCATGTTCAACCAACGGAGAGCCATCGCCACGCTGCGAAGCGGGGACCGTCGCTCACAACCGGGGCCCCTCGAGGACGCCGGACATCGCGGCAAGCTCATTGCCGCTTCCCTGATCACCGCATTTGCCGCATTTCTCCTGCCTTCCACCATGCTCGCGCAGTCCGGTTCCTACACGCAGACCAACATCATCTCCGACGGCTCGGTGCCCGCGCAGACGACCGATCCGACGCTCATCAATCCATGGGGCGTTTCGATCGGCCCAGCTTTCTGGATCGATACAGCAGGCACGGGATTTTCTCTGGTCGACGATGCGAGCGGAAATAAACAGTTTTCGGTCACAATTCCGCCGGCTATCGCCTCAGAGAAGAATGGTTCGCCGGCGGGCACCGTGTTCAATGCTGACGCGAGCGTCTTTACAATTCCCGGCAGCGGCTCGGCGCAGTTTATTTTCGGCAACCTGGACGGCAGTATCGCCGCGTGGAACACGAGCACGGCGCAGCCTGTGACCGTGGTGAACAATTCCTCAGCCAAGGCGGCCTACACGGATATCGCGGTCGTAAAGAACAACACCGGCACCTTCCTGCTGGCGGCGAACTTTGCGGGCAAATCCGTCGATGTCTTCGACAGCACATTCAAATCCGCAAAGCTGGCAGGCAGCTTCAGCGATCCGAATCTGCCGGCGGGATACTCGCCATTTGGTATTCACACGATCGGCAACAACGTCTACGTGACCTACGCTCAGGTGGGCGCGAACGGTTTCGAGAGCGTAGGAGCCGGTCTCGGTGTAGTGGATCAGTTTGACCTGAATGGAAACCTGCTGGTCGAAGCCATCGTGGGTGGCAATTTGAACGCGCCCTGGGGAATGGCGCTTGCGCCCGCTGGATTCGGTACATTCGGGGGCGACCTGCTGGTCGGCAACTTCGGCGACGGTGTCATCAACGCCTACGATCCTGCCAGCTTTGCGTTGAAAGGCCAGATCACGGATGCGAGTGGAGCTCCGATTGCGAATAGCGGTCTGTGGGAGATCGTCTTCGGCGCAGGCACGACGACGAGCGGTACCGCGGCAACATCCGGCGATCCAAACACACTCTACTTTGCTGCCGGAATCAACAATGAGAAGGGCGGCCTCTTTGGCGCGATCACCGCGGCTGCGACAACCGGCGCCGGAGATTTCGCCATCACCGCTCCAACACCGAACGTAAGCGTCAATGGCGGCCAGACGGGGACTGTGCAGGTGAGCCTTGCCGGTATGAATGGCTTCAAGGGCGCCGTGAACCTTTCCTGCTCAGGTCTACCGGCCGGGGTAAGCTGCAGCTTCAATCCGGCCACAGCGAACCTTTCGGGTACAGACGCAACAACCGTGGCGGTAGCAATCGCCACGGCCACTCCAACGCCGACCAATCCTTATTCCGCATCGCTTGGGGGGCATGGAATGATCCTTGCCGGGATGCTGCCACTAGGGCTGTTGGGATTGATCGGTTTCCGCAAGCGGTTGATGAATACGCGCGGCGCGCTGCTGATGCTGGCTTGCGTGCTGACAATCGGCGGTCTGGCAGGATGCGGGGGGATGAAATCCACCGCTCCGGGAAACACCACAGGGGGCACGCCAACACCGGCGACGTCGCAGGTCACGATCAATGCGACTTCAGGGTCGCTGACGCACTCCGTCGTGGTGACCTTAACCGTCAACTAACTCACCGTATGCAGCGTGCGCCGAGAGACTCAAACCAGAGCTCTCGGCGCGCATTTTTTTGCGGTCCGCACAATTTTGAATTGCGGATTTCAGCTCTTGTGCGTGGCGCTGTAACGGCGAGCCTTTTCGCGATTGCCGCACGTCTTCATATCGCACCAGCGGCGCGTGCGGTTCCTGCTGGTATCCAGAAAAAGCCAGCGGCAGGTGCCAGACGCACAGGCATGCAGAGGCGGCGGTTCCTCTGCAGTGAGAAGCTCTACTGCTGCTTGCGCCAGCACCAACACGGGCCATTCGGCTTGGCCGGGGCAGGGCCGCCATTCCCAGGCGAGCCGTCCGCCTCTCCACCGCAACTCCCGATGCCGCATGCACCTGACAGTCCACTGCTGCAGACTTTCCCGGTCTTCTGCTGTTGGGGATCTTCCCTCGAGCAAGCCATAGCAGACCCGCGCCAGCATTTCCCGCAGTTCGATGGCTTCGCGCAGCACGGCGTTCTGCGCGGCTGCGGGCGCCGCGCTCAGCCGCGCCGCCTCCGCGTGGGTCAGGACTGCTGCCTGACGACAGAACCGCAGCAGCTCCGCATAACTGGGCAGCAGTTCGCGCGGACCATCCGGCGCGAAGCGATCATCCAGCGTGTTCACAAAATCCAGCGCGACATGCTCGGCGTTCAGTTTGAATGGCGGCTTTTTCTCGGACAAATGTGCCTAACCCCTCGAAACCAGTTTACCGGTTATGTCATCCTATCCGCTATGGGGTAACTGGTTATGCCAGCCACAACGGTTATTGAAAATGTTCCCGCACAGAGCAGGCGCAGGATGGGCATGGCGTTCGCCTTTGCTGTTATCTATATCGCCTGGGGTGGCACCTTTCTCGCTATTCGGGTTGCTGTAGAAACTGTCCCGCCATTCCTGGCGGCCGCGATACGATTCCTCGTCGCCGGTCTCCTGCTCTATGGTTTCGTGCTTTGGCGCGGGGTGCCGCGGCCCACACGACGTGAGTGGCGCAGCATCGCTCTGCTGGGCGCTCTGGTGATCTTCCTCGACTACAGCGCCTACTTCTGGGGCGAACGCTACGTGGCCTCCGGCACAGCGGCCATGATCGCGGGGACCATCCCGCTCATCACCGGGCTTCTGGAGATGCTGGTCTTCCGCCAACGAGCCTTCCGATGGTCTGCGCTCGGTACCATCGGAGTGGGGTTCGGCGGAGTCGCGGTGCTCGTCTCCGGTCAATTGAAAGGAGGGCAGCCGCTGCTTCCTTCACTCGCGCTGATCGGCGGCTGCTTTGCCTGGTCGCTCGGGATGGTGCTGTCCCGGTCGATTCCTCTGCCATCTTCGCGGGCCGTCGCCGCCGGTGGGGAGATGATCATTGGCGGCGCGCTGCTCTTACTGCTCTCCGCACTGAAAGGCGAGCTCGCGCATATTCCACACGTTGGATGGCGTCCGGCAGCAGCGTTAATTTACCTGATCTTCATCGGCTCGCTGCTGGCGTTTACCTGTTTTGTCTGGCTGCTGAAACAAGTCTCTGCCAGCAAGGTGGCCAGTCATGCTTTCGTCAATCCTGTCGTGGCTGTTGCGCTTGGCGCGTGGCTGCTCGGGGAGCCCGTTACGCGGACGACGCTGGCCGGCATGGCTCTGATTCTGCTGAGCGTGCTCTGCATTCTCCGGTTCGGAGAGGAATGAGCTTCTGGAAAACGGGACGGCATTCTCTGTCCAATTTCCGATAAGCTCTCTTTCGTGGAGCTTAAAGGCAAGAAGGTCCTTGTCGTCGGGTTGGGAGTTTCGGGGTTTGCGGCGGCACTCTTCCTCCGGCGGCGTGGCGCGCAGGTCACGGTTTCGGACTTGCGCAGTGCGGAGGCATTGGCGAAGCACATTCCGGCGCTGCTGGATGCCGGTGTGAATGTCGAAGCCGGCGGACACGGCCATGCTACCTTCCGGCGCCAGGACCTGATCGTGCTCAGCCCGGGCGTCGCGCCCAATACGCCCGAGATGGACGAGGCGCGCACTTTTCACATTCCGATCATCGGCGAAGTGGAGCTGGCCGCCCAATTCCTCAATACCAATATCCTCTGCATCACCGGTTCCAACGGGAAGACGACGACCACAACGGTTACCGGCGAAATCCTGAAGGCGGGTGGGCTCACGACATTGATTGGCGGCAACATCGGGCTGCCCGCGATCGAGCTGGTCGACATGCCGGAAAACCAGCCGGGCTCCTGGAGCGTTCTTGAACTCTCCAGCTTCCAGTTGGAATCGGTTGACAGCTTTCACCCGAAGATCGCCGTCCTGCTGAACCTGACGCCGGATCACCTGGACCGCCACGGCAGCTTTGAGAATTACGCTGCGGCCAAGGAGCGGATGTTCGCGCGCCAGACTGCGGAGGACTTCCTGGTCCTGAACGGGGACGATCCGCGGGTGCAGCAGGCTGCCAGCCGCGCCGCCTCGCAGGTGTTCTGGTTCAGCCGGTCAAAGCTAGTACGGCAGGGTGCATGCGTGCATCAGGGCGTGGTTGTCTTTCGAGCCTCGGAGAACTCATCGCTCGAACCGATCCTGGCCGTCGACGCGATCCCGCTCAAGGGTGCACACAACGTCGAAAATGTGCTGGCGGCGGTGTGTGCGGCGCGGCTGGCCGGCGTCCCGCCGGAAGCGATTGCGGACGCGGTGCGCAGCTTCCGTGCCGTAGAGCATCGCCTGGAGTTTGTCGCAACTGTGCGCGGCGTGGACTATTACAACGACTCGAAGGCCACCAACGTGGATTCCACCATGAAGGCTCTCGAATCCTTTCCCGGCCACATACACCTGATCCTCGGCGGCAAGGACAAGAAGTCCGACTACACGACGCTGCGGCCGCTACTGCACGAGCGCGTAAAGCGCGTCTACACCATCGGCGCTGCGGCAGAGAAGATCGAAGCGCATCTGGCCGGCGCGATCGAGCTGGTCCATGCGGAGACACTTCCAGCGGCGGTGGCGAAGGCGCATGATGCTGCAGAGGACGGTGACGTCGTATTGCTGGCACCGGCATGCTCCAGCTTCGACCAGTTCGAAAGCTACGAGCATCGCGGGCGCGTCTTCAAAGCGCTGGTGGATCAGATCAAAGCAGCAGAAGGGAAGCAGAGGTAGATGGCGAAGCGCGTCGGGGTCGACAAATGGATGTTCTGCGTCACCCTGCTGCTGGTGCTGTTCGGGCTGGCAATGGTCTTCAGCTCCTCCGCCGTCATGGCAAAGGAGCGCTTCGGCTCCCCCTATACATTCGTTCTGCGGCAGGCCGGCTACGCTGTCTTCGGACTGCTCAGCATGGTGGTCCTGATGAAAATCGACTACCGGCGCTACAACAAGCCCAATGTAGTTTTTCCAGCGGTTGCGATCACGATGTTGTGCCTGCTCGGCGCGTTTCTCATGCGCGATTCGCACAATACCCATCGGTGGATCAAGTTCGGCTTCTTCTCCTTCCAGCCATCGGAGATCGCCAAGCCCACGCTTGTGCTTTTCCTCGCGTGGTTTCTGCAGGACCGCATGCAGCAGATCGACGATTGGCGCAACACCCTGCTGCCGGCAGCGCTGCCGAGCCTGCTGTTCATCGTGCTCATCTTGAAGGAGCCGGATCTGGGTACGGCGCTCGTTTGCGCTGTGGTGACGGCGATGATGCTCTACCTGGCCGGGATGGAGAAGAAGTACTTTGCTTATGGTGCCGTTGCCGCCGCGCCGGTTTTGTACTGGATGCTCTTCCGCGTGCCGTGGCGTCGCGCCCGCATGCTGGCGTTTCTGAACCCGTGGAAAGACCCGCAGGGCTCAGGGTTCCACACCATTCAGTCGCTCATCGCTGTGGGTACCGGCGGGTTGCATGGCCTCGGCTACATGGAGGGGCGGCAGAAGCTCTTCTATCTGCCGGAGCCGCATACGGATTTCATCTTCGCGAACGTCGCGGAGGAGCTTGGCCTTTTGGGTGCCGTGCTCATTATTGCGCTCTTCATCACGCTGGGGTATCGCGGGCTGCGGACGGCCAGTCTGTCGAAGGACCCCTTTGCGCGCTTCCTTGCCTTCGGCATCACGGCGACGATTCTCATCCAGGCGTTCTTCAATGTGAGCGTGGTGCTGGCGCTGGTTCCCACCAAGGGCATCACGTTGCCATTCATCTCCTATGGCGGGACCTCGCTGTTTTTCACGCTCGCCAGCGTTGGCGTGCTGTTGAGTCTCTCGCGCGAGATTGACTAGGTTGCCCGAAAACCTGCGCGTCTTGATTGCCGGCGGCGGCACGGGTGGCCACGTTATTCCCGCGCTCGCCATCGCGCGCGCACTGCGCGATGATCACGGCGCTGAGGTGCGGATGGTGGGCACTGCGCGCGGCCTCGAAACGAAGCTCGTCCCCGAAGCGGGCTTCATGCTGGAGTTGGTGCAGGCGGGCCAGTTGAAGAACGTCAGCCTGGCCACGCGCGCAAAGACAGCCTTCGATCTGCCGCGGGGCATCCTGCGCTGCATTACGCTGCTGCGTGAGTTTCGTCCCCATGTGGTGATCGGCGTGGGCGGATATGCTTCCGGCCCGGCGATGATGGCAGCCCTTCTGCTGCGTGTACCGATGATGGCGTATGAGCCGAATGCAGCGCCGGGATTGGCCAATCGCCTGATCGGCAAGCGTGTCGATGCGGCCGCGGTGAACTTCGAGCAGACGCGGCACTTCTTCCGCAATGCTGAAGTCACCGGCGTTCCGGTGCGGGAGGCATTCTTTTCATTGCCCGATCGGGTGAGCGATGGCTCGCAGCATCTGCTGGTCTTTGGGGGGAGTCTCGGGGCGCGCGCGCTGAACGAAGCGATGCCGCGGATCGCTGCGCAGCTACTCATGGCCCTGCCGCGGCTGACCATCCTGCACCAGGCGGGCGGGAAGCATGCTGAATCTACGCAGGCGGCCTACGAGGCCAGCGGTGCGGATCCATCGCGCTGGGAGGTGCGAGCATTTTTGGACGACATGCCCGCGCGCTTTGCGAATGCGGATCTGATCCTGTGCCGCAGTGGAAGCTCCGTGGCGGAGCTGGCGGCGGCGGGAAAACCGTCCTTACTGGTGCCGTTTCCGTTTGCGGCCGACAACCATCAGCACAAGAATGCAGAGATTTTTGCGGACGCGGGCGCTGCGGTGCTGGTGGCAGAGTCCGAGTTGACGGATCAGCGGCTGCTGAACGAACTGACCGGTCTGCTCAACGATCCCGAGCGCCTGCGCGAAATGGCCGCCAAAGCGCGAACGCTCGCGCATCCAGATGCCTTGAAGCGGATCGCACAGATGGCGGTTCGCCTCGCGCGTTGAGTGTGCAGCGGGGCGTGCGGCTCTACTGATCTCGTCTCGCCAGATCGAGTATCCAGGCCTTCGGAGTGGTGCTGAAGGTGCGACGAAATGTTTCCACAAACGCGCTCGGCTGGCGATATCCGACGCTGGCTGCGACCTCTTTCACGGAATGGCCGGCCACCAGCAGTTCTATCGCCCTCGTTAGGCGGAGCTGGCGTCTCCACGATTCGAAATCCGTCCCGACCTCTTTGAGGAAGATCCTCTGAATGGTTCGTACGCTCGCCCCTGCATCCGCCGAGAGACGCGCGAGCGATCTGGATTGGGCCGGGTTGGCGAGCACGGCTCTCGCCACGAGCAGCGCGCGGCTCTCGCTGGGCAGGGTGACGAAACTGGGAATGAGCGAGGCGCGCTTTAGCTGCGCGATAGCCAGGTTGCGCAGCGCGCATTCATAGCTGTTCCGCGTGCGAATTCGTCCTACACGCACCATTTCAAGAATCAACTCCCGCAGCAGTGATGAAACGTGAAGCACGGCGCATGATGTGAGACCAGAGACGAGGCCCGGTCGGAAATAGAGGGTGCGCATAGAGACCGGACCGGGCATGCGAATGCGATGGCGGGTGAGCGCCGGAATCCAGAGCGCAAATTGCGGCGGAATCAGCCAGACGCTTTGGCCGGAAGCCACTTCCATAAGGCCACGTACGGCAAAGATCAGCTGGTCGGATCCGTGAGCGTGCTCGGCAACCAGAAAACCGGCTGCATATTCCCATGCGAGCGTGGAGACCGAAACGCCGCGTTTCGGATCGTATTCCCTAAGTACCGCAGCCGATGCGTGTCGCACGAGCGACATCTTATGGCGTAACGACTGTCTTGCGCCAAACGTTTAGCGGGCCGACTATAGCTCCATGCCGCAACCATTCACCCTCGCCAATTCGGACATCGTCGGGTTCGTTCCCATCTCGAATGTGAATGCCGCGAAAGAGTTCTATGGCGGCACGCTGGGTTTGAAGCTGCTGAGTGAAGAACTTCCGTTTGCGCTGGTCTTCGATGCGAATGGCATAATGCTTCGCCTTGCTATCACGCCGGAACATGCGCCTTCTCGCGGAACTGTGCTGGGCTGGCGAGTGCCGGAGATCGGGACGGCGGTGGAAGCCCTGTCGCAGGCAGGCATACGGTTTGAACGCTATGACTTTCTGACTCAGGATGAGGCGGCCATCTGGACGACGCCAACCAAGGCGCGCGTCGCATGGTTCAAGGATCCCGATGGAAACCTGCTAAGCGTTTCCGAACATCCGGAGGCAGCACGATGAATCTTGTCCATCGAATCCTGTGTTCCTCCGCGTGGTGGAAGCAGACAATGCAAAACGAAGTGCTGCCCTGGTCTCTGGATGGCCTGGAATTTGGATCGGAGCTTCTGGAGATCGGACCGGGATACGGGGCCGCCACGGAACTTCTGCACAGCAGGGTTGGCCGCCTCACCTGTGTCGAGGTCGATCCGAAGCTGGCCGGAGATCTTCGCGAGCGGATGCGGGGACACAATGTCACGGTCATGCAGGAGGATGCGACAGCAACATCTCTTCCGGCAGGCGCTTTCGACGCGGCGGTCTCTTTCACGATGCTGCATCATGTGCCATCGCCGGTATTGCAGGACAGATTGCTGGCGGAGGCCTTTCGGCTGCTGAAACCGGGAGGCGTTTTCGCGGGAACCGACAGCCTGGATGGCCGGATTTTCCGGCTTCTGCATCTCTTCGACACGCTCGTGATCGTCGAGCCGGGCACATTGCCTGCGCGGCTCACGAACGCCGGATTCGAAGATGTGCACGTCGACACGAATTCTCATGCTTTCCGATTCCGTGCACGGAAGCCGTTGACCGCAGTACCTTCAGCTCAGGCATAGACCTGCCGCAAGCGGATGCCGCAGTCGAACGACACGGAAAAAGAAAAGGCCGGCAGCAGATGCTGCCGGCCTTGTTCCGTCAAGCAGACGAATTAGCGGTGTCCGCCGCCGCCGTGGCCGCCTCCACCACCGTGGAAACCACCGCCACCGCCGCCGCCGTGAAAGCCTCCGCCACCGCCGTGGAAGCTACCGCCACCGCCGTGGAATCCGCCTACGCTTCCGCCATGGAAGCTATTTCCACCGCCGAACGGGGTCCCGCCGCGAACGCCGCCATAGGGATGGCCGATCGCGTTCCCGCGCAGTCCGTTGTAAGGGTGGCCGACCGCGCCACCTCGGAACCCGACTCCGGGACGCGCAGACCCGTATCCGTGCCCATAGCCATTTCCACCACCGTTGCCGTACCCGTGGCCATAGCCGTTCCCGCGGCCATATCCATATCCGCGGCCCCAGCCCCGACCGTAGTAACCGCTATGCCAGTAGCCGCGTCCCCAATAGCCATGTCCCCAGTAGCCGTGATACCACGGGCCGGCACCGATGAAGAGGCCGCCGATAAACCAACTTGGACCGTAGAAGCCGTAAGGCGCGCACGCATATGGGTAGTAGCTGTAGTACCCGTAGGGGCAGACTGGCGGCACCGCGGCGTAACCATAACCAGCACCGTAATCCGAACCATAGTCCTGACCGTAATAGCCAGAATCATCGACCTGAGCCTGGGCGCGCGGCACAAGCGCCAACGGCGCCGCCAGGAGGCCGAGTGCGAGCACCCATCCAAAAATCTTCTTCATAACGCTTCCCCCATTCGGCCCCGTTCCTGCTGCTAACCCGGGTGGCCGTTGCGGTGCAGGGTTGCCAGCGGTTAGTGCTGAGCCACCCAACCGATATGACCCGGCTCCGGCCATAAAAGTTGCGTAAAAGGATGGGCTGCTAGAGTAGCGGTTATCCACTTATGTTTGCGAAAGCGCAGCGCGTTCATTTCATTGGGATTGGCGGCATCGGGATGAGCGGCATCGCCGAAATCCTGCTCAACCTCGGCTATCCCGTCTCCGGCTCAGACTTGAAGAGATCGTCCGTCACCGATCGCCTGGCGGGGCTGGGAGCCACGATCTTTGAGGGGCATACAGCAGCAAACGTTGTGGGCGCCGCGGTGGTGGTGGTCAGCTCCGCGGTGAATGAATCGAATCCCGAGGTGGTGGAGGCGCGTTCCAGCAAAGTGCCGGTGATCCAGCGGGCCGAGATGCTGGCCGAGTTGATGCGGCTGAAGTATGGCGTCGCCGTGGGCGGCATGCACGGCAAGACCACGACGACCTCAATGATCGCTGCCGTTCTGGCCGGCGGCGGGCTCGACCCGACCATCGTGGTGGGCGGCAGGATTGACGCCATGGGCTCAAATGCGCGGCTCGGCAAATCGCAATACCTGGTGGCCGAGGCGGACGAGAGCGACCGCTCGTTTTTGAAGCTTTCTCCGATTCTGGCCGTCGTGACCAACCTCGATCGCGAGCACATGGACTGCTATCGCGACATGGCTGACGTGGAGGACGCCTTCATCGCGTTTATGGATCGAGTGCCGTTCTACGGCGCAGTGACGGCGTGCCTGGATGATCCCCTGCTGGCAGCCGTGCTGCCGCGAGTGCGGCGCCGGGTCTACACCTACGGCTTCACTCCAGGGGCGGACTTTGTTTGCCGCCTGCTGCCGACGGGCGAAGGCGCGCGCTCCCGCTTTGAAGTGGTAGCCGCGGGACAGGTGCTGGGCGCGTTCGCGCTGCACGTCCCCGGTCGCCACAACGTGCTGAACGCCACGGCTGCGGTGGCCATCGGAACGCAGCTCGAGATCGCACCTGCCGCGATTGCCACCGCGCTCGCGGAATTTCGCGGTGTGGATCGCCGCTTCCAGTTGAAGGGAATGGTGCGCGGCGTGACAGTCGTCGATGACTACGGCCACCACCCTACCGAGATCCGCGCCACGCTGGCCGCCGCACGCGATTGCGGCTATAAGCACTTGCACGTGATCTTCCAACCGCATCGCTACACACGCACACGCGACCTGATGGACGAATTTGCCAACGCGTTCGACCAAGCCGATTCGGCGGAGATGCTGGATATCTATGCGGCCAGCGAGGATCCGATCCCCGGAATTGATGCCGAGGCTCTGATCGCGAAGATTGGCCGCCCGCAGGTGCGCTACGCCGGTACTATCGCGGACGCGATCTCTGCGGTGGCCGAGCGTGCGCAGGACGGGGATTTGATCATGACGCTGGGGGCGGGGAATGTTTCGCAGCTTGGCCCGCAGGTCCTCGAAGCGCTCGGGAGCAAGAACTGATCTATTCCTGTTTGCCTAAAGCATACCGACGCGGAATGCGGGTTAAAGTGATCCCGGCAGTCAGTTAGTACTTCACGATAATTGTCTGCCGGGGTGCATTGAGTCCATAACTGCATTGCGGGGAGTCGGACGTATCGACGGCCACGGACCACTTCTGGCTCGAGAGTGGGTGGAGCTTTTCGTCGAACACGGTAACGTCCTGGAATGCGAGATGTTCGTCCGGTGGATAGTCATCGCAGCGATCGATATAGTAGGCCTCAAGCACGCCGCCGAATGCCCAATTGAAGATCTGCCCCTGGCTGGGCGTATTGCCCAATGTGGTGTTTCCGCCAGTTGAGAGATCGACGCTGAGAACATCCCAGGTGGCGCAGGAAAGCGCGCCCGCACCGCAACTGCTGGTTATGGCCCCAAAGATCTCGTCGCCGGCCTTCACGCTGACGCCAGGGCTGCTGGTCACGATACCGCTCAGGCAGCAATTCCAACTCGCGATGCTCCATCGCCCCCGGTACCAGCCGAGCACAGGCTGAAGGATCGAAGTCTGCGGATCGTTGATATCTTCAAATCCGGGAAAGAAGTAGAGCACTTGCCCATCGTCGGCATGGGGCTGGGGCGGCACGGTCCATATCGCGATGAGCCCACCATACGACTTTTTCGCGGAGCCAGTGGTGATGCTGGCGGATTCCACCCAGCCATTGATCACGCCTGGCGCGGAAGACTTTGCGCTGCGGGCGGTGAATCCGCTTCGCAGGTAGTGCGGATAACTGCAGGCGGCAGCCTTGGCATTGGTTCCGCCGTTCGCATGTTGCACGCGTCCGTCTGGCAGCAGCCGTTCTCCCTTCGCGAGTCTTTGCAGACAGGAGGGATGGAAATAGCCGAACGGGGTAATGACATATTCTTCGGGCACATTCGACGGCCGATTCGGCCCGGCTGCGGGAGCAGGGGTGACCGAAGCAGATTTCTGGGATGTATCGGGCACCGCAGAACCGTAGACGGGTTCTCCGAGTACTGCCAAAAAGACAGCACCGAAAACAATGCTCCTGACGATCGATCTCATGGGTGGCCTCTTCGTAGAAGGCGGGTTCTGCCGCTCGCGGCAATCGGTGAAGAATGGATCTACTTTTGGGGAGGCGGCGAGATTCTACGCCCTTAAATGCGCAGCACGTCAAGACCAATGTAGCGGTCAACAAGTCACAGCCCTGATCGTGAACCTGGTTACCGTTGCTGTGCGGATACCTCATCCGCGGTGAGTTGCACTATGCACAGGGCGGATGACGCGGTCGCGGGGTATATTGGCCGAAGGCGATTCTCACGACCTGGCTCGGGCGTGGCGAAAGTAGAACAACCATTCAGCCGCGCGGCAGCGGCCCTGGCGGAGAACGAGCGTTTCGATGACGTTTTCCGCCCGCACGCTGTCAGCCGGCCGCGACCTCTTCCCCCTTTTTCGGAGGCCGATGGTGCGCGCCCTTTTCCCGCCGAGGAAGACGACGATGAGTTGCCGGTTGTGCGCACCCGGCGGCGCGTTCCGGTAAAACGCGGCAGGTTGCCCAAGGGCCGGCTTGGCCGCATTCTCACCATCAGCGGAGTGGTGGGCGTATTCGCGATCATGATCGCGATGCTTCTCGGCATCCACAACTTCTTTATGACCGATGCGCGCTTCCGCATCGATGCGGGCTCGTCTATCCAGGTGCTCGGGAATAGCCAGGTGACGCGTCCCGAGCTGCTTTCCGTCTTTGGTAGCGATATCGGGCGCAACATCTTCCATGTTCCGCTGGCGGTGCGACGCACAGAACTGGAGGAGCTTCCCTGGGTGGAGCATGCGACGGTCATGCGCCTCTTGCCCAACCAGCTTCGCGTTTCAGTTACAGAGCGGGTGCCGGTCGCCTTTGTGCGGGCCGGTAATCAGATTGGTCTGATAGACCGGAGCGGTGTGCTGCTCGATATGCCGCCTGCCATGATGGCGGCCAAGCGCTATTCTTTCCCGGTGGTCACCGGGATTACGGCCCAGCAGAGCGCGGAAGAGCGGGCCTCCCGGATGCGTCTTTATGCAGACTTTATGAACGCACTAAGCTCGACTGGAACGACGGCCGCCTCGCAGGTCAGCGAAGTGGATCTTTCTGATCCGGAGGATGTGCGGGTGCTGTTGCCCTCGGCTGGATCGGACCTGCTGGTGCATTTCGGAAGCGAGGATTTCGCCGGACGCTGGCAGCGGCTGGAGCAGAAGCTCCCTGGATGGCGGCAGCAGTATCCGCGGCTCGCCGGGGTCGATCTGCGCTACCAGCGGCAGACGGTGCTCGAGATGTCCAAAGCAACTGACGAGAGTAGCGACGCGGCAAATACGAGTTCGACATCGGCGCAGAGTGCGGCGAACCCGGCTGCGAAAACGGCGGCAAAGCCACTGGCGAGGAATCATTCTGCCATCCAACGAGCGAAACCGGTTTCCGCGCACAAGACGCTGCAGAAGTCGAAACCGGTCCGTAAGTCTGCACACGGCGCGGCCACCCACCGGGAGAAGCCATGAACGCACCCGAACGCAACGATGGTCTGATCACCGTGCTCGATGTGGGCAGCTCGCGTGTGCGGGTGCTGGTGGCCGAAGTGGTGGACGGCGCGCTGCGCCATCGTGGGCACGGGGGAGCGTCGGCCAAGGGCATGCGCAAAGGACTAGTGGCGGAGCTGGCGCCTGCATCGCGGTCCATCATCCAGGCCGCCGACATGGCAGAGCAAAACGCGAACGCGATCCTGGCTCACTGCGTGATCGGCGTCGGCGGCCCGCATGTGCGCGGGGTCAACAGCCGCGGCGGCATCACGCTGGGAACGCGGATGCGGGAGATCACACGCGAGGACGTGCGCTCCGCTGTGGATCGTGCGCGCGCCGTGTCGCTGCCGCCGGAGCGCGAACTGATTCATTTGCTGCCGCAGCAGTTCATCCTGGATGAGCAGCCGGGCATACACGATCCGGTCGGCATGATCGGCAATCGGCTGGAAGTGAATCTGCACCTCTCGACGTGCTCGGCCAGCGCCGCACAGAGTCTTGTGACGTGCGCGAACAAGGCTGGGCTCGAGGTCACGGACACGGTGTTCGAAGGCGTCGCCGCGGCGGAGGCTACTGTTTCCGCGGATGAGCGGGAGTTGGGCGCGTGCCTGATCGATATCGGAGCAGGCTCCTCCGAGGTAGTGGTTTTCTTCGAGGGCGCCGTGGCTCACACCGCCGTCATTCCGATTGGCGGGGATCATTTCACCAACGACATCGCTGTGGGGCTTCACGTCTGCGTCGAAGAAGCGGAGTTTCTCAAGCAGCATTATGGCAACTGCTGCGTGACCGCGATCTCGTCTTCCGCGGAAGTGGAGATCAGCGGCACCCCGGGCCATGCCCCGCACACGATTCCGCAGCGACAGATCGCGGAGATCCTGGAGCCGCGCGCGCGCGAGCTCTTCCACATGCTGCGCGACAATCTGCGCTCGGGCGGCGTGCTGGAAGCGCTGGGCGCGGGCTGCATTCTTACTGGCGGCGGAGCGCGGCTGGCCGGGCTGCTCGATTCGGCTGAGAGCCTGCTGCACGTTCCAGCGCGGATGGGCTATCCGGCGGCGCTGTCACGCATGCCGGAGGAGCTGGTGCAGCCGGAGTACGCGACGGCGATCGGGATGCTGCTCTACACCCACCGCACGCGAGTCCTGAAGGCGGCCGAAGACCACAGTTTGCGGGCGAAGCTGCGCGCGATCTTTGCTGGAAGCCTGTAGAGATTTCCGCCGGCGCATGAAACGGGTGCGGCCGGAAGCCGGTAGAAATTTTGCCGAAAAGCCAGTAGCGGCGCGGTTTTCCAAGCCTGTGGAGAAAAAGCAGTGGAAAACCCGAAGAAACAGGAATAAAAGCAGTAATAGTAAGGAATATCGCAGCGAGATGGGAGTAGTGAGCCGATGAGCAATCCAGAGGAGATCCGCATTCAGTACAACGACGAGATGCCGCGCGGAGCAAAGATCAAAGTGATCGGTGTGGGCGGCGGCGGCGGCAACGCGGTAAACCGCATGATCGCGGCCAAGCTGGAAGGCGTGGAGTTCATCGCGGCGAACACCGACGTGCAGGCGCTGCAGCTTTCGCAGGCGCCGGTCAAGCTGCAGCTCGGCGTAAAGCTGACCAGCGGACTCGGGGCAGGCGCGAACCCAGATGTGGGGCGGCGTGCGGCTCTGGAAGACTCGGAAAAAATCATCGAGGCGCTCGAGGGCGCGGACATGGTCTTCGTGACCACCGGGCTCGGTGGCGGCACCGGCACTGGCGCTGCGCCGGTGATTGCATCGCTGGCCAGCGAGATGGGCGCGCTGACCGTCGCTGTCGTCACGAGGCCATTCAGCTTTGAAGGCAAGCGCCGCCAGCAGCAGGCCGAGCGCGGCATGCAGGAGTTGCTGGAAGCGGTCGACACCATGATCGTGATCCCGAACGAGAAGCTGTTGGTGGTCGCGAAGGACGCCGGCTTCTTCGAGAGTTTCCGTGTGGCAGACGATGTGCTGCGCCAGGGCGTGCAGGGCATCTCGGATATCATCACCATCCCGGGCATCATCAACCGCGACTTCGCCGACGTGAAGACCACCATGCACGGCATGGGTTACGCCGTCATGGGCACGGCGATGCGCAGTGGTGCGAATCGTGCGATCGAAGCCGCGCAGGCGGCCATGGCATCCCCGCTGCTCGAAGCGGGCGCGATCGATGGCGCGAAGGGCATCCTGATCAACATCTCAGGCTCCAGCAACCTGAAGCTGAGTGAGGTGAATGAGGCTTCCACACTGATCCAGAATGCTGCGCATGAGGACGCGAATATTATTTTCGGCGCGGTGCTCGATGAGAGCATGGGCGACGAGGTGAAGATCACGGTGATTGCGACTGGCTTCCGCAAGGACCTGCCGAAGCGCGAGGGCACCTCGGGAGATGCGCACTCGCTCAAGCCGGAGATGCCGCAGTTCCTGAATCTCGATGTTCGTCCCGCAGCGCCACGCTTTGCGAGCGAGGTGGCTACGGAAGTTGCCCGCACGAATGGCCATGCTGGCGAGCCGATGGCCGGAGCAGCATTCGCATCGGGATTTGGAAGTCAATCTCTAGCCCCAACCTTCGAACCGATCCCGGTACACGCACCCGCGCCGGCTGAGCGCCAGGAGGCTGCCGCGACGCCCGAGGATTCGGCCATCGGCGGATTCCTGGAGACCCTGAGCGCGGAGGAGAGCCAGTCGCGGCAGCGGCGGCGCAAGGAAGAAGCGGAGCTTGAAGAACTGGATGTGCCTGCATTTATGAGAAATGGCGGGCGTTAACAAGATCCGCACAACATATTGGAACGTCACATGTTGATGGCATAATTCGGGTCACTGAAGGAGGGTTTCCTGACCGGCGAACTATCCCTTGTCGGTCGTGGTGCGGTTGGAGTGGGTGCCGGAATTGCTTCGGTTGCGATTGCCTCTCATCCCTTTCCCCGCCGCCTTTCCAACCCACGTTTTGACTGGCTGGTTACCACGACGTTTGCAGCCAGCCGCCTTGGAATCTTTGGCCTGATTTTTCTCATCCTTCGCATCTCCCCACGGGGCGATATCCCCGCCTTTTACTGGCCGGAAGCTTCATCTGTTCTCCACGGGCTGCTTCCGTATCGTGACTATGGGAGTAGCTATGCCCCTCTGCACCCCTATCTGGATGGGCTGGCCATTCTCATCTGGCATAGCCCGCTCGCGATTATTTTGCTGGCGATCTTTGCCGAAATAGCGATGCTGTGGCTGTGGCTGCGGTTCGGGCGCGAATTCCTGTCGGAGGCAGAAATTCGCACGGCTGCCCTGCTTTACCTCTCGAGCGCGATCAGCCTGCAATTTGTCACCATCGATGGACAAAATAATGTAATCGTCGCAGCCTTCGTAGCGCTCTCCCTCCTGCTGGCTTCACGACAACGGGAGCTTGTCTCCGGAGCGGCCATCGGAATAGCCGTCGCGGCAGTGAAATTTACTCCGCTGCTCTACGGACCGGCGTTCTTCTTCTCTCTTCCACGGCGTTGGCGCTGGGCACTGGGTATGGCCATCCCCGTTGTCGGGGTCTACGGCGCATTTGCCGCTCTCCGCGTGCCAATCCTGATGCCTCTCCAGGTCGAAGGAAACATAAAGGGAGCCAGCAACTTTTCGTTCCTGGTCGAGTCAATCTTCGGCGTTGACGTACCCGCGAGAATCTGGGATTTTCTGCTGATTGCGGTTCTTGCTTGGGTTTTCTTTCTTCTTGTCCGCGCAGTCCGCGGGAGGAGTTCGGAGGTTCAGTTTCGTGCACTGATCTTCTCTATTGCATCGTTAACCGTGGCGCTGGTGCTCTTTGCCAAAAAATCGTGGCCGAACTATTTGGTTCTCGGACTCTTTCCCATTTGTCTGACGATTGATGCCCGCCGCCGGCTAGAGCTTGCCGGATTTGCCCTGTTCAGCTTCGTCGCTGTCATGGAGCACAGCTACTATGCGACGCTGGTTAATGTCCCGGTTCGTGAGCTCCATCTGATGCTTTTCTCAGGCCAGCCCACCTGCGTGGTCTTCGTGGGCTTGGAGGTTCTTCTGATCGGCGGCTATGGCTGGCTGCTCTCGCTTGCCTTACGTCGCATGTCCAAGCCTATGAAGCTGATACCTGAAGAAGGAAGCGGGGCTGCGTCCCCCGAGGCCAAAACCCTGAAGAACACGGCCGGGAGCTTCCTTGCCGGCTGAGTCTGTGTACCGGCAAATCCATGCCAAACTCAAGTCATCGTTCCCCGATCACCCGGATTGCGTGGCAACCCATTGAGACTACACAGCCGATCCGGTCTGCATCCCACTAAAGCTTGAGTTACGTTCCTCATTCCGGTACTAGTACCGAGGTAAGTACCAATGTTGTAATGTGAAGAACGCTCAACCAGCGGGACGGGTAAGCTATACAGAGGCGCGGGGAGTAGCAGAGAAAGGCGAATCTGCCGCTTTGTCCTATCCCCGCGACACTGACCGCTTTTCCCGGGTTTAAGCCAGCAGGGGCATTCTCTCAATGGGTCGTATCGTCTCGTCTTTTCTCAGTCTCGGAGTGGCTATCGGGCTTGCCGGCGCGGTTTTGCCGGCGCAGGCCGTGGCGACCACTACGGTCCATCACCGGAAGACCGCTCATGTGCATGCGACGCACAAGGTCCGGCACCATGCCGCCGTTCAGACGCGCCTGGTGCGTGGCAAAGATGGGAAGCTGCACCGTGTTGCGGCGCGCCATCGCTATTACGAACATTTCTCCGCCGACTCCTATGCCACGACCGACATTACTGCCGGCGATACGACGGCGGGCGAGGACCCGGTGGTTCGCGCGGCGCTGATTTCCGCGCTGGGCAATATGAATGGAACCGCGGTCGCAATCGATCCGAACAGTGGCCGTGTCCTAGCGATGGTGAACCAGAAGCTGGCGCTTTCGAGCGGCGCGGAGCCCTGCTCCACGATCAAAATTTCCGTCGCATTGGCGGCGCTCGAAGAGGGGATCGTCACCAAGGACACCCCGGTGAACCTGGGCGGCTGGTCGATGACCATGACCGAGGCGATTGCCCATTCGAACAACCTGTATTTTGAAACGCTCGGCCGCCGGCTTGGCTTCGAGCGTGTCCGTCATTATGCAAACCGTTTCGGTTTGGGCGAGTTGGCGGGCTGGAACATTCCGGGAGAGCAGCTTGGCGTGTATCCGAACCAGGCGCTGCCGGAGAAGCTGGGCGGCGTAGGCCGCATGTGCTCCTTTGGCCAGGGCGTTTCGATGACGCCGCTGCAACTGGGCGCGCTTACAGCCGCGATTGCGAATGGCGGCACACTTTACTATCTGCAGCACCCGACGTCGCCCGAGCAGGCCGTAAACTTCACTCCGCGGGTGAAACGAGTGCTGAACATCAAGCCTTTTATTCCGGACGTTGCCAGCGGCATGGGCGGTGCGGTGGCTTACGGCACGGCGCGGTCTCTGCGGGCGAGCTTCAACGAGCTTCCGGTGCTGGGCAAAACCGGCACCTGCTCTGACAACGGGACACGCTTTGGATGGTTTACGTCATATGCGGATACCAATTACGGCCGCATCGTGACCGTCTTCTTCCTGGAAGGCGGACGGCCGACCTTCGGTCCGAAGGCTGCTGAACTGACCGGCGTCTTCTACCGCAATCTGTGGGACCACAGCTACTTTGCGGAGAAGAACCCGGCCGAAGCGCCCGCCGCGGGCGCGATGGGCCAGCCATCTACGGCGACTGGCGCCATTCAGTAAGCTGCTGCGACTCGATCGGTATAACGGCCTCTCTAGCGGAGGCCGTTATCATTTGGGAGGGCCTTGCATCCATACATCAACATGAAAATTTTGACAGCCGCCGAGATGCGCGCCGCCGATGCCGCAACCACGGCGGAGTACGGCATACAGTCGATTGCGCTTATGGAGAATGCAGGCGCTGCGGTGGCGCGCTTTGTGCTCCAGGAGCTTCGTCATGCGGCGAGCGGCAAGATGCGCATCGTTGCGCTCTGCGGCAAAGGTAATAACGGGGGTGACGGACTTGTAGCGTCGCGCATCCTGGCCGAGGCCGGTTGCAGTGTCGCTGTGCTGCTGCTGGGTCGCGCTGCCGATGTAAAGGGCGATGCGCGAACGGCGCTGGACCGGCTGAGCGCCGCGAAAGTGACAGCGCTGGAAGCTCCGGATGAGGGAGCGCTGGCGGCCGCGCGGATTGCAGAGCTGCTGGAAGGCGCCGACCTCTTCCTTGATGCGGTCCTCGGCACGGGCTTTCGGCCGCCGATGCGCGGTGTGGCGGTCGCGCTGGGCGAATGGCTGGCGGCGCATCCCAGGGTGCCGGTTCTGAGCGTCGATCTACCCTCCGGCTGGGACGCCGATAGCCGCGGCATGAGGCAGGCGGGCGCGTACCGCTCGGATGCTGTCGTGACCTTCACGGCGCCCAAGCTGGCGCATGTGTTTGGATTTCTAACGCGTGGGCCCGTGATTGTTGCGGAGATCGGCTCGCCGGAAGCGGCTGTTCGATCCGGCCTGAATCTGCACTGGGCCGGCAGCGCGAAGGGCATCGCGGAAGTTCCACGGAATCCCGACAGCAACAAAGGCAAGTTCGGGCACGTCGGGATCATCACCGGTGCGCGTGGACGCGCTGGAGCGGCGGCGATGGCGAGCTCTGCGGCGCTCCGCGCTGGCGCCGGACTGGTGACGGCGGCGGTCCCCGCGTCCATCCTGAACACCGTCGCGGCGATCGCGCCGGAGCTCATGACCGATCCGCTGGCCGAGACGGAGAGCGGCGGCATCGCGCTCCGCAATTTAGATGGCGATGCTGGCCGCGCGCTCCTTGAAAAGAGAACTGTGGTGGCGATCGGGCCTGGGCTGGGGCAGGAGCTGGAAGCGCAGCAGTTCGCGCTGAAGCTCATCGAGCTGTGCGGCCAACGCGAGAATCCTATTCCGATGGTGCTTGACGCCGATTGTCTGAATGCCATTGCGCAGCAGAAATATCAGCTCGATGGGCGGGGCCGCACCATCGTGCTGACGCCGCATCCGGGTGAGATGGCGCGGCTGGTCGGTACATCGATCCCCGAAGTCGAAGCGGACCGCGAAGGCGTTGCCCGCGCTTATGCAACCGAGCATCACATCACGCTGGCGTTGAAGGGCTGGCGTACGTTAATCGCGCATCCCGATGGGAGCATCGCCATCAATACGACTGGCAATCCCGGGCTTGCGAAGGGCGGTAGCGGCGACATCCTGACCGGCATTGTTGCCGCAATGCTTGCGCAATCCAAGGATCAAGTGGCTGAGGCAGTGGAGGCAGCAATCTACCTGCATGGACTGGCGGCGGACTTCGCAGTCGCCGGCGCCGACGAGCATACGCTGCTGGCGACCGAGGTGTGCACACACCTCTGGAAGGCATTCCGTTTCCGTGCCACGCAAAGCGGCGCTACATGGCTTCAAGGATTGCCCGGTATGCTGGAACAGCGATATGGGGAGAGCCGATGACGGCGACGCCAACCGAGTTCGTGACACACAGCAGTGCGGAGACGATCGAGGTTGGACGGAAGCTTGCGGCGTTGCTGACGCCACCGAAGTTTCTCATCCTGCGCGGCGACCTGGGTGCAGGGAAGACCACGCTGGTGAAGGGCTTTGCAGAAGCATTCGATGCTGCTGAGGCGGATGAGGTGACGAGCCCGACCTTCACGCTTATCCATGAGTACGAAGGCACACGCGAGGTCCACGGCAAGCGCACGCCGGTGCGGCTCTACCATCTGGACCTTTATCGCATTGACAGCGAGCGGCAACTGGATTCGCTGGGACTCGACGATCTCCAGGAAGAGGACAGCATCGTGCTGGTGGAATGGGGCGAGAAGTTTCCCAGCGTAGTGAAGCGCAGCCAGGGCGAGATTGTGATGACCTCGCTCGATGGCGATGAGCGGCGGATTGCTCTCAATTTGAAGCCGGAACCCGCCGCAGTCAGCTCTAAAAACCCATGATGTTGTAGCCGCAGTCGACGTAGGTGATTTCGCCGGTGATGCCGCTGGCGAGGTCTGACGCGAGGAAGACCGCGGTTGTGCCGACCTCCGACTGCTGCACGTTGCGCTGCAGCGGTGCGCGCTCCTCGTGAGACTTCAGCATTTCGCCAAGGTCCTTGATGCCGCGTGCAGCCAGCGTCTTGATCGGGCCGGCAGAAATGGCATTGACGCGGATCTTTTTGCGGCCGAGCTCGAAGGCGAGATACCGCACCGTCGCTTCGAGCGCGGCCTTGGCGACGCCCATCACGTTGTAGCGCGGGATCACCTTGGTGGAGCCGTAGTAAGTCATGGTGATGATGCTGCCGCCATCGGTCATCAGCGGGGCGGCTGCGCGGCTGACCGCGACCAGCGAATAGACGCTGACGTCATGCGCAACGCGGAAGGCTTCGCGGCTGGTATCAAGGAAATTGTTGTGCATCGCATCGGCGGGCGCAAACGCGACGGAGTGGACGAGGATATCCAGCTTGCCGTGCTTCTCCTTGAGCGTGGAGAACAGGGCATCGATCTCGGTGTCGCTGGAGACATCGCATTGATAGGCTTCGGCGCCGGGCAGTTCTTTGATCATGTCCTCGGCTTCCAGCTTCAGCCGCTCGTTCTGGTACGTGATCAGCAGGCGCGCGCCGGCTTCATTCAGCTTCTGCGCAATGCCCCACGCGATACTGCGCTTGTTCGCAACGCCGAAGACGATAGCGGTGCGGCCTTTCAAATCGATCATGCCGAGATGGTCCTTCCTGGATCAGCAGTTCCCGCAAGCAAGAATAGCAGTTCAACCGCCCAGGTCGATCAGCTCGACGCTCTCGATGGTGCGGCCAAGAAAACGTGTGCCCAGCGCGCGGAATTTCGCGACCGAATCCGTTGCATAGAAGCGGACCGACGGATCGCGCCCCGTGGAGGATTCGAGCGCGAGGCGTGCGGCCACTTGCTCTGCCGTTACGTGAGCGGAGTCGATCACGCGGACGGCGTGCCCACTGGCGTGCCCGCGCAGGATATCTTCGATGACCGGGCGCAGCAGGGGATAGTGCGTGCAGCCGAGCACCAGGGTGTCCGCCGTCATGCCGGCCGCAGCGGTGTGCGATTCCAGATCGTCGAGATAGATCCCCGCGACTTCGCGTGTGACCGGGTGATCGATCCAGCCTTCTTCGACCAGTGGCACGAGCAACGGGCAGGCTTTCTCGAGGGCGCGGAGGCCGCGCTCCCGGCATGCGGTGGAGTAGGCATGGCTCTCGACAGTCGCGGCGGTTGCGATGACCATGACATCGCCTGTCTCGGAGCTTTCGAGCGCGGCGGTCGCCCCGGTCTCGATCACTCCAATCACAGGAACATCCACCGCGGTGCGCAGCGCGTCGAGCGCGAGGGCGCTGGCGGTGTTGCAGGCGATGACAAGTGCTTCGGCGCCCTGCCCGACGAGGAAATGGGCGCTGGAGACGGCATACCGCGCGACGGTGGCCTGGGACTTGGACCCGTAGGGCAGGCGCGCGGTGTCGCCTAGATAGAGATAGTCCGCAGATGAGGCTTGCTGCAGGAGCGCAGCCAACACGGTAAGACCGCCGACCCCGGAGTCAAAGACACCAATAACCGGAGTGCGTTTCATCGGACCTCGGCAGCGGGCGCAGGTGGAGTTACGCTGGCGGCGAGATACGTGCGGGTTAGGTCTGCATGCCCGGCGAGCGTGTCGCGTGGCGCGCCGTCCACCAGGAACCGCACTTGCGTGATCTCCGGCATGTTCGCGTTCAGCGTGCCAATCAGGGAGAGCAGAGTCATGGTTTCGGGCTCAATGCCCGAGGGATGCGCCTGCAGCAAACCGCTGCTCAGATTGACCACCGCGAGCGTGCCGCCGCCTGGCGTGCCGGCCGGCAAGGGCATGAGAAAGACGTCGTCGACACCGGCATTGGCGGCGATGGGGTGAACGGAGCCGGTCTTGGCGTACTCGGCAAGAAGCTGATTGAGGAGGTATCGCGCGCGCGCATGCGGCTCGGCCGGCAGCGCGATGCGCTTCTCCGTGTTGACCAGCGAGCCGTCGGTATCGTTTGCAAGCATCAGCGTGACGTCGCTGGTCGGCATCGCGCTGGGCGGCGTCAGGGGGGTGGAATCCGCGGCGGCCTGCAGCTTGTCCGCGGCACGCTCGCGCATGCGGATGAGGAAAATCGCCATGACGGCGGATACGAGCACGAGCACCCACAAGAGCACGCGCTGATAGCGAGGAATCATGGCTGCGCACCCCAGTCTCGCCGCCAGGCCTCGACCGCGGCGGCCAGGCCCGCCAGGATACGGGATTGATAGTCGGGATCGGTGAGCGCGGCGGTGATAGCACCCTGCTTCGTGAGCGGGGCAATCTCTACTGCTGCCGCGGGGCAGGTCATGTTGTCGAGCGGCTGCATCGCGGTGCGGCCCAGCGTCACCGGAACGCCTGCATGGGTCATCGCGGTGTTGATCTCACCGGCCCAGCGCAGGCTTTGCCGCAGATAAGCAGCCTGAGCCTGGTCCCAGGGCAGGAATGTCGTTGGCTGGGCAGGCGGAAGGGACGACGTAAATAGATGGATGCCGCTCCCGCTGTCCGATGCGTGCAGGATGAGGCAGGCCGTGGGCTTATGCGCGTTCGCCAGGGCCGCGCGGTTGGCCGATGGAAGGGTCAAATCGCTCTCCCGCGTCGTGACCACGGACACACCGCGCGCTGAAAGCATGGAACGCAGACGGATGGAAAGCGAGAGCACCAGATCTTTCTCCTCAAGATGCGCTCCCAGGTGAGCGCCCGTATCCGTGCCCCCATGCGCGGCGTCGAGAACGATGAGGAATTGCGGCTGCACTGTGGCCGAGGCGCGCGGCGGCAGTGTGGGCTGCTGCTGTGACAAGGCGGCGACGGAGGCGGCCAGAAAGCAGACGAAGAGTGAAAGGCAGCGGGCGCGAGTCACCGCAGTCCCGGGGCCCTTCTCAGTCCAGCGCATAGATGGCGAGGCCACTCAGCAGCTTGGGAAAGAAGTCGGTTGACTTCTGCGGCATCACCTCGCCGTTGAAGGCGATCTCGCGCAGTTCCTGCAGCGTCGCGGGATTCATCAGAAAGGCCGCCTGTGCCGCGCCCTTGTTCACCTGGTCTACTGCCTCGGCTGCATCGCGCAGATAGCGAAGGTTGCGCTGGTCGCGGATCGATTCCTCGGAGAGCCCGAGCAATTGCTCGAGCACCAGGCTGTGAAGTTGCGCAACATCGAGTTGCCCCTGGCGCTCCGGCAAATGCGCCAGCGCCTGCTTTACGGCGGCGGGCTTGGCCTTCAGCAGTGCAGCGCCTCCGGCCAGAACGGCGATGAATACCGTGATGTCGTTTCCTGCATCGGCGAGTTTCCCGCTAAGTTGCGGCGCCTCGGTCGCGCTGAGCTTTTCGATCTCGAAGTAGGGCGCGGCGCGTTCCAGAAATGCCTCAGGCTGAAATTTTTCCAGGCCGAAGACAACGCGATGGGTGGGCAGAATCACCAGGCCTTCGCTATCCATGTTCACGAAGGTCATCATCGCGGCTGCTTCGGGGTAGGGCGGATGAGGCAACGTGGTCGCAAGGTCGCGCTCGCGGGTGTGGTGCACGTGCGCCGGCGCATGTTCCTTGCTGTAGTTCAGCGCGGTCTCGTAGCGGTGATGGCCGTCGGCGATGATCAGCTTCTTGTCACTCATCGAGCCGATGACGATCCGCAGGGCATGCGAGTCTGTGATGCGGCCCACTCGATGGAGCACGCCATACTCGTCGGTGACTTCGATCTGGGGCTGGAAATTCTGGAAGAGAATCTTTTCGATGCTCTGCGCGGGGTCAGAGTAGAGCATGAAGATCTGGCCGAAGTGTGCGCGTGTGGCCTTGAGCAGGTTCAGACGATCGCTCTTGGGCTTGGAAAGCGTCTGCTCATGACGGAAGACCACCTTGGCCGTGTAGTCCTCGAGCCCTCCGAGCGCGATGAAGCCTCGACGCTCCAGGACTTCGCCCGGACGGCCCGGAACCTGAAAGCGTTGCGAATAGGCGAAGATCGACGGATCGTTGTCGGTCTGGAGGACGCCCTTCTCGCGCCATTCACGAAAGTCTCTCGCCGCTCGGGTGTAGACGTCGTTCACACCGGGCTCATCAAAGAGCTCAGGCAGGCCGAGGATAATGCGCACGAGGTTGTACGGGCTTCGTCCGTAGTAGACCTGCTGCATCGCGGGCGTGATCTTGTCGTACGGCTGCGTGACGACGTCTTCGATGCGAACAGCAGTGGGATTGTAGCGCGTGGCGTGGAAGGGATAGATGCGTGCCATCAGTTTTTGCGATTGTACTAGACGGCGCGTGACTCGCCCCTGCGAGGAATATCGCGAGTTGTTCCTTGATTGTGGAGCCCATTCCGGGAGTTGACAATCAAGTGACAACCGCGTCGATAGATTCAGGTGGGTGAAGGAATGCGCCATCGTGTAGCATGGCGCTCACAGGAATGCCGCATGGTACCCACGTCTAAAGGCTGGTCCATGTCGCGGCTAGTTCGCTCCGGCCGAGGACTCAGGACGCTGTTGTTTGCAGTATCTGCTTTTGCTGCTTCAGCGCTTCTCTATTCCCTTCCATTGCATGCGCAGGACGATCCGCTGAACCAGATCCATGTGACTCCGCCGCCAGTGAAGCCGGCGGTGCCGCCAGGGCCCCCGCCGCTGGAAGGCAAGGCGGCCTTGAGCGCGCGGCCCGGGGCAAGGATCCGTGTAGATGTCAATCTGGTGCTGATCCCTCTGATCGTGACCGATCCGCTGAACCGGCTGGTAACCGGCCTCGAAAAGAACGAGTTCTTCCTGTACGAGAACAATCAGCAGCAGCAGATCAAGAGCTTCTCGTCGGAGGATGCGCCCGTCTCGATCGGCATCATCATGGACCTGAGCGGCAGCATGACGAACAAGGTAGTGCGTGCGCGCGAGTCGATCATTGAGTTTCTTCGCACCTCCAATCCGCAGGACGAGTACTTCATCATCGGCTTCAACGACCGTCCAGAGCTGATAGAAGACTTCACGTCATCCATCGACGATATCGAAGCCCGCCTGCAGACCGTGCGCGCGGGACGGCGCACTGCGCTGCTTGATGCCATCTACTACGGCGTGAACAAGATGAAGCAGGCGCGCTATGACCGGAAGGCGATCCTGATCGTCTCTGACGGCGGCGACAACCGCAGCCGCTATACCGAAAACGAGGTGAAGAACCTGGTACGCGAATCGGATGTGGAGATGTTTTCGATCGGCATCTTCGACGCGTATGCCGCGACCACCGAGGAGCGCAATGGGCCGCTGCTGCTGCATGACCTGAGCGAGGAGACCGGCGGTCAGCTCTTTCGCGTGGACGATATCTCGGATATGACCGACATTGCTACGAAGATCAGCGCTGAGCTGCGGAACCAGTACGTTCTCGGCTACAAGCCTTCGGACGCGAAGCGCGACGGGAAATGGCGTAAAGTGAAGGTAAAGCTGGTGCCACCCGCGGGGCTGCCGCCGCTTACCGTACACGCGCGAAGCGGATACTATGCGCCCGCTCAATAAGCGACGACATTTGCGAACCATACTGACGTTTTTTCTTCTTCTGAGCTCTGGCGGTATCCTGTTGGCACAGCAGGCTCCCGCGCCGTTGCCGCCCGAGCAGCAGCCGGCCCTGAACGTCGATCGCGACCCGGTCCCTGCTCCAGGACCGATGCCGGGCGCGGCAACGCCTCAAGCCCAGCAGCCGGGGCAGATCGCCAAAAGCAAGAACGGCGGTTACACGCTGACGCGCAATGTCGATGAAGTGGTGCTGAATGCCACCGTAATTGACGGCCGCGACGCTCTGGTCAACGGCCTCACCGCCGATGACTTTCATGTCTTCGAGGACGGCAAGCCGCAGACCATCACATCGGTCCAGGAGCAGGACATCCCGGTTTCCATTGGCCTGCTGATCGACAACTCCGGGTCGATGCGCACCAAGCGTCAGGCAGTGAACGAGGCGGCGCTGGATATGGTGCGAGCCTCCAATCCGGACGATGAGACCTTCGTCGTGAACTTTGCCGACGAAGCCTACATCGACCAGGACTTTACCAGCGACATTAACCGGCTGCGCGAGGGACTTTCGCACATCGATTCCAAAGGGGGCACCGCGCTCTACGACGCGGTGATCGCGTCGGCGGATTACATGTCGAAAAATGCCAAGAAGGCAAAAGATGTCCTGCTCATCATTACGGATGGTGAGGACAACGCCTCCGGAACGAATCTGGAAGAGACGGTGCGCCGCGTTCAGGACCTGCAGGGACCGGTGGTGTACTCCATCGGGCTGCTCTTCGATGACATGGGCGGCGGCGGCCGTGAGTCGCACCGCGCCAAGCGCGCGCTGCAGTTGCTCTCGGACGAGACGGGCGGCCTCGTGTTCTTCCCCAAGAACCTGGGCCAGGTGGACCAGATCGCGGCGGAGGTGGCGCGCGACATCCGCAACCAGTACACGATCAGCTATCACTCCAGCAAACCAGCAAGTCAGGGAGGCTATCGCGTTGTCCACGTCGATGCCAAGGCGAAGGGTTACAGCAAGCTTTCCGTGAGAACGAAGCCCGGCTATTTTCCCCATCCCCAGACGCCCACAGGCAAAAAGCAATAAGCCGTTCCTAGAGCATCCGTTTCAGCCGGAGTGTGGTTCGCATCAGCTCACCGTTCCGCTCCAGCTCCAGATGCACGATGGCGCCGGCCTGGCTTCGCAGCGCGGCTGTCACGCTTCCGAGGCTTGCTGCTGTGAGCGGCTTATCTTCCATGCGGACGAGAATGTCGCCAAGCTGCACATGTGCTTCTAAAGCGGGTGAGCCCGGGGTGACGGCGGCGACGACGAGTTTGTGATCGGGAGACGCCCGCAGCAGCAGCCCGCTCATATCTGCCTCGAACGGCTCGTGCGCATGTCTGTTCGGCTCCAGATAGAGCGAGGCATAGCGTTGGTTGAGCACGAAATTGAAGCGGAGGAGCGCCTCCAGCCCAAGTACGCCGGCCAGACGCGGATTGCCCGCGTTCGATTCCGCGGGGCCAATTTCGGCAATGGGCGCGTGCAAGGTGAACGGACCGAGCTGCAGGTCTTTGAGCCGGATCAGCGTGGTGGCGGGCGTGTTCGCGTTTGCCGGCTGCTGCAGCCTTTGACCGGCGGCGAGGCCAGAATGTGCTGCGACAAACGATGAGGCGAGCACGATGCCGGCTCCGGGCTGGCCAGTGTCCAGCAGGAAGAGGCCTGTCGCATGGCTACCGTCCGGCAGGAAAATCGTGCCTTCCACGAACGGCAGGTCGCCGGCGCTAAATATGGGCAGGCGTGCTGCGGTGGCGGGACAGATCTCCGGGCTGAGCAGGGCGGCGAGGTTGCGGTCGAAATCGACGGAGAGTGAGTAGCGGTTGAACTGCGGTTCGCCGAGCACGCCTGCAGTAGGCTGGCCGGTCATGGCTGCGATGTAGTTGGTAGACGCGAGGGCAAAGCTCTGCTGCGGAAAGAGGCGTTTTGCAACGAGCAATGAAGCAGTGCTCCCCGCGCTGTAGCCCGCCGCGCGAGCGACGTTCGGGTCCAGGGTGGTCTGTGCGGATCCGGTATCCGCCACGAACGAGAGCTGGAAAGAACCACGCAGGCTGCCGCCGAGATAGAGCAACCCATTTTCCACCCGGATCGGTACGGCGCCATTGGCGGCGGTGATTCCAAGCGAACTGAGAGCCGGGGCCTGGGGGTTCGCCGCCGGAATCATGAAGGTGACAACTAGTGCCAGCGGCAGGACGAGCCGCAATCGCGACGTAAACATACAAGGAAAGTATGCGCTGTGCTTTCGTGCTGGAGGTGAATCAGGCAGGAGGCAGCGGCTCAACCATGAGCGTGAGCCCGTCGACGGCGGTGACGCGCACGCGGGCGTCGCGCGGCGCTGGTGTTGGCGAGTGTGCCTGCCAGAGTTCGCCGTGCACCAGCACCTGGCCGACGGGCTCCAGCGGCTTGACCACGACAGCGATCTGGCCGAGCAGCGCATCGACGCCGACCATCGATTTGTTGCGTTTTGCACGTACCGCAAGCCGGAGCAGAAAGACAGTGATGATGCCGAAAGCGATACCTGCGGCGATGGCCGTGCCGGCGTGGACGCGCATTTCCGGCACCGGGCCGGCGACCAGGGTCATCATGCCGATGACCAGGCAGATGATGCCCGCGAGCGCAAGTATGCCGTGGCTGGTGAACTTCACCTCCAGCACCAGGAGCACAGCGGCGGCCAGCAGCAGCATGACCGCGGTGTAGTGGACCGGCAGAAGGTTCAGGGCGAAGAGCGAGAGCAGGACCAGCAGCGTGCCCAGAGCACCGGGGACGATAGTGCCGGGCGCGTTGAACTCCAGGTAGATAAGCAGGCCGCCGATGACCAGCATGAGGACGG
The DNA here is from genome assembly GCA_963797895.1 of uncultured Acidobacteriaceae bacterium. Lineage (GTDB taxonomy): Bacteria > Acidobacteriota > Terriglobia > Terriglobales > Acidobacteriaceae > KBS-83. The sequence continues at coordinate 761,753 of CAWCRD010000005.1, forward strand.
CGAGGTCCGGATTCATCAGCCGATCGAGCACACGATCACGCAGGGTGGGCACCACCTCATCGAGCGTGGCGTCCTTTGTATGCAGCACGACTTTTGCGCCGCTCATTCGCGTGATGGTGCGGCCGTCGATGTCGTTCAGCAGCGTGGCGCGATCGGGCGCAATGACGTCAATGAGGCCGAGGTCTTTGGCTTCCTGCACGGTGTAAGACTTTGAGTTGCGAACCGCGTCTTCAGCCGCTTTGGGATTGCGCCCGCGCTGCGCGGTGTAGGAGCGGAGCAGGGCGGCAGCATCGTTTTCGAGCTTCTGCTTCATGGTGTCGTCGATCTTGGCGCCCTGCACGACGGGATGCGAGGCGCCGGCATTGGTGCCGGGCGCCATGGCGGCGATGTCCGCTGCTTCGAGCAGGAAAAAGCCGGCCGAGCCGGCGCGTGCACCCTCTGGCGCGACGTAGACGATGACGGGCACCGGTGATGCGCCGATGCGGCCAACCATATTGCGTGTCGTGGAGAGCAGGCCGCCGGGGGTGTTGAGCTCGATCAGCAGCGCGTCGGCTTTGATATCGGAGGCATGGTCCAGCGCACGGTTGAAGTAGTCCTCGGAGATGGGCTGGATGGTGTCATCGAGACGAAGGACGACGACCACCGGACGCGCTGCGTAAGCGCAGACGCAGTGCAGTATGAGCAACAACAGGGAGGTGACTGCGGCGCGAAGCGGCTTCATGGCTGGGGTGTGCTGGCGGAGGGTGCAGGAGCGGGAGCGAGCGCCTGCTGCAGGCCGCGGGCATCGGAGTTGCCGGGTTCTATCTGCAGGGCGTGACTGACGTCCTCGCGCGCGGCAGGAAGCTGGTGCTGCGTGCGATCGAGCCGGGCAAGCGTAAGCCAGGCCGCGGCATTGGGCCGGATTTTCAGAGAGGTCTGCGCCTCGGCGCGGGCCTGCGCGTCGTCTCCACTGCGCCGGCGGACTTCCGCAAGTCCCGCGTGCGCTTCTGCATCGTTGGAATTTGCAGCCAGGGCGAGCTGGAACTCACGTTCCGCTTCCAGCATCAGCCCGCGGCCAAGATAGGTATTGCCGTTCTTGCTGAGGGTTGCTGCCTGCTGATCGGGCGGCAGAGAGGCGATCCGCTGCGCTTCCATCTCCTCCATCTCGGAGGCTGCCTGGCGGAAAGAAGCATCGTTGTAACTGCGCTTGATACGTTCCAGCGGCAGATTGTGACGGCCCTGTGCACCATTGCTCCTATCCCCATCGTTCTGCACGCTGGCCGGTACGACGGCGGGAGAATTGGGCTGGCGCAGCATGTTTTGCAGGCTGATGGCTTCCGAATCCTGCGGGCGAAGCTTGAGCGCCTGTGCCACGGCAGCGAGCGCGTTGCTGGTATCGTTGCGGCGCGCGAGCGCGAGGGCGAGATTGAATTGGTAATCCGGATCGTGCGGATCGCCGGTAATCGCTTCCTGAAAGAGCGCGCCCCCATCGTGGCCGCGGCGCGATGCAGCCACGCCCTGGTCGTTTACGACCTCGGGCAGGGGAAGCTGTCCGGCGACGAAGGCGAAGGCGGCTTCCGCCTCGTCGTAGTGGCCGGTATAGAAGAAGGCGAGGCCGCGATAGAACTCGGCTTCGAGTGCAGAGCGGTCGGTCTTGCGCAGATGGCCAAGGGCGGCGGCCGAAGCATCGAACTGCTGCTCGGAGAAGTAGCTCATGCCCAGCGCTAGCCAGGCGGGTGAGTAGGTCGGGTTTTCGGCGACCGCGATCTTGAGATGACGGATGCGCTCAGCCGGTTCGACTTCGAGGATGCCACGCACGTAGTTCTCAAAGCCGTTCAGGTGCAGATTGGCGCTGGCAGCGTGAAAGCTGGCTTCTGGCAGAGGGAACTTCGGGTCGAGACTGCGGACAACGTGCCAGGCGAGCGAGTCCAGCACATCGAGCATGTGGTCGAGTGGACCGTCCTGCGTTAACGGCGGGCTGAGCCGCAGCTCGTTCACGTCCAACAGTTGCGCGGAGACATGCAGATTGTTGTTCTGCATCGAGTAGAAGCCCACGATGATGTCGTCGGCATCCAGGGTTTGGCCGAGGCGGATGGCGGTCGCGCGCGAGGGCTGGAAGCTTCGCGGCAGACCCAGATGCTCGAGTGCGTACTGGCGGTCGTCGCGGCTGATGATATCGAAGCCGGATGCGCCGAGGCGCTGGTTAAAAAGCTCCGAGACGGCCTCGCCGACCCAGTCCAGGTTCGCCTGTCCGGTCCGGTTGTCGAAGGGGAGCACGAGCAGGAGCTGATGATGCACCTTCGCAGGCAGCTTTGCCGTTTCCGTGGCGGATTGGTCGGTCGCGTGGGCGATCGATGGGAAAAAGCCGCAGAGCAGCACAAGAGCTGAAATCAGAAGCGAAGAGCGCAGTGGGTGATAGGGGCGCACGCAGCAGTGATTATAGTGCTGGCCCGAAAGCGGCCTATATGACGAGGTTTCCGGCGCTCAGCCCCATCGGCGATTAAGGGCCCAGCGCCTCCTGCGGGCGGTCGAAGTGCAGGACAGCGGCCCACTGGCCTTTGCGTTCCGCCCGCCAGATCACTTTTCCTCCCAGCAGGCCGGCGATGGCTTCCGGCGATAGATCGCGATGGAAATCGAAGTAGCGGCGGTCCAGCTTCTCGTTGTCCGCGCCGAGGCTGAACGGGAGATGTGGCGGGTCATATTTGGTGGAGAAGACGAGCCCGACCGTGTAGCCGGAGAGCGTGGCGGCGCGCTGGATCTGCGGGAGAGAGAAGTTGTCGATGCTGACCACTGAGGCCGGCCGGCGCATGTAGCCCAGCTGCGGCCGGGTGAGCTCATCGGTGGCCGGCCACGCGGTCAGGATAGTTTCACCTGGATACCGGGTGACAGCCTGATGGATCGCCTGCTGCTGCAGCCGGATCGCATCCGCGTAGTTGAGGTTGTCCTCGGGCGCGAAGCGATAGGGAGGATTGATGAAGAGCGCGAGGTAAAACGCAAGCGCAGCCAGAGCGACCATGCTGCCCCATGCCGGTACGCGCCGCCAAAAGGCAGCCACGCAGACCAGCAGCACCAGCGGATAGAGCGGCAGGAGATAGCGCGTGAGCAGCGCGCCCCCCAGTACGGAGAAGAGCAGTGTGTTCGCGACGAAGACGCAGGCAAGCGGCGCGACGTAGTCGCGCGGGAGAGCCGGACGAATGCTGCGGTCGGACGATGGGCCTATGTTACCGTCCGGCATCGGACCTGAATCACCGTCCGCTATCGGACGGGGAACAAGAAAGAGCGACGCGCAGGCGCAGAGCACGGGCACAAACAGATTCATGTGCACGGTCAGGTGCACCACGCGATGAAAAAGCGCGAGAAGGATGCGCAGCGGGGAGAGCGTCGCCGTCGCGTTATAGCGAAGGAACTCCGGGTTGCCGAAGACGTATCCAGTGTGGCGCCAGTGATACGCGTACCAGCAGCAGAGCAGCAGGAGCGGCGTGAGCAGCCACGCGATGTTGCGCGCGGCCAGCTTGCGGATGGACTTGTCACGCATCGCGCGCCACGCCTCATAGGCGGCAAGCGCGAACGGAGTGCAGATGGCAGTCTCTTTCGAGAATGCGGCGAGCACAAAACAGAGCGCGGCAATCGAAATGCGCGAGTTTTTGCCACCGGGAAGATAGAAGACGAGTCCCCACAGCGTGACGGCGGCGGCGAAGAGATCAGCATGTGCCAGCGTGCTCTGCGCGAACCACACTGGATAGAGCGCCGTAAGCAGCGTGGTTGCCGCCGCAATCGACGTCTGGCCGGTGACTCGCTGGGCCAGGCGGTAGACCGCAAGCAGAGCGAACGACGCCACGATCAGCTCAGCCAGGCGTGTGGTCAGCGGGCTGAAGCCGGAGAGTTTCCACCAGAGCGCAAGGTAGAGCGCGGGCAGCGGCGGGTGCGCGTTCGATAGCGTGCTGTAGGGAATCAGCGCGCCAGTGCGAAAGAGATCGTAGGCGGCGGGAATATAGTAGCCGGCCTCGTCCCAGTAGTAGGGCAGGCGCAGCAGAGCGAAATGGGAGAGATACAGCGCGACGAAGATCAGCGGAAAGACCAGCCACAGGGGGAAGTGCTGGTCTTTCCGCTGAGCGGACGGTTGCCGTGCGGAAGATCGGAGGAAGAAGACGATTGCTGCCTCCGCGGAAGAATTCCGTTGCGAAAGTTAGTTGAGCGGACGCTGTGGGGAGGGGGTGGCGACAGGCTCCAGCGAGATCGAGCCGAAAGCCTGCTCATACTGCGCCAGGTTCTGGCCCAGTACATTGAAGAGCGCCTTGGCCTGTTGCGGGCTGAGATAGATGCCCTGGAAGCCGCGGATGGTGACCTGATCCGGCGAATCCTGGTGCGCCGTGCCGAAGGAGAGGAAGAAGTCCCACACACTGGCGCGTACCTGCACGCTGTTGGCGTAGCCTTCCCGGTAATCGGGGGCGTCAGAAACGGTGATGCGGGGCTGATTGTTGGGTTGGTGGATGTCTGCCATGCTTGTGCTCGTTTGCTCTGCCTCGATAGGAATTCAGGAGATACAGGACCAGGCGCAAGGGCATATGAATAGAGGCCGCGTTGCCGGAATCCTGAGTTTAGGGTGACGAAAGCGCCGATCCGGGCCGGCATGCGCAGGACAGGACGGACTCGAATCCCTCCTCAGTATAGGGGATGAGTGTGAGGGCTCCTGATTGAGCATCGCGGCCTGTACGCTGCCACGTGAAAAAGCTTTTGGTCGCTGTGCGATCCGGTGTGTCACCAGAAGGTGGTATGCGCGGGCGTTCGATTGCGAATCCTCACGAGTTCCGTGATGTGGTCGCGTAATTAAGAGCGATTCATAAAGCAATATGCGGCTGCTCGCAGCCGAATATTTACATAGTGGTACTTCTCTAACTACCACGAAATAGGGAGTTTACCTCCACTCACTTACCTGTACTATCAGTTTACTAAATCACCTATGACATGCCCCCTGACGTCACGTTACCGGGCATACAGAAGAGTGACACTGCATACCTGCAACCCTGGTACGCAGATACTCCTCGGGACATCCTCGCTGTCTGGCGGGCGATATAGCTCCCGGAGGCCATTGCACCCACTGCCTAAGCGACACGCAATGTGAAACCAAAAACCTCCCGCAGGAGACGTGCATGCCGTTCGTCCAGAATCCATCCCCCGCCCGTCGTATCATTTCCGTTCTCGCAGTGCTCTCCGGAGCTTTCTCTGCGCAGGCAGCCTTCGCGTCGAACATCACCGTAGCCAGCCCCGCAAATGGGGCAACGACCACCTCACCGATTTTGATCAAGGCTCATAACATTGGTTGCAACGGTGTTGCTCCCAATGCTTTCGCATTTTCGGTCGACAACAGCAGTACGACCTATTGGGGTGCGACGGCGTACGACATTGACGTAGCCCAACAGGCGATCTCAACCGGCAAACACACTATTCATTTCAAGGCGTGGGCAAATGGGCAGATCTGCCCGGTGGTCAGCAGCACTGTTACGGTAAGCGGAAGCTCGTCCGGCGGCTCGACGTCTGGATCGGAGTCGAGCGGCTCAGGCTCGTCATCCTCCTCGGGAAGCAGTTCCCCCGGCATTCCATCGAATGCGGTGGCGTCTAACGACCTTGATACGAGCAGCAGCTGGCAACACGAGCACGACTCGGGAACGCCGGGCAGCTCGTCTGGCTCAACCGTCTATCCGGCAACGACACCGGTATATGACGATGCTCGCGAGTTTTACATGACATATTCGAACGGTGGCGGCGAACGCTGGCATCTCTCGTTCGCCAAAGACTCGCAGGCGACGCATTTTGTCATGGACACCTATGTATATGTCCCGAACCCGGACAAGCTGGCGAATCTGGAGCTAGACCTGAACCAGGTGATTCCAAACGGCAACACCGTGATCTACGGCACGCAATGCTCCACATATTCGAAGAGCTGGGAGTGGACTTACTACACGGGCGGCTATCACTGGCACTCGTCGAATATCCCATGCGATCCGCGGAGCTGGTCTGCAAACACCTGGCACCACATCCAGGTAGGCTTCCATCGCGATAGCAACGGAGTGGTCACGCATGACTGGGTGAACTTCGATGGCACGCAGAGCTCGTTTTCCGGAGCAACCGCCAACGCGGCGAAGTCGATGGGCTGGGCCAGCAGCACGCTGCTGATGAACGTGCAGCTGGACGGCTATAAGTCAGGCGGTTCGGTAACGACTTATCTGCATAAGACGACGTACTATCGCTGGTGAGAGCTTGCCCTAGGCAGCGTAATCAGCTTCGAATTCCTTGCTCGTGTCACTTCTTAAGGGCTGGTTCCAAACGGAACCAGCCGTTTTTTTGCGAGCGCATGGTGCGAATATCCGGTTCGCCGTCCAGGTTGCAGCGAAAGCCGAACCGCGAAATTCAGAGTCGCGCCCAGTTCTGACAAGTACTGCGGCTAAGCGAATTTCTTGATGAAATGAGCGGTCTTCCGGCCGGCTTCTTCTGTGTAGTAGACGGAGACTTTTGTCGCCTTATCGGTATTTTTTGCGATGTCCTCGCCAGTGTCCTTTGCGGCATTTTCGGTCAGGTCGAAGGTTTGCTCGGTGCCATCGGCGGTTTTGATGGAGATTTTCTTGCCATCCCGGTCGATTTGCGAAACCGTACCTCTGGTGACTTTCAAGCCTTTGCCACCCAACCGATCGATTTCATGGGCCGTCTCATTGCCTGCGTCCGTCGTGTAATGGACAGCTACCTGAGCGCCGCTCTTCAGACCATGAAGGGCATCGTCGGTTCCTTTTGCGGTGTCCCTGCCTCCGTGAATGGCAAGATCATCCGCAAGGTGAAAGGTGTGTTCCGTTCCGTCTGTTGCCTTGACAACGACAACCTTTGTGGCTGCGTCAACCTTCTTTACTGATCCATCCACTGCGCTCACCACATCCTGGGCCATCAGGCCGATCGGGCAGATGAATGTCATTGCAACGAACATGAGGGGCTTCATCATTATTTCTTCTCCTGGCAGAGCGATCATTTCCGAAACACACCGGCCCGAACTTCGCTCGGTAGAACGAATCCGATCGGATCACGGATGCAGAAGTGTCTTGGAGCTAGGGCAGTATATTCCGGATTTTCGACAAATCGACAGAAAGAAATGAACGCGGGAGCGATACAGCGCGGTTGATGAAACAGCGCGCACCAATTCAGAATCCCGGGGATTCGGCTGGAGGTCAGCGGGTAGGTCGTTGGTGCGAAAGGGGGGACTCGAACCCCCACGGGTTTCCCCGCCAGATCCTAAGTCTGGTGCGTCTGCCAATTCCGCCACTTTCGCGTTTCTTTCACAGGAGTTACTAGGAATCGTAGCATTTTAGCCCCGAAATGGAGGCGCCGGCGACGACTTTGGAGATCCACCCCTGCGTTGATCATGTAGAGTACCCGCACCTTCCCAATGTGTGCCCCCGCTTGAGCTCCTGCTAGGCATCCAGCTTTCCCGGTTTGGAATGATTTTGCTGGTGACCTTGTTTAAGGGAATCGCGCATTGGACACTCATGATATTTATCTTCCAGAACTGAATCCTTGTAACAAAGGCCGATGGGAATTTGGCGGAGCATGAACTGACATTTGCGTGTAGTGCTGATAGGCCCGGGCAGCCGTACATTTTTGGGTAACTTCCTCTCAACAGGGTCGCGCAAGGGGTGAACCGTTGAAAGCCGTTCGTTGGGGGATCCTGGGCACCGGAGCGATGGCGGAGCAGTTTGCCGCAGCACTGTTGACTCTGCCCGACTCGATTTTGGACGGAGTGGTCTCGCGAACGCGAGGACGGGGGGACGACTTCGCCGCGCGTTTTGGAGTAAAGCGAAGTTTTGAGAGCGTCGCAAAATTACTCGCTGATCCAAGCATTGACATTATCTATGTCGCTACCCGGAACGAGTTTCACAAAGAAGATATGTTGGCGACGCTCAATGCGGGTAAGGCAGTTCTATGTGAAAAGCCATTCGCGCTGAATGCCTCGGAAGGACGTGTTGTCGTTGAAACGGCCCGGCGGCTAAGGATCTTCTGCATGGAGGCGATGTGGATGCGCTTTTCTCCTGCGGTGAGCGAGTTGCGAAACATCGTAAAGCGGGGGCAGATCGGATCTCCGCAACTAATTGCAGCACAATTTGGCGTTTCGATTCCATTTGATCGCGATCATCGCGCGTATGCGCCCCAGGGGGGAGGGGCACTGTACGACTTAGGCGTCTACCCCATTTCATTGACGCAAATGCTCCTTGGCAGGCCGAAAGGGATCTGCAGCCGGTCACACACCGGTAAGACGGGTGTTGATGAACAGTTCACGGCTCTTCTGCAGTATGAATCAGGAAGCCAAGCCATGATTGGGGCAAGCCTACGCGCAAACCTTTCCAATGACGCACAGGTTTTCGGGACGGCGGGCCGCTGCAATCTGACGGGCGGGATTTATTTCCCGACAGGCTGTCACGTTGAGATGAACGACTCTGCACGCGACAAGCCCGAAGAGCGCAGAGGGATCGGGCAGAAGGTGTGGTCGCGACTTTCACACGGGACCCCGCAAGGCCGTGAGAAGAGATGGAGAAAGCATTCCATTCGCGAAGGGTATGCCTGCGAAGCCAGGGCAGTACATCGGAGTTTGTTGTCAGGGAGCACGGAGTGTCCTGAGATGTCTCTGGACGATACGCTCGAAGTACTGGAAATGATGGACGAAATTCGAAATCAGTGGGCTTAAGAATAAAAAAATAAAATATCGAGGTGGGAGAATGCGGATTGCATTTGTAGGCTGCGGATATGTTGCAGACTTTTACATCCAATCGTTGCCGAACCACCAAGAACTTGAGTTGGTGGGTGTCTATGACCGTGACGAAGAGCGTCGCACGCGATTCTCGGCGCACTACGGGGCGCGCACCTATGGCACGCTTGAGGAGTTACTCAGCGACTCGCAGGTGGAACTCGTAGTGAATCTCACAAATCCTCAGAGCCACTACGAGATTTCCAAAGCAGCGCTGGCACGCGGGAAACATGTGTATTCAGAAAAGCCTCTTGCCATGCAGATCGAACAAGCAAGGGAACTGGTCGAGATTGCTGAAAAAAATCGGCTGTTGCTGGCGTCAGCGCCGTGCAATGTCCTAAGCGAAACAGCACAGACTGTCTGGAAGGTTCTGCGGGAGGGACGAATCGGGCGAGCGCGGTTGGCATATGCGCATATGGATGCTGACATGACATTTAGGAATTACAAGGAATGGTACTCGGAATCGGGCGCGCAGTGGCCATTCGATGATGAGTTTGAGACTGGTTGCACGTTGGAGCACGTAGGCTACTACCTGGGGTGGTTGACCGCCTTTTTTGGGCCAGCCTTACGGGTGTCGAGCTTTGGGGCGGTCTTGAATAAGGCGAAGGGCACATCTTCCGATTGTGCGACGCCGGATTACACGGTAGGCAATATCGAGTTTGTATCGGGGCAAGTGGCGCGTATCACATGCGGACTGTATGGGACCCGTGATCATTCACTCAAGATATTTGGCGATGATGCAGTTCTGACGGTGGAAGATTGCTGGGACTATCACTCAACGGTGTTTGTGGAGAATCGGAAACCAAAGACGTGGCGGGAGAAACATCCGAGACGTGCACGCAGTTTGGGCTTGGGCGCCCCGAATATTCGTCTGGTTTGCGAGCGCAAATTTGTATATTGCGCCAACGGAAGTCGCTCGGACTGGTGCCGAGGGATTGCTGAGCAGGCAGAAGCTGTGACCGATAAGAGAGAGTCGCGCATGTCTGCCCGATGGTCCCTGCATGTCAATGAATTGGCGTTGGCGATCAGCAATGGATACAACGGGCCAATCCAGAGCACATTCGAGCCAATGAAGCCGATGGCTTGGGCGTCATAAGTTTCATCGCTCTGGGAAACTGCTCACGGTCCCACAGTTCTTACTCTTCTGAATGGCTTACGCCAGCTTCTTCAGCTGCGGGTACTTTGCGTAGATGCGCTGTTGATCTTCAGGAGTTAACTGCCCCAACCGGATCGGCTTATCCTGCGGTCGCGTGCGTTTCTGGTTCAGCACGTTCATCAGGCTCCATTCCCGCTGTGGTCCCGTGGGCTCTCGCGCGGGCAAATCGTAGCGGGTGAAGTCGATCACCATGACAGGGCCGTCCGTTTTCCAATTGTTGAGCAATGCCAGCCGAAACTCCTGGTTCATGAACCATCGAATTTCCAGCTCCTTCTCTGAGCCGGGCGCTCCGGTTCCTTTCGCGTCGAAGCGGTAGTTGAGCAAGTGGTTGTTGGGGGTGTGCTTCCGCCACTCCATGCCAAACGCGCCTTCCGTCAGAACCTGTGTGTCCGGCCACCGTTCCCTGACCGCCTCCAGCCACCAGGCAAGGTCCTTATCGTGGCCAATCGACACCTCCCAGATCGCCGTCACCCACCCGAATCCATTCAGAGCGTGCCCCTGATCGAAATGCATGGCGGTGGTGGCCATCATCTCCTGGCGGCCTGCTGCTTCTCCGAGGTTCCCTACCGTCTCAATCGGGCCTACACCCATGCGGCTGTTGAAGCCTCCCTCGAAACCGTTCCGGCGGGCTGCCAGGAAATCGCAGGTCCACCCGTCGAGGCAAACGCAGTCGATAAAGTCCGCGGGTCCCTGAGCAGGCTTCAGGTAGTGCTCGCGGCTGGGGTAATAGGGATAGCAGATGCCTCCATCGCCGTCGCCGTTGTCGATGCCGTGCTGGCTCCAGATCTGGCCCTGGCAGACATGAATGCCCTCGTCGGCGGCAAGAAAATGCTGGTTTTGCGCATCCATAAAGCCCGCGACCAGGCACTCCGGACGATATCCATCGCCCACCATGTTCGAGATCAACTGAAGCGCCCTTTGAATCGTCGCCCGGTTGTGTTCGCGGGTGTCAAACATAGGTGCGAAATAGCCGCCGGGAATGAAAGTGATTTCGTCGCCGTATTTGTCGTGGTACGAAGCGAGCAGGCGTCGCGCATCCTTGTACTGCTGTCGTGTGTCATTCAGCGCCAGCCAGCTGATGGCCCAGGTCATTTTTCCGTCAGGACAGCCACGCGCAAATGCCTCTCGCCGCGATCGGATGTGGTCCAGGCTGTTATCCGCTACTTCGTCCTGGCCGATCGAACGGCTCGGAGTTACTTCAATCTGGTTTACGCGCACGATCGACACGTGGGTGATAAACCGGCCCTGCAAAGCCGATTTGCCGGTGCTATGGGCTCCCGCACTCCTTGCTATTGGTGCAAACGTTGCCGAAGCTGCGCAACCCGCCGCCCCTCGCAAAAAACCTCGTCTGGTCCAGCAAGAATTCATCATTCTTCACACGTCCCCGTAAATAGAGCTCTTGATGTGTCGAAAGCAGGAGGGTTCAACATGAAATTACGTTATTTGGGGATGAAAAGCGTTGATTCTGGGCTGTGTGACATCGAAAGCCGCAAATCATCAGAGAACACTGTGCCAGAATACAATGCTGATCGTGAAAGTCTCAGCATCTACCTGGCGACGCGGTCTGTTTGGTTATGGGCTCTCCATAGCATTCTGGATGCCGCTTGCCGCGGTTATGGCGTGGCAGCAATATCGCATTTCAGAAGAAGAACATTTCACAGTGACGCTGGCCAGCGTTGCGCTTCTGGTTGCGGTCCGCTTCTTTACTGTCGCGCTGCTGACGCCACCCATCTTCTGGATCGCGGCGCGGGCGCCCATGGGTGCAGGCAATACGGTCCGCCGGGTCATCTATTACCTCGCCGGCTTCGTGCTTTTCGTGCTGCTCTTTGCGGTGATCCGCTGGACCCTGCTTCCACCGTGGTATCCCCAGACGCAGCAGTGGGGCCATCGCACCTTTGACGCATTGGTGGGGCTGACTTTCACAACGTTCGCGGACGAGCTGGTGGTCTATCTCGCGATAGTGGTCGCGGCGCACGCTGCAGTCTATTTCAGGCGCGTCCAGCGGCAGGAGCTGGAACAGCTCGAGCTGAAAGAAGCGCTGGCGCAAAGCGAACTGCAGACCTTACAGATGCAGATCCAGCCGCACTTTCTCTTCAACACACTGAACGGCATCTCATCGCTGATCCACAGCGATGCGGGACGTGCAGAAGAAATGATTTTGAGGCTCTCCAGCCTGCTGCGCCGTACCCTGCAGCAGGAGGGCTCAGACCTGGTACAGCTGGCTGACGAGCTTCGCCTTGCCGAAGACTATCTTGATATAGAGGGCATGCGGCTGGGGAGCCGCATGTCTGTGCGCTGGGATATCCAGCAGGAGACGCGCGAGCTGCTGGTGCCACAGTTCATGTTCCAATTACTGATCGAGAACGGCGTCAAGCACGGTATAGCGAACTTTCGGGGGCAGGGCTGGATCGAAATCAGTTCACGGCGGGACCAGGAGACGTTGAGACTGGAAGTGAAGAACAGCGTGGGTGGTGAAACGCGCCAGGGTATGGGGGTCGGCCATCAGAACATTCGGACCCGCCTGTCGCTCCTGTACGGCCCCAGTGCACATCTGTCGTTCGACCGCAAAGACAGGGTCGCGGTGGCAACCCTTACCCTGCCGGTTCTTCCCAGTATGAAATCTGCAATGAAAGCAAAATCGGTTCGCGAGCTTGAACCTGAGATGAGGTCATAGATTATGCGCATTCTGGTTGTTGATGATGAGCCGCTGGCTCGCGAGTCGCTAACGCGTGTGCTGGGTGAGCGTTCGGACATCGATACGGTAGATATGGCTGCCGATGCTATCGAGGCGCTGAGCCGCATTCGTGAGAACGTATACGACATTCTGCTGGTCGATATCCGGATGCCCGAGATGTCTGGCATGCAGTTGGTGGATACGCTGCGCGCGCAGGGCAACGGCATGCCGTCGGTTATCTTTGTGACCGCATTCAACGAGCATGCAGTGGCTGCCTTCGAGCGGCACGCGACCGACTACATTTTGAAGCCGTTCTCTGCCGAACGAGTGCATCGCGCCATCGACTACGCCAAGCGGCACTCCGTGGAAGACCGCGAGCGCAGGTTGGCCGAGATCCTTCCGCAGTTGCAGACGCTGACGAAGACCACGCCGCGGATCGCGATCAAGTCGAAGGGAAGAATCCTCTTCATCGATGTCGCAGAGATCGTGGTGGCCGAAGCCGAAGGCAACTATGTGCTGCTGCGGCAGGAGGCGGGCTCACATCTGTTACGTGAGCAGATCTCCGTACTGGCCGACCGCCTCGCGCCGCACGGATTTGTGCGCATCCACCGCTCGGTGCTGGTGAATGCGGCACATGTGGAGGCGGTGAAGCCGCTGCTGACCGGCGAGTACCTGCTGCGGCTGAAGAACGGCAAGGAATACAACGTGACGCGCACGTACAAGAAGAACCTGAAGCAGTTCGCGACCTTCTGGCTGGGGATGGACGCGATCGCCGGGTAGCTATTTGTGAGCGGCTGCGTCGATGGGCTCATCGACCTGCATGATGCGGTCGCCCTTCACGTCGGCGAGCGTCTGCTTAATCCCACTGGGCCAGCGAATTTCGACTTTGCTGGCCAGAGCGTCCTTACCCAACCCAAAATATGCACGCTTATCGTTCGACGAGAGATAGCTCCCTGCCGTCGATACGGTGAGCATCTGGGTTCCGCTGCTGGTTGTGACATGAACCTCCGCGCCGATGGCATCGCGGTTGCTGCGATGGCCGACGAGCGAGAGTGTGAGCCAGTGATTGGCGGTGGCAGTTTCGTTGTGCAGTACATAGGCCGGGCCGTCGTTGGTAGTGACGACGGCGTCGACGCGCCCGTCATTGTCCAGGTCTCCCACCGCCATCCCGCGACCCGCCCATGCCTGCCGGAAGACCGCGCCCGACTGCGATGACACATCCACAAAGCGTTTGCCGGTATTGCGCATCAGCAGCATCGGCTCTTTATAACGGAGCTGGGGAAACTGAAGCTGAATGGTATCGAGATCGTGGCCCTGAGTAATAAGCAGGTCCTTCAGCCCATCGTTGTCGTAGTCGAGAAAGTGAATTCCCCAGCCGGAGTGCAGCAGCGTGATGCCGCCGATACCGCTCATGTATGTGTCGTAGGTAAAGCTGCCGTCGCCGTTGTTTTTGTAGAGAGCGTATTTCTGGTTCGCGAGGTCGGTGATGACGAGATCAGGCATCCCGTCGTTGTTGTAGTCCTGGAAATCGACGCCCATGCCTGCGAAGGTGCGGCCATCGCCGTCGACGGCCATTTCGGCATCGAGCCCGACTTCCTCAAACGTGCCGTTGCCCTTGTTGCGATAGAGAAACTCCAGCATCGAGTCGTTAGCGACGACGATATCGATCTTGCCGTCGCGATCGAAGTCAGCGAGCGCAATGCCGAGCCCCTTTCCAGGCTTGTTCAATCCGATTTTCGCAGCCTCTTCGGTGAAGTGGCCATGGCCGTCGTTGTGATAGACAAGCGCACTGATCGGCTGGAAAAGATCCGGGTGGCAGTAGGCGCGATAGCCCGGCCGACGGTCGCCGCAGTAGATGTCGTTGAAGTCCCATTGCATATAACGCAGCACAACCAGATCGAGCAGGCCGTCGTTGTCCAGATCGACCCATGCTGCGGATGTGGACCATCCGCTGCCGCCGGTGCCTGACTTCTCCGTGACATCGGTGAAGGTGCCGTTGCCGTTGTTGTGATAGAGCCGGTTGCCTCCATAAGCGGTGACATAGAGGTCTTCATAACCGTCGTTGTCATAATCGCCGACGGCGACTCCCATGCCGTAGCCAATGCCCTGCAGGCCAGCCTTCTCCGTGACATCTTCGAAGGTGCCGTCCGGCTTCTGGTGATAAAGACGGTTCCAGTACTCGGGGCCGGTCTTCTGCGGGATCGTACCTTTCGCGGTGGGGTCGCTGAGCGGGGCACCGTTTACGAAGAAGATATCGAGGCGTCCATCGTTGTCGTAATCGAAGAGCGCGACACCGGAGCCCATGGTCTCGATCAGATATTTCTTTGCCGTGTGCGAGGCGCGTCCCTGAAAGTGGACGCCGGCTTTGGCCGTGCTGTCGACGAAGTTGCCGGGGACGATATCGGGTGGCGCCGCTTGCGGCTGCTGCGCAATGGCGGGGAGCGCCGCGAGCAGCAGGCAGAGAACATAGGTACGGAACGGCAAGGGCATAGGAGACGCGCCGCGAGATGCTGGCTTCACTGATAGCAACTTCACGGACAGCACCAACGATACGTGAGTTACGCCGGTTGCGGTACCCGGTTGCTGGCTCAGGCGGTAGCCTTGGCAGGCGCCGGTGCAATGGCGAGGAAGTCCTGGGCGAAGCGACCTGCATACTCCTCGGTCAGCGCTTGGACACGAGCGGGGTCGCCGGAGCGCACGATCAGGCCGGCGTGGTGATGCTTCTGCATGCGGTGGACGATCTCCGGAGCGTCGTAATGATCGGTGACCGGCATGGCATCCCGCGCCAGGCAGAGCACGCTACCGGCGTAGTCCGTGCCGAGCTTCGGCAGACTGTACTGCTCGCCGCGTGCGAGCGCAACTTCGATGCGAGCCCACTCCCTCCATGGATTGAATCCATATGCCTGCTCAATTACATCGGCGATGAATGCGCCACCCACACGTGCTGCGGCTTCCAGGAAATGGAAACGGCCGTCGGCGGCGGATCGGATCCACTCGGTGTGGGTAACCCCGTTGGCGAGCCCGAGTGCCTGGATCAGCTTGTCATGGAGCAGCGGAATTTCCTTTGCTGGAACAGAAGCGCGATCCACCGTGCGGGTAGTGAAGACGCCGCCCTGATGCATGAGTTGGAAGGGCGGCTTGCCATATTGATGCACGGGTGCGGTGAGAGTGTGACCGTTCCAGACAACGCCGTCAGCATGGAAGATGTCGCCGGCAACAAACTGCTCGAGCAGGTGATGCGACTGCCGGTCACCAAGCTCGTCGAGCAATGGCCATAGCTCTTCGGGCCTGTGCAGCTTGCGAATGCCGATGGCGGATGCGTCGGTGCGCGGCTTCAGCATCCAGGGCGAGGGCGTGTTCTGCATCCAGTGGCGCAGGTCTTCATGATGGAAGACACCAATGAACTCCGGTACGAGCAGACCGGCCTCACGTGCGCGGACACGCATGGAGAGCTTGTCTCGAAAGAAGCGCGTCCCCGATTCGCCCATTCCGGGCAGGCGCATATGCTCACGAAGTGTTGCGGCGGTCTCCATATCGAACTCATCCAACGCGACGATGCGGTCGATTTTGCGCGAGCGGGCTAGATAGGTGACGGTGTTGACGACCTGCCAGGAGGCCATGTCCTCCGGCATGGTATGGATGTCTGCGAGAATCTCTCGCGGCCAGTCTGCATTGCGATGCTTGTCCAGCGTGAGTAGCTCGACGCGGCAGCCAAGGCGTGCGCAC
Organism: uncultured Acidobacteriaceae bacterium; assembly: GCA_963797895.1. Classification (GTDB taxonomy): domain Bacteria; phylum Acidobacteriota; class Terriglobia; order Terriglobales; family Acidobacteriaceae; genus KBS-83. The sequence continues at coordinate 778,070 of CAWCRD010000005.1, forward strand.
TCGCGCAGGAATGCCTGACCCTTTACGTAGGTCGAAAGGCAAAAGATTAACGGTTGTGACGAATTGCTCTGTGTCATACGGTCACCCCTCTTTTGGGCAGAATCCGGCGGAGGCCCCGACCCACTCCTGATTGCGGTTATGGTCGACGCCCATCATCTTGCCGCGGCCCATGCGGATGAGACTGATGACCGGCTCGAGCGGCCCATCGTCCGGCCACACGTACATGATGCGCACCTCGGTCTGCGTGGGGCCGTATGGGGTGTCGATAACCGGCTCGAACCGGACGCGCTGTTGCAAGAGAAAATTGTGGCGTTGATCTTCGGGGATCGAGGCGAGCTCGGCATCGGTGGGTCCGAATTGCACTCCCTTACCGGCGAACGAATAGAGCGGCTTGAAGACCCATTGCTCACGGTCTTCAGGCAGCAGGTTGCATCCTGTGCCCCTATACCAGTCGCTCAGAAAGATCGCCGGCGGCACTGCGGGGTGTCGCAGCCAGGGGATGGCGAACTTGCTGATGCGAAAGTACCAGTTGGGATGGCCGGCCCACTCGACATCGAGATCGTCGCGATAGTCGAAGGGCAGCATGACGCCTTTACGCTCCAGTTCATCGACGATGGCCCGGTTGTAGATGCGCTCTATCGGAACATCGCGGTTGTCCTTGCGATAGAAGAGACGGCGGCCTTCCCGTTTGAGCTTTGCGATATCAACGGTGCGGATGCCCAGCCGGTCTTCGTGGACGTGGAAGTCGGGCAGTGTCTTTTGGGCCTCCGGCTCGATCTCGAGCAGGATGACATTCTCCGGAGCGTGATTGCCGACGATCACCTTGCGCAGCAGCGCCCAGTAGCTTGCGTCGTCATGGCCGTTGAGGAAGCGATCGAGGCCGGCCGGCAGATGGAAGCTGCGCGCATAGCTTTCTGAGACCATCGCCTGAAAGCCGAAAATGGACGGGAAGGCCTGCAACTCGACCAAGCGAGGCGCGAGCGAGCCGTCGTCTTCGCGCACCAGGCCGAAGTCGGCGGTCATGAAGTGAGGATGCGCAGGACAGCGCGGAACACGGAAACGCTCCGGGACTGCCTCCTCAGAAGCCTTGAGGAACGCTGCATCGCCGAGTAGCTGTTGCGTCAGCTCAGCACCGGTGTCGGCGATTCTCTCCATGAGCGTGCGCGGAAAGAAGCAGGGGGTCTCCGAGACACGAAACTCCAGCGGAGCCCTCGCCCGGCGCGCGCAGTCTTCGAGGAGGGCTTGGTAGTTCTCCGGCCGGTAGTCGCGATTGAATGCCTGCCGCAGTTCTGGCAGCACCATGCCTCCTGGACCTTCAGGGTTGAATCAGGAACCGGCCCTCGCGCATGATCTGCTCTTCGCCTGCCGGACCTTCGAACCAAATATTGAAGTTCAGGCCGACAACATCGATGTGCGTGGATGAACTCCACTTCGCGCCTGTATGTTCGCCGTACGGGTCGCCGAACGCAATGTGAATGCCGGGAAATTTTTCGTCCTGCAGGATGTTACCGATCACGCGCGTCACGCCGATGTTGGTGCCGATGGCGAATTCACCTACGCGGTCGGAGTTTTCGTCGCGATGCGTGTACTCCCAGAACTCATCCTGCAATTGGCTGTTGCTCGAGGTGCAGGCGACGATACGATTCTTCGCGATGGTGATGGTGAGCGGCGACGAGGCGAGTGAGCCGTAGCGTTGGCAGAGATAATCGCCGACCACGCCATCCACCACGAAGGTACCGTTCACCTCGCCGGGCGCGGTAAAGACTTCGCCTCCCGGCAGGTTGCCCCATTTATCCGGGCTGATGATGCCGCTGGTCTTAAGCCATTTGTAACCGGGATTGATCTCTGCGCGGATATCCGTGCCTGCGGCGGTAGTAGCGCGGACTGCAGTGGCCTTGGTCGCCCGGTCGAGCACGCGTTGGCTTAATCGATCGACGGCGAGAAAGTCTGCGCGCATTCCTTCTGTCATGATCTGCGGCGTGATGTTAACCATGTGTGCATGGCGCATACGGCGACGGTTCACCACATCGGTCATCTGCCGGCGCGAGAGTAGTTCGTTCTGCTGCACCTGCACGGCGAAGATGGAAACCTGGCTGGTCTCCATGTCGGCGAGCACTTCGGCAGGCATCCCGGTGAGCGGTCGCACCGCGAGCTCTTCTAAAACGAAGCCGTTCCAGGCGCAGCCGAGCGCGTTCAGCTCGCGCGCGATCGAAGCCGCGATTTCGATCGTTGCTTGATCGGTAATGAGCGTGACTTTTTCTGATGGCTGAATGCGCAGGCAGGTGGTGACAGCGCTGCGCGCACCAGGCGTGAAATCCGCCGGAAAGGCCACGTCAAGAAGCTGGGTGCGGGTGATGGTCATGGCTTCGAAAGGATGTTGCAGTGTACCGCGGGAACGCCGGTTCGCAAAGAGATGCTAAAAGAGGCCGGCGCGTGTCTCCTCCACCATGTAGTCCACAACGGCGTTGAGGTCTCCGTTGGTCTCCTTGAATTTGCGCACCTGCCGTTGGGCGCCGGAGCCGGTGTCAAGGATCGTTTTGATGTACGCCACCGCGTCGCGGCTGCCCAATTCGTCCACGCAGTCGTCCACGAAGGCCAGATATTCGAGGATCAGCTCGCGCTCGTCCACTTCCGCCTCTTTGCCGAAGTCGATGAGCTTACCTTCCAGACCGTAACGTACAGCGCGCCACTTGTTTTCCATTAGCAGCGCGCGGCTGTACTGGCGCCAGTCCTGGTTGGTGGCCTGCAGCTTCCACAGCTTACAGGCCGTGGCCTGGATGAGCGCGGCGATGGCGATTGTCTCCTCGACGCGCATCGGGATATCGCAGATGCGGACTTCGATGGTATTGAAGAACGGATGCGGGCGAATGTCCCACCAGATCTTCTTCGCGTTATCCATGCAATTGGTTTTGACGAGCAGGTTGCAGAACTGCTCAAACTCGCCCCAGCTTCCAAAGCTGTCCGGGATATTAGTGCGCGGAAACTTGTCGAAGACCTTCGCCCGATAGCTCTTCAGGCCCGTGTCCCGGCTACGCCAGAAGGGTGAGTTGGTGGAGAGCGCGAGGATATGCGGCAGGAAGTAGCGCATGGAGTTCATCACGCGAATCGCTGCCTCCTTGTCTTCGATGCCGACGTGCACATGGAGGCCGAAGATCAGGTTCGCGCGTGCCACCTGCTGCAGGTCCTCGACGACGCGCTCGTAGCGCTCGTCGGGATAGATGTCCTGTGCACTCCAGTCGGCAAACGGGTGCGTGGCGCCTGCTACCAGGACCAGGTCGTGGTCCTGCGTGATCTGGATCATCTGCCGGCGCAGATCGTAAAGATCTTCGCGGGCTTCGCTGATGGTGCGGCAAATGCGCGTCCCCACTTCGATGACGGATTGATGCATCTCCGCTTTGACCCGCTCTTCGAGCCGCCGCTTGCCCATGGCAAGCAACTCAGTCTTGATGTGCGAGCGCAGGTCGCGCGTGACAGGATCGACGGTCTGGTATTCCTCTTCAATGCCGAGCGTGAAAGATGGGCGCATAGTGCGACGCTCCAGATGCTGACTGCGTTAAGCGGGCCCCGACTTCGTGGATTTGGCGGCGGACTTCTTCGCCGGCGCTTTCTTTGCCGCGGTTTTCTTTGGAGCCTTTGATCCGGCCGCTTTGCTGACAGGCTGGCCGGAGAGGAACGACGACCACACGAAGCCACCGGCCGGTGTTCCCGCGTGCTGCTGCGCCTTCTCCAACGCCATCTCGGCCACGGCATCGACGATCCAACGGAAATTGGCTTCGCCGACCGAATGCACATCCGCGTCCGGTGCAGGATTCATGAAGTCGATCGCGTAGGGTACGCCGTCCTCGACCGCAAATTCGACAGTGTTGAGGTCGTAACCGAGCGCCCGGCACAGCGTCAGCGCGTCGCGCTCGACGCGGGCGAGCAACTCGGGCGAATATGCCGGCGGATCCTTGATGTAGCGCTCATGAAACGGATGCCGAGGATCGTAGGGCATGATGTGGACCTTCTTCTGGTTGATCACGTAGCAGCGGAAGTATTCCTGAAATTTCACCGCGCTCTGCAGTGTCATACACAGATCGCCGGTCTGGTCGTAGGCCTGGAAGAACTGCTCCCAGTTGTGCACATGGTAGACATCACGCCAGCCGCCGCCATCGAAGGGTTTCAGGAAGGCAGGGAAGCCGACGTATTCGAAGATGCTTTTCCAGTCGAGCGGATATTCCAGATTGCGCATGGAGCGGTCGGTGGTGCCAGCCGGATATTGCTTGTGCGGTAGCAGCACAGTGTGCGGCACGGCGACGCCTAGCTTGCGGGCCAGCGCGTAATTAAAGAACTTATCGTCCGCGGACCACCAGAATGGGTTGTTGATGACGACAGTTCCGGTGAGCGCAGCGTTTTTCAGAAAGCCACGGTAGAAGGGGATGTCGTGTGAGATGCGATCGACGATGACGGCGTACCCGCTTGGCGCGGCCTCGCGCACGCCGCCTACGTGGAGCGATTCAGCCTTGATGTCCGGCAGTCCCATACTGTTGATGCGATCGACCAGGGCTGCGGGGAAGGTGTTCTCCATACCGTACAACACGCCAATCTTTTTCATGAGTGCTCCTCCCGTCGCGGGTTCATGAGTGCTCCTTCGGTCGCAGGTTCATCACTGCTCCATAGTGTGCGCCAGGATCATGCATTAGAGGTAAACGTTCATCATGCGTTGCCAGGTGGGCCAATCGTGGCTGTTCCAGCTATCCCAGATTGCCAGTTGATGCTGCACGGCACGGCTGGCGAGCAGATGCGAAAGATGCTGGTTTTGCCCGAGGCACTGATCGTCCCATCCGGTAGCAAGCACATAGGTATTTTGCCGATAACGATTCAGATACCACGAGTCGGTCATGTTCGCCAGATAGTGGGGCGGCATGTTGAAGTAGACATCCTCGTCGTAGTAGCCGTGCAGGAAGTTGGTCACATCGAAAGCGCCGGACATGGAGAGAAAGCCGGTGAAGACATCCGGGTGGCGCAGCGCGATATTCACGGCATGATAACCGCCAAAACTGCAGCCGATGGCAATCAAGTGGGCGTCCTGGTTCTTCTGGCGCACCAGTGCCAGCACCTCATTCAGGACGTACTCCTGATACTGCAGCTGCCGTGCGATGCGCCAACGCGCGGGGACGTTGCGGTTGTACCAGCTCTCAGCGTCAAGCGAGTCCACGCAGTAAAGCTGAATCTCGCCGTTGTCGATTTTATGGCCGATCGAGCCGACCATGTGGCGATCTTCAAACTCATGGAAGCGCGCCTGCGAGCTGGGAAAGACAATGGCGGGCACGCCTGCGTGACCGAAGACCAGCAGTTCCATGTCCCGGCCCAGGCGCTCTGAATACCACTTGTGATATTCGCGATTCATGCTTGCTGACCGCTCTCTTCCTCGTCGATTCCTAAACCGGGCCCAGTGGCATCGAGCGCCTGCCCTTGGTAGGCTCTTTCAGAGCCACTAATGTAGCAGAGCCGCGGCCCCGTGCCCGCGATTTCAGGAGACGCGTGCGCGAAGCAGAGCAGCTTACTCTCGAGCCCTCGGATTTGAAAATACCCACTCGAAACGCCGCCCCGGAGAGAACACCTGCCGCGCCGGTCAGCTTCGACGTACCCGTTCTGGTTGGCGGAAGCGAGCGTCTGCGGCTGCACCGGCAGTTCGTTTCGGCGCTTTTACCGGCGCGGCGGGATGTGATCATCGCGCTGCCGCCGGACTACTTCACTGCGTCGCGGCGTTATCCAGTGCTGTATCTGCAGGACGGTCAGAATCTCTTCGATCCTGCGACGAGCTTCGTGAAGGGCAGCTACTGGGATGTGCAGACAACCGCGGATCGCCTGCTTGCACAGCACGCAGTCGAGCCGCTGATCGTAGTTGGCATCTACAACACCGGCATCGAGCGACTGGAAGAGTACACGCCGATACGTGACCGCAAGCTGGGCGGCGGCAAGGGCGAGTTGTATGGTCGTCTCCTGGTCGAGGAGCTGAAGCCGTGGGTTGACCGCACCTATCGCACGCTCGATGGGCCCGCGAACACCGGTGTCGGCGGATCTTCGCTGGGCGGCCTGGAGTCGCTTTACATCGGGCTTACATGGCCGCAGATCTTCGGACGGCTAGCGATTCTTTCGCCCTCGGTGTGGTGGGCGCAGGGAGCCATGCTGCAGTACGTGCGGCGCACACGCCCGGAACCGCGCCCGCGCATCTGGCTCGATATAGGCCTCGCCGAAGGACCAGCCATGCTCAAAAGTTGCGATGAGTTGCATCGGCTGCTGGAGCGCCGCGGATGGCGTGATGGCAAAGATATGCAGTATCTCCGCGTGCCCGGCGCGCGGCACAACGAGGACGCGTGGGCCAAGCGCGTCGATCCGTTCCTGCGTTTTCTCTTTCCCGCAAAGTAGTGCGGGCGCAAGTCCGTTAGCATAAGAGCATGGTCAAGGTTTCCGCAGAGGCCCTGCTGTTCGATCTGGACGGTGTGCTCATCAATTCGATTCCCGCAGTGGAGCGTGTCTGGTCGCGCTGGGCGGAAGAACGAGGGTTCAACGTGCAGGAGGTGCTGCATCGCGCGCACGGCCGGCCGAGCATTGAGACGCTGCGCTTTTTGCTGCCTGAGGCGGATCATGAGGCGGAGAATCGCCTTGTGGAACAGGCCGAGATCGAGGACGTACACGATATCGTTCCGCTGCCCGGCGTGAAGGAACTGCTGGCAGCGTTGCCGCACGATCGATGGGCAATCGTGACCTCCTGCACGCGCCCACTTGCAGAAGTGCGCATCCGTGCCGCCGGTCTGCCGAAGCCAGCACTCTTCATCACTTCCAACGACATCACGCAGGGAAAGCCGCATCCGGAGCCGTACCGGAAGGGCGCAGCCGGCCTCGGCTTTCGGCCGGAGCAGTGCATCGTGGTTGAGGACGCTCTTGCGGGCATCGCCTCGGGCAGAAACGCAGGCGCGCGGGTGATCGCATTCACCACCACGGCATCGATCACAGACCTGGTCGCGGCCAAGCCGGACTGGATACTGAAAGATTGCTCGGCGATCCAGGTTGGTTCCGGCGAGCCGCTTCTGCAATTGATGCTGGAAGAAGCTGTGGTGACCGCGAGCTAGCTCGCCGCGGCATCGAAGGCGCATCGAACCAACGATGGCGACGACCACTGGCCTGACGCATGAGCTTCGGCGTGTCGATTGGGAAGCAGCAGAATGGCGCTCCAGCCTGCTCTGCCTTCCGGCAATCGCGATTTCACTGGCCGTCGCTTTGGCAGCCGGGCATCGCTCTGCGGCGCTGGTCATTGCCGGCAGCGCACAATCGGTAGGCTTTGGCGCGTTTCAGCGGCGTCTCTGGTTTCGCGGGGGCGCTATGGTGCTGGCGACGCTCGGCATGGCGCTCTCCGCGGCCGTGGGTGAACTGGCGGCGTATCGTCCGTGGACACTGCTTCTCCTGGTCACCTTCTGGGCGTTCTGTTACGGAATGTCCGAGGCCATCAGCTCGCCTGCATCGTGGGTGGGACAGCAGTGCTGCATCTTTCTCGTGGTGTCGAGTGCAGTGCCGGGTGCCCCGGCCCAGGCAGCCCTGCGCGCTGCCGGAGTGGTCGCAGGAGGGTTTCTGCAATTTGTGTGCATCCTTCTGCTGTGGCGCTTCTGCCCTCCGGCCCAGACTACGTACTCTGACCCGGTGATTCACGCGCCCGGCTGGCAGCGGCGCGCAATCCTCGAAAATCTCACTTTCCGCTCGTCCACATTTCGCTACGCCTTACTGCTTGCGCTCACCGGCCTGGCGGCTCAGGGCATCGCGGAGCTGGTGCACTTCCCGAACGCCTACTGGATTCCGATGACGGCGCTGATCATCATGAAGCCGGATCTGCTGATGACCAGTGCGCGCTCGATCGCCCGCGTCGGTGGCACGTTGGTGGGCGCAGCGCTGGCAACGCTGTTGGCCATCACGATACGGCCCGACGGCATCTGGCTAAGCCTGCTGATTGTCGGCTCCATGTATGTTGCGTATGCGATGCAGAATGTGAACTATGCCCTATACGTCGTTCCGCTGACGGCCTATATCGCCTTCATTCTGGCACTAGGCAAAACACCGGAGCGCAGCACGGCGGAGCATCGCGTGGTCGCCACTGCGATTGCGGGCGCCCTCGCAATGCTGATTCATTCGCTCTATGTGAGAAGCGAGCTGCGGCGCATCGCACGTACTTTTCTGCCGAGTGAGAGCTGACCGTCTGTCAATACCGGCGGATGGTGTTGCGTGGATAGAACGTGACCTGCACCGCGATGCTGGTGTCGTTCTGGGCCGATGTGTTGCCGTTGATCAGGAAAGGCGCTTTCCAGCGCTCGTACTGCACCCATCCGTTGACCTCTACGTCTTTTCCGAGCCGCTTCACCGCGTTGACCGCGAAGTCATTCTGCGTCGTCCCCATCGGGATGAAGTCCGTGGCCGACTTCGCGTTCCGGTACTGGAACTCTACCCACTCATTGCCGCTCAGGTGATAGGTAAGCCAGGACTGGCCGCCTTTGGCCTCACGCCCGATCCAGTCGCCGAAGGTGAAGCCCTTATTCGTATAGGCCTGGCGCTGTTCCGCTTCCCAGTACATGAAGCTTCCATGGATGCTGCGCCCGGTTGGCGGATCGCTGGAAACGGCTTCGACGCGCCAGGAGAGCTTAGGCGCGCCCGGAAAGTGAGAAAGGTAAATGCCGGGCCGCATAGCCGCGCGCCGCGGCGCGCTGATCGGCGTCACGTCATCGTGCGCTTCGGAGTCGCTGTAAAACGTCAGCCAATTGCGCACAAAGGGGACACGGTAAGAAAAGTTGAAGGCGGAGAAGCGGGCGCCGGGATCGTCGCGGCCCGTCTTCTCCGAAAATGTCGTGTCGTTGATATCGAAGAAGCCTTTGAGGAAGGTGTGCCACGTGACCGGCTCGTGACCCTTGCCGCCAAACACGACGGTCCGCTCGAAGCCGAATTCAAAGTTCGACGTCGGCTTGAAACTGAAGCCCTCCGAGTGGGTGTAAGGCGAGTTGTAAGCCGTATGTCCCTGGAGGCTGCCGTAAAGGAAGTCATAGCGGATGGGCCCGAGAAAGCGCGAGACGAATGGGATGTATGCCGGTTCCACACGATTGATGCGGATGGAGTAGATATTCTCCGCGTTGTTGCTGTAGCCCATGCCGCCGCCGCGCCCCGGACCGTACCACTCATCGCTTTTGCCTATGGAAATCTCGTGGCTGGCGAAATTCGCCGCGAGGTATGCCTCCTGAATGCGGAAGGTATCCACGCTTTGCAGGGTCGCGCCGTAGGGAAGCGTCGGGTTGTAGTAAGTGAGTGGGAAGACTTCGTCCTGGAACGAAAGCTGACCGGCTACCGCTGTCGAGTAACCCCACAGCGCGGGGGCGTGCTGATATTCGCCGCGGAAGTAGCCTGAGTAACGCCCCAACGTCGTGCGAACGCTGAGCCCGGTGATGTTGTTGAAGCCCTCGGCATAGGGGCGGCCGTAGTCGTTCACGATGGTCTGGCCGGCGTGGTAGGGGTCGCGAAGCGGCGGCCCGGCGATGCCGAGCACGCGGGTATAGACCGATTCAATCTCCGAGTGGCCGCGGTGGGCATCGATCGGAATCTCAAGATCGGGAGCCAGCTCGCGGCTCAAAGCGCTGTAGATATCCTTCGCCTCGTCAATGTCGCTGTTGTAGATTTTTCCGGCCGACGCATCCAGCATGTGGGCGACGCTGGTTCGCGTGTACGGCCGCATGCCAAGAAAGGCAGTATCGATGAATCCCAGCGAGTAGAGCCGCATGATTTCGGGGTACATCCAGCTATCCAGCGGAATGTAGGTGGATCCGAGCGCGCCGGAGTAGCGCACCGGCGGCGCCGGTACGGTGCGCGTGAACTGCACAGGCGGAGCGGGGGCCGCAGGAGGGGTGGGCTGCCCGGTCTGCGGGGTGCTCTGTCCGCCCGGGGTCTCCGGCGCTGTTGCCGGTCCGGCCGCAGGGCCTGGCTGGCCATTTTCCGCCTGCGCCAGCAGTGTAGGTGTTGCGAACAGACACAGCGCCAGCAGTGAACAGGGGAAGGAAGTGGAACGCATGGGATGTGTGCATTGTCTCCCATCGCTGACGAGTGCGGAAGTCGAAATGGGGGTACCTGCAGCGGCAGGAGAACTGCCGGTAAAGGATGTTGGGATCGCGACCCGTCGATTTGTCATCGAATGTGACAGGAAGAAAGCAATGGGAAACGTCAAAGAGAATGAGAGAACAGAAATGGAGAGAAGAAGGACGCATGGGCCGGTGGGCTGAGATTCGCCGCAGACTGCGGTACACAGGACATCTGCTCTGGCGTTCGGCAGTGACGCCGATGCAGGGCACGCATCAGCGCCCGCGGCCCGCCATGCCGGATGAACTGGGCATTACGTTCATCGGGCACTCGTCGTTCCTGGTGCAGGCCGCGGGGAAGAACCTGCTCTTCGATCCGGTCTTCTCCACCTGGCTCATCCTGTTGCGGCGGCAGCGGCGTCCCGGCGTGCGGGTGCGTGATCTTCCGCCCATCGACGTTGTTCTGTTGTCGCATGCGCACATGGACCACCTTGACCGCTCGTCGCTGCGCCGCGTAGTACGGGCCACGCGCCGGCGCAGCGGACGTGCGCCGATTGCTGTGGTTCCGAATGATGTGGCGGATATAGTGCGCGGGCTGGGATTCTCACAGATTATTGAGCTGCGCTGGTGGCAGAGCTACACGGCCGGAAGTCTGACCATGACGCATACGCCGGCCAAACACTGGGGCACCCGCTGGATCACCGATGGCCATCGCGGATACGGAGGCTACTTCATCGAAGGGGGCGCCTGCCGGCTCTACTACTCGGGAGACACGGCATACTTTTCAGGCTTTCGTGAAATCGGCACCCGTCTGAAACCCGAGATCGCGCTGCTCCCGATCGGCGCCTATACGCCGGACAGCTACCGTGCCGTCCATACCAGCCCGGAGGACGCTTTACGCGCATTCCAGGACCTTGGAGCGCGGGCTATGGTGCCGATGCACTACGGGACCTTCTGGCTCTCTGAGGAGCCATTGGAGGAGCCGTTGCCGCGCCTTCTTGCGTCGGCGAAGAGGTTGGAACTGGCCGACCGGGTTGCTGTGATCCGCGAGGGCGAAACCCGGATCTTTGGCAGTGCCGGTGAAAATTACGGGCATGATCAGGAAACGGACGGTTCCCGCTCCGTAAAAGGCAAGAGCCGCCCTGTCACCGGCGAGAGTTTCGCTTACTGATTCGCGTGCTCCGGCTCCGGTGATTCGCCGGATTTGCCTTTGCGCGGCGCCCGGGCCAGGTCGCCTTCTTTGTCGATGAAGTAGAGATAACCCTTCTCGCGCTGCAGATGAGTCTCGGCTACGACTTCTTCTGCCCCTTCGCCGCCCTTTTTCTTGCGCGCGACGTTGCCCTGTTTGTTGATGAAGTAGAGGTACTGCTTGTAATCGCGCTCGAGACCGAGCTTTTGGACCTTTTCTGCCATGATCATCGTCCTCCGCGAGTTGAGATGGCTCTCCGCGGGCTCAGGGATGAGATCAGGAGAAGATTATTGATCTGCGTGCAGGGCAGCAGTGGCGCGCTGCTCGTCTGCCTTCTTGGCCTGGTCTTCGAGTGCCTGGGCCTGCGGTAGATAGCCGATGGCTTGACCGATCATCGGGTCCCATTCGGCGCGGACGCGAAGTCCCTGCTCCTGGCCGAACTGGCTGGTGAAGATGTCTGCCTTGATGTTCGCCTTCACCCAATCGGAGACGCCGTTGAGGTCCTGCTCGGTGAACGAGATCTGCTGGCTGTTCAGAAACTGCCGGAAGTCGTTCATGACTGCGTCGTCCACCTGGAAATTCTTGTCCACTGTGTGATTTGCCAGATAGTGGGCGGCGAAGTTGAAGAAGGCATAGTGCTCCAGCAGCACGTCCTGGAAGTGATTCGACTTGGGCGTGTCGATCTTGTCATCCGGCGTAATGCCGCCGCCGCCGTAAACCGTGCGGCCGGAGTCGGTCAGCTTGACCTCGCGGTTCTTGTCGCTGGAGGGCTGATCGTGGTTGTAGTAGTAGTCGTAGAGCGAAACGCCACTGTAATTGCGCTGGATGAGCCGGCCGCTGGGTGTGTAGTAGTGGTAGGTGGTCAGCGCCAGGCCGGTGTTCTCCGAGAGCGGATAGACGGTCTGGACCAGACCCTTGCCGAAGGTGGTCTCGCCGACAACGAGCGCGCGGTCGTGGTCCTGTAGCGCGCCGCTGACAATCTCTGCCGCGGAAGCCGTTCCGTGATTTACCAGCACGACGATCGGGAAGGTGCGGCCGCCGTTGCCATGCGTGGCGCGCTGTACCTGCTCCGGATAGGCGCGTCCGCGCTGGGAGACGATGACCTGTCCCTTCTGAAGGAATTTGTCGCAAACTGAAACCGCCTCGGTCAGCAGGCCGCCGGGATTGCTGCGCAGATCGAGTACCAGGCCCTTGATCGGGCCGAAGTTATCGAGCGCCTCGGCGACTTCGTGGCCGGTGGTCTCCTGGAACTGAGTGATGTGGATATAGCCGACACCCGGCCGCACCATGAACGCCAGATCGATGGAGCCATGCGGAATCTCGTCGCGGACCAGATCGAAAGTCAGCGGCTTGGACTGGCCGTAGCGCGTGACGGTGACCGAGACGTGAGTGCCCTTGGGCCCCTTCAACATGTTGGCGACCTGTGTCGAGTCCATGTTGTCGGTGGATTTGCCGTCGACCGCGATGATGATGTCGGCAGGCTTCAGCCCCGCGCGATAGGAAGGCGTTCCCTCATACGGGAAGAGCACGACGATCTTGTTGTTCTGCGGCTGGATGGTCATGCCCACGCCGTAGTACTTCCCGTGCTGGTCCTCGCGCATCTTCGCGTAGGCCTTGGGATCGTAGAAGCTGGAGTGCGGATCGAGCACGCGGAGCATGCCGGGAATGGCGCCGTCGTAGATCGCCCGCTCGGCCTTGTCGCCGGTCAGAGGCTCGGCGTAGTTCTGTTCCACCAGACTGTAGACTGTGGTGAAAGATTTCAGGTCGTTCCGCAGGGTGGATTCGTCGGCTTGCGACTGAGCACCGACAGTACGCTCCACGAGGGTACCGCCGGCAGCGCAGGCGGCAAGGAAGACAGCAACAGCAAAAGCGGAGCGGCGTGAACTGGATGCCATGAGAGGTTAACCGGCGGCAGGCTCACGCAAGAAACGGGCAGTCCTGGCGCGTGGTTATTAGACGCGAGTATAGCACCGGAGGTAACAATTCGGGCCCTGGCGCATCCTGCCACGTAGGTGTGATGCAGCGGGTTGCCCGCGGACTGGATCTGGACACGGACATGTCGCGACGGAGTGAACTGTCTCAGACGCCTGCTTCGGGAAAGTCACAGGTCTCGTGCAATGCACCGTCCGTGGTGAGTAGAATAGCCATTAGCCATTGCGGCAGGACGTCACACGAACGTTGCGCACGCCGTATTCTGATCCGAGACCCCGGTCTGCAAGCCGCACCGGTATGTAGAGAGATTCATGACCCTTTGCCGTTCCCACGTTTGTACCTGGCTGCTGGCGGGCTCCTTGCTTGCGGCCGCTCCTGTCCTCGCCCAGAAGAAAACCAACAAGCCCCTGACCCCAGCCCAGCAGGCGGAGCGCGCGAAGTTCGATCCCAAGGCCGAGGCCTCCCCATTCGGCGGCGCCGTGGTGGAGGAGAGTGTCGCGCAGGTAAATGACCAGATCATTAACACCTCCGACTACAACCGTGCCGCGGCGCAACTGGAACAGGAAGGCCGCCAGCAGGGATGGAGCGAGCAGGACCTCGAAGACCACAAACGTGACCTGCTGCGCGATCTGATCGATCAGCAACTGCTGCTCTCGCGAGGTAAGGAACTGGACATCAACGGCGAGACCGAGCTGGTGCGCCGTCTGGACGATATCCGGAAACAAAACCATCTGGACACGATGGAAGATCTGGAGAAGGCCGCGTCAAGCCAGGGCGTCTCCTATGAGGACTTCAAGCAGAATATCCGCAACAGCATCATCACCCAGCAGGTCATCCGGGAAGAGGTGGGCCGGCACATCCAGCTGACGGACGCGCAACTGCAGCAGTACTACCGGCAGCACATCAATGAGTTTACGCAGCCGGAGTCGGTGCGACTCAGCGAGATTCTCATTCCTGTCAAGAGCGGTGGAGATGAGAATGCCAATCTCGCCGCTGCGAAGGCGAAGGCCGATGATCTGGATGCGAAGATCAAGGCGGGGGCCAGCTTCGAGGATCTTGCGAAAGCGAATTCTGCTGGTTCCACCGCGGCGCAGGGCGGCGACCTCGGGCGTATGGAAGCGCGGCTCGCTGGCCAAGCAGTTGGAAGACGCGACGTTTGCTCTGCAGGCGGGCCAGACGACGGAACCGATTCGTACCCGGCAGGGTTACGTGATCCTGAAGGTGGTGCAGCATACCCCCGGCGGAACCCAGCCCTTTGCCGCGGTCCGCCAGCAGGTGGAAGAGACCGCTTTTATGAGCCAGATGCAGCCGAAGCTGCGTGAATATCTCGCCAAGCTGCGGCAGAACGCGTATATCGATGTCCGGCCCGGTTATGTGGACACCGGGGCAGTGCACAGCAGCGCCAAGCCGCTCTACAGCGCATATACGCCTCCGGGGCCGAAGAAGAAGGTGCACTTCAAGCGCCGGCGGTACACCGGACAGCACCGTGGACGTCACGGGAACGATACGGCGACCGAGACAGCAACCACCGGAACGGATGCAACAGGTTCGACAGCCACCGCGACCAAAACCACTGCCGGGGGTACGACGACTGCCGTTGCCAATACGCCCGCCGTAGAGAAGCCGGGCAAAAAGGAAAAGATTCGCTTCGGCCAGGCGCCGCGCGAAGCGCTGCCGCCGGCCGCGCGCACCGAGAATGGCGCACAGCAGACTGCTGCCGGGACGGAAGGCAGTAGTGAGGCGCAGGTGGCATCGAATTCCAGCTCAGCGGATGTTCCCAGCGCCCAAGAAGCCGCTCCCGTAGAGCGCAAGACGCGCTTTTCCGAACGCGCTCGCGTGCCGAAGGCGAAGAAGGCAAAGACACCCGATCAGGTCGAGAACGAGCGCGTCGCGCAGCAGGCTACACCGGAGGAGACCGCGGCGCAAAAGACGCAATCCGCTCCGCTGGGCCTTGCTGGTGACACCGCGACCAAAAAGAAAGCTCCCAAGCCGAAGGGCGAGAAGAAGACGCGCTACTCCGACGAGGTGAATAAGCCGAAGGAGCCCGAGGCTGCCCCACAGCCTTCCACACCGTCACCGCTGGCGACGCCGGGCACTGCGCCTGCTTCCACGTGATAACGGCACACCGCCCGCGCAGCCGAGCGGCGGCAGTCCAACGGCGCCGGCACAACCGCAACCGTGAGTGAGGGCACGCCGCTTTCCCGGCACATCAAGACCGTCTTCCTGGGTGAGATCGCAAAATACGAAGGGCAGACGGTGACGGAGTACTTCGCTGTCGCGCAGAAGCAGTTCAGCCGCAAGCGTGACGGCGCCGTTTACCTCTCGCTTCGCCTTACTGACCGAACAGGCCAGTGCGAAGCGAAGATGTGGGACAGCTTCGAGGTCTGCGCGGACACTTTCGAGGCGGGCGATGTTGTTAAAGCGCAGGTTGAGGTTTCCGGCTGGAACGGACGGTCTCAGCTCACCATCAAGCGCCTGCGCAAAGCTGCGGTCGAAGAATATTCACTGGCGGACTTCCAGCCGCACACTACGCTCTCCATCGATGCGTTGTGGGCAAAGCTCAACGGCTTCGTGGACAGCTTCACCGATCCCTTTCTCCAGCAACTGATCCGCAGCTTCCTCGATGACCCGGAGATTGCATCGCTCCTGCGGAGCGCTCCCGCCGCCAAGTACCTGCACCATGCATGGATCGGCGGCCTGCTGGAGCACATCGTTTCTTTGCTGGGATTGTGCGAGCGCGTGGTTCCTCATTACCCAGAGGTGCATCGCGACCTGGTGATGACCGGCGCTATCCTGCACGACATCGGCAAGCTCGAAGAGCTGCGCTGGAGCTTGAGTTTCGACTACACGCTCGAAGGCCAACTGCTCGGCCACATCACGTTGGGCATTGCGATGATCGAAAAGCGAATCGCCGCCATCCCCGGCTTTCCGCCGCGGCTGCGGCTGCTGGTGGAGCACATCGTGCTCAGCCATCACGGCAAATACGAGTTCGGCTCGCCCAAGCTGCCGATGACTCCCGAGGCAATCCTCTTCCACTATCTCGATGACCTGGACGCGAAAATGTACTCCGTGCGCACGGAACTGGACCGCAGCGCGCAGAACGGGCGCGCGCCGGACGAGATGACCGATTGGGTGCGGTCGCTGGAACGGCCTCTGCTGGACAGCCGGGCGTTTCTCAGCGAAGCTGGCAGGGATCACAACGAGTCGGTGGTCGAACCTGGTGGCGAGGTGACGAGCGATGCCTTACCTGTTGAAGAGTGAGCCTGAGTCTTATTCCTACAGCGATCTGGAACGCGACGGCGAGACGACCTGGGATGGCGTGAAGAATCCGCAGGCCCTGATGAACCTGGCCGGTATGAAGAAAGGCGAGAAGCTCATCATCTATCACACCGTCACTGAGAAAGCCGCGGTGGGGACGGCGCATGTTGTTTCGGTCGATGCCTCGGACCCGAAGAGCCCCATCGTGCGCATCGCGCCGGGCAAGCGTTTGAAACAACCGAAGACTCTGGCTGAGATGCGTGAAGCCCCGGTCTTTCGTGGGTCGCTGCTGTTTCGGCAGTTCCGGCTTTCCGTGGTGCCGTTGACGGACGCGCAGTACGAATGGCTGGTGGGCTAGCCGTCGGCCTGGCTGCTATCGCGGAATGCACTCTTTCTTCAATTTGCGCAAGGCCTTCTCGGCTGCCTTAGGCTTTTTCGTCCTGATCTCGTGGTGCGATGGCCAGCCACAAGCGAAAATCGGTAGACCCGGCGATGCTTCCGGCGTCGATGCTGTGCTCAAGAAGCGAATCGATGCGATGATTGCCATCGACAATCACGCGCACCCGCTTCTTCCTCCACCCGGCGACAAAACAGATCGAGAGTTCGACGCACTCCCTGTGGATCACATGGAGCCGGAGACCGATCCCGTGGCGTGGCGGCCTGATAATCCTCAGCTTGAGGACGCATGGTTGCATCTTTGGGGATTCCGCACCACAGTGCCGCTCGACGCCTCCGGACTGGCACGTCTCAACGCAGCACGAGAGCGAGTGCGGACCCGCGAAGGACGACATTATCCCGCCTGGCTGCTCGACCAGTCGCATATCGGAGCGATGCTCTCCAATCGCGTCTCCATGGGGCCTGAGGCAGACAGATTGGAACGGCCACGCTTTCTTTGGGTGCCTTACCTGGACTGTCTGCTGTTTCCGCTGGATAACAGCCGGCTTGCGATGAAGACGCCGGATCGCGGTGCTTTCTTTCCTCTGGAAGACAAATTGCGCGCCAGGTACTTGCGGGAATCCGGTTTGTCCGCGCCGCCGGCGAGCCTTCATGACTATCTCAGCCAGGTTGTGACCCCGACGCTCGAACGCCAGAAGGCAGGCGGGGCGGTGGCGGTGAAGTTCGAGGTCGGCTATCTTCGGTCGTTCGCGTTCGGCGATCCGAGTGAGAACGATGCTGCCCGGGTGTACGCAGCGGCAATCTCCAGTCATAAGGCATCATCTGAGGGAGATTACAAGACGCTGCAGGATTTTCTCTTCCGCTACATCGCCGCCGAGGCTGGCAAGCTCGGCTTGCCCGTTCAACTCCATGGCATGGCCGGAGCGGGCGGCTATTACGACGTTGCAGGTTCGAATCCGCTGCTCCTTGAACCGCTCTTTGATGATCCTCGCCTCCGTCAGACGCGGTTTGTCATTCTGCATGGCGGCTGGCCCTTCGTGAACGAGCTCGGCGCGCTCCTTCAGAAGCCAAATGTTTATCTGGATATTTCTCAGCAGGTGCTCGTCATCCCGCCGCGCACGCAATCTTCGTGGCTGCGCGAGTGGCTTGAGATGTATCCGGAAAAGGTGCTCTTCGGCACAGATGGCTATCCATTTTCCGAGTACCTGGGCTGGGAGGAATCTCTCTGGATTGCAAACCGCAACGCAAGGGAGGCGCTTGGTTACGCGTTGACCGGGATGATGGACGATGGCGAAATCGACCGGAGCCGCGCCACCGAGATCGCCCACGAAGTTCTCTCGGCGAATGCGGCGGCACTGTACCACGTGCCTCAGCCTTAGCAGCAGCTCAGTCCATTTACAATCAAGCTTTGAGCGGGAAGGCACATGCTACGTTTTTCAACTGCGGGTGAGTCGCACGGCGAGGCTCTGATTGCGCTGGTGCAGGGGCTACCTGCCGGACTCGATGTCGATCAGGCGTTTATCAATCGAGAGCTGTGGCGTCGCCAGCAGGGTTACGGTCGCGGCGGACGCATGCGCATCGAGACGGACACCGCGCACATCCTATCTGGCGTGCGGCACGGGCGCACGATCGGTGCGCCAGTAGCGATGCAGATCGCTAATCGCGACTGGAAGAACTGGGAAGAAATTCTGCCGGTTGGCGCGGGTGATCCGGCGAAGCACAAAGCCGTCGCGTCACCCCGGCCGGGGCATGCGGATCTTTCGGGATCGCTCAAGTACAACTTTAAAGATGCGCGCTATGTGCTGGAGCGGGCATCTGCCCGCGAATCAACTGCGCGTGTGGCAGCCGGAGCACTCGCGAAGACGCTACTGCGCTTCCTTGGGATTGAAGTCACAAGCCATGTTGTCCGCGTGGGCCATGCAGAGCTGGAAGAGCCGGTTACGTGGGAGCAGATTGCGGCACTGGCCGGCAAAGACGAGGTACTGCTGAACTGCGCATCGCCGGCAAGCGAAGAGAAGATGAAGGCGGAGGTCGACCAAGCGCTACGCACCGGCGACTCCATCGGCGGCGTTTTTGAAGTGGTCGCGCACGGTGTGCCGCCGGGACTTGGCACGTATGCGAACTGGGATGAGCGGTTGGATGGACTGCTGGCCTGGGCAGTGATGTCGTTGCAGGCCGTGAAGGCAGTCGAGCTGGGTCGCGGAGTGACGGCCGCGCAGTCCTTCGGCTCCGCTGTTCATGATTCCATCCATTACGGAGATACAGGAGAGAACGGACATACGCGCTTTCGTCGTGACCAGAACAACGCGGGCGGCATCGAGGGCGGCATCTCGAATGGCGAGGACATCGTGGTGCGCGGTTATCTGAAGCCGATCTCGACGCTGCGGCGTCCGCTGGAGTCCGTCACCTATGAGACCCGCGAAACGACCAAGGCAGCGTATGAGCGTTCGGATGTCTGCGTCGTGCCGGCCGCGGGTGTCGCGGCCGAAGCGATGGTCGCTTTTGTACTGGCGCAGCTCGCGCTGGAGAAATTTGGCGGCGATTCCGCGACCGAGCTGAGGCGTAACTATGATGGTTATCTGGAGCAGATTCGGAATTATTGAGCCGCGGCACTGCGGCAGAGCAAGAACGAAGCACGCATGATTTACCCCATCGTCAAGTTTCCCGATCCTATTCTGCAGCGCCCCAGCGCTCCCGTCACGGAGTTCAACGAGGAGCTGCGCCAGCTGGTCGCGGATATGTTCGAGTCCATGTACGCAGCGCAGGGAATCGGTCTGGCTGCGCCGCAGATTGGTATTCCGAAGCGCCTCACGGTGATCGACCTGAGCAATAAGAAGGAGCCGAAGGACAAAATCGTCCTGATCAACCCGGAGATCACGTTGCAGGAAGGTAAGCAGCTTGAGGAAGAGGGCTGTCTGAGCCTGCCGGAGATTCGCGAGAAGGTACGCCGGTCGGCGCGCGTGATCGTGAAGGCGCAAGACGAATATGGCAAGTGGAAGGAATACGAGGGAATGGAGTTGCTGGCGCGCGCCTTCCAGCATGAGATCGATCACCTGAACGGCGTGCTGTTCATCTTTCGCATCAGCGCTCTCAAGCGCGACCTGGCCTTGCGACGCATCAAGAAGATGCAGCGCGCCGGCGAGTGGTAAAGCGTGCGACTGGTCTTCTGCGGTACACCCTCCTTTGCCGTGCCCACTCTGCACCGGCTTCTCTCGGCCGGCCACAGCATTGAGCTTGTCCTGTGCCAGCCCGATCGTCCCAGCGGGCGCGGACTTGCTTTGACTGCTCCTCCGGTGAAGCGCGCTGCGCTCGATGCCGGGATTGAAGTGCTGCAGCCGGAAAAGATTCGTAACAATGCGGAGCTGCAGGTGCGACTGGAGGCCATCCGTCCGGATGCAATTATCGTGGTTGCTTACGGCCGGCTGATTCCGCGCTGGATGCTCGACCTGCCGCGTTATGGCAATCTGAACCTGCACGGCTCATTGCTGCCGAAATATCGCGGCGCGGCGCCGATTCAGTGGGCGGTGGCGAACGGCGAGAAAGTCACCGGCGTGACGACGATGCGGCTGGATGAAGGCATGGACACTGGCGATATGCTGCTGCGGCGCGAGCTGCCCATCGGTCCCGGTGACACAGCGGAGGATCTTTTTCCGCGCCTTGCGGAACTCGGAGCCCCATCGATGGTCGAGACGCTTGCCGGCCTCGAAGCCGACACGATCCGGCCACAGAGGCAGGACAGCAGCCTCGCCACGCTTGCCCCGATGCTGACGCGTGACGATGGCCGCATTGACCCGACCCGCGCAGCGCAGTCCATCTACGACCGGTGGCGCGGCTTTCAGCCCTGGCCGGGCGCATGGACCACAGTGCGCGGGAAAAAGCTGACCTTGCATCGGCTGGTCCTCGCAGCAACAAGCAGCAGCGAGCCAGGAGTTTTTCGTGTGACCGGCGATCGCCTGTTTTTCGCCGCAGGGGATGGCGGCGTCCTCGAAGTGACCGAGGCGCAGATCGAAGGCAAGCGGCGCATGCCTGCGGCCGATCTGCTGCACGGGCACGGTGTTGTCGATGGCGACCGACTGGGCTCCTGATGCCTGGCCGCGTTGGTACAACACGCGTCACTGCAGCGCGTATGGCGGCGTTCCGGGTGTTGCTCGCGATGGAGCGCTCCCCAAACACCCATTGTGACGAACTGCTCCGCGCGCCCGCGATGGAGTCGCTGTCGAAGGCCGATCGCAATCTGACGACCGCGCTAGTCATGGGTGTGCTGCGTTGGCAGCTTGCGCTCGACTCGCTTCTCGCAGGCTATCTCAAGAAGAAGTTCGCCTTGGATGACGCAGTCGCCATCGCGCTGAGGCTGGGCGCATGGCAGCTTCTGGGCATGGACCGCATCCCTCCGCATGCCGCACTTTCGGAAAGCGTGGAGCTGACGAAAGTGAGCGGCCACAGTTCCGCATCGGGCATGGTGAATGCAGTACTGCGGCGTGTGGCCGACGCCGCAGCGACAGTCGTGCTCGATCCAGCGCGCGCGCATCCGGCATGGATGATCGAGCGCTGGACCCGCCATTTCAGCAGCGATGCGGCTGCCACGATTGCTGCCTACGATCAGCAGGAGCCATCGCTTGCCCTGCGAGCTGGCGAGCTGACCCAGGAGTTGGCGCCCGGCATCTTTCTGACGCGCGCGCGCCGCCTGGAGGGTGGCCTCGTGCCCGAAAATGCGCGCATTCAGGACGAAGGATCGCAGCTCGTCGCGGAGCTTGCCGGCCGCGCCAACCGGATACTCGATTGCTGCGCCGCTCCCGGTGGGAAGTCGGCGATTCTGGCGGAGAACAATCCGCAGGCGGAGATCACCGCTGTCGATATCAGCCGCGCGCGCCTCGACGGGATGCGCCGCAGCTTCGCTCGCCAGCCGCTGACTGCGAGGATTCAATGCGTGCTCGCTGATGCGACGGATCTGCATTTTCGCAATGATTTCGACCTGATTCTGGTGGACGCGCCGTGCAGCGGGACGGGCACGCTGGCGCGCAATCCGGAGATCAAGCTACGGCTTGCCGTGAGCGATCTCCAGCGGCAGCAGGAGCGGCAGATCGCGATCCTGCGCTCTGCATACCGGGTGCTCGCACCGGGAGGGCGGCTGGTCTACTCAACCTGCTCGCTTGAGCCGGAGGAGAACTCGGCGGTTATCGAGAGCTTCCTGGGGGCAGACCCATCTGCTCGCTTGCTCGATATAGGCGAGCGCCTCAAAGCCATGGGGGATGAAGGAAGCCTTCATCCCGGCGGCGCTGACCTTCTACGCGAAAGCGCGCTACGCGGCCGCTACCTGCAGACTTTGCCCGGCTTACTGCCCTGTGATGGATTCTTCGCTGCGATTCTGACACGCAAATGATTTACTGCGCCAACGTGAACTGAATTGTGCCGCCGGCCTCCACGCGCTCGCCCGCGGCGGGCTGCTGCGCGATCACGGTGCCCGGCACCATTGGCGGCGTGGGCGGAGCCGGCGCCTGGCCGGGTGCGGCAATCGTGCCGACGGATGGAATTTCCGCTTGGCGGTAGAGCGGCGGAGCCAGTTTCAAACCAGCCTTCGTTACCGCAGCATCCGCGGTTTTCGCCGGCTGGTTGATGAAGTCCGGCATTACGTATCCGGCTGCTTCCGGCGGCACGGGCGCGCTGAGCAGCAGCGCCACATTCGGCCGATCTACCGAGGCTGCTCCCGCGTCGGGCGACTGCGCGATCACTGTACCGGGCTCGGCGAGCGCATAGGGCATGTGCGCGATGGTACCCAGTTGCAGGCCGGCACGCCGGATCGCAAGCGCAGCCACGCGCTCCGGATCATGGAGGAGTGAGGGAACCGCAACCTTCTGCGCGCCCAGGCTCTGTCCGAGCCTTACCTGCCAGCCGGTGCGTACTACAGTTCCCGCAGCGGGCGACTGCATAACCATGCGCGACTCCGGCACCACAGCGCTGTAAAAGTGGTCGTCGATGCTGATCTCAAGACCTTCCGCAGCAGCTTTGTGGCGCGCTTCTGCTTCGGTCATGCCGCGGAAGTCCGGCACCTTTACTTCAGCCCCGTGGATTGCGAAGTGCATCGTGGTCAGCGCGGAGACCATGCCCACTACCACCAGCAACACCAGCACCAGCGCGAACTGGAAGACCCGGCGGATCATGCGTCCGCGTACTCGATCGTGTAGGTGATCTTCGCCGTCTTCTCCAGCATGACGGACACGGAGCAGTACTTTTCCTTCGAGAGCCGTACGGCATCTTCCATGCTCTTGTGGTTCACCGTGCCTGCAACACGATAGACCAGCTCGATGCGGGTGAAGACACTGGGCGATGCCTGCGCCTTTTCTGCTGTGGCGGAGACGGTCAACCCGGTAAACGGCTCGCGTTTTTTAGTAAGGATGCTGATGACATCCACAGACGTGCAACCGCACAGGCTCATCAGCACGCATTCCATTGGGGTCGGACCCTCTGCGTGTGCGGAGTCAAGCGTTAGCTTATGTCCGCTATCCGATGTGGCTGCGTAAACCTGGTCGTGCTGCCACTCCGCCTTCGCTATCATTCGTATCCTCCCTGTCGGGGCTTTCTGTGCGATTGCACCGCCGGCCCTCATGCCGATTGTCCGCCTGCGGCTCCGGATGCACCAGCATGCTGTCGATGTCGGGGCGTTCCAGCTTCAGCCGGTCCTCGAGCGCGGTGATGGCGTCATGCACACGATGCATCGGCAGCGCATCGGGCAGCGTGCAGTGGCAGGAGAGATGCAGGCGGTCTCCCATGCGTGAGACGGCGACTTCGTGGATATCGATGATCTCCGGCAGTGTGCGCGCGGCGCGACGCAGATCGTCTTCCAGACGGCGGTCCTGCTCGATGCTTGCAGAGGCCTCGATGGTGGCCGGCTCGCTCTCGATGTGCGTCAGCACGTTGCTTACCTCCGGTGCAGCGCGGTACATCTGCTCTTCCAACTCGCAGATGAACTGATGCGCTTCCAGCAGGGGCAGCGATTCTGCCAGCTCAACATGCTGCTCGACGCGCAGGCCGCCTTCTTCCTGCTGCACGCTCAGATCGTGCAGCGTGACGTTATTGAGCGCCGCGACCCCGCGGATGCGATCGAAGATGTTTTCCCCAAGCAGCTGGCGGGGAACCGTTCGGATGGTGACATCCGCGCCTGGCAGAACAGCCTTCACGGCCGCCGTGACACGCTGCACCAGCACTTCAATGTGCTCCGCTGTATCAAAGCGGGGCACGGCGACACGTAGATCGGCAAAGATGCGGTTGCCGGAGCGGCGCACGCGGACCTGCTCCAGTTCAATGACGCCTTCAACGCGTTCCACGGCGTGGGCGATGCGTTGCTGCGCCCCGGCGGGCGCTGTGTCCAGTAGCTCGAATGTAGTTCGTCGCGCCAGCCCCCAGGCAAAGCGCAGGATGACAGCCGACACGACAAGCGCCGCGAGTGGGTCTGCATAGCGCAGCCAGGGAATGCCGAAGTGCTGGCCTGCGTACGATGCAGCCAGACCAATCGCAACCGCCACGCTGGCCCAGATGTCCGATGCGAAGTGAAGCGCGTCGGCCTCAAGCGCCTGCGAGCCGGACGCCGCCGCAACATGCTTCAGAGCGCGCGAGCGGCTGAAATCGACGGTGATGGAGAGCGCGAGCACAGCGAAGGGCCACACCGAAGGACGCACTGTCACGGGCGCGACGAAGATGCGAATGACAGCCTCGACCACGATCCACACGCACGATGCGCCCATCAGGAATGTTTCGGTGAATGCGGAGAGCGTCTCCACCCGCGCATGGCCGTAGGGGTGGTCCTCGTCGGCGGGTTTGTCGGAAATGCGGACCGATATCAGCGTGAGCGCCGTACCCAGCAGATCGAGGCCGGAGTGCGCGGCATCGGACAGCATGCCGAGGCTGCCCGTCAGCAGACCCGCGATCAGCTTGAGCGCCGTCATCCCGCACGCGGCCAGCATGGACATGAGCGCCGCGCCGCGCTTGCGCTTCACCAGGGCCTGTACGCTTGGAGCCTGTCCGGTTTGCTGGTCTGGCAATGTCCGCGACATCCCCACAGCCTACACGGCGTTGTGCATCCCCGGCCAGCGATGACGGCTATGGTTTGCGCGCGGTATAGAGGCCGGCGATGCCGAAGGTGTAAGGCGTCCAGCGCGCATTGCGGAAGCCGGTGCGCTCGAGGGATGCAAGCATCTCAGCCGGCGCCGGAAAGCGCTCGACCGAAGCGGGAAGATACGCGTATGCACCGGCCGAGCCGGATAGCATGCGGCCGATGCGCGGCAGCACCCGGCGGAAGTAGAAGGCGTAGAGCTTTCCGAGAATGCCGCCCGGTTCGCTGAAGTCGAGGATGCCGAGCTCGCCTCCGGCAGCCAGCACGCGATGGAACTCCGCGAGGCCGGCTTCGTAATTGACAAGATTGCGAAAGCCGAAGGCGGTGGTCACCAGCTGGAGCGTGCCGTCGGCAATCGGCAGATGCAGCGCATCCGCCTCAACTGCAATGACGCCATGGTTCCGGAACTTCGCGGCGCCGCGCAGGAGCATCCGGTGTGAGAAGTCGATGGCGAGTACCGGCGTAGCTTGCGGCGGTCGCCGCCGCACCAGCGCCATCGTCATATCGCCCGTACCGCAGCAGATATCCGCGATATGTGCCTCCGGCTGCGACACAATATGGTGGAAGCGCCGTGCCGTGCGTCGCCACCATAGTCGGTCAATCGATCCCGAGAGGATATGATTCAACAGGTCGTAGCGCGGCGCAATGGAGTCGAACATCGACTGTACGGCTGCGGCCGCATCACGCTCGCCAGTGGTGCCGGCGGGTTGTGCGCCTCGTGTCTGCACCGTCATCGGCCTGTCTGCAATCCGCGCTGGATGGCGTCAAGTATGTCGACATCAGCAAGGTCCTTCACCACGCGGGCCTGTCCAATGCGATCGAGCAGCACGAAATGGCGGACGCCGCCAATGCGCTTTTTGTCGCCTGCAGCGGCGTTCAGCAGACGGCGTGGAGTAAGGCGCGGCAGTGCGGGCAGTCCCAACTCATCAATCGCAGCAAGGATGCGGTTCGCATCGGCCTCTTGCAATCCGCGCCTGCGGCTAACTTCCACGGCCACCCGCATGCCCCAGCCCACGGCTTCCCCGTGCAGCAGACCGCGGTAGTGAGTCAGCGCTTCAATCGCATGCCCCACCGTGTGGCCGAAGTTGAGGATCATGCGCAGGCCGGCCTCGCGCTCGTCCTTGCCCACGACATCCGCCTTGATGCGCACCGATTCCGCGATCACATGCGACAACGGCTCGGCTTCTTGTCGCAACAGTGCCCCAGTGTGCTGTTCGATGTATGCAAACAAATCCGCGTCGTAGATCAACCCGGCCTTCAGGCTCTCGAAGAGCCCGGCGCGCAGCTCCGCTAACGGCAGCGTGCGCAACACGGCTGTGTCGGCCAGCACCAGCCGTGGATGATAAAAGCTGCCGATCAGATTTTTGCCGGCGCTCAGGTTCACGCCCGTCTTGCCGCCGACCGAGGAGTCCACCTGCGCGAGCAGCGTGGTCGGCACCTGAACGAAGTCGATGCCGCGCATGTAAATGGATGCAAGAAAGCCCGTCACATCGCCAATCACGCCGCCGCCGAAGGCAATCAGGACAGAACTGCGGTCCGCTCCCGCGGCTGCCAGTTGCTGCGCCAGCCGCTCCAGCGCAGCCAGCCGTTTGTGCTGTTCGCCGGCGGGCAGAAGCAGCACGGTTGGCGGCATCTCTGCAGGAAAACCGCTCAGGAAACCGTCCGACCACAGCGCCCAAATTTCGGGTGAGGTCACAACAAAGGCGCGGCGCGGCTGCTCGCCGAAGACGCGACACATATGCTGCGGCAAGGACGCCAGCAAGCCTTGGCCGAGCAGCACATCATAGGACGCCGAGGCAGTCTGGATGGGGAGAGTACGCACTCGGCTCATCGTACCGCAGCCACCCTGCACAGAATGTGAATGATAGCCTCGGCGTATGGGGAGAGCTGCAGTTCCGATTCCGGCTGTTACAGATTTCCTGATTATCGGCGCGGGCATTGCCGGTCTCCGCGCCGCCATCACCCTGGTCGAGGCTGGGCGCGTTCTTGTGGTCACCAAGGAAGCGCTCGGCGAATCGAATACGCAGTACGCGCAAGGCGGCATCGCGGTGGCGATCAGCGGCGCGGAGGACGTGGCGCTGCACCTGGAGGACACGCTGGCCGCCGGGGACGGCTTGGTCGATCCACTCGCCGCGCGTGTACTGGTGGAAGAAGGGCCGGCGCGGGTGGAAGAGCTGCTGCGCTGGGACACCCACTTCGACCGCTATGCCGCCGGTGAGCATGCGGGCGAGCTGATGCTGACCCGCGAAGGCGCACACAGCCGCAATCGCATCCTGCACGCCAACGGCGATGCGACCGGCCGCGAGATCGGTCGCGCGCTGCTCGCCCGCGCCTCCGCAACGCCAGGCATTACGCTGCTCCCCTGGACGCTGCTCACTGATCTGCTTACGGTGGACGGCCGCGTCTCGGGGGCGCGCCTGCTGGATGAGGATGGCGAGCTCCGAACCGTGCAGGCGCGCGCAGTGCTCTTGGCAAGCGGCGGAGCGGGTCAGGTTTACAGCGACACTACCAATCCGACGGTCGCGACCGGCGATGGCATTGCCGCCGCACTTAGCGCTGGCGCCGAACTGGCGGACATGGAGTTCTACCAGTTCCATCCCACCGCGCTCAGCCTGCCCGGCGTACCGCGTTTTCTACTCTCCGAAGCGCTGCGGGGCGAAGGCGCCTGGCTGGTGAATGCCGCCGGCGAGCGGTTTATGAAGCGTTATCATCCGCTGCTGGAACTAGCTCCGCGTGACGTCGTGGCGCGCGCGATCACGCGCGAAGGCATGGGAGGGAAGCCCGTGTACCTGGACATGCGGCACGTCACCGGTATCGATCCAGACGCGCGCTTTCCCGGCATTTCGGCATTCCTGCACCAACACGGTCTCGATCTTGCTCGCAACCAGATTCCTGTGCGGCCTGCGGCCCATTACCTGATGGGTGGCGTGCGCACAGACGTCGACGGGCGTACGTCGCTTCCCGGCCTCTATGCGGCCGGCGAGGTGGCCTGCACCGGCGTGCACGGCGCGAACCGGCTGGCCAGCAATTCGCTGCTGGAAGGTCTGGTCTTCGGCGCGCGCGCTGCGGAGAGCATGCGCAACGAGAGCGACGCTGCGGTGAAGATAGGCGATGTACACGCATCGTTGCCGTTGCGGAAAGAGACCTCACTGCCGCCGGTCGAGGAAGCGATCGAGCGGCTGCAGCAGCAGATGTGGGAGCACGCGGGATTGCTGCGCGATGCCGCGCTGCTGAAGAGCATCGACATCTCAGCCGCGGAAAGGTACGTGAACACATCCCCGTCGCTGCAGTGGAGACGCCGCGAATATGAGGCCCGATCACTGGCCCGGGTCGCGCGCGCGATTGTCGTCGCTGCTCTGGCGCGCGAGGAGAGCCGCGGTGCGCACTACCGGAACGACTTTTCGCAACGGGACGATCTCCGGTTCGGAGTGCACTCGCATCTGGTGGGCGATGCCGTCAGCTTTGGACCGGTGCTTCCGGCTGAAAGCGAAACACCTGCCTCAAGATTTCACTAATGTTGCAGCTGTTGCTGCTGCCCCGGCGGTATCAGCAGGGAAGCAGCCGCGAAGATCGCCACCGTGCCGAGAATGATCGCCAGAGACCACAGCGTTGGCACCTCGATCCAGCGCGCGGCGATCATCTTGCCGCCGACGAAGGCCAGTATCAGCCCCAGGCCGTAGTGCAGCAGGTGCAGCCGATGCAGCAGGGTCTGCAGGACGAAATACAGAGAGCGCAGCCCCAGAATCGCGAAGATATTCGATGTGTAGACAACGAATGTGTCGTGGGTGATGGCGAGCACGGCAGGCACGGAGTCGATCGCGAAGATCACGTCGGTGATCTCGATAGCGGCAACGGCGAGCAACATCGGCGAGACGTGCCAGCCCCTGTTCTGCACCCATTGCGATAGAGTCGGCGGCGCTTCGCGGCCTTTCTTCTGACGCAGCAGCCGCCACGCAGCATAGAGCAGCACCACGCCGAAGATGTACTCCATTGCCGCAAAGCGTTCGAGCAGTGCGACGCCCGCCACAATAAAGCCTGCGCGCAGCACAATGGCGCCCAGCACGCCATACAGCAGCGCCCGATGCTGCTGTGCCACCGTCAGGCCAAAACTCGAGAAGAGCACGAGAAAGACAAAAAGATTGTCGATGGAGAGCGAGGCTTCGAGCACGTAGCCAGAAACGAATTCGAGCGCGCGTTCCTGCCCTTGCGTGTGCAGCAGAAATCCGGCGAAGCCCAACGCCAGCACAACGAGAAAGATCGTCCACCCCAGCGCGCTGCGGAAGCTCGGACCCTCCGGCCGGCGACCGAGAACAATGAGGTCGACGGCCAGCAGCAGCAGGACTACGACATGGAAGCCGATCCACCAGGTGAGCGGAGCGCCGGCGATCATGCTTCCGCTAGCGAGCATTCATCAGCCGTATCGCTTCCAAAAATACTTCGCCGGAGATGGTGAGGCTCTTCGCGCTGATCTTCTCCATGGTGTCCTCTGGCGTGTGATGCCAGCCATCCGGATGCTCGGCATCGTGCGGGCCGTAATCATCGTCGATCACATCTGCGGCCGGCACTCCGCGTTGCACGAATGGGATGTGATCGTCCTCCTCCGCCGCTTCGTGTTTGAAGAAGTGACTGGCGTTGCCGGTCTTCTTCGCGGCCTCGTATACCAGGTCTTCTATGGCAGGAGTCGCTGTCGTCACACGCGCAATGTCCAGATCACGGTCGCCGATCATGTCGGCAAGCAAAAACGCTTTGATCTTTTTGAGCGTGCCATCTATCTGCCACTTCGCCGCCAAATGCCGGCTTCCGTAGAGCGAGTCGGATGAGCTCCAGCTCTGGACCGCTTCCTCGCCATCGAAGAAGACCAGCCACACGCTATAGCCATCGAGCGTGCGGCCACGCAGATGGTTTGCGATTTCAAGCAGCAGGCCGGTGGTAGCCGCGCCATCGTTTGCGCCGACGAACGATGTGTTGCGCAGGGGGTAGTTCGTCTCGTAGTGCGTGGCCAGGACGATGATGCCGTCCTTCTTGCCCGGGAAGCGCACGATGAAGTTGGTCATCTGCTGCGGCCCGTCGGGCGTGGAGGCAACGAAAGTATCCGCCTGCAGGTTGTCATGCGCGAACTGCTTCTTTAGATAATTCTGCGCGCAGAGTAGACCGGCGCTGCCGTTGAAGCGAGGCCCGCACGCGACGAACTGTCGCGCATATTCCAGCGCCTTGGCCCCACTGAACTGCGCGGGCGATTGCGCATGCAGCAACGGCAGCTGCAACAGTAATACGGCGAGAAAGCAGAATCGGCGGATCAGGATGCAGCCTCCTGCTTCTTGCGATCGCGCCGCGATGGGTGGACCATGTACGCGACTCCGATGCTGATGATGTAGAGCACCAGCATCGGCGCCGCGAAGACGCACATGGTGAGAATGTCGGGGGTAGGCGTAATGATGGCCGCAATAATGAAGATCACAAGGATTGCGTAGCGGATGTTTTTCCACAAAAAGCGCGGCGTGATGATGCCGAATAGAGCGAGGAACATCACCAGGATCGGAAGCTCAAACGTCGCGCCCAGGCCGAGAATCACGGTCATGAACAAATCGCAATATTCATTAATCGTGACCATGGGCGTGAACTGCTTCCCGTAGCCGAGAAGGAAATCAAGGGCGCCCGGATACACATAGTGGTAACCGAAAAACGCTCCGGCCAGAAAGAGAGTGATAGTGGCGCTCATAAACGGCCACACGTATCGCTTCTCATTGCGGTAAAGACCGGGTGAGATGAACAGCCACACCTGATAAAGGATGAATGGCGACGCCAGGATTGCGCCGGCGATAAAGCTCAGCTTCAAGGAAAAGTTGAATGGCTCAATCGGGTTCAGAAATACCAGCCCGGTTGGCAGATGATGCCGCATCAGCGCGGTATTCAGCGGCTTTTCCAGCAGGTCGGTCAATCGGTTGTGGAACCCATAGGCGACGAAGAAGCCGATCACCAGGTAGATACCGGAATGGATCAGGCGACGGCGCAGCTCTTCCAGATGCTCTATCAGGCTCATGCCCGGCAGCTCGGCGCGCTCGGTCACCGCGTTGCGCGCTCGCTCGACTAGGTCTTCATCCATGATGGGTGGGTACGGCGTCTCCCGATTGCGTGTAGGAGTTCTCGGCTGCAGCGGCCTCAACGGCCTCCTGCGCATCGGCACGCATTTCGTCGAGCGCCTGCGCGTCGTTTTCGGGTTCAGCGGCTGGTGTCTCTTCGCTATTCTCGATCGCTCGGTAGGGCGAGCGTGTGCTCACAGGCAATCCGCTTGCGGGCGGAAGGATGGTCGGGATCGTTGTCTCGTTTGATCCGGTTGCTGGCGCTTCTGCTTCCGAATGGGTTGCAGACTGCTCGGCGGCAATGTCCGGCGCGCCCGGTTCCGGAGCACGGACGGCTTCTGTTTCCACTTCGCTGGACGGCTCGGCGCTCACCGTTTCGCCCGCCGTAATCGCCACGGGGGTTGCCGGTTGTGCAGTAGCGGCTTGAGCCGTGAGTTCCTTCTGACGCTCGGCCTGTTCGGACGCGCGCAGCTCTTCTTCAATCTGGAATTTGAAGTCGTTGGAGGCTTTCCGGAATTCGTAGAGCAGCTTGCCGACCTGCCGGCTGATCTCTGGCAGCTTCTTCGGCCCAAAGACGATCAACGCAAGCACCACAAGAAAAAGCGTGTCGGGGATGCCGAAAGTGGCCAGCTGGACGGGCGGCAGCGGAGCGCCCGCTACGTGCGCCAGAGGGGAAACACTGAGGGTCAAGATGGCTGGCAGCGGCATTTCTTCTCCAACTATACCTGTCTGCCCGCCGGGTATGCGTCGGGCTGGACGACGTTGCCGGAGGCAATCTCGTGACTGGCGAGCAGACCTCGAAAATCGCCGCGGAGATCGCCGTGTGGATCACTCTGGATATACGTACCGAGATCCGGCAGCGGTTTTCTTTGCTGCGCAACTGCTTGTATTAAACTGGTTTTACAGAGGTACTGTCCCGGGCGGACTGAATTTGAGTCCCGCCGAAAGGACATGCATCTCGTGTAACAGGGTTGCAACATCCCCGCAGGCTGGGCGATGGCCAAAGGCCTTCGCAGCGAGTCGGCTGCAACTCGTGAGTGCTTTCAACATCCCCGTTCGGCGCCGCACGGCGGCCGGACTGAAGGCGGAAGACGATGGAACTGCTGGTAGAAGATGCCCCTGCTACGCGTGTAGCTGAAAGCTGCTCGCTTGAGAACTATCTCGCGCTCCCCGACCACACCATGGACGATCGCATTGCCGCGGCCCGAAGGCAGCTCGGCACAAGCACGGTCCTGTTGGGCCATCATTACCAGCGCGATGAAGTGATCCGCTTCGCTGACTACACCGGCGACTCCTATCGCCTATCAAAGATCGCAGCCGATACCGATGCGCGCTATGTCCTTTTCTGCGGTGTGCACTTTATGGCGGAGAGCGCCGATGTGCTGGGCAAAGCCGGCCAGCAGGTCATCCTGCCCGACTTGAATGCAGGCTGCTCGATGGCCGATATGGCGGAGATCAGCCAGGTTGAGGATTGCTGGGAGTCGCTTGGGCGCGCCGGTCTGGGTGAGGGCAGAGTCGTTCCGCTGACCTACATGAACTCCACGGCGGCGATCAAAGCCTTCTGCGGCGAGCGTGGCGGGCTGGTCTGCACCTCTTCGAATGCCGCTGCCGCCTTCAACTGGTCCTTCGCACGTCGTGAAAAGATTCTCTTCCTGCCTGACCAGCATCTCGGCCGCAACACCGCCTTCGCGATGGGCATTCCGATGAACGAGATGGTCGTGTGGGATCCGTGGCAGATCAATGGTGGCGTTGCGCCGGACCGGCTGCGCGCGGCCAAGGTGATCCTGTGGAAAGGGCACTGCTCCGTGCACCAGCGTTTCCTGCCCAGCCATGTGGATGCCATGCGGGCAAAGTACCCGGGAATTCAGGTCATCGTGCATCCGGAATGCCGTTGGGAGGTCTGCCAGAAGGCGGACGCGCTGGGCTCGACCGAACGCCTGATCAAGCTCGTGGAGGAGGCGCCGGAGGGCAGCACCTTCGCCATCGGAACCGAAATTCACCTGGTGAACCGGCTGGCGAAAAAGTACGCAGCAAAGGGCAAGCATGTGATGACGCTGGACGACACGGGCTGCCTCTGCACCACGATGTACCGCATTTCGCCGCAGCACCTCGCCTGGGCTCTGGAAAACCTGGTGGAAGGCCGCGTCGTGAACCGCATCCAGGTGGATGCGGATGTGAAACACTGGGCGAAGGTGGCGCTGGACCGCATGCTGGAAATCGGCACAGCCGCGCCAAAAGCCGCTCCGGCGGAAGCGAAGACGCTGCCGCAGGCGGTGCAAAGGAGCGCATGAAGACCTTCACACTCGAAGAGGCGAACGCGCTGCTTCCGGTCGTGGAGTCGCTGCTGGGACGCGCGATCTCTGCCAAGGAAGAGGCCGAACGCCTGGAGGGGGAAATCCAGTCGCTGCGGCAGCGTATCTTCCTTTCGGGTGGGATGACGGTCGACATTGGGGAGGTGGCGCGGAATCGGGCTGAGGCCGAAGCACAGGTGCAGCAGGCGAAAGAAGTACTTGGGGAAATCGATGCTATCGGCATCCAGATAAAAGATTTAGATACTGGACTTCTGGATTTTCCCTGCCGCGTCGATGGAGAGCTGGTGCTACTGTGCTGGCGGCGCGGCGAAACCCGCATCGAGTACTGGCATACGCTCGAGGCGGGCTTCCGCGGCAGACAGCCGCTGGATGAGCGCTTCGGCCGCGGCTGGCGGGACCGCCCGAACTGAGGACTGGCTGTCCAGGGGAATGCGCCTGCGGCGCGTTGAGCGCCTCGCTCTTCTTGGTCGCTTACGGTCGCAGCGACGGTTGGGCGCTTACACTTCGCTCGATCAACCGGGAATTGACACTTTTCAATAACTATTTTCCAATTAGACAGGCATGTCGACTGCACACATTCCGGGGCAAAGAGGGTCCTTTCGGGACCTTTGCGCCCAGCACGGCATCGCTGTTACTCACCAGCGTCAGGTGCTCTTTGAGGTGATGCAGAGCATACCGGGCCATCCGAGTCCGGAAGAGGTATATGCGCTTGTACGGGAGCGCATTCCGTCCATATCGCTCGCCACGGTGTACAAGAACATCCATCTGTTCATCGCCAGCGGCCTCTTTCGCGAGGTCAGCATGCATCACGGCTCGCTACGCGTGGAGATGAACGATCGCCCGCATCACCACATGGTCTGCACCCGGTGTAAGGCGATCTGCGACCTGGACGAAGCGGAACTCGGCGCCCTTCCCCACCCGCACCGCCTTCCGAACGGGTTCGCCGCAGAGCGTTACTCCGTAGATGTCCTCGGCCTCTGCGCAGCCTGCCAGCAAGCGGAACAACAGCCGGCTTAGATCCTCCGGCGGAGCCATTCAGCAATACAAGTTTGAGCGTTCCGGGCGTGTGGCGCGTCGATGCGATTGTGCCCGCGCATGTTGCGGCGCGTGCAGGCGAAAATCCTCCGATCGTGTATCGAGTGGTTTCGCTTCCGGTGCGTACAGAAGAATCCAGTTCGTCCTGGCTTTACCCCAAAGCCGACCGGCTCGATTCTCCGCAGTACTGATCAGACGCGAAAATGCTCTAGGATGAGGGACATGTTCAGCAGGCGGCTTTGGAGTGCGTGCTCGATCGGAGTGCTGTGCGGTACAGCGTTGCTCCTTGCTGGATGCGGCGACTTCTTTAACAAGGATGGCGGTGGCGGCGGCGGAGGCGGCAAGGTGGGGAGCTACGCCTATGTCGGCACCCAGAGCGGTGTGCTGACGAGCTACTCCGTCTCCACCACCGGCGCGCTGGCTACGTTGTCCGGCTCGCCTTTCCAACTCTCCACGGCATCGATCAATGGGTTGGCAGTCACTCAAGGCAACGGAGTTCTTTACGCGGCGGTCGCGGGAAGCGGGATATTCGGACTCAGCATCAACGGCGGCTCAGGCGTGCCCTCGCTCGTGAATACAAGCGCGCTGGTCCAGGATATTGCGCCGATTGCTATAACGATTGATCCTTCGGGGAAATACCTGCTGGTCGCCGGCCTGGCGAATGGCGCCGCCGCCGTGGGGGAGTATGCGATCAACTCTGACGGCACGCTCTCCGAGGTGGGCGGCTCGCCGGTTTCGATCACATTTCCCAGTGGCACCGACACGACCAATCTTTCGATCACGAGCATGGCGGTTGCGCCCAACAGCAGTTACGTATTTGTCACGATGGGACAACTTGGTGTGGCGCCGTTGCCGTTCAATACCAGCGGGAGCCTTTCGGCGAACGCTGTGCTCCTCACGCCCAAGCCGACCAGCGGCGTCTCCAACCAGGACCTTGGGGTGGCCGTGAATCCTACCAGCACGGCGGTATTCGTGGGGGAGACGAACG
Organism: uncultured Acidobacteriaceae bacterium; assembly: GCA_963797895.1. Taxonomy (GTDB): domain Bacteria; phylum Acidobacteriota; class Terriglobia; order Terriglobales; family Acidobacteriaceae; genus KBS-83. The sequence continues at coordinate 813,452 of CAWCRD010000005.1, forward strand.
CGGGCGTGCGCGTGTTCACCATCGGCGCCAGCAATGTGTTCACAGAGATCAGCGGATCGCCCTTTGCAGCGGGCGGCCAGCCGCGGTCGCTTGCCTTCGATAGCACGGGCGACTACCTGTATGTCGCAAACTCCTCCGACAACACCATCAGCGGGTACTCCGTGCTTGCTTCCGGTTCGCTGACGCCGCTTTCGGGCTCGCCATTTTCCTCCGTCGGCGGCCAGCCGTACGTGCTCGCCCTCGATCAGTCAAAGAAGTTTCTGATCGAGGCGAACTTGGGTCAAAATCCGGATGTGCAAGTGTTCTCCTTTGATGCGACGACAGCAGGAAAGCTCAATCCCGGCGCGACGGCCACGAACGCAACGCTGGCCTCGGCGATCGCCAGCACGCACTGAGCAAAAAAGAAGGTCGGGATTGTGGCCGTGGCACCACCAATCCCTTTTGGCCGGGATGACGTTGCAGCGATGATAGAGATCGACCGCAAGCGAATTGAGGATGGCCCCATACCCGCCGCGGAAGCAGCTGCGCTGAAGTTGTTCATCAGGTCGATCGCCAACTCGTCCACCGGTGTCGCGCCTGCCTGGGTAAGCGGCTCGCTTCGGGGGTATGCAGAAGAGTCGATCTGCCGTGGTTTTCTGTGAAGCAAGCCACACTTCGCAATCCCCGGCGTAGTGACTCGAACGAAAATGCTATCGCCAGCTTCCGCCGGCGCCTGTATACCTGAAAGAGATCGTGGCCCAGCACCGATGGATCAGGCGTATTCTCCTCTCGCTTCGCGCATTGCCGTGGCGGGGACGCTCGCATTTCCATCCGGGTGCCATCACGCTGCATCCAGCACAGTCGACGTGGTGTACGTTGCGGCCAAGCAGGCGTGGCTGCGTGACCGCGTCGCGCCGGTGTCGACCAAGATCGCTCCGGTCAGCAATGGCGAAAAGCTGAAGGTGCTCGATCACGAACGCCGCTTCTTCAAAGTGGAGACACCGGACGGCAAGACTGGCTGGATCGAAGAGCACTTCGTCATCGATCAGCCCACTTACGACGAATTCCATGTGTTGGGGCGGCAGCACGCGAAGGACCCCGTCGTTGCCACCGGCGTGCTGCGTGACGAACTGTATGCGCACCTTTCTCCAGGGCGCGACACGGAACGCTATTTCCTGCTGCCGGAAGGCGACAAACTGCAATTGCTGGAGCGAGCGAGTATCCGAAAGCTCACGCCCGAGGAGGCCTTTCGCGCGCAGCAGCGCAAGGCTGCCGCGGACCGAGCGGGCGCTGCAGCCGACAGACTATGGGAGCTGATCCAGAAGGGCAAAGGGCCTGCTCCGAAAGGGCCGATCGAGCTGGGCAAGGCTCCGGCGCCGCCCCCCGCACCGGACAGCGCCTTCGTCCCCACGCCGAAGCCGGTCGATCCCAATGCGCCTCCTCCGCAGTACGAAGATTGGTGGCTGGTACGTGACAGTCACGGGCACGTTGGCTGGCTGCTGGCACGCCGGCTGGATGTGGATGTGCCAGACGAGGTGGTGCGCTATGCGGAAGGCCAGAGGATCGTCGGGGCGTATCTGCTCGCGAAAATTCCAGACGAGTCTTCGCCATTCCCAGACCACGAAGCGCCCGAGTACGTGATGGTGCTCAGTCCCTATCAAGACGGTCTGCCGTATGCCTACTCGCGTGTTCGCCTGCTGGTGTGGAATGCGCGCAAGCATCGCTATGAGGGTGGCCTGCGCATGAATGATGTCGCCGGATACCTCCCGGTGGCCGTGGCACACGAGGTTCTCGATCCGAAGGGCGTGGCGGTGCCCACCTTTACGCTCAAGCTGGCTGCCGCTGGCGCCACTCCGGCGCTTGATCCGGAAACCGGCAGGCTGGTGCCGGTGCCGACGGTTTCGATCAAGTACCGGCTGGATGGCGAGACCGTTCGCCGGGTAGCGCTGGGCAGCGAACCGATGCCGAAGCTGGCGTCAAGCGCCGGTGCCGAGGCAGAGCGGCGCAAGGCGGAGCGCGCCGCACGGCATCATCACCGCTGATCGGTCATTCGAAGAAGTCGCGGATCGTGTTTACGACCCGTTCCTGTTCGTCGTCGCGCAGTTGCGGGAAGATGGGCAGCGCGAGCACCTCGCGAGCGGCGCGCTCGCTCTCCGGAAAATCCCCTTCGCGATAGCCGAGGAATGCCAGCGCCTTCTGTTGGTGGAGCGCGAGCGGATAGTAGACCTCCGACCCGATACCGCGTTCTGCTAGCCATGCGCGCAGCTCATCGCGTCGCGTGACTCGGATCACGTACTGGTGGAAGACGTGATGGGCGCGCCGGTCGATCCAGGGCAGGACGATGCCGTGCTCCGGATAGGGGCCCGGCTCGATGATCCCGGCCGCGGCGAACAGCTCGTCATAACGCGCAGCCAGGGCGCGGCGTCGCTCGGTCCAAGTGTCGAGATGGCCGAGCTTCACCAGCAATACAGCGGCCTGCAAGGTATCCAGGCGGCTGTTCCAGCCGATTTCCTGGTGGTGATAGCGAGTTTCCATCCCATGAGTGCGCAGGCTGCGCGCGCGCCGGGCAATGGCGGGATTCATCGTGGTGACCATGCCCGCCTCTCCGGCGGCGCTGAGGTTTTTGGTGGGATAAAAGCTGAATGCAGCTGCGTTTCCAAGGCTGCCTGCGGGAATGCCGTCCCACTTCGCTCCGATAGCTTGCGCGGCATCTTCGATGAGCACACAGTTTTGCGGCTTGGCAATCGCGGCGAGGGCGGTCCAGTCGGCGCACTGGCCATAGAGATGGACGGGGAGAATCGCGCGAATCGCGGGATGTTTTTCAAAAGCCAGAGAGGCGGCCGCAGGATCGAGATTGCAGGTTCGCGGATCGATGTCTGCCAGCAGGGGAACGGCGCCGACTCGCAGGATGGAACTGGCGGTGGCGAAGAAGGAGAAGGCGGTAGTCAGGACCCGATCTCCCGGACGCACTCCGGCAGCAGCCATCGCCAGCCACAATGCATCGGTGCCGGATGCGCAGCCGATGGCCTCAGCAGCGCCGCAGCGGAGAGCGGCAGCCTGCTCGAAGGCGGCAACCTCCGGGCCGAGTATGAACCGCTGGCTGCGGAAGACGGCTTCCACGGCGGCCATGATTTCGGGGCCGATCTCGGCGTACTCGCGCGCGAGGTCGAGGAGGGGAACAGGGGCGGGACCGGCAGGCGCGGCAGCCTGCCCAGACGTGATAACGTTGTGCACCGGGGTCACCAGAGAAGCCTACCGCAACCTTGGGTTGCTTTTCTGCATCCGACACTGGTGTCTGACCGGAGTTAGGTCCCCGGGAGTCCGGCTGGTACTGACTTCTTGATGGCCATGTCACACTGCCCTGCATCGAGCCTGCGCAGGTTTCTTTTGCAAGCTCCGCACGGTATCGCTTGAACGTAGAAAACAGTCGCCGCAAAGGCATCGGAGATCGGCACCATGGAGAGTAAGCCGGCACAAAATATTCAAGATACTTTTCTGAATACGGTCCGCAAGGACAAAACCCCCATCACAATTTATCTGGTCAGCGGCGTAAAACTGACCGGCCGAATCCGCTCCTTCGACAAGTACTCAGTCCTGCTGGAGAACAACAGCCAGGAGCAATTGATCTTCAAACACGCCATCTCAACGGTAGTGAGCAATCGCTCCGTGATGCATGAACACCGGCTCGGTCATCCTCCGTCTGCCGTGCCCCACCCTCAGGCGACGCCCCTGCGGCAGGAGGCGGAATCGTAGAACGGCCGGCTGTCTCCCCCTGCTTCGGTGTATGAATAGAGCCGCATCCTCGCAGCCCCTGCGCACCAACCGGTGTGTTCTGGTATCGGTCGAGTTTTCCGGGCGGCGGCGCGCTACTTTGCGTGCTGCCGCTGCGGCGCGCGCGGCTGCTCAGCCCGCGGAAACCCTGGAGCATGTATCCGGCGACTTCGACGCTGTCTTGGCAGACCGGCAGTCACCCCCTCCGTTACGCCTTGCCTCGTCTGGCTTCGAATTTGACGCTGCGCGGGAGGAATTCCGCGAGCTCGTCGTGAGCGCTGGCGGTGACGTGGTTGCAGAGGTCGCGCAGCGCCGTCCTGAGCCGGATGCAGCCACACTGATCGGCAAGGGCAAGATTGTAGAAGTGGCGGGGGTGACCGCTTCGGCCCAGGCCGATGTTGTGCTCTTCGATCAGGACTTGTCCCCAACCCAGTTGCGAAATCTCGAAAACGAGCTGCCCGCGCGCGTGGTGGATCGCACGCAGCTCATCCTGGATATCTTTGCCCGCCATGCGCGGACGCGCGAAGGCTATCTGCAGGTGGAGTTGGCGCAGCTCGAATACATGCTGCCCAGGCTGGCCGGGAGGGGGCAAGCCATGTCGCAATTGGGTGGCGGCATCGGCACGCGAGGTCCCGGTGAAACCAAGCTTGAAACGGATCGCCGTCGTATCCAGCGGCGGCTGGTGCAGTTGCGCAGCGACCTCGACGCGGTGCGCCGTGTCCGTGGACAACAGCGCCAGCGACGCGAGGCGGTTCCGGTGCCTACCATTGCGCTGGTCGGCTACACAAATGCGGGAAAGAGCACGCTGTTCAATCGGCTGACCCATGCCGACGTGCTTGAGTCCGCGCGCATGTTTGCGACGCTCGATCCCAAGCTGAAGGCGCTGACGCTGCCATCCCGCCGCAAGATACTGCTCTCCGACACGGTCGGATTTATCCGCGATCTGCCGCACACGCTGGTCACCTCGTTTCGCGCGACGCTCGAAGAGGTGCAGAAGGCGGAAGTGCTGGTCCATGTCCAGGATGCAGCGAGTCCGATGCGGGAGGAGCATCAGCGCGAAGTGGATCGCGTGCTGGGGGAACTGGATGTACGCAATACAAAACAGATTCTGGTGCTGAACAAGAGCGACCTGCTGACGGACGTTGAGCGTGCCGGCCTGGCCGGGCGCGCGGATGTGGTCGTGCTCTCAGCGAAGACCGGCGAGGGGCTACCGGAACTCCTGGCGCGGATGGATGCCGCGCTATCGTCCGATCCACTCGAGATCCGCGCCATGACTGTGCCGCAGAGCGAAGGTGGCGTGCTGGCGGCGCTCGGAGCAGGCGCACGGATTGGTGAGCGCAGCTTTGCAGGCGACGACGTCGCGATAATTGTGGAAGGGCCGGCGTCGTTGCTGTCGCGTTATCGGCGGTTCTGGCAGACCGATAGCGCAGACGGAGCCAAGCGTAGCTAAGGATTTCGGGACGGCAGCAGTGGTGCTGACTGCAGGGGAAGGGAAGCGGTGTTACGTCCCTTCGACCCTGCTTTCAGCAGACCCGGACTGGGTCGAGATACAGACCAGTGTACGCCCGATTGTGCCTAGGTCAAGAATTAGTCTTGGATATTCTTGGGTGATCTGAAAGTCGCATCTTCAGACGTTTTTGGGCGGTTTGACACTCGAAAATCCGCTCTGTTAGAACCATAGTTTCCGGACGTATTTGCCGCCATTTCCCATCCTGATGGATGGCACCCTCGGGGACTGTATTGGACCTCATCCTTTATCAATTGGCCGACCTCTTCCTGCGTTCAATACCGACGGCTGTGCTGTTTTTGCTGCTGCTCGGCGCGTATCGGATGCTGGTACATGCACCGCTGATCAAGGTGCTGGCGGAGCGGCGGGAGCGCACGACCGGCGCCATGGAGCGCGCGGAAGCGGCAATCCGCCGGGCGGATGCCCGGGCGCAGGAGTACGAGGCAAAGCTGCGGGCCGCGCGGGCAGAGATATTTCACGCCAGGGAGCAGCGTATGCAGGCCATGCAGCGCGAACGCGAGCGCGTGCTGGAAGAGGCCCGGCATGCGGCGCACGAACGGGTCCGCGTTGCTCGGGCGGGGCTGGAAAGAGAAGCGGCCGACGCACGCGCCACGCTCGACGGCAAGGCTGATTCGCTGGCGGCGGAAATTCTACGCGTCATCGTGCCGTCCGCGGCAGCCGCGACAGCGGTTTCCGGCCACACGACAGGGAGTGCCTACTAATGCGAGCTTTGTGTTCCTGGCGGCCGCTGGCCGCAGCCCTTCTGCTCGCAATCGCTCTGACACCTGCATTTGCGCAGACGACCGCGCCACCGGTACATCAGCCGGCTGCTACGGCGCCTGCTGCACCTCAGAACCAGGGCAGCCAGGGCGTCTTCATTGACAGCAAGACGGCTACTTCACAGAATCTTGCCAAGGCCGAGCAGGAGGACGAGGAGTATGCCTTCAAGCACTCTGCTTCCGTGCGTGCCTTCGCGAAACTGTTTCATCTCTCGCCCGATGCAGCTTCGATGGCATTCTGGGCGCTCAACGCGATCATTCTGTTCGTTTTCATGGGCTACTTCGTGGTAACAGGGCTGCCCAAGGCCTTCCGCAGTCGCCGCCAGCAACTGGACCGGCAAATTGTCGAGGCCAGAACCGCCACGGAGAAGGCCGAGGAACGGCTGCGCGCGGTCGAAGAACGGCTCAGCCGGCTGGACTCGGAAATTGCGGCAGTGCGCGAACAGGCCGAACGCGATAGCGCCGGGGACGAAGTGCGCATCCGGCAGGCGATGGAGGGCGAGAAAGAGAAGATCGTCGCCTCCGCAGAGCAGGAAATCGCCGCCGCGGGCGCCGCGGCCGAACGCAGCCTGCGCAGATTTGCCGCCGAGCTTGCCGTGGACCGCGCGAGTTCCCGGCTGCGCCTGACCGAAGGTGACGACCGCACTCTGATTCAGGAGTTTGCCGCGAGTTTGGGATCGAACGGGAGTGGCCCGAACGGCAGTCAGGGGGGCCGGAACTAATGGCCGATTTTGCCTCCCGCTACGCACGTGCTTTCGCTGACGTGGTCCTTGGTGCCCACGTCCCCGCGGACCAGGTGAACACGCAATTGAACGACTTCCTTTCCGTGCTGACGGAAAGCGCGGACCTGCGCCAGGCACTCTTCAATCCGGCGCTGGCGGTGGATGTGCGGGTGAAGGTGATCGATGCGCTGGCGCCGCGCCTTGATCTGAGCGGTGAAGTACGCAATTTTCTTGCCGTGCTGCTGCGGCATGAGCGCATGAGCGCCGTTGAGGAGATCGTTGCCGCGTTTCGCGCGGAGATGAATCGGCGGCAGGGCATCTCAGAGGTAGAGGTGATCTCCGCCCGGCGTTTGGACGCCGACGAGCGCCACCAGATGGAGCAGCAGGTGGCGCGGCTGGCCGGCACGCGGGTACGCGCGCGCTTCCGAGAGGATAATGGCCTGATTGGCGGCGCGGTGGTGAAAATCGGCAGCACCATCTACGACGGTTCGGTGCGCGGACGCCTGGATCGCATGAAGCAGGAATTGATGGCCGGTTAGACGCAAGAGCCGCATCAACGCAACTGCCGCAAAAGAAGAATTTCCGAGAGACAGAAAGACGAGACAGGCATGGCCCAGATCAAGGCAGACGAAATCACACAACTGCTGCGCGAGCAGATTCAGAACTACGACTCCGAGGTGCACGTCGACGAGGTAGGCACGATCATTTCGCTCGGCGACGGAATTGCGCGCATCCATGGCCTCGAAAAGGTCATGGCCGGCGAGCTGATCGAGTTCCCGCACGGCGTGGCCGGCCTGGCCATGAACCTGGACGAGAGCGAAGTCGGCTCCGTGCTGCTGGGCGACTACACAGAGCTCCGCGAAGGCGACCAGGTAAAGCGCTCGGGCAAGATCATGAGCGTCGGTGTCGGCCAGTCGCTGGTAGGGCGCGTGGTGAACGCGCTAGGCCATCCGATCGATGACAAAGGGCCGATTGAGAATACGGAGTCGTATCCGGTAGAGCGGCTGGCTCCCGGCGTGGTGGATCGCCAGCCGGTGCGCGAGCCGATGGCGACCGGATTGAAGGCCATCGACAGCATGATCCCGATCGGCCGCGGGCAACGCGAGCTGATCATCGGTGACCGCCAGACGGGCAAGACTGCGGTGGCACTCGATACCATCATCAACAACGCGAAGAACAACCTGATCTGCGTCTACTGCGCAATCGGGCAGAAGCGCTCTTCCGTCGCGCAGGTGGTGAAGACGCTCGAAGAGTACGGCGCGATGGATTACACCATCGTGGTGGCTGCTACCGCTTCCGAGCCGGCGCCGATGCAGTACATCGCACCGTATGCGGCCACGGCGATCGGAGAATACTTCCGCGACAACGGCAAGCACGCGCTGCTGATCTACGACGATCTTTCAAAGCATGCGACGGCCTATCGCGAGATTTCGCTGCTGCTGCGGCGTCCGCCAGGCCGCGAGGCGTATCCCGGGGATGTGTTCTATCTGCACTCGCGGTTGCTGGAGCGCTCGGCGAAATTGAGCGATGCAAAGGGGGGCGGCTCGCTGACTGCACTGCCCATAATCGAGACGCAGGCGGGCGATGTCTCGGCGTACATTCCGACGAACGTAATCTCCATCACAGATGGGCAGATCTATCTCGAAACCGATCTCTTCAATTCCGGCGTACGCCCGGCGGTGAACGTTGGTCTCTCGGTGAGCCGTGTCGGCGGCGCAGCGCAGATCAAGGCGATGCGGCAGGTGGCCGGCACGTTGAAGCTGGACCTGGCGCAGTATCGCGAGCTGGCTGCGTTCGCGCAGTTCGGATCGGACCTCGACAAGGTGACGCAGAATCAGCTCAACCGGGGCGTTCGCCTGACTGAACTGCTGAAGCAGCCGCAGTTCTCGCCGCTGCCGACCGAGAAGCAGGTGGTGATCATCTTCGCCGGCACCAATGGCTACCTGGACGATCTAAAGGTCGAGGATATCCGCGGCTTTGAAGAAGGTCTGTACAGGTATCTCGACTCCGCACAGTCCCAGTTGCTGAAGGACATCATCGAGAAGAAGACGCTTGACGATGACCTGAAGAACCGGATCAAGGCTGCCCTGAAGGAGTACAAGGAGAACTACATCGCCGAGCATCACGAGGCGAAGCTGAAGGAGTCTTCCGTCAAGCCGTTGACCGACGAGGACAAGAAGAAAGCTGCAGCCGATCAGCAGCAGAAGGAAGTTGCGGCGAAGGCCTGATCCATGGCAAATGTCCTCGATCTGAAACGGCGCATCCGCAGCGTGAAGAATACGCGGCAGATCACGAAGGCCATGAAGATGGTCTCAGCGGCGAAGCTGCGCCGTGCGCAGGAACGCGCCGTTACCGCCCGGCCGTATGCGCAGATGATGGCAAGCGTGATCCGCTCGCTGATGCGGCGCATCGATGTCTATAACCCCGAGACGGGCGAGGTGCGGCACCCACTCCTTGCCCCGCGCGAAGAGAAGAATGTGCTGCTCATTGTCGTCTCCGGCGACAAAGGATTTGCCGGCGCCTTCAATTCCAACATCATCAAGGCGGCGATGCGTTTCATTGTCACGCAAAACGGCGAGCAGGGCCGCAACGTCGATATCGAGACCATCGGTCGCAAAGCGCGAGACCTCTTTCGCCGGCGCTATCCTGCCGCCAAGATCACGAGGGAGCGGGAATCCGGCGATCAGAAGCCTGACGAAGCATCAAAAGGCATTCCGCTTGAGAGCGAGCTGGAAGAACAGCCGCTGGTGCGGAAACGTGAAGAGCGGAGCGCGCCCATCGAAATTACGGGCGATCATCCCGGCATGCTGGAAAAGCTGCGCTTTGATGCGGTGGCGGAGATCGGGCAGGACATCGTGGACCGCTATGACAACGGCGAGATCGATGCCGCATACGTGGTCTTCAATGAGTTTCGCTCGGTGATTTCGCAACGTGTCGTGGTCGAGCGGCTGGTTCCCATGGCCGAACCGGGCCAACCCGAAGTAGCGCAAATCGAGGAGCCCTCGATGGAGGAGCGGGAGCGCGCCGGCGAAGCGGCACGGACGGCAGGCGTGAGCCTGGAGGAGCCGGACACGCATGAGGCCGACGAAGAGGCGCAGAAATTCGGCACTGCGGATGTGGATTACATTTACGAGCAGCCGCCGGAGGAGATGCTGCGCAGCCTGCTGCCGCGCTATGTCGCGACCCTGCTCTATCGCGGCATGCTGGAGTCGGTTGCTTCTGAGCACGCAGCCCGCATGACGGCGATGGATTCGGCTTCCAACAACGCGTCAGACATGATCGACGCGCTCACGCTGACCATGAACCGCGTGCGACAGGCCGCGATTACCAAGGAAATTATCGAGATTGTGAGCGGCGCCGCTGCTCTGTAAGGAAAGCTATGGCACAGATGAACGAGACGCATCACGACGCCGTGCAGGGCATGGGCGAGGGGCAGGACGAAGGCGCGCAATATCGGGGCGCGAAGATCACGCCGGGCAGGGAAAACATCGGCAAGGTCGTGCAGATCTCCGGTCCCGCTGTGGACGTGCAGTTTGACGAGAAGACGATGCCCGGGATCTACCAGGCGCTGCGCGTGGTAAGCGAGGGCTTCGACGTTCCCTCGCCGATCAACGTGATCCTTGAAGTGCAGCAACACATCGGCGAAGGCCGTGTGCGCTGCGTCGCAATGGAATCGACCGAGGGCATGGTCCGCGGCATGAAGGTGATTGACCTGGGCGGTCCCATCACCGTGCCGGTGGGCACGCCGACGCTGGGGCGCGTCCTCAACGTGATTGGCGCGCCGGTGGACGAGCTTGGCCCGGTCAATGCGAAGGAGATGCGGCCGATCCATCGGCAGGCTCCATCGTTCGAGGAGCAGGCCACCTCGGAGGAGATGTTCGAGACCGGCGTGAAGGTCATCGATCTGATCCAGCCATTCCTCAAGGGCGGCAAAATCGGCCTCTTCGGCGGCGCGGGCGTGGGCAAGACGGTCGTAATCCAGGAGCTGATTAACAACGTCGCATCGAAGCATGGCGGCGTTTCGGTCTTCGCCGGTGTGGGCGAGCGTACGCGTGAGGGAACCGATCTTCTGCTCGAATTCCAGGAGTCGGGCGTCATCGACACCAAGAACCGCGAAAAGTCCAAAGCCGCGCTGGTTTACGGCCAGATGACGGAGCCGCCCGGAGCACGCCTGCGTGTTGCTTTGACGGGTCTCACTATCGCGGAGTATTTCCGCGACGAAATGGGCTCCGACACGTTGCTGTTCATCGACAATATCTTCCGCTTCACACAGGCAGGCTCGGAGGTCTCGACACTGCTGGGCCGCATGCCCTCAGCTGTCGGTTATCAGCCGAACCTCGCGACCGAAATGGGCGAGCTGCAGGAGCGCATCACCTCCACCAAGCGAGGTTCGGTCACGTCGGTGCAGGCTATCTATGTGCCTGCCGATGACTTGACTGATCCGGCGCCGGCGACCACGTTTGCTCATCTTGACGCAACCACCGTGCTCTCGCGTCCACTATCAGAGCTGGGCATTTACCCGGCGGTCGATCCGCTGGCCTCGACCTCCCGCATCCTGACGCCGCGTGTTGTCGGTCAGGAGCATTACGACGTGGCGCAGGGCGTAAAGCGTATTCTGCAGCGCTACAAGGACCTGCAGGACATCATCGCAATCCTCGGTATTGATGAGCTCTCCGAAGAGGACAAGCTAACCGTGCAGCGCGCGCGCAAGGTGCAGCGCTTCCTCTCGCAACCCTTCCATGTGGCTGAGGTCTTTACTGGGACGCCCGGCAAGTACGTCAAGGTGCAAGACACGGTGCGCTCGTTCAAGGAGATCATCGAAGGCAAGCACGACAACATTCCTGAGCAGGCCTTCTACATGAAGGGCACGATCGAAGAAGTGCTTGAGGCGGCAGAGAAGCTGCAGGGGGCGACCGCCTAGCCATGGCCGATCAGGCACAAGCCGGCAAGCTGCAGGTACGGCTGGTCACTCCCGACCGTCAGCTGGTGGATGCGTCCGCCGATTCCGTTGAGTTGCCGGGCCGCACCGGCTACCTCGAAGTGCTCTACGGAGCCGCGCCGCTGCTCACCGAGCTTGGCACCGGCCTGGTGACGATTCATGGCGGCGGCGAAAGCAACGATCGCTACTACGTGGCCTGGGGCTTTGCCGAAGTGCTGCCGAACCGCGTGACCATCCTGGCGGAAAGTGCGGAGAAGCCGGAGGACATCGATGCCTCAAACGCGCAGCGCGAGTACGAGCGCGGACAGAAGATGTGGGACCATGCCGGCGAGGACCCCGCCCAATATGAGCGCGCCAATGAGTTGATGCACGACGCGCAGGCCCGCATGGATGCAAAGGGCGGCAGCCACTAGATTCACGAGCACACAATTGATGATGGCCGGCGGTCGCGCCGGTCATTTTTTATTTCTGGCTCGAGATATCTGCGTTGGCACGACCATGCCTGCGCTTTAGTACCCGCTCCGGCGGGTCACACGATTGTCTGCACTACCGCGTCTCCGTGGCCCTTCTCACCGCCTATTAACTGTGTAGTTAACAGAATGCGTAACCGTCATGGAGCTCCGTATTTCATCCACATTTTTTGTAGAACTGCACTTGCTTCCAGGTGCTTCGTTGGCTTACATTGCAGCGTTCGTCAGGGCGTCCCTGCCTGACGAAGCGTAAGAGGCTTTTGCCGAAACAAAAGGAGTATCACTCTCATGAGATCTGTCCTGAAAAGGCTGCCCGCGGTCCTGGCGGTTGCTGCCCTTATCCCCGTCGCGTCATTGGCTCAATCCAACCATGCTGCCGCAGCGCAGGCGCCTAAAGGCAAGTACACCGTGCTGCCGCCGCGCCTCTTTTCTGAGCTAGCGATGCCGCGCGCATCGTCACTCTCACTTCAGACGTGGAATGGCTCTTTCACGTACAGCGGTAGTACTTACACTTACAACATGGTTGGCACTGCGCCTTCCAGCAACACCTCCGCAACGATTCCGGTCTATATCATCCCGGTAAAAATCGTGGTGGGACGCAGCGGCCGCCAGAGCACCTTCGATCCGGCGCATGTGCTGAGCAACGGCAACAGCGTGACCTCGAACACGGTGGACTCGCCGCTGTTCACCTCGAGCATCGACTATAAGCTGAGCACGATCGACGTTGGCACGACGCAGTATATCGACGCCTACCAGCGCGCGAACTTCTGGGGTACGGTCAGCAGTCACACCAATTCGCATCTGCTGCTCGGCAATCCTACGGTGCTTCCGGAGAAGACTTTGACGGTGCCCACCAACTACGGGAAAACGGGCTCGCCGTTTGGCTTTACGACCGGCCTGGTGGACATCAACTGGTTCGACGCGCAGTTGCCGAACATCATCGCGGCAGAGGGGATTCAGCCGAACGCACTTCCTATCTTCCTGACCTATGATGTGTACCTGACGCAGGGCGGAAGCTGCTGCATTGGCGGCTATCACTCGGCGGAGGGCAGTTCGTCTAATCCGCAGGCCTATGCGGAGGCGACCTATGTCGATCATTCAGGAGCTTTCTCGCAGGATGTCTCGGCGCTCTCGCACGAGATCGGCGAGTGGGCAGATGATCCGCTGGTAGCGAATCCGAACGGCAACCAGACACCATGCGGCATTCTGGAGAACGGCGATCCGCTGGAGAACACGGCCAATTATGGAGACTATGCCTACACCCAAAACGGCTTCACGTATCACCTGCAAGACCTGGCGATGATGCCATACTTCGGCGCGCCTTCCAGTACTTCCGCGAATGGATGGTTCAGCTTCCACCACGCATCACTCGGAGTCTGTTCGAACGGCTCTTAGCTTGGGTCGGATGCTGAATTCCTTTGTTGAAGAGTGCCGCGCGCGACGCTCCGCAAAAAGCGAGGCAGAGGACGCGGGCAGGCAGGGCGAATGCAGCCCTGCCCGATCAACAACCGAGGCTGGCGCCCAGCGCCGGCCTTTCTTTTTGCCCTACAATGCAACGCGAGGCTGCGCTGTCGATCGCTGTGGCCTGTTTTCTTTCGCCAGGGGTGCGCATTGAAATCTGCAAAATGGCTCGTGGTGCTGACCTTACTGTGTTCTGGCGGGGCGCTCGCGGCGCACTCCAGTTCTGATGTGCCAACAACTCCCGTGGAGCGGACGCTTGAGCCGTCGTTCGAGCTGCGCAACCTGGGTCTTCTCCGCAATATTCTGGTGCAGTACCACGACTGCACAGGCGGCTATGGCTGCTATGCGGACGATCTGCGGGCGCAGACGGATCGCGCGCAGGCTGCTCTGGCCGAAAGGGTGCGGGCGCGTAAGCCGGGCGAGAAGCTCGCCATCGTCTTTGACATCGATGAGACAGTGCTCTCGAATTGGCCGGAGATCGCGAAGCTGAACATGGGCTTCTACCAGCCGCTGGAAGACGAGTGGGAGCGGTCGGAGAAGGCGGAAGCAATTCCGGGCTCCGTCGCGCTTTACAAGCAAGCTGTGGCTGCGGGCGTACCCGTGTTCTTCATCACCGGCCGGCCGGAGGCGATGCGTGACGTGACGGCGGCCAATCTTCGTGACCAGGGAATGACGGAGTGGAAGTTGCTGGTATTGCGGTCCAAGGACGAGCAGGATGAAACCGCAGTCGTGTACAAATCCAGCGAGCGGCGAAAGATCGTGACGCAGGGCTACACGCTCATCATGAGCATCGGCGATCAGTGGAGCGATCTTCAAGGCGAGCCTCGCGCAGAAATCTCCGTCAAGCTGCCAAATCCGTTCTATTTCATCCCATAAGCCTGGCCACGGGACGCAGAGTGTATTGTGTAGCTTTGTCGAAAAGACATATTCCAAAGACCCGTCCAAGGAGACGAGATGTCAGGCATTCTCTCGATCCGCCGCGCCCGTTTTGGTGTGGCGGCGATCTGCATCCTTGCTGCAGCGCTTACATTGCCGGCGCAGGAAAAACCTGAAGCTCCTGCGGAAGATTACGTCAAAGCACACTACACGAAATACGAGTACCGCATCCCGATGCGCGATGGCGTGCGGCTATTCACGTCGGTGTACGTACCAAAGGACCACTCGCGCCCGTGGCCATTCCTGATGGATCGGACGCCGTATTCAGTGGCGCCGTATGGCGAAGACCAGTACAAGACGTCCGTCGGGCCATCGGATGAGTTCGAGAAGGCGGGCTATATTTTCGTCTACCAGGACGTGCGCGGGCGCTATATGTCCGACGGCAAGTTTCTCGAAATGACCCCGCATATCGACGACAAGAAGTCGAAGACGGACGTCGATGACAGCTCGGACATGAGCGACACGGTGGACTGGCTGCTGGCCCATGTGCCGAACAACAATGGCAAGGTCGGAATCTGGGGCATTTCGTATCCGGGCTTCTACACTTCTTCCAGCATCATTGACTCGAATCCGGCGATCAAAGCGGCGAGCCCACAGGCGCCGATGACGAACCTCTTCGAGGGCGATGATGCATATCACGGCGGTGCGTTCATGCTATCGGCTAACTTTGGTTTCTATACCTTCTTCAAGCCGTTCGATGAGCCGATGACGCCCGCACAGGCGCCGCACGATCACTTTGATTTTGGCACTTCTAACAGTTACGAGTTCTATCTGAATGCGACACCGACGTCGCTGCTGGACACGCGCGACCTGAAGAAGTCGAACCCGCTCTTTGCCGATCAGCTTTATCACACGACCTTCGACAATTACTGGAAAGTGCGCGACCTCTCACAGCACATGCATAACGTTCACTGCGCAGTAATGGTGGTGGGCGGATGGTATGACGCCGAAGACCTGAGCGGCCCATGGCGCACCTGGCGCGCGATCGGAAAGGCAAATCCAGGCACGCCCGACACCATCGTCGAAGGCCCCTGGGTGCATGGTGGTTGGGCGCGGAGCGACGGCGAGTCTCTGGGCGATATCCCGTTCAACGCCAAGACCAGCGAGTTCTTCCGCAAGGAAATTCAGTTTCCCTTCTTCGAGTACTACCTGAAGGGCAAGGGCGAGGCGCCGCCCGAGGCCTATATGTTCGAAACCGGCGCCAACGTGTGGCGTAAGTATCCAAGCTGGCCGCCCCCGGGCGCACAGCCGAAGATGCTCTACTTCCACGCGAACGGAAAGCTCTCCTTCGATGCGCCGACGGGCAACGAGGGAAAAGCTTATGACGAATACGTCAGTGACCCGATGCATCCGGTGCCGTTTGTGCCTTATGTCACCGATACGGTGCCGCAGCGCTATATGGTGGAGGACCAGCGCTTCGCGGCCACGCGGCCCGATGTCCTGGTGTACGAGACCGATCCGCTGACGGAAGACGTAACCATTGCCGGGCCGATCACGCCGAAACTGAAGATCGCCTCCAGCGGCACCGATTCCGATTTCGACGTAAAGCTGATCGACGTCTATCCCGGCGACTATCCGGACCCGGAGGGCACAAGCTCCGGCAACAAGCGCATCCTGAGCGCGCCGCCCGTGCACATGGGCGACTACCAGGAGCTGCTGCGCGGCGAGCCGATGCGCGCCAAGTTCCGCAACAGCTGGGAAAAGCCCGAGCCATTAACGCCGGGAAAGGTGACGGATCTGGAGTTCGACATGCCAGACCTGGACCACACCTTCCGTAGAGGTCACCGCATCATGGTGCAGGTGCAGAGCTCGTGGTTCCCCCTGACCGACCGCAATCCGCAGACCTTTACCGACATCCCTCATGCCAAGCCGGAGGACTTCAAGAAGGCCACCGAGCAGATCTATCGCTCGGCTGGTGCATCAAGCGGAGTGCAGGTAGTGGTTGTGCCGCAACCGTAACAAATTCAAGCGGCAGGCAAAGTTTTGGCTGCCTGGCTTTGTTTCCGAATGACTACTGGGTGCCAAACCCGCTCCGACCCGGTAGGATGGAAAACTGCGGCTCAGCCGCTAGCTGCTCCTGGATATTTCCTCGGAGACTCCTTCGCGCACATGCATCCTCGGACAGAAGAGCAGC
Source organism: uncultured Acidobacteriaceae bacterium (assembly GCA_963797895.1). Classification (GTDB taxonomy): domain Bacteria; phylum Acidobacteriota; class Terriglobia; order Terriglobales; family Acidobacteriaceae; genus KBS-83. The sequence goes on from CAWCRD010000005.1 coordinate 830,150, forward strand.
AGGCCATCGTGGTGGTGAGCAGGGCATCGGCGTGGACTGCCGCGGGCGTTACGGATCGCGGGCGCGTGCGGCGTGCGAATGAAGACTTTTTCGTTATGCAATCGGAGGCGGCTGCGTTTGTCGTTTGCGACGGCATGGGGGGCGCTGCGGCAGGTGAGACCGCGAGCCACCTGGCTGGGGAAACGGCTGCTGCGGCATTGGCAAAGGCGAAACCCGGTGCGGGCGCGATTCGCGAGGCGGTGCGGCTGGCCAACAGTGCCGTGTACGAACGTGCGCGGCAGGACCGACGGCTGGAGGGCATGGGCACCACGCTGGTGGCTCTCATGCTGGACCATGGCACTGGCTGGCTCGGCCATGTAGGCGATAGCCGCTGTTATCGCTGGCGTGCCGGCGTGCTGGACCGGCTGACGCAGGATCACTCCATGGTGGAGGAGCAGGTCCGGATCGGCCGCATGACTCGCGAGCAGGCACGCCGTTCGCCCATGCAGAACGTCATTACCCGCGCCGTCGGCACACGCGCCGAGGTAGTCACGGACGTTCAGGAACTATCGCTTGAGCCGGGCGATCTGTATCTGATTGCTTCCGATGGCTTGACGCGCGAACTGACCGATGCCGCGATCGCGGGAATTGTGGAAAGCGCCGCAAACGAGCCGGCGCAGGCTTGCGCGGCACTGCTGGCAGCCGCCAACGCAGCGGGGGGTCGGGACAATATCACCTGCGTGCTGGTGCGTATCGGTTCGTAGCGCAGCCAGACCAATCGCCGGCCCTGCTAATCTGTGCCCAGCGACTGATTCTGCGCGATGCAGCCGGTATAGGCAGCGAGCGAGCGCATGCGCAGATCGCGGAACGGTGCTCATTTAGAATCGCCATGTGGCGAATGCAAGCGCACTGACCTTTCAGGAACTCCTTTTCAACCTGCAGACCTTCTGGGCGGCTCGGGGATGCGTGCTGCAGCAGCCCTACGACGTCGAGGTCGGCGCCGGCACCATGTCGCCGGAGACTTTCCTTCGCGTACTTGGCCCGAAACCCTTCAACGTAGCGTATGCGCAGCCTTCGCGTCGGCCTGCCGATGGACGCTATGGCGAGAATCCGAATCGCCTCTACAAGCACACGCAGTTTCAGGTCATCCTGAAGCCGCCGCCGGAGCGCGTGCAGGAGATTTATCTTGAGTCGCTGGCGGCGATGGGTATCGACCTGCGCGAGCATGACTTGAAATTCGAGGAAGACAACTGGGAGTGGCCGGCGGGCGGCGCATGGGGCGTGGGCTGGCAGGTGATGCTCGACGGTTTGGAGATCACGCAATTCACCTACTTCCAGCAGAGCGGTGGGCAGGAACTGGATCCCATCTGCGCCGAACTGACCTATGGCCTGGAGCGCATCGCGGCCTTCCTGCAGGATGTGGATTCGATCTACGACATCGTGTGGGCGCGCGATCCGGTGACGAAGCGCGTCATCACCTATGGTGAGGTGCGGCTGCAGGAGGAGATACAGTTCTCCGCATACAACTTCGAGCGCGCCGACGTCGCAAAGCTGTGGGAGCACTTTCGTCTGTACGAGCAGGAATGCCAGGCCCTGCTTTCGCTGGTGCGGGAGGATGAGGCGGCACAACGCGACCGCGACCGCGTGCCCGTGCTCGCCGCATATGACCTGTGCCTGAAGTGCTCGCATCTGTTCAACCTGCTCGATGCACGCGGAGCCATCAGCGTTACGGAGCGGGTGGGCATCATCGGGCGCATTCGCAATCTCACGGTTGGCGTCGCACGGGCTTACGCCACATCCCTGATCGCACAACCAGCAGGGCTGACTGCCTGATATTTACGAGAGGAAGAGAGATGGCAGAGTTCCTGTTTGAGATCGGTCTGGAAGAGATTCCTGCGCGCATGATCGCGAGCGCGGAGCAGGAACTGGCCACGCGCGTGAAGGATCTCCTCACGGATGAGAGGCTATTGGATATGAATGCTGCGGTTCGGAGCTACGCTACGCCGCGGCGGGTTGCCGTGACGATCAGCGGCGTGCTCGAACGGCAGCAGGATACGACCGAGCAATTGACCGGTCCGGCATGGAAAATCGCTTTCAAAGAAGGCCAGCCCACGCCGGCGGCGCAGGCCTTCGCCAAAAAGGCCGGAGTCGGGGTCGATGCGCTGGTGAAGCACACCACGCCCAAAGGGGAATATGTCTCGGCCACAGTGACGAGAGCCGGGCGAAGCGCGGCGGAGATCCTGGTAGGGAAGGTGCCGGCAGAGCTGGGGAAGATCTACTGGGCCAAGAACATGTACTGGCGTCCGGGGAAGCCAGAGCGCTTCGTACGGCCGGTGCAGTGGATGGTTGCACTGCTCGACTCAACCGTGGCGCCGATCGAATTCGGCGGCAAGACTGCGAGCAACATCAGCTATGGACACCGCGTTCTGCACGGAGATGGCCCGATTACGATTGCCACTCCGACACAGTATGCGTCGAAGCTGGAAGGCGCATATGTAATTGCCGATGTCGCCGCACGGCGAGAGCGCATCCGCAAGGCACTGGACCGCTTGACGCGCACGGTGGAAGATGCGCGCTGGCGGGAAGACGAGCCCCTGGTCGAGACGGTAACGCAGCTTACCGAGTGGCCCAGTGTCATACTCGGCACCTTTGAGCGGGAGTACCTGGATCTGCCGGAGGAAGTGCTGGTGACCGTGATGCGCGATCACCAGAAGTATTTCGCGGTGGATGACGCAAGCGGCAGGCTTGCACCCCACTTCCTCGCCGTCCTGAACACGCAGGTGAATGCCGCTGGCGAGGCGATCATCCGGCATGGCAATGAGCGTGTGCTGCGCGCCCGCTTCAACGATGCACGCTTCTTCTGGACCTTCGATCAGAAGACTCCGCTGGCCGAGCGCCTGGAACTGCTGAAGGCAGTCACCTTCCAGAAGGACCTGGGCAGCTACTTCACCAAAACCGAGACGAACCTGCGGCTCGCGGCTGCGCTGGCCGCGATGGTGCGTACGCGCGGCGTCGCGGTGGATGAGAGCGCGCTGCTGACCGCAACGCGGCTGGCGAAAGCCGACCTGACAGCCGAATTGGTGAAGGAGTTCACCGAGCTGCAAGGCATCATCGGCGGACTGTATGCGCGCGCCGAGGGCATGCATGAGAGCGTTGCGCAGGCGATCTATTGGCAGTATCGGCCCGCAGCGGCAGACGATGCCATTCCGCCGACGATCGAGGGGCAGCTGCTCGGACTGGCCGATCGGATGGCGACCATTGTCGACATGTTCGCGCTCGGCCTGGAACCGACCGGATCGAAGGACCCGTTCGCGCTGCGGCGTGTGGCTAACGGGGTGATCCGCATTCTGGCGGAATCCGGGCTGCCGCTGAAGCTGAACGAATTGGAGCGGCTGGCGACTAGCCCGGAGCAGGATGCGCTGGCGGAAACCTCCACCTCTGCTGTTGCGGCGTTCTTCCGCGAGCGGCTGGAATTCTATCTCCGCGAGGTGATGGGGTACAGCTACGACGTAGCGAAGGCCGTGCTGGCGGCCGGTGCCGATGACGTTGCCGATGCGATCGCGCGCGCGAAGGCGCTGACTGCTGTTCGCGCCTCCGATATCGAAGGACACTTCACGGCGATCTCGGTCGCGTTCAAGCGTATCCAGAACATCCTGCGGCAGGCGCGTGAGAGAGACGAGCCATACGATATGGCAGCGGTTGCAGATGCACTGATAGAACCCGAAGAGCGTGCTCTGCAGCAGCAGTTCACTACGGTCGCTCCGGCGGTGGAGCAGCTGCGACAGCAGCGCCGCTATGCAGAGGCCTTGGAGCGAATTGCGTCGCTGCGCCCGACGGTGGATGCGTTCTTCGACAAAGTGATGGTGATGGCTCCTGACGCGGCGTTGCGGCGCAATCGTTTGTCGCTGGTTGCCGAGGTCGCGGAGCGCTTTTCCAGCATCGCCGATTTTTCTGAGATCGTATCGGGCTGAGGGCCCCAATTGTTGCGAGTTGATTGCATTGGCCGATTGGGTATGATGGTCGGCCTATGGGACTTTACACTCGACGTCGTTTTCTACAGACGAGCGCGGCGGTTTCCGCTTATGCGCTCATGGCCACCCGGCAGGGGCTGGCTTCACCTTTCGGGCTTCCCCTCGGGCTTCAACTCTACTCAGTGCGCGAGGAGTTGCCGAAGGACTATGCCGGCACACTGAAGAAGTTAGCGGCGCTTGGCTACCGCCAAGTGGAGGCAGCCGGCTTCTACGGGCACTCCGCTGCCGATGTGAAGCAGGCGATGGCCGACGCAGGTCTGCGCTGCGTCAGCGCGCACTACTCGTCGGACGTGCTCTCCAAGACGCTCGACGACATCATCGCATTCCACAAGACGCTGGGCGCGGAGTACATCGTGTGCTCGTATCCCGGCCACAAAAATCCGCCGGCGAAGGGCGAGGAGCACAGCTTCTCACTCGAGGACTGGAAGTGGAATGCGGATCAGTTCAACCGCTGGGGCAAGAAGGTGAAGGCCGCAGGCTTCCGCTTCGGCTATCACAACCACACGCCGGAGTTCGTGGCCGTCGACGGAGTGACGCCATACGACGAGCTGATGAAGCTCACCGATCCTGCGCTGGTTACGTTTGAGATGGATTGCGGATGGGTAGTGGTGGGCGGCGGTGATCCTGTCGCGCTGCTCAGGAAGTATTCCAATCGCGTCTCTATGTTGCACGTGAAGGACTTTCAGCCCGCCGTCACGCCGCCGCATGCGGCGCAACTGGGCCACGGTCGCATCGACTACAAGCCGATCTTTGCGGCGGCGAACAAGGGCGCGATCAAGCACTGTTTCGTCGAGCAGGAGCAGTTCGATATTCCATGGCAGGAAGCGCTCAAGATCGACGCCGATTATCTGAGGTCCATCAAGTCCTAAAGAGAAGAGCCGGCGATTTGCCGGCTCTTTTATTTCGCTCGCGACATTCCTTCAGAACGGGATGTCTTCGTCGGTGATGCCGGTGTCGCCGTAGTCGGGGGCCGGCTGCGCGTAGCCGCCGCTCCTATCACCGCTGCTCTGGCGGCTGCCGCCGTAGCTGCTGCCGGCGCTTTCGCCGTCGCCGCGGCCGGAGAGCAGGGAAATGTCATTGACGATGACTTCCGTCTTGTAGCGCTTCTGGCCGCTTGTTTTATCGTCCCAGGACGAGGTGCGCAGGCTGCCTTCCACGTAGAGCTTGGCGCCCTTCTTCACGTAATCGCGAATGATCTCTGCCACTTTCCCGAAGGCGACAAGGTTGTGCCATTCGGTGCGGTCCTGCCATTCGCCGCCCTTGTCCTTGAATCGGTCGGAGGTAGCAAGTCCAAACTTCGCTACAGCGGCGCCGCTGGGTAGGAAATTGACCTCGGGATCTTTGCCGACGTTGCCGAGCAGGATGACCTTATTGACGCTTTTTGCCATGATGATTCGCTTCTCCCAGAAACCTAAACGACGAGGATAGCAGAGGGATCACGTTACCCACCCCCTCCCCCTCCCGGTACAGGAGGCTGGCGTGGAACTTCCCTGCAATCATGGAGCTAGAGCCGTTCCCGAGGACTAAATTCCTCTATCCAAATGACTTATCGCTAAATTCGTCTTCCTGATTGGACTTAGGAGGCGCTTTCGGAAGCAGCCGGACTGTGCCACAGCGAATGTTGATCCCCTATTTCCATGGTAGCGAATTGGCTGGGGCAATCTGGCACTTTCTTGCGGTCAACTCGCTGGGTTGGGTCGATTCAGGAATGGCGAGGAAATCCGGCCGATCCGAAAAAGTAGGACGATTCCAAATCGCAGCGCCCTGACTGAGAATTACAGACCGGAGGATTACGCGGTAGGCTGGCAGGGAATGCGGCGGCCCGGGGGTTCTGAGATGACGGGTAGATTTGTGGGCTTTTGCAACAATGTCTGGCTGGATGTCCGGTATGCACTGCGAGGGTTGAAGAATGCCCCCGGATATGCCGTGACGATGGTGGTGACGCTGGCGCTCGGTCTGGGCGCAGTGACCGCGATGCTGGCAGTAGTGGACTCGGTTGTGCTGCGGCCGGTGGCGCTGCCGCATCCAGAGCAGCTGGTGATGATTGCCGGCCGGCATGAGCACGAGAGCTCCACTTTCGATCTGAGCTCGAAACAAATTGAGGACATGCGCCGCGATACCCACCTGTTTACTGCGGTGAGCGAATGGGAGGGACTCCCGCAGCCGATCGAGACGGCGGAGAGTGGCGCTCGGATTGGCATGCTGATCGAGGTGACGCCGAATTTCTTCCGTACGCTGGGCGTGCCCGCCAAATACGGGCGACTGATGAATGAGAGGGATGAAGGTGCTTCGGTCGCGGTGGTAAACGCTGCCTTTCTGCGCGAGCGGTTGCACGGAGGCAGTAAGGCCGTCGGCTCGACGCTCCGAATCTCTGGACGAGCCTTCACGATAATCGGCGTTTTGCCGGACGGAGTGCATTTCCCCGACGGCGTTGACGGGCCGATCGCGTATACACCGCTCACGTTGGCCGGAGGCGGCACGAATATTTGGTTTGGCGGCTCAGCGGCAGTGATGGCTCGGATGAAGCCGGGCATCACGATGGAGCAGGGCGAGGCGGAGCTGCGCAGCCTGTTTGCGCATGAGGTGACGGCGAGCGATCCGCATCCGGTGATCCCATATGTGCGTTCGTATTCCGAATTCCTGACGGGGAATATGCGGACCGGACTGCTGGCTCTGCTGGGCGGATGCATAGTGCTGCTAGTGATCGCATGCGCGAACGCGACGAATCTGCAGATTGTTCGGGCAACGGGCAGGGCAGCGGAGATGCAGGTGCGTTCCAGTCTGGGCGCGAGTTTTTCCCGCCTGCTGCAGCAGCTGACGACAGAGAGCCTGGTGGTCTCGCTGCTCGGGGCTATGCTTGGCTGCGTCGTCGCGTATGGGCTGGTTGCGCTAGTTCGGAAGGCATATGCGGCTCAGTATGCGCGGTTTGAGGAACTCTCATTGCATGCGCTGATCTTCGGCGCGTGTGCGCTGCTGGCGGTGGGTGCCGGTTTGCTGGCGGCGATTGCACCTGTGCTGCGGATTCGCAGCACGACTCGGCCGGCGTCCATGACGAATGTCTATGCGACGCGGCGCTCTCGCGCTGCCGGGCTGCTCGTAATGGTGCAGATTGCCTTGACCTGTGTGCTCCTGGTGGTGAGTGGACTATTTCTGCGAACGTTTCGCGCGCTGGAGGATGTTCCTCTGGGCTTCGACCCTCACGGAGTGACGACGGTGGTGCTGATGCCGAAGGACCAACATCAGGATCCGGAGGTCCTCAAACAGACCATGACGCAGCTGCTGGATGCGTTTGGCGCGCTTCCTGGAGTTCAAGCGGCGACCATGCAGAGCTCGGTGCCGTTTTCCAGCTTCATCTTTACGCTGAATGGTACAACCGATGTAAGCGGGCGCACTTACCGCAAAGGCGACTCCGCATTCTACAGCCTGGTGAGCTCGAGTTTTGTGCAGGCGAGTGGGTTGCATTTGATTCGTGGCCGCTCGTTTTTGCCCGAGGATGACGGCAGCGGGGCGATGGTCGCGTTGGTGAACCAAGCTTTTGTGCAGAAGTTTCTTCCCGGGCGCGATGCGATTGGTGTGACGTTGAAGAACCATCGCGAGCCGCACGACAAAGATGCGGACCTACCGTTTACCCAACCGGTAACGGTGGTGGGAGTGGTGGAAAACGAGCTGCAGGGTGGCGATCTGGGAGCCCCGCTTCAAGCGATGGTTTACCTGGATTACCGGCAGCTTCCGAAGGGCTCAATGTTCAACCAGATCTTCAGCCTGGCGATGGATTTTGCTGTGCGATCGAAGCTGCCGCAGGGAACATTGAACGCGGAGCTGCGCGCGGCGATCCGGCGAACGGCTCCGGCGATGGCGGAGATGAGCATGGAGCCGATGGAGCGGTCGATCGCTGCCTCGCTGCGCGAGCGGCGCCTGGTTTTGCGGCTGGTATCGAGCTTTGGAGCCGTGGCGCTGTTGCTGGCGGCAATCGGAATTTACGGTGTGTTGTCGTACACCGTCACACAGCGGCGCAAGGAGATCGGCATTCGCATGGCACTCGGATCGTCTCGCAGCGGCGCGACGAAGCTGGTGATGCGGCAGGCAGGCATGATGGTGCTGCTGGGAGTCGCGATCGGATTTGCTGCAGCGTGGCCGGCGGGGCGCGCCCTGCGCTCATTTTTATTCGGAGTGGGCGCGCTTGATCCGTGGGCATTCAGCGTGACCGCCGGGGTGCTGCTGGTGGTCAGCGTGATTGCAGCGATGGCTCCCGCATGGAGAGCGGCCCGTGTGAATCCGATGGAAGTGCTGCGAGCCGAATAGTGGGAAACTTCAGCGCGAGGCAGTTTGCAGGGCGCTGCCGGATTGACGCATTACGTTCTGCGCGGCCTCGTTGAGCGTGACGCCGTTCTGCTGTTCGGTGAAGCGGGAGCGATCGTCATCTTCCTGGAAGGAAATGCTCTTGAAAAGGAGCGCATTGCCGTCCAGATGGATGTGAATCAGCGTGAGCTGCCAGAGCGACGGGGCCACCTGCTGCTGCTCGATGGCGAATGAGCCGCCCTGCTTGAGGCGGCCGAGAAGGCCGCCTCCAAACGTTACGTCGTGGACCAATGTGCCGTGCACGCTGCGGATGCGGTGCTGTCGATTGTCGACGACGAGATCGCCTGTGGCTGCGGCGAAGACGCGCGCCTCATGCGTGGGTGGATGGAAGCTGGGATTGGGCACGAAGTGCAGGGTGGTTTCGTCAGGCGTGGAGCGCAGGACGGTCCAGATGAAGCCGTCGGGCAGGAGGCGGAGCAGGTCGTCTACCTGCTGAGCGTCGTGCGCGCTCTCCGCGATCTGCTTTTTCTGGGCGTGCGGGTCGCTCATGAATTTCTGAATCAGCAATTGCTGCTCCGGCTCAGGCACTTCGCGGCCGTTCTTCACCAGGATTCGATCGACGTCGCCGTGCGGCGTGGTGGCGACCCACTGGAGGTACTGCTCCTTGGGTTTCACTGAGTGATCGAGATAGACCCACTGCGAGTGGTCGGCTTTGTTATCGGCGCGCTCGGTGTCGACGACCTGCTGAACGATCTGCTGCGGGGTTTGCGCGCGCGCGAGCGGAGAGGCGAGGGCGAGGATGAAAAGCGCAGCGAGATGGCGGTGGCGAGGCACGAATTATAGATGCCGCATGGGGAGAAAGGTTCGAAAAGATGCGTTTGGAGCTAGGGATCGGCTCGCAGCTCTGACTTCTCATCCTTTCGATTGCTTCAGGAACGGACCGAATTTGTCTCTATGACCCGGAAACTGGCGCGGCGATGGGCAGCTTTGCCGCCTCCCATGCTGCGAAGCCGCCGGCGATCTCGGCGACGGAATCGAATCCGGCCCGTTGCAGCAGGCTTGCGGCAAGTGAGGAGCGATAGCCGCCCGCGCAGTAGATCAGCAAGGAGCGATCCCTGGGCAGCGACTGCAGATGGTCCGCGAGGTGATTGAGCGGGACGGAGAGGCTGCCGTCGATGTGCTTCTCGTCATGCTCGCGCGGCGTGCGGACGTCGATAGCCAGCGGCGGCTGAGTGGACGACAGGCGCTCGGCGGCCGATTGTGCGCTGAGGTGCTCGGTGAAGGCGATCAGGTCGGGCCGAGAGTCGAGCGCGCGTAATCCCTTTTCCAGATAGCCGGCCACGTGATCGAAGCCGATGCGGCCGAGCCGGATGGCCGATTCGTGCTCGCGTCCGGGTGCGGCGATGATGATGATGGGGCGCGTGGGGTCGAGCACGGTTCCGGCCCAGGTGGCGTACTGGCCGGCGAGCCCGACGTTGATGCTGCCGGCGAGATGCGCGGCGGCAAATACCTCGGGATCGCGCGTGTCTAATACCTGCACACCCGCCTGCACACCGCCGGCCTGCGTACCCTCTGCCTGCATGGCCAGGACCGTGTCGAGCCCGAGCGGCTTCATCTCGCGCGCGAGCGTCTGGTCCAGCGTGGGCCTCTCCTGGCTGTTGAGTACGGCGTCATAGGTGAAATATGCCGGAGCGTCTGGCTGATCTGCAGTGACGACGCCGATGAAGGCTTCCCTGGTCATGGGCTGCAGCGCGTAATTCGTGTGCCGCTGCTCGCCGAGCGTGGAGACCGTTTCCTTGCTGATGGCCTTGCCGCACAGCGAGCCCGCGCCGTGGGCGGGATAGATCAGGCTCTGGTCCGGCAGCGGCAGCAGCTTTTTATGCAGCGAATCGAAGAGCATGCCGCCGAGCTCGGTGGCCGACCAGCCAAGCGCGACGCGCAGGTCAGGGCGGCCTACATCGCCGATGAACAATGTGTCCCCGGTGAGCACGGCATGGGGCACAGTATTGCTGGCGTCGAGGTCATAGACGACGATCGAGACAGACTCCGGCGTGTGGCCGGGCGTCTCCAGCGCCTTCAGGCGTACGCGGCCGAATTCGAGAATGTCGCCATCGTGAAGCGGCGTGAAGGCATAGGTGGTTTTCGCCGTGCTGCCGAGGTAGATGGTGGCGCCGGCGCGATCGCGCAGTTCCAGGTGGCCGGCGACGAAGTCCGCATGGAGATGCGTAAGGAAAACGTGCTTGATCTTCAGCCCGTGTTCGGAGGCAAACGCGATGTACTGGTCCGTGTCGCGTTGCGGATCGACCACGGCTGCCGTGCCCGTCGCGTCGTCTCCTATCAGATAGGAAGCGTGCGCCAGACACGGCAAATAGAACTGCTTAAAGATCACTTAGCACCCACGGGCTCCGGCTTCTTCTCCAGGCTGACGAGCCGCAAATAGGGTTTGGGCGTCTTCCAGCCCTGCGGATACTTCTTCTTGGCGTCCTCGTCGCTGACGGAACCGGCGATGACGACATCGTCGCCCGGCTTCCAGTTCACCGGCGTGGACACCTGCTCCTTCGCGGTGAGTTGCAGAGAGTCGAGCACGCGCAGAATCTCGTCGAAGTTGCGGCCGGTGCTCATGGGATAGCTGAGCATCAACTTGATCTTCTTGTCCGGGCCGACCACGAAGACGGTGCGCACGGTGGCATTGGTGGCTGGTGTGCGGCCTTCGGAGGTATTGCCGGCTTCAGCGGGCAGCATGTCATAGAGCTGGGCGACCTTGAGCTGCGTATCGCCGATCATCGGGTAGTTGACCTTGTGACCTTGGGTCTCTTCGATGTCGACCAGCCACTTGGAGTGGCTGCTCACCGGGTCCACGCTCAGGCCGATGATCTTGCATCCGCGCTTCTCAAATTCAGGCTGCAGGCCGGCCATGTAGCCGAGCTCCGTGGTGCAGACGGGGGTGAAATCCTTGGGATGCGAGAACAGGATGGCCCAGCCGTTGCCGATCCAGTCATGGAAGTTGATGGTTCCCTGCGATGTCTCGGCGGTGAAATTGGGAGCTTCGTCGTTGATGCGTAGCATATTCATCTCCTGAAGATGTCAATTGCCTGTACCCGGTTGTTGATTGGTTGGTCTTACGAGATGCGCAAAGGGGAAAGCCTTCCGCCGGAACAGCCTAGGCTGTTCTACATTCGATCCGACATGAAATTGCGAACAGACAGGGTGTCATCATGGGCCATGGGGGGCGGCTGAACTCAGTGTAACGCCGGGTCCGGGGTTTTTGAAGCGCGGCGAGTTCTCTCGTCCGGGGACCCGCAAGGTGAGGGCCAAGGCTACCAGACGTAGGTACCGACTGCGCCCGCCTCGAGCGAGGTGGCAAACGCCCTGCCTTGGTCACGTACCGCAAAGTTCTGGGTGCTGTCGGTCGGGTTTGAGACGATCAGGGCAGTCTTGCCGTCCTTCGTCTTGAAGGCGACGTTCGGAAGCGTGTCGAGGTCATTGGAGTCGATGCGAGTGGACGCCGGCGGCACGAACTTCGACGCATGGCCGATGACGTAGTACGCGACCAGGCGAGTGACGTTGTCGCCGTCGATGGTGAGGGCGCCATAGCAGACCGGGCAGCCGCCGTTGTCCGTATGGGGGCCAGCTTGGGGGTCGGCGGCCAGGTTCCAGAGGAGAACGTTTCTGCTCCAATTACGTGTCACGCCGATCATGACGCGCGCGACCGGCCCGGCAACATTCATGCTGGTTGCACCGGGTCGGTCGTTGATGGACTGCTCGCTGAAGTAGATGTTCTTCGCGGGAAAGGCATCGTGCACCTGGGTCATCGCCTCGACCTTGCCGCCGTAAAGATGCCACGCGGAGCCGTCGATGTATTTGGCGGCGGCAGGATCTTTGAGGATCGAAGTCACGTAGGCGGGATGGTCAAGGTTGTGGTCGTAGAGCAGGAGCTTGGTTTTGATGCCGGCTTTCTGGAAGGCTGGGCCCAGGTCGTGCTCGATGAAGTCCGCCTGCTCCGGCGCGAGCATGACCATGGACGGCGTGTTCTTTTCGTTGAGTGGTTCGTTCTGGATCGTGAGCGCATCGATGGTGATGTCGCGGTCCTTCATGCCCTCGATGTACTTAACCCAGTATTTGGCATAGGCGGGGAAGTATTCGGGCAGCAGCACGCCGCCTTGCGCTTTGCCGGTGGTCTTCATCCACAGGGGCGCAGACCAAGGTGAGGCCAAGATCTTGATCTTTGGATTGATGGCGAGAATTTCCTTGAGCACCGGGATAACGTCCGTCTCGTCCGGCGCGAGTGAGAAGTGTTGCATGTCGGGATCGGTTTGGCCCTCGGGCAGGTCGTCATAGGAGTAGACGTGATCGTTCATGTCGGACGAGCCGACGGTAACGCGGAGATAGCTGACGCCGATGCCTTCGCCTTCCGTGGTGAATAGGTTATGCAGGAGCGCGGCGCGTTTCGCGGCGTCCATGTGGTGGATGAGCACGGCGCTGCCGCCGGTAAGCGCGAAACCGAAGCCGTCGATGGTCTGGTATGTCTTCCCGCTGTTCACGTCGATAACCTGCCCGGCCGGGATTTGTTTGCTGAAGGCGAGTTTGGGTGACTGCTCGGCGAGCAGCGCGGAGTGGTCGGGTTTCGTGAGCCAGAGCGTGACGTCTTTTTGTGCGAGAGAGGGCAGTGGCAGAAGCGCTAAGGCGGAAAGCAGAAGAGAAGTGGAGAACTTGACGTACATGTGGCCTCCGGATGGGCTATTGAGAGCGCCGCCATTCTAGACAACCGTTTGTTTCTTGTCCATTGAGCGCGAAATGGGTGAAGGATGTCCTGGCAGCGGATTTGATATAGTGGGAGCCGCAAACCAGGTTGCACCCCGTCCGCGGAAAGGGAGTATCCCACCTGAATGCGTCTCTGAGCATCGAGCATTGACCTCTCTTCTGCCCGTCGAAGCGGACCACGGGCCATAGAAGGAGGAGTCATGTCTCGTGAGCTACCTGTAAACCCGAACCTCGAACATCTGAAGAAGCAAGCTAAGGCGCTGCTACGTCGTATGCAGCAGGGCAAACTGGCGGACGCGCAACATGCGCTGGCCAAGGAGTACGGCTTCGCCACGTGGGCCAAGCTGAAGGCACACGTTGAATCGTTGGGGCTCAGTCCTGCCGAGGCACTGAAGACAGCGGTGTGCGACAGCGACGCCGCTCGGGTAAAGGAGCTGATCCAGCAGCATCCGGAGCTGCAGGCGAACATTGACGATCCGCTTCCCGACTACGGCTTCGGCCAGCAGGCGTTGTTTGCGGCGGTACAGCGGAGCGATCGGGCGACGATCGATGTGCTGCTCGAAGCGGGCGCCGATATCAGGAAGCGCACTGAATGGTGGGCCGGCGGATTCGGCGTGCTGGACGATTGCGATCCGAGCCTGGTGGATTTTCTTGTCGAACGCGGCGCGGTGATCGATGCGCATGCCGCGGCGCGACTAGGCATGATACAGAAGCTGCGCGAGTTGGTAGCGGCCGATCCGGGCGTAGTGCACGCAAAGGGCGGCGACGGGCAGACGCCGCTGCATTTTGCGTCTACGGTTGAGGTAGCGGCGTTCCTGCTGGAGAGTGGCGCCGCGATCGACGCGCGCGATGTGGATCACGAATCGACGCCGGCGCAATACATGCTCCGCGTCGATCAAAGGCGGCATTATCCGAAGGACCGGCAGGATGTCGCTCGCTACCTGGTCTCACGCGGATGTCAGACAGATCTCCTGATGGCCTCCGCGCTCGGCGATGCCGATCTTGTCCGGTGGCATCTCGACACGGATCCGCAGTGCATCCGGATGAGCGTGTCGGAGGAGTGGTTTCCCAAACAGGATCCGCGCGCGGGCGGCACGATTTACATCTGGACTCTCGGGATGCATCGAACTGCCCATGCTGTGGCACGCGACTTCGGGCATGAGGCTGTTTTTGAGCTGCTGATGGAGCGGACGCCGGAGGAGCTGAAGCTGTCACTGGCCTGTGAGCTGGGCGACGAAAAAGTGTTCCACGAATTTCTGGCGAAGCACCCGGATGCGGCGAAGACGCTCTCCGAAACAGACCAGCAAAAGCTGCCGAATGCCGCGCAGAATAACAACACACAAGCGGTGCGGTTGATGCTTGAAGCGGGATGGCCGGTCGATACTCCGGGAGAGATGGGTGCGACGGCGCTGCACTGGGCGGGATTCCACGGCAATGCGGAGATGGCGCGCGAGATATTGCGCTTCCATCCAGCGCTGGAGTTGAAATCGCGGGAGTACGCCGGGACTCCGCTTGGCTGGACGCTGTACGGCTCCGGGAATGGCTGGCATCGCGAGACGGGCGATTACGTCGGCACCGTCCGGGCGCTGCTGGAGGCGGGGTCAATTCTCTCTCCGCACGCCGAGGCCCTCGAGCCCAGCGACGCGGTGCTGGAGTTGCTGCCATGAAACGTCCACTCTCGATAACGATCCTGGCCGGCCTATATCTGGCGGTTGGCGCGCTGGGGTTTGCTGCTCATTTCCGCGGTCTGCTGGCTGGGCAACCGGATGCCGTGGCGGCGGAACTTACCGAGCTTGTTGCGGTTCTTTGCGGGGTATTCCTGTTGCGGGGAGATAACTGGGCACGATGGCTTGCACTTGCCTGGATCGCGTTCCACGTGGTTCTGAGCATCTTCCACCCCATCCACGAACTGGTAATCCATGCTTTGCTCTGCGCTGCCTTTGCGTGGATTCTGTTTCGGCCCGAAAGTAGCCGATATTTCCGCAATGCTCGAGCGGCCCGAATTAACGAAGGGCTCGAGTGCCAGCCGTATGCGTGAGGTCGGTGGCTAGCGACCCTTGCGGGCGAGGCGGCGGTTGCGGAGATATTTTGCTCCGCCCAGCACGAGCAGCATGCAGCCGAAGGGGAGACACATCATGGCGATGATGAGTGCGATCCAGCCGGCATTGGTGTGCGGGCCGTGGATGCCGACGCCGCCGAAGAGGAAGCGCGTCGCGAGGGCGGCGAGGATGCCGGTGAGGAGCGTCCAGAATGCACCCTGAAGAAGCTGCCGGGTGCCGTCGTCAGGAAGGGGAGCCCGGATGGCGCGGACGCGCGCTCTGGCTTCTGCGCTGGTTTCCGCGTGGCTGGACGGGTTGGTCACCGGCGTCGGCATAATCGGCTATCCGTGCCAACCGGCGAGCATGGCGCCGACGATCACGCCAGTGATCGACACGTAGAGCCAGATGGGGAAGGTCCAGCGGGCGACTCTGCGGTGCGTCGCGAAGCGCCGCGTGATCGCGAGGAAGAGCGTGATGAGCACCAGCGGCAGCGCGACAACCGAGAGCAGGATGTGGCTGACGAGGATGATGATGTAGGTCATCCAGACGGCGTTGTGCGGGCCGGGGAAGCGCATGTCGCCGTGCAGCCAGTGATTGGTGATGTAGCTGACGAGAAAGAGCGTGGAGAAGCCGAATGCCGTGAGCATGGCGGCGCGGTGGGCGAGCACGCGCTTGCGGCGGATGAGCAGAAAGCCGGTGATGAGCGCGATGGCAGACAAGCCGTTGAAGAGCGCGTTGAGCGCGGGCAGGAAGCGCAGGCGCATGTTGTAGGCGTCCGGCGCGTGGTGGGCATAGACCAGCCAGAAGAGAAACGCCGAAGCGAGCGCTGATACCGCAACAATGGCGCCTACGGCGATGCGGGTGGGGAAGGCGGCGGGTTTGTTCGCGGGCTCTGTTGCGATCTGCATAGACAATCAGGCAGCGGGCTTGTTGGTGCGGCGGTTGACGACTATCCAGGACGCAGCGAAGGTGACAAGGCAAAAGGCTACTGTGACGGCGAGGTTCACCAGCACGGTCTGGTCGGTGTGGGCGGCGGGATCGAGACCGTTGCGCAGCGCGTCCACGCCATAGGTGAGCGGGTTGGCGAGCATGATGTCGCGCAGCCAGCCGGAAGCCTTGTCCGCCGGGAAGAGCGCGCCGGAGAGCAGCCACAGCGGCAGCAGGATGAGGTTGACGATGGCGTGGAAGGCCTGCGTCGAATCCATCGGCCACGCGATGGTAAAGCCGAGCGCAGTGATCTCAAAGCTGATGAGCAGGACGACGGCGGCGGCCAGCAGCACACCGCCGACTGTCGGATGCACGCCTGCCAGCGGCGAAAAGAGCAGAAAGATGAGTCCCTGAATTGCGGCGAGCGTGGCGCCGCCCAGCACCTTCCCGAGCACGATGGCCGAGCGCGAGGCGGGCGAAGCCAGCACGGTAAGCAGAAAACCTTCGTTGCGGTCCTGTATGAGCGACATCATGGAGAAGATCGCGGTGAAGAGCACGATCATGACGATGGCGCCAGGGAAGAAGTAGCCGAAGGCGTGGCCGCTGGCGCCGGTGTTGCCGGAGGAGAACGAGTTTGAGAAGCCCGCGCCGAAGGCAACCCAGAAGAGCAGCGGCGAGGCGATGACGCCGATAACGCGCGCGCGCTGGCGATAAAAGCGCACGATCTCGCGCTGCCACAGCGAGTAGGAGGAGATCCAGAGGCTGGGACGCGCGGTGCGGATCGCATGTTGCCGGGGTGCGGTGGTGGCAATGGTGGCCATTTAGTCGATGCCCTCCTTTTCCTTCACGCTGCCGTCAGTGGCTTCCGTCCAGAAGCGGTGACCGGTGCGCTGGATGAAGACGTCTTCGAGGCGCGGACGCGACACGGAGACAGCGCGGACTTCGCCCGGGAAGGCGTCGAGCACAGCAGTGAGGAAGCGGTGTCCGTTTTCGCGCTCCAGGCGGACGGTATTTCCAAGGACGGTAGGCGCCACTTGAAAGCGGCCGGCCATGCGCGCGGCAAGCGATTGCGCGGCATTGTCGCTTTCCGTTTCGAAGAGGACGACATCACCGCCGATGGTCGACTTGAGCTCTTCCGGCGAACCGAGCGCGACCAGCTTGCCTTCGCTCAGGATAGCGAGGCGGTCGCAGTATTCGGCCTCTTCCATCAGGTGCGTGGTGACGAGTACGGTGACACCTTCCTCGTCGCGCAACATGCGGAGGTACTGCCACAGGTCGAGGCGCGCGCCGGGATCAAGGCCGGTGGTGGGCTCGTCGAGCAGCAGCACTGCCGGCGAATGAATGAGGCCCTTGGCCAGTTCAACGCGGCGCTGCATGCCGCCGGAGAGGGTTTCCACGTAATCCTTGCGGCGATCGCTGAGGGCAACACGACGAAGCACGTCGTCGATACGCAGCCGGAGATGCTTGCCGCTGAGGCCGTAGAGATGCCCGGCGTGGCGGAGGTTCTCTTCGATGGTGAGCTTGATGTCGAGCGAGCGGGACTGGAAGACGATGCCGGTCTGTTGGCGCACCTGCCCGGGTTCTTTTGCGACGTTGAAGCCGCGGATGGTGGCCGCGCCGCCCGACGGAACCATGAGTGTCGAGAGAATGCGGAAGAGCGTGGTCTTGCCGGAGCCGTTAGGGCCAAGCAGCCCGAAGATCTGCGCCGGCGCTACAGAAAAGGAAAGGTGATCCAGCGCGAGACGTGTGCCGTAATCGTGGGTAAGCGACGAGAGCACGATGGGGTCGCCCGGTGTTGCGGCGACGGCAGCTACGGTGGCGGGCTCCAGTGTGGCCGAAGACATGAGAGCGGCTATCTCCTTCCTGCTGTGGCATCGAGCATCATGATGATGAGCAACAGCGGCAGATACAGAACGCTGGCCTTGAGCAGCGCGCGAGCGTGCGGGCGCGATGCCGAAAACGACGGCGCCTTCAGAATCTTCGCAAACCGGATCGTGTAGACGAGATAGCCAATCCCAAGGACGAGCGCGGCGACCGCATAGACCCGACCGGAGATGCCGAGGTACCACGGCAGCAGCGAGACAGGAATCATCAGGATGGCGTAGGCCAGCGCTTCGACGACGGTGGACCAGCCATCGGGCTCGACCACCGGCAGCATGCGGATGCCGGCGCGGCCGTAGTCTTCGCGATAGAGCCAGGCGATGGCCATGAAGTGCGGAAACTGCCAGACGAAGAGGATGGCGAACAGCGCCACGGCCGGCCATTCGATATCGCCACGGGCGGCGGTCCAGCCGAGCAGCGGGCCCATGGCGCCCGGGAATGCGCCGACGAAGGTCGCGAGCGTCGAGCGATATTTGAGCGGCGTGTAGACCGCGACATAGGTGAAGACGGTTAGCAGGCCCAGCGCCACGGTGACGAGATTGGTGAAGCGCAGCAGCATCAGCGAGCCGAGAACGGTCGTGGCGAAGGCGACCGCCAACCCATGCGGCAGGCTGATGCGTCCTGTGGCCAGTGGCCGTCCGGCGGTGCGGATCATGCGGGCGTCGGATTTGCGCTCCAGCACCTCGTTCAGCGCGGCGGCGCCGGCAGAGATGAGTCCGATGCCGACAAGGGTTTCGAGCAGGCCGATGTGGAAGCTGGGAATTCCGGAGCGCACCGAGCCGAGATAGAAGCCGGCCCAGGCGGTGATGACGACAAGGGCGGTGACGCGTGCCTTGAAGAGCTCGATGTAGTCGGAGAGTAGGTTGGGCGCGGCCTTGGCGCGGGCGCGGGGCTGTGGCTCGCTCGGGACGGCAAGCATGGCGGCCTCTGGTTCAGGGACGGCACCAGTGACGGCGCGTGCGGAGCTCAATGGCACGGCATACTCGCGGCTAAGGTTCGGGGCGGCTGCATGAGCGAGAAGGCGCTGGCTTGCGGGGACCGGAGTTGGTCAGCGTTGCGTGCGCCTGTCTCCATGATAGCAAGATGCAGCCGGGAGCTCGGGAGCTATGGTTGGCGGCGGCAAGCGGCCATTGTGAGAGCAAAAAAAGCGGGCACGACTGGCGGGTTGCTGGCGAAGAAGACTGCCGGCGATGCCGCCAAAGAATGTAACCGCTGGATGGTCAACTGAAACGGGCTTGAGAACAGAGCGGCCGATCCGTGGCTATCTCACCGATCCACGTTGTCCAGCACCCATATCCCACCCGTAACCTGGCCGACGGTTGTGACAAGACTCTTTCGGCTGACGGAGATTTCCAGAGATCCTATGTTCACGTCGGAAGCCATAAGGTCGGGGCTGTCCAGCGGCGACACACGAAAGGCATTGCCGACTCGTTTGCCGGTCACCGGGTTGAAGCGAATGCCCCACACAGCGAAGGCGCTGTCATGGCTCCATAGGAAATAGATGATTCTTCCATCCGCAGACCATCGCGGCTTGTCCGCCCAATTCACATCGCTCACGATGGGAATCCAGGGCCCTCCGGCGGCTCGCATGACATAGAGGGAAGACGGCCGTTTAGAGTGTCCTCCCGGATCGGATTGACCCACCCCTTGAAAGACGATCCAACTCCCGTCTGGCGAAAAATGCGGCTGGTAAATTTCGAAGCGTGGGTCAGCGAGGATCTTCCGCTCCTGCAATTCTGCACGGGGCGCTGCGCCGACCGGCACCTGCCAGACGGTCACATCCGCGAAGTCGGCATCCACCTTGGTTATCAGGAGGGACCTGCCATCCGGAGACCAGTCGTAAAGAATCACCCTAAGTGGTTTGCCTGTCGAAGATCTGTTTGAATTCGGCGATGTCACTGGCTCTTCCTGACGGGTATTGGCGGACCACACCATGATTTGGTCGCGCATGGAATGCTCCGGAGAGCGAACATACGCCAGGCGGTTTCCATCCGGAGACCACGCCGGGCTGTACCTGTCGTAGTTGTCGAGGAACAAAGGGAGTTCACGACCATCCGGCAGCGACTTTATCCACAGGCGGGTTTCCCCCGCCCGGGTTCCCGAGAACACCAGTTTGCTGCCGTCCCTGGTCAGAGCGGTCAGCCAGGCATCCACTCCGGGCGAGGTGATGAAAGTTCCCGGACCGCTGATTCGGCCCTGATCCGCATCGAGTGGAAACAGCCATGCGCCGATCTTGCTGTTCGCCGCCGTGAACGCCAGTCTTTTGCCATCGGACGAAACAGCCGGTGCGGTGTCGATGCCCGCGCCGGCTGTGAGCTGCTCGCTCGCCGTCGCACGCAGTGTCCGGGCGTCGATCTTCAACCGCCACAGGCTCCTACTTCCGCGAAATGTGCGTTCGAGATAGATCGCATCTCCTGACGGCGCCCACGCAAACTTCGAATCGGCAACCCACTCGCGCCCACTTCGGATAGCGAGTTCGGCAAATCGTTTCTGGACTGGCGAGGCGAGCTCGGTATGGACCGCAGTCCCACCCTGGACGGGAAGTGTCCAGAACGAAGGACTCGGTTCCGGTTGCAAGGCGTCTCGTACCCAAATGGTCACTCGCTTGCCATCCGGGTGCCATGCTGCGGATAAGTGATTTTGGTCTAACGACCTGTGCTGCCGGACAAATTCGTCAAGCACCTCGCGCGGAAGGGCGCCATCCAGCCCGACCACGTAGAACTTGTCCCTCGACGAGAGGGGATGGGTCTGAAAGAGAATCTGTGCTCCATCCGGCGACCAGCGGGGTTTGTAACCGAAGCTGGCGATTCTGCGTTCCTGTCCTGCTCCGCCTACCGCGGGAATCACGAAAAGACCATCCTCGCCTGCATCGGACCGGTACGCGATATATCTTCCGTCGGGAGACCAGTCGGGTTGCCAGTTCGGCCCTGGCCCGGTGGTGATCTGTACGGGCTCGCCAGCGCTGATCTGCTGCATCCAGATGTTGGTTGCGCCTCCACGGTTCGCGCTATAGGCAATGTAGCGGCCGTCGGGCGACCAGGTGGGATCGGTTTGCAATCCCTCGTCGAAGGTGATGCGCGTAAGAGAGCGGGCCGGGGCGATGGCAGGCTTTGGTCGCAGATAAAAGAAGACGGCGCCCGCAAGAAGGATTGCTGCTGCGAGGATGATCGCAATTCGAGCCACCGCGGCTGATGCAAGACGGGTGCGTGGCTTGCCGGCATCGCGGCCATCCAGGCCGACGGTTGCATCATGTCGTTCGATTGACGTAGACACGCCGCCGATCTTCGCCGGGGTATCCGCAGGTATGGTGCCGCGGAGATTGCCGTTCGTATACGAGGGAACAGCCTTTTCGACAGCAGACTCTTCCATCCGCGTTCGCGCTGTGCCCCCGCCGTTATTGCCAGGTAGTGCAGAGACCGGCGCGACGAAGCGATAGCCTTTGCGGGGCAGTGTTTGTATGTAGAGAGGCTTCTCGCTGGAATCGCCGAGAGCCTCGCGCAGCTTCATGACTGCGGTATTGAGCGCGTGGTCGAAGTCGACGAAAGTGTCTGCAGGCCAAAGCTGCAGTCGCAGGTCATCTCGGGTGACGATTTGCCCTGCGTGTTGCAGCAGAAACAGCAGAAGCTGGGAAGGCTGCTCCTGCAGTCGGACGGCAACGCCATTGCGTCGCAGCTCGGCCGTCCGGCCTTCCAGTTCGAAGGCTCCGAAGGCCCAGTTCTGCGAACAGACTGGTTTGCCGGGCATTGGATGGCTCCCGCACGAAGACTGTAATCCTGCGCTCCCTCCACGGGATAGCGAATTCTGCAACGAACTGTCGACCAGCGCGGAGTAACGCATTGCCTCTCAGCTACATACATTTCAATAGGGAGTGGATGAGCAATGGAGGGCCGGTGCATTGAGCGCGGCGCGTGCGGGCAGCAGAGTGACGCCATGCCCGCTTCCGGATCAGGGGCACTGGAGGTCATCATGTTTCGTCACATCGCGCACACGTCAACATTGCTCACACTCGCAGCCATCGGCTCAGTCCCCCTGTCTGTCGGAGTCAACCCCGCTCAGGCCCAGGAGAATGTCGTTTATATGGCGGCGATTCCATTCGCGTTCGGCATCGCCAATGGGGTGTTCCCGGCGGGAACGTATCGGATCACGCCGCTGTCTCAGCACCTACTGCGCCTTGACCTTGCGGATGGGACACCCAAGGGATACCTGACCGTATTTCCCGGAAATGATGCGATCAATAGGCGGACGGGAGTACTCAGATTCACGAAATATGGAAGTCACTACTTTCTGCGTGAGTTCTCCGCTCCGAACAAAGGTGAGGGCTGGCAAGCCGTGAGCCGCTGCATTCCGTCGGCCAACGAAAAACGCGCTGCCAAAGAGTGGAGGATCGGACAGGCACGAGTCCAAGGACCGCGCGGAGTGGAGGTGGCCGTCAATCCGGTCGATCAGCACTGGTAGATGGCGCGGACACTCGCGACAGGTTCGCTCCGAAAGCGACGCGGCCAGCCTACTCCCAGCTCGTATAGCGTCTGGCCCACTCGCTCTTTGGATATTTCGTCTGCACGATGACGAAGAGGCGGTGGTTCAGCTCTTTGGTGGCGTCAGTCCGGCAGCCGTTGCGGACCGCGCGCTCGGCGAAGCCGAGGATGTCCAGGGTACGGGAGTCATCTGGATGCTGCTTCTGCCAATCGAGCGCGGCTGTAGCAAAGTAGTCCGACGCGCAGGGCGTGGCGCGGAGAGTGGCGATCTCGCGATCCGCGGCGGCGCGATCGGCTGCGGTGAGAAAGGGCGGGTCGGGGAGGGCAGCGCGGCTGGCCGGCTGCGTGCCGAAAAAGGTGGCGCTCCGGCCGCCGGGATTGTTCGAGGAGGCGGGCTGGGCGGTATCGCTGGCGGACCACCAATTGTCGCGGTACTCCGAATAGCCGGCGAAGCCGTCTTCCCGCTCAATGCCCGCACGGACTAGCGGTGAATTCGAGGGAAAGCGCATGAGCCCAAGCAGGGCGGCGGCACGGCGATCGGCCGCGCTGGCGGCGGAGTTGTAGCCATCGAGCCACTGCTTCCATGAGGGATAGCAGCCGGTGAGGATGGGCGACATGCGGCGGGCGATGTCGGGTTGGTTGAGAAGGACGGCGCGCGTCCAGGTGGATTGCGCAATCTGAAAACTGAGGTTGCGGGGTAGAGATGTGTCCTCGGCTGCATCGGCGAGCAGCGCGAGCGGCATGCGGGTGTTGAGGATGGTCGCCGCGTCGGGATTGAAGAGCAGCGTGGTGGCCTGCGAGCCGTTCACGCCGCACAGGCCATTGGGATTCGGCTGGGTATCTGGCGGCTCGGGAGTGTCGGTGTCGACGGTGACGCCTGCGGGGAGCGCTGCCGCCTCGTGGAGGAAGTCGGCGAGCGTGGGCGCGGTGCGCTGATTGAGCAGCTTGAACAGATTGATAGTCGAACGTTGCGGCGCGTGCTGGATGTCGGGCTGGACGTTGGCGAGATCGGTGCGCATCGTGGCGGCATCCGGCATAAGGCGGAGGCGGTTGTAGGTGGCGGTGGTCCACGCTGGAGAATCTTTCGGGATTTGCATGGCGGCCTGAATCAGTTCGGGTGCGGCGGAGCCGCCGGGCTCGGAGTTCGAGAGCGCGGCGACGAGCCACGTGTCGGAATGGGTCGCATGCCATTGCGCGCGAGCTTCGGAGGCAGCCTGCTGGCGTTGTTGCTGGAGCTTGGAGGGATCGCTGGGCTCGCCGGAATTTGAGGTCATCCTCTGGACCGGCGTGGGCGCCTGCATTGCCTGCATCCATGCGAAGAGCGGTGAGCCGGCTCCGGTATGTGTAGCTGACGAAGTGGCGTGTTCCGTATCGGGCGGATAGAGATAATAGCGCAGATCGATGAGTGCCTGCTGGAAGCGTCTGGGCGTCTGCGGGCGATCGGGCGCGGTAAGGCGGGCGGCGAGGACATTGGCCTGTGCTGCTGGATCAAGGCGCAGGTTCACGAAGTCGAGCAGCCCGGCGGCATCCGCCTTGTACTGCTCCATGGCTGGGTCGGCGACGATGTCGCGGAGCGCGTCGCGTGCTTCTGCAAGGCGCGCGGGTTCCTTCTGCTTGAGCAATTCGGCATAGGCGCGCTGCGCCTTCTCGCGGTTCTCGCTGTAGGGCGTGCCGGGGGCGGCAACGGCAGCGGCAGGAAGCTGGGTGATCTGGCCGATAGTGGCACGGCGGATCATGGCGCGTGCTGCAACGAGCCGCGCGATCTCGTGCCAGGGCGACGAGCTATCCGTGGCGATGGCGTTGAGGCGAGCGATGGCGCCGTCGTAGTCAGTCTGATAGAACTTCGCCGCCGCCTGCTGGTAGGCGCGGTCCTGCTTGAGCCAGGTCGGTGCGGATGTGGACGCATCGGCGGGCATTTTGTCACCGCTGCCATTGCAATTGGCGAAAACGGCGTCCTGGCCATGGACCCAATCGGCGAAGTTGGCGGAATCGTTGGCGTGTGCGATCTTCCGGTCCTTCAATGTGCTGACGGCGAAGGCGAAAGCTTCATCGAGGCAGTTGGTGAAGTTCTGATACGACGCGCCGGGAACAGGCCGGTCACTGTTCAGATCTTGAGCGATGTGGAATCCGTTCTGCGGGGCCGGTATAACAGGCTCGAGAACGCCGGAGTCTTTGCGGGCAGTCGTCCATGCGACGAATCCCGGCCGCTTTGTTGGGTCGTCGTAATCGTTGCTGTTGCGTATGCGGTCGAGCGCGACCGCCTGCTGCTGCTCGCTGGCCGTGAGGCCGTGGCCATTGAGCCAGTCATACGCGACGACGAGGTCCTGCACGCGATAGCCGGGCTGCGGAATGCCGATCTGGCCTCCGGCGTAGGCTGCGTAGGGGCCGTCGGGCATGGTGTTCTCCACGAAGACTGCTTCCGGGAAGAACGGCCCGCAGCTATTACCGGGGATGGCGAAGACGAGGATCGCACATGCGGCAGCAAAAGCGAGACGCGAGACTTTCATCGGGCGAGTTCCGGGGCGAGTGCGCTGAGCGGCGTAGTGGAGATCGCGGCCAGCTCTGCAGGCCGCCAGGGGTGCGGCGCGAAGAGATAAACGCGAGTGGCGGGATTGAGCGACGAGATCGATGCGGGCCACGCTTCATCGGTGGAGAGGCCGAGACTGGTGCGGCAGAGCGGTTCCGTGACGGGATAACGCAGGTGCCTACTTGCGGCCCTGGCGAGCGCGCGCGGACCGCCCATGCGGAACTCCATCGGCACGGCTTCGTCGATGGGTAGCGTCTGCAGCCACGAATGAGGGCCGCACCAACTGACGAGCGCGGTGATGGAGAGCGGCAGGCCGCTCGGAAGCTGCGGCCGAAGGGTCTTGAGAACGCCGCGATAAAAGTCCCGCTGAGATTGAGTCGCGTCGAAGTCGAGTTGCAGGGCATGGGTGTCGCGGCGATCCCCATAGGCGGCAAGGTGCGCGGCAAGAGCGGCGCGAAGTTCTGGAGTGTCAGTAAAGCCGGGGCGAGTTTCGATGCGGACGACAGCGATGAGCGGCGCGCCGCCTGCGGGTGAAAGCGGCTGGCGGCGCGGCAGGACTGCTATACGGTCGGTGAGGATATCGGTCTCGGCAAGATAGGCGACACCGATGGACGGCGGGAGCGTGTGCAGGTCTTCCGGTTCTTCCCATGCCCACAGCACACGCGTGGGAACGCGCCCGGCAAAGGCCGCTGGAAGCGAAGGAAGCGATCGAGTTGTGGTGCGGGCGTGGCGCCAATGCGATATGGCCGCAAGTGCGCCGATAATTGCGATCGCGACTGCAGGAAGGATCCAACGGCGAGCGGATTCTCTGACGCGAGCCACGGTGAAGATACATTACCGCGGGATTGCGTCTGTCACGCAAAGAATGTCAGCCACACACGTAACGCCTGAGGTATCGAAACGAACAAAGCTCAGGGATACGCCGGGTTCACGGTAATCAGCCGGAATGGATAGTTCGCATGTCCGGTGGCGCGTTGGTTGCGGGGAACGATGCCGTCAAACCAGATGACACCGCGGCCGACCATGAAGCCATGCGAATTGCCCCAGACGTCATCCGGGGTCGCCTTCAAGATGGCGGCGCGCACCGAGGCATTGAAGATGGAATTGAATTTTGCGAGCAGTTCGGCGCGCGAACGGATCTGCTTTCTGCCGCCTTCGGTCACCAGCAGCGGATAGTGGACG
This sequence comes from uncultured Acidobacteriaceae bacterium, assembly GCA_963797895.1. Taxonomy (GTDB): domain Bacteria; phylum Acidobacteriota; class Terriglobia; order Terriglobales; family Acidobacteriaceae; genus KBS-83. The sequence goes on from CAWCRD010000005.1 coordinate 856,251, forward strand.
AGCGATGCCACAGCGGTCCGGTCGTCGGGCTTGAGCGCGTCCTGAAACTTTGCGAGAAACGCGATGGCCGCAGGGCAGTCGGGGCGAGTCGCGGGATCGGGATGGGTGCAGTTGCCCGTCGGCTGCGGCGTCGCGGGGACCGGCGACTTCTGTGCGCGGGCCAGCGGAAGGCCAGCGGTCAGGCACAACAGCAGAGCACTCGCGAGCGCTATCCATCGAGCGCAAAGCTGCCGGCGAAGCATGAACATGACGGGTACAGCTCTCCTTACGGTTGATCGCGCTGGACTGCGTACTCATCCAGTATGACGGCCACGAGCACGGCGGTGGGCACGGACACCATCGCGCCCATGACGCCGTCGATCGCCGAGCCGAGCAGCAGGGCAACGATGATGGCGAGCCCGGGGAGGTCGACCGAGCTCTGCATGATCTTGGGCGTCAGATAGGAATTTTCCACCTGGGCGTAGATACCGTAAGCGATGCAGACGTAAAGGACGCGCATCCAGGAGTCCATGGCGGCGGCGACGATGACCAGGGCCATCGAGATCATGGCTCCGATGACGGGAATGATGTTGAAGACGCCCATGACAACGCCGAGCGCATAGGAGTAACGCACGTGCAGCAGGGTGAACACAACGGTGGAGTAGATGCCGAGGATCAGCATCAGCGTGCCCTGGCCGAGGAGCCAGCGGCCCATACGGACATCGGCCTTGAGCAGTGTCTGATTGAGACGCTCGCGACGCCGGGGCGTCACGAAGGAGAGCACCCAGTTATAGGCCACCTCGCCTTCGAGCAGGAAATAAATGGTGAGGACAATGCCGGCGATGATGTTGAAGAGTCCGCTGGCCCACGTGCTGGCGGAAGTGACGAGATATGTAGCGAAGTTGGAGGCGTAGTCCTGAAGACGGGCGTTGAGCGAAGCGACGTCGAGATGCGAGGCAAAGGGTAAACGCTTGATCCGGCTTAACATCGCCGGACCGCGTGTGGGCAGCTCCTTGATGAACTCGCGCATATCGCGGATGACCGGCGGCAGCGCGAACATGATGAAGAGCGTGATGGCGCCCCCCACAATGAGCAGAATGATCGCGATCGCGGAGCCCCGTCCAGGACTCCACTTGCCGATCTTGATCTTTTGCACGCCGCGGATGACGGGAGTGAGCACGACGGCAAACAGAGCGCTGATGTAAAGGAGGGCGAGTTCGTGCCGAAGCTGATAGGCGACGACCAACCCGATACCCAGCGCGAAGGTGAAGACAATATCGCTGCGCAGGGTGCGCACCGGGGGCTTCCACTCCTCCGGATGTTCAAGGTTCGTGGTCTGGAGATCGTAGCGGCTGATCGGCTCGGGCATACGTTCGCTCACCTGAATGACAACTTATGATGCGGTTCTTAACCAATGGCGGAGATTAGCGATCCAGGTGCGGAGGATGATACGCCGACAGCCAATCCATAATCCGGTCGACGACCACAGCCGGCTGAATCCCGGAGGTATTCACCGTGAGATGCGCCTGACGATAGAGCGGCAGCCGGCGTCCCAGGCGCTCTTCGGGAGACTCAGCGGCCGCGAGCAGCGGGCGCACCGGCCTCTGTTCTCCTGCGGTTTCCGCATGCTCTGCCTCCCGGTATTCGGTACCGCGGCAGCGGGCAAGCAGCTCCGTCAGCGGGGCAGCGAGAAAGATAGTCACGGTCTCCGTGGATGTGGTTCCAGCGAAAAGTAGGCGGCGGACCCCTTCTGTTTCGATCGAACCGCCACCAAGCGCAACGATGGCCTGCCGGTGTTCATAACTCGGATCGAGCACGCGGGCGACGGTTTCCGCTTCGAGACGGCGGAAGTGCGGCTCCCCATGGTCGGCGAAGATTTGAGCCACGGTGCAGTTATGCTCCGCGGCGATGAGGGAATCGATGTCGAGAAAAGGCCAGCGGAGGCGCGCCGCCAGCATGCGGCCCACCGTAGATTTGCCCGCGCCCATGAAGCCGGTAAGAACAATGCGGCGCGGCAGAGCTGCTGGCCCCAATGGGCCTTGGCTCATTTTGTAGGACTCGAACCGGAGTTCTGCTTTTCCGAGGAGAGCGAAGTCTGAATGTTCTCCCACACGGCCGGGCTGGGGTCGTGGATGGGCAGCAACAGCTTGGCCTGCTGGGCGATGTACTCCAGATCGCTGACCAGGGCAGAGCATTGTTCGCAGGTCTTCAGATGTTCCTGTTCTTTCAGATCGGCTCCGGACTCAAACAGCTCCGGAAGCTGGTCCTGAAACGCGGCGCAAGTATTGTTCTCACCGGTCGTTTTCATGAATGCGCTATTCTTGCCGCCTGCGTTCATAGCAAGGCCTCACGCCGGGAGTTCGTGTGCCCGGTGCGCAGCAGGTCGCGCAGCTTCATGCGCGCCTTATGCAGTTGCGACTTGCTGTTGCCAATGGAGCACTCCAGCATGTCGGCGATCTCGTTGTGCTCGTAGCCTTCGACATCATGCAGGACGAAGACGAGCCGGTAACCCGGGGGAAGGTCGGAAACAGCGCGTTCCAGCGTAACCCGGTCGATGGACCCGGAGAGCATGAGATCGCGCGCGCCGATGTCCTTGCGCGGCCCGTCCTCCTGCGAGGGCTCCAGTGTCTCCTCGAGTGAAACTTGGGGGAGGCCTTTTTTGCGCAGGTGCATCAGGACGACGTTCACTGCCAGCCGATGCAGCCATGTGGAAAATGCGGAGTCGCCGCGGAAGGTGCCGATCTTGCGATAGAGCTGCAGGAAAGCTTCCTGGGTCAGGTCTTCGGCCTCTGCAACATTCCCGAGCATGCGGAGGCACAGGGAGTAGACACGGCGCTTATGCAGGCTGTAGAGGCGCTCAAACGCGGCTCCGTCGCCGGCCTGGGCGGCGGCGATGGCCTCCGCTTCGCCGGCGATAGGCGGATTGCGGCGCAAATGCTGATTGGACTTCTGACGCTCAGGAGCCGCCGTGGCGGTGCCCTTGGCAGGTGGGGAAAAAACGCCGTTAGTTACAGATTTGCTCATGTGTGTACGTTTGCTGACCGGCGCAGTGCTCATAGGAATCCTACTCGTCCGTCGCTGTGCGTAGTCGGGGGCAATGCCTGTCGGACGCGGCAACTCAGGGGATAGGTTGCCTTGGCTTAAAAATCAGCGATTTAGCGCGACAAGTGGTGTCACCGTCGCGCTGCAAATCAGATCCCGTTATGGCTTTACCGCGACAGGAAAGTCGCCGCACCGGCCATGATGAAGCACCACGCGCACCGTCGCGCCGGGCAAGTGCTCCCACGTCTCCTGATTGGGATCGTAATCCGCGCAGGCGACAAGCTTGAATAAGCCTCCACCGAGTTTCAGGCCGCGAGTCGGGCGGAACGTATCGGCGCCCTCGTTGAGAAGGCGCACGTGAAGCTCAATAAACGATCGGGAAAAACTCATATATCTAGCTTCCCATGAAAACGGCATAGAGTGCAGGCGAGAGGCAGGAACAGCGCCGATTGATCGCGAATCTGGGCGTATCAGGGCGACATATCAGGGCGAATAGAGAAGATCCGGCCGCGCTGCAGCCGAAAAGACCGCGACTTCCTGCTCCGCCGTCGCCGGGCAGCTCATTAGGGTACTGACCAGCACGATGAACCATAAAGGGAGCAGCAGGTCGAATGGCTCGGCCTCAGCCAGCCCGCGCACGACCACGAAGAGCAGGATGCTGAGGAGCACCACTCTCACGGGACTGCGTGGAAGCCTGCGAATCTGCCGATACACGCTGCCGTAGAGGCCGGCCAGCATGACGATTCCCATAGCTCCATAGACATAGCACTGCTGCAGGATTTCGTTCTCCGCGTGCCGTGCCTCAAACCGGTCTGAACCAAACGGCGGGACGACCTTCCATAAGGAATCAAAGCCGTGCCCGACCCAGGGATGCTCGGCTAACGCATTCACAACATAGGCCCATATAGCAATGCGGCCGGTCAGGGTTTCTGCCTGGTTTCCGGCACTGGTATAGATGTCGTAATAGGCCTCGAACAATCCCCAGAAGACCAGGATGACCAGTACCGCCGTTGTCGTGAGAAGGACCTTGGTCTTCCGGCTCATGGACCGGTCCTGAATGAGGATAAAGGCTTCACTCAACAGAAACGCGACAACGGTCGTCTTGCTGAGACTCCGCACAAGCGTGAGTGCGAGGAAACCCATCGCTAATCCCCATTTGCCATCCTTGCGGCGCATCAGGTACTGGGCCAGCAGGATCGCGAAAGCGCAAAGATTGCCGATCTGATTGGTGTTGAAGAATTCTTCATCCCCCAGGCGGAGATCAGCCTGGGCAGGCATCATCCACGCAATCAGCGCCAGCCAGCAGGTGCTCCAGATAAAGCCCTTCATCAGGGAATGAGAGACGCCCGTCACGGAGCCGGTGTGCAGCAGCAAGGCGACGATTACGACATCAGCCGCCATACCGCTCCAGTAGGCGATAGACGTTGGCAGCGAAACCGTTTCGCTCCATGCCAGGCTGCAACAGGAGAAGGCCAGGAAGACAAGCACCCATCGAACACTCGACAGCGCGAACATTGAGCGCCAGGAGCGGCTCCCGGGGCCGGCGGAATGAAAGCAGACCAGGCCAAGCAGGAACAGTGCCAGCGCAAGGCTGACTTCGGCCCCGGTGCGCGGCTCTGTGCCCAGGATACGCACCGAGAACAGCGGAATGATCGCCCGGAAGGAAAAGAAGAAACCGATGGCAAACGCCATTGCCGAGCTTACCGGCGGCTGAAGATCGTCGTCCATGGGCTTTGTCCATGGATAGCCGCAACGGGCATGTGGATTGCCACAGTTATGTCAGCGGTTTGTCACCAGATTGATTAGCTTCCCACGAAACGGGCATAGAGAGTGCGGGCGAGCGCGATATCGGTGGTGCCCTGGATGAGCGCGCGGCCGTCCGCAAAGAGGGTGAGGGTGTGGGGGCCGCGGCGGAATTGGAGCAGCAGGCCGTTCTGGCGGACATCGCCGTGGGGACGGAGGCGGTCGGCGGCGGCGGCCAGGTCGACCGGCCGATGATGCTCGTGGATCTGGACGGAGTTGCGGCCGCAAAGAGTAATGTGCGGTCTGCCTTCGCCGCGAAGATGGGCAAAGTCGCGCAGGTCGCAGACCTCGCAGCCCGGACGCGGGGCGGCAGCAGAGATCTCCGAGCGCTCACTCTGCCAGAGGTCCCAGGAGAGCAAGGTGCGACGCAAAGTGTCGCGCGCGCCGGTCAGATATTTCAACGCCTCGGTGACCTGGATGGAGGCGGCGAGATTGACCGCGGTATTGAGGATGCCAGCGGTGTCGCAGGTCTCGACCGGGCCGCTGGGCGCGTTAGGGAAAAGGCAGGCGAGGCATGCCGTTTCGCCCGGCAGGATGTTCATGGTCGCGGCATACGCGCCGACGGCGGCGGCATAAATCCACGGTATCGATTTCCCGGGGGAACTTTGCTCGACGGCGTAGTCGTTGATGAGATAGCGGGTCTCGAAATTATCCGTGGCGTCGAGGATGAGGTCCGCGCCGGCCAACAGGGCATGGATGTTGTCCGGGACGAGGTCGGCTACATGCGCCTGGACCCGGATATCGCTGTTGAAGCGGGCGATCTGGCGGCGGGCTGCCTCGGCCTTGGGTGTGGCGGCGGTGGCATCGGCCTCATCGAAGAGCACCTGGCGCTGCAGGTTGCTCTCTTCGACGAAATCGCGGTCGATGAGGATGAGCGTTCCGACCCCGGCGCGGGCCAGCAGCGCGGCGGCGGCAGCTCCCGTTGCCCCGCAGCCGACCATGGCGACGTTAGCGGCGGCGAGGCGCTGCTGTCCGGCTTCACCGATGGGCGGGAAGAGCACTTGACGCGAGTAGCGGTCTGCGTCCGCGGCGGATGATCCATGGGGTTCGGCAACGGTGTTGGCGCTCTGCATTGTCTCTAGTATAAGAAGGCGGGCTGCCCCGCATCTCACCCATCGGGATGCTGCCGTGTTCCCGCATGGTCCGAGCATCTCCTGCCGCGATACCGAAATTAGCCAAGTGCGGATTCCGAGTGGACGCGCCGCTACACGGTATACAGCGACAGGGGAAATGCCCGGGGTCCGTTCCATGGGGGACGATGGAAGCATTTTCGGTAATACTGGGTGCTACGGAGATTCGCTCGGCAAGGTTTTTCGTAAAGAAATCCACGAGAGCGATTGCTGGACTACCCCCACCTATCGAAAATGCTCAAATGGCGCACTCCGCTGAGAGGCTCTTTGACCGTAGTGCGTAACTGTTCTTCGCCGCGAGAGCGGAGGACCCGACAAGCCACACCGAAGTGCTGCCGCGCAGCATGGGCGCTGCTGCTTTTCCTGGCCGCGGCGAGCCTCTGCCATGCGCAGACGGCGCCGTCCTCCTCCCGTTCCGCATCTCAGGACGACGGCGATCCGGCGCAGTTTCTGCCCCAAGCGGCCTCATCTCCCCAGCCGACAAAGCAAGCGTCCGCGGCCACAGCCCTGCCGGGTCTGTCAGCGTTTCTGGGCAGCAAGGTGACGGGTATCCGGTTCGACGGAGTGAAAGCCTCGATGCTGGGTCCTCTGCCATCGCAGCTTGAACTGCAGCCGGGTGACACACTGACTGAGAACAAGGTGCGGGCCAGCCTCCGGCGGCTCTATGATTCAGGCCTTTACGACACCATCCAGGTGCAGGGGCTGCGTTCTAACGGCGGCGTGCTGGTGATCTTCGCCGGCAGGCCGCGGTTGTTTATCGGACGAGTACAGATGTTTGGCATCAAGGATGACCGGCTGCAGGGGCGGCTGATGGGCTCCGCGCGTCTGCAGCCGGGCACGCGCTATACCGCGCGGAAGCTGGATACATCGCAGGCCTCAATCGAGCATGCCCTGACGGACAACGGTTTTTATCAGGCCAAGGTGGAGCGCCGCGAGCAACTCGACGCGCCGAACTCGCAGGTCAATGTGATTTACAACATCGATCCCGGCAGGCAAGCGAGGGTCGGCAACGTGAAGGTGGACGGGACGCCCGGGATGTCGCTGGAACAGTTCCGCAAGACGAGCAAGCTGAAGGCGGGAAGCAAGGTGAACCGCCAGACGGTGAGTCGCGCCCTCACCCGCCTTCGCAAGTACTACGACAAGAAGCAGCGGTGGGCTGGCGCAGTGACGCTGAAGAGCAAGGAGTATCACCCGAACAACAACCAGCTCGACTATGACTTCCAGGCGAGAGAAGGACCGCTGGTGAAAGTGCAGGTGGAAGGCGCGAGGTACAGCCGCAGTACGATCGAACGGCTCGTGCCGATCTACGAAGAGGGCACCGTCGATCTGGACCTCGTGAACGAAGGCGCGCACAACCTTCGTGCCGACCTGCAGGGCAAGGGCTACTTTGATGCCACCGTAACGCACGAGCCGGTACACAACACCGCGGACGAGATCACTGTTTTGTACAAGGTGGATCGGGATGTGGAGCATCGCGTGGATTCGGTGCGCATTGTCGGTAACAAGTATTTCGATGACGACACGCTGGAGGAACACATCAGCGTGCGGCCGGCCAACTTTATCGAACGGCACGGCACTTATAGTCAGGCGCGGGTACAGAGCGACGTCAACAACCTGACGGCGCTTTACCAGGGCAACGGCTTCAGCCACGTGGTGGTCACGCCTGAGATCAAAGACGTCGATAGCCCGGGAAAGAACGGAAAGGTCTCCGCTCATATCCGGGTGACCTACAAAATCGTTGAGGGCACACAGCAGAAGATCGGCAGCTATACGATCCGCGGCATGCACAAGATCCCGGTAGAGACGCTGCGCCCCTCGCTGAACACCGAGGTGGGGCAGCCTTACTCATCGCTGAACGTGAGCGGGGACCGCGATCTGATACAGAGCTATTACCTGAGCCACGGTTATCAGAATGCGCAGGTGAATGTTGAGCAGCGGAATGATCCAAAGAACCCGGGACTGGTGGACGTGACAATCAATGTAGATGAGGGCCAGCAGGTCTTCATCAACAAGGTGCTGGTCTCCGGCTTGCACTACACGCGGCCTACCGTAGTGACTCCGCGCGTGATGGTGCGGCCGGGCGAGCCGCTGGACCAGTCGGCACTGCTCGATTCGCAACGCAAGCTTTACAATCTTGCGCTCTTCAACGAGGTCGATACGGCGGTGCAGAACCCGTCGGCGGACCAGCCGCGCAAGAACGTGCTGCTGCTGACGACCGAGGCCAAGCGCTGGGATGCGACCTACGGCTTCGGCTTCCAGGCGCAGACCGGGACCCCCTATCGCAACACGCCTTCGGCCGCCTACCTGATCCAGCAGGGCATCAATCCGAGCACATTCTCCGGCGGCGCGAACGGGCACTTCGGCGTAAGCCCGGACCTGATCTTCGATCTGTCACGCATCAACCTGTTCGGCACGAATCAGTCGGTGACGCTGCGTACCGAGTACGGCACGCTGGAGCAGCAGGCAGTGCTCCTGTATCAGTATCCGGAGCTGTTCAAGAATCCGAACTTCAATGCGTCAGTTTCCGGCGGTTACACCAGCAGCCAGAACGTGACCACCTTCGCCGCATCGTCTCTGTTTGCGACCATGCGCGTGACGCAGCACGTCACCAAGCCGACCACGCTGATCTATTCCTGGTCCTACCGCGAGGTGAAAGTAAACCCGAACAGCATCCAGGTCAGTCTGGCGCTGATTCCTCTGCTGTCGCAGCCGGCACGGGTCGGCGGCCCGGGGTTCAGTTGGATTCGGGACACGCGCGACGATGCGTTAGACGCGCACCACGGTACCTTCAACACGGCACAACTGTTTCTTTCCTATTCGAGGTTCGGATCGCAGGCGAACTTCAGCCGGATCGACATTACGAACTCGTCCTACTACGACGTTGGCAAGCGCCACTGGGTTCTGGCGCGCGAGACGCGCTATGGGCAGGAGCGCGCGTTCGGTGATGGAAGACAACTGCTGATCCCGCTGCCGGAGCGGCTCTACGCCGGCGGCGCAACCTCGCACCGCGGCTTTGCCATCAATGCAGCCGGGCCGCGAGATCCGGAGACCGGCTACCCCATCGGCGGAGCGGCGGTGGCAGTGAACACGCTGGAAGTGCGCACGCCATATCCGAACCTGCCGCTGGTCGGTAACAACCTCGGTTTCGTATTCTTTCACGACATGGGGAACGTCTTCAGCCGTTCGCGCGATGTGTGGCCGAGCTTCCATAACTTCCACCAGCCGCATGAGGACAGTTGCAAAACGCCGCCCATTGTGAATACGAATCCCGATGGCACGCTCAATGTGAAACAGGCGATTCCGACGTGCAGCTTCAACTATTGGTCGCACGCGCTGGGGCTGGGTGCGCGCTATCGCACACCCATCGGGCCAATTCGCGTGGACTTGAGCTATAACCTTGATCCGCCATCGTTCCCCGAGGTGTACGACTACCAGAGCTCTACCTCTAACGTGCCGCAGCCGACAACGGGGCAGGCGAACCACTTTAACTTCTTCTTCTCGATCGGGCAGACGTTCTGATGATGACCCGGGCAAAGACGGCGTGGTGGCTGGCGATGGCGCTGGCGGCAATGACCTGCGCCGCGAAGCAGCAACCGCAGACCGGCACAGTGCCGCAGAGCGCGGGGCCACAGGGCACCGGGGCACAGGGCATTGGCCCGCAGGGTACGCCGCCTCCCACCGCGGGCCGGCAGAACAGCGCAACCGAGACGACAACGGGAAATCAGAATCATGCGATCCAGGTGCAGCAGACGCCGACGTCGCCGAAGAAGAACAAGCCGGCGCCCGCCAATGGCGGCCTCATCTTCCTGCCGGATCTGAAGCCGACCGATGGGGTGGTCAATCTGGCCGCGGCGAAGAGCGGCGAGACCGAGATAGCAGCCGATGCCGCCGCAATGCACGAGAAGCCATTGCTGCTGGATCGCGCAGTGGCGGTGATCAACGGCGAGCTCATCATGGCCAGCGACGTCGAGGAGCAGCAGCGCTTCGCTGTGTTCGAGCCGCTCACCACGCCGGGCGGCGAATTTACTCCGATGGAGGCGATGCAACAGATTGTGAACCGAACGCTGCTGCTGGACCAGATGGGCGAGCAGGAGCTGGTGACTCCGCCTACGGACGCCGACGTGGACAAGGAGATCGCCGAATTACGCGAGCACATGCCGGCATGCGCCGGGCAGCACTGCGAGACCGAGCAGGGATGGCGGCAATTCCTGGCGGCCCACGGCTACACCGAGGCGAATCTGCATGAGCGCTGGAAACAGCGGATGCAGATTCTGGATTTCATCAGCGCGCGCTTCCGCACCGGCATCCGCATCACCAAGCCCGAGATCGAGACGTACTACAAGGAAAAGCTGGTGCCCGAGTTCGAGAAGCGCAAGCTGAAGCCGCCACCACTCGCACAAGTCTACGACCGCATCGATGAAGTGCTGCTGCAGCAGCATGTCAACGTGCTGCTGAGCGACTATCTGCGCAGCCTGAAGGATGCCGGCAGCGTGCAGATCCTCGATCCGCAGTACAACACTCTGGGCAACTCTCCTGCGACCAACGTGCGCAATAGCAGCGGCGACGTGCCCGGCGCCGCGCACCACGGAGGGGAGCAGTGACAAGGCCGGCCAATCCGCTACCGCCTTCCGCGCCGCCGCGGCGGTCCGGCTGGCGGCGCTTTGGCCGCGTCGCGCTGTATTGCTTCCTCGTGCTGGTGGTGCTGCTGGGGATTGCGTACTGGTATGCGAACACGGCCTCCTTCGCGAACTACGTGCGGGGAAAGCTGATCGATGTACTGACCACCGCGACCGGCGGCCGCGTGGAGGTGGCGCGCTTTAGTTGGCGTCCACTGAAGCTCGCAGTGGAGGTGGATGGGCTGACGATTCATGGCCTCGAAGCGCCAGGCGAAGCGCCTTATGCGCACGTGGACAGGATTGCGGTGCAGGCGAAGATCATCGATCTGTTCAAGGCGCAGATCGGGTTGCGTTCGCTTGAGGCGGACCATCCGGTGTTTCACCTGATCGTCTATCCCGATGGCTCGACCAACCAGCCGGTGCCGAAGAAGAAGACCGAAGACAACAAGCCCATAACCGACACCATCTTCGATCTGCAGGCAAATCGCGCCGTGGTGAACGACGGCGTGCTGCTGCTCAACCAGCGGGCGCTGCCCTTCAGCCTGCAGGGCAAGAATGTATCCGTACTGATCACGTATCGCCCCAAGCCGGAAAGCTACCTCGGCACGGTGCACATCGAGGATCTGACCGCAGAGCGCGGCAAGGCGCCGGCGGTGCACTCGAAGCTGGATGTGAATGTCGAGATGGCGCGTAACGCGATGAAGCTCGACGGGCTGCATTTCGTCTCGGGCGACTCGAAGCTGGATGCCTCGGGAGGGCTGAACGATTTCACCAAGATGAACTGGCAGCTCGGCGCGAATGGCTCGGTGGATCTGCGCGAAGTAGCCGCGCTTGCTGCGATTGACAGTCTGGGCGGCGGTGAAGTTGGCCTCCAGATCAAAGGGCAGGGGACGAAGACAGCGGCCTTCGATGTGGCGGGCAATGTGCAGCTGAAGAATGCTACATATCGCGCCTCGTATCTGCTGCTGAGCGGCATCAATGCGACGACGTCGCTGCACATCACGCAGGATGAGATCACGCTGCCCAACGTTAAAGTGCGGCTACGGCGCGGCGGCGGTGTGGATGCGAATGCCAGGTTGGTCAACTATATGGCGCCCGCGCCGCCGGCGCAGCCTGCGGCGGTGATGCACTCGCCCAGGGCCGCACGGACAACTGCTCCCAAAGGCGGCCCGCAACAGGAGGCGGCAATTCATGCGCGGATCTTCGGGATCCGGCCGGAAATGGTCTTCGAGATCATCGCCGTGCCCAAGTACGAAAATCTGGGCTTCGATACGCAGGCGGACGGCAGAGCCGATGTGTGGTGGAAGGGATCGATCAACGATCTGATGGCGAGCGCGAACGTGGCTCTCGCACCGCCGCGGCCGCCGACGCCCAATGAGATTCCGGTGACGGGCGCGATCGATGCAGGGTTTGCGCTGCGCGGTGGCAGGCTGGATGCGCGGCATATCGAGGTGCACACACCGGCATCCTCTTTGAATGTGACCGGCAAAGCCGCCTTCATACCAATGACGCAACCGAGCGCGCTCAACGTCGATTTCACGACCAGCAATTTGAACGAATTCGATCGCGCGCTGATCGCCTTCGGTGTGAAGGCGAATGGCAAAAAAGGCGTGGCTGCCCTGCCGGTGCAACTGCATGGGCAGGCGAGCTTTCATGGAACCGTCAGCGGCTCGCTACTGAACCCGGATGCGAAGGGGCATGTGAGTGCGAAGAACTTCGCGACAATCATTGAAACAGCTGCGGCGACACATCCGCCGCCACAGCCCGAGACGCCAGTCAGCGCCGAGCCGCCGCATCCTCCACCGCCCTCGCACGGCACGCGTCAAACCGTCCAGTGGGACGATCTGGAGCTGGATGCCGAGTACAGCCCCGCGCTGATTTCGGTTCAGAATCTATCGCTCACGCGATTGAAGACGGCAATCCATGCCTCCGGCCAATTGCATGCGACGCATGGCCGGCGCGGGAAACTACTCTTCAACAACAGCTCGGTGGTGAACGCGAATGCGAACATCAGCGATGCGAACATTCCGGATTTGCTGTCCATCGCGGGCGAGAGCTTCGCGGTGACCGGCACACTCAACCTGCAGGCGCATGTGGCCGGGGCGCTGAACGCGCTCGGCGGCGGCGGCCACCTGTCGGTTGCCGGCGGTGAAATCTACGGCGAAGGCTACAAGAGCCTGAACACCGATCTCAAGTTTGTCGGGCAATCGCTGGGCCTAACGAATCTGGTCTTCGTGCAGGACGGCGGCCGCATCACCGGCGATGCCGATTACAACATTCAGGCGAAGAGCTTCCGCGCTGATGCGCAAGGCTCGGGCTTCGATCTCTCCCACATCCAGCGGCTGCAGAACGCGAAAAAGCAACTCGGCGGCGCGCTGAGTTTCGATCTGCACGCGAGCGGGACCACGGCCGCTCCACAGGTAAACGGCAAGCTGGCGCTGGCGAACCTCACACTGAACGGCAACCAGGCGGGAAACGTGAATGCCGATGTGCACACCGCCGGACACACGCTTTTCCTCAACGCAAATGCCGGCCTCGCGCAGGCGCAGTTCCAGGCCGGCGGCCAGATGCAGCTGACCGGCGACTATCCGGTGCAGGCCAAGCTCACTTTCTCGCAGCTCGACTTCGCGCCCGTGCTGGCGCTGCTGGATGTGAACGGCGTGAAAGGCAACTCCCAGCTTGCCGGAGTGGTGCAGGTTTCCGGGCCGGCGAAGATTCCGCGGCAGCTTGATGGCACGGCGACGATCGACCAATTCCGCGTGACATTGCAGGGCATGCCGCTGACCAGCAAGGGGCCAATCCGCGCTTCACTCAACGATGGCGTGGTCAAGCTGGATCAGTTCGAGATCGATGCGCAGGATACGAATCTGATTGCCGGCGGCACCGCCGATCTGGCGGGAAACGGCGGCCTGAACGTGCAGGCGCACGGCGCGATCAACGCAAAACTGGCGCAGAGTTTCAGCACGGAGATCTCCTCGTCCGGCCACATTGACTTTCATCTCACGGCACAAGGCCCCCTCAAGCAGCCAGACCTCGAAGGTCAGTTCAATTTGAATAACGTAAATCTTGCCTACCAGCAGATACCGAACGGCATCAGCCATTTGAACGGCTCGATGATCTTCAACCAGGACCGGCTGGAGCTGCGCAATCTTGTCGGCACCACGGGCGGTGGAACGGTCACGCTGGGCGGATTCCTTATCTATCAGCAGGGCATCTACGGCGACGTAACTGCCACGCTGAAGGACACACGCTTCCGCTACGCCGGACTCAGCAGCACCACGGACGCGAAGATTCGATTCCAGGGGACTGGGAACTCCATGCTGGTGAGCGGCAATGTGCAGATCACGCGTTTTCTGGTGGGGCCGAACATGGACTTCGCCGCGCTCTCGGGCGGGTCAGGGGCAGTCTCGCCGCCGCCCGATCCCAATGCCTTTGGCAACAAAGTGCGGCTCGATATCCACATCACCTCTGCGCCGCAGATGGATTTTCAGAATTCGTTTGCGCAGATCGCCGGCAGCGTAAACCTGCGCATTCGCGGCACAGTAGCGCAGCCGGCTGTGCTGGGCCGCATCAGCATCACGGACGGAAAAGCCACCTATAACGGCACTACCTACCAGTTACAACACGGTGATATCTACTTCACGAACCCGGTGAAGATCGAGCCGACCATTGACCTGGATGCGACCACCCGTATCGAGGAGTACGACGTCACGATCGGCCTGCACGGAACGGCCAGCAAACTGACCCCCACCTTTCGCTCCGAGCCTCCGCTGCCGGAAGCGGACGTGATCTCGCTGCTGGCGCAGGGTCGCACGCAGGAGGAGCAGTCGATCTACAACACGCAGCAGCAGCAGGCCGGCGTGAACGGCACAGCCAACGCGGTGCTGAGCGGCGCGCTGAACGCCACGGTAAGCAACCGAATCCAGAAACTCTTCGGCGTGGGCAGCGTGAAGATTGACCCGACCTATACGGGCTCGCTGGGCCAGTCCAGCGCACGCATCACGGTGACGCAGAACATCGGCCAGCAGGTACTGCTGACCTATGCGACCAGCGTGAACTCCACGACACAGCAGTTGATCCAGGCCCAGGTAAACCTCTCGCCAACCTTCTCCCTGACCGCGGTGCGCGACGAAGCCGACGTGTTCAGCCTGATTTTCAAGATCCATAAACGTTATCGCTGAATCGAAGGGGTTCGAATTCGACTGGAACGCGCGTGAGTGTCCGGACATGGTCACCCACTTTTGGTAATCTGCCGCACACAAGGGCAACCCCGCCGGATTTTCCGTGTCCAAGCTGACATGCGCGAACCAACTGCAAGACATAGATCGACAGCGACTCCGCCTGCACCGCAACGTGCGGCCCTTTCTTTCCCGAGGATACTTAGCGTAGCGACGATGGCCATAGCGCTTGGCTTGTTCGTGCCCGGATGCCGCGGATCCAACGCGTTAAGCGCGCAAGCGGCCACAAATGCGCCCAGTGGCGATCCGTCAGACGTGAATGATGCTGCCGCTCAGAGCTCCTGCCCGACTGGCCAGGTGCTCATGAGCGATGGCTCCTGCGGCAATGCCGACGCAGCGCCGCCTCAGCCCACGGCCGGAAGCGCGCCGCCCGCCGGCAGTGCGCCCCAGGCTTCTGTGCCGTCCCAGGCCCAGCCTGAACAGCAGCCGCAGTACGCGCAGAACCAGCCACAGTACCCGCAGAACCAGCCGCAGGATCAGGAACCCTCTCCAGCCGACTACGGCGATTCCGGCGACTACGAAACACAGAGTCCCTACGAGAACCAGAGCTACGATCAGAACGCCTACAACGAGGGCTACCAGCAGGGCTATGAGCAGGGCATCCAGGCGAGCGATGCGCCGCCGGTCCTCCCGGTCTACGAGCAGCCACCCTGTCCCGGCCCGGGTTATTTGTGGAACCCCGGTTACTGGTATTGGGGATCCGGTGGGTACTACTGGGTGCCCGGTGTATGGGTCCTGGCGCCCTATACCGGCGCTCTGTGGACACCCGGTTGGTGGGGCTTTTTCGGGGGCTTCTATCGCTGGCACCACGGCTATTGGGGCCCGCACATCGGCTTCTATGGCGGGATTCCGTATGGCTATGGCTATACCGGCTCCGGCTACCATGGCGGCTATTGGGACCATGACCGCTTTATGTACAACCGGTCGGTCACCAACATCACGAACGTGAGAATCGTCAACGTCTACAACGCGCCTGTGCCCCGGCCGGCGGTGATGAACCGCGTTAGCTACAACGGTGGACGTGGCGGGGTGAATGTGCGCCCGACGCGGAGCGAGTTTGTCGCTATGCGGGAGCCCCACGTGCGCCCGCTGCCCGCACAGGTGACGCATCGAACACAGGCCATGCAGAACCGGCAGCAGTTTGCCAACGTCAACCATGGCAGGCCGCCAGTAGCTGTGGCCACGCGTCCGTTGACCGTGCGTCCGATCAAGCCCGCACCTACGGTCGTGAACCCTGGGGTGCACGGGGCGACTCGCCCCACGCCCGTCGCCGGACGCCCGAACCAGCCCGGAGCAAGACCGGTGACGCCTGCTCCAGGCGCGAGACCGAATCAGCCCGCGCGACCCAACGAGCCTGTTTCCCGGCCGGGAGTGACTCCCAATCACACGCACCCGGTGCGCCCCACAACACCCACGCAGAATGTGCGCCCGACGCCCGCGCCGCAAAACCGGCCGGCTCCAGTAATGCGCCAGGAGCCGACGCACACAGCGCCTTCCAGACCGGAGGTCCGGCCAACGCCGCAGCAGCCTGCTAACCCCGCGCCCCAGCCACGTCCCACCTCGCGGCCGGAAACGATGCGTCCGGAACCGCAACAGGCGCGTCCGGCGCCGCAGCCGAGACCGGAGATGCGTCCGCAACCGGAGCGCCCGACGTCACAGCCCAGGCCGGAGATGCGGCCCAACCCGCAACCGCAGCGCGAAGCGCCTCGACCGCAAGGCAGGCCGGAGCCGCAAGCCAGACCGGAGCCGCAACACAGTCAGCCACGCGATGAGCATCCGCACGGCTGACAATCATCCCAATTGGTTCCAGGAATCGCTCAAGCCACTGCTATCCTTCACCCCGAGGATGGCAGTGGCTTTTATCTTTCCTTGGGGGAATTCACTTTGTTCGATCGCCTGTTTCGCGCGTCGGCGGGAGCTCTGCTGCTCCTGCCCGGCCTTCTATTCGCATCCGCTCAGTCACGTGAGACGCACCATTACGACCTGCGCGATCCCGCGCTGGCCCGCGCCGCGCAACGTTATGACTGGGCGCAGGAAGGCAAAGGGGACCGTGCGGAGCTGGAAAAACTTGTTGCTGACAACTACGAGCTGGTGCGCGCCAGCGGCAAGGTCACCGATAAAGCCGGACTGATAGATCTGATTTGTCACCCCGGCGGCTACACAAATCCGTACACCGTCGAAGCACCCTTCGTGCGTGACATGGGCGACGCCGTGATCCTCGGCGGGTGGGTGCGCATTACTGGGACAGACGACGGCAAGCCCTTCGAGCAGAAGGCCCGCTTCGCAGACATTTGGCACAAAGGAGAAAAGGGCTGGCAGCTTACCTATACACAAGTCACGCTGGCAGATCATCCCTGATGCTCTGCACACTGCCACAGCGCCCATGCATCAGGTGCGAGCAGCCGCCCTTCGCAGATACGTAACCGTATCGCTCTCATTTCCGGGGAACAAAGCTGCGTATTCGACCGGCGTGCACTCCACGACCTCATCAGGACGCTCGTAGTGGCCAGGCAGTCTCGTCCGGACGCTCAGATCGGCTCCTCGATTCACCAGCGACTCCACCATGGGCAGGCCGAAGTTGAAAGCCTGCGTCGCCGGATGGAAGATGGCCGTCTGGCCGCCCACGCCTTGCGCATCGACATCCGCGCGTGCGTTGACATCGGCTCCGCGATCCAGCAGCAACCTTGCGGCATCGAGATTCCCGTACTCCGCTGCGACGTGGAGCAGGGTCGCGCCTTGAAGGGTCAGACGTCGCGCACCCGAGCTGCCGAAATCAAACTCGGCGAACCTGCGACAAACCAACTCCGGGTCTCGATCGAGCTGGGCAGCAAAGCTGTCCAGCCGATTGCGAAGCAGATCGAGTAGTGGTGGAATGTTCCACCGGGTCTTTCCTCCCGCCTCAAGCAGAATGTCGATGCACTCACTCAACTGCGGCGAACGCGAGTAGGTGCCGATGACATAGTCCAGCGCCGTCTTCGGCTGGCCTGGTCGTGCACAGTTCGGATTAGCGCCGTGCTCAAGCAGCCACTTCAACGGAATCGGCTCGACTGTTTCGCAGGGAGCGAAGATGATCGGGAACCTTCCCGCCCATTCCGCATTTACATCCGCACCGCAGGAGAGCAGCAGTTCCATCATGGGGACGCGGTAGCCCACGAGCGCCGCACGCATCAGCGGCCCATCGCCGCCCTGATGAATGTCGGACCCGTTCTCGATCATCCATCGGGCCATGGCCAGCCGCTCCTCTGTCGGGGGCTGCCAGGGAACGCGGCATTCCGCCACCCAGGTAAGTGGCCCGTTTTTGCCGTAGCCCAGCGGAGCGCGATGCAACTCCGGGTTGCGGGTCATCAGCTGTTCCACACTCGCGAAGTCGTCAGTGTCGATCGCCTGTTTGAGCTCGCCGATTTCCTGCAGCGATTCCACGTGCGCTTTAAGTTTAGGCCAGCTTGCGAAGCCATAGCCGCGAGCCACTCGGAATTGCGCGGCGGCAAGGGACTCCGTCTTACCAGCTTTCAGCAGGTCTTTGGCCTGGTCCTTCAGGTGGCGTAGATTGGGTTGTGCTGGAAGGGGACGGGGATCTTCGGGAACGTGGGTCGACATGAGCGACCTCCTTTCATTGCAATGCCCGATGTCCGCACTCCGGGCTGAAAGAAGGTACGCGAATGACAACGTGCTTGGGTGGGCTTCTACCCTTTCCGCGGACGGATGCGCCCCTGACGCTGGCAGCAGCGTACCAGAAGGTCAGCACGTCCGCGAATGCCCTTTAATTAGTTAAGGAAAGAAGTCACGGTTGCCCGGTAGAAGTGTTTTTGTTTTGCAACAAACTTCTTCTACCTGACGCACTCTGAACGAGCGGACAAAGCCAGGCAGACGCCGCGCATCCCAATAGCAGGGACACAAAAACTCCACAAACGAGAGAGGTGATCCTTAATGAAACTGCGAGATGCAAAACGAGTCTGGCGTCATCGGCAGGCTGCAATTGAAGATCAAATCCGCAGCCTGGAGCAATCACCCGAGCGGTCTTCGCACGATGGCGGAATTATCCAGCGGATCATCTGCAGTTACCGTCGCGAGTGGGACCGCTATAACCAGTTGATTCATGCGAATGACCGCTCCGCCGTCAGATGCATGGGTTAGCTCAAGGGCTCCGAAACAAAAAAGGCCTCACGTCGCCCGTGAGGCCTTTCCGCTTCTGCGGCAACGTTTATGCAGTTGCGTGCTCGATCACCTGCTCGCGCACTTCGCTGTCGTGCTGCTGCTCAGCTCTCGATTTCGGCAGCGCTACCGCCAGCACGTCATCGATCGTGTTTGCGTAGTGGATCGTGACGCCATCGATCTGATCCGGCGTCAGGTCTTCCTCTACGTTCTGGCGATTCTCCGCCGGCAGGATCACATCCAGCACTCCGGCGCGCTTCGCGGCAAGGAACTTCTCCTTGATGCCGCCCACTGGGAGCACATTACCGCTGAGCGTGATCTCGCCTGTCATCGCGGTCAGCGGATGAATCGGCGTGTCGGTCATCAGCGACACCAATGCCGTGGCCATCGCCACACCGGCCGAAGGTCCATCCTTCGGGATCGCGCCCGCCGGCACGTGGATGTGCAGGTCCTGTTCCGCCGTGAAGTCATCCTTCAGCCCGAGCTGCGCGGCATTCGATCGTACCCAGCTCAGTGCGGCCTGCATCGACTCGCGCATTACGTCGCCCAGCTGCCCGGTCATCGTAAAGCCGCCTTTGCCCTTCATCCGGTTCGCTTCGATGAACAGCACGTCGCCGCCAGCGGGAGTCCAGGCCAGTCCGACCGACACTCCCGAGCGTTTTGTCCGCTCGGCGATTTCCGTATCCACGCGAACCTTAATGCCGCCAAGGAACTCGTGGATCGTCGCGCGGTCCACCACAAGCGTCTCCGTCTTGCCTTCGGCAATGCGGCGCGCCTGCTTGCGGCAGACAGTGCCGATCAGTTGCTCCAGCTTGCGGACGCCGGCCTCGCGCGTGTAGTGCCGCACGATGAATTGCACGCTGTTCTCTGGAAATTCAATCAGTGGACGGCCGTCTTCGCCGGGCTGAATGCCGTTTTCCTTGATCTGCCGCGGAATCAGGTAGCGGAACGCAATGTGTACCTTTTCCTCTTCGGTGTAGCCCGAGAGGTCGATGATCTCCATGCGGTCCAGCAGCGGCGCTGGAACAGGATCGAGCATGTTCGCGGTGCAGATGAAGAGCACCTTCGACAGATCGAAAGGCACATCGAGGTAGTTGTCGCGGAACGTGTTGTTCTGCTCCGGATCGAGCGTCTCGAGCAGCGCCGACGCCGGATCGCCGCGGAAGTCGCGACCCAGCTTGTCGATCTCGTCCAACATGAAGACAGGATCGTTGGTCTCCGCACGACGGAGCGCCTGCATGATCTGCCCCGGCAGCGCGCCGATGTAGGTGCGCCGGTGACCGCGAATCTCTGCTTCATCGTGCATGCCGCCCAGCGAGATGCGCTGGAACTTGCGTCCCAGGGCGCGCGCGATCGAGCGGCCCAGCGAAGTTTTGCCCACTCCCGGAGGTCCGACGAAGCACAGGATCGGCCCCTTCATGTCCGGCTTCAGCCGGCGCACACTGAGGTAGTCCAGGATGCGGTCCTTCACTTTCTTCAGGTCGTAGTGATCCTCGTCCAGGATCTCCTTCGCCTTCACAATGTCGACCTCGCCGCCGGAACTCTTGGTCCATGGCAGCACGGCCAGCCACTCAATGTAATTGCGCGTCAGCGAGTAGTCGGCCGCCATGGGCGACATGCGCGAGAGCCGGTTCAGCTCCTTGGTCGCTTCTTTCTTCACGTCTTCCGGCATGCCGGCGGCTTCGATCTTGTCGCGCAGCTCCTGGATATCCTTCTGGCCCTCGTCCATTTCGCCGAGTTCCTTCTGGATGGCCTTCATCTGCTCGCGTAGATAGTAGTCGCGCTGCGACTGCTGCACCTGGTCCTGCACTTCGGACTGGATCTTGTTGCGCAATTGCTGGACCTCAAGCTCTTTGGCCAGGTGCTTGTTGATCCGCTCCATGCGCGCCACCACGTCCGGTGTTTCCAGCAGCTCCTGCTTCTCCGTTGTCGGCAGAAAGGGCAGGGATGAGGCGATAAAGTCCACCAGCCGGCCTGGGTCTTCGATGTTCAGCGCGATCGTCTGCAACTCGTCCGACAGGGTCGGCGAGGAGGTTACGATCTGCTGAAACTGAGAGGTCACATTGCGGTGCAGTGCTTCAATTTCGGCGCCCTTGCTCGGCGCGATTTCCGGCACCGGCTCGACGGAGGCGGTCATAAACGGCTCGAACTGGTTGAATTCGCCGAGTTTTACGCGTTGGGTGCCCTCGGTGAAGACAAACAGGCTCTGGTTCGGCATTTTTACTACTTTGTGTACGGTCGCCAGCGTGCCAACGGAGTGCAGGTCGCTGGGCTGGGGCGCGTCCACGCGGGCATCCCGCTGCGCCACCACCACCACTGTCTTTTCGTCGCCGAGCGACTGGATGAGCTGGATAGAGCTTTCCCGGCCCACCGTCAGGGGCAGCACGGCGTGGGGAAACAGGACCGTGTCCCGGACCGGCAGAACTGGCAGGACCCGGCCGCCGCCGGATTCCGCGCCCTCGTTCTGCTGATTGCGGCGGGCGGGTTCGATAATGCTGAGAAAGTCGCTTGCCATGAGTGTCCTTATATCAAATATGTGTACATTGGACGCATCAGGTTTCTAAAGGTCGCAGAAATCCAGAGTACCCGGGCGGACGTGACCCCTTGGCCCTACTGGTAGGATGCTCAGCTCCGATTCCAGTCCTGTCACGCCGCCCCAAAGTCTATCGGCGAAATCGCCGGGAGCCGTGATTATTTGATCGGCGCGCAGCACATTGGTGCATTACGAACGGACGCACCGCCGGCAGGAATGCTAGGCGAACTGCTCCGGCGCGGCCAGATACCGGCCCAGCATCTTGCAGGCTGCGCCCAGCCCGGAGAGTTGGTCCAGCACTCGCTCGCTTGCCGCGGCATTGGGCATCAGCGCGTCGATGAAGAAGTGATAGTGCCAGGGCCGGCCATGCACTGGCCGCGACTGCAACTTGGTCACATTTCCGCCGGCGGAAGCCACGACGTCCAGCAGGGCGGCCAGCGTGCCCGGGCGATGCTGCGGAGCGCAGCACACACTCAGCTTGTGGACGCCTGCGGGATGTGAAGGCGCTGCTCCCTCCCGCACCATCAGGAAGCGGGTAAAGTTGGCTGCGTCGTCTTCCACGCCCTCCACCAGCACCACACCGCCATAGATGTGGGCCGCCTGCATGCCTGCGATGGCAGCCGAATGCCGGTCGCGCAATTGGATGATCTGCTTCACTGCGCCGGCGGTGTCGTAAAACGCGATCGGCTCGATGCCGAGATGCTGCTGGAAGAAACTGCGGCACTGCGCCAGCGCCACCGGGTGCGAGTAGATGCGCTGGACTTCTTCCAAATTGCTGCCCGGCATGCCGATGACGTGATGCTCGATACGGATCACCGTCTCGCGGTCGATGAACACGGCATTCTCGCGCAGCAGATCGTAGTGCTCCACGACCGATCCGGCGAGCGAGTTCTCGATCGGGATCACGATCGCGTCGACTTTGCCCTTACGCAGACGATCGAACGCATCCGCGGAAAGTACACAGGGAACGACCGTCGCATCCCGAACGGTGCGAAGCGCGGCCTGATGGCTGAACGAGCCGAGCTCGCCCTGAATAGCTATCTTCATGAAATCAGGAACCCGAGAGTTTTATTTTGGGAAATTACGGCAACTCAATCGGTGCCAAGCGCACCATACCATACCGGAGCGCACTTATTAGTAAGGAGATAGATACACAATGCTCTGGACAATCTTCGTCATATTGCTGGTGCTGTGGCTGGTGGGCTTCATAGGCTTCCACGTATTGGGCGCCTACATTCACATTCTACTTCTGATCGCGCTGGTGGTGCTGATTTTGCAGTTGATTGGCGGCCGTCGAACGGTCGTGTAGCAGCGGTGTTCCACGCGCGGCATGCAAGCGCGAGCGCATGTCGCGCACAACTGATATGAGTCCGGGAGGAAATCATGGACAAAGATCGGGTATCCGGGAAATTCGACCAGGCGGCGGGCAAGGCCAAAGAGAAGTTGGGCAATGCGGTAGGCAACGACAAGCTCGCCAATCAGGGTGTTGCCGACCAGGTGAAGGGCGCGGCCAAAGAAACATGGGGCAACGCCAAAGACGCCGCGCGGACAACGCACGATCGTCACATGGCGGAAACCGAAACCGCGGCGAGCAGGGATCGCGAGCGCGTGTCGGACAAAGTCACCGAGATGAAGAACAAGGTAAACGACAAAATTGACGACTTCAAGGATCGCGAGCGCAACAAGCGCGCTGCGAACTCCTAACTGCCAACCCGTCTCTCAATGACAAAAGCCTGTGCAAATGCACAGGCTTTTGTCGCGTCTGCGGCGCTTCAGTGTCGAAACGTCACAGACGCGGCGACAAAACAAAAGAAGAGCACAGAGATAATTCCGTTCAGTGTGAAAAACGCCGCATTGAGCCGCCGCATATCGTTGGGCGACACGATGGCGTGTTCATAGAACAGCAGGCCCGTCACCACTACCAGCCCCCACCATGCAATTGGGCCGAGATGGAAGAGCTGCAACAGCCACACCAGCAGCAGCAGCATTACGCCATGCATCACCCGTGCCATGCCGAACGCTTTTGTGAGTCCGATCGCCTGCGGAATGCTCTTAAGACCCGCCCGGCGATCGTGCTCCGCGTCCTGGCACGCATACAGCACATCGAATCCCGCCACCCAGAAGAGCACCGCCACGGTCAACACCAGGATGCGCGGATCGAGCCGGCCGCGGATCGCGATCCACGCCGCCGCCGGCGCAATGCCCAGCGCTAGCCCCAGCACCAGGTGCGACCAGCGCGTAAAGCGCTTGGTGTACGAGTACCCCAGCAGCACCAGAAGCGCCACCGGCGAGAGCAGGAGCGTAAGCCGGTTCAGCCGTGAAGCGCTGAACACAAACAGCAGCGCCATGGCGATCGTGAACGCGCCCACGAAGCCCCGCGACAGCAGCCCGGCCGGAATCGCGCGCGACGCCGTCCGCGGATTGGCCGCGTCCAGATCGGCATCCGCCCAGCGGTTAAAAGCCATGGCGGCGGAGCGCGCCGTCACCATGCAGAGAATGATCCAGAAGAGCTGCGCGGGATGCGGCGAGCCATCGGCGGCCAGCACCGCGCCGGTTAGGGCAAACGGCAGCGCGAAGACCGAGTGCTCCCACTTGATCATCTCGAGCGTAGTGCCCAGACTTCCTGCAAACGTCATGCGCCGCTCCCCGTTACAAGTGTAACGGGCGAAGCGGCGCACGTACTTCTAACTGACATCTGGAACGGAGCGAACGCTGTCTGTGCTCCGCTCGCGTCCAGCCTTACTGGCGCTTCTCTTGACCCTGGCCCGCGACCTGGATGTTGTTGGTCACGCTGAAGACACCCGGCACCGTGTTGGCCTGAATGCCGGCGACATCCTTGTCCGACTGGTTGTCCACCACGCCCGACAGGATTACGTGTCCGTTGATGACCGTAATGCGGATCGGGTTTGCTGGGTTGAGCGCGTACTTGTTCAGCGATGGATAGCCGTATACAGCACGAGCCACGCGCATGCGGGTTTCGTTGTCCATCGGCGACAACGGATCCACCTGGATCTTGTCGATGACATTCTGGACGCCTGGCGTGCGCTTTGCGAGGTTCAGCGCGGAGTCCTTCGCCACCGGCCCCAGCGCATGGCCGCCCAGCGTGACTACCCCGTTGTTCACCGAAACGGTGATGGCGTTGAATGCGTTGCCATAGCCCACCCGGTCGTATGCCAGTTGTTTAGCAATCCGGTCAGCAAGCTGCTGATCCGTCGTTTCGCCTGCCTGCACCTGAATGTCGTTCACCACGGATACGACGTTCTTCACCTTGCCGGCATTCTTCTCCGCATCCTGCTTATCGGCATAGAGCGGTACAGTTCCGGTCAATGTGACGACGCCGCTCTGCACCGCGACCTGCACTCCATTAAAGCGCTTGTTCTTCAGCTTTGAGTGCACGTCCCGCAGAATCTGCGTGTCGTTCTTGTTGGAATCCTCAACCGCGGCGTAGGCGGAGGGAGCAAATGTAAAAGTAACAACCGGAGCGGCCAGCAGAACAGCCGCAATCATGGTTCGCAAAATGCGCATCGTCGTTCTCCTTGCATGACAACACAGCGCGGGGAGGGGCGCCTGATTCCCTGGAATTTCCGAACAGCCGGAGGACAGAAGCCTACCATTGCCCTAACGCATTTGATAAGACGGCGAAATGCTGCTCTTTGTCACCGACATCGTTTGCGTGCCACACAGCGCACTTCAAGCGCCGCTTGGAGTCGTTTGGCCGGTCGCGTCGCGGATGTCGAAGCGACGGACCAGACCATCTTCGATCCGGAAGATGTGGCCGACCATCTGGTCCATGAGCAGGGAGCCATTCAGATCGTGCACCACCTGGTGGACCTCCACCACGATCTCTCCTTCAGGTCCTCTGGAGAATCCGACCGGCTCGACATGCGGATCGATCATGGCCCACTGGCGCGTCCAGTAGCTGCGGACTCCGTCGCGCCCGTGCACGTGTCCGCCTTCCATGCCGTTTGCCCAAACGACGGTCTCGTCCAGTGCGGCGAGCACGGTCTCCATATCCCGGGCGTTGAAGCGGTCGTAGAGGCGCTTTAGAATTTCGATTTCATCAGCCATGTTGAACTCGCGGGTCAGCCTTCTCGTGCGAATGTTCCCAGTTTGCGCTCACTGAAGGTGAGGCCTTCCAGCTCCGTGTCGAGAGCCCGGTACTCGGAGCCGAACTCCTGCTGAAATCGGACGAAATCATACCCTGCTTTCCACCTATCGATGGTCACGAAGCTCAGGCCGCTTTCCGCATCGAGTGAGCTTAGCAGTTCGCTGCCGAGATAGCCGTCGGCACGCGCGAAGAGGCTCGTCCATGCGCCGTTGCTGCCATAAGCAGCGAGAAAAGCATCGATCTTTTCCGGACGCACCTT
Source organism: uncultured Acidobacteriaceae bacterium (assembly GCA_963797895.1). Taxonomy (GTDB): domain Bacteria; phylum Acidobacteriota; class Terriglobia; order Terriglobales; family Acidobacteriaceae; genus KBS-83. The sequence goes on from CAWCRD010000005.1 coordinate 882,111, forward strand.
GAACTCCCAGAGGATGACATACATTTCCACTTTTCCGCCTCATCCCTGCCCATCTTCGCTCGCCATCGACAACCACGAGAAGGCTGCCCGCGAGTGCGATACTAGCAGCCATGGAGAAGGCTTCAATGGCGGACGCAGCTGCAGACTGCTCGCTGTGCGGCGGCACCGGTATGCGGATCACCCGGGACACGCAGGGAGACCGCGTCGCTGCCGTCTGCAGTTGCCGGATGGCGCGGCAGGCGCTTCGCCGTTTGGAACGGGCGGGCATCCCCAAGCGCCACGAGCACGCCACGCTTGAGAACTACGAGTCCGTCGAGACCAAAGGCGCCAATGAAACCATGCTCCACGCGCACTTCAAGGCGCACCAGTTTGTGAAGGACTATCCGCATACCACGGACGGCCGGGGTCTGATGTTCATCGGGCAGGCCGGGCGCGGCAAGACGCACCTTGCGGTTGGGGTGTTGCGGGCGCTCATCGAGGAGAAGGGCTGCCAGGGTCTCTTCTGCGACTATGGCGACCTGCTGAAGCAGATTCAGAACTCGTACAACACCCGCGCAGAGACCACAGAGCACGAACTCCTGAGCCCCGTGCTTGAGGCCGAGGTGCTGGTGTTGGACGACCTGGGCTCGACCAAGCCAACGGCTTGGGTGTGGGACACCGTAGCCCACGTGCTGAATGCCCGCTACAACCACAAGCGGACCACCATCATTACAACCAACTTCGCGAATAAGCCACCCGCTAGCGGAGCGAAAGAGGACACGCTGGGCGACCGCATCGGCGAGCGCATGCGCTCCCGGCTGGTCGAGATGTGCGTGTGCCTGGAGATTCAGGGAGAAGACTTTCGCCAGACGGCGGGCGCTGCGCGCTTTGCCTGGTCAGAGGCGGAGTGGGTTCCGGGCAGCAACTCCTAGCTGCTACGCAACAGTCCAGAGCAGGAGAATGACGGCGATCAGAATCCCTACCCGATAAACGTACTCGGGCAACCGGCTCGCCTTCGGATCGAGGAGGGGGGACGGCTGGCCGTTCGGGCTCACGTCTCGCGTCGCCTGCATGGACTCGCTCCTGCCAAGAAAGATCAAATGCTTGCCTAATATGACTCCCTATTGTGACAAGAGTCGCAGAAATTTCGAATGAAGAATCGATAAAGACCCGATCGACCGTAATCAGCAGATGCACTCCATCGGTCTGTGCACGATCCTTTCGCTCACAGGGTTCGAGACATCAAGACACGGTATTTGCGAAAACGGCTTAGAATCGCTGCCATGTCCAGTGCAGGCGCAAGCGGTCCGGGCGGATTCCTCTCCGAACAGAAATCTCAGCCGGAAAGGCGATCCTGGCTTCCGTGGATTGTCGCCGGCGCTGTCGTGATCGCGGTTCTGGTCTGGCTGTTGCTCTCAAGCCACCAGCAGCGGGCGGCCAGGCAGGCCGAGAACGCCTCGGTGACTCCCGATGCCTACGCGAGCCAGTTGACGATCGGCAATCTGCATATGAGCGAGGCAGCAAACTTTGCCGGCGGCAAGGTCACCTATGTGGATGGCAAAATTACCAACAAGGGCGACAAGATCGTGAACGGCGTGAACGTGCTGGTGACTTTCCATAACGATATTGGAGAGCCTCCGCAGATGACGCCGATGCCGCTGACGCTCATTCGGACCCGCGAGCCCTACGTGGACATCGAGCCGGTCTCTGCCGAGCCGCTGAAGCCGGGCGATTCCCACGACTTTCGTCTTATCTTCGATCACGTTTCGCCGACTTGGAATCAGCAATATCCGACCATCCAGGCGATGCGAGTCCAGACCCACTAAAGGGTGAGCGATGCAGTTTTTTCGCGCACCCCTGTCATAAGCTCATCCTATTGCTCATGTAAGCGGTTGTTCAGCCATTACTTTAGTCTGTTGAACGGTTGTGGATAAATCCAAAAAAACATGCTATTTCAGCAACTTGCAATTACATCCCACAATGAAACATGATTTGGCATGAGCATTGCTAGATAGGAGAACAGAATGGCAAACAGAAACGCGACAGTATGTGCATCCACGGTAGCCGCCCTTATGCTCGCGGCCACCATGAGCCTGTCCGCGCAAACCTCTTCCCCCCAGGCGACAGAGACACAACAGCAGCCATCCCCCACGGCGCAGAATCCGCAAGATAACAGCACCTATGCCACCGGCAAGCCTCTTCCCACGAAGACGAACGAGGGCTTCTGGGGGCATTTGAACCCGCTGGCCCGCAAAAAGTGGGTGAACCGGCAGGTTGGTCCGGTAAAGGACCGGCTGAATGAGCTCGATCAGCTGACGTCGAAGAACGGCAACGACATCAAGGACCTGGATACGCGGGCGACGGCCGGCATCAACAAGGCGCAGACCACGGCTGACGGCGCGAACCAGTTGGCGACCACAGCCAACACGCAGGCCGGACAGGCCTCGCAGCTGGCGCAGCAGGCTTCAACCCAGACCAACAATCTCAACACGACAGTCTCGAACCTCGATCAGTATCAGCCGATCGCGGACACTGAAATTCGCTTCCGCAGCGGCCAGACGACGTTGAACGCCAAGGCCAAAGCGGCGCTGGATGATGTTGCCACCAAGCTGCAAGGGCAGAAGGGCTACATCGTTGAGGTGCAGGGCTACTCGCGGGCACGCGGGCAGGCCGGCATCGCAAATTCACAGCATATGGCGGACGCGGTGGTGCGCTACCTCGTCGTCGAGCACAACATTCCCGTCTACCGCATCTATCGCGTCGCCCTTGGCAATGCTCCGGTTGAGGAGCAGGGCGGTACGGCATCGCGTGGCAGCCTTGTCCACGTGACGTTGATGCACAACAGTTTAGCGGCTTTGGGCGGGTCATCCTCGGATGGCAGCTCACCCATTGGTGCGACGCAGCAGTCGCCGACACAGCCCTCCCCCCAGGGTGCTGCGTCGCAGCCAATGGCAAAGCCTCAGCAGTAAGGCTGGCCGCAACAAGCTCTCACACAACGAGAGAACCAAGGCAGATTGGCCCCTCCCACAAAGAGGGGCCCTTTTTTTGAACAGGGCCTTTCGGTGCGCTAATGGGCCGTGACTGTTTGAGGGAATCAGCCTTGGCGTTGCTCAAGCTGTGGCACCGCAATCTCGGATTGCGACGAGACGCCCAGGTTTTTGACGAAATCTCAGCGGAGATTCAGATCCGCGTGATTCGATGGATCACTTGCTTATGGCTATTTGATTTGCTTCATTGCGAATGCCTCGGTTCAAAAGGAGGCAACACGCATGAAGATATCCACTCCCCCGAAAATTGCCATAACCCTGTTGGCCGTCGTTCTGGCAGCCCTTTCTCTTTCATCCTCTCGGGCTCGCGCGCAGGCTGATAAACCGACTGTCTTCCTCATCGTTCTTGAAAACAAGAACTGGATTGGCACCGGTGGTATCTCCGGGAGCCCGGAAGCACCGTATATCAACCACACGCTGGTGCCGAGGGCCGCTGTGGCCAATAACTACTTCAATCCGCCGGGCAATCATCCCAGCCTTCCGAACTATTTCTGGATGGAAGCCGGCACCAATCTCGGAACACATGCCGACGGGCTGCCCGGCCGCTATCACCAGAGCACACATGCCCACCTGACGGAGCTGCTGCACAACGCGGGCATTCCCTGGCGTGCGTATGCGGAATCCATCTCTGGAACGGTCTGTCCGCTGTGGCCGGCGGGCGCTAGGGATTCCAGTGGAGGACAGCTCTACCAGCCGCACCATCTTCCGCAGATTTACTTCGACGACATGACGAACGGAAGAAATGCCCGCTCCTCATACTGCATCCAGCATGTAAGACCGCTGGCGCAATTGGGACGCGATCTGAAGAGCAATGCGATCGGTCGATATAACTTCATCACGCCCGACATGTGCCACGACGGCCACGACGGCTGCGGCGGAAACCCGATTGCCCACATCGATAGCTGGCTGCGAAATTTTCTTCCGCAGATCCTCGACTCCGCGCAATATAAGGCTGGCCACGTTATCGTCTTCATTGCGACTGACGAGGCGCGGAACGGCGATGGACCGATCCCATTTCTGGCGCTCGGACATGGCGTGAAACGGGGCTACAAGAACGAGATTCGCTACACGCATAGTTCACTCTTGCGAACGCTCGAGGAGATCCTGGGGGTGCGTCCGTTGCTGGGACATGCGGCGGGTGCGACAGACCTGCGCGATCTCTTCTCTGCCTATCCATAAGGAAAGGCAGAGAAGAGCATCCGCGGAATGCTTAGCGGGTTTTGGGCTGGACGATAATGCTCTGCGGATGCGCGATGGCGTAGGGCGAATCAGGCGCCTGCGTGGCGCTGGTGGGCGTCACGGTAAAGACGTAAAGCTTCCCGGCCGATCGGCTGATCGCGTAGAGATGGTTGGCATTGTCCCAGAAGAACTGATCGATGGGTTTCGCGGTCAGCAGGCCGGTGTCATGCGTAATCGGGCTCGCGCCGTTAAAGTGGAAGACCTGCAGGCCGGCCGTTCCTCCCACGGCGAGCAGCTTGCCCGAGGGAGACATCTTGAGGTCGCTGACACTGCCGACGGAAGTAGCCGGCATGTTGGCGAGCGTGCTGGTTGTGGTCAGGTTGCCGGCCGCACTGGCGGTAAAGGTGGCGAGCCGCGCAGCACCATCGGGAGCGAATCCGCTCTGCGTGACCCCTTGGAAGGTGATGGCGACGTGGTTGGTGGGATCGGCGGCGGCTTGCGAGGGACACCAGAAGTCTCCGGACTTAGGCGCCGGGTTTTTGACCGAGATATTGATCTGGTTCAGCAATCCGCTGCTACTGCGCTTAAAGCCGGCAATCTCCCAGTACATGTTGGCCAGGCAGACGGCGGTGTAGGCGTACACATTGTTGCCGATGAAGGTGGCCGGCAGATAGAACCATTCGCCGGATGCGCCACTGCCGCGATTCTGTAACTTACCAGAGTACTTATTTACCGCGAACGATTGGTATGCGTTGTTGGCGCAGTTGTTGGCGTTGAATTCCAGGTTGTAGAGCGAGGCGCCGGTGTGATCGAGAAACAGCGGGCCAGAGCTGCCGCAATCCCCTTGGTTATAACGTACGATGTCATTCGATGCGGTCCAACGGAGCGCGCCGTCCGGCTCAATCGCCATGCTCGTGACATAAATGCCGTCGCGCGTGGACCCGAAGAGATATTTGCCGTTGACCGCCATGCTGGTGACGTCGTGAGCGAAGGGCGAGCCGATGACCGGGGTAAGCTTCCCGCTTGCCGCGGCGGCGAAGGCGTGGATTTCGTTGGTGCTGCTGTTGTTGGGATTGTTGGAGACATACACGTAGGCGACAGGTGTCTGCGCACTGGCCGGCGCAGACGCGATGTTGGAACATACCGCGGTCGTAGCGATCGCGGTGAGCAGGCAGGCAGATTCAAAGCGGATCACAGCAGTTCTCCTCTTGCTTGGGGCCGAAATTGCCGAGTTAGATGCAAAATCTTGCGTGTGGAATATGCATCCATCTAAGTTGCAGAAAAGCAGGGGCTTCCGGCCGCAGAAGCGCACGGTGTCCGGCGGAGCAGGCGGCTGCGCATCTCCGGCGTGGAAGCTGGATGACAGGCACACGAGTGGGATGACGCGGGTCGGCTGGGGCCAACGTTTGCGGCTACGGTGAGTAGCAACATGCTGGCAGAATAGAGTGATCGCGCAGTGCGGAAAGGAGCCTTCTTGAGCCCGGAACCGGTGCTATCCCAGACTCGGAAAGCCGTGCCGTCCCAGACCGGGGATGTCCGTGGGCGGCCGCTCGCCGGCGATGCTCCCGTCGAGGAAAGCGAGCGGGGCAGCTCCTATCTGCGCATCTTCAAGTCGAATGTTTTCGTGCGGGACCACGATCGCAGTCTGAGGTTTTATGTCGACCAGCTTGGCTTCAGCGTAGTGGCGGAGGCGCGGTTCGAATTTGGCCGCTGGGTTGCGATAGCGCCGCCCGATGGCAGCACGATCCTTGCTCTGGTCGCTCCACATCGCGGCACGGAGAACTATAAGCTGATCGGGCGGCACACGCAGATTGCATTCATCGCGGAAGATATTCACGCGACATACGATTTGTGGCGCGGCCGTGGCGTGCGCTTCCTGCATCCTCCGCAGCCGCAGCTATGGGGCGGCGTATTCGCCACCTTCTGCGATCTGGATGGCAATGTCTTCGATCTGCTTGGCTCCGACGAGATGAGCCGGGACATTGAAGCGCAGCGCCGCGTGAACGCGGAAAAACAGGAGCTGGAGCGCCGCGCAGCGCAGGAGTTGGAAATCGCCAAGCAGGTGCAGGCGCGCTTGTTTCCCCAAACGTTCCCGCCCCTGCGGACGCTGGACTACGCAGGCGCATGCATACAGGCGCGCCACGTCGGCGGCGACTACTACGATTTCTTTCCCCTGGGGCAGGAGCGTCTGGGCCTCCTGGTGGGTGACATATCGGGCAAGGGAATTGCCGCGGCGCTGTTGATGGCGAATCTCCAGGCGAATCTGCGTAGCCAGTTTGCGCTGGCGCGCGAACAGCAGGGGCTATTCCTGCAATCGGTTAACCGCTTGTTTTACGAGAACACGGCGGAGAGCGCGTACGCTACCGTCTTCTTTGCGGAATACGACGATGTCGCGCGGCGGCTGCGCTATACGAATTGCGGGCATCTTTCCGCGCTGCTGCTGCGGCGCGACGGCGAAGTGGAGTGGCTGCATTCGACGGGCACGGTGCTGGGCCTGTTCAGAGACTGGGAAAGCCCGACCGTGGAGTGCCAATTGCATTCCGGAGACACGCTGGCGCTCTACACCGATGGCGTGACGGAGTCGTTCAACGGCGTAGGCGAGGAGTTCGGCGACCACCGCCTGATTGAGTCGATGCGACGGCATCTGGAGCACGAAGCCCAGGGGATCGTGTCCTCGGTGATAGGCGAGCTGCAGACATTCAGCCCGCAGGAGCAGCACGATGACATCACGCTGATCGTGGCGAAGTGCCGCGGAAATGCGTAGGGCATTCCCAGCATGCACCACTGGATGCAGAGAGAAATTTCGCTGCTGCATCTTGCGCGACAGCTGCCACATACCGGCAGAGCACGCTGCGATTTCATCTGTAACGTTGGTTCTCGTGTGCAGAAGAAACCCTTGAATTTATACCGGCTGGGACATCATGGCCGGAAGATGGCTCGGTGGCGGGGCCGCCATAATCCCTGCGATGCATTGCTCTATAGACTCCATGCTGCCCATCAATGCAGATCTCTCGTCCAGATCCAGCCAGTCTAGAGCGTCCGCGTGCCAGCCATCCGAATGCAAGGTGAGTGGGATGCCACATACGCCATGGTTGCCCAGTATTTCTCCGGTAGAGAAAACCTGTCCGTGAATTCGTCTCCGGTCGTTGGCGAGTGCCGCCGCCAGGCAGTGCAGGGTAGCATTCGAAGTCGCGTTGGGAGTCGAATGCATCGAGTGTCTGGTGATGAAGGGCTCGACAAAGATGCGCGCATCCGGCAACGCGGAGCGGGTGACGTCGTACGCTTCGGCGATCCGCTCATCGAGAACGAGATTGGCAACCTCACTGCGCAGAGCCTCAACACGTTGTTCGAGCGGTTGGCGCAGGCCGCGCTCCATGAGATCTTTCAATGCATCTGCATGGATAGGATCGCGGACGAGCAACTCTACGCTGCGCCAGAGCGGCACCATGGCATTCCCATGTTCTCCGAGAACGCTGGCCCGCACATCGTGACGGCTCATGCCAAGGTCTGCGGCGATGGCGCGCGCGAAGCGGAGGGCATCCTGTTGCGCGCCCATGCCGATGACCCGCTTCCTGTCCGCCGCGCCGGAGAGAATGTGAACTCCGAGCTCGACCGGGTTAGTGACCACGACGTACAACGCCTGCGGAAGTCTCGATGCGCACTGCTCCGCGATGCGCTCAAAGACCACGCGGTTTGCAGCGCCCATATCGCGACGATTGGAACATTGCGCTGAAAGCGAAACGCCCGCGGTAATGACGATGATGTCGGCTTCAACGTCGCACACGTCCGGTACGATCTCGATGTTGACACGCTCATCATCGAAGGCATCGAGCAGGTCGATGCGGGTTCCGAGCAGTTTGTGTTCCGAAGTGAGCACGCCGTGGCCGACCAGGAGAAGCGAATCGGATGGCTCAAGCAGATGGCTGCGGAGAATCTGCGCCGCAAGGCTGCTGCCGACTGCTCCAGAAGCCCCGAGGATGGCGATGCGGCTCGACATCGCCCTCGATTATGTCACGCCCATATGCCGAAATGCCATCGGTTCCCGTTCCAGAAATTTGCGGCCGAATTGGACCGCCTCCAGCAGCCGACTCGCTGCAATTTTGAAGACTTCACACCGGACATCAGTTATTGTGGTACCCCATCCGAGCTCCTGACGCTCATGGGATGCAGTTACGCACCCATGCAGCAGCACGCGGAGTTCCGCAGACAACACCGACAACGGACGGTCGATACACAACATGCTGAACGATACCCAGGATGTATTACTCGTGTTGCTTACCCTTGCCTGTTCGCTGGCATTTATGGCTGTCCTGAACCGCATTTGGAAACCAGACAATCGTCGCCTGCATAACGACTTGATCGGTTGGCAGTTCAGCGTCTTGGGTACTACCTACGCTGTCATCCTCGGCTTCATGCTTTATACGGTCTGGATGAACTTTGGCGCGGCGGACCTGAATGCTGACGCCGAAGCCAATGCGCTGGTGAACATCTACCGTTTAGCCGAAGGCCTGCCTGATCCCCAGAGAACGCAGATACAGACTCTTACACAAACTTATGCCGCGGTAGTCATCAATCGAGAATGGCCGCAGATGGCGGCCGATCAGATGCCGGATGAAACCCGAATAATCAACGCGGCCATGTGGAAGACGTTGATGACATTGAAGGCGACACTGCCCACACAAGCCACGGCAGAGGATCATGCGCTCTATGAACTCAGCGCACTCACCGAGCATCGCCGTACCCGATTCCTGCAGAGCGCTGAACGCCTTCCTGGAGTGCTGTGGTTTGTCCTGATCATCGGAGGCTTGGTAACTGTGGCCTCCTCTTGCGCCTTCGGGTCGCTGAATTCAGGCTTGCATGGCACCCAGGTATTCGCTTTCTCTCTTTTGATCTCGCTGGTGCTGATCGCGATTGCGGATATTGATCGACCTTTCGAAGGAAGGGTACACGTCACCACATATAGTTTTGTGAGGGCGCAGCTAAATATGGATGTGGTCACCGATGTTCAAAAACAAACGCCGCGCCCGTAGCGTTCGTTGAATGCGATTGAGGCGACGTTCCTCCGTGAAAAGCTCGACCTTGCCTATCGTCAGAGCACCGCATGGATGGCCAGCAGCTGCTCGAGCAGCGGCTTAAGGCGGTCGAGGCGGAGGGCATTCGCGCCGTCTGATTTGGCATGGGCAGGGTCGTCGTGGACTTCGAGGAAGATGCCATCGACGCCGGCGGCGACGGCGGCGCGCGCGAGGACGGGGATGAACTCGGGCTGGCCGCCGGAAACGCCATTGGCCCCTGAGGGCGTCTGCACAGAGTGCGTGCCGTCGAAGACCACCGGCGCAAGGGCGCGAAGGATGGGCAGCGAGCGCATGTCGACGACCAGGTTGTGATATCCGAAGCTCGCGCCGCGCTCCGTGAGGAAGACGCGCGTGTTGCCGGTGGACCCGATTTTTTCAACTGCGTGCTTCATGTCGCCGGGTGCGACGAATTGTCCCTTCTTTACGTTCACGGCGCGTCCAGTTTTGCCTGCCGCGACCAGCAGGTCGGTCTGGCGGCAAAGGAAGGCTGGGATCTGGAGCACGTCGCAAGCTTCAGCCACAGCAGCGCAGTGCGCAGGCTCGTGCACGTCAGTCAGGACGGGAAGGTGAGTGTCCTCAGCAATCCGGCGCAGGATGCGCGTGCCTTCAGCGAGGCCGGGGCCGCGGAAGCTCGTCACCGAGGTGCGGTTGGCCTTGTCGTAAGACGCTTTGAAGATATAGGGAATTTTGACGTCGGCCGCGATCCGCTGGATGGCATCGGCCATCGTGCGCGCATGCTGTTCGCTCTCGATGACGCATGGGCCGGCAATCAGAAAAAGCTGGCCGCGGCCGACCGGGACATTGCCGATTTCGAAGTCGTGTTGGGGCATTGAGGAAAGGATACCTGCGCACGTGTGTAGGCGGCTTTTTGCGGCTACCTATCCATAGACAATCTATGGTAAACCTTGAGATGTTGGGCATGGCGGAGGCAGTATGGGTTGGCATCAAGTGCTTGCCCGTGTGAGGATCCTGTTCTCGCGGCGGAAGTTGCTGCGCGAACTGGATGAGGAGACGGCCTTTCATCTCGAGCCGATGGCGGCCGATCTGCGCGAACGGGGAGTTCCGCCGGCGACGCGCCATATGCTGCGCGCCGGCAGTTCGGCAATGCCCTGCGCATACGGGAGAGAAGCGCGGAGACCTGGAGCTGGGTGGAGAGCTTCATCCAGGACGTGCGGTTCGGCACGCGTATGCTGCTGCGCAAGCCGCTCTTTTCGCTGGTCGTGATAACAGTGCTGGCGGCAGGCATTGGCCTGAATGCAGCGATGTTCTCGATCGTAGAGGCCGTGATGCTGCGGCCCCTCCCTTATCGCGATCCGGCGCGATTGACGGTGATCTGGCAGAGCTCGCCCGAGCATCGCGCGACCGGCCAGTGGTTCAACCAGTATCGCGTCTTCGAGGAGTGGGAGCGCCGCAGCAAAAGCTTTACCCAACTGGCTGCGCTGACCTGGGCGACGGACGGAAATACCGTGCTGTGGCGTGGCCGGCGCCAGAGCGTGCTTGCAATTCCGGTGAGCGCAAACTTCTTCTCGATGCTCGGCGTGCAGGCACAATATGGACGTGTCTTCGAGCGGCGTGATGCGGATGCAGGCTGCGCTGTGGTGCTGTCGTATACGTACTGGCGCGATCAACTGGGAGGAGACAGGCAGCTTCCCGGCGGAAATCTGACCGTCGACAACCGCGTATGCAACGTGGCGGGTGTCATGCCGGAGCGGTTCTCGTTCTATCCCCGGCAGACGAAGTTGTGGCTCGTGATTCCCACCGACAGCGGCTTCACACGGAGGCCTTGGGAGCATCCGACCGGAGTCTTCGGACGGCTGCGTGCGGGCGTATCGCGTGCGGCGGCGGAACAGGAGCTGACCGCGATCCAGGCGAGCATTGCCGGGGAGAGGCCGCAGCAAACGCCACTCCCGCCATCCGCGCCGGTGGTGCTGGACATGCAGCAGGAGTTTACCTGGCTGACGGGACGCAATTTGCGGCAGGGGCTGCTGCTGCTTTCCGGCGCGGTGGCGCTGGTGCTGCTCATCGCCTGCGTCAACGTGGCCAACCTGTTGCTCGGCCGTGCGGCGCAACGGCAGCGAGAGATGGCGATTCGCGCATCCATCGGCTGCGGACGCGCGCGGATGATCCGGCAACTGCTGACCGAGGCACTGGTGCTCTCCGGCTCCGGGGCTGCGGCGGGAATTGGACTGGCAGCGCTGGTGCTGCATATCTTTCGCGTGATGAATCCGGTTGAGCTGCCGCCTGGCAGTGTGGTGGAGATGCGCTGGCCGGTACTGCTGTTTGCTGCAGGGCTGGCGATCGCATGCATGCTGTTGTGCGGCGCAGCGCCGGCCTGGCAGGCTTCGCGCACGGATCTGACGGTGGCGCTAAAGAGCGGTCGCCGTACCGGCGGCGTCACCTCCCAACGTGCGGCGCGAACGCTGGTGGTGCTGGAAGTCGGGTTATCTCTGGTGCTGTTGAGCGGCGCCACGCTGTTGGCGGCCAGCCTCCTGCGGCTCGCGGCAACGCCGCTGGGCTATCGGACAGATCATCTGCTGATTGCGGATCTGGATGTGGCCGTTAAGCCCGGCGTGGATACGACAAAGGAGCGGATAGCCGAAACGATGCTGGCGCAGATCGCCGTATTGCCTGGAGTGCGCAGTGCCGCGCTCACATCGAGCATGCAGCCGCGCGGGGCCGATGTGCTGGCGGTAGCCGGCAAAACATTCGATGCGCGGACGGCAGCCCATGATGTGGCGAGCCAGTCCGTGAGCCCGGAGTACTTTCAAACCGCCGAAGTGCCGCTGCGGGCGGGGCGGCGCTTTACCGCAGCCGATCGCCATGACACACTGCCGGTTGCAATTGTCAACGAGCGGCTGGCGCAGCTCTACTTTCCGGCAGGCGATGCGTTGGGACGGCAAATCAAGCTGGGCAGCCCGGAGGATACAACAGCCCCATGGCTCACAGTGGTCGGCGTGGTGGGAAATGTGAAAACGACGACGGTCTTTCAGGAGATGGGCTATCTCACGCTCCCTGCGGTGTACCAACCGTTGCATCAGACGCCGGGAAAGGCTGGCAAACTGCTGCTGCGCACGGCGGCAGAACCGCTGGCCATGATCGAGAAAGTGCAGCAGGCGGCGGCCAGCGTAAACCGGGACCTGGTGGTCTCAAACATGGAGACGGCGCAGCGAATGCTCCGCGAGCAGAGCGCGCAGCCGCGCTTCCGCACGGTGTTGCTGAGCGGTTTTGCAGGTATGGCGTTGCTGCTCGCGATGCTGGGCATCTATGGATTGCTGGCGCAGCAGGCGATCCAGCGTACGCTTGAAATTGGCATCCGCATGGCGCTCGGCGCAAGCCGGAGGCACGTCGTTACCGCAATTGTCCGGCAGGCGCTTGGACTGACCGCGGTAGGCATTGCGCTGGGGCTAGCGGGCTCGTTGGCTGCGGGCCGGGTGATGGCTGGGCTGCTATATGAGACGAGCGCGAGCGATCCATGGGTGCTGAGCGCCGTCACGGCGGTCTTTGTATGCGTTGCTGTCGCGGCCAGCTTTCTGCCGGCGTGGCGCGCGAGTCATGTGGAGCCGATGGTAGCAATGAGGGCGGAATAACTTAGAAGGTCGCAGGAAAACTGCAGGTTTCTCGCCGCGATCAGCCATGGCAAATTTCTAATGTGCGGCGAAGATGCGGTATTGGCTCTCTCGCTTGCCGACCAAAACGAAAAAGGCGTCGCCTTCACTGCGGAGTCTTACCGAACTGCCGGCCATGTGGTTGGCCAGGCTGCTCTGCTTTAGAAAGGTGGCGCTGAGCGGCAGATAGGAAGAGACCCGGGCGACGCGAGAGTGGTCCGGTGTAAGTTCGTATTCGGTGCTGCCAATCTGGACCGTGTAGACGGCGCCGCGAATATCTGAGCAGCGAGCGGAGGCATCGACGGTGCGGCGGGCGGTGTTGCCGTAAGTTGCGGCGTCCGACTGCGTGGAAGTGGAGCAGGAGTTGCCCACGACGACGGTGCGGATCCTGGTGAGCACGCCATCCTGATAGGCCAGCGGATCGCTGGCCGCAGCAAGTGTGAACGGCATTGCGAGCAGAAGTGCGAAGATGGCCGGCTGGCGCTTCATCGGGCAAACAGAGTAGCAGCCCACGCAGCATGGCGAGAATGCCCCGGCGGCGGAGGCGAGACTTACACGGAAGTGCGACGCGGGAATGGCCTGGGCGTGCTTGTCACCTGCGCCTGCTGGATCGGTCTTGCTATGATGTTCCGCGCAACAAAGTGCTCCATTGGGCCCATCCCCCGAACGAATCGAAAGACGGAGGTGTTTGGATGAAGGTTCAACGTTGCATCATCGCTCTCGGCCTGGGATTGGGGATGTGTCAGTTTGGTCTGGCGCAGGCTCCCGCCGGCGCTCCAGCCGGGTCTACCGGCCAATGCAAGGACGGCAGTTACACCAGTGCTCCCAAGAAGACCGGCGCATGCCGCGGTCATAAAGGAGTACAGACGTGGTTTGCTGCCGATGCCAGCGCTCCGGCAGCCTCCGCGAAGACCACGACCGCCGCCGCTGCTCCGGCAGCAGCGCCCGCACCCACGCCGGCTCCTGCTGCATCTCCTGCCGCCGCTCCGGCTCCGGCTCGTACCCCAAAGGCTTCCACCGCCATCATGGCACAGGCGCCCGGTGGCGGAGCAGGCATGGTGTGGCTCAACACGCCCACGAACGTCTATCACTGCCCCGGCTCGCGCTACTACGGAAAGACAAAGGAAGGGAAGTACATGACTGAGGCACAGGCCAAAGCCGCCGGGGCGCACCCGGATCACGGCAAAGCCTGCGGACAATAGCTGCTCGCAACTGCGTCGCAGACCGCGGCCGCCAAGTCCTGGAGTTTTCTCAGAACTCCGGGGTTGGCGGCCGCTCGATTTTGGCTTACCTTCGTTTCGGACAAAAATCGCGCCGCGCAGCGTGTTGAACTCCGGCGTGGACAATCGATTGAACCGGATTCGGAGGAGCGGAAACGATGAGCAAAGGTCTTTTGTCGCGGCGTACTTTTTTGCAGACGACTGCAGGTGTTGCGGGAGCTTCCCTTGTTGGGGGTTCAGCTTTTCTTGAAGAGCCGGCTTACGCTGCGGGCCACGCGGTCGCGCCCAGCGATCGTGTTCGCTTCGGCATCGTGGGCGTGGGCATGGAAGGCTCGGGTCTTCTCACTACCGCCATCGAGCTTTCCGGGGTCGAATGTGTGGCCGCTGCCGATCTCTATGACGGTCGGCACGAACTGGCAAAAGAGATCGTCGGCAAGCCGATCCGCACCACGCGCCGTTACCAGGAACTGCTCGACTCAAAGGACATAGACGCCATCATCGTCGCCGTGCCCGACCACTGGCACAAGCAGGTGGTAGTGGACGCCATCGCCGCGGGCAAGGACGTCTACTGCGAGAAGCCGATGTCGCACAACCCGGCCGATGGCCTCGCGATGCTCGCCGCGTCGAAGAAGTCCGATCGCATTGTGCAGATCGGCGCCCAGCGCACCAGCTCCGTGATCTGCGCCAAGGCAAAGGAGTTTCACGACAAGGGCGCGCTCGGCGACATCAATCTCATCGAGATGACATTGGGCCGTAACGATCCCACCGGCGCGTGGGAATATCCGCCGCCGCCTGATCTCTCGCCGCAGAACCTGGACTGGGATACGTGGCAGGGCACCGCCCCCAAGAAGCCATTCGATCCGCTTGCCTTCGCGCGCTGGCGCTGCTGGAGAGAGTACGGAACCGGAGTTGCCGGTGACCTGATGGTGCATCTCATCAGCGGTATGCAGTTCGTGCTGGGTATTAATGAGGTGCCGAAGCGCGCGTCCTGCTTTGGCGGCATCTTTCGCTGGAAGGACGGCCGCAACATGCCAGATATGCAGTCAGTGCTGTTTGAATATATGGGCATTCCCGTCTATATACGTCTCTCGCTCGGTTGCGAATCGGCGGAGGTCACGCGCTTCCAGGGATCCAAGGGCGTGATTGAGTTGCGCGAGTTTAGCGTCAGCTACGAGCCGCAGGCGGGCGTGGACATCACGCCCAGCTACTACTCCAACTCATTCCCGGCTGCAATGAAGGCGGCGTACGTTGCGCAATGGCATAAGGAGCATGATCCCGTTCCGGGCCAGGAGCCGGCGCTCGAGACGGTCACCTATACCGGTACCGATTACGACGACCTGAAGCCACATCTCTACAAATTTTTCCAGTCGGTGCGCTCACGCCAGCCGGTCGTGCAGGACGCGCTCTTCGGCAACAACGCAGCGCTGGCCTGCCATCTCGCGAATGAGTCTTACTTCCGTGGCACGCCCGTCCGATGGAACGCATCCGCAGAGAAAATTGAGTCCGTCGCATAAGCACAATCGCCGAAGCTCCAAAAGGAGAGACACGTTCGTGAAGCTTCCAAAGATCATCCTTGCCGTTGCCATCGCACTTACGTCTGCATACAGCAGTGCGTCGGCGTACGCCGCGACTCCACAATCTGCCGCCAGCAACGCTGCCACGTCACGCTTCCTCGGCCGTTGGGATCTCACGCTGAAAGCGCCCGATCGCGACTGGCCTTCGTGGATTGAAATCAGCGAAGAGCGCGGCCAGCTCAAGGCGCGATTCACTGGCCGCTGGGGCAATGCGCGGCCTCTGCCAAAGGTAGAGATATCGGACGGCAAGCTCACGTTCGTCTCGCCAAAAGCAGAAGAGGACAGCAAGGCTGACATGGTCTTTGAAGGCAAGCTCACAGGCAAAGCGCTCATCGGCACCGTCAACGGGCCGGATGGCAGCACCTGGCATTGGGTGGGCAACCGCGCGCCTTCGCTCATTTACACGCGCACTCCGAAATGGGGCAAGCCTGTCCAGCTCTTCGACGGCAAAGACCTCAACGGCTGGCATCCGGACAAGCCCGGTGCGCCGGAGTGGACAGTCGAGAATGGCACCATTGTGAGCCCGGGCCACGGACACGAGCTCATCAACGACCACAAGTTTCAGGACTTCAAACTGCACCTGGAATTCAACTGCGGCAAGGACGCGAATAGTGGGGTGTATCTGCGTGGCCGCTATGAAACGCAGATCGAGACCGAGTCTCAAGCCGAGCCGGCCAGCCATCACACCGGCGGCATCTACGGCTTTCTCGCTCCAAACCCTGAGCAGCCGCGCCGCCCCGATGTCTGGCAAACCTTCGACATCACACTCATCGGCCGCAAGGTCACGGTGGTGCTGAACGGTATAACCGTCATCGACAACCAGGAAATTCCCGGCATCACCGGCGGCGCGCTCGACAGCCACGAGGCAATGCCCGGTCCGATCTATCTGCAGGGCAGTGAGAAGGGCCACGTTGCATTTCGCAACATCGTCGTGACGCCCGCACTCTGAGCGTGGATCATCGCCGGGGACATCTGCACATGAATGCGATCGGCGCAGTGGATATCGGCGGCACCAAGATCGCGTGCGGCATAGTCGATGACTCCGGACGTGTGCTCGCACGCGGCGAAGTACCAACGCAGGCGGCCGGTGCGTGGCCGCAGGCTCTCGCCCAGATCGCAGGCATGCTGCGGGAAGCAGCAAGCAAAGCAAACGTCAACATTTCCGGCATCGGCATCGGATCCACCGGCCCGGTCGATCCGCTCGCCGGAAGATTCGAGCACCTCGACACCGTTCCGCAATGGAGCGGCGCGTCGCCGGTCGACGATCTCGCGCGGGAGTTCGGCGTATCCGTTGCGATGGAGAACGACGGCGATGCAGGCGCGCTGGCCGAAGCAAGCTGGGGAGCAGGCAAGAACAAGTCGCGGCTCATCTACATCACGGTCGGCACCGGGCTCGGCGGCGGCATGATCTTCGACCGCCATCTTTACCGCGGCGTCGATGGCGCGCATCCCGAAGTCGCGCATCAGGTCATCGAGGCGCAGGGGCCGCCTTGCTCCTGCGGATTGCGCGGCTGTTGGGAAGCCATGGCCTCAGGTCCTGCCATGGCGAAGTGGATGGTATCGCATCCCGAATACCGCGGCAGTTCCGGTCTTACCGCCCGACACATCTATGAGCACGCCATGGCCGGTGATCCACTCGCCGCGCGCGCTGTCGAGCGCGAGACTTTCTATCTCGGCATCGGTCTCGCCAATCTCGTGAATCTCTTTGTGCCGGACGCCATTATCCTCGGCGGCAGCGTCATGAAGAGCGCCGGCGCTTTTCTGGAGGATATCCGGAACGTGATGCAGCAGGGATGCCGCTTCGTGCCACTGGACAAGGTGGAAATGAGTCTCGCCTCTCTCGGCGCCGACGCCAACCTCATCGGCGCAGCGCGCGTCTGGCATCACCGCTTCGCGAAATAGGATGTGACATTCATGGCGAGGAACCGATTCCTGGTTGGTCTCATTCTTCTTGTGTTCTTCGTCATCTCGCTGCTCAGCAACATCCTCGGTCCCATCGTCCCGGACATCATCAGCACCTTTTCCGCCAGCATGGGCGCTGCCGGGTTTCTGGTCTTCGCCTTCTTCATCGCCTACGGCGTCATGTCCGTCCCCGCCGGTTTTCTGGTCGAGCGCTACTCGGAAAAGCCGGTCATGATCGGCGCCTTCGTAGGCGCGGCGTTCGGCTCCATCGGCTTCGCAGTTCATCCCACCTATCGGATCGCCTTCGTCTCACTCTTCATCATCGGTATTGGGATGGCGATGCTTCAGGTCGCCATCAATCCGCTGCTGCGCGTAGCCGGCGGCGAAGAGCATTTCGCGCTCAACGAAACCATCGCGCAGTTGCTCTTCGGTTCTGCATCCTTCGTCAGCCCCTGGATTTACTCCTACCTGGTGCTGAACCTTCCTCACGCGCAATCGGCGAACCCGCTCCTGCGCATTCTGCGGCGCGTCACGCCGGCAGGCATGCCCTGGGTCTCTCTCTACTGGATATTTGCCGCGGTGGCAGTCGCTATGGTGGTCGTCATCACCGTCTCGCGCTTTCCCGCGGTCAGCCACACGGCCGAGGAGCGCCCCGGCACCTTGGCGATGTACAGCAGTCTCGCGCGCCGCCCGCTTGTCTGGTTCTACTTTCTCGCTATTTTTGCCTACGTCGGCTGCGAGCAGGGAACCGCGAATTGGATGTCGCAGTTTCTAAGCCACTACCACGGTTACGATCCGCACACCGTCGGCGCGCGTGCGGTCTCCTGGTTCTGGGGATTGATGACCTGCGGCTGCTTCGCCGGGGCATTCCTGCTCCGCATCTTCGATAGCCGCCGGATCCTTATCGGGGCGGCCACAGGCGCGCTGGCCTTACTTTCGCTCGGCCTTTTCGGTTCCGCATCGGTTTCTGTGATCGCGCTTCCCCTCGTTGGCCTCTTCGCATCGGTCATGTGGCCCATCCTCATCTCCCTCGCGCTCAACTCGGTCGCGGAGTACCACGGCTCGTTCACCGGCATACTCGCCACCGGCATTATGGGTGGCGCGGTCGTCCCCGCGATCATCGGCCGTATCGGAGATCACCTGGGGCTGCGTGCCGCGATGGCGCTGCTCTATCTCACCTTCGGCTATGTGTGGAGTGTCGGCTTCTGGTCCAAGCCGCTTATCAATAACGCCATCATCCGCAAGCAAAAGTGAGGACGCCCCTGCTAACGCGTAATGGCGTGTACTGTTGCAGCACCTGAGTGATAGAGAAAAATCCCGCCAATCACCAGCAGCCAAACCCATAATGCAAACCGCAGTGGCCGCTTGGGAACGCTGCTGGCTATCATCGTGCCGAACACCGCGCCCACCACGCCGCCGGCCACCAGATGCAGCAGCAGCGGCCCGTCCATCGCGCCCGTAAACCAGTGCGCACCGCTGCCCAGTGACGAGGTAAAAAAGCCGAATGCAATATCCGTCCCCACCACCTGCGCAGGTGCCAGCGGGGTAAGCGCCAGCAGCGCGGCAGAGCCCAATGCGCCAGCGCCTGCCGAGGAAAAGCCGACCTCCGCGCCCACCGGCAGCATCAACCAGGGCAGCAGATGCGCCCGGTCGCGCGGAATCGGTTGCCGCTCCACCGGCCGGAATGAAAAGAAGATTTGCCACAGTGCGGTCAGGACCAGCACCACACCCAGCGTACCGTTCACCAGCTGCTTCGCGCCGGTGTCGACGAATCTGTGGAGGAGAAACGCGCCTGCCAGCACACCCGGAACGCCGCCCACCAGCATGTAGGCCAGCGTGCGCCATGCCACCTGCTTGCGCCAGATCTGCGCCGGCAGCAGCACCAGCTTCACCGCCGCGGAAAACGTCAGCCCGACGCTCACCGCCACGCCCGCAGGCACGCCCAGCATCAGCACCAGCAGCGGCGTGGTGATGGTGCCCGCGCCGACGCCCGTGAGCGCGATGAAGACGGCGATGATGAACCCGATCAGGTATTCCACGCTTCTCCCGTATCGCCTACTGGGTGCCGCTTACTTTGCTGCTTCGATGTGGATGCCGCACTCCACCTTACGTCCGCCCCAACGGCCTGATCGCGCATCGCCAGAATCGAGCGGCAGCGACGTGCAGGGCTCACAGCCGATCGACGAGTATCCGCGCGCATACAACGGCAGCAGCGGAATCTCCAACTGCTCGCATGCATGCCATACATCCGCTGTTGTGAAATGCGCGAGTGGGCTCAGCTTCAACACCTGCTGTCCGCCGGGCAAGGTGAAGAGCGCGGATTCTTCGAGCGTCGCGCGCGTCTTCGCCTGCTCCCGCCGTAACCCGGTGATCCACACCTTGTAGTTCGCAACAGCGCGAAACAGCGGCTCGACCTTGCGCGCCGCGCAGCAGCGATCCGGGCTCGTTTGATAGAGCAGCCCCTGCTCGGCCTCCTGCTCCGCGACGGTCTGCAAAGGCAGCAGGTTGATGAGCCTGACGTTCCATTCGCGCGCGATGCGATCGCGGTAGGTGTAAGTCTCGGCAAAGTGATATCCGGTATCCAGGAACAACGTCGGCAACTGCGGCCGCAGCTCCAGAGCAAGCTTCAGCAGCAGGACATCTTCTGCCTGAAAGCTGCACGTCAGGCACACATCATCGATGTCCGGAGCATTTGCGAAGGCATGCCGCAGTTGCTGCTGCACCCCCTCCAGCTTCGCGTCCAATCCGGCAAGAACGCTCATTGCACACGCTCCTTAGGAAGAACCTTCGCCTGCCGCAGCCGCGTAAGCAGGTCTGCTACGACGCTTGTTGTGTCACCAGCAGGTACAAGCTCCTCATGCGAATTGCCGATGCGAAGCGAAATCGTGTTCCGCTTCTGTGCGACAAGCACCAGCGCGCCGGCGTCGGCCAGAATCCCCGGCGTAGTCGTATCGTCATCCGGCGGCCGCACGACGAATGTTCCCGCCTCTAGCAGTGCGCGCTCCAGCGCATGCGCCACTGCGGCCGGAGCATTCAGGCGCAGCACTGTGCCCGGATGCCCCCAGCGAACAGCGCGCTCCAGCGCAGTCACGGGCGAGTCGCTAACCGCATTTCGCTCCCCATAGAGAACCTCGCGGATCATGCCCGCGCCCGCGGTCGCATGTGTCTCCGCATCGATCAGCACGAATGCGCCCAGCGTGCGATTGTCGCTGTAGCGTTCCAGCGCAATCGGCCGCCGCGTTTCAATTTCTGCCACGCCGATGCCGTTCATCGCGAGTGTCTCAGCCGCTTGCGTGCGCGAGCGGTCCAGATCCACGCCATGCCGCAGCCGCACTTCCGCCGGCACCGTCTGGCTTGCGTGTTTCAGCAGATAGCGCCGCGAGCCATCGAGCGCCCGCGCGTCCATCCACACCAGCGATGCTGCAAACCGCCGAGCTACCGGGGCTTCTTCTCCCGCGCGCGTCAGCAGATCACCACGGCTGATGTCCAGCTCTTCTGTAAGCGTAACGGTGACAGATAACGGTGCGTGCGCAACCTCCAGGTCGCCGTCATACGTAACGATCCGCTCCACCTGGGAGGTTCTGCCCGATGGCAGCACGCTCACCCGATCGCCTACATGAATCGTTCCGGACGCGATCTGCCCCGCAAACCCGCGAAATCCCTGGTGCGGACGAATGACGCGCTGCACCGGCAGGCGAAACGCCGCCGCCGTGTGCTGCTGCGCGATTGCCGGCAGTGACTCTAGCACCTCCAGCAGCGACGGCCCGTTATACCAGGGCGTCTCGTCCGACGCGTGCACCACATTCACGCCTAACAGTGCGCTCACCGGGATGAAATGCAGCTCCGCTGCGTGGCCGGTCTCCGTCGCCGCATATCGCGCAAAGCTCTCGAACTCGGCTCGAATCGATGTAAAAATGTCCGGGTCGTAGCCGACAAGATCCATCTTGTTCACTGCGACGACGATGTGCCGCACGCCCAGGAGCGTCGCGATATACGCATGACGCCGCGACTGCGGCAGCACGCCCTTGCGCGCATCTACCAGCACGATGGCCGCGTCCGCCGTTGAAGCGCCAGTCGCCATGTTGCGCGTGTACTGCTCGTGTCCCGGCGTGTCTGCGATGATGAACTTGCGCCGCGGCGTCGCAAAGTACCGATATGCCACGTCAATCGTGATGCCTTGCTCGCGCTCCGCGCGGAGCCCGTCGGTGAGCAGCGCAAAATCAAGCTGCGGGCCGGCCGTGCCTTTGCCGCGGATCGCGTTCACCTGATCGTCGTACACGCTTTGCGTGTCATAGAGCAGCCGGCCGATCAGCGTCGACTTCCCATCATCGACAGATCCCGCCGTCGAGAAGCGCAGCAGGTCCTTCTCGCGCTCGCGCGCAAGGAACTCCTGGATCGAAAAATCACCTTCAATCGGCGTCCCTAGATCTGGTTGTGTCAGCGTACAAGCCATTTAGAAGTAGCCCTCCCGCTTTTTGATCTCCATCGAGCCTTCCTGGTCATAGTCGATCGCACGATTCGCCCGCTCGGATGATTTGAACGAGAGCAGCTCCGCGATGATCTTCGGCAGCGTGTCCGCATCGGAGCGGATCGCGCCCGTGCAAGGGCTGCAGCCGAGCGAACGCAGCCGGCTCTTCACCATCTGCGGCTGCTCACCTGCGCGCGCCACAAACGCCTGCTCTATCGGCAGCAGTGCATCACCGCGCACGTACATCGGCCGCGGCTTCGCAAAGTAGAGATCCACAATCGGAATCTCTTCCTCGTGGATGTACTGCCACACATCCATCTCGGTCCAGTTCGAGAGCGGAAAGACACGGATGCTCTCGCCCGGATGGATGCGCGAGTTATACAGGTTCCATAGCTCGGGCCGCTGGTTCTTCGGGTCCCACTGCCCGGCGCTGTCTCGGAAGGAGAAAATCCGTTCCTTCGCGCGCGACTTCTCCTCGTCGCGCCGAGCGCCGCCGAATGCCGCATCGAACCCGTAATGCTTCAGCGCATCGAGCAGCGCCTGCGTCTTCAGCAGTCCGCAGCAGCGCTTTGTATCCAGCACGATGGGATTCGTGCCCGCCGCAATCGCCGGCTCGTTGCGCCACACCAGCAGCTCCACGCCTACAGAGCGCGCCATCGCATCGCGGAAGGCAAGCATCTCCCGGAACTTGAACCCGGTATCAATATGCAGCAGCGGGAAGGGAATCGGCCCGGGAAAGAACGCCTTCTGCGCCAGCCGCAGCATCACGGAGGAATCCTTGCCGATGGAGTAGAGCATCACCGGCCGTTCAAACTCCGACGCGACCTCGCGCAGAATATGGATGCTCTCCGCCTCGAGCAAACGCAGATGGCTCAGTCGCGACGGACTCGGCGAAGGGGGCGAAGTGTACTCGGGGACATTCTCGGTAGCCAGCATCGGAACCTCTGTGGGTGAATGCTGATCAACCGGGAAAGACTGCCCAAACGACGAACACCCGTGCTGATCAGCAACGGGTGTCTTTCTGGAAGAGTTGTCGCGGGACTAAGTGCGCGCGAACTGCCACCCGTGGCTTGATGGACAAGCACAACAACAGGGGCGACAGGTGTGGCGGAAAGTCATGCTGTGAAGAGCGTAACAGGGTGGGGGCAGCAGTACAAGCACGGGTGGCTATATCAGCCTTATTTCGTCCCAGGCTCCGCCAGCGTGCGATCGAAGAAGTCCGAGCCCAGCCGGTATGCCGTTACCCAGTCCCGGTGCAGCAGGAAGTCATGGATCTCGTCCGGGAACACATGCTCCTCCACCGGTACGCCGCGTGCTCGCAGCCCATTCGCCAGGCGCACCGTCTGGGCAAACAGCACATTGCGGTCGTCGTCGCCCTGGATCAGCAATACCGGCGAGCGCCACGTATCCATCGACGCCATGGGCGACGACTCCCATGCCACTCGCGATGCTGCTTCGCGGTCCCAGGCGAACTCCGACGATGGCTTCCACAAGTCGATCTCCAGGCTCCAGTCGTGCACCCCATGCAGGTCCACGCCCGCGGCGAACAGATCGGATGCGCGCGCCAGCGCCAGCGCCGTCAGGTAGCCGCCATAGCTGCCGCCCCACGCGCCAATGCGTTTTCCGTCCACGTCCGCGCGGCTGCGCAGATACAGCCCCGCGCCAATCACGTCGTTGAACTCACTCGCCCCGCCGGGACCAAAGTGCAGCGCCTGCCGGAAATCCAATCCGTATCCGATGCCGCTGCGGTAGTTGATCGACAGGACCACATAGCCGCGGCTCGCCAGGTATTGGTTCATCGCGTAGGCATTCGAGTAGTAGCCCATCGGATTCCAGCCCAGCAGCATCTGCCGCCGCGATCCGCCATGGAAGAACACCACCGCCGGATGCTTTGCCTTCCCGTCGTGCGGCAGGAAAAGCTGCCCGTGAATCCGCATCCCGTCTGCCGCGCTGAAGATCACCTGCTCGGGAACCACCAGCTTTGCCGCCGGAAAGTCTGCCGGGAAGGTCTGCGGAGCCAGGTCGCGCGGGCCGCTCGCTTCCAGCACCGCAGCACGCGCGGGCACATGCGCATCCATCCGCACCATGGCGATCGTGCCGTCCGACGCAATTGCCGGCTCCGTCTCGATGCCGTCTCCCTGCGTCAGCTCCTGCGGCGGACCTCCATCCGGCCTCACGCTCCACAGATGCTTGCGATCCTCATCCAGGGGATCGCTGCCGTGCTGATTCGACGAGTACACAACGCGCTTGCGGTCTGGGCCGAAGGCGACGCGGTCCACTTCGAAGTCGCCCGGGGTCAGCAGTGTGGCCGTGCCGCCGCTCGATGGCACCGCATAGAGCCGCGTCCATCCGCTGCGTTCCCAGGGAAAGACGATCTTGCCGTCAGCGCTCCACCACAGCTCGCTCGCGCCGCCCGTCTCATGAAAGATGCTGCCCGCGCCGCGCTCCGCATGCCACACCGCGTGTCCCTCGCCGCTCTGCGCATCGGCCACGCAGATCGACCACGGCACTGGGGCTTCGCGCATCCATCGCGACGCGTAGTCGGACGCGAGCGGCTGCCGCACAAACGCGATCTGTCTGCTATCTGGCGACCACGCAGGATTGCTGTCGGTGTACGTGCCCGGCGCCAGATACTCCAGTGTCTTGGTCGCAAAGCGATACACACCGATGAAGCTGTGGTCGTCGCGCGAACTCACAAACGCCAGCGCGCTGCCATCGGGAGACCAGCGTAGGTCCTGCTCCTCGCCGCGTCCCTGAAAAAGCTGCTGAGGCTTGCCCGCCGTGTCCTTCAAGCTAGCCGTCCAGATCTGCCCTTTTTCGAGATACGCAATCACATCGCCTTTGGGCGAAATCGCTGGAGCATGGCCCTCGCCAATATCGCGCGGCGCGCCGCCGTTTGCGGAAATCAGCCACACCTCCTGCTTCACGCCCGGCATCAGCAGCGCCGGATTCGGCGCAGGCCGCTCCGGCCACTCCGCATCGCCGCCGCGCGTGTAGGCCAGCCACTCCCCATCCGCCGACCAGGCCAGCCCGCTGATCTCAAGTCCGTCGTCGGCATCGTAGTGTGTGATCTGCTGCGCGCTCGCGTGCGAATCCAGCCGCGCCACCCAGATGTTCCGCCGGCCTTCGGCGTCTGCGATCCATGCCACCCGCGCCCCCGCCGGAGCCGCCGTCAAATCGGAGACGAACGGTGCGCTCATCACCTCTTCCAGCGTGAACGGCGTTTCAGCTGGAGATGCGTGTAGTTGTATGGAAGGCAGTGGGGCGGTGAGCAGAAGTGTCAGACCAATCGGCACAAATCGCATCAATTATTCCTCTCGAACAAAGAAACAGCCGCCGGAACATTATGCTCTCGCGGCGGCCGCATTCTTTATTTGAGAACAGCGATACGTCTGTCGGACCTGCAGCCTGCACACAGCATCCGGACCTGAGCGATCAGCGGAATCGAACCTTACAGCTCGCGCCGCAGGTGCCTTCGTCCGGACGGCAAGTCCTATTTCTGTTTCGCGATCACCTGGCTGGAAAACTTCTTGTAGGTCGCAGCCGGCACGATCTTCTTCGTGACCAGGTCCGTCTTCTTCGCATACGGACGGCCATCGACAATCTTCTGCGCGTACACGTCGCCCACGCCAGGCAGCGCCTTCAACTGATCGAGCGTGGCGGAGTTCAGATCAACCAGGTTGGTTGCCGCCGTCGCCGAACTGGCGTTCGCTACTGGTGTCCGGGCAGCAGTCTTCTTGGATTGGGCCGTTGCATGCGACATCAGCATGGTGGCGGCCAGGGCTACGGGCAGGCAGGCAACTCGAATCCATCGGGTGGCTCGTATCATTCGGTGGTTCTCCTTTGCACGCGGCTGGCTTGCACAGTTCGATCGCCGCGCCGGGCACGGCTAAGATTCCGCCCGGCGTCGTCTCTTGTCAAGAAGTCTGTTTTTCCGCAGCCTGCCTCTGCTCCGCGGCCACCGCCGCCTCGGCCGCCTGGAAACCGATCTTCGAGTGCGTCCCGTCGCAGAACGGCTTCCGCGTCGATGCCCCACAGCGGCACAAGGACACCGCAGGCTTGCCCTCCAGGTTGATCTCCGTGCCATCCACATCGATCAGCCGGATCGGCCCTTCCACGCGCAGCGGCCCGTTGGGCTTTGCCGTGATCGTCACATTTGCATCTGCCATTCGTTTCTCCTTTTAAAATTCCGATTCTTACTTCGCTTCCGAGCGGCGCGGCTTCTGCATCGGCACTACCTGCACCGTCACGTCGCGTACCTCCGCCAGGAAGCGATTAATGACCGAGCCGCGCAGCAGAATATCCATGCGCGAGCGTGCCGATTGCCCGAAGACCACGTGTGAGATGCCTTCCTGCTTGGCAAATTGGATCAGCGCATTCGACACTTTCTTGTCCTTCAGCACCACCACCTTCGCGCCCAGGTCCCGCGCCAGCCGCTGATATTCCTCCATGCGTTGCTTCTCTTCCGGGTTAGGATGCTCCGCCTCCTCCGGCGTCTCCACCCGCACCGCATACCATATGGTCGACAGCCGCGAAGCAATCCGCGCTCCGGCGCGCAGCAGCCGGTCGGTGCCGGTACGCGGCGACAGGCACACCATCACCTTTTCCGGGATCGGCGCCTGCTCCAGCCCCTGCGATCGCCGATAGTCCGCCGCCTGCGAGCTCACCTCAGCCGCCGTGGTGCGCAGCGCCAGCTCGCGCAGCAGGTTCAGGTTGCCCTTGCGGAAGAAATTCGCCAGCGATTGTTCGATTTTCTCCGGCGCGTAGATCTTTCCCTGACGAAGCCGCGAGCGCAGCTCCTCCACCGTCAGGTCCACATTCACGATCTCGTCCGCCCGCTTCAGCAGGCTGTCAGGTACGGTCTCGCGGATCGTCGTATTCGCCGAGCGCGCCACGGCGTCGTTCAGCGTCTCCAGATGCTGCACGTTCACAGCGGTCATCACGTCGATGCCCGAGTCCAGCAGCTCCAGCACGTCCTCGTAGCGCTTGCGGTTCTTGGAGCCCGGCACATTCGTGTGCGCCAGCTCATCCACTATACAAACCTGCGGATGCCGTGCCACGATCGCGTCCAGGTCCATCTCGTGCAGCAACACGGAGCGATAGGGAATCGCGCGCTGCGGGATGACCTCCAGATCACGGACCATCGCTTCGGTGTCCGCGCGCTTGTGCGGCTCCACGAAGCCGATCACCACATCGATGCCCTGCTTGCGCATCAGGTGCGCGTCCTCGAGCATCTGGTAGGTCTTGCCCACGCCCGGCGCTGCGCCAAGATAGATTTTCAGCTTCGCCGGCTCGGGCGGCAGCACACGGTCCTGCAGGTCCGGCTCGGTAGCGGAAGCATCGGTGGGCTGCTTGGGATCAGGCAGCGGTGGCTGCATCGGCTCGCTCATTAGCCAACCTCGATGACGTGCCGTGTGATGCGCGTCGGCGCCAGCGGCAGCGTAAAGCTGAAGGTCGTGCCATGTCCCACGCGGCTTTCTACGGAGACCTGCCCGTGCATCTGCTCAATCAGCCGCCGCACCAGCGCCAGTCCCAGCCCGGTGCCATCTGGTCCTGCGCTCCCCACGGCGCCGCGTACCTCTTCTGCAGTGCGCGCTCCCTGCACGAACCGCCCAAAGACGCGCTTCAGCCGCTCCGGCTCGATGCCCACGCCTGTGTCCCGCACAAAGAACTGCACCCGCTTCTTCTGCTCCTGCGCCTCCAGCACGATGGTGCCCTTCGCCGGCGTAAAGCGCAGCGCGTTGGAGAGCAGATTGTCCATCACGCTCTTCAACGCGCGCCGGTCGCCGTGGACTGGCGACAGGTCGCTGAACGCCTCAATATGTATCTGCACATCGCGCTTCTTGGCTTCTTCCTGAAAGCGCAGCGCTGCATCGCGCAGAATGTCGATGGGCCGCAGCCGCTCCATGCGCAGCTCACGCTTGCCCGTATCGAGCTCCGCCACATCGATCAGGTCTGCCATCAGATCGTTCAGCCGCTCCGCCTCTTCCTGTGCCCCGTAAATCAAATCGCTCTGCAGCGGCCGCAGATCGCCGGCGAACCCCTTCGTCAATGAGTAGAGGGCCAGCCGTAATTGCTCGAGCGGCGTGCGCAGCTTGTCTGAGGCTACGGCGATAAACCGCGTCTTGAAGCGGTCCAGGTCCTGCAGCTCGGTCACGTCCTCCAGCACGCTGACCGCGCCCAGCAGCTTGCCGTCATTGTCGCGGATCGGTGTCGTGCGCAGCCGGTAGCTGCGCTCCGCCTGTCCGATCCACATCGGCAGCAGCGCCGCTTCGCCTTCGTGCGCCACTGGCCGCTGCATGGAGACAGCATCCCGCACCGCCTTCAGGATCTTCTGGCCGCCCGGCGTATTCTCCAGCGCCATCCGATCGCCCGCCGACTCGCCCAGCAGTTGTTCGGCGGCCGTGTTCAGCTTCAGCACCTGCCCCTTCGCGTCCGTTACGATCACCGGCTCAAAGATCGACTGCACCACGGCGTCCGAGAGCTGATGCTCCATCTGCTTCCGCCCAAACTCCGTCTCGCGCAGGTCGCGCACATGCACCGCTATGCGGTTTACGTCGTTGGCGATCTGCCCCAGGCTATCGTCTGCGCTCCAGTCCAGCCGCTGCTCCAGGGTGCCCTGTCCAATGGCCCGCATCTGTTCGGCTGCGTGGCGCAGCGGCCGCAGCACGGCAATCGCGATACCGACGGCGATGCAGACCGCAGTAGGGATTGCGATCCACGCCACCAGCTTGATCGTGTGTGCCACGCTGGCTTGCACGCCGTGCAGCGTGCTCAGGGCCAGCACGGCAAGCGCCGTGGCCAGGGCCACCAGCAGTAACAATCCGGCGATCAATCGCTGATTCAGGTTCATCGTGTTGCGTTCTGCGAAGACGAAAGCGTCTCCCCAGTGTGCCACACCGTCCTTATGTGGCCTGGTATCGCGAGAGCACATCCGCGAGGGTGACCGTACCCTCAATCGACCCGCGGACAGCCCGATTCTGGATAGGCAGAATCGGCCACCGCGCCAGATGGGGCAGGGCCGAATCGAGCGGCAGGTCCGGGAACAGCAGAGGAGCGCGGTCCGGCTTCAGCACGCTCGCGATCATCGTCTCCGGTGCGCTCACCGCGGCAATGCCGGCCAACTCTGCCCGCGTCATCGAATACCACGCGTGCCCCGGCAGCTTCACCAGGAAGACATCCGCCTTCTTCGCCTCCAGCTCGGCGATGGCTGCGGAAACCGTTGCGCCCGCTTCAATCACCGGCACAGACAACGGGCGCAGCGCGTCCTCCAGATGCAGCACCACCTCTTCGCGCTGCTCCTCCATCGACGGCAGGTCCAGGCCATCCTGATGCGTGAACACCTCAAAGATGGCGTGCGGCTGCAGGCTGCGTGATACCAGGTAGGCGATGGTATTCGCCAGAATCACCGGCAGAATGATGGAGTAGTTGCCGCTCATCTCCAATACCATGAAGACCGAGGTGAGCGGCACGCGCAGGAATGCCGCAAACAGCACCCCCATGCCCACCAGCGCGTAAGCTCCTACCGTAATGTGCAGATTGGGGAAATGTATCTTTTCGAACGTTCCGATCGATGCGCCCAGCACCGCACCGATAAATAAGGTTGGCGCAAACATGCCGCCCGGCGTGCCGCTGGAAAACGAAATCGTGGTCGCCAGGATCTTCCACAGCGCCAGTGCTAGCAGCGTCGTCCAGAGGAACTGACCATGCATCGCATGGTTCATCACCTCATAGCCCGGACCCATCACCTGCGGGAAGCCGAAAAAGGCGATCAGCCCCACTCCGAGTCCGGCGATCGGTGACTGTACCAACAGGGTCCAGCGCGGCAGCTTGCGCAGCCTGGGCCGGAGGTATCCCAGGGACCGCGAAAAAATGACCGCCGCCAGTCCGCCGATCACGCCCAGCACGGCATAGGCCAGCATCTCGCGCGAATCGGTCACCGTGACCGCCGGAACCTGGAACATCGGCTCCGATCCCCAGAATCGCCGCGCCACCACCACGCTCGAGATCGCCGCCAGCACTACCGAGCCCAATACCGCCGCGCTCCATCGCCCGATCACCTCTTCAATTACGAACAGGATGGCCGAGATCGGCGCGTTGAACGCAGCCGCCAGGCCTGCCGCTGCGCCCACAGGTGCGAACAGCCGCAGCCGCTGCCGGCTCATTCCCATCCTGCGGCTGATCACCGAAGCTACGCCTGCGCCAATCTGCAGTGACGGGTCCTCCGGCCCCAGAGAGAAGCCGCCGCCTATCGCCAGCGCCGACGTGATGAACTTGCCGATCACCGTTTTGAAGGAGATGTAGCCGTTGTAGATGTAGAGTGCGGCCTTGGTCTGGTTCACGCCGCTGCCGCGCGCCGCCGGAAAAGCGAACCGCACCAGCACCGCCACCAGCAGGCCCATGATCATGGGCACGAAGATCAGCCGGAACAAGCCGGGTTGCAGGGCCGAGCCCAGCGTCAGCGTTTGCACCCAACTGATCGCGATGCGGAAGCTCACCACCAGCAGACCGGAGATGATGCCGATGAAGATCGACAGCACCAGGAAGAGGCGCTCATCGCGCGTGGGCGCGATTTTCAGCATGTCGATCTGCGACATCTGCAGTGGCTCGACGGGCGGCATCGACTCCATCTCCGCGTGCTCCGCCAACTGCTTCGCCGCAACTTTCGTCGCTTCGTTTGTGTCCGCTGTTGTTTCCGTGCTCATTGCTTCGATTGACTCATCGGTTCCTTGCGCTACTGGTTCACTGTGTCCGGTGATGCGGCAATGCGAAGCAGAGCCGCATCCTCGCCGGCCGGCTCTCCGCATACGTGCTCGGTCACCTGCTCGGTGTCATAGACCAGTTGCAACGTAGCCTGTTCGAGCTGTCCGTCAGCGGCCAGCTCTGCTACGGTCAGCCGTGGCCGTGACGCCTGCCAGCGATTGCCGAGCGCGGCCATATCCTGGCTGTTCCGGACCTGCGTGTTGCCGTCCTGCGCAGTGTTGTTCTGGCCGGCATTCCCGTTCGCGCAGGCGCTGTAGCGCTTCCGAGCCACGTCATAGGCCCGCACCACGCGCCGCAGCCGCTCCCGCTGCGGTAGCGCCGGCGACGGATAGATCGCCATCACGGCATTCGCCGTGTGCAGGTTCTTCTCGGCCGTCGCCCGGTCTGCCAGCGGATGTGCCGCGCTTGCCGCGTTCAGCGCTCTTTCTAGATATTCGCGCGCCGTGCGATAGTGCCCCAGCGTGAATGCCATCTGGCCCGTGCCCTCCAGGGCCTGCACCACCACCGGACGTCGTTGCGCAACCTCGCGATACACATGCAGCGCATCGGCCGGCGCATGCGCCTC
Source organism: uncultured Acidobacteriaceae bacterium (assembly GCA_963797895.1). Lineage (GTDB taxonomy): Bacteria > Acidobacteriota > Terriglobia > Terriglobales > Acidobacteriaceae > KBS-83. The sequence continues at coordinate 913,485 of CAWCRD010000005.1, forward strand.
CGTCAGCAGTCGCGCCACTTCCATCAAGGTGCCCGTCGAAGTATCGTTGCCCGCAGCAATCAGCAGTTCGCCGCGCGCATCGTTGAAGCGTCCCAGCGAGATCTGGTAGCGCACCATCTCCAGTCGCGCCTGCCGCCCCTCGACCGCGCCGTTGCCATTCCACACGCCGTAAATCGCTGCATGGTAATGGTCCAGAGCAGCCTTAACCTGCCCCTGCCGGGCCAGCACGCGCGCCAATTGCAGATTGATGTTTCCGTTGCCCGGCTCCTTCTCCCACAGCGTATTCAGGTAGACCGTCGCCTCCTGCAGGCTGCGCGGGGTGCCCAGCAGAGCCAGCGCCCTCGCCAGCTCCACTTCAGTCGAAGGATCGTCCTGCCCGTAACCTAGCCCGGTCCGCAGGTCGTAGACGGCAGCGTTGGCATTGTTGTGCGCCAGCGCGTCCTCGCCGCGGCGTTTCCAGCGTGCCGCCGCATCCCTTTGATGTTGTGAATAGGACCGGAAGATCAGCCAGGTCAGCACCGCCAGCACGCAGGTGACAGCCAGAATACTGAGCAGCGCAAGCGTATCCTGTAAGACAAGATGCCGCTTGGCCAGCCGTTCGGCGGGTGTCAGCGGAGTGCTGGCTCGGAAGAAGGGGATCGGGATCGTTCTCACTGCGGCGTGTTTCCCCTACTAGCCTAATCTGTCGGCCCCGGCGCGCAAAGCAATCACGCTGGTTCCGGCGTGCATCGCATAGCAAAGGAGATGCAGGTCATGGAGAGACGAGATTTCCTCAAATCCGCTGCCGCCCTTGCCGCCCTCGTCGCTCTGCGGGAAGAGGCCATCGCCGCTCCCGGCGAAATTTCGCGCCGCACCCTTGGCCGCACCGGCCAGTCTGTCTCCGTCATCGGCATCGGCGGCGCTCACATCGGCAAACCCAGCCTTTCCGATCAGGACAGCACCCGTATTATCCGCACTGCGCTCGACTCCGGCGTCAACTTCCTCGACAACTGCTGGGATTACAACGACGGCAACAGCGAGCGTCGCATGGGCCTCGCCCTACAGGACGGCTATCGCAAGAAGGCCTTCCTGATGACCAAAATCGACGGCCGCACCCCCACCGCCGCGTCGAAGCAGCTCGAGGACTCCCTCCGCCGCCTGAAAACCGACCACATCGACCTCATGCAGATTCACGAAGTCATCCGCCCCGGCGATCCGGAGCAGGCCTTCCGCCCGGGGTACGTCGTCGACGTGCTGAAGCAGGCGCAGAAGGCCGGCAAGATCCGCTACATCGGCTTCACTGGCCACAAGAGTCCCGATATCCATCTCAGCATGATCGAAACTGCCGACCGCCACGGCTTCACCTTCGACACCGTGCAGATGCCCCTCAACCTGATGGATGCCCACTACGACAGCTTCACCGCCAAAGTCCTGCCCGTCGCACGCAAACACAACATGGGCATCCTGGGCATGAAGCCGATGGGCAGCGGCGTGCTGCTCCAGAGCAAGACCGCCACGCCGGTCGAGTTTCTGCACTACGCCATGAGCCTGCCCGTCTCCGTCACCATCACCGGCTGCGACTCCATGCAGGTGCTCAATCAGGCGCTGACGCTCGCGCGCAACTTCCGCCCTTTACCGCACGAGGAGATGACCGCGTTGCTTGCCAAAACAGTCAACGCCTCGGTGGCTGGACAATACGAGAAATACAAAACATCCCAGATGTTTGACGGTACGAACCACAACCCGCAATACCTCGGATAATCAGCGCATGTCTGCCGACGACCTCACCGCCCCGAGTTCCACCGCGCTCATAGCGAAGCAGGCCGCACTCCACCGCCGCCTGCAGCAGCTCGAAAGCGTCATTGTCGCCTACTCCGGAGGCGTGGATTCCGCCTACCTAGCCTATGCCGCCCATGCCGTCCTCGGCAGCAACGCGCTCGCCATCATCGCCGACTCCGCATCGCTCTCCCGTCGCCATCTCCGCGAGGCCGTTGCCTTCGCCGCATCGCAATCCATCCCGCTCGTCACCATCGCTACCGCCGAGCTGGCCAGCGAAGACTACGCCCGCAACGATGCCAGCCGCTGCTTCCACTGCAAGGACGAGCTCTTCACCGTCCTCGAGCACGAGCGCACCGCGCGCGCCATCGAGCACGTTATCTACGGCCTCAACGCGGACGACACCCGCGACTATCGTCCCGGCCAGCAGGCTGCCGCTGCGCACGCTGTGCTCGCGCCGCTGGCCGACGCCGGCCTCACCAAAGAGGACGTCCGCGCTCTCGCCCGCGCCGCCGCGCTGGATGTCTGGGACAAGCCCGCGTCCGCCTGCCTCTCCTCGCGTATCGAGTATGGCCGCCGCGTCACGCCCGAAGTGCTCGCTCAGGTCGAGCAGGCCGAAGATGCCCTCGCCGCTTTGGGCCTGCGCCGTTTCCGTGTACGGCACCACGGTGCTGTCGCCCGCATCGAAATCGCGCCGGAGGAGATGGACTCCGCCCTCAATCGCGAGCTATTCCAGCGCATCGGCGCCGCCGTCCGCGCCGCCGGCTTCCAGTACGCTGCCATCGACTGCGACGGCTACCGTTCCGGCTCCATGAACGAAGTCCTGCCGCTCAGCATCCTCCAGGGCAATAGCAAATAGCCGGTATCCTCATCAGAGAGGCATCATGCGCATCGGCTACCTCGAATGTTTTGCCGGCATCAGCGGAGACATGCTCCTCGGCGCCATGGTCGATGCCGGCGTTCCGCCCGTGCTCCTCGCCGAGACGGTCGCATCCCTGAACCTCGGCGCGACGCTATCGTTCGAATCCGTAGACCGCAGCGGTATTAGCGCACGCAAGGTGCGCGTGCTGGTCGACGGGCAGCAGGCCGATGCACTGGGCGACCATACCCACTCGCATCAACCCAGTCACGACCATACTCACGAACACAATCATCAGCATGACCACGATCACGTCGGCCATGCGCGTACTCACGGCCGCAACCTGCCGGCCATCCGCGAGATCCTGAACAATGCGCCGCTCGCTGCCGATGCGCGCGCCCTCGCCCTCGGTGCCTTCGAGCTTCTCGGCCACGCTGAAGCCGCCATCCACAATGTGCCACTCGATCGGGTACATTTTCACGAAGTCGGCGCCGTCGACGCCATCGTCGATATCGCCTGCGCTGCTGTTGGCCTGACGTCCCTCCATGTCGATCGCTGGTACTCGTCGCCCGTGAATGTCGGCGCAGGCTTCGTCGAGTGCGCTCACGGCCGCTATCCCGTCCCCGCGCCTGCCACGGCAGCCTTGCTGCGCGGCATCCCCAGTTACAGCGAAGGGCCGGCCATGGAGCTCAGCACGCCCACCGGCGCCGCAATTCTTCGCGCGCTCGGCTGCGAATTCACGCGCCCTGTCGCCGCTTTCGGACAGATCGGCTACGGCGCAGGCACGCGCAATCCCGCGCGCTTCCCCAACGTGCTGCGCATCAGCATCGGCGAATCGGCGCGTGCAGAAGACGAGGCCATCTCGCGGGAAAGCGTCGCCGTGCTCGAATGCGCCATCGATGATCTCAGCCCGCAGATAGTGGCGCACACCGCGCAGCTTGCGCTCGAGCACGGCGCGCTGGACGTCACCTCCGCTCCCGTTCTCATGAAAAAGGGCCGCAACGGTACGCTGCTCACCATCCTCTGCCGTCCTGCCGATGCGCCACGCTTTGAAGAGTTGCTCTTCCGCGAGACCTCCACGCTCGGCGTCCGCAGCCGCACCGAGCAGCGCCGCACTCTCGACCGCGCCCACACCGTCGTAACTACGCCCTACGGCAAAATCCGCATCAAGGCCGCAACCCTCGATGGCGTCACCATCCATGCACAGCCCGAGTACGAAGACTGCCACGCCTCCGCTGTCAGTCATCGCGTTCCGCTCAAGCACGTCATGAATGAAGCCCTCCACGCCTGGCGTCGCGAGCAGGACACCGCCGCGGTTACAAATGATCAAAAGGCCACATTGCATGAATAGGCACGATGTCCTCGCGTTGCTCGAAGCCGTGCGCGCCGGCACGCTCGCCCCGCAATCCGCATTGGAGCGCCTCAGCACCATGCCCTACGAGGACGCCGGCTTCGCCCGCATCGACCACCACCGCGGCCTGCGTCTCGGCATTCCTGAGGTCATCTACGCCGAAGGCAAATCGCCCGACCAGGTAGCCGAAATTTTCGCCCGCACCGCCGTCTCGGGTTCCGATGTGCTCGCAACCCGCGTCAGCGAAGCAGCATGGCAGGCCATCTCCGCGCGCGTGCCCGCGGCGCACTTCCACTCGACTGCGCGCGCCGCCACCTTGCGCCAGCCCGCATCGCGCCTCACTCCCGCCGGCACCGTAGCTGTCCTCTGCGCCGGCACCAGCGATCTCCCCGTCGCCGAAGAAGCCGCCGTCACCGCGGAATTTCTCGGCGCGCCGGTCGAGCGCTACTTCGATGTCGGCGTCGCCGGTTTGCATCGTCTGCTCGCGCATCACGAATCGCTGCAGCGCTGCGAAGTCGCGATCGTCTGCGCGGGTATGGAAGGTGCACTCCCCAGCGTGGTTGGCGGCCTCGTCCCCGCCCCGGTCATCGCTGTCCCCACTAGCGTCGGTTACGGCGCGGCCTTCCGCGGAGTGGCCGCGCTGCTCGGCATGCTCAACTCCTGCTCGCCGAACGTCACGGTGGTGAACATCGATAACGGCTTCGGAGCCGCGATCGTTGCTACGCTTATCGCGCGCAAAGCCGCTGTTGCAGCAGTAACAGATCAATCGTCATCCCGGCCGGAGCAAAGCGAGGCGGAAGGTTCCGCTGTTTCTAGGGCCATGCGCGGCAAAAGCGATGAGCACTAGCGCGCCTGGAGCACCGCCACCCCATACTTCTCCAGCTCCACGCTCGACGCACTCCCGCCCTTCAGCAAATCCGTCATAGGTCCCGGCAGCGAAACTGATTTCGATTCTGTCGAGTGATTGATCAGCACCAGCACCCGCCGTCCCTCACCCGCACGCTCGCACACTTCCACACCCTCCGGCACATTCGCCACCAGCGGCGTGACATCCGCATCCTTCATCCAGGCCGCCGTCATAGCGGAAAGCGTTGCCGCGTCCGGCCAGAAGCCCACATACGTGACGCGCCCCTTGCCTACCTGTCGCGTCAGAATCGCCGGCTGCCCGTCCAGCCATCCCGCGCTGCCCGGGCTGGTCTGGTATTTAGCAACCACGGCAGTTGCGTTATTGGCCGGCTCCAGCAGCTCCGCCCACACCTCGCCCTTGCCTTCCGCACCACCATCGACAGCGGGCGTGGTCGTCACCGGTTGCTCCAGCGCGTAGAACTCTGAAACCCGGCCGCCCAGCAGCTCCTCCAGCGGCCCCGGCTGGCGATTCGGCCACAGCCCGTCATATTCATTCTTCATCCCGGAGCGCGGCCCCAGCACCAGATGGCCTCCCTGCTTCACATATGCGATCAGGTGATCCGCCGTAGCCTGCGGCAGCACATTCAACGCCGGCGCCACCACCAGCTTGTATTTAGTCAGGTCCGCCGTCGGCGCAATCACGTCTACGCCCTGCGCATCCTCCCGCAGCGGCCGATAGAAAGACACCAACTCCGCCACTGGATCGAATTTCGCCGAATGCCGCTGGAAATCGATCGCCCACCGGCTGTTGAAGTCATGCAGCAGCGCCACGTTTGATACCGGCGTCGTCCCGCCCAGTGCCTTGCCCGCCTTTTCGAACTCCGCGCCCGCCTGCTGCACCTCCGCATACACCGGCACCGGCTTGCCATCCGGACCCACTAGCGTGCCGTGATACTGCTCCTGCCCATTCAGCGCGCTGCGCCATTGCCAGTACTCCACCGCGTCCGCGCCGTGCCCAATGGCCTGCCATGCCATCTCGCGCACCTGGCCTTTGGCCAGCGGATTGTTCGTCTTCCGCCAGTTCACAAACGCCGGCTCCGTCTCCATCACCCAGAAATTCTTCTGCTTGTAGCCGCGTGTCAGGTCGTGCGCCGCCGCATTCGGCGCCCAGTCAAAGACTGGTGTGCTCACGTAGTCATCCCACGCCGCAATATCCAGCACGCTGTGCACCACGTAGCTGTCGAAGCCGTCGAACCATCCCATCGTGTTCGTCGTGATGAACTGCCGCGGGTCCGCATTTGGGCGGATCGCAGAAATCTGGTTTTCTGAATAGCTCTTCCACGTGTCGCTGACGAAGCGGCGCCAGTCCAGCAGCAGCGCCGGATTTTCATCCTTCTCGTGCGCCGGAATCTCGTCAAAGTTGTCGTAGGTCTGGCTCCAGTACTGCGTCGTCCAAAGTGTGTTCAGCCGGTCGATGTTGCCGTACTTCTTCTTCAGCCACGCATGCCATTGCGCCCGCGCATCCGGATCAAACGAGTCTTGCCCATACTCGTTGTCCAGTTGCCATCCCACTACGTTCGGATTGTGCCCATAGCGCTTCGCCATCGCTTCCGCGATGCCATGCGCCAGCTCGCGATACTTCGTGCTGGCAAACGAGAACTGCGCGCGATTCCCGTGCTCATCCCGTCTTCCGTTCTCATCCACCCGCAGCGTCTCTGGATACTTGGTCGTCAGCCAGGCCGGCGGCGCAGCGGTCGGTGTGCCCAGCACGATATAGACATGGTGCTTCGCCGCCTCTGCAATGGCATGGTCCAGCCAGCCCCAGTTGTAATGGCCCTCCTCGGGCTCCATCGCACTCCAGGCAAATTCCGCCACGCGCGCCAGGTGGATGTGCGCTGCCTCCATCGTCCCGAGGTCATGGTCCGTCGTCGCTTCGTCCCACTGCTCCGGATACCAGGCCGCACCCACCAGCAGCGGCGGCGCGTCTTGATACTGTGTCGCTTGCGCGCGGGCTGCCGCTGGCGAAAACAGCGCCCCGCATAGCAGGGCCGACGTGGCAACTTTGACCGGGAAGCGAAGTACGAAGCGCAGCATCATGGAGGTCCTTTCAAGCGTGTTCAACGGAATGTAATCGCTTACGGATCGCTCTCGCTTTATAGGTGCAAACCGCGCCGCTGTCAAAGAAGCGCAGCTTTACTCCTACTTGTACCCGCCGCACTCTCGGCCTACGATAGGAATCCCCCACCGGAGACCGCACCCGCAATGCCAGACCCTGCGCCGCTCGAACGTGACCTGAGCCCTCGCGCCGGTCCGTTCCCCGGAGCCGACGGCGTCCTCGCCGGCCGCTTCCATATCGAAGCCCGCCTCGGCGCCGGCGGCATGGGAGAGGTCTTCCGCGCGCGCGACGCCACCCTCCGCCGTCTCGTCGCCATCAAGCGCACCCAGCGCGCCGCCACAGACGCCGATCGCAAGCGCTTCCTCCACGAAGGCCAGCGTGCCTCCGCGCTCAACCACCCCGGGATTGCGGCCATTTACGACGTCTTTACCGAGGGCGGCGAAGCCTACCTAGTCATGGAGTACATCGAGGGCGAAACCCTCCGCTCCCGGCTCAGCCGTCCCATCTCCCTCGACGAGTTCCGCCGCATCGCCTCTGAATCCGCCGCCGCCCTCGCCGCCGCCCACGACAAAGGCATCCTCCACCGCGACATCAAGCCAGAAAACATCATGCTCTCCAGCTCCGGCGCACATCCCGGTCAGGTCAAGCTGCTCGACTTCGGACTCGCCCAGCAGGCCACCGACGAAACCGGGCTGCTCGAAACCGCCACCATGCTCACCGTTGCCGGCATGCTCGCCGGCACCCCGCAGTACATGGCTCCCGAAATCCTCAACGGCGAGCCCGCCGGCCGCCGTTCCGACATCTTCGCTCTCGGCGTCGTGATGTACGAGATGCTCAGCGGCCACCACCCCTTCGCCGCCCCCACGCCCACCGCGATGATCGGCCAGGTCCTCCACCAGCCGCCGCGCCCCCTCGACCCCACCGTTCCCCCGGCCTACGCCGCCATCGTCACCCGCGCCCTCGCCAAGCAGCCCGCCGACCGCTATCAGACCGCCCACGAAATCGTCTTTGATATCGATCACGCAGATCATGCGCACATACCGCCCGCACCGGCCGTCGGCGCCAGCCCGTCCGCCCCCTCGCGCACCCGCACCCGCCGAATTCTCGCCGTCGCGGCTCTTGCCGCCCTAATCGTCATCGCCTCGGTGACATATTTCGTGCGCCACCGTCACGCGCCCCCCGCGACAAACACATCCGCCCCAGCCGCAGTCACCGCGGGCACCCTCGCCGTCCTGCCTCCCACCGTCGCCAACGCGCAGGACACCAAACTCGCCACCTTCGGCCGCGGCCTCGCCGACTCACTCGCCCAGCGCCTTTCCGACCTCAGCGTCAACCACGACATCTCCGTCCTCACCGCCCGCCAACTGGAGGACAAAAAGGCCACCACCCTCGCCGACGCCGCCCGCGAGCTCGGCGCCACCTCCGCCCTCGCCATCCGCCTCACCCGCGACGGCGACCTGGTCCACGCCGCCTACACCGTCGCGCAGCCCGACAAGTCCGCCGCGCAGCCGCGCACCCTCGCCTCCGGAACCGTCACTGCGCCGGTCAGCGACATGTTCTCCATCGAAAACCAGCTCGCCACCGCCACCGCCGCCGCACTCAACATCCCGCTCCGCACCGAAGAGCAGCGCGCGCTCGCCACCCACGGCACTACCTTCCCTGAGGCCTACCAGTACTTCCTGCAGGGGCGCGGCTATCTCCTCGAAGCCTTCACGCCCGAGACCTTCAAGAGCGCCCAGACCATGTTCAAGGAAGCGCTCCGCGTCGACCCCAACTACGGCGCGGCGAAAGCCGGCCTCGGGCAATCCTGGCTCTTTGCGTACCACATCAAACACCAGATTGCAGACCTCGAGCAGGCGCGCAAGTTATGCGGTGACGCGGTGATGCTGGGCAATGCAGGCGCGGACGGCCATATTTGCATGGGTAGGCTAGCGCAGGAGACGGGAAAGTCGGCCGAAGCCGCAAACGAGTTTCAGAAGGCGCTGCAACTGGAGCCGGCCAGTGACGATGCCTCGCTCGGACTTGCCAAGGCCTACGAAACAATGAATCAGCCGGAGCGGGCGGAGGCTGTCTACAAGCAGGCAATTGCCCTGCGCCCGAGTTACTGGCGTGGCTACGACCAACTCGGAGGGTTCTACTTCCGCACTGCGGACTATCCCAGGGCAGAGCAGATGTTCCGCACCGCCACAGAAAAGGACCCGCAGAGCTTCCGCTCCTACAGCAACCTCGCGGCGTCCCTCTCAGCGCAGACAAAGGATGCCGAGGCAGTCGACGCGCTCAAGAAGTCGATTGCTCTGCATCCCACCGCAATCGCCTATAGCAATCTTGGAGCGGCTTTATTCAAGCTCCGCCGCTTCGATGAGGCCGCCGACGACTTCCGGCGGTCCATTCAACTTGCTCCGGATGCCTACGACAGTTGGTCCGCTTTGGGCGATGCAGAGTACTATAACGGCCACCGGGACCAGGCCATGAAGGATTACAAGCAGGGTTTGGCGCTTGCTATGGCGCAACTCAAGTCCTCACCCAATGACGCGAGTGTTCTCGGCGACATAGCCGGTATGTATTCCATGCTCGGAGACGCGCCAAATGCGATCGAGTTTCTCAACCGGGCGTTGGCCATCAATCACACTGATAACCAACTGATGATCAATGCGGCGCTCCTCTATAACCAGTTGCACCAAACGGGGCCGGCACTCGAGTGGCTGGACAAGGCATTGAAAGCAGGCTACCCCCCTTCCATCGTCGCTAAAGCGGCGGCGCTGGATAACCTGCACTCCAATCCGCGATACCAGCAGCTCATGCACTCAGCGCAACATCAACCTTAGTGAATGGGGGATAAGCAATGGGAGATGAACCGAAGATCGACGTAGAAGTAGGCGGCACGGTATACGTGGGAAAGCCGTTCAAATGGAAGAACACCGGCCCGAATAAGGTCAAAGCCTCCGGACTCCTTCCCGTCTGTGGGGTGGACTCGTATGACGTTCCAGCACAGGGCAACGGCAAGCCCGGTGAAAAGGACGCAACCGTTCTTTCCACCGCGACTCTTGGCGATCATGAGTACACGACAGGACCAGGCGGAACCAATCCGGTGCTGAAGGTCCAGGGCTCAATGCCTGGCAAACGATGAACCGTACCATTCCGCAAAATAGGTGACCACTTACAGTCGTGTTTGCGGACGCAACCTTGTGAAAGGAAGACAAGATGAAGATGCCCGAATCAAATCTCCCAGCAGTTCCTGCGGAGAGCAACGACGCAAATGAACTCGAGACCCCACCTGTTCAGATCGCCGACAATTCGAATGTTCGCACCATCGGCAGCCCCAACATCCCGAGACCCGAGACGAATCCCGTGATGAAGGTGCAGTCGTAGCGCAAAACAAAGAACCCATCCCGACCCCGGGGATGGGCTCCAGTTTTCTGCTGTCACTACTCGACGTCTGCTCGACCGCCCGCCTTAAAACTCCACAGTAGCCGCAAACTCCAGCGCCCGCGGCGCATACCCGGAAACCGTCCCCGTCACCTGTCCGAAATTCTGGTTCGTCAGGCTCACTCCCGGATTCGCAAAGTTCGGATGGTTCAGCGCGTTGAACGCGTCCGCGCGCAGTTGCAGGCTCAGGCTCTCGCGTATCGGAATGCGGCGGGACAGGGAAGCATCGAAGGTCGTCAACCCCGGCCCGCGGAATCCGTTCTTCGGCGTGTTGCCATAGGCTGCCGTCGTTGGCTGCACAAATGCGCTCTTGTCGAACCACTGCTTGCCCGGCCCGATTGGTCCCAGCTTGTGAAAAGGCTGCACCTGGATCGGCACCTGCGTATTGCCCGGCGCATTCAGGCTGTTCGCACTCGCCGTCAGGAAGAGTGGCGTGCCGGTATCTGCGGCCCATATTGCGCTCGCCTGCCACCCGCCCAGCACGGCAGCGGCCGGTCCATTCTGCAGCCACGGCTTGTCTTTGCCGAACGGCAGTTGGTAGATCACGCTCTGGCTGTAAGTCACTCTGCGGTCCCAGTTCAGCGGCGCATAATCCCGGCGCGGGTCGAGATAGAAATGGAAGCCGTCCAGCCCGGTCGTGGACGAGATATAGCCCATCGACTTCTGGAAGGCCAGTCCGCTGGTCCAGCTCAGCCCGTTCTGGAAGCGTCGCGTCGCCTTTACCTGCAGCCCGTTGTAATTGGTGTTCGTGCCCCAGGCCATGATGTTTGTTGTGGCTGTCCGGCCGAATGTCGCAAATTCCGGCTGTCCATTCTTGCCCGCGCCCGCCACCACGCCGCCGTTGATGTTGTAATACGCGGGAACGTGCCTGCCCTGGTTACCGACATACGCGAAGTCCGCCACCCAGCCGTGGCCAAGGTCCTGCTGCAGCGCCACGTTGTAGCTCATCACGTACGGGTCTTTGTAATTCGGATTCACCACGTTCCACGCCGAGCTGATCGGCGCATTGGGAATAATGCCGTTCGCGGGAATCGCCACCACCGGCGCCGCCGGAAATCCATTCTCCAGCGTGGCGATCGAGCCGTCGGTGCGAACCGCGGGCAGATAGCTGCTGGGCGAGTTGAACGAAACATTCTGCCGCACCGGATAGTTGAACGCGTAGTTGTTGTCTTGGAACGGGGTGTGGCTGATGCCGAAGCCCGCGCGCACTACCGTGCGCGACGACGCACGATAGGCTGCGCCCACCCGCGGCTCAAAGTTGGCCCAGCGCACCGGCAGGCCAAGGTCGCCCGGCACGGCGCCGTAGCCGGAAACGTGCAGCGTGTTGTCCACCGGGCTGTACTGCGAAAAGCCGCCTTTGCGATCTGGATTCGCCGGTGGATAGAATTCCCAGCGCAGGCCATAGGTCACGGTCAGCTTGTGCGTGACCTGCCATGTGTCCTGCGCGTATGCAAAATAAAGCGTCTGCCTCCACGATGCCGAGCCCACGTTCACGTCGCGCCCCACTAGGTTTGGCACATCGAGCAGGAAGCTTGCGAAATCATTGCCGAAGCTTGTCTGCTGGTTCGGCGCGTTCAGTCCGGTCTGCCCTTCGGCATATTCGAAGATGCCGCGAGGGGAAAAGGTCTGCCCCTGAGTCAGGTTGTCGCGCACCCGCCGCAGCTCGAAGCCAAACTTCAACGAGTGATTGCCTAGGATGTAGTTCCAGTTGTTCGCTGCGTCGATGTTGCTCTCGCCGCGGTCCCACGGAATGCTCGCGCTGTAGCCCACCAGTGGGCTTGTGCCGGTCAGCGATGCACCCGCATAACCCGGAATGCTGATGCTCGCCAGCCCGCTGGTGAACGCGCTCACATTCACGCCTGGAATCCCAATCGCATTCGAAGCATCCGTGCCGTAGTCTGTCTGCCGCGCCGTATTCTTGTAGTGGTTCACGCCCACGCGCACCGCGGTCAAAAGGCGCGGCGAAAACACATGCGTGTATTCGCCCGCGGTGTTGTAAGTCGTGTTTGTCCCCGTTCCTTGAAAGCCGCCGCCCACCGGTCCACCCGCCGCGCCGAAGAACGGTTGTTGGAAGGTCGTCACCCGTTGCCAGCTATAGCGATAGGTCAGGTGGTCTTCCGCGCGCAGCCGCTGATCGAACTTCACATCGAACTGCGTCGAGTCCTGATCGAATCCCAGGTTCTGTTGGTAATTGTTCACCGTCCCTGCACCCGGAACATTGGGCAGCGGAACCAGATTCAGAATCGCCGTCGCCACCGGGCTGAACCGTGTCGGCGAGATCTGGTTGCCGGCAAACTGTGTTCGCCCGGTGCCATCTGGGTTGCCGGTGGCCGGATCGTAGATCGGAGTCGGGCTCGCGCTCAGGTCGCCGCTGCGGAAGGCCGCCGTCGGCACCGTGGTCTGCTGGAACTGGCTCTGGTGGTTGCTGTAGCGCAGGAAGTCGCCGAAAAAGAAGGTCCGGTCCTTGAAGATAGGTCCGCCGATTGTCGCGCCGTAATAATTGTTCGTGAAGCGCGGAAATTTTCCCGTGTTGTTGAAGTAGCTGCGCGCACTGGTCGTGCTCACTTCGTTGAACTCGTATGCGGAGCCGTGGAACTGGTTTGTGCCCGACTTCAGCACCACATTGGTCACTGCGCCCGCTGCGCGTCCAAACTCCGGCGCGTAATTGCTCGTCTCCACGTCCACCGTCTGGATTGCCGCAGCCGGCGGGATATAGACCTGCAGCAGTCCCGTGCGCTCGTTGTCGTCAATGCCTTCCAGCTGCAGGTTGTTTGCCAGCTCCGCCTGCCCGTTCACCTGGAAGGACTGCGAATTCTGCGCGTCAAAAAACACCGAGTGGTCATAGATGGGCGCACTCACCCCCGGCACCAGTGACTCCAGCGCCTGGAAGTTGCGGCTGTTGCCTACGGGCAGATCGGCTACCTGCTTGGTCTCGATCTGCGCGCTCACATCCGCGCGGTCGGTCTGCAGCGACGGTGCCATGTCAGTCACCGTCACGGTTTCAGACGCATTTCCCGTTTTCAGCTGAACATCCGTGCGGTTCGTCGTATTCACCGTCGCCGCCACGCCGTGCGTCTGGGAAGTGGAAAAACCCTGGTCTGTCACCTTGATCGAGTAAACGCCGGGCGGCAGCAGGGTGAACTCATAATTGCCGCTGTCATTCGTCTGCCCGGTATAGGTCTGCCCGGTGCTCTCATTCGTAATCGCGACCGTGGCATGACCTAGCGCCGCCCCGGTCGTGTCCGTCACCGTGCCCACCAGCGTAGCGGTAGTGGCCTGCGCCCATGCTCTCGTGCCACTGGTTCCGCAGCACATCAGGCCTGCGGTCAGCACGAGCATGCCGGCCACCCGCCGCATGCTCCTCCCGGCAATCCTTGGTTCCTGCATCATCTGCCTCCCTCAAAAGAAGTTCTGACCGCGCCATCCGGCGCATCGGTGCCGCTTCACAAGCGGTCTGGCTGCCGCCGAGCCGTCGGACGCAGCTTTTCCACAAAGGGCTGCGTCCCGGCACAAAGAGCATTACGACATGATGGAATCGGCTTCTTTCCCATCGCACCGCACCCTACACTCCAAGAACTTGCATCGTCAAATAGCCTTACAGGGGGCAGGAACCTCGCCGCGGAATTGAGCCGCGCTGGATGTGCACTGAAATCGGGGCACATATATGACACGACTTGTCATATATGGAGCTTTTCTTACCGCCGCCCTCGGGTCCGGCCGGTTCGGGGAAACGTTGTCTGGAGTCCTCATCCCGTACGAAGCCCACCCGCATGGCTCCCAAAACACCTCGAAACCATCGCTCGTACCCACCCGTTCCCACCACCGAAAATGCGCCGGCTGTGGCAGCATAGGGAGCGTGGCGCTCGAACCCATCGTCAATCAGCGGCTCTATCAGCAGGTCGCCGACAGCATCCGCAAACAGATTCAGAGCGGGGCTATGTCCCCCGGCTCACGCCTGCCTTCGGAGAAGCTTCTGGCGCAGCAACTCGGCGTCAGCCGTCCCACCGTGCGCGAAGCCATGATCGCGCTGGAGATCGCCGGCCTGGTCGAAATTCGCACCGGATCGGGCTCTTACGTCCGCCAGCGCGACACCATCGCGGCGCCCTCAGTGGATACCGGGCCTGGGCCGATTGAGTTGCTGAACGCGCGCATCCTCATCGAAGGTGAGATCGCCGCCGAAGCCGCGCAGCGCGCTACTACGGACGATCTGCAGGCCATCGCCGAAACCCTGCGCGAGATGGAGTCGATCATCTCCCGCGGCGAGCACAGCCGCAGCACCGACCAGAACTTCCACGTCGCCATCGCCCGTGCCTCGGGCAACGACGTGCTCGCCTCGATCGTCGGCGAGCTATGGGCCGGCATGTTCTCGCCGCTCTTCCATCAGTTCAGCGAACGCACCCGTCTCGTCCGCCGCCAGGACGCCGCGCTCAACGAGCACCGCGCCATCTACGCCGCACTGCGCACGCACGATGCGCTCGGCGCGCGCGCCGCCATGCGCCACCATCTAATCCAGGTGCAGGCCGTCCTCTCCGACGCCGAGCTTTCAAAAGACTGACCCATTGCATCCAACCACACGTGCCCACCCGCGCAACCCCGCAAACCTCTCAATTAACCATTGCGACTTTGCAGCAATACGCCTTAAGCACGGAGCATGGCATTGTACCGGGGGTACAATTTTCAGGTTACCCGCGCAAAAGAAATCTGACATATAACCCAGGCCTTTATCGTCAGGTTGTCAGGCAGATTTTGGGTTATCCCAGTTATTCAAAGGTTTGAAAGTTGCCCCTACTCCACCCAGACCGACTCTTTCCCGCCGATCCTGAAACCCGCGCGATCGCGAGACGAATCTTCTCCGAAATTTGTGATCTGCCCATCCTGAGCCCGCATGGGCACACGGACCCACGCTGGTTTGCGGAGGACAATGCGTTTCCCGATCCGACCGCGTTATTCCTGCTGCCGGACCATTACATACTCCGGATGCTTTACAGCCAGGGCATTTCGATGGAGGTCCTGCGCGAGGGGGCAGACGCGAAGAATGCGCGTGACGTATGGCGTCTTTTTGCGGCGAACTACCATCTCTTTCGCGGGACACCGACGCGCCTTTGGCTCGACTATGCGTTTCAGGAGCTATTCGGGCTTGAAGTCCGGCTCAGCAAGGACACCGCGGATCTTTATTGGGAGACGATCTCAACCCGGCTAGCTACAAAAGAGTTCCGGCCGCGCGCGCTTTTCGATCGTTTTCGCATGGAAGTGATCGCGACGACAGACAGCGCGCTCGACAGCCTGGATGCGCATGCCGCTATCCGGAGTTCCGGATGGAAGGGCCGCGTGATCCCCACCTTCCGTCCGGACGCAGTGGTCGATCCTGAGTTCGTCGGCTTCCGCACAAATCTCAAGAAGCTGGCCGCGATGACAGGCGAGGACACGGGCACCTGGAAGGGCTATCTCGCAGCGCTCCTCGCGCGAAGGCGATTTTTCAAGGAGCTGGGCGCAACTGCAACCGATCACGGCCATCCCACAGCGGCGACGGTGAACCTGTCGAGAAGCGAAGTGGAGGCGCTTTTCATTCGAGTTACCAGAATGGAGGAAGTGAAGCCCGCGGACGCGGAGCTATTCCGCGCGCAAATGCTAAGCGAGATGGCGCGCATGAGCGTGGAAGATGGGCTGGTGATGCAACTGCACGTAGGCAGCTTCCGCAACTACAACCCCGTGCTGTTTGCGAAATGGGGACGCGATCAGGGCGCGGATATCCCGACGCCAACGGATTATGTGCACGCGCTTCATCCGCTCCTGGCGCGCTACGGCAACGAGCCGGACTTCCGGCTGATTCTGTTCACGCTGGACGAATCCACCTTCAGCCGCGAACTGGCGCCGCTCGCGGGACATTATCCGTCAGTCATACTCGGGCCGCCGTGGTGGTTTCTCGACAGCCCGGAAGGCATGCTGCGCTTCCGCCAACACGTAACCGAGACTGCGGGGTTTTACAACACTGCCGGCTTCAACGACGACACGCGCGCGTTTCTCTCCATCCCGGGCCGGCACGACGTGGCGCGTCGTATGGACGCGGCCTATCTCGCAACGCTTGTCGCCGATCACCGGCTGGAAGAGGATGAGGCAGTGGAAGTGGCGCGGGACCTGGCCGGACCGCTCGTGAAGCGGACTTACAAGCTCAAGTGAAGATATAGGCCTTCAACGACCACGCCAACGAAGCCCTGACCCGATGAGCCCGGGTTGCGCTCCTGCAACCCGCCTGCAGCACGGCGAGTATTTTCTTTGCTGAGTTGTAAGGAGCGCCCGCTCCATCAACCGCAAAGTCGGCCTGCCGCCGGCGTACTAGCGAGGGGACTTGCTCCTGTAATCAATTGAGATTGTGCGCGATCTGACCCGGCGATGGCTGCGCAGGCTTACAAGTCGTGACGGTGCTTCGTCAAGCAGCCATTCGTTCGCGATGGGCGCGTGCGCTGCTCCAGTCGGTCATGCCGACCACGGAAGCCTCGGCAAGCGAGTTACCTTCGAAGACTTTCGCCGCCGCCGTTCCTCGAAAACCGAAGAGGGTCGGAACCAGCCACGAGCTGGAGGCAAATACCGAATCCATCTTGCCGTGTGTCTGAAATGAAATGAGCGGTTTCACTCCAAAGCGATAATCGGTTAATAGCGATTGTGCCAGGATGAAGCCGCTGGTGGCGAATGCGGCTCGCGCGGCGCGTCTGTTCGAGCGCCTGCAGAGGACGCCCATAGTGAAGAAGAAAGCCGCGTGCGCGTAATCGATCACGCCGTGCGCGGTCGGGCTGATGACCTTCGGAAGTTTTGTTTCCAGCATATCGATTCCCTGATTGATCGCAGACATCGGCACATCCCCCTACTCGATGGATGAGCACGGGCCATCTCACGTTGTCCGATGGCCGTCTGTGGCTTTCCGTTCGGTGAACGCCTGCGCGGATGCCTGCTGTCTCTTGAGTAAGATGGCAGCACGTGCGTGTTGCGTCGAGGAAGGCGCTCAGGATGGCGTCCAATGAAGGAGAGTTCGCGATTGAGTGAGTTGCCGAGCAGTGCGAAGCAAGGTTCTGCATTGTTTGATCTAAGCGGCAAGCGTGCCGTGGTGCTGGGCGGAACGACGGGCATAGGGCGCGCCTTAAGCATAGGGCTGGCGGCGGCTGGGGCGGATGTGGTCGCCGCGGGCCGTCGCATGGAGCCGCTGGAGGAGACGGCGGCGGCGATCGAGGCTCTGGGAGGAAGAACCGTACGGCAGACGGTGGACGTTGGTGATCGCGCGAGCGTCATCGCTCTGCGCGATCGCGTCACGCGCGAGCTAGGCCCGGCGGACATACTGGTGAACTGCGCGGGACGCATCCGGCGCGTGCCGGCGCTGGAAATCGAGGAGAGCGAGTGGAACGCGACCCTCGACACCAACCTGACCGGCACGCTACGCGGCTGTCAGGTCTTTGCGCCTGCGATGCTGGAGCGCGGCGCGGGGCGCATCATCAACATCGCATCCTTGAACAGCTTTGTGTCCTTCCACGAAGTCGCGCCATACGCCGCGAGCAAGGCCGGTGTGGCGGCGTTGACCCGGTCGCTGGCCGTGGAGTGGTCGCGGCGCGGCGTCCTGGTGAATGCGATCGCGCCGGGGGTCTTTCGAACGGCGCTGAATCAGCAGTTGCTGGATTCGACACCGCGCGGGCAGGAATTGCTGATGCGCACGCCGCAGGGGAGATTTGGGCGTGTGGAGGAAGTGGTCGGCGCGGCAGTGTTTCTCGCTTCGGATGCTTCTTCGTACATCACCGGCGTGGTCTTGCCGGTGGATGGCGGCTTTTTGGCTTCGGGGGTGAATCAATAAGAGCATCCAAATAGGCAGAGGTGCCCGTGACCACGCTGACCATCGTGATTGCGATCTGCATTGTGGTTGCACTCGGCGCCTTCCTCTGGTCAAGGCGGCGCGCAACATCCCGCCGCGCAGCGATTCGGGATTATGCCGAGGAACATCACTTCACCTTTCTGGGCAACGCGGTTCCTGACTCGTTGAACCTGGATCGAGCTCGTTTCGCATGGCGGAGAAGATATCCAGTGTGTTCCTGGGCAGAAGGAAGATGAAGGACTTCGTTTTCTTCGACTGTCACATTACTGTTGGCAAAACAGGTTACACGCAATCTGTGTTAGCCATATACCTTCTCGAGGGCAGTTACCCGGCATGCCCGTTCGACCCGCAGCTTCGCGAAGCACGTGCTGGCGACTGGAGATTGATCTATCACGACAGACGTACTTGGCCGGTGTCGGAGATCGATGCCCACGTGTCTTCGATTTAATCCCTAGTGCGTACTTTTGTTGAGAAGCAGTGCTGCCACAGCGGTGCTCCCCATGTCGTGATTGCCAGCAGCGTGCCGAAGAGCACGACGACGTCGATGCTCTCGCGGCCCTGGCGCGACCAGTAAGCCATTGCATCGAGGTTCAGCCAGAGCGCGAATTCATCCAGCGTGAGCGCGGCGCCGACACCGTAACCGATCGAGAGCAGGCGGCTGAGAAAGATCGAGCCGGGCGTGGCCTTCGTGCCGACTTCGGCGAGGGTGGCATGGCCGGTGATGAGCAGCAGCAGAATGCCCCAGACCAGATGGTGAATGTGACGACCGCCCATTTCCACGTAGCCGAATGGGCCGACATGATGTCTGATTGAGAGCACCAGCAGCCGCACTGCAAGAAATGTTATGAAAAAGCTGACCGAGGCGAGGAAGAGCCGGCGATGCGGCCGATCCGGAATCTGCTGATGGATGAAGTGACCGAGCCGCGTGAGATGCAGCAGTAAAAGCAGGACAGCGGCGATGAGGACGGCGAACATCAGGAGTATCCATGCCCCGGCAATGTGCATGGCTCTGGATTATCGGGCGGTCGCGGCGTGGAAGCAATGACGTAAAGGCGCCCCGTGGTATTGGCCGCAGCTCGCGCGGTCTCCCATAAACTGATCGGCATGGCAGCGCAACCGATTCAACCCCAGGGCCAGGCAAGGCGCAAAGCGCCGCCCAGGGAAAGAGCAAAACGATTCTGGCAGCGCGTCACCGAGGGCATGGAGCTCAATCAGCTCTGGTCACAGTTCCGGAAGGACGCGCATTCCAGCTACCGGCTGTATTCGCAGGAGGTTGATCGCACGCGAACAGAAGGCGTTTCGCGCAGTCATCATTTCTTCTACGTGTTAAGGCAGTTCTTCTGGGCTATCGTCGAAAAGCTGACGCCGGCCCGCCGCGTCTTGCTACTGATAGCGTTGGTGCTTATCTTTCTGCCCGGCGGTGAATGGGCCTTCAACACGAAAAGCTATCACGTGACCATCTCCGCCCTGGATTTTCATTTTTATGGCGGACTCCTGATGTTCGTTCTGCTGATCCTGGAGGTCGGCGACCGCGTGGTGATGAAGCGGGACCTGCAAATCGCGAAGGAGATTCAAGCCTGGCTTCTTCCGTCAGAACCCCCGGCTGTGCCCGGTCTGGAGATTGCGTTCGCTACGCGGCCGGCGAACACGGTGGCCGGCGACTACTATGACGTCTTTGCTCGCCCCTCGACTGACTCGCATCGCTCAACATTTCTGATTACCATTGCCGATGTCGCGGGGAAGAGTATTCCGGCGGCCATGCTGATGGCGACCTTCCAGGCGAGCCTGAAGACGTTAAGCAGCACTCCGGGCACGTTGACGGAGCTGGTCGCGAGAATGAACAGCTACGCTTGCAGCAACAGCCAGCATGGTCGCCGCTTCACCACCGCATTCATCGCGGAGTACGAGCCGCTGTCGCGGCGTCTTATCTATGTGAATGCGGGACACAACAATCCCATCCTGCGTCGGCAAACAGGAGCGATCGAGCGGTTGGATGCCGGCGGCATGCCCCTTGGCGTGCTCAAAGATGCGACGTATGCCTCCGACGAGCGAGTGCTGGAGCGCGGAGATTGGCTGGCGATCTTCACCGATGGCGTGGTGGAAGCGGAGAACATGCAGCAGCAGGAATACGGAGAGGCGCGCCTCCTGGGAGTGCTGCACTCCGGCGCCATCACCGCACCGGCCGTACTGCTCAACAGCATTCTGGTCGACTTGGATCGCTTCGCCGGCAACGCTCCCCAGCATGACGACGTGACCTGCGTCCTGATACGCGCAGTCTGAGTTTTCCTCCTCAGCCCTGCTCGAACATGCGGCGAATGCCGCGGATGGCCTGACGGGTGCGCTCCTCGTTCTCGATCAGCGAGAAGCGAACATAGCCGTCGCCGTGATCCCCAAAGCCGACGCCCGGACTGACGGCGGTTTTGGCATCGCGCAGAAGCTTCTTTGCAAATTCGAGTGAGCCGAGCGGGCGATATGGCTCGGGAATTTTTGCCCAGACGAACATCGTGGCCTTCGGATTTTCGACCGGCCAGCCGATGTGATTGAGGCCCCGTACCAGCGCATCGCGGCGCTTGCGGTAGGTATCGCAGATCTGCGCTACGCACTCCTGCGGGCCTTCGAGCGCCTGAATGGATGCGATTTGAATGGGCGTGAAGGTGCCGTAATCGAAGTAGCTCTTGATGCGGGTGAGTGCACCGACCAGGTCGCGATTGCCCACCATGAAGCCGACACGCCAGCCGGGCATGTTGTAACTCTTGGAAAGCGTGAAGAACTCTACAGCGATATCTTTCGCGCCGGGAATCTCCATGACCGATGGTGCCCGGTAGCCATCAAACACGAGGTCGGCATAGGCGAAGTCGTGCAGCAGATAAATCTGCTCCGCGCGGCAGAAGGCGATGACGCGCTCGAAGAAATCGCCCGTGACGACCTGCGCGGTGGGATTCGCCGGAAAATTGAGCAGCAGCATCTTCGGCCGGGGCCGCATCGTCGGGAGTTCGTGCTGCAGGCGATCCAGAAAGCCGGCGGGATCGTTCATCTCCACGGAGACGACCTGCGCGCCCGCGATAGTGGGGCCATAGATGTGGATTGGATAGCTGGGATTGGGAACTAGGATCGCATCCTGCTCGTCAAGCGTAGCCAGGCAGAGATGGGCGATGCCTTCCTTCGAGCCGATAGTGACGATGGCCTCGCTGTTGGGATCGAGTTCGATCGAGTAGCGGCGCTGGTACCAGTCGCAGATGGCCTTGCGCAGGCGCGGGATGCCTTTGGACAGCGAATAGCGGTGCGTGGAGTCGCGTGCGGCGGCTTCGATGAGCTTGGCGACAATGTGCGGCGGCGTCGCGCCGTCCGGGTTGCCCATGCCGAAGTCGATGATGTCCTCGCCGCGCCGGCGCGCCTCGGCCTTCATCTCCCCGGTCGTGTTGAAGACGTAGGGCGGCAGCGAGGCAAGGCGGCGAAAGGTTTCCAACGGATTCTCCTGGATTGTCTGGATTCTATTGTGCACGAGTCCGCGCTCAACCTAGGGTCGCAGGATATTCCGTAGCCCACCGGCTTAGAATCGAAGCTGGGAGCGGTATGTGGCGACAGGCGCGATGCAGGCCGGCGTAACGAGCAGCAGCGGCGAACGCGCCGCGGGCGGTGTTTGGCTACAGCGGTATGCCTGGGCAGTGGTGGTCTACAGCGTACTGGTTGTGCTCTGGGGCGTGGTGGTCCGCGCCACCGGCTCGGGCGCCGGCTGCGGCGATCACTGGCCGCTGTGCAATGGGCAGGTGATCCCCATCCATCCCAAGCTGGCGACGCTCATCGAGTACACGCACCGGATGATGAGCGGGCCCTCGGAAGTGCCGCTGATCATTCTGCTGCTGGTGTGGGTCTTTCGCAGAACCGCGCGGCATCATCTGGCCCGAAGATTCGCGGTCGCCGGGCTGGTGTTGACCTTCACGGAAGGGCTGCTGGGTGCGTTGCTGGTCAAGCTTGGACTCACGGCCACCAGCACATCTCCGTTGCGTCCGCCCATGCTGGCGCTGCATCTTGCGAACACGCTGCTCCTGTTGGGCTCGCTGGCGCTGACAGCGCATTTTCTCGGCAGAAAGACAGCGGTGCTGCGCAGATCGGTTCGTTTTGAGCACAAGACGTCGGCGATCATTGGTCTCGCCGCCGCCATGGTGATCGGCATCACCGGATCCTTGGCTGCGCTGGGCGACACGCTCTTTCCGTCGACCTCACTGTGGGCCGCATTCGCGGCGGATTTTTCTTCTTCGTCCGAGTGGCTCATACGGCTGCGGATTCTTCATCCTGCAAGTGCTGTGCTCGCGGGCGCATTCATCCTGTGGCTGCTGTGGCGTGCCGTTTTTGCCCCGGGAGACGGTGAGCATCGCAAACTTGGATTCTGGCTGGTAGGGCTGCTGGCCGCGCAGTTCCTGCTGGGCTCGCTCGATGTGCTGCTGCGCGCGCCCGTGTGGATGCAGGTGCTGCACCTGGCGGGCGCAGACGCCTTCTGGTGCGTGCTGGTGGTGCTGACCGCTGCGGTGACGGTTATCGCGGCAGATGAACCTGCTTACGCCGCCCTAGGAGTAGCACACGAATAGCAGAAGCTTCCGGCAGGTGATTTGAAGCAGAATCACGGTGTAGGATGAGCGCGTTGGGAATCGTTTGCCTGAACACGTTGTGAAATATCTGGTTGGAGGGTCCGATGGAGGTAACGCGACGGCGGTTGCTGGCAGGGCTGGCGACGGCGAGCGCGGCGGGTATGTGCTCGTCGCTGTTGCATAAGGCTACGGCAGAGATTGCCGGACCCGGGCGCCTGTATCCGCCGATGGATCTGTCGCTCTTCGATACGCCGGTGGATCGGGGCGCGTGGGACCTGCGGGTAGGTTATGCGGCAATCACCTGGGGCAGCAATATCGGCCAGGCAATCGAGCAGATCTCCGCGACGGGCTATCCGGGAATCCAGTTGCTCGGAAATGTGCTGAAGGCGCATCCCGATCCCGCAGCCGTGAAGGCCGCATTGGCGGAGCACAAGCTGACATTTGTCGCGCTGTCGAGCGGGGGCACGCAGCTTGATCCGGCAAAAGAAAAAGAGATGCTGGAGGAGCACACCCAGCATGCGAAGTATCTGCACGAGGCCGGCGGAAAGTATCTGCAAGTCATTGGCGCGAACAGCCCAAAAGGCGCGCCGCCAAAGTGGACGGCAGCCGATTACAAGCGGCAGGGATATCTGCTGACAGAGGTCGGCAAGCGCGCGGCGGAGTACGGCATTCAGACCGGCTTTCACAATCACATGAACACGATCGGTCAGGCGCCGGAAGCGACCGACGCGATCATGGATGCGGCCGATCCCAAGTACGTGAAGCTGGAGCTGGATGTAGCGCATTATCTACAGGGCGGCGGCGATCCTGCGGCTGCAGTGCGCAAGTACAAGCGGCGGCTACTCTTTATGCACCTGAAGGACACGAAGCCTTCTGCCAGTGCAAATGGCGGTTACGAGTTCGCAGAACTTGGGCAAGGGCGCGTGGATTTCAAGGCGCTGCTGGCGGCATTGAAAGAAACGCAGTTCCGCGGCTGGGGCGTCGTAGAACTGGATGGCGAACGGCCCGGGTCGACACGAACACCGGAGGAGAGCGCGCGGATGAGCAAACAGTATCTGGAGTCGCTGGGGGTGCGGGTATGAGCGCGTGTCCGTTCCGGCTGGCGGTGATCAACGACGAGATCACGCAGGACTTTGAGAAGGCGTGCTCGATCGCGGCGAAGGACTTCGGGCTGAGCTGGATTGAGCTGCGCGGGATGTGGAACAAGAACATCACCGAGCTGAACGCAAAGGAAGTAGACGACGCGCGGAAAATTCTGGAGGAGCATCGGCTCCGGGTGACAGACATTGCGAGCCCGCTCTTCAAGACCGACTGGCCGGGCGCGCCGCTGTCGAAGCAGAGCGAGAAGCGCGATCAGTTCCATGCAGACTTCGACATGAGCGCGCAGGACAAGCTGCTGGAGCGGTGTATCGCGCTGGCGAAGGCGTTCCAGACGGATCGCATACGGTGTTTTGATTTCTGGCGGCTGGATGACCAGAAGCCCTACCGCGCGGCGATGGACCAGAAGCTGCGCGAAGCGGCGGCGCGGTGCGAAAAAGATGGGCTGATCCTGCTGCTCGAAAACGAGATGAGCTGCAACACGGCAACGGGCGCCGAGTCGAAACGAACGCTTGCAGCGGTCACCAATAAGAACTTCATGCTGAACTGGGATCCTGGTAACGCGGCGGCAATCGGGGAGTATCCCTACAGCAAGGGCTTCGATGTGCTGCCGAAGGCTCGCATCGGTCACTGTCATGCAAAGGATGTGGCGGTGGGAGGCGAGGGCAAGCACGCGTGGGCGCCCGTGGGCGATGGTGTGGTGGGATGGCCCGGGCAGATTCGCGACTTCCTGAAGATGAAATATCACTACGCAGTCAGCCTGGAGACGCACTGGCGCGGTGCGGGGACGCCAGAGGCTTCGACGCGCGTGAGCATGGCCGGACTGAAGAAGGTGCTGGCGAACGATGGTGTGCGGTGCTAAGCAACACCCCACCCTGGCTTTGCCAGAGTAGGGCGACATATCTTGTGGCGCTGCGCGCCGACGGAGCATAAGGGAAAGGAATAAGGATGACAACACGGCGGGAGTTTCTGGGTCAGGCTGGTATGGGATTGGCAGTTGCGGCGGTGTTACCGACAGCACGCGCGCTAGGCGCGAATGATCGCATTCGCATCGGATTGATTGGCGCAGGCGATCGCGGCATGGAGGATTTGAAGACCGCGCTGGCGCAGCCGAACGTGGAATGCGTGGCGATCGCCGACATCTATAGCCGCCGGCGCGACATGGCGAAGCAGGTGGTGCCGAACGCAACCATCTATGACGATCCGATGAAGCTGCTCGAGAGCAAGGATGTCGATGCGGTCATTAATGCGACACCGCTGCATCTGCACACAAAATATTTCGTGGCGGCGCTGCAGGCGGGGAAGGACCTGTACTCCGAGAAAACGATGACCTGGGACATTCCCGGCGCGGTGGAATGCAAGAACGCCGCCGCGGCCTCGAAACAGGTAGTGCAGATCGGACTGCAGCATGAAAGCTCCGGCGAGTTGAAGGATGCGCTGCGTTGGATTCGCGACGGCAAGGTGGGCAAGGTCTGCAGCGTGGATGCCTGGATGAGCCGCAACACGCCGATTGGCAAAGGGCAGTGGGTGCGGCCTGTGCCATCGGACTGCAACCCCGATCACGTTAACTGGAAACTCTTCCTTGATGGACGCAAAGAGCCGCAGTTCGACGGTTTTAAATACATCAACTGGCGGCTGTTCTGGGAGTTCTCTGGCGGCAATGTGACGGAAAACATGGTGCACCAGATCGCGTGGATCATCACGGCGCTCGATCTGGATCTGCCGAAAGCCGCGTCGATGATGGGCGGCGTTTTTTCCGAGAAAGATAAACGGCAGGTGCCGGACACGATTATGGCGTCACTCGAGTATCCGGACATGCTGGTGAACTGGCAGTCCACCTTCAGCAACAGCCGATACGGACTGGGTGAGCATTTTCTCGGTGACAAGGGAACAATCCAGCATGTGTCAGGATCGAACGACATGGTGACGGGTAGGTCAGTGTCGTCAATCACCTATCTGCCGGAGAAGGTGAACAATCCGGACGGGTCGATGGAGAAGGGCGAGTCGAAGGACACCGACCACATGGCGAACTGGTTCGAATGTATCCGCGACCGGAAGACGCCGAACGCTTCGGTTGATATTGGATACAAGTCCGCAATTGCGGCACACATGTCGAATCTTGCGTTCCGTCAAAAGCGGCGGATCACGCTGGAGGAGGCAATGGCGACGAAGATGGATGCGTATCTGTAAGCAGCAAGTCGGCGAGTTAGCCGGTCAGCGAGTCAGCCAATGGATTACGGCGCGCGCGCTGAGCCGCCTGCGATATGTGTTAGCGAAAGGTACTGTAATTGCTCTGGCACTCGTGGCCGTTGTAGTACCGGGGCAATGCGCAGCGCAGCAGCTCTTCACTCGCGTGCATCCCGCGATGGGGACCGACTTTACCCTCTATATATATGCAGCCGACCCCGCTGCGGCAGATCGCGAGGCGGAGCGGGTCTTCGCAATCGTGGACCAGCTCGATACATTGCTCAGCAACTACAAGCCGCAGAGCGAGCTTTCGCGGATCAACCACGAGGCCGCGGATCACGCGGTGACAACCGATCCGCAGACATTCCGCTTCCTGCAGGAAGCGCTCTCATGGAGCGCGCGATCAGATGGCGCCTTCGATATCACGGTTGGAAAGCTGATGAAGGCCTGGGGATTCTTCCGCAGCACTGGTCATGTGCCGAGTGATGCGGAATTAGCGCCCGTCCGCGCGGAGACAGGATGGAAACGCGTGGTGCTGGATGCGGCCACGCGTACGGTCCGCTTTACATCGCCTGGCGTGGAGCTCGATCCGGGCGGCATCGGAAAAGGATTCGCAGTAGACGCGGCTGTGAAGGCGCTGCGCGCGGACGGGGTGCATGCCGCAATGCTCTCGGCGGGCTCAAGCACAATTTATGGACTGGGCGCACCGCCTGACGCATCCGGATGGAAAGTGCGGGTGCCCGATCCGCAGCACGCAAGCGCTGCCATATCGACCATCATGCTGCACGATACGTCGCTTTCAACCGCGAATTGCTCGGAGAAACACTTCGTCGTGAGTGGTCATCTGTATTGCCACATCATGGATCCCAGAACGTTGCGTCCAGTGGAAGGAAGGCTGCAGGCGACGGTGATCGCGCCGTCCGCGACGGACAGCGATGCACTATCCAATGAGATGTTTGTACTCGATGCGCATGGACGGAAGCAGTTGATGCGCTCGCTGCCGCGTGCCGATCTGGCGCTAGTGGTGCTGGCGGGCGGGGTGACCGAGAAGTTCAGATGGATAGCGCGGTGATCGCGTGAGAGCGAAACTAGGATTGGCTTATCGTTGAGAGTGAGTTGAAGGAGCGGACTGAGTGAATCGACGAGAGTTGCTGGGCGGCGCTTCGGCGGCATGCCTGGCGTTGGGGTTGGAGAGTGTTGCCGGGCTGGCCGAGCCGGCGAAGGCGGATGAGCTTCGTGTCGGCGTCATCGGGCCGGGAAGCCGCGGGCAGGAATTGATACGACAGTTGTTACATGTGCCCGGGGTTCGGATCGCGGCGGTGTGCGACATCTACGAGCCGCGGTTTGCGCAGGTAAACCAGCTGGTGGGCAGCGATATTTCGCATACGATGGATTACCGCGAGTTGCTGGATCGCAAGGATCTGGACGCAATCTATGTCGCCACGCCGCTGGCCCACCACGCGGAGCACGTGCTCGCCGCATTGCAGACAGGCCGGCCGGTGTATGGCGAGAAGGCGATGGGGTTCACACCGGAACAATGTGCGGACATCTACAAAGCCGCGAGTCAAGCCGGAGCGCTCTTTCAGATCGGCCATCAATATAGATATGCGCCATGGGTGAGGGCGGCAGTAGACGAAATCAAGAAGGGCAAGATCGGCGAGCCGACGCATGTGTATGCGTATTGGCACCGCAACAATAACTGGCGGCGCGCGGTGCCGAGTCCCGATCCTGGCGGTAAGCTCGAGCACCTGATCAACTGGCGCCTTTATCGCGAGACGTCCGGTGGCCTGGTGACGGAGCTAGGCTCACACCATATCGACATTGCGAACTGGATTTTCGACGCGATACCGCAGCGAGCGACCGGCATGACCAGCATTGTGCGTTATCACGACGGACGCACCGTGGGCGACAATGTGCAGGCGGTGTTCAGCTATCCGGGCGGCCGGCGGCTGATGTTCAGCTCGATTACGGACAACGCGAAGATGGGCAATGAACTGTGGGTGTACGGCACCGAGGGCAGCGTTGCGATCACCATTGAAGACGCGACCATCTATTACGAGCCGAAGACGCATACGCCGGTGGTGACGGGTGCGGAAGTAGCCAAGCATGGCATCGTGACCGGCGCGTCGTATGCGACGAAGGGCGAGATGCCCTATCGCGGGCCGGGCGAAAAGCTTCCGGTGGCGGTGACGGAAGATCCAACGCTGACAGCGTGCCGCGCCTTTATCGAGTGCGTGCGCACAAAGCGGCAGCCGGTGGCGAATGCGCGCGTGGGCTACGGATCTGCGATCGGGGCGGCCATTGCGAACCGCGCCGTATACGAGGAGGAGGGGATCGCGGTACCGCCATTGCCTGCCTGACGCGCACGCGATTTCATGGCATAACGTTCGCGGGGCGCTTGCCATTGCGCAGTGGAGTTACCATTCCCTGTGCACGCTAAGATGATGTGCAGGTGAAGATGACAGACACCAACCAGCGCCCCCTCGAACCCGGCATTGTCAGCGACTTCTCCAACAAGCTCAGCTATTTCGGCTATCTCTCGCTCGAAGGCTTGCTGGCACAGCAGCGTCCGCTTTCAGAGCCGCCGCACCACGATGAGATGCTCTTCATCGTCCAGCATCAGGTAGCCGAGCTGTGGATGAAGCTCATCATTCACGAGCTCACTGCCGCCATCGACCACATCCGCCGCGACAAGCTGCCGCCAACGCTGAAGATCCTTTCACGCGTCAAGCTCATCCAGATGCAGCTCTTCGATCAGTGGGCGGTGCTTGAAACGCTTACACCCTCTGAGTACATGGAGTTTCGCGGCGTACTTGGCAACGCCTCCGGATTCCAGTCCTTCCAGTACCGCAAGCTCGAATTCCTGCTTGGCAACAAGAACGCCGACACAGTGAAAGTCTTCGCGCACGCAACGCCGATCTATGATGACCTGCGACGCACGCTCACATCGCCCAGCCTCTACGACGAGTTCCTTCGCTATCTCGCGCGGCGCGGATACAATATTCCTCCCGCGTGCGTTCAGCGCGACTGGGCAGCCCCGTACGTTCGCAACGAAGCGCTTATCGATATCTTCCGCGAAATCTATCGCAATGCGAAGCAGCACTGGGAGGCCTATGAGATGTGCGAGAAGCTGGTGGATGTGGAGGAGTACTTCCAGCTCTGGCGCTTCCGTCATCTCAAGACCGTGGAGCGCATCATCGGCTTTCGCCCCGGCACCGGCGGCTCCTCCGGTGTAAGTTTTCTCCGGCAGGCGCTCGATCTCACCTTCTTTCCGGAGCTGCTTGCCTCGCGTACCGAGGCACCGCGCGATACGGCACAGGCCGAGCCGCCATACCGTGAAGCCGACATGCAGGCGCCCCACGAATGACCGCCACCAGCGCACTCGCGGATGCTGTCGCGGCGCTCGGCCCCGGCGCGCTTACGGAAGACGGGCTGCGCCTGCACATTTTTCCTCTCTTCTCACGCACGCTCGCCGCGCCCGGCATTTATCTGGCGAACCATTCTCTCGGCCGCCCGCTTGATCAGACCGAAGAAGACCTCCGTGAGGGCTTTCATCTGTGGGAGTCAAAGCTCGGCAATGCGTGGGACACGTGGCTCGAAGAGGAGCACGCCCACCGCTCGCGGATCGCGCAGCTCATCGGTACGCCGCGCGCCGACTGCATCGTTCCCAAGGTCTCCGCGGGCCAGGGCCTCCGTACGGTGCTCAATGCGCTACCAGGGACACCGCGTGTACTCACTACCGCGTCTGAGTTCGATTCCGTCGACATCATCCTGAAGCAGTACGCCGCGGTCGGCCGCATTCATTTGCGCGCGGTGAATTGCCGCGCATCGAACGGGACGCTCGATCTCGCACCGCTCTTTAAAGCGGTTCCGGACCGCACAGATCTGGTTGTCGTCTCGCAAGTCCTCTTCATGACGGGTCAGGTTGTCCCCGATCTCGACCGCCTCGCCGCGCATTGCCATCGGCATGGCGTGCGCCTGATGGTAGATGCTTACCACGCCATCGGCGTCTTTCCTGTAGACGTCACAGCTATCAACGCCGATTTCGTAGTTGGAGGGAGTTACAAATATCTTCGCGGCGGCCCCGGCGCGGCGTTCCTCTATATCTCGCCCGATGCGCTCGTCAGTGGGCTCCAGCCCATCGACATCGGCTGGTTCGCCAAGGAACAGACGTTTCTCTACGATCGCCCCGACCCACCGCGCTTCGCCCCCGGCGGGGATGCTTTCCTTGAATCCACGCCGCCTGTCCTCACCTATTATCAGGCGCGCGCTGGCCAGCAGCTCACACTCCTGCTCGGCGTCGCGCGCATCCGCGCATACAATCTCGACCGGCTCAGCCGGCTGAAGCAATATCTCGCTTCCGCTGGCGTCGCTGCCACGGGAGCGGATGAACAACACGGCGGCTTCCTCACGGTCGAACACGCGGAAGCCTCATCGCTCGCCGCCTCTTTTGAGCCCCACGGCATCACTACCGACGCGCGCTGCCGTTGGCTTCGCCTCTCGCCCGACTACCTCACGACGGATGCGCAAATGCGCGAAGCCGCGGAGACGGTGGCGCATTGCGTCAGGGAAATCTGAATGCGGTTATTTATCGGAATCCCGCTAGCCGCCGGGACGGCGGACGCCCTGACCGCGATCGTGCATCAGCTCCATGCGAAAACGGGGCCACAAAGCCTCCGATGGTCCGCCGGCGATTCCTGGCACATCACGCTGCAGTTCCTCGGCAGCACGAAGCCGGAGCAATACGATTGCATCGTAGCCAGGCTCCGTGACCTGCGCTATCCGCGCCTGCACATAGAACTCGGCAGCCTGAGTACGTTCGACCGCGCCGGCGTTCTTTACGTCGAAGTTAGCGTGACGCCGGAGCTCACCGCACTTCAGCAGGCCGTGACCGCCGCAACGTTTCCGTGCGGGTTCACGCCGGAAGACCGTACCTACCATCCGCACATCACGCTCGCGCGGCGCAGAGGAAAGGGCGGCAGGGAATTGCGTAATGTGAAATTACAGATGCAGCAGCAGCCAAAGCTCGCCGGCTTTACTGCCGATTCCTTTGTCCTCTACGAAAGCACCCCGGCGCCGGAAGGCTCCCGCTACGACGTCCGCGAGCGGTTCCCGCTTCATTAGCCCTCCCGGTTCAGCCTTCGCCGAGAAAATGCTCTACAGTAGAGGTGTGCAAGCCAAGCCTGTGCGTAGGAGCACATCATGCTGGCCGACTTCAATCTGAGACGACAAGGCTTCACCTCGCGCGGACCTGCGCTCTCGATCGCGGTTCACGCCGCCATCATTCTCGCGTTTGCCGTCTGGATACACCGCATGCCCCGGATCGCACCCTTCCGCCTGCCTGGCACGGCCAAAGGGCTCACGCTCCTCACGTATTACAGTCCCGGAAGCCGCAAGCCTGTTGCCTCCGATTCATCAATCCACTCCAAAGAAGCCCGCAAGGAAAAATCCGGACGTCGCAGAACGATCAGCGAACCCACACCGCCCCAGCCGCCGCAAGCGGATGCCGGTACAGGAAACACGACTGAGAGCGGCATCGGCGAGGGCGATATCCGCATTGCGCTGCTGCAACATTTTCCTTATCCGCAGCCGGATCTGTCAGCGCTCGAGCATGGCGCCAAAGGCGACGTCGTTCTCGACGCTGTTATCGATGAGCATGGCAGGGTGACTCAGCTCACACTGCTCAGGGGACTCGCGCCGGCTATCGATCAAGCAGTTATCGCGACAGTCAAGCAGTGGCTCTTCACGCCGGCAACGAAGGACGGCGTGCCCGTCGCCAGCGAACAGGAGTTTCACTTCCACTACGAGCGCGGCTGATATCCCTCCCGACCCCAAATCACCAGGCCTATAATTTCTCCCTGCTTTGCCCGAGTATTTCCATGCTCAGGCGCAATGTGTCGTCCCTATGTCGAGCCGGTTAGTTCGTCGCATCCTCCTCATCGCCGGATTGCTCGGAATCACGCTGCTCATCGGGACCATCGGCTTCGTCCTCATCGAAAACTATTCATGGTTCGAGGGCTTCTACATGACCCTCAACACCGTGACCACCATTGGCTATCAGGAACTTCGCCCGCTCAGCCACGCCGGACGGGTCTTCAACTCCTTTCTCATCCTCTTCGGCGTCAGCGCCCTCTTCGTCTGCTTCGGCGCCATCACGCAAACCACCATCGAGCTCGAATTGCAGAACCGCTACGGCGAGCGAAGGAAAAAACGCATGATCAATCGACTCAACAACCACTTCATCATCTGCGGCTTCGGCCGCGTCGGGCGAAACGCCTCTTGAGATGCAGCAGGCGCATGCGGCCTTCCTTGTCATGGACCGCAGCGAGCAGCGCGTTGCCAAAGCGGACAGTGCGGGCATGCTCGCCGTTGTGGCCGATGCCACGCATGACGACAGCCTCCGTGAAGCCGGCGTCCTGCGCGCCCGCGGTCTCATCGCTGCCCTGCCGTCTGACGCGGAAAACCTCTTCATCATTCTTTCCGCAAAAGCGCTAAATCCCACACTGACCGTCGTCACGCGCGCCTCCGAAGAAGAAGCTGGAGAAAAACTTCGCCGCGCCGGTGCCGACACCGTATTCACTCCCTACGCCATGGCGGGCCGCCAGTTGGCAGACGCACTCCTCCGCCCTCACGTCGTAGAGTTCCTCGACTTTGCTGGAACCAGCATCGCCACAAAGGTCACGACGGAGCAGGTGCGCATCGCGCCAGGGGCAGCCCTTGCCGGCAAAACCATTGAGCAACTGTCAGAGTTACGAAGTTCGGCGGTGATTCTCCTCGCCATCCGCAGACAGGGTGGCGAAACCATCTTCAACCCGCCGCAGGACTGCAAACTCAACTCCGGCGATTTCCTGATAGTGATGGGCGAACGCCCCAGCCTGCAAAAGCTGGAACAGATCCTCACCAGCTAACCAGGCTGTCCTGTCGCTAACTGTTCTTCCGCGACCGCATCTTCTTCGCCCATTCCGGCTTGATGGTCTGTCGCGCGCGTCCCAGCGCCAGCGCATCCGCGGGCACATCCTCGGTGATTGTGGAGCCCGCCGCAATATAGCTTCCGTCGGCGACTTCCAGCGGCGCCACCAACGTCGAGTCACTGCCGACAAACACATTCGCGCCGATTTTCGTCAGGCTCTTGGTCTTGCCGTCGTAGTTGCAGGTAATCGTGCCCGCGCCGATGTTTGTGCCCGCACCGATGTCCGCATCGCCCAGGTAAGTCAGATGATTCGCCTTCGCGCCCGCACCCAGCCGCACCTTCTTGGTCTCGACAAAATTGCCGACGTGCGCGCCCTCGCCAATCTCCGACTCTGGCCGCAGATGCGAATACGGCCCGATCAGCGCGCCCTTGGCCACATGCGCGCCGGTGATCAGAGACCCGTTGCGCACAAGCACATCGTCGCCAATCGTCGAGTTCTCGATCACCGAATAGGAGCGAATCCGGCATCCGCTTCCGATCGCCGTCCGCCCCATCACCTGCACAAACGGCTCCAGAATCGTGTCTGCGCCGATCGTCACCGTGCTGTCGATCACGGAAGTCTCCGGTCGATAAATGGTCACGCCTTCCGCCATTAACGCGCGCGTCGTGCGCATCCGCATCGCCGCATCCAGCGCCATCATCTCCGCGATGGTATTCGCACCCAGCACCTGTTCTGTGTCGGCAATCTCCAGCGCGACCACCCGTTCGCCCGCCCTCACCAGCAGCGCCGCCATGTCCGTCAGGTAGTATTCGCCGTGTGCGTTATCCGTGGAGAGCTGGCCGATATGCTTGAACAGCGCCTCGGCGCGAAAGGCATAGATTCCCGCGTTAATCTCCGGCGCGGAAAGCTGCTCGCGCGTGAGCGCCTTCTGCTCCACGATGCCCGTGACCTCCGGCGCGCCCGCGCGCTTGCGGATCACGCGCCCATATCCTGTCGGGTCGGGCGGCCGCGTCGTCAGCACCGTCATCGCCGCATTCTGCACCAG
Source organism: uncultured Acidobacteriaceae bacterium (assembly GCA_963797895.1). Classification (GTDB taxonomy): domain Bacteria; phylum Acidobacteriota; class Terriglobia; order Terriglobales; family Acidobacteriaceae; genus KBS-83. The sequence goes on from CAWCRD010000005.1 coordinate 947,517, forward strand.
GTGAAAATCTCGTAACTGCACGATCGTCTCGGTCTGAATCATCGGCGCATCGCCGGAGAGCACGATCAGGGTCTGGTACTGCTCCACATCGGGCCGCGCCGTCAGAAGGGCATGCCCCGTCCCGCGCTGCTCCGCCTGCACGATGAATCGCACGCCCGTGTGCTCCAGCGCGGCACGCACCTGCTCCGCCTCATGCCCAATGACGACGTAGATGTCCTTCGGTTCCACGACCTGCGCGGCGGCGGCGATCACATGCTCCACCAGCGCGCGGCCGCCAATCTGATGTAGCACCTTTGGCCGGCGCGATTTCAGCCGCGTGCCTTTGCCCGCGGCCATGATGACGATAGCGATTTCCATTCTGTCCCTTACGCTGTGCGAGTGCGGCTTATTGCGCGCCCGGCGGTCCCCGCATGCCCGGCGGCATCGGAATCGTAATGTCGATTGGATGCACCTGCCCCAAATCGGAGAGCGGCTTGCCCGGCTGTCCCGGCGTGCCGGCAGCAATCTGCTGCACATTGCCCACCACCAGCACCGCCAGCTTTGAGCGATCGATATACTTGCGCGCCACGCGCCCCAGATCAGCCGTTGTTACCTTTTCGATGGCCGCGCGATATTTTTCAAGAAAGTCCGCCGGATAGCCGTAGAACTCCAGACTCGCCCGCTCATTCAGCACCTTCTCCGGCGTGTCATAGCGGAAGACAAAGGAGTTCAGCAATTCGTCCTTGGCGCGCCTCAACTCATCGTCGGTGAATGGCTGGGTCTTCAGATCGTCAATCTGGTCCAGCATCGCCTTCGTCGCATCCACCGTACTTACGCTCTTCGTGGCGGCCACGGTGTAGAAGAGGCCCGGATGGTCATACGACGCGCCATAGGTGCCGCCCACGGAATACGCAAGCCCCATCTTGGTGCGCACATTCTGAAACAGCCGCGACCCAAAGCCGCCGGCGAAGATCTGGTTCATCACGCTGAGCGCGTAGTAGTCGGGATTCGATCGCTCCGTTCCCAGTCCGACGATCCAGATGTTGCTCTGGTTCACATCGTTCTTGTCGACGGTATAAACGCCCGGCGTCGGACCATGGAAGTCTTCCTTTGGCGTCGGCAGCGGCGCGCCTTTTTTCAGCTCGCCGAAGGCTGCGCGAAGTTTCTGCTCCATCGCCGCGCTGTCGAAATCCCCGCTCACGCCGATGATCATGCCGTTCGGAATCACGGTGCGATCGTGAAACTGCTCCAGGTCGGCAATCGTCACCGACATCACCTGCGCCAGCTCCGGCGTGCGGCCATACGGATTGGTCGCGCCGTAGACCAGCTTCGCTGCCTCGCGGCTCGCGATCTCACCCACGTCATCATTGCGACGCACAATGCCGGCAGCCATCTGCTGCTTCGACAAATCGAGCTTGCCCGGATCGAACTTCGGATGCAGCAGCAGGTCGGTAGCCAGGCCGAAGACGGTATCGAAATCCGTCTTCAGGCAGGACCAGCTCACGTTCGTCGAGTCCACATCACCACCGGTCTCGACCTTGGCAGCCTTGGCTTCCAGCAGATCGTCCATCGCGTCGCCTGACATCTTCGCCGTGCCGCTAGTGCGCCACACATCTCCGTACAAATCGACCAGGCCGGTCTTCGCCGCCGGTACATCGCGCCCGCCGCCGCGTATCTCCACAAAGCCGTTGATGAACGGCAGCTCGTGATCTTCCTGCAAAAAAATGATCGCGCCATTGTCCAGCACAATCCGGCGCGGCTGCTGCGGATGAAACGCAGGCAGCGTCGGAACAGGAATCTGCTTCCACGGCTGTGTCTGCTGTGTCTGCTGCGTCTGCTGCGCGCGAGCCAGCGAGGGTGTAAGCACAACCAGCGCGAGCAGCAGGGAAGCAGGGAATCGACCGAAGCCGTAGCGCGCCGGCGACATCGGCGAAGCGGAGGGAGCTGCTATTGTTTGTTGCACGTCAGGCATCACTGTCCACCCGCCTTCGACGCAGCCGTACCTGCGTTCTGTTGCGGCGGCACTGTTTCGATGATCGCGTAAGTGCGATTGCTCTCCGTAAATACCTTGTTCGCCACGCGGCGGATATCCGCCTTCGATACCTTGTCGATCTTGTCGAGCTGCCGGAACAACTCGCGCCAGTCTCCGTAGCGAAGCTGATAGGTCGCCAGGCTCTCGGCCAGTCCCTGGTTATCGGCAAGCGAGCGTAGCAGGTCCACGCGCGCCCGCGTCTTGAACATGGCCAATTCCTCGTCCGTCACGTCCTGCGTCTTCAGCTTGTCAATCTCCTTGTGGATGGCGGTGCGCATCTCCTGCGGCGTGTGGCCGGGGAGCGGCACAGCGTAAAAGGCAAAGAGCCCGGGATACTTCACGCCGGGAAAGCCGCTGAAGCCTTCCGCCTCGGCGGCGATGCGTTGGTCGCGCACCAGCGAGCGATACAGGCGCGAGACGCGGCCGTTCGAAAGAATGTCGGTGATCGCGTCATACACCTGGTCGTCCGGGTCCAGATAGTCGCTGCGGTGGTAGCCCTCGATGTAGAACGGCTGGGTCGCTTCGCGGATGATGACGGATTTTTCGGAGTTCTGCGCCGGCTCTACCGTCGACATCGGTTCCGGCTTCGGGCCCGCGGGAATGGGATCGAAATATTTCTCGAGGATCGGCATCGTGGTCGATGCCTTCACGTCGCCGGCAACCGCGATCACGATGTTCAACGGCGTGTAGTACTTCTTGTGGAAGGCGTCTGCTTCAGTCGCGTCAATCTGCGACAGCTCCGATTCCCAGCCCACACCGGGCCGTCCATACGGATGCGCCACGTATGCTGTAGCCAGGAACTGCTCCACCATGCGGCCAATGGGATTGGAATCGATCCGCATGCGGCGCTCTTCCATCACTACATCGCGTTCCTTATAGAACTCGCGCGGTACCGGGTGGCCGAGCCGCCCGCTTTCCATATAGGCCCATAGCTGAAGGCGATTGGCGGGCATGCTCCAGAAGTATTCGGTGGAATCGAGCCCCGTTGACGCGTTGATTCCCGTCGCGCCGTTCTCTTCAGCAATTTCCGTGAACTGATTGGGCACCACGTATTGCTGCGCATCTTTCTTCGCCGCGTCGAAGGCGTCGCGAAGCTGTTTCAGCTTCGCCGCGTCCTGTCCCACGCGCTTGCGGTATTCGCGATCGTAAGCGGCGTACGCGTCTTCCACCTTCTGCAGGGCCACCTTCTCGTCCGGCCAATCTGTCGTGCCAATCTCATCGGTGCCCTTGAAGGCGAGGTGCTCAAACATGTGCGCCAGGCCGGATTGCCCGGTCGGATCATTCGCATCGCCGGCGTCGACCAGCGTGTAGTAGGAGAAGACCGGCGCCTCCGGCCGTTCGATCAGCAGCACGGTCAGGCCGTTTGGCAACACCTTTACGGTCACCAGCTTCTCGAATCGGGCGAGCTCCTGCCGCGCCAGATCGGAGGTGCTGCTGGTTTGCGTGCTGGTTTGGGCAACAGCAGGGGTCAGCAATGCGCAGGCAATCAACGGAAGCGCAAAAGCAGCGCGCCTCCGGTGCTGCTGGGCAGATAGGAATTCGAGCAACAAAACCTCCGCACCCGCGGCGAATGCAGGTGAACGAACCGGGCGAAGCTGTCATCGAAGCTATCCGCGCCTGCCGGTGAAGTCAAACCAACAGTGCATGGGCAAAGCGGAACCTCCGGTTCACACAACTTTCGTGGCGCGCTTGTGTTCTGGCTTGGCAACAAGCAGATTTCCCACAACTCTAGGCGGAGGCCGGGCGCAGCCGCGGCTTTTCCGTTAAGAAAAGCCGCTCATTTGGAAACTGGATGGAACAGAGAATGGGAAATTTGCTTTAATAGGCCGCACGCCTGCTCAATGTTCCAGGAGAGCAGTAGACCAAAATCAAAACCGCGCGTCAGACAGCCACGACCCGCCACAGAGCGCCCCAACCCGTTATCGCGTGTCGGCGGCAAGAAGGACTTTCAGGAATGGCCATCATTCAGTTGTTCGAGCGCAGCGCACGTTGCCTCGTGTGCCTTGGTGTGCTCAGCACGTCGGCGCTGAGCTTTGGTGCGGTTGCGCTGCCTCAGATCACCCAGCCGGTCAACACCCAGCAGCGGGTCGTGCTCAAGGGCAACGTGCGTCCCATGCCCAGCCGCGCCCATGACATGGGGGCCGTAGGCATCAGTACTCCAGCCAGCCGCATGCTGCTCTTGCTCAAGCGCCCCGCGGAGCAGGAGGCGGCGCTCCAGCAGTACATCGCTGGGGCGCACACGCCGGGATCGGCAAGCTACCACCGCTGGCTCACGCCCGCGCAGCTCGGCAGTCAGTTCGGTCCGGCGGAGTCTGACGTGCAGGCCGTTGTCGCGTGGCTCCAGTCGCAGGGGCTCGCCGTCGCCAAGGTCTCGCAGGCCAGAACTACGATTGAGTTCTCCGGCACCGCCGGGCAGATTGAAAGCGCCTTTGCCACGAAAATCCATTCCTTCCAGCTCGATGGCGTTACCCACCTCGCCAACGTCGTCAACCCGCAGATCCCCGCCGCGCTCGCGCCTGTAATCGCGGGCGTGTCGCCGCTCAATGATTTCCGTCCCCGGCCGATGCACACTGCATCGTTCGCCCGCACCGCGACGCCTGCGCCCACCAGCGCGAATCCCAAGGCGATATCGAGCCGCCCCACCCGAAATCAGCCCGACTATACGTTTCCCACCAGGACCGGCAACTTCTACGCTGTCGCGCCGGCCGACTTCGCAATCATCTACAACACGCCGACCGCGCTGAACAGCAAGAACAAGGGCACGCTGACCGGTAGCGGAGTCACCATCGGCATTGCCGGGGATTCCAACGTCGATGGCCTCGCGAGTGGCAGCAACGTCGCTAACTATCGCAACATTTTCGGACTGCCCCCTCTATCAGCGGGTTCTAAGGTCGTTGTCGACGGCAACGACCCCGGCGTTGGCAGTGAGGATGAGGTCGAGGCCCTGCTCGATCTCGAAGTAGCCAGCGCTGTCGCGCCAGCCGCCGATCTCATCTTCTATACCGCGCAGGACACCACTTTTCAGTCTGGTCTCTATCTCGCGATTCAGCGCGCGCTCGACGATAACGCGGTCAACATCCTTAACGTCAGCTTCGGTGGCTGCGAGGCCTATCAGACACAAGGCGGCAACCAGGAGATTCTGAATTTCTGGGAGCAGGCCGCAGCGCAGGGCATCTCCGTGACCGTCTCCACCGGCGACAGCGGTGCAGCCGGCTGCGACGATTCCAACAGCGAGAGTTCCGCAGCGCAGGGCCTTCAGGTCAACGGCATCGGCTCCACCCCCTTTAACATCGCCGTGGGCGGCACCGACTTCAATCAGACCTCCGCCAACGAATCGACCTATTGGAGCTCCACGAACTCAGGCCCCGGCATCGGAGGCTCCGCGCTCGGCGCCATCCCCGAGATCCCCTGGAATAACTCCACCACCACCATCGGCAGTCTGAGCGGCAACAAGGCAACCAGCAGTCAGGGCGACACCAACATCAGCGGCGCCGGCGGCGGCGCAAGTGGATGCCTCGATGGCAACATAGATTCCAATTTCAACGTGGTATCGTGCACCGGAGCATATTCCAAGCCGAGCTGGCAATCCAGCTTCGGCACCGGCAGTGCTCGCCAGTTGCCGGACGTCTCACTCTTCGCCGCGAATGGCTTTCATGACTCCGCATGGGCGCTCTGCGCCTCAAACCTCGGCCCCAGTGGGAACACCACGGATTGCGTGCCGGATCCGCAAAGCGGCGATTTCGGCTTCCTGACCATCGGCGGCACCTCGGCATCGTCTCCGGCGTTTGCGGGCGTGCTCGCGCTCGTCGAGCAGCAGCTCGGCGGAAGCGTTCGTCTCGGCCAGGCTGACTACACGCTCTATCCGCTCTCCAAGCAGTTCCCCGCATCCTTCCGCGATGTGACCAATGGAAACATTTCGGTGGTTTGCCTCTCCGGTTCGCTGAACTGCGGCGCTAATGGATTCCTCACCGGTTATAACGCCGGCAGTGGCTACGACCTGGCAACCGGACTGGGCAGCATGGATGTCACTCAACTGGTGCAGAACTGGTCGAAGGTCACCTTCCAGCCCACCACCACCTCGCTCACGGTGAACGGCTCGACCAGCCCGGTCACAGGCATCGTGCACGGCACGGCAGTGAACATCGGCGTTACTGTTAGCAGCTCGGGGGGAACGCCCACCGGCGATGTGGCGCTGGTGGCCGCCAACGGTGGCAATGCGATCTCGGTAGCGCCGGTGCAGGGAACCACTCCCTCACCTTCCATCTTCACGCTCACGAACGGCACCGCCACGGACCCCAGTTACCCATACCTGCCCGGCAGCGGTAGCAAGGCTTATACCCTGACGGCCAACTATGGCGGGGACGGCACCTTCGGCCCGAGCACCTCGAATGGCATCACCGTAACCGTAACGCCCGAGGCCAGCACCCTCAGTCTCGCGATTCAGGACCAGTCCGCGAGTACCTTCGCGCTCAACCCTCTCACCGGCAGCGTTCCGTACGGGACCTTTGTCTCGGTTGCTGCAGAGCCCCTCTCCGCGGCGGAGGCCATGCAAACTCTGTCCTACTACCAGCAGGCCACGGGCACCGTCACTTTTACCAGCACCCCGGCAAATGCCGCATTGAACCAGACCACAAGCGTGAATAGCAACGGCATCGCGGAGCTTTCCAATCCGTTCAGCAATCCCTTTCCTCCGGGCACCTACACGGTGAAGGCCAACTACTCCGGCGACCCCAGCTTCTCCCCGAGCACCGCAAGCGGAACATTCACCATCGACAAGAACAACGTTTCAGTCACCCCGACCAGCAGCAACGGCACTGCCGTAGTCCAGGTGAATCCCGCTGTTGGGGATCTCTTCTTCGCCGGCGGTTTCCTGCTTCCCAGCGGCGTCGTCACCGTGAGCGATAGCAGCGGCAACAACATCGGTAGCGGCAACCTCGCTCTGGGGACGGATGGGCAGGGAAACCAGATCTCGCAGGCCACTATTACATTGACCGGAACGCCGGCGAGTGCCAGCTATGCTGGCGATTCGAACTACAACCCCGGCACGGGTACCTTCTCCGGCGGCGGCGGTGGTGGTGGTTCGTTCACGTTGAGCGCCGCCCCATCCACACTCACCATATCCAGCGGCGGATCGGGTACAACGACGATGAACGTCACGCCCGGCTCCGGCTTTACCGGCACCGTGAACGTGACCTGCAGTGCTGGCGGCAGTCCCTTAACCTGCAGCCTCGCGCAGTCCACCGTAGCGGTCACCAGCAGCGCCGCCGCGACCGACAAGCTCACCGTCACCTCCACAGCCAGTTCGGAGCTGCATATTCCGGCCAATCCAGCCAGCCGCTGGTATGCCGCGGAAGGTGCAGCGCTAGCCGGCATTCTGCTGATCGGCCTGCCCGGCCGCCGGCGCGCCTGGCAGCGCATGCTCAGCCTGGTGTTCTTATTCATCGCCGTGGGCGTGGTTGGCTGCGGTGGCAGCAGCAGCGGTGGAAAGAAGTCCACCAACTACACCGTAACGGTCACCGCCACCAGCGGGACGGTGAGCCAGAGCTCCAGCGTCACCGTGACTGTCCAGTAAGCCGTCCGCAGCAAATAAAAAGGCGGATGCCCACGAGCATCCGCTTTTTTCCTGCACCGCGTTACTGCTGTGGCTGGTTGGAGTTCGAATCGTCGTTGTAGGTCTGCGCCGCCGGTCCATTGGCAGAGCGCGACGTCGTCACGCTCACCGGCGATTGCAGCTTGAAGTTGATCAGCGTCTCGGCCGGAATCTTCACCTGCTCGCCCTTCGTCACTCCATTCACGCCCGCGCCAATTCCGCCGCCCGAAGCAGCGCCAATGGCTGCGCCCTTGCCGCCACCCGCCAGCGCGCCGATAATCGCGCCCAGCGCAGCGCCTCCACCGGTCTTCATCGCGGTGTTCTTGCCCCGGCCCTTGCCCTGCTGGCTGAAGGCCGAGGTGCTCACCGGAACGAGACGTCCGTTCAGTTGCACTCCCGTCAGTTCTACCGATAACGACGAGCTGCCGGAGAAATGCGTTGCATCCTTGGCCTCCGTCACGCGCCCGGTCACGGGTGTGCCACGAGGGATAGCAACCATATTGTCGGCAACGATGTCCGCCGCCAGCGTGCCGTGGATGACCTGGCCGGTCTGCGTGCTCCCGCTGTCCAACGCATCGGAGATCCGTACCGGCAGCGACGTGCCCGCCGGAACCGAGACTGTCTGCGCCACCGGAGCAGCCGGACGTGGCGGCGGTGGGGGAGCAGCTTGCGGCGCTGGCTCCGAGTCAGCCGTCGGCGGTGGCGCGGCCATCGCCTGTTGCTGCTGCTGTGCCTTCTGTTTCCGGGCGAGGTCCCTTTCCTTCCGGCGAGGCTCCGGTTTTGGCGGCTCCTGCCTCTGTGCGCGCTCCGGCGCCACCGTCAGGTTATTGATCACCGTGCGCACTCCGGCCGGCGTCCCGCTGATGGCGGCGGCCAGCGCGCGGGCAGCGTCATTGTTGACCGTGCCGTTCAGCGTCGCCGTTCCTCCGTTCACGCTCACCTGTATGTTCTGTCCACTCAGCGCCGATTCGCCACTGATACGGTTCTGAATATCGTTGGCAATGTCCTGATCGCTCCGCTGGGCAGGCGCCGGGGCTGCTGCCGGGGCCGCGGCCGGCGCGGGCTTTGGCGACTCTTTTGCGCCTGGCAAAAACTGCTTGCAGCCGCTCGCAATCAGCAACGATCCCGAGAGCAGTCCTGCCTGCAACACTCGACGATTGATTAAGCTCGTCATGACCAAGGATCCTTTCGAATGCTTCCTATTGTGACTGTCTTCCCGTGCAAATGTCGCGTAGTGCGCAATCAAATTCCGCCGGCAGCAACAAACACCCAGGCTGTGCGCATTCTATCCTTCACGATGAAAGCACCGGGGGAAAGACGCAGCCGAGCGGCCATTCGTGAGACGATGGTGCGTCCGCTGGCAGCAGTTGGCGCCTGCGGGGCATCTATTTGGTATGGCATATCGTGGACGAAAATCAGGGTCCTTGCTCAAAATGATGAGTGCTGCCTGTGGCAAGACCCGCAGCAGCGCAAGGGGGAGACAGTACATGTCTGCTGACAGAAGTGGTGGATTTGGTTGGTTTCTTATCGGTCTAGGGATCGGCGCAGTCGCTGGGGTGCTGTATGCGCCCAAGGCGGGGTATGAGACCCGCGAGGACCTGGCTTCCTCGGCGCGCGAGGGATCGGAATACGTCAAGGAGCGGTCGCGCCGCGCGGCGGAGAAGGTCGGCGATTTCACCGATCGCGGCCGCGACCAATTAAACGAGTACGTCGATCGCGGCAAGGAAGCCGTGGATCGCGGACGCGCGCAGTGGAATCAGTATGTCGATCGGGGCCGCGATGCAGTCAGCGACCACGTCGATCGGGTGAATACCGCTGTCGATGAGGGCAGGCGCGCATATCAGGAGACGGCGACCGGCGATGTGGCCGATCGTATCTCGAACGCTGTCGAAGCGGGCCACCAGGCGTATCGAACCACATAGGCCGGCGCGCAAGCCGCTGGCTGTGCTTAGTGATGGGGCCGCGACGGCGTACACTGTGCGCGGCCCTTTCCCCACCTGGACTGTTTTGACGAGAGCCTTGTTGAGAGCGGTCTGACTCTTCTCGCGTAAAGGAAGCGGCACAATGCAGGATCCACTCAGCCCTTATCTGCTGGCGCTCACCATCCTTATCGGCGTCGCTGTGCTGTGCTTCCTCGCCGTCTTGGTGGTGCTCGCCGGAACCATCCTCCGTATGCGCAAACGGGTCCACCAGATGCTGGACCATTACGAGAAGGAGATCGCCCCGGAGATCGTGCCGATGGTGAAGGGCGCCCGCTCTCTGGTGGACTCCCTCTCTCCCAAGCTGAAGCACATCACGCAGAACCTGGTGGAAGTCAGCGATATCCTGCGCAGCGAGACCCAGCACATCACCGTTTCGCTTAGCGATGTGGTGGAGCGCACCCATCAGCAGGCAGCGCGCGTCGATCAGATCGTGTCGAGCACCCTGAACGGCATCGGCCATGCGACCGCGGCGGTGCAGGAGGGCTTTGCTGCGCCGCTCCGCCACCTCAGCGGCGTGCTTGACGGGCTGCGCGTGGGTATTGGGTCCTTTCGCCGCAAACGACCCCATCCCAATGGGGCCAGCACAGTGGTCATACGCAAGGTAGAGCAGGACCCCTACTGATAGAAATCCGGCATAACCAAACATCCAGTCGGGAGGGAGCGATCCTCCATGCCTCCGCAATCCCGTTCCAGGAACAACCCGCAGAAACCTGCCACTTTATTTCGCCTGAGTTGCTAGACTGAAAATGAGCCCAAAAAAAGCCCGCGGAGGATCCCGCGGGCTTTCCCTTTTTGGGCCGAGCAGTCCGATACGGGGCTGGCAAGTCCTTTATTTAGACGAATGTAGCGATAACCCATCTGGAATGACGAATTTAGCTCACGGGAGAGCGGCTAAACCATAGAAACTGAATCGTTTACAAGCCCGCCTCCGGTACCGGGGAGGGGGTGGGGGAGTAACGTGGCCGCCTTATTGAGGGTCGGCCACAATCCAGCCGCCGCCCACCACCACATCCTCCTGGTAGAACACGGCCGCCTGCCCAGGAGTGACCGCGCGTACCGGCTCATCGAAGGTGGCGGTTACCCCATCCGGGCCTGTCTTTTCGATCGTCGCGGGCGCGGGCTCGTGACGATGGCGGATCTTCACCCGCACCCGCATTGGCTCGGTGAGATCGGCGACGGAGATCCAGTTGAGTCGGGTAGCGGTCAGCGTGCGGCTGAGTAACTCGTCCTCGCCGCCGACGGTGACGCGATGGCTCTCCGGATGAATCGAGAGTACATAGAGTGGCGACGGCGATGCCAGGCCCAGGCCTTTGCGCTGGCCGACGGTGAACTGGTGGATCCCGGCATGGTGTCCCGCGATGGTGCCTTCCGCGGTTACAATTTCGCCGCTCGAATCCGGCATCGTCTCGCCCTGCTCGTCAAGGTAGGCATCAATGAAGCGCTTGTAGTCGCCGCCCGGGATGAAGCAGATCTCCTGTGAGTCGGGCTTGGTCGCAATGCCGAGATCGTACGCGCGCGCCTGCTCCCGCACCTCGGGCTTGGTGTAGTTGCCGAGCGGAAAGAGCGTGTGGGCAAGCTGCTCCTGCGTCAGGCCGAAGAGGAAGTAGGTCTGGTCCTTGCTTGCATCAGCGGGACGCTTCAGCAGCCAGCGGCCACTCCGCTCGTCGTACTCGTTGCGCGCGTAATGACCAGTTGCGATCAGCTCGGCGCCGATCTGCCGCGCCGTCAGCAGCAGCTGGTCGAACTTGAGATGGTTGTTGCACAGGCTGCAGGGAATCGGTGTGCGTCCTGCCAGGTACTCCGAGACAAACGGCTTCACCACTTCCCGCTCGAAGCGCTCCTGATGATTGACCAGGTAGTAAGGAATGCCCAGCCGCTCGGCTACGCGCCGCGCGTCGTAGACATCATCGACCGAGCAGCAGCGTCCCTGCACCTCTTCCGGCATGCCCTCGCGGCCCGCGAGACGCCGCTGGTTCCAGAGCTGCATGGTCAGTCCGACGAGCGTGTGGCCCTCGGCCTGCAGCATGGCCGCGACAGTGGACGAGTCGACGCCGCCCGACATGGCAACGGCAATCACTCGCCCGGCAGGTGCAGGAGCAGGCGTACCCTGCGTCGAATTGGAAACTGTGTCGATCACAAAGTCCTACGTTTGCTAAATCGAGCTTCCGGCGCTGGCGGCCTGGCTCGATGCAGCCGCCTTCGCTGCGGGTTGATAGAACGGCGACAGCTCGCGCAGGTGCGCCACAGCGGCCGGCACCAGCTCCAGCGCAAAGTCGACATCCTTCTCGGTTGCGCTTGTGTCGAGGCTGAAGCGCAGGCTCGCGCCCGCACGCGCAGACGCCACACCCATCGCTTTCAGGACATGAGATGGATCCATCGCACCGGAGGTGCACGCGGAGCCGCCCGAAAGCGCCAGCCCTTTCAGGTCGAGCGCGATCACCAGCGCCTCACCCTCCAGATGATCGAACCAGATGTTGGTCGTGTTCGGCACCCGTGTCGCATGGCCGCCATGGCGGCCTGCCGCGCTGACCCGAGAGAGAATGCTCTTCTCCAGCCGGTCGCGCAGCGCGGCGAGACGAGACGGGCCATCGCTCTCGACAAAGGCCACGGCCATCTCCGCCGCATGTCCCAGCCCGACGATGCCCGGCAGGTTTTCCGTGCCGGCGCGCCGCTGCCGCTCCTGCGGTCCGCCGTGGATCAGCGGCTCGGGATGCGTGCCGCGCCGGATGTAGAGCGCGCCAATCCCCTGTGGCCCATGGAACTTGTGGCCCGAGATGGTCAGCAGGTCGCATCCGATCGCCTTCACGTCGATCGGAAGCTTGCCCACCGCCTGTACCGCGTCGGTATGGAAGTAGACGTCCGCCTCCTGCGCGATCGCGCCGATCTCCACCACCGGCTGCAGGGTCCCGATCTCGTTATTCGCCATCATCACGCTGATGAGCTGCGTATTCGGACGGAGCGCCCGCCGTACGTCGGCTGGATCGACCACACCGGCTGCATCGACCGGCAGGAACGTGACTTCGACGCCCCGGTCGCGCAGCCGCTCCGCTGTATGGAGGACGGCATGGTGTTCGATCGCACTGGTGATCAGGTGATCGCCCGGCTTGAGGATGCCTGTTAGGGCCAGGTTATCGCCCTCGGTGCCGCCGCTCGTGAAGATGACCTCCCCGGCCCGGCAACCGAGCAGTCTGGCCACCTGCTCCCGCGCACGCTCTACGGCAGCACGGGCCCGCTGGCCATAGAAATGTATAGACGACGCGTTTCCGAACTGCTCCGTAAACCACGGACGCATGGCCGCGAACACCTCCGGCGCAAGCGGAGTGGTGGCATTGGCATCCATGTAGACGCGATCCATAGCTATCTTCAGTTTACGCTGCCCTGGACTGCTGCCCCGCTGTTCCATCCCAAAGCTGTCGCGACTCTATGCCGTTCTGCTAGGCTTCTGGCGGTGCCCAGAGCACCGGAGGCTTTTCGAGATGAACTGTAGAACGATGCGAGTGTGGGGATTGGCCGTGGTGATGCTGGCAGGCGGCATGACGTTGCAGACAACGGCGCAGGCGCAGACGGCGGCGAAGGCCAAAGCGGCAGCTACAGCCACGGGGGAAGTCCAGGCGCCCTCGGCCATATATGGCCAGATGTTCAAAGGGCTGTCGAGCGAAATCGTGGCGGCTGCGGAAGCCATGCCCGCCGACAAGTACGACTTTGCTCCGACCAGCGGCAACTTTGCCGGCGTCCGTACCTTCGGTGCAGAGATCCAGCACCTGGTTCAGGCGAATTACTACTTCTTTTCCGGCTTCGGCCTGAGCGGCGCGCCGGACGAGGCGAAGCTCAAGGGCCTGAAGGGCAAAGACGAGCTGGTACAGGCGCTCAAGGATTCCTTTGCGTTCGCGCAAAAGGGCGTCGACACGATCACGCCACAAAACGCCTTCGTGGTAACGGGCACTGGTCCCATGAACATGAAGATGACTCGCGCCGGCTCGGCGACGTTCTGCCTCGCTCACTCCATGGACCACTATGGGCAGATGGTGGAATACCTGCGAATGAACGGCATCGTGCCTCCGGCGAGCCAGAAGCAGGCGAAGGGCGGCGGCAACGACTAGTTACGCGAAGACAGCAAAGGCGCAGCTCGCAAGCTGCGCCTTTTGCATTTGTGCTGACTAACGATTTTCGATCGGGGTGTATTCGGCGGGATATTCCGCGCCGATGTAGTCCGCGCGCGGGCGGATGAGACGGTTGTCGTCGTGCTGCTCGATGACATGCGCGGCCCAGCCGGCGATGCGGCTCACGGCGAAAATCGGCGTGAAGAGGTCGATATCGATGCCGAGCGTCGTATACGTCGAAGCGGAATAGAAATCGACATTCGCGTTCAGCTTCTTCTCCGCATTGATGTACTTCTCGATGGCGCGGGACATGTCGAACCATTTGGTGTTGTTCGCTGACTTGCCCAGCGCCTCGCTCATGCGGCGCAGGTGAGTCGCCCGTGGATCTTCGGTGTGGTAAACGCGGTGACCGAAGCCGGAGATCTTCTGCTTCGCAGCCAGCATGCCCTTGACGTGCTCAACCGGGTCCTCGCCCTTCTTATCGATCTCGAAGAGCATGCGCATGACCGCCTCGTTTGCGCCGCCATGCAGCGGACCTTTCAGCGCGCCGATGGCGCCCGTGATTGCGGAATGAATATCCGACAGCGTTGCCGCAATCACACGCGCGGCAAAGGTGGAAGCGTTCAGCTCATGGTCCGCGTGCAAAATGAGCGCGACATCCATGGTGCGAGTGGCCGTCTCGGACGGCTTCTCGCCATTCAGCATCCATAGGAAATTGCCAGCGTGAGAGAGCGACGGATCGGCATCGACCAGCGGCTTGCCTTTGCGAACGCGATCGTAAAGCGCGACCAGCATCGCGATCTGCGAGGTCAAGCGGAAGCTCTTGCGGAGGTTCGCAGCGTGCGAGTTCTCTTTCTCGTCCGGGTCGTAGCAACTCAGCGCGGAGACGGTCGTCCGCAGCACCTCCATTGGCGTCGAATCCTTGGGGAACGTACGCAGCATCTCGACGATCTTGGGATCGAGCACACGCGCGCTGGCCAGTTCCTTGCGAAAGGAATCGAGCTCGACGGCCTTGGGAAGCCGGCCATTCCACAGCAGGTACGCGGTCTCTTCGAAGTTCGACTGCTCGGCCAGTTTGTGGATGTCGATGCCGCGATAGGCGAGCACTCCCGTGTCGCCATCAATCCAGCAGATGCTGGAGGTGGTGGCTACAATGCCCTCCAGGCCTTTCGCAGCAACAGCAGTCGCCATCCGTCAATCTCCTTCGCCCTAACCGGCCTTACGTATTGTGTGATGCTCAGCGCCCGACGTGCTGTGTTTTGCGACTGAGGGGCAACTCATCGTTATAGCGCAGCCGCAAAGTGGTTGTCACATGCTGGCGATAGAGACGCGCGATGCGGAGCAAATGGCGCAAGATCGATCGCAGGCATTTCGCCGCAGACAAGGTCCGCAATCGCATGTGCGGTTCCCGGCGCGAGCAGGATGCCGTTGCGAAAGTGGCCAGTGGCGACGAATCTCAAGCTATTTTCACTTGTGTAGCGGCCGATTGCGGGCAGGGCATCCGGCGTGCCCGGCCGCAGGCCCGCCCAGCCATCCACCCGGAGAGCATCCGCGGCAGGAGGCCACAGCCGCGCCGCGCGCCTGCGCAGCAGGGCCATTGCATAGGGTTCCACCTGTTTTGAATAACCGGCATCTTCCACCGTGGCGCCGATGACGATCTTTCCGTCGCCGCGTGGGATCAGGTAGACCTCGGGCGAGCGCAAGACGCGATTGAGCAGCGGTGCGCCCTCTGGCTGCGCGAGGACCAGCATCTGGCCTTTGCGCGGCGCGACTTCAAGAGAGGGATCCAGCGAAGCGGCCCACGCGCCGCAGCAGTTTACAAAGACATCGGTCCGCAGTGTGCGATGTTCCGTGGTCAGGAGAACGCTCCTGCCTTCAACCTGGGCGGAAAGCACTCGCTCCTGCTCGCGAAGTTGAACGCCGGCTGCAAGGGCGGCTGATAGCAGTGCGGCACACAACTCACGCGGATCCAGGCTGGCTTCGTCCAGAAGGAGATAGCGGTCTTCTGTGGCGCCGAGTCCCGGGATGAGCTTCTGCGCCTCCTCATGTGACAGCAGCACGCCGGTGGAAGCCGTGGGGGCGCGTTCCGGGAGCTCTTGGTTCAGGATCTGTACTGTCTCATATGTGCGAAGGGAGACACGCTGGCCGGAAAGCGCCTCAATTTCGTGCAGAAATTCCGGGTAGAGATTACGGCTGTAGCGGGATAGCGGAAGCAGGGCCGGAGGGTTCTCTGGATCCTCGGCAGCAAGCATTCCTCCCGCTGCCCAGGAGGCCTCTTTGGCAGCTTCGCCGGCCTCCAGAACGGTAATTTCTAAGCCGCGGCTTCTAAGAACCAGCGCGCAGGAGAGGCCGATAATCCCGCCGCCAGCAATCGCAATGTGGCGCGCCTGCCCCATGAATTCAATTGTAGCGGGACTCGAGTGAGGTAATCTTCTGGTAATCAAATTCACAGAATTCCGAATTCCGGGTGCGGATTGCCGTCTGCGGACATCCCGGGGCGGAGTGGCTTCTTCCTAACTGGGTAATACCCGGCACATTGGAATCTGCAGGAGGGTATCGCCGCATGCGACAACTTGGCGCACGTCTCCCGGAACTTCCTCCGGTGAAGACGGATGTGGAGACGCCTTCGGAGATACAGCCGCACGAGCGGCATCCGGCGGAAGCGCCGGAGCCCTATCCGGTCGAGGTGCACCGGATCGAACGGCGTCCGGTAAGGTCCGCCCCTGCGGGGGCGTCGCCGCCTCCCAGTCCAGAGCCGGTTGGCGTGCCGCAAGCGGTTCCGGAGTCCATTGCTGAGCCTCCTGCCGTTGCGGAGGCGCCACCCGAGCCCAGTGCTGAGCCGGTGGTTGGGATGCAAGTGCCGGCAGAGGCCACTACCCACGCGGTGACCGAGACACAAACGTCGCCAGAACTTAGTGCTGCGCCGGTGGCCGCGATGCAAACGACGTCCGAGGCCGCTGCTGAACCGCGCGCTGAGACACAAAGGTCGCCAGAACTCAGTGCGGAATCAGAGGCCGTGACGCAGGCGCCCCCAGAGGCCACTCCTGCGCCGTACATTGAGACGCAAGCCTCGCCGCCCAGTCCAGAGCCGCTCGCCGAACCGCAAGCGGTTCCAGAACCCATTACCGCGCCTCCTGTCGCGTCCCAAGTGACGCCGCGGTCCGTTGTCGCGCCCCACGCGCCCCCGGTTTCCGATGTCCTGCGCATTACAGAGGCGCCACGAAGCACGCCCGAACCACCGCTCCGACGGTCGACCGAACCATCGCCTGCACAGCGGTTAGAAGGACGGTCCGAAGGGCGGCCAGGGTTACGGTCCGACCTGCGGCCCGAAATCCGGTCAGCTGCTCAGGAACTTCCGGAACCGAACCTGGGCGGCCGCTGGGCGGAATTTCACGATTTCCGCCGGATTGAGCCGGGACGCGGCAGCCGGATCAGTCTGGAGCCCATGCAGCCCGCGCCGCCGGCGCCGCGCGGACTGCTGACCGCCGATCGCGAGCCTGAGCATCGCTCATCGTTTCTGACCATCGCGGTCCCGGGGATTGCTGCCATCCTTGCCGTGGGCGCGTTGCTATGGAGCGGATCGCTGCGGGATCGAGTGCTCCGGCAGGATGCGGAGATGACCGCGCTCCAGCAGCAGAACCGAAAGCTTGCGGACACGCTGGCCCAAATGAACGTGGACCAGAAGGTTGTCGGCGCGTTGAATGCTTCGGGTTCGGCCCCGACGAACGCGCCGGATCAAACTGCGCAGAATCCCGCAAATTCCCCGGCAGAGCAGACGCAACCGCAAACCTCGAATCCATCCGGAAATGACAGCGCCCGAGCCGCGAATGCGAACGGCGGCGCTCCTGCGCCGGTGCCGAAGCAAGCATCGCCGAGCATGGGAAAACGCGAAGGTGTCTCGGCCCCGCCGTCGATACAATCAGCGCAGCGGAGAGGCTCCCACCGGCCGGTCGACACTGGGTACCACCCGGAGATTGTTCCGCCGTATCCGACGCTCTCCCAACCGCAAAACGCTGCTCAGGCAAAGTCCACTTCACCAGCACCGGTGCAGCAGGCCTCTCATACGCCCTTGCCGGCAAACTCATCAGCGAGTCCCGCCGCGTCTTCGGCCGCACCGACAAACACGACGCAACCCTCTGCTACGCCGACACGCATGGCGCCGTCTTCTGTTGCGCCGCCATCGCCTCCATCCGGAATAAACCCCACTACGAGCTACGGAATCGGTTCTTCCCCTGCATATAGCGCGACGGGCAACGATGTGTATGCGAACGCCCTGGCGCAGAATATCGAAGCTGTTGATAGCCTGCAGCGTCAGAGCCAGGTCCCGCTGCGCGAGTTCCATGCGCGTGATGGAGTGTCCGTGAAGATCACGCCGGGGTTGTTTGTTTCACTACGTTCTCCTGATCAGGCACATGCCACCTACGCGCTCCTGGTGAGCGGCAGCAATGGGAGCTATCAGCTTCGCGGCCATGTCAACAGCCCATTGGGGTTTGCCGACAACACGACACATCGTGGCTATGAGCTGATGATTCTGCGTATTGCCGGCCAGGAGGCGTACGGCTACCTGCGCCCGGTGCAGTAGGTACTAGCTCGAGGGAGCGTTCAGCGTCACGTCCTTCGCGCCGTTGAACGAGACGGTCACCTGCATGGACTTGCGCTTGTCCCACTCGTCCCGCGAAAGCTGATAACTGAAGACAACCAGCCCATCTACCGACTGGCCGGGCTGGATCTGTATATCGCGGCGCAGGGGATCCATTCGCATCGGGGCGAGCTGCGGATATGCCTGGAAGACCTTGTCGAAGTCGGCCGTGCTGGCGCCGAGGCTGCGCTGCGTACCTCCATCGGCGAGGGTCACGATAGCCCAGTCGTCCTGCAGGGTGATGGGCGCCTGATTAGGGTTGTGCAGGCGCACGTGAGCGAAGACGAGCAGTTGGTTGATGACCTCGTCCTGGCCTTGCTGGCCCGCCATGCCGGCGGCCGCGCCAGCGATCCTTGCCTGCACGGGATAAATAGCGACGCGCGCGATATCGCCTGTAGCGACAGGAGTCTTGCGCCCGAACTGCACCCAGACAAAGACAATCAGAGAGGAGAGGACGAGGGCGATGAGCACGCGCAGCGCCAGGCGTCCATAATTGGTCGGCCCGTCGACCTGGGCGAGGTGGAAGTCGCTGGATGGGGGTGTGCCAATCGGGTCAGTCACGGTTTGCCTGCATTCTATAACGCTATGGCGAAGCTTATTCTTTGCCCGCCCGAAGCTTAAGCGGACCTTAGTCGACCTCGTCAAGATACGATAAAATCGTGTCCCGGGCCGCCTAATGTAGCACATACTTATCCCGGCGCGGCAGTTAACAGTGAGTAAACGTTACCCGTTTAAATCGTAAGTCTGTGTAATTAAAAGGCTAATGGGCAGATTGTTCCACGTGGAACAATTTGAGAGCGCGATACAGGACCTTGGAAAACGGTATAGGATCAGGCAGTCTTGTGTCTGCAACACTCCTGTTTTCCGAGAGATACGACATGTTTACACGGGGAAGACCGCTGCGCCTGGCCTACTTCGTTAGCCATCCAATCCAGTATCAGGCGCCGCTGCTCCGACGGATTGCCAGAGAACCCGACATCGACTTGGAAGTGTTCTTCTCGAGCGACCGCTCAGTACGCGGCTACGTGGACGAGGGGTTCGGCGTCAAGGTGGAATGGGACGTTCCTCTGCTCGAAGGCTACTCTTCTCATTTTCTGCCGCGCTGGATGGATGACGCCAAGGAGCCGGGTCTCTGGCGTCCCCTGAATCACGGGATCTTCAGGACCCTGGAGCAAGGGCAATTCGATGCCGCGTGGAGCCATGGCTACAGCACGGCGAATAGCCTGCGGGTGATTGCCAGCGCTGCGATGCTGGGCATTCCGGTTCTGCTGCGGGCCGAATCGACGCTGCATGATCGCGCGCGTAGCCTGCCGAGGCTGCTGGCCAAGGAATGCTTCTTCCGCATGCTGCGCCCGCAGATCAGTGCGGTGCTTGCCATCGGTGAGGCGAACGCGCGCTACTGGCGGCACTACCTGGGCGAGGATATGCCCGTGTTTCGCGTGCCCTACGCGGTGGACAACGAATTCTTCCGACGGCGTGCGGCAGAAGCCGCTGCAGGCCGCGAGGCACTCCGTGCGGAGCTGGGGCTGGACGTGGGCCGTCCAGTCCTTCTCTTTGCCTCCAAATTGCAGGAGCGGAAGCGCTGCGGCGACCTGCTGACCGCACTCGGATTACTGCGGGCGCCGAGACCATATCTGCTGATCGTCGGCGATGGCGAGGAGCGGCGGAAGCTGGAGCAGCAGGTCTCAGGCGATTCCGAACTGCGTAGCGGTGTCCGGTTTCTCGGTTTTCGCAATCAGACGGAGCTGCCGCGGTACTTTGATTTGTGCGATATCTTCGTTCTGCCCTCGCGTCACGAGCCCTGGGGGCTGGTGGTGAATGAGGCGATGAACGCCGGGCGCGCGGTGATCGTTTCGGACGACGTGGGTTGTCAGCAGGACCTAGTCCTCGAGGGCGAGACCGGAGCGGTCTTTCCGGCGGGAGACGTTCAAGGGTTGGCGGCGGCAATCGAGAGGGTGCTGGCCACGCCCGAGACAGCGATGAGAATGGGCGGGCGCGGCAGGGCACATCTTAAGCAATACAGTTTCGATCAGGATGTCGAGGGCCTTCGGAAGGCGCTGGCTTCCTGTGTTTCCGGCTTCGATACTCGTGGCCCAGAGAGGGGATAGCGTGCGGAAGGGCAGCCGCTATCATGAGGCTCAATGACCCGTAGTCCCGAGTACAACGCAGCGCAGGCGATCTCCGCGCATAACCCGGATGCCTATCTACGGCCGGCGTTTTCGCTGAGCGTCCGCTCCAAGCGGCTGGCATGGAACATTGTCCGGGTGCTGCTATTCCGGCTTTCGCCGCGGCCTTTCCATGGCTGGCGCGCCTTGCTGCTGCGGGCCTTTGGCGCGCGTATGGGACCGAACTGCCACTTCTACCCGAGGTCGAAGGTGTGGGCGCCCTGGAACCTGATTTGCGCGGACCAGGTGACGGTCGCTGATGACGCCGAGATCTACAATCCTTCGCCGATGAGCTTCGGGTCGCACGCGATCCTGTCGCAGCAGAGCTACCTTTGCGGCGCGACGCACGACTACGACGATCCGGCATTTCCCCTGATTGCTTTTTCTATGGAAGTGGGCGCGTATAGCTGGATCTGCGCCCGGGCCTCGGTGCTGCCGGGTATCAATGTCGGAGAGGGCGCGGTACTCGGACTGGGGGCGGTGGCAACGCATGATCTCAAGCCGTGGACAGTGTATGCCGGCTCTCCCGCGGTGAAGGTGAAGGAGCGCGCGCGGCATGACGTGTCACCTCCTGGGGTTTCGGGCGCGTGATCTCTGTTCTGGTCCTGACGAAGAATGAGGAACAGGACCTGCCGGCATGCCTAGCATCGGTCGCGTGGTCGGACGATGTGCACGTGCTCGATTCGCTGAGCACCGACCGCACGGTGGAAATGGCGCGCGAACAGGGCGCGCAGGTAACCCAGCGGGCGTTCGACAACTGGGCAGCGCACCAGAACTGGGCGCTCGCGAATGTGCCGTTCCAGCATTCATGGGTGTTTTACATCGATGCCGACGAGCGCGTGACGCCGGAGCTGCGCGACGCGATGCTGGCCGCGGTGGAGAGACCGGGCGATGCGGTTGCTTTCAGGGTCAGGCGGCGGGATTTTCTGGGTGGCACCTGGCTGCGGCACGTGCAGGTCTCGGCGTTGTATTTGCGGCTCTTTCGCCGGGAGAAGATGCGTTACGAGCGGCTGGTGAATCCAGTGTCGGTTCCGGATGGAGCGGTGGGCATGGTCACTGGCTATCTGGATCATTACCCCTTCTCCAAGGGCATTGCGCACTGGATCGAGCGGCATAACGCCTACAGCACGCTGGAGGCGCGGCAGATCTTCGCAAACCGGCAAGCACAGGCGGAGTTTTCGCTGACGGGCGCGCTTGCGGAAAAGGACTTCCACAAGCGTCGTTATCACCAGAAGGAGCTGTTCTATCGTCTGCCTGGCAGGCCACTCGCGAAATTTCTGGTGCTCTACTTCGCGAAATGCGGTTTTCTGGACGGGCGGGCGGGATTGACATATTCGGTGCTTCAGTCGATTTACGAATACTTCATCGTGCTGAAGACCCGTGAACTGGAGAAGCGAAATGAACAGGAGAGGACGAGACGGAAGCGGCGGAATCTGTGATCGCAGTAGTCAGATGGCAAGGTTGGTCTCTGCCTCTTTTGTGGTGCACGAAGTCTCTTGGGGCCGCTGTGTTACTGAGGTAGTATCGGAGCACCAGCACGCCGCAAAAAGACCAGCTTTCCTCGTATCTACGAGCTTTGCTGGAAGCTATTAAGCCCGGGCGCGCCCGGCGAGAGTGGAAGGAAACGGCCGAGAGACGCCGCAGATGGTGGATGCCGCGCATCAAGTAGCGCCGATCGCAGTAGAAGCGGAGGGTCCCCTTGCATCAGCCTCCGGCAAGGATGGGCTGTCGCTGTCCGATATTGGCGCGATCCTGCTCAAGTGGAAGTGGCTGGTGCTGGGATGCCTGCTGGTGGGGCTTGTCCTGGGATATGTCTATTCGAAGACGCGTGTGCCTCTGTATGAGGGAAGCGCGACGATCGACCTGAATCCATCGCAGACCAATATGGGGCTGAGCGATTTGATCCAGGAGAGCCTCTCGTCGGAGGACGTGCGCCTGCCTACCGAAGTGGCGCGGATGCAGAGCAACCTGGTGGTCTTCGACACGATCAAGGAACTGGCGCAGCAGCACCGCGGTCCATTTCCGACTGCCTTCGAGCACCTTCCGCCGGATGCGGGCATGGAGGCCTTTCCGCCGGCACAGCTCCAGGCGATGATCGGCTCCGTGCGCGGCCGGCTGAAGGTGACGACCGTCACGGGTACGGACATCGTCGCCATCAATTATCGCGACCCGCGCCCTCAGGTCGCCAAGGACGTGCCGAACATGATCGTCGAGGTGTATCTGAAGCGGAATCTCGACGACCACATGCAAGGTACGGGCCGGGTGACGCGCTGGTTAGCCACCGAGATGGAGGGCCTGAAGCAACAGGCCACCGATGCGCAGGCACGGCTGGGGCGATATCAGAAGGAGCACAACCTGATCGAGACGGGAGCCGGGGGCACCGGACCGAACTCCGGGCAGACCGACAGCCTGGAAATCGACAGGCTGCGTCTCGGCAACAATCAGCTGGCCAGCGCGCAAGCAGACCGCATCGTGCGCGAAGCCAAGCTGCGGATGGCAGAATCAAGCGACCCTGATCTTGTCGCCAGCGTCGCGCCCAGTTCCACGCTGATGAGTTTGCGGGCTGAATTGCTGAGCCTTACGGCGCAATACACGCAACTGACGACCAGGTTCGGAGAAAACTATCCGCGCGTCCGCGAACTGCACAACCAGATTCAGAATGTGCAGAAGCAGATCAACACCGAGATGCGCAACGTGCAGCAGCGCATTCGTGAGGAATACAACACTTCTACGCACACCCTGGACCTGATGCAGGCGCAGCTCGATAAGCAGATGCAGGAGACGTACCGGCTGAACGAAAGCGCGGCGCAATATGCGCTGCTGCGCCAGGATGCAGAATCCAGCCGGCAACTGTACGACCAACTGCAATTGAAGCTGAAGGAATCGAATCTGGCCGCGGGATTGAATACCGCGTCAGTCACCGTGATCGATGAGGCGTTGCTGCCTTTGGGACCCGTATCGCCGGACGTTCGCACCAATGTCATGATTGCGGCGGCACTGGGGCTTCTGGTGGGGGTCCTCGCGGCGTTTGTTCTCGATTCGCTTGACGATACGCTGCGGACGACCGATGACGTGGAGCTGTTCTCCGGACTGCTCTCGATCGGCGCAATTCCGCATTTTCAGACGTCCACGAAAGCGAACCGGCCGGAGGATATGGGCGAGGAGCCGGGCGAGCGCCGGCGACTCATCTCCATCACTGCTCCTGCTTCCCCGACGGCTGAGGCTTATCGCGCGCTGCGGTCTTCCATTCTGTTGAGCGCGATTGACAATCCGCTGCGCACGCTGGTGATCACCAGCGCCTTCATGTCGGAAGGCAAGTCGACGCTATCGGCGAATATCGCGGTGATGCTGGCGCAGCGCGGTGAGCGCGTGCTGATCGTGGACGCGGACCTGCGCCGCAGCACGCTACATCTGCTCTTCGGGCTTCGCCGGCCGGCGCAGGGCCTGACCAATCTGCTGAGCCGTCAGACCGACGAGTCAGTGATTCTGCACCCGGTCGCGCAAGTGCCGAGCCTGGCGTATCTGCCGGCCGGCGCGGTGCCGCCGAATCCGGCGGAGCTGCTGGCCTCACACCGCATGGCGGAGATGATGCGGATATGGTCGGAGCAATACGATCGCGTAATCATCGACACGGCGCCGATCCTTGCCGTCTCCGACTCGCTGGCGCCGGCGGCGCGTGCGGACTCGGTGCTACTGGTGGTGCGCGCGGGAGTGACGCGCAAGAAGGCGCTGATGCGCACTCGCGAACTGCTGCGGCGCGTGAACGCACATCTACTGGGCGCGGTGGTAAACGACATCGATATGCGCAAGGACAGCTACTACGACTATTCGGGCCCGTATACGTACGGCTATGGATATACGAGCGAAACGGTGCATGAAGAAGTCAAGTGATCTGCTGCATTTCGCGCTCACGTGCCTGCTGCTGGGTCTGGCCGGGATAGGCCCTGCGGCGCTTCATGGACAGACCATGCGTCAGCAGGTATCGCCGCAGCCGCTGGGCGGTTCCAGTGGGACGCAAGCGGGCGGCCAGAGCAGTCCCAGCGGCGGTTTGAATGACCAGTCCGGCGGGAACGGACAGCAGTCTCCGGCTGCGCCGATGAATGTGCCGGGTACGGGGCCGATGAGCGAGGGCCGGGTGGGCATGTTCGGTACGGGAATGGATATTCCGCAGACCAGCCCAAACACGCAGATAGCAGAAGGCGACCTTCTGGATGTCGTGATTTTCGATACGCCGGAGCTTTCCGGCCGCTTCAGGGTGAACCTGAAGGGGGACATCTTGCTGCCTCTGGCAGGCACGCTGCATGTTGCAGGCATGACCCTTTCGGAGATCACTGAGGCTGTCGCTCAACGTTATAAGAACGCGAAGATCCTGGTGGATCCACAGGTAACCGTCTTTGTTGCAGAATTCAATCGCCGTACCATTACGATCACAGGCGAGGTGCGACAGCCCGGAGTGTTTTCGATTACCGCGCCGCGCACGCTGACCGATACGCTGGCGATGGCCGGCGGGCTGAACGATTCTGCTTCGCGAACGGTAAGCATTGTCCACGCCGCGAACCCGAAGGACATTATTCATGTGACGCTGAATGTCGGCGCGCAGACTTCGGAGTCGATCGAACAGGGCCGCATGGAGATTCTTCCTGGCGACAGTATTTTCGTTGCTCGCTCCGGTGTGATTTATGTGGTCGGAGAGCTGAACCGCCCGGGCGGGTATCAGGTGGAGCACAACAATCGACTTACGCTTCTGGAGGCGATCGCTCTGGCGGGCGGCCTGACGCGTACCGCCAAGGCGAGCAACTCGCGGCTCATCCGCCGCTCGCCGACGGGCAGGGAAGAGCTGAATGTGAACCTGCAGAAGGTGCTCTACGGCGGCGGCCCGGACATGCTGCTGACCGATGGGGACATCCTGTATGTGCCGACCAGCACTCGTAAGGTGTACACACAGCAAATTATCGCTGCGGCAATCGCCTCCGCAACGACCTATGGCATCTACCGCATCGCCAACAACAGCTCGTTCTAGAGATGGCCGCTCGCCCGATTTCTCCGGACAACTGATTTCTGAAAGACTACGATCAGATGCGCGTACTTCTCTTTGGCGGCAGCGGACAGGTAGGTCATGCTTTCCAGAGCCGCAGTCCCTTTAGCGACGCACTTGTGGTAGCAACGCGGCGGGATTGCGAACTCACGGACGCGGAGAGTCTGCGAGGTCTTCTGAGGCGCGTGAGGCCGGACGTGGTCGTCAACGCCGCGGCTTATACCGCCGTGGACAAGGCAGAAGGGGACCGCGAGACATGTTATGCCGTGAATGCGACTGCTCCGGGCGTGATGGCCAGGGAGGCCGCGGCGCTGGGGGCGAAGCTAGTGCACTACTCGACTGATTACGTTTTCGACGGGAGCAAGACGGGAGCTTATGTCGAGCGAGACCCAACCGCACCGCGCAATGTCTATGGCGCGTCGAAGCTGGCGGGAGAAGAGAACATTGCGGAGACGGACGGCGAGTTTCTGATCCTGCGCACGAGCTGGGTCTACAGCAATCACGGCGCGAATTTTTTGAATACCATGCTTCGCCTTGGCGGTGAGCGGCCGGAGCTGCGTGTGGTTGCCGATCAGCATGGCGCGCCGACCTCGGCAGATGCGATTGCGGACGCGACGGTCAAGATACTGACGAAGACGACGAACGACTCATCGGTGAGCGGCGTATTTCATATGACGGCGGCGGGCGCAACCACCTGGTATGGGTTTGCGCAGGCAATCTTTGCGCGCGCGAACGCCGCGAAGCCAAGGCTTGTCCCGATTACGACGGCCGACTATCCAACCCCGGCCGCGCGGCCGGCCAATTCGGTGCTTTCGAACGACAAATTCGCCGCGGCATTCGGCTTTCGCCTGCCGGATTGGGAGCAGCAACTGGATGCGGTGATGGCTGCGCGCACAACGGGGGTTCATGCAGATACGTGAGACGCATCTGGCTGAGGTGAAACTGCTGGAGCCGCGGGTCTTCGCCGACAGCCGGGGATTTTTTCTGGAGAGCTACAACCAGCGCACCTTCGCGGAGCTTGGAATCCGCGAGAGCTTCGTTCAGGACAACCACTCGCGCTCCGAACGGGGCGTTCTGCGGGGAATCCATTACCAGCTCATCCAGCCGCAGGGAAAGCTGGTCCGGGCGGTCCGGGGCGAAATTTTCGATGTAGCCGTTGACTTGCGGCGGAGTTCTCCCAGCTTTGGGCGATGGGCGGGACATTTCCTGAGCGAAGAGAATAAGCAGATGCTCTGGATTCCGGCCGGCTTCGGTCATGGATTCCTTGTTGTTTCGGCGGTAGCCGAGGTGCTTTACAAAGCGACGGATTTTTATGCGCCGCAGGGCGAGCGGTCGATCTTGTGGAGTGATCCGCGTATTGGGATTGAATGGCCAGATGCAGGAGTGGCTCCGACTTTGTCTGCCAAGGACGCAGGCGGCAAGCCGCTGTTGGAGGCGGAGGTTTTTGCGTGATGGAACGATCAAAGGAGTCCAGGTAAGTGACAGTAGCAAATTGCAGGAACCTGCTGTGAGCAGCCGTCTTCTGGTGACTGGCGGGGCGGGGTTTATCGGCGCCAATTTTGTGCTGGAGCGCATTGCTGCCGGCGATGAGGTGATGGTCCTCGACAAGCTGACCTATGCCGGAAACCTGCAGAGCCTGTCCCCCGTAGAACATACCGCTGGGTACACGTTTGTGCTGGGCGACATTGCAGATCGCGAGCTGACCGGGCGGCTATTGGCGGAGTTCCGGCCCGATGCGGTGGTGCACTTCGCGGCTGAAAGCCACGTCGACCGCTCGATCCTAGGCCCGGAAGCATTCGTCATGACGAACGTCGTCGGCAGTTTCCGGCTGCTGGACACCGCGCTGGAACATTGGCGCTCGCTTGCCGGCGACGCCCGCGACAGATTCCGTTTCCTGCACGTCTCGACTGACGAGGTTTATGGGTCGCTTGCACCCTCCGACCCGGCATTTCATGAGAAGACGCCCTACAGTCCAAACAGCCCATATTCGGCGTCAAAGGCGGCCAGCGATCACCTGGTGCGCGCCTACCATCACACCTATGGAGTCCCGACGCTGACCACGAATTGCTCCAACAATTACGGGCCGCTGCAGTTTCCCGAGAAGCTGATTCCACTGATGGTCCTAAATGCGCTCCATGGCAAACCACTGCCGGTATATGGTGACGGGCTGAACGTCCGCGACTGGCTCTACGTGGGCGACCACTGCGCAGCCATCGCGACGGTGCTGGCCAAGGGGCGCCCCGGCGAAACATACAACATCGGCGGTCTGAATGAGATGTCGAACATCGCCGTGGTTGAGACAATCTGCGAGATTCTCGATGAATTGCAGCCCAGCGCCCGTCCGCGCCGTGAGTTGATCACGTATGTAAAGGACCGGCCCGGGCACGATCGGCGTTACGCGATCGACTGCAGCAAGGCGACCGCAGAGCTCGGATGGAAGCCGCAGGAGACCTTTTCGAGCGGCATCCGCAAGACCATCGCGTGGTATTTAGACAATTTGCCATGGGTGGAAGCGATCACCAGCGGCGCGTATCGCGAGTGGATTGACCGGAACTACGGGGACCGTGCGACACATGCCGCGACGGCTGGGAGTGTACAAGGCGGGAGAGCACAGTGAAGGGCATTATTCTGGCCGGTGGATCGGGCACGCGGCTCTATCCGGTGACGCTCGCCGTCTCGAAGCAGCTTGTTCCGGTGTACGACAAGCCGATGATCTATTTCCCGCTGAGCACGCTGATGCTGGCGGGTATACGGGAAATTCTGGTGATCTCGACGCCGCACGATCTGCCCCGCTTCCGCGATCTGCTGGGCCATGGGACCCAGTGGGGGCTCTCGATCTCGTATGCGGAGCAGCCGAAGCCGGACGGGCTGGCGCAGGCGTTTCTTATTGGCGAGGCTTTCGCGGCGGAAGAGCCCTGCGCGCTGATATTAGGCGACAACATCTTCCACGGTCATGATCTGGCCACGATGGTGCAGGAGGCCGCCAAGACGACGGACGGGGCGATGGTGTTCGCGTATCCGGTGCAGAACCCGGAGGCTTACGGTGTAGTCGAGTTCGATGCCGAGGCAAAAGCCATCAGCCTGGAAGAGAAGCCGGATAAACCAAAATCGCGCTTTGCTGTCACGGGCCTGTACTTCTACGACGCCAAGGTCGTTGAGTATGCAAAGACACTGAAGCCGTCGGCTCGGGGAGAACTCGAGATCACCGATCTGAACCGGATCTATCTCAACAAAGGCAAGCTGAAGGTGCGATGTTTCGGCCGCGGCATGGCGTGGCTGGATACGGGCACGCACGATTCGATGCTGGATGCTTCGATGTTCATTGCGACGCTCGAGAAGCGGCAGGGTTTGAAAATCGCATGTCCGGAGGAGGTTGCATATCGCATGGGGTACATCTCCGCTGCTCAGCTGAAGACTCTGGCAGCGCCGCTGGTGAAGAGCGGCTATGGGACGTATCTGCTGCAGATACTGAAGGAATCCGGATCGACGACACTTATCGATTAGTGGTCTTCTGAACAAACTATGAATGCACGTCGAAGGGGAAGAGCAGATCTCTCAGCTTCGGGCCTGCGGCGCTCCGGTCGAAATGACGAATTGGGAGTGTTGCCGACCGAGATGGCTCGGAATTTTCAGCGTTTCCTCGCTCCTGCCGACCAGTAACAGACATTGCACATGAACAAGTCCATCTTCCTGGGTAGCGCGCAATGAAGGTATTGCTGGTTGGCAACTATCTGCCGGACCGGCAGGACAGCATGAAGATTTACGCCTCCATGCTGGAGGCCGGGATGCGCGCACGTGGACACGAAGTCCGATTGTTGCAGCCGCCGGCGATCCTGGGAGCACGAGTTGCAGAGAGCTCGCCGCTGTTCAAGTGGTCCGGCTATGCCGACAAGTTTCTTCTTTTCCGGCGCGAGCTTCGCCGG
Source organism: uncultured Acidobacteriaceae bacterium (assembly GCA_963797895.1). GTDB lineage: Bacteria > Acidobacteriota > Terriglobia > Terriglobales > Acidobacteriaceae > KBS-83. The sequence goes on from CAWCRD010000005.1 coordinate 976,962, forward strand.
GCGGCCCAAGGCGCCGAGATCGTACATCTATGCGACCACTCGAACGCAATGTACGTGCCTGCGGTGGCGGACAAGGCTCACATCGTAACCTGCCACGACGTGCTTGCGATTCGCAGTGCGATGCGCCACTTTCCGGAAAACCCGGTTGGCCTTACGGGCCGCACGTTCCAGCGGCTTATTGCACGGGGGCTGCGGCAGGCGCGGGCGATATTGTGTGTTTCCAGGAAGACGCGCGACGACCTGAAGCGGTATCTCGCCCTGCCTGAGGAGCGGCTGCATTTTGTGCCGAATGCGTTGCCATGGCCCTACGAGCCTGCCATTCGGGATACGTGCGCGTCTCTGCTGCGCTCCGTTGAACTTGAACCGAATAGCCAGTACTTCTTTCATATTGGCGGCAATCACTGGTACAAGAACCGCGGGGCGGCAATCCAGATCTTCGCCGAGCTCCGCAAGCTACCGCAGTATGCGGGCACGAAGCTGGTGATGGGCGGCGGACCGATGACGGCAGCGCTGCGGGAGATTGCGGGGCAGAATCAGGTCGGCGAGGCAGTGGTGGAGGCGGTGGGGCTCAGCAACGAATGCCTGCAGGCACTGTATAGCTGCGCGCTCGCGACGCTCTTTCCGTCGCTCGAAGAAGGATTTGGCTGGCCGATTCTAGAGGCGCAAGCCTGCGGGTGCCCGGTGGTGACGACCGACCGCGCGCCGATGAACGAAGTGGCGGGCGGCGCTGCTATCCTGATCGATCCGGCAAACCCGGAGAGTGCAGCGCGGACTGTTGCCGATGCGTTGTGGGACACGGCGCAGATGCGCGCGGATGGACTGAGAAATGCGGCGTGCTATACAACCGAACGAATGCTGGAGAGATGTGAGGGCCTATATCACGAAATTGCCACAGAGGCTCGGATGCGCAGGGGATGAGCGGCTTTAAGCAGGCGAAGCTGTAAATTCATCGCGGTATACTCGGAGCCAATACACATAAGGACGGAGCATCTTGGAAGTGACAGGGAAGCCAGTGTCTATAGCCGTGGTGGGCTCGGGCTATGTAGGTCTCGTGGCAGCGGTTTGTTTTGCAGAGATAGGTCACTCAGTTGTGTGCGTCGACAACGACGAGCAGAAAGTGGCCATGCTGCGCGAGGGCGGTGTGCCGATCCATGAGGATTTTCTGCCGGAGCTTCTGGGGCGCCATCGCAATAAGGGCCTGCAGTTCACAACGGACCTGCCCGAAGCTACGCGGAATGCGCAAGCGATTTTTATCGCGGTGGGCACGCCACAATCCGACACCGGGAATGCCGATCTGTCGTACGTCGATGCAGTGGCGACACAGATTGCTCGTTGCATCGGCACCTACAAGGTGATTGTAGAGAAGAGCACCGTTCCGGTGTACACAAACGAGTGGATCCGCCGGGTGGTGGAACGCAACGGCACTTCCAGCACCAATTTCGACGTCGCCTCAAATCCCGAATTTCTGCGGGAAGGCACAGCAGTGACGGACTTTCTGCACCCCGACCGGATCGTCATTGGCGCGGACAATAAACAGGCTGCTGAGATTTTGAAAGATATTTATGCGCCGCTGACCTCGGGCCACTACTACAAGAGCGACGGCGCCATCATCGGGCGCTGCACGATCTCCGATCCGCCGCCCTTGCTGCAGACATCTACCAAGGCGGCAGAGCTGATCAAGCACGCTTCGAATGCGTTTCTCGCGATGAAGATCTCATTCATCAACGCAGTGGCGAACGTCTGCGAGGCGGTGGACGCCAACGTGGAAGAAGTTGCGCGTGGCATGGGGCTGGACAAGCGCATCGGTGGCCAGTTCCTCCGCGCAGGCATCGGGTATGGCGGTTCCTGCTTTCCCAAGGACGTTGCGGCATTCCGCTATGTGGCCGAGCAGTTGAGCGTCGATTTCGGCATTCTGAGCGAAGTGGAAAAGATCAACGAGCAGCAGAAGCGCAGGTTCTTCAACAAAGTGCGCTCGGCACTATGGACCTTCCGCGGCAAGCGGCTGGCGGTGCTCGGGCTGGCCTTCAAGGGCGGCACGGATGATGTCCGCGAATCGCCTGCTTTCGAGATTATCCGCATGCTGCTTGCGGAGGGCTGCACAATTGTTGCGTTCGACCCGGCAGCGACCGAACGGGCGAAAATTGAACTGCCTTCTGGTCCTGCGATGCAGTATGCAGACGATGTCTACTCTGCGGCGAAGGATGCTGATGCACTGCTCATCCTCAGCGACTGGCCGCAGTTCGGCGAGCTCGATCTCCAGGAGCTGAAGGCCGCGCTGCGCTATCCGATCGTCATCGATGGAAGAAATCTCTACGATCCGCAGGAGATGCTGGACCGCGGCTTTACTTATCTGAGCGTCGGCCGGCCGGCGATGTATCCGGCACGAGAGCGGGCCGGAGCGCGGCACGTTCCATGAGCGATCGCGGAGGTTGTTGCAAGATCCATTCGAGGAGCGAAGCCCGTTGAAGAAGATGCGAATCCTGGTGACGGGTGCGGCGGGGTTTCTCGGTTCGCATCTTACCGATGCGCTGCTGGGCGACGGACACACGGTCATCGGCGTCGACAATCTTGCCACCGGACGGCTCGCGAACCTGGAACATCTGCAGGGCGAATCACGGTTTTCGCTGCTGGAGCGCGACATCTGCCAGCCCTTCGAGCCGGGGCAGGTGGATGTGGTCTTCAACATGGCCTCGCCGGCCAGTCCTGCTGACTACCTAAAGCTCGGCCCGGAGACGCTGAAGGTCGGGTCGTTCGGCGTCTTCAACACGCTTGACATTGCGCGCCGCTATCACGCCGTGTATCTACACGCATCCACCTCTGAGTGCTATGGCGATCCCGAAGTGCACCCGCAGCCGGAGAGCTATTGGGGTCATGTGAACCCGATTGGACCGCGCTCGGTATACGACGAGTCAAAGCGCTTTGCCGAAGCGACCGTGATGGCCTATCACCGCTATCGAGGCGTGAACGCGCGGATTGTGCGGATCTTCAATACATATGGGCCGCGCCTCCAGCCGAACGATGGCCGCGTGATCTCCAATTTTCTGATGCAGGCGCTGCGCGGCGAGGATCTGACGATCTACGGCGATGGGTCGCAGACGCGTTCGTTTTGCTACGTGAGCGATCTGATTGACGGCATCGTGCGGCTGTCGCGGAGCGAGGAGCATCGACCGGTGAATATCGGGAACCCGGTGGAATGGACGATTGCCGAATGCGCGCAAGAAATCCTTGCGGTGACGGGGTCCCGGAGCAAGCTGCGCTCGCTGGCGCTGCCGGAGGATGACCCGACACGTCGGCGTCCGGATATCACGCGCGCGCGTACAGTGCTGGGCTGGGAGCCCAAAGTACAACTCCGGGAGGGGCTAAGCCTTTGCATTCCATACTTCACACAGGCCGTCCAGGAAGTTATCCGGGAAAGCGCGAGCGCGTCTTCCGTCGACTGAGCGCGCTCGTCATCCTGATTCTTTTCGCTGCTGGGTGGGCGCGCGCGCAAAACGCGCCGGCGCCGTTGCTGCGGCTGCATGAGGGATGGTGGCTCGCCTCGGGGTGCAAGGTTTCGGCGAGCGGGGCGGAGCTGTCGGCAGTTTCATATCAGCCACCGGCGCATGCATGGCAGGCCACGGCTGTGCCGACGACGGTGCTGGCCGCGCAGGTCGCCGCCGGTGAGTTTCCCGATCCGTATTTTGGACGAAACCTGCGCAGCATTCCGGGAACGGATTATCCGATTGGGAAGATTTTCTCGCGGCTGCCGATGTCTCCGAACAGCCCGTATGCCTGCCCGTGGTGGTATCGCACGCGCTTCACTGTGCCGCGCAGGGGACGCGGCGAGACGCTCTGGCTGCGCTTTGCCGGAATCAATTACCGGGCGAATATCTGGATCAACGGGAAGCAGTTGGCGAGATCGAACGACGTCGCGGGCGCGTATCGCACGTATGAATTCGACGTGACAAAGCTGCTGTCGCCGGGCGGGGAAAACGCGATTGCAGTGGAGACATTTGCGCCGACGGAACATGATCTGGCAATCAACTGGGTGGATTGGAATCCCGCTCCGCCGGACAAGGACATGGGGCTGATCGGCGATGTGGCCTTGTACGCGAGCGGTCCGGTGAGTGTGCGGTCTCCGATGGTGGACACGCATCTGACCGGGTCCTCCGGGGATGCCGCCGATCTGACCGTATACGGCGAGCTGCACAATGCGAGCGCAAATCCGGTGCGCGGCATCGCAGCCGTTCGGATTGCCGGGGCTCATGTCGAGCAGGAGTTATCGCTCGGTGCCGGGGAAAGCCGCACCATTGCTTTCACGCCGGCGCAGTTTCCGCAACTGCACGTTGCGCATCCGCAGCTCTGGTGGCCGAACCAGATGGGCGATCCGCACCTAGAAACGTTGCGGATGAGCTTCCGCACGAACGGTAGCGTTTCCGACGAAGCAGTGACGCAGGTGGGACTTCGCGAGGTCACGTCAGGGCTGACGGACAAGGGGGCGCGGCTGTTTCGCGTGAATGGGCGAGCGATCCTGATACGCGGCGGCGGGTGGTCCCAGGACATGCTGCTGCGCGAGCAGCCGCAGCGATTAGAGCAACAGTTCGAGATGGTGCGGGACCTGGATCTGAACGCGATCCGCCTGGAAGGCAAGCTGGAGACGGATGCGTTCTACCGGCTCGCGGACGAGCAGGGGATCCTGGTGATTGCCGGCTGGTGCTGCTGCGATGTATGGGAGCGGTGGGCGGAATGGACTCCGGAGAATTACGCAGTGGCTACGGCTTCCCTGCGTGCGCAGATGCTGCGGCTCCGCGCTCATCCCAGCCTGCTGGTGTGGCTGAACGGCAGCGACAACCCGCCGATACCGAAAGTGGAGCAGATGTATCTCGGCATCGAGCGCGACGCACACTGGCCAAACCCGACGCTGTCGTCTGCTACGGCGCGCGCCACTTCGGTGAGTGGTGAGTCCGGCGTGAAGATGACTGGGCCCTACGACTACGTTGCTCCCTCCTACTGGCTGACGGATACGGGAAAATACGGCGGCGCGTGGGGCTTCAATACCGAGACCAGTCCGGGACCAGCGATTCCGGTGACATCGAGCCTTCGTCGGTTTCTCCCTGCCTCCAGCATGTGGCCACGTGGCGCAGACTGGGAGTACCACAACGGCAGCGGCGGCTTTGCGGTCACGACCGTCTTTGACACCGCCATGCAGCAGAGTTATGGAGAGCCCCACTCGCTCGCACAGTACGAACGATTTGCGCAGACGATGGCCTATGACGGCGAACGCGCTATGTTCGAGGCGTATGCGCGCAACAAGTACCGATCCACAGGAGTTGTGCAGTGGATGCTGAACAACGCGTGGCCATCGATGATCTGGCACCTGTACGACTACTATCTGGGCGTCGGGGGTGGCTACTACGGTGCGCGAAAGGCCTGCGAGCCGATGCACGTGCAGTATTCCTATGACGACCACAGCGTGGTGGTGGTGAACAGCACCTATGGGGCTGCGCCGGGACTGAATGTTGCGGGCACAGTGTACGACCTTCAGCTTCATCGGGTGTACCAGCACGAGACAAAGCTCGACGCTGGTGCGGACAGTTCAAACCGAGTGTTCGAGATTCCCGCGAATATCCTGACGAGCGGCGGCACGCTCCATTTCATCCGGCTCACGCTCAAGGATGCGAGCGGTCGACAGGTGAGCGACAACTTCTACTGGGTTCCGGCGAAGCTCGCGGAATTTGATTGGCAGCACGGGGATTATCGCTACACACCGATGTTGAGCCAGCCGGACCTGACCGCATTGAAAGACATGCCGCACGCGCATGTAATGGTGGAGGCAGTGAAGAGAGAAGCGGATGGGCATGTCACGCTTCGCTTGCGGAACGACTCGCAGACGCTGGCGTTCCAGATCGCGCTGGGGGCGCTGGATACGCATGCGAGGGCGATCCTGCCAGCATTCTGGTCAGAAAACTACGTCTCGCTATTGCCCGGTGAGTCGCAGACCATGACTGTTCGCTCTTCTCAGCACGGAGGCGCGCCAATCTCGGTGATCGACCTCATCGGATGGAATATCAGCGATCAGCGCATCGCGGTGGGGCGCGAGACCGGGAAGCATGGCCGCAATCAGGAAGAGGCGCGGCTGCCGTTTCGCGCCTCTGCTTCCGCCAGCCAGCCGCGCCGGATAGATTCGGCCGGCACGCTGGACAGGTAAGGCTTGATATCTAGGATCGGCGTTTTGTCGAGCATGTCGACACCTCGCACATGCAGGTCAGCGTTATCGCGGCGGAGCAGCTCGACGACCGTGAGCCCGATGGGATTGGGCCGTCGCGGTGAGCGCGTTGCAAAAACGCCATGCGGCCGGTTGTCTGCCGGCGGCGTGCCCATCAACTCGAAATGGGCGCCGCGATCGAACTCCCAGATCACATAAAGATGCGAAAAGCCTTCGATGTCAGTGAGACCAGCCGCAAAATCCGGCAACAGCGTGATCACACCCTCGGCATCGTGCCGGGTGCCGAGCCCTTTAGGTACATCGCTGGTCTCCTTGTAAGGAGTGCTGACAAATCCGATTGGCCAAGGCGTAAACATATGAGGTGGAACCTCCGTTCATGGGTGCGTTTTCGCCCCCTTACTGATTTGACGTAAAAGACCAGGAGCGGTAGCTTAAAGGTAGTGTTGCTCACCTCCATCCCGGCCGCCTGTTGCTGCAGCTGTTGTTGCGCACGCGGCTGCGTGGGTGCCTGTCGATGAGCCAGTGATCTAACTTCATCACTATCAACGAATCAGAGCCCAACCGCAGTCAATCCTGCAGTTGGGCTTTTCCTTTTTCATCGTGCGGCACCACAGAAGGGAAGGGCATGAGCCAGGCCATTCAGCCGAAAGAGACGAAGGCGCAGAGGACCGAGCGCCTGAAGCGGGAGAAGAATCCCTGGGCGGCGTTCGACGAGGTGCGCCGCTTTGCCGCGGAGGGCCGCGGGAGTGTACTGCCGGAGTGGGCCAGCCTGTATTTCAAGTGGTGGGGCATCTACACGCAGGGCGATGGAGCAGGAGCGCTGGGCGGCGTAGGCGGAGAGGGAAAAGCAACCGAATACTTCATGCTGCGCATTCCGGTGACGAATGGGATGCTTTCGTCAGCGCAGGCTGCGGTGATTGCGGAGATTGCGCGGCAGCACGGACGCAACCTGGCGGACATTACGGTGCGGCAGGCGATCCAGCTTCACTGGCTGTCGATTGAGAACTTACCTGAGATCATCGATCGTCTCGATGCAGTCGGGCTTTCGCCGCGCGGCGCATGCGGCGATGTGGTTCGCAATGTGACTGGCTGCCCCCTGGCCGGACTGGCGGCGGATCAGGTGTTTGATGCGTCCCCCATCGCACGGTCGGTTGCGGCGGCACTCGCGGGGAATGCTGAGTTCCACAATCTGCCCCGTAAGTTCAAAATTTCTGTAACAGGCTGTGGGTCATGGTGTTCGTATCCGGAGATCAACGACGTCGGCCTAACGCCGGCGCATCGCGGATCGGAGTTGGGCTTCTCCGTTCGAGTGGGCGGTGGGCTCTCCAAAGAGCCACATCTGGCGGTACGGCTGGATGCGTTCGTGCATCGCGAGCAGACTGTCGAGGTGGTGAAGGCGATCACGACAATCTTTCGCGAGCAGCAGGGCCTGCGTGAGAACCGCGATCGGGCGCGGCTGAAGCATCTATTCCTGAAAGAGGGCTGGACTGCCGAGCGTTTTCTGGACGAGCTGCAATCGCGGCTGCCGTTCCGGCTCGATCCGGCGGGCGAAGAGACGATTCCGCCAGATACGCTGCGGGACCACGTCGGTGTTCACCGGCAGCGACAGTCGGATCTTTACTACGTCGGAGCGTCTGTTCTGCGCGGGCGGCTGACCGGAGATCAGCTGGCAGCGGCCGCCGAACTGGCGCAGCGATTGGGTTCGAGCGAGCTGCGGACTACCGTCATGCAGAACCTGCTTTTCGTGAACGTGCCGAAGGGGAATGTCGACGCTCTGGTGAGGGAACTTGCAAACATCGATCTCAAGGTCGAGGGATCACAATTCTGGCGCGGCGCTATTGCGTGCACGGGCACGGAGTTCTGCAAACTGGCGATCACGGAGACAAAGGGATTTACGCGCTGGCTGGTGGATGAGATGGAGGCCCGGCTGCCGGAGTTCGACCAGCAGTTGAAGCTGCATGTCACCGGCTGTCCGAATGGCTGCGGGCAGCACTGGATTGCCGATGTTGGCATTGAAGGCAAAAAGATCAAGCACGAAGGCGCGCTTGTGGACGCTTATTATTTCTGTGTGGGCGGCGGCGCAGGCGGAGATGCAGCGATTGCGCGGCCGGTGGGCTATCGTTGCCCGGCAACGTCGGTTCCGGACTCGCTGGAGCGCCTGCTGCGCGGGTATCTGGATGAACGCTGGGACGACGAAGGCCTGCGGTCGTTTCTGACGCGGCATAGCAATGACGAGCTGCGCGCGCTGCTTGCGGGGGACGTATCGGTGGTTGCTGTGGAACGTGATAGACCGGCGGGCCGGGTTCCAGTCGAGGTGGGATAGTGAGTGTTCCGCTGCTGCCGATATTCGTGAAGCTGGACGGGCGCCGGTGCCTTGTTGTGGGTGCGGGCGCCATCGGTCTGCAGAAGGTGCGCAGCCTGCTGGAGTGTGGTGCGAATATTACGGTCGTTGCTCCTGAGGCACGTGATGAGATTCGGGAGTTGGCCCAAGATGGAAAGCTGCAATGGCAGCAGCGCTGCTATGCGGCGGAAGACGTTCGCGGGCAGCAATTGGTGATTGCGGCGACTGACAATCCCGAGGTGAACCACGCGGTCTACGCCGACGCCGTGGCCGCAGGTGTGCTGGTGAATGCGGTGGATGATCCGCCGTTCTGCGATTTTTATTTTGGTTCCGTTGTGCGGAGAGGCCCATTGCAAATCGGTATCTCAACGGCGGGAGAAAGCCCGGCCTTTGCACAGCGGCTGCGGGAGCAGCTAGAGCTGTTACTGGATGAGGGAACCGGCCCCTGGCTGGAGCGGCTGGGCGCGCTGCGGCGGGAGGTGTTCGCGATACATCCGGCCGGCCCAGAGCGCAACAATCTTCTACGCACGCTGGCAACGCGGGATCTGTGCGACTCCCCTGAGTGCCCGACGCGTGCGCTGGCGTTGAAGGCGCCACGGCAGGATCGAGCATCCTGGTGGCTTACATGATGGTGGCTGACATGGGGATTGCGGAGAAGGGGACGGTCTATCTGGTCGGTGCAGGGCCAGGTGACCCGGAACTGCTGACGATGAAGGCCGCCGCGCTGCTGCGCTCGGCGGATCTGGTGCTGCACGATGATCTGGTTCCCGCTGCGGTGCTCGCCATGGCAGGCGGGCAGGCGCTGGTGGTCAGCGTGGGTAAGCGCTGCGGTGTCAAGCGGGTGCATCAGTCAGAGATTCATTCGCTGATGATCGAGTCGGCGCGGCAGCAGTTAAGCGTGGTGCGGCTGAAGAGCGGTGATCCGCTGGTATTCGGGCGGGCGGCGGAGGAGATGGATGCGCTGCGCGCTGCGGATATTCCGTTCCAGGTAGTGCCCGGCATCACGGCTGCATTTGCGGCTGCGGCGCAGATTGGCTGCTCGCTAACGGATCGCCGGAGCGCTTCGAGTGTCGAGCTGCATACAGGGCATAAGGCCGCCGATGGGGATCAGGCAGGAGCGGCGGGTTCGGTGACGCGGGTGCTGTATATGCCGGGCCGCAGCTTTCGCGCCTTTGCTGAGGAGCGCCTTAACGCCGGCGATACGCCATCGCTGCCCTGCTGCGTGATCAGCCGCGCGGCGCAGCCGGAGCAGAGCGTACAGTGGAGCACTCTGGCCGAATTGGCAGACGTCGTGCCCGGACCAGCGCCGGTGCTGCTGCTGACAGGCTGGGCTCTTGCCGATGCGTCGGCGCGGCACACAGCCCAGCCCGCTCCGCAGCTTTCGGCAGAGCAGGCGAATCCGGCTCACCACTTCTAGATTGCAGCGCGATGGTGGGGTAGAGTGGTGGACATCCTTGGAGGATGTCCTTGAGAAAGATCGTTTTTCCCGCTGGTCTGATTGCTATCGCCACGCTGGTTGCCACTATGTCCGTTTCCGCGCAACAGGCTTCTTCCTTTCCCTTTCAGGATCCGTCACTGCCGGTGTCACAACGCGTCGATGATCTTGTCGGCCGGATGACGCTCGAAGAGAAGGCGTCGCAGATGCGGCATCAGGCGCCGGCCATTCCGCGCCTGGGGATTCCGGCGTACGACTGGTGGAGCGAAGGTCTGCACGGCATCGCACGATCTGGCTATGCCACGGTGTTCCCGCAGGCGATTGGGCTTGCCGCGACGTGGGATCCGAACCTCGTCCATCGCGTATCAACGGTGATTGCGGAAGAGGCGCGGGCAAAGTATGAAGAGGCCATTCGCCAGGACATTCACTCCATTTTTTTTGGGCTGACGATCTGGTCGCCGAATATCAATATCTTTCGCGATCCGCGTTGGGGTCGCGGACAGGAGACATACGGCGAAGATCCATACCTGACCTCGCAGTTGGGCGTGGCGTTTGTGAAGGGCCTGCAGGGCGATGATGCGAAGTATTACGAGACGATCGCGACGCCGAAGCACTTTGCGGTGCACAGCGGGCCGGAGTCGGAACGGCATCGCTTCAATGCCACGCCATCGCCCTTCGATCTAGAGGACACGTATCTGCCGGCCTTTCGCGCAACGATCACCGAGGGTAAGGCGGATTCGATCATGTGCGCTTACAACGCGATAGATGGGATTCCCGCCTGCGCGAGTCCCCTGCTGCTGAAGCAGAAGCTGCGCGGCGCCTGGAAGTTCCAGGGCTTTGTGACCTCGGACTGTGGCGCGATTGCTGATTTCTACAGCAAGGGGAGCCAGGGTTTCAGCAGTACCGGCGGTCATCACTACAGCCCGAATGCAGCGCACGCCAGTGCCACCGCTGTGCTGGCGGGCACGGACACAAGCTGCGGCGACGAGTACGATGCTCTGCCGCAGGCTGTGAAGGAAGGATTGCTGCCAGAGAGCGCAGTGGATACGGCGGTGAAGCGGCTGTTTACGGCGCGAATCAAGCTGGGCATGTTCGATCCGCCATCATCGGTGGCGTACGCGCGTATTCCTTTCGACCAGGTAGATTCCGCGGCACATCGCGAGTTCGCGCGCAAGGTCGCGAATAAGGCGATGGTGCTGCTGAAGAACGATCATGAGACGTTACCGTTGCGTGATGTGAAAACGCTTGCCGTGGTCGGGCCCAATGCGGCGTCCCTGATTGCTCTGGAAGGAAACTACAATGGTGCGCCATCGCATCCAGTGCTGCCGGTCGACGGCATTACGCAGGAGTTCGCGGACGCGAAGGTGCTCTACGCACAGGGATCGCCGCATGTGAATGGTGTTTCGCTGCCGGTGCCCCGCACTGCCTTGCACGTCAAAGGCGAGTACTTTGCCAATACGAATTTTTCCGGCGCTCCGGTCCTCACTCGCGAAGAACACGGGATCGAGTTCGACTGGAACGCCGCTGCGCCCGCACAGGGAGTGCCGGCGAATGCCTTCAGTGTTCGCTGGACCGGCACTCTCGCCGTGCCTGCTCCGGGCGATTACACGTTCAATGTGAATACGGCGGATTGCTATCCGTGCCAGGATCGCGAGAGTTTTGCTGTGAGTTTCGACGGCAAGATTGTCTCGAAGCAGGATACAGGCCAGCCCAAGGAGGTCCGCAGCCATACGCATCCGGACTTCGTGCTGCACTTTGCCGACACACAACCGCATACGTTCCAACTTGAGTACACTCACGAGTCGCCGATTTTTGGCGCTGGGATTTCGTTCCGCTGGAAGCCACCTCTGGAACCGCTGCGCGATGAAGCTGTCGCTGCCGCCAAGCAGGCGGATGCAGTGATCGCCTTCGTCGGGCTGACCTCTGAGCTCGAAGGGGAAGAGATGCCGGTGCATGTGAAAGGATTCTCCGGCGGGGATCGCACGGATATCGATCTGCCGGACGCGCAGAGACAGCTTCTGGAGTCGCTGGCTGCTACCGGCAAGCCACTCGTAGTGGTGCTCATGAACGGCAGCGCGCTAGCAGTGAACTGGGCACAGCAGCATGCCTCCGCGATTCTCGAGGCGTGGTATCCGGGTGAGGAGGGCGGGGCGGCGATTGCCGAGACTCTCTCCGGCAAGAACAACCCGGCCGGGCGGCTACCGGTGACCTTCTATACATCAACGGATCAGTTGCCGCCGTTTGAAGATTATTCTCTGAAGAACCGCACCTATCGCTACTTCAAAGGCAAGCCGCTCTATGGCTTTGGCTACGGCCTTAGCTATACGCATTTCTCTTATTCGGATCTGCAGCTCCCCTCCGGCAATGTGAGCGCGGGTGAACCTGTGGAGGCACACGTCACGGTGCGAAATGACGGAAAGGTCGACGGCGACGAGGTGGCGGAGCTTTATCTTGCGGCCGCAGGTGGACAAGGCAACCCAGCGCTGAGGGGCATGACTCGTCTGCATCTCGCGCCGGGAGAACGCCAGGCGGTGTCGTTCACGCTGACGCCGCGGGATCTGAGCACGGTGGACCAGCAGGGCAAGCGCAGCATTCAACCAGGGAAGTATTCGGTGATGATCGGCGGCGCGCAGCCCTCGGCGGCGGAGCACGTGACGGGCAGTTTCGACGTGACCGGGTCGGAGGTGATGCCGGAATAGATTTAGCGGACCAACACGCCGGCGGATTCTAGTATGCGTTCGCCGGTGCGCGTCGAGACTATGGGCAAGTCGGGTGTGCGGGTGAGCAGTTCGATTTCGGCATCGCGGAGCAGAACTGTGTCCTCGGCTTTGCCGCCGGCGACCGAGGGATTCCAGGCGAAGGCCTGTTTGTTGACGACGCGCTTCGTGCCTGCGGGCGTTGCGAGCCATTCGCGTTCCGCGTAGCCAGTGGCGCCTCCCTGGTGATGGCGCAACTCCTCGCCGGGGTGGCCCAGCGCAGCATAAGAATCTGCCGCAACCCGAAAGAGATCTGCGGCTGACGCGCCTTCTTTCGTGGCGGCGAGCAGACGCGCATTTACCTGTGCCGCGACTCCGAAGGCGTCTTGGAGAGCCTGCGGCATGGCGCCGAAATGAACGAAGCGAGTGATGGAGATGCAGAGTCCCCAACGACGCGCGCAGAGATTCAACATGCCGAAGCGCTGGAGGGTGGCGTTCTGTGTCACGGCATGCTTATAGCGAAGAATGCGGTCATCGGCGGCGATGAGCAGGACGGAAGGCTCGATGCCACGCTTTAGCAGACCGGAGGCGACGCGCGCGGCAATCGTTCGCTCGGTCATTCCCGGCTGGAGCGATTGCAGCACACTGGCCGTGACCTGCGCCGTGTTTTGTCCCAGCCAGCGGTAGCGTTCGATTTCACTGCATAAAAGCGATGCGCGCTGCTCTTGCAGGAATGATGCGCCTTCCGGCGTAGTGTCGGTGCCGATGCGGCCGTCGCCGGCGAGTTCGCGAATTTTGGATGAAAACTCGGCAGCGTGCCATGGCGCGGTGATCGCGGTGAATGGTAGTCCAGGGAAGTCCTCTTCCGCCAGACGGCGCACTTCATTTTCGGGCGCCAGATAGAAAGCCTCTCCGCTGCGGAGCAGAAGAATAGTGGCAATGCCAAGTGCCGACGGCAAGAGAACGCGGCGATCGACTCGGCCAGCCGTGAGCCACGCGATGTTGTCTGTTCGCTGCAGTTGGACGCTTGCCACACCGGAGGCATCCATCTGCTGACAGACACGCTTTCGCTTGGCTTCAAACTCCGCCAACAAGATGTCGGGCGATTGCTGCAACTGCTGGATTTCTTCAGGCATTTTTCAAATATCAGGGATCAAGCGGGATTGTACAAGGACGCGATGCTATGACACCGAGCAGATGGAGAGGCGAGATCAGACGTTCTGATGATTGCAGCCGCAGGATGCGCGCAGTATCAGCTCCGTCGGCAGCACAATCCTTCGCTCCGGCTGGCCCTCTGTTCCGACGTCGTGAGCGTGGCGAATCATATCGAAGAGCATGCGGGCGGCACTGCGTCCCAGCTCGACGGCAGGCTGACGGACTGCTGTAATCGGCGTGTCCAGCAGGGGGGCGAGTTCGAGATCGTCGAATCCGATCATTGCCAGATCGGAGGGCATGTGCAGATGCATGGCGCGAATGGCCTGCAGGGCATGTATGGTGGTGACGTTGTTTAGCGTGAAGAGGGCAGTTGGCCGCTCAGCTTCGCCCATCAGGCGCCGAAGCAGCGCCTCGGCAGCAGGTGCCGTGGTCAGGTTGCTCCAGACCTCCGGCTTCAAGCCCGCTTCTTTCATGGCGCGCCGGTAGCCCTGGATGCGCTGATGGATGGTGTAGACCTTAGCATCGTAACCGATGCATGCTATGCGGCGATGGCCGTGCGCGATAAGGTGCCGGACAGCTTCTTCCGCCCCCCCAGCGTTCTCGACGATGACTTGGCCGGCCTCGACGCCGTCGAGAGTACGGTCCATCGCAACCAACGGGATTTCCGACTGCTGCAGTTCGCGCAGACGCCGGTCTGCATCCTCGCGCGATGGCACGATGAGCAAGCCGGCTATGCGGCGCGCGGCCATCATCGCGATCTCGTTCGATTCTCTCTCGACGCTGCGCTCTGAGGTGACGATCAGCGTCATGTATCCATGCGTGCCGGCGACTTCCTGCACCGCATTGGCGCAGGTTGCGAAAAAGGAGTCGGCCAGGTCGGGAACCACAAGCCCGATCATGCGCGCACGCTGGCCCTTGAGCATGCGCGCAGCCTCATTGGGCGTGTAGCCGAGACGCCGGATCGCTGCGCGGACGCGCTTTTCGGTCGCAGGACTGACATAGCTGCCCCCGTTGACGACTCGAGAGACCGTCATGATGGCCACACCGGCTTCCCGCGCCACGTCGGTGATAGTGGGGCCAGAGTGGCGGCGCTTTGGAGCCTTCCCTTGAGGTGGCACGCAACCTTCCTTCCGTATGCCTGCCCTTGGAACGCCGGGCAGTCGGCCTGTCAGAACAAGAGCGTATCACCGGGGCATCGCAGTTGAACAACTTGGTTAGGAAGTCGAATAGAGAGTCTCGCAAGATGCAAGAAATCTGCGAGCAGCCAGTTCCGGTTAACGTTACCAATTGTCCACCTTGGAGCCAACTGATTTGAACTCGGACGCACACGTTCTATGCTTGTCACTCGAGCCGCATTCATGCTGCTGAGCACGGACGGCCTGAACGCTATTCCTTTCGTAAACGACGAGGTGAAATGGCTGTGTACATCCGACGCTTCTTTTCCGGAACGCTGCTTCTTATATGCGCGTGCATTGTCACGGGGCTGCCCGGGCAGACACCTGCCGATCCTTCAGCACCAATTCTGGCCGCGACCCCGCCCATGGGATGGAATAGCTGGGATTCCTATGGGACAACCGTGCGTGAAGAGCAGGTGAAAGCAAACGCGGACTGGATGGCGGCACATCTGAAGCAACACGGGTGGCAATACGTTGTGGTGGACATGGAATGGTTTGTCACCAATCCTATTGCAGAGGGCAACGCCACCAATTTCAAGTACGAGATGGATGGCCAGGGCCGCTATACGCCGGCGGCCGACAGATTTCCATCGGCTGCGCAGGGAGCGGGCTTCGCGCCGCTTGCTGCATACGTCCATGCGAAGGGGCTGAAATTTGGCATTCATATCCTGCAGGGAATTCCGCGGGAGGCGGTGCGCAGAAACTTGCCGATCGCCGGTTCTAGCTTCTATGCCAGTGATGCGGCAAACAGCTCCGGCACCTGCAACTGGAACCATGACAATTTCGACCTGAAGGATACCGCCGCTGGGCAGGCGTATTACGACTCGATTGCCCGGCTCTATGCCGGATGGGGCGTCGATCTGATTAAGGTGGACTGTATTGCGTCGCGTCCGTATAAGGGCGCGGAGATCCGGATGTTGAGCAACGCGCTCAGAAAGACCGGTCGCCCGATTGTGCTGAGCTTGTCGCCTGGCGCGGCGCCGCTGGACAAAGTGGAGGATATGCGGAAGTACGCACAGATGTGGCGGATTTCAGACGATGTCTGGGACGAGTGGCACAGCGATGTCGAGTATCCACAGGGCTTGGGGGATCAATTTCCGCGCGCCGCGACGTGGGCTCCGCTAAGCGAGCCGGGTCACTGGCCGGATGCGGACATGCTGCCGCTGGGCTATCTGGGACCGGCGCCGGGTTGGGGCAAAGCACGGGAGACCCGGCTCTCGCCTGCGGAGCAGCGCACGCTGATCACACTCTGGTCCGTATTCCGGTCACCGCTGATGATAGGCGGCGACCTGCCGCACAGCGATGCAGCGACGGAGGCCTTGCTGACCAACGATGAAGTGCTTGCCCTCGATCAGCACTCGACGAGCAATCGCCCCGTGATTCAAACGGCAGACACGAGCGTCTGGACCGCGAGCCCTGTTCAGGGGCCTGGCCGGTATGTCGCGGTATTCAACACGTCGGAGCATCCGGAGGAGTTGATCTATACCTGGGAGCAGCTTGGCTGGACTCCCGGTAGGTACGAACTGCGCAATCTGTGGGAGCACACAAATAGCAGACGCGCAGACCGGCTGACGGTACGGCTGGCGCCTCACGCCTGCATTCTTTACCGCGCGACGCCCATACACGAGAAATAGAAAAGGATCTTGGATTGGACCGACGAGACTTTCTGAAACTACTTTCCGCTGCCGGAGCCGCCGGCACCCTGACCGGCACCGGAGAGTTATTCGCTTTACCAGACCCGTCAGGTGCGTATCGAGCAGGGCGCATTGTGAACGAGTACAGCGCGTATTTGCCCGGCGAAAAGGAAGCGTTGGCCGAGCCGCCTAGCGTGAGCGATATCGACCAGAAAGGCGCGACGGCGAGCCACAGTGCGGCGAGCCAGCGTGTCGCGCACGGCGAGAATATCGCAGGGTGGGTGCTGCTCACGACGCTGGAGATCAACGGCGTGATGACCGCAGTCTTTGAAAAACATGCGACCCATCGCGGAGCGATTGCCTATGTAACGGAGCGGGGCGGCACGATTGCTTTGATCCCGAAGCAGGTTGGAGATTTGAGCAAGGTGCGGCCGCGGCCTACCGATACGCCACATGGGGTGAAACTGCAGCGGCCGCTGCGAGTGCCGCAAGGTCGGGATGTGATCGGCGATTACATCTTGAAGTCGAACGAGGATCCCTGCTACGAGAATGTGGCCGCTCTGGGAGCGGAGTTCATCGGCTGGACACTGGTGGCGAATGAGGAAGCAGGTCCGCTGGGCTCGATCTATCTGGAGGCGGATGGCACGAGCCGACAGCCGAAGAAGAATCCGCAGGCAGAGTGGGCGCCCGATCTCGAAGGACGGCTCTTCGATCCGTCCAATTACTTCCCGTTTGCCGCGCCGGAGCGGTACGCCTACAAACGTGGCTACAGCAAGCGCACTCTGCTGGGCGGCTATCTGCCGGCGGCTGATATCGCGGTCTGGAACTCCGAATATGGCTCCGGTTATGAGGTGATCATGCTGCTGCCGCCAGGCGTGGATGCGCAGCCCATCGCTCGCATACGAATGACGATTCCACCGGAGGATGTGGCGAGCTACGCCGGGCCTGAGATGTTGGTGCATGCTCCGGATGGACGTACGTATGCGGAGCGCTACTGGAACACATCACGCGAGAACTTCTTCAGCGCGCTTGCAGGCGCATGGAACCGATGGCACAGCTTCTATGAAGACTCGATGCCGGTAGAGATCCCTGACCCGTGGCTGCTGGATTCTGCCCGCGCCGGCATCACGCTGTGCCGGTGCAGCTATCGCGGGCTTGAGCCGACGTATCAAATTGGCGAAGGGTCGTATACGAAGATTCCGGAGCGGAGTCATGCGCTCTTTCCGGTGGCACACTATGAGTTCATCTGGGCTCAGCAGTTGTGGGGCTTGACCGACGCGAGCCGTCCTTACGTCCAGCACTATCTCGGGAAATACGTGTTGCCGGATGGAAACTTTCTCTACAACACGCAGGACCAGGTGGAAGCGCCGCTGAATGTCGGCATCTTCCTCTCTAACGCGGCACGGGACTATTGGTACACGCGCGACGCAACTGGCTTATTGCAACAGCAGCCCACGCTGGAGCGCATGCTGACTTATGTGCTTGCCCGCTATGAATACAGCAAGCAGCGGTTTACAAAGGGTGATCGGCGGTATGGGCTGATCTGGGGCTCGCCGGAAGCCGACCTGGGCGACCCGGCGAATGATTACCCCGATTCGCATCCCTATTACTACCAGAACGCGGCGTGCATCTGGCGCGGTATCACGGATTACGCGAAGGCGTTGCATGCCATTGCTGCTGCGAACGGCGATCGCGATATTCGCGCCCGTGCGGATAGCTATGCGGCCGTTGCAGCCGAGATGCGGCAGAATATCCAGGTTTCCATTGAGGCGACAATTGCTGCGTCCACTCCGACGATGCGCGCGGTCGGCATTACGCCCTTCGAGCCGAATGATATCTTGCGCAAGCCGACGGATCTGTCGAGCTACGAAAATCACCGCTTCATGATGGACTGGTTCCTGGCGGATTGGGGCGTGCCGGCTCTGGATCTTGGTCATCTAAAGCATCGCGAGCTTGCCGGAGAGCAGATCTGCGGACTGAACACGGATGGCAATGTGCCGCGCTGCTCGAACTTCATGGAGCACGGGACGCTTGCAGTAAAGATCCGGCAGGATGACTATCGGCCCTTTCTACTGACCCTATATGCGCTGGTGTGTTACGCCGCCGATTCGGGCAGCCGCTACTCCCCGGAGGACGCGTATGTCCCGGGCGGCTATCCAGGCGACGGAGCGCCGTGGGGATGGTCCGCCGTCGTGAATAGCGCCTTGCAGCCCACGCTGGGCCTGCGCTGGATGCTTTGCTATGAGGAGAATCACCGCGATGTCTGCCACTTGCATAAAGCGGCGCCGAAGCATTGGTTCGCCAAAGGGGAACGAATCGCGGTGCGGAGGTGCCCGACGCGCTTTGGAACAATTGCGTGGACGACAGAAGCGACCAGCGACAGCAGTTGGCATGCGATTATCGAAGCGCCTGCGGGGTTCAGCGGGGAGGTTCACCTGCACATCCACCCGCCGGCGGGAGAGGCGCTGCGTTCCGCCTCTGTAGGCACTATAGAACGATCAGCAGTTATCCTTTCACCGGACGCCTTCGCGAACGGCGGACGCGTTGAACTGGATATCCGGGCTTAGGAACTGCGGGCCGCCTGACGTATCGCAGAATTGCATCCATATTGTGGTCTCCGGCTGATAGATGCCGGCTGGCGGGTCACTGTTGGGTGCTGAGCCTCATCTCATGGTGCAGCAGCCCGGACGTGTACAGAAGAGGAAAGCAGGAACATGGTCCTGATGGAATTCCATATCTCGCGTGCAGCTCGCGATCGTTACCAGACCGATGAGGCGCTGTTCTCCTTTAACGGCAACGTCATCTTCGCCGACGTGAAGGCCAGCCGCGAGCTGGCGCACCGTATGAACGAAGTGCGCGGGACTGGGCAGAACATCGACCAGGACCCAGAGCGCGCCGTCAACCCCGGTGCGTTATTTGCGATGGGGCTGATCGACGAGGCGAGCCATTTGCTCGTCGAGCACTACCGCAAAACCGTTGCACCGCACGCGATTTCCGAGGCGCTCCAGTGGTTCTCTTCGCGCGTGGGCGCGCAGCGCTTCGATCAGCTGCTATTGCAGTTCGTTACGGAGTTTCCTGGGTCGAGAGTTTACCGTGGCGAGGAGACGGCAAAAGATTGGCTGGAGGGCAGCACGGAGGGCGTTTCGCACCGCGAGGCGGCCTTTGAAGAGATGATGATGCTGTGGCTGGCGAATGCCAATCCGGCATTTCAGCCGTTCCTTGAGCTTTTTGATGATACGCCGCTGGAAGAGCAGACTCCGTATCCGAATGTGACCGGCGGTCTGAAGGATTTCTTCGCCACCAAGCCGCCGATCGGGGATGAGGCTGCAAACCTCATTGATCTGCTGCGCGCTCCGGCGCTGGCATCCCCCGATTCGTTAAGCGGCCAACTCGCTTTTATCCGCGACAAATGGAGCCGCATCATCGGCGATGTTGTGTTGCGCCGGCTGCTGCTTGCCATGGATGTGCTGAAAGAGGAGGACGTCGCGATCTGGATGCGGTTTCATCCTCCCGATGAGATGGCGGAACGACGGCGGCGGGGAAGGCGCGGCCATGCCGGCGACTTCGGCGGGCGCGTCGATGTGCCGGATTTCGCCGTGATCCAGCACGAATATGAGCGCTTCAGCCCCGATCAGGAATGGATGCCGAGCGCCGTTCTGATTGCAAAGAGTACATATGTGTGGCTCGCGCAACTGAGCAAGCAATACCGGCGCTCGATCACCCGACTTGATCAGATCCCGGACGAAGAGTTGGCGGCCCTTGCGAGCCGCGGCATGAACTCGCTGTGGCTGATCGGGTTGTGGGAGCGGAGCCGCGCCTCGCGCACAATCAAACATCTGTGCGGGAAGGAGGATGCCGTTGCGTCCGCTTATTCACTCTTCGACTATCGTATCGCGGATGATCTCGGTGGGCACGACGCGTACATCCGGCTGCGTGACCAGGCGTGGAGGTTCGGCATTCGGCTGGCCAGCGACATGGTGCCGAATCATATGGGCATCGATTCCCCGTGGGTCATCGAACACCCGGAGTGGTTTCTCTCGCGTTATGACTCGCCGTATCCAGCCTATAGCTTTAACGGGCCTGATCTTTCGAGCGACGGCCGCGTCGAGATTAAGATTGAAGACCATTACTATGAGCAGTCGGATGCTGCGGTGGTCTTCCGCCGTCGCGATAAGTGGAGTGGCGATACGCGCTACGTCTATCACGGCAACGACGGCACGAGCTTTCCCTGGAACGATACCGCGCAGCTTGATTATCTAAATCCTGCGGTACGCGAGCAGGTGATTCAGACCATCCTGCATGTAGCGCGGCAGTTCCCGATCATCCGCTTTGATGCGGCGATGACGCTGGCGAAGCGGCATATCCAACGACTGTGGTATCCAGCGCCGGGGGCAGGCGGCGCGATTCCATCCCGCGCGGAATACAGCATGCCGACGCCGGAGTTCGACGCGCGCATCCCGGTGGAGTTCTGGCGCGAAGTGGTAGATCGGGTTGCTTCCGAAGTGCCTGGAACACTGCTGCTGGCCGAGGCGTTCTGGATGATGGAGGGCTACTTCGTCCGCACGCTCGGCATGCATCGCGTGTACAACAGCGCCTTCATGAACCTGCTGCGCGACGAAGACAATCAGCATTATCGCGGGCTTCTTAAGCAGACGATGGAGTTCGATCCGGGCATCATGAAGCGGTACGTGAACTTCATGAGCAATCCGGATGAGCGCACTGCGATCGATCAATTTGGCACCGGTGACAAGTGCTTCGGCATCGCCACGCTGATGGCGACACTGCCCGGCCTACCTATGTTCGGTCACGGGCAGGTGGAGGGCTTTACCGAGAAATATGGGATGGAATATCAGCGGCCGCGCTACGATGAGACGCCGAATCAAGCACTGGTTGATCGGCACAATCGCGAGATAGCGCCGCTGCTGCATACTCGTTGGCTCTTTGCGGAGAGCGATAATTTTCTCCTCTATGACTTCTGGAAAGAAGACGGAACGGTGGACGAGAATGTCTACGCGTACTCCAATACGCGGGGCGGGAAGCGGGCGCTGGTAATTTATCAGAACCGCTATGCGGAGACGCGCGGCACGATTCATCACTCCACCGGATTCGTGGACAAAGTGAGTGGCGGCCTGCGGCAGAGATCGTTGCAGGACGGACTCAATCTGCCTGCCGGTCACGATGTTTTTCTCGCTTTTCGCGATGTCAGCAACGGGCTTGAGTATCTGCGCCGCGGTTCCGATCTCGATCAGCGTGGATTTTCCTTCCATCTGCAGGCATACAAGTATCACGTTTTTCTTGACTGGCGCGAGCTGCGCGCGAGCGCTGAATATCCATGGGACCGGCTGCACGATTCGTTGCGCGGCGCGGGCGTTCCGAATCTGGACGAAGCGCTCGACCAATTGCGTTTGCAGCCACTGCATGAGGCGCTACGTGCGGCGCTCGACCCTGCCATCCTGGCCGGCATCATCGATGCGGCGGAGATGGAGGCGGCCGGCGCGCTAGCCGTGCGGCAGCGGGAGAGGCGCATTCTGGAGGCTGTTGAGCCGTTCATCGAACGTGGGAACCGCTTCCAGAAGATAGCGAAGCAACTAGAAATGGAACGCGCGGGCACGCAGCAGGTTTTTGAGAGACCGGAACCGGAGATCGACCCCAATGCATTGCTGGCCGCCACATTGGCACTACCTCGTTACGAGGCTCTCTTTCCGGAGCGGTGGCCGGAGACTGCGCGCAAGGTGCTGCCGAGCGATTCGCCCGGCACCAGCGGCACGGCGGTGTGGGCGCCGGTGCTTGCGTGGTCCTTGCTGCATGGCTTGCCGCTGGATGGTGAATCGATGTTCGAGCGGCTGCGGCTGCGGCATGCACTGGCGGATACATTTCACGGCCTCGGCCTAAGCGGAGAAGATGGCTGGAGAGCGGCCGCGCGCGTGAGCTTCCTGCTGCATCGCGCCGATCCTCTCTCACGAGAGCTGACGCGCAACGAGTGGGAAAACGCGGATGTCCGGTGGCTCACCGGAACGCACACTGCCGAGAAAGTACTTTATTTCAACCAGGAGAGTCATGAGGAGCTGCTTTGGTGGATTCAGGTGCCGAGTTTGGTTGCAGTGCCGCCGGCGCAGCAGCGAATGGCAGCACGGGAAAGCTTAAGTGCGGTGAAGCAGGCCAGCCAGGTGGCCCAAGATGCAGGGTTTCGTCTGGATATGCTGCTCAAGACCGGAACTGCAGCGGGTTCAGATCGCCTGAATACGGCGGCGTCAGTGAAGTCGACTAAACCGAATGTTATCAAAGCATCGACGAAAGTGAAATCCGCCAGTGCCCAGGATGGAGCAGGCAAGAACGACACGGGCGAAACGGCAACCAAGGAGCAACCGAAGAAGCGGACAACAAAAAAACCAACGTCGAGGAAGCGCAAGCCGTGAAATTGGCCCTTGCAGCCTTGTTCCCTGGCAACTGACGCTCAGTATTGCCAGTTAACACTTACATATGCCGTGCCGCTGGTTGGCACGATGTAGGAGTGATTTGCGCCGTTTTCCCACGTGACGGCGCCGTTCGCGGCGATCTTGATGAACTTGAATTGGACATTCTGCCCTGCCGGCACTGAGACATTCAGGAACCAATTGGGATAATCCGGATCGAGCATCGGTCCGACCGCGGCATCGAACGTAGTACCCCAGTTGCCGAGCTCCACTGTGTTGCCGGTGAGGAAGATGTAATCGCCGGGGTTGGTGGGTGTGGCATTGGTGACGGTAAACGTGACGGGGATTAGCTTCGCGGTCAGTACGGTGAATGGAATCGTGTTCGCGAGCGCGCCCTGGCTGTTCGCAAGCTGCACGGAGTAGATGCCGCCTGCGATATTCGGCACCGTGAACGTGGCTGACGTGTTGGACCACGAGTTGACCGCTGCGACAGTATCGTTCACCTTGACACTGCCGGTCGCGCTGCCGAAGCCGTCGCCGGCAAGCGTGATTCGCATGCCGGGCTGGCCGACGGTGGGGCCGATGCTGCCGATTGCCGGCACCGTTGCAGCACCGTTTCGCTGCCAGACGCTGACCGAATGGGCGGGCAGCGAAAGGTTGGCGGCAGGATTATTTCCGCCGCTGCCGCCAGTGACGGTCAGCGAGACCCCGCTCTGCAGGCCGCCGAGGTAGTCGGCATATGTGCCGGCAGGCAGGGAGGTATAGAGGCCGGAGATAGCCTGCGCCGTCGAGTCGTTCTTGTTGATAGCAACCAGCACGACGTCATTGAAGAACTGGCGCTCGTAGATGTAGACGTCATTGCTCAGCCAGCGCTGGCGCCAGGTTCCATAACCGAGCGCGTTATTCGACTGCCGCAGACCGGCGAGCTTGCTGAGGAGTTTGTACGCGGTGGTTGTGGTGCTGAAAGAGCTCATCGCGACGCGATTGTAGGGATCGTTGCCGTTGTTGGCGTCGTTGTGCAGATACTGCTCGTCGCCATAGAGTATGACCGGGATGCCGCGGCAGGTGATGAGAAATGCCATTGCCTCCTGCAGCCGGTCTTGGTTGTTGTTCATTGTCAGCAGGCGCGACTCGTCGTGGCTATCGAAGAAGGTCACAAGGTCGTTGGGCGAGGTGAAGTCGGAGTTCTCGGTCGCGATGACATTGTCTAGCTCGGAGAAATTGTTGTCGGTGGCGAAAACGTCGCGCATCGCGCCGTTGACGCCGAAATCAAGCTCGCTAATGCCGCTGCGGTTCGCAAACTTGTATGCGTCGTGATAGAGCGCGTCGCTGGTGCTGTCGATCCACTCGCCGTATAGGAAGCTGGGCTTGTTGTTGTAGATGGCATTCGCGAAGGAGTATTCCCAGCCCCAGGTGACATGCTTGATTGCGTCCAATCGGAAGGCATCGACCCCATGAGACTGGAAGAGCTCGGCGGCTGATTTTAGATAACTGTCGATGGTTGCGTTCTCCTGGTTCAGGTCCGTGAGCCCGACGAGCGTGTCGTACTGGAGTTGATAGCGATCGTTGTAGTCGGAGATATCGGGATTGTGGTGGAAGATTCCATTGGGATCGTTGTTGGCGGAGCCCATGAAGGCGCCGTTGTTGTAGAGCGCACCCTGCTCGCCGGCGGCGTTGTAGTTGGAGTGGTTGTTGGCCCAGTCGAGAATCACTTTGATGCTGTCCGCGTGCGCGGCGGTGACGAGGTTGTCGAAAGCGCTCCAGGCGTTGCTGCCGTCACCGAAGTGCTCTTCTACCTGCATGAAGTCGCGCGCGTCGTAGCCATGGTAAGGAGCCGACACGCTGGACGGATTCATGCTGAGGTTTTCATTGTTGACTGAAGGCGAGATCCAGATGGCGGTGGCGCCCAGTCCGTGGATATAGGCCATCTTCTGCTGAATGCCAGCGAGGTCGCCGCCCCAGTAGGCGAACCAGTTGGCCTTGGTCGAGTCGTACAGGCCGGGACTCTCCGCTGGATTGTCGTTCGTGGTATCACCGTCGAAGAAGCGGTCGGTGACGATCTGATAGATAACCTGCTTTTTGAAGTCCTGCGCGGGAAGCAGGGGAGCGATGGCAAGGAGGGCGGCGAACAGTACGACAGAGAGGCCGATGCGCTGTAACGGCTGTTTCATGGGAAGCCCGCTTTCTTCGAGAAGAATTCGGTTGGGGAACAAAGCCATATCGCGGACTGCGGCGATTTTCGTAATCCCGACGGGCGCCTGTCAAACTGCGGCTCGCGGTGGTGTTCGTAATGAATGCCTTATCGCGTCAGCAGAGTACGAACGTGATGTGCGATGCGGCCATCCTCGTCGGCGGGGATGATCTGGACCCGGACGGGGCTGGTTTTCTGGGAGATCACGGAAGCGTGGCGCTGGTTCGCTTCGCTGTCAACGGCAATGCCGAGGAATGCGAGTTGGCGGCAGACCTGCTCGCGTACCAGAACGGAGTGCTCGCCAATGCCGCCAGTGAACACGAGCGAGTCGAGTCCGCCGAGAACGGCTGCGTAGCCGGCGATGGTCTTCGCGATGGAGCGGCAGAAGATGACGGTGGCCTGACGTGCCGTGGTGGAGCCCTGATCGGCTGCGGCAGTGAGCTCACGAAGATCGGAGATGCCATCGGACAGGCCTGCTAATCCCGATTCGTGATTGAGAAGAGATTCCAGCTCGTTCGTATTCAGGTGGCCGTTGCGAGCGAGGAAGAGGACGACGCCGGGGTCGAGGTCGCCGGTGCGCGTGCCCATGGGGATACCGCCCGTGGGCGTGAGGCCCATGGACGTATCGACTGAGCGGCCGTTGGCGATGGCACAGAGGCTCGCGCCATTGCCGAGGTGCGCGACGACAAGGCGCGCGGGGACGGCAGGCACGAGCGCGGTCCCAAACGAAGCAACGATCGATTCGTAAGAAAGCCCGTGGAAGCCGTAGCGCTGCACGCCCTGCTCGCGGAAGCGCAGCGGGATGGGATAGGTGCTTGCTTCCGGAGGCATGGTGGTGTGGAAAGCCGTATCGAAGCAGGCGAAGACAGGTGTGTCGGGGTAGAGCTTGGCCGCGGTACCGATGAGGGCGAGGGCGGCGGGGATGTGAAGCGGCGCGTAGTGAACCGCGGCGCGGAGCGTATCGAGGACCTGCGGGGTGATGCGGCAGTGCTGGCGCAGGCGGGGACCACCGTGGACAACGCGGAAGCCGATCGCGTCCGGCCGGAGTCCGGAGAGGTCACGTAGTTTTTCCGCGGCATATGTGAGGGCGGTGGATTGCGAATCGTGCGAGGCATCTTCGCGATGGATGGTTTTGCCGCCGCTGCCGGTGATGGTGAGTGAGCCACCTGGTTTACCGACGCCGTCGGTGGCGCCGCGGTAGATGAGTTGCGGGTCGGCAGAGTCGGCATCAGTGGAGTAGAGGCCAAGCTTGAGGGAGGAGGAGCCGCTATTGATGGTGAGGGTGGTCGGCATGAGTGACTGGGATGAGCGTTACACGTCAGCGGAGACGTTGCCCATTGTTTCATGGGACGGTGAGGGGGCGGCGCGACAATCGAATGACAATGGAATGACGCGGTACACACTTCATCGGTAATGGCGAAGGAATAGGCTTTTCTCTGCCTGCTCAGGAAGGAATGTTGGCATTCCGAAACAGGCGGTAATACGGGAGAGTGTCTATCCGATGGGCGCGACGGCGAATGCAAGCGCCGTCGCGTTTTTTTTGTTGGGAACGGTGATTTGCTGGCGTTCGGCGCTGCCGCTATGCTTCGAACATGAGGGAAGTGCAGGACGAGGCGGAGTTATGGACGGCGGTGGATGCGTATCTGGCAGACCACCTGATTGCGGAAGACGAGGTGTTGCAGGCGGCTCTTCGGGAGAGTGAGGCGGCGGGACTGCCGCCCATCCAAGTGACGGCGCTGCAGGGCAGGATGCTGCAGATTTTCGCGCGCATGATGGGGGCGCGACGCATCCTGGAAGTCGGGACGCTGGGCGGGTACAGCACCATCTGGCTAGCGCGCGCGCTGCCGGAGGGCGGGCGGCTGATTACGCTGGAAGCGGCGGCGAAGCATGCGGCGGTGGCACGGAAGAACCTGAAGCGCGCCGGTGTGCTGGAACGCGTGGAACTGCGCGAGGGGCCGGCGCTGGACACGTTGCCGAAGCTCGAGACAGAGGGCGCGGGACCGTTCGATTTCATCTTTCTGGACGCGGATAAGGAGCACAACGCGGAGTATTTGGAATGGGCGCTGCGGTTGGCGCGGCCGGGCACGGTGATCGTGACGGACAATGTGGTGCGCGAGGGCGCGGTGCTGGATGCGAGGAGCGACGAGGCGGCGGTGCAGGGGACGCGGCGGTTCTTTGAAGCGCTGTCGGCGGAGCGGCGCGTGACGGCTACGGCGATCCAGACGGTGAGCGGGAAAAAGTACGACGGATTTGCGCTGTTGATGGTGGACTAGCGGCTGGCCGTCTCGGCAATAGCGCCTGCGGCGCGCTGCAGGGTAAGATCTTTGTTCGCTCACGTTCAGCGAAATGGCAGCTCGCGATCAGCCAGGCTAGATATTCACAGAACCTTCGCGGAATGCGGAGCATCTAGGCCTTTGTGGGCCGGCTGCAGGAGCGGCTGGGCCGAGGAGCGATATCGATGAGTGCAGCAGCAACAGCCACGAACGTGGAGCAACTGGACAAGCAACTAAACGACGACGTGCTTTCGGGAAAAATCATGGAGGCGTTCGAAAAATACTACGCCGACGATGTGGTGATGCAGGAGAACTCGGAAGAGCCGCGCAAGGGCAAGGAAGCAAATCGTAAGGCCGAACAGGAGTTCATGGCCTCAGTGGAGGCATTCAACGGCGCGGCGGTGAAGGCGAGCGCGGTGAATGGCGATGTGACCTTCTCCGAGTGGGAGATGGATATCACGTTCAAGGGCGGCCACCGCGTGAAGATGAACCAGGTCGCGGTGCGCCAGTGGAAGAACGGCAAGATTGCGCACGAGCGGTTTTTCTACAACAAGGGCTAAGCGCGCACTGCGCGAAGAACGAGACGGGGCAGGCCGATGAGCTTGTCCCGTTTTGCTTTCACTGTGAGACGTTCCGTTTCGGTTGCGGCGCGCTCTTGTCAGGGATGGAGATAGTGAGCGCGGGAATGTCGTCGTGGACGTTGAGCGGCTGGTCCACAGTGCCGTAATAGCGGAGGGCGTGGACCTCTTCGCGGGTCGGCGGCATTGTGCCAGGAGGATTTGGCACGTCCTCGTACGTAACGTCGGCTGCGTTGTCGACGTGGAGAATATAGCTGCCTTCCGGGATGAAGAAGAGGTGGAACCTGCTGTCCGCGCGCTCCAGCCTGATGGCTTCTATCTCGGTCTTATCTTCGGCGTCGAGCAGTTGCAGGTTGCCACTGGTCAGGACGTGGCCATCGTGTGCGGCGAGCAGCTCACCGGAAACGGTGTGCAGCTTCGAGAGCGGGATGCTGATGTCCTCGCCAGTTCGTTCCTCGCCTGGGCCCAATTTGAATGATTTTGCGTCGTGCTTGCGGGCAGTATCCCCGGAGAAAAACGAAATACGGGCGACCGGGCGATACATCATAGATGTTGCACCGCTGCCGATCGTTATTCCAATATCTCTGTCCTGTAATTCGAGATCGACCTCGACCATGTAATCGCGGGGAGCGAGGCCGACAATCCGATAGCGGCCCAGATCGTCTGTGCGCGCCTCCGACGACATGATGATAGGAGTGGCGGGTAGCGGGGACCATGTATCTTTCTCGCCCTGCGTGTGACGAGCCAGCGCATGCACTACGAGATCGGCTGCGGGAGTGCCATCGTCAAACAGGATCGTGCCGCTGATGGCAGCACCTCTTTCCAGGCGCAGATCAATCGATGCGGGCAGGCCGGCTTCGACTGTGATTTTCGGAACCGTAGCGGCGATACGCTTGCGGTCTTCTTCTGAGGGATGCTCGAGCACGTCAGAGGGAAAGGTCGCGAGCGGCGAGAGATATCCCGGTTTGTACGCGACAACGTAGTAGGCACCGGGGCTGACTTTAGGGATCGCAAAGGTGCCGTCCAGCGCTGTTTGCACCGCGGTCATCGTGATCTGGCTGTGGGATCCAGTGGTGACAACGCCGGCTTCATCAACGACATGCACGGGTTCGAGCATGACAGAAGCCATACGGGCGGGCGCATTGGTGTCAGCGCAGTAGACGTGGCCGGTGACGGTGCTGGTGGCGCGTTTGGCAGCGTTGATCTGCGCCGGAGCGACGAGACTAAAGAGCGGCAGCAACAGCAAGGGCCAGGGGCGCATGGTGATTGCGGAGACAAGTGTAACGCCGGAGTCTACGGTTCGTGCTGGGACTGCGGCAAATGCGGTTGCGGCGGGTGGCCAGGCAGCCAGTAGGGTTCGCCGGAATTCACGTACTGGATGGGCAGCGCAGGGAAGATGGTCCGGAGCCAGGTGGCCGCGGTTTCCATGCCGTCGGTTTCCGAGGTGCTGTGGCCGAGAAGGATGAGGGCCTTGGGGCGGTGCTGCTGCTGAGCATCCTGCGCGTACATAACGGTCTCCCACTCGGACGCTTCGCCCGCAATAAGCACCTGGACGTCGTCGCGCTCAAGCGCTGGAATCTGCCGGGCTTCACCGGATGCGCCGGGGCGATACGCGATGCCGGTAACACGGAGATCGGGATCGCCGACGACACGGAGGATGCGCGCATGGAGTTTCTGCTGAAGGTATTGCGCGAGCTCGTTGAGGGTGGTGGACGGAATGGTGAAGAACAGTGGATCGTCCGGATGCTGATATTTCTGCCATCCGACCGTCGCGGTGAAGGCTTCGGTCATTGGCTCCGGCTGGCGGAGGTGCCACTGATCATGAAAGCGCCAGACGACGAGGTGATGGTCGTGGATATAGGCGAGCTTTTCCTTGTAGACGGGGTCGTTCGGGAAGAGGGTGTTCTCGTCGCGGTGATTGTAAATGGTGGGCTCGTGAGTAACGATGAGGTTGGCGCGCAGGGCGACGGCCCGGCGGAGGACGTCAGTGGTGTCGGTGAAACACGTCACGATGCCGGTAACAATTGTGGCCGGATCGCCGGCCTTGATGGTGTCTACGGTATCGGCTGGCGGCTTTTGCGGAATGCTCTGTTGGATGCGCGCAATTGCCTGGGCCGCGGTGAGGTGTTGTTGCGCCACAAGCGGAAGTGGCACGAGCAGAGAGGCGACGAGAGCGAGTCGAATCCGCATGGGATTGAGGGTAGCAGGTGCTGGCCGCACGGGCCCGATGTGCCCTGACGGATGGCGGGTGATTCCCTCCTTGCCGCCGCTAATGCCGAGTCTTGCGGCCGACCTGACTTTCTCCTCAGCTCTTCGAGATCGAGACACTGTTATCGAGGATCTTTACAGCGTGATGACGATCTTGCCTATCTGTTCGTTGGATTCGAGGTATTGGTAAGCCTTTACGCTTTCGGCAAAAGGGAATGTCTTGGCAATTTTGATCTGGAAGCGGCCGTCGGCGATTCGATCGAATACGTATTCGCGCGCGGTGCGGGAGAGGTCGGGGTCGGCATTGATCTCTCGCAATGTGTAACCGCGCATTGTGAGTTGCTTTTGCAACGCGACGACGAGCGGGAAGGGAGTGGGCTTGAGGGAGAGTGATCCATATTCGATGAGGATGGCATGGCGTGCAGCAGCAGCAGCGAGCTGCTCAACAAAGGGACCGGCGACCGGATCAAAGAGAACGCGCGCGCCTTTGCCCGCAGTGATCTTGTCAACGCGGGCGATGAGGTCTTCCTCGGCAGTGGCAATGACGTGATCGGCACCGAGCTCGTGCAGTTCCTCGCGCTTCTTTGAGGTACGCGTGGTGGCGATGGTGATGGCGCCTTCGTGCTTGGCTATTTGGATGGCGGCGACCCCGACGGAGCTGGACGCGGCGGAGATGACGACGAAGTCGCCCTTGGCGATATGGGCGAGATGGACGAGTCCGCCCCACGCGGTGAGGTATTGCATCCACATTGCAGCGGCTTCCAAGGGGGTGAGTTTTTCAGGATAGGGTGCGACGTTCGCGATGGGCACGACCGCCTCTTCGCCGAGCACGGGATAGTCATTGATAGAGAAGCCGGGGACAGTGGCGACGGCACGGCCGATCAAAGAGGGCTCGACCCCGGGGCCGACTGCTTCGACGATGCCTGCAGCTTCGTAACCGAGACCGGAGGGGAGGCGCGGCTGCTCGAGGTATTGACCCCGGGTGTAGAGGGCTTCGGCACGGTTCAGACCGACTGCCTGGACGCGGATGCGGACCTCACCGGCTTCGGGTTGGCGGGTGGGTTGCTCCTCGAACTTGAGGGCCTCAGGACCGGCGAGCTCATGGAAGCGCACTACCTTGGGCATGGGTTCTCCTTGAGCCATTGGATGGAGCGCAGAAGCGGAAGGTTCATAGGGGTGCGATCACAGATGCGCGCCGCAAATTGGCGAAGGGCAGGAGAAGAGAGCCACTACACTCAAAGTAGGAGCGGATTTTACGCCATCTCGAAATAGAATCTGCTCTGGCCTGGGGAGGGCGTACGGCTGGAATGAAGTCTTGGAGCCGGCATCTAGGTTGGAAGCGGATCTGGATTATGGGCGCCGCCGCGTTGCTGCTGGTTGGCGGTTGCCGCAAGCAGCAGAAACAGGCGCAGCCGAAGCCGCTGTCGCCGGAGAGTATCGCGTTGCAGGCCATGGCCGCTCACGCTCGCTTGGACGTGATGCGCTGGCCGAATTTTGCTGATCTGAAAAAGCCCGTTGAGGATTTCTATGGCGTACATAACTTTGAGCCGGTGTGGCTAAAGGGCAGGAATCCGACCGAACAGGCGCGGCAGATGATGGCCGCCTTTGCGGCTTGTGGGACGGACGGGCTCGATCCTGAAGACTACGATTCTTCACGGTGGGCGGCGCGCTCTGCTGCGATTCATACAGAACAGGATCGTGCGGCGTTCGACATGGCGATGACCGTCTCCGCCATGCGCTATCTGAACGACCAGCACAATGGACGCGTGGATCCGAAGCGATTCAACTTCGGCATCGATATCAATCAGAAGCGCTATGATCTGGCGAAATTTCTAACAGAGAAGATCATCAAGTCGAACAACGTGGGCGCGGCGCTGATGACGGTTCCACCGCAGAGCAATGAGTACAAGAGAACGCTTGCGGCCTACCGGCACTGGGTAGAGCTGGCAAAGCTGGATCCGGGCGGCGGCCTCCCGCAAGTGGCCCGCCAATTGAGGCCTGGTGATGTCTACGCTGGTGCGGCGCGGATGCGCGAGCTGCTAGTCCTGGATGACGATCTGAAGCCGGATGCGCCAGAGACGAGTGCGACGCGGTACGATCCTGCGCTGGCGCCGGCGGTGCGGCACTTCCAGTTCCATCATGGTCTACAGGCGGACGGAAAGATTGGGCCGCCGACAATTGCGGCGATGAATGTGCCGTCGGCGGAGCGCGTGCATCAGTTGGCAATTGCGCTGGAGCGCTGGCGCTGGTTGCCAGAGCTATATCAGAACGCGCCGATCTTCGTGAATCTGCCGGAGTACAAATTACGTGTGTATTCGAGCGAGCCTCCTCCGCCGCTCGATTTGCAGCCCCCAACCAGCGATGAGGCCGGTGTGGTGCACGCGAGCGAACGTCCGATGCCTGCCGATATGACGAGCGATCATACGACAATCGCGCTGGAGATGAATGTGGTGACGGGTAAGGCCGGCATTGCGCCTCCGAAGAAAAAGGGCGAGCAGCCGGAGGACCATCAGACACCGATGCTGGTGAACCTGATGCGTTATCTCATCTTCCGGCCGTACTGGTCGGTGCCGATCGACATTACACAACGCGAGGTGCTGCCGGGCATTGCGAAGGATCCGGATTATCTGACTGAGCACAACTTCGAGATTGTCGATCGTCATAAAAAGACGGTGAAGTACACGCCAAAGCTGGATGTAAAGCTGCTGCATGGCGAGCTGATGGTGCGGCAGGATGCGGGCGACGACAATTCGCTCGGCCTGGTGAAGTTCATGTTCCCAAATCCATATTCGATTTATCTGCACTCAACGCCGGCAGTTGGACTGTTCAGCCGCACGCGGCGCGACTTCAGCCACGGATGCGTTCGCGTGGAGAAACCGTTGGCGTTGGCGGCGTGGATTCTGCGCGACCGGCAGGAATGGACGCCAGACAAAATTGACGAGGCGATGAATAGGGGTGACGACAACAAAGCTGTTGGGTTGAAGCAGACGATCCCGGTGACGATCTTTTATGCGACCGCTTATGTTGAGCCAGACGGAACGGTGGATTTCACGCACGACATCTACGCGTACGACAAGCTACTGGATGAGACATTGGCGCTGGGACGGCCGTATCCGACCAAGCCGATTGCGCCGGTCGTGGATGTGCACGACGAAAACGGTGAATGCGACTGGTGTCTGCGGGGGCATGTCGTGTCGGGTATCGGCAGAATTTTTCCTACTGGATAGAGAAGCTGCAGGAACACTATTTACGCAAAACCGACATGCGGCTTTATCCGGGCACATTGAATGTGCGGCTGGACGTGCCATACTCATTGCCGAAGCAGGTGATCCGTCTGGAGGCGAGCGAGTATGGCGGCACGGTTTCAGTGAGTATGGTGCCCTGCACGATCCAGGCGAAAAAGGCATTCCTGCTGCGCACCGATGCCAATGAAGAGGAGCGCGGGCATCATCCGAGGACGATTGTGGAGATCGCGACAGATGTCCGGCTGCGCGATTTCCTCGGGCTGCAGGACGGTGACGTAGTGGAGGTTGAAATCGAGCTGTGACTTCAAGCGGCTTTCAGAACAATCTTCCCGGCTGGGATGGTTCTCCGCTTCCCGGTGCGCCTCCTGGACCTGGTCTAACGGAATTGTTTTCGCGATGGGGATTTTGAGGTTGCCGCGTGCGACTTCGTCGGCGAGCTCGTAGAGGCGTGAGGCGTCGGGAACCGCCATCATGGTGGCGACCCGCACCTTGTTCTGCTCTGCCTCGGGCGGCGCGAGCACGGTGCCAAAGATGCCGCCCTCCTGAATCGTTTTGAGCGCGCGGGCTGCGGTTGTTCCGCCAACCGTGTCTGCAACAGCGTCCAAGTCGCGAAGCTGTTCGAGCTGCTTCTCATCATCTGTCGAGATGACCTCTCGACACCTAGCAATTTCGCTTCATCCAACTGCGAAGAGCGAACACCAGCGATGACTTTCGCTCCGCGCTGCTGCGCAACGAAGATCGCGCTCCGTCCGACGATGCCGACTGCGCCGAGGACGAGAACTCTCCAGCCGGGCTCGACTTTGATTGCGCGCTCGATGAGCTGTGCGCCGGTGAGCAGGACGAGTGGAAGAGCAGCGGCCTGCTCGAAGCTGAGCTTGTCCGGAATGGGAGCGAGCACGTCGGCCTTTGCAGTGGTGAGCTCGGCATAGGTTCCATTGGCAAGCCCCATAACGCGCATGCCTTTATCAAAGCCGATAACACCTTCTCCGGCGCGCACAACTTCACCGGCAAGGTCGCGACCAAGGATAGCAGGCAGCTCAACACCCATGCGTTTGGCGGCGGAGCCGTTGCGGATCTTCAGATCGACGGGATTCACGCTGGTGGCGCGCACGCGGACGAGCACTTCGCCGCTGCCGACCGGGGGGTCGTCTACGGTCTTGAACATGCAGCTGATCCACGCCGCCAAATCCATCGATCACGACTGCTTTCATGATGCGGTCTCCTGGCTAGAGAGATGAGCGGGATCGCGGTGCGTTTGCCTTCGTCTCAAACAAATTGTGACGTTCAAGTGGGTTGCGGGCACGACTGTATTGCCGTGGCGAACAGCTCATGATTCTTTCAAAAGCAAACTTAGCGATCGATCCGGTGATCTTCTTTTCCCTGCATCATGGCCCGGAGTACCTGAACGGTGGTTGTCAAATGGTCGACCGGGACACATTCGCGATCGCTGTGGGCCGTTCGCATGTCTCCTGGACCGAACACGACCACTTCTTCCGCAATTGCTGACCACGCAGTGGCTTCTGAGCCAAATGGAATAGAAGTTGCTGGTAGGCCGGTTTCCTTCTCGATAGCGGTGACCAGATGGCTGCCGGCTTCAGTCTCAAAGCCTGCCTCTTGTCGCAGCAGAGTCAGTGTTCCACGCAGGCCTTTGTACTGCGCCTCAAGGCGTTGCAGCGTCTCCTGGATCGCCGTGGGAATGCTGATCGGGCGATGCTCCAGGAATGGGCCGCCACTCAACGAGAAGCTCGGCGCGTCCGGGAATGATGTTTTTTGCGGAGCCGCCCTCGATCGTGCCGACATTCAGCGTGGTAATGGCGGGTCGAAAAGGTGATGCAGTTCTGTCGCGAGGTGCTGGCTAGCTGCTCTAGCGCTGTCACAAGATGCGCTGCTGCATAGATTGCCGAGACTCCCTGGGCCGGGAAGTGCGCTATGCGCCTCTCGACCAAGAATCGTGACACGCGCGAGGCAATAGCCTTTGCCTGCACGCGCAACTCGCAGCGACGTTGGCTCGCCGACGACGAGGTGTTTCGGCTTGAGGACGTCTGATGCGATCAATTGCTTCGATCCGATGCATCCGATTTCTTCATCTGCAGTCAGAACGATTCGCAGACTCCGTCCAGCCACCGCATATCAGTGGATTCTGCAGCCGTCCAACAGGCACGCCAGAAATCCCTTTACGTCGCATGCGCCACAGCCGTGCAGCAGCTCTCCGCGAATTGCCGGCTGGAGAGCTTGTGCCCACTCCTTTGCATACGGGACGGTATCGGTATGGCATAGGAACGCCAGATCCATCTCGCGACCTGTAGCCGTCTGACCCGGCGGGGCAGCGATCAGATTTACTTTCTCCGTCCCGGATTCGTCTGTATAGGAGATCTCGCGCGTCGACCAGCCGTGCTTGGTCAGCACTGATGTCCGCATAGTCAATGACAGGACGATTCGAGATTGCGGATACGGATGGGATCCGGATCAGGTTCGAGAGGTGATCGACGACCGCATTTCAACGCATGCTCCCGACGGCGGAATCGCGGCCCCACACTTTCCGATAGACCTCCCGGTATTTCTGGATGATTCCGTCCTGCAGAGGATGATGCCCGTCCTGAAGGATGATGCGCCCGTTGACGACAACATCGCGGATGGCAGAGCGATTTGCGCCGAAGACGAGCAGCGGCAGAAGATGTTTCCGGCGTATTGCCGGCGATGGAGATGTCGTTCAGATCGACCGAAATCATGTCGCCAAATTCTCCCGGCCGCAGGGAGCCGCTCTCCACGCCCAATGCCTGCGCGCCGTGGATCGTTGCGCAGTCGAGGAGACGCGCTGCAATTGTGTGTCCGCCGATCTGGTCGAGCACTGCCCGCTGCTGCTGCGCCAGGCGGAGATGGTAGTCCAACTCCCGGGCATCCTCCAGCGGATCGATCTGCGCCTGACTATCGGAGCCAAGCGCGTGACGCACGCCGGACTGTCATGAAAGCGTCCACGGGAACGATGCCGTCGCCAAGGTTGCGCTCGGTCGTCGGGCAGGAGCAGACGATGGCTTGCGATTCCGCGAAGCGCGGCAATCTCCTCTGCCGTGAGATGGATTGCGTGTACGGCGACAAAATCTTTGCCCAGCAGGCCTTCTCGCGCCAGCAGATCGACAGGTGTGTGTCCGTATTCGCGCTTGCATGCAACATTCTCCGCCACCTGTTCCGAGACATGCATGTGGATCGGCAGAGAATTGCTGCGTCCCCACGAAACGATGTCATGCAGCTTGCTCAGAGGAACCGCACGAATGCTATGCGGAGCAACGCCGATGCGTACCTCTGCGGAATCCTTTCGGATAGAGCGCGCGAAGTGCGGCGGCGTTTGTGAGAAACGCATCAGGCTGCTCGAAGAACCGACTCTGGCCGGGATCGGGCGGCAGCTCATAGCCAGAGCGGAAATAGGCGGAGCGGAGCAGCACGATACGCAGCCCGACGGACTGCGCGGCCGCAATGACCTGCCGCGCGAGCAGGTTCGGATCGTCGTATGGTTTCCCGTCCGGTGCGTTGTGGAGATAGTGAAATTCGCCGACAGTCGTGATGCCGGCACGCAGCATTTCGAGAAAACACATCCGCGCCACATCGTAGATATCTTCCGGAGAAAGCTGGGCGGCAGCCTGGTACATCGTGTTCCGCCAGGACCAGAAGTCATTGCCACTGACGACGCGCGATTCAGCCCGTCCACGTATCAGCCGCTGAAACGAATGGGAATGCGCATTGACGAATCCGGGAAGAAGCGCTTTGCCTGAAAGGTCGATACGCGCAGCGCCGTCTTTGCCTTCGACGATCCGGCCTGCATTATCGACCGAGATGCTCTTCCCGGAGACGAAGCGGCCATCCTCATACAGGAGAGACGGATGAAATGAGCTACGCATCGTGATCTTTCCTCTGACCGTTTGCACCGGCAATCCGCCTGCCGCGGCACCAGACTTCGCGAATCGGATTCGTACCCATGGTGTAGATCAGATCACGCCAGTCGGGCGACTCGAGTACAGCAAAATCAGCCTGCGCGCCTGCTTCGATGCGCCCTGCATCATCGAGCGCCTAGCGCGCACGCGGCATTCACTGTTCCGGCGATCAGCGCCTCCTGGCTTGTCAACCCATTCAACCGCACTGCGAGGCCCATAGCTGCGCCGGTGGAAAACAGTGGGCTCGATCCGGGATTCAGGTCTGTGCCTACAGCAACAGCGGCTCCGGCGTCGATCAGCGCGCGGCCCGGCGCTCTGGGGATGCCCAGATGCAGGGACACTCCCGGCAGCACGGTAGCAAAGTCGGGGCTGTTGCGAAAAAGCACGTATTGCTGCGGATTGCAGGCTTCAAGATGATCGATGCTGAGCGCCTTGAGTTGTAAACCAAGCTCCAGGCCGCCGACGGAATGAAACTGCTCCGCGTGCAGCTTGACTCGAAGCCCATGCTCAAGGGCACAGGTCAGCATAGATTCGGCCTGTGTCGCGCTCCACGCTTCTTTCTCTACGAAGACATCTACTGCAGTAGCAAGACGGCGCCGCGCAACCTCCGGAATCAGCTCGCTTTGGATTTGATCAATGTAAGCGTCGTGCTCGCTCCTGTCGCTCGGCGGAATGTGGATCAGCAGCGTGGGGATGATCCGGATCGGCAGCGCGTGACGCAATGGCTCCAATCACTTCCAGCAGGCGCAGCTCGCCGGCAACCGTGAAGCCGTATCCCGATTTCACTTCGACGACAGTTGCGCCTGAACTAACCAGTGTCCATATGCGCCGTTCGGCAAGAGAGACCAATTCATCGTCCGATGCGGACATGGTTTCGCGGATGGTGCTCCAGATGCCGCCACCAGCGGCGAGTATCTCTTCATAGGAGACGCGCGAAGTCCGCGCTTCGAAGTCACGAAGCCGATCGCCGGCCCATACTGCGTGCGTGTGTGGATCGATCAAACCAGGAATGACGGCTCGCCCACCGAGATCGACTGTGCTGGATGCTGCTCCGCGCCACTCTGTCGCGCGGCCAATCCATACAAATTTGCCGCCGCTGATCGCGATTGCGGCGTTCTCGGTGGCGGAGACTTCGCGCATCTGCGCACCGTACTTTGGTCCGGCGCCAGTTGCGGTCGCGAGCTGCGTGATGCCGGTGACTAGCAGGTCCGCGTTCATGCTAGGCTCGGCATGTCGAGACCGCGATCTCGCGCCACTCCTTGCGCTTTTGCGTAACCTGCATCGGCATGTCGTATAACGCCGAGAGCCGGATCATTGGTCAGACAGAGACGCAGCCGCTCTTCGGCTTCGTCGCTGCCGTCAGCCACGGCAACCAGGCCGGCGTGCTGGCTGTAACCCATGCCGACACCGCCGCCATGATGGAAGCTCATCCATGCTGCGCCACTGGCGATGCCGGTGGCGAAATTCAGCAGCGCCCAGTCAGAAACGGCATCCGATCCGTCCAGCATCGCTTCTGTTTCGCGATATGGACTCGCCACCGAGCCAGCATCCAGATGATCTCTGCCAATGACAATGGGCGCCGACAGCTCTCCATCGCGAACCATTTTGTTAAAGAGCAAACCTGCCTTGTCACGTTCGCGATACCCCAGCCAGCAGATGCGCGCCGGCAATCCTTGAAACGCGATCTCCTTCGCAGCAAATCGTAACCACTGCTGTAGTCGTTCATCTTCGGGGAAGAGCTTCAGCAGTGCAGCATCTGTCTTCGCGATGTCGGCTGGATCTCCAGACAGAGCTACCCAGCGGAAAGGGCCGCGGCCTTCGCAGAATGAATCGCGGATGAATGCGGGCACAAATCCGGGATAGTTGAAGGCGTCTTCCACGCCGGCCTGTTTCGCCTGCGTACGCAGATTGTTGCCGTAATCGAACGCGATCGCGCCCTGCCGCTGCATTTCCAGAATTGCCCGAACATGCTGTGCCATCGCTGCATGTACACGCACCATATACGCCGCGGGATCTTTCGCACGCAATGTGTTCAGGTCTTCATCGACCAGCGCCGGCGGCAGATACCCCCACATCGGGTCGTGTGCGCTGGTCTGATCTGTAACAAGGTCGGGAATAAATCCGGACTTCACCATTCTGGGCAGAACGTCTGCGGCATTGCCCTGCAGCCCAATGGAGAGAGCGGCCTTATCGCGCTTTGCCTGCTGCGCCATGCGGATAGCCTCATCCAGAGAGGCGGTCGCGCTGTCCAGATATCGGGTTCTCAAGCGGCGCTCAATACGCGTCGCGTCGACTTCCACGCAGATGCTGACTCCGCCGGCAAGTTTGATGGCCAGCGGCTGCGCGCCGCCCATGCCGCCCAATCCTGCGGTGACACTGATTGTGCCGGCAAGCGTGCCACCGAAATGCTGCTTCGCAGCGGCTTTGAAAGTTTCGTATGTGCCCTGCAGGATGCCCTGAGTGCCGATATAAATCCAGGAGCCTGCCGTCATTTGTCCATACATCATGAGACCCGCAGCATCCAGGCGGTCGAATTCTTCCCACGTGGCCCAGCGCGGTACCAGGTTCGAGTTTGCGATGAGGACCCGAGGCGCCAGTCGATGTGTCCGCACCACCGCGACTGGCTTGCCGGACTGCACAAGGAGGGTCTCGTCATTGCCAAGTCGATCCAGTGTTTCGACGATTTTGTAATAGCAGTCCCAATTGCGAGCCGCCTTGCCGCGGCCGCCATATACGATCAAATCCTCAGGCTTCTCCGCAACTTCAGGATCAAGATTGTTCATCAGCATCCGCTTGGCCGCTTCCTGGATCCAGCCGCGGGCGGTTCTTTCGCCTCCACGGGGTGCGCGAATCTTGGGACGGCTTGTCATTTTCGGTTCACCATGGACGAGACAGAGTAGGGTATCTCATCCAGTGTCTTTCAATCCTGGAAACAACCGGCACATAGCCAACTGCAGCTAAGTGGACGCACGCGTTTTGCAATTCTGCCGATCTTGGTCGAGACTGGCGTACGCCGCACCCAGCGGACTTCACGCCTCCGGGGCCACATGAAAACCTATCTCTCCCGCACCATGCTGTTTGCTGCGACCGCATGCCTCTCCCTGCCCTTCTGCCGGGCGCAAATCTCGATCGTGAACCCGATCCCTTCCAGAGCGATGATCACTGTGGACGCAAGCAAGAGCGCAGGTGCGCCGATCCCGCGGACCATCTTCGGCAGCTTTCTCGAACCGATTGGCAACTCTACCTACAATGGCCTGTGGGCGGAGCTACTGGTAAATCCATCGCTCGAAGAGAACCTGTGGAGCGCCAAAAACCTGGAAACGATGGTGCACGAACGCCCCGAGCTGGAAGAGGCATCGGGACTGGGTTTGCCGCTGCCGTGGGAGCCACTGGACTTCAGGCAGGGCAATCGATATGAGCCGCGTTGGGGTAACGCTGCGAACTCATGGCGCTCGCTAGTGGTGATGGGCGTGCCAGGCCAGCCCACAGGCATTAAGCAGGAGGTATATTTACC
Organism: uncultured Acidobacteriaceae bacterium; assembly: GCA_963797895.1. Classification (GTDB taxonomy): domain Bacteria; phylum Acidobacteriota; class Terriglobia; order Terriglobales; family Acidobacteriaceae; genus KBS-83. The sequence continues at coordinate 1,017,951 of CAWCRD010000005.1, forward strand.
CGTCCAGCGCACCCTCTCGTACAAAGGCAGTTTCTTCGCGCGGCACCTCAGTGGCTCTTCCACACTTACCGTTTCGCTCCGCGTGCGGAAGAGCGGGGAAGTGCTCGCGTTCGCGAAAGTCGATGCTGCTGCTGAAGATTGGAAACAGTACGAGTTTCAATTGCAGATACCGGCAGACAAGCTGCATCGTCTGCAGCCGGCGGACTTCGTCGTCGAGCTCGCAGGAGACGAGCGCGTCGATTTGGATCAGTTCTCGTTGATGCCGGCGGATGCGCTCGACGGGCTCGACCCGGACGAGGTGGCGTTGGCCAAAGCGATGGACACACCGCTGGTTCGCTTTGGAGGAAACTTCACCTCCTCCTACCACTGGCGCGACGGCATTGGTCAGCGGGAGAAGCGGGTCAGCATGTTGAATATCGCATGGGGCATTCCGGAGTACAACACCTTTGGGACGGATGAGTTCCTGCACTTTTGCGAGCTGATTGGGGCGGACCCGCAGATCGCGTTGAACCTGGGCAGCGGCACGCCGCAGGAGGCTGCGGACTGGGTCCGCTATGTGGACAAGCACTGGCATCAACACAGCGGACTTTTCTGGGAGCTGGGCAACGAGCTGTGGGGTGACTGGAATGTCGCCTGGCCGACTTTGGATGAAGTCGCCGGCCGCACACTGGCGTTCAGTAAGGCAATCCGCGCTGTCGATCCTACGGCGAAGTTGATTGCCACCGGCGCTGATCCGGATGGATTCCGCGAATGGAATACGCATCAACTGACAAACCCCGCCGGTACATTCAACTACCTTTCCACGCACTTCGTCGTCACCAACACGCATACCCAACTGCCGCATGCTTCCACCGATTTCATGACGCAGGCTGCCTTTGCTCTGCCCGTGGAGCTTGGACGCAAGTTGCGCGAGGACCAGCAGCAGATTGACGAGCATCCCGCCTTCGCGCATCGGACACACGTAGCATTCACGGAATGGCTGTTTATCGGCAATCGTGACGGCGTGCCCAGTTTCCGCAACATGGGCGGAGCCGTAGAAACGGCCGGCTTCTTCAACATGCTGATGCGCAATGCCGACGCTGTGCCCGTCTCCGACATGACTGGAATCATGGAGTTTGCCGGTATCTGGAAGAGCCGCAGCCAGGTGTATGGCGCGCCGGGTTACTACGCTTTCCGCATGTACTCGACCGCGCATCCAGCCCTGCCGGTAGAAGCTGTTGCTGATGCTGGGAGCTACTCGGTGAAGAACGGAGTTACACGGCTTCCCGATATTGAGAATGTGCCCTATCTCGACGTAACGGCGGCGCTAGATACCTCGAAGGAGACACTGTCGCTCTTTTGCGTCAATCGCAGCCTCGACGTAGATATCCCCGCCGACATTGCATTCCGGGATTTCGCGGCGACAGGAAATGCTGACGTGCAGACGCTGCGCAGCACCAGCATCAGCGACGAAAACGATGACGACCGGCCCCAGCGGGTGGCGCCCGTGTTGAACCAGGAGCACATCTCCCAAGGGAGCTTCGAGCACATCTTCCCGCACGAGAGCGTCACAGTGATCACGCTGCATGCGGCCAAGTGACACTCGAACGACTAATCCGGCATTCGGACCAGACCCTGCTGAATGGCTGCCGTCGCGGCTTCTGTCCGGCCTGAGACATCGAGCTTCCGGATGATGCTGTTGATGTGATTGCGTGCGGTGTTTTCGCTGATACGCAGGGCATTGCCGATCTGCTTGTTGGTGAGCCCGCGCACAACCATCTCCAGTATTTCCAATTCCCGCTGTGTGAGCGCGGTGCGCACCATGCGCTCCGCTAACCGCGATGCAATGCGCGGCGGAATGTGGTGCCGGCCGCTATGTACGGCACGAATGGCTGCCACGATCTCTGCCTGGGGCGTGCTCTTCAGCAGATATCCGTGCGCACCTGCCTCGATCGCGCGATAGATCTCCTCATCGGACTCATAACTCGTCAGCACAAGCGCCCGAGGTGGAAAGGGCAATGCCCGAATCGCTCTGAGAAGCTCGATGCCGGTCATCCCGGGCATTCGCAAATCGAGCAGCAGCACGTCCGGCTGTTCGGCGTCGATGAGCTTGAGGGCTTCCTCGCCACTGGATGCCGCGCCGCAGACGGCGAGGCCGGCGATGGTGGACAGCATACTCGCGAGGCCGGCGCGCACGACCGGATGATCGTCCACCACCAGGATGCGGATAACGCGAGTTGTTCTTGCAACGATCACGAACTCCCTTGTGAGTGAAGCGTCTTGGCTCCTGCTTTTCGGAGCCATGCTCAATGATTGGTGACTTTGTCACTTTTTGACATCGCGAAACCATAGTTCATATGTACTAGATGCGGCTGGTCTGGTGCACCCATAGCGCATCTAATGTTTCGGCACTTAGAATTCTGGCCGTTGCGGAAAGTGATGCTGGACGGGTATTGAAACCGATTTCATCACTGAACGCAACGTTATTACCAATAAATCGGAGAGACAGCGAATCTCTCCATTGCAACTGTGTCGCATTTTGAGGAGGCAATATGACGGCATTTCGGCGAATCAGTGGGGTACTCTGCTTATTGTTGTTCTGGGTGGGAAATCCCATTCATGCCCAAACCAACCAGGGGCAGATGGCCGGCAACGTCACGGATCAGACCGGCGCCTACATTGCAGGGGCAACAATAACCGCGAAGAACGAGGCTACCGGCTCCGTATACAGGGCAACTTCCACGGGCGCGGGCAGTTATCGTTTCCCATCGATCGAATTGGGACGCTACACGGTTACAGTATCTTCGTCCGGCTTCAAGCAGTCGGTAAATAGCGGTGTGCTGATACAGGTGGGAACGACGACAGCGCTGAATGTCACGCTGGCAAGTGGTAACGCGACGGAGACCGTGACGGTCAGTGCGGACGCCCCCATGATTCAGACACAGTCCTCGGATGTTGGGGGTGTGGTGAATAGCCGCCAGGTTCTCGAACTGCCACTGGCGCTGGGCGGCGTCGGGAACCTTCGTTCTCCGGAGGCCTTCGTCTTCCTGATACCCGGCACTGCCGGACCGGGAACAGCGGCCAGCCCCAACGGTATTTTTATCTCAAAGATCGGCGGCGGGCAGAACTTCGGAAATGAGGTTCTGTTGGATGGCGCCAGTCAGACTCGTTCGGAGAATGGCTCTTCCTTTGATGAAGAAGCTCCTTCCGTGGAGGCTATCTCCGAATTCAGGGTGACAACATCGACACCGCAAGCCGAGTTCGGACGTACCACAGGCGGTATTGAAAATTTCGTAACGAAATCGGGAACCAACCAGTATCACGGTTCGGTCTTCGAGATCTTTCGCGATCAGGGTTTGGACGCAAACACCTGGTTCAATAACGGCTATCTTCAGCAGTGCATCGCAAACGGCGGAACCGACTGCGCCAAGACGTATGCACGCCCATCCGACCATAAACACGATTTTGGCGTATCGATAGGTGGGCCGCTGAGCATCCCACACGTATACAACGCAAAAGACCGAACCTTCGGCTTTTTTGCATGGGAGAAGTTCAAGCAGAATATAGGCGGCACTACTGTATCGACAGTTCCAACGGTAGCAGAGCGCGGCGGCGACTTTTCCGATCGTCTGATCGGCGGCCCCACAGGGCAGATCAACCCGTGCGATGGTACGCCCATTTTGAATGGGCAGATCTTCGATCCGACCACGACGCGCACCATCACACTCCCGAACGGTCTGGTTGAACGTTGCCGCACGGCTTTTCCCAACAATGTTATTCCTGCTCCAAGTCTCTCGGCCGTCGGTCAAAACATTCTGAAGTATTATCCGTTGCCTACCAACTCTAGTCTGAACAACAACTACGCGCTCAACTCCAGCTATCCGATCGATAACACGACCTATACCATCCGCATCGATCAGAATTTTTCAGACAGGAGCAAGGTTTGGGGCACCTACTCCACTCGTGAAAATACCTCGTTGAAGGCGACCGGTACGCTTCCCGCCCCAGTCGATCCCAACCAGTGGAATCAGGATTTCATCACTCACTTCTTCCGCGTCGGTTGGGAATACGCCTTCTCCCCAACTCTCCTCAATCACGCGGTTCTGGGTACGAACCGCAGCAATTCGAAGAATTTCACGGTCGCAGCCCAGGGCAAAACCAACTATGCACAGCAGCTTGGCATCGGCAACATCGATTACACGAATTTTCCGCATATCGTTCCTAATGCGGAAGGTATCCCGAATCTCAGTAATACTCATGCCGATGACAACGTCGATAATGGAATTCGGTTTTATGACAGTGTGAACTGGCAGAAGGGGCGCAACAGCTTCAAGTTTGGTTTCGACTATCGATACCAGCAATACTCGAATATCGCATTCGACACCCTGGCGGGAGAGTTCAACTTCAGCGGCAACCAAACCAAACAGAGCGATGTGGGGCAGTTCAACACCGGTACCGGCAATGGACTCGCTAGTCTGGAACTCGGTCTGGTGGATGCGGCAGATCTCACGCAGCGCCTGCACCAGCCACGCTGGATTTCCAATTATTGGGCCGGCTATGTGCAGGACGATCTCAAGGTTTCCAACAAGCTCACACTGAACTTAGGGATTCGCTACGACGTCGATCAACCTCGCCGCGAGGCGCTCAACTTTACCTCGAACTTCAGTCTGACCGCGGTAGATCCGAAGTCTGGCCGGCCCGGCGCGCTGGTGTTCGGGTCGAACTGTCATTGCAATACGCGTTGGGCCAACACCTGGTTTAAAGACGTCGCACCGCGTATCGGCTTCGCCTACTCTCCACAGTCACGCACAGTCCTCCGGGGCGGCTATGCCATTCTCTATGGACCTCTGCAGTACAACGATTTCGGCGGCTCTATGACACAAGGATATGCTGCCAGCCCCAACTTCGGATCGGATGGCTTCAATCCGGCCTTCAATATCGGCGGCGGGTTCCCAGCATATGCACCGCCACCGAATCTCGACCCGGGCCAGCTCGACAATGGCAACGCATCGGCGCCGCAGTTCGTTGGTGGTTCGTATATCGCCCCGAAGTATGGTCGGCCGGCGATGATCAATCAGTGGAACCTTCAGATACAGCAGGAAGTCGCTAAGGACTTGATCTTCACTCTCGGCTACATTGGCCAGGCGGCGCAGAACCTTCGTTCGGGAATTGAGAATATCAACAACATGCCCAGCTCGAATTTCTCGCGCGGTGACCAGTTGACGCAGTTCGATCTGGCCGCAGCGGGCCTAGCTTCCCCTTATCCGGGCTTTAATGGACAGGTGCAACAGGCTCTGCGACCTTTCCCGCAGTATGGGTTCATCGCGACCGACTGCTGCCTCCAAAACGTCGGTCATTCCAGCTACGATGCGCTGGTCGCGACCCTGGAGCGCAGGTTCAGCTCTGGATTCAACCTGCAGGCGTCTTATACATGGTCCAAGACGATCACAGATGCCGACTCCATATTGCCCGGTATCAACGGCGGCGTCGCACAGGAACAAAACCCGTTCGATCACCGCTCGTCGAAATCGATTTCCGTCCAGGATATCCCCAACACTTTCGTCCTCAGCTATATCTACGAGCTGCCGTTCGGCAGGAACAAACCTTTCCTGTCCGGAAGCCGTGCGTTGGATCTCGTGGTCGGTGGTTGGCAGGTGGGTGCCGTCCAGCGATATCAATCGGGCGTTCCCATCTCTTTCGGCTGCGCAACCGGAATCCCGGGTTGGGATAACTGCATTTCGTTCACGCGAATTCCCGGTTCGTCGTTATTGAGCAGGGTGAAGCATATCAACCCGTTCGTGATCAACAGCGACGGTCCGAACCCATCATCGAATAGCGTCTTCAACGGTCTGAAGCGGGTGGATAACGCCGCCTACTCTGCGCTGCAGCCGAACCCCGCATTTATCGATCAGAACGCCGGCCCGAATCGAGGCTCCGGTCCGTTTTCCTTCGGAAATGTGCCTCGGGTCACCGGGGAAGCACGTCCGTTCCGTTACTACAACGAGGACATCAGCGTCATTAAGAACTTCCACGTCACGGAGCGGTATAGCTTCTCTGTCAAAGGTGAATTCCTAAATGCTTTCAATCGGCATATCTTTGCGGCGCCAGGGGACGCTGGGAATGCCTTCTACAAGCCGTACGATCCCCTCTTCGGAGTACCGCAGTTCACCGTAAACAGTCCTCGGAACATCCAACTCACCGGGCGGTTCACCTTCTAGGTGCGAGTGACGTGTCCTGAAGGGCTAAAGCTGAGGCCGGAGCGATGCTAACCTATCGTCCGGCCGTGCTCTTTGCCGGTCCTGATGATGTAGAGTCGACACCGAGTGCGTTTTCACTCTGTATTCGTATGTGTAACTCCAATCGCTATCCGGATCGCCATAGTGTTGTCTGTTGTCTTCTCTCGTTGGCTTTGTTTTGTGGCCTCCCGATCCGTGCGCAGCGACCGGAATTGGATCAAAGTCTACGCGAGGGCGCTGTGGCCATGCAGACGAAACACTATAGTGAGGCAGAGCAGCTCTATAGAAGAGCTGTCGCGCTCGCTCCGGATTTTGCGGAAGGCCATCTGAGCCTGGGTCTGGCCCTCCTGCGCCAGGACCGATTGCCGGAGGCAATCGCGAGCCTGGAGAAAGCGGCACAATTAGAACCGACACTTCCAGGGCCTCGCATGTTTCTTTCCATCGCGTACTTCGAAACAGGTCACCTCGACTTTGCTAAGAAGGCTGTAAATGAGGAACTGCATCTGGCACCGGAGAATACCCAGGCACTTACGCTGGCTGGCACCATCGCGATGGCAATGGATGATCCGGAAGCCGCGGTCGCGCCGCTTGATCATGCATCGCGCTTATCACCCGATGATCTGGATCTTCTCAATCTGCGAGGTCGAGCCTATCAGGCGGTCGCAAAGCGGATCTATCAAAGAATGTACCAGCTCGCGCCTGATTCATGGCAGGTGCACCAGGCGCGCGCGCGTTTGTACGAAGAAGACCGAAGGTATAAGGAAGCTGCGGACGAGTATGAGGCAGCTTCAAGACAAAACCCTAACGACCTGAATCTCTATGATCAGCTGGCTCTCGAGTACAGGCATATGGGAGACCTCGACGACGTCGAGCGCACTTACGTCCGCGAGAGGTCAGTCGCCCCGGATGATCCTCGCGCACTATTGAACCTCGGAAGTATCCAGATTGAGCGCGGTCGGGCGCAGCAGGGTCTGCCGCTGGTGCGACAAGTGCTGAAGGCCGAACCGGGTAATTCCCGTGCCTATTATTACCTGGGCCGCGGATTGGCAGATACGGGCGATGATGAGAAGGCTGTGGCAGCACTCGAGAGATACCTTGCGCTGGACCCAAAGGGCGATCTAAGAGAACAGGCCTACTACGCTATTTCTCACTGTTATCGGAAGCTGCAGAAACCTGAGGAAGCGCAGAACGCGCTCGCTGAGTTTCAACGATTGAAGCAGGCGCGGGATGCAAAAGTAAAGCAGCAGATAGATGCGTTTCGCAAACAGGAGTAATGCGGCTGAATCAGATGGAAATGAGTCGGCGGCTAACGGGCATAGTTGTCATCGCGGTGCTCGCCGTGAACTCGATCAACGCCCGTGCAGTGACGCCGAATCAATCTTCGTCGAGCGCGGCAGAGTTGTCGCGGCAAGGCGCGATAACGCTGGAGAAGGGCAGGCCTGCGGAGGCGGAAAGTTTTTATCGTAAGGCATTGGCGATCGATTCACGGCTTGCCGCGGCCCAGATGGGTATGGGTCGAGTACTGGTGATGCAGCACAGGGAGCTCGAAGCGCTACCCTATCTTGAGGATGCTGTTCGCCTGGGAGAGAGCAGCGCTGAATTTCGCAAGCTGACCGTGAAAGCGGCCGAGACCGCCGCGTTGCAACAGCGATCCGCCGGAGACAAAGACGGGGCGTTGGCTACCCTACTGGCCGCAAAGGCTGCTTTTCCCGACAGCTTCACCCTGCTCTTAGATCTCAGCATCCTGGAGGACGAACTGCGGCTTTTCAGGGATGCGGAGCATGATGTTCAGGAGGCGCGAAGCATCCACCCGGGGGATCTGAAGGCGCTCTATGCAGAGGCGCGGGTCAAGATGGATCTGCAGGACATGGCCTCGGCTGAGCGGGACATGCGGCTGTATTTGAAGGGCCGGCCGGAGGATGCGACCGCGCACTACGGACTGGGCCGGATTCTGCAGATCACCCAGCGCTCCGATGAGGCGAAGGCCGAGTTCGAGCGCTCCATTGGGCTCTCTCCCAACCAGGCGGAGTCCTACTACCAGATCGGACAGATGGCGCTCGATCACGGCGACTATGCGGCGGCGCAGCAGGAATGCCGCAAGGCTTTGCAGCACGATCCCAAGCATGGTGGGGCATTGACCGCGCTCGGTATCGCGGCCTTCCGGCTGAAGCAGTATCCGGAGGCTGTGCAGTCGCTGAGCGAAGCGATTGCCGCCGCGCCGGAATACCAGCCCGCGCACTACTATTACGGGCTTGCCCTTGGGAAGGCCGGTCAAAAGGAAGCTTCCGAGCGGGAGTTGAAGATTGCGGCTGCAATGGCGGACGAGCAGAATCGGCGCGAGGCGCAGCATCTGGAGCTTGCTCCCGGCGCATCGGCCAATCCACCACGTCCCTGACTCAGGAATTTTGCGCGTATCCTGAGATGTCTTCATACGAGAGGGACATCCACGGGATGCAGCCAACCACGCCGCCGGCGCTGAAGCAGGACGCAGTCAATCCGCCTACAGAATTCCACCGGGCCCTGGGCCTCTTCGATTCCGTGATGGTGGTGGCCGGCATCATGGTCGGGTCCGGCATCTTCATCGTCAGCGCAGAGATCTCGCGGCAGGTGGGCAGCGCCGGGTGGCTGCTGGTGGCCTGGGTGATCACGGGCGTGCTTACTTTCGCCGGCGCGCTCTCGTACGGCGAACTGGCCGCGATGATGCCCGAAGCCGGCGGCATGTATGTCTACCTGCGGGAGGCATTCTCGCCGCTGCTTGGATTCCTCTACGGGTGGACGATGTTCACCGTCATCCAGACCGGCACTATCGCCGCTGTGGGCATTGCATTTGCCCGTTTCAGCGGCGTGCTGCTGCCTTCCATTCGCGAGGACAATTACCTCATTGCCCCGATTCAGGTTTTACCGGGATATGCTGTTTCGCTCTCGACTGCCCAACTGCTCGCCATCGCCATCATCGTCCTCATCACGGTCTTCAACTGCTATGGCGTGAAGTGGGGCAAGCTGATCCAGAATGTTTTCACCGTCGCCAAGCTAGGGGGAATGGTGGCGCTGCTGGGGCTGGGCGCGGTAGTCGCGTTTGTGCATCCGACGGTGCTGCGCGCGAACTTTGCGGCGCCCTGGCACCCGGTCAATGTGACAGCGATCCATGGGCTGGAGGCGACCACCGCCTTCGGGCTCTTTATCGCGCTCTGCGTCTCGCAGACCGGCTCGCTGTTTGCCGCCGATTCATGGCATGACATCACCTTCGTGGCCGCGGAGGTGCGGAATCCGAAGCGGAATCTGCCTCTGGCGCTGGCGATCGGTACTTCGTCGGTCATCATCCTCTATCTGCTCTGCAATCTCTGCTACCTCGCGGCGCTGCCGATTCACGCTATCCAGACCGCGCCGCAGGACCGTGTGGCGACGCTCACGGTCGATGCGGCTCTGCCGGGGCTCGGGCGTATCGCGATGGCGATCCTCATCATGGTGTCCACCTTCGGGACGGTCAACGCGCTGGCTCTGGCGGGCGGCCGCGCTTGCTTTGCGATGGCGCAGGACAAGCTGTTCTTCCGCCGTGCCGGGGTGTTGAACCAGGCACGCGTGCCCGGATGGGCGCTGGCGATGCAGTGTATGTGGTCGGCGTTCCTGGTGCTGCCGCGGACCCACGATCGCGTCACAGGGACGTATGGCAATCTTTATAGCAACCTGCTCGATTACGTAATCTCCGCGGCACTGCTCTTCTACATCCTCACCGTCGCCGGACTGTTCCGGCTGCGGCGCACGCGGCCGGATGCGAACCGCCCTTACCGCGCCTGGGGGTATCCGTGGCTGCCGGGGTTGTACATTGCGGGAGCGGCGGTGATCCTGGCTGTTCTGTTCGTGTATCGCACGACGACGACCTGGCCGGGGCTGCTGATCATCGCCAGCGGCTTGCCGATCTACTTTGCCGTTCGGCGCCGTAAGGTTATTGGGGACCCCTCCCCCTCCGGACCGGAGGGCGACGCGTAATGCTGTATGACCGGCAAAGCAAAGAGCCCGTTCCAAATGGAACCGGCTCTTGTATTTTCAGTGTATCGAATTGTGCTCGATGAAGTGGCACATTTCTGGTGGGGGTTCTCGGAACGCGATTGTTGGATGCACGCTTGTCCTTTCCGCCTCGCCCTTGATCGGGAGTAGCGGGTCGAGTCTGACGAGTGCGCTTTTTGTGCGACTCTTCATCAACACCGCCGTGTCGATAATTGAATTCTCAGTTGACGAGAACTGGGCGAGTCAGACATTCTTTGTTTCCGGCGAAGACCCCATTGGACGCCAAGTCAAGCTCGCGGGGATCGAGAGCGTCGCCGATTCGCTGCGCGAGCCCTCGTTCGAAATCGTCGGAGTTGTTGGGGATGTCGCAAATCAGGGCGCGCCCGGGTATAGCAGGGGCGGCTTGCAGGCTCCTATCGAGCCGCAGGTGTGGGTACCGTACACGGTTACGGGATCGGGACAGCATGCCCTGGTCGTCCGCTCGGTACAAACGCCAATGGCGCTGATGGATGAAGTGCAGCAAGCAGTATGGGCGAGCGATCCAGGTGTAGCGCTGATGTATCCCGACGCGTTGGATCATGTGATCAGCCGGAAATTGTACGCAGGCCCTCGCTTTGCGTTAATGGTGATGATCATTTTCGGAGGGGTGGGGCTGATTCTTGTCACGGCGGGCGTTTACAGCGTGCTGGCTTACACGACGGCGCAGAAGACGCATGAGATCGGAATCCGTATGGCTCTCGGCGCGGAACGGGCGAATGTGCTTCGCCTGGTTATCGTCGAAGGCTTGCGGTTAGTTCTGGCAGGGGTTGCAATTGGATTGGGCGTCAGCCTGTTGCTCGGGCGAGTCGCCGAGGCACAGTTATGGCCCGGAGTGAAACCCTACGATCCGGTGACCTTGGCGTGCACGGTTTTATTGTTGCTGGGAACCGGTGTTCTGGCATGTTGGATTCCAGCGAGAAGAGCAGCACGGCTCGATCCGATGGTAGCGCTGCGATACGAATAGCCATAGACCGGGGAACGCGGATCGATCGGCAAGTTAGAGCCGCTACGCCCGAGTGGATTTCTTTGGGAACTCCTCCCGTTAGACTTCGGCTAGAGTAGGCCGCCGGAACTGTTATTGGCGCGCGTTTACAGGGTAGGCGGGAAGAGCTCGAAGGTGGTGCCGTGGCGGGCTGGTTGGGTGCTGGTGGCATGCGCATCCAGCCTTCGTGTTTTTGCACGATGCCTTTGCTGACCCACAGGCCTAGGCCGGTGCCTTTCTCGTCTCTGGTGGTGAAGAAGGGCTCAAAGAGTTTTCCGGCGGAGTCGGCGGGAATGCCGGAACCGTGGTCGGCGACGGTTACGCGTACGCCGGGACGGGCCTGATGTTTCCAATCTTGGCCAGGCGAGACACGTATTTTGATGCCCGTGGCGCCGGCTTCCAAAGCGTTGCCGATGAGGTTTGCGAAGACCTGGCGCAGTTCCCCAGCGAAGCCAAATATCGTCTCCGAAGTCTTGTAATGAGTTTCAATGTTCGTGCCGGCGGAGATGGCTTTTCGGGAGAAGGGTGAAGCGGTGATCGAGGTCAAAGACGTAGCCGAGGTCCGGCGTGTTGGCCAGCACTGCTTCGTAAAGCTGCCGCCACTGTGAGGCTTCCGCGGATAACTGGCGCGCTGGTTCTGCTTCCGGGATAGGAGGGCCGTCCGAGACGAAGGAGCGACTATTCGGCGCGAACGAAGCCATAGAACCTTAGGGGCAGCCCCGGCCAGATGGACGCCAGCCGCTGCAGGGTAATCCCTGAATTTCGAGGGGAACCAGCCAACGTACACGATTGACAGGGTAAAACGTGATTGGCTGGTTATGAGAGCGTCCGGCTACGGATTCAGTTGCCAGCCGCCGTTCCATAAACGCAAGATCTGGCGCGGATTGCTGTCCTTGAGTTCGGCTGGAAGCGCGTGCTGAGGGAATTCCTGGTAGCAGACGGGGCGGCCGAAGCGCAGGATAGCCTGGGTACCGACAGAGGTGGAGCGGCCGTCGGAGGTTGCCGGATAGGGGCCGCCATGCACCATGGCGTGCGTGACTTCCACGCCGGTAGGAAAGCCATTGAAGATGATGCGGCCGACTTTGGTCTCCAGTATGGAGATGAGTTCGGCGTAGTCGCGGAGGTCGTCTTCTGTGCCGAAGATGGATGCTGTGAGGTGGCCGGTCAGGGAGCGTGCGGCGGCGAGCATCTCGTCGCGACCCGCGCCGGTGATCAGCAAGGTGGATGGCCCGAAGAGCTCTTCGTGCAGGCTGGGGTCGGCGGCGAAGGATGGGTAGTCTGTTTCGAGCAGCGCGGTGTGTGCGGCGAAGCCCGTGTCCGCATGATGGCCGGTGGTGGCGGGCAGCGCGGATCGATGCTGTAGACCCCCAGCGTAGGCCTGGGCGATTCCGGCGGAGAGGAGTGAGAAGCCGGGACCGTTCGTTGTGAGCTCGCGGAGCCTGGCGAGAAAGGATGGGTCGGGATTGTTGGCGAAGACGAGGCCGGGCTTGGTGCAGAATTGTCCGGCGCCGAGCGTGAACGAGGTGTGCAGGCCAGCGGCGATCGACTCGCTGCGCTCGCGGAGTGCGCGCGGCAGGATGAAAACCGGATTGGCGCTGCCCATCTCGGCGTAGACAGGGATGGGCTGCGGACGGGAAGCGGCAAGGTCCATGAGCGCGCGGCCCCCTTTGAATGAGCCGGTGAAGCCCACGGCGCGAACCAGTGGATGGCGGACGAGCGCCGATCCGATGCGTGTTCCGGCATCGAAGAGCAACGAGAATGTGCCGGCGGGAAATCCGCATTGCTGCACTGCCTCGGTAAGTGCGCGGCCGGCAAGCTCGCTGGTGCCGGGATGCGCCGGGTGCGCCTTCACGATGACGGGATTGCCGGCGGCGAGCGCCGATGCGGTATCGCCGCCAGCGACTGAGAATGCGAGCGGGAAGTTGCTGGCGCCGAAGACTGCTACCGGGCCGAGCGGGCGCAGCATGGAGCGGATGTCCGGTTTGGGGGGAGTACGCTGGGGATCCGCAGTGTCGATGCGGGCCATGACCCAGGAACCCTCTTCGGCAACGCTGGCGAAGAGCCGAAGCTGATTGCTAGTGCGTGCAACTTCGCCTTTCACTCGTTGCTCGGGAAGCGCAGTTTCGAGATGCGCGCGCTCGATGAACTCGCTGGCTGCGGCGTCGATGGCGTCTGCCATGGCTCCGAGCAGCTTTGCGCGATCCCCGCCGGACGATGCCGCCAAGAACGGCGCGGCGGCGGCTGCGCTCTCAACTGCTGTGTTGAGCTCCGGTTCTGTGGCTGAGTAAAAGACTGGGTCGGCCGGTTGTCCGTCGGCAGGCGTGTAGGCGCGAAATGTTTCACCGTCGCGGCTGCCGGGCTGGCCCGCGATGAGGGAGACGCCTGTGAGATTCTGCTGCCGGCTCATGCGCGTGCTCCTGCGGATTCGGTGAAGGCCATAGCCGCGATATGCGGCCGTGTCAGGAGCGCGTGATCCAGCGTTCGTTGTGCGGTCGACAACTCGTCGCCTTCGAGCTCGAGTCTCGGCGGGCGGACGCGAGCGGAGCCGACGCCGATCTCCTGCTGCGCCAGCTTGATCAGCTGCACGAATTTGGGGACTGTATCCATTCGTAACAGTGGCAGGAACCAGCGGTAGAGGTCGAAGGTTTCGCGGGATTTTCCTGCGGACGCCAGGTTGAACAGTGCAACGGATTGCGCGGGGAATGCGTTGACAAGGCCGGCGATCCAGCCGGCAGCACCCGCGTCCAGTCCCTCGACGATCGCATCGTCCACGCCTACCAAGATGTTGAGACGCTCGCCCAGCAGGCTACGAATAGCGGCGACACGGCGAATATCGGCGCTCGATTCTTTTATCGCGTGCAGGTTCTCGTGATGGGCGGCGAGCTCGGCGATCTGCTCGGGAAGGAAGTCAGTCTTGTAAGCGACTGGATTGTTGTAGAGCATGCAGGAGAGCGGGGTTGCGGTGAGGATCGCGGAGATATGCGCGCGCATCTCGCGCCAGTCGCTGGAGTAGACGTAAGGCGGCAGAACCATCAGTCCATCGCAGCCTGCCTGCTCTGCTTGCTTTGCCAGCGTCACTGCATTCGCAGTGGAGAGCGAGGAGATGGCTGCGACAACCGGCGCCCGACCGGCGACCGTCGCGACGATGTTGCGCAGGATGGCGATCTTCTCGTCATCGCGCAGGGTTGCGCCTTCGCCCAACGAGCCGAGCATGACCAGGCCGGTGCAGCCGTTGCGCAACATCCAATCGGCATGCTGCGCCATGAACTCGTGGTCGATAGAAAGGTCCGGGAGAAAAGCGGTGGTCATTGCCGGCATGACGCCATTCCAGTGCATAAGGGCTCCTGTTATCGAGTGGGGGTTGCGCTCATCGCGGAAAGCGGAACGGGGATGAGCGGCGGCCGCACGGACGAGGTGCGCCAGCCGAAGAGCGCCTCTGTTGCCGGGCCGCACACCCGGCCCTGACAAGGGCCCATGCCGCATCGTGTCTGCAGCTTGGCATCGTTCCAGCTTTTGTAGGTGGTCAGGGCGCCATACCGGATATCTTCGCAGCGGCAAACGATGGTGTCCGGCTGGGCAAGTGCGAGCAGCTCGGGGCGAAGTGCGAAGGCTGAGTTGAGATGCACGGCAAATCGCTCGAACTTCTTGCGCCGCGGCAACAGCGCCCTGGCTTCTTCCAGCTTGCCGGCGGCGGCAAGACCTGCCATGGTACCGGTGAGCAGGGCAGAGTCGAGTCCGGCGATGCCTGTCGGCTCGCCGGCGGCGAAGACGTTGGCAAGGGAGGTCTGCTGCACATCGTCTACTTCGATGATGCCATCGCGCAGGGTGCAGCCGAGCAGCGACGCGAGCTCCGTGTTCGGCACGAGATGGAATCCGCAGGCCAGCAGATTGCAGGGCTCATCCCAAGTGCGCTCGCCATCTGTAAGGCGGACGCTCTCTACGTTCTCTGAGCCCAGGGCAGCGATTGGCCAGCAGTCGAGCCGGTAGCGGCTGCCTCCGGAAGCGGCGCG
This sequence comes from uncultured Acidobacteriaceae bacterium, assembly GCA_963797895.1. Taxonomy (GTDB): domain Bacteria; phylum Acidobacteriota; class Terriglobia; order Terriglobales; family Acidobacteriaceae; genus KBS-83. The sequence goes on from CAWCRD010000005.1 coordinate 1,033,202, forward strand.
ATACTGCAGGCCCTCAAGCAGCTTGCCCGGTTGGCGCGAAAGAGATGCGCTGAAACGCGCGAGCTGCCGCCGGCTGGCTTGCTCCGCCACGGTGATGACGCGGCCGCCCATCTGGCGAAGATGCGCAGCGACGGGCAGAAGCAATGGGCCGGTGCCGGCGACGACGATGCGTTTGCCGGCGACGGAAAACCCGCCGCGCGCCAGCGCCTGCAGGCCGCCTGCGCCGAAGACGCCGGGAAGGGTCCATCCGGGGAAGGGAAGGAAGCGCTCTCGCGCACCGGTGGCGAGCACGAGATTTTCGTAGGAGATGTCGATGGTGTGAAAAGCAGCGCCGGTGTCGGACCCGGTGTCAGGGCCGGTGTCCTGGATCACGCGCAGGGTGCGCTCGCGTGGCGCGTCGAAGACGCTCCAGCCCGAGAAAATACGGGCTCCGGAGACGCGCAGTGCGAGCAGCGCCTTTCTCTGCTTGTCATCCGGCTCTTCTGGCTCGCCGACGGTGCTTTCGCGCCAGATCTGACCGCCGGGCGCAGGGTTGTCGTCCAGCAGCAGGACGTCGCGGCCATGCATGGCAGCGCTGGCTGCGGCGCTGATGCCGGCAGGACCGGAACCGATGACGAGCACATCTGCGTCCGTACTCATTTGGTTTCTACCACCATGCCTGGATGGCAAAGGATTTGGCAGGTGCGGCGGTGTGGGACGCCGTTGACGGTCGCACGGCATTCGAAGCAGATGCCCATGCCGCAGAACGCAGTGCGCGGCTGTCCGGTGATCGATCGGCGGCAGGGAATGCTTGCCATCAGCAGGGCCGCGCTCACGACTGTGCCGGTCTTGACTTGCAGATTCCGGCCATTGACGGTGATGGTCATCGTTCAGGCAAGGATACCTTCTGTACGCGCTACGCGCTGCGGCAGATAGGGCGCAGGATCGATAAAGGGCTTACGCGCGAGCAGATGATCGACCAGCAGCCGTGCGGCAGCCGGAGCTACCGTGACGCCAAGGCCCTCAAAGCCCGCGAGCAGGTACAGCGTGGGATCCTGCGTAGGGCCAATCAGGGGGAGCTTGTCGGCGGTGGCGGCGCGAAAGCCAGTCCAGATGCGGATGGCCGAGAGCGAAGCGAGCCGCGGCATGTACTCATAGGCGCGGCGGAGCATTCTGTCGATGATGGCGGCGTTTGCAGTTGCATCCTCCTGCTGGTATTGCCGCGAGGAGCCGATGAGCAACTGTCCGGTGATGCGTGGCTGAATATTGAATGCGACGGAGTCGGCCGTGGTGGAGTGCGCGCTCTTCAGATAGCCGAGCTCGACAAGCTGGTGGCGTACGAAGCCGGGATAGCGGTCAGTGATGACCAGGTGCCCTTTTCTTTTTTTGAGACGCAGCCAGGGGACAAGGTTCGTATCCGCGCCGGTGGCAATCACAATGTGATCGCTGGCCAGCGTTGTGCCGTCGGTGAGCGTCACGACGCCTGCGCCTGCGCGCGTTACGGTTGCCTGCATCACACGCGCGCCGCGCCGCTCGGCAGCTTGCAGCAGAGAACGTGCCGCGGCAGGAGGATAGAGCACCGCATCGTCCGGCACGAGTAACGCCCCCGCCAAGCCGGGGCGGAGATGCGGCTCTGCTTCCGCGAGCGCGGCGGCGTTCATCACTTCACTGGGAATGCCGGCGCGTGTGCAGGTAGCGTGTTTTGCGTGCACCTGCTCCATTTCTTCATCGTCTGCCGCGATCCAAAGTGTGCCGCGCTCTTCATACTCCACTGATGCCGGCAACTCGGTGGAGAGCTTCCGCCACAGGGATCGCGCGTAGTGCGTTAACGCGAGCTGCGCGGGGGAATCGTCCATGGTGACGATGTGGCCCATGCCCGCGGCTGTCACTCCGCTTGCGGGTGCGCTGTGATCGATAATGGCGACCTGGACGCCAGCTTCGGCGAACTCGCGCGCGCAGGCGCATCCGGCGATGCCGGCGCCGACGATCACGACGTCGAATGCGGCGGTCAAAAGCGAATCCCCTGCTGGAAGGGATCGCGGTCGTCGAAGAGCAGCGTGCTCTCTGCGGTGATCCAGGCTGAGCCTTTGATGGTGGGTGTCAGCACATCACCGGCGACAGCTATGGAGCCTTCGAAGACGGTGCCGAGGATGCCTTCCTGCCGCCATATCTGGCCGGGCTGAAGTTTGCCGTCGGCGTAAAGGCAAGCCATCTTTGCGCTGGTGCCGGTGCCGCATGGCGAACGATCGAAGGCAGCTCCGGGGCAGAGGACGAAGTTGCGCCCGCTGCTCGCGGGGTTTTCGGCGGGACCGGTGAACTCGATGTGGTCTATCAGCGCTCCATCTTTTCCGCGAATACCGGATGCTTCGAGCGCGCGTCGCACTGCGGCAGCGGCCGCTGTCAATGCGACATGGTTTTCGGCTTGAAGAGAGAGGTGGTGATCAGCGACGAGGAAGAACCAGTTTCCGCCCCAGGCGATGTCGCCGTGCATTGTGCCGTAGTGCGGGACGTTAACTTCGACTGCCTTGCGATAGCGATAGCTCGGGACATTGCTGATGGAGACGGCGCCGTCGGAATGGAGCGTGGCACTCACGGAGCCGACGGGAGTTTCGATCAAGTGTGTGCCGGACGCAATGCGGCCGAGATGCGCCAGAGTCGCGATCAGTCCGATGGAGCCGTGGCCGCACATGCCGAGATAGCCCACGTCGTTGAAGAAGATAACACCGGCGGCTGCGGTGGTGTCCTGCGGAGTGCAGAGCAGAGCGCCGACAAGCACGTCGGAACCGCGGGGCTCGGCCAGGACAGCGGTGCGGAAGCCGTCATGCTCCGAGCGAAGGATTTCGAGGCGAGACGCAAGGCTGCCTTCGCCTAGCGGAGGGCCGCCCGCGATGACAACGCGCGTGGGCTCTCCGGCGGTGTGCGAGTTCACAACCTGAATGCGGTGGGGACACATGCGTGGATTGTAGCCCTCGTCTAGAATGAGCCACCCAGAGTTGTGACTACTGCGCCTGGATGTCGAGGACCTGAATGCTGTAGGCGGGCATGGTGTGCTGGAAGGACGCCGCGGCATTGTGAATCGTGCTGGTGACGGGCAGGATGTTGTTTGGATCGCGAATGCTGTTCGTGTCCTCGGGCGTGTCGCCTCGCAGCGTGATCAATTGAGCGTCCCGCTCCACGTTTGAGACGCCGTTCAGGTGAATCTGGACTTGCTGCGGAATCGAGGAGCCATTCACCAGCTTTAGATGAATCGTTCCCGTGTCGCGTGTCGCGGAGACGAAGAAGCGGGGACCGGAATCGGTGATCTGCGTGCCGAGAACTTCGTTGCCGAGATGCTGCCCGAAGATTACCTGTGCGTAGTAGCTGGGGGAACCGTAGCTCTTTACGGCGTCGTAGCCGATCAGGTCGGTGTCCCATTGCAGCGCGCCGGGGTTGATGTTTGTCAGCAGCGGCGCGTAGGAGGCCATCACGATGAGATCGCTGTTGCGCTCGAGGCCGGTCATCCATGCGGCGTCGCCCAACGCGGCGCCCATGTTCGGTGTCGGTGCGCCTTCGCGAGTCGCCCACTCGCCGACAAAGATCTTCGGTCCGTTGCGATCGGTCTTGTCGTAGTGGTGCGTGTCGTTGAAGAACTCGGTCGCGCTGCGGTAATAGTGATCGTCGATGACATCGGGCTTGACGCTGTTGACGGGCGTGGTTGCGATGAGCTGGAGCTTCGGATAGCGCTCCTTGATCGCCTTGTAGAACTGCGCATAGCGGCCGTCGTAGCTGCCGGAGCGGTCGAACCAGTCTTCGTTGCCGATTTCGACGTAGGTGAGCGCGAAGGGCTCGGGGTGGCCGTCCTTGCCTCGCTCGGCGCCCCATTTCGTGTTCGTATCGCCGGTCACGTATTCGATTTCGTCGAGGGCATCCTGAACGTAAGGCTCTAATGCCGAGCCGGGATCGACATGCTCCTGCTTCATGGAATAGCCGGCGTAGACCGCGAGCACGGGCTGGATTTTGAGGTCCTGACACCACTCCAAAAATTCAAGCAGCCCCATGCCGTCTGAGGAGTGGTAATTCCACGGGCTGATGTGGGTTGGACGATCGACCCACGGGCCGATGGTCTTCTTCCACTCGAAGCGCTCGGAGATGTGATCGCCTTCAAGATAATTGCCGCCGGGCAGGCGCAGGAACTTCGGATGCATGGCGGCGAGCAGGTCCATTAGATCGGGACGGAGGCCATCCTTGCGGTCTTGATAGGTCGGTGGAAAGACAGAGATGAGACTGAGATGGAGCGTGCCCGGCTGGTTGGCGACCAACTCGAAATGATTCTCCGCGCTGACCGCGGGTACGGCGGCGGTCTTCAAGGTGAGCTTGTATTGTTGCCAGTCGCCGGAAATAGAAGGAACGGAGGCCTGGGCCAGGACTGCGCCTGTGCGATCGGTGACCAGGCGTGCTGTGAACGGGCCGGCGAGCCCAGCATCGGCCTTGGCATAGAAGGAGCACTGGTAGCTTTCGTTGCCGCGCACCGCCATGCCCCAATAGCCGGTATTGGAGACTCCGGCCTGGTTCTTCGCGTCCGCTTTCTGGATACTGACTTTCAGGCTGCGCGGGATGGCTTCGCTGGGGCCGGTGCTCTTGTCGATTTCCATCGATGCTTGCGCGTCGCCCTGCTCGACGAGCACCCATCCATGCGGGCCGTACGAGTTGTCCATGAAGGCGCGGTTTCGGATCAGCTCGGGATAGAGGCCGCCATCGTAGGAGTGGTTAATCTCCTCAGTCATCAGGCCGTAGAGAGTGGGGCTGACCTGGGCGATGGGCTTTTGCGCATCGATATCGAGCCTGGCCGGCTGTTGCGCATAAGCGCAGGTGACCGTGACGAGCAGAGCAGAGAACAGTGCGCTTTGTTTCCTTGCGTACATGGATGGAATTTCCCTTCGCGAGCCAGGCTCCAGAGAACGTTTGCCGGAAGCCATTAAAACCGATCGAGTCGCATATCGGCAAGGATTGTTTCGATCCGATTTATGCTTCTGTCGGATTTTCGTTTTTGCCCGAGACGATATAAGAGGAATGACATGCACATGCAGTCCAGGCAGGGAGAGGCAAGACCACAATGGCAGATCGCATCGACGCGCATCAACACCTGTGGCGTTATACGCCGGAGGAGTATGGCTGGATCAAGGAGCAGATGGGTGTGCTGCGGCGCGATTTTCTTCCCGACGATCTGAAGCCGCTCCTGGGCCGCGCGGGCATCGGGGGCACAGTTCTCGTGCAGGCGCGGCAGACTCTGGAAGAGACCGAGTGGATGCTGCAAGAGGCAGAGAAGACTTCGTGGATACGCGGCGTGGTCGGTTGGGCGCCGATCGCCGCAGCGGAATTTCCGGAGATGCTGGGAGAGCTTCGGCAAAATAAAAAACTGAAGGCGCTCCGCCACCTGATCCAGGATGAGCCAGACGATAAATTCATTCTGGATGCGGCCTTTAACCGCGGCATCCGCGCGATGCGCGACTCAGGACTTGTGTACGACATCATGGTTCTGGTGCGTCATCTGGCGTCGACGCTACAGTTTGTGGACATGCATCCGGACCAGCCATTTGTGCTGGACCACTGCGCGAAACCGGTGATCCGAAAAGACGAGCGGGAGCCATGGGGGCGGTATATGCGAGAGTTGGCGCGGCGCCCAAACCTTGTCTGCAAAATTTCCGGCCTGGCGACGGAGGCCGACTGGCAGCAATGGACGCCCGCTGCGCTGGAGCCGTATTGGGAGGTGGTGCTGGAGGCGTTTGGTCCGGATCGGCTGCTCTTCGCTTCGGACTGGCCGGTCGCGTTGCTGGCGACGAACTATCAGCGCTGGGTGGATACGGTTACAGCGTGGACGGCGCCGCTCTCGGCAAGCGAACGCGACGCGATCTGGGGCGGGAATGCTGTTCGGGTCTACTCGCTCTAGTCAGCGTTGGAATTCGGAAGCTCACTGCGCTCCGGCTGGATTGTAGAGAACAACCCCACACTAGCCTTGGCTAGAGCAGGGCACCAGGCTTGTGGTGGTACAGGCTATCTGGATTTCGCGGACTTCTTCGCTTTGGCAGGCGATTTCGACGGCCATGCTGGGCTTCCGGTGGTTGAGGCGCGGACCACCAGGGTAGGCTCCAGGATTACGTTTTTCGGCGCGGGCCACTCGCGTCCTTCGATCATGGCGAGCAGGATTTCGCCGGCGCGCTGGCCGATCAGGTGGCTGCGCTGGTCGATGCTGGTCAGCGGGACGCGCAGCCACTCGTTGTAGTTCAGGTTGCCGCAGCCCACCAGCGCGATGTCTTCCGGAACGCGCAGGCCGGCGTCGAGGATCACATTCATCGCGCCGATGGCGATGGGGTCGTTATAGCAGAAGACCGCATCCGGCCGCGGAGTTCGTTCCAGAAGCTGCCGCATGGCCTCGGCACCCTGGCCATGGCTGTCTGTGTCGACGAAATCGCGGCTCAGGACATAGTCCTCCCGAATGGGCAGCCGATGGGCACCTAGAGCTTCCAGATAGCCCTGTTTGCGACGAATGCCGGTGCTGTTTTCGCGGCCGCTGATATGCGCAATGTTCCGGCGGCCCATTTCAATCAAATGTGTGGTGGCGATGCGGCCGGCGGCCACATCGTCGATGCCGACGAAATCTGCTTCCAGGCCATCGAAGGCGCGATCGATCAGCACAAAGGGCTGTGACTGGGTCCGCATGCGGCGGAAGATGTCGGTGCCCCTGCCGGAGGAGGCGATCACGAGCGCGTCAAGACGGCGAGCGAGAAGGTGGCGAATTTCGCGGGCTTCGAGGTCTGGGTCCTCCTCGGAAGAGGAGACGATCAGTGAGTAGCCCTTGTCGACGATGGTCTTCGAGAGTGCCCTGGCGACCTCGGCAAAGAAGGGATGGATCAGGCCGGGAACAATGAGGCCGATGAGATAGCTGCGACCGGTCACCAGGCTGCGGGCCAGGATATTCGGCTCGTAGTCCAGTTCCTTCACGCGCTGGAGCACGCGTTTGCGCGTTTCCTCGCCGATATCCGGATGATCGCGCAGGACCTTTGATACGGTGACAACCGAGAGGCCGAGGTCCTTCGCAATGTCTTTCATCCGGATCGTCATACGGTGACTATATCGTTATCGTTTCCACAAACGCGGGGTTCTTACTAGCATTGGGCAGAAACTGCGCAAGCTCCCCAAAGTCTCGGGGGAACGACTATATCCCTCCAGCCAGAAAAAGTTGTCGCGGAAATGCTTCAGCAGTTCTCGTTCATCACTGAAAAAGATTTTTTACCTACAACACTTACTGTAACGAAATAGGCTAAGCTGGGAAACGCGAGAATGAAGTCGCTGGGCAGATTTTCGATTGGGGTTGGAGACCGCTTTGCGCATCAGGCGCCGGCGCAGTTGCGCGCCTGCATTCAGGCGGCCGAAGCGGGTACGGTGGTGGTGCCGGTGTGGAACAAGTCCAACCGTGAGCACACAATCATCGGCTCCGAACCTGCCGAAACGCGGGCGGCAGCGGACGCAGCCGTGCGCCGGCTCCAGTGGAATCGGCCGTACTTCTGCGACGCCGATCACATCAACCTGCGCACGGTGGACCGCTTCCTTGAGCCGTGCAATTTCTTCACCATCGATGTTGCGGACCAGATCGGCAAGGCCGCCGCGCAGGCTGAGCTGGATGCCTTTGTGCGCCGGCGTGCGGGCCTGATTGGCAGGATGGAACTGCCGGGAATTTCCGAGCCTCTCTCCATCACGCGCGCGGACCTGGAGCGGGTGGGGCGTCATTATCTGGCCGCGGTGCTAGAGGCGGCGCAGACGTATCGTTATATCGAGCGAGCGAAGGGGCGCGGTGCGTTCCTGACCGAGGTCTCGATGGACGAGACCGACGTACCGCAGACGCCGGTGGACCTGCTGCTGATTCTGGCTGCGCTGGCAGATGCCGGTGTGCCGCTGGCGACGATTGCGCCGAAGTTTACTGGCCGGTTCAACAAGGGCGTTGACTATGTGGGCGATCCTCGAACTTTCGCACGGGAGCTGGAGCAGGACATGGCGGTGGTTCGCTATGCCGTCAGCGCATTTGGATTGCCTGCCGAGCTGAAGTTGAGTCTGCATTCTGGAAGCGATAAATTTTCCATCTACAGCCCAGTGCACGACGCGATCACAAAGATGGATGCAGGTCTTCACCTGAAAACGGCGGGCACGACGTGGCTGGAAGAGGTGATCGGGCTGGCGGAATCGGGAGGAGATGCGCTCGGACTGGTAAAGGAGATGTATGCCGAGGCATACGCGCACCGCGACGAGCTGTGCGCACCGTATGCCGCGGTGATCGATATTGACGTCACACAGCTGCCGGAGCCGGGAGAGGCGCAGCGGTGGAGCGCTGAGCAGTGGAGCGGCGCATTGCGGCATGATCCGCGGTCGCCCGCATACAACAGCAGCCTGCGGCAATTGATGCATGTTGGCTTTAAGATCGCGGCGAAGATGGGCGCGCGGTACATTGCCATGCTGGAGCAGTGCGAAGAGCGCGTGGCCGAAAACGTGACACACAACCTGTTCGAGCGCCACATCTGCCCGGTGTTTCTTGGAACGAGAGCAGCGGTCCCGGCGGCCACCTCCGCGGCTGAAGGGACCGGACACTAAATGAGCATGATTGCGTCGAAGATGGCGCTTGACGACGAGGGCAGCCATGGACCGCTCGTGGCGCCGGGGCAGCTTCTGCCGTTCAGCCTGGTTACGTCGCTGTTCTTCATGTGGGGCGTCCCGAACAATCTGAATGATGTGCTGATCCGGCAGTTCATGAAGAGCTTCACGCTGAATCGCGTGGAAGCGGGCCTGGTGCAGTCGGCCTTCTATCTCGGCTATTTCATTCTTGCGATTCCTGCCGCGCTGATCATGCGCCGCCGAGGGTACAAGACCGGTCTGGTGATTGGTCTGCTTCTGTATGCCACGGGCGCGGCGCTCTTTTGGCCCGCGGCCATTGTCGGCCGGTACGGTTTTTTTCTCGCAGCGCTGTTTGTCATTGCGTCGGGGCTGTCATTCCTGGAGACCGCGTCGAATCCGTTCATTACACAGATGGGATCGCCTGCTTCTGCGGCGCGACGGCTGAACTTCTCGCAGGCATTCAACACACTGGGCTCTATTGCCGGAGTGCTGGCGGGGACTGTCTTCATTTTTTCCGGCGTGGAGCTGAACCCCGCGCAGGTCGCCGCGCGTAAGGCGGCAGGCACCTATGCGGCTTATCTGCAGCACGAGACGATGCGAGTGGTGGCGCCTTACCTGGTGCTGGGCGGCATTGCGCTTACGCTGGCGATCATCTTCATCCGAACTCGGTTTCCGGAGGTACGCGACGAAGAGCCTTCGCTGGAGGAAGACGGTGGTGGCGGCACGCTCTTTCGGCGGCCGCATTTTCTGATGGCGGTGGTTGCGCAGTTCCTCTATGTGGGCGCGCAGGTGGGTACTTGGAGCTACTTCATCCAGTATGTGCAGGACTACACACACCAGCCGGAGAAGCATGCAGGCCTGCTGCTGACCGGCACGCTGGGTGCGTTTGCGGTGGGGCGTTTTTCCGCGCCCCTGCTGATGAAACACATTGCCGCCGCCCGGCTGATGCTGCTGTATGCCGTGGCGAATGCGCTGCTGCTGGCCTTCGCTGTCGCGCAGCCGGGATGGGCGGGCATGTGGGCCGTGTTTCTGACCAGCTTCTTCATGTCGATCATGTTCCCGACGATCTTTGCGCTTGGCCTGGAAGGACTGGGCCCGCTGGTGAAGCTGGGTGGCTCCCTGCTGGTGATGGCGATTGTGGGCGGCGCGGCGCTGACTCCGATTATGGGCTGGATATCGCAGCACGGCGGCCTGGCGCGCGCTTACGCAGTTCCGCTGGTGAGCTACCTGGTAATTGCGTGGTTCAGCTGGTATCACACGCGGCGCGGTGCTGGGAGAGTGCAAGCAGCATGAAAGCGGAAGGGAAGAATTACGAATGAACCGGACACGAAGAGTGCAGAGCAGCATCTGTCTCCTGGCCATGGCGGGGCTGACGAATGCGACTTTTGCGCAGACGAAGAATTACGAGCCGACGCTGGAATCGCTGAACACGCATCCGCTGCCGCAATGGTATGCGGATGCGAAGCTCGGCATCTTTGTGCACTGGGGTCTTTATTCCGTGCCCGGATGGGCAGAGGTCAACCGCCCGAAGGTCGTTCCCAAGGACGAAGAGGCCAAGTGGAACGCCTATGCGGAGTGGTACTACAACACGATGCGTATTCCCGGATCGCCCACGCAGGCTTATCACCGCGAACACTACGGCGCGACCTTCAATTACTACGAGTTTGCGCCGATCTTTGACCGTGAGGTGAAGAAGTGGGATCCGGCGGTGATGGCTGCGGCCTTTCGCGATGCGGGCGCGCGCTATGTGGTGCTGACCAGCAAGCACCATGAGGGATTCACGTTGTGGCCGAGCAAAGTGGTGAACCCGAACCAGCAGCATCTGCAGGCGGCCCGCGACGTTGTGGGCGAGCTGAGCAATGCCGTCCGCAAGGACGGCATGAAGATGGGGCTTTACTACTCCGGCGGTTACGATTGGAGCTTCAATCGCGGACCGATCGTCGGCGGCAACGACTGGCAGGCGGTGAAACCGGAGACGATCGCCTACGGAAATTATGCTTTTGACCAGATTGAAGAGTTGATTGCGAAGTATCACCCGGCGGTGTTGTGGGATGACATCGACTGGCCCAAGACGGGCAAGCCGCTGCAGGTGATGGCCGACTACTACAACGCCATTCCCGATGGCGTGATCGACGACCGCTTCGGCGTAAAGCACTCGGATTTCCAGTCGCCGGAATACGAGAAGCGCAGCACCATCAGCAAAGTGAAATGGGAAGAGTGCCGCGGGCTGGGGCGCTCCTTTGGATACAACCGTGCCGAGGGCGTGAAGGAGACGATCGCGCCGGACGAGCTGATCTATCTGCTGGTAGACATCGTGAGCAAGAACGGCAATCTGCTGCTGGATGTTGGTCCGGAAGCCGATGGAACGATTCCGCCGATCCAGATAGACCGTCTCAAGTCGCTGGGCGCGTGGCTGCGCCAGAACGGTGAGGCGATTTACGGTACGGAGCCGTGGTCGCGCGCCGAGGGCGAGACGGACCAAAAGATTCCGGTGCGCTTCACGAAGAAAGGTGGACAGCTCTACGCGACCTTGATGGGCACTCCGAACGGCGGCGCGATCGTGCTGCGCGATGTGCGCGTTGCGAGCGGATCGCAGATCCACCTGCTTGGCGATGAGAAGCCAGTGACGTGGACGCGGAAGGGCGCGGACCTTGAGGTGCAGCTTCCGACGACGCTTCCCGGCAAGTACGCCTACGTTTTGAGGATGGAACCTGCATCGTGACTTCATCGACCGGGCCAGTCGTATTGCGCGCAAGACCGCTGCCGATCGTGCTGATTGGTGCGGGCGGCATTGTTCAGAATGCCCACCTGCCGGCATATCGAAAGGGCGGTCTGCCGGTTGCGGCAGTTGTGGATCGGAATCCGGAGCGGGCGCAGGAGCTTGCGGCGGAGTGGGGCATCGGGATCACCGGCGCTGCACTCGCAGACGTGCTGCCGCAGTTGCGTGAACCGCACATTTTCGATGTCGCGGTGCCAGGCGCGGCGGTGCTGGACGTTCTGCGGGAAGTTCCGAAAGGCGCTCCTGTGCTGGTTCAGAAGCCGCTGGGCGGAACGGTCAAGGAGGCGGAGGCGATCGTTGCGCTGTGCCATGAGCGGGGGCTGAACGCCGCGGTGAATTTTCAGTTGCGCTGGGCGCCGAACATGGTGGCCGCGCGCGCCATCACCGATGCCGGCGCTTTGGGCACACTGCACGACATTGAAGTGCAGGTGAGCACGTATACGCCGTGGGAGCTATGGAGTTTTCTGAAGATGGCGCCGCGGCTGGAGATCGTGTATCACAGCATTCACTATGTCGATCTGGTGCGCTCCTGGCTGGGCAATCCGCAGCGGGTGTATGCGCGGACGGTGCGCAATCCGCGCACGCCGGAGTTCGCCGCGACCAAGAGCGTGATCGTGATGGACTACGATGAGTGGACCCGCGTCTATATCGCGACGAATCACGGGCTCGATGTGCCGTACCCCGAGCTGCAACGCAGTTACGTGCAATGGGAAGGAACGGAAGGCGCGATGCGCGCCCAGATGGGCGTGAATCTCGACTATCCGAAGGGACGCGGCGATACGCTGGAGTTCTACCCGCGCAGTTCAAATGCCACGTTGGCGGCCGGCGCGCAACCGATATCCGGCGAGTGGTTTCCCGATGCGTTTCTAGGATCGATGATGTCAGTGCAGCGGTTCGCGCTGGGTGAGGCGAATGCGATGCCGACGCGTGTGGAAGACGCGCTGGACACGATGCGCGTGGTGGAGGCGGCGTATCTCTCCTCGGAACGAGGCGGCGAGCCGCTGCCGCTCACGCATTTGCAAGCAGCACGATAACAGGATGGAGAGACCGTGTTCGATTTGAGGGACAAGGTTGCGCTGATCACCGGAGGCGCAAGCGGCATTGGAGCCGCTACCGCGCGGCGGCTGGCTGGAGCGGGCGCAAGCGTGATGATTGCCGACCTGAACGAACAGGCTGCGCAGGATTTGGCAAAGGAGCTGCCGGGCGCGAAGGGCATTGCGATGGATGTCACAAGCGCGGCTTCGATTGCAGCGGCGATCCATGGACTGCATCGGCTCGACATTCTTGTGAACAACGCGGGCATTGGCTTGGTGGGCGGTGTCGCGGAGACGGAGGAGCCTGACTTCAACCGCGTGATGGCCGTGAACGCAACATCGGTGTACCTGGTGACGAAGACGGCGCTTCCATTGCTGCTGGCCGCGCGCGGGTCGATCGTCAATATCGGATCGGTCGCTGGGATGATTGGCATCAAGCAGCGCTTCGCGTATTGCGCCAGCAAGGGCGCGGTGATCGCGATGACGCGCCAGATTGCGGTGGAGTATTCGAAGGAACTGCGCGTGAACTGCATTGCGCCGGGCACGGTGCAGTCGCCGTTTGTGGAAGGATATCTGCAGAAGTATCACGCACACGAGATCGACAAGATGCGCGTGGAGCTTGCCGCGCGCCAGCCGATGGGACGGCTGGGAACGCCGGAAGAGATTGCCGCGATGGTGCACTACATCTGCTCGCCGGAAGCAGATTTTATGACGGGTTCTGTTTTGACCATTGACGGCGGCTGGACCGCGGCGTAGCCAGAATCAACAAAAAGGAGCCACACCGATTTTGATCGATCCTGTCATCACACGGGTAGACGTGCTGGACCTGCGCTTTCCCACCTCTCGCGAGAGCATCGGGTCCGACGCGGTCAACAAGAACCCGGACTACTCGGCGGCCTATTGCATTCTGCACACGGACGGAGACCTGAAGGGCTATGGCCTGACCTTCACGCTGGGTCGCGGCAACGAGCTTTGTGTGGGGGCGGCAAGATACCTGGCCGGCTTTGTTGAGAAGCGGCGGCTGAGCGCGCTGACTGATGACTTGCGCACGTTCTCCCGCCAGCTTACCGACGATAGTCAGTTCCGTTGGCTGGGTCCGGAGAAGGGTGTGACACATCTGGCGGCCGCGGCGCTGATCAATGCGGTATGGGACCTCTATGCACGGCAACAGAATAAGCCACTGTGGCGGTTGCTTGCGGATATGAGCCCGGAAGAGATCGTCCGGCTGGTGGATTTTCGCTATATCGACGACGCCATTACCGAGGAGGAAGCGCTGAGCCTGCTGAAAGCGCAGCAATCGGACAAAGAGGGGCGCATTGCCGATCTGGAACGGACCGGGTATCCGGCGTATACGACTTCGGTGGGTTGGTTCGGTTTTTCGGATGAGAAGGTATGCTCGCTTTGCGATGATGCGCTCGCGCAAGGATGGCGGCATTTTAAATTGAAGGTTGGCGGCGAGCCAAAGGACGACTTGCGACGCGCAGGCCTGGTGCGGCGCGAGATTGGCGATGGCGCAAAGCTGATGATGGATGCCAACCAACGCTGGGGCGTGAAGGAAGCGATCTGCCGCACGCGCGAGCTGGCGCAATTCAATCCATGGTGGATGGAGGAGCCTACCAGTCCGGACGACATTCTGGGGCACGCGCGCATTCGTCGCGAGAGCGGCGTACGGATCGCCACCGGCGAACACTGCCAGAACCGCGTGATGTTCAAGCAACTGCTGCAGGCGAGTGCGATTGATGTGTGCCAGATCGACAGTTGTCGGCTTGCAGGCGTGAACGAAAATGTGGCGGTGCTGCTGATGGCGGCGAAGTTCGGCGTGCCGGTTTGTCCGCATGCGGGGGGCGTGGGACTGTGTGAATATGTGCAGCATCTGTCCGCGTTCGACTACATCGCGGTTTCGGGCTCGCTGGAAAATCGGGTGACCGAGTATGTCGATCATCTGCACGAGCATTTTATCGATCCGGTCGACATTCGGAATGCGCATTACGTGCTGCCCGCAAAGCCGGGCTACAGCGCGGAGATGTATCCGCAGACCTTCGAGGACTACAGCTTCCCAGAGGGCAAAGTCTGGAGGGAGTTGCCATGAAGCTGATTACGTTTCGTCGGAGCGCCAGTGGAGCGCCGGAGGCCGGATTGCTCGAAGGCGAGCAGGTCTATTCTTTGCAGCCGCTCGGATTTGCGGATGCGGAGAGCTTCGTTGCGGCCGGTCGTCAAGCGCTTGAAGCTGCGCAGTCTTTACCTAGAAAGGGAAGCGGAACGCCTCTGGCCAGCGTTGAGCTACTGTCGCCGGTGCTTCATCCGCCGCGCATTTTTTGCGTTGGATTGAACTATCTAGATCACGCAGCGGAGTCGAAGATGGCAGTGCAGGCGGTGCCAACCATCTTTATGAAGTTGGCCTCTGCGATTACCGGACCGGACAGCGAAATTATCCTGCCTGCGAACAGCACCCAGCCGGATTACGAAGCAGAGCTTGCGGTCGTGATCGGCCGGCATGCCGCGAACGTGACCCGCGAGAACTGGCGCGAGTGCGTGTTCGGCTACACCATCCTGAATGATGTGAGCGCTCGCGACGTGCAACTAGCCACATCGCAATGGACGCTGGGGAAGAGCTTCCCCACGTTTTGCCCTATTGGGCCGTGGATCGTTACAGCGGACGAACTGACCGATCCGCATAGCCTGGACGTCCGTCTCACCATCGATGGGGAGACGATGCAACAGGCGAACACGCGTGATTTCATCTTTGATATCCCGGCGGTGCTGGGGTATATTTCGGCTGCCGTGCAACTGGAGCCGGGCGATATCGTCAGCACCGGCACGCCGCAAGGTGTTGGGCTAGGGCGCATGCCACAGCGCTGGCTGAGGCCGGGAGAAGAGGTTGCGATTGAGATCAGCGGTATCGGACGGCTGGTGAACCGCACTGTGACAGCGCGTCCTGCTTAGGAGAGCTATCTAAGCCGGGCGCTTTTCCTGCTGCATCAGCGTTTCGAGGCGAATCGGCAGCTCGCGCACGCGAACGCCGGTCGCGTGGTAGGCGGCGTTGGTGATCGCTGCTGCCACACCGGCCAAGCCGATCTCTCCCACGCCTCGCGCGCCTAGTGGATTGAGCAACTTGTCCGGGTAGTTGAGAAAGGTGACGTCGAGCTCCGGGCAATCCGCGTGGGTGGCCATCAGGTAATCGGCCAAGTTACAATTTATCGGACGGCCGTTGCGCGAATCATAGGTCGTGTGCTCCAGCATTCCCATACCGACGCCCATCACGATCGCGCCCTCTATCTGGTTGCGCGCTGCTTTGAGGTTGACCATCTGGCCGCCATCGATCACAGTGACTACGCGGCTGACGCGCAGGCGCGCGATGCCAGGGTCCCACTCGACTTCAACGAAGTGTGCTCCATAGGAGTGAAAAGAGTATTTGTGATGCGCCGGATCGTCCGAACTGGGGCCGGAATTGCCCTCGCCCTCTGCAGAGCGGATGTTCGCGTGTTGCAGGAGGGTTTCAAATGGAACGCCGCCCGACGCAGGGTCGGTCTTGCGATGTACCCGGCCATCGGTGAGTGCGAGTTCATCCGGTTTCTGATGCTGGAACGGGGAGCCGGGCGCGCTTGTGGCGACCGTGAGCACTTGCTGCGTCGCCGCAGCGGTGGCCTGAAGAATCGCTGGGATGACGGTGCCAGTGACCATAGAACCGCCAGAGGTGGGACCGGGCGGCAGGCTGGAGTTGCCGAGGACGACATCGATCTTGTGCAGCGGCAAGCCCGTCTTCTCGGAAACGACTTGCGCGAACACCGTATAGGTGCCGGTGCCAATGTCCTGCGTCGCGCAGGCGATGCGCGCTGTGCCATCGTCGCGCAGCAGCACGGTAGCTTTGCACGCGCCGCGGCCGGCCGGCCAGGTGCACGAGGCGACACCCCAGCCGAGCATGAGATCGCCTTTGCGCATGGAGCCGACTTCAGGATTGCGCGCCGACCATCCGAATTTCTGCGCGCCGGTAGTGAGGCATTCCTTGAGATGGCGCGAAGAAAAAGGCAAGTCGTTGCTCTCGTCCAGCTTCGGCTCATTCATTAGGCGGAATTGCACGGGATCGAGCTTGAGCTTGATGGCCATCTCGTCCATTGCGGATTCGAGCGCGTAGGTCCCGGGCACCGCGCCGGGGCCGCGCATGGGCGTGGGCGTGCCGATGTTGCGATCGACAACAGCGGAGCGGACGCGCAGATTGGGCGTGCTGTAAAGGAAGGGCGTGGCTTCGCCGCAGTTCTCGCGATAGGTCCCAACCACCGCCATCGAGCTATGATTCGCGTAGTCATGTTCCAGGCTGACCAGCTTACCGTCTGGTGTGGCGCCGAGCCGGATGCGCTGCTGTGTGCGCGGGCGATGGCCGGCGGAGGTGAACATCATGGAGCGGCTGATGACCAGCTTGACCGGGCGATTCAGATCGCGGGCTGCAACCGCTGCGAGCATGGCTTGGGTCCATGGCCACAACTTGCCCCCGAAACCGGAGCCCAGGAACTTCATGACGATCTGCACGTTTTCGCGTGGGACGCCAAGCATCTGCGCCATCACGGCCTGGTGATTCATCACAGCCTGTGTCGTTTCATACAGGACGAACCGAGTGCCATCCCATGTGGCGACGGAGGCGTGCAGCTCGATCGGGTTGTGCGTTTCCGCCGGCGTGACGTAGGTCTCGTCGACTTTGACTGGCGCGCTTGCGAACGCGGCATCCACGTCGCCGCGCTTACTCTCTTCGTGCATCTTGTCGGTGAAGCCGTCGCTCAGATCGAGCGAGACGTTCGGCGTCTCGGCGTCGTATTCGACCTTGACAGCACGCGCGGCGGCCTTTGCCTGCTCGTACGATTCTGCAACTACGAGAGCGACGTATTGGCCGTTGTAGTAGACGTTGTCGTCCTCGAATGGCGGACGCTGTTCGTCGATGCGCGCTCCACGCGCATGCGGAATCGGGCGGTAGATGGGCGGAACTTTACCGTGACTGTAGACACGCACGACTCCGGGCATGGATTCCGCAGCGGATGTGTCGAGCCGGCGGATGCGTCCCTTGCCGATTGTGCTGCTGACCGGCACGGCGTAGACCATGTTCGGAAGATTGTGGTCCGAGGAGTATTTCGCGGTTCCGCTGGTCTTCAGCGGACCATCGATGCGGGGAACAGCGCGGCCGATGATGGAGGGAGTCGTAGCCATATCGCTCCTTATGTAGTGACCATGGTGAGGGCGCGAATGAGGCAGCGCTTCGCGAGCTCTATTTTGAAGGCGTTGTCGCGCTGCGGCTTTGCATTGCGCAGTGCGGCGTCAGCGGCAGCGCGGAAAGTTGCTTCATCTGCGGCATTGCCTTCGAGCGCGTGCTCGGCTTCCGGCGATCGCCACGGGCGCGTGCCGATGCCACCGAAGGCGATGCGCGCTTTGCGGATGCGGCCATTTTCTACCTGCACAATGACGGCGGCGGAAGCGAGCGCGAACTCGTAGGAGGCGCGATCGCGCAGCTTCAGGTAGTGCGACCTGGCTCCGGAAATTGGCGGAGGCAGGGTGACGTAGGTGATGAGGTCGCCGGGTTTCAGCACGTTTTCGAGATGCGGCGTGTTGCCGGGCAGCAGATAGAAGTCGCCGACGGGCACGTCGTGCTCGCCCTGCGTGCCGAGTATATGGACTCGGGCCTCGAGCGCCATCATCGCGATGGCCATGTCGGACGGATGTGTGGCGATGCAGTGCTGGCTAGTACCGAGGATGGCATGAATGCGATTCGCTCCATCGAGCGCAGCGCAGCCGGAGCCGGGGGTGCGCTTGTTGCATTCGGTGTATGTCAGGTCGCGGAAGTACATACAGCGCGTGCGTTGCAGCAGGTTGCCGCCTGTGCTGGCCATGTTGCGCAACTGGCCGGTGGCGCCGGAGAGCAGCGCCTGCGAGAGCACAGGGTAATCGCGTACCACGTTCGGCTCGTGCGCCAGATCCGAGTTGCGCACCATGGCACCGATGCGTAGCGAGCCATCCGGACGGCGCTCCGTCTGCGTCAGGTCGAGACGATTGATGTCGATAACACGGCGCGGTGTTTCGACATCGAGCTTCATCAGATCGATCAGCGTAGTGCCGCCGGCGACGAAGCGAATCTCCGCACCCTGCTGCGCGGTGTTAGAAGTAGCTGCCTGTTGCGACGCTTGCGCGGGGCTGCTGGCGCGGCTCATTGCAAAATCGATCATGCGCTCCTCCCTTCACCACGCACCTGCTTGATGGCGGCGAGGATGTTGGGGTAAGCGCCGCAGCGGCAGATGTTGCCGGACATTGCTTCACGAATGTCCTTGTCCTCAGGCCCCCATGGCTCTTTCAGCATGGCGACAGCGGACATGATCTGGCCTGATGTGCAGTAGCCGCACTGATAGCCATCGTGCTCAACGAACGCTGCCTGCATGGGGTGCAGGTTGCCGGGTTGGCCAATGCCCTCGATGGTGGTGATTGTGTCGCCGTCATGCATGGCGGCGAAGGTGAGGCACGAATTCACGCGGCGGCCATTGATGTGCACGGTGCACGCGCCGCACTGGCCGTGGTCGCAGCCCTTCTTGGTGCCGGTAAGGTTCAGGCGCTCGCGCAGGCAGTCCAGCAGGGTGACCCGCGGCTCGATGCTGAGTTGGTGCGGCTTGCCGTTGATCGAAAACGTGACGGCTACGGTCTTTTCTTCTGCTGCAGGAGCGGCGGCCTCCTGTGTGGCGGTCGCGGGAATCGCGGGAGACGCCGTGGCGGCGATGCCTGCAGCGCCGAGCTGCGCGATGAATGTGCGGCGGGAGAAATGGCCCAAGGATTTTTCCTGTATCTCCCGATTGTCAGTGGGTGGGGTCTGCTCCGTAAGGGGAGGATCGGGGTGCGACTCACTCATGCGCAGCTCCTGGAAACAGAGGTGTGAAGACGAAGGCCTGCGTCCTTCGTCGATATTTTCAATCTATACCCGGCGGCGAACGGGAGACGAGAGACGCAGAAGATGGAATGTGTCTCTGCGCAGCGGAGACACGAAGTTGATGTTTCTCGAAGCAACCAATCCGAGGTCGATAGCATAGCGGCTTAGATCTTTGCATCTATACATCCGAAGCTTTGTGGATCGGGAGCTGGTATTGAATCCAGTCTTGAAGCGGCTGAGGCAGCATGGAAACCTCGCGGTCTTTGCCGTTGGTGTTACGGCGTGTTGCGCGTGGATCCTGTCGCTGCCCGTCTTTCCCTCCGAGGACGGGCCTGTACACGTGTACTACGCGACGGTGATGACGAAGCTGTTAGGCCGCGCACATGGTCCGCTCAGCGAGGCGTTTCGCATTCGCCATCTGCTTCCGCCTTATAGCCTGTACTACTACATGCTGATGGCACTGCTGCAGATCTTTCCGGCTGTTCTGGTGGAGCAGATCGCTGTCTGCATCGTGGTTGTGACGATGGCGTTTGGTTTTCGCTTTATGTGTTCTATCGCGGGACACAATGGCCGATGGACATCAGTCCTAATATTGCCGCTGCTGTTGAATTGGCCGCTGTTCATGGGGTTTGAGAGCTATTGCCTCTCCATCGGGCTTACCTTCTGGGCCATGGGCGTTTGGTTCGGGCGACGCAGATACCGGCGAGCGGTATTTCTGGTTTTGGTGGCTCTCATCGTGCTGACACATCCGGTTCCGCTGCTGCCGTTGGCGGCATTGTGTGTCATCGATCTGATCGGGCGGCGCATTGTTTCGCCGGCGACGGCGGATTGGCGGCGGGACACGCTCACGTTGGCCGGCGCGTGCGCCTGCATGAGCTATGTGCTGCTCTATACCGAGAAGAACAAGGTCCGCGAGAACCTGCTGCAGCATATTCATCCGCTGGTCTCGGTGATGAAATATTCGACGCTGTACGGGCTGGGGTTGTTCGCGCGTATCTCCGCTGCGACGCTGCTGTATACCGGGCTCCTGCTTTTTGTATTTGTTCTCAGCATGTGGCTGGCAGTGCGCAGGTTTGTAAAGCGAGATGGTGAGCGGCGTTGGTGGCCTACGGATGCTCTTCTTTTTGCAACGCTCGGACTGATGGCTGTGCTGCCCTTTCTGCCGGACACGATGAATGGTGGCTTCTACTTCAATATGCGATTTCTCATCCTGGTCTGGTGCGGCGCGATTGCCGCCGCATCCGGAGGTGCTGCTTTTGCGCCACGGCTCCGGGTGCTGACAATTTCCAGCGGTTATACCGCGCTGGCGTGCACGCTTATCCTGGCGCAGATGCGCATTGCGCCGGAAGCGCGCCGCGCGGCCGTGGCGGAGCAAGCATCCATTGTTCGCAGCGGAGAAAACACGATCCTGCTGCCGGCGACAGAGTACGAAGCCGATCCGACGCTGCGCTTTCGTCCGCTGGAATGGTCCGCAGTCCGATATTTCCGGCGAGCGGGAGACGTGATGCTGGACGCGCCGTTTCTTGATATGTCGACCATGCCCATTGACACGCGCAGACCGCAACTGGAGGGCACGGTCGTACCCGGCGGCACGAACGATCTGGTGGATCTGCTCAAGCGCTCGCGGCGAGATCCGCATTGGGCGAAGGTGTTGTTCGGTGGAGCGGACCTGGTGGTCTTCCGCGATGAGTTTCAGAAAGCGTCGAGGTCAAGCGTGGAGCAGGAGCTGCATGGAGACGGCAAGCCGCAGATGCAATGCACGCAGCAGGACTGGCTCTACTTCTGCAGATGAAGAGATGGGCTGAGTATGTTGAGGAAAAAAGCAGATCCTCCACATCAGTTCGGCCGGGATGACGTACAGAGGAGATGGCGGATTGTGCTATTTCTGCGACGAGGGGAACGGCTCCGCCTTCAGCGAGCCGTCGCGCTGTTTCAGCAGCACCTGCACCTTGCCCTCGGCCGCGTCCAACTCATCTTTGCAGGCGGATGACAGGCGGATGCCTTCTTCAAAGAGCTTGATTGAATCTTCGAGCGGCAGGTCGCCCTTTTCGAGCTGGTTGACGATGGTTTCGAGCTGCTTGAGCGAATCTTCAAACTTGGGCATGGTTCTTGCTCCAGTGTAAGCCTCTATTGGCGGCCCGCGAAGAAGTGGTCAATGAGATTGTCGCGGAGCTCGATGTTGAAGCGCCGTGTGTTCTGCTTTGCGTCCTGCGCGTCGGTGTTGTAGACGACGAGATAGCCGCGCCTCGCCACCGGGTCGAAGTTAAGCTGGCTGCGGAAGCCGTTCTGCCATCCGGGATGGCCGACCAGGCGCACTCCTTTGTCCGTATGAATGAAGAAACTGGCGGCGACGTCGTCCTTTGCTCCCGCGCGGGATGGGAAGTCCTCGTCCGGCGGGACGGAGTGGATGGGCCGCCACATCTCTTCGAGCGAGCTGCGTTTGAGGATGCGGTCGTATTCTGCCTGATGCGCGGGATCGCCCAAGAGAAAACGCAGGTAGCGGACCATATCCGGCAGCGGCGCGTTCAGGCCGCCGTTGGAGCGGGTGATGCCGGTGTTGAAGTTGAACTCGTCCTCGGTGAGCTTGCCATCCTTCAGGTCCCAGCTATGGGAGCGATAGGGGAGCAGGGTCGCGGGGCTGCGATCGTAGTAGCTATGTGTCATGCCGAGCGGTCCGAAGACGTTCTTCAGCATGTAGACCTCGAAGCTGTCGCCGCTCAGGTGCTCGATGATCTCACCCAGGAAGACGACGGCGAGGTTCGAGTAGCGATATTGCTTACCGGGCGGGAAGCCCACGCTGGTGTACGGCATCATGGCTACGAGCTGCGACCATTGTGTCGGCTCAAACGGCTGCCAGCCCTCGGTGCGCCACGGCCATGTGGCATCGCGAAAGCCGTTGGTGTGCGACATGGCTTCGCCGATGGTGATGGCAGACACGGGACCATAGGGATCGTGGACGGCGTTGAGCTCCGGGATGTACTTCACCAGCGGATCATCGAGCGACAGGAGTCCGCGGTCGCGCAACTGCATGATCGCGATACCGGTGAAGGTCTTGGTAACGGAGGCCCAGTGGTAGGTGGTCTGATCATCCACCGGTTCAGGCGGTGTCAGGCTTTGCTTGCCATAGGACGCGTCGAGGACAACGTGGTCTTGGTCGAAGAGCACCAGCGTGCTGCCGATGATGCCATTGCGTTCGAGACCTGCCTGGTAGAAATCGCGTATCGCTGCGATGCCGGACGTGGGTGTGTCGTTATTGCCCGCTTGCGCCGATTGTCCCTGTGCCGAGCGGATGTACACGGGAGGAGCAATCATGACGGTGGCGACCAGCACGAGTGGCGCAATGCGCATCGGCAAACCTCAGGAGCAGGAGTAGCGGAATTCTAACCTGCTTCCAGAGGGCAGCTAGACGGCCGACGCTTCGGGCCCCGGCGGCAGCACCTGGCGGACGATCTCGATGGCGAGGGCATAGCGTCCGAACGGCGCGCTTACCTGCACGCCCTGCACCATGGGCCGCGCAGCTGCGAGCATTTCCTGCGCGATCCGGATGCCTTCCGCGCGTGCGAGCTCGGGTGTTTCGGCAGCGGCCATGCGGGCCATAATCTCATCGGGCATGGAGACGCGAAGATCGTTCTTCATGAACTCGGCATTGCGCAGGCTCGTCAGTGGCCAGATGCCTGCGATCACCGGGATTCGGAAGCTCTCGATGCGGCGGAGGAAAATTTCCAGCAGCCGCATATCGAAGACTGGCTGCGTGATCGCGTATTCGGCACCGGCTTCCACTTTGTAAGCGAAGCGGCGAATCTCGTTGTCAATATCGGGCACGCCGGGGTTTGCAGCGACGCCCAGCGTGAAGCCGGTGGAGGCGCCAATGGGATTGCCGCCGATGTCGAGCCCATGGTTGAGGCGATTTACGACATTTACGAGGCCGATGGCATCGACGTCGAAGACCGCGGTTGCGTCCGGATAGTTGCCGAGCTTTGGCGGATCGCCGGTGAGGCAGAGAATGTTGCGAAGGCAGAGCGATGAGGCGCCGAGCAAATCCGATTGGATCGAGAGCAGATTGCGATCGCGGCAGGTGTAGTGCAGGACGGTCTCGATGCCGGTATGCTTCTGGATCTGGAGACAGAGGCTCTGCGCGCTCATGCGGGCGGAGGCCCGCGGCGAATCCGGGACGTTGATGGCGTGAATGCCGGTGGCGGCGAGCATGCGCGCGCCTTCGACCTCTTTCGTACAGTCGATGCCGCGGGGCGGCACGATCTCCACCAGCGTGATGAATTCGCCGGACGCAACCAGGCTGCCAATTTTCGAACGATCGGCCAGGGACGCAGGCGGAGTCTCCGTGACGATGGGCGCGCGTGTTTCTCGCGGCCCGGTAGCTCGCTGGGCGTCCATGGCACGGATCGCGGACTTCATTGCGCGGATGTGGTTGGGCGTGGTGCCGCAACACCCACCGACGAACTGCACGCCGGCGCGAACGAATTTGCGCGCGAAGCTGGCCATGTATTCCGGCGAGCAGAGATAGATATTGCGGCCGTCCACGTTGCGTGGCATGCCGGCATTGGGCATCGCGGCCAGAGGCAGATCGCTTGCGCCGCGCATACGCTCGATCGCGGTCAGCACCGTCGCCGGCCCGGTGGAACAGTTGACGCCGATGACGTCGGCGCCCGCCGCAGCGAGACGTGCCGCGGCGACCTCGGCCGGTGTGCCGTCCAGGCAATTGGCGTCTTCGTCGACCGTCACCAGGGCGATCAGCGGAACATCCGGAGCGACCTGCCGGGCCGCGGAGATGGCCTGTTCGGTTTCATTGATGGCCATCATCGTCTCGATTGCAAGCAGGTCAACGCCCACGCCTGGTCCACCAGCGATCAGGGCTTCGATCTGTTCCGCAAAGGCGCCGCGCGCCTCTTCCAGGGCGGTCTTGCCCAGGGGTTCGAGATGGATTCCGAGCGGGCCAACCGAGCCGGCGACATACGCGGTGCCTGCCTGCTTGTCCGCAAGCTGGGCTACGGCTTCCCGGGCCAGCCGCGCGCCTGCCTGGTTGATGGCGCGGGTCTGGTCCTGCAACCCGAAACGCTGCAGACGGAACCGGTTCGCCCCGAAGGTGTTGGTTTCGATGATTTCGGCGCCAGCCTGCAGATATTCCTCATGCACGGAACGGACCAGCTCCGGCTGGCTCAGGTTCAGCTCGTCGAAGCACTTGTTGAGGAAGACACCCCGCCCATAGAGCGAGGTTCCCATGGCCCCGTCACAGAGGACCGTTCTGCTGGCAAAAAGTGACGACAGGCGCGACATCTTTCTATGCTAGAGCATTTTCCCGTTCCATCCACACAGCGAAGAACCGCGAGGTGTGGCTTTCGTTAACGGAAAAGTCATGGCGAGCATGATTGTCTGGCGTCGAGCGGAAGCAAAAACGCCCGATAGGACGTGAGGCAATATCACCAAACCCTTTGCTATACTTCAGTTTCCCGCACGCAGACGAAAGCTTTTGAAGATTGAGGTCCGAAGCGTTTTGAAGAAAAGAAGTCGCCTGTCCCTGGCCGTTGCTGCGTTCGTCGCTGTTGCGGTTTCCTTCGTTGTTCTCGGTTGCGGAAAAAACTTCTATTTCGCGGGCCGGACACTGCCGCCCAGCGGCCTTACTCAGCGCGTTCTGGTGGCGGTGGACAATCCCGCCGGCAGCCTCCAGTTCATGGATGCCTTTTACGACATCCGCCACCCGTTCAACAACCCGAACGGACAGTTTTCGATCGGGGGCTACAGCGGCGCTAACCCCGCGACCATTCAGAACATGCCGGAGGAGCAATCCGGCCTGGTCTATGGGTCGGGCGACGGTAGCCTGGCTTCGATCAACTACGCCGGGGAAAAACAAAACGCTACCGTCATCCCCGCCGGGACGATCGCTACCAGTATCTTTGGGTCCCGCAAGCAGGATTACTTCGTAGGGGCCGACCAGAACGCGCACGCCATGATGGTGTACGATGTCTCGCTCGGCAGTCAGTTGCTGCTGGATGTTCCCGGTATCTACCGCATATCCATGAATCCGAACGCGACCCTGGTGCTCGGATTCGTGCAGAACAGCAATGACGTCTTCACCCTGATCAAGCTGACGCCGGCACAGCAGACACAATATGCAACGCAGTCGGCGTGGACCTCGGCCGGCTTTCAGGATTGCGAGCCGCAGACGCTGCCCAGATATTGCGTGGGCAAGGTGGGCGATCCGTCGCTGCTCTTCGATCATCCGACCAAGGCGATTTTCTCCGCGGATGGCCAGACCATCTACGTGTTGAACTGCGGACCAGAGTGCGGGGGCTCGAAATCGGGTATTGTGAGCATGCCGGTTTCCAGCACGGTGCTGAACGGGAACCCGGCCGGTCCCGCGGGTCTTCCCGTGACTGCGACCGCGCCAGGTCTGACCGCGACTTCGTTGCTGGCAGTACCCGGAGGCGCTACAAACGGTGTGCAGAATGGGTCGACACTTTATGTCGCGGGTCAGCAACTGCAGCCCGACGGCCTACTTGCGGGATATCTCAGCGTGGTGAACCTGGCCGGCAACACCGTGACCGGGCAGTACGCGATCAGCGACGGCACTCACACCAAGATGATCTTTGCCGACGACAGCACGCTGTGGATCGGATCGCAGCGCTGCCAGAGCGGCGAGCGCTTTGCGAATAACAATGCGGGGCAGAACGTGCAGTTCGGCTGTCTGACCAGGTTCGACACGTCTACGAACACCGCCACCGTGGATCGTTATATCGGCGACCTGACCGGCATCGCGGATGTTGAAGGACTGCACAAGGTTTATGTGGGTGAGGGCGGGCAAGTGCACATCTACCGCACAACCGACTTCGCCGAGCTGGACAACAGCCAGGTTACTGTTACCGGCACCGTTTCTGATGTGGCGTATATGGACGGCTCGTCGGATGGAAACAACACCACCTACTAGAGCGCTCCTGACCGAGCACGCCTGAGGCAAGCCGGGATGGCAAAAGCGCGAAGCGGGATGGAACCCAGCAGGATCGACATTCTTGCCGTCGCAGCACACCGCGATGATGTGGAGCAGACCTGCGGCGGCACGCTGCTGAAGATGCGCTCGCTGGGCCTTGAGACTGGCATCCTGGACCTGACGCGGGGTGAGGCGGGAACTCGCGGCTCTGCGGCTGAGCGGGCGGTGGAGGCTGAGGCCGCCGGTCGGATTTTGGGCGTGCAATGGCGGAGCACGCTCGATCTGCCCGATGGACGGGTGGAGAACACCTACGAGAACCGCTTGAAGATCGTCCACGTCCTCCGCGAACTACGACCGCGCGTAGTGATCCTGCCCTACTTGGAAGGCAGACATCCCGACCACTACACGTCGGCAACGCTTGGCTACGAGGCATGCTTTCTGAGCGGTCTGGCGCGTGTAGAAGCGGGGCTTGCGCCACATCGCCCGTACAAGATTCTCTACGCCAGCCTGTACGCCGACGTGCGTCCCACGTTCGTCGTCGATATCACGCCGTTCATCGAAAAGCGCTACCGGGCGCTGATGGCCTATCGCTCGCAATATGCCAACGCGAAACGAGGAAGCGGCCTGTTCGTTCCGGAAGAGGAGATTCGCGAGCGGACATTTGCGGAAGCGCGACACTACGGCCAGCTCGCGGGTGTTCGCTATGCCGAGCCGTTTGTTCAGAAAGAAGTGGGACTGGTGGAAGACCTTATGCTGCTGCCGGTGGCCTCGCTTTAAGCCAGTTTCGGTCCGGGCTTATACCGAAAATGGTCGGACGGCCCACTCTTCGGAGGTCTCGAACGGCGGCGCGATCAGCGGTGCGTCGCGATCCTCCTCCGCTTTCGCCTGCGAGGAGCGTTCCGGCAGATAGACCCGAACGACGGCTCCCCTGAGGTCTCCTTCGGTGCTGTTTGAGATGCGGACCGTGCCGCCGTGCTTCTGCACGATCCCGAGGCTGACCCAAAGGCCAAGTCCTGTACCGCGCTCGCCCTTGGTCGTCATGAAGGGTTGGAAGAGCTTTTTCTCCACATGCGGGGCAATGCCGCGCCCGCTGTCGGCGATCTCTATGATCGTGCCGGCGCGGCCGTCCTGTGGGCTCGCTGGTCGCACTTGGATGCGCACGTGCCCGTTCGGTCCTGCGGCCTCGCCGGCATTGGCGATTAGGTTGGTGAAGACCTGGCGAAGCTCTCCGGGAAAGCCATAGACATGCACCGGATGCGTATAGCTCTGGTCCACCTGAATGTTCTGGTCGCGCATCTTGCGATCCAGCAGCAGCAGCACGCTGCCGATCAGCTCTTCGAGGTTCACCTGCACGGGTATTGGCGACTCTCGATAGAGGCTGAGCATGGCGCGGCTGATCTGCAGAGTGCGCCCCAACTCCTGCTGGGCGAGCTTCAGGTATTCACTGCGGCGTTGCGGATCGGCCTCCTGCGAGATGAGGAAGTGCAGGTTCGCTACCGAGTCCAGCGGATTGTGAATCTCATGTGCGATGCTCGCAGCCAGCCGCCCGGTGACAGCGAGCTTCTCGTTTGCGATCAGCGTTACCTCTGCCTTGCGGAGCTCTGTAACGTCGCGGAAGACGACGACCGAGCCATCGGAGTGCCCCTCGCCGTCCACAACGTTCGAGACCTTGGCGTCGATTGCGTACTCGGTCCCATCCCGGGCTATCAGAGTGCCTTCCTGATGCAGGCCCATCGCGCCGGAGCGGTCCAGCTCTTCCAGGACGTCACCCATCGGCTGATGGGTTTGGGGATGGACCAGCCGCAACACTTCGCCTACGGGCCGATCTGCGGCATCGTTGAGCTGCCATGCTGTCAGCTTTTGGGCAACGGCATTCATAAACCGGATCCGACCCTGCATGGTCAAAGAAATGACCGCATCGCCAATGGACTCAAGGGTTGTAGCGAGCAACTGCTGGCTGGCGGTTACGCGCGCGTTCTGTTCCTGTAATTCCTGCAGGGCGAGCTCATAGGTATTGGAGACGCGCTGGAGCCGGCTGCTGGCGAAGATTCCAATAGTTATTCCAGCGGCAAGTGCTAACGCAAGAATGAATTGCAGGAATCTACTCACCCGTCGGTTGAGCTTGTTATCGTAGCCATCACGCTGGTGGGTGGCAGATCCCAGAACCTCCTGAAAGTCCTGGCGCACACCATCCATGATGACTTTGCCCTGTTGGGTCAAAGCAGCGGTGACTGCTTCGGGCGCAGGTGCGGGCTGCGCCAGCACCCCACCTGCCCAAGCCTGCCACGCGCGTATGTCCTGCTCCAGCTTCTGCAATTTGGGGGGAGGAATTACCGTAGCGGCCGGACGCTGCCGAAGGCCCGTCAGGGTGGCGTCGATCTGGGGCTGGGCGCCGTTATACGGGAGCAGCACAGAGGGCAGCCCGGTCATCTGGTAGGCGCGCAGTCCCGTCTCCTGATCGGTGACATGCTGCTGCAGAGTCAGCACCTGGTCGATCACCTGCGAATCGATAATGGAATGCTGGCGCTGATCGAGCGCCTGCTCCACCTGCCACACCAGCAGGCCCGCCAGGATCGCCAGCACCGTAACCGGCACCAGCAGGGTTATGCGAACGATTCGGTTGAATTCGTGCAGTCCGACAGGGGAGCCGGTCATCGCTGTTCTCCGCTGCTGTCCAGAATCTTCCTGACGTTCTGTAACAGCGCTACTGCGCCATCGCCTTTATTGGCCACCAGGGTGACCATGCACTGCACCTCTTCCGGCAGTGTCAGATATGCCGAAAGCAGAAGGATCGGGACAGTTGGGCGGATCTCCCTGAGAGCTGTGGCCACCGCACCACCATCCATCCCTGGCATCGCGAAGTCCAGCACAACGGCATCGACAGGTTGCTGCCGGAAGACACGAATGCCGGTGGGTCCATCAGTAGCGGTATGGACGACGTACCCTTCCCTCTCCAGAACCACTTTGCGGATCTCGAGGCCGAGCACTTCGTCGTCGATACAGAGAATAGTCGGCACCCGCGGCACATGGGACCTCGTCGTGGTTCAACCTGCGAACCGGTCATCTAGAGCGTTTTCACGGTTATCGGTGCGGCCAAAGTGCGAAAGGCAGCTTTCCCGATGGAAAAGCCACGCGGACAGTGGCGTTCTTGTCTACATCTACAGTGAAAACGCTGTAGTCTGCGGAGTATAACATTCGCTATTTGTTCTTCATCTGACACTTCCGTGCCAGAGTTGGTGCCCCGGAAAGACCGCGATTCACCGTTCTTTCTTCTTCCATTCACTGTCCTTTCTTAATGCGCGGCCTCGATGCATGTACTCTGAGCGCGGCACCACTCTGACCGGCGGTACACATACCGGCCGGCGCGTCACAAGCAAGGACGGTTCTTGAGCCAGACGATTTTCGTTCTCGAAGACGATCCCGATATCTCCCGGCTGGTACAGCATCAGTTGGAGAGCGCCGGGTTTTCCGTTCGCACCTTCTCGACGCCGACTAACCTGATTCCAGACGCCGAGCGCCAGGCGCCGGCGCTCTTTCTGCTGGATATCATGGTGCCGGGCGGCGACGGCCTTGAGGTTTGCCGGAAGCTGAGGGCGCATCCCGGGCTGAGCAGCGTGCCGATCATCTTTGTGACGGCTCGCGCCGGAGAGAACGACCGGGTCCTTGGTCTGGAGCTTGGCGCCGACGACTACATCACCAAGCCATTTGCGATGCGCGAGCTGGTGGCGCGCGTGAAGGCTGTGCTGCGGCGGTTTGAGCGCCCGTCTGCGCCATCCGTGGTGAGCTTCGAAGATGTCGTGATTGATGCAAGCGCCATGCAGCTGAAGGTCCGCGGCGAACTGACGACGACGACCGCTACGGAATTCCGCCTGCTGGATTACCTGGCGCGGCATCCTGGCCGGGTCTTCAGCCGCGATCATCTGCTGGATGCCGTATGGGGCGATGCGCGTTTCGTGACCCCGCGTTCGGTCGATGTCTATGTGCGGCGTATCCGTGAGAAGATCGAAAGCGACCCGGAGAATCCGCGTTATCTGAAGACGGTACGCGGCGCCGGCTATCGCTTCGAGGTGCCCAAGGCTGTTTCGTAGCCGAGCGTGCCGGCAGCCACGGTTCTCCGCTGGAGCCAGAGTGTGACCGGACGGGTCTTCTCCAAGCTGCTGCTCTCGTTTGTGCTGGTGCTCACCATCTGCACCGGGATGCTGGACTTCGCCGTCCGCAAGATCGTGGACCGGGCGCTGCATCAGCAGGTGGAACAGTCGCTGGCTGGCGAAGCGCGCTTTCTCGCCTCGGAGCTGAATGCGACATCGCCGGAAGGCGCTCCGAAACTACTGGCTGCGGCTTCTTCAGCCTCGCCGTCCGGCGTCGCGGTCTTTCGTTCCAATGGCTCGCTCTACGCTGGTTCCGATTCCGCAGGGCGGTATCCCTTCGATGCGCTTCCCGGTATGGCGGCCCTCAAGCAAAACGATGGAGCGATGCGCCGCGGGGTTCGAGACGGTACCCTGTTTGTAGCCGTCCGACAGGGCGACCTCATTGTCCGGCTTGGCTACCCGCTGGCCGAGATTACCGGTAAGCTGCACCTGTTGCGGCGAGACATTCTGCTGGCGTCGCTGGTCGCGCTGCTTCTTGCCACCATGCTGGCTGCATTCATGGCGCACCGCGTCGCCCACCGCATGGCGCGCATTGTGGCCTTTGCCCAGCGCATTGCGGCTGGCGATCTTTCCGCACGCATCGAGGAAGGCGACCTCGACGAGCTCTCTGTCCTGGCGCGCGCTCTGGACGTCACGGCAAGCCGTCTGGAGTCCACGTTTCATTCGCTGGAGAGCAGCCGTCGCGAGTTGACCGCCTTGCTGGACAGTATGCAGGAGGGCGTCATCGCGGTTACGGGCGCGGGCCTGGTGAGCTGGTCAAATGCTTCGATTGCGCGGCTCACCCAGCAGCCGATCCGCGAAGGCCGCGCACTGGTGCAAACAATCCGTGACCCTGATGTGCTGGTGTGTGTGACGACAGCGCTGCGCGAACGAGCGGTTTCGCGCGCCCGCGCAACGGCGGTTTCGCCCGGCCGCGTCTTCGAGGTTCACGCGGCGCCTATGCCCGGCGGTGGTGCGGTGTGCGTGCTCTCGGACGTGACGGAGATTGAGCGCGCGGAGACGACGCGCCGCGATTTTGTAGCCAACGTGTCGCACGAACTACGCACGCCACTGACATCCATCTCCGGCTATGTCGAAGCCATGCTCGACATGCACGGGCTGGACCCGGTCGCGCGTGAGTTTCTGGGAATCATCCTGAAGAACGCAAGCCGCATGACGCGGCTCACGGAAGACCTGCTGGCATTGGCGCAAGTGGAATCTGCAGATTTCAAGCTGGCGCTGCGGCCGTTGAGCGCCGCAACGCTGGTGGAAGATGCTGCGAACTCACTCATGCCCGTGGTGCAGGATGCGGGCATGACGATGGAGATCGCGGAGACGGTGTCCGACACCGTTCTGGCCGATCCAGATGCGCTGCAGCAGGTATTTGGCAACCTGGTGGAGAACGCGACGAAATATGGGCGCAGCGGAGGCAAGATCCGCCTAGGCGCGCGGCGTAGGGAAGAGCAGGTTGACTTCTACGTGCAGGATTTCGGCGCCGGCATCCCGTTTGAGCATCATCGCCGCATCTTCGAGCGCTTCTACCGGGTGGACAAGGCGCGCTCGCGCGATTCCGGCGGCACGGGGCTGGGATTGTCGATCGCCCGCCACATTGTGAATGCCCACGGCGGCGATATTCGCGTGGAGAGCGAACTGGGCCGCGGATCGAGGTTCATCTTCACGCTGCCGGTTGCAGCGCCGCCTTCCGAAGCAGCAAAGCCGAAGGACGCGTTGCCTGACACGGTGGCGGGATAGAGCAATCGCCGGAGCAAACCACCGAAGCGATCCTGCAACCCGCCATTCTCCGGTTTTTTATCGATACGTAAACCAGCATTCACACAACCCCGAAAGAATCGCGATGGCAGTGATTTCCGAGGGGGAATTCGAGTGAAAACAATATTAGCGGCGGCCGCAGCGCTGGTTCTGTGTGCGTCGGCAAGTGTGGCGGGGGCGCAGCAGAAGCTGAATGGCGCAGGCGCGACCTTTCCGTATCCGATCTACTCCAAATGGTTCAGCGAATACAGCGCCAGCCACGGCGGGGTGCAAATCAACTATCAGTCTCTCGGCTCCGGCGCAGGCATTCGCCAGGTGACGGCAGGCACGGTGGATTTCGGCGCAAGCGACGGGCCGATGTCCGATGCGCAATTGGCCGCGTCGAAGGTGAAGATTCAGCACATCCCTACCGTGCTGGGCGCGGTGGTACCGGTCTACAACCTGCCCGGAGTGAGCGGGAGTCTGAAGTTTGCCCCCGATGTGCTGGCCGATATCTATCTCGGGAAGATCACGAACTGGAGCGATGCCCGCATTGCCAAAGACAATCCGGGCGCGAAGCTGCCGAATACCGAGATATTCGTGGTCCATCGGTCGGATGGGAGCGGCACCAGTTACATTTTCACGGACTATCTCTCGAAGGTGAGTGCCGACTGGAAGAGCGGACCGGGGACGGGCACCTCCCCGAGCTGGCCGCGCGGCATTGGCGCGAAGGGCAATGAAGGCGTCGCCGGCATGGTGCGGCAGACGCCCGGTGCGCTCGGCTATGTCGAGCTGATCTATGCGCTGCAGAACAAGATCGAGACGGGTCTGGTGAGGAATGCTGCCGGCGTCTTCATGAAGGCGACAATTGATTCCGTTACGGCAGCTGCCGCGAGCGCGAAACAGATGCCGGCGGACTATCGGGTGTCTATCACCAACGCGCCCGGCCGGGATGCCTACCCGATATCGAGCTTTACCTGGCTGCTGATCCCAAATCCCGCGCCGGATAGCGCTAAGGGCAAGGTAATCAAGGAGTTCTTGAACTGGATGCTGGATCATGAGTCCGAGGTCACGACCCTGAACTATGCGCCGCTTCCGGCCTCCGTGCAGACGAAAGTGCGAGCTACGATTGCGCAGTTGAAATAGGTTACAAGCAATCTAAGGCGCTGCTGTGGCGGCGCCTTTCGCCTTTTCAGCGCCTCCGTTGGTCGCATTCCATTCATCTTCTATTCACGCTCTGCCGATACTCTTCCGTCGAGTGGCCGAGAAACTACAGGATCCTGCTTTGACGCAGCCTGCAAAGATACATGTGCCTGAATCCGTTCCCTGGTCTGACGCAAAGCCATCTGCCGAGCCTTCCGTGGTGCGCAGCTTTCTGCGCCGCCGTGGCAGTTCTGCAATTGCTGACGGCACGTTCAAGGCTCTGGTCGTCCTGTGCGCGCTCAGCATCTTCGGCATCGTATTTCTGATCGCCTATGAGCTGGTCTCCCGGTCCCAGCTCACATTGTCCAAGTTCGGCCTGAGCTTTTTCTTCCGCTCGGCGTGGGATCCGGTCAACAGCAACTTCGGAGCGTGGCCGTTTATCTACGGGACGCTCATGTCGTCCTTTGTGGCGCTGCTGATCTCAGTGCCGTTCGCACTGGGTGTGGCGATCTTTCTTACCGAAATGTGTCCCAAGTGGTTGCGCGCGCCACTCTCATTTCTCACCGAACTGCTGGCAGCAATTCCGAGTGTGGTCTATGGGCTGTGGGCCATCTTCGTCCTAATTCCGCTGCTGCGGGATCGCCTGAATCCGAAGCTGATGGCCACACTGGGGTGGACCGGCTTCTTCAGCGGACCAAATGCCGGGTACAGTATGTTGGCTGCGGGCGTGGTGCTGGCAATCATGATTCTGCCCATCATCTCGTCGCTCACGCGCGAGGTGATGACGTCGGTACCGACCGTGCAGCGCGAGGGCGTGCTGGCGCTCGGCGCGACGCGCTGGGAAATGATCCGCATCGGCGTGCTGCGCAATGCGCGCATCGGCATCGTTGGCGCGATCATTCTGGGGCTGGGCCGCGCGCTGGGCGAAACCATGGCCGTGACGATGGTGATCGGCAACCGGCCGGAGATCGTGAAGTCTCTTCTGGCGCCGGGCTACACCATGGCCAGTGTGCTGGCGAATGAATTCAGCGAGGCCACCGACGATATGTACCTGAGCGCTCTGATCGAGATCGGGCTCGCGCTCTTCCTGGTCACCATTGTGGTGAATGCCTGCGCCCGCCTGCTGGTGTGGGCTGTTACCCGCGGCGCACCGGCACGGGTGTCCTGATGGCGACTCTCCCCATGCGCCCGCCGCTGCGGGCCTCGAACGCAAACATCATCGGCCGCAGGATCAAGAGCGGCCTGGTGGGTCTGCTGGCGGTGCTGGCGACGGCTATCGTGATCCTGCCGCTGCTCGCGATCCTGTTCTATCTGCTGAAGCAGGGCTTGTCTTCCCTGAACTGGGACTTCTTCACTAAGATCCCTGTGCCCGTCGGAGAGAAGGGCGGCGGCATGGAGAACGCCATCGTCGGCTCCGGTGTAATCCTTGCGTTGGCCAGCGCTATCGGCATTCCGATAGGCATCGGCGCTGGCATATATCTGGCTGAATATGCCGGCAGTACGCGCATGGGGAATGCTGTGCGGTTTACAGCCGATGTGCTGAACGGCGTGCCGTCGATCGTGATGGGCATTGCGATTTACGCCCTCATCGTGCTGCCGCAGAAACATTTCTCAGCTTTCGCCGGCGGCGTGGTGCTGGGCGTGATGATGGTGCCGACGGTGACGCGCACTACGGAAGAGATGCTGCGCATGGTGCCGTACGCGATTCGCGAAGCAGCGCTGGGCCTGGGAGTTCCCGCATGGCGTTCGACCTTGACCATTACGCTGCGCACCGCATCAGC
Organism: uncultured Acidobacteriaceae bacterium; assembly: GCA_963797895.1. Classification (GTDB taxonomy): domain Bacteria; phylum Acidobacteriota; class Terriglobia; order Terriglobales; family Acidobacteriaceae; genus KBS-83. Next base: position 1,068,266 of record CAWCRD010000005.1, read on the forward strand.
AGGAATTGTTACGGGGTGCATGCTGGCCTTTGCCCGCGTGGCAGGAGAAACAGCTCCCTTGCTCTTTACCGCCTTCGGCAATGCCTTCCGCAGCACGAGCCTGAACGAGCCGATCGCCGCGCTGCCGCTGCAGATCTTTGTCTATGCCGTTTCCCCCTACGACGAGTGGCACCGGCTGGCATGGGCCGGCGCGCTGGTGTTGATTGTGCTCATCATCGCTTCAGTAGCGCTGGTACGCTATGTCGTCAGCCGCGGCACGTTGAAGGGAGCAAGTTAGCTTGGGCGTCGGCATCGAAGTCAGTGACCTGAATGCGTGGTATGGCACCAATCACACGCTGCAGGACATCCAATTGAATATTCCCGCGAATCACGCGACGGCGCTGATTGGCCCCTCCGGCTGCGGCAAGTCGACCTTTGTTCGCTGCCTGAACCGCATGCACGAGACAAACCCGATTGCGCGGGTGACCGGGAAGGTGCTGATCAACGATGTCGATATCTATGCCGAAGCATCCCCGGTCGAGATACGCCGCCGCGTTGGCATGGTCTTCCAGCGGCCAAATCCGTTTCCTACTATGTCGATCTACGACAATGTCGCCTCTGGACTGAAGCTCAATGGCTTCCGCAGCCGCCGCATCCTCGATGAGGTGGTGGAGCGGTCGCTGCGTCAGGCGGCGCTATGGGATGAGGTCAAGGACGACCTGAAGAAGAAGTCGGGCGCGAGCCTTTCGGGCGGCCAGCAGCAGCGGCTCTGCATCGCACGCGCGCTGGCGGTGGACCCGGAAGTCCTGTTGATGGATGAGCCCGCCTCCGCGCTCGATCCGGTTTCCACCGCGAAAATCGAAGACCTGATCTTCGAGCTGAAATCGCAGTACACGATCGTGATTGTGACCCATAATATGCAGCAGGCCGCGCGGGTTGCGGAGAACACCGGCTTCTTCCTGATGGGTAAACTGGTGGAGTTCGATTCCACGCACAAGATCTTCACGAATCCCCGTGACAAGCGCACGGAGGATTACATCACCGGGCGGTTCGGCTAAATGCGAATACGGTTCCATCAGAGTCTCGATGACCTGAAAGAAAAGCTGCTGGTGATGGCCGGCATGGCCGAGCAGGCGATCCAGCGCGCCATCGAGGCTTACCGCACGCGGGACACTTCCATCTGCGACCTGGTGATGCATGGCGAACTGGCGATCAACAAGCTGGAGCGCGAGATCGATCAGATGGCATTGGACCTGCTCGCGATGGAGCAGCCGATGGCTATCGATCTGCGCTTTATTCTCGCGGTGATCAAGATCAATGCGGACCTGGAGCGGGTGGGGGATCAGGCTGTGAACATCGCGGAGCGCGTCTGCGATCTCAATGCATTTGCCGCGGCGGAGATGCCGGTGGATATCCCGCACATGGCATCGGTGGCCTCCGGAATGGTGCGGAAGTCCCTACAGGCCTTTATCGAAGGCGATGCCGAGATGGCATTAACCGTGCTGGCGATGGATGACCAGGTGGACAAGATCAACGAGACGGCTTATTACTCGCTCTCGATCCTGATCAAAGAGCAGCCTGCGCTCACCGCACAGGCGCTGAACGCGCTTGTAATCGCGCGCAATCTGGAGCGGGTTGCCGATCACGCGACCAATATTGCCGAGGATGTCATTTTCTGGGTGCGCGGCGCGGATGTGCGGCATCATCAAAGCGATTCGCAGAACGCGACTACGTAAGAAAGCCACCGAACAATCGCAAATTTCAAAAGGAGAGGAAAGCACATCTCTCCATTACGCAACTTTGCCACTCCGCTCGAGATGGCGAAGTGGCTATTCAGAGCTGTCCTAAGTTATGCAGACCACCAGTCGAGCCACGGCAGCATTGGGTGGTAGATCGCTAAGCGATGCTGTCGCCGGTCCGCGGCATCATCTACATCGCGCAGCTTGCGGAAGAGCTCGCTATACGATGCCAATTGACTGCGGTACTGCTCGCGGGCGGCGACGAGGAGTGCATCGCGGTCGGCGCCTTCGGGAAGCGAGGCCGTTTTGTAATCGATGATCCACAGATAATCCGCGCCGGGAGCGCCCGGCGATTCCCCAGCGAGAAAGACGCGGTCCGGGCGCTGGCCGATCACGCGGCCGTCTTTCGCGATGTTCCACGAGGTCTCGGTCCACGATTTTCTGCCTAACGATCTGGCGCCCGGGGTCGAATCGTGTGCCATCAGCAGCCAGCGGCCCTCCTCGTGAGCGAGGGTATTGCGCATTCCCTGGAGAATGGCTGAGCGTGTGGCTGCCGTATCGGTCCGCGTTAGCCCGTGCTGTCGCAGCAGCGCCTCGGTGAGATGTTCCCAGTCGGGATGATCGCCGCTCGCGCCCGTGGCTGCGCGCTCCAGCAGGGCGTGAAGCACGATGCCCTGTATGCGCGCGAGCCGGCTGGCGATCCCGGCGTCTTCGCATTCCGGGAGACATAACAGCAGGGGTAGCATACTGCGGCTTCGCGTCCGGAACCGTGTCCGCGAACCAGGCAGCGGGCAGGCGATGCAGCAATTGCTTCGGCTGTTCCGCCGTCGCTGCCAACGATTCCACCACGCCGTTGCCGGCCAGCAGGGCCGCCGCGGATGTGTGGGGCATCGTGAGCATGTTCGAAGTGGGCACGGGCTGCGCGGCCAACGCGATGCGGCGCTCCAGTCCAGGCCATCCAGCTGCCAGCAAAGTATTTTTCTTTGGACGTGGCAGCTCGCCATTCTGCTTCAGGTCAATGGTCGCGAAGAGGTGCAACTCGTGAATCGCGCGCGAGCACGCGACGTACAGCAGACGCTTTTCTTCCTGCTCGAAGCGGCGTAAGGACTTCTTCCCGACCCAATCATAGAGACGAGGTTTGTCACCGTGCTTGTAACCAATGGGCGCCAGCAGTAGTTCCTCCTCCGTCTTTTCCCGGCGCCTCTGGATGAGCCAATGAAAGAGAGGAGGATCGTCGCGCTTGCTGATTCGCTGCAACTGCGGAACTAGGACGACTTCAAACTCCAGTCCTTTGGCGGCATGGACGGTCATCAATTGCACTCCGCACTCTTCTGAGACGCGGGGGTTCGGCTGCGCGTAAAGCTCCTTGAGCCGCTGGTTCAGGCTCTCATCCAGTGTGCCAAAGCAACTCGGCGGCATGTGCGCCAGCGTGGCGAAGAAGGCTTCGCAATTGGAGAGTGACTCTGCATCGAGAAATTGCGGGGCGCCGAGCGCATGCCACGTCCGCTCCAGCCAGAGTGCCAATCCCGCCGGAGAGCCGGCGAGCGTGCCCGTTGCATACGCCGTTTGTGCCTGATCCAGAATGGAAAGTACGTGAAGCGCTCGCCGCCGGCTCTCCGCGTCGAGTCGGTCCAGATGCGCACGAATAAGCGCGGGGATGGACTGTTTCTGTTCGGTACTGTCGGGGTCTCCGCAGATGGCGTGCAATGCGGGAATCGTCAGGCCGCACCACGGCGCGCGCAGCACTGCGAGCCACGCGATGCGGTCGGCAGGATGCAGCAGAGCGCGAAAGAGTGAGAGCAAATCAAGAATTTCCTGGCGGTCCTGGAGCAGGTCGATGTTGACGCCGCGAAAGGGAATCTGCTCGTGCTGCAATCTCGCGATGATTGCCGCGAGATGCGGGCGGGCACGCGCCAGCACAGCGACGCGATACTTGCCGTCTTCGTGCTGGGCCTGCTCGATAGCCGGCAGGTGGGAGCGGATGACAGCGATCATCGCGTCCGCTTCCGCGGCATCGAGCTCATCCAGGGATCGTGTGCCTTTCTCACACGTCTGCACGTGCAGGTGCATGGCATCCTCTGCGTGCTGTGAGCCGTCCTTGCTTGAAACCGATGCCGCATATGGCACATCGTCCTCGGGATCATCGGCGAGCACGCGCTCGAAGACCTCATTGAGCGGATTCACAATCGAAGGAACGGAGCGGAAATTCGTGGAGAGCTGCAAGGGCGTCAGTGGCAGAGGCGCGCCCGGCACGTCAATTCCATACTCACGCACCTGGCTGAACAAGCGCGACTCCGCATCGCGAAACAGATAGATGGACTGCATGGGATCGCCGACGAAAAAGCAGGTTCGGCCATCGCCGGCCTGCCAGTCGTCCAACAGCGCGCGCAGCAGACCGAAGTGGGGACGCGATGTGTCTTGAAACTCATCGACCAGCAAGTGCTGCACACGCTCATCCAGCCGCATCAACACGCTGGGGTTTTCGAGCGCCGCATGCGCGGCGATTCCGGCTTCGGCGAAGTCGATCACATCCTGCTCTACGAAGACGACGCGGAGCTGCGCGATGGCATGGCGAAGAACGATGAAGATGCTGCGCACTGTGCGCCATTCCTCTTCGCTGTACGTTGCTGGCGGGATCCTCCGCACGTTGCGAAGCTCTCGCAGCAGCAGGTCATTCGACGAGAGTCTTTGAATGATCGCCTTGAGCTGTGTTGCATCCTGGCGATTCGTCTGCGGCGGAAATCCTTCTGGAGTGGCGATGCGAGAACGCCAGCGTTCGTCTTTTGTGAGCAGCAGATGGCAGAGGCACTGCCAGTGCGCGACATCGGTCAGGTCCGCGGGAGTGTGCACGCCGCATATGTCCAAAAGCTGCTCCTGGCCGTTGGAATGTGCGATCCGGGCGAGATCGAGCAGGTCCTCCAACACGCCGCGCGTACGTGCAAGCTCTTCGTGGAGCGCCTGTACGCATCGCTGATGTTCGCGGCGGAAAGGCTCTTCGAGCTTTGCCTTCAGCTCCTCCCATGGCCGATCCTGCAGGACGATGCCCGGAAGCAACAGCAACCATTGGTCGCGACGTGCCAGCATGCCGGCGATGAGCGCTTCGCAATCCGTCAGGCTGGCGTCGCGCAGGTTAAGAAGATCTGCTAGCGATCCCGCCAGCTCCGGTTGCGATTCGCTTCCAAGATGTGCGAGCGTGCGCTCGGCGGCGAGCGCGTAGAGCGGCGCTGCGTTATCAATGGGCGTAAGCTGGCCGCCCAGGCGCGAGAGTAGAGGCAACTGACTCGCAACGGAAAGCGCGAGCGAATCGATGGTCTGAATGTTGAGTCGCTGTGGCTGTTCCGTGAGTTGCCAGCGGCGCGCTTCAGCATGAGCCAATGCGGCCTCGGCGAGCCTGCGCACCTGCTGCTCGTGTTCGCTTGCGGCCGGGTCTTCGGCCTGCTGCGCCGATTCGAGCGCCCGCAGCACCCGGACGCGCATCTCCGCAGTGGCTTTGCGTGTGAAGGTGATGGCCAGTACCTGTTCTGGTTCGTCAACGTGCGGTAGTAGTGCCAGGTAGCGAAGGACAAGCAGTTCAGTTTTGCCGGAGCCTGCGGGCGCCTGCACCAGGAAAGACTCGCGCGGATCGAGTGCACGCGCGCGTTCCGTCCCATCGGAGACAAGAGGCTGCGTGCGCGTCACGCTCATTCCGCATCCTCATCATCCGTCATGTCCGGCGGCACAGGCGTACCGCGTAACTCCACCACACGACAGACGCCGTCCAGAGGACAATATTGGCAGCTTTTGGGATAAACGTGCGGATCGACCTGCGCCTCGCCGCGCACGAAGCTCTCCGAGAGATTCACAAGAGTACCGCGCCACTGTTCGACCAGCTCGGGATCGTAAGCCTCGATCAGTTGCGCGTCCTTGGGCGCGAACTTGTCGAACAGGTTCGTCCGCGGATCGTTGACTCGTCCCTTGAAGGCCAGCTTCGGCCGGCGCACCTGGGCGAAAACCGCACCCACAAGATTCTCCGCGTGGCCGAAGGCTGCATAGAGCGGCAGTTGCGGCTGCTCGGGACGGGGGCCATCCCAGCTTGCGGTGGACACCTCGCCGGTTTTGTAGTCGATCAACAGCTTGCCGCCTGCGACCTGGTCGATGCGGTCAGCACGCACGGTGAGCGCAAGCTCTCCGACAAAAATGTTGTTCCGCTCCTCTACTTGTGCGACGTGAAAGGGTTGGCGGATTGCCTCTATGGCTAGCCAGTCCATGACCAGCTCGATTGTGCGGTCCTCTTCGGCCTTCAGGTAGGCACGTTGCCAAGGATCTCCGCATTCGGCGCCAAGCCAGCGGATTGCCGCCGCTGTATGCCCGGCAACCAGCGGCCGAAGTGTGCCCGTGGAGGTTGCCTTTAGGAGATCTTCATGGCTGGTGAGATGTGTGTAGCCGCCGATGTCCTCTGACCAGATGCCCTGCATCGTCTTGTGGAACAGGTTGCCGCGATCCGCAGGCGACAGTCCGCGGCCCGCCACAGGCAGGTCGCGCACGCCCAGCCGATGGAAGACAAATGCCTGAAACGGGCACTCGGCTTGTCGCTTCAAAGGCATCTGGCCCCCCGATGAAACACCGGCGTTCAGCAGGGGGATCCATCTGTCATCCGATACAGTCTCAAGCGATATGCTGCGCGGAACTGGAGTTGCGACTTCAAAGGATGCCGGAGCGAAACTGCTCACCAGCGGCGAAGGGCGTTGCACCGATTCGTCGGACATCTGCGCGTAGGAATAGACGATTTCGCCCGAGCTCCCGGCGATGCGCGCCATGATCTGGTGAGAGAGCGCAGCGTTCTCGGCTGCGGAAGCGTGCGGCATGCCAAGCTCGCGCTGGAGTGCGACGGGCAGCAGCGGATTCGGTCGCCCGGCAGCCGGCCACGCTGTATCAGTGGCCCCAAGGAACCAGATGGCGTCAAACGACTGGCCGGAGGCGGCGTACGCGCCCATCACCTGCACGGGCGCATCTTCCGACTCGGGCGAGAAGATCGTTTCCTGCGCGGTGCGCTCGAGGATTTGCAGCATCTTGCCGTAGGTGAGAGGCTCTTTCGCAAAGAAATCGAGCGACGCCACCTCTTCGAGCATTCGTTCCCAGGCTTCGCGCGCCTGGAAGAGGAGGCTCGATGCATTGGAGCGCTCGTCCCAGCGCGCTGCCTGCAGCAGCCGCGAGATGCGGCGCAGCCATTCACCTGCGGCAGCCTGTCGCGGAACACGGCGATGCTGCTGCAGCATTGCTGTCAGGTCGCGATGGAGCGCGACGACTGCCGGAGCGCCGCCCTGCGGCTGGCGCAGAAACGATTCCAGCATCAGCTCGGGCGGAGCGCAGCGCAGAGTGCGCAATTTTGCATCGAGTTGCGCCAGGGCATCGCGCGCTCCTTCACTTTGCGCCGCGCCCAGCGTGCTGGAGAGGAGCAGCCAGGAGATCTCCTGCTGCATCAACGGCGCGCGTAGCCAGCGCAGCAACAGCAGTGCCGCATGCACCAGCGCCACCTGGGCCAACGGCTGGCCAAGAGAGAATTCGAAGGAAAGCGCCGGCGCCGGGCCTGCGCTCGATCGCGAAAATCGCTCGGGGCTGAGGATGCGATAGAGCTCGCGCTCAAGTTGCGCCCGACGGCTTGCCAGGTCCGGCATCAGGATGCCGATGCGCAATTCAGGATGCGCCGCCAGTCGCGCTCGTACCCACTCCGCGCATGCAGCGGTTTCATCGCGCTCGCTTTGCGCAGTGTACAGAACTGGCGACGAGTGTCTGAACGATCTCCCAGGTCAGCTCGCGTTGTGGTGCGCCGCGAGATTCCAACGCTGCGCGCAACGCTTGCTCCGCCGGTGTTTCGCGATCGAAGCCGATCCATCCGATCTCCTTCGGCGGCGCGAGCGTGCCCCACTGCAAGGCATGCGTCACAGCATCGATCAGCTCGCAGCGCGGTATCCAGCGCTGCCGGGTGCAATCCTGCTGAAATGTCCGTGCCCAGCGACGGAAAATTTCAGGCTCGGCGGATGCATCGGCCATCCACAATGGAATCGCTCAGCCGGCCGAGGCTGCGGTAGTTCGCCAGCAGCCCATAGGCATCGTGGGCGAGCTGCGCCATGCGTGCAGGCTCGACAAGCGAAAACTTCGTGATGACGGGCGCGATGAGGCGCTCCCAGTGCGCGCGCTCCTGAAGATCGTTCAGCAGCAGGCGATCCTCCGTCCCGGTCAGGAGCAGCGATTTCCACTGTTCTGTCAGCCATGAATGGAGATCGAGGATCTGCGGAGCCGGCCAGGCAACGGCACTTTCCGCCTGCATGGTCTCCGCGTGGAGGCGGTGCAGTGCGCGTGCGGCACGCGCGTTCCCGGTCAGGAGGATGCCGCCCCGCGCCAACAGCTCGCGCATACTGACCGGCAGTCCCGTTCCGCGGTGTCCCATCACGCCTCGATAGTAAGTGTAACGGTGGAGCGGCCTGCCAGTATTCCGTCGGACGGCAACGGAAACGGGGCACCTTGTTGTTGAAAACAAGGCTTCGCAGGGAGATTGTTCGCGGAAATCAGAAATGAACTAGACTTCAGAGGTGCAGCGGCTTATCGCCAACATGCTGATGTACTGGATGCTGCTGCTGGTTCCAGGCGCCACGGCGCTTGAGCTGGCGCAGCCGCAGTTGCTGCTGCCCGCCTGCTGCCGCGTGCACGGCGCACATCACTGCATGGTGCACAGGCAAACCGGCAACGCTCCTGCCTGGCGCGGAGCGGGCTGCCCGTTTGCCAACCTTTCGCACGCTGCCATTCTGCTTGTGCCGTATCTGCCCGCAATGCAGCCGGGACTTACCTGTGCTCTGCGGGCATTGAAGACGCTTTCTGCAGAGCACGCCGAGCTATCGGCATTCCTCGCGGGTCTTCCGGCATCGCGCGCGCCTCCTTCCATCGTCTGACATTCCTTCTGCGCGGTCCTGATCTCTGCTCGCATTGCGAGTAGTTAATCCCCGCGCACTTCAGCAACGGAATGCTTGAAGGAGAGAGGCCGTGTTCGAGGGAAGAGTAGGGCGAGTTGTGCTCGCGGCGACGCCTCTGTGCGTCGTGTTGTGTGTCGTACAGAGTGCCGGCGCTACTGTGCTCGCGACGGTGCGCGGTATCGTGCACGATCCAGCGCATCGGCCCATCGCCGGTGCCCACATTGAAATCGCGGCGGTGACATCGCAGTACCGAACGCAGCTTGAGAGCGACTCGGCAGGCGCCTTCGAGGTCAACTCGCTGCCGATCGGCGAATACCGGCTGACCGTAACGGCGCCGGGATTCGCGGCCGGGCAGCAGCAATTGCTGGTGCATAGCGGGAGCGCTCCGGTGCTGCACTTTGAACTGGCGCCGGCTGGACCACATGAAACTGTGCGTGTCACCGATGAAGCGGCTCCGCTGCAGACAGCGACGCCGGCAACAGAGACTACGATTGCGCGGCAGGAGATTGAAAGCTACGCCGGCATGGACCAGAGCAACAGCCTGCGCGTCATTACGCAATTCGTGCCGGGCTCCTATATGGTCCACGATCAGCTTCACGTCCGCGGCGGTCACCAGGTCACATGGGCCATCGATGGCGTGCCGCTGCCCAACACCAACATTGCCACCAATGTCGGCCCGCAATTCGATCCCAAGGACATGGACTATCTGGAGGCGAGCACCAGCGGCTACAGCGCGGATTACGGAGATCGCACCTACGGCGTCTTTAATGTGGCCACTCGCACCGGCTTTGAGCGCGATCGGCAAGGGGAGCTGGTTGCCAGCTACGGCACATACAACACGACCAACGATCAGATCAGCTTCGGCAATCACTCCGAGCGATTTGCCTGGTACGTGAGCGGCAACGGCAACCGTACGGACTACGCGCTCGCCCCGCCGACATTCAAAAACCTGCACAACATGGGCAGCGGAGGCGGAGGCTTCACGTCGCTGATCTTCAACAAAACGCCACAGGATCAGTTCCGTGTAGACGGAGGCTTTCGCGGAGACTTCTACCAGGTGCCGAACGATCCCGATCAGCAGGCCGCGGGCATTCGCGATCGGGACCGCGAGCAGGATGGGTTTCTGATCACGTCATGGACGCACTCCTTCGGGCCAGGCACTCTGCTGACAGTATCGCCATTCTTCCACTCGAATCGCGGTGCATATGTAGGTGGCGTGACGGATCCGCTGAGCACCACGGACGATCGCGTTTCGTATTACGAAGGCGGCCAGGCGGTGTTCTCGCAAGTGCGGGGACCGAGCAACTTCCGCGCCGGCGTGTATGCCTTCGGCCAGCAGGACAATAGATACTTTGCTGTTACATCCAATGATCCGACCGTGACGCCGTTCCGGCAAACGATTACGCCGCATGGCCAGGTCGATGCTGCATTCATCGATGAGCAGTGGAAGGTGACGCCGTGGTGGGTGATGAATGGCGGCCTGCGCTTCACTTACTTCGACGGTGGTTTCGACGAGCATGCATGGGACCCGCGCGTGGGCACGGCCATCACGGTGCCGCGGCTTGGCTGGGTGCTGCGCGGCTCCTACTCGCGCTATTACCAGGCGCCGCCGCTCGATACGGTCACGGGTCCGGTGCTGGAATTTGCGCAGACGCAGGATCTCAGTTTTCTGCCGCTGCACGGTGAGCGGGACGAACAGTACGACGTGGGTCTCGTGATCCCGTTCCGCGGATGGACCGCATCGTTCGATAATTTTCAGACCAGAGCGAAAAACTTCTTCGATCATGATGCGATCGGCAACTCCAACCTGTTCTTCCCGCTCACCATCGATCGCGCACGCATCCGCGGATGGGAGGCGAGCGTCCATTCGCCCGAGCTGTTCCGCCATACGCATGCGCACCTTATCTATTCCAACCAGCAGGCCGCGGGCTTTGGAGCCGTGACCGGCGGGCTCACCGACTTCTCGCCGCCGGAAGAGGGCTTTTATCTGGATCACGATCAGCGCAACTCGCTGACCGCCGGTTTCGATGGCGCGCTGCCATGGCGAACGACGGCCGCTTTCGATTTCGTGTATGGCTCGGGATTCCTGAACGGCGACGGCCCGGCACATTTGCCGAGCTACCGCACTTTCGACCTTGCGCTGAACAAGCAGATCGGGGAACGATGGACGATCCGCGCCATCGGCACCAATGTCACGAACAAACGCTACCAAGTGGACTTGAGCAATACCTTTGGCGGCAGCCACGTGGGCGATCCGCGCATGCTCTCCGTGGAGGCGCGTTACCGCTTTCATTTTTAACGAAGTGGCACAATCAAAGAAGGAGCTGAGATGAGACAAGTTGTGCGGAGCCTCCTGTGCAGCGTGGCGCTGGTGCTGCCGATGGCAGGCTGCCATGGCAATTCCCGGCCGCAGGCCACTGTGCCGACCGGGCCGCTGAAGCAGTATGCGGTGAAGGGAATCATCGTCGGGACCGATCCGGCGCATGGCGAGGTGACAGTCGATTCCGAGACTATTCCCGGATTCATGGAAGCCATGACCATGCCGTACAAGGTGAAGGACGCGAATGTGCTGCAGGATCTGCATCCGGGCGATCACATGACGGGCATTCTGCTGGTGGGCGAGGACAACACGGTGCTCGATCAGATCGTGATCACGGCACAGGCGCAGCCGGACTACAAGCCTCAGGCGCAATATCATGTTCCCGAGGCTGGGGATGCGGTGCCGGACTTCCACCTGGTCAATCAGAGCGGGCGCGAGATTGGCTTCCGCCAATTCCGCGGAAAGGCCCTGCTCGTCACCTTCATCTACACGCGCTGTCCGCTCTCCGACTACTGCCCGCAGATGAGCCGCAACTTCGCTGCAATCGACAAGAGCCTGCAGGCCGATCCTGCGATGTATAAGAAGACACACCTGCTGAGCATCAGCTTTGATCCGGCGTACGATTCGCCGGCTGTGCTGCGCAGCTATGGCGAGGCGTACACCGGTAATTACACGAAGGAGAAGTTCGGACACTGGGATTTCGCCGCACCCTCAAAAGGGGATTTGCCGAAGCTACTCCAGTTCTTCGATGTAGGCGCGACGCCGGGGGAGAATCACACCATCACGCATTCGCTTTCGACCGTGGTCATTGGGCCGGATGGCACCATTGCGCAGTGGTATCCCACCAATGACTGGAAGCCGGAGGATGTTTTGAATGAACTAAAGAAGGTAGCCGGGGGTGCGAAGGAGTGATTCTCGTCCTGATGGGAGTGACGGCGAGCGGCAAGACGACGATCGGCACCAAGCTTGCCACTGCCGAGCATTGGGAGTACGCCGAGGGTGACGATTACCACTCGGATGCGAACAAGGCAAAGATGCACGCCGGCATTCCGCTGACGGATGAGGACCGCGCGCCATGGCTTGCCAGCCTGCATGAGGTGCTGCTGGGCTGGCATCGCAGCGGGAAGAGCGGCGTGATGGCGTGCTCGGCACTGAAGCAGTCGTACCGCGACGAGCTCTCCGCAGGGATTCCTGGCACGGAGCTGCATTTCGTGCTGCTCGAAGTATCGCGGGAGGTGTTGCAGCAGCGGCTGGCTGCACGGAAGAACCACTACATGAGCCCGGCGCTGCTGGATAGCCAGATCGCGACCCTCGAAACGCCGCGTGACGCGATCCGGGTCGCCGGCGACCGGCCGCCGGACGAGACTGTGCGGGAGATTATGGATGCGGTGCGCGCTCCGGAATCGCATCCTTAGCTGCCGCCGGTTCATCTATCCTGAAGGTCTATATGGCTAAACTCGCGACGATCTTTGGCGTCCTGATTGCGCTGGTCGGTGTGTACGGCTACGTGGAGACGCATTTCTGGCACGCATTGATCCCGGTCGTGATCGGCGTGCTGCTGATCGTGCTCGGGTGGATCGCCAATACGGAGGACCAGAAACGGCGCATGCTGTCGATGCATATTGCCGTTACGCTGGGGCTGCTGGGCTTTCTGGGGACGATTCCGGGCTTGGTCGCAATGGGAGGTTATCTTAGCGGACATCACCAGGACGCAGTCGCGGGCATTGCGGTGGGCCACAAAATGGCGGCTGAGGTGCAGTCGGCGACCAGCATTCTCTGCCTGATTTTCGTGCTGCTGTGCGTGCGCTCGTTCATCGCTGCGCGACGCACGCGGGCATAGGCACTCCGATGCAGAGCATGCGGCACGGCGGCGGCATTTCCGGTAAAGCAGAGCGCACCACGTCCACGCGGAGCGCGAACCGCGCCGGAGACACGAGCTCGCCAACCAAGCCGAAGCTGACGGAGGCATGGCCACAGGTGTGGCAGCTCATCCGCCCGCGGCGCTGGCTGCTGGCCCTGGGGTTCGTGCTGATGATCATCAATCGCATCTGCGGCCTAGCGCTCCCCGCTTCGACGAAGTTCTTTGTCGACAACGTGCTGTACAGGAAACAGGCAACCAGGCTGCTACCGCTGATCGTCCTCGTGCTGGGCGCTACACTGATCCAGGCAGCTACATCATTCGCGCTCACGCAACTGCTCTCGAAGGCGGCGCAGCGCATGATTGCCGACATGCGCAAGATGGTGCAGGCGCATATCGGACGGCTGTCCGTCAGCTTTTACGACGCCAATCGCACCGGCAACCTGGTGTCGCGGATTATGTCCGACGTCGAGGGCGTGCGCAACCTGATCGGCACCGGGCTGGTGGATTTCGTCGGCGGCATTATCACAGCCATCATCACGTTTGTACTATTGCTCAGGATCAGCACCAGCATCACGCTCATCGTCTTCTGCGTCATCGCACTGTTTGCCGGTGTGCTACAGAAGGCGCTGCGCGTCATGAGGCCGATCTTTCGCGAGCGCGGCAAAATCAACGCCGAGGTCACCGGGCGGCTTACGGAGTCGCTGGGAGGCGTGCGCGTGGTGAAGGGCTATCACGCGGAGACCCGAGAGGCCTCGGTATTCGCAACAGGAGTCTATCGCATCCTGGACAATGTCATGAAATCCCTCACGATGACGTCAGTGCTCTCCATGGCGTCGTCGCTGGTGGTTGGCCTGATGGGGACGATGGTGATGTTCATGGCGGCGCGGCAGACGCTGTCCGGTCATATGACTCCGGGCGGCTACGTGCAATACGCGGCCTTTCTCGGATTCATGATCGCTCCCATCTTTCAGGTAGTGAACGTGGGCACGCAGCTTACCGAGGCGATCGCCGGGCTGGACCGCACCGGCGAAATTTTGAGCGAGCGGCAGGAGTATGACGAGCCCGGCCGAATCATCGACCTCCCCTCAGTGGTTGGCGACCTGCGGTTCAACGAAGTCCGCTTCGCGTACGAGCCAGACAAGCCGGTGCTGCACGGCATCTCGTTCCATGCCGAGCCGGGCACGGTGACGGCGCTGGTCGGGTCTTCGGGTTCAGGCAAATCCACCATCATCAGCCTGATCTGCGCCTTTCACAGGCCGGACGCGGGCACCATCCTGGTGGACGGCGTCGATCTCTCGACCGTGAAGCTGGATAGCTATCGCAGCCAGCTCGGCGTGGTGCTGCAGGAGTCATTCCTGTTCGACGGCACGATCCGGGAGAACGTGATGTTCTCGCGGCCCGATGCGACGGAAGAACAGTTCCTCGATGCCTGCGCAGTTGCGCGCGTGGATGAGTTTGCGGAGCGCTTTCCGGACGGCTACCAGACCATCGTGGGCGAACGCGGCGTGAAGCTCTCCGGCGGCCAGCGTCAGCGGCTGTCAATTGCCAGAGCAATTCTGGCGCAGCCGCGCATTCTGATTCTCGACGAAGCAACTTCGTCGCTCGATTCAGAGAGCGAGGCAATGATCCAGCACGGGCTCAGTTTCCTGATGCAGGGACGCACGACCTTCGTGATCGCGCACCGGCTTTCAACCATACGGCGCGCGGACCAGATCCTTGTGGTGGAAGCCGGGCAGATCGTGGAGCACGGCACGCACGAGACGCTCTACGCGTTGGGCGGCCGGTATTACGATCTCTACACCCGCCAGCATGGGCTGGACGCGAACCGCTTCCTGGCGCCGGGCGAAGGCGACACGGTCATGGAACCGGTCTGAGCAGGAAGCCGGAGAACGGGCCTGAAAATGCGCGATACCGAATCGGGAATCGTATCCTTTGGTGCGAAACCGCTGCATGCAATCGTTTGTTCGAGAAAGTGATATTGCAGAGAACGCGGCTTAAGTATTTGGATTGCAGGCCCGTACAAAATCGTTCTTGTAAATTTCACGGAGATAGGGCATGATGCCCCTGTAAGTTGACGTCTCCTGGAAATGCATACGGCGCTCCTTCATCGGGGAGCGCCATTTTTATTACAGCGGCCACCGGACGCAGAACTCCATCCAGGGATGGAGAACAAAACCCTTCCCCGGTCTGAAGACGCTGGGCGCACGGAACCGTAGTCTGATTTGCGAACGTCTCCTGAAAACTTAGCGCTCCCTGCCTGCGGAGCGCTTTCCTTTTTTGGCGTAGTGAGAATTTGGGTGGTGTCCGCGTAACGTGGAACACCCGCCTGCGCCTTGGCTTTACGCGAGGGCACCGAGGCTGGTTACCTGGTCCTATTCGCCGGAAAGGACGATCGGGAGGGTTGGCGTCGCGGAGCCGCTGGCGTTTTCAACCGTGATGCCGAAGGCCTTTGCCGGCACGCCGCTGGGTATTCTGGGCAGCACGACGGAGGCATATCCCTCCGGGTTGGGGCGGAAGGTTCCGGCCGGGATGGGCGCCGCCGCTGGCAGGGATGACCCAGAGCTCATAGGCTTTGCCTGCAGGCACGGGCTGGAGATGGCTGGCCTCCATGACCAGCGCGCCGCGGTCCGCCAGATAGACGGTGTGGGCGGTGGGCGCGGGAGGCGTCTTGCTGGTCGTTAGCGTGACGCGCTGCGCATCCGGCGCATTCAGGACTTCGAGCACCTGCTGAGCGTGCGATGCCTTCGCGGCCAGGTTGCGAGACCAGGCGGGATTCGCCATCGAGCGCGTCATTGAGCGAGCTGACGCGATAGCCGAGAATGCTGCAGGCAATGGCGAGCGCAGCGGCAATGGCCCATGGTGTGAAGGTTGCCCACTTGCTGCGGCGCGCGGGTGCGGATGAGATGTCGTATGCGGTGGTTGTCATTGGCTCTGGATTTAAAGCGCTTTCGCGCATGCGCGCCTGCAGACGCTCGAAAGCGCCTGCGGGAGCGGGTTGCTGTTCGGCAGAGAGCGCGAGCAGCGCGAGGTCGCCCTGAATCTGGGCGAGCTCCTGCTGCGCCTGCGGATTTTCGCGCAGGGCGGCGGCCACCGCGGCCATCTCTTCCGCGGGAAGGGCCTGCATCGCGTAGAGCGCGAGGTCCTCAGACGGAATTTGGCGTGGGTCGCTCATGCCGGAAATGCCTTTCGTAAGCTGATCAATGCCTGGCGGATCCTCGTCTTGACCGTGCCGAGCGGATCGCCGGTGCGGCTGGCGATCTCGGTGTGGCTGAGTCCTTCAAAGTATGCAAGCTCCAGCGTCTTTCTGCTGCTCCTGGGGCAATCCTGCGATGACCTGCCGCACCTTCTGCATGGTGGTGTTGCGTTCGGCCTCTTCGGCTACATTGACGGAGGAGGCGAGCACCACGTCTTCGACCGAATCGGTCGGCTTGCGGCGGCGGAGCAGATCGATGGCTCGGTTCCGCGCAACCACAACCAGCCAGCCGCCCAGCGACCCGCGCTGCTGGACAAAAGCCGTCGGATTGCGCCAGAGCTGCAAAAAAACCTCCTGCAGCACGTCTTCTGCTTGGCCGCTGTCATGCAGCACTCTGAGCGCTACCGAGTAGACAGCCCCGCTGTAGCGCCGAAAAAGATCTTCCATCGCGTTCTCGTCGCGTTGCCCCATGCGCGTCAGCAGTGAGGCATCGTCGACGCTTCCGATTGCCGTTTTGCTATTCAATGTACGGTTATCAGAGGGCTTCGGATTGGAAGGGGATTCAAACATTTGCGGAGTGCGTGGTCATGATACGCAACCAATCGCCGGGCTGTCACTCAGCGTGCGCCCTTTCGTTAGATGACATAGGCGCGAGATGAAACTGCGGCTCGACAAATTTCTGGTGGAGCACGGCCTGGTGGCGACGCGCGAGCGGGCGCAGGCGCTCATCCTGGCCGGCCGCGTGCTGGTGAATGAGCAGAAGGTGGAGAAGCCAGGAGCAGGTGTGGCGGACGATGCTGCGGTGCGCCTGCTGGGCGAGGACCTGCGCTATGTGAGCCGCGGCGGCCTGAAGCTGGAGGCGGCGCTAGAGCACTGGAAGATCGATCTGGCGCGGACGAATCTGCGCGGATGTGGGCGCTTCGACCGGCGGGTTTACGGATTGCATGCTGCAGCATGGCGCGGCGGCGGTGCTGGCAATCGACACCGGCTACGGGCAGATCGCGCACAAGCTGCGCGTGGATTCCCGTGTGAGATTGCTGGAGCGGACGAATGCGCGGAAGCTGGAGCTGGAACAGGTCACCATGGCACGTTACTTTTATGGCCATGGATGTCTCGTTCATCTCGGCCACGCTGGTGCTGCCGGCTGTGATGGCTGCGATGCGGCCGAGTTTGAGTCGAGGCGGTTGTGCTGGTGAAGCCGCAGTTCGAGGCGGGACGCGAGCACGTGGGCAAGGGCGGGATCGTGCGCGATCCTGCAGCGCATGCGCTGGCCGTGGAGCGTGTACGGGCGTCGGTGGCGGAGCTGGGCGGTGGGGAGATCGAAACGATCGATTCGCCCGTGCTGGGCGCCGAGGGGAACCGGGAGTTTCTGCTGCATGCGCGATGGGGGTAGTCGTCAGTGCAGCGGCGCTTTACTGGGATCCGAATCTTCTGTGTTTGCAATGCGACCAGCGCGAACAGCAGATCCTTGCATTTCGCCGGTGTCGCTCCCCGCCACGCCTCAGGGCGGGATGACTGTTTGGTTGGCTGGCTTGCTGACTTGCTGATTCGCTTCACGAATTGCGGTGGCGCTTCCATTACACTGAAAGACCGATGCGCACCATTGCTGTGATCTCGAAGCCGCAGAAGCCGGACCTGGCTCCCATCCTGAACGAGCTGGTGCTGTGGATACGTGCGCGCGGCATCGAGCCGATTCTCGACCCGGTGAGCGGCACTTATGTGCAGAGCGCGAATATTGTGCCGCGGCACGAGATGCCGGAGCATCATCCCGAGCTGGCGATTGTGCTGGGCGGCGACGGCACGCTGCTGGCGGCTGCGCGTGTGTTTGCGAAGCCGAAAGTGCCGATCCTGAGCGTGAACCTGGGCTCGCTGGGCTTCCTGACCGAAGTGCGGCTGACGGAGCTGTTCTCGAATCTCGAAGGCTGGACCTGTGGCCAATGTCATATTGAAAAGCGCGCCATGCTGCACGTGGATGTCATGCGCGACGGCCAGCTCTTCCGATGCTATGAGGCGCTCAACGACATCGTGGTGTCGAAGGGCGCGATTGCGCGCATGGGCGATTTCCGCGTGCTGCTGGGCAAGCAACTGGCGATGTCGTTTCGCGCGGATGGCGTGATCGTTTCTACGCCGACCGGATCGACCGCCTACAATCTGGCCGCGAACGGACCGATCATGTCGCCGGATGTGGACGCGATGATCGTGACGCCAATCTGTCCGCACCTGCTGACGATCCGGCCGATGGTGGTGCACGGCGATGCAGAGATCACGCTGAGCGTCGTCGGCGTGCCGGACCAGACGTATCTCACGGTCGATGGGCAGGAAGCGATCGAGGTGCAGGTGGGCGATAGCCTCCAGTGCCGCCGCTCGGATCACACTGTGCAGCTGGTGCGGCTCAGGACGGAGGGGTTCTTCGATGTGCTGCGGCAGAAGCTGAAGTGGGGAGAGCGGTAGCGACTCGATGCCTTAACTGGCTCCGGTGAGCTCGTCGAGGAGTGTCTTGGCCTTCGTGGCGAGGGTATGGGCGCCGTCTACGTCCCCGTTGTGTAACGCTCGCTGTGCCTGATCGAGGAAGCTGCGTATCTGAACTACGGTTTTGTTCTGGTCCCCATTGAGGTTCCGCAGCGAGTTCACGCCGCGCTGGGTGGTATCAATCAGGCTCGCCGCTTGCTGGCGTGATCCGGAGGTGTCCGGCGTCGGGCCGGCGGTGAGCTGACCGATGGCAGTGGGCTGTGTGGTGTCGCCGCTGGGCGTCGGCGCAGTGACTTTCACATTCTGGGCTTCCGGCGTTGCCTGACCGTTTTCAGAGCCGGCGGCTGGGCTTCTTTCTCGCGGTTTTCGCGCTCACGCGTCTGCTCGGCTATTTCCACCTCTCCCTTGCGACCGCGATGACGGCCGGGCTTGGCTGGCTTTTTTGTCGCATCGACGATCGCCGAGGCTGGCGGCGGCGTGGGCTGCGCCGCGGGGGCGGCGGGGTCGGGTAGATCCGGTAGCGGGGGACTATTCAGACTTAGACCGACATCGAGCGGCGTGAGCGGCGGCGGCAGGATGGCGTGGGTCTGGGTGATGATGGGCACCGGGGGCGGCGCGCTCTTCTGAAGATAGGCGCAGCCTGATAACGCTGGTAGGAGCAGCGTTGCGGCCATGGATGTCAGGCAGAAAAAACGCCGTGTCATAGGCCGGACCCTTCGGAAGTGAAGGCCGGAGCCGAGCTTGTCTTATCCAACTGAGAACCGCGCAGTTTACCCTCCGCTGAAGCCAGCAGAGGAAGTTTCAAGGTGAACGTACTGCCTATATTTTGTTCCGATTGTACGTCAATACTGCCGTTATGTAGCTGAATGATACGGTAAGTCATGGCCAGGCCAATACCACTTCCGTCCTTGCGAGTGGTGAAGTAAAGGTCGAAGATCTTGTTCCGTATGTCAGGCGGGATGCCGCTGCCGCTGTCGGCGATCTCGATGGCGGCCATCCGGCCTTCCTCGCGCAGGCTCACGTGCAGCTCTCCGCCCTGAGCCATGGCCTGCGCGCCATTCAGGACTACATTCAGGATCGCCTGCTTGATCAGGTCGGCATCGACCTTGGTTATCAAGGGCCGCTCCGGCATGTGACTGGAAACACGAACATTATGGGTCTCGAGCTCGGCGGAGGCCAGCATGAGGACCCCGGAGACGACGCGGCGCAGGTCCTGTTCCTTGAGCTGAAGCTCGACTGGCCGGGAGAAGTCGACCAGGGTCTGGACGACGCGATCGAGCCGCTGGATCTCGCTCTCGATGATTTCCAGATGACGCATGGCGCGCGCATCAGGGCCGGAAAGCTTGTTGCGGAGGAGCTCCAGGTGCACCACGATGGCGTTGATGGGGTTCTTGACTTCGTGGCCGACGCCGGAGGTGAGGCGGCCGATAGCGGCGAGACGGCGGGATAGCTCGAGCTCGCTCTCCAGCTCGCGGACGGATTCGAGGTCATGGAGGGTCAGAAGTGCACCCAGGGAAGCGCCGGGGGCGGACTCCTGATCGACGACAAAGTCCAGCGAGACCTGCACGCGGCGGCCGGTTTCGGTTTCGATCTCCTCCTGATCGAGCACCCGGCCAGTGTCGAAGGCGTCGCGCACCAGGCGGCCAAGCTTTGTCTCCAGCGTAAAGATGCCGGTCAGCGAGTTGCCGAAGAGATGGCTGCGCGGGATGCCGAGGAAGCGCTCGACGGAGTCGGAGACCAGGGCGGCACGACCTTCGGCGGTGAAGAGCAGGATGCCGTCCTGCAGGTTGGACATGATGGAGTCGAGGTTCTCCTTCATTGCGGAGAAAACCTCTTCCACGTTGCGCATGCGGCGGCCGATGCGCTCTATCTTGTCCGAAACCTGGACGACCGTGTCTTCGGTTGAAGGACCGATGAGGGCGGAGGGACGGATGAGCCGTCCTTCCTTCGGGGCCGGTAGCTCGGCGGGCTCGGGCTGGTCCAGCCTCGAAGGCATCCTGCTCGAAGCCTGCGTGCTCGAGGGTGTCGAGGCGTAGATTGATCTGCTCGATCGGCTGGAGAGCGAGGTTCGCGAGGAGAGCCGCGATGATCAGCGAGGACAGGATGGCGATGCCGGTGAAGGTGAGCGAGGCCCAGATCCAGGGCGCGAAGACGTTGCGCAGGAAGGTGGTCCGGATGCCGACCCGTATGGTGAGGAAGGGGACTTTTTCCCGTTGGGCGTGTCCGTTCCAGGGGCAGGACGATGTTGTAATTCCGCGGCGGCCCGAAGACGGCCCGCATGCGTGGTGATAACGCCCGCGTGCTGGAGCACGGCGTAATCTTCACGCTCCGGCAGGTCGACATTGTCCTGGGTAGGGTCGGTGCTCAGCAGGGCTCTGCCGTCACGGTCGGCAATGGCGACATCAAAGACGGTCGGCGCATAGCGATTGACCGAGCTGAGCAGCCCGTTCAGGCCTTCATCATGCTGCAGGACCTCGGAAACGGCAGACGCGCAGCGCGGCAGGGTCATTGGGATCGATCTGACGGCCCTGCAGCCTGTTGTTGAGGGCGAGCGTGGTGCTGTAGAGGATCTGGCGCGCCACCATGTCGTTGGCGGTGTAGGACTGGCTGATGCGCTGGGCGAGCAGTTGCTCCAGGAAGAGCCAGGACAAAACCGTCACCACCAGAAAGACAAGTCCGGTGATGGCGAGCACTAGTTTTGTCTTCAGGCGCATGGGGGCTCAGGTTATGGTACCCGTTGCGGTTGCCACCCCTGAAACAGGAAACTCAGCCTCGGGGGTGGCGAGCTTGAGTAGTTTTCCTGCAGAAGGCGTCCCGAACGAGGGCCTGAGCGGGTTTTATCTCTTGAGGAACCACAAGGCAATACAACGGTCGAGCTAATTCTGCAGGAATCTTAGGTTTACAGCTGTTGTCGTTACATTGTTTATACGCGCTCTTCGATGCTCTCGCTGGCGGCAAATGAGGCGCTGCCATACTCCTTGAGCTTGTTATGCAGAGTCTTGAGGCTGATGCCCAGGATCTCCGCGGCCCGGGTCTTGTTGTTGCGGGTGGACTCAAGGGTCTTGAGAATGAGCAGCCGCTCCGCCTCATCGACCGTCGCGCCCACCTCGACCTGGACGGAATTCGCATTGGCCGCATCGTCCGCGCTGGGACGCATGACGCCGCTCGCCAAAGCCGGGGGGCAGATGGCGCGATTCGAGCTGGCCTTCGCCGCACAGGATGACCGCGCGCTCGATGGTGTTGCGCAGCTCGCGGACATTGCCCGGCCAGTCGTGGCTCATCAGGCGAGCGAGCATCTCCTTGTCCACGCCGGTAACCGCCCGCTCGTGCTTCTCGTTCATATCGGCCAGGATGGATTCCAGGATGGCCGGGATATCTTCCTTATGCTCCCGTAGCGGTGGCATATGGATGTTGAAGACGTTCAGGCGATAGAAGAGATCGGCACGAAGATGGCCATCCTCCACGGCCTCGCGAGGGTCCTTGTTGGTGGCTGCAAGGACGCGCACGTTGGTCGTTTTCTCGATCTTCGCGCCCAGCCGGCGCAGCTTGCGCTCCTCGATCACGCGGAGCAGCTTGGCCTGGGTGCCAATCGGCATTTCGCCGATCTCGTCCAGCAGCAGCGTGCCTTCTTCCGCCAGTTCGAAGCAGCCGGGGCTGCGCTCGATGGCGCCGGTGAAGGCGCCCTTCTCATAGCCGAAGATTTCGGCTTCGATCAGCGTCTCCGGGATCGCGGCGCAGTTGACAGCCACAAAGGGCCTCGCCTTGCGCGGGCTCAGCTCATGCAGGGTGCGCGCGACGACTTCCTTGCCGGTGCCGCTCTCGCCGGTAATCAGGACCGAGACGGTGGAAGGAGCGACGCGCTCGATGAGAGCGAATATGTCCTGCATCTTCTTGGAGGAGCCGACGAGCGAACCGAGGACTCCCTTTTCGCGCAGCTTGCGGCGGGTAAAGTCGAGCTCCTGCTCGGTCTCGCGCTGGCGCGAGGCGTTGGCCAGGATCATCTTGAGACGAGTGGGGTCGACGGGCTTCTGGATGAAGTCGTATGCGCCCAGCTTCATGGCTTCGACGGCGCGGTCAATGGAGCCCTGCGCGGTGAGCAGGATGACGCATTGCTTATCGGCAAGCTCGGTGAGCCGGTTCAGCAACTCGATGCCATCCATGCGCGGCATCTTCATATCTGTAACCACAATGCCCGGCTGCCAGGCCATCACCTTGTCCAGCGCTTCGGCGCCGTCGCGGGCGGTCTCCGTGCGATATCCCCAGCCGGAGACAAGTTCAGCCAGCCCCATCAATGCGTGGAGCTCGTCTTCTACGATCAGTACCTTCTCACCTGCCATTACTACTGCTCATTTCTTGAAAATAGTGTCTCGTTTGTATCACGTAAACCGGGCCTGGTTACCACCGGAACACGTGTCGAACAGGGGCCTTTCCGAAATGGGTCAAACCTCTGGAGCGGCGGATACATCCTTCTTTCTATCTATGTTAGACCTTGAACTCGCTCCCGAGGAGCTGAAGGCGATGCTCGCGGGCGAAAGCGTGCCTTTTCTGCTGGATGTGCGCGAGCCGTGGGAGACCAATTCGGTGGGCTTTCCCGGCGCGTATGCGATGCCGATGGGCGAGGTCCCGGCGCGGGCCCACAACGAATTGGACCCGGACGGTCGCATTGTCGTCATCTGCCATCACGGTGTCCGCTCCCTCAACGTGGCCAACTGGCTGCGCAATCAGGGATTTGAGCAGGCGCAGTCGCTGCGCGGCGGGATCGATGCCTGGGCGCGGAATGTGGATCCCGCCGTGCCGCGATATTGAGATCGAGGCCATTCGAGACTCCGGCTTGCTTTCCTGACAATCGATCCATTCGATCCATTGACGAGGCTATGCCCTGAAATGCTCGTGGCCTCGGCTATGATCTCTCGGGCGAGATATTGTTTCGTCCTGGAAAGTGGAGGATTCGTGCGTCTCCGACGTTTGAAGTGGGTGGTTTGCGGTGCAGTACTGCTGGCGGTCGCACCGGCTGTCGTTGCGCAGAGCGCGAGCAGCGCATGGACGGTAAAGCCGGAATGGGTGAGGGCGCACGAGGAATTTCTGGCCAGTGATGCCATGCAGGGCCGCGGCAGCGCGACACACGACGAAGAAGTCACCGCAACGTATGTAGCGAGCGAGTTTCTCGGTTATGGGCTCAAACCCGCGCCCGGGATGAGCGGCTACATCCAGCACGCGGAGGTGGTGCAGCCGGTTCTGGACGGTCATGCAACCATCAGCGCGGGCAGCACGACACTGGCGGAAGATGGAGACTTTCACCTGCTTGTGGCCGGTGGGCAGTCGGCGAGCGGGCCTCTGGTGCGCGTGGAAGCGAAGGACGCTGCGAACGCAAAGGTGACAGCGCGGCTCCGTAGTGCTGCTGGAGCATCCTGCAGCTGACGGCGGCGCGATGCGCTCGTTGAGGCCGCTTTACCGCGGCGGCGCGGCAGTTGTGCTGGTGGAGCAGGACGCATCCACGCAGAAGATGATGGAGATGCTCGGCGGGAAGACGCGCATCTCGATGCGGCTGGCGGATGCTCCCGCTGAGCAACACCGCGTGACGGTCGCGGCCCTGTCGGCAGGGGCTGTGACTAGGCTGGAGAGCGTGAAGGATGGCGAGACGGTTTCGCTCACTGTCAACGCGGCTCCGCAGACCGCTCCGCGCTTTACCTACAACGCGATTGGCTATCTGCCGGGGACAGATCCCCATGCCGGAACGATTCTGCTGAGCGCCCACCTGGACCATCTGGGCATGCGGCCGCAGGTGAACGGGCGACGGGATCTACAACGGCGCAAATGATGATGCAGCAGGCACGACGGCGGTGCTGGAACTGGCGCATGCGCTGGCCAGCGGCCCGCCGTTGCGGCGCAGCGTACTGTTTGTCTGCTACGGCAGCGAGGAGGCCGGCGAGCTGGGGTCGACGTATTTCGGCGAGCATCCTCCGGTGCCGCTGAAGGACCTGGTGGCGAATCTCGAGTTCGAAATGATCGGCAACCAGGATCCGAAGATGCCCAAAGGCGTGCTGCTGCTGACCGGGCTGGGAGCGGTCCAACCTGGGGCCGGCGCTGAAGGAACATGGGGCGCTGCTCGGGGCCGATCCGTATCCGGAGCAGCGCTATTTTGAGCGATCGGACAATTACGCGCTGGCCCTGAAGGGCGTGGTGGCGCATACGGCGGCAGGCTGGGGCACGGTGCCGACCTATCATCAGCCCGATGACGATCTGGCCCATCTGGACATTTCGTTCATGACGGCGGCGATTCAGTCTCTGGTGGCGCCGGTGCGCTGGCTGGCAGATAGCGACTTCGTTCCCCGGTGGAATGCGGGTGGGCAGCCGAAGGCAGCGCAGTAGCAGGCGGACGGCGAGCAGCGAGGGTTGGCAAAAGGCGACGTCGCGGCGAAGCCGCAATCTGTGCTTGCGCGGTTGCTTTGTTAGACTTTTGAAGTTGCCCCTCGGCGGCGTTCGATCGCCATCTGCTGCCGGGACCAAAGGAAACTCGCGAATTTCTAACCGACACAACACATGAGCAATTGGATCAGCATGATTGGCGGGGCGACCGGCGAGCCGATTCCGGTAGACCGCCGCCCGAAGTTGAACGACCGCTTGCGGCACCAGATCACAAGGAGCGATATGACGGAGATTGCGCAGATACATGCGCGGGAGATTCTTGACTCACGCGGAAACCCGACAGTAGAGGCAGACGTGGTATTGGACGGCGGCGCGATTGGCCGCGCGGCCGTGCCGAGCGGCGCCTCGACGGGCGAGCACGAAGCAGTGGAGCTGCGCGACGGGGACAAGTCGCACTACCTGGGCAAGGGCGTGCTGCAGGCAGTCGAGAACGTGGAGAGCATCCTGGCGCCGGAACTGACCGGCATGGATGCGGCGAACCAGCGACTGATCGACGCGACGATGATCTCGCTGGACGGCACGGAGAACAAGGGCCGGATCGGCGCGAACGCGATCCTTGCGGTCTCGATGGCGTGCGCGCGCGCGTCGGCCGCGGCGGTGAAGCTGCCGCTCTATCGCTACCTGGGGGGCGTGAATGCGTGCATTCTGCCGACGCCGATGATGAACATCATCAACGGCGGCGCGCATGCGGACAACAACGTGGACTTCCAGGAATTCATGGTGATGCCGGTGGGCGCGGAGCGCTTCTCCGACGCACTGCGCTGGGGCGTTGAAGTCTTCCACACGCTCAAGGGCGTGCTGAAGAAGAAGGGCTACAACACCGCCGTGGGCGACGAGGGCGGCTTTGCGCCATCGCTGAAGTCAAATGTCGAGGCGATCGAGGTCATTCTCGAAGCGATCGAACAGGCCGGCTTCAAGGCGGGCGAGGACATCGCACTGGCTCTCGATCCGGCATCGAGCGAGTTTTTCGACAAGGCCAGCGGCAATTACGTCTTCAAAAAGTCCGACAAGAGCGAGAAGACGAGCGAGGAGATGGTGAATTTCTATAGCGACTGGGTGCGGCAGTACCCGATTGTCTCTATCGAAGACGGCCTGGCGGAGGACGACTGGAAGGGCTGGCAACTGCTGACCGAGAAGCTGGGCGGCCGCATGCAGCTTGTCGGGGACGATCTGTTCGTTACGAATACGGACCGGTTGCAGAAGGGCATCGATGAAGGGGTGGCCAATTCGATCCTGATCAAGGTGAACCAGATTGGCACCGTGAGTGAAACGCTGGAAGCAATCGAGCTGGGGCGGCGGTATGGCTACACGTCGGTTATCTCACACCGCAGCGGCGAGACGGAAGATACGTTTATCGCGGATCTGGCGGTGGCGACCGGAGTGGGCCAGATCAAGACCGGCTCGGCTTCGCGCACGGACAGAATTGCCAAGTACAACCAGCTACTGCGGATCGAAGAGGAACTGGGACAGGCGGCAGAGTTCCTGGGCATCGAGTCTGTGAATTGTGATTGAACGAATAGCGACGCGCGGTGGGAAGCACTGCGCAGGAAAGAGTGTCTTGATGAAGTTTGTTCCTACAGTCATATGCGGAGCCCTGCTGGCAGTCGCCGTGCGCGGCAGGCAGCGCCTTCGCCCAGAGCAGCACCACGTCCAGGGGCGCGGCGGCAAAGGCTCAGACGCAGCCGAGCGCGCCCAATGCAACCTCACCGTCAAACCGCAATATCAGCCCGCTGACGCCAGGACAGCCCGCGCCGCCTAAAGACCCGATAACACTGGCGCAGACCCGCGAACTGCTGGACCTGATGAATTACAAGAAGATTGAAGACAGCAACTGGTCGCAGATGATTTCGATGAATCGGCAGGCCGCGCCCTTCATTCCCGAGGATGTGTGGACCGATGTGCAGTCGAACGTCAGCAGCATCGACTATCCCGCGCTGATGCAGCCGATCTATGCGAAGTACCTTTCGCAGGCGGACGCGGCGAAGGCGCTGGAGTTCTATCGCACGCCGGCAGGCAAGCGCGTGCTGCAGTCCATGCCGCCGCTGCTGGGCGAGAGTGTAGCGGCAGCGCAGCAGAAGGGCCGCCAGCTTGGACGCGAGGCGATCGAGAAGCACCGGCCGGAGATCGAGGCGGCGCAGAAGAAGTATCAGGCAGAGCATCCGCCGCAGGGCGCGCCGGGTAACGGAAGCGCGGCTCCCGGGCAGTCCGCATCACCCTCCACTGCTCCGGCGCCGGCCACTCCTCCACCGTCCGACAACAAAACCGCAGCGCTAACGAAGGAACGCGTTACGCAGCTTCGGGCCGCCGTGAGCTTCTGCTCAAGGCGGCCCGAAGTTTTTGCGGCCATGCCGGATCCATGCAGGGCCGCTCGATGACTACGAAATAGGCGACCGAGAAGGCGAGGATGCAAGGCAGGATCAGCACGCTCTGCACCAGGAAGTCGCCCAGCAGGTCATGGGTGAGAAGCAGATGGCGGCTGGCTTTGAAGACCAGCGCGATGATGAAGAAGTGCCAGAGATAAATGGAGTAGCACATGCCGCCGACGATCGCGAGCCATTCGATGGTGAGGAGGCGGTGGAGGAGCACGCCGCGAAATGCGCCGACGAATGCGAGAGCGATCAGAAGCGGCTCCACGGGATAGAGCGCAGCCATGCCCGGTGAAAAGCAGGATGTACCACGCAGCGCCGCTCACCAGGTCCCATACCCATGACGCCCGCCATGAGGGCATCTCGGTGACGTAGATATCGCTGAGCAGCATGCCGGCAAGGAAGTATTGCAGCAGCCAGCCGATGGTTGCCCAGAAATGAGAGTGGCCGCTGATCCTGCCGGAGATGAAGGCATTCTGCACCGCCGGTATTGCGATGGCGAGATCGCGGCCAGCGCGGTGCGCCGTAGCCAGCGATTGCGCACAAGAAAGATAAGCGTGAGCAGCGGCACTAAAAGATAGAACTGCACCTCCATTTCGAGCGTCCAGGCTACGGGATTGACGACCTTGGCGTGTCCGGAAGATAAAGCCGTGCAGGTAAACGGCGCTTGCCGCGAAGTGGGGAAATATTTCCCGTACCGGAAGATGGCCATAAAGCACGATGGAGATGGCGCAAACGGCGATGTTGATGAGATAGGGCGGCTCCAGGCGGGTGAGCCGCCGAAGATAGTAACTGCGCAGCGAAGGGCGGGCGTGGCCGAGTAGATAATGGCGTGCGAAGGGCCGGCCGAGAATAAAGCCGCTGATGACGAAAAAGATCCGCACGCCGATATCGCCGCGGCTGAAAAATGCAAACAGGCCCGCGTACCAATCCTGCGTCGTAAACGTGACGCGGCTTTTCGCACTGACCTCCGCGGCGAGGTGAAAGAGCACAACCAACGCGATCGCGATGAAGCGCAGCCCATCGATCTCCGGGATCCACGACGAGCCGGAGGTGATCCGTCGCAGGCTCCAGGAGCGATGCTCGGTGCCGTGGAGTGGTGTTTCAACTGCGGGCTGCATGCGTCACACTACTGTACTATCTAGCGTGTGAACGCCAGGCGCGCTCCGTGGCGAAGAGGGCTGATATTGGAGAGAAAGGCTTGATGAAAGCATCGGTTCGGCGCGACCGGTGTGCCGTTCTGTTCGCGGCCGCCACGCTGACCACCCTGCTGCTCGCGTACATTCCGATCGTGCGCACGCATACGGGATGGGAAGACGAAACGTATTGGGCCTCTACCTGCCTTTCGATGCTGCGGCACAAGGGCGGTGTCCCTTCCGTGCTTGCCGATTATCCAAGTCCGGTAAGTCCGCTTCTGTTCTATGGGCCGACCATCTTCTGGCTTGCGAACGTCGTGCTGAAGATATTTGGCTTGTCGATGCGAACATGGCGGAGCTTTACCTTTGCCGGAGACGTTGTCTATCTCGCGTCTGTCGCGGTACTGTTCTATCGCCTGCGCCGGTCATGGGCAGTTGCGATGGGCGCGGCCCTGTTTTGCGCTCTGTCGATTGGCTTCAGCTTTGAAATCTCTCTGCCCGGACGGCCGGACTCGTGGACGCTGGCGCTGATCGTCTTCGCGCTCGCCATTGCCGCGGTGGATTCGGATGATGTGACCAGCGAAATCCCCATCCGGCGATGGATTGCGTTTGGCGCGCTGCTGGGCGTTGCGGCCTCGACCACTCCGCGTGCGTGGCCGCTGCTTGTCCTCATGGTACTTCTGCTGCCGCTGCGTATCGCGCATCACAAAGCCTCCGTGATGGCTGCGGTGATCGGCGCCTGCATCGTGGTATGGTCGCTGATTCTGCTGCCGCTGCGAATGACCATCTGGGGTTTTGTAACAGCAGTCCGCCATGCCAGTGCGGGCGATGCCGTTGATGTGAGTCCGTTGATGGGCGGCAGGTGGGGCTTTGGCCATGCTGTGACGCAGGTGCTCTATTTTGGTGCTCTGCTGTTCGTTATCGGCCTGGTGGATGTCTCCCGCTGGCGGCAGATCACGCGCTTTCAGCGCTGGCTAGTGGTTATCGGACTGCTCAACCTGATGGCGACGCTGCTTCTGACCGCTCGCTCGCTCAATATGTTTATCTACTGGGGTTTTCTGATCGAGATTGCGGCACTGATGGCATGGACCGGATCTTTCTCAGGCGTTCGCATGCGGTTGGCCCGGGGCATCGGACTGGTATTGTGCCTATTTATGGTTACGTTACGCGCTGCCAGAGAGATGCCGACGCTGATGCACTGGGAGCAGAGGAACCCGCGGATCGTGGAAAAGGAGTTGCGTGCGAATATTCCACCGGGCAGCGTGGTGTATGGGCTTCCCGGGCGCTACTTTTATTCCTCCCTGGCGATCGGAGCCGACTATCGGCATCCGGTGGACTGGTCGAGCCCGGGGCGCGCCAGCACTCCCGGGCACCCCGGGCTTCCTGCGCCTATGCGCGATGCCTGCCATGCGCCTGCGTATCTAGTGTGGCCTGCCGGCGAGGAGGCTGAGCCGCTGCCACCGACGCCGTATGTGACACCCGAGCGCGTGGCCAGCTACGCCAATCCGCCGGGGCGCCGTTCTGCATTCGAGCGCCTGATAGAAAAAGTGCCGGGTGGCCGAACGGGAGAGGAGCCGATAGCGTTCACGATTTATCGTCTCCTGCCGCATCCTGACTACTGTCGCGGCCTTGAGGTCGGCAGTGTTTCTGCGCAGTGAGTGAGCCGCTGCCATATTTTGAATTGAGATGAAAGGATCCATGAAGGAAAGCAAAATGCAACGACCGCTGGTGCTGGCCATTCTGGATGGATGGGGATATCGCGCGGAGCGCGAAGCAAACGCAATTGCCCAGGCACGCAAACCGAATTACGACCGGCTGCTGCGGGAGTATCCGAACACGCTGCTGCATGCGTCCGATCATTTTGTCGGGCTGCCGGACGGGCAGATGGGCAATAGCGAGGTTGGCCACCTGAACATCGGCGCCGGCCGCGTGGTTTCCATGGACATCACTCGCATTGACGCAATGATTGCGAATGGCAGCTTCTACGAGCATCCGGAGATTGTGCGCGCCATCGATCGCGCCTGCGAAGGTGGCCGGCAACTGCATCTGCTGGGGCTGCTGTCGAATGGCGGCGTGCACTCGCAGCAGGCGCATCTGCATGCGCTGCTGCGGACGGCGAAAATGCGCGGAGCAGAGCGCGTGTATGTGCACGCGTTTCTCGATGGGCGCGACACATTGCCCACCAGCGGAGCGGGATATCTGGAGACGCTGGAGCGCGCGATGCAGGAGATCGGCGTGGGCAAGCTGGCAACGGTGAGCGGCCGCTACTATGCGATGGATCGCGACCGCCGCTGGGAACGCGAACGCCTCACATTCGACGCAATGGTGAAGGGAACGGCTGAGGGCGGCGCGCACCGCGATGCGATCGCGCGCGTGAAAGAGAGCTACAGCCAGGGGATGACAGACGAGTTCGTGGTCCCGTTTGTTGTGAGCGATGCGACGGGAGCCCCAGTGGCGCGGGTGCGCGACGAGGACTCATGCATCTGCTTCAACTATCGCGCGGATCGCGTGCGGCAGATCACGCGCGTGCTGGCGCGGGAGAGCGGGCTAACGGCTGACGGCGGGCGCGAACTGCCGGGCGCAGAGGACCTGGATAAAACGATTCCGCGGACTGGAGGTTCCGAAGAAGCTGCACTATCTGTCAATGACGCAGTACGACAAGCTCTTCAAAGTGCCCATGATTCTCCTGCCGGAGTCGATGGAGAACCTGCTGGCGAACCGGCTGGCCGCGGCGCAACTGCGCAACCTGCGCGTGGCGGAGACGGAGAAGTATGCGCACGTCACATACTTCTTCAATGGCGGCATCGAAAAGGAATTTCCGGGCGAAGACCGGCAGATGGTGCCGTCGCAGAAGGTCGCGACTTACGACTTGGCTCCGGAGATGAGCGCGCAAGGCATCGCGGATCTTGTCAGCAAGGCAGTGGCGGATACGGCATTCCAACTCGTCGTCGTGAACTTTCGCGAATGCCGACATGGTGGGACATTCGGGCAAGCTGGAGCCGACCATCCGCGGCGTGGAGACCGTGGACGCATGCCTGGGGCAGATCTATACGGCGCTGCGGCAGGCGGGCGGCTCCATGCTGATTACGGCAGACCACGGCAACGCGGAATTGCTGGTGGATCCCGGTGACCGGCGGTCCGCATACAGCGCATACCACCAATCCTGTGCCGTTTGTGCTGGTGAGCGAGGACGCGGCACAGTACCGGCTGCGGAAAGGCGGCTCGCTGCGGGACATCTCACCCACCGTGCTGTCGATGCTCGGTCTGGAGCAGCCGGCGGAGATGAGCGGCGCGGATTTGCGCGTGAAGGTGTAGCTCTTCGGGCTATCGTCCCTTGTTGGCGGCGAGTTCTCTTCGGAACGTGGCGATGGTGCGTTCCTTCAATGTGCCGGTAGCTACGCCGCGGTGTTCCAGCGTCTGCTCGAGGCGGCGCACGGGATCGCTGGGACCATCCTGCTTTGCGCTCAGAGGCCAGGGCTTGCAATCGATCAGCGTCGGTCCGACGCCGCGGCGGGCGCGATGGATCGCCTCCTGCGCCACGCGATAGATCGCGATGACATCATTGCCATCGACCGGGATACCGTAAAGGCCGAGCGGATCGGTCTGCCGCGCGCTGCTGAGGTCAGCGTCGGCTGCGGTTTCGATGATGAAGATAATCCCTAGCTTGTGCTGCGCAGCGTAGGCCAGAGCGGGGCGCAGCGCTTCGAGAGACGTGATGCCCGGACCGCTGAATGCCAGCGTGATCGCGCTTGTGCCCTGGTGCGCCATGGCATAGCCGGAGGCGATGGCAAAGCGGGTTTCGGCCGTTGGAGCGGGCGTCAGGATACCGGGAAGCGGTTCTGCCGCGAGTATGTGGCGCAGGGCGTAGACCGCGCGCCAGTGCGGCGAGCCTGTCGCCTGCGACCGGCATCAGGGCGTCGCCGTCGCGTGAGATGTGTCACGGTGCCGGTGACGATTGCCTCTCGGGCAACCAGCGGCGCGCCCGTCTTGAGGCGGTTTCGTTCACCGAGCAGACGGGTGCGAAGCAGCGTGACGTAAAGCTTCCGGAGCTGTTCGTTGGAGATGAGGGGAGCAGGTGCGGCGGCGGCCGCGCTGGGCCTGGGCATGTTCAGCAGTGGTCCTCGAATGGGGAAGAACGAATGAAGGTGGCTGCAGACGATTGTAGAGCACGTTTCGCGGTGGGTGAGTGTGCAGAGCGACGCGAACGCGCGCCTGGGGAATCGGCTTGATCGGGAAAGGAATCTTCCGATGATCGGTCCGGGGCAGCAGGTTTTGTGAAACGGTAAGGGTGCCACAGCGCGTTCGAACGCGCAACGCGTGCTTTTCAACAGAAATGTGCATAAGCCTGTGCACAAGAGCGCCGCGCTGTGCGGTTCATGCAGTGTTTATCCATGGTTGCACGGCATGCACTACTTTCGTTGCACGGCGTGCGCGAAGAAAAATCCTGCGCGCGAACTGTCGTCGATTGTTGTCACTCGAGCGGCTCAGGTGGAGTAATCGGCGTTGATCGAGACGTACTCGCGAGTGAGATCGCAGGTCCAGAAGCGGCAGACGCCGCTGCCAGGCCAAGATCGATGTGGACCGCAAACTCGGGCTGGCTGAGATAGCGGTGTGCTGCCGCTTCGTCAAAGCCAGCTGCGCGGCCGCCGCGTTCGCAGATGAGCAGATCGCCCAGCCGGATAGCGATGCGCGCAGGGATCGACCTGCGCGCCGGAGTAGCCGGTGGCCGCGATAAGCCGGCCCCAGTTGGGATCGCTGCCCGCCCACGCGGTCTTTACCAGGGGCGAATGCGCGATGGCTTTGGCGACGCGGAGCGCGTCGGCATCGGACGCCGCCCCGCGAATATTCAGTTCGATCAGGTGGGTGGCGCCTTCGCCGTCGGCAACGATCTGCTTCGCGAGCGAGGTGCAGACCTCGGCGAGCGCGGTTCGCGAAGCCGGAAGAGTTGCCGTCTGTGAGCGTCGCTCCAGATGCGCCGCTGGCCAGCAGCAGCACGGTGTCGTTGGTGGAGGTGTCTCCGTCGATGGAGATGCGATTGAAGCTGGGCTCGGCGGATGCTTCGAGCAGGCGCTGGAGCAGCGCGGGCTCCGCAGCGGCATCGGTGCAGAGATAGACCAGCATGGTGGCGTGCGGAGCCGCAGCGAGCTGCGGATGGATCATGCCTGCGCCCTTTGCGATACCGGCGATGCGGACCTGCGCGCCGTTGATCTCGACGGTGGCGAAGGCGGTCTTGGGCCGGGTGTCGGTGGTCATGATGGCGGTGGCGATGGCGGCGAAGTGCTCCGCTGTGTCGCCAAGCGCATCGCGCAGTGCAGGCAGTGCCGTGCGGACCTTTTCAACTGGCAGCGGAACGCCGATGATGCCGGTCGATGATGGGAAGATGGCTTCGGGTGGGCAGCCGAAGACCTCGGCGGCTGCGGCGCAGCATTGTTCTGCGGCTGCAATGCCCGCCTCGCCGGTCGCGCAGTTGGCGTTGCCGGCGTTGATGAGCACGGTGTGGACGCGGCCGTTGTTTGCGCTGAGATTGCGGCGATCGAGAACCAGCGGCGCGGCCTGGATTTTGTTCGTGGTGTAGAGGGCGGCAGCGGTCGCCGTCGCTGGAGCGACGATGGCGGAGAGATCGGCGCGGCCGCTGGCTTTGATGCCGGCGCGCACGGCTCCCCAGAGAAATCCACGGGGCAAGGAGGAGGTTGTGTCCATGAAGCTTTTACTCTAACAAGAATGGATACGCAGACAAACGAGGCGACAGAATGGTTTGCAGAGCTGCGCGATGTGCACGTGGCACGCGGCGAAGCGGTGGTGCTCCACGGGATCAATCTCGCGATCGGGCGGGGTGAGCACGCGGTGATCCTGGGCCCGAATGGCTGCGGCAAATCGAGCCTGATCAAGGTGCTGACCTGCGAGTGCTATCCGCTGGCGCGCGAAGGTTCGTTCGTAAAGATTTTTGGACGCGAGCGCTGGGTTGTGGAGGATCTGCGCAAGCGGCTTGGCGTTGTCTCGGCCGATATGCCGGGGCCAAGCACCGCGCACACGCCGGGGAGAGATGCGGTCGTGTCGGGATTTTTGCGCAGCTCAACCCTGTGGCCGCATCTGGTAGTGACCCAGAGCATGCGCGAGCGCGCGGCAGAGGCGATGGAGCTGATGGAGGCGACGCATCTTGCCGCGAAGCCGGTGGGCGAAATGTCCGCGGGCGAGTCGCGGCGCATCATGATTGCGCGAGCACTGGTGCACCGGCCGGAGATGCTGCTGCTGGACGAGCCCTCGAATGCGCTGGACCTGCGCGCCCAACGCGAGCTGCGCGAGACGCTGCGGCGGCTGGCGCAGCAGGGGACTGGGCTTTTGCTGGTGACGCATCACCTGCCCGATGTGCTGCCTGAGATCGATCGCGTGATCCTGATGCGCGAAGGGCGCATCGTAGGAGATGGAACTAAGCGTGATCTGCTGAGTGCAGAGCGGTTGGGCCGATTGTTCGGCAGGCCGCTGGACGTGGTGGAGCGCGACGAATATTTCCACGCGCTTGCGTGACGATTTACTCGTCGCGCAGGATGACCGCCGGATCGATGCCCATGGTGCTCCGCGGGTTTCCGCCGCGCGCACACCTTGCCGGTGCCCGGCCCGTCACCGCTGATCCTAGCTACAAAGCACGAGGCAGCAAAGGCATAAACCATGGCGGCTTGACTCGTGCGTGGCAGGGCGATAACTTGGAAGTACACGGGAAAGGAGGATGATCCAGCGAATGAAAACTTCTGACGGTAGTTGTTCGATCACAGTACGTGAGGTGACTGAGGCTTAGGGCGTTCATGCTCTAGACCTGGCGAACCAGAAACATTTCGCTGAGGCCCACTTCATAGCTCGCTCGGCCAGATTGGGAGGCCGGCGGGTGAAATTGAGAAGCGTGCACGCCTCAGGTCAACTCCAACAGATCACCGGGAAAGGCCCGCAGCCACTATTGGTGCGGGCTTTTCTCTTGTAGCGATAAACTGGAGCCATGGAACCACTGGTGATAGCGGGGCGTGCCTTTCAATCGCGGCTGATCGTGGGCACCGGCAAATACAAGGATGGCGCGGAGACGCAGCGGGCGATCGAGGCCTCCGGCGCGGAGATGGTGACGGTCGCGGTGCGGCGCGTGAACCTGGACCGCACGAAGGAGTCGCTGCTGGACTTCATTGATCCGCAGCGATATTTCCTGCTGCCAAATACGGCCGGCTGCTACACGGCGGAAGAGGCGATCCGCGCGGCAAGGCTGGGGCGCGAGGTGGGCTTGTCGGACTGGGTGAAGATCGAGGTGATCGGCGACCAGGCGACGCTCTATCCGGATGTGCAGGCGACACTCGAAGCGACGCGCGTGCTAGTGAAGGAAGGCTTCACCGTACTGCCGTATACATCGGACGACATCGTGTATGCGAAGCGGCTGGTGGATGCCGGCGCGGCGGCGGTGATGCCGCTGGCGGCTCCGATCGGCAGCGGCATGGGGCTGCAGAACACCGCGACACTGCGCATCCTGCGCGAGATGATCACCGAAGTGCCGCTGATCGTGGACGCCGGAATCGGCTCCGCAGCGGAGGCGGCGATGGCCATGGAGATGGGCGCGGACGCGGTGCTGATCAACTCAGCGATTGCGACTGCGAAGAATCCGGTGCTGATGGCCGAGGCGATGCAGCATGCGGTGATGGCGGGGCGGGAGAGCTTCGTAGCAGGGCGGATGCCGCGCAAGCTGTATGCGACGGCGAGCTCGCCGGTCGAGGGCGTGTCGCGAGTCAGCTGAGAACCGTCACGCACACTGCCATTCAGTGCTCTGACGAGTTAGACTTCCACCCATGCGGGTCTTCGGGATTGACTGCGGCACGGAGTGCACCGGCTACGGCGTGGTGGACGTGGACGAGTCCGGCCGTGAGTCGCGGCTGCGGGCCATCGCTGCCGGTGGGATTGTGCTCTCGAAGAAGGAATCCTTGCCGGTGCGGCTGGCGCGAGTCTACGCCGAACTGACCGCGCTGATGACGCTGCACGATCCGGCCGTGGTCGCCATCGAGGAAGTCTTCTTCTCCGCAAATGCAAAATCCGCGCTGAAGCTGGGGCAGGTGCGGGGTGTCGCATTGCTGGCAGCAGCAAACATGGGTTTGCCGATCGCGGAGTATGCGCCGTTGAGCGTGAAGTCCTCTGTCGTCGGCTATGGGCTCGCAAAGAAAGAGCAGGTGCAGTTTATGGTGGCGCGGCTGCTGGAGCTGGAGCGGGAGCCGGAACCGGCGGATGCCGCCGACGCCCTGGCGATCGCCATCTGCCATATTCATACTGCCCAGACGTTGGCGGCGCAGAGCGTTATTTCCTTCGGGAGGCCGCGGTAGATGCGGGCTGTGGGTTTCGCTGTTCTGGCCGGGATGGCAGGGCTCGCCTCGCGCGGGCGCGGTGGCGCAGACGCCGCCAACCGTGACCTTTCATTTCGAAGATGCGCGGATGCAGCCGGCGAAGTACACGATCATGCTGCACGAGGATGGAACCGGCCACTTCCATGCCGATGCCGGACCAACGACTCCGGACGATATCGCAGCGCTGCCAAGCGAGGGCCAGGACCGCGGTATCCAGGTCACGACGGCGACAACACAGCACATCTTCGAAATCGCGCGGGCGAAGAAATTTTTTAACATGGCGTGCGAGGGTAGCGATGCGCATGTCGCCTTTACCGGAAAGAAGGAGCTGGGCTACCAGGGCGCTGATGGCCACGGGGGATGCTCTTACAACTACAGCAAAGACCCTAAAATTCAGTGGCTTGCCACGGAAATGCAAGGCATCGCTGCAACTCTGGAATCGGGGCGGCGCCTGGAGATCGAGCATGAGCACGGACGGCTCAGCCTGGACGCGGAGTTGGAGACGCTCGAAGGCATGGTGCAGAACGGGCAGGCACTGGAGTTGCAGAATATTGAGCCGACTCTACTTGCCATCGTGAAGGACGACGCCGTGCTGCAGCGCGCCCAGAAGCGGGCACGGCATCTTCTGGCGATCATCGAAGCGGGCGGCGTGGTCACGAAGTAGCGCGCGAGTCAACAAAGTCGGCCAGCATGCTGATTCAGCTTGTCTTCATCTTCGAATTGGCGAATAGATCAGCACGGTAACTGCGACCTTCTGTGAGATTCAGTGTTCTAACCAGTAGAGCCAGTGACCCGAACGCGGAGCAGCGGTTTGGGCCTGAGCTTCAGGAGGTGGACCCGATGCGTGGACACCGATTCATCATTGCGTTGCTTGCCTGGGCAGTCGGCGCCGGAACAGCTCTGGCGCAGGCGCCCGATGCCACTGCCTTGGTTCGGTTGAGCTATGTTCAGGGCCAGGTCAAGGTTCTCCAGGGTGAGACGACTCTCTTCGACGAAGCGCAGGCGAACATGCCGCTGCTCTCCGGCTATGCGCTTGCGACCGGCGAGGACGGGCAGGCGGAGGTAGAGTTTACCGACGGCAGCGTAGCGCGCGTGACGCCGAACAGCGAGCTTCGGCTGGACAAGCTGGCGGGCGCCGATACGCGCAATGAGACCACCGAACTCACGATGGTTTCCGGCCTGGGCTACTTCGAGCTGAACACCGCGAATGGCCAGCGCTTCCAGGTGCACTTCAATGCTGCGGAGGCACGGCCGGTCACGAACTCAATCTTCCGCGTGAGCCTGGACAACGCGCCGGAGCTCTCCGTATTTTCCGGCACAGTGCGCGCTTCGGCGAGTGGCGCCTTCGATCAGACTGTGGAGGAAGGGAACAGCCTGCACTTCGATGCGAACGATGCGTCGAATGTGGCGACAGCGGCGATCCAGAGCGACACGTGGGACCAGTGGAACCAGGACCGCGACAACCAGATCGCGCAGGAAGCCCAGCAGCAGACGACGGCGCGCGAGACCAGCGGCGCGACGAACGAGCCGGGCTGGGATGATCTGGATGCCTACGGCGACTGGTATCCCATGGAGGGCTACGGAGACGTCTGGGTGCCGAGCGATGTGCCCGCAGGCTGGGATCCTTACGGCAACGGCTACTGGGCGAATTATCCCGGCTGGGGCTACACGTGGATATCGGGCTATCCGTGGGGATGGCTGCCGTATCACTGCGGCGCGTGGAACTACTGGGACAGCATGGGCTGGGGCTGGGTACCGGGGCAGTGCGGACTAGGCTGGCAGCCGGTGATCACCGTCTGGAACTCGCCGCATGGATGGCGTCCGCCTCCGCGTCCGATTCCGGGTGGGCATATCGGCGCACCGAGCACGCCGAACCGGCTGGTAGCGGTAAGGCGCGGGCCTGCACTGCCGAATCGGGGCATCACGAACCATCACACGCAGCCCGTACAAGTCGGCGGCCAGCGTGTCGACCCGCTGCCGGTGCTGGAAAACCCGACCGGGCGGTTCTCCTACGGTGGGACGGCGACGCATACTGCGCCGGTTGCGACGCACCTATGGCTTCGCCGGGAACGGCGGCAACAATAGCTGTCCGCGTGGCGCCGCCGGTTCAGGCCGCACCGGGAGGATCTCCGTCCGGTGTGAGGCCGCCTACGATGGCTCCGACACGGCCGGTCTTCCGGCCTGTGCCTCCGCAGGTTGGGAACGCGCCCGGTGATGCCTGCGCCGCAGCGGATGACGCCGCCTGCGCCACGCATTGACGCCGCCACCGCCGCGAATGACTATGCCGGCGCCGCGGACGTATACTCCGCCACCGGCGCCGCGGATGTCGGCTCCGGCACCCCGCATGTCGGCGCCTCCTCCGGCGCCACACGTGAGCGCGCCGTCGGGTGGCGGACCCACTGACTGAAAACAGACGAAGCGGCGAGGATGACTTCCTCGCCGCTTTTCTTTCGTCAGGAGTGCATGAGCGCCTGGAAGACTCGAGCCATGTGCGGCAGGTCGACGGCTTCCGCGCGCACGCTCGCGTCGAGACCCGCGGCTTCGAGAGCGGCTGCGATCTGCGTGCGACTTATAGCCGGCGCTGCGGAGATTGTTGGCCCACGTCTTCCGCTTCTGCGCAAAACTGGCTCGGACGAATGGAACGAAAGCGCTTCCGCGGTTGACGCCGAGTTCGTCGAATCGCGGCTGCACATCGGAAGCGGAAGACGCTCGAGTAGACTTCCGGCGGTGGTGCGAAGGCCGTCGGCGGCAGGGTAAAGAGCAGCTCGACCGTGCCGTAAAGCTGCATGGTCGCGCTGAGCACGCCATAGTCGCGGGTGCCGGGAGAGGCCGCGACTCGTTCGGCGACCTCGCGCTGCACCATAAGCACTGCGCGGTCGATCGCCGCGTGATGGTGGACGAGGTGCAGCAGGATATCCGAGGTGATGTAGTAGGGCAGGTTGCCGACGATGGCGAGCTTGCGGCCGCGCTCCTGGGCCAGAGCCGGTAAGGTCGAGAGCAAGGATATCGGCGTGGCGGACTTCAACGTGAGGCGTTGCGGAGAACTCGGCCTGGAGCGCGGCAGCAAGGGCAGGATCGAACTCGATCAGCGTCAAATGCCCGGCAGCGCGGGCGAGCAGACGAGTGATCGCGCCGCGGCCGGGGCCGATCTCCAGCACGGCATCATCGGCAATGTTTCCGAGCGCCGCGACGACTTTGCGGCAGGCATCTGCATCTACTAGGAAGTTCTGACCGAGCCTGGGTTTCTTCTGCATTGTGGCGATGATGCGGGACGCGTCTGGGCGGATAGAATCTCTTCGAGAATACGCGGCAGGGTACGGCTGCTTCAAAATGGGAGAGCAGCGGCATTTGAGTGTAGAGGGGCGGAGCGGGAATGCATATTGTGTACGCGGCCTCCGAGTGCGTGCCGTTTGCGAAGACGGGCGGGCTGGCCGATGTTGTAGGAGCGCTGCCGCGCGAAATGGCGCGCCAGGGCCACCAGGTGACGGTGTATCTGCCGTACTACCGCCAGGTGCAGAAGCACATGACGGAGCGGCGGGTTGCGATCCCCAGCATCACGATTCCGTTTCATGGCTACAACCGCTTTGTGACCGTGCTGGATGGTGGCGAACGCGACGGTGTGCAGTTCTATTTCTTCGATTGTCCGGAGCTCTTCGACC
This sequence comes from uncultured Acidobacteriaceae bacterium, assembly GCA_963797895.1. Classification (GTDB taxonomy): domain Bacteria; phylum Acidobacteriota; class Terriglobia; order Terriglobales; family Acidobacteriaceae; genus KBS-83. Next base: position 1,108,724 of record CAWCRD010000005.1, read on the forward strand.
GCGAGGGGCTGTATGGCGCGGCGGGCGGTGAGTACAGCGACAACGCGGAGCGCTTCGGCCTATACAGCCGCACGGTAATCGAGGCGGCGAAGCAGCTGGGTATTCCGGACCTGTTTCACGTGCACGACTGGCATGCTTCGCTGGTGCCGGTGATGCTGCGCTCGCTCTACTACTTCGATCCAGTGCTGCGCTGCGTGCCATGCCTGCTGACGATTCACAACGCCGGGCACCAGGGGCTCTTTCCTTCGAGCATCATCGAGCGGCTGGATCTGCCGTGGGAAGTCTTCACCGTCGATGGCTGGAGTTCTACGGGCAGGCGAACTTTCTGAAGGGCGGCATCATCTACGCCGACACGCTGAGCACGGTGAGCCCGCGATATGCGCAGGAGATCCAGACTCCCGAACTGGGCGCCGGGCTGGAAGGCGTGCTGCAGAAGCGCTCGGCGGATTTGAAAGGCATTTTGAACGGTGTGGATTACGACGAGTGGAATCCGGCGACGGACGGCAAGATTGCCGCGCATTACACGCCGGAGCGGATGCAGGGCAAACGCGATTGCCGTCGCGACCTGATGCATGCGTTCGGACTGAAAAGCGGCGACGATACGCCGGTGCTGGGCATCATCTCATGGCTTTCGTCGCAGAAGGGCTTCGATCTGCTGGCCGAGATCATGCCGGAGCTGATGACGTCGCGACCTGGTGCTGGTGGTGCTGGGCACGGGCGAGCCGTATTACGAAGGGCTCTTCCGCTCGCTGGCGGAGAAGTATCCCGGGCGGCATCGCGGTGAAGCTGGCGTATGACGACACAATGGCGCACAAGATCGAAGCCGGCGCGGATATCTTCCTGATGCCATCCCGCTACGAGCCATGCGGGCTGAGCCAGATCTACAGCCTGAAGTACGGCACGGTGCCGGTGGTGCATGCAACCGGCGGGTTGGACGACACGATCGAGGAGTGGGATCCTGCTGCCGGAACCGGAACCGGGTTCAAGTTCTATCCGTATGACCCAGCCGCATTCATGGCTGCGCTGGACAGGGCATTCACGACCTTTGCAGACAAAGCCGCCTGGTGGAGCTGCAACGGAACGGGATGGCGAAGGACTATTCCTGGCGGGAGCCGGCGGGAGAATATCTACGGCTGTACGAGGAGTGCGTGCGCCGGCGGTGCTAAGCTGCGCCGGATTGTTCCACGTGGAACAATCAACGACAGGTGCCGGTTAGTGTGGCCGACTGAGAATCCCGAATTGGGAGCCCAAATTGGGAATACGGTTCCGTTACCGCTGGTGGAAGGTCTGGGGCATTGCGCCCGTGACCAGCGAAAGGTGCCGTGGCGGCTGCTGCCGGCGACGGCTGCCCATGCGGAAACCGCCCTGCGTATAGCAGCGGCATGCATCCAGGCAATTGGGGCAGAAGTCGTGGCGGCATTCGTTGCAGCGCAGCAGGGCTCTTGCGCAGAACGCTCTTCTTGCAGTGATGGCAGACAGAGATATTGCGGCCTTTGACCAGGTGCAGTTTGCCCAGGTCTACGAGCGGCGCTTTGCTGGTGAGGTCCAGAGAGATCATGGCAAAGTCCATTGAAACGTGGAAGTTGCTAACTGTCGCTTCCACCTAGGTTGCTCCCACTGATCCCACGAAGGCAGCATTACGGAGGTCGCTTTTTCATGCGGTAGTGCTCTTGCCAACTTGCGGAGGAGCCTGTAGGGAAAACCTCAAGTAATGCTTGAGCTCAGAACCTGTAGCCAATTCCTGCCGAAATGATGGGGAAGAAGCGCGCATAGGCGTTGAGATTCCGGTTGATGTCGCCAATGGCCGTATTCAGGTTTTGATTGAATCCGAGATCTGATGCGGCGGGTCTGCAGACCTGTGCAGTGCATATGTCTCCGGCCGTAGTCACTTGAACGGTGGGCGAGCCCACGTATGCAGCGCCAAGCTCGATAGGAAACGAAAAGCGCTGTCGATAATTTCGCGGCAGAAGATTCCCCCAGCCAACCGTAAGCACAGGAGCGATCCGGTTGATGGCAGAACTGCCGGTGCCTCGAAACGGATTTGTGGAATCGGTCGTGTAGTCCGTTCCCTCAAGGGTGAGGGTTTTGCCGGCCTCCAGATTGAGGCGCGCACTCACCTGAGTGAGGTTCGGAACCCAGACGCCGAGGCTGACATGAAATCCGCCGGCAAGGGGAAACCAGTCCACGCCCAGCCTGGCTCCTCCAAAACGCAAATGTCCGTCAACTGGGGACGCGGTGGAGGGAGAACTGGTGGTTTGGAAGGTCTGGCTGTAACCCAGATAGCTGGCTCCGGCTCTGATATTCCAGTAGGCGCCGTAGGGAACCGCTAACTTCCCCTCCTACGCCTGTAGTGCCGACCGTGATACCAGCTCCGAGATGTGTGAATGGCATCCAGACCCGTGCCGGAGCCGGCACTTGAGCCAATGCGGCAGATGTAGATGGCCATCCACAATGCACACAGCAATCCGGCTGAACCCCAGGAACGCTTAACCCAGAAACCATTCCGGAAACGGCAGTAGCTGCAAGATATCGATGAGGTGCGTGGTCGTGGTACGCGCAAGCGGGAACGCTCTCTGAGTCTGGTCTGCCGATTGGAGCCTATCTCAGATTGGGATGCCCTGCGAGGAGTGTCCACGCGTCCCAGGTTGCGCTTGAGTTTCACAAGACGGAAGGTGCCGAAATCTACGACGCCTGCTTCCGCTTGAAGAAGATAGAACAGCGGAATGCCGCCAGCGATGATGGCCGATCCGAGGAGCGAATTGCGCAGATTGCTCTGGTAGCTGTAGACGAGCAGCACCGCTGCCGCTGCGATGAAGAGCGCGGGGAGCACGGGATAGCCCCACATGCGGAAGGTCGCAGCGCTTTCCTGGGTTCCGCGCCGGCGATGGACGAAGATGGTGGTGGTCGCGATCATGTAGAAGAGCCACTCGGCGAAGATCGCCAGCTCGAAAGAGCTGTTGAAAGCGGCCCACCGCAAGCAGCAGGAGCGTGCTGAGCGAGGCCTGCAGCACGAGCGAGGGCGCGGGCGTTCCGAAGCGCGGGCTAAGCTCCGCAATTCGCGAGAAGAAGAGGCCGTCGCGCGCAGCGGCAAAAGGCACGCGCGCTCCGGACATGATGGTGCCGTTGAGCGTGACGAAGATACTGAGCGCCATGCCCGCCGTGACAAGCGTGGCACCCGTCGCGCCGAGCACCACGCTCACCGCTGCCACTGCGGGCCGTGGCGAAGCAGCAACGGCCACCGCAGGCAGCATGTACTGAATGGCCGCATTCACCGAGATATAGAGAAAGCCGACAATACCCACGCCAAAGAGCAGCGCGAGCGGCACATTGCGCTCCGGGTTGCGGACTTCGCCCGCGACCATGTTGAGATCGTTCCAGCCGTCATAGGCCCAAAGCGCTGCGATGAGCGCGACCATGAAGCCGGTGAAGCCGCCCTCGGCTCCGGTGAAGATGGTGCCGAAGTTTGCGGCGAGACCGTGAGCGCTGGCGAAGCAGGTGATGGCGATCACCAGGACGAGAAGCACCTTCAGCCAGGTGAAGACGAGCTGGAAGTTTGCCGCGCGCCGGATGCCGATGTAGTTGAGTCCGGTCATGAGCCAGGTCATCGCGATAGCGAAGAGCTGCGACCAGGCCAACGGGATGGGCGCCGCGATGGCGGTGTGGTCAAGCCACTTGAGCGAGGGAAAGAGCGCGAGAGTGCGGGCAAGGCCGATGGTGACAGTCGCGATGGAGGCGGGCTTGGCAACCGCGAACCAGGTCCACATGTAGAGGAAGGCGGGCAGGTCGCCATAGGCGCGGCGGATGTAGACGTATTCGCCGCCGGCGTACGGCATGCGCGCGGCAAGCTCGGCGTAGGTCATGGCGCCGAAGAGCGAGAGGAGTCCCCCGGCGATCCACGCGAGATAGACCAGCGAGGAGTGCCCGACAGCGCGCATCATCTCCTGCGGTACAAGGAAGATGCCGCTGCCGATGATGGTCCCGACGACAATGGCGGTGGACTGCGAGAGGCCGAGGACGCGCTCGAGCGGCTGGTGTTCGCGCTGGTAGCGGGTGCTGGTGGTAGTGTTGGCCGCGGGTGTGGAGATGGCGAGGGCTCCGGCTGGTGTGTGTGCCTAGAGTAGCGCGAGAGCTGGGAACAGCGAAGATTTCGTTCGCTACTGTTTCATGCCCTTCATTTCGTGGCCGTTCTGATAGAGGACGAGGTGATCGATCTGGTCTGCGCGGAGTAGGAGAAAACTATGAGGCAGAGAGGAGCGAGCCCAAGAGTCCATCGACGCATCATGAGGGTCCCTGTTGATCGATATCAAATGTACTTCTTGAACTCCGGCCAATCCTTCACGATGCTGCCTTTGCGTCCGCGGCACAGATAGATGTTGCGGTGTTCGTAGGGCATGGCGTACGGGTGGTTCATCACGCCGGCGATTTCGACCGAGTCGTAGTACTTGCGCATCTCTTCGAGCGAGGCGCCGTTGATCACGATCATGACCTCGCCGGTTTCGCCGTGCGGTCCCCATATCCAGTAATTGTTGTGGCCACTGATGGCGAAGGGCAGGCCGTGGCCGAGGAAGTTGATGGCGCTGGCCTCGCCGTAATTGGAGCAGAGAATTCCGGCGCGAGCCTTGTCGCCGGCGGGCAGCGCGTTGTAGATGCGGGTGACCTGATCGACCATTTCCTGCCAGCCGAAGCGGTCCGCATAGAACTGCGGGAAGGCGCTGGTGGCCTCGTTCTCCATGTTCCGAGCGGTGTTGCGCAGGTGCATGCGTGCGGTGTAGTCCAGCCATTGCTGCGGCCGCAGGATGGGTATCGACATGGGGAGAGCGATCATGCCGCCAATGAGCAGAACGATTCCGTAGGTGGGAACGAGCCAGCCGGTACTGCGCCGCTTGAGCAGGGCCTGCCAGCAGACGCCTCCGGCAGCGAAGATTGCCGGGTAGATGGCGGCGAGGTAGTAGTCCTTCGCATCACGGGTGGCGAACATGAGCGCGAGAAAGACGAGATAGGTCCAGCCGAGAAAGCGCCACTCCCGACTGCGGCGGTTGACCAGAAGCCAGATCACGCCCGGAACCCATAGAAGGCAGACTGAGCGGGTTCAGCATCATCACCTGCGCGCCAAGAAACTGCAGCGGTGACATGACGATGTTCTTGTGATCCACCTTGCCGTTATGGATGAATTCGAGCGTGGGGAAGTGATTGTGGATCTGCCACAGCAGGTTGGGCAGCGCGAGCAGAATGACGAGTGCAACACCGAGAGCAGCTCCGCGGGTAAAGACGATGCGGCGCTGCGGAGTGAAAAGCAGGCCGATCAGCAGCGCGACGAGGAAGACGACCATCGAAGGTTTGTTCTCGATCCCAATACCTCCGGCGAAACCAAAGACGATCCACCAGCCAGTCAACATTCGTTGGCTTGGCGCACCGCGCAGCAGCATGAGCACGGCGAGGACGGCCAGCCATCCAGAAGACTGCCTCGAAGGAATTCATCGAGAGAAAGCTGTCCAGCCCTAGAAACTCCGGCGCCAGCAGAAGGCCAAGCATGGCGAGCGCCTGCGCGCTTCGTCGGCCGCCGAGCGCCCACGCGATGATGCCGGTAAGGAAAACAGCGGCTGCGCCGGCGAGCGCGGAGAACATGCGGATGCCGGCGAGCGATGTGCCGAAGAGCGCGATGGCAGCACGCGCCTGCAGCGCGACGATAGGGCCGTGATCGACATAACCCCAGTCGAGATGGCGGCCGCAGAGGATGTAGTACATCTCATCGCGGAAGTAGCCCCAGCCGATGTGAGCCTCCCAGAGATTGGCGCCCAGGTGGAGCGCGAATTTCAGCAATGCGAACAGGCCGGCAAGGAGGAGAGCCTGACGGAGGGTACAGCTATCAGCAACAGATGGCGTTGCTAACGCGGGGTCGTCGGAGGAACGGGTGGCGGTTGCGTCCATAGTTTGCAGTGCGGCGGTTCGGGATAGGCGCCGTGACACTCCTGGGTACGGATGGAATGGTATCGCGGTTCCGTTCCGCCTGGTTCCGCTGCTGAGTTACGCCTATACCGGCTGCAGTGTGAATAGCGTAAGCTCCGGCGGGCACAGGAAGCGTACCGGCAGCTTAACGGTGCCGATGCCGCGGTTCACGTAGAGCTGCATCGGGCCAAGATCGAAGCGGCCATGAATGAAGCGGCGCCCGCCCTTGGGAAGCATGTGCGTTGGGGTTCCAATGAAAGGCAGGTGCACCTGGCCGCCGTGCGTATGGCCGGAGAGCATGAGGTCCACCCTGCCGTGCTTTACCACATGGAGAGCATAGTCCGGCTCGTGCGCCAGTAGAACGATGGGCTCGCCGGGCGTGGCCTGTCGAGGTATAGCGGCTTCGAGGTCGGGAACATCCTCGAGTGAGCTTCGTGTGCCGGCGAACCACAGCCGCGCGTTGTTCCGCTCAAAGGGGAGATAGCTGTTCACCAGCGTAGGTATGCCATGAGTTTTCAGCGCATCGACCACGATCTCCCAGCCGACCAGCACGTCGTGATTGCCAAGCGAAGCGAAGCGGTGTGGACATTGGATGCCACTCAGTATTTCCGCGCAGACGATAGCTGAGACCTTTCGGGAGGCGGTGCGACAGCGGGCCATCGGTGACGAAGTCGCCAGTGAGCAGCACGATATCCGGATTGAGCGCGTTGATGCGGCGGACTACCTCACGTACGAAATACGGCTCCGTAAATTCGTCATAGTGGATATCGCTGATCTGCGCGATGCGCAGTCCGTGGAACGCTTCGGGCAGGCGGCGCAGCCGATGATCTGCTCGCGAAGCTCAAGATCGTGCCGATCCCAGAAACCGGAGTAGGCAACGAGGCCACCGCCCGCGGCCATGACCGAGAGGCCGAGAAACTGTCGGCGGGATGAGGGTCTGCTGTTCAGTAGATGGGGCGGTCGTGATCACTCCCTTCAGGATAGGGCATGGTCAGGCGCGGACTACGGGAATTTCGCAGTACCTTCGAGCGTAACGAAGGGGAACACTGGGGGCAGCGTTACAAACGTTGATCGAGGTGCGATGAACGACAGCTACTCGGCGCGCAGCGCATGCACCGGATCCACTGTGGCGGCGCGGCGTGACGGGAGATAACACGCCACGTATGCGGTCGCGACCACGCCCACCGTGATGAGGATGTAGGTGATAGGGATCGACCGGACTGACGTTGAACAGGATGGAGGACATGAGCCGCATGGAGATGAAAGCGACCACGAGACCGCACGCGACGCCGATACCGGTGAGCTGCAGCCCCTGGCGTACGAACATCGCGGTGAGCGTGGGACGCTGCGCTCCGAGCGCCATGCGGATGCCGATCTCCCGCGTGCGCTGCGAAACGGAGTAGGAGATGACGCCGTAGATGCCGACAACGCCGAGCAGGAGAGCCATGGCTCCGGCAATGCGAGAGCATGACGAGAGTGAACGAGGTGCGAGCCATGGACTTGGTGTAGAGCTCGCCAACCGTGGTCGCGTTGGCGAGGGGAACATCGGGATCGATCGACCAGACGGCGCGCTGCACCTCATTCATGAATACCTGTGAGCCTGCACGCGGGCTGCGAATCTCAAACGCAATGCCGCGTTGCACGTACTCTTTCTGGCCTTCGAAGCGGTCCTGCATCAGGGGCCAGTAGACCGTAGCCGGAGCAGGCAGGCTGACTCCGTCGTCGTGCACATCGCCGGCCACGCCCACGATCTCGCGCCAGTCGTCGGTGGAGGCAACTCGGATGCGCTTGCCGAGTGCGTTCTGCGCATCGTGCCAATACTCTTTTGCGAAATTCTCCGAGATGATCGCGACGGGAAGCTTCTGGAAGGTGTCAGCCCACGTGAGATCGCGTCCGGCAATCAGCGGTGTGCCGAGCACGGCGAAGGATCCCGGCGCTACACGTTTGAAGCGGCGGATGGGCGGCAGCTCGCCCTCGCCGTAGACGTGGTCCTGCGCAAAGAGGACGTCGTTATTGGAGCTTCCATCCAGGGGCACCCCACTGGCAAAGCTGACCGCGGTGACGCCGGGGATGGACGCGAGCTTGTCCTGAATCTGCTGATCGGTACGGATGAGGCGATCGCGCTGCGCATCGGGGATCTGGGTGTCCGGAATATAAAGGCGGAAGGTCTCAAGCGTGTTCGGCGAGGTGAAGCCGGGCGAGATCTGCATCATGGCGCGGAAGGTGCGGATCATCAGTCCGGAGCAGATCAGCAGCACCAGGGCCAGCGCTACCTGGACGACTACGAGAGTCTTGCGCGCGCGATGACGCTCGCGGCTCTGGCTCAGCGCGCGGCCACCTTCCCGCAGCCCGCTTGCGGAATTGCCGCCGGCATACTTCATCACCGGAATGAGGCCGATGAGCACACTAGTAAGCAGTGCGAGCCCAAGGGTGAAGAGCAGCACGGGAAGATTGATGCCAATCTCGTGAATGCGGGGAAGCCCGGTGGGCGCGATCGCCACCAGAACGCGCAGTGCGGCGTAGGCAAGCCCAAGACCGATCAGAGCGCCCACAATGCCAAGCACCGCGCTTTCAAAGAGGAGGTCCCCAGTGATCCGCTTCCAGCCCGCGCCAAGCGCGGAGCGGATTGCCAGTTCCTGGCGGCGTCCTTCCACGCGCACCAGCAACAGGTTCGCCACATTGGCGCAGGCCACCAGCAGCACCATGATGATGGAGCCCATGAGCACCCACAGCACGTTGCCGACATCGCCCACCACGTCCTGCTTAAGCGGGCGGAGGCTGGGCTGAAAGTGCGCTTTTTCAAACAGAGCGGGACTGAAGCCGTCCGGGGCGGGGAAGCTGCGGATCGAAATGGGGAGCAGGCGCGCCATGTCGGTGCTGGCCTGCTCCATGGTGACACCGGGCTTCAGCCGCGCAAGCGCGCGGTAGCTGAAGTTGCCGAGCTTCGTTTTGCTCGCGGTCCCACTGCATCGGCATGTAGAGCGCATCGTTCTTGCGATCGAGAAACTGAAAGCCGCGGGGCAGCACGCCGATGATCTCGTGGGGCTTGCCATCGATGGTGAGAGTGCGGCCGATGGCGGAAGCATTGCCGCCGAATTTACGCTGCCAGTAGGCGTAGGAGAGCAGCACCGTTGCGGGAGCTCCGGCGGTGTCATCCCGGCGGGTGAAGAGGCGGCCGAGCACGGGCTTGACGCCGAGCAGGGGCAGCGTGCCGTCGGTGACGTCGAGGCCATCCACGTGCTCCGGCTGTCCCACGCCGGTGACGTTCGACGAATCGCCGTCATAGACTCCGATGTCCTGGAATGTTGTGTTCTGCTCGCGATCGATGAAGTAGATCGACGGCGACATGTTCAGGTCCTTGATGTTGATGCCCGGCGCGGTGTGCCACACGCCGATCAACTCCTCCGGATGCGGATAGGGCAGGGGCTTCAGCAATATGCCATCGACGACGCTGAAGATCACCGTGTTGGCGCCGATGGCAATCGCCAGCGTGAACAGGGTGACGGCCGTGAACAGCGGCGCGCGGCCGAGCCTGCGCAGCACCTGCCTGAGCTGATCGCTGAAAATTGCCATGGATTGCGCCTCCGAGCCCGAGCGCGGTACGAAATGTGTACGCTGGCAGACTCAGAATAGTTCCATGCCTGCGCGAGACCAGTATCTTTACGGCATTTCTTGCTGGTTTTCGGGCAGCGGATCCTGCCAGCGATGGCCACAGCTGCTGCAAAGCCAGTCATTGAGACAAGCGGGATTCTCTGGCTGAAGCAGAATGTCGGGTGACGTGCACCGTGGGCACGAAAGTTCTGCAAAGGCTGCTTTGTCGTAGCTCATTTCCGCATATTCTCGGCTGACCTTATCGGGAATCGGATTTGCGAGCACTGCTGCTGCCTTCTCCGCGTCTTCCGGTGCAACGCGCACCCGCGGGAGGGTCAAATCGAATTTCCCTCGGGTCGCGTGGACCACACTTCGGATTCCTGCTTCACTCAGGACAAAGCTCAAAAAGTTTGCTTCGTTGATCGTTTCGCTCTCAACGATCGTTACGCCACCGAGTGCCAGATCCTCGAAGCCAGAAGGGCTCCCGGGTTCCCCAATAAGATCCGGTGACGGTACAATCTGCGTCCTTTCAGAAGGAGGCGATTTGATGCCGCGTGCCGCGATCTGAGCCGATAGAGCATTCCGAGCGATTTCCGTAAGGTCATCGACGTCATTCATTAGTTTGAGAAGCTCTTCGTCGCTCATAGCTGCATAGAGGCTATTGAGCCGTAATGTCTCCTGTGCGAAGTCAACGCGTGCCATGATGTTCGGCAGAATAGCAGGGACGCGGCGGCGCGATCAGAGAATGAACTTCGTTTCGCTCGTAACGGCCGTGAGCTGCACCAGATTTGATTCTTGCGTATGAAAGTGCGCGTAAATCGCGTCGGCCACCTTCTTCGCCACGACTGACGTCAAGGCTTCGAGCGATGCCTGTTCCACCGCTCGCTGCGAGCCGAAGTGCTGTACGAGCCGTGTGCGGGTGCGCGCGCCGACACCGGGGATGTCGAGCAGCTCGGACTGGCGGTCGCGCATTTCGCGGCGCTTGCGGTGGTACGTAATGGCGAAGCGGTGCGACTCGTCGCGGATGCGCTGGATGAGGTGCAGGACGGGCGAGCGGCGGTCAAGAACGATGGGATCGTCCTCCTGGCCGTAGAGGTAGATCACCTCTTCGCGTTTGGCGATCGATGCCAGCGGCTGCGTGGTGAGGCCGTAGTTCTTCGAGCGCCGCAGCGGCCGCGTGAAGCTGGCCGAGACCGCCGTCGACAAGGACGAGCGACGGCATTTTGCCTCGTTCGGCGCCATCTCGCACGCGCGCATCGCTGTCCGATGTTTCGACCAGCTCCGATGCACTAGTCTCCTGAAGGACGCGCTTATAGCGGCGGCCGACGATCTCGCGCATTGCGGCGAAATCGTCCACACCGGAGACGGTCTTCACCTGGAATTTGCGGTAGTCCGACTTCTTCATTGCACCGTTCTCCCACACGACCATGGACGCTACCGTCTCCGCGCCCTGGATGTGGGAGATATCGAAGCATTCGATGCGGCGCGGCAGCTCGGGCAGCATGAGCAGGTCCTGCAGCGACTCCTGAATGGCCTTCTGTGAGGGCTGGAGTACGCGAAAGCGTTGGTCATAACTCTGCTTCGCGTTCTGGCCAACGAGATCGACAAGCGAGCGCTTTTCGCCACGCTGCGGTGCGGCGATCTCCACGCGGTGGCCGGTGCGCTCAGCAAGCAGATGGCAGAGCGCGTCCCGGTCCGTGAAGTCCACCGGCACCAGAATGGAGCGGGGCACATATTGCTGATCGATATAGAGCTGCTTGAGCAGGGCGGAGAAGAATGCCGGCGGATGGAATGAGCCCGCATTGTGAGCGCCCTCCGCGGCAATCGCATTCTCCGCATGATCGTCCTCAGCCTGAACCAGATCGGCGAGGTCCTCCCAGAAGAGATCGCGGCGATCGACGATCTTGCCGCCTCGCATATGGAAGAGGTTCACGGCCAGCATGTCGTTCTCGTAGTGATAGCCGAAAACGTCCGCGTCGTCGCTGTCCGCGCTCGCAATGCGCTGCTTCTCCTGCACCTGATTCACGGTGATGAGCAGGTCGCGATATTTCGCGGCGAGCTCGAATTGCTCCGAGGCGGCGGCAGCTTCCATGCGCGTTTCGAGCGACCGGCCTAGCTCCTGCTGTCGGCCTTCGAGGAAGAGCTGCGCGTCGCGGACGGCTTCGCGGTACTGCTCCGGCGTGGTCAGGTCTTCCACGCACGGGCCTAGGCATCGCTTGATGTAGTACTGCAGGCAAGGGCGCGGGTAGTAGCGCGTAAGGTCCAGCTTGCAACTGGGCAGCAGGAACGATCGGTGCAGCAGGTCGGCCACGCGATAGGCCAGGTTGCCGGGGAAGTACGGGCCATAGTAGGCGCTCCCGTCCTTGCGCAGGCGGCGCGTGACGAAGACTTTCGGGTAGCGATCGGCGAGCGTGAGCTTGATATAGGGATACGTCTTATCGTCGCGCAGCAGGATGTTGAATCGTGGCTTGCGCTGCTTGATGAAGTTGTTTTCGAGCGCGAGGGCTTCGCCTTCGTTGTCGACCAGGATGTAGTCGACGTCTACCGCCTCGCGCATCAGAGAGCCGGTTTTGGCATTGGCCTGCGCCGATTCCAATAGGTACGACCGCACCCGCGCGCGCAGATTCTTCGCCTTGCCAACGTAGATGACTTCGCCTTCGGCGTTTTTGTAGAGATACACCCCGGGCTGGGCTGGTAGCGTGCGGATTTTCTGCTGTAGGTCCATTTCCGGTGCGAGTCTTCGATTGCGAGCGTGGCGGAACGAGAATGCCGCTACTTTCAGTTTATCGCCCGCACCCACAGCGATGCGGGCAAGCTGGAAAGCGCGTAATAACTACACCGGCGGGGCACTTCCGTCCGATAAATCGGTCGTAAGTGGTTGATGGTATTATTGATATGGACAACGAAACGTTTTGGCACGCATCGTGCATCACAGAGAGCAGGAGTTCTGCGTCCGGTGCCCCCGCTAACCAATGACAGAACCCGTTCGACGGTGCTTCGCGGGGTGTGCCGCGAGAGGGAGATTCACTTGACGACAGATAGGAAGCGTCTTACCCAGATTTCAGGCTGCGCAGCGGGAGTGCTGGCACTGCTGCTTGCGAGCGGCTGTTCTACGAAAAAATATGTCCGGAGTCAGACGGGACCGCTGATCCAGCACACGAACGAACTGGATGATCAGACCGCGACAAACAACCGCAATTTGAAGAATCTCGACGAGAAGACAACCACGGGGATCAATAAGGCGCAATCCTCGGCCGATGCCGCCCAGCAGAATGCGCAGCAGGCGAGCACCGCTTCTTCCGCAGCGCAGCAGAGCGCGCAGGAAGCCGTGAACCGCGCCGACTCACTGGCCAGTGTAGTAAGCAACCTGGACAGCTACAAGCAGGTTGGAGCCGCTTCCGTGACCTTCGGCTTTGACAAAAGCGTGCTCACCAAGAAGGACAAGGCGCAACTGGATCAGCTCGGACCGCAGCTGAGCCAGACCAAGGGATACATCCTGGAAGTCACCGGCGGAACCGATTCAACCGGCAGCAAAGAATATAACTATGCTTTGAGCCAGCGCCGCGCGGAAGCTGTAGTGCAGTATCTGGCGTCGAAGTACAACGTGCCGCCGCATAAGTTCTATCTGATCGGTATCGGCAAGGATAAGGAAGTCGCCCCCAACACCACTGCAGAAGGCCGGGCGAAGAACCGCCGCGTCGATATTCAGGTGCTGTCGAACATGCAGCAGGGCGGAAGCACGGTATCTCAACTTCAGTCGCACTGACAGGGAGTCGGTTGTCGACTGCAAATGAAAAGGCCGGGGCCACAAGCTCCGGCCTTTTCATGTCTAAGCTTCAAGGTGCCCAGGAACAGCAACCTGCGGGAGCATAGCATCGGCGCCTCCATCCGCGCTGCAAGCTCTGTTTTAGCGAGGGAGAAGCGTGTTATCGGGCGGTCCCCCTGTCTGAAACTCCGATCTTGACTGTTCCGCTGCAATGTTAGCAACAGGTGAGATCACTCGTACCCCCATCACATTCCCAACACTGCCCGGCAAATCGGTGGCCACGGGCTTCCCCACTTGACAACCAAGTGATGCCGGGCTCATCATTAGCTTTCTACTTGGATGCCCAGTGACGAAGACGCCGATTCCGATTTTGCAGGGAACGCTGGATCTTATGATCCTGCGCACATTGGCCACGCTTGGTCCGCGGCATGCCTACGCCATCGCGACGCGGCTGGAGCAGGTCTCCGGTGAGTTGCTCAAGGTCAACCAGGGCACGCTCTATCCCGCTCTTGTCCGCCTGCAGCAGAACAATTGGATCAAGGGCAGTTGGGGAAAGACCGACACCAATCGGGAGGCGAAGTACTACGCCATTACAAAAGCGGGAATGAAGGCTCTGGAAGAGGAGACGCAGCGGTGGCGGCAAATGGCTGGCGTTGTGGACAGGTTGCTGACGGAGGAACCATAATGCGCGCTTTTCTGATGCGAACCGGCGCGAAGATGCGGAACCTGTGGCGCTCGCGGCACGCTGACCAGGAATTGGAACGGGAGATTGCTCTGCACATCGCCCTGCTCGAAGAGGAGTACGAGCGGCGTGGGATGTCACAGGAAGAGGCGCGCACGGCGGCGCGGCGAACACTGGGCGGAGTGGAACAAGCGAAGCAGGCTCATCGTGATCAGCGATCGGTTTTGTGGCTGGAGCAAACGCGGCAGGATCTACGCCATGCCTGCCGGACATTTGCGCGTACTCCGGGATTTACACTGCTGGCTGTGGTTACGCTGGCGGCGGGCATTGGCGTCAACACCACGGTGTTCACGGCTTACGACGCGGTTGCGCTGAAGCCGCTGCCGGTCGCCGATCCAGCGCGAGTGGTGCGACTGGAGCGGTGGTTCGTTCACGGGTGGCTCGGCGATATGCAATATGGGTTTTCCTGGCCAGAGTATCTGTATTGTCGCGAACACCAGAATGTCTTCTCGGATTTCGTGGCGACGAGTTCGCCAGTGCGTGTGCTGGCCCAGTTGCCCGGAAGCAATCCGGCAACTCAACTGAAGGCGCTGCAGGGGCAGATGGTCTCCGGCAACTACTTCAAAAGCTTCGGAGTGGATGTAAATCCCGGTCGCCCCTTTGAGTCCGACGAGGATCGCGCTCCCGGCGCCAATCCAGTCATCGTGATCAGCTATCCATTCTGGCAGCGCGCGTTTCACGGCGACCCGCAGATCGTTGGATTGCTCTTGAAGATCAACGGCACAGAGTATTCGATTCTCGGTGTTGCTCCTCAGGAGTTCACAGGGACGACGCTGCTGCCGCAGGTGCCGGATTTCTGGGCACCGATATCGATGCAGGCGCAACTCGTGCCCGGGCAGGACTGGCTGCACCAGCCGGCGAACTACCACTTCCAGATCCTAGGTCGGTTGCGACCTGACGTTGGACTGCAGCGAGCCGAGGCGGAAACGGCGGCGCTGATGCACCAATTCTCTACGACCTACGTCACGCGTGAGCCCACGAGGACCGTCACGCTGCAGCACACGGCCTTCTTCGGAAACACGGAAGATCCGCGATTCCAGGCTGGTGTCGCCGCTCTGATGCTGATGGTTGCTATGGTGCTGTTTGTGGCCTGCGCCAACGTCGCCAACATGCTGCTGGCCCGTGGCGCCGTGCGGCAGCGAGAGATCAGCGTGCGCCTGGCGCTGGGCGCGAGCCGCGCGCGTGTGATGCGGCTGCTGGTTACGGAAAGCGTCCTGCTCTCTCTTGTCGGTGGAGTTGCCGGTCTGGCGCTCTCTGTCGTAGCGAGCAAGCTGCTGCGGGTAGCGGTGGCGCAGATACTAACGGCACAGCTCGGAAGTGATTTCGCTTTCAGCCTGAATCTGAATCCAGACATGCGCGTTCTAGCCTATGCGCTTCTGCTTTCTGTGATCGCGGGCGTTGTGTTTAGCTTGTCGCCTGCGCTCCAGTTCACGAAGCCGGAGCTGGCCACATCGCTGCGGGACGAAAGCACGTCATTCGGTCATCGACTGCGCCGCTCGCGCCTGCGTAGTTTGCTGATTGGCGGACAGGTTGCCATATCGATGCTGCTGCTGACCTGCTCAGGCTTGCTGGTGCGCGGCCTGATGCAGTCGCAGAACGCTGATCCTGGATTCAATACGCGCCAGGTCTTCCTTCTGCTCGGGGACTACGGCGACAACCCGGCAACATCGGTGGCGCGGTTCCAGCGGCTGGTGAGACGTCTCGAAGAGATGCCCGAAGTAGCGAATGTCGGCTACGGCCGCGGACCAATGATGGGCACTTGGGTGCCACCCATGATAGTGAAAAAGCCGCAGGCGGTGGAGGGCACGGAGCGCGGGCGGACGCTGGCAAGTTACGCTTCGCAGAATTATCTACGCACGCTTGGGATCCCCTTGCTGCGGGGCCGCGATTTCACAAAACAGGAGTCCACGACGGGCGCGCATCTTGCTGTGATCAGTGAGGCCGGAGCACGCCTGTTCTGGCCCGCGGAAGATCCACTGGGCAAGCATTTTCAGCTGGATCTGCACTTTACCGGCAAACTAACCGACTTCGAAGTGATTGGTGTGGCGAAGGATGTGCGCTTCTCCAATCTGACGCGCATTGATCCAGCTCACGTGTATCTTGCTCCCGATCCAACGACGACCTATCCCATTCTTTTGAATGTCGGAGCGAACCAGCAAACAGCCCTCGCGGCGGTCTGGAAGGTTCTGAGCCGTTTGGACCCGAACCTGTTACCTGACCTCTCACTGTGGAACGCGGAGACGATGTTGGTTCATCCGCAGAGGACGCTGGCGCGTGTGATGGCGATGTTCGCTGCCGGCCTCGCGTTACTGGCGGTGTCGCTCGCCGGCGTTGGCATTTACGGCGTAATGGCATACGTGGTCAGTCAGAGAACGAAAGCAATCGGTATCCAGATGGCTCTCGGCGCGCGTTCAGGCGACGTGCTGAGGAGCGTCGCTTTGTGGGGACTGAAGCCCGTAGCTGCCGGCATGATCATAGGACTAGGGTGCGGCGCCGCGGCATCGGCGGTTCTGCACAGCACTCTGTCGTTTCCAGGATCCAGCGATTTTCTGTATGGTGTCCGGTTCTACGATCCGTGGACGTTTGCGGGTATCTCATGCTTCGTAGTTGCCGTTTCGGTGGTGGCTAGCATGGTTCCAGCCGTTAGGGCCGTGAGCGTCGATCCGATGATCGCACTTCGGTACGAATAGCCGGTAGAGATGACTGGGGAATAATCGCCTGACGCATTTTTCCCGAGATTTATCCAAAGCCGGTGAATTTTGTGCAGTGGTGAAAACCGCGGGTTAGTTCCTCCGTGTGCGCCACCTTCCAACTTCAGTGAGTTACTCACTCGGAATCACAGCTGAAACTGTGCCATGGCCGCGGTTCTGCAAGACGCCATTCAAGATCTGAAAGAAGTTTGCACTCTTCGTCAACATGGTAGTAGATTGTCTACAGCTTATTCAAGTAGAAGGTCTACAGCCTATGATGGCACAGGGAAAGTATCAAAACAGGATCGAACTTTTACAGGGAACGCTGGACATGTTGATCCTTAAGACGCTTCAGTGGGGCGAACAGCATGGCTACGGAATCAGCCAGGCGATTCGAGCGAGCTCCGGCGACGTTCTTCAGGTGGAAACCGGCTCGCTTTATCCGGCGCTGCATCGGCTGGAGCGCCAGGGCTGGGTCAAAGCTGAGTGGAAGAAGAGCGAAAGCAACCAACGCGCGAAGTTTTACAAGATCACGAAACTTGGCAAGGAGCAACTAGCTTCCGACTACGAACGTTGGGGAAAAATGGTTGCCACCATCGAAGCAATCATGACCGCGAAGTGAGATAGCGCATGAGACTATTTCGGTTTTTAAAGCGCAAGTCGGATCTGACGGAAGAGATCGAAAGCCATTTGAATATGGCAACCGCCGATCGTGTGGCACGTGGGGAGTCACCAGCGGATGCGCGCAGATCCGCAATCCATGAGTTTGGAAATGTGCCGATGGTTGCCGATGCGACCCGGGACCAATGGGGATGGTTGCGGCTGGAACTGTTGATCGAGGATGTCCGCTACGCGTGGCGGCAAATGCGCAAGAATCCCGGCTTCACTCTCACGCTTGTCATGACACTCGCGCTCGGCGTTGGAGCAAACACTGCCATTTTCACGCTGGTGCAAGGCATCCTGTTGCGTTCGCTGCCGGTGAATGATCCCTCGCGCCTCTATCGGATAGGAGACAGGAACGATTGCTGTTACTACAACAACTATCAAAACGATAACGGCGACTTTGATCTTTTCTCCTACGATCTCTATCTCCGTCTCAAGCAAGCGGCACCGGAATTCGAGCAGTTGGCAGCGGTCGAAGCGGGAGGCAATGGCTTGAGCGTGCGTAAAGGGGCTGAGCCGGCCCGGCCGATGCGAAGCGAGTATGTCTCCGGCAACTATTTTGAAACACTCGGTGTGGGAGCGTATGCGGGACGTCTTCTCAATAAAAACGATGACACGCCAAGTGCAGCGCCAACGCTTGTGTTGAGTTACAAGACATGGCAGGCTGACTTCGCCGCGGATCCGGCCATCGTCGGCTCCACAGTCTATGTGCAGACGCATCCTTTCGTCGTGGCGGGCATTGCCCCTCCGGGATTTTTTGGCGACCGCATCATTGCTAAACCGCCCGACTTCTGGATGCCACTGGCAAATGAGACGGTGCTTGAAGGATCCAATTCCTCCTTAAAGGATCCCGATTCGCTCTGGCTCTATCCCCTAGGCAGAGTGCGTCCCGGCGCAAACATGAGCGCCTTGCAGACGAAGCTGTCAGTGATTCTCCGTCAATGGCTGGCTACGCGCCCCACGTACTCCGATCATGGCGGAGCGGCAATGATTCCACGACAGCATGTGGTTCTAACGCCCGCGGGCGGCGGTATTCAGAAACTGCAACAGCAGACGGGGACGGGCCTGCGCCTGATGATGATCCTTTCTACGGTTGTCCTTCTCATTGCCTGCGCCAACATTGCTAATTTGCTTCTGGCGCGCTGCACCGCACGACGCGCGGATGTGGCGGTGCGCATCGCGCTCGGCGCATCGCGACGCAGGGTCATACGCCAGATTCTTACTGAGAGCCTGTTACTGAGCCTGCTCGGCGGCGTTGTAGGATTGGCGATTGCCTATGCAGGGTCGCACATGATGCTGACGCTTGCTTTTCCAAGCGCCAAAAACATGCCCGTTCAAGCTGTCCCTTCGCCGGTGGTATTGGCGTTTACATTTTTCGTGTCGCTGCTTACCGGTGTTGTCTTCGGAACGGCGCCCGCATGGTTGTCGTCGCATGCGCAGCCTGCCGAGGCTCTTCGTGGGGTGAACCGGTCCACATCGGACCGCTCGTCCTTACCGCAACGCGCTCTGATCGTCCTTCAGGTGGCTTTGTCGATGGTCTTGCTGGCAGGCGCATTGCTCATGACCAAATCGCTCCGCAATCTAGAGCATCAGAACCTCGGCATCGCGACGGCGAACCGCTACGTGGTGAGCATTGATCCAAAGGGCATTGGCTATACCGTCGATCGTCTCCCTGCGCTTTATCGCGAGATAGAAGATCAATTCGCTGCCTTGCCGGGAATCGCCAATGTCAGCCTGGTCCGCTATATCCCTCTGGGCGGCAATATGTGGGGTTCGTGCGTTATCCCCCAGGGTCATCCTGCGCCCGGCCCGAATGACCCATGCTTCTCTACCTGGGACCGCGCCAGCACCCACTTTCTCGATTCCATCGGTGTACCGATTGTGCGTGGCCGTAATTTTTCCACGCAGGACACCGCCACCTCCCAGCAAGTTGTCCTGGTCAATCAGGCTTTCGCTCAACACTTCTTTCCCAACCAGGATCCGATAGGCAAACATTTCGGTGTGGGTTCGATCCAGTATTCGGGCGCTTTCGAAATCGCAGGAGTCTTTGCGGATTTCAAGATGACCGATCCGCGTCGCGAGGCGGGTCCGCTTTTCTTCCGTCCCGTGTCTCAGCAGTTCCGCGGATATAAAGAAGCCGATGCAGATGCCGCGGAACAGAGCTCTATGTTTCTCAACTACATCATTCTCGACTTCACCCAGGCGCCTTCGGATCCAGAGGCACTGACGCGCAAAACGCTTGCCGCCATCGACCCCAATCTTTCCGTCATGCACTTCAGCCCATACGAGGCCGAGGTTGCGGGAAATTTCAACCAGGACAGACTTCTGGCGCGGCTTACAACTTCCTTCGGAGTTCTTGCATTGCTATTGGCATCGGTCGGATTGTACGGGGTGATGTCCTATTTCGTTGTGCGTCGGACCAGCGAAATAGGCATCCGCATGGCCCTCGGTGCTGCGCGTTCGGGCGTTATGGCTATGATCCTGCGCGGCGCGCTTTGGCAACTCCTCATCGGCCTCGCCATCGGTATTCCCGCGGCACTCCTTGCGGGCCATTTTATGGCCAGTCTTCTCTTCGCAGTGAAGACCTACGATCCGCTGGCATTCGTTGGCGCAATTCTAATGCTGACAATTTGTGGCTCCGTGGCTGCATTGATCCCTGCACGTCGGGCGGCTTCGATTGATCCGATGCAGGCTCTCAGGACGGATTGAATGAGTCGAATGGACGCTGTGCATCGCCGCTCCGCTGTGTACGTCGATAAGAAATCATCGAAGAGAGATCTGTACCGATAAGTCGGCCAGTGATCAGCTTTCGTTTCAACTGCCGATTTCAGGGCAAGTCACTCATTGAGACAAGCAGATCGGCTCACGCAACCGGAAATTGCTTAGCGTGCTGGTGGTGGCGCAAATCGCGCTTTCGCTCCCTCTGCTGTTGTGCTCCGGGTTATTTCTGCGAACGCTGCGGAATCTCGCCGTGGCGAACCCCGGCTTCGAGCAAGACCACGTTCTCACTGCGTCCGTTGGGCTGAATATCGCCGGCTACAGCAACGATGAGGCAAAATTGATCCGTCGCAAGATACTTGATCGCGTGTCGGCACTGCCCGGCGTCGAGGTTGCGTCTCTTACCGACTGGATTCCGATGACCCTGATTCAAAAGAGAAACGATGCGTATCCGGAAGGGTATGTGCCGCACCCTCATGAATCTTTGCTGGTGCAGAATGCCGAGGTGGGACCGCGGTATTTCGAATCCCTTCATATACCCATCTTGGAAGGACGCGAGTTTACGCCGGAGGACGATGAAAAGGCCCCGAAGGTACTCATCGTGGATCAGACCGCGGCGAGGCGCTACTGGCCAGGGCAGGATCCGCTGGGAAAGAAACTCATGGTGTGGGGCAGCTTTTTCACGGTTGTCGGCGTGGCGAGGAATTCAACCCATACATTCGTGAATGAATCACCCGAGCCTATGGTCTATATGAGTTATTTCCAGCACCCGGGGTACGAGACGATGGTGCAGGTGAAAACCGAGGGGAATCCCGTCGACCTGGAGCCAATGGTGGAAAACGCCATCCATGGGATCGATTCGCGACTGCCGGTTTTCGATGTGCGTTCCATACGGGAGAGCACCCAGATGGCGAGCACTTTCGCCGTCATCGAGAGCACCCTGGCGGGGATGTTCGCGCTGATTGGGCTGGTTCTTGCCATAAGCGGAATCTACGGCGTCGTCGCATATCGAACCCAGTTGCGGACCCACGAGATCGGAATACGAATGGCGCTCGGTGCTTCACGAGTGGACGTGCTGAGACTCGTGCTCGTGCAGGGACTGTGGCTCACCGGCATTGGGCTGGCGCTGGGATTGGCGTTTGCATTGGGACTAACGCGTTTCATTGCCCGGCTGTTGTACGGAATCGGCGCCAACGATCCCGTGACCGTCTTTTCGGTCGTCCTGCTCCTGGGAGCGATGTCGTTACTGGCATGCTATCTTCCCGCACATCGAGCGATGCGCCGGAACCCCGTAACCGCAATTCGCGAGCTGTAAGCTGCAGTTCAGACTGGATGCGAATTTAGTGGCGCTGTCGTCATAGGCCATAGCCGCGGCGATCCTATATCGCTTCTCTCCTCACGGCCGAGGAAAACCAGATGGCTTCCCGCCTTCAGCTCATGCAACCGCGCCGTTCAAGTCGGCCTCGCCATATGCTTACTCAAAACGTCCACCAGCCCTCGATTAACAACGCACTGCTTCGCCGAGAACGAAGACAGCACATGATCCAGCTCGGTCTCTGAGAGTCCCTTGAACACGCTCGCATACAGCGGCTGCATCAGCGTACCCGCATAGAAGCACAACAGGTTCTGGCTCACGCACCGCGCATTCAGCCGTGCATCAAGCTGCGGATCGGACACTACCTCGAGAATCTCATTCGCCAGGTGCGCCGTCGCCTCCTTGATCGGCGTCGAGGGCAGCCACTTCATCCAGTCATCCGTGCCCAGCGCCCTCTTCTTGCGAAGAATGTCGCTGATCCGTTCCATGTACGGAGATGCCGGGTCAAGCGTGAGCATGCCCATCACGCCCACATCTTTGTAGTTCCATGTCGTCCAGTGGGCGCCATTCCGTTCGAAGATGTCGATCTGATCGTCCAGCGCGCGAAGCCGGTCAGCGTTTTCATCCGCAGGCCCATTAAACACAGACCCAAACTCGCCTACCCACAGCGGAACGTCATGTTGCTGCGTAAACTGCGTGCCCTCGGCCTCCAGAAAAAATCGTTCCTGTCGTGCCCGGTCCCACATATCTGTCCCGCCCGCCGCAGAGGACAACGAAGGGTAAGCGCCAGGATACTTGCCAGGCCCAAAGCCCGGCACAGTGTAGTTATGCGAGCTGTAAGCAAGGTTATCGTCGAAGGGCTTCTCAAACCCGGAGAACTGCTTTGCGTAGTTATCGCCCTCAAGGAAAATGATGTGCCGCGAATCGACCTTGCGAATCTCCGTCACAACCCGCCGGAACACAGAATTCATCCGGTCCCAGCGCGGCCGATAGTTAGGTCCCACGTTCCATGGATAATCGCCGATCTCATTGTTCGAACAAGGCTCATTCAGAATGTCGTAACCGGCGATCACTGCCCTGTTCGCATAGCGCCGCGCGAACTCCTGCCATAGCGCAAGATAGCGATCCTGATACGACGACGTGGTCCAAAGGAGACTGATGCGCGACGCGTTGTCGGAGTGCCAATGCACGTTCTGCCACCCCTGCGCCGAGTGCAGATCTAGGATCACGTAGAGGCCATGCTTTTCGCAATGGCGCAACACTTCGTCGAGACGCTTGAAACCGGACTCCTTGTATTTAAACGGCGCGCCGTCATCTTCAAAGTGCCGGTAATTCAGTGGAAGTCTGACAACCGAAGCGCCGCTCTTTCTCAGGAAAACAACATCGGCTTCGTTGAAAAAGTGGTCAAGCATGCGCTCGAAGAAAAATTGCGCTTTCGCCGGACCAAGCACCTCCGCCATCTGCGCGCGAAGCGTGTGCTCTGCGCCCGGATGGCCGTTGATGAAGTCTTCCATGTTCATCCAGCCGCCGGGGCACGTGCCCCTGAGACGAACCTTGTTGCCCTTGGCGTCCACAATGTTCCGGCCGCTGACACGAAGGAATTCCATGCTGCCTTCGCCGCCCGCATCGTTCACAGGCACTGGACTCGCCGCTTGTTCCGCGCCTGCCCCAGTTGACTTGCCTGCCAGGGCTGCAGCACCGGTCAACGCAGCCAGTTTTAGGAACTCGCGCCGCGGCCGCAGTTCAATCGCCTTCTTCGACATAACGTCCCTTCTCAGAATTCGCGAAGAAGTCGTTTTCCTTCTTCAAGTCCATCGCTTCAGACATCCAAGGGAGACGCAAGTATTTAAATATCAGAATGGCGGCTCTTTGCATGGATTTGAGCTTGTCGCCAGCCGGATCCCTGCTCGCGAGCTTCGCACAATTCAAAGCAGGCTCGCTGAACTCGATGTCCAGCAGCAGGCTTCATGTCCTCGAATACTGAAAACTTGGTTTGTTTTACCGGGCGATATCCGCTCACTTGAATGTATAACCGGCTGCTCGGAGAGTTGGCAACCCGCATCATGTCCGGATAGCCGGCTGTACGGCCATGTGGGTTTTTATTGAGTGATTGGGCGATGTATCAGTCAGTTGAGGACCAGTCCGAAGACCACCTCACAGAAGAGCGTTTTGGGGACACATCCTCTGAACCGAGTGGGGTACGTCCCGAAGGAAGTCATTGGGATGGTCCCAAGTTGCGAAGACAAGTCTTGAGCAGTGCCAAGCAGTCATTCGGAGTGGAGTGTAGTGATTCGATCGAGGCGCATGGCGCGCGACGCCGGGATATAGCTGGCCGCGATCGCGACGGTGGTAAGTACAAGGGTGACCCAGCGAAAGTAGACAGATCGGTGGGGCGACACGCCGTAGAGCAGTTCCGCCATGAGAAGGGAGGCGATGAGCGCACCGGCCACACCATCCCGGCGCGCTGGATGCATGGTTATCCGGCCTGCGAGGAAAAAGTCGATCTCGACCTGCTTTCGGCCCCATTGCAGGGAATAATTCCGGCTCTAAAAACGAGCCACCTTAAGTGAATTGGGGAACGAATAACCCATTCTGTTCGCTCATCGAGCGGCGTGGACTTCCTTGTGAGACCTGAAACCGAGATTTGACGACGACCTAAGTGGCTTTTGTCCGTGAGTGGGAGAATCGTTTCCTTGATGTAGTTACCAACCAAGTGTCCTACTGCGGCCCTGCACCCTCTTCTCTCGCTATCTGGTCGATCACCCTCTGTACGAAGACGACATGAACGTTGACGTGACTCGCCAGCTCGGGCACAAATTCCGTGATGAGGTTGCCAATTGGTTCGGTAGCCAGGCCAACTGCATAGCGCGCGCTGGCTGCGGTCCACTGAGTCCTGCGATATGGTACATAAGCGTCGCTGATGCCCTCGTCCACAGCACCCCCTAGCACCGTCGCATAGTTGAACATCCCCTTGCCGCTATCGCTCTGCGTCCAGACAACCTGGTAGAGGCAATGGGCGATGCGGCGTTCATATGAGGCATTTGGCATCCGATGATAGTGAGGGTCCTGATGGACGAGCGAGGGAATAAGAAATGTTCCAAAAAACTCATGAGTCATATCCTCGGTAAGTGAGACTCCGCTCAATCTGGCCCATCCTCTCACTCCTGGGCCATACGGTGAGTGTGCATTGGCGGCGGTTGAAATGGCGGAGAGGCCGCCAATGGTGAGAAGGTTGAATGGGTCCACGACATCCTTTCTCGCAAGGATCGCCTTTTGCTTTGTCGTCATGGTATGTGGAACAGGGGAATTTACGAAGAGGTTCGTTGAGGTGGACGCGGCTTGCTCTTGGCTACACTCAAGTTCGGGCGAGGCAAGACACAGCGGGTGGGCAAGCGAACCCGTGAATGGCTCGATTGCGATCGCAAAAGGAAACGGCCCCGCGAAATTGGCATTCGCCAATTCCGTTGTCGGCCGTGGCGCGTCCGGCAAAAACGTCTGCTGTTGCGCACGACCAAGCGCACAAAATAGAATCGGAGCTAATAGCGCCGCCCATATACGTACTCCGTGCTGTGCCTTTGTGCGTAGTTTCTGCATAGTAGTGGAAATCATCTGCGGAGACTCCACAGCGATGCGGCAACATGCGGTCGCACATCCTCAGTGCATAACATTGGGGTTAACGGGTTTAGTAGGGACGTTCTTAGCTGGGGATCCTTGCCTCAATCGCAGCGATCGCCGCAGGAAAACTACCGACATCCACCTGACTAAATCGCCAAATAATGGCGACTCTGGCTAAGTAGCGTTGTTCGCGCTGTCGCCAGCGGTGACATCATAAGTGGCGCCAGAAACCATGCGAGCAGCGTCTGACGCGAGAAAAACGACGACCGGTGCCAGGTCGGAGGGCTCAATCCATGGCACATCAAGCGGCGATCTCGCCTTGAGGACTTTCTCAGCATCTTCCTCGTCTTGATCGAGATTGCCCGTGGGCGTTCTGCCAGCAGTTTGGAGGACCTGAGCGTACCGCTCTTCATGCCTTGTCAGTGGGGTGTCGATCAGACCCGGCACAAGGGCATTGACAGTGATGCCGTGTCGGCCAAGTTCGAGCGCTGCGGACTTCATGAGGCCAATGATGCCCCACTTCGAAGCGGAATAAGCGGACCCATACATCGTTCCATGTTGGCCCTGGGTTGAAGTTGTCACGATGATACGGCCGTAGCTCCGCTTCACCATCAAAGGAGCAAAAGCCCGGATGGCGTTTGCTGTGCCGTTCAGGTTGACGTCAATCGTAATATGCCAATCCGAATCTTGCATCTCAAGCAATGGCCTGAAGGCCTGCGTCCCAGCGTTTGCGAACAGGATGTCAACGCCACCATATTCGTGTTCGAGGTCTGTCGCCGCACTCCGGAGAGCGCTCAAATTACGTTGGTCCAAAACAACGCCCTTCCAGCGCGCCCCCGCGGCGCCAACCAACCGGCCCGTCTCCTCTAAATCTGCGCGGGTGGCGGGGGTGACCCCCGAGTGAGGGTCCACAGGAGCACAAATGTCGATGCCTGCTACGCCCGCTCCGCTCTTGGCGAAAGCGATCGCGACCGCCCGGCCAATGCCGCGCGCTGCGCCCGTCACAACGGCCGTTTTACCGTTCAAAATGTTGGCCCAGCAAGAATCCCTTGGCTCCACATGTTCCCCCTTGTCGTGCGACGTTTCTTGCGTAGAGTCGCCGGCGCGTTGGGCGTTCGCAGTCATAGTTGTTAACGCCGCTGTCATCAGCGTGGGCATGTCATGCACAAGATGCAGGCCCGTTCGCTGGCCGAGCTTGTCAGGATGGCAGATAAGCTCCGGCTGCCTACTGGCAAATAGTGCGGCCGATCGTCCTTCAACTAAGCGCAGATGCTGCGTTACGGTCAGGGCAGGGTGGCTTATCGATGGCGGAATGAGCCGGTAAATTCACCCTCATACTCCGAAGCTGAGGACGAACACCGCTGTGCCGTCGATGAGTGACTCGGCGATTTTTGGCATGAAGCCAGCTCCATCCATTGCGCGAAGCGCACGTATCGAGTCTGTTTCAGGCGATTCCTTTATATCCATCTCGGTGCCCTCTCATTCCTGCGAACTTCGCTTACGGGTCTTTCATGTGCGATCTGAGCTTTTACCAGAGGTCCACGAGCGGCCAGCTCATCGGCCCGAAGCAGAAACTTCTTGAGCAAGTGAGAGGTATTCGACTTGTTGTATCCCATCACAAGATCGATGGTCGGAACCTCGCCATGCAAGGGTCGGGCAACTACCGAAGGAATCGAGGCATTCTGCACTAGGCTGGCAATAGTGTGAAACGCCGGACATAGTCTCGGCGTCGTAAATCTGCCCTGCCCGGCTCTCACGCATTCGGTCTGACGCGCGTTCTCGCATCCAATTCCATGTGCCGCAATCGCAAGAGCCCGGTAACCCGCCCAGACCACCGACTTTAAATAACGCTGAGATCGCCGACCGCCTTTCCGCTCTCGCCCAGTTGCTCACGCTCGAGAAGGCGAACCCGTACAAGATCCGCGCGTATCGTCGCGCTGCCGCCACCATCCGCGGGCTGGGTGAAAGCGTGGACGAACTGGTCCGGAGCAATGCCGATCTTCGTGTTTATCCTGGTATCGGCGAAGCCCTCGACGGTGCACTCCGTGAGATCGTGCTCACGGGCACACTTACGAGCCTTGAGAAACTCCGGTCCAAATCCAGCCCCGAACTCGTCGCCATCAGCGCCCATCCGCGGCTGGACCCCAGGCGCGTGCTGCGCATTTATAAAAAGCTCGGCATTTCCACGGTAGAGGCTTTGCGCTCCGCGCTCGAAAGCGGAGAGGTTGAGCGGATCTTTGGAGCACGAATGGCGGAGCACGTGAACCAGGGGCTGGTTGAGAGCCACGCCATTCTCCTGTACCACGCGCATCAGTTGCGAGGGACTATTGAAGAGTTCCTCATCAAGCGATGCAAAGCTATGCGTGCCGAGGCCGTGGGCGAATATCGTCGCTGCGTCGAACTGATCGAGGAACTCACGTTCGTCGTCCAAACCACGGACTTTCCTCACGTGGTCGAAACCATGCAGCGCTTTGGCGGGCGCACGCCTCTTCTGCAATCCTCGGTAGATTCAGCCACGTATTCGTTGCCCTCGGGTCCGCTGCTCCGGCTTGAGCTCTCTAACGCAAAGAACTGGGGTCTCTCTTTGGTCCGGCACACCGGTTCCACAGCGCATCTGCGCAAGCTCACGCGCGTCACGGGTAGCCTCGCGGCGCTACAGAACCCCAATTCATTCGCAACCGAACAGGCGTTCTTCGAGGCATTCGGAATGGAGTTCATCCCGCCGGAACTTCGCGAAGGACTCGATGAAGTGAGGCAAGCGCGCAGCGGAACAATCCCCAAGCTGGTGACTCAGGAGGACATCCGCGGCGACCTCCACGCCCACACGTCTGCGAGCGATGGAGCCGATTCCATCGAAGATATGGCCCTTGCAGCCCAGCAACGCGGTTATGAGTACGTCGGCATCACCGATCATTCGCCCAGCCTCAAGATCGCTAACGGCCTCTCCATCGAAGACCTCTGGAAGCAGATTCGGGCCATCGACAAGCTCAACCCCAAGCTCGAGGGCATCCGTGTTTTTAAATCCGCAGAGGTCGACATTTTGGCCGACGGTTCCCTCGATTATCCGAATGAGTTGCTGCGAGAGCTCGACTACACCGTCTGTTCGATCCATTCACGCTTCGGGCTCGGCAAGCAGCAGCAGACTGAGCGCATTCTGCGCGCCATGGACAATCCGTATTTCAACATTCTCGGCCACGCCACTGGTCGGCTGCTGCTCAAGCGTCCCGGCTACGAGCTCGATTTCGAGCGGATCATCGAACACGCGAAGCAGAACGGATGCTTTTTAGAGCTAAATTGCAGCCCCGATCGCCTCGATGTTTCTGCCGAGAACGCCAGGCTCGTTCGCGAGGCCGGCATCCTCCTCTCTATATCGACGGACTCGCATAGTACGCCCGAGTACCGAACCATCCGCTACGGAATTGAGCAGGCTCGGCGAGCTGGTGTCGAGAAGGGTGAGGTCCTCAATTGCCGCCCACTGAATACAGTGCTCTCACTCTTCAAGCGGCCGTAACCGGTCATTTCCGCGGGATTCTGCTGGGGTAGGGAAGCACCGTCGGCCCATAACCTGTGTGATCAGCAAGGATGACTTGTCTGAGGGGCAGCCAAAACAGTGCTTTCCCGCACCTCTCCAACTTTCTCCATCGATTACTCCGGCCTTTTCTCGTCTGGGCCAATCACCTCTTCTCGGAGCGCGCGAGTGTCTGCTCCAGCAGTCGTATCAATCCAAGCTCCTCGTCGCGCAAGCCGTGATCCTGTGCCGTCGATGTTTGTTCCGCACGCTTCAAGCGTTCCTTCAGGTGTTCGGAGATGGCTCCGTTGAGATAGCAATCCAGAAGCCCGGGATGCACATAGCACTTGCGGCAGACGGAGGGTGTATTTCCCAGACGCTCCGCGACAGCCTTGATGGTCTCGACGACGTTCTTCTTCGCCTGACTGGCCGATTCGAACGGTTCGAGTTCGCGGAGGGTTGCGTATGCCAACACAGACCCGGCCCAGGTTCGGAAATCCTTCGCGGTAAAATCCTGCTGGCTGATCTCCCGCAGATAATCATTGACGTCCGCTGAGTCAACCGTGTGCGGCGTGCCTTCCTCGTCTACATATTGGAAGAGCTCATAGCCGGGGATATCCTGACAACGGCGGATAATCTTCGCCAGCCGCCGGTCGCGGACATCGATTTCGTGGAGCTTTCCGCTCTTTCCTCTGAACTTGAACCTCACGGTCGAGCCGTTCACCTGGGCATGGCGGTCGTGCATAGTGGTCAGGCCATAGGAGTGGTTGGTGCGCGCGTATTCCTCGTTGCCGACGCGGATGTGCGTCGTCTCCATCAGCCGCACGATCGTGGCCATGATCTTCTGGCGAGGCAGACCGGTTACGCTGATGTCCTGCTCTACCCGTTCACGGATCGTGGTCAGGACCGCTCCGAAGGCAAGCATCCGCTCGTACTTCGTTTCGTCCCGCACTTCGCGCCAGCGAGGATGATACCGGCTCTGCTTCCTCCCCTTGGCATCGCGTCCAGTGGCCTGCAGGTGGCCGTTCGGACTGGAACATATCCAGACATCTGTCCACGCCGGCGGGATGGCCAGCGAGCGGATACGCGCAAGGGTCTTGGGATCGTGAATGGTGTCGCCGTTGGCTTCGGTGTAGGTGAATCCTTTGCCACGGCGTTTGCGACGGATGCCCGGCTGAGCGTCCGAGACATAGCGCAAACCGGCCTCTTTGGCCGATTCAGCGGGAGCAGGAGCAGTTTCTTCGGGCATGTGCGGAGCCTGCGGTGTTTCCGGCCGCATAGCGGATATCCGCTCACCGGCTGTTCTCTTTGGATGCGCGCTGCGTGACGGGAATGTTCCGAGACACGTTGCTGCCGGACCCGAAGTAGGCGAATGGAGTCTTTCCCTGCTGCGATTTCATGGAAACACTTTGCGGCGGATGCAACACAGAATTCTTCATCGCATCCAATCAAGTTGGTAGGTCCGACGGCGCCGCATCCCGGCGGCTCGCGGCTCGCGGATCGAAACGTAGATGCGCGGATGAAACAGACAACATATACAGGCGATCCCGCTATTCTTAGCTGCTGGAAGGACATTGCCCGCTATCTCGGCAAGGGCGTCCGCACCGTGCAGCGTTGGGAACGTGAGTTCGATTTACCCGTGCGCCGGCCGAAAGGTGCGGACCGCAAGAGCGCCGTGGCCGCTGATCCCCGCGACCTCGACGCATGGCTGACCTCGCGTTGGTCGCTGCGCGCGGGCAGCAAACGTAGCGATGACAGAGACAATCACGCGGTCACGTCCGAGATCAGCCGCCGTATTGAAACTGCGCGGTCGTTGCGGGAACAGCATGGCACCCTGGTGCGTGAGCTTTCGGCGACGATGCAGATGCTAAGCCAGAACTGTCAGCGGCTGGCAAAGGGAGAGCCGACCGAGAGTATGCGTTTCGGCGCTTATTCCCCGCTGCCCAAATCTGAATTAGCCAGAGTGAGTTATCTGCCAGCTCTGGCCGGTCCGCGGCAGCGGCCTGCAAGCGAAGAGCCCGGGCCAGCCGACGGTTTGTAGTCCGTAGCACACAGCAGGCCATTTTAGATACGCCATTTCATGCCACCACATTGAAATGATGGCGGCGGCATGGCATTTGTTCTGGGGCAAGCGGTCACGGAGTTCGCTTCCTACTTTCCTCGCATCCTAAGTGCTTGTGAGAATGATTCGCAGAGTCAGCATCGGCACTGGGGCGATGCTCGCGGGCGCGGGCCTGGGGTGCGCCGGAGTCCGGGCGGTCGCTGCTCGCGCGTTTCAATCCTATCGTCTTCGCGGAAAAGTAGTCGTGATCACGGGCGGCTCGCGGGGACTGGGACTGGCTTTGGCCGAAGAACTGGGCCGCGCCGGCGCGAAGCTTGCTTTATCGGCACGGGACAGCGAGGAGCTTGAGCGGGCGCGCAGTCTGCTCCTTCAACGGCACTGCGTGCGCGATCCGGAGAACATCTTTCTCGCAGCGGCTGATTTGAGAAAAGTTGAAGAAGCGGAGTGGTTGATTTTAGAAACCTTCAGGCACTTTGGCCAGATCGATATTCTCATCAACAACGCGGGAATCATCAGTGTAGGCCCGGTCGAGAATCAGACGCTCGAAGACTTCCACGAAGCGATGGATGCTAATTTTTTTTCCGGCCTTCACTGCACGCTTGCGGTGCTCCCAGAAATGCTGGCGCGCCACTCCGGAGCGATCGTCAACATCACATCGATCGGCGGCAAGGTGGCCGTGCCTCATTTGCTTCCGTATGTAGCCAGCAAGTTTGCTGCTGTGGGCCTCTCTGAAGGACTTAGCGCCGAGCTGCGTGCGAAGGGAATACGAGTGACTACCGTGTGTCCCGGGCTGATGCGGACGGGATCGCACTTGAATGCCTATTTCAAAGGGAAGGCCGCGCACGAATATTCCTGGTTCAGCGTAGGTGCGGGATTTCCATGCCTCTCGACATCTGCGCGTTCCGCCGCGCGCAAAATCGTGCGCGCCATTGTGTCAGGCAAGCGCGAGATCGCGATTACGCCACAGGCCATTCTTGCTGCGCGAATCTGCAATCTGATGCCCGCGATGACGTCCAGGATTCTACAGGCGGCTAATTTCGCGCTGCCTTCTGCCCTCTCTGGCTCAACAGAAAAGCACCGCGGAGCGGAGGTGAGCGAACTGGAGGTGAAGCCCTTGACAGTACTGGCCAGTGCTGCCGCTCGCCGCTACAACCAGGTAGGATGATGGGGCCACTGCGAACGCGATCTCCGCTCTCAAATATGCGGGGCCAGACTCTGTCCCTGCGCCCGCATTTCGTCGATGCGCCCAAATCCGAGACGAACTTTTAGGGTGGAATAAGAATGCACTTCGTCATCTTTGGACTTTCCATTTCGTCTTCATGGGGAAACGGCCATGCCACCTTGTGGCGTGGAATGGTAAATGCCATGACGAAGCGTGGCCATACGGTTTCGTTTTACGAGAAGGATGTGCCCTACTACGCGACCACCCGTGATGGATGGTGCTGTCCTGGCGGGGCGACGCTGCACCTGTACGAATCGCTTGATGAGATCCGGGGCAAAGCGCTACAGGATTTGGATGCAGCCGATCTAGCCCTGTGGACGAGCTACTGCCCGGAAGGCGCCGTTATTTCCGAGATGGTTCTGAGCTCACGCGCGGCGATTCGGGGCTTTTACGATCTCGACACACCCCTGACGCTTCGCGCCTTGCGTGCGGGAGAGTCGGTGGAGTATCTGCCGCCAGACGGTTTGGGCGAATGCGACCTGGTGCTCAGCTATACCGGCGGCCGCGCAATCGGTGAATTGCAATCGTTGCTGCGCGCACGCTGCGTCGTGCCCCTCTATGGATGGTTCGCGCCGGAGACACATCGTCCGGCCGCACCGGTAGAGGAGTTCCGCGGTGCATTATCGTATCTGGGCACTTTTGCGGAAGACCGGCAGCGTGCGGTGCAGGAGTTATTTGTAACAACTGCGAGCCGCATGCGGCAGCAACGGTTTGTACTTGCCGGCGCACAATATCCTCACGAATTCCCATGGCAAAGCAACATCTACTTCGTGCGGCATCTTTCTCCAACCCTCCACCCTGCATTCTTCTGCTCGTCCCGCGCCACCTTGAACATCACGCGCAGCTCCATGGCGGAGTATGGCTACTGTCCTTCCGGAAGGCTGTTTGAAGCGGCGGCTTGCGGCGCTCCGATTCTCAGCGACTGGTGGGAAGGGTTGGAGATGTTCTTCACTCCGGAACAGGAAATTGTGCGAGTGGAGTCGTCGGACGATGTGATCGATGCGTTAGCGCTGTCCGACCGGGAATTGCGCAACATTGCCGATGCGGCGCGGGAGCGAGCGCTGGAACAGCACACGGCGGCGAGCAGGATTACGGAATTAGAGTCCATTTGCAATGCGGTAATTTCTGGTCGAAAGCAGCCGGTCTTCCGCGGACAAGCGGAAGTGGCGTGAAAGGCGGCGGTCACATATGTGGGGCATCATTCCAGCTGCAGGTGTCGGAAGCAGGATTCAGCCACTGGCATTTTCGAAGGAGTTGCTCCCGGTAGGAAGCCGCGTGGAAGGCGGCGTGGTGCGGCCGCGAGCAGTCAGTGAGTACCTTGTCGAGCGGATGATCGCCGGAGGCGCCGATAAATTATGCTTCGTCATCGCCCCGGGAAAAACCGACATTCTGGAGTATTACGGCTCGCGCGTGTGGGGAGCGGATATTGCCTACGTGGTGCAACCCGCGCCGGGCGGCCTGTGCGATGCGCTGTTCCGCCCTCTTCCTCTAATAAGCGAGAACGAAACTGTGGCGATCGGACTTCCTGATACAGTGTGGGCTCCCGACGATGGATTCCGTCATCTTCCCGACGATGTGCTCTCGTTCCTTCTTTTTCCAGTGCAGCGTCCGGAGCTGTTCGATGCCGTGGTCACGGATCAACACGGGGCGGTGAAAAAGATTCAGGTAAAAGAACGTGGCGCAGCGACACATTGGGTCTGGGGAGCCATCAAAATGCCGGGCTCTATCTTTCATGCGCTGCATAAGCTTTGGCTGCGCCCAGAGCGGCGCGACGAATACTTTGGGACGTTGGTGAATGCGTGGCTGGCGGAAGGCGGCACGGCTGTGGGAGTGCCGGCAGGCCAGCAGTATGTAGACGTAGGCACCTTGCATGGATATAGGGCGGCGCTGCAGGCGCTGCAGGATCCCGATCACGTTGCGTCGGCGACAAAAGCCGAGGAAGGAGAACGTCAGGCAGATGCATATGTTACGACAGTTAGCGACCGATGAAGCGGCGCTGAAGGAAGACATTGCTGCGCTGGGTCCCTGGTTTCATAACCTGCGGCTCCACGGCGTCCAGACGGCTCCCGATCATTTCCTGGGCGATTACCCTGAGGTGAAGTTCGCTCATTTTCGACATGCGATTCCGGAGGACCTCACGGGGAAAACGGTGCTCGATATCGGATGCAATGCCGGCTTCTATTCGCTGGAGATGAAGCGTCGCGGCGCAGCTGAGGTTCTGGGAATCGACACGGATGAACATTATCTGCAACAGGCGCGGTTTGCGGCGGAGATTCAGGAATGCCCGGTTGAGTTCCGTCGCATGGCGGTATGGGACATTGCAAGCCTGGGCCGAAAGTTCGATCTCGTCATCTTTATGGGGGTCCTCTACCACCTGCGACATCCATTGCTCGCGCTGGATCTGATTCATGAGCACGTTGCTAAGGATATGTTGCTGTTTCAAAGCATGCAGCGCGGTAGCAGGGAAGTTCTTCCCTTAGACGGGGATTACGAGTTCAACGCGGATGCGCCGTTCGACGCCCCCGCATTTCCGAAGATGCACTTCGTTGAGCACCGCTACGCGCACGATGAGACGAACTGGTGGATCCCAAACCGCGCATGTGTGGAAGCCATGCTGCGGTCATCGGGCTTTGTTATCGAACAGCAGCCGGAAGAGGAGGTCTATCTATGCAGATGGCGGTCGATTGACTGCCCTCCCGACGGGCCGCATTGCGTATACCCGGCTCGTGGAAAGGCCACACCTGCCCGCGATGGCCACCGCTAATATGCGTGCAGATGCACTCATGAGCGCTGCGGAAACTATCCTCGAACTCCGGCAGCTGGATGGTGTTCTGGATCTCCTGTCCAGAGCGGAGCGTATCGGTGCCAATGCTGATCGTTGTGCCGCGGGCAGGTGGATGGCGGCCATGCTACAGGGTGATTTCGAGGTGGCCTGGAGGGAAAGCGATGCGATCCGCGGGCGAGGGACTCCGGACGAGCATCGCATGTGGAAAGGCGAAGACATTACTGGCAGGCGAGTGATCGTCCGCTGTCTGCACGGCTTCGGAGACACCGTACAGTTCTTGCGTTACGCTCCCTTGCTGAACCGGCGCGCGGCGAAGGTCATCTGGGAGATGTCGCCTGCGATGATCGATCTAGCTCGCTCTGCTTATGGTGTAGAACACGTTTTGGCATGGGGCGCAGAGTGCGTCGCCGGTCGTGACTGGGACGTGCAGATCGAAGTTATGGAGCTGCCGTATCTTTTCCGCACTACAGTTGGGGATTTACCGATTGCAACAAGATATGTCCGGCTACCGGGCGCGATCGTTGGCCGGGTTGCGAAAGAGATGGGTCCCGGAGAATGCCCCCGCGTTGGTGTGGTATGGGGCGCTGGGACATGGAATGAGTCGCGCTCAATTCCGTTTCATTTGCTGCGCCCGCTGTTCAACTTAGACGACTGTGAGTTCTGGAATCTGCAGGGCGGCCCTCGTCGCGCGGAAGCTGATTGGACAACACCGCTGCGAGATACCGCGGCATGCAATGACGGCATCCTGTGCCTTGCCGGAGTTATCTCGCAACTAGAGCTTGTGTTGACAGTAGATACACTCGCTGCCCACCTTGCCGGGACTCTCGGCGTTCCGACATGGCTGATCCTCCAGCATGCTGCGGACTGGCGCTGGATGGCAAGTCGAACCGATAGCCCGTGGTATCCATCCCTTCGGGTTTTCAGGCAGCCGTCGCCCGGAGCATGGGACCACCTGGTTCGTGCTGTTGCGGAGAGATTGCAGATATGGCTGCAGCAAGAGCGGAAGCGTTCGGCATGAATAAACTGTCGCGCCAATGGGATGCGTTCGATGCATATTTGTTCGACATCGATGGAACACTTCTCCGTTGCGAAGACGCAATACACTACTTTGCATTTTGTGAAGTGATGCAATCCATTGCGGGCAGACCGCTGACGCTGGAAGGCGTGGTCGCGCACGGCAACACAGATATCGGCATTCTGCGGGATGCATTTGCCTTGGCCGGCGTTTCCGAGAGTGCGTGGCGTCCAAAGCTCGAGCTGATCCGGCAGACGATGTGTTCCTTCGTTCGCGCCCGTGAGCAGGAACTGTGCATCACCGTTCTGCCGTACGTACGTGACGTGCTCGAGCACCTGCGATCCCGGAAGGCTGTCATTGGAGTGGCCACAGGAAATCTGCAGAGCATCGGTGAGACGAAGCTGAGGCACGCCGGGTTACTGGAGTACTTTTCCTTCGGCGGATGGAGCGATGCCTGCGAATACCGGGATGATGTCTTTCGAACTGCTGTCACGCAGGCGAAAGCACTGACACATGACGCTGCATCCATCTGCGTGCTTGGAGATACGCCATCGGACGTACGGGCAGCCCGCCAAAACGGCCTTACTGTGATCGCAGTTTCAACCGGCATCTATTCTCTGGAACAGCTCAGTGCAGAGCGGCCGGATTTGTGCCTTCAGTCGCTGGGAGAGCTGGTCAGCGCTGCGGAAGCCTTACCCGCATAACATTGTGCAACCACATCCTCAAACTGAGCGGCTCGATGTGCGGATGTATGTTCTGAGAGGATGCGCTCTCGCGCATGCATTCCAAGATGTTTTCTATCGTCCTCGGACATGTCGCGAAGTATTGCCGTAACTTCATACTCATCCTGCGGGAGAAGAACCTCCTCACCTGGGGTAAGGAACTCGTCCAACCCCGGCCATGCGTCGGACAGGATCGCCGCACCGCAGGCCGACGCTTCGAAAAGACGCACAGAGGGTGAGTAGCCTGCAGTGATCATGTCTGCGCGTGTGAGATTCAGTGTGAACCGCGAGGATGAGTAGAAGGAAGCGTGCTCGCGCGGTGACAGATGGATGATACGTTGCACGTTGGGCTGCCAGGAAATCTCAGGCGGATATTGTGGACCGGCCACGATGAAGTCACCTGCGGACATCAATCCGGCCGTGTCGTCGAGAAGCCGTTTTAGCTTCGGCTGACGATCCGCAGCATAGGTTCCAAGGTAGCTCAGATCACACCTATAAATATCCCGCGCTGCAACCGGCCGGTATAAGTCAGGGTCGACAGAGCAATAAAACGGCACGGCGTTAGGAGAGCCGAATTTGTCCTCCAACTCGCGAAGCACTGGGCCGCCCGTAAAGCTGAGATATGCGGAGTAGTGCGGAATCAGCGCAGAATCGAGATAATCCGTTCGGCCGGACGCGCGCAGGCGCGACATGGTGACGGGAGTATCGATATCGTAGAAGAGGAGCGGACCCATGCCCGCATCCATGAGCGCGTGCGCCGCCAGAGTCGCATCAGGAAAATAAGATCCAATCACGATTGCGTCTGCGTCCGCGCTGGGTTCGAGCAGGGAGGCGCCGCTATCCCGCCATGAATCGTAGAGCTGCACCGAGCAGAAGGGTGGCTCGGGCATATCGCGATTGCTTCGATACCATTCCACGTCCTTCTCAATGAAGTGAATTCGATGGCCTCTGTTAGCGAGCGCCTTCGCCAGAGAACGATAGGTAGTGGCATGGCCATTGCCCCACGATGACGTGATCGTAAGGCCGTAAATAACGATCTTCACGTCGGCTCCTCGTGTGATTAAACGGTGCTTCCGGCGAGTGGCGCAGCGGTTCTGGCCTCCAGGCAGGCCATAAATACACGTTCCGCAGCTTCGGCCCGCTGTGCATAGGTGTGATCGCGAAGCGCTCGGGCGCGAAAAGCCTCTCCGATTCGTTGTCGTGATCTCCCGTCGTAGTTGGCCAATGCATCCACAACATCCCGCGCCGAGCGAACCACCAATATCTCTTCTCCAACACGGAAGCAATCCTCGATGCCCGGCCAGTCGTCGCACAACATACAGGCGCCGGCTCCTGCAACTTCGAAAACTCGTGTTGGAGGCGAAAATCCGAAACTGGCCATGGACGATCGATTGATATTCATGACCATATCTACGGAGCAGTTCATTCGGTTGTGGTCGTCGGTAGAGACATGTCCGATCCAGCGGACATTCCCGGGCAACGGTTTGTCGCTCCATCCTTCGCCGCCCAGTATAAATGTCTTGTCCGGAGCAAGCTTTGCGGCATTCAGAAATAGCTCTTCCACGCGTTGCTCTCGGTCGGGAAGACGATTGCCCAGAAAGATGACATCGCACCTGAATGCGGGATCTGGAGCAATCGGATGATGTGTCTCCGGATCGAGACCGTTGTAGATACTGTGATATCGGCGAGCGCCTAGCTTCAGATATTCGTCACGGCTAACAGGGCCGCCACCATAGGTAAGAATTGCGTCATATTGCGGAATCTGGCTATGAAACGGATCCTCATTGTCCGCGTGCAGGCGTCCGATCGTAGCCGGTGCGTCTACATCCCAAAAGATGACGGCGGAATGCTGGCTCAACTCGAGCACGCGCTGCTCCAGCGTGGCATCATCTACTCCTAGGCCGCTGTGCTTGATCACGACATCGGCGTCTGCCGCACGCTCCAGCATCCGGTCGATATCGACATACGGCTTATAGATGATGGAGCGAACATACGAATAATCGTCTGTATCGCGATGCTCCTGACGCCCGTACGCATCCGGTTCGGCGAATGTAATGTGATGGCCACGACGCGCGAGATACTTATAGATGCCGCGATAATAGGTTGCGGCGCCGTTCCAATATGAGGATACGATGCTGGATCCAAAAACGAAGACATTCATTAGAGCAGTTCCTCGCAAATACACGTGAGTTCTTCTGCGCGATGCGCGCAGGTATGGCGTGAGAGTATAGTTTCCAGACCGCGCAGCGCTTGCGCTTCTGCCGCAGCCCTGTCTCGAAGTAGATGTTCGATCGCGCTCGTCATCTCTTCTGCATTCTTGACGATGAGAAAGTCGCCGTCTCGGAACAGATGCTCCGTATCCCGCCAGGGTGAGCAGATTAGCGGTATACCGCACGCCAGCGCTTCAAAAACGCGAATCGTGGGAATGCCGATCATCGCGGTGGAATACTGCTGGCGCGGGATAT
This sequence comes from uncultured Acidobacteriaceae bacterium, assembly GCA_963797895.1. GTDB lineage: Bacteria > Acidobacteriota > Terriglobia > Terriglobales > Acidobacteriaceae > KBS-83. The sequence continues at coordinate 1,147,549 of CAWCRD010000005.1, forward strand.
GCATGGTGAGGCGGGCAGCGGCGTATGCCCCCGGCGCGTCAAGGTTCGCAAGATATCCTTTGTACTTCACTCCGGCATCTTGCAATTCGTTGAGAGCCTCATCCGGATATCGCACGCCATAGATTGCGAAGCTACGCTCGCGTAGGGCTGAGGCCGGCCTTAAAAGGAATTCGCGAATCTCATCCGCCCGCTCGTCGTCTCCCCAGTTACCAATCCAGATCACGTCCTCGGTCTTTGTTTCACGCGGATGTGGACGGAAGACGCTGATATCGGCCGCTTCGTGCAAAGTCCATACGTTTGGGATATCGAAGTGAGTACGGTAGATGTGGCGCAGTGCCTCACCAAAGACAATAACCCCGTCGAACCGTTCTATGCCAAAGATACGTATCTGCTCCGGCGATGATGACGCGCGATGGTGGGTGTCGTGGAACAGCAGGCGGAAGCCGAGCCGATCGCGCAACTCCAGGAGAACATTTACTAATTCCGGCGGATTCCACTCGTGCAGGATGACGATCTCGCAATCGTTCAGTGCCGAGCGCCAGAAAGTGATATCTCCGGATTGGGACCGTGTATATGTCGAAATGGGCAGCTCGGGGTATAGCTCCGAGAAGCGGCGCAGCGCAGCCTCTCCTTGTCCTTCCTCGCGCAGGTGCTCGATCGACCAGGCGGTGCACGGTTCGAATATTCTGACCTCGTGACCCATGGCCACCATGCTGCGCATCAGGCCACGAAGAAAATGCGCATTGCCGTTGTTCCAGTCAGAACGGAGCGAGTGCGCGAGATAGGCCACTCGAAGGCTACGAGGCATAGACGATATCCTCGTGCGTCGCGAGCGCCCCTTCAAAGAGCCGGTAGTATCCAGATGCCATCCGCTCCGCGGTAAAGGTGCTGGCGCGTGCCAGGGACCGTTCCTGTGCAGTGGTAAGGAGGGCAACATCGTTGCTCAGGCGATGGAGCAGCAGGCTAAGGGAGTGGTCGCTGTCAAAGTACAAGGCAGCGGAATCCCATATCTCCCTTAATGAAGGAATATCGCACGCAAGCACGGCGCAGCCGCAGAGCGCAGCTTCCAGCGGCGCAAGGCCAAACGGTTCGTATCGCGAAGTGCAGATATAGATTGCGCTTTCGCGAAAGAGCGCGAGCAACTCTTCCGACCCGAGGGCGCCTAGCAGGATGGCATTGTCGAGAGTGGCGGTCATTGCCGCACAATCATGCTTGCTCTCTCCGACCACCAGGATTGGCATCGGCGACTGCACGCCCGCGAGCAGCGATATATTCTTGGCTTCGTCCCACAGCCGGCCTGCTGTGACGGCCTGCAGCTTTCCATTCCGGAGTACGGTACCGGCTGATAGCGTGCGGCCGTTAGGGATAACGGCTGGCGTATGCGCCAGCGCAAAAGTGTTGGCGAGTGAAGTTGCCATCCATCGCGTGGGGGCAGTAACGGCATCGGCCTTGCGGAGACCCTGCGTCACCAGCGCAGAGTAGCGAGTGAGCCAGTCCGATGGCGGCAATGCACCGCCGCGGCAAGCCTGCGCCCAGCTAAAAACATCGCTGTGTGCGGTGACAATCTTGGGTATGTCAACTGGCAGGGCGCCGAAGCAGAATTCGTTGCTGTGCAGCAGCTCTGCATTGAATTCTTCGATTAACGCCATCAGACGCGGCGCGGCGTCTTTGTAGGCACCTTCGTTACTCTGCATCCACTCAAGAGGCGCATCCACGTGCTTGTAGCGAAAGCAGTCCTGCCACGACGACTGCATACGGTCGCACCAGGACTGCTGCGCCGCGGATGCTGACCGCCGCCCGATGCTCACGAGGCAAATGGCGCAGCCGTGCTGAAGCAGTGCGGTCGCAAGCTCCTCGGTAAACGTCCAGACACCGCCGACTGTGTCGGTGGTCATCAGGATGCGCATTCGAGCTCCGTCAGCGAGAGAGGATTCTGGTCCTGGATATCGCTGTACCCTTTATCAGCAAAGAGATTCAGATAGAACGAGTGCGCACGTTCCCATGCCTGATCGTCGGGCGCAGCGCCAAAGGTCTGCACATATTCGGGACTGCCGGGGAAGGGGAACATGGGGACCGGCTCGCTCACCCATACCCCATGCGCCTTCAATCGCTTCTGCCACGCGGCTACTAGTCTGGGGTCGTCCTTCTCCGTCTTAATCAGATTAGCCTGCACCCATGGAATGCCTGCACGTGCGTGAATCAACAGCTCGGAGATGCGGTCCGTCGAAAGACGGCAGTTCTTGTTCATCTCATCACGGCCTTCTTCAGTGATGGACTCGATGCCGCATTCAAACGACACGCAATGCGCTCTTCTCAATAAATCCAGTGTTTCTTCGTTCCACAGATCGATTCGGGTCTGGAATCCGATAGCAAGCGGCCGGATCGCGATCTCTTCCAGCAGCCGGCGAACATTCTTTCCTACGCCGAAGATTTCGTCGATGAAGTAGACGTAATCCACTCCGCGCGCGATCAATTGATCGATTTCCGCCAACACGGCGGATAGGTCGCGCTCGCGAAACTTGTTGCGAAAGAGTGTTTTGTTGCAGAAGGTGCACGAATAAGGGCAGCCGCGCGCAAACTCAACCTCTGCGCCCAGCTTCAGATGGTCGGCGCCGTTGCCTGGGAATACGTGATGACGATGAGCATGCCGCTCGACCGGATAATCGGAATAATCTAGAGTAGGGACGGCTTTCATGTCCACCACGCCCAAGCCCTGGCCATAGCGGAAGCTCCCGGCGCCATCGCGCCAGCAGCAGCCGGCGATCATCTCATAGGGCAACTCCGCAAGCTGCGGTAGCGTCTGGTCTGGCTCGCCGCGGAGGACGATGTCCGCTCCTGTCTTCACAAGCGTCGCATGTGGCGTCACCGATCCATGCGGACCGATGACTACCTTCGTGGAAGGACGATCGAGCGCGGCGATCCACTGGCGCGGGACGCGCAGCTCCGGTTGGGGGCAGCGCCAGAATAGATACGAAGGCGCCGTGGGGATAACGACAAAATCTTCATCGAAGCTCCGCAGCCGTTCGCGCACGTGATCCGGCGTCAGGCTCTCCATGAATGCATCAATCAGCAGAACGTCATGTCCGGCTGCACGAAGCATCTCTTGCGCAGACAGCAGCTCTAAAGGAAAATGTGGCTCGGGGCACCCAAAATACGTTGAGCCATGGAAGGTCCACACCGGATTGATGAGCGCATATCTCATGCCACTTCCATTTCCGGAGCTTCCGCCGCACGACGCGAACGTACAGACCGCGGATGCTCTATCGTCTCGTGATGTTCGAACCAGAACTGCTGAATTGCAGCCAGCGTGTCAGCTATGGATCGCCGCGCGCGCCATCCAGTTAGCCTTTCCAGCTTGGATGTATCGGAGATATAGAGAGGCTGGTCTCCTGGGCGAACTTCGCAGAATGTGCGGCGCGGCGGCTTGCCTGTGTGGTGTTCGATTGCCTTCAGCATCTCGAGCACGGACACGGCGCGTTTCATGCCGCCGCCCAGATTGAAAATCTGTCCACGTGTGCGATCCAGGGCTGTGCGCACGCGCATCATCCCATCGATCAGGTCATAGACGTGCAGAACATCCCGCACCTGATAACCATCTCCGTAAATTGTGATCGGCCGTTCGGAAAGAGCCGAATAAAGAAAATGTGCCACCCAGCCTTGATCCTCGTTTCCAAATTGACGAGGCCCCGCGATGCATGACATACGGAACACCACAGTGGGCAGGTCATAGATACGCGCGTAGTCACGCACATATTGATCCGCTGTACCCTTTGAGCAGCCGTAAGGCGAATGGAAGTCGAGCGGCTCGCTCTCATCCACGCCTTGAAAGCGGGGAACGGCGGCACAGTAGTGCGTGCCGCGTACTTCTACCGGAAGACGGGAAAGCGCCCCATACACCTTATTCGTCGATGTGAACAAGAGGAAAGGCTTGCGGCCGGATTGGCGCGCGGCCTCGAGAACGTTGAATGTACCTCTGGCATTCACATCAAAATCATGCGCCGGATCGGCTACCGAAGTTGTAACTGCGACCTGTGCCGCAAGGTGATAAATCTCCGAAGCATCGGAGACAGCATTCTGCACGGCATGCGCATCGCGTACATCACCGGTCACCACGTCGAGCCGGTCTGCTCCGGGTAATGAGCGCAGCCATCGGAGGTTGTGCGACACGCCGCCGCGCGAAAGATTATCGAAGATCCTGACCCGTGTATGCGGGATGGTCAGTAAGCGCTCGGCCAAATTCGAGCCGATGAAACCCGCGCCGCCGGTGATAAGTACGGTGCGGTTTGGTGACTGTGCCATTGATCTCTTCCTTTCCTTCAATGTCAATGTGCCTGGGGCAATGAAACTTGGGCGAAGCTGCGCGATGCGAAACTAAGCCGTCAAACCATACGCGCTCAGCTCCTTCAACATGATCTCGGCCTTGTCTTCTGCTTGCTGCTCGCTAAGCCATTCCGCCAGCTCACGGAAGCCCTCTTCATGCGTGATCTGCGGTTCATATCCAAGCAGCGTGCGTGCCTTCGTGATATCTGCATAACAGTGGCGAATGTCGCCGGCGCGATATTTCTCCGTAATGACAGGCTGAATGTCTTTCTTGAGCGAACGTGCAAGAATCTCCGCCACCTGGCGAATAGAGATTGGTGTACCGCATCCGACATTGATCACCTGGTCGTCGGATTGAGGGCTCTCCATCGCTAGCATGTTGGCGCGGACCACGTCGTGTACGCTGACAAAATCACGCATCTGGCATCCGTCCTCGAAGACCAGCGGTGCCTGTCCATTGAGAAGGCGTGAGGCGAAGATCGCCGCGACCCCCGTATATGGATTGGAGAGCGCCTGTCGCGTTCCATAGATGTTGAAGAACCGAAGGGCCGTCACCGGCAGTCCGTAAGTCCGGCCGTAGATAAGGCAGATCTCTTCCTGATCGCGCTTGGAGAGAGCGTAGACGGAAGTGAGCTCTGAGGGCTTGCTCTCGTCCGTAGCTAGTGGCTGCAGCGTGCCGCCACATCCATGGCAGTGGAGGTCCCATTGACCCAGGCGCAATTCAGCCGTTGAGCGCACGCGAGGCGCGACTGTGATATCGCACGCGGGGCATGCATAGCGTCCTTCGCCATAGATCGACATCGAGGAGGCCACGATGAGCTTTTCTGGAGCGATGCGAAGATCCAGGAGCGCCTGTAGTAGCTCTGCCGTGCCCAACGTGTTGACGCTCATATACCGATTGATCTCGTACATGGACTGCCCAACACCCACGGTGGCTGCGAAATGAAAAATCACATCCACGCCGGCTAGCGCGGTGTTCAAGCGCCGCCGGTCTCGCACATCGCCGGTGATAATTTCCACCTCCGGTGACAGATACTCCGGAACTCCTGCCGGATGCACCTGCGGCGTCAGATCATCGAGAATACGCACACGGTGCCCCGCCTGCAGCAACCCATCCGCAAGGTGAGAACCGACAAAGCCGGCGCCTCCCGTAATGAGGATCTGTTTGCTCATGCTGTCATTGATCTCCTTTCCCATGGATTGCGGCCGGCTGCCGTGAGCGGCGGCGCATAGCGCCTCACAGCCCAGGCGGCGAAGTCGGCAAACTGCCGGTTGTCCCGCGGAGGACTTGTATGGTGTTCCTCCAACCCCAGATGCGCCGGGGTGAAGCAGAGCGTGAGACTGACATCGAACGGCTCCAATGCGGATACCATGCGGTCAAACCACTCAGTGGCATTGGGGCGATAGGAATCCGCCCAGCTCAGTCCGGTGCGCACGTGGCGCACGCCGTGATCGCGCATCCATGCCACAGCATCGTCGAGGCGGTGATCTTCAAAGTGAAACCACTGGCATATACCTACCGAGCCATCGGTCGGAAATAACTCAGCAGAGAGCTTCGGGGTCCCGTCGCTGTTCAACAAACCAAGATGATAGTGGCGATAATAAGATGAGCCCTCCGCCTCACGGTGGCGCGTTTCAGCCGGCCATGCGGGCGGCAGATCAAAGAGGCTATACCAATGGATGCGGTCTGTTCTGGACGCGATCAGATCGATAGTCCGCTGTAACCCGAATGCCTGCACTTCTTCCGCGCCGAAGGAGGAAGCACCCACCTCCAGCACCCATACCGGTTTGCCGGATACCTCAGCGGCCTCCTCGATGCGGTCCGGCCACTCCGTGATCGGCCAATGGTTCCAATCCAGTGGAAAGCCATGCACTCCCACTACGTCCACATAGTCCATAACGCCATGGCTGGCCATCAACCGCAGGAAGTTGCAGTCGCAGGCGGAGACGCCGCCGAGCACAATCGGCAGATCGGGATTCGCCTCCCGTATGGCAACGGAGCTGACTTTCACCATGTCGCTGAAGCGGATCCAGTCCCGGTCGAGGTGAAAATTCCAATGGGAGAGGTTATTCGGTTCGTTCCAAACCACAACGGCTTCTACCACAAGCATCTCCTCGGGGATTGGTAGACCAGCGAGCCTAAGGGCCAGCTTTCAGGTCAGAAGGTACAAAGAAGGATCAGAGTTGTACCGTCTATTGCGATTGCAATAACCTACGCACTGCTGGCGCAATATGGCGCAAAGCGGCGCTTGCATTTCGATTTCGGTGTGCCGTTCGAAGTTTGTCGTGTCGTTTTATTGGCGGTTGCCATCGTCGTTTTCACCGCGAGTAGTTTGTTCACGCCGAAAGAGCTGACAGAAAATATGACACGCCTGCTATAACGTGCACCCACCGTTACAGACCGAAGAGTGGGCGAAACATGTAGTTATAAATAAGAAGGTTGTTACGCAAGGCTGTGGGATGAAAACAATAAATTCTGTTCGCCAGTGTTCGACAGGCCCGAGAAGCTGGTTCAAGCGATGAAACCGATTTTCATGGTCACTGTGGCATCATTGCTGTTCTGCCTCATCCTGCCCGCACAACCGCAAAGCAACATCCAGGATAAGGCGGCCACCGCCTCATCCTCGATGGTAGCTAAGGCGCAGCACAGTGTACCGGCCGGCTACGCCGGGGACCTGGTCTGTCAATCGTGTCATGCAGACCAGGTGTCTTCCTATCACCAGACGGCGCACTACTTCACGTCCATGGCGCCCAGCCAGGCAACCATTCATGGCAAATTCACGGCCGGCGATAACATTCTGAAAACCGCAAATCCGAACCTGTATTTCCAGATGGACGAGAAGCAGACCGACGGAAAGGAGAGCTTCTTTCAGACCGCCGTCGCGGGAATGCCTCCGCACACGCACGCGCGCTCGGAGCGCATTGGGGTGGTAGTCGGGTCAGGCGAAAAAGGTCAGACGTATCTCTACTGGAGCGATGACCAGCTCTTCCAACTGCCGGTATCCTGGTGGAAAAAAATCGGATGGGTAAATAGCCCCGGATATCGCGATGGCTTTGCGGACTTCGACCGGGCCATCATCCCGCGCTGTCTCGAATGTCACGCAACCTATTTTCAGTCTCTGCAGCCTCCCGTCAACCGCTACAGCACTGCAGATATTTCACTCGGTATTCAGTGCGAAAAGTGCCACGGCCCGGGCGGGGAACACGTCGCGCGCGAGAAATCGAAATCCGCTGCTGCCGCCGGTGCCGCCATCCTGAACCCGGCGCGGTTCACGCGCGAGCGGCAAATAGATTTTTGCGCGTGGTGTCATGCTGGTCACGGAGAGGCCTTGCAGCCCGCATTTTCCTATCGCCCCGGCGATCCGTTGGATAAGTACATCCATTTCCCGCCTGCCGATCTCACAGCGCCCCTTGACGTTCATGGCAACCAGGTCGAACTGCTCAAGCAGAGCCGTTGCTATCGCTCTTCAAACATGACCTGCCTCACCTGCCATGATGTCCATACTGCGCAGCACGATGCCGCGGAATTTTCCAAACGCTGCCTGACGTGCCACAAACCGGACTCAGCGACGTTCGCGCGGCCCGACCATCCGGTTACGAAGAATTGCATCGGCTGCCATATGCCGAAACAGGAAACCAACCTGATCGTTTTTGATTGGAAGGGCACCAGCGTCCGGCCAGAGATGACAAACCACTGGATCAAGGTCTACCCGGCAGAGAAGCAGGCGCCTTCGAATCCGTAGTTCTCACGCATCGCGCAATTACGATTTACGAATGCCTTCGCTTTCCACGATCGTGATGTAGCGGTCGATCGGCAATTCGGTGAATTTCTCCGTTTTGCCGCTGGGCTCCGGCCACTTAATTTCCAGCCAGTCTACCTTCGTCCGCTTGCCGATGCCGAGCACCATGCGCGGGTCGTGGGAAGACAAATAACTACCCCCGCCGACTTTCATACGGAACCGCTTCAGGTCGCCGGCCTGATAGGTAATGCGTGCGCCAATCGCGTCTCGATTTGCTTTCTTCCCGACCAGCTTGATACCCAGCCAGTGGTTGCCCTCTGCCGCCATGTTGCGCAGCAGCAGCGGCGCCGCATCGTTCACCGAGACAAGCACGTCGACGGCGCCGTCGTTGTCGAAGTCTCCGATAGCAAGCCCTCTCGCGGAAAGATCTCTTGCAAAGATGGGTCCGCTCTCCGCGCTCACGTTGCGCAGCGTCTTGCCGTCGCTATGAAACAGCAGCAGCGGCTCCCGGTAGGTCACGTCCTGGCGCATGCTGTGGATCAACTCATCCGGGTTGCCATTCGCGAGAAAAAGGTCCAGATTGCCGTCGTTGTCATAATCGAAAAACTTCAGTCCCCAGCCGCTCATCAAGCGAGTGGCCGCACTCACTCCGGTGGGGCCGGCTTCATCATCGAAGGTTTCATCCCGGTTGTTCTGATAAAGCGAGTACCGTTCGTGGTCAATGTTGGCCACGAAGAGGTCCATCCACCCATCCTGATTGAAGTCAGCCGAATCTGCTCCCATGCCCGAGCGTGCTCGTCCTGACTCCCCGTAGGCGACACCGGCAAGCGGTCCGATCTCATCGAATTTCCCGTTGCCCCGATTCATGAAAAGAAAATTCGGAGATGTGTCGTTGGCTACGAACAGATCCATTCTGCCGTCGTTGTTGATATCCGTTGCAACCACGCCCAGGGCTTTGCCAAGATGCTTCGCGATATCCGATGATTTGCTGACGTCCGTGAAGGTTCCGTCACCATTGTTGTGAAACAGCCAGCTCGGCATCGGGTGGTAGAGCGTCGGTATGCAATACCCCGGCTGATCGTTGGCCCTGCAGGGAAGGTTCTTTTCTTTGCTGAACTGCACGTATTGGCAAACGAATAAGTCGAGCCGCCCATCATTGTCGTAGTCGAACCACACCGCGCTTGAAGACCATCCTGGTGCCGCGACACCCGCCTTATCCGTGACATCGGTAAAAGTCGCATTGCCGTTGTTGTGGTAAAGGACGCTCCGTCCGTACTGGGTCACGTACAGGTCCGGAAAGCCATCGCCGTCGTAGTCGCCCACGGCAACGCCCTGCCCGTAGCCGCCGGCTGCGACACCCGCCTTCCCGGTTACGTCAGTAAATGTGCCATCGCGATTGTTACGATAGAGCGCGTTGCGCAATGCCGGCTTCGGGTCGTAGAAGTCGCAGCCACCGCTGTTGACCAGGTAGATGTCCATCCATCCATCATTGTCAAAATCGAGAAAGGCGCAGCCTGCTCCGGTAGTCTCCGGGAGATATTTCTGCGGTGATTTGCCAGCCGTGTGTAACCACGTAATTCCACTGGAGGAGGATGGCACCTCTGCGAAGGGGTATGCGTGCGCAGCCGCCACGCTTTCAGCAAAGCAGCGAAATCCTGCGAATCCAGCGGCGCCGGCGACTCCCGCCAGAAAGCGCCTACGCGACAGAAGCAGCTTGTCCAATCTTGAAGCGATCACTGCGGTGGCTGGGCTCCCGGACCGCCTGTGCGCGCCGCGGTCTCCTGCTGCAGAGCAAATTCCCGCTCTGCGTCCTCTTTGCGCCCGGTGCGCGCATAAGCGGTTGCGAGCCCGTAGTGCGCTGCCGGATTTTCGGGCTGGAGCTTGACCGCCATCTGCAGCGGAACCACCGAGTCGGCGAAGTCCTTTTGGGCAAGTAGCGACATACCCAGGCCCAGATACGCATCGCCAAATGTCGGGTTGATCTGCGTGGCCTTTTTGAAACGCTGGATAGCCTCAGGCAAATCTTGTGTCTCGCGCGCCAGCTCGCCCAGCACATACTCCGCGCCTGCATTCGCCGGATCGATCTCCAATTCCTCTTGTAGCTCCTTCTTCGCCTGGTCCTGAAAATCGGGAGCAGGGTTAGGTTTGGAAAGCAGCAGCCGAGCCATGCGGAAGTGAACGCCCGGGTAACGCGGCTTCTCTTCCAGAATCTTGCGGTAGTCCTTCTCCGCGCGATCCCAGTTGCCCTGCGTCTCACTCGCGTCTGCGTCCATCTCCAGCGCGGGAATCGACGTGGGCGCGGTTTGTGCCAGCTCACGCGCAGCACTGCTCGAAAGATCGGAATACGCATGCGCCGTCACATACAGCACCTCCGGGTCGTGCGGGAAGTGCTGATTCAGCACGCGCAGCAGATCCAGCAGCGAACCATTCTGCTGTAACAGAGTGGCGCATCGCACGCCATCCAGGCCCACGCGCTTCTGCAGCTCTTTATCTGTAATATGCGGAGCCCCCTTGGTGAGCAGCGGAAGCGCCTCGGAGCAGTGGCCACTCTCGGCGAGTGAAGCGGCATGCTCGGCTGCAGCGGGAGTAATGGCCGCAGTGCCGCTATGAGCCTGCGCGCCGGCAGCAATCGCAAAGCAGAGCAGGGGAGTCAGAGAAAAGAATGTACGCATAAATGAAGAACGGGGCAGGCGCGGTGAGCGTCTGCCCCGTGAGTCTATCAGGGCGCCTAGAAGTACATCTTCAGGGCGAACTGAATGTTTCTTGCAGGTTGTGATGTGTTGATTCGACCAAATGTAGTCGAGGTGGTGCTGAAGTTAGTATCTGGAACGCCTAGGTTTACGTTGTTGAAGGCATTCAGGAAATCGCTCCGGAACTGCAGATACGTCGCTTCGGTGAAGTGGAAGTTCTTCATCAGCCCGATATCCGCATCGAAGTATCCCGGGCCATTCACAGGTCCCTGCGCAGGGCAGTTTCCAAAAGTACCCGGTGCAGGATCAGAGAAGCCTGAAGGGCTCATCCAGTCAAGCCCGCCAAAATCCGCGGCCGGCCTGCTGCGTTTAAATACCTGTTGAATGCCGCAGTTGGGACGGGCTCCACGCGAGCCGGTTCCTGTGAAGTCGCCGCTGCCGTAGATGCCCAGCGGAAATCCGGTATGTGTGGACACGATGGTGGATGCCTGCCAGCCACCAACCACTTGGTTGACGACCGGATTCAGGTTGGCGCCGAAGTGCCTCCCTCGTCCGACAGGTAAATCATAAGTGGCGTAGGCGGAGAGGATATTGTTGGAGTTGTAGTAGCAACTGGCGTAATCACCGCGAGGGTTGTACAGGTTTTGAAAGTAAGGTGACGCTGTTGAAGATTGGCGAGCTGCTCCCCAAGTGCCATAGTAGCCGCTGTTATTGGTCAGGCAGTGGGACCAGGTGTAGGCTAACTGTCCTTCCAGCCCAGTGGATAGCCGCTTCTGAAGAACCGCCTGCAACGAGTTGTAATTCATGTAGCCTACCGAAGCCGTGCCGGATACGTTCGAAAGGACACTGATCAGCGCCGGATTGTTATTGAAGTAAAGCGGCGTTGTCGGCACCCCGTTGATGAGTTGTTTCTGCAGATAGGGCATTGGCACCATCAGGTGATCGGCCTTCTGAGCGACATATCCGATCTGGAAAGTCGTCGTGGGTGTCACCTCCTGCTGCAGGGTCAAATTCCACTCCTGATCGATGGCCGGCTGGACCGTCTTGTCCCAGACGTACATGATGGCTCCGGCGAACGGGTTACCCGGAAGTGCGCCGCCAGGTCCCGCCTCAGTCGGAACGGTTGCCGTCGCATACTGCGCCCCGACCTCAGGAGGAGTGAAGGGCGGATTCCTGGGAAGGCGCAGATTGGTGCCTGTGCCTTCCAGGTAGGAGGAGATGGTGTAGGCGCCGCGAAGCACTGTCTTGCCTTGCATGGCCGCTGGCGACCAGGCAAAGCCGATGCGGGGTTGGACATCCGGCAGGCCGTAGACCGATTTGTAGAGCGCGCGGCTGTTGCCGTTCACGCCTGCGAGTTCAAGTGCGCCGGTGGTCAGGTCCAGATTGGATTGCCGATTGTTGAGCTCTACCCACGGGGTGTGGGCCTCATATCGCAATCCCAGGTTCAGAGTTAGAGTCGGTGTGATGTGCCAGTCGTCCTGCCCGTATCCTGCAAACAGCCAGGAGAACTGATGCCAGACAAAACTGGTGCTCACGCCGATACCTCTGGCTTCCGGGTAGCCGAGGAAGAAATCGGCTGCCGGATCGCCGGCGAAGTCGACACCAGTACTGCCGGGACCGAAGAGAATATCGCCGTATTGCCCGGTGTTGCCGGTGTAGCCGGTGTTGACGCGATAGCGCCACATCTGGAAGCCGGTCCTGAAGACGTGCTTGCCATGCGTGATCGTTACGCCGTCGTCGAACTGGATGACAGTATCGGAAAAGTCCTGCTGTACAACCTGGCTGCCGATGTTGGTGAGGCTTTGGCTGCCGGGTTGCGGAGGCAGACCGCCGCCGAAACCAAGTAGTAGCAGCCCGGGGCCGGAATTGTTGGCGTTTGCAATTCCGAGCTCTGTCCCCAGATTGCCAATGGCCGGATCGAAAGCACCGCCGTTGAAGAGAGTGACCCAACTTGTCCCGAAGCGGGCCTCGTTCAGGATGGTCGGACTGAAGGTATGCGTCCACGTTCCGACAACATTATGGATGGGAGCCTGTGCAAAGCCATTGCCCTGGATCAATAGCGAGTGGCTTGAAGGATCATTCTGGTACGCCTGCGAATAACGTCCCTCGAAACGATCGTTCTGAGTGATGGTGTAGTCGACCTTTACATCTCCCTGATCGGCGTTAAAGGCCTGAGTCACGGTATCGACCGCATTATTCGTCGTCTGGTTGTTGATCGGCGTCGGATAATACTTCGAAGCAAACAGATTCGTCGCCACAATATTTCGCTGAGTGATGGGAATTTGGTTGTTGGGATAAGGAACTCCCGTTATCGGGTCTTTGAGTTGTATTGAGGTTTTCGGATCGTTTGTGAGGAGCTGCGAGAAGTCGCCGTTGCGCTCGGCATTGGTGAAAACAGTGATGAAGTTGCTGGTTGCGGGGTGATCGAAGCGCTGCCCTTGGTAATCAACAAAGAAGAACAGTTTGTCTTTGAAGATCGGACCGCCCAGCGTGCCGCCAAACATGTTCCAGCGGACGGTCGGCTTGGTTAGCACATTGCCCGGATTCAGCTTGTTCTCCCACTGATTGGCATTCAGGATATCGTTGCGGAAAAACTCCCATGCATCGCCGTGGAAGTGGTTAGTGCCCGACTTGATGGAGGCATTGACAATGCCGCCCATGTAGTTCCCGAAGTCGGCGGAGGCATTGTTCGTAATGAGGTTGAATTCCTGAATGGCATCCGGGGAAGGAGTGAAGGCCAGCAGGTTATCCGAGGTCTGGTTGTTATCCATCCCGTCCAGGATGAAGTTGTTCGACTGCTCGCGGTTTCCATTGATGAATGGCCGTGCTCCGCTGGCGGTGTTATCGCCATTGTTGAACGAAGATGCATCAGGATGGATGCTGCCAGGCGCCAGCAATGTCAACTGGACGTAATTGCGGGTCGCCAGCGGAATCGTCGAAACGGTGTTGGCATCGATCAACGTGCTGACCTGCGTAGTCTCCGATTGCAGTTGTGGTGCTTCGGAGGTGACCTGCGCCGTGGTAGTCACTGCGCCGACGTGCATCTTGAAGTCCAAACGCGCCGTCTGATTCAATACCAGCGTCAGGCCGGGTTGCACTGCCGATTGAAATCCCGGCGCTTCCGTCTTCACCTGGTAGTTTCCGATCGGCACCCGTGAAAGGTTGAAGGTGCCGCTCTCGTTTGTTTTTGCTGTGTAGACGGTTCCTCGATCGGTATCGGTCGCCGTCACAGTTGCGCCGCTTATCGCAGCGCCGCCTTCGTCTACGACCGTGCCTGTGATCGCTGCTGTCGTCTGCTGGCCCCACGTGGGTCGACCGACGCACAGACAGACTAGAAACATCCCAAGGGTGACCCCAAGTAAGATGATTCGCTTCATACTCGCCTCCTAAAGCACTCGCCAAATAGGTTGCAGCGGACAACGAAACCGCGTCTCCGGAACTGCAGATGCGGAAGGTCGTATCCCAAAAAGTCCGAAACTTCGCCGAATGGAAATATGCTGTCTAACTTGTTCCCGCAGAGCCCGAAGTTATCCAGGGGAGGTTTTGTTTTCTCAAAGCGGGAACTACGCCGCCAGGTCTTCCACCTCTTGCTATAAATCTTCGGCAAAAGTTGGGCTCAAGCGTAGGACAAAATGACCAGCGAATGCAATGAAGAAATCGAAAGAAGTTTTCAACCGGGGCCCTTATGATCACTTTTTTCAGATCAAGGGCTCAATATGATCATTTTTTCTGATCGTTTGCCGCCCATCCCAGATTCGGCTGTTCTTTTCAGGCGCAGGTCAGGCCACGCATACGGGAAAGCCGAATCTCGCATCTGACTCCTTCAGGAATTCGGAGGCGTCGTGATCATTCTTCTTATCATTCTGATTTTGCTGTTTGGCTTCGGTGGATACCGTCTAGGTCCCGGTATCGGCTACTACGGTGGAGGCACGATCAGCCTTATCCTGCTCATCGTCCTCATTCTTCTGCTCTTGAGGGTGATCTGAGTAGTAAGCCTGGCGATAGAGGGCATTCCGCGATGCGAAATGCCCTCTATCTACAGTACCTTCTATTCATAGACCGAGAAGCTCTGCGGCTGGGGCACAAACCCTGTGTGCTGTGCGTCTTCCGGCGCGGCACAAGGCGGCGCTGCGCTTTCGATCAGACGACTGATCGCCTCGCGCAGAAAGGCCTCCGGAGATCGCCCCGAACGGGTAGCGAGATTGGCGATTCGGGATGCTAGATCAGGTGGCACCTGCATGGCTCTGAGCATGCTTCGGGCATGCCGCCCATTGCCATACCACATTGTGGTCTACACCCCGCCGGACATAGCGGTCTTCCCCGAATGGGAAAGGCAGCGGCTTCTCCGTCACCGTAAGTAGTTGAAAACAAAATGGCGATGAATCCCTTTCCGAATCGGGCACACGATCGTCATCTGCCGGCACAAAGGTACTCGTAAAGTAGGTGACCGGCTGGGTATGATGCATTCCAAGCGAGGCAGCTTATGACTTTACTGGTCTTTCTCGGAATCGTTGTCAGTCTGCTGATTCTCCGTTTGATCCCCGGCCTCCTGTTGCGGCTCGTGTTGGCCATTCCCCGCCACCACTTCATCGCCCTTATGCGCCGGGTCCACGGCCGCAAGATCAGCATCGCCCTGTCGCGTACCCCAACCGCCCCGCGTAGCCGCGTAAAGCTGGTGCTGGTTTCTTCTTCGCTACTGGCGTTGGCTCTGCTGGTGACGACCGCATTCTGGAGCTGGCACTCCGCCAGCCTGATGATGCTCCTTCGTTAAAACCTCGCACGAAATACACAAGGCGCTCCCGTGCCGGCCGCGGGAGCGCCTTTCTGTATGTGCCTGTCAATTTTCTTGACTCATTCCTGGTGCAATGCAACTATCGAGCCCAACGGGCCCATCTGTCCTCATTCCATGTTCATGGCGGAATCTGTGCCGTGAGGAGTTGCCATTGGAGGCATGATGTACCGATCGATCGCTGCCGGGATGATGCTGCTGCTGCCCGCCCTGGTGGCATTTCCGACGCAGAAGCCGCCAACCAGAACGAATGCCTCGGTAAAGCTCTGGCTGGACAGCAGTAGCGGCGCCTCCTGCGAACAAGCGACGCCCGCGAGCGGCGGATGGATGATTCGTAACAATGAAGAGCGGAATGTGCGGGTGACGGTGCATCGCACGATGATGCGCTCCGGCGTGATGACGCAGGATGACATGCGTGACACGCTCGGGCCCGGGGAGTCGCGCGACCTTGGCTGCGAGATTTCCGACGAGGGACACCAGACGCTGACGCTGGTCAGAGCCATCTACTGATTCAGCTCTGAGCGCAAATCGCCAGAACGGCGATGCCCACCAGCAGTACGACCAACGGCACCCAGAAATGAATGTCCGTCAAAACCGCAAGCGCCAGCGGTTTCGCCGGCGCTTCGTTGTTTTCGGAGGCGCTCACCAGGCGAGCTTTCCGGGGAAGAACTCCGCGAATAGCTCGTCGTAGAAAGGCTTTAGCTTCTTCATGTCCGGCTTGGTGTGGCCCTTGGAGTAGAGGTCGTATGGATTGAATTTCTGCACCCACGGCAGCATCGCGTGGTCTTTTTCGTTCATCAGGTGCTGATACGCGCCGTGCTTGTGCCACGCGTAGAAGGAGTGGAAGCGCAGCATCGCCAGTCCCTCGTCCGGCAGACGATTCTTCATGACCTCCGCGATGTATCCATCGTGCCCGAAGGACATATGTACGTTCTCCAGGCCGCAGTTCGGCTCATAGATCCCGTACTTGGTCTGGTACTCGGCAACATTCCGGTCTGGGTTGGCCGCGAAGTACTCCGGAAATACAATCTGGTCCGACCATGCGCAACCCACCGGGAAGGTATCGCCCACCACGCCCCACTGCGGCTCGCCATAAAGGCACAGGCACTTGCCCAAGTCATGGACAAAGCCGGTCGCAATCATCCAGCGCGGATGACCGTCGCGGCGGATCGCCTCGGATGTCTGGAGCAAGTGCTCCATCTGCGTCAGGTCGGTATCCGGATCGCTGTCATCCACCAGCGTGTTCAGATATTCGCCCGCCTCCCAGATCGTCTTCTCCCCGCGAGTCAGGCCGAAGTACTCCTTCTCCTTTCGGAGCACGTACTCGACCGTCTGCTGCTCATGATTGATGCGGTAGAACTCGGCAACCCCGGGATTCGCCTGCTTGTCGTACTGGCGAAACTCATCCTCCGACTTGCCTGCCTTGTAGCGGCCTTCGAGAAACTCATCCCAGTTCTCAAGACTTTCCATCGGGCGTTCTGCAGGAACAGATGTCTGTTGTGTTGTCGCCATAAGGTTACCTCGGAGCAGCGCTTCTTTGTTCGTTTCAGTTATCGATTTCGCTACCCATCCACGATAGAGAGGATGGCTAACCATTGGCAAGCCGAAACAGCACGCGGTCCCGACGGATGTGCCAGTCCATCACTGAAAACGGCTGTTTGCGGCCTCGTCGAGGGACTCTCCTGGAGTACCGAAATGAGACGAAGCTTCGACAGGACGGTTTACCGGACCGCAATGCGCAAACCTGAAGCCATTCATAACGCTCGATGAGTGCATCGGCGATTTGCCATCAACTAAGACTCACCGCATCTCCCGAATACGGGCAGGCACCCTCCGATGAGCACAGCGGCTTCCGCTTTCTTTCATTTTTGCGCGTAGCTGAGCAGGATAATGCCACCACTCGAACGCTTCACTCAAAAACGGATTGAAGTATAGTAATCATAATCATGCGAGGAGTGGGTCAGGATCGGGTTTCGGACACGCGTACGTGTTTCGTGCTTACCGTCCTCTGTGCCATTCTTCTCCTCTTCGGCACCACGGTTCAACAGGCGCACTTTCATGCAGATGGGTTGACCCACTCTGATTGCACCATCTGCCACACGGCGCCTCATGTCGTGCAGCCATCGGCTTCCTACAACATCCGGCAAGCTCCTGTCCCTTCCACTCGCGTTGTTCGTTCTATTGAACCGGTCTATCGCGAGCACCCCTTCTCCTTCAGCCACTGGAACAGACCCCCGCCTGATCAGACTGCTATCGCATAGCAGTTTCAGCAAATAAAAGATCAGCGACTTTCCAGGAGGCTTCCCTATGCGCACGCCTGCGCGCCGCATTTTCTCTTTCCTATTTGTCTTTCTGTTTTCAGCCGTCTTTTCCGTTCTTTACGCACAATCGAACTCTGGCCTGGTGAGCGGCATCGTCACAGACCCATCCGGCGCAGTCGTGCCAGGAGCCACGGTCTCCATACAGAATCCTGTCAGCCAGTATTCTCGAACCGCAACCACGGATAAGTCCGGGCACTTCCAGTTCCCGAATCTACCGTTCAACCCGTATCACCTCACCGTCGCGGTGTCCGGGTTCGGCACGTTTGTGCAGGATGTGGTCGTTAACTCCGTCGTCCCCGTCAGTCTGACAGTCCCGTTGAAAGTGAGTGCGGCATCCAGCACCGTGACTGTTGAAGGAGAGGACCTGATCGAGAATGACCCCACCTTCCACACCGACGTCGACCGCGGACTCTTTCAAAAGCTGCCGTTGGAGAGCCAATCGTCCTCCCTCAGCTCGTTGGTGACTCTGGCATCTCCCGGCGTGGCGGCGGACTCAAACGGGCTCTTCCACGGGCTCGGTGATCATGCATCGAATTCCTTCTCCGTCGACGGCCAGCCGATCACCGACCAGCAGAGCAAGGTATTTTCAAATCAGCTTCCCTCGAACTCCGTGCAGTCGCTTGAGGTGATCTCCGGCGCTCCCCCTGCGGAATATGGCGACAAGACCAGCTTGGTCATCAATGTCACCACGCGCTCCGGGCAGGGCCTCACCAAGCCGGTCGGTAATATCACCACCTCTTACGGCACCTTTGGCTCCGCGACGGGGTCCATCGACCTCGGCTATGGCGGACAGAACTGGGGCAACTTCTTTGAATTGGATGGACTTAACACCGGCCGCTTTCTCGACCCGCCGGAGTTTGCGGTCTTTCATGACAAGGGCAACGAACAAAACATCTTCGATCGCATCGACCGCCAGTTCACGGCCGCAGATTCGCTGCATTTGAATGTGAACTACACCCGCTCGTGGTTCCAAACGCCGAATTCCTACGACAACACCAACATCTCCAATATCGTCAGCGGAGGCACGGGACCGAGCCCGGTCTTCGGAAGTATCGGCGATACCGACCAGCGGTCCAAGATTGAAACCTTCAACATCGCGCCTACATATACAAGGATCATTGGAACGAATGCGGTCTTCAACTTCGGTCCTTATGTCCGCAAAGATGCTTATAACTACTATCCCAGCGGCAATCCGCTTGCCGACGTGGGCACGCAGAGCCAATCCATCGCGCAAAGCCGCTCTCTGCTGAACGCGGGCGTACATACGGATCTCACCGTTCAGAAGGGCAATAACAACATCAAGGCCGGGATTGTGTATGAGCACACCTTCCTGCGTGAACACGACCATTTGGGTCTGGTGGACTCCACATTCAACGCGCCTTGTCTGGACGCGAGCGGAAATCCTCTGCCGGGATTTACGGATCCGGGGCAGTGCTTAGCCGCGGGTCTGACCCCCAATACAGATCCCACCTCCAGCACGGCATTCAATCCGCTGCTGCTGCCCTATGACCTCACACGTGCCGGCTCGCTCTACAACTACTTCGGCCATGCGGACATTAAAGAACTCGCGCTCTATATCCAGGACGAGCTCAAGGCCGGGAACTGGCTCTTCAACCTGGGCATCCGCGGCGATCTATACAACGGCCTGACTGTGGCCCGCCAAGCTGAGCCACGTCTGGGCATTGCCTACAATATCAAGCAGACGAATACGGTCCTTCGCGTTTCTTATGCAAGAACGCTTGAGACTCCATTCAACGAGAATCTGGTGTTGTCTAGCGAAGGATGCGGAAACGATGTACTCTCCCCATTGCTTGCGTGCACACCCGGCGTCTCAGGAACGCTGCAGCCCGGTTTTCGGAATGAGTTCCATGCCGGCTTCCAGCAGGCCTTCGGCAAATATGCTGTGGTTAGCGGGGAGTACATCTGGAAGTACACGCACAACGCCTTTGACTTCAGCGTCCTCGGCAATACACCCATCACCTTTCCTATCGATTGGCATAACTCGAAAATTCCCGGATTTGCCATTCGGGCAGACGTACCCAACTATCACAACTTTTCAGCCTTTGTTGTGATGTCCTCGGTGGCCGCGCGCTTCTTCCCGCCGCAAAGCGCGGGTGCCGGCGCCACCGTCGGGCAGAGCGGTTATCCCTTCCGCATCGATCACGACGAGAGGTTCAATCAGACCACCCATCTCCAATATCAAGTCCCGTTCAAACGGGGTCCATGGATCGGCTTTAACTGGCGCTATGACAGCGGCCTCACCGCGGGCTCGGTTCCTTGCTACAACGATACCGGCGACCCCAACAGCCCGTGCGGAGCCTCTGCGCTCCCCGACGGCACGCCGGCAATCGACCTTGCCGCAACGGGCCTGACCGCCGACCAGGAATTTCAGGCCGGCCTCGCCTGCAACGGCGTGAAAGCAACCCCCACGCAGCCCCTGCCGGATCTCTGCCCCGCTACAGGGCTCACTTCAAACCTGGTCAGCATTCCAGCTCCCAACACCGAGAACGATGACAAGAACCCGCCGAGAATTGCGCCACGCAATCTCTTCGACGCTTCTGTCGGTGAAGACAATCTGTTCAGCGGCGACAAATACAAATGGAGCCTCCGTCTCACCGGCGTGAACATTGCCAATAAGTACGCGCTCTACAACTTCCTCTCCACCTTCAGCGGAACCCACTACGTCACTCCGCGAGCACTGACCGCGGAACTGGGCTTCCATTTCTAGCTGCATTGCAGAAGAGCGATAAGGATCACAACAGAACGTGGTCCTTATCTCCAGCCTATGTGGAGGAATCATGGCGCGAGTTCTTCGTTTGGGACGAGGCAGTGCCAGGCGGGTACGCAACATCAAGTGGACCCTGCGGCAAATCATCAGTTTGGCCCTGCTGCTTGCTACATTTGCCGCCGGGTGCATCGAGATCGCTCTTTGGCTGAACAGCCATCCGATACCAGAATGAACGAACTGCTCTCGCGTGAGATGTCTCCGCTCGGGCGTGAAGGCGACCGGGGCAGCGAAGCGGGCTGGGCAGTTCCGCTCGATCATGAATTCAGCCCAGTCAGATCCATCCGCGATTACATCCCTCAGAGAGCGATGCATCGTCGAGTCGCTCATCGACAAATGGCAGAGCTCTTCGCCGACGGTTGGGCATCTCTTAGACGTGAGTTACGCAGTCAAATGGCGACAGGAGCGCGAGTCACTCCTTAAGCTGGAACACGGAGCATCAGCATTCTGGGTGGGTGGCGGATTTCGACGAGCCAGCCTCCCGCACCAGAAGAGGCTACCCACGGCAAAACGTAAACTGACCGTATGGCCGGAATGCGACAGCAGTTATGGACTGTGGCTTTGGCATGTGCTGCACTGACGACCCCTGCAGCGCACGCTCAAGTGCTGAAGCAGCGCTACCCGGGGCGCTCCGACTGCCCGGATACGCATCTCCGGCTCACCGCACGGCACGCGGACGGGTCACCGGCTGCAGGCTTGCATCCGCAGGACATCTATCTCTGGTTCAGCACCGGGACGGCGGATATCCGCTCGATGGAGAGCGGGGCTGCGATCCCGAATACGAATCTTCTGATCGTGCTGCGACCGGGCGCGACGCTGGCACAAAGCGACGCCGAGGCAGTGATGCGCAATCTGCGCACGGCAGCGAATCTTCACTGGAGAGTCGCGGTGCTGGCGCCGGATGGCTCCGTAAGTCCCTTCACGGAAGCAACCGATGAGCAATCGCTGCACCGTTCGTTGTCAAAAGCCACAGTGGCTTTGCCGGGTGGTCTCAGCATCGCGGACTGGCCGGCTGCCGAGCGGAATGCGTTCCGTCAATTAAAGATGCGCCCGGGACGCCACGTCATTCTGGAATTCGCCCAGCCTGCGGCTGCATCGCCGGCCGGGAGTAACAACCCCGACGTCCTCGCCGACGACCACACGCTCGACCTGCTGGCCCGCGATGACATGACCCAAATTTATGGCCTGACTGCAGGAGGCAAAGAAGTGTTCGCAGCGACCGGCGGCCGCAGCGCGCCGACAGTCATCGCGCTCCTGCAGGGCATCATCGCCGATGGGCCGGGAAGCTACGATCTGACCATCCATCCGCGGTTCTCCTGCCAGCCAGGCTCTTCCTACTCGCTGCGCATCACGTCCTTCCGCCCGGACGTGCAGCTTTTTTATCCAAGCGCCATTCGCATGGCGACTGTAGGCGCCCGATGACCCCGTATTTTCCCAAAATGGGAATTGTTCCACGTGGAACAATTTGCGGGAGGCTGAAAATGTTCCACGTGGAACAATTTAGCCGAATAACCCAGCCGGGCCTCACTCCGCGCGTAAGGCATTCATTGGGTCAATCGAAGCAGCACGCCGCGCTGGCAGATATGTCGCAATCGCGGTCACTAGGATGAGCAGAGCCGCCGGCAGCGTGAAGGCCAGCGGATTTGCCGCATCGATTTCAAACAGCAGACTTGCCATGAGTCGCGTCGAGATAAAGGAAGACACCAGCCCGATCAGCACACCGATCGTCGTGAGGCGCAGTCCAAAACCCATTACCAGTCGCAGCACATCTACGCGCTGTGCGCCCAGCGCCATCCGCACACCGATCTCCTGTGTGCGTTGCGTGACGGAATACGCCATCACGCCATAGATGCCGATGCACGCGAGCACCAGCGCCAGCAGTGCGAATGCCGAAACGAGCACGGAGCTTGCGCGCCGGACGGCACGCGACTGATCGGCGAGCACATCCATCGAGATTGCCTTGAAGACCGGAAGGTCGGGATCGACGCTCCACAGTGACTGCTCGGCAATCTTGATCATGGCTTCGGGATCAGTCTGTGTGCGAAGCGTGAAGGCCACGATGGGAACCGGCTGCTGATCAAAGGGCCGATAGATGTCATCATGCGTCGGCTGGTCCTGGCCGAAGGCCTTCACATCGCCGACAACACCGACAACGCGCCACCAGTCTGGCTTGTCCGCGCTGCCGAGATTCAGTTCCTCGCCAACCGGATCCTTGCCCTTGAAGAAATGGTTCGCGAATGTCTGATTGATCATGGCTACCTGCTGGCTACCGGCGCGATCGTCAGCCGTGAAGTTGCGGCCGCGCATCAGCGGAATACCCATGGTGCGCAGATATTCCGGCGTGATGGCGCGATCGTCTGCTTCGGGCTCCTGCCCCTGCTTGGGCGGCGCCTGGCCGCGCAAAAGAAAGCTGCTGGTTCCCCAAAAGCCGCTGAGCGGCAGGAAGTCCGTTGCGCCCGCAGATTTTACGCCGGGTAGTGTGTTCAATCTGCGCGTCACTTCGCTAACAAACACTCGCATCTTCGTCGTGTCTGAACGAGGATAACGGTTGGTGGGCAGAAAGACTTCGAGCGACAGAACATGGTCTGGCTGGAAGCCGAGGTCCGCGTTGACGACGCGATCGAAGCTGGCGACGACCAGTCCGGCCGCGGTGAGAAGAATCAGCGAGAGCGCAATTTCGCTGACGACGACTGTGTTGCGCGAGCGGTTGGCGTGACGCGATGTTGTGCTGCCGCGAGTTATTGCCGCTCATCGTGGTATCTGCCTTGGTGCGCATGGCCTTCAACACCGGCGCAATTCCGGCGAGCACAGCGGTGAGCAGCGTGATCGCGAATGCGAAGAGGAAAACGCCGCGATCCATCGGAATCGCAGTCACCTTCGGAATGTCCAGATTGGCGACTTCGTTCGGAAAAAGCGTCAGCAGGAAATGCGTTCCTGCAAATGCCAGAGGGATACCGATGGCTCCGCCGATCGCGGCTAGCACCAGACTTTCGGTGATGAACTGGCGGAGCAGTCGCAGGCGTGTTGCGCCGAGCGCGAGACGCACCGCGATCTCTTTCTGCCGCTCAGCATCGCGGGCCAGCGCCAGACCTGCTGTATTGGCGCAGGCAATCAGCAGCACCAGGAACGCCGCAGCCATCAGCAGCAGCAGCGGCTTGCGGATATCCCCGACAAGCTGTTCGCGGATCGGGACGAGAACAACGCGGTTGCCACTGTCTGTATCCGGATGTGCAGCGGCGATCTGAGCTTCGACTGCATTGACGGCCTTCTGTGCCTGCGCGAGCGAGACGCCCGGCTTGAGCCGTCCAAGAATACGTATCCAATGATGATCGAAATCATCGTAGGCGGACGTTCCAGAGCAGCCGGTGTCCAAATCTGTACGGAGCTCGGATAATTGAAGGCGGCGGCATGACGCCCAGCACAGTGAACGAACTTCCATCGAGCGTGATTGCTTTGCCGATGATCTGCGGGTCCGCGTGAAACGTCGTGCGCCAGAGGTGATCACTGAGCAGCGCGACGTGCGGTGCACCCGGACGATCTTCCTGGTCGGTATAGAGCCTGCCAAGCTGCGGCTCCACGCCAAGGATGCGCAGGTAGTTCGCCGAGACGGCGTAGCCGATCAGCAATTGCGGCGCGCCTTGACCGGTGAGCGTCCGCTCCGCGTCATAGGACGGAGCCAGGTCTTCGAAGACATCGCTGCTGCGCTGCTTCCAGGCGACGAAGTCGGCGGCGCTGCTTGGATGCGGCTTTCCATCACGCGCATCGTTGGCCGTCCACACGGCTACGAGCCGGTCCGGATTCTTATAGGGAAGCGAATTCAGCAGTACCGCTTTGACGACAGAGAAGATCGCCGTAGTTGCCCCGACTCCGAGCGCGAGCGTCAGGATTGCGGTCAGGGCAAATCCAGGAGACTTGCGAAGCTGATGCAGAGCAAAGCGCACATCGGCCCAGATGCTTTCAAGCGTGGGCCACTGCCATACTTCGCGGCTTCGCTCGGCGATTGCGGTCATGTTGCCGAACTCGCGACGCGCCTTCCGTGAGGCTTCTTCGCGTGGCATGCCGTCCTCCATCAGCTCTTCGGTCCGCTCCGCGATGTGCTCGCGAATTGAGATATCTAAATCGTCGTAGTGGCGGTTACGTGGAAGAAGATTTCGCGGCCAGTGCATGATCGCTACTCCGCGCGTAAGGCCTTCATCGGTTCGACGGATGCCGCCCGCCGCGCCGGGAGATAACATGCTACCGTAGCGGATACGATTAACGCAGACGAGACAGCGACAAGGGTGGCCGGGTTGTTGGCCTGCACCCCATAGAGGAGGCGAGAGAACGCGGTGAGCATGCGGCCAAGGAGCAGCGTCGCGACTGCGCCGATGACGACTCCAACGACGGCAAGCAGAAGCCCCTGGCCGATGATCATCCGAAAGATGGTTGCTTTCTCCGCACCGAGCGCCAGGCGGATACCGATCTCCCGCGTGCGCTGTGAGACCGCGTATGAGATCACCCCGTAGATGCCGATAAAGCCAAGTGTGAGCGCCATGGTGCCCGCGATGCCGAGCATGACTAACGTGAACGACGTTCGCGCCATTGACTGGCCGTAGATGTCCTGCATGGTTCGCACGGAGGCCACGGGCACATTGGCATTCACTGACCAAACGGCGCGACGAATCTCACTCAGAAAGCCTTCCGTTCCGGCGCGATTGCTGCGGACGATGAAGGTTGCCGATCGGATGGCGTCAAGGCTGCCCGGTCCCCAGTAGCCATCCGCCAATGCAGGCCAATATACGATCGTGGGCGCCTTTTCCGTGACGCCATTCTGATACGTGTCCTGCACAACTCCAATCACCTTGGTCCATGGCATGCCCGGACTCCTGCGGATACGCATGCCGATCGCAGCGACCGCGCTTCCCCATATTTCGCGGGCCAGATTTTCCGAGACAATAACAACAGGCTGCCGATTGTAGATCTCGGGCCATGTGAACTCGCGCCCAGCGACGACCCTGCTTTTCGCTGTACGGAAAAAACCAGGGGAAATGTTATTGAAAAGGCGGAGTGGGGCAACTTCGCCCGCATAGGTCTTTCCCTCGGCAAAGATATTGTCCCAACCGGGTTCTACGCCTTCCATGGGCATGGCACTCGCGAAGCCAACGGAAGTCACACCGGGAATCGCCGCCAGCTTATCGACAATATCGTTCTGCAGCCGAGTAGCCCGTTGCGGGCTTGCGACGAGAGAGTCGGGAATAGAGATGCGCATGGTTTCGAGATGCCGCGCATCGGCAAATCCAGGATCGATAGTCCGCAGCTTCTGAAATGTGCGAATCATCAGTCCCGCGCTTACCAGCAGCACCAGAGCCATCGCGACCTGAGCGACAACGAGAAGGTTGCGCGCGTGATGACGCTCGCGGCTTACGCTGGCAGTGCGCCCGGCGCTTTGGAGCGCCGCAGGAGTCCACGATCCGGCATAGCGGAGCACCGGAACCATGCCGAACAGCACACCCGAGAGCAGCGACAACGCGAGCGTAAAGAGCAGTGCTCGCGCATCGAGAGCGATTTCACTCAGCCGCGGCAGATTCTCCGGGCCGACTGCGACAAGCAGGCGAAGCCCTGCATAGGCGATGCCGACTCCGCCTGCCCCGCCGAGACTGCCGAGCAGCACGCTTTCTGTCAGCAAGTCCCGCGCGATGCGCGCACGGCCCGCGCCGAGCGCCACGCGAACCGCAAGCTCCTGCTGGCGAGCCTCCGCCCGCACCAGTTCCAGGTTCGCCACATTCGCACAGGTGATCAGCATGACGACGGCCAGCGTGCCCATGACCACCCAAAGCAAGCCGCTGACATTGCCAACCACCTCCTGCTTCAGAGGACGGATCGCCGGCGTGATCTTCCACTGCTCGTACCAGTGAGAATTCGTTCCCGGGCCGTTCGACCAGGAATCCATCCAGATCGGAACCATGCGGGCAATATCGGCGTTCGCTTCGGCGATGGTGACTGCGGGCCTGAGGCGCCCGATCCCCTGAAAGCCAAAGCCGGCCAGAACCTGCTGATTGCGATCGAAGGCCAGCGGCACGATGACATCGAACTCCGCGCTGACGATGTGAAATCCACGCGGCATGATGCCCACGATCTCGCGCGATTGCGCATCGATGGTGATGGTGCGGCCGATTGCAGAGCGCTCTCCGCCAAAGCGGCGCTGCCAATAGCCGTAGCTCAGCATCACAGCCTTCGCTCCGTGCGGATTCTGATCGGCCTTCGTGAGCCAACGGCCGGCAGCAGGCGGAACATCGAGAGACTGAAGCACGCCATCGCTGATCAAAGCCGTGTGCACCTGCTCAGGCTCGGCTATTCCGGTGACGTTGGCGGTGCCGGTGATCCACACTCCCAGCGATTGAAATGTGCGGTTCTGCTGGGCAAAGGTGAAATACATGGAAGGCGAGAGACGAAGGCCTTCAGAGAAATTGGCTAGTCCTGGGGCGCCTGGGGCATTCAGCCAGATTCCGACAAGCTGGTCGGGCTTGGGATAGGGCAGCGGCTTGATCAACACGCTATTCAGCACGCTGAAGACGGTAGTGTTTGCACCGATTCCAATGGCCAGCGTGAGGATGACGGTCGCTGCGAAGCCGGGCGACCTTCTGAGACGGAGGAGTGCGTGTCTCACATCGGCCCAGAGGCTTTCCAATAGCGACCACTGCCACACTTCGCGGCTACGCTCAGCGATGACGGTCATGTTGCCAAATTCGCGGCGGGCCTTCTGCGCGGCTTCCTTACGTGACATGCCGTCGTCTATCAACTCTTCGGTCCGCTCGTCGATGTGCTCCTGGATGGAGACGGCGAGATCGTCATAGCGGCGGTTACGTGGACGAAGACGGCTGAGCCACTGCATGGGTACGCCTTAAGCCTTCTGCGCTGCGAGCACGCGGGCGATGCCGGCAAACATGGTTTCGAAACTGGTGAGTTCCTGCTCCAGACGGCGGCGGCCGGCAGGGGTGAGCCGGTAAATGCGCGTGGGCCGGCCCTTGGCGGAGACTCCCTCTTCGGATTTCAGCCAGCCTTCCTTGAGCATGCGCTGTAGTGCTGGGTAGAGCGAGCCTTCCTCGATCTGCAGCAGGTCATCGGATATTTGCTGGATGTGTTTGACGAGGCCGTAGCCGTGCATCGGTTTCAGCCGGAGCGAGTGGAGGATCATCATTTCGAGCGCGCCGGGAAACAGGTCGCGGCGCTCGGTGTTTCTGGCCATGGCAAGCACTGTAGACCACACATAGCTATTTTGGAAATAGGTATGTTGCGAAAGCCGGCCAGAACGGTGCAGGAGCGTTGCCTATCAGGACGGGATACGGATCAGGAGAAGCCGGTCTGGCGGCGCAGCCGCATGCCGCAGTAAATCAGGCTGACAACGAGCACGACGGCAAGCGCGAGCAGCCAGCCGTGATTCATGGCGATCTCCGGCACGCGGGCCTGGACGCCGAGCCAGAGAAAGACAGCGACGGCGGCGGCGACGATGGCCCAGTCCCACCAGCGGCGGCGCTCGCCGGCATCGAACTCGCTGCCCACCTGAGAGGCGAGGACGGCGCCGTAGTCCAGCCCGTAGCGGTCGCACTCGCGCTCGACGGCAAGGTTGCGCGAGAGGTGTTCGCGCTCGCCAGCAACGGCGGTGGAGATAGCGAGTGCGCCCAGGATCATCACGACAGACCCGCCCAGCACCATGAGCTTGTGCGCGAGGTCCGTACCGGTCAGCTCGCCAAAGACCAGCGCGCCCCAGGCCAGACCCCAGAGCTGATTGGTGTTGGAGAGGGGAATGCCGCGGCCGATGCCGAGATACTTGGCCGTGAATTGCTGGAAGAGATCGCCGATAACCCAGACGAAGCCGCCGAGGAAGAGCCAGAAGAGGACGCCACGAAATTCGGAGAAGTGAAAGGCGCTCGAATGCGTGCCGCCGTCCAGCCACCACACCAGCGCGAGCACGGAGCCGAGCTCGCCGAAGGTGAAGGCGGTGACGAAGGAGAGCGGGTTCATGCCGCTGATGTAGGCCTTGCGATACGGGACATACATCGTGCCCCAGAGCGCGCTGGCGCCGATGGCGGCCGCGATGCCGCGACCGGCGTGCGAGACGGTGTGGCCTCCGCCGTGAACGGTGCTGAAGCCGAGCAGGATGGCGGCCGCGACGATCGCAACCGCGCCCAGCACGACTTTCAGGATGCCGCCGCGGCTGGCACCCTGAAGCTCGCGGAAGAGCACGCGTCCCCACAGCAGGCCGAAGAGGGAATTGGCGTTCCAGAGCGGAAAGGCGATGGCGAGCCCGACATCGCGGATGGCGAAAACGGTGAGCGTGTTGGCCACGGCCCAGAGCGCGCCTGCGAGGAGCGCCCAGACGATCAGGTGCTTCTTGTCGACGAGGTCGCGAACGACATAGCTGGTGCCCTTGAGCAGCGTGGGAAAGGTCCAGCGCGCGGTGAAGACGCCGGCCACCATCCAGAGCGAGACGGCGAAGGGCGAGAGGCCGACGTTGACGAGCTTGGTGGGCGCCTCAGCCGCGCCCAGCCACACGCCGGCGGCGAGTCCGCAGGCCACGCCGAGGCGATGCAGAGCGTGGGAGTCCTGGTGGGAAACGGTCGGGATCGCGTTGGCCGGTTTTGTCTGCAAGTCAGAGCCGACGATAGAGGGCTGCGGATGGGACGTCAAGGAAGGGGCAGCCGATCAGGATTCTCGGGCGCGCTTCCAGCGCGATCGGGACAGGATTGGTGAACCTGCCTTTACCATCTGCCGCCCATCCCGTGGCCGGGGATGACATGGAGCGTCAGCGCCAGCGCGGCCATCACTGCGACGTAGTAGAGCAGCGTGTCCCAGCCTTCTTCTTCGGGGCGGTCGTTTGCGGATGGACGCGCGAGAGTGAAGAGGCGCCACAACACTCCCGCCGCGACGAGCAGGAAGAGTCCTTCGCCGCCCAGCCACCACATGCCGACGGCGGCGCAGAGCAGCGCGAGCCGCGCGGTGCGGCCGAGTGCGTTGGCGGCCTGAGCGCCATCGAGCACCCAGATGGGGATCAGGTTGAGGACGTTGAGCGCCGCGCCGGCGCGGGCGAGCGCGGCCCAGAGCATGGAGTGCGTCTGAAGATAAAGTCCTGCGCACACTGCGGCGGCGAGCCAGCCGGCGAGCGGACCGGCCAAGGCGATCTGCGCGCGCTGCGCCTGGGAGACGCCGAGCGCCTGCCAACGCACATAAGCGCCGAGGCCGGGGAGGAAGACGGGCATCTCGGCGGGCAGACCGCGGCGCTTGATGTCGATGTAGTGGCCCATCTCGTGGATCAGGATGGAGGCCGCGAAGCCGATGCCGAACTTCCATCCATAGAGTGCCCAGTAGACACCGACGAAGGCGAAGAGGCTGAAGAGGAACTTCAGCTTGAAGAGGGCGAAGATGAGCCCTTTGCCTTTGAAGAGGACGAGCGCGATGGGGCCGAGCGGACCGAGCCGCTTGAGCCACTTGGATTTTTCATCTACGGGGCGGGGCAGGGCGGCGAGATGGCCGCGTATCCACTCGGCCTGTGTGGCGTTGGGCGGCAGCAAGGCGAGAGCTTCGGACCAGAGCGTGCGAGCGCCGGCGATGTCGCCTGCGGCCTCGCGTTTTTTTGCTTCGGCGGAGAGGGCATCGAGCCGTTGTGAGTGAACAAGCGCATGACAACGCGGGCAGGCGCGCGCACCGGCGGCAAGGGGCGCGCCGCAAACGGCACAGTTTGCCGGACCGGCGGTTGCGCGGGTTGCGGAGGGGAAAACCGAGTCCATAGGGTATGGACGCTCTAGCTGGCCGCAGGTGTCAGGCGAAAGGGACCTTCCACCGCGACACGCTGGGCCGCAGTGCCGCGCCATGCCAGGCTGAGGCCGACGTACAAAATGACGACGTTGATGAGGCCGTGGACAGGACTGCGCATTTCGAGGATGGGCGACATGAGGCCGATCGGCAGCAAGCGCACGCTCGCCGCGAACATTCTTCCAAGAGGTATGCGCGCGTGGAACTGCCAGAGGGCAATCGGGATTTCCGCGAGCGCGATGGCGAGATAGGTGAGAACGACCGCGGCAATCTGATACGGACGGCCGCCGAGACCGCCGGAACCGGCTTTCATGGCCCTGGCGACGATATATCCAACGCCGAGCGCAACGTAGCCGACGTAAAGATGTGTGGTGATGGTGAAGGCGGCGTAACCGGCGAGGCCGACAATAGCGGCGCCGATGCCGAAGAGCAGAGCGCGGGTGAAGGCGCTGCTATCGGAGCCGCCGGCTTGTCCACTTCGCGCTGCGGCCGCGCAGCTTGCACATGCTGCCTGCCCGCGGACGCGGTAGTACTCGGTGGCGAGAGGCGAGCTGCAGAAATGGCAGCGATCGATCTTCGGCGGGGTGGTGTATTCCGCGGTGGAGAATTGCGGCGTTTCGGGCATTGTGCCCCCTTGCTGGTGTGTGAGGGTAGCACGGCAATTATGCCGCCGAATGCAAGAAAACTTAGCAGCGGCCGGTGGTTTGCCCAACCTGGGAATGGTGAGGCAGGATACGGAGGAAGATCAGGAGGCGGTATGCCGAGATTGGTGGAGTTGTTGTTGCCGGAGTTCGAT
Source organism: uncultured Acidobacteriaceae bacterium (assembly GCA_963797895.1). Classification (GTDB taxonomy): domain Bacteria; phylum Acidobacteriota; class Terriglobia; order Terriglobales; family Acidobacteriaceae; genus KBS-83. The sequence continues at coordinate 1,178,779 of CAWCRD010000005.1, forward strand.
GCGGAGATGGCGAGCACACGGCGTGTGCTCGAGGCTGTACCGGAAGAGAAGTTCGATTGGCGGCCGCATGCGAAATCATTCACGATGCGGGCGCTAGCGGGACACGTGGCGGAGCTCCTGAGCTGGACCAGCGATGTGCTGCGGAGGGAACGGTTCGATGTGACAACGGAGAGACAGCCGGAAAACACGAACTTCAAGCCGTTGGCAAGCGACAGATGCTGAATCGGTTTGAGGAGTGGGCTGCCCGAGGGCGTGCCGATCTGGCCGATGCAACGGACGATGCCATGCAGCAGGAGTGGGTGATGACGTGGAATGGCTACGAAATTATCCGGCTGCCGCGCTACCAGGCCATCCGCAAGTGGTCGCTGAATCACATGGTGCATCACCGCGGGCAACTCGGAGTGTATCTACGGCTGAATGACGCTAAGGTGCCGGGCATCTACGGACCTTCGGCCGATGAGCAATAGGGCTGATCGATTGCGGGAGCTGCCGGGGCTCTATCCCATCCTGGACGCAGATGCGCTGGCGCGGGCAGGTGTGTCGCTCACGACCGCCGCGCAGGCGCTCTACGACGCCGGTTTGCGCTGGATACAGTACCGCGACAAGCAAGGGAGCGACGCGGCGGTCTTGGAAAGCACCCGCGAGCTACGGGCGATCTTTCCTGCGGGTGAGGCCGTGCTGATTCTGAATGACCGCGTGCATCTGTGCGCAGCCGTAGAAGCGGACGGCGTGCACATCGGGCAGGAGGACATGGCTCCGGCGGAGGCGCGGGGAATTTTAGGGCCCGAGCGGCTGGTGGGAGTTTCCACGCACAACATCGCACAGATGCGCGCGGCATTGGCGACAGGCGCGCCAGACTATCTGGCCATCGGGCCGGTATACGCGACCGGCTCGAAGGAGAACCCGGACCCGGTGGTGGGGCTGGAAGGAGTTCGGGCGGCCCGTGCCCTGACGCAATTGCCGCTGGTAGCGATTGGGGGCATCTCGCGCGACACGGCGCGCGTGGTGATCGAGGCTGGCGCAGATGCTGTGGCCGTAATTTCCGCTCTGTTGCCGGGCGGGGGCCGCGACATGAGCAAGACGGTTCGGGACTTTCTTGCTCTTTTACGGTAGAACTGACTGTCGGAGTCCCTTGCCCTAGATGGCCGAGGCGGGTGGCTCGATCGCGGCTAGGTTGCCCACCATGCGCGGCGCGCGCACGACGATCCAAAACTCCGGAGGCATATTCGTTGGCAAGACTTTTTGCAACTAAACCCCTCTCGCTCCTGACGGACGAGGCGCATGAGGAGGGGGAACACACGCTCAAGCGATCGCTGGGGCCGGTCAACCTGATCACTCTCGGGATCGGGGCGGTCATCGGCGCGGGCATCTTTGTTTTGACGGGACAGGCCGCCGCCAAGTACGCGGGTCCGGCGGTAGCGCTCAGCTTCATCCTGGCGGGCATTACCTGCGCATTTGCGGGCCTCTGCTATGCGGAGTTTGCGTCGATCATCCCGATTGCCGGCTCGGCTTATACCTACGGCTATGCGACGCTGGGCGAATTCGTGGCGTGGATCATCGGATGGGATCTGTGCCTGGAGTATGCCTTCGGCGCCGCTACGGTGGCGTCTGGCTGGTCAGGGTATTTCATCTCGCTGCTGGAGCAGCTTCATATCTATCTCTCGCCGGGGATGGCGCGTTTTACCACCACGGCGGGCACGGTGCTCTACAACCTGAACGGCCGGTGGCTGCCAAAAGAGGCAGTCACAATGATGGTGCCGCACGGCACCAATCTCTCCACCCTGCCGCATGTGACGGGCGCATTCAATCTGGTTGCGTTTTTAGTGATCCTGATCGTCACGGCGATTCTGGTGATCGGCATTCAGGAGTCGGCGAACTTCAACACGATCATCGTGCTGGTGAAACTCACCTGCGTGTTCATCTTTATTGTGCTGGGCGCGGCTTTCCTTCTGAAGCATCCTGATCTGGCGAGAATGAACTGGCATCCCTTCATTCCTCCAAGGGATGCATCTGGGCACTTCGGCTTCAACGGGATTGCCGCGGGCGCGGCATCGGTGTTCTTCGCGTACATCGGGTTCGACGCGGTGTCGACGGCGGCGCAGGAGGCGAAGAATCCGCAGCGCGATATGCCGATCGGCATTCTCGGCTCGCTGGTGATCTGCACCATCCTGTACATCCTGGTTTCGCTGATACTCACCGGCCTGGTGAGCTACAAGGCGCTGAACGTCGGCGACCCGGTGGCCGTGGGCATCGACGTGACGGGCATCAGCTGGGGCAGTCTGCTGGTGAAAATCGGCGCGGTCTTCGGACTGGCGACGGTGATGCTTGTGATGTTGCTCGGCCAGTCGCGCGTCTTCTTCTCGATGTCGCGTGATGGTCTTCTGCCTAAGTGGGCGAGCGCCATTCATCCCAAGTTCCGCACACCCTGGATTTCGAACATCCTGGTGGGGACGATCGTGGCCTTCCTGCCGGCGCTGCTGCCCATTGACCGGCTATCCGAACTCGTGAACATGGGCACGCTGCTGGCTTTCAGTATCGTGAGCGGAGGCGTGTGGATCCTGCGGCGGCGCCATCCGGATCTGCATCGGCCGTTCAAGACACCCTTGGTGCCCCTGGTGCCGATCCTGGGCATTATCAGCGCCTTCTATTTGATGATTTCTCTGCCGCGGATTACCTGGATCGTGGTGGGTATCTGGCTGGTGGTTGGGCTGGCGATCTACTTCAGTTATTCCACGCGACACAGCAAGGTGCAGGCGCTGCCGGCGCGGGAGACAACCGGGAGATAGCCGGAACGTAAGCTGGGTGAAACGGCCTGCCGCTGGTGGCAGGCCGTTTTGTTATGCCTGCGAACGCATCTCTAGGACGAGTTATTAGCGAATAAGTAATTTAAGTAACTCATTTTTCCCAAAATGAACAAGAGCAGCATGGGATTCCCAGACTGGTAAACGATCCAGTCATATAGTTGGGCTACACTTCATATCGTCAAGAACGTGTCTCGGTGCAATTCCCATTTCCGGAAGAGCACGGGCGCATTGGTGCTGAACGCGCCTCTGGCGTGCGAAATCAGCAGTACTGGTCCGGGACCCCACAGGGTCTACAGAAAATCCGTCGAGCAATTGCCCAAAAGAGGCTGCTGCAACAGAACGGAACCAACCGCAGCATGAACGATCTTCAGGATGGCCATGTTCTCGAATCGTCTCGCAGCTTCACTCTCCCTCTGTGCGTCGCTTCTGACGTTAGGCCTCACGGTCCCAGCTTCCCACGGCCAGATGGCTTCGCTGGCCGCTCCGCGTGTTCTCGGGCCCGTGAGTGAGTCGCAGGTAGCGACAATCCAGGGAAGGACTCTCCCGCTGGCGCAGGCGCGCTTTGATCGCGGCCGGGTGCCCGATAGCGCCCCCACGGGTCACATGCTGATGCTGTTGCGGCGCAGCGATGCGCAGCAGCAGGCGCTGAACCGGCTGATTGCCGAGCAGAAGGACCCGAAGAGCGCGAATTATCGCAAATGGCTGACGCCGGAGCAGTTCGGCGCTCAATTCGGCGTTGCCGATGCAGACGTGCAGGCGGTCACGTCCTATCTGGCCGCTCAGGGTTTTGCTGTGGGACGCGTCTTCAAGGACAAGACGGCAATCGAGTTTTCCGGTACCGCGGGGCAGGTTCGTTCGGCGTTCCGCACGGAGATCCACAGCTACGCCGTCAACGGGCATAGCTTCCATGCCAACGCAGCCGCGCCGCAGATTCCCGCCGCACTTGCACCAGTAGTGAAGAACATCACGCTGAACAACTATAAGACTCCGATAACCCAGATGGGCCGGCCGGTGGTGCTGAACCGCAAGACGGGCGTCGTGCAGCCGAAGTTTGCAGAGACATTTTCAGACGGCACAGTTGCACAGGATCTTTCGCCGGGCGATCTGTCGACTCTCTATGACATTCCTTCCACAGCTACGGGAAGCGGCGTCACCGTCGGGGTGATCGGTGATTCGAATATCAATATTGCCATTCCGGCGAATTACCGGACATTGTTCGGTCTGCCGGCGAATGCTCCGACAGTGATTGTCGACGGCACAGATCCGGGCATCAATGATGACTCGATCGTCGCTTATGCCCAAATTGAGCTGCTGGCAGCCACTGCCCCGCAGGCAAACGTGATGTTCTATACGGCGGCGGATACCGATTTGGACACGGGCCTGGATTTTGCGGCGCTGCGCGCGCTTGAGGACAACAATGTGCAGGTGTTGCTGTTCGGATTCGAAAGCTGTGAGGCCAATCTGGGAGCCGATTTGAATCCGTTCTTCGCCGATGCCTGGCAGCAGGCTGCCGCACAGGGAATATCCGTCATTGGGCAGAGCGGATCGGGCGGCGCGGCGGAGTGCGATGCAGGCGCCAACGGAGCTCAGCCGCCAATGACGGCGACGCACGGCCTGGGAGTCAACGGATACGCTTCGACGCCGTATGACACGGCCGTTGGCGCAAGCGACTTCTTCTACGGTCCTTCGGGAACGTTCGACCTGAACACGCTTGCGGGATTCCCGACGCAGTACTGGAGCGAGACCAATGGCGGCGCGGACGGCTTCACGTCGGTGAAGTCTTACATCCCGGAGCAGCCCTGGAACTCCGACGATCAAGCGACAAACCAGATAACGTACTCGCCGACTTACGTGCAGGCTTCCGGCGGAGGTGTGAGCACAGTGGGTCAGACTGCGGACGACGGCAGCCAGTCGCCGTATCCGCAGCCCTCGTATCAGGCAAGCGTCGCGGGCGGCATCTCGACCACCGCGCGCGTCGTGCCGGACGTTTCCTTCTTTGGGTCGAACGGAAACAATGGCAGCAATTACATGCTGTGCCTCTATGCTTCGGACTGCGTGAACGGTACGCCTGATTCGCTGCAATATAGCGAAGGCGGCAACGGCGCTCTTGCCGCCGCCGGTTTTGCTGGAGTCGCAGCACTGGTGGTGCAGGCGCATGGCCCGCAAGGCAATTTGAACGAAGGGCTGTATGCGACCTATACCGCAAGCCCGGGCGCTTTCCACGACATCACAAATGGAACAAATCAAGTGTGCACGGCTGGTGCTCCTTGCACCACCTATACGACCACATACGGGCGGTTCGCCGGCATACAACGCGGCGGCCGGGTATGACGCGGCATCCGGCCTGGGCAGCGTGGATGTTGCGAAGCTGATCAGCGGCTGGGTGAGCGGAACTGGCTCGGGCACACCCGCTGTCACCCTCTCGGTCACAAAGAATGGAAGCCCGGTGACATCGTTCCAGCACGATGATCCCGCGGTTCAGCTCAGCGTTTCCGTCACGGGCGGCGCCGGCACTCCTCAGGGAGATGTGGCGATTACCCGCACGGCAACCGGAAATGCGACCCAGGGCGTGCTCCGGCTGACGCTGGACAACACGGGCACGGCCACGTTTCCATATGGTCCCATCGCAGGCCTTCTGCCGGGAGGAAGCTATTCGGTTGTCGCGCGCTACGCGGGCAACTCGACCTATGCTCCCGCAGTTGCTTCGGCTCCGGTGGTCGTCTCCTCGGTTCCGGGCAAGCTGGTGATGCTGACCACCGATCAAAGCAATAATCCATTGCCGATCTTCAACGGCCAGTCTGAACCATACGGCACAAACGTCCACTTCACTTTCTTTGCCAGCAATGCGAACGACCCTAATGATCCGCAATATGCGACCGGTTCCGTTACGTTGACCGACAATGGCAAGCAGGTGGCCGTACTGCCGCTGGATTCGGAAGGATTTGCGAGTTTCAGCAGCAGCAGTCTTGCCGCGGGATCGCACCTCTTCAACGCCACTTATAGCGGCGATCCAACGTTCAATGCCGCCAACCTCACCGGGGCGGCGCCATCGGTGACGATCACCGGGGTTCCCACGACAACGACGGTGATCTCTACCGATCCCAATCCATCGTCGGCGAACAACACGATGGTTCTGGTGGCGACCGTAACCCCGACTCAGGTCTGCGCCCCGCTTGCGCCATGTCCTGCAGGAGCAGCCCCGGCTGGGAAAATCCGCTTTAAGGACGGGAATAAGGTCCTGGGCACGGCGACACTGGATCAGGGAGTCAATACAGGCTCGGCGCCGACCTCTTCAGCCGCGCTGACGTTGTCTCAGGACACCTTCAACCTGAACACCTCGCATTCGATCACCGCGACCTATATTCCCGCCAGCTCCGGAAACTACCTTGCGTCAACTTCCACCCCGCTGACAATCACGGTGGGAGGCGCGCACGGCGAGGTGAATACCACCACAGCGCTGTCGACGACACCGGCGAACGCGATCAATTTCGAGGACACGTCGACGCTGACCTTCTATGCCATCGTGACCAATGCGGTGGTGGGAGGCTACGGCACACCGACCGGCAATGTCGCCTTCTTCTCCAACGGCACGGCACTCGGCAATGGAACGCCGGTGAGCGGCTCGCCGGGGACATGGAGCTTGACCATCCCCATGAACGGCGATGATCTGCTGGAACTGCCGCTGGGACAGAGCCGCATTCTGGCCCAGTACACCGGCGACAGTGGCCACGCGCCATCCAGCGCGGCGTACACCATCAACGTGTACGACCAGAACTCGACGCCTGATTTCGCGATGCAGAGCAATCTGACATATCAGACGATCTCCTCCGGAAACCGGGCGGCGAAGTTCACGCTGCAGTTCACGTCGATGAACAACCTGTCCGCACTGGGAATACCAATTGCGCTTACGTACACTGCGCCTTCGGGAATTACCTGCAGCGGCGCACCGGCAGCTCCGAACTTCGGCAACAAGCTCTATGCGACGGTGAACTATACCTGCAAGGCGGCGACCGGGGTGAAGATCGGGCAGCTTGCAGCTCCCGGCAGTCCACGCGGGCTCTGGATGGCCGAGGGCGGAGCGGCGCTGGCCTGCATCTTTCTCTTCGGTTTGCCCGGACGACGGCGCAGATGGCAGACGTTGATGGGTTCGATGGCTCTGTTCGTGATCGCGTTCGGCGTGACGGGATGCGGAGCCGCCATGAACGCGAGTTTGGCTCAGCAGATCAGCGATAACCTTGCCGGCGGTAGTGGTTCGGCGCAGGCAGCGACTGTGCTGGCTCCGGGCACCTACACGGTGCTTGTGACCGGCACCGCTGCTGTCTACACCAGATCGCAGCCGAACACCACGGTAAACGTGGTCCACAACATACCGCTAAAGGTCGTGGTGCAGTAGGTCACGAGCCAACGATGTTGAGAAGGGCAAGCCTGGCTTGCCCTTTCTCTTTGCGGGTAGAGTAGATGCTTGCAAATGGGAAAGATGTTCGCGCCGCTTTGTACTTTCAAGCCTGTGCATCCCAGTGCAGAGCGGAACCCGGCAAGTGGATTCACATCGGACGATTCTCGCAGAGCTGCACCGAGAGATGAAGGATAAAAAATCCGTAAAAGGGGGCTGAACGATGGCAGTACGTCTGAGACACATCACGGCAATCGTATTGATAGGTGACGGGCTGCTGGCTTTGCTGACGCCGGAGCGGGATGCGCTGGCCTGGCGCATGGGGCCGGAACCATTTCGTTCGCTGATGAGTTACATGGCGAAGCGTCCGGCGCTGACGCGATGGGTGGGAGCGACGCAGATTGCCGTGGGTGTGTGGTGGGCGCTGCGTGAAGAGCCGGCCGCGCCACCGCGCCGGGCATGAGGTAGCGTATCCCTTCCGGATCGCGATTGCTGTCCCGTTCACGGGAAGTAACTTGAGATATAGCGCGAAGAGTGGAACTTCGCAGCACGTACCGCTATCATGAGCGCAATCATGCTGAACCGGCGAAAGTTCCTGGCACTCTCAGCGGCGGCGTGGCCAGCGATGGCTTTCGGCGCGGGAAAACATACCCCACTTGGTGTGCAGCTCTACACGATCCGGGATCTGTTGAAGGGGAATAACCTGCCCCAGTTGCTGAAGCAGGTCCGCGCGATCGGATATCAGGAGCTGGAACTGTTTCCGGCAGTGTACAAGCATACGCGCGGTCGAACTTTCGACTATGATTCGCCGGGCAGGAGCTCACCGCGCCCAGCGGGCATTTCAACTACGAAGATTTTGTTTCGAAGATTCCATATGCGCGGCGACTGGGATTGAAGTGGATGGTGTGCCCCATGCTGCCCAAGGCGCAATGGGGCTCGCCGGAAGGCTTTCGCCGGGCGGCCGCAGCCTTTAACCAGTGGGGCAAGCAGTGCCAGCAGCATGGGATGCGCTTCGCCTTTCACAACCACAACTATGAATTCCAGGACCTGAAGGGGACCACCGGGTTCGACATCCTGTTGAAGGAGACCGATCCGGAACTGGTGTGGCTGGAGATGGACGCGTACTGGATCACGCAGGCGGGCCGTGACCCGGTGCTGCTGTTGAATCAGCTTGGGAAGCGCGTGCGCATGCTGCACCTGAAGGATCGCAAAGCTCATGTCCCAACGTCGCAGGTGCTGGACGACTCTGCCGAGAACTTCACCGAAGTCGGCAACGGTACGATTGCGTGGCGACCGCTGCTGGCGCTGGCGCAGAAGCTCGGGATCGAGCACTACTTTGTCGAGCAGGACAAGAGTGATACTTCGCCGATGGACAGTTTGAAGATCAGCTATACGTTTCTGCGGCAGATGCTGACCTAGATTGCGCGCAACTGGTTCGCGTCGCGGAGCACAAGCAGATCTCTTCGCTACGCTCCGGTCGAGATGACTGGGGTACGGCCTTTCCCTTCGCTCGATCGAGCTCACGATGTGGCCGGGGTCGCTTGCGACACTGCTTCGATCGGACGATTAAAACACTAGAGTTTTGGCGCGGCGCTCCAGTCGCAAGCACAGCGGCACGTTTTTCGCTGCTCTCCCGCGCCCATTCGAGCAGGCGCAAGACGCGCCATGCGTCGACGAGCGTGACTGCCTGCTCTGCTTTACCCAATAGCGTATCGCGCACGTTCCCATAGAAGCCGCGGTAGTCGCCGGGCAATGTGGGCACCGGAGTATGGCGCGTCGCGCCATTGGCGTCGAGCGTCGTGATGGAGCCCCATGCACTCTCCGGGTCCACGCCCCAGGGCTTGCTTTGAAAGAGATCACCGGCGCGGAGTGCGTCTTCCTGCGGATCGAGATTGTCCTTGCGATAGCTGCCGTGCGTGCCTTCGAGCATAAAACGCACAGCAGGAAGCGGCGACAGCGATGTGGAGCGCAGCCATACGGTGAGCTCGGGATAATAGAGCCGCAGGTCGAAGGCGTCATCGACGCGGGAGCCGGCGCGCTCCGAGCGCACATCGCCCCAGACAGCAGTCGGCAGGCCGAAGAGGACGAGCGCCTGGTCGCCAAGATGCGAGCCGAGATCGAGCAGGATGCCATTGCCATGGCCCATCTCCTCGCGCCATGCGCCGGATTTTGGTGTGGGGCGGAAGCGATCGAAGTGCGACTCGAAAGTGCGCACAGTTCCGAGCCGGTCTGTCTTGAGAAGCTGTTGCACGGTGAGGAAGTCGCCGTCCCAGCGGCGGTTGTGATAGACGAAGACGCGCTTTCCCGATTGGCGAGCAACGTTGAAGAGGGAGGCACATTCCTCGGACGAAACGGCGACCGGCTTGTCGATGACAACATGCTTGCCGGCGCGCAGACACTGCTCGGCCATGGGCACGTGGGTGTCGTTGGGCGTGGCGACAACCACGACGATCGAGGGTGGCCTCGGCAAGCATCGCGTCGAGCGAGGGATATACGGGCACCCGCGGATAGGCTTTCTGCGCGGTGTCTCCACTGCGCTGCACGATAGCCGCGAGCTCAAGACCCTCAGTCGCGTCGATGACTGCCGAGTGAAAGACGCGGCCCGCGAGGCCAAAGCCGATCACGCCGCAGCGAATGGGTTGAGCCGTCAATCTTTCTCCTCCGGTCCGGCTTCGTCGAGGTTGGTCTCGGCTCCGCATTCGGTGAGCAGCATCATGGAGCGGCCGGCGACGATGACGGTGCCATCCACTCTTCTGCGCTGGAACTCCTCGTGCAGTTCGTCCGTGTTCATCATGCACTCCCAGTATCCATCACAGGGGCATGGCGGAAGTTTGAACTCGACTCCTTCATGGTAGGCATTGATCAGGATGAGAAAGGAGTCGTCCATCACGGGATTGCCGTGCGCGTCTTTGGTGTTGAGCGTGCGGCCATTCAGCATGAGGGCGAGGCTGCGTCCCCAGGGCGCGCTCCATGCGCCTTCGTCCAGCTCCGCGCCGCTGGCCTCGTACCATGCGATATCGCGGACGGCGGAGTTGTGAATGGCCGCGCCCTGGAAGAATTTCCGGCGGCGAAAGTTGTTGTGCTTCCGGCGGATGTGGACGAGATGGCTGGTGAAGTCGATAAGCAGTTGCTTGCGTTCGCTGGGCCGCCAGTCGTACCAACTGATCTGGTTGTCCTGGCAGAAGGCGTTGTTATTGCCGTATTGCGTGCGGCCGCGCTCGTCGCCGCCGCAGATCATGGGCACGCCCTGCGAGAGGATCAGCGTGGCGAGGAAGTTGCGGATCTGCCGCTCGCGCGCGTGATTGATGGCCTCGTCCTCGGTATCGCCTTCGACGCCCATGTTCCACGACGCGTTGTCGTTGGTGCCGTCCTTGTTGTCTTCCTTATTGGCTTCGTTGTGCTTGTCGTTGTAGCTGACCAGATCGCGCAAGGTGAAGCCGTCGTGCGCAGTGACGAAATTGATGCTGGCGTAGGGACGGCGGCCATCATGCTGGTAGAGATCGCTGGAGCCGGTGAGGCGATAGCCCAGATCGCTGAGCTGGCCTTCATCGCCCTTCCAGAACTTGCGCACGGTGTCGCGGTATTTGCCGTTCCACTCTGCCCAGATGACGGGGAAGTTGCCGACCTGATAGCCGCCATCGCCCACATCCCACGGCTCGGCAATGAGCTTGACGTCGGCGAGTGTCGGGTCCTGGTTGATGATGTCGAAGAAGCCGGAGAGCCGATCGACATCATGCAGCTCGCGCGCGAGCGTGGCGGCGAGATCGAAACGGAAGCCGTCGACGTGCATCTCCGTAACCCAGTAGCGCAGCGAGTCCATGATGAGCTTGAGCACCTGCGGATGGCGCACATTGAGCGTGTTGCCGGTGCCGGTGTAGTCCATGTAGAAGCGCGGATCGTCCGCCATGGTGCGGTAATAGACGGTGTTGTCGATGCCTTTGAAGTTGAGCATCGGGCCCATCTGGTTGCCTTCGCAGGTGTGGTTGTAGACCACGTCGAGGATGACTTCGATGCCCGCCTTATGCAGCTCCTTCACCATGCTCTTGAATTCGCGCACGCTGCCGCCCGGCGACCGGTCGGAGCTGTAGCGTTCCATCGGCGCAAAGTAGGCGAGCGTGTTGTAGCCCCAGTAATTGGTGAGGCCCTGCTCGACCAGGTGCGCGTCGTTGATGAAGTGATGGACGGGTAGCAGCTCAACAGCAGTGATGCCAAGCTTCTTCAGATAAGCGATGCTTTCCGGGTGAGCGAGACCGGCGTAAGTGCCGCGCAGTTCTTCCGGAATCGCCGGATTGGTGATGGAGAAGCCGCGTACGTGGACTTCGTAGATGATGGAATCGGCGAGGGCGATGCGCAGCCGGCGATCGCCCGCCCAGTCGAATGAGGGATCGATGACGATAGATTTGGGCATGCCCGGCCCGCTGTCTTCGTCATTCTTGTTCAGGTCGGCGATCGGTTCCGCCGAAGGTGTAGGGAAAGATGGACTGGTCCCACTGCACGGTCCCAAGGACGGCCTGTGCGTAGGGATCGACGAGCAGCTTGTTCTCGTTGAAGCGTTGGCCTTTTGCGGGGTCCCATGGGCCGTGAACGCGATAGCCGTAGCGCTGTCCGGGACGAATGCCGGGTACAAATCCGTGCCAGACAAAGGCGGTGCATTCTTCAAGACGCAGTGAGTCGGTCTGCTTGTTCTGATCGTCGAAGAAGCAGAGCTCAACGCCTGTGGCGTTCTCGGAGTAAACGGCGAAGTTTGCTCCTTTGCCGTTCCATTTCGCGCCCAGCGGATAAGGCTTTCCGGGCAGTAGTGTACGTGCCATTCGATGCTCTTTCTGAATGCTGAAATCTTCTGCAGGGGTCCTTCGAGTCAGAAGCGCGGGAGGCGGAGGATGTTGCTTCCGGCTGCAGTGCTGCACCGTGACAACGAAATGCTCTAGACATTGCTGTGGGAGGCAGCCGGATTCGGTGGACTGCAGCGGAAAAAAGATGCGGAAGACGGTTCCGCCCGGCCCATTCGTGCGCTCGCCGGACGCAGCTGCGAATGTTGATGCGGCCGCCGTGTTTTTCGATGATGGTCTGGCTCACCCAGAGGCCGAGGCCGGTGCCGGTGGTGCCTTTGGTTGAGAAGAACGGCTCGAAGATGCGGGTGCGTGGTGGCTGCGTCCATTCCGCAACCTGTATCCGCAACGGTGACGTAAACGCCTTCCGCTCCGCGTGCGAGCATCGCGGCCGCTGGAACTGCGAAGCAGGAGGCGCCCGCCGTCGCGGTGCATGGCATCGATGGCGTTGCCGATGAAGTTTGCCAGCACCTGGCGGATTTCGCCCTCATAGGCGTGCAGCGGGGGAACATCCCGGTAACGTCGTTCGATCGCGATCGGAGTATCCGCGCAGGCGAGGCTCGTAGAGCGCGATCACGCTGTCCAGCAGCTCGTTCACGTCGGATTCCACCGGCCGCGTGCTCTGGCGATAGAAGCGCAGAGTCTGGGTGGTGATGTGGGTGACGCGGTCGAGCTCCTGCTGCGCGATGCGGAGATATTCCCGGGACCGCGCATCGAGCTGGCCGGAGCCGATGAGGAAGAGGCAGTTGGTGACGGCTTCGAGCGGGTTGTTGATCTCATGCGCGATGGAGGCGGCGAGCCGGCCGGTGGCCGCCAGCTTTTCCGTCCGGCGCATGACTTCTTCGGTGCGCTTCTGTTCGGTGAGATCGACGAAGAAGATAGCGATCTGCTCCGGCGCGGTATCCGAAGCATTCTCGGCGGCCAACGGAGCAAGCGCGATCAGCACCGGGATGTGGTTGTTGTCGCGGGTGCGGCACAGCGCCTCGAAGGGCCGCGCCTCTGCTGTGGCGAGCCACGCAGGCGCGAGAGCACGGTCGGACCCTCGGCGCCAAAGATGCTGCCGAGAGCCACGGCGCCGCTGCGCAGCTCCTGCTCGCCATAGCCCAGCAGCCGCTCAATCGTGGTATTTGCATAACGCACGGTGCCGCCCGGCTCTGCGATGATGAGGCCGACGGGCATGGCCTGGACGAGACGCAGAAAGCGCTCCTGGCTGGTGCGCAGCGCCTGCTCGGCATTGATCTTGAGCCGGCGCGCGTGTGCTTCGCGCATCTCGCGTTCGATGGCGGGGACGAGTCGGGTCAGGTTCTGCTTGGAGACGTAATCGTGCGCGCCGGCGCGCATGGCGGCGACGGCCGTTTCTTCACTGATTGCGCCCGACATGATGATGAATGGAACGTCGCGTCCGACGTCGCTTTAGCAGGTGCAGGGCGGCAGGAGCGCTGAAGGCTGGGAAGATTGAAGTCGGCCAGCACAACATCCCACTCAGCGCCGGCCTCGGCTGAGGGCCCGGTGCATTCTCTTCCGCTGTTTCGACGCGGTGCAACGAAGCGCGGTATCCCGGCGCGTTCGAAGAAGCGCTTCAGCAGAGAGGCGTCGTCTTCGCTATCTTCCACCAGCAGGACCCGTAGCGGAGCCGCGGTTGCCGGCTGGCTTTCGATCTGGTCCGGCTGATGGTCTGGAGCACGCATCGAGTAAGGAAACGATCGATTTTACGGCAGCTTGCGGCTGCCTCCGAAGTGCAATCAGCGAAGCGGGAGAGGGGGCGCTTCGTTCAGGACCAGCCAGTACATGCCAAGCTGGCGGGTAGCTTCCGCAAAATCCGTGAAGTTGACCGGCTTGCGGATGTAGCTGTTGACGCCGAGTTTGTAGCTGCGCATCAGGTCGCTCTCCTCGTCGGAGGAGGTCAGCACCACGACGGGCAGCATGCGGTGCTGCTCCGATTCGCGGATGCGGCGGAGCACTTCAAGGCCATCGATCTTCGGCAGCTTCAGGTCCAGCAGAACGACCTGCGGCAGGTAGGGAAGCGAGCTCTCATTCTCGCCGAAGAGCATCTGGAGGGCCTCTTCGCCGTCGTGCGCGACACGGATGTTGTTCGCGATATTCGCTTTTTTCAGTGCGCGGATGGTAAGCGCCTCATGGTCGGGGTCGTCTTCCACGAGAAGAATCATGCGTTCGTTAACCGTCATCAGGACGTATGGTACTCCATTCGTTATCTTGAGCGCTGACTGTCGATCACGGCCAGCGAATTAGCCTTCCAGCCGGTACTTCGTTTCGGCGAGTTGGAAGAGCGGCCGCCAGACGAGGCGGTTGATGGTGACCACCATGAGCGCCATGATGATGGTCGCCATCAGCAGCATGGCGAACTGGCCGTGGTCGGTGGCGCGGCTGATCTGCGCGCCGAGGCCGAGCGTGGAGAGCGTCTGCCCGTGAAGGTGGAAGTATTCGGCGATGATGCTGGCGTTCCACGCGCCGCCCGAGGCGGTGACCAGACCGGTGATGAGATAGGGAAAGATGCCGGGCAGGATGAGCGTGGTCCAGCGCTGCATGCTGGAGAAGTGGAAGAGCCCGGAGACTTCTTTCAGGTCGGAGGGAATGGCGATGGCGCCGGCGATGACGTTGAAGAGGATGTACCACTGGGTGCCCAGCAGCATGAGGGCGATGGAGCCGATGCCGAGGCCGCCGCCGGCACGGACAAGCGCGATCAGCAGGACGGGAAAGAGCGCCGTGGCGGGGACGGAAGCGGCGATCTGCGCCAGCGGCTGCGCGATGCGCGCCAGACGCGGGTTGAAGCCGATGGCCACGCCGACCGGGATGGTCCAGAGCGCGGCGATGAGCAGCGAGGCATTGACGCGCAGGAAGGTGGCGCCTGCGCCCTTGAGCAGCTCAAGGATTTCGGCTCCATGAAGTTGACGCAGCAGCAGCACAGCATGAAATGCGGCGAAGATGGCGGCGACCAGAAGCGCGAGGAAGATGGTGCTGTTGGTGATGAGCGAGCGCTGCCGCGATGCAGCGCTGCGCTCCGGCCGCGCGAGGGCGCGGAGACGGCGCGCGGCGAGGCCGTGATAGATGCGCTCGCCGAGCGGGACGATCGTCCGCTCATGCAGCCAGCCGATGGCATTGGAATTGCGGAGCGCGTACAGGATGGGCGAGGTGGGAGCCTTCGTGCTCTCCACCTGCTCGAACTTGAACTTGTCCGCCCAGGCGATGACGGGACGCCAGATGAGCTGGTCGGTGGCGACGATGATGGCGATCATCACGGCGAGGCCCCAGATCATCGCGCGCGTGTTGCCGTTGCCGGCGGCGGTCTGCAGGTAGGAGCCGAGGCCGGGCAGGCGGAAGTCGCGATCGCCGAGCACGAACATCTCGCAGGCCATGAGGAAGAACCAGCCGCCGGCGACCGAGACCATGGAGTTCCAGACCAGGCCGATGGCGGAGAAGGGAAGCTCCAGTTGCCAGAAGCGCTGCCACGCGGTGAAGCCGTAGATCTGCGAGGCCTCGCGCAGCTCGCGCGGGATGCTGCGGATGGAGGAGTAGAAGCTGAAGGCCATGTTCCAGACCTGGCCGGTGAAGATGAGCAGGATGGCGCCCATCTCGACGCCGAGCTGGCGCGTGGGCAAGAGCGAAACCATGGCGAGCATGACGCCGGGCAGGAAGCTGAGCACCGGGATGGACTGCAGGATGTCGAGCACCGCGATCATGAAGGCTTCGACGCGCGGGTGATATGCGGCGTAGTAGCCGTAGCCGACGGCGAAGATCAGGCTGAGCAGATAGGCGACGCCGATGCGGACGACGGAGTAGAACGCGTAGAGCGGCAGCGCGCGGGCGGACTGCGAGATCTCCGCCGACGGGACAGGGTGCGAGAACCAGTAGCGGCCGAGCAGGACGACGCAGTAAAAGGCGGCGAGACAGAAGGCCGCGACGGCCATGTCCAGCACGACGGGCCACGAGCGCTCCAGCGCCCAGGTGCGCGAGAGCGTGGGGATGCGCGAGACCTTCACGCTAGACGATCTCCGCTCGAGGCTCATTCAGGCGAGGGTCACTCGACCGTCTCCTCGACGGGAGTCTCGGCAGTGTCCTCAACCTCCGGCTTGATGAAGCGGCGGCGGCCGGCATCGAAGTCGAAGAGCTCGGCGTAGCGGCCCCAGTTGATGGCCGTTTCGAGCTGGCGCAGCGTCTCTTCCTGGGAGAACTGCTCGTCGAGCATGTCGAGGAAGAACTCTTCGGGCACGGTGTGGTCGCTCTTGGTATCGAGCGCGCGCGTGATCTGCCGGAGCAGCAGGACATGCTCGATCGCGGCGTCGCGGAAGAGCTCCTTCTGCTTGAGAATCTCGGAGTCGGCGAAGTGGCGGCCGCTCTCCGTGATGGCGACGTCGCCTTCTTCCAGCTTGAGGAAGCCGAGCAACTGTGCGGCTTCGACGATGGGGAGGAGGTCGTCGATCTCGAAGCCGAGCTCGTCGGCGAGCTTGTAGATGTCGTCCTTGCCGCCGCGGTCGATAAGGATTTCGAGCAGGCCGGCGATGCCGCCGGGGCGCGCGTGCGGCAGCATCTGGTAGCGCATCTGGCGCTGGTCGCGGATGGCGACGCGCTCCGGCACGTTGCTGGGCTGCACGTCGGGCCGGGTGAGGACGTTGTAGATGTAGTCGACGAGCTGGGTAAAGAGTGACGACTTGCGGTCGCGCGGCTGCGAGAGGGTGACCCGGAAGTCCGTGCGGACGTGGCCGGGATTGCGGCCGAGCACGATGATGCGATCGGCCAGCAGGACGGCCTCTTCGATGTTGTGGGTGACGATGAAGATGGCGCGCGTGGGGATGGTCTTCTTCTGCCACAGCTCCAGCAGTTCGCTGCGCAGGTTCTCCGCGGTGAGCACGTCGAGCGCGGAGAAGGGCTCGTCCATGAAGAGGACTTCCGGCTCGACGACGAGGGCGCGCGCAAAGCCGACGCGCTGCCGCATGCCGCCGGAGAGCTCCTTGGGATAGGCGGCCTCGAAGCCGTCGAGGCCGACGGTGTCGATAATGCGCAGGCTGCGCTCGCGGCGCTCCTGCGCCTCCATGCCGCGCGCCTTCAGCGGCGCTTCGACGTTTTCGAGCACGGTGAGCCAGGGGAAGAGCGCGAAGCTCTGGAAGACGATCGAGACGTTGGGATTGGCGCGCGAGATCGGGCTGTCTCATGCCAGTAGACCTCGCCGGCCGAGGGTTTGGTGAGCCCGGTGAGCATGCGCAGCAGCGTGGACTTGCCGGAGCCCGAAGGGCCGAGCAGCGCGACGATTTCGCCGGGGACGATCGACAGGTCGGTGGCGGCGATGACCTGGATGCGGTTCTCGCTCGGCTGCGCGTAGTACTTCTCGACCTTCTCGGCGCGAATGATCGTTTCCGTCATAGAGCATCTACACTGCAGGCATAACAGCTGCTGGAACGCGCCGTCGGGCAAAAATCGCACCACGGCGCGTCAGGCATGGGATCAGGCACAAGCTGACCTGCGGCCCGGCTCGGTCCGTTCGGTACCTGATTATCCTGTCTACTGTATGCGTTGTCTGTTTGCGGGGTGATGAAGCATCTCCCCACGGGAAGCGTATCATCTAGGATAGAGCATTTTCCCTGCAGGTGCAGACGGCCGGTGACCGCTCCGATGCCTTTTCGCTCGGAGAGGTAACGGAAGGTATCACTCGCATGGCTGCGGGGCAACGAAATGCTGAAGCGAGTTTCGCGCTGGCGCCGTCCGGCAAGGGCGGCGAGATTTGCGGCCAGCGCCGTGAGTAAAAGGGAGCGAATGTCCGAATCACAGGGAAAGCCAAAAGTCCTGGTAGCCGATGACGAACGCGTGATCGCCGATACCTTGTCCATCATCCTGAACCAGGCGGGCTTTGAAGCGACAGCCGTCTACAGCGGCGAAAAGGCGGTGGAGACGGCGAAGACGCTGAAGCCGGACATGCTGATCTCCGATGTGATCATGACGGACATGAATGGGATCGACGCAGCGATCAAGATTCGCGGGATGCTGCCGAGCTGCAAGATACTGCTGTTCTCCGGCCAGGCGGCTACTGCCGACCTGCTGGATCGCGCGCGCGTGCAGGGGCATGAGTTTGAAATTCTGGCCAAGCCGGTGCACCCGCAGGATTTGCTGGCCCGGCTGCGGAGTTAAAGCTCTACTTAAGCATTAGAGGTGGAAATAAAGCGCCGGCTGCAATGCCGGCGTTTTTCTTTTGAACTCAGACGTCCCGCCGACCTTCGAGCGCCCGCGTCATCGTGACCTCATCCGCATACTCAATATCGCTCCCAGCGGGGACACCGGTGGCGATCCGCGTGATACGGACCGCATAAGGCTTCAGAAGATCGGCGAGCAATGAAGCTGTTGCCTCGCCTTCGAGCGTGGGGCTGGTGGCGAGGATGGCTTCGTCAATCTCCCCGCGCTCAGCGCGTGCTGTGAGCGAGCCGGTGCGAAGGTGCTCCGGACCGACACCGTGCAATGGCGACAGCGTGCCGTGCAGCACATGATAGACGCCGTTGTAGTGTGTGCGTTCGATCACACTGATGCTGGTCGGCTCTTCGACCACGCAGACCTGGCGCTGGTTGCGCGTGGGGCTTGCGCAATAGACGCACGGATCGACATCCGTAATGTTGTTGCAGATGGAGCAGAGGCGCAGCTTCGCCTTGAGCTCGCGCACGGCGTCGGAGAGCGCTGCGGCATCCGCTTCGCTGGAACGCAGGATGTGAAAGGCGAGACGTTGCGCGCTCTTCGCGCCGATGCCGGGCAGCTTGCGCAGCTCTTCGATCAGGCGAGCCATCGGCTCTGCAAAGCGGGACATGATGGCTTTAGAAGCCCGGCAGGTTAAGCCCGCCAAGCATCCCGGAGAGGCCGGATTGCAGACTCTCGTCGGCGCGGCGGCCGGCTTCGTTCAGCGCGGCGACGATCAGGTCTTCGAGCATCTCCACGTCCGCCGTATTCGCGCTGCCGATCAGGCCGGCGACGGCGGTGGGGTCAATCTTCAGCGAGAGCACCTGCTTCTTGCCGTTCATCTTTACGGTCACGGCGCCGCCGCCGGAGGTGGCTTCCACGACCGTGCTCGACAGGCGCTGCTCCATCTGCTGCTGCATCTCCTGCGCCTGCCCCAGCATTTTCTGAATATCCTGCGGGTTCAATCGAAGTCCTTCCTGTGGTCTGCCTGTGGATCGATATATACGATATTACGTCCCTATGGCTTGCGCCGCAGGTCAAGGACATCGCGCACCTCTGCGCGGAAGAGCTCCTGCGCCTGCTTGACCAGCGGGTTTTCGAGTGCATGAGCCTGCAGGCTGCCTTTGGCGGCGGGCGCGGCGGTGGGCACGGAGGAAGCGATGCCGTCTCCCGGAAGGACGACGAGCTTCAGAGTGCTGCCGGCCTGCTGGATGGCGGTGCGGGCGATGCGCTCCGCTTCCGGGTTCATGGTCAGCGAGAGCATGGTTTTTCTTACTGCAACCTCGACCACGATGCTGCCGTCGTTGAGTGTCCATTGGCCGCCCCGCAGGAGAGTGCTGGCGGTCTCGTGTCCCTTGTCGTAGAGCGCCTGCAGTGACCGCGTCGCGCAGCTTGTCTGTCAGGCTTACAAATTCGCTGGCGGCCGGCGGCTCGGGCTGATCGTCAGAGGCGATCTCCTCTTCGAGATCGGCCGCAATGCGTTCCGCTTCGGCGGAGACATGGCCGCGAATCTGCGGATCGGGCGGCTCGTGCTGGCCGGTCTGCGATTCCTCGGCAACCGATGGCGCCGGCGGTTCGTCCAGCGCAACGGCAATGCCTGTATTCAAGGGCGAACCAGCCGCGATTGACTCATTTGAACCGCGGAGCCCGTCGGCCCTGAACCCGACTTGCGGCGGGTATCTGATTCGAAGGGCGAGAAGGCAGGCTGAGCCGGTTGTGGAGGCACGGACGAAGCAACCGATCCGCCTCGCGCCGCTTCGCTGCTGGCTACACTGCGTGGTGCGGCCGGCCGGGGTGGTGCAGAGGCCGGAGGTGCCGCGGCCGGAGAAGCAGCGCGGTTGGGAGATGCGGAAGAACGCTGCGGACTCGCTCCGCCGCCGGGAAGCTGGCTCATCAACTGCTCGAGCGGTATGAGGCGCTGGGTGTGAACGAGCTTCAGCAATCCAAGCTCCAGATGGAAGCGCGGCTCCTGCCGGTAGTTCATCTCGTCAAAGCTGCGCAGCATGATCTGGAGAAAGCGGGTGAGGTCTTCCTCGGCGAAAAGCATGGCCGTACGGGCGACGCGGGCGCGCTCGTCAGCGGAAATTTGCAGCAGTTCGGTCGATTCGCCACCGAGCTTCGCCATCAGTGCGTTGCGCAGATAGCGCACCATCTGGCGCGCAAGCTGCGACGGGCTGTTGCCGGCGTTGAGGAGCGTATCGATCTCCGTCATCACAGCGGCGCTATTGTTCTCGCCCACCCATTCGAGCAGCCGCTCGAAGACCGTGTTCGGCACGGTGCCCATGAGCTCGCGAATCTGCCCGGCGTCCAGATGCGGGCGGCCGTCCGCGCCGACGGGTGCGCTGGCGATGGCCTGGTCCATGATAGAGAGAGCATCGCGCATCGAGCCGTCGCCAGCCTCGGCCAGGAGGGCAAGCGCGGCATCGTCGGCGTCAAGCTTTTCGTGATCCGCGATCGAGCGCAACTGCGTAAGGATGTCCTCGAAGCGCACGGCGTGAAACGAGTAGTGCTGCGAACGCGAGCGAATGGTCTGCGGGATGTCTTCGGGCTGCGTGGTCGCCATCATGAAAACGACGTGGTCGGGCGGCTCCTCGAGCGTCTTGAGCAGCGCATTGAAGGCCGCGTCGGTGATCTGGTGCGCCTCATCGAGGATGTAGATTTTGTAGCGGTCGCGCGCCGGGCGATAGCGCGCGGCATCGCGCAGCTCGCGGATCTCGTCGATGCCGCGGTTGGTGGCGGCGTCGATCTCGATGACATCGACCGCGGACCCGGAGCGGATTTCGGTGCAGGCATCGCAGACGCCGCAGGGCTCGGCGATGGGGCGCTCCGGAGAGCCGATCGGGTGCTGACAGTTCAGCGCCATGGCGAGGATGCGGGCGATGGTCGTCTTGCCGATGCCCCGGTGGCCGCTAAAGATGTAGCCATGGGCGATGCGGCCCTGCGCCAGCGCGTTCAGCAGGGTGCGGGTGACGTGCTCCTGCCCGATGACATCACGGAAGAATTGAGGACGGTATTTGCGGGCGAGAACCTGGTAGGCCATGCGGTCGGATCGGTGCTGGGTCTATAGCGATTGTAGTCCCGGGCGCTGTGGGAACCGGCATCGATTCAACGCAGCTGGCGGGGTGGCGCACGACTCCGCAAAGAGCGGTATCGCTTTACTGAATCCCTGGGCCGCCTGAGCTACTTCTTCCCGCGCTTTGCCGCGCGCTCGCGGCGGGCGACCTCTGCCGGGGAGTACATCGTCTTGCGGCAATGGGGTGCCCCGCAGTTGCACGGCGCCTCATCTTCATCGCCGTCATAGAGGCAGTAGTCATAGGTGAGTTCTTCACCGGGCGCGATGTCGCGGATGGCCATGATCCAAACCCGGCCGCGGATCTCGTCGGTCTCGCAGTTGGGATCGCAGGAGTGGTTGAGGAACATGGCTGCGCCGTGGCCATCGATGACAATCGAGCGCGACCCGATGCCGAAGAGATACGTGATCGGCGAATCCTCGTAAATCCGGTCGGCCTCGGCCTTCTGCAGACGCGGGCCGGTGTATTCGACGACGCGGGAGCCTTTGCGGATCGCGGTGGTGGTGTAACAGCCGGCAGCGTGAATGGCGGAGGAGCGAATCATCAGGCCCATTGGGTGCCTCGGGAAGAGAACATTTGTCCAAGTATAGAAGCCCTGTTCGGGGGCTTGCGCGTCTTATACCCTAGTGAAGATGCGGGACGCCGGAACAGCACGGACCAAGTCGATGAGCATGCGCCTGACGCCATGGTTGCGGCGCACGGCTGCTGCCTTTGCGCTCTGCGGATTATTGGCCCTGACCGCATTCGCGCAGCAATCCGGTACCCAGAACGGATCGTCCACACAGGGCAGCAAGCAAACCAAGCAGACGCCTCCTGCACATAAGAGTGCGGCACAGGAGAACCCATTTCCGGCGGACGCTTCTCAGCATGCCGCGCAGCAGCCTCAGTCGAGCAGCAACGCTCCGGACCCCGCCCAGCAGCCGCAGTCTGGACAGAAACCGGGCAACGCCGCCCAAGACAATCCGTTCCCTGAGGACGTATCCAAGACCGCGGCCGCGGCAGCAGCCAAGGAGAACGACGCCGGCACTTCCAGCGCTAATAGTGCTTCGAGCAGCAGCTCCAATCCCGGTGGCGAGGGCAATCCGGATGCCGATCTTCCGCCCGATACCGGCCGTCGCAGGCTGAAGAAGCCGAGCGACAAGGACATCGAGAGCGGCTCGCTGGCGGGCGAGGGCAGAGCGCAGGAGGATGTGCGGGTCGGCCGCTACTACTTGACTACGGGCAATTACAAAGGAGCATACGGTCGCTTCTCCGAGGCGGTCCGGATGGACCCGGCAAACGTCGATGCGATTTACGGCCTGGCGGCGGCTGCCGATGGCCTGCACAACACGCAAGAGGCGTTAACGAACTACAAGCTTTACCTGGAAATTGCGCCTGACGGGGATAAGGCGAAATCTGCCCAGAAGGCGATTCGCGTCCTGGCGAAGTAGCACAAATGGGGCACTCGATCGTGCAACAGTCTCCCACTTTTTCGTAGTTGCCCTGATTTGGCGGCAGGTCTATCGTGCCCTCAGTAACCCGCTTGTCCCATTTCAGGCGCAACGATGCACCCAGTCTTTCAATCCGCATTTCGCGAAGTGACTGCCGAACTCGAGCAGTTCGACTCGACGTCTGCGAATGTGCACCCGTGGGGACGTCCGCATTGCTGGTCTGTCCACCAGGTTGTGGAACATCTGGTGCTCTCGATGGAATATACGCGCAACGCTCTTGAAGAGAGACTGGCCAAGGGCCGGCCGGGACGGAACCTGCAGCGCTCGCGCACGGAATGGGCTCTGCAGTTGATGATTTTGAGCGCGGGTCATATGCCGAGAGGCGTAGGAGCGCCGCACGAGATCACACCCAGGGCGGGCATGCCGCCCGCCGGCGTACGGGAATTGACTGAGCGCCTGGAGAACTCAATCGAATCGCTGGATGACACTCTCGACCGGTGCCGGCAGCGCTTCGGCATGGAGCGGGTGGGAAGGCATTTTCTGCTGGGGCCGCTTCGTGTGGACCAATGGCGCCGATATCACGTTCTGCACCTGCGCCATCATTTGAGGCAAATGGCGGATGTGCGCGAGACCCTGTCGGTCGAAGTAGTCGGCAAGCCGGCAATGGTAAGGATCTAGACCCTGGGATTGAGCCAAAGGAAGCCCGGAGCGACATGCTCCGGGCTTTGTTCTTGCCTGCTGCCGTCACGCCTCTCAATGAAAGAAGGCGAGATACCACTGCAGGGTGATGTCTCCGAGGAATGAGCAGTAAATGCCGGCCAGCGCGAGGAATGTGCCAAAGGGCACTGCCAGAGGGCCTTCTGACCTGGACGTCCGGTGACCGCGAAGGGCGAATACGACCAGCGCCGTCAGCGCACCGGTCACCACAGCGAGGAAGAAGACAACACACATCTGGCGCGCGCCCAGCCAGGCTGCGATCGCAGCGGCAAGCTTCACATCGCCCAGTCCGAGCCCCTGCCGCCGGCGCACGAGCGAGTAAATCCACCGCAGCAGCAGCAAGGCAATTGCGGTCACCCCTGCAGAAATTGCGCCTCGCAGGCCAAGCATCAGCGCGGAGTGCCACGCAAACGCGGGGCCACGATGCATCTCGCCGAGACCGTCGCCTGCCCGGTAGAGAATGCCAAGGACGAGCAGGGGCAGCGTAAGCGCGTCGGGCAACTGCATGGTTTCGGCGTCACAGACTGCCAGCGCAAGAAGCAAGGCGCAGAAGATTGCAAACGCTACGGTCTCAAAAGCCAGGCCCGTATACAGGAGATTGCCGAGAAAGAGTGCGGCGACCGCCGCCTCCACAAACGGATAGCGCCACGCAATTTGCTTCTGGCAGTTGCGGCAGCGACCGCGCAGCCGGAAATAGCTGAGCAGAGGGATGTTGTCGCGAACCGCAATTGGCGCCTTGCAACGCGGGCAGTGCGAGGGCGGCCGCACGACCGATCGATGACGCGGCAGACGGCTGATGCAGACATTTAAAAAACTGCCGAACGCCAGCCCGATGAGCACTGCAAAGACGATCTCGATGGTCAACATCGGCAGCAGCGCTCCTCGAGCAATGCAATTGGTTGAAGAGACTCGTTGCGCAGTATATCGGTACGGATGCACCGGGACGAGGGCAGAGGCTGGTCGAAAGGCAGCGGCACGCGGGGTCGGTTACAGTGGAGGCATGAGCCAGCAGAATGACAGCCGGCCGTCGAATGCCGGCGCGCTGTTTGAGGAGAGCGTGGCGATTATGGCGCGGCTGCGCGCGCCTGGTGGGTGTCCGTGGGACCGCGAGCAGAGTTTCGCCACCATCCGGAAATACACCCTGGAAGAGACCTACGAGGTGCTCGACGCAATCGAGCGCGAGCATTGGGCGGATCTGGCTGAGGAACTGGGCGATCTGTTGCTGCAGGTGCTCTTCTACGCGCAGATGGGCGACGAGGCCGGCTACTTCTCGATTATCGATGTGCTTGGCCATCTCAACCGGAAGCTGATCCGGCGGCATCCGCACGTCTTTGGTGCGGAGGCGAGCGCGGCGGCAGGGAACCGGGCCCAGGTTGACGCAGCCTCTGCAACCGAGGCGACTGGGGTGCTGGCGAACTGGGAGGCGATCAAACAAGCCGAAAAGATGAGCGCCGTGAAGCCAAACAGCGATTCTTCCTCATCGCTGCTCGACGAGGTGCCGCGCAGTTTTCCTGCGCTGCTCGAAGCGGCGAAGCTCGGCAGCAAGGCGGCAAAGGTCGGCTTTGACTGGCCGGACCGTGCCGGACTGCTGGAAAAGGTTGAGGAGGAATGTCGCGAAATCGAAGCGGAGGTCGCGAGCGGATCGTCCCATGAAGCGGTCGAAGGGGAGCTTGGCGATCTGCTGTTTACAGTGGTGAACCTCGCGCGACACTTGAACGTTGATCCGGAGCTTGCGCTCCGACGCACGAACGCGAAATTTCGCCGGCGCTTTGCCGGCATGGAGAAGGCGAGTGGCCGCGCGCTGAGCGAGCAGAGCGCAGCCCAACTCGAGGCATTGTGGGAGCATGCCAAGCAGCGGGAGGCGGTTGCGGCTGAATGATTACGGAAGACGCGAAGGATCTGGAAACGAAGCTGGAAGTGCGCGCCTGCCAAGGTTTCGAAGAGCTGGAAGCGTGCGTGGCGCTGCAAATTGCCACCTGGGGCTACGAGGAGATGGACGTAGTTCCTCGCCGCACCTTCACTGTGGCGCAGCACATCGGGGGGCAGGTGATTGGCGCATTTACGCCCGATGGTCTGCTGGCAGGCTTTGCGATGGGCATCCCTGGTATCCGGAAGGGTATGCCGTACCTGCATTCGTACATGTTGGGGGTTCAGCCAAAGTTCCGGAATACGGGCGTTGGCCGGCGGCTGAAACTGGCGCAGCGCGAGGATGCCCTGAAACGCGGTATTCGATTGATGGAGTGGACCTTCGATCCACTCGAAATCAAGAACGCATTCTTCAACATTGAGAAACTGGGCGCGATTTCACGCGCCTACACGCCGAATTTCTATGGCGTATCCTCAGCCCGGATTCAGGGCGGACGTCCCACGGATCGCCTGCACGTCGAATGGTGGCTGGAAACCGAGCGTGTGGAAGAGGCCGTTGCCGGCCGGCGTGCTCCACGTGGGGCGGTCGAAATGCGCATTGAACTGCCACACCAGGTGATGCAGTGGAAGGAATCGGCCGAGGGAGCCGCCCAGGCAATGGCGCTGCAGAAGGCGAATCAGGAACAGTTTGCCGAGGCGTTTGCCCGCGGCTTGGCCGTGACAGGCTTTTCGCGCGACCAGGAGGGCAACGGCTGGTTCGAACTGAGCCGTTGGCCGGGCGATCCAGAAATCCACAAGGGCGGTCCGGCAGTATCCTAGCCAGACACATGCTCAGACACAGGAAACGAGCGACGGAAACAGGAAAGAGTCTATGAGAATCGACGCGATCATGTTGCGCGAGATCCGGATGCCGCTGGTGGAGCCGTTCGTGACCAGCTTTGGCAAGACCACCAACCGCCGCGTGCTGCTGGCAGAGATAAAAGCCGAGGGGCTTACAGGCTGGGGCGAGTGTGTGGCCGGAGAGCATCCGTACTTTTCTCCAGAATCTATCGATACGGCATGGGTAGTTCTGTTGCAGGAGCTTGCGCCGATGTTGGCGTCGAGTCCGGTGGAGCACGGCGGAGATTGCCCGAAGATTTTCAAAAAGGTCCGTGGCAATCCGATGGCGAAGGCCGTGCTTGAGAACGCCATCTGGGATCTGGAAGCGCAAATGGAGAACGCGCCGCTGTATGAATTACTCGGCGGGACACAAAAGCGCATCGCGTGCGGCGTCTCGATCGGCATCCAGCCCACGATGGAGCAGCAGTTGCAAAAGGTGGAGCGCGAGGTCAACGCGGGCTATCGCCGCATCAAGCTGAAGTGCCAACCCGGCTGGGACATCGAAATGCTGGAGGCGGTGCGCAAGCGCTGGCCGAAGATACTACTGAGCGTCGATGCGAACTCGGCCTATCGCATGCGCGACTTCGATCAGCTGGTGGACTTCGATCGTTTCGACTTGCTGATGATCGAGCAGCCGCTGTGGGCCGATGATTTCTATTACCACTCCATGCTGCAGAAGCGGCTGGAGACGGCGATCTGCCTGGACGAATCGATCCGCAATCGCCGTGATGCGCTCGCAGCGATTGATATGGAATCCTGCCGCATCATCAACATCAAAAATGGCCGAGTGGGCGGCTTCTCCGAGGCTATCGCTGTGCACAATGCGGCGATGGAGCGCGGAATTCCGGTGTGGTGCGGCGGCATGCTCGAGACCGGCATAGGGCGCGCTCACAACATCGCGCTCTCCGCGTTGCCGGGCTTTACGCTGCCGGGGGATGTCTCGGCCTCGAAGCGCTATTGGGCGGAAGACATCATTGAGCCGGCGGTCGAGGTTTCGAGCAAAGGCGAGATCACGGTGCCGGACAAGGCGGGACGTGGATTTGAAGTAAAGACGGGGCTGGTGGAGAAGCTCACGGTGCGCAAGGAAGAGGTGCGCGCGCTGCAGCCTGCTTAGCTCACACCGGAACTTCGCTTACCCCGATTGCGTTCTCACATCTAAGAACTATGGCTTCGGTTGCGCAGCCGGAAACAAGGCAGGGCGCATATGCCGCATGGCCGGAGATGGAGAGACGATGACCCCGCAGGAACAGAAAATGCTGGACGATCTGATCGCGCGTGTGGACAGCACGCGGTTGGAGGAGAAGGACGCTGACGCCACGCAGCGCATCGAAGAGTGGTCCGGGCGCAACCCGGACGCCACCTACATCCTGGCGCAGACGGTGCTGGTGCAGAACTATGCGCTGGAGCAGGCGAAGGCGCAGATTCAGCATTTGCAGGAGCAGGCCGCGCAGCATCCCGCCCTGGCGCAGCAATCGAAATCCACAAGCTTTCTCGGCGGTCTCTTCGGTCATAAGGAAGACTCAGGATCGCAGTCCGGAACGCCGCACGCCTCACCGCAACAACAACAGCCCGGCTACGCGCCGGTTCCGCAATACACTGCGCCGCAGCAGTACGGACAAGCTGCCGGGTATCCGCCGCCCGCATATGGTGCGCCCCAAGCATTTCCAGCCAGTGGCGGGTCCAGCTTTCTGCGCTCTGCCGCGACGACTGCCGCGGGCGTTGCTGCAGGGGCGCTTGCGTTCCAGGGCATCGAATCGCTGATGCACGGCTTCGGACACGCGGCGGGATTCGGCGGCTACGGCGGATCGGGCTTCGGCGATTTTGGCGGCAGGCCGGAAGAGACCATCATCAACAACTACTACGACTCGCCTGCGCCGGCGGGCGAGGTCCAGCAATTCGCGCACGAAGGCGACAGCAGTCTGAGTCCGCAGCAGGACCTGGCAGACGACGTGAACGTAGAGGACAGCGATACGCAATTGCAGGCCGATACCGCCGACCTGCCCAACATTGATGACAGTGACAGCGGCACATTTGACGACGCTTCTATGGATGATGGCGGCTCGTTCGACGACAGCTTCGATAATTCCTGATACGCAACTCATGTTGTGACGCTCTGCTAGACTGAGGCGCCGCTTTTTTCTGGAGGAGCGCACTGCGCATGCCGGTGGTCGATCTCGATCGGGTCTCGAAGTTCTACAGCAGCAAAGCAGCGGTCCGGGGACTGAGCCTGAAGATAGAGCCGGGCAGCATGTTCGGGCTGCTGGGACCGAACGGCGCCGGCAAGACATCCACGATCCGCATGATTGTTGGCATGACGCTTCCAGACTCCGGCGCGGTGCGGTTGTTCGATGAGCCATTCCGCCGCGAGCACCTGCGGCGTATCGGGTACCTGCCGGAGGAGCGCGGACTCTACAAGCGAATGAAGGTGATCGACCAGCTCGTCTTCATGGGCGAGTTGCACGGGCTCAACGCCGCCGCAGCGGCTGAGCGCGCGCTCCGTTGGTGCGAGCGCATGGACATTGCCGAATCGATGGAGAAGAAGACGCAGGAGCTCTCCAAGGGCATGCAGCAGAAGATCCAGTTTATCGCGACACTGCTGCACGATCCGGAGCTGATCATCATGGATGAGCCATCCTCCGGGCTCGACCCGGTGAATGTCTCGCTGCTCGAACAAATCCTGCTGGAGCTGAAGAGCAAGGGGCGGACCATCCTGTTCTCGACCCCTCGGATGGAGCAGGTGGAGAAGTTGTGCGACTCCATTTGCCTGGTAGACCAGGGCAAGGCGGTGCTGGAGGGCACGATGCGCGAGGTCAAGTCCCGCTACGCGCGCAATCGCGTCGTCATCGAGTATGCGGGCGATGCATCATTCCTCACCGATCCATCCATCACCGAATTGCGGGAATATCCCGGGCGTGCCGAGTTCAAGTTGCGCGACGGCGCGGACGGACAGGCATTGCTGCACTCTGCCGCGCGGCACGCGCAGATTCTTCGCTTCGAGCTAGTGGAACCGTCGCTCGAAGAGATCTTCATTCGCACCGTAGGAGGCAAGGTCGATGCATGAGGTGCTGCTGATTGCCCGGCGCGAATATCTGGAGCGCGTGCGCAGCCGTGCCTTCCTGATGATGACGATTCTGTTTCCGCTGTTTATCGGATTGATGATTGGCGGAAGCATCTTTGCTGGCAAGCTCAGCTCCGGCATGAAGGAGATCGCGATCGCATCCAACAATGCCCTGCTGGCGCGTGAGGTAGCGGCCGAAGTGGAAGCTGGTAGAGGCAGGCCGCCGGAAGTGGTGACGCCCGCGTCGGATGCGCAGCGCGCAGATTTGAACCACCGGGTGGAGAGCAAGGCGCTGGATGGCTATCTGTGGCTGGAGCAGGCGGCGGACGCGACCAGTCCTAAGGTGAGCTTTGTTTCGCGCTCTGCCGGAAATTTGTTTTCGCTCGGCGGCATGCACTCCGCTATCGACCGCGGAATCGAACGGGCGGAGCTCCTTCGGCATGGAGCGACAAGCGCGGAAGTTGCCGCGACCTCGCATCATCCGGACATAGAGACGATGCAGATTCGCAATGGCCAATTGATCCCGTCGAACTCGCTGAAGAGCTTCTTCGGCGCGTACGCGATGATGTTTCTCATCTACTTCACGGTCGTTTTCTACGGCATGAATGTGGCGCGGTCGGTGATCGAGGAGAAAACGTCGCGCATCTTCGAGGTGCTGCTTTCGACGGTGCAGCCCCAGTCGCTGATGGCGGGGAAGCTGCTCGGCGTGGGGACCGCGGGGCTCACGCAGATGGCCATCTGGCTCGTGCTAATTGCGGGGATTGTGGGCACATCGGCGAGCACGGCCATTGCGCAGGGCGGCCTGGGCGCGTTTGGCATTCACCCGCAGCAAATATTTTTTCTGCTTGCCTATTTTCTTCTCGGATTTTTCTTTTACAGCGCGATTGCCGCTGCCGTCGGCGCAAGCGTCAGCAGCGAGCAGGAGATTCAGCAGTTCAGCATGGTCATTGTCGCGCCGTTGACGGTAGGCATGGTGATGATCAGCTACATCGTAAGCAATCCGACAGCGTTGCCGGTGGTGCTGCTGTCGCTGTTTCCGCCGTGCGCACCGATTGTGATGTTTCTGCGTATGTCCTCGCAAATGCCGCCGGCCTGGCAGATCGCGCTCTCCATGCTGCTGATGGTGGTCTTCATCTGGGCGGCGATCTGGTTTGCGTCGCGCATTTATCGTGTGGGCATTCTGATGTACGGTAAGCGGGCCACGCTGCCGGAGATCCTGCGCTGGATGCGGTATAGCTAGCGAGTCACCGGATCGGCCAGGTCGGCCATTTTCCATGACAGGTGAAGTACACTCGCGTGCATGAAGCGCTTTCTTTTTCTGCTGGTGATGTGTGCCGTTATGGCGTGGCCTCTTGCCGCGCAACCTGCCGCAAATCATCCCCTGCTTCTTGAACCTGCACAGGTGTGGACGGCGGGCGAGCCGCTCCATAGCGGCTGGGTGGTGTTGATCGAAGGCGATCAGATCAAAGCTGTGGGGCCTAAGTCGAGCGTGACCGCCCCGCCGGATGCAGACCGCATCGCTCTGCCTGGCATGACGGTTCTGCCGGGCCTGATGGACCTGCATTCGCACATCTTCCTGCACCCATATAACGAAAAGCTGTGGGACCTGCAGGTGCTTACAGAGCCGCCGATGTATCGCGCTGTGCTGGCGACAAAGCACGCCGAGGATACGCTGATGGCGGGCTTTACCGTGCTGCGCGATCTAGGCACGGAGGGCGCGGGCTTCGGCGATGTCGCGATGAAGCGCGCGATCCACGAGGGCGTCATTCCGGGACCGCGCCTCTGGGTGGCTACGCGCGCAATCGTAGCGACCGGCGCATATGGACCCGCAGTTCGCGACTATCGGCCGGATATCGCGCTGCCGCAAGGTGCGCAGGAGTGCACCGGTGCGGCCGAATGCGTGGCTGCGGTGCGTGAGCAGGCAGCGCGCGGCGCGGACTGGATCAAAATCTATGGCGATTACCGCACCGGTCCGCACGGCGAAACGCGGCCCACTTTTTCTCAGGAAGAGATGAATGCGATGGTAGCTGCCGCGCATGATAGTGGGCGGCCGGTAGCTGTGCATACGACTTCCGACGAGGGAATGCGGCGTGCGGCGCTGGCCGGTGTTGATACCATTGAGCACGGCTTCTACGGAACGGAAGCGACCTTTCGCCTCATGGCGGAGAAGCACGTCGCATTCATGCCGACGCTGACCGCCAGCGAAGCATATGGAATCTACTTCGAGCATTACGTGCCAGGCACGAGCGCGCATACCGACGAGATGCAGGCGGCGGCGCGTGCGTTCGGGCTGGCGCGTAAGGCCGGCGTAACGATCGGCTGCGGCAGCGATGTAGGCGTCTTCAAGCACGGCGAGAATTGGCGCGAGCTGGCATGGATGGTACGCGATGGCATGACGCCCGTAGAGGCGCTGACAGCCGCCACGCAAACCGACGCAGGTGTGATCGGCATGAGCAAGCAGCTCGGCGGCCTGCATCCAGGCATGCTGGCGGATGTGATCGCGGTAGCCGGCGATCCGACGCAGAAGATCGAGGCGGTGAGAGATGTGCGGCTAGTGATCAAGAACGGTGTGGTGTATCGGCGGCCTTGAGGTAGAGGTCGGATGCGTAAAGCTCTCTCCAATGTGCTTCGCTCCAGTCGAGATGACGAGGTGTGGATCAGGCGCCGGTGGCTGACTCACCGACTCGCTTGAGTTACGGCTCGTCGCTGTAGATGGCAATCGTCGGCTGGCCGCCCTGGCTCATGCGCGCGCGATACATTCCGGGCGTGTTGAAGCTCCACGCCATCTCGCCATCAGGCGCGATCGCGATTACACCGCCGTCGCCGTGAAGGTCCTGGAGCTGTTTGTGGATGACTTCATCCGCAGCGGCCTGGAGCTTCATATGCTTGTCTTCAACCAGTGCGCAGATCTCGCGCGTGACGGTCAGGCGGATGAAGTATTCACCGGTGCCGGTGCCGGAGACAGCGCAGGAATGGTTCGATGCATATGTGCCCGCGCCGATGATGGGCGAGTCGCCGATGCGTCCCGGCAGCTTTGCCTGCAGGCCGCCGGTCGATGTGCCGGCGGCGATGTTGCCCGCTTCATCGAGCGCAACCACACCAACCGTGCCCCACTTGTGCGCGTCAGGTGGTTCAAGCATTGCGAGCGGCTTTGCCGGAGCGGGTGGCGCGCCTTGCGGGCGCGGCGGGATCGGCTTGCCTTCCTTCTGCAACTGACGAATGAGTCCTTCCCAACGGCGCTCGGTAAAGAAGTAGCTGTTGGGCACCTGCTCCAGACCTTTGCTCGCGGCAAACTTGTCGGCGTCGGGGCCGGCCAGCATCACGGCGGGCGATTGTTCCATCACCATTCGCGCCGCTGCAATGGGATGACGTGTATGCGTGATTTGCGCGACCGCGCCGGCCTTGAGCGTTGCGCCATCCATAATGGCGGAGTCAAGCTCATTGCGGCCGTCGGAGGTGAACACAGCGCCTTTGCCTGCGTTGAAGAGAGGATTGTCTTCGAGGTATTGGATCGTCGCCTGCACCGCGTTCAGCGAAGTGCCGCCTTTCTCGAGCACGGCCGCGCCGGTTTCGATCGCCGTCTTCATCGCGGCACGGTACGCGGCTTCTGTCTCGGGTGGCATCGATTTGCGCTCGATGACGCCAGCGCCGCCGTGCACGACGATCGACCATTTGTGCGGCGCGGATTGTGCGGTCGCAATCAAAGAGCTGGTGAGAAATACAGCGGCGAACAAGGTACGCGGCATCATGCCGGGAATGTTAAATCACTCAGCGCAGAGCCGGCAGACATCCGCGCCGAAGCGTTCCAGCTTGGCGGCGCCGACGCCGTGAATTGCGGCCAGTGCGGTGAGATTCGTTGGCCGCGCATGCGCGATCGAGCGCAGCACGCTATCGCCGAAGACAAAGAAGGCGGGCTTGCCTTCCTTCTTTGCGATGGCCGTTCGCCACTCGCGGAGGCGCTGTTCGAGCGCGGCGCTTGCGGGCGAAAGCTCGACTGGCGCCTTCTCCGGCCCCTTCGCCGGATTGTTCGCTGCGGATTTCTCCGGCTTGCGCTTCTTTGGCGTGCTGCTGCGCGCATCCCGTTCGCGCAACGATAAATCGAGCGGCGCACCTTCGAGGAACTCCTCGCCTTCGCGGGTCAGTGCGGCCTTACGGTAGTTCACCGGCTTGCCGTCTTTCTCGAAGCTTGCTTCCTCGATGCGCAGAAGGCCTGCAGAGGCCAGCGCGCCCAGTACGGCATCGAAGTCGTTGCGGCGCAGATCTTCGCGCGGGTAGAGCTCTTTGTAGAGGCGGCCGGTCGAAGGAGACGGCCCGCTGCGCAGCGACTTCAGGATGCCGCGCGCGGCCTGCTCCTCCTGTGCGGTGAGGCCGCGGAAGCTCTGCGCGATGGCGCGCTCGGGGGAGCAGAAGTCGCATTGACCGCAGAGGCGACGGCTGTCCGCCGTGTCGCCGAAGTGGGCCACCAGCGATGCCATGCGGCAGGCGTGGCCTTCGGCATAGCGCGTCACTAAATCGAGCTGCCGCCGACGATGATCCGCCTGCGAGCGATATGTCTTGCGCCAGGCTGACGCATCCGGGCCTAGGCTCACCATGTCATCATACGTAACGTTCACTGCGCCATGAATGTAGAGCTTCTCCAGCGCCTTTTCGAAAATCTCCGCGTCCATGCGCAGAGCCGCCTGCAATTGCTGGCGTGGCAGGGGCTCGGCATTGAGGCGGCGATGAATGCGCTCCAGCTCGTCCAGCGCGGGATAGTCACGCTCCAGAAAGAACTCGTGCGTGCGCCGGTCGGCGTAGGAGTGCATCAGGATGGTGCGGCTCGTAGCGCCATCACGTCCTGCGCGTCCGATCTCCTGGTAGTAGGCCTCGAGGCTCGCGGGCAGCGCTGTATGGATGACGGTGCGGACGTCAGCCTTGTCGATGCCCATGCCGAAGGCGATCGTCGCGACGACAACTTCAAGCGCACCATCCAGAAACGCGCGCTGCACGCGCTCGCGCAGCTCCGCCTCCTGGCCGGCGTGATAGGCGGCAGCAGGGAAGTGCCGGCCTAGCGTGGCCGCAGTCTCCTCGGCATCTTTGCGGGTTGGCGCATAGACAATGGCAGGACGCCGTCCGATATCGCGCAACAGATCGAGGGCGCGCTCGGTCCGCATCGGCTTTGGCACTTCGACCACTTCGATGGCAAGATTGTCGCGGCGAAATCCGTGAATAAAACGAGCCGCATCTTCCAGAGCAAGCTGCGCGAGAATGTCGTTCTGCACGACCGGCGTCGCCGTGGCGGTCAGGGCAAGCACGGGCGCCGGGCGCAGCAGATGCAGATGCTGGCCGAGCATGCGGTAGTCGGGGCGAAAGTCATGTCCCCATTGCGAAATGCAGTGTGCCTCGTCGATGGCGATGAGGGACGGCTTTCGCTTGCCGAGCATCTGGGCAAAGCCGGGCACGCGCAGCCGCTCCGGCGCGATGAAAAGGAACTGCAGATCGCCATTCAAATAATCGATGCAGGCCTGACGCGAGCTCTGGCGGTCTCGGCCGGAATGAATGCGCGCAACCGCAAGACCCCGTGCCGCAAGCTTGGCGGCCTGGTCTTCCATCAGCGCGATCAGCGGGCTGATGACCAGCGCGGTCCCACCGCGTGCAACGGCAGGCAATTGGTAGCAGAGCGACTTTCCCGCTCCGGTGGGCATAACCAGCAGGACGTCGCGACCGGCGATCGCCGCCTGGCAGACCTCTTCCTGATTGGCGCGGAAGGCCGGGAAACCGAATGTGCGGGCGAGCAGGCCGGTGAGGGAGTTCTGGGACATGAAGCTCTCTCATCGTCGCATACTGCGCGGTGGAGAAGCCGGTTGACCCTCGTGGGGCAGCTAGGCGGTGTGGAGCGGCTGAGCGCCTCGCGTCCTGGTAGCGCGGGAATTGAGCTTGTCGCCGATATCTTGGGTTGGAGCCGCCGGCTTTTGCCGGATGCGCAGCCACGGCTCCAGCAGCGCGCGGAGCACAGCCAGACACACGACCAGCGTGAAGGCGAGCCCCATAGCGATCGCGAGGAAGCTAGCCATGGGCTTGCTCCGAAGCGCAAAACGTTTTACCCGAGGTCGACGAAGAAACGCTCAAAGCACACCAATCCAGGGATTCCCGATCTCTGTCTTTGTCTTGTGGCGAAATGCGGCGCCTTCCCGAAGGAGGGGCTGCCGAGGGCTCTACGTAATCGCTAACTTGCCCACAGCGTACTGTGGAAATCAGGTCAGGTCGATACAGCGAAAGGGGCAGCGACTCCCACGGAAGGAACGTGATGACTGTAACGCCGGCTGGAATCAGCGCTTAAAGAGCCGGCCGAAGAAGCTGGACCGATTGCCCGCTCGGCGTCTCGGTTCCACGGAATGGGGTGTCGCAGGCCCGGGTTGCGCCTCCAGCGGTTCGCCATAAAAAGCCGCGCGGGGATTCGCGATGCAAAGCCGCTCGGCTGTCGCGGCGCCGTACTGCTCAGTCAGAAGATCGAAGGCGGGCCTTAGCAGCGGCGGTCGCGACTGCGTATTGTGCGCATCAGTGGCGATGAAGTGGACCCACTGATGATCAAGCAGCCAGATGGCTGCCTGCTCCGCAACTTGTCCGAAGCGGCCGGTCAGGGAGCTTGCCGTGACCTGAATGAGCGCGCCGGCCTTCAGCCAGTCCAGCATGCGCTCCGGCTGCCGAGCGAGGATAGGATTGCGCTCGGGGTGGGTGATGATCGGGGTCATGCCGGAGAGCGAGAGTTGATAGAAGGTCTGCGCCGTGTTCGGCGAGATTGAGCTATCCGGGAACTCGACCAGCAGATAGTTGTGGCCATTGATCGTGTAGCGAGTCGGGTAGCGCTGCGCGTCCTCAATGTTGTCGAACATTAAATGGAAATCGCAGCCCAGACCGAGCGTGATCAGCTCACCGAATCGTTTCGTCACTGCATCCTGCAGCCCGGCAAAGAGAGCGGCATTGTGCTCGGGGTCGAAGAAGTAGCGATGGTTCGCATGCGGAGTGCAGGCGATGTGCGTGATGCCATCGGCAATTGCCATCTCCACCATCGCCAGCGACGTATCGAGGTCGCGAGCGCCATCGTCCAGTCCGGGGAGCAGATGATGGTGGATGTCGATCATGCTATTGGGCGATACCGGCGGCGATCCCGCTCAATAGCGCGCTTCCCGAAGGCGTGACGCCGCTGAGCGCCTGAATCATGGACTGGAAGACGGGGAAGCCATCCGCGGAGCCCAGCAACGCTTCGCTGGAGCGGTCCGGGTGCGGCATCATGCCGAGCACGTTGCAACCTTCGTTGAGAATGCCGGCGATGTTCTCAAGCGAGCCGTTCGGGTTGGCCTCGCGGGTAATCTCGCCGGCGGGCGTCGCATAGCGGAAGGCGATGCGGTCTTCGCGCGTCAGCGTGGCCAGAGTGGATTCGTCACAGAAGTAGTTGCCTTCCATGTGACCGATCGGGATCTGCAGCACCTGCCCCTTGTTGAATGCGTTGGTAAAAGGCGAATCGGTGGTTTCGGTGCGCAGGTGTACCTGCTTGCAGATGTACTTCAGGCCGGCGTTGCGCATGAGCGCTCCGGGGAGCAGGCCAGACTCGCAGAGGATCTGGAAACCATTGCAGATGCCCAGCACCAGGCCGCCCGATGCGGCGAAGCGCTTCACTGACTGCATCACCGGCGCAAAGTGCGCGATGGCGCCAGTGCGCAGGTAGTCGCCATAGGCGAAGCCGCCGGGGATAAGGATGGCATCGCAACCCCCCAGATCTTCCGACTCATGCCACAGCATGGTGACCGGCTGCTGCGCAATCTGCTCGATGACGTTGTAGGTGTCGTGGTCGCAGTTGGAGCCGGGGAAGACGAGGACGCCGAATTTCATACTCCTAGGGTAGCAAAGCGGGTTCCGGCGTGAGTGTCAGGAGATGGCCCGCAGCATTGCCGCCTTGGAGTCCCTGGCGAAACGATGCTGTGCGGCACGGGAAAGCGGATTGGCTAGGCGCGCCAGCGGGTGTTTAGGCCGCGAGAAGGCAAGGATGTTATACCAGACGGAGCCGTCCCGGCGTTGGTACTCAACCGTAAACCTTTCTTCTCCCGTTTCGACGTGGTGCCGCAGGGTGCCATAACAAAATCCCCAGCGTTGCGTCTCGCCATCGTCGCGATCGATCATCGCCACGACCCGACTGGCACTTAACGAATAGAGCTTCCAGGTATGCGCAAGGATAAGCACCGTCTGGCCGGGTGCAACGGGGGAAGATGGATGCATCAGTTCTACCCAGCCCAGATCGAACATCCTCCACTCCGAGAGCGCTGTGCAGGCGCGCTTAAAGAGAATCTCGCCATCGCCCAGACAAACGCGGTTGTGGTCGACGGCATAGCTGGATGGGAGAGGACCTTCGAGGGTGGCGCCAAGCTCGTCATAGGAGAAGGAATCCTGCTCCGCAACTTTTCGGAATCGCTCAAGGATCTGCGGCGAAGGGCGCTGGAAAAAGAACATGCAGAGATGGCTAACGCTGCTCGTCGCTCGACTGCTCTGTGTCTGTTTCTGCCCGATGCCACGCATCGCTGCGCCGCGCCACCACAAAGAAGCTCACGAAGAGCCCAATCGCCGGGATGGCGAGCACTGGAATCGCCTTGCGCAGGCCTGCACGTATTTCGGGGGCAGAGCCGGCTGTCGTGTCGCGGCACATGCTGCAGCCCTGTGCGTGCGCGGCAAGCGGAAGCAGGAACAAGAGCGCGGTCAGACAGACGCCAAGCCACTGGGTCTTCAACATACGAGGCATCATCACGCTACTGGAAGAACACGAGCAGGGTGAAGAGGAATATCCAGAACACACCCATCGAGTGCCAGTACCAGGCGGTGCAATCCACAAAGATCTGCCGCAGCTCCAGGCGATGCAACAGCGTCAGCGATGCCAACGCGGCGACCAGCGCCATTACGCCCAGGACCAGGTGTGCGCCGTGGGCTCCGGTAATGAGGTAGAAGAAATGGCTGCTGGGGTTTGAGGCGAAGAAGAAGCCCTGCGTCGCGAGATCTTTCCAGGCCATCCACTGACCGACCAGGAAGGCGATGCCGAGCGCGACCGTAGCAGCGAGCCACGGAGCCGCGCGCCGGGCTGCGGGACGGCCCATGCCCAGCCATTCTTCCATCACGTCCAGTTCGTGGAAGAGCTGCCGGCGCGCCATCTCCATCGTGACGCTGGAGAGAAGGAGGATGGCGGTGTTGATGTAGAGAATGGGCGGAATGTCGAGACGGTGCCAGTCCAGGATATAGGCGCCGTGCATATCGAAATGGCCGGCGGATTGGCGGAAGAAGAAGGCCGTGACCAGCGCCATGAAGAACATAAGGTCGCCGGCGAGAGCGGAAAAGATGCCCATGCGATAGCGGGTGAGCAGGGCACGCGGACCGCGGCCGTTCCGGTGGTGGTCCCAGTTCTCATCGCCACCGCCACCTCCTGTGGGGCGGCGGTCTACCGGTGGGCGGCCACCAAATCCCGGATCT
This sequence comes from uncultured Acidobacteriaceae bacterium, assembly GCA_963797895.1. Classification (GTDB taxonomy): domain Bacteria; phylum Acidobacteriota; class Terriglobia; order Terriglobales; family Acidobacteriaceae; genus KBS-83. The sequence continues at coordinate 1,217,486 of CAWCRD010000005.1, forward strand.
TTTCTTTCACGATCGACATCGACAACCGACCGAGGAGTAAAGGTGGCGGGCATGGAACACTCCGTTGCGAATACAGCTTACTCCTGTTGGGATGCCGTCTCCCACTGTGGAGTGAAGTCGCGGTCGCGCGCTCCATTTTGGTACTCGTACGGGCCGCGTTCCACCGTGATGGGAAGCGGCATGGGCTGCCACTCGAGCGTGGTGGCCTGCCATGGATTCTCGCCCGCGGGTGCGCCGCGGCGGGTGCTCCAGAAGAGGTTGATCGAGGAAGAGAATTTGCGCCGCGCCGAGCACGAATGCCGCCCAGGTGACGCCGCGCTCCATGGGCAGCAATCCGGCGAGCGAAGAGGTGCTGCCGGTGACCTGTGCGTAGTGGCGTGGCCGGCCAGCTAGGCCCTCCAGATGCATGGGAAAGAAAGTGCCATAGGCGGCGATCAGGGAGAGCCAGAAGTGCCAGCGGCCCAGGCGCTCGCTCATTCGGCGGCCGGTCATGAGCGGAAACCAGTAGTAGACGCCCGCAAAGATGGAGAAAGCGCCTGCCATCGCCATGATCAGGTGAAAATGCGCGACCACGAAGAACGTGTTGTGCAGATACTGATCGAGCGCCGGCAGGGCGAGAATCGGCCCAGTGACACCGCCGGCGATGAAGAGCGACAGAAAGCCGAGCGCGAAGAGCATCGGCGTTTTGCGCTCGAGACCACCGCCCCACAGCGTGCCCAGCCAACTGAAGACCTTGGCCGTCGAAGGAACGGCAATCGCCATGGTGGTGAGCGCGAAGGCGCTGCCCGCGTAGGGGTTCATGCCGCTGACGAACATGTGATGTCCCCAGACGACGAAGCCAAGCAGCCCGATCAGCACGGTCGTCGCGGCCATCATGCGGTATCCGACGATGGGACGACGGCTGAAATTCGCAAAGAGGCTGCTGGCAAGTCCCATGCCGGGGAGGATGGCGATATAGACCTCCGGGTGTCCGAAGAACCAGAAGAGATGGAGCCAGAGTAGGGGTGAGCCGTCGCCGCGTGAGATGACCTGCCCGCTGATCCAGTCGCCCTGCGGGATGAAGAACGCAGTGCCGAGATGGCGATCGCAGAAGAGCAGCACGATGGCCGCGAAGAGCACCAGGAATGCGAGCAGGATGAGGATGGAGGTGACGAACCACGACCAGACGGTCAGTGGCATGCGGCTAAGCGTCATGCCGCGCGCTCGCTCGGTGAGTACGGTAACCAGAACATTAATCGCGCTGAACCACGACCCAATGCAGAAGAGGCCGATGCTGAGGAGCCAGCAGTCCATGCCGCCGCCCTGGCCCGGACCGGCAGCGGCGACAGCACTGAGCGGCGGGTAGTTGGTCCAGCCGGCGATGGGTCCGCCTGCGGGCAGCAGGAATGCGGAGAGCAGGACGACCAGGGCAAGCGCGACGATCCAAAAGCCGAGCGCGTTCAGCCATGGCATAGCCATACGCCATGCGCCGATCTGTTGCGGCAGGACAAGGCTGGCAAAGCCGCTCTGCGGCGCGGTGGTCAGCACAAAGAAGACCATCAACGTGCCGTGCATCGTGACCAGCGAGAGATATTCCTCCGGCAGCATCGGGCCGTGAAACGGCCAATGGATACCGGGCCACGCCAGCTGGGTCCGCATACCGAGCGAGAGCAGCGTGCCGGCGGCAACCGCGATCAGCGAGAGCAGCAGATAGTGGATACCGATGGCGCGATCATCTGTTGTGAAGATGCGTTGGAAGAGCAATCGACGGATGCTCATTGCGTGGCCTTCTTCGCACGGGATACGAGCCATGCGTCATAGGCGGTTTGCGAGACGACGCGCATCCGCGCCTGCATACGTGCGTGGCCGGAGCCGCAGAGCTGCGAGCAGAGGATGGGGAAGATGCCTTCGCGCACCGGCGTGAAATGAACGTGCAGCGTCGCGCCGGGCACGGCGTTCTGCTTCAGGCGCATCTCCGGCACGAAAAACCCGTGGATGACGTCGAGCGAGCGCAACTGCAGATCGACTTCGCGATCGACGGGGAGAACCAGCTCACTCGCGATGATGTCGTCCTTGCCGTGATCGTCGGAGGGATCGAGACCGATCGGATTGCCGAGCGCGGCATTAACGAGCTGCGGCTGGCTCCCGCCGTAAGCTGCATCGGGGCCGGGATAATGGAAGTACCACTGGAACTGCTCGCCGACCACTTCGATATGCAATGCAGCGGGAGCCGCGCCCTCAAAGCGCTCCCGCGCCCAGAGATGCTCTGCAGTGACCGCCATGACGACGTAGACAACTACGAGCAGACCGAGAGGGATGAACTCGACCCGCCACGACGATGGCGCGCAGGAAGCGCGTCGCGGGCGGAAGAAGAGCCACACAAGAAGAAGGTTCGCGGCCAGAAAACAGGCTGCCATCGCGCCCACATCCCAGCGCATCAGGCGGTCGACGGCGACGCCGTGGGCGGCAGCATTAGGAGGCATCCACCAGTCGCGCAGCGTCAGTCCGCAGAAAAGGATGCCGCGCAGCATGGCCGGTCAGCTCTTTCGGTGCGCTGCGCTGCTCGCCTCGTGCACCATGTCGACGAAGTAGCGATGGATGCGCCGGTCCGAAGAGAGCTCGGGGTGAAAGGTCGCGGCCAGCAGATGGCCCTGACGCACCAGGACAGGGAAGCCGTCGCGCTCGGCGAGCACCGAAACACCTTTGCCAACCTGCTGGATGCGCGGCGCGCGGATGTAGACCATCTCCAGGGGACCGTTGTCGTAGCTAGTGCCCAATGCTGTTGAACCTTCGCTGAATCGAGCTGTCGATCTGGCGCCCGTAGGCATTGCGCTCGACTGTTGCGTCCAGCACGCCAAGGCTGGGCTGCGGCGGGTGCAGCACTTTCGACGAAAGCAGAATGCAACCGGCACAGGTACCAAAGGTCGGCGTCGCCTTCGTAAAGGCGCGCAACGCATCCAGGAAGCCGTCGCGTTCCAGGAACTTCAAAAACGTGGTGGATTCACCGCCGGGGATGATGAGGCCGTCGAGCCCTTGAAGCTGATCCGGCTTGCGGACCAGCACCGGTTCGGCGCCTGCCTCGCGAAGTGCGCCGGCGTGCGCATCGTAGTCGCCCTGGATGGCGAGTACGCCGATGCGCGGCCTTGCGGTTTTCTTGAGGGAATTCTGCTCTGGCAAATCGCTGTCTTTCTGCTACCAGCCGCGCGTCTGCAGAAGCTGGCTCTCCTCGAGAGCTGCCACGGCAAGGCCCTTCATGGTGCCGGTGACCTGCTCGCTGGCCTCGGCCAGAATCTTCGGATCGTTGTAGTGCGTGGTCGCGATCACGATTGCCTTTGCGCGTGACTCAGCTTCCGCGCGTTCCTGGGAATTGTTCAGCCGGCCATTCGCGTCGCACTCGACATCGAGCGGCGTGGCGCGCTCCTTCATAAAGATGCCCGAGCCTACGAAGACCGACTCCGCGCCAAGCTGCATCATCAAGGCGGCGTCGGCAGGTGTGGCGATGCCGCCGGCGGAGAAGTTCGGCACAGGGAGCTTGCCCGCCTTCGCAACCATGCGGACCAACTCGTACGGGGCGCGATGCTCCTTGGCCGCAACGTACAGCTCCTGTTCACTCAGCACGGTGAGCGCCTTCATCTCCCGCACAATCTGCCGCATGTGCTTCACCGCGTGCACCACGTCGCCGGTACCGGCCTCGCCCTTGGTGCGGATCATCGCCGCGCCCTCTGCAATGCGCCGCAGAGCCTCGCCCAGATCGCGCGCTCCGCAGACAAAGGGTGTCTTGAAGGCATGCTTGTCGATGTGGTGGGCCTCGTCGGCCGGGGTGAGCACTTCGGATTCATCAATGAAATCGACGCCGAGCTCCTGCAGGATCTGCGCCTCGGCAAAATGTCCGATGCGGGCCTTGGCCATGACCGGAATCGACACCGCTTCGATAATCCCCTTGATGAGCTTCGGATTGGCCATGCGGGCAACGCCGCCTTCGGCGCGGATCATCGCCGGAACGCGCTCCAGCGCCATGACGGCCACGGCACCGGCCTGCTCGGCAATCTTCGCCTGCTCGACGTTCATCACGTCCATGATGACGCCGCCCTTCAACATCTCGGCGAGGCCGACCTTCAACCTGAGCCCATGATTGTTGCTGCCGTTTGCCTTGTGACCGTTGTGCTCTTTCATTCGCAACCCCTGACTCGCGGGCAGTTTGCTACCGCCGCCAACACTTCAGTTTAGCAGTTGTTTCGAGCCCAGCATGGATGCCCGGACCAGGCTACAAGCGGCTGCTTTCTCCGGAATACGGTACGTGATCCGTGCGAGCGACTTGCAGCCCTGGGCGCCGGAAGAAGAACATGTGTGCCAATGGACGAGCCCGAATCGGAAGACAACTCGATCGCTCCAGTCCCGCAGGAGCCGGCAGAGCCGCCGGCGATCCAGGCTCCGGAGCAGCCGGTCGGCTATGCGAAGCCGCAACGGCCGGCAGTTGAGATCGCCGGCTCGGTTCTAAGTGGACGGCCGGGCGCGGCGGAGCATCTGCGGACTGCCGGCACGGCGCTGGTGAACTGGTGGCGCGCCATGTCCATCGATGCCTTGTGCGTGGCGGTGCTCTGGCTCATCGGTCTCGAGATCCTTCGCGTGCCGCTTGCCCCGGCATGGGCGCTGGTTGCGGGACTGATGGCCTTCGTGCCCAACATCGGCGGCGTCATCGCGCTGATCGGTCCGACGTTTTGCATTCTGGTTCAGGGCAGGGACCTGGAGCGGCTTGCCTTCCTGCTCGGCATCTACGCCATCATCGTCGTGATCGAGCAGCTTGTGCTGCAGCCGTGGCTGATGAAGAAGACGACCCGCGTGCCGATCTGGGCGTCGATCCTGGTGCCGATAGTGCTAGGCATCGTGATCCCGTTCTGGGGCGTGCTGCTGGCTCCGCCGCTGCTGGCCATCCTCTATGCGTTCCGTAGGCCCAAAGCAAAGCGGGCCAGGTAGAGCGTCTCACCCCGAATTGCAATGCTCAGTGAAATTGCCGAGTCAGAGATTCACGGATTTGCTGCGTGAACAGCAGAGAGAAAATTCTTCTCCTCGCAAGGGGAAGAAATACAGCAGTGAAATACGGCACTCGCGACTGCACATTCATTTCATGAATAATTTTATTTGATTGATTTGCCAGCGGGTGCGAAGTGTGTATTATCCGCAATAACAAATCAATTCAATTCTCCGCTCTAGGCACACATATAAGAGCGGAAATCCAAAGGATGCCGAGTCCGCTCATTAAGGCGCTGCGGCTTTCCTCTTCTATTCGCGCTGGCCTGCGTTGCGGGTTTTAGTCAGCGTTTACGCCTGCCTTCGATTACACAAAGAGTTCTGCCTGGTTACGGCCAGCCTTGGTTCGCACATTGCTGCGATCAGGTCAGCCATTGCTGTACTGCGCGTTGTTATTCGTAGCCTCGCATGGAGACGCGGCTACAGCTAGAAGTCCATTCATCCCCAGGAGAACTCCATTGTTCATGCAACGGTCGTCTAGTTCCATTTTGGGCCTGATGTTTCGTCGCCGCGTAATTCTTTCCGCGGTGACGGCGCTGTCCGGGTTCGCGTTGTCGCAACCATCCTTTGCTTCCGATATCACGGTGGCCGCCCCTGTAAACGGCACCAATGTCTCGTCCCCCGTTTGGGTGCGAGCCCATAACGTGGGATGCGACGGTCTGGCGCCCACCTCTTTCGGGTATTCGATTGACAACAGCTCCACGTTCATCAGAGGCGTCACGAGCTATGACATCGATGCAAAGGCCGGAATTTCGGCCGGCACGCATACTGTCCATTTCAAGTCCTGGGTGAATGGCGCCGCCTGTCCTGTAGTCAGCACCACGTTCAAGGTGGGCGGCAGCAGCAGCGGCACCGAGAGTAGCGGAGCGACATCCGGGTCTTCCACCGCGTCGAGCGCTGTGACATCCGTTCCTTCCAACGCCGTTGCTTCCGCCCTGCTGGATGGCATGAGCGCCTGGAGCGGAGAGCATGATTCAGGTACGCCGGGCTCATCAAAGGGGTCGATGGTCTATCCGGCCACCACGCCGTCGTATGACAAAGCCCGCGAATTTTACATGACCTACTCCAAGGGCGCGGGCGAGCGCTGGCATGTTTCTTTCGGCAACAATCCGACTGCGATGAATTTCGTTCTGGATACTTACGTCTATCTCGTGAATCCGACGCAGGTTGCCAACCTAGAGCTAGACCTGAACCAGGTGACTTCCTCCGGCAAGACGATAATGTTCGACACGCAGTGCTCCAGCTATTCAAAGACCTGGGAGTACACGGTCGTATCGGGCAGCACGGACCATTGGACGAGATCCAACATCTACTGCAATCCGCTGACATGGAAGGCAAATACCTGGCACCACATCCAGATCGGAATGCACCGTGACAGCAGCGGCAACATCACACACGACTGGGTCAACCTGGACGGCACGCATAGTGTGTTCAACAACGCCAAAGGCTATGGCACCAGAAGCCTCGGTTGGGCGAAAGGCACGCTTCTCACTAACTTCCAGATCGATGGATTGAGCAATGGCAGCGGATCCATCACCGCCTACATCCACAACATGGTCTTCTATCACTGGTAGTCCGCAGATATAGACCACTGCTGCATAAGGCCGCCGGTCAAATGACTGGCGGCCTTTTTCTTTCGCAAATACTTTCCTGGTGCCCATCTTTTCAGGGAAATATTGGACGGCCATAATCCTTCGGCGATTCATGTCGACTCTGATTGGATAAGTTATTGCTGAACGACCGTCATAACAGTCTCGGCTCGCATACATGAGCCCGATCAGGGAAAAACTACAGGTTTCAGTTGTCACGGCAGAATACCTTCGATATTCTGCCACTCGATCGAAGCCTTCCCCCTGCTCGATCGCGGGATCCCCCACAAAAATCAGCGGATCTGCTTAGCCTCGCAGCCGATGGCTGGCTTAGATCTCGTTCTGTCAGGCGACGAACGGAGTTGCTATGAGATCGTACGTGTTGTTCGCTGCAGCGCTTCTGCCTCTGCCTACCCTGCTCAATGCGCAACAAGACACGATGCAGGAGATGCCTGTCTTCACCAGCAGTCGCGCGACTGCTTCTCTGGACGTGTTGATGGTGGCGAAGCCAAAGCCGGTCGAGCTTGCCGGCAGCCACCCCATTGCGTGGGTTTACGAGATATGTCCGCGCGCCACGGCTGTCAATGATCGTTGTCCGGCCGATGCACGTACCGCGTCTCCGTATGGCGGAGTGCGGTTGCAACTCCAGCCAGGGGATCATCTTCGCATCCGCCTGGTGAATCAACTGCCGCCAGCTCCGCCCGATTGCGAGCACGCATTCGATTCTGACCCGATGGGCGAGGAGATGCTGAAGCCGAATCCGACCAATTTGCATACGCATGGATTGATCGTGGAACCGCGCAAGGCCGATAAAGCAGATCCCACCTACGGCGATTACATTTATGTGCTCGGATACCGTTCCGGAACCAAGCCGAAGATGGTGCATCCGGGTCTGGCCTACACCGACAAGCCGATCGATTACGACATCTACATCCCGAAGAACCATCCGTCCGGAGTGTTCTGGTTTCATCCTCATATCCATGGACTTTCTTTGAACCAGGTCTCTGAAGGCATGTCCGGCATCATCACGATTGGCAATCCCGACGACTATCTCGGCGATCGTGAGGGCTCCTACGGATTGCATGGCATGAACGTCCGCCATCTTCTGCTGAAGGACATCGAAGTGGAGCGGGACAACACAGTCGATACACAGGAGGATCCGGATTTTTGCGATCCAGACACCGGTGCTGTGCGTCCGGGTTATTGTGCCGGCGTAAAGGTCGATTCCGATGGCGGGCCGGTAGACCACACAGGCGGCAAATGGATCTTCTCGGTGAGCGGGCAGGTGTTCCCGTCCGCGACAATCCGGGGCCGGGGTGAGATATGGCGGCTGGTCAGCGGCTCGGGCAGCCGGGGCTATTCGCTTGCGCTCCGCGATGACGATACAGGTGAGCTTCTTCCATTCCAGATTCTGTCGCTGGACGGCGTGGCCATCGATTCCACCAGCTCGAACACGCAGGGCTTTGCTGCGAAGGCGGGAAGCCGCTTCGTCCAGGGGGCCTGCGGTTCGGATCGCACGCATTTGTCGCACCCCGTCTGTGCAACCGTGCTACGCATGATGCCAAGCGCACGCACAGAAATCTTCATCCCTGCACATCTCGGCCAGACGAAGCACGCAACGTTCGTCACCCAGGCTCTGCAGACGGGACCGGACGGCGATACCTGGCCCTCCGTCGGCCTGGTGAGACTGACATTGAACGGAAGCAGTGCGCCCGATCATGCCATGCTGGAAGTTCGCCCGGTCGCACGCGAGCTCCTGGGCAGCAACGGTCTCCTAGGCAGCCCGGCAAAGATCTCTGTTCCGGGCGTAAAGGATTCGCTCAACGTGGCAGAGGCGTCCCGCGTGACGGGAATGGCCGCGCATGTCTCCTCCCTGAGCGACAGCAAGTGCAAGGCATTAGCGCCCGGGCATTCGCGGCGTATCTACTTTGGCGTCCCGACCGGGAGCCCGGACGACTTCGGACTTGGCTACGAGGAACTGGACGAACATGGCAAACCCGTCCCCGGCTCGTTCAAAGACATCCAGTCCTTTGACCATCTCACGATCAGCGTCTGCCTGCCATTGGGGGCAGGGAACAGGCCGGTGACGGAGCGGTGGGAGCTTGTGAATGTCGCGGGGGAGGACCACAACTTCCATATTCATCAGACCCGCTTCCGCGTGTTGCCGACCAATGCGCCCGCTGGTGATGGCGGCGGCATGATGGACAACGTGCCGGTATATCACGGTAGTCCGGAATGCGACGGCAGCATCGCGACCTGGAAGAGCGGGGCGTGCAAAGTGGCGGCGGTGCGCGTCGAAATCCCATTCGCCGAAATTGGAGATTTTGTCTATCACTGCCACATCCTCGAACACGAGGACGGGGGCATGATGGCGCACATTCGCGTCGTTCCACATCCCTGATGCGGATGAGGAGCGCGACAGGGAGGCGACGGTCTGGGCGCCGTCGTCTGCCTGTGCGCGAGTGCTACAATCGAGTGTCCCGGCGGGGTTTATCTCTGCCTGTGCGAGCGCAGGCGACAGGCCGGTCGACACACTTCCGAGAGTTGCAGAGGTCCTATGTCAGGCCACTCTAAATGGGCCACCATCAAGCACAAAAAGGGCGCGCTGGACGCCAAGCGCGGCAAAATCTTTACCCGTCTGATCAAGGAAATCAGCATGGCCGCGCGCGGCGGCGGCGATCCGGACGGCAACCCTCGGCTGCGTACAGCGATCCTGGCCGCGAAGGCTGAGAACATGCCGCAGGACAACATCAAGCGCGCCATCCAGCGCGGCACCGGTGAGTTGCCCGGCGCGCAGTATGAAGAGATCACCTTCGAGGGCTATGGTCCGGGCGGTGTGGCGTTGCTGGTTGAGACCTCGACCGACAACCGCAACCGGACAGTCAGCGAAGTGCGCCATGCTTTTTCGAAGAACGGCGGCAACCTCGGAACGGAAGGCTCGGTTCGCTTCCTGTTCACGAAGAAGGGGCTGATCGCTGTTCCGAAGGAAAACGCCGATGAAGAGAAGCTGATGAACATTGTTCTCGAAAACGGCGGCGACGATCTGAATGACGAAGGCGATACCTGGGAGATTCTGACCGATCCCAATGCCTACCATGCGGTGCTCGATGCAATCCATGCCGCGAAGATTGAGACCTCGGTGGCCGAGATCACGATGATCGCTTCCACTTACACCAAACTTGAAGGCCCGGCGGCCAACCAGATGCTGCGCCTGCTCGAAGCGCTGGAGGATCACGACGACGTGCAGAACGTCTACTCCAACTTCGACATGGACGCGAAACAACTGGAAGAAGTGGCCGGCTGAACGTTCATCGCATAAGCAGGCCGCCGGCTCCTCGAACTGGCGGCCTTTTCTCTGCCACCTTGCGCTGTTTTACACATATTCGCGCGGGTCTGAGTACCGGATCCCGACGCATTCATGAGACGCATGCCTCTTTTTCGCTTTCGCTTTTTGCCCGCAGCGCTGTTGCTGACCGCAATCTCTCCCGCTGTTGCGCTGGCGCAGTCCAGCAGTAATCTGAGAGCGCCCGCAACTTCGGGATCGCTCTCGCCGTTGCGCGAGACGATGAGCCGCCATCCGTGGAACTGGGGAGCGTTCTTCAACGGGGGCTTCAGTGCCGGCGTTTCACCTAGCTCCAGCTATCTCAGCATCGGCGCACGCGCCGGCAAGGTGTTGACGGATCCGTTCGGTCCCGGATTTCTGCGGGGCCAGTTCGAATACAGCGCGGAGGTGATGCCCTGGTGGCAGGGCCGGACGGGGACCTTTCAGCGTTACAACCTCTACGCGACCGACAATCCCGATCTCGCGGTCGCCACCGGGCCTTACAAAACGGGAGGGGCATACAACGGGATCAGCCTCACACCCATCGTGCTGCGTTGGGATCTCGCCACCGGCACGCGGCGAATCCTGCCCTTTGTGCAGGGAGCCGGCGGGCTGATCTGGACAAACCACAAGTTCCCGCCGGTGGGCCCGTATCCTTTACCGGGGCATCAGGGTACGAGCGTATGGAACTTTACGCCGCAGTTTGGAGTCGGCTTCCAGTATTTCCTCAAGCCAAAGCGCTCGATTACTTTCAACGCGAACGCGGTGCATATCTCCAATGCCTCGCTCGGCGATGCCAATCCGGGCGTGAACGCGACGGTGCAGTTCCAGATCGGCTATAGCTGGTGGAAGTAGAGAGATGAGTCAGGCCATCATCGAGTGCGTGCCGAACTTCTCGGAGGGCGTTGACCAGGTCCGCGTGCTCGCAATCGTCCGCGCCATGCGGGTGCCAGGCGTGTCGCTGCTGGACTGGTCGCAGGATGCAGACCACAACCGTTCCGTGGTCACGATCGCCGGGTCGCCGGCCGCAGTGGTCGAAGCGGCAGTCCTCGCCGCCGGCAAGGCGGCGGAGCTGATCGACCTGACGCGGCAGAGCGGCGTTCATCCTCGGATCGGCGCCGCGGACGTGATCCCATTTGTGCCCGTGCGGGACATTTCGCTTGAACACTGTGCCCTGCTGGCGCGGCAGGCGGGCGAGGAGATATGGCGCCGCTATAGCGTGCCGGTCTACTTCTACGAGGCGGCGGCCGCCCGGCCCGACCGGGCGCGGCTGGAAGATGTCCGCCAGGGGCAATTTGAAGGACTGCGCGATGCCGTCCGGCGCGATCCGGCACGCCGGCCCGATGTGGGCGGCCCCGACTTGCACCCTACCGCGGGCGCGAGCGCGGTCGGCGCACGGCGCTTCCTGATTGCCTGGAACGTCTTCCTCGACAAGCCGGATGTCGCGCTGGCTCGCTCGCTGGCCCGAGAGGTACGGGATTCGGGCGGCGGGCTGAAGGGGGTCAAAGCCCTGGGGGCCCTGGTGCGTGGGCGAGCCCAGATCTCCATGAATCTGACCGACTTCCGCGTCAGCTCACCCAGCGATGTCTATTCCGACTTGAAGCGACGGGTTGAGGGTCGGGGCGCCCGCATCGTCGAAGGCGAACTGATCGGACTCATTCCCGAGGCGGCAGTCGAGCAAAATAGCGAATGGGTGCGTCAGTTAGAAGACTTCTCTACTGAGACGAAGATCCTGGAGCGGCGGATGGAGCGGCCGCTCGAATGGCCATGAACGGCCCAGATACCAGTTATGGTTACAAACTTTGTAACTATGAACTGGTTAACGGGTTCTCACCCAGAAGTGAAATACAGCGGTCTCCGAACGCAGTCTAAGATGATAACGGCGGGCGGATGCGCGGTGCCCAGGTAGGGCGGCCGTCTGTCCGGAAGGAAGTGAAGTAGAAATGAAGAACCTTGCGAAGATGAAGAGATTGAGCGGCGGCATGGCCGCTCTGTGCCTTGGCCTTTGTGTGGCGCTGCCGGCCTCTGCTGCTCAACTGAGCGGCGACGCCCGGGCGGCCATCCCGCATGATGTGCAGCAGTTAATCGTCATCGATTACCGGGCGATGCAGAACTCGCCTGCGGCCATGCAGCTCAAGAACAAGGTCATGCCTCCGGAGCTGAAGAGCCTGGAGAAGGCGCTACAGGTCTCCGGAATGAACGACAATCACGATGTCGATCAGCTGGCCTTTGCCTCCTTCCGCCCGAAAGGTGCGACCGGCGACTCCACGCGGATTATCGGGCTCGCGCAGGGTCAGTTCTCGCTCGATGACATCATGGCCAACTTCAAGAAGAAGAAGGTCAAGCCTGTGGTGCTGCGCGATAACAGGATCTACCCCATGGGCGGATCCGGCATGCAGGTGGCATTCCTGAACCCCACCACGATGGTCTTTGGCCAGAGCGACTCGCTGAAGCAGGCGCTGGATGCGCGTGATGGCCTGCAGACGAACTTCCTCACGAACAATGCAATGACCGACATGATGGCTTCCGTGCAGGACGAGCCACTGTGGAGCATTCTCGATCAGAAGGGCACGCAGACGATGATGCGCTCCCTGATGGGGCAGGCCGCGCAGATGGGCGACTTCGAGAGCATCCAGAAGCGGATTCTGAGCTCGTGGTACACGATGGATTTCCAGAATGGTGTCCAGTTCAACCTGGATGTCCTGACGCCGGATACCTTCACCGCGGCGACCATGGCGTCCCTGCTGAATGCCGCCGCCCTTTACAAGAAGATGAGCGGCACGGACATCGAGAAACAGGCGATTGATGGAACCAAGATCGATTCAAGCTCGGGCAAGCTGATCGTGACCTACCAATCGAGCGACCAGCAGTTCGCAACGCTCTTGCAGTCTAGTCTGTTCCAGTCTGTTGTTCACTAAACCAGTTATCAGGAACGAAGAGAGCCGCTCCATTGGAGCGGCTCTTGCCTTTTATTCGCTAGATCCCCAACGGTAAATCGCCAGGTCATTCAGATAAGCATCCATGGTGCCGGATTTGTGCGAGCCATCGATCTGGAAATTCAGCAGCAGCTCGCCCGGCGACCAGCCCAGCGACTGCGTGGAGAAGACGGTCGCTCCCTGAAAGTCGCTGTAGGCGCCGTCAAAATTCACCCAGTCATACGTCACGTTGCCATCGTCGTCGCGATGGTAGGCAATCTGCACCTTGTGCCACTTTTTGGTGCCCCAGGTCTGCGGATTGCACGGAATGTTTGATGGACGCCAGTGCGTCCCTGTGCTGTTGACGTAGGTGTACTCCCAGCTCTTTGAGTGCACCGAGCACTGCGTGCCGAAGATAACGGTCCTGCCGTCTGCGAGCACCTGGTTCATGTCCATCTCGACTGCCGCGATTTCAGCGGGCTCGACGAGATAGACATTCGCTTCGTAGACGAAGTGCGTTGCGTTCGGGTCACGTCCGAAGACGAGATGGTAGCGCTCGCCGCCATTGCCGGTGTACCAGGTGACGAACTGACGCCCCGGGAGCCCGTTCCTGCCGTCGGGATAAATAGGGTAGTTCGAATTTCCAGTGGAGGCGCCGCGTGTCTGGTCGTCATGGACCCATTTCCACGCAACGCTGGTTTCCAGTCCCACAGAGCGAATCGCAATGTCGGGAATGCGTGACATATCCGCCCCGGGCGGTGCGGCCGGCGGCGGAGCCGGGCCCTGCGCCCCGGCTGCTGCGGCAAAAAGAGAAAAAGCTGCAAAGGCAAAGAATTGTTGATAGCGCATCCGTGATTTCACTTATCTCACAGACGCAGCTGCGGCGTGAGTGTTACCGCACCGAATTGGAGCGCGCAGCGTGCTCAGCTCGGCTGGTCCGGGAGGGCCTCGAAGATGATGCCTTCGTCCTCGCCGATGGAGATGACGAGGTTCCTATGCATGCCTTCCTGCACCACTGGGCCGGTCGCGGTATGGCTCTTGCCGCTGGAGTCGTTAAATGTCACCTTCACCGGCCCGGATCCTATGAGCTTGGGCGGGTAATCGAAGCTGGCGCCGCTGGGGACGGCATCGCGGCCAAAGCTCGCATTAGGATAATCGACTTCCAGCTGATGGATATCCGGGCCCTGGTTTCTCACCGTGATGAGAAACGCTGCCTCCGGGGCGCCGCGGCTGGGAGTGGCATGACAACCCGCCAGCAGCAAAGGGAGCGCAAGCGAGGCAGAGCAAAGAAACGCAACTCTCATAGTTCCTTATTCAATCGCATCATGACATGGATTACAGGTCGTCTTGCGTTCTCGACGCCTTACAGCACTGTTTTCGTTCCCCACGCCTTAGAGCGTGGTCTTGCGTTCTAAGATGCGGGCCGTCAGCACGACACCAGTCTGGTTATTGTGCAGTGCGATGGGGAAGGCCAGCACGTTCCACACCCAGCCCTCGCCCTTGCGCGGAAGGTTGAGAAGGCCGCGATAGGTGCGGTCAATATAGGTCTCGCGCTCGATGGCGACGGTGCGCAGAATCTCCCGCCAGTCCGGCGCCAGCTCCGGCATCTCGACGAACATGTTCTTGCCGATAAACCAGTCACGCGGCTGCTCCAGCAGGCGGGCGCAGGTGTCATTCACGTACTGCCAGTTGCCGTTCGCATCCAGGATCTCGAGCACAACGTCATCGCCCATCGCCATGTTGATGCGGGAGTAGAAGAAGTCGCGTGCATCGACGACGACCGGCTTGCCACGGCGCTTGGCTTCGAATGAGCGCAATGCCGACACTAGGTCGTCAATGGAGCTGTAGCCCTTCAGCAGGTGCATATCCTCAATGCCGCCAAAACGCCGCTCCAGTGTGGCGGAGAGGATGATGATCGGCACCTCCGGACGGCGCTCACGCAGCTCGGCAGCGACATCCGTTCCGAAGCGCCCATGGCCGAGGTGGTAATCGAGCACGGCGATGTCGATGCGGTCGAGCAGCTTTTCTGCCTCTTCGACCGAGTCGGCGGTTTCAGTGATATAGCCGTGCTTGCGCAAAATTGTCGAGCGCAGCAGCAGGTTCTCCGGGTGGTCGTCCAGTAGAAGGACGCGAACCGGCTCTTCCTGCACAGCTTCGATGACCGTGCCAGCGGGTTTGATTTCCTCGATATCGGACATTGAGTGGTTACGATACGTGGATGCATGCCCGTGCCGCCGGGCTTTCCGGGTTTGTGGTTTTCGTCAAATTATTTGCCTTCATCATTTTCCTTTTGGGACACATCTGCGCCGGGCTCTCTGGGGAGACGGCGCAGCAGGTTCGGTAGCCGCTGGAAAACAGCCGAAGCCCGCAGCCACTGCCGGTTGTCTATGGCCGGGTAGCCGCTCACGACTTTACCAGCAGCAACATCGTTCGGGATGCCGGATTGTGCGGTGGCGACCACACCGTCTCCGATCTTGCAGTGTCCGGCAACGCCCACCTGCCCGGCCAGAACCACATCGCGACCTACTTCCGTCGAACCGGCGAGCCCCACTTGCGCGCACAGCAGCGTATTTTCACCCACGCTTGAGCCATGGCCGACCTGGACTAGGTTGTCGATCTTTGCGCCGTCGGCGATCGTGGTCGCGCCCACGCTGGCGCGGTCTATACAGGCGTTCGCCTGGATTTCCACATCCGAGCCGATGCGCACCGGGCCAGACTGGGGGATCTTTTGCCAGGAGCCGTCATCCCGCTTGGCAAAGCCGAAACCGTCGCCGCCCACCACGACACCGTTCTGCAGGATCACACGGTCGCCAAGCAGGCAGTCCTCGCGAACCACGGCATGGGCATGAGCGAAGAAGTCGCGTCCCGCCTGAACCCCTGGATAGAGAACGACATGAGGCAGCAGGACCGCCCTGTCGCCCAGACGGACCCGCTCGCCTACCACAACGTAGGCGCCAATATACGCTTCAGCCCCGATGCTGGCCGTGGGATCGATGACGGCAGTCGGGTGTATGCCGGGCGAGTAGACCGGCGAGGGGTGCAGCAGAGCGATCGCCTGCGCGAAGGCGAGATAGGGGTTTGCCAGCCGAAGGGTTGGGGCGGCGATCTCAGGAAACTCAGGTGCAACCAGCACCGCGCTGGCCTGCGTGGTCTTTGCTGCGGCGGCATAGCGGGGATTGGAGACGAAGGTGATCTGGCCCGCGACGGCCTCCTCAATGCCCGCCACGCCGGTGATCTCGACCTCTCCATCGCCGTGGAGAGTGGCACCGAGGCGCGCAGCAAGATCGCGAAGCTTCATTCTCTGCATGGTAACGGACGGACTCGCCGTTCGGGACATGCGCCGGTGGCGCGTCCTGTGAGGCTCACTCCCGATGGTCGTGGCCAGGGACTCCGCCGGCGCCTCTAGAGCGCTTTCGGCGTGGAGACGGGGAAGAGATCGGCCTGCTGACGATCGGAGGCCGGGGGCTTGCGCTTTATTGGCGATGCCGCGGCAGCGCCGATCACCGCGATGACCGAGAGCTCTGTAATGCTGGTGCGCGGGAGAAAAATACGCTGGGTGTTGGAACGAGTATCCGGCGGCGTGAGGAGCAGTCCACCTGGATCGAGGAGCGTGAGGTCGTTCGCAGCCATGCCTTCGAGGACGCTTTCGTCCTTGAGCGTCATTCGCAGCCACAGGCCGGCCAGGCGCGGACGGCCGGAGAAGGTGGTGCGCAGCAGCCGTTCGGGGTTGGAAGGCTCGCCGGAGTTGAAGTCACGGACGAAGCAGGCCCATTTGAGCGATGGCAGGGGGACAGACTGCCGGCGAGCGGAGAGGTCGAGCAGCTCCACGCTGCCTTGCCGCGTAAAGCCGGCTGGAGGCAGGTACCCGGCGAGCCAGCTCCCGTCATGCATGCGAAGCACGGCTTTTTTCTGTGTGCTGCCCATAAGGAACGCGCTCGAGCCAAAGGCTCGCGGGATTGTCTCACATCAGCCAACCATGTGCAGCGGAAAGTGTGCAGAATGGTAGCCAAGATAGTCACACTATGATACCGTTAGGCGTTGAACAGTAGCTCGTACGGAGAATAAGTCTCCCAGAAAGAGTGACATAGAGTCTGCCGGCACGCTAGCGCGGGCGGCTCAAGGCACGAACATGCCCGATTACGTTTATTTGCTGGAGCATCGCCTGTCTCCGGCGCAGCGCAGCGCCCTCAGACTGATCCGCGATGCCGCCCGAGCGGAAGGCATGACAAGTTTCCTTACTGGAGGCGCTGTCCGCGACCTCACCAGTGGCCACCCAGTGCGCGACTTTGATGTAACGGTTCAAGGAAATGCCTTGAACATACGGCAAGCGTTGGAATCTGCCGGGTTTATCTACTGGGGATCGCATGCTCCTTCGCAGACGCTCTTCCTCCGCTATCCCGGAGGGGTGCGGCTGGAGGTATCGAGCGCCCGCAAGGAGACCTTTCCCAAGCCCGCGCACCCGGTCTATGAGTGGACCAACATCCTCGAAGACCTGCGCCGCCGCGACTTTACCGTCAACGCCATGGCCCTCTCGCTGAACGAGGGCTCCTACGGCCTGCTGATGGATCCCACCAATGGCGTAGCCGATATCGAAATGCGCACGCTGCGGCTGGTGAGCAATTACGGCTTCCTCGAAGATCCGATCCGGCTCTTCCGCGCCGTTCGCCTGGGCACCCGCCTGGGCTGGCAGATGGACGAGCGGACGAAGCAGCGCTTCGACAACGCGACGGAGGAGGGCGTCTTCTCCTTGATCACGAACTTCCAGCGCGGATACGAGCTGGAGGAAATCGCGCATGAAGAGAACCCGCTCGAGATGCTGAAGACGCTGGAACAACAGGGCTGGATGAAGCAGCTCTTCCCGGCATGGTCGGCGAGCAAGGCCGACGGTCAGGGGATGGCCCAACTCCATGAGCTGCAGACACGGCTCCAGATGGAAGGCATCTATCCCGACATCTCCGCTGCCGCCATGGAGCTGTTGACGGCACGCATGCAGCCGAAAGACACCGCCGCGCTGAAGAAGCTGTTTGTCCGGCCTGGCTTTGTGAAGGAATGGGAGCGGCTGGACAAGGACGCCGAGGCCTTTGCCGCCAAGCTGACGGCTAAGGAAGCAAGTGCGCCCTCTGCCTCCTGGAAGCTTTTGACGCGATCCTCTGCCGAGCCGGTGTTGTGGCTGGGACTGACGGGCAAGGGCGCAGCGATCCAGAATAAGTTCAAAAACTTTTTCAACGTCTGGCCGGAAGCCCGCCAGAAGGTGCCGACCGCCCTGATGCTGGAAATGCGCATCACGCCGGAGATTGAGCGCTATCCGGAGCTCCTGGAGCAGTTGTTCTTTCAGACCCTGGACAACAAACTGAACGATGAGGCTGCGCTGCGCGCCTTCCTGGAACCGTACTCGCCGCCTGCACCTCCGCCGCCGGTCAACCTGCGCAAGCAGCGCGCTTCCAAGAAGAAATCAGCCAAGAAGGAGGAGGCTGTTGCGGCTGCAGCGACACCGCAACCCGCAGGCTCCGAAGCTGCTGGCAAAGGCAAGCCACCTGCCGCTGGGAAGGCCGGCGAGGCAAAGCCGGCGGAAGCCAAGGCGCCGCAAAAACCGACTGCTGCAAAGGCTGCACCGGCAAAGCCCGCGGTTGCGGCTAAACAAGCTCCGGCCAAGGCGCCGGTAAAACCGGCCAAACCCGAAGCCACCCCGGCGAAGAAAGCTCTTGCTGCGAAGAAGAGTCCGCCCGCAAAGAAAGCGCCAGCCAAAGCTGCCGCCAAAAAGGTTGCGCCAAAGAAACCCGCAGCCAAGTCGAAGCCGGCAAAGGCAGCCAAGCCGGTGAAGGCTCCAAAGAAAGCAACACCAGCCAAGAAGCCGGCCGCGAAGAAGGCCGCTGCAAAGAAGGCTCCTGCCAAAAAGCAGGCGGCAAAGAAGAAGCGCTAAGCAACTGATCCGCGGGTTACAGAGGCGAGCGAGATGCTCGCCTCTTCTCTTTGTGAGGACATGATTTCCTCATCGTGTACCCGGAACGCACAGCACGTAGCGCCGCGGCTCGCGCGCTCACGGAAATAAAATGAAGTCAGAGTATGGCTGAGTTTACCCATCTTCATCTGCACACCGACTATTCGCTGCTGGACGGCGCCTGCGACGTAGAAAAGCTGGTCGCGCGCGTGGATTCGATTGGCCAGAAGGCCGTCGCGATCACAGATCACGGCAACATCTATGGTGCGGTCCACTTCTTTGACGCGGCAAAGGCGAAGGGCGTCAAGCCCATCCTGGGCTGCGAGCTCTACGTGTGCAAGAAAGAGGACCATCGCGCCGATCCGCAGGGCGATGACTACAACCACCTGCTGGTGCTGGCCGAGAATGAAGAGGGCTACCGCAACCTGGTCCGCATCACGTCGGAGGCCTCGCTGCATGGCTTCTATCGCAAGCCGCGCATCTCGAAGCGCTACCTTGCGGAGCATTCGGCGGGGTTGATTGGCTTCTCCGGATGCCTTGCCGGGGAGTTCTGCGAGAACCTGATGGCAGGGAAGTACGAGGCGGCGCGCAATGTCGCCGCGGGCTACCAGGACATCTTCGGCAAAGGGAACTTCTTCCTCGAAATCCAGGACCAGGGGCTGGAGCTCGAAAAGAAAATCCACGCGGACATGTTCCGTATGGAGAAGGAACTCGGCATCCCGCTGGTGGCGACCAACGACAGCCACTATCTGTGTGAGGACGATCATCATGCGCACGAAGTGCTGTTGTGCGTGCAGACCGCCGGCTCGATCCATGATCCGAAGCGGTTCAAGTTCGACTCCGACCAGTTCTATGTAAAGTCCGCCGAAGAGATGGAGCGGCTCTTCTCGCATGCGCCGGAAGTAGTCTCGCGCACGATGGAGTTTGCCGAGCGTTGCCAGCTCAAGTTGAATAAGGTGGACAATCCGTTCCCGGAGTTCGCGGTGCCGGCTGGACACACCATCGACAGCTACTTCGAGCAGGTATGCCGCGCCGGATTCGAGAAGCGGCTGCAGACGGCGATCCAGCACCTGAAGGACCGCGGCCTGCTGCGCAAGACCGAAGCCGATTACCGGGAGCGGCTGGAGCGCGAGATTCAATGCATCAAGCAGATGAAGTTCCCCGGCTATTTCCTGATCGTGTGGGACTTCATCAAGTACGCGAAGGAGCACGACATTCCGGTCGGCCCGGGACGCGGATCGGCAGCCGGATCGCTGGTCGCCTATGTCATGGAGATCACCGACATCGATCCGTTGCAAAACGAATTGCTCTTCGAGCGCTTTCTCAATCCGGAGCGCGTCTCG
Organism: uncultured Acidobacteriaceae bacterium; assembly: GCA_963797895.1. Lineage (GTDB taxonomy): Bacteria > Acidobacteriota > Terriglobia > Terriglobales > Acidobacteriaceae > KBS-83. The sequence goes on from CAWCRD010000005.1 coordinate 1,237,600, forward strand.
ATGCCGGATATCGATATCGACTTCTGCATGAACCGCCGCGGTGAAGTCATCGAATACGTCACGCGCAAGTACGGGCGCGAACAGGTGGCGCAGATCATCACCTTCAATACGATGGCGGCGAAAGCCGCGATCAAGGACGTAGGCCGCGCGCTGGACATGCCATATGGCGACGTGGACCGCATCGCCAAGCTGGTTCCGACGACGATCGGCATCACCATCGAGCAGGCGCTGAAAGATTCGCACCAACTGCAGGCCGCGTACGAAGCGGACCCGGCAGTGCGCGAGCTGGTAGACACGGCGCGCAAGCTCGAAGGCCTGGCGCGTGGCGCCGGAGTGCATGCCGCGGGTGTGGTGATTGCTCCGAAGCCGCTTACCGAACTGGTGCCGGTGTGCCGCTCGAAGAACGATGAAATCGTCACCGCCTATGACATGAAGGCGGTGGAGAAGATGGGCCTGCTCAAGATGGATTTTCTTGGGCTGACCACACTGACCGTCATCGACGACTGCCTGAAGCTGATCCGCCGCAATCAGAACGTCGAACTCAATATGGCAACCGTGCCTCTGGACGATCAGACGACCTACGAGCAGGTCTTCCACAAAGCGCTTACATCCGGCGTCTTTCAGTTTGAGTCGGGCGGTATGCGCGACGTGCTGCGCCGCTATCGTCCCACGACCGTCGAAGACCTGACGGCACTCAATGCGCTTTACCGCCCCGGGCCGATCCAGGGCGGCATGATCGATGACTTCATCGAGCGCAAGCACGGCCGGCGCAGGGTGGAATACGAGCTGCCGGAATTGGAGATGCTGCTCAAGGAGACGCTGGGAGTCATCGTCTACCAGGAGCAGGTGATGCAGATCGCAAACGTGCTCGCCGGCTACTCGCTGGGCGAAGCCGATCTGCTGCGCCGCGCGATGGGCAAGAAAAATGCCGAGGAGATGGCCAAGCAGCGCGAGCGCTTCGCCACCGGCGCGGCCAGGAATAAACATCCGAAAGACAAGGCGACGCGCATCTTCGATCTGATGGAGCAGTTTGCCGGGTACGGCTTCAATAAGTCGCACTCGGCCGCGTATGCGCTCCTTGCGTATCACACGGCCTATCTCAAGACCCATTATCCGGTCGAGTTCATGGCGGCGCTGCTGACCAGCGAAATCTCCAAACCGGAGAACGTCGTCAAGTACATTGGCGAGTGCCGCGAGATGGAAATAGCGGTCGAGCCGCCAAACGTGCAGGTGTCGGATGCCGATTTCACGCCGGATGGCAAGGTCATCCGCTTCGGCCTGACGGCGATCAAGAACGTGGGCCGCAATGCGATTGACTCGATCCTCGCGGCACGCGCCAAGCTTGCCGACGAACAGAGGCGCGGCTTCCAATCGCTGTGGGAGTTCTGCGAAGTGGTGGACCTGCGGCTTCTGAACAAGCGTGTCATCGAGTCGCTGATCAAGGCGGGTGCTCTCGACAGCTTTGGGCAGCGCGCGCGCCTGATGGCTGCCGTGGACAGAGCGATGGAGCGCGCGCAGAAATCGCAGCGCGATCTGGCTGCCGGGCAGCATGGACTCTTCGGCGGATTGGGCGCCATCTTCGAAGAAGCGCCTGTGAATGGAACAGGCGGGATGGCGCACGGGGACAATCCGCTGCCCAATGTGCCGGACTGGGATGAGAACCAGAGGCTGCAGTCGGAGAAGGAAGTGCTGGGCTTCTTTGTTTCCGGCCATCCGATGGACAAGTACGCAGACAAGATCAAGAACCTGAAGGCAGTGAGCACAGCCGATGCGCTGGAGATGAAGCCTGCGCCCCCCACTCGCCGCGGCGAGCAGCGGCCGGAGAACGACGTTGCGATCGCGGGCGTGATCGTTGGACTCAAAGTAGGAAAGTCGAAACGCTCCGGCGAGCTGTATGCGCAGGCCGCCCTCGAAGACACCGTCGGCAAGATTGACCTGATCGCGTTTCCGAAGGATTATGCGCGGCTGGCCGAGCAGCTCAAGATCGATGTGCCGGTGCTGGTGCGCGGACAGCTCCGCGCCGAAGAAGATGCCGCGCCGAAGCTGGCGGTCTCGTCCATCCAGGCGCTGGAAGATGTAAAGGTGAAGCTGCCGCAAAACGTGCGCATCAAGGTGACGTTAGATCGCGCTACCGACCAGACGCTGATTTCGCTGCACGCCATGATTCGCGAAGCGCCCGGGCCGGGAAAGCTGATGATCAACCTGGAGCAAAGTGGCGAGTTCATCGTGATGCTCGAGCCGGAGGGAGTCACCGTGGGGGCTGATCGCATCTTCATTGAGCGCGCGGAGGAGTTGCTGGGCCGCAATAGTGTGACGGCCATTGACTAGAGTTGCGGGCCGGTGCCTGTGCCGAGGGCGGAACGGACCCGGCCTGAGATTCCGAGAATTCCGCGCCTGTCCCCATCCTCCCCGTCGTAGACAGCCTGCCGGGAGCGGTATATCTGTAATTCATTCGACCTCCCCTGAGCGGGCTGATTTGTCTCTGTAACTGCCCTTCCATACAATCGATGCGTGGCCCAGGGAACCTTGATACCCTCAACGACACCGCAGAGCAGTGATCAGCCGGATGGAAAGGCGGAGCCGAAGCTCGCACCAGCCCAGGAACCTCAGCCGACAGCATGGCTGAAGACGGAACTGGCGCGGAACGCGCAGCGGCCATACCCTATGGACTTTATCCGGACGATCTTCACCGATCTGAGTGAGATCCACGGCGACCGCAACTTCGCCGATGATCCGGCGTTGCAGTGCAGCATGGCACGCTTCCATGGGGAAGAGGTGCTGGTCGTCTCCAATGTGAAGGGCCGGACTACAAAAGATAATGTGAAGTTCAACTTCGGATTGCCGAATCCCGAAGGCTATCGCAAGGCGCTGCGCGTAATGAAGATCGCGGAGAAGTTCGGCCGGCCTATCTTCACGTTTATTGATCTGCTGGGCGCAAACCCCGGTCTGGGCGCGGAAGAGCGTGGCCAGGGTGAGGCGATTGCGCGCAATCTGCTGGAAATGTCGCGGCTCACGGTGTCAACCATTGCGACGGTGACAGGCGAAGGAGGCTCGGGCGGCGCTCTTGCGCTGGCGGTTGCAGACCGCGTCCTGATGCTCGAAAACGCGGTCTACTCAGTGATTTCGCCCGAAGGCTGCGCCTCCATCATGTGGCGCGATGCTAGCAAGCGTGCGAAGGCGGCAGAGGCCCTGAAGACCACTTCGGAAGATGTGAAGATGCTGGGCTGCGTGGATGACATTGTGCCGGAGCCGCCGGGTGGCGCGCATCTCGATCCGGAAGCAGCGGCGCGAATGCTCGATGAGAAGCTGAAATGGCATCTCAGTGAATTGAAGATCCTGTCCCCGGAAGAGCGCCTGGCCCTTCGGCGGGAAAAGTTCCGCAATATTGCGCAGTTCTACACCACGTAACTCTGGCTTCCTTGGTTACCACACCAGCCACTCCGCCGCCGCATCCGCATCCTTCCCGCGTGCGCTCGTTCTGCGTCTTCGTCGTCGCGCTGATGTACGCCTTTTTTGCGGAAGTGGTGTCGCAGCATGCAGCGAACGGATTGAGCTCCGGCGACTGGGTACCGGCCACAGACCGGCTTATTTTTCTGTTCCTGTTGCTGGTCGGTTTCAGCGGGTTGGGCATCGCCTTTTCCCGGCAGCGAGAGCCAAGACGCGCCATGGGGTTGGTCACGCGTCCCGGCATGCTGCGCGAGTTCGGCACCGGAACGGCAGTGGGATGGGGGCTGCTGCTGCTGACCATAGTGCCGTCTGTCTTCATAGGCGGTCTTGGTGTGACGTTGTGGACCGGGTCGCACCAGTGGTTTCTGCTTATCCTCGATCTGCTGGTGCTGGCTGCGGCGGCGCTTTGCGAAGAGCTGATCTTCCGCGGCTATCCCTTCCAGCGGCTCATTGACGCGATCGGAACGACGCTCGCGACGGTGCTGATCTCCATCTGCTTCGTGGTGGTGCACTATTCGCCGGACATGCCGCACGCAGCTGTCTTCGCGCTCTTCCTGCTCAGTCTCATCCTGTGCATCGCGTACCTGCGGACGCGCGCTCTGTGGCTGCCTTGGGGGCTGCACTTTGCGTGGAATGCGGCGATGGGGCCGCTCTTCGGATTGCCGCTCAGCGGCTATCACGGCTTCAGCAACGGATTTTCGCCCGTGGTGCAGAGCTTGCCGTCCGGCCCCGACGCGCTTACCGGAGCGGACTATGGGCCGGAGGGCAGTGTGGTCGCCGTGCTCGTCCTTGTGCTTCGGGCTGTGGCTCATCATGCGAGTGACCCGCGAGTACGCTTCCCGGTTCGGTTTCCCCGAGATCATCCCAGGCGGCATTCCGGTAGACATCGATGCGGCCTCCCGGCGCCAGCACGAGGCAGCCATGGGCCCGGTCCAACCGGCTGCGCCGAAGCTGGTGCAGATTGGGGAGCTGCCCCAGGCCGCAGCTCCTCCGGTACCTGCGCAGCCCGAAGTGCCGCCGCAGGATGAACAAAGGCGCGAATAGGAGGTCTCCGGCCTCTTTACCCGGTTCGATTTGGTCCATAGCCTCGTCACTCGGGGTCTTGTCAGTCATGCCCGCAGAAGCGCATCATGCCGCTATAGAGGGTGAGTCATGGGCGCTCGGAACAGGTTGCGGAAGGCTGGTCAGCCGATCGCTCTTGCCGTATCCGCCTTGGCGCTTGCAATCTCAGCGCCTGGCGCGTTTGCACAGACACAGGTCTTCATCGTGCAGACGGAACACCAGAAGAACATCCCCCCGTTCCAGGCCACTCACGTCAATTTCGACCAGCGGAAGCTGACGCGAGCGCGACCGCCGCGAGCTGATCGTGGCATTCACGGCCGAGCAGGGCTTTGCCCGGCGGCCGCTGCCACTCGATACTCATGGGCTGGTGCTGCACGCAAACGGCGATCTCAAGCCGGACGGCCTGGACTACGAGTCAATGCTGCAGCGCCACGGGGTCAGCTCCAAGGCAGGCGATCGGCTGGTGGTTTCCGACATCAAGATCGACTCCGACAAGATCGTGTTTCTCTTCAATGGCGGCCCGGACCATAAGCACAAATATCTCCGCCATATCCAAATCGGCGCCGGGATGGGCACATCGCCCGTCGTTCAGGACGATGGACAGGAGCCGGTCGGCTCGCGCCTCACGCTGGTCTTCGAAAAGTATGTGCCGGATATCACGCCGGACCAGCTTCGCGCACTGATCCAACCGGTGATGGACTTCAACGTGAAGACGCCGATGGAGGCCTACGTCGATACGCTGCCGCCAAAGCTGAAAGAGGCCATCCTGAATCATCACGTGCTGGTCGGCATGGATCGGAAGATGGTGGTCTATGCGCTGGGCCAGCCGCGCGACAAGACGCGCGAGCAGGATAACGGCGTTCCGTTTGAGGAATGGATTTTTGGCGAGGCGCCGCAGCCGACACAGTTCGTTCGCTTCGAGGGCGATAAGGTCGTCCGCGTGGAAGTTGCCGCGGTCGGGCAGGACCTGATCGTGCGCAACCAGGATGAGACGGGCGGCTACACCCAAAGCTCGGACGTACATGAAGTAAAGATGGGCGATGCCGCGCCTCCTGCGACGGAGGGCGAGAACGGAAAACGCAAGGCGCCGAGCCTCCGGCTGCCGGGCGAAGAGCTCCCGGGCACCATGCAGCCGGTCAGCACGCCGGGCCAGCCGGAGACAAAGCCGCAGCCGATACCGCCGCCACCTGGCTCTTCGCCCGGACCTACGTCGGCGCCCGGGGGACACTGGAGCACAGCGCAGAGCACGGTTGGAAGCCACTGGCCGAACTAGATCGGCTCATCCTTCGTGTACACTTGAAGAAGCGGTACGCGCCGCCTTCTGCCTCGCTCCAAGCCACCACTGACGAGAAAGAGTTGCAGGTCCAAAAGGCCATCAGGCCGCATTCTGTTGCGGTTCGAAGTTGCGTGCCGGAATCGGGTTTGAGGAGTTACGGAGAGTCATGGCAAAGGTTGCGAAGACGGCAGATCGCAAGAAGGTGATGGACACGTCCAAGAGCACGGATTGTCCCAAGTGCAGCAAGCCCACGCGCATCGTGAAGCGCGTGAAGGACCGTGAGCGCGGCGTTCCCGGCGGAGTGTATATCTCCTGCTCGGCCTGCGATTTTTACGAAAAGCTGTAAGCGCCGAAAGACGTCAGAACGTTGAGCCTGGTCCTATGGATCAGGCTCTTTTCATTTGCTGGGGTTGCTTTTCGCCATGTCGTTGAGGATGGCCTGGGCTGCGGCCTTCGGATCGGCGGCTGCCGTGATGGGCCGCCCGATCACCAGCATGCCGGCGCCCGCGGCCAGCGCGAACTGCGGCGTTGCGACCCGCTTCTGGTCGCCTGCTTCTGTGCCGGCGGGGCGTATCCCGGGCGTGACCAGAAGCGCTTTGGGCAAGGCGCTATGCAGGGCGGCCGCTTCCGCTGGCGAGCAGACCATGCCCTCGATTCCGCACTCCGCGGCCAGGCGCGCGAGTCGCAGAGCCTGTTCCATGGGAGCGGCGGGCACACCCGTCTCAGCCAGCGCCGCAGTATCGAGACTCGTCAGCACAGTGACGGCGAGGAGGCGCGGGGGCTTGGGCAGAGAGCGGGCAGCGTCAGCCGCAGCCTGAAGCATCGCTCGGCCACCAGCGGCATGAACGGTGAGCAGATCCGGCTCCAGGCGCGCCAATGAGCGGACAGCGGAGGCGGCAGTGTTGGGGATGTCGTGCAGCTTGAGATCAAGAAAGACCGAATGTCCGCGCTTCTTCAACTCGCTGACCACGCCGTCGCCGCTTGCGAGATAGAGTTCAAGCCCGACCTTAAACCAGGAGACGGAACCCGCGAGCTGATCCGCGCAGGCCAGCGCTGCTGTGGCATCGGGGAAGTCGAGCGCGACGATCAGCCGGTCTGCTGCTCGCAGGCTGGCAGTCTGCACCGTAGAGGTGGGCGGCAGAGTCGTTACCATAATGGGAATCTTAGCGGCATCGGCGCTGTGAAGAACGCGGCTGCTGTTGCTGAAGATTGGGACCGGACAGGCGCCGGATGGCTACATCCCGGGCTTTGTCAGCATCGAGACTTCCGTTGGGGAAGGTCGCGCGTCGATCAAATCCAGGCGGACCCGAACCGTACCCCGGTGGCTGAAACCAAGTCGCTTGGCCGCTCCATAGGAAAGATCGACGACGCGCGACTCGACCATGGGACCGCGATCGTTGACCCGCACCACCAGAGATCGGTGATTGCGCAGGTTGGTGACCCGTACCAGCGAACCCAGCGGCAGAGTACGGTGAGCGCAGGTCATCGCGTTCATGTCGTAAGCCTCGCCGTTCGCGGTGGGCAAGCCCTGCAAAGCATGGCCGTACCACGACGCGCGCCCAAACTGGAACCAGTGCTGATGGTGTGCGGTCTGAGCCTTCGCGGCATCGCTGACCGTCTGCTCGGCATGGACAGAAGTGCCCGTATGCGCGCTCGTCAGAAAGAATCCCGCCGCCAGAAGCATCGCCCCAACGATAGGAAATCGTAGAGAGCGATTCGTATTGGTCATGGCTGTATTCATCATCGACTCTTCGTATTTTACGGAGGGTAGGACCTCCAAAGCAAACAATTCAGGCGATTTATTTGCCCAAAAACCGTTGCAATCTGCCCGGAAATATGTTACTTCGGTCACGAAAATCGCATAGATAAGACAACCATATAGACGATTTCTGAGCGGGATTGGCCGGCATCCTGCCGCGCGCCCCCATGCGCTTTCTGATTGTGGGTCAGACCGGTCTGACGCTCCGGCTGGCTAAAACTGAAACCGCATCGCGAACTGCAGTTGACGCGAAGACCCCGCATCGCCGATCGCGGTGCGGGTCGCGGTGATCTGGCCGAACGTGCTGGTGGCGGCGCCGCTCGCCGTCAGGTTGGGATTGGCGAAATTGGTGTGGTTCAGCAGGTCGAAGACGTCTACGCGGATGACCAGCGCGGCGCTTTCAGCAATTCTGGTTGTCTTTTCCAGTGACACGTCCGAATCCGCAAAACCCGGTCCCGTCAGCGCATTGCGGCGCAGCGTGCCAAAGCCCGTCGGTTGGGCAAAGAAGGTGCAGCCTGGCGTCAGCGTCGCACACGCCGTGCCGTGGATGAACGAAACGTTCCCATTGGGCAAGGTTGCGCCGCGTCCCGTGGTGTAACCACCCACCAGACTCGGCCGAACGGTGCCGGAGACACCATTGTAGGTGGACGTGGTGACGACGTTCATGGGGTTGCCGCTCTGCAGTTGCGTGATGTTGGCGAGCAGCCACCCTTCCACCAGGCGGTTTCCGTGGAAGGGCAGGTTCCACGTTCCGGAGAAGACGAAATGATGACGGGCATCGAAGTCCGAAAGCCCGTAATTCCCCCTTGGATTGAAGTTGTCCTGTAGCGTGTAGCCGCCCTGGGAGCCTAGTGAGTTCAGATCCTGCGACTTCGACCAGGTATAGCTTGAATTCATCTGGAGTCCATGGGACAAATTCTTGCGCACGGTAAACCAGAGAGCGTTGTAGTTGGAGAGCGAATCCGAATCGATGAAGGCAATGTTCCCCAAACCGGAGCCGGGACGGATGGAGCTGGCTAGAGACAGATTCGCGAACGGCCGCGTCGCGATCCCGCCGGGATAGACGAACTGGTTGATGTTGCGCTGAATGCGCAGGTGCTTGCCCTCGGAACCGATGTATCCCATCTCCATGACTACGCCCTGCCCGAACTGCTGTTGAAGATTCAGGTTATAGCTCTCGGTGTAGGCGTTGCTGAGCCGGGGATTGGTTGCATTTGGCGCGAGCGACGCAAGTGCCGCGCTCGAATACAGCGTTCCAACTGGCAGCGCTCCCGTTTGACTGACCGGGTTGGCATTGGGCGGGTTGCTGGCAAGACCGGTGATGACGCCGCTCACCGGCTGATCGGCGAGAATGCCGTAACCTGCGCGCAGGATCGTGTTGTTGTTGCCGAACACATCAAAGATGAATCCAACGCGCGGCTCGTAATTGTAGTTCTGGTGGTAGGCCTCGCTCACATGCACCAGTGTGCCGGTGTTGGTGTCGAAGTTGACCAAACGTCCGCCCCCTTCCGTGGGTGTTCCGTTCCATTCGAAGCGAAACCCTATCTCCGCCTGGAAGCGCGGCGTGATCTTATAGTTGTCAGACAAAAATGCGCCTACCGCGTTTTCGAAGATGCGGCTCGTGACCTGCGTCGGAGTCACGCTGAACGCGCTGGCACTCCCGTTGATGAAGTTCGTAGTCGAACTGAAGGTGAGTATCCCTGGTGTTTGCGCGAACGAAGAACCAATGAACCGGCGATATTCGCCTCCCGCCTTGACCGTGTGCTTACCTCTGTTCCAGGAGAGTGTGTCTGAAAAAACACCACCTGTATCAAAGCGGCCCTGCGGAAAGCCTGAAGGACCGCCAAAGTTCAGGCCGATATCCTGCACCGTGATCTGCGGCAGAGCGTTGTTGTAGGCCACGCCATTTTGGATACCAAAGCTGAGTGGATTCTCCGGCGTGTTCGGAACGAATGAGATAGCGATCCGGTTGAATCCAATACGTGCTTCGTTGACCACATTGGGCGAGAAGATGTGAACTTCGTTGATGGTGCCAATTTGCCGATGCGCCGTCCGGTGATCTCCGAAGCCGGGTATGGTGTTGCCCTGCAGGTTCGGCTCGGTGCGCGCGTCCTGCTGCCACGCATAATAGGCGTGCACATTGTCTTTGGTTGAAATTGTGTGGAACAGGTCACCCGAGAACTGATCGGTCTTCACCGGCCCTGGCGAGGATCCCTGAAACACCGTGCCGGTGGCGTTATTTCCGGCCGGAATCAGGTTGACCAGTTGGGCGTAGGCAGAACCGGCGGGAGTAGCTGCGAAAGACGCCCGCTGCGCAGGACTGAGCACGGTTCCGTTAAAGAGAAGACTCTGCTGCTGGCGGAGTCCTTCGTAGCTGAGGAAGAAGAAGGTTCGATCCTTAAAGATCGGGCCAGAGAAGGCGCCCCCAAAATTGTTGCGGATGAACGAATTTTGCCGCGACGGTTTGCGGTTAAAGAAGTTCCGTGCGTCGAAGTAATTGTTCCGGAGGTAGTCGAAAGCTTCTCCGTGAAAGCTATTCGTGCCCGAGCGGGTTGCCACATTCACAATGGCGCCCGATGAGCGGCCATACTCCGCCGAATAGGTCGAATTGGATATTTTAAATTCCGCGGTGGTGTTGATCGATGGCTGAAACGTGATCTGGTTCTGGGACAGATCGTTCAGGTTGATGCCATTGATCATGAAGTTGACGGAGTCTTCACGCTGCCCTGCCGTGTCAAAGGAATTTGCGCCCAGCCCGCGGCTGGCGCTCGTCAGGTTGCCGGTAACTGGCGGCACGACAGTGCCTGGTGTGAGGTTGGTCAGATCCAGGAAGTGACGCCCGTTCAGCGGAATCTTCTGCACGGTCGTCTGATCGATGACCTGGCCCATGGTGATGGTTTGCGCATCGATGAGCGGTGCCACGCCTTGCACCTGCACCACTTGGCCGGCCGAGGCCACCCCCAGCTTTACATTCGCCGTGACGTTCTGGTCGACCTGCAAAGTCACGCTCGCCAGCCTGTAATCGGCGAAGCCGGGGGCGTGCACACTGACGCTGTAATTGCCCGGTTGTAGCGATGGCACGGTATAGCTGCCTGCAGGGTCAGAAGTGACGCTGCGATCGACACCGGTAGACAGGCCGTGCACCGTGACTTGCGCCTGAGGGACAACTGCGCCGGAAGGATCGGTGATCGTACCGGAGATCGTAGCCGTTGACTGAGCGTAAGCGCCGGCGGAGCCGGCTGCGAGTAGGAGAGCGATGATCTGGCAAATGCGATGGGGGCGCATAGGCAGGGAACCTCCAGGTTCGTTGTCACGATCAGCAGCCGCAGAAAAGGGGACTGCCTGCCAGCGTTCGCAGAAGGGGGAATTCTGAATGAAGCGGCTCGGCCTGAATGCCGAATATGGATGCTTCTTTGCATCCTATTTTGCGGGATATTACTAGAAATTACAGCCTCGAATGTCACTCGAATGTCAGCAAGCGCGAGATGACTTTTGCATCGTGATACGTCCATCGCCTTGGGACGGAAGATCAGGACTTGGGTTCGGATTCCCTGAGCAGCTCGACGAGATAGTCCTTCCAGACGGCAGCCTGCGTATGCGTGCCGTGACCTCGCGTCGCGTCGGAGACGGGAATCAGCACAAATTTCGCATGCGGCATCTGCTTCGCGAGCTTTTCCGCAATGCCGAGCTCCGGGGGATTGATGAAGTCATCGGCGGAGTTGATGTACATGACGGGAACAGTAATGCGGCCGAGTTGCGCGCTGGGATCATAATTTCGCGAGGCATCGACGTAGTAGATCAAATTGTTAGCATCGGTTCTGGCTACTGCGCGGGCCAAATATTCGTCGACATACTCCTCCGCAGCCTCGCGCGTCGGTGCGGCCTTCTGCATGACCAGCGGAGCGGAGCCCATAATAAGCAGCATCTCGTTCGCAGTGCGAAGACCCAGAGCAGGCTCGGTGACGTAATTGCCGTTCTGCCATGCAGGATCGTTCTTGATGTTCTCGATAGCCATATAACGCATCATGCGATTGCGCCCGGCAATTGCAGTGGGCAGGCAGGCAAGAGGCATCAGCGCGTCGGCAAAGCCGGGATACGTCTCGCCCCAGACGAAGCTCTGCATGCAGCCCATGGATGTGCCGAGAATGAGGCGAAGATGATCCACTCCCAGGGCTTCGAGCAACATTTGGTGTTGCGAGCGGACCATGTCGTCGTAATCGTAGCGTGGAAACTTCATGCGAAGACCGTCCGAGGGCTTCGATGAATCGCCATGGCCGATGTCATCGGGAAGGATCAAGAAGTAGCGCGTGATGTCCAGTGGCTGACCGGGGCCGAACAGAACATTCGAGAACTGCGGCACAAGCAGCGTCCGGCGATTGCCGCCGGTGCCATGAAGCAGCAGGACCGCATTATCGACGTGACCGGCGCCATTGCGGTGCGGACTGCCCAGGGTTAGGTAGCGCAGCTTCAGTTCAGGTAAAGGTTCGCCGCTGCCAAAGCGGAAATTGTGCGCGAGATACAGATTGTCTTTGACCGGCCATTGTGTCGCTGCGGCGGGCGCAACAGCAGCGGTGGATGGGGTCTGCGCCGCAGCGCTGGCGGCGATGAGAAAGACGCTAAGAATGGCGGGGAAGCGCATGATTGGGTCCTTGAGTAAGGCGAGTTCAGCATAAGTGCGAATTTAGCCATTGCCAAGCGCGCGGCGTCCACGACAGTTCTTGATGCCGTATAACGCCGCTCATTCATCGGAAGTGAATCACAGCGCGACGATGGCTGTATCCGAAAGCATCGGGCGAACCGCCACGGTCCAGTTCGACCTCATACAAATCATCGGCGACTGAATGGATCGAGCCGCCCTCGACGGAAGCTGATTTCCATGGTGTCTTGATCGCAAAGGACGCCGGTCCTTGCTGGTTCACGTCGGCTTCGACAATCAGAGATTTGTCTTTCAGATCGGCATCAGTGATCTTGACGCCCGTGCTTGGATTACCGAGAACTGGAACCGCATGCGGCGGAATCACCTCGACTCCGCCCTGGAATCGAATCTCGCAATGCACTGTTCCTTGCAGCGCTGCAAAGGCGAGACGGGCGTGTTCGTCATGCGCATTGGGCTCGATAGCAGACGTAACGCGACGGTTATCGCACTGGGAGCCGAGCAGGCGTGCTCCGAGAGGAATCTGAGGATCGAAGACGAACGAAACCGGCTGTCCGTGATTTATCGTCGTGAGGTCCATCACTCCTTCGCTGCGGTTCAGCTTCAAATCGAGCGCAGCATGCTGTATCCGGACATTGCGCACCGTGACTCCGTGCCACCCGGGCGGAACATGTGGAGCAAATACGATCTGGTTTGAAACCGAATCGATGTGAAGGCCCAGGAGTCCGCGTGTGGCGGAGGAGATAAATCCGGCGGACGACCACGTCTGCTCCGGAACAGACTCGGTCTGCTGGTGGTAAACATCGCCGGCCAGGACCTCGTGGATGTGTCCGAGGGAATCCAGCCGCGTCCATGGAACGACGGCGCGCCAGGTGGAAAATGCCGCAGCCGGCCGGTGTTCAGTCCAGAATGTTTCAGCCGTGTCCGTAGTGTTCAGTGCAAAGACGCTGCCCTTCGCATAGGAGTCCGGATCGAAAGCGGCGGAACTGGATGAGAGGCCGCGCGAGCCCCAGTCGGTCTGAAATTTCGAGGAGGCGATCTTGTCAAGCAGGATTTCGTTTTGCTGCGGAGAGAAAACGCCTTGCGAAATGAGGCCGCTCGGCTGACTGCGTTCATCGAATATCTCTTTGCCATGCACCGTGTGGCCGCTGATCCAGAACTGGCGTTCGCTATCCCAGTAACGCGCGGCAATCGACGCGCGCGCCGGCTGGAGGGCATGCATGGCCTCCGTTTTGTCGTCGGAATGGGATGTCCAGGCCGCTAATTTAACGAATGCCGAAGCAGCATCGAGCCACGCGGCGGAGAGACTCAATTCATCGCTTTCGCGATCCTGTTCGTTGCTGCCTTCCTTGTCTGCGGGAATGCGCGGCAGGTTTGTCGCAGGATCGATGACGGACTGGCAGTACCGATAGGCAGACTCGATTGCTGGCCAGTGCTGCTTCGCAAAATCGGTGTCGCCGCTGATCTCAACGTATCTCGACAGAGCACTGAGAAACTGAAACGTGATGTCTACATGGACGAACATGTAGGGATACTTGCCGGCCCAGTCGATATAGCCGGCGCTCTGTGAGAGCTCGTGCCAGATCATCCCTGTTTTTTGGTCCTGATATTTCAGGATAAATTCGAGCTCTGCGCGAGCACGGTCGTATTCACTCGCTGCAAGCAGGCCGTCCATCGCAATCAGGCCGTCTCCGGCGAAGAACCATGCATATTGCGGACGCCGCGCGTTGCGCGAAGGACCGTACCCGGCGACCATGCCGCAGCCCAGCTCCGGGTTGCACACCCAGGCCTGATCGAGCGCGATCTGTGACCATGCAAGTGCGCGATTGATCTCTTCGTCCGGAGTTTCAATCTGCAGCGCGTTGCGCGTGAGTTCGGCATAATGTGCGACCGCTTGTTGTTCCAGCGCGGTTTCGTCCGTACCTAATCGCTTGAGTGGAGTCGCTGGATCGTGCGTCGGATTCAGAGCGACAAATATATGCGCAGAGTGGTCCGCCCGGATAGCAAAGGAAACCGTGTCGCTATGGATCGCGCTGTTCTCCGTATCGTCATGTGAAACGATATCGGGCGAGCTGATCGTCGCTGTGTTGCGGTTCGTCCCCTCGGAGATGACGTACCCGGAAATCGCTTTGTTCCATGCCGTACTTTGGCCGCCGATGCTTGCGGGCCACATCAGATTGAGCACGGGCGTGAAGTGAATGGCTATCTCCACGTGGTCCCGTCCTTCCACCGTGTAGGTGATGATCGCAGCGGCCTGATCGAGAGGTACGAAGAGCTTTTCGCGAAGAACGAAGTCCGGTCCGATATAGATTCGGGTCACCGCGTCGGGAGCATATTCGATGCGTCGCAGAAGCCGATCGCCATCTGTCTCAGTAGCTGCGCCCCGGGAACGAATGCCGATGCGATATCCGCTAAGGATTTGAAATGGCCACGCCCAGATCTCCAATCCATTCTCCGGATATCCGAGAATGGCGGATCGGCGGCCATGCACGGCCACAAAGCGCGTGGGTTCGACCGAGTCGGTGGAGAGTGTCAGGCTGGAATTGGCCGGCGGTTCGGATGCTGCTTGTGGTGATGCGGGAGATGCGGCGAGGAAGATGCAGAGCATCACCCAGGCCGCACAGCTCATCGTCTTCATGTCGAAAGGATGTGGGAGGCGCGTTCGGGAAGGCTCATCTGCCATTCGCCGATTATCTCGTAAACGTGCCTCCTGCCCGCCGGTTTCTACATCGCGATCCCGAGGGTCTCCTGGCGTGTCTCCATCGACACGAGTGTGGAAGCTTGCGTTTCATCGCTGATCGAGCTCTGCGCAATTGCTACCTGCGCTGCCGGAATACGTGCCGGCGAGCAGGACACATAATTCAGATCGAGGCTCAGCAGGAATTCAATCGAATCCGGGTCGCCTCCGTGTTCACCACAGACTCCAATTTTGATGGCTGGGTTGGCCTGGCGCGCCTGCTCGATGGCGATCTGCATCAGTGCGCCCACTCCCTCGCGATCCAGCGTGATGAATGGATCCTTCTTCAGAATCCCGGCCTCGATATACGTATCCAGATATTTGCGCGCATCGTCCCGCGAAAAGCCAAACGTCATCTGCGTTAGATCATTCGTGCCGAAGGAGAGGAAGTCCACTTCCTTCGCGATCGACCCGGCGCACACCGCGGCGCGCGGCAGTTCGATCATCGCGCCGAACTTGTAAAGCGTGGACTGCCGCAACTCGGCAAAGACCGTTTCCGCTGTTTCGTCCACAAGTTTGCGGATCGCACGAACCTCATCCACGCCGGCGACCAGCGGCACCATGATCTCCGGCACTGTCCGTACGCCTTTTCTCTGCACCGCAATTGCCGCCTCCAGGATCGCTCTTACCTGCATCACGATGATCTCCGGATGCGTGATGCCCAGACGGCAACCGCGATGTCCCATCATCGGATTCGTCTCCTGCAGGTCTCGCGTGCGCGCACGCAACCCTTCCAACGCCGCGATCTCTCCCACGTGGAGAGCACGCTGACGCGCGCGGCGCAGGCGCTCGTCAATCTCCTCCAGCCGCGGCAGAAACTCGTGCAGCGGTGGATCGATGAGCCGGATGGTGACCGGCAGGCCATCCATGCTGCGGAAGAGCGCTTCGAAGTCGGCCTTCTGCATCGGCAGCAGATGATTGAGCGCCTGCTGCCGCTGGTCAGGGTCTTCGGTCAGGATCATGGCGCGAATCCATTCCAGCCGCTCGGGTGCGAAAAACATGTGCTCCGTCCGGCACAGGCCGATGCCGGTGGCTCCGGCGCGCCGTGCGCGCTCCGCGTCTTCCGGCGTATCCGCATTGGCGCGTATCGGCGTCACGCTGGCGCACTTCGCCCAGCCAAGAAATTCATGCAGCGTGGCATTGTGCATCGAAGCCGCGCGCAGCGGCACTTTGCACGCAAACACCTGGCCGGTGAGTCCGTCGAGCGACAGCCAGTCGCCTTCATGCAGC
The DNA here is from genome assembly GCA_963797895.1 of uncultured Acidobacteriaceae bacterium. GTDB lineage: Bacteria > Acidobacteriota > Terriglobia > Terriglobales > Acidobacteriaceae > KBS-83. Next base: position 1,253,765 of record CAWCRD010000005.1, read on the forward strand.
AGCAGATCGCCGATCTTCACCGTGTGTGTCTGCTCGTTCACCATCACCGCGCCGGCGCCCGTGATGCAGCACTTGCCCATGCCGCGCGCGACCACTGCGGCGTGGCTGGTCGCTCCGCCATGCGCCGTCAGAAAGCCGACGGAGGCCTCCATGCCGTGAATATCGTCCGCTATCGTCTCCTGCCGCACCAGAATGACCGGCGTCTCGCGATGTTTGCCGGCCATCGTTACAGCGCGGTCCGCCGTCAGTGCGATCTTGCCCACAGCCGAGCCGGGAGATGCCGGCAGACCGCGCGTCACCGGCGCCACGTCCACCTCGGAGAGATCGAGCTGTGGAGACAGAATCTCGTCCAACCTGCTCCGGCTTCACGCGCTGGAGCGCTTCGGTCCTGGAGATAAGGCCCTCATGGGCCATATCGACCGCACAGCTTGAGCGCTGCAAGCGCACTGCGCTTGGCAGTTCTGGTCTGCAGCAGGAAGAGCTTCGCCCTTCTGCACCGTGAACTCGAAATCCTGCACCTCGTGCAGAGTGCGTTTCCAGTCTCTTGGTGACGGACCGAAGCTGCCGGTATATATGCCGGCATCGTCTTCGCGAGCTCCGAAATCGGCAGTGGCGTGCGGATGCCGGCGACGATGTCCTCACCCTGCGCATTGGGCAGAAATTCGCCAAAGAGCTCCGGGATCACCCGTGATCGGATTGCGCGTGAAACCCACTCCCGTGCCGCTGTCCATTCCGGAGTTGCCGAAGACCATCGCCTGCACGGTCACGGCCGTCCCTGCGTCCTCCGGAATGTCGTACATGCGGCGGTAGTGCTGGGCGCGCGTATTCGTCCACGATTGAAACACCGCTTCGGTCGCCATCAGAAGCTGCTCCCGCGCATCTTCCGGAAATGGCCGGCCGGCATGCTCGCAGCACACATGCCTTGAATTCGGTAATGATGGTGCGCAGAGCGTCTTCGTTCAGTTCGAAATCAATGCGGCGTTGTGTTCATGCTTCACGCGTTCCAGAATTTCGTCGAATCTGCGTCTTCGGCACCTGCAGGACCACTGCGCCAAACATCTGGATCAGCCGGCGGTAGGAGTCGAGCGCAAAGCGCAAGCCGCCATTCGCTGCGGCCAGGCCTTCCACATTGGCTTCGGTCAGCCCCACGTTCAGGATGGTGTCCATCATGCCCGGCATCGAAACCGCCGCGCCCGAGCGCACGCTCACCAGCAGCGGCTGCTCGATGCCGCCGAATGTCTGGTTCTGTTTCCTTTCCAGCCACGAGACGGCGGCGTCCACGGCGCGCTCCAGATCTTCCGGCAGCCGTTTGTGCTTCAGGTAATGGCGGCAGGCGCTGGTCGGGATCGTGAAGCCCGGAGGCACAGGAATGCCGAGTCGCGCCATCACGGCCAAACCAGCGCCTTTACCCCCGAGCAGGTCCTTCATGGATCCTTCTCCGTCGAGTAGTCTCTGCGCTGAAGCGATAGACGCTGGATTTGCTCCCGGACTTGCTCCCAGAATTGTTCATAGACGCGATGGACATCTGCTGGCTCCTGGATGAAATGGCGACGGTCGCCGATTACCGTATTGCGGCGACAATGGAGTAAACGTGAGGAGCGAGCTCACCGGCAAGCGTCTGAGGGCCAAACGGACACTCGTCCGATTCGGACGAGTGGTCTTCAATCTGCCAAAAACCTGTCTAAATGCTCCGTTTTCTGCTCGACCGCCTCGGATGACCGCTCCTACAATGGAGCGCCATGCCACTCGCACCCCCCATCACCACCCATCTGCTTCAGGAGTTGAACGACGCGATTGAAGAGCGCCGCGTGCAGGAGGGGATCGCACTGCTCGGACGCCTCGATTGCAAGCGGATCACGTTGAGCACGTCGGGTACGCTGCAAGCCCCATTCCTGCTGTGCGTGGCGCAATGGGTGGATCTGGGCTATGAGTCTCCGCAAATGGTGGACGACCTGATGCAGCATCTTCCTCCGGAGAGCCGGGCGACAGATGCCGCTGCGCGACTTCCTGATGGTTCGCATGGCCGAGGCGTTCGCCGCGATGGCGCACGAGGACACGGACCGCGCAATCGATCTGCTCGGGTTCGTACTGGCAGCGGAGCGCGAATTGGGAAGCGAGCACCTCAGCGTGCTGGCGCATTTCTGGAAAGGGCGCGCGCACCGCAAAAAAGGCGAGTATCAGAAAGCCTCGGAGGACATTGTTGCCGCGCGCCAATTGGCGCAGCATCTCGAACTGAAGAAGCTGGCCGCGGCCATCCAGATACAGGAAGCGTGGCTGGCCTTTCAGCGCGCAGAGCCAAAGGAAGCCTGGTCGCTGCTCGATCAGGCCGAAGAACAGCTTCGCACGACAGATGACGAGATCTCGCTCGGCAACATCAGCTCCGCTCGCGGCAGGATCGTGCGCCGCACGGGCGAATATGCCGAGTCCCTGGCCCACTATGAGCGCGCGGTCGCCATCTACCAGCGGCACAACGCGGATCATCGAAATCTTGCCCGTACGCTGGTGAATGCGGCGTATGTAAAGCGCCTGCTCGCGCTCAATCTGCGCAAGCAGTTGGACAGGCCCGCGGGCAAGCCGGCGAATGGCGGCCCAAATACGTCAAGTGGCAACGGAAGCGTGAAGCGCCGCTACATGGCGCTGTGCCATCAGGCCCTCGCCGACCTGGAAGAGGCGGGAAGGATCTACGCTCTGCATCAGCATCACGGCGGCACGGGATCCGTGCTGGTCAATGGCGGGCATCTGCATCTCGATCTCGGCGATATCGAACGCGCCGCCGTCGAAGGCGCAAAGGCATACGAACTGGCGCGCAGCAAGCACGACCTCATCCTGATGGCCCGTGCCCGCATCCTCGAGGCCTATGCGGAAAACGCCCGCGTGGAAGAGGAACTCGGCGAGGATGCGAACATCGCGACCCATGCCCACCAGGCTCGCCGCTACGCCGAAGAGGCGGTGCAGCTCGCGTTGCAAACGCAGAACCGCCGCCTGCTGGCGGGCGCGCACATCGCCTGCGGCATGGTGGCAGCTAGCGATTTTTTCTGCGAATGGGAAGAAGCTCGCCGCTGCGAGATGGAGTCGGCGGCGCTGCTGCGCTCCTACGATCGCGATCATCTCGGAGAAGAGCTGGCAGATTTTGAAATCGAAAATCATGCGCTCCATCGGCATCGATGAGACATTGCGCGCGTGGTCGCAGGGTATCGTCGGCCGCAAAACATTCCAGCAGATGACCGAGGAGTTCGCTGAGGTAGTGATACCGCAGGTATGGCTGCGCGAAGGGAAGAAGGTCTCCCGCGTTGCCGAGCGACTCTCCATCTCGCCGAAAAAGGTGCGCCGCATCCTGCGCCATGTCGGCCTGCTCCATGCGACCTGAGCAGGGGCGAAAGCTGACCGAATTCGCGCCGATGAACCCAATGCCTCCTATGCCACCTGCAGACCCGGCCGGCTGCGCGCTTTGGATATCAGCGATCGAACTTCTTCGTCGGTCGTCTGTGAGAAATCACGATAGAATTCGCCAACGGCAAAGAAATTCCGCGGCGCGTTTGAGCGCAGATCACCTCATCCACTTCATCGCGTAGCTGGTTGCATGTGCTCTCTGCGGCGACGGGCACGGCAACGATGACCCGCTCCGCTCTTCGGTCGTAACGCACGCGCGGCCGCAAACATGGTTGCGCCGGTCGCCAGCCCGTCGTCGACCAGGATCGCGGTGCGGCCTTCAAGGCGCATAGGAAGATGGCCGTCACGGTAGGCTCGTTCACGGCGCTCGATTTCGATCTCTTCGCGGCGGAGGCCGCCTGCACGACTTCCTGAGGAATGCCAAGGTGAAGGACAATCGAGGGGTTGAATACCACAGTTCCACCGCTCGCAACGGCACCCATCGCGAGCTCTTCCTCTCCGGGCACGCCGAGCTTGCGCACGATAAAAACATCCAGCGGCAAATTCAGTTGCACGCCACTTCATAGGCGACCGGTACGCCTCCGCGCGGCAATCCAAGCACAATTGCATCCTGCGAGTCGCGTCGCCTTCGCGACGATCCGCGCCAACATTCGCCCGGCATCTCTGCGGTCCTGGAACATCTCCAGCAGCCCTCATTGAAGCGATGCGGAAACGGCGAGCGCAGATGCCCTTCGCCGGGCGGCGAAGGGCTCGGTCTGAAATCAATCGCATCTCATCTCTCAGCCACTCCGGAGGCTAATCATGCCGACGAAATCAACTGTAGAAGCAGCCAAACGGAAGACCTGCGCGAGGGGAAATCGGCATCAACCGCCGCCGGGGAGTTCGTGCGTGAAGAGATTGAGCATGTGCGCGAGGGCAAGCATGGCGCGCGATCGCCGCAGCAGGCCATCGCGATTGGTTTGAGCAAGGCACGGCGAGCGGGCGTTCCGCTGAAACCGCCCGCCTCGCGGAAAAACCAGCGAGGCGACGCGGAAGCGGTCCGAGCGGGACTTATGAAAAGGGACAGAGTGAACCGAAAACTCGTGAGGAGGGTTCCACTAAACGTGGCCGTGCCCGGGTTGCTGCTCTGAAGCGCGAGCCCAAAAGCACTGCTTCTCACAGCGCTTTGTCGCGCCACGCGAAGGGAGCCGCGCGGCGCCGGGGCCAAACCGTACATAAGACCGCGTAACCTGACAACGTTCAGTTTTGCGTCTCCCCGCTCGCAGCAAATTCGCAAATCTACAATAGGGCTCATGGACAGCACACTGAGCGGAGTGGCACGCGATTCTTCGCCAACGCCGCCGGTGTGTCTCACGATCGCAGGCTTTGATCCGTCATCCGGCGCCGGCATTACCGCCGACCTCAAGACCTTCGCCGCATACGGAATCTACGGGGTCGCGGCGATCACCGCGCTGACCGTTCAATCGACGCAGGGTGTGCGGGAGATCGATCCGGTACGGCCCTCACTGCTTCGCAGAAACGCTCGAATGTCTGGCGTCGGATATCGAACTTGCAGGCGTAAAGCTGGGCATGCTTGCCAGTGCGGGGGTGGTGGCGGAAGCGGAGCACTTTCTGCGGACCCGGCCTGATCTGCGGAGCCGCGCAGTGCTGGATCCGGTGCTTGCGATCAAGCTCCGGCGCGGCGTTGCTGGATGCGGAAGGAACGGCGCTGCTGCGCGAGCGGCTGCTCGGTGTGGTGGGGTGGATTACGCCCAATCTGGATGAGCTGGCGCTGCTGACCGGTATCGAAGTGCGAAGCCGGGAGCAGATGGAGGCTGCTGCGAAGCGGCTTGCATCGCCAGGCGGCGAATGCGGGCAATCCCGGCCTTGCGATTGTGGTGACGGGCGGTCATCTCGACCGGCCGGACGATTTCCTGCTTCTGGACGGGCAGGGAAGCTGGATCAGCCGGCGAGCGGATTGAGACGCGTTCTACCCACGGCACAGGATGCGCCTTTTCCAGCGCCCTTCTGGCGGAGCTTGTGCTGCGGCGGACCGGCAGTGAAGCAGTCCGCAGTGAGGCAGTCCAGGGGGCGAAGCATTACGTCCGCGAAGCTTTGCGTGCTGCCTATCCGGTCGGCCAGGGTCACGGCCCGCTGCATCATCTGTTCGCGTACAAGCCGATCTGCTAATTAGAGCCGGGCGATCGTATGCGGACCGGGGACTCACCGCCGGGGCTTCATCTGGAATCGGAGGATCGACCGGCGCCACCGGCGGCCGTGCGTGTTGTGCCGCGACGATATCCTCCTGCAGCACGACGAAGCGGCGGATGTACTTGAGCGGGTGGGGTGCTTCTACCATCTCGCGCAGGTGGTAGAGCCAGGAGTCGGCTTTGAGCGTGCGCCGCGCAAAGGCGCGCCGGTGCACCATCACGATCTGGCCATCTTTCCGCCGCTGCGGATAACTCACGGCGGGCACCATGAAGCTCATCTGCTGGCCGCCCTTCCAGAAGGCCTGCGCGAATTCATGGGAGAAGAGCAGGACATAGCAGTTGCGGCCCTGGCAGAGATGGTCAATGGCCTCATCAAAGCCCAGCCATTCCGGTGCGGCATAGGCACGGTACCACGCGCGGAAGTCGAACCCGTTGGAGCGCGCCTGCAAAGCGATATGCCGAAGTACTTCCTGCCTGGTCATGTCCGTCCTCCCGGGGGTGGAGTGCGGGTTGAGGGTGAGCGGTTGAACGAGGACAGGCGAAATTTTCTGCAAGCATACTCAGATTGTGCGGCGTCCGATAGCCAATAGTTTTCGTCTGTTGAATCAGGGGGAAGTGCCGGTGCCGCCATTCGCGCTGAAGACGCCCGGAGCGCATAGTTTGGACAATGGAAGCAGGGCGAGTATTGACGCCATTGGCACTGTTGAAGAGAGGGAGATTCCCGACAGGTCGGAATTGCGTTGCTGGGTTTGCCTCGCCGGGGCGGCGCTTGCCGCGGTGTGCCCTGCTTCGCAAGCGCGGCCCAGCCGCGTGTCGTCCACACGAATCCGCTGAATCGGGAGCCCGAGGTGCGTGCGGCGTACGACCGCTTTTACACGCTGGATTACGACGGCGCTCTCCGCGGTTTAAAAAGATGCGAGCAGGCGCATCCGGACGATCCAATGGCCGCGGATTACGTTCTGGAGACCGTGCTTTTCCATGAGCTGTATAACCTGGATCTGCTGGACACGACGCTGTACGCGCACGATGGATTCCTGAGCGGCAAACACCAGGTCGTCAGGAGGATAAGGCGTTTTCGGCTCACATCGAGGAGCTTTCCGGCAAAGCTGTGCAACTGGCCGAGGCGCGGCTAAAGAGCAACCCGAAAGACCTGGATGCGCTGTATGCGCGGGCCTGGTCGAAGAGCCTGCGCGCGACCTACATGGGGCTGGTGCAGCGCTCCTTCATCTCGGCCCTGCGGGTTGCATCTGCAGGCGCGTGCTGACGATGACAAGGTGCTCGACCTCGATCCGGACTACGTAGATGCGGAGCTGGTAGTAGGCGTGCACCAGTACGTCATCGGATCACTGCCTCTGCCCATCAAGCTGATGGCCGGCGTCGCCGGCATTCATGGCAGCAAAGACAAAGGGTCTGGCGCTGCTGCGGGATGATGGCGAGCATGGTGTGACCACGTCGGTGGAGGCGCGAACCGCCCTGGCGTTATTTCTGCGCCGCGAGGCGAAATACGAACGAGGCGGCGCAGTGGAATGAGTCCCTGAAGAAGCAGTACCCGCATAATTTCCTGTTCTGGCTGGAGTCGGCGAACCTGCAGAAGGATGCCGGCAGGGCACACGAAGCGATCGCGATCTACCGTATCGCTGCTGCATCAGGCTGAGTCATACGGGATACTTTACGAACGCCCACCTGCAGCTGGCATGGTATGGTCTGGCGGATACGCTGCGCGGACAGAGGGACGCGGCCGGCTCCGCGGATGCTTTCGAGCACGTCCTGGTGCAGCCGACTCTCAGCCCCGATCTGAAGCGGCGTGCCCAGCTGGGCGCCGGCATGGAGTACGACGTATTGGGAAAGCGCGAACAGGCCGAAGCGGCGTATCGTGATGTGTTGGCGCTCGGAGATAGCGCGCAGGCCTCGGATGCACGGCGCTATCTGAAGATCGCCGTACAAGGGCTGATGCTTTGGAGAATCGGGGCGCGACTGCCTGGAACTTCGAGCATTGCATTTGCGTCATATCTGATAGAAGGCTCAATAATGTCCATTTCCTATGCGGGGGGAGAGGCGATGGCGTACTACTGCAGCAGTTGCGGCAAACCAATAGCGACCGACGCGCGGCATTGTCCAAATTGCGGGCACGCCGTGGGTGGCGCTTTCAACGGAGCGCAGAGTGTGCCGCCGCCATCCGGTGCGCAACGCCGCCTCGTGCGTCCGCGGCTTGGGCGCATGATTGCCGGCGTGTGCCAGGGAGTGGCACTGACGTACGGTTGGGATCCCACGCTGGTGCGCGTGATCTTTGTGCTGCTGGCGTGCTTCAGCGGTATCGGACTGATCCTGTATGTCGTGCTCTGGGTCGCTGCGCCGGAAGAGCCTTTGCTGCTGCAGGCTGCGGCTAGCTATCCGCCCCCGGCAAACCCGCAGGCATAGCTGCCAGTCAGAGTTCGACCCTTATCGTCTGAGCGATGCCCAAGCTTCGAAGATGAGCGAGCTCCTTCATCACGAGGATCGCGGCAACGGGCCGTGCGTCGTTCTTCCTGCACCCCACGCCTGTCGATCATTACTTCTGGCAGCCCGTGGCGGAGTCTGTTCGAGCCGGACTACCGCGTCATCCTGCCCGATCTGCCCGGCCACGGGCTTTCGCCGCTGGGCACCGAGACGGCGAGCATGGAGACCATGGCGCGCGCCGTGCTTCGCCTTCTGGATGCGCTTTCTATCGAGCGGGCGATCTTCTGCGGCTGCTCGATAGGCGGCTATTTGCTGTACGAGCTATGGAGGCAGGCGCCGGAGCGCATGCGCGCCCTCGCCATCTGCAGCGCCAAGCCGCATGCCGATACGGAAGAGACGCGGCACGCCCGTGCGCAGATCCATCGCAGAGCATCGAGCAGCGGGGCACTGGCCCGTTTTTCGATGCCATGCTGGACACGCTGGTCGGTGCGCCCGCCAAGGAGCGCGATCCGGATATCGTGCACCGGCTGCGCGCCATGATGGAGCGCATGTCTGCGGAATCAGCGATCGCGGTACAGCGTGCACTGGCTGCGCGGCCGGATTCGCGCCCGACTGCCGCGACCATACGCGTGCCGACCGCTGTGCTGGCTGCGGCGCTCGATCGCGGCTCCACTCCGGCGGAGATGCGGGAGCTGGCGAATACCATCCCCGGTTCAACCTTCTATTTGCTGCAGGAGATGGGGCACTACGCGCCTTATGAACAGCCACGCCTGGTGGGCGCGCTGCTGCGTCGCTTCGCCGACGAGATTGCCCACTCACTGACTACCGAATGCAGACTTCCCGCGTGTGAAAAGATGGGAACATCTTTTTGTTCACACGAGGGATTCTTTTGCCCCAGAGATCAAGGAAGAAATCTAAAAAGATCGCGGCGACGGCCCTTCCGCTACAACGGGGATGGCCAGCTTCCGTGCGACGCTGTTCCGCTGGAGAAGCTGGCTGAACGATACGGCACGCCATTCTATTGCTACAGCGCTTCGCAGGTGCGCGAGCGGCTTGCGCTCTTCCGCAAACACTTTGCCCGGCAGGAACATCTGATCTGCTATGCGGTGAAGGCGAATTCGAACCTGTCACTGTTACGAATGATTGCGCGCGAGGGCGCGGGCTTCGATATCGTCTCCGGCGGCGAGCTGGAGCGGGTGCGGCGGGCCGATAAACGCGCGGTGAAGCGCACCGTCTTTTCCGGGGTCGGCAAGACAGCGGAAGAGATGGACCTGGCGCTGCGTGCGGACATCCTGCTGTTCAACGTGGAGAGCGAGCAGGAACTGGATCTGCTGGCGGAGCGCGCGGCGAAGCTGCGCAAACTCGCGCGGATCGCGCTGCGGGTGAACCCGGATGTCTTTGCGGAGACGCATCCCTACATCTCAACCGGACTGCGCGAGCACAAGTTCGGCATCGATATCAGTCGCGCGCGCGCGGTATACGCCCGCGCGGCGAGGAGCAAATGGCTCTCGCCGGAGGGCGTGAGCGTGCACATCGGCTCGCAAATTCGCAGTGCCGCGCCCTTCGGCGCTGCGCTGGCCCGCGTGCGAGGCTCTGGTGGAAGAGCTGGCGGCAGACGGTATCCGAATTCGCTCCGTCGATGCGGGTGGCGGGCTGGGCATCGATTACACGGCGCAGCTCGGAGCCGAGGAATTCGACGCAGAGAAAGAGGTCTCCGAATATGCAGCGGCGCTGGCTGACGGACTCCGCGGCCTGCGGGTACGGCTGCTGCTCGAGCCAGGCCGCTTCCTGGTGGCGCAGGCAGGCGCGCTGGTGGCGCGCGTGCTCTACCGCAAGCGCAATGGCGCGAAGGAGTTTCTGATCACGGATGCTGGCATGAATGACCTGATCCGTCCGGCGCTGTATGGCGCGCATCACGAGATCGTTCCGGTCGAGCGGCCGCACGAGCAACGCATCGCAGAACGCAATAATGGACGTAGTGGGACCGGTGTGCGAGACGGGGGACTTTTTCGCGCGCGACCGCGCCATGCCCGATGTGCAGCCAGGAGCGCTGATCGCTTGCTGGATGCCGGGGCTTACGCGATGTCGATTGCGTCGAATTACAATTCGCGCGGCCGCGCCGCCGAAGTGCTGGTGGACGGAAAGAAGACAAAGCTGGCGCGGCGGCGGGAGACCATCGAGGATCAGTTGCAGTTTGAAGTGTAGGGAAGCTCCAGGAAAGCTGCTGCTGCAAGCAAAGGAAAAGGCCCGCTCAGCGGGCCTTTCAACGTGTTGTTCATTTCCGCCTTACTGCGAGATCGAGTGCACGGAGGCCAGTGTTCCGGCTTCGGCGGGCTCGGCAGCGGGAGCCCGGTAGGTGTTCGCCGGCAAGCGGCTGGCTGCTTGCGGTGCTGGGGCCAAGGCCAAGCGCAATCAGCGCGCGCGAATCCGGCGTCAGCTTGGTCTGCCAGCCATGATCCGCCTGGTACTTCTGCATGGCGGTTTCGGTCTGGGAGTCCCACTGGCCGCTGGGTGCGCCGGTCAGATAATTTGCGTGAATGAGCGCGTTCTGTATCTGGGTAGCCCGCTCCGGCGCAATGCCGCGCTGGCCATAGGGTGCGCATCCGATGACGGATGCGATGGCCAACACGCCGCACGGTGCTGCTCTTGGAGGCGTGATGCGAAGTGGCTGCGAAGGCGGGACCCGCGATGAGTGCCAGGGTAAGGGCCAACGTCGAGCCGGCAGAAAAACGAATCATGCGGGTTCCTCGTCCGGGGGTAGGAAGATCGCGTTCTGGTGAGACTATCGGCATATTCATGAGATTGCAACCCAACAGAGATCGGCACCCACGAAAGTTGTGGGTGCCGATCTTCTTGGGTAACACAAACGGGTTACTTGTGGTGTTCCGCCTGGAACACATGAACCCTTTTTAGGGCAGTGTTCCACCGCGGTAGAAGTTGCCATTCAGGCTGGCGCGGATCCACGATGCTGACCACAACATCCTGTCCGCTCTTCAGTGAAGAGACCGCATTGTTGTAATCGGTCTTGTTGTTGATCGGCGTCTTGTTGATCTGCGTTAATGACAGCGCCGGAGGAGAGGCCGATCTCGTCGGCGAACGAGCCGGGCTTCACCTGCTGGATCAGCACGCCGTGGACGCCTTTGCTGGCGAACTGCTGCGGCACGATTCACCGCGGTGACGCCAAGCTTGTCCGGTCCGGACTGTTCTTCGCCTCCCGGCCCGTTTTCATTAGGTGCGTTGTTCTGTCCGGTGAGTGCGCCTACGGTCTTGGTGCGATCTGCAATGCCGACAGTTGCGGTCTGCTGCTGCCCGTTCGCAGATAGCCGACCTTGACAGTCGATCCGGGATGACGCGCCGTGATGATGTTCACCAGATCGTCGCCGTTCTTGATCGGTTTGCCATCGATGGAGGTGATGATGTCGCCCACCTTGAGGCCCGCCTGTTCTGCGGGGCCGCCCTTGGCGACACTGCTGATCAGCACGCCTGACTTGAAGCCGTAGACACGGCCGACAGCAGCCGGCAGATCCGGCTGGAAGGATATGCCGATGGAGCCGCGGACAACCTTGTGCTGCGGTCCGATGAGATCGTTGTAGGTCTGAATGACGGTGTTGGAAGGCATGGCGAAGCCGATGCCCTGGTAGCCCGCGGACTGCGTGTAGATGGCCGTGTTCACGCCAATCACCTGGCCATCCATGTTGATGAGCGGGCCGCCGGAGTTGCCGGGATTGATCGCGGCATCAGTCTGGATGAAGTGCTGGAACTGACCTTTGGCGCCGGGCTCGATGGTGCGGTTCTTGGCGGAGATGATGCCGGCGGTGACGGTCTTCGACAGAGTTCGAAGGGCTCACCGATGGCAACCACCCATTCACCGACCTGCGTGCTGTCGGAGTTGCCCATCTTTACCGTGGGAAGGGAGCTCGGTGCATCGATTTTGATGACCGCGATATCGGTATCGGGATCAACGCCGACAACTTTCGCGGGACGGCCGTGATCGGTCGGATTGTCGGGATCGGTCGCGAGCTTCACGTAGATCTTGTCGGCCTTATCGACCACGTGATTGTTGGTGATGATGTAGCCGCGCGAATCGACGATGAAGCCGGAGCCGAGTGATTCACGAACGCCGCCCATGCCGCCGCCATCATCCGGCCCCTGCCCGCCCGGGCCGCCGAAGAAGCGATTGAAAAAATCCTGAAAGTTGTTGTCCGGACCTCTGCTGCTGGTCGTCATCGCCCGGACCCTGCTGATCGTCAGGTCGACTTGCGGATTGCTGGGCTCCATCGGTATGCCGCGACGGCGCTGCGTGCGATGTTCCTTGGGCAACTGCTCGGTGTAGATATTCACCACGGCCGGCCCAACCTGCTCGGCTATCTTGGTGAACTGCGTGCCCAGGTGCACGGGATCGGGAATCTTCAGCGGTGTGGCATCGGAGCTGTTGACCTGGTTCTCGCTACCTTTCACGCCGTGGACGGCTACCGAGCCAATGAGGATGCCGGCGGAAAGAGTGGACAGTACAACAAACGTCGGAGCCAGACGGTTGAGCTTGATCCGTCTCAGAAAAGAGTTCATATGCAGGTCTAACCTCGTGAGATATCGCGATAGCTGTCGCGTCGCGGCGAATATGCCGGGATGTGGAATTGCCTTGACAATTCAGTATAGATGCTACGGACGGTGCCGTATCCAGACGTCGCTGCTTTCTTAGACGTGGAGCACGGCAAACGGTTTTCTCGTCATTGCAAGCTATTTCATGTTCTCAGGCAACCGGAGCTTCATGCGCCGTGGCGTGTGCTCCCGCCGGAAGCAGCTCCGTGAAGGCGATGCCGCCCAGGATCAGGAAAGCACCGACAGAAGCGCGGCGCAGAAAGCCTTTCTCCATAAAACAGGAAAGATGTCAGAAAGGCGAAGACCGGTTCCAGCGCCAGAATCAGCGCCGTGCGCGTGGCGGAAAGCCGCTGCTGCGCCCACGATTGCACGGTGAACGCGACGGCGGTGGCCAGCACGCCGGTGATGAGCAGGGCTGTAACCAGCCGCGGTGACAAATCGAGCCGCGGTCGCTCAAAGACGGGAAGCGCGACAGCCATGACGACGGTGCAGAAGGCGAGCTGCAGCACGGCCAGCGCGCCCAGCGGCAGACGCGGTGAAACATGCGCCAGCGCGACCACATGCAGTGCAAAGCCGAGCGCGCAGAACAGCGTAAGCAGGTCGCCGGTGTTGATGCTGCGGAGCAGAGAAGCCCAGGGTGTATGGGGAGGCGTGGTGAGCAGCAGGATGCCGGCAAAGGCCATGATGGCGCCGCTGAACGCCGGAATGCCCGGACGGTGCATGGTCGCGGGACGGAGCAGAGGAATGGCGCAGAGCAGCGGCACGATCACGACGATGAGGCCGGTGATGAATGCGGATTTGGCCGGCGTGGTACGAGCCAGGCCCGCGGTCTGGAAGCTATAGCCCGCCGCCAGGCAGAGGCCGACCAGGGCGCCACCGGCAAGATAGCTTCGCTTCAGACGGCGCAGGTCGCGATGGTAGATCGCCGCAAGAACAACCGTGGCGACGATCATGCGCAGCAGGTTAAACAGCAGCGGCGATGCGTCGCGCAGCGCGTCCTTCACAATAACGAACGTCGAACCCCAGATAGCGGCTGTGACGATCAGCAGCAAGGAGGCGCTGCGCGTGTGCTTCGCGCTCATCTATCGCGTGACCACATTCGCGAAGTATGTCGGATGGCCGGCCATGACGGTGCGCAGGACTTTGGTCGCCGAGGATGTCGTGCGGCGGAATCTTCGTGAGATCGCGATCGAGCACGACGAAATCCGCAACCATGCCCGGGCTGCAACATGCCTTTGTAACTCTCACTAAATTCCGCGTAAGCCGAGCCCTGCGTATAGGCGTAGAGCGCCTGCGCGATAGTCAGCTTCTCTTCCGGAAAGTAGCTCTGCGTGCCGGCTTCGTTCTCGCGCGTGACCGCGGCATAGAGGCCGCGAAAGGGGGTGATGGGTTCGACCGGATAGTCGGTGCCGAAGGCGAGCGGCACGCCATGATCGAGGAAGCTCTTCCAGGCATAGGAGTAGCGCGCGCGATCGTGGCCAAGCCGCTGCTCGGCCCATGCCATGTCCGTGAGCAGATGGTTCGGCTGCATGGATGCGATGACGCCGAGTTGCTTGTAGCGGGCGAAGTCGGGGGCGTCGAGAACTTGTGAGTGCTCGATGCGCGGGCGGAGGATGGCACAGATGTCCCGGGTTCAGAGGCGAATCGAGATCGGGGATCGCCGTGACGCTGAAGCACGTGCGGTTCGGGTACGTCGGCGAAGGCGTCCAGCGCCATCTCGACCGCGCGATCGCCAATGGCGTGAAAACCCATCTGGAATCTGCGCGGCAGCGCGCTCCTTTGTCATTGCATCCAGCTTCGCCTGCTCGTAGCGCGGGATTCCGCGGTTCCCCGGATCATCGCTGTACGGCGCGTTCAGCGCGGCAGTGCGCGAGCCGAGCGAGCCATCCATAAAGCCCTTCAGCATGCCGGTATGTAGCATGCGGTCGCTCGGCGGGATGATGCGCGCGATGTTCTTTCAATGTCTCGACCGGATCGGCAAAGGTCAGCCATTCCGAGATGCGCACCGGCAGATGGTCTTCGCGCTCCAGCTGCTCCATCACCAGGAAGTCGTCCCATTCGGAGTAGTCCTGCGCGCTGGTGATGCCGTGGATCGATGCGTCGGAAAGCGCGAGCGACAGCGCGCGCTTGCGCTCGGCAGGCGTCGGCGGCGGGATGACCTTGAAGACCATCTCCATCGCCGGATCTTCGCGCACGATGCCGGTGAGCTCGCCTTTCGCGTCGTGGTCGAACTTGCCGCCCATTGGATCGGGCGTTGTCCGCGTAATATCCGGCCGCCTCAAGCGCGGCGGTATTCGCGATCGCGATATGGCCGTCGACGCGCTCAAAGATCGCCGGATGACCATGCGTCACCGCGTCAAGCTCCTGGCGCGTAGGCAGAATCTTCTCGGGCCACAGCGTGTGGTCCCATCCGCCGCCCTGCAGCCACTTGCCGGCCGGCGCAGCTTTGGCGGCGTGCTCAATGCGGTCAAGCATCTCCTGCAGCGATTTGCTGCCCGTGAGATCGACCGAGAGCTGAAGGCGGCCGGCATCGCCGAGATGCGTGTGCGCATCGTTGAAGCCGGGCATCACGAACGCGTCGTTCAGATTGACGAGACGCGTCTTCGGCCCTTTGGCCTTGAGCAAATCCTCATCGGTGCCGGTGGCGGTGATGATTCCGTCGCGCATGGCAATTGCACTCACGAAATCAAACTTGCCCTCGCCGAGCCCGACGCCGGTCAGGATGTGGCCGTGATAGTAGATGGTGTCCGGCGCGGCGGATTGAGCAGTGAGCGGCATCGTGGCGGCAAGAAGAGCAGCGGCGGCAAGCAGGCGGCGCATAGCTCGGAGTATAGGGGACGTACCGTTCAGGCAAGGTGCTCTACGCGGGCAAGTCTTCCCTATTCCTGAGTCGGTCGGTCGCCTACCAATCTCATGTTCGGCCGCTGCATGCGAAGTCCAACTGAGATTCAGCAGCGCTCCGCAGTCAGCATCAGCAACAGCAGGATGCGCTTGAGCGCAAGCTCGCGGTTGTGCGGCGTCGTACCACTCATTGCTGGTGTGGATGCCTCCGCCGTCGCCGCCGGCGCCGATGCTGATTGCCGCAATGCCGAGCGAGAGGGGAATATTCGCGTCCGTCGAAGCGATGCGCGGCTCGGTGCGGATGCTAAGGTGGCGGTCGACGGCGAGCAGGTCGTCATAGAGCGCCGCGCCATTGGCTGTGGCGGCCAGACGGCCGGCGGGACGGTCACCGATGCGCTCGATCGTGAAAGCAGCCTGCGCATTCGGACGGCGTTTGCGCAGCTCGGCGGCCGCCGCGTTTGCCGCCAGCACGGCGTCTTCGATGGCCCGATGCAGCTCGACTTCCAGGCAGACCAGCTCTTCAGCCGATGTGGAGCGGAGATCGAAGCGCGCGCTGGCGTGCTCAGGAATTGCGTTGACGGAACTTCCGCCTTCAATGGTGCCAACATTCAGCGTCGTGCGCGTTTCGTCGTGGCTGCCCCGTCGCGGCGAGGGCTGCGATGGCGTGGCTGAGAATGACGATCGGATTGGGCGCGCCGGAGTCCGTCCAGGAATGACCGCCGGGGCCTGTCACCGATGCCAGAAAGCGCCGGCTGCCCAGCGCCTCCGTGACGGCGACTTCGTGTCCCGCGCCGTCGAGAACGATATGGGCCGCGATACGATCTCGCCAGGCCGAGCGCTGATAGAGATAGCGCATGCCGCGAAGATCGCCTTCGCCCTCCTCGCCGACGTTGCCGACAAAAAGCACCGGGCAGGGAAGCGTGATGGAGGCGTCGATCAGCGCGGCCGCAATGGCGAGCAGCCCGGTCACGCCTGCCGCGTTGTCGCAGGCGCCCGGTGCCACTAGCCGTGTGCCCTTCGCCTGCGGAGCGATCTCCGTTCCGGCGGGAAAGACGGTATCGATGTGCGCGGAGAGCACGACCGCATGCCTGTTACTTGACCTTTGCATCCGGCGCCGGAAGCAGGCCAAGCACGTTGCCTTCGTCATCGATGCTGGTTTCGCGCAAGGCCCAGGGACTCGAAATTGCTCCAGCAGCCACGCGGCGCGGCCTGCTTCGCCGAACGGCGGCGCCGGGATGCCGACCAGCGTGCGCTGCCAATCCATCAGCAATCCATCATGCAGATGGAGCCAGCGAAAGGCCTGGTGCACGCGCCGTTGCGCGGCAAGCTGGGGCACCTGGCCGAGCGGATTGAGGGAAAGAAAGGACTGCATGGGCTGCAGCCTTAGCCAAGCGTAGCACCGCTCTCCGGGTAGGTGACGGAGTGCAGGAAGAGACCGCGCGCTGGCGCGGTCGCTCCCGCAGCCATGCGATTGCAACGACGCGAGCAGCTCAGGAAGATCGGCGGCGCGGCGGCGTGCCACGGCCGACTTCAAGAAATGTGCCGGCAAGATTGCGCACCATGTGGTGCAGGAATCCGTTGCCGCGCACCGTATAGACGAGCAGATCGCCATCCTCATGCCAGCCGGAGTGCGTGAGCGTGCGCACATTGTCGATCTCCGGATTTTCTGCCATGCGCGCGGCGCGATCGGGGTCGAATGCGGCGAAGGAGGAGAAGTCATGCGTGCCAGCGACCAGCGCGGCGGCCTGCTGCATGGCGGCGAAATCGAGCGGCTGCGGCATGGCGAAGACATAACGCGCCAGGTGCGGAGGGCAGATCTCGCCGCGATAGATGCGGTACTCGTATTGCTTGGCGATGGCCGAATGGCGCGCATGGAAGCCGGGCGGTGCGTGTGCGGCTTCCAGAACGCGGATGGAGGCGGGAAGCGTGCGGTTCAGCGCGCGCTGAAGATTTGCCGGCGGGATCCGGCGACTGGAGCGCAACCGACGCGACCTGCGCCAGCGCGTGCACGCCGGCATCCGTGCGGCCGGAGCCCTGAGGCAGCGTTCGCTCCCCGCATACACGCTCGATGGCCGCGGCCAGCTCACCCTGAATCGTGATCAGACCGGGCTGCACCTGCCAGCCATGAAAGTCCGTGCCGTCGTACGCGAGCACAAGCTTCCACATCTGGCAGATTTCCTGCGAAGTTACATATGACGGGGACAACTCCATACGCAGCCTGAGCATAGCGCAGGGCCAGCGGTGCTACTGGGATATACTTTTGCTGCCGCTCACGAACGATGTTCTGCATACGCGCAGGCGATTTTGAGGGAACGAGCAGCGGCGCTCGAACGTAAGCACTACCAGCAGTTACAGCCGATCGCATGGTCCACCAGCCTTTGACACCGAGGCACGGTGCTGGATTCGTTGTACGGATTCCTGGCGGAGTCCAGGGAGCGGCTTGCGCCGTCTGCGTGTGGGCGTGGCATTTGGATTGGATGGGGGCGAATGAACTCTTTGAAGCAGCATGAAGCAGGCCGGTCGAGCAGCAACGATCACGGTTCGGAGACGCACGGCGGCTGGCAGGATGGGCCGCGATTGCCGCGACCATGCTCTCCACACTCGCGCCGATTGCAGAGGCGCCAGCAGCAGATCAATCCCGGTTCGGCCACGGCGGGCCTGCCCTCCGAGCCCACGCCGAACGCGACTCTGCCGTTGTATATGCGGCCACCCGGGCGCGATTTCCAGGATACGCCATCGCACTTCCCGAATCCGATTGCACCCTATCTCGGGACTTCGATCGATACTCCCAGCGTCTTCAATTCTCCGCGTCTTGCAGATCTGCTAAAGAACGGGAAGATCTACCTGAGCCTGAGCGACGCCGTCATGCTGGCGCTCGAGAACAACTTCGATATCGCGATTGCGCGCTACAACCTCAACATCTCCGACACGGACATCGTGCGTTCCCGTGCCGGTGCATCACTGCTGGGTTCTCCGGCTGGCCTGGTGACGGGAACAATAAGTGGAAACAGCACGACCATCACCGCCGGCGGCGGTCCCGGGAGGCACATCAGCAGGCGCTTCAGGTGCCGGTGCTGGAGCAAGCGGCCTGGTGTTGACGGCCAACGGGCAAGGTCCTGCGCCGACTATCTCCGATCCGCTACTGAGCGGAACGGTGCAGTTCGAGCGTGCCACCACGCCAGAGCCGAACCAGTTCATTACCGGCGCCCCGACCCTGATTCAGAACACCAATTCCTATAACTTCCAATATCAGCAGGGCTATCGGACGGGCACGACGCTCGCCGTCGGCTTTCAGAATTCGCGTGTTACCACGAACAGCTTCCGCAGCGGCTACAGCCCGGAGCTCGGTCTCCAACTTCAAGGCGCAGATCACACAACACCTGCTGAATGGCTTTGGCACCGGAGTGAATACCCGGTTCATCGCGCAGGCGATCAACAACCGGCGGATCACTGACTCGGCATTCCGTCAGCAGCTGCTCTACACCATCAACCAGGTGGAGAACATTTACTGGAACCTGGTGAGTGCGTACGAGAGCGTTCAGTCAGCACAGCGCGCGCTGGATCAATCCACTCAGGTTGCTTCCGATAATCGCAAGCAACTGCAGATTGGAACACTGGCGCCGCTGGATGTTCTGAACGCCGACAATCAGGTCGCGCAAGACAAGCAGACGCTCATTTCAGCGCAGTCCACTTTGGAATTTCAGCAACTGATCATCAAGCAGGCTATCGCCCGAAACCTGGATGACCCTGCTCTATCGCAAGCTCCAGTGATTCCGACGGATCGCGTCTCCCTGATCGAGATGCCGGAAGAGACCGCGGCAGTGGAAGACCTGGTGAAAGAGGCTGACCAGAACAGGCCGGAGATCGAACAGGCTGTGCTGAACCTGAAGAACGATCGGATCACGCTCAAAGGCGTGAAGAATGGACTGCTGCCCACGGTCGATCTGTATGGATTCTACGGATCAACTGCGTTGGGTGGCGCAGCGAATCCCGCATTGCAGCCATTGCAGAAAATGGCCCGGAAGGCTGCACGATCACCCCGGGAAACTACGGAAACGTATTCACGGGTATGTTCAACGGCAATACTCCGGACCGCGGCGTCGGCGTAAACATTCAACATCCCGCTGCGGAACCGTCCTGCACAGGCTTTGCAAGAGCGTTCCCTGCTTGAATTTCGCCAGGACCAGCTCAAGCTGCAGCAGCTTTATACTCAAATCCGCATCGGGGTCATCAATGCGCAGTACGCGTTGACCAACGATCGCGCCGCGGTGCAGGCGGCCACGGCAACCCGCGAGTACAACACTCAGGCACTCGATGCGGAGAAGAAGAAGTTCAAGTACGGCGCTTCCACGACCGCGCTGGTGCTGCAGCAGGAGCGCAGCCTCGCCGCAGCGGAGAACACCGTGACTTCCGCGATGGCGACCTACGCGAAGGACCGCGCTTCGCTCGAACAGACACTCGCCAACACGCTGCAGAAGTACAACATCAGCATCGGCGATGGTGTCTCCGGCACGGTCACGCAGCAGGTCACGATTCCGGGACTCGAGCCGGCGCCCAACGCTCCGGCGGCACCGCTGCCTTCGCAACAGCAGCAGTTGCATACTCCGCCGGTCACGCCGCCCGCAGCCGCTGCCGCCAGGGCACAGCAGCAGCCGCAACAGCAACAGCCGCCGCCGCAGCAGTAGGAGAGTCAGTTTTCCGCCTCTCTAGCGCACGGCGACCTGATCGAGCAGGCTGAAGAACTCCGGGAACGAGATGTCTGCCGATTCCGCGCCGTGGATCGTCGACTCGCCGCTCGCGCGAAGCGCGGCCACGGAAAATGCCATGGCGATGCGATGATCGCCGCCGGATTCGATCTCGGCGCCATGCAGCGCCTGGCCGCCCGGGACATCCATCCCATCTTCGACCTCGGTCACCTCCGCTCCCATGCGGCGCAGATTTTCGGCGACCAGCGCAATGCGGTCCGACTCCTTCACGCGCAGCTCCTTTGCGTCGCGGATGCGGATGCCATTCCGCGTATACGGCGCAATGGCGGCGAGCACCGGCAGCTCGTCGATGAGCTGCGCGGCCAGCGCGCCGGAGATCGTAGCGCCGCCCAATCCATCCTTCGGTGCGATCAACTGCACCGTCCCGGCGAGCTCGCCGTTGCGCTGCTCCAGATTGAGCACCGATGTCTTCGCGCCAAGCGTGGCCAGCACATCCAGCAGCGTGGCGCGCGTCGGATTCAGGCCCAGGTTGTCCAGCAGCAGCCCAGAGTCGGGGAAGAGCGCCGCGGCGCAGAGGAAAAACGCGGCCGAGGAAATGTCGCCCGGGATCACGGCATCAACGCCTTGTAGACGGCTGCCCACCGGCAATGCTCACCGCATTCGGTTTCGCGCGAGAGCGTCACGCCGAAGGCTTCGAGCGCAATCTCGCCATGGTCGCGCGTGCGCACAGATTCGCGGACAGTCGTGGTGCCCTCGGCATGCAGACCCGGCAAAGAGCACAGCCGTCTTCACCTGCGCGCTCGGCACAGGCGTCGTGTAGTCGATGGCCTTCAGCGGCCGGCCTTCGATGATGAGAGGAGCGCGCCCATCGGTCAGCGCGATGCGCGCGCCCATGGCTTCGAGCGGTTTGCGAATGCGCTCCATGGGACGGCGGCTCAGCGAGGCATCGCCGACCAGCGTGAAGCTGCCTTTCTGGGCGGCAAGCAGGCCGGCAAGCATGCGCATGGTCGACCCGGAGTTGCCGCAATCGAGCGGCGCACCGGCCGGCCGGAAATCGGCCGCCGCAGCCCTCGATGGTGACGCTTGCGCCGTCGCGCTGCACCTTCGCGCCGAGGGCGGCAACACAGCCCAGGCTGCTGGCCGGATCCGCGCCGGTCGAAAAGTTCTCCAGACGCGTCGTGCCGTGGGCCAGACCGCCGAGCAGGGCGTAGCGGTGCGAGATGCTCTTATCGCCGGGCAGGCGCAGGCTGCCAAGCAGGTTGCGAGCTGGCGCAATGACGCGGGTCGCTGTTGCAAGAGACAAGCGAGAAGGCTCCGATCCAGAGGATTCCTCTTCAGGGTACAACGGTGCTGGCGGCACGGGCGATGCGCCGGTGGCGCGAGTCGCTCTGGTGCTCCTCGGTCCCTCACGGTATTTCTTTGGGATAAAGGTGACGAACTGCAGGTCCTTCGCTTCGCCCGGAATGACTACGACGTGGCGACAGTCACAGCGTCGTTCACGCGCAGCACGATCAGCGTCTCGTCGTCGAAGTGCTCGGCGCCCGCCTGGAAGTTGCTGATCGCATCCATAACAAGGTCGGCAAGCTCATTCGCGCCGAGCGAGGCATTCCGCTGGACCAGCTCGCAGAGCTGCTCGGTTCCGAACATCTCGCCCTCCGGATTCTGCGCGTCGGCGAGGCCATCGCTGAAGAAAACAACAGAATCGCCGGGGCGCAGCGACAGCGTGAACTGCTCGTAGGAAACATCCGGGAACAGGCCGAGGGGAAAGCCCTCCGCATGGATAGTCTCGACCTCGCCGTTACGGGAGATCAGCGGCTGCACCGCGCCGGCGTTCGCGATCTCGAGTGTCTGGTCCTCGTCGTTCCACACCGCATAGACCATGGTGACGTACTGTGCGTCCACACGGCGCTCTTGCAGGGAATCGTTCAGCAGGCGCAGCATCTCTTCCGGATGCAGCGCTCGCGGCGCAGCAGCGCGCATGATGCCGCTGACCAAAGCGGCGTAAAGCGCCGCCGGCGCGGCCTTGCCGCTGGCGTCTCCCAGCGCGATCCCGGTGCGGCGATTGCCGTACGGAAGAAAATCATACATATCGCCGCCGATCGTGCGCGCCGGCAGGAAGCGCGCGGCAAATTCGGCGGCGTGAAGCTTCGGAAGCGACTGCGGCAGCAGGCGAAGCTGCACCTCGCGAGCCATCTCCAGATCGTGCTCCAGCCGCTGCTCCTGCTGCGCGACGCGCTGGTAAAGTCGCGCGTTCTCAATGGCGATGGCGATCTGCGCCGCCAGCGTCACGATGATGCGCTGATGGTCCTCGTTGAAGTAGTTGGCGCGCGTGTGCTCCAGGTCGAGCACGCCGATCACCTTCTTCTTGTAGATCAGCGGCACCGCCAGCTCCGATCGCGTCAGCGGGTTGACCATGTGATAGCGCGGGTCGCGGCGCACATCCGGCGAGTAGACGGGCGCATGCGTCTTCATCGCCACGCCCACCAGGCCGCGTCCGTGCGGCACACGTTCCAGTGGAACGTATCGCTCGCCGAAGCGCACGGCAAACTGCGTCTCCAGCATCTGATCGCGCTCATTGAGCAACAGGATGGAGAACATCTGGTAATCGATGAGCCGCCGGAGCAGTTGCCCGATGCGTTCCAGCAGCTCATCCAGATCGAGGATGGAGCTGATGTCGCGGGAGATTTCAGTCAGCACCGCAAGCGTCTGCGCCTGACGGGAAACGCGCGTGTAGAGGCGCGCGTTTTCGATCGCTACGGCAACACGCGACGCGGTCAGCTCCAGCAGGCGCAGCTGCTCTTCCTGGAAGTAGCCGACCTCTTCGCTCTCGATGTCGATCACCCCGATGACACGGCCCTTCACGATGAGCGGCACCGCCAGTTCGGAGCGCACGGCGTCGTTCGCGGAGACATAGTTTTCCGCAGTGCGTACGTCGTTCACCAGCACAGGCTCTTTGCGGGAGGCGGCTTCGCCAATGATGCCTTCGCCGATGCGAAAGCGGCGGCGTTCCGTCTCCGGCGTGTGGCCGATCTGGTACCGCATCCGCAGATCGTTAGTGCGGTCGTTCAGCAGCAGGATGGCGAAGATGCGGAAATCAAGGACGGCGCGCACCAGCTCGGCGGTCTGCTGCATGATGGTCTGCAGGTCCAGCGTGGCGTTGAGCGCGTTTGCCAGCCGCATGAGAAATGCGAGCTGGATCGGCTCCGTGCGTGCCTGCACACGTGGCGGTGACGCCCTCGCTGGCGGGGCGGTAGTCGCCTTCGAAACTTTCCCCAGACCGGTCACGTGGCCGATCCTGCTGGCCGTCATCCTTCACAAAAGCGCTCCATCACCTGACGCCCCAAAACAGGGCGGGCAATCGAGTCATCATAGCGCAGCGGAGAGCGGCGACAGGGCCCGCTGAGTTGCACAAAGAGTGCCCAGAGGTTGTTTAGACGGGTGCCGCCGCCGCCGCGATGGCGAGCGATGCATTCAGCTCCTCGACGATGCGCACGCTGGCACTGGCGCCGATACGGCTGGCCCCGGCCTCGAGCATGATGCGGGCATCGCTCAGGGTGCGGATGCCTCCGGACGCCTTTACGCCGCAGCAGTCGCCGGCGATACCTCGCAGCAGCGCCACGTCGGCCGCGGTGGCTCCGCCCGTGGAAAATCCGGTGCTGGTCTTCAGGAAGTCCGCGCCGGCGGCGATGACGATCTCGGCCGCGCGCAGCTTCTCGGGAATGGAGAGCAGGCAGGTTTCCAGAATCACTTTGACCAGAGCGCCTGCGGCGTGGCCGACCTCAACGACGGAGCGGATGTCCGTCTCCACCTGGTCGTACAAACCGCTCTTCAGCATGCCGATATTCAGGACCATGTCGAGCTCGCGCGCGCCGAGTTTGACCATCTCCCGGGCCTCGTCACGCTTCGTGGTGGAAAGATTCGCGCCGAGCGGGAATCCGATGACAACCCCGACAGGTACTCCGGTCCCGCCAAGAACCGACGTCGCCAGCGGAACCCATGTTGGGTTCACCATGGCGCAGGCGAAGCGGTGCTCTGCGGCCTCCCCGCACAAAGCGAGCACCTGCTCGCGCGTCGCCTCCGGCTTCAGCAGTGTGTGGTCGAGGATGGCGGCCAGGCTGGCCGGTGTCTCCAGTGTTTTTCTTGCGAAGGCGGCCGCATCAAAGGTGCCGCGCGCTGCTGTGACAACTTCGTCCGCGGTGTTCGGTTCCACCACTCTCATGTTTCGCATCCACTCTCCGGCTCGAGTCCCTGGGTCGGGCCAGCCCATCCTGATGGACGCATGAGGTGTAGCAGAGTTGCCAGACGTATTTTCAATCGGCGGCATCTGGCGGAAAAATGCAGATGTCCGGCAGATTGCGATAGCGCTCCGCGTAATCCATGCCGTAGCCGATGACGAAATGGTTGGGGATGCTGAACCCCACGTACTCAGCCTGGATCGGCTCCATGCGCCGCTCCGGCTTGTCGAGAAGCGCCGCCACCCGCAAGGAGCGCGGCTGGTGCTGCATGAGCATCCGTTTCAGAAACGAGAGGGTGAGGCCGGTGTCAAGAATATCTTCGACCAGGATGATGTTGCGTCCTTCGATCGGGTGGTCGAGATCCTTGATGAGCTTGACCGCTCCGCTTGATCGCGAGCCTTTGCCGTAGCTGGAGACAGCGACGAAGTCGAAGGTGCACTGGATGCTGATGGCGCGCGCGAGATCAGAGAGAAAGATAGCTGCGCCCTTGAGTACGCCAACCAGCAGGACGGATTCGCCGGGCAGGTCACGGTCGATTTGCGCGCCGAGCTCCGCGATGCGGTCTCGGATGGCGTCACGGCTGATCAGAACAGGCAGGCCAACCGGTGACAGCGCGCGGTGAGCGGAGGTGGCCATACGCTATCTTCTCCCATGACCGCGCCTTCTGCCAGCGACGGCTGGCTATACTCATAGAGAATCCACGCATGTATCCATATATTCATCTTGGCCCGCTTACCGTCGGCACCTTCGGTCTCATGCTCTGGCTGGCCGCAGTCTGCGCTGCCTGGGTGCTTCACCTGAATTTCCGGCGTTTTCATGTTGAGGCAGATGCCATCAGCGTGGTCGCATTTGTCACGGTCATCGGTGTGATCGGCGCCAAGCTGTGGCACGTCTTCGAAGATCCGTCGGCCCTGTTTCACGATCCGGCCGGGATGCTCTTCGACCGCGCCGGTTTCGCCTGGTATGGCGGCCTGATCGCCGGCATTCTGACGCTGATGTGGCAGGGACGCGCGGCAAAGACTGGCGCTCTCGGCATGCTGGACCTGGCCGCTCCGGCCGCTGCCGTGGGGTATGGAGTGGGCCGCATCGGCTGCCTTACCTCAGGCGACGGCGATTATGGCATTCCGACCAGCCTGCCCTGGGGCATGAGCTTTCCCCACGGTCTCGTTCCGACGACGCAGCATGTGCATCCGACGCCGATCTACGAATTGATCGCCGCGCTGATCATCGCGTTCATTCTGTGGAAGCGCGGCAAGCAGACCCACAGGCGAGGTCACCGGAGATTACCTCGTGCTCTCCGGTCTGGCGCGCTTTCTGGTGGAGTTCATCCGCATCAATCCGCGGATTTACTTCGGCATGAGCAATGCGCAGGTGGCGAGCATCGGCTCCATGATCGTTGGTATCGCAATGATCGTCTGGGCACGACGCCATGCTGCAGCACGTGTGGCAGCCCCGGCCTGACGGTCCGTTTTGAAACTGTATCCACAGTAGTTTCGAATTCCTGCCACTTTATTTAGCTCGATTTGTTAGAGTGGAAATAGACCCTCTCCAGAGAGGGAAAGCCACCCATCGGTGGCTTTTTCATTTCGCGAGAGATTTGCTGTTCCTAAGTCCTTTGGAATGACGATGAACCGGTAAACTCTTTAGAAAGAAGAATTTGGCCCTCGGGAGGCCGTCCATCTATAGCAAGCAAAAGAGTTACAAACCAGCCTCCGGTGACGGGAGGGGGAGGGGGAACGTTCCGTTGAGGGTGAACAAGGACGTAGCTGCGACTGTGAAATGCGACACACACCGCAATAGAGACTTAGAGCTGCTTCAGATAGCGCTTCGCCGCTTCGAGCTCCGGAAAACGGCGCTCGTCCTCCTGAAACGCGCGGGAGTGGACGCACCGCCGCCCCGCGCGTACCGTGACCGGATGCTTCAGGTGCAGCATCTCGTGGTAGACGAGATATTCGACCGCGCATCGCGGCGTATTGCGGCGGTCGAAGACGCGGCTGACCACGATGGTGTTGTGTGCCGCATCGTAGTGGCCCAGGCTGCGGCGGGCCATGTGGCTGCTCCAGGTCAGCAGCGGGCGCCCCATCAGCCCGTAGAAGAAGCGCTGGTTCAGGCTTTCGAAGACCTCGTCCAGATCGTAGTACTGGCCTTTCGGCGCCAAGAATGGTTTTGCGGCCGCGCATCTGCCGGATCGAGCTCCGACTGCCGCATGACGGATTCACTGGACGAGAAAACCCGATAGCGCCGCGTGTGACGCGCGTCGAGCGGCTTGCGATACAGCTTCGCGATCAGGATGTGCGCAATGGCCCGCAGTACCGGCTCCGGCGCGCCCTCCAGGATGTCGGAGAGCGAGACATGCAGGCAGCCTTCACGCAGCCGGATGGTCGTGTTGAGGGTGGTGAAGCGGCGGAAGCGCACATGAAGGGCAGGCATGGGCGCGCGCGGGCGGACAACGCGGTATTCGTCCAAAAAAATCTGCTGCAGCTCGGGACTCACGACAAGGTCAGCCTAGCATTTTGTACGATGAGCATATCGCGATAGATACAGACCGGCCACATCATCCGGTTCCAAGAAGGCGCGCAACGGTAAAGAAACAAAGCCCCGCGACGCCGATAAGGCAGATGCGTACTGCCCAGGCAGAAGCCGGACGCGCCAGGCGGCCGCGGTCTGCAATCTGAAAGCATTGGTACAGCGCAAAGATGCCAACGGCGGCGAGCAGCAGCCGTTCAAGAAAAGGTAGAGCGGCTTCCATGAATTTCCTTTGATCAATAGATGCGCCAGCTTTGGCGAAGACGCAACGGTCGCTATCCCTCAGGAGGCTTGGGAGCGGCCTTGCCGGGCTTGTGCTTGCTGAAGTACTCCTCCTGCGACTTCAGCAGCTCGCTTGCCGATTGAGTGAGATTCGTCCACCGCATCCGTCGCGCGTTTTGCGGCCGAACTCGTACGCCGGCGACTCCGGCGGCTCCCGCAGAGTGGTCCGCCATTTCGCGATGTGCTCCAGCAGAACCTTGAGCGACTTGCGGACGTCGTCGTGCGACTCCTCGTAGGCGTCAAGGTTGTCCTGCAGCTCGTCCACCAGGCTGGTGAATTCGTCCAGAGCGTCGTGAATCTTCGACGCCGGGATGCTGCGTAGCCGGGTGCAGCAACGGCGTGATGAACGGCATCCGTACGCTGCTCGATGAATTTGATGAAGAGCTTGACGCGCTCATCAGGTTGATCGGCAACCGCCCGGACCTGCTCCTCCTGGTCCGGCGTAAGCGGATCTTTCGAGCGCTGCGCGTGGGCAGCCGATGCGAAAAAGAAAAACGCAGCCGCAATCGGAATCGCGATTTGCAGGATTCCGCGCAGGCTGCGTGTTGTGATGCGGGCGGGCAAATGAAGCTCAGTGACGGAACACCTGAATCATAAGCTCGTTTTGCACCTGATTCAGCGTCTTCAACGTCGATTCGAGCAGCGGCCGGTCATCGAGTGCGGCCGAATGCAGAATCTCGTTCAGCCGGAAGGCGGTGTGTTCCATCAGAATCTGAGCGTTCTTCAGCTTCTTATTGTCGTTGGCTTCGCCCAGATGGATCTTCTGCGTGTAGTCGCGCACGGCGCGCAGCGTAGCGGATGGATCTTCACCCTGGCTCAGTTGGTGGCCGGCAAACTCGGTCATCTGGTGCACCAGCTCCGCATAGAGGAAGCATTGGTCCTTCGGTGACGCCATGCTGGCTTTGGTGGCCAGAGCGGAGAGCGCAACCGGATCAACTGGCTTTTTATCCACGCCGGAGGCATGACAAAGCGGAGGGAGAAGAAGCGCGGTAAACAGGAGCAGACCGATTGGACGCATAGCGCACCTCGGACTTTTCGTGCGCGGTCAGTGGCCGTGTCCCAGGGTCACCAGCCGATGTTTCGCCTGCCATTCCTCGTTTGGGTACTTGCCGCGGGCGGCCGCGAGGAACCGTTCATAATACTCGGTCGCCTGCTTTATCTGGTGCAGATTATCGTACGAAGTTGCCCACAGAAACAATGTTTCTGGTGTGTCCTGCGCGATTTTTTGACGTGCAGCAAGATCCTTCAGCACTGCCGAATCCTGGTGGAGCTGGGAATGCGCGAAGGCCAGACCGCCCCAGGCCTCCTGATCGTTCGGGTCGGCGGCGACAGCGCGCTCCAAAATGGGAACGGCGGCGGCGAATTGCTTGGTGTAGATCAGGCTTTGACCGTAGCTGGTAAGCAGGCTGGCGTTCGTCGGTGAGGCCTGCACGCGCCTCCGCAAGCAGCGGAGCCGCCTTGTCCGGCGCGCCGTTGCGCAGGTACGCATCGGCCAGCATTGCCGCTGACGTCGGCGTTGGCCGGCTGAAGCTGGTGCAGCTTTTCGAGCGTGACGATGGCTTCGGCATCGTTGCCCTCGGCTGAGAGCGCAGTGGCAAGCTGGGCGGTCAGGCCGGCATCTTCCGGGTGCTTGGCGATCGCGGCGCGCAGCAGCGGCTCAGCCTCCTGCGGCTTCTGCTCCTTGAGCAGCAGATGCGCAAGGCCGGAGGTCGCACCCGCGGAGGTTGGATCCTGCGCCAGGGCGCGTTTGTAGGCGGTCGCGGCGTCGTCAGGATCGCCGTTGGCTTCGGCAATCTGGCCGGTAAGGATCAGGTCGGCCGGGGTGTCCTGGCCGGGAACAAGCTGCAGAGCTTTGAGCAGGGACTGCTTCGCGGCAGCCGGGTCGGCTGAGAGCTGGAGTTGAGCGAGGCTTCGCCACACCTGCGCCTTGGCCGCCGGATCGTGGCTCGCCGGCTCAAGCTGGCTTGCCGCCTCGAGCTCAGGAAGCGCCTTATCGGCGCGGTTGGTCTGGGCATAGAGCAGCCCAAGCGCGGCGTGGGACTCGAACTGCTTTGGATCGGCAGCGATGGCCTTGTTGTAGTCGCGCTCCGCCGCATCCTGCTGGCCCGTGGAGTCCTCCACGAATCCGAGATCGAAGAGTCGCGCGCGCATCCGTCGGGTGCTGTTCGAGGTACGAGAGCAGCAGCGGGCCGGGCGCCATCGTAGTCATGGGCCTCGATCTTGTCCTCGGCAGCGGCGAGCGCAGGCGCGATCCCGGCCGGCTTTGCAGGGGAGAGCTGGCGAGACGGATTCGGCTCGTCAGGGTCGTGTGTGCCGGGCGGGAGGGAGGTCTGCTGCGCGACAGCGTTCATGCACAGCAATAAACAACATAGAAACATATACTTCATCAATATCCTTAAACTGCTACTTCGGTCTGCTCGGGCGCGGTTTTGAGCAGGCGGCTGAGCCAGAATCCGGTGTGCGAGCCCTTACTTGCGGCGATCTCTTCTGGAGTTCCGGTGGCCACGATCTCGCCTCCGCCATTTCCCCCTTCGGGACCCATGTCGATAACCCAGTCGGCGGACTTGATGACGTCCAGATTGTGCTCGATCACCAGCAGCGAGCCGCCGCCGTCGATGAGCTTGCGGAAGGCGTGGAGAAGCTTGCCTACATCGTCGAAATGCAGACCGGTGGTGGGCTCGTCCAGGATATAGAGGGTGCGCGAGCGCCCGGCCTTGCCGTTTGTGGTGCGAACGTTGGCGAGATGAGCGGCAAGCTTGACGCGCTGGGCTTCGCCGCCGGATAACGTGGTGGCAGACTGGCCGAGGCGGACGTAGCCCAGACCAACTTCGTCGAGAACCGCTAATTTGTCGAGGATGCGAGGATGCCCGGCGAAGAAGCGCAGTGCCTCCTTGACCGAGAGCTGCAGAACTTCGGAGATGTTCTTGCCCTTATAGCGGACTTCCAGCGTGGACGCCTTGTAGCGCGTGGCATTGCATTCCTCGCAGGGAAGCTCGACGTCGGCGAGGAACTGCATCTCGACCGTCACCGTGCCGTCGCCCTCGCAGACATCGCAGCGGCCGCCCGGGACATTGAACGAGAAATGTCCGGCTGCATAGCCGCGCCGCTCTGCTTCCGGTTGGGAGGCAAAGAGCTCGCGGATCGCGTCGAACGCCTTGATATAGGTGACAGGGTTGGAACGCGGCGTGCGGCCGATGGGGTTCTGGTCGACCAGGACCACGTCGTTCAGCCGCTCCACGCCGGTGAGTTCGCGGTAGAGACCGGTTGGATCGCCGCCTTCCGTCTGTCCAAGCGCATGCGCAATGGCGCGATACAGCACCTGGTGTACAAGCGTGGATTTTCCGGAGCCGGAGACGCCGGTAACGCATACCAGCAGGCCGAGCGGGATTTCGACATCGATGCCGCGCAGGTTGTGAACCCGCGCTCCGCGCAGGACGAGCTTTTCGCGTCCGGGCTCTCGGCGACGCGTGGGCACCGGGATGGTGAGCGCCACCGGACAGGTAGCGGCCGGTGAGCGAATCGTGGTTCCCCTCGACTTCCTCGACGGTGCCGGCCGCGAGAAGCTTGCCCCCGTACTCGCCCGCGCCGGGACCGAGATCCATCAGATAGTCAGCGGCGCGCAGGACATCGGGATCGTGCTCGACGACCAGGATGGTGTTGCCGAGATCGCGCAGACTCTCGAGGATGCGGATGAGCTTGGCGGTGTCGCGGGTATGCAGGCCGATGGAGGGCTCGTCGAGCACGTAGAGCGCGCCGACAAGCTGCGATCCAAGCGACGTGGCGAGTTGGATCCGCTGCGCCTCTCCGCCGGAAAGCGTGGAGGCCAGACGGTCGAGCGTAAGGTAATCCAGGCCAACAGCAGTCGAGAAAACGTAGCCGCTGCTGTACCTCTTTGAGGATGGAGCCGGCGATCTCTTCCTGCTCTCTCGTGAGTTGCAGCGCGGAGAAGAACTGGTGCGCGGCCGCGATGGTGAGCGCGGCAGCCTGGCAGATGTTTCGGCCATCGAGAAGCACGGCGCGGGCTTCGGCGCGCAAGACGCTCGCCTTTGCACTCCGGGCAGCGCGCATACCCGCGGTACTTCGAAAGCATGACGCGAACGTGCAGCTTGTACTTCTTGCGCTCCATCAACTGAAAAAAACCATTTATGCCGGGAAAAGCGCCTTTGCCTTCGAGCACGAAGCTCTGCTGCGCGGCGGTGAGATCGAACCACGGCACGTTCATCGGAATGCCTTGCTCCCGCGCGGCGCGGCGCAGTTCCGTGTGGTACGGACGGTACTTCGGCCGCGTCCACGGATCGATCGCGCCGTCGTCGAGGGACTTACCCTTGTCCGGAATGATGAGGTCGAGATCGAAATCGATCGTGTTGCCGAAGCCTTGGCAGCGCGGGCATGCGCCATAGGGGTTGTTGAAGGAGAAGAGGCGCGGCTCCGGCTCGCGATAAAGGCGATGGCAGTGCTTGCACTCGTACTCGCGCGAGAAGCGAAGGCGCTGCCGCGGTTGGCCGTCCTCTTCGCGCGGCACAATTTCGAAAACGATCTCCCCGGACTCGCGATAGCCGATCTCGGCCGCGTCGACGATGCGCGCGCGAGATTCCGGGGATACAGCAATGCGATCGACGAGCACGAAGACCGGCTGCGTGAAGTCGATCTCGAGCAGCGACTCGGGCGTGGAAAACTCGAAGATGCGGTTCTGCTGGTAGAGGCGATTGAAGCCGCGCGTGCGCAGGTCGGTGAGCCGCTGGCGTAGCGCGTCCGAAATTGGCTCCGGAGCGGTCTTCTCCGGTGCGGTCTTCGTCTTCTTTGCAGCACGCTTCGGCTTCGCCGGCTCGTCCTTCGGGATGCTCGCTGACGGCGAGGTCTTCCGAAGCCGGCGGGCGACGCTGCTCCACAGGAAAGAGCGCATGCAGCCGGGTGCCGTCGCCAAGCGCGAGGATGGCTGCGGCGATCTCATCCACCGAGTCGCGTGCGGACAAGGTTGTTGCAGACGATGCAATGCATCGTGCCGCAGCGCGCATAGAGCAGCCGCATGTAGTCGTAGATTTCGGTGGCGGTGGCTACGGTCGAGCGCGGATTGCGCGTCGTGTTCTTCTGCTTGATCGCGATGGCCGGCGCGAGGCCGTCGATCAGGTCGACATCTGGTTTCTCGATACGCTCCAGGAACTGTCGCGCGTAGGCGGAGAGCGACTCGACGTAGCGGCGCTGGCCCTCGGCATAGATGGTATCGAAGGCGAGCGAAGATTTACCCGAGCCGGAGACGCCGGAGACGACCGTGAGCTTCCCGTGTGGGATCTCGCAGTCGATGCCTTTCAGGTTGTGGGTCCGCGCGCCGCGGATCACGATAGCGTCGTTCACTGGAGGCGTATCCGTGGTGGCTCTTCGGGGGTTTGGGATGCACTCTTCAGTATAGGGCTTGCGGCGCGGGCAGATGGCCCTCGCGACGCGATTTGCGATGGCGGCTCCCGTTGGCTCGCAGCCGCGGGCTTATGGTTCTCGCGGCAGCCACCAGCGAGTGCAGCACCAGCAGGATGCCGCCGATCACGATGCAGGAGTCGGCGATGTTGAAGTCGGGCCAGTGGTAGTGCACGATGTGGACTTCCAGAAAGTCGATGACCGCGCCGGTGCGGATGCGGTCCCACACGTTGCCGATCGCGCCCGCCCAGGATCAGCGCAAGCCCGAAGGTGGTCGCGGTGATGCGGCGGCCGATGCGCACGAGCACGATGACGACGATGACGGCGGCAATCAGCGAAAAGCCGACCAGCAGCCAGCGCACGCGCTCCGGCGATGCCGTATCGCCGAAGAGCGAAAAGGCGGCGCCGGTGTTGAGCACGTGCGAAATCCAGAAGACTTTCGGGATCACCACATGCTGCGCCGCCCAGAGGCAGCATGTGCGCGACCGCGATCTTGGTGACGCGGTCGAGCAGGATGACAAGCATCGAGACGAGGAAGAGGATGCCGCGGCGGTCGGCCGGACGCGCCGCGGTGGTGGCGTCGGACATCAGTCAGCGTCCTCTTCGTTGAGGGGCGGAAAGCCGATTTCATCGAGCGCGCCGGCGCAGCGTCCGCAGACGGTTGGCCAGCGAAGGTCAGCGCCGATGTCAGTGCGGTAGTTCCAGCAGCGCGCGCATTTCTCGCCGTCTGCTGGAATGGGTGGCACGCTACCGAATCTGATCAGTACTGGCTACTGACGATCTCTACCTGAGAGACGTTCAGCAGTTCTTTCAGACTGGGCTGGTAGCGTTGGGCGAACCTCCAGCTCTGCCCGGAGAGTTCCAGTATCAGCTTCGCATCGAGCGCCTTTCCGATGCGCTTGTCCCGGCGCGCCCCTTCGAGGCTAAGGAGTGCTGTATCGCGGATGTGCAAGTAGCCGCGCCCAGTCGGCGAGTAGCGGTTCCTGAGCTGCGGGCGCGAGCTCGTCCGCGGCGGGAAAAGTCGCGAGTATGCACGCTTGTCTGGCGTTTTGGATCCGCCGGAAGATACTGCCATACCTCATCGGCCAGGAAGCTGAGGATCGGCGCGACCAGCCGCGCAAGAGCTTCTGTGATCTTCCACAGCACGGTCTGCGCGGCACGGCGCTCGCGGCTATTGGGCGCAAAGGTGTAAAGGCGGTCCTTGAGCACATCGAGGTAAAGCGCGCTGAGATCGACATTCGCAAATTCGTTGACTGCGTGATAGATGCGGTGGAACTCGAACTGCTCGTACCACGCTCAGCACCTTTGTCGGTGAGCTTCGCGGGCACGCACCAGCATGTACTGGTCGAGCGGCTCGAGCTTCTCCCATGTGACAGCATGCTGCGCAGGATCGAAGTCGTGCAGATTGCCGAGCAGGAATCGGAAGGTGTTGCGCAGCTTGCGGTAGTTGTCGGCCACGCGCTGCATCAGCTTCTCGCTGGCCGAAACATCTTCGCGGAAGTCGACCGAGGCGACCCACAGACGCACGATCTCCCCGCCCAGGCGCTTCGCGATATCGACGGGATCGACACCATTGCCGAGCGATTTGGAGAAGGCGCGGCCCTGCTCATCCAGCGTCCAGCCGGAGGTGGCGACGACTTTGTAGGGCGCTGTATCGCGCAGCCCAACCGAGAACAATAAAGAAGAGTGAAACCATCCGCGATGCTGATCGCCGCCCTCCGTATAGAGGTCGCATGGAAAGCGCAGCTCGGGCTCAGCTTCGAGCACAGCGGCCCAACTGGTGCCGGAGTCGATCCAAACGTCGAGAATATCGGTCTCACGGCGGAATTCGGTTCCGCCGCAGCCGGCGCACTTTGTGTTTGCGGGCAGCACGTTCTCCGCGGTGCTGTCGTACCACGCGTCGGCGCCGTGCTCTCGGAAGAGCTCGACCACCCGTGCGTAGGCTTCGGGCGATTCGAGCGGCCGGTTGCACTTGGTGCAGAGGAAGAGCGCAATCGGCACGCCCCAGATGCGCTGGCGGGAGATGCACCAGTCGGGCCGGGTGGCGATCATGTTGGAGATGCGCTCCTCGCCCCATGCCGGATCCCACTTGACGCGTTTGATCTCATCGAGAGCGCGTTGGCGGAAGCTGACAGTGCTCCTGTCCGGCCGCTGAATCGGCGTCTCCATGGAGATGAACCACTGCTCGGTCGCGCGGAAGATCACTGGGTGGTGGCAGCGCCAGCAGTGCGGGTAGGAATGATAGATGTCGTTGCGGGCCAGCAGCGCGCCGCGTGCTTCAAGCAGCTTCACGATCTCGGGATTCGCCTTGAAGACCTGCAGCCCGTTGTACTCGGGGAGACCGTCCTGGATGCGGCCTGCGGCATCGACCTTGGTGGTCTGATCCAGGCCGTAGCGCTCGCCCGTATAAAAATCGTCCACTCCATGGGCAGGCGCAGTGTGGACGGCGCCGGTGCCCTGGTCGGCAGTCACGTAGTTCGCGAGCACGCCAAGGATGGAGCGGTCGAGAAAGGGATGCTGGAAGGTGGCGCGCTCCAGCTGCGCGCCTTTGAAGCGTGCGATCTCCTTTGCCGATTCGAGATGGCAGGCCTCCTTGACCGCATCGGCCAGCGATGCGGCGACTAAATAGACGTTCCCGTCAGCGTTTTCGAGCGCGACGTACTCGAACTCCGGCTGGAAGGCGATGGCTAGCGAGGCGGGCAGGGTCCAGGGGGTCGTCGTCCAGATGATCGCGTAGACGGCCTTGCCGGCGAGCGCCGGCGAGAGCGCTTCCGGCGAGCTCGTGAGCGCGTAGCGCACGTAGATGCTGGGGCTGGTGTGCATCTCGTACTCAACTTCGGCTTCAGCCAGGGCGGTGCGGTCATGCCAGCACCAGTAGACGGGCTTCAGGCCGCGGTAGACGAAGCCGCGCTCGAAGAGCTCATAGAACGCCTTGAGCGTGGTGGCCTCGTACTGGTTGGACATGGTGGTGTAGGGGTTCTGCCAGCGGCCAAGGACGCCGATGCGCTCGAATTGCGTGCGTTGGAGATCGATAAATTTCTGCGCGTAGGCACGACAGGCGGCGCGGACGGCAATGGGATCCATTTCGAGCTTTTTCCGGCCCAACTGCTCGTCAACCTTGATTTCGATGGGCAGGCCGTGGCAGTCCCATCCTGGGACATAGGGCGAGTCGAAGCCGGCCATGGTCTTCGACTTCACGATGAAGTCCTTGAGGCATTTGTTGAGGGCGTGGCCCAGGTGGATGGGGCCGTTGGCGTAAGGCGGCCCATCGTGCAGGATGTACTTCGGGGCGCCGTTGCGCGCCTGACGAATCTGCTCGTAAAGGCCGACTTTTTGCCACTCCTGAAGCCGTTTTGGCTCGTTTTCGGGCAGGTTGGCCTTCATGGGGAAGGGGGTGCGAGGCAGCAGAAGGGTGGACTTCAGCTCCGGCCGGCCTCCTTCGGGAGACGATTTGGGCTCTGGGGTGGTCACTGGGTCACGCAAAGTCATGATCTGGAAAGGACTATTGTAGAACGCCGGTCCCGGGTCACTTTTCTGAGTGACCAATCGGCGCAACTCCTCGTCTCACTCAATATTGGTCCATTGCCGGGTAGGAGCTGAACATGACTCCCGTTACCTGTTGGCCTCTATTTTGGTGTAGGAGACCCCGTCAAATCGAAGACATTGGGGAGCGCGTTCATAGATAATCGAGAAATCACAGCCGTCATGCCGCAGGCTGCCGGCCGGTAAGGTCACGAAGTGTATATGACAAATCAGGTCCTGCCCCCGCCCGACGTTGAATCCGAAATACGCACTGCTCCCGCCGGAGCCGCTGTTATTCAATCCGGTGGTGGACGAGCCGGCATGGCGGACGATGCTGGGCAATGTGCGCGGCTTATTTCATCGGGAGAAGCTGCCGCCGCTGGTGCTGACGTCGCATGCGGTGGCGGTGGCGGATCCCTTCCGCGTCAAGCGCAGCCCGCTATCGACATCGCTGTCGGTCGGGGCGCACGTGGCCATCATCGGCCTGATCATTTTTCTGATCATCGAAGCGCGCATGCATCCCAAGCCGGTGCCGCCCAAGCCGCAGGTGGCCAATATCGATATCTCGCCGTTCCGTCCCATCGCGCCCAAAGGCCCGGCCATGGGGGGCGGAGGCGGAGGAGGCGCGCACGAGCTGGTGCAGGCGCCCAAGGGCCGGCTGCCCAAGTTCTCTGAGACGCCCATCACGCCGCCCATGCTGGCGGTGAATCCGCATCCCAAGCTGGCGGTCGAGCCCACCATCAAGATGCCGCCCAATATCGCGCTGCCCAACAACAATCTGCCCAACCTGGGCGATCCGCGGACCAACATCGTAGGGCCGGCAGCCAACGGCACCGGCTCGGGCGCAGGCCTCGGCTCGGGCGACGGTGGCGGCATCGGCTCCGGTTCCGGCGCAGGCTACGGACCGGGTGAAGGCGGCGGCTACGGCGGAGGCCTCTATCACGTCGGAGGCGGAGTCTCGCCGCCGGTGCTGATCTACTCCGTCGACGCCGAGTTCTCCGACGAAGCGCGCCGCGCCAAGTATCAGGGCGTCTCGGTGGTCTCGCTTGATCGTGGACGCGCACGGCATGCCGCAGCGCATCCGCGTCGTCCGCAAGCTGGGCATGGGACTGGACGAAAAGGCCATCGAAGCCGTGCGCCAGTACAAGTTCAAGCCCTCCATATACCAGGGAAAACCCGTTCCCGTAGAGATCACCATCGAAGTCAATTTCCATATCTACTGAGGTCCGGAATGAGCGGAGTGCAAGCGCCTCCGCTCGTTTGATTTCATCCACTCCTCTTGCTATCCTCAGTGAGTCCCACCTGTTGTGCGCCCATAGCTCAGTTGGATAGAGCGACTGACTACGAATCAGTAGGCCGGAGGTTCGAATCCTTCTGGGCGCACCATCATTCAAATCAAGTCAGACGGCTAGGGCTATCCTTGTCGCTGATGCTCAACCAGAGCCACTTACTGGCGTGCAGCTTACCAACTGGGGAAAGCTTTCCCGCATCTAGTCTGTCTTGGACTGGAAAGGCGCTTTTCTGCAATGGGCAAAGTTGCTCTCGCGATGGCGGCTCATTTTGCTGTGGGGCGGTTCGTCCAGGCTCACGCACAAAGTCGTGCCGAAGTTGGCTGATTCTCGATTATCTCAGGGTTTCGCAGACAAACACCGACAACTTCGGATTGGGTGGAAGGTTCGGGTATCGGGTCCACCGCAATGTGATGATGGAAGGAGAGGTTGCCTACGGGTACGGAGTGAACTTCCAAGACGTGTACCACAACGTCACGAATGGCGATGTCGCTGCGATCGAACGGACCTCCATCGGCGTGACGGATGGTCTATTTGGGCCCATGCTCCAGCCCGCGCACGGTCACCTTCGTCCATTCGCCACGCTCTAAGGCCGGCTTTATCGATTTCCGGCTGAGTCCGAACCTGATCCCGTACAGCAGTGTCGTGAGTAGCGTCCTCGGCATCCGTACATCCAGTTTCAACGCTGCGCTCTATCCCGGCGGCGGCGTGGAAGCAACCCTGGGGCCAGTCGGACTGCGGCTCGAGCTCGGTGACGCGATCTACTTCAATGGCGGCGCGCACAATAACTTGAGGACCACGTTTGGTCCCATCATTCGATTCTGAGCCCAGGCGGGAACGGCGAGACGTCACGATTTTCCGTATTGGCGAAAAGTCGCCGCGACCCAATGAACCCACACCTCGTAGGATAGCCATCATTCCATTCGAGCGAGCGATGGCGCACCATTCGCGCTAAGCCAGTTCGGAGCATCTTGGGTCTGATTGCAGAAGCGTCGGATCATTGCGCTTTTCCGCCTGTACCATGGGGCTGATGCCGCCTCGGCCACTTCTCGTCCTCTCTTTCTGCTGCTTCTTGTTACCGGGCTCTTTACCTTCCTGATCCAATCAGGCGAGCTCGGCACGTCCGACACGACCCATCGGCTGCAGGTGACGCACTCGCTGTGGACCGGGCAGCCACAGGTATTTCCTAGCGAGTATCCGGAATTCGGGCTGCACGGGCGCGGCGGCCGGCTTTATGCCTGGTACGGCATCGGGCAGTCACTGCTTATGCTGCCGGCTGACCTGATCGGTTCGGCTGCGAGCCATCTGCCGTTCTGGCGCGAATACGTTGACAGCCAGGCAGACCCGGCGATCCGCAGCATTGTCGTCAGCGTGAGCACCAATATTCTCGTGAACGTCCTGACGGCGCTTGCCGCGTTCCGTCTGCTGGCACTATTGGGATTTTCCGAGGGCGAATCTGTCGCTGGCACACTGGCCTTGCTCTGCGCCACGACCCATCTGCATCTACGCGCAGAACATGCAGGAGAACAACTATGTTCTGCTGCTGACGATCACCGGCTTCGCACTGCAATACAAGTGGCTGAAGACAGGGGACCGGCGCGCGCTGTTCTGGGGTTCGGCGGCGCTGGGGCTGAATCTGCTGACGCGGCTTACCACCACGCTGGACCTTTTCGCAGCAGGCTGCTTCATCCTGCTCGCCGGGATATTTGCCAGGCGTGATGCGCCGTCGAGGATGTTTCTCGCCCGGCATTTGTAGGCGAATATCTCCGTAGCGTTCTTCCGGTATATGCGGTGTTTTTGCTGCTCGATCGAATCTACCAGTACATCCGGTTCGGTTCGTGGACGAATACGTACGTTGCTGTCTTTCGCGCGAGAGCAGCGGCAGATGGAT
Source organism: uncultured Acidobacteriaceae bacterium (assembly GCA_963797895.1). Classification (GTDB taxonomy): domain Bacteria; phylum Acidobacteriota; class Terriglobia; order Terriglobales; family Acidobacteriaceae; genus KBS-83. The sequence goes on from CAWCRD010000005.1 coordinate 1,293,080, forward strand.
CCGACACTACCGGCGAACTTTCCATTCAACCGCGGATGGTTCGAGGGCGGATTGCATTCCGGCATTCTCGGGCCGTTTTTCATGCCGGAGAAGACGATCTTCCTCTTCGACCCGCTCTTTGTGTTGACCCTGCTGCTCACGATTGTCTTGTGGAAGCGGCTTGCACCGGCAGTGCGCGCTTTTCTTTTGGCCACCTTCCTCATGCTCGCGGCATACATCGTCTTTTACGCGCGCTATAACTGGTGGGCCGGCGATTTTGCCTGGGGCGATCGCTATATCTCAAGCGCGGTGGAACTCGCGACCCTGCCGGCGATCCCGCTGCTGCTGCGCTATCGAAAAAGTCTGGGGAAGGCGATCTGGTCATCTGGGGCTGGCGATCACGGCGTTCAGTTTTGCCATTCAGTGCGCATCCCTGGCGTTCTGGCTGCCGCTGGAGATTTACCAGATGGAAACTCTCGGCCATCCCACCTGGGTTGTGTTCCTACGCTTCAAGAACATCGTGGCCTTCGTGCTTCACAAACGGGCTGCGTGGGGACTGAATACGCCGGCCATGTTTCAGGACTCGTGGGATGCGATACACATCACAACCTGGAATTTTCTGCCCGTCGCTGCTGCGTCATGTCGGCGTCGCGCCGCTGTGGGTTGTGCATGTGCTTTATGCGGTATGGATCGCAGTGGGGCTTGTGCTCGTTCTGGCTGCCTCGCGGTTGGCCTATATCCTTGCCCGGCGCGCGCGCGCAGAACTGACCGGCAGCGTGAAGCCGGCGTGCGCTGAAGCTTCGCCGGCGCGCATTCCGGCCCTGCCGCGAGTGGCGGTCAAGGCGTCGGGCCGTGACGTTCGCACCAGCGCGAAGCTTCTTCAGTTGCGCGCCTGCCTTCAAGAGGAATAAAACTGCGGGGGCTGTAACCTCATCTGTGCAATCGACTCTTACGGGATGCCAGGCATTGCGGTCTCGCTAGAGATGGTTGTGCCGGGGCTATTTTCTGACCGGACTGCCAAAGAAGTTGCAATCCGCAGATGCGGTACACAACGTACTCCGGATGGTCCAACCCCGCAGGTTCAAACAATCTGCGGAATTTCAACAAGGAAGGTTCTTGCGATGAACTCCAGTGTTAAGACTCTGATTCTGACTGCGGCCGTGACCGGTCTCTTCGGTGGCACCTCCGCCCGCCTCAATGCTCAGCCCGCTGCCCAGCCGAACGGACCAGGCCAGCGTGAGCGCAAGCTCGAACGTGGGCACCGCCGTGCACCTGAAGAGCAACTACCAGGACACCAGCAAGCACTCCTGCAAGGGCAAGAACGACTGTAAGGGCCAGGGCGGATGCAAATCGAGCGACAACGGCTGCAAGGCCAAGAACAGCTGCAAAGGCAAGGGCGGCTGCGCAACTGACGGCTCCAAGATGCCGAAGTAAGTCACTACCACCTGCGCGAGGGTCGCCTGGTGGAAAGGTGGCTCTCGCGCAAACCTCTCCGTTCATGCCGTGACTGCAAGTACGACCTGCCTGACCAGGATTTAGCGAATGCCTGCCAATCGTTTCAATGGATTTACGGATTACGGTGTCGGGATTGGACTGCGAATCCCGCACTATCAGCACATCTTCGAAAAGAAGCCGGTCGTCGACTGGTTCGAGATCATCTCCGAGAACTACATGGTGGATGGCGGTCGTCCGCTGCAGGTGCTGGATCAGATTCTGGATCGCTACCGCGTGGTGCAGCATGGTGTTTCGATGTACTTCGGCTCAGCGCAGCCGTTAAGCCGCGAGCATTTGAAACGGCTGAAAACACTGGTGCGCCGTACCAATACGCCGTGGCTCTCCGACCACCTTTGCTGGGGTAGTGTGGATGGCCGCTACACGCACGACCTGCTGCCGATCCCCTACACATGGGAGGCGGTGAAGGTGACGGCGAAGCGCATTCGCCAGGTGCAGGACTATCTCGAAGTACCCATCGTGGTAGAAAACGTGAGCAGCTACGCCGAGTATCACGAGAGCGAGATGACGGAGTGGGAGTTTCTGAACGAGGTCGTGGAAGCGGCGGACTGCGGCATTCTGCTGGATGTGAACAATATTTATGTCTCTTCGCAGAACCATGATTTCGATCCGCTGACCTACGTGAACAGCGTTCCAGGCTGGCGCGTCGCGCAGATCCACATCGCCGGCCATTCGAAATACCGCAAATACATTCTGGACACGCACGATCACCCGGTGATCGATCCGGTGTGGGCACTCTATGCGCGCGCGATCGAGCGCTGCGGTCCAACCGCGACCCTGCTGGAGTGGGACGACAACATCCCCAGTTTCGAAGAAGTGCATGCAGAAGCACTGAAGGCGAATCGTTATCTGAAGAGAGCAGAGACGCCGGCTTTGCCGATGACCGTACAGCGTGAAGAGAGCGCGGCTGCTGGAGTCTGCGCGATGACTCTGCTGGAGCTGCAACGCAGGATGGCGGAGGCAGTGATGCTGCCGCTGACGCGCGATGAGAACATGCAGCGGAAGGCGCGCGATGGCCGCTCGATGAAGGCGGAAGCTGCGGCTTTCATCAAGCCGAACAGCCGGCTCACGTCGTTTGAGCGACTGGAGATCTACAACCGCCAGTACTGGTTCCGTATCATTTCCGCGTTCGCGGAGGATTTTCCCGGGACTGGCCGCGGTCATCGGTCAGGCGGCCTTCGAGCAGGCTTACTCGCGCATATCTCGAAGAGTGCCCGTCGCAGTCCTTCACCTTGCGCAACCTGGGATCGCAACTTGAGGGCTGGCTTGAGAAGCATCCCGAATATGCGGGAAGAAGATTGCGCTGGCTCTCGATGTCGTGCGGCTCGAGTGGGCCTACATTGAAGCGTTCGATAATGCGGAGGAGCGCGCGCTTACGCTCGCCGACATGGGCCAGCTCGATGGCGATTCGCAGCTTTCACTGCAGCCGCACTTACGCCTGCTGCATCTGGCGCATGCGGTGGATGATTTTGTCATCGAGGTGCATCGGCAACAGGGGTCGCAGGGCGTAGCCAGCAACGCCGTGACAGAGGCGAAGCACTCGCGGAGCCGCCGTCTGCCACTCTCTCTCAAGAGCGGGCGAGATTTTTCTCTGCGTGCACCGGTTTGAGAATGCTGTCTATTACAAGCGGCTGGAGCGCGAAGAATATCAATTGCTGCTCTGCTCTGAGCGAGGGAAGCACGCTCGGCGAAGCGCTCGATCGCGCGTTTGTATCGTCAGGCTGCCGGAAGAAGAGCGCCCCGCACGTGTGCAGGAGTGGTTTGCGAACTGGGCGGAACTGGGCTGGTTCTGCCGCCACAAACCGGCTGCCGCAAGGCGGCTGGCGCGAAAGCGCGTGAACTGAATGACGAGAAGCCACAGACTCGAATCGCATACTCGCGCTCTATGCGCAGTTCCGTCGCGCCGCCTCCTCATTGCAATCGCCGTTTCTGCTACTGGTAAGGCTCTATTGGGGTTGGCAGTTTGCGCAGTCGGGCTGGGGAAGGTTGCATCATCTTCCGCAGGCAACGCAGTTCTTCGCGAGTCTTCACATTCCGTTTCCCGGCGCGAACGTGGTATTCGTCTCCAGCCCTGGAGTTCATCGGTGGCATATTGCTCATCCTTGGTCTGGGATCTCGCGCTGATTGGCCTGCTGCTGGCATGCGACATGATCGTCGCCTATCTCACAGCGGATCCGGAGGCGCTGCGCGCGATTTTTTCCGATCCTGGGAAGTTCTATAACGCTGACCCGTACACATTTTTGTTCGCGTCGTTGCTCATCCTGATCTTCGGGCCGGGGCGGTTTGCGCTGGACTGGCTGCTGCGACGCAGGCAAGAACAATGGGCGCCGGCGCAGGCGGCTGCCTGACGCGATCCCTTGCAGAATCAACAGGAATTAAGAAGCGCTCGGACTACTTTGACAGCAGCGGGCGGCTGTGAGGCGTCTGGGTGCTCGATCGGATTCTGCGGCGCAACAGCGGCACCTCTTCCAGAACGCTGATGCCGCCGCGGCGCAGCAGGTTTGCGACCACGGCGCGGGTCAGGCGGGTGGCATCGTACTCCACGCGGATGGTCTTTCCCGGCTGATCGATCTCAATGCGGCGGATCCCATATACCTCCTTGAGATTGCCGAGCGCGAACATCGCGGCCTCAGAGGGCTGCTGCTCATACCGGAATAGAACATCGACGTTCGTCATGGAACATTCCCCCTATTGCAAGATCCTGAACGAGCGAAGGTGAGGCGACTGTCGTGCACGGAAGATCGCTGAGCAGCCCAATCTGCCGTTGCTTCGGATGGGAGCCGTTAGCCGGCATCATAGATCATTTTCCCGAAGATCTTGAGCCGCAGCAATCCGAGCAGCTCTGCGGCCCGGACATGGTCTAGAGACGCCGCAGGTATTCCAGGATCTCGGGACTGGTCCAGTCCTGCGCGCCGACGAACTTGCGCCGGATCACTCCGTGCTGGTCGATGACGTAGGTTTCCGGCCACCTGTAGGTGCCGAACAGGTCGGCTGAGCGGTGCGCGGCATCGTTCACGGTCAGCAGGGTGATCTTGTGCTGGACCAGATAATCCCGATAGGCTTGCGGATCCTCATCCACGCTGACGGCCAGCACCTGGACGTTCGGGAAGCTGCCGCTGCATGTCCATGAGGGAAGGCAGCTCGGCAATGCAGGGTATGCACCAGGTCGCCCAGAAGTTGAGCACGACGACTCGGCCGCGGTAGTCGGCCAGATGGACGCTGCGGCTGCCGTCCGTTACTGTGAAATCAGGCGCCAGGCGGCCCGTCTGACGGGGATGGCTGCCGCGGTCGCAGCCGGCGGCAAGGAGCAGAAAAGCAATCAGGATGAAACAGGCGTGCTTCACTGAGCCCATGATACGGGGAACCTGCCGGGTCTGGCGGCAGATGAAGCCAATCCGCTGCGCGAGACATCCATATAGAGACAGACGATGACGGACAAAGCATGATTTTACTGACCCGGAAGGCAGAGTTTTCTGCGGCTCACTATTACTGGAACGACGCCTGGAGCGAGGCGGAGAATCAGCGCGTCTTCGGAAAATGCGCCAATCGCAATGGGCACGGCCACAACTACACGCTGGAGGTAACGGTAGCCGGAGCGGTCGATCCGCAGACGGGCTTTGTCGTGGACCTGAAGCAACTGAAGGACGTGATGCATCGCGAAGTGGTGGACGTCTACGATCACCGCCACCTGAACCTGGAAATTCCGGAGTTCCGCGAGCGGGTGCCGACGGTCGAAAACATTGCGGTGAGCGCGTGGGAGCGGCTGGACGGGAAGATTCCGGGCGCGAAGCTGCAGCGCGTGCGCGTGTATGAAACACCCGATCTGTATGCGGATTGTTTCGGGCCGGAGGCTGCGCGATGAACGTGACTTTCACGCGCCGCTATCATTTCAGCGCGTCGCATCGGCTGGACTGCGCGGCATTGAGCCCGGAGGAGAACCGCAACGTCTATGGAAAGTGCAACAACCCTCATGGCCACGGGCACAACTATCGGCTGGAAGTTTCCGTGCGCGGTCCGGTGGATCGAGCGACGGGCATGGTGATGAATATGGCGGATCTGGATGCGCGTCGTAGATAAATCGGTCGTACGCGCGTTTCCATCTTGCCAATCTCAATGCGGATGGGCTGTTCCAGCAGGAAGTGCCGACGACGGAGAATCTGTGCCGGGTCATCTATCGTCTGCTTGCCAGGGAATTGCCGTCCGGCAAACTCGACCGGATACGGATCGAAGAGACAGAGAACAATTTCTTTGAGTACGCAGGGGAGGCGATGCATGGCTAAAGAAAGACGTGCAGCCGCACACGCAGGAGCAACCATCCAGGCGATTCACAAGCTGCCGGTGAGCAGGAGCAAGCGGCTGCCGTCTGAAGGCCTGGAACGCTACACGACGCAGCAGCTCTATGCGGAATTGCTGACGCGCTTCGACGAAGATCCGACGCGCGATGGATTGTTGAAGACGCCGGAGCGCGTCGAGAAGGCGATGACGTTTCTGACGCAGGGCTACCGGCAGCATCCGCAAGAGCTTCTGCGCTCCGCGCTGTTCGACGTGGATTACGACGAGATGGTGATGGTGAAGGACATCGAGATGTTCTCGCTATGCGAGCACCACTTGCTGCCGTTTTTCGGCAAGGTGCACATCGCGTATATCCCGAAAGGCAAAGTGGTGGGGCTGAGCAAGCTGCCGCGCTTGGTGGACGTCTTTGCGCGAAGGCTGCAGGTGCAGGAGCGCATGACGCGCGAGATCGCAAACGCCTTGCAGGAGGCGATTGCGCCGCAGGGCGTGGGCGTCGTCGTCGAGGCGCGGCACCTTTGCATGATGATGCGCGGGGTGGAAAAGCAGAATTCATCCACGGTAACATCTGCGATGTCGGGAGTGTTTCTCGAAGACAAGACGCGCGCGGAGTTCCTGTCGCTGGTGCGGGATCACGGGCGCGGCTCCTTCTAGAGCGGGGCCGGTATAGTGGGGAAGTGAACGGCCTGCTGATTCTCGACAAGCCGGCGGGCTTGACCTCGCATGATGTGGTGGCCCGCACGCGCCGCATCCTGAATGAGCGCTCGATCGGGCATCTGGGAACGCTCGATCCCATGGCTACCGGAGTCCTGCCGCTGCTGCTGGGCCGCTATACGCGCCTGGCGCAGTTTTTCGGGCGCATGGAGAAGTCGTATACGGGCACGATCCGCTTCGGTCAGGCGACGACTACATACGATGCGGAAGGCGAAGCCGTGGGCCCGCACACGCCGGTTTCGCTGAACCCGGAAGAACTGAGCGCAGCATGCGGAGCATTTTCGCGGTGAGCTGCTGCAGACTCCGCCTGCATACAGTGCAAAGAAGATCGGCGGACGCGCAGCATACTCGCTCGCCCGAGCCGGAGAGGCGGTCGAGCTTGCGCCGGTGCGCATCCAGGTCCACGATTTCCAATTCACTTCCGTCGACGGAGACACGGCCGCATTTCGCGCGACCGTCTCTGCCGGTGGATATATCCGTTCACTGGCGCACGATCTGGGCCAACGGATGAGTTGCGGAGCGCATCTGGCTTCGCTGCGGCGCGTTGCCGCAGGGCCGTTCACGGAATAGGCGGCGCTTACCCTGGAAGAGCTGGCAGCTGCTTGGCCAAGGCAGGCGAAGTGGAAGAGCATCTTCCGCATCCGCGCACGCTGCTGCCCGAGTTGCCCGCGACCACTGCCGATGCGCATACGGCAGGTCGCATGCGGAATGGTGCGATGTGCAATCTCGCTGACTTTTCCGCCGCCACGCACGTCAAGGTATTTGCGAGACCGGCACGAGCTCATCGGCATTGCGCAACGCGATTGCGGGCACGATGTTTCAGCCGGTCGTGGTGATCGGCTGAAGGCCTATCGCTCTATGCAGCAGCGGAGTGATCAGCGGCAGCAGGTTGCGCGCTACCTGCTGATTGCCCTGCGCGGTGGCGTGGATTCCATCGGCCTGCATGCTGCCGGGAACGCCGTAGACGTCCTTGAGCAGAAAGGGAAGCAGCGGCACATGATACTGCCGCGCCAGCACTGCGTAGGTCTCGTTGAACTGGCGAATGTAGTCCGGTCCATAGTTGGGAGGCAGCGTGATGCCGCCGAGCACGACCTTGACGCCAGCGCGCTGCAGCGTAGAGACGATTTGATCGAGATTCCTGCGCGTGCTGTCGATGGGGAGACCGCGCAGACCATCATTGCCGCCGAATGCGACGATGACGACCAGCAGGCTTGAGCGCAAGCACGTCATCCAGCCGGTCCAGACCGTCTTTGGTCGTGTTTCCGCTGATGCCGGCATTTACCACGTGATAATGAAAGCCCTTCCGCGTTGAGGTCCTTCTCCAGAAAATCGGGATAGCTGTTGCCGGCATCGGTCCCATAGCCCGCTGTAAGGCTGTCGCCGAACGCGACAATGACTGGACGATCATCATGGGCCTGTGGAGTGGACGGCGCAGGCGCAGCGGCCGGTGTGGCGGCCTCCGGTGCAGGCGGAGTGGACTTTCCCTTGCAGCCTGCGATCGCCATCGCAAGAGCAACACCAAGGCAAAGCCGCAAACGGGAACTCCGGGAGCAGGTCACACGTTCAATCTAGCAGTAGAGTGCCGGCGGGATGAAGGCACGAGAAGTGAAGGGGCGGCATGATCGAAGTGCGGGGCTTGAAGAAGTCCATTCATAACGGTACGAACCTGGTGGAGATCCTTCGCGGCATCGACCTGACGATTCCCGAAGGTCAGTTCGCCGCGATCATGGGCGCTTCGGGCAGCGGGAAGAGCACGCTGCTGGGATTGCTGGCGGGACTGGATGCGCCGACAGAAGGCGAGGTGATCCTGGACGGCACGCCGATCTCGCGCCTGAACGAAGACGAGCTTGCGGAAATTCGCGGGAAAAAGCTTGGGTTTGTTTTCCAGTCCTACCAACTGATCCCGATGCTGACGGCGCTCGAGAACGTGCTGCTTCCGTTCGAGCTGAATGGGTCGGGTAGTGGTCGCGACGCGTGCGACCGAACTGCTGGAAAGCGTGGGGCTGGCGGACCGGTTAGATCATTATCCGGTGCAGCTCTCCGGTGGAGAGCAGCAGCGCGTTGCCTTGGCGCGTGCCTTCATGCTGGAGCCGCCGATTGTGCTGGCGGATGAGCCGACCGGCAACCTCGACTCTCAGAATGGCGAGCATGTGCTGGAACTGCTGCTGCGCCGTCATCGGGAGAGCGGCACAACGCTCGTCATGGTGACGCACGATCCGCAGATCTCTGAGCGCGCAGAACGGCGGATAATACTGCGCGACGGCCTCGTGATCGAAGACACACTCGCCGCGCGGTCGGTGGCTGCGGCAGAGGTGGAGTTATGAACGCGCCGGCAAGCAATGGTCCGCGAAGCGCACTTGGCTGGAGTACCGCTTCCCGTATCGCATGGCGCGAATTTCAGTCCGCGCCTGCGAAATTCCTATTCGTCATCGTCTCGGTAGCAATTGGCGTTGCGGCGCTGACCGGTGTGCGTGGCTTCGTCAATTCCTTCCAGAAGACGCTTACTGCCCAGGCGCGCACCATTATGGCCGCCGATGTTTCGGCGCGCATGTTCCGCCAGCCATCCGCCAAAGAGCTTGCAGGGCTGGACGCCCTGCAGGGCGTCGATCGCACCCAGGTGACGGAGATGGTGTCAATGGCATCAACCCTATCCGATCCGATTCCGCTGCTGGTGTCGTTGAAGGCAGTCGATCCGGCGAAGTATCCCTTCTACGGGGAATACAAGCTTCGGCCGGTGGGCACGCTGCACGCGGAGCTGACGCCGCAGACGGTTCTAGTAGGCGAGGATCTGCTGATCCGGCTGCACGCGCAGATTGGCGATTCGCTGAAGATCGGCAATACCGCCTTCCGTATTGCGGGAGTGATCGAGCGCGAGCCGGACCGCATGAATTCGAGCATGGGCATCGGGCCCCGTGTGCTGATCACACGGCAGGGACTGGCCAAGAGCGGTCTGCTGCAGCCAGGAAGCCGCGCGGGAGAGCGCTTCCTGATGCGTCTCGACCCCAACGCAACCACCGTAAAAGACCTTCATGCGCGCGTGGAAAAAATACTCCCTGAAGCGCAGGTCACGGATTTCCGCGAAGCCAACCCCGCGCTGACGCAGGGCCTGGACCGGGCGAGCAGCATGCTGAGCCTGATCTGCCTGGTCGCCATGGTGCTGGGTGCCATCGGCGTGGCGATGTCCATGCGCGCTCACCTTGAACAACGGATGGACATTCTGGCGACCATGAAGTCCATCGGCGCGCGCTCCTCCGACATTCTGCGTATCTATCTGCTGCAGACGCTGCTTCTTGGACTGATCGGCGGCCTCGTCGGTGTCGTAGCCGGCTTCGGTGTGGAGTGGACGATCCCGCTGCTTGCGGCGAAGCTGCTGCCGATCGAGCCGACTCTGCACTTGCCTGTTCGCGCCGGCCTCGCCGGTCTGGGCACGGGGATGCTCACGACGCTACTGTTCTGTCTGCCTCCGCTGCTGGATATTCGGCGTGTGAAGCCGAACTTGGTTTTGCGTCGGCAGGTGGAGGCTCCGCCAGAGATGACGTTGAAGGAGCGCTGGCAGCATCGGCGCATTCAGTGGATCCTCACCGCCGTCATTCTTCTCGCCCTTGCGGCCATTGCCGCCGGTCTCACCAGCTCCCTCATGGTCGCCGGCTGGTTTACGGTTGCGCTGGTCGCGCTGCTGCTGTTCATTACGCTGCTCGCGCGGACGCTGCTGCGGCTTTTGCGGGCGGCGCTTACACGCACTCGGCTCAGTCTGCCATCTGCTGTGCGCCATGGGTTATCGAATCTCTATCGGCCGGGGAACCAGTCCATTGCGGTTCTCACCGCGCTCGGCGCGGGGATCATGCTGATCCTGACCGTCTTTCTCATGCAGAATGCGGTGCTTCGTGATTTGCAACAGACGCTCGGTCGGGGACTACCGAACATCTTCCTCATCGATATAGCGACAGATGAGCTGGAGGGAGTGTCTTCATTGATCGCGAACCAGCCAGGCGTGCATGGTGCGATGGAGCGTTTGCCATTGATTGCGGGGCGATTGCAGGAAGTGAACGGCAAGGGCGCCGATCAATTGAAACAGGAAAACGTGCCACGCCATCTTCTGCAGTCGGTGAGCCTCACTTGGTCGGATCGCGTTCCGGCGGGCACGAAGGTCCACGCGGGAACGTGGTGGAAGCCGGGTGAGGAGGGCAAAATTGCCGTCAGAGAGGGTCTGGCAAAGCGAATGCACGTGGGGGTGGGCTCGATACTGGTCTTTACAGCGCAGGAGCGGCGCATTCCTGTAACCGTGGCTGCGCTGTATGCAAACGACGGGCAGCACGTCTTCGGAAGAAGCGAATTCATTCTTTCCGAGCGCTCACTCGTACATCTGCCGGTGGTCTGGTACGGAGCGGTGCATGTGAACACAGCGCAGATTCCCGAGATGCAGCGAGCGCTGTTCGCTGCGTATCCGACCGTGACCGTCATCAATATTGCCGACTTGCTGGACACCGTGGCGGGGATTGTTCACCAGGTGACGATGATTGTGCGCTTTCTGGCCGGCCTTTTCGATCCTCTCCGGACTGGTGATTCTGGCCTCCAGCGTGGCCAGCACACGCTTCCGCCGCATTCGCGAGGTGGTGGTGCTGAAGACGCTCGGAGCGCGTCGCGCGCGAGTAGCGGCGGTTTTCAGCGTCGAGTTTACGGTGCTCGGTGTGCTGGCGGGATGCGTCGGCGTCCTCTTCGCGAACCTGCTCACCTTCATACTGCTGCACCGGCTGGATGTATCGTATCGTCCGGAATGGCTTGCCGCGCTTGTGGCGGCAGCCGGAACTGCCGTTTTAGCCGTTCTTACCGGATGGCTCGCCAGCGTCCGCATCCTCGGGCAGCGGCCGCTGGAAGTGCTGCGCGAGGAGTAGCTTTCCCAACTCCAGTGGACTAGGTGCTCCGCCATCCTGCGGCTCATCGCCGCCGCCATTGTCCTCATCGCCGCGATCGGGGTTGCGGTCTACCGGCGCCCATTTGCGCGCCATCAGCGGGACCAGAAAGAGAACGGCAAACACCGTCGTCACAGTGCCGCCCTACCACCACGCGGGCCAATGGCTTTTGCGTCTGCGAACCGATGCCCGAGGCGACCGCTGCAGGCAGCAAGCCCAATCCAGCAGCCATGCAGGCCATGACGATGGGCCGCATCTCGTCAAGCGCGCCGAGAAAGACGCCGCGATCGCGCCCGTGATCGTGCTGCTGGTGGCGCAGTCCGGTGAGGAAGACGACAGTGCACAACGTATTTAGTCCGAGCAACGAGGTGAAGCCCACTGCCGCCGAGATGCTGAAGGAGGTGTGGGTAAGTCCCAGCGTGAAGATGCCGCCGATGGCGCCGAAGGGCAATGTTGCGAGCACGATCAATGCATCCCGGAAGGACTGGAAGAGGAGATAGAGCAGCAGCAGCACGATGAGCAGCGAGATCGGCACGATGAACGCGAGCCGGTGCAGCTCCTTCTGCAGGCTGTCGTATTCGCCGGCCCAGGTATAGGTGTACCCGGCGGGCAGCTTGATCTGGTGGGCGAGAACGCTCTTCAGCTCCTCGATGGTGCTCTGCAGATCGCGTCCGCGAACGCTGAACTTGATCGGGATGTAGCGGCGTCCACCTTCGCGGTAGATCATGAAGGCGCCGTTGTGAAGCGTGACGTCGGCGACACTGCCCAGCGGGACCTGGTTGCCATCCGGCGTGGGCAGCAGGATTTTGCGGATTGCCTCCGGCGTGTCTCGATATTGCGGGCTGAAGCGAACGGCGAAGTCGAAACGGCGTTCGCCTTCGATGATCTGTGTCACGGCTGCGCCGCCCACAGCGGCCTGCACGGCATTGTTGATATCAGCCGCGGCGATGCCGTAGCGGGCTGCTTCGGCACGGTTGATGGAGATGAGCAGACTGGGCTGGCCGCCTACGTTGAATACGCCCACGTCCGTCACGCCGTGAACGTGGGTCATGATCTGATAAATCCTGTCTGCCGTGCTGGTAAGCGTGTCGAAGTCGTCGCCGAAGAGCTTCAGCGAGTTTTCGCCTTTCACGCCGGACATCGCCTCTTCCACGTTGTCCTGAATGTTCTGCGAGAAGTTGAAGTCGATGCCGGGATACTGGCGGAACTTCTTCTGAATGGCTGCGATCAGCTCTTCCTTTTTGCCGTGGAACTGCGGCCGCCATTCGTCTGCCGGCTTCAGCTCGGCGAGAAATTCGATGTTGTTGAAGGTGCTGACGTCGGTTCCATCATCGGGCCGGCCCATCTGCGAGAGGCACTGCGTCACCTCAGGAAAGCTGCGCAGCACGCTGCGGATCTGGTCGGCGAGCTCCGCTGATTGCGGGAAGGCCATGTCCTGCTGCGTGGTCGCGCGAATCCAGAGGTTGCCTTCTTCGAGGGCCGGCATGAATTCGCCGCCGATCCGGCTGAATGCGAACCCGGCACAGACCAGCAGCAGGATTGCAGCAGTCCAGACCAGGAAAGACTTTCTGAGCGCAAACTGCAGCGCTGTCTCATACGTCCGGCGGACACGGGCGATGAGCCAGGTTTCCTTTCCTGAGACATGCTTCGGCGAAGAAAGGAAGCACAGGACCGGCGCGAACAGGAACGCATAGAGCAGCGCGCCGATCAGCGCGAAGCCATAGGCTTGGGACATGGGCGCGAAGATCTTCCCCGGCACGCCCTGCATGGTGAACAGCGGGATGAACGAAACCAGGATGATCAGCGTGGCGAAGATGACCGGCCGCGATCCATCGGCAACACCGGCCACGATGACGTCCGATAAGGTCTCGCCGTGGTGGCGGCGGCTAAGCTTGCGATAGATGTTTTCGAGGATGATGATCGACGCGTCGACGAGGATGCCGAAATCGATCGCGCCGATGGAGATGAGATTGGCCGAGCTGCCTTCGAGCACCATGAGGCTGAAGGCGAAGAGCAGCGCAAATGGTATGGTGAGCGCGGCGATGGTGGTGATGCGCACGTCGCCGAGAGTGATGTAGAGCACGATCGTGACGAGGACCATGCCCATCAGCACAATGTGCTGCACGGTCTCCGTCGTGCGGTTCACCAGCCTGCTGCGGTTGTAGATGGTCTTGATCTGCATGCCGGGCGGCAGCAGATTGCCGGAGTTGAGCTCGTCAATCTTCTTTCGCAGGGCTTTGAGCGCCGGGAGAGACTGCTCGCCTTTCTGCAGCAGCACGATGCCCTTCAACGATGTCGGGGTTCTCGTTGAAACCAACTTTCCCCAGCCGGGGCAGATGTCCTTCCTTCACCGTCGCCACATCGCGCAGCAGGATCGGCGTGCCATTGTGCTCGGCGACGACGATGTTGTTCATGTCGGTCAGCGATTTCAGCAGCCCGATGCCGCGCACGTTCACGCTCTGGCTCCCCATGGTCAGATAGTTGCCGCCGGCATTCGCATTGCTGTTCTGAATGGCGTTCACCACCTGCGTCATGGTGACGCCCATGGCCAAAAGCCGGTTGGGATCGATCTCCGCCTGATACTGCCGCGTGGTGCCGCCGAACGTGGCGACGTCGATGATGCCGGGTACGGACTTGATCTGCCGGACAACGAACCAGTCCTGCTCGGCCTTCAGTTCATTGAGCGAGTAGCTGGGTCCGATGAGCTGGTAGCGATAGATTTCGCCGACCGGCGATTCTGGCGACAACTGCGGTTGCAGGTTGTTCGGCAGCGTGAGCGACTGCAGGCGGTTCAGCGCCTCCTGCCGGTCGACGAAGTAGGAGGAGTTGAAGTCGAAGTAGAGCTTGACGTCGCTCAGCCCGAAGATGCTGATGGAGCGGACCTCCGTGAGCCGGGGCGTGCCGTTCAGCACGGTCTCGACCGGAATCGTGACCTGCTGTTCCATTTCCTCCGCGGACCACGCCGGATTCTGCGTGATGAACTCGACCATCGGTGGCGAAGGGTCCGGGTACGCCTCAATGTCGAGCTGCGAGAAGGCGAATCCGCCGGCAGCCAGCGCCACCAGAAAAAGGATCAGGACGATGGTGCGATACTGCAGCAGCGCGCGTGTGAGTCCCTGCATGGCTACTCCGACCCCGCGCCGCGCAGCAGCTCTGCGCCGGTACTGATGACGCGGTCGCCTTCATTCAGGCCGCCGGTAATCTCCACCGTCGCATCGTGCGTTTCGCCCACTCGCACATCGCGCCGCTCGTATTTGTTCTCGCCGGTCTGCACGAAGACGTAGGTGCTGACGCCATCGCGGATGACGGCGGTGGCCGGAACCACAATCGCATTGCGGCTGCTGATTGGTGATCGATACAGTGGCGTACATCTGCGGCTTGAGCCGGTGGTGCGGATTGGGCAGAACGACGCGCACTTTCAGCGTGAGGGTCTGCGGGTCGACCGCGTCAGAGATGTTGTCGACCACGCCGTGATAAGACGGTGTCCGGATAGCCGTTCACGCGTACTTCGACAGGCTGGCCGCGGCGGACAGCCTGGACATCGCGCGGATACAGATCGGCGATGACCCAGACATCATTGATATTCGCGATGGTGGCGATCGGTGTGGCATTGTCGAGCGAACGCTGCAACTCACCGCTTGCCGTGTTCACGTCGAGCACAACGCCCTGAATCGGAGACCGGATCGCGACCAGGTCCGAGGTGTCGGTCTCCTTGTAGCCGAGGATGTGGAGGGTCTGCAGCGCACGCGCCAGCTCCGCATGCGCCGCCTCATCGACCGCGTTGAGATCGTCGAAGTCCTTCTGCGCCATCACCTGGTGCTGCAGCAGGTCGCGACCGCGATTCAATTGCAGATCGGCGCGAGCGGCCTCGATCTTCGCCTTCTCGTAATCGGATCGCGCCTGCTGAAGATCGGTGCTTTGCAGCATGCCCACGATCTGTCCCTTCGCCACTTCCTGGCCAGGAAGGACCTTGAGAGCAAGGACGCGTCCGCTGATGGGCGGGTAGATGTGCACCACCGTCGTCGGATTTGCCTGGACGCGCGCAGACAGAGTCAGTGCATCGTGCACCGGCTGCACGTGCGCAACGACGGTGTCCAGCACGCGATACTGCGGCGCAGGCGTATCGGATGCGTCGGCGGCCTTATGACTCTCACAGCCGGTGAAAACGCAGCAGTGCCGAAGCGGCGAAAAGAAGGGAACAGAATTGCAAAGCTCTCATGGGACGATCTCCGTAGCGGCGGCAAAGCTGACCTGATGCAGGCTGAGCCACACCTGCATGTTGGCGTTCAGCGCGTCCAGGTTCACCTGGCGGTAGTCCTGCAATGCGCTCAGATAATCGAGCAGCGTGGTGCCGCCGTGGCGGTAGCTGTACTCCAGGTTGTCGCGCACCTCGTGCGCCTCTTGCAGATAGTGGCCGTTGTACCGGCGGGCCAGCGAGAGCGCATCTTCATAACCAGCCCAGGCCTGATCCACATCCGAGATCACCTGGTTCCGCGCGGCAGTCTCCGCAAAGCGGCTGGACTGCGCTTCGTATTTCGTGCGCGCCTTCTCGCCCTGGTTGCGATCGAAGATGCGCAGCGGGATGCCGATCTGAAAGCCGGCCGAGTTTGCTGTTCCGGCGCGATCGTATTCGCCTTCGAGCGTGGGATCGGTCGTGCCTTGGGCGTAGGCGAGCTTGACGTTCGCATCTGCCAGCCGGACGGATTGCTGCGCCGCCAGATAGTCAGGGCGTGCCTGCAGTGCTTTTTGCTCGGTATCGGCGAAGGGTCGCGGTTACGTCCGGCGGCTCAAGCGAGCCCGTGATATCGAATCCTGGATGAGGGCGGTCATAGCCGAGCAGGGTCTGTAACTGTTCCGAAGCCTGTACCAAGTTGGTATGCGCGTTGTCGTAGTCGGATTCGAACTGCGCCAGTTGCAGATCGAGGCGTTTGAAATCCGTGGCGCTGATGTCGCCGGCCCGCAGCCGTTCACGGCTCAGATCGAGGGTCTTGCGATAGTCGTCCAGGTTCTGCTTCGCCAAATCGAATGCGCCTTTTGCGCCCAGCATCTGGGTGAACGCGGTTTTTACGGCGAGCACCACCTGGCGCTCCTGATCGGCGTACTGACTGCGCGTCACGTCCGTGGTGGAGCGAGCGACGTCCAGACGCCAGCGGCGCTTCTGTCCACGTTCAAAGAGCCGGGAGACCTGCGCGGAATAGAAGTAGGGGTTGTTTGAATTAGCCGCGAGCGATACGTCGGAGCCGGTGAGATTGAAATTCGGATTCACGCGCAGCCCCGCGGTGATCTCTGACTGCCTGGTAGCGGTGACGTGCGCCTGAGCGGCGAGCAGGGAAGGGTTCTGCAGGCGGGCAAGATCGACTGCCTGCTGCATCGACAAGGGAGCAGGCGTCTGGGCGATGCATGCCGTCGTGAACAGCAGCAGGGCCGCGATCCGGCGCCATGCCGATGAAAAAACTCCGCGCACCCATCGGGATGGGCGCGGGAAACTCGATTGAGCTTTGAACAAATGCACCTCTGCGGACACTCATTGCCGCGGTCCGTCGCTCGCGGATTCAGGAGTGTCGTCGTGTGAGTGGCTGATCGGGGCGCGGCAGGAGCATCCGCCGCGTGACTGTGCGATCGGCTAGAGTAAGGCGGGCGGTGGACGCGATTCGACGGGGAGCCGCGTTCCTGCAAGCTGGATGACCAGCTTTGCTTCCTGCTCGACGGGACGGCTGGGTCCCATGTGCAGCATCACAGCCAGCAAATCCATCCACGCCATCGTCGATGGCAGAAGGGCCTGCGCGGGCTGCGATCCATCGAGAGGATCGTGAAGACGAAGCGCCCGCTCCGCATCGCGGGGAGCCGTGCACATGGCGATATCGTCGGTAAGCGAAATGACCGGGAAGAGCAGGATGACCAGCAGCAGCAGGGCAGTGAATTGCAGCCCGCGAGAGGGCAGCAGGCTATCTGGCCGGCATGAGCGGGTGCGCCATGCGTGAGCGGACCACGCTGAGATCAGCGACAGTCCAAGGAACAGCCACACACAATTGAGGAGGATTTCCACCTGCTGGGATTGTAACGGAACGAAGAGCGAGAAAACCGTTTAGAACCCCTTAAGAAGCTGTAACAAAAGGGTTAGCAAGGATGGAGGATTGACCGCGCGGGCCGGTGCACTTATCATCATGAAGGCACGACGTCTCCAGGTGCTCCAGCCTTATTGCCCCCTCGTTCAATGGTAGGACAGCTGCCTCTGGAGCAGCATATCGGGGTTCGAATCCCTGGGGGGCAACCAGTTCAAAAACAAACGAGTTATGGCGTATCCGGTCGCTGCACGAATTCCGGACTATGACGCAGAGTATGACATTGCTCCGCTAATTCCGCCCTCCTTGCGCGGTCGCGGTTACGCTCGTGGGCAAGAGCAGTTGCAGGCATGCCTGTTCTTACGCGAATGCGCTTAGAGCAGTGTTTGTGATGCAACTGGT
>CAWCRD010000006.1:0-2043964 GCA_963797895.1 uncultured Acidobacteriaceae bacterium
CCGGACGGGCGAAAGCGCTGGTTGACGGGCGGGTTGCGGATCCACTGGCCAACGGTCTTCTACCTGTCTGACCAGTCGTGCCCGTACGAGTGGCACGACAGTGCGCCGGTCGTCCACACGACAGTCGTGCGCCGGATAGGACTCGTGCTGGGTTGGTGGCCGGGGACGCTCGGTGCGGCGCTCGCAAGGCCCCTGAGGCAGCGCCCATGACAGTGCGCCTGGGTCACACCGGTCCATCCCAGGACCACCGCGCCAAAGCCAGTCCGGCGGGGACGTCGTCCGCCGACCCCGGGTACGTTGACATTGCCGTGGTCGCCCATCGAAAGTAAGCCTTGAGGGTCGATCGCAGGCGAGGGTCGTCCGGGAGGCTGCGTCATCGAGGGCCTGCGCAAAGCAGGTTTGCGCTCGCTCGTCCATCTCCAGGTGCTCACCGTTTCCCGAGTGCATGCGGACAACGCCTGACTGGCCGCCCATCGCTTCGGTGTACTCCGATGGTCCACCCAGCACCTCAGCCCAGTAGGCAGCGAGGCGCTCCGAATGCTGTGGGTGGTAGCCATGCGAGAAGGCGTGGCTCACAACCCGGTCGGCCAGGCATCGCGCGTGCCACACGTGTGCCAGGTCGCGGAAAGCTTGCCGCCCGCCCGCCATCTCGTAGATCGTCTGCGTCACCAACCCATGCTCCGCCCGCGTTCACTCGTTCGCCCATATAGGAAGGCGCCCAAGGGAACCCGATGTCCGCGGAACGAGACGGCCGCGGCGGGTGTCCAGTCCTAGCGACTCAACGGCAGGTCCCGACGCTATTGATCGCGGCGTATGAATCGAGGTAAGGCCCGTTCGTATCGCATTAGGACAGATGTCGCGGCGCCTCGGCCGGTAAGCGCCAGGTCTGGCTACTTGTCAGGTAGATAGCGCCAGGGGGATTGAGCATTGGCAGTTCGGGTACTTATTACCTATCCAATCCACAGGAGGAGCGAAATGGCTGACGAGCACGTGTCCACCGAGGACCAGTCCGACCTTCCGCAGCAGCAGGATCCGCGCGGTGATTTGCTGAAGGCGCGCCCAGGCGGCGAGACCGATATCATCGAGCCGAACCCCAACAGCGGCTATCGGGATCAGAAGCCCGAGTAAGTTCGAGGCCACGGCAGGAGAAATCCTCTGTGGCCATCGAGCAATACAACAGCTGACGTAACTGAGGGCACCATCAGCGACCGCCAATAGGCGCCTTCGCTGATGGTGCCTTCAGCGCGTGTGCGGGCGCTGACTCCGGGATCTCCACTCGGTCCCGATTACCCGGCCTAGCTGCTAGGCAGAGCGTCGAGCATTCTCCACCTCGAGGGCGTGGCCACCCGTCAAGACCGACAGTTTGTCGTGGGGACAGTAGAGCGACGTACGGCGATCCGACCACGAATCAAGGAGGTGGAGCGTGAACGCTTGCTCCAACGCCATGATCGAGCGGGCGCCAAAGAGCACGTCTCCCGCCCGCTCAGGCTCCAGGGCCGCAAATCCGACGGCGAGGAGGCACCATCAGCGATCGCCAAACGGCGGCTTCGCTGATGGTGCCGTCAGCGCGTGCGGGCGCTGACGGCGGATCTCTCTTCGACTCGTCCCGCCGGTTACCCCGACCTAGGCAGAGCGTCGAGCATTCTCCACGTCCAGGGCGCGGCCGCCCGTCAACACCGACAGTTTGTCATGGGGACGGTAGAGCGACGTCCGGCGGTCCGACCACGAATCAAGGAGGTGGCAAGTGAACGCTTGTTCCAACGCCATGATGCAGCGGGCGCCGAAGAGTACGTCTCCAGCTCGGTCAGGCTCCAGGGCCGCAAATCCCGCAGCGAGACGCTGGCAGGCGATCACCTCGTGGACTGCGTCGGCTTGGACGTGCACATCGTAGAACCTCGCCGCCCGCGCGTCGACACCGAGACGATGCAGCGCCAGGCTATAACGACTATTAGGAACCACAGACGACATCTCGAATACCGCCAAGTGGCCGATCAGGGCCCCGCGCCACCGACGATGGAGTCCAAAGAGTGAAATAAGGTTCACCGTAGCCAAGGTGACTGCCGGAATTTCGTCGAGATAATACCCGTATGTGGAGTCAAGTCCCAGGCACCGCATTGTGACACCAAAGAGGGTAGCGTGCATGGCCTCGAATCGACCGTTCCCGTACTCGTCCGCTTGGATCTCGATCAAAGCCGCCTTCGGCTCCCCATGTAATCGGGGAATGACCCAACTATGCGGATCGGCCTCCTTCAACTGATACGCAGAACGGTGTATAGCGAATTCCTGAAACTCCCGCAGCGTCCCTCGCTCCGCCATGTACTTCGAAAGCGACGGTCCGTCACCTCCATGGACGACTGCGTTGAGATCGTCCTTGACATCATGCACGGGACCTGGCGGGCCCACGATCGCGATTACTCGATCAAGGAATTCTGCTTCGAGAACGGACCGAAATGCCAGCAAGCCGGCGTGCCATTCCCACGCGTCACTGACGCCCTCGATTCCCCGGTAATGGAGTTCGTACAAGCAATACAAGGCCAGCTGAAGGTCTTCGTCGTCGGCGCCCTCCGCCGGAGGCCAAGCAGGATCGAGCATCCGCTCTGGTGGCCGGCGAAGGTGATCGACGACGAACTCGCTGAGCACCCCGCGAGGCGCCGGAAGACTGAGCATCGATGGTCGCGCCTCCGACTTCTCGGGGTGCGTGACCTCGAGGGCTGAGGCCGGGCAAATGATGCCCGTCCTCGAATCGCCTTCCGCCGTTACCACTGCGAGTGCTCCCGTTCTGTCGATTACCTGTACGTCAAGTGACGCAGGAGTTATCTCCATACCGGGCCAACTCAACCCTTCGGCCGAAGTGATGCCTCAAGGAGGCGGTCTAGCCTGATCATGGGATGACCGACTGGGCGACGATCTCGTCACTGGCGACGGCAGGCGGCACGCTCGTTCTGGCGGTGGCGACGTTCTACTCGGTCCGGTCGGCCAACCGAGCGGCGCGAAGCGCGGAGCGCGCCCTACAGGTCGGCCTACGACCGGTGCTCTTCGCTTCGCGCTTTCAGGACCCGAAACAGAAGATCCGATGGGGCGACGATCACTGGGCCGCTCTCGGGGGTGGGCAGGCTGTCGTCGAGTCGAGCGACGGGATCGTCTACCTGGCCATGTCGTTGCGCAACGTCGGTTCGGGTCTCGCCGTCATTCATGGGTGGCGGACCGAGCGAAGCGTGCTGCCGCACAGCCCCACTGCGGCAATCGACCAGCGGCGAGCTGGCTTGGTCCGTCCAGAGATCGACCAGTTCCGGCCCCAGGGACGAGACCTCTACGTTCCGCCGGGAGACATCAGCTTCTGGCAGGCCGCGATCCGAGAGCCGGAGGATCCGGATCGGGCCGCCACCGTCGAAGTCATCGAACAGCGCGGAACGCTCACCATCGACCTCCTCTACGGAGACCACGAAGGAGGCCAACGCACCATCAGCCGCTTCATGGTCACTCACCTTCCCGGGAATGACACGGACTGGGTGTGCTCGGTGGTCAGGCACTGGAACCTCGACCGCGACGATCCTCGCTAGTTCGCCGAGGCGGCCTGAGGCCCGTTGGTAGCACGCCCGACTAGGCGGATACCGCAACACCAACTCGACACATGCCTGTCCATTCCCGATGATCCCAATCGTGCCCCCCAGGCGAATGGGGCGTACGACGGCCAGTCGGTCATGTTCACGAGAGGAGAGGCAGCGATGGCCATACGAATGAGGATGCGTTGGGACGGCGCTACTCAGGAGCTCTATGACGAGGTGCGCAAGACGGTGGATTGGGAGGGCAATCCCGCTCCGGGCGGGCTGCTCCACGTGTCGTGGTTCGTGGGTGACCAGCTCAACGTCTGCGACATCTGGGAGACGCCGGAGGACTTTAACGCCTTCGTCGAGACTCGGCTGATGCCGGGCGTGGCCCAGGCCGGAATCCCCGGCCAACCGGAGGTCGAGATTCACCCGGTGTACAACTGGCAGCTCGAGAAGCCATTCACACCCGGCAGCGTGGTCGAGGAGGACGAACTTCCCGCCGAGGCCTACAAGGCGCTGGAGGCCCAAGTCGGCTGGCGCGACGTCCCACCCGTTGGTGGCATCTTGCACATCGCCATCGTCGCCGGGGACATGGTCCAGATGGTGACCGCGTGGGAGTCCGAGGCCGATGAGGAGAAGTTCGCAGCGGACCGTGTGGGTCCGGTGGCCGCCGCATTGGGCTTCCCCGAGCCGCCCCAGCCGGCATTCCACGAGATCCATGCCCTGTTCCATCCGGCGGGGGCAGTGACCCGGTCCTGAACGACAGAAAGCCGGTCGCCGCCCGCGCAGGGGCGGCGACCGGTCGTCAGCCATGTCTGTGGGACATCTGTGTCTCTGTGGGCGCGATAAGGCGCTCGGACAGCCATAGAACGCCCACAGAAATCTAAGTCGCCCACAAACACCGCCGACCGACCGCCGACCACCGACCGCCGACCGACAAACCGCACCTCGGAAAAAGGCAATCCGGCGTCTAGCCCGGTTCCGTCCCGGTGTCCGCAGCGGGCAGCCGGCTGGCAATGCCTGCCAAGCGCTGACGCTCGGTGGCCACGCGCCGCTCGCCAAGCGCGATGTAGTCGGCGTCGGTGTCGAAGCCGATGTAATGGCGCCCGGTCTGCAAGCACGCGATCGCCGTCTGGGCCGACCCGATGAACGGATCCACCACCACGTCCCCGACGTAGCTGTACAGCTCGATGAGCCGCCGCGGCAGTTCGACGGGAAAGGGCGCCGGATGTCCGACTCGGGTGGCTCGCTCAGGAGCGATCCGCCAGGTGTCGATCGTCCACGCCCGGAACTGCTCGGCGGTGATCGAGTTCTCGCACGGCAGTCCCCGCTCGCGTCGCTTCGGGCGCGACACAGCCCGGCCGAAACGACCCTTGCTGGCAATCACCACCCGCTCGGTCACGTCCCGCAGTACCGGGTTGGCCGCTGAGGCATAGGACCCCCAGGCGCAGCTCCCGTTGGCGCCCGCGCCCTTGATCCACACCAGCTCGCCTCGCAACAGCAAGCCCAGGTGGTCCTGGAGGATCCGGGTCACGTCCCCGGCGAGGGACCGGTAGGGCTTGCGGCCCAGGTTGGCCACGTTGACTGCGATCCGCCCACCCGGCTCGAGGACGCGGGCGCACTCGGCGAAGACGTCACCGAGCATCTTCAGGTACTCGACGTACGACCCGGGAACATGCCCCGTTCCCAACGCGGCCTCGTAGTCCTTCCCGGCAAAATACGGCGGTGAGGTCACCACCAAGGCCACCGATTTGGCGCTGATCATGGCCATGTCGCGGGCGTCGCCGACCACCAGGGTGTCGGTGACGGCACAAGTCCGGATCTCCTCGTCGTCGGAGATGGTCGGGGCGACGAACTGCTCGTAGAACGCCGATGCGTCGTGGCTCTCGCGCTTGCCGACGCCGAATCGTGAAGTCCGCGTACCCCGCCCGATGATGGGCATCGGCTCCCCGGACGCCCGCATACTGGTCATGGCGATGACCCTAGTGACGGCCGTTCGCCCACCGGCGGACCATCGGGGCGGACAAAGCGACTAGGCGGCGGACCCGACGACGGACCTGGTGGCCGACTACTGGCCGACCAGGGGCGACGAATGCGAGCACCGGCCGACCACCGGCCCGACCACCGGCCGACCACCGCGGACCTGGCGGATCGGCCTCCTGTGAATCGACGGTCGGCCGGCCGCCGCGGGAATCGAGAGACCAGCCGGTATCATCGGAACTGCGGGGCCATCGAGGCGGTCAGCTCATGGCTGAAGGTTGGTTCGAATCCAACCGGTCCCACGTGCGAGCCTTCCGACGTGCCTTGCTGGCCCTGGCAGCCACTGCGTTTGTGGCCGCGGTCGTCCGTTTGCGTGGCACTGGTGGCACGCCACCGCAGACGGGCGGCTGGCGTGAGCTGTCGGGCCCGGACCTTCGCTGATCCATGCGTGCAGTCCTACTCGGGATGGGCGCGGTCGGCATCCGGGCGGCCCGCCAATTGGCAGCTACTGACGGCCTCGACCGACTCGTCCTCGTTCATCACGACCGCGCCAAGCTGGCCGAGATCGCCGACGCCCTCAACAGTCCTTCTCGGGTCGAGACCGTCACTTGCGCACGCGGGACTCCTCCCGCCGAGGTTTTGGCGGATGCTGATGTGCTCGTCCTCACCTCACCGTCGGGCCATCGGGCCGCGGCTGAGGTAGCGCTTGAACGCGGCGTCCATGTGGTGTCGGTGTGCGACGAAATGGAGGAGGTCCGCGGGCTACTGGCACTCGACGCCGAGGCCCGGGAACGAGCGGTTTCCATCGTCATCGGGGCGGCGTTCGCTCCCGGTCTCAGCTGCGTATTAGCCCGCCACGCGGCGACTGCCTTCGACACGGTGCTCGAGGTACACGTGGCCAGCATTGGCACCGGGGGCCCCGCCTGCGCTCGCAGGCACCACGCCGCGTTGTCCGAAACCGCGGTCGACTGGCGCGACGGAGTGTGGCGGCGTCGCCCGGGTGGGTCGGGCCGAGAGCTGTGTTGGTTCCCCGATCCCATCGGTGGTGCCGACTGCTACCGGGCGGCCCGGCCTGACGCCCTCCTGCTCGTGCCCGCCTTTCCAGGGGTGAAGCGGGTCACGGCGCGCATGGCCGCCACTCGGCGTGATCGCCTCACCGCCTGGCTCCCCATGCTGCGAAAGCCTCACCCCGAAGGAATGCTCGGCGCGATTCGAGTGGAGGTCCGGGGCCAGCGAGGCGCGAGTCACAACGTCGAGGTGTACGGAGTTCTGGACCGACCCGCGGTGGCGACTGGCACCGTGGCCGCTGTCGTGGCCGCGTGGACGACCGAGGGGCGGCTGTCTCGGCCGGGCGCCGGGGGCTTGGCAGAACTGATCGACGAACCCGTCCCGTTCCTGCGGGAGCTGGCCCGGCGTGGGGTGCGCGCCGCGGTCTTCGAAGGTGGCGATTTCCAACTTGGCCCGCCTGGGGGCCTCGTCGGCAACGGGTCGAACCGGCGCACCGATCAGTCCCAAGCCGGGACGATGCGGGCTGGCCAGGGCTAAGGGACTCTCGGCAAAATGGCCGACGACGGCGGCCACGAGAACGAACCAGGCGGCGAGGTCGTGAACCCGCGACCCCCGACCGACGGCCGCAGAATCGGCCGAGCTGTCCGCCCGAGGCCCAGCTCCGATCTCAACCCCAGCTCTGGCGGCCATCCCGACCGGACCGAAACCCGGAGCGAGCCCCCGACCGCAACCGAAACCCGGAGCGAGCCCCCGACCGCAACCGAAACCCGGAGCGAGCCCCGGACCCCAACCCGGAAAGCCCCGATTCCCGACCCGGATCAAGACCCAACTCGGACCCCGTCGGGACCTCGCACCCGGACCCGGACCCCCAACCGCGACCGCCCGCCCCGGTTAAGCGGTGCCGGCCGGCATTCCGCCCCCACCGGACGCATTGCCCTCCCTCGATCCCCGGTGGTGCTGGCCCTCGTCGTCGCGGTCGTCCTCGTCGGCGCGGCACTTGCGGTCGTCACACTCACCCGCACGAATGGTGCCCCCGCCACCCCCGTGGCTCAGTCCTACCTGGCGGCGTGGTCCCGCCGGGACTTCGCCGCCATGGCCCTGCTCGTCGAGCACCCGCCCCCCGACTTCGCGGCCATCCACCAGCGCGTCATCGATGACCTGAACGTGGCCAGCTCGCAGTACCGGCTGGGGTCGGTGAAGACCCACGGAAGCACCGCCGACGCCGCCTACACATCAAAGCTCGAGCTGGCCGGTCTGGGAACCTGGGGCCACCCCGGTACGGTCCACCTGGCCCGTGTGTTCGGCCGTTGGATGGTCGAGTGGACCCCGGCCACGATCTACCCCACCCTCCCAGCCGGCGGCCACCTCAGTATGCAACGCACCTGGTCCCCCCGCGCTCCCGTCCTTGGTTCTGGGGGAACCGTGCTGGCGGGGCCCGCCGATGTCATCACCGTCGGGCTCCAAGGCAACGCCGTCGCCAGCCCCGCCTTGGTGACGACCGCCCTCACCCAGGCCGGAATCGACTCCGGCGCCATCACCGCGGCCCTCAAATCGGCCGCCTCCCACCCGACCCAGTTCGTGCCCGTCGCCGATCTGTCGGCCGCCCGCTATGACCAGGTGAAGCCGATCATTTTCCGCGTTCCGGGGACTCGGTTTCAGCGCCACACCGGCCAGTCGAGCGTGACCCCCGACCTGGCGGCCCACGTCGTCGGCTCGGTCGGGCCCATTACCGCAGAACAGTTGCAGCAGATGGGGGCGCCCTACGAGGCCAGCGACAGCATCGGTCAGGTGGGGATCGAGGCCCAGTACGAGCGGCAACTAGCAGGAACGCCCGGCGGCATCATCCAAGTCGTCGGCGCCGACGGCGCCACGGTCGGCTCCGGGCCCATCTTCACCATCAGCGGCAAAGCCGGGAAACCGGTCCAGACCACGATCGACCTTCACACCGAGCAGGCGGCCGAAGCCGCCCTGAACGCCGTCAAGCTGCCCGCCGCCCTGGTGGCCATCCGTGCCTCGACGGGCGAAGTTCTCGCCGCGGTGAGCCGGCCCGACACCACGCCGTTCGATCGAGCGCTCACCGGCCAGTATCCGCCGGGCTCGACGTTCAAGGTCATTACCAGCGCCGCCTTACTGGCCAGTGGCCTGACCCCCGACAGCCCGACCGTCTGCCCGAAGACCCTGGCGGTGCAAGGTCGCACCTTCAAGAACTTCGAGGGCGAGTCCTCCCCGAACATCTCCTTCCAGCGGGCCTTCGCTATTTCCTGCAACACCGCGTTCATCAGCATGGCCGGCAACTTGCCGGCCTCGGCCCTTATCTCGATGGCCGGCCAGTTTGGCTTTGGCACCCAGCCCCAACCCGGATTGCCCGTCTTTGGGGGTCAGATACCGACTCCAGTCGACGACGTGGACAAAGTGGCGAGCGCCATCGGGCAGGGCCGGGTGCTTGCCAGTCCCTTGTTGATGGCGGGCGTGGCGGCCGCGGTGGCGGCAGGGACCGTCCATCCCCCCCGGCTGGTCGTCGGCGCGGCGGACGACACCGCCAAGGGCGTGGCGCTCCCACCGCCGGTCGTCGCCGGCCTGCGGTCCATGATGGCCGCCGTGGTCGCCGGCGGCTCGGGCGCTCCGGCCAGGGTCACCGGCGGTTCGCCGGTGTACGGCAAGACGGGCACCGCCGAGTTCGGCAACGCCACTCCGCCGGCCACCCACGCCTGGTTCATCGGCTTTCGCGACGACGTGGCTTTTGCCGTGGTCATCGAGGGCGGTGGCGTCGGCGGGTTGGTCGCGGCGCCGATCGCTGCCAAGTTCCTCAAAGGACTCTGACCACCGCACCGATCGGCCAGGCAGGGACGATCGGCCACGGCACCGATCGGCCAGGCACCGCACCGATCGGCCAGGCACCGCACCGATCTACCACGGAAGCACCTTGCACCGAGCATCTCCCCGCTCAGAGGGTCGGCGCGGGCGCAGGACGGCGGTTGGGGATGCGGATCATGAAGCGGCGGTCCTCGTAGGTCAGGCGCCCGCCCTGGGCTTCGATCAGGCCCCGGGCGATCGGCAGGCCGAGCCCGCTGCCGCCCTTGCCGTCCAGACTGACAAACCGCTCGAAGACCCGCTCGACGCCTCCATCGGGCAGCCCCGGACCATCGTCGGCTACGGCAATCTCGATCATGGCCGGCGTCGCCCCGACCTCGACGGTGACCTCGGCGAGCGCATGGCGACGGGCGTTGTCCAGCAGGTTGGCCAGGGCGTTCTTGGTGGCCTCGCTTGCGAGCAGCACGAGCTGGGGCCGCGGGCCGCGTACGACCAGGCTGGTCTTCACGGTTTGGTTGCCCACCTTGGCCCGGTCGAGTTCGGTCTGGCACAGATCGACCACATCGGTCGCCTGGAGCGTCCCCACCTCGCCCTGATCGACGCGAGCCATCTGAAGCAGCGACGAGAGGAGCCGACCCGCCCGGTCGGCTTCGCGCGACAGGTTGACCAGTAACCGCTCCTGCTGGCTGGTGGCCCCATTGACGAGCAGCGCGTCGGTCGACGCTCGGATCCCCGCGAGGGGGGTGCGCAGCTGGTGGGCGGCGTAGCTCAGGAACTCCTTGCGCTGGCGGGCCGAGTCACCCGCGGCCACGGCCTTCTCCCGCGCCGCTGCGATAAGCACGACCAGGACCGAAAGGATCATCAAGAGCAGGACGCCATTGAGCACGAACACCACCGGGTCGTCCTTGTCGCTGAAGAACGCGGCCACCGTCGTGGTGAGTCCGCTTTCCAGCGCCAGCAACATGCCCGGCCGGCGACCACCGAGGAAGGTCCCGATGGCCGTCGGGATCAGATAGAACGCCGCCATGGACAGCACGGGGCCAGTCAGGTGGTCGGCGACGCCCAACAACGCCACGACCCCGGACAGCACGACCAAGGCGGCTCCGGTGCTTTGCCGGGCGGGGGCAACATCGCTGCCCCACCAACTTCCCGACAGCAGCCGGTTGGCGCCCCGCCAGAGCCCCGACCGCGCCACCAGCGACCGCAGCGACAGCAGCGACGGCAGCGACGGCACCGACGACTTCGACAGCCTCGACCCCTTCGACATCAGGGACGAAACACGTATCCCGGCCGCGCACCGTGTGCACCAGCCTCGGCCCGTTGGCATCCAGCTTGCGGCGCAGGGCGCTTACATGTACCTCCACCAAATTGGGGTCGATTTCCGGAGAGCGGCACGGCGGCTCAGATGGGAGATCATGCTGTCTGTGAGACACCCGCAACGGCCATTCGGTAACAGGCGGCGTCAGGGCGTTGTGATGCCGAGCGTACGCAGCCAGGTGGCCGCCAGATCCGGCCAGTGGGTGACCGGGAGTTTGGTGGGCCGCAGCCCGTAACCGTGCCCGCCATTCGCGTAGAGGTGCATCTCCGCCGGAACTTGCGCCTGCTTGAGCGCTTCGTAGTAGACCCAGGCGTTTTCCACCTTCACCGGATCGTCTTCCGCCTGAATGAGAAAGCTGGGAGGAGTGAGCGCGACTGGTTTTACTTCCGGCCGCACGGTCTGGGTATCCTCCGATTCGAGGTAGCCGGGATAGATGAGCAGCGTGAAGTCCGGCCGGGCACTGAGCTTGTCCGCGTCGTCGATAGCCGGGTAAATCGCATCCGTTGCATGCGCGCCCAGCACTGCGACCAGATGCCGCCGGCGGAGAAGCCGAGGACGCCGACACGATTCGCATCGAGCTGCCATTCGGACGCGTGCTGACGCACGATGCGGACGGCTCGCTGCGCATCGGCCAGGTCCTGCGTGTACTTGGGAAACGGGCCGGTGTTGGGCACGCGATACTTCACCAGAGCGCAGTTCACGCCGATGCTGTTGAGCCAGTCGCACACCTCGGTGCCTTCGAGATCGTAGGCGATGATATGGTATGCCCCCCCGGGAAAGACGACCACCGCAGCGCCGGTGTTCTTCCCGGAAGGCGCGGGATAGAACGCGAACGTGGGCTTCGCCACATATCCGATGCGCGCGACACGCTTGCCC
This sequence comes from uncultured Acidobacteriaceae bacterium, assembly GCA_963797895.1. GTDB lineage: Bacteria > Acidobacteriota > Terriglobia > Terriglobales > Acidobacteriaceae > KBS-83. The sequence continues at coordinate 11,542 of CAWCRD010000006.1, forward strand.
GCGATGAGGTTGTCACTGGTCTTGGTGGTGTCGTGCTCATGCTCGCCGGCGGGAACGTTTGGTGTGCCCGGCGGTGTACCGGGCCAAAGCGGCATTGTGACCGATTGCGAAAACGCTGCTGTTGCGATGGCGAGCCTAAGAGCAAAATGAAATGAGAGGTGCGCACGGGACGAGTGTACCTCTGTTGTGGATCCCACCCTTCGCTCCGCTCAGGATGGGGCACCCCAGATGGCAAAACAGCAGATCCCTCCACTTCGCTTCGCTACGGTCGGGATGGCAGAGCGAGTTGTAGCTTCGGCCGGACTGAGCGCATCGCTGGAACGTAGCCTTCAATACTCCAGATAAGCGGCGCGCCGCTGCATGAAAGCGTCGAGAGCGATCCGCCAGTCGCCGGCGATCCGCTCGGGGTCTTCGCCGGAGCGGAGCGCGTCCAGCACGGACTTGTTCACGAGCAAGTGATCGATGTCGTCGAGCTTATAGTCGTTCGGATAAAGCTTCCAGAGAGCGGAGGCGATCTCAAGGCCGAGCTCCGGGCCGTCAAGCGTGTTGCGATCCATCACCATAAACGAGACGCCGTGGCATAGCTGACCTGCGTAAGGATACGGCGCGGCGGGTGTGAAATCGACGGGGATGAATCGCAGACCGGGCAGCATATCCGCATTGAGCGTGCGGCTAGCGTGCGGGCGTCGATCCAGGGCGCGCCGAGCAGTTCGAAGGGTGTATCGGTTCCGCGGCCGACGGAGATGTTGCTGGTCTCGATGAGGCCGAGGCCGGTATAAAGCTCGGCGGCGCGCTGGCTACGGAGGTTGGGCGACGGATTGATCCAGGTGAGGCCGGTCGAGTCGAACCAGTCGCCGCGCTGCCAGCCCTGCATCTTCACGACGGTGAGCGCGGCGTTGATATGGCCTTCGCCGTTGTAATAACGCGCCAGCTCACCAATCGTCATGCCGTGGCGTACGGGTACGGGCATGTAGTTGGTGTAGCTATTGTGCCCGATGTCGGACATCGGCCCTGCACGAACGAACCTGTCACCGGATTGGGCCGATCGAGCACGACAACATCGATGTTGGCTTTGGCTGCGGCTTCGAGCATGTAGCCCATCGCTGCGTCATAAGTCCAGTAGCGCACGCCCACATCCTGCAGATCGATGACCACTGCATCCAGGTGCCGCAGCGTATCGAGCGATGGACGGCGTTTTTCCTTCGATCCGAAGAGGCTGATCACCGGGAGTCCTGTAGCGGTGTCCGTCGTGTTGGAGATATTTTCCGTGTCCAGATTGCCCTGGAGGCCATGCTCCGGGCTGAAGAGCGTGGTCAGCGTGAGGCCAGAGTCGGCGGCATGCGCGTCATGTGCGAGCACATCGATGGTGCGACGGCCATCACGATCGACGCCGACTGCACTGGTGAGCAGGCCCATGCGCAGATGGCCGCCATGCTTCTTCGCGAGCGCCTTCAGCGTAAGAAACTTCTCTGTTTCAAGCACATCGATACCGGTCAATACATCGCCATTGCGGGCTTGCCAGCGGCGCGCGCCGGAAAGGGATTCGTTGTAGCCGGTGAGCTGAGCGAGCTCTCCGCTGTGCTGGGTTTTGATCCCGATGGCCTGCGCCGCTGCGTCAGCGATGCGCGAGCGCAACGCGACGGTATGGCCACCGCCATCCGGGTGCACGGCATTGGTGAGAATGACGACGTAGCTGTTGCTTTGCGGGTCGATCCAGAGCGACGTGCCGGTGAAGCCGGTGTGGCCGAAGGAGCCGACGGGAAAGAGCGTGCCGCGGTTGCTGGAGAAGGGCGAATCGATGTCCCAGCCAAAGCCGCGCAGGGACGTGCCGGTGGCGGGCTGCTCCGGTTCCGTCATCTTGGCGAGCGTTAGCTGGTTGAGGGGGAAGCTGCTGGTCCGGCCGGCGAGGCGATCGAGCAATGCCTGCGCATAGAGCGAGACATCGGCCGCGGTGCTGAAGAAGCCGGCGTGGCCGGCGACACCTTCCATGCGGCGGGCCGTGGGGTCATGCACGATGCCGCGCAGCATGGTTCCCGAGGAGGAGAGATTTCCTTCCGCATCAACGTATTGCGTCGGCGCGATGCGGTCGCGCTTCTCGGCCGGCGGGAGGTAGCCGGAGTCTTCCATACCCCAGCGGTATGATGATGTTGCGCTGCGCATAGACCTCCAGCGGCAGGCCGGAGACGCGCTCCACCAACGCGCCAAGCGCGATGAAGTTCTCATCGCTGTAGCGGAAGATGACGCCCGGCGGCCGCGCCGGGCGCCGACTCGAAGAGGCGGCGCAGGCCCTCTTGACGGCCATGCCATAGGCCAGTAAGGTCGAGGTCCGGCGCGAGGCCCGAGTAGTGGGTGAGGCACTGGCGGATGGTGATGTCCTGCTTGCCGTTGGCTCCGAACTCGGGAAGGTAATGCGCGACCGGATCATCGATGCGAATCTTGCCCTGCTCGTAGAGCTGCATGACGGCGGTGGCGGTGACGAGATCTTTGGTGAGCGAGGCCATGTCGAAGATGGTGTCCTCGGTCATCGTTTCGCGTGCGGGCACGAATGAACGTTCACCGTAGGCGCGATGAAAGATGACATGGCCATCGTGGCCGATGACAACGACCGCGCCCGGCAACTCGTGACGCGCGACCGCTTCGTTGACGATCGATGTCGATCGGCGCAAAGGCCGCGGAGCGAGGGCTGCGCGGCTGCTGTGCGCCGCATGCGCAACGAGGGCGCAACGGCAATGGACAGTGCGAGCGACAGCTTGGTGGCAGCGAACGGATCATGCGGGGATGGCCCTTTCTTGCTTCGGCAGCAGCAGGCTTGCGAGATAGCCAATGGAGGTGGTGATGAGCGCTCCGATCAGCACATACCAGATGAACGCGACCTTGGGCAGCCCCAAGCATGGCCTGATGGCAAATCGACCGGGCTGTTGCCAGAGGATGAGATTTACGATGAGCCCGATGATCATTCCGATAATCGTGCCGGTCTGATTTGCGCGACGCGTGAGCGTACCCAGCAGGAAAGCGCCCAGCATTTCGCCCCAGGTGACGGAGGCGATGGAGAGACCGATCTCGACCACATGGCCGCCGGTGCGCGAGAGGACCGCGAGGACCAGCAGCACGACAGCCCAGACCGCGGTGAGCATGCGGGAGAGTCGAGTGCGCGCGCGCTCATCCATTTCCGGATGACGCGGAAGATAGAAGTCGACCATCGTGGTGGAGGAGAGCGAGTTAAGCGCGGCGCTCATGTTCGACATGGCAGCGGCAAGGATGGCGGCGATGACCAGGCCGGAGATGCCGTGTGGCATATCCTGAACGATAAAAAGCGGGAAGAGGCGGTCTGCCGTGCCGACATGCGCCAGCGTGCCGGCAGGATAGAAGACGTAGAGTCCCGCGCCGATGAGCAGGAAGAGCGCGAACTGCACGAAGACGATGACGCCGCTGGCGAGCAGCGCGACCTGCGATTGCACCAGGTTCTTTGCGGCGAGCAGGCGCTGCACAACCAGTTGTTCAGTCCCGTGGCTGGCCATGGTGAGGAAGCAGCCGCCGATCAGGCCACCCCAGAAGGTATAGGTCTGCGTGAGCGATAGCGCGAAATGGAAGACGGTGAATTTGTGCGCGGCTGCGGCGGAATGATGGATGACGCTCCAGCCGCCGGGGACCTTCGCGCCAAGCGTCCAGAGCGCGAGGATGGTGCCGGCGAAGTAGAGCAGCATCTGGATCACATCGGTCCAGATGACAGCGGCGAATCCACCCTCGAAGGTATAGATGAGCGTGAGGATGGTGAGAATGATGATGGACGGAATGGTGCCGGTACCGAAGGCAACGGCGATCACGATGGAGACGGCGAAGATGCGGACACCCTCGGCTGCTGCGCGCGTCCCGAGGAAGATGACCGGCGGTGAAACGGTGCAGTGCTTTGCCAAAGCGCTCGCCGATGAGCTGGTAGGCCGTCATGAGCTGGCCTTCAAAGTAGCGCGGCAGGAAGAGCACGCAGATGACGATGCGGCCCAGCAAATAACCGATGGCGATCTGGAGGAAGCCGAAGTCACCGGTGTAGGCCAGGCCGGGGATGCTGATGATGGTGAGGGTGCTGGTCTCTGCGGAGACGATGGAGAGCGAGATGGCCCACCAGGGGACGTTGCGGTCTGCGAGAAAGTAGGAGCGCAGGGACCGCTGCCCGTGACGGAAGCGGAGACCGAACCAGGTGATGCCTAGCAGGTAAAGGACGATCGCGAAGACGTCGATGAGGTGGAGCCGCACTGGACGCTGGATATCCTCGCTGCTATTTCGAAACTGTCAGAGTCTTGAGCAGGTCGTAGTAGAAATCGACGCCGCTATCAAAGGATGCGATGGGCAGGCGCTCATCCTTGCCGTGGGCCCGTACATCATCGCTTTCGAGCGCGATGCCGGACACACCGTAGGTCGGCATGCCGGCGGCGTTGGTGTAGATGCCGTCGGATGCGCCGTCCGCCATCGTAGAAACGACCGGCACCCCGGGCCACATCTTAATCACGATCTCATCGAGCGCGTGCATCACCTCGGGCTTGATGGGCGCGGGGGGTAGGGCCTTCTTATCGGGCGCTTTGTCGAAGACTTGGCCCTGACCTTCGGCACCGTCGCCCACGTACTGCACAGTGATTTTCGAGCTGTTGAGGACGCGGATGAGATCCTGGCGGACTTCTTCCTTGGAGTGGCCGGGGAGGATCCGGCAATTCACAATGGCCTGCGCGCGCTGCGGCAGCGCGTTGTTGGCGTGACCGGCATCGAGCCGCGTGGCGACGCAGGTGGTGCGCAGCGTGGAGTTGTACTCCGGCGTCTGGTCAAGCCGCTGGATGGCGGCCGGATCAGGAGGCATCTTCAGGATGGCGCGCATGTCGGCGGTGGTCTGGCCGGACATGATCTTTGATTCGGTCTGGAAGTAGTCACGCGTGACGCCGTTCAGCTCGAAGGGGAAGCTGTAGTGCGCGAGGCGCTCCAGGCCATCGGCCAACTCGTAGATGGCGTTGTCGGGCCGGGGCAGCGAGCTGTGGCCGCCGGGGTTGGTGGCGGTGAGTTGGTAGTCGCCATAAAGCTTCTCGCTGGCATCGACGGAGAAGATGGTGGCTTTGCCGTGGTGCAGCTCTACGCCGCCCCCATCGGGGTTGAGGACGTATTCGGCGTCGATGAGATCGCGGTGGTTCTCGATCAGCCAGTTCATCCCGTTGGACTTGCCTCCCTCTTCATCCGCGGTGAGTGCGAGGATGATGTCGCGGTCGGGACGAAAGCCTTCGCGATGCAGACGAAGCAGCGTCTCCACCAGGATGGCGTCTGACTCCTTCATGTCCTGGGTGCCGCGGCCATAGTAGTAGCCGTCTTTGGTTACGAATTGGAAGGGGTCAGTGGTCCAGTCTTCGCGGCGGGCCTCGACAACGTCGAGATGGCCGATGAGCAGGATGGGCTTCTTGCCGCTGGCACCGCGATAACGCACGACCAGGTTCTGCTTGCGGTCATTCGGGCCGAGCAGTTGCATATCGGCGGCGGGAAAGCCTGCGTCGAGAAAGCGCTGCTGCATGGCTTTGGCCGCGGCACTGACGCTGCCCACCGAATCGGTGGTGTTGATCTCAATGAGCTGGCGGAAAATATCCACCGCTTCCTTGTGATTGGCGTCGGTTGCCTGAGTCCGGGCGAGCGGTGCGGACATCCAACAGGCAAGAAATACAAAACAGGAGCAGATGAGGCAGGAAGCGCGTCGAGTCATCAGGAGTCTGAGGGTACCAGATTCCCGGTACCGGATTAGCTGAGCGGTGCTTACTGGTAACGCAGGAAAACTGCACGCTCGGCATGTTGGCACTGCAGGAATCGCTGGCCGCGAGCCACCAAGCGTCGGATAGACTACTCGGTCGGGTGGGGAAAGAGCGGCTGCTGGGAAGGGACACAAGCAACGTAGATTCCCGGAAACGATTCTCACTCCAGTTACACAATCTGATTCAGAAAGTCGGATGATGAACGATATGACTCGCTACTCGCTCCAACTGCGCCCCGTGGAACTCTGCAACCAGTCCGATCATGGTGTGCTGGAGATGGAAATCGTCGCGCACCCGGACGGGCCGGGCGAGGCAATCCGCACGCGCTCGCGTCAGTGGCTGCCGATCTTCGAGCGTATCTGCACGTTTCTGAGCAGCTCGCCCTTTCAACGAAAGGCGATGCACCGGACGCTGAAGGCCGGCGTGCCGATGCGCGTGCTGAATCGTACCAACGGCGAGATACTCTTCTTCTCCGAGGACGAGATTGCGGCGCTGGCGCTGGATGAGCCGAGCGCGGCTTAGGTCACGTTGCCCGCCCCCCACCCCCTCCCGGCGCGGGAGGCTGGCTTGTAGCTGTTCTGGAATCATAAGGATAGAGCCTCTCCCGAGAGTCAAATTCGTCTTTCTAAAAGGGTTATCGCTTCATTCGTCATTCCAAAGGGTTTAGTCCGTCAACAGCGGGGCCGATTGGGTAGATCAATGACAAAAGCCACCTCAACGGTGGCTTTTGTCGTTTGACTCTGTTTCCAGTGTAGCGAATCGAGGGAAATTAACTGGCAAAATCCTGGCTGCTGTTCCGATTCGGGAGTTACCGGGAGAGTGGGGGCTTCGCGTCGGCTGGATTGTTTGGAACTACCCCACTCTTCGCCAGACTCAGGGCAGGCCTTCGGCTAGCGTAGGGCACCGGGTTTGGTAATTCGCTAGTCGGTTGCGACGAGGTCGACACTGGGACCGGTGGGGCGGGAGCCGCGGAAGCCGTAGTAGATGATGAACAGGTAACAGAGGAACGGCAGGATGAAGCAGTGGTGAATACCAATCCTGTCGGCAATGGCGCCCTGCGCGACGGGAATGATGGCTCCGCCGACAATGGCCTGAACGAGCAAGCCGGATGCCTTGCCGGTGAGCGGACCCATGTGCGCGGTGCCCAGGGTGAAAATGCTGGGGAACATGATGGAGTTGAAGAGGCCCACCAAAAGAATGGTGACGATGGCGGTGTGCCCATTGGTGAGCATGGAGGTGACGACCAGCAGCGAGGTCACGATGGCGCATATTCCAACGACTAGTCCTGTGGGAACGCGGCGCAGAACGCCAACCCCGATGAAGCGGCCTATCATGGCGCCGCCCCAGTAGAGCGCTACCAATTTGCTGGCGAGGGCGGCGGGTACGGAGCCGAGATCGTGGCTCCCCATGTAGTTGACTGCGAAGCTGCCGATGGATACTTCTGCACCGACATACAGGAAGATGGCGATGGCCCCGAGCCAGACGTGATGGTGCTCCCAAATGGAGCCGAGAGGATTTTCAGCGCTGCCGGTGGTACGGAATTCCTGGGTGGTCTGCAGACGCGGCAACTTGACCAAGGCAATCGCGATAGCGAGCAGGACAAGCGCGATCCCGATGCCCGCGTAGGGCGCCTTCACCGAGGCTGCCTGCTGCTGGCGCGACATATTGGCAAGCCCGGCGGCTCCAGCGAGGATGAGCACGCTGCCGAAGTACGGCGCGATGGTGGTTCCCAGTGAATTGAATGCCTGGGTCAGATTCAGGCGGCTGGATGCAGTCTGTGTCGGTCCGAGGACTGTGACGTAGGGATTGGCGGCAACCTGCAAAGCGGTCACGCCGGCGGCGAGGATGATTTGCGCGGCGAGAAAGAAGAGATACGATGGCACGCTGGCAGCGGGCAGGAAGAGGAAGACGCCCAGCGCCATAACGCCGAGGCCAACCACCATGGTCCGCTTGTAACCAATGGCCTCAATCAGCTTGGCGGCGGGCTGCGCAAAGATAAAGTAACTGCCGAAGAACGCGAGATTGATCAGCTGGGACTTGGTATAGTCCAGCTCGAAGATCTGCTTCAGATGCGGAATGAGCGTATCGTTCAGCGCGGTGAGAAAGCCCCACATAAAGAAGAGCGTTGTCACGATGGTCAGCGCCCGGCCGTAGTGCGCGCTGCCGCTCTCTGACACAGAAACCGTTTGTCCTGAAGCGCTGCCTAGAGCCATCCGTTTCCGGGACCTCGTGAGGACACTAACATAAATGGGCAGCCGTTGCGCGTAGCACACGGCACCCGATTTTGCGGTTATGCAAGTCCTGGTGGCGGGCTCGCCGGCGAACCCGCAGCCCCCCTTTGACCAGCTCAGATGGCCGGCGCAATTCAGCGCGGGAAGAAGAGGTCTTCCACTTCCAGCCAATTGTTGACGCGCACTTTGGCCACGACGTTTGCGTTGTGCGCTGCGGTGAAGAGAACGCCCTGGCCGGCGAAGCGCTGGAAATGACGTGGCATGTCATCGATGAGGTAGTCGGCATGGAGGATGCTCTTGTCTCCGCAGAAGACGAAGCGCGTGGGCGAGAGGAAAGGAAAATGCCGCTCCAGCCAGCGGAATTTTGGACCAAAGGAGTTGGGGAATTCCATTGCCGCGGTGGCGACAAATATCTCATAGCGACCGGAGAGACGCTCGAGGACGCGCTGGCTGTCCGGCATGACGTCCAGATCTTCGAAGAAGTCCTTTTCCTGCAGGTAGGCCATCAGCCGATCCTGGCGCTCGGCCGGGAGCACGTTGACCATCCAGTTGCCCCACATATCCTGCACGGTCAGGTTTTCGGAAAACTCCTCGTTGTACAGGCGAATGAGTTTGCCGAGGGCGTCGGCGAGCACCTCGTCCATGTCGACAGCAATTCGCTTCATGCGGTCTGCGCGCCGCTTGCGGTACCGGGCCGGCCAGTCTCAATCTGGGGCTCGCGGCGATTGTCCACATAGAGGATGCGGCCGCAGCTTTCACACTTCATCGACTGGCCGTCTCGCAGCTGATTCCAGAGCTGCGGGCGTATGCCCATCTGGCAGCCGGTGCAGCGCTGATCGCGGGCGCGGGCCAGCGCGGTGCCGCGGGCAGCGGCGATGCGGTCGTACTCGGCGAGGCGGTCCTCATCAATCTTCGGACGAAGCGCGGCGCGCTCCTCCTGCCATTTGCTGAGGTCGGCCTGCTCCAGCATGGTGCTGCGCGCCGCCGCGGCTTTTTCTGTTTCGAGGTAGGCGGCATGGCTTGCGTGCTGCTGACGAGCGGCGAGCAGTTCGCGCTCGAGGATGTCGGAGCGCTCCATGCTTTCGAGCTCAGTGTCTTCGAAGCGGCTGATCTCCTGCTCCGCGAAGCTGATCTGGTGCTCAAGCGCGGTGGCCTGCGCCTGGTTCTGCACGATGTTGAGCTGCTGGCGCGACTTGGCGATTTTTCCCTGCTGATCCTTGAGATCGCTTTCCAGACGACGGCGCAGCGCTTCTTCTTCGCGCTGGCGCTTTTCGAAATCGGCGATGCTCTTTGCGTGAGCGGCGAGCTCGCTTTCGATAGAACGGATGCGGCGCGGGGTGGCTTCGAGTGAGGCGCGGAGCTGGCGGATTTCCCCGTCGAGCTGCTGCAGGCGAATCAGGTTCTCGAGGGTCTGGTCCATGTGTGTGGTCCGTACAGATGGGTGGAGTCTAAATCATTTTAGCCGGGCAACAGCCGCAGCGCGGCTACGGAGAACCCGGCGATCAGTCCGCATGAGGCAGCCAGTAGCCGGCGCATTGCGTTCCTTGTCCGGATCGTAGGCGACAGAAGAGTAAACTTATAACTGATGTTGTTCCCCGCGCGTCCCTTTCGACTGGCTCTTGTATCCACCGCTCTGGTTGTGTGTTCGCTGCTCCCGCAGAAGCTTCGGGGGCAGTCACCGTCCGACGCGTCGCTTTCCAAAAACGTCATTGCAACGGCAGCGCCCGCTCCCCTGCTGCCGGAGAGCTTCGCCGGCTTTGAGCTGCAGGGCAAGCTCGACAAGGCGACCGAGCCGGCCTTGGTAGATGCGGGCAACGCGCAGGTTCTGGTGGAGGACGGCTTCCGGGACTTTGCCTCCGGCGCATATAAGAGCAACGTCAACACGGTGACGGTCCGCGCGATGCGATTTGCCGATGCCTCCGGCGCCTATGCGGCTTACACCTTCTACCGGATGCCGGGGACGGCTCCGGAAGACATCGGCAAGGGTGGAGCGGCCAACGGGACTCGGGTGCTCTTCTGGAACGGCGCGATCGTGGTGGACGCAAAGTTCGACCATCTGACGGCGATGTCTGCGGCTGCGATGCGTGAGCTTGCCGACCGGGTGCCGAAGGTCGGCGGATCGGCGGGCGTGCCGCCCGCGTTGCCCGGCTTTCTACCTCGCACGGATCTGGAGCCGACGCACACGCGCTACTCGCTAGGCCCGCAGGGTTACTCGCGCAGCGGCGGTGTGCTGCCGGCTGTGCTGGTGGACTTCAGCAAGAGCCCCGAGGTGCTCAGCGGCGGCTTTAACCTGCGAAGCGGAGAAGGGACTCTGACGATCATCGAGTACCCGACGCCGCAAATTGCCGCCGAGCGCGAGCGTGCGATTGCGGCATATCTGAAGGCGGGCAATCAGCCGCAGGAGCCCTTCACGGCCGCCCTGCAGAGCAGCAACGTACAGGCGCTTGCCACGCGCCGCAGCGGGCTGCTGGTCGCCGTCACGAGCGGCGGGTTCGATGCCGGGGACGCGCACAAACTGCTGGACAAAGTGAACTACGAAGCCTCCGTGACATGGAACAATCCGGCGGGCTATGTTCCGGACACCACAAAGGCGGCGCGGCTGCTGGTGAATGTGGTGACGTTCTGCCTCATCACCTGCGGCGCGACGTTTCTGCTGGGGCTGTTTCTGGGCGGCGGGCGGGCGCTGTACCGCATTGCTCGAGGCAAGCCGGCCTCCTCGGTGGAGGAGATGGAGTTCATCAAGCTAAATCTCCGGTGAACCGGAGAGTGTGGCAGATGTGCGACCAGATGTAGCTAGATTGCTACGACTGTACAGTCCCAAATTGAACCATGAACAGTGCAGCCCTCTAACTAACCTGAACAATCGGTTTAGGTTAGGAGAGGTAAAAATTTTGCTCAAGGCGAACAGCAGGCGAATATATAGCATGTTTTAGGACAATCTTCGTATCCTGATAAGCCGCTTATAATCTTGCGCTTACGACGAAAATGATTTGGCCTTGACACCCCAATAGGCCACCCATACTATGACGCCAAGAAAGTTCTGATGGCCTTGCCTCCGTTGGAACTATTCTCCCTAGAGAAAAAGCCACCCTGTTGCCGGGTGGCTTTTTCGTGTTTTGCGGCGGAATGAGGCAGCCCTCCATTTGCGAAAAATCAGACTAGGAACGCAACGTCAGACCGAACTCCCGGATGATCGTGAGCGCGGCGTCACGCGGATGTACTTGCATCGTGTCAATGATGAGGTTGGTGACGGCATCTGGATTCGCATGATTCGAAGCCATCACGCAATTCTCGTAGAAGCTCGACGGAACGCATCTTGTCGAATTCCTTGCGGCTTGCCTCTCCGAGCCGGCGCTCCTGCTCATCGCGAGACACGGTGAGGCGCACGAACAGGACGGACCCTCCGGCCTGGCCGACCTCCTCCTGAGCTCTCTGTGGAAACTGCTGCGAAACCGCTGGCTCCGGCGCAAAGGTGAACACGACGGATCGGCCTTCACGGGCGGCCTCGCGCATCGGCGAGCCAGAATGACTCGCGTAACGCGACAAAGGTCGGAGTGCCAAACGGAAAGACGGATGCAACAGAATCCACGATGAGATGGTCATGAAAGACAGAAATTCCTGTGCGCGCGGCGACCTCAAGCGCAATGGTCAGCTTGCCGGACGCAGGCGGACCATAGAGAAAGAGGAGCTTCATTTGCGTCACGATACAGGGGCTAAACGCGGCGAGCGCAGCTTTACCGTTTCTGCTTCGCGACGCTACAATCCAGTAGGGAACGCCGACGTAGCTCAGTTGGTAGAGCAGCCGATTCGTAATCGGCAGGTCACCGGTTCAAGTCCGGTCGTCGGCTCCAGACAAGGTGGAACCAAGCTCGGTTCCTCTTGGGTTTTGTACCTCTTTTTCCTCTTTTATTTCAGCTTTGCGGCTTGCACCGTCTGCCGCGACTCCGCATAATCGCGCTAAAGCATCTTCGGGAATCCTGTGGTGCACGAGGATTTTCTCGGCAGTGGCGGAACGACTATAGCGATACCGAAATGCTTAGCGGTCTGGAGCAGATGGGGCTTCGTCCCCTCGACGAGCGTGACGCTGTGAGCAGATATAGCCGTCAGGACGTTCTTCGCATTCTGCGCCTTCGTGCCCGGCAGGTTTCGGCATGGGAGCGTGCGGGCCTGATCGAGACGGGCGAGTCGTACAGCTTTCAAGACCTGGTAAAACTCCGTAAGCTTCGTGATCTGCGGGCAAACTGTGTCTCTGTTGCCAGTATCCGTGCCTCCGTCGATGCCATGCAGGCCGTTTCGGGCATGAGCAATCCCCTGCTGGAGGCGACTGCTTCGCGTCGCGGTTCGCGCGTGGTCTTTCGCCATTCCGGTGCAGTTATGGAGCCGATCGCGCGCCAGTTCATCTTCGATTTCGACGCGCCGGCGTCCGGCGAGTTGTCGGTTGTGGCGAATACCAATCCCAAACCTTTGGCCCCCGACGGACGTATCTCCGCATTGTTCCTCGAGGCGGTACAGCTGGAGGAGAGCGGCAGGATGGATGAGGCGGCTGAAGCCTATGAAGAGTTGCTGCACCTCGATCCGCACCACGCGCCATCCTCGATCAATCTGGGTACGATCTGCTACAACCGTCGGGCATTCCGGCGCGCAGAGGAGCTGTATCGCCGCGCCACCATCTCCGACCCGGGCTATGCGCTGGCCTTCTTCGATCTTGGAAACGTGCTCGACGAGCTGGAGCGCCTGCCCGATGCCATCGAAGCGTACCGCAGCGCCATACGGCTGGTGCCCAAGTATGCCGATGCGCATTACAATCTGGCGCTGGCCTACGAGCGCATCGGAGAGCGGCGGCGCGCTCTGCGCCATTGGACGCTGTACCTGAAGCTAGACCCGGTGGGCCCCTGGGCAAACCATGCGCGCACGCAGGCGCGGAAAATTCTGTCGCGGGAGAAGCTGACGATCGTGCACCGCTCGCCGTGGGTAGCACGGCGACGTCCGGAGTCACGGAGTGCGCAGGCGCCCGCGGAGCACGGCCCCGGCCTTCCGGCCTGAGTTGCGCGTTTCGATGAGGTCGTAGACCCAATCGGCGGCGCATCCAAGTCACACAGTTTATGGCAACGCAACCTGGCAATCCGCGGTCGGGGACGCGCGCGATCCCACTGATTTGTCTGCTGTGTGCGGTGGCCGGTTCTGATCGCGCGACATGAAAGGTAACGAGGATGCGTGCGTTCAACTGAGCCTGCTACACTCTTCCGTTTGGATGGAGACTGCACGACTTCTCTCCACGTCAATCTGTAGAAGTGAGGTGTACATATCATGTCCGTAGTGGCCCTGGAATCTCCCCATGCATCGCCGTTGAGCCGGCTTTCCGAAGATGAGCTGATGTTTCGTGACACGGTTCGCCAGTTTGCCGGCGAGATTATAGGGCCGCTGGTGCGCAAGATGGATGAGGAGCAGCATTTTCATCCTTCCCTTCTGCCGCAGCTCTTCAATCTGGGTTTGATGGGAATTGAAATCCCAGTGGAATACGGGGGCGCGGGCGGCACCTTCTTTGAGGCCATCCTTGCGGTGGAAGAAATCTCCGCGGTCGATCCCTCGGTCGGCGTGATGGTGGACGTGCAGAACACGCTTTCCATTAACGCGCTGCTGCGCTGGGGCAGCGAAGCGCAGAAGAAGCATTATCTGCCGAAACTTGCCACGGAGATGGTGGGCGCATACGCGCTGAGCGAAGCCGGCTCCGGCAGCGATGCCTTTGCGCTGGAGACTCGGGCGGAGCGCAAGGGCGACCATTATGTGCTGAATGGACAGAAGTTGTGGATTACGAATGCGAAAGAAGCCGGCGTGTTCATCGTTTTCGCGACGATGGACCGGGCCGCCGGCTACAAAGGCATTACGGCGTTCCTGGTGGAGAAGCACTTCCCCGGTTTTTCTGTCGGCAAGAAGGAAGACAAGCTGGGCATCCGCGCTTCTTCAACATGCGAGCTGATCTTCGATGACTGCAAGGTGCCGGCCTCGAACGTGCTGGGCGAAGTGGGCAAGGGCTACAAGATCGCTATCGAGACGCTGAACGAAGGGCGCATCGGCATCGGAGCGCAGATGCTGGGGCTGGCTCAGGGTGCGTGGAACCACGCAGCGCACTACGCGAAGGAGCGGAAGCAGTTCGGGAAACCCATTGCGGAGTTCCAGGGCGTGCTGTTTCAGCTTGCCGAGATGGGAGTTGAGATCGAAGCGACGCGGATGATGGTTTACAACGCTGCCCGGCTGAAGGATGCCGGTCTCGACTTCGTGAAAGAAGCGGCGATGGCGAAGTACTTCGCCTCGCAGGTGGCGGAGCGCGCGGCGAGCAAGGCGGTCGAGATCTATGGCGGCTATGGCTTCGTGAAGGACTATCCGGTCGAGAAGCTGTATCGGGACGCGAAGATCGGCAAGATTTACGAAGGCACCTCGAACATGCAGCTTCAGACGATTGGAAAACTGTTGCTGAGTCAGGTTAAGTAACTGCAACGCAGTGAATTCATCCGGTTGATTCTCCGGCTGAACGGATCGCGCGTTCGATCTGCCGTGCGTGGTGCCGCGCGTGTGTGCGGTGGAACCGGCGCCACCGTTCTACGCTGAGCGGCCCAAGCAGAAAATGAGTCAGCACGGGCGCATTCTTCGACTGTGGCTCGATGCGATTCAGCATTGAGTCCATCGCGGCAAGCGTGGCGCTGAAACGGGCGATCAGCTCATCGCCACTCGGTGGCTCACCCGATGGCTCGCCCGGTTGCACCGCGAGCGGCGCTTTGCGGATCTTTGGACAATAGCCGCATTCACAGGCAGCAAACTGCATTACGCGTTGCGCAAGCGTGGGACGCGTGAGCAGCGGTCTTCCCTTCTGGAGGCGATCCTCAATGCCGCTGGTGGTGGATCGCCAGGTGGCGGAGAGGTGCTCGACCACCTGCTGCGCGCTCCACCGGGCTGGGTCTCCGGCCGGATGGCGGACTACCTGCTCGGCGGAGCGGCCGGCTAAGGGCGCGCTCACCAGCTCACGTATCTCATCGAGCAGAGGATGCACGGCTGCCATTGTCGGCACCGGGATGTGCGGTGGTCAAGCGAGGGGGCTGTGCTCTTGCTGCTGTTCTTCGAGTATGCTGGCGTTTGTTTTGGAGGCGAAGATACATGCGGCAATTTTGGATTCTGTTCTGTCTGGCGATTTGGGCGTGTGGGACGGTGACCGCGCAGACCCAGGCGGAGCCGCTGAAGACCAACGGCGATGTGTGGTGGAAGCACGCGGTGATCTATGAGGTGTACCCCCGCAGCTTTCAGGACACGGACGGCAACGGGACCGGCGACATCAAGGGCATTGCGCAGCGGCTGAGCTATCTGAAGTCGCTGGGTATTGATGCGATCTGGATTACGCCGATGTATCCGTCACCGCAGGTGGACTTCGGCTATGACATTGCCGACTATGAGGCAATCGATCCGCAGTACGGCACGATGGGCGACTTCGACAACCTGATGAAGGCGGCGAAGCAGCAGGGCATCCGGGTAATTATGGATATGGTGATGAACCATACCTCGGACCAGAACCCCTGGTTCCTGGAGTCGCGGTCGTCGAAGACCAATCCCAAACGGGACTGGTATATCTGGCGCGACGGCAAGGATGGCGCCCCGCCGAACAACTGGCAGTCGTGGTTCGGTCACTCGGCGTGGACTTACGATCCGAAGACCAAGCAGTACTACTATCACTACTTCTATGTGCAGCAGCCGGACCTGAACTGGCGTAACCCGGAGGTGCGTAAGGCGATGTATGACGTGATGCGCTTCTGGCTGGACAAGGGAGTTGCCGGCTTCCGCATCGATGCCATCTCGAGGCTCTTCGAGGACCCGAACCTGCATGACGATCCGATTCTGCCGGGCACAAACGCCTTTGGCGATCCGAACATCGAGCATAAGTACACAGATAATCTGCCGGAAGTGCATGACGTGTTGAAGGAGTTACGGAAGCTGGTGGACAGCTATCCAGGCAATCCGGTGCTGCTTTCCGAGGCGGACGAGCCGAATATCGTCGAGCTGTCGAAGATGTATGGCACGCACGACGATGAGGTGCAGTTGCCGATGGATTTCCAGATCGCGGATGTGAATGAGCTTTCCGCGACGAAGTTTCGCAAGCTGTTTGATGATGTGGAGAACAATCCGGCGCATGGGTGGCCGGAGTACTTCTTCAGCAATCATGATCAGGCGCGGCAGTGGGACCGTTATGGCGATGGCAAGCACAATGACGAGATCGCGAAGCTGATGGCGGCGCTTGAATTGTTGCCGCGGGCCACCCCCCAGATGTACTACGGGGAGGAGATCGGCATGCGCACCACAGTGCCGACGCGCGTGGAGGATGTGCGCGATCCGGTGGGGGTGACCGGATGGCCGAAGGACAAGGGCCGCGACGGCGAACGCACGCCGATGCAGTGGACACCGGCGCGGCCGAATGCCGGGTTTACGTGGCCGACGGCGAAGCCGTGGC
Source organism: uncultured Acidobacteriaceae bacterium (assembly GCA_963797895.1). Classification (GTDB taxonomy): domain Bacteria; phylum Acidobacteriota; class Terriglobia; order Terriglobales; family Acidobacteriaceae; genus KBS-83. The sequence continues at coordinate 28,038 of CAWCRD010000006.1, forward strand.
TGCCGGTGCCGCCGAGCTCGGTAACCTATAACGTCGAGACCGAGTCGAAAGACCCGACGTCGATCCTGAACTTCTACAAGCAACTACTGACGCTGCGGCGGACCGAGCCGGCTCTGGTGAGCGGCGGCTACGTGACGATCAATCCGGACGACCCGAATGTGTTTTCGTTCCTGCGGCATTATCTTGGAAATGGACGCTCGGTGTTGGTGGCGCTGAACATGAGCGACAAGCCGCAGATGGTGACGTATGACCTGACGTCGCAGGGGGTGACCGGGGGCGTGGGGCTGATGCTGCTGAACAGCTACGGTTACGAGAGCAAGACCATCCGGCTGGACCACATGACGATTCCACCGTTTGGGACGGCTGTGATCGGGGTCAAGTGACTTGCCGTCACCGGCACATGCGCCTGCGGCGCGTTTTGCTGGGCTCGCTTCAATGGTCGCTCGCGTCCGGTGCTGTTGTCTCCTACTTCGGCAGGGTAAAGGGACTCCACCCCCCTCCCCCTCCCGTCACCGGAGGCTGGTTTGTAACTCTTTTGGTTGCTGTATGATAGATGGCCTCCCGAGGGCCAAATTCGTCTTTCTAAAGGGTTTATCGCTTCATTCGTCATTCAAAGGAGTTAGGGCTAGAAAATCTCGGAGAAGAATAAAAAAGCCACCGCTGCGGTGGCTTTCTGCTTTCTGCTCTGTTTCCAGTGTAGCGAAACGGATGTAATTAACTGGCAGGTTTTGACGATTGTTCGTGTTGCTGTTCCGTTATGGACCGGATGGCGAGACGAATGAACGATGATCCTGCGGGTCGACTGGACTGTTGGGAACAACCCCACCCTTCGACAAGCTCAGGGCAGGCTCCTAGCCTTCGGCTCGAGCAGGGCACCCGGTTTGTGGTTCGCGCCGGATTGCGTGCCGAAATATGACAAATCGTGTCATATTTCATGCCTCCCTTTCGCCTTGCTCATGATGACGCTTCAAAGCAGGCGATCCGTGTAGAGTGAAGTTTCCCTGTGGATACTTTCGTTCCGATTCGAAGCCGCGCTGAGGTTGTTTTGCTGTGGGCGCAGTTGCTGCTTGTGCTGGGGGATGCGCTGGCGATTGCGCAGGGGTGGGCTTCGGCGAACGGCGTGGGCGGCGGCCCGGGATGGGTGACGCTGGTGCCGCTAATTTGCGTGCTGCCTTCGGCGGCGGCGTTTCGGGAGACCTGGGCGGCGACGATTGGAGTGACGGCGGGCGCAATCGCGTCGCTGGCCGCGATTGCGTGGGGCTTGTCTCCGCACGGCGGTAGCTCCGCGATGCTCTCCGGAGTGGCCGTGTCTTTCAACCTGACTTGGCCGCTGTTTGTCGCAGCGGGGCTGCTGTTTGCCGTGATGCGGGTGCGGCTGGACCGCGAGCGTGAGGCGAGCCGGCTGCACCGTCACACGCGCGCGAATCAGATGGAGCTGGAAGCGAGCGAGGTGTGCGGGTGCATCGCGTGCGAGCGGATTTATTTTCCGAGTGAGATTGTGCGCTGGCTGGAGGATGGGACGGCGCTGTGTCCGCATTGCGGGGTGGATGCGGTGGTGGGATCGGCGTCGGGGATTCCGATTATGCCCGGGGTTTTACGGCGGGCTCATGAGCGGTGGTTTTTGGTTGGGTGAGAAGGCGGATGAGGAACCAGATTGGAAGTGAGGCCATATCACGAGCGGATAATCTGCTCCTATGTATTTAGAAGATCAGCGAGGTCAGCATGGAACGCGAAACGATCGGAGATATCCGACGTGCCCTGCGAAACGGTACCCTGCCGAAAGAGTTTACGCCGGCGAACGTGAATGGGGCTCTCAATATCCACTGGGCGGGCACCTTTCTTCCGAAACATCGCGTCGGCAACCCGGGCGGCTATACAGAACTATTCGTTCGCCTCGCGAGGGGTCTCTACAGGCTTAATGAATAAGAGCCGTTATGCAACCGCTGTTCTGCCGCAAAGATGGATGCATCAGCAATCTTGGCGTGAAGTCAGTTCAGTCCGAGTTCAAACTGTTGAGGGACTGAGAGGCTAGAAGGATCATTCAGATACCAATACCTGCCCCGATGAACCAGCGTTCCGCTGACGCGCACGGCCCGTCCTAGCCTATGCGCTTCTACTGCTTTCAAGTATTCTGCGGGCGAAATGGTTATCACAACGTCAATACCGACTGCGCGGACTGAAGCGACAATTTCTTCCGGCGCGCGGTCTTCGACCTGGCTCAGTGTCTCAACCGCACCCTGTAATCGTCTCTCAAAATCCGAGCTTTCGCGGTTACGAGGCACAATCAGTTGAATGTTTTCCTGACCTGGCTCGGAAAGAACGAAGACCTCGACGTTTCGCTTCCCGGCCGAGCGCCCTTTGAAAAAGGAACTGGCGATTTCATCCGAGCTAGCGGCCAACTCGAGAACGGACCGAGGGGGAGTCGGAGGCTCCGCTAAATGCCAGCCCTGCGCCGTCAGATATCTGCGCAGGAGGGCCAGCGGGACCATATCCGAGCTGATTCTGGATCCGAAGCTCATGATATCTGGGCCTCGCGTCTCTCCCGTTCCAAGATCAACAGCAGCTTTAGAGCGGCCGGAGTTAGCAGATTTTCAATCGGTATGAAGATCCGCTTCTTGGCAGAGTTCGAGGTTTGCTCTCCGCTGAATGTGTACCAGTAACAACAATGGCGCATTACGGTTTCGTCGCAGCCGGCAGCATGCCAATCATCTTCTGTCTTGGGCAGGCATAGGAGAATCAACAAAAGAGTGCTTTCCGCGGAGGTCCGCGAAGCAATATCGTTGTAGTTTTTGGCTTCGAGGTCATAGACAATCTTGCCCTCTTTCAGCTCCCAATCAGTCGTAGCCTTCGCTTGGAAATCGAGCGGAAATCCTGAATTTGCCCGTCTTCCGTTTCTTATCGCAACCGGCGAAAATTGACCATCAACCCCGTAATCGAAGACGTTTTTGATCGCATAATTGGCGCCGGCTACACCGGCGAGAGCATAGATATGAGCTAAACAGAGGCTTTCCTGAGTGTGCTGAATCGTGATCGACAAGGCCAGAGCCCTTCACCAAGTGCTTGAGCAACTCGGAGTTCGCACAGAATCCTATCAGACGGTGTCCTACCCGACCACCGTCATGTAGTCCCAGGCAAAAGAAGCTGGCGAATATGAAGATACTGCTCTCCGCGTTGTCTCTGCTCTTGCTGTGTCCTCCACGAGATTTCTGCTCAGGAGCCGAATGGCAAAGCGTGCCACATCGTGTTGCCGGGGATCACTATCGCTGACCGGTGCTGCTGCTTATACGAAAGTGAGCGACGGAAAGCCGACGCTGAACGGGGCGGATTTCACGGCCAGCTCATGCGCGGTGTTTCTGGTTGGGTGAGAACAGGAGACAAATGACCGTCCAAAGGGACTCAACTTCCGAGTTGCCGACTACCGAGGAGTTGACGCGGTATTTGTAATACGAGTGCGTTACCTGGAAGCAATTCTTTGGGCTGACGCTCCGGCACTGGCTCGCTGCACCCTTCAGCGGATATTGGGTGCCGATGTCGTGAAGCCACAGCGCTTCAGCAGGGCGACAAAACGGCCATTGCCGCGAAGTGGATTCCACTTAGGGTCGACGGGCAAGAGAATGAGGTGAACATCGCGCGCGTCGTAGGCTCGCTCCAGCCACTCCAAGGCGTCGTCCCCTTGACCGAGGCCAAGGTGAACCTGGGCCATCGCATACGGTGGAACATAGCGGTGACGCGCGATCGCTTCCAGAGTATTGAGCACCTGGAGAGCTTCATTGGTCCGGCCCAATTTGGCGAACAGATAGCCGCGAAGTGAAATCACTTTGCTGTTGCCACCAGAGAAACGCCCGGCATTGTTGAGTGCATCCAGCGCCAGTTCGGTCTCGCCGAGTTCGACATATGCCTGCCCAAGCTGAAACAGGCCAATCCAGAACTCCGGATCAACAACGACCGATTGTCGCGCGAACTGCACAGCGGCCGTATAGTCTTGCGCCACAAACGCCACTTGCGCAGAGAGTCCGTGTTCTACCGCGACGAGCGGATCAAGTTCGCGCGCACGGCGAATCGTGGCCTGCGCCTCCTCGTGCCGCCCCATGTGCGCGAGAAGGATGCCCAACATGCGGTGTACGAATGGATAGCTTGGATCTGCCGCCATTGCGCTTCGGAAGGCAGTTTCCGCAGACGCCCAATCCCATTCGAACCAGAACTTGACCAATCCCCAGGAGGCTTGGGCTTCCGCAAGGCCGGGCTCAGCGCGGATCGCATGCGCTGCCGCTTCACGCGCGCGAGGCGCCGCGAAGAGAGGAGGTGCATCCCCGTTGATCGGACTGGCAGAGAATGCATCCGCCAACCCCGACCATGCGAGTGCATACTCCGGGTCGAGCGCGGTGGCGCGGGTATAGTACTCGCTTGCTCGTTTTGTGGTCGCCGGTGTCAGCTGATTCCAAAAATGGCGGCCACGAAGATATAGGTCATGCGCTTCGGAGTTTCGCGTCTGACGCCGCGCCAGCCCATTCAGGCGATCCGGCGAGAGCCGGACCCGGATCTGTTGAGCAATCGCTCCGCTCAATTCACGCTGGAAATTGAGGAGGCTGCGTGGCTCGCTGTCGTAGGACTCGGACCAAACCTGAACCTGATCACGCACGCGAATCAGCTTGCAGGTAATCCGCAAGCGTTCCTGCTCAGCGCGGAGAGAACTCTCGATCAGATAACCTGCTTCGAGTTCGCGGCCGATTTCCGCGACCGTCTTGGATGTTCGTTTGTAGGCCATCACCGAAGTGCGGCCAATGACTCTCAGGTGTTCGGGATCTATCTGTCCCAGTGATGCGCTTGTTTCCTCGGTGAGTCCATCGGCAAGGTATTCCCGCTCGGGATCGGCGCTGAGATTTTCAAATGGCAGGACGGCTAGCGTCACCATCTCAGACAAACCCGTATCCGACCCAGGAACCGCTTCTACGTTGGCGGTGAAGCGATACCCTTTGCCTGGAACCGTCGCAATGTACTGGTTTGCGCCCCGCTCCTCGCCCAAAATACGGCGCAAGTTCGAGATGTTCTGGCTGAGGTTGTTCTCTTCCACAGCGGTGTCAGGCCAGATCGCACGCATCAGCTCGTCTTTTTGAACGAGCTTCCCCTGGTGCTGCAACAGGTACAGCAGTGTGTCGAAGACCTTTGGAGTCAGAGCCACCGAATCGCCGTTACGCAAAAGCAGTCGCTTCTTGGTATCGACCTGGTACTCGCCGAATTGGTATTGAGCTGACTCCGAGACACTCATGATTCGTTCGAGGCTTTCAGAAATTTTCAGAAAGTTTCAGCCGCAGCTTAAGGACCTGGATGGTGCATTAGCAGGATATTCCAGACTGCACACCGGATTGATTCCGGGAAAAAACCGAATTAGAGAGGCAAACGATCATGAAATCGCAAATATCGAAACGAATCTCGGCAGGAACTGCCTTCGCCGTATTGGCTCTAGGGAGCATCTTCCCTGCAACAGACAGGACCGCAAACGCGCAGGTCACTCCCGTGTCAGCGGCGAGGCGAGTCGGAATCGGCCAATACATCGTGGGCACCTGGCGGGTCACAGTGCAACTGTATGATTGCGCAACCGAGGCACCGATCGGTCCGGCGTTCGCGTCCCTGCTCACATTTAACGCAGGCGGAACGATGACTGGAAGCACAACTAATCCTGGCTTTGCGGTCGGACAGCGCGGGCCCGACGCGGGCGTATGGGAGCGCAACGGCTGGCGCACTTATGAGGCAAAGAGCATAGCTCTCCTGAATTTCACGACCCAGCCGGCTCCGCCTTCCAATCCGGGCTTTCAGGCGGGTACTCAGACGCTTTCGCAAAGAATCCGGTTCGATAATGCCGACCGGTTCACCAGTGACGCCACTACCGAATTCTTCGACGTGAGTGGCAACTCCTACCGCAAAGGCTGCGCCTCCGCTGTTGCCCAGCGCTTCGGAGACTAAGACCATCGTGGTCTCTACTGTCCTTGGATCAGTTCAATGTGCAGAGGGCTTAACAGACGGGCGGTGCGGGCGCGCCGTAAAGCATTTCCCTGTAGGTGTCGAGCGACCGATGGCGAGGTATGTGGCCTTTCGTTAAGGAAAGGCCACGCCGCGATGGTCTCCCCCACTCGCAGCATCAGGGAAAATGCTTTAGCAACCTGTTTGTAGCCCGTCATCCGCTCGGAAAGGCGTAAGGCTCGCTGAGCGGGCCATCCCATAAGAAAGCAGATACGATGACTCGGTGCGCAAGATCGTGCTGTTCGCTAATCCGGTGTTTGCGTCGCGGGGCACACGCGATCTGCCCGATGTCCTTGACGTTTTCAAGCGAGCCGACGTCGAAGTCCAGCTCCTGGAAACGGGGGCAAACCGGGCGGCAGGCGCCCAGGCGAAGCAGGCAGTCGAGCAGGGCGTCGACGCTATCGTGGTCTGCGGCGGTGATGGAACAGTTTTTGATGTTTTGCAAGGACTTGCCGGATCGGAAGTACCCTTGGGCATCATTCCTTTTGGCACGGGGAATGTCCTGGCACAAAACTTGCATATGCCTGGCGAGTCGGCCAAGGCGGCACGTTGGCTACTCGACGCAAAGCCACGTCCTGTGCCCCTGGGGAAGATTACTTGTTGTGTTTCCGGCGGCACACAAACCTGGTTCTTCGCCATGGCTGCCGGAATGGGCTTCCACGCAGCGATGATGGGAGCGACGCCCCGCCTGGAGAAGGAGCGGACGGGACGGACGGCCTATTTCGGCGCGGGCCTAAAAGCGCTTTTCTCTCATCCTGTACAACCGTTTGCAATGAAGGTCGAAACGGTGGAGGGGAAGATATTTGAAAGGCGGGCATCCGAAGCCATTGCAGTACGGGTGGCCGAACTGAACCTCTGGCGGCCCGGCGGGGATCTGGATCTTCCGTTCCTGCGCCTGGCGAGCGTGGAGGGTCAGTCGCGATGGCATCTTGCCAAAGCATCGTTTGAGGCGCTTGTTCTGGGAGCTGGTCAGCGCAACAGTAGATTAACGAAACGAACTGCAGCACGTTATGAAGATGTATTGCGCGTGGAATGTAGCGCTATTCCGGGGCTGAAGTATAGAGCGCCGCTCACGGTAGAAGCGGATGGCGAAGTTCTGGGAGCCTCCTGCGCCACCATCGAAATGGCTGGCCTGAGCGTAAATTTCTTGTCCTATCCGACGGCAGACGCTGCGACCAATCCTGATCGATCCTAGTTAGACCAGTGGACAAATTGCGGAGTCTACCGGCGAGAAGGATCGCTCATTCCGAACTATCTCGGTTTCAGCGTCTGATACTTTGCGATTGAATATCCGAGCGCGCTTCCGAGCCACACGTCCGAGGGGAAGTGCGCGGCTTCCGTGATGCGCGAGAAGCTGATGGCGGTGGCCAGCGAGTACGCGAGCACTGGAATCCAGGGCTTGCCGCGATGACGGTAGCGCTCGGCAACGACCGTCGCCACCGACCACACAGCCGTGGCGTGCCCCGACGGGAAGCTGCTGCCTTTGAAAGGCGATTTGCCACCATTGAAAAACGTATTGGAGTAGTCACCATTCGGCGCTACGTCGGAGGGCCGCTCGCGGCGCGTTATGGCTTTGATGGCCAGGTTGATGACGACGCTGTCGCCGTATGCCTCCGCGGCGAGTAGCGATGTATTCACCTCGCGATTATCGTGCCGGATATAGCCAGCGGCCATAAGCCCGGCCGGCAGCGCAATCACTTCGCCGGTAGTGATCATGGGGTCGAAGACATCGTTGAAGTCATCCAAGTTTTTCTGGTGGTTGCGGAAGTAAGGCATGGCGTGGGGATCGGCGTAGATCAGGCCTACGGTTCCACCGAGAACAATGAGCGTCGGCACCAGGGAGTGCCCCTTTGCCAGCCGCAAGGGAAACGTCCACAGGTCCTTCTGGTCATGAAGGAAGTCGCCGGGAAGGCTGCGCCAGGTGGCCTCCCGCTGCGGCACCCCGGTAGTGGTGTCGACGGTGGGACCTGCTGACTGACCAGGATCAGCAGGCAGCGCCACCAGGTTGGGAGTGGGGGCATCCGGCAGGTTGGCGTAGTCCTGCGCAAAGGTTGGCTGGCAGGCAAAGGCCACTCCGAAGCATGCCAACAGCATGAACGAAAGCCGCTTCTCAATCATCACGAGGGTTGGATGCAGGTTTGTTGCTACTGTGTCGGCGAGAGCGCCCCCGCGCGGCAATTTCCGGTTGGCACGTAGTTGCCAAAACCCCCGCGAGAAACCAGCCACATGGCCGCAAAAACCCGCTTGTGCTGCCCAAGATGTGGCCCTCATCAACGGCGCAGCGGTTCGATCACCTTCGTGTAAGCTCGGGGCACAAGAAAGCTGGGAAACATGAAGATACTGCTCTCCGCGTTATCGCTTGTCTTATTGTGTGTCGTTTACCGGGCTTCTGCTCAGGAGCCGAATAGCAAAACGTGCCACATCGCACTGCCGGGGATCACATTTACGCGGTCGCTGAACGGTGCCGCTGCTGATGCCAAGGTGAGCGATGGCAAGCTGACGTTGAGGGCGGGCGCGAAGCGGGACAATTTTCGCGATCCGAACGGGACGGGTTCCAACAACAGCGCGCCGGTGCTGCTGACCGAGGTGGACAACACGAAGCCGTTCACACTGACGGCCAAGGTGACGCCGACATTTCTTGCGACCTATGACGCGGGAGCGCTCTACATCTGGGTGAGAGATGACCTGTGGCTGAAGCTGGCCATGGAGATGGATGAACGCCACAAGACCAGGATGGTCACCGTGCGCACGACGGGGACTTCTGACGATAACGATCACGATGTGGTGACGGCGAAGAGTGTCTATATGAAGATCTCTTCCGACACGAAGGTGGTTGGCTTCTACTACTCGCTCGATGGGAAGACGTGGCAGTTGATTCGACTTTTCAAGAATGATTACCCTTCGACGATCTGGATGGGAGTCAGCACGCAGTCGCCGGCCGGCGAGGGGACGTCCGCAGTGTTCGAGGACGTGTCGTTGACCAAGCAGAGCATTTCGAATTTCCGGCTTGGGAACTAGCTCGCGTTCAAAGATCAACTTGTAACCGTGGGAACCAACCCATCCTTCGCTGCGCTCAGGAGGGCACCCGCGGTTCGTGATGCTGGCGTCGCGGTGCGCCCGGACCGTTGGTATTGCCGATGTATAAACATCGCAGACATCTAAAGGCGGAAGAACACGCTTTGAAAGGAGAGCCATGAGCGAACTGCTGCTTATCGCCAGACTCAGGATTCACGATGGAAAGCTTGACGAGTTTAGGCCGCTTGCCGCGCGATGTCTGGAATTGGTGCGCACGAAGGACACCGGGACCTTGGAGTATGTGCAGTACTTGAACAGCGACGGGACGGAGTGTCTTGTGTTTGAGCGGTATCGTGACTCGCAGGCCATTCTGGATCACCGGAAGAATCTGGCGGAGGTGTTGGAGGCGATTGGTCAGATCTGCTCTGTGTCTGGAGAAGTATGCGGAACGCCCAGTCCGGAGCTGACGGAGCAGCTGAAGGGTGGACCCTTTCTGATCTACAAGCCCCTTGTGGCAAATTAGGTAACTGAGAAGAATGCCGTTGCAGGTGCATCTCAGCCAGCCGCTGCATCTGCTCCAGCCGAGAGGAGTTCCATCATGTCTGAGCTTTCTAAAACGTCCGGGGGTACGTCCACAGGTACGTCCGGAATCCCTGCTGACGATCCTCGACGCGAGCTGGTGGTGGCGCGGCCGGATGCGGATGCGTCGCTGCTCCATATTGCGCTGGTGGGGGATACGTACACGATCCTGCTGCGGGGCGAGGATACCGGCGGGCGGTATTGCCTGATCGATATGCACATCCCGCCGGGCGGCGGGCCGCCGCCGCATCGGCATGATTTCGAAGAAACGTTCGTGGTGCTGGTGGGCGAGTTGGAGGCTACGTTTCGCGGGGTGAAGCAGACCGTCCGTGCCGGCGAGACGATCCATATTCCGGCGAATGCGCCACATCAGGTCCACAACGCCTCCGAAGCGCCGGTGCGGGCGTTGTGCACGTGCGCGCCTGCGGGGCAGGAGAGGTTTTTTGAGGAGGTCGGCGTGCGGGTGGCGACGAGGACGACTCCGCCGCCGCCGCTGGACGAAGCCGGAGAGGCGGCGTTCCGAGAGAAAGCCGGCGCGCTGGCCGCGAAGTATCGTACGGAATTTGTGCGGCCTGGCTGATGGTCGAAAATCTCGGGAGGGGGACTTACCCGAGCGACACGGAAGGCCTTTCTCAGCGACTCAACGTCGTGGGCACATCAGCCTTTGCCGGCGTTTCCGTATTTCTTGACGGCTTGCTCGATGCCTGGTCCGGCGGTTGCGAGGTCCTGCGGCGTCATGGCGGGCGTCATGGTGATCGACGCGTTGAAAGCGAGGAACCATGGCTCCGCGATGGCGGGGATCTGCGAGGTGTCTTTCATGTCAAAGATGATGTAGCCGCAGCGTTGGCCAAATTCGTTGGCGACGAAGTAGGCTGCTTCGGGTTTGAGGTCATCGAGAATTCCCTTCACCGTTGTTCCCAGGCTGCCGCTGCGCGCGGCGGCGTTGCCGGCTTCGACGGGGAACGAGACTTTCATTAGCATGCGCATCGTTGTTGCCCTCCATGGGCGGAGGGATTCTACGCCCATGGCTTGACCGGCGGCTTATTTCTGACGAGGCGATGCGCGCTATGGCTGCGGCGGCGATGAGGGGTGGTCCATGCCGGCGTGGTGTTCCCCGGGCTTGAAGGGCATGGGCATGCTGTGGCCCTGGTGGCAGGTGCCGCAGCTGACGGTCTTCTGGTCCGGCGCGGCGTCAGGGTCGTGAATCTGGGAAAGATATTTGGCGTTGATCTCGTTGGTCATGGAGATCATGGTGCGCGCGGTGTTTTTGTCGGCCTTCATATCGGAGGCAAAGTTGGGGCGCCTGGTAGCCGTGTCCTGGGCGTGGCAGAAGGTGCATTTGACGCCGAGCTGCTGCGAGTAGCCCTGCATGATCTTCATCAGGTCTTCAGGGGATGTGTCCTTGGGCAGCACCTTGAGGTTGACGGGTTTGGGCAGCGCCATCGGCTTGTGGGTCTCGCCCGCAGGCGACGGGGCTTGCTGGGCGAGAAGTGTCGAGGGCGGGAAAGCGGGGAGTGCGGCGATGACTGCGGCCATGAGAAGCGTTCGAAACATGCCAGGGCTCCGGATGAGGAGATGTCGCTGCGGAGCGACACGGCGTTGGCGCGCGTCGCCCGGTGGGACACATTGTTGCACACTCGGTGTGTGTGCCGGCGGCGAACGGCTTGCCGCCGCGGATGCACGGCTCGTCGCATAGCGGGCGCGGGCGAAAGCTTTGCAGTATCAGGCCTGTCGGAGGAGCGGCTAGTGTTAGGCCGTCTTCACAAACAGGGTGCTCTCACTTGCTTTTTGAGATGAGCAGCTTTTCTTTAACGAAAAGCTGCGTTAGTGGGGTTAGACGCTCCGCAGTCTTTCTGAAGACGGTAAACGCGTTGGCGGTGATTGTGGATCATGCCGACGGAAACGCTGGTTGAAAAATCTGCTCCTAGTATCAGGCAAAAGAGAGGTATTTATGCTTCGCTCATGCACTCTTCTGGCATTGTCAATCTGCTCGGTCGCATCGGCATCTGCAGCAGTGACGACGGATCACCATGCGAACCGTGCGAAGGACGACCGGATCTTCGTAACTCTGGTAAACACCGGCTTTACGTTTATGGACGTGAAGGTTGACGGCCACACCTATACCGTGCAGCCACATGATCTTCTGACCGTGAAAGGGCCGGCGGGAACCGTGGTGTATGCAGCGAGCTCGTTCGGAAGACGCCACCGCGGCGATGTGCTTCTGGCGCTGACACCCGGGCTGGATCGAAGCCGCATCACGATTCGGTGACGTTATGTGTGAGGGCTGCGGCTCTCGGAGGGCAGGTCCTTATCGGGCCTGCCTTTTGTTATTGGGTCAAACTTCACCTGTCCGCGCCGGGGCAGGACCCGCCATTCGTATCGGAAACTGCCTAAGAAATGCCGTGCTGACCGCTAGAATCATTAAATGGCGGAGTGGGCGAAGGTCGATGTGGTGGGGGTGGGCTTGAATGCTACCGACACCACGATCCATATAGCGGAGTTTCCGCAGTGCGGGTCGAAGGTGGAGTATGACTCGGAGCGGGTGACGCCGGGCGGGCAGGTGGCGTCGACCGTGGTGGCGTGCCAGACCTGGGGGCTCGCGACGCGCTATGTGGGCAAGCTGGGCGATGACGATGCGGCACTGCTGCACGCGGAGGCATTCGAGCGGCTGGGCGTGGAAGCGCAACTGATTCGTGCGGCCGGGACGGCGAGCGCGCGGTCGCTGATCCTGGTGGACCGCAGCGGCGAGCGCACGGTGATGTGCCGGCGCGATGAGCGCGTGGTGCTGCAGCCGGAGGAGTTGCAGCGCGAGTGGATTGTGAACGCGCGCGCGCTGCATGTGGATGGACATGACACGGCGGCGGCGCTGCGGGCGGCGGGGTGGGCGCGTGAAGCAGGCGTGCCGGTGGTGGCCGACCTGGATGAGATTTATCCCGGCGTGGATGCGCTGATCGAAAAAATTGACTACCTAGTGGTGAGCCGGGATTTTCCGCGGCGACTTACGGGCGAGACCAGTCTGCGGATGGCCTTGCGCGACATCCAGCGGCGGTACGGATGCGCGCTGACCGCGGCGACGCTTGGGCCGGATGGCGTGCTGGCGTGGGACGGCGAGCGCTTTCTGCATGCGGCGGCCTATCGGGTGCCGGTGGTGGATACGACGGGCGCGGGAGATATCTTCCATGCGGGATTTATTTATGGATTGCTGCAGGGGTGGGAGCTGGAGCGGCAGCTTGATTTTTCCTGTGCGGCGGCGGCCTTGAACTGCATGTATGAAGGAGCGCGGGGCGGCATTCGGCCAGTGGAGGCTGTGGAGGCGTTGATGGCGGCGACTGCGCGGTATGCGGGGATTGAGGACTTGTCTATTACAGCTGTCGGCTGAAGGCTCTATCGGCCATGGGGTGAGGGCTCCTTCCGCTGTGGGCTGAGCTTCGTGGCGTAAGCAGGCGGCGAGATCTCTCTCCTCTATGTTCCAATCTGGCCTGCGGCGCTCCGGCCGGGATGACGATTTTAACTTTCAAAGTTATTTGAGGAATTATGGCTGCATTGATTGATGCAATCGATGTGAAGCGGAAGATGACGTTCGAGTACGAGAATGTGCCGTACTACTGCATGGACTCGGAGATATCCACGCCGACTGCGCGTGGCGGGCAGACGCTGGTGCGACTGCGGATGCGCAACATGCTCACGCGCGCGGTCTTCGATAAGACTTTCAAGGCGGGCGAGAAGTTCAAGGAGCCGGACCTGGAGACGGTGGATGCGTCCTATCTTTACAGCGATGGGGATGGATCGTACTTCCTGAACCAGGAGAGCTTTGAGACTCTGGCGCTGACGGACGAGATGGTGAAAGACGCGCTGGACCTGCTGGTCGAAGGGACGATCGTGAAGATCGATATGTACAACGGCAACCCGATCGGGCTGGAGCTGCCGGCGCAGGTGGAGCTGACGGTCGCGTATACGGAGCCGGGCGTGCGCGGCGACACGGCAAGCGGAAGCGTGACCAAGCCGGCGCGGCTGGAGACGGGCGCGGAGGTGCGGGTTCCCTTCTATATAAAGGAAGGCGAACGGATCAAGGTGGCGACCGAGACCAGAGAATTCGCTGGACGAGCCTGAAGCCAGGCGGCGTATGATGCGCGCAGCCTGGAGGTCGTCCAATGCTGGATGAGCTTGAATCGCGTCGTAAATTTCTTCGCTTGGCCTGTGCCGGTGTTGCCGGCGCTTCGCTCGGTAGGATGACTTTCGGTCTGGCCGATCAGCCGGCCGGCAAGGACCAGCGTGATGCAGCCACATCGCTGAAGCTGCTGATGGAAGGCAACGCGCGGTTTGCCGGCGGGCATGCCGAGCATCCGGAGCGGACACCGGCGGACTTCCTGCCGCTTGCCGCCGGGCAGAAACCGATTGCGACGATTTTCAGTTGCTCAGATTCGCGTGTGCCGCCGGAGATTTTATTTGATCGCGGCATTGGCGAGCTGTTCATCGTGCGTGTTGCGGGTAACTATGTGAGCGGCGCGGGCGCGGCGGTAAAAGGCAGCATGGAATATTCGGTTGCCGAGCTAGGCGTGCCGCTGATTCTGGTGCTGGGACACAGTAACTGCGGCGCGGTGAAGTCGGCGATCGAGCATGTGCAGAAACACGATTCGCTGCCTGGATCCGATCAACGACCTGGTGAACTACATCAAGCCGGCGGTGATCGAGTCCGAGCATGAGCCGGGCGACCGGCTGGCCAATGCGGTGCGCGCGAACGTGCGACGCAGTGTGGAACGGCTGAAGGGACTGGAACCGATTTTGGCACCCGCGGTGCGCGCGGGACGTCTGCGCGTGGTGGGCGGCGTGTACAAGCTGGAGACGGGGAAAGTTGTCCTGCTGAGTTAACACCGGCCGGCTTCTGCCGGCCTGATGCGCGCTGATTTCTTCACTGGATTCCGGTGATATTTCGGTATGATGAGGCGCGCTAGTTCCTGCGAAAGAATTTGGAGAGCATCCTCTGGATGACGAGGCAGTTTCCTGTCCACGCACTGCTTTTTCGTATCAACAGGCTCAGGAGCGTTGCATGAAAACAATGGCGGCCGTGGTTGCGATGTGGCTGAGCATGAGTGTTCCGGCATACGCGGACACGGTGATACTGACGCAGGGAGCCAGCTATTCCGGACAGTTCACCGGGAGTGTCGTGAACTTCACCGATCAGCAGGGTATCAAGTACACGTTTCCTCGGGCGGATGTGCAGACGCTGGCGTTCAATGCATCTGTCGATACGGTGACATTGCGCAACGGCAAGAGTTACGTGGGGCACTTTACCGGGAGCAACCCGGTCGGTTTTACAGATAGCGAAGGCATTCAGTATCAGTTCCCGGTACACGATATCGAATCGCTGGTGTTCAACGCAGCCGGCAAGGCTGCTGCTGCACCGGAGCACGCGAAGGTGATCCCGTTTGGCACGGACATTGTGGTGCGGACGGACGA
Organism: uncultured Acidobacteriaceae bacterium; assembly: GCA_963797895.1. Classification (GTDB taxonomy): domain Bacteria; phylum Acidobacteriota; class Terriglobia; order Terriglobales; family Acidobacteriaceae; genus KBS-83. Next base: position 43,107 of record CAWCRD010000006.1, read on the forward strand.
GACTATAGATTCCACGAACACGCAGACGGGACAGCTTTATCGCGGAGCGATTACAGAGCGCGTGCTGGATGCGGCAGGCGGCGAGGCGATTCCTGCAGGCGCAGCGGCGCAACTGCTGATACGGCAAGTGAAGACCGGCGGCGCGACAGGCAGTCCTGAGCTGGTGCTGGATCTCTACTCGGTGACGATCGGCGGGAAGCAGTATCGAGTGGTGACGTCGAATGTGGATGAGAGCAGCAGCAGGGGCGTGGGCAAGAACCGGCGGACTGCGGAATTTCTTGGCGGAGGCGCGGCGCTGGGAGCGCTGATGGGCGGCATTTTCGGCGGCGGCCGAGGCGCGGGAATCGGAGCGCTTTCCGGCGCGGGAGGCGGCGCGCTGACGCAGATATTTACGCGGGGCCACGTCGTTAAGGTTCCGGCAGAGAGTGTGCTGCGCTTCCGGCTGGAACACCGGTTGGTTTTGCAGGCGCAGTAAGCAAGGCGGCGCGGTGAGTTCAATGCCCGGCTGGGCGGCGCTGAATACTCCAAACAAGGAAGTCATGCAGTACTGAGCTGCGTGTTGCTGCTCGCGAAATGTCCATTTTGGAAAACTCGTCTGTTAAGAAATCCGGAAGCTACGGCAACCGGAGTGCTGGATTGCCTCGTCTAGTGATGTGTGCAGAACCTGGGTGGTTGTTTCTAACCTGCGCTGGGTCCGCACACAACGGAGGCTTTGTTGACTGCGCTGCCTTGTCCAACGGACGATCCCGCCGGTCCTCCCTATCGCCGAATCCATAATCTTGTTTCCGCGTGCGTATTTTGTGCGCTGCTGCTGGCGATGCCGGCACTTGCGCAGAGGCCGGCGTCCGACGCCCTGCCGGATGCGCCGGATGCGGCCTCGCTACGCGCGGCGGAATGGCAGACGGCTCCATTCTTCTCCTCGTCATTGGCGCCGGCCCAGGCTGCATTAAACCCGGGTCAGGCTGCATTAGCGCCGGATCGTGTTGTGCGGCAGGCTTCGTCCTCTGAAGTGATGCTGCGGGATTGCCCTTATGACCATACACATGCACCCATCTGCCGCGTGCATGTGCGTCAGCTTGTCATCTCGTCGGCGGTGTTCAATGCATTTCAGAATGCGGGGAACCTCTACACCGGGTACTGGTACCGGTATGAAACGACGCATGGGAAGTGGTGGGACCGTTATGTTGCCTCGGTCCAGGGTTGGCGCTGGGATATCTGGGCGGATAACAACCCGTTTCTCGATGACTATGTCGGGCATCCGATGATGGGATCGATCACGAACTATCTTTGGATCCAGAACGATCCTAAGTCGATGACGCTGGAGCAGTCGAATAGCTGGCCCTACTGGCGGCGGATGCTGCGCGCACTGGGGTTTTCGACCTTCTACAGCTTCGAGTGGAAGCTGGGCCCATTCGGCGAGGCGGCGGTTGGTCACAACGGCGATCACTATTTCTCTGACGAGAAGGGGCGCGTCACGACCAACGAAACGGGATGGGTGGAGCTGGTGACGACACCTGCCGGGGGCTTCGGCTGGACTCTCGCGGAAGACGCGCTGGACAAGCATGTGGTCCGGCGACTGGAGGCGAAGAGCAGAAATCCGTTGGCGCTGACAGTGGACCAGTTCCTTACGCCATCGCGGGGCACGGCGAATATCCTTCGCTTCCGACCGCCCTGGTATCGCGACTCGCGCACTGTGAAGGCGAAGAGCTTCTTCAGTCAGCCGCCGGGACCGGAAGATGAAGAGGAGCTGTCCTCTGAAACGGCGACGACAGCGGCAGCGGAGCGCGATGCGCCAGACACGCCGGGCGGAGGTGAGGCAGCAGCGGGATCGGGTGCGGGCGTGGTCCGGCCGGTGAGTTATCTGCCGGTGTATCCGCGGCCGGGCGGTGTGCACGAGTTCGGCGCGTGGTGGGGACTGTCGTTGATGAGCGGCCACATCTGGGGCTATGCGAAAGATGTGAAGTACATGCCGATCGATGTGCGGTACTCGTATGAACTCGAACATTGGGACCATTGGACGATGCGGTATTCGCCGGAGGTGACGGCGCTTGCCATGGTGGACGAGCCGGTGGCGAACCAGACGGATCCTGAGATGCAGCGCAAACGGACCTATGGCAGCGGGATAAGCCCGGTGGGCTTTCAGTCGGATTTCTTTCCGTCGAAGCGGGTGCAGCCGTTCCTGAGCACGGACGGAGGCTTCATCTACTTTATGGACCGGGTGCTGTCGCCGGAGGGATCGCGGTTTATGTACACGGTGGATTTTGGAACAGGCGTGAACATCTTTCGCAAGGAGCGCCAGGCGGTCTCGATTGGCTACCGCTATCAGCATCTGTCGAATGCGAATATCAGCCTTCATAATCCCGGCATGGATGCGAATACGTTCTATGTGTCAGTATCGCGTTTCCGGACGAAGGGATATCGGTGAGGCACTACGAGGGATGCCAGGTCATATCGACGCGCACGGGGATCTCGTTTTTGATCGGCACCGTGAGAAAGGTTGGCGGCGGGATTTTGAAATCGCTGAGAGTGGACGGCACAACGCCGGTGATGTGGTGAGTTGCACCGGAGATGGATTGCTGGAAGGTGACATGCGGATAATGCGCGACATTGCCGGCGAATTGCACTTCAAGATCGCAGTTGAGCGTGGGCTGGCCGAGCGCGGATTGTGGCAGGCGGAAGCGCACGGTGATCAAGGGATACTCGGCGCCGCGGGTGACCTGGAGCATGTGAAGGTCGCGGTTGGAATCGCCTGAGTCAAAGGACTTGACCGGCGCCGCAATGAGAAAGTCGCACAGGCCCGCGTGGCAGACACCTTTCCCGCGCGCGGCGTGACTGACGCCGTCCACTTCGTGAATCGGATGCGACATGTGATAGCTGAGGGTGGACTGGTCGAGTATCCATGACTGGTCCGCCTGTGACTGGTCCGACCGTGACTGATCGGGCGGGGCGGCGGTCTGCACGCTGGGATGTGCGATCGCCGGAAGCATGCAAAGAAGCGCGAGAAACAATGTGAGTTGCATGGCTGGTCAGAGTTTGAAGGAGCCGAAATGAATGGGCCAGGAAACGGCGACGATTGCGGCACCGTAGGCAGCGACCGTTGTCCACGCGACCGCTGTGTGGGCTGAAGCGATGCCATGTACCTTTTCATTGTTGTTGGCCTGATTGAACGCCATGGCGCCGAGGATAGGTGTGAGCACCATACCGGGCGCGTGCACATAGATCAGATATTTGTGCCACTTGATGCCGCCGCGCGCAGGCGCGTCCGAGATTTTCGGCGCGCGAATGGCATAGGAGGCGGTGATGGCGTACATGGTGACCGAAGTTGCGCCGAGCGCAAGATGAATATCGCGCCCGACCGTATTGCCGCTGCCTTTGCGAGGATCGGGCGGGGCGGCTGCGGAGCTGATGCAGGCTCCGGCGAGTGGAACCAGGGTCAGGAGGCCGAGGCGCTGATGGATGCGGAGCATCCGGGTATGCCGATCGAGGCGGGCCTGCAGATCCGGATCAGGCTTGGTCTGGCTGGGGGCGAGGCCGAGATCACCCAGAGAAGGCGGCGGGGGCGCTTGCGGAGTCTGGGCGTCAGGCTTGGGGAGGGTGGGCCTGGACTGCTGCGGCGGACCGGAAACGGCGTCTTGACTGATGGCATCCGGAGTTGCTGAGGACGAGGAAGACGATGGCTGCGGCACGGGCGCTTCAGGCAGCGCGGCAAGGCTGACTGTGGGTGTCTCTGATTGCATGTCGTGGGACTGCATGTCCTGCGCGCGGAGTGCGACGGGGCTAAGCAGGGCGAGGGCGCCGACCAACCCGAGCAGGGAAACCGGTATTCGTGCCTGGAGCGGTCTTGATGACAGCGCTTCCTCCTGAGCCTGGGCGAGGACTGACTAGCTCGGCTGCGAAACGTCTCAATCGTACGGCGCATCGCCTTAAGGCGAGATGAAGGGCCATTCAAACGGAACCGCCATGTTGTGTTCGGCAGCGATACCCGCGGCAGTAGGGCTGGAAGAAGAGGCATCTCAACAGGGGAAGGGAGAGCGCTATGAGCACCAAGGACGAGCAGGACAAGAAGACGACAACGGTGACGACTCCGGCAGAGAAGCAGCGGCAGGAGGAGAGGGGCGTGATCCGGCCGAGCCGGATGAGGTAGGCAGCGCCAAAGAGACTACGACGGTGCGCGGACGGAATGAGTCGCAATCCGTGCGGCGCTCTGCTTGACAGAAGGAGAGCAGATCGCCACTACACCTGCGGCGCTTCGATCCAAATCGCGAAGCGTAAGTGAACGAATAAAAAATGAGCGCGCCTGGAGCCGGATGACTTCAGGCGCGCGGTTATTTCAGGCGGCTTTGCTTGCCTTGCCGGGTTCGAGCTTTACCTTGAGCCAGCCGCTTTCGTGCCGGTCGAAGTGATGGTACGCGTCGATGGCAGAGGCTACGGGCACCCGCTGGGTGAAGAACTCCTCCGGATGCATGACGCCGGAGCGAACCAGCTCGACGAGGCGAGGAAGGTATCTGCGGTGATTGCAATTGCCGGTGCGCACGGTCAGATTCTTATTCATCATCTCGCCGACGGGGAATGACTGGAGCTGCGGCGGATAGACCCCGATGATGGACAGCGTGCCGGCCTTGGCGATGGAAGTCACTGCCCACTCCAAAGCCTGACTGGGTGCGCCCCCGATCCACCAACCGCGCTTTGCTTTGCTGACATCCGGATCGACGGTTTTCATCTGCTGCTCGAATTGCTGCTTGTGCTTCCCGTCGGGATGGGCGGTGGTGGCGTCGATGCCTACCGCATCGATGACGCGGTCCGGGCCGGAGCCGAGGGTGAGCTCGCGCAAAATTTCGACTGGGTCTTCCCTGCTGAAATCGATGGCTTCGGCGCCATGGCTGCGCGCCTGGTCGAGGCGGGATGCAACCTGATCGACCGCGAAGATGCGGCCTGCGCCGAGATGCTGCGCGCATGCGATAGCCATCATGCCGACGGGCCCACAGCCGAAGACAGCGACGGTATCGCCGGGATGGATGTTGGCCATCTCGGCCGCCTGGTAAGAGGTGGGCAGGATGTCACTCATCATGATGGCTTGGTCGTCGGTGATTTCTTCGGGAAGCTTGACGAGGTTTGTTGCGGCATAGGGCACGCGCGCGTACTCCGCCTGCAGGCCGTCGAGGCCGCCTGCGTTTTCCGGGCCACCGAAGAAGACGGTGCCGCCGAGCTTGCCTGCGGGATTGATGCGATCGCACTGCGCGTAGAAGCCGGCGCGGCAGTAATTACAGCTGCCGCAGCCGACGGTAGAGGGAATGATGACGCGATCACCTTTGCGGAAATTGCGCACCGCGGAGCCGGTCTCTTCGACAACGCCGACCGCCTCGTGACCGATGATGCGCCCCGGCTTCATACCGCTGACGGTACCGCGGATGAAGTGAAGATCGGTGCCGCAGATGGCGGACGACGTGATGCGCACGATGGCGTCGTCTGCATCCTTGATTTTTGGCTCGGGAACATCGGCAAGTCGGACATCCCCCACTGCTTGAAACACGACGGCTTTCATGCGAACCTCCTCCTGGTTCGGATGCGGGGTTCAGGGGACGGGGTTCTGTGTGGATTTGATTTTGCCGAGCCTGATGGTGTTCATCAACAAACCGCAGTGCGGGTATCATGCCTGCATGAAAGCGAGCCGCGCTACGAGTTCCAGAACAAAATCCGCTGCTTCTACCGCGAAGAGGCAACCCGTCCAGCCGGAACAAGCGATTGCGGAGGCGGAGCGTAAATCGACGAACGACCGATTCGGGCGTTTTGCCGCCACGGCATCCGGATGGCTAGGTTCGAAATGGGCGTTCTGCGGGGCGATTCTGATCATCGTGGTGTGGGCGGCGGCCGGCCCGGCATTTCACTACTCGAACAGCTGGCAACTGGTCATCAATACTGGCACGACGATTGTTACATTTATGATGGTGTTTCTGATCCAGAACACGCAGAACCGCGACGCGCGCGCGATCAATCTGAAGCTGAACGAGCTGATACGGGCGCTGGACAAGGCGCGGGACCAGATGATTGATATCGAGACCCTGAGCGACGTGGAATTGGACCAGTTGCAAGCGCGCTACGAGGCTATCCGCGCGGCGTGCATTGAGCGCGAGAAGCGCAAGTCATCCGCAGGCTCGAACTGATGCGGGCGATGTAGTGGCCGGGTCATAGGCCTCATGAGCTATCGGCGCGATTTGACAATATTGCGCTGTTTCTAATTGGGTCGGGTAACTCACGTCTAAGTACCAGACCCGGGTACTCTCGAAACGAATCAAATTCATCAACTTGTAGACCTGATGTTGGCCTTTGGGATAGGTCTAATGAAGTTGTCGAGGCGCGCGATGCGGTGCAGCCGAATCTGATGGACTTCTTCGATTTCACGAACGTATCGTGGACCACGCCGTCCGTGCCGGCGTCGAACACATCGCTCGGGTATAACGCGTATACAGCGGCGAATATAGGGGCCCTAGTGAGGATGCGGTGAGCATCTCCAAAGCCGCCGAGGCAGTGGTTGTTTGCGCCTGCGCGCTGAGTTTTGCGCTGATGGCGCTCGCGATCAGCATGTTGCTCATCACCGGCAACGGACTTGTGCATCACGATGCGATGTCGTTCTGGACCGCGGGACAGCTCCTGGCGCACGGGAAAAATCCCTACGACGCCGCAGAGACCCTTCGCATGCAGCGGGCTGCGGGGCTCGATATCTCGTTTGCTCCGCTGATCCTGCGCAACCCACCCTTCGCGCTGCCGCTGGTGCTGCCGCTCGGATATCTGTCGCAGCGCTGGGCTACGCTGGCCTGGTCTGCGCTTCTGCTCGTCGCGTTCGTTCTTTCCGTGCAGCTGCTGTGGGACGTCTTCGGACGGCCGAAGGACCTGCTGCGCTGGCTGCCATACGGCTTTGCGCCGGCATTGATCTGCATTCTCGTGGGGCAGAGCGCTATTCTGCCGCTGCTCGGTGTTGCGCTCTTCTTTAGCTACCACCACACGCACCCATTTGCTGCCGGAGCGGCGTTGTGGCTCTGCATGCTGAAGCCGCATTTACTGCTGCCGTTTGCTGCAGTCCTGCTGCTCTGGACGGTACGGGAACGACGCTTCGGCATCCTTGCCGGCGCGGCAGTGGCATTGGCAGCCAGCATCGGCATGGCATGGGTGTTGGACCCGCATGCTTGGTCGCAATACGCAACGATGGCCGGCGGCTCCAAAGTAGAGCAAGAGTACATCCCCTGCATCAGCGTGGCGCTTCGCCTCTGGCTGCGGCCAGAAGCACTATGGCTGCAATGGCTGCCTTGTGCGCTCGGCAGCATATTCGCGGTGGTTTACTACTGGGGGAATCGCGCCTCATGGGATTGGAACTCAGGCGGAGGCTTGCTCCTGCTCGTCTCCGTGCTGGTGGCGCCGTATGCATGGGTGAGCGATACTGCACTTGCGCTCCCTGCCCTGATGTACTCGGCCATCAAATACCCGTCACGCGTGATGCTGATGGTTCTTGCGGTGCTAATGGCGCTGATGGAAGGCGAGGCCCTGCGAGGGACACCCTGGCATTCGCCGCTCTACCTATGGCCAGCACCCGTCTGGCTGCTTTGGCACCTCTGCAATCACGCTCTTGCATCCGCGGCTGATGGGGACCGCGCAGATCAGGAGCCCACGACGATGCCGGCGGCTTAGAGTTCAGGGGGTTATGGTGCGCCCGGAGAGATTCGAACTCCCGGCCTATTGCTCCGGAGGCAATCGCTCTATCCAGCTGAGCTACGGGCGCACTTTTGTGATTTTACATGAGGGCTGTTGGGGTCCAGCCAAGAATTCCGGACTGCCTCTGGTCCGACCGGTTACCGATGATTTCCTCTGGTTCCGGCGAAACAGCATAGACTTGGCGCGCCCGGAAGCAGGATCGAATCCTGGCTGCATCGCGAAAGGAAAGACAAACATGAACAAATCAACGGGAAGGGTTCTCGCGGGGCTATGTACCCTCGGCATGGCCGCCGCAATCGCTGCGCCCGTGGGTGCGCAGACATCAGAGGTTAAAGAAAAACCGCCGATGTATTCGTATATCGGTAACTGGGCTATACCCCGTGCCCAATGGGCCGATATGAGCAAGTCAGACGAGGCCGATCGTCCAATCCTGGAAAAGGCGCTGGCCGGTGGCACCATCGTGGCCTATGGCAGCGATCTCGCCGTGATTCACACTGTGGACGGCGAAACTCATGACCAGTGGTGGTCAGCGATGTCGTTGGCCGGTTTGATGAATGTGCTCGAACAGTTCTACTCGAGTGGCAGCTCCACTTCTCCAGTACTCGCCAGCGCTACTAAGCACTGGGACGACCTCTATGTCAGCCGATATTACAACTGGCATTCCGGCTCGGTTAAGAACGGATATACCCATGTCGGGTTCTATAAGTTGAAGCCGGATGCTTCCGACGATGCACTGGATACGTTCAGCAAAGAATTAGTCGTGCCGCTGCTCGAAAAGGAGCTTGCCGCAGGCACGATTGCCGAGTACGAGGTCGATACGCAAGCAATCCATACCTCAGCGCCTGATACGTTTCTGATTGTCTATGTTGCACCAAATGCCACAGGGCTGGACAAGGTTCAGGCCGATGTGGCGGCAATGCTGAAAGGCAATCCGCTGGGCGGCTCGGCGTTCGGTTCCGCGACAGATATGTCAGCCCACCGTGATGAGCTCGTTCGCACCAACGCAACGTACAAGTAGCAAATGGCCCGGGTCCCCTCCCCCGCTTGTCCTCTCCTGCTCCACAATTCCTTCCTAAAAAGAATGAGCTGGCCGGTCGCCTGATAGGGAACGCGGTTAGCTGATCTTCCTGATGTGCGGCAATTATAAGCAGCGGCCGGCGAAGCTACTTTGCCGCCAGCTTCGCTGATGGAAGCCAGCTATTACAACCCATCATTTTGAGGAAGGATACGAGCGTCGCCTACTGGATGTAGGCGACGCCTTCGAGGGCGGTCTGGAGGCAATCTATTGTGCAGCGAGACATTTCCATGTTCGCGATGAGGTCGCGCAGATTCTCGGCGTTGGCGCCATAACCATGACCGGCCAGAAAATTCGCGGTCAGGTCCGCAGCCTGCCAACTATCCAGCTGACTCCGCAGTAGCTCCGTGCGCAGATTTGTGAGCTCAGCCTCGCTGAACTTTTCGATCTGCGGTGAAGGCGGAAGGGCCGCCGGCACGCCTGCATGAAGTCGATCCACTCTCACCTGGTCCTTCATCGCCTTCCTCCTTTCGCCCCAATACTCTCTTCTTCTGTGAACCCGATACGCAGAAAATGTTGCGCCGGTTCAATCGCATCGTACCCGCTATACAGAGAGACGCCGGCTTACCCTATTGGTATGTATGGAGAAAGCGAATCTTTGTTGATTATGGTGAATTATGGGGCTGCTTTATGAGAAATCCGGGGACGACGGAGCGGCAGGAAGAGGAGCCAAAGAAGGATTTTCTTGAAAAGCGGGGCTTCACATGGGGAGCTTTGCTTGTCCTGCTTATCGTGACGTTGATTGCTGCGCTGGTGCTTGCCTATTTGATGACGGTGCGCAACTTTCCGACGCACTGAATAGCAGATCTCTTACTGGAGCGCAGCTTCCGCTAGCAGCACAGGCAACTCGTCGCGTATGGGATAGCGGCGGCCGCAGCCGGAACAGAGCACTGCTTCCTGCTGGAGATCTTCCTGCTTGAAATGCACGAGCGCAGCGTGACATACGGGACAGGCGAGCATGCTGAGCGCTGTTGCGATGGGCAATTTCTTCATCTTCGTCCAGTGTAGAGCGGGAGATCCGCGCACAGCCATTACCATAGAAGCAGGTCCTCAGGCGGTAGGAGCGAGGCGGCACTAATGGCGTCCTGACAGGAGGGACATGGGAGAGGCACGCAGGCTGGATGGCGCGGCGATCGCGTCCGCAATCAAGGAAGATGTGGCACGCGAAGTGAAGGCGCTGGCGGCCCAAGGCATCCGGCCAGGGCTGGCCGCCGTGCTGGTGGGCCATGTGCCGGCGTCGGAAATTTATGTACGCAGCAAAGTGCGAACCTGCCAGGAGCTTGGGCTGGGCAGCGAGCTGATTACGCCTCCCGAGACGGTCACGACAGAAGAGATGCTGGCGCTGGTCACCGAGCTGAACGGGCGTGACGATATAGACGGCATCCTGATACAGCTTCCGCTGCCGCCCCAGGTGAATGCGAAGCGGCTGCTGGAAGCGGTAGCTCCGGAGAAGGATGTTGACGGATTTCATCCAGTAAACGTGGGACGTTTGCAGACCGGCCAACCCGCGCTCGCGCCGTGCACTCCGGCGGGGCTGATTGAGATATTGAAGCGTAGCAATCTGCCGATTGCAGGACAGAATGCGGTGGTGATTGGCCGCAGCGACATCGTGGGGAAACCGGCGGCGATACTGCTGCTGGCCGAGAATGCGACGGTCACGATCTGCCATTCGAAGACACGTGACCTGCCGGCTATCTCTCGCCAGGCAGATATCGTGGTGGCGGCGATCGGGCGGCCAGGATATGTAACCGCAGATATGGTGAAGCCCGGAGCGACGCTGCTGGATGTGGGCATCAACCGGCTGACCACGCAGGAAGAGTTCGACCGGTTTTTCAAGGGCGATGCGCGGCGCGAGGAGCTATTCCAGAAGAAAGGCTCGACGCTGATCGGCGATGTGCATCCTGCCGCGTTTGCTGTATCCGCGGCGTACACTCCGGTGCCGGGCGGCGTGGGGCCGCTGACGATTGCGATGCTGATGGCAAACACGGTGCGTGCGGCCAAGCTGCGCCGCGGAATGTCGCTGTAGAGCACCGATGCTACGCGTTGGATTGACCGGAGGCCTGGGCAGCGGGAAGACGACGGTGGCAGCGATCTTCCGCGAGCTTGGCGCGCATGTGATGGCGGCCGACGCGGTAGGCCGCGCGATGATGGAGCCGGGAGAAGCGGTGTACCGCCAGATTGTGGAGACCTTCGGCCCGGGCGTGCTGCGCGCTGACTCGACTCTGGATCGGCGCAAGCTGGCGAAGATTGCCTTTGCGGAGGGACGGCTGGCGGAGCTGAACGCTATCGTGCATCCGCCCGTGATTGCGGAGCAACGGCGCTGGATGGAGGCGCTGGAGAGAGAGCAGCCGGATGCGGTGGCGATCTATGAGACGGCGCTGTTGTTTGAAGCAAGCCGCGCTGCCGGGACGCGCGACTGGCAGGAGCGCTTCGACCGTCGGATCCTGGTGACCGCGCCGGAGGCATTGCGCATCGCACGGTATGTAGCACGCATGGCGGGGCCTGATGCTGACGAGGCGACGCGGCTGTCGTTGGAAGCAGAGGCACGGGAGCGCATGGCAGCCCAGATACCGGACGAGGAAAAGATGCGGCTCAGCGATACGATCATTCGCAATGACACGTCTTTCGAAGAGGTAAGAAGACAGACAGAGGCTGTGTATCGAGAGCTGCGCACGCTGGCGCGAGGTTCACGATGAAACGGCCATTCGCACGGCAAGGAGAGAACGACCGCACAATGAAGATTCGCCGTCTTGCAGCGCTTGTTGTTTTGATTGTCGCTGGATTCTGGTATGTCACGAGTTTCGGTATTCCGGGCGTCCACAGATTGCAGCGGCTCGCGCGCCATGAACTTCCCGCGCTGGTGCACGACGTACACCTGAGCCCATCCGTAGAACTGACTGTAGCGGACGCGCAGAGCAGTTACGACAATGTAGAGCAGAACAATATCGCGGTGTACAGGCGCGTGCTGCCGGCTGTGGTGAACATCACGTCTACCGCGGTGGCGTATGACTGGTTCTGGGGCGCTGTGCCGCAGCAGGGGCAGGGCTCGGGTTTTATCGTCGACTCGCATGGCCACATCCTGACCAACTATCACGTGATCGAGGGCGGCCGGCAGATTGAGGTCACGCTCTCGAACAAGCGCAAGTACAAGGCTCAGGTAGTGCTGACGGATAAGCCGCACGACCTGGCGCTGCTGCAGATTGACGCGCCGGACCTGAAACCTGCGGTGCTCTCCGATTCACAGAACCTGCAGGTGGGACAGAAGGTCTATGCTATCGGCAACCCCTTCGGCTTAAGCGGCACCATGACGACGGGCATCATCAGCGCGCTGCGCTCAGTTCGCGGGCCCGAGGGCAACCTTATTGAGAATGCCATCCAGACAGATGCAGCCATCAACCCCGGCAACTCCGGCGGGCCGCTGCTGAACTCACATGGCGAGGTGATCGGCATCAACTCGCTGATCGCGACCAATCCGAATGAGCAGATCGAGCAGAGCGCGGGCATCGGCTTTGCGATTCCGATCAATACGGCCAAGGCGGTGCTGGAGGACTTTGCACACTACGGGCGCATTCGCCGGCCATCGCTGGGCATCACTTCCCTGCCGATTGGGCCCGATCTGGCGCAACAGATGGGATTGGCGGCGGACTATGGCGTGCTGATTCAGCGCGTGATTCCCGGCGGCGCCGCGGATCGCGCAGGGCTGCACGGGGGCAATCAGCAGGCCTATCTCGGCAACACGCCTATCTACCTGGGCGGCGACTTGATCGTCGCGATTGACGACCGGCAGGTGACCACGGGCCAGGATGTTTCTCAGATTATGGACGAACATAAGACAGGCGATACCGTGACGGTGACGTTTCTGCGCGGGACACGCAAGATGAGCGCAAAGGTGACGCTGCAGGAAGCTGGAACGCGTGCCGCATAGCGCTATCAGAAAGCAAGGAACACGATGAGCAAGTGGACACCGCGGCAGATACCGTCGCAGCAGGGGCGGCTGGCGATTGTGACCGGCGCGAACAGCGGCATCGGATACCAGACCTCACGGTATCTCGCTCGAGCCGGCGCGGCGGTTCTCCTGGCATGCAGAAATGCCGAGAAAGGCGAGGCCGCGCGCGCGAAGATTGCTGCCGACTATCCGGCTGCAAACGTACAGGTGCGCGTTCTCGACGTCGCCGATCTCGATTCTGTGCGCCGCTTTGCCACGGAATTCCTGAATGATGACAAGCCGCTCGATCTGCTCATCAATAATGCCGGCGTGATGGCGCTGCCCGAACGGCGGACGACACCGCAGGGTTTCGAGATGCAGTTTGGGACCAACCACCTGGGCCACTTTGCGCTTACCGGGATGCTGCTTCCTGCGCTGCTGCGGCAAGCGGGTAGCCGTGTCGTCACCGTGGCATCGATTGCGCACAAGGGCGGCAAGCTGAATTTTGACGATCTGAATGCAGAGCGCAGCTACGATCCACGAGGCGCGTATCAGCAGTCGAAGCTGGCCAACGTCGTCTTTGGTTTGGAATTCGATCGACGCTTACGTGCGCGAGCGGCAGGTACACAGAGCATCGTCGCGCATCCCGGAGTGGCGGTGACGAACATCATCAGCAACGGTATGGGGAATGGGTTGCAGGGACGGATCGTGAATGCGCTGATGCCGCTCGTGGCGCAGTCGGACGATCGCGGTTCCTGGCCGCTGCTGTATGCTGCGACCTCGCCCGAGGCTCGAGGCGGCGGATACTACGGTCCGGATGGGATTGCGGAGATCAAAGGCACGCCGGTGGAGGTGAAGCCGAAACCGCATGCGATGGATGCTGCGGCGGGAAAGCGATTGTGGGATATCTCCGAGGAACTTACCGGCATTCGCTACGAAGCGCTGCATCCGTAGCTATCGCTTTCGCACAAAGCGACGGCCTTCAATGACGTATTCCCCGGAAAGCACGCGATTGATTGCCTCGGTATAGGCGATGTGCTCCTCTGCGAGAATGCGCGCGCTGAGCGTATGCGCATCATCGGTGTCGTGTACGGCGACCGTGCGCTGGAGAACGATGTCGCCATGGTCTAGCTGCTCATCTACAAAGTGCACCGTGCAGCCTGTGACTTTGACGCCGTATTGGAATGCCTGGTGCTGCGCGTCGAGCCCGGGAAACGCAGGCAGCAGGGACGGATGAATGTTGAGGATGCGCTGCGGAAAGGCCTGAATGAAGGCAGGCGAGAGTAGCCGCATGTAGCCGGCGAGGCAAACGAGGTCGACGCGATAGTCGCGTAGGGCGGCGACGATGGCGCCATCGTGCTCGGCGCGCTTGCGGCCATGGGCTTCGATAGCCAGCGCGGTCAGGTCGCGTGCGCTTGCGGCGGCCAGGCCGGGCGCATCGGCTTTGTTCGAGATGACGACAGCGATTTCGGTATTCGGAATGCGGCCGGCTGCGACGCTTTCCGCTATGGCGATGAAGTTGGAGCCGCGGCCGGAGAGCAGGATGCCGAGACGATGCGGTGTGCTCATGCGCGGTAACGAACGCTGCGGTCGCCTTTGACGGCCTGCCCGATGACGTGGAACGGCTCGCCGAAGCGGCCGAGCAGCGCCTGTGCGCGCTTCCACTTTGCCTCGGGCACGACGGCGATGAGGCCGATACCCATATTGAAGGTGCGGAGCATCTCTTCCTGCGGCACATTTCCGAGCTGCTGCAGGTAGCGGAAGAGCGGAGGAACGGGCCATGCGGTGAGATCTATTTCTGCAGAGATGTTCTTCGGCAGAATGCGGGGAAGATTTTCCGTGATGCCGCCGCCGGTGATGTGCGCCATGCCGGCGACCACGCCGGCGCGCGTGAGCTGGCGAATGACCGGAAGATAGCTGCGGTGAATCTTCATCAGCGCCGCGCCGGCCTTTTCTTTCAGCGCAGGCACACGATCGCCAGGCTTGTGGCCGGCCGTTTCAAAGATGAGCTTGCGGGCAAGCGAGTAGCCGTTGGTATGCAGGCCGGTGGACGGCAGACCGATCAGAACGTCACCGGGACGGATATCTTTTCCGGTGATCAGCTTGTCTCGGTCCACCACACCGACGATGAAGCCAGCCAGGTCGTATTCGCCATCGGCGTAGAAGCCGGGCATCTGCGCTGTTTCGCCGCCGATGACCGCGCACCCATTCTCCTTGCATGCCTTCGCCAGCCCGCTGACTACCTTCTCGATGACTTTGTTTTCCAGGCGGCCGGTCGCGAGGTAATCGAGGAAGAAGAGCGGCTCCGCGCCCTGCACGGCGATGTCGTTGACGCAGTGGTTTACCAAATCCTGACCGACGGTGTCGTGAATGCCGAGTTGGAAGGCGATCTTGAGCTTGGTGCCGACGCCATCGGCGCTGGAGACCAGCACCGGGTTCTTATAACGCCTGAGGTCGGGCGCGAAGAGCGCCCCGAAGCCGCCGATGCCACCGAGCACGCCGCGAGTGAAGGTCTGCTGCGCGAGCGTCTTGATGCGCTCCTTGGCCTGATCGCCACGCACGATATCGACGCCGGCATCGGCATAGGTGACTTGCTTTTTTTTTGCTGCGGGCAACGGAACTCTTTCTTCGACAAACTGGCTGCGAAGGCTCAGTGTATCAGCGCAAATCGGGCTGCTGGGCGGCTTCGAAGCGATGGAAACGCTGCTCCAGCTCCCATTGCTGCTGTGCTTTCGGGTTGTTTGCCAGAAACGTGGAGCAGGCAGTGTCCGGCGCAGGCTCGCGTGACAGGCTGGTGATGCAGGCAGCCTGGGCGTGGCGATAGTCGTGGTCGCGCCACAGGCTCTGGCCGGGCAGGAAACTGTACTCGATGGAATTCCGCGCGAGTTGCTTGAGATCCGGGTAGGTGAGGCCGAAGGTCTCCGCGGCCTTCTCGTACTCGTGCGTGATGTCGATGCGCGAGACGCCCTCGTCATCCGTGGAGAGCGCGATGGGCACTCCAAACTTGCGATAGAGCGGCAGAGGATGATCTTTGCCCTGCATGCCGAGGATCAGGTCGTTGCTGGTGAGATTGATTTCGACCAGGATGTGGCGTGCCGCCATGGTCTTCAACAGATCGTAGGGATGGTCTTCATACATCACGTCCACACCATGACCGATGCGCTGCGCGCCGGCGATTTCGATTGCCTGGCGGATATGGAAGCGGAGGCCATCCGGAGGGACGAGGGCCGGGGCAAGCTCGCCAGCATGGAGAGTGACGGGCACATGGGGATAGAACTGGCGCAGTGCCGCGATCATCTGCATGTGGAGCGTGTAGTCAGCCATCGAGTACTCGTCGTCCTCCGGCTGGACGAGATTGATGCCGAGGTAGTGGGGATGCGGCCCGGCCAGATCGGCTGCCGCGACCTCGAAGCCAAGCACGATCTGGGCGAAGACGGCCGGGGCCGGCATGTTGCGCAGCACCTGATAGAGGTAGCGCACCTCCACCGTGCATCCCGGTGCGGGCTGCGCCGTGTCGCAACGCTCGCGCTGGCGGCGCTGCTGCTCGAATTGATCCATCTGCTTGCGAATTGCAAGCGCCTGCTGGCTGAGACCGCCATCGAGCAACTGCTGGCGCCAGGTCGCGTAGCCTGTGCCGGGCGCAACCGGCTTTGCCTGGGCGATCACAGTGAAGGCATTATCGGGAGTATCCATCAGCTCCAGATATTGCTCATTCTGTGCCGCTGCGCGTTCGGCGACTTCGTCTACCCACTCCGGTTTATGGCTCGCCGCCAGGCCGAGGAAGTGGTCAAAGCTGGCAAAGAAATGGTCGTGGCCGTCGTTGCCCGCTGATGGCTCGAAGGCGCGCATGGAGAAGGCGTCCACGAGCTTGTCATAGAGCGGCTGATTCTGCGGCAGGGTGGATGCGGCGATCGTGCCGGCGGGACAGGGCTCGGTGGCGAGCGCGGCGCCGCGACGAACAAAGTCGAGCCCCTTGGGATCGATGCAGACGTGATCAGTCTCAGCATCCTGCAGCCAGGTTTCAGCGTAAACAGCGCCGCCGAGATGGTTGTGGAGGTCACCGCCTTTGGGCATGCCAGCCAGAAAAGCGCGGAGTGCGAGCGGCCCGGCTGCGCGCGCCTGCTCCATATTTACGGCGGTTTGCTGCTCCCCTGTGTGCGGCTGTGCTGTGCGGGGCTGTGCCAACGCAGGAAACACTGCGAGCAGAGCGGCAATCAGCAAAGTAAGCTGCGTGAGGCAGTAGCGAGGAAGTAGCATACGCGTCATGGCTCGAAACATGGCTCGAAAGATGGCTCGAAACGGAGATGGAATTTTGCGCCGGATGGCTTCCAGTGTAGGACAACTGCTGATGTTGCTTGCAGCAATGTGCGCGGGCGCACATGCGCAGAGCTGGCTCATGCCGGTCGAGAACTTTACGCCGACACAGAGCGCGCTACACCTGCGGCAGCATGCAGAGCCGTTGAAGCCATTCACGGTGGCAGGCGAATGCGGGACCGTTGTCGGGCAGCAGGATGGACAGTTTGAGGCATGGCTCTTTCCGGTAAAAGTGCTGAGCCATATGGGGATTGAGGCGCAGGTGGAGAACTACGATGTTCCGATTGACGTGAACGCGCACGCGGCGGAGATCGATGTGGAGCCGGACCACACCACCATTACCTATTCGCATATCGCGTTCACACTGCGAGAGACCTTTTTTGCTACGCAATGCGGGCCGCAGGATCCGGAAAAGAGCACGACGGGAGCAATGGTCCTGTTTACGCTGGACAGCATTCGGCCCATGACGCTGACCTTCAATTTCACACCGGAGGTGAAGCCGATGTGGCCGGCTCCGCAATTCGGCGAGGTGAATGCCGAGTGGGTGCCGCTGCAGCCACATGTTCCCAACGGATTGAATGAGCCGGGATGGTACATGCTGCACACGGACTGGCCGGAACTTGCCGCGGCTGTGGCGATGCCAGGGACGCGCCCGGGTATTCTGCCGCCTTATGAGGAGCGCCCCAGGTTCTATCAGACGCAACTGATTCTTCACTATGATCCGAAGACGGATCGAGGCAAGTCGTATCCGCTGCTGATGGCGATGGGGCACACGCGGGAAGGCGCCAGCCCCGCCGCCCTGGAAGCTGCGCTTGAGGAGCAGAATACGCGGGCGCTGGCGCTCTACCAGCAAACAGCGGATTATTATGCGCATTTCTTCGATTCACGTATGACGGTGGATACACCGGATACCGCGTTCAACGACTACTTTCGCTGGGCGGCGCTTTCGATTGATCAGTTGCGCGTGCGCCATGGCAACGAGACTGGGCTGGTGGCCGGGTTCTATTCATCGGGCGATTCGGCGCGGCCGGGCTTTGGATGGTTCTTCGGGCGCGACTCGCTGTACACCATCTATGCCATCGACAGCTATGGCGATTTCGCACTGACGCGTGCGGAACTCGAGTTTCTCATTGCGCGGGAGCGTGGCGACGGCAAGATGCCGCACGAGTATTCGCAAACGGCGGATTCCGTCGACTGGGCTTCGACTCCGTACGAGTACGCCGCGGCCGATTCGACGCCGCTCTTCCTGATGGCGATGGAAGATTACGTGGATGCAAGCGGCGACACTGCGTTTTTGGAGAAGAACTGGCCTGCCGTGATGAAGGCGTGGGAGTTTGAGCAGACGCACGATACGGACGGCGACGGCATCTACGACAACTCGCAGGGCACGGGGTGGGTGGAAAGCTGGATTCCGAAGATGCCGCACCAGGAGATCTATCTGGCGCTGCTGGATGAGCAGGCAAGCGGGGCGATGGCGCGGTTGAGCCGGCGCATGCAGAAAGCTGACGTGGCAAGCCAGGCCAATGAGCGGGAGAAAAAGATCGCGGCGAAGATACCGGAGGAGTACACGCAGCAGAAGGGCATGTATGCCTTCAGTTACAACGACGCGGAAGGTGTGGACAACACAGCGACGATTTATCCGAGCGTTGCCTGGTGGGATGGGCACACCGGACTGCCGCGGACGGACGAGATGTTCGCGCGCTGGGCATCCGATGAGTTCTCCACCGATTGGGGCACACGCGACGTCGGCAATCACGAGGCGATCTATGATCCGATCAGTTATCACCAGGGTTCTGTATGGCCGCTGTTTACCGGCTGGACTTCTGTAGCCGAATATCGCGCGGGACACACGCTGAGCGGCTATGCGCACCTGATGCAGACGGCAAACCTGACCACAGCGCAGGATCTGGGCGCGGTGACCGAGCTGCTGAGCGGCGACTTCTTTGCGCCGTTCGGACGCAGCACCACGCATCAACTCTGGTCGTCTGCCATGGTGATCACTCCCGCGGTCCGCGGGCTTTTTGGCGTGTCGTTCGATGCCGAGACACACACCCTCACGGTAGATCCGCGACTGCCTGCGCAGTGGGACCATGCGACCTTGCACAACCTGCGTCTGGGTGACAGGACCGTCGAGCTGCGCTACGAACGCACCTCCGAAGGCTGGGGAGTGCGTGCTGAGGTGAAGGACGGCAACGCGGTGACGCTGAGAAGCACCGTGGCTGGCGCTAAGGTTTCAGCACATGGCTTGCTGAACGTGCCGACGCCGAGCGTAGAGGTCGGCCTGGATTATGGAGCAGACGGCGCGCTGCCCCTGCCGGGCGCGCGTCCTGCGATGCTGAAGGTGCTGCGGCAGGAGGCGGCTCCGCGATCGCTTACGCTGCTGCTGGAAGCCGAGGGCGGCAGCACGCAAACGCTGTTTCTGCGCCAGCGCGGCCGGGTGATTGTGGAGGGTGGAACGATGACTCCAGAGGGCAAGCTTGCGGTTCATTTTCCCGCTGGGGATGGCTATGTTCGCCAGCAGGTGACTCTGCGCTGGTAGGCGCTGGCCCTGCCTGAAACCAGGGCTTCTGAATGCTATACTGACGCAGTTGTCTCGCTCGCGGCTTCGCCCCGATAAGGTCTCGTTCCGACTCCGGAATGAGAGCGGAAGGTGAAGCGGCATCCCTACCGGAAGAGTGAACAGCACTTCCAGCGCACGCCCTGTGCAATAGCTGGCCAGGTAGCTCAGTGGTAGAGCGCGGCCCTGAAAAGGCCGGCGTCGGCGGTTCGATCCCGTCCCTGGCCACCACACGCGTGCCCGGCAGGCATCAAGCCGAGCAGGCCTGCCGTAAAGTTGGCATCGACTCGCAGCGTGCGGCGGCAACAGCGGCCTGCCACTCTCAGATTGCCTACCCTACGAGTCACATCCGATCAGGCGAAATTTTGGGATGCTCTGCTGAACCGACAGCCTACGGAAGGCTGTCGATGACCCAGGCCGAGGCGTCGATATATCGGTTATGGATTCAAGAATGCCGCGGCTGGTCGGTACCGTGTTCGCAACCGCAGGACATGTGCGGAATCAATTCCGTGGCGATGGTGATCCTGCGCGGATTTCCCTGTTCTCCCTCAATCTGCTCGAACCCAGGCAAGGTTCGAGGCACGTGTCGACAATCTGGCGGCTGGTTTAGAAGTTAAGCTTCGCGCCAAATTGAAGAACTCGTGGATCATAAGTAGATGTCACTTGTCCGAATGCCGAGTCCGTGAATCCGGTATCAATATTCTGGAATTCGGTGTGATTGAAGGCATTGAACGACTCGGCGCGCAGCTGGAGGGTTGTTCGACCTTCTCGCGAGAGAGGGAAGGTTTTGAACAGCGATAGGTTGGAGTTGAACAGCCCCGGTCCGACTACTGCGTCTTTTCCCGCATTTCCGAACCCCTGGTTGGGCCCACCTAGCCACGGAGCCACCGGAGCCGCGAATGCAGCAGTCTTAAACCATTGCTTTTGCACCTTCGGACCGCGGGGCGAAGCTACCAGATTAGGACGGTTGTTCGATCCTCCACCCAGACCAAGTACGTCCGGAGAATAGGTCACATTCGCAGGGCTCCCGCTCTCTGCCACGGTAATTCCGGAAATCTCCCAACCGCCAAGCAACTGTCGCCGCCATTCGCTTCCTCCGTTCTTATAGAACGGCAGTGTATAGATGTAATTCGCGCTGAAGATATTTCTCCGGTCAAGCGTCCCCGAACCGCGGTCGTATCGCAAATCAAATGGATTCGAAACGGAGCCCAAATCAGAGCTCACCACATCTATTTCGTGCGACCAAGTATAAGACAGCTGCACGGACAGTCCGTTCTTCGGTTGCATGCGCAATTCAGCCTGCAGAGCGTGATAACTGGAATTGGTGGCCACTTCTTCCTGGGTGACATCGGAGAAGCCGGGATGGATGCGATATAGATTTGTCGAACTGACAGTCCCGTTGGCGACAGCTTCTCGATACGGACTATTCAACGGTAATGTGTTGATATCGCGGTTGTCATCCTGATGGTAACCAGCCGAACCCACGTACTGGACAAGTGAAACGATCGATGGCGCCCACTGTTGCTGAATCCCGAGGCTGTATTGAGCCGTCGCTGGAATGTTGTAGTCATATGCCAGATTCGTAAGTGATAACGGGAATGTCACCGTACTAGCAGTTAGCCCCGTGTTTGCACTTTGCAGGGGGTTTGAGAAGTAAACGTTTTGGACAGCTGGTTGAGAAGCAAATGGCGGATTGGTATCTGCGTTGGTGACGTCGTTTCCCTGAACTCTTTCGTAAAAGAGGCCGAAGCCGCCGCGCACCGCAGTTCTTCCGTTACCGAATGCATCGTATGCAAAACCCACACGAGGACCTACCGTGCCGTAGTGGTTCCTGACCAGGCCACGAGGAAATCCATTCACTCCAGCCTCGCGAATGCCGTTCAGATAGAACGGAATGGACGACCCGGGCGGTGTACTGAAGCCCGGTCCGGAAGAATCCAGACTTCCGTCCGGGTTGAAAATCGGCGCCTGCGCGGGGTCGTAACTGGACGGAATGAAATTCGACACCTGATTATTCTTTTCATACGCGTGCGGGTATGCATCGTAACGGACCCCAAGGTTCAACGTCAGACGTGGCGTAATTCTCCAATCATCATTCGCATAGGCGGAGTAAGTATTCGTCAGCCAATGAAATGTGGTCATATTTTGCAGTTGGTTATAACTACTCGCCGTTCCCAGCAGAAAGTTGATATAGGAATCCCCGGAGTAGGCTGGCGTCGTAAAAGAGTATGCGCCCTGGGTCTCCGCCTGTATTTGTTGGTTGTTGGCGAAGCGCATATAGCTGGCGCCGAATTTGAAATTATGCTTGCCCTTCTGCCAGGAAAGATCGTCGCGCACCTGATAATCCATCGCGGAATCTGTCCAGGGAAAGATTGCAGTGCTCCAGGTGACGTTATAGGGAGCGCCAAAACTGACATCCGGCATCCTGTTCAGCGCGTTATTCCCCGTATAAATGCTGCCCGCCGTCCAGTCGGCCGGCTTCTGGTAGATCCCGGTTGGCGAGATGGTGAGGACGTTCCGGTTGAAGTTGAACGCGGTCTCATTCAGCATCTGCGGCGAGAGGGTCTGCGCCAGGCGCACCACCACGCTCCAAGCGGGATTTGTAAACGAACTTCCTACAGTGGGGAAGGAATCGCCACTCCACAATGGCAATGCGAAGCTCTGCGTCGCATCGTCGTGCAGATAGTGCCCCATCAACTGCAATTTGCTGTTGATACTATGGTCGATCCGTACGAGGTCTTCGCGGACATAGGTTGGCTGTTTTACAGACGCAACGAACTGATTCGCGCCGGTTGCCACATTTGGCTTGGGAATGGCGCCTGTTCCCATGAACAGCACTGCGTTCGGGTCGATCAGGTTTGCCGGGATCGTGTTATTGGGAAACGGCGCTCCTGGCGTCAAGCCATCCTGAGCGTACAGACTCAGCCGCGCCGGATCCTGAGTTTGCGGCACTATCGGCGCAGGCGTGCTTGCGTTTGCCGGCGGCGTATACACCAGCGGCTGACCCGCAGTCGGGAAATCGGAGGCCGGAATCGTGGTAGTCAAGCTGGGATTACTGCCCTGGATATATTTACGCCACTCTTCGCTCCAGAAGAAAAACGTTCGTTTGTGTTCACTGTTGTACACGTGCGGAATCGTCAGAGGCCCGCCAATATCGCCACCGAAGATATTCAGCCGCAACTCAGGGATCTTTTGGCCATTCTGCTTGGAGAAGTAATTGTTGGCATCGAAGATGTCGTTCCGATTGAACTCCCAGAGGCCGCCGTGGAATTGCTGGGTTCCAGATTTGACCACCATGGTGATGGTGCCGCCCGACGAAATGCCGTAATCCGGGCTGTAGTTGCTGGCCAGCACGCGGAACTCCGCCAACGTATCAATGGTCGGCATGACGATCAGTTTGCCGCCGCTGCCACGCTCGGCAATTTCGGCTCCATCGATCAGCCATTCGTTATGGTCTGGCCTCATTCCGTTGAAACTGATGGTGAAGGTGCTGCCCTGCGCGTCTACTCCGTTAAACGAGGGCATGTTTGTCGCCACACCCGGACCGAGAGTTGTAAGAGCCAGGATGTTGCGCCCATTCGTGGCCAATTGGCTGATCTGCGCGCCGGTGATCAGGTTACTTACTTCATTGCTTTCCGTTTCCACGTGAAGCGTGTTTGCCTCGACCGTGACCTGCTGCGCTGTTGCCCCGACGGAAAGCGCAACATCTTCTTTTATCGCCGCCGCAACCGTCACCTGGATTTGGGTCTTCGTGAATTGCTTAAATCCGGAAGCCGAGACAGCCAAGGTATAAGACCCGATGTGGAGATCGTGAAAGGAATAGAGACCCGCGCCATTTGAAATTGTCTTGCGAACTTCTCCGGTTTCGGCATTGGTGAGTTCGACTGAAGCCTTCGGCACAGCCGCCCCGCTAGCGTCCTCAACCACCCCGGTGATGGTGGCATTTTCCTGAGCCGTCGCAATGCTGAGGGAGCAAATTGCGAGCAAACAACTGGCCAGCAGATATCCGAAGCGTCTCATAACCTCTCCTAAATTCATCCAGTTGCATCTCACAACGAACAGTTACCAGGGACAGGAAGCAGTCACTTGTTTTTGCTGTTTGGGTATCGTTATCCCAAACGTGTTGGATCGGATTTAACGCCTTGTGGAACAAACGTGTCAAGAGCAATTCAGAGAAGTCGTGAAATTGCTTGGATCGGCTGAAAATTCTGGGCGGCTGCCGTAGGTAGCGTCGCTAACGGGCTCCGCCTTACGCGAGTACGGCGGATTCCGACGTTGCAAGGACGAGTGTTGATCGGCTTGCCTTGGTGCCTGCGCTCCGCCTATTGACAACGTTTGGGTCCCGACATATGGTTCCGGGATAACGTTATACATATGAGTCACCACCATCCAGAAAGGCGTAACGGGGCCACTCCAGTGTTCGCGGGGGTCGATATTGGAGGCACTAAAACAGCAATTACACTTTCAGCACATCCCCCGGAGATTCTGGCGCGTCTGCAGTTTCCGACGGCACCCGCAGAGGGGCCTGAGCATGCCATTGTCCGCATTATCGAATCGATTGATGAGTTATTGATGGCGCGTGGCCTTACATCGGCGGATCTGCGTGCCATCGGTGTCAGTTGCGGCAGTCCCCTCAATCCTTTGGAGGGACTCATTCAAGGACCGCCGAACCTGCCGACATGGAAACATGTCGCGATCTGCTCCATCCTTGAGGAGCGGTTCGGTGTGCATTGTTTCCTTGAGAACGATGCGAATGCAGGCGCGATGGCCGAGTTCTTGTTCGGAGCCGGCCGTGGTACGCGAAATATGGTGTTTCTCACGATGGGAACGGGAATCGGCGCGGGATTGATATTGGATGGCAAGCTCTACCGTGGGTCATCTATGGCAGCGGGCGAGATTGGTCATGTCCGAATCACCCGTTCCGGACCGCGCGGCCACAATAAAACAGGGACCGTGGAGGGCTGGGCCAGCGGGGCCGGCATGGCCCAAGTGGCGACCACAGAGATACGTGCGGCTGTGGCCCGCGGCGAATCCACCTTGCTTTCGGCGACTAACGGTTTCATCACCGCGCGGGATGTCGCGCTCGCCGCTCAAACTGGCGATGCCGTTGCTCAAGCGATCGTGAAAAAGGTGGGTGAAAAGCTTGGTGAGGCGATGGCGATTTTGATCGATCTACTGAATCCCGAATGCATCGTCGTCGCAGGCCTGGCAATGCGTCTGGGAGAATCTCTGCTGGAACCGGCGCGCACGGTTATGCAGCGGGAAGCGCTCGCCTCTTCGGCTTCGCATTGCAGGATCGTGCCCGCTCAACTCGGAGAACAGATCGGAGATGTGGCCGCGCTGTGCGTTGCCATCAAAGGATTGGACAATGACTGAACCCGCTCATCACGATCGGCTTTACAGGGATGCACTGGAACAAGCCGTAAAGGTTCTTAGCTCCCTGCATTCGCTTGAGGAGCAGTTACGAATTGCGGCGGGATGGTGCGTGGAGGCCTTCCGCAGCGGGCACAAGCTTCTGGCCTGCGGGAACGGCGGCAGCGCATCTGAAGCGCAGCACCTGGTCGGCGAAATCGTCGGCCGATACAAAAAGAACCGGCCGCCACTGCCTGCTATAGCATTGACCTCGGACTCTACGCTCCTGACCTGCATCGGCAACGACTACGAGTTCGGCGAGATCTTTTCCCGACAGGTGGAGGGGCTAGGCAAAGCTGGAGACGTGCTGGTCGTGTTTACCACTAGCGGAAATTCTCCCAACATCTTGGCTGCGATGGACGCGGGCGCGCAAATTGCGGATGCGGTACGATCGCTTTTCTCGGTGGAGACGGCGGCCAGGCGCTTCGCGCCGCTGACTGTTCGTTATTGGTTCCGCATCCAGATACAGCACGCGTGCAGGAGGGGCATAACTTCCTGATGCATGCATTGATGGATAGGATCGAAGCCGACATGGATTACGCATGATTGCGGTCTACAGGGTGAAAGCCACGAGGAAAGCTGTTCGGTGATGCGGAAAAGACAAAGTTTCTCGAAGGAGTTTTCTCATTCAAGGAGGGGCGGCCGCTATGGGCGCGCCTTCCCTCTTCTCGCAGACCTTGGGCGATGTCGGCCCGCAGCGCAGAAAGGTACTGCACATCATCGGTCACTCCCATATCGACGCGGCATGGTTGTGGCCATGGCGCGACGGTTCGGACGCGGTACTCAATACCTTCCGGAGTGCCCTGAACAGAATGAGTGAAACACCCGGCTTTTGTTACAGCCACTCTTCTTCGATGCATTATCGCTGGGTGCAACACGCCAATCCGCAGATGTTCGCCGAGATACAGGATCGGGTACGCCAAGGGTCGATGGGAAGTTGTGGGAGGCTGGCCGGTCGAGCCGGATTGCAACATACCTGCAGCGGAAAGTTTCGTTCGCCACTGTCTCTATGGCAAACAATTCTGCAAGCAGGCGCTGGGCGTCGACGTCACCATCGGCTTTAATCCTGATTCCTTCGGACATTCGGCAGGCCTTCCGATCGTTTTGAAGAACGCCGGCTACGAATCCTACGTGTTCATGCGCCCACAGGAGCAGGAGCAGGAAGTAAAGCTGCCTTTCTTGTTCTGGTGGGAGGGCGCCGATGGTTCGCGGGTACTTGCACTGCGCATCTGGAGAGAATATGACGGCAAAGCGGACAATATCCGTTCCGCAGTCGATCATTCCTTCGCTCCCGGCATGGATCATGCCGCGTTCTTCCTAGGAGTCGGTGACCATGGCGGTGCGGTTACAGCGGAGCAGATCCGCGAGGTCCGAAGAATGCAGCAGGACCCAACTCTTCCGGAGCTGCGATGGAGCACGCTACGCGACTTTTTTTCCGCCATCAGGAACTCTCCGTCCTTCCGGATCTGTTCCTGTCGTTCACACTGAACTCCAGCATCATTCGCGAGGCTGTTATTCGGCTTATGGCGAAGGGAAATATCAGAACAGGCGCGCCGAGCGATGGATGGTCGAAAGTGAATCTATAACTCTGGTCGCAAATCTGGCGGCGAACCATCCCTATCCAGCCGAAGAATTTGTGGATGCCTGGTGGAAGATTCTCTTCTGCCAATTTCATGACATGATGGCCGGAACCTCACTCTATGCCGACTATCAGGACGTACGCGATAGCCTGGGATTCGCCTGCGAAACAGCGCAGACGCGTAAGGTCGAGGCGCTTGAAACCATGGCGCAGCAGGTAGACACCAGCAAGGTGAAGGAAAGCGCGCTCTTTCTCTTCAATCCTCTTCCCTGGGCGCGAAAGGCTCTCGTCGAAGTGCATGCCGAAAAGGATCCCGAAAACGCGGGCGAGATTACGCATCTTTCCGATGAAGACGGAATGGCTATCCCCATACAATGGCGTCCGGCCGACAGTATGACCCAGTCGATGCCGCGCCTTACCGCGTGGGTTGAGCTACCGCCTACCGGATATAAAGTTTTCGAGCTGGCGCACGGCGAAGGGCCGGCGGTCGGCACATATTCCGGCGCATTCGCCGTATCTGAAACTGGCTTCGGTCTTTCTTCCCTCAAAGCAGCGGACGGCACCGAACTATTAGCAGGCAGCGTTGGCCTGGTCGCGTTGAGCGATACAGCCGATACCTGGGCCCATGACGTCAAGCAGTTTCGGCAGGAGATGGGAAGACCAACGTTGCTTGCTGCCAGCGTCGTCGAGGATGGGCCGGTGTTGCGGATTACCCGGCACCGCGCATCGTGGAGGAATTCAGAGATCATTCTGGACATCGCGCAGTACGCAGGTATCGATGCTGTTGGATTTCACTTCGTAATTGATTGGCGAGAACATGAGCAGATGTTGAAACTCGAAATTCCAACTGCTCTGGCGCAGCCTCGCATCTTTCGCGAAAGTTCCGGGCGAAGTGCTCGAGCGTACTACCAATGGCGAAGAGGAGCCTTATCAGGATTGGGCGGCAGTGCAGGGCCGCATTGGAAACCAGGATTATACCGTCGCGGTGTTGAATGCCCAGACCTATAGCTACGACTGCTTGAATGGACTTTTCCGGACTGTCCTCATTCGTTCCGCGCCGTTTGCGCGCCACCGGCCGTGGCCGGTCACATATAACGATACGAATGCCTGGCAGGATCAGGGCCGTCAGGAGCGCAGGTTCTGGCTCATGGGCGGCGTCGGAGATTACACGAAGTTCAATCTCGATCGCCGCGCTGAGGAATTTCAAACCTCGGCGGAGTATGTGATGGATTCCGCGCATCCGGGACAGAAAGGATGGCAGCAATCCTTCCTCGAAATCCTTCCCGGGAACGTCTGGGTACTTGCCATGAAACGAGCCGAGACCTTGCGCGATGAGAGTGTGAGGAATGGAACGATTCTTCGAATCCAGGAGCGCGCGGGAATCGCAACGCAGCGCAACCCTGAGAAGCGCAGCGTTGGGCCTGGATCATACCGTTGCACTCAAGCCCTGGGAGTTAAAGACGCTTCTGGTGAAAAGTTCTCCGGGTGGACGTGCGGAGCTAAAGGAAGTTTCCCTTCTGGAAGTTTGATCGGCACAATCAGCAGTTTTGCGACAGGTGGACGATTGTGGAAAGGAGAGAGACGCAATGCGGATGAGTCGGCGTACCTTTCAGTTTCTTTTGTTCATGAGCGCCGGTTATCCATTCACCGTTTGCGGACAGCCTGCCTTCGCACCTTCTGGATCAGATCAGGATCTAACGCAACCTTTCGAAGCGCAGGTTCGACGACTGCTCGCCGCGCTTGAAATGATCGGCGATCCACTGCCGCCGGATGAAGTCTGCGCGACTGAACGCGAACCTTCGCCCAATCGCCCCGGAACGAAACCGTCTCGCTCATTGAGGCGATCCTCGATCCGCCATGTACTTCTCAAGATAAACATCAACCCCGAAGCTCGTGTAAGCATGACCCGTGGAGATGCCCGGGCGGAACTAGTGGAGCATGGCTGGCGCAGCTTCCTGGTGAAGGTCACGAACCAGGCGGCAGATACCGCGGTGCTGCGCATCACCTCTCCGCAAGCCGGTTCAATGGGCAGACCATCCGGAAACGACACCGAAGGCGTCGAAGATTTCACCATCGGCGCAGTGGATGCAGTGGAAGCCCGGGAGCGCTGGATTGCGCTGGATAATTGGACGAAGCAGCCGCTCCAGGCTGCCTTGTCGGGACTCGCAATTGAATACCGGATTCTGCAGATCTACAGCCGCGACCGAGGGCAGCGTGAGGCGACCCTGGTCGCGGTCGCAGGACCCGGCGAACAGGACCTGGATTACGCGAGCATGGTGCCGGTGCTATTTGAGTGTGCTCCCGCAACCGCAATTCAAATCCATATACAGGATGCGTCGCATGGGGTTGCCGTAGCATCACTGCTCATCACAGACAAGCTGGGTCGTGTCTATCCCGCGCAAGCGAAACGCGCTCTTCCGGATCTGTGGTTTCAGCCGCAGATTTACCGCAAAGATGGAGAGACCATTGAATTGTCCAGTGGGGCCTATGTCATCGAGTATGGACGCGGGCCGGAGTATCTTCGGAAACAGATCTCCCTGGACTTGTCCGAGGGAAAGCCTGCTTCCATATCACTCCCGCTTGAGCGGTGGGTCCATCCCGAAACGTGGCACTATTACTCGGGCGATAGCCATATCCATGCCGCCGGATGCTCGCATTACGAAAGCCCCTCGGAAGGAGTGACGCCTGAGGTCATGCAACGGCAGTCCGAAGGCGAGGCTCTGGATGTAGGTGCTGTTCTAACCTGGGCGCCGGGATGGCGCTATCAGAGCCAGTTTTTCAGTGGACATGTCTTACGGTCGGGAGATTCTTCTGCTGCGGGATCCATGCTCCGGTACGACGTCGAAGTTTCCGGTTTCCCCTCCAGCCATTGCGGGCATCTCGTGCTGCTGCGTCTGCACCAGGACACCTATCCCGGGACCACAGCCATTGGCGAGTGGCCAAGCTGGAATCTTCCTATTCTCAAATGGGCGAAGGCACAGGGCGCAGTTACCGGATACGCTCACTCCGGATGGGGCATGGCCGTGGACAGCACCGATCTGCCCAACTACCTGATACCCGCGTTTGATAGCTGCGGTGCCAATGAGTGCATCATCGACGTGACGCACGAGGACATGATCCACTTTCTTTCCGGCTGCGATACCTGGCCATTCGTTGAGTTGAACACCTGGTATCACCTGTTGAACTGCGGCTTCACAATCGTGTTCGCTGGAGAGACTGACTTCCCCTGCATCACCGACAGGTGCACGGGTGGGGGGCGATCTTACGTTCGATTGAGCGCTCCGCCGGCCGGAGATGCCGGCTACAGCGATTGGGTGCAGGCTGGAATGGTGAATGGCGATTCCTACTTCGGCGATGGGCGCAGTCACGTCTTTGACTTCAAAGTCGAAGGAACGAATTCAGGGGCGAGCGGGAACCACATCCATTTCGGTGAACCCTCCAACCTGCGCCTTGTTGGTCATGTTTGCGCGTTGCTGGAAGAGATCTCCGATGCATCATCAAAGATCCAGAATGCATCGCCCTATGAGAAGCCGTATTGGCACCTGGAACGGTCGAGGATTGGAAAAACAAATAAGGTCCCGGTGGAGCTAGTCGTCAATGGTAAAGCGGTTCAGAGCGTAGATCTCGTGGCCGATGGAAAATCCAGAGCTGTGAGCTTTGATCTCCAGCTTGAGCAGAGCAGTTGGGTTGCCCTACGCATCTATCCCTCCTGCCACACCAATCCGATTTATGTTCATGTGGGGGGAAAGCCGGTGCGCGCCTCGAGAAAGAGTGCTGAGTGGTGCCGTAAGTCCGTGGATGCCTGCTGGCGGCAAAAGTCTCTGAGGATCCGGCCATCGGAGTTGAACGCGGCGCAGCAGGCCTATGATCATGCCCGCTCCACATACGATCGAATCATTTCCGAGTGCGCCACCTAACGACTACCCTCGTGGTGATTGGAATGACCTAGATCCAACTGTATTTTCTTAGGTTAGTATCAGAGCTGTTCCGGATGTGCATTATTAGAAACACGATCAAGCCGCAAGTCTCCGCAAGGACAATCGCGCGGATCGCGCCGGGATTCCGTTTCCTCATCTGGCTTGTCGCGACATTGATTGGCTTTCCGACGTTCTGTTGGTCGCAACAATCGCAGAACACTCTCGTACAGCAAGCCATGCAGCTGGAACAAGATGGAAAGCTGCAAGAGGGGGAAGAGCTTTGGGCGAAGCTTGCCGCGAAGGATCCGACCGATTTCACCATACAGGCAAACCATGGCCTAGCTTTGTCACGTCTCCATCGCTATGGGGAGGCCGCCGCGGCGTATCGTAAGGCGCTCCAATTGAATCCCCACCGGCCAGAGGTTCAATTCAATCTGGGATTGGCCGAATTCAAGCAGGGGCATTTTGCCGAAGCAGTACGGGCATTCCGCGCTTCGTATACGGCGACCACCGTCCAGAAGTCGCAGATTGAAACGCTTCTGGGATTGAGCTATTACGGCCAGCATTCCTACGCTCAGGCGGTATCGCCGCTTACGATGGCCGCTAATAGCGATCCGGAAAATCCTGAGCTGCACTACGTGCTGGCGGAAAGCTGCCTGCACAGTGGGAAGGTTGACTGCGCCATGCGCGAATCCAGGCGAGTGTTGGAGCTGAAGCCCGATTCAGCGGAAGCGCACATGCTGTTAGGCGAAGCGTATGACGGCACGCAGCAAACCGAAAATGCCATTGCGGAGTTTTCGGCTGCGGAGGCTGCAAATCCCGCGCAGCCGAATGTGCACTTCGGCCTGGGATATCTCTACTGGAAAAAGCAGCAATACGAGGACGCAACCCGTGAGTTCCAACTGGAACTGCAGCATGATCCGGAAAATGCGCAATCGTATACCTACCTCGGTGATATTGCATATCGAAACAGCGACGATAGCAATGCCGAACACAATCTCAAAAGAGCGATCAGCCTGCAGCCCGATATTCGCCTCGCTTATTTCGACCTGGGTTGCGTCTATGTCAGAAAGCGGCAGAACGAAGACGCTATCGTTGCCCTGCAGAGGGCCAAAAGACTGGATCCCTCGCAACCCGACGCCTATTATCGGCTCGGTCGAATTTATATGCAGATGGGAAACAAACAGAAGGCCGAGCAGGAATTCGCCAAAACCAAAATGCTGCACCAGAAGGTCCTTGACTCAGTTGTCCAGAAGATCTCCGGTGGGGAGCCGACCACGCAGGAGTAGCCGGTAACCTTCACCACATTCGTGAACACATGCACATCATGCGCAGCATATACAACCGGCGCGAGTTCCTGCTCTTATCGGCGGCTGCTTCCGCAGATGCAATGGCGCAGGCAGTGGCCAGCCGCAACGTTCAGCCGCAACCGCGGGGCAAGCCATCCGGAATGCCGGTGCTGGAACACTTCACCGACATAGCCGCCGAAGCCGGACTTACCGCTCCGGTCATTTACGGCGGTGTCGATCACAAGGAATTTATCTTTGAGACCGTGGGATGCGGCGTTGCCTTCTTTGATTTTGATAACGATGGATGGCTCGACATCCTTGTGCTCTGCGGAACCCGGAATGCGCCTGTTTCCGGCGCGAGCAACCAGCTCTACAAGAACAATAGAAATGGAACTTTTACGGATGTGACCGACCGCGCTGGGTTGCGCCGCACCGGATGGGCCAGCGCCGTTACGATCGGCGATTACAACAACGATGGTTATGAAGACATCTTCATCACCTACTACGGCCAGAACGTCCTTTATAGGAACAATGGAGACGGGACATTCACTGATGTCACCGAGGCTGCCGGCCTTGCATATCGAGGAGAGCCGCGTTGGGGCTCAGGCTGCACCTTCCTCGACTATGACCGCGATGGGCATCTCGATCTGTTCGTCGCCAATTATCTTCACGTGGACCGGAACAGAATCCCCCGGCCAGGTAGCAATCCGCTCTGCAACTTCAAGAATGTGCCCGTAAATTGCGGTCCGAACGGCCTGCCGCTGGCGCGCAATTATCTTTACCGGAACCTCGGCAACGGAACTTTTGCCGATGTGACCGCAGCCAGCGGCATCTCCAAGACCGCGGCCACCTACGCCATGACCTGCGTTGCCGCGGACCTGGATGGGGACGGTTGGACTGACCTCTATGTCGCGTCCGATTCGACCCCAAGTCTTTTGTTCATGAATCACCACGACGGAACCTTTCGCGAGGAAGGAATCGCACGCGGAGTTGCATACAGCGAAGATGGAATGGAACAGGCCGGAATGGGCGTTGGTATCGGCGACTATAACTGTGATGGATTTCTTGATCTGTTCAAAACCCACTTCTATGGAGATACGGACATTCTCTATCGGAATGACGGAATGGGAATGTTCACCGATGCCACAATGGAGGCAAAGATCGGAGTAGAGACACGCTACGTCCAATGGGGCACAGGATTTGCTGATCTCGACAATAATGGATGGCCTGACATTTTTATTGTTACCGGATCTGTGTATCCAGAGGTGGAAGCGCGGCTACCGCAATATCCGTTGAAGACCCCACGACTCATCTTCCGCAATCTGGGTGATGGAAAGTTTGAAGAGCTGATGGAACAGGCTGGACCGGGCGTCAGTGCTGCACATTGCAGCCGCGGATGCGCATTCGGCGATTTCGACAACGACGGAGACGTGGATATCGTCATTGTCAATTTGAATGAACCACCTTCCTTGCTGCGAAATGACTTGAAGGGAAACCACAACTGGCTCAAGGTTCTTCTGGTCGGCACGCGTTCCAATCGCAGCGCAATCGGCTCTCGCGTCATCGCAAAGTATGGTGGCAGAAAACAGGCCCAAAGCGTGACGGCGCAGTCCAGCTTCTATTCCGTCAATGATCGCAGGTTGCATTTCGGCTTGGGAGAATCCAAGTCCGCCGATCTTGAGATTCACTGGACTAGCGGAGGAGTGGAAAAGTTCGTGGGCATCGAAGCACGCCAGCTGGTCGTCATCCAGGAAGGAAAAGGAGTCATCAAATCCGAGAAATGGTCCGCGAAGAAAACGACTGATGCGCCCTGAGGCGTTGTGCAGGGACACACAAGACCGAACCTCCTTTGACCACCTGATGCTGGTGGGATATCGTTAACCAGTTCCAACGCCGGTGGCAGCTTTTTTCTTAGCAGGCGCGGTTTGGCTGCTTCTCACGCTTTCGGCGCCATGCCATCACGAATCGGAGTGGGAATGTCGGCAGAATCGAGCAGGTTGAATCGGACCCTGCTGACCATAGCACTTATCGCGTCCTTGGGCGGGCTGCTTTTCGGATTCGACACCGCCGTGATCGCCGGAACCACCGGCGCTCTGACGCTGCATTTCCATCTCTCGCCCGCTCTGCTTGGCGTCACCGTTTCCAGTGCGTTATGGGGTACTGTTCTGGGAGCCGCGATGGGTGGTGTCGTCAGCGATCGCTTAGGACGGCGCGCAAGCCTTCGCGGTCTGGGATTGCTTTACGTGATCTCGGCGGTCGGCTGCGCCTTTGCGTGGGGATGGATTCCATTGCTCGTCTTCCGCATTCTCAGCGGCATAGCCGTCGGAGGCTCTTCTGTTATCAGCCCCACGTACATCGCGGAAATCTCTCCAGCTTCCTGGCGCGGGAGGCTGGTGGGCTCATTTCAATTCAACGTGGTTTTTGGAATCCTGCTCGCGTATCTTTCTAACTACGTCGTGGCCCAACTGGTGCAAAATGCCACGGCGTGGCGCTGGATGTTCGCCGTAGCCGCATTTCCGGCGCTGGTTTTCTGGCTGGCTCTTTTCTTCATTCCTGAAAGTCCGCGCTGGCTAGTTCAGAAGGGGAGCGCCCCTGAAGCGCTTCGGGTACTTACCCGCATCGGAGACGCGGACCCGCAACAGGATCTGGCAGACATTCAGCGCTCACTGGAGCAAACGCAAGGCTCCGACAATGAGCGGCTTTTCCAGTGGCGATACCGTCTGCCAATATTTCTTGCAATCTCCATCGGGATGTTCAACCAACTATCCGGAATCAACGCGATTCTTTATTACCTGAATGGTATCTTTCAGAGCGCTGGTTTCAATCAGGTGTCCAGCAGTCTGCAAGCTGTATTCATCGGACTAACGAATCTTGTGGCCGTCACCATCGCGCTCACTGTGATTGACCGTCTGGGAAGGCGAAGGCTTCTTCTAGTCGGATCCGTTGGAACAGCCCTCTGTCTTGCCGGCGTGGCAGCGATCTTCAAACTGCATGCCGGGCAACGCGGCCTCGTCTGGTTTCTGATCGGCTTCGTTGGCTTCTTCTCCTTTTCGCAAGGAGCGGTCATTTGGGTATACATCAGCGAGGTCTTTCCCAACAGCGTCCGCGCCAAAGGACAGAGTCTGGGAAGTTTCACTCACTGGAGCATGAACGCCCTGGTATCAGTACTGTTCCCGATTGTGGCGGCTACCTGGATTTCCGCGCCCTTCTTCTTCTTTGCGGGCATGATGGTACTGCAGTTCATAGTTGTGCTCGCATGGTATCCGGAGACGCGAGGAGTACGTCTGGAGGCGATGGAGGACGCCATGCACATGCATGCCTGACGAACGCCGTCGCCGAAAGCTGCGCTCACATCGATCGTGAAGGCTTTAGCAGCCGCAAGATTTACGAATCACCAGGTGCGTTTCCATCGTTACTTTGGACGTCTGCGACTGGGTCGTGGACTTCAGCCGCTCCAACATCATGTGTGCTGCCTTCTGACCGAGGTCGCTCACCGGTTGTTGCACTACGGTGATCGTGGGAGACATCAGAGTTGCTGCGCTGAAGTCGTCGAAGCAGATGAACGCTATATGTCCGGGAATCGCAATGTTGTGCTGCTGCAGATATCGGAGCACATCGATGCCGACGTGATTGCTGGCTGCAAAAATGGCGGTCGGCGTGGGTTTGGATTCCAGCGCTGAGCCAACCTGATCAGCAACCGAGCCGGTCATCTTACCCACGAGACATACACGTGCAGGTAATTTCGCATCCGCATTGCGCGTGAATATCCCAGCACTCGCTCGTTCTTGGTGTAAATGCGTTCATCGTCTGCCACACAGAGAATCTCCCGGTGCCCATGCGCGATAAGGTGGCGGGTCGCGCCGAAAGATGCCTCCAGATTATCGACCGTAAGAGTGTCGGAATCGACGTGCTCGATGGGACGATCAATCGCGACCACCGGAACTCCGGCCTGCTGCGCCGCAGATGAAATGGTCGTTTTGCGCTCCGATCGGGACAACTAAGGAGACCGGCGACGCGCCTCTGGACCATCAGCGCAGTCTCCTGGCGCTCCAACTGTTCGCGGTGGTTGGATGCTGCCATGAGAGTCATGTAGCCAGCATCCCAAGCTGCCTCTTGAATCGCGCTGCAACAGGTGGAAAAAAACTGATCAGCCAGATCCGGCACGATCAAGCCTAAAACGCTGCCTCGATTTCCTTTTAAGATTCGCGCCGCTTCGTTGGGCACATAGCCGATTCTTTCAATCGCAGCTCGGACTTTCCGCTCTACATCGGGAGACACGCGCCGGGTGCCATTGACGACGCGGGAGACGGACATGACTCCTACTCCGGCCACCTTGGCTACATCGGCAAGTGTAGGCATGGCTCCAGAGTATCGTCATTTCCGGCTTACTGTCACCGAGGCGGTATCGTGCCTGTCCGAAGCACACATGAGCTTCCAACCCGCATCAGAGAAGGCGCTCTGGATCGCTATGCGACAAACCCGGTAAAAACTCGCGCATTCCCCGGCCGTTTACTTCATCTGCTCCCACGCGGATATGCGATACGGCCATTTCACCCCTGCGTTCTGCCACGCACGGCCTGTCTTCGTCGTGCTGTCCCACGTCAGTTCAAGCTCACTGCCTCCGCCCGCTATCCGCCACGGCAAATGTCCATCTCCGTAAACACGCACGGTGAGATCGCGGCTTTTCGGACTTTCGGTCGAAGCACCTCCCGCCGCCATCGGAAGAATCGATCCCCCCTTGACAAACACCGGTATCTTTTCCGTAGACGCCGGCACCGTGAAGCGCGTGCCTTCTCGTACTGGACGGCCCGTCCAGAAGTCCTGCCAGTCTCCGGAAGGAAGCGTTATCGTGCGGCCGGCTTCTCCCGCAAACAACGGAGCCACCAACATCCGGTCACCCAACATGTACTCATCATCGACAGAACGAAGGCTGTCCTCGCTGGGATAATCGAGCGTTAACGCCCGGAAAGGCGGTACCCCATTTACGGCGTAGCGATGGAATGCGGACAGCAGATAAGGAACCAGCTGCATGCGCCATCCGATAATCTCTCGACAGCGTGCCTCCAGGCTGGGCCAGTTCTCCGCAAGATGATCCGCATTATTGAGCGCTGCGTTCAATTGTTTCCACGGAGGATTCTTGATGTACCAGGCGTTCACCATCGCGAGCGGAGAAAACACAGCCGTCTGCAACCGACGGATCAGGTCCTCCTCGCTCACCGCATCCCGCACTTCCGGACACCATAGCAATCCGGAAAATCCAGCGTTCACCAGCCCTCGCACAAACTGGCGATGATCGTAGAGGTCGCTGTACAGAACAAACGGATACGGAGCCGCCAGCGCGCCGCTGGAGCGTGCAAGACCGTAGGTCGCCCGCCCCCGTTCCCGGAACTGCTGCCAGATCGCATGCTGGTAACGAAGCCCGAACACGGCGTGCATCTGCTCGCCATCAAGTCCAGAGGGAAACCGGCTCATATCCGGAAATGACCAGCCTTCAGTGAAATCGGAGTTGTCACATTCATCCAGCTTGAATCCAGACACGCCGGCATCGATCAGTTCTTTGCCGTGATACTCTCCGAAGACCTTGCGGGCCGGCTCTCCCGCAAAATCCGGTACCAGCCCTTCCCATACCGCATAGTCCCCGGAGTACGGCTCCAGCCCCGTAAACAGCGGAGACGAGGGATGCGTAAAAGCGTGCTCCCAAAGATTCACCTTGTAGTTCTGGTGGTCTAGTTCTTTGAGGAACTTCTCCGGCGTAGGAAACCGCTTCTTTTCCCATGTGAACGTGCAGGAATACGCATGCGTCTGCCAGCCTGGTTCCAGCCCAAGCACGTCGCACGGAATTCCGCGCTCTCGAAATTCGCGCGCCAACGCAAGCACTGCATCCTGGTCAAGATACATATCCGGCCTGTACCAGAAGCCGAGCCCCCACTCCGGAGGAACAACACCTCCTCCGGAAAATAAGTTATAGCGCTGCACTGCTTCCAGCATCGACGGGCCGCCGAATAGATACACATCCACGCCCGCAGCACGCGGCACTTCCACCAAAACCCGACTGGCCACACCCTCATCGCGATCGCGCGTCTGCTGTGGGGTGTTCACCGTAACCGAATTCGCATTTACAGAACGGGTAGGTTTCGGATGCGCTTCGCCGCAGTAGAACTCCGCGTGGCGTAACGTATCGATCAACAGGCCATATCCAAACGTCGTAACGTAAAAAGGCACAGGCGCGTGAGAGTCGCCCGAATCTACCCGGGGATCCGCATTCACGCGTATGGTTCTCTTCTTGCTTCTTTGTTCGAAGGACAGCAGTTGCAGGCCGAACCCATACATTCGTTCGTGTGGCCCAATGGGAAACGATAGCTCGCATCCGCGCGCCGTGATCGCGCCCCGTACATCATGCATGGGAGCCGCCGTAACGGGCGTTAATTTGCCAAGGGCATCGATTGCTGGAGGAACCAGTCTCATGGAAACCGGACTGTGGCTTTCGGGTGTCCCAAGACGAGCCTTCCACACGCCGGGATATAACTCCTCCCACTCCGACATTTGGGTCTCCGCCGGCGCGGCAGCAGCATCTGCCACCATGCCGGCGAAAGAATTTGAAAGACCTGCGGTAGCCAGTCTGGCCGTTACGCCTTTCGCAAGCTGGCGCCGATTTATCAGGAACATTGCACCTGCCTTGTCAAAAGCGAAGCTTCAGCCGTCATGTCGCGGATTGGCGACGAGGAAAGAAATGTTACCGCATCTACCGAACTGAGGCTTACCTATAGGTATTCTTCGGCCAGCGCCAGCGCTCCCCACAACACGCTTTCGGCCACCAATTGCGCAGGAACCACATCGACTCTCGCCTTCGACCATGGCGGCATTTGACGGGCGAGCTCTTCCCTCAGCGGGACGAAGAGCCGGTCCCCCGCATTGCTGATCCCGCCGCCGATCACAATACGCGCAGGATTGATAAACATCAGACAGTTCTTCAGCCCCTGCGCAAGATAGCCCACATAGCGCGCCAGAAATTCCGCATCCTGGAAAAGCTCCTCTGCCGGGCGGCCGTAATCCCGCTCCATCCACAATCCGCTGCACATGCGCTCCAGGCATCCGAACGATCCGCAGAGGCAGGCAGGTCCGGCGGGAACAATCGTATGGTGTCCCAGTTCACAGGCATAAGAATCGGCTCCGCGGAACAGCCCGGAGTCCGTTAGCAATCCGCCCCCAATGCCGGTGGAAAGCGTGATGTAGAAAAGAGGCCGATAGCCCTTGCCGGCGCCGTAGCGCCCCTCACCTAAGGCGCCCGCCATACTATCGCGGTCCATGATTGCCGGCGCGCGAAACCGCGAAACTACTTCTTCTACAAGGCCAAAGCCTTCCCATCCCCCAACGTGGGTCGAGGTGATCACCTTCTGCGCCGCAAAATCCACGGGACCGCCGAATCCGATCCCGCAGGAATCGAATTCGGAGCCAAGACCCAGCTCGGCAACCATCTCCTCGATCTGATCCAGCGTCCAATCGGGACCGGCCGCGCGATTCGTTGGCCGGGTACGCTTATCTATCAGCTCAGATTCACGAAAAATTCCAACGCTGAAGTTCGTTCCGCCGATATCAATGGCCAAAACGGTTTTCACTTTCACAAGATAGCAGGGTAGAGGAGATATCTGAATACGTATTCACATCATGATGTGGCGGACAGGCTTATGCGATCTCTAGAAGTCCAATGGAGCACCAGGCAGGATTGACGTATGCAGCACTATCATTCCTCTTGCTGTCGAAACGCCGCGAAGACTTGCGCGGTGTTGCCTGCGTCCATGCGCAATACGCGTTTGGCAAGGACATGCGAAAGCTCCTCGAGCGCGACCTGCAGCCACTGTCCTGCAACGGCGATGCTGCCTGTCTTCTCTGCCGAGCGTGCTTCACTCGCGATCCGCTGAAGATCGGGCAGCACATTTCCGATCGTGGAGTCTTCATTCGAGGAATAAAAGTTCAGCAGTATCGGAAACAAGATCACGTCCAGCCGGAACTGCAGAACTCCTTCCGCGAGCTCGATCAACAATGGAGCGCCTAACTCCCGAACCAGGCTGAGCCGGGTACGCTTTTCGGCTTGCATCAGCGAGGAGACGCGGCGTCCAAACAGCCGCATACGCGCCAGCGCGGGATAGAGAAGCACAAGCCATGAGACGCTCGCCGTGATCATGGAGATCCCGATCAATCCTTCAATCGAAATGACCAGGCGCAACCAGTTTGTCTGGGGAGAGAGGTTGAAGGTCTGGAAAGTATCGAACGCGCCAAGCGAAAAATACAGGCTACGGAGAAAGTTGTGCGCGAAGCTATGGCTCTCGCCGGCAGCACCCGCTATCTCGCGCGGAAGAATCCCACAGTAGATCAGCGCAAATCCGGTGGCGAGCAGAACAACCCAGCACAGAATGACGGTGACAAGCGAAAGCGGACCGACGGCGGGACGCAGTCGTGTATGCCGCATGAGTAACGATGCGAGGCGCCCGACAAAATCGCTGAGGCTTCCCGAAGCTGTGGGATGAAAGATATCCCGAAAGACTTCGCGAAGACCGAACACAACCAGCAGAGCTCCTCCGCATTCCAGCAAGATAGTGACCATCATCGCGGCTCCTCTGCTTCAATGCATGGTCTCCAGGAACCCCGCGATCTGCCGGGCATCCGCAGGGGAGACGCCCATCTCCGGCATGGCGACTCCCGGCTGGAATTTCTGCGGGTGCATCACCCATTGCTCCAGGTTCGCGGGAGTGTTAGGCAGCACGCCGGCGAGATACGAGCGCTGCGGAAGCGCGGCGAGCGACGGTCCCACTTTGCCGACGGCTCCCGGAACGCCGGGAATCACGTGGCAGGTGGGGCAGCCGTAATGGATCATCAGATCTGTCGCGCTGCTCTGGGCGGCGGGCGGCGGAGCATTGAAACAGCCCATTGTCAGGCCGCATACAAAGAGCGAGAGCGGGAGGAGCCCACGGTGCCTCATGTGCGCTCCCCTTGCTGCAATACAGCTTCGAGGCTCCCCAGTTTGAGCCGACGATCGGATTCGCTCAGCCATTTTGCGAACAGGGCAAGCGCAACAATGATGAAGACAATTGCCGATGGGACCCACATGATCACGCCGCCAAGCTGCTGATCTTCCAAGGGTGTGAAGCCCCACCGCACTGTTGTCTCGGCGTAGACCGGATACCACAGCACTGTCGAAAAAGTGAGCAGCGCGCCCAGTGCGCTGCAATGCACCGCTGTGCCGAACACGTAGAAGGTTCCCGCACCGTAGCTCAGGGCGGAGCGCCCCACCCCATAGAGCGCCGACCAGAAGACCACCGCGGTGAGCAAGAAGCTAAGATGCTGCGCCGCGTGGATCCAGTCGGACCGGAGTGTCGCCTGGTAGAGCACGGGGATGTGCCACACCCAGAGCGCGATGGCTTCCATCAGCCATGCGATAAGCGGTGCAGTGAGGAAGCGGATCACGCGCATCTGCTCCACGCGATGTACCCATGCACCGATGCCTGCCCTGCCCCGCGGCGCGAACGCCCACAGGTATGTTGCGCCGGGATGTGAAGCGGCGATCAGTGGGGCAGAGACGAGGATCATGATCTCGTGCTGGAGCATGTGCGCGCTGAAGAGCTGTTCGCCTAATTCGTGAATGGGCGAGGTCAGCGCAAGAAAAAGGCTCAGCCAGCCGACGAAGAATGCGGAATGCCGCCAGCGCAGCAGAAAAAGCTGCCCTCGCCGCATCGCACCGGCGACATACATGACGAGCAGGATGGCGAGAGGCAGCACAATCTGCGGCTCCCAGCTCCACGGGTCGCTCCACATGGAAGGAACTGTGCTCGCGGCGAAAAGCGGAAGACAGGCGGAGATGTGCGGAGGGACCATGGCTAGTCGCAAGGGTTGAGGATGAGAATCGCGGCTGTGCCGGCAATCACGACGAGCACTGACATGACGGAAAGCAGCATGCCGCCTTTCGCCATGAAGCTCCGGCGTCCTGCTTCGGGCTGACTTTCGTCGGCCGGCTGCGTGTTGCGAGACAAGGAGAGGGAAAGCGCAAAGGCGCAGAGGCACAATATGAAATCAATGGCCGAGACCAAAAATGACATCCGCTTGTAATTCACATCACAGGTCCAGTGTGCGACCGTGTAGCCGACAATCGTGTTGATCAGGGCCGCGGATGGGCCGAGCAGGACAGCAATCCACAACAGCAAATCCTTCCTCTGCTCAGCAGCAGCGGGACGTGCTTCCTGCGCCTCAAGCATGGAGCCACCTCGGCGCCCAGTAGATCACCAGGTAGATCGGAATCCATGTGACGATGACGAAGTACCAGTAGTCCGCGTTCTCCGACGCGTCCATAAAGCGCTTCCCTTCCACCACGGGGGTGAAGAAGAGGACCGCCAGCACGATCGTATCGACGAGATCGGTCAGCAGATGGGTAACGTGGAGGCCCATGAGGGTCCACACGGCAGACCCATATGCGTCGATGCTCCAGTCCGTATTCAGGTGACGCAGCTCGAAGTAGCGGACCACAACGTTGGCGATGCCCACCAACGCGAGCACGATGAGACCGATCCGCACGGCGCGAAGATCTCCTTTGCGGGCGCGGCGGCGATACCACTCATTCGGAATCGCACTCAGCACAAAGATCGTCAGGTTCAGCGTGCCCCAGAAAAGCGCCGGTGGATTGGAGTGCGGCGGCCACTCCAGCCCGCGGGAGTGCAGATAGAAATACGAGGCGATCATGAGCAGGAAGACCATGCCCTCAATCGCCATCATGCCGATAATGCCCCACCAAGTGATGCTGCGGATGCCGAAGACGACCGTCGGTAGTTTCGAGACATCGAGCACAGCGGCGGCTTCTACTCTGTCTGCCATATCTCTCTCGCGCGGCGGCGCTCGGCAGCCTGCTTCTCCGGCCAGAACCAGCCGATGAGTGTGATGGCGATCGGCACCGCCCCGATCGTGATTCCCCAGGGCGTGAAGATGCTGCCGATAAAAGCCGCAGTGGTGGCCAGTGCAGCAAGGAATGGCCACAGCGTCGGCGCGGGAAATTCCTGCTTGCTGTCCGGCTCTGCGTCGAGCGTGCGGGTGGTGAGGAACGACCGTGTGTCCTCATCCAGGCCCACGA
Source organism: uncultured Acidobacteriaceae bacterium (assembly GCA_963797895.1). Classification (GTDB taxonomy): domain Bacteria; phylum Acidobacteriota; class Terriglobia; order Terriglobales; family Acidobacteriaceae; genus KBS-83. Next base: position 85,992 of record CAWCRD010000006.1, read on the forward strand.
CTACCGGCTGATTCGGCGCGGCGTCCCACAACGCCTCGCGGCCGTTCACCGTTGGCAGATGCAGGAAGTTGTAGCAGGGTGGGGGCGAACTGGTGGCCCACTCCAGCGTTCCGGCTTTCCACGGGTTCGGACCGGCCACTTCACCCCGTCGCAATGAGCGGAATACATTCCAGAGGAATAGACACACTGCAACAAACAGCAGGATGTAGCCGAGCGATTCGATCTGGTTCAGCAGCGTCCATCCCATACCGCGTGGATACGTATAGACACGACGCGGCATGCCACGAATGCCGACCAGGTGCATAGGAAAGAAGGTGACGTTGAAGCCGACGAAAAATAGCCAGAAAGTGACCTGCCCCAGCACTTCGCTCAACATCCGGCCGGTCAGCTTTGGAAACCAGTACGTCAGCGCCCCGAAGAGCGGGAAGACAGCGCCACCGATCAGCACGTAATGGAAGTGGGCCACGACGAAATACGTGTCGTGCACCTGCAGATCCACCGGAACGGACGCGACGAAAATTCCGGTCATGCCGCCCATGATGAAGATAAAGAAGAAGCCGAGCACCCACCATAGCGGTGTTCGGAGCACGACTCTGCCGGTGGCCAGGGTAGCGATCCAGCAGAAAATCTGCGCACCGGTCGGGATCGCGATCATCATGCTTGCGGCTGTGAAGTAGCTTTCCGCAATCTGCGGAATGCCGGTGGCGAACATGTGATGCACCCAAAGACCGAAGGCCATGAAGCCAGTGGCGACCAGCGCAAGCACCAGCACGAGATAGCCGAAGATGTGCCGGCGGCTGAATGTCGTCACAATCGTGGAGACAATCGCCGTGCCGGGCAGAAAGATCAGATATACCTCTGGGTGACCGAACCACCAGAACAAATGCTGGTAGAGCAGGACGTCGCCGCCTGCTGCCGGATTGAAGAACTGTGTGCCGCAGGTACGGTCGAGCAGCAGCATCGTGCTGCTCAGCACAACACCGGGCAGGGAGAAGATCACCATGATGGCAACGACCAGCTCGCCCCAGACGAAGATAGGGATCCGGTTGAGCGACATGCCGGGAGCGCGCAGGCGGAAGACCGTTACGACGATCTCCACGGCAACGGCAAGCGCGGAGACTTCAGTAAACGTGATGAGCTGCGCCCAGAAGTCGGGGCGCTTGCCAGGACCGAAGTCCGGGCCGGCGAGCGGCACGTAGGAGAACCAACCGCGGTCTGGGCCGGTGTTACACAGGAAGGCGGCGTAGAGCATGATGCCGCCGAACAAATATAAGTAATAGCTGTATGCGTTCAGTCGCGGGAAGGCGATGTTCCGCGTGCCCACCATCAGGGGAACGAAATATATGCTGAGCGCTTCGAACATCATCGGGACGGCAAAAAGGAACATCATCGTACTGCCGTGCATGGTGAAGAACTGGTTGTACTTGTCGTTAGAGAGGATGTGCGCTTCAGGAAAGGCGAGCTGCAGACGCATGACACCGGCCAGCAGACCGGCGAGAAGAAAAAATGCGAACGCAGTCACAGCGTAGCGCCTGCCGATGGTGGTGTGGTGCACCGCCTTGAACCAGCCAATGAAACCTGACGGCTCACGCCACACCCGCTCAAGCTGCGCCGCCTGTTTGCGCTCGGCTTCCGTCATCTCGGGTTGGGCGACGACGACATTCATCGCAGAGTCTCCAGATAGGCAAGCAGGTCCTGCAGATCGCTCCCGGACATCTGATTGGGCGGCATGCGGCAGCCGGGCTTGAGCGCCTGCGCGTTGAGAACCCATCCACCGAGATTGCCAATGGTGTCCGGCAGCATGCCGGCTGCAATCGTGGCTCGGCTGGCCACGTGTGTCAGATCCGGACCCACGCGCGAGCCGGCGCTAGTGCCGCGAATGGTGTGGCACATCACGCAGGCATGCGTAAGAAAGACCTGCTGGCCGTGCACGGTCTGTGGCGTGGTCGGTGACACGGCGGGCTTCGCTTCAGCGTCCAGCCACGCCTCGAACTCGTCCTTCGGTTCAGCCACCATGTAGAAGGACATATGTGCGTGCTGCTCGCCGCAATACTCGGCGCACTGCCCACGCCAGCGGCCTGCCTGATTAACTTGCAGCATCAGGTCAGTGTCATAGCCCGGAAGCAGATCGCGCTTACCCTGCACATTCGGCGCCCAGAAGCTGTGAATGACATCGCGCGAGGTTCCGTGGATACGAATCGGCACGCCGACCGGAAGATGAATTTCGTTCGCGGTCTCGACAATTTTGGAGGGTTGGTTGGTGTTCGGATACTGCACCTCCCACCACCATTGATGGCCGTATACCTCGATGGTCAGGGCCTGATCGTCATTCATCTTTCCCAAGGCGCGGCTAGTCCGAAAACTGCTGATCAGCATGACGAAGAGCAGCCCTACTGTCACAACCATGGCTCCGGCCACGGCACGCGTCGCCATGCGGTCGCTCGCCTGCGATGTCTGCTCCGGATCGGGCATGATGTCGAGCGAATGGCGCTTGCGGTAGACAGAAATGACAAGCGTGATGAGAACAATGCAGTAAACCACTGCCGTAATCCAAAAAATGACGGCGAAGGTATGTTCGATGTGCGATGCCCCCGGCCCAACCGGATTGAGCGAGGTCTGGTTGCTGCGAAATCCCGGGACAGCAGTCAGCATCGTCATGGCTGCGCCTGTTCGACCTTCTGTTGCGATTCGTTTTCCGGATGTTCTTTCTTGCGCGCCTGTTCTGCTTTGGCAACGGGCATCTCATCGGAGCGCGACGGAGCGACATCCTGTGGCAGTTGGCCGCTCATTGAGCGTACGTATGCAACCAGCTCCCACACTTGGTAGTCGGGAATCTTGCCGCTGAAACTCGGCATTCCATTCGGACGCCCCTGCACAATATCGGAATAGATCTGATCGGGCCGGCTCCCATAGATCCATTCCGCATCCATCAGCGCGGGACCAATCGCTCCTCCGCCGTGCGCATGACAGCCGGAGCAGTTGTAGGCGTTGAAGAGGCGCTTGCCCTCCGAGACGGCGTAGGCGCTCTCCTGGTACTGCGCCGGGGACGGAGGAGGCGCACCGCCGCCCGCATGTACATCGGTCAACGCAACACCATTCGCGACCTGGGACCCTGCCGCTCCGGGATCAAAGACACGCTGCTCGCGTTTGCAGCCCGCGACGGCGAGCAGCATGATGGCGACGCCTGTGAGCAGGTTGCGTCTCATAGCGCCCCCTTCGTTTCCGAGATCATCGGCACGTGATAAGCAGCGAGGATCTTCCGGATCTGCGGTTCCAGTCGCGCAATGGAAGCATTCAGCGCATCCCGGAGCGTCGAATCGCCCTTGTGAACAGCAAGCGTGATTGGGTAAGCGAACGGAACGCCGGATGAGTCAACGACTGGCGATACCGGCGTCAGTGCGAGTGGCGCGCGCTGCCTGGCGGCAAAGTATCCGGCCACTGGCCCCCATACGACTGCCACACCTACACGTCCGTCGGCGACGGCACGAACAATATCTCCGCCATCGGCGCCGAAGGATTCAAACCCGACGAGCTGCGCGGCATGCCCATTGCGAATCAGCGGCAGCGATGGCGGTGAGAAATCTTCTTCGAGAATCTGAAGTCCGATGCGCCGGCCGTTCAGACGCGGATCGCGGAACGAGGCGATTTGCAGGTGCTCGCGCGCCGGCGTTACAAACACGTACGTCGAGCGGTAGTACGGGCGGGTTGTGGCAACGCCACGCATCCCAGACGGCACTCCGGTCAGCACATCGCAAGCGTTCTTATTGAACTGCTCGCGCAGGAAACCGCGACGGCTGCGTGCTGCAACAAAGACAGGCCTGCGGCCCAGATCGCGCGCCAACAGCGCTGCGATGCGATTGTCGAAGCCGCCTCCGGCGCGATCGGAAAACGGCAGGTTGTCCGGATCGGCGCAAATGCGCAGCGGCTTGGCCGCGATTGCTGCCGTGGCGGACAGCAGCGACAGCAAGAGCACGAGGCTGAGGCGATGACAAAACCTAGGGCAACGCGAACACATAGAGTGTTCCTCCGGCTTGCGTCACACTTTTCAGATCGTGCAGGGCGCTGCCCCATCCATTGCCTGCAGTGTCGTCGCGCGTGTCGAGATTGTTGGATACGATCGACCCCGGCCAGCCGCCGACCCCGGAAAGAATGGCCACGTACTGCTTGCCGTCCGGTCCGCGATACGTGACGGGCTGGCCGATGATGCCTGAGCCGGTCTTGAACTGCCAAAGGACTTTACCCGTGCGCGCGTCGGCTGCTTTGAACCAGCCTTCGAGTGTGCCGAAGAAGACCAGATCGCCAGCCGTGGTCAATGTGCCGCTCCACATCGGATATTTATCTGTGATAGTCCACACTTTCTTACCAGCGATGGGATCCCAGGCCATCAGCTCTCCTTCATTGCCGCCGGGTCCCGCGTAGTAGCGCACGCTCGCCCCGATATAGGGCGTACCTGCGATGTAATTGGCTTCGAGGCCCTCCTCATCCATACACATATTTTCGTGTGGAACGTATAGCAGTCCTGTCTTCGGCGAGAAAGAAGACGGTTGCCAATCCTTGGAACCGGGAGCCATGGGACAGATGTTCCGAGTCTCCTGCCCGGTTTTTGGCGCCATCGACGCGACATGCTGTAACTGCCCGGTCTTCAAATCAACGCCGGTAGTCGTCGTTATGTAGACATACGGCGTCGCGGATAGCACCTGCCCGTTCGTGCGATCGATGACGTACATGTAGCCATTGCGATCCGGGCGCAACAGCACCTTGCGCGTCGCTCCCTGCCAGGGCAAATCGAGCAGAATGTCCTCATTGATTCCGTCCCAGTCGTAGAGGTCGTGCGGAGACATCTGGTAAAACCAGACTGCCTGGCCGGTATCGGCATCACGCGCAAAAACGCCGGAGGTCCACTTGTTGTCTCCGGGACGTACCTCTGCATTCCATGGACCGGGATTCGCGGTGCCATAGTAGATCAGGTTGCTGGATGGATCGTAGGCGGAAAACCCCCATACTGTTCCACCGCCTATCTGCCATGCCTGGGGCGGCCAGGTTTTTACGCCGAGGTCTGTACCTTTCTCACTTGGATAGAACGGTTTGAACCTATCGCCGATCAGCACGTCGCTATCCGGGCCGGTGCTATAGGCTTTCCACGCGACCGATCCATCTTTCGTATTCAGAGCCGCAAACCAGCCGCGGACGCCGAACTCTCCACCACTGTTCCCGACAAACACTTTGTCGTGAACCACCATCGGCGCCATCGTGATCGTCTCGCCCTTCCTGATATCGGCAAGATGCGTCCGCCATAGTAGCTTCCCATCAGCAGCGTTGAGGGCGATGGTGTAGCCATCGAGTGTGTTGTAAAACACCTTACCGCTATCGAAGACTGCGCCGCGCGTCACCAGGTCGCAGCATGCTTCGCCCTTCGCGGCCGGCGATGGATTGGGATTGAAGCTCCACTTCAGCGGAGCGCCGGGCTTCGTCAAATCGAGCGCGAAGAGCTTATTCGGCCAGGGAGAGGCGATGTACATCGTATTGTCGGCAACGATCGGCGCGGCTTCCTGCCCTTTCGCAACGCCGGTGTTGAACGTCCATGCAACGTGGAGATTCGCGACATTCCCCGAATTGATTTGATCCAGCGTGCTGTAGCGGGTGTTGGCATAGTCCTTCGTGGGACGAACCCACTGGCCGTCATCGGGCGCCATGGTTCCTGTATACGGCCGCAATTGACCACCGCTGGCAGCTGGTTGCTGGATGGTCTGGGTCTTCTTCTGGCAGCCGGGAAGAAAAACAGTCAGGGCTATGGCGACGAACACGGGAATCGAACTTGCCCCAAGACCACGCCGAGCCACGTATACCCCCGATTCCGCTTTCACTCCGGTGTTTGGTTCAGACGCGCTAAAGTTGTCCCGAGTTGGATTGGGAGTTACGACGGATGTTGACGCTTACAAAACGTAATAGCAGCCATCGTGGCGCACTCAATGGCTTTCATGTAGTGAAAGAGGCCGACTATCGGGACGGATGAATACGCCTCACGAAGACGAGTCTGAGGATTCGCCGGTGATCTGCAAGGGCGTTTTCCAGTCACGCGCGGACACATGGCCGGCGTAAAGCCAGCCGTGGCGCATGAACAGTGAGCCTATGATGCCGGACCATGCTGCAAGCCGGCGCAGGCGCTTCCTGCTTTTCAGAAACAGAGAGGCAATTCGAAGAGCAATAGGAAGCGGCCCCGACAGAATGCCCGCGGCCTGCACCAGAGCTCCGCTGATACCTTCCTTGGCGGGAAGCAAGGCTTGATCTGACGTGCGAAGCAGATCGATTCCCTCCCAGGATTCAAACCCTGCGCTGAGCAAGCCGAGACAATTCAACGCCGGATTTCCCGCTCCTCCGGCGAGTTCCAACAAGCCCACGGCTGACTGGAGCCCTGACATGCCAAATTCACGCGGCAAAGAACGAATGCGGTTGTTCCATACAGGAATCACGGATGCGCCTATCAGCACGCCGGTGTAGTTGTGAAATGGCATTCCGAAAAGCACAGAGCCGCTGCGACCAATGCCGCGCATCGCACGAATTGGCAAGCGGTTGCCAAAGCGCAGCGCAAGCAGGTCGGCGAAACTCGAAATGCTTGCGAACAATGAAAACGCCGATAGCGCCCAGGAGCCCATCGACATGGTGCTCTGCGGCTTGAAGACGCGCAGCATATTTAGGAAGCGCGATGGCCGTCCAAGATCCGCAACAAGCAGAGCGGATGAGAGCACTGCTCCGCCGGCCGCCATCCATCGCGCCTTCTGCGCCAGGTCTCGATCACCGCCGAGCAAATCCGCCAGCGAACCGATCACGCCCAGCGAGCCTGCCGCGCCGCCAACGAAAAAATACACCGGTATCAGCGAAGTCCATTGCGGCTCCTTGAGCAGCGGCTGTTTGTAATAACCACTCTCCGGCGATGCTACGGGAAACGGAGAGCCGGCCGGCCGGATACCCGGTACAGCGACTCGCCCCTTCTCCTTCGCCTCTATGCGAATGGCGTCCAGGCGCGACTCGCGGAACGGATTCTGTTCGGTATTGTTCATCGCCATGCTCTTTTCGCGGAGCGGCAGAGGAGAAACGAGGCGACAACGCCGGCCAACATGGCAGCCGATTCCCAGGCTGCGGACTTCCACCCATCCTTCAGATAGATGGTCGGCACTTCCGGCTGCGGAGGCAGGTTGTATGTTTGCGGCTTACCGCGTATCAGGAAAATGGAGTGAATTCCCATGACGCTGGTATCTGCGGGATTATAGATCTGCGCGTCCTCCATGCCGCGGTTATGCAGAACGGATAATCGTTCTTTGGCTTCTTCCCGCAGCTCGCTCAGTCTTCCGAATTTGATGGACTCAGTGGGACAGGCCTTCGCGCAGGCCGGTTCCAGGCCTGCGTTTTGACGGTCGGTACAGAAGGTGCATTTGAATGCGCGGCCATCGTCTTCATTCTTCTGCACCACACCGAAAGGACACGAGATCACACAATAGGCACACCCATTGCAGATATCCGGCTGCAGGTAGACGCCGCCGAATTCAGTGCGGACCAGCGCGCCGGTGGGACATGCCTCCAGGCAACCGGCGACCTCGCAATGTTTGCAGACGTCCGATGAAAATTCCCACGACATCTGGCTCGCAGCATTGCCGCCGACGCCCGGCTCGGGTGTGCCCTCGATGAACTTCACATGCCGCCAGGTCGAGTGCCCAAGCGCGGTGGTGTTGTCATAGGAGAACCCTGTCAGTTCCAGGCTATCCGCTTCAATACCATTCCACTCCTTACAGGCCACTTCGCATGCCTTGCAGCCGATGCAGAGCGTGGAATCCGTGAGAAACGCGGTCGTCTCACCTGGCTGAATGCCGGTTTGCCGCATGTGGGTACTCATGCGCGCTCCTTCAGAAGCTCCGCCAGCTGCTGCAGTGCGGCGTCACCCTGCTTCCGTCGTCCTGCCACGATGTTGCAGACCAGCGCCTTCGATTCCATAATGCGAACGTTCGGCTCCTCCGAAATGGCAAGCAGGTCGTTCACCACATCGCCGATGGCCGTGCCCTTCCATCCCCAGTGATATGGAAGTCCAATCTGATGGATCGTTCTGCCATCAATCTCAAGCGGCCGCATGCGCGGGGTGACCAATGCCTTTGCTGAGATCAGGCCGCGTGGTGTCACCACGGTGACCCAGTCGCTATGTAGGATGCCGGTCTCCGCAGCGAGCTCCGGCGAGATCTCCGCGAAGAGCTCCGGCTGCAGCTCCGCGAGATGACTGAGCACGCGGGACATGCCACCCGCGGTGTGATGCTCAGTGAGCCGATACGTCGTCAGAATGAAGGGGAACCGCGGATCGGCGGGCGACTTCGCGTATGGATTGTCCGGTCGTTTCTTCTTGTCGGCCGGTGGATTGTCTTGCTGCCCGGGATAGATCGGGTTGTGCACCAGCGATTCCAGTGGCTCGAAGTGCGCCGGCAGCGGACCATCCTTTAATCCGCTGCTCACATAGAGCCAGCCGCGTCCGTCCGGATGCAGGCCGAACGGTTTGTCGCCATCCAGCGCTTCGAGGCCGCGTTTCTCCGGTTCGCCTTTGTGATCCGGAGGCATGGTCTTTTTGCAATCGCTATTGTCTTCGCCTGTCCACTCGCGCTTCTCCGCGTCCCACCAGACGAGTTTTTTTCGCTCGCTCCACGGCGTGCCGTCGGGTCTGGCAGAGGCACGGTTGTAGAGAATGCGAGTGTCCTTAGGCCAGGCAAATCCCCACCCGTGTCCGAGCGCGTCCTTGGATTCGCGCATGTTTGCCATGTTCTTGTCGCGTTCGGGCATAACACCCGTGTATATCCAGCAGCCGCATGCGGTTGAACCGTCCGCCTTCAATTCATCAAAGCTTTTCAGCAGCGATTTGTCGCTCCAGTTGTAGCCGTTGATCTCTGCGAGCACCGCCTCAGCAACGGGCTCTTCGATTTCGCCTTCCGTCGGAAGCTCCCAGGTGAGGGCATTCATCGCGGCGTTCTTGTCTACCGGATTCTTTGCCGCCTTTTCCTTCAGCAGCCGGCCCAGGTGGTAGATGAACCAGGTTTCGCTCCGTGCATCTCCTGCCGGATTCACAGCTTTGTTATGCCATTGCAACAGCCGCTGCGTGTTGGTAAAGGTTCCACTCTTTTCCGCCTGGCCTGCCGCGGGCAGGAGAAAGACCTCTGTTCCGATCTCTTCCGGATTCAGTTCCCCGCGTTCTACTTCCGGCGAGTCCTTCCAGAAGCTGGCGGTCTCGGTCTCGACGAGGTCGCGGACGACGAGCCATTTGAGATTTTTCATTGCGGTGCGCTGCAGACGACCGTTGGGCGCCCCTACGGCCGGATTCTGCCCCATGACAAACAGGGCCTCGAGCTTTCCATCCGCCATGTCGAGCCAGTAGCCAAGCTCCGAATGATCGCCGGTGACGCGCGGCAGCAGGTGAAATCCCCACTCGTTATCCTGGGTCGCAGCTTCGCCATACCAGGAACGCAGCAGGCTGACGAAATATCGGTCGAAGTGCGACCAGAGACCTGCTTCGGTAGTGTGCTTCTGAAGGAAGGTATCCAGAGAAGTTCCGTCTTCCTGAAAGAACGGCATCGGCAAATAGCCGGGCAGGATGTCATAGAGCGTCGGGATATCGGTTGAGCCCTGAATGGAAGCATGACCGCGCAGCGCAAGAATCCCGCCTCCTGGCCGGCCGATATTCCCCAAAAGTAATTGCAGGATGGCGGCGGCGCGAATCATCTGCACGCCGGTGGAGTGCTGGGTCCATCCGACTGCGTAACAGATGCAACCGGTCTTCTCCGGACCAGACGCACCAATAAACGCCTCCGCTGTTTCGAGAAACACTTTCTGCGGAATACCGCAGTGCTGCTCGACCATCTCCGGCGTGTACCGCGCAAAGTGTTTGCGAAGCACCTGGAAGACGCAGCGCGGATGCTGGAGGGTCTCGTCAGTTACATATTGGTGGGTGTTGCCCGCCTCGCCGCCGCGGTCTTTGGCGTGGCCACCGCCGGCGGGATGATGGCCGCCTTCGCCGTCCTTCGGCTCCGATCCCTCGTAGAGCCACGTTTCCGGGCTGTACATCTTCTTCTCCGCGTCCCAGCCCGAAAATAGTCCAGCGCCATCCTCGCTGTCTCGGTAGTCTTCGCGAAGGATCGTCGATGCATTCGTGTAGTGCAGTACGTACTCTTTGAAGTAGCGTTCATTCTCCAGAACGTAGCGAATGAGTGCTCCCAGGAAGAGGATGTCCGATCCTGCACGCAAAGGAACCCAAATATCTGCGCTGGCCGATGTCCGGGTAAACCGCGGATCCACATGAATGACTTTGCAGCCGCGTTCACGCGCCTGCATCACCCACTGGAAACCGACCGGATGCTGCTCGGCCATCGAAGAGCCGATGATGAGAATGGCATCCGCGTCCGCAAGCGATTGCTGCGCCGTAGTTGCTCCGCCCCGTCCTACCGAGGTGCCCAGACCGGGCACCGTAGAGCTGTGTCAAATTCGGGCCTGGTTGCTGATGCAAACCATGCCCAAACCTCCTGTAAAAAGCTTTTTGATCAGATAGTTCTCTTCGTTGTCCAGGGTTGCGCCACCCAGATGCGCGATCGCTTTGGTCTGCATCAGGCTGTGGCCGTCCTTTTTTTCCTGGAAGCTTTTTTCGCGCGTCTCCCAGACGCGGTCTGCGATCATCTGCATCGCGCGATCGAGATCCAGTTCCTCCCATTCTTTTGAGAATGGACGGCGGTACTTTACCGTTGTCAGCCGATTCGGATGCGTGTGCAGTTGATATGTATTGGCGCCCTTCGGGCACAGATGGCCACGCGAAATGGGCGACTCCGGATCGCCTTCGACCGATACCAGCTTGCCTTCCTTATGAAAGATCAACTGGCCGCAACCCACCGCGCAGTACGGGCAGATGGAACGGCTTACCTCGCATCCCGCAGTCTTCGGCTGCAGGTTGCGTGTGCGGTCACTCCAGGACTCCGGGCCGTTGCCGTCGGAGCGCGTTTTGATTTGCCGGATGACCGGCCAGCGGGAAAGCAATTCTGTGAGCATAGTTGGCCTCAGTGCACGTGTGGACGCCTGCTTACTTGCGATGCTGCGGAACGGGGGAGGTTGTCCGATGGAGACGCTGAGCACGCACATCACAGCACGACACGTACGCCTCCGGCGTTTCGGGTGACGTGCACCTGATCCAAATGTTCCAGTAACCGGATGGCGTGCTTTCGGCTCAGACCGGTAAAGCTTTTGAAGCGGGCTACATCAAACGTCTGCCCCTTGTGCCTCCGCATATCGGCGTAGAGCTTTGCAAGAGGGGCCGTGTGCAGGAATGCATTATCCGCACCCATGCGCACCAGGCGCCTGGAGCGAAGCAGAAGCGTGATCAGCTCGCGTACCTCTCCGGGTTGGACTCCAATGCGAAGCGATACCTCATTCAACAGCGGCGAGGCGAGGCCGGCAGCGGCATAGATGTCCTCCACCGCGCTCAGCAGACGCAGACGTTCCGCCGGAATCGTGTCTCCGCGACCTGCAAGCGCCACTAGCTCGGCCCGAATTTCGATCTTGTTCGCCTCGGCGAGCCTTCTGATCGCTACCTCATATATGTGCTCATTGAGCCGGACTTTCGACAGCAACTGCGCCTTAGTGATCGATCCGGAACCAGCGGACTCAAGTTCGCCCAGTATGCTGGCCATCGCCTGGTTCAGCATTTCGGCTGTGACGAAATGGTCGTGAGCGCTGCCGATAAGTTGGCCGCTTGCGAGCAACGGAGCCATATGGAGATGCAATGCCTCGGCGGTCATGCCGGTTTCGGCGATCAGATTCCTTGCAGAGTGATCCCGCGCGTGCCGCGGCGCGACACGCGAAGCCGCACGCACTCCGCTGGGCCGACATTCTGGATTGCTTTCAGCCATGAAAGCGCAGCCGACTTTTTCATGCCCGGCAGCACGTGCGCATCGAGAACGCGCCCGCCGGCAATGGTCGTCGCCGGAGAGCACTGCCGCAGCACGACCCGGTCGCCCGGAATGACCAGCAGCGGCCTCGACAGTTGCAGACGGGCAAGGATGGCGCCCGATGCATCCGCGCCGTTGGGATCGTAAAGCAACACAGTCGCGAGCGCCTCGGAGGTGAAGGCGTGCACCCGAAGCTTCGAGCGATGCCTGATACGCGGTCGCGCCGGGAAGCATCGATAGCTCGACATCGAGTGCGCTCGCTGCACTCAGCGTGCCGGGCGGCGCAAGCGTGTCACCACGATGGATTTCGGCCACTTCCACACCGGCCAGATTCAGCGCCACGCGGCAGGGAGCCTGTGCTGCCTCACGCTGTTTGCCGTGAACCTGAACACCACGGACCCGCACAATGCGACCCGACGGATGCTGCTCAAGCAGATCGCCCGTGCGTAGAGAGCCCTGCTGGAGCGTTCCCGTGACTACAGTTCCGAAGCCGCGCATCGAGAAAGCACGGTCGAGTGGCAGCCTGGGAACATAGTCATTGCTGCGCTCGGGGATCTGCGATGCCACTGTAGCCAGCGCTTTCCTGACATCTGCAATGCCTTCGCCGGTGATCGCCGATACTGCGAGGATTGGCGCGTCCTGGAGGAAGGTGTGCCGCAGAAATCTGCGCACGTCCTCACAGGTCTGCTGCAGCCGATCCGCATCGACTGCATCTTTCTTTGTCAACACGGTGAGACCTCAGTGGATGCCGAGCAGACTGCATATGGCAAGATGCTCTTCGGTCTGCGCCTTGACTCCTTCGTCCGCGGCAATCACCAGCATCACGCAGTCGATGCCGCCCGCGCCGGCGAGCATATTGCGCACGAAAGCCTGGTGCCCCGGCACATCGACCAGACTCAGATCGAGCAGTCCGCCACGGCCATCCGGCAATTGCAGGGCGGCAAACCCAAGATCGATGGTGATGCCTCGCCGCTTCTCTTCCGGGAGGCGATCGGTATCGGTGCCGGTGAGCGCATATACGAGAGCGGTTTTGCCATGATCTATGTGGCCCGCAGTTCCGAGCACCACGGATTTCGTGGACACGCGGTCCTGAGAGGCAGGTGGATGTTGGAGTTGCTTCATCGCCAGGCCTAGACCGCCGCTGCCGTCTCGCGGCGCGTTTCACTGCCGAATTCTTTCTGCAGCAATGCGACCAGCGTTGGCATCACTCTCTTCGGGCACTGTCCGAAGATCAAGCAATACGCGTTGATTTGCAGTGCGGGAGACAACTGGCGGGTCCAGCCGGCGTAGGCGCGATGCGAGCGCATGCTCATTCAACTCGACATGCTGTAGCGCGACGGCAAAGCTCGGCAGAGAAGCTCCCGGAGTGGTGCCGCCCCCAACCACACTACGCGTTGACACAACCTCAGCTATCAGGGACGGCGAACAGACAGCCGCCGCTAACGATTGGCATCGCAGCTGAATGCTTTCGGCGCTCATGGCGAGCATCGCAATCGCCGGAATACTCTCCTGGGTTCCATTCAGATACGCGAGTAGCGTTGCTTCCAATGCGGCATAGGTCAATTTATCGACGCGATAAGTGCGATAGAGCGGGTTCTCACGCATGCGCTCGATCAGTTCCCGCTCGCCGACGAGAATGCCGCATTGAGGACCGCCGAGGAGCTTGTCGCCGCTCGCGGCGACGAGTGACAGCCCTGCTGTTGCGCTGTCCAGCCAGCATGACTCGTCTTCCATGCCGTACTGGTCCAGCCGCGCCACACATCCTGTCCCCTGATCTTCAAATACCGGAATCGACTTCTGTGCGCCAAGCTCGACCAGCGCTTGTATCGAAGGTCGCTCCGTAAAACCCTCGAGCCGGAAGTTGGAACGATGCACGCGGAGAATGAGCCGCGTCTGCGGTGTGATGGCGGATGCATAATCGGCCAAACGGGTCCGATTCGTCGTGCCCACTTCCCGCAGGATCGCTCCCGATTTGCGCAGGATCTCCGGAATGCGGAATCCGCCGCCAATCTCCACCAACTCGCCGCGCGAGACGATCACTTCGCCTCCTTCGGCCAGTGAGTTCAGGGCGAGGAACGTCGCGGCAGCACAATTGTTGACGACCAGCGCGGCTCTCGATTCAGCGAAATCATCGCCATGTTTGCCTGCAAGAACGGTCAGCGCCCGCGGAATCAGTGTCTCGATATGGATGTCCCTTCTGCTCCTTTCGCCGGTATCGAGATCCAGCTCAAGATTGCAATAGCTGCTGGCTACCTCCTCCATGTGCTGAAGGGCGGCGCGGCTCAGAGGAGCGCGGCCGAGATTCGTCTGCAGAATTACTCCGGTTGCATTGATAACCGCACGCAGTGACGGCTGCAACATGTCATGCAACTCCGCCGCAATAGCCTCTCCCAACCCTTCCAGTTTTCTGTCGAGAAGTGGGCCGGTCAAAACCGTATTCTCTATTTCCTTTCTCAATCGGAGCAAAACCCTTCGCGCAGCATCTGCTACTAGTTGTCGGGGAAATCTCTCCAGCAGCTCGCGGCCCGGAGCACCATCAAGGAATGCCCCGAGCTGTGGAAGCCTGCGGTACAGATTTTCGGGCTCGTTCCCCCTCGCCGCTTTCACCGTCATCCTCAACTCAGCAGAATCTTTGGGTGGCCTTCCATCACCAATCCAATTATTGCGGCTGGATAGCCGCCCATCCGCAGCTCGCGCACCAACTCCTCCGCATCGCTCTCCCGCACGGCAATCAATAGACCTCCCGAGGTCTGCGGATCGTACAGGAGGGTTCGGAGAGCATCCGGCACTGAGGCACCGGGGAGATCCTCGACGAAGCATTCTGCGAAGTCGCGATTAGCCGTCAGCCCAGCCGGGATGCAACCAAGCTCCACGGCCTCGAGCGCCCCGTCCAGCAACGGTACCGCACCGCAATCCATCTTCAAACGGACACCGCTGCCGAGCGCCATCTCCCGCGCGTGCCCCATCAGGCCGAAGCCCGTCACGTCGGTCAGTGCATGCACATCGAAGCTACGCCGTGTAACGATCTCTGCGCCCGCGCGATTGGATAGCGTCATGGAGGCCACTGCAGCGTCCACCCATGCCGCCGCGGCTCTCTGCTGCTTGAGTGCTGTGGTGATGACGCCGGTGCCGATGGCCTTGGCGAGAATGAGTCTGTCTCCCGGCAGCGCCCCACGATTGGTCAGGATGCGTGCCGGATCGATCATGCCGGTCACCGCGTACCCGAATTTCATCTCCGCATCGCGCACGCTGTGGCCGCCGAGCACGATACAGCCTGCTTCCTGCATCACACTCAGTCCGCCCTGCATGATCTGCTCAAGAACGTGGATGTCACCGTCCTGGGGGAAGCACACGAGCGCCAGCGCTGTCATTGCGGAGCCGCCCATGGCGTAAATGTCGCTCAATGCATTGGTGGCCGCAATGCGCCCGTAGGAGAACGGGTCGTCGACCATCGGAGTAAAGAAGTCGACCGTCTGCACTAACGCCTCGTTCGAATGGATACGGTAAACGCCGGCGTCATCCTGAGTCTCAAAGCCAACCAGCAGATTCTCATGCTGCTGCTTCGGCAATCGCGAAAGCACCTCACTGAGCATCCCCGGAGGAAGTTTACTGGCGCAACCGCCCGCCTTCACCTGCTGCGTCAGGCGCACAGGCGTCTGCATACCGCGTAAATCGGCTGACATGCATCTGATAGATGCGAAACTGCAGGTGCAGGTCGTGCAGTAGTGACATTCAGGAAGCGCTTAGGATCCGGTGATTCTCCCGGTCTTCAAAACCGGCGGTCGTCCGCAGGGGCAACGGTGTGTTCGACTCACACGCGCTTCCGCCAGTCTCGCTCGACCGGCCCATGCGGCCATTCCGCCGCCGCCGCCGCTGAACCACAATTCTGGCAGGCAGGAATCTCGGCTAGTTTAAACGATGGGAATCCTCGATCAGTTTCGTCTGGACGGAAAGCTCGCACTGGTAACCGGGTCGGCCAGCGGCCTTGGACGTGCAATCGCGATCGCATTGGCTGAAGCAGGAGCATCCGTAGCGTGCCATGGCAATCGGCGGTCTGCGGATGAGACGAGCCGGACCATCCGCGCTTTAGGGCGAGAGTCACAGATTTTCGTCGCGGATCTTGGCACGCCGGATGGACCCGATTCTCTCTATGAAGCTATCTGTTGCCGCAATGGGGTCGCCGGAGATTCTGGTGAACAATGCGGGCACAATCTATCGCGAGCCCGCAGAGAGCCACGACCAGACGGCATGGATGCAGGTTATGCAGGTGAACCTGAACAGCGTCTTCCGTTTGTGCCAGCTCGCCGGGCGCGCAATGGTTGAGCGGCGGCAGGGAAAAATCATTAACATAGCGTCTCTCCTGTCATTCCAGGGAGGCATTCGAGTGCCGTCTTATGCCGCATCGAAAGGCGGCGTGGCGCAACTGACCAAAGCGCTGGCAAATGAATGGGCGGACCGCAACGTACAGGTAAACGCGATTGCGCCCGGCTATTTTCGCACTGAAAATACCTCCGCCCTGCAAGCCGACGAGTTACGAAATCGCCAGATACTGGAGCGAATTCCGGCCGCGCGCTGGGGTGAGCCGGATGACATCGCCGGAGCCGCAGTGTTCCTGGCTTCTGCCGCAAGCAACTACATCAATGGCGAGGTGCTTGTCGTCGATGGCGGGTGGATGGCGCGCTGATCGCGGAGCAATCGCGATGATATTTATTGCTGCTGAGATTCCCTGACCTTAATCACGATGGAGCTATAGGCGCTGCCGGGAGCAATGATCAACTGGTGCGGCACGCCTGCGGGGATGTGAACGACGTCCCCTTTTACGATAGTCTGGGACTCACCATTCTGTATGCTGCTTCCCTTGGTTTCGCCTTCACTGTCGGTTTTCGCATGGATCACGCTACCGCCAGTGACCAGCTTCGCCTTTCCCTCGGTAACGAGAAAGATGTCGTCGTAATGCGCGTGGATTCCGCGCCGCCGCTTGCCGTTCGAACGGAAAGCTTGATGGCATGCGACTGGTAATCGCCAAGCGTCGCCCCACCGCCGCCCGAGGCTTTCGCCGCCTGCACTAGGCCCGCCAGTTGCGACGTCATGGCCTGCCCGGAAAAAACTTCGGCTTTCGGGTGCGTCTGCGCGCAGCACGCAGTCGAAAGCGCAGCGATTGTAAGAATGACGGTCAGTCTCATCGCTCCTCCTCAACTCCGGGTCCGCTCGTCTCAGCGAACGCTGTCGAGCGGCGCTGGATCCATATCTGCGTAATCCTGGTTCTCGCCACCCATGCCCCAGCAGAAGCTGTAAGCCTGGGTGCCCACGCCTGCATGAATCGACCAGCCGGGAGAGACAACAGCTTCGCGGTTCTTCATGACAATGTGCCGCGTCTCTTCGGCGGGGCCCATCATATGGAACACGCGGGCATCCTCGGCAAGATTGAAATACATATAGATTTCAGAACGCCGCATGTGTCTGTGCGCGGGCATGGTATTCCAGACGCTCCCCGGATAAAGATGCGTGACTCCCATCACTAACTGGCAGCTTCGTGCGCCATCGAGATAGATGTACTTGCATACTGTCCTCCGATTGCAGCTTTCGGCACTGCCTAACTCGGTTGGGCTGGCCTGGTCTTTGCAAATCAGCGTAGCCGGATAATTTGCATGTGCAGGGTAGCTGAGTAGATAGAACACTGCCGGCGAATTAACGTCTAAAGATTCGAATGAGATTTCCTTCGTACCTCGCCCTATGTACAGGCAATCGAGATTGTTCAGGGCATAATTTTCGCCATCTGCATAGATCACGCCTTTGCCGCCAATGTTCAGCGCGCCTAACTCGCGGCGCTCCAAAAAGTAATTCGCACGGAGTGCCTCATCGGCGCCTAACGCAATGGGAGTAGACAACGGTGTAACCAGGCCCACAACGGC
Source organism: uncultured Acidobacteriaceae bacterium (assembly GCA_963797895.1). Lineage (GTDB taxonomy): Bacteria > Acidobacteriota > Terriglobia > Terriglobales > Acidobacteriaceae > KBS-83. Next base: position 103,861 of record CAWCRD010000006.1, read on the forward strand.
TCGATCCAGATCGACATGTGCCTGAACAAGCCTTCCAGGTTGATAAAGGCCGTCCACCAGAAACGTCTCCCGAACCTGCTCAGTGCTCATGGTTGGATACCGTACCGGATCAGCCATCAAATAGGTCTTCATCGTCTCCTCAGCGCATCTTTTCGTTGCCGCGGCGCGGAATTCGCGCGGTTGAGATACTCCGTGGCTGCCGCTGGGCGCCTGCTTCAGGAGCCACGCTACGAATTCTTCTCCTGCCGCATAGTTATCCTGGCGCGACCGGAGTTTGCGAGGATCGGTATATTCGTTGTAAAGCCAGGGATCGACCACGGCAACCACTGTGCCCCTCCCGTACTTCGCCGTTGCCATCACGATTCCTTCCTTGTCTTGCAGCAGAGCCCGGGCCGGAGCCTTCAGCGAAATCCCGCATGTGTCCTTCATATACAGCGTATGTGGATGTTGAAAAACAGGGCCACCGCCGCTTACCGGGATATACCCGGGTTCAACGTGATCACCAACAACATGATGCTTTAATACGTCTTCGAAGTGGATGCCGAAGCGATCCCCTATCAGGTTGAGATGTGCGAGGTCTGCATTGGCCGGATCATTTTCCATCAGGACGAGCGCCCCGCCCCGTTTCACCCATGCAGCTACCTCGTCGGCATCCTGCGGCTGCACGTAATGAGGTTTTGGGTTCCTCGCCGGATTATCGGGCGAGACGATGATATAGATTTGAGCGTCTTTCAGTCGCTCCATCGTCGGAGCTTGATAGAGCGTTTGAAGGTTCGCACCGTGGCTCGCGAACATCTGTCCGAAAAGAGAGTAGCCGCTGTCACTGGAATCGTTCCATTTGTAATGGAAATATTCCTGTTGCCCAGCCGCAGTTGTCCTCTGCTGACTATTGAACCATGCATCCAGCATCACGGTTTCGCCGCCGGATGTCCACGCCCAGACCATTGATGCAAAAGCCAGACAGAGAACAACGAAGCAGGCAGGCCGTGCGCAAGACCGAATCGTCTTTGCGATGTGCACCGTCGCAGTACAGCCCAGGGGATGAAGCGTTGTAGCTCCGCGATTTCTATGCATCCTAAGTAGCCTACCCTGTCTGCGCATTTGTGCAATTCGGTCCTGCAGTACGGAACGGGCGGTCCTTCAAGTTTCAACAAGACGCATTAGTATGGATGGCGCTTCTCGATTGTGATCCGTTCGATCTTTGCGCGAGCGGCACACTTCGGAATCGGGAGCAAATCCCCCAAGCAGGAGAGGCATGAATCCAAGCCAGATCGATCCGGAGCAGGATAAGAGCAGCGCTGCCGCCGTGCGTCTGGGCAATGTGCGCTGGACCATCTGCGCCATGCTCTTCTTCGCGACCTCCATCAATTACATGGACCGCCAGGTGATCGCGCTGCTCAAGCCCACGCTTCAGCACACCATCGGTCTTACCGAAATCAACTACGGCTATATCGTGGATGCCTTCCAGGCCGCCTATGCTATCGGTCTGCTCGTGGCCGGCCGCCTGGTGGACAGGATCGGCACGCGCCTCGGCTACATCCTCATCATGGGCATCTGGAGCCTTTCTGCAATGGGGCATGCGCTGGCCAACACGGCTCTTGAGTTCGGCATTGCACGCTTCTGTCTTGGTATCGGAGAGTCGGGCAACTTTCCCGCCGCCATCAAGACCATCGCCGAATGGTTTCCGCAAAATGAGCGTTCGCTCGCCACCGGCATCTTCAACTCAGGTGCAAATGTCGGTGCCATTCTCGCTCCCCTCATCGTGCCCTGGGTAACGATCCGCTTTGGATGGCGCGCCGCCTTCCTCACCACCGGCGTCTTCAGCGCGCTCTGGATCGTCTGGTGGTGGAGGAATTACCGTAAGCCCACCGATCATCCCACGCTTACTGGCGCGGAGCTGCGCCACATCTACAAGGAAGCCGCGACGCAGATGGGCCCATCGACCCCTTGGATCCGGCTGCTCGGTTATCGGCAGACCTGGGCTTTCTCGGTTGCGAAATTTCTTACTGATCCGATCTGGTGGTTCTATCTGTTCTGGCTGCCGTCCTATTTAAGCACGCGCTTCCATCTTGATCTTTCGCACCTCGGCCTGCCGCTGATCCTGATCTACAACATGTCGGCCGTAGGCAGCATCGCCGGCGGCTGGCTCCCCGCGCCCTTTCGCAAGCTTGGCTTCTCCGCGGAAGGCGCGCGCCTCGCGGCCATGGGCTTCTGCGCCTGCCTGGTCGTGCCCGTCTTCACCATCGGGCATCTGGATTCCGAGTGGGCTGCTATCGGTCTGCTGGGGGTGGCTGCAGGAGCGCACCAAGGCTGGTCCGCGAATCTCTTCACGACGGTTTCAGATATGTTTCCCCGCACCGCGGTCGGCTCGGTCACCGGCATCGGAAGCATGGCGGGCTCAGTCGGCGGGTTTCTGATTGCCTTTTATGCAGGACACATCTTGCAGCGCACGCACAGTTACAGCAGCCTCTTCGTGCTTGCCTCCAGCGTCTATCTTCTCGCGCTGGTACTCGTCATGCTTCTCGCTCCAAAGCTGCGGAGAGCTGAGTTTGCCGCGTAAACCAAGGCGGTTCAGGCCGAGACCCGCTTCGGCAGCAGGCGTGTGATCCTGACCTCCGTCAATGCTCATCCTTCCACAGCATGAAGGCGCCTTTGAAGGCGTTGTCATTCGATCCGAGGATGACATTCTCCGGCAGCCTCTTCATGAGCTTTGCATTTCCGCCGCCGAGAACAACGTAATCGGCCTCCAGCGCACGGGTCATCATCCCGATCACCGTCAACACATCTTTCTGCCACACTTTGCGGCCATTGCGTTTGAGACCGGCTTTCCCCAGATAATCTTCATAGCTCTTGCGCTTGCGCCACGGCAGATGGGCCAGCTCCATCGCCTGCACCGACCCGTCCACCACCATCGCGGAACCTAATCCGGTGCCAAGCCCGAGGTAGAGCATGCGGCCCCCTCTGTAACTGCCCATGGCCTGCATGGCAGCGTCGTTGAGCAGCTTCAATGGCCTGTTCCCGAATGCCTTCTTGAAGTCAAAGCGCACCCATCCCTTGCCGAGATTGTGCGGCTCCAGCAGCGGCCGTTCATGGATGACGGGGCCAGGAAAGCCAATGGAGACATGATCGTACTTCCAGCCGGCGGTGTGCTGCTTGATGGCCGCCATCATGACATCGGGTGTCATCTTCGGCCCCGACGGGACCTTGACGACTTCCTTTTGTTCTGTGCGGAACTTCAGGTTGGTGCCGCCGATGTCGACGCCCAGTATGTTCATACTGCCTCCAGGCAAATCGGTTCTTGTCGAGTACATGAAGCTGCTCATGCACGCCGACTCGCCGATCCATATATACATGGATCGAGCGTGGCACTGCGAGTGTGTAAGACGTCGCCGACCCGTGAAGCCTAGCCGAGAGCGGTAAGATCGTCCTTTCTGTGCATGGGAGCCTGGTTTGTTTATTAGAAAGCTGTTTTGCCATTTTGCGCCGCTGCTTTGCGTGCTGTTTCTGTTTGCAACAGCAAGAGTCATGCACTCCGAGGAACCCCGCGAGCAGTGGTCAGCCGTCTGGATCTCGCACCCGACCGCGCCGCTGCGAGAGCCCATCGTGCTGCACTTCCGCAAGCCGGTCGAGCTGAGCGCCGGGCCCGAGCACTACATCGTCCATGTCAGCGCAGACCGCCGGTTTCTCTTCTACGTTAACGGAAAGCGCATCGGTGCCGGGCCTGCCGCCAGCGACCTGCCGCACTGGCGGTATGAGACGTTCGACATTGCGCGCGCGCTGCACGCTGGAACCAACCTGCTGACCGCCACCGTCTGGAATTTCGGCATCTATTCGGCGGTCGCGCTGATGTCGGACCGCACCGCGTTTCTCGTGCAGGGTGACGGCAAAGCAGAATCCGCCGCAGATACCAATGGAAGTTGGCAGGTCGCGGAAGAGCCCGGGCTCACCGTCATTCCACGCGCGAACGATGGCCGCGGCGACTATATGGCGGCAAGCCCCGGCGTGACGCTCGACGCGACGAAGTACGGCTGGAACTGGCAGAGGGCGCGCGATACGTCTCTGCATTGGATCGCTGCACGAACCGCAATGCGAGAAGACGACAGCCGGGATGCCGGCCAGGCGGCATCCGAGCGCGAGGTCGCAAATATTCCCTGGCGCCTGATGCCCGACCCATTGCCGCAGATGACCTACAAGGACGAAAGTGCCGGAACCATCGTACGGGCAGACTTGAGCGCCGCCGCGGGATCGGGTTTTCCGGATACAGCGCTGAAGATTCCGCCGCATACAACCACGCAGGTGCTGCTCGACCGCAAGACGCTTACGACGGCATATCCGGAGCTGACCTTCAGCGGGGGCCGTGGCTCCCGCGTCGTGCTTACGTACGCAGAAGCGCTGTACGATGCGCAGTTGAAGAAAGGCAACCGCAACGACATCGCAGGGCGGCATGCAATCGGCTTTCATGACGTGGTGCTGCCGGACGGAGGCGCACAGCACACGTTCGAGCCGCTATGGTGGCGCACCTGGCGATACGTGCAGATCGACATCCAAACCGGCGATGAGCCACTGACACTCGACCATCTCGCCGCGCACGAGAGCACCTATCCATTCGAACAGCGAGCAACCTTCGATTCCGGTGACGCCGACCTTCAGCGCATCTGGGATATCGGCTGGCGAACGGCGAGGCTCGATGCGCACGAAACCTACATGGATACGCCCTACTACGAGCAATTGCAGTACATCGGCGACACGCGCATCCAGGCGCTTATCTCGTATGCGGTTACGGGCGATGACCGGCTGGCGCGGCAGGCGATTGCGGCGTTTGGCAATTCGAAGATCGCCGAAGGACTGACGCAAAGCCGCTATCCCAGTAATGTGGAGCAGATCATCCCGCCGTTTTCTCTTTACTGGATCGGCATGCTGGACGATCTCTATTGGTATCGGCCGGACGCACAGATCGTCAGAGACAATCTGCAGGGCACGCGCGATGTACTGACATGGTTCTTTCGTTATTTGCAGCCCGATGGACTGCTGCGCGAGCCGCCTTACTGGAATTTTGTGGACTGGGTGCCGGAGGGCTCGACAATTCCGAGTTTCGATGCGCACGGCGAATCGTGCGTGCTGTCGCTGGAGCTGATGGGCGCGTTGCGCAATGCATCCGAGTTGGAACGCGCTCTCGGCGATCCGGCGGTCGCCGCATCCTATGACGCCCGGCTTGCGCGGATGCGCGGGGAGCTCTATCAACACTGCTGGTCTCCGGAACGCAAGCTGTTGGCCGATACGCCTGACCGTACCGTCTTCAGCGAGCATGCGAATATTCTCGGGGTTCTCTATGACGTCATTCCCATAGGCGAGCAGCAAAGGATCCTGCGGCGCATCGTGAACGACCAGGAGCACCTGATGCCAGCCAGCTATTATTTCCGCTTTTATCTGGCGCGCGCGCTGGAGCACGCCGGGTTGGGCGATCTTTACCTGTCATCTCTTGGTCCATGGCGTGACCTGCTGCCGATGGGTTTCAGCACCTGGCCGGAGATGCCCGGCGACACGCGTTCGGACTCACACGCGTGGAGCGCGCATCCGACGTATGACCTGCTCACCATTGTCGGCGGCATTCGTCCCGCGAGTCCTGGCTTTCGCACCGTGCGCATCGCCCCCAACCTTGGCGGTCTCAAAAAGCTGACGGTCCGCTATCCACACCCGCTGGGCATGATCGAAGCACAATACGAAGTAACCAGCACCGGTCTTCATGCTGAAATCACCCTGCCGCCCGGCCTGTCTGGCCTCTTGGAATGGCATGGAAAATCGCATCCATTGGCGGCTGGAAAGGCCACTTTCGACGTCCAATAAACTGGCGGCGGCCAATGCGAAATCGCGAACATATCACCCGTTCCGCGCATTTGACTTCGCCTGGGAAAGCTTTCATACGTGAATAACTGATATTCTGGTATCAGTAACAGGCTTTCCCCCTCGGCAGAAAACAGAATGCGCACCCAGGACCCCAAATCGTACGCAACCCGCATTGTTGCGGTAGTCCTGTGCGTCTCGATCCTGATCTTCTTCTCTGCGCTGCTGATGCATCATCACGGGGTCAGCGGGCATGCCGAGCGCTGCCAGATCTGCACCATCGGCCACAGCACGCCATCCATCGCTGCTGTCACCGGCCTGATCGTCACCATGCAGATGCTGATGGTGCTGTTGATCTGCGCGCCGAGTCGCGGCTCGCCCAGCTTTGTTGCGCTTCCCACCACCCGTCCTCCGCCCTCCAGCCTCTAGCTCCGTCTGCACTCCATCCATTTCCTGTTTCTGCAGATATCCGATCTTCATTGATCTGGAGGCTCTTGTGTCATTCGATCTCAGGCGGCTCAGCCGCATTCTCTCTGCTTCAGCACCCATTATCGTGATGGTGGCGGCGGCCGGCGCTCAAACGCTCACGGGTTCGGTAACGGGTCAGGTGACCGATCCACAGGGCAATGCCATTCCCGGCGCGATTGTCAGCATCCAAAACCCGGTCAGCGGCTTCAACCGCGCGACAAAATCCGATGGCACGGGCAGCTTTAATTTTGAGAACGTGCCTTTCGGCAGCTATCACGTCGCGATCACCGCGCCCGGTTTTGCTTCCACGACTACGGACCTGGACCTGCGCAGCGCCGTGCCCGTGGTACTGAAGCCTCAGCTCGCTCTCTCGAGCGTCGCGACCACGGTCAATGTGAACGCCGGAGCGGAGGACATCGTCACCAATACGCCCACCGCGCATACGGATCTGGACGCGAGCGCGATCGGGCAGATTCCCTACCAGAACACGAACGCCGCCGTGAGCTCGTTGCTCACTCTGGCCACGCCGGGCATTGCGCAGGACTCCGACGGCATCATCCACGCGCAGGGCGAGCACCAGGATGTGCAGTTCAGCGTGGATGGTCAGCCCATCACCGACCAGCAGAGTCGACAGTTCTCCAACCAGATCGCGCTCAGCTCCATCGACAGCATGAACGTGATCAGCGGTGTTCCGCCCGCGGAGTACGGCGACAAGGCGAGTCTTGTTGTGCAAACGACGACGAAGTCCGGTCTCAGCCAGAAACTACATGGGAATATCTACGGCGGCTATGGCTCATTCGGCACCGGATCGGGCGGCGGCAGCCTGGGCATCGGCTCATCGCGCTATGGATCGTTCACCAGCATCGATGTCGTGAACAGCGGCCGTTTCCTCGACACGCCGGAGTTTCGTCCGATGAACGATCACGGCAACGTCGAAAACATCTTCGAGCGCCTCGACTGGAATCCGAACCAGAACAACACCGTCCACCTTGATCTGAGTGCGTCACGGTCCTGGGCACAGGAACCCAATCAGTACGACCAGGAAGCGCTGGGTCAGGATCAGCGCAACGAGATCAAGAGCTTTAACACTTCGGCCTTCTGGACGCACATCTTCAATCCGTCGGCCCTGCTTAGCTCAAACATTTATGTACGCCAGGACCAGGTGCACTACTACCCCTCGGCAAATCTTTTTGCTGATAAGCCGGCCACTCTGCAGCAGTCGCGGCGTCTTACGAATTTTGGTATCAAGGAAGACTTCACCTACTCCAAAGGCATCCAGAATTTGAAGGCCGGCGTAAACGTCTACCAGACGCCGCTCGCTGAAGACTTCCGCCTCGGCATCACCGATCCTGCTTACAATTCGCCATGCCTCAACGCCAGCGGCGCGCCAGTGACCGATCCGAGTGACCTGCACTGTACCGGCACAGGCGAAACGCCGAATCCGGGTTTCCTGCCCAGCTTGTTGCCCTACGACCTGAGCCGCGGCGGCACGCTCTTCCGCTTCAACGGCACCACGGACATCAAGCAGGAAGCGGCGTATGTCGAAGACGAGCTGCACTTCCGTGGGTGGCTGCTGAGCGGCGGCGTGCGCGCCGATAACTACAACGGCATCTCCAGCCGCTCCATGGTCGAGCCGCGTGCGGGCGCTTCGTATCGCATTCGCAGGACCAACACGGTTCTTCGCGGGTCGTATGGAAAATTCTTCATGACGCCCTATAACGAGAACCTGATTCTCTCCAGCTCTACTGGCGCGGGCGGGCTGGCGCAGAATGTCTTTGGCGCCTACGGCGATACGGCGTTGAAACCTGGCAAGCGCAACCAGTTCTCAACCGGCTTTGAGCAAGCCATCGGACCAAAGATTGCTGTGCAGGCGGACTACTTCTGGAAGTTCACCGATCGCGACTACGACTTCGACGTGCTCTTCAATACGCCATTGTCGTTCCCGATCCAGTGGAACAAGTCGAAGATCGACGGCTATGCCATCCGTGCGAACCTGACGCCGATTCACGGCATCTCTGCCTACGCTGTGCTTGGGCACTCGCGTTCGCGCTTCTTCGGACCTGAGGTGGGCGGGCTGCTCTTCAACAATCCCAACACGCCGCTCTCCGGCGCGCCCTTCCGGATCGATCATGACCAGGCATTCCAGCAGACAACTCATTTGCAATATCAAAAGGCTGCTGGCCGTGGTCCGCTGCTTGGCTTCAACTGGACTTATGAGAGCGGTCTGGTGGCAGGCGCAGTTCCGTTTGCGCCCACCGCCGATCCCAACTCTCCGGACTTCCAGGTCAACCTGACCGGACTTACGCCGGACCAGCAGGCGCAGATTGATCTAACCTGCGGCAGCCAGCGCGCCACTCTCGCTAAACCGCTCACGACCTGCCCCGGCAACCAGCTCAGCTCGCCGCTGGTGACGATTCCTGCGCCGGGCACGGAGAATGACGACAAGAAGCCGCCCCGCGTCCAGCCCCGGAACACGTTTGACGCACTGGGTGGCTACGACAATGTCTTCCATACGGAGCACTACAAGGTGAACGCCAGCGTATCGGTCGTGAACCTGACCAACAAGTACGCGCTGTATAACTTCCTGTCTACGTTCAGCGGTACGCACTTCGTGTCGCCGCGCACGTACACCGGTCAACTGAACTTCGTTTTCTAGCGCGAAGCTGAGTAGAGACCGCTATGCGCCCGGCAGTCCGGCAACCAGCGCCACCAGCGCCGCTCCGCCAAGGAGGCACAGCATCTGCAGCGCTACTCCCGCACGGCTGTGCTGGTGACGCAACTCCGGTAGCAGATTCACGCAGGCGATATAAAGAAAACTCGCCGCGCTGATGGGCAGCAGCCAGTAGACAGCCGTGCCGCCGCTCGCGCCGAAAGCAGCTACCAGCGCTACTCCGAGCAGCGCGCCCAGCGACGGCAACACTGCCATACGAAACGCACTGGTTGCCGTGTAGCCCGCGTGCAGCAGGACGGCAAAGTCACCGACGCGATGCGGAACCTCGTGCAGGCTGATGGCGAGCGCGGTGACCCACCCCACGCGGGGACCAGCGGCGAAGGCCGCCGCCACCGAGACGCCGTCGATGAAGCTATGCAGGCTGCTGGCGACGATCAGGTTCGCCGGACGAAGCGAATGGTGTGCGTGTCCGTGTGCATGCACGTGGACAACGGCGGCTTCCGGGTCTCCCACATGAACGATGGCCGCGACGATCTGCTCGATGCAGAAAAGGCCCAGTATGCCGGCCACCATCAGATACCAGACGCGCGGCGTGTTGCCGAGGCTGGCGATTGCTTCCGGCAACAGATGCAGCAGCGCTGTGGCCAGCAGCAGACCGGTAGCAACGCTCACCAGATAGGGCAGAAATGCGCTAAGCGCATACTCCCTCCGCCGCAACAGCCACGCAGCCAGCATCGCCACCGCCTCCAGAGCGAAGACTGCCAGCAATGCGTGAATCAGGGTGATGAGGTGCATGAGAAAACGAGCCTACGCCCGGCCGAATGAGGTGCGCGGCCTGCGATATCGTTAATGATAACAAAGAATCGTTATCTGCTATCTATTAGCGGGCCGAGCGGCGACGTCCGGGTGAGGACGCCTCAGCGCAGCGGGCGCAATTGCCGTAGAGCAGCAGCTCGTGACCGGCAACACGAAATCCCTTGGGCGGCTTCGGCAGCACGGTGTCGGCACAGTCGCCAAGCTCGAACATTCGGCCGCATTTACGGCAGTGGAAGTGATGATGGTGCGCCTTGCCGGCTACCTCGTAGCGGGTTGATTGCCCGGGCAGCGAAACCGGATCGAGCCAGCCTTCTGCTAGCAGCGACTTGATGTTGCGGTAGACGGTTGCGATGCCCAGGGTCTCGTAATGGCGCTGCGCTGCGCTCAGTGCTTCCTCCGGAGAAAGCGGACGGTCCGCTTCGATGAAGGCCTCGCGTATGGCTTGTTTCTGGCGTGTGTTGCGCGGAACAGGTTGCGGCATACAGATTTAATGATAGCGATCTGTCAGTTGCATCTCCAGCGTACCGGCTGATGTACAAAGGATGCGCCGTGCGAATCCTTCACCTTGTCCTTGCCATCCTGCTTCTCTTGCCGTGCTTCGCGCCAGCGCAGCCGCAGGATGTCGCCGGCCGCCGTGCGCACCTGCTGCATCGCGGCGTGAACGCCAGCTTGTGGTTTGCTCAGGCCGAGGACTACTCGCCTGCGCGGCTCCGCAGTTACATCACCGCGGAGGACATCGCGCTGATGCGCTCCATGGGCTTCGATCATGTCCGGGTCAGCATCGACGGCGACGAGCTGCTGCGCGGCGCTCCGCCGAACGGTCTGAACGCTCCATTCATGGCTGAGCTCGATCGGGCTGTGAACACAATGCTCAAGGATGGCTTGCGCGTCATCATCGACGTGCATCCCTCCGATGAGTTCAAGCGCCAGTTGCGCACGGACGAAGCGGCCGTCACGCGCTTCTGCGCGATGTGGACCGCTCTCGGCGGCCATTATGCGCAGACTGACCCCGATCGCGTCTTCTTCGAGGTGCTGAACGAGCCGGAATTTGAGGACGCGCAGCAATGGAGGAACGTGCAAACCCGGGCGATTGCGGCGATCCGTCAGGCCGCGCCCCAGCACACCATCATCGCAACGGCCGTACGCTATTCCGGTCTCACCGATCTGCTCACGCTGGAGCCTGTCTCCGATCCGAACGTGATCTATACCTTTCACGACTACGAGCCCTTCCCGTTTACGCATCAGGGCGCAACGTGGACCATGGCAGCGGTGCGGCCGCTTCGGCACGTGCCGTATCCCTCCTCACCCGAGGCCATCGCTCCAAATATCTCGCAGGAGCAGAGTCTGATCGACCAGCATTGGATCAGCACCTACGGCTTCGAACGCTGGGACGCGGCTCGCATCCACTCCGAGCTGAGCTTCGCCGGCAAATGGTCCGCGCTGCACCACGTGCCGATATACTGCGGCGAGTTCGGCGCGTACAAGCCATATTCCGATCCGGCAATGCGGGTGGCCTGGTTGCACGACACCCGGACTGCGCTGGAAGAGCAAGGCATTGGCTGGGCGGTATGGGATTATCAGAGCACCTTCGGTGTGGTCACCAAAGAGAGCGGGAAGGCCATGCCGATTCCTGCGGTTGCGGCAGCTCTGGGTTTGCAGTCACAATGAGCCGCAAGGATTGGGGGAACCTGAGCGCCCTGCGCTGAATCCAACAACAGATCCATTGAGATTTGAGGAGAAGCAATCGAATGTCGCCAACACGGGAATCTCTCGAAAGCCTGAAGCATGCCCCCGGAGTCGCCGGCATGTTGGAACCTATTCTTCATCGCTGGAGCCCGCGGGCCTATGCGGATCGCGATGTGCCCGTGGAGGACCTGAAAAAGGGCTTCGAAGCCTCGCGCTGGGCGGCATCTTCGTATAACGAGCAGCCCTGGCGGTTTATCGTCGGCCGTCGTGGCGACGCCACTTACCAAAAGATCCTCGACTCGCTGGTGCCCTTCAATCAGGACTGGGCCAAGAGCGCGCCGGTGCTCATCCTGTCGGTCGCACGCAAGCACTTTGCACACAATGGGCAGATCAATCGCCACTCCTGGCACGACACTGGCGCGGCGATGGCGAACTTCATGGTGCAGATCACCGCGCTGGGGCTACACGCGCACTCCATGGCCGGCTTCGATCATGAGAAGGCGAAGGCGTCGTTCCATATCCCGGACGATTTCGAGACCATCGCCGTTACGGCAGTTGGCTATCTCGGCGATCCGGAGTCACTGCCGGAAGGACCGCGCAAGTCGGAGCTATCGCCACGGCAGCGGAAGGAGCTGAAGGAGTTTGTCTTCTCCGAATGGGAGAAGCCCGCCTTCTAGTGAGTTAACGAATGGGCTGTGCTTCGTGCAACGACGCCACAGCCCGCCTCGCCGCTTCCAGCGTTGCCTCGATGACCTCACGCGTGTGCGCTGTGCCGAGGAAGACTGCCTCGAACTGCGACGGCGGCAGCCACACGCCGGCGTCCATCATGGCGCGGTGGAAGGGACCGAAGGCGACGGTGTCGGAAGTTGCGGCCGTCGTGAAATCGACGACGGTCTCCTTCGTGAAGAACCATGTCCACATCGCGCCTACGCGATTCGTTGTTACTGGAAGCGCTGCGTCCAACAATATTGCGGCAACACCTTCAGCGAGCGTGCGACTGGCCGATTCGAGATTGGCGTACACGCCTTCGCGATAATTTGCGAGATGTTCGAGTGTTGCAATGCCTGCTGCCATGGCCAGCGGATTTCCGCTGAGCGTTCCCGCCTGATAGACGGGCCCGAGCGGCGCCAGTAGATCCATGATCTCGGCGCGGCCGCCGAATGCGGCGCACGGAAGACCGCCCCCGATGATCTTCCCCAGGCAGGTCATGTCCGGCTGGATACCATACAACTGCTGTACGCCGCCATGCGCCACGCGAAAGCCCGTCATCACCTCGTCGAAGATCAGCACTGCGCCTTCGCGCTTGGTGAGACGGCGTAGGCCTTCGAGATAGCCCGGCTGCGGCGCGACACAGCCCATGTTGCCGGCGACCGGTTCCAGGATGATGGCCGCGATCTGATCTCGCCTTGCTGCGAACGCCGCATCCACAGCGGCGATGTCGTTGTATGGCAGCGCCAGCGTGAAGTGTGCAATCTCTGCCGGCACGCCCGCCGAACCCGGGATGCCGAAGGTCGCGACCCCAGAGCCGGCCTTGACCAGCAGGCCATCGGCGTGGCCGTGATAGCAGCCTTCGAACTTCACGATGTACTTGCGATTGGTGAAGGCGCGCGCCAGCCGGATCGCGGACATCGTCGCCTCGGTTCCAGAGGAGACGAAGCGCAGCTTCTCGATCGACGGCATCGCCTGCCTGATCAGGCCGGCCAAGACAGCCTCAGCTTCTGTCGATGCACCAAAGCTGGCGGAGCGCGCCGCCGCCTGTTGGATCGCATCCACCACGCCCGGGAAGGCGTGGCCCAGGATCATCGGCCCCCAGGAGCCGAAGTAGTCGATGTAGCGGTTGCCGTCGGCGTCCCAAAGGTACGGGCCCTCCGCGCGCGCCACAAAGGGCGGATCGCCGCCGACCGCGCGGAAGGCGCGAACCGGTGAGTCCACTCCGCCGGGTATGAGGTGTTCGGCACGCTGCTGCAACTGGCGGGAGCGATCAAGTTTCCGCATCGCTTTCCAGTATAGGGACTGGGGATGCCCATCCTCGCGGTGCGGCCCGCCCTGGTTTTCTCGCGGCTAGCTTCGTTGGAGTAAGACAGGGAGCCGACTCTGTTTCCGTACGGCCCCCGTTCTTCAGGTTCGTCTGGACGGCGAAATGCCATGGGCGCGCAGCAGACGTCTTGTCATTCCCGTCCGATAAGCTTGCTCCCAGGCATGCGGATTGTTCTCACTACCTTTGGCACGCTGGGCGATGTGCATCCGCTGATCGCCATTGCGCTGGAGATGCGCCGGCGGGGACATGTGCCGGTGCTCGCGGTGCCGGAGATCTTCCGCCCGAAGATCGAGCCGCTGGGTCTGGAATTCTTCAAGGTTGGCCCCACCCTCAATCCCGAGGACGCGCAACAGGTCGCCCACTTGATGGACATTCGCAAGGGGACCGAGCGCACGCTGCGCGAGGTACTCTTTCCGGGGATTCGGCAGAGTTATGACGAGCTGCTGGCTGCGATCGCGGCCGGCGGCGGGGCGGACCTGATGCTTGCCGGCGAGCTGACCTACCAGGCGCCGCTGGTGGCCGAGGTCACGGGCGTGCGCTGGGCGAGCTATGTCCTGGCGCCGCTCTCGTTCTTCTCGTCCTACGATTCTCCGGTGCTGCCGCCGTATCCCGGACTGGCGCGGCTGCAGAGCGCGGTGCCTGCGGCCGGCCATGCCGTCACGCGCTTTGCCCGCTGGATGGCACGCGACTGGGCGGAGCCGGTGTACCGGCTGCGTGCCGAGCTGGGTCTGGCTCGAGGCGCGAACGTGATCTTCGATGCCAAGCACGCGCCCGGATTGGTGCTGGCGATGTTTTCGCCGCTGCTGGGCGAGCCGCAGCCGGACTGGCCTCGGAATACGAAGATCACGGGTTTCGTCTTTTATGACAGCGACACCGGGGGCCACGAATTGCCGGAAAAGGTTGAGCGATTTTTGCCGGCCGGTGAGCCTCCGGTCGTCTTTACGCTCGGATCGGCGGCGGTGCTCGATGCCGGATCGTTTTACGAAGAGAGCGCGAGGGCCGCACTGCGGGCTGGTGTACGCGCGGTGCTGCTGGTGGGAACCGATGCCCGCAATGTGCTGCGAACGCAATCGCCGCAGTTGTGTGTGGCGCGCTATGCGCCGTATTCAAAGCTCTTTCCGCGGGCGTCGCTGATTGTGCACCAGGGCGGAGTGGGCACGACGGCGCAGGCCTTGCAGGCGGCCAAGCCGATGCTGGTGATGCCCTACAGCCATGATCAGCCAGACAATGCGCGACGGATGCGGCGGCTGGGCGTAGCCTCCGTGATCCGGCGGCAGGACTACACCGTCCAGCGTGCGGCGTCGCGGATACAGCGGCTGCTGAGGGATCCGCAATTTGCGAAGCGCGCTGAGGAGGTAGGCGAGCAGTTACATCGCGAGAACGGGCTGGCACGGACATGCGATGCGCTGGAGGCTTTGGGCCGCATCTAACTGTTTGTTTCCGCGCCGTTAATTGCACATTTCCACAGCAGCCTGCGACCGAGCCTAAGTGTCTTAATTCATGGGCTCAGGAGGACAGCTTGCGGCCGGCGAGCTACAAACGTAACCCGTTCGACAGCATGCTTTACTACGGAAGTCGCATACGTAAACGATTTCCTTCTGGGAGGAGCGGTTGCTAAAATACGCGCACTTCCACTGATATTTCCGGTGGGGGGTAACAGGGCCAAAACTGGCCGGAAGATGCGAGCTGCGTAAACGATTGCGCATCTCACATGGATTACCCGTTTTCTGCACTGGCGGCGTGTCGCGCGCCGCTGCGACATGAGGCCTGGAGGGAGTTTTTCGCTTGATGGATGGAACTTTGAAGCCTGGAAACCTGAATGCAGTGCGTCTGGCCGCCAGCGAAGGCATGGTCGGCTACTTCTCCATGGAGATTGCCATCGAACCGAGCATGCCGACCTACAGCGGCGGCCTGGGCGTGCTGGCGGGCGACACGCTGCGCTCCGCGGCCGACATGGGACTACCGCTGGCGGCGGTGACGCTGGCGCATCGTAAGGGATATTTCCGGCAAATTCTGGACGCGAATGGCAACCAGACGGAGGAGGCGCAGCCCTGGAATCCGGAGGCGCGCCTGCCGCAGGAAGAGCCTCGGGTGGTAGTGACGATTGAAGGTCGCCCGGTGCACGTGCGCGCCTTGCGCTATGACATGGAAGGCGTGACCGGGCACACGATTCCGATCTACCTGCTGGATACCGATCTGGAGGCAAATGATCCGCGTGACCGCACGCTGACGGATCAGCTTTACGGGGGTGATACCAACTATCGCCTGGCACAGGAGATCGTGCTGGGCACCGGCGGCCTGCGAATGCTCGATGCTCTAGGCCACGAGATCAGCGTGTATCACATGAACGAGGGCCACGCAGCGCTGCTGACGCTGGCGCTCGTGGAGAAGACTTTGGGTGGCGGCACGCTCGCAAGCGCGCAGGAACGCGACCTGGATGCGGTGCGCCAGCACTGTGTGTTCACCACGCATACACCGGTGCCGGCGGGGCACGATCGCTTTTCCATGGAGCAGGCGCAGCGCATTCTGGGCGAGGCGCCAACGCAGTTCATTGAACGGATCGGCGGCTGCCATGACGGCATGGTGAACATGACCTACATCGCGCTGCGGCTCTCGCGCTTTGTAAACGGCGTGGCGATGCAGCACGGCAAGGTGAGCCGCGCGATGTTCCCGGATTACGATATCGCCGCGATTACGAACGGCGTGCATGCCGGCACCTGGACCGCGCCGGCGATGCAGGCAACCTTCGACAAGCACCTGCCGCGTTGGCGCGAGGACAATACGCACCTGCGCTATGCGATCGACATTCCGCAGGAAGAGATCGAAAACGCGCATGCGGACGGCAAGCGGCTGCTGCTGGCAGAAGTCGAGAAGCGCACTGGCGCCAAGCTGCGTGAGGACATCTTTACGATCGGGTTTGCTCGCCGGGTTGCGACTTACAAGCGTGGCGACCTGCTCTTTACCGATCCCCAGCGGCTGGCGCGCATCGCACAGAATGCCGGCGGCATGCAGATTCTGTACAGCGGCAAGGCGCATCCGGCCGATGAGCCGGGCAAGCAGATCATCCGGCATGTCTTTGAGGAAGCGCACCGGCTCTCCTCCGGCGCGCTGCACATCTTTTATCTTGCTGACTATGAGTGGCGGCTGGGCGCGTTGCTTACCGGAGGCGTGGACCTGTGGCTGAACAATCCGCTGCGTCCGTATGAAGCATCGGGCACCAGCGGTATGAAGGCGGCGCTGAACGGCGTACCCAGCCTGAGCGTGCTCGATGGCTGGTGGATCGAAGGCTGCATCGAAGGCGTGACGGGCTGGGCGATTGACGACCACGATAGCGCGGAGGACGAAGCCGCAAGCCTCTATGGCAAGCTCGAATCGAAGATCCTGCCCGTCTACTATCAGGACAAGCAGGGCTGGCGGAAGCTGATGCAGACGACCATCGCAATGAATGGGTCTTTCTTCAATACACAACGGATGCTCGAGCAGTATGTCTCGAATGCCTATTATCCGGAGCGGAAGGCTAGCTATTCCGCGAATGTGCTGGAGCAGTCTTTCGCGCGGTAGGTATTTTCTGCTGACAAACAAAGGGCGGTGCAGAGGCGCCGTCCTTTTGTCTTCTCCGAATCATTGCTCAAGCCACCGACAGTGATCGACTTGCCGTCAGTACACAGTCAGCGGAGCCATCGAATCATCGGACCACTTGCCGACCACGATCATGAAAATCGTGGCCTGTTCTTCCGGGTCCTGCGCCGCGATCACTGGCGAGCCCGGCAGATTGGCTCCCCAGCTTTTTACTGCGTCGCCCGCGACGAAGAACATCAGGTGTGGCTCCCAATTCTTGCCCCGGTCGTTCAGATACTGCTGCTTCGACGTCATGTAGCACATCGCACCAGGGTCCAGCGCGGGCAGTTCTTTTTTTTTCAGCGCCGTTCCGATCGCCTTAGCGATTTCGGGCTTTGAGTTTCCCGCAAGGACGAGTTTCGTCTTCATCAGAAAAATCGGAGCAAATGTCCTTGCTGCAGCGGGATTAAAGCAGATGGGAGCGCGAATTTTGGGATTCCAGAACTCCGGCTCATCGGTGGCGGCTCCCCATGAGCGTTCCACGATGCAGAGAAACCCGTTCACACCCTTCACTGCAGTCGTATAACCATTCCCTCCCAGCACCATCACGTCGGCTCCATTTGAGATCGAGGATGGGGCAGCGCTGCGAGCAAGTGCGATCTCAGCGTTCTTGTCTGGTATCAGGTACTGATCGAGAGAGGCCCTTGCGGTATAAGACGAAATCTGGGCATGCGCGCCCGGCTGGCGAATTCGACTGGATGCAACAAGCAGCGCGACGATGGCTAAAGCGAATACCGTGATGGCTTTCATTTTTGTTTGTTCCCCCTGTGCGCAATTTGTATTGAGCCCGGGAACCCACTTACGAAAGCGCGAGCAAACTGCTGCGGAGCTTATCCACGTCACCATCGTTGAACTGCGACTCCACACCCGCATGTGTCTTTTGCCAGACCGGCACCGCGGAAGCCAGCAGAGTCTTCCCTTGCGATGTCAGCGTCAATCGCCGGCTGCGACGATCAGCGCGATCCGGAGTGACAGTGATCAGTCCGCGACGTTCCAGCGGCTTGAGCGCGGCAGTGAGCGTGGTGCGGTCCATTGCCAGCAGCGCCGCCACGGAAGTCATGGTGGGCGGCTCCGGGCGGTTCAGCGACATCATCAGCGAGAACTGACCGTTGGTCAGGCCCAGCGGCCGCAGTGCCTCATCGAAGCGTCGAGCCAGTGCGCGCGCCGCCCGCTGCACGTGCAGACATAGGCAGCAGTTGCGCACGCGCAGGGTAATTTCAAACGGAACTGGCTCGTCGCTTGACATCATGCCATTATGTTGATATCAACGTAAAATGTCAAATCGTTCATCATGCTGATCCAATAGGAACCAGCGCGGCGATTCCTGTAGGAGCGGATTCGCCAGTTGAAATAAAAATAGAGCGGCTGTCGATTTTTCGGTCTCCCGAACGACTACCAGATAGCAGGCACTGGTGAATCGCAAGCCTGGAGAGGTTCAAGGGACGATATGTCATTCCTTCGTGATCTGAAAGTAGCGGTACGTTCTCTGTGGCGCGTACGTGCCCTGTGGGCAACGGTAGCCTTCACACTGGCGCTCGGCATTGGGGCAAATGCGGCGATCTTCAGCGTGATCCGCGCCGTGCTGCTGCGTCCGCTGGCCAACCGCGACGAAGACCGCCTGCTCTATGTCCAGCAAAGCGCGCCGGGCATCGGCGATCCGGATGTGAAGTTCTCTGTTCCGGAGATCGGCGACCTCAGCAAGAACCTGAAGACCATCACGCAGGTGGGCACATTTTCCACCATGAGCTTCACCATCGTGGGACTGGGGACGCCCCGGGAGGTTCCCGGTGGCGTGGTGGACGGCCACTACTTCGACGTGATCGGACTACGCCCGGTGCTGGGTCGGCTGCTGACAACCTCCGACGATGGACCGAATGCGGCCGGGGCGATGGTGCTGACATATCGCTTCTGGAAAGAGTCGCTGCACTCCGATCCGGCCGTGCTCGGCAAGACGGTACGGCTGGAGAGCGCGACGGGGGCCCGTAGTGCAACGATCGTGGGCGTGCTGGAACCCTCGGTACCGTATCCCGTGGAGACCGAGTTCATTTCGAATATCGTGACCAGCCCGCATCATCTCTCCGCCACTATGGTGACCGGGCGCGAGCATCGCATGACGGATATTTTCGCGCGCCTTGCGCCGGGAGCGACGCTTGACGGCGCGCGAGCCGAGCTGCGCACACGCTACGCGGCGATGACGGCCGCGCATCCGGAGACGTACAAGCCCGCTGAACACTTCCAGATCAGCGCGCGGCGCATGCACGACCAGATCAATGCGCGCGCTAACACCATCCTGTGGGTCTTGTTTGCGGCCTCTGGGCTGTTGTTTGTGATCGCGTGCTCCAACGTCGCCAACCTGGTGCTGGCGCGCACAGTGCGCCGCGAATCGGAGCTGGCGGTGCGCTCGGCGCTGGGAGCGAGCACGGCCGCGCTGCGGCGTTCCCTGCTGGCGGAAAGCCTGGTCCTGTGCGGCAGCGGAGTACTTGCCGCGCTGCTGCTGGCATGGCCCATGGTGGCCGTGCTGGGGCGTTATGCAGGGCGGTTTTCGGTGCGCGCGGACGGCCTGACGCTGGATGCCACACTGGTGTGGTTCGGTATCGCGCTGGCGCTTGTCGCCGCTGTCTTCCTGGCCTATGTACCCCGGCTGCCATCGGAGCGCGCGGAGTTGAGTTCGAGCCTGATCAGCGGCGCGACGCGCAGCAGCACCGGAAGCAGCAGCAAACGGCTGCGCGTCTTCGCCGTGATGCAGATTGCAGCTTCGTTTGTGCTGCTTACCGGCGCCGCGATGCTGATGCGAACGCTCTACACACTCGAAAATACGCCGCCGCCCTTTGATGCTTCGCGCGTTCTGGCGGTAAATCTGCCCGTGCTTACCTACGGACGGACGCCGCAGCAGGTACAGGACTTTTATCGTGAGGCACAGCGGCGGGTGAGCACATTGCCCGGAGTGACGCATGTCTCGACCGGCTTCAGCGTTCCCTGGCGCGACGATCAGGCACTGAGCATCGCCTTCACCTTTGCCGCACAGGGCGCCGCTGTGCGCAAGAACGGAATCGAGGACTGGCGTGCCAAGTTCCGGTCGATATCTCCGGGATATTTCGAGACGCTGGGTTTGCCGCTTCTTTCCGGGCGCGACTTCCGGGACTCTGACAAGGAGGGCAGCGAGCGCGTTGTCATCGTGAACCAGAAGCTCGCGCAGACGCTGTTCCCCGGAGACAATGCGCTCAATCGCGAGCTGCGGTGGACCGATGGAGTGATGAAATTCATCGGCATCAGCACCGAGCCGCGCCGCATCGTGGGTGTGGTGCCCGACCTCGATGACGAAAACATCATCCCCTCCCCGGAGATGATGGTGTATGAACCGGCCGATCAGGAGGGGTGGAACGGTCGTCTGCTGGTGCACGTCAACGGCGGCGACCCGCACGCTCTGGCGCCGGCGATAATGCGGACGATTCACGATATCAATGCCGACCAGCCGGTGGAGCGGATCAGCACTCTAGAGGACATTCGCGCCGAGGTGATGACGCCGGATAAGTTGAATGCCGTGGTCTTCGGCGGATTTGCCGCGGTGGCGCTGCTGATCTCGGTCGTCGGCGTGGCGGGCGTGCTCGCATTTTCCGTCAGCAGCCGCACGCGCGAGTTCGGCATTCGGATGGCGCTCGGCGCGCAGCCCAAGGACATTCTTACGGATGTGCTGCGCCAAGGCGTGAGCATTGCAAGTATTGGCGTGGGTGCGGGCGCCATTTGCGGCGTGATTTTTGCACGCGCCATCGGCCGCTACGTTGCCGAAGCCCATCCGCCCGGAATGCCCGCGTTCCTTGCGTCGGCCTTCGTCATTCTGGCTGCCGCGATGATTGCGTCGGCTGTCCCGGCGGCGCGCGCCGCGAGAGTGAACGCCGTGGAGGCGCTACGCGCTGAGTGATATCGCAATCGCCACGTAAAAAGGCCCGGACACAAAATGTCCGGGCCTCTTCTCATGTTACGACGCTGCTACGGCACTAGCGTTGTGATCAGCGCGGCCTTGGGGCTGCCCCATCCGGTCACCAGATCAAATTTCGTCACTGCTGAATAGCTGCCGGATTTGCCGCTTGTGATGTCGTGGAAGTCCGTAGAGTATTTAGAGGTCACGTTTTGCGGGTAGATAGTGGGATCAAGGAAGCCGACTTTGGACTTGCCATGCGCAGCCGCCCGCTGGTTGGCCAGAGCGATGAAGCCGGCCCACATGGGCGCGGCGAAGCTGGTTCCTCCCCACTCGTTGGCCACGCAGGCGCTCTGGTTCGAGCAGGTGTAGAAGGTGAAGTTGGCGTTTGCCGCCACATCGGGGCCGTTGCGGTAGGTCTTCGATCCCTTGTTGCTCGAATTGATCACACCGGAGATCTTCTGCCATGAGGGAATCGCGATCTTGTCCGGCGAGATGCCGCCGCCACTGCCTGACCATGCAGTCTCGGACTTCCAGGTGCCGGCGGCTTTGGTCGTGACCAGATCGGTGCCTCCGACGGAGACGACATAGGCACTATCCGCCGGCCACGCCTCATTGTTTTTCGACCAGGTGGAGTTGTCGCCGGAGGCCGCAAAGAAGGTCTGGCCTTGCGCCGCCATCTTTTTGAAGTAGGGATTGAGCGTCGACGGATCGACCGGCGTCCAGCCCCAGGAACAGCCGATGGTGGTGGGCAGCGGCCTATGCGTTGTCATGGCGCTGATAATAGCGGTGTCCGTGGAGCCGATGTACATCACCAGGCTGGAGAGCCCCGGAGCCATGCCGAGCGCCTGAGTCATATCGAGTGTCTGCTCGGTGTCGTCACAGTAGCCGCCGGCCTTGGTGTTGACGCAGGAGGTGCGGGTGCCGTCCACCGAGAGCAGGTGAATCGGTACCTTGTTCGTCTGATGGACCTTTTTGAAATAGGTGTTCAGATCGGCGAGATCGGTGCCGACGAATTCAAGTAAACCCAGGTTCTGGCCCGCTCCGGTCAGCGCGGTTCCACCGTAGTACGCAGCGCGCATGTCGCTAGCCAGGAATGATCCCGACACGCCGGAGCCGGTGATGGCGTGGGAGAGGACCTTATCGGCCGCGATGCCGTGAGCCTTTGCGTAGTCGCTCTTCTTCACCAGCAGCGGATGCGGAATGGAATAGTTGTCCAGGCCGGAGATGTGCCAGAGATTGAAGGGCAGGTTGACGGTCGGCTCGCGATCCGGAGCATAGAAGGTGCGGTTTTCGTTTGGATGTTGATACGTATGGATATTCACGTGGAAGGCGGTCTGAACGGCCGTGACCGGCCCCATGACCTGCACATTCATGCCGTCACGGCTGCCGCCGGTAACAGTGAGACCATTCGACTTTGCGTATTGCACGACGGCGTCGTAGTCCGCCTGCGTAGGCCCGAACTGGGCGGTAAACTCCGGCACCGTGAGGAATTGCCGATAGGAAGGGCTTGCGGGATCGTAAATCTCGTCGAGCAGCCGGTCCAGACTTGCCTCATTGCGCAGCGGCAGAACGATATTCAAGCTCATGACCTGATTCGCGGAAAGGCGTCCCACGGCCTGCGCCTGATTGGTGCTCACCGCGGTTCGCATATGGTGAGTCAAAAGATTCTGTGCCGGAAGAGCCGTCGTGACCAGGAAAGCCGCTGCGATAGCGAGCATGGCGCGGCGTGGTCTGGAACCGGAAGTGGGAATCACGGCTTTCTCCTTCTTCAACAGCAGTGCGCTGGGACAATGTTATCGATTTTTTCCGTGTGGCAAACGACGAAATCCATCGCCGCGATTCGTTGGCAGTCAATTTCTTTCAGCCAACTTTGATATGCCGCAAAAACAGGCAGACAGAATGAACGCGAGGTGTCGCTGACAAATTATTTCTCGAAGATTGTGTAACTAAAACGGCGACGATTTTCGCACGAGCAATTCCTGGAGAGGCCCGGGAGAGCGCTCGCCGCCGTGGATCACACTGCACAGATATTCGAGTGGCGGTCAGTCGCCGTGCTGCTCGACGCTAACCCAGCGCTCTTTGTGGCCGGGGGTGAAGTACAGCCGGATGCGGTCGAACATCAGGTAGACCACCGGCGTGGTGAAGAGCGTCAGCATTTGGGAGACGATCAGGCCGCCGACGATGGTAATGCCGAGCGGCCGGCGAAACTCCGATCCGGTGCCGGTGCCAAGGGCAAGGGGCAGGCCGCCGAGCAGCGCGGCGCAGGTGGTCATCATGATGGGGCGGAAGCGCAACAGGCAGGCTTCGTAGATGGCGGCCTCCGGCGACTTGCCTTCTTCACGCTCGGCGGAGAGCGCAAAATCAATCATCATGATGGCGTTTTTCTTCACAATACCGATCAGCAGAATGATGCCGATGAGGGCAATGACGCTGAGATCGGTGTGGGTTAGAAGTAGTGCGAGGATGGCTCCCACCCCTGCGGACGGCAGCGTGGAGAGAATCGTGATGGGATGCACGTAGCTTTCATACAGAATGCCCAGCACGATGTAGACAGTGCCCAGAGCGAGCGCGATGAGCATGGGCTCTGAGGCGAGCGAGGACTGGAACGCCTCTGCTGTGCCGGAGAACGCAGCCTGAACACTGCTGGGTATACCCATCTGCTGCTTCACGCGGTCCAGCGCCGTAACAGCCTGACTAAGCGCCACGTTGGGAGCCAGATTGAAGGTGAGCGTGATGGACGGATACTGACCGGAGTGGTTGACGGCAAGCGCAGTGCGGCGATTTTCGAAGTGAGAGATCGCGGAGAGCGGGACGGCGGTGCCGTTGGAGGATTTGATGTAGATGCTCTTCAGCGAATCCGGATCACGCTGGTACTTGGGATCCACCTCCATCACGACGTAGTACTGATTGAGACCGGTGTACATGGTGGAGACCTGGCGCTGTCCGAAGGCGTCGTAGAGCACGTTGTCTACGTCCTGCATGGTGACACCCAGGCGCGAGGCCGTATCGCGGTCAACGACAAGTCGGGCTTCGAGCCCGTTCTCCTGCTGATCGGTGGAGGCGTCACGCAGCTCAGGCATCTTCTTCATGCGAGCAAGCAGCTTGGGCGCCCATTCATTCAATTCGTCGAGATTGGAATCTTCGAGTGTGTACTGATACTCTGCGTCGCTCGAGCGGCCGCCGACACGGATGTCCTGTGATGACTGCAGAAACAACTGCACGCCGGGAATCTTCGAAAGCTTGCCGCGCAGACGGTTGATGATCTGGTCGGCGCTGGCGTTGCGCTCGTTGCGGGGCTTGAGGGAAATGAACATCCGCCCGACGTTCGTGGTAGCGCCGCCACCGCCGCTGCCGGCAAAGGCCAGCACGTAGTCCACGCCTGGATCTTTCTGCACAATGGCCGCGAGCTGCGTCTGCTTCACGCTCATGGCGTCGAAGGAGATGTCCTGCGATGCACGTGCTGCGCCGCCCAGGCGGCCAGTGTCTTCATTGGGAAAGAATCCCTTGGGAACGATGATGTAGAGATAGATATTCAGAGCAAGGGTGCCGACTGTTATCAGCAGGACAAGGTTCTGGTGGCGCAGCACCCAGCGCAATCCGCGGTCATAGCCGGCGAGCAGTCCATTGAAGACCCGCTCCCCAAACCGGTAGGCGCGGCTGCGGTCGCTCGGATTGTGCTGGCGAAGGAACTGCGCGCACATCATCGGCGTAGTGGTCAGCGAGAAAACCAGCGATACGGCAATGGCGACCGACAGGGTAACGGCAAACTCGCGGAAAAGCCGGCCGACGATCCCACCCATCAGCAAGATGGGAATAAAGACGGCGATGAGCGAGGTGCTCATGGAGAGCACGGTGAAGCCGATCTCGCGGGAGCCCTTCATGGCCGCATCGAAGGGCGTCATGCCCTGCTCCAGGTAGCGGGTGATGTTTTCGAGCACCACGATGGCATCATCCACGACGAAGCCGGTGGAGATGGTGAGCGCCATCAGCGAAAGGTTGTCCATCGTGTAGCCCAGTAGGTACATCACGCCGAAGGTAGTCACGAGAGACAACGGCACCGCGACGCTGGGAATAATGGTGGACCAGGCATCGCGCAGAAAAATGAAGACGACGACGATAACCAGCGCGATGGAGATGAGCAGCGTGATCTCGACGTCATGTATTGCGGCGCGAATAGTGACCGTGCGGTCCATCACGATGCTGGTGTGAATGAGCGGCGAGATGGAGGCTTCGAGCGAGGGCAACGCGGCCTTGATGCGATCGACCGTCTGGATGACGTTCGCGCCGGCGATCTTGAAGATGATGATCAGGACGGCGGGCTTGCCGTTGGCGAGGCCGGATGTGTAGAGATTCGAAGTGGAATCGACGACCGACCCAACGTCCTGCAGCCGCACGGCTGCGCCAGTCGTCGGGTTATAGCCGACCACCAGCGGGGCGTAGTTGCGTGCTTTGAAGAGCTGATCGTTGGTGTTGATGTTGGTGATGGTATGGTCATTCCGGAAATATCCGGTGGCCATGTTCTGATTGACCGCGCCAAGCGTGGTGCGCAGAGACTCCAGGCCGATGCCATAGGAGCTGAGCTGCATAGGATTCGCTTCGACGCGTACGGCAGGACTGGCGCCGCCACCGACGAAGCTCTCGCCGACTCCGGGCACCTGGGAGATCTTCTGCTGCAACACGGAGTCCGCGGCGTCGTACATTTCCGGACGGCTCAGCTGATCGGACGTCAACGCGAGAATCATGATGGGCGCGTCTGCCGGGTTGGATTCGTGGAAACGCGGGTTCTGCGGCATGTTGGCGGGTAGCTGCGCACGCGCCGCGTTGATGGCTGCCTGCACGTCACGCGCGGCGCCGTTGATATTGCGATTGAGATCGAACTGCAATGTGATATTGCTGCCGCCGAGCGTGCTCGACGAGGTCATCTCTGTCACGCCGGCGATGCGGCCGAACTGACGCTCCAGGGGTGTCGCGAGGGCCGACGCGGCGGTCTCCGGGCTGGCGCCAGGCAGATTAGCTTGGACATTGATGGTGGGGAATTCAACCTCGGGCAGTGACGCAACCGGAAGGAGAGCGTAGCCGACCGCGCCGCCGAGCAGCAGCGCCAGGCTGAGCAGCGAAGTGCCAACCGGCCGCCGGATGAAGGGAGCGGAGATATGCATGGTGCGCTCCTAGTCCGCCGAGACCGTGTGCTCAGTGGTGCGGGTCGCCGCGATGCGGGCACGACGCCGCGTGAGCCGCTGCGCGAAGCGATCGAAGTAGATGTAGACGACCGGAGTGGTGTAAAGCGTGAGCGCCTGCGAGACGATGAGACCGCCGACGATGGTGATGCCGAGCGGCTTGCGTAGCTCCGAGCCCATGCCGGTGCCAAGCGCAAGCGGCAAGCCGCCGAGCAGGGCAGCCATGGTGGTCATCATGATGGGCCGGAAGCGCAGCAGACAGGCTTCGTAGATGGCGTCTTCGGAGCTCTTGCCATGCTGCCGCTCGGCTTCGAGCGCGAAGTCGATCATCATGATGGCGTTCTTCTTCACGATACCGATCAGCAGGATGATACCGATGATGCCGATGACATTGAGGTCCATGCCGAAGAGCAGCAGCGCGAGGATCGCGCCCACGCCCGCGGAAGGCAGCGTGGAGAGAATCGTGACCGGATGAATGTAGCTCTCGTAGAGCACGCCGAGCACGATGTAGACCGTGATAAGCGCGGCGAGGATGAGGATAGGCTCATTGGTGAGCGAAGCTTCAAATGCCTTGGCGGTGCCTTGGAAGCTGGCATTCACGGTGGCAGGCATGCCGAGATTGGCTTCGACCTGATTGATGATCTTGACCGCGTCACCAAGCGAGGCACCGGGGCCGAGATTGAAGGAGATAGTGCTGGCCGGGAACTGGCCCAGGTGGTCGATAGAGAGCGGCGTGTTCGTGCGCTGCACGTGCACGAAGGTGCTCAGCGGCACCTCTGTGCCGGTCGAAGAGGCAACGTAAAGACTGCTGAGAGAACTCGGGTCAAGCTGGAAATTCGGCTGTACCTCCAGGATGACGTGGTACTGATTCAACTGGGTGTACATCGTGGAGACCTGACGCTGACCGAAGGCGTCGTAAAGCACGTTGTCGATGGTGGACATCTGCACGCCCATCCGCGATGCAGTGTCGCGATCGACGACCAGGTCCGTCTCCAGGCCCTTGTCCTGCATATCGCTCGCGACGTCAGTGAGCTCGGGATGCTTGCGAAGCTCGGTGACCAGATTATTCGTCCAGGTAGTCAGCTCATTCGCGTCGGCGCTTTCAAGCGAATATTGATATTGCGTGCGACTCACCACATCGGAGACGGTCAGGTCCTGCAACGGCTGCATGTAAAGCGTGATTCCCTGAACCTGTTTCAGCTTTGTCTGGAGCCGCTGAATGGTGTCCATAACGCGATCGTGACGCTGCTCCAGAGGCTTGAGGTTGATCTGGATGCGCCCGCTGTTGATGGTGGTGTTGGTTCCGTCGACGCCGATGAAGGAAGAGAGGCT
Organism: uncultured Acidobacteriaceae bacterium; assembly: GCA_963797895.1. Lineage (GTDB taxonomy): Bacteria > Acidobacteriota > Terriglobia > Terriglobales > Acidobacteriaceae > KBS-83. The sequence continues at coordinate 131,427 of CAWCRD010000006.1, forward strand.
CTGTACGTCCGGATCCTGCAGGATGACGTCGGCCAATCTCTGCTGGCGTTGCGACATGCTCTGAAACGAGACAGCCTGCGGAGCCTCCGTAACGCCGAGGATGATGCCGGTATCTTCCACAGGAAAGAAGCCCTTGGGGACGACAACGTAAAGCACCAGCGTCAGGACCAGAGTGCCGATGGTGATCATCAGCGTTGTAAAGCGATAGCGCAGAACGAACTGCAGCGTCCTGCCGTAAAGACCGATGACGTAATTGAAGAAGTCCTCGGACTTGCGATAGAAGCGGTTCTGCTCCGACTCCGGCTTGTGCTTCAGCAGCCTGGCGCACATCATCGGCGTGAGCGTCAGGGACACAATCGCTGAGACCAGGATGGTAACCGCGAGCGTGATGGCAAACTCGCGGAAGAGGCGGCCGACGACATCGCCCATGAACAGCAGCGGGATGAGCACCGCGATCAGCGAGACGGTGAGTGAAACGATGGTGAAGCCGATCTGCTCAGAGCCCTTGAGCGCCGCCGCCAGCGGGTCCTCGCCCATTTCGATGTAACGCGAGATGTTCTCGATCATCACGATGGCGTCGTCCACGACGAATCCGGTCGAGATGGTGAGCGCCATCAGGGTGAGATTGTTCAGGCTGTACCCCAGCAGGTACATGATGCCGAAGGTGCCCACCAGCGAGAGCGGCACCGCGATGCTGGGAATGATGGTGGCCGCGAGGCTGCGCAGGAAAAGGAAGATCACCATTACGACCAGCCCGATAGTGAGCATCAGCTCGAACTGGACGTCGTTTACGGAGGCCCGAATGGTTTCGGTCCGATCGGTAAGAATCTGGATCTTGATTGAGGCCGGCATGCTTACCCGCAACTGCGGCAGGATGGCCTTAATGCGGTCAACCACAGCGATGATGTTCGCGCCAGGCTGCCGCTGCACGTTCATGATGACCGCAGGAGTGCGGTTCATCCACGCGGCCTGCATGGTGTTCTCGGAGCCGTCGATGATGTCCGCCACGTCGGACATGCGGACCGGCGCGCCATTGCGATAGGCAATCACAATGGGCTTGTAGTCGCCGGAGGTTAGCAGTTGATCGTTGGCGCCAATTGTGTAGGACTGGCGCGTGCCGTTCAGATTGCCTTTGGCGGTGTTGACATTGGCTGAGCTAACAGCTGTGCGCAGGTCTTCGAGGCTGATGCCATAGGAGGCGAGCTGGGCCGGATTTGCCTGGATGCGCACGGCCGGTTTCTGGCCGCCAGCGATCGATACCAGGCCGACGCCGGAGACCTGAGAGATCTTCTGCGCCATATTGGTGTCGGCCAGGTCTTCGACCTTCTGCAGCGGCATGGTATCGGAAGTCAGCGCGAGCGTCATGATCGGCTGATCGGCTGGATTCACCTTGCTGTAGATCGGCGGGTTGGGCAGGCCAGTGGGCAGGAAGCTTTGCGCCGCATTGATGCCGGCCTGCACTTCCTGCTCCGCGACATCGATGTCCTCAGTGAGGTTGAATTGGAGAACGATGACCGAGCCGCCCTGGGAGCTGGTGGAGGTCATCTGGTTGAGGCCGGGCATCTCGCCGAACTGCCGTTCGAGGGGCGCAGTGACGGCGGAGGCCATCACGTCCGGGCTGGCGCCAGGATAAAACGTCACCACCTGGATGATGGGATAGTCCACCTCAGGCAGCGCGGAGACCGGCAACTGCTTATAGGCGACAAAGCCCGCGAGCAGAATGGCCACCATCAGGAGTGAGGTGGCCACGGGCCGCAGAATAAAGATGCGAGACGGACTCACGACGAACCTAGTTGCTGCTGTTGCTGCTTCTGCCCGCGATGCGAAGGCGTGGTGGAGACCTTCGAGCCATTCTGCAGTTTGTCTGCGCCATCGACGACGACCTGCTGGTTGGCCTCGACGCCGCTCTTCACCACCACCATGGAGCCTTGCGTGGTGTCGATCACAATCGGCTGCATGACGACAGTCCCGCTGCCCGGCGTGACTCCTGCCGGCGTGCCGTTAGTGCCGCCCTTCGCGCTCGCGCCGCCTTTCGAGGGCTGGCTTGCATCGGCGCTCGGATTCGATTCCGGCTTGACCAGCCATACGTAATCGCCGTCCGGGCTATGCTGCACCGCAGCTGCCGGCACCACGAGGGAATTCGCGCGCTGCTCCAGGACGAGATGGACATTCACGAACTGATTGGGAAAGAGCTTCTCGTCGGTGTTGGCAAAGACGGCCTTCAGCTTGTCGGTGCCGGTCGTTACGTCGATCTGGTTGTCGGCCGCGGTGAGCTGGCCGCTCTCCAGTTGTGTTGTGTCGGAGCGGTCAAAGGCAATCGCGTCGAGCTTGTGATCGCGCCGCAGCTTGTCCAGCACCCGCTGTAACTGGTCTTCCGGCAGCGTGAAGTAGACCGCGATGGGCCGGAATTGATTCACGACCAGCGTTTGCGTGGTGTTCGCAGTGATCAGGTTCCCGGGATCCACCAGGCGCAGGCCCACCTTGCCGTCGATGGGCGATTTGATATGACAGTAGGTCACATTCAGCTGAGCCGACTCAATCGCCGCCTGATCACCCTTGATCGCTCCCACGAACTGCCCCAGGTTGGACTCGTAGGTGTCTAGCTGCTCCTTAGAGACGACCCCCTGATCGTAGAGCGCCTTGTACCGGTTGAACTCCGCCTGATTGTTCTTTAACTGCGCTTCATCGCGGGCCAACTGGCCCTTTGCCTGATCCAGTGTCGCCTGATACGGCCGGGGGTCGATGGTCATCAGCTCGGCGCCCTTGCGGACCTCCTGACCCTCCCGGAAGTAAACGTTGGTCAGTTCGCCGGTCACGCGCGGGATAATTTTCACGCTGTAGTAGGGCGTGATCGTTCCCAGGCCGGTGAGATAAATAGGCACCGTCTCCTGCCGCACTGCCGCGACCTGAACGGGGATGGCCTGGCTGGCCATGGCGCGCTGCCTGCGGGCGGCTGTCGCCGCCTCCTCGCGCTTGGCGGTTACGGTTCGCCAGGTAATGAGGCCAGCTAGCGCAAGTAGCACCAGCAGAACGACCCAACGGAGCCAGCCGCGCTTGCGAGACCCCTGCGGATTCTCCTCACCCGGCGTCTCGCCGCCCGGCACGCGGTAGGCGTAAGTTGAAGTCGGAACCTGTTCGGTTGGCGCGGCAGGTGACATGGAGTTATCTTCTTTTCTTTCCAGTTCTGTCTGAGTAAGCTTCGCTCTCGGGGTCTTTCGTGGGACCCATGGGGCGAATTCTGATTCAGGTATGTCTCTAGGGACGGCCTGGGCCGAAGATTGGTTTCTTACCCTTTGAATCTTTTCACATCATAGGATTAGCTGACCATGCCCGACGCTTGAACTGTGGCATCAGCTCCCAATATCGCCCGATTCGAACCGGCTCCGTCCCCCGTTTCCCGGCAGGCTCCTGTTTCATGAATCGAGCTGGTCGGGTATGACATCTAAAATTCGAGCAAGCAGAGTGTGCGCCTGACCTGATCGATTCTCCATTGAACCTGAAAAGCATTTTCCATGGTGCTGTTCGGGAGCGGAAACCCTCTCGCTCTGCTGGTCGCCCTGGACCTACATGGAAATACTGAAGCGATGGCCTGCCTGTTCCGGATAAGCGCCCGTCGCAAACCGGGCTGAATTGCAGCGGTACCGGCACAATACGAGAAGACGAGAGCTGGCAATGACATAGCGAATGGCTATGTCCATTGCCGGCCTGCTTTTGCAGGTTGCTTTGTACACTGAAGAGGCTCGCACTAGCATTCCGGGGAATACTGCGTCCTGTGGAGATCACTCGACGTAGCTTTTCCTCTTAGAAAGGCAGCAAAGCAACCGTGGGATCGCGGCGCAGTTCCGCCGAAAACGGCGGAACAGAGCGAAAAACTTACCACCTCACAGCGTTTGTGAAACTGCTCTAAACGGCCTGGCTCGAAGCTGCCAGTGCCAGAGGAAGCCCCAAAGCCTATGTGGATTGTTCGACTCGCGCTACGACGGCCCTATACCTTTGCCGTTCTTGCGCTGCTGCTCCTGATCATCGGTCCGCTTTCGATTCTCAATACGCCGGTCGATATCTTCCCCAATATCGACATCCCGGTGGTAAGCATCATCTGGCAATACCAGGGCTTCTCCGCGGAGCAGATGGCCGACCGCATCGTAACCATCACAGAGCGCGCCCTTACCACGACCGTCGACAACATCGACCACATCGAGTCGAACTCGCTCTACGGCGTCGCGGTGGTGAAAATTTATTTCCAGCCGCAGGTCAATCTTCCGATGGCCATCGCACAGGTTTCGGCGATCTCGCAGACGCAGCTGCGGCAACTTCCCACCGGCACAACGCCCCCGCTCATCATCGATTACAACGCATCGAGCGTTCCCATCCTGCAGCTTGGCGTCTCGGGCACGGGGCTGAGTGAGCAGCAACTGAACGACTACAGCCTGAACTTCATCCGCACCCAGCTTGTCACCATCCGCGGTGCAGCCATTCCCTACCCTTACGGCGGCAAGCAGCGCCAGGTGCAGGTGGACCTGAACCTGCACGAGCTGCAGGCCAAGGGACTCTCGCCGAGCGATGTGACGAACACTATCGCTAACCAGAACCTGATCCTGCCCTCCGGCACGATGAAGGTGGGCACTTACGAATATCAGGTGGCGACCAACAGCGCTCCCACAACGATCGAAGGATTGAACGATCTGCCGATCAAGCAGGTGAATGGCGCGATGGTCTACATCCACGATGTCGCGCACGTGCGCGATGGATTTCCTCCGCAGACCAACATCGTGCGTGTCGACGGCCAGCGTGCCGCGCTGCTGACCATTCAGAAGAACGGCAACGCCTCCACGCTGCAAATCATCAAGGGCATTTTCAACAAACTGCCGTCCGTGAAGGCGTCGATCGATGCGCCGCAGCTGAAGATCACGCCCTTGTCGGATCAGTCGATCTTTGTGCGGGGCGCGATCTCCGGTGTGGTACACGAGGCGCTCATCGCCGCCTGCCTGACCGGCTTTATGATCCTGGTGTTTCTGGGGAGCTGGCGGTCCACGCTCATCATCGCGGTCTCAATCCCGCTGTCGATTCTCGTCTCGCTGATCCTGCTGGGAGCGCTGGGCGAGACCATCAATATCATGACGCTGGGCGGACTGGCACTGGCCGTCGGCATCCTGGTGGACGATGCGACCGTCGAGATCGAAAATATCAATCGCAATCTGGAAGAGGGCAAGGAGCTCGAACAGGCCATCCTCGATGGCGCTGCGCAGATCGCGGTTCCCGCCTTCGTCTCCACGTTGTCTATCTGCATCGTCTTCGTACCGATGTTCTTTCTCGGTGGGGTCGCGAAATATCTCTTTGTGCCGCTGGCCGAGTCCGTGGTTTTCGCGATGCTTGCGTCCTACTTCCTGTCGCGCACCGTGGTGCCCACCATGGCGAAGTACCTGCTGACCGAGCACGATCCGGATGCGCAGAAGCAGAAAGAGGGGAGCCGCAATCCGTTCCTTCGCTTTCAACTTGGGTTCGAGCGGCGCTTCGAACAGTTCCGCAGCTTCTATCATGGCCTGCTCGGATTGGCCGTGGCGCACAGTACGGTGTTTCTGATTCTCTTCGTGGTTGCCTGTGTGGGGTCGTTTGCGCTGCTCTATCCCTGGCTGGGGCAGGACTTCTTTCCTTCGGTCGATGCCGGCCAGTTCAAGCTGCACGTGCGGGCGCGTACCGGCACTCGCATTGAAGAGACGGCGCGCCTCTGCGATCAGATCGACAATGCGATCCGGCGGGAAATTCCGGCGCGCGAGCTTGTGACCATCATCGACAACATCGGCATTCCCTACTCCGGCCTGAACCTTTCCTATACCAATACTGGCGTGGTGGGCTCGGCCGATGCAGACATCACCGTCTCTCTCTCCAAAGATCACCGGCCGACCGCCGCCTATCTTGGAGAGCTGCGCCCGAAGCTGGCGCAAGAGTTTCCCGGAGTTACGTTCTACTCGCTGCCGGTGGATATGACGACGCAGATCCTGAATTTCGGCCTGCCAGCGCCAATCGATATTCAGATCATCGGCCATAACCTGCTGGCCAATCACGAGTTCGCCGAAAAGCTGATGCAGGAGATCAAATACGTGCCGGGCACGGCTGACCTGCACATCCAGCAGCCGTTCAATGAGCCGCGGCTCTTTGTGGATGTGGACCGCTCGCGTGCGCAGGACATCGGGCTGACGCAGCGGGATGTGGCCGGGTCCCTGTTGGTGGCGCTGAGCGGTTCGTTCCAGACCTCGCCGACTTTCTGGCTGAATCCCAAGAATGGCGTGAGCTACAACGTGGCGACGCAGACACCGCAGTACTCGCTGGATTCGCTGGACGATCTGGAGAGCGTGCCGATTACCGCCAGCGCAGCGGCGAATCCTAATGCGAACTTCAGCATGTTCACCCCTGCGGCGCAGATGGGTGGGCAGCCGATTCAGATCCTCAGCAACCTTGCTTCCATCACCCGCGGCGAGGAGCTTGCCACCGTTACGCATTACGACATTCAGCCCGTGATCGACATTTACGGCAACATCGACAATACGGACCTGCGCAGTGTCGCAGACAAAATCAGGGGCATCATAGGCAAGCATCAAAAAGAGCTGCCGACGGGCTCGCGCCTGGTGATCCGCGGCCAGGTGCAGACGATGCGGTCCTCCTTTGTCGGACTTGTGAGCGGCCTCTTCTTCTCGATCCTGCTTGTCTATCTGCTGATCGTCGTCAATTTCCAGTCGTGGCTCGACCCGTTCATCATCGTCTCTGCCCTGCCGGCCGCGCTCGCCGGTATTGTGTGGATACTCTTTCTCACCGGCACACATATCTCTGTACCCGCTCTGACCGGATCGATCATGTGTATGGGTGTGGCTACCGCAAACTCGATCCTGGTCGTCTCCTTCGCGAAGGAACAACTCGAGATCAATGACGGAGATGCTGTTGCCGCAGCTCTGGCCGCCGGCTTTACGCGCTTCCGCCCTGTATTGATGACCGCCCTGGCCATGATTATCGGCATGGTGCCCATGTCGTTGGGGCTGGGCGACGGCGGCGAGCAGAATGCACCGCTGGGCCGCGCTGTCATCGGCGGACTGATCTTTGCCACGGGGGCCACTCTCTTCTTCGTACCTACATTCTTTAGCGTTGTGCATGGCGCGCTGGAGCGCCGCCGCCGCGCCCGGACAGGCCGGAATGGCCGCGCTTCCACAAGCGACAACCACGGAGCATTGGACGACCATGAGCGAGCATAACCAGAATCCGCAAACCACGCGCCCGCATAACGAGCACGGCGGTGCGCCTGCGCCGCAGTCTCATGTTTCGGGGCGAACCGCCGTTATCGTGCTTGTGCTGCTGCTGATTGTGGCCGCCATCTTTGCTGTAGCCGGCATCCTGCACCGGCAACACGCGCGGACTGCGCTGGCCGCCGAAACCAACGCACTCGCCGCGCCGGATGTGCTGCTCTCGAAACCACAGAACGGCTCACCTAACTCGGAGATTGTTCTGCCCGGCAATGTATATGCCTACGAAGACGCGCCGCTCTATGCGCGCACCAATGGCTATCTGAGCCACTGGTACTTCGATATCGGCGCGCATGTCCGCAAAGGACAGTTGCTGGCGGTCATCAGCTCGCCGGAAGTCGATCAGCAACTGCTGCAGGCACGAGCTGACCTGGCCACGGCAGAGGCCAACGCCGGCTATGCCAAAAGCACGGCGAAACGCTATCAGAATCTGCTGGGAGAGGATGCTGTGTCGCGTCAGGACACGGAGAACTTCGCCACGCAAGCGCAATCATCCAACACTTTGGTGAAGTCGCAAGTCGCAAACGTACAGCGGCTGGAGCAGTTGACTTCGTTCGAGAAAATCTATGCGCCCTTCAATGGCGTCGTCACGTCGCGCAGCATCGATGTCGGACAGCTCATCGATCAGGGCGCAGCCAAAGAGCTCTTCCACATGGCCTCGACGGACGTGCTGCGTGTCTACATCAACGTACCGCAGATTTATTCTCGCGATGCGCTGCCGGGCACCAAGGCGCAGCTTACGTTTTCCGAGTACCCGGGACGCTCGTTTGAAGGCACGCTGGTCCGCACCGCGAAATCTATCGATGTAACCTCGCGCACGCTGCTGGTGGAAGTGGATGTCGATAATCGCAAGGGCGACTTGACACCGGGCGCGTACACGGAGGTCCATCTAAAGGTCGGGCGACCGTTCTCGTCGGTCATCATTCCGGTATCGACACTGCTCTTCCGAAAGGAAGGATTGCGCGTTGCCGCGGTCGAACACGTCGGCAATGATGACATCGTGAAGCTGGTGCCGATCACCATAGGACACGACGATGGTGATACTGTGCAGGTGGTCAGCGGGCTGGATGCGAACACGCCGATCATCAGCAATCCGCCCGATTCGGTGATCGAAGGCGAGAAGGTGCACGTCCTGCAGAGCTCCGGCAAAAAACAGCAGGAGCGAGGACAGTGAGCATGCAGCGGTTGACAATTTGTAACTTCGCTGCGCTGGCGCTCGCTCTGTTCCTGAGCGGGTGCAAGGTGGGCCCGAACTACAAGATGCCCAGCACCGCGATGGCTCCTTCTTTCAAAGAACACACCACCGTAACGCCACCACCGAGCGAGCCCGGTGTGGGCTGGAAGCATGCCGAACCAGGCGACGACAAGATTCGCGGCAAGTGGTGGGAATCGTATGGCGACGCGCAGCTCAACACGCTGGAGGAGCGCGTCGCTGTTTCGAACCAGACGCTGAAGGCGGCACTGGCGCAGTACACCCAGGCATTGGCTGCGGTGAAACAGTACCGCTCCTTTTACTTTCCCACCGTTTCGCTGGCGCCCAGTTATGCACGCACGCGGGTCTCACAAAATCGCCCCTTCGGTGTTCCTACGCAAGGCAATCCCTATACCGACCTCAACGCCGCGGGGCAGGCGACATGGGAGCCCGATCTGTGGGGGAATATCCGCCGCACTGTGCAGCAGACGCGCGCCAACGCGCAGGCCTCCGCGGCAGACTTGGCGAATGTCGATCTCAGCCTTCGCGCCGAGCTTGCGATGGACTACTTCGAGCTTCGCGGACTAGATACGCAAAAACAGTTGCTGGAGGACACCCTCCAGCAATACCAGCGGTATCTGCAACTGACCATCTCGCGCTTTCATGGCGGGCTCGCGACGGATGCGGAGGTCGCGCTGGCGCAGACACAATTGGACCAGACCAAGGCGCAGGAAATCGACATAGAAGTGGCGCGTGCGCAATATGAGCACGCGATCGCGACACTGACCGGCCAACCGGCATCCAGCTTCTCGCTGCCGCCCTCACCGCTCACGCTGACGCTGCCCGCAGTGCCGGTAGGGGTGCCTTCGGAAATGCTGGAGCGCCGGCCCGATGTGGCAGCGGCCGAACGTCGCGCTGCGGCGGCGAACGAGCAGATCGGTATCCAGATAGCCGCCTACTATCCGCAGTTGAACCTTACCGGCACGGGCGGTGTCGAATCTGCGCGTCCGGGCATTTTGTTTCAGGGACCCAGCGCGCTATGGTCTCTGGGCGCATCGGCCAGCGAGGTGCTCTTCGACGCCGGCAGGCGTCATGCACTAACCGAGGAAGCGCGCGCCGCATACGATGCACAGGTGGCGAACTATCGTCAGACCGTGCTGCAGTCGTTCCAGGATGTGGAAGACCAACTTGCCGCGCTCAGCATCCTGAACCGGGAAGCGGCGGCGCAGCAGCAGACTGTTGCCGATGCGGAGCGATCGCTGCAGATCTCCACCAATCAGTACAAGGGTGGCCTGACTACGTATCTGCAGGTGATTACTGCGCAGACCGTGGCGCTGACCAATGAAAGGACAGCAGCGGACATCACGACACGCCAGTTCGCGGCAAGCGTGCAGCTGGTGAAGGCGCTGGGCGGAAGCTGGGACAGAGGGCAGTTGCCTCACCCCTGAGGATTATTCCCCGCTCGGCTGCGCGACCGGATGCAGGGGCAGCGGGTCGGTGGCGAAGACCTGTTCTGCGTTATCTGCGCCAACCACGTACAACACAAAACGGCGGTCCGTATCGTTGCGCTCCTCGAAGAGCAGGTTGGCGCGCCCATCGCCACGTGGATCGACCGCATCGATGAGTTTCATACGCGGCGTCACATCCAGATGCTCGTCGTCTGTGATGGAATGCCACAGCACTTGGATCTTGCCGTAGATATCCTGAAGCGCGATCACCGCAATTGAGTGGGTACCGGAGGCTTCGCGCGCGGTCAGGACCAACGTCGGGCCGCTTCCGTACGTCATCGCAAACGCGCTGAAATGCACGTCTGTCAGGGGCGACGGTGTTTCGAGCGGCTTCGCTGTTCGCCGCGCACTTTTGCGAACCATGACATGATGTGCCGTGCTGGGATGTGTCGTGCTGGGCTGTGTCGTGGATGTTTGCTTTGACGCTGTGCTCGGGGAAGTATCAGCCGGCTTGGTGCCCGTCAGAAGCTGCGCCGCCCGCGCTTCCAGTTCCTTCTGCGCGCTCGCGGCATCCGCGGGGCTGCCCCATTCGTAGGCGAAAGACTCCTTGCTGACGTTGTTTGCGTCGGAGACCGCAACGGTCTGCCCGATGGCCACCGGAGTGATTTCGAGAGGCTTCGGCTCGTCTTTCAGATCCGCAGGCTTGCCATGCACCAGATGGGGGCGGTCCGGATCAGGTGCCGCACTGGGCGATTCCGGCGCGCTCGCCGCCTGCTGCTGCGGCTTGTCCTCTTCCGGCCTGCGACGCAGCCTCGGCCGATCCGGATCGACCGGGGCTGATGAAGCCTGAGTGCTCTCTGGAGTTTTCTGCGCTGAGGTCGAGCCGCTATTTGCGGTGCCGTTCTGGTTTCCAGCGCCGGTGGTCTGGTCGCGCCGCACGAAGTGCGGCTTGTCCGCATCGTCGGACTTGTCGCGAACCACGGTGGGCGGATTGCGCGAGGGGTGCAGCTTCTTCGGTGGCGGCGGCACGTAAGGCTTCCATTTGCCGAAGCCAAACCAGTCATTGCCGATCTCGCGCGCGCCGTCGATATCAAACCAGCCCTGCGGCAGCCCTGATCCTTCGACCTCGTACTCCGTCCCGCTGTCCAGCGCCAGCGGCACCGGCCGCGCCAGATAAAGCGCCCCATCCTGCAGGTGCTCTCCATCAAACAGGGAGACAGGCACGAGCCGCGTTGCATTGGGATGGTTGCGGTCGCCTGTCCACTCCAGCACCGCGACCGCGCGGAGGGTCGATGTCGCTGCGGGTTTCTGCTGCATATCGACGTGGCCGGGATACTGCGCCCATAGCGCAGTTACGCAGCCCAGCGCAATCGCCGTCGTCCCCGTGCGCAAAAGCCACCTACGCTTCATGGCATACTCCGGAACCACTGCCCTCTACTACCATGGTAGTGGCCCTGAACAGCCGGATCAAAGCGGAGGAAAGCATTCATGCAGGTCGGCGATACGATCGAGGATTTCACGTTGCAGGACGAAAATGACGAAACAGTGCACCTGAGCGACTATAGCGGCAGACCGGTCGTGCTCTTCTTTTATCCTCGCGCCGATACGCCGGGCTGCACCATTGAGGCCTGTGGCTTCCGCGACACCTTCAAAAAGCTGCAGAAAGCCGGAGTCGTGGTGCTTGGCATCTCGCGCGACACCCCGAAGGCGCAGAAGAAGTTCAAAGAGAAGTACGACCTGCCCTACACGCTCCTTGCTGATGTAGACGAACGAGTCTGCAATCAGTTTGGCGTTATGAAGGACAAAAATATGTATGGCAAGAAGGTCAGGGGCATCGAGCGAAGCACTTTCCTGATCGGGCCGGACCGCAAGCTGACCCGCATCTGGGCAAAGGTAAAGCCTGAAGGCCACGCCGAAGAGGTGCTTGCGGCGGTCAAACAGGGGAACTGATCTACTGGACGGTAAAGGTGAGGACGGCCTCAGTGGGGATGGCGGCTTCCTTGCTGTTGTGGGTAGTAGCCGCGGCTACCGTTCCTGTGGTGGCGCCTACCGCCCCGCCCACGACGGCTCCGGTGACGCCGCCGGTCAGCCCGCCGAGAGCCGCGCCAACCGCGGCGCCCCCGCCGGTCTTTACGCCGCTCTTCCAGTGGCCATCCTTGTCACGGGTCAGAACGTCGGTAGCAACGGCAGCGTCGTTGACACGGATCAGCCGGAGCGAGAGCGCGCCGGAGGTGCGGAAGTGACCGCTGCGTTTGACTGCGACAACCAAACCATCCACCTGCGTGCCGCTCTTCAGCGCCACGCGGGTGCCGACCGGAATATCGTTGACCAGCGCGCCGGTCCAGCTCTGGCCCAGAATCGCGCTCGATGAATCGAGCGATTGATCGAGACGGACCATCAGCTTGGTACCAGCGGGCAACGAAAGGGCCGGATTTTGTCCCGTGTCCACAACTGGGGAGGGGCGGAACTGCAGGCTTTGCACAGACGAACCCGCCGAAATCAAACATATGAGGAGTAAGAGCGGTGCGCGCATGCGGGGGACTCCAGGCTTCATTCCATCACAGCAGCTTGGGCACTTATCGCGTGGTGAACGTCAACGTGGTTTCGGCGGGAAGCTTCGCCTGACGCTTTCCCGTCGCGAGCGCGCCGACAGCGCCAGCGCCCGCACCGGCGAGGGCGCCAATTCCCGCCCCCTTGCCGCCGCCGGCCAATCCGCCAATCAATGCCCCGGCGGCAGTGCCGCCACCCACTTTCGTCACGTTGCTCTTGGTATGGCCCTCGCCATCGCGCGTGATCGTGTCGGTTCTGACCGGAACGCCATTCACCTCCGTGAGTCGCACGGAAAGAATGCCGGGCGCATGCAGCCGGCCGGAGTTCTTGGCGTCGCTCACCACACCAATCACTGGGGAACCTCTCCGCGCCAGAACCTTGCCGCTTCCACTGGTGACGTCATTCACCAGTGTGCCGTTCCAGGTCTGTCCTGCCGTCGCTTTGCCCGAATCAAGCCCTTCAGTAAGCCGCACTGTCATCTCAGTGCCGGCTGGAATGCGCTGCGCAGAAGCCGCCGCACATACCAACAGAACAGCCGCTCCTATAGTTTGGGCCAGCCTTCGCGTCCAGTGTTCTCTCAGCATGGAATGCTCCCCTTCTCGATCCTTCCTCGATTGACAACGGAAATTCTGGGTCGATCTTTAAGATGGTGGATAGAAAGAGGCCGTTTCTTTTTATGAAGGCTTTTGTCTCGCGCCGGACTGCCGCCATTCCCGGCAAGTTGCTTGATCGACAACTCTTAGTGACGTCGCCGGATAGGGCTGCCCATCTGATTCTGGGCAAGTTGCTGGTGCGGCGAACGAGCGATGGGCTGCTTGCAGGGCGCATCGTGGAGGTCGAGGCCTACTTCGGAGAGGACGATCCCGCTGCGCACGCGGCGGCAGGACTAACCGCGCGCAATGCGGTGCTCTTCGGGCCCCCGGGTCACGCCTATGTTTACTTCATTTATGGCATGCACAGTTGCCTGAATATCTCGTGCGAGCCGGACGGGCAGGCGGGCTCTTTGCTCGTGCGCGCGCTGGAGCCGCTGGCCGGGCTGGAGCAGATGGCGATACATCGGGGGCTCAGCTCGCATGCCGCGCCGCGGTTGCTGACGGCGGGGCCGGGGCGGCTGTGCCAGGCGTTTGGCATCACGCGGGCGACGCACAATGGCGTCGACCTGCTGGACGACGATTCGGACCTACAGCTTCGCGATGATGCCTATGACGCGCAGAATATCGTGACTACGCCGCGTATCGGGATCAGCAAGGCGGCGGAACGGCCTTTGCGCTTCCTGCTCGCGGGGAATCCGTGCGTCTCTGGATCCGCGCGGGTAAATACACCCTAGTTCGTCGCTACTACAGTATCGTGTTGTCGATCAGCCGTGTGCTCCCGAGATACGCAGCGATGGCCACTAGTGCGCCTGCCGTGGCTTCGGTCAATGGCAGCAGCGTGTCGGGATCGACGATCTCGAGGTAGTCGATGCGCACTTCCGGCTCAATCGCCATGATGCTGTGTCCTGCGTCCAGCAGAGGACCGACCAGCTTCTGGCCCGCATGATAGGTCGCGGAGATCGCGTTCAGAGCGCGCGAGAGCACCAGCGCCTGAGCACGCTCGCCCGCGGAGAGATAACGATTGCGTGAGGAGAGCGCGAGGCCGTTCGACTCTCGAACGATAGGACAGACGACCAACTCCAGATCGAAGTTGAGATCGCGCACCATGCGGCGCAGTACTGCGACTTGCGCGGCATCCTTCTGGCCGAAGAATGCCTTGTTGGGGGCGACAGTGTGGAAGAGCTTCGCGACGATGGTGGCGACGCCACGAAAGTGTCCTGGCCGCGAAGCGCCGTCGAGATGGTCGCTAATGCCTTCCACGTCCACGAAGGTCGTCGCGCCCGGCGGATACATCTCCTCGGGCCCTGGAGCAAAGACCAGCGCGACGCCCTCTGCTTCCAGCAACGCGCAATCCTGCTCAAAAGTGCGTGGATACTTCGCAAAGTCCTCATTCGGACCGAACTGCGTCGGGTTGACGAAGATGGACGCCGCGACGCTATCGCACTGCGCACCCGCCGCGCGGACCAGCGAGACGTGGCCGGCATGCAGCGCCCCCATGGTGGGGACGAGGCCCAGCGACCCCGCTTCTCGCGCAGCACGGCAGGCCGCGCGCATTTCGCCAACCGTTGAGAGTACTTGCATCGACTATGCGTTACGGCGAAGCTGCGTTTTAAATCCCGCTCCTGCGTGCTCCGCTGCACCTTTCGCGCTCTTCGGCAGATGATAGCTTTCGTTCTCCGCCGGATAACGCCGCCCGATGACATCGTCGCGATACGCGGTGATGGCGTTGCGGAAGAGCTCTGCTGCATCAGCATAACGGCGGACGAAGCGGGCAGGCGGCGCAAAGGTGAGATTTACGAGATCGTGAAAGACCAGGATCTGGCCGTCGCAATCGACACCGGCACCGATGCCGATTGTCGGGATATCCAGCTCGGCTGTAATCTCGGCAGCCAGCTCGCGCGGCATGCCTTCCAGCACAACGGCGCAGGCGCCGGCAATTTCCAGTTCGCGTGCATGTTTGCGCAGGCGGGTGCATTCCGCGGCAGTCTTCCCCTGCACCTTGTAGCCGCCCATGCGATGCACCGACTGCGGTGTGAGCCCGATATGGCCGACCACGGGAATCTCAGCCGCAACCAGGCGCTCCACCAGCTCCGGCCTGGCGCCTTCCACCTTGACGGCTTCCGCGCCGCCTTCCTTCACAAACCGGGTTGCGTTGGCCACGCCCATGTCCATCGACACGTGGTACGAACCATAGGGCATGTCCACCACCAGCATGGCGCGACGGACACCGCGACGTGCAGCGCGCGTGTGGTGCAGCATCTCGTCAACGGTGACGGGCAGCGTGGTTTCCAGGCCCATCACCACCATGGCCAGCGAGTCGCCGACCAGCAGCAGATCGATCCCAGCCTCGTCGGCAAGGCGGGCGGTGGCGTAGTCGTAAGCGGTCAGCGAGGTGATGGGCTGATGCGCCTGTTTGCGTTCGAGAAGTGTGTGCGGGGTGATTTTTGCGGACGCGGCGAGACCGGTCACAGGCGTCAAACTCATCTGTAGCCTCCAGTGCAACTCCCATTCGGGATGCTGCCTGTAATCGCAGTTAGTATACGCCCGACACGGGGAGCGCCGACCAGCCGCAGCCAAACGTGCGGCTGCAGCCTCCCATTGCTACACTTCGCCTTGTGAACGTGCACGCGCCGCTTGCCTCTTCCGCCATGATGCTGCCCGCGGCACGCTGGCTGACTGGCATTGGCGCCGCAGCCCTGGCCGCGGGCGGCTATCACTACGCGGCCCTGTGGCCGGCATCGCGGATCTTTGGGCGTTCGCTGGTCGCGGGCGATAATCCCGCAGAGATCGCACTTACCTACGACGACGGCCCGAACGATCCTTATACCGGCCAGTTGATGGATGTGCTGGCGCGTCATCAGGTGCGCGCAACCTTCTTCGTGATCGGCCGCTACGTCGGACAGAAGCCGCACGTCATCCGTGCGCTGCATCGCGGTGGGCACCTGATCGGCTGCCACACCATGACGCACCCGTCGCTGATGTACATGAGGCCGCGTCGTATTTACGCGGAGATTGCCGAAGCTACCGCGATGATCGAGGATGTCATCGGCAGCCGGGTAAGTTTCTTCCGGCCGCCCTTCGGCGCGCGCAACCCGGCGGTCTTTCGCGCGGCAGCCGAACTGCGGCTGACCTCCGTGCTATGGAACGTGAATGCGCGCGACTGGAAGGCGAACTCCGCGGGAGAGATCGAAGCGCGTCTGAAACAGGGCATCGCTCGGAACCAGCGGCGCCGGCGCGGCAGCAACATCCTGCTGCACGATGGCGGTCATCTGGAGATGGGCACGGATCGCCGGCGCACCGTGACCGCGACCGCGAACCTGCTGGCGACTGCCGCGGGTAGTGGTCTTCAATTTGTCACGCTGGAGACGTGGCAGTCTGCCGTCCCGGATAAGGCCGCCTTGTAGCCGCAGACATCTCTTATGCGTTCTGATCGTATGGCCCGGTCACCGGCTTGCGACGCCACCATAGCCACATGGCAAGCGCCATGATGAGCAGCAGGGGCACGATATAGAGGCTGCCCTCCGGACCGGTGGGGCCGCCGCTCCACATCAGCGGCCCGGTCGGATGCTCCGTAAGAAAATGTCCGCGTGCCACCATGCCGCTATCGGGCGTGCCATAGAAGAAAGTCTGTGCCCAGTCCCATGCCGCGTGGAAGCCGATGGCCCACCACAGCGAGCCGGTGTACCAGAGGCTGATACAGAAGACGAGGCCGACTGCCCCTGCGGAGAACAATCCCACCGGCGATTCTCCGTGATTAGGGCCGTGGATCGCACCGAACAGAATTGACATGAGCAGGGCGCCCCACCAGAACCCTATGCCGCGCGTCAGCGTGTATTGCAGGTAGCCGCGCAGCAGCGACTCTTCGAAGATGCCCGTAAAGATGAACATGACGAGCCAAGCCAAGCCGTATTTCCAGGCGGCCATCCCGGTGAGGTGGCCGGACTCAAAGGCAAGCAGGTGCGTCTTCCAGAGCACGAGAACCATCCCGGAGAGCGCGATGAAACCCCAAATCCCCCCGCAGATGAAGCGCACCAGCTTCGCGCGGCCTGCGTAGCCGTAGACGGCGAGTTTGCGGCGCTCGATCCGCGCCATGATCCACGTTGCGAGTAGCACCAGAACCATCTGCACGAACTCGAATCCCAGCGCCCAGCTAGCAGACGCAGGGCCTTTGGTGCTTGGCACTGGCACATGCAGGAGCTTGACCGCAGTGCCAAGTCCAAGGGCGAGCGCGAGAAAGATGACGACAAAGAGCAGTGCGCTCCAGCCGGCGCGCAAACCATCGTTGCCGAAGAACACCCACTTTGGCCCGTGCTGGATGGGCGGCTCCGGCAGCGATATTTCGCCCGCGGAATTTACGGATAGATCGTCTGGCATGGATAGATCCTTGTTGTGCCTCTATACGGTTGCGCCTCTATACGCGAATGCAAGGCTGGCGGTTCCCGCGTGCTGTGCCCGCGCTACTGGATCAACCCCGTCCAGTCCAGCACCACTTTGCCGGTCTGGCCCGACCGCATCGCCGTGAAGCCCTGATCAAACTCTGCGTAGCTGTAACGATGCGTGATGATGGGCGTGATGTCCAGCCCGGAGTGAATCAGCACCGACATCTTGTACCAGGTCTCATACATCTCGCGGCCATAGATCCCCTTGATCGTGATCATGTTGAAAATCACCTTCGACCAATCGAGCGCAACCTCCTTGGCCGGAATGCCGAGGACCGCGATCTTGCCGCCATGCGACATATTCTCGATCATGTCGCGAAAGGCATTGCCGTTGCCGGACATTTCGAGGCCCACGTCGAAGCCTTCCTGCATCCCGAGCTGCCTCTGCACTTCGCGCAGCGGCGTCTCCGCGGTGTTCACGGCGAGCGTCACGCCCATCTTGCGCGCAAGTTCGAGGCGGTAGGGATTCAGGTCTGTAATGACGACATGCCGGGCGCCGGCGCGCTTCACCACCGGGATACACATGATGCCGATCGGGCCCGCACCCGTGATCAGCACATCTTCGCCCAGCACCGGGAACGAAAGCGCGGTGTGCACCGCATTGCCGAAGGGATCGAAAATGGCGGCGACTTCCTGATTCACATGTGGCTCGTGCCGCCAGATGTTGCTCATGGGCAGCACGACGTATTCTGCGAAGGCGCCGGGGCGGTTTACGCCAACGCCCGAAGTGAACGCGCAGAGATGGCGGCGGCCGGCGAGGCAGTTGCGGCAGCGGCCGCAGGTGACGTGGCCTTCGCCGCTGACGATGTCGCCCGGATGGAAGTCGTTGACATTCGAGCCGACCGCGACAATCTCTCCGACAAATTCATGGCCGATCACCATCGGCACCGGAATGGTCTTCTGCGCCCACTCATCCCAGTCGTAGATGTGGACGTCCGTGCCGCAGATGCCGGTGTAGCGCACGCGGATCAGCACATCGTTGATGCCGTACTCCGGCTCGGGAACATCCTCCAGCCACAGGCCGCGCTCACGACGGCTCTTCGCCAGTGCCTTCATCGCTCTCCTTGTTGCAGAACTTCTTAGTCTAACGTGCGGCCAAGGCTGAGTGACCGAAAGCAGAAAAGGGCACAGCATTCTGCTGCGCCCTTTTGGTTAATGCCGGCTGAACTATTTCTCGGCCGCCGGTGAGTAATCCACCTGCACAGTCTGTATCTGATACGGCGCGACCGGCACCGTCACCTTGTTCTCTGTGACACTGAGGGCCGACCCTTCCGGCTTCTCCATCAGGTTGACGACGCTGGCCGATGTCGCTCCCGGCGGTACGGTCAGCGTGACGTTGCCGCTCTTGCCTGCCCATTCGTAGAAGCGCATGACCAGGCCTTTGCCGTCCTCGCTGCGCTTCATTGCGGTGAGCACGACATCGGGATTCGATGCGCCGGCAAAGGAATGGCGTTCCGGCAGATCGCCGGGGTGCGCCCCCACCTGCATGGCCTTGAGCTTGTAATCAAAGTCGTAACCGTGACGGACACTTAACGCCTGCTTCCAGTCGCCGGCGTGCGGGTAGAGCGCATAGCTGAAGTGGTGAAGACCCTGGTCAGCATCGGGATCGGGCCATGTCGCCCCGCGCAGCAGGCTGAGCCGCAGCAGATTGCCCACCGCGTCATAACCGTACTTCGATTCGTTGATCAGGCTCATGCCGTGCTGACCATCGCCGAGGTCGGCCCAGCGCAGCGCAGGCACTTCGAACTTCGCCTTCTCGATGCTGTTGTTGCGCGTCGTCGGGCGCTCGATGGTGCCGTAGGGAATCTCATAGGTTGCGAACGGCCCGGAAGCCGCCAGGGGGAAGGCCGCCTTCAGCAGGATGTGCCGCTCATGCCAGTCGAAGTCATTGGTGACTACGACGTGATCCGATCCGGTATAGAGTGTGATGTCCTGCACGAATTTCGAACTCTGCCATGTGCGCGTCACGCGAATGGTTGCGCGCAGCGGGCCGTGCTCGGTCAGGGTCACGGAATCTGCCTTGTCCAGCAGTGTCGGAGGAACGTCCAGCGTGCCAGGATCGATGTTCCAGGCGTCGTACTCCTTCGGCGTGTCTTTGAATGCCTGGAGTTCGTTGCCGCAGCCGCCGGAGGCTAGCGTCTCAAAACTCGCCTTCTTGTCGTAGAGCGACGTGATGCAGCCCGACTGCGGATCGACGGTGACGCGCAGTGTTGCGTTCTCGATGGTGAGCCCGTTCGCCTTCACATCCGAAACAGCCGCGCGCTTGCCGGGAACTGCATGCAGCACCTCGTAGCCGAGCGAGGGCACATCTTCCGCGCGAAACAGCAGGTGATATGTATTCGTCTTCTTGTCGCTTTCGACGATCTGCGACGGCAGTACGCGTCCCTTCGCGTCGAGGATGGAAATTCCCTCCGGCGCTGCGGAAGACATTTCAACCTTCGCTTCTGCAACGCCGGCGCGATCCCAGCCGAGCGGATTGATCACCATCACCGGAACGCTGCCAGCAGGCACGCGCGTATTGACATGCGCCTGCACGGTATCGAGCGACTTCGTCGTGATCTCGTTTGCCGCCCAGTGCACCTGGTTGTAATCCTTCTGTGCGTCGCGATAGATGACGCCAATGCCCGAGCCCGCCGCGAGATCGTGGAATTGATTGAACAGCACGTGCTTCCACGCGTCGGTCAGCTCAGTCTGCGGATAATTGTGGCCATCCAGCCATGCCAGCGACGCATATTTTTCCGCGTTCAGCAGCCACTCCTCACTATCGCGCATGTTGCGCTTGTGGTTGGCCTGGGTGGTAAAGACGCCACGATGAAACTCGAGATAGAGTTCGTCATTCCATGTCGGAATGCTGATCTGTCCTGCCGCAGGAGTGGGTAGCTTTGTGTCTCCTTTGGCGAG
The DNA here is from genome assembly GCA_963797895.1 of uncultured Acidobacteriaceae bacterium. Lineage (GTDB taxonomy): Bacteria > Acidobacteriota > Terriglobia > Terriglobales > Acidobacteriaceae > KBS-83. The sequence continues at coordinate 151,839 of CAWCRD010000006.1, forward strand.
TGTCTCGTAATTCCACGTGGGCGAGTTGGAAGCGACCTCTTTTTCGACCGCTGAGAAATAAGGCTGCGCAGTTCCGAACTCTGACCGCGGCACTACCTTGTCAGGCTGCATCCAGTGCAGGCCCTGGTCCAGCATGGCGCGCGTGGGGCCGCCGCCGTGATCGCCCACGCCGAACAGGTCCATGACCTCATCCATGCCGGGTGCACGGTTGCGAGCTTCCACCGTGTTCTGCGCGAGGCGGACCGGGCTTAGGTCCGAGTTGCCGTAATCGTGCGGGAAGTACGTCAGCACCTTGCTGCCGTCGGGCGACTCCCACCAAAAGAGCTTCAGTGGCAACTGGTTGGTATCGTTCCATGTCATCTTCTGTGTTACGAAATAGTCGATGCCGGAGCGCTTATAGATCTGCGGCAGTTGCCAGTTGTAGCCGAACGAATCCGGGTTCCAGCCGATACGCGTGGTCGTTCCGTAGAGCTTCTGGAACGTCTCCTGCCCGACCAGTATTTGGCGGACCAGCGACTCGCCGGATGGCATGTTCAGATCCGGCTCTATCCACATGCCGCCGACAAGTTCCCAGCGGCCTTCCTGAATACGCTTCTTGATCTCGTCGTTCAGCTCCGGGTATTTGTCCGCGATCCACTGGTTGTACTGCGCGGCGGATTGCGTGTACGTGTAGGTAGGATATTCGTTCATCAACTGAGCCGCCGTGCCGAAGGTGCGCTTCACTACATCGACGGTCTCTGTCCAGGGCCACAGCCACGCGGCATCGATGTGCGAATTCCCGGTCAGGTGCATGTCGGCCTGCTGCAGCGTGGGCTTCAGTGGTTCCAGCGATTGCTGCGCCTGCTTGAGCGATGCGTCGAACTTCTCCTGATCCTTCTTGTCGAGAGCCGCGACGTCGACATCGCCGATGGCCTTGGCTAAAGTCCCCTGATCGCCAGAGACATCCTTCGAGATCGTGGGAATCAGCAAGGCCGCGGTAAGAAATTCCGTGCGCAGATCGGAAGGGTTGGGACGACTCGACGCGAACTCCAGGCTGAGATCGACGCCAGCGATCCGCTTCTCATCCACGGTCGGCAGAAGCTTGACCGCGACCAGAACTTTCTCACCCGGCTTGGCGTCGTCGAAGAGGACGATAGGCTCCAGGTCGTCGCCCAATGCCACGCGACGCCCGTTGAAGTAGATGATCTCCGGCACGGGACCATTGGCATTGGCGCGAAAGCGGAACCACACGCGCGCGCCGGTCAGGTCGTATCCGCTCAGCGTTTGCGGAACCTCGATTTCACGCCGGAACCAGACCGCCTCTTTCGGCGCCGTCAGAGGATGATGACGATCGCGGTGCGCATCCACCTTCTGCCAACTGCTGTCGTCCAGCGAAGTCTGCTCGCCGTGCGCGACATCGCCCTCGTGATAACGCCATTGGCCGCTGGGCAGAACGTCTAGGCTTTCCAGCCGCTCGATCGTGGATTCTTCCTGAGCGCTCAGGTTCACGCCCGGATGATGGCCGTGATTCATCTCGAAGAGCTGAGCGTGAAGCGGAGCGATGGCGAACGCTGCAACTGCGAACGCAGCGCTGCAGGCGAGGCAATGGACGGTGCGCAAGACGATCTCCTTTATGCAAAGTGGTGCAGTGTGACTAGCGAGCAGCTTCACAATACCGAGCGGCGATGAGCTTTGTTCTGTGGCGCCGTCCTTTGACAGAACGGGGCCACAAAGATCCGTCTCTCGCCTTGAGACATTTGTGAAACTGCGTTGGCCGCGTGTGGGAACGTCGAACATAAGGCACGGCAATTGTAAGCGAGATATCGATAAAGGGGGCGCGATCGACAGAGAAACGTTGCCGCCAGATCACGAATGCGGCTGAAGCGCTCAGTAGTAGTCGGCGCAACTCATGTAATAGCTGCACTGCCGGCAGACGAGCTTACAGCGGCTGCTCTCCAGCCTAGCCGCGCAATTGGGGCACCACATGCAGGTATCTTCCGTGGCGCGCGTCTTCTCGCGCGGGGGCTCCGGTGCGGTATGGATCACGGACGGCATGACGGCCAGCGTACTGCAACTGGGGCGCGGATTCATCCGGAATTCGCGCGCATCTCATAGAATGAGAGACGACAACTTCACACGAGGAGCAACTATGGACCGGAAAGCAACAGCGGCGTGGCAGGGTGGATTGAAGGACGGCAAGGGCCGCATCTCGACCGACAGCGGCGTCTTGAAGGATGCGCAGTATTCGTTCAGCACCCGCTTTGAAAGTGGCATCGGCACCAATCCCGAAGAGCTGATTGCGGCCGCCCACGCCGGATGCTTCACCATGGCGCTGAGCGCGCAACTGAGCAACGCCAATCTGAAGCCTGAATCGCTGGAGACCACGGCGGCCGTCACCTTCGAGAAAAAGGATGAGAAGCCGACCATCACGAAGATCAGGCTAACTACCACTGCAAAGGTGCCGGGGGCTGATCAGGCTGCCTTCGACAAGGCAGCGCAGGAGGCAAAAGCGGGCTGCCCGGTCTCGCGGCTCTTCGCCGGCAACACGGAGATTACGCTGGACGCGAAACTGCTTTCCTAAGTTCTAGGAATCCGCGGGAGCCTAGGCAGTGCTGTCTGGGCTCTCAACGTGATTTCGCTTCTGGCCGGTATGACGGAAAGCCGCGAGTGTGGCTTCCCAATAGAATCACCAAGAGCTTGATCTTTCGGCTTGCACCGGAAGCAGAACTGCTCCTAGCTGCGCAGACGGACAAAGTCCCGCATCTGCCGGTTCAGATCCGTCGCCTGCCGCACTCCCTGATCCAGCAGCTTCATCCACTCCTTCGCCTGGTCGCTGAGGGCGGTCGTGTTCACCAGAAAACTCGCCTGGACGATAATCTCCAGTGCGTTATTCAAATCGTGAGTGATGCGCCGGATCTCCTTCGCATCACTCTGCAGCATGGGTACCGGCGTCGCGCCGGTTGTCTCCGTCATTCCAAGCCCTCTCTTCACGCTGAAGCATTTTCGGGAACGCGCGGTGTCCGCAGAGTTCGCTACGGTTTAGACGATTATCGAAAATGCTTACGCGGCATGTGCGTGCAGTCTACAGGCCACAGTCCACCGGTGTAGACACGATTGCGCTTCGCCTGGCCGGGGCAGGCGCGCAAGGTTTGACATCCGCCCGCAGCCTTTGCGAGACTAGCGACTGCTGCCCATCCAGCACCCCGCTGGATCTTACTGTGCCGAAGTGGCGGAATTGGCAGACGCGCATGGTTCAGGTCCATGTACTCGCAAGGGTGTGGGGGTTCGAGTCCCTTCTTCGGCACCAGACGTTTCCGCAACAGCAGCTTCTCCCAGCAGCAGCCTCATAGATATCAAGCTAGCTAATTAGCTCACGCTCTGCTTGTCCTTTATGAGGGCAAACAGAAAAGCCGCTCTAAGAGCGGCTTTTCTGGCGATAGCAGGATTTTCTTACCAGCGGAATACTGTCATCTTGTGGATGTACGCAGTGATCGATCCGCTGCCTTTGCTAGCACCGCCGAGCTGGAAGTTAAGGAGCAGGGTGCCCTTTGACCAACCCATGGAGCGGGCGCCATTCCCCGTGGCGTTGTGGAACACGTGATGCGCTCCGTCCACGTTCACCCAGTCGTAAGTCACATACCCGCTGCTATTGCGATGCGACGCAATCTGGACGTGGTGCCACGTCTTGGCAGCCCAGTTCTTCGGGTTGCAGGGGATATTGGAGCGATGCCAGTGAGAGCTGCCCGAGCTGAGCGTGTACTCCCAAGTCCCGGAGTAGCTGGTGCACTGGGCGCCGAAGATCACTGTCTTGCCATTCGACAGCACCTGATTCATATCCAGCTCGAGGTTTGCGACCTGTGACGGATTGGTCAGATAGACATAGGTGTCGTAGACGAAGTGGGTTGCGGTCGTGCTCTTGGCGAAGGAATAGTGCCAGCGATAGCCCGCGCGAGCAGAATAGGTCATGTAAAACTTGCGAGCATTGTCATAGTACGAAATCGTGGACGGATACACGGTCGACCCGTGCGCGCTTCCGGGCGTGCCCGAATCCTTGTCCCCGGACCACGATTTGCTGTCCAGGCTGGCGGTAACGGTCGCGCTCGACGGGATGGAGCTGGTGGCAGCGGCTGCGGTGGAAGCGGCTGCGGTAGAAGCATCGGAGCTGTTGGACCCTGCGTTGCTGCTGCCTGTGCTGGGCACTACCTTGAAGGTGGTGTTGACCATCGGGCACGCGCCCTTGGTTGTCCATGACTTGAAATGGATGGTGTGGCTTCCGGCGCTGATGTCGTGCCGGATGACGTCAACGTCGTACTTCGTCGCGCCGCGATTCAGTGCGCTGCTGTTATCGAGCGTATAGCCAAAGTTTGTGGGCGCCAGGCCATCGCAGCCGATGTTGTGGGCGCGTATCCAGACTGGCGAAGTGTCGTTGGTCCCGTTCACCGGGCTGCCGACGGTGATATCGGCCGCAAGCGCGGGTTTGGAAAATAGCAATCCGGAAAAGAGTGCAAGAACGACGACAGCCAGCCGCTGCGGTGTCTGGCCGAAAACTGAGCGATTTCCCTTTGACAAAATCATTCTCCTGAAGGGGGGTTAGAGGTCTCGAGTTGTTGTGCAAAACGTCTAAGTGAGCCAGTCGAACAAGGCTTTCCCGCTTTGCGCACCAGGGCATTTCCTGACGCACTCCGGCGATCCGGCCAAGCGATCCTTTTGGCGCGCTGGATATTTCACAAATTTGCGTTGTCCCTGATCTGCGGAATGGCCCTTCCCGCCGTACCGGCGCGGAGAGTCGACTCAGTGATCAGGGGTTGCTGTCTTCTGGGCTATCGGAGGCACGTGCGCCGGCGGTAGCTCAACAGCATCGGCAGAACAAACTTCAGAGGCTCTGTAGCCTCAAGCCAGGCAACCGCCGCCCGACGCAAGCAGAAAGCCGATGCGGAGCATTCTGCGGGGTTCCCACCAGAATCTGAACTCCAGCTCAACTTCTAACTTATGGTCCCCGAGCTCAACTTTCATGGCAGAACACGTGGGTTAACTGAGGGGATCATACATAGATATTTCGGAAAGAACAGCGGTTCTATCTCACTATTTTCAAGAAAAATGCCATATTTTTTCGGGCTTCGGGCATCCGTGCAGATTGTTCACGCATCGGGAAACAAGCTCTACCGGATGTCGATTTTCTTACTCTCCGTAGCCAAATTAAGGTCTTTGAAGTTAGTAACTTACCGGGCATTACCCTATGCCCCATAAGTTGTATCGCGATCCCGCGCCGGGTGCTGTCTCCGCCAATGGCCTTGCCAGGGGCCTGCGGCGCTCTGGCCTTAAACGCACCACACCTGCTACATAGAGACCCGATTTGCACCAATTCTGGGCAGCCCGATCACCGGAGCCCGCAGGCGTTCCGGGCAGGAGATAGCTGGGAGATATCCCGGCTTCGCACTGGCAGACCGAAGCGAGATAAACCTCAGCGGTGATTGAACCGGCAGCCACGCGCCTTCACTTGGCGACCAGCCGCACATTTCCAGCTCTCTTTGGTTGTCCGGCTTCTTCGGTGTTTGCGCTATTTGCCTCTCCGGAAAGCCCGGGTAGGAGTATCCTCTATCGCATCTAAATCCAACAGGAGCAGGCGATGGAGGGAGTAGAGCCACGAATCCTCTGTCTCGACGACAAGCCGGAGAATCTGCGGATTCGCAAGACTCTCCTGGAACAGTTCGGCTGTGACGTGGTCGCGGTGACCGATTCCTGTACCTGCCTTCACCGCGTAGCGCAGGAGAGCTTCGATCTGGTGCTCCTCGACTATCACCTGGACGAGCAGGTCACGGGAGCCGATGTCGCGCGGGACATCAGCGTCATGCTCCCTGAAATGCCGCTAGTTATGCTCACCGGCGATCCCGGCATCCCGAAGAGCGCCTGGGAGTGCGTGGACGAAGTCATAATCAAGGGTGCCAGCGGCCCCGGCCAACTGCTGGAGGCCATCCAGAGGCTGTTACCGCAAAGCCGTATCAGGCCGCAACGAGAATCGTTTGTCCCTTCCCCGATTTCCAAAACATCCTGAGTTATCCGGCATCATGCAGGATCAGACTTCCTCGGCCGCCAGGGACTCTTCCTCCGCTTTGTTCATCCGGAGCAGAAAATCCCGCAGCACGCGGACATTTGCAGTCGTATTCCCCGCCCGCTCGTTGTAGCTCGCCGCTGTTCCGTGCTGGCGGACGCTTTCGGCGCGTGCCGCCATGCGTTCGTAGAGGGAAGCACTCTCTTCAAGTGCCCGCAACGCCGCCCAAAGCGCAGTTTCGATGGCATGCCGCTGTTCCGCACCGAGATGCCGCGCGGTGAAAGCGTGCCCGACACGGCAACGGAAGCGGAGGAAACCGCCGTCTTCGGTCTCCCAGAGGACTCCACCGCAGTCCGGGCAAGCAAAGGGGGATGGCTGTCCCGGGTGCTCAGAGCTATTGAGTTCCGACATGTCGAGCTCCGCAATTCTGACCTCCCGGATCGTTTGGGGATCCGGACGGTCCTTTCGTGCATCTCTGGGCAGCTCTTCTCGAACCAACTGCACGAGGCGTTCGGCGATCTCTGGCAGGGGCAGCACCTCGGCGCTGGGCACCTGCTCCAGCGCGCTCGCCGGCATGGAGGAAAAAAGGGCGGTGTCAGGGTCTTGAACGATGGCCGCGCACCCGTGTGCATGCAGGACCATCAGGCCCGCTGTTCCGTCATCCAAAGCTCCCGTCAGAACCACCCCGATCGCCCGCCGACCATAGGAAACTGCTGCCGAGCGGAACAGGGGATCGATGGCCGGCCGGTGGAGGTTCTCCCGCGGCCCTTGGATCACGCGTAGCAGGTTGCCTTCGACGAGCATGTGAAAGTTCGGCGGGGCAACATAGACCCGGCCCCGTTCGATCAATGTGCCATCCGGCGGGTGGACGACGGGAAGTTTGCTGGCCCGCGATAAGACCCGCGCCAACAGACCACCGGAATGGCTGGAAGTATGGATGACGATCAGGACCGCTGCGTCCAGATCCCTCGGCAGGCGGCTGAGCAGCTGCTGGAGCGCCTCAATTCCACCGGCGGACGCGCCGATCACTACCAGATCGCGATGAGCCACAAGAAAACCTCACCGGTGTGATGTTTAGGAATACAGTTGAGATATCCAGACACAACCGTTCGCGGAATAGGCGCCATATGTCGGTATTCGCGATGAATGTTTCTGCGTACGGGCTGGCAGCGCATCGCATTAACATGCGTTGCACTGCGTCGATGGATAGAATTTCGGCCCTTCAGGGTTGATTCAGGCGTAATCTCTTCTACTCACCCCAGGATTTGCTCTTATGTCTTCTGCCAAACAGGACCGCGATGAAAATCGGACGGTCGAGTCTCCCGCTGACAGCCGGGAAAGTGAAACCCAGACGCCCAGCGAAGTAAGTCGCCGGAAATTTCCCATCGTCGGCATCGGTGCATCGGCGGGTGGCCTGGAAGCCTACACCACACTTTTGAAGGCGCTTTCTCCTAACCTGGGCATGGCTTACGTACTTGTGCCGCACCTGGATCCGCTACGCAAAAGCGCTTTCACGCAGATCCTGGCCCGCGCGACGACCATGCCGGTTCTGCAGATTGCCGATAGAACGCCGGTGGAACCGGATCACGTATACGTCATCCCGCCCAACTGCGATCTGACCATCGCGCAGGGCACGTTGCGTATGGGGGCTCGCACCGAGCCGCGCTCCGTGAACACCACGGTAGATATTTTTCTGCGCTCGCTGGCTGCCGACCAGGGCCCCAACGCGATCGGCGTCATCCTGTCCGGCACAGCGTCCGACGGCACTGACGGGCTCACCGCGATCAAGGGAGAAGGCGGCATCACCTTCGCCCAGGACACCCGCAGCGCCAAGTACGACGGAATGCCAGCCAGTGCCATCGCGGCCGGATGCGTGGACCTCATTCTGCCGCCAGAGGCCATTGCGCAGGAGCTTGCCCGCATACGCCAGCACCCGCTGGTGGCCGGTTCCTATCCCGGGCAGACAGATAGCGACATTGCGGGCGATACCTCGATGGCGCAGATCTTTCGGCTCTTGCGCCGCGTCACAAAGGTGGATTTTTCCGAGTACAAATCCCCCACCATCAGCCGCCGCATTCAACGCCGCATGGTGCTGCACCGCATTGAGAAACTGAGCGACTACGTTTCACTGCTGCATCGAGATCGTAATGAGGTACATGCGCTCTATCAGGACCTGCTGATCAACGTCACCAGCTTCTTCCGCAATCCGGATGCTTTTGAAACGCTGAAGCAGGTCGTATACCCCGCAATTATCGAAGCCCGCAACAACGCCTCGCGCAGTCCCATCCGGGTTTGGGTTCCCGGATGCTCAACTGGAGAGGAGACATACTCTCATGCCATCTCGCTGGTGGAGTTCCTGGGAGATGAGCGCGCCGAGATTCCGATTCAGATATTCGGGACCGACCTGAGCGAGAGTGCAATCCAGCGCGCCCGGGCCGGAATGTACAAGGAGAGCATCGAGGCTGACGTCAGCGCGGCACGGCTTCGCAGGTTTTTCCAGAAGACCGAGACCGGCTACCAGATCAGCAAGACAATTCGCGACCTTTGCATCTTCTCCCAGCAGAATATCTTCAACGATCCGCCATTCTCTCGCATGGACCTGGTGAGCTGTCGGAACGTGATGATCTATCTCAGCCAACCGCTGCAAAAGAGAGTGATTCCCATCTTCCATTACGCGCTGAATCCAACCGGTTTTCTGATGATTGGAAGCTCAGAAGGATTATTGGGCGCCGGTAACGAACTCTTCGCGATGGCCGACAAGAAACAGAAGATATACCGCAAACGACTCGTCTCCTCCCCGGCTGGTTTTACCTTTTTCGTGGGGCGGAACGAACCGGAGCCGGAGCAGACGGAAACGCCGGCGCCCCAGCCGAGATTTCCGGACGCGGCGAAAGCGCCGGTGGAACTGCAGCGCGAGGCGGACCGGCTGCTGCTGGCCCGCTATGCGCCACCCGCAGTGGTGATCAATGAGCAGTTCGAGATATTACAGAGTCGCGGACGCACCGGCCCCTTTTTGGAGCTGCCGTCCGGCAAGGCCAGCCTGAACTTGCTGAAAATGGCGCGCCCGGGCATCGCGTTTGAATTGCATAAAGCCCTCGAAGAGGCGCGGAAAACCGGAATTGAGACAAGCCGGGAGAATGTCGAACTGCAGGACGACACCGGTACCAGAGTGACCACAGTGCGGGTGATTCCCTTCCGCACGCCCGTGCAGCAACACAATAGCTTCCTTACCATCTTCGAGCCGAAGCCTGCCCTCGCCGGTGTATCTACCCCCCTGCAGCCGCTCGCACCTGCGGAAGAGTCGGAGAAGGACAGGCAGATCGCGCACCTGAAACAGGAGCTGGGCGCCACCAAGGAATACCTGCAATCCATCATCGAGTCGCAGGAGGCCACGAACGAGGAGCTGCAGTCGGCCAACGAAGAGATTCAATCCGGCAACGAAGAGCTGCAGAGCACGAACGAAGAGCTCCAGACATCGAAAGAAGAGCTGGAGTCCGCGAACGAAGAACTGCATACCGTGAACGAAGAGATGCAGCACCGCAATGAGCTGCTGTCGCAGCTGAATAACGATCTGACAAACCTGCTGAACAGCATCAACGTCGCAATGGTGATGGTGGGTGCCGACCTGAGCGTCCGCCGGTTCACTTCACAGGCGACTGCGATCCTCGGTTTGATGGCAAGTGACGTGGGCCGGCCCATTCCCCGTCTTCGGCTGAAAATTGACACGGTCACGCTGGAGCGGATGATGCTGGACGTGATGACGGAGGGGCTGCCCCGGCAATTTGAAATACAGGACCATGAAGGACGCCGTCACAGATTGCGCATTAACCCCTACCGCACGCTGGACAACCGGATCGATGGCGTGGTGCTCTCCATCATAGGCACGAATGAAGCTGCAGATTTCGGCAATGCTTCCAACGGTGAGGGAGCATCGCCTGGCAAAAAACTGACGCCGAAGAAGCGCAGCAGCAACAAATAACCCGACAAATGCAAAGGTCGCTTCCGCAGGAGCGAATAGCGATTGCGGGGCGGCCGTTCTATCCATAGCAGCGCCCATCGGGAATTTGGGTTACAGAAATCCCGGCGGATAGCGCATGTATGCTTCGGCTATAATTAACTATCCGGTTAGTAAAATGACATCTCCCGCCCCAGCTCGTAAACAGCAGGACCGCTCCGAAACCACGCGAAAGAATATCCTCCACGCGGCTGTGCGCGAATTCAGCACCCATGGGCTCTCCGGCGCTCGCACAGACGCTATCGCGCGATCTGCCCGGGTCAACAAGGCGCTGCTCTACTACTACTTCAAGGGCAAGCAGGGCCTGTACGCCGCCGCTGTAGAAGAAGTCTCCGCGGAGGTGGTGAAGAGCGCGCTGGCTGCGCTTGATCCTGCCTACAGTGCGGGTGAGCGCCTGCTGCGCTCGGCACTGAATCATTTCGATCGCATCCTTACGCAGCGCGAATTTCAAAGCCTGATGCAGCAGGAGATGGTTCGCTTTCGCCAGGGCAATGGCGGTTCGCTGCCTCACTTTTTCCGTACGGCTTTCAAGCCGCTGGTCGGAAGACTGGAGCAGGCCGTAATCGAGGGTATCCGGACGGGGGAGCTGTGCAAGGTGGATCCGCTGCAAGTGATGTACTCCATCTTCGGCGCGAATGCCTTTTACTTCATGAGCGCTCCACTGATGCAACTGGCGCTTCCCTTCGACCCTTTCCATGCGGACGCGCTGAGACTGCGGCGTGAGGCTGCTGTGCGTTTTCTGGGCATGGCATTGTTCACAGATCGCGCTCATGGCAGAAAGCTCGCGAACCGCGTGCTCGCGGCGATGCCGATGCCTCAGGTCAAAAGGGAATCGGTCCGGATGGCAAGCCTTCACGCTCGGAGAAAGAACCTATGAATGCCCGCAACCGGATCTTCGTCATTCTCGGAGTGCTGTTCGTCATCTCGCTGTGCTGGTATTTCTTTTCGACCAAACGTACGGAAGATCTGCAACTGATCGGCACCGTGGATGCCAATGAGGTGATCGTCAGTTCTCGAATTCCGGGCCGCATCGAAAAGCTCACAGTCGATGAAGGCGACACCATCAACGCAGGCCAACTCATCGCCACCATACAAAGCGACGATCTGGCAGCGGCCCGCAACGCCGCCGAAGCAACGGCTGCGAGCCAGCAGTACCTGGTCCAGCAGGCACGCGATACCGAGCGGCAACTGGGCGGCAGCACAGCGAGCCAGGTCGCCAATTCCGAAGCCCAATTGCAGGCCGCGAAGGCCACGCTGGTGCAGGCGCAGGCGCAATTGGATCACCAGAACGCAGACACGTCGCGCACCGTAGAGCTGGCGGCACAAGGCGTCGCAAGCCAACAGTTGCGGGATGAACAGGTCACCGCGCTGGCGGCGGCGAGGGCCGCGGTCGATACGGCGAAGCAAAATGTCGCCGCTGCCGCTGCGGCATTGAAAGTGGCGCAGGCCAACACTGCCCAGGCGGAAGCCCAGACCAAAGCCGTACATGCAACCCGCAGCCAGATGCAGAACGCCCAGGCGCTATTGAGCCAGGCGCAGGTCCAGCTTGGCTATGCGCAGGTCACCGCGCCAATCTCCGGCAAAGTGAATGTGAGGGCCGCGCGTCAGGGCGAAGTGGTTTCGGCGGGAACGCCTATCGTCACCATCACGGACCTGACTCAAACCTGGATCTACGCGCCGCTGCCTGAAACGCAGGCCGATGCCGTACAGCTTGGTGACATGCTGCGCGTGGTAATGCCGAGCGGCGCAACGCTGCAGGGCAAGATCATTGAAAAATCGGCGGAAGCGGACTTCGCTACGCAGCGCGACGTCAGCCGGCGCAAGCGCGACATCGAAACCGTCCGCCTGAAGCTGCTCATCGACAATCCCGGCATGCGCTATGTGCCCGGCATGCTGGCCGAGGTCTACATCCCGAAAGACAAGCTGGTGACGCGATGAACGCGGCCACGCTCCGTCCAGCCATTTCGGTCGAGAACATCGTGAAGCGCTATGGCGATTTCGAGGCCGTGGCCGGCATCACGTTCGAGGTGGCGGACGGAGAAATTTTTGGCTTGCTCGGGCCAAACGGCGCCGGAAAGAGCACTCTGATCCGCATGATGACCACGCTGACCCCGTCGACTTCGGGCCGCGTCCTCATCGCTGGAAAGGACGTCGCGCGCGAACCAGATGCTGTCCGCCGCACCATCGGCGTCATCCCGCAGGCGCTCACCAGCGATATCGACCTCACCGTGGAAGAAAATCTCTCCATTTACGCGAAGCTCTACGAAGTTTCGAAGGCAGAGCGTGAGCGCAATATTGAAGACCTGCTGAAAGCGGTCGATCTGCTGAAGTGGCGGCACGCGCAGACTAAGACGCTCTCCGGCGGCATGCGGCGGCGGCTTGAGATCGCACGCGGCCTGATCCACAACCCCAAAATCTTCTTTCTCGACGAACCGACTACCGGCCTCGATCCTGTATCACGCGTCGCGGTCTGGGAGATGCTGAACGAGCTCAAGAATACGCGCCACCTGACCATGCTGATCACAACGCACTACATGGATGAGGCCGATCGTCTGTGTGATCGCATCGCCATCGTCGATCACGGCAAGCTGGTCGCGCTGGATACTCCCATGGCTCTGAAGGCGAGCGTTCCCGGAACAAATGTGGTGGAGGTGCAGTTCGCGCGGGAGTCTGCGACGTGGCCGAATGAGCTGAAGCAGTTGGCGGGTGTGACCTCAGTGGAACCGCAGAGTGCCGGAATGTACCGGCTGTTGACATCAAACGGCTCGCTCACCACTACCCAGTTGGTGGAGATGACGGCGAGCCAGGGCGACACCATCAAATCGCTGAATGTTCAGAACACCACGCTCGACGACGTATTCGTTCACTACACCGGCCGTCAGCTCCGCGATGAACAGGTGAAGGCGCGCGGCTTTATAATGCCGCCGCGTCCGGGTATGCAGCCATGAGGCGCATGCTGGCAATCGTTGAGCGCGAGATGCGGAAGTTCTTCCGCTCGCCTGCTTTGATGATGGTCTCGATGATGCTGCCACTGGTGCAGCTTGTGATCCTCGGCAATGCATTCGGCGGCAAAATTCGTGATGCCAGAGTCGGCGTGGTCGATCATGACGGCGGCTCGCAGGCACTGAAGATCCATGAAGCCTTCAATGCCATCGCGGTCAACATCCGCACCTTCACGACTGTGCCCTACGATGATGAACAAAAGGCGCGGGAAGATGTCCGCACCGGAAAAATCGACGGCGCGGTGATCATTCCGCGGCAGTATTCGCGCCGCGTTCTCGCGCAGGACTCTCCCGCCATTGGACTGGTAGTCGACAACACGGATCAGACGATGAGCAACAGTCTCGCGGCGGAGATGCAGTCGCTGGTCGATGCGCTGAACGCTCCCGTTGTCCAGCCTCTCGTGGTCCAGCAGATCGCGCTGAAGGTCGTGGAGCTCTATCCTTACGTCGAGTACATGAAGTACCTGCTCGCCGGCTCCATTGCGCTGGCCATGTATGTGGCGGTCATGATCGGCGGCGGCATGCTCTATATCGACGACAAGGCTCGCGGGGTGCATGAGGGGTACCTCGTGACTCCGATTACGCGTCTGGAGCTGGTACTCGGCCTGAACCTGTCTGGTGCGATCAAGGCTGTGCTCTCCGGCATCAGCCTCACCGTAATCGGCTCTCTACTGGCCGGCATCGGCGTTATTTTCCACCCGATGACGGATCTGCTGCTTCTCCTGCTCATCATCGCCGCGTCCATCGCATTCAATGGGATGATGTTTCTGATGATGGTGCGGGTGGAAGATCCACTGGTGCCGCGCGCGATCTTCGGCGTGCTGAACACATTGCTGTTCTTCCCCAGTGGCGCTATCTCGCCGGTCTCCGGCTTTCCCAGGTGGCTGCGTGCCATCGCACTTGTGGATCCCTTTACCTATGTTGTCCACGGACTGAAATCTATCCTGCTCAAGGACGGCGGCTTCGTAGCCATCCGTATGGACCTGCTCTTCCTCTTCGTCTTCGGAGCCGCGACGCTCCTGATCGCGACGCCGCTCTTCAAGCGAAGTCTGTAGCGCTGCCTTCACTCTCATCGTCTGTGTGCACTGGCCTTTGACACTGGTCGCGATGCGCTACTCGGCATCATGGAAGATGATGCCCAACGTGTTCCGATGCCCGCGGCGCATGCGGCTCACCCCGTGCTTCAGGTTCACGCGATAGGCGCCGCGCGTTCCCTGCACCGGCCTGTGATGCACGGCAAACGCCACTGCGTCCCCTTGCCGTAGCGGCACTACTTCGACGCGCGACTGCATGCGCGGCCGCTGCTCCATCAGCACGAAATCGCCGCCTTCGAAGTCGCGGCCAGGCTCCGATAGCAGCACCGCCACCTGAATGGGGAATACGTGCTCGCCGTAGAGGTCCTGATGCAGGCAGTTGTAATCGGCCTCGCCATATTGGAGCAGCAGCGGCGTCGGGCGGCGCTGGCCCGCCTCATGACAGCGCTTCAGGAACTCCGCATGGCTCGCGGGATACCGCACATCGGTCCGCAGTACTTCGTTCCAACGGTTTGCAATGGGCGCCAGGCGTGGATACAGTTCCGTCCTCAGGCATTCCACAACTTCGGGCAACGGATAGCTGAAGTACTTGTATTCCCCGCTTCCAAAGCCGTGCCGCGCCATCACCACCCGGCTGCGGAATGTTTCATCCCGCGCATACATCGCCGCGATATCACTACACTCCTGCGCGGTGAGTAAATGCTCCAGCACCGCACCACCAAAAGCATCCAGATCGGCTTCCGCGCGCTCCCATGGGATGCTGGTCAGCCTTTCGGCAATTGATCTCTCCGATACGTCCAGATTCATAACTGCCACTCTACCCATCTAGCGAATTCTGCGCCCTCCGGTTCTTGCGTGGGAAATGTCTCATGGCGTATCAAGCTGAGGCACATCTGATTTAGCTGGCTATAGCCAGAGTCCCGCGCTAGAATTCCCGCCATTCTCCCCGAATCGCTTCACTCGTCCGAGGGATTCATGCCTACCGTCCGTCACAATCCTGCGGCCATTGCGGTCGCGACGCTGCTCTATTTCTTACTTGGTGCAGCATGGTTCACGACTTTTATGAATCCCTGGCTCGCCGGCATCGGACGCACCATGGCCGAACTGAAAGCGTCCGGCGTTCCCCCATGGCTGGGCTATGTGGTTGCTCTAATCATGGCGGCGATCCTCGCGATCGCGATTTCCTGGATTCTTCAAGCCACCGGCCCACAGACCGCCGCTCGCGGCGCAAAGGTGGCCGCGTGCCTATGGCTGGGATTTGTCTTTACCACCTGGGCCACGGAATACGCCTTTGAAGCCCGCAGCATTTCCATCCTCGCGATCAACACTGGCTATCCCCTCGTCGGCATGTTGATCATGGGCCTTGTAATCGGCGGATGGAAAGCGAAGCCACGCGCCTCCTGACCTGTTCTCAGCCGATATACTCAGGAAAAGGACTCCCCTGAGAGCATGGCAATGCATAGTGGCGCAACGCCGCAACGGGCTCCCGATCACGTTCTGGAAAAGATCCTCGCACGCACGCGCGCCGATCTTGCCGCGCGCATGCAGCAAACGCCGCGCGCCTCGCTTGAGCAGCAGGCCCTGCGCCACACGCCGCGCGGTTTTGCCGCCGCACTTCGGACTCGCTCTAACAGTGGTCCCGCCGTCATTGCAGAGCTCAAGAAAGCTTCGCCATCGAAGGGTGTGATTCGCGCCGACTTTTCCGCTGCCGTGCTTGCACCCGCCATGCAGAACGGTGGGGCGGCCGCACTGTCTGTCCTTACCGACCAGCCTTTTTTTCAGGGCAGCTTGGCAAATCTCGAAGCCGCTTCCAATGCCACAACCATCCCCTGCCTGCGCAAAGACTTCGTCATCGACGAGTATCAGATCGTGGAAGCGCGCGCACACGGAGCTGACGCTGTGCTGCTCATCGTCGCCGCGCTTTCAGACTCGTGGCTGGAACAGCTCTCCAAAGCTGCGCGTGACTACGCGCTCGACGTGCTCTGCGAAGTTCATACACGGGAAGAAGCGCAGCGCATCCGTCATCTCGGCTGCAGCATCGTGGGCGTGAACAATCGCGACCTGCGCACCTTCGACGTGCGCCTGGAGACGTCGCTGGACCTCGTTTCGGAGCTTCCTCCGGATGCGCTGCTCGTGTCGGAAAGCGGCCTCAGCAATCCGGCCAACTACGCACGACTGCGCGACGCCGGTTATCGCGCCTTCCTCATCGGAGAAACGTTCATGCGCCAGCCTGATCCCGGCCAGGCTCTTGCGCGCTGGATTGACGCGGCAAAGGCTGCTGCCGGTGTCGTCTCCGCCTGACATATATGTGGATCAAGATTTGTGGAACGACCAGCCTTGCCGACGCGCAGCACGCCGCAAGCAGCGGCGCCAGCGCGATCGGATTCATTCTGGCTCCGAGCTCGCGACGCGTCACCGTGGACCAGGTGCGCGCCATTGCAAAGCATCTGCCGCGCAACGTGGAGCGCATTGGGGTTTTCGTGGAGGCGAGCTTCGAGGAGATCGTCAACGCGGTGGAAGAGGCCGATCTTACCGGTGTGCAACTCCATGCCAATGACGATCCCGATCTGCCGCGCCGCCTTCGCGCGCACTTCGCCGGCCCGGACCAGCCTCCGCTCAACATCCTTGCCGTGCTCGCATTCAGCGATGACATGGAGCCGCAGATCGAGGCCGTCGCGCGCGATGCTGCTCGTTATGGCGCTGTCGATGCGCTGCTGATCGATTCGCGAAGCCCCATCGGACATGGCGGCACCGGAACCAGCTACGACTGGCAGGCCGCACAACATATGTTCCGGCGCATCGCACCGCAGCTTCGGCTCATCGCCGCCGGCGGCCTCAATCCGGATAATGTCACGGAGGCTATCCGCACGCTCACGCCCTGGGGCGTCGATGTGGCCACCGGCGTGGAGGCAGCGCCAGGGCGCAAAGATCCCGCGAGGGTCGCCGCATTCGTCCGCAACGCGCGGGAGGCGTTTGCTCAAGTCAAGAATCCGCCCCGCGCGCGCCGTCGCTGACGCGATACCCTAGAGGGAAGAGGAAGCTTGCATGCAGACCGAGACCCAGACCCGCCCCGGGCGTTTTGGCGATTACGGTGGCCGTTACGTTCCTGAAACATTGATGGCCGCGCTTGAAGAGTTGGAGAGCGCATACGAGCAGGCAAAGACCGATCCCATCTTCCGCGCGGAGCTGGACTCACTGCTGCGCGACTACGCCGGACGTCCCACGCCCCTCTATTTCGCTGCGCGTCTCACGGAACGTCTCGGCGGTGCAAAGATTTATCTCAAGCGTGAAGACCTGCTGCACACCGGCGCACACAAAATCAACAACTGTCTCGGCCAGGGGCTGCTCGCGAAACGTATGGGCAAGCACCGCATCATCGCGGAGACCGGCGCCGGTCAGCACGGCGTCGCTACAGCGACCACCTCTGCCCTGCTCGGCATGGAGTGCGTCGTCTACATGGGCGAAGAGGACATGCGCCGTCAGGAGCTGAACGTTTACCGCATGCGCCTGCTTGGCGCAGAGGTGCGCGGCGTCAGCTCCGGCTCGAAGACGCTGAAGGACGCCATCAACGAAGCAATGCGCGACTGGGTCACCAACGTGCGCACGACCCATTATCTGCTCGGCAGCGTGCTTGGCGCACATCCCTACCCGACGATGGTGCGCGACTTTCACCGCATTACCGGCGAGGAGATTCGCCGCCAGATTCTCGATAAAGAGGGCCGCCTGCCCAGCGCGATCATCGCCTGTGTCGGTGGCGGCTCAAACGCGATGGGCGCCTTTTACGATTTCGTGCGCGACCCGCAGGTGAAGCTGATCGGCGTGGAAGCCGGCGGTCGCTCCAGTGCGCTCGGCGAGCACGCAGCGCGCTTCAGCGGCGGCTCACCTGGAGTGCTGCAGGGCACCTTTTCCTATGTACTGCAGGACGAGCACGGCCAAGTCTCGCTCACCCATTCCGTTTCCGCGGGTCTCGACTACGCCTCCGTCGGCCCGGAGCACGCCTCCATGCATGACTCGGGCCGCGCCACCTACACCTCCGCTACCGACCAGCAGGCGCTCGACGCGACCGTGTTGCTATCCCGCACCGAAGGCATTGTGCCTGCACTTGAAAGCGCACATGCGGTCGCTGAAGCGATCCGCCTCGCGCCAACATCGCTGCCGGAGGACATCTTTGTCGTCAACGTCTCCGGTCGCGGCGACAAGGACATGGGGATTCTCGCGCGTGAGCTTCACCTGGGCGGAGCGGATACCTCTTAGTCGTGCAGCAAAAGATTCACTCCACACCGTCGCCTGCTGCGACTGCCTCGGCCGGCATTTCGCGCAGGCGCGCAAGGTCTTTTTGTACTCTCTTCCACTCATCCCGATTGCCCTTCGTCGTAATCGGCGCATCTGGCATCGCATAGTAGTTCAGGATGTCCTGCTTCAACCCTGCCGGCACCTTGTTCTGCGGCTTCTCCGTGATCTCCCGCAGCAGCTTCGCATACGTTTTGTCCGTCAACCCATAGGCTCCCGGCTTGGTCCAGTCGCCAGTATCCAGATCGCGATTCGGCAGCTGGAGCGGTAAGCCCGGCAGCAGTCTCAGATCGTCCAGCCTTCTCTGATAGAGCGTGAGCGTGGTCTTCAGACTGCTGTAGTACAGCTCCTCCGTCTCCTCGCGCGGACCGCGAATCTTCAGAATCTTCATCACCCCGATCGGCGGCAGAATCCAGATCACTCCCGCCAGCAGATGCTGCACGATGCTCGGATCGCGATAGGCAGTGGCCCATGCCGGCAGATACGGCGCATGTCGCAGATAGGGCTGGATTGCTTCGAACGACTGCGGATCGCTCTTTGGAAAGTTGCTGCGATGAAGGACAATCTCTGCTTTTGCAAATCCAGGAATGAAGTTGCGAATAGACGTGCGATAGCTCCGGATGGAAGCGCGGCCAGTCTTCCCCATCACTCCGGTAAATGTCAGGCCATAGGTTTCAAAGAACGCCTGCTCAAGCAGGCGGCGCGGCACCAGCAGCCCGACGCGGCGTTGGTAGCTGGTAGGCGCGAGTCGCCTGCGCGACAACTGATCTACGTCGAACGAAAACTCCGTCGCAACATATTCTCGCGGCGCGTTCTCGTAGGTCACAATCGATCCATACTTTTTCTTGAGCTTCGGGTATTCGATCGCCGTTGCCGGGTTGATCGCATCCGCATGCCCCACCGAATCTCCCACGTAGTGCGACAACGCACCCAGGGCAAATGCATATTCATTCACGTTGCGTGCGTTGCTCAACAGGCTCGCAACAAAGTCCCCGGTCCGCACATAATGTGTCAGATCGCTAAAGAACTGGCGGCTGAAAGGATAGTAGCCCGCGTCCTGGATGGCGCAGCCGCCATACGCATAGGCATGCGCCTCCTGCAGTTCTGCCTGCGTCGTGCGTGGGTAGCGGCTCAGCAGCAGAGGCTGGATCACATTCTTCCAACTCAGGTCGATGATCGCCTGGTGCGTCAGCACCGAATACGCCTCGATCTCTTTTGGTCCCGCCAACAGCATGGCCGCAAGCAGCACATAGGCCATCGCACGCGCCAGCCATCCTCGTCCCGGCCTTTCACTGCGGCGACCTCCGGTCCCCTTCACCGCACTCCCTCGCGGTACGCACTCGTTGGCACCGATGCGACTGGGCTCTCTTCGGACGTAAAATGGGCATTCATGTCCATACATTTCTCGCGGCGTCCCGGCCTTGTTGTCTACCTTACCGTCGGCGATCCCGATTTAGCCACTACGCGCGCCATCGCGCTCGCGGCAATTGACGCCGGCGCCGACGTCCTTGAGCTTGGCGTACCGTTCAGCGATCCTCTGGCCGACGGCCCCGTCATCGAGCGCGCCAGCCATCGCGCTGTCGCCAACGGCACCACGCTGGCCGACGTCCTCGCACTTGCGAAGGATCTGCGCATTGCACGCCCACAGGCCGGTCTCGTCATCTTTTCCTATCTCAATCCGATACTCCGCTATGGGCGTGAACGCTTTACCACGGCAGCAAAAGACGCCGGCGTCGATGGCGTCCTCGCCACCGACCTGACCATCGAAGAAGCGGAGGGCCACTATCTCGATGCCATGCGTGCGGCCGGTCTCGCGCCCATCTTTCTCGCCGCACCCACCAGCACGGATGATCGCCTGCGCCGCATCGCCGCCGTATCGCAGGGCTTCGTCTATGCCGTCTCACGGGTCGGCATCACGGGCACGCAACAGACGCTCGCATCGGACGCTCGCTCACTGGTGGATCGTTTGCGCCGCTATACAAAATTGCCGATCGCGCTCGGCTTTGGCGTTTCCAATGCAAGCCACGTTGCCGCGCTGGGCGAATTCGCGGATGCAGCCGTTGTCGGCAGCGCCATCGTGGGACTCATCGAAAAGACTCCGCCCAGGGATGCGCCCGCAGCAGTGGCACAATTCATTGAGGAGCTGCGGCCAGTGCCCACAGTTCGCTAAGCGGAAACTTGTATCCTGAGCGCCGCCAGAGACCCGCAGTCCCCCGGCGGAAAAAAACACTCCAAGCAGCGAGGGCAACGAATGGATATCAGCGACTGGCGCAGGAAAATCGATGCTCTCGACCTTCAGATCGTCGAGTTGCTGAACCAGCGCGCCGAGGCTGCCCGCGCCATCGGCAAGCTGAAGGAAGCTACCGACATGCCGGTCTTTGAACCCAAGCGCGAAGATGTGATCTTCGAAAACGTGCGCTCCCACAATCGCGGCCCGCTGCCGGACAGCGAGCTCGTTTTCATCTATCAGCGCCTCATCGCCGTCATGCGCTGCCTGCAGCGCAATGAACTTGCATCTCAACAAACAGAGCTGCCCTGACTCGCGTTGTGCGCGAACTCGTCTGCTAAAGTGTTGCAGCACGTACTCTGGTGGCTGGAGAGCCGGTCTACTGCATGTCTCTTTTCGACCTACTCTTTGGACGCCCGCTTGCGAACTCCGAGCAGCGCGCAGAACACATCGGCGCCGGCCCGGGCGTTCCCATCTTCGGCCTCGATGCGCTTACCTCTGCGGCATACGGGCCGGAGGCGGCCCTCGCGCTACTCATTCCTCTTGGCATTGGCGGCGTGCACTACATCGTGCCCGTCTCGCTTGCCATCATCATCCTGCTGCTTATCGTCTTCTTCTCCTATCGGCAGACGATTGACGCTTATCCCAACGGCGGCGGCTCCTACACCGTAGCCTCTGAAAACCTGGGCACGCTCCCCAGCCTTCTTGCTGCCGCAGCTCTCATGATCGATTATGTGCTCACGGCTGCTGTCGGCATCTCCGCTGGCGTCGGCGCGCTGGTCTCGGTCGATCCAGGGCAATTGCAGAAGCATACGGTCGGCATCTGTCTCGCCATCCTCCTGCTGCTGACCGTCATCAACCTGCGCGGCGTGCGCGATACGGGTGTCGCCTTTCTCGTCCCTACCTATCTCTTTGTCGGCACGCTGCTCACCGTCATTTGCGTGGGCCTCTTCAAAGCAATTATCAGCGGAGGCCATCCGCATCCGGTCGTGGCGCCCCCAGCATTGCCCGCCGCTACGGAAGCGGTCTCGCTCTGGCTGATTCTCAAGGTCTTCGCCAGTGGTTGCGCTGCGTTGACCGGCGTGGAAGCCGTCTCCAACGGCGTCACCGCCTTCCGCGATCCGCGCTGCGCAAACGCCAAAAAGACGCTCACCATCATCATTTTGGTTCTCATCGTGCTTCTCGCCGGCATTGCCGTCCTTTGCCGGCTCTATAACATCGGCGCCGTCGATGCCGACTCGCCGCACTACCAAAGCGTGATCTCGGAGCTCACGGCCGCCGTGATGGGCCGCGGCGTCTTTTACTACGTCACGATCGCCGGCATTCTGATTGCTCTCTCGCTCTCGGCCAATACCGCCTTCGCGGATTTTCCCCGCCTTACGCGCGCCATCGCCAACAACAAATATCTTCCCGGCGTCTTCATCATCCGCGGCCGGCGCCTGCTGTACTCGCACGGCATCTATGCGCTTGCCACTTTCACCGCCATCCTGCTCGTCGTCTTTGGCGGTGTCACGGTCAAGCTGATTCCGCTCTATGCCATTGGCGCGTTTCTCGCGTTCACACTCTCGCAGGCCGGCATGGTCGTGCACTGGAAGCGAAAGGGCGGCAAGGGCGCGCTCAGTCACATGCTCGTGAACGGCCTGGGCGCGTTCGCCACCGGGGTTACGGTTCTGGTTGTCCTGGTTGCTAAATTCGTCGAGGGCGCGTGGATCACCGCTGTCATGGTGCCGCTGCTCATCTTCCTCATGCTGCGCGTCAAGCGGCACTACAACCGCGTGATGGCTGAGGTCGACAACCCAACGCCCATCAACCTCGAAGACATCGAGCGACCAATCGTACTCATCCCCATGGATCGCTGGAGCCGAATCTCGGAAAAGGGCCTCCGCTTTGCGCTCATGCTCTCCGACGATATCCGCGCGATCCACGTCCATACAGGCGACGATCAGGACATCGCAGACAAGGACGACGAGCTTACCCCCATTTGGCAGCACATGGTCGTCGAACCCCTCCAGGCGGCGAATCTCCCCGTTCCCAAACTCGTCATTTTGCGCTCCCCGTATCGCTACATCGTCACGCCGCTGGTCGAGCGCATCCTGAAGATCGAAGCGGAAAATCCGCATCGCCAAATCGCGGTGCTGGTGCCGGAACTCGTCGTCAGCCGCTGGTGGCAGAACCTGCTGCATAATCAGCGTGCCCAGGTGCTGAAGCTGCTGCTCTTGGTAAAGGGCAGCCAGCGTGTGCTGGTGATCAATATCCCGTGGTATCTAAATAAAGCCGCGTCCCACCCTGTCACGAACAAGAGCCACGCTACTGCGGAGATTGTCCCTCCGGAAGCAAAGGCAAACTGACGCGTTGCGGGGCTGACTGCCCGTTGTCGAAGTGCTCCGTCAGCGTGCCATTCAGAAAGTAATAGCCCTTCTGTGTGCTCATCTGCGCACTGCCGCGGGCAATCGTTCCGGTAAAGCTCCACCAGATCCCGTGCACCTGGCGCGTGATGAACGTGAGCTGCGCCGGGCTAACCGTGGTCCTCGCAAAGAAATAGGTCAGCGGGGCGCCTCGGTCCGAAACGCCATCGCCCATCCGCGTCAGATATCCCTGCAATCGGACGTCGTTGCCATCTCCGTTCAGGATGATCTCAACAACCTCCGCTGTGTTGGGACTCAGCGCGTACGAACCACTTGCTTCATTAGGAAGATTGGACCGCCCCGGCTGGAAGATCCCATCTGCTGCCAAAGCCTGCTGCCGCCGCTGCAGCCGCGGGAGAGGGAGCTGCTGTTGCGCTCTCACCAGAGAGGGCGCACTCAACAGCACGAGCAGAACGAGCGCCGGTATCCGCATACGTATAGAAACGCGCGCAGCGCGGCAGAGTCGCGCAACTCGCAGCCTCTCACTGGCCGCTGCTCTTCTTCCGCGCCGCTTCAAACTCATCTCCCGCCTGCCAGCCCTGCTCTCTATTTGCCGCGGATGCCAGCCAGCCCAGATCAAAGCCGAACTGCGCCATCCGCGCATCGCCCCGGAAATCCATGTCAGGCCGGTATTCATCGCTTGGCTGATGGTAGCGCTGTGCGGTGAACTGCTTCATCTGCTGCTCACCCCAGGCCGCATCGTGTCCGGCAAACAACGTTCCCTGTCCAATGGAAAATGCGGGAATGCCATAGCGCGCAAGCGAAAAGTGGTCGGACCGGTAATAGTGCCCGGCACCGGGAAATTGGTCGGGCTGGATGGTCAGGTTGAAGTCCTTCGCCGTGCTCTCCACAGTGGGGTAGAACGTCGTCCGCTCCGCGCCGGAGACTTCCGTCGAGGTTGGCAGCCCAACCGGCAGCAGCATGTCGTAATTCAGGTCGAGCGTCAGGTCCTTCTGCGGCACCGGCGGATGCATGCCGAGATACTCCGATCCCAGCAGTCCCTGCTCCTCTGCGGTCACTGCCGCAAAGTACACGCGATGCGATGGCGGCGTACCAGCCTTCGCGGCGTCGGCAAACGCCCGTGCCAGTTCCAGCAGAATGCCGCAGCCCGTCGCGTTGTCTGCCGCGCCGTTATAGATTTTGTCTCCGACAAGATTCTTATCCATCCCCAGGTGGTCGAAATGCGCCGTGTACAACACCGACTGCTCCGGACCCGCGTCCTTCGCGCTCACCATGCCGATCACATTCTCTGACTCGAACGAGCGCTTCTCGCTCACGATGTGTGCCTTCAGCCGCCATTTGGTTTCGCGTGAGATATAGTGCTTGCCTGCCTCTTCGATCACATTGTCGATGTCATGTCCTGCTGATTGCGCCAGCTTCTGCGCGACATCGTGCTGGATCCAGGCCGCTGCTTCGAGCCTCTCATTGGGATCGCCCACCAGATAGCTCTTCTCGCCCGACCACGAACTCCGCACCACCTGCCAGGGATAGCTCGCCAGATCCTCGCGATGAATAATCAGCGCGCCGACCGCCCCCTGCCGCGCCGCCTCTTCAAACTTGTACGTCCAGCGGCCATAGTAGGTCAGCGCCTTCGCCTTGAAGAACGCCTCATCCTCCGATGGCGGCTCGTTCACGATCACCAGCACGACTTTGCCTTTCACATCCAGGCCTTTGTAGTCGTCCCAGTTGTACTCCGGCGCATGAATGCCATAGCCCACAAACACAATCGGCGCATCGATGTCCGCAACCGCCGCGCCGGTCTGGTTATTCGTCACAAAGTCTGCGCCATATTGCAGCGTGAGCGGCTCGCCACTTTTGGGGACAAGTTGGAACGTTGTCGTATCCGGAACGGTTTTCACAGAGTACAGCGGCACCTTCTGGTACCACGAACCGTTGTCGCCTGCCGGCATCAGACCGTATTCGGCAAACTTATCCGCCAGATATTTCGCCGCCATGCGGTCGCCTTCGGTACCCGGCCCGCGCCCCTGCAGCTTATCGTCTGCCAGATACTTCACCGCCGCACGGATCCGCTCCGGATCGATGTGCGTAGCCGCCTCCTGGGCTGGGGCCGGCACACCCGCCACCTGCGGGACTGGCGGCAATGCCTGCGATGAGGTTTGCGCCAACCCCGGTGCAGCCATACCGGCAACCGTGATTGCTAGAAGAACACTGCGCGCCCTGCTGAATGACATGCTCGAATCGTTTCCCATGAAGTAAAGGGAAGCCTATCACCGATAGCGTTGCGAGTCTCCGGAACGGCCCGATCGCTCGCATGCAATCAACTCTTCCATTGTCATGTAACACGGCAAACATATGACAAAGTGATGACTTTGCTCTGACACCTGTCTTATCCCCGCAAGTTCAGGCTGCGGTGCAGGAGGTTCTTTGTATGCACGAGATGTGGAGCAACATGAAAGCCGCTACCAATCGACGCTCGTTTATGAAGCGTGGACTCGCCACAGCGGGGGTCGGGCTCCTGGCAAACAGCACTCTCGCTCTGGCGGATGACGAGCGTGAGGAGGGGCACGAAGGTCATGGTCGCCTCAATCGCGGAGATGCAGCAATGCTTCGCTTCGCGGCAGCGGTGGAGATTCTTGAAACCGACTTCTGGGTGCAGTACAACGAACTCGGAGGCATTCCAGATAACGAAATCCCCGGAGGAACCGGAAATCCAGCCTACACCGCCGCGCTCGCCGTGCTGGATGCCGACATGGCGCAATACATCCACGACAATACCGACGATGAAATCACCCACCAGAGCTTCCTGAACGCATATCTGGCCTCGAAGGGAGCAAAGCCAGTCAACCTTGAGCCGTTCCGGAACCTGCCCGGCAGCACAGCCACTGGCTCCAGCGGAAAACCCCGTCTCACGAACCTGATGCAGCTCACGCTCGATACCAGTTGGTGGACGCGCTATCGCAGTAGCACCCACAATCCTGACCTCGATCCGGACTTCAAATTTCCGCAGGCAATCCCCACGTTAGCTGTGGGAGAGCACACGGCCATTCCCCGGAACGATGAAGACACGACCGATGCCAACTTCCTTCAGGCAATCGCCAATACTGCAGCCTTTCACATGCCCACCATCGAACAAGGGGGCAACAGCCTCTATCCCTCCATGGCGCAGCGGGCCACCAGCGTCGAAGTCCTGCGCATTCTCATCAGCATTGGTCCCACGGAAACCATGCATTTTCAGACCTGGTCCGACAAGGCGGGAAATGCGCCGCCGCTGACCGCAGTCGATCCCATGACGGGTGTGTCGGTGACTTTTCCGGATCTGAATTCTCCGCCATTTGGGGGCGAGGATTTTCAGACAAATCTCATCATGCCGGAGCCGTGCCCTTTCCTCAGCCGCAAACTGCCACCCTGCTCGATCATCCGTCCCACAGAAACGAGAGGAGCCGCTACGGCCGTGGTCAACTTCCTGACGTCGATGGGCCTCTTCATCGGTCAATCCTCCACCTTCGTCAAGTTGTTGCGCGACCTGGCAGAGGATGCAGATGAAGCCAGGCGGGAAAGGTAAGTGCATTTTTCATCCGGTGAAGCTCAGCAAGCGTGCCGGGACAAAGGACGACGCACCGGTCGCTGAGCTTCACCTGTTTCCTTACTGCACATAACCTTATTCATGAGATAGATGGCCTCCCTGACGCTGCCCGCATTTTTGGAGTAAAAATATTGGCATGGGCAGTTTGCGGCTCCACCGCACTGGAGGGCCCGTAAGGCATTTCTTCTTGCATGCCTCGGGACTTTCTTTGTTTTTAATTGGGCTCGTGGCCTGCGGCGGAGGAAGCAAGGGCGCCTCACCCGATATCGCGTCCGTCATGCCGGCGTGCGCTCCTGCCGCTGTTGCGGCGAATGCCACTGCACAATGCACGGTCACTGTTGAAGGCCAGGACGTCGACAGCTCCGCGGTCGTCTGGTCCGCAAGCAGCGGCACCGTGAGTTCCAGCGGCGTCTTCACGGCTCCAGCGACTGTGGGCCCGGTGACGGTGACCGCAACCAGCACCCAGGATCCCCGTAAATCAGGCTCCACATCCGTAATGGTGCAGCAATCATCTTCCGGCGTCACATCGGTGCAGGTCGCGTGTAGTC
Source organism: uncultured Acidobacteriaceae bacterium (assembly GCA_963797895.1). Classification (GTDB taxonomy): domain Bacteria; phylum Acidobacteriota; class Terriglobia; order Terriglobales; family Acidobacteriaceae; genus KBS-83. The sequence goes on from CAWCRD010000006.1 coordinate 178,932, forward strand.
CATCGACCGTCAGCCTGAATGCAACCTCGCAGTGTGCGGCCACGGTCAAGGGCGTCGGCAGCTTCAGCTCGGCAGTCAAATGGTCTGCCACCGCAGGAACAATCAATTCCTCCGGCCTCTTCACGGCGCCCGCCTCAGCCGGCGCTGCAACTGTGACTGCAACCAGTGTTCAGGACAGTGCCATCACCGGCAACGCAACCCTGACGGTGCAATCGACAACTTCGCAGAGCGCGCACATTGTCGTGGTGATGGAGGAAAATCAAACCTACGCGACAGTCGTGCGCAACAGCGCGTGGCCCAACCTCAATCAGTTGATCGCCAACGGCGCCCTGCCCACCAACTACTACGCGAACACACATCCCTCCATCGGCAACTACTTCATGCTCACCACGGGACAGTTGCTGACGAACAATGACTCCTCCACCAATATCTGGAACGTGGATAACCTGGCGCGGCACATGCTCGCCGCGAACGTTCCGTTCAGGATTTATGCGGAGGGCATCGCTCGCGGCTACGTTGGCGGTGATACGGGAGCCTATCTCATCCGGCATAATCCATTCGCCATGCTTTCCGACATCGGCAGCAACCCGCAGGTTGCAAACCAGGTTATCTGGCCCTTCTCACAATTCGCCACCGACCTGGCAAATGGCACGCTCCCGGAATTCTCCTACATCGTTCCCGACGTCAATGACGACGCTCATGACGGAACACCACAGCAGGCAGACTCCTGGCTCCAGGCAAATGTTGTTCTCCCGCTATCCAATAACTCCGCATTTGCGCCCGGAGGCGATGGGCTTCTGATCGTGGACTTCGATGAAGCGGCCGACTCCGACGCCGCACACGGCGGCGGACACGTATCGCCCGTCTTCTGGGGACCGCTGGCGAAAACCGGCTACACACAAGCGTCCACAACGCTCTACCAGCACCAGAGCATGTTGCGCAGCATCATGGAGCTTCTCGGCCTGCCGAATCCTCCGGGCGACGCAGCCACTGCGCCTTCCATGTCCGAGTTCTTCGCCGGGAAGTAAAGAAGAGCTAACTCAACAGGCCGATGCGACGCAGTATCTTGCGGGTGAGCCCGGTAAGCGCACGCTGCGGCAGCTCGCTCGTGGGAATCCAAAAGCTCCGGGCTTGCCGTGGTGCTCCGGCTCTTCGCACGCACACGTCGACAACATGATTCGTAACTGTGATGGCATGCCGCACCGTAAAGTCGGGGACCTCGCCAGCAACAAGCTCATGCGTCGGCAGTTCCCACATGCCTGCCATCAGCGAGGCATCCACCGCTCTCTGCACCAATCGAACCTTCTGCTTCGCACCGGTGCCGCGCAGCCACACCATGCGCGCGCTATGCTGCCGCTGCTGGCGCGACCGAGCCGGCATCGCATGCGGGCCGCGGGTGCGGCACCATGGGTGCCATGGACATCCCAGGCACAAGGGCGCGCGCGGCAGGCACACCGTCGCGCCAAGCTCCATCATCCCCTGGTTAAAATCACCCGGACGCTCCCGGTCCACAAGCGCATCGGCCAGTGTACGGACGCGACCCGCAAATCCGACATCGTCAGCGGACCATCCCGCCAGCCGCGCCAGCACGCGCTCCACGTTGCCATCCACGACGGCCACCGCCTCGCCGAAAGCGATGCTCGCTACCGCGGCCGACGTGTACGCGCCCACTCCCGGCAGGGCACGCAGTCCTTCTGCTGTGCGCGGCATCGCGCCCGTTGACTCCTGCACCACCACCTTGGCCGCTCGGTGCAGCATGCGCGCCCTCCGGTAATAGCCGAGTCCGCTCCACAACGCCAGCACCTCCGGCTCCGTTGCCGCTGCCAGCGCCTGCACGGTCGGAAACGCCTCCAGAAAACGCCGATAGTGCTCCAGCACCGCCGCGACGCGCGTCTGCTGCAGCATGATCTCCGAAACCCAGATGCGATACGGATCACGCGTCGCCCGCCACGGCAGATCGCGCCTGTGTGCGCCATACCACGCCAGCAATGCAGCGCGCATCGTCGGGTGGTCGCCCTCTGCAAATGTCCCGTCCGCGTCCGTCGCCGGAGACAGGATCGATTCAGCGGCAGCCCGCATTGCCCGTAGCCGTCAGGTCGTGCACAGTCAGCAGATAGCCACCGTAGCTTTTATCGTTGGCCTGCTTGTCCTTTTCCGGTTTGCCCGTTGGCTGGGGCTGCTGCCACACTGCCAGCGCGCCCAACGTCTGCGGCTTGCCTGCGCAGCTTGCGCTCACCTGGGCTGCAACCGCCTTCTCCGCCTGAAGCTGCACCGTATAGATCAGGTTCATATCGTTCACCGCCGGTGTCAGCGTAAGGTTCGCGATCTGCACGCCATGCATGCCGAGCGACTGCAGCCACGGCACAATCTGCCCGCGCGGCACTACCTCTCCGTTCACCCTCCATATCGCATTCGGAGCGAGCAGCGCATTTACCTCGGTCCACTTCGCCTGCTCCACGTCCTGCCAGAAGATGCGGTCCACTTGCTCCGCGCTCGTGGTCATCGCGAGCGTCGGCGCCTTCTGCTCGGAATAGAACGTGCAGCCGCTCGTGCCCATGGTTGCGAGAGCGGACAGCGCCAACGTGTACGCGGCACTCTGTCTCCAGCTTATTGCCGGCACTTGCATACGGTTAGCGTAGCAGTCCCCGCCGGTCGAGGCGAAAGGCGTAGATGGTTGCAGCTACTTGCAGCACCAGGCTGCTACCGCCCAGCACCATCACCCGCAGGGAGCCGGATGTGAAATGCGCCAGCAATCTTGGCCACGAGATCGCTATCAATCCTCCTAGCAGCACGGTCGAAGCCAACATAAGCCCCACCCCCATCCGTCGCATGGCGAACAACAGCCACACTCCAACCAGCATCAGCAACCCGTTCATCTGGGAGATCGCAATGGAAATAAAGGCCACCGGCGTCGTCTTCAACACTGTTAGCGCCTGTTGCCGCATCTCCGGCGTGAATCGGATGAGCAGAATATAAAGGAAGCTACCCAGCGAATAGAGCCACACCGCGGTGAAATAGATCGCAATGATGTACACGCCCGCCGGCCTTTTCGTGCTGACCTGGTCCGTCATGGCACAAGTATTTCATGCGCAGAGACAACAAAGGCCGCCATCGCTGGCGGCCTTCATCTAGGTTGCAGACGCTCTTAGTCGCCCATCACCGGCTCTTCGGTCTCCACATGCACCTTAGGAGCAGGCGCAGGCTTGATGGCGTCGAGCGAAACCAGCCCTTCGACCGGCTTTTCGCCCAGCACATGCTCCTTGTAGAGGCGCGCCATCTTCGCGTTCTCGGCATCGCTCTTGATCTTGGCATCGCGTGCGCGGATCTTCTCCTCGCGGCTGTTCTTCGCGATACCCGACTTCTCGAACGTGTCGTTGGCCGCGGCGTCCACGTGTGCCTGGTTCAGCACCAGCGTGTGCTCCGCTTCGGCCAGGCCCACCTTCTTGCCGCCCGCAAAGATCTCATGCCGCCCATGCTCCTCGTACCACTTGGTGAGCGTTGCCGTCATGTGCATCTTCTCGATAATGTTCCGCCAGCCCACGCCCGTGTTGTAAGCGCAGAAGCTGATCTCGCCCTCCTGCGTCGCGTACGGGATGATGCACTGCTCAGTACGGCGGAAATCGTAGTTAAACAGGTCCTGGAACCACATGCCTGCGATGAACAGGAAGTTCCAGCGGTCTGCACGGCGCTTCTCAATGTCTTCCATCGTGCGGTCGCCAGTGACTTTGCCGTAGTTACGCCCGGTCGCGCCAAAGCACTTATCGAACTTCTGCAGCAGGTCCAGAATGCGGAAGTGCGTCGGCGACTTGGTCGGATCGTAATTCCGCAGCAGCGCCAGCGACACGCCAACGATCGAGAGAAACTTACCGCGCGCCGCGTCGTTCACCTTGGCTACGTCCTTGGCCAGGCGATCCGCGTTCAAGAACGCGGTCACCGGAACGGCTTCCTTCGTTTCCTTATCGATCATCAGCGCCATGCCGATGCCGCAGTTCGGATGGCAGCCGCAGGAGAGCTGACCCCAGTCCGCGGTCGGCCCGTGCACCAGGTCGGCCCAGTCGGAAAAGGTGCTCATGAAGCTGATCGGGAACCAGTCGCGCTCGGGAATGCCCATGCCTGTCTGGTTCTTCACGTCATGCGCCAGATGGCTCAACGTGTAACGCTGTGCCTGACGCCGCTCGTCGCTGACTTCTTCGTCGCGGCCAGTAAAACTCACCGGCTGAAAGCTCAGGAAGTTAATCCGCTTCGGATTGTCGAGCGCGAACTGGATGATGCGTCCAACTTGCTCGTTGTTGATGCCGTTCACGATCGTCGTCACCGGCACGATGTCCACGCCGGCCTCATGCAGGTTGTGGATGGCCTGCAGCTTCACGTCGAACGCGTTGCCCACCTTGCGGTGCGAGTTGGCGGCATTGCCGATACCGTCAAACTGCAGGTACGCATAGCGCAGACCCGCCTCGGCAGCAGCGCGGCAGAACTCCTTGGACTTCGCAAACTCGATACCATTGGTCGCCGCCTGCACCGAGTTGTAACCCACCTTGCGCGAGTAGGCGACCGCGTCCAGGAAGTACGGCGACAGCGTCGGCTCGCCTCCCGAGAACTGCACCGACATCTGGCGCCGCGGCTTGATCGAGATCGCATTGTCCAGCATTGTCTTGATGTCGTCCCACGTCAGCTCGTGGACGAAGCCAACCTGGTTCGCATCCATGAAGCACGGATCGCACATCATGTTGCAGCGGTTGGTCAGATCGATTGTCAAAACCGACCCGCGGCCATGCGTCACGGTCGAGGTGCCGTGATTGTGCAGCTTCTCGTCATTGTGTGCGCGGATGTCGCGGCCCGGGAAGACATCTTCCAGATGCTTGAAGAACTTAGTGTCAATCGACATCACGTCTTCAAAGTGCCCGTGCTTGGGGCAATCCTTCACCATCAGGATCTGGCCGTCGCGCTCGATGATCTGCGCCTTGATCTCACCGACCTTCTCATTCAGCAGAATCTCGTGCGGCAGCTTGCCGTCAATGATCTGCTGGCGGATCTCCGGAACGCACCTCGGGCACAACGAATCGGTGGTACGGGGCCAACCCAGCGGAGGCTTCTCCTTCTGGTAGCTCTTCAACAGCGGCTTCTCCGACCACTTAGGCGTGAACGAAGGGTTCGGCTTGATGCTGTTCAGCTTTTCGAAGATAGTCCACGCGCCCTGGGCAGCGATGGTGACAGCCCGCTCTGCGTATTTGACAGCTTTCGACATTCAAATCTCCTGTGTGAGCCTGCAGGCTCCGCTCCCAATATCGCTTTCCCGTTTTGAACCGGGATGCTTCATCCTACTGAATCTAGATGCAACTGCAGACTTCGGAACAAGAATCCCGCGATGGAACAGGCGGTACTCTTTCAGCATCAGGCTACTGCCCGGGTGACAAACCATAAACCCAGGTGCGCCGAACGGCGAAAAACGGCACTTAAATGGGCACAGAGCCCCCCGGACGGGGCAGGCAACCTTTCGCAAGTTGCTCATCCGCAACCCGTTACTCGTCAGATTCTGGGTCGTTTATTTGCTCTCTTCAGCGCAAGCAAAGCGCTCGAAATTGGCCGTTCGGGTTACTCAACGGCTAATTCATAGGTGGCTACAGCTTCACGATTGCCTGCATTGAAAAAGGCGCTGGCCTCATTTGGCAGCGACGTAGATCCCCAGCCCGATCATTCCTACGCCTGAGGCCGTGCGCTGCCGGCGCACAAAGCGCCTGTCTTGCTTCAGCCTCGCGGCTAGTGCACCTGCCGCCATCACCACGCCCAGATCGGCGCAGGTATTCAGCGTCACGGAAACGGCGCCCAGCGCAAGGAACTGCAGCGTTACATGTCCGCGACCCGTCGATACAAATTGCGGGATGAATGAGAGGAAGAAGAGCGCCGTCTTCGGATTGAGAACCTCGGTCGTGATCCCCTGCAGAAATGGCCGCGACGAACGGGCCGGCATTGCCGCTGGATGTTGGGCATCCTCTCTCGACGGCAGGTTACGGCTGCGGATCATCGCAATTCCCAGATAGATGAGATATGCCGCGCCCGCATACCGCACCACCTGAAATGCGGTCGCCGAAGTCGCAAGCACCGCCGACAAACCTAGCGCCGCAGCAATCACGTGCACCGACCCGCCGGCAAAGGTCCCAAGCGACGAAAGGAATCCTTCCCGCCGTCCGCCATGCATCGTCCGGCCCAGGACATACAGCATGCCCGGGCCAGGTGTCACCGCCAGCAGTAGGGCAGCCGTGGCAAAGAGGGCAAAGCGAGCACCTTCGATCATGAGGACGATACTAAGCCAGAGCCCTTACCGCATACGCGCATCCGCCGGGCGCGCCGTGCATACATCCTCGGAGATCGGAGAAGGCTCCTCGGGCTGCGCTGCGGGAGCCGATTCCGGATCGATCCACCAGTGCGCAATCGTGCCCCACGCACGCGCCCTGTCATAGACCCGGACGGCCGCGTGGTACGAGGAACTTACCTCGCACGCAACGCATGGAAGCGAATGCGCGCCGCCCGCTGCCAGCATGAGCGCCAGAAGAACCCCGGCGGATGTCGTTGTGGCGAAGCTCCCATTCGATTTCATGGCGTATTCTCCTTCTACCTGTATGTCGAAGGAGGGAACAAGGATTCGACATGCTCCCCAAATTTTTTTCAAATTGCTGCTCAAACTGACGAAGGCTAGCTGGGAGGAGTTTCTCCCGTTCGGGGCCTATCAGCAACCCGGCAGCGTCTTCTCCAAGACCGCCGAAGTCTTCACCCGCGCATATCCATCCCTGAGATAGAAAGCATGCGCCCGCTCCCGGATCGCATTGGAGCGGACCCGGATCCGGCTCATCCCGCGTTCCCGAGCCCAGAGCTCCGCAGCCTGGCAAAGCTGCCGCCCAATCCCCCGCCCCCGCACGGCCTCTGCAACCACCAGCCCGCCCACGAGAGCCACCGGCTCCGATTGCAGATGGTATTCAATGCTGAGGTCCATCCACCCGACAACAGCGTCATCCACGCACGCCACCAGGACGGTGCGGTTAGGATCGGCAGTAATCTGCCGTACCCGCGCCAGCACCGCCGGCATGTCCGCCGGATACCCAAGCTGCTCGCATAAAACAGCGACCGTCGGGGCATCTTCTTCTCGTATCGGTCGAATCTGCGCGATCACCAGCATTGAGGGCATTGCGGCCGCCTCAGACCTGCATCACTTCCTTCTCTTTGTTCCTGGAGAGCTCTTCCATCCGCTTGATCTCTTCATCGGTCAGCTTTTGAATCTCATCCAGCGCCCGCTTCTCCTCGTCCTCGGAGATCTGTTTTTCCTTCGCTGCCTTCTTGATCGCCTCGTTCCCGTCGCGCCGCACATTGCGGATGCCTGTGCGATGCTCCTCAAGCACGCGGTTCAACTGCTTCACCACGTCCCTGCGCCGTTCCTCCGTCATTGGCGGAATCTTCAGCCGGACCACTTTGCCGTCGTTCTGCGGGTTGAAGCTTGAATCCGCCGTCCGCAGCCCTTTTTCGATCTCCGCAATCGCCGACGGGTCGAAGGGCTGGATCAGGATTGTCTGTGCATCGGGGATCGACAACTGGGCAACCTGGTTCAGCGGCATTTCCGCACCGTAATAAGCGACGCGCACGTGCTCCAGCATCTGGATATTGGCCCGCCCCGTGCGCGTGGAAGCCAGGTTCTGCCGGAAGTCGTTCACGGCCTTCTCCATGCGCGTCTTCAGCTGCTGGTGAATCGTCTTCAGCGCCGGAATGGTGGCCATCGTCGAAACTGCCATGATGTTTCTTCCCTCCTCGTGGCAAAGCTAGATTCTAGCGGACGCCGGCCAGAATATGGCATCCAACGGCAGCAGACCGGACGCATGGCTTTGCCCATTTCTGCAGCATCCGGCCTATGCCTCCACGCGGTCTTCGGAGGATGGGAGGAAATACCGATGGATCGAAGGATTGTTCGGCTGTTACAGGGATTTCTCGCATGTAGTCTTGCCGCGGCGCTGCTACCGGCGCTGCACGCACAGGATCGACCAAACCCGCAGGACAACCGGCAGACACGGCCCGCTCCAGCGGCGAAGCCCGAACCTGGCAATCGACCGCCGGCCGGCGCTCGGCCGGGCGGCAACAGGCCTACCCCGACGCAATCCACGGCCCGTCCCCAGCACACCCAGCCGCAACCCTCACGACCCCAGCAAGCACGGCCGCAGCCCACACATTCCCAGCAGGCACGACCGCAGCCCACACATTCCCAGACACAACCACGGCCCGCCGCCAGGCCAGCCCCGGCACGTCCGGCAGAGGCAAGGCCGCAGCCGGCGGCGAGGCCTCCGCAACAGCGGACTTCCCAACAACGGAATTCCCAGCAGCGCCGGCCAGTGAGCCAGCCTGTTCAGGGCCGGCCGCCGCAGTGGGGCCGCCCGCCACAACACCGGTCCTCCTACAGCTTCCGACCCTCGGACCGCGACCGGCTGCGCAGCTACTACGCAGCGCGAATGCGCGCTATCAACCGTGCCAACCGCCCAAGGTTTGCAGTCGGCGGCTACTACCCATACGACGACATCACTTATCTGCAGCCGGTGCCTCAAGACGTCTACGGTTACCTGCCGCCACCCCCGCCTGGCTACCAGATGGGATACTACGACGGTTACGTGGTCGTCTATGATCCGGTCACATACTTCATCGCAAACCTGGTCGACCTGCTGCAGTAAGGTCCGACTGCTGAACGCGCACCCCGCTTATTCGGAGCGGGGTGCGCTGTTTCTGTGATCAGAACTTCGAGTTGGCCGCGTCGCTCGTCAGCTCCACGCTGCCGGTCAGAGGCGTGTCTTCTACCGAATCGCCGACGTGGATCATGAACCGGCCCGGATCGGTTGTCCACTTCTTCGCTTCCGGGCTCCAGTACGCAAACGCCCGCGCATCGAGCGCCACGGAGACGTGCTTCGTCTCTCCTGGCTCCAGCAACACGCGCTCAAATCCCTTCAGCTCGCGTTCGGGACGCTCGACCTTTGCGTGCTCTTCGGAGACGTACACCTGCGCCACCTCCGCGCCTTTGCGCGAACCGGTATTTGTCACATCGAACGTGACATTCACCTGCGAATTCGCGCCTGCGGACTCGGGGCTCACCGCCAGGTTGGCAAACTTGAACGTGGTGTAGGAGAGCCCATAGCCAAACGGGAAGAGTGGTTTGACATGGTTGTGGTCATAGCCGCGATAGCCCACAAAAATCCCTTCCTTGTAGACCACACGCTTCGTCCCTGGCTCCGGATAGTAGTTCGCGAACGTTGGATTGTCCTCCGCACGCCGTTCGAAGGTGACCGGCAGATGGCCGGAGGGGTTCACCTCGCCGAGCAGTATCTCGGCCAGTGCCCGGCCGCCGTCCTGCCCTCCATACCAGGTTTCGAGCAACGCGGGCACGCGATCGCGCCACGCATTTGAATCTACATTCCCGCCAGAGGTAACCGCGACGACCACCTTCTTGTTTGCCTGCGCCATCGCCTGGATCAGCTCATCCTGCCCATAGGGCAGCGCGAAGGTGCGGTCGCCGCCTTCACTCTCGCTGCTCGCGTCAAAACCAGCCGCAACCACCACTACCTCCGCTTTCGCAGCCAGCTCTTTCGCACGGGCGTTCACGATTTTGTTTGCATCCACGATGGCCAGCCGAAGCCGCCCGCCGATGACGAAGGTCTGGCGGTCCTCGACGACTACCTTGTGCGGGCCCGCCGTCAGCTCCACGGTGACGTGCGGCGCAAAGGCGCGCAGCAGCGCCCAGTCGTCGATGATGAGCTTGTCATCCAGATATACGCGGTTGCCGGAGCCCTCGCCCGAGCCCTGAAGCGCAAGGATGTATCTGCCGGCAACTGGCGCGTTGTAGTAGCCCGTGAAGCGATGCGACACATGCACGTTTGGCGCAGCCATGATCGCATCCATCGCATCCGAACCGCCCAGCGAATCCCATCCCAACCCGCTGACATTGATGTGCGGCACCACAGCTTTCTTCTCGGGCTCCCCCGAAAGATCCGGGTTTGTGTAGCTCTCAAAGACCAATCCAGCCTTACCGCCGTGTGCGTCGGTGGTGAAATCAGTGTCGTGCGCCAGCTCTGCAATTTCCGGAACGCCGCGGTCGTAGAACACATTCGCCGTCTTGCCAAGCAAATCCGTCAGCCCCTCCAGCGGGCTCACCGTATGGAACGGTACAACGCCCGCGCTGCCGCCGCCCACCGGCGCACCCGGATATGCATCCGGCCCCACGATGAGGATGTTCTTGATCTCGGATTTGTTGAGTGGCAGCAGATTGCCTTGGTTCTTCAGCAGCACCGCAGATTCGCGCGCCGAATCCAGCGCTGTCTCTCGATTGCTCCGATCTACATAAGAGATCAACCTGTCCGTCTGATCGCGATCCAGCCAGCCGAACATCATCGCCGTCGAGAGGATGTGCCGCACCTTATCATCGATCGTCGCTTCGGAGACTTTGCCCGATTTGATGGCCGGGTCCAGGGTCTCGCGATTCATGTGATCGCCCTTCGGCATCTCGATGTCTAAACCGCCATTCGCCGCCGCTACACCGTCGTAGGTCGCGTCCCAGTCCGACATCAACGTGCCCTCAAAGCCGAACTCCTTGCGCAGGATCTCGATGTTGATCTGAGGGTTCTGCGTGGAATGCTCCCCATTGACGAGATTGTAGGAATCCATCACGGCACCAACCTGCGCCTTCTTCACCGCAGCCTCAAATGCCGGCAGATAGATCTCGTGCATGGTGCGCGGATCGATGATCGAATCCGAATCGTGCCGCAGGAATTCGGAGTTGTTGCCCATGTAGTGCTTGATCGTCGAGCTGACACCCTGCCCCTGCATGCCTGTGACGTAGCCCACTGCGATGTTCGCGGCGAGAAAAGGATCTTCGCCGAAGTACTCGAAGTTGCGGCCATTGCGCGGCGAGCGATAGATATTCACACCCGGTCCCAACATGTAATTGATGCCGCGCGCCCGCGCGTCGCGGCCAATGCCCGCACCCACGCGCGCGGCAAGCTCGCGGTCCCAGCTCGCCGCCAGTCCAATGCCGCCTGCATATGTCGTCGAAGGAAAGCCGGAGTTCGAACGCACACCGATCGGCCCGTCCGACATCTCCAGCGCAGGCAGATGTAGCCGCGGCATCGCCCGCACAGCAAAGCCCGTGCCGCCGATGTAGTCCAGCTTCTCACCGGCCGTCATCTTGTGAATGATCTCGTCGATGCGCTGGCGGTCCGCGCTGGTCAGCGCATGCGGAGCCTGCGCCAGCAGAGCAGGCATCAGCGCAGCAGCCAGAACAAGAGTGATGCTGGAAAGGCGGAGCAGAGGCAAACGATTGAGCATGGTCGCGGCCCTCGCATGAAGAACGCGTCCGATGTTAGTGGCTGATCCGTAAGAATTGCAAAAGGGACGGGCGCAGAAACCAATCAACTTTTACGCGATCACCGTAAGCCCAGTCGACGCCGCCTGCTCATGCGCGTGATAACTCGAGCGCACCAGAGGCCCCGACTCCACATGCCGGAAGCCCATCTCCATCGCTGCGGCCTTCATCTGGGCGAATTCGTCCGGCGTGTAGTAGCGCGCCATTGGCAGGTGGTCCTTCGACGGACGCAGATACTGGCCCACCGTCAGGATGTCCACACCCACGTTCGCGAGATCGCGGAAGACCGCCAGCAGTTCATCCATCTCTTCGCCAAGCCCGGCCATCACGCCGCTCTTGGTGATGATCGTGGGATCCAGCCGCTTCGCTGTTTCCAGCAGTTGCAGCGAGCGCTCGTAGCGGGATCCGGAGCGCACCGCACGATACAGCCGTGGCACCGTCTCCGTATTGTGGTTCAGCACTTCGGGGCGCGCATCCACCACCAGCCGGATCGCCTCTTCGCGTCCCTGGAAATCCGGCACCAGCACCTCGATTTGGCAGCCCGGCGCCTGCTTCCGCACTTCGTCGATCAGCAGCGCAAAGGCGCGCGCACCGCCCACCACATCGTCGTCGCGGTTCACGCTGGTTACGACGGCGTGCTTCAGGCCGAGGATCGCAATCGCCTCCGCCACGCGTCGCGGCTCATCAAAGTCGATCGCCTCCGGGCGTCCCTTGGGCACAGCGCAAAAGCCGCAGCGCCGCGTGCATAGGTTGCCCAGCATCATGAAGGTGGCGGTCTTGTGTTCCCAGCACTCGCCGATGTTCGGGCACTGCGCGCTCTCGCACACCGTGTGCAGGTTCAGCGAGCGCGCCAGCTTCTTCAGCCCGTGGTAGTTCTCGCCCACCGGCGCCTTCGCCTTCAGCCACGCCGGCTTCGGCGCGCGCACGCGCGGCGCAGTGTCTATCTGCACCAAATCGGTAATAGGCGCAGATGGAATCGGAATGGACGGGAATGCCTGAAGATCGGCCACGCGGAATACCTGTATCTATTGTAGCGAAGCGCCGAAAGAAGCCACCGCGTCATCGAAGTCGGTCGCGCACCTCGGGCCGCACCAGGTAAAGAAAGAACACTAGATTCAGAAATGACATCACCAGCGCCGCGGCCAGGCGCATGTGGATGTACGCCCAGATGCCATAGCTCATCAGCAGAAAACTGGCTGCGGTGGTCAGTGCCCATCCCCAGCGATAAAGCCGGATCAGTCCCACCGCCGCCGCGACAAAGAGCACGCACAAAATGAGGAAGAGCTTCGGGAAACGTCCGGTGGCCGCGCCAAAGCCAACCACACCGGCCAGCACGAACATGTACAACGCAATCCCCGCCATCGCCGGCAACAGGCCGCGATACTCGACAGACGGCGATTTGGTATTCGATGGCTTGTTCATAGCGTATGCAAATAGCGCAGCAAATCCTGAAGCTGCTGCTCCGTAAGTTCTCCGCCCGCCGCGGGCATCAGACCGCGTCCGTGCAGGATCACCTCCGTCACTCGATCATCCCGCGCCGGCGCACCGCTCGGCAGATACGGCTTGCGAAACACTCCAAACAGACTCGGCCCATGCAGCGCCTGCGGGTCGTATGCATTGTGGCAGCGCGCACACGCCGAAACAAACACTGCCCGGCCCTGCGCCTCCTCCGGCGTAAGCGAAGAGAGCGGCTTCCCCGGCGGCAGCGACTTGCATCCCGCCGCAAGCAGACCGGCAGTGAGACACAAGAGCAATGAAGAGCAGGTACGCAAGAAATGATTGTATCGAGCCGAAAACCGGAAGTGAGCGAGCAACGCAAAGCGAATTGCAAAGCTCGCGCCAAGGGCCGCCGTCCCTACGCAAGTACCTACTCCGCGTTCCAGATCATCTCCACCAGTTGATCCATCGCCTTGCCCTCGGCATGCGATTCGGGCTGATGATCGTTGACCAGAATCGAGATCGCCAGCGTCCGCCCCGACGCGGTCGTCAGATAGCCGGAGAGCGCTCGCACCTCGCCCAGCGTGCCGGTCTTCGCGTTCAGCGCGCCCTTCACTGGCGATTTGGTGAAGCGATGTTGCAGCGTGCCGTCCACACCGGCCACCGGCAGCGCCCCGCGCCAGCTTTGTCCCCACGGCTGCCGCGCCACATACGTCAGCAGCGTAGTGGCGGCGCGCGGGGTGATCAGGTCCTGGTTCGATAGCCCGGAGCCGTCGAAGAAAAAGAAATCCTGCGGCTGCACACCGATCGAAATCAGGAACTGCCGCACCACCCGCGTGCCCTGCCCCAACGATCCATCGCGCGCCAGCAGCTTGCCCAGGGTGCGCAGCGTGATCTCCGCGTGCAGGTTCTGGCTCACCTTCAGGGTCACCGTCATATCCTCGATCAACGGCGGCGACACATGCGAGGCGAGCACCCGCTTGCCGGCAGGCGCAGTCGTCACCGTCTGGAGCGTCGAGCGCGTCAGCGCCAGTGCCTCTTCCTGCTCCTTGCGCAAGCTCTCCGTGTCCACGCTCTCGCGATGCCGCGGCTTCGCTGTGCCCGTCACCGCGATGCCGCGTTGCCGCAGCATGCCGAGAAACGCACGCGCTGCAAAGTCTGCGGGGTCCTGAATCGCCAGACCATCATGCAGGCCGCTGCTGCCAATCGCGATTGCGCCATACACCCGCACGTCCAGCGAGCCCGGCGCGCGATCGACGCCGTACTCCGCCTGAGTTCCCTGCGGCGCTGTCGTGAGCGAGTTTTCCAGTGTGTAATAGTCCACCGGCGGATCGAACTGCGGCGTGATTTTGTCGCCCGGCTGCGCGCCGGGGTCTGCGTTTAGAAAGAGGGCATTGTCGTTCACGGTCAGCGCCGAGATCGGTGCGCCATAGAGCCACACCAGGTCGTCCCAACTCCAGCCCGAGCCGTAGCGCTCTGCCGGAAACCATGTGTCATCTCCGATAACATCACCATCTACCTGCTTCACGCCGCTCGCCTTCACCTGGTGCGCCATCGCTTCCAGCGCAGCCAGCGGCGGGTTCGGATACTCGCTCTTTGGGAACTCAACTTTCGGCTGATCGGTCGGTGCGGTGTACGGCAGCGCGCGTCCCGAGATATTCGGATCGCCCACGCCAAGGATCACGATGTTTCCATGCAGTGTGCCCGCACTGTCAATCGCTCCCTCTGCCACAACCTTCGTCGTGTACGTGAGTGAGAGCGGCAACAGCGCTGCAGCCGTCGCGGTCGTAAACATCTTCGCGTTCGAGGCCGGCTCAAAGAGCTGCCCATCGTTCAAGGCAAAGACCTGCTTGCCGTCCAGCGTGGTCACCGAGATGCCCCAGTGTGCGTTGGCGATCTCCGGGCTAGCCAGCAGCCGGTTCACCTGGACAGCCAGCGGCGGCTCCTTGCGATGATGGCGCGGAGCGTGTGCCGCAAACGACAGCGGCGCAAACAGCAGGAGAGCGATGGCCGGCAGAGCATTTTTCCTGCTGCTGTGGAGCGGCGAATGGTAGTCGGCGTGGCTTTTGTTCACAGAAAAGCCACAAGGGCTTTCAGTCGGCGCGTTGGACCTGCAGGAGAAATGCTCTGGAACGCGAGAGTGCATGCACGCGGAGTGTATCAAGCGCCGGCTGCGATACCCTGACCGCAGATGCATCGCCGCGCTCACTTCGAATGGAAGCTCCGCAGCCGCTCGCTCGCGCTGGGGGCGACCACGCGCGTTATGGGCGTCCTGAACGTGACGCCCGATTCGTTCTCCGACGGCGGCCATCTCCGATCGGTCGAGCAAGCGGTCGAGACAGCGCTCGGCATGTTCGCCGATGGCGCAGCAATCGTCGATATCGGTGGCGAATCCACGCGGCCCGGCGTCAGCGGAACCATATCGATCCAGCAGGAAATCGACCGCGTCCTCCCGGTCATCGAAGGCATCCGCCGCGCCAAACCCGACGCGCTCCTCTCCATCGACAGCTACCACGCCATCACGGCACGTGCAGCCGTTCAAGCCGGCGCGGAGATAGTCAACGATGTCAGCGGCCTGCTGTGGGATGAGGCCATGGCCGCCACCTGCGCGAGGCTCCAATGCGGGCTCGTCCTGATGCACGCGCGCGGACGCCCTGTTGAATGGAAATCCCTTCCGCGTCTCACGCCGGATGAAGTGGTGCCGCTGGTAAGGCGGGAGCTCGCGGAGCGACGTGCCGCTGCGATCGACGCTGGCATCGCGCCGGAACACATCGTCCTCGATCCCGGCTTCGGCTTCGGCAAGATGCAGGACGCAAACTATTCACTGCTGCGCGGTCTTCCGGAACTCGCCGGGTTGGGCCAGCCGCTGCTGGCCGGCGTTTCGCGCAAAAGCTTCCTCGGCCACACGCTCGCTCCGCTTTACGGTGCGGCCAATGCGCCGGTCTCCGCGCGCGAGCATGCGACACTCGCCGCCACCACCATCGCGATACTGATGGGCGCATCCTTGGTTCGGGTACATAAGGTACGCGAGACGGTCGAGGCCGCCATGATCGCAGACGCAGCGCTTGCCGCCGCAGATTGATCGCGTACACGCATCTCATTTCGCAGAAATCCCGGATGACCACACTGCGATCCAGAATCCGCAACCGCGCACTCTCGTTCCTCGCGCGCCGTGGTCCGTCCATCGATGACATCTGCACCCGCCGCGAGGTGCTGTGCCCGGCCGAAGATCAGGAGACGCCGCCCGGCATCTGCGATCCCCGCGACTTCGAGCGTGCCACGGCGTGCGAGGCGACCACCACTATGAAGGAGGAGCGTGCCCGCATGGACGGCGGCGTGCGCCGTCACGGAGCAACGATTCTCTATGAGCTTGAAGATGCCGTGCTCTGGGATGGGTGGTTCTCTTCAAAGGTGTGGCGCTCGTGGAATGCCCTGCACCCATCCTCATGGCCGGGCGGCAAACCCGCGCGGCTCGATCACGCTGTCTGCGGCTCCACTTTCGTCGGCTCCTTTTACTTCGGCCACTGGCTCTCGGATGATCTGCCGCTGCTGCTCGAAGCCGGCCGGCACGGCAGTCCAGTCATTGGGACAGCCCGCACGCCCTACACGCATGAGCCCGGCTATTTAGAAATGCTCGAGCTGCACCCGCAGCCGCTGGTTCGCGCCCGGTTCAGCCGACTCACGTGGATCGACAATGTCGCGCAGAACAGCTATCGCGCCGCCCAGTACCGCGAGCTGCGCCGCCGCATCCGGCAGCAGACCGCGCCGATTGCAAACCGCAGAGTCATGCTCCACCGCGGGCGCAGCGGAGCCGAGCGGGTGCTGGTAAACGAAGAGGAAGTGGAGGTCATGCTGGCAAAGCGTGGCTTTGAGATCGTCGACCCGGCACAGTGCACCGCGCGCGAAGTTGCCCAGGCCTGCGCAGGCGCGTGCATTGCTCTGGGCGTCGAAGGCAGCCAGCTCACGCACGCCTTCCTCGCCATGGCGGAGCGTGGGGGCATCGTCGCGATGATTCCGCCGTACCGCTACATTAATCACTACAAGGACCTTACGGACTGCATCGGCACCATGCGCTACGGATCGATCACCGGGGCGGCCGTCGAAGGCGGCTTCCGCATCGATCCGGACGAGCTGCTCCGCCTGCTCGACCGCGTCGAAGCAGAGCTGGATATTTCAATATAGACATCTCTACCGAATGTTCCACGTGGAACATTCGGTAGAGAACCAGGGCAGAGCCGCCCCGAATTTCGTCGCAGCAGGTGAAGCCGCTCTCGGAATGCTCTCTGGCGGGCTTCGCCCTCCGGAAACCCTCGTGTCACAGTTCCAGATCGGGAAGAGGAAATATCAGCGCTTGCTGCCCGGAGCAATGCGGCTTGCCTCGAAGCTCACGATCTTCCACTCGCCCGAGCGGTGGCTATACACGCGTGTGTAGTGATAGAGGCCGCTGATGTCTCGGTCTCCATCTGTGCCCTGCACATCGACACGGGATGTCACCACGGCGGTGTCGCCGTAGACCCGGACCTTCAGGCTGGTCGGCTCGATGCTTGTAACCTTCATCGCGCCCGAGCGGTGCTGAGCCAGCGCATCTGCTTTGGTCTCCAGCGTCCCATTGGGATTGATGCCTAGGTAGTCATCTGCCAGCAGGCGGTTGATGGTCGCTACATCGTTCTGCACCATTGCCGTGCGCCACTCGGACTCCAGGCCCTCGATCTCTCGGTGAAGGCGATCTTCTTTGTGCAGCAACGGGATGGTCGCGGCTTTCGCCGGAACGGCAAATCCGGGCAGGCACGCGGCCAGTAGGAGCACGACGGCTCCGTCTCGTGCGGTCAACCCTCGGGCCCAGCGGTGGAGATGCATAAGCGTATGGATGGTATTCCGGGCCGAAACTCCCAGTCAAAAGGATGCGCCAGACGGCGCATTACCACTGTTGAACTGCGGTAATGCGTACTCAGATGAGAACCGCATCGAGAACCCCGGATGAGCGCACAGCAATTTCCGATGGCTTCGGCATCTATCCCTGCATGGCATCGAGCGTCGCGTGGAATCCCGGCATTTCCATCGTCTGCTCGCGATCCGGCCCGGTCGACACCATCCCGATTTTTGCGCCCGACTCCCGCTCCAGGAAGCGCAGATACTCCTGCGCCAGCTTGGGCAGGTCCTCGAAGGAGCGCACTGCATCTGTCGCCGCCTGCCAGCCCTTCAGCTTGGTATACACAGGTTCGATGCGCTCCAGGCCGCTCACGTCGGCAGGAACCAGGTCTGTCTCTTTCCCGTCGATTCGGTAGCCGGTACACACCGGGATCTCGGCCAGCGAGTCCAGCACATCCAGCTTGGTCACCACCAGCCACTCTGTCCCGTTGATCATGTTCGAGTAGCGCAGGAGCGGCAGATCCAGCCAGCCGCAGCGACGGGGCCGTCCCGTTACCGCGCCGAATTCCTGCCCACGTGTGCGCAGCTCCTCGCCCATCGCATCGTGAATCTCGGTAGGGAAGGGCCCTTCGCCCACGCGCGTCACGTACGCCTTGGTCACGCCGATGACTGTGCCGATGCGTGTCGGCCCGACGCCCGTGCCTGTCACCGCGCCACCCGCCGTAGCCGAGGACGATGTGACAAACGGATACGTCCCGTGGTCAATGTCCAGCAGGGTGCCCTGCGCGCCCTCGAACATCACGCTTTTGCCTTCGCCGATGGCCTTGTTCAAGAGCGCTGCCGTGTCGGTCACGTAGGGCCGCACCTGCTCCGCCGCAGCGGCGTACTCGTCATAAATCTGTGCCGGATCGAGTGGGTCAGTACCGAAGAGCGCATGGGCGATCGCATTCTTCTCCCGGCAGGCGTTCTCGATATGCGTCTTCAGAATTTTGGTGTTCAGCAGGTCCACCACGCGCAGACCATTGCGGTGCATCTTGTCTTCGTACGCCGGGCCGATGCCGCGGCTGGTTGTGCCGATTTTCGTTCGGCCGGGCGCGCTTTCGCTGGCCAGCTCAATCATCCGGTGGTACGGCAGAATCACCTGCGCGCGATTGGAGACGAAGAGCTGCCCGCGCGTGTCCACACCCAGCCCGTCCAGCTTTTCAACTTCTTTGAGGAACGCGACCGGGTCCAGCACCACGCCGTTCCCGATCACGGCACGGCAATCCGGCCGCAGCACGCCGCAGGGCACAAGCTGCAGAATGAACTTTTTCCCGCGGATGATGACTGTATGGCCGGCATTGTGGCCGCCGGCATAGCGCGCCACCACCGAGAAGCGCTCCGAGAGCACATCCACGATCTTGCCCTTGCCCTCATCGCCCCACTGGGCGCCCAAAACAACCGCAGTCTTTGCTCGCATCCTGAACTCTATGTCTCCTGAAACCTCTTCTGCCAGACTTCCGCCAGTCCTGACGCAACGTAGTCAGTGGGATTCTGGCCAACTGAAGGGAGGTGCCGCCGGGATCGCACCGGACCGAGTGATTGCAGCATCTATGGCTGGTCCAATCTGGTCCCGGCGCCAAAGCTGATGATATACGGCAGCCGTGCGCACATAAAGCCACCTGACTTCGCGCCGGCAGATTCGAGGTTCTGATATTCAGTTTGGAGACAGGATCGTGATGGTTCCATCGGCCTCATTCGCCGTGATGAGTTCGCCGCGGCCGTGGCCCGCGCGGTGGCTATTGGATAGATGAGCGATGGTGACTGCGCCCCAGCCTCCCTTGGCGGGCTGGCTCAACGCGACGAAGTGTCCCCCGCTGTCAGGCGCAAAGATCAGCAGGTTTCTGCTCTGCGCGCACGAGACAACGACATCGTGCCGTCGGTTACCGTAGAGATCGCCTGCCGTCACGCTGTTCGGTCCATGACATCCCTGCAACGGCAGCGGCGAGCCTGGCATCGGCTTGAAACCGCCGTTCCCGTCTCCCAGCAGAATGGTCGCTACATCCTGCGATGGTTCGGCGAGATCACGCTCATACGGAATGATCAGCAGGTCCGCCCTGCCGTCGCGGTCCACGTCGCCGATCGCAACTTGCCAAGGCTTCGCGCCTGCGGGAGATGGCGACGCGGGGGCATTATGAAAACCGCCGTGGCCGTCTCCAAGCAAGATTGTGATCGTCCCATCATCCAGATTGGTTGTCACAATGTCGGGAATTCCATCTCCGTTGAAATCGGCGGAACGCAGGCGCTCATAGGGGCGCCGGCCGGTCGCAAAATACTTGCCGGGCGTCTGCAGGCCGCCCTTGCCGTCGCCCAGCAGCAACTCGATCTGGTTCGTGCCCCAACTATCCGTGACGACATCCGGATACCCATCGCCATTGAAGTCCGCGGCGACAACGCCGTGCGGGTGAGGATGGGAACGGACATTCACCGGCGATCCAGGCGCAGGACGGAAGCCCCCATTCCCGTCACCGAGCAGAATCGCGATGAATGGAGATTGATGATCTGCGATCACCAGGTCGGGGTTTCCGTCCCCGTTCATGTCGGCGATCGCGATGTCGTTCGGAAGATGCCCGGCGGAAAAGGCGAGCCGGTGGCTTCGTGGAACCGGCCTCTCCCATTCCCGAGCAGCACCGTTACCGTGCCCGCCTCGGCATTTGCCACCATGAGATTCGGGTTACGGTCATGGTTCACGTCGGCGACCGAAATCCATTTCGGACCCTTGCCGACACGAATCGTCGTTTCTCTGAACTGCGCTCGATGATCCGGCGAGTGGGCACCGGCCATACTGAGAAACGGAATTGTCAGGCCCAGAAGAAGCGCTCGCATGCGACACCTTCGATTGGCGAAACGGATAGTCTAGCTGGAAGACGCGAAGCGATGCCTGAACTCCCCGAAGTCGAGACCGTAGCCATTGGCGTCCACCAGCGGATCGCGGGCGACCGCATCGACGACGTCTGGTTTTCGAGCAAGCGCGAGCCCATGAAGTCGCCTCCCGTCGTGATGGCGAAGGCGCTGACGGGCCGGACCGTCGAGCGTGTCCATCGGGTCGGCAAGCACATCGTCTTTGATTTCGCGCCCGACCCGAAGCGCGAGCCTGTGCAGTGGATCGTCCACCTGGGCATGACCGGGCGGCTCGTCGTCGCTGATCCCGATGTGCCGAGACCGCTCCATACCCACGGCGTTTTGACGCTGAACTCGGGACGGGAATTGCGCTTTGTCGACGCGCGGCGCTTCGGCCGGATGAGCCTCCACACCTCGGGCAAGAGCGAAGAGGCGCAATCTGCCGGCTTCACCGGTCCTGGCAAAGAGCCGCTGCGCGTCTCGAAGGCGGAGTTCCGCGAGCTGTTTCACCGCCGCCGCACCTCGATCAAGGCCGCGCTGCTCAATCAGAATCTGCTGCATGGCGTTGGCAACATCTATGCCGACGAGAGCCTCTTCCGCGCTAAAATCCGGCCCCGCCGCATGGCCGCGCGGCTCACCGCAACGGAGCTCGACCGCCTGCATGCCGCCGTGCAGAAAGTGTTGCGCGAGGCTATCCGTCTCGGCGGCTCCTCAGTAGCCGACTATGTCGATGCTGCGGGCGAGCGAGGCTTTTTTCAGCTCCGGCATTCCGTCTATATGCGTACCGGACAGCCCTGCCTGGTTTGCGGAACGCCGATCCGCCGCATCGTGGTGGCGGGGCGGGGCACGCACTATTGCGCGGTTTGCCAGCGCTGATTCGGAGCATCGGCGCTACGGAAACTCAAATTTCATCCCACGAAATTCCAGAAATCGGAAGAACCATCATGGATCATTTTGACCCAACCTTAACAAAACAAAGTGTTTCCAGATTGGCACAACAACTGCTCTAAGCCATGGTAGCCAGCGACGCACGTGGTCCCCGATAGAAGAGAGGGCCCGGCGATTCACCTCCGGCTGAGCAGAGTCAGGCGCCCACCAGGCCCTACCGCCACCGGACTTTATCACCGCAGACGAACGCGGTCATTCGGGAGGCCAGTGATTGGCCATGGAACAACGCCGCCCGTCCTGCGGGCGGCGTTGTTCGTACTACCGGTGCTGCTGTTTCTATTTCTGCCTCGGGTTCTCTTCCGTTCTGTTACTTACGACTCATTCTGCGAGTTTTGCACTTGCAACGAAGCAGGCAAGTCAGTATGCTTGAACTTGCCTATCGAGCGGCTGATGCCCTCATGTGGACCGGATGCGTGAGATCCAGGTGGATCGGGATCCGGAACCAGACTGAAGGCTCGCCCTACTTCGAATAGTCATCACGGTATGATCCGCGACTCAGCGCTTCGGGCTGCAACAAGGCCCTGGGAAGCCTGTACGAACGGTTAACGCCAGCAGGAAATCCGCTGTTGAGAGCAGACAATACGCTCGAGCCCGTTGAAAGCACGTTGCCACGCCAACATTCCGGTTACACGGGTGTCGTGCGTCTTCGTTTCTGGAACTCCACTCCGGCCCCCAAGACGGCTGTCGGCAGTCCTGCCGCGTAGTTTGCGACAAGGAACGCTGGCGCCGAAAAGAAAGATCGTTACTGCAGAAATGCACCAGGAAGTGCACGAATGACAACAGAACTGAACTCGTCCCCGGCCCCTGAGCCGCAGGGAGCCGTGCAGGCGCAGCCCCAAAGCGCAGCTTCACCGACCCAGAACCAGCAAGGACCGCCTTCACAAGGGCAGGGCCAGGGGCAAGGACACCGCCGCCGCAGGCGCCGCCGTAACAAAGGCGGGAAAGCCCAGCAGAACGGCGCTCCGCAGCAGAACGGCGCGTCGCCCAGTGGGCAGCCGTCGCCAGCGCCTGCTGCCCAGCACCAGGGGCAGCCGAAGCAGAAGTCGGGCAAGCGTTTCTTTCAAAAGAGCCCCGGCAACCAGGGCGGCTATAGCAATAGCAATGGCTTTCGACCCATGCCCGGTAACGGAAATGGAAACGGAAATTCCGGTGGACGCCGCAAGAACAAGGGCGGACGCCGCCAGCAGGTCTTCGTTGGTCCTATGGACCACAGCTACCGCGGCGGAGCGAACGGCAATGTCGCCGATCCGGTGACCCACTCGCCGAACAATGACTTCCGCGGCATGCCTCACAGCGGCTTTTACTCCGAAACCGATTATGTCCAGCCAGTGCCCATACGCGAGGACGCGCCCACCCGGATCTACTGCTTTATCGAAGACCTTTTCATCCTGGCCAAGATCCAGGAAGTCTCGAAAAAGCTGGGCATCAAGGTCGCCTTCCTCAAGCCGGAGAAGGACATTGTGACGAAGCTGACCGAGACTGCCGAGGAGGACCGCCCGGCGCTCATTCTCTTCGATCTAAACAACGCGAACGCGAAGCCGCTCACGCTGATTCCGAAGATCAAGGCCAAGCTCAAACGCGGAACGTCGATCATCGGCTTCCTGGCGCACATTCAGGGTGAGCTGAAAAGTAAATCTATCGAGGCGGGCTGCGATACTGTGATGCCGCGCTCCACGTTCTCGCAGAACCTGCCGGGCCTGTTGCGCCGCTACGGCACGGTGGACGAACCAGAGGACGAGTTCCAGGCGATCCAGGCTTAAGCTTCCTGAATTCCAAAGAAAGCCCGCATATTCATGCGGGCTTTTTTTCTTTTCGGAGATAAACGTGACGTGCTATCAACGGCCATGCCGAAGGTGGCATCCGCAAAGCAGAAGACGTTACGCCTTGTCTGCTGGAAGGAGGCAGACGCCAAGCGTCACGCGGCGGAACTGCGGCGTGCGGGCTATCGCATCGTTGCGGAACCGGTCGCGAATCCGGGCGGGGCAGTCCGCTACTTCCGCGAAGTCGATCCGGATGCTGTCGTCATCGACCTGGACCGTCTGCCTTCGCACGGGCGCGAGCTGGGCATGTCGCTTTGCGCGAGCAAGAGCACCTGCCATCTGCCATTGGTCTTTGCCGGAGGGCTGGCCGCGAAGGTCGATCCGATTCGAGCGGCTATTCCCGGCGCGACCTTCGTCCCCTGGGAAGATGTGCCAGCGGCAATTGAACGCGCCATGGCTCAGCCACCTTCGCCGCGCTTGCGCTCTCGTGAACTGCTGAAAGCGACCGGCGCTGGAGCACTCGAGCGCAAACTGGACATCAAGGCGCAGACGCACTTTGCGATCGTTCCGCTGACCGGCGATGCGTCATGGCTTTCGGAAATACTCACATCCATTCCATACGGAAGCGTCCCTCAACGCCGACTGGACGCCTCCACCACGCTTGCTCTTTTCATTGTGAACACACGGCGTGAGCTCATCCATGCGTTCACCCAGGCGCGCACATCGTTGCCGCGGAACGCCTCTCTCTGGATCGTCCATCCAAAGCAGACCAGCTCGCTTGCCGGGGATTTTAATCAGGACGATGTGCGCGAGGCCGGATTGTCGTATGGCTTCGTGGATTACAAGGTCTGCGCGGTCGATAAGGATTGGTCTGCGCTGAAGTTTGCGCGGCGCGGTGTCACCAAAGCAAAGCCACACTCGATGCACCGTTAATCCTCGCCGTACTTCCACCGATTGTCGGCAAGGACAACGGAAGTTTCGATCTGCCGCTGCGGCACATTCCAGTATGTACGTAGGAGCCGGTCCTTTTCCTCATCTGTCACCAGGAAAAAACCATGTCTCTCGTAAAAGGATATAGCCCATGAAGCATCACGCCACGTGCCGATCAAAACCGGATCGATCGTCAGGGCACGCAAATGCGCGAGCAGCGCTCCGCCGATACCACGCTTCTGATCTCCAGACCGTACATACGCATGACGAATCAGCGTGACATCCGCAGCCTTCTGGATCCCCATCACGCCAAGAAGCTGCCCGCCGTCTTCATACCCCCAGAACGTAACGCCCTCATCGATCTGACGTTGCAGTTCCTCCTGCGACATATACGGTTCGTTAAAGCGATCTGCTGGAATGACGCCGCGATATGCCTGGGAGCCATCGTTGACAATCTCCCAAATTGCATTGAACTCTTCCTCTCTACATCTTCGGATCTTCCGGTCCAATGATCCACTCCTTAGCCTGGCGGCCAGTGCATCGGCCGTCCACCCAGCAGGTGTAGATGGAGATGATCTACCGTCTGCCCACCGTCGGCTCCGGTATTCATCACGGTGCGAAAACCATTGCTCAGACCCTTCTCTTCCGCAATTGTCTTTGCGACCTTGTGCAGGTGACCGACGATGCGCTCGTCCCCATGCGAGAGATGCGCGAGCGAGGCGATGTGCTTGCGGGGGATCAGAAGGACATGCACAGGCGCCTGCGGGCGAATGTCGGCGAAGACGACGGCGTCATCATCTTCGTACAGCTTCTGCACGGGAATCTCGCCCGCGGCTATTTTGCAGAACAGGCAGTCCATAGGCACCAGATTATCCCAATCTATCTGGAGAAAAACCGGGGGTGCCCGCCTGGCTTCCAGGGATCGTAATCGCGCGCGAATTCTGCCCGTTTCGCAATCGGCGGATGGCTGTAGGTCCAGAAGACCATCCACGGATTCGGGTCGGGAATATCCAGCGACTCCTCCCCGAGCGTCTGGAAGCTGTGCACCGCCGTCGCCTGCGGATCGGCAACGATACCATGCACGATCTCCTGCCCATAGACATCCGCACGATGCTCTACATAGCGGCTGATCGAGTTGCTGATGGGATCGCTCAGGATGGAGAAGACGGTGAAGACCAGCATCAGCACCACCACGGCGCTCCAATCCTCCACTGCCGGCACTTCCCATCGCTTCCAATAGAGGCACACGAGCTTGTTCACGATGTGAAATGCGAGCCATAGCGCCAGCAGTGCACCGGCGGCGGCCATCATGAGCCCGCGTACCACATCGCCCAGTACGTAGTGGCCGAGCTCGTGGCCGAAGATAAACAGCACCTCATCCGGCGTTGACTTCTTCAAGGATGTGTCCCACACCACGACCCGTTTCGAACTACCAAATCCGGTGACATAGGCATTCAGCTCCGTCGTCTTCTCGCTCGCCTTCATGAGGAACATGTGATCCGGCGGAATCTTATCGCCCGAACGTTCGACCACGCGCTCCAGTTGGGCCACCAGCCCCGGCTGAGAGCGCGACAGAGGCTCAAAATGGTTGAAGAGCGGGTCGATGATGAGCGGCTCCGCGTACACGGCAGCCAGCATCAGAGGCAGCGAGAGCAGCCAGAACCACAGCCACCAGCGGCGGCGCGAATGGCGCACGATGGCAAACAGCAACGAGCCCACCAGCGTTGTTGTGCCGATGCTGACCAGCAGCCCTTTCGTCCAGTCCCAGAACCAGGCCGGCCAGCGCTCGATGGAGAGTCCATAGGCCAGCCCGAGATGATGTCCTGCGAGCGAGAGGGGCAGGTTGAGCAGGCGAATCGCGATGACCAGCAGCGGCAGAAAGATAAGTCCCTGCACCCATTTGGGTCCCGCCCATAGCGAAGCAAAGCAACTTAGCTTTGCGGCCCAGTGCAGGCGCAGGAAGAGCAGCAGATACACCACGCTCCATACCGTGCCGACGGCCCACAGCCAGTCGAAGTCGCGGTTCAGGGCTTCGGCGCGCTTCAGTTTGTCTGGCGGAAGGGAATACGCCGGGCCCCGCTGCGCGGAATCACCAGCAATCGCCCGTACCGCAGGCGGGTGCGCAGCCGGCGCGGATTGCCCGACGCACACCGCACTCCGCAACCCGCTCAGAAGCAGGCAGATAACCAGCAACGTCCGAAACCGCATGCCACGTTGTAGCAAAGCGTCCCGCTCGCCGCCACTGTTTCCATCTGAGCCACCCCGCCTGCATGCTCATCGGAACCGCTCTGTCTTCCGCATTCGGCATCCGGTTCGGAGAATGCGTCCATATTCGGACACGCCTCGGTGCAGGTGGACACCTCCTCTTCAGCGCGATCCAGCATGCTCAGGCACTTGCGCGCCGCGTTGTGGCAGGGCAGTTGCATGTATTCCGTTGACGAGCTTAAGGAGCCTTCGCATGCACGGTCTGTTTCTGAACTTGCGCCTCGCGGTACGCCAGCTTCGCCGCACACCCGGCTTTGCGCTGATGGTTGTGCTCACGCTTGCACTGGGGATCGGCGCTACGACCGCGATTTTCTCGCTCGTAGAAGGCGTGCTGCTGCGGCCGCTTCCCTTCCATAATCCGGATGGTCTTGTCAGCGTCAGCGACAGCCTGAACGCGAATATCCCAGTCGATGATGCAGGTGTTACCGCGGGCGAGATACGCACGTATTTGCGTGACACCACGAGCTTCAGTTCTCTGGGCGGCTATACGGGATCAAGTTATGAGCTCTCCGGCCGTGGCGAGCCGGCAATGGTGAACGCCACGCGCATGACAGGAGGCGTGTTTCCCACGCTCGGCGTTGCGCCATTGATGGGCCGCGTCTTTACGCAGCAGGAAGACGACGGACGCGCTACCGTCGCCGTGCTCAGTTATCGTGTCTGGCGGACCCGCTTCCACGGCGACCCGGGAATTCTGGGCACCAAAGTCCTGCTCGATCGCAAGCCTTACGTCGTCATCGGCGTCATGCCCCGGAACTTCGAGTTTCCGCTCGTCGCCGGCCGCCTGAACCAATCCGAGCTCTGGGTCCCGATGAGTTTTACGCCGGATGAACTCTCTCCGAACAGTGCGGCGAACTGGGGCTACAACATGGTCGGCCGTCTGAAGCCCGGGATCAGCTTGGAGCAGGCCAACCAGGATGCGGGCCGCGCGGCGCAGGAGGTCATGCGCAATTTTCCGCCGGAGTTTAAGCAGATTCACATCACTGCCAATATCAAATCGCTGAAGGATTCGGCAGTCGGCGCGGGCAAGCCGCTGGTCCACATTCTGAGTTATGCCGTGCTTGTGGTTCTTCTTATCGCGTGTCTCAATGTCGCAGGCTTGCTGCTGGTGCGCGCCATCCGGCGGCGGCGCGAGCTTGCGCTGCGCCTTGCGCTGGGTGCTTCACCGCGGGCGCTCATCGGCAATTCGCTGATGGAGGGCATCCTGCTCAGCGGGGCGGGCGGCGGGCTGGGGCTTATCCTCGCGGCTTTTGCACTCAGGGTAACGGTGCCGCTACTGCCGGAATCCATGCCGCGCATCGATGGCATTCACCTTGATACGGGCGTCGTCCTCTTCGCAGTTGTTCTGGCCCTGCTGACCGGCGCGCTCTGTGGACTTGCTCCGGCATTCGCCGCCCTTCGCACGCGCGTCAATGAAAACCTGAAGGAAGGTGGCCGTACGGGAAGCGCCGGTGGCAGCCACGGGCGCCTGCGCTCCGCCCTGGTGGTCACCGAGATCGCGGTGGCGCTTGTTCTTCTGACCGGAGCCGGAGCCTTCCTGCGCAGCTTCCAGAAGATGCGCGATGTTGATCCCGGTTTCCGTGCCGATCACGTGCTCGTCGCCGGATACAATCTGCCGTCTCAGCAGTACCCTATCCCGACCGCCAGCGATAGGTTCAACCGTTCACTACTCGAACGCCTGCAGGCAATGCCGGGAGTTGTCGCCGCAGGAATCACCAATGTACTGCCCGCCTCCGGATTCCAGGGCGGCAGCGCGTACGTTCTGGACGAAACCGCTCGCGACACTTCCGGCAGCCAGCTGCGGATAGCGCCGTGGACATCCACCGAAGGCAACTACTTCCAGGCGATGGGCATTCGCCGTATCCAGGGTCGGCTCTTCAATCTCGATGACAAGGCAAGCGCACCTCTGGTCGCAGTGGTGAACCAGAAACTGGCCAATCGCTTCTGGCCGAAGGGAGATGCTATCGGAAGGCGTCTTCGGATCGGAACGCCGGGGTCTGAAACGCCCTGGGTCACTATCGTCGGCGTCGTCGAGGACACCAAGATGAACGCGCTCGATGCTCCGGATCAGGAGCAGATCTACGTTCCTGCCCAACAAAGGGCAAGCATGTTCGGACAGTTTGCGCCCAAGGACCAGGGTGGCTTTGGGGGATTTATTGTTCTGCGCTCGACGCTGCCGCCGGAGCAGATGACGAATTCGCTACGCTCCGCGGTGGGGTCGCTCGATCCGCTGCTCGCCTTGCAGCAGATTCAAACAATGGATCAGCAGCTTTCTTCGAGTGAAGCGCCGCGCCGCTTCAATACCTCGGTCATCAGCGCTTTCGCATTCGGAGCGCTGCTGCTCTCAGCCATTGGCGTCTACGCAGTGATCGCGTTTACCGTCTCCATGCGTGCGCAGGAGATGTCTATCCGGATGGCGCTCGGCTCCGGTCGCAGTCAGATTGTGCGCCTCGTGCTTACCTCAGGCGCAAAACTCGCATTCATCGGCTGCGCCGCGGGACTTGTCGGCTCACTCGCCGTCTCAAGGCTGCTCACGTCTATGTTGTTCAATGTGAGCGCGACCGATCCGCTCATCCTTACGGCTTCGATCGTTACCATGATCGTGCTGTCGCTGGTGGCCTGCGCCATTCCAGCGCAACGCGCGGCATCGGCGAATCCGGTGGATGCGTTGCGGGCGGAGTAGCGAATTGGTCTGGACGAGGGTAGCTAATCGAGGCGTACCAGGTAGGCCTCGCCCTCGCTCGGCTTCAGCTCGTGCGCAATCGCTACCGCACGTTCCTTGTCATCGCGGAGTGGGCGTATCCGAACCCAGTGGCCGGTCGGCCCTTTGAATTCGATGACGTTCGCGCTCTGGTATTTGCGGCTCAGATGCGAACGCAGCTTCTCCGCCTCATCTTCATGCTTGAACGCGCCGATCTGCACACACCAGCGGCCGCCGGTCGCAATGGGCGCAGGCACGGCGAAGACATCGATGCGCACCGGTCCGGTCCCGGCAACGTACAAGCCCAGCGCCTTCGCGGAGGCCATCGAAAGATCCAGCACGCGGCCTGGAACAAATGGGCCGCGGTCCGTGACGTGCAGCACCGCCTGCTGACCAGTTTTGACATTTGTGACTCGAATGAGTGAATTGAGCGGCAGCGTGCGGTGCGCTGCCGTCATGGCATCCTGATCGTAAATCTGCCCGTTCGCGCCGCGCCGCCTGTTGTACGGCGGCCCGTACCAGCTCGCGATGCCGGTCTCCGTCCAAACGGGCGCATGGCTCGCGACGAAAGCGAGATCCGACCCGCTGGTTACACCCGGATTTGCGGTTGCCGGCGCAATCGGCGCATTGCCTGCAATTGCCGGCGCACCGTCATGGGACGCCGGAGCGGGAAGCAGGATCGGCGGCGGCGGAGCATAGACCGTTGCCTGCTTGTGCCGACAGCCCGCGATGAAAGTTGCCGCTGCGAATACCAGCACGGATGCCGGCAGACGCCTACGCACTCCGTTTGTCTCCGGTTTGCTGCGTATCCGCATTGCAGCCCTGCTCTTTGCGGCCCTGGTCCAGATGGTCGGCCAGCCGCGCCAGTTGTTCGGCTGCGGCGCGCAACGCGGAAGATGAGTTCTGCCGCACCTGCGGCACCACCTGATCGTTGAGGTAGGTGATCACCCGCTTCACTTCATCATCAATGCGCGGCCCAACCTTTCCGAACTGCGCATCGACCTTGCGGCCAAAATTTTCAAAGGTGCTTCTACCGCCTTCGGACGTCGTCTCAGCCATATGCCACCTCGTCTGCCACAAACAGTCTCTGCGTCCGGGTGCGCTCCGGTCAATCGCGCGGCGGCCTGAAGGTCTCCATCGGGTTACTGGCGGCGTATCGGTTCTCGGGCGGTGCTGATACCCTGCATCTCATTAACCAAATGCCCCTATTTCAAGCGGTACGACTGCCCACTCCCCTGGCCCGCGGCTTTCATCCGGAGAAAGGTTTCGCCATAATTTCACGTCTTGTTTCCTCCGCAGCTCTGCTGCTGACGCTTACGCCGCTCTGCCATGCGGACGCTATCGCGTCTTCATCGCTGCCCGATGCACCGCAGGCGCAAACACAGTCGCAAAAGAGC
This sequence comes from uncultured Acidobacteriaceae bacterium, assembly GCA_963797895.1. Lineage (GTDB taxonomy): Bacteria > Acidobacteriota > Terriglobia > Terriglobales > Acidobacteriaceae > KBS-83. The sequence continues at coordinate 209,496 of CAWCRD010000006.1, forward strand.
AACGTTCCGCTCGTCGGGCATGGACGGGACAACGTTGTGTTCAACCTCCACGTGGGTCCGGCATACCCGCTCAAGCCGGACGACAAATGGGACGTTATCGTCAACGGCGGCCAGCAAGCGGAACCGCTGAGCCGCACAGACATACTGCTCTACGCGGGACATGAGCAGGTGCTTCCGACCGTGCTCATTCCTGCACTCCTTTCTGCCGGCTGGGGGCAGCTGGTGGATGCGAATCCGCATGTCGGCACCGACTCCGGCGGATTTGGCGAGCGTATTGGGTACGCGATGATACGCCAAGCTTCCGATCGGCTGACCGGCGATGGCATCTTTGCCGCCGCTTTCAACCAGGACCCCCGGTTCTACCGGGAAACGAACGGGCCGATCGTGCACCGAGGATTGCGTGCCGTGCGTCAGACCTTTATGCGCCGAGATGCCAACGGGGAGGGCAAAGATGAGGTCAATGCCTCCGGTATTCTCGGCCATGCGCTGGGGAATTACCTGGCCATGGCCTACTATCCCGATGACAGTTCAGGCGCCGGTATTGCGACATCCGGTTTCGCCACTTCGATTGCGGGCGATATGGGCAGCAAGCTGATTCAGGAATTCACACCCGATCTCCTGCGTCTGGCCTTCCGCCGCAATCAATAGATGCGCCGGGGGCGACATATCTTCGCTCAGATCCGTCCTTATGCGGAAAGGAGGCGTCATCCGGAAGCTGCATTCGAAATCACTACGCAGATGGGTCCGTCTGGTCTCCGCGCTGGTAGGCCTGACGTCGCTCGCCTGCTTGAGCGCCCGCGCGCAACGGAGCGCGCCAGCTCCGCCGCCTGTCGACCTTGCTGCGAGTTCTTCGGCGGCAACTGCGCCGGCCGCCGATGATGCGCTGCCCGATGCACCCACACCAAACATCGCGATCACGCCCCCGGATGATGATGACTCCGCCGCAAGCAGCGCACCACAGCAGAACGAAAAGCAAACTTCGCCGGGTTTCCCACCCGTTAGCTCATTGCCGTCGCGCCGCCTGCCTACCGCGCCCGGCGAGCATCCCGGCATTCCTTCCATGTCGCCTGTGTGCCAGGCAGCGATGTGTACCGCCACGCCAAACAACACTTGCTGCGCTCACAATGTCAACTACTTCCAGCGTTTCGTAGATACCGGCATTCATCCGATGACGCCGCGGCAAAAGGCGGAGCTCGCTTTTCGCAACACCACCGACCTTTACAACTTCGGAACGATCGCGTTCATCTCCGCGCTCTCCGTGGCGACCGACCCGAACTCGGCGTACGGCCCGGGCGTTCCTGGCTTTGGGCGCAACTTTGGTGTTGCCTACTGCGAAACGGCGGTGGGCGAGTTCTTCGGCACCTTTCTCATACCCTCCATCGCTCATCAGGACCCGCACTACCACCGCATGCCGAATGCCTCGTATGCGCGGCGTACCCTCCATGCGATCACGCAGGTCGGCTGGGCACAGAGCGATTACGGGACGGGCATGCCGAACTATTCCAACCTCGTTGGGACGGCCGTGGGCATTGGGATCGGCAATCTCTATGTGCCCGGACGAGACACCAGCTTCGGGTCTTCAGCCGCGCGTTACACCACCGCGATTGCCACTTCGCCGATCGATAACTTCATCACCGAGTTCCTGCCCGATGTCGCCCGTCGCGTGAACATCCGCATCGTTCTTATCCAGCAGATCGTCAACCAGGTGGAAAAGCAGCAATGATGCGAGTGGCTTGTCGAATCCGCAGTCATGGAGAAAACCCGCTGTGCATGGCGTGAATCTCTAACGTCACCGGCCCTGCGAGGACAGCATTGATCTCCACTTCTGAGAACGCCGGCGGCAGCAACCGCCGGCAACGCTGGGCGGGGCAGCTGCTCACCGCGCTTCCGATCCTTGCTTCATTGCCATGGCTCGCCGGCACATTTCACCGAGCGTACGGCCCGACGCATTACTTCCTTAACTATGAGCACGGCTTTCTCAAGCGCGCATTGCTGGGCGAGCTGCTTTTACCGCTGCACCACATCAGCCTTGGTTCCATTCTCGCGATTGAGCTTGTCATCTTCGCGATTTTGGTGGCGGTCACGTATCTAGTCTTCCGCCGCACACTCTTCGGCAGCGTGCAGGAACGGGCACTCGCCGCATTTCTCCTAGCCGGGCCGGCCTTGCTGCCGCACTTCGCATATCTTTCCGGGGACCTCGACAGCCTGCTCTACTGCTGCGCCGTGCTCGCCATGGCCGGGTTTGTGGAGATGCCCGGAACGCTCGCGACCTTCTGCGCCATCCTGCTCAGCATCCTTGCGCTGCTTATTCATGAAGCATTCCTGCTGCTCTTCTATCCGCTGCTGCTGGTCATCATGATCGATCTTTGGTTACGTCATCGTCTGCGTGCCGGCATGCTGCTTGCGCAGCTTGCAGTCGTCGCGATCGCCATGCTGGCTATCCTGCATTACGGCAAATGGAGCGTGCCGCACTCCGAATACATGGCGGCCGCGCAGCAGCGGACAGACATGCCGCTGGAAGGAACGGTGTTTCTGGTGCTCTCGAATACACTTCATCAGCAGTTACAATTTGTCGCCGCCCTCTATGACAAGCGCCTCATCGCGGGCGTTCTGCTGAGCTGCCTCGTGTCTCTGCCCTACTTCGCCGCGCTGATCTGGATGCTGCGGGGCACGCTCGTCACGCGCGGCTATAGGGGGAAGAGCCGTTGGGCACTGCTGCTGCTCCTCTGCGCCCCGCTGTTGCTGCTGCCACTGGGGCACGACGTGATGCGCTGGGTCGCTGCCGTGTGCGTGAATATCTCGCTCTTCCTGCTGTATCTCTACGGCAGCGACACAGCCGCAGACCGGCGCGCTCTGACGGGATGGACCGCCACTCCGCTCTATGGCGCGCTACTCGCTTACGCGCTCGCTCTCGGCCCTTTCGGCATCGCCAGCAATCGCCTGGTCACCAACTTCGGCAACCTGCTCAGTGGACATCCGTAAGGGCATCGTCCTTGCACGCTGGATTCTTTGCCACCGGATTGCATCGCGCCATCGCGCCGCCGGGAAAGCTGACCGAGTAGCCTGTCCACTTTGCCGGCTCGGTCTTGGGATAGTCCGTGCTCAGGATCTGCGCGCCGCTTGCCATTGCGTGGTCGCGCCGCTCGGTTGAGCCGGAGCGGGCTTCCTTGGTGTCCGCATCGGTGCGCGTGCGCACCAGGTAACCCTGCCGCACCAGCGCAGCGATCTCCTGCTCGGTGCCGTCGTTCATCTCAGTGAACGCTGCATCCGGCTGGCCGGGCGCGGCGTTCGTAAACAGCACGCGGCCGCGCAGGTTCGGATGTCCTTCGAGATACACCGGTCCAACCGCGCGCTGGTCCATCAAGAAAATAACTTTGCCGCGCGCCTTCGTGAGCGTAGGCCATGCCCCGGCAAGTGCTGCCTCATTCGGCGTTGCGTACTTTCTGCGCATGTCGTCGGGCGTGATCATCTCGTCTGGTGAAAACACCGAGCGTATCTCGCCATCCAGCGCATCGAAGGTCGCCGCGGTGAACGGCTCCGGAGTGGTGGCATTGGGAATGTTCAGCGGCTTGCCCTGCTTCGTTTCCACCAGTATGAAAATGGGCAGGTGCTGCGGATGCGCCTTCGACCAGTCGCGCACGATTTTGAGACATGCGGTAAAGGGCTGGCAGGTGCTGTGCTGGTCGAGGTCCTGGACGTGCATCACCTTGAAGCCCGGCCTGAGCATCACCTCGGGGCCGGCGCCAGAAAAGTTATCGATCGGATCGATCGGCACGCCCGCTGCCTTCTCCGCCGCCGGCCCCGCGGGATGCGCATAGCGTCCGCCTTTGCTATCCGCGAAAACGTCGATCTCGATCTGCCGCACGCCACCATCGAACTGTTTATCGAGCGGCTGGTGCGCGTAGTCCAGGCCTCGCAGGTTGTCGGGTCTCTTCTTCTCGAGAAACGCGCGCATGCCGGGCAGCAGGCCAGCGTGATAGCTGTTGTGGGAGCCGATGATCTGAATCTGGTTGATGCGCACCTGCGCATCGCTATCGGATGCGCCGTACACCGCCTGTACAGCCAGCCCTGATGCCAGCAGCGCAGCGGCAAAACACAATGCCTTCATGGAGAGCCCTGTCTTCGTGTTGAATTCGATAGCCTATGCCACCACGCGAAGTGTACCTCCCGATCATGAACCTGCTGTTGCGAAACGTGGAGCGCCGCTCTTCTCGTTCGCGGCAGCGATCTCCGCGAGTCGTTCATACGACCTGAGCCGCGCCGCATGATCATGCACGATCGTCACCGCGATCACCTCATCCAATTCGAGCGCAGCCGCGAATGCCTGAAGCTGCTCATGCACACGCTCCGGGGTTCCGTAGAAGTAGCGGGGCCACTCGCTCTCTTCCAACGGGATCGGCCCCTGCCGTTCTAATTCGCGCGCGGCATCTTCCGGCCGTGGCACCGGCCGCCGGTCACCCGAGCGAATGCGCCGCATCAGCAGCCGCGGGCTCGCCATCAGCAACTCCGCTTGCTCCTCTGTTTCTGCGCAGAGCACGCCGACGGCAACGCTCTTGCGCGGTTCGGCAGCGTAGCGGCCTGGGCGAAACGATTCCGTGTAATGCGTGATGGCCGCACGCGTGTGTACCGGACTGAAGAAGTGCGCGAACGAATACGGCAGGCCGAACTGCGCCGCTGCTTCCGCGCTCCACAGGCTCGAGCCCAGCAGCCACACCTCCGGGCTGCCCGGCATGGCGGGCGATACAGCCAATTGCGAGAACGGGTGCTCGGCAGGAAAATCGCCATTGAGGAACATCAGCAGCTCCGCAAGCTGGTCGGGAAAATCATCCGCCAGGCTCATCGAACTTCCCCGCTGACGCCGCTCGCGCCGGAGCGCATGCGCCTCCAGCGGCCCTCCGCCCGGCGCGCGCCCGATCCCCAGGTCCACACGCCCCGGATACAACGCATGCAATGTGCGGAAGACCTCCGCCACCTTATACGCGCTGTAATGCGGAAGCATGATGCCGCCCGATCCGATCCTTATCCGCGAGGTCTCCGCGCCGATGCGCGCCAACACCACTTCCGGCGCGGTACACGCCAGCAGGTCCATCGCGTGATGCTCCGACATCCAGAAACGGTGATAGCCCAACCGCTCCACATGCTTCGCCAGATCGATGGAATTCGCGAGCGCCTGCGCAGGGGTCGAGCCTTCCGGCACCGGCGCCTGATCCAGCACAGAGAGCCGCACGCGCTTGCCGCCCGCCACGATGACTGCTTCACTCATAGCTATTCGATGACGGCCGCTGCTTGCTCGACTCGGGCCCGCTCTACACTGGTTTCCGCATGTCCACCATCCCACCCATTCCCTTTCCCCTGCGCAGCGACAGCTACAAGCTCACCCACTGGCGCCAGTACCCGCCCGGCACCACCGAGGTCTACAGCTATCTGGAATCGCGCGGCGGCCGATTCCCGCAGACCGTCTTCTTCGGCCTGCAGCCTTATCTGCGCAGCTATCTGGCGGGCAGCGTCGTCACGCCTGAGGACGTCGAGACTGCTGACCGCCTGGCCGCCGCGCACTTTGGCCGTCCCGGCATCTTTAACCGAGCGGGCTGGATGCATATCGTCGAGCAACACGGCGGCCGCCTGCCGGTCGAAATACGCGCCGTCGCTGAAGGCACGCCAGTGCCAACGCACAACGTGCTGATGACCATCCGCAACACCGACCCGGCCTGCTACTGGCTGACAAATTTCCTGGAAACGCTATTGCTCAAGGTCTGGTATCCGACGACAGTGGCCACGCTCTCCGGCGCGCTGCTGCACGCGATCGAAGGCGCGATGACGCGGAGCGGCGAAGATCCCGCGGCCGCCAACATGATGCTCCACGACTTCGGCTATCGCGGCGTCAGCTCAGAGGAGTCCGCCGGGCTTGGCGGCGCGGCGCATCTCGTGCACTTCCGCACCTCCGACACGCTGATGGCGGACATGCTGCTGCGCGAGCACTACGCCGGCCCCAACACGCCGGCAGACTGGATGCCCGCAGCCTCCGTCATTGCCACCGAGCACAGCACCATGACGGCATGGGGGCGCGATCACGAGCTCGATGCCTACCGCAACGTGCTGAGCGAATATCCTGAAGGCATTGTCTCGATCGTCGTCGACAGCTTCGATGTGTACCGCGCTGCGGAGGAGATGTTTGGCGGGGTGCTGCGCGAGCAGGTGCTGGCGCGCGATGGCCTTCTCGTTCTCCGCCCGGATTCCGGAGATCCTGTCCAGGTGCTGCTGCGCCTGCTCCCCGCCCTGGCAGAGCGCTTTGGCAGCAAACAGAACCATGCTGGTTACAGACTGCTGCATCCCAAGGTACGCCTGCTGTGGGGCGACGGCATCGGCCTGGAATCGATCGAGCGCATCCTCGACAATGTGCTGGCTGACGGATGGTCAGCCGCGAACCTGATTTTCGGCATGGGCGGCGCGCTGCTCCAGAAGGTCAATCGCGACACGCAGAAGTTCGCTTTCAAATGCTCGTCCGCGACGGTGAACGGTGAGCTGCGCGACGTCTTCAAGGATCCGATCACCGATCCGGATAAAGAATCGAAGCGTGGCAAGCTCGCGCTCGTCCGCACGCCCCATGGCCTGGATACCGTGCACTGCCCCGGCAAATGCGAGATGGAAGGCGACATGTTAGAGCCGGTATTCCGCGATGGCGAGGTGCTGCGTCACCAGAGCCTGGAGGACATCCGCACCAGAGCCAAGCAGTCGAGGAATATCTAGAGCAAAAACAGCGCTACTGTGTTCTTTCCGGAGGAAAACCTGCGTAGACCTTCCCGGCTCCGGCATACAGCTACGCTGGTCTTGCTTTACGGCAGCGCATATCCCAGCAGCGTGCCCGAGCCGCCGCCCCGGCATGCCTGGTCCTTGCTGAGAAAGTGCGCTCCGCCCGAAGACGGACAGCTATACATCGCCACCGAGCCTCCAGCAACTTCTGCGGCGAAGCCCAGGGGCGCATATCCGTAGCCTTCCAGCCCCACGACATACGCGCCGCCACATGTAGCGTCTGTCGAGACGAAATAGTCCCTGGTCCCGCTCTTGCAGTTGTAAAACGGGGTGGTCGCACCGCCCTGCGGCCCGGGCATTAAATGCCCGATGGTCGCATTTACCTTCAGTCCGCCGTTCGGATCGATATATCCGCTCGTCGTTTCGTAATCCGCTCCGTGCTGATACTGCGTCAGCGTCAACCTGGTGGCGCTTGGGTCCCACACGAAGGAGCCGATGTCCCAGTGCACCAGGCCGCTATCTTCCCATACCGTTTTGCCGTCGTCGTCCCAACGCGGCGGCGGCGTTGAAATTGAGGGATACATCTGTATCTTCGGATACGCGCCCACATCCAGGCTGCCATACTGGTCCTTCTCGAATCCCGCGAGGAAATTGTTCTCAAAGCCGGTCGCATTCGTATCGAAGGTCGCCAGCAGTTGCCATGGCTCCGCTCCGCTCAACAGCGACCCGTCCGGAATCCGGTAGAGCTGTATCCCGTACTGTCCATTCTCCTGATTGCCGCCGGTCGATGCCGCGCTGCGCAGCGGGGTGTCAAATGCCGCGTACCAGAAATGGGTCTTCGGGTCATATGCCATATCGCCCCATGACAGCGAAGGATTGTTTGGGTCCAATCCGTTTCTCGTCAGCATTCCGACGTCGGTAAAATGCACTCCATCGTTTGTCGTGGCTTCCTTGTGTTCAATCGTCGCTTCCGAGTCTTCGTAGAACATCACCATCTGGCTTTTGCCGTCCAGGTTGTAGAGCGCCGGCTGTCCCACTCCGTAGGCGGTCGGGCTGCTCGCGGCAATCACCGGGTCTTTGTACTTGTTCCAGTGAATGCCGTCATTGGAAAACGCAACGCCAATACTGTTTTGCACCCCTGCGCCGGATGCGGTCGCCACGTAATACATCGCATAGGTGTAGGTTGTCCCATCTCCCAGCGGATCCGCAAAGCTGCCCCGGATCACCCTCGGATTACACGTAAACACCTGGTCCCAGGTCCCAGGCGTCTCCGCCAGCACGACCACCGGACTGCTTTTTTTCCTGGTCTGCGTATCGATCGTCGCGTAGAGGATGGCGTCCGAGTCCTGGTCCGCCTTCTGCGGGTTTTTCGCCATCCCGCACCACCATATTTGCACCTGGTTCCCGGTCCGGATGATGGAGGGGGAATAGTCGTAGCGGTCCGCGCGCCCTACAAAGGTGCCCGGCGTCGCTTCGTCCGATCCGCAGCCGCAGAGCGCCAACAGGCATATCACCGAGGCAAGACTGAATTTCCAGGAAGGCATATCAAGTTTTTTGGGCAATGCAGTCGCTCGCAGCAGAACTATGAAGAGTGAAGGATAAGACACAGATAGCAGGCTTCGCGATTTTCGACAACGCTTCCCTTAGTCAGTTGCTGGTTTTCGTTCCCGATGTTTCGTTCCGGTGTTCAGAAGTGCTGCCATCCCTCGGGCTTCAGCTCCTGCCGCCGGCCATCCTTGAGCAAAGTCATCCGCGGCTCGCCTGGCTTTCCTGGCAGCATCCGCCCAATCCGCTGCACCGGCACTCCAGCAATCTTTCGCGGCACGCGCGTATCCGCATTCGCCGTAAACAGCAGCTCGTAATCATCGCCGCCATGCAGAGCATCGTTGAGCGTTGCTTCCGAGCCGAGCGGCAGCAGGGCGGCATCGATCTCTGTCCGCAGCCCGGACTCCTCGCACAGATGCTGCAGGTCCACCGACAGCCCGTCGCTGATATCGATCGCCGCTGTCGCGATCCGCCGCCGCACCAACGCGCGACCAATATTGATTCTGGGCTCAGGATAGAAATGCGGACGGTCCGCCGTGACCTTGCTGATCCTGCGATACCGCACAAACGGCTGAGGCGGGGTTCTCGATTTGGATCGCATGAGCGCTTGCAACTCCGCCGCCGCGCCGCCCAGAGTCCCGGTGAGGTAAAGCGTGTCACCGGCGTTTGCACCGGAGCGCAGCAATGCACGTCCGCGCTCTGCCGCGCCGACCACCACGATATCTGCGGCAACGCGGGCGCGAGCGCCGCCGGGCGATTGCGCAAGATCACCGCCGGCAAGCGGCACATCCCATCGTGCCGCAAGCGCGAACAATCCGTCATAAAAACGGCTCACCCAGCTTCGTTGTCCCTGCGTGAACGCACGCGGCACCGCGAGCGAAAGAAACACGGCCACGGGCCGCGCGCCCATGGCTGCTATATCGCTCAGCCCGCGCGCGAGGCATTTGTGGCCCACCGCCTCCGGCGCATGCCAGGCGCGACGGAAGTGAACATCTTCAAGCGAGAAGTCTGTCGTGACGACAAGCTCTTCGCTACGCCGCACCGCGAGCACCGCAGCGTCATCGCCGATGCCCACGCGCAGCCCGGCGCCGCGTCCGGCGCGGGCCCGGATATGCTTCAGGATGTCGCGCTCACGCTCGCCCACATCGATCCTTATCGCGCAGCCGGCAGCAGTGTGCGACCATCAAAACCCGTGAAGCACTGCTGGCCACACATCTAAATGTCATTCGCATCGCTGCGAGTGTAACAAGCCAGGCACAGGAGATTCGTAATCACGCAGACCGCCATGAAACAGCAAAGGCAGGCCGCAGCACTTCTGCTGTTGCCTGCCTCTATCTATGCGCCGTCACTTGCTTCTCGCGCTCTGATTGCCTGCTATGTCACGCGTGCAAATCGAAGCGATCGAGGTTGGTCACTTTCGCCCAGGCGGCTACGAAGTCATTGACGAACTTCTCAGTCCCATCCGAGCTGCCGTAGACCTCAGCCAAAGCGCGCAACACCGAGTTCGAGCCGAAGACGAGGTCGACACGTGTCCCGGTCCACTTGAGCGCGCCGGTCTTGCGGTCATGCCCCTCAAACACTTCCCTGGCCTCGGTGACCGGCGTCCACTTCGTGTCCATACCCAGCAGGTTCACGAAAAAGTCGTTGGTTAACACACCGGGCCGGGCCGTGAATATGCCGTGAGCGCACCCGTCAGCGTTGATGTTGATCGCACGCAGACCTCCGAGCAGCACCGTCATCTCGGGCGCGGTCAGCGTCAACAGTTGCGCCTTGTCGATGAGGCCGACCTCGGCGGGGACCGTGACTCCGGCCTTGCGGTAGTTGCGGAAGCCATCGGCGAGCGGTTCGAGCGCCTTATAGGCGGCGACCTCGGTCTGCTCCTGCGAGGCGTCCATGCGGCCCGGCGTGAACGGCACCGTCACCTTTTGGCCAGCCGCCTTGGCAGCCTGCTCAACACCGACGTTGCCGGCCAACACGATCAGGTCGGCCAACGAGACTTTCTTGCCACCGCTTGCGTTCTTGTTGAAGTCGGACTGGATGCCTTCGAGGGTCTTGAGCACCTTGGCCAGCTGCGCGGGCTGGTTGACGTCCCAATCCTTCGCCGGACTGAGACGGATGCGCGCACCGTTGGCTCCGCCCCGCTTGTCGCCGCCACGGAAGGTCGAGGCCGAGGCCCACGCGGTGCCGACAAGTTCGGACACTGTCAGACCTGAGGCCAGAACCTTGGCCTTGAGCGCGGCAACATCCGCATCGTCAATCAGCGGATGATCGACCGCCGGTATCGGATCCTCCCAGATCAGTTCTTCCTTCGGCACCTCTGGCCCCAGATAGCGGGAACGCGGGCCCATATCGCGATGGGTCAGCTTGAACCAGGCACGGGCGAATGCCTCGGCGAAGGCCTGCGGGTGCTCGAGAAAACGGCGCGAAATCTTCTCGTAGAGCGGGTCGACACGCAGCGACAGGTCGGTGGTCAGCATGGTGGGCTTGTGCTTCTTTGACGGATCGTACGCGTCGGGGATGGTGGCCTCGGCGTCCTTGGCCTCCCACTGGATGGCGCCGGCCGGGCTCTTGGTCTGCACCCACTCGAACTTGAAGAGGTTTTCGAAGAAGTAATTACTCCACTGCGCGGGCGTCTGTGTCCAAGTGACTTCCAGACCGCTGCCAACGGTGTCCTTGCCGCTGCCGGTGCCGTAATTGCTGATCCAGCCCAGGCCCTGCGCTTCCAGGTCGGCGGCCTCCGGCTCGGATCCCTTGTGCGACTCAGGCGCGGCGCCGTGGGTCTTGCCGAAGGTATGTCCTCCAGCGATCAGGGCGACCGTTTCCTCGTCATTCATCGCCATGCGGGCGAAGGTTTCACGGATGAATCCGGCGGCGGAGACGGGATCACCGTTCGCATCCGGACCTTGCGGATTTACGTAGATCAGCCCCATTTCGGTGGCGCCGAGATGCTGTTCGAATTTCTCCAGCGGCCGGTGGGCCAGCCACGCAGTCTCGGTGCCCCAGTCAACATCCTGGTCGGGTTCCCAAGTATCTTCCCGGCCTCCGGCAAATCCGAAGGTGCGAAAGCCCATGCTCTCCAGCGCCACATTGCCGGTGAGGATCAACAGATCGGCCCATGAAATCTTCTGTCCGTATTTCTGCTTGATCGGCCATAGCAGGCGGCGCGATTTGTCGATATTCACATTGTCCGGCCAACTGTTGAGAGGCGCGAAGCGCTGCTGCCCGCGGCCGGCGCCGCCGCGCCCGTCGCTCAGGCGATAGGTGCCGGCAGAGTGCCAGGCCATACGGATGAATTGCGGGCCATAGTGGCCAAAATCCGCAGGCCACCAGTCCTGCGAGTCGGTCATCAACTTGCGAAGATCGTTCTTCAGTGCCTCGTAGTCGAGCTTCTGGAATTCCTCGCGGTAGTTGAACGTCGGCGCCAACGGATCGGACTTGGATGAATGCTGGTTCAGCAGGTCGAGTCGCAGCGATTTAGGCCACCAGTGGCGGTTCTCCGCAACAGCTTTGGAGGCGTTCTCTGAAAACGGGCATTTGGCTTCGGTTGTCATAGCTTTTCTTTTCCTCTGGGGACCGCTTGTCTCAAATAGCGGGACAGGATCTACTCTGCAAGAATAATTATCGTTCTTTGCTCATGCAAACGATCACCTGTGGATTCGTTGGGTTACTTTTCTAGTACCAGCAGAGTTCAATAGTTAACTGACTGGTAATAGTTCCGTAAAATTTCTGAGCTCTCGCCTTCTCTTCGCCTGATGCAACTTTGGTCAGGTTGCCCTCGTCTTTCCCACTTTGGTAGGGTGGGAATGCGTTCCGGTAAAGCATATTTGCCACTGGCCTAAGACTCGCCAGGAACGAACCCCTATTTCTGGCGGAAGGAGGCTCCTCGCTGCGTAAGCGCTACTACATCATTTTTGTGGCTCGGGAAGAGGACGGTCGCCTCCGCAAGGTGCCGGTTCCGCTTCACTACGCTTACGTCTTCGTTGCTGCCGCGGTGGTCGGCCTTTTCACGATCACCGGCATGGCCGGCTCCTACAGCCGGATGCTGCTCAAGACCGCGCATTACAACCAAGTTCGCTCCGAGAAGGAAGCCCTGCGCCACGACTATTTGCAGATGAAGCAGGTGGCCCGCGAAAAGGACGTCCAGGTCGCCTCACTCGGCTCTCTCGCCAGTGAGGTTAGCGCGCTCTACGGCCTGCGGCAGGGCCATACCGCCAAGGCCGGCGCCGATGCCGTTCTCACCCCTGCGATAGAGGTTGAGGAGCCGAGCGACTACATCCATACTCTGGACCAACTCACTGCGCTGCGCAGCTCAGCACTTTCCGGCCACATGCGCCGCGCGCTGGAGCCTACCTTCGGCTTGGGTGACAGCGCCGACTGGGGCACTGCCGCCGACCTGCCGACCCTGTGGCCTATCGAAGGTCCTATCACCAGCTCCTTCGGCGAGCGCCAGGATCCGTTCAACGGGGAAGGCGCCTTCCACAAGGGCATCGACATCTCCGGCAGCATGGGTGAGCCGGTTCGCGCCCCGGCCGATGGCACCGTGCTGATGGCGGGTCCCGCCAGCGGCTACGGCCAGGAGGTCATGCTGGATCATGGGCATGGCATCCACACCATTTATGGCCATCTTTCCGGCTTTGCCGTGACGGCAGGGGAAGATGTCCACCGCGGCGACATCCTCGGGTATGTGGGCAGCCAAGGCCGCTCCACCGGGCCGCACCTGCACTATGAAGTCCGCCTCCACGACACCCCGGTGAACCCGCACAAGTACATGCGCGAGACCATACAGGAGTTCGCCTCCAGCAAGCCAGCCGGCACCGGCACCAGCGCCGGCATGATGTAAACGTCGGCCTGCCAAGCGCCTTCCTCATCACCGAGATAAGCACCGGCTCTTGCTTTCAGAGAAATACTTCTTTGTCTTGCGGGCTGCCATTCTGGGTTTGCATCGAGGAGATATCACCATTCATTCGTGGCGAAGTGCACGCATGGGATCAATTTTGGCCGCGCGGCGGGCGGGAAAATAAGTGGCTGCGAGTGCCACAGCGCCGAGGAAAAGGGATACGCATGTGAACGTCCATGGGTCAGTGAATCGCACCCCGTAGAGAAAGCCAGTTAGGACTCGGCCTACCGCGAGCGCGCCTAGAATGCCGATGAAAATGCCCAATGCTGCGAGCTTGAGCCCGAGGCGAAGAATCATGCCAAATACACTTCCTCGGCGCGCCCCGAGCGCCATGCGGATGCCGATTTCGCGGGTGCGCTGGCCGACTGAGTAGGAGATGACGCCGTAGATTCCGACGGCGGCCAGCAGGAGCGCGAGCCCCCCGAAAAAGGCGACCAGCAGCATGGAGAAGCGATCCCTGGCCATGGCGGCTTGCGTAAGGGTGTTCAGTGTGGCGAGCTTCGCCAACGGCAGTCCTGGATCCATGTCGTGAATGACCTGGCGTGCGCTGCCAATCACGTCGTCCGGATCAGCTTTGGTGCGCAGGACGACTCGCATGAGCGCCATGGAAGGCCACACATTCTGCGTATAGGGTTCGAACATCTCCGGCCCCGGAACTTCGCGCAATGACGAATGCTTCATGTCGGCAACAACCCCGATGATGGTCGCGGGAACACGCTGCGAAGGAACGAGGAGCTGCTTGCCGATTGGATCTTCGCCAGGCCAGTATCGGCGCGCCATCGCACGATTGATAACGGTCACGGCCGGGGCGGCCAGAGTGTCGGAGTCGAGCACGTCGCGGCCCTCGAGCAACGGCGTCCCAAGCGCTCGGAAGAGACCGGGCGAGACGATGGTGTAATCGACGATGGGAGGCCGGCTGCCCTTTGCGACAGGGCGGCCGACGATCCGGATCACGGTAGATTCGGTTGCGCCGCCCATTGGAACCGCCTCGGTCATGCCCGCCATTTCCACGCCAGCAATCGAACGCAAGCGAGGCAGTGCCTGCTGATAGAAGCGCGCGATATGGTCACGGTCCGGATACTCGCTGCTGGGCAGGGAAAGTTCAAAAGTCAGAACGTGGTCGGGCCGAAAACCGGAGTCCGAAGCCACGAGCTGGTAGAACGTGCGGACCAGTAGCCCCGACACAATTACCAGCGCCACAGCGAGGCCCATCTGAGAAACGACGAGCGTGCTCCGCAAACGGGGATGAGACGCGCCCGATCCCGATTTTTGACCGCCTTCCTTCAGCGACTCGACAAGGTCGACGCGCGTGGCCCCGAGAGCGGGCGCCAATCCGAAGAGCAGACCGGTGCACAGCGTGACGGCAGAGGCAAAGGCGAAAATGCGGAGATCCGCACCAACCTCCTGCAGCCGGGGAAGGTCCTGCGGACCCATGTTCCTGACCAGCCACACGCCTGCGCATGCAATGACCATCCCGAGAACTCCTGCTGCGAACGCAAGCAGCAGGTTCTCCGTAAGCAATTGGCGCAGCACCCGCGCGCGCCCTGCGCCTAACGCGGCGCGCAGGCTGAACTCATGTTGACGGGTGATAGACCGCGTGAGCAGCAGCCCGGCGACATTGAAACATACGATCAGCAAGACCGCAGCGACAGCGGAAAGGATGAGCAGCAGAGGCTTGCGAGTGTCGCCCGCCACCTGCTTCTGGAGCGGCGTGACCCGGGAGCGGGACCAGCCTTTCATGATGGGATACTCGCGGTCCATGCGTGCCGCAAACAGGTCCATAGCCGCCTGGGCCTGCTGAACGGACATGCCAGGTTGCAGTCGTCCGATGACCGCAAGTTCCGATGGCGTATACATGGGCGTGACCGCAGGCAGAGCGATGGGAACCCAGAGTTGGGTCTTCGCGGGGAAGGTGAAATCGCCGGGCATTTCATTCGCACGCGGGAAGCTGAATCCCGCCGGCATGATGCCGACCACGGTGTAAGGTGCGCCGTTTAAATGAATGGCGCGCTGCAGGATAGATGGATCTGCATGGAAACGGCTACGCCAAAGCGCATCACCGAGAACGACCACATGTTCGTGGGCGAGTGTATCTTCGTCGCGGGTGAACGCTCGTCCCAGTTCGGGTTTGACGGCCAGAGCGGGGAAAAATCCCCAGGAGACGAGTGCGCCTTCCAGAGTGACCGGGTCGCCCGCTCCCGTGAGATTGAAATTACTGCCCTCGAAAGCGCCCAGGAAACGATACGTCTTTGTCTCCTGCTCCAGCGCGTGAAAGTGAATGGGACTCCAGGGAAACTCTTCAAAGCCACCGACATTCACGCCTGGCGGAGGAACGTTCCAAGGAATAACGAGCGTTGAAGGATCGGGATAGGGCAACGGCTTCAGCAGAATGGTGTCCACCAGGGAAAACACCGCTGTCGTGGCTCCAATGCCAAGTCCAAGCAGCAGAATCACGGTGACAGAGAAACCAGGGGATTTGCGCATCTGGCGCGCAGCGAACTTCAGATCGCGCAGCAGGTTGTCGAACCACTCCACCCTATCTTTCAGATAGAAGCGTTCCTCTGCTGCGCGCACGCTGCCGAATTCGATCTTTGCTTTGCGCCTCGCATCATCCTCGCTCAGGCCCTCCAGCTTGAGCTCGTCCGCCTCAAGCTCAAGATGCGATTGAATCTCCTGGGCAAAATCGTCCGCGCTCCGCCTGCGTTTGAACATGGCTACACCTTTTCGCCGCTCTCTACTACGCTGCTACCCAGAATCAATCCCATGGCCCGCGTCAGGCGCTGCCACTCGCTCGTCTTCGCCACAAGCTGCGCGCGACCCTTGGCGGTCAGCGAATAGAAGCGTGCCTTGCGATTGTTCTCACTCACGCCCCACTTCGCGCTGATCCACTTTCTGTCCTCGAGCCGCTGCAGGGCCAGATAGAGCGATCCGTGGGCGACAAAAAAGACCTCTTCGGACTGACGTTGGATGGACCGCGCGATGCCTTGCCCGTGACACGAGCCGAGTACGAGCGTCTTCAGGATCAGCAAGTCGAGGGTGCCCTGCAGCAGGGCGATGCGGTCGAGGTTATCGGGGCTGGCCGGGGTCGTCATCCGACCTGAGCTTTGCACCGGCTCGGGTCGGATGTCAACAGGAACTATCTTTTTTGCAGCGGCTGTCAGTGCGACGGGCTTACGCGATCGTCTCCACCCGTGCGTTAAACCCCATCGTGTGCACCGCGCCAGGCGCCAGGGTCACGGCATTCTCCGCCGCGTTCGCCGGCTCCACGCAGACAAAGTGAGGCCATGCCTCTGCGCCGAGGTCGGCAAGCGCGCTCGCCTTCGTCTGCGACGGGTTCCAGACCACCGTGCTGTTGGAACCGCGTTTTTCGATCACGATCCGACGCTGCCAGGCTGGATCGGAGATCGTAACCGCCGATTGAGTATTTAGATGAAGCTGGTCTGTCTCGCCGGTGAAGCGGATCGCCCCCGCCGGCGCATGCTTGCGCACGGCCTGGTGGGCGCGGTCGAGATAGTCCGTATCGCCCACGGCGCTCACCTCGATCTGCTGCACTTCGTCGACTGAGTAGTAGGCGTGCAGCGCCTCTTCGAAAATTAGCGGGGTGTCGCCGAGATTCTCCACTTCGAGCGCAAGCGAAAGCGTCTCGCCCACGACCACCTCGTACATCAGCACGAAATGGTCGAAACCGAGATCGCGCGTCGTCTGGCTTGGCAGCAGCTTGAAGCTGAGCGCAACAGCTTCCGGCCGCTGCTCGGCAGCGACCACCTCCCACGGCAGGGTCCGCGCGAAACCATGCATGCCGCCCGGAAGACCGCCCTTGCGCTCTGCAAACCAGGGAAAGACCAGCGGCACGCCGCCGCGGATTGGCTTGCCCGGTGTGAATTGGCTCTTCGGGCTCAGGAATAAGACCGGATGCCCCGCAGTTTGCGGCTGCCACTGCGCGACATGCGCGCCCTGCAAATAGATCTCCGCCGTCGCTTTGTCGGTCGCTATCGTTGCGCGCGTCAGGCCGCCGGGGCCGTCGTCAAATCGGACCGCGCCGTTCAGTCCGAAGCGCTTGTTCAACTCATCCATCGTGCTCATGCGTCCAGCTTCTTCGTGACCAGCTCGTTCAACAGCGCGGGGTTCGCCTGCCCCTTCGACGCGCGCATGACTTGCCCAACAAAAAACGCAGCCACCGTCTTCTTGCCGCCGCGATACTGCTCCACCTGCTTCGGATTCGCCGCGATCACCTCGTCGATCATTTTTTCGAGCGTCGCGGTATCGGAAATCTGCTGCGGCTTCTCGCGCTCGTACGCCACGCCGAAGTCTTCGCTCTTCTCGAATGCTATGTCGAAAATCTGCTTCCATTGCTTGCTCGAAAGCTTTCCTTCTTCGGCAAGGTCGGCAGCCAGAACCACGCCATCCATCGTCACCGGCGACTGGTCGAGGTCAAGTCCCTTTGCGCGCAACCGGCCCATCAGCTCGCTCTGCACCAGGTTTGCCACGCGCCGGGGATTCTTCGCGCGTTTTGCCGCAGCCTCGAATGTGTCCGCGAATTCACGCGTAGCCGTCAATGACTGCGCATCCTGCTCGCTGATCTCGTACTCCCGAACCATGCGCGCGCGCCGCGCCTCGGGCAGCTCCGGCATCGCCGTCAGGATCTCCTGCTGCCAGGCATCGCTCACGATTAGCGGCGGCAGGTCCGGCTCGGGGAAGTAGCGGTAGTCATGCGCCTCTTCCTTGGATCGCATCGAGAAGGTGCGCCCCTCTGCGGCATTCCAGGAGCGCGTCTCCTGCACCACGCGCCCGCCGGACTCCAACACCTCGACTTGACGCTCGATCTCGTACTGCAGCGCCGCGCGAATAAAGCGGAAGCTGTTCACGTTCTTCACTTCCGTTTTGGTGCCGAATTTTTCCTGTCCGCGCGGACGAACGCTCACATTCGCATCGCAGCGCAGCGAGCCCTCTTCCATGTTGCAGTCGCTCACGGCGGTGTAGAGCAGAATCTCCTTCAGCCGCGTCAGGTATTCATAGGCTTCATCGGGCGTTCGGATGTCGGGCTCGCTCACAATTTCCACCAGCGGCGTGCCGCAACGATTCAGGTCGACATAACTCTTGGTCGCCGAATCCGCAAAACCTTCATGCAGACTCTTTCCCGCATCCTCTTCCATATGCAGCCGGGTGATGCCGATCCGTTTGATTCCCGCCTCGGACGGCACTTCGATCCACCCATGCTCCGCCAGCGGCTGATCGTACTGGGAAATCTGGTAGCCCTTCGGCGAGTCGGGATAAAAGTAGTTTTTGCGCGCAAACACAGACCGCGTCCGCACCTGGCATTTCAGCGCCGTCGCGGCCAGCACGGCAAACTCGACGGCCCGCCGGTTGAGCACCGGCAGAGCGCCCGGCAGGCCCAGGCATGTCGGACAGATCTGGGTGTTCGGCGCCGACCCGAACCGCGTTAGGCACCCGCAGAAGGCCTTGGTCGTGGTCAGGAGCTGCACATGCACCTCCAGGCCGATCACCGGTTCGTACTTGGTCAATGCTGCCCCCGTCGCGGAAGTCGATGTTGCCGTTGCTGCCATATCTGCCTTGATCCTGTTCGGTGTTTGCCGGCTTTTACGCCTCTATTACGAGTGTATCGCCCCTGTCGGGAAGCCCGTCCGGACAGGGTCCAGTCCCGAAACGGTCTAGCCTCCTCTCACAACCGTCCCGCAGGCTACCGCTTCGTACTCAGCAAAGACGTGCAACGGTAATGACCCGAATCCGTCAAATCCTTGCTGGTGTTTGCGGATTCCTGCAACCGTAGGATCAGTAAAAGGCAGGACAGCCATGGAACTCGCTCTTGTTGAATCCAGAGACGAACTCGACCGCGTCGCTCCAGCGATCCGCACGCTCGCCACGGATACCCTGCACAGCCAGGACACCACCGGCTTGCCGGATTACTTTCTGCCACGCGTTGCCGATTCGCGTCGTCCGCGAGTTGTCATCTGCCACGAGCATGGTCAGTTGGTGGGCGTTGTCTATGTCGAAGAACTGCTCTTCGCCGGCCGGCCCACGGGGTGGGTCTTCGGGGGCGATCGTATGGGCCGGGGGCTTGTGCTTGCCGCACCGGAGCGCGAAGCGGAAGTGATTGCGACCGCCTGTCAACACCTGATGAGCAACGGAGTTCACGCGCTGCGCCTGTGGTGGCGCTCCACCGGTAAAGAAATTCTGCCCATCCTGCGGCTCCAGCGTCCCGGCCTTCAGGTCTGGTGCAAGTCGGAGATCCGTCCAGAGGGCGACTGGCTGAACCTTGTCCCAGATGACCTTCCGAATGAGGGCGCGAGTTACGAGAGCTTCCTGAATACACTGGGTCCGCATACACGCCGCAATCTTCGCTACTACCGCCGTCGGGCGGAGGAGCAGGGGTTCCACTTCGTGCCTGATCTCTCGCTCGCGGCTTACGAGTCCGCCGTCCGCTCGCTGAATCGGCAGGCCGATTCTCCTGAGACGCGCGAGCACGATCAGCGCGACCACCGCTTCTTCGCGCAATTCGGCCATTCGGGAAGCCAGTTTGGCGCCCCGGTGCTTGCCGGCGTAACAGCGCCCGACGGCCGTCTCGTCTCGGTGCTCTCCGGGGTGCGCGCCGGCAATCACGTGCATCTGCTCTCGCAATACAACGACGAATCGCTTGACGCGATGAGTCTCTCGCTTGTGCTGCGCGGCTACCTTATAGAACGCCTCATCGCCGAGGGCATCGTCTCCATGCACTTCGTCAACGGCGCCTCCGGCGCTTTCGGACGCTTCTGCGATCCGGTGCTGATGCGCACCATCTCCATTGACAGCCGCCGCTCCGCGCTCCACCCCGTAAAGCTTGCAACGGCGCACGCGGCACGCCGGTGGCAGCGCCGCGGCCATTGGGTGCCGGTCCGGCTGCGCGGATTGCTCGGCAGCTACATGGCATCGCACTAACGTCTACGGTTGGCCTTTCCCGCCGCCAGCTCCATATATGTTGCCGGTGGTGTAGCTGGCGTCCTCCGCAGCGAGCTGCACGTAGATGGAAGCAAGCTCCGCCGGTTCCCCTGGGCGGCCGAGCGGATAGTCGCCGCCGAATTTCATATATTTCTCGGGCTGCGCACCGCCGGTCACCTGCAAGGGCGTCCAGATCGGTCCCGGCGCAACGCCATTCACGCGAATGCCCTTGGGACCGAGTTGTTTGGCGAGCGACTTCACGAAATTCATGGTCGCCGCCTTGGTCTGTGCGTAGTCGTACAGATCGGGTGAGGGATCGTACGCCTGCTCCGATGTGGTGGCGATGATGGTTGCCCCGGGCTTCAAGTGCGGCAGGGCGGCACGAATAATCCAAAAGGGCGCATAGATGTTCGTCTTCATCGTCCAGTCGAAGAGTTCAGTCGTCATCTCGAGCAAATCTTTTACCGAATGCTGCCGGCCGGCATTGGAGACAACGATGTCCAGACCGCCCAGCCCGGAGACCGCCTGGTCTACCAGGCGCTTGCAAAATGCCTCATCGCGAAGATCGCCGGGAATGGCCACCGGCTTGCGGCCTGCTGAGCGAATCAGCTCCACTACCTCGCGCGCATCCGGCTCCTCCGCCGGCAGGTAGTTGATGGCCCTATCAGCGCCTTCGCGAGCATAGGCGATTGCCGCGGCGCGGCCCATGCCCGAATCGCCACCTGTGATGAGCGCTTTGCGGCCTAGCAGCCGGCCGGAGCCTTTGTAGCTAGTCTCACCGTGATCGGGACGCGGATCCATCTTGCCGGCCAGGCCCGGCCAGGGCTGGTTCTGTTCTTTGAAGGGCGGCTTCGGATATTTCGTAGTCGGGTCTTGCACGGGCTGCGCCGTGGATCCGGTCGGGCCCGGGCTCGGGTTCTGCGAGAAGGCTGGGCCAGTGGTCGCGGCCAGTGTGGCAAGCCCTGCTCCGATGCTGCCGACAACCTGCCGCCGCGAAAGTGGCTTTTCCTGATGAATGCTCATGGGCTGCTCTGTCTCCTGCGAGCTAGGAACGCAAGGCGAGAGCAGCGAGTTGGCACGGCGCACACAAATGGTTTTGGCGAAACAAAGCCGCAGCTCTGTCTGCCTTTCAGGGAATCAGGTACACGGATACGAAATAGCGCGGGCGACGAATTTATGGCGAAGAGCACGGAATGGTCAGCAGATCGCATATGTCGCCGCTCTGCTTTTCCCGCGCGTTTTGTGCCGGTTCCGTGAACATTCCCAGACCCCAGTTCCATTGGATAAAGCGGGTGATCGAGACGAAGTCCATCTGCTGATGCGAGACCACGCCGCTCTTCGCGAACGGAGAGATCAAAATCACCGGGACCCTCATGCCGAGGCCCTGAGAATTTGGAAGCTGGGGCGGAGGAACATGGTCATACCAGCCGCCGCTCTCATCCCACAGAACGACGATCGCTGTATCGGGCCAGACCTGAGAATTTTTCACCATTTGCAAGAATGTATCCAGCCATTCGATCCCGTTGGCCGCATCGCCCGAGCCAGGATGCATGCCCACCGATGGGCCCGGAGTGATGAACATCACCGAAGGCAACGCGCTGTCGGTGAGATTGTTCTGAAAACTGCTGAACGAAAAATCCTGCAGGTTCGCGGAATTTTGCGTGCTGGTGAAGTACTGGAACGGATTCTCCTGCGGGATATAGTTGCTGCACGTTCCATTCACAGAAGTGGAATAGTTTCCCTGGGCATATGCCCAGGAGACCTTGGCAGCATTCATCTGGTCTCCGATATTCGTCTCGGTCAGTGGAACAGCGATTGACCCACCGCTCTTTGCCTGTTCGACCGCGCTGCACTGGTCGTAGTGCGGAAGACTGCCAGCGGTGCGGGCGTCATGGATAGTGGCGGCCATCATGTACAGCATCTGGCCCGGTTCGGTGTTCATCGCGGAGCCGAAAAAGTTATCAGACAGCACATATTGCTGGGCGTAATCCCACAGCGTAGTGACGCCATAGACTTTCCCATCCTTGGCGGTTCCGAAGACGGTGTTATCGGCATACTGCATCGAGAGGTCGCCGTTGGTGTGGGCAAATTTGTCCATCTTGCCGCCGTCGTAGCTCGCTGTATAGGTGCCGTAGCTGTGGTTCAGGTTTGCGTTGTTGAGATTGGGCAGCAGAGTAGGCGTGATCGTGGCGCCGCTTGCATCTACCTGGGAATACCCCGGCACCGTCGGACTGAGCCCATTTGCGCCCGGATACGTACCGAACAGGTTGTCGAAGGAGTGGTTCTGCATGATCACCACGATCAGGTGGTGGATTTCCGACTGCGCCGTTCCCTGAGGCAGCACAGTCACCGTTGCGGTCGCGGTAGCCGTCTGCCCGCCGCCGGTTGCAGTGATCGTATAGGTGGTGGTTGCGGATGCAGTAGCCGTAGCCGTTCCATTTACCGGCAGCGGAGCTGTTCCCACCGCAGGCGCGATGCTGACCGTATCGGCATTGCTGCTGGCCCAGGTAAGCGTCACTGTGCCGCCGATGGCGATAGTCGTGGGACTCGCGGTCAGGCTTACGGTCGGTACTGGCGACGTTGTGAAGGTCACGGTTGCAGTAGCCGTGACTGTTCCTCCAGCACCGGTGGCTGTGATCGTGTAGGTGGTCGTGCTGGTCGGCGCCACGCTGGCCGAGCCGGACACTGGAAGGGCGGCGGCGCTGACACTCGGAGCGATGCTCACCGAATCCGCATTAGTGCTTGTCCAGGTCAGCGTGGCCGTCTGGCCGCTGCTGATGGTTGTGGGATTCGCTACCAGCGTCACGGTCGGTGGCGGGGGCGCCACGGGCGTAACAGTGATTGTCACAGATGACGATGCAGTCCCACCTGCGCCGGTAGCCGTGATCGTGTAGCTGGTAGTGCTGACCGGGGTCACGCTGGCTGAACCCGAGAGCGCCAGAGCCGTTGTGCCGATGCTTGGCGCAATGGCGACCGAAGTGGCGTTTGTGCTGGTCCAGGTCAGGGTGGCCGAGCCGCCGCTGTTGACCGAGGCAGGACTCGCGATCAAGGTCACTGTCGGCTTTGCCGGATCAACCTGCGACGATGAAGAGCTGCTCCCGCCGCACGCGGTGAGCGTCAGCGCGAGCAGGGCGATCGCCAGAGCGCCAAGGGCCTGACCGCGCTGGAGCTTCCTGTACATGACTTAGGCCCCCGGGAGGATGCTCATATTGGCACTAACCGCCCATTTCTGATGGAACACCGGAAGATTAACACTGTGTGACTTACAAGTGCAGATGACGACTGAGTACACGGAAGATTCTCCCCTGGGACCGCGGTTACCTCGAAGCTCGCGTTACTGTGAGCGACTTCGGCCCGCTCTCGGAAATGCCCATCGCCGTCCGTATTGAGATCGGCAAGTAATTTCAATCCTCCAAAGCGCCTTAAAGCGCTCGCCTAAAGCAGCCGCGGCGCGTTCTCCGGAGCATGAACCGCGATTTAAATCGAAACGGTCCAATCGCGCATAGATCGGCGCGGGGACACCACAAATCGAAGCGTCGTTCGCGGGGCAGTAAAATCAAATCAGCATGGTCCTTCCCTTTGTTCGCGATGCGCTCGCGAGCATTGAGCACACCGACAGCTTCGAGCGTGTGCGACGGCATCTCAGCCTCGCGCGAGGGCGCCGCCGTGTCTCCGGGCTCACCGCCACCGCCCGGGCTCTTGCGATTCCGCTTTTCGCGCACGCTGCACAGGCCCCGGTCGTAGTCCTGGTCGCAGACAACAAGGCCGCCGAGTCGCTGGAGCTGACGCTGCGCGCCGCAGCCGAGCTCACCGGCGCCGTCGAGCCCAAGCGCATCCTCCGCCTGCCCGCGCACGATGTGCTGCCGTTTGAAAACGTCTCGCCGCACCCGGACGTGCAGGAGCAGCGTGCGTCTGTTCTCTGGAAGATTGCCTCGAACCGCGCGTCCATCGTCATCGCGCCGGTCGAAGCCGCATGCATGCGCCTCTTCGATGGACCTTATTATGCCGGCCTGGCGCAGCAACTGCGCCGCGGGGAAGAGGTCGATATCGAGATGCTCGTCGATCACTTGCGCGGCATCGGTTACACCCAGATGGACATTGTCGAAATGCCCGGCCAGTTCACCCGCCGCGGCGGCATCCTCGATGTCTACTCGCCGGAGATGGACCGCCCCGTGCGCATCGACTTCTTCGGGGACGAGATCGAATCCATCCGCAAGTTTGAGCCGGAGTCGCAGCGCTCGTCGACCCCGCTGGACGAAGCGCTGCTGCTTCCGCTGACGGAAACGCCAGTCTCCGAAAAGCTGCTGGCCGCCGTGCATGCGCGCCTCAGCCGCTCGCGGATGGAAGCTGCGGGAGATGATGCCGCTACCGATCTGGTCACGCGCGCCGTCGCCGCTGGCGGCGTCACCGTTTTCCCTGGCTGGGAGTTCTTCGCTCCTGTCGCCGGCGCCGACCGCACGCTGTTCGACCTCCTCCGCAGTCCGCAGATTTTCGTTGAAGAGCCGGCCATGCTGCAAAACCAGGCCGAGCGCTGGTGGAACAAAGTCGAACAACGGCATGAGCGTGCCGGCATCGGCGGACTCATCACTGCGGCGGATATCTACCTGAATCCATGGGAGCTGAAGGACAGGATTGCCAGGATGCCCGGTCTTGAGCTCGATCAGCTCGGCGCTGTCGATGTGCTCGACGAAGACGTGAACGCGCCCGCCGAGGTTACGTTTCCCTCGCGACCTACGCTGCGCTTCCACGGTTCGATCCCTGCCTTCGTCGAGCAGTTGAAGTCGCTGAGCACACAGGAGCATCGCGTCATCATCGCCGCGCCCAACCAGGGCGAGGTGGAACGCGTGGCCAACCTGCTGCGTGAATACGGCCTGGCCTACCGTCTCGGCTCACGCACGCAGCACACCGGCTCCGAGACCATTTACGACGAGTCCAGCTACCTGGGCGGCGACATGCGGACGCCCATCATCGTGCGCACGGCGATTGCGAATGGCGTTAGCTTCCCTGAGGCAAAGCTCGTCATCATCGGCGCGAACGACCTCTCGGACGATGCCGACGTTGCCGCGCGCCCGCTGCCGACGCGCTCCAAATCGAAGACTGCCGCCTTCGTTTCCGACTTCCGCGATCTCACCGTCGGCGACTATGTCGTCCACGTCGAGCATGGCATCGGCCGCTATCACGGGCTGAAGGAGATCCAGCAGGACGGCCTGAACGTTGAATTCATGGTGCTGGAGTTCGCCGAAGGGGCGCGCCTCTACGTGCCGCTCACCCGGCTGGATCTGATCCAGAAATACCGCTCGACCGATGCGGGACCGGCCCCTGTGCTGAACAAGTTGGGCGGGCAGCAGTGGGCCAAGACCAAAGCGCGCGTGAAGAAGGCGATGGCGGACATGGCCGACGAGCTGCTGAAGCTCTACGCGCAGCGCCGGGCGGCGGAGGGCCACGCCTTCCCGCCGGATAACGAGTTCCAGCGCGAGTTTGAGGACGCCTTCGACTACAACGAGACCGACGACCAACTCTCGGCCATTGCGGACATCAAGCGCGACATGGAATCGAACCTGCCGATGGACCGCCTGCTGTGCGGCGACGTTGGCTATGGCAAGACAGAAGTGGCAATGCGCGCCGCGTTCAAGGCGGTGCAGGACGGAAAGCAAGTGGCCGTCCTGACTCCCACTACGGTGCTCAGCTTCCAGCACTATGAGACTTTCCGCCGCCGCTTTTCGCAATTCCCTATCAACATCGAGATGATCTCTCGGTTCCGCACGCCGAAAGAGCAGAAGATCATCCTGGAGAATCTCGAAGCGGGCAAGATCGACATCCTGATTGGCACGCACCGCCTGCTCTCGAAGGACCTGAAGTTCCAGGATATCGGGCTGTTGGTCGTTGACGAAGAACAACGTTTCGGCGTTCGGCACAAGGAGCGGCTGAAGCAGCTTCGGCAGCAAATCGACGTGCTCTCTATGTCGGCTACGCCGATTCCGCGCACGCTGCATATGTCGCTGGTCGGGTTACGAGATATGAGCGTGATCGAGACGCCGCCCAAGGATCGCATGGCAATCCAGACCGTGGTGGCGAAGTTCGATGAGAAGCTGATCCGCACCGCGGTTGAGCTGGAGCTGGAGCGTGGCGGGCAGGTGTATTTCGTCCAGAACCGCGTTGAGACTATCTACGAGCTTGCGGCCAAGATCCAGGAGCTGGTGCCGCAGGCACGCGTTGGCGTCGGCCACGGGCAGATGGGCGAGGCTGAATTGGAAAAGACGCTGCTCGCCTTCATGAATCATGAGTTTGATGTCTTTGTCGCGACCACCATCATCGAAAACGGCATCGACATCCCGCTCGCCAACACCATCATCGTGAATCGCGCGGACCGGCACGGCCTCTCCGAGCTCTACCAGTTACGTGGTCGCGTCGGCCGCTCCAATCGCCGCGCGTATGCCTATTTGCTGATTCCGCCGGAGCAGGAATTAACCGACGTCGCGCGCCGCCGTCTAGCCGCGCTGAAGGAGTTCTCCGACCTCGGCGCGGGATTCAAGATCGCTGCGCTCGATCTGGAGCTGCGCGGCGCGGGCAACATGCTGGGTGGCGAGCAGAGCGGGCACATCGAAGCCGTCGGCTTTGAGATGTATACCTCGATGCTCGAAGAGGCCGTCTCCAAGCTGAAAGGCGAAGAGAAGCGCGATCACATCACCACGCAGCTCAATCTCGGCATCAGCCTACGGATCGACGAAAGCTACATTCCGGAGGAGAACCAGCGCCTGCGCGTCTACAAGAGAATCGCCGGCGCACAGGACGAAGCCACGCTGGCCGATGTGCGCGCGGAGCTTGAAGACCGCTATGGCGCGCTGCCGGAGAGCGTCATGCACCTGCTCGACGCGGCGACGCTTCGCCTGACATCCGAACGGCTGGGCGTGCAGCAGATCGATCGCAAACGCGACCAGCTTCACATCCGCTTCAGCGAAAAGGCGGAGATCGATCCGGGCCGGCTGATGAAGCTTGTCGCGCGCAATGCAAAGAAGGGGGCGCAGTTCACACCGCAGGGCGTGCTGCGCTTCCCGCTGGCCGGCATGAAGCCTCAGGAGGTCTTCGCGGAGGTTCACGGGCTGCTTGATCAGCTTGCGCTTGAGCCGGTGACTGCCTGAAGATGACTGATCTCAGGAGATCTAGTTGCGGAAATCACATATCGTCTGTCTTGCCGGTGCAACTCTGCTAGCCGGCAGCATTTGCAATTCAGCTCACGCTGCTCCGACGGGCGATGCTGCATGGAACAAGCTCGCGGACCAGTATTTTGATACCGCCTATTTCCCCTATCAGCCGACACTTGGAACGCTCGCCGGCTTTCATCAATACGACACGCAGTTGGAACGGTATGATCGCGCCTCGATCGCGAAGCAGACAGCCACGCTTCACGATTTTGAGCGCCGCGTCTCCGGTTTCCAAAAACAGGGCCTGGATGAATGGACGGCGGGAGACCGCCAGCTTGTCCTCAATAACATTCACACCACGCTGCTGACAGTGGAGACCATCCGGCCCTGGGAGAAGAACCCGGATTTCTATTCGACCGGTATTACCCAGAGCGCCTTCTCGCTGATGGAGCGCAAGTTCGCGCCGCCCGAAGATCGCCTGCGTTCGCTCATCGCGCGCGAGCGCCAGATGCCTGCTGCGCTTACGGCGGCGCGACAGAATCTGCGCAACTGCCCGAAGATCTACACCGAGATCGCACTCGAACAGCTTCCCGGCGACATTGATTTCTTCCGTCACAATGTTCCGTCCGCGTTCTCGGAAGTTAAAGACGCAAGGCTGCTGGCCGAATTCAAGCAGAGCAATGCAGCGGTGATCGACGCGCTCACGAGCTATCAATCGTGGATGAAGGGCGACCTGCTGCCGCGTTCGAACGGCGACTTCCGCATCGGCAACGACACGTTTGCGTTGAAGCTACTCTACGACGAGATGGTGACGACGCCGCTCGATCAGCTTCTCCAGATCGGCTACGCGGACCTGCACAAGAACCAGGCTGCGTTCAATGCACTGGCCCACGAGATCGATCCGAATAAGTCATCGCAGCAAGTTCTACTCATGCTGGGCAACGATCATCCTGCGCCGGACCAACTGCTCGCGAGCTTTCACGACACCTTCAACGGCCTGATCAGTTTCATCCGCGAGAAGCATATCGTCACCATCCCGTCCGATGTGCGGCCCACGCTTGAAGAGACGCCGCCCTTCATGCGCGCGACAACGCAGGCCTCCATGGACACGCCCGGACCCTTCGAAACGCACTCCACCACCGCGTACTTCAACGTGACGCTGCCGGAGAAGTCGTGGAGCGCAGCACGGACCGCCAGCTACATGCATGCGTTCAATCGCGGCACCATCGTCAGCACGTCCGTGCACGAGGCTTATCCCGGCCATTACGTGCAGTTCCTGGTGCTGCCGGAGGTGCATTCCAAAGCACGCAAGCTGCTGGGCGCGAACACGGACGTGGAAGGCTGGGCGCATTACTGCGAGCAGATGATGCTGGACGAGGGCTACGGCCGGCCGGGCGCCGGCGCGAAAGATGCGCGCGAGGCAAAGCTCATCCGCCTGGGGCAGTTGCAGGATGCGTTGCTGCGCGATGCACGCTTCGTCGTCGGAATCCGGATGCACACCGGAAATATGTCGCTGGATGAGGCGAGAAAGTTCTTTGTCGAGCAGGGCTATCAGTCACCCGAGATTTCGAATGTCGAGACCAAGCGCGGCACCTCCGATCCGACGTACCTCTATTACACGCTCGGCAAGCTGGAAATTATGAAGTTGCGTGCAGATGTCGAGAAGAAACAGGGAAAGAATTTCTCGCTGCAGAAATTTCACGATGCGTTCCTCCGCCAAGGCTTCCCGCCCATCGCGATCATCCGCCGCGCCATGCTCGGCGACGATTCGCCGGCACTGTAGTTCTTTGATAGTTCTTCAATATCCCGGGTGAGGGGCAACTCTAACTACCTCAGGACGCGTCCGTATAATCGCGACATAGGCTGTCTCCGGTCCACGCAACGACGTCATTATATTTTCCGAAGGACATTCCGGCTTCATGAAGAAAATTCACAAAGCAGTCATTCCGGCTGCCGGCTTTGGTACGCGGTTTTTGCCGGCCACGAAGGCAATTCCCAAGGAAATGCTGTCGCTGGTGGACAAGCCGCTGATCCAGTACAGCGTGGAAGAGGCGCTGGGTGCGGGCATCGACGAGATCATCATCGTCACCAGTCGTGGGAAATCCGCCATCGAAGACCATTTCGACATGAGCCCCGAGCTGGAATGGAGTCTCGAGGAGCGTGGCAAAACAGAGCTGCTGGAATTGACGCGCAAGGTTTCGAACATGGTGCTGGTCTCCTACGTGCGCCAGAAGGAGCCGCTTGGGCTGGGGCACGCAGTGCTGCAGACGCGCGATATGGTCGGCGATGAACCCTTTGCCGTCATCCTTCCCGATGACATCATCGATGCGGCGACGCCCTGCCTTAAGCAAATGGCGGACGTGTTTCAGCAGGTGCAATCCAGTATTCTGGCGACGCAGATCGTCGAAGGCCCGGCGATATCTTCTTACGGCGTGCTCGACTGCGACACAATGAAGGACAATCCGCGGCTGCACGCGGTCAAAGGCCTAGTGGAGAAGCCGAAGGAAGCCGATGCGCCGTCGAAAAATGCGATCATTGGCCGTTACATTCTGACGCCGCGCGTCTTCGAGCTGCTCGAGAGCGTTCCCAAAGGCGCAGGCGGTGAGATCCAGTTGACCGACGGCATCAAGGGTCTGCTCGATAGCGAAAAGGTCTTTGGCTACACCTTCGAAGGCAAGCGCTACGATGCCGGCGACAAAGCGGGCATGCTTCAGGCGACGGTCGACCTCGCGCTCAAGCGCCCTGATCTCGGCCCCGGTTTCCGTGAGTATCTCAAGCAGCTCAACCTATAGCTAACGCTTGCTCAGGTCGATCGACAGCTCGGTGTTTGCCGGAAAGCTGATTTCGTGGCCGTGCGCAATGAAGCGTCGGCAGATGGATTTCCCAGTCGCGAAGACGGCGAAGCCGGTGGAGGCGTTCCGGCTGGCGGTCGCCATGGTGATGACCCTGGCGAAGACGCCGAAGCCATTGCTGGTGACGCCTTGGCGCGCGATACCGCCGTCATCGTCGTTCGAAGCAACCGCCATCACACCGAGCACCAGGGGAGCGAGAAAGCGGCCTTTATCCGGCTGGGCGCGAGTGCCGCCTTCGGAATCAATGGTGACATTCTGCCCGTTTTGCCCTTGGATCGACGACAGGCTGCTCTCGATGTGCTGACCTGCATTGGTCGCTGTGGAATTGCCTACGGAATGGAAGGAGAAGCGCAGGCGTCCGCTGCGGCCAAACCAGCGCGCGTGGCGCGCCTGCAGCACCATCCCATGCAGCGGCGTGCCGCCCGGTAGCATGATGCGCCCTTGCGGATCGCAGAACGGCTTCACAAGTACAGCGTCGACGGCATCGCCATGCTTTGCCGATGCGGAGCTGATTCCGGCAGTAAGGCGCGCCTGCATTCGTCCGGAGGTGAGGTCGACTGCGCTGGCGGCCGGGATTGGCGCAGACGCGGATGCCACAGGAATGCGCAGGGGCTCGCGCAATACAGCATCGAACTGCGAGCCGGCCCAGACACTTTGCGGATGATACGGCAACTGACGATATAGGAGCTCCTTCGCCCAGTCGCCTTTGTGCGGGTTGTGGATCATCTCGTGCACCTGCTGGATTTGCGCATGGGCCATCGCCTTGATCCGGCCTGCCAGCGAAGTGGACCGCGGATGCGCGGCGAGCGAGATAGTCTCGGCATTGCGCATGCCGCCGACAGCATCTACAGCCAAGACGGAGCCTGACGGCAGCACCAGTTGCATCACGTGAATCACAGGAACACGCAGCGGCGTGAAGTCGCCGTCGAGCTTGGCGTTAACCCGTGTGCTGCGCTCGGCAGCGGGAGTGGCGGAGATGACGCCTTCGGCGATAACGCCGGCGGGCAGCAGCAGGCGATCGGGACCATAGACCGGCTCCATGAGCCGCCCACGGAACGGCTTTCCGGTTTTGAGGGCCATCGCCTTCGTCAGCTCAATGCGCAGCGGGACCTCCGCCGGAATCGAAAGCTGCGCGATGGGCTTCGGGTCCGGTGCGGACTGCGCCCATGCCGCGCAGCTGAGCGATGCGAGGATGAGCACCGCCGCCCCACGTCCTCCCTGCAAAAACAGAGCCGGTTTCGGAGAATGGCCCATCATTGGATCGCCGGAGGCAAGCTTACAGGCTGGAGGGCCGCCGGCCGGGTGAGCGCCGCGGCCTCAGCCAGCGACAGGTGCGGCGGCAGCGCTTCAGCGCCGGTGTGGGTTGCATCCTCGTCGCGCGAGATGCTCTTGAAGAGCAGCACCTTGCCGTCCACGTGCACATCGATATGCGAGCTCTTCCAGTCGATCGGCGTCACCGGCACGCGAGTGACGCTGAAGTGGCTGCCCTGATCGATGTGGCCGAGCAGCCCGAAGCCGAAGCTGACGCGGTCGGTGAGATGCCCTTCGATGCCGCAAAGCCGCTCCGCCGGCATACGGATTAAGATGGCCCCGGCCAGGCCGTGAACCACGCGCTCATCGTAGCTGGAAGGCTCAAACGTGGGATTCGGGCGAAAATCGATACGCACGCAGTCGCCCCGCATGCCATTCGCGGTAAAGAGGAATGCCTGCGGCAGAATTCCGAGCAGCCTGACCAGGCGCGCTTCGTCCGCGCGGCGGTCGGCATCGGCAGCACGCAGCGCAGAGGGATCGGCGGCCAGCGCAGCGATGCGGCGATCTTCGGCGGCCGCGCGATCCGCAGAGACCGGCTTGCCGTCCTCGGCGATCAGGCGTCGAAGCAGGCCATCCGGCGTCTCGACCACGTTCTCCAGCCATAGATGGCCATCCGTGCGTGAGGAGCGTTCGACCGAGGTGTAGCGGAAAAATGTGCCATGTTGCCGTGCCTGCTTTTCGTTCTGCACCATTGCGGTCACTACTTGCAGAGGCGTCTGCTGCGCGAACGAAGGCAGGCTGGCCGCCAGCAGGAGCCCGAGAAGCACCGTGCGGAACAGAATGGACTGCGTGAGAGGGGGAATGAGCGACTTCAGAGCCAATCTGCCTTTACCGGAGCACCTTGCGAGTTGGATGCGACTTCAGGCCGCCCTTTCCGCTTGGCGCAAGACCCGTGCTTGAGTTGTCTACCCATGCTCTTTTGGACGCAGCCGCGGTGATTGCGCTTCCTGTCTCCTATATCGCCTGCCGGCGTAGTGCGATAGCCGGGAAGGAGACCGATATGCGGTTCATATTCTCAGCATACTGGCACGCGGCTTAAACGAGTATGAAGCCCGTCAGCGGGAGAGCACGGCGAGTTGCATCGTTTGCGAACACCGGAATTCGCAAGCGGACAACGGCTGCGATCCCTCATGGACGTGCCGCATTCAAAATCAGCGACTTAGCGGCAACGTAAGTTGGTGACTGACGTGCCTTCTCTCTGGCATCGGCCCTAGTGTTCCTGTTTACCGGAGCGATCATGCCTACCCTGCTTCAGGATCTTCGCTATGCCCTGCGCCAGTTGCGGCATAGTCCTGGCTTTGCTTTCGCCGCTGTGATCTCGCTCGCCCTGGGAATCGGGGCAACCGTGGCTGTCTTCAGCGTGATCTGGGCGGTGCTGATGAATCCTTACCCGTACCGCGCGGCGGACCGCATGGCGCACATGCGGCTGGTAGACAAGTCGGGCCAGGAGCGCTTCATCGGACTGACCGGACAGCAGTGGCAGATCATCCGCCACGCCGCGCCTGTCGAGGACGCCTTCATCTCCGACCAGTGGAGCCTGACGGTCACCGGACACGATCTGCCGGAAGATGTGCAGGGCGATTACGTCACGTCCAACATGTTTCAGTTTATGGGTGTACCGCCGATACTCGGGCGCGGTCTGCTGCCTTCCGATGCCGTCGACGGGCACGACCCGCAGCCCGTCGTCGTGATCAGTTACAAATTCTGGCAGCGACACTTCGGCGGCGATCCCGGCGTGCTGGGGAAGACCCTGCAGCTTGTTCGGAAGAACTACACCATCGTGGGTGTGGCCGCGCCGCGCTTCACCTGGGACGACGGCGACGTCTACCTGCCGCTGAAGGTCACGCAGGACCCGGTGCGCGCGTACTACGTGGGGCTGCGACTGAAGCCGGGGGTGACGCCTGCGGCAGCCGGCGCGGCACTGACTCCACTGGTTCGCGAATTCGCGAAGCAGACTCCGAATCACTTCCCGAAGGATGCGTACACGTTCCGGCTGGTGGGGCTGAATGAGGACTTCGTAAAGCAACTGGGCGGCACGCTCGCGCTGCTGTTCAGTGCAGTCGCGTTGCTGCTGGCCATCGGATGCGGGAATGTTTCTATCCTGCTGCTGGCACGCGGCACGGCGCGACAGCATGAGTTGGCACTGCGCTCGGCGGTGGGCGCCAGACGAAGCCGCATCGTCCGCCAGCTGCTTACCGAGACATTGGTCCTGTCCTTCACGGGCGCGGCTCTGGGCGTGCTGCTCGCATACAAGGCGGTTGGCATCATTGTCGCCATGCTGCCCGACTACTCCTTTCCCCACGAGGCGGCGATTGGCGTCAATCTCCCGGTGCTCCTGTTCAGTGTAGGTGTCGCGCTGCTGACGGGCATCTTCTTCGGGCTCTGGCCGGCGGTGCGGCTTTCGCGGCCGGATGTCGGCCAGGTGATGCAGTCCGGCTCACGCAGAGTCGCCGGACGGCTGGGCGGCCGCGCGACAAACAACATCCTGATTGCCGGGCAGATCGCGCTGACCCTGCTGATGCTGGCCGGGGCAGGTGCGGCCATCCAGGGATTCCTGCGGACCATGCACACGCCGCTCGGCTACGACCCGCATAACGTGATGTCGGTGGGCATCCCGGTCCATGACGGCACCTACAAGACATGGGGCGAGCGCGCCACGTACTTTGACCAGCTACAAAAGAAGGCGGCTGCGGTCCCCGGCGTCACCATGACGGCCATCTCCAGCAATGCCACGCCGCCCAACAATGGACTTGAAACGCATATCGAATTCCTGGGCAAATCGGCGCAGGACGAGCAGAAGGCGCGGGTAAACTTTGTAAGCCCAACGTACTTTCCCGTGTTACGTATTCCGCTGAAGCAGGGGCGTATCTGGGACGAAACGGAAACCCGCAACGGAGCGCACGTCGCGGTGATTAACCAGGCGCTGGCACGGCGATACTTCCCCGCAGGGGACGCGATCGGGCACTCGCTGAAGATTCCCGAACTCCGGGACCAGCCGCCCTATAGCCTGACTGCGCGGGACGGTTCGGGATGGCTGCAGATTATTGGCGTGGTCGCGGACAAGCTCGACGACGGCCTGCGCAAGCCGATCAAGCCCGAGATCTTTGTGCCGTACACGATCGCCATGGGGATGTACACGCAGATCCTCGTGCGATCGGAGGTGTCGCCGCTGACCCTGGTGCACGCGATTCGGGCCCAGGTGAATTCGGTTGACCCGGATCAGCAGATCAATAGCCGTGTGCAGGATCTGGAGCAATGGATCACCAGCCAGCCCGAGGTGCAGGAGGAGCACCTGGTGGCCTGGGTCTTCGGATCATTTGCCGCGCTGGGTCTGATGTTGGCCGCAGTCGGGCTATACAGCGTGGTCTCGTACACGGTGGCGCAGCGAACAGGCGAATTCGGCATCCGGATGGCGCTGGGCGCGCCCCGCGTGCACGTTCTACGTATCGTCTTTGGGTCGACCGTGATCAGCGTGGGCTCCGGCATGGCCGCAGGGCTGGTGCTGACGCTCTCTCTGCAGAAAGTGCTGGCCCACTGGGCGGAGGGCAGCTCGCGCGATCCGCTGGTGGTAATGGCGGCGGCCCTGCTGTTGGCTCTGGTGGCAGGGCTGGCCTGTGTCATTCCCGCCCGGCGCGCCTCCCGCGTCGACCCGGTAACAGCCCTCCGTTATTGATGATCTAATTATCTACTGAATACCCACGGTGGTTACTTGAGGGCGATAAATGGTAATGACGTGCGCCTCCCGGGAAAGCGCCGATCGTCTGATGATGGCTTTTTTTGCGGATTTTGAGCTAAATTCGGCCTTAAAGCCGCCGCAGGACGATGACAAGTAAGGTGGCAATGGCTCCGGCTTGCAAGGAATTGCTTGACGGGTGCGGATGAGCGTGCCGTATTCTAGGAATTGACCCCATTGGGAAGTTTGGAGGTGTCGTTCATTGGCAGAGGTTCGTGTGCAGGAAGGCGAGCCGCTCGAAAATGCACTGCGTCGTTTTAAGCGGAAGGTGCAGCAGGAGGACATCATTAAAGAGGTGAAGCGTCACTCCTTCTACCTGAAGCCCGGAGAGCGGAAGCGCGTCAAGGAAGCACTGGCGCGAAAACGTAACCGGAAAAAGGCGCGTAAAGAGCAAGACTAACGTAGAGCAAATCCCCCGGGCCCGCAGATCGCATAAGACAATCGCGGGCCCTCGGTGTCTACGGCTCGTGGCGGCCCGCAATCGGCGCCTGCATGGCTCGATTTCCCCCTCCAACTCTCCTCCCCCAAAGGTTATGGCAGTTGCAGTAAGCCGCTTCGGTGGCCGGGCCCAGGTAGGTTGGTTCGATTTTCGAGGAGGGCGGGAGCAGCCGGCCAGGCAATACGGCGGCAAGCAACCGGGTCATGGAATTCCAGGACAAGATACTCAGGTGCGTGGATTGCGGCAAAGATTTCATCTTTACCGCCGGCGAGCAGTTGTTCTTTCACGACAAGCAATTTCACAACGATCCCAAGCGCTGCAAGGCGTGCAAGCTGAAGCGAGGCGGCGGCTCCAGCGTCCGGGCAGAGACTCGGACGCACTGCTCGGTATGCGGGCAGGAGACGACCGTTCCTTTCCGTCCGACGCAGGGACGACCGGTGCTCTGCCGATCCTGCTTCGAACAGAATCGGCGCAGCGCACCGGCAACGCAATCGATCCCGGGAGGGCAGTCCGTCGTTGCAGCGATGGCGCAGTCCGCGGGGGCCGGTAGCGAATCGACGGAGGCTGCACAGCCCGAGGTGAAGTCCGTGGGCTGAAAAAGCTTGTGGATTTGACTCGGATCAGGACGGCCCGGCCACGATTCGTTGCGGCCGGTCGTCGCGCTAGGTAGTTGCCGCGGCTTTGCGCCGTGTTCCGGTTGCCTTTTTGGGATGGGCGTCGGCGCCAGCATAGTCGGGCTGGCTGGCCTGCTTTGCCTTCTGCTTCTTGTCTTCGTGAGTCACCAGCAGTGCCTCGATCTGTAGCAGCAGGTCATTGGTGTTCATTGGCTTGACCAGCATCTGGTCGGCACCTGCGTCCTCCCACTCCTCGCCGGGAAGAGGAAATGCGGTGAGCATCGCGACGGCGGGATCGTACTCCGCGCTGCGTGCCGCACGAACGACCTCCATGCCGGAACGCTCGTTCTCCATCCGCATGTCGGTGATGA
The DNA here is from genome assembly GCA_963797895.1 of uncultured Acidobacteriaceae bacterium. Lineage (GTDB taxonomy): Bacteria > Acidobacteriota > Terriglobia > Terriglobales > Acidobacteriaceae > KBS-83. Next base: position 246,083 of record CAWCRD010000006.1, read on the forward strand.
CCATGTGATATGTGTTGGCACGGATTTTCGATTTGGCCTCCCGGGCAGAGGCCGCGGTCTCAACATCGAAGTCATGGAGCTCGAGAACGGCCTTGAGAGTCAGGAGGATCGCGAGCTCGTCATCTACCAGCAGAATGCGTCGTTTCATGGGTAACTTCCTTAGAACAACATACCAGCAGAGACCCGGTGGAAGGGCGCGCGCAAGGGAGGCGGCGCGCCTCCAATAGACTGAGAACGTGGAAGGATACCACGTAGAAAACTTCGGTTGCCGGGCCAGCCAGGCGGACGGTGACGCGCTGGCCGCTGAGCTTGCGCGCGGCGGGCGCGGCGCGGTTTTGGCGCGGGATGCCGCGGTCGTGGTGCTGAATACCTGCGCTGTCACGGCGGAGGCGGAGAGCAAAGCGCGCGCATATCTGCGGCGGGTAAAGCGGGAGAATCCGGCGGCCCGTGTGGTGGTGACCGGCTGCTATGCCCAACGTGCGCCGGAGGAAGTCGCCCGATTGACCGGCGTGGATGCCGTGGTCGGGAACAGCCACAAGGCGTTACTTGGGCAGGTGGCAGGGCGACTGGAACAGGCCAGCGGTTCCGGCCTGACGGATTTCGCAGGATTCATCCCTCTGACGCAGATAGCCGGTGCGGGTGGCGTTCCGGTGCTGGCGGATGACCGCTTCGCCCATGCAAATCTGGCGGCGGAGGACCTGGCCGCATCCGAGGACACGCGTCCGAACCTGAAGGTGCAGGACGGATGCGGGAACCGCTGCTCCTTCTGCATCATCCCGACGACGCGGGGCGGCAGCAGATCGGTCCCTCTCGAAACCGTATTGGACCGCGTGCACGGCTTCGTCGAAGCCGGCAGAAAGGAATTGGTGCTCTCCGGCATCAACCTGGGGCGCTGGGGGCGCGATTTTGCCTCACCTTCACGGCTGGAGGATCTGGTTGGCGCAATTCTCGACCGAACGGCGCTGCCACGGTTGCGTATCAGCTCCGTCGAGCCGATGGATTGGAGCACAGATCTGCTGGCGCTTTACCAGCAATATGGGCGCGACAATGCGGCGGCGACCGGGCCGCGGCTGGCGCGGCATGCGCATCTGCCCCTGCAGTCCGGCTGCGACGCAATCCTGCGGGCGATGCACCGCCGCTATCGGCCTTGGCACTACGCGAAGAAGCTTGCCGTTATCCGCGAAGCCGTTCCGGAGGCAGCCATCGGGGCGGATGTGATGGTGGGCTTCCCGGGCGAGACAGACGCTCTGTTCGAGGAGAGCTTTCGCTTCATCGCGGAGCAGCCGTTTACGTATCTGCACCTCTTCCCGTTTAGCGCCCGGCCGGGGACGGCAGCCTGGTCATGGGCGGAGGAGAAGCCCGTCCGCGCCGAAGCGGTGCGCGAGCGGATGAAGCAGCTGCGCGCGCTGATGGAAGGCAAGCAGGCAGAGTTTCGAGAGCGCGTCAGCCGGGGCAGGTTATCTGTTGTCACGCTAAAGGCGAGCGACGGGTTCCGTGGGCGCGGGATGACACCAGCTTTAAGCGATAACTTCCTCGCAGTTGAAATTGCTGGAGATTTTTCTGCGAACCAGATGCTGTGGGCCAGCGTATGTCATCGAAAGAATGACGAGAATGGCAGCAGCACAGCCGGGTGGCAGGCCATCCCAATAACTGAGGGTTGATTTTAGACCCGATGCTATACTCGTCCAGCGAGGGTGCGCCCTCAACAACTTCGGAGGAATGCCATAGCACTCGACAAACGATCAGCCAAGTCCTTTATCCGCACCAATGAACGTATCCGCGCGAAAGAGATTCGCGTGATCGACGATCAGGGGGAACAGCTCGGCATCATGCAGCCGTTTGAAGCCCTGAAGATCGCGCGAGAGCGTGGACTGGACCTGGTGGAAGTCTCCCCCAATGCCGTGCCGCCCGTATGCCGCATACAGGACTACGGCAAGTTCCTTTATGAAAAGGACAAGAGCGAGCGGGCTGCGCGCAAAAAGCAGAAGGTCATTGTGGTGAAGGAAGTGAAGTTCTCCGTCACCGTGGATGAGCACGACTACCAGACCAAGAAAAACCAGGCTGTCCGCTTCCTGAATGAAGGCGACAAGGTGAAGGCCTCGCTGCGCTTCAAAGGGCGCCAGATGGCGCACCGCGAGCTGGGCTACGCCATCATCAACCGCCTGATCCAGGACATGGGCGAGGTCGGCATTGTGGAGTTTATGCCGCGCATGGAAGGCACCACGCTGCATGCGATCCTGGCGCCGGGCAAGAAGTCCGAGGCACAGCGCGCGCCGAAGCCGCCGGCGCCCAAGCCGCCTGCCGCACAGCAGACGGCAGTGAGCACGCCGGTTACGGCGCAATCGTAAGCGAACGGTGTGGACGCGCAGACTGAGTTCAAGCTGCGCACCGCAACGGCCGCCGACCAGGGCGCGATCCGGGAGTTGATCGCGGCATCTGTCCGCGGACTACAACATGAATACAGTGAAGGCCAGCGCGAGCAAGCGCTGGCCTCTGTGTTTACGCCGGACACGCAGTTAATCGCGGACGAAACGTATTTCGTTCTCGAGACCGCGGGCGGCACTCTAGCCGCATGCGGTGGATGGAGCTGGCGGCGGACGCTCTACGGCGGTGATCATCACCATGCGTCACGGGATGCTGGGCGACTCGATCCGTCAAGGGATGCAGCGAAGGTCCGCGCCTTCTTTGTGCATCCACAGTGGGCACGGCGCGGGCTGGGCACGCGGCTGCTGGAGGCGTGCGAGCAGGCCGCCCGGGACGCGGGCTTTCGACGCGCAGAGATGGGGGCAACCCTCTCCGGCGTGCCGTTGTATGAGCGCCACGGCTACCGCCGAGTCGCGGAGATTCTGGTGGACCTGCCTGGCGGCGAGCGGCTGCCGGTGGTGCGAATGGAGAAGACGCTGACAGCTTCAGAGAAATAGTCGATACTGCTCAACGGACATGCCAAAGTTTCGCGCTACAACAATCGACGAGTACATCGCCACGCAGCCTGCGCCAACACAGTTAGTGCTGGAGCGCGTGCGAGCCACGATTGCCAAGTCAGTGCCAGATGCGGAGGAATGCATCTCGTACGGCATTCCGGCGTTCCGGTTCAACAGACGCATCCTGCTCTATTTCGCCGGATGGACGGAACACTACTCGATCTATCCTGCAAGCGATCGGATGGTCACGGCGTTCGAAGGGGCACTCGACGAGTACAGGGTCAGCAAAGGGACACTGCGTTTTCCGCTGGAGAAGTCGGTCCCGGTGCAGCTGATCGCGCGGATTGCGAGGTTTCGGGCGCAGGAGTTGGGCGCGCGCAAGAAGACGAACACGCCGGCGCCGAGAAAGGTTTCGAAGAAAAGGTAATCATCCTTTACGTGCGGGAAATGCAGTAGAGTGTGTGCATTTCCGGTTCCGGGGGGCTATCGTGTCGGCACGTACTCTCTACTGTGGATTCTTTCTCGCTGCAACCTGCCTCATTGCTTCGTCCGCCCTGGCGCAAGTTCCAGCCGAGGCCTACCGCGCAAAGACGATCTTTATTCGTAACAATGCCGGCGGCGCACCGCTGGAGAACGCGGCGGACGAGGAGCTGTCGAAATGGGGACGATTCACGTTGGCCGACGATGAGGTGAGCGCGGACATCATTCTCGTGTTGTCGAAGAACGGCATCACCAACACGGAGAAAAGCGAGAATAAAAAGGACGGCACTTGCTGCGATACGAGCTACGGGGCCAGCTTCTCGCCGGGCGCGACCGTGCGTGCATACCTGAAGGGTCACGGGCCTGGACCGGGATCGTTGCCCTTCTGGCAAAGCGGCTGCGGCGGCATGACACAGAAGGCGACCGGCAAGGGCTGCATCGATGCGTTCAAGAAGCAGTTTCCGCGATAGGCGTTAGCAGCACGGGGAGACTGCTTCCGAGGAAGAAGTCCTGACCGGCGGCGGGGCCGCATGCATCATGCGCTCCATAAACACATCGGCACGAGCGTAGTGCGAAGGCGTGATGCGCGCCGGCGGCAGGTGGCGGAAGCCCATGGATTCATAAAGCGCGACTGCACCCGGCAGGCTAGCGTTGCTTTCGAGATAGAGCCGGATCGCGCCCATCCGCTGGGCGTCGGCGATGGCCCTCTCGATGAGACGGCGGCCGATGCCCTGGCGCCGTTCGGCGGGCGACACGGCCATCTTCGCCAACTCGTACTCTCCCGGAGCGATAGGAATGAGCGCGCAGCAACCGACGCGGGCGCTTCCGCGCACGGCCATGAAGATGCGTCCGCCCGGATCGAGGATGGCCTCCTGCGGATGCCAGAGGACGTCGAGGTCGGCGGGCTCCAGCCAGAAGTAGCGCTGGATCCACTCGCGGTTCAGTTCGAAGAAGGCGTCGGCGTCGCCAGATTGAAATTCCCGGATCGTGACATCGGACATGGGCTCCATCCTTCCGTCTCTTTCGCGATGGCTGATTCAAGGCTAGGATGACTGGAGCGATATGTCCAATATGTAAATGCTCTTGATTGAGACGATCCTTATATGAAAGACGAAATCGAGCTTCGTCACCTGCGCTACTTTCTGGCTGTCGCGGAGACGCTGCACTTTGGCCGCGCGGCGAAAAAGCTCGGTATGGCTCAGCCGCCCTTGAGTCAGCAGATTCGCCGGCTGGAGACGATGCTTGGCGCGCCGCTTTTCGAGCGCACTACCCGGGGCGTGACGCTGACGGCGGCAGGCGCGATGTTGCGCGAGCGTGCCACGGCGACGATGACGCGGCTGGCCGATGACCTGGAGCAAACGCGGCGGGTGGCGCGCGGCGAGGAGGGCCGGCTGACCGTCGGCTTCTCCGGATCGGTCATGTTCACTGAGCTGCCCGCGGCGATCCAGCGCTACCGGCGAGCCTATCCGCAGGTCGAGGTGCGGCTGCGGGAGATGTGGACCTCCGAGCAGATGCCGGCGCTGGCCGATGGATCGATCGATATCGGCTTCCTGCGGGACGGGGAGCAGCGGCCGGAGCTCTCGCTGACGCCGTTGCTGCGCGAATCGTTCGAGGTGGCGCTGCCGGCGGACCACAGGCTGCGACGCCAGCGCACGGTCGATCCAGCATCGCTCGAAGGCGAGCCGTTCGTACTGTTTTCGCGGCGCATGGGCAACCTGGCCTACGATCGCACGATCCGCTGCTGCCTGGATGCCGGCTTCCAGCCGCGGATCGTGCAGGAGGCGCCGCAGTTTCCTACACTGATTCGCCTGGTGGCCGCGGGGCTGGGCGTCTCGCTGGTGCCGGCCGGCGTGGCGACAATTGCGTTTCCCGGAGCGGTCTTCAGGCCGATCCGGTCGAAGCGCTGGACCTCGGTGGATATTGGAACGCGGCTCGATGGGACAAGCGCCACAGCGGCAGCCTTTGTGGAAACAGTGCGGGGACACTTCAGCGCGACGGCAGCGGTGGCCCGCCGCTCGGTGCGCACATAGAGCCTGCTCAGACGCTGTGCGCTATGCCTGATTTGCAAATTCGGGAAGGGGCGAAATTCTTGCCGTGGCGCATGCGAGTTGGCGGGCTTCCGCACGCCGCAGACGCAGGCCGAGAGTGGCCATGCGGTGGCAGCGCAGGCACAATGTACGCAGGTTCGAGAGATCGCATTCGCCGCCGCCTTCGACGACGGGGACGATGTGGTCAGCCTCCCAGAGCGAGCGGCCGGTGTAGGCAGCGAGGTCCCAATAGCCGAGCAGGCGCTGGCGGGTCTCGCCGCGCGAGCGCTTCAGGATGCCCTGCGCGACAAGCGTGTCGACGCGGCAGCTTTTGCAGACGCCGCGATCGCGTTTGAGCACCTGCTCGCGGAGGTAGCCGGGGTTGGAGCGCAGCCGCCATTCATGCACGCAGTCGTCGGAACAGAATGTTCGGCGCCCTTTTGGAACTTCAATTGCGCACCAGCGGCAAAGGCAGCGTCCGCCGGCGCCACGAGGAAGCGTGCGGTAGGAGGCCCAGCCTCCGGGCATGGTGCGGCGGGTACTCATCGTTTCCGGTTATAAGGACTGCCGCGCGGGGAGACAATGGCGGGGAATCGAGTTTGCCAAGACCAGGCAAGCGGGCGACTGCGGAGGACAGCAAACTTATCCATCTCTTGTGGCGGAACTCCATTTCGATCAGATCACTTCGCGTGGCTGTCCGGTCTTGGACACGGGAGTCGCGGATGGACAGTCCATGCGCCGGGGCTGATTTGTAAGTTGCGGGGAAGTCAGGAGAATGCCCAGGAATTGTTTGGATGGTCACTTGCTTCCTCTCTGCATTGGGAGAGGCAGAATGATGCTGATTCAGGATGTTCGCTATGCGCTGCGGCAGTTGCGCAAGACGCCTGGTTTTACCATTACGGCCGTGCTGACCCTGGCGCTGGGCATTGGAGCGAATGCCGCGATCTTCACGCTGGTGAACGCAATGCTGCTGAAGAATCTGCCGGTAGCCGATCCGAAGACGCTGGTGCGGGTAGGCGACAGCAACGATTGCTGCGTGAATTCCGGCACTAATGACAACGGCGACTACTCGCTGTTTTCGACCGACACGTGGCAGTTGATGAAGAAGAACGCTCCGGAGTTTGAAGAGCTGGAGGCGATGGAGGCGGGATTCAGCTACCGGCCGATCACGGTGCGGCGCGATGGGGACGCGGCCGCAGCGCGGTCGATGATGGGGGAGTTCGTCTCAGGGAATTACTTCCGGACCTTTGGCCTTCGGCCGGAAGCCGGGCGGCTGCTGACGGATACGGACGATGTGATCGGCGCGCCGATGACGGCAGTGATGAGCTATCGCACGTGGCAGCGTGAGTACAACGGCGATCCGGCGGTGGTGGGCAGCACCTTCTGGGTGAACACGAAGGCGGTGACGATCACCGGGATTGCGCCGGAGGGCTACTATGGCGACCGGCTGTCGAGCACGCCGCCGGATTTCTATCTGCCGATTGAATCGATGTCGCCGCTGGCGACTGCGCCATATGTGCATGATGCGGATGCGCAGTGGCTCTACATCGTTGGGCGGCTGAAGCCGGGAGTGAATCAACAGCTATTGCAGCAGAAGCTGAGCGCGCTGCTGCGGCAGTCGTTCGCACAGACCAAGACATTCTCCGCGGGCGAAGGAAAAAAGCAATTGGCGCGGGCGCACGTGGTGCTGACGCCGGCGGGCGGCGGGATCCAGGCGATGCAGCAGGACGCGGCCACGAGCTTGCACCTGCTGATGTGGATCTCCGGCGCCGTGCTGCTGATTGCATGTGCGAACATCGCGAACCTGCTGTTGGTTCGCGGGATGGCGCGGAAGGCCGAGATGAGCCTGCGCACAGCGCTGGGTGCGATGCGGTCGCGTATCATCCAGCAACTGCTGACGGAGAGTATTGTCCTGGCGGTGGTGAGCGGCGCAGTGGGGCTGCTGGTGGCGTATGCGGGCGCGCGTGCGTTGCTGCTGCTGGCCTTTCCCGGGGCGGAGTCGCTGCCGATTCATGCCACTCCATCGCTGCCGGTGCTGGGATTTGCGTTCGCATTGTCGCTGGTGACGGGCGCGTTGTTTGGCGTGGCGCCGGCGTGGATTGCGGCGCGGACGCAGCCGGCAGATGCGCTGCGCAGCGGATCGCGCTCGACAACGACACGAGCGTCGCTTCTGCAGCGCGGGTTGGTGGTGCTGCAGGCGGCGCTTTCACTGGTCCTGCTGGTGGGCGCGGGATTGTTTGCGCAAAGTCTGAACAAGCTCGAGCACTCGAACTTGCGGCTGGATACAAAAAACCGCTATATCGTGCACATCAATCCTCAGGCGGCGGGCTATGCGCAGACGCGGCTGGAAGCGCTGTACCGGACAATGGAAGATCGTTTCCATGCCCTGCCCGGCGTAGTAAAGGTGGGGATCAGTCTGTATACGCCGATGGAAGACAACAACTGGGGCACGGGCATTCACATCGAGGGCAAGCCCGATCCGCACGCCGGTGCGTCGGTAGTGAAGGCGAATGCCGAGTATTTCGACTCGGTGGGAACGCGCGTGGTGATGGGGCGCGGGATCAGCGTACAGGATTCTTCGACGGGGCCGCCGGTGGCGGTAGTAAATCAGACATTTGCGAAGAAGTTTTTCCCCGGCCAGAACCCGATCGGGCAGCACTTCGGGGGAAACGAGAAGGGACCGGGCGATTATCAGATCGTCGGACTGGTGGAGGATACGACGTATGTCACCGTGCGCTGGAAGGACCACGCGATGTATTTCCTGCCGATGATGCAGCGTGCGCCGAGCGACAAAGATCCGATCGACAAGGACCTATCGCTCTATGCAGGCGCGATTGTGCTGGAGACGGACCGCCCGATGAACGACATAGAGTCGATGACGCGAAGGACGCTGGGGAGCATCAATCCGAACCTGACGGTGGTGAAGTTCCAGACCTTCGATCAGCAGATTGGCGACCGCTTCAATGACGACCGCATGATCGCGCGACTGACCGAATTGTTCGGCGGACTGGCGCTGCTGCTGGCGGCAGTTGGCCTATACGGCGTGACGGCATACACAGTGGCGTTGCGCACGAGCGAGATCGGCATCCGCATGGCGCTGGGCGCAGAACGCAGGAGCGTGGTGGCGATGGTGATGCGAGGCGCGATGATGCAGACGCTGCTGGGGCTCGCGATCGGAATACCGGTGGCGCTCGTATGCGTGCGCTTCGTGAAGGCGCAGCTGTACGAGATCACCAGCGCTGACGCGAATGTGATGGTGGTCGCGATCCTGACGCTCGCGGTGGCCGCATGCGTGGCCGGATTGATTCCGGCGCGGCGCGCGGCGTCGATCGATCCTATGCGCGCGCTGCGGGTTGAGTAGCTTCGGCGCGCGCGTGGCGGTTTCAAAATGCTGATCTCGCCTGCTTCGGTCCAGAGGATGATGGGCGCGGATCACTTGCCTGCCGGTTTACCAATCTTTACCTTCCTTAACCAATCTTTATCGCACTCGCAGGAGCGCGCTGCTGGAATGGGTTCACGAGGTGAGCCCTTATGTTCCCAGCCTGGTTACGAAATGGAAGTGTCGCCATGATGGCGGCATTGGGTGCGCATGCGTTTGCCGGCAGCCCGGCGCAGGATCGTTTGCTACGGCTGGTTCCGGCGAATGCGGAGATTGTTGCCGGGATTCAGGACCCGCATCATGGCGACCAGAGCGGGCGGCTGCTGATTGTGACGCACAACGACGATGTCGATTTGCGCGACTGGATTGCCCTGGCTGGCGCGATGAATGATCGGCAGCAGGTGGACAAGCTGATCGAGGCAGCGGCTTCGTCGCCGCACGGAGAGCTAAGCGAGCACCTTCTGCTGGCCGGCGGTTCGTTCCGTGGCGCTGGCATACTTCACGCCGCGGAGAGCGAGGGTGGTGTTCGAAGCGAATACAACGGCGTGAGGATCGTCGAGCTGAAGCCATTCGCGCGCGAACAGCAGGAAATGCGGGATACACGCTGGCTGGCGATGCTCGATGACAATACCGCGATCTTTGGTTCACCCGCGATGGTGCGGGGGGCGCTGGACCGGTATCTTTCGTCAGCACCCCCGGATGCTGAGCTGGTAAAGCGGATGAGCGGCTTGAAGCCCGACGTGAACTGCTGGAGCATTCTGACGATGCCGGGGCGGATGATCGCGGCGCACGTGCTTCCTGGGACGATGGACGACACCAGTGCGGCACTCCTGCGCCGCGTGACGAGTGTTTCTATCAGTGTTCATTACGGCTCGAAGGATAGAGTGGACTTTATTTTGGACACAGAGAACACAGAGGCAGCAACTGCGCTAGCGACGGCGATCAGCGGACCCCCTTATCTAATGTCCGTTGCGGATACGCTACATGCGCATCTGCAGAGTGTGGCTGTTTGGCAGAATGAGGTTCGGGCTTCGGTGCGCGTGGCGGAGAAAGAGTTTGATCCTTGGCTCGCTGGCTTTGGCCGTGTCTCGCGCCGCGCTTCAGACGGAGAGAATTTGGCGCGAGCGGGCGCTGTGCGGTGATCCTCGCCGGCGAAGATCGACGATCTATGCAAATCGCGTAGACATAGACGCGTAATGAGCTAGAGTGTCTTTCGCTATCAGCGCTTCTGTTCCAGGAAGGCGGCGGTGCCGGCTCCGATAACAGCGATTTCGGGGGTTTCCGGAATGGCTTCCACGGTGTAGCTCTGGATGGGGCTCATCTTCACCATGTCCCAGAGATATTGCTTGAGCAGGGTGAGGTCGAGAAAGCTGATGTTCAGGCCAGTGATGTAGAAGCGGCCTGGGCCATCCATATGAATCGAGGTCGCTGTGCCGGCGGCGAGTGCGCGATGCCAGCGCTTGACGAAGTCCGAACAACGCTGGTCGCCCTCTTTCGCGTTTGCAAAGATTTCCTCCGGCTCCATATCCATGAAGCGGAGGCGCATTGCGCGGTGTCCCATAATGCCTTCCAGGTGCCCAATGCCGCCGCAGCCGCAGAAGGTTTCCTTCGGGTCGAGGGAGACGACGGTGTGGCCGCCTTCAAATGGGCCGGGTGCGTCGGGGTAACGACCGAAGCCAATGCCGTTGCCAAGCGTCCATACGCGCACAATCTTGTCCAGCTGATTGCGCGTCGCCGCGAGGCCGGCAGCGGATGCGTCCGCGTCATTGAAGAGGCAAATGGGAGCCTTGATGCCGCGCGTGTGCAGCGTGGCTTCGACCTTCTTGCTGACCTTTGCTCCCTTGAGCTGGCCTATGTTGGGCGAGTCCTCGACCACGCCGGCGCGCACGATACCGGGAAGCGCAATGCCGATAGCGTCCAGCTCGCCGCTGTCAGGCTTCAGCGCGGTAATGTGATCGCAGATGAGCTCGATCAGCGGATCGGTGGGCAGGTCGATGAGACCGTGGTGCTCGTCCGGGTCTTCGGGATACCGGCGTAGCTCGCCGATGAGCCGATGGTCCTCAATGAGGCCGGCGGTGATGTCGTTGGTCATGACCACGCCGATGCTTCTGCCCATATATCACTTCCTGTTACAGATTCGTTCAGTCTCCGTCCGTAGCGGTGCGACCAAGACGGTTGATGCCGTTGTACGCCGCCGTTTTGTAGCACTCGGCAAGCGTGGGGTAGTTGAAAACCGTATCAATGAAATAGTCGAGCGTGCCGCCGAGCGCCATGACTGCCTGTCCGATGTGCAGCAACTCGCTGGCGCCTTCGCCGATGATGTGCACGCCAAGCAGGTGGCGCGTGTCGCGATGGAAGACTATCTTGAGGCGGCCCGTGGTATCGCCACGAATCTGGCCGCGCGCGATCTCGCGATAGTAGGCCACGCCTACCTCGTAGGGCACGTCCTCGTCGGTGAGCTGCTCTTCCGTCTTGCCGATGAACGAGATCTCCGGAATGGTGTAGATGCCGTAGGGATAGTAAGTCGGGTCGGAGTGGGCGCTGTTGTCGTTAAACGCGCGGGCGACGGCGATGCGTCCCTGCTCCATGGAAACCGAGGCAAGCGAGGGGAAGCCGATGACGTCGCCAACGGCGAAGATATTCGGCGTCTTGGTGCGGTAATCCTTGTCGACGGGGATGCGGCCGCGCGCATCGGCTTCGATGCCTGCATTCGCGAGATTGAGGGCTTCGACATTGCCACTTCGGCCGACGGCGTAGAGTAGCGCATCGCCCTGGATGCGCTTTTTGCTTTCGAGATGCGCGACCACACCGCCCTCCGGCAGCTCTTCAACGCTGTCGACCTCTTCGCCGAGCCGCATGGTCACGCGGCTGTCGCGCAGGTGATAGCTGAGCGATTCGATGATTTCCGAGTCGGCAAATTCCAGCAGGCGCGCGCGCTTTTCGATGAGGGTGACGCGAATGCCCAGCGCAGCAAACATGGAGGTGTACTCAACGCCGATGACGCCGCCGCCAACCACGATCAGCGTCTTGGGCAGCGTGGGCAGGTTCAGAACCTGGTCGCTGTTGACGATGTTGCGGCCGTTGATGGGAACCTTGGGCGAGAATGCCGGCTTGGTGCCCACGGCGATCATGACGTTCTTCGCCTCATAGACCTGCGAGCTGCCTTCTTCGGTGATGCGGATGTGCGTGGGGTCATCGAAGCTGCCGACACCATACAGGACGTCAACGCCGTTGCGGGAGAGCTGGGCTTCGGTGACATCTACTTCGGTCTTGATGACGTGCTGGACGCGGAAGGCGAGATCGGCCATGGTGATCCGCTCCTTCACGCGATAGTTCATGCCGTAAATGGAGCGGTAGTTGTAGCCGGAGAGGTGAAGGACCGCCTCGCGCATGGTCTTGGACGGGATGGTGCCGGTATTGATGCAGACGCCGCCGACCGAGCGCATGCGCTCGACCACCGCCACCTTCTTCCCCTGCTTGGTTGCGTAAATAGCGCCACGCTGTCCAGCCGGGCCCGATCCGATGATGATGATGTCGTAGTTAGGCATGCTCAAAGCTCAAGGGTATCGAAGATTGCCCGACTGCGCACAGATACGCTACTCCTTCTTCATGAAACTGTGAGGGGATTCATGCAAGTACGACCGAATCGAAGAACGCTCAGTAGAATGTCGACTATGTCGGAGGAGCAGGACTGGCGCGACGAACTGGATGCCTTACAGGCCGCGCCGCGGCATCACAAGCTCTTGTTCGAGAACAACCTGGTTCGCGTTCTGGACACCACGGTTCCGCCAAGGGACACGGTTCCGCTGCACACACACCAATGGCCGGCGGCCCTTTACGTCCTCAGCTGGAGCCATTTTGTGCGCCGTGATCGTGAGGGATCCACCATGGTGGACAGCCGGATCGCGGGCAAGCCTGCAGACGGTGTTGCGCTCTGGTCTGGCCCGCTGCCGCCCCACACTTTGGAAAACGTCGGCGATTCGGAGCTCCGGGTCATCAGCGTCGAGCTGAAGAGCGCCGGCTCCGTTGCCGGATGACAGAGGTGAGATTTGCCGTATCTTCACGATTCGGAGTGGGGGGACGTTAGACTTTAGCCCATGCGCCTGTATGCCATTACCGACCGCCGGCTGTTGCCAGGCACTCACGAGCGCGGACAACTGAGCGCAGCAGAACGCGAGGGTCTGGTGCGGTTGGCCAGCGAGTGGGCGGCCCTGGGCGTGGAGTTCGTGCAGTTGCGGGAGAAGGATCTGGCTGAGAACCCGCTGACAGAGATGGCCGCGGCCATGATGGAGGCGATTGCCGGCCGGGCGAAGTTGCTGCTGAACGCGGGTGCACCCAGCGCGGCGGAGGCGGCACGCGCCACACGCGCGGCAGGCATTCATCTGCCGGGCAGGTGGCATGCGGAGCAGGTAGGCTGCGCCCGAATTGCCGGCATGGTCTCGGTGGGTTGCCACTCCATAGGCGAGATTGCAGTGGCGCGGGTCTCGGGGGCAGATATCGCGCTGCTGTCACCGATATTTCCAACGGAGAGCCATCCGGAGGTGCGCCCGCTGGGCCTGGAAGCACTCTCGGAAGCACGCAAAGCGGCAGGCAAGATGCCGGTTTTCGCCCTGGGCGGCGTCAATGCGGAAAATGCGGCGTTGTGTATTGAGGCTGGTGCAGCGGGTGTCGCCGGGATCCGAACATTTTTATCCGGGCGCTGGATGGCGAGCGAGCCGAAGGAAGCCCAGCAAGGCTGAGCCCCTTCGGCTGTCACTCGACGGCAACATCAAGCCGCTTGACGCCATGGATCGATCACGATTTTCGTGACAGACTCCCGTTTGTCGCGCCATACCTCGTACATGCGCGGCGCTTCGTCCAGCGTGATGCGGTGAGAAATGATGTAAGTGGGATCGATTTGCCCTTTTTCGATGCGCTCGAGCAGCGGCTTCATATATTTGTGCATGTGGGTCTGACCCATCTTCATGGTGATGCCTTTGCCGAAGGCCGCACCGAAGTTGACCTTATCCAGCAGGCCGCCGTAGACACCGGGGATGGACAGCGTACCGCCTTTGCGAATGGCCTGGATGGCCTGACGCAGAACGCTGGGGCGGTCGGTCTCCAACATCAGGGCTGCCTTTACCTTGTCGTAGACGCCCTGCAGCTCCGTCGAATGCGACTCCAGTCCTACGGCGTCGATGCAGGAATCCGGACCGGTGTTTCCCGTCAGATCCTTCAATGCGGTCAGCACGCTCGTATCTTCGTCGGAGTAATCCACCGTGATAGCGCCGATCGATCTGGCGAGCTCCAGCCGCTCCGGAAGGCGATCGATGGCAATGACACGCCCGGCGCCAAGCATGAAGGCGCTGGCGATGGCGAACTGACCGACGGGGCCGCAGCCCCAGACCGCGACCGTGTCGCCGGGTTCGATCTGCGCGTTTTCCGCCGCCATATAGCCCGTCGGAAAGATGTCTGAGAGGAATAGAACCTTTTCGTCGGGCAGATCGTTTTCGATTTTCAGCGCGCCGACATTGGCGAAGGGAACGCGGACGTATTGTGCCTGTCCGCCAGCGTAGCCGCCCATCATGTGCGAGTAGCCGAAGAGGGCGGAACCGGTGTATCCGTACGCCTTCTCCATCAAGTGTGCGTTGGGGTTGGTGTTATCGCAGGCTGACCAGAGTTTTTTCTTACAGAAGAGGCAGTTGCCACACGCAATCGTGAACGGGATCACGACGCGGTCGCCGCGTTTGAGATTAGTAACGGCTTTACCGACTTCCTCGACAATGCCCATAAATTCGTGGCCGAGAATGTCTCCGGCCTCCATGGTGGGGATGAAGCCATCGAAGAGGTGAAGGTCCGAGCCGCAAATGGCCGTCCTGGTCACCTTGAGGATTGCGTCATGAGGATTGAGTATCACCGGATCGGCGACGGTCAGAGTTTCAACTTTGCTGGTTCCCATCCAACATACGGCCTTCATATCGTCTCCATGATTGTTGCTTATCAACTTGCCTTGCGGTCGGAGCCGGGCGGCGTTTTGACGGTTTCTGCATACATCGAGGCCTTCATCTTGCCGGTGGCGCCTCGCGGCCCGTGCGGCTGGCCCTGGGTGCGCGGAATCTCTCCGGCTTCGGCGAAGGCTTTGAAGTGCCGCAGGTTTTCAACCACGGCCTGCTTGGGATTTCTGCCTACGACTGTTTCCCAGGCGCTTGCGAGTTTGCCCATGCGGAATTCCTGCAGCACGGTAACAAGGGTCCCACGGTTGTTGGGGGAGTTCTCGAAGATCACTTCGCCCGCCTGCTCGGAGTCGCCGCCGATCGAGCGCCACGCGATACGCCGACCCGGCTCGTCATTGAGAATCTCAGAGTCCCATTCGATGGTCTTGTCGCCCGAGGTCATGACCCAGTGCGACGTTGTCGGTCCGGTGCGCGTGACCTGCTGAATCTCTTCCTGCCACAGCGGCGCAGACTCGATATCGCGCCACATGGTGTAGAGATCTTCGGGACTGGCCTGGATGAGAGCACTGGTCCGCACCCAGAGCTTGCCGTCGTTGTCCTCGGGCGGCGGCATATAACGGCCGTCCTGAATTACGGGAGAGGTTGCGGCTTTCGGCAGTTCTTCAAAATTGGGCCGCTCGTTGAGCGCGTTTGTCACGTCGTTCCTCCTACTTCACTGGTTTGGCCATCTTCTCGTGCATCGCGCCCTTCACGGCGCCTGGTATGGCGTTGGCGAGCATGCCTTCCACCTTGGTCTTCATCGACGCAGCATAGACATGGTCTTTGCCCGCGAGCAGCGCATCGATTCCCTGCTTTGCCACGTCATCCGGCTGGCTCTCCGATTTCCCTTCCGACCCGACCTGCGTGTTGTCCATGCCGGCACGATGGAAAAAGTCAGTATCGGTGGGCCCGGGCTGCAACGCTGTGACGGTGACGCCGCTGTCTCGCAGCTCATAGCGCAGGCTGTGCGCAAAGGTAAGACCGAACGCCTTGGTAGCCGCGTAAACCGCTTCGCGGGGCGCAACCATCTCTCCAGCGATCGAGGATGTGAAGAGAATCGCGCCTTCTCCGCGCTCCACCATGTGCTGAACCACGTACTTCGCGAGCTGCACGGTGCCAAGGCAGTTAAGGCGGATCATGTTCAGCTCCCCTTCGAGGTCCGTCTGCCAAAAGAGGCCGCCCACCCCAACTCCGGCATTCAGACAAGCGACCGCCAGCGGCCGGTTGAGGCCTTCGACCTCCGCCCAGAGATCGTCCACACCTTGTGAGAGCGCGAGGTCCGCATTGACGTCGATGACCTGTGTTCCCGCCGCGCGGATGGCTTCGGCAGCCCTTGGCAGACGATCGCCGCTGGAGCAGACCACAAGATCGTAACCGCGGCTGGCGAGTTCCTTCGCCAGAGAAAAACCGATGCCGCTCGAGGCGCCCGTGACCAGGGCAAGCTGGTTCGCCATATTCACTCCTTTACATACCCGCAGTAAGATGTGCAGCCGTTAGAACGAAGATGTGTGGACGAAAATCCGTTCCGATACGGTCACAATCTCATTTGGGTTTGCTACCGGAGCTGGCGGACGCGCGGTGCCATCGCCGGCCGTAGATGCTGAGATTGAGCGCGCACACGGCGATGCCTGCCGCTATGACGATCCACGAGGGTAGGTTGGGATAAACGATCGCGTCGAGATAGTGGAGCAGGAAGCTGCCCTGATGGGCCGGGAAGGCCGGCGCGAGCTTCAAAGTAGCCTTCCGCCAGCGTGAGCGGACACGGCCACGGGCCGAGCTCCACGACGATTCCCCAGACGAGCGCCAGAAAATGGAGCACAGTCCACACTGGCCTGCCGCGGGTCCAGATGGCGCCGAAGATGACCAGTGCCAGCCACGCCAGATGAATCGCCCGCATCAGATTCGCGACAAGAATCACAGCTCGCGCAACCTCAGGCCATCGTATCGCCGTCGGGGGTTCGCTATCATAGTCGGGTTATGCCTTTTCCGATCAAAGTCTGCACGATCTGCTCAGAAGAGTTTGAGTTGACGCCCAACAAACCTGGATTCGCCAATCGATGCCCGGAGTGCAGCGCCATGGACGAAGCGGATATCGCCGCCAAACGCGGGGCAAGCTTGAGCGAGGCCGACAGCGGCCTGAACGAAGCGCGACGACGGGCGATGCGCGATCTGCTGTATCGCAAGGAATAGGCAGCGTGCGTTCAGGAACCAATGGGATGACGGCGATGGGTCCGGGAGAGCCGTGAGCGCGGCCGCCGTTGCCAATCCGGAATCGCTATGGGTGCCCAGAGTCAACCCCTGGCTGATCGCGTTCGTGGTGTCGCTGGCCGCGTTTATGGAGGTGCTGGACACCAGCATCGCGAACGTCGCCCTGCCGCACATCGCTGGCAATCTCGGCGCGAGCAGCGACGAGAGCACCTGGGTGCTGACCTCGTACCTGGTCTCGAACGCGATCGTACTGCCGATTACCGGGTGGCTCGTATCGCTGGTCGGTCGCAAGCGCTTTTTCATTATCTGCATCTCCCTGTTCACGGTGAGCTCGCTGCTCTGCGGGATAGCGCCGACGCTAGGTCTTCTGCTGCTGGCGCGCGTGATCCAGGGCATCGGCGGCGGCGGGCTGCAGCCAATGGCGCAGGCGATTCTGGCAGACACGTTTCCGCCGAAGAAGCGCGGGCTGGCCTTCTCGGTTTATGGAGTGACCGCGGTAGTGGCCCCGGCGATTGGCCCCACGCTGGGCGGCTGGGTAACGGATAGCTATAGCTGGCGCTGGATCTTTCTGATGAATCTACCGGTCGGCATCATGGCAATTCTGCTGGTGCTTCGGTATGTCGACGATCCGCCATTCCTGAGGCGGACCACAATCCATGAAAGCAAGATCGACTACTTCGGCTTCGGCTTGCTTGCTGTGGGCGTCGGTTTCCTGCAGATCGTGCTCGACAAGGGTCAGGAGGATGACTGGTTCGGATCGAATTTCATCACGACGCTCTCGATTATCTCCATCATCTGCCTGGTCACGCTTGTGATCTGGGAGCTGCGCGTCAAAACTCCGATACTCGACCTTCGCCTGTTCAAGAACGTCAACTTCGCGACGGCGAGCGTCATGATGCTGATGGTGGGCGCCGCTTCCTTCTCGACGACGGTGCTGGTACCGCAGTATCTGCAAAACCTGATGGGCTACACGGCGGAGAGTGCCGGCATGGTGCTGTCCGTCGCCGCCGTGCTGCTGCTGATCGAGCTGCCGATCGTCGGGCAATTGACAGCGCACATCCAGGCGCGATATCTCATCGCCTTTGGCTGGGCCACGCTAACCATAGCGATGTTCTATTCCACGCAGCGGCTCGACCTGGAGATGAGTTTTTCTTCCGCGACGTGGCTGCGCATCGCGCAGTATCTACCCATGGGCTTCATCTTCATCCCGGCAACGATGGTGGCATACATCGGCTTACCGCAGGAGAAGAGCAATGCGATCGCGGGCCTGATCAACTTTGTGCGCAACATCGGCGCGAGCGCGGGAACGTCGGCGGTGACGACGATCCTGGCGCGACGCGCACAGGTGCACCAGGTGATGCTGGCCAACCACACCGGGATGGGCAATCGGATGTTCCAGAACTCGAGCCGGGGGCTTGCTGGAAGCCTGCAGCATTCCCTGGGGGCACAGGCACAGAGACACGCCTATGGCGCGCTGTACCGGTCGATGGTCAGCCAGGCTTCGACGCTCTCGTATATAGATACATTCTGGCTGCTGGGCGTGACGGCGGGGATCATGTTTTTCGCATCGTTTCTGCTGCGAAGCAATCATCCGCGCAAGGCCGATCCGGAAGCGATGGCGCACTAGAACGGGCCGCTTCCTGCTCGCAATTCTGTAACGATCGCTGTGTTTTCTGCACCACTGTCCAGTGCCTTTGTTACTGGGCATGAGCTCGGAGCCCCAGCCGAGAGATGTAGAGGTGCATCGCCATGGCATTTCAGCCGGGTACCTGGAACGAGCTGCCTTCCAATTGCTCACGAAATATCGCGCTGACCTATGAACGGTGTGCCCAGTGGGCCACGATGACGACCACTGCGTGCCTGTCGTGGATGAAAAACGTCACTGTGCAATGTCTGCAATGGACATGGCAGGCAGTCGAAGCGTGTATCGCCTGGGATACGCAGGTGGCGCAGCAGTGTATTTCATGGGCCGAGCAAACTTCGCAGGAGTGCTGCGACTGGTGGCCGTGTTCGTGGGCATGCGATGTCGTCATGGTGATCGTCAGTTGGGTATGCGCGCTGTTCGCTGTCGTTGTCACTGTGGTGTGCGTGGCGTTCGGCGTTGTCGCGACGCTGGTGTGCGTCGCTTTCACCATCATTGTGACCGTCGGCTGCGTCCTGTGGGCGATCCTGACTCACACATTCTGTCTGCTGTGGACGATCGTCTCCATCATCTTCTGTCTCTCCTACGCTTCCGGGGGAACCGCCTTCCTGCTGACAGATGGAACGGTGATGATGCAGGAAACGGGCACGCTGGGCACCCGCAGGTGGTGGAAGCTGACGCCTGATCAAAACGGAAGCTATCAGAACGGAAGCTGGAGCCGCCTTGCGGACTCCAGTCTTGGAAGACTCTATTTCGCCTCCGCCGTGCTGGCGGATGGGCGAGTGCTGGTGTGCGGTGGGGAATATTCCGACGCCAGCGGATCCCTCCAAGAGGATGAGACAAACACATGCGAGATATATGACCCGGTGGCGAATACGTGGTCAGCCGTTCCACCACCGATGTCAGGAACGTCCAGTTTCAAATGGGCGACCGTCGGCGACGCACCGTGCGCGCTGCTGCCGGATGGAACGTTGCTGGTGGGCTCCAACAACTCGTCGGAGGTTGCGAAGCTGGATCCGGCGACGATGACGTGGACGGCGGCGAGTTCGCGGTCCAGGGGCAGCAGCAGCGAAGAGTCGTGGGTGCTGATGCCGGAAAACACGATCGTTTCACCGAGCTGTATCCATCCGGGGCAGACGTGGGTCTACGACATCGGCAATGATCAGTGGACGCAGGACAATGATCTGCCGACCAGCATTGTGATCCCGCCACCTGGCGACGTGGCGGAAATTGGTCCGGGACTGTTGCTGTACAACGGCATGGCATTGTTTGTCGGCGGGAACCAGCACACGGCGGTATATACGCCAGGCGGCAAGCCGGAGTGGACTAATGGTCCGGATCTACCCATGGTGAACAACCAGAATGTGGGAACCATGGATGGGCCGGGAGCGTTGCTGGTCAATGGCAACCTGCTTGTGGCTGCCGGGCCGATCGACGCGCAGGGAGATTATCAGGCGCCGAGTTCGTATTTCGAATTCGATGGAACAAGCTTTCAGCGCACCAGCGATCCCCCGAACAATGACTGCCCGACATACGTGACGCGCCTGCTTCTGCTGCCAAACGGAGATGTTCTTTTCTGCCGCGAGGATGATGGATCGTTCTACGCGTACCACTCGGACGCGGCTGCGCCGCAGGACAGCTTCCGCCCGGTAATCGTGAATGCGCCCGCCACGGCGAGCGCCGGCAGCACAGTGCAGATTTCCGGCACACAGTTCAATGGACTTTCGCAGGCCGTGGGTTATGGAGACGATTCACAGACGGCGACGAATTATCCGCTGGTGCGAGTGACCGACAGCGCCCACAACCAGGTGCGGTATTGCCGGACCTTTAGCCATACAAAGATCGACGCTTCCGGCGATACCACGCCGTCGATGGGAGTCGCGACCGGCGCCACGATCGTCACTACCAGCGTGGCGATTCCGAGCGACCTCGGAGCAGGCGATTATTCGCTCGAAGTTGTGGCCAACGGCATCCCGTCGACCCCGATCGATATCACGATTACTGCCGCAGGCAGGGACTAGCGTCTCGAGGTGTTCAATGAGCGACAGGAAGCGAGTTGGCAGGACGAGCGGCGACCGGTGCGGATGTGCGATGGGGGCGAAGTTTCTTGCTGCAGGATTGATGGCATCGATCGCCTGGTATGGCTGGCAGTGGCACACACAGATGCTTGCAGCCAAAACGGTTTGCTGGCGAGTCGTCCTGGTTTCGTTTGCGGCGGCAGTGACGGGAAAGTTGATCGGCATCGCACGCTTCCGGATGCGGAACACTGGTGCCGCTGCTGAACGCACTCGCGCGGCGTGAGCAGAGGCAAACTACAAACGCAAGATCTCAAGACGGCAAAAATGTTGTTTGAACGGATATTCTCGCAGAGACCGCGCCTATTGAAAGCCTTCTGCCAACGCGTTAGACTGCGGACGTTTTCACGATGTCCCATGCTCACACCCCCGATGAGCATCCAGTAAGGCTGTGCGCCCCCGGCTCGGCCTGCATTTCACACCTGCGGTCAACGCACTATTCAGAGCTGACTCATGAAGACTCTTTCCTCTCTTGCCTGCGCACTGTTGCTCTGCGCACTGCCTGCCTTCGCCAGTGTCACCGTCACCAGCCCGAAAAGCGGTTCCACCGTCAGCTCGCCTGTTTCGTATGTGGCGACAGCTACGACGACCTGCTCCAAGGGCGTGAGTTCCATGGGCGTCTACGTCAACAACAAGCTTATCCAGACAGAAAAGGGCGCGTCTCTGAACCTGAGCATTGCGCTTACGCCGGGCGCATACAGCAACACGGTGGTCGAAGAGTGGGATCTTTGCGGAGGCGCGTCCTACACCAAGGTGCCCATCACGGTCTCAGGCACAGCGCCGAAATCGGGAGTAACTGTAACTGCTCCGGCTGCGAACAGCACGGTGAGTTCGCCGGTGAGCTACGCGGCAACCGCGAAGAGCACGTGCGCACAGGGCGTGAGCTCGATGGGACTTTACGTCAACAACAAGCTGATCTACACCCAGAAGGGCGCGGCACTCAACACCAGCATCAGCTTGGCCGCGGGAGCGGAGCATACAGTAGTCCAGGAGTGGGACCACTGCGGCGGATCCGCGTACACGACCATCAATCTCACCGTGAGTTCGGGCACGACACCACCGCCGCCGCCGATCGGCGGGGTTAACGTGACGACGTGGCATGTCGACAATAACCGCAGTGGGCTCAACAATAAGGAAACTACGCTGTCGCTCGCGAATGTGACTCCAAAGACATTCGGGAAGCTCTTCTCGTATTCGTTGGACGGCTATGCATACGGGGAGCCGCTGGTGATGTCGGGCGTGACGATCAAGGGCGTCAAACACAACGTGGTGTACGTGGCGACGGAGCACGACAGCGTGTATGCGTTCGACGCGAACAGTTACGGGAGCGGAGCGCCGCTGTGGCATACGTCGCTTCTGAAATCGGGAGAAGCGCCGGTCAAGGGAACGATCAAGCCCTGGCAGGGTGTGACATCGACACCGGTGATCGATGCGTCGACGAACACCATTTACGTGGTATCGGAGCAGACGCCTTCTTCGGCAGGCTCGCCATTTCGCCTGAATGCGCTGGATATCACGACTGGCGCGCAGAAGTTCGGCGGCCCGGTGGCCATCCATGCCTCGGTCCCAGGAACCAATTCGACCAGCGTGAACGGCGTGGTGTCGCTGCCGGCATCGTGCATCCAGCGATCGGCGCTGCTTCTGGCGAACGGCAATGTGTACATGGGCTTCGGAAGCTGCCATGAAGGGTGGCTGCTGGCCTATAACGCAAAGACGCTGGCACAGGTAGGAAAATTCAGCATCAGCCCGAATCTAAACGGCGAGGGGCAGTATGCGAGCGCCGGCGGCGTCTGGATGGGCAGCGGCGGTCCGGTGGCAGACAGCGCGGGGAATGTGTATGTGTCCACCGGCAACGGACCATGGGATGGAAAGACAGCCTTCAGCGATTCGATCCTAAAGTTCAGTCCGACGCTGAACTTGGAGGATTACTTCACGCCAGACAACTACGCCTACCTGAATTGCAACGATGGCGACCTGGGAGCTGGCGGATTGATACTGATCCCCGGCAGCGGGAAGGTGGTCGGCGGCGGCAAGCGCGGAAAGATGTACCTGGTCAATACGGCAAACCTGGGCAAGGAACAGGCGAACGATGCGGGCGCGGTCCAGACGCTCTTCTTCGAGCCGGATCTAAGCGCGGCGTATTCGTCATCGTGCAGCGACGCTTCGGGGACCCACACGTCGCAGTCGAGCTCGTATGAGGTCTACGGGACATCTGCCTACTTCAATGGATCCATCTACCTGGGGGTGACGCCGTTAACGCCGACAACCCCGGCCGGCGTTCGCGAGTTCGTCTACACCGGGTCGAAGCTGACGTATGGAGCGGAGACAAAGCCGAGCATTCATGAGAACAGTCGCGGGACGACGCCGTTTATCTCGGCAGACGGGACGGCGAACGGGATCCTCTGGATGGTCGACAACGGGCTGCCGCTGCAACTGAACAGCTCTCCGACCAAGGCGACCCTACGCGCGTATGACGCGAACGACCTCGGCACGGAGCTCTACAACAGCAGCCAGAACTCTGCCGATGTGCCGGGATACGGCATCCGCTTTGGGTCGCCGGTGGTGGCGGACGGGAGGGTGTTCTTCTCCACCGGTCATGATCTTCCCACGGTGGCAAACCCAACGGGCGAGCTGGATGTGTATGGATTGAAGTAGCGGCATCGATCCAGACAGGGCCGCTGGGAGACCAGCGGCCTGTGGCCGTAAAATAGAGATGCGATGTTGATTACTGTTGCGGATCTTCAGCTTGACCCTGTTGAGTTTGACCAGCATTTTTCCCCGGAAGCGATCGACTATGGCCCGGACATCCGGCAGGTGGGCGTGCTGGACACCGCTGGCCGCGCGGACCTGATCGAGGAGCACCGCGGGCACAAAGAGGTGGTTCCCGACATACGGGTGCGGGGCGACTACTCGGGCCGGTTTGAGACGCCATGTGCGCGGTGCGTGGATCCGGTTGAGCATCCGCTGGCCTCTTCGTTTGACCTGCTTTATCGGCCGATCGGAGTGGACGCGAACGGCGCGGAGCACGCCATCTCGACCTCCGAGACGGAGATCGGATACTATAACGGAGACGGTCTAGTGCTGGAAGATGTCTTGCGTGAGCAGGTGCTGCTGTCCCTGCCGGAGAAGACCCTTTGTCGCGCGGACTGCAAAGGGCTTTGCCCGGGCTGTGGCCGGAACCTGAATACAGAGCCATGTTCCTGCGAATCGGCAGAAGCCGATCCGCGGTGGAGTGCGCTCTCAGACCTGCGCAGCAAGATCAAGTCTTAAGGAAGAACGTGGTCCGGAGACCGGCGGCCTTGTGCGACGATAAAGGTCGCGAACGCCTGCTCCCTGGCCCGATCGAAAGGAATTTGCCATGCCGAATCCGAAGCGGCGCCACTCCAAGGCCCGCACCTCCAAGCGTCGGGCGCATGACGCGCTGACCGCCACCGGACTCTCCGAGTGTCCCAACTGCCACGAGCGCAAGCTGCCCCACCGGGTCTGCGCCAAGTGCGGCTACTATAAGGGCCGCGAAGTCCTCCAAGCGAAAGAAGCGTAGAGCACACACCGGTGTCGCTGACGGACATCGCTCTGGATGCCATGGGCTCGGATCAAGCGCCGGGGCCCGAGATTCGCGGCGCGCTCCTGGCATGCCGCGCCTATCCTGTTCGCGTTCATCTGATCGGTCCTGAGGCGAAGCTGCGCGCCGGCCTCGGCGTGCTGGGCCGTCGTGTGGCTATCGAAATCGTCCACACGGACGAGTGGATCACTATGGAGGACAAGGCCGCAAAGGCTGTGCGCGAAAAGCGCAACAGCACAATGCGGCTGGGCCTGAAGATGGTGAAGGACCGGCGTGCGGCTGGTTTTGTAACGGCCGGGAATACGGGCGCGGCAATGGCCTCCGCCAAGATGGTGCTGGGCGCGCTGCCCGGCGTTGACCGTCCGGCGCTGGCGATGCCCCTGCCCACCACGACCGGCTCGCCATGCGTGCTGCTCGATGTGGGCGCGAATGTCGATTGCAACGTCCGCAATCTCGCACAGTTCGCCATCATGGGCGAGATGTATG
The DNA here is from genome assembly GCA_963797895.1 of uncultured Acidobacteriaceae bacterium. GTDB lineage: Bacteria > Acidobacteriota > Terriglobia > Terriglobales > Acidobacteriaceae > KBS-83. Next base: position 270,835 of record CAWCRD010000006.1, read on the forward strand.
CGCGCTCTGTCTTGATGATTGAGAAGCCCCGGGTGGGCCTGCTCTCCATCGGCGAAGAAGAGACCAAAGGCAACGAACTGACCCGCGAGGCGCTGCAGGTGCTGAAGCAGTTGCCGATCCGCTTCATCGGCAATGTCGAAGGACGCGATCTCTACAACGGCCACGCAGATGTGATCGTGTGCGACGGCTTTGTCGGGAACGTGGCGCTGAAGACCTCCGAGGGATTAGGACGCATGGTGCGCGAAATGCTGCGCGAGTCGTTGATGTCCACGGTGAGTGGACGCGCAGGCGCACTGTTGGCGCGGCGCGGGTTCAAGGAATTCAAAAAGCGGTTTGACCAGTCGGAGTATGGCGGCGCACCGCTGCTGGGCGTGCGCGGACCATGCATCATCACGCATGGATCAGCGGATGATCGTGCGGTGCTCAACAGCATCCGGGTGGCGGCGGAGTTTGCCACGTCCGGCGTGACGGACCGGATTGAAGGCGAGTTCAGCGCGCCTACAGTTTCCTAGCGCAAAAAAAACAAAACCGACAGGCCGCCGTCTCGACAGAACGGCGGCCTGTATTTTGCGGGATCATTTCCGGTTTGGCTCGTAGGCTGCTGCTCGCTCTTCATACGCGGCTTCGATTTGCGAGAAGTTCTGCCAGAAGCCGCCGGGCTCGCGTCCTTCCATCCGCGCTTCCAGGAAGCGCAGATGAGCATGCCAGCCGGCTGCGAATCCCTGCATGTGCTTGCTGCCGGAGAGGCAGCGATGCGTGAGCTGCAGCAGAACTCCTTCGCCTTTGGCCGAGAGCGCGATTGTCACTTCCTGTTGTTGTCCGTCGCTGGGCTTGCCCCACAGAAATGCCAGGATGCGAGGCGGATCGCATCGTGTGATCTCACATTCGCTGATGTGCGTGCCATCGTATTTTGCGTATTGTGGCGGAGTGGTCTCCTTGACACTGGAGAGATCCGAGTTGCGCATGGTGAGTACAAACGATGTGCCGGCTCGCTGTTCGATCCTGGCCGCGCCGAGCCAGATGCTGAGTTTCTCCGAATCGGTCAGATACTCCCAGACGCGCTCGATCGGCCCCGGCAGCAGGCGCTCCAACAGGATGGTGTCCGGCGCAATCAGCGTTGCGTAGGACTGTTCGATCGCATAGCTGAGTCCAGTGAGGATCCTGCCCCATCCTTCCTGCGTGCGCTCCGCCCATTCTGCCAGAACGCCTTCGTGCGTTAGCGTGAGGGTGCAGCCGTTTGCGGTTGAAACTATCTCAATGCTGACCTGCGTGAACTGCGCAGAGAATTTTGGCACGGCAAAGGTAAAGACCAGGCGACGCGGCCGTTCGATGATGAGATATTCGCCGACGTGTTCCACCTCTTCGCCGTCGCTGCGGCGCACCATCAGAAACTTGCCGCCGACACGAGCATCGATGTCGACGCGTACCATCTCGCCCGTAGGCGTGGCGAAGAGAAAGCGCCGAGCGATCGCTGGGTTGAGCCAGGCGTCGAAGACGCGCTCCGGGCTGGCGGTAAACGAGCGAGTAATCTGTAGGATTTTGGATTCGGTTGCTGTGCTCATGCAGACGGTCCTTTGCTGGAGGAGGATTTGGGTTTGCGCGGTGGACGCTCGCCGACAGCATCTTCCTCGCGCAGCGCAGCTTCCAGAGCATCCAGACTCTGCTCCCAGAAGCGCGTGTAGTAGCGGAACCAGCCGCTTGCGCTTGCCAGCGGTGCAGGTTCGAGACGGCAGATGTGCGTGCGGCCCCGCACGGTGCGGCGGAGCAGCCCACTTCGCTCGAGCATCTTGACATGCTTGGCGGCGCCCGCGAGCGACATGCGGAAAGGCGCAGCAAGCTCGCCCACGGTGCGCTCGCCATCGGCCAGGGCTCGCAGCATCTGGCGGCGGGTCGGATCGGAGAGCGCGTGGAAGACAGCATCAAGCCGGACGGCGGAGCTTGCGGGCTCGCGCCGGGGCTTTGTTCTGTGTCCTGAATCTCTCACAACCATATGGTTGACTATTGCACCGGCGGCCGAGAATTGTCAACCGTATGGTTTAGCGATTCTCGACCTCGACGCCGCGGCGTGCGAGAATTGCGCTTTATTGTGGACAAGAACTATGAGCGATCAGAAAATTGCATTTCTTTTCCCCGGGCAAGGATCGCAGGCGGTGGGCATGGGCCGCGACCTTGCAGAGAAGTTCACTGTCGCCCGCGACACCTTTGCCCAAGCGGATGAGGCGCTGGGCTACTCGCTTTCGAAGCTGTGCTTCGAAGGACCTGTCGAGCAGTTGAAGCAGACTGAGTTTACGCAGCCGGCGATCTTTGCCGTGTCCATGGCGGCGTATCGCGTGCTGGTATCGCGCGGTATTCAGCCGCAGATTGCGGCGGGGCATTCGCTGGGCGAATATACTGCGTGCGCCGCCGCGGGCGTGATGAGTTTTGCAGATGCGATTCGAGCACTGCAGTCGCGTGGGCGATTTATGCAGGAAGCTGTTCCGGAGGGCCAAGGCGCCATGGCCGCGGTGCTGGGGCTGGATGCGGACGCGGTCCGCGGTGTGTGCGAAGCCGCAGGCAAGGAGACGGACCAGGTGGTCTCTCCAGCAAATCTCAACTCGCCGGAGCAGGTTGTGATCTCCGGCTCTGCCGCTGGAGTGGCGCGAGCGAGTGAACTAGCGAAGGAAAAGGGCGCTAAGAAGGTGGTGCCGCTGCAGGTTTCCGCTCCCTTCCATTGCGCACTGATGCAGCCTGCGCAGGACCGCCTGGCGGAAGTGCTCAACGGGATCAAGGTAGACGATCCGCATTTTCCAATAGTTTCCAATGTCACTGCCGAAGTGACGAAAAAAGGTACCCGGGAGCGCGATCTACTGATCGAACAGGTGACTGCACCGGTGCGGTGGGTCGAATCGATGCGCTGCATGATGGATCGCGGCGCAAGCACATTTGTGGAAGTGGGACCGGGCCGCGTGCTGAGCGGCCTGCTGCGACAGATCGATCGCGCGCAAAAGTGCGTGAACGTGGAAGACTCGGCAAGCCTGGAGAAGACACTTACTGGTAGCTGACCTGCCAGTAGGTGAGGCCGAACTGGCCCTTTTGCGGCGTGAGCGAAAACGGCGTGAAGCCGAGGACGCCGTGCGAGACGCCAAGCGTCAGTAGCGACTTACGTCCATTGACGCTGATGGCCATGAGCGTGCTGTTGCCCAGGCTAGACGTGGCATAGAGGATCTTGTGGCTGGTGATCTTGCCGTACTCACCGTTCAGGCTCCAGTCGTCCAGGAACTTGTTGTACGGATAGCCGGAGGTCTTGTACTTGTCCGCATGCTGCTGCCAGTCGGGATCGTTGTTCCAGATGCCGTATGCCTTTTCAAACTGCTGATGCTCCAGCGCGCTGAAGAAGCGGTTGACGCGGTGCTCGGCCGGCCAGTTCCATAAAAGCCAGGTGAAGACGCCGATCACGGCAAGGAGGATGAGCAGGCCGATGATGATATTGCGGCGCTTGCGGGCGCCGGCGGCATTGAAGGAAGGAGCATCGAGCAGGGTCATGGGCGTCTCGGGAGCATTAGAGCAGATTTCCAATCGACGGAAATATCCTACTCGTTGCAGAGACACCGCCGCCCGGCGAATTGTTCCTTCACCCTCCGCGGACTATGGAGATTCTGTCAGGGAATAACGCGGCGGCGGGCCACCGCGGTGAGCCACAGGCCGCGCCCGCAATCGACGGCGTAGAGCAGCGTTTTGGAGTCGGACTCCCACACCGGTTGGATCTGATTGCACGGCACGTTAGAGATCCGCCGATTCGTGCCGGTGCGCTGGTTGCGCAGCGAGAGATTCCACATGCCGTGATCCAGATGGCTGTACGCCATCCAGTTCCCGTCGGGCGAAAGCGCCGGATAGCGCGACTCACCGAGCGTGAGCGGCACGTTTGAGTGCATCGCATCCGTGAGATAGATCTGCGGTAGCCGATCGCCTTCGACAGCGGAAAAGGCGTACTGCTTCTGCGAGAGGAAGGACGCTTCGTAAACATTCAGGCGAGGCGGTGTCAGCGCAATCTCGCCTACATCGCCGAAGCGGAAGCTGCGCCGCAGCATCAGTTGCCCGCTGCCGTGGTTGCCACGCACAAAGGCGAGGTCCTGTGCGTCGGCGGAGAGCATCGGCTCCCGCGCATCGGCGAGGATGACTCGCGAAGCATCTTCGACGTCCACAATGCTCGAATGCGGAGCGGCAGCTCTTTCGACCAGCATCTGACCACCGCCGTAGGTAAAGGAAAGCTCATCGGCTGAGAGGTGAACGGGCGAGGCATCGCGATCTGTGGATGCGAGGCGGTACCCATTAGGGCTCATGGCAACACAGGTAATACCGGAACCGACGCGCAGTGGATTGGTATCGAGCAACGACTCTGCGGGCGAGGGAACACGATAGGCGAACTCGAGCCGGACTGCGGTTTCCAGACGGAATGCGGAAAGGGCCCCGAGCACTGCAAAGGCGAGCATTGCGACAGCCCACACATACTGTTCCCAGTCCCATATGGGGTCAGCTGACGGTGATCTACGCCACAGTAATGAATAGATCCCCACCAGCACGGCGAGCATGAGCATAAGGCGGGGCATGTAGAGGAGAATGGCCAGTCCCGTCACCTGGGCGGGAGCGGAGATGGGAAAGCCGATGCCGAGATAGGCGATCAGCAGAAGCCCCAGCCGGCCGTACTGGCGGCGCTCCACCAGAATCGCCGCAAGTACGCAGGTTGGGAATGCCATGAGAACGAACTGATACGACGCCGGGCTGGTGGAGATGGCGAGCGATGCTGTGAGCAGCGCAGACCACTCCAGTAAAATCTGCTCCGGCGAACGGATACTTCTGCGGATGAGAAGGACGGCGGGCGCGAAGACAAGCATCTGCAGCGTGGGTTGGAGCAGCGCATAGAGGAGTGGCGAACTGTGCCATGGATGCGGGTTCCATTGCGGCTCTGTGAGAAAGAGTGCATGCAGCACGCTGGAAATGGAGGCGCTCGCCAGGGCATACGGAGGCAGCGCCTCTCCATGCAGCGTCCATGGCAGGACCTGCTCAAGATACGTGCGATGCAAATTCCAGCCAAAAACCGCGACGGAGATGTCGAGAGCAGCAAGCCCGGTGATTGCTCCGGTGATGAGCGCTCGCCAGTTCCTGCGCCGCAGGAACAGAATGAATAGCAGGACGGGAAAGACTTTGCACACGGCAGCAATGGCGAGGAGCCCGCCTGCCAGTGCATCGCGTCCGCGCAGAGAGCTCCAACAGGCTGCAACGATCAGCAACAGGAGAAAGATGTAGAACTGCCCATACAGCAGATTGCGATGGAGCGGGAAGCTGAAAGCGAGAACCAGCGCGATGCGGCGATATGGCAATCCGGTGATGGAGCGCAACAGCCAGCAGATTGGAATCAGGAACACGAAATTCGCGAGTATCCACAGATGCTTCGCGATAAGCGGGGGCAGGCCGGCGAGCGGCAACATCACGAGCGTGGAAAATGGCGTGATTGGCACCAGTCCGATGACATTGCCCTCAATGGCGCGGTGGTCCTTTTCACGCTGGAGCCATATCCATTCGTACTCGCGCGAGGTGTTGAATCCCTCGTACACCAGCCGTGCGGACGTGTAGTAGTTCGGAAAGTCCGTGTTCAGCCGCATCCAGGCGCGTGGCATGGTATGCGCGAACAGATAAGCGATCAGCAGCAACAGCACACCGCACTCGCTCCAGACGACGATGCGGTGGTCCTGACGCGCGGTCACCGCCTCATTATCAGGCCAGTGAAGCTGCTAAATCAGACATCACGCTTCGCGGTAAAAGGAATGACATCGTGCTGACAATTTAAGGACAGGTCACGCGGTGACCATTGCCATATTAAGTGGCAGCGGAAGTGGACCGCGGTTCCACGCCGCCAAATTTCGTTCAAGCACGATTAGCTTTCAGGGATGGCTTGTGTCAGGAGATTGATGGCGGATGTAGACCTGACAACCCGCATTCAAGCATCCTTATTTGCGTTGGCTATCGCATGGTTCCTGTCCGGCCTTGCACTGGGCATACGCGTCTGGGACGCAAGGGCTTGCCTTCTTTTTTTCGTTTGGAGTGTGCCATTCTTTGCCGCGGGTTGGATCTTGCTCGGAATCCCCGTGATTGCGATGGGCACTCAGATCCTGAAGCACTCTCGCGTAGTTCTTGGACTGTCTGGAGCTATCGCCGGATTTCTTGTCATGCTCCTTCCCTCCGCAATCATCTGGATGATCACTGCTGGTCCAGAGCACTTCAAGATGGACTGGTCCTTTTTCAAGGGCTGGCCTGGATTTGGCGCGGTCATTGGAGCAGGCGCAATCTCTTCCTACCGCTGGCTACTCGCGCGGGCAGTCTCAGGCTAAACCACTATTCTTTCGAATCGCACCTGACCATCGCTCTGAAGTAAGGAGGACGCTTCAAGTGCGGATCAGAGTCCAGATCAGCGCGAACGAAGCCGCCGAAATGATGGCCGTTGTGCCCCAGCCGAAAACGTTCGCCAAGAGAGTGTTGGTCTTGTCCCCCATGATGCGACGCCGGTTTGTCATCAGTACGATAATCAGCATCAGAGGCGGCGTCGAAAAGCCCTGCACAATGCCTGCAAAGACCAGCGCCTTCATCGGATTGATTCCGAGAAAGTTCATGGCTGCGGCAGCCAGCATCACGCCGGCGATGGTTCCGTAGAACATTTTGCCGTCACGCAAGCGGAGGTGCAGGCCGTTTGCGGAATTGAAGCTCTGACAGACGTCGTATGCGGCGCCGGTGGTCATGACAGGGATGGCCAGGAAACCAACGCCAACAATGCCCAGCGTGAAGAGCAGGCTTGCAGCATGTCCGGCCAGAGGCGCCAGCGCCTTTGCCGCGTCTGCCGCCGTTTCAATGTTGTGGTGTCCGGAGGTAAACAGGGTGGCGGCGGTCGCCGTAATGATCGAATACATCACCAGCGCGGAAAAGAACATGCCGAAGAAGACGTCGAGCAGTGTTCGGCGAAGATGCCGTTCCGACGTGCCACGGCGGTCACGCAGACGGACCTGCCCCGCAGCGATCTTTTCCTCCACCTCTTCATTCGACTGCCAGGTGAAGAGATAGGCGGAGAGCGACGTGCCAATCATCGCGACCAACATCGCGAGTGATGCCCGGTCGAACCGGATTGCGGGGTGAAGAATCGCATGCGCGATCTGATGAAGGTCCGGCTGCGCCAAAACTGCTGAGAGCACATACGCCAGCAGCGACAGCGACAAGATGCGGAAGAAGTTCGAGATCAGGCGGTAGGACCCCCATATTTGAAGAGCGAGAGAGAGCAGCGCCACGATGGCGACCAGCAGCTTCTGCGACAGCGGGACAATCAGGTGAAGCGCGGCAGCAATGCCGCCGATATCGGCACCGGCTTCGATAGCATTGCCGATCACCACGCCGACCAATACACAGTAGAGCAATGTGCGCGAGTAGTTACTGCGAATGGCTGCGAACAGGCCCTGTCCGGTGACCTGCCCCAGCTTCGATGAGAGATAGACGACAGTCACCATCATCGGCAGCAGGTAGGGAGCGGTCCACAGCAGGGTATAGCCAAACGAGGCTCCCGCTTGTGAGTACGTGCCTACCGCGGAGCAATCATCGTCTGCCGCACCGGTGATGATACCCAGCCCGAACGAGCGAAGGATGCTCCCTCTCCGGGACTCTGATGAGAGCGGCTGCGCGGGTGGCGTGGTTGGGTCAGGCATTACCGTTGTTCTCGAGGATTCAACAGCGGCGTTGGTCGTTGCCCTAGCTGCTTTGCAATGGCTTCGAAATAGATTCCAGTGACTTGCCTGCAGCCTCTACGCCAAATGTGGCTTCACAGACGGCTGCGACGATCATCAGCAGGGCCCCCAAACCATAGCCGAGCCCGACCAGAGTTCGGGAGTGAGTCTGGATGAGCACTCCAAAGAGAAGCGGCGCTCCCACCCCGCCGACAAGCGTGCCGAGAGCATAAAAGATAGCGATAGCGAAGGCGCGCAATTCGAGTGGAAAGATCTCACTCACCGTGAGATAGGCAGCGCTGGCTGCAGAGGAGGCGATGAAGAAGATGATGCTGAAACAGATGCCCACGCCTTTAGGACCAAGATGGTTCATTGCGAAAGGAATCGCTGTAGCTGCCAGCAGCAGGCCGGCGCAGCCATAGGTGATGGTGATCATCTTCTTGCGGCCAACAGTATCGAATAAGCGGCCGATGGTGAGCGGGCCGAGAAAGCTAGCTGCGGCAAAGGGGAGCAGATGCCAAGGGATCTGCTTATCTGTGACGTGGAAGAAGGTCTTGCCGACCAGGCCATAGGTGAAGAAGACAGCGTTGAAGAAGAAGGCCTGCGCGACCATAAGGATGAGCCCGAGATAGCTACGTTTGCGGTTTTCACCCAGCATGTTGCCGAAGATGTCGCGCCAGGGCGTGTGGTCCCGCACCTTGATCTTCAGCGGATCGCCCTCGGGTTTAGGGAGCGAATCGGGTGCGTTACGGCTGGCCTTTGATTCGATGTCCTCTACGACGCAGTCGGCGCGCTGCTCCTGACCACGTAGCATCAGCCAGCGCGGGCTCTCCGGCACTGCGAGTCGAAGGAAGAAGATGCCGATGCCGAGCAGCCCACCAATACCAAAGGTGAAACGCCAGCTGTGATCTCCGCCGATAGCATGGCCGCTGAGCAGGTAGATGGCGATGAGTGAACCGGCCGCGCCACCGATCCAGTACGTACCGTTTACGATGAGGTCTACGGTGCCGCGAACCCGTCCGGGAATAAGTTCGTCGACGGCGGAGTTGATGGCTGCATATTCACCCCCGATGCCGACGCCGGTGAGGGAACGAAGAATTGCGAAAGACAGGAAGCTCCAGGAGAAGGCGCTGGCAAGCGTGGCCAGCGAGTAGGTGGCGACGGTCACGAGGAAGAGGCGTTTGCGCCCGAGGCGATCGGTGAGATAGCCAAAGAGCAAAGCACCGAAGACGGCTCCTGCAAGGTACGTTGTGGCAGCCGCGGTAACCTGCGCATCTGTGAGCGACAGGCCCTTGGGCGAGGTAAGAATGCCGGCCAGCGATCCAACGACCGTGACCTCAAGCCCGTCCAGCAGCCAGGATGTCCCGAGCGCGGTGAGAATACGCACATGCCAGCGGGACCACGGCAAACGATCGAGGCGTGCAGGAATCTTCGTCTCAACTGACTGGCCATCCGGAACACGGTGTGCAGAGGTAGACATATGAACCTCGAAAATGCGGAGAGCAGTTATGACTTCTCTTGTTTTGACAGAACGGTGATCTGGCCGTTGCGCTCGAGGATGGCATAGTCGATCTCGTCCAGACCGCGGTAGCCCTTAGTGCGCGCTGCTGCGAGCACATCTTCGGGAGCGATCCTCATCCGGCGCATGGTCTCCTCTTGCCAATCCCCGCTCTTGTAAATGACAAGGGGGATGCCGTCGACCAGCGCGCCAAGGCGGGGCCAGCGGTTGCGAGCGTAGGAGACGGAGCGATGCAGAAGGCCCACCATGATGACAGCGCAGGTGGCGTTGGTCACGGAACGATCTTTGCCCATCGTGGACGCGATGATGATGCCGCCCATAAGGAAAATCAGAACGAATTCGAAGAGCGTGAGCTGTGAGCCGGGGCGCCGGGTGAGGAAGCGGATCGTCACCAACAGGACGATGTATCCGGCGAGAGCATGAAGAAGCGTAGCGTAAGCGGTCATGGCAGAACCACGATAGTGGCGCGGACGGGCTCTCCGCCGGGTACCTCAATTTCAAACCGATGGATACCCGGATAGCTGGGCTGCAGTGCAATGCTCACGGCGGCCGGAGAACCGGACGTGGGAAAGGTGTAAGTGATCCCTCCGGGCCCGATCTCTGAAAGCGTGGGCTGAGGGATAATGCGCTGCGCCCCCAGTTCGTTCACGATCGTGTTGCTTGAGAAGAGGCGGACCTTCTGATCGTGAACCGCCGATGGGCTGAACGTGATGAGCATATTTGACGGAGTGCCGGCGCGCTCAATCCGTTCGTACTGCAGCCGGAGTGTTCCGTCCGTCGTGTGGCGCTCACCGCGCGCAATCCAACCGCGCCCGAAGGCGCCAAGCGCGTCAGCAATGAGCACGAGGACGAGCACCAACCAGGCGGCTTTCTCAAGACGCCACCAGCGGCGCTGGAAATCTAGGTCTTCTCCAACCGAGACAGCATTCTCCACGCGGGGGATATGGTCGAGGACACGCTCGGCAATGGGATGGGCAGATGGCATTTGAAACTACTCCTGTCGCTTGATAACGCTGATTTCGCCGTTCCGTTCCAGAGTTGCGTTGTCGATCTCCGACAGCGTGCGGATGTTTTGATCGCGTGCCATGGTCATCACGTCCTCTGAGGAAAGGCCCATAAGGTGCATGGTCTCCGAGCGCCAGTAGCCGCCCTCGAGCAATACGAGTGGTGTGCCATCCAAAATCCGAGCGATGCGCGGGGAGCGCGCCCGGATAACAGTGATGATCCAATGGACGCCCGCGACCGTCATGATCTGACAGATTGCGTTGGTCAGGGAGAGTTCCTCGCCAACCATGCCGGTCAACGTGAGGCCACCAAGATAGAAGATGAGCACGTATTCGAAAGGACTAAGTTGCTTTCCAGGACGCCGGCCAACGATCCGACCGATGAAGATCAGAAAGCAGTAGCCCCAAATGGCTCGCAGAATCGTCAAGAACGCCATAACAGGCGAGCCTCCATACACATTGCCCGCCGATGCGAAGCGCGCGGCTAAGGTGCGGCCGCTTCGCGAGGCGCTGCTAGTTCGATCTGATGCGGAGGCGAAGGCGGGGAGTTGGACCCGATGCGCAGCCGAACGGCGGCGGGATGTCGTCCTGCGCACATTGAAGGGGCTCGTCGCAGTGATTGTTTTATTTCACGAAATTTGATTGTGGTGTGCAAGTAGGAGGTTTCCGGAGGGCATTCGTTGCCGCGGCTAAGGTCGTGCTCCCGCGAACGCAAGGTACTTCGCGAGGTTTGATAGCTGTACTGCGGCTGCCTGCACGCCTTTATGCGGCCACAGCGCTAACTCCCTTACGCTTTCCCTATGAAGTCTTATCGCTCTCCTAAGGCGCGCAAGATGTGTAATCCAGTTGAAGGTAGGAAGCGGGCTCTTAATGCCGACGGGGATCATCGTGCTGCTTTTCTTCTGTGGTGCCGGTGTCGTCTTCATGCTTTGGACGCTGTATCACTTCGTGCTGGAAAGCACGCGGCTCAAAACATATGAGATAGCAAGAGGCCGGCCGCAGCGCGAGCGAGAGCGAGGGCGGAATCCTACAAGGTTGATCAGAGGAGTGCAGGTCGGGCGATCTCGTAGTTAGGCATAAGGACAACGAGGAAGGCTGCGAGCGGCTGCTGCATTGCGTGTCGGCGCAGGATCGAATCAGGCAAGAGGCGCGACGGAACGCCAACTAAGTTATTTGTCGTGCAGGATATTCTGCTCTATTTTTGGGTGCGTGGCCGTGCCCGTTACCGCGACGGAAACAATTGCCCCTGAGCCATTGTGGCGAAAGAACGGGATCAGCGGCTTAAGCAGCATGGATTTCCACCCCGTGACCGCGTGAGAGATGTTCTGCTGGAGGGCGACTTTTCCGGTGAAGTGAATGCGGGTGTTCATGAGGTTGAAGTTGCCGTGCAGGTGCGCGTCCATGCCGGGGGATGTGATGTGAATGTTCTGGAAGTACGCCATGCCTTCACGGAAGATGGTAGGCGACGTCGCAGCCGCAGTTACCAATGGTGGATCAAGCCGGGATTCGGCTGGAGGATCTTTTTGCACGCGCGCGGCGAAGGCGTTCATCGCCTGCTGTGTTCCTGGTTTGGCGAAGGTGATCTGGTCGAGCGAAATTCCGCCCTTTAGAGCCAGACGCTGCAGAAATTTCTTCCCGCCGCCATTCAGGGTCACTGCTGCGTGGAAGCTGACCCTGCCTCTTACCGATGGCTGCTCGCTTTCGATAATCTTGAGCAGGTCCTCGACATGGCTCCCTTTCGTCGCAATGACGAGGCTGAGCCTGTTCGGACTTCCAGCGACCGAACCGCTGGCCGTAATCACATTGTCAAGAGTTTTTACCTGCGCGTTCTGAATCTGCACGTCGCCGTTCGTGCCATCCACGGTTAATCGATAGGCCGAGTCCAGGCGCACTACATGTGCGGAGGCAACGCGGAAGTCAGGAACGGACGCCTGGCCCGAAGTTTCGATACGGGAGAAGGTCCCGCTGTAATGTCCGCTGCCTGCCACATGGCCGTAAACGCTTTTGAATTGGCTCAGATCCGCGGAAAGCAGCGAATACGTTCCGGAGAGAGGAGTTGCACCGTAATCATTCGAGCGGAGCGGCCCGATCGAACCGTTGGCGACCACGACTCCTCTCGGCTTAAACATCAGAACGCGTGCCGAAAAGCTTAAGGGCTGACCTTGTTTTACGTTGTGGACCTGGAGCGTGGGGAAACGGAGACGCAACGGCGTCTTGCCGGCCCCTTCGAGGAAATCAAGTGTGGTTCCATCCGCAACGATGGTCTCAATCTCAACCTTCTGCGAAGAAGAAGCGACCACACCCTCATTGAAGTCCAACGCGCGGGCCTTTGTCCCTGGCGGGGGGATCTGGACGTGAAGGCCACCCAGCCGGATTTCGTACAGTTGGTGTGGATGGAAGATCAGGTTCGTCCATGTCCCGACAACGGTCATCTGGTCCAGCGTGGCGAGTGGGGGGATCTGCATATCGCCGTGGCGATGGAAGGTAACACCCTCGGCCACGTAACCCGGATGCGGGAAATAGGTTCGATGGTAGCCTTTCACCGTCACCTGGCTGCGGAAGGTTTGCTCCAGCAGAGGATGCACTTCCCGATAGCGGAACGGCCAATAATGAAGCATCACGACAACGCCTGCCAGCGCAAGCACCAACACCACGAAAAGAATCAGCTCGATGGCGTGGCGCTTGTGCCTCCAGCCCTTGTGCCTCCATGAGGCGGTGTGTCGTTGCGTCGTGATGGAAGGCGGGCTACCGGCCATGACCTGCGGCTCCTCGACTATGGAACGCAGATGGCCTGTCTCGCAGCCTGGTTGTCCTTCTTGGTTGTTCCTTTCGTAAGAAGGCGCTGTGCACGCAGTACGGCGCGCAACCTAAAGCGACAGGTGCTTGGTAACTACCCAATGGTGAGATAACTATCGGCTGTATTGCGTGTCATCGCGCTCGGCACGGCGCTCCAGCGCCAGTTCGATCAGGCGGTCGATGAGGTCGGAGTACTTCAGCCCGGAGGCCTGCCACAGCTTGGGGTACATGCTGATGGAGGTGAAGCCGGGCATGGTGTTGATCTCATTCAGAAACAGGCGGCCCGGTTTTCCGCTGCGACTTTCGGGCTCGAGCAGAAAATCCACACGCGCCAGGCCAGAGCAGTCGCAGGCGTGGAAAGCTGCGATGGCCATCTCGCGGACTTCCTTCGCCTGCGCCTTCGAAAGGCGCGCCGGGATGATGGGGATCGAGCCATCGCTCTCGTACTTCGCTTCGTAGTCGTAGAACTCTTTGGCCGGCACGATCTCGCCGACCACCGAAGCCTTGGGATCGCCGTTGCCAAGCACCGCCACTTCGAGCTCGCGGGCACGTTCGCCTGGCTTGTTCTTGGTGCCTTTTCCACCCACGCCCTGCTCAATGATGATCTTGCGGTCGTAGCTGGCGGCGAGCACGATGGCGGGCGCGAGCTCCGAGCGATCATGGACCTTGGAGATGCCGACCGAAGAGCCCAGGTTAGCGGGCTTGACGAAGAGCGGATACCGCAAGCTGGCTTCGATATCGGCGATCGCTTTGCGCGGCGACTTCTGCCACGCGCCACGCAGCAGCGTGATGTGCTCAACGATAGGCAGACCGGCGGCGACAAAGAGGCGCTTCATGATGTCCTTGTCCATGCCAGCGGCCGAGCCCAGCACGCCCGAGCCCACGTAGGCCTTGCCCGCCAACTCGAAGAGCCCCTGAATGGTGCCGTCCTCGCCGAAGGTTCCATGGAGCACGGGAAACAAAACATCCACACCGAGGGCTTCAGCTTGTGCTTGCTCCTTCGCGGAGGCCGGCACATGCAACGAACCGGGATGCGCGGCAGGCACGAGCGCGCTCTGGTTTGTGGAACGCGCTTTCGTAAGATGAGTGGCCGTAGCAGTAGTGCCGCCGGCCAGCATGTGCTGCGCCTCGTCCGCCAGAAGCCACTGGCCGGCCTTCGTGATGCCGATGGGGACCACGTCGTATTTCTTTCTGTCGACGGCGGCAAGCACGGAGGCGGCGGAGCGGAGCGAGACCTCGTGCTCGCCCGAGCGGCCACCAAAAATGATCCCAACGCGGAGTTTCCGGGGCATAGGTGCTCAGTCTATCTTCCCTGGGCGGCAGCGTCTTTGCCGCGAAATGGTCAGGTACACGGCGCGCCACTAAACCAGCGGTCGCCGTCCAGAAAGGTGGGCGGAACATGGGAGTAGTATGTTGGCGATAGCGGAGGGAACGTTTTCTATGGCCAGTCTGACACGCCGCCGTTTTCTGCAGAACAGCGCTTTGACTGGTGGAGCGGTGGCACTCTCGCGTGGAGTCAAGGCATCCGGCGGCCCGGTACCGGTGCGCCGGACGCAGCTCTCGCAGGTGACGTACGAGCAGGTGCGGCTGCTGGATGGGCCCATGCGCGAGCAGTTCGACCGCAACCATGCCTTCTTTCTCGCGCTGAGCGAGGACAGCCTGCTGAAACCTTTCCGGCAAAAAGCCGGCCTGCCCGCGCCGGGTGAGGACATGGGCGGCTGGTACACCTTCTATGCCGACTTCAGCCCGAAGGGACCGTTCCACGGATACATTCCCGGCCACAGCTTTGGTCAGTATGTGTCGGGGCTGGCGCGCGCCTACGCGCAAACAGGATCGAAACCAACGCAACAGAAGGTACACCGGCTGACAGCAGGCTTTGCGAAGACCATCACGCCGAAGTTCTACGTGGACTATCATCTGCCGGCTTACACCTTCGACAAAACCTGCTGCGGACTGATCGATGCGCACCAGTTCGCGCAGGACCCGGTGGCGATGCGCGCGCTGGGGCCGGCAACGGACGCGGTGATTCCCTTCCTGCCTGGTCGTGCGCTCAACCGCAAAGAAATGTATGCGCGACCGCACAAAGACGATGCCTACTGCTGGGACGAGACTTACACGCTGCCGGAGAACCTGTTCCTTGCTTATCAGCGCAGCGGTGAAGTGCGTTATCGTGATATGGCGAAGCAGTACATCGAAGACGAAAGCTGGTTCGCGCCGCTCTCGGAGAACGAGAACGTGCTGCCCGGCCAGCATGCATACAGCCATCTGAACTCGCTCTGTTCTGCGATGCAGTCCTACTTAAACCTTAACGAGGATCGCTACCTGCGGGCGGCACGCAATGGCTTCCGCATGATTGAGGAGCAGAGTTTTGCTACGGGCGGCTGGGGGCCGAATGAGGCGTTCGTGAAGCCCGGCAGCACGACACTGACCGAGAGCCTGACGAAGACACACTCCAGCTTCGAGACGCCATGCGGCGCATACGGGCACTTCAAGATCACACGCTATCTGCTGCTGGAGACGACAGACAGCCGCTACGGTGACAGCATGGAGCGCGTGCTCTACAACACGATATTGGGCGCCAAGCCGCTGCTCCCGGACGGCACCAGCTTTTACTACTCCGACTACAACGACGACGCGCAGAAGGGCTATCACCCGGATAAGTGGCCGTGCTGCTCCGGCACATTTCCCCAGATCACGGCGGACTACGGCATCAGCACGTATATGCGCCGTGGCCCGGATGTGTACGTGAACCTGTACGTGCCGTCGGAGCTGAGATGGCGGAATAGGGGGGCGGCGTGCACCCTGACGCAGACGACGCAGTATCCAGCGTCTTCCGAGAGCACGATCGCGCTGAAGCTGGATAAACCGCAGAGCTTCGCAGTGCTGCTGCGCATCCCCGCGTGGGCTGGACCGAAGACGCGCGTGGCGGTGAATGGTAAGACAGTGAATGCGGAGCTGCAGCCGGGCACGTTCGCCAAGGTGCAGCGCACGTGGAAGAGTGGTGACCGCATCGAAGTGGAGTTCGATATGCCGCTGCGGCTGGAGCCGATTCCCTATCAGCAGGACGGCGGCCAGAAGGTCGCACTGATGTACGGACCGACGACTCTGTTTGCGGTAGGCGATCTATCGGCTCCGGTTACAAAGGCGCAATTGCAGGCAGCAGAGCGTATCTCGAAGAGCAGCCCAGACTGGAAGGTGACAACGGCAGCCGGTCCGCTGAGAATGCGGCCGTTCGCCGCGATCGGCGAAGAACACTATCGGCTCTATCAGACGGTGACAAGTTGAACGTGCTAACACTACTGCACTAGGTATAGTAGTGTTGCTTTGACATGGAGATCACCGGGCGCAGTCAGGAGCCTTTCAAGGGTGTTAAAAAAACATCGGACGACACTTGCTGTCACCTTTTGCATTGTGTTCGCCTGCAGCTTGTTTATCCTTTTGCGGCTGAGCAGTTGCGGAGCCGATGATGCATACATTCATCACAGAATCACGAAGCACCTTATCGAGTTCGGCCGTCCCTGGTACAACATAAACGATCGAGTCATGTCCACGTCGGCACCGCTATGGAACTTAATGCTGGCGGCATTCATGCTTTTATGGCCGGCATTTAACAGCGTCCCTTTTATTAGCGCTTTTGCGATAGCAGCCGCAAGTGTCAGCGCATTAATTTTCGTATTGCGGGTTTCGGAAGGGCGGGACCAGACACGATTCAGAACTGTCATAAGCTGCATGGTTGTCGTCATTGCTGTTTTTTCAACGTTGCTCCCGACAGCCGTTGATCAAATGGAGACCCCTTTTGGAATAGCGCTTGCGCTGTTTGGGCTGGTCTTTCTAGAAGACGCTCCGGCTTATGGCTTGACGTTAATGGTGTTATCGGGATTCGTACGCTATGAACTTTTTGGCTTCGTCGTTTTAGCCATCGGCTATCTTGCTATCTCGCGGAGGATATCCTTCAGGGTACTGTTCGCGTCGTTGTGCACAATGGCGATTGGCTTTGGCTTGCTCGGGGCATCATTTCACACGATTCTTCCGAATACGATCAAGGCAAAGAGAATCGGCTATTCAGTCCCGCACGGGCCACTTGCGCATGCAATTCTCTCTTCTAATCGTGGTCTTGGGCTATGCGCCCTATTACTTTCAGCAGTCGTCGTATGGATCATGTTCTTTAGAGCTAGAGCGGACGCCCATGAGTTTTTGACAAGGAATGCGACAGGCATTTTCCTGCTCGCGTATGCGCTGGCGGCGTGGAGCGTCTATTTCGCCGGCGATACGATGATTTTCAGATGGTACCGTCCAATTGTTGTGCTTCCGCTTGCTTTGGGCACAATAGTCTGCCTTATCGCTGATGGCAGCTTACTCGGCGCGCTTCCCGCAAGTGTTTTGGCCGCGGTGCTTTGCGCACCAGCGTGGGGATACGTTTCAGCAGCGGTCCTAAGCAAACCGGATTCAGTCCCTGGCTATGCCGACGCGGCCCGCGTTCATACATATTTACGGGTCGGGAATGCAATTTGGAAAGTTTGCCCGAACGGCACTTTGATGACATCTGAATTAGGTGGCCTTGGGGAATCATTTCACGGCTATATCTATGACGGTTTTGGGCTGACGAATCCTGATGCTTTGAAGTATCAGCCCCTGAAAGTTCCCGAAGAGAGAAGTTCGGGAATCATAGGGGGGATTCCATGGCGATACGTGATGGAGAAGAGACCGGACGTCATTGTCAGTTATGACATATACGCAAAGGGGCTTCTAAGGCCTCCTGTATTAAACAGCTACCAAGACGAAGCATTCCCCACCTTTGCGCCGCCAGACAGTTCGGCACAGCTGGCTACCAGCTTCGGTGATCGCAAGCTTCATGTAATGGTGAGAATTGGCGGGCGTTGCAGTGCAATGTCTGTAGATGAAAGTGTCGCTCGGGCTTATGAAAGAAGCAGCGAATCAGTATCAATGGTGCGCTAGACTAGCTGAAACCTGTAAAGCGCTTTAGCGGATGCGCTTCGGTGTTGAAGACGAACTTCGTCCAGTCCACCGTGTCGCGCGGTGCGTAGAGCAGGTAGAGATATTTGAGCGCCTCGGCAAAGAAGAAACTCTCCATCTCATCTTTCTGCTGCTTGGTGCGGACGTCCGTAAGCGCAGCGTAGGCAACTGGCGTGCGGCACCAGCGGACCAGCGAATCAAGATAATCCTGACCCATATGCAGATAAATGGGGTCGCCGGTCAGGTGGTGCAGATAGTACGTTGATTCGATGATCTCTGGCCGTAGCGGATAACCAGCGTCAGGGGTCGAGAGCCGGATGTAGTCGAGTGTGTCCGGCTCGATCCCGTAGAGCGTCCACATCTGGAAGCTCGACCGCTGTAGTGCCTCGGCGCGCGGCAGGTCGCCGGAAAGCGCGAGTACTGCGGGAAAGAAGGCGTCCAGCGCGCCGTACTCGTGCGTGGTGCGCGCGCCGGTGCGCATGTCGGCCTGTCCGTACCAGAGGCCGAGACGCGTCTGCTCGGCGAGGTATCTGTTGATGGCGACAACGCTCTTCTGCCACATCTCCAGGCAGTCGCGATCGCCGAAGAGCAGCCAGCTCTTGAGCAGGTATTCGTCGAAGGAATCGATGCCGCCGCTAATGGAAGAGGTGGAGTCCGTCCACTCACCGGTTTCCACGTTGATGCCGAGGCCCACCAGGTCCAATGATGATCGGCGCTTCCATAACTCGGTCATGGCGCGCTTGGCGGTGTTGTAGTAGACCGGATTACCGACGAGGCGGGAGAGGGTGCCGAACTCCGGCAGCAGCGCTACTTCGGCGGGGTTTGTCACCGCGCCGCGCACTTTTCCAGTGCGCAGATTGACGAATTCATAGGGCATGCCGGTGGGCGAGTGGAAGGCGGGCAGCAGTCGATTGCCTAAATCGGTGGCGAGTTTGAGAAGCTGCGGGTCGTTAGTGGCCTCATATTCGCTGAGCAGACCGCCGAGACAGCGGATGGTGATCTCAAAGTTCTTGACGTAGACGTCCTGATTGAACGAGAGATGCTTATCGATGTCCTGCCGCGCTTCGGCAGCTTCTTTGTCGAGGCCCATCAGAATCATTGTGTCCAAGCCGTCGATCTCGCTCATGTGCAGGGACACGCCGTACCAGTCATGCGGCTGCTTCGAGAGCGGCATGAGGGCGTCGTGACCCCAGGCATACGTGCGGTAGCCCTGCCAGGCATGGAGGTATTCGGCGCGGACAGTGGCGGCCATAGCCTCGCTTTCAGCGGGCCTGCCTAGGGCAGGGACAGGTTGCTGGGCGGCGGCGGTCATTGCAGTCGGGATGCCTAGCAGGATGCCGAGCGTGATGCCGAGCGGGGCGAATACGGGACGGAGAAGGCGGATGACACGGTGGACGGGAAATGGCATGGTTATTCCAGAAATCTGCTTTGGTGGGAATCTTATTCCAACATGTCCTCCACACCGGATAATGCGGGAAGTTAGTATAGAAATTAGACTGCACCACTATTCCAATTACGTGTTGAACGAGTTCCTGAAGATTTTTGAAGCGGGTACGGACCAGCCATTCCGATCTAAAAAGTACAGAGGGCATAAATGAATCGTCGCGACTTTGCTCGTCTTTCCGCTTTCTCCTTGGCCGCTACGCAGGTTCCGCCGGTCGCCAACGCGCAACCGCAACGCAAGATCGGGTATGCGCCGGTGGGTCTGGGGCAAATCTCTAGCATTTTCATGCGCGCGGTTGCCAACTCGTCCAGCACCAGGATCACGGGGCTGGTCAGCGGCCATCCAGAGAAGGCTGCGAAGTTTGCCGACATGTATGGAGTGCCGCGTACTTCGATCTATACCTACGACAATTTCGATCGCATTCGCGAGAACAAGGACATCGATGCGACCTACATCGGGCTGCCGAACTCCATGCACAAGGAGTTCACAGTTCGCTCTGCGCAGGCGGGAAGGCATGTGCTATGCGAGAAGCCGATGGCCATCTCTTCCGCGGAGTGTCGCGACATGATCACCGCGTGCCGCGAGGCGAATGTCAAACTGATGATCGCCTATCGCATTCACTACGATCCTACCCATCTCAAGGCTGTCGGCCTCATCAAGCAAGGACGCATCGGCGATATCCAGTATTGCGAAGGCAATTTCGGCAGCTATTTTCAAGCAAACCAATGGCGGCTGGTGCGTGCCATGGGCGGCGGCGGCCCGTTGATGGACATGGGGATTTATCCGCTGAATACGATCCGGTTTTATACCGGGCTCGAGCCCGTCCGCTTTGCGGCCCTCGCCAGCACCATGGACCACCAGAGCGGTCGTTTCAAGGACATCGAAGAATCGCTTTCATGGACGATGGAGTTGTCGTCCGGTGTTCTTGCCAACTGCGCCACCAGTTACACGACACGTTTGCCGGGATATATCAAAGTCATTGGCAGCCGCGGCAACGTGCTGGTCACGACGGCCTACAGCTATGAAGGACTGCGTCTCGACGCTCACCTGGACGATCCGGACGGAAAATCCGGCACGGACATTCACGAAGACTCGACCGGAAAAATGCCATTCCAATTTCAGATAGAGGCCGAGGATTTCGCTGAGTGCATCCTGCAAAACAAACAGTCGAAAACGCCCGGCGAAGAAGGCCTGAAGGACCTGGAGGCGATTGAGAAGATCTATATCGCGACCGGCCACCCCATCGCCTAGTTAAAGAATCTTCTTCCCAAATGCCGATGAGATCAGCTCGACCGCCAGATGCGCGGTCCGATTGTGCTCGTCGATGACGGGGTTCACCTCGACGATTTCGAAGCTGAGCATGCGGCCGTGGTCGGCCAGGATTTCCATTGCGAGGTGGGCTTCGCGATAGGTGGCGCCGCCGCGCACGGGGGTTCCGACGCCGGGTGCGTCTTCGGGGTCGATCCAGTCCATGTCCAGCGAGACATGATAGCCGGCAGTGCCGCGGCCCGCCGCCCGCAGGGCGTCTTCCATGACGGAACGCATGCCGCGCTCATCGATGTCGCGCATGGTGTAGACCTCGGTGATGCCGGCGCGCTTGATGTTTTCCTTCTCCGTCGCATCGATGTCGCGCACTCCGATCAGCACGACGTTATCTGGATCCACTTTGGGTGAGAAATCGTAGATGTCGGAGAGTTCTTTGGGGCCAAGGCCGAGCAGCGCGGCCAGCGGCATGCCGTGGACGTTGCCGGAGGGCGAGGTCTCTGGTGTGTTGATGTCCGAGTGGGCATCGATCCAGAGCAGGCCGATCTTCTGCCCTTTGCGGCGATAGAACTCAGCAACGCCGGACACCGATCCCGCCGCGACGGAGTGATCGCCGCCCAGGATGACCGGCGTCGAGCCCTCTTCGAGTGTCTTCACGACAAGGTCCGCGGCCTTGACGCAGGTCTCGCGAATCTCTTTGAGATATTTCGCGTTCTGCTCCCCCGGCTTTTTAGTCTCCGCAATGGCGACGCCGATGTTGCCGCCATCCGTGACGACATGGCCGAGTGCTTCGAGATGCGCTTCGAGGCCGGCGACCCGCACGGCGGAGGGACCCATGTCCACTCCGCGCCGCGACTGCCCGAGATCGAGCGGCACTCCGATCAGGTGGATGTGGCGTGGGGGCAGCGCCTGTACGCCCGAGTACATGGGTTGATGGCCGCGAGTGGTTTCTGCGTGGATCGTATCGTCGTGCTTCGTCATAAGGGTGCTCTGAATGCGAGGAGCAAACCCTTAAGGATAGATACGGTTCAGCGTTCGAGCAAATGGGATGGTTTCGCGGACATGCTCAAGACCGCAGATCCAGGCGACCGCGCGCTCGATACCCATGCCAAACCCTGAATGCGGCACAGAGCCATAGCGGCGCAGGTCAAGGTACCACTGGAATGATTGGAGCGGCAGATGATGGTCCTCGATGCGCTGCTTCAGCAGATCATAGGACGCGATGCGCTGCGAGCCACCGATGATCTCACCGTAGCCCTCAGGCGCCAGCACATCGACGCAAAGCGCGTATTTCGCGTCGTCCGGATCGGGTTCCATGTAGAAAGCCTTCACGGCAGCGGGATAGCGATGCACCATGACGGGGCGGTCGAATTGTGAGGAGATGTAGGTCTCGTCGGGCGATCCGAAATCGTTACCATAATCGAAAGGATGTTCGAGCAGGCCTTTCGCGTGCGCCTCGTTCAGCATGGCGACAGCCTCGTCGTAGCGCAGGCGTGGGAAGGGTGCCTGGATGGCCTGGAGCTTCGCGATGTCGCGTTCGATGACTTTGAGGTCGTGCAGCCGGCGCTCCAATACGCGGTCGACAATAAAGCTGAGGAAATTTTCGGCGAGCACCATCAGGTCGTCGAGGCCGCAGTAGGCAAGCTCCGGCTCGACCATCCAGAACTCCGTCAGATGACGGCGCGTCTTCGATTTTTCGGCGCGGAAGGTCGGGCCAAAGCTGTAAACCTTGCCGAGGGCAAGCGCGGTGCTCTCGATATAGAGCTGGCCGCTCTGTGTCAGGAATGCCTCATCGCCGAAGTATTCCACCGGAAAAAGCGTCGACGTGCCTTCGCATGCGGCCGGCGTAAGAATCGGCGGATCGGTCAGGACGAAGCCGTTGTCGTCCAGGTAGTCGCGTGCCGCCTTAATGATCTCCGCGCGGATGCGCAGGATCGCCGACTGGCGCGGCGAGCGAATCCAGAGATGGCGATGCTCCATCAGAAAATCGACGCCGTGCTCCTTGGGCGTGATGGGGTAGGGCTGCTCCTCGGGCACGCGCTGGACGACTTCGACATTCTCGACATCGAGCTCATAACCGCCGGGGGCGCGCTGATCGGCGCGGACGCGGCCGGTGACGATCACGCTCGATTCCTGGGTAAGGTGTCTCGTCGCCTCCCATATTTCGGGGCTAACGGCAGCTTTGGGCATGATGCCCTGCACGGTACCGGAGCCGTCGCGAAAAATAGGAAAGAGCAGCTTACCGGATGCGCGCAGATTGTAAAGCCAGCCGTGCAGCACAACGGTATGGCCTTCGTGCTGCTTGAGGGTGGCGATGGTGGCCGGAATGGGGGTCGTGCTGGTCGTAGTTACAGATATGTCGGTCATGTCTGCTTCAGATTCCGAATTTCTCGAATGTGGCCGCGGCCCTCTTAGCGATCGCATCGGGCGTTTCGCCCAGCTCGTAATGGATTTCGAGTAGCGCGGCGGGTGAGCGAGGCGCGGATTTCAGTGCCTCCATGGCGGGCTCCCATGTGATGGTGCCGTCGCCTGGCCACAGGTGCGCGTCGCGGTCGTGATGGTTATCGTGCAGGTGCGTGGAGCCGATGAGCGGCAGCAGGTTCTCGAGCGAGGCGTCGACCCCTTCCATCAGGTGGGCGTGACCGATGTCGAAGCAAACGCCGACGTTGGCAAAGTGGCCAACCCGGATGATCTCCACCAGATTCGCGGGCGTGGTCACATCGTTCTGAATGTTTTCGAGCAGCAGCTTGACGCCAAGCGGTCCGCCGAAGGCCTTGAGATGCTCGATCGCGGTCAGCGCGTGCTCCAGCGCGCGCTCGTCCCACTCGGAATCGCGATCACCGATGTGCAGCACCAGGAACTGATAGTGCAGAATTTCCGCCGCTTCCAGCGCGCGCTTAACCTCGTCCATGCCATCGATGCGGCGGGATTTTTCATTGTGGACGACGTTGATCGCCGGCATGCCGCCGCGTCCCATATCCGGATCAGCATAGATGGGCGCGTGCAGCGAGTGCGGCTTCACCGAACTCGATTGGAACCAGTCGGCGATCTCCTTGATGTGCTGGCGGCTGGTGTAATCGAAATGCTGCTTCGCGGCAAAGACCTCAATGGCCTCGGCGCCGGCGCGGGCGAGCGTATCGAGCAGGCCCGGGTGCAGGCGCTGGCGAAGGAAGACGTGGGTGGAGATGGCTCGGAGCATGGGTGGTGGGTTCCGAGGTTATTCTCTCATCTCGATTCTCCATCTGGGGTTGATGCCTCACCTGTGTCATTGGCAAGGCAGGGCGTTCATGGTATTGCTCTCACAGCACAGCTGTGACCGGCAGGTCCCTTATTTTGCTCGCCCCAAAGATGCACGCGGTCCTCTCGCCGAACCCACAACAGGAATGTTCCGCAGTTGGTTCCCCGGATGCTGCTGTTCCTAAAGAGCAGATCGTTACGGGCAATACATCGCATACGCGTCCGGAGAACCGGGCCTTTTACCCGGCGCTGGATGGATTGAGGGCCGTAGCATTTCTCATGGTCTTTTTC
The DNA here is from genome assembly GCA_963797895.1 of uncultured Acidobacteriaceae bacterium. Classification (GTDB taxonomy): domain Bacteria; phylum Acidobacteriota; class Terriglobia; order Terriglobales; family Acidobacteriaceae; genus KBS-83. The sequence continues at coordinate 295,102 of CAWCRD010000006.1, forward strand.
AATCACTACGCGGCTATGGCGTGGGGCTGGGCCGGTGTCGATCTGTTTTTTGTGCTTTCCGGGTTTCTGATCACCGGAATACTTTTCGACACACGAGATGACGTTCACCGTATACGCAATTTCTATGTACGCCGCACCCTGCGTATCTTCCCCCTGTATTACGCAGTGATGCTCCTGGTTCTCCCGTTTGCCTATCAGGGACTTTCCTGGTCATGGCTAACGTGGCCGGCCTATTTGGGCAATTACGCCAGAATGTTTGGGCCGTACACATCTGGCTCTGCACTGCAGCGCCTTGCAGATTTCCAGCTTGTCGTGGACATAACGATCCATAGAGCTCATCCCACAGTCCTGGACTTAGGTCATTTCTGGTCTTTGTGCATCGAGGAACAGTTTTATCTTCTATGGCCCTGGATCGTATTTCGGATTCGCGAGCGCCGAACACTTCTCCTGATCTGCGCGTTATCTGTTCCGATATGTCTCGTGGCGCGCCTGGTGGCGCAGCAGATGCTCCCAACCTGGATGCTGACAAACGAGGTTCTATATACGGCAACACCGTTCCGGATGGACGCCCTGCTTCTTGGCGGATTTCTCGCGCTTTGGATCCGCGGTCCTCGTCGTGACTTGCTTCTTCGTGGCGTTCGAATAATTTGGCCGATTATCCTGATTCCGATAGCTACGGCCGCAATGTCGCGCCATATTTGGGGAGATTCCCACCCGGCATGGACATTCACGTGGGGTTTGCTGGTGATCGACCTGGCGAGCGCAGTGATCATTGCGTGTGCGATCCAGCCCGGATCCATCGTGTATCGCCTGCTCAATCAGCGGCCCCTTCGATGGCTCGGCCGCATGAGCTACGGAGCATATGTGCTTCATGACATTCCCCGTGACCTGTACATCGGAGTCGCCCATCATCTGCTTCCAGCGCACATAGAAGGGGCGGCTGCGCTTATAGCGCTCCTATCGACCTGTCTGCTTGCCTGGCTAAGTTATCGCTTCTTCGAGAGTCATTTCCTCAACCTAAAAGAGAAGTTGACCTTGAAAGGGTGAAATGGCCATGCAAAGCACATACGCCGCTGCTCAGTATCCAGCAGCCTTCCCGTAATGATGCCGGTGATCCTGGCCGCCCTCCAGCTTGCTGGTCTTCGGATCGACCGCAATGCACTCGCCGTCGCCCCAGTGGCCACCCTGCTTCAGCGAATAGCCCTCCGTTCTCAAAGTTGCGGCGGTCTGGTCCGGGAAACCGGCTTCGACGCGAAGAAGGTCCGGCAGGTATTGATGATGAAAGCGCGGCGCATCCACCGCCTGCTGGATGTTGAGGCCGCCCTCCGCCACACTGAGAAAGACGTTGAGCACAGTCGTGGTGATGGTCGGGCCGCCCGGTGAGCCGAGCACCATCACAACCTTGCCGTCCTTCAGCACGATGGTTGGCGTCATGGCGGAAAGCGGTCGATGATACGGCGCAATGGCGTTGTTCGGACCCTGGATCAGCCCATACATATTCGGCGAGCCCTGCTTGGAGGCGAAGTCGTCCATCTCGTCGTTCAGCAGGAATCCCAGGCCCGTCGCCGTGACGTGCGAGCCGAATCCATCATTGAGCGTGGTGGTGACGGCGACGGCATTGCCGTCCGCGTCGAGCACGGAGTAGTGCGTGGTATCGGTAGACTTTGACTCCGCCAGCGTTGCGGTTGGCGGCGGAGGCAGGAAGCCAGCGGGACGCTTCAGGTCCTTTGAGGGCGTGGGGCGGCCGGGCACGATGCTCTTGCGCCAGGCGTCGGCATACGCCGGGCTGAGTAGCGCGGCCTGGGGAATCTTGGCGTAATCGGGATCGCCCAGGTAGTCCGTGCGATCCATGTACGCGCGGCGCATGGCCTCGGTGATGAGCTGGACTTCCGGCGCGGTGCGATCGCCGAGTTTTGCCAGATCGTAAGGCCGAAGGATATTCAGCATCTCGACCAAAACGATGCCGCCGGCAGAGGACGGCGGGGCGCTGACGATCTTGTAACCGTGATAGCTGCCTTCTACCGGCACCCGCTCCTTGACTTGGTAGTGGGCCAGGTCGGCTTCGGTGATGAGGCCGCCATGCATCTTCATGTCGGCGGCCAGCTTCTTTGCGATCTCGCCGTGATAGAAGTCGTCCGGATCGGCGGCGATCCGCTTGAGGGTCGAGGCGAGCTGTGGCTGGCGAAAAGTGTCGCCGGACTGGTAATAGCTGCTGCGGGAGGCGTCGGTCTGAAAGGTTCTGTACGACTCCGGGAACTTCGCCAGGTCGGGATCGTGCAGCTCGTCGGCTTCCTCTTTGCCGAGCACAAAGCCGTCCTCGGCAAGCTTGATGGCTGGCGCCATGACGGCTTTCAGTCCGAGCTTGCCGTAATGCTTCTCGGCATAGGCCATCCCGGCGACCGAGCCTGGAACACCGACGGATTTGTAGCCGAGCGTGCTGGCGCCAGGGATGACGTTGCGGTTCGCGTCGAGATACATGTCGCGCGAGGCCGCGCCGGGCGCCTCTTCGCGATAGTCGATGAACAGGTCGCGCTTGCCCTCGTGTGGCTTCGCCAAATGCACCAGCATGAACCCGCCGCCGCCGATATTGCCGGCGACCGGGTGGACCACCGCCAGCGCGAAGCCGGTGGCGACCGCGGCGTCCACCGCGTTGCCGCCCTGCTTCAAAATGGTGACGCCGGCGTCAGTAGCGTCGTGATGCACACTGACCACCATGGCGTGATCGGTGGTGGCAGGCGTTTCGTTCTGTGCAATGGCGGACGAGACTAGCAACAGAAAACCAGTGGCGAGGCCGATCGTACGGGACATGGGAGGAGTGTACCGAGCTTCCAGGTTCTAGCGCGGGCATGCAGTGCCCACGCTGCGCTGGAGTGTGCGGAGCGCCTGCAGGGGTCTTAGTCATGACCGCCTGGTGGATGCGAAAAGAGGGTGCGCTACGCCGCAGGCGGTCCGAACCAAGTGGTTACCGCGTCTGCTAGACCCACCGGGGTCAGGTCGCCCACCCAGGCCACATATCCGTCGGGCCGAACAAGCACGGCAATCGGAGCCGTAACCTCACCGATCGCCGGAAGCTCCCAGGGACCCTCGTACTTGGCATCGATCACCGGCACCCGATCTGCCCATGGAGTGATGTCGAAGTCGCCGGGCTCACCGAGATTGAGCAGTACCGGCCGCGCCTCGTGCAGCAACGTGAAGACGCGCAGGGGGCCGTTGGTGGTCACCAGCTCGAGATCGGGCATGCGGCGGCCGAGCAGCGGGTGCCCCTCGCCGAGCTCGTAATGAATGTCCAGACCCGCCTTCTCCGCGGCTACGCGTTTGCGAACATCCTCCAACTTCACAAACTCGGCAAGGATTTCTCCAAGGGCCTTGGTGCGTTGATCGGTCCGCTGCAGCGCGACATGCGCCATTGTGTCGCGCAGCACGCGGGCGGCCACCGGATGACGCTCGGCGTGGTAGGTATCCAGCAGGCTTTCGGGCGATATCCGCTTGACCACCTGCGCCAGCTTCCATCCCAGGTTCACCGCATCCTGCACGCCGATATTCAGCCCCTGTCCACCCATGGGGGGATGCACGTGCGCGGCGTCGCCGGCCAGCAGAACCCGTCTGTCGCGATATGCAGCGGCCTGGCGAGTCATGTCGGTGAACCTGGAGATCGAGATAGGACTGTGCGCCCCGTAATCGGTCCCGTATACAGCAATAAGCGCCTCGCGGAGATCGTTCAGCGTGGGTTCACTACCGGTGTTTAGCTTTTGTTCGGTCAATACCACCCGCATCGCCTTGGCATCCTCTAACTTGGCGATCGCATGCGTTCCGGTGGCGTCCTCACGCAAGCCCCACGCCGGCTCCTCGGTGATGCGGACCTCGGCGATTAGCCAGCTCTTGGTCGGGTCCCACCCAGCGAACTCGATGACGGCTGTTTTGCGGATCACGCTGCGTCCTCCGTCGCAGCCCACGAGGTATTCCGCTCGTAAGGACGTGCCGTCGGACAGCGCGACATCCACCCCCGAGTCGTCCTGCGCGAACCCCTTGACCTCGCGTCCTCGATGGATCTGCACTCCAAGCTCGTCGACCCAGCCGCCGAGCGTGCGCTCGATGTGTTGCTGCCACAGTCCGAGAAAGTAATTATGTCGACTGGAAAGATCGCTGATGTCCATCGTGGCGTGGCGATAGCTGAATCCCACCCGATGCACCTGTCCCTGGGAAAGAAACCGATCGGCGATGCCGCGCTGGTCGAAGACCTCGATCGTGCGTGAGTGCAAACCGCCGGCGCGCGCTCCAAGGAGATCCTGGCTGGCGCGCCGCTCGACAATGGCAACGTCCACGCCCGCCAATGCCAACTCGCCTGCCAGCATCATCCCCGTCGGACCTCCTCCGGCAATCACCACCGCATGCCCGGTCATCGCCAACCTCCGTTGGCATCACGAGGGTCGAGGCCGGCCCAGCCCATTCTTTGATTGCCGCGCCGAGTGCCCTCGCCTGCACTGCGAATTCCACCATCGGTTCCGCGCTCCCATGCGACCCATGGGTCTGACAACAACACACGCATTCCATGCCTCCGAGTTGCGTAGCTTTTGGCGTCGGCTGGCAATCATGCGGCACGACTCGGGTCTGGCCGCAAGCCCCAGGGTGCGCTATATACTAGAAGTGGAAGGAGGGCGCGCCCTCCTTTTTTTGTTTGTCCGCTCGACGAGCAGCCGTGTGATTGCCGCCCTGCAGCTGCTTAGAATGGCGAAGGCATGTCCGTCACGCTGCGTTCGTTTGCAAAGATCAACCTCGGTTTGGCAATTGGGCCGGCGCGGGCCGATGGCTTTCATGCGCTCACGACTGTCTATCAGACGATCGCGCTCCATGATCTTGTGACCGTCACGGCGCGGCGTGCTGCAGCCACGCGGATCACGCTGACCTCGAACGATCAGCGCGTGCCTCTCGATGCCCGCAATACCGCGTGGAAAATATCGGAGCGGGCACTGATCATGCTGGGCATTGCGGCTGAGGTCATGATCCATATTGAAAAACGGCTGCCCATCCAGGGTGGGCTCGGCGCCGGATCGGCCAATGCGGCCGCCGCCCTGCTCGGCTTGGAGCGGGAGTTAGGCATCGTCTTGACCGCAAAGGACCGGCTGCGGGTAGCGGCAGAGGTGGGTTCGGACGTCCCGCTCTTTGTTATTGGGGGGGCCGTGCTGGGTTTGGGACGCGGAGAAGACGTGTCACCGCTCGCCGATTTCGCTGCCATGCCCTGTGTCATTGCGATCCCGAAGACTGGAGTGTCTACGCCTGCTGCTTTTCGGGAATGGGACCAGCGGCATTCCGCATTGACCCCCGCTGCCGCAACCGATAGACTTGAAAGGTTGAGTCGGTCTGTCTCCACAGTATGGGGTCAGCCGCACTCCTCCGGTGTCTCCAGGGCGACCTCTTCGGAAGGGTTTTCTGAAAAGGATGCGGCCCAACAGGGAGACCTGGCCGAGACTCCGCTTCTCGCGCTTGTCCGCACCGGGATTGCAAACGACTTCGAAGAGGTCGTTTTTGCGCAGTATCCCTCTCTTGCAGACATCCAGCGTGTGCTTCGGGGCTCCGACCAGCCTGGTTCAGGCCAGCCTGAGGATGCGGCCATCTATGCTGCGCTTTCTGGCTCGGGTTCGGCCCTGTTCGGGCTGTATGCGAGCGACGAAGCGGCAGATCGGGCGGCAGGGCGTCTTCGGGACCGCGGCATTGTGGCGCTGCGCACCGAAACCTTGCCTCGCAAGCAGTATTGGCGCACGATGTGGGTGGATCACTAAGCTGTCGGCGAAACTGCTGGCAACTGTCACATTCCTCTCCGCCAGCAGCCTGTTGGGCGATCGACTAATGGTAGGTCAAGTGCCTTTGGAGCACTTTGTCTAGGTTCGAATCCTAGTCGCCCAGCCACTCTGTTCCGGTGCATGGTGCCCCGGAGCGTCTGCCGCGGATGTTGTTCAAGCCGCGGTTCGAGCTAGCGCAGTTCACCAACGCAAACCAGCTTGGGAGATTGTGATGAAGCAAGAGACGGCAGTGGCCACCGAAGTCGAGCCGGAAACGGCGACCGGCAACAACTTTCAGCCCGCCCCGGAGCGCAAACGCACCCGCGGGCTGAGCGAAGACAAACGCTTCAAGATATTTGCCGGATCGGCAAACCGCCAGCTTGCCGAAGAGATTTGCAAGCAGATTGGCGTTCCGCTGGGGGAAACCAAGATCCAGCGCTTTGCCGATGGCGAGATATACTTCCAGTTGCTCGAGAATGTGCGGGGCGTGGATGTCTTCGTGGTGCAGCCCACGTGCAACCCGGTGGACTCGAATCTGGTGGAGTTGCTCATCATGATCGACGCGCTCAAGCGCGCCTCCGCCGGGCGCATCACCACGGTTGTTCCCTATTACGGTTACGCCCGACAGGACCGCAAAGACCGGCCGCGCGTTGCCATCTCGTCCAAGCTGGTCGCAGACATGCTGACCACCGCGGGCGCAAACCGCGCGCTCTTTATGGATTTACACGCGGCGCAGATTCAGGGCTTCTTCAACATCCCGGTGGATCACCTCTTCGCCAGTCCGGTGATGGTGGGCTACTTTAGCAAAAAGAATCTGCCGAACCTCACCGTCGTCTCGCCCGATGCGGGCGGCGTGGAGCGTGCGCGCTTCTTCGCAACCAAGATGGGCGCTCCGTTGGCCATCGTGGACAAGCGGCGTACGGACATCAACGTGACCGAAGTGATGAACGTGATCGGCGATGTGCGCGGACGAACCTGCCTCATCATCGACGACATCGTGGATACCGCCGGCACGCTGGTGAAGACCGCTCACGCGCTGCTGGACGAGGGCGCTGTTGAAGTCTATGCGTGCGCCTCGCACCCGGTGTTGTCCGGTCCGGCCGTGGAGCGCATCGCCACCTCGCGCATTAAGGAATTGGTGGTCACGAATTCCATTCCTCTGTGCGACGAGGCGAAAGCGGTAGACAAGATCAAGGTGCTGTCGATTGCCGGCCTGCTGGGCGCGGCCATTGAGAGCATTCACATGGAGACGAGCGTGAGCTCGCTCTTTAACTAAACAGCAGGAAAGGGAGTAGAGCGCGGCTCGCAGCCGCTCTCCATGACCGAAAGGAAACGAAGCAATGGCGACAACAGAACTGATATCGGCAGTGACCCGCGAGGGCAAGTTCAACAAGAATGCGGCACGCCGCGTGCGCGTAGCGGGCAAGATTCCCGCGGTGATCTATGGGGCGAAGGAGCCCTCGGTGGCCATCGAACTGGACCCGAAGCAGGTGCAGCGCATTCTGCACTCGGCGTCGGGCCACAACACCATCTTCGATGTGGATGTGCAGGGCAGCGCACGCGTCAAGGCGATGATCGTGGACTGGCAGTATGAGCCCATCAAGGGCCACCTGCTGCACGTCGATCTGAAGCGCATCGCTATGGACAAGGTGATGGTGGTCGAGGTTCCAATCCATCTGGAAGGCATACCGTACGGCGTGAAGACTGAAGGCGGCCTGCTCGACCAGGTCCTGCGCGAAGTAGAGATCGAGTGCCTGCCGGCAGACATTCCGGCGCACATCTCGCTCGACGTCACCGGCCTGAAGCTGCACGACGTGGTGCGCGTCTCCGACCTGCCGCACGGGGGCAAGTTCAAGTTCGTCACCGATGAAGACGCAACGGTAGCTCACGTGACCGTGATCAAGGAAGAGGTAGTAGCGGAGCCTGAGGCCGTAGCTGCTGCAGCGCCTGCCGAGCCCGAGGTGGTGAAGAAGGGCAAGCAGGACGAGGAGGCAGGGGGCGAGGCTCCGAAGACCGGCGGCAAGAAGTAAGCGGTGCCGCTCAGAACGATGGAAGCACAGGATGCCGAGACCCAAGAGCAGGTGCGAAAGCCGTTTCTGGTCGTCGGGCTCGGCAATCCAGGTATCGAGTACCAGTGGACGCCGCACAATGCCGGCTTCCTGGCCATCGATCGGCTAGCGGAACGCGCGGGCGCGGTGGTGAGCAATCGCCGCTGCCGAGCTCTCACCGCAACCGCGCGCATCGCAGGGCGCGAGGTGGTGCTGGCGAAGCCAGAGACCTTCATGAACTTGAGCGGGATGTCCGTTCAGGCGCTGGTGGGAGAGCTAGAGGCGGGGCAGCAGAATCTTCTCGTGCTGTATGACGAGCTTGCCCTCCCGCTGGGTACGTTGCGGGTGCGGACCGGGGGATCGTCAGGCGGCCATAACGGCGCCCGGTCGATCAACGGTGCGCTGGGCACGGAGGAGTGGGCAAGGATTCGGATCGGCGTCGGTCCGGATGGAGTGGAGACAGCATCGCGTCGGGGCAAGGATTACCTGCTGACGCCGATGCGGAAGAAGGATCTGGAGGTGCTCGACGAGGTGCTGGACCGCGTCGCCGACGCCGTGGAGACGGTCATCGTCAGCGGCGTCTCCGCGGCGATGAACAAGTGGAATGGGGCTTCGGGGAGTGGCTCCTCGAAGGCGGAGTAACGAAATCGAAGCAGCAGTTGTTACGAAACTATCGAAGTTCAGGTTTGAGGGAAGAGAGAAACGCATGCAACGTAGCTATGAAGTGATGTTCATCGTGCGCCCGGATATGGAAGAGGCGGACGTCGACAAGCTGATCGCGGGACTGGAGCAGACCATCACCCACGGTGGTGGCGTTCTGAAGTCAACCGAGAAGCTGGGCCGGCGCAAGCTGTCCTATATGGTGCGCAAGTTCAACGACGGCAATTACATCCTGCTGGTGATCCAGGCGGAAGGCAATCTGATTGCCGAGGTGGAGCGCCGCCTCCGCGTCACGGAGCCGGTCATCAAGTTCATCACCGTGCGAATGGATGAGGAAGAGAAGCGCATCGAGAAGATCAAGGCCATCCGCGCGACACGCAAGAAGTTGAGTGCGCAGCCTGCCGCTGCGGCGCCTGAGCCGGAAGCAGCGCCTGCTACCACCGAAGCAGCGGCGAGCGCCTGAAGGCTCGCGTCCGCCTAAAATTGCGCCGGCCATGAGCCGGCCATGATTGCAGCCGGTCCCTGCCAACGCAAAGATGCCGGACGCAGGGCCTGTCCCGCCCAGACTCCATAAGAGACCGGACGGGAAGAAAGAAGAAGGAGAACCATGGCTGAAGAAACCAGCACAGCAGCAGCAACACCGCGCCCCTCTGAAGGCGCGTCAACCGACCGTCCGGACCGCCCGGAGCGTCCCGCCGGCGATCGTCCGGATCGTCCTGCAGGAGACCGCCCCGCGGGTGGACCTGGCGGACGCGGCCCCGGCGGACGTGGTCCAGGTGGGCCTGGCGGCCCCGGCGGGCGGAAGTTCTTCCGGCGCAAGAAGGTCTGCAAGTTCTGCGTGGAGAAGATCGATTCGATTCACTACCGCGATGTGCGGCTGTTGCAGCAGTTCGTTGCGGAGCGCGGCAAGATTGTTCCCCGCCGCCTGACCGGTGTCTGCACCACGCACCAGCGGAGACTCACGCGCGCCATTAAGCAGGCGCGGAACATCGCCTTGCTGCCCTTTGCAGCGCGGTATTAGGATGTCGCGTTCCGCCTGCATCACTCGCGGCGGACGCCCTAAATTTTGAGGAGAGTTATGGAAGTCATTCTGAAGGAAGACGTCGACACACTGGGTCACCGCGGAGACGTGGTGAAGGTGGCCGACGGCTACGGACGCAACTTTCTGCTGCCGAAGAGGCTCGCGATCGAAGCCACGGCCGCTAACAAAAACGTGATTGACCAGATGAAGCAGTCGGCTGTCCGCCGCTCCGCCAAGGAGAAGGCGAATGCACAGGAACTGGTCGCGCAGATGGAGCAGGTGGAGCTGGTCTTCGCGCGCAAGGTCGGCGAGAACGATCATCTCTTCGGCTCGGTCACGTCATCGGATATCGCGCACGCGCTGGAGCAGAAGGGCTATACCGTCGACCGCCGCAAGGTGCAGCTCGATGAGCCGCTCAAGCAACTGGGCGAGTTCCACATTCCTGTCAAGCTGCACCGCGAGGTCAGCGCGCACATCAAGGTCACGGTGAGCGCCGAGGGCGGCGAAGTCTAGCCGCTGCCTTGGAACGTCAGAGGGCACGCTGCTCGGCAGCGTGCTTTTCTTTTTTCGAAGACGCCTCGGGTTGAGTTTGTTGAGCTTCCGCTATTTCGAGACTCCGGTTCGCCTTTGGTTCTGGAACCTTTCCATACGTAGCTGTCGCAAAATACGTCCGCTTCGGACTTAACTCCAACGCCACCTTCATTGCACATTCTGCTCTCCGGTGGTGGCAGCTGAGGGCATGATGAAAGGAACAGCCTGAGCTAGGCTCTTGCGAGGTGCTCTCTCGTGGCCATTGTGCGCTCACGTGTAGTTTCCTTCTTTGCTTTCCTGTTGCTCTCCGCGCTGGCGGCCAATGCCCAGCAGTCCGTTCCTCCTGAGACGCCGACTCCGCCGCAAGCCGGGCCGACGATGCCTTCCGTCCGGATGCCGAATGGGCATGCTGGGCTTACCGCGCCCATCGACAACGCAATGGTGAAGACCGACAGCGCTCCGGCCAAAACTTTGCCGCCGGTCGTTCCGGCAGGACGGCCCAGCATCGCGTTGGTGCTGGACGGCGGCGGCGCGCTGGGGCTGGCACATATCGGCGTGCTGAAGTGGTTTGAGGAGAACCGGATTCCGGTGGATCGCATTACCGGCACCAGCATGGGCGCGCTGATCGGTGCCCTCTACGCCAGCGGGCGCTCCGCCGGAGAGATCGAGGAAGTAGCGACGGGCGCCGAGCTGCCCAACATCTTTCATCTTTCCGTGGATTACGACCACTTGAGCTATCGCCGGCGCGAGGATCGCCGCGAATTGCCGGGCGCCTTTGAAGTAGGGTTGAAAGGCGGTATCAGCCTACGCAATTCTCTTCTGACGGACCGCGGACTCAATGCGTTCCTGCACGATGAATTTCAGAACTACGACAGCAACGGCGTCAGCTTCGACGAGCTTCCCATACCGTTTCGCTGCGTCTCTACCGATCTGAACACGCTACACCGGGTGGTCTTCTATGGTGGATCGATTCCGCTGGCAATTCGCGCCTCCATTGCGATCCCCGGCATCTTCGCGCCGGTAAAGTATCACGGCCATTACCTGGTGGATGGCGCGATCATGCAGAACCTGCCGACGGAGGTGGCGAAATCCGATCTTCGACCGGACGTCATCATCGCGGTGTTGCTGCCCTCCGCGCAATTTACCGACAGCGACGTTGCTTCCATCGTCGGTGTCTTCGCGCGCGCGTTTTCCGCGGGCACCGCGCGGAATGAGCGCCAGTCCCTAAAGCTGGCGAACATACTGCTGACGCCGGGTACCGGCAACTACGGCGTAGGCGATTACAGCAAGGCAAAGTTGCTGATCGATGTTGGATACGCGGCGGCGGAAGCGCAGCGCAAGGATCTGCTGAAATATCAGCTCTCGCCGGAGACATGGAAAGAGTACCTGGCAGACAAGAGCGCGCGGCGGCGGCCACATCCCGGGCTGCTGAAGACGGTAGATATCGAAGGGGGCTCCACGGGCGCACGGAAGAGTGTGTCGGAAAGCATGAAGCCGCTCAAAGGCAAGCCGATCGAGCCGCGGCCCATCATCCGTGCGCTCAACCGGGTACAGAACAACCAGACCTACGAAGCTGAGTTTGTGACGCTCGCACCGCGAGGACCGGCCGATACCCGCGCGCCCGGCCCGGACAATGGCGTCCTGATCGATCTGGAGCCTACGCGCAACGGTCCGCCGTTCCTGCTGCTGGGAGCGGACATCACCGCCATGACCGATAACGTGACCCGTGGCACGCTTGACCTGCGGCTGCTCAACAACGATCTGGGCGGCTATGGATCGGAGTTGCGCAGCGATCTGCGGATCGGATTTCTCACCGAGGCATCCACGGAGTACTACCGGCGGCTGCGCGTCGACGGGCTCTTCCTGCAGCCGCAAATCGGCCTGCTGCGCCAACCTGTCTACATCTTCCGCAATCAGCACCGCATCGCCGAGCGCCTGCAGCAGAATGCCGGCGGTGGACTGGAGTTTGGCCGCACTTATCACTCGCGCGCGCAACTTGCAGCCGAATGGCGCTATGAACAGGTACGCTGGCACACGCAGAGCGGCAGCGACTCTCGCCCCGATCTCTCCGGCACCGCGCAAAGCGGTGTGCTGCACTACACCTACAACAGCCTGAATGCCGGCCAGCTTGCGACGCGGGGCGTGCTCTTCGATATCTCGGCCGGTGCGCTCTATCACTCGCTGGCCAGCCAGAATGCACCAGTGATACGCCTGAACGCGATGGCCTCCACCGCCTTCGCCGACAGGAACATCGTGGGATTAACCCTTTCTGCGGATACCTATTTCAGGCGCAACGTGGCGGATCCCCTGCGCTTCACTCTTGGCGGTCCGCTGCGGCTCTCCGCTTCCTCGATCGATGAGTATCGCGGCACAGACGACGCGCTGGTGCGCGCCGGGTATTTCCGGCGCGTTGCATCACTGCCGACACAACTGGGCGACGGCCTTTACATCACGACCGCGTATGAGGCCGGAGCAATGTGGTCGCCGGAGCGTCCGTCATTCCTGCGACAGGATGGAGTGCTGGGTGTGCTGGCCGCAACTCCACTCGGTTCCATCACTCTGGGCGGCTCTATCGGGGACGCGGGGCGCAGGAAGTTCTTCTTCACCTTCGGGCGCCTCTTCTGACCCGGCGTAAACTTTTCCTATGTCACGGACCGAATCCACGATGCAGCCCCTGGGCACGCAGGCTCCCGATTTTTCTCTTCTCGATGCTGTCTCCGGCAAGACGGTTAGCCGCGACAATGCAAAAGGCGCAGCCGGCCTGCTCGTCATGTTTCTGTGCGTGCACTGTCCGTTTGTGAAGCATGTCGAGCAGGGCATCGCGCGTTTTGCGGGAGACTACGCAGGCCAGGGCTTGGGCATCGTGGCGATCAGCAGCAACGATGCTGTGACCTATCCCGATGATTCGCCGGAAGGCATGCGCGCGCAGGCCAAGCGGGTCGGCTTTATCTTTCCCTATCTCTACGACGAATCGCAGCAGGTGGCGCGCACATACGAAGCGGCGTGCACGCCGGATTTCTTTCTCTACGACCGCGATCTGAAGCTGGTCTATCGCGGGCAGTTCGACGCCAGCCGCCCCAGTCTGAATGTGCCGGTGACGGGGAACGATCTGCGTCGTGCCGTCGAGGCGCTACTCGCAGGCAAGCAGCCGCTCGAGGAGCAGAGGCCGAGCCTGGGCTGCAACATCAAGTGGAAGTAGCGCTTCGCCTGATTATTTCGCAAGCGTTGCCGGGTTCACCGGCTTTAATGCAAAGCGATGGGTCACCGGCTGCGCATCCTTGTGCTGCTGCTGGATCGAAGTCGCCACCGCCTGCTGCATTCCCTGCTGCTCCGGTTCCGGCGCTGCCTCCGGCTGCTCCTTGGTCCCGGCCTGCAGCGTGAACAGCCGCCGCTCCAGCTCGTTGCGGTGCTCCGTCTCCCACGCCAGCGTTTGCGACTGCCGCAGCATCGGCGTCGCCATACGTGCCAGATTGACTCCATGCTGGAGAGCATCGGCCGTGAAATTCGCGACCGGCTGATCGTCGATGGTGAGCGCATACTCGCCGGCGGCAAGCCCCGTCACTGTCAGCATCTCCTGATCGAGCGCGGCTTCAACGCCACCCGCTTCCAGCGCCAGGTCCGTCACCGGATCGGTCTCGCTCAGTGGCAGCGGCAATGGCAGAGCGTTTTCGATCTCCGTCCACTGCAGCGCGCCGCTTTTCTTCTCGCGCTTGACGTCGGTCACGCTTGCATTCTGCACAGTGGCGGCCTTCGCGTCGTGCGCGTCCACCGTAATGCTGCTGACCAGCGCCGGAGCTCGCCACGCCTTCAGGACGGTCGCGGCCATCACCCAGTGCACGCCCTCGCCGGGATGCACGCGATCCGGAATCAGTCGCGATGCGAGGTCTGGATGCGAAGCCTTCACGTTCTCCAGAACATCAACCACGGGCGCGTTCAGATCGACAAAGCCCTGATGTGTGCGGTCAGCTTCGCTCTTGTCGAACTGGCTGTAAGCCTGCATCACCTCGTTGTAGTGCTTCGTAGGCTGCGTAACATCGTCGTAGGGCGAAGGCCCGATCAGCGTCAGCCTCACGCCCGGATCGCCGCTGAGGATCGTGTTCACCATCGATCTGTAACCGTCCTCATACGTTTTCTCGATCGCAGCGTTCGGAGGACGATAGTAGCCGTCGTTCATGCCAAGCATGATCGTCACGATATTCGGGTTATATCGCAGGACGTCGCGCTGGATGCGCAGATCTATCGGCCCCTCGGCCCCGCCGGAGACCTTGTCGCCGCCCACGCCAGACTGCATCCATTGCACCTTCCACGTCGGAAAGCGCGTGAGCACATACTCCTCGATGAACGTGGAGTAGAGCCGCTGGTCGGTGATGCTGTCACCATAGAGCACTACGCGGTCGCCATCGTGAATCGCAAAGCTGTTAGTGGCCGGCGGCGCGGCGGCTTGGGCTGAAGCGGAGGCGAGTGCCGGGAACAGCATGCCAGCACAGACAGCGGCAAATTTCGCAATGTCCTTCATGTTGCAGAAGTCTAACGCGAGTGACGCGCCAACGCAGGCAGGTCGTAGTACGCTCAGGCTGTGCAGACTGTCTCTTCATCGCGCAAGCCATTGCTCGCCATCGATCGATTAACGATTGCGTTTCGCGATAAACCTGTCGTGCGCGAGCTAAGCTTGACGATCGACCCGGGCCAGGTGCTGGGGCTGGTCGGCGAATCCGGCTCCGGAAAATCGGTGACGTCGCTTGCCATCCTCGGTCTGCTGGAGAGCGCAGCGGAGGTGCAGGGCAGCATCCGCTTCGATGGCGAAGAGCTGTCGACGCTAAGGGCGGACGCAATGCGCCGCTATCGCGGCCGGCGGATCGCAATGATCTTTCAGGAGCCGATGACCGCGCTGAATCCTGTCATGCCGGTTGGCCGTCAGATAGCAGAAACGATTGAAACGCACCAGCCCACGCTGACGCGGCGCGAAGTTCGCAAAGCAGTCATTGCAAATTTGCACGCGGTCGCATTGCCCGATCCAGAAAAGCGATACGGCGACTATCCCCATCAATTCTCCGGCGGACAGAGGCAGCGCATCCTGATCGCGATGGCGCTCGCAAATCGGCCCCAGCTCCTGATTGCAGACGAGCCGACCACAGCGCTCGACGTGACGGTGCAGGCGCAGGTATTAAAGCTGCTGCGCGATCTGCAGCAGCAGTTCGGATTGGCGATGCTCTTCATCTCCCATGATCTCGCCGTCATCGCCGAAGTGGCAGACCGTGTTGCCGTGATGCGGCATGGCTGGGTATTGGAGCAGGGAAGTCGCGAGCAGATTTTTCACACTCCGCGACATCCTTACACGCGCAGCCTGCTCGGAGCGGTTCCCACATTGGATACCGATCGCACACAGCCGCTTGCAACGCTGCCACCCGCGCTGCATGCCACTCCTGGGCCATGGGTCGAGTACGACGTTGGTCACCAGGCACGAGCGCTTTCCTCGCAGCACGCGAATAATTCATGACATCCTAGAGCCTGTTTTCGAGATCGAACTCAATAGATACTCTGCCGTACTTTCTGCAGGATTTCTTTCCCCAGGCTCACTCATGCGCGCTTTGATCCTCTCGGACATACACGCGAACATGCAGGCGCTCGCCGCCGTGCTGGCTGCTGCGCCGGAGCACGATGTGGTGTGGAACCTGGGCGACGTGGTCGGCTACGGCGCTTCTCCGAATGAAACGATCGTCTGCCTGCGCGAGTTGAATAGCATCTATGTGCGCGGCAATCACGATCGCGCGTGCTGCGGGCTGATGAACCTGGACGACTTTAATCCGGTGGCCCGCCACGCGGCAGAGTGGACGCACGCACAGCTCTCGCGCACGCGCCGCAAATGGCTGTGCGATCTGCCGCAAGGTCCGGTCACGGTTGGCGAGGGACTGGTGTGCGTGCACGGCTCAGCAGCGAACGAGGACATCTACGTGCAGTCGCTTGGCGAGGCTATCGATGCGCTGCAGGCCGTGCCGGGCGCGTGGGTCGAGTTTTATGGCCACACGCATGTGCAGGGCGGATTTGTGCGCAGCGATGAGGGCTGGTTCGTGTTCAAGCCCGAGTACACGTCGAAGCACAATCAGGAATTCTTCGATCTGCCGATGCGTCGCGGTGTGCGCTATCTGCTGAACCCCGGCTCTGTCGGACAGCCACGCGATGGCGACTGGCGCGCGGCGTTCGCGATCTACGATGATGTGGTCTCGGTGGTGCGCTTCTATCGCGTGCCCTACGACCTGGACCGCGCGCAGAAAAAGATCGTCGCGGCCGGCTTGCCGGAGCGGCTCGCAACGAGGCTGGCTGAAGGGCTTTAACTCGCCCGCTGTGGCATCACCTGCGCAGCAAAGCGCTCCATCTCCTCGCGTTGCGGGCTCGACTGCAGGAGCAACAGATCGACGCCGACATCGCGAAAAGCGGCAATACGCTCCTTCACCTGCACGGGCGTGCCCACGAATCCGCTGCGCAGGCCGCGATTCGAAACCGAGTAATCCTCGAGCGAGATTTTCTGTTCCAGCTTCGATCCGGTCACCCACTGCTGGTAATTCTGGTAGCCACGCGCGGACTGCTGCACATCCGTGATGCGCGCCACCTCGCGCTGCGCTTCGGCTTCGGTATCGCGGACAATCGCATAGCCCGCCACTCCGTACCTCATAGGCGGCAACCCGAGCTGTTCGCGCCGCTCGCGCATATCGACGATCTTGCGGCCAACAACCTCCGGCGGATCGCCGTGCATCAGGTACGCGTCGCATTTCGAAGCGATGAGGTTCTTTGCGGTTTCGCTTTCGCCGCCGGCATAGAGTGTCGGCCGCGGCCGGCGAACCGGTTTCGGCGCGAGCACGTTGTCTTCCACGGAATAGTAGCGGCCGCTGTAGCTGAAGTGCTGTTGTTGCCAGCAGCCATTGATCACGTCGAGCCACTCGGAGGTGCGCGCATAGCGGTCATCATGTGTGTCAAAGTGCACGCCGTACTTGGTCGCCTCGTCTGCCCACCAGCTCGAAACGACATTCAGGGTGAGCCGTCCATTAGCGATACGATCGATATTCGCCGCCTGCTTGGCCAGCAGCGCCGGGTTGTGAAACGTCGGACGCACCGCAACCATCAGCTCTATTTTGCGGGTGATAGCTGCAAGCGCCGCAGCTGTCGACCACGCATCCAGTGAAGGCGCTTCGACTCCTTTGATGTCATTCAGGTTGAGCTCGGCAATCAGCGAGAGATCGTAGCCAAGCGCCTCAGCGCGCAGCGTGAGATCGCGCACATACTCCCACGTCGCCGCCATCGTCTCGTCTTCCACATTGCGGAGCCAGCCGCCGAAAACCGGCATCCAGAAGCCGTAACGCATCGCGTTCTCAGCCATGCGTCAGCTCGGGCACGCGCGCGGATTTCGTTGCTTCCGCTTCCAGCCAGTCAGCCAGCTTCGCGAACGGATCGAAGCCGATTACGTTTATCCCATCGGCGACAAAGTTGGAGAGCGCGTTGATGTCGTAGTAAAGCCGGCGTCCATCGCGGTCATCGGTAACGTATTCCACGCCGCCGATCTCGATACCGGCATTCTGCATGATGCGCTCCACGTCCGCGATGACCTCGCGCGGCGGCTCGTAGCCTTCCACGCGCAATCCGGTCTTCGGAGCATCGATGGCGCACGCCGCACGATTTAGGTCCACACCGCTGGTTGTGCGGCAGATGTCCGCAGGGCACAGGTCAAAGGTCTCGCCGGTGATGTGAACCTTGATGGCGTAAAGATAGCGGCCATTCAGCACCTCCACGCGCACGATATGTGCATCGCGCGCGGGAATAAACTCCTGCACCAGCGCAGTGGAATCCAGACCCAACGCAAGGCCTTCCGGCGTGCCGGCGAGCTGCGCGGCCGCCGCGGCAAGCTGCGTTGGATGATCGAAGCGCTTGACGCCCGCGCCGCTACCGCCGATGTTCGGCTTGACCACGACGGGCCAGCGAAGGCCATCCGTAACCGAGGTTGCCTGCGATGCGCGATGGATCACCCGCGCCTTGGGATATGGCAGGCCCAGATCTTCGAGCAACGAAAGCTGTGCGGCCTTCGACAGCTCAGTGCGGAAAGCCTTCAGTCCGTTGATGACGCGCACGTCCCGTCGCTCCAGATGATCGAGAAAGCCGAGCGTGTAGAAGATCTGGTCGCCGTGATCACGATTCCATGCCGAAGGGCTCATGCGGTTGAAGACCAGCGCGTACTTCTGGTCGGGATGATCTTCCGGCGCGAAGGTATGCTCCGGCGCGTGCAGCTTCACATAGCTGGTGCCGCGGCGGTCGAGCTCGGCAAAGAGCGGCTTAAACCAGTTGGGCTGCTCGTAGTAAATGGCGATGGGTAAAGAAGAAGGCGGCATGGCACTCCTGTGACGCGACAGCAGGCGCCTCGGTTACAGCGCTCGTGGGCTGCCTTCAAGGTAGCAACCATGCCCGGAGCTGGGCAAACCAGATCACGGCAACCGGGCCAGGAATACCGGTCAGAAGGTGTAGCGTGCCGTGAAGTTGAGATTGTGGTTGTTGGCGTGGAAGGCAGAAGTAGCGATCTGCATGGCGGCGCCGAACGTCAACCCCTCGCGCCGCTTCGCGTCCTTGGGATAGAACTTGAATGGCCCAGCAATTATTCCCGGTGTGAGAAAATTCTGTTTTTTTCCGTCGTTCGCGCCGCCATTGAACCAGGTCGCGTTGTCTTCCATCTCGACCCATGCCTGCTTCGCAAGGTGATATTGCGCGTTCGTATTCCAGGCCAGGGAACGGCCCAACTTGTCGGCCTGGTCAGTGGGAATCAGCGCGCCGAAGCAGGATGTGACGTTGAACTTGCCAAAGCCCTTGCCCGCACCCAGGCTCGGCGTGATCGTCGGATGTGCTGCGCCGTTTTTGTGATCGCCGGTCGGAACGGTCGCGTTGATGAAGGCGCTCACGACATAGTTCCCCTGCTTCTCATTGCGCGAGAAAAACCGATACTTTCCCGAGAAGCCGAGATCGCCGAAGCCGTCAGCGGCACCCTTGCTGTGCTGCATATAGTCCGGATAGAAGATGTCGATTTCCGTATTCTTCAATGGGATCAGGTTGATGCCGCGGCCGAAACCATAGTTCCAGGTGGTCACGTGAGTCGGCGAAATGGTGCGGTAGAAATCCACGCGCACCACCTGGATGAGCTGCGGATACGGCGAAACCACCGGCGGGGCCCACTTGGGCTGCTGCGCCAGCGTTGCCGTGGCGCGAGCCTGCCAGCGCCCGATGAAGCCATCCTGCGCGTGAGCAGCTATACCGAAGAAGAAAACGAGGCTGCCGCCCAAAAGAGCGCGGCGGAATGAAGGATGTATCGGCAAACGGTACAAGAGTGGCGGTCTCCCACAGTAAGGCAATCGATACGGCTGAGTTGGCAATGATTGCCTGTCAGCTTAGGAGATGGTTAAGCGATAAGGCATCCATCGGAAGATGGGTTCTGCACTCAAACCGGAAAACGTAATGCCTAAAACAGCAGATTCGCCTTCCGCGGCAGCGGCAGGTTGAAGTGCTCGTAGGCCAGCCGTGTCGCAACGCGCCCGCGCGGCGTACGGTCGAGAAATCCGATCTGGATCAGAAACGGCTCATATACCTCTTCCAGCGCATCCTCTTCTTCGGCGAGTGTAGCGGCCAGCGTGTTTAGGCCAACCGGACCGCCATCGTACTTTTCGATAATGGTCAGGAGCAATCGCCGGTCCAGCTCATCGAACCCGTGCGCGTCCACCTCCAGCATCTTGAGCGCAGCCTGGGCGGTAGTGCGGTCAATGCGGCCGCTGCCGCGCACCTGCGCGTAATCGCGCACGCGCCGCAGCAGCCGATTTGCGATGCGCGGCGTCCCTCGCGAGCGGAGCGCGATCTCTGACGCGCCATCGGTGTCAACCGGCACCTGCAACACATCCGCCGAGCGCTCTACGACGTACCGCAGTTCTTCTTCCGTGTAGAACTCCAGCCGCAGCAGGATGCCGAAACGTGACCGCAGCGGTGACGATAATAGCCCCGGCCGTGTCGTTGCAGCCACGAATGTGAACGGCCGGATATCCATGACGTGGGTGCGCGCCGCGGGACCCTGCCCAATAATGATGTCCAGCTTGTAGTCTTCGAGCGCAGTGTAGAGCTTCTCTTCGAGCACCGGCTGCACGCGGTGGATCTCATCCAGAAACAGCACCTGGCGCTCGCGCAAATTGGTGAGAATGGCGGTCAAGTCGCCCTGAATCTGCAGCGCCGGCCCGGAGGTCTGCTGGAAGGCGACATCCAGCTCATTCGCGATGATCGACGCCAGGGTCGTCTTGCCGAGGCCCGGCGGCCCGAAGAGCAGCACGTGATCGAGCGCCTCGCCGCGGCTTTTCGCCGCCTCCAGCGCAATGGCCAGTTGCTCCTTGGCTTTGGACTGGCCGATGAACTCCGCCAGCCGCCGGGGACGCAGCTTCAACTCGAAGGAGCTGTCCTCCTCGCCCCGCGTCGCCGAGACCAACCGCTCCGGATCGTTGTCGCTGCGCTTCACAACCGGAGTGTATCAACCGACAAATTGTCGGTGGTCATTTACGGTAGTTCTGCGCGTAGGTATCCTTCGGCAGTCCAGCTGCGAGCGCTGCTTCGCGGCGTGTGAAAGCATCCTGCCGGTTCATGCCTCCGCCCAGAACAACCAGAAACGGCGCGTGTCCTGTGGGCGAGAAAACCTGCGGCTGAAACTGAGGATATTGGGCAGCCATCTCAGCCGCCTTGCGCTGCGCGGCCGATTCATGGGTATAGGTGTAGACAACCACGTGCCACACGCTGCGCTCACTGCCTTGGGAAGCAGTTGCCGTTGCGGTCGCGGCTGGCGTTTTCGCAGCCGATGGCCGCGCTGCCGGCCGCACCGTCTCCGGCGCGCCCATCGCGCCCGCCGCGTCCCCTACGGGAGCGGCGGCGGGAGCAACATCTGCCGTAGCCGCGGCAGGCGATTGCGGTTTGCTGGAAGCAGATGGGGCTTCGCCGCTGATCGGCACATGAGGGGTAGGCCGCTTCAACTCATACCAGAAGATGGCGAGCACGACCGCCATGATGATGATCGCGGCGACGGCAATGCCGGGATGCTTACGCCGGGCCTCGGGTTCATCCCTCAACGCGGTGCGCGGCGGTGCGCCGGCCTTCGCGACTGCTTTGGCTGGGCGCTCTGTGGAAGGGTCGGCCGCCGGCGAGCTGGCTGCCGCAGCCGTGCCATTCGCTGCGGCCGGGCCGTTCAGCACGCGGCGCATCGCGGCCAGCGACCCGTTGGTTCCGACGCCGGCGCGCACCAGCGTGGCAAAGGGAGCGGGAAGTTGCAGTGCGTCGCGCTCGCTTGAATACCGGCGGCCGGTGAGCGCGTTGTAGATGAGCGCGGACAGCGCCGCCGCATCGCTTTGATTGCGGCGCGGCATCAGGCAGTCGCTGCGCAATTTGATGTTGTCGCCCACGCCCAGCACACCGGAGGCATCGACATGCCCGTGATGCAGGCCTGCGGCCTCGACGCTTTCCAGCGCGCTCAGCAGGTTGTCTACAACCTCGCGCGCCTCATCCGGCGTCAGAGTGCGGTCACGCAGCACCTCGGCGAGCGTTTGATCGAAGGGCTCCATCACCGCGTAGACCAGCGACTCGTCCTCCAGGCGGCCTCTGCCGGTGCTGCGGAGGATGAGAAGGTTCGGATGCTGCACCCGAGCAGCCGCGTCCAGACGCGCCTGCACGCTGTCCTCATCGTTCAGCGCCTCGAAGACGCTGAGCACCGCCGGCTGTCCTTCCGGGTCTTCGATGGAGAACCATGCGGTGCGACCTTCACTGCGCAGCAGCTTGCGCAGTGTCAGCCCGTTCAGCGTTTGTCCTTCGAGCTCGTTCCAAAGCGGCATGTGCGGTCATCCCCGTATGTGAATTGTCCGGGCAGAAAACGCGGCGCGCCACGCTCATCCACGCGACCGAAAGCCCATGCGCAGCAAATGCCGGACACGCGGCATGGCCCGCGCGCCCGGTTGCGCTGCTTCTGTTCTCTGGTGAGTCTACTATCCGCGCAAGCTTACGCGAGATTCACTTCAACCGGCACAGGGCCGACGATAGACTGGGTAGATTGGCTGGAGGTCTGCTGCGTGGAGTTGCTGACCACCACGCGTCCGCCCGCGCCTGCCCGCGCCAGCAAGCGCATGCCTTCGCCGGCCATCTCGCGCGCCATCGCACGCAGCTCTTCCGGCCGCTCGTTGTGGGTGTTGGTCAACTCCACCAGTGCGGCGGCGGCCTTCAGCTTGGCCACGCCATCGAAGGATGCCAGACCCGCAGCGCCACCCGTGGCCTGGATGATGCTGTCGGCCGTGATCTTGAACATCGTGTCGCCCTGGATGACAAAGGCAACCAGATACTTTTCCGGGGTCGTCGGTGCAGTGCTCATGTGTAGCAGTCCTCTCGTGCAGTGTTGCTGGCTTATTCAGAACACTCTGTAGGACGCAGTTGGGTCAAGAGCAGAACGCGCGATTCCCAGTACACATTCTGGTTCCCTTCTCATTGCGATACCATCACGATGCCCATGTCCGATTCAAATTCATCCGCCAAACCTGGCCTCGCCACGCTGCTGACAGAAACCCGCTATAAGCCAAGCCAGCACATCGACGAACTCTCCACCACCGAGATGCTTCAGGTGATCAACGCCGCCGATCGCGAGGTGGCCGATGCGGTGGCGCGCGAGATTCCCGCGATCGCACGTGCGGTCGATGCCATTGCTGCGGCGCTCGAGCGAGAGCGCGGAGGGCGCCTTTTTTACGTGGGTGCGGGCACGTCGGGGCGGCTCGGCGTGCTGGATGCTTCGGAGTGTCCGCCGACCTTCAACGTGCCACCCACGCTCGTGCAGGGCTTCATCGCTGGCGGAGATTACGCGTTGCGTCATTCCATCGAAGGCGCGGAGGACTCAGCAGAGTTGGGCGCGACCGATCTGCGCGCACACGGCTTCACGGGCAACGATGTGCTCGCCGGCATCGCCGCCAGCGGGCGTACGCCCTACGTGCTTGGCGCGATGGAATACGCGCAGTCCCTCGGCGCTGTCACTATCGGGTTGAGCTGTGTGCCGGGGTCCGAAGTCGCGCATGCCGCCCAGATCGCGATTACGCCCGCAGTGGGTCCGGAGGTGATCACTGGATCGACGCGGCTTCGCGCAGGCACCGCAACCAAGCTGGTGCTCAACATGCTCTCCACTGGCGCGATGATCAAGCTGGGCATGGTCTACAGCAACCTGATGGTGAACGTGCAGCCCACGAACGAGAAGCTCGCCGACCGGGCAGAGCGTATCGTCGTCGAGCTCACCGGCTTGCCGCGCGAGCGCGCATCGGCCGTACTCCACGAAGCAGGATCAATCAAAGCCGCCGTACTGATGCACGCCAAAAACCTGAGCCGCGAACAGGCGGATGCCCTGCTCCAGGCCGCGCATGGACATCTGCGCCACGCCATGGAGGCAGCCGCCCGCTAGGCCATTTCTGTCCGTCCGGTACACTGAACGAGACGCGCCCTCATGTCCGCAGATACCACTCCCACCGCCGTGATGCCCGTTTCGCAAAACGAGGTTTCCGGCACAAAGGAGCGCGCCGGCCACCATCTCCGCCGCTTCCGTTTCGACCGTCCACAGAAGATCGCCGCCCTGCTGCTCCTTCTGCTGCTCGGCCAGTGCGTGTGGCACATCTCGCGGACGCCGTTGACCGAAAGCGACTACCAATACGCGCGCTGCGGGCGGGAGATGTGGGAGCGTCCCTCACCTATCGCAGGGTACTTCACAAGTTGCGGCAATATTCACGACGGCGTGTTGGCCTATCGCATGGCCGGGCTGCCGCTTACCCTCCAGCGCCTCGTCGCCGGCCAGGGCAGCGATACCAGCACCTGGGAGATGCGGCACGAACTCAGCTACGTGCGCCTGTTGCTGCGCTTTCCTTTCACCATCGCGGCGTTGCTGCTCGGCGGGGCGCTGTGGTGGGTCACGCGGCGGCTCTTCGGCAATTCCGGCGGCTTTGTCGCTCTGGCGTTCTACTGCGTCTCGCCTGCAATCGTCGCGGGGGGCTCCCGCCCAAATGCCGAAATTACGACGGCATTGGGCATCTTCGCGGCAATCTACACCGCCATCGGCGTCGCGCATGCCATGCAGGGACCGCGGCGCAAGTGGCGTCCGCGCATCGTGCTGCTGGCTGCAGGGCTAGCGCTTGTTGCCGCTTCGCATTCCGCGGCACTCATGCTCACTCTGCCGCTGGCCTTCGCCTTCATGCTCTACCTCGCCGAGCGCAACCGAACCGCCGTGCCGATGGTCATGGTCGCGGGCACTGTCGGAGCATTTCTCCTGCTCTTCGCCTGCTACGCCTTTCATCCTGACGCGCTGACCTACTATTTCCGCTCTGGCGCCGGCAGGCTTGGCCTCAGCACCGCTGCGGCACGCGCACATCTCGTTTCCTTCGGCGATGCCGGATTTGCGATCGCCCTGGGCGCTGCCCTGCTCCTGTATATCGCGACACGGCGTTCACGCTACTTCGGCAACACCACTCCGCTGCTGATTGCGCTCTGTCTCGTGCCGCTGGTCACCACCGGAATCTTCGGCCAGCCGTGGCTCTGGGCGCTGCCCTTTCTGATGACCTTCGTCGGAGGCGTCTTCGCCGATGCATTGGAAACCCGGCACGGCCGCACCTTCCGCTGGGCTGTCATCGCCATGGTCGCGCTGCAGGTCCTTCTGACCATGGCGCTCCCCGCATTGCCCTAACCCAGATGGGTCAGTGGCCGCGTATATAGCGTCGGCAACAGCTCGGCCTTTTGCGGCGGTGCCTGCATCACTTCCAGAAACGCGCTCTGGAATGCCTCCATCTCCTGGGCGGTTCCCACCGTGATGCGCACATGCGTCGGCCACGCAGGCCAAACACGGCCGATATAGACCTTCTTCGCCTGCATCCCGGCAATCACCTGGTGCGCATCCCGCCTCGTATCAAGCATGAAACAGTTGCTCTGCGATTTCGTATAGCTGTAACCCTGCTTGTCGAGCCAGGCGAAGGTCTGCTGGCGAATGTCGGCATTGATCTTCTTGCGTTCCGGAATCATCTCCGGATGCTGGAGGCTCGCATGAGCCGCGGCCGCGGCGGTGATGGGCATGGCATTCATTCCGTAGGTCTGCAACTTCGCCAGCAGGTCGGGCCGGCCCGCCGCAAAGCCACAGCGCAGACCCGCCATGCCGTACAGCTTCGAGAAGGTGCGCAGCACGATGACGTCCTCGCCTGACCGCGCCAGGTCCATGCAGCTGGGCTGGTCCGAAAAGTGGAAGTACGCCTCGTCGATCAGCAGAATCGATCCCTTCGGCTTGTTCTTCAGCGCCCAGACGATATCTTCCTTCGGTGTTGTCGTGCCCGTCGGGTTGTTCGGGTTGCAGATATAGAACACGCCCGCGCTGGGACTGGCTGCGATCATCGCCTTTAAGTCGTGAGCATGGGTGTCCCGCATCAGCGGCACTTTGAAGGTCGTCGCGCCAGCCATGTCCGCCGCACGCATCCCGGCCTCGTACCCCGGATCGGCAGTCACATACGGTCGAGAAGGACCGGTGAAGGCCATCACGGTGTAGTGCAGCGGCTCGCTCGAGCCCGCGTAAATGGCCAGAGAGTCTTCGCTCAACCCTTCTTGCTGCAGGAGGGTCTTGCCCAGCGCGATCGTTTGCTCAAAGTCATAGCGGCCTCCGCGCGGCGCGATATCGGTGCACGCTGCGCAGGCCAGCTTGCAGGGACCAAGCGGGTTCTCGTTGGCATTGATGAGCACGGCGTCCGGTGGAATCGGCTGCATGCCTCCATGGAAGGGGCTGGCATGTTTCAGGCCGTTTGAGCCGGATTGCGCTCCCGTGGCCACGGCCCAGGCAAGATGGGCTTCGGTCACAATGGGCACAACGGCCGCAGCCGAGGCAAACCGCAGGAAGGAACGACGGGAGACGGAAGAAGAACAATCAGCGGGCATCAGGAATCCTCCAGATCTGGCGATGGGGGTATGACCTCGTGAACGTTGCGGGCGCTGGCAGGGCGGGGCTGGCGCCCTTGGCATCGAGTCAACGAGGGCTCGACCTGACGAATCGGATGGCAACACTCTACTCCGCCTACGCCGCGGTTCCAAGCAAGCTTTGCGTATGTCGAAAAGCTGCGAGGACATTTCATCGGTCAGCAGCCTGCGAAATAAGCCCTTCGGAACCATGGCGGTGACGCGGAAATATGCGTCAATTCTTGCTAAAATAGAGGCAGAGCTCATGGTTACATTTCTGCCGTAAACGGGCCTCCGCGGCACGTCCTTTCGGCCCTGTGACCGGCTCTTCCTATCTATGGCAGACGATCAGAATCCAAAGCTTCCCCTCGGCGGTTCGGACGGCAACAGCGGCGACGGCACGACGCCGCCCACCGGTCCCGGAGCCGCCAACTTGATTCCCATCAACATTGAAGACGAGATGCGCCGGTCGTATCTCGATTACTCGATGTCGGTCATCATCGGCCGTGCGCTGCCCGATGTGCGCGACGGCTTCAAGCCCGTGCATCGCCGCATCCTGTACACGATGCACGAGATGGGGCTGCAGCACAACAAGAAGTACACCAAGTGCGCCAAGGTCGTCGGCCAAGCCATGGGCCAGTACCATCCCCACGGTGACAGCGCCATCTACGACACCATGGTCCGCCTTGCGCAGCCCTTCAGCCTGCGCTATCCCATGATCGACGGCCAGGGCAACTTCGGCTCCGTGGACGGCGATCCCCCAGCGGCGATGCGGTACACCGAGGCGCGCATGATGCGCATCGCGGGCGAAATGCTCGCCGACATCGACATGGAAACGGTCGATATGAACCCGAACTACGACGAGAGCACGCTAGAGCCGGCGGTACTACCTGCGCGGGTCCCCAACCTCATCGTCAACGGTTCGAATGGCATCGCGGTCGGCATGGCGACTAACATCCCGCCGCACAACCTGACCGAGATCATCAACGCCACCATCGAGCTTGTGAACAATCCGCACGCCGGTCTTGCCGAGGTGCTCAAGCATGTGCAGGGCCCGGACTTCCCGACCGGGGGATTCATTTATGGTCGAAGCGGTATCCCTGAGGCCTATCGCACCGGGCGCGGACGCTTCCTGATGCGCGCCAAGTGCGCGATCGAAAACATCTCCGGCGGCCGTCAGGCCATCATCGTCACCGAGATTCCTTACCAGGTAAACAAGATGAAGCTCATTGAGCGCATCGCCGACCTGGTGAACGACGGCGTCATCACCGACATCGCCCGCGACGAGTTCCGTGACGAGAGCGATCGCGACGGCATGCGGATCGTAATCGGCCTGAAACGCGGCTCCGAAGCCCAGATCGTCCTCAACCAGCTCTACAAGCACACGCAGATGCAGGAAAGCTTCTCCATGATCTTCCTCGCGGTGGTCAACGGCCAACCGCGGGAGCTGCCGCTGCCGGATGCCATCCGCCACTTCATCGACCATCGCGTCGATGTCGTCCGCCGCCGCACCGCCTACCTGCTGCGTAAGGCGCGCGAGCGCGAGCACATCCTGCTCGGCTATCAGATCGCGCTCGATCACCTCGACAACGTGATCAAGATCATCCGCGGCTCGTCATCCCGCGCCGATGCCCGCGAGAACCTCTTCCGCTTCTTCTCCGGCACGAAGATCCAGTTGCGCGGCGCGGAGCTGAAGGGCGTCTCGCTCGATGCGGCGAAGTACGGCATCGACATGGCGACGCAGACCACCGCGACGCTCATCCTGAGCTATCGCCAGATCGACGCGATCCTCGAATTGCAGCTCTATCGCCTGACCCAGCTCTCCATCGACGAGCTGCTGAACGAGCTGAAGCAGGTGCGCGACAACATCGCCGAGTACGAATCGATTCTGGCCTCCGAGAAGAAGCTTCGCTCCGTTATCGTGAAGGAGCTGGAGCAGGTCCGCAAGGACTTCGGGGACGAACGCCGCACCCAGATCCTTGACGAAACAGCCGAGCTGCAGCTTGAAGACCTCATCGCCGACGAGCAGGTCGCCGTCACGGTATCGCATTCCGGCTATCTGAAGCGCACGCCGATTTCGACCTACCGCCAGCAGCGGCGCGGCGGCACAGGCCGTCTCGGCATGAAGACGCGCGAGGAAGATTTCGTCTCGCAGCTCATCATCGACTCGACGCACGCCTACCTGCTCTGCTTCACCAACACCGGCCGAGTCTACTGGCTAAAGGTCTACGAAGTTCCGGACGTGGGTGCGGCGGGCAAGGGCAAATCCATGGCCAGCCTGCTGAACCTGCAGCCCGGTGAGACCGTTCGCACCATCCTGGCGCAGCGCAATCTCGAAGAGGAAGGCAAGTTCGTCTTCTTTGCGACTCAGAAAGGGACAGTCAAACGCACGCCGCTCAAGGACTTCTCCAATGTCATGGCGCGCGGCATCATGGCGATCGGCATCGACACGGACGACGAGTTGATAGGTGCGCGGATCACCTCGGGAGACGAGGTTGTCTTCCTGGCAACGCATGACGGCATGGCGATCCGTTTCGTTGAAACGGATGTTCGCTCCATGGGTCGACCCGCATACGGCGTTCGCGGCATCGACCTCTCCAAGGGCGACTACGTGGTCGGCCTCGCGGTCACTCCAAAGGAACGCAAGAAGAATGGGAATGGCGGCGACTGCGCCTGCCTCATTCTCTCCGTCACCACCCAGGGCTTCGGCAAACGCACAGATGTGGATGAGTATCGCCTCCAGACACGCGGAGGCAAGGGTGTGATCAACCTGAAGACCACGGCGCGCAACGGCAAGGTGAATGCGATCCAATTGGTCGATGAGTCTTCCGAGCTGATGGTGATCAGCCAGTACGGCAAGATCATCCGCATCGACACCAAGACGATCCGTGCGGCAGGCCGATCCACGCAAGGGGTGAAGCTGCTGAACCTGGAGCCGGAGGACAAGGTGGCGGCCGCGGTCGTCATCCCGCCGGAGGAAGCCAAAATCGAGCCGGAGAACGGAAGCCTGCTGCAATAGCCCGTTGCGATCGCTCAAAATGGAAACAACTGAGGCCTCCGTTTCGGAGGCCTCAGTTGTTTTCTTGCTACTTGCCTTAATAGCGCCAGTGCCCCTGAACAAAAACCCATCCGCGGCGCCGCTGGACCCAGTGGGCGGGAACCCACACCGCGCGCGGGCGCGGCGGCTGGACCCAATAGCCCGGAGCCCAAACGTAGCGTCGCCCATCCCAGCGTTGATAGCCGCCGCGCCACACCCAGCCGGGATGCGGAGGCCGCCCGTAATGCTCCACCACCGGTGGAGGCGGCCCAATCCGGACAGCGACCTGAGCATGTGCGCTGCCTACTGCAAGCGCCGTTGCAACGAATGCAGTCACGAATAGCTTTCTCATGGTTCTTTCTCTCCTGGAGTCTGTCGACTTCTGCCGAAATAGACCCCGCGCCTGCCGGCAAGTTGCGCTGTGTTCAGCGCGAGAATCATACAATCCGGCACCCCACCTATAATGAAATACATTCATGCTGACAGCTGAACGTATCGCGGCGGCCCGAGAGCGCATCCGCGATCTCCTCTATTACTCGCCGTGCCAGATCTCGCACGATCTCTCCGAGCTTGCCGGCCATCCGGTTTACCTCAAGCTCGAGAACCTGCAGCGCACCGGAGCCTTTAAGGAGCGCGGCGCGCTCAACCGCCTGCTGCAGCTCACGCCGGAAGAGCGCGAGCGAGGGGTAATCGCGGCGAGCGCCGGCAATCACGCGCAAGGCGTGGCCTTTCATGCGGCGCGGCTCGGCATTCGGGCGCGCATCGTCATGCCGCAGCCTACGCCGCTGGTAAAAGTGTCGGCCACGCGCGGCTTTGGAGCAGAGGTAATTCTCTACGGCGCGAATTATGACGAGGCCTGCGACGAGGCCACCCGCCTGCAGAATGAAAAGCAGCTCACCTTCATTCATCCCTTCGATGACGAAGAGGTCATTGCCGGTCAGGGCACCATCGGCCTGGAAGTCCTGGAGCAGCTTCCGGAGGTAGAAGCCATCGTGGTGCCGATCGGCGGCGGCGGTCTCATCGGCGGTGTAGCCTGCGCGGTAAAAGAAGCGCGACCCGATATCCGCATCGTCGGTGTTCAGACGGAGCGGCTCGCCTCCATGTTGCGCGCGGTCGAAGCAGGCGGGCCCGTCACGCTGCCCGCACAGGCCACCATCGCGGATGGCATCGCCGTCCGTCGCGCCGGCGAACGCACCTTCCCTTTGGTCCAGCGGTATGTCGACGAGATCGTCACTGTCGACGAAGAAGAGATTTCCAGCGCCATTCTGGTGCTGCTGGAAAAAGAAAAAACGCTGGCCGAAGGCGCAGGCGCGGCGGCGCTCGCAGCATTACTACAGGGCAAGACCCACCTGAAGGCCGAAAAAACCGTCGCGCTGGTATGCGGAGGAAACATCGATGTTACGCTGCTCTCCCGCATCATCGAGCGCGGCCTCGCCAAAGACGGGCGCCTGCTGCGCATTCGCGTCTATCTGCTCGATCGACCGGGTTCGCTGCATCAGCTCACCCGCATTCTCACCGAATGCGAAGCGAACATCGTGCAGACCAGCCATAACCGTTCGTACTACGGCGTGAACCTGGGCGACACAGTCATCGAAATCACGCTGGAGACGCGCGGCGCTGCACATATCGCAGCCATCGCTGACGCATTGACCGCGGCCGGCTACCGGCACGAGCGCGTGCATTGATCAAGCTGGATACAACAAGAGCGCCCGGTGAAAGGCGCTCTCGTCTGCTCATCAAATCGACTAGCCTGGGAAAACAAGCACAACAGTATTGCAGATGGCGGGAGCCCGTAAGCGGTGTTACTCCGCTTCCTTCTTCGCGAATTCCTTCAGTTTCGAGATGCTGTCGATATTCGACGCCTGCAGCAGGCCCGAGTTGCCGCAGTTGTCCACCTCGTAATCGTTGAAGTTGCGATGGACGAAGAGCAAATACTGCTTGCCCGTTTGCATCGGAAACTTGGTGGGACTGTTTTCGCTGAAAATGTGCACGACATCGGTACCGATCATGCGCCCCTTCAGCACGCGATCCACGTGCACTACGTAGTCGATGCCGTCCAGGTGGAAAGAAGAATCGGGAACCGGTTGGGCATATTGGACGGTCGCGATCATAGTGGTGCCGGCGTCCTTCAATTCCTCATTCAGCGAAATTCGATTGCTCTGACACTGAGCAAGGCAGGTGGCTGACGCCGCGGCAATAGCCAAAGAAACAAACAAGGTCTTCATGTGGTGCCTCCCAAACTGCAAATGGTGCTCTGTACTGTGCGTGACTGGAGAATCCCACGCACACTGGAAATCACAAAGCGAAACTACCGTCGGCGGCAGGGTTTCGCCCTTACGGGGGACTGCACTTTCCGGGGTAGTCAAGTTCGTGCAATTAGTACTGAGGTAATGGAAACAATGTCATAAACTTGCCTCTGGGTCGCTGTAAATCCCAGATACGGCGAACCTTACTGCGCAATCGTTATGTTTTCGCCAACGTAGCAATTACCCGGTTACCGATTTTGTGATTTCTGGCGTTCGAATCAATCGAGAGCTGACATCGACTCCCATCCCGCCCGCGCGTGCAATATGGAAACAGCAATGCACGCAAGGCGAACAGCACGCGCCGTGAGGCAATTGGTCGTGAACCACGGCTGGGCCGCCGTCGTGCGGACGGCACGCGACCGCCTGAAGCGCAAATTGCGCAGACGCCGATCTCCGTCGCCAGACACCACCTCCTGGCTGCCCACCGCACAGCACGAGTTCGATATCCGATATGGCGTGGACACCAGCGGGCTGGTCTGGGGCGCTGACCTCAAGACCGGCAGCCGTAGCGACGCATGGAACACCGCGTACTACGCAATTCCGCCATCTGTCTTTCACCACGTCATGGCCCAGGTTCCGGAGGCGTTGCTCCGGTCCGCCACGTTCATTGATCTCGGCTGCGGCAAAGGCCGCGCGGTGCTGCTCGCCTCGGAATATCCGTTCGCCCAGGTCGTCGGCATAGAGATTGCGCCTCAGCTTCATCGCGTCGCGGTCGACAACGCGGCGCGCTACACTGCGGCGCGCCAGGCCGAGGGGCGCAGCGCCGGCCCGCCGGTGCAGATTCTGCTCGAAGACGCAGCCGAGTATTTATTTCCCGCCGGGCCGCTCGTCGTGTATCTCTATCACCCGTTCTGCCGCCCGGTGCTGGAAAAGGTCATCACGAATCTTCAACAGTCCCTCGCGCGTAAGCCGCGGGAGGTCGCCGTCCTCTATATCAATCATGAGCTGCACGATCTGTTGGATCGCGCACCGTTCCTGCAGCAAGTCTGGAGCGCAACCGTCGCGATGGACGCAAACGACCGTCTCGCCGACCGCGTCGGCTCCAGCGCGGAAGATTGCGCAGTCTATCTGACCCGCTGACCATCCGCGCATCGTAGTCTGGAAGGAGGGCGGCCCAGGTCCGGGTTCGCCATCACCGATACATCGGAAAGGCAGGAACTTATGGCAAGTGAAGTGACGCTCGATGCAGCACGCCGTGTGATCGCGGCAGCAGAGAAGAAGGCGCAGGAGATCGGCCAGCCCATGAACATCGCGGTGGCCGACGAAGGCGGCAATTTGGTGGCGCACGTGCGCATGGATGGCGCTTGGCTCGGCTCCGTG
Organism: uncultured Acidobacteriaceae bacterium; assembly: GCA_963797895.1. Classification (GTDB taxonomy): domain Bacteria; phylum Acidobacteriota; class Terriglobia; order Terriglobales; family Acidobacteriaceae; genus KBS-83. The sequence continues at coordinate 327,798 of CAWCRD010000006.1, forward strand.
AACATCTCTATCAACAAGGCATGGACCGCGCGCGCATTCGATATCACCACCAAGGACCTCGGCGAGAACTCGCAGTCCGGAGACCAGTTCTTCGGCATTCACGCATCGAATGGCGGTAAAGTGATGATTTTCGCCGGCGGCATTCCGCTCAAGAAGGGTGGCAAGGTCGTGGGTGCAATCGGCGTTAGCGGCGGGCTGGGCGCGCAAGACCACGCGGTGGCGGAAGCCGGAGCAGCCGCGTTCGGTTCGTAGCCGTGGCATTTACGATATGCCGGCGCGCTTCGGCGCGCCGTACGTATCTGCTTCGGCACTTCGCCGCGGCGGTGCAGACGATTAGGATGAAGACCTCTGGCATCTTCGCGTACCTCGACCGTCTTCACAAGTTGTGTGAGATCTGTAGCCGCTGCAGAGCTGTCTTGTCTCCCCCAAAAGGGGCCTTGCTCAGACGCGCGTATGTCACACATGATTTGTGAAACGGTCTGGTTTCGGGCATGCGCTGTCTTCATTCTTATCGTCATTCGTTCGCCGCTCTTGCTGTACTTCTCTGCCTTGGACTCCTGCTGCCGCAGGCGGCCCAGGCGCGGAAGCATAAAGCGAGTGCGCAATCGCGCCGGCACCATGTGCACCCCCACACGGCACGTGCCCTGCGCCACGCCCGCAAGCATGGCACCGAAGCAGTGCGTGCAGCCGCGCGTCGCGAGACCGAGCGCGTCGCACGCGATGAAGATACGGACGATGCGGAATCCGCATCGGTAAACGTTCCGGAAGTGCCGCTGGCCGCCATGAACCTGCCGCCGCTGCGTGGCAGCCACGAATCGCTGGTGCGGCAGAACGAGCGCGCAGAGCAGGATGGCATCCTGCGCGTCAAGGACAACGACGATCTGGTCACGCTGCGCCGCGCGGGCAAGCTGGTTGCCTTGCCGGAGCTCACCTCCATGCATGTGGACAGCCGTCTGCCGGCAAACCGCCGCTACTGCCGCGCGTGGACCGGGCACTTTCTCAGCGATCTCGCCCGCGTGCACTACGAGCGCTTCCACAAGCCGCTGCAGGTCAACTCCGCCGTCCGCACTGTCGAGTTCCAGCACCATCTGCGGCACATCAACGGAAACGCCGCGCCGGCGGAGGGCGACGTCGCCTCACCGCACCTGACAGGCGAGGCCGTGGACATCGCGAAGAAGGGGCTCACGCCATCCGAGGTCGCATGGTTGCGCGCCTATCTGCTGCCGCTGCAGACGGCGGGCAAGATCGACGTGGAAGAGGAATTCCACCAGTCCTGCTTCCATATCTCGGTCTACCGGTCATACGTGATGCCGCGCAAGGACTTCGCAGAAACGCAGCACTCGTCCACGCTGCTGGCCTCTGGGCTGCGCTGATTGGCGCTAAATCATCACCGCTTCCATTTCTTACAATCCGCATAGCTACTGCCGGTGTCACCATCGCAGTATCCTTTCGCGGATGGAGGAAGCGGGATGCCGGCAAAGCGCGCCATCGGAAATGTAATCGCGTCCAATGAGCTGCTCGAGATGGCAATGGGCTTCGGGCCAAGCAGCGTATTGTGTGCGGCGGCCCGGCTCGGCGTGGCTGACGCGTTGGGCGATTCGGAGCGAAGCGCCTCGGACGTGGCGGCGGCGTGCAAAGCCGATGCCGGATCCATCTATCGGCTGCTGCGTACCATGGCCGCTCTCGGCCTGCTCGACCAGACCAGCCCGCAGCACTTCCGCCTTACCGCGCTCGGCCGACCGCTGCGCCGGGACGTGCCGGATTCGGCGTGGGCGTCCGTTGTCTTCTGGGCCGATTTGCTCGCGAATTCCTGGACTCACCTTGGCGAATGCGTCCGCACCGGACAGAACGCCGCGCGGGTGATGGAAAAGGCCGGTATCGTCTCACGCTGGTCGCAGGACCCCGATGCCGGCGCGATCTTCCGTGCCGTCATGGGCACCAGCCGGACAGAAAACTACACTCCGATCGTCGATGCATGGACCTTCCCTGCAACCGGCGTCATCGCGGACCTCGGCGGCGGCGGCGGCGCCCTGATTCGCGCTGTGCTGGAGCGGCACCCCAATCTCCGCGGCATGCTGGTGGACAGAGCGGAGTCCATCGAAGCCGCATCCGCTCACTTCCAGTCGTCGCCGGTAGAGAATCGTTGTGAATTGATGACCGCCGATTTATCGGAAACGGTGCCGCCGGGCGCGGACGTCTACATGCTCAAGCACGTGCTGCATGGCTGTACGGATGAGGAGGCGGTCGCGATCCTGCGCAACTGCCGCGCCGTTGTTCCGGCGAAGGGAAGTCTGCTGGTGATCGAGTTCGTTTTGCCGGACGTTGTGTCAGAGCCGGCGCCGGAGCTTGTTACCCGCTTCCTGAGCGACCTGAACATGATGGCAGTGACCGGCGGCCGCGAGCGCAGCGAGCACGAGTGGCGGCAATTGCTGCAAGCAGCAGGGCTCACCCTCGCGCGCAACATTCTGGTGCCGGAGATGGATATGTCCATCCTCGAAGCGCGACCGCTGCCCTCCGCGATCTAGAAACCAAAAAAGCGCCGCGAACTGGTCGCGACGCTATGTGCAATTTCGAAGGGGCCCCGCTACTCTGTCCACCGCCGGAAGATCAGCGAGCCATTCGTCCCGCCAAAGCCGAAGGAATTCGACAGCGCATATTCGGCAGTAATCTTCTCCGGCTTGTTCGGCACATAGTGCAGCTCGCAGGCGGGGTCCTGATTCACCAGATTGGTCGTCGGCGGAGCGATCTGCTCGATCAGCGCCATTATCGTAATGCCTGCTTCCAAACCACCGGCACCGCCCAGCAGGTGCCCGGTCATCGACTTCGTCGAGCTCACCAGCACGTCGCCCCTCAGCGCGCGCTCGCCAAAAAGCTTCTTCATCGCGGCAGACTCAAGCGCATCGCCCAACGGCGTGGAGGTCGCATGCGCATTCACGTAACCGATCTGGTCGGGCGAAAGTTCAGCGGACTTCAACGCGTTACTCATGGCTCGGAAGCAGCCCTCACCCTCCGCAGCCATGCCGGTCATGTGGTACGCGTCGGAGCTCATGCCATAGCCGACGATCTCGCCAAGAATCTTCGCACCACGTGCCTTTGCGTACTCCAGTTCTTCCAGGATCAGGATGCCTGCTCCCTCGCCAACGATGAAGCCGTCGCGGTCTTTATCGAAGGGCCGGCAGGCGTGCTCCGGATCGTCATTGCGCGTAGAGAGCGCCTTCATCGCCGCGAATCCGCCGATGCCCATCGGGGTGATGGCCGCTTCGGCGCCGCCGGCAATCATCGCGTCCGCGTCGCCGCGCTGGATGATGCGATAGGCATCGCCAATCGAGTGCGCACTCGTCGTGCAGGCGGTGGCCGTTGCCTCATTTGGACCCTTTGCGCCGTAGCGGATGCTCACCTGGCCGGCGGCCAAATTCACGATCGCTGCCGGAATAAAGAATGGCGAAATCTTGCGCGGGCCGCCATTGAGCATGTTGCTGTGCTCGCGCTCGATGATGTCGAACCCGCCGATGCCGGAGCCAATGTGCACCCCGATGCGCTCAGCCGTCTCCGGCGTCACCTTCAGCCCGCTATGCTGCATCGCCTCTTCGGCGGCAGCGATAGCGAAGTGGATGAAGCGCCCCATCTTGCGCGCTTCTTTTTTCTCGATGAACTTCAGCGGATCGAAGTTCTTTACCTCGGCGGCAAAGGTGACGGGAAACGCGCTGGCGTCGAAGCCGGTGATCGGCGCCATGCCGCTCTTGCCTGCCAGCAGGTTCTGCCATAGCTCTGGGGCGGTATTGCCGGGTCCTGCAATCAGTCCCAGTCCTGTCACTACCACCCGTCGATCGCAACGCAATGTTACTTGCCGCCTTTCGCGTGCTTTTCGATGTACTCCGTCGCGTCCTTCACGGTCTTGATCTTCTCGGCATCCTCGTCCGGAATCTCCATGTCGAAGGCCTCTTCAAACTGCATCACCAGCTCCACCACATCGAGCGAGTCCGCGCCCAAATCTTCCTGGAACGACGCGCTGGGCGTCACCTCTGCCTCGTCTACCTGGAGCTGCTCCACAATGATCTGCTTGACCTTCTCGTCCACTGCTGCCATGCCTATCTCCTCGATAACAAATCGAATAACTGAAACCCTTTTGAGACTATCAGGTACGCAGCGTGCAGGGGCACACCGCAGGCGCGCCCGCACCCTGGTCTATGGATGCTGGTCCCGAACTTCCAAGTCTACTGAGGGGCTGTGGGGGTGTAAAGGCGGCCCGCGCCGCCGCATGACGCCACAACCGCTCCGGAAACAAGTAGAGTGCGAATAAGCATTTGCACCCAGGGTCATGAACACCATCCTCTACATCTTTGCAGCACTGGCCTGTCTCGCCCTCGGCGGGGTCATCGGATTTTTAATCGCACTCTCCCGCCGCTCGGCTCCGGCAGAGGAGGCCGCGCAATTGCGCGTTCAGCTTGCCTCGCTCGACGCCACGCTGATCGCGGAGCGAGCTGCACAGGAGCAGAAACTGGCCCTGCTGGACGACGCGCGCGACCAGATGACGCACCAGTTCCGCGCATTGGCCAACGACATTCTGGAAGAAAAATCCCGCCGCTTCACCGAGCAGAACCAGACCAACCTCGGTCAGTTACTCGACCCTCTGAAGGCGCGCCTACAAGAATTCCAGGCCAAGGTTGATCAGGTCTACGTTCAGGAGAGCAAGGACCGCAGTGCGCTGGCCCAGCAGGTGACCTCACTGCTGGAGATGAACCAGCGCCTCGCCGATGAGGCCAAGGACCTGACACAGGCGCTCAAAGGCTCGAGCCGCACGCAGGGCGATTGGGGCGAGATCGTGCTGGAGCGCATCCTCGAGGCCGCCGGTCTGCGCCGCGATCATGAATACACCATGCAGGAGACCATCGCCCGCGAGGATGCAACACGTGCGCGGCCCGACGTCATCCTGCATCTGCCCGGCAATCGCAAGCTGGTGATCGATGCAAAGGTCTCGCTCTTGGATTACGGGACGTATTGCTCCAGCACAGACGAAGCCCTGCGCAAGCACGCCGCTACACGGCACTGCGCATCGATGAAGGAGCATATCCGCGGTCTCGCCGCGCGCAACTACCATCGCCTGCCCGGCCTGGAGACGCTGGACTTTATCATCCTCTTCGTCCCCATCGAGCCCGCATTCCTGCTCGCGCTTGAAACCGACAACAATCTGTGGCTGAATGCGTGGGAGCAGAACATCCTGCTGGTATCGCCCAGCACCCTGCTCTTCGTCGTGCGGACCGTGGCGCATCTGTGGAAGCAGGAGGAACAGGTGCGCAATGTGCAGCAGATCGCCGAGCGCGGCGCGGAGCTCTATGACAAATTTGTTGGCTTCGTGGACGACCTCAGCAAGCTGGGCGCGCGCATCGAGCAGACACGCACCGCCTACGATGCAGCGCTGGACAAGCTCACCCGCGGGCGTGGCAATCTGGTCCGCCAGGTAGAAATGCTGCGCGCCCTGGGAGTGCAGCCCACCAAGCGCCTGCCGCGCCAGTTGGCGCAGCAAGCCGAAGACGTCGAAATATTCGAGCAGCTCACAACGTCAACCGGCGCAGACGAGCCGAGCGACAAATCGACATAGACGCGCGTCTGTTGCAAATTGCTCAGCCTGCGACAGATCGGCCATCCCACAAACGGGTAGCTTGCAAACCGCTGCGCCCCTCGGTAGCATCCGATTCAGAAACCGGCCTGCAAAGCAGGTGTGGAGCTAACGCTGGTAGAACCTATAATTCTTGAACAGGGACTCGACTCGATTAATTGGCTCGGTGTGCAGTGTCCGCCAGTCCGGAATGCCTAAAGAGCTGCGGAGAGTCCCACCGTCTTAGGACGGGTTCACCAGCGCGCACCGCACGGCCCAGTGGGTCGGTTTTGTTCCTCTTCATCTTCCCGCCGAAACTTATGGACAATCCTGCGCGGTCCTGATTCCGCATGTACCCTCGCTTCCTTCAATTCGGCGCGTTCGTCATCTCCACCTACGGTGTGCTCGCGGTCGTGGCGGCCTTCTCTGGCATCGCGCTGTGGACCAGCCTCGCGCGCCGTACCGGCCTGAATACCGCAAAAGTTCAGAACGCCGGACTCCTGGCCGTGGTCTCAATTGTTGCCGGAGCACGCCTCGCCGTTGTCCTCGCCAACTGGCGCGGTTTCCTGGAAGCCCCGTTTCTCATCCTGGCCGCTGGCACGCTCGCTTCCGGCAGCGCAGCCCTCTATGGCGTGCTGCTGGCTGCAGTGGCAACCTGCATCTACCTGCTGCGCTCGCGCGTGCCGCTGCTCCGCGCCATCGATGCCGCCGCGCCCGCGACCATGCTGGCCCTTGCCATCCTCGACATCGGCAATTTCGCGGCCGGGTCGCACTATGGCGCGCCTGCCGCCGTGCCATGGGCCGTCACCTACACCAGCCGCTTCGCCGCCCGCATTACCGGCGTGCCGCTCGGCATCGCGCTACATCCCGTCCAGCTTTACGCAGCCGTCGGTCATTTCGTGCTCGCCGCGGTTCTGATTCTACTGCTGCGTAGCGCAAGCCGCGCCGGCCAAGTCCTTGGCACAGCCCTCTTCGCCGACGGCGTTCTGCGGTTTGCCCTGGCGCCCCTTTTCGGCGAGTACGCAGACGCCCCGTCACTCCTCCACATCGTGACGCCCGCACAGGCCATCGCCATGCTCATGGTGGCGCTCGGGGGCATTTCATGGCTACTCAGCAGCTCGCAAACGGCAGTGCATCATGCCTGAGACGCCGACATCGCGCACCCTCATCGTCCCGCCCGAAGCGGCCGGCCGGCGCCTCGATCAATATCTCGTCGAAGTCCTCGCCGTCAGCCGCGCCCGCGTGCAGTGGCTCCTCTCGGAAGCAAAGGTGCGGGTCGCAGGCAAGCCGCCCAAGGCCAGCCTAAAGCTGCGCGGCGGCGAAGAACTCTGTCTCACGGGCGAAGCCGAAGCGCGCCCGCTCCGCGCCATCCCCGAGGCCATCACGCTTGACATCGTCTATGAGGACGACGACCTCGCCGTCATCAACAAGCCCGCCGGCATGATGGTGCACGCCGGCGCCGGATCGACCGATGACGCGCGCAACCGCGGCACGTTGGTCAACGCGCTGCTGCATCATTTCGAACAGCTCTCATCCGCATGGTGGAGCCCTCCGTCCCGGCATCGTGCATCGGCTCGACAAGCAGACCAGCGGTCTGCTGCTGGTGGCCAAGCATGACAAGGCCCATGCCAAGCTGTCCGATATGTTCTCCCGTCGCCAGGTGCAGAAGACCTACATCGCTCTGGTCCACGGCGCAGTTGCCGCCGAAAGCGGAACCGTAAATGCCCCCATCGCCCGCGATGCGGTCCGCCGCACGCGGATGACAACACGCCGCGACGATGGTCGCGCTGCTATCAGCCACTATCGGGTGCTCCGCCGCATCGAGTCGCCCTTCGGCCGTTTCACGCTGGTATCCGTGCGCATCGAGACCGGACGAACCCACCAGATCCGCGTCCACATGGCGTCGCTCGGGCATCCGGTTGTCGGCGACACGCTCTACGGCGCGCCCGCCGTTATCCGTCTCGCGCCCGAGACTGGCCGCGCCCACACGCCACGCCGCCGTGAAACCGCGCAGCCGGAGCCGGCGCTTCGTCTGGATCGCAACTTCCTGCACGCGGCAGCGCTCGCATTCGCGCATCCCGTCACCGGGCGTCCACTCGCCTTCGAGGCACTCCTGCCGGAGGAGCTTCAGTCATTCCTAAAGCTCTCAGGTACCGAATTGATCCCCAACCTGGTCCGGCTCAGCAGGCCGTTGGAGCAGTCAAGGAACGACTACAATGAAGGCAGCCTCCATGATTCGTCGTATCCCCTCTGTTTTCTACCGCCGAGCTTCCGGCATGTTGCTGGCCGGCATTATCGGCGCCTGCGCGCCGCTCGCTGGTCAGAGCACGCCTGCACCGGCGCTGCAGAATTCGCTGCCGAACGCGCCGGGGCAGACGACGCCCGCACCGACCAAACCGGCCCCGCCATTGGCCGCCGCTCCGGCGACTCGTCCACCTGCCGCTGCAACGCAACAACCTTCGACGCAACCCGCGCCTCCGCCGCCAGCCAACGGGCAGGAGCCGGAAACGGCCGCACCCGGCGATGAGGAAGGGACTTACACGCTGAAGCAGAACGTCAACGAGGTCAACCTCACCTTCACGGTGACGGATCGCCGCGGTCATTTCATCAACAATCTGCAGCAGCAGGACTTCGCGCTTCTCGACGACCAGCGAGCGCCAGCGCAGGTCTACAGCTTCACCCAGCAGACCAACCAGCCGCTGCGCGTTGGCCTGCTAGTCGACGCCAGCACCTCTATCCGCGCGCGCTTCCATTTCGAGCAGCAGGCCGCCACGGAGTTCCTGCTCAGCATCCTGCGCCCACGCACCGACCGAGCCTTCATCATGGGCTTCGACGTAACCTCTTACGTCACGCAGGGATTCACCAACAATCCGGACCTGCTGGAAACGGGGCTGAACAAGCTGAGGCCTGGTGGCGGCACCGCGCTCTACGACGCCGTCTATAGGGCGTGCCGCGATCAGATGCTGCACGGTGTCCCTGCCAATGCCGAGGTCCGCAAGGCGCTCATCTTGGTCTCCGACGGTGACGACAACCAGAGCCGTGCCTATCTCGATGATGCAATCAAAATGTGCCAGCGCGCCGAGACCACCATCTTCACCATCAGCACCAACACCAGCCCGTCGCGTGAGCGCGGCGATGATGTGTTGAAGAAAATGGCCCAGGCCACCGGCGGTTCCGCCTTCTACCCGCAGCGCCTGGAAGACATCGCAAACGAGTTCCACAAGGTGGAGGAGGAGCTGCGCTCGCAGTACTCACTCGCCTACAAGCCGGCCGACTTTCGCGCCGACGGCTCCTTCCGCACCATCTATCTAACCGCCCTGCGCGGCGGATATAACGTGCACGCTCGCACCGGCTACTACGCGCCGAAATAACCGGTCTCACTCTGCGAATAGCACACCGTCAGCGCTGGTTCGGCAGCGGCGGCGCAACAAACCCGCTGTTGTGCACCGCCTCCATGAAGATGCCGCAGTGCGTGAAATACAGCGTGCTCGGGTCCTTCACAATGATGGTGTCAAACGGCAGCGTGCCCGATGCGCCGAGATGAATCACCTCGACCTTCGACCCGCGATCCAGATCCAGATCGCGCAGCGACGCGCCGGCCTGCGAATGCTTCGCGCTGAACTCCGCCGGGTCCACCATGCTGACCTGCGCCCCCGGATCGGTCGCCGACGCTCCACCCCACACGATGTTGCGATCGCTCATCAAAACGCGTGAGCCCCGCGCCATCTTGCTGAAGAACGCCGGATTAGCCGTACATCCAGGCGTGGCCATCGGTTTCTTCGGCAGCATCTTCGTGATCTTCCAATAGCCGTCCACGCCCGCCGGCAGGCTTTGCGCCATGGCCGCAGGGCCGGCAGCGATCAAAGCAGCAGCGCCAAGCGCCTTCCAAATCAACGTCCGACTCTTCATCCCAGCATCTCCAGTAATTCTCCTTCGCCAATCACCGGCACCTTCAACTCGCGGGCTTTGTCCAGCTTCGACCCTGCCTCATCGCCGGCCACCACATAGTTCGTCTTCTTGCTGACCGAGCCGGAGACGCGCCCACCTGCTGCTTCGATGCGCTCCTTCGCCTCTTCGCGTGCCAACGTCGGCAGTGTGCCCGTGAGCACAAAGGTCAGCCCTTCCAGTTTCGCGGAGCGTTTGCGCTTCTCCGCCGTAAAGGTCAGCCCCGCCGCGCGCAGCCGCTCAATCAACGTGCGGTTGCGCTCTTCCGCAAAGAACTCATGCACCGCGGCAGCCACGCGTGGGCCCACCTCCTGCACGCGCTCCAGTTCTTCCGGAGTTGCTGCCAGCAGCGCATCCATCGATCCGAAAGCATCGGCCAGTAACTGCGCGGTGCGCTCGCCGACGAAGCGGATACCCAATCCAAAGAGCACGCGATCGAGCGGCGCTTGCTTCGTTCGCTCGATCTCCGCAATCAGCGAGTCTGCCGTCTTCTGCCCGATCCGTTCCAACGTCAGAAGCTTTTCACTGGTCAGCGAATAAAGATCCGCGATGGAGTGCACCAGCCCGCGCTCCATCAACTGCACTACTACCGCCTCACCCATCCCGTCGATGTTCATCACGCCGCGCGAAGCGAAGTGCAGCAGGCTCTCGCGCAGCCGCGCCGGGCAATCCACGTTGACGCAGCGATAGTCGGCTTCGTCTTCGGTCCGCACAATGTCGCTACCGCAGACCGGGCAATGCGCGGGAAAGTGGAACTTTTTATGTCCTCGCGGATGCTCCTTATCCTCGACCACTTCGACGATCTTCGGGATAACGTCGCCGCCGCGCTCCACGCGCACAAAGTCCCCGATCTTGACGCCTAGCCGCTCGATCTCGTCAGCATTGTGCAGTGTCGCGCGCGTCACTGTGATGCCGCCGATCTGCACCGGGCTCAGCACCGCCACCGGGGTCAACTTGCCGGTGCGCCCCACCTGCACCGTGATGTCTTCAAGCCGCGTCACGCCGCCACGCGCTGTGAACTTGTAGGCGACCGCCCACCGCGGCGCTTTGCCTGTAAAGCCGAGCCGCTTCTGCAGTGCGGTGCTGTTCACTTTAATGACAACGCCGTCAATTTCGTACCCGAGCGACGCCCGCTGCTCCTCCGCGCGCACGACGAAGTCCTGCAGCTGATCAAGTGTCTTCAACGCCTCGCGATGCGGATTCACGCGGAAGCCCGCCGTCGTCAGCGCATCCAGCGTCTCCACCTGCGTGGCAAAGGCGTTCTCGCCTTCTGATCCGGCCGTAAGCTGCAGCGCGAAGTAGCCATAGAAATCCAGCCGCCGCTGCGCCACGATGTTCGGCTCAATCGTGCGGATCGTCCCCGCCGCCGCATTGCGCGGATTAGCAGCGGGCGATTGCCCCAGCGCCTCCTTCTCCTGGTTCATCCTCAGGAAGGCCGCCGTCGGCATCACGACTTCGCCGCGCACCTCGAAGGGAACTGGCAATCTGCTTTTCTTCAGCTTCTCTGCCGACACCGACAACGGCACCGACCGAATCGTTCGCACATTGCTGGTCACGTCTTCGCCAATCGTGCCATTGCCCCGCGTGATGGCGCGCGCCAGCACCGCGCCCCCACTCGCCCCTGCTGTGTAATGAAGCGCCAGAGAAAGCCCGTCCAGCTTCAGTTCCGTAACGTAAGCAATCTCCGCATCGCCTGCCAACGAGCGCACGCGCCGGTCCCAGTCCGCCAGTTCCTCCGGCGTATTCACGTTGTCCAGCGAGAGCATTGGCCGCGAATGCGCAACTTTTGCGAAGCCCTCCTTCAGCTTGCCGCCGACGCGCTGTGTGGGCGAATCCGGCGTGATCCACTCCGGATGCTGGGCCTCAATCTCTTTCAGCTCCCGCATCAGCGCATCAAATTCCGCATCCGGAAGCTCCGGCGCATCGAGCACGAAGTAGAGATTCTCGTGGTGCCGGATCTTCTCGCGCAGTGCCTCTGTTTTCGCTTCTGTAACCCGTTCAGCCATCGTCACGGATTATAGAGATGCAGTGTGTCTGGCTGTATGCTTCCCCTCGAACCCCAAACATGGAACCCGTCACCCATTTCCTCACCGGCGCATGCCTCGGCCAGTCCGGCTTCAATCGCAAGGCCGCCTACGCCACGCTGGCCATGACTCTGGCCGCCGAGACACCCGACCTCGACATCTTCTGGGGCTTCCGTGGCCCGCTGGTTGGCTTCCAGCACCATCGCGGATTCACCCACACGCTGCTTGGCGCGCCAGTAGTTGCGCTCGTGGTGACGCTTTTCTGCTGGGGCTTTCACCATCTGCGGCGCAAGAAGCCGCCCATCCCGCCGCGATGGCTCCTCCTCTGGTGCTTCGCGCTCATCGCCGCTCTCAGCCACATCCTGCTCGACTTCACCAACAATTACGGAGTTAGGCCATTCGCGCCTTGGAACCCTCACTGGTATTCGTGGGACATCATCTTCATCTTTGAGCCGGTGATGTTCGTGATGCTGCTCACCGGGCTTATCGCCCCGGCCGTGCTTGGCCTGGTCGACCGTGAAATCTCGAGGCGCCGCCCGCTCTTTCGCGGACGCGGCTGGGCCATCGCCGCGTTGGTCGGCGTCGCCCTTCTCTACACCTTCCGAAGCACCGAGCACACCCGCGCCATTCACCTGCTACAGCAGACATCCTTCGACCGCCCCGTACTGCGCATCGCGGCGGAGCCCTACCCCATCAACCCCTTTCGCTGGCAGGGCATCATCGAAACCGACACTGCCTACCACTTCGGCGATGTGCGCAACAACAGCGATACCGTCAACATCGACGAAAGCGTCGGCGCGATCTACAAACCGCCCGTGACCCCCGCCGTTGCAGCCGCCAAGCGCTCCTGGCTGGGCCGCGTCTATCTGGACTGGTCCGAGTTCCCGCTGGTCGAAGACATTGGCCCCGGCAGCCCGCCCGATATGCCCCAGGATGCCGCCCAGCATCTGGAGCAGGTCAACTTCCATGACATGCGCTTCGGCTACACCGACTGGTTCGGCACTCACCAGAACCGCAAGCCGCTCTCCGGCTCGGTCTTCGTCGGGCCCAGCGGCCAGATCGAGGCGACCTACATGGACAATAAGCCCCAAAATTGAGACGTTCCGCCCCGGGTTCGAGCTAAAATCAAATTCCGAGGTCTCTCATGTCCGCGTTCGTCCTTATCCTGGTGGGTCTTCTGAGCCGCCTCTTTCCCATCTCGCACATCGGCTGGTTCAACTTCACTGCCGTCGGTGGATCGCTGCTCTATTTCGGCGCGCGGCGTCCGCTGCGTCAGGCTGCCTGGGCCGTCGTGCCGTTCATGGCCATGGACGTCTATCTCACCACCCGGGTTTACGGCATGGCATTCCACGCGCAGGACTATCTCGTCACCTGGCTCTGGTACGCGGCCGTGCTGGTTCTCGGATCGCTGCTGTTGAAGCAGCGGACCAACGTAACGCGCATCGTCTCCGGCTCGCTGTTGGCTTCAACATCCTTCTTCGCCATCAGCAACTACGCGGTCTGGGTCAGTTCCGCCATGTATCCACACACACTCGGTGGACTCACCGCCTGCTACGCGGCCGGTCTGCCGTTCTACCGCAACGATCTCGTCTCGACTCTGCTGGTCACAGGCGTTGCCTTCGGCGCGGAGGCGCTGCTTCGCCGCTCGCGCGAAGCGAATGCCGCCAGCCACGGCCAGATCGCAGCCTGACCGCAAGATCAGCGCAGAAAATCAGAAGGGCGCGGCACCAGCCGCGCCTTTCGTCTTGGCTCCTCCATTGCGATGAGTTGCTATTCCGAACATCAACTCGTCATCCTGAGCGTAGCCGAAGATGGAGTGAGGACCTGCTGTATCTCTCGTTCAATATTGGCGCGAAGCGCTGCTCAACCGATTGCGGCTAGAATGCCGCCTTCGCCGCTTCCTCCAGCTCTTCCGCGCTTACCGTCTTGATCGTCTGCCCCGCCGACCACGAATGCCCGAACGGATCGGTGAACTGCCCATAACGATCGCCCCAGAACTGATCCTTCAGCGGCATCATCACCTTCGCGCCCGCCGCCAGGGCATTCGCCCACAGCGAATCGACGTCATCGGTCTGCAGGTGCAGTGTCACCGGCGAGCCGCCAAATGCCTCCGGCGTGCGGCTGCGGCCCATGTGCTCGGGAAAATCATCGGACAACATCAGGTCCATACCCAGCACCTTTAGATGAGCGTGCATCAGTCGCTTGCCATCCGGCGCCAGGTGCCGCGTCACCTCTTCCGCCCCGAAAGCGTTCTTGTAGAAATCGATGGCCGCGGCGGCATCGCTCACGGTCAAATACGGTGTCAATGATTGCCTCATAAACATCTCCTCTATTCAGAAATTTGATCCGGAGTTTTCCCGGTCCGGGTAGGTCGTGCGCGCGACAGCATACGCGCCCTTCGATGACACCGGCAATCGTCCGGGCCGATGCTCCACGGCCCTGATTTATCCTGACGTTGGGGCGTTTTCGCTTCCGGTGCATACAAGACAAGCAAACTTATCGTGGCTTTTCGATTAAGAAAGCCAGACTTCGCAACCCTCGCTGTACTGACTTGAAGCGAAAATACTCTCAACGATGCCCGACGAATCCATACCTCAACTGAGCGGCTACGACGATGCCGCGCTGGACCAGGCCTTTCGCTCGCTGACCGCCGATCTGGAGCGCTCCGCCGCTTCGCTCGATGGCGCCGATGCCCTGGAACACTTCCGCCTGGAGTGGCTGGGCCGCAAGCACGGCCGACTGAAGACAGTGAGCGATGCATGGCTGAAAACAGCGCCGGCAGAGGCTCGGCGCGGTATTGGCCAGCGCTTCAACACGCTCAAGGAGCGCATTGAAACCCTGCTCACAGAAGCAGCCGCCGGCAAGCGCCACGTTACAACCGGCGCAGCCATCGACGTGACGCTCCCCGGCACGCGCCCGCAAATCGGCGCCGAGCATCCCATCCTGCGCGTCTGGCACGAGGCGGTGCGCATCTTCGCCGCTCTGGGCTACTCCGTTGCCACCGGCCCGGAGGTCGAAACCGACTACTACAACTTCGAGTCGCTGAACTTCCCGCCCAATCACCCCGCGCGCGACACGCAGGACACCCTCCTCGTCGCCGGCCAGGACCGCAAGCCGCTGCGCGACCGCCTGCTCATGCGTACCCACACCTCGCCGGTGCAGATCCGCACCATGGAGCAACAGCCACCGCCGATCCGGCTCGTAATCCCCGGCAAGGTGCACCGCAACGATGCCGCCGACGCCACGCATTCGCCTATCTTCCACCAGGTCGAAGGCCTCTGTGTGGATGAAGGCATCACCTTCGCCGATCTCAAAGGCACGCTCGACCACGCGATGAAGGCCTTCTTCGGCTCGAGTGTGAAGACGCGCTTCTTCCCCTCATTCTTCCCCTTCACCGAGCCCAGCGCTGACGTGCAGATCTCCTGCATCTTCTGCGGCGGCAAGGGCTGCCGCAAATGCAAGCACTCCGGCTGGATCGAGTTGCTCGGCTGCGGCATGGTTGACCCCGCAGTCTTCAATTTCGCGCGCGAAAAACAACCCGCATACGACCCAAAAAAAATCTCCGGCTTTGCCTTCGGCATGGGCCTCGATCGCATCGCGATGATGAAGTACGGCATCACCGACATCAGCCTGCTCTACTCCGGCGACGTGCGCTTCCTGGAGCAGTTCGCGTGAACATCCTCAGCGCATGGCTCCGCACATATCTGTCCGGACTTACCGCGACCGACCGTCAGCTTGCGGACGATCTCACTCTGCGCGGCATCGCCGTCGAAGGTGTCTTCGAGGTCGCCGCACCCGTGGGCGGCTCTCTCTACGAAACCGACATCACCACGAACCGCGTCGACGCGATGAATCACTACGGCATCGCGCGCGAAGCAGCGGCGATCTACGGCGTCACACTCCCGCCGCTCGATTCAACGCTACCGGCCCCGAAGTCCGGCCCGGGCCACTCCGTCCGCATCGAGGCCCCCGAAGCCTGCGGCCGCTTCACCGCACGCATCCTGCGCAACGTAAAGATCGGCCCCTCGCAGGGCATCGTCGCTGAGCGCTTCGCCGCCCTCGGCCAGAAGCTCATCCTCAACGCCGTCGATGCCAGCAACTACGTCCTGCTCGGCATGGGCCATCCCACGCACGCCTTCGACCTCGACAAGATCGAAGGCGCCATCCTCGTCCGCCGCGCGCGCGTCGGCGAAAAGCTTAAGACACTCGACGGCATAGACCGCGTACTTGACGCTGACGATATCGTCGTTGCGGATGAAAGGAAGGCTCTCGGACTCGCCGGCGTCATGGGCGGATGGGACACCATGATCACGCCCGAGACCAGGAACATCCTCGTCGAAGCCGCATGGTTCGATCCCGCCGTCGTCCGCCGCATGAGTCGGCGCCATGCGATTCACTCGGACGCATCGCACCGCTTCGAGCGCGGCGCGGACTTCAACGCGCCGCCGGTTGCATCAGCGCTCGTCTCGCAACTCATCCTCCAGAACGGCGGCCACATCGAAGGCGATCTCGTCGATGTCGTCATCCCCGCGGTCGAGCAGCGCACCGCGAATCGGCCGCCCATCGCGTTCTCCGTCGCGCGCTGCGCGCACCTGCTCGGCCGTACCGACGAAGGCTCCGGCATCACCGACGAGGTCGCCGCCAACACGCTGCGCGCCCTCGGCTGCACGCTCTCGCAAACAAGCGAAGGCCGTTACGCCGTCACGCTGCCAAGCTGGCGCCTCGATCTGGAGCGCGAAATCGACCTCATCGAAGAAGTCGCTCGCGTCTACGGCTACAACCGCTTCGCCAACACGCTGCCCGCCTTCTCCGGCTCCGTCATCGAGCTGCCGCACGCCTCCAAACAATCCGCAGTGCGCCGTCTGCTCCTCGCCGCCGGGTATCACGAGGCCATCTCCTCCACCTTCTGCTCCGCCGCCGATGCCGGGATATTCGCGGCCCAGCCCGGCATCGCCGTCGCCATGGACAACCCGCTCAGCGAAGAGGCCGGCATGCTGCGCCCCTCGCTCCTCCCCGGCATGCTGACGATGCTGGCCCACAACCTCAATCGCAACGTCGACGACGTCCGCCTCTTCGAAATCGGCACCGTCTTCACCGGCTCACCCGATCGCGTAGACGAAGCCCACTGGCTTGCCTTCGGCGCGACCGGTCACCTTCACGACGGCCTGCACTCCGCGCGCGCGGTGGACTTCTACGATCTCAAAGGACTGGTCGAAGCCATCACCAGCCACTTCACCACTCGCTCCGTCTACTACGACGCCTTCCCACCGGAGACAGGCCTGCTGCCCCGCTGGCTCGATCCCGCACGCGCCGCACGCTGCGTCGTCGATGGGTCCACCGTCGGCTACTTCGGCGAACTGCACCCCGACGACAGCGCGCAGCGCAAGCTGCGACAGCCTGTCTTCATCGGCGAAATCTATCTCGACCGGCTCTTCCGTCAGTCACTGCGACAGCCCTCTGCGCATGAGCTGTCGCGCTATCAGCCCGTCCGCCGCGACTTCTCGCTCATCTTCCCCGACACCGTGCATTGGGAATCCGTTGCCTCCTCGCTCGCCGCGCTCGACATCGCGGAGCTCAAGGAGTACCGCCCGGCCGAGATCTTCCGCGATGCCAAAGGCAAGGCCGTCCCCGCCGGCCACTATTCGATGCTCGTCTCCACAACCTTTCAGTCACCGGACCGCACCCTACGCGAAGAAGAGCTGCACGCGTGGTCCAGCAGCATCGTCGGCGCACTCGAATCGCTCGGCGGCAAGCTCCGCGCATAAGTCGTGGGGCGGTATCGATTCGTGCACACATATGCACAGGGGCGAATCGGATTTGCCTTCCCTCGTTTGTATTGGGCGATATACTGCGCTCAGGAAGAGCGCACGAAATATTCCCCAAGAATAGTAGTGAGGTTGTATGGCAGCGGCAGCAATGGACATGACGGATCAGGGCGCCGAAACCCTGGCAGCAGCGGATTTTCAGGCACTCGAAGAGCGCGTTCTGCGCGCGGTGGAGTTGCTCAAGGCGGAGCGTGAGGCGCACGCCGCGGCAACGGCGAAAATCGAAGAGCTTCAGCGCCACAGCGGCGAGCTGGAGCGGCAACTGGCCAGCCGGGGCGAAGATGCCTCGCGGCTGGAGAGTGAGATCAGCCACTTGCAGCAGGAGCGGGACCACGTACGCGGCCGCGTGGAGCGGCTATTGAAGCATCTGGATGAATTCACCGCGTAGCCAGAGGAGAGCGATCCCGCAATGAGCGATACCGCGAAAAGCGTTACCGTTGAGATCTACGACCAGCCCTACCATCTGCGCGGGCAGGATTCCGCATACATCGAGCGGCTGGCCAACCTCGTGGACACCAAGATGCGCGCCGTCGCAGCACAAGGCACCACCGTGGACTCGCTCCGCGTCGCAGTGCTGGCGGCCATCAATATCGCGGATGAATTCATGACCCTGCAGTCGCGCCATCGTGCGCTCACCGGCAGCGTGAATCAGGCCGAAACGACGCTGCGCACCCGCGCCAGCAACCTGAACGGCCTCCTCGACTCCGTATTAGCCGGCGAGCGCCGCACCGGCTGACACCGGATTCTGCTATCTCCACCGGAGCGGCGTAATCCGCGCAGCGGAGGGGTTCGCTTTCCCGCATCTGTGCGCGCAAGCACAGTGGATCAGGGCTGGGAGGACATCCGGTGGATGCCACCTCAAAGCGCCGTAATCCTGACGTTCCCATCCGAGGTGTGAATGCTCAGCGGAGTCCCTCCGCCATTCAGCCGTCCGTGGAGCGAGTGCCCGCTATCGTAATGGTCCATGGTCAGCGGCAGGCTGCAATCGACGTGGCCATCGCTGGTCGAAACATCCACATTGGCGGCCAGTGTAGACGGCACGCTGACGTGCACACTGCCATCTGAGCTCTCCACGCGCGACGCCGCATTCAGCTTCGATCCCTCCGCCAGCCTCAGGTCCAGGTTTCCGTCGCTAGTGTGTATCTGCACCGCGCTGAAGTCGCCATCGACGTTCATGTGCCCGTCTGAGCCGCGCGCTTCGAGCGTGCCCTTTGCCCGCCGGATCGTGACATTGCCATCGGAAGTTTTGAGACGCAACGCGCCGTTCACGTCTTCGAGCATCACCGATCCATCGCCCGCATGCACCTGCAGATTCCCGTTCAGGCCCCGAGCGACCAGGTTGCCATCTGCCGTTCCCGCATCCAGATCCAGATGTGCCGGCGTCTCTACCGTCACCTTCGTCCCGTTCTCATTTCTCCAATTGAACATGCCGACGTGCGGCTTTTCCTTAAACGAGAAGAAGACATGATCTCCCTCTTGGTGCTCCTCAAGACGATATTCATTCAGCTCGCGCGTGGCATGTACCGCAACCCGGATCTCCTTGCAGTCTCCGCACGATCCGATCTCCAGACTGCTATCGGCGGTTTCGATCGCCAGCGACGGACTGCCGCCCACCGCATAGGTCTTCTGCCAGTCATGCCCGCTGGCCTGAGCCAAGGCTGGAATGGAAACTAGCGAAACTGCAGCGACCGCAAACAGGGCAGGGCGGACAGGCAGGCGAGTCATGGGCGTTCTCCTGCCGCCAGATACGCCACCAGATGGAACCCGGTTCCAGGAATGTGCCGGAAATCGGCGGACGAGGCGCCCTGACGAACGACTCACAAGGTACCCGGCGTAGTCGGCTCGTCATCTCAACCAGAGCCCCTGAATTCTTGCCCGTCATTCCGACCGGGGCGGCGTAGCCGCGAAGCGGAGGGATCTGCTTTTCTTCCTGCCTAAGACCCGCCCTGCTGCCCGCCGCTGGTTCCGGTATAACTGCCGGTCCGGTGCTGCCCAGGGCTCTGGTTCTCGTCGCCCTCGTGCTCGCCTTTCTGCACGCTCTTCTTCAGCTCCTGTTTCTGTTCCTGGTGTTGTCCGCCGGATGCGTAGTGGTCCTCCGGCGCAATGTGCTCCACGGAGGTCGCAGCGCCCGGCGTAGCCGCCGGTTCCTCGGGTTTGATCTCGGTGTTGTCTGCCATGCCATCCTCCTCGCGAATCGCGTCAGATGGATTTAGATGCCCGCAAATGCTTTACGCAGCCGCCGCCAGCTCTGCTCCAGAACCTCCGGCAGCACCCGGGTCTCAGCGGTGACCGTCATGAAGTTCGTATCGCCAAACCAGCGCGGCAGCACATGCATGTGCAAATGGTCAGCTACTCCCGCGCCCGCTGCCTTCCCCAGGTTCAGCCCCACGTTGACGCCATCTGGCGAGTAGGCACGCTCCAGTGAGCGCGCGGTGCGCTGCGCCAGTCCCATCATTTCCTGCGCAGTCTCTGGTGCCAGAATCGCCAGCGATCCCTCGTGCGCATGGGGCACGATCATAACGTGCCCGGAGGTGTACGGGTACGCATTCAGACAGATGTAGCAACTCTGGCCGCGCATCACGATGTTTGCCGCCCGGTCAGCCTCGTCGGGCGCCATCCCGTGGTCGATCGCATAATCGGCGGCCGCGATCAGGTTGCAGAAAACGCAATGGTGGTCACCGGGCCACGCAGCCAGCAGCGCGGGCACGCCGGCCCTGGCCTCCCGAGTGTCCTCCTGCGTGACATACGCGTATCGCCATGGCGTCCACAGATGATCCACAGAGGCGAGTATACGAGGCAACGCTTGACCTCGCCGCGCCCGGCAATGACCGTCAATTCATGCGATATTCACAAGTTCGCACCCGTGAATCCTTTGTTTGACTGCCCTAGGTGCGGTTGCTACACTCATTGATGAAGCCCTGTCTGCTGGATTCGCAGATGCGGCTTCCACTGCGATCCCTGCCCATTCCGAAGCCAAAGGCAACTCCCTCACTGGAGACCTGCAGCGCATCCGTTCTTTCCGGCGGATCCTCAGCGGGCCCAGCGGAATCGCCTTCCGGTAACGATGCAGGCAGCAGCGAGTGCCCTGGGTTCGCCACCGTCAGGAAGCCGAAGCGGCAAGGCACGCCGGTCTCTCCGGAACTGCTTTGCACGCTGCTCGACAAGAGCCTGACTTCCCCGATTGGCGTACCTGGCCGGCGGCTGTCCGATACGCCCCATGCGGGGCTTGTTGCCAGAACGCCGTGGCGGGAAATGGGCCGCCGACGAATCCGGAGCTGGTTGCTATGGCAGACGCCCAATATTCCGAACAAACCGAGAGCAAATCCCTGAACACCGAACTGGAAACCCCAACGCTTGATGCCGCGACGGAGCACCATGAGCCGTCGACCGAACCCACCTACAACCACCAAACCGCCGAGTACCAGAATGCCGAACATCTGCACGGCGATGCTGGCCAGTCCTCCGAGTCTCAGTCTCGCAACGCCGAAGTCGCCACTGCCGAACCGGCAGAAGAAGACATGAGCATGGAGGATTTTGCCGCGGCACTGGAGTCCTTTGACCGCGAGCAGGCCGCCGAGGCCGCCATTGCGCAGGGCGATGAGAACAACATCGTCCAGGGCACAGTGGTCAAGCTGACGGACAAGCACGTGGTGGTAGATGTGGGCCTCAAAAGCGAGGGCTTCATCCCGCTTGAGCAGGTGGTAGACCACACCGGCCAGTCCAAGCTTCATCCCGGCGACCTGGTCGAGGTCGTGGTCGAGCGCGAGGAGGTCGAAGGCGGCTATCTGCTGAGCTATGACAAGGCGCAGCGCCACCGCGTATGGGATTCCATCGAAAAGGCCTACACCGAGAAGGTTCCGATTACCGGCACGGTAGTCGGCCGCGTCAAGGGCGGCGTCACCGTCGATATCGGGATCAAGGCGTTCCTGCCCGGCTCGCAGCTGGAAATCCGTCCCGTCCGCAACCTGGACGCCTACATCGGCCAGCCCATCGATGTCCGGGTCATCAAGCTCAACAAGAAGCGCGGCAATGTCGTCGTCTCCCGCAAGGAAATCCTCGAAGAGGAGCAGAACGCACGGCGCTCGCAGACGCTGGAGCACCTCGAAGAGGGCGCGATTCTCAACGGTACGGTAAAGAACCTGACCGACTACGGCGCCTTCGTCGACCTGGGCGGCATTGATGGCCTGCTGCACATCACCGATATGTCCTGGGGACGTCTCACCCACCCCCGTGACCTGGTCAACGTCAACGACGAGATTCAGGTAAAGGTGCTGAAGTTCGATAAAGACAAGCAGCGCGTTTCGCTCGGCTTCAAGCAGCTCACGCCCGACCCGTGGCTCGATGCGGTGGAGCGCTATCCTATCGGCGCGCGCGTGCGCGGACGCATCCTCAGCGTCACCGATTACGGTGCCTTCGTCGAGCTGGAGCAGGGCATTGAAGGCCTCGTTCACGTTTCGGAGATGACCTGGTCCAAGCGGATGAAGCATCCGTCCAAGATGGTCAAGCCCGGCGATGAGGTCGAGACCGTCGTCCTCTCCGTCAATCCGAACGATCGCCGTATCTCGCTCGGCATGAAGCAGCTGCTCGAAAATCCCTGGGAGCATCTTTCGGAGCGCTATCCTGCCGGCGCGATCGTCGAAGGCCGCGTCCGCAACCTTACCGACTTCGGCGCCTTCATCGAGATCGAAGACGGCATTGACGGCCTCGTCCACGTCTCCAACCTGAGCTGGACCAAGCGCGTTAAGCATCCCTCCGAGGTGCTGAAGAAGGGTGAGAAGGTGCGTGCCGTGGTGCTCGGCGTGGAGGCGGAGAACCGCCGCCTGTCGCTCGGGATCAAGCAGCTCCAGCCCGATGTATGGGAGACCTTCTTCGATCAGCATCGCGTCGGTGATGTGGTCAAGGGCAAGGTGCTGCGATCGGCACAGTTCGGTTCCTTCATCGAAATCGCCGAGGGCATTGAAGGCCTCTGCCATGTCTCCGAGGCAACAGACGCACTGGGTCAGGCGGTCAAGCTCGACGCCGGACAGGAGTACGACTTCAAGATCATCAAGATGAACCCGGAGGAGAAGAAGGTCGGGCTCAGCCTGCGCGCCGTAGGCGAGGAGGGCAGCCGCGCCGATGTCGAGGCATACAAGGCACCCGCGGCCTCCGGTTCCACCACCACACTGGGCGATCTGATGAACTGGAAGCGCGGCGAGTAATTCCTCGCAATTCGCAACAGAAGGGCCGCCTCAACCGAGGCGGCCCTTCTACCTTTGCGATCCCGCGATGAGTCATTCGGGAACTACAGGAAACCTCATCCTGAACCTAACCGAAGGTGGCTTGAATGGGGCGTTAACAACTGTCGAGTCGACCCGAAACTGCCCCTTTTCCGCTAAGTCAAGTAGCGCATACAGCGGCAAATCAGGTCAGGAGTTTTGTGAAAACGGTAAGCGCAACCTTCACGCGCTAATCCGCAGCACGACCGTGAACACTTTCTTCGTATCGAAGGAGCTGATCGTCCTCTCCTTCGATTTCTTCCCCTGGTACTCCGCCCACACCGTGTAGTCCGCGTCCGAGCTGAGCTGGCCGAAGCGGTAGCTCCCGTCGCTACTGCTAATGTAGGTGCGCACCTCAAGCGTTTTCGTATTTTTGATGTAGACGATCGCACCTTTCGCCATATCGCCGCTCGAAAGCTCGACCTTGCCCTGCACTACGCGCTGCGCTGTCTGCGCCATCGCGACTGTGGGAAGAGCAATCATCACGCAGGGCCCCATCAGCAACCCGCCAAGAACAAGAGGCGCGCCTACACATCGAACGATGCGGCGCGCACGGCATTCAGGCATTTATTCCTCTTCCTCGTCTTTCAGGTCAGCTTCTTCATCATCATAGCCCTCCTCTTCCACCTGCGAGAGCTGCAGTGGATCGGTGGCGATAATTTCGAATTCGGTTCCACACTCGTCGCACGCGACAACGTCGCCTTCTTCGACGTCATCCGTATCAATGTCGAGTGCATTTTCACATTCCGGACATGCTGGCATTTCCTGCCTCCAGGCTGGAGCTTTTGCTCTTACTACACTGCGAAACTCATACTTTGCGTGACCGTTCTTTGCGGCACGGCCACAGGAACTCTTACTCACTCGTATCCCGCAGCAAATCTGCTTCAGGGCGATTGCTTACCGTTGGATGATGGCGGCAGCGACGCCAAGGCTGCCAGCTCCGCCGAATTTCCTGAACTGAATAAGCTTTACGGCTAGTTTTAGAGACAAGCCTTCCAGGCGTCAAGGTGCACGCGCGTCATGGGCGCTCAGGTGTGAGATTATGCGCGTGTGAGCTCGAGACCGCGTGTGCATCTTTTTCGTGGCAGCCGACCCGGCAGAACCCTTCCCAGCGCACTGTTTGTGTGTGCGGCAGTCCTCGCTGCACTCTCCGCGGCCACAATTGCCGCGCCTTCCGCCAAGATCTATGGCGAACCGATCCGCGTTGCACCAGCCGATCCCGCAATCACCCGCGCCCTCGCCGATGTCTCCGCCGCGCGCATTCGCCACACCATCAGCACGCTGGTTGATTTCCATACCCGCAACACACTTTCCAGCATGGATCGAAACCTGCCGCCCAATACCGGCGTCACGGCAGCCGCCAAGTGGATTGAGCGGCAGTTTTCGGAGATTTCCGATGCCTGTCATGGCTGCCTTGAAGTGAAGACCGACACGTTCACTCAGCCCGGCGACACTAGCCCACGCAGCCGCGTAAAAGCGCCTACAACAATTACGAATGTCTATGCCATCCTGCGCGGCACCGATCCCGCGCAGGCCGCCCGCATGTATCTGGTCACCGGCCACTACGATTCGATCAACTCCAATGTTTTCTCCAACTGGTCGGATACCTCCGGTTTTGCCCCTGGTGCAAATGACGACGCCAGCGGCACCGCGGTAAGCATCGAATCTGCACGCGTCCTCAGTCGCCATCGCTGGCCCGCCACCATCGTTTTCGTCGCCGTCGCCGGGGAAGAGCAGGGCCTGCTCGGCAGCAAGCATCTGGCAAAGCTCGCAAAAGATGAGGGCTGGCAGCTTGCCGGCGTGCTGAACAACGACATCGTCGGTGGCGATACCACCCCAGGCGATACCCTGGAGGACAAGACCCGCGTCCGCGTCTTCTCCCAGGGCATCCCCGCCACCGCGACTCCCGAGGAAGTCAAGCGCACGCTCGCCGTCGGTCTTGAAAGCGATGGCCCCTCGCGCGAGCTGGCGCGCGTGGTCACCGCTGTTGATCGCAGCTACTTCCACCCTGCCACCTTCCGGCCCATGCTCGAATTCCGCCTCGACCGCTATCTCCGCGGGGGTGACCACTTCTCGTTCAACCAGGAAGGCTTCGCGGCTATCCGCTTCACCGAGTGGCGGGAAAATTTCGACCACCAGCATCAGAACGTGCGCGTCGAAAATGGCAAGCAATACGGCGATCTGCTGAAGTTCGTCGACTTCAATTACGTGGCAAACGTCGCCCGTCTCAATGCCGCCACACTCGCGACGCTGGCTTCCGCTCCCGCTGCACCGGAAGAGGTGCGAGTCGTCACCAGCAACCTCGACAACAACAGCACGCTGCGGTGGAAACCCGGTCCCGGCATGCCGGCTTCGGCCTACTTCGACGTGGTCTGGCGCGATACGTCAGCGCCCGACTGGCAATTCCACCAGCCCGTCACGGCAGCCGACGCCGCTCAGCGATCGATCACTCTGCCCGTCTCCAAGGACAACGTGATCTTCGGCGTGCGCGCCTGCAACCACGCCGGGCAGTGCAGCCCGGCGGTGGCGCCCCTCCCGCAAAGATAGAAACCTGAGCTACGGCTGGACTATTTCCGGCGCGGGTGAAGGGCCGGCTCTGTGAATCTCCCGCAACCCATCGTGTTAGCGAAAATGCTCTAATAGATCACATGCCCGGTTCCCGTCCATTAACGCTGTCCTTCCCGCCGTTCGCGGGCATGACGCGGAAGCTGGTTTTCATCAATCTTGCTGTTTACACCGCGTGGCTGTTGGCGCGGTTTGTGCATCCGCTCGCGATCGTTCCGGCGCTCCTCGCCCTCACGCCGCTGGCCGTCGTGCACCGCTTCTTCTTCTGGCAGCCCTTCACCTTCGGCTTCGTCCCGGACATGGGGCTGCTCAGCATCATCTTCACCCTGCTGTCGCTCTGGTTCATGGGCTTCTATCTGGAGGACGCAAAGGGCAGCAAGTTCCTGCTCGAGACGTACGTCATCTCCACCCTCGCCGGCGGCATCCTTGCGACAGCGTTTTCCTTCACCGGCATCCTCGGCATGTCCCCGAACCTCACTATCCCGGGCACGGACGTGGCGCTCTTCGGCCTGCTCACCTGCTTCGCCGTCCTCTTTGCGGACCAGCAGTTCTTCATGTTCCCGCTGCCCTTCGGCATCAAGGCCAAATATCTCGCCATCATCTTCATGCTCATTGCCGTGGTCATGCTGCTCGGCGGCAGCAATCCGGTGGAATACGTCGCATACCTTGGCGGAGGCCTGGGCGGCTATCTATACGCCAAGCTCGCGCCCCGCCGCGGCTACGGCTATGCCGCCAGCGAGGGCTTCTATGGCGTGCGCAACAGCTACTACCGCTGGAAGCGCGCCCGCGCCGCCCGCAAGTTCCAGGTCTACATGGGCAAGCAGGGCCGCGAGGTCCACTTCGACAAGGAGGGCCGCTATGTCGATCCCGACGACCGCCGCCGCATGCACTAGACTTTGCTCTGTCCGTCGACCCGACCGGAGCCGTGCCATCGCAGCGACACCGCGCGCAGCAGAGGAATCATGCAGTTTCTCAGCTGCGCAAAACTTAGTCCGTAATCCGCAGACTCGCCGCGTCGCACTGCGAGACCATGCAGTCCGCGGAAAAGGACCGACCGCCGCATACGCTCGCCGATCGCATTGCGGGCTGGCGCTATCCGGGCATTTCGTCTTTTTCTTCGCATTTCTGCAGGCACTCTGCCCAGCCGTCATCGCCATCGGCGGCGTGCGCGTCTTCATCGGTCTCGGCGCGCTGGCTATTGCTGCCGGCACTGATGCGCCGCCGCGCGGCATGGCATGCCGACTGGATACGCATCCCCATGATGCTATCGCGGCCATCGGCGCAGTGCTGAATCTCTTCGTCATCTGGCACATCCGGCGGCTCCGCGCACGCCCCGCGGCGCAGTGGCGCGTCGCGCCGCCCTCACCCGCAAGCTGCGCAGCGAGCGCATACAGATCGTGCTCGCCATCCTCACCTTCGTCTGTCTCGCGGCAGGAAGATGGATCACCCATGCACCTGGATGCACTTCACCCTCACCCTTAAAACGAACGCGCAACACTGATCTCCGGACGGCCGGCGCTTCTTAGCCTGTTAAGGTGCGCCCGGACCCGCCTTCGCCAGTTCCTCGCCGATCCGCTCATGCAGCCGCTCGCTATACCCCAGCGGCAGCCGGAACACACGCTCATCCGCCGTCAGCACCAGGATGTTGTGCACCGAATCCAGAATCGCCGAGCAGACCTCGCACGTCTCCAGATGCTGCTCGATCGCGAGGCGCTCTTCCGGCGTCACCGTGTCGTCGATGTAATCGGAGATATACGGCCACACATGCTTGCAATCGAGTTTCATGGCCTGCCTCCCATCCTGCCTGCCATCCGGGAGAACCACCCGCCGCCGCTGCGGCACTTCGCGCTTCAGGTATGGCGTAAGCTGCTTCTGCAGCAGCATCCGCGCGCGGAAGAGCCGCACCTTCACCAGGTTCGGCTTTACCCCTACCGCCTGCGCAATCTCCTCAATCGACATCTCTTCCTTGTCGCGCAGCAGGAACACCTCGCGATACGTCGGCGGCAGGTTCTCGATCGCCCGCTCGATCTGTTGCGCCAGCTCATCCCGCTCTAGTGCCTCGCTCGGTATCTCCCGCCAGTCGGCGATCAGGAACGGCGTGTAGTCCTCCTGCTGGCCCGTTTCCTGCCCCGTGCTGTCCAGCGACTCGAGCTGCGCCCTCCCCGCCTTCCGCAGCCGGCTGCGCGCCTCGTTCATCGTGATCGACGTCAGCCAAGTGCTGAATTTCGCATCCCCGCGAAAGCTCGCCAGCGCGCGATACGCCTTGATCAGCGCCTCCTGCGCCGCATCTTCAGCCTCCGCGGAATCGCGCAGAATCGAAATTGCCGTCACGTACACCGCGCGCTCGTAAGGCCGGATCAGCTCATGGAAAAGATCGCGCTCCCCTCCGAGGATGCGCCCGATCCACTCCATCTCCTGTGCCAACGCCTGCACCATACGACCTAGTGTCTCTCCTGCAGAGCGGCATCCAGGATCTCACTCAGCACCTCTTCCGTCTGCTCGCCTGCCCGGTTGTAGACCGCTTTGCCGCTGCTGTCCAGCACCACCAGATCCGGAATCGAGCCTTCGTAGTACCTCTGCACCAGTTTGAGCTGCGCCGGAGACTGCGGCTTGTTCAGGTCGATGATGACGAAGTTCACCCTGTCTCCGTAGCGCTCTGACAACGCCACCGTGCGCCGCGCCTGCCGCTTCGAGTTGAAGCAGCCCTCGCCGTAGATCATCACGTAGTTCGGCTTGCCCGCGACTACACCGCCCTGCGTGTCATTGCCTGTGATCAGCGGCCCGTCCTCACTGTCGCTGTTGTAGTCCAGCTGCGGGTTCAGCTTGAGCTGACCCTGTGCAGACAGGGCCGCTGCCAGGGCGAGGAGCCAGCCGGCAAATACCTTCCTTTGCGTGTCACGCATCATGTTTGTCCCGCGAACGTAGGACTCCGTAGGCAGCGGCCAGTTACAGGGCTCTGATCAGAAAGTCCAGCGAGAGCCGGCCCGAGACCGGTAAATAGCACAGAAGTGGATACGATCGAATCGACTTGAGCCAGCACTGCAAATGCCCGGCCGCCGTCCACATCTCAGAGTGAAAGGCCGGCCCACAGGCCGATGCCTAAGGAGATGTCAATGAAACAGCGGTTTATTCTCACGGTTGCAACGGCTGTCCTTCTGGGCGCTTGCGTGCCAGTCTATGTTGCGCAGGCTTCAACACCGTCAGGCCAGCAAGGTTCGGGCTCGGCCGGATCGGGATCGGGCTCACAAGGCTCAGCCGGATCGGGCGCACAAGGCTCAGCCGGATCGGGCTCACAAGGCTCGGCGGGATCGGGCTCAGGCGCACAAGGTTCGGCGGGCGCAGAAGGTTCGGGCGCACAGGGCTCAGCCGGTTCTGGCTCACAGGGGTCCGGGATCACAGGGCTCGTCCTCGACGAAACACCACAAACACAAGAAGGGCAGCTCGAGCCAGGGTTCCGGCAGCGGCAGCTCGGACCAGGGTTCCGGCAGCGGCAGCGCTGGTCAGGGTTCCGGCAGCGGAAGCGCAGGACAGGGTTCTGGGAGCGGAACCGGCGGCCAGCAGCCTCCTCAGTAGTCAGGTTCTTGCTACCTATGGCCGCTGACCACTTCGACGACAGCGGTGTCGCTGCCCTCCCAGGCAGCGGCGCCGTTATGCGTCAGCTTTTGCGCCGCATCGTCCCAATGCAGATGCGTAATCTGGCTCTCGCCCTTCTCGTACGCGTACGTCTTCCCATCATCGTTGTAGAGCGTGAAGTCCGCATCCGCGCCCGGATAAACGCGCAGCTTTTCAAGCCGCTGCGGCTGTGACGTATTCTCCACCGGCGACTCCCAATGGCAAAATCGACCCGGCCCGCACAAACAGCGGAATCGTATCGATGGGGGCGCTCGCCTCAATCCACTGCCCGCCCTTCAGCCGCTCGTTGGTCCAGTAGTTGTACCAGTCCGCGCCGGCCGGCAGATACACGCGCTTCGTCGTCGCGCCCTGCTCCGTCACCGGCGCCACCAGCAGATCCGGCCCGAACATATACTCATCGCCCAGATTGGCAACATTCGGATCGTTGGGGAAATCCATGAACAGCGCCCGCATATACGGCGCGCCCGTCTCGTGCGCCATCCAGCCCAGCGAGTAGATGTACGGCATCAACTGGTAGCGCAGCCGCAGATACTTTTCCAGGATCGGCTCTGCCTGCTTGCCATACGACCACACCTCGTTGTGGTTGCGGCTGCCATGCGTGCGGAAGTTCGGCTGAAAAACGCCATACTCAAACCACCGCGCGTACAGCTCCGGATAATCATCGTAGTAGCCCACGTTGTCGCGCGCATCCGACGGATCGAGCAGCGGCGTGTGCAGCGGCACATGCCGGTACGGCAGATACTGCCATCCGCCAATGTCGTTGCCCCAGTACGCAATGCCCGAAGCCGTCACGTCCAGCCCGGTCGGAATCTGCCGCGTGAGCGTGTCCCACGTCGGGGCGATGTCCGACGACCAGAACATCGTCCCGTTGCGCTGTGCGCCCAGGTACGCATCGCGCGACAGCACCAGCGCCCGCGTCTTCAGATCGCGACGGAAGCCGTCGTAGATCGATGCCGTGTGAAACAGCGGATACACATTGAAGTAGCGCGTCCCCGGCCCGATCGAAAAGTAGCTGCCGTTCGGCGGCAGGTCCGGCTCCGTCTCATCCGCCCAGAAGGAGTCAAAGCCCTTCGATACCAGATTGTCGCGGATGATCTCCCAATACCACTTCGCTGCTTCGGGATTCGTCGTGTCGATGTCCGATCCCGCCTTGTCATACGGCAGCCCGTTCGTCGGCGTCCCATCGGCCAGATGCTCGAACCAGCCCTTCTTCAGCAGAAAATCGTAGTAGCGCGAGCCTTCCGTAAACCGCGGCCACACGCTGATCATCGTCTGAATGCCTTCAGCATGGAGTTGCTTGTTCATCGCGACAGGATCAGGCCACTTCGCCGGGTCCATGTCGAACTGGCCCATCTTGGTGTAGTAGAACCAGTCCACCACCAGCACATCGAGCGGCAGATGCCGCTCCCGATAACCCTTCGCCACCGCCAGCAGCTCATCCTGCGTCATGTAGCGTTGCTTGCACTGGATGAACCCATACGCCGCCTTGGGCAGCATCGGCGTTGCGCCGGTCAGCTCGCGATAGCCCGGCATAAATCTCATCCGTCGTCCGCCCTGCGATCACGAAGAACGAAACCCGGTTCCCCACCTCGGAGATCCACTTCGTCTGCTCGTTGAACCCCGGCCGCTACCGTCGTCTTCGACGGATTGTCCCACACCAGCCCATAGCCCTTATTCGTAACCGCAAAGGGCACACAAAAGCTCGGCCCGCCGGTGGCGTCATAATCATGCTGGCAGTACACGGTGTGCCCGCGATGGTCCAGAAAGCCGTGCTGGTCCTGTCCCAGCCCGTAGTAGTGCTCATCCGGCGGCGAGACAAACGTCGCCCCCACGCGGAAGAACGGCTCGTCCGTGGGCCGCTTGTCATACAGAATGTCCGCATTCCCGTCCTTGTGATTGGGCACGGACTGCTGCCACCCCACCATGTCCAGCAGCGTCGCGCCCTCCGGCGTCGCAATCCGGACGTGCGCCCCCGGCGTCGATCCCGTAAAGAACTTCCCGATATCCGACTGCGTCGCGTTGGGCTTCCCGGTATGGGGATGGCTTGCATCGAGCGTCACTACCAATCGTGACGATCGATACGTGTCCCCACGCTCATCGGTGGTGTGCGTCCATCCTTCAGCATCCGGTTTCGCGACAAAGCCATAGCCCGGCGCGGCCACCGCGGGATCATGTTGCAGGCTCAGCGTCACACGAATGATATTCGGCGCATACGGCTCGAACATCACCGTGCTGCCGTCATGATCCAGGATGACGGAACGCTGCTGCGCCATTGCGCCAGCGCAGAAACTCAGAAGCACACAGAGCGCGCCCCAGGCCGGGAAGCGAAACGGACGAAACTCAAACCTCATTGGGGCCTCACGAAAGAACATGGCGAAACGAACAAAGGAAAGACTAATAGAAAAACGATAATGCTCCGCGCATGAAAACAAGAGAGCGCACCGGCGGCACGCCATGCGCGCTCCGCGCATCTCCTTTGGTATGGGTTTTCTTCTCCATGCACTTGCGGTAACGCTCATTTTCGCGGCCATCGCCGGCTGCGAGCGAGGCCGCACCGGCCCTTCCAGCGGCAACACTCCTCGGAGCAACGCAGCCCAGCCGTCGGCGGCAGCAGGCAGCCAGCACCAAGCGCGCAACAGCGGAGACTACAGCCAGGAGCAGGCATCAAAGCCGGGATCGGCCGGCGGCGCCGGCGGCAACCAGACCCACACCAGCCCGCAGACAGACGAGCCCCAGACCAGCGTCAGCGGCAAGCCTTCTGCCGATTCGGATCGCGGCAGCCCACGCGCCGTCGAACACAACTCCGTGGCAGAGCCCGGCGCGCCGCAGGGAACCGCTCCCCGACCCAAAACCCCGCCGCGCCCCTGAGGTCTGGTCTCCCGCATCGGTCCTCAGACGCGCTCGCAAGCCATTTCCCGCGCCGCGCGGATACAATACCTCTACACTCCGTTTCGGTAGCACTCTCCGTCTCGGCTTAACGAGGGATTTGGATTTGCAGTCAGCTTCGCGCAGTACCCTGTCCTCTTCGCGCTGGTCGTTTCGCGCGCTTCCGGTTGCCGTTGCCGTTCTCGCACTCGCGTCTGCCGCCTTCAGCCAGGCTTCCCGAGCCGTCGCCACCAGTACTACCCTGACCGCCGCGCCCGCCAATACCTCCGGCAAAACCGTTCTTACCGTGCACGTCTCCCCGGTTCCCTCAACAGACACCAGCAGCAGCGTGAATACTGCCGGCAGCGGTGTTAGCAATACAGACCGGGGCAGCGTCACTTTCGAAGAAACCGATAGCAACGGCCAGCCCCGCTCGCTCGGCTCCGCTTTCGTCCAGGCAGACGGTAGCGCCAGCCTCACCGTCCCCGCACTGCCTACCGGCACCCACAGCGTGCGCGCTGTCTACAACGGTACCGAGACTGCCGCATCGTCTACCTCCGAAGCCGCGGACGTAACATCAGAAGCATCAGCGCCGGACTTCTCGCTCTCCGCTGCGCCCACCACTCTGAACCTGACAGCAGGCGCCCAAGGCACGGTTGCCATCACCGTTGCACCTGGAGCCGGCTTCAGCAACTACGTCGCACTCTCTTGCGCCGGACTGCCGCTCTTCACTTCATGCAACTTCCTGCCCTCCAACGTGGATGTCGCCGGTGTTAACGGCCTCAGCACCATGACGCTGAACACCACTGCTCCCTCCGGCGGCGGCCAGACACTGGTGCGCCAGGACAGCGGCCTGGTCTACTGCTTCCTGTTGCCCGGCGCGCTTGGCCTCGCCGGCCTCGCCTTCGGCCGCAATCGCGGCCTCCGCACATTGGCGATGCTCTGCGTCGTCGGCAGCCTCATCGGCGGCGCAAGCTCGTGCGCCCAGCGCTACCGCTATCTCAACTACGGCCCGTCCGCAAATCCGGGAACACCCGCCGGTCAGAGCATCATCCGCATCTACGGCACCGCCGTGAACGGCGCTCTCTCCACCAGCAAGTGCTTCCAGGTCACGCTCAACATGACTTCGACGAACACATCAGGCACCGCTGGCAACAACCTCACGCCCTGCAGCTAGCTGGGGATATTCCCCTCGCCTCGTCATCTGGACCGGCGCGTGGAGAGACCTGCTGCTTTACGGCTCTTGCGCTGAAGCAACCACCGCCTCCATCGCCGCCTGCTCAACCTCCGCATCATCGCCAAAGCCAGCCAGCCATAGCACCTCCGGCTCCCGTCGAAACCAGGTAAGCTGCCGCTTGGCATAGTTGCGATGGCCGCGTTGCGCCGCCTCGATCGCCTGCGCCTCCGTCAACTCGCCTGCCAAAAGCAGCTTCGCTTGTCGATATCCCAGCGTGTCAAAAATTTTTCTCTCTGCGCCATACGTCTCCATCAACTGCCGCGTCTCGTCAGCCAGTCCGCGCTCGAACATCGCCCGAGCCCGCGCATCGATCCGCGCATACAACGCCTTGCGCTCCGGTGCCAGCCCGATGCGCAGCACGCGATATCCCGTTAGCGGCTCCGCGCCCACACTCCACATCTCCGTGATGGGGCGCCTTGCTTCCAGGGACACCTCAATGGCGCGAATCAGCTTGGGCGTGTCGTTTGCGTGGATGCGACTCGCAGCCGCCGGATCGAGCCTTCCGAGCACGCGCGACAGCCATCCCGCACCATGCCGCGCCGCGGAACGGCGAAGTCGCGCCCGCAGCGGTTCCAAGCGCCGCGGCCCCTCGAACAGTCCTTGAAGCAGCGCACGCAAGTACAGCCCTGTTCCTCCCGTGACGATGGGCAACCGTCCGCGCGCCGTGATCTCCGCGATGGCCGTGCGTGCGTCCCGCTGGTACTGGCCCGCGCTGTAATCGCGTTCCGGCGAAACAATGTCGATGCAGTGATGCGGCACCAGGGCTCGTTCCCCCATGCTCGGCTTCGCTGTGCCGATCTCGAAATCCCGATACACGGCCACCGAATCGCAACTGACAATTTCGCCGTCGAACTTCTCTGCCAGCGCCAGCGACAACGCCGTCTTGCCGCTGGCCGTCGGTCCGAGCAGCACCACCAGGAGCGGCACCTCGCTCACCAGCGCCACCAGCCGCGCGGGAACAGGTCTCCGGAATGCGCGCGCACGAGCGCCACGATCAGCACCATCAGCGCAAGCAGGAGCAGGCCGGCAATCTGGCGCTTCCGAAGTTCCAGATCGCGTGGATCATCCGGCTCATCAGCCATTACTTATCTTCGCGAATGTTGTAGTAGAAGCCGAAGCGCAGCGCCAGATACGGCCCCTTGAACTCCTTGGGCAGCGGCGGGTAGGGCGACGCGCCCGTAATACCGCCCCAGGCCGCGCGGTCCAGCGCCACGTCGCCGGAAGGGAACTTCAAGACCATCTGCTTCACACTGCCATCCGGATTAATGCGGAACTCGATTCCCACCTTGCCCGATTTATCCAGCGGAGGCCGCGCCGATTCCGGGATTAGCGGTATCCACGAGCGATACGTCGCCGCGATCACTCGCTGCATGTAAGGGCCAAAGTCCACGCCCATCGTGTCGCTCAGAATCTCCGCGCTTCCATTGAGTCCGGGATGCTGTGGCGTGCGATTCGCGCCATAGTCGCCGCTCGGCGCCTGGGGCTGTGCCGCGCCCCGTGCCGCTTCGCGGATCTGATCCCCCGCTGACATACCGGTGTTGAAATTCGGCTTTGACGGCGCGGGCTTCGTCTCGGGCGGCGGAGCGGGGTTCACGCCCTCAAGCTTCGGCTGCAACGGCTGGGGAGGCGCCGCTTTGGGCTGAGGCGCGGGTTGGGGCTGCACGGGCTGCGGCGCAGTCTCCGGCAAAGTGGATTTCGGCTGCTCGGGCGCAGGAGCCGGTGGACCGGGACGCCGCATCGCCTGCAATTGCTCCAGCGTCTTCTTGTCCAGCGTCGGGTGCCGCGACTCGGCAACGCGGTTCTTGTCAGAGAGGGCCTTGGGGGTCTTCGGCTGGATGTGTTTGAGCGCATCCGGCGGCAGGCTGAGGTAGGTCATCTCTTTCTTCTGCCGTTCGGTCAGCACGTCGAACGGGCTCACGACCTTGGGCCGGTGCAGAATGTAACGCGGCCCGAACAGAATCCATAGGAAGATAAGCACGTGCGCCAACAGCGAGACGTAGATCCCCTCGCGCACACGGGCCCGCGACCGCTCGTCTTCCAGGTTGTCGATGAGGTGCAGCAGCTCATCGGCTTCCAGACCCTCGTAGCGGGTAGTGGATTTCCGGCGAAATGTAGGACCCGCGGGCGGCTCGGGTGGCGCGCTCTGCGGTGGTGGAACTTCTATAATCGCCATGCTCTCTGTTGAGGCCGGACGCGGTCTCTCACCTGGACGGCCTGCCAGGAACCCGCATTGCCGTTTGAATATTGTCTCATTCTTCGCTCTGCCGGGTCTTCGTATCCTTTTGCTACGTCATACGTATAGAGGGTTTTTCTTCGAGGATCATTCCCGCTTGCCGGGCCAGGACTCCGAAATGTCGCCGGTTGTACCGCACAGGCCCGCGCCGCAGGGCGTATCCTTTGCCACGAGGCTCAGCACTTCCGGGAACAATCGCTTGCGGAGAAACATCGAAGAGCTATCCCATGCCCAGCACACTTGGCCCACCCCGATCGGACTCTCGCCGCAAGCAGCGCACCATGCCGCACAGCCCCCGCCCCAGCGTGCACAAGGGCAGCGAGTCCATCGATGACTACCTGAAGGCCATCTTTGCGCTCGGCGGGGCGGACGACCAGCGCGTGGGCTCGACCGCGCTGGCTGAACGCCTGCAGGTCGCACCTGCCTCCATCACAAACATGCTGCAGAAACTCGCCGCCGCAGAGAATCCCCTGGTCGAGTACGAACGCCATCGTGGCGTCCCTCTCTCGCCAGCCGGCCGCCGCCGCGCCCTCGAAATCGTCCGCCACCACCGCCTCATCGAGACATTCCTCCACCGCATGCTCGACTACAAACTCGACGAGCTGCACGACGAAGCCGAGCGCCTGGAGCACTTCATCTCCGAGCGCTTCGAAGCCCGCATCGACGCCAAACTCGGCCACCCGGAGCGCGACCCCCACGGCGCCTGCATCCCCGCCCTCGACGGCACCATGCCCCCCGGCCACCGCCTCGACTGCAACTGCCCGGCATAATCAACAGAGGGAAAGGCCTTCTCCAAGCGGACATCCAGACATTTGCCCGGGTATTGACCGTTCGGAGATGTCGTATCGCATCGCTGTGGCCGTACTTAGTCGGCGCGAACAACGAAATTCGAATGCGGACATAAATGCGGATGCGGAATGAATTGATAGTGGCGCATATACTCTCTCGCACAACAGGAGCAGACTCCGCCGATGCCATCGAAATCACCGGAAGTTAGCATCCGTCCAGCCACACTCCAGGACAGCGCCGCCTGCGGCCAGATCTGTTATCAGGCCTTCTCCACCCTCAACGCGACGCACAATTTCCCCTCCGATTTGCCCAGCGCGGAGGCCGCTGTCGGCCTGCTCGCGAATCTGTTTGCGACCCCCGGCCTCTACTCTGTCGTCGCCGAGATCGATGGCCGCGTCGTCGGCAGCAATGTGCTCGACGAGCGCGCCGTCATCGCCGGCATCGGTCCCATCACTGTCGATCCTGGCACGCAAAACTCTGGCGTCGGTCGCCGCCTGAT
The DNA here is from genome assembly GCA_963797895.1 of uncultured Acidobacteriaceae bacterium. Taxonomy (GTDB): domain Bacteria; phylum Acidobacteriota; class Terriglobia; order Terriglobales; family Acidobacteriaceae; genus KBS-83. Next base: position 364,267 of record CAWCRD010000006.1, read on the forward strand.
GCAGGCCGTCATGGATCGTGCAGCGGAGCGTCATTCCGCCGGCGTGCGGCTGGTGCAGGCCGCCTTTCACAATCGCTCGCTCTCCCTCTACACCAGCCTCGGCTTCGACGTCCGCGAGCCTCTCTCCTGCGTCCAGGGACATCCGCGCGAGCGCAGCCTTCCCGGATGCACCGTTCGCCCGGCGCAACTCTCCGATCTCGAGGCTTGTAACATCGCTTTCCCATCAGGTGCATGGCTATGATCGCCGCATGGAGTTGGATCAGGCCATCCAGCAGAACACCGCGCTCGTCGTCGAGCGCGCCGGCCGCATCAGCGGCTACGCCAGCTCGCTCGCGTTCTTCGGTCACGCAACCGCGGAGAGCAACCTCGACATGCAGGCGCTCATCGCTTCCGCGGAATCCTTCGCCGGCCCCGGCATCCTGGTGCCCTCGCGCAATGCCGCGTTGCTGCGCTGGTGTCTTGCAAACGGCCTGCGCGTCGTGCAGCCCATGACGCTGATGAGCACCGGCCTCTACAACGATCCCGCCGGCGCATGGCTGCCCTCCATCACCTTCTAAGCCGGCGGATTTCTCCCAATTCAGTCGTCAGATTTGTCATCCGTAACGGAAGGTGGAGTGAGGAGCCTGCCCTGAATTTGTCGCAAAGGGATCTGCTGCACTATCGCTCAATACCGCCGCAGCGCCACTCAACCAACACTCTTTCGGTCCCCATCCCCTGCGCCCATCAAAATCAGTGATCTCTGCGCAAACGGCGAATACACCAGCAGCGCCATGCACGCCAGCGCTAGTCCGTAGTTGATGTGGTGTAGCAGCAGAAACGGAGACAGCGCCCACAGCACATCCAGCGCCAGCAGAAACGGCCACAGCTTCAGAAACTTGCCGCGCAATCCGCGGCGCACGGAAGAGCACCGCGCAGAGCAGAAAGGCGCGAACCGGAATCAGGATCGCCGCCGTCACAATCAGGACAGTCAATATCTCGGGACGAATGCGGCAAAGGCGCTATCAGCTCGCGTATCTCCGCCAGGTTCGCCAGCGCGCCGACATAGAAGCCCAGGTACATCGCCTGCAGCAGCAGGAACAACGTCTTCACCACATAATGCGGGCTCTTCGGCAAATCCTCCGGGCCGGAGAGCACGCGATCGAGAAAGCTTTCCGAACCTGCCGCCTGTCTCGCGGCTCGAGCGCTGACTCGCCAGCCAGGCCGTCAGCGCCGCCGGCCATCGCCTTTCCGCCACAATCCGCTCCACCGGAGCCACAAAGCGATACCCGCGGCGCGCCAGCGTCTCGATGAATCTCGGGCTGCTCGCCTTGTCGCCCAGCGCCTCGCGGATGCGGTTCACCGCCGAGTTCACGCCGTGTTCGTAATCGACAAAGGTCCCGTTCGGCCACAGCTTGTAGCTGATCTCCTCCCGCGTCAGCAGCTCGCCCGGCCGCTCCAGCAGCAGAAACAGGAGCTGCAACGGCTGCGCGTGCAGCTTCACCCGGAGACCCTGCCGGCGAAGCTCGCCCGTCGCCGCGTCCGCTTCGAAAACCCCGAAGCGATATCGGCATGTTGGCCGTGGCTCCGTCATAGCTGGCGTCAGTGTAGCCGAGACATGGCCTCGGCCCGACCTTCCGCATCAGTGAGAACTCCGCGAAAGTGTAGCAGCTAACAACCACTTGCGCCGTGAGGATCAAATTCCCCCGGCGTGAGGCGCGTTGCATTGTCTTCCCGCCGAAGGGAAGGCGCACCCTCCCGGTATGAAGAGACATTTCTTCACCCTTGCCTGTCCGCACTGCTCCTGTTCGTGGTGCCGCATTCCTTGCTGGCCCAGCCCACTCCCGCGGCCGACGCCGCCTTCGACGCCTACGTCGTCAAGCGTCGAAGCGCGCCTCGCCCAGCAGCATCGCTCAGCCGACACCTTCCTCGCCTTCCCCGATCCCGTCACCGGGCCGACGCGCCTCCATAAAGGAGAGCGTGATCGTCGAGCAGCTCACGCCTTCGCACGCCGAAGTCTCCGGATCGCTGCTGCACGACTGGCGCGGCACCGCCTTCGTTCCCGGAGCCACAGCTCAGGACTTCGAGCGGCTGATGCAGGACTTCGCCGGCTATCCGCAGATGACTTCTCGCCACAGGTGCTCCAGGCACGGCTGCTCGCGCGAAGCGGCGACCGGATGCAGGCCGAGATGCGCATCCGCCAGCAGCACGTCATCACCGGTCGTGCTCGACACCACCTACGACATCGCCTATGGACGCCTCGATGCGCAGCACGGCTACAGCGCCTCGCGCAGCACGCGCATCGCCGAGATCTACGCCCCAGGCACAAACGCCGAGCGCGCCCTCAGCCCCGAGCAGGAGCACGGCTTCCTCTGGCGGCTGAATACCTATTGGAGTTACGAGGAAAAGGACGGCGGCCTCTACCTGCAGGTCGAGGCCGTCTCCCTCACCCGCTCCATCCCCCACGGCCTCGGCTGGGCCATCGGTCCGTATATCGAAAGCATTCCCCGCGATTCGCTTGAGTTCACCCTGCGCTCCACCTGCCAACGCTCTCCGCCCTACACAAGCCCTCGCACAGAAAGGACAGTAACGATGAGCACAGTCGTCACCAGCGGGATCCCGGCAACCTTCAAGCCCGCACACCGCCTCAATCGCTCGCTCACCGCCTCGCTCGAAAAGCGAGCCCTCGAATGGATGGCCCATCGCGCACCCCGCTGGCTCACCTCCGACCAGCTCACCGCCCTCGGCCTCGCCGCGCAGATCGCCGCCGGAGCCGCGTACGTCCTCACGCCGCGAGAGCCGCTACGCACTGCTCCTGGTCAATCTCTGCATTGTCCTCAACTGGTTTGGCGACAGCATGGATGGCACCCTCGCGCGCGCCCGCAATCAGCAGCGCCCGCGCTTCGGCTTCTACGTCGACCACATGGTCGACATCCTCGGCGCCACCGCGCTCATGTGCGGCCTGGGCCTCTCGGGCCTCGCCCATTGGCCCATCGCCATCGCCATGCTCGATCGGATTTCTGCTGCTCGCCGGCGAAAGCTATCTCGCTACTTACACGCTGTCGCGCTTCGAGCTTTCGCAGGGCATCTTCGGCCCCACGGAGATCCGCATCCTGCTCATCATCGGCAACTTCGCGCTGCTGCACAGCCCATACGCGACCATCTTCGGTTACAAATGGCTGCTCTTCGACGTCGGCGGCATCATCGCAGCCGTCTCCATGTTCGTCATGACTATCTTCATCACCGCGCGCCACACCGCGCAGCTCTATCGCGAGGAACCATTGCCATGAATGCGGCGAGTTGCCTGAAGAGGGCGTGGCCGGAACGCACGCCCGGACTCGGAACGCTCCTCAGGACGGGCACGCTGTGAAGATGCCTCCAGATATGTGCACACGAAAAAGACCAGTTCCCGCCGCAGGATCTCGAAGTGCTTCTCCGCAGCACCAGATTCCAGAAGCCTCGGGCTAACCCCAACCATCACGTCCTGCACCATCGCCGCGACAAGCTGCGCGTCGGTCACCAATCCCTCGCGGGCCGTCTCCAGCATGTCGACAATCGCTTTGCTCGATCGGACGCCCATCCGCTGCACAATTTTCGTTCCGTCCACGTCCGAGGCCACCGAGTAGAGAGCGACGCTGGCCTTGCAATCCTTCAGCTTGATCTCAAGAAAGGTGTCGACGAGTGCGGTCGCCATCTCGGAAAGCCTCTTGCCCCACTGCTGCCGGCACACCTCTTCTACCGCGCTTGCGACCTTGTCCAGATGCCGCTTCAGGGCGCCTTGCAGCAGCGCGCTCTTGTTGGGAAAGTATTGATACAGTGTTCCCACCGAAACGCCGGCACGATACGCCACCCGCGTTGTCGTCAGCCGCTCCTTGCCTACATCGAGCAAAACCTGAATAGTCGCTTCGAGAACCGCATCCACGGTGACTGCGGATCGGGCCTGGACCGGCCTTTTGCGCGGCTCCAGCGTTGTTCTGGACGGTGCCGGCAAATGCGAACTCCCAACCTGAAGCTTCCTTCATCTAAACATGTGAGCCCACCAGAATCAGAAATATTGTGACGAAGGGACAACAACAGAATGACAAGGCAAATCAGTCTAGGCGGCAGCTTCACCCTGCCCGGCACATCCACCACCGTAAACCGAATGGGCTACGGAGCCATGCAACTTGCCGGCCCGCATGTATGGGGGCCGCCGCGCGATCCCGAAGCAGGCCGTCGCAGTTCTCCGCGAGGCGATCGCGTCCGGCGTCGACCACATCGACACCAGCGACTTCTATGGTCCGCACGTCACCAATCAACTCATCCACCAGGCGCTCCATCCCTATCCGGATGGCCTTGTCATCGTCACCAAGGTCGGCGCGCGCCGCGGTCCGGACAAATCCTGGATACCAGCGCTCTCACGCCAGGAAATCATCGACGCTGTGCACGACAATCTTCGCAACCTCGCGCTCGACGTTCTCGATGTCGTCAACCTTCGCGTCGGCGGTGTGCATGGCCCCGTCGGATGCCTCGATCGAGGAGCCGCTCACCGTGCTCGCCGAGCTCAAGCAGCAAGGTCTCATTCGCCATCTCGGTCTCAGCAACGTCACCGCCGCGCAACTGACGGAGGCTCAGGCCATCACCAACATCGTCTGCGTGCAGAACTTGTACAACGTGGTGAACCGCGCAGGATGACGTCTTCATCGACAGCCTCGCCGCGCAGGAAGATCGCGTACGTCCCGTTCTTTCCTTTGGGCGGCTTCACTCCGCTGCAGTCCTCCGCTCTGGATCAAGTAGCCGCGTCGCTGCATGCAACACCCATGCAGGTCGCGCTCGCGTGGCTGCTCCAGCGCTCTCCGAACATCCTGCTCATCCCCGGCACATCCTCGCTCGAGCACCTGCGCGAAAATCTAGCGGCAGCAACCCTGAAGCTGCCAGCCGAAGACTGTGGCTCAATTGGACGCAATCCACACGGAAGGTGTCGCGGAAGAAAAGCCGGCGTAAGCGCAGAAGGGATGGGTAGCGGCGAGCCCATCCCAATCCCCTTGGGCACCACATGAAAAGCGCCGCAGTCGGGCGCGGTCTCACCGCCCGTACAATCAGACCATGCCAGCCACCCTGCCGCAGCCGACCAAGGCCGTGGTCCTAACGGTTAGCGATTCCCGCACCCGCGGCCAGCGACCGGACACCTCCGGGCCCGCCGTAGCCGCAGCCCTCCAGACAGCCGGCTTTGTCATCGAAGGTCCGCACCTCGTCCCCGACGAGCAGCGGCTCATCGAATCCGCCCTCCGCCACCATACTGCGCATGCCGCATTGATCGTCACCACCGGAGGCACCGGCATCGCCCCGCGCGATGTCACGCCGGAAGCCACGCGGGCCGTTTGCGACCGCATCCTCGACGGCTTTGCCGAGCGCATGCGCTCGGCCGGTGCTCGTCGCACTCCGCTCGCCGCCCTCAGCCGCGCCATCTCCGGCACCTCCGGCCGCGCGCTCATCGTGAACCTGCCCGGCTCGCCCGGAGGGCGCCGTCACCTCGCTTCACGCCGTGCTCGATCTCATCCCGCACGCTATCGCTCTGTTGAGTGGCAGCGATCCCCATAGAGAACCGCCGCATGACAAAGGCAAGGGAGCGCACGCGCGCGTGAGCAAGTTCCTCGCGAAGTGGCTCGCTCGCTACAAGGGCTTCGTGCTCGGTGTGCTCGGCCCACTTGGCTTCTGGGGCGCGCTGCTTGCCGGCACCGTCGACTCCGGCACCATCCCCATCCCCATGGACCCGCTCATCGCCACCTGGGCGTGGAACGATCACCGGCACGCTTGGATTTACGTCATCATGGCCGCTGCGGGCTCTGCGATCGGCGGCCTCATACCCTTCCTGCTCGGACGCGCCGGCGGCGAGCTCTTCCTGCTCCGCCGCATCGACCGCACCCGCTACGAGGCCATGATGGCCCGCTTCGAAAAGCAGGAATTCCTCGCCATGGCTATCCCCTCGGCGCTGCCCCCGCCCACGCCATGGAAGGCCTTCGTCTTCGGCGCAGGCGTCTTCGAGATGAAGATCTGGCACTTCATGTTCGCCGTCTTCGTTGGCCGCGCCGTGCGCTTCGGCGTCGAAGCCGCCCTCACCATCAAGTACGGCCCCCAGATCGTCGACGTCGTCGGCGACCTCTTCAAACATCACCTCACCCTGACCCTGGTCATCATCGCCATCCTGGCCGGACTGCTGATCTTCTGGGTGATCCGCAAACGTTACACAAGATCCGACGGCGTAATAGACGACGCGAACGACACCGAACCCCGCCACCGCAAGCGCCCTTGGCTCTAGCCGAAGCAAATAGAAAAGGCCCGGCGATCGCCGGGCCTCTCATTCTATTCTGCGCTGCTGACTACACCGCAACCGGCTTCGCCGGCAGCATCCTTCGCCGTCTTTGCCAGCGCGCTGAACGCCGCGGCATCGTTGGTTGCCAGATCGGCCAGGATTTTGCGGTCCAGTTCAATCCCCGCCAGCTTCAGCCCATGGATAAGCTGCGAGTAGCTGATGCCGTTCTGCTTGGCGGCGGCGTTGATGCGCACAATCCACAGCGAGCGGAACTGGCGCTTCTTCTGCCGCCGGCCGCTGTAGGCGAACTTCAGACCACGCTCTACGGCCTCCTGCGCTGCCTGGTAAAGCTTCGATTTAGTAAGGAAATAGCCGCTTGCCCTCTTCAGAATCTTTTTGCGGCGGGCAAGCCGTTTGGTTCCACGTTTTACGCGGGGCATCTCGTTGGTTCTCCTTTGCGTACTTCGTTATGCGGCTGGAGGCAGGAGGCAGCGCCCGTGAGGGCATCTGCTTTAAGACCTCTTCACTCGCTCATCGCTCTGTTCGGCATGGTGGGCTCACAGGGTACGCGTTACCCCGGCCCGGCCAAATCAGGCGTACGGAATCATGCGCAGCACCTTTGGCGTGTCGGCATCGGAAACCAGTACCGTGCCACCCAGGTGGCGCTTGGTCTTCTTTTCCTTCGACGTCAAAATGTGGCGCATCTTCGTCTGCCCACGGAGCACTTTCCCCGTGGAAGTCTTCTTGAAGCGCTTGGCCGCGCCCTTGTGTGTCTTCAGCTTAGGCATGGATATCCAGTCAAATCACCCGGTTGGGCGACATCAGCCAGTATAACGGAGATTCCGGGAGGCGGCCAGCGATGACAACTGGGATTCGGGTGAACAGCGACCCACAGGCTTTCGACTGGATCAGCAACGGACGGGTTAAGACCGTCCCTCATTCGACAGAGGCCGATTGGCCGGGCGTGCCAGTCGCTGCTGTGATCCCTGACCTGTTCGAGACATACGCGAAGATTTTCCATCCTATCGAGAGTCGCTACGACAACATTGACCGTCCATTAGCCCCTGAAGAGAGAAAGATCCTCGCGCTGCCCGAATGCCATATCCTGCGCGATTATGTGCAGCGGATGCGAACCGAGCCGGAAGCCCCGACCCTTCATTGGAAGAAAATCGCGGAGGCCTTGGACGTGCCCTTTCAGCGTCATCTCAGTTACGAATGGTTCCGATCCGTTCTGGAACCCGGATGCTGGCCGAGGTATGTCAGTGGGCCAGTAGAAGGCCTCCTCGAAGAGCGGGAGGCCACCACTCTTATCTCAATTTTGAATGCACCTTCTCCCTCTTCAAACTGCTACTTTCGCTTTGCCGAAATGGCCTATATCGGAACGAATAAACCTCTTCTTTATTCGGGGCCGTTAGAAGAACTCCAGCGATTCTTGAAGGAAACAGACCGTCAGTTCACACCTGAATATTGGTGGCCGCAAGATCGTTCTTGGTGCGTGTGCTCTGACTATGACCTGACCTTCACCATAGTGGGAGGTTCCAAACGACTGGTCGATCGCATACTAACGAACGCCGATCTGGAATCCATTCAAGTGACATCAGACACGCGGGTGGACTATCGCGCACCTATCGAGTGAGTCATCGGCCGTCAAGCATTACGAACGGTCTGTCTCAACCGATACTTTTGGCGTTTTCCGTTGCACCACAAACCCATTGCTGTTACAAACCCGATCAAGCAAAGCCCTCCCCGTCCCCCAGCAACAAAAGGAGTCACCGCATGGAAAGCAGCAATCGCCGCTTGATGTGGCATGGCATGTTCCTCTTTCTGCTCGGGCTCTTCACCGGTTTCGCAGAACATAGTTTCGCGAACGTCCGCATGGGCCTCGCCGCGCATCTCGAAGGCGTCATGAACGGAACCTTCCTGCTCGCCCTCGGCGCTGTCTGGGCTCACGTGACCTTGCCGCCGTCCGTGAAAATGGCCACCTGCTGGATCACCCTCTACGCCACCTACGTGAACTGGCTCATGACCACGCTCGCCGCCGTCTTCGGCACCGGCGCGCTCTCCCCCATCACCGCGCCCGGCCACCACGGACAGCCTTGGCAGGAGAGCTTCGTCACCATCGGCTTCATGACCGTCGGCATCGCATACGTCCTGTCGTCGTTGCTCATCCTGTGGGGTCTCCGCGCAAGAGCGAAAGCACAGGCCATCTAGTGCCGCAGTCCAGAACCGCTTTTCGCGGTTACCATGCTCGCAGGGAGGAGACCGGAATGACTTCTTCTCCGATAGAGTTGAGCGCCCCATTCAGCATGGCCGGTCCTACTCCCCGTCCGGCCGACTCGCCACAATTTGATGGCCTAGATCTAAGAGCCGGGTTCAATTCGGAGCGCTACGGAGGGGACTTCTTCGATGGACTGACGATTGGCTCCCGCCTGATATTTCTGCTGACCGACGTTGCGGGAAGGCAACCGGAAACGGGCACGATTGCAGTCCAGATACAACGTGAATTCCGAACGCGTGTACAGGTTCTGTTCGAGCCGACCGACGCCAATGAATCCGAAGGCATCGCCGCATTGGCACACGCTATCAATCGCTCGCTGATCGAGGCTGCTCACGGAGTGCGCTTTGCTCCTGCGTTTCTCGGTTGCTTCAACCTGACACTCGGTACGCTCACGTATCACAACGCAGGACGCTTGTTTGCCGTGTTTCACGATGCGCAAGGCGTGCGTGTTCTCGAGTCTTGTGGAATTCCTCTGGGGCTGTTTACGCACAACCTGTACGAGCCCGCCTTTCTGGCGTTCGAGCCAGGGGCCAAGCTACTCCTCGTCACCAAAGGAATTACCGAGCGCCGCCGCGGAGCAACCAGGTTCGGGAGCGAGCGCGTGATGCAATCCCTGCAGAACTCCAACACCGACTCGGCGTCCGGCATATGTGAGGCCGTGCTGCAGGAGGCCTATGACTTTGGGCATCGACGGTCGCGCGTCAATGGCTTGTTGCGTCTGCGCAAGCGTAGCAGCGAGGATTTGACAGCGGTGGCACTCGTGCGCCCCGGCCATCCTGTCTAGAACACAGCGCCATCAGGACCGAGAGCCTCCGCTTGCCGCCATCTCCACCCGAGCCCTATCCTGAACCGGCTTCGTCAGCCGTTCCGGAGAAAGCCATGCGAGCAGCGCTCTTCACCAAAGAATTCCCGCCAAACATCTACGGCGGTGCCGGCGTTCACGTCGATTACCTCAGCCGCGAGCTCACCAAAAAAATCGATGTCGAAGTCCACTGCTGGGGCCAGCAGCACTCAGACGTTGGCCGCCTCCACGTCCGCGGACAGGAGCCTTGGCCCGAGATCACCGACGGCACCACCGGTAAATTCAAGGGCGCGCTGGAAGCCCTCAGCCTCAACCTCACCCAGGTCAAAGCGCTCGAAGGTATCGACGTCTGCCACACCCACACCTGGTATGTCGCCATGGCCGGCTTCCTCGCCAAAAAGCTTTACAACATTCCCTTCGTGCTCACCACACATTCCCTCGAGCCGCTCCGCGCCTGGAAGTCCGAGCAGCTCGGCTCCGGCTACGCCATGAGCTCGTGGATGGAACGCACCGCCATCCTCGAAGCTGACGCCATCATCGCCGTCTCCAACGGCACTAAGGCCGATGTGCTCCGCGCCTACGACGTCCCCGCCGACCGCGTCCACGTCATCTACAACGGCATCGATCTGGACGAGTACCAGCAGACCCCCGACACCACCGCGCTCACGCTATACGGCGTCGATCCCACGGTCCCCTACGTCCTTTTCGTCGGTCGCATCACTCGTCAGAAAGGCGTCACGCATCTGGTCGATGCCATCCGCTACCTTCCGCCCGAGGCGCAGGTCGTTCTCTGCGCCGGCGCGCCGGACACGCCGGAAATCGCCGCCGAGATGCGCGCCAAGGTGGACGAGGCCCGCCACCACAACCCGCACATCGTCTGGATCGAGAAGATGGTCACCCGCGCCGAGACTATTCAGCTCTATTCGCACGCGCGCGTCTTCTGCTGCCCCTCGGTTTACGAGCCCTTCGGCATCATCAACCTCGAAGCCATGGCCTGCCGCGCGCCCGTCGTCGCCAGCGCCACCGGCGGCATCCTCGAAGTCGTCGTCGATGGCGAAACCGGCTACCTCGTTCCCTTCGAGCAGGACCCCGTCACCAGCTTCCCCCTCCACGCCGACCAGTTCGCCCGCGACCTCGCCGCAAAGCTCACCGCGCTGCTCAAAGACCCCGCGCTCTGTAAACGAATGGGCGAAGCAGGCCGCCGCCGCGTGGAGCAACACTTCGCCTGGTCCAGCATCGCCTCCCAGACCATCGCGCTTTACCGGGAATTGATCACCCGCAACCGGCCAGGGTAGCCGCAATCAGGCAGCGCAACGCACGAAGCAGTTCTATCTATCTCCTGACAGGCGTCAGCAAGAAAGGACGAGATTGCCCGTTGTGTACCCCGGTCCCAACGATCTGCCCGGCATCATTGATGCCGTATGCCACCTGCAGGTCCCAGCCGGAGTCAGCCGGAATCAGGTTATTGAGGTCGTACATCCTGCCACGGCTGAAGAGGAAGGCATGTTCGATGGTGTCGTCGCTGTCTGTGTAGGAAGAGCCGACCACCTGGCCCCAGTCGTTGATAGCCCAGCCATAACTATCCATACCGCCGAGTGTGCCGAGATCATCGGTGGCGGGATTGATGGGACGATTGGGTGCTGTGCGAAAGGCATGGAGAATGACGTATATGTCGTCATTGGTGGCAGCATAGCCAACCACCTGGCCGCTGAGGTTGATACCAAAAGCGTAGCTCTCTGTTCCACCCAGCGTGCCCAGGTCATCGGTGGCAGGATTGATGGGATGGTTGGGAGCGGTGCGGAAGGCGTGGAGGAGGTCGTCGCTGGTGGAAGCATAGCCGACCACCTGGCCAAGGTCATTGATACCAAAAGCCTCGCTTTGCGCGCCACCCAGCGTACCCAGGTCATCGGTCGAAGGATTGATGGGACGATTGGGTGCGGTGCGAAAGGCATGGAGGATGATGTCGCCGCTGAGGCTGGCATAGCCGACCGCCTGACCCCAGTCGTTGATACCCCATGCCTCGCTCTGCGTGCCGCTGAGCGTGCCCAGGTCATCGGTCGAAGGATTGATGGGAAGATTGGGTGCGGTGCGAAAGGCGTGCAAGGGAGCACTATCTGTGATGGCGGCCGAGCCGGCCACCTGGCCCCAGACGTTGATAGCCTGAGCGTAGCTTTGCACACCGCCGAGCGTGCCTAGGTCATCGGTGGCGGGATTGATAGGACGATTGGGTGCGGTGCGAAAGCCACGGTAGGCGTTGTTCCCGCTGGTCAAACCTGCGCCGGCCACTTGTCCCCGAAGGTTGACAGCGTAGCCGAAAGTTATCGTACCGCCGAGTGTGCCGATGTCAGTTACGACATATTCGGTTTGGGCATGAAGGGCTGAAGCGATACCCACGAGCAGCAGCGCCGCTAACAGCCCGGCTCGGTGCAAAGACAAGAACCGTGTCATGGTTTGGTACTCCTTGCATCGGGAAAAAACGCCTGATGCATTGTGGAGCCAGCGGAGGAACCGTTTCCTTACCAGTGCTCTGGTGGGAGACGGCGAGGATTCGAAGCGATCTTAGATCGCTCCCTGTGACTTTTTCAATAACCTGTTGTCCATCTGATTTAGCTCGACGAAGCGTGGGTGACTTGGCAAAGTCTTGCCGGCAGTGACGAACGAAATAGCGTTGTCATCAGGATCTCGCACGTAAAAATCCTGCCTACCCCTGCTTGTTGAAACCTGGGACGAACTCCACGCCACGTCTCTCTTGACATTTCATAACCGTACGGTTATGGTTTGGGCGTGAAGCCGATCGCTGCCAATCACGTCTTCCGCGCGCTCGCAGATCCAACGCGCAGGGCCATTTTTGAGGAGCTGACCCGGCAGGGCGAACAGACCGTGCACGCGTTGACCCGGTATGCGGGCGTCTCCCAGCCTGCTGTCTCCAAGCACCTCACCGTGCTCAAGCGCGCAAAGCTGGTGCGACATCGCCGCGACGGACGCGAAACTCACTATCGCGCGCAGCCCGATGCGCTGACGCCAATGGTGGATTGGCTCAATCTCTATGGCGCCTTCTGGCGTGACCGGTTTGACCGTCTTGAAGCCCTTTTGGAAAGGATGGATCCATGAGCAATTCAGCAGAGAGCCCCAGTACCCTTGTGATCGAAAGGGTATTCCCACATCCGCCGGAAAAGCTCTGGCGTGCGCTCACCGAGAGCCCGCTCCTCGCGCAGTGGATGATGAACAACGACTTCGAGCCGGTGGCCGGGCGCAAGTTCCAGTTTCGCGCCGACCCCATGCCCAACTGGAACGGTATTGTCGACTGCGAAGTGCTCGTCGTGGACCCATTGCAACGCCTCTCCTATAACTGGGGTACTGGCGGAAGCGACAGCGGCCTGCAGTGGGTGGTGCTGTTTACGTTGACTCCGGCTGAAGGCGGCACCCGCGTGCGCATGGAACAGTCCGGCTTCCGTCCCGATCAGCAGGCAGCGTACCAGGGTGCAAAGTATGGCTGGCAAAAATTCTTCGGCAATCTGGATCGGATCATGGGAGAACTGAAATGACCACAAAATCAAAAAATATCGCCTATTGGGTCACGACCATACTCGTAGCTTTTTTTATCGGAACCGGGGGCATTGCCCAGATAGCCCAATATCTGGGCAATCCCCATGGCGTAGTGCCCCTCCTTGGCTACCCGATGTACTTCTTCGCCATCCTGGGATTTTGGAAAGCGCTCGGAGCCATTGCGATACTCGTGCCGCGTTATCCCCGGCTCAAGGAGTGGGCCTATGCCGGCATCTTCTTTGATCTGACAGGCGCGGCCGCATCCGTCACTGCGGTCGGCGTGTACGGTGTTTACGCCTTTCACATCATCGCTCCTCTTGTCCTTACTGGGGTCACTGTGGCATCGTGGGCGCTGCGGCCGGAGGGTCGTGTCATCGGCATCCCTATGCCAGCAGCAAACAGTGCGCCGGCGAGAGTGCCTGACCGCGCGTATCGCCGGCTGTTTAGGGCGTAGGAGTGCGAGACGGCGTCAGCGGAACTTGCAGGCCACGCTGAGCGCACCTCGGCCGGCGTCATCGCGCAATTCGCCGTCGGCGCTCGCTCTCCTGAATCATCTCGTTCAAATCCGCAGCCGGCCGTATCTCAATCGGTCCAAGCCCATACCTGAAGCCTGGTTGCTGCGAGACAAGCTGAACGGCATGATGGATGTCTCGTGCCTCGAGGATCTGAATGCCGCCAACTTGTTCCTTGGTTTCCGCATAGGGGCCATCGGTCGTCGCGACCTTACCGTTTTTCCAGTACAGGGTCAACGCGGTCTCCGGAGGCTGAAGGGCTACTTCGGTGACAAGATGTCCGTTGGCGCGCAGATGGTCGTTGTGGTCAAAGCATTCATCGAGCACTGCGTGTCGCTCGTCCTCGGTCATCCCTTCGAATGTTCCAGGCTCGATGTATCCCAAACAGATGTATTTCATTGTCCTTCTCTCTCTCCTCCAGGCGGGAGCCAGCGGCGTAGCCTCTCGCTGGCTCGTTGCACAGGCACGGCGGACAGGTCGTCGTGCGTCGGGTTCTTCGTCCCATGGTCTAGACGATGCATGTTCCGAAGTCTTGGCGCTCGGGCTGTCTACTTGCTTCCGCCGGATCCTTGTTCCGGAGCCGGGAAGAAAAGAAGCTCGCGCACCTCGCCGGGTACATCGCAGGCGAGGGCAGCCTTCTTCGCCCATGCAAGTGCCTCATCAAGATTCGCGGCTTCCAGTATCCAGAATCCGCCCATGTGCTCCTTGGTCTCGGTGTATGGCCCATCAGTAACGAGCACAGTACCATCAGGCTGCTTCCGCACCGTCTTTGCGTTGCCGGCCGGCGAAATGCCACAAGCGAACTTCCTGGCGCCGACAGCAATCATTGAGCGGTTGAGCGCGTGGATCTCTTCCATCATCGTTTCGGTTACGGTGGATGGGTCGAAGTCGTCGGGGAGGTAGTTCGCAACCAGATACTGTGGCATGACTTTTTCTCCTTGGTTTCTGTGGCCTATTTCCGATGACTCGTTTCCTGTTAGGCAGGAACCGTAGTTCATCGTTCTTTGTCAGGTAGTCGTTGGGGAGACTGAAAATCGACAGCTATCCCAATTTTTATTTCAGCTGCCGAATCCGCTCCTGCAGGAAGTGCCGCTCCGGTTTCTGTTGGGTCAGCATCAGAGCTTTCTCATAAGCGGACCGGGCCTCAGCGGTCCTGCCCAACCTGCGGTACATATCGGCACGGGCTGAATGCGCCAGGTAGTAATTTGCCAATTCGCCATGTTCCAAGACGGCGTCGATGTGCGCCAGACCAGCCTCTGGGCCATCGCGCATGGCAATTGCCACGGCACGGTTGAGATGTGCTACTGGCGAAGGGTGAATTCGTACCAACTGGTTGTACAGCGCAACAATCTGCCGCCAGTCGGTCGCAGCGGCTGATTCCGCTTCAGCATGAACGGCCGCGATCGCAGCCTGCAGCGTGTAAGCACCAAAGCGGCGGGACTTCAGGGCCTTCTCCAGCAATGCCACTCCCTCGGCGATCTGGTCGCGATTCCAGAGCGAGCGATCCTGATTCTCCAGCAAAATCAGCTCTCCGCTCGGTGATGTTCTCGCGGCGCGGCGAGATTCCTGGAGCAACATCAGCGAGAGCAGCCCCATGATTTCCGGGTTTGAGACCTCCGGCTCTGGCAGGAGTTCGCTCACCAACCGCCCCAGTCGAATCGCCTCGCCGGTTAGCTCGGCCCGCGTTACCTCCGCTCCCGTCGCAGCCGAATAACCCTCGTTGAAGACGAGATAGAGCACCTGAAGCACCGTATCCAGTCGTTCTGGCAATTCCGCTGGCGACGGCACTTCGTACCGAATCGGTGTGTCTCGAATCTTTGCCTTTGCGCGCACAATGCGCTGCGCCAGCGTACGCGGTGTAGTGAGGAAGGCCTTCGCAATCTCCTCGGTCGTCAGCCCGCACACTTCACGCAAAGTGAGCGCAACGTGCGCTTCCGGCGGTAAAGACGGATGACAGCACGTAAAGATCAGGCGCAGCCGATCATCCTCAACGCTGTCCTCATCGGAGCCTTCCGCCGAACTAGCGCGCGCTTCGAGATATCGTGCGAGCTCGTGTTGAGACGCATCGAATCGTGCCCGTCGACGCAGAGTATCGATGGCTTTGAACCGGGCTGTTGAGATCAACCATGGTCGAGGATGATCGGGGACTCCATCCCTGGGCCACAGGCTCAGCGCAGCCGCAAAACCTTCGTGCATCGCCTCCTCGGCAAGGTCAAAATCACCGAGCAAGCGGATCAGCGTTGCCAGGATCCGTCCCGAATCCACGCGGTAAAGTAAGTCGAGCAATTCGCGTATCTGCTCCGTGGAACGCTCGGACATGACCACGACTTTAGCAAACGAGGCACACCAAATGATTTAGCAACCGGCAGTGACCGTCGAACCAGAAGAGCTCTCCGCTTGCGGAGGTTGCAGGTGACGTTGAGCGCAGCTAAATTAGGTGCGACAGTTGGAGCCGTCCATGAAAAACCCCGTTCCGGTGGAATCTGCCTCCGCATGCATCGACGAGAAGATCAAGGAATTAGGCGACTGGCGCGGCAAGATGCTCGCGAAAGTTCGCGGGATCATTCACGCGGCGGACCCTGAAATGGTCGAAGAGTGGAAGTGGGCCAAGGCGACATCGCCGGGCACTCCCGTCTTCTCTCACGAAGGCATCGTCTGCACAGGAGAGACGTACAAGAACGTCGTCAAGCTGACATTTGCGAAGGGAGCTGCGCTGAAGGACCCTTCCGGTCTATTCAACTCCAGCCTCGACGGGAATGTCAGGCGGGCAATCGACATCCACGAAGGCGACAAGCTCGACGAGGCGGCCTTAAAGAATCTCATCCGCGCTGCAGTGGCGCTGAACCTTCAGACCAAGAGCAAGCCGAAGCCCCGGCGAGCGACCAGCAAGCCGAAGCCCCGGCGAGCGACCAGCAAGCCGGCCGGCTAGACTGCCGGCTCATCCCGAATGCGGTGCATACCCAGCGTTTGTAAAATTGCTCTAGAATCCCTCACTGGTGACCTCCCTACGCAAGATCCTGATCGCCAACCGCGGCGAGATCGCACTCCGCCTCCTCCGCGCGTGCCGTGAGCTCGGCATCTCGCCCGTCGCCGTCTATTCCGATGCTGACCGGGCCGCCCTCCACGTCCTCTACGCGGACGAGGCATACCGCCTGGGGCCCGCGCCCTCGGTGGACTCCTATCTCCGCGGGGACCGCATCCTCGAGATCGCCCGCACCTGCGGCGCGGACGCCATTCATCCCGGGTACGGCTTCCTCTCCGAAAACGCCGACTTCGCCGAAGCCTGCGCTGCCGCCCGCATCACCTTTATCGGCCCGCCCGCATCGGCCATGCGCGAGCTGGGATCGAAGACCCGCGCCCGCGCCGCCGCCGATCGCGCCAGCATGCCGCGCACTCCGGGCTCGGTACGCGGCCTCGCCTCTGCGGAAGAAGCTCTGAAAATTGCCAAAGAAATCGGCTATCCCGTGATGCTGAAAGCCGCAGCCGGAGGTGGCGGCAAGGGGATGCGGGCCATCCGGACTGCGGCAGAGCTGCCCTCCGCCTTTCTCTCCGCAAGCGACGAGGCCGCGCGCGCGTTCGGATCCGGTGAGGTCTATCTCGAGAAGCTCATCGAGCGGCCCCGCCATATCGAGATCCAGCTCATCGCCGATCAGCACGGCAATTGCGTCTATCTGGGCGAGCGCGAGTGCTCCGTCCAGCGGCGTCATCAGAAGGTCATCGAGGAAGCGCCCTCCGCAGTTGTCGGCCACGATCTCCGCCGCCGCATGGGTGAAGCAGCCTGCCGCCTTGCGCGCGAAGCCGGCTATGTCAACGCAGGCACGGTCGAGTTCCTGCTCGACGAGGAACAGAACTTCTATTTCCTCGAAGTCAACACGCGCCTTCAGGTAGAGCACGCCGTCACCGAGCTGGTCACCGGCCTCGACCTCGTGCATCTGCAGATCGCCATCGCCGAAGGCAAGCCGCTGCCCTTCACCCAGGACGAGATCACGCTGCGCGGTCACGCGCTCGAAGTGCGCGTCTACGCCGAAGACCCGGAGACCGGTTTTCTGCCCTCACCCGGCAAGATCACGCGCCTCGTGCGGCCCGGCGGCCCCGGCCTCCGTGAGGATGAAGGCGTCTACGAAGGCTGGGAAGTCCCCACCGACTACGATCCAATGCTCTCCAAACTGATCGCCTTCGCGCCCGACCGCGCCACCGCGATTGCGCGCCTGGGCTGCGCGCTCGATGAGTATGTCATCGGCGGCATCCGTACCAACCTCAAGCTGCTGCGCCGCATCCTGGACGACCCCGACTTCCGGGCCGCGCGCATCGACACCGGCTACCTCGATCGCCTGCTCGTGCAACCCGTCGTACCGAATGGCGAAGCCGCCGCACATACGGCAGAAGCAGCGATGGTCGCCGCCGCAATGCTCTCCACAGCCACCACACCGACTCCAGCCGCCAACTACACCGAGCGTCCATGGCAGCGGCTCGCGTTGCAGCGGGGCCTGCGCCGATGACCGTGCTCGAGATCGAAGTCGATGGCGTCCTCCGCCGCGTGTCACTGGAGCGCAAACCAGACGGCTACGTGGCACATATGGACGGCCGCATCATCCCGGTCAATGTCTGCGAGCCAATGCCCGGCGTGCTCTCGCTGCTCATCGGCGATGGTGACGTCCGGCGCTCCTATCGCTGCGTCCGCACCATCTATGCCGATGAAGAAACGGTCGCGCTGATCGGACACGAGCACCGCGTCGCCGTCACCGATCCCCGCTCGCTGCGCGCACAGCGCAAAGGCCCCGGAGCCGGCAATGGCGCAGTGCACATCAAGGCCTCCATGCCCGGCCGTGTCGCGCGCGTGCTGGTAACGACCGGCGAATCGGTCGAGGCACATCAGGGCATCGTGGTCATTGAGGCAATGAAGATGCAGAACGAGCTAAAATCTCCGCGCCACGCCCGCATCAGAGAAGTGCGTGTTGCAGCAGGCGACAAAGTAGCGTCCGGCCAGGTCCTCGCCATCCTTGAATAAACGGCGCACCTCACGATTCCCGACCGGAGCAAAGCGAAACGCGGGCGCCGCAGGCGTAATCGCCCGGACGGCCAGTCCTAGCGAATCCGCTCCCGGCAGCCGCTGTGCCAGCTCCGAAACGCCGCATCCAGAATCTGCTGGTTCTGGACGCCATCCTCCCCAGGACTCGCAAACGTTCCGGTGCCCTCAACTGTAGCGGAAAAGGCATCCAGCATGCGGGTGTACGCGTCGCTGTTCGAGACCGTTTCTTCCGAGATAATCTTCGCGCCGGCATGATGAACGATGGTCACCGGGCGATCCACCGTAAGGCCGCTCTCCGCCGTCAGGACGCCGTCCTCGCCCACCACTTCAACGAAGGTCCTATAGTTCGCGCGGAAGCTCACATGCACACTCGCCAGCACATCGCGGCTGAACTCCAACGTAATCGCCGCGCTCTCTTCCAGCTCCCGCGCAGAGGCTGCGGCAGGCTCTGGCCTGCAGACTGCCATCGTACTCACCGCAACCACTTCCTGCTGCAGCAGAAATCGCAACGCATCGATGGCGTGAATGCCGACATCACCTATCGGTCCGCCGCACGCCATGCCGCTGTCATTGATCCAGGTGCGCGGGCTGTTGCGGCTGAGAAAGCAGAAATGCGCTGTGGCAAACACCGGCGTGCCGATAACTCGTTCAGCCACCAGTCCACGGATACGCATCACTGAGGCGTTGTAGCGAAAGTTCTGCGCCACGCCGAAAGGGCGGTCAGCAGCCCGCGCCGCGTTCACCATGCGGATCGCTTCCGCGGCATTCATCGCCAGCGGCTTCTCGCACAGCACCGCCTTGCCGTAGCGCAGCGCCAGCAGCGTGTGCTCGCAGTGCAACGCGTCAGGGCTGGCGACGAACACTGCATCAATCGCGGACGAGGCGCAAAGCTCCTCCGGCGAAGCGAACACCTGGGCAATGCCGAAGTGCTCCGCGTTCTCGCGGGCCCGCTCCTGGTCGCGCCGCCACATGCCGGTCAGCTGAGAATTCTGCGTGCGCTCAAAGGCCGGAGCCAGCCGCCGCTCGCCATGATGGCCGAAGCCAAGAATCCCGTATCGGACCATTCCGCCTATCTTAACTGTCCGAAATTTTAGTCGCGATGGAGGTCGTCCCGATAGACGACCCCGCTCTTCATCACGAACACAGGATGTTGCAGCACCGTGATGTCCTCCAGCGGGTTGCCCTTGACCGCAACCGCATCCGCCCACTTGCCCGCATCCAGCGAGCCCACGCGGTCGCTCCACCCCATCAGGTCCGCGGCATTCACCGTGCCGGTACGTAGTGACTCCACCGGTGTCATGCCGAAGTCGCGCACGTACACCTCGAACTCATGTGCATTCAGCCCGTGCGGATAGACCGCCGCATCCGTGCCCATCGCCACCTTCACGCCGGCCGCGATGGCATGTTTCGCATTCGCCTTTTCGACCGCGCTCACATCGTGCATCTTCTTCTCATAAAACGCCGGCAGATGCGCGTTCTTGTTCACCCAGTCGACGAGATACGCGGTCGGCACAAAGTACGTGCCCTTTGCTTTCATCATCTTGATGTCTTCATCATTCATGTAAGTTCCGTGCTCGATCGAGTCCACGCCTGCCTCGCTCGCCCACAGAATCCCTTGCGCGCCATGCGCATGCGCCGCCACCTTGCGTCCCAGCCGGTGCGCATCGGCCACGATCGCCTGCATCTCTTCAAGTGTGTACTGGCTCGCCTGCGGATCGTCGCCCTTCGAAAGCACGCCGCCGGTCGCTCCGATCTTGATCAGGTCCGCGCCGTACTTGATGTTCCGCCGCACCATGTGCTGCACCGCCGGAATCCCATCCGCCACTCCATCGCCTGTCGCATGGTATTCCTCCGGCAGCAGGTTGTTATCCATGTGGCCGCCAGTGATCCCCAGCGCCGGCCCGCTCACCTGCATGTGCGGGCCCTCGATGAGCCCTTCGTTGATCGCGTCACGCAGGTCCACATCCGCAAAGCCATCCGCGCCGACATTGCGCACGGTCGTGATGCCCGCCTCGAGCGTCACTTTCGCATTGCGCGCGCCAATCAGCGCACTCTTCGCTACGCTGGTCGAAAGCTCGTGATACGGATCGAAATTCGTTTCGTCGGTCAGGTGCGTGTGCACATCGATCATGCCCGGCAGCAGCGTAGCGTCCCCCAAATCGATGACCTTGTCGCCCGGCAGCTCCTTCACTTGCGCTGTAGGCCCCACTGCGACGATGCGATCGCCGGAGACCACCAACGTCTCGGCATCCAGCACGCGCCCGGCACGCACATCCACCAGGTGCCCCGCCCGCACCAGCGTGCGTGCAGAGGGCGCTTGTGTTTGAGCAAAGGAGAGGACGGGAAGGATCAGGACAGACAACAGGAGCCGCGACAACGCGCGATAGGACAAGAGCAGCCTCCCAAAGAGCGTCCTAGTGTAACCCGCAAACGCGAGTGTGGCCGCTATTCATTCACCGCATCGCTTGTCATCCTGAGCGGACCGCCACTTCCGTTCCCTCGGCTCGCCATCGCGACCAAAGCCGTGACGCGAAACGTCACCCGCGAAGTGGAGGGATCTGCTTTTCGCCGGGTGCCCCATTATGGACTCGGGAAAGTCACCCACAATCTAAACGTGAGCGATCGAAGGAGCGAAACCCCACGGAACGCGCCGCAGGCGCTTGTGCCTCGAACGACGAGTCCGCCGCCAGGCCTTTACTGAGCGCCCTTCTTAAATATCTCTTCCGCGTAGTAGTTCTCGACGTGCGCCTGATCCCGCAGCATCTCGTCATACGCGGTGCGCAGCAGTTGCGCGCGGCTCTCACGCAACCGGGCACGGATCGTCTGCTGCACCCGGGGATCGTTGATCTGATATTGCCCCGCAGCCTCTTTGTCCAGCAGCTTGTATATCGCGTAGCCATCCGGCTTGTGACTCTGGTCGAAGACCGGCAGACCATCCGTGATCTGCCCCGGCTTCAGCTTGCTGATGGCAGCAAAGGCGCCAGCGTCCTGGCGTAGCTGCGACTCCGCAATCGCGCCCAGATCGCCGCCGCTGCTGGCGTGCGCGGGATCATCGCTGAACTGCGAGGCGAGAGCGCCGAAGTCGTCGCCGCTTTCCAGCCGCGTATGGATGGCTTCAATTCTCTTTTTCGCCTCCGCGTCGCTGATGCCCTTCGCCGGCTGGCCGCTGCCCGCGGGCGGAAGCGTGGAGACGACGATCTGCGCCAGGTGGTATTCCGGCTGCACCACGTTGAAGAGCGCCTTATTGGCGTTGTAATACTCCGTGATGTCCGCGTCCGTGATGTTGATCTTGGAGAAGATCTCCTTGTTCATCAGCTTCTCGTTCGTCAGACCGCGCCGGATCTCGTGCTTCAGATCGTCCAGCGTCATGCTCTTAGCCTTGAGCTGGCGATTGAACTCCTCCTGCGTGTAGGGCGCTTTGATCTCCGCAAGCTTCCCGTCTACCTCTTCGTCCGTGGCCACAAGGTTCAGCTTGGCTGCGCGCTGCTGCTTGATATCGTCATCGATCAGGTTGCGCAGGATCTCCAGATGCGCAATCTGCGACTGTACCTGCGAAGGCTCCTGCGGCGCGCCCCCAAGGCTCGACTTGTAATAGCGCTCCATCGTCGCCCGGTCAATCGGATGCCCATTCACGGTAGCCACGACGTCCGGCTGGTGCGGCCGGTTGCAGCCGCCAGCAAATGTCAGACAGGCCAGGCCTAGGACGAGCCTGAAATTTGCACGACGAAATGGGGAGGGGAAGCTAGTGCGGGATGCATGCAGCGGAACTTCAGGCACTCTGTCTCCTTCGAGCAGCGCTCCGGCGGAACGCACCACAAAGCTTATCGTATCTTCACCTCGAGGATGCCCTACTCTAGCCAAAGGCCAGGTGGTGGTGCTTCGATGATTCAGTCGGCCCGAAGGGGTCCACCTCGATTTTCTCGCCACTTTTTTGGGCGCTATTTCGATGGATTCGGCGAACTCGGCGCCTGATTCGTCGCCGGCTGGGCGGCAGGCGCGGCCTCACTCCGCTCCGGAGGAGTCACGCCGTCTGCCTTCAGCGCACGATCAATCGCATCCCACACCGAGGAGGTCGGCTGCGCACCCGCCGCTATCCGCTCGCCATCCACAAACACCTGCGGCGTGCCGTCGATGCCGAGCTTCTGGCCTTCCCGCATCGACGCGCGGATAACCGACTCGTCCTGCTTGACCAGGCAGGCATCCAGCTTCGGCCCGTTTACGTTAAATTTCTTGCCGATCTCCCGCGCCTGCTGGTCAAGCGTGGCAAAGGACTGCTTCGCGTTGTCGTGGTTGCCGTCGATCTCCTGCCCGTGACTGTGCGCATAGTCCACGAACTGCCAGTATGCATCGCTGCTCTGGTCGGCCAAACAGTTGGCATTCACCGAAGCGTGCATTGCCCACGGATGAATCTCCACCAACGGATAGTCTTTATAAACAAACTTCACCAGACCCTTGTAGTGGTCGAGTGTGGCCGGAAAAAGCTCTTCGTGCATGCGGGCGCAGTACGGGCACTCCAGGTCGTCGTAGTTGACCACCGTCACCTTTGCATCCGGATTACCCCGCACCGGCCGGTGAGCCACCGAGTAGATCGACTGCGGGTCCTTGCTGATATCGAACTTTTCCAGCCGGGCCAGGGTGTTGCCATCCGTCGAGATGAGGAACGTCACCGTCGTCTGCTTGCCGTTATGCGAGAAGGTGACCGGCAGATTGTTGTAGCCGGGAATGTCGCTCTTCGTCTTGCCTCCCAGCGAAACGTCGTACTCCGAAGGCACGTTGAACTGGGAGCGCACCAGCACCTCGATACGACGATCCATCGAAGCGTTAGGAGGAGGAATCTGTGCCTTGCAGCCAAAGCTGACGATCGCCGCAACACAACAGAGAAGGACAAGCCGGAAACGGAACAAACAAACCACCTTTCACCGCGAAACCAGAACACTCCATTATCGCAGGCTCCCGCCAGCGCAGGCGAAGCAAAGCCCTGGCTCACTGCACCAATTCGTCATCCTGAGCAAAGTGCAGAAGGCACGAGAACCCGTAATCTGCAGGCAGTTGCAGCCGAACGGATGCCCCACTCTAGCCGAACCCTAGGGTGAGTTATTTCCCGGTATCCGGTTGGAGCGAAGCGACCCCTGAGAAGACGGAATCACCTCAATGGGCGTTAGCCGTTACCCCTTAATAGATCAACTGCGACCGGTTGATATTTCCCGCAGTCCCGATCCCCGCCAAGGTGAAGTTGAAGCTCTCATAGTTCTCATTGCGCTCCGCTCCCAGCGCCAGGCGGCGGTATTCGAGCGTCAATCCGCAGCAGTTCCAGTTGTAGCTGGTCTGCACGCCCCCGTACTGCAGTTGCGACTGGTTGAGATCGTAGCCCAGGTTGAGGCCTGCGCTGAAGCCCGGCTTGGTAGCGGCGCCATATCCCAAAGTCGCACGAAGCTGTTCGTAGTTCGTCACGGAAGATGGCGTCTTCGGCGTCGGCAGCGTGCTGGGATTCAAGGATTCCAGTCGCGCATGCCCGATGCTGCCGAAAAAGCCATTGTGACGCGCGTCCATGTACACATTGCTGGCATTCAGGCGGCCGGCCTGGAAGTCGTAGTCCGCGTCCCATCCGAACGCGAGCGTGTGATTGGTGCGCAGCGCCATGCGTGAGATCAGTGGTGAATAGTCTCGCGGATTGGAGAGAAACGAGACCCCCGTCAGATCGAGTGTGGTGGCCAGTACATTACGCCGGTTGTCCATCAGTGCCCCGCCGAATTTCGGGTCGAAGAAACGCTTCTGCCCCAGCGTCCAGGTCAGCGACTCGGTTGTGTCCGTGTTGGAGCAGTCGTGATAGCCCACCGGCAGATACACCCGCCCATACCCTTCCGGCGGCAGCGCCAGATTGCCGCAGGGCTTCGGGTGCAGCTTCTTCAGATAGAAGCGCTGCGTAACGGAATATTCGATCTCGTTGGTGTCGCTCGCCAGGTCCGTCGGATCAAAGCGCAGGATGTTGCGGAAGTTGTCGATGCCGGAGACGAACTGATAATGCGCCTCCGGCTCAATGGTGTGGCGCAGCGCGCGATCGAAATGCGCAAGCCACGCCGGTGTGAAATCGCGCTCCATCACCGGCGCGCGCAACTCCACGCCTGCCTCCACGTCCTTGCGGTCCAGGCTCGCGGAGCGATACACCGGCACGTACGTCTTCGTGTCCGGATCGAGCACAGCCGTGGGGGCTTGGCTCTTGGTGTAGAAGGTCTCCCGCATCGCAACTTCAGGCCGCACATCGAAGCCGCCCAGGTGAAGCGGCATGGAGAGCCCCGGACGGGCATCCACGCGCCCCACCTCGTGAGCCGTCTCGAAGCCAGGCTCATGCCGGTTCAATCCCGCCACGCTGCCGTCGGCGCTCCACAGCAGCGGCGTCCCCGCCAGCCGGCGGTCCAGCGACACCACGTCAATCGCCGGCAAGTGCGCAATCACCACATCCTGCACGTAGGGGCTCACCTGCGCGTAGTTGATGTAGCGATTGAAACTGCCCGTCTCCGAGACGCCTCCGCTGTTGTGCGTGGCGTAGACGTTAGAGTTCACCTGCGTAGCCGTCGCCTGAACGAAGCTCTCGGCAAAAGCCTCGCGATAGATGATCGAGCTGAGATATTCCGCGTTGCTCACCAGCCGCGTGTGTTCGCCCAGGCTGTGCCGGAAGTTGACCAGGGCATCCTGACCGCCCTGATCGGTTTTCTTTCCGTTGACCAGCGTGCCGCGATCGAACAGTGCCGTGAACCGGAGATCTGCGAAATCGTCTCCGTGGCCGCGGTAGCGGAACTCTCCGCTCGGCGCCCAGCCGCGCTTCGAGTAGAAGTCAGTCCCGAAGGTCACGTCCATGCTGCGGTTCAGCACTAGGTAATACTGCTCGCCGAAGACGCTGCCCTTGGTATTCGATTGCGAGAAGACCGGAATCAGGAATCCCGACTGCCGGTCCGACGACATCACCGGATGCGTCACGTACGGTAGATAGACAATGGGAATATTCAGCACGCGAAAGAGCGCATTGCGCGCCGTCGCCTGCCCGTCCGCCATATCGATGCGACC
This sequence comes from uncultured Acidobacteriaceae bacterium, assembly GCA_963797895.1. GTDB lineage: Bacteria > Acidobacteriota > Terriglobia > Terriglobales > Acidobacteriaceae > KBS-83. The sequence continues at coordinate 389,764 of CAWCRD010000006.1, forward strand.
TGCTGCAATCACCCAGTCCGGATGCGGCAGTCGGCAGGAGGTCATCGTTCCGCCGATGACCCGAAATTCCTCCGGGCCGTTCTTGATGACGACGCGGCCGGTAAACAGGAACGGATTGGTCGTGGTGTAGATGATTTTTTTGCGGCTGACATTCTCCCGCACGCCCACGCTGCCGGTCACGGTATAGAACCGGCCCGTATCGAGATCCAGATTCATGGTCGCGTGATCGGCCAGGATGTGTTCATCCGCCGGGCCGCCGTCCAGCTCCACATGCCCTTCGGCGCGCGCCTCGCCGGTGTCTTCGTTGTAGTTCATCCGGTCGGCGTGGATGACGTAGTCTTTGTAATGGATCTCCACATCGCCCAGCAGCGTGTAGACCGGGCCGTCCTTACGCTGGGTGTTCGCCGCGATGTGCACCGGGACCATCTTCTTGCCCGGCCCCGGAACCGGCTCCAGCCGCGGCAACTCATCCGCATCCGGCACATCGGGCAGTGGCCCGTCTGAGGAACCCGGCGTGGTGGAGGATGCAGAGCCGGGCGCGGAGGATGACTCTATTTGCGCTGCCGGTACCGCGCTTGATTCCGGGTGCCCGCTCTGCCACGCCCAAAGCGCAGGCTGCGGATGACAGAGCCACATCACCGTGATACATAGAAAACTGCGCAGGTTTTTCGGCACGGGCAAGGCCAGAATAGAGCATTTTCCCGCTGCGAGCAGAGCGTTCCGCCAACGGGTTATGCCTTGTGTCTCAGACGCATAACCTCGATCGGAGTTTCGCTCTACGCTTCAGGGAGAGAATGCATCGATAAACGGCGCTTGTTCCGTATCGCGGAAACCGCGTGGCTCTGGCTCAGACGACACTTCTTCTGCCGCGTCTTCGCCGCATCTCGCGAAGACGCGCGGGTTTGCTTCGTTTCTCCGCGCGCCGCCTTCCTCCCCAGCGGTGACACGATACGCAGCGAGCGGAACGCGTATGAGTACAGTAGCTGTGAGAGCAGGGACAAGAGCGATGGCAAAGTTTGTGCCGGATGATGTGCCGGCCTGGAAGATCGAGCTGACCGAGAAGTTGGCCGCCAGTCGCGCGCGCCGATCGGGACGCGGCACCGGCCAGCCTCGCCTGCCGCTGGAACGCCCCTCCCCAGACTCCGAGCCCGGCCGCGCCAACGTGGTCGCCGCCGTAGCCGCGCGTTATGCCGCCCGGCCCAGCTATCGCGAAGCGCTGGAGCGCGAAGCCGAAGAGGCTGCCCGTGCCGCCGAGAAGGCGCTGATCGAAGCCCAGGCTGCGCAGGAAGCCGTGCGCCGCCGCCTGGAGGACGCCCGCGTCGCGGAAGCTGCCGCGGCCGAAGCACGGGAGGCAGAGGAAATCCTCGAAGCCGAGCAGGAGCGCATAGACCGCGAGGCCATCGAAGTCCGCTACGACGTCGATGACCGCACACGCCGCCAGATGCAGGCATACGAGGCGCGCCGCTCCGCACAGCCCGGACGGTCCTCCCACGATTCTGCTCCGCCGCGCGCTTACGACCTCTCTCCCGAATTTTCGGACCCGATGGAAGAAGAAACCGTCGCGCCGGCCATTCCACTCGCCGCGAACCTTATCGAGTTTCCCCGTGAGCTGGTGGCCACGCGCAAGGCGCGTCCCCGCCTGGCCGAGGGCCCGCTGCGCGATGCTGAGCCCCAGCAGGGCCAGTTGCGCATCTTCGAAGTGGAGCCGGAGAGCATCGACCACCGCCCCGGCGCAGCGGCAACGGCAGGGCTCGACTGGTCCGCCATCCGGCTGGATAATCCAAAACCCGAGCCGCCGTCGCGGCGCAAAATGCAACTCCCGGCCGAAGCCCCACCCATCAGGCCCGCGCCGCTCGAAGACCGCATCATGGCCGCGCTGGTCGACGCCGCGCTCAGCTTTGCTGGCTTCCTGGTCTTCGTCTTCGTCTTCAACTCGTGCACGGCCCACCCGCCCTCCGGCAGGACCGCGGTCATCGCCGCCTCGCTCGCGGCGCTGGCCACCTTCATTGCCTACCAATGGCTCTTCTTCCGCTTCGGTGAGAGCACGCCGGGCATGATGTACGCGCGTATCGCGCTCTGCACCATGGACGATGACAACCCCACCCGCACGGCCAGGCAGCGCCGCGTCGCCGCAGTGCTGCTCTCCGCGCTACCCCTCGGCCTCGGCCTGCTCTGGGCAATGTTCGACGAAGACCAGCTAGGCTGGCACGATCGCATGAGCGGCACCTACCAGCGCTCCTACAAGTAAAACAACCATTTCCCTACGCCGTGTGGTCGAATCAAGCAGATGAATCGCCGCCGGTTTCTCTCCCTGTCTGCGCTCGGCACCGCCGCTCTCGCTCCGGTCTCCCGTCTCCTTGCGCAGCCCGCTCCGCTGCCCGTCACGGTCACGCTCGGTAAGCCCACCGGCCGCCGCATCGCCGAGGACTTCACCGGCCTCAGCTACGAATCGGCGCAGCTCAGCGATCCCAACTTCTTCACCGCCGATAACAAGCAGCTCATCGATCTCGTCGCCGGCCTCGGCCAGCGCGGCGTGCTGCGCATCGGCGGCAACACCAGCGAGTACTGCTTCTGGAAATCCGACCCCAAAGCACACGGTATCTCCACCAACCCGATTCAGGACGCGCTCGGCCCCGACAAAGGCCACAAACCGCCGCCTCGCCGCGTCATTACCGAGCAGGCCATCCGCAACCTGCGCGAGTTCCTCGACCATCTGCCGGGTTGGTCGCTCATCTACGGGCTCAATCTCGGCCTGGGCACGCCGGAGATGGCCGCCGAGGAAGCTGCATTCGTCTCGCACGCAATGGGAGCGAAGCTGGTGGCCTTCCAGATGGCCAACGAACCGGATCTCTTCTACCGCAACGGAATCCGCCCGTCCACCTACAACACAGACCAGTTCATCGCAGAGTGGCGCAAGTTCTTCCAGGCAGTGCGCGCTCGCGTGCCCGATGCCCCCTTTGCCGGCCCGGACACCGCCTACAACAACGACTGGCTGGTGCCCTTCGCCAAAGCCTGCCGCGATGATGTCAAGTTCATCTCTTCGCATTACTACGCCGAAGGCCCGCCAACCGATCCCTCCATGGATATCGCGCGCCTCCTGCGTCCCGACCCCAAACTGGACCGCGAGTTTGCTGGCCTTGAGCAGGTCACGAAAGACACTGGGTTGCCCTTCCGCCTGGCCGAGACCAACTCCTGCTATCAAGGCGGCAAACCCGGCGTCAGCGATACCTTCGCCTCAGCCCTCTGGGGAGCCGACTACATGTTTCGCATCGCGCAGGCCGGGGGCACGGGGGTCAACTTTCACGGCGGTGGCTTCGGCTGGTACACCCCGATCGCCGGCACGCGCGCAAAGGGCTTCGAGGCGCGTCCCCTCTACTACGGCATGCGGCTCTTCCGCGAAGCCGCACTGAAAGGCGCACCAGGGAGCGAGTTGCTGGAAGCCAACCTGAGCACCGCGCCGGACGGCCTGCGCGTCTATGCCGTGCAGCACGCGGACGGCCGAGTGACACTCGCCGCGCTGAACCTCAGCCTCGAGCACCCCATCGATCTCTCGCTCGACCACCGCTTCAACGGCAAGCCGCTGCTCCGCCTGCAGGCCCCTAGCGCATCCGCGAAATCAGGCGAAACCCTCGGCCAGGCGCCCATCGGAGCCAATGGCGAGTGGCGGGCCACCGCGCGCGAGACCGCAACCGACCATCTCCACCTGCCGCCAGCCAGCGCCGCCCTGATTGACTAGATAATTACGTCCCGCCTCGCCGTGACTACTAGTGGCCACTGACCCGTATCTCCCATGTGGCTTGGCCAGCCCACACAAGGACCAAAGTCATGCCGGAACACAGACTGAGCAGAAACCACCATCTAGACGCCTTACATCCAGCAGCGATAGACAAAAGGCGGAACCTACGAACATCCGATAAGCCACCATGCGAAATGTGTGGAAAATGCAGATGATGGAAGAGGGCTGGTAGCCACATCAAGAGGAGTGACGCAGCGGCTTCTCCGTTAACACAATACCTAGCGTGAGCGAGCAAGGGGAGCGAACCCCAACCACACGCGCCGCAGGCGCAATCGCCTGTGCGGCCAGCACCCCTGATCCCTAGAACGCATGCGGCTCGTCCGCAAAGATCTCCCGCGTGCGCGCCATCAGCATTGCCGCGTGCGTGTCCTCGTCCGTAGCCTGCGGCTGCACGGAATACAGCTCCAGGATATTGTTGATCAGCATCCAGGTATCGCGGCCTGGCGTCTCTGTCACGAAGCGGGGCAGCGGCATGCAGAGATAGTCAGAGAGCGCGATCACCTGGCCCTCGTACATCCAGCGCAGCTTCCTCAGGAGAGCCAGCCGCTCCGGCTCCAACCGCAGCCGGTAGCCCGCCTTGCACAGCACTTCCGTCAGCCGGACAAGCTCCGGCTCGGGAAGCCGGTTCGCTGCGCTCACATCCTCTTCATGTCCCGGCGCCTCATTCCCCGGAGCGGACGTGGCATTCGGAGCACCCGATTTTGTCAGTGGCGCGGGCTTCATTCCCGCCAGCTGCACTGGCTTCATACCGAATACCAGCAGCAGGTCCACCACCGTATGCCGCGCCATCGCAAACGTCAGCCTCGCCTGCCGGCACGCGGAGCAGTCCACGATGGAAAGTAGCACCGCGCACGTATCGAGGACCGCGGTCACCGCGCTCAGCCAGCTCTGGTTATCATGCTGCGAGCGAAAATAGCACAGCAGCGGATACGAAATGTGGCTCTCCAGCATCTCCGCCGACCAGCGCTCCCACTCGTCCAGCAGCGCGACCAGCGCGTCGTTGCCGCCGTCGCTCGCGTGACGGCGCAGCAGCTCGCTCGCGGTCGGCGGCGATCCGGCGCGCGCATCCAGCAGCGCGATGGAGCCCTCGCGCCGCGAAAACGCCTGGTACAGCACCGGCAGATAGCCGATGACCACCGCGACAAACCCGAGTCCCGTGCCCGCCTCGAAGATCACCAGATCCCGCGCCCAGTGGTTGAGCGGAATGATGTCGCCCAGCCCAAGCGTGAACAGCGTCGTCCCGCTGATGTAGATGGCCGTGTGCAGCGGATGCAAGCCCAGCGGATCGTGGAGCGGCGTACCCAGGCCATAGAACAAAAGCCCGAATCCGAAGACTAGGCCCACCGCCCACAACGCCATCAGGAAGAGCAGCGAGAGCGGCCCGTAGAAGCTGAAGCCGGTCTCGCGCATCCTGCGATTCTGGAAACGGCTCACCACAGCCGACCACGGCCCCCAGGTGAGCAAATAGAAAAGCCGCGTCAGCCGAATCTTCCCGCTCGCCCGCCGTGGCAGAATGATCGTCTCAAAGGCATCGAGCAAAACGGTGCCGAGGGCGAGAAACCCGAAGATCAGGCCTAGTGGGTGCACGATTGTATTGTGCGGCCTCCCGAAGCTCAGCGCCATTGCCGTGACGGCTGTTTCAGCATCGCGCCGCCGCTGCTCGACAAGGATGTTGCGAAACGGTCAGAGTTTCAGTTTCGTCCGATTCGCTTTCTCTGTCATCCTGAACGAACTGAAGAGGCGGCCCTGAGCTTATTGAAGGAGCCTGCAGTTTCTTCGCTCCGCAGCGAACTCGGACGATGCACACGTTCGCATAAAGCAAAAAGGAGCCCGGTTCTCCGGGCTCCTTTTCGCTATTTCCGTGCTGCCGCTACTTGTTCGTATCCACACCCGGCTTGGCAGACTGGTTCGCCTTCTCCAGGTTTGCCTTGCGGGCGCCCAGGGCCTTCTCCGTCCAGTCCTGCGCCTGCTGCAGATCGGCCTTTCGTGCATCGTCATTGCCACACTCGATCTCGGCCTTCCGGCGATAGGCAAGGTTGATGTACGCCATCGCGTTTTCGTACGAGGGACGCAGATCAATCGCTTTATGAAGGGAATCGATCGCTTCGTCCACCAAGGGGCCGTTCGTGTCCGCCAGCTTGGGGCATTCCTTCTTGGGTATCGCCCCATCGGCCGCCTGCTTCTCTGTCAGACCGTGCGCGGCAAGGAAATCCAGTGAGTTCCGGCGCGCCTTGTTCCAGTCGATCACGCCGATTGTGTAGTACGCCTCAGGATCCTTCGGATCGGCAGCCAGCACTTTCTGCTGCCATGCCTTCGCGTCATCCGCCTTGTCCATGTTGAAGTAGATCGAGGCGATTCCCTTGATCGCGTTCACGTTGCCCGGATCGTTCTTCAGCGCGTCCTTGTACGCCGCGATCGCATGCTCGGCAAGCGCCTTGTTGGCAGGTGTATCGGAATTCGGGACAACCTGCTGCGCATAAGCGGTCGCCAGGTACATATGAGTCATCGTCAGCGACGGATCCAGATTCACTGCGGTCTGGAAATGGTCGATCGCCTCCTCATACCTCGCGTTTTTATACGCTTGGACTCCCTTGTTGAGCTGATCGCGCGCCTTTAGTTTGTTGCACCCGGTGGTGGCGAGGAGCATCGACAGGCTGGCAACTGCCGGCATCCACACTCTTGCGATACGCATCATTCTGCTTCATTTCTCCTTGAATAGGTGCCAGACCGCGGCGCATTGGGGGTCCGTTTACTGGGCAAAGAACAGAAAGTCCTCTGCGCAGTGATTGTAACTGTTTTCCTAAGCCCCGCAAGTCTGGTCAAGAACAAAACCGCGACCAAGAGCGGTCGCGGGTTGGGTGGCACTGAAATAGATTACCGATTTGCTGCGATCCTGCGAGTGATGAGTCCAACGTAGTCAATACCTGCTGATCTGGCAACATCCTTGCTTCTGGCAATTGGGCTGAAATCGAGATTCTTGTCGCCCTGGATAAACATGACTTTAGCTGAGCGGGTGGAAAAAATCGTCTGCAGCTTGCCACGGATTTCGTCCCTTCCGACGTTCGACTGGTTGATCTTGTAGGCAAGCTGGCCGTTGTTCGTATACGAAATTCGCAATATTACCGGGTTCTCGTGGGTGGATGCCCGATCCTCACTTGGCGATTGCGGCAGCACGGCTTCCAGTCCCTTCGCGGAACTGGAGTGATTGCCATGAAGATGATCAACAGGACCAAAAGGATGTCGATCATCGGAGTTATGTTGATATAGGAAGAAACTGCCTTACCTGTCGAAAAGGTCATGGGAACCTCGCGCCTCCGTCAGGTCGCGTCCAAAAACACTTCCAGCATGTCGCCGAGCGAATCGGAAACATGCTGGAGCGTTGGACACCTGGAGCGAGATGAGAGTTCCCGCGAGGCCGCGCGTGTTACTGGCCTGCTGCTATCTTCGGAGTAATCAGACCCACGTGATCGACGCCCGCGCCTTTGGCGATGTCGATCACATTGGCGACAGGAGCAAAGTCCAGGTCCTTGTCACCTTTGACAAACATCACCTTCGTCGCGCGCGTGGAGAAGATCGTCTGCAGCTTGCCTGCGAGATCGGACTTCTGCACGTCGGTCTCGTTGATCTTGTAAGCCGGCTGCCCGCCGTTCCCATGCAGAATCTGCACCACGATCGCCGTGTCGTTTTCCTTCTGCTGCGGCGTATTGTTCTTCGGTGGCTGCGGCACCAGCGCCTCCAGCCCCTTGGGCGATACCGGCGTGATGGCCATAAAGATGATCAGCAGCACCAGCAGAATGTCGATCATCGGCGTTACGTTGATATCGGAGGAAAGGCCTCCGCCACCGCCTGTTGAGAATGCCATGAGAGATTCCTCAGTTCCTTGAAGTTCCCCGTTGAAATCCCGAGATGAAATCCCGCGGGACGCGTTTCCCTAGCTGCCGCCCATCACTGTATTGTTCGGCTGCTCGGTCAGCACGCCGAGCGTATCCACGCCCGAGGTGCGGATATTGTCGATCGTATCCATTACGACGCCATAGTTCGAGCGCGCATCAGCTCGCAGATAGACCTCTTTGTTGGTCTTGTTCTGCAACATGTCCGTGATTTTCGGACCGAGATCGGCCGCGGCCACTTGGTTCGCGCCCAGATATACCTTGCCGTCGCGCGTGACCGCGACGACCACGGAGTCTTCATGTTCGGCATCGGGCATCGGCGTCGCATCCACGCTCTTCACCAGATCGACATTGACCTTGTTCTGCACCATCGGCGTGATGACCATAAAGATGATCAGCAGCACCAGCATCACGTCCACCATCGGGGTGACGTTGATGTTCGAGTTAACCTTGGCGCCTTCGTTTCTTACTGCAAGTGCCATATATGCTCCCTAGCTGCGCGGGAATTACCGGAGATGCTGCCGCCACATCGGGAAGGAGGGTGGCAGGACCCGCAGAGCCCTGCCACTTCGATTCTCGCCGGCGGCGTCGCAGAAGCCGTATTTAGCGGCGCTGCGACTGTTTGATGAAGTAATCCACCAGCTCGCTTGAGGAGTTGTCCATCTCCACGTCGAACGCCTCAACCTTATTGGTGAAATAGTTGAACAGCATCACGGCCGGGATCGCGACCAGCAGGCCGAATGCAGTCGTGACCAGCGCCTCCGAGATACCGCCTGCAATCGCGCCGATACCTGCCGACTTTTGCGTGGCGATCTGCTGGAAGGCGTTCAGGATTCCAACCACCGTGCCGAACAGTCCGATAAACGGTGCGGTCGAGCCGATGGTCGCGAGGCCTCCCAGGCCGCGCTTCAGCTTGGCATGGACGATGGCTTCGGCACGCTCCAGGGCGCGCTTGCTGGATTCGATCTGGTCCTCGGTAATCGCGCCGCCGTTGCCGTAGCTGCGGAACTCCTGCAGACCCGCAGTCACTACTTCGGCTAGATGCGACTTTTTGTTGCGGTCCGCTACCTTCACGGCTTCGTCCAGCTTGCCTTCGCGCAGCGCGCCGGCAACCTTGGGGGCGAATTCACGTGACTGCTTGCGGGCAGCGTTGAAATAAATGGCGCGGTCGATGATCACAGCAAGCGACCAGATCGACATGATGAACAGAATGATCACCACGGCCTTCGCCGGAATGCCCATTCGCGCCCACATCTCGGGGAGACTGAAGCCAACCGTACTGCCCTGGTCCTGGAACCACAGACCAAGGTTCGAAATGTGGGGAACTACGTGCTGAGTGAGCTGAGCGAGAATCACTGAATCTTTCCTCCTGGGGTAATACAGAAACTGCTAACGGAAGTCGCTTGAGGATGCGTAAAAAGCACCCCGATGCTATCACTGGCCTCCGCGCACCCGTATGACACGAAGAGGCCAGTTGGTGGATGGTCATCTCCCTCACCAGAGGGAGATACGCCGGCATTAGCCGCCGAGGTTAAACACCACATTTACCGTGGTTTCGACCTCAACTGGCTCGCCGTTCAACTGATAAGGCTTGTATCTCCACGTCTTCACCGCTTCCAGTGCCGACTGGGTCAACATCGGAGGCCCGCTGATGACGCGCAGGTTCTGGATCGTACCCGACTTCGAAATCGTCGCCTGCAGCACCACCGTACCGGAGATGCGCGCCGCACGCGCGATCGGCGGATACGTCGGGTTGACACCACCAATCTTCAGACCGGTCATGACACCGGACGAGATAGCGATCTTCTTCGGCGTAGCAGCCTTCACTACCGGCGCCGGAGAATTGCCCATGCCGCCGAGAATGCCGCCAATCGCCCCGCCCCCGCCCATGCCTTCCATACCAGCTACACCCTGGTTGGTTGGCGGCGGCGGCTCTTCCTTCACCTGCTTGATCTCGTGCGGAATCTTGGTCGGCGCCTCAAACGGATTGGCCGTCTGTACATGCACCTTAACCGGGGCCTGCGGAGGCGGTGGCGGTGGTGGCGGCGGTGGCGGTGCAGGCGCTACCAGCAGGGTGGCCATCATATTTTTTGGCAGCGATTCAAGATGCATCAGCGGCCAAAGGACAAGCCCGAGCACGATTGCGCAGTTGATGATGAGAGCAACGATCGACCACCACTTGCTCTTCGTTTTGATCCGGTGCCCGGATTCCATCAGGGCGTCTTCGAACATGGCTTACCTCGAAAAACCGATGCTAGATACCAAGTCCCCGCCCATTCGCGTCCGCGCCCGGCCGCTCCCGCCTGGGAGCAGTCGCGGCGTCCACGCACTTCAGCGGAGACCGGGCCTGCGACTTCTTGGTTATAGACACCTGAGGACGGGTGAATTGTTCCCGAAAAATTTTAATAATTCGGAATGCACTCCAACCGGTGCACGCCAATGGCCGCTGTCAGCCTGAGCGCAAGCAAAGGTAGAGTGATGGACCTGCTGTCGCTGTCATTTGGACCGGCGAAAAGCGGCGCTCAGCCAACCTTCGGCGTCGACTTATACCCGCGCCCGTTTCGCAGCGGGCAAAGCCGCGGTCCGCCCATGGCCCGCGCGCCACTCCTGCCAGGCCACAAGCATCGGCGCAGCTACCGCGATAGACGAATACGTCCCGATCAGAATTCCCACCACCAGCGCAAATGAGAAGCCGTGCAACACCTCGCCGCCAAACAGGAACAGCGAGAGCACCGTCAGAAATGTTAGCCCGGAAGTCAGCACCGTCCGGCTCAGCGTCTGGTTGATGCTGCGGTTCACCAGCTCGCCCAGCGGCTCGCGCCGGCTCATCCGCAGGTTCTCCCGGATGCGGTCGAAGACCACAATCGTGTCGTTCATTGAGTAGCCGACCAGCGTCAGGATCGCGGCAATCACCGTCAGCGTCAGCTCTTTGTTCATCAACGAGAACGCGCCGATCGTGATCAGGGTGTCATGAAAGACGGCGACCACCGCCGCGACGCCATAGATCAGTTCGAAGCGCCACCACAGATAAATCAGCATCCCGAGCAGGGAGTAGAGCGTCGCGCGGATCGCCTGCCCGCGCAACTGCGCGCCCACCTGCGGCCCGACAATCTCGGTATTGAAGATATGGAAGCCGGAGATATAGGTGTGCTGCTGGAGCGTCGCCACCACCGCCGGGTCGGCCACATTCTTCAGCACATCAAAGCCGGCGATCAGCCCGTCCGCCTGCCGGTCGCGGTAGTTCAGGATGGCGTCCGCCTGCTGCGCGTACTTCGTCTTCCCCGCATCCGGTCCCAGATGCTCCGGGTCCTGCTGCATCAGGAAGTCGGCCAGTGTGCCCGAGCCCACATTATCGAGGTCGAGTTTTCCCTGATTCGCCGCGCCGGTCGCCGAATAGTTCGTGCTCAGTGCCTTGATGATCGTGTCGCTGCCGGCCTCGGCATTCGACTCCTGCACTGCCTTCTCCGGCAGCGAGATGATCACTTCGTTTGAAGGCCCCTGCCCGATTCGCTGGCCAAAGGGCTGGATACGGAAATCGCGAATGCCCGCCTTATCCACCGCCGCGCGAATACGATCCGCCGAGGGCGGCTGGTCGAACTTCACGTACACCAGCGTGCCGCCCTTGAAGTCGATGCCCACCGGAATCCCATGCCAGAAAAAAATGGACAACAGCCCGGCCACACTGAAAACCAGAGAAAAGGCGAGAAAATACCACTTCTTACCCAGCCAATCGATCTTTACGTCGTGAAACAGTTCCACTTAGAACTCCGTGTACTTACTTTGTCATCCTCAAGTCGCAATTCCCAACCCAATCAATCCCGCCGCCGCAGCGGCACCCACAATCGCCAGTCGCATCGGAACCTCCCACGCTGCTAACGGTTCAAACCCCTCGTGTCATCCTGAGCGATCAAAGGGATCGAACCCAACAACCCACACCGAAGGCGCTTCTGCCCGTGCGGCCAGCACTCGCACTAGATCGAAAGCGCCTCTCCGCGCTGCTTGCGGTTCAGAAGAGCATCGAAGATCGTCCGCGACACAAACACTGCCGTGAACAGGTTCGCGCCCAGGCCGAAGACCAGTGTGACGGCAAAGCCCTTCACCGGGCCGGTGCCGAAGAGGAACAGGATTGCCGCAGAGACCATCGTCGTCACGTGCGTATCAAGGATGGTCGTCCATGCGTGCGCAAAACCTTGGTCCACCGCCGCCGCCGCCGCTTTGCCCGCGCGAACCTCTTCACGGATGCGCTCGAAGATCAGCACATTCGAGTCCACGCCCATGCCGACCGTCAGGATCACACCCGCAATTCCCGGCAAGGTCAGCGTGGCGCCCGCAAAGCCCATAAAGCCCAGCAGGATCACCAGGTTCAGGAACAACGCCAGGTCCGCATTGATGCCCGCACCCTTGTAATAGACCAGCATGAAGATCATCACGGCCAGCATGCCAATGATCGCCGCCGTCACGCCCTTGCGGATCGAATCCGCACCCAGCGACGGCCCAACCGTGCGCTCTTCGAGATAATGAATCGAGGCCGGCAGCGCGCCCGTGCGCAGCATCAGCGACAGGTCCTTGGCCTTCTGCTCGCCCAGCCCGGAGATGCGTCCCTGGTCACGGATCGCTTCCTGGATGTTCGCGACCTCCTGGACCTTGTTGTCCAGCACCACCGCCATCGGCTTGTTGATGTTCTTGCTGGTGAAGTCGTAGAACCGATCGCCTGCCGCGCGGGTCAGGATGAAGGTCGCATCCGGACGGCCGTTCTCGTCGCGCCCCGGCTGTGCATCGCGGAAGTCCGAGCCTGACACCACGGCGATCCGCTGCAGCAGGTAGTACTGCCCTTGTTCGGAAGGATCGGTGCCGCCAAAAGCCATCAGCTCCTGGTCGGGCGGGATCGCCCCATTGTTCGCCTGCTTCGCCGCGTCCTGCGTGGCGTAGGGGCCGCCGGTCACCGCATGGATCTCCAGTCGCGCCGTCGACTGAATAATGTCGCGCACCCGTCCCGGATCATCCACGCCCGGCAGCTCAACCAGAATCTGGTTCTTGCCCAGGCCGTACTCTTGCACCGTCGGCTCCGTCACGCCCAGCGAATTGATACGCGTCGTGATGGTCTCGATCGAGTTCTGCATGGCCTTTTTTTCCAGGGCCTGCTGCTCGCTTGTCTTCAGGGTCAGCGTGTAGCCGTCCGCCGTTGAGCCGATGTTGTACTGCTGGCCATACTTGCTGTCCAGCATGTTGCGCACATCGCTCGACTTGTCGGCAGGCACTCCATTGATCTGGATGGTCAGCGGGTCGTTCGGGTTCGGCTTCAGGATCGAGCCTACCTGCACTCCCGCCGCCTGCAGGTCGGTCTGCAGCCGGCCCAGCGCGTTGTCCGTTTCCGCGCTCACCGCTTCGCCGACCATCACCTGCAGCACCAGATGCGTGCCGCCTTTCAGGTCGAGCCCCAGGTTGATCCGCTTCGCCAGCGCATCTTTGAGCGCTGAGCCGCTCACGCCATTGGGAATGCCGAATATCCCAAAGATGAAAACCAGCAGGATGGCGACAATAAGAACTGTTTTACTCGTGAGATTCTTGCGCATGATGACTGCTACTTGGCTTCCCGTCTTGGAGCTATTTCCGGTCTAGAGCTGTTTAGCCTCTTCGGACGAAAGCTATTTAGCTTCTTCCGGTGTATTCGTTGTGACCGCCGCAATCGCCGACTTCACGACTTCGACCTTCACCCCGTCCGGCGGCAGCTTTAGCTGGATGGCGTCCTCGCGCAGCGCCACGATCGTCCCCCGCATCCCGCCCGTGGTCGTGATCTTGTCGCCAATCTTCAGGTTGTTCAGCATCTCCTGCCACACCTTCTGCTTCCTCTGGTTTGGCCGGAAGAGCAGCAGGTAAAAGACGGCAACCATCAGCACAGCGGGCAGGAAAGTGACGTAGCTGCTGGGCAGCCCGCCGACATATAGAGCAACAAACTCGAACAAATCGATCCTTCTTCCGTCAGGCTCCGTCCCGCCACGCCGGTTCTGGAGGCTGGCCCAGCGGCGCATGCGCGCCAACTGCAGCTTTCAGTGCGGAGCACGGGAGAGAAGCAGGTGTGGCCAGGTAGCCGGAGCGAACACCGCTCATCCCACCCCACCGGACGCCCCAAGCAGCGCGCCAACGCCGCGAACAGGACACACAGATTTGGCAGGATACCTAAGCAATAAGCATCCCGGAGCCCACGCCTTGTGTCAAGAGACAGCTTCCGAACGACTCAGGCTCCCGCCGTCCACGGATTCCGGGCGCCCGCTGCCAGGTCACTTCCGCTTTGCCGGTAGATGCCCGTCGAACGTGCTTTACGCCAACCGGCTTTCGCTCAGGTCCAGTTCGCGCTCCAGACTTCGATGGACCTCGTCCCCGATTCGTCCCGTCGCCCGCAAAAGATTGAGTTCCTCGCGCTCGCGCCGAATCGTATCCAGCAGCAACCCCTCGATGGTCAGGTTGGACGAGCCCTCGTTGGGAGTGCTTCCATCCGGGCCGCACGGATCGATCTCCGTGATCTTGTGTTCATACTGATGGAGCAGGTCGTCGTAGAAATGAAGCTCATTCTCTTTGCTGGCCGAGTTTTTCCGCTCCTGGAGAAATCCAATGGCGGCCTGCAACAGAAGGTGTCTCGCTTCCCCTTCTTCGCACACGCTTCTATCCAGCGTCGAAAGCCCCAGAGTGCGCACCAGCCAGGGCAGCGAGAGACCCTGGAAGACCAAAGTGACGAGAATCACGGAGAAGGTCAGAAAGATGATGAAGCTGCGCTGGGGAAAGGGACTTCCATTACTCAGCGTGAATGGCAGCGAATTGGCTGCCGCAAGTGCGACAACGCCGCGCATTCCAGTCCAGCCGATAACAAAGACCTGATTCGCCTGCGGCCTCTGGTAGGCCTGCCCAATCATTCGCGTGCGGACCCACCAGGCTACCCGTGCCGCGGGATACATCCAAACCATCCGCAGCAGGACGAGAACGGCCGAGAAGGCCAGTCCATACGCGACCAGACTCAACTTAGTCCTTCCATGAATGCCCGAGAGAACATATGGAAGCTGCAGACCAATCAGGACGAAGACCAGCCCGTTCAGCAGGAACTCCAGCGCATCCCACACGGCGATGGACTGCAATCGAACTCTCGGCGAAAACAAACGAGAGCTCTGCCGGCTTATCAGCAGCCCGCAGGCGACGACCGCCATCACCCCGGAGGCGTTGACCGCATCGGCCGCAAGGTAGGCCGCGTAGGGAATGATCAGAGACAGCGCAATCTCCACCGGTCCGTCGTCCACCCAGCGTTCTAGCCAGATAACAACAAATCCGATGGCGACACCGATCAAGACACCGCCGAAAGTGAGCCACGCGAATTCGATCACTCCGCGCGCGAGCGATGGCGTCGTTCCCTGAACGACCATCTGAACGCCAAACTCAAGCGCCAGCAGTCCGGTTGCGTCGTTCAAGAGGCTCTCGCCCTCCAGTAAGTCGACGATGCGCTGCGGCATGCCCACTTTACGGGCGATCGAGGTTGCCGCCACGGCATCTGTCGGCGAAACCACTGCTCCCAGCAAAAATCCGAGTCGCCAGTCAAAACCAGGCAGCCACCATTGCGCCGCAAATGCTACGGCGAAAGCCGTGAAGAAAACGAGCAGGACGGCAAGGCTGGAGATCGAAACCAGGTTGTATTTGAATTCGCGCCACGAGGTCTGCCACGCCGCGATATAGAGAAGCGGCGGCAGAATGACGAGAAAGACGATCGAGGGCGGCAGCGGAATGCGGGGAACACGTGGAATCAACGAGCAGAGCAGGCCGAAGATCACCAGGGCGATCGGGTAGGACATCGCAAATCGGCGCGCCAGCCCGGCAATGGCCGCCACCGCAAGCAGCAATCCGATTACCAGCACCAGAAGATAGCTGACATCGTGCATTCTTGAAGGCCGCCCTCCCGCTTATGTTTTACCCCAACGGCTTTCAGGGTCTTACGCGAGTGCAACGCGTGGATTCCCTGTCTGGCCGAGCCTTCTGAAAAAAAATGAATGAATCGCCATCGGTCGCTGCTGTCATGACGAAACGCCGTCATTGTGACGGACAAGTATCCGCCAGCGAACCAGAAAGCCCCTCCCGCTCAACTGCAAACGTCATCCATGGCTGACTCCCCGCCGACCGCATGATCCGAAAAACATACATCGTCTCAAAATCGTCGGGCGGCCAGAACGGTACCTGCGCTCGGTCGAGTCGATAGGACCGCAGCATATCGCGCGCAAAGTCATACGCATACTTGTGCTCCCACGCAATAAACACCGTGCTGTTCGCATACTCCGGCGCAGTCACCGCCGCCTGCAGGCCCGCAATATCCGGGAATCCGATCTGTGTGTTCACCGGCAGTCCCAGCGCGACCGCTGTCGGCTCAATCGTCGCCAGCGGCCGCACATACGAATACTGCTTGCTCGTCAGCGCGCCTTCCCGCACCTTCACCGACGGATTTGGTGCAAACACCGCATCCGCCCGCCCGAAGCGCCCAATCAGCAGCCGAGGCAGCGCGAGTGCGCGATTCAGCCCCTTGCAACTCAGCTGCCCCAATCCGTCGGCAGCCTTCTCCCCATGCCGCACCACGACAATCGTCTCCGTCGAGGTCGCGGAGGAGCCGGCCTCCGGCCGCCGCCCGCCTCTGCATCCGCTTAAGCCCAGCGCCAGCAGCACCACCACGGCGCAGCAAGCTATACGCCCGCTCGAAGCCGGTTGAGATTCTTTGGACATCGACACTGCTTCCCCTCACAAATGAATGCAACTATAAGGTAGTGAAACCATGGAGGTGCGCATGATGGGCGGACCCGGATTCATCGTTTCCCTCTGGCAGGACCTTCGCTTCGCCGCCCGCATGATCGCCAAACGCCCCGGCTTCACCGCGGCCATCGTGCTCACGGTCGCCGTCGGCATCGGCGCAAACACCGCGCTCTTCTCCGTCGTGCGCGCCGTGTTGCTGCGCCCCCTCGGCTACACCGACCCGCAGCAGCTCGTCATCCTCTCGCGGCGGCGCCACTCCCATTCATGTTGATGAGCTCCGCGCGGCCGCCCGCTCCTACACCGATACCGGCGTCTTCTCCTCCGCAGAGGAGATGGCCCTCACCGGAATCGGCGAGCCGCAGATCGTAAACGCGCAGCGCGTCTCGGCAAACTTCCTCAGCATCCTCGGGCGTCGCGCCTGCGCTCGGCCGTTCCTTTCTGCCCGCAGAGGACCGCATCGGCGGCCCGGATGTCGTCATGATCAGCACCCGTCTCTGGCATCGCCAGTTCGGCGGCAATCCCGCCATTCTCGGTCATGCCATCACGCTCGCCGGCAAGCCATACACCGTCGTCGGCGTCCTGCCCCCGCGCTTCGATTTTCCATCTGCCGACGGAACCCTCGACGTGTGGACTACCCGCCCGCTGGAGTGGTCGCCCATGCCCGTCAAGTCGCGGCCACTTAGCCCCTATCTCCACGTCTTCGGACGGCTCAAGCCCGGCGTCTCCATCGAGCAGGCAAGCGAAGAGCTCTCCGTCCTCAACCATCAGTACGCCGCGGCGCATCCAGCAATGCTCGATGCCCGGCCGGAGACACTCGCCGGCCGCCTCGCATCCATTCACTGCAGGAGTCGGTCGTCTCGGATGTGCGCGAGCCTCTGCTGCTGCTAACCGGCGCCGTCGGCCTGCTGCTGCTGATCGTCTGCGCCAACGTCGCCAGTCTTCTGCTCGCCCGTGCCGCAACCCGCGCACGTGAGTTCGCTGTGCGCTCGGCGCTTGGCGCAGGCCGCGGCCGGCTCCTGCGTCAGCTCCTCACCGAAAGCACGCTGCTCTCACTCATCGGCGGCGCACTCGGCATTCTGCTTGCGTGGATGCGCTCCGCAGCATCCGTACCGCCACCGCAATCGCGCTCCCGCGCAGTGCGGAGATTCGCCTCGACCTCGGCGTTCTCGCCTTCGCGCTCGCGCTCTCCTCTTGGCACCGGCATCCTCTTCGGACTCGCGCCTGCGCTCTCCGCCTTCCGCCGCGACCTAGCCGCCGTCCTGCAGGGCAACGGCGCTATACCCGCTCCGGCCGCTTCCGCCGTCATTTCGCCACCGGTCCCCGTGGACTCCTCGTCGCCGGCCAGGTAGCACTCTCCCTCATTCTGCTGGTCAGCGCCGGACTCCTGCTCCAGAGCCTCGCCCACGTCTACCAGGTCGATCCCGGCTACCGCCCCGACCACGTGCTCACCATGTCGGTCTCGCTCGCCCCCGCCATCTACGACACCGATGCGAAGCGCGCCGCCTTCTACACCGAGCTCGTCGATCGCGTCGAAGCGATCCCCGGCGTCGAGCACGCGAGCGTCACCCTCACCCTTCCCGCCACCGGCTGGGCCGGCGCGCCGGTTCGTATCGCCGGTCGCCCCGAGCAGCCGCTCAACCGCCGCCCCATCGCCATCATCCAGCAGATTTCGCCCGACTACTTCCGCACACTCGATATCCCGCTGACAGCGCGGCCGCGCCTTCACCTCGCGCGACAACGCCAGTGCTCCACTCGTCACCATCATCGACGAGAGCCTCGCCCGCCGCTTCTGGCCGCAGTATCCGCGCGGTCAAGATCCGGTCGGCCAGCACCTGCTGGTCGGCTCGCATAAAGAGCCGCTCGAGATCGTTGGCATCGCCGCCGCCGTGCATCAGCAGGGCCGCGACGCCGATCCCATGCCCGGCTTCTATCTGCCAAACGCGCAGCAGCCGCCGCAATCCGTCATGCTGATGCTGCGCACCCAAGGCGATCCCGCCACGTTCACGAACGCAGTGCGCCAACAGGTCCTCGCGCTCGATCACAATCAGCCCATCTCGGAAGTCCGAACGCTCTCCTCCGTCCTCGATTCTTCCGAAGATCAGCGCCGCCTGGTGTTCTCGCTGCTCGGCGCGTTCTCCATCATCGCCACGCTGCTCGCCGTGCTCGGTCTCTACAGCGTCATCTCGTATTCCGTCGTAGAGCGCACGCGCGAGATCGCCATCCGCCAGGCGCTCGGCGCGCCGCGCCGCCGCATCCTGAACCTGGTGCTGCGGCAGGGTATCGGCCGTTGCCCTCGCCGGCATCCTCATCGGGATCGCCGGAGCCGCCGCCCTCACCCACCTGCTGAGTTCCATGCTCTTCGGCGTAAAAGCAATCGATCCGGTTACATTTCTGCTCGCCGCCGCGCTCTTTCTCGCAGTCGCGCTCGCCGCCACGCTACATCCCCGCCCGCCGCGCCGCCGGCATCGACCCCATGGCCGCCCTCCGCCAAAGCTGACGTCCGCCATTCCGATAGAGCAAACCAATCTCGCACGATCAACAGGAGTTCGTCCACGGGCAACATTCGCGTGGCAATTCGCTCCCTGTGGGAGTACCGTGATTTGCGAAATTCAAGAATCCGCCGGGCTCATCGCAAAAGGAGTTTCCCATGGTCCGTCGTGCATTCAGGATGTCCACACTCACGCTCGGTCTCGCCGCGCTATGTTCGGCGACAGCCTTTCCCCAGACCCCTGCTCAGACCTCTCCTGACGTGAGCTCAGCCGCAACTTCTGCCGCCGCGCAAGCCGCCCATGTTTACGTCGGCACAAGCAAGGGAGTCTATCTCTACAGCGCAGCCTCCAACGGCAGCCTGTCACTGGTATCTGGTTCTCCTTTTTCTGTTGCGGGCAGTGCGATCGGGAGCAACGGGAAATACTTCCTCAGTCTTGGAACGAACTATCTCCACGCCTATCCCGTCGCGTCGAACGGCGCACTCAAAGGCCAGGCCTCGCAGATCAACACGGCGCTCTACCCGGACGCGTCCTGCAGCGTTGTCTATGGGGGCACGATCGACCGCACTGGCACCGAGGCCTACATACCATTCGATTGGTTAGGGTCGATTTACGACAGCTGTGACGCTTTGCAGACCTATAAGATCAATCCAAGCACCGGCGCATTCACGTTTGCCGGTGCCACGGACTTCGCCGGGACCGCCAGCATGGTGCTTGGGAGTCCCCTTGTCATTGCCGGGAACAACGCCCACGCCTATACCTTCACGCGGCATTATTGTGCAAACGATCTCGCTGCCTTTTACCGCGACAGATTTGGGGTGATGAATTTCGGGGGGGCCGACGGCAGCACGTGGCCGACGCCGCCCGACGATAACGCCCTGTATTTCCCCCTGGCGATGGCTTCCGATAACCAGAACCTGCCCACCAGCCACATGGCGATAGCTCTTCATGAAACCTTCGACGATTACTGCGGCGCCTCCGGGCCACCTGCACTTGCCTCTTTCACCGTCGATTCGAGCGGCAACACGATCTACAACGGCACCATGCTCAAGATCTCGGTCAACCCGATGTCGATGACGATCAATCCCCAGGGCAATCTTCTAGCCGTGGGTGGGAGCGCGTCCAACACTGACAATTCTGGCGGCACTCAGACCGCAGGTCTGCAGGTCTTTCATTTCAACGGTGCCAACCCGATCACATCTTTTTCAGGAGTGCTCACTACTGCGCCGATCAACGCAGTCCTCTGGGACAACAACAATCACCTGTACGCGCTCAGCAACTCCAGCAAAAAGCTCTACGCGTATACCGTCACGTCCGGCAGCATCACCGCCGTGCCCGGCTCGCCGTACACCATAGCATCCACTCCGAACGCCCTGGTAGTTGTGCCTACCTCTGCTGCATGCAGCGCACCCGGCTCACCCGGCGTGAACATCTGTTCGCCGGCAAGTGGTTCGACAGTGAGTTCGCCGGTAAATGTGCGGGCAGCCTCTGCCATAACCGGGACGCTCGCACGAGTGGAGCTGTGGGCAGACGGCGTGAAGAAGTACACGGAAACCACCAGTACAACCCTCAGCACGTCCCTGAGCCTGGGAGCGGGCAGCCATCGTTTTACCGTGATCGCCGTAAACACGGCAGGAGCGAAGTGGCAGGCTGTGTCGACAGCGACGGTGCATTAACAGAAACGTTCGCGATCGCCAAAATAGGGGCACGCGCGAAGGTGCGCCCGTTGTTCGTAAGCCGGATACCCACCCACCCAGTCGGAGCGAAGCGACCTGCATATCTCCGCCAAGCCGACACGACAACTCGTCGTCATCCTGAACTCCACCAAAGGTGAAGTTGAAGAGCCTGCTGTGTCTATTGTTCAATATCGGCGCGTAGCGCCGCTCCATCAAGAGATTCATGAGGAGCGAAAGCGACCACCACGCTCCAGCCAACCCATCGACCCGGCGTGAGCGACCGAAGGGAGCGAACCCCAAAGACGCGCCGCAGGCGCATGTGCCCGGGACGGCGAGTCCCTCACTCGCTTCGTGCCCCGGCTCCAACCCCGGTCAGCGACAACGGCGGAATCCCCCGTCCCAGGCTCTCGCGCATCCGCGCCATTGTCTCCAAATAAAACGCCAGGTTGTGCAGCGTGTTCAGCACTGCGGAAAGCGGCTCCCCCGCCACGCTCAGGTGCCGCAGATACGCCCGCGAGTAACGCGTGCACACCAGGCAGCGGCAGTTCGGGTCCGGCGGAGTCTGGTCCTCGGCAAACTGCTTATTTTTGATGTTGAGCCGGCCGTCCGACGTGAACAGCAGCCCGTGCCGCGCCGCGCGCGTGGGCAACACGCAATCCATCATGTCCACGCCCATCTTCGCGTATTCCACAATCTCGTCCGGGTAACCCACGCCCATCACATATCGCGGCTTGTCCTTGGGCAGCAGCGGCAGCGTCGACGCGATGATCTCCCGCCTCAGCTCGCGCGGCTCGCCGACGCTCAACCCCCCTATGGCATATCCGGGGAAATCCATCTCCACCAACCGCTCCGCCGATTCACGCCGCAGCTCCGGATACATTCCCCCCTGCACAATGCCGAACAGCGACTGCGTGCGTCCGCCGAACTCCCGGCCCCACGGCACCTCATGCTTGTGCGCCTCAAAGTAGTCCTTACTCCGCTTCGCCCACGCAAGCGTCAGGTCCAGCGACTTCCGCGCCCGCTCGCGGTCCGCCGGATATTCCGTGCACTCATCGAGCACCATCAGGATGTCCGCGCCGAGCGCGATCTGAATCTCGATTGAGCGCTCCGGCGAGAACTGATGCAGCGATCCATCCAGATGCGAGCGGAACTCGACGCCCTCCGCCGAGACTTTGCGCAGCTCGTTCAGGCTGAAAACCTGGAAGCCGCCGGAATCGGTCAGCAGGCCGCGCGGCCAGCTCATAAAGCGATGCAGCCCGCCCAGGCGCCGCACCGTTTCGTGTCCCGGCCGCAGGTACAGGTGATACGTGTTGCCAAGAATAATCTGCGCGCCCAGCGCCTCCAGCAGATGCTGCGGCACGGCTTTGACCGACCCCGCGGTACCCACCGGCATAAACACCGGCGTCTGCACCTGGCGATGCGGCAAGTCCATAACCGCGCGTCGACCCGCGCCGGCGGTAGCAAGAATCTCGAAGGAAAGGCTCACTCGGTGATTCTAGAGCAGTCGCTCGTCATCCTGAGCGTAACCGGAGCGAAGAGCCTGTCCTGAGCCTGTCCAGGGAATCTGCTTCACTTTCTGTTCAATATCCGCGCATAGCACCGGTTAAGCAGCTGCGAACTTCCGATTCGTCCAACCAAACCGGGTGCCCTACTGTAGGTGCGAGCTTTCCATAAGTTTTTGTCCATCTGACCCAGAACGAAGAAGCTGGCTGTAACGGGCAAGCAGAGTTCTTCGGAGGCCAGATATCACCCATCGGTGCGAGCAGGATGGGCACCGACCAGGTCCACCGTTCCGACAGCAGCTTGTTCACATTTGCCTCAACATTATCCTTGCTGACCACGCCTACGTAGGTCGCGGCGATTCGTCCGGACTTATCGATCAGATAGGTGGCGGGAAATGCTTTCAAGGCATAGGCATCGGAGATAGCTTGGTCGCCCATAAGAATGGGGTAGTTGACCTGGTGACTGACGACGAACGGTCTGACTTTTCCCCATGCCTCGTCGGCGTTCTTCAAGCCATCATAAGACACATCCATGGACACGCCGACGGCTGTGAAGCCTTTCGCTTTGTGCCTTGCTTCGAGTGAAATGAACGACGGGATTTCGAGGATGCATCCGCCGCAATCGGTAGCCCAAAAGTTGAGCAGGACGACCTTGCCTCGATAGTCGGAGATCCGGACTTTCTTTCCGCTTTCACTTGTGAGATCAAACGCTGGCGCCGGTTTTCGATCGGCTGAAGCAATGAGTGCGGCGTGAACGTCCTGCTGGGCAAATAACAGCGGCGCCGGCGAGATCAGAATCAGCAAGTTGAATAAAGCGGCAAGTATCGCACGCCTCGTGGACGGGAGCGACGCAGCTTTCATGAACTCGATCCTACCCTTCCGGATGGTCGCCCGCGATTACTAGAGCAGCCAGCGAAGGAAGCGGCGCGTAGTTTCGAGTGCTGCGCCGAAGACCAGCGGTGCAGGCAGCCCGGCGGGAGTGACCTGGGCTTGCCGTTTGGGACCGATGCCGAGCCAGGGCAGCAGCGGTTCCGATGCCCCCAGGAAGATGAATTTTGAATAACCCATGCCGTACCAACGCCGAACACCCGGAAGAATCTCAGCGGTGAGCCCGTAAACGCCACCGGCCAGCGCGCCTGCTGCGTAATGGATCACAGCGGCCGCGTTGCGCTGTTGGGCGCGGCTGAGCTTCCTGCCGACGGTGGACTTAGCGATGCGATGTGCGGCTTCCGCGTGGGCGCGCTGCTGTTCGTGTAACTGATCTTCCTGCTGGCGGCTAAGGACCGGTTCGGCATTCACGGCGGTTTCCGCGCGGCGAGTCGCCTCAACCGCGCCCTGCTGAAATTTGTCGAGAGCCCAGGTGGCCACGATGCCGCCAACAACGCCTGCGGCAAGGCCGGCAAGGAGCTTGGTCTGGTGCCGCTGTTTTTGCTTTTTTCCGGACTGCTTCTCGCGCGCCTCGCGGCCCGATTTCTTCGACTTGCTGAACATGCTGGCTCCCTCGGACTTGCACTCGGAGAGATGAGGATTCGGGGGGATGGGATTGCTCGCCTCGCGATGTTTGTTATGCAGAGCGACGGCGACGCCCGCTCATGAGGTAGATGGCGGCGCGCAGTTCGAGCAGCGGGTCGCCCGACGGCTCGATTCCGTCGACCCGCGGGATGGGATCGAAGATGATCTGCTTCTGCTCGGCTGGGTTATCCGGCACGACAGCATTAAGAGTGAGGGTGCCTAATTCGACGACCGAATTCGTGTCCGGCCAGTGGATCGTGGCGTTGTCGACGGTGTCGCCGTCTTCGGCAAGCTGGACGGCGATGCGGAAGGTAATGGGCTCTTTTGCGAGGCGCTCAGGCAGCTCGTCGAAGAGATAGTTCGGCGATTTGGATTTCGTCGTCGCGTCGTCGAGAAAGTCGTTGCCGGCGTTGGGTAGGATTCTGTAACGTCCGTAGCGACTTTTCCCCTGTTCATTGGTGAAGCGCATGGCCGTTACGCCGAAGTAGCTCTCGCGCGCGAAGCTGGACGGCGCGGGCTTGGGCGTCTGCACGAACGCGAGCGCGGCGGGATGCGAGCCTAGGAAGGCTTCGAGGGCCGAGCCTTTCAGGTTGGCGGGGTCACTGGTCGCGATGGCGCGGAGCAATTCTAGGAATTCATCGCCGGTGTGGGTGGGAAAGCCATCGGTGGAGTGGCTGACGATGTCGGTGTGCACATGCGCCGCAAGTTCAAAGCGGACGGCGAGACCGCGCGGGTTGGCGTTGGGGTCGTTATCCGGGATGAGCGGAATGCCGGTGGAATTGGAGAAGCGCGCGAGTACCGGTGTGGAGGGTCGCGTGATGTGCGGCGCACGCGTGAGGTCCTTTGCGGAGCCGGCGGGCGTGAAGGTGCCGCTGAGCAGGATGCCTTTCGCATGCGCAGGCCGGAAGCCGGGGTTGAGACCGAAAATGGCATCGAATTGCTTGAGCAGATTTTCGCTGAGCGCAAGGAGCTTGGGGTCGCTGGGCAAGGGCATCGGAGTTCTCCTGTGTTGGTGGTGCCGCGGGAGCAATGGGGAACGTGTCTGTTGATGATGACGCAGGCCCTTGGTTGCAGGGAATACATGTCGTCGTGTGACGGAGCCCACATCTCAGGAGAAAGATGTGGGCTCCCGATTCGTGGCGTTGCCAGCGACTTTAGCTGAATTGCTTGAGGTCCATGCCGAGTTGCCAGGCTTCGTGATCCTTTTCGAGTTCGTCCCAGGTGGTCTCCCGTCCGCTGTAAGCAGCTTTCCGGCCGAGCATGCAGGCGAGCGCGGTTTCCACACCCGCGGCGATCTGGTTGTGGTGCTGTCCGCTGGTGATGCTCTCGATGAAACCTCGGTCCTTGTCGCGATCGGCGTGGATGAGGTTGTCCGTAAAGGCGCCGTTGGCGGCGAACTTCGCAGGCTCGGTAGATTGCTGCTGCGTGCCTTCGGGATCGACCCACGTCCAGGCGTTTTTGCCGAGGATGCGGAGCGGCCCGGAGTAGGGCATTTCGGCAAGACCGTCGGCGCCGTAGACGCGCTCCGAAACGTCGAAGCCGAAGTCGCCGAACTGCGTAGAGGAAAAGCTGACGTGGACGTTGTCCGGGTAAGTGAAGTCAACCTGGTAGTTGTCCCAAATGTTGCCCGCGTGGGTGAGGACGTTGCGTCCGCCTGTAGCAACGGCCTTAACGGGATGCGTGCCGAGGACCCAGTTGCAGATGTCGATAACGTGGATGTTCTGTTCCAGCAGGATGTCGCCGGAGAGAGTGCGGTCCCAGAGCCAATTGCGCAGACGCGTCTCATCGGGGGACATGCCCGGCTTCGCGTGGTCCACAGACGCGGGTGCGTTGTAGTAGGCGGTGATGCTGGCGAGCTTGCCGAGCGCGCCGGAGTGAATGCGGTTCACGATCTCGACGAAGGGCGGCGCGCTGCGGATCTGGAAGCCGACATCGACGCTGACTTTGCCTTGAACGCGCTTCGCGATCTCGAGTGCTTTGCGCGT
Source organism: uncultured Acidobacteriaceae bacterium (assembly GCA_963797895.1). GTDB lineage: Bacteria > Acidobacteriota > Terriglobia > Terriglobales > Acidobacteriaceae > KBS-83. Next base: position 415,389 of record CAWCRD010000006.1, read on the forward strand.
CTGCGTAACATCGACGCCGACAGGCTTTTCGCAGTATGCATGCTTTCCGCCCGCGACGGCGGCTTCCAAATGCTGGACGTGAAAGAAGGGCGGCGTGGAGATCTGGATGGCATCGATGTCCTTCGAAGCAGCGAGCTCTTCAAAGGCACGGTAGCCGTGGAAGGTGAGGCGCGGGTCAATCGCGGGCACGCTCAACGTGGCATTCAGCTCGTCGAAGTGCTGCTTGCCTAGCGCGAGCTTGTCGGGAAAGATGTCGGCCAGCGCAACGATCCGGGCGGTGGTGTTCTTCGCGAAAGACGTGGCGACGGCGGTACCGCGATTGCCGCAGCCGAGCAGCGCAAGGCGTACGGCGGAGTTTGCCTGGTAGCCAAAAGCAGTAGACGGCTTGACGAAGAAGAGGCCGGAGGCTGCTGAGGCAGTTTTGAGGAAGTCGCGTCTGTCCATTGAATTCAGAATCCTTTGCTGATGAGGCTAACAGCCGATCCCTCCACTTCGCTTCACCACGGTCGGGATGGACGGTGGGCGGCTGATTACGTAATCTGCGCGAGCACCTTTTCGAGGTATTCCTTTTCGTGGCGGACGTCCTCGATCTGCTGCGGGCCGTGGGTTTCTCGCTCGATAGTGATGGCGCCGGTGTAGCCGGCTTTGCGCAGGCCCTCAAATACTTTCTTGAAGTCCACCAGCCCGGTGCCGATCAGGACCTCTTCGCCGAGCTTGTCGGGATTGGTGGGCCAGCGGCCGTCTTTAGCGTGGATGGCGTGGACGTGCGGGCCGAGGATGGCAACCGCGTCGACGGGATTAGCTTTGCCGTAAAGGATGAGGTTGGCAGTATCGAGACCGACGCCGAGGTTCGGCATCTTCACGTCGCGGATAGCGCGCGACATGGTGGTCGGGGTCTCCTGGCCGGTCTCCATCAGGAATCGCTGATTGTTCTTCGCGCAGTGCTCGGCGACTTCACGGATAGCGGCGACGGTTTCCTTATAGAGCGGATCGGTGGGATTTTCCGGGATGAAGCCGCAGTGCGTCTGCACCTGGTGGACGCCGAGAAGCTTCGCGAAATCGGACGCCTGATTGAGGGCGTCAATGCGGGCGGCGCGGGTGGCGCGTGGGACGACACCGATCGTGGCGGGGCCCTGCATGAAGTCCCACACCAGCGGCGGCGGTCCGACCACTTCGACCGTGGTGCAGGTGACGTTGTACTTCGCGAGCAGGCCTTTGAACTGGTCCGCCAGCGCGGGCGTGAACTTACCGATGTAGGCGTCAAGCGAGAAAAAGCAGGTGGGCAGCCCAAGATCGTGGACGCGCTTGATGGTTTCTTCGGGACCTTCAGACGGCGAGATGAGCAGGCCGAGCGGCATGGCGTGCAAGGCGGCTGGAGAGCTTTGTGGAGCGGCGGGAGCGAAGGTATCGGCAAGCGCAGCGGCAGGCAGCAGTGCGGCAGCTGCCGCGGCGGAGGAGAGGAAATCGCGTCGGCGCATGGGTTCTCCGGTGCGTGAGTTGGACGGCTCCTTTATTGCATCTTGACGGGGGAATGTCCAATTGCGGTAGGCCGGAAAATGCTGCGAATTACGCCGCGGCAACATCGCCGAGCTTCAGTCCCAGGCGGGCGTGCATTTCGCGGCGGCCAATCGCAGTGACGGTGAGGATGCGAGTGTCGAGCTGCCGGCTGACCCAGCGCTTTCTGAGGGCGAAATCCAGGACGGCCGCGCCGAGTGCACCTCCAAGATGGGGACGCCGCTCGCTCCAGTCGAGGCAGGCGTAGGCGAAGCGGCGACGAAGATTGCGGGTGGCATCGATGTCGATGCCGAGCGAGGCGAGAGCCGCGGCGCCTTCGCTGGTCAGCCTGTAGGCGTCTTCACGCACCGTTCTTCGCTTTGCATCCGGCGCGATCCAATGCAGTGCGGTAAAGCGGTCGTGCAGTGCGACGCCGGTTGCGCCGGCCATGTGGTCGTAACAGGTGCGTGCGAAGCGCAGTGGGCCAGGAGTGCGGGGAGAAAATGGTTGGTGCGATGCGCCGGCGATGACGCTGAGGCCTTCGAGCGCGGCGGCAACGTCGGCGCCATGCAGGTTGTAGTAACGGCACTTGCCCTGCGCCAACACCTTGACAAGTTGCGCTGACTTGAGGCGCTGCAGGTGCACGCTCGCAGTGGAAGCGCTGACGCCCGCGATCGCGGCGAGTTCGGTCGCGGTGCGGGCACGGCCATCCATAAGGCTGGAGAGCATGCGAGCACGCGCGGCCTCGCCGATGGCGGAGGCGATGTCCGCTATGGAAAGGTGCGGTTGCGCTGGCGCATGCATGGTTTGACGGTAAACGAATCGTCTATGTGGGCGCAAACGCCATACTACGGTCGCATGCGAGGACCCAGATATTTCGTAGCGAAGGTGAGCCGGCGCAGTGTGCTGGGCGGAATGGCGGCAACAGCGGGTGTGCTGCTCACGATGGGCTGCGATGTACCGGCGGTGGAGGGAAAGACGATGACGATAACCTGCTTTATCCGGTACCAAATCGATCCATTTCAGCGCGAGGCGTTTGAGAAGTATGCGGAGAACTGGGAAAGGATTATTCCGCGCTGCGGCGGTCGGCTGGTGGGATATTTTCTGCCCCTGGAGGGAACCAACGATGTGGGCTGGGGGCTGATCGCGTTCGACAGCCTGGCCGGCTATGAAGCCTATCGCGCGCGGCTCAGGACGGATGCGGAGGCGCGGGAGAACTTCGCGTTCGCGCAATCAAAGCGGTTTGTGCTGCGCGAGGAGCGGACATTTCTGGAGGTGGTGGAGGGGACGTTTTGCCTGCCAGCGTCTTCAGTCGGGCATGGCGGAGCGATGTAGCTCGTGCTGATTGCGCAACAGCGGCGCGGCGATCAGCACCGCCATGTTGGTGCGTGGAGCGAATTTCTTGCTGGCAAATCCGACGGAGAAGTGGCCGATAAACATGGGACGGGCCGGCGAACGACTCAGTGAAACCGCAGCACGACTCCGGTGCTGAACGTCACCGGGCGCAGGCGGCCGGAGTAGGTGTTGAGCTGGCCGTAGGAGACTTCGATCACCCGCCAGTCAACGTGCGGGAGCACGGTCTTGTCCAGGCCGCCGAGGACGCGCCAGTCGAACTGCGTGGTGCTCGGAGAGTTGTTTCCATAGCTGAAGTGGCCCCCTCCAAACAGAAATTCCGCGTAGGGGTTCAGCGGAATAACGTGCGGGTGCACCACCAGCCGCGGGCCGACAAGGAAACTGGTGAGTGTGGTGTTGCTCGCCGGGCGGGTGATCTGGAGGCGAATGTCTGCTCCAACTTTGCCGAAGGGAACTTTCTGGAAATCGGAGTAGAGCCCGAAGCCGCCGCCGTAGCCCCAGTCATTCACGTTGGGGACGCTATTGCTGTTGAACCGCGAGGCGCTGAACTCGCCGTAGATGGCGGTCTGCGCGTGGGCTTCTGGGATGCCGGCTGCGACGAGAAGCAGGGCGAAAAGGGTGCAGTGAAGACGGAAACGACGGGTCGCAATTCTATTCATTCAGACAAAAGCCTCTGCTCAACTCTACGCAACGGTAGGAATGTCCACGTGCTGGGAAGGACTTAGACCCGCACCAGTCTTTTGTGACGACGGTCTGGACACGATTGTACTTGCCGCGGCTGTTTGCGTGGCGGAGCGGGCCTATTCACGACAGTGTCAGGGAAGGCGAAGGACGAGCCCCATGCTGAGTGTCTTGGGGTGGAGCGTGCCGTTGAAGGCGCTAAGGCCTCCATACGAGAACTCGACGATTCGCCAGTCGAGGCGCGGCAGCACGGTGATATCGATGCCGGCGAGAAACTGGTATTCGAACTGGGTGTTGCTGGGCTGGTTGGCGCCGTAGTCGTAGTGGCCGATGCCGGCGAGCGCCTCCAAGTACGGCATGGTCGGCAGCACGCGGGGATGAACTGACACCCGCGGGCCAATCTCACCGCTGCTCAACGTTGTTGTATTCGTGACACCCAGAACGGAGCCGCGGATATCGCCGCCCAGGTGGACCAGCGGGGCGGAAAAAAAATCGTGGTAGAGCCCGAAAGTAGGCCCGTAAATCCAATTATCAGTGGGTGTGTCGACTTTGGAACCGCCGTATTCAACGTAGATGCCGGTCTGGGCGGAAGCGGTGGTGGCGACGACAAAGGCGGCGAAGAGCAGTACAGAGAAACTGCGCAGACGGATGGAGATCAACGACGGGTTCATTGCGGGGCCTCTCCTTCACAAAAAGTCGTGAGTAGTCGACTGCATGGACCGGGCCGCCCAGTGACAGCGCCGCCGGGTGACAGAATGGATGGCAGGAGCGGTGTTTCCGGTTAGCTGAGATGGTGCTTTCGGTTTTGTATCTGGGGCGGGTTTCGTATCGCGCAGGCTTGGACATCCAGGCTCGGCTGGTCGCGTTGCGCAAAACCGCAGTGATCGGAGACGTGCTGGTCATGCTGGAGCATCCGCCGGTGTTGACCTTGGGAAGGAATTCCGGCCGGGAGAACCTGGTGCTGAGCGAAGAAGCGCTAGCGGCGCGCGGCGTCGAGGTGGTGGAGACCAACCGCGGCGGAGACGTGACCTACCACGGGCCGGGGCAGCTTGTCGGGTATCCGATTTTTGATTTGCGCGGGCCCGTGCGGGGTGAGCGGAAATGGCTGGGGCCGGTGGACTTTGTACGGCAAATCGAAGAGGCGCTGATCCGCACCATGGCGGATTACGGCGTGGCGGCCGAGCGCGTGGCCGGCCGGACCGGTGTGTGGACGCAGCCGAATGGGACGATTGAAGAGAAAAAGATCGCGGCCATCGGGATCCATGTCTCGGCGGGGGTGACCTCCCATGGGTTTGCGTTGAACGTGACCACCGACCTTCGGGATTTCGATTGGATTGTGCCCTGCGGGATCAGCGACCGCGGAGTCACCAGCGTGGAATTGGAGAGCCCCACCTCCAATCCGGTTGCCGACCTTACATTGCAGACCGCAGCCGAGCGGGTAGCGCGGCAGTTTGGCCGCGTCTTCGATACGCAGGTGCTGTGGCTGGAGTCGCTGGACGACGTGGCGCCGGTGCACATCGAGTCAGAGGCGTAAACCGCGCATGAAACAAGAGTTGTAGGCTGCGAACATCCGCGCACGGGTGCCTCACGCGCTGTTTTGGCATAGAATGACCAGTTCGGTACTGACCGACCAGGATCGCTGTCGATGGCGAGTAGAAAAACAGAAGAGAAGAGCGCCGGGGCGTCGTCTGCCTCCGTGAACGGGAAGCCGAAGGAATCTAAAGAGTCTAACGGTAAGAACTCCCCCCAACTCCCACCCCCTGCCAAGAATCCCCACGGAATCCCGGATTACCGGCTGGAGCAGCTGCCTTTCCACATCGAAGGCGAGTGGAAGGACGGTACCTACCACTACATCGTGGTGGGCGACACCACGGCCGCGGCGCCGCCACTTCGTCCGTCGAAGTACCTGAGCCGCGAGCAGTCGATCGATATCTTCCGGCTGATGATCGTGAACCGGAAGATGGAAGACTCGCTCGAGCGGATGTACAAGCAGAGCAAGGTGATTGGCGGACTGTACCTGAGCCAGGGACAGGAGGCGACGTCGGTCGCATCGGCCTACGCGCTGGGCGAGGACGACTGGCTGGGCCCGATGATCCGCAACCAGGGCTCCATGATCGTAAAGGGCTTCAGGCCGCGCGACACCATGATGCAGTACATGGCCAAGGGCGGCTCGCCGACGCGCGGACGCGAGAGCGGCTCGCATTACGGCGATTACAGGAAGCTGAATGTGATTGCGCCCATTTCGCACCTCGGCGATTCCATCAGCGTGTGCGCCGGCGTGGCGCTGGGCGCGCGCATCCAGGGCAAAAACATTGCATGCCTCGCGTACATCGGCGATGGTGGCCAGTCGACCGGGCCTACCTACGAGGGCTTCAATTTTGCGGCGGTGCAGCGGCTGGGCGTGGTCTTGATGGTGGAGCATAACCTGTGGGCCTACTCGACACCCGTGGAGTTGCAGTTCGCTTGCAAGGACCTCGCGGATCGCTCGCTCGGCTACGGCGTGCCGGGCGTCATCGTCGACGGCACGGATGCAAACCAGGTCTACGACGCAACTCATGAAGCCGTCGAGCGCGCCTATCGCGGCGAAGGCGCTTCGCTGATCGAAGCCAAGCTGATGCGCATGAAGGGCCACGCGATGCACGACGCGGCTGTCTACGTTCCGCCGGCAGTGAAGGAGTACTGGAAGCGGCGCGATCCGATCCTGCGCATGGAGAAGTACCTGATCGAGCGCGGGTGGATGACCGAAGCCGAGTCGAAGAAGATCCAGGCCGAAGTGGATGCCTACATGGAAGAGGAGCGTGCATTTGCCGAGGCCTCGCCCATGCCTGACCCGGCCGATGCAGGGACGGATGTGTACTTCGACAACGCGACGGCGATTCCGCTGAAGTACGGCGAGGTGCGCGTGGAGAATGCGAACGCGAGCGCCAAGCTGGCCGAGTCCAGCGCGACCACGCACTACAAATAAATAAGGACTGACTCAGCAATGGCAGCAGTGACGTATTTAGAGGCAATCCGCCAGGGATTGTGGGAAGAGATGGAGCGCGACTCGCGCGTCTTCGTGATTGGCGAAGACGTGGGCGTTTACGGCGGCGCCTTCAAAGTGACGGAGGGCTTCGTGCAGCGCTTTGGCACGGAGCGCGTAGTCGACACGCCGATCTCCGAGATGGCGATTGCCAGCGCAGCCTACGGCGCATCGCTGACCGGCCTGCGGCCGGTGGGCGAGTTTCAGTTCATGGACTTCATCAGCTCGGCCCATTCGCAGATTGTGCAGATCCTGGCCAAGAGCAACTACCGCTGGGGCGCGCCGGCCCCGCTGGTGCTGCGCGGACCCTCAGGCGGAGGCGTGAGCGGCGGCCCGTTCCACTCGCAGAATCCGGAGATGTTTTACGTGCACACGCCGGGGCTGAAGGTGATCTGCCCTGCGACCGCCCGCGATGCGAAAGGGCTGATCAAGTCGGCCATCCGCGATAACAACCCGGTGCTCTTCTTCGAGCACAAGTATCTCTACCGGCGCGTGAAGGAAGAGCTGCCCACCGAGGACTACACGGTCGAGATCGGCAAGGCGCGCATCCACCGCGAAGGCAAGCATGTTTCGGTGATCACCTACGCGGCCATGGTCTATGTGGCAGAAGAGGCGGCGCAGATCCTGGCGAAGGAAGGCATCGAGCTGGAGATTCTGGACCTGCGCACGCTGCTGCCGCTGGACAACGCGGCGATTGCGGCCACGGTGGAGAAGACCAATCGCGTGATCATCCTGCACGAGGACACCAAGACCGGAGGCATCGCCGGCGAGATCGCGGCCATCATCAATGAGGAGGCCTTCGACGCACTGGACGCGCCGATTACGCGCATCGCCGCTCTGGATGCGCCGGTGCCGTTTTCGCCGCCGCTCGAAAAGGCTTTCCTGCCGAAGGTGGAGGATGTGGTGCGTGAGGCCCGGCGGCTGATGGCCTACTGAGATCGCCCGCAAGTGCCGTGGAGCGATGCGGGCCTTATGATCGAGATGAATTGCTTAGCGACGCATGAACGCGCCGCATGAATGGGAAGGCGGATCAGAGAACATGCCGACAGACGTCGTGATGCCCCAGATGGGCGAGTCGATCTTTGAAGGGACGATTACCAAGTGGCTGAAGAAGCCCGGCGAGACGGTGCAGCGGGATGAGCCGCTGTTTGAGATTTCGACCGACAAAGTAGATGCGGAGATTCCGTCGCCCGCCAGCGGCACGCTGTCTGAGATCAAGGTGGATGCCGGGAATACGGTCCAGATCAACACGGTGGTTGCGGTGATTGGCGAGGGCGATGGCGCGGTTGCGAGCAAGCCTGCCGCCGTGGCGCCTGCGCCCGCCAAGCAGGAAGCTCCCAAAGCGGCCCAGAAGCCGGAACCCCCGAAGGCTGCACCAGCACCGGCTGCGCCCGTGGAAGCAGCCGCCTCCAGCGGCGGCGGCACAAACGTCGTGATGCCACAGATGGGCGAGTCCATCTTTGAGGGCACGATCACCAAGTGGCTGAAGAAGGTCGGCGATAGCGTCCAGCGCGACGAACCACTATTTGAGATTTCAACCGACAAAGTGGATGCGGAGATCCCCTCGCCATCGAGCGGTACGCTTTCTGAGATCAAGGTTGAGGCCGGCAGTACCGTCCAGATCAATACCGTGGTCGCGGTCATTGGGGGCGGTGCGGCCAAGGCAAGCGCTGCCGCTGCAACAGCAGCAGCTCCCGCTCAAACATCAACCGTAACAGCAGCTCCGGCCCCCGCAGCAGCACAGCCCGCCGCTGCGGCGTCGCATGGCGAGCGCCTGCGATCCTCGCCGCTGGTGCGCAAGATCGCGAAGGAGCATCAGGTCGATCTGCGGCAGGTTCCCGGGACCGGCTCGACCGGCCGCATCACTAAGGACGACATCCTGCAGTATGTAGAAAAGGGAGGAGCTGCCAAGGCTCCCGCCGCCGCTCCGCAACTCGCAGCCGCGCAACCGGTCGCTGCTGTGCCAAAGCCCGCTGCGCCGGCGTCCCCAGCCGCACCTGGCCCGCAACCCGGCGACCTGGTGCCGCTCACCCGCATGCGCTCCATCATCGCCCAGCGCATGATCGATTCGAAGCGGACCAGCGCACACGTACACACCGTGTTCAAGATCGACATGACGCGCATCGTGAAGATTCGCGAAAAGGAAAAGACGAAGTACGAGCAGCGCAATGGCGTCAAGCTCACCTACATGCCGTTCATCACGCGCGCGGTTGTCGCAACATTGCGCAAGATGCCGATCGTCAATGCATCGTTGGAAGGCGACGCCATCCGCTATCACCAGAACGTGAATGTCGGCATTGCGGTGGCGCTCGATTGGGGATTGATCGTCCCAGTCGTGAAACAGGCGGAGGAGAAGAGCTTCCTGGGCCTCGCGCGTGCCATTGCCGATCTCGCTGAGCGGGCGCGCTCCAAGAAGCTGAAGCCGGACGAAGTGGGATCAGGCACCATCACAATTACCAATCCAGGCATATTCGGCGAGCTGTTCGGTACTCCGATCATCAACCAGCCGGAGTCGGCAATCCTCGGCGTGGGCGGCCTCTTCAAGGAACCAACCGTACTCACAGACAAGGATGGCAATGATTCGATTGCGATCCGGCACGTGATCCGGCTGACGCTGGGCTTCGATCACCGCATCATCGATGGCGCGGATGCCGGCAAGTTCATGGCTGAGCTGAAGAAGTATCTGGAAAACTGGTCGGAAGACATCGGCTGATCCGGCGCAATAAACACGCCATGGCGGACCTTCGGGTCCGCCATCGTGCTTAGAGCCGCTTCTTCGCTTCGAGAACGCGCTGTACCGCTTCGTCCGCTGTGTTTCCCACCGCGGAGAGGTGCCCCATCTTTCGTCCGGGACGCGGCGTGTGCTTTTCATACAGATGCAGCCGGACGCTATCCACTTCGAGCGCACGATCGAAATGCGGCTCGCCCTCGGCCCATACATCACCAAGGAGATTAACGATCGCCGCCGGTCGAAGCACGTCCGTATTGCCCAGCGGAAGATCGCACACGGCGCGCACATGCTGCTCGAACTGGCTCACGACGCAGGCACGCTCGCTTGCGTGATAGCTGTTGTGCGGGCGCGGAGCAAGCTCATTGATGAGCAGCTTGCCCTCTTTGGTGACAAACATCTCCACTGCGAGAAGGCCTTCGAGCGCGAGCTTTTCGGCCAGTGAACACGCGAGGCGCTGGGCCTCTGCCTCCATCGCCGCCGGAATGGACGAAGGAATCACGCTCCACGCCAGAATCTGATTTTCGTGATGATTCGTCGCGGAAGGAAATGACTTGAGCGCGCCCGAGGGAGTGCGTGCCACCAGCACGGATATCTCGCGGTCCAGTGCGATAGCCTGCTCGGCAATCGCCGGACGCTGACCCAGCGCGCGCCACGCCAGCTCGGCGCTCTCCCCGGTACGCGGCGTGATACGGATCTGGCTGCGTCCGTCGTAACCGCCACGCGCACTTTTTACAAAGCAGTCGCGGCCAAAGGCGTCGAGTGCCGCGCGCATATTGTCGAGCGATCGCACCGAACGGAATGCTCCGACCGGAAACTGATGCGCCGCCAGCCATTCCTTCTGCGCGATGCGATCCTGAATGATGCCCAGCAGCGCCTCTCCCGGCCGGACCGGGGCATAGCGCTGTGCCGCGCGCAGGGTGTCCAGCGAGAGCTGCTCGATCTCCAGAGTCACCACATCGCAGCCGCGGGCAAGATCGGCCGCGACCTTCGCATCGTCCCATGCACCCTGAAAGCAGGCGTCCACAACAAATCTCGCAGGGCACGATGGATCGGGATCCATCACCTGAATGCGATAGCCCAGCGAACGCGCCGCCATGGCCGTCATGCGGCCAAGCTGGCCGCCGCCCAAAATGCCGATGGTTGCGCCGGGAAGAATCGCGCTCACTGCGGCAGCTCTTCTGCGAGCACCTCGCGCATGCGTCCTTCTCGCCAGCTCTTCAGCCGGCCGCGCAGTTCAGGGTCATCATTGGCCAGAATTTCGATCGCCAGCAACGCCGCATTCGCGGCGCCAGGACGCCCGATCGCCAGCGTGCCGACCGGAACACCCTTCGGCATCTGCACAATCGAAAGCAGCGCGTCGAGTCCCTGCATGGAGGTCGCCGGCACCGGCACGCCAAGCACCGGCACCAATGTTTTTGAAGCAAGCATTCCGGGCAAATGCGCCGCGCCCCCCGCAGCCGCGATGATCACTTTCAATCCCCGGCCTTCCGCCTCGCTCGCATATTGGAAAAGCAAATCCGGCGTGCGATGCGCGGAGACGATGCGGGTCTCGTAGGCTACCTCAAATTCGCGCAGCAGCTCGACGCACGGCTCCATCGTCGCGTAGTCGCTTCTGCTGCCCATCACCACACCCACCACGGTTGAGCGCGCCATCGTCGCATTATAACGGCGGCCCCAAAAGTGACCATTTCAACGCGGCCTGAGCCATTCCACGGCAAGCTGCAGGAGTGTAAACAGAAGCCCGAAGGCCCCGGCAAATCCCTTCACCCGCTGCACGCTCAACTCGTGGCGCTCCACGCGTTCCTCCAGCAGGCTCAGGCGTCCCGGCTGGCCATCCCCCAGCAGAGACGCCATCTGGCTTTTCACAACGCTCAGGTCAGCCAACACCTGGGCCTCAAACGTACTCATCATGTCCTTCACTCCACGGGTCTCGAGCGTTTTGCACTCATTGCATTGCTGCGTTCACAAAAATGGCGCTGGAAAAGCGCGAGTAGTTGGGCGGCGTCGCGCCGTCGTACATGCGGATGTAGTAGCGCTCCACCGGCGCCTGGCGGACGATGGTGAATGCCGCCACCGGGCTGCGCAGCACCAGATCGGCGCCATCGCCAGCTCCGAACTTCCAGTCGCTGCGCCGTACCTCAAATCCGCCGCCGCTCGGCGGTATCACGCCTGCCTGCACCTGAATCTGCGTTGTAGTCACGCTGCTCACGGCCAGATCGCGCAACGACGTCAAAGCATTTGGAGCCGTCGACGCGGTCGGCGGCAGCCAGGCGTTCGCCGGCGCACCCTCCCTCATCTTCAACGAAAGCGCCTCAGCCCACTCATTCGCGAACACCACCGTATAGCGCAACAGTTCCGGAGCGCAGGATGTCGCGCGAATCTCGACGCTGCGCACCAGCAGTCCAGTCGAAATATCCGCCGACGGCGCTTCCACCTCCAGTAGATCGCCGGGCCACACGTCCGCCGTCTGCTGCGGATTCCAGCAGGCGTACGTGCCCTTCCACGCTCCGTCAGCCCACGTTGACACGGAGAGCAAGGCAAGCGCGGCATTCTCGCAATCGGCGGACGTGCGCGTCACAGGCTCTTCTGCGGTCAGAATCAGACTGCTCACCGGCGATGCGCCGGCAACAGCCATGCGCGCCACCGCCCGCCCGCCGATCCGATAGTTCACACCGATAACCGTGCCCGATGCAGGCACGTATCCCGGATAAAAGCTCACCCTTCCGGTGCTCGTGATCTTTGCCTGCGAGGTCTGCGCGCTCGCTCCCAAGCGCTGCGTCGCGGCCGCCGAACCCGTCGCCGTGCAGCTCGCCCATACGTCTCCCGGCCGCGTCAGCTCAAAGCTTGCGACGCTTCCCAGGAAAGTCACGCTGTCCACCACCACCGGTATGCAGCTTGCCGGCGCCTGGTTTACCGAGCCGTCGTACAGCACGACGACAGGGAACTGCGCGCCACCGGTTGTCTCCTGCAGCTCCAAAACCAGATCGGCACCCGCATTCAAAGTATCTCCGCCCAGCGAGACCGGACCATGTGCGCTACCGGCGCTGTAACTCTGCAGCGCCCGCTGCCGGTCCTTGCAATGGAACCGCAGCCGCAGCGTGTACGTATGACCGGTCTGTAGTGTTGCGGTCGCGCCTGCTTCTGCTCCCAGCACCATCGGCGCCACCACTGTGCTCGTGCCGTTCGGCCGCACGTGAAATCCAGCAATCAGATTCGTAGCGCTCACATTGCCGGAAGCAAGCGCGGCGAGGTAGCCCTCGCCCAGTCCATCCACTTCCAGCCCGCTCAGCTCCATCAGCAGCACGCCGCCCATCTCTACCGCATCCACTGCTGTCACGCTGCTGGTCCCGCCGGCGCCTTGTCCGCCGCCCAGGGTTAGCCCGCGCGAGGTCAACGAAATGTGGCCGCCTCCGTCCACAGTCGTCCATCTCTGTGGATCGAGACTGCTGCCCCCAAACGTGTCGAACAGCAATGTCGACTTCTCAAGCAGCGGCGTTTCGCCGAGCTGGAATGCTGACGTAATCCCGTCTCCCTGGAAGATTTCGGTGACGTACGCTTGCGGCTCTTCCTTCCCGCACACCGTCACGTCGTTCACGGTCAGCCGAGCGCGCTCCCCGTGAAATGCGCCGCGGTCCAAGCTTCCATCGCTCTCCGCCAGCGTGTGTGCCTGGTCGCCGATGTTCTCGAAGATCACCGCGTCGTTCACAACTCGATACGACGCGCGCGCCGCATTGGCAAGAGCCCCTGTATTCTCCGACCAGCTCTTGCCCGCCAGCGGCTGAAATCCTCCAATGGGAGTCGCCGTAGCATCGCCGCTCACCGGCACCACCTGTCCCGTGGCGCGCCCCATCATCTTCGTCAACAGATCGCCCGCCGTGGTGGCGACACACTCAATCGTCTTCTCGCTCACTCGCGCATCGAACAGAATGTCATCGCTCAGGCATGAGACCTGCAACACATAAGCGGGTCCCGTCGTGCCCATCCCTGCATACACGCGTGCTGGCGCGGCGATCGCATAGCCGGTAAAAAGAACCGTCCCGTTATCCGCGCTCACCACAACCCGGCCGCCGCTTGCCGGAACTGCCAAACCGTCCTGCACTAGATTCAAGGTGCAGCTGCTCGGCTTGTTCAGCTTGCGCTCGATCGCCAAAGGCTCAGCGCCGCTCAGTGACTGCGTGTAATCCAGCGCGCCATTCCCATCAAGATTGTCAATCGTGACCTTCACGCTCTCCTTCTTTCTTGTTTGACAAAGTTGTTCGGCAAACTCGCACTGGGCAGACGTTATGCACAGGCCGCATCAGATCTGACCATTCGTGCACGGCAGATAGGTGCGATAGCAGCACACCTTTGTTCCATCCACGGGATCGACAACCGGTAGCGCGATGAATCGCCCGGCCAGCAGCACCTGCGTAAGCGGCGCCGTCAAAGGCGCCATGCTCTCCGATGGTCCGCCCGCCGTCTGCAGCCGCGGATAATAGAAGAACAGCGCATCCCCCTGCTCTCCAGGCATACAAAAGAGCCCTGACCACTCCTGAAAGAACGTGCCGCCTTCCCGGTCCTGCAAGGCAACGATTGTCTGCGCCTGCATCCCCTGCGCCGGAACGCCCGCCAGCAGCGGCTCTGCAAGCTGCAGCCCGGCCGCGGTCACCGCCGTCACACGTCCGACATTCAGCGTCATGCGTCGTATCCAGTGAACGTCGCTTCCGATTGCCGTTGCAAGATAGGCAGCCGACGCGCCCGCGCCCACATATCCCGTCTGCCCGTTGTAATCCGCGTCCACCGCGATCATGTCCCCGGCCTGGATCGTGCCCGGCCCATTCGGCGTGCTTAGGAATGTCGCCGTAGAGCTGGCCGCCGTAATCGCTGTCGCATTCGTACCCGCCTTCAGCACATTCATTTGCTGAGAGCCGCAGCTCAGTGCCATCGTCAGCTTCGACCAGCGCTCAAAGCTCATGCTCACCGTCGCGCCCACGCTCTGCCGCCCCTGCAGCAGCACCGTTCCCGGAGCGCCGCTTTCCACCACACTGAGCTTCGTCTCAGAAGTGCGCGTAAACCCGCCGATCCATCCCAGATCCACCCATGGGGCGGGCGGCGCGTCTGGATCGAAGGCCGCTACTGCCGTCGCATCAAAAGCTGTGGGCGTCGCTGTCAGCCGATTCACCGGAGCGAAGTATCCGCGGACGCGTCGCACCGTCGGCGGCAGGCCGGGTTGCATAACCAGTGCTGGCGTGCTCATAGCTCTCCTGCCTCCTCGTAGCTCACCACCGTCATCTCCGCCTTGCGCACGAGTCGGTCGCGATCGCGCACCACGGGCGCAAACACCGGTCCTGCCCAGAACAGGCGCGTCCCCATCGCAGTGGGCGGCGTCAATGTGTAATCCGTCTTATGTACCTGCTGCGGTTGCAATATCGACAGCAGCTCGGCATCCATCGCCGTCAGCAGCGTCCCGCGGTCCAGGCCGCCGGCAGAGGTCGTCCCTGCCGTCTGGTACTGGATCTCGCAGGTCTGTTCTGTGCGCGGGAGCGCGTGCTGCTCATCCACCGTTGCCTTGGTCCAGCGCAACACGAACACGTTGTCCGGCGCCACAGCGGCAAAGCTCTCGTTCTCCTCCACCAGCACGCCCGGCCGCCACACGCCGCGCACCAGCACCTGCCGTGCAGGATTCAGCGCCTGCAGCCGGTCACGCAGCGCCACGTAAAAAGAATCACGCGCCTTCTTCATTCGGTCCCTTTCAATAGGTCTGCGTTGCAGCTTCCCGCAGCAGCACCCGGTACACGCAGGCCAGCCCCGCGGCGCTGGTAAAGGAAACACCTTCGATCAGGAAGAACTCCTTGCCGACCGTGATGCCCAGCCCCATCGCGAACAGCACCTCCGCCGAAGTAAGCCCAAGCTGAGAGACCTGCGCCTCCACCGCCGAAGCCGAGATCAGCAGCTCATACTTCGCCTGGTTGCCATCCGTAACCGTCACACGCACCTTACGGAATGCCGCAGGTGACAGTGGCAAATCGGCAAACCCGGCCGTCGGAGCTCCCAGTTGCTCTCCAATCGCGCTGCTTGCCGCCACCGGCATCCGCAGCAATGCCACCGATCCGCCAAGCGAGCGCAGCAGTGCATCTGTCATTCGTTGCCACCCTCCTTGTCCGCTCATCGTTACCCCAGCCTCGATGCCACATACGGCCGCAGCAACTGCTGCACCTGCGCATCCATCAGCGAGTTCGAGAAGTACTGCATCTGCATCGTGTCCATCTTGCTGGACTTCACATTCAGCCCCGGAGTCGCCTGCGCATTCTTCACCAGCTGCGCGCACGCAATCTTCACCGGCTGCGGAACAGCCGCGCATCCCGCCGTGTAAGTCACTTCGACCTCGCTGTACGGCAGCCCCAGCACGTTGTAGGGCAGCGTCAGCTCACCCGTGTCGGGCATGAAATCAATCGATGCCGGATCCACCTGCGTCCACGCTCCAGGCAGCGAGAATGCATACGCCACCGCATCCAGACCAACCGGCCACAGCTCGCCCCGGCGCGGTCGCGTGTATCGTCCGCGCACTGTCAGCAGCGGAATCGTCGCGGGCGCCACCGCCAGCAGCGGCAGATAACTCAGCCGCACCGTCTGGCTGCCCTCCACGATGCGCAAGCGTTCCACATACTGCGTGGCCAGCACACTCGCCCGCCGGCAGTACGCATCGACCATCCCGGATGCCAGCGCCACCCAGTCATCGGTCGTGTCGGGCGCCAGACCATAGCTCTCGTACTCCGTCGTCTCTAAGTAGGCCATCCGCATCTCTCCTCATCCGCAGTCTTGTGCTGCGCCGCGTATTGCATCTTCAACGCGAAAAGGGGCGGCAACACACCGCCCCCTCTGACGCCACCTCGTTCGCTGCCCAGGTTCGAGCAGCTTTCGTGGTTTACCGCTGCACCGTCACCTGCGCATGTGCATAGCTCGCGCCCTTCACTACCAGGCCACCAAACTTCACCACCACATACTGCGAAGCCAGCGAGTTCGGCAGGCCAAGCTGGAAGATGCGCGGAGCAGCATCGCTCAGCCAGTGGTACTCGATCAGGTCCTCGGTCACGATGTACGCCGGAAGCGACGCGCTGCCCGAGCCTGGCGTGCCGGTGTAGCTCAGCGCCCACTCCGGAATCAGCGGCAGCTCGCCCGCCTGGGTCGACAGCGTTTTTACCGAGAAACCGCCGTTGATCTCGCGCGAGTTCAGCACCACGTTGAACTCGGTCTTCATCTCGCGGTCGATCAGGTCCAGCAGCACCGGGTTGGCATAGATCGCGGTCGGACGCACGGCGAAGTTGGTGTTCGACACCATCTGCGCAATCTGCGACTTGATCCCGTCCACAATGCTTTCCGTCGCCGTGATCGTGGCCTCGTTGCCGCCAGCCGCAATCTGACCCGCCGCGCCAAAGTACTGCGTCGTGCTCGGTGCAGTCAGTGACGTGTCGTTGCCGTTCCACAACGCGACATCATGGGTGTGCAGCACGCCGTCCACCGTATCGATCAGGTCCTTCGCCTGCAGATATGCGAACTGCTTCTGCTGGGCGCCCAGTTCCATGTCGAACAGGTTGTAGTTGAGCTGCGCCACCAGGCCCTTCAACGGAACGCTGCGCTCCACGCGCGTCGGTGTCACCAGCGAAGGAGTGATGTTGCGCGGATCGACAAAGCCGGCCGTCCCGGGATTCGGGATTGCCGTCTGTTCGAAGTAGCGCGAGGGATGTCCGGTAGCCGGCACCTGCTTGATGCGCTGCCCAAACATCCCGCGGCGGCGGACCAGGTCGGTGATCTCGGTCTGATAAAACGGAACCTCCACCGCGCCGGGCCCGATGTAGTCAGCCGCCGAGTGGATATCGAGAAACTGTGCGTTCATGGTTCTTCCTTTCGCTCATAAAGAGCAATGACTGTTACGAAAACTCGAAGGGCGCTGCCAGATTCGGCAACGCCCGTGAAGGGAGTACAAAGCATTTGAGCCGCCAACCATGCCGGTGCCCATCCTTGCGGAGCCAGGGTGGGTGTGTTCAGCCGGAGCGAAGCGGTTCCGAATCGGTGCTCCAGCCGCTTATGCCAGCGCCCCTGCGCGGATCAACTGCGCCTTCACCGCAATCCGCTGCTCCAGGCTCAGCCCGGTCAGCGCGGCATCCAGCGATCCTGCTTCCAGCCCGTCCACGCTGCCGATGCCCTGCTTGGCCAGCAACTGCATGGTGGCAACTGGCAGCGTCTGGCGCCCGTTCGCTGCCGCGGCTTGCGCCTTCAGCTCCGCAATCTGCTGCTCGGCCGCTTCCAGTTTCCGCTCCAGGTCACGCTGCCGCGCATCGGCTGTCGCATCTACCGTCGCCACGATCTTCGCAACGTCTCCGGTCATCGCCGCCTGCCGCTCTTCCAGCCACGCCACCGTCTTCTCCAGCCGGTCGGCAGCAGCCTCGAGGCGCTCCGCAGACTCCATTTCACGTCCGTTGTTTTCGTCCATTCTTTCCTCGCTTTCGCACTGCGCTTGTTCCTGCGTCCAACTAAGCTCGGCGTGCTGCCAGTGCCTGCCTTGCTTCACTACCGGGTTTCGCCGCGCGCAAACGGAACGACGTCCGTCCGTACGCAGCCTTCTCACGCAGCAGGATCGCTGCGCCCGTAAAGGTCACCCTCGTCAATCGCCACACCGCCGCCCGCATGTCTTCCACATGGGCATCGGCCAGTTCGTAGCTCATGCCCATCTGCTCAGTCGGAATCGTGCGTAACTGTTTCTCCACCTCGGGAAAATCCCGCGCGAACAGGTAGCCCGCCACGCGAATCTCGCTGCTCACCCCTCGTGAGCTCACAATCTCCGCGTCCGTGATAATGCCGCACTTTCGCCGCGCATCGTGCCCGTCCCAGGCAGGACAGAAGTCCACCGCCATGCCCAGCAGCGATGGAAGCGCCGCATCCGCCGCCGCCCGCGTCAGAATCACCCGCCGGCCCCGTGATCCCGAAGGAGCGCGATCGCTCGGCACGTCCACATACGTCAGCACGCCTTCGAACGGCACCCGGTTGGGATGGTTCCGTACCAGCGGCATGGTCACCGCCATTGCATCCAGCTTCATTCGTTGTCCCCGCCCTCCTGCATCTCCTGCGTGATCTCCTCTGCCGGCACCTGCTCCGGACTCGGCACAGCCCCCAGTCCGCGCAGCGCCCTCACTTCGCTCACCGTCAGCACTCCTGCTTTCAACAACTCCATCTGGATCTGCAGCTCCGTCATCTCATCGCGCGACTCCAGTTCCGTAAACCGGAACTCGAATTCCCGCCATCCCAGCCGTTTGCGAAAGACATCGCGCGTGATGTGCTGCTCCAGCAGCCGCGCCACCGGCACAATCGCGCCGCGAAATGCCTCGTCGCCAAACTCCGAAGAACTGGCACGGTTCACATCGTTCTCCAGGCCCAGCAGCATCGGCGGCAATCCAAACGCATTCGCAATCATGCGGATCAGGAACGTCTGCCACTCCATCCGCAGATCGGCATCCGTGCCGCTGCCGAAGCGCAACACCTCCGGCTTCTGCTCCGTGCTCAGCACCGGCACCCGCCCCGTGCCCTCGATCTCGTCCTGCCACCAGCGGATTAATCGCTCGTGCTCAGCGGGTGTCGCCTCGTTCAGCCACAGCGCATACTGCACCACCGCATTGCTCGCCAGCTTGCCCGCGAACCGCTGCGCGCTCAGCAGGCTGTTCACCGTCTCAAACGCAACTTCCAGCGGCCCCAGCCCGAAGGGCGTATGCGTCCGCGGATTCATCCGGATGTACATCAACTGGTCATCGTCCAGCGGAATCGCCTTCTCTGGACTCTGCAGCAGGCTCGCCTGCGCATAGCGCGGCACATCGCTGCCGCCCTTCCACTTGGGATTGATCCGGATGGTCGCGCCATCCACTGCCCATAGCGCCACCGGCCGCTCCGCATCGCCGGTCAGCTCCATCTCGATCGCGCCGAAGCCGCCCACCAGCATGTCTTCGAGCACCTGCTCCAGCAGCGTGCGCAGCGAGTCGGACTCGTTCGGCTCCTCGAGCGAGCGCCGCAGCGCTGCCATCCGCTCGGCTGCGTCCGCCGGCACGGCGCAATGCGCGTGCACGCGTACCTGCCACTGCATCGCCGCCACCCGATCCTTAATAAGGTTGATCGCGCGCCGCACCACCGGAGTCTCTGCAAAGCGCCGCAGGTTCTCCGGCGTCGGCTTCGGCAGCAACGCCTGCCCCGCGTGGTAGGTGTTCAGCACCAGCGGCAGTGTCTGGGTCTGCCGCGGCAACGCAGCCGCTTCACCGCCCGCGGCCATCGCACTCACTTTGCGCCAAAGCTCACGCACATTCGATTGCACACTCATCCGCCCTGCTCCCCCTGGTTCCATCTCTGGTTCCTTGTCTTTCCCGGTTCCGCGTCTTCCCCGGTTCACGTCTCACCGCAAAAGAAAAAGGGCGAAGCCTATAGCTTCACCCTCGTGTCCATCGCAAACTCTCTCAGTTAGGTCAGCCGGGCGTATCCCGCAGTCGCGAAGCGACCTTCGACTTGCTTCCGCTAGACTCTCAGCTCCCGCCGCGCCGTCTCCGCCACCCGTCCCAGGTCCGCGGCCGTCAGCACACGGATCTGCTCGCGTTCCATCGTCTCCACGCCAAACCGGTACGCATCCTCTTCCTCGCCGGAGACCTCGCGCAGCGGCTCCACAATCGCCGTCAGCTCCAGCGTCGCATGCTCCACTCGCGCCACACCCTCCATCAAATCGGCTGCGGAAAACGCCAGCACCTTCGCGCTCTCCATATCGCCTCCCAGCGAGATCGCCTGGAACATCCGCACCACGCCATTCGGACGATAGCCGCAATCAATCCTCAGCGGATCGCCCGGCCGCGTATACCGCGCCGCCTGAATCCTTCGCTGCATCAGCTCCCACACACCCGCCCGCTCAAACTCCGTGCGCATGCGCGCCACCAGAGCCGCGCGACCCTTCACCCGCGTCTCCCGCTTCCGCTTCGCAGTCAGCACATACAGCGCCATCAGGCTTTCCAGCTCCGTCGCAAACGACTCCGCCAGGCACGCCTTCGACTCGCTCAACTGCACCGCATTCGACAGCGCATCCTCCAGCGACGCCACTCCCGCCCGCGCGTCCTCGGCCAGCCGCCGCCCAATCTCCGCTTCGAGCGCCTCCAGCATCGCCGTGTCCGCATCCGGATCTACGCAGCGCACGCGGCTCCAGTCGCGCGTAAAACGCACCGCCGCCCGCGCGTCCTCGCCTCGCAGCAACACGCCGATATTCACGAACTCGTTCTTCACCGGGTCCGGCACATACCGGATCAGCGAAAACTCACATCGTTGCCGCGTCATACCTGCCTAACACCGCTTCCAACCGCTTCGCAATGCCGTCTCCACAGCCTCACCCAAAATCATGCCACCCCACAATATTCTTCCACCGCCCCAACCTACATCACCAGCTTGCCCGCGCCCGTTTTCATCTTCCACTCCCCCTTTGGGAATGGCTCCGCAAAGATCGCCGGCACCACTTCGGCAGCACGTCTCCCCCAGTTCGGAAAGGGTCTCCGATCGGACTCGCGAAATCCATCGATCAGTTCCCGCACCCTGCCGCGCCGTGCCATCAGCGCCTCCACCAGTGTCTCCAGCTCCGCAATGTCACCGCCGTACCACTCCGGCGGAATCGATTCCGCCGCCGACCAGATCGTTTGCGACTCTATCCGCTCCACCCGCCCCAGCCACGGCTCAAAGCTCTCCCATCCGGTCACCTTCTCGTACACAAGGTTGCTCCGGAAGACGCCGCGCAATGGCGCATCGATCAGCTTCCACTCCCCCGCGTTGAAGCAATATCCCTGATCGATAAACGTCGCCGTATACCGCCGCTCACGCGGGCGCTTGCCAAACACCGCCTGCCGCCCATTCACATTGGACGTCCACTTATCGATCACCAGCATCCCGGCAAACTCGCGCAGGTTCTTTACCTCGGCAAGCTGCGCCTCCGGCAGCGTATCCACCACCTGCCCCGGCATCAGGCCTCCCACAAACCGCGAGCCGAAATGCAATCCCGCACGGCAGCGCTCACGTCCGCCTGGCGCCCGTCCGCTCGGCAACTGGATCAGCAGCTCCGGCGTATTCGCAATCAGCCACTCCGTCACTTCCACCACATCGCTCGCCGGCACCGTCAGTCCGACGCTCTCCGCCAGTCGCGTCGCCAGATATTCATTCGCCAGCACCCGTGTGTGCTGCGGGTTGTTCTGGAACTTCACCACCCACAGGTTCTCGTCCGAACCCAGCATCAGGTGGCTCTGTGCCCCGCCCCGCATCGCCCGAATCTGCTGCACCGCCAGCACCGCCACGCGCCATTCTCCTCGCAGCGATTCTACGGCCTCGTTCTGTCGTCACTCTGAGCGAAGCGAAGAACCTGCATTTCCCCCCGTAAGACCACATCCATAGACGTGAGAGACCAAAGGGAGCGAACCCGATTACTCGCGCCGCAGGCGCGTATGCCCGGACGGCGAGTCCCGGACGGCAAGTCCGATCCCCATCGCCATCACCAGGTCATCATGCTGCCCCTGCGCCGCGCCCGTCCGCCCTCGCTCATCGCGCACAAATGTCTTCATCTCCCGCAGCAACCGCGCGCTCATCACGCCCTGCGCGCCCTCGGCCATCATCTTCTCTACCTGCTGCAACACCCGCGGCCGCGACATCACCGTCGTCAGCCAGCCCGTCTGTCCATCCTGCTGATACAGCCGCTCATACTTCAGCGCAGTTTGCAGATACGCAATCACCGCTGCGCCATGATTGTTCCGCTCCACAATCATCAGCGCGCCGTTGTACTCCCGCGCCAGTGCCGCCGCTCGCTCGGACAACTCCATCAACCCGCATCGCCCCTGGAACTCCGCGCACTGCAATCCAGTCGCCGCGTCTAGCACCTGCATCGCGCCATAATCGCCTTC
Organism: uncultured Acidobacteriaceae bacterium; assembly: GCA_963797895.1. GTDB lineage: Bacteria > Acidobacteriota > Terriglobia > Terriglobales > Acidobacteriaceae > KBS-83. The sequence continues at coordinate 437,602 of CAWCRD010000006.1, forward strand.
AGTGCCTCCGCCCGCAGGGTCCACCGCCACCAGATAGTGGCGCCCCGGCATCGGCCCCAGCCACACCTCTAGCGCGCCGGCCCAGCGCCTCTCCACCGGCAGCGGAAGCTCCCGCATTCGGCGGTCAATCGCCTCCACGTCGAACACGCAGCTTCCGCTCGCCAGGAAGCAATCATCCTCACTCTCCGGATATTCCTGCCGCGCCAGCACGCCAAACTGCCGCTGCAGCCGCCGTCGAAACGCAATCTGTTCGCGCGTCAATCCATGCGCCGCCGCCAGCGCCTGCTCTTCCTCCGAGCCCGCATCCTCCCCCGGCTGCAGGCAGTAGCTCTCTTCCCACCACCACGGGAAGAAATGCCGCACCCACCCGTTTTCTTCCGCGCTCCTCCACGCTTCGTAGAAGCATCCATGCGCGCCCTGCGCCGTCGACTCCAGCACCACCTCGCCACCTCCGGCCGGCATCGTCGCCAGCAGTCCCGCCAGCGTCGCCCGCGCATCGCCCCGCCACCGCGCCACCTCCGAGCAGTGCAGGTTCTGCACCGTCAATCCGCGTCCCGCATTCGGATCGGCCGCTGTCTCCACCCGGTACTCGCTATCCAGCTCCGGAAATGCCAGCGACCGCGCATTCGCCCGTGACGTCCGCAGCGCGCCCTCACGCAACTCCTCGGGCAGCAGATCGTAAAACCGCCGCACCACGCGGAAGATCTCCTCCGCCGCCTCCTGCGTATGCGCCACCTGCATGCTCAGCGTGCCGGGCTGCGTCACTGTCTTCAGAAAGAATCGCGCCGCCACCCACGTGCTGATTCCCATCTGCCGCGCCTTCAGCACAATGTTTGACCGTCCCCGCCGCCGCTCAAATTCCTGCTGCGCACGATTGGGCCGAAGCGGTGCGAACGCCCCCTCGCGCGTCCGCACCTTCAACAGAACCTCCGCCAGAAATATCCCCGCCGTCGTCCCTCCCAGAGTCTCCGCCGGCTCATCCAGCAACGGCCCCAGCGCCAGCAGCTCATTCAGATCGCCATCCATGCCTCGACGCCTCTCCGCCACGCAACAGCAAAAGATCTCGTCATCCCGACCGCAACGCCGCAGGCGTCAAGTGGAGCGATCTGCTTTTCTCCGCCCAGCCAGACGTGAGCGATCGCGCGAGAGAACCCAGCAACTCGCGCCGAAGGCGCTTCCGCCCGTGCGGCCAGCACCCGTCCTTACGCCATCAGATCCGCATTCACCTTCTTCAGCGCAGCCTCGATGCTCGGAAGGAACGCGATGAAATCCTTCACCAGCTTCATCACGTCCTGCGTCACCGGCATCAGCGCTGCCAGGTCGGCGGCAACATTCTCTCCACCCGTCGCCAGCACCGGCGCCAGCGGAATGGCAATCGCCTTCGCATCATCCACCAGCGTCGCCAGGTTCGACTTGAACTCAGGAGAGATCGCCTTCACATCGGCAATCACCTTGAGCACCTTGCCACCCACCGTTAATACGTCCTCGGCGCCCTTCGCTATGTCCTTGGCCACCGTTTCCACACCATGACCAATCTCCGAAAACACATGATTGATTCCCATCGGCTTCCTCTTTTCTCTTCATCCGCATTCAGACCCGGAGGTCCACCACAAAGCAAAAGCCCCGCGATTCGCTCGCAGGGCCACCTGATACCTATTCCCTATTCCCTGATTCCTATCCCCTATCCCTCTATTCGTTCGTGACGCCAGGCGAGTCCGCCAGCCATGCTGACTGCACCGCCGAATACGTAAAGTGTTGCGAGCTGCACTTGTTCGCCGTCGTGCCGACAGTGAAGAAGCCCCGCACATTCGCAGGCGCTGCCACCGTGTAACCACCCGTCGCATTCTGGCAGAAAGTCAGCGTCTTCTCCTGACCATCCACGCCGGCCGCGAGCGTAAAGCTCGTGACGTTGGCCGTGAGCACGTTGTAGCTGGCTCGAGTAGCTGTGGAGAAGTTAGGCGTGACCGAGGAGGCAGCTGTCTCCGAACTGGCTAGTATTTGTTGGGGACTACTGCAGATCTCGGAGACCTTAGAAAAGCTCCATCCCAGGTCCTGACTCTGGTTCGTTACCTTGAAGTGAATATACCCAGGGATAGTACCGAGATTTATGTTTTGTCCCGAGCACGTTGTTATCCAGATGGAAGTTATCAACGTGTCATTGCTGTTGCCACCCTTAACAAAGAAGTCTTGCCCTTCTCTGGTACCCGTAAAGGCATTTATGTTTGTCGGCGTGGTATCCGCCGGATTAACGTACTTCAGACCAGTGACATTAAACGTTCCGTAAGTCGGAAGCGCCGTTACGTCAGTAAGGACCAAAGTATTTGGTTCCCACCAGCCTCCACCTCGATACCCTTCTCCGGGATAGATATTTTGATAGGTAGCGTTGCGGACATTACGAACCGTCGAAGTCGACGACTCCATCATGATGTCGGCTGTTGCTAATGTGTATCCAAAAACCGCCCCGTTATTGGAAAACCACACATTATCGAGGTTGTTGAGAGTATTGTCAGACCAGAATTGATTACACTGCCCGGCGTACGTGTAACCCTGTTGACCAGTATTGATCGTCAGCGCATTCGATGCAGTACAACTGTTGTCGATAATGCCGCCCATTACACTAACGTCTACATCCGTCGTCCAAAACCCTTCCAACCTGGTTCCGTCAATGCGAACGTTCGTGTAGTTGTCTCCGGCTCCGTAGCCATAAGGCTGCGCTATGCCTACCTGGCCAAGCTGCGGCCAGAGATGATCGTAGTGACTGTCGCCTCCGCCACCGAGAATGTCCGCGAGATGGTGATAGGTGTAGATAGTAGGCAGGTCCTGGAAACCATACGCCTCAATCCAGTCGCCCATTCCATCCAGGCCGCCCAGCTCAATGCTGCCGTGCCAGCCATCCGCCGTAGTGGCGGTCACCTTGTAGAAGTACGTGCCCGCAGCCAGCGTCCCGCCCGTCGCGCTCGGCGTGGCTGTCATGCTGCCCGGAGTCGACAGGCTATTTGTCACAATACTGGTGACTCTACCGGAAGCTCCCGCAGCGCCGGTATCCGTGAACGAGTTGGTGCTGCTCAGGAAGAAAGCGGATTCGCCACCTGATGTAGTCCCGCGATAGATGACATACCCCGTTGCATTCGTAACCGCAGGCCAGCTCAGTGCTACCGAACTGGTTGTGCCCGTGGTGGTCGCGCTGCCTTCTGGGCTGATCGCCGACTCATTCACCCCTTTGTATCCGCCGTACATATACCAAACGTCATTGCTGTAAACCCGGCTGTGGAATACCTTGTCGTCCATGCCTGCCATCTTGATGCCATAGCCGCCAAAATTTTCAGCAAAGACATGCTCCACGACGCCATTGGAATACATCAGCAGGCCGGTATTCCCGGGTCCCCCAAATAGATAATTAGGAGTTTCTCCAGGAGCATTCGTGCAGCCACCACCACCGCAGCCATTCAAAGTGAAATGCTGAACATGAGTAAAGCCGAGACTGTCGGTATGGCTCTGACCGTCCGAGCACGTGACAGTCATGCTGATCGGCGCTGTCGCAAGCGGGTGATTGTTGTATTGCGATTGCCATATCGTTCCGCCTTCTGCTTGCGGGCTGCCTTCCCAGTCCGATCCGGGAGCGAGTTGAAGCTGGTCGATCAGGAAGTTGCCCTGCGGCCACTTCGCTGTGGCATGCTTCACCTTACCCATCGCAAGATCGCACGCCATCTGGTTGGACATCGTCTGCGCCGCCGCCGCAGGAGTGGGACCAAAAACCCCGCCCGCCCAACGCGGATCGCGCGGGTCGTACACCCCGGCATTCAGGTCGTCATCCCAGGCCACCAGCCCATTCGAGCCTGTGACGACCACGCCCTTCTCCGCCAGCGAAACCGCGCCACCGTCGCCCTTGCCCGCAATCACGTTCTGCGTCTGCGGCAGTTGCGCGCCGGAATGCGCGTCCACATATGCCTTGGTCGCCGCTTGCATCGGGCTCGCTGGATCGCTCGACAGGCTCAGCGCCCCGTTCATCGTGCCGCCCTTCAGTTGCAGATAGCTTCCTTGCAGCGCTCCCTGCAGCGCGTTGATCGATGTATTCACGTATTGCTGCGTCACCGTCTGCTGCGCCACCGCCGCCGGCACCACCCGCGCCCGCATCTGGGAGATCGTCGCCGTCGCCGCCTGCGGCACCACCCAGTACTCCTTCTGCACCGTGCCGTCGTTCATGTGGTACACGACCGTGTAGTACGTCCCCTGCGGATTCGCACCCGCATTCGGCGCCAGCGTCATGCTCACACTGCCGTCCGGCGCAATCGTTGCGGTCGTGCTCCCCGCCGCAATTGCACTGCCGTCCACCGCGGTAAATGCCGGCCAGCTCACCAGCATCGTTCCCTGCGCCACCGTGCCGTCTGCCCTGTACACCACGCCCTGCACCGCCGTCGTCTGTACCGCCAGACCGCTCCCCGAAGCCAGCAGCAACAGGCCGCCAAGCAAAAGCACGCCACGTCTCCACCGGCACTCATCCACGCACCTATTCAGCTTCGCCGCCACTCTTCGCTCCCTCATTGCCTGCATCCCTGTTGCCTGCATCGTTCGCGACCTGCTCTTCTGCCTTCGCGGCATCCGCTGCCGCTTCCCGCTCATCCTGCCGTCGCTTCAGCTCATCCATCAGCATCTCGCTCAGGCTCTTGCCGCCCTGCTGCTTTGCCTTCGCGGATTTCGCAATCTCCAGCAGCAGCTTCACTGCCGGAATTCTGCCTTCCTTCGCCTTATCTACAAGCGCTTTGCAAATGTCCGGGAACTCGCGCCGCAATACCTCGTCGGCATGCTCGTGAATGCCTGTCACCGGCTTGTTCTCTTTCGTCTCGACGCTGCCCGGTGTCTCCGCCTCCGCAACCGCTGCTTTCTCGTTGTCTTCTTCTAACCCGCCCGCTGCCGCCTCAACATCCAGCAAAACCTTCTTCGTTCCCACGTCCAATCCACATCCAAACCGGACAAAAAAGCAAAAGGGCAGAGCACTCGGCTCCGCCCTTCTCTTCTTGTCTCAACTCTTAAGTTAAGAATATCAACCGGCACGAAATTTACTGGCAATTTTTTGCTTTAATGTAACTCCTCTCATTACCAGTAGTTAGCTCCCCGTCAGCTCTGCCCTGGGGATTGACACGGTTCAGCACGCGCCCGGAACCTGCATCAGCTTCAGTCGCAAAAACACCTCAGTCATCCGATCCAGTGCGTCCGCATAGCGCCGTCCTACCGTCCGTATGCTCATCCCGGTCAGCGCAGCTGTCTCCGCCAGCGTGTACTCCTGCAGCGCAAGCCGCTTCACCAACTGCGTCCACCGCATTCAGCTTCGTCAGGCACCGCTCCACATCATGCACGAAGATCACCGAGTCCTCGAACGTGTACCCATTCCTATGTGTGGCTCGTCCGCGAAACGAAAAATCTCCCAGCAGCGCTGGCACTCGCCCGATCTCCATCGAGCGATACATGTATCGCCGCAGCATTCCCTCGGTGTATTTGCGATAGAAGGCCAGCTCCACCGCCGTCTCGCGCGCGGCCCCCGGCTTCGCCTGCTCCTGTTGCTGAGCAGCGCTTTTTGCTTGCACACATTGCACTACCAGCGCGGCGCTCATGCTGCACCCCCGCGTAGCGCGCAAACGCTGTGCTTGCCGCGCGGCCTTCCGCGCCGCTCCTCGGGCATCGCCTTAGCGTGTTGCGCCAGCTTTCCAGCGCAGCAGTTTCCGTAAACATCTGCATTCTGGGTGCGAAACCAGAGGTTTCCGCACCCTTCACATACCTTCAATTGAACGCGCAAATACTCCATCGTTTCTCCAAGGCCCGTTTCAGGCTCGCCGTCGCACCCCATCTCTCAATGGAGCTGTCGCGGCAGGCTCGTTCTCTATGGACTGCTCTTTCACGTCCGCATCGGGCGTTCGGCAGTTTGTTTCGGCAAGCCGTCGCATCTCCCATTTCGGGCAACACGCGGCACCCATGTGCGCGCAGATCGCTTCCAGGTGAAATCTCGCAATTAATTGCCGCCGATTTCGCGCGAACTCTCCTGCTGCCACAAAGGTGGTAACAGCAGTTGTCTACTTCGCCAATCGAGGCAATTCCGTTATTGCAGATGAAAGCAAGTGCGACTCTAAAGACAGAGATCGCCAGCGTCAACGATGGCGGCCTTGTTAGGAGAGTGCAGCGTGGCAGTCCATTCCCGAATGCCGATTACCACAGGAACCGCATACGGTTACGTTTCGCTGAGACAATCCTTCACTATGGCATCTTTATCTGCTGGCTAACTTTCCACAATGAACTTCACCCAACTGCAAGAGCGCCTCCGCCAGGAACTTCTTCGGCGGATCGATCGAGGCAGTGTGAATGGAGCTCTCCTCGCACGTCAGACAGGATTTCAGCCCTCGCACATCTCCAATTTTCTGCGCCGCCGCAGGACCCTCAGTCTCAGCGGGCTCGATCGCCTGCTCGCCGCCCAGATGCTCACCGTCGCCGATCTGCTCGCGCTCGACGACACGTCCACACCTCGTGAGGGCATCCGGGGCACAACGCACACCACTGTTCCCGTTGTGACACCCGCTGCCGCCATCCACGACGCCGTGCCGCCCGCATCCGCAACTCTCGATCTCATTCAGTTGCCGCTCGGTCTCCTCGAGCAGATGCGCACCCGGCGCGCCACCTCACGCCGCGGATGGTCCCGCTTCGTCTCCGTGCGCATCACGTCTCAGCAGGCCGCCGGCATGCAACCGCTGCTGCCGCCCAACACCGTCGCCGTCATTGACCGCCACTACAACTCCCCGGTCGCCTATCAGCCGCCGCACCCATCCATCTTCGCCGTGCGTGTCGGCAACGCCCTCCGGTTCCGCCTCGCCGAATTCGAGAACAACCGCCTTATCCTCCGGCCGGTGGAACTCGACGCACCCGTGCAACTCCTGGCCCTCGGCCCGCACGAGGTGCCCTCCGACCTGATCATCGGCCGCGTCTGCCTCACCCTCGCCCCTATTCCGTAGCCGCAGTCAGTTGCAATGCACAACCGCCGTCATCTCCACGGACACGTGCGCGAAGTGAACCCCTTCTAAACTTCGTCATCTCGACGGTAGCGCCGCGCTCGCGCAGTGGAAGAACCTCTTGTTCTGTTGCGGCGAAATCAGACATCCAGCGTGAGCGACCAAAGGGAGCGAACCCCGCAACACGCGCCGCCGGCGCAATCCGCCGGACGCGCAGTCCCACCTAGGGCGCATCTGTCCGCATGGGGAAAACCGCGGCAAAACAAAATTGTCATCTCGACCCAAGCGCCGCAGGCGTGACGTGGAGAGATCTGTTGCTCTGTTGCGGCGACATCAGAAATCCGGCGTGAGCGACCAAAGGAAGCGAACCCAGCAACACGTGCCGCAGGCGCATGTGCCCGTGTGGCCAGCACTCTGGTAGCATCGGTTTCGGAGGACGCTCATGGAACAACCTGGGACCCTATCCAGCGCTGCTCGCCGCAACGAAGACATCGCCCTCGATCTCCTCAAATTCATCGCGACCACGACAAACATCGGCCGTCCCGCGGCCGCCTCTACCGGCTTTACCGCTCCAACCGGCGCCAAGGCCGAAGACCAGGTCGCGCACCTGCTCGAGCTCTACACACGCTGCCTCCAGGTAGTTGAAGGCAAGAGCGGCCGCTGACTTAGGGTGGCAGCTCATGATCTGGCGCCTATCGGCTTCGCCGTCATCGGCGCCGGCGCCTTCGGCAGCAATCATCTCCGCGTCCTTCACGAACTGAGCGCCGCACCGGGCACCCCGGTGCGCCTCGCCGCCATTGTTGAAAGCGATTCCTCGCGCGTTCACGCACTGGAATCGGAGTTCCCAGGCGTCCGCACTTTCCGCGATCTGGATGCCTGCCTCGCTGCCCGCGCCGCAGGCGAGTTTGCGCTTCACGCCGCATCCGTCTGCGTGCCCACCAGCGCCCACGCCCCAGTTGCCGCTGCACTCCTCGAATCCGGCATCGACGTTCTCGTCGAAAAGCCCATCGCCGCCTCGCTCACCGAAGCCGATCAGCTTATCCAGCTCGCCGCGCGCCATCACCGCATCCTCCAGGTCGGCCATCTGGAACGCTTCAACCCGGCAGTCCTCGCCGTCAAGCCCTACATCCATATGCCGATGTTCTTTGAAGCGCACCGGCTCAGCATCTTCACGCCGCGCTCGCTCGACGTCGACGTCATTCTCGACCTCATGATCCACGACCTCGATATCGTGCTCAGCCTCGTCGAATCGCCCGTCCACTCGCTCCAGGCCGTGGGGCTTCCCGTCCTCTCACGCAAAGTCGATATCGCCAATGTCCGCGTCGAGTTCGCCTCCGGATGCGTCGCCAACTTCACCGCCAGTCGCGTCAGCACCGAGCGCGTCCGCAAGCTGCGCTTCTTCCAGCCGCATCAATACGTCTCCATCGATTACGCCCGCCAGGACCTGCTCTTCATCGACGTAAAGCCGCAAGACCAGAAATCCCAAAGCCAGCCGCCAGACCCAGCCGCTATCCTCAGCGGCCTCGCCGTTTCGAAGCCCACCGTCATCCCCGGCGAGCCTCTGCGCCTCGAAATCGAATCTTTCCTCGAAAGCGTCCGCACCCGGCACCAGCCAGCCGTCACCGGCGTACAAGGCCGCGCCGCGCTGGCGCTCGCGCTGGACATCAACGCCGCCATCCAGGACCACGCCAACCGAGCCCACCTCGACCGCTTCGTATAGATCACGCTTGTCATCCTGGGCGAAGCGAAGGACCTGCAGTTCGCGCGCAGTGCCATGCTCCGAGAGCCTCATCCTGAGCGAAGCGAACGAAAATCACCGCAGCGGAATGGATCAGCAAGCCAAGCCCACACATCGAGCGTGAGCGACCAAAGGGAGCGAACCCCGTAATACGCGCCGCAGTCGCATTTCGCGGGACGCGCAGTCCTACTGGAGTGTCTGTACTTTGTAGTCGGGAGGAATCTTCAGCGCAAACTGCTCATCGCCCAGCGGTTGATTGAGCACCACCTTCTGCACCGTGATCGTGATGCGATACGCCTCGCGTGGCCGCTCGATCACGATTGAGCTCGGCATCCGCGCCGCGCCGAACTGCTTGTACGGCCCGTATTCCACGTGCGTTTCCACGCCACCGTCCGCGCCATAGACGTCCTGGCCAATCGGCATCAGGGTTAGCCGGCTGAAGCGGATGACGCGCGTCGGCTTGATCACGCGCACTTGCAGGTGAGTGTCCGTCGCCGGTTCCTCTTCGCCAATGTGCAGATCGTATTCCGGCGTCTCCACCAGTTTTTTCCCCTGCCTGTGTACCTCGGACGTGGTGGTCAGGTACACCAGCCGCTCCGGCGTGATCGACTGGATCAGCATCGAATCCAGAAAGATATTCGGCCGCAGATTCTCAAGCGGATTTGTGGAGGGCTTCGAGACCTTATTGCTGCCGACAATCGCCCGGCTCTTCGGCGGAATCACCAGCTTGAACGTCTTTCCGTCACTCGCCAGGTCGAAGGCATGCGTCCGCACCACCGGCAGAAGCGCCAGCACCCGCAGCATCGCCGGCTTGCGCAGCAGTATGTATCCATGGAACGGGGTAATGTCGGTCTGCTTCCCCTGACGCGCGCCGCCTGTCGTCGCTTGGAAGTCCACCGTCGCCGTCAGGCTGTGGACCGCGTCGTAGCGGTCATTCACGCCATTGACGAGCTGTGCCACGCTCGCATCCATCGGAGGCCCCGCGAGCGTGGTCTTTTCCACTTTATGGGTGTGCCAAAGGCAGCCGCTCAGAGACGGCAACACTGCCAGTAATGCCACACTCCACCATCGTCTTTGCATCACGGGTCTTGAGCAGTTCTCCTGCAGGCATCAGGGTGGTCTGAACGAAGGTTCCTGTGGCCTTTCCTCAGGAAAGGCCACGCCGGGCATATCTCACCAAGTCACATCCTCAGGAGAAATGCTCCGATCAGGCCAGCAAACCTCAAGTATAGACGGCCCGGCTGAGAAGCCTCTGAAAGCCCCGTCATCGTCGATCGGAGCCGGGTCCTATTCTACGGAGTCGCTCCGCCTGCCCGTTGCGCCTGGCGATACGCCGCAACATTGCGCTGGTGCTCCTCAAGCGTCTTCGCAAACCGGGAATGCCCGCTCGCCGCAGGATCGGCCACGAAATACAGATACTCCGTCGCCGCAGGATGTAACGCCGCCTTCAGCGACGCCGCCCCCGGGCTGCAAATCGGCCCGGGCGGCAGCCCCGCGTGCCGATAGGTGTTGTAAGCCGAATCGCGCTGCAGATCGGATTGATAAATCGTGCCGCGATACCGGTTCTCCAGCATCGCCGCATAAATCACCGTCGGATCGGTCATCAGCGGCATATTGGCTCGCAGACGATTTTCCATCACGCTCGCCACCAGCGGCCGGTCGCTCGCCACCGGGGTCTCCTTCTCCACCAGCGACGCCAGCGTCACCGTCCGGTGCATATTGCCCGTCAGTCCGATCTGCGCTGCCTCCTGCCGGAACCGCTTCACCATCGCATGCAGCATCGTCATCGGCGTGTCGCTTCGCTGAAAGCGATACGTGTCCGGATAGAGATACCCCTCCAAGCTCATCGCCGTCGGATCGAGATCATGGATCAACGCGGTGTCTTTGTGCGCCGCGGACAGAAAATCGTCGCGCGTCGCCAGTTGCGCCGCTTCCACTACGTTTGCGATATCAAAAAGGTTGTAGCCTTCCGGCACCGTCACGACGCGGTAGTACACATCACCGCGCCGCAGCCGGTCATACACGCTGAACACGCTTGCCGGATGATCGAAGCGGTACTCGCCGGCCTTCAGCGTGCCGTGCTTCAGCATCCGCACCACGTCGAAGGCATACCGGCTGCGGATGATCCCGCGCTCTTCGAGCTGCCGCCCCATCCCCTTCGAAGAGGTGCCCGGCGCAATCTCAACAAAGGTCTCCAGATGCGGCCCCGCGGGCGCGAGGAGAAACCAGGCGCCAGAGCCCAGCACCAGCAGCAGGAGAAGCAGCAGCAGAAAGCGACGCAAGAGCGGTCAGATCCCTTCGCGGGTCAATCGGTCCATCGAAGCACTGTATTGATTCTAGTCGCGCCGGAAAATGCCACGAACCGGGTGCTCCGTTCTACGCAAAGCCTAGGGATTTTCCAACAAAGGACAAAATGCCCGTACTGGCACCAAAGCGGGTGCCCTACTCTAGGCGAAGCGTAGCAGCCTGCCCTGAGGCTGTCGAAGGGTGGGGTAGTTCCCAGGAATCCAGCCGGAGCGAAGCGACCTGCGCATCATGGTATTCCGTGAGTAGCGCATCGTTCATCATCGCTATGATGAGCGGAATGCCCGCACAACAACAGCCCTGGCTCGGCCTCGACATCGGCACCCGCCGCATCGGTGTCGCGCTCTCGAACGCCCTGGGCGTCGCGCAGCCGCTGCTCACCTTCGAGCGGACCCAGCCTCGCCGTGACCAGCGCTCCATCCTCCGCCTCGCCCGTCGCCATGGCTGTGTGGGCATCATCGTCGGCAATCCGCTCCACCTCTCCGGAGACGCAAGCCGCCAAACCGAGCGCGTCCACCGCTTCGTCGACGAGCTCAAAGCCCTCGTTGCGGCATCGCCTGACCACCCGGCGCTCCCCATCCATCTCTGGGACGAGCGCCTCTCCACCGCCGAGGCTCACGCCGCCCTCCACGCAGCCGGTCACGACCCGGCAGATCGCCTTGCAGACCGTGACATCCGCCTTCACCGGGTCGATCAGCTCGCCGCCGCCATCATCCTGCAGGGCTGGCTGGATGCACAAAGCGGCGTGGTAACCCTTCTGCCGCCCGATGCTTAAGCCTGTCGCCGGCCTTGTATAATTGGCTTTTGGCGGATACAGGATCCCTGCCGTTCCTTGCGGCTTGTGTTTTTCTCAGGCCGTCCCGGATATTTCCATGCCCGAACACATCAAGAAAAAACTGGAAGAAGAGATTCGGCAGATGGAGCATGAGCTCCAGCATGAGCTGCCGCAGGAGATCAAGAAGGCCGCTGCCCTCGGCGACCTCAGCGAAAATGCTGAGTACCACATGGCCAAGCAGCGCCAGGAGTTCGTCAACGCCCGCCTGGGTCAGCTCAAAAAGCGCATGGCGGAGCTCTCCCTGGTCAATCTCGCCAACATCCCCCACGACCGGATCGCCTTCGGCTCAACCGTGCGCGTCTTCGACACCACCAAGGACGAGGAGCTGGAATACAAGCTCGTCACCTCCGAAGAGTCGGATGTGAGCAAAGGCCTCATCTCCACCACCTCGCCCATCGGCCGCTCGCTGGTCGGCAAGCAGGTAGGCGACACCGTCACCGTCGTGACACCCAACGGGAAGCGCGAGCTGGAAGTGCTGAAGTTGACCACCATGCACGACCAGGCCGCACAGGGCGAGCCAAAGTAGCTGCGGAAGGATAACCCCTCGATGACCCAAGGAGGCGTACCTGATGACATGGACTAGTGCCTTCGGTCGCGGCTGCGGCGTCATCCTGCAGGCCATCGTCAATGGTCTCGCGCTCACCCGCATCTCGCCCAACGTCCTCACCTTCATCGGGCTGCTCATTAATACCGCCGCCGCCATCTTCTTCGGCTTCGCCAACAGCCACAACTACATCCGCTTCTTCCTCTACGCCGGTCTGGTCATCATCGGCGCCGGCATCTTCGACATGGTCGACGGCCGCGTCGCCCGTCAGACCGATCAGGTCACCGTCTTCGGCGCCTTCTTCGACTCAGTCATCGATCGCTACTCCGACGTCGTCCTCTTCTTCGGACTGCTCGTCTTCTACGCCCGCGGCAACCGCTTCTTCTACGTCGTGCTCACCGCCTTCGTCATGATCACGTCGCTCATGGTCAGCTATACCCGCGCTCGTTCCGAAGCCCTCATCGGCTCCTGCAAAGTCGGATTCATGGAGCGGCCCGAGCGCGTCGTGCTCATCATCCTCGGCGCACTCTTCGAGCGCTGGGGCGTCATGGCGCCCGTGCTTTGGGTGCTGGCCGTGCTCTCAACCATTACCGTCATTCACCGCATCTCCTACACCTACACCATGGCAAAGGGTCTCGCGCTCGACGCGCTTCGTCCGGCAACACGGCCCGGCGCGGATGCCACTCCGGTGCCCATCCGGCCGCCCTCCAGCCCGGGCCCCGTCTCCAGCACCGCCTCAGTCAGCGCCACCGAACCCGATTTCGCTCCCGCCCCTAACGCCCCCCGCGCCTAAGCGCTGATCGTCTGCTTCGCCTTGCGGAGGAATGAAACCCCTGCACCATATGTCCCAAAGTGGCACAAGATGGCCACTGCCATGGACCAAATGGTCCCTCCGTTTCGTTCTGTCTGAGAGAGTGGCGGCTATATTGGATCGTCAAATACTCACGCCCAGGACGACAGCATGCGAAGGAGTTTGTTTTCATGGATCGTCGTTTTTACTCTCGCATTAGCCACACCGGCATTCGGCAGCGAAGGCGGCTGGCACGAGGGCCGAGTGGGTTTTCGGGCACTCGACCTCACCAATGGTGCCAACTCCACGCTATGGACCTGCGGAAACGACGGATCCATCGCGGTATCGAAGGATAGCGGTGCGCACTGGGAAATCCGCGATCAGACAAGGGATGGCGGTCTTTTTCTTTTCATTCGATTTCGCGGCTCATTTGGCTACGCTGTCGGAACCACCGGTTTTATCGCTTCCACAAACGATGGCGGCGCGACGTGGCAGCACTCCGTGATTCCATTCAAAGACGTCCTGTCTGCGTCCTTTTCTGACTCGAACCATGGCTTGCTGCGAACACGAAGCGCCGTTTTCGCGACTGGGGATGGAAAGACCTGGTCTTCCATTACCGAAAGATATCCGAGCTATTTTGCCAAATATCCTTACGTCCTTAGCGTTGCTGCGCTGGATGAGAAACATATGGCGGTGCACATTTCCGAGCCCCCGCCATCGGGAAGCGGCTTTCTTTACACAAGCGATTCCGGCGCAACTTGGTCCCTAGCGCAGATACCAAGCACCACGATTACGACCTTGTTGGTTCAAGCGGACCAATATTGGGCAGTTGGATCAGAGGTTATTCACAAAGAGCAGTCGGGTGGTGGTTACGCCGTTCCTTTATTGCTCTTTTCAAGCGATGGTGCACGCTGGGAGCACAGCAAACATGACATTCAAATATGTCACTGGGAAGGCTGTGGTGGCAGATGTACCGATCAAGGATGTCTTGCCGCCTCCGGCCTCGTGGTGCCTGTCTTCGACGACAACGTAAAGCGGATTGTATTTCCCGCCAATCCGGATCTGACTTTGAAATGGGCCATGACAGGGAACACGATTTGTTTTGTAGGTGAACAGCTACAGTGCGCAGGAGCGACGGTCGATCCAAATGCAGATCCAACAAAGATGTCGGGACCTACGCCGTCTCTTGATGCGCAAGCATTGATGAAACCGAATCCCACCAATGCAATCCAGTGCATTGCATGTGGCCTGCAGACAGTGTATGTCGATGCAAAGGCGAATGGCCGCTACGCCCTGAAGGCAACTTTGCTCATCGACAAGAATGGGTTGGTTGAAGAGGTTCAACTTCAGAAGGCCCCTTCGCCGACACTGGAAGAAAATCTTCGCCATTCGATGATGCAGTGGGTGTTCTTGCCTGTTCTAAAAGATGGCAATCCGGTCAACGTAAGACTCAATACCACCGTCAACTTCGTGGCCGTGCGGGCAATGTAAGCACATCTTCATCGCGCGATTGAACACAGAACGTCCATCAAGTAGTGCTTATGAATTCCCGCACACGCTCAGCAATCTCATCCCGCACCGCACGAAACACCCGCATCCGTTCCTCATGCGAGCCTTCCGCCGTCGCCGGATCTTCGATAGGCCAGTGCTCGCGCATGGAAGGCCCCGCAAAAATCGGACAGCTATCCCGAGCACGGTCGCAAACCGTGATCACGTAAGCGAAGTGCCGTCCAGGCAGCGTGGATACATCCTTCGACTGCTGGCCCGAGATGTCTACCCCCGCCTCACGCATCACTTCAATTGCCAGCGGATGCACCAGGCTTGGCTTCAGCCCGGCGCTATAGGCGCGGAAGCGGTCACCCGCGAGATGCCGCAGCCAGCCCTCGGCCATCTGGCTACGGCAGGAATTCCCGGTGCATAGAAAGAGCACGTCAGGCATGGCTCTCCATTTTGGACGGAGCGCAGCACTCCGGCCCGCAGCATGACTTCGCCTGCGGTTTCAGCGCATAGACCTTCACGCTCGCCGCCGCCGCGTTCACGTCGTACTTGGCAAGCAGCGAGGCGAGCTGGTTGTGAAGCGTTTCCGCCGGTGTGCAGCAAATGTCGCCGTCCCCCATCGCAGATGAGCAGCACCCGGACTGGCCTTCCACCTTGGCATACGCGTTCAGGTCGGCACGGCTGTCCACAATCTCGACAAACTCGAATCCCGCATTGAGCAGCCCGCTGCGGTAGTCGTCGATGCGGATGGCGCCCGCAATACATCCGACATACGCTGCCAGGCTCTTCGCGATCGCCTCGGGCAGCTCGCCCTTCAGCGCGATGTCGCTCACGGCAAGCCGCCCGCCCGGCTTGAGCACGCGAAAGATCTCGCGAAACACCGCCGGCTTATCCGGCGCCAGGTTCAGGACGCAGTTGCTGATCACGCAGTCCGCCGAAGCATCGGCCAGCGGCAGGCGGTCGATGGTAGCCAGGTGAAACTCGACATTCGTGTACCCGGCTGCGGCAGCATTGGCACGGGCGCGGTCAATCATCTCCGGAGTCATATCGATGCCGATCGCGCGCCCCGCCGGTCCGACCTGTTGCGCCGCGAGAAACACATCGAGTCCGCCGCCCGAGCCCAGGTCAACCACGACCTCGCCCGGCCGAAGGTGCGCCGTGGCCGTGGGATTGCCGCACGACAAGCCCATATTGGCCGCCGCGGGAATCGAGGTAAGCTCCTCCGCCGAATAGCCAAACGCCTCGGCGACAGCCCGGACGCCCTCGTGATTGCTGGAAAGCGTGCTTTCGGCAACGGCACCGTATTTTGCCTTTACGGAATCGAGCAGTTCAGCCATGATTGACCTCTCCTTACATATACGTTATGGCGAATATATTCCGCGGCGCATATATTCGTCAAGCCAGATATAATCGCGCTGATGGCAACCAGGTCCTCCTTCACCATGGAACGGTTCTTCCAGGCGCTCGGCGACCGGACGCGGCTCCGGCTGCTGAACCTGATGGGCGGACAGGAGCTCTGCGTCTGCTATCTCGTCGAGGTGCTCCAACAACCTCAGCCTAAAATCTCCCGGCATCTTGCCTACCTGCGCCGTGCAGGACTCGTGGCGGCGCGGCGCGAGGGCAAGTGGATGCATTACCGCATCGTGACCCCGCCCAGTCCCGGTGCCGCGCAAATCCTCGAGCAGACGCTCGCATCCCTCAAGACCGACAAGGCAATGCAGAAGGACCGCGCATTGCTCGCGAAAGCCTGCTGCACTCCCACAAAGTTCGCCGCGTTGGAAGGCGCGCCGCTGCCGGCTCGGGTGGAGTAACGTCAGGAGTTATCGTCGGTCGAGAGTGAGGCGATGAGTTTGTCGGCTTCCTGCATCGAGCCGTCAATCGACTGCACCAGGTCAGTGACGTCGTTGCCGATCGAAACGGATGTCCCCTTCAGTGATCCAATCGCGCGTGCGTTGAGGTTGTGCTTCAGAAAAAGCACCTGATCGTGAAAAGCGCCGAGAACCGGCGTCAGGCGATCTTCGGTCTGCCGCATGGACCGCATGTACGCGGCCTCCCGCACGCGCGCATTGCGCAGCATGGTGGTGCTCTGCGCCTTCAGCTTCGCGTTGTTCATGGAATTGATCTCGCCCTGCCACTCTTTGAAGAGATCGCCGGAAACCTGATCGATGGACTGGATGCGATTATGCAGCTTGTTCGCCTGGTCGGCAGCCTTCTCATACTCCGAATTCAGCCGTTTATAAGACTTCTCCAGCGATCCACCCTGGAAGCCGGTGAGCGCCTGAAAGGATTCCATCGTGGTCTGGATCTGCTCTTTGGTTTCCTGCTGGTCCTTCTTCGCATCCTTCACGCGGGATACGAGAATGTCGCGTTTCTCTTTTCCCAGCTTGCGCATCGCCGTGTAGTACGCGCTCGTGCAGCCCACGGTAGTGGCTAGTGGCAGCAGAGCGAACGCGAACATAAGGACGAAAGCAACGGGAGCACGCGTTGCGGCGATGCGGCGGGTAAGCAGAAAGATCAGGGCCATCGGCAGCGGTCCTCTGCGGCGAGTGTATCGCCTCATGGATTGCAGGACGAAGATCTCGTCCGCATTGGCGACAAACCTGGCTCGTCCGTGCATGGCTGGGTTAGGACAGCGTGAGAAGGAACGTATCCACCGCATCGTTCACCCACGCCGTTCGCTGCGCCGCCGTACTGACAAATGTTGGCTGAATGCCAAGCCACGCGCGCAGGCTCGCTCCGCTAACGATAAGGCCCAGCAGAACCTCAACCGCGTGCTCCGGATCGTCGCAGCGGATCTTCCCTGACTTGTCTTGCGCGCGCAGGTAGTCGGCCAGCATCGCGCGCGTTCTTCCCGGGCCGCGCTCCCAGAAGATCTCGCCTAGCTCGGGGAACTCCATGCACTCCGCGATGACCACGCGATGCACGCCCCGGGCTTCCTCCGAAACGATCAGATCCAGCAGCGCCGAGCCGCAGTGGACAAGTGTTTCGCGCAGCCCTCGGCCTTCGAGCGGACCGATCGCCTTAAACAGCTGTGCCGCCTTGCGCTCGATCAGCGCGGCAAACAGCGCGGCCTTGCTGGGATAGCGTGCGTAGAGCGTCTGCTTGGATGCGCCGGCCCGGCGCGCGATCTCGCTCATGCTGGCGCCCTTGTATCCCTTATCGAGAAAGACCTCTGTCGCGACGTCAAGCAGAATCTCGGCGCGCATGGCGGCCTCGCGCACCGGCGGGCGGCCGCGGGCGGAGTGCCGCTTTGTCCCGGCGGTTTTGCGGGGTGCCCGCCGCGCCTTCTTGCCTTTCATGAAATCCAGCATAGCGAAATGTGACGAGCCGCGGGTTTCCGAACTTGCGTTAATGTACCGCTGGGTACTATTTTGTGGATATGGCAACCACGGCACAAGCGCCGCCCCAACACGCGATCTGGAAGCCGCACCACAATCCATGGGCCATCGCGCTCACCGTCACGCTGGCCACCTTCATGGAAGTGCTCGACACCTCCATCGCCAACGTGTCGCTGCCGCACATCGCCGGCTCGCTCGCGGCCAGCCAGGATGAAGCAACCTGGGTCATCAGCTGTTATCTCGTCGCCAACGCGGTCATCCTGCCCATCAGCGGCTATCTCGCGACGCTGATCGGGCGCAAGCGTTTTTACATGAGCTGCGTGGCAATGTTCGGCATCAGTTCGCTGCTCTGCGGGCTGGCGCCCTCCCTCGGAATGCTCCTCTTCTTCCGTGTACTGCAGGGGCTCGGTGGCGGCGGCCTCGCGACATCGGAACAGGCCATTCTCGCCGATACATTTGAGCCGAAGAAGCGCGGGCAGGCCTTCGCTCTATATGGACTCGCAGTGGTGACGGCGCCCGCGATTGGCCCGCTCGTGGGCGGATGGATCACCGACAACTACCAGTGGCGGTGGATTTTCTTCATCAACGTGCCGGTAGCGCTCATCTCCATGTACCTGACCAACCGCGTCGTGGAGGACCCGCCCCATCTGGTCGAAGCGGTAAGGAAAGCGCGAGCCGGCCTGATCAAAATCGACTACACCGGCTTCGCTTTAACCGCGCTCGGCTTCGGCTGCCTCGAAGTGGTATTGGACAAGGGCCAGGAAGATGACTGGTTCGGCTCGCACTTCATCACCACCTTCACCATCATCTGCATTGTCAGCATCGCGGCGCTCATCGTGTGGGAGCTGTGGCAGATCCGGCAGGGACGCAAGCCGGTGATCGAGCTGCGCCTCTTCCGCAGCCGCACCTTCGCGCTCTCCTTCCTCATGATGTTCATCCTCGGCATCGCGCTCTACGGGACCACCATCCTGATTCCGCAGATGCTGCAAACCATCATGGGCTACACCGCGCTGAATGCTGGCAAGACGCTCTCCCTGGGCGGCATCGCAACCCTGATCTGCATGCCCATCGTCGGGATTTTGATTGCGCGGGTCGACGCGCGCTATCTGCTGGCCTTCGGCTTCACCATCACGTCACTCGCGCTGTTCCACATGACCACGATCCATCTCTCGATGAGTCTCGGGTACACCGCCTGGCTTCGCTTCTTCCAGGCATGCGGCCTGGGCTTCCTCTTCATCCCCATCCAGACGCTCTCCTACGTCGGGGTGCCGATGGAAAATAACAACGATGTCTCCGGCCTGACCAATCTGGCGCGCAACATGGGCGGCTCCGTGGGCACTGCAATTGTCTCCACCATGTTGGCGCGGCAGGCGCAGCGCCATCAGTCCTACTTGGGCGCGCACATCACCGGCGGAGCCGCGCCGTATCTCCGCGCCACAACCCAGATGGGCCACCAGCTGGTGGCTGGCGGACTCTCCATACCCGGCGCACATGCGGCGGCGATGCTTCGGCTGTACGAGCAGTTGCAGCGGCAGGCCGCCATGCTTTCCTACATCGACATCATCCGCTTCTTCGCCATCGCGTCACTCTTCATGATCCCGCTGCCGTTTGTCATGCGAAAGTCACGCGGCGGCGCGGCAATGCACTAAGTGTGTTTGAGAGGACTCCATGCATTTGACTGACGAACAGCTTGTAAACGCAGCGCGCGCCGGCAATGAAGGCGCGTTCTCTGAATTGTTCACGCGGCACCATAGACGCCTGCTCAAGCTGGCGCTGCAGCACCGGCTCACCGCCCCGGATGCCGAGGACGCCGTGCAGCAGACCATGCTCAAGGCATGGCGGGGGCTGGGCAGCTTCCGCGGAGAGTCGCGCTTTGCCACCTGGATCACGCGCGTGCTGATGAACGAGGTCTTCCAGTCCCGGCGGAAGCGCGCACGGATGCGCCTCGAAGAGATGGCGGATGCAACCACGCTGACCGCCGTGCTGGAGGCGGGAAGCGCGAGGTCGCGCCGGCCGATCTCTCAGGAACAGCGGTTGTTGTTGATGGAGCGCAACCGGCTGGTGCATGCAGCGCTGCGCTCGCTGCCGGAGTCGCTGCGCTCCGTGCTGCGGATGCAGTTCTTTGACGAGCGCTCGCTCGAAGAGATCGCCGCCCACATGGAACGTCCGGTCGCAACCGTAAAATCCCGTCGGCATCGCGCGCGGCTGGAGTTGCGCAAGCGCTTCGCCAGCCGCCTCCGGGCCACGGATCTGTCGATGGCCTTCCAATAGCCCCAGCTCCATCCGTCATCCTGCTCTCTACACGCTCGTCATCTCGACCGGAGCGCCGCAGGCCGGGGTCGCGCGCGCAGTGAACGGACCTGCTGTTCCGCTGCGACGAAACCAACACCGCCGTGAGCGACCAAAGGAAGCGAACCCCACCAACGCGCCGCAGGCGCAGTTCGCCGGACGCGCAGTCCCCCGCGGGCGCAGTTTGCGGGACGCGCAGTCCCCGCAGGAGTACATTGGCGGAACAGGAACTCCGGAGGGGACCGCTGGATGAAGCAGTCTGGGATCGAGTGCCGCGTTGCGGTGTTCGCTTGCGCATTGGGGATGCTGGCCGCATGGCCGGCCCGGGGACAAACAGCCACCACCGCGGCGACAGCGGTCTCGCACAATTCGAGCTACATCGAGCCCAATGGCACGGCGCACGTGGGCCGCATCGTGCCGGTGCCTCAGTCGCTCAGCCCGCAGGCGCAGGCCTCGCTGCGTCGTCCCGCCACAGATGCGAAGGATGACATCACGCTGGCGCAGCGGCGCGCATCCACAGACGCGTATACCGCGCGCGCGGAAAAGCAATGGCGGAAGATATGCCCGGTCACCGTTGCCAACGACACCATGGCCGGCGTTCCGGTGCGGCGCGTTACGCCCCTGCATCTGCCTAAGGCCAATGCGGACAAGGTCCTGCTGGACCTGCACGGCGGCGGCTTCGATTCCGATTCCGGCAGCTACACGGAGTCGATTCCCATCGCGCACTATGCTCGCATTCCCGTTGTCGCGGCCCTCTACCGCCTCGCTCCGGAGCATCCGTTTCCCGCGGCGGTGGACGATGCAGTGGCGGTCTACCGCGAGCTGCTCAAGACCCATAAGCCCGAGCAGATCGCGATCTACGGAACATCGGCGGGCGCAATCCTGACCGGCGAAGTCGCCGTCAGGTTGAAACAGTTATCGCTGCCGGAGCCGGCAGCGCTCGGCATCTTCAGCGGGACTGGAGACTTCGCGCGGCGGGGCGATTCAATGCATCTCTACGCCCTGCGTGGATTCAGCGGCTATTTGGCGCCCCCAAGCGATGAGAGGCCGCTCTCCCCCTATGTGGGCAGCACCGATCCCAAGGACCCGGTGCTTTCGCCGGTCTATGCTGATCTCAAAGGCATGCCGCCGACGCTCTTTGTGACCAGCGGACGCGACCTGCTGCTGAGCGGGACGACAGACCTCCATCGAGCCTTCCTCCGCGCAGGCGCCGACGCGCGCCTCATGGTCTTTGACGGGCTGCCGCATGCCTTCTGGTACGACCCGGAGCTGCCCGAGTCCATGGAGGCAAATCGGGCGATGGCGAAGTTCCTGGCGGGGCATCTCAAGTGATATTCCGAGGCGCGCGAAAAAAACTGCATACTCTTTTCTCGCCCGTGCGTATTTCAGAGTGAAGGTCGCAATCAAGCTCCGGCACGGCCGTCGGCCTCAGGGTGGCCACCTGCAACGATCGCATGAAAGCTTTCGCGTGCTGCTGCGGCAGCACCAGTCGATGGTGTTCAGCATCGCGCGGCGCATCGTTCGCGATCCCTCGCTGGCTGAGGAGGTAGCCCAGGATGTGTTTTTGCAGCTCCATGACGAACTCCCCGCGCTTGCATCTGAAGATCATGTGGTCCACTGGCTGCGCCGGGTGACCGTGCATCGTGCCATCGACCAGGCGCGGCGGCGTCTGCGGCGTCCCCAGGACCACGCTGCCGTAAGTTTTGCTGAACCCGGTGTTGCCGAGCCCGCGGCGGCAGCGCAGGAGACGGATCCATGGATGGCGGAGCGGTTGCGGCAGAAGATTGCGTCCCTGCCCATCATGCCGCGAACCGTCATCGTGCTCCGCTACCAGGAAGAGCTGGGGCCGGAGGAGATTGCGGAGCTGCTTGGTATGCCGGTGGCCACGGTAAAGAGCCATCTGCAGCGGGCTTTGAAGGTGTTGCGGGCCAGGATGCAACAGCGGCCAATACGCGGAGGGGCGCAGCGGCCGGCCAATTGAGAGGTTGAAGTTTCTCCTATGTCGCGAACAACGCGCAATCCGAATGAAGTGGATGAGTTACCCGATCCGAATGGATTGGAGTTCGAAGCCGAGCTTCGTCACGCGCTCAGGCGCGAAGCCGCGCCGGCCTCCTTAGCCTCTGGAATAGAGGCCCAGATGAACGGCACCCCGATGAGGAACGGCACAGGCATGAACGGCGCCGGTGCGCCCGTCCTCAACCGCGCCCCCGAGCCGCTGTTGTTCAATCCGGTGGTGGACGAGCCGGCCTGGCGGACGATGCTGGGCAATGTGCGCGGGTTATTTCATCGGGAGAAACTGCCGCCGCTGGTGCTGACGTCGCATGCGGTAGCGGTGGCGGATCCGTTCCGCGTCAAGCGCAGCCCGCTATCGACATCGCTGTCGGTCGGGGCGCACGTGGCCATCATCGGCCTGATCATTTTTCTGATCATCGAAGCGCGCATGCATCCCAAGCCGGTGCCGCCCAAGCCGCAGGTGGCCAATATCGATATCTCGCCTTTCCGTCCCATCGCGCCCAAAGGTCCGGCGATGGGTGGCGGCGGGGGCGGCGGCGCGCACGAGCTGGTGCAGGCGCCCAAGGGCCGGCTGCCCAAGTTTTCTGAAACCCCCATCACGCCGCCCATGCTGGCGGTAAATCCGCATCCCAAGCTGGCGGTCGAGCCCACCATCAAGATGCCGCCCAATATCGCGCTGCCCAACAACAATCTGCCCAACCTGGGCGATCCGCGGACCAACATCGTAGGGCCGGCAGCCAACGGCACCGGCTCGGGCGCAGGCCTCGGCTCGGGCGACGGTGGCGGCATCGGCTCCGGTTCCGGCGCAGGCTACGGACCGGGTGAAGGCGGCGGCTACGGCGGAGGCTTGTATCACGTGGGAGGCGGCGTCTCGCCGCCGGTGCTGATCTACTCCGTCGATGCCGAGTTCTCCGACGAAGCGCGCCGCGCCAAGTATCAGGGCGTCTCCGTGGTCTCGCTCATCGTGGACGCGCACGGCATGCCGCAGCGCATCCGAGTCGTCCGCAAGCTAGGCATGGGACTCGACGAAAAGGCCGTCGAAGCCGTGCGCCAGTACAAGTTCAAACCTTCCATGTACCAGGGAAAACCCGTTCCCGTAGAGATCACCATCGAAGTCAATTTCCATATCTACTGAGGTCCGAAATGAGCGGAGTGCAAGCGCCGTCAGGAGGACAGCGGTTCTATGCACTCCGGACCGTCATTTCGCATATTTCCAAGCCGTTTCATCGCGCCCTTTACCTCATGGATCTTTAAGGCCAATTACTAGGCCGACACCTTCCGCTTGACAACATTCGCGGCCTGGTTCTAAATAACGTTCGCGAGATACGCAAATCTCACATTATTGAGCTGTTCTACTTCTCTCCTCCATACAGCTTCGTTAGCGTTCAGCTTTTCGTGAGACCGCGTTCAGTCTGCAGGCTAGCCCTATCCCCAAGGTAGGTAACAGACAATCGCGGCAATCTGTCCGAAGGATCGCCCGTAAGGAGGCCTCGATGATTTGGCGCCTCAGCCCACTTCAGGCTTTGTTCATAGCGTTCTGCGTTCAGCCCGCCCTCTTAGTTATTCCTTTGGGTCTTGGCTATTCCGCTCAAGCACAGCAGATTACAACAGCAGATCTAACCGCTCTGCCTCCCGGATATCGACCGCCCCACAATATTCTCCACTACGACAATTTCTTTAGGTCCGTCGGTGCAGAGCACGATCTTATTCAGCAGGAGAAGCTGCAGGGCAAGCAGGTTACTACCCCGACCGACTACGGTTCGATGATTGGTATCGACAACGCGGGAGTACAGGCGATCCTAGACATCGTCCTCCCCGCTTATCACCGGCGCATGACTGCAGAGAAACAATTCGAGAATGCCAAGGAGAACTACCATATGGCCGTGATCCGTGGGAACGCTCAGGGCTTAACCCAACCTGATGCTCGGGCATGGCTAATCTCGGATCGAACGAATTTGCATACTACCTGGCTCGCGCTGAAGCAAGCGTTGCCGGAGGACGAGTTTGAGAAGCTTGACGCTTATGTTAGCCACAACTATCTTTATCCGCGCTCGCCGGGGCAACGCCCGACTCAGCAACAAGAGCTTAAGCCATTTCCAAAGCCCATTACTTATGCAATGTTTATTCGCCATGTAGCGAATGAAGATTCTCGTGTTACGCGCGAGCTAAAAGCGGGTGAACCCGGTCATAGGCAGAACTACAGCTTGGCAGCTCATTTCGCACAGGAGCAGGAGCTGCCAGTGAGGGCCATTCTGCTCGCCGCCAATCGCCGTCTCGAAGCAAATGCCCGTGAACAGAGAAGAATCTACGGTGAGTGGACGGAACAGTATGGGCCGGAGAGCCGTAATTTGCCGCCTCCACCCGAGCTTCAGGCGGCTCAGAAGGAACAAGGCACAATCGTTGAACAGACCATAGATCAGTTGAAACAAGCGCTCGGAGATGATTCCTTCGACAAGTTCGACTCGTGGATCACAAAGCATTACGGACAGGGACAGATCATCGGCGTTCCTTCCTCCAGCCGCACGCAAATACCCACCGCGCACTAATCAGCCGACATTCGTGAGTGCGGCACGGGCCGATGCACCTCCCGTTCAGGAGGACAAAGGCTCGATGCAATCCGGGCTGTCATTGCGCACATTACCCACGCCGGAGTTCACTTTCCAGGCGGTCATCTCCTCCGCCGGGAACGGCCTCAGCAGGTCGACAGGCAACTGCGCCGGGTGCGCGGGCGCCAGCCACCGCTCATAGTCTTTTGCCGGAACAATCACCGGCATGCGGTCGTGCATCGTCTGTAGCAGCTCATTCGGATCGCAGGTGATGATGGCGAACGTCTCCAGCGGCTCCCGTGTCGCAGGATCTTTCCAGCGATCCCACACGCCGGCGAATGCATACGGTGAGCCGTCCTTCATGCCAATCGCGAACGGCTGTTTCGTCTTTGCATCCAGCTTCTGCCACTCGTAGAACGCTTCCGCCGGCACCAGGCAGCGGCGGTAGCGGAAGGCGTCACGAAATGCAGGAGCTGTGGCTACCGTTTCCGCGCGCGCGTTAATACTCCGCAGGCCCATCTTGGCATCCTTCGACCAGTAGGGAATAAGTCCCCAGCGCATCAGCACAATCTCGCGTTCGCCGCTCTCGCGGCTCAGTCGGACAACCGGCTGAAACGTCTGCGGGGCAATATTCCAGGACGGACCAAAATCCGGCAGTGATGGTCCATGAACGTGGAAGTGGTCCGCAATGCGCTGCTTATCAGACCTGCGAACATAGCGTCCACACATGGCGCAGCCCCCTTGATCGAGTGTGCCACGTCAGGCAAGCGGAGTGCGTTGCCTACTCTTTGCTGCCCTTGTAGTCCACAAACAGATCCGGGAACTGCTCCTTCAGCGCGGCAATTTTCGGCCGATCGCACACCAGTATGTACGGGTTGCCCGGATTATGCAGCGCATAGTCCTGGTGGTAGTCCTCGGCGCGATAGAAGCCTTTCAGCGGCACAACCTGAGTGACAATGCGCGCGGGAAAAACGTGCGCCGCGTCCAGCTGCTGAATATATGCCGTGGCCAGTCGCTTCTGCTCGTCGTTGGCATAGAAGATCGCCGAGCGATACGACGTCCCCACATCCGGTCCTTGGCGGTTGAGCTGCGTCGGATCGTGCGCGACGGAAAAGAAGATGCGCAGCAGCTGCCCGTACGTGATCTTCGACGGATCGTAGACCACCTGCACGGATTCGGCCTGCCCCGTAGTCTCCGTAGTCACCTGATCATAGGTGGCGGTGGACGCCGATCCGCCGGAGTAGCCCGCCGTGGTCTTCACCACACCCTTCACCCGCTCGAAGACAGCCTGCGTCCCCCAGAAACAGCCACCGGCAAACACCGCCGTCTGTTTGCCGCTGGATTTTGCAAGAGACACATCCGTGTTCGCCGGCGGAATGGGGGCGTGCGATGCCGCATGGGCCATGCAGCCGGTAAGCGAAATTGCAAAAACGAAAGCAAGGAGCGTGCGCATGGAAACCTCGGCGGAAGCGTTCCTGCGCTTCCTCTATCGATGGGACGCTATGGACGAGGCCAAGGTTACACAAGGGACTACGACCGCTGGTTGCGTCGGCGCGATCCCTCAGATCGTAAGAACGTAGTTGCGACCATAGCCACCACGCACAAGCCACGTGTAGCATGCCGCCACCGCCACTACGATAGAGCTCGTGTCGCCATTGCCGAAGTTGTAGCCCCAGACAAGATTCTGCTCACCGGACGCCATAGGAAGACCCCGCGTCAATGACCAGTAGTAATAGTCCAGTTTCACTTCCACAAAAGGATGCCCGGCAGGCAGCGTCGGATTCGTGGCGTGCGGATCCACAAGGCTCAGCAATTCTTCGATCGTTGGCAGCCGCCAGCCCTTGCGGCCGCCCACAATCCTTGTCGTCGAATAGACGACTGCTCCGCCAAGACCTGTCCTGCCAATTCCCGTAGGAGATCGTTCCCAAACCAGTCCGGTCTCCTTGTCGAAGACAGCGTCATCAGCGGGGGAGCTTGTCCCACTCCGCCATACGGCGAATCTGGGGTTAACGGCATGGTCAATCCACAAGGCTTCCGTGATATCCCAAATCGGCTTTACCAATGAGATCCCGTACATGCTGTTTCCTTTCTCTCAGAGAGAGCACTTGCGGAGCAGAACACATTCTGAGCGGCTTAGTCACGAGCTTTCAACAACCAACGGCGTGGTTAGCTGGGTGAGAGACTTTAGACACGATCGACGGCAACCTCATACCGAACTGGTTGCAGATTCGAAACCGTGGAGGATGTTAGAGAATCTATTCCATATGAAGAACGCGCATATAGATGAAAGCGAGATTCGCAGGTCGGAGGCATTAGACGGGGAAGCGATCCGGATAGCAACATCGGCAGACCGCGAGCCGGTCCGAAAACTCGTCAACCAGGCATTCGAGATAGAGCGCTTCCTGAAGAAAGGCGGCGGCGACCGCCTGCAGAACGATGGCGAGTACGAGGGCCTCTGGGACCGTGGCACCTTCCTCGTAAAAGAAGAGAATGGTTCGCTGGCCGGCTGTGTGTACATAGAGCCGCGAGACGATCGCGCATACCTCGGGCTGCTCTCCATCGATCCGGCGCGGCAGGGCACTGGACTCGGCAAGCAGTTGAATACTGCAGCAGAAGAGTTCGCGCGCAGCCAGGGCTGCCGCTGGATGGACCTGCGCGTCGTCAGCCCACGTGCGGAAGTGCTGCTGCCGATTTATCGAAGGCTCGGCTATGTGGAAACCGGCACGCAGGAGTATCCGCCCGTCCTGGTAGAAAAGATGACCATCCCAGGACACTTCATCCTGATGTCAAAGCCGCTCTGACCTTGGGACGCTACGTCAGCTGGATTCCCCGCTGGACCAGATCTCGTAACCATTGGTGGGCCGGATCCTCGCTCCGCTGCCGGAGCCAGACCATACGCAGGACGAACGGCGGAAGTCCGATCGGCTCCTTGTAACTCATCAGCCCAAGCGATGGCCCAAAGGCCCTTGCAGCCGACTCCTGCACGCAGGCCACCAGGTCGCTCGATGCGACGGCGTGGAGTACCGAGAGGATGTGCGGCACTGCAAGGCTCAATTTGCGACGCAGTCCCCGCGACGCCAGTTCATTGTCGATCAGCCCCCACGCCTCATTGCGATAGATCACCGCAGCGTGGTCCAGCTGCAGCAGCCGCTTCAATGTCAGCCTTTTTTTGAACGCAGGATGTCCGCGCCGCGCGATCACGACATTGCGCTCTTCCGACAATGTCTCCATCACAAAAGTTGGAGCGAGCGTTCGCGCATCGGGAAAATAGCCGAGCGCCAAATCGAGCGCGCCCTTCCGCAGTTCCGGCTCCGGGATCACAAAGAGTCCATCGAGACGCCGCGTCTGAAACTGCAGCCTCGTAGACTTCCCCGCGGTCGCGAGCTGGCACGCAAGCCGAAGTTCGATGTCGTCGCTCAGCGCGATTCGAAATCGCTGTGCACTCTTCCTCGGATCGAAGGAGCGCGGAGCCTCAAGCGTATGCCGCAGCAAAGACAACGCCGACCGGATAGGGCCGCCGAGTTGCTCGGCCCGCGGCGTGGGCATCATGCCCTGCGAGGTGCGCACAAACAGTGGATCATCCAAACGGACGCGAAGACGAGCAATGGCATTGCTGAAGGCAGGCTGGCTCAGGCCAACGCGGCTTGCAGCACGGCCTACATGACGCTCGTCTAGCAACGACTCAAACGCGATCAAAAGGTTTAGATCGATTCCCGTAATATTCACGGATAAAATAATACTCATTGCTTCTATCCATGAGAAGAATGACTGCGGTTAGGGTATATCTGCCTCATGATCACGTTCCTGCCTGCTCTCATGTTCCTGTCTCTGCTCTTCACCACAGGGCGCACGGAAAGCCCCGCGCGCCAGGTGCTCGACCAATGGATCGAAGCCGTCAACACCGGCGATGCGGCGAAGCTGACGCAGTTCTGGCAGCGGTACAGTCACGACTCGCCGGCTGAACGTGTCGAGAACGATCAACGATTAGGTGCAATGACTCACGGCTTCACCTTGGAAAAGGTGATCAGGGATGACGGAGCCAGCCTTGTCGTCCTGCTGAAGGAAGGACGAGGCACGGATTCGGAACTTGAAATTGATTTCGCTTCGACGAATCCTCCACTCATCCGCGGCATCTCCGGTCATCCTGTGGATGGGCCTTCGGATCTTCCGGCTAAGACCGCGGCAAACGATCAGGAGCTGGTCTCAATGGTTCGCTCGCATGCAGTGGATCCGACAGCACGTAAGCCGTTTTCCGGCGCCGTTCTGGTTGCGCACAATGGCAGGCCGGTCCTGAAGCAGGCGTGGGGAATGGCCGATCGCGAGAAACGGATCAGCAACACGGTCGATACGCAGTTCTGCCTCGGCTCTATGAACAAAATGTTTACCGCAGTTGCCATATTGCAACTCGTCCAGCAGGGCAAGCTTTCCCTGGATGGAACCATCAGCGACTACTGGCCGGACTATCCCAACCATGATCTGGCAACGCATGTGCGCATTCGCCACCTGCTCAGCCACATGGGCGGCACCGGCGATATCTTTACCCCGGAATACGAGGCGCACCGGCTCGAGACGAAGACGCTTGCGGACTACGTAAAACTCTTCGGCAACCGTACGCCGGCCTTCGAACCAGGTTCGCGCATGGAATATTCCAACTACGGCTTCATCCTGCTGGGACGTCTCATCGAGATCGTGAGTGGTGAACCCTATGACAAGTACGTGCAGCAGCACATCTTTGCTCCTGCTCACATGATGCACACGGAATCGCGTCCTGAAGCAGATCACGTGCCCGGCCGCGCAGTCGGTTACACCAAGGGTGCAAATGGATTGCGACCGAACACTGCAGAGTTGCCCTGGAGCGGAACCTCCGCCGGAGGCGGATACTCAACCGTAGGAGATCTCCTCCTCTTCGCGGAAGCACTGGAAAGCGGCAAGCTGCTCGACCGCGCATTGCTCGTACAAGCGACTACCGACCAGACGCATCACGGCTACGGCTTTGGCTTCTATGTATTGCCAAATGGAGGCTATGGACATGGCGGAGGCGCGCCGGGCATCAATGGCGAGATGCACATCCTGCCGGCACAGGGATATGTGCTCGTGGTCCTCGCGAATCGCGATCCCTTTATGGCCACCCAAATGGAGAGCTTCATCGAACAGGCCCTCCCGCAAAACTCTTCCCCGTCAGCAAAGCCAATCTGATCCAAAAAATACGGGCCACCCGAATTCGCGGCCCGCTATGTGAAGCAGCCGTGACGAACTACTTAAGCCGATACACCCGCACATAATCGAAGTTCATCGTAAAGCCCGCCACGTTCTCGGCGGCAATGCCGATCGCGGCGCCCGAGCCCAGCGTGTGCTGCCACGTGCCGCCGCGAATCCAGTGCTCGCCGTCAGTGCTGGTGTAGGCGGTATAAAGCTCTCCCTTCCCCCCGTTGCTGTGCTTCGCGATGCGCAGCCACGTGGTCGGCCCGGCCTGCCCGACGTATTGATGATCGTACGTAGGATAGTTCGCCGGCACCGGTCCCATCTGCTTGCCAAACTCCGTAGCCCGCACATCAAAGTTGGGAAACACATCCAGCTTGATCGAGTTCTGGTCGTTGCCGTAGATAAACAACGCGCCCTGCGCAAAGTTGTAGCAGCAACTGTTATCAAAGGGCACGCTGGTGGTCATCTTCGTTTCCACCATCCAGTCGCCCGGCGGCGTGGGTTCGCTCAGGATGGATACATGCTGCGGATCAGAATTTTCGTCCGGCCCATGCGTCTCCACCTGGTAGCTCGAACCGGTCAGCACATAGCTGTTGTCCGCGTCGGGATGAAGGAAATGCCACTGCGGCGAGAGCGTATTCGCGTTGAACTCATCCGAAAGGGATGCAATCAGCGTGCCCGGCTCATCGTCCGGGCGGATGCGCGTGCGATAGGTGTTGTACTCCCATGGCTGCGCCGCGGGCGCCGGCTGTGGCGTATTCGATGGACCATACCCGCCGCGAACCACGGGCCACCCATCCACCCAGTCGATAGGATCAATCAGCGCGGGGCGGATAGTCACGCCCGGGAAGCCGGCGAGATACGGCGTCACCGTGCTGACCGCGTGATACAGCATGTAGTCCTGCCCACTGTCATCGGTGAAAACCACATTCCCGCCTGGCCCAACAAAGCTGTTGCCATTGGCCGCGATGGAGAATGTGCCGCCGGGCGCAAAGTTCGTTAGGTCGATGCCGTTCTTATCGAGGAACGGCCCCATCGGCGTCCGCGCGCGCCCCACCATCACGGTGTAACCGGTAAGTGGGCCATCGCAGCAGTTTGAAGTCGAAAAGAAAAAGTAGAACCATCCGTCGTGCTTCCAGAAGTTCCCGCCCTCGCCAAAGTTGTCAATGCCGATCAGCTTTTCCGAGGAAGCGTCGGAAGTAAGGCCATCGGCGGAAAGCTTGCGCACGCTGATGCCGCCGAAGAACGAGCCATAGGAGATATAGAGCTGGCCGGAATTGTCAGCGATCACATCGGGATCGATCACCGCGCGCTGCGAGCCGGCACAGCAGAAGGCGGGCTCATTCGGAACGGCAGGCGCGCCAGCATCGGTCCACGGCCCGGCGGGTGACGACGCTGTAGCAACGCCAATGGCCGCGCCACCGGCAAGCGTATTCGGCGCGACATAGTACATGTAGTACTTGCCATTCAAAAACTTCACTGCCGGCGCCCAGAACTGCGCCGTCGCATTGCCCACCCACGCCGGCGTCTGAGCAAAGGCATCCCCGATGTAGGTCCAATGAATCAGGTCCCACGACCGGAACTGCGTGATCAGGTGCGCGCGCGGATTGCCATTGCCATCAAGGTCCTGTGCGTTCAGCGGATCGCCCGTGCAGTACAGATACCAGGTGTCGCCGCCGCGCTGCTGCTGGTGATAGATCGCAGGGTCAGGACAACTCACCGCAGGCTGTCCGTTGGCCAGCTGCAATGTCAGCGGATTGGTATAGCTATGCGGAAAGTTGTAGTTCGCCGGCACGGCAGGTTGCGACTGCGCCTGCACCAGAGCAAATGCTGGCGCGAAACAAACGAATGAAACGAGACGGCGGAGAAGGCTACGGGGGACGCGCATAGAACTCCGATGCGTGGAAGTATCCAGCCGGGGAGCGAGTGTAAGCCCTCCACAAACCAGCGGCAATGGTCCATTCCAACTATGCCGCGGGCCTTTAATGAACAGCGAGGCTGGCCTTCACGAACGCTGTCGTCTCATCCAGTAGCTGATTCCTCCCGCGCTCCGGCCGGTCCAGATGAACAAAGTGCGTCGCGTTCTGCAGGATCACCAGCTTCACTCGCTTTGCATGCACCAGATCGCGGACCAGGTTCTCACGATCAATGGGCCGCGACCAGAAATCGCGCTCCGATACAAGGATGAGCGTGGGCGCGGTGATGAGCGTTGCATCCCACAGTTGGTGGCCCGTCGCCAGATAGAAGCTGTCTTCCAGCGCGCCGCACGGCGAGCGGAAAGCTGCCAGATGCTGCGACGTGCTCTCGGGATCGCTCGCCAGCGACTGCTGCACAAGCGCCTGCGCGACGGCCGGATCGCGCCATTGATCCTTGTCCGCAATGGGAATATTGCGATCCCAGCCGCGCGTCAGTGAATCGGCGGTATTCCAGCGGTAAGCGCCGCAGCCCGCATCGCTATATCGGCCGGCGTGCGCTGGATCTTCGAGATCGGAGCCATGGCCTACCAGCGGCTGCGTTGCATCGCCGCGATAGAGTGCGTTGAGCAGGATGAGCGCGGACACCTTCTCCGGATACAGACTTGCGTAATAGCCCGCCCACTGCGCTCCGGTAGCCCAGCCAAACAGCGCAACGGCAGTTACATGTTCACGATGCGAAATCCAGTCGACGGCAGTGGAGATGTCCCGCACGGCTTCGTTTGACCGCACCAGCGGTGGATGCGCGGAGGGCGGCGCGTCCATCTCCGCCGGCCTGCTGGACCGCCCGTACCCGCGAATATCCAGAACATACACATCGAACCCTCGCGTCGCCAGGTCCGCCGCCAGCGAACCGCCGGGCACCGGCAGATCGAAGGACGCTGTGCCCGGAATACGCGCGCCGTGGATCAGCACGATAGGCTCGTGCGAAGTAGCACGCGACACGGAGACCTCGCGCACAAACAGCCGGACCCCCGGATCGCTCGCGATGAAAAAGTCGTGGCGCTGAACAGTCGGCTGTGCGCAAGCCGCGCCAGACGCGATGAGAGCCGTAAGAGCAATCGACGCGACGGACTGGAGCGGCGAGCACATATTTAATGAGCCGGATAGCTGTGAAGCTGCGGCCCAATCAGGTTCGAGTATCTGTAATTCTCGTGGCGATCGGCATCGATCGTCCAGAACATCGCGCCCATGAGCGATGGATAGCCCGAAGGCTGGAGCAGCTTGTACGTGCTTCCCGCCGGCGCTTTTCCCGTAATCAGATAGTCCATCCCCTGGCTCACGACATCAGGCTTGCTGTAGCCGGTCAGAAATCCGACGGCAACCTTTTCCGCCGGCATCGGCGGGAAGAAGTGCGCAGGATCGCCGCCGACATTGAAGCCGTGCAGCAGTAACTCGGTCATCGCCGCGTGATAGTCAACTGAACTGGACTGATAGATCTCCCCCTCTAGACCCTGCAGCGGAGGCGTGTTGTAGTCCTGCACATCCACGAAGGAGAGGATGTCGCGCAGGCCGTAGAGCAGCGGTAGATACGACCCGAACTGTCCACCGTATGTGACATACCCGGACGGAATCTGCGTTCCCTCCGGTACCAGGCTGATCATGAAGCTGGCCCCAAAGTGCTCGCGCAACTGGCGAAGGCCCGTGATCAGGTTGACGACAGAAGGCGTCGTCGGATGCCGGAAGTCGGTATCCCCGGGTGCCAGATCGAGCGACGGCGTCTCGAAATCGATGTCCACACCATCGAAGCCGTACTCCGTAACAATGCTGGTCACAGAATTGACGAAGTTGGGAATGTCCTGCACAGTATCCAGCTTGAAGTACTCGCCGCCCCCGCCAAGCGAGATCATCACCTTCTTGCCCTGGCTCTTCAGCTGTGTGATATCCGCCTTTAACTCATCCGCCGTAATACCGCGCGGCAGCCGGAACTGCAGCGTGCCCTCCGGAGCGTTCTTCTGCGGCGAAGCGAAGGCGACCAGGATCAGGTCCCACTGCGGCGCAACTTCGTGAAGTGGAAACGGCGCAGCCGAGCTGTAGCGCGAACCGGTCCAGTAGCCGATCAGCCGATGCCCATTCCCGCCGCCATTGCTGGCCCCGTTCGCAGGCGCAGGCGTTGCCGTCGGCTCGGCGCCATTCATGCGAGCCATGCGATCCGGGCATGGCGTCGCCGGTGCGGCAAGCGCGTGCTCATCCGGGAAGCTATAGACGCTGCCCGCAGGTGCAGCCGCACCCGCGGGCGCAGTCGATCCCAGGTACCACGGCAGCAGCGCAACGTTCTGCAGGTGATACGTAAATCCGCCCGTGCGGGCAGGGAAGGGCGCCGATGCAGGAAAGCCGTTCTTCGCATTCGTATTCGTCGGCTCAAGCAGAAAGTAGTTGGACCCCACGCCCCCTCCCCCACATCCGGATTCATCCTGCTCGGAGACCCACGCAGCAAAGTAGTTGCCCGGTGCGGTCGCAGTGCGGAAGTAGACTTGCGGATCGTGCAGCGGATCGTTCACAAACTCGGCAAGCTGCTGCGTTAGCGGCTGGACATCGCGATCCGTCACAATCGCCGGCGCATCCGCAAGGTAGGAGCCGAGCACGAAAGAATTTCCCGTGGCAGCATCAACGCCATGCGTGCCCCACCCGCAGCACACCGTCGCATCGCCGGCGGCGTAGAAAGTAGTATTGTGCGTGACCGCCAGAATCAGCTTGCCCTCTTGGCGCGGAAGCTGGCGAAAAATCTCCTTCTCCACAAACTCCGAATCCATCACGGCAAACGATCTGCCGCTGCTTTTCGAGCTAAGCAGATACCCGGAGTCTGCCGGCACCGCAATCGTCACCGGCTTTATCTCAGGCTTGCCCAGGCGCGTGTGGCCCTTCTTGTCCGCGGGGAATGTGGCATGAATCACGGCATCCGCATACTGGGTCTTTTCTCCGCCCGGATAGGCGAACTTCGAAAAGATCGGCGACTTCAAAATGCGCGGCACATCCGGCCCCGCACTCACGCGCACGGTCTTGCCCGGAAAGATAAGCGTAACAGGCACCATTAAGGTTGGAATAACCGTCGTGCCTTTTTGTGCCGGATCGCGCCCCGCAAGCGTATAGGTATTTGCACCCACCGTTCGCTTGAATGTGGGAATCGTGCCCTGCGCCTGTGCAAAAGCAAGACAGGACAGGAGAAAAATGGCTAGGCAGAAAACCTGCGGACGAAATTTACTGGGCGGCATGTCGCCGCCCAGTATATCCACCTGTTCACGCGCGGCGCGGCAGCGGTCTTAGGAGCCGAGCCGCCCGCCACAAGACCAGGCTGCTAAGCAGACTTCGGAAGCTGTTCCGGGTCAGGAGAGAAACGGCTGGACTTGCGTGCCAGATCTTCGCCCTTGCGGATGCTCTCGCCGATCGCCTGGATGAACTCCGGAGTGTCCGCAACGTGCAGCCCATCCTGGCTGATCCACTTGCCCACACCGTCCGTGCCCAGCGGCCCTTCGCCGGTGGAGTCGTTGTAGTACTCATCCACAACGCCGGGAGTCGGCGGCAGTTTGCCGATCGAGAAGCGCCCTGTGCCCAGACTGTCGAGCGCAGCCGTGAAGGCTTTCATGTGCGTGATCTCTCGCGTCATCAGGAACTGCAGCGCCGCCTTCGAGCCCGCATCATCGGTCAGGTGCATGAGCCGTTCGTACGTGATCTTGGCGCGCGCTTCGGCGGCGATGTTGTTGCGCAGGTCAACGTCCAGCTCGCCGGAAATCTTCAGGTAGTCCGCCGTCCACGGATTGCCGGCAGAGTTGAACAGGTTCAGGCCGCCACCGCCCGTCACCGCCACCAGCGGATCCTGTTCGGCGTCTTCCAACTCTTTTTTCACCGGCATGAAATGCATACGGATAAGCGCGCCCACAACTTCCAGATGGCTGATCTCTTCCGTGCCGATGTCCATCAGCAGGTCCTTGCGCTGCGGATCGTCGCAACCCCAGCCCTGGATGGTGTATTGCATGGCTGCGGCGAGTTCGCCGTTAGCGCCCCCGAACTGCTCCAGAAGGATTTTTCCGAAGCGCGGATCGGGCTCGCCGACATTGACGTCATACATAAGTTTCTTCACATGGTGATACATCAGGGATCCCTCCTGAGGGTCTACTGATGGGATGGCTGCGAGGCGGGATTTCGTCACCTCGCGAGGAGAAGAATTATTGAGCTGAAGCAATTCCTGGCCGACGAATGGAAACAAAAGTGACCGCCATAGTTGCTTGATGCCCGAGTCTCACTCGTCTCCGTCGGTGATGCTGCTTCACCGACCACACCGGTCCTCATTTGTGCATGCATCACAATTTCCAACCAGACAGTTGTTTGGTATCGCAGCCCATCTCCATTCACAATGGAGGTATGGATTCACGACCGCGAGCGAATCGCGACTGCCTGCAGGAAGGAAGCACAAATTCTGATGCGGAATGAGGCTGGTTGCGGCCGAAGCCGAAAGAGCTGCAGGCTCTTTCCCCGCCGCGCGTCGCGAAGCAGAAGCACATCGCCGAAGCGTTGCGAACGCCGCCATTCCAGACACGCGCTTACATGGCTGGTCTCTATTTGCCTCGCCGTTTGTGCAACCACGCTGATCTCCCGCTCGCAAACCCTCCGCTATCCCAAACCGCCCAGCGCCACGCACGGCCAGCAGATTTACAATTCCGGCTGCATCGCCTGTCACGGCAACCTCGGCAAGGGCGCTCCTCGCACCAGCACCGAATTCCTCCGCCCCAGCACCTTCCCAGACTTCACGCAGTGCTCGCAGACCACAGCCGAAGCCAACGCCACGTGGAAGGCCATCATCGTCCACGGCGGCCCATCGCGCGGCTTCTCCACCATCATGCCGGCCTTCGGCCAGCTGCTTTCCTCCGCGGATATCGACGACGTCATCGCCTACCTGCGCACCTTCTGCACCAATCCGCACTGGCCCCGCGGAGAGCTCAATCTCCCCCGCGCCCTGGTCACGGAAAAAGCCTATCCGGAAGACGAATTCGTCATCTCCACCGCCGTCAACGCCACGGGTGCGCCCGGCCTCACGACAGACTTCATCCACGAGCAGCGCTTCGGCGTTAAAAACCAGATCGAAGTCGACTTTCCCCTCAACAATCAAGTTCAGAATCATCAGTGGCAGAACGGCCCCGGCGACGTAACCTTCGGGCTGAAGCGCGTCATGTACTCCAACCTCCGCACCGGCTCCATCCTCAGCCTTCAGGGCGGCATCCTGCCCCCCACCGGCGACAGCAGCCGCGGCTTCGGGCGCGGCACCACCACCTTCGAGCCCTTCGCCGCCTTCGACCAGCTCTTCCCCACCAACACCTTCGTCCAGTTCCAGATGGGAGCCGATCTGCCGCGCCATCCCGACATCTCGCCGCAATCCATCTTCTATCGCACCGCCGTCGGACAAACCTTCGCCGCCGATCACATGCTCGGACGCATGTGGTCGCCCATGGTTGAGTTCCTCGCCACTCGCAATCTCGTCGATGGCGCGAAGACGGACTGGGACGTGCTGCCGGAGCTGCAGGTCACGATCAGTCGCCGCCAGCATGTTCGCGTCGCTGCCGGTGTGCGTGCGCCCTTCACCGACACCCGAGGCCGCACACCCACCCTCACCATGTATGTCCTGTGGGACTGGGCCGATGGAAAATTGTGGAAGGGCTGGAAATGACTCGCCTGCGCTTCGCCCTCGCACTGCTGCTGATCGCCTCCGCAGCCGAACCCCTCTTCTCGCAGGCCCGAACGTCCGACAAGGACTTCAAGATCGAGTTCCGCACCTCCGACCGCTGCGTCGCCTGCCACAACGGCCTCAAGACCAAAGCCGGCGAGGACATCTCCATCGGCTTCGCCTGGCGCGCCAGCATTATGGCTAACTCCTCGCGCGATCCCTACTGGCAAGGCAGCGTGCGCCGCGAATCCATCGACCATCCCGGCGCACAGGCGGCCATCGAAGACGAGTGCTCCACCTGCCACATGCCTCTGTCGCACTTCACGGCGCACGCAGAGGGCCGCAAGGCGGAGGTATTTGCGCACCTTCCGCTCTCCTCCCCGCCCAGCAAGGATGGCGCCGCCGCCGATGGCGTCTCCTGCTCCGTCTGTCATCAGGCGGAGAAGACCGGCCTCGGCACCCCCGCCTCGTTCAGCGGCGGCCTCACCTTCGCCA
Organism: uncultured Acidobacteriaceae bacterium; assembly: GCA_963797895.1. Taxonomy (GTDB): domain Bacteria; phylum Acidobacteriota; class Terriglobia; order Terriglobales; family Acidobacteriaceae; genus KBS-83. The sequence goes on from CAWCRD010000006.1 coordinate 475,814, forward strand.
GCATCCACAACGCGCATCAGCGTCCCGAGTACGGTCCCTTCGTTGTCGATCAGGGTCATCAGCGCGTCATGCAATCCTCGACTAACGGCATGGTGCCGCAGGCCGCCGACCACATTCGCGACTCCGCACTATGCGGCAGTTGTCACACGCTCTACACCAAGGCGCTCGGCCCCGGCGGCCAGCAGATCGGCACCCTCCCCGAGCAGATGCCCTACCTCGAATGGCTGCACAGCGACTACCCCCAGCGCCAAACCTGCCAGTCATGCCACATGCCGGAGGTTCAGGAACCGGTCGCCGTCACCGCCATCTTCGGCCCGCTACGCCAGGGCATGCACCGCCACGAATTCATCGGCGGCAATTTCCTTGTCCAGCAGATGCTCAACGACTATCGCGGCGATCTCCACACCGCCGCGCTGCCGCAGGAGCTCGTCGCCGCCTCCGGCCGCACCATCGAATTTCTCAAGTCGCAATCCGCCCGTCTCACGCTGCAGAATGTGCGGCAGCAATCCGGTCAGCTCTCGCTCGAAGTCCACGTCAAAAATCTCACTGGCCACAAGCTGCCGACGGCCTACCCCTCGCGCCGTGCCTGGCTGCACGTCGTGGTCGAAGACCGCGACGGCCGAACCATCTTCGAATCCGGCGCTCTCAACGCCGACGGCTCCATCGTCGGCAATGACAACGACGCCGACCCGCATCGCTACGAGCCGCATTATCGCGAGATCACCAATCCCCAGCAGGTAGAAATCTTCGAGCCCATCCTGGGCGATGCGCACGGAAACGTAACCACCGGCCTGCTCTCCGCCGTCGGCTATCTCAAGGACAACCGCCTGCTTCCCAGCGGTTTCGACAAGCAATCAGGCCCGCGAGAGATCGCAGTCGTCGGCGACGCGCTCGAAGATCCCAACTTCACCGATAGGGGCAGCACGACGCGTTACACCATCAACACCGCCGCAGCGCCCGGCCCCTTCCACGTGCGCGCCGAGCTCTGGTATCAGCCGATAGGCTTTCGCTGGGCGCATAATCTCGAGCCCTACAGCGCCGCCGAGCCGCAGCGCTTCGTCAACTACTACAACTCCGAAGCCCGCCGCTCCGCGGTGCTCCTCGCCGGCGCCGACGCAAGTCACTAGACACACCTCGCGAACCTCGTGACAACCAAACCACCCCGGTGCTAACGTGTAACGCCACAATCCCCCAGGGCCACTGAAGCGGGTTTCTGGAGCGACTTTGACCCAGGCGCACCCACGTGTCTTTTACGGATGGTGGATCGTTCTCGCGTGCGCCGTGGGCACCTTCTTCGGCCCTTCCGTCACCGTCTTTTCTTTCGCGGTCTTCTTCCCATCGCTGGTCCATGAGTTCCACGCGACCCGCGCGGCTATTTCCTTCGCATTCACGCTGCACAACATCATCGGAGCGCTATGGCTCCCTCTGATGGGCCGTCTCATCGACCGCTACGGTGCGCGGCGCGTGCTGCTTTCCATCACACTCGCCTTCGCCGTCGTGCTGCTCTCCGCGCCTTGGCTGGTCCACACGCTCTGGGCGTTCTACATCTTCTACGCGCTACTGGGCTGGATGCTGCCCGGGCCCATGGGCTTCGGCGTTGTCGTCGCGCATTGGTTTGACCGCAGGAGAGGCCTGGCGCTCGGCCTGATGGGTCTCGCCGTAGGCATCGGCGCATTGACCGTCCCTCTGCTGTCCCAATGGCTCATCGCACGCTTCGGATGGCACATGGCCTACTCCATCTTCGGCGCGGCGAATCTCCTCATCGCCATTCCCGTGGTCCTGTTCGTTCTACGCAACGATCCTGCGGAGATGGGCCTCTCGCCCGATGGTGCAGCCGTGCAGCTCGCCCGCACCACAACTCAGCAACCAGCGGGACTCTTCTGGTCTGAAGTTCTTCGCCAGCCCGCCTTCTGGATCATGGTCAGTGCCTTTGTGCTGGCCAGCGCAAGCCTGCATGCGGGCATCCTGCATCTGCCGGCGCTGTTGAGGGATCGCGGCTTCACCGCACAACGGGCAGCGCTTGGCAGCTCCATCGTCGGCATCGCGGTCATACTCGGCAGGGTTGCGTCCGGTTGGCTGATGGACCGCCTCTTCGCGCCTCGCGTGGGTATGTTTTTCTACGCGCTGACAGCCGCGGGGCTCATCTTGCTCTGGGCAGGCCGCAGCGGACCATCCGCATCTCTGGCAGCATTCCTGATTGGACTCGGCATGGGCGCTGAAGTTGACATGATCGCCTACCTGGCCAGCCGCTACTTCGGCCTGCGCTCATTCGCCACCGTCTACGGCTACGCGTTCGCCGCCTTCATGATCGCCGGAGCGCTGGGTCCCCTCATGATGGGAGCCGTCTTCGATCGCTTTCACTCGTACGGCGTCGGGCTTGTCACTGCGGCAATCGCCGCAGTCGGCGCGGTCGCGCTACTGGCATTGCTCGGGCCTTACCGCTTCGGCCCTGCCGAACAGCCAACCGAGCCGCTTCCGGCCCTGATAGAAGCATAGAAATTCCAACCGAAACGCCGCTCAACCAACATCACTGGTGCGAACTAATGACTCATCACACGAACGGCAGATATAGGACGCGCGACCTCTAGCGGAGTAGCCGCCATCTCGCGCAGCATCTGCGCCTGCCGCCGATAATCAGCAGCCTGCTCGGGGCTATCGCTGGATGCGAGTTGCGCCTCCCGCTCCAGGCGCTCAGCAAACAGTTCACACGGCGAAGCTTCACGAATTCTAAGGATCGTTTCCATGCATCGGAGCGTACCGGCTCCGCTAAACGTAGCGAATACGACTTTCGCTGTCCGTTCTCTCTCCGAAGGCGTAATGATCCGCGGCGCAGCCCACTCACCCACCTGGATTTCGCTCCATTGATTCCCGTTTTTGCAACGCTCTCCAGGTCCGCGTCACTAACAGGTACGGGCCTTTGGAGGCGTTCCATGAAAGTGCTCACCGATTTCGCAGGTCAGAACTGGCTCATCACACCGGCTGCCCTCGCCCACGGAGAAAACCCGCCCGCCAGCATCCACGATCAGAAATTCCTGCTCGTTCTGTCAGGCGTGGCGATCGCGAACCTCGAAGGCAACAGTGGTTCGCAATGGCTTCAGGAAACACTCTCCTTCCTCCCCGACATGGCGGGTCCGCAGAATTCCGGTCCCTTGAATTGGGCGATTCAACGATGGGGCATCCCCAGGCCGCCCGGCCAGAGCTTCACGATTCAATTCTCGCTGGAAGAATGGGCGCCCTTCGTCTCGCTCAGCTCGATCTACGATCAGGCCCAGTCAATCGATGCAGGTTTTTCTGTAAACGTGTGGCGGCCCAATCATTTTGCTACCGGCACAGATGCCTTTACGCATGCGCCAGTCAACAACATCTTTACCGGCGTCAATGTCGACGTTGCGGTGCGTGATACCGACGCCTGGATTTACCGCATCGGCTACAACGTCACCCTCCTCGGAAAGATCGTGTTCCTCACCACCCCGAAAATCCTGTTCAGCTCAAACTTCGATCCCACGCCGGATGGCGCGGCGCCGTCGAACTCGCAGGCTGTCGGAACAGCCAGCGTCGAGGGGCAGCCGCGCAGCGTGATCGTTGTGGATCCGCCCTTTCCGCATACCAACAAGTGGGTGCAGATCACAGGAATGCCGCCTGATCCTGTGACCGGCAAACTCCCCAGTCTCGTCGGACACCTCACGGAAGTGGATGGCGAGGGCGTGTACAACTTTTCGGCTGCGTTCTTCGTACCCACTGGCTCCGCGGTGTCTTCTCTCAGCTTCGAAACCGCAAGTGCGCAGGAATTCATGCACATAGATTTCACGCCATCCAGCACTGTCCGTATCGACGACCTCGTCGACGTCGGTTCCTTCGTGCATGACCAGGTCTTCCTTTTGCAAGTAACGCTCAACATCTCCACAACTCAATCCACGGTGCACGTCAAAGTCTCCGGAGGCGGCGCTGGCGATAGCAACTACACGATGCCTCAGCCGTTTCACAACCTTTCGCTGCAGTTCGGCGCGATCCGGCTATGGAAAGGCTTCAACGACGCGGGTTCCTTCGACGCGACAGACATCGTCGTCTCACGCGAACCGTAGCCTCGGATGCGCTGAACTTGTCCGATACAGAAAAAGCCACCATAAAGGTGGCTTTTTCTTCTACTTGCATATAACCGGGCTCTGCCGATTCACTCAGGCAGCGGCCCAAGAATGTCAATCTCGTACTTCGCGCACAGCTGTGCCAGCTTTTCAAAATCCGACGTCGTCGGCACCGGCAGCTTCCGCTCTTTCGCCGGCTCTGCCATCTCGGTCATCATGCCCACGAACCCCGCACCCGGCATCGCCAGAATGATCATGTTGGAGGGAACGGAACCACTGCATCGGATCCCATGCGGAATATTGCGCGGCAGAAAGATATATCCACCCGGACCAAGCACTGTCTTTTGCCCATCGCAAATGAACGTAAATTCCCCATCCAGCACGTAGAACGCTTCGTCCTCGTTGCGGTGCAGGTGATACGGCGTGGCATGGCCGGGCGGCGTCGTTTGGTGAACCACGGAGAACGCTCCGCCTGTCGATTCGCTGGTTGCCATCACCACACCCAGGCTGTTCAGGAACCAGTAGGCAGGACCGTCGGTTGTGGACGCGCTGTGCGGCACAAGCTCAGAAAGCATGTTGAAACTCCTCGGGGTAGACGAGTGCGCGGCCATCCTAGCATCTCGCAGTAACGCATCAGCTCTTCGATTGATCCGATCTGCCTTTCGGAAAGGGCCCAGACTTCACTCCCGCCATCAGCAGAAAAGCCGCCTTCGCAGGCGGCTTCTGTACTTGGCGCCGAAGGCGCGTGTGCCCGTGCGGCCAGCACTCAGATACGCATCGGCATGATGATGTACCGGTACTTGTAATCATCAGCCGGATCTTCAGGCCGCATCTGCCCCGCGGACTGCGCGTCTTTGAACTCCAGCCGTACCTCACCGGTGTTGCCGACGGCCTTCAGAAAGTCCAGCATGTAAGCCGAGTTAAAGCCCACCACCAGCGCGTCGAACTGGTACGGCGCCTCGATGGTATCTTCCGACTCTCCCGACTCGGTCGACGAGCTCGAGATGCGCAGTTCGTTCTGCTCCATGCGAATCTTGATCGCGCCCGAGCGCTCGTCCGCAAACTGCGCCACGCGCTGGATGGAGCTCGAAAGGTCTTCACAGCGAATGATGATGAACTTGTTGTTGTCCCGCGGCAGCACCGCCTCGTAGTTGGGGAACTGCCCTGTCAGCTTGCGCGAGGTCAGCACCCGCTTGCCGATGCGGAAGAAAAGCTGGTTCTCATCATCGGCAAATTCCACTTGCTCCGCTTCGGTATTCGAAAGCAGCGACTGCAGCTCCGCCAGCGCCTTCCGCGGAATCAGCGTCTTCTTCTCCCCGCCCGGGATGCCGGTCAGAGTCTCGCCCTGCTTCTCGATATGAGCCAGTCGGTGGCCATCGGTCGCCACCATCGCCAGTGATTCCGGCTTCAGGATCAGCAGCGCGCCGTTCAGCGTGTAGCGCGACTCCTCGTTCGAAATCGCGAAGATTGTCTTCGAGATCAGATTGCGCAGCGAAGCCACCGGCAGCGCCACCACCGACGCGGTAGGGAACTCCGGCACCTGCGGAAAATTCGCCCGCGCCATGCCCACCATCTTCGTGTTGGAGCGGCCGCTCCGGATCTGCACCCAGTGGTTGTCCTGCAGCTTGATCGAGATATCCCCGTCCGGCAGCAGCTTGATGTAGTCGTACAGCTTCCGCGCCGGAATGGTGCAGGAGCCCGGCTTCTTCACCTTCGCGCTGCACGAGGTCTTGATCGACTGGTCCAGGTCCGTCGCCGTGATTGTCAGCCGGCCTTCCGCCTCGTCAGCCTCCAGCAGAAAATTCGACAGGATGGGAATCGTCGTCTTGCGCTCGACAACGGACTGCGTGGCAGTGAGCTCGCGAAGCAGCTCCTGTTTGCTGACGGAGATCTCCATGGCGAATCCCTGAACGGTGTTCTTGTCTGCTTCGAGTCCTACGGCGGGCATGTGCGGCTCCCTGGAATGGGCTGCGGTACGTGACTGGATTGCCCACACTCTACACCAGACGCATGGCAGAAGTGCAGGAATCCGAACAGCACCATTCTAGCGGCGGTGATGCCGTGGAAAGGTGGGTAGTTTCTCGGGAAAAAAGGTGACCGGTCCCCACAAATCCAAAGTCGGGAGCGAAGCGAACCCAACTGAACCGGGTGCCCATTCCGGTCCGATCGCCACAGCACTCGCGGTGAGCGACCAAGGGGAGCAAACCGGGTGCCCCGCGCCGCAGGCGCCGCCTCCCGTATGGCGACTACTACTACGAAGAACATAAACAGGTATGTATAGATAGCCGCCGTAGTCGTTTGCTGTGGGGAAGTGGGAATGCGCGGCGAAACCGCATGCCTGCTGCGCGCAAGCGATGTGCCGGATTTCCAAATCCAGACACCGAGAATGTGGGAGTGCTGGAGAACCGGTGGCTTGCGCCGAAGAGCCGTCCGGATCTCCAACAGCGTCCACAGCCCGGGACGCGCAATCCGCAATCCCGCTTTGGTGGATGCGTGGAAATATGGGCGCGGGCTGCATCTGGAGCGCACACGCAAGGGCTCGGATTTCCACGGCCAGAGGATCGGTACCGCGCTTTGCAGTGTATTCACAGAAAGTCCACGCCTGTGGAGGAATGGCTTTTATTGCGGATGCATTCGATGCCGTCGTCCCACCGCAAACACCACTAGACCGGTGACCACGATCACCAGCGTCGAAAGCAGCACCTTGGCAAAGGCAAGCGGTGGATTCACGTCGTCGGGCGAGGGAATCGCCGAGAGAACGATCGTCGCAGCCGTTGCAAAGAAGCCGATCGCGGCCAGCGCAATCGCAACCGGCGCTCCCCCCGGCAGGGGATAGCCTCGGATACTACCCCGCAGCGCCAACCGGATCAGCGCAGCGAAGAGCAGCAGGAAGGGTAAGAACGTCGTGATCACGGTGAGGCTGACAAGCACGTCATACGCGCCGCGCACACTCGTTCCCGCCTGGCCCAGAATGGCGACCACGATTCCGGCCAACCCGTAGACCAGGATGGCCACCCACGGCGTTTTGTAGCGCGGATGAATATATCCAAAGGCCGCCGGCAGGCACCGGTCCAGCCCGGCGACAAACGGCAGCCGCGAGGTCGCCGCAAGATAAGCAGCCGCCCCGCCCACCGCGCTGAGCGCCACCAGCAGGGCGACCACGGGCGACAGCCAGTGCAGCGACAGCCGATCGCACAGCAGCGCGACGCCGCGCATAAATCCGTCCAGGCCGGAGACCGCACCGCCGGGCAGCGCCACCAGCATCGCCGCAGTGCCGGCAATGTACGCCAGCGCAACGATAACGCCGGCCAGCAAAAGTGCCCGCGGCAGCGTCCGCTGCGCATCCCGGATCTCGTCGCCCATCATCGAACCCGCTTCGCATCCTGAGAACGCAAACACAATCGTCGACCAGAAGACCGCATTGCGCAGCGTCAGGTGCGGCGCCAGCGAGCCGATAGTGAAGTGCGTAGCCGAGCCGTAGCGAGCCGCCACCACCACCGCCAGCAGCACCAGGACAAGCACCGACAGCCAGTTGCCGACCGAGCAGACGTTGTTCAGCCACTTGCCCGCCTCGATGCCGCGGATGTTCAGCGCGACAATCACCGCCAGCCAGAAGACAGCGAATCCCATGTGCCAGGCCGCACTGCCGGCCAGCGCATGTCCGCGCGTGCCAAAGGCCACCAGCGTCGCGCTCGCCCCGAAGTAGAGAATGCCGGGGAAGTACGGCAGATTGGACATCCAGTAGGTCCACGCGGTCACGAACGCTGTCCGATCGCCGAAGGCCTCGCGCGTCCACACATACAGGCCGCCCTCCTCCGGAAAGCGCGTCCCCAATGCCAGCACGCTCACGGCGAGCGGCAGAAAGAAGCAGAGCAGCCCGCCAATCCAGATCAGCAGCGTTCCCGGTCCGGCCGCAGCCGCAGTGGCAATCCAGCGGATGCTGAGCGTGGTCAGAATGAAGAGAACCGTAAGATCGCGCAGACCCAGCGATCGTTTCAGTCCGAGACTGCTCGGCTTCGGTGGCGGTGCCGCGAGATCAGCCAAGCGTATCCGCCGTTCGCAACGTGCGATCGGGGGAGACTGCAGTCGTACTGCGTTGTTGCGTGTCGGCCAGCACCGCCATCGCTGCATTGCGGCCATTGATGGCAATCACCGAACCGCCCGGATGCGTGCACGCGCCGCACATGTAAAACCCGGCCATCGGCGTGCGTGCGGAGAGACGATTCGACCACATGTACGGCGGCAGGCATTCGCCCTGGAAGATGTGGCCGCCCGTCAGGCCGACCTTCTGCTCGATATCTGGCGGCCCCATCACCTGCGCATCGATGACAGCCGAGTTCGGACCTTCAAGGTTCGAGCAGAAACGGCCAATCGAACGCAGCGCCAGCGCGCGAACCTCGTCCCGTCGTGAATCCCAAGTACCGTCATTGAAGGTATAGGGCACATACTGCGCAAAGACCGACATCGTGTGCTGCCCCGCCGGCGCAACCGTCGTGTCATGCGCACTCTGGAAGTACAGCTCGCACCACAGATGCTCCGGCAAATAGCCGCGCTTCGCCGCCGCGAATCCCGCCTGCCATTCGGCATGAGTCAGCGGTGCATTGATTTGTCCATAATGGTGCGGCTTGTTCTGTCCCGGACGGGAGACGAAATCCGGCAGCTCCGAGAGCAGGACGTTCAGCTTCACCGTGCAGCCCTGGATCGGCACAGCTTCAACGCGCTCGCGCCAGCCCATGTCGGCGTCTTCCCCAAGCATCGCCAGCGTCCGGATCGGATCGGCATTCGAGATCACCACCGGAGCGGCAATGCGCTCGCCCGATTCCAGCCGCACACCCACGCCCGGCAGAATCTCAGCCACCGGCACACCCGCGGCAATCACCGCGCCTGCCTCCTGCGCCGCATCGGCGATATAGAACGACACCATCCCCATACCGCCCGCAACATAGCCCCACATCCCGGGCATGCCGCCCAGCCGCCCCGAAGCATGATGAAATCGGATCGACGCCGTGCCCGGATCAAACGGACTCGCATTCGTGCCGATCACGCCCTGTCCCAGATAAGCCGACTGCAGCCGCGCGTCGCGCAGATAGTGCTCAACGAACTCCGCCATCGACCAGTCGTACAGCAGGTGCCGCGCTTCCTGGTCATCGCCCAGCCGGTCATCGATCTCATCCGGACCAGGCGCATCCCCAATCCAGAAATCCCGAGCTCCGCCGTTTCCGCCGGCGACGCTCTTCGCCGGACGCAAAGCATCACGCAGGCGGCACAATGTCGAGTTCATCGCCTTCCAGCCCTCAACGTCGCCCGGCGAAAAGCGTCGCACCTCCGCCTCGCACCGCTCGTCATCATCCCAAAGCTGAATACTCGAGCCGTCGAGGAAGGGAACGAACAGCCCATTCACCGCCGGAGTCCAGCGAAACCCCCGCGCCGGCAAACCAAGCTCTTCCACCACCAGCGGATGCAGCAGTCCCGCAAGATAAGCGCAGGGCGACATCTTCACGCCAGGAAACGGCTCCTCAATCGTGCAAGCCCCGCCAACACGCTCCCGCGCCTCTAGAACCAGTACCCGCTTACCCGCCCGCGCCAGGTAAGCGGCACAAGCCAATCCATTGTGCCCAGCGCCAACAATGATGGCGTCCCAGCTTCTGGCAGCCAACTCCCGCACCGGCGCAGGCAGTCCCAGTTCGCCAAGCTTCTGCGCGGTAGATGAGGTGATGGGTGGCACGAGGCTCCTCTTTGGGTGTCCATCCTAACTCGCGGCTTCAATGAGGTGCAGCGCAATATTCCCAAACGGCCTGACCGATCCAAACAAGAAATAGCGTAAACCCGAAGCACGCTGTGATCAGAAACCACCACCTGGACGCTCTATAGCCTGCGATGATTGATAGAAGTCCCGAAATCGTGAACCATCCGATAACCCACAACGCGGATATATGCGGGACACGAGGATGATGAAAGAACAAAGGGAACCACATCAGCAGGAGTGAAGCCGCCGCTATCGCTCCGATGAAGTGCCAAGGCCAACGCTTTGAGTCTTCAATCGTCCGCATTCGGGTCCACCATGAGAGCGTCCGTCGAACGGAACGAACGGCTTACCCGCGCGACCCTCTGTCGACGTCAACTTTGTTGACCCGCCCTGCTACTCACCGTGCGCCGCGGATCACTTAGGAGGGAATTTCTTAAACATCGAATTGATGTCGTTGTTCAGCGCCTTGGTGTTCTTGTCGCTGTTCGTGGAGAGGTCCCGCTCCGTGATGCCGCGCCACACCAGCTCCTTGTCCTTGGTCGAGAAAATATCGACAAGAACATGGCCGACACTTTGGTTATAGACAGTTCTCGTCGACATCCCCATCCCGCCCCATCGTCTCGCACCCCATCCGCCGCCGTTGTAGAGCGTCTGGACCTGCCGCTGGTTGCGCACCTGGTCGTTAGCGAAGAGGGTCGCGTCGCAGTTGGTGGTAGCAAGCTGCCATCCCTTCGCCTGCAGATTGCGATCGACGGCCTCGCGAATGCGGCTTGCATAAAACGGATTGGAAGTCCTGACGCGACCCCAGCAGTAGTTATGAAACTGCTCGAAATTCACGTTGTGGTCGTAATCGGTCTGCACTTTGTAAGCAAATGCAGGCATGGCGAGAGCCACAGCGAGAAGCGCGAGCGCAAGGCGTTTCATAGAAATCCCCTCCGGAATCCGAGTGCTCCACAGTAAAGCCGAAGGCACGCACCAAACGCCAGCGTTTTCTTCAAAGTCTTGCGGACGGACACGCTCATCGCAACTCTTCATATCGGTCATCAAGGTTTGTTCCGGCCCTGCTTACGTACTGGGTCGAACCGATTAACCTTGACTCCAACGTTGGGTATATATCATGGTATATATCATGCGTTCTACTAAACGATCGGAAACGGGAGCCAAGGCCAAAGCCAAAGTTTTTATGACCGGCCGCAGCCAAGCCGTGCGCATTCCCGCCGAGTACCGCTTCCACTCCTCGGAGGTGTCGATCAGGCGTGATCCGGCCAGCGGGGACCTCATCCTTTCAGAAGGTCCCGGCACGTGGGCGGATGTTTTTGCGGCACTCGACGCGACCGGAGTGCGCGATGGATTCCTCGTCGAGCGCGACACGCGGCCTGCCGAGCAGCGTCCGCCGCTCGATGCCTTCTTCTCAGGGAAGCACACACGAGCTCGTAAGAAGTGAGCCAGCCCCATCTGCTGGACACCAACACGGTGAGCTACATCGTAAGTGGCGCATCAGAGGCGGCGCGGGGTCAACTTCTTCGGCTCGATGGCAAAAATGCTGTTTACGTCTCCGCAATCAGCGAAGCCGAGCTGCGCTTCGGCATCGCGAAGGGGCCGAAACATCCCGTGCGCATCGCCATGGTCGAGCGCTTCCTTGCCAAGGCCGCAGTCCTGCCGTGGGGTCATGAAGAGGCTGTTGCCTACGGCGAGCTGCGAGCGAGTCTGGAGGCTGCCGGATCACCTTTGGGAGCACTGGATACGCTGATTGCCGCGCATGCGCTGGCGATCGATGCGGTGCTCGTGACGCATGACAAGGCATTTCTTAAGCTGAAGTTGGCAGATCTGGACCGAAAGCTTCAGCTTGTCGATTGGGCTACGGATCTTCTGATCTAGTCGAAACGATTTCGTTTGACGGCTGAACTAGAGCTTCGCGAGAGACTACGGCGGGTAAAAGCCGATTTCTAGGACGATCAACAAATCCAAGCTCCAGGAGAAACACGGCAACCCATCCCCATCTTCCAATGGAAATCAAAATGGGATGCATGATCAGGGCGAGAAGAGCTAGTAAGTGGGTAACCAGCAACGCAGCAGTGAAGATCCAAAAGCTCCGCCGGGTCCGCCAGCCACGGCTCCCCACAATAAACAAACCAAATTGTCGGTCCTGGAGCAGCCCCTCACCGCCGCTCCCACCGCTCCTCATGCCGATCATCGTGATAAAGAATCCCGGTAACCCGCCCGCTCGAATCCTTCTGAAAAATAATCCGCGTCGGGCTCCCGCTGGGATAGAAAAACGTAGTCGCATTCTCCGGCAATAACTCGTTCAAATCATTCGTCCGGTTGCGCGAAAACAGCTTGTCGCCTTCCACCAGAATCGTCACCTGGCGCACATCGCCGTCGTAATAGTCGCCGACATAGTCGTCGTAAATATCAGGATCGACCTTCGCCGGTACCGGATGCAGTGGCACCGTTAGCTGCTGCGCCTGCGCGTGCGCGCTCGCAATATCCGAAAGCCGATGCGCCAGCAGCCATTGCGGTAGCGAGCGCTCCCCGTAGGCCTTGTCCCACGAATTATGGTGCCAGCCCTCATACAGCCACAGCCGCACATCGCCCCCCGAGGCCTGCAGCGCCTGGTACATAATCTGCGACTCCTTCGGCGGCACCACCGGATCGAGCGTCCCATGGAACATCCAAACCGGCGTCTTGCCCACCGCACGCACATAGGCCTCCGGCAGGATGCTCGATTGCTTCCAGCGCTGCGGCTCGTAGGACCAGAAGATCCCGCCCGAGACAGGCACAATGGCCGCGAACCGGCCCGGGTAGTCCTTCGCGATCTCCCACACGCCATAGCCGCCCAGCGACAGCCCGGTCAGGTACACGCGTTCCGGGTCGCCGTGGAACTCCTTCATCTCCGCATCCAGCGCCGCCAGCGCCATCTGCATCATGTCCGGATCGGTCCAGTGGTGATGGCTGTACGGCAGCTGTGGCATCACCACGACGAACGGCCAGCGCTCCGGGTGCGCGCGGATCGCATTCGGCAGCCCGACCTGCGTCTCGTCCATGCCGTCGGAGCCGCGCTCCCCCGCTCCGTGCAGGAACAGAATCACCGGCCATGGGCGGCGGCCGTCATACTCAATCGGCAGATAGACCACGTAGCGATAGCTGACGCCGTTGACCAGGATCACGCGATTCAGAAAGCCGGTGTCCTGCGGATGGACGACCGGGCGCTGCGCATCGTGTGTCGGCGCAGCCGCCGTAGCCGGATGATCCACTCGCCCGGCGTTATGTTCGGGCGGACGGTTCACGGTCTGAGCTGAAGGCAACGGGGTGGCCCGCGCCGCGAGTGGGTTGACGCTGAGAGCGACAGCAAGAACTGGGGCAAGCAGGACGCTGGCCAGAGAACAGCAACGGCGCATGGCTGGAGGATATCGCAGCCAATCCCTTTTGTGACGCGGATGGTACGCCGGCAGACGAATCGATCCATCCGTATCGAAAAGCCATCCAGCGCATAGTCAGGGCTGCATTTGGTAGTGGGTCTTACAATCGCTAGCATTCAAACTGACCCGGCTGGAGCTGGAGCTGGAGCTGGAGCTGGAGCTGGCGTCGGCGCTGGCGGCGGATTAGGATTGCATGCCGGGCGTGCGCGAAGACAAGGAAGTAGGCGGTAATGGAGACGCACCGGTGGGAATGCAGTTGCGGGGAGAGCGGATGGTTCACCCCTAAGAGGCACTCACAAAAGGCACTCGACCGCTCAGCGCGTGAGATACATCGGTGTCCGGACCCGTGTATTGCTGTGGAGACGCGGGAGAATTACGACCGCAAACAGCTGGCGGATCGGCTCGCAAGCATCATCGAGGGACCGCGCAAGGCGTCTTAAACTGACCCATGACCCTGCATTTGCTGCGTTTTGTGTTGTCCGCTGCCGTGTTGCCCGGCCAGGCGACACTGCCGGTCATGCGGTGAAGCCACTTTTCCGCCGTACAAGAAGCGCTTCCCGCGTCAGGCCAACGGCTTCCGTCGCCCGGCACTCTTACTGGGTATGGGGTCACTACCCCGGCGAGGTCTACATGGGTTTGCTCACACCGAATCAGATCAAAGATTTTCAGTCGCTCTACACTCTGCAGCTTCGCTATCTGCTCTCCACGGAAAACCAGATCGTGAAGGGTCTGAAGAGCATGATCGAGCATGCAAACGATCCACAGCTCCAACAGGCCTTCCAGTCTCACATGCAGGAAACCGAGGTTCACGCGCAACGCCTTGAAAAGATGATTGGTGAAGTGAACGCGGGCGATGTGGACGACAAGAAGGATCCCATCATCACGGCCCTGCTCGGCTCTGGCGAAAACATCGTGAGCGAGTCTGACGAAGGCCCGGTGCGTGATGCCGGACTCATCGCCAGCGCGCAGAAGGTCGAGCACTATGAAATTGCGTCCTACGGCTCCGCCCGCGACTGGGCGAAGCTCCTCGGGCTCACGCAGCACGCAGAGCTGCTGCAAAGAACTCTCGATGAGGAAAAGCACGCAGACGAGCTGCTTACCTCAATTTCGCAACGCGCCAACACAACTGCCGCCGCGGCCTAGAAGCCGGCCACCGCAATCCGACACCCTCCTTCGGGATTCTCCAGGGCCGCTCGCAAAGCGGCCCTTTTTCTTGCGACGAAGCTTCAACAGCAATCCTGGGCCGCCGCTTCAGAAGCCAATCACTTCAGAAATCAATCACATCAAGGTCGAGCGGAAACTGTCCATGTCGGGGGCTCGCCGTGGGAGAAAGATCGCCCTTCCAACTCCGCTCGAGCGCTGTGTCGTCGGCACTCACAACGTCTTTCGGCGCGGGCCTTCCGGCAAGAGCGAAGCTGTCAAACTCATACGGTATTCCGCTGGATCCGAGCACGGACGGCCCTTCCATCAGGTGGAAGTGGAGGTGAGGCGCACTCGTATTCCCCGTGTTGCCGAGCTTGCCCAGCACCTGCCCCCGCTTCACCGTCTGTCCCGGAACAACCATCACCGAGCCCTTCCTCATGTGCGCATAGAAGGCGAACATGCCGCCGCCCAGATCGAGCACCACGTGGTTTCCATCGACGTTGGCGATCGTGATCGTCGCGGGATCGGGCAGCTTGCCCGGCACCTGGTCCTCCAGAGTATTCAGAGTCGAGACGACTGTGCCATCTGCCACCGCGAGCACATCCGCACCGTAGTCGGCATAGTTGTGCACATCTGCCGGATCACCCTTCACCAGATGACCGGCCTCATCCAGGCGCAGCCAGTCGATCGCGAAGCGCTGAGCGAAATACATCCCGCCATTCACAGGCAGAGCGGTTGCCCGATGCGCGCCCCCAACACCGCAGCATCCGTTCAGCGCCACCCATCCCTTTCCGGCAAGCGGAGGGCCAATCTCGATCTGTTTCTGCGAGACCTCCAGAGGCGCGACCGTGTAACTGAGTGTGACCGGGGTGACAGGCACGGGCGCCGGTGTCGCAGCCCCCAGCACGGTGAAGCGATGCAACAGCCGGGTGGGAACCTGCGCGCGTGTGTCAAAAGCGACATCGATCAGGAAGAGCCGCGTTCCGTTGAATTCAATCTCGGGCTTGCCGGCCGGCGCGTTCGACATCATATGCAGCCGCGACAGCAATTGCTCCCCGTCGTAGGACGCAATCGCGGTGGACGCGTCGCCGGTCGCCTTGCCACCATCCAGCACCTGGATGGATTTCAGCGTGGCCGTTGCCGGCCGTGAGTTGGTCACCACCAGTTCATAGACCAGGTGGTATTTGCCATCAGTCGCGAGAAATGGCCGTGTGCTGCTGGTCAGAGGCGAAGCAATTACAGGCGTGAACTGATCCGGCTGCGGCGTTTGGGCCCCGGCGGGAAACACCAGCAGCGCAACCATGGCGCGTTGAACGAAGTGTGCGTACGAGAAAGCCATGCTCGACCCGCCGTTTCTGCCATCCTGAGGCGAGGACAACAGTAGATCGGGCGCGTTAACACCGCAACACAAATAACAACTGGAGTGGGTGAGTCAGTCGGCGCGAAGCGCCGCTCAACCCAAACCGTCGGCAGCTAGTTGTTCAGCGTCTCCATCAGCTTGTTCAGCGTGCGGTTCAAATCCTTGTCCGTGCGCTTCTCTTCGTCGATCTTGCCAATGGAGTGCATCACCGTGGTGTGATGTTTCCCGCCGAACTGCCGCCCAATCTCGGGCAGCGAAGCCTCGGTCATCTGCTTGGCCAGGTACATCGCGATCTGCCGCGGCACCACTACGGAGCGTGAGTTGTTCTTCTGCTTCAGCTCGGTCACTTTCATGCCGAAGTGCTCAGCCACACTCCGCTGGATGGCTTCAATCGTGATCTTGCGCACCTGCGTGTCGATAAACTGCTTCAGCGCCTGCTGCGCGGTCGAGAGCGTGATCTCCACCCCGTTCAGCGAGCTCCACGCCAGCAGGCGCGTGAAAGCCCCTTCAAGCTCGCGGATGTTCGTCCGGATGTTGGTCGCCATGTAGAGCGCCACATCCATCGGCAGCGCGCACTGCTCGCTCTCCGCTTTCTGCTGCAGGATGGCGACCTTGGTTTCCAGATCGGGCGGCTGGATGTCTGCGATCAATCCCCACTCGAACCGCGAGCGCAGCCGCTCCTCCAGCCCGGCCAGGTCCTTCGGCGGACGATCGGAGGCGATCACGATCTGCTTGTCGCTCTCGTGCAGCGCGTTGAAGGTGTGGAAGAACTCGTCCTGCGTGCGCTCCTTCGAGGCGAGAAACTGAATATCGTCGATCAGCAGCACATCCACGCCGCGATATTTGTCGCGGAAGCTCGACATCTTCTCGTTGCGCACATACGAGATCATCTCGTTTGTGAATTTCTCGCTCGATACGTAGCAGATCGCCGACTGCGGCTGCCGCCGCTTCACCTCGTGGCCGATCGCATGCATCAGATGCGTCTTGCCGAGACCCACGCCGCCGTACAGGAAGAGCGGGTTGTATGCCTTCGATGGCCGCTCGGCAACCGCTTCCGCCGCGGCGCGCGCGAACTGGTTGCCCGCCCCGGAAACGAAGCCGTCGAAGTTGTAGCGCGGGTTCAGCTGCGATGCGCTGTTCCAGTCAAAGCGCGTCTGCTGCGCGTTCGGAGCGGGTGCGGGACGCTGACCAGGCGGACGCGGCGCCCCGGGCGCATACGAGGAGGAAGGCGGAAAGCCGCCGTCTTCGCGCGCCTCCCGCGGGCGCTGCGGTACGGAAGGGTCATTCTCCAGTGTGACGAACTGCACCTCGTCCAGCTCCAGCTCCAGCTTGTCGATCGCCTCCTGGATCAGATCGCCATAGCGGTCGCCCACATGCTGGAAATCCGCCGAAGGAATACGCACGAAGAGAAGGCGGCCGTTCTGGTGGCTGATCCGCGTCGGCTTCAGCCAGGTGTTGAAGGAGTGCCGATTTACTTTCTTCTCCAGAGCCCCGAGGATGCGTGTCCATGGATCGATGATCGTCGAGCTGGTTGGAACAAAAGACATGCGCTTCCTTCGGCTGGCGTGTCGCGCCCGCAAGGACGATCGGCAGGTGAGAAAGAAGCAACAGCGCGCCTCCTCGGCAGGAGACGCGGTGGGTGCAGGCAGCGCCTGCGGTTTGCTTCTATGGCTCCTCTACCAGAATCGCGTCACACGAGGTGGAACTTCTTCGAGCGACGCTGTGTTCGATCCAGTGTTGGGGGTGACGCCAGAAAATTCAGTTGTGAACGGAGCCGATACTAGCACAGACGCGACGCGTTTCGTAGGTAGCAATGTCGGCAAAAAAATATCTTGCACCACTGCTTGTGAAGACGTGTCGAACTCGAACTCTGGGATGCGCATATTTTTTGGCGAGTTGACGACGAAAACTTCGACAGCAGATTCGAGTCGTGTCGCGCTGCTCGAAACCGCGAAAGCATTTTCGGCAACACGGTGGACTGCAAGACTCACTCGATGTGCTCTTTCCGTCAAGAAAATGTAACGCTTGCCGGCTGCTCGATAGCCGATACCGGTAGCGCCGGCATCATGCCACGCATCGCGCCTGTGCACCCGTCACGCAGGGAACGTCTTTGCCCGATTTGCACAGGATCGGATATACTCAAAACTTGCCCATCCGGCAGTGATTCTCATACTCAGGACAGTTCGATGCCCAAGCGTACCTTTCAACCCAACCGCCGCCACCGCAGCAAGGTGCATGGCTTCCGCACGCGCATGAAGACCAAGGCCGGCGCCGCTGTGCTGTCGCGCCGTCGCGCCAAGGGACGGCACCGTGTCTCCGTCTCCCCAGGCTACCGCGACTAATCTGGATACCGCCGCGTCCTCCCGCCCGGGTTTCGATGACCAGGTCCCGGCAGGACGCGAGACTCCTTCCGCAGTGCCTCTTTCCACTGCCACTCTGCTGTCCACAAATCCGTCTTCCGCGCCATCGTCCGCCATGCTGCGCGCACAAACGGCGAAGCCTGGCAACTGGCGGCTGCACAAACATGCCGACTACCAGCGCGTCTATCAGGCCAGCCGGAAGCAGTTTGCTTCGCTCTTGACTTGGTTCGTCGCGCCGCAGCCCGCACAGGGCATTGGCCACTGGACACAGCTCCGCCCCGCGCGTCGGCATTACCGCGGGCAAGGTGCTGGGCAAGGCCGTCGAGCGCAACCGCATCAAGCGGCGCATGCGCGCGGCCATCACCACAAATCTCGATGCATTGCCGGGCGGCGTCGACGTCGTGCTCCATCCCAAACGCGCCGTGCTCACCGCCGACTGGACCGCGCTGCGGAACGAAGTCCGCCGCATCTTCGTAAAGATCGAACAGGGCCAGGCGCGAAGCGCGCCCGGCTCGACAATTCCCGATCCGACACTCCCGGACCAGCCATCGCGGGAGCGAAAACTCCCGGAGCAAATATCCCGGGAGCGAAGACTCCCGGAGTCGAATTCATGACGCGCGGATTGCTCTGGCTCTACAAGCGCACCCTCTCGCCCGTGTTGCACAGCCTGGCCGGGGTCACCGGTGCGTGCCGTTTCCAGCCGACCTGTTCCGAGTACGCCGCGCTGGCCATCGCCACCTACGGACCGCTGCACGGCAGCTGGCTCGCCATCCGGCGCTTGCTCCGCTGCCATCCGCTCTGCCGCGGGGGCTTTGACCCGGTTCCCGGCACCGGCTATGACGCCGTCGGGAACAGGCCATCGCCCCGTGACGCAATGCATTTACCATGATGTGAGAGGCGGCGCCGCTGGCAGCCGGCCAAACCGGGTCGATTCCCCTTTTTGCGCCCTCAACCGATTCACCGATTGACCGATTTCCGATCCAAAAGAAGTAAGACGAGCCTCAACAGGTAAGTCAGAAGAAAGAGCGAGCACAGTTTCCTTGGCAGAGATACGCAATCCCAACCAACAGGGCGGCGGCAAGCAGCAGGACTCCCGCTCGTTCCTTATCTTTTCGCTGGTCTTCGTGGTGATGTTGCTGGCCTTGCAATACTTCCGGCCGAAAAAGCCGGAGCCGCAGCCCGCCCAGCAGAAGCAGCAACAGCAGCAGAGCGCGGCAACACCCACGCCACGCCGCCGCGCCTGCTCCGGCTGAAAACAATCCGGCTCCCGGGAAATCGAACTCGAAAACCAAAGCGGGTGCCGCCGCGCCGGCGACACTCCCGGCCGTCGCTGCCACGGCCGAGCAGACCACGACGGTCGAAAACGAGAACTACCGCATCGTCTTCACCAATCGCGGCGCTCAGGTCAGGAGCTGGGTGCTGAAGCGCTACGAGGACGACAACGGCAAGCCGCTCGACCTGGTGAACGCGGAAACAGCCGCGAAATTCGGCTATCCGCTGTCCCTCTACAGCTATGACGCGGGCATGCGTCAGCGCCTCGCCACCGCCCTCTATGTCCCGTCGGCAACCGGAACGCTCACCGTGCCCGGCGAGCTGACCTTCAATTACGCAAGCGGCGGCCTGGCGGTCAAGAAGACCTTCCGCTTCGATTCGAGCTATGTGGTGCACGTTACCGCGTCGGTAACGAATGACGGCAGCCCGTCTCCCACGCTCATCTCCTGGCCTGCCGGCATCGGCGACCAGAGCACCCTCCCCTCCTATTCCAAGGCGCAGTTCGACACCTCGCAGAACGGCAAGTTCGACAAGACGGCACTCAAAAAGGTCAGCGGCGGCGCCACCCTGAATGGCCCCTTCGACTACGCGGGCATCAGCGACCTCTACTTCGGAGCGATCTTCCTCCCCGACCAGCCCGACCAGACCTCCGTCGTCTCGCTGAGCAACCCGTGGAGCATCCCCAAGGACCCCAAGCAGCCCAAGGGCGCCACCGAGTCCGTCTCCGTCCTCGGAGCAGCCGTCGGCTCCATGACGACGCCCGTGTCGCTACGCATCTTCGCCGGACCCAAGGTCATCTCGGTCCTC
The DNA here is from genome assembly GCA_963797895.1 of uncultured Acidobacteriaceae bacterium. Lineage (GTDB taxonomy): Bacteria > Acidobacteriota > Terriglobia > Terriglobales > Acidobacteriaceae > KBS-83. The sequence continues at coordinate 496,003 of CAWCRD010000006.1, forward strand.
AGCAGTGTGCGCGCCACCTCCGCAAGCGGCACAGAGAGCGGGCCGAATATCGAGCCCATCCTCAACTTCGGCTGGTTCGGCTGGATTGCCAAGCCGCTCTTCGTGGTGCTGCGCTTTACCTACGACCACGTCGTCCCCAACTGGGGCTGGTCGATCCTCATCCTCACCCTGCTGCTGAACGTGCTGATGCTGCCCACGCGCATCACCATGATGAAGTCCGCGCTCAAAATGCAGCGCATTCAGCCGGAAATGCAGCAGATCAAGGAGCGATACAAGAAGTACAAGGCCACCGATCCCCGCCGCCAGGACATGAACAAGGAGATCATGGAGCTGCAGCGCCGCGAGGGCGTCAACATGTTCGGCGGCTGCCTGCCCATGCTCATCCAGTACCCGCTGCTCTACGGCTTCTACGAGATGCTGGAGAACGTGATCGAGCTCCGCCATGCGCACTGGCTCTGGCTGCACGATCTCGCCGCGCCGGACGCGCTCTACATCCTGCCCATCTTCGTCATCGTCACCATGTTCACCACGTCCTACCTGTCACCGTCGCCCGGCGTGGACCCGGCGCAGCAGAAGATGATGGCCTTCATGATGCCGCTGATGTTCGGCTTCATCATGCTCAACATCGGGTCAGGGGTGGCGCTCTACTGGGCGGCCAGCAACCTCATCACCACCGGCATGCAGGTCATCATGAACCGCACCGGCATGGGCAAACAGATGAAGGAGATCGCCGCCAAGCGAGCAGCAAAAAAACTCCCACGAGCCGGTCGCCGCACGGCCTGAGCTGCTGGGAGCCGCAAAGAAACACAAGAGATATAGGATAGAGAGCTATGCCGATCGAAGACTACCGCGCTGCGGCCACGACAATTTCCGATTTCCTGAAGATGCTGGTCGCGACCGGCGGACTGCGGCTGAAGTACCGCATCACGGCTGGCGAAGGCGCCGCCGATCCCGACGGACTGGAAGCGCGCGAGATCTATGTAGAGATCGCTGGCCCGGACGCACCGCTCGTCACCCAGCGCAACGGCGAGCTGCTGCGTGCGCTCGAGCACATCGCCGCCAAGATGGTCCACCTCGAGCCGGAAGAGCACGACCGCATCTCCTTCGACAGCGGCAACTTCAAAGCCATCCGCGCCCGTGAGATGAAGATGGCCGCCGACGCAGCTGCCGAGCGCGTGCGGCGTTCGGGCGCCCCCTACAGCTTCCAGCCCATGAGTTCGCGCGAACGGCGCATGCTCCACCTGGCCTTCCGCCAGTTCGAAGATCTCGAAACCGAATCGAGCGGCGAAGGCCTGCGCCGATTTGTCGTGGTCTACCGCAAAGGCGACAAGCACATCCCGCCGGTAGCCGCAGCGCCGTCCTTCCAGCGCGGCCGCGGCGGCCGCGACTCCCGCGGCGGAGGCCGTGGCGGTCCCGGACGCAGAGATGACCGACGCGGTGGTGGTCGCGGCCCAGGAAACAGAGATGATCGCCGAGGCCCGCGAGGCCCCCGCCGATAGCACGCGCCACTCTGTCATCCTGAGCAAAGCGAAGGGCGGATCCGCTACCCCCGCACCAAAAACACCGTCATTCCGACCGGAGCGCCGCAGGCGCGCAGTGGAGGGATCTGCTGTTTCTGTCGAGCTACCGAAAAACTGGGTGCCCTACTCTACGCGAAGCGTAGGGTGGGGTAGTTCCCACAATCCAGTCGGAGCGAAGCGGCCTCCGAATTCAACCCATGACCGCAAGCACCAGCAACGACACCATCGTAGCCATCGCCACGCCCCCCGGCCGCGGCGGCATCGGCATCGTGCGCCTCTCCGGCCTGGATGCCTGGCAGCTGCTTCTGCCACATCTCGAGTTACGATCTGCCCTGTCCCCCGGCCGTGCCCGCTACTGCGCCATCGTCGATAACGACGGGCGTCTGGACGAAGGCGTGGTCACCGCTTTCGCCGCGCCCAACTCCTACACCGGCGAAGACGTCCTTGAAATCGCCGCCCACGGCTCCCCCGTCATCCTCGATCTGCTCGTCCGCCGCGCGCTCGAGGCAGGAGCGCGGCTCGCCCGTCCCGGCGAGTTCACCCAGCGCGCCTTCCTGCACGGCCGCATCGATCTCACACAGGCGGAAGCCGTCCGCGACCTCATCGCCGCAGAAACGCTCTACCAGGCCCGCGTCGCCGCCGAGCAGCTAGGCGGCGCGTTGAGCCGGCGCGTCGCTCCGCCAAAGGAGCAGCTCGTCCAGCTCATCACTCTGCTCGAAGCCGGCATCGACTTTGCCGAAGACGACATCGACGTAACTCCGGACGCCGAGATCGCCCGCCGCCTCGATGCGCTGGATCAAGCGCTTGCGCCCATTGCAGCCAGCTTTCGCGAAGGCCGCGTCGTCCACAACGGCCTCACCATGGCGATCGTCGGCCGTCCCAACGCCGGCAAATCCTCGCTCTTCAACCGCCTGGTCGAGCGGGAGCGCGCCATCGTCACCGCCACCCCCGGCACCACCCGCGACCTCGTCACCGAGCGCATCTCGCTCGGGGGCATTCCCGTCGAGCTGGTCGACACCGCCGGGCTGCGCGAGACCAGCGACGAAGCCGAGTCGCACGGCGTTGCGCGAACGCACAGCGCCATGGCCGATGCAGATCTGGTTCTGCTGCTCCTCGATGCCACCGCCGCCATTGATGCGAACGGCACGCTCCGCCTGCCCGATGACGACGCACGCCTCCTGAACTCGCTCAAAGACCGCCCACCGCTCGTGGTCGTAAACAAAATCGATCTAGTGCGCCCAACGTGCGTCGATGAGGCTCGGCCAACGAGCGTCGAAGCGGTCCGGCGAACGACCGCAGATGAACCGCCCAGTGATCCGGCCCAGGTCTCCGCGCTAACCGGCGAAGGCATCCCCGAGCTGCGCGCAAAACTGCTGGAGCGCGTACGCGGCTCCAGCAGCGATGCCGAAGGCGGCATGCTCACCAGCCTCCGCCATTACGAAGCGCTCCAGGGCTGCACCCAGGCCCTGACCCGCGCACAAGCCGCACTCACCCAGCAAGTCCCGCACGAAATGCTGCTGCTGGACCTCTACGCAGCGCTCCAGCAACTGGACCACCTCACCGGAGCAACAACCGCCGACGACATCCTGAACCGCATCTTCTCCACTTTCTGCATCGGCAAATAACTTTCGTCCACGTTGGGTCGAGAGCTGGTCTCCACCGCGATCGAGACACTTGAGCAGAACCCGCTGAGGCAAACCGAACGGACTGCCAGGCCGCATCCTAAACTCTGGAGGTGAGGCATGTCGGAGAAGAGCGATCGCGAAACGACCTACGAAGAACTGAGCGGTGGATCGGGACAGGCCAAAGTCAGCGAACTCGTGAAGGGCATAAGAATTGCGATGCTTACGACTCTCGCAAAAGACGGCTCAATGAGCAGCCGGCCTATGGCGGTTCAGGATAAGCCATTCGACGGAAACCTTTGGTTTCTCACACGCGTTTCATCGGAGAAAGTTGATGAGCTGGGGGAGAACAGCAGCGTAACGCTGACATTTGCTGAACCACGAGATGCCAGGTTCATCACATTGAAGGGCTCTGCGAGCGTCAGTCAGGACCGCACGAAGATCCGAGAACTTTGGAGCCCCATGTACAAAGCATGGTTTCCAGCGGGCGAAAACGACCCGGAAATCGCCGTCTTGCGGGTGCAGATATCAGAGGGTGACTTCTGGCAGGCATCTGAAAGTCGCCTGGTTCGCCTCGCGCGTTATGCAGCAGCCGCCGCAACAGGCGGTTCGATTCCGGTCGGTCATGCAGGACATGTCCAGCTTTCCTAGCACGGCATGTTTGTGAGATGAAGCCGAAACGTGCTTGGATCCGGCAAAGTGCATCTTCCATTCTGTCGTCTCGCATCCGAGCGGCTATGGCGGCGTTGGGATCAGAGTACTGTGCAGATCGCATTGCGCCTGGACGCAAGAATTTGCTGCAGTTGCGTAACTGACATAGCAGAAGTAGCATGGCGGCCATGAAAGTCAGCGCCATATTTTTCCGCTTCAGCAGAAAGGAGCCTCCATGGCTCACATGGTCAGTTGCGCACTCCGGACCTGCACGCTCACATTCGCCCTTACCCTGCTGTTTCCGGGTATAACCTTTTCCCAGGCATCCCCTGATATCAGTTCAGCCGCGACTCCTGCCGCCGCCCAGGCGGCTCATGTGTATGTAGGCACGACCAAAGGAGTCTATCTCTACAACGCAGCCTCCAACGGCAGCCTCTCCCTCGTGTCTGGTTCCCCCTTTTCTGTTGCCGGCAATGCGATAGGTAGCAACGGGAAGTACTTCGTCAGTTTAGGAACCGCGTATCTCCACTCCTACCCTCTCGCATCGAACGGAGCGATCAACGGCCAGGCCTCGCAGATCAATACGGCGTCCTATTCCGGCAATGAATGCGGCGCAACCTATGGAGGTCTGTTCGATCACAGCGGTCAGGACGTGTATGTGCAACGCAACACTCAGAGCGCGGAATGCACAGCGCTTCAGAGCTTCAAAATCTCCAGCACGGGTGGGCTGACGTTTCTCGGATCAACAGAGTTCAATCAGACCTTCACCTCCACGCCCACTCTGATTACTCTCACCGGATATGGCGGTCATGCGTTTAGTTTCGCGCCCGTTGGTAGTTGCACCATCGCGACGTACGAACTAGGGCGTGGGAGCGGCGGCGTCATGGTGTTTGAACCCGGATCCAACCAGACGGATCCCACCGCCCAGCCGGGTTGGGCTTACCAACCATTGTTGCCCAGGGGTGGCCATGCGGCCGATCCAACGGACCACCTCGCCATTGCGGTGAAGGCGATGAACGGCGGCCCATGCGGTGCAGTCGATAAGGCCCAACTCGCCAGCTATACCGCGATCTCAAACGGTGACTTCGATTCTTCGAATACCTGGCAGAACATGCCTACACCCGTCGTGTACCCCACGGTTCTGAATATGTCTCCGCTGGGCCAGTTCCTGGCCGTGGGCGGCAATACATCATTCTCCGCGTCCAACGGCACGCAAACGCCTGGTCTGCAGGTCTTTCATTTCAACGGGGAAAACCCCATCACATCCTATTCAGGCGTTCTCACAACTGCGCCAATCGACGAGATTCGCTGGGACAACAACAACCACCTCTTCGCGCTTAGTAACTCCACCAGGAAGCTCTACGCCTATACCGTTACGTCCAGCAGCATCACCGCGGTGCCCGGCTCGCCGTACACCATAGCATCTGCTCCGAACGCCCTGGTGGTTTTGTCTAGCTCTCCCGTATGCAGCGCGCCAGCCTCAGACGGTGTGCACATCTGCGCGCCGGCGAGTGGTTCGACCGTCAGCTCGCCTGTGTTGGTCGAAGCTTCCTCAACAGTCAGCGGGACGATCGCTCGAATGGAACTGTGGGTAGACGGAGTGAAGAAGTACACAGCGACTTCCAGTACGCAACTCAACACCACCATCAGCATGCTTGCGGGAAGTCACCGTTTCGCCGTGCTCGCCATCAACACCGCCGGCCAGCAGTGGGCGAGCGCAGTCAATGCTACGGTGAAGTAGGCGTTCTTGACGCGAAAGGCCATTCCGTACGCGGGATGGCCTTTCTTTTCACGCGACCCCAAATGGCAAAAAGCTGAGTGGGATTGCGTGCCTGGATCTCTTGCTATTTCATGGACCGCGATGAGAGTAGGCCGGCGCTGGCAGGCTCAAGCTCAGTTGACGCCAATTTGCGCTCGAATCTTTTCGTACTGAGCTTTTGTGAGGATACGTCGTTTCACTAGCTGGCCGGTGTTATCGTATGGCCGTCCGGCCGCGATGGCTCGAGCCTGCGTCGGCGTCACACTCGGCAACTGCGCCAAATCCTTCTCGGAAGCCTTGTTGATATCAACTGGCCCTTTTCGCGTTAGACCCTCCACCACGCCTCGCGCAATGGCGCCCGCACTGCGCTTGGCCGCAGCGGTCGCGTCGGCAGTATGTTGCTGAAGAGAACGCGTGTTATTGGAGTCATAACAACCCGTCAGCAACAGAACGCACGCCGCAAGTGCCAAGCTTGCTTTCATGGGTGTTCAGATGCGCTTTCACGAGCCATTGTAAAGTTCGTTAGAAGAAGCGCGCGAATTCGCTGGCAGAAGAGGCGAGTAGAAGTCTGCCTCGAAAGCACGACGCACGACTCTTTGCCCATTTCCAGTGCAATGTGCCAAGGCTATGTTGTTGTTCTTCCACTCTGGCAAGCCTTCAAGTGACCAGGGAAGGTAAAGCCGACTCGCCTCACCTCGATCCAGCGGAGCGGAAGGCCGACAAGAGAGTTGATATTCAAAACGCTTGATTGTAGGCGCAAGATTTAGTGCACCGCAGGCTGTGAGCGCACCAGCGTTCGGTGCCTCCGCAGCAGCAGGACCAGCCAGCGCCGCAAATACTTAGCCAGCAAAGGCATTGCGATTGCGGCCACCACGCCCCAAACGATAAGCGCATGCCACTCCCACTGCCAGATTTCATGAAACAGTCGCAACGGGTGATGGCTGAGGTGCTCCAGCTGCTTGCGGTCCATCGGCAGCCTGCGCGTGTGAAACAGATGCACGCCCAGCTCGATGAACGGGATAAGCAGCAGCAGGTGCAGGGGTGCCACCACATGTGTGCCGACTAACGATGCGAGCTTGCTGAGTCCGCAGAGCCACGCCACAAGCACCACAAACACCGTCGTCAGTCCAACAGACGGATTGATACCAACCACCATACCCAGCGCCAGGCTCCACGCCAGCCGACGCGGCGTGAAGCCGCCGCGAAGTGCGCGCAACAGCGGTCGCAGCACGTGGCAACGAAACCACTCGCGGATGAATCCCGGAACCAGCACACAAGCTTCGACGCTGGCAGCGCCGTAATGGTGGGCGCGCAGAAAACTATTAATTACTGCCCGCCTGAATTCACAGCGCTAGCTGCCATCATCCTCGACGCCATCATTGTGGCAAACCTCCGCCCGATATTCCTCCAGACCCGCCAACAATGCGTCGTCGGAAAGCTCCAGCAGAGAGGACCGCTCCCAGTCATGGTGGAGCGTTTTGTGAATCCGATGGATAACATGCTCATCTTCTACCGCGATCGCGAGCTCGCGGCGACTGTCAAAGCTGCCCGGAGCAAGGTTGATAGAACCGATGATGGCCCGGGCATCATCGGCGAACAGCAGCTTCGCGTGCAGATGAACGTGCTTCATCTTATGAATCTTGATCCCGATGTCTTGCAGAATGCGAAGCCCGCTCACCCCCTCCATCAGCTTCTCCTTCTTCAGCTTCTGGACAGGGCGGGTCAGCACATGAACCTTCACTCCGCGGGAGTGGGCGCGTACCAGGCGCTCGATGATCATCGGATCCTGAAATCGCTCATGCTGCAACCACAGCGTATGCTTCGCTTCGTCGATGAACTGCGTCATCCGCTGACGCGCATTGCCGATACACCAGATGAGCCGCGCCCCCTCACCGGTCGTGAAGTGTGAGCGATTCCAGTCAGCATCAAAGCATCCGGCGATCTCGTCCACTTCGTGCTTGTGCGTCGTAACAATCCCATAGTCCCGTGCGTTGGTAAGGTTCGCTGTCTCCCAATTGAAAGACTGGATGAGAGCAACCACGTCGTCTACAACCATGGATTTCTCGTGCGTCAGATCAAACGCCGGGTTACTCGCCGCAACTTCAATGCCGGCTTTCTCTAATGTGACCCGCGATTCTTCATTCTCTTTCCGCCCGTCCCGCCGCGCAGGGTTCAGCATCACGCGTACATGCACGCCGCGCCGCCGCGCATCCACCACCGCAGCCATCAACGTAGGATCGGAAAAAAGAAACATCTTGATGCGCAGCGATTTCGTAGCGCCCGCAATCGCTTCCAGCACGGGCAGCACTGAGTCATCTGGCAGAACAATGAGAGACCGGGACATATCGTATTCCTTCTATAAATTCCGTAGCTGTCCTGCTGCTCACCAGTATTCACTCGCGAGGCTCTCTAACTACAGCAGGATTTTCGCGCTACCCGTTTCGAATTGCGCGCGATGCAACTCTGCATAAATTCCACCAAGCGCCATCAGGTCGTCGTGGGTGCCTTCCTCGGCCACGATGCCTTCATGGATCACCACAATCTTGTTCGCATTCCGGATCGTGCTTAGCCGATGGGCGATAGCAATCACGGTTTTACCCTTTGTGACGCGCTCCAGTGCGTCAATCACCAGCTTTTCGGATTCACTATCCAAAGCCGCGGTCGGCTCGTCCAGCAGCAGAATCGGGCTGTTCCGCACGACAACGCGCGCGATCCCAATACGCTGCCGCTGCCCGCCTGACAGCGTGGAGCCACGTTCTCCTACCAGCGTCTCGTACCCCAGCGGCATGGCGCTGATAAAGTCATGGGCGTTCGCGAGCTTGGCGGCGGCAGCGATCTCTTCCATCGACGCATCCGGTCGGCCGAACGCAATATTATCGCGAATGGTTCCGCGAAATAGGATCGTGTCCTGCAGCACATAACCGATCTGATCGCGAAGCTCCTTCAGCTTATAGTCGCGAACGTCGTGACCATCAATCAGCAGCTCCCCTGCATCAACATCATAAAAACGCGGTATCAGGCTGACGATCGTCGACTTTCCGCTTCCCGTCGGCCCCACAATACCCACAAACTGTCCGGACGTAATCCGAAAGCTCACGTCCTTCAAAACGCGAACGCTGCTGTCATACCCAAATGCAACGTGATTGAAATCAATGTCACCCTGCAGCCTCTCCGGCTCCAATCCATCCGGCTTTTCCGGCGTGGTGTCCGTCGTGTCCAGGATGCCGCGCACCCGCTCTGCCCCAACCGCTGCCTGTGCAATCGCATTCGTCGTTGTCGCCAGGTCCTTAACCGGCTTGAAAAACTTCGTAAGGTAGGCGAGATACACCGTCAGCTCGCCGATCGTCATCGCCCCTCGCAGGATCAGCGCCGAGCCCCGCCAAAGAACGATCGCGGTGCACACCGCAACGGTGGTCGTAACCACCGGCGACAGAATCGCCTTTATCCGCCGCGCCTTCAGAGCCGCCCCCACCGTCGCCTGGCTAACGCTGTACAGCAGCGCTTCCTCCGTCTGCTCTTGTCCGAACGCCTTCACAACCTGGATCGACTGCAGCCCCTGCTGCACAACAGCGACAATCTCGCTTTGTTCCTTTCGAACTTCGTGAGTCGCCTTTTTCACCGCTTTCTTGAACCGCGAGACAAACAGCAACAGAAAGGGCGTCACCGCGATGGCGATCAAGGTGAAGTCCCAGTTCAGCCAGAACATCAGGCCGAGCATGCAGACGATCGTGAACGTGTCGACCAGGATGCTCAGCGTTGAGGAAGAAGCGAATCCCTGGATGGTTTGAATGTCCGTGGTAAGAGTGCTGAGGATCGTGCCCGTTTCATGTGTACTGTAGTAGCTCAGCGTGAGCCGCTGCAGATGCTGGTAAACCCGCATACGAAGATCGTGAGCAACCCACTGGCCCACGCTCTCCGTGTAGTAATTGTCAACGTATGTCGCCACCGAGCCGAGCAGGGCAATGACGACGAACGCCAGCGATGCCAGAGCCGCGACGTGAAGCCGATGCGTAGTATCAATCCCCGGTCCGGCCAGGTATCGTCCCGCCAGATGACGCAGCCACGGGGCAAGTTTGTGATTGCCTACAACGCTGTCCAGGATGATCTTCAGCGGCCAGGGCGCCGCAAGGCTGGTAAGCGTCTCAAGCAGCATGGCCAGAAAGATCAAGGCCAGCTTGGACCGGTAGGGCCGAATGAGAGCACGTACAAACGCCAGCATAGATTGGGCCTGTCTAAGACGGGGCCTGGTTTCTGACTCGCCTCTATCCGGCTCTACGACGCCTCCAGGTGCGCCGGTCCGAATGTGTGCGTTTTAACCAGACGCCAGAATGTCTTTTGGCATTCCATCATAGAGGCCAATCTAGCGGGCAGCTAGCTTCTCTATCGGTACATGGCGTCGCGATGCCGCCTCGGCAACCCCAGCGGTAACCACGCCTACATATCTGTTGGATATCCAGTGACCCGAGTGTGTGATTCAGCCTGTCGCGGTGACGTGGCACGCTCTACGCATCATGCGAATGAATCTCAATGCCCGCGGGCTCTCATCCAACCGGTCCGGTCTTCAGGAGGACCGCATCGTGCTCACGCTTCGTCCTGCCTGCCAGTTGCCTGGCGACTACTCCTACACCACAAGCCGCGATTCCTTGCGCCGCATGCTGCTGCGGACCGATCTCCCATCGACCGTCCTGGAGAAATTCGAGATTGGCATCTGGACCCCCAAAGGCTCCAATCTGCCCGGAGTCGAGATGAGCGAAAAGACACTCCACGAGATCGGCTACTTCGTAGATTAGAGATTCTCGGCGTGCCCGGAAGCATCCCGCTTCCTTCGAACGCGCGCCTTAGTGGTGCCCGCCCCCGGACGGACCCGCGGACGCATGTCCGCCGCCCATTGCGCCACCACCCATAGATCCACCACCGCCGCCCATCGACCTGGCCCCGCCACCGCCGCCCGAGGACATCACAGGCGCCGAGTGCGCCCCTCCGCCCATACTCCCACCCGACGGCGCGGAATGCGTAGGCATAGACGCATGCCCGACCCCCGGCATGGTGTGAGCGGCGGTGTTGCCCTGGTTTGCCGCCGTCCGGCCGGGAATGTTCTGCTGACGGTTCCCGGCTGCATTCTCCGCTCCCGGGAAAAACACCTCGCGCTGCGCCGTACCGTGCTGGTTCACGTTGGTGGAGATGTGATCGAGCTTTCCGAAGGTCCCCCGCGGAACGCCCAGCCCGGCAGAGCCCTTCTGGAAGACGAACGTGTTCTCGTTCAGCCTGGACGCAACCAGCGGTTTCTGATTCACCGTGACAACGGTCGGGGCTAGCGGATGCGGCCGGGCGATCGGCGGTGTTAGACCAGTCGGTTTCCTGGGTATTGTGACTGCCGCCGTGTTCCGCAGACCATTCCAGTTGTTGTTCGGTTGCCATCCCCATCCGGCCCCTGGGCAGTAGTTCCAGCTGCCGGAGTGGAACGCAGTCCAGCCCCACGGATACGGCGATACCCAGGAGTAGCCGGCGCCCGGATACCAGGCCCACGATCCATTCGCAAACGGGCTAAAGCCGGCGCCCGCCAGGTAGGGCTGCCACATCATGCCGCATCCGCCCAGGTTGCTGAACCCGCCGTAGTAATTCATATCGGCCAGTCCGTAGCTATAGGGCGTGCCGGAATAGTGGCTGCTGCCCGTCGGCGCGAAGTGGTTGTGGTAATCCACCTGCTGTTTGTCCCAGTCAGCATAGGGGCCCTTTTCATTCTTGCTGACCAGCGTCGGTGCGCTGGCGTTTGTCGGGTCGAACAGCAGCGCCTTCTTCTTGCCCACTGTGGTGGTGGTCGCGCCGTTCACAGCGTCCACCGTGCCGTCCATCACATCCAGCCGCGGCTGTTTTTCATTGAGCGCAAGCTCGATGTGCGACGACGGACTCAGCGCCAGCGTTTCTTTTCCAAACGTGACATTGACGTGGTTGTCCTTGTTCTTGGTCAGGCTGACATAAACCGCGCCTCCGGCCACATGAATGGTCGACGTGTGGACACCACCGGGGTCGGCCGACAGAACAGGAAACTCCACCAGGCTGTGCGGCGTCAGGCGCAGGCTGCTGTTGTCTTCGAACTCCACCTCTGCCACGCCCTCGCCGGTGCGCAGCTTGCTGCCCTGCACAATCGGCAGGTTCGCGAACGCGGCCTCAAAGCCGTTGCCCGTCTGGCGGTCCAGCTGCACCTCGCCCGTCACCTGGCTCAGTCGCACGATGCGGATGCCGGGTGAAGCCGCGGCCGGTTGGGCAGTCGTTGTTGTGGTCGTTGTTGCGGCCGGTGGTTCAGCAGGTGCTTCCGGCTGTGCTCCGTCTTGTCCCACCAGCGGCGTGGCGCAAAGGGCAAAAGCCAGGAAGCCTGCAGCAGATAAGGTGGATACGAGAGAGTTCGTCATCGTGGTGCCCCGTCTCTCCCCAGCAGAGGACCGTCGCGGCGTCTTCCCATCAACCGAAGGCCTGCTCTGCGAGGCGATCTGAGTATAGTCCCGCGGGCCTTCCGCTGGCGCGCAGCAATTGTCTCCCTGGTGTCACTTTTACCGTCGCCTTTCTTTGAGTCCGCGGGCCGTCTTGCGGGCTTTTTTCACCAGGTCCAACGCCACCTTGATGTCTTTGCAGCCAAGCAGGTTATATTTCTTGCCTTCGAGATTGTGATAGTTCACAAAAAATGCCTGCAGTTCCTTGATGAACTGGTCCGGCAGGTCCTTCAGCGTCTTCCAGTCCTTGAAGGCATGGCTCAATTCCGCTACTGCAACCAGACGGTCGTTGCGCACCTTCTTCTTGCCCTCAATTTGCTCGCCTTCGATCACCCCGATCAGGCGTGACGGCACCAGGCAGCCAGGAAACGCCGGCACATCCATCAGCAGCAGCACATCGATCGGGTCGCCATCCTCTGCCTTGGTGCGGGGAAGAAAGCCGAAATCATGCGGAAACACCATGCCCTCGGGCAGAACCTTGCGCAATGTGAAAATTCCCCGCTCCGGATCGTAACCGTACTTGTTCCGGCTGGCCTTCGGCGTCTCCACGATCACCTGAAACAGGCTTTCAATCTGCGGCTCCAGAGACGTAGGATCCGCTAACGATGGGCGTTTTTGTTTTTTGGACATGGACAAAAAAGTGAGAGGGGCCGGAGCGAAAAAGGGATGCAACCAGAGTTGATCTTTATTCCTTACGCCTGGGGTGCGTCGGCCGGTGCACGTTGCGCGGGTAATGCTTCGAGCAGTACTACAGTCGCAGATCGCGATCCCCCGAAGGGGGCGTCTTAGCGCGAAAACACCCGCAGCCGTGGATCATTTTGGGACGATGAGTACGGTTGTCACGACGTTGCGCCGAAGGTGGGAGGGAACCCCGCTATGTGCCGGTGTGAGGATCGTGTTGCGGCATTCCGCCGGGGAGAACGACGATGAAAGCAGCATTCAGCATCCTGGCTTTATACATGAGCATTCCGCTGGCAATCGTGGCAGCGCAGCGCGTCGTCGCGCACGAGGCAGCGCTGGCACAGAACGCAGCCCACGCAGTAGTAGCGCAGGCGCTTCCTACGCCAGGTGGCGTTCGCCGTTAAGCGTGTCCGCTTTTCGGTGCATTCAGAAAAAACATAGCTCGCGATTCTCTGCCGCTACACACCAAAGTGAAGTTGGTCTGGAATCGTCTGCCGATCCGCTATAGTGCTAAGTGCAGGCCGCGGTTGTCCAACTGCGATTCTTAGCTGCGGAAATATTGAATGAGACAAATGGGAACGCGAGTCGTACTTTTCGGCGCGGGCAGCGGACTTGCCGATCTTCTCAGCGTGTTGCCGGATCATGTGGAAGTGGCGTGCCTGTGTGACAACGACCCGAAAAAGCACGGGACCATCGCGTCCGGGCACCGTGTCCTTGCTCCCGATGTGCTTGAGGAAAACCGCTACGATTTCGTCGTGATCACAACGCGCAGCGGCGACGCGATTCGAAAGCAGCTAATAGACCGCGGTGTCCCGCGAGAGAAGATTCTCCTCTTCTATTCCAACTTCGACAGTGAGCTGCGCCAGACAGTCAATCAGGACATGGAGGTGCTAAATCGCCATCTGGGCCTGGGCCTGCATCCGATTTCACTTTGTACGATGCCGATGTGGCCTGACCCTCATCCAGAATTGGCATCCGCTCAGGACGATTATTGCCGCATGATGTCGGTGCGCCTGGCTGCGGACCGCATTATCGATCAGGGTGTACCAGGATCCATCGCCGAGCTTGGCGTCTATCGCGGTGAGCTCGCCAGCGTCCTCAATCGCCTCTTTCCAGAGCGGAAACTCTACCTCTTCGATACCTTCGAAGGATTCTCGGCGAATGACCTCGCCGGCGGCGAAGAGAAAAGGCATTCAAGGGCCGTCGCGGGAGATTTTCAAAACACCAGCGTCGATCTGGTGCTCTCGCGCATGACCTATCCGGAAAAAGTGTTCATCCGGAAAGGATATTTCCCTGAGACCACGGATGGTTTGGACGAGACGTTTGCATTCGTGAGCCTCGATGTAGACCTATATAAGCCGACAGCGGCGGGATTGAACTACTTCTATCCGCGGCTCTCGTCCGGTGGATACATGTTCGTGCACGACTACAGCAATCAGCGATTCCGCGGAGTACGGAATGCCGTGGATGAATTCGCCGCCGCCGCCGCCGCACCTGTGGTTCTATTGCCGGATCTCGCTGGAACGGCAATTCTCACCAAATAGGCTATCGCCCGTCTTTCAAATATCGAAATACTTCGCCGGCTATCGACTCGTCGAGGTCCGGCGACATCAGGTGTAATGGATTGGACTCCATCCCGCCGGAAGCAGTGACGCGGCTGCTGATTTTTGGAAAGTAAGTCTGTTGGGGGTCGATCTTGACCAGAAATGCAGACGGTCCAGGACTGTTCAGAGCCTTTAGAAATGCCGTTTCCTGATCGAAGCCCGGCCCCAGCGTTTGCAGAGGAATATCGTAGGCGGCGAACAGGCTCTCCCACTTGGGCATACCAAGGCCGGTAACGGTGTCACACCCGATGTATTTTCCCCCGAAGTAGTTTTTCTGCGTCATGCGGATCGAAGCGTATCCATTGTCATCGAAGATAAAGATCTTCAAATTGAGCCGGTTGACAGACACGGTTCCAAGTTCCTGCAGGTTCTGGATGAAACCTCCGTCGCCTTCCACCAGGATCGTACGGCGCCCGTTCGCCGCAAATGCCGCGCCAATCGCCCCGCTCAGGCCATAGCCCATAGACGCCAGGCCCTTATCGTTGAAAACACGCTGGCCGCGCGTTACACAAAAGCTCTGCATCATGACTGTGTTCGCGCTTCCGCTGCTGCATGGAATCACCACATCACTTCCGTCACATAGACAAGAAAGCTTCAGGCAAAATTCATACGGCGAGACGAAGCCCTCACCCGTGTGGTTCGCAGGATCGTTGAGCGAGATTAGGGAACGCACCTTCCGGCAGAATGCTACCCACTCCTCGTAGGACGGAAGGTCGGTCTTCGTGGAGAGGAACTCGAGCACCCGGTTGGCATCTCCGCAGACCGGCAGATCGACCCGTGGATGTCCTTTTTCGAGCTCGCTTCGGTCACATTCCACCTGAATCACCTGACCCAGCGGAATGAAGTGTTGCCAATTGAAGCCAGTCTGCTGCAGCCCAAGTCGGGTGCCCAGCGCAATCAGCAGATCCGATTGCTGCATCAGGATATTGGCGGCACGTTGACCCCAGGTATTCGGGCGGCCAAAAAAAAGCGGGTAATCCTCAGCGACCCGATCGATACCGTTCCAGGTGACCATCACTGGGATCCCGGCATGAGCCAGAGCATCGAGGACGCGTTCGCTGGTCGCGCGGTCGATGCCGCCGCCGAGAAGCAGAATCGGACGTTTCGCGTGACGCAGGCGGGACTCAATATCGTTCAGGACACTCTCGGGTATCGCTTCGAATGCCCGATCGGGAGCAAGCCTGGAACATGCATCGGACTCGGGCTCGCCGATATTCGCCCCCTGGATGTCGAGAGGAATTTCAAGAAACACGGGTCCTTTGCGGCCATGGCTCCCTGATTCGGCAAGTCCGGCGAATGCGGCGCGATCGATGGTCCGGTCAACCATCGCAGAGGTGACCGCGACCGGGTGTGCGATGCTGACGCCGTCAATCTCTTGGATGCCCCGCTGGCGAACTTGCCCACGCGCTAGGTCGCTGACCTTCACCTGCCCCCCAATCACCAGCAGTTCGCGGCTCTCAAGATAGGCACCAGCCAACGCAGTCACAATATTGGTGAGTCCAGGGCCGGCGGTCACAAGGGCAAACGCACGCCCCGTCGTCGAAACCTCGTTGAAGTATTCCGCTGCGATACCTGCCGCGACCTCATGCACCACCGGCACGCATACAAACTTATGGCTGCAGCTCTCCAGCAAATGCATGATGTTGCCCCCGGCGACGAAGAAGCAGTGCGTGTAGCCGAGTTCTGAAAGCCAGATGGTCAGTTGGTCGCTGTATTTCATGCGTGTGGATCAAACTCTTTCTGCTGGTGTTTTGCGCAGAGCGCGCTCCATAACTCGGAAAAAGATGCGATGGAGCGGCGTGGGTTTCCGATCGAGCCATACCCGTAGCGGGCATGGATGTAATCCAGACCATTGATTTCTGCTGCTTCCGCATCTTCCGCGGTGTCGCCCACCATGATTGTCGATTCAGCTCGAAGCCCATGACGCAGGAGTAATTCGGAGAGCATCTCCGCTTTGCCGCTGTAACTGGGAGCCCGGCTGTCCCGCGTCACGATCTCCTCGAACAGGTCTGTGATGCCGAAGTGGGTCACGATTCTATTGGTGGGAATTCTGGGTTTGTTAGTGATCAGGAATAGTTGCACTCCCAGCTTCCGCAACTTCTGCAAGCCTGGGGCTACTTCATCGAAGAGGACAGTCTCGCGCCAACCGTTCGTGTCGTAGTCACTTCGATACGCTGTTTCGATCTGTGCGAGCTCCGCCTCCGTCAGAGTTGGATCGACGCGCAGAGCGATCAAGCGAATCGGCGGCCCGATAACCACGCGAAGGTCCGCAGGCGGCATCGTCCTTCCCGCCGCACGGAAAGCCATCGCCAGAGAGGATGCAATGCCAGGACAAGAATCGATGAGGGTTCCGTCTAGATCGAAGAGCAGGGATTGGACCGGATGGATGTCCGCTAGGCGCATGTCTTCGGAACTTCCGGGTTATCGATTGAGAACTGCCCAGCGCTTTTCCAGCATGTCGATGCGTTTGGCATCTTCCTGCTCGATCTGCGCATAGTATTCCCGCTTGTTCAGCAACCACAGCAGTTCGAACTGGACCGCGTTCAGCAGTCCCTCATCGATGTGGCTCTGCTTTGCCGACAGTGCGTCAAAAATAATCTTGCGGGTCTCAAAGCGTGTCAGATGCAGGTCTACCATCTCCCGCAACACGGAAATCGAGTCGCTGGATACCCCGCCGCCCACGACCAGATCCAGGTTGCGCGCCTTACAGGCAGCAGCGGTCTTCAGCACGCAGTCTGTCACCTCACGGCCATTGATTGCGTCGCGGCTAAGTCCCGCGGAGAGCGAGAAGTCGACGCGCCCAAAGACAATACCGGTCAACTCCGGAGCGTTCTTTGTCGCATCGGCGAGCGCATCAAGTTGCTGGTAAGCGGAGGTTGTCTCGAGATTGAAGAGGAAATCGGTCTCTTCCCGCTCTTCTTTCGAGTACACCTTTGCCACTGCTTCAGCGAACTTGGTGAGCGCGTAGGTGCTTTCGATCATGGGGGCGATGATGTAATCGACACCGATCTGCTTGCTCTCGATAAGGTCGCGCATCGCCTCGCATCCGCCAACCTTGAGCCCGAACTTCAGCCCGGCCTTGCGGCAGATTTCTACCAGTCGGAGCAGTTCATCGACGCGAGTGCCTTCTGCCTCAAACTCGGCTTTTACGGCAAGATAGCCGTACTTCTCCTTACCCTTCCTGAGAAGGTCTAACATCTTGCGTTCTCTGGCGTTCATTCCCTCTCCGGCGCACTCGAATAGCGCAACGCGTGCCTCATTCTAGCAGTTGTGGAGTAGGCTGCCTTTCGTGCGCAACCACAGAGGCCTCGGCGGTATTTACGCTACGCCGCAGCAATCCGCCGCGTCAGATCATCCTGCTCCCGCCGCGACTCCGCGCCGATCGTGAACGCATCCAGCACGCCCGAGCCCAGCGCGAACCGCAATCCGTCCGATGGACGATCCCGCAGCGCACCCTGTCCCAGGATCTTCATCCCGACAATGCCCGTGCCTGCCTTGCGCATCTGCTTCACCACGCTGATCACCGTATCGGCATCGGCATCCATGTGTGCGCCCACCGGATTCAGGCGCACCAGATCGATATCCACCCAATCGGAAGCCGCCGCCGCGGCGCGCAGGGCTTCAATCGAGTGGCACGACACCCCATGCGCGCGAATGATGCCCTTCTGCTTGGCCTCGGAGAGCACATCCATCACGCCGCGATACCGCGTCGTCCAGTCATCCTCCGTTACGCAGTGGACCAGCACGATGTCGATGTAATCGATGCCCAGCTCGCGCCGGAAGCGGTCCAAATCCGCGCGCATCTCCTTGGGATCGCGGTGGTCGCTCTTCGTCATCACCGTTACCTTGTCGCGCGGCAGCCCCTTGATCGCCGCCTTCACATAAGGATGGCTGCCATACGAATCGGCGGTGTCAAAGAAGCGCAGGCCATTGTCGTTGTAGCCGTCCAGCAGCAGCTTCACGAAGGGATTCGTCCCCATGCGCGTCTGGTTGGACGCCCCACCGCTGCCAATCGTTCCGGTGCCCATGGCAAGACGGCTGGTGCGGATCCCGGTGCGCCCCAGGACGACATCATCGTGAGCTTGGTATTTGCCGTTGATAGCGGGAATCGCAAGGCCGGCAGCCCGGGCCGTTTTGCCGGCCACCCAGGCGGCTGCCAGTCCAGAGGCGGAGCGGCGAAGAAAATCTCTACGGAGCATAGCGGCACTCCCTTTCCCGACAGAATACGCCCGAAAACGCTGTCTGTGCGTCAACAGCTATGATTTCGGCCTCGGGTTTTATTGCTCCGGCCCACAACCAGGGTGCCATGATCAAACCCGGCCTGCATAGGAACCGGGTGCTCTACTCTACGCGGAGGGTAGGGTGGGGAGTGTCCCACCAATCCAGTCAGGAGCGAAGCCACCCCGATCTAGTGAACTTACTGCGGGCCGGAAAGCGTAGCATCCTGCAAAATCACAAACCGCCCATTCGATGCCTTTGCAATGGTCGGTGCATACGTCCCCAGAAGCTGCCGCCGCCACCACTTCCCGGTAGTGCGCTTCTCCGCCATCGACGTAAACCAGTACTGCCACAGCACCGCACGCACATACTTCGGCGGAGCGCCGCCAAACGGATTTCCCGCAAACAGCTCCAGCACATCGGCATCATTCTCGAGTAGCGCCTCTTCCGTGCGCGGCACAATCGGGTACTCCCGCCACCCGCCCAGGGACGCGAACCACAGATTCCAGTCGAAGCGCGGCTGATACGGCGCATACAGCCCCGGTGCCTTCGAGACGTCCTGCGGCTTATAGCGGAAGGGATACGCCGTCCATGTGGCGCCGTCATTCGAGCCCTGAAACTCGATCTCGTAGCGATGCGGGGTCATCACGGCAAAAAGGCCATATTGATTCGCAATGCGAAACGGCTCCAGCGCAATCACCGGCGAGCCGGGCAGCGGCTCCGCCCGCCAGAACATACGTACCATCAGCAGTGACGTATCATAGAAAACCCACGTCAGCATCACGGTGGTCACGGCAAGCCGCAGCGCTCCAAGGTGACCGCGAAAACCGGATCGCGGCCGGGCAGCTTCCACGGCCTTATCGCGAGTGATCTCATCCTCCAGCGAAGCTGGCTCCGGAAGCTCCGGGAAGGTGCGGCGAAATCGTCCCGGAAGAAAGCGGCGCAGCAGCCGATCATCCAGCAGCAGCACGCCGAGCACCAGCACCAGATAGTTCAGAAACGTATAGTTCGCCGTCAGAATCACCCCGGCCTGCCATACCGTCACGATACAGAAGCACACAATCCGCCAGCGCCGGGGCAGAAACGCCATTAAGACCAGCACCAGTTCCATCAGCAGCGTGGTCACCGCGGTCGCCTTGTGAAACCACTCCGGCAGGTGCTGCATATACCAGCCGATCCACGTAGGCAGCGGGCCGTTCTGGTAGTACTCGTCCATCGCGGTAAAGTTGCGCCATGTCGGATCGCCGCTCAGCAGCTTCACCGCGCCCGATTCGAAATAAATCCGGAACCACTCCCACAGCAGCAGCAGCACGCTCGCGCGCGGAGCAGGAAAAGCAGCGCCCCATCCCGGCAGCCATCCGCCGGGAGCCAAAAACAGGCTGATAAATCCCGCCTCCAGCAGCATCCCGTCCGACTGGTAGTTCGCAAAATCCTGTGCCGCGCCAACGAAAGAAAGAAATCCAACGAAGCAAACCACCAGCATCGCCCGCGGCCAGATGTTCGCCACCAGCAGCAGCGATGCCGCCATGCCCACGATCGAGAGCGCCGTCACCGCATGATTGCCGGAGCCCAGCCACAACACAGTCGGCGCGTACCACAGCCGCATCGATCCCACGCCGTGCCGCACTTGCTCCAGGTATTCGCCTGCGGGCAAGACCCCGTTCGGACCGATAAGGCCGCGAATCTGAAACACCAGCGAGAAGAATGCAGAGAAATAAATCAGCCCCAGCGCACGCAGAAAAAGCCAGCGCGCAATCAGCAGATTCGAAGCGCCAAACCTGCCATCCGAAGTAGAACCGAAAAAATACCGGATGAAATTGAGCGGCGCGGAGGGCATTTCTATGAGAGCTCCCTGGACTCTGCGCGGTTGCTGCCGTGGTGAGCCGTTCACCACATTTAGCCCGTCATCCTGAGCGTAGCCGAAGGCGGAGTGAAGGACCTGCTGTATCTATCCTTCAATGTCGCAATATCGCCGCGCGCGGAGCGCCGCTCAACCAAAGTGATTTCCAACTCGCCACTCCCGCGGGTGCCCCATCCTGCGAAGCGTAGGGTGGGTCTGTTTGCGACCGCATTCGTTTTTACGACCTCACTGCGCCGCAGTTAAAAACGTCCTCACCTCTTTCAGCCGCGCATCCACACTCTCCTTCTGCTCCTTGGAGTAGCGCTGCTGCAGCGCAATCTCCTTCGCCGCATCGTCCCGCCGCCCCAGGTGCGAGTAGGCCCGCGCCAGCCGATAGTGCGCCTCCGCCAGCGTCGGCTTCAGCGCAATCGCCTTTTCCAGCGGTGCCGCGCTCTCCTGCCAGTGCGCTTCCTCCTGCTCCAGCACGCCAAGCTGGTAGTACGCATCGGCCAGCTTCGGATCGGCGGCAATCGCCTGCTCCAGCAGCGCACGGGTCTTGGCATTGTCCCGCTTATCCGCCGGCTGGTGCAGTAGCGCGGTCGCCGCGTACGTCGCGGCCTCGGCATTCCGCGGATGCTGCGCAGCAAAGTTCTGCAGGCTATCGCACGCCGGCAACGCGACATCCGCAATCAACGAGCAATTCCGTCCCAGCAGGCTGGCCCACGTAGCATTTCCCGGATCAGCAGCCAGCAGCGCGGAGAAGACCTGCGCCGCCTCCTTATATCTGTTGTCGGCATACAGCGCGATGCCGCGCGCCGCCTTCAGCCGCGTGCTCGCCGGATACTTCTCAATCCCGAAATCGGCAATCTTCACCGCCGGCTGCCACGAAAAATGCCGAAGCAGCTCCACCACCCACGCATAGATGTTCGGCTCGCTTGGATTCAAATGCGCTGCCTGCGAAAAATGCTCTTCCGCCTGCCGATAATCGCCCAGCCGTTCTTCCACCTCGCCCGCCAGCTCTTCCGTCGCATCGTCGCGGCTCTGCTGCGGAATTGCATCCAGCACCCGCTTCGCGCCCGCAGCATCGTTGCTCTGCAAGAGCGCTAGCGCGCGGTCGTGCGTGGTGTCCGCATCCAGCGGCCCTAGCGCTGCAGCCGCGGCAAAGGCCTGAGCCGCCTTGGCCGGCTCGTGTATCTCCATATACGCATGCGCCAGATTCATTTGCGCCGGCTGATCGCTCGGCAGCAGCCGCGCCGCCGCTTCCAGCTCGGACACGGCCTTCTGCAGCTGGTTCAGCTTCAGGTAGGCAGCGCCCAGGTTCCCGCGCGCGATGGCAGAGTGCGGCTCAAGACGCACAGCCGTTTCCAGCAGCGGGAGCGCCTGCTTGAGATCGCCCGCCTCGGCATGGATCAGCCCCAGCGTTTCGTTGAGATCGAAATTATCCGGGTGCCGTCGCAGTAGCTCTTCCAGAACCGGCTGCGCGTCCTGCGAGCGGCCCTGGTCGTAAGCGGTCAGCGCCTGTTGGAGCTTCACCGCATCGGCAACCGTCATCTTCACCGGTGCGACCCGGTTTTGCTGTATCCGGTTTGGTTGCACCCGATGCGGCTGCGTCCCGACTGGCTGTGCCCAAACTGCCGTCGCAGCCGCCATAAACACAATCAGCAGCAAGATCGCCAAAGCCACCCGGCGCAGATGATGGAGCACGCGATGCAGCCCACGCAGCACAGACTCCATACCAGCACCCATCGCCTGTCGCCGCAACCTCAAGGCTTGGCCGCGCCAGGCGTGGAAGAGTAAATGAACTGCCGGACATCCGCGCGCTCCTTGTCCACCTCCGCCTGGTGATGCGCCTGCAGTTGTTGGAAGGTCTGGAATTCCTGCTGCGCTCGGTCCTTTTGTCCCGCGTGCACATAATATTGACCCAGCCGGTAATGCGCGTCCGCCAGACCTGGATTCAGCGCGATCGCCCGCGTATATTCCGGAAATGACTTCGCATACTCGCGCTGGTCCGCATAAAGGATGCCAAGCTGCAAGTGCGCCTCGGCCAGCGTTCCATCCAGCGCAATGGCCTTTTTCAGCAGCGACTCTACCTTCGGATAATCAATGCTGGTCGCTTCCGACCGTTTGCCCTTCCATAAGCTCACCGCGTAGTAGTACTGGGCCAGCGCATTGCGTGGTTCCAGCTCCGCGTACCGGTGGAATCGATGGATCACATCGTCCGCCTGGTTCGGCGAGCTAAGGTACGCCTTCGATAGAAACAAATAGCAGCGTGGATCTGTGGGATTTAAATCGGCTGCGGTCAGCAGGGCCTTGATCGATTCCTCATATCTGCCGCGCGAATAGAGCGCCATACCCAGCCCGATCCAAAGTCGCGGCGAATTCGGAAATCGCTGCGCGGCCTGCTGAAACACCTGGATCGCCGGTTCGTAGGTCCGGTGCAGCAGCAGCTCGCTTCCCCAGGTAAACAGATTGTCTTCGCTCGGGTCCATGCGAGTGGCCGTCTCGAATTCGTTTGCTGCCTCGACGAACTTCCCATCCTTTTCATCGATCTTTCCGAGCAGGTTATGAACTTCGCCCGTATCTCGCTGCTGCGCAATGCTCTGCGCAAGCTGCCGCGCGTTGTTCATATCTCCGGTAAGGAAATACGCCAGCGCAAGGTTATAGCTGTTGTCGTAAGACGACGGATCGATCTGCCGCGCTTTGGCAAGCAGCGGAAGCGCCTGCCCAATCTTTCCCGACTGAAGATAGAACTCCGCCAGATTATGGTTCGCCTGGAAATCATTCGGCTCCAGCGCGAGCGCCTTCCGGAATTGCTCCTCCGCCAGCGCGGCCTTTCCCGCATGCATAAGGCTGGTTGCCAGGTTGGTGCGTGCGGCGGCTGAGTCCGGCTTCAGGCGTACGGCAATCTGTAACTGTTCTGCCGCTTGCTGACGCTTGGATTGAGCGGCATAGACCAGCCCAAGCAGTTCATGGGCCTCGAAGCTCTCGGGCGCCTGGGGCAGAAGCTTTTCAAGCTGCGCTGCCGCGCTTCCGAAATTTCCGGCTCGGTATTCCGAAACCGCCAATTGGAATTCCTGCTCCAGCGGCCGGCTTTGTTTGTTCTGGGCCATCGCGAACGTTACGCAAAGCGCCAGCAAACAAAACGCTACAGGCCGGAACCGGGACTGCTTACTCACAACTCACCTCGGCGATTGTCGCATGAGCATAGCCCGCAAAAAAGAGACACCCCGGAAGCTGCTTCCGGGGTGCCGTGTTGCTTGCGAATCGAGCGTTAGTAGTAGAGCTTCAGAGCAAACTGGATCTGCCGCGGATCATAAGGAGCATCGCGCGTCGATCCGATCTGCCCGAAGGTAGAACTGTTGAAGTTGGTGGAGTTGCCGATTGCCGTGACGCCGTTGCCGCCGAAACCCGGTGCGTTGAAGTTCGGATGGTTAAGAATGTTGAAGAACTCCGACCGGAACTCCATGCGGAAACGATCGCTGATTGGGAACTGTTTGAACAGCGAGAAGTCCAGCCGGTGGAAGCCCGGTCCGTAGGTTGTTGAGGGCCGGCCACCCAGCACGCCAGGGCCAGACAGCGGTACGCAACCAGTGGGGTTGTCCGGAATCGGTCCGTTCGGTCCCAGCAGGCACGGCTGCTGAAAGGCCTTCGGATTGTTCAGCCAGAACAGATTCAGCTTCCCGTTCTGTGATTTGGTTTTGAGCCCACGTTCTTGACTCTGGCCCGGAACCGTTACGTCATAGCAGCCCGTTCCAGAGGTAGTTCCGGTCGGGCAACCGAGCGTAAGCGGCTGGCCGCCCTGTAGGGTCGTGAGCCACTGGATGGCCCAGCCGCCAATCGCCTTGTCCGTAAAGCTGTTTACGTTCGCCAGGTATCGTTTGTTCTTGCCGAACGGCAGCTCATATCCGCCGCTGAAGTGGAAGACATTGCGGATATCGAAATCGGCCAGGGCCCAGTCAAACCGCGGTCCCAGTCCGGGCACCCATGGCGCCCGCAATCCGCTCGTGCTGCCGCCGTTCAGCAGATCACCGGCATCCGACATCGTCTTCGAATAGGTGTAAGTGAACAGGTAGTTCAGGCCGCTCGCGAACTGCTGTTCCAGCTTGGTTTGCAGGCCGTTGTAGATGCTGCTTCCAATGGTCCGCTGATAGCTGCCGTTCCTACCGAAGTCCGGGAAGGGGAGGTAGCCAATCGGATGGCCAGGGGCCGGCGAAGTCAGTGATGTATTCGCCGGTACAAGCTCCATGACCTGATTGTTACCGATGCCCTGTTGCAGATTGCTGCCGTCGGTGAAGACGTACGCCACATTGGCAGACATCGTGTTGGTGATCGCATACTGGAATGAGAGGTTCGTGGCCACGGTGCGCGGCGTCTGGTAGTTAAATTGAAGCCCTTGCAATCCCAGGCCTTTGGCGTTGACCGCGAGCGGAGTGAAGGCGCTGCAGGTCAAACCGCTTTCGATCGATGCGCTTCCGCCGGCCCCAGCCGTCGGGCAGGCTCCATACGGGTTGGCGCCGCCGCCGAATGCCGTGGAGTCGTTTGGCCCTTGGTAGTTGAAGTTATATACGAATGGATAGTTCTCGCCGATGTTCGGCCCGTATCCCTGGTTTTCAAATGCGTTGAAGAACAGTCCGATGCCGGCGCGCATCACAAGCCTCGGTGTTGCCTCGTAGGCCAGACCGAAGCGCGGAGCAAAGTTGGTCCGCTGCGTCTGTACCAGCGCGTTTCCGTACTTATTGGTCGAGCCCAGCGCAATGCCGTCCTTCGCCAGCAGGTCAAGGAAGCCCTGGCCATTCAGCGACGGATTATTAGCCGTCGACGAGAGACTCCGGTCATCCTTGCCCGACGCCGGGATCAGGAAGATCGGGCCACCTGTTGGCGGACCGTTCTGCACAAAGTTCGCCTGTCCGCCGTTGGTCTCGGAGATCGGGCTGAAGTAATCCCAGCGCAGACCCAGGTTCAGGGTCATCTTGGGAGTCAGCTTCATATCATCCTGGAAGTACACCGCCAGGTAAGACCGCTGATCGTAGGTCTTGCTGATGTTGGACGCCTGTACCTGACTCGCGCCGCCCACTCCGCTGATGCCGCCCGGAACAGTTGCCGCGGTTGGGGTCAGCAGGAACTGCGCGCGGCCGGTCTGGTCGCCGCTCTGACCCGGTACGCCGGCATAGTTGCCGTCAAAATTGAATTGACCACGTGAGTAAGCCGGCTGCAGAGTGTTGAAGTTCACACTCTGGTATTCCATACCCAGCTTGAAGCTGTTCTTGCCGTAGATCTTCGTGAAGTCGTCCGTCACCTGGTACGTCTGGCTTACTTCGTCCGAGGGCAGGAAGTCGTTGCTGCCCAGGTTATTGAGACCCGAGATCACGATCTGCGGAAGGCCGCCGTTCTCGTTCCCCTGGGGGATTCCCTGGATCCCGAACTGCGCCGGAATCCCCTCCGTGGTGCCCTCAGGACCGAAACGCGTCGTATGCAGGTGGTTGAAGCCGACGCGCGCCACGTTGATGGTGCTCGGCGTGAACACGTGCGTATAAGCCGCGACAGCCTGGCTGGGTTTATAAGTCTGTGTGCCCTGCTGGAAACCACCGCCGTCCGCGATGCCGCCGAACGGGCCTGGGATGAATTGCGGATCGTCCGCATAGCTGAACCGGACGAAGATCTGGTCCTTCTGCGTTGGATTGAAGTCCACGCGAACGTCGAACTGGTTGCGATGTTCGAACAGGTGCGGGCTGCTGGTGAAGTTGTTGGCGAACTGCGCAGGATTCGTGGGCGTCGGATACAGATTCAGCAGCTTCACTGCGTTTGGATCCAGACGGTCCGCTGGAATCTGGTTCAGGTTACAGCCGGTCGGATCGAAGTTCGGTGTGCTCGCTCCGCAGCTTCCGAACGGATCGCGGACAGCACCCGAGCCTGTCGCAGCGCGGCCTGAGACCGGATCGATCGAACCCTTGGTGACATTGCGCGTCGTCGCTGGATCCATCACCGTACCGAAGGGGATGGTGCGGCCCAGCAGGTCCGTACGCGCCGGACCGCTTTGCCCCGTGATCAGGTCGGACAGATTCGTGTAGCCGCTGTTCCGTTCTGTCAGCGTCGGCACGCCGGCAGTTTGTACTGTGCCCTGTACCCGGCGGAAGCCTTCATAATCGCCGAAGAAAAAGAGCTTGTCTTTGAATATCGGTCCGCCAATCGAGCCGCCGAACTGGTTCTGCCGCAGCTCGCCCTTTTTGATCCCGGCGTTGTTTTCAAACCAGTCCGCAGCGTCCAGCTTGTCGTTGCGGAAGAACTCCCACGCCGCTCCGTGAAAGCTGTTGGTTCCGGACTTGATGGTCGCGTTCAGCACCGCGCCGGCGGAACGGCCCAGTTCAGCGCTGAAGTCGCCCGTCTGTACCTTGAACTCCTGGATCGCATCCACCGGCGGCAGAATCACGAAGTTCGTGCCGTTCAGGAAGTCCACCGCATTGGAGTTGTTGTCGATGCCGTCCAGCAGGTAGTTGTTCTGCGCCGGACGCAGACCGTTGGCGGAAAATGCGCCGGAGGCCGCGTTGCCGCGGGTGTCCGCCTGCGGCGTGTTCACGCCTGCGCTCAATTGCGCCAGGAAGGTGAAGTTGCGTCCGTTCAGCGGCAGATTATTCACGTTGCGCTGATTGATCACCTGGCCTGTCGAGGCATCGCTGGTCTGCAACTCCGGCGGTGCCGATGTCACCTGGATGGTCTGCGACGCGGCGCCCAATGCCAGCTTGACGTTCACCTGCACGCGCTGTCCCACCGCCACTGTGATGTTCTGTTGCGTCGTCGTTGAGAAGCCCGGCGCGGTCGCGGTCAGCGTGTAGTGCCCGATTCTGACCGGCGAGATCGTATATTCGCCGCTGCCGCCCGTCGTCGCTTGTAGGGTGATCCCCTGGTCGGTGTTCACCAGGGTCAACTGCGCATTTGGCACCGCGGCGCCCGACGAGTCCTGAACCACGCCGCTGATGGATCCTTCATCCACCTGGCCGAAAGCACATTGCGGCAAGGTCGCCAGGAACAGGCAAGCAAAAGCTATGTAGGCGAAACGGCGAAACCACGAGAAAACGTTGCGATCAACGGCCATAAGTACCTCCTCTCCCCAAATAGAGCCCGGTCCTGCGCTTTAACCCAGCCATGCTGCTCACAAACGTGAAAGCCGGCTTGGGTAACCGGTTACATTGCTGTAGAAAGCAATCCAAGTAACCGGTTACATGTAGTGGTCAGCAACATATTCCAATCCCGCGAGACTTGTCAATCAAAAGGTGGAGCTCCTCGTAGTTCGTGCCGACCAGACCGCTTCAGTACAGTCGTTCTATGCCCCGCGTCACCCGCTACCTCATTGTTCCGACAGGCTATTCGAAGGTCGTGGCCAGGATTTTTCGAACACGCGGGGGTATACGCAAGGTAACGAGCGCCCGCAACTTTTTGGGAGCCTGCCGCGTCGTGTCGGCGAACTCCCCGCCTGTCACCGGCCGTCCAGACAGGAACCGCTCTGTATTTGGTGTTAGCATTCCGTCTGCACCAACCCCGCAAGGATGCCGCGCCACTCAAGAAAACCCCACCTTCTTTCCAGACGGGCACTCCTGAAAGGCCTCGCCTGCACGCCCGTGTTGCTTCGGGCGTCACCCCTCTATGGGGGCTCCCTCCTCTTCGGGTCCAGGGCGCTTTTCGCCGACGTTCCACAGAGAAGGTCGGACGTCCCGCTCGCCTTTTCCGACATTCGCCTGACCCCCCGCTATCCCAAAAAATCTCCTCTGGACGACATCCTCAGGCTCGTCCCGCCGGGCTCCGACGAATTTGCCACCGAGAAATACGCCGCTGACATCCAGTCGCTGCTCGATCAGTGGAGCGCTGCTCTCAAAATCAACATCCCCGGCAGCCCGATCCTCGAGAAGCTCCTGGATCCCTCGATGCAGGGCGCCAACCTCACCCCAGCCAGCGAAACCACGGTCAGAACCGGAACCGGAATCGAAGTCCTGAAGAGAAAATTCCCCCAGGGCCTTGTGAGCGGGCAAAAAGCATTCCTCGACCAGCTTCACGGCTGGCTCAAGGATCTCTCCCGGATCGACGTAGCGGAATTTGAGATCACCAGCATCGACCAGACCGCATCCACTCCGCTCACCGTCAGTCTGACCATCCGCTACGACATCGTCGGCGACCGGCCCGGCAAACGCGAAGAGCGCGTCGGAAGCTGGCGCACCGAGTGGACACGCAACCAGCAGGGGTGGAAAGCAACAAAATGGGAGACCGGCGAAGAAACCGTTAGCCGAGCGACCGGTCCCGCGTTCGTAGACGTAACGCAGCGCGCCCTCGGCGCAACCGCCTCCTACCGCGATCAGCTCCTTCACGGCTCCGACTACTGGCGCACGGTGCTCGATGGCGCCTGCGGCATCGATGTCTACGGCAACAACGGGGTCGTCGGTCGGCGATATCAACAACGACGGCTTCGATGACCTATATGTCTGCCAGCCCGCCGGCCTGCCCAACCGCCTCTACCGCAACCGTGGCGATGGCACTTTCGAGGACGTGACAGAAAATTCCGGCGTCGACGTGCTGGACAACACCGCCTGCGCGCTCTTCGCCGACTTCCGCAATAGCGGGCTCCAGGACCTGCTCGTCGTCTGCGGTGGCGGCCCGCTGCTTTTTCTCAATCAGGGAGACGGCACCTTCGCCATCAAGAAGGATGCATTCCGCTTCGCCAGGCCGCCGGAGGGGACCTTCACGCACGCGGCGATCGCCGATTACGACAGCGATGGCCGACTCGACATCTATCTCTGCGTCTATAGCTACTATCTCGGCCTCGACCAATACCACTATCCGGTTCCATACTTCGACGCGCGCAACGGTCCCGCGAATTTCCTGCTGCACAACGAAGGAAACGGGACCTTCGCCGACCGGACAGAACAAGCCGGGCTGAATGCAGAAAACAACCGCTACAGCTTTGCCTGCGCGTGGGGCCATTCCGCCTCCAGCGGATCTCCCGATCTTTATGTAGCGAACGATTTCGGCCGCGCCAATCTCTATCGCAACAATGGCGATGGCACATTCGCCGCCATCTCCAGCGCAGCTCACGTCGACGACGCCGGCGCCGGCATGAGCGCGTCGTGGTCCGACTACGATCTCGATGGCAAGCAGGACATCTACGCCGCCAACATGTGGTCCGCCGCCGGTCAGCGCGTTTCAGCGCAAAAGCTCTTCCACCCGCAAACTCCGGTAGACATACGAGCGCTCTATCAGCAGCATGCCCAGGGCAATTTCCTCTACCGGAACCACGGCGACGGCCACTTCGAAAATGTCAGCGACAAAGCCGGCGTAGCGATGGGCCGCTGGTCATGGTGCTCCGACTTCTGGGACTTCGACCACGATGGCTACCCGGACCTCTACGTCACCAACGGATACATCTCCGCCCCGAATCGCAGCGACCTGGCCAGCTTCTTCTGGCGTCAGGTCGTGGGCCGATCGCCTGACGACGCAACCGCAATTCCGGCGTACGAGCGCGGATGGCAGGCGCTCAACGAGTTAATCCGCTCCGATCACTCGTGGAACGGCTACGAACGAAACGTGATGTTCGCCAACAATCGCGACGGCACATTCTCCGAAATCTCCGGCGCGGTCGAGCTCGACTTCGCAGAAGATGGCCGCTCCTTCGCGCTGGCCGATATCGACCACGACGGCAGGCTCGAAGTCATTCTGAAAAATCGCAATGCGCCCCAACTGCGGATTCTGCATAACGCCATGTCGCAGCTCGGCCATTCCATTGCCTTCCGGCTGCACGGAACCAAAAGCAACCGCGACGCCATCGGAGCAGCGATCACCGTCCAATCCGGAACCCTGCGCCAGACCAAATATGTGCAGGCGGGCTCCGGATTTCTGGCTCAGCACGCAAAGCAGGTGTTCTTCGGCGTCGGAGAAGAAGCCGGGCCGGTGCAGGCCACCATCCGCTGGCCCAGCGGCCTCTCGCAGGAGCTCGCGTCCCTTCCCGCCAACCACCGGATCGAAGTGGAAGAAGGGAAAGCCGCATTCATCGCCAAACCCTTTTCAGCAACCACAGCAGCGTACACGGAAGCCTCGCCACCGCCCGCGCAACAACCACTGCCTGCCCGCACCGCCACTTGGCTCCTTCAGCCGTTGCGTGCGCCAGAATTCTCCCTCCCCGATCTCACCAACACGCAGCGCGCGCTGAAGGACTACCGCGGCGAGTGCGTCTTGCTCTGCTTCTGGTCGCTCGCCGCCCCGCTTTCCATGGAGCAGCTCAAGCTTCTCCATCGCCGCCGCGCCTCACTCGCAGCAGATCGTGTAACGGTCCTCGCCATCAACCTCGACGATCCCGCTCAAGCCAGCGAAGCCCGCGCCTACGCGCGCCGCGAAGCCATCTCATTCCCCGTTCTCTTCGCGACGGAAGAAATAGCGGGCATCTATAACCTCATATACCGTTATCTCTTCGACCGCCGCAGGGATCTCGGCATCCCCACCGCTTTCCTGCTCGATCGAGATGGCATGATCGTGAAGCTCTATCAGGGCGGCATCGATCCCGATGCCGTCTGCGATGATGCGAAATCCATTCCCGCCACAGCAGCCCAGCGCCAGCGCAAAGCGCTTCCATTCCCCGGAACCATTTATCAAAGCGCATTTCAGCGCAATGACTTTACCTATGGCGTAGCCATGTTCCAGCACGGCTATCTGGATGAGGCAGCAGCCTCCTTCGAACAAGTCATCGCTCAAAAGCCCGACTATGCGGAAGGCTATTACAATCTCGGCACGCTCAGGCTGCAGCGGCGCGACTTTCCAGCGGCGCGCCGCTATCTCGAGCAGGCGTTGAAACTGCGCCCCAACTATCCCGAGGCGTGGAACAACCTCGGCATGATGGCCGCGCAGCAGGGACAAGCGGACGACGCAGTCCGCAGCTTCCAGCAATCCTTATTACTCCGGCCCGACTACGCAACCGCGCTCCTCAATCTCGGGAACGTCTATCGCCGGCAGGGAAATTTCGACCAAGCGCAGAAATCTCTCACCCGCGCTCTGGAGATCCAGCCCGATGACCCCGAAACCAACTACAGCCTGGGGATGTTCTACGCACAGCAAAATCAGCTTGACCGTGCCGCCGGCTTTTTAGAGAAAGCCATCGGCTTGCGTCCCGACTATGCCGAAGCCATCAACAATCTCGGCGTGCTCTATGTGCGCGAACAGGACTACGCAAGAGCCGAACAGCAATTCCGCGACTGCATCCGCGTCAGCCCTAGCTTCGATCAGGCCTATCTCAACCTCGCCCGCCTCTACATGATGCAGAACGACAAAGCGCGTGCGACAGCAGTGCTCGAAGACCTGCTGCGACTGGAGCCCGAAAACGCAAACGCCAAACAAGCCATGGACGCGCTCAGCTCAATGCAGTGAATCGGAAGAACTCACGCTCTTATAATCCCAATCAGTCTATGAACCTGCCTCGTCGGCGCTTTCTCGGCTCCTCTCTGTTCATGCTCAGCGGCACGTTAATGGAGGCGCTCGCCACTCCGCTCTGGAAATGGAAAGATCCCAGCCTCCTGCAGGCCGCCAGGGCCGCGCCCGCAATGTCTCCAGGAATCTCTCCTGTCCAGTTCGTCGATGTCGCGCAGCAGGCCGGCCTGACGACTCCCAACGTCTGGGGCGGCGTCGATCACAAGCGCTCTATCATCGAAGCCAAGGGCAGCGGCCTCGCCTTTTACGACTACGACAACGACGGATGGCTCGATATCTATCTCACCAATGGCGATCGTCTGGATACGCAGTGGCCCGCCGGCAAAGCGCCTACCTCCCGCCTCTACAAAAACAACCGAGACGGCACCTTCACCGATGTCACAGAAAAATCCGGGTTAGCCCGAACCAGCTGGCAGACCGGCGTCTGCGTCGGCGATTACAACAACGACGGCTGGGACGATCTTTTCTGCTGCTTCTGGGGCCACAACATTCTCTTCCGTAACAACGGCGATGGCACATTCACCGATGTCACCGAGAAGGCCGGCCTCTATCAGAAAGAGGTCCGCTGGGGCGCAGGCTGCACCTTTCTCGACTACGACCGCGACGGCTTCCTCGATCTCTTTGTCTGTAACTACATCAAGCTCGATCCCGACAAAGATTCCTTCCGCCGATGCCACGCATTATTGCCAGTGGAAGGGCGTGCCGATCATGTGCGGCCCGCGCGGCCTGCCCGCGGACACCAACATCCTCTATCACAACAATGGCGATGGCACCTTCACCGACGTCTCCGAAAAATCCGGCATCCTCAAGCCGGGCCCGCGCTATTCCATCACTGCCGTCTCCTACGACTTCAACAACGATGGCTGGCCGGATATCTATGTCGCTGTCGATTCAGAGCCCAGCATTCTCTTCCAGAACAATCACGACGGCACATTTACCGACGTTGCCGTCATGGCCAATTGCGCCTACAGCGACAGCGGTCATGAGCAGGCCGGCATGGGCATCGCCGTAGCCGACTACGACTGCGATGGCTGGTTCGATATCTTCAAGACCAACTTCGCGGATGACACCTGCAATCTCTACCACAACAACGGCGACGGCACCTTTACCGACGTGACATTCGCCGCCGGCACCGGACTCAACAGCCTCTACGTCGCGTGGGGCTGCGGTTTCATCGACTACGACAACGATGGCTGGCCCGACATCATGCAGATCAACGGGCACGTCTATCCGGAAATTGATACCTACAATTTCGAGCAGAAATTCAAAAACCCACGCCTGGTCTACAAGAACCTGGGCAACGGCCGCTTCAAGGATGTCTCGTCGGAGATGGGTCCCGGCATCAGCGAGCATTTCTCCAGCCGCGGCGCAGCCTTCGGCGACTATGACAACGACGGCGGCATGGACGCCCTCGTGCTGAACATGAATGACCTGCCGTCCCTTCTTCGCAACGACGGCGGCAACAAGCAAAACTGGATCAAGCTCAAGTTAGTCGGAACCAAATGCAACCGCACCGCCATTGGCGCGCGTGTACGCGTCTTTACTGGCAAGCACATTCAGATGGACGAAGTGCACAGCGGCACCAGCGTCATGTCGCAGAGCGACCTGCGCCTGCACTTCGGTCTGGGCAAAGCCGAAACCGTGGATGCCATCGAGGTCAAATGGCCCACCACGCAAAAAATCGAGCGCTTCACAAAAGTAAAAGCGAACCAGATACTCACCATCCGCGAAGGCGAAGGTATTCTCTCGACGGGAAAATCGAAGTCAAAGTAGAACAGTCAGTGACTGAGCGGCGCCCCCGCGCCAACCTGCTCCACCACAAACTGCTTCACGTCCCGCCTCTCCTGCTCAATCGCAGCCGCCTGGCGCTTCTCAATCTCATCATGAAGCGCAAATTCCCGCGCGGCCTTCTCGCGCTCCCCGGCATGGTCGTAAGCCACGCCCAACCGGTAGTGCGCCTCGCCTGACTGCGGATCGGCATCGATCGCCTTCTGATACAGGCCCATCGCCTTCTCATAATTCCGTTCGGAAGCAGCAAGGATGCCAAGCTGCAAATATCCATCCGAGCATTTCGCATCCAGCGAAACCGCCTTCGTCAGCAGCGTCTCTACTTGCTGCCGCGCAGCCGTATCCGCCGAGTGCTCCTGCTGCTTCAACAGCGCCATCGCATAAAAATAGTTCGCCAGCGAGTTATGCGGATTCCGTTGCGCAAACTGCGCCAGCTTCGGTTCAATGCAGGGCAAAGGCGTAGGCGCCGCTATCTCGACCTTGCCCATGAAGATGTAAGGCTCCGGGTTCGCCGGATCGAGATCGGCGGCCTCACACAAGCTGCGCGCCGCCTCATCGTAGCGTGCTCCCGCAAAAAGCGCCGTGCCCAGTCCCGTCAACAGCCGCGCCGATTTCGGATGCGCCTTCACACCGCTGCGAAAAACCTCCGCCGCCTGCCACACCGCGCGATGCAGCAGCAGTTCCGACCCCCACGCAAAGTAATTCTCTTCACTCGGATCGAGCCTCACCGCCTGCTGATATTCCTGCACCGCCGCCAGCGGATCGCCCGCCTTCTCATCCAGCTCCCCGGCCATGCGATGCAGCTCGGCATTGTTCTCGCGCTTCAACAGATTCGCCATGTGCTCGCGAGCCTGCTTCAAATCGCCGGCATTTTCGTACGCCGCAACCAGATCGCGCTCGTTCCCCTCGTTGGCCGGCTCAATCCGATACGCAGCCTGCAACAGCGGCAGCGCCTCGCCATATCTATGCGTCGCAAGATAAAACGCGCCGAGCTGATGGTTCCGTTGAAATTCTCCAGGAGCGCTCGCCAGCGCCGCGCGCAGGCGGCTTTCCGTTTGCGATGAGGAAACCGCGTCACTAGCCGGAGCGCCGCCCTGCGTCTTCAGCGCCATCGTCTCTCGCGCCAGCTCCTCGCTCGTCCGCAGAATGGAGTCGGACCCATGCCCGCCCACCGCCGTCCAATCCGTAACTCCCGCAACCGTAAAATTCGGCACATCGGAAAATTCCATCGCTCCCGTCGCAGCCGCGCCTGCCGAACTTCCCAGCACTAAGTCGACATGCTTCCTGTCGCCTGCCGCCAAAGCAATCGCAACGCCGCCCCGGCTCCGCAATCCGGATTTCTCCGCGCTCAGCCGATAGGTGCCCGCCGCCAGAGTCGAAAATGCAAAGCCGCCCGCCGCGTCACTATGCGTCTCTCGCGATATCCGGCCGTCTGCTTCAACTCCTACAGATGCCCCGCTCACCGGCTTGCCCGCCGCGTCAACAACGCGGCCCTCGATCGCCGCCCCCATCGCAGCCTGTGAAGCAACCTGTGAAGCAACCTGATGCGCGCCGGCTGCTCCAGCCGCCAGCAGGCTCGCGGACACAAGCGCGCCCCAAAGCAGCCGCCGTGTGTGGCTGAGCAAGCAGAAATCGCGACGTGTAAGTGCTGTTCACGCGTTTGGTGTTTTCCAGCTTACCGGAATAAGGAAAGCGCTTGCATGTATGCTGATTGCGTCGCCGCTGCTTTCAGCCGGCCAGGGGAAAACAGCTCTATGCATCGCAGAGACTTCATCAAATCCACCGGCACGCTGGTCGCCGGAGCAACATTTATGCCCGGAGCCCTTGCCGCAGAGCAAGACGCCATCTCGACCGGCTCGCCAGTCGGGCCGCATCATTCTCCCCATGAATCGCGGCTGGCTCTACAGCCGCACCGCCGACCAGGCAGCCACCGCGCGCGACTTCAACGACGCAGCCTTCGACCGCGTCGTCGATCCCCCACACCAACATCAAGCTTCCCTGGCACGGCTTCACAGAAGCGGACTACACCTTCATCTCCACCTATCGCCGCCACTTCAAATTGCCCGAGTCCGCCATGGGCAAGCGCGTCTTCGTCGATTTCGAAGGCGTCATGACCGCCTCCACCGTCTACCTCAACGGCCACAAGCTCGGCGAGTACAAAGGCGGTTACACTCCATTCTCCTTCGAGCTCACGGCGGGCCCGATACTCGACCCCAGCGGCGATAACGTCCTCGCCGTTCAGGTCGATTCCACGGAGCGCGCGGACATTCCGCCCTTCGGCTACGAAGTCGACTACCTCACCTTCGGCGGCATCTATCGCGAAGTCGCGCTCCGCATCGTGCCCGAAACCTTCCTCGACAACATCTTTGCCGCCCCGAAGAACGTCCTCACCAAACCCGCCGTCGATGTGAAGTGCTATCTCAATCATCCGGCAACCGCAGGCACACGACCACTACTCCCTCACGGCCGAAGTTCTCGATGGCGACACCGTTCTCGGCAAAGCCACAAAGCAGATTCCCGCCGCCAGCCTCGCAAAAGGCGAAACAGAGTACACCGTCGAAATTCCCCAGCTCGAAAAGATCGAGTTATGGGACCTCGATCATCCCCGTCTCTATCACGTACGAGTGCGCCTGCTGCGCGGCCGCGACGTGGTTGACGAGCAAACCCGCCGCATCGGTTTCCGCGAAGCCACCTTCACCGATCACGGCTTCTCGCTCAACGGAAAAATCATCAAGCTGCGCGGCCTCGATCGCCATCAGACCTTTCCCTACGTCGGGCAGGCCATGCCCGGCCGCGTGCAGCGCCGCGACGCCGACATCCTGCGCACCAACTTCCACTGCAATATCGTGCGCACCTCGCACTACCCGCAGTCGCGGCACTTTCTCGATCGCTGCGACGAAATCGGCCTCCTCGTCCTCGAAGAAATTCCCGGCTGGCAGCACATCGGCGACAAGGCCTGGCAGGACATCTCCGTCGACAACGTCAGCCGCATGATCCGCCGCGACTGGAATCATCCCTCCATCGTTCTCTGGGGCGTGCGCATCAACGAGTCGCGCGACAACCACGACTTCTATACCCGCACCAACGCCCTCGCCCATCAGCTCGACACCACCGGCAGACCGGCGGCATCCGCTACTTCCAGGAATCGGAGTTCCTGGAAGACGTCTTCACCATGAACGACTTCGGCTGGCCGCTCAAAAAGCCGAATCATCCGCGCTATCTCAACACCGAGTTCGTCGGCCACACCTACCCCTGCAAAACCTTTGACAGCATGGAGCGTCTGCGCGAGCACACCATCCGGCACGCACGCGTGCACGACGCGCTCGCGTCTGATCCGCAGTACGCCGGCGGCATCGGCTGGTGCGCCTTCGACTACAACACCCACGCCAACTTCGGCTCTGGCGATCGCATCTGCTATCACGGCGTCGCCGACATCTTTCGCGAGCCCAAACCTGCCGCCTTCTTCTATAAGTCGCAGTGCGATCCGGCAGAACAGATCGTGCTCGAGCCGGCATTCCACTGGGCGCGCAACGACGAGTCCATCGGCTTCACCAAGGGCCTCATCTGCTCCAATTGCGACCACGTCAAGATCTACACCATCACGAAGACGGGCGAGCACCTGCTGGCCGAAGGCGATCCC
This sequence comes from uncultured Acidobacteriaceae bacterium, assembly GCA_963797895.1. Lineage (GTDB taxonomy): Bacteria > Acidobacteriota > Terriglobia > Terriglobales > Acidobacteriaceae > KBS-83. The sequence continues at coordinate 533,271 of CAWCRD010000006.1, forward strand.
GATCGCGCGCAGTTCCCGCACCTCAAGTACGCGCCCTTCGATGTGGACTTCGGCGACAAGATCCGCGAGAACTGGGGCGACCTCCGCATCGACGGCTACATCAACGGTAAGCAGGTGATCTCAAAGCGCTACTCCGGTGACGGAGTCGACCACGAGTTCGTGGTCCTGCCCGACGACACCGAGCTGGTAGCCGACGGCGCGGATACGACACGCGTACTGTTACGAATGAACGACGCCTACGGCGCCATTCGCCCTTTCGCCAGCGACGGCATCGCGCTGGAGCTGGAAGGACCAGGCGTGCTCATCGGCGATAACCCCGCCACGCTCATCGGCGGCGCGGTAGCAGTCTGGGTCCGCGCAGGCGAGCAGCCCGGCGAAATCACGCTCCGTGCAAAACACCCGCGCCACGGCACAAAGGGCGTCCGCATCACGCTGAAGTCCGCAGAGCCCCAGCAGATCTAGCGAATGAGCTGTAGTTCGTGAGCCTGGTTTACAACTCCGTGTTGTGAGCGGCCAAAGGAAGCGACCCATCCAAACGCGCCGCAGGCGCCTTTGCCCGTACCGCTAGTACTCCGCCTCGGCAGCCGTCGCGTAGCTCTTCAGGATCAGGTTCACCCGAGTCATCTCCAGCAGCGCGCGGATGCGCTCATTCACCCCTGCCAGCAGCACTTTGCGGCCATTCTTCTCGGCTGAGACGTAGCAATTCATCAGCAGCCCAAGACCAGCAGAATCCATGTAGGGTGATTCCGTCAGATCAATGATGAGTACGGCCGGCTTGTGCTGAGCCAGTTCCTTCTGGAAGTCGAAGCTGTTTTGCAACGTGAGCGGGCCTGTGAGCACAAGGATGGTAGTGCCCTCGTGCTGGCCGTTTTTGACCGTTACGGTCAGGGGTGCATCGCGCATGGCGATGAGTGTATGAAGTATTCGGTTACGGAGCGATGAATTTAATCCGCCTTCCCCAATACCGCGTTCGCATTCGCCGGGCAGACCGGCCTTTCTTGCCCGCCCGTGCGGCCAGCGCTCAGCCCAGCTTCGTTAGGTCCGCCGGCGTATCGATATCGATGTCGCCGCCGGGCAGCGGGATGAGCTCGAGCGACTCGGTATGGCGGGCCAGCAATGGCCCGGCGCCACGGTCCCCGCGCAGCTCGCGCAATTCCGCAAAATGGCGGGCGCCAAAGACCGCGGGAACCCCATGCACGCCGCCACCATAATCAGACGCCACGATGGTCGCGTGAGTCTTGCGCCATGCGCCTACCAGCATGCGAAGGTGCCGCTCTGTCACGGCTGGCTGGTCGCACACCATAATGCAGACCGCCTCACATTCGCCCGCTGCCTCCAATCCGGCCAGCAACGAACTCGCCATCCCCGACTCAGCATCCGGATTCCGAACAATCCGCACCGGCAATCCGTAAAGCATCGGCCAGTGTTCGGTCGCATGCGCGCCGAGCACGACAATCGGCAGATCAAAGCCTGCATTCAGCAGTGTGCTCGCAGCACGGGTCAGCATCGGAACTCCGCCGATCAGGGCCGACTGCTTGTCTGTGCCAAACCGCGTACTGCTGCCTGCCGCCAGCAGAATGCCAGTAACTCCATTCATCGTCTCCATCAACATTCATTCTTTCATCCCCGGGCGCAGATCTCGAGGGGGCGTATTCAGTCGGAGCGAAGCGACTTCCAGCCCAATCTCCCGCCCATTCACGGGAGTAAACTAAAACTATGCAGGAGCACGCCCGCATGACGGCCGCCTGGCAGTCCGCACAAGGCGTGTGTGTCCTGGTCACGGTCGTGGGCACGCGCGGATCGTCGTATCGCTCGCCGGGCGCACGCATGCTCATCCTGCCGGATGGCTCACGTATCGGCGCGGTAAGCGGTGGCTGCCTGGAAGGCGAATTATGCCGCCGCGCGCATTGGTGGACCTCCCAAACGCCCGCAGTCCTCAAAACCTTCGATACCTCCACGCAGGAGGACAACGACGGCTTCGGTCTCGGCTGCGGCGGCGGCATCGATCTGTTGTTGGAGCGGCTTCCCGTCCCCGGCGGGGCCGGCGAAACGCATCCGCTGCTGGCCCAGCAGCGCGTCAACCAGAGTCGCGAGTCGTCAGCGCTGGCCGTACTTGTCCATGCGACGGAAGGCTGCGGGCTGCACGTCGGCGAGCGGTTTGCGCTCGAAAATACGCACGACCGTCCTGAGATTGCCGCGCTGCTGCGTCGAGGCGTAAAGCTCGGTTATTCGTTTACCCAGGAGTTACGGGAAGGCCGATTTTCCGGGTGCCGCTTCTTCGTGGAATCGCTCACGCCGCCGGTTCAATTGCTGGTGTGCGGCGCGGGCACGGACGCGCAGCCGCTGGTCGCGCAGGCCGCCGCCCTGGGCTGGAGCATCAGCGTCATGGACCGCCGCGCCGACTTCGCCCGGCCCGCGCGCTTCCCGGAAGCCGAGAGAGTGATCGCAGCCCACGACGCGACAGCATTCGCCCCCCTGCGTCTCGACGCGCGCACCGCGGCCATCATCATGAGCCACAGCTTTGCGCAGGACACATTTTTTCTGGAAACCCTTCTGGACACGCTGCTCACCCGTCCCCTCGCCTACCTGGGCGTGCTCGGATCGCGCCGCCGCACGCTCGATCTCCTCGCGCGCCTCGGCCGCGATACGATGCCGCCCGAACTGCACGCCCCCGCTGGCCTCGACATCGGCGCCGAAACCCCAGAGCAGATCGCGCTCTCCATCCTCAGCGAAATCCAGGCCACCTTCACCAGCCGCCCCGGCAGTCCACTCCGCCAGCGCGAAGGCAGCATCCACGGCCGCGAACACCGCCCCGACCACCAGGACGACGCAGAGCAGCACTCAACCCCGCTCCGCGACTGCGGCCTGCTCTAACCGTTTCGATCACTGACGCAGCAAAGCAGACACAATCTGCTCCCACTCCGCGTCAAGCGCCAACGCGCAATGCGGCCGCCCAGCCTGCCTATACCAATATCCGGCATTCCCGTCATCGCCTTCCTTGCGATGCAGATAAGCATGAACCCACGCGGCATCCGCGCCGCTTTCATCCTGCGCAATCTCATGCGCCCGCTTCCAGTCGCCTTTCGCCTCCCACCAAAGCGCAGCAAGCAGCGGCGGCAGTGTGGCCGGCGGATCGGATTCGGTGAGCGATGCGCGAAACTCGTCGACGGTCATGGCGCAAGTGTAATCCGGTAGGACGTGGGAAAAACGACAGGTAGAGTTGGTCGTTCTCTTGCGCTGACTGCTGAATCTATCTGGTACAAATATCGAGCAGGTCAACGGATACTCACCGCGCAGCCATGAAACGAGGGGACCAATGAATGTGCGAATCCTCGCCGTGGCGACCGCGGCCATCTTGATGCTCACGCCGCCGGCGCATGCGCAGCAAAGTCACTGGGCCTCCCCCAGCGATAAGACGGCGAAATACATCATCGATTTGGAGCGCAAGTGGGCTGAGGGTGTCTGCGCGGATAACGGCGTGGTCGCCGGTTTGCTTGCCGATGATTTCCAGGGCACGTCAACGAAGGGTGCACGCTTTAGCAAATCCGACGAACTGAAAGACGAGAAGGGCCCTCGCACTGCTCATGATTGCGGACTTGATGAGGCCAAAGTGCACTTCTTCGGAGACAACGTCGCCACCGTCTACGGCCGCGAACATGCCACCGGCAAAGACAAATCCCAATCCAGCGCAAAGGTATGTCAGGTTTGGACCGATACGTGGCTGAAGAGAGGCGGTACGTGGCAAATCATCGCCTCGCAAGACAATCGCGTGGAATGTAAGTAGCGAAAATCTCGCCGTGCCAGCCGCGCAGAAATCTAAAGCTCAACCGCCTTGCTCGCAACCACACCCTTAGCCTTCTCCAAAAACTCCGCTAGCGGCATCGATCCCTGATCCCCCTTGCCCCGCACTCGCACACTCACCGCCCCCGCCGCCTGCTCCTTGTCCCCAAACACAAGAATGTAAGGCACCTTCTGCATCGTTAAGTCGCGGATCTTTCCATTCATCTTTTCATTCCGGCTATCCAGCTCCACGCGCAGACCGGCGTCCTTCAGTTGCTGTTCGATCTGTTTGCCATAGTCATTGTGACGTTCTGCGATCGGCACCAGGCCGACCTGCACCGGTGCCAGCCACAGCGGAAAGGCCCCGGCGTAATGCTCGATCAGCACGCCGAAGAAGCGTTCCACCGACCCGAACAGCGCGCGGTGCACCATCACGGGTTGGTGGCGCTCGCCGTCCTCGCCCACGTATTCCAGCTCGAACCGCGCCGGCAGATTGAAGTCGAACTGTACCGTCGATAGCTGCCAAAGCCGGCCGATCGCATCCACCAGCTTCACGTCGATCTTCGGGCCGTAGAACGCACCTTCGCCGGGAATTTCTTTGTAAGGAATGTTCTTGCGGGCCAGTGCGCGCTTCAGCGAGTCGATGGCGTGCTGCCAGCCTTCGGGCGAGCCGGGGTAGTCCTGCGGCCGGCTGGGGTCCCAGACGGAGAGCTCAACCTTGAATTCCTTGAATCCGAACGTGGTAAGCACGGCCTGCGCAAAGTCCATGCACGCGACCACCTCATCTTCAATCTGCTCGGGCGTGCAGAAAATGTGCGCGTCGTCCTGCGTAAAGCCGCGCACGCGCAGCAGGCCGTGCATGGTGCCGGAGCGCTCGTAGCGATAGACGCTGCCCAGCTCGGCGAGCCGCACTGGCAGATCGCGGTAGCTTTTCGGCGAGTTCTTGTAGATCAGAATATGGAAGGGGCAGTTCATGGGCTTCATGCGGTAATCCGCATCGTCCAGCTCCATGGGGGTAAACATATTCTGCGAGTAGTAGCCCTCGTGGCCGCTCGTCTGCCACAGGTTGACGCGCGCAACATGCGGCGTGAAGACCAGATCGTAACCGCGTCGGATGCATTCTTCGCGCATCCAGTCTTCCATGGTCTTGCGGATGATGCCGCCTTTGGGATGAAAAAAGACCAGCCCCGCCCCGGCGAGCTCCTGGATGGAGAACAGATCAAGCTGCTTACCGAGCACGCGATGATCGCGCCGCTGCGCTTCTTCGAGACGCGCAAAGTGCTCCTCCATCTCTTTCTTCGAGAAGAAGGCCGTCCCGTAAATGCGCTGCAGTTGCGGGTTCTTCTCGTCGCCCAGCCAGTAAGCGCCGGCCAGCGACAGCACCTTGAACGCCTTGACCCGTCCGGTGGAAGGCACATGCGGCCCGCGGCAGAAGTCGACAAAATTGCCGTTGCGATAAAGCGAAATCTCTTCGCCGGGCTTGGTGAAGCGCTCGATGAAGTGGACCTTCATGAAGTCGCCCTCGGCGTTGTACTCGGCCAGGCCCTTTTCGCGTGGCTCATATTCGCGGACGAACGGTTCGTCCCTGCCGACCACCTCGGCCATCTTCAGCTCGATCGCGGAGAGATCGTCGGTGGTAAACGGCGTCGGCCGATAAAAGTCATAGAAGAAGCCTGCATCCGTAGCCGGCCCGTGGCCCAGCCGCGCCTCCGGAAAAAGCTCGAGTACAGCCGTCGCCATCACGTGCGCGGCGGAGTGCCGCACCACCTGCAGCGCGTCGGGGTCCTTCTCGGTAAGCAGCTGCAGGTGAACATCTTCGGTAAGCGGCGCGCGCAGGTCGACCAGCCGCTCCGCCGCCGCATCGGGCGCGGCATACATCGCCTGCTCGCCGGGCTCGGACTTTTCATCGCCGGGCATGTCACTGGAAGCATGGGAACCGACGTTCACCGGCTTTATCCGCGCCACAATCGCCGCCGACGCCAGCCGTGGCGAAATCGACATCGCGACATCGTGCGCCGTGGAGCCGGCCGGAAGCTGCTTGATGGAGCCGTCAGGAAGATGAATCTGAATCTGGTTTGCGTCGGACATGGTCCTAATAAGGATAGGGGACGCACAGCATTGCGTCGAGGACCGGCCTAACTAGACCGCGCGATTCCATCTTGAGGCAACTGGCGATGTATCGCCACTCAAGGGGGATCGGCAGTTTGCTTACTATTCCGTTCGCAGCGCCCGCATGGGATCCACTTGCGTGGCGCGCAATGCGGGGAGGTACATGGCGGCGAGCGAAACGGCAACGAGCAAGGCGGCGGCGATGACGTAGACCCACTCGTCGGATCCCCGAATGGAATATGGGGAGTTTCTAGTCAAGTGAGCAAATGCCCGCGCCGCCGGTGCGGCGAGCGCAATGCCGCATGTCAATCCAACGGCGATCTGGCGGACCCCTCGCAAGAGAACGAAGCGGAAGATGGTGACGCGGTTCGCGCCCAACACCAGACGAACGCCGAACTCGCGAGTACGTTGACTGACAACGAACGACAGCACTCCGAAAACGCCCGTTACGGCCAACAGTACGGCAATCAATGCCACCACAACGATGATTCGCGCCAGCGATCGCACGCTCTCGGCATCGGACTCCAACTGCTCCCATATGGTCAGAGGTGCCGTTTCCTGCGTACGGTCGAGATGCTTCACTGTGTCGTAGATCGCTTTTTCTACAGGGGACGCACTTCCTTTGAAGCGCACATACAGTTGTCCGTTGAGTGCGGATGGATCCCGCAAGGTGTAGAGACGTGGGCCATCGAGTACCCCGAAGCGTTCGGAACGGGTATCGGCTGCGACTCCGACCACCTCATAGTGCTTTTCATCGGGAGCGATCACGAATTTTCCGATCGGATTTTCGCCGGGCCAGAACTGCTTCGCGAATGCCTGGGAGACGACGGCGACGGAGCTTGCATTGTTTGACGCTGGATCGGAAGAACGAAAGGATCGTCCGGCCATCATGCGGATGCCGAAGGTGGAGAAGAAGCCGGTGGAGACATTGTCGATGGTCGCTGGCTCGCCTTGACCGGTGGCCTGCCGGGGAAGCCGGATCTCGCTCGGAGCGATTGGGTGAAATGGCGTCATCGTCTCGTAGGCCAACGACTCTACGCCAGGAATAGCGCGGATGCGGCCTTCAAGAGCGCGATAGAAATTGAGGGCCCGGGTGCGGTTTTGCGGGGAGCTATCGATAGTCAGCGGAACCGAGAGCGTTTGCCGGGTTTCGAAGCCCGGCTCCATCGCGGTGATCCTGCCGGGCATGCGCGCGAACATGACAGCGGCAACGAGAAGTACAAAGGTCATGGCGATCTGCGCTACGATCAGGCCGCCGGTGGTCCGCGAGCGCATGGTGGTTGCGCCCTCGCGCGCTTTGAGCGCGGTTACAAGATCCAGTTTCCACGCGGCATGCATGGGCGCGAGCGAGGAAACGATGGTGGCGACCAGGATAAGAGCGGCGAAATAACCGAAAACGTGCCAGTTGGGGTGCATGAGGGGGACGAGGGCAGCCTGGTTGTGATTTACCGCATTCATGATCATTTGAGGCACGCGGTAGGCCAGAACGATACTCAGCAGTCCAGCAATCGCCGCAGTGAGTAAGCTCTCCAGCGCCAGCATACGCAGCAGGCGCGCCCTGCCTATGCCAAGAGCCAGTCGTACCGCGATCTCGCCACGCCGCACTACCGCGCGGGACAGAAACAACAAGGTCACATTGCTGCAGGCGAGCAGCAACACGAGAGATAGCGGACCCAGGATCAACGCCATCAACGCGGCAATAGTGTCATGGACCACGGGGTTTTGGATGAACGATCCATTGGTCAGCACCACGGACGTCTTTCGATTGAAGGGAGTGAATTTACGCTCGAGATACGCGCGGTCTTGCTGGCGAAGGATGGTTGTCAGCTCTGCCTGGGTGTCCGTGCGTGAGAATCCTGGCCGCAAGCGTGCTGCGACCTCAAGCCACGGCGTATCGGGATCGGTGAGCGGGTTGGTGGCGCCATGATCGAGCAGGGGATCGACTGTATAGGGTACGTAGACTCCGCGTGACGTGAAATTCGCAAGGTCAGTCGGCGCGACGCCGACCACAGTAAACGGCAGGCCATTGAGATGAATGGTCGTTCCTATAATGTGCGGATTGCCGTGGAACTGATTCCTCCAGAAAGGCTCTGTGAGCACGGCGACTTCCACGGCGGTGCCGCGTGCGCATTCGCTGGCAGTCAAAAAACGGCCCAACAACGACCGGTCGACTCCGAACACGTGGAAATAGTTGCAGGTCACCAACTGAGTCGGGACGCTACTGTGTACCTCCTCAAGAACGGCCTGACTCCCTTCCCATGCCGCGGCTTCCTCCAATGTAGTGGCATGCGCGCGGATCGCGTCATAGTCGTCGGTGGTGAACGAAGTGTAGTGCCCGGCTCCAGTGAACCAACCGTCGTATCGCGGATAGATCTGGACGAACCCGGAGGGGTCTGTCTGCGTCGGTGGATTGAGAAACAACGCGTTCAGCAGTGTGAAAACACCCGCGTTGAGACCAATCCCGAGCGACAATGCCACAACTGCGATGATGGAAAGTAGCGGTGCGCGACGCGCCGAGCGGATCGTATAAAGAAGGTCTTGCCGGTCAATCCACATCGATGGCCCCTCGAAAAGGTGGTCCCTAGAATGTCACAAACTGTGAACTGGTGGCCACTGACACTCTCCCCTTGCGCTTCTACAAAACGCTGTGGTACTTCTCCTGTAGAAGTAGAAGGGTAGGCCATTGACACCGGAACGCATCGACCTTCCGCAGGGCACACTCGATCTCCTCATTCTGCGAACACTCTCCGTCGGCCCGCAGCACGGCTGGGCCGTCTCGGAGCGCGTGCAGCAGGTGTCCAGCGACGTGCTGCGCATCCAGCAGGGTTCGCTCTATCCCGCGCTGCACCGCCTCGAGCGTCGCGGGTGGATCAAGGCCAAGTGGGGTACGTCGGAAAACAATCGTCGCGCAAAGTATTACGAGCTGACGCGCGCGGGACAAAAGCAGTTGGAAGCCGAGACCGATAGCTGGCGCAAGCTCACGGCCGCGGTCGCCCAGGTGCTTGAAGGTATGTAGTAGCTCGAAAGTCTGTGAGGTGCTGCCATGTGGCCAGGGATCTGGCAAGACTTGCTGTTTCGCCTGCGCGCCGTGTTTCACCGCAGCGCGGAAGAACGCGACCTCAACGATGAGCTTCGCTTCCACTTCGAAAAGCAGGTGGAGAAGTTCCGCCTCGCCGGCATCAGCGAGCAGGAAGCGCGTCGCCGTGCGCGGCTTACCTTTGGCGGCCACGAGCAGCTGAAGGAAGACTGCCGCGAAGCACGCGGCACCAGCTTCGTCGAAAATGCGCGGCAGGACCTGCGCTACGCGGTGCGGCAGTTGCGCGCAAACCCCACCTTCGCCATCGTCATCATCCTCACGCTTGCTTTGAGCATCGGCGCAAACAGCGCCATCTTCAGCGTCATCGACGGCGTGCTCATCCAGTCGCTGCCGTATCGCCAGCCGGACAAATTGGTGCGCATCTTCCTGTCGAATGCAAGCTACCCGAAATTCCCGGTCAACCCTTTTGATTTTCGCGACCTCCGCGCCCGCAGCAAATCGTTCGAAGGTATGGCGGCCTACATACACGCCGATCTGCAGCTCTCTGGATCTGGAGAGCCAATACGGCTCACCGGGGTCGGCATCACTTCGGGATACTTCCGCGTTCTCGGGCTCACTCCCGAGCTCGGCCGTGAGTTCGATACCAAGGCGGAGATTTCCGGCAATGGGCAGCAAATCATCCTGAGCGATCGCCTCTGGCGCTCCCGCTTCGGCGCGGCGCGCGACATCCTCGGGCGAAAGATCACGCTCAACGAGCAGCCATACACAGTCGTCGCCATCATGCCGCCGGGCACCGCGCATCCTGGCAATGAGCATCAGCCACTTGCTTACGGCGAAGACGTGGATGTGTGGTGGCCATTCACATTTGATGGCAATCCGTCCCAACGCGGCTCCCATTACATGGAAGTGATTGGACGGCTCAAACCGGGTGTGACTATTGCGCAAGCCAATGCCGAGCTGAACACGATTATCACCCAGATCGGCAAGGAGCACGGCGGCTACGACTGGAAGATGCTCGTCATCTCGCTGAACGACGAAGTGGTCGGAAAGAGCCGCCAATTGCTGCTCATCCTGCTCAGCGCCGTCGCCATGGTGCTGCTCATCGCCTGCGCCAACGCCGCCAACCTCATGCTCACGCGCGCATCGGCACGGCAGCGGGAGATCGCTGTCCGCATGGCACTGGGCGCGCCGCGCTCCCGCGTTGTCCGGCAACTGCTCACGGAAAGCCTGCTCATCGCCTCCATCGGCGGCGCGCTCGGCCTCGTGCTCGCCGTCGCTGGCGTCAAGGCGCTGGTGCTGCTCTTGCCTGCGAACTTCCCCCGCGCGCACGACATTCACGTAAGTGCCCCGGTCTTCCTCTTCACCCTCGCCATCAGCGTCGGCACCGGCGTTCTCTTCGGCCTCGCGCCCGCGCTGCAGGCCTCGCGCACCGATCCCAAAGAAGGTCTGCATAAAGGCGGACGCGCTACGACCGGCGGCAGACGGCAAAGCCGCCTGCGCAACGCGCTCGTCATCTCGGAAGTCAGCCTCGCCTGTGTGCTGCTCATCGGCGCGGGCCTCATGCTGCGCAGCTTCCTCAACCTGCTGCACCTCAATCCCGGCTTCCAGACCGAGCACGTCGTCACCGCCATGCTCTCGCTGCCGCAGGAGCGCTACAAAACGCCGGAAAGCCTGATTCATTTTTACGACGAGCTGCCCCGCGCCATTCGCTCGCTTCCCGCTGTCCAAAGCGCAGGCTTGGGAAACGACATCCCGTGGACCGGTTATAACGACAACATCGGGGGATTCACGATTGAGGGCAAGCAGCCTCCCCCGCATGAAGAGTTCCACGCCCGCTATCACATGGCCACTCCCGATTATTTCCGCGCGATCGGGATTCCCCTGCTGCGCGGGCGCTTTTTCACCGATGCGGACAAAAAAGACGCGCCTTTGGTGCTGATCATCAATCACGCTATGGCCGAGGAATATTGGCCGCATGAAGACGCCGTTGGCAAGCGCCTCACCTTCGAAGATCATCCCAAAGCGAAGGACTGGATCACCATCGTCGGCGTTGTCGGCGATGTGAAGGACCAGCCCAACAGCCCTGGCGCAGAGCCCGCCTTCTGGTGGCCGTTCCTCCAGACCGGTTACGGCGCGCAGGATCTATTGCTCGCCGTGCGTTCGCAATCCGATCCGCAATTGCTCATCGGCGCCATCCGCCAACAAGTCGCCCGGCTCGATCCCGCGCTCGCCGTCGCGGACGTCCGCACCATGGACCAGATCGTCACCGCGTCCGTATCCACCCCGCGTTTCGCCTTTTTCCTCGTCGGCCTCTTCGGCTCGCTCGCCATCATGCTCGCGGCCATCGGCACTTACGGCGTCATCGCCTACTCCGTCAGCCAGCGCACAGCCGAGTTCGGCCTCCGCATGGCTCTCGGCGCCCAACGCTTCGACGTCCTGCGCCTGGTGCTCTTCGAGGCCGGAAAGCTCGTTCTCGCCGGAACAGCCGCCGGCATCCTGCTCGCCCTGGTGCTCGCGCAAGGACTAAAGAGCCTCATCTACCAGGTAAGCCCAGCCGATCCCCTCACCTTCACGGCCATCGGCCTCTCCGTAGTCCTGGTAGCCATCCTCGCCGGCTACATTCCCGCGCGCAAAGCCACCCAGGCTGACCCAATGATTGCCTTGCGCGCTGAGTAACTGCCCGCAAGACGCATTGTCAGCAGGCAAGACATCATGCCATACTCCGTATAAGGTGTCACGAAACATGAAAAATGTCATATTGGAAGACCGTGTCACGTTAAATGAAAACGGCCGGATCGTGATACCGGCAGCGATGCGTAAAGCACTCAAGGTAAAACCAGGCGACGAGTTGCTGCTCCACATGGAAGACGGTGACATCCATGTCACCACACGCATGCAGCGCATCCGTCGCGCGCAGGAACTGGTGCGGCGCTATGTCCCTGAAGGGGTGTCGCTGGCAGATGAATTGATCGCGGAGAGACGCGAGGCGGCAAAGCGTGAGTGAGTACGTCCTCGATGCCTCTGCTTTGCTCGCCATGTTGCAGGAGGAGGCTGGATCGGCCGTGGTCCTCCGGCATGTCTTTGAATCGTGGATCAGCGCTGTGAATATTGCCGAAGTCTATGGCAAACTCGCGACCCGAGGTGTTCCGGGTGAGTCAATGTTTGAGATTGCCTCTGGCGCCGTGAAAGGTGTCGTCCCATTTACCGAGAGTCAGGCGCGGTTTACGGCAGGTCTGTTGTCGCAGACGCGCGCCCTTGGGCTATCGTTGGGCGATCGGGCTTGTCTCGCGCTCGCGATCGAGCGGGAACTTCCTGTGCTAACAACGGACAAGGCGTGGAAAGCCCTCCGCTTAGGAGTGGAAATTCGGCTGATCCGGTAGGCACCTATCGTTCATACAAGAGCGGAGAGCCAAGGCCCTCCGCTTTCTCTCCCCGTCTCCGCCATTGTCACCCCGAGCGAAGGATCTGCAGCTTGTTCAACTACTTCCCGCTATTCATGCTATCGGGCATATCCGCCGTGCTCTGATGGAAGACAGCTAGCCACGTCCCGTTCTTTCTCTGCCAAAGAGAGTTGGCGTGCTCGGCAGATTGTGTGGTCTTCCCATTGCAGGTTACGGTCTGATTCAACTTATAGGAGACGAGAACCACATCCGCTGAGATCCACTTATAGGCAAAGGTGGTCAGGGCTGGATTCGTAACGGTGCATGGGCCGCTCTGAATGTCTTTCACCACCTCCGCTTTCCCGTGGTCGCTCCATCCGGGCCCCAGCGCGATGATGTCGTCGTCGAGGTATTTGTTGAACGGCGCAGAATCGCGAGCAACGTCTCCCTGGGCAAGCTCATTTTCCATCTTCTGTAAATTGGTCTCCGTCGCGGGATCGCCATTCATGCCGGCCATGGCAGGAGTCGCGGCTGCAGTGTCCGCGCTCTGAGGAGTGCTCCCAGCTGGAGTTTGCGAGAACGCGACGCTCGTGGTGAGCAGGAACAGCGTGCAAAGGGCCCCGATCGCAGTTTTCATATTTGCTCTCCTGATTGCATTTGGCCCAGCGGAACACTAGACCTCCATCAGGGCGGAGTCAATATTGATGAAGCTTGCTCGGAGTCCGCACTGCGGGTGCCCCATGCCCCGAAATTCAACCATGGAACTCACCAAGGTCGCCCACAAATCCAAACGTGAGCGACCAAAGGAAGCGAACCCGCGGGCACCGCCGCAGGCGCGTCAGCCCGGACGGCCAGTCCTACTTCTGCTCCGGCGCCCCACCCAGATACACATCCTTCAGCGGCGCCACCTGCTGATCGCGCTGTTCCGGATGCGGCATCGCCTTCCGCGGCATCATCTCGTCGCGCATCGCCGCGTTGTAGAGGAAAATCGCCTCCACCGTCGCAATCTGTTCCAGATCGCCCGGCTGCAGGCGCTCGTACGTATCCATATTGGAGTGATGGCTGCGGCTCTCGTAATCCGCCGGATCCTGGATGAACTGGAAGCCCGGCAGGCCAACGGCGTCGAACGAAAGATGATCGGTACCGCCGGTGTTGCGCATCGTGATCGTCGTCACGCCCAGGTCCTTCAGCGGCGCAATCCACTGCCGGAAGATCGGCTCAACGGCTGCGTTGCCCTGCAGATACACGCCGCGAATCTTTCCCGTGCCATTGTCCACGTTGAAGTACACATCCAGCGTCTTCCACTCCGGCTTGGTCTCGATCGGCCCCGCCGCCTTGCGGATAAACTCCGGCATCTTCATCTGATCAGGCGCAGTGGACACCGGGTACGACCCAAAGTGGTCGCGCACATAGCCCTTCGAGCCGAACAGCCCCTCTTCTTCGCCGCTCCACAATGCAATGCGAATCGTGCGCCGCGGGTGCGCATCAATGGCCTTCAGAATGCGCATCGCTTCCATCGCCACCACGGAGCCCGCGCCATTGTCCGTAGCGCCGGTGGCGGAGGCCCACGAATCCAGGTGTCCGCCCACCATCACAATCTGGTCCTTCAGCGTGGGATCGGTGCCGGGAATCTCAGCCACAGTGTCAAAGCCGTGCTGATGATCGCCGGTCGTCTTGGTCTCGACATTCATCTCCAGCGTGACCGGCACGTGATGCTCGAGCAGCCGATAGACCCGGCCATAGTTCTCAATCGCCGTCACCACGCACGGCACTTTCACCGCTTTATCTGCTTTGTACGGCTGCATCCCCAGCGCAGCGCCGTTGTCGTCAAAGAAGGTACCGCCGGAGCCGCCAGAGTTCTTGCCATCGCGGCTGGGCAGGATCACGCCGGCAACCTTCTCGTCCTCAAGGAAGGGAGCGATCTTGTCGCGCAGCGCGGCACGCCTCAGATATGCCTGCAGTCGCTGCTCATAGTTGCGATTCGCGGCTTCATACTGCGCAATGTCTTCCAGATCCTTATCGGTGTAGCGCTCGAACAGCGGCTTGTCCACTGGCGGCACGTCGCGCATCTCGCCCAGCAGGACAATCTTGCCCGCCAGCTTGCCCTTGTACTTATCGAAGTCCTTCTCGTCGTTGATGACAACTTTGATAGCCTCGCCCGTAACCGGCCCGCTGGTCGACGGCGACCACGGCGTCGCCTGCGCGATCAGCGGCGCAGTGTCCGGCGCGGTCATGCGCACCCACGTGTTCAGCTGCTGCCAACCCATGCCGAACTCGCCCCAGTCTTCCAGGTGCGCGTTCTGCATGCCCAGCCGCGTCAGCTCATCGCGTGTCCAGTTGTTTGCCTTTTCCATATTGGGCGATCCGGTCAGCCGCCCGCCAATATCATCCGTCAGCGCGGAGGCCAGCTCCATCACGTGCGAGTGCGTCAGCCCCTCTTCGCGGATACGCGCGTAAGCATTCAGGTCCAGCTTTTCAACCGCGGGCTGCGGCACGTCCCAGGGATTCGCCTGTGCAGCCGTTTCCGTACTGCGCGCTTTCTTGTCGGGCTTCGATGCCGCGGAGAGCGGCGCAACAGGGAGGGCAATGATAGCGCCGGCCAGCAGAAGCGCGGCCGCGCGGGTGGTGTGCATAGAGTAGTGCCTCCGTAAAGAATTGCAGTCGGGACGAAGAATAACAGGGGAGGACCCCATCCAGACCGGACGGTCCCCGCCATGCTCTGCGCAGAGCCGTGTAGAGCAGTCACCGCTCCCGGTTATCCCGAACCCGTCTGTTGTGGTGCGGACGATCTCACGCTGTCCATCGTTGAAGCTTGCCGTACACTGATCTGCCGAATGTGGGCCGGTAGGTTACGTTTGTCGCCTCCGGTGGATGCGCTCCAGTCGATGAGCGCTCGGCGATTCGAAAGGAGAACAATGAGCAGATTTAGAAGCCCGTATCTGGCTGTTTGCGCCGGTGTCGCTCTGGTGTGTGCTATTCCGTCTATAGCTTTGGCCAGGCCTCACGCAGATCAGCCGTCCGAGTACAAAGCCTCAGTGGACGGTCTGGTCAGAGATGTCGCATGCCCAATTCAAAACCACAAGTCTACGGCAACGGATTTTGATCTCGACTGTGCCAAGGCCTGCGCCAGGAGCGGCTCGCCTCTCATCATCCTTACTCAGAGCGGCGACATCTATTTCCCGATCTCAGACCAGATGCCGGATCCCGATCAGCGTGCCAAATTGATGCCGTACGTGGGCAAATACGTGAAGGCCACCGGGACGGTGTATACCCGCAACGGAACACGAACGATTGTCATTCGGGACATCAAAGAGATGAAGGACGTGAAATTGAAGACAAAATCCAGCGGAGACTGAGCTGGTTCAAAGCAGCGCCGTGGAGTCTTCAGCTTTACGCATCCGGCAAGCTTGTATGCAGGGCGCAATCGTCTCTCTTCGCAGGCAGGCGATAATGCCTCGATGACGAGTCTGTGGAGCGCGCTTCGGCGAGCATTCTTTTCTGGCCTGATTTTCCTCTTTCTCCTGTGGCTCGCTCACGCGCTTGGCTATCTTGTCCACGAATACGCTCACTCGTTCACGGCATGGGCGCTCGGATACAAGGCAAATCCGGTCGCGCTCGACTATGGTCATCTAAGCTGGAGCAACGTTCTAACGCTGGGCGATATAGACGAAAACATCGACTACGATCCCATCTTCGCCTCGGGTCATGGCCCCTTGGCCTCGTTGATAGCAATCGCCGGCGTTCTGTTCGGCAACGGCCTCTTCTATCTGCTATCGCGGCGCCATTTCGCCACGGCGAAAGAGCACAGCAGGCGCACACTGGCGCTCTTTCTATTTCTCTTCTGCATGATGAATGCCGGCAATCTCATTTCGTATGTGCCTGCCAGAACCTTCACCACCCATGCCGACATGTTCACCGCCGAGCGAGGCCTCAACATCTCGCCGTGGTGGATCGCTCTCGTGCTCGGAATTCCGTTTTGTGTGGCCGTGTGGCACTTTTTCGCCCGGCTCCTGCCCGTGGCCATGCTCTTCTTCTTTCCCACCGCAAAGCTCGGCCAGATTTTCCTCGTTGTTCTCAGCGCCTACATGTTCTTTGTGTTTTTTGGTGGCGCAGGTCTCCATCGTTACGGAGAAGTCTCCCACTGGATTTCGGCATTTTCGATCTATCTCCTCTTTCCCCTGAGCATCGTTCTCTGCTGGCCGCGTCGCATCAACGATCAAGTCCTGCAGCCTCAGATTGCAACGGGAGTGTGAGTCGGAAAATCGAATCAGCCAAACGCAAGCTTTCTGGCCGATCTATGCCTTGCGCGCAAAAATATAAGCCCGCCGGCTCTGGTGCTCCACCTCCGGCGCGTAAGGCTCGCGCTCAATAACCTCTTCGATCACCAGTCCCGCCGCCTCCAGATCGCGCCCGATATCCTGCGGTGAAAAGAAACGAAAATCCAGACTCACCGGCCGGTCCATCCATTCATCCCGGTGCAGCGTTTCGTCGCCGATATGAAACGCAAGCAGCAGCAGCCCGCTCGGCTTCAGCACCCGCGCCATCTCCCGAAACACCTGCGGCAAAGCCTCGCGCGGCAGATGCACGATGGCATAAAACGCAGCAATGCCCGCGAGCGAAGCATCCGCCAAATCCAGCGCCAGCATATTGCCCTCGCGGAACGCGATATCCGGATTCAGCCGTCGCGCCTCCTCCAGCATGGCCGCCGAAAGATCAAGCCCAAATACCTCAGCGCCCTGATCGCGCAGATAGCGCGCAACATGCCCCGGCCCGCAGCCCAAGTCGCAGATCGCGCCTTTGCCTTTCAGCTCAAATACAAAGCGGCTCAGCAGCTCACGATCCAGTGGCTTGTTCTCAAGCTCGGAGAACATACGCCGCGCGTACTCGCCGGCAACGCTGTCGTAGCTTTGGCGGATAACCTGGAGCGCCTGTTCGTCCATGCCTCCACAGCATACGAGAAAGCAAAAGAAGAAGCGGATCGAGCTCCTGTGCCGCGCCGTCATTCACGGAGAGGAAGAACGTCCGCGGCCCGCTCGTCAGGTAATCGATCTCCATGTTATACGTGCCTGTCGCAGGCACATTGACATGGGTGAAGGTAGCCGTCGCCCTCGCGCCCAGGTTGCCCGCCTTCGCCAGGCCACAGCAGTAGCCGCAGAAGCCGCCGCTCGCGCTGCCGTCTCCACCTCGACGTCAGCAAAAGCGCATAGTTGTCTGCGCCGATGCCCAGGTAGGTGTATCGCCATTCCAGCCTGCATCCAGATTGATGTACTGGAACCCATGCGCTCCCAGCCCGGAGGCGCGCATCGCATCCGATTGCGCCAGAATATTCTGCTCATTCATCACCGTGCTGGAGGGCACAATCGTCTGCTCGCTATAAGTGCTCCAGCCCGCCAGGGGCTGGGCGCCCAGGCCGTTCACCTGCGCAAGCGCCGCGGGAGCAAAGCTGAAAAGCGCCGCCGCAATAACGGCAGCGGTTCGAGTGCGTAGTGAGTTGTGCTGGGGGTGGAGAGTCTGTGTTCCCGGGGGAGTGTCGTCGGCATGGGATTACCTCGTCATGAAATCGATTGCATAAAATAAAGTGGATTGTTCATGAGCGAAACACTCTATACCGCCGAAATGACGGAAGGAAAAACGGGAAAACGGTTTATCGCAGATTCACTGGAAGGTAAGCCGGGTGGCGATCCGGAAGGCGCATAACTCAAATGTGAGCGACCAGAGCAAGCGAACTACAAAGAACGTGCCGAAGGCGCATCTGCCCGTGCGGCCGAGCACCTAAACCAGCGTGGCGCCCGTCAGCTCCTGCAACACCGTCAACGGAGCATGCTCGGGCGCCACCATCGCCTCCGCTGCCACCAGGTAGGTCTGCTCCAGCGCATACTGGCCCGCCAGAACCGCATGCGGAACCATATCCGTATAAACCATCCAGCTCGACCCCGCAGGGAACTGGTAGTCGTACTTCGCGCACGAGCTCTGGAACTCGCGGTTCTCCTTCAGAAAGTTATGAAACCGCATCATGAAGTCGTCATACGGCGAGCGCTTCAACGCCGGTGCCGCCGCGCCAAGACCGATCCCCGTTGCAAACGACTTGAACGCACGCCCCGCCGCCGACTCAGGCTGCGGCAGCGCAATCTCCGCCGGCGCATACTTCGTCGCCACAGCGCGAAAAGCATCGCTCACAATCCAGTCGCGCGTGCGCGTCGGATGAATATTGTTGAAGAAGCGCAGAATGCGCGCGCCGTGCGTCGGCCGAGTCGGAAAGGCATCGGTGTGCAGCAGATCATTGCGCCGCCGCAGCGGCAGGTCACGGCCTTCTTCTTCCTGCGGGCGGAAGCTCGCATAGTCCAGCTCCCATCTGCCCTGGTAAGGCGCAAGAAAGCTGGTCAGGAACGCAGTGACCGACTGCGAGTAGCCGCGCAGAATGCTGCGCAGCCGATCGACCGCCGCAGAGTTCGCCGTCTTATCCAGCCCCGTCAGCTCATCGGCCTTCGGCTTGTAGGCAATGTTCTTGTGCAGTGAGCTGTCGGTCTGCTGCTGCCCGCGCAGGAACTGGAGATCGGAATCGGTCAGCGCGATCGGGCTTTTGGGAAAAAATAGGATCGCGCCCTCCTCCAGCCGCTTGCACCACTCCCTGAGTTGTTCGGGCGATCCTTCTGTCGCAGTAAGGGTGACGAGTGACATGGCCGGATCAGCGAGCGGTCACTTTGCGGCGCAGCCAGATGGCAAACATCGCGGCCAGAGAGACGATCAGCACGAAAATGCCGGCAGGCAACCCGATAAATTTGTAGCTCATGTCCAGCGGAACGTTGTGGCCGCCCGCGTGGTCGTAAATCAGCAGGCCGAAGATACTCAGGAAGGTGACGCCGAAAAACGCCATAAAGCCCAGCGCGAGCGCGATCAGCATGCTGGCGAACAGCCCGAAGTCGCCGAAGGGCACCCCGAACAGACGGAAGGTATTGCGTGCGCCGCCATCGTGCGGGGCAGGGCCGGAATTGCTGGCGGAAATCGCGGTCATATACAGAATGCGCTCTCAGCTAGAATACTCAAGATGGGGCACACTGCACAGACAGAGCTGCTGCCGGCCGCGCAGGTCGCGCGCGAGACGCCGGTCCAGCAGTCGGAAAACGGCATCTTCTATGCCACCTTCGGGGACCACAAGCTGCCGCCCGGCGACCTGCAGCAGGTCATCGGCGCCGTGCCCAAACCTGTCGCCGCCGCGCTCAAGCATCGCGCCTATTACTTTGTGCCGCTCACCATCCATGAGCAGGAAGGCGACACTGTTCCTGAGGACGCGCACTCCAGTGGCGAAACCCTGATTGCGCCCGCGTACACCACCGAGCTCAGCGACCGCGCCATCTGCCATCGCAACGTGCACTTCGCCGGCGGCGACTACATCTTTATCTCCACCCGGCTCATGCAGGACAAGTTCGCCCTCGCCTTCGAGCTCTTCATCAACATCGGCCACCACTTCGTGGATACGACCGGCGTGCCGGCAAGCTTTGGCGAGCTGGTGGACCGTCAGGCCGTCGCATGGACCCGCGGCGAAACCAGCCACGACGCCTGGGAAAGCCGGGCACGCGCCTATGGCGAGCCACGCGTCGAAGGAGCGGAGCGCGGCCGCACCAGTCGCGGCGACCGCATGACAGCGTATGAAGTATCGGGATCTCCGCAGCGCGTGGACGAGAAGGCAAAAACCACCTTCATCCACGCCGCGTTCTCCGACGCGCTCGCCATCTATATGTTGTCGCTCACGCTGGACTTTGATTACGTGGATCTGCGCGAACGCGAATATCCGCTGCTCGCCCCGTCCGCGCTCGCAGAGCGGTTGCGCGCAGTCGCAGCACTCTTCCCACCCAATCCAGGCTACGAATTCCAGGTCCTCTACCGCCGCGACTCGCGCCGCTAAGGAACAAAGACTCCATGCAGGGCATCCCAAACCTGAAGATTCTATTCATCGCGGGTTTTGGTCCTATCGTTTCCGAACCGGAAGAAAGCCGAAACCTATACCGCGACATCCTCGGCATCCACTTCAAAGAAGAAGACGGCGGCTATCTCCATACCGAAGCTGTTCCGGGCGCAAAGACTTTTGCCTTGTGGCCGCTGTCGCACGTAGCTGAAACTTGTTTTGGCACCAATTCCTGGCCCGACAATATTCCTGCCCCGCATGCATGGCTGGAGTTCGATGTGGAGAATGTGGAAACAGCAACCGCCGCACTCGAATCGAATGGGTATCGAATGCTGGTGAAAAATAAAAGAGAGCCATGGGGACAAATCGTAAGCCGTTTCCTGTCGCCGGAAGGGCTAATGGTTGGCGTCACGTTCACCCCATCCATGCGGGAAACAGAAGTCGCAACTTCCGATTTGTGAGCCTCCCGCGGCCGCGCGGGAATCGAATTTAGAGAGGAGGAGGAACCTTGCCAACCCAGGGCACAGCGGTCTTCACCCCGCCGGAAAGCGTAGTACGCCGCGGCGGCCAAACCGTCTTCACCATCCTCGCGGCCATCAGTGCCTGCCATCTCCTCAACGATCTCGTCCAGGCCACCATCCCCGCGCTCTACCCGCTCTTCCAGCGCATCTTTGGTCTCACGCTTGGGGAGATCGGCATGATCACCTTCACCTACCAGATCACCGCGTCGCTCTTTCAGCCCTTCGTCGGCATGGCGACCGACAAAAAGCCCATGCCCTACTCGCTCGCGCTCGGCATGAGCTTTTCGCTCTGCGGCCTGGTCCTCATGGCTTTCGCGCCCACCTATGGATGGCTGCTCGTCGCCGGCTCGCTCGTTGGTCTCGGATCCTCCGTCTTCCATCCCGAGTCATCACGTGTCGCCCGCCTCGCCTCCGGCGGCCAGCACGGCCTCGCGCAGTCGCTCTTCCAGCTTGGCGGAAACTTCGGCTCCGCGCTCGGTCCGCTGCTCGTTCTGTGGCTGGTGCTTTCGGCGCGCAACGCGCACGCAGGCCAGCACCGCATCGTGTGGTTCTCCGTAGCGGCGCTCGTCGCCATCGTCATGCTCATCTCCATCGGCGGCTGGTACAAGGCGCGTGTGCGCGAAGGGCTATCAGGCAAAAAGAAAGCCGAAGAGCATCCACCGTCGCAGTTATCGCGCGGCAAGCTCACCCAGGCCATGACCGTGCTCATGACCCTGGTCTTCTCGAAATATTTCTATCTCGCCAGCATTACGAGTTACTATACCTTCTATCTCATGCAGCGTTTCCACGTAACGCTGCACGCCGCCGAAATGTATCTCTTCGTCTTCCTCGGCGCAGTCGCGCTCGGCACAATTCTCGGCGGCCCCATCGGCGATCGCTACGGTCGCCGCCTCGTCATCTGGTTCTCCATCGTTGGCGTGCTGCCCTTCACGCTCGCGCTCCCCTACGCCAACCTCGAATGGACCGCCATCCTCAGCTTCATCATCGGCCTCGTCCTCTCCTCGGCCTTCTCCGCGATCCTTGTCTACGCGCAGGAGCTCGTCCCCGGCCGCGTAGGCCTCATCTCCGGCCTATTCTTCGGATTAGCCTTCGGCATGGGCGGACTGGGCGCCGCGCTCCTCGGCAAGCTGGCCGACATGACCAGCCTCAACCTCGTCTATCACGTCTGCTCTTTCCTCCCAGCACTAGGCCTGCTAACCGGCCTGCTCCCCAAAATCGACGAACATCTGATCGCGCGCAGGCCAACCGAAGCAGAAGCGTAAAGGTCAATACGCGAAGTCATCCTGAGCGTACCGAACGACCTGCAGTTCGCGCATAACTGTCCACTTCAGAACATCTCTGTCCATCAATGAACATACCTGCCACGCAGATATTCACGATTGCGTGTTGCGCCGCAGATCGCGCGAGATAGCTAACTCACACTGCAACAATCGATAAATTGGCCGGCTGTTTCCTTCCGCCGCGCCATTCCACGCGCCCGAAAGAGTGGCTGCCCGCGTGCACCCTTTCCAGCAAAATCGGAGGACGTCATGACAAAGCGCGCGCTTCAGTGGCTGCTCATCGTCTGGCTTGCAACCACCACATCCCACGCGGCCGACACCTCCTTCCTGGGCAAATGGAAGCTCAACCCCGACAAAAGCACTCTCCACGATGAAATGAAAGTCACGTCCGCCGGCCCAAACCGCTACGCCTTCGACTTCGGCGGCGGCACTCCCGAATTCATCGTCGCCGATGGCACCGATCAGCCTGGTCTCGATGGCTCTACCCTCGCCGTCACATCCGAAGGTCCCAACAACTGGAAAGTCGTCCGCAAAAAAGACGGCCGCTTGCAGATCTCCGCCATCTGGACGCTCTCTCCTGACGGCAACACGCTCCACGACAACTTCACCGGCTACCAGCCCAACGGTTCCACCTTCCACCTCGATTACCTGTACGCGCGCACCGCAGGAAGCTCCGGCTTCTCCGGTACGTGGGATAGCACCACCGAGAAGGTCGACTCCGCCGTTGAAATCGAGGTCACGCCCTATGCAGGCGACGGTCTTTCCTTCGCCAATCGCGCGCGGCAATCCACGAAGATCATGAGATTTGATGGCAAAGACTATCCGGTCGAGGACGCGAACGCGCCGAAAGGCGCCATGTCCTCATCACGCCGCCTGAATGCCACCACTCTCGAATTCACCGAGAAGACGAACGGCAAAGTACACGACACGCAGCACATCCAGCTCTCTCCCGACGGCAACACGCTGACCATGACCATACAGCCGGCAAACGGACGCAAACCCAACATCTTCGTCTTTGATCGCGAATAAAGTCAGAGCGAAGCGCCGGTCCGTTTCGATGCGCTCCTTCCCGGATACCAGATTCGGAAGCTAAATCACCAAACCGGTCACTATTCTGGAAAACGCAAGCCCAGGGAGGCTATTCGAGAATCGCATCCACAATCGCGGCGATGTGCAGACGCGCCCCATCCAGATGAGGGAAATCGGTGTTGTTCTCATCGAATACAAACGCAAGATCAGTCCCTGCCAGAACGACCGCATCCAGATTCTCCCGCTCGATCACCCTGCCGGCGAGCGCTCGCAGCTGCTCATAATCTTCGGACGACGCCTTCGCCTCCTCGACCACGCGGCTATAGATCTTGCTGACGAGATCCGTTTCCTCGCCGCTCAACCCGACCACCTCGCACTCCTCAAGCTTTCCGAAAAGTCCTGTCTCCATCGTCACCCGGGCGCCAAACACAACAACCCGCCGCAGCTTTCTGCGCGTCGCCTCCGCCGCGATTACGTCCAGAAGACTGATAAGCGGAAGCGGAGTCATCTCTGCCAGCTCCGCAGCGCAAATCTGCGGAGAGAACGCCGGGATTGTTGCCAGCGCTGCGCCTCCATCTGCAAGATGCTGAAGCAGGCCAGAGAGATATTCCGCCAGCTCGCGCGCCTTCCGTTCCTGAGCCAGCCGCATCACTTTCCGCACGTCCGCATGAACCATCAGCAGCCTGGGCGATACACCACGCGCCAGATGAGCATCGACCAGAGACTTGTAATAGAAAATGCCTGCTCCCATACCAAGGCCGGTCACAAGCCCGAAAGTTCGTGATGGACGCACGCTGACACCTCTCAGAACGTTTTGCGGAAAGCTGCGTATTGGATCGCCGCGATAAAGAAACGATCCACGCTACGAAACCAAATCGCAAGCGCTCCATGGCAGCCGAAAAAGTAAGGCCGCCCGAGGGCGGCCCTAAAAAAACAGCGACTCCTGTTTCTTACCAGCGAAGAACCGTCAGCTCGTGAGCATACGCTTGAATGGTCCCGCCAGCCTTGTTCGCTCCATCGAGCTGGAAGTTGATCAGCAGCGTGCCCTTTCCCCAGCCCAGCGACCGGGCTGAATCGCCCTTCGCATTGCTGAACACGTTATGGACTCCATCCACGTTCACCCAGTCGTAGGTCACGAAGCCGCTGCTGTCTCGATGGGAAGCAATCTGGACGTGGTGCCATGTGTTGGCGGTCCAGGTCCTCGGGTTGCAGGCGATATTGGACGGCACCCAATGAGAACCGCCGGTATTCACCGTATACTCCCAGGTTTTCGAGTAGGTTGAGCATTGCGTGCCAAAGATCACCGTCTTGCCGTTCGAGATCACCTGGTTCATGTCGAGTTCAATGTTGGCAACCTCTGGTGGATCGACAAGATAGATGTAGGTGTCGTAAACGAAGTGTGTCGACGCCGTATCCTTCGCAAAGGCAAGATGCCACCGCTCGCCGCCGCGACTGGAATAGGTCATATAAAACTCGCGCGCATCGTCATACAGCGGAGTCGTCGCCGGATAGACCGTGGATCCTTGCGCCCCTCCCGATACGGCCAGATCTCTTTCATAGAGCCAGCTCTTTCCGTCCAGAACCTCGGAAGAGATTGCATTGCTGGGGATATCTCCCGACGTGGATCCCGAACCGGTGCCGCCGCCAGAGCCTTGGCCGCTGTTCGTGCCGCCGCCGCCCGTGCTGCCAGTAGACCCGCCACCCCCCGAGCCACCAGATCCGCTGCCCCCAGATCCGCTGCCCCCAGATCCGCTGCCACCAGACCCGCTGCCACCAGACCCACTGCCACCAGACCCGCTGCCGCTAGAACCTTGGCCAGAGTTCGCGCCGGTAGCAATCACCGTCGCATTCACAACCGGACAGAGTTGTCCCTGCAGGTTCCATGACTTGAAGTGAATCGTATGCGTGCCCGCATTCAACGGCACCTTGGCGGCATCGATGTCGTAAGCCGTAACTCCCCATGTAGTCATTCGGCTATTGTCGATTGAATAACCGAACTTGTTCGGACGAACTCCATCGCATCCCGTGCTGTGGGCCCGCACCCACACAGTGGACGACACCCGTAACCCGCTCACCGGGCTACCCACCGTGATATTCGATGCCATAGCTGCCTGGGAGAGCAGCAGCCCCGGAAAGGTTGAGAAAGCAAACATGGCGAGCCGGCGACGAAACTGCTGGCCTGAACGGAGAGAAGTGTTCTTAAAGGACATGGATCTCCTGAAATAAAAAGAGGTAAATGGCCGTGCTTGGCCCAGCGATCATGCAGGCGGGGGTACTACCTTGCCGGTATCGGCAAAGCATTCGCCGTCCTGTATTCGCGGTGTCTGAGCTGATCGATCTGTGTTCGCTACGGCAGAACCTATCGGGGAAATCCACGAGGGCGTGGATCAATAAAAAAGTTCGGATTGCGGCCTCATGGATGAGTTACCGCAATTTCGTCACGCATATGGATACGTGAGGAGCACGCCTTGAACAGCTATGTTTTTTTTGTATGAATTTCTCGCGTGTTGGAAGTATCTTGCTTCAAGTCGCTTCCTGAGCCAATGTCACTTCCGTAGATACAAATAACCATGTTGTGGTATGAGCGTTGACCCGGAGGTATGCAGCCCGGAATGGGGGATTCGCGGCAACTGGGTCAGAGCGAAGCCACCTCGATCTCAGCAGAATGCCCTCATCTCGCCCGGAGCGGCGAACCCCCGGGCCCCGGCGACTGCTCTTCGTCGACGGGGTGGAAACCCCCGGGGTCCCCGGCGACTGGTCTTCGTCGACGGGTGGTAACCACGCAGCGGAGAGCCTGCCCTGAGCTTGTCGAATGGGACCTTCCAGTTCCATTCGGCCAGTTAAGATACCCCCATGATCGCGCACCTCCGGGGACGTCTCCTCACCAAGCAGCCGCAGCAGGCCATCGTGGAAGCCGCCGGCGTCGGCTACGACGTCGCCATCAGCGTCTCCACCTACACCTCGTTGCCGGGCGAAGGCGCAGAGGTCGCGCTCCACATCCACACCCAGGTGCGCGAGGACACCCTCGCCCTCTACGGCTTTCTCGACCGCAACGACAAGCGCATCTTCGAAAAGCTCATCACCGTCTCGGGCGTCGGCCCCAAGCTGGCCATCACCATCCAGAGCGGCCTGCCCGCTGACCGCCTCGTCGCCGCCCTCCGCGCGCAGGACCACGCCACCCTCACCCGCATCCCCGGCGTCGGCAAAAAGCTCGCCGAGCGCCTCGTCGTCGAACTCAAGGACAAGCTGGAAGACATGGCCGCCGCCGCTCCCGTAGTAGCCGCAGCCGGCCCTGCAGCGGAGGATGTCCTCTCCGCGCTGGTCAACCTCGGCTACCAGCGCCCATCCGCGCAAAAGGCCATCGAGACAGCAGTGGCCAAGGACAAGAGCGCCGGCGAGCACTTCGACGCCCTCTTCCGCGCCGCCCTGATGGCCATCCGCTGATGCAGTTTCCCTCTCATCCTGAGCGAAGCGAAGTCTGGCGCGTACCGATTTGGGTTTCAGCCGCCCGAACATCAGCAGCCCCAGTGTTGCGCATCCATTTAGAGCAGGCGTACAGTGGCATCGCCAGGAGGTGTGTATGCGCCATCCTCTTTCGCTCCCCTTGCTTCTACTTGCGGCCTTCGCCGTTCCCTCGTGCCTCGCTGCCCCGGCGCCTGCCACGGTAGCCAATCCCTCAGCCTGCCCCGTGGAAATGTCCGCCGCACAGCGCGGGCTGATGGGCAGCCTCACTCCCGCCGGTCCCAACGCACAGACCCCGCCGGACACGCGCCGTTCACAGCAGTCCATCGATCTCTCCATGAAGAACACGCGCCTGCAGCGCATCGTAGCGGCGGAGCTGGAAGTCCACGGCACCTCGAACAATGCCCGCCTGATGCCCGCAAAGGGCGCCGTTCTCACCGGCGAGCCGACCGCCGACGCCGTCCGCAACGTACATTTCGTCAGCTCCGTCCCCGCGGATGAAACACGCACCCATACCGTGACGGCGAAAGACCTGACCTCGGTAGCGTGGATCTCGGTCATCGAGCTGCGCTACGCCGATGGCTCAACCTGGCACGCAAGGCCGGGCAGCGAGTGCCGCGTAGTCCCCGACGGCATGATGCTGATCGCAGGCAAGTAAGCTCCACCAGAATCGGCGGAGCCACAAACGGGATGCCCAACGCTACGCGAAGCGCAGGGTGGGGTGGTTCAGCTCTTCAGCAGCATCTGAATCTGCTCCCGATACTGCCGCCCGGTCGAAATCCGCGTCCCCCCGCTAAGCTCAATCTCATACGTCCCGCTGAACAGCGGATGCACGGCGGTGATGCGCGACAGGTTCACAATCCGGCCGCGATGCACGCGCACAAACTTGTGCGGATTCAGCCGCTCCGCCAGGCTGGTCAGTGTCTCGCCCAGCAGGTGGTGCTTCGTGCCGCAGTGCAACTGCACATAGTTGTTGGCCGATTCGATCCAGTCGATCGAGCTCACCGGCACCAGATCAAAGTGCTCGCCCGTGCGCACCACCAGCCGGTCCGGCCATCGCTCCGCCTTCGTCTCCAGCAGCGACCGCAACTGCGTAGACAGATCGCCGGCACGCGCGGAAAGAATCTGCTTCTTCGCTCGATCGATGCTGCGGTTCAGCCTCTCGTCGTCAAACGGCTTCAGCAGGTAGTCCACCGCATTCAGCTCAAACGCCTTCACCGCGTATTCGTCGTACGCAGTGACGAAGACAACCGCCGGCATCTGCTCCGGGCCAACCTGTTCCACCACATCGAGTCCGGTGCCGTCGTGCATCTGCACATCCAGCAGCACCAGGTCGGGCCGTCGCGCACGGATAGCGGCAATCGCCTGCGCGCCGGACTCGCATTCCCCCGCAATCTCAATATCGTCGCGTCCCGCCAGCCCGCGGCACAGGCTCTGCCGGATCAGTGCTTCGTCATCGACGACCAGCACGCGCAAAAGACCGTCGTTTAAGTCATCCATGGTGCACAGGCGCGTGGCTGCTAATTGTTTCTGCAACCGCATCGGTTGCATGCACAGCGCGATGCGCCGGCAGAACGATGCGGACTTCGGCTCCGCCCTCCGGCAGCGGCTGTATCTCCAGCGACTGCCGGTCATACATCCGCATCAGCCGTTCCTTCGTCGCACCCAGTCCCACGCCGAGCCGCAGTTCGCCTGCATCTCTCACCGGCAGGCCCACACCGTTATCGCGAATCGTCAGAACCAGCTCGCTGTTCTGGTCGTTTCCTCCGAGCGTGCTCTGCACCCAGATCACGCCTGCCTTGTCGCGCCCGCCAATGCCATGCTTGATCGCGTTCTCCACCAGTGGCTGCAGCAGCAGGTTCGGCACCAGCACGCGCTCCGTCTCGGGCGCAATATCGAAGAGCACTGACAGCCGGTTGCCGAATCGCACCTGCTCAATCGAAATGTACGCCCGGGTCAGCGCCACCTCTTCGCTCAGCGCAATCTCGTCCTTGTAGTCGCTGCGCAGCGCCACACGCAGCAGATCGCCCAGCCGCGCCAGCATCTGGCTGGCGGCCTTCGCATCCTGTCCCGCCAGCGCGGAGATGTTCTGCAGGCAGTTGAACAGGAAATGCGGATTCAAACGCATGCGCAGCGTCTCCAGCTCCGCCACGCGCAGCGCCGCCTCCAGGCTCGACTTCTCCAGTGCCAATTGCGCTGCCTGCCGTTCCCTTTGCTGCGCGTCAATCAAATGGCGAATAAACGCGCCGGCCAGAATCGTAACCGCGTAGATGGCAAATTGCAGCATCATCTCGTTCGCCGGCATGCGCCATGCAAAGACTTCCGCTCCGGTTCGCTGCCAGAACACCAGGTGCACCGTGCGCGCGAAGACAAACGCAAGTAAGTAAGCGGAGTAGCTGAACCCCAGCCCGGCCGCAAGCAGAATGGCGACATTCTTCCCGGAGAACGGCCAGCCCAGGCGAAATCTGCGCTCCAGCCGGAAGGCAAGCGGCGTCAGCGGAAACCAGGCGTAGTAGCAGGCCAGCCACCCAAACAGCCCGAACCACAGATTCTCCTGCACCGCGCCGGGCAGCAGCCGGTAGTGCAAATAGGACAGGCTGCCAAGCAGCGTCCACGCAGCGAAGAGTATTCCGTAACCGGGATAACGAATCCTCTTGCCGTCATGCTTGCCGCCCGGGTTTCTCTCGGGCTTCGCGTTTTGGCCCAGCGGGAGTGCGCCCACCTTTGTTCGCACCGGGACCTCCATCGACACCCTCACATCATGCGCGCCGCAGCGGCGAAAAGCCAACGCAGCATGGCGAACGCACATCCAGACAGGGCCAACGCACCATTCCGTCTGGTGAACGTGATGCCCCCTGCCACCGTGCATCGTCATCCCGGCCGAGCGATGGCGCAGCGCCATCGGCGCAGTGGAGGGATCTGCTTTTCGCTCGCACCGCAACCAACCCCGAGTGGGATGCGCGAACGGCACACGCTCGATCCGTTCGCCCGTTATCCCGCCATCACTCGCCAGATACATCGAGCTGTTCGCCAGAACTCCATCGCACCACGTCGCAATTCGCCGCACGATGCATTCATGCAGGCACCCAGGAGGATGGTCATGAAGCTCACGCGAATGCCCGCTTTACCAACCTTCACATAACTTGACCAATCTTTAGCGCACTCGCCTGGTAGTGCTGCTGGAATGAGTTCACAGGGTTAACCGAAATGTCCTAACCGTAGTTACGAGATATGCAAGCCCAAGGAGGAAGCTTATGAAGCTCATGCAAATACTCGCTGTTGCTGCTCTGCTCGCGTCGTCTCACCTGGCGTATGGCCAGGACGAAACTGACGTGATGTCCGCCAACGTTCCTTTTGCCTTCACCGCGGCCGGCATCTCCATGCCCGCGGGCCACTATGTGATCTCGCGCGTGCAAGCAGGAAGCCAGATCTGGAGGCTCCGCACCTTCGGCCGCGCCACCTTCTTGACGTCCAAACCGCGTCATCTCAGCAAGGCGCCTGGAACCTCGCTGCTGCTCTTCGATCACGATGCGGCGGGCTACACGCTCCTCCAGTTCCAGCAGCAGGCACAAACCGACGCTGCGGAAGTCGCGAACCCAGCCCGCGCAGAGAGGCGCAAATTCACTACGCAGCAGGTCGCCTTCGTGACGGTGCCTGCCCGATAAGCATCCTTCGTCATGCTGAGCGAAGCGAAGAGCATGCAGCCTGCCGCTTCACCCGAGAACTGCCCCATCCGATGCATAGGGTGGGGTAGCTCCCAACAAGGAAGCCGGAGCGATGCAATCTCCATCCATGATCATGACCCTCGACTCACCGTACGGCTCGCGATGAGGTAAAACTGTGAACAAGCAGAATGAAACAGAACGCACTCAGCGTGAGCGACCGGAGGAAGCGAACCCCACCATCCGGGCTGCAGGCGCGTCCGCCCGTGCGGTCAGCACCGCCGCAGGCGCGTCCGCCCGTGCGGTCAGCACCGCCGCAGGCGCGTCCGCCCGTGACGCAAGCCTGTTTCACACCCGCCGGGTTACGTTTTCTCCGCGGCCTCGCACGCAACAACGACCGCGACTGGTTCAACGCGCGCAAGCCGGTCTATGAAGCGGAGATCAAGCGGCCCATGCTGGCCGTCATCGATGCGGTGACCGGCGCCATGATGGATTTCGCGCCGGGGCATGTGCGCGCGCCGGAATCCATCATGATGCGCATCTACCGCGACACCCGCTTTTCCAGCGACAAGCGTCCCTACAAGCAGCATGTCGCCGCCTGGTGGGTGCATGACGGCTTGGCCAAGACCTCCGGCGCAGGCTTTTATCTGCACGTCTCCGGCTCGCAGGTGGAGATCGCCGCCGGTGCCTTCATGCCGGATACGGAACAATTGCTGGCCATCCGGCGTTATCTCCTGGAACATCACGACGAGTATCGAAAACTCGCGCGCGCGCGAGCCTTCCGGCGTCTGTTTCCTGACGACGAAGGACAGCGAGACACAAGCGAGGCCCGGCTGAGCCGATCGCCGAAAGGATTTCCCACCGAGCATCCCGCAGCAGATCTTTTTCGGCAGAAACGGTGGGGCTTCAGTGCCTCGCTGCCATCGGAGATGGCGACCAAACCCGATTTCCCGAAAACCGTCGCGCAGCATTTCCGTGCCGCCGCGCCGCTCATCGCGCTCCTGAACCAGCCGCTCGTCGCGAAAGCGCAGCGGCCACGCAGGCCGTTGTTCTAAAGTAGATCAGCTACTCTTTCGTCATCCCAATCGGAGCGATGCGAACTGGAGGGATCTGCTGTTTCCTCCATCTCGAATCGCGATCGTGCCGCGCAAATTGCCGCAAAAGTTGTAGAAAACCGCTGAAAACCAATAAAAATACTACAAAACACGAAGAAAACTGTGGAAATGCCTGATTTGCCGTTGACAAGCAGCGGCATAAGGCCGCATCGTGAACATCGGTAGGAGTTGCGGGAACCCGCATGAATACTGGCGATCCGCCCTTCGGAATCGCCGGAGCCGGAACCAGAGATGGCGTCCGGCACGCGGGTGCGGAGCTTCCCCCATAGGCATTCTTCCCGGCCAAGGCCGGAAGGAACGCTAACCGATGAGACACGAGGAGGATTTCAAATGGCAGCAGGATTGACCAAGACACAGCTGGTTCGGCACATGGCCGAAAAGCTCGAATTGACCAACAAGCAGGTGAGCGGGTTCTTTGACACGTTGACGGAGACGGCCGTGAAGGAGACCAAGAAGAACGGCGTATTCGTGATCCCCGGACTGGGCCGCCTGGTAAAGGCAGAGCGCAAAGCGCGCATGGGCCGCAACCCGCAGACGGGTGAGGCGATCAAGATCAAGGCCAAGACGGTCGTAAAGTTCCGCGTTGCAAAGTCGGCGAAGGACACCATCGCGCCGCCTAAGAAGTAAGCAGCGATCAAAAATTCCGGAGGCGGTCCAATGCTGGCGCCCCCTCCGGAGTGCAGTTTAAAAATGCAGTCTTTGTGAGCGTCCGTCTGGTTTCGAGAGACGCTCGGATGGCGTGGCCCAAAAGGCCACGCCATCTTTTCTTGCCCGCAAGCTGCTGGCGCGGGGCGGCAATCCGCAACTAGACTCGGCGGCGAGCGACCCGCCAGGAGGCAAGCGCGATGGCTCTCACCCGCAAAGCAATCGGCAGCATCGCGATCGAGCTTTGCGTAAACATCGTCGTTCCCTATCTCGTCTACGTTCTCTTGGAAACCCGCATAGGCCAGGTGCACGCCCTGCTTGCGGCAACCTTGCCCCCCATCCTCTGGAGCGCCATCGAGTTCGCGCGCAACCGCCGCATCGATGCCGTCTCCATAATGGTGCTCGCTGGCATCGTTCTCTCCCTGCTCGCGTTTTTCGGCGGAGGCTCGGCGCGCTTCCTGCAATTGCGTGAAAACCTCGTCACCGGCCTCATCGGCCTCGCCTTCCTCGGCTCGGCTGTTATTGGCCGTCCGCTCATCTATCAGCTCGCCCACGCCGGCGAGCTACGAAAATCCCCCGCTGACGCAAACCGGTTTGAAGCCCTCCGCGAGAAGCCGCACTTTCGCCGCGGCATGACCATCATGACCCTCGTCTGGGGATTCGGCCTTGTCGGCCAGACGATCGTCGCCTGCCTGCTCGTCTTCCGCATTTCCATCCGCAGCTACCTCATCGTCAGTCCAATCATCGGCTACGGAACCATGGGTATCCTGGCGCTCTGGACAGTCTGGTATGTCAAACAAATGAAGCAGCGCGGCAGGGCTGCGGCCGCTAATTTGCCCGGCTAATTCCGATCCAGGCGTAATTTCGCCCGGCTGCTCCGCATATCCCTCGCGCCATCTTTCCTTGCGCGAAGATATATTCCTGTTCAGAGGGCGGCTTGACCGATGCCGGAGAGCGAACTTCTCGCGCGGTTGCAGGACATTCTCCCGTCGGACGTGGACCGCGCGGCCAAAGCCGCGCAGATTGCCGAGGCCATTCGCAAATCGGGACCGTATCGTTGGGTGGGTTTGTATGACGTGGACATGCAGCGTGGCCTGGTCTCCAACATTGCATGGTGCGGCCCCAGCGCGCCCGCCTATCCCATATTTCCGGTGACCATGGGGCTCACCTC
Source organism: uncultured Acidobacteriaceae bacterium (assembly GCA_963797895.1). Lineage (GTDB taxonomy): Bacteria > Acidobacteriota > Terriglobia > Terriglobales > Acidobacteriaceae > KBS-83. The sequence continues at coordinate 566,365 of CAWCRD010000006.1, forward strand.
CAGGACGATCGCGGACAAGCGAACGATCAATGTCGGCGACGTGGCGAGCGATCCGAATTATCTGACCGCACTCGACAGCACACGGTCGGAGATCATCGTTCCGGTGCTGGACAACGCTGGCGCGGTGATCGGCACGATAGATGTGGAGAGTGAGCGGCGGGATGCATTCGACCCTGCTACGCAGGCGTCATTAGAGGAGTGCGCCAGGGTGCTTGCCGCCTTTTGGGCAGCTAAGACAATTTAGGCATCTTTCGGAGCGGATAGTCGATCCTCCGCCCCGGCGCCGGGCCAATGCCACCGGCTGATTCCGATCCTTGCGTAATTTCGCCCGGCTGCTCCGTATACCCCTCGTATGCTTGAGTGCGACACCTTGGCCGAGGCTTTGACAACCGATACCCAGCGGATCGCGCGCGGCCTTCGCCACCGGGACATGGCGCTGCTCGACGAGCTGGTCCGGCAGTATCAGTTCCGCCTCGTCCGCTATCTCATCTACCTGCTCGGCCGTCGCGATCCCGTAAACGATCTGGTGCAGGAAACCTGGCTCCGCGTCCTTGAGCGCGGCAGTTCCTACAACGGCCGCTCCCGTTTCGAGCCCTGGCTCTTCGCCATCGCCCGCAATCTCACCTTGGACCACCTCCGCAAACGCCGCATCTTCAGCCTGGACTCCGATTCCGATCCAACCGAAGAGCATCGTGACCCCGTACCGCCCGTCTCCAGCGCCCCGTCGCCATTCGAGTTAGCCGCGCGCACCGAAGATGCCGAGCGCCTCGCACACACGCTCGCGACATTGGAGCCTATCTATCGTGAAGCGCTCGTGCTCCGTTTTCAGGAGGACCTCTCTCTTCAGGAAATGTCCGCCGTCATCGGCGTTCCGCTCACCACCGTCTCGTCACGCATCTACCGCGGTCTCGCCGCCTTACGAACGCAGATGACTCCACGAACGCAACCGAAAGGAGAGCACCATGCAGGCTGATCGTCACGACGCGATGCGCCACCTCATCGACAAGTCTCTCGCCGGCGAAGCCTCCCATCAGGAGCAGCAAGCGCTCCGCGAACATCTCCGCGCCTGCGCGCAATGCGAGTCCTATGCAGAAGAGGGCCGTCGCGCCATTGCCGGCCTGAGCGGCTTTTCCTTCGACGCCGATCCCGGCCTGCAGGAAAAAGTCCACGCCGCCCTCGCGCTCCGCGCACAGCAATTGCAGCCCGCGCAACCTAGCCGCGCCCGGGTCGTGCAAGTCACCGTCGCCGCGCTTCTGCTCACCATCGCGGGCTCCTTCGCGGCATTGCACGCGGGCAATCTGCTCGCCGCCGTTCTTCACCTTCCGCTCGCTCAGGCCCACACCGGCTTGTTCACCTTCTGGATCGCGCCCTCCTGGTGCTTCTCTCTCTTGCTGCCCGTACTCCTCCTCGTCTCCGCCCGCTCGGCGAGCAGAAAAGGACACATCGTATGAACCGTCGTTTTTGGAATGTCGTTCCTCGTCCCGCGAAGGCGATTGCGTGCGCCCTCATCTGCCTCGGCGTGCTCATCGGGCTGATCGCAGGAGCAGTCCATGGCCGAGTCGTTGGCCACAGCCCCGTATCACCGGCGTTGGAAGCGATCGCCGGCCTCGGCATGGGGCTACTCGGCGGCTGCTTTGCCGCGCTGTGGGTCGTTTGTCTCGGCTACGTCTACGCAGACGCCCGCGACCGCGGCATGCCGCCCATTCTCTGGACAATCCTCGCCGCTCTGGTCCCCAATCTGCTCGGTTTCCTCTTCTACTTCGCACTCCGCCGCCCGCTGCTCGTGGCCTGCCCCCGATGCGCCCAGGCCATCTACACTGGCCAGCGATTCTGCGCCTCCTGCGGCTTCGACACCTTCCCCGCCGCGCCCAGCACTACTCCCGCACCATCGCCCTACATCGGATGAGGCGCATCGGAATGCGAAGCGGGTGCAGCCACACCACACACACAATCGCTGTAGCTTGTCGTGCTGAAGTGAGTCTGCGCGCAGGAATAAAACAACAAACTTGACGGATCAATCGGTGACGACGTCGAAACAGCGTAGTCATTCTCAAAGGTTTTTTGTGTGGGGCCGCCACTACGTATAGCTGCGGCGATGGTAGACAGGTTGGCCGCACTGAATGAGCTGACGTCGTACGCGCTCGAGAACTGATATTCCTTTGACCATGTGGACGTCGGGGATGCAAGCGAGAGGAAGTAGGTCGCGATATCCGACACCGCACCGGTCGTACGGTCATACGTCATCACCGAGAAGCCCGGATTATTCCTGAAGATCGGGCTCACGGATGGCGTGATGCGCAGCGGCAGCCGTGATGGGTCCGCGGCTGTTACGCGAAAATCATCCATGTGAATGTGCCCGGCCAGAGCCAGCTGCACCACGTTGGAATAAGTACTCATCAAAGTGCTGAATTCAGCCGCGTATCTGTCCTCCCAAAAGGACACGGGCGCCTGGCATTTACCATGCGACGAGTTATACGCGTCCATGCCCGGCGGAATGTGCATCACCAGCGTCACACCGCGATGCAGCAGGCTGTCCGCATACAGCTTCCACCCGAGCCACTGCATCTCCGCTTCGCCCGGGTCACCTCTATCCCGATCCCCGCTATCCGGCGCGCAGCTCTTGTATGAGCTCGACCAGAAGATCGTGTTCAGAACAATAATGTCCTGATTGGCGATAGTCGGATGAGCCATCGAAAAAAATCCGCCCAGCGCAAATGTGCTCTTCGCTTCAGGTGAGCCGGAGAGCACCGTCAGCTCATCCGCCAGCGCCGCAAGAAACGGACTATTCGGAGGAATCTGGTAGTCCCCGCAAGGCGAGTCATTGTTTCCCAGCGCTGCCACGACCGGTACCTTGAGCTTGTTTTGCAGCTCCTGAACCACGAACGCCTCTGTCTTCGCGGCAAAATCCGCGAACTGGTCTGACGTTCCTCCCGCCGCGACAAACGCCTGCGAGAAGTTATGTCGAACTGCATCCCCGGTGAACACGACGTAGTCGAAGGGCTCTCGCGTGGCGGCTTCGGACAGAGTGGAGGAAAACAGCCGATAATTCGTATCCGCCCCGTAAGTGGAAAGCGACGTATGCTGCGAGCTTTTGAAGACAGCTTCCCACTGCGTAACCGGCGATGCGATAAGTTGCTGGACGATCGCAGGATCGTCCAACGGATCGAGATGGATATCGCTGATCAACAACCCGCGCCCTGTAGCCGGCACAATCTGCGCGACAGCCGCCGGCCCCATCACCAAACCAACCCAGAGCCAACTGGCGAAACATTTCCAGATTTTCCGACGCGCCACTCGCATACAATCGTGCTCCCTCCATCAATTTCCGAAGCAGATCGAAGGATGAGTTTAATCTCTCCTAAGTCGAATTCTTGAGCTTTGACGATCCCGCTGCGTAACAACGTCGTCCTCTTTACTGAGCCGACAAAAATTTCCGACAAAAACTTCATAAACAAGTAGACTGCCCCGATGGCCACAACCGACTTAGATCACGCCAATCCGATTCTCATCCGCGACATAGGGAGCTTTCACCTGGGCGGTCACATGGTCTCGCTCACCGGGATGAGCCCACGCGAGCGGGCGAGCACGGCGCATGGCAAAGTTCATCCCATCGATCCAAACGGAGAACTGATTGTCGGTCAGATGTACGTACAGTACGTGCGGCTTGCGTCAGCGCGCAGCCCGCATCCTCTTTTGCTCTGGCACGGTGGCGGCATGAGCGGCGTCACGTGGGAAACCACGCCGGACGGACGCCCCGGCTGGCAGATGTTCTTCCTCCGCGCGGGATTCGACGTGTATGTTTCCGACGCAGTGGAGCGTGGCCGCGCGTCGTGGGCGCCTTATCCAGACATCTATCCGGAAGCCCCCTATTTTCGTACGGCGCGTGAGACGTGGGACGAGATCTTTCGCTTCGGGCCAGCCGGTTCGTGGAACGCTAATCCGGCGCAACGGCGCACTCACGATGGACTGCGCTTTCCCGTCGGTAGCATGGAGACGTTCTTGAATCAGTTCGTTCCTCGCTGGGCGACCAACGATGCCCTTACGCAGCATGCATACGATGCGCTGATCGCCCGGCTCGACAGCAGCATCGTGCTCACGCACAGCCAGGGCGGCAACTTCGGACTGAACGCTGCCCTGCATGCACCGGACCGTATCAAGGCGCTAATCTCGATCGAACCTTCGGGCGCGCCCCTCGCGGCGCAGTGCGCTCCGGAGACGTTGCGTGGCATCCCGCATCTCTTCCTGTGGGGCGACTATCTGGACCAGCATCCATTCTGGATCGATTCGGTTCCTCGCGTCCGACGCTGGTACGAGGCATTGGCCGCCGCCGGTGTGGACGCAGAATGGATCGAGCTGCCCGCCCGAGGTATCAGAGGAAACAGCCATGCCCTCATGGCCGACGACAACAGCGATATCGTCGCGAATGTGGTCCTGGATTGGTTGCGCCAACGCGAATTGGCCGGTTAATGACGCGCGTGCGCGTCCTGCATCGAATTCTTCAACGTTGTGGCAAACCCCAGCGGCGCTCCCAGCACCGCGTAAGCGATCACAAAGCCGCAAGATGCATCTCGACGAAAGCCGTGCAGCGGAGAGATCCGCTGTTTCTCCAGCGAAGGCGCAGCCTTGACAATCCGATAGTCGAATGCCTACCATCAGCATCGCATCGAGGGTCGAATCTCTTCCATGGCGAAAAACGCACAACGAAGCGCCGCCGTCCTTCAGGGAACGCTGGACATGCTCATCCTGCGCACGCTCCTCTACGGCCCCGCGCATGGACACCAGATCGGCAAGCATATTCAGCGAACGACAAATGATTTTCTGCAGATGCAGCACGGCTCCCTGTATCCGGCGCTGCACCGGCTGGAGCGGCGAGGCTGGGTCGCCGCAAAATGGGAGACAGCCCCGGACCGCAATCGGGAGTTCAAGTACTACCGGCTGACCGAGAAGGGTCGCAAGCAACTTCTGGTCGAAGAATCGCAGTGGAAGCAAATGTCTGAGGCTGTAGCGCGCGTCATGTGGCCCACCGCCGAGGAAAGCTGACATGCATCGGTGGCAAATCAGAAAACGCGATGCCGACCTGGAGCGAGAGCTACGCTCCGGCCTCGAGCTCGAAGAAGAAGAGCAGCAGGAACGCGGTCTCTCACAAAAAGAAGCCCGCTACGCTGCAAAACGCGCCTTCGGCAACGCAGCCCTGATCAAAGACCAGACCCACGAAGCCTGGGGCTGGGCGCCACTGGAACGCCTTTGGTGGGACTTTCGCTATGCCGTTCGCCAGCTGCGCAAATCTCCCGGCTTCGCGCTCACCGCCATCCTCACGCTTTCGCTGGGCATCGGCGCGGCTACATCAGTCTTCAGCGTGGTCAATGCGGTTTTGCTCAAGCCCTTCGCCTTTCAGGACCCGGATCGCCTGGTCGTGATGCGCGAGACGGTCTCAGACGAGGTGCGAAGCGAGCAGTCCTCCATACCCGATAATTACCGCCATTTCCTGCGCTTGAAGAAAGACGCCTCAACCCTCGAAGACGCGGCAATCTTCAGCCAGCGCGGAGTGAGCGTCTCTCGCAAGGGTGACCATCCCCGCATCGTTGGCGCAGTCGTCGCTTCGCCCAACCTCTTTCGGCTGCTTGGAGTGCAACCCATCCTGGGCCGCGACTTCGTCGCGGACGAGGCGCGGCAAAACACCGCAAGCGTCGTGATATTGAGCTACGAAGGCTGGCAGGCATTCTTCGCGCGCGATGCCGCTGCGATCGGCAAAACGCTGCGCATCGAAGGTCATCCGGTCACTGTCATCGGTGTGCTGCCGCCGGGCATGCGATTTCCGCAGGTCGCATTGGCGCCCAGGATCGCGTTTCAGGAAACCGCAGGCGGCGCTCTCCTGTTTCAGCCGCTGGTGCCAGGCGAGCGCGACCTGAATGCAGATATGGGCAACTTCAACTACAAGGCAATCGCCCGGCTCAAACGCGGCGTGACCTTGTCTCAGGCGAACGCCGAGCTGGAGGCCCTGCAGAAGGCGTACACGCTCTCCGCGCATCTGCCCTTCCATTTCGGAATCGCGCTCACACCCCTCACAAAGGATGTGGCGTCCGGAGTCAGCGGCGCGCTGTGGCTGCTGTTTGCAGCGGTAGGCGCGGTGCTGCTCATCGCGTGTGTCAACCTCGCCAATCTGCAACTCGCGCGTGCTGTGAACGCGGAACGCGAGACTGCGCTGCGCGCCGCACTGGGTGCAAGCCGCGGCCAACTGGTAAGGTCGCGTCTTGCTGAGAGTCTCTTGCTGGCCTTCGCCGGTGGTGCGGCCGGAGCTGCGCTGGCCTTCGCCGGTGTGCGGCTCTTGATCGCATTCGCGCCTGCGAATATCCCGCGTCTCAATGAGGTGCAGGTAAGCCTCCCTGTCCTTGTCTTCAGTGGCGGCTTGTCGATCGCCGCGGCAATCATCTTCGGCATGTTGCCTGCCTTGCGTTCCCTTCGCGTTGCTCCGCAGGCCGCGCTGCAAACAAACTCTACGCGCGCGGCCAATACGAAAGAGAGCCATCGCGCGCGCAGCCTGATGGTGGCGGCGCAGGTAGCATGCACGCTGGCCCTGCTTATCCTTACCTCGCTCACGCTGCGCAGCCTCTCCCATCTTCTCCGGCAGAATCGGGGCTTCGACGCAAGCCATGTCACGCTCGCGGCGGTCGACCTGTTCGCGCCGCAATATGACAGTGCCGGCCCCAGGGGAAGTGCCGCCAGGCTGGCCTTTGCCGATGCCGCCCTTACGGCTTTGCGTCAGCTGCCCGGCGTACAGTCGGTCGCCCTCACCAGCGTAGTGCCGATGACCGGTGAAACCTGGGTCGACAATCTTTTCCGGCCGGACCATCCCGTACCCGCCGGAAAGGAGCCGACGATCAACGTGCGCTGGATCAACCCCGACTATCTGCCCACGATGCAGAGCTCGCTGGTCGCCGGGCGCAACATCGCAGCCGCCGATCGCGCCAATCCCTATGTGGCGCTCATCTCCGAGAGAACCGCGCGCGAAGCTTTTCCTGGCGAAAATCCCCTCGGACGAAAGATCTCTCGCATTGTTCCCGACGACAGCCATGCAATGTCTGACTTTGTTCCGGACGACAAGCACACCGTCACCGTGATCGGAGTCGTCGCCGATGCGCGCATCAACGGTCTTAAGGACGATGCCGCCGTGGTCTACCTGCCCTACTGGGCCTACACGCCGCTGACTCTGTCGTTCCTGGTGCGTAGCTCGCAACCCGGCGGCCCGCTGATGCCCGAGATGCGTCGCGCGATCTGGCAGATCGATCCGCAGGTTGCCATTCCCACGCTCAAATCGATGGATGAACAGGTCAGTGATTCCGTGGCAGCCGACCGTTTTCAGGCAATGGTCCTTAGCAGTTTTGGCGCAGCTTCACTGCTCCTGGCTCTTCTCGGCGTCTACGGGGTGCTTGCGTACTCGGTCTCGCTGCGCCGGCAGGAGTTCGGCATCCGCATGGCTTTGGGCTCGCGTAGAAGTGCTCTGATCGCGCTCGTACTGCGGCAGGCTGCATATTCCGTTCTGTTCGGCACGGGTCTTGGACTCACAATGTCACTGCTAGCCCTGCGCTGGGTCCGCAGTCTCCTCTACCAAACGCCCGTCATGGATCCCCTGGCCATCGGCGGCAGCGTATCACTGCTTTTGCTTGCCGCCACGATCGCTGCGATTGTACCGGCCAGACGCGCTGCATCCATCGATCCCATGAGGGCGCTGCGATCGGAATGACACGTCCTGCTGGGCGTCGGTGATCTCGCCCACAACCGAGGAGACCTGACATGCATTGGTGGCAAATCAGAAAACGCGATGCCGACCTGGAGCGAGAGCTAAGCTCCGACCTCGAGCTCGAAGAAGAAGAGCAGCGCGAACGCGGTTTGTCCTCCGGCGAAGCCCGCTACGCTGCAAAACGCGCCTTCGGCAACACAGCCTTGATCAAAGACCAGACCCACGAAGCCTGGGGCTGGGCGATGGCAGAGCGCTTGTGGCAGGATCTCCGCTACGTGCTGCGGCGGCTGCGGAGGACTCCGGGATTCGCCGCCACCGTCCTGCTCACTCTCGCCATCGGCATCGGCGCCAACGCCGCCGTCTTCAGCGTCATCAATCGCGTCCTTCTGCGCCCCCTGCCGTATCCGGAATCAGACCGGCTCGTTGCCCTATGGCTCAATGCGCCCGGCGCCGGTGGACTCGCCAGCTTTTCGAGCGGCCTCCAACTCTCGCCGTCCATGTACTTCACCTTCCTCCGGCACAACCAGACCTTCCAGTCCCTCGGCATCTGGACCCCGGGCACCGCGAACGTCACAGGTATCGCCCGTCCCGAGCAGGTCAGGACTGCGCTCGTCAGCGGCGGCGTGCTGGAAACCTTTGACGTTCCCGCTGTCGACGGCCGCTGGTTCTCAGCCGCCGAACAGGATCCCCGCGGTTCCAAAAGCGTCATGCTCAGCTACGGCTATTGGCAGCGTCGCTTCGGCGGCGATCCTTCCGTCCTCGGCCGCGTTCTCCAGGTCGATGCCCAGCCCCGCGCCATTGTCGGCGTCATGCCCCGCAACTTCCGTGTCGCGGACCGCGACTTTGACCTCCTTCTTCCGCTTGCCCTCGATCCCGTCAACCAGAAGCTCGCGCCCTTCGGATATGAAAGTATCGGCCGGCTCAAACCCGGCGTCTCCATTCCCCAGGCAGACGCAGATATCGCCCGCCTCATTCCCGTGTGGATGGACTCCTGGTCGAACGGCCCCGGCACCAATCCGCACTACTACCGCATCTGGCGCATTACGCCGAATTTTCATTCGCTCAAACAGCAGGTCATCGGGAATGTCGGCGGCGTTCTGTGGGTCGTCATGGCCACCGTCGGCCTCGTCATGCTCATTGCCTGCGCGAATATAGCGAATCTCCTCCTCGTCCGCGCGGAATCCCGCCAGCATGAGCTCTCCGTCCGAGCCGCACTGGGTGCCGGCCGCTTCCGCATCGCGCGTGAGTTGCTCTTCGAAAGCGTCGCCCTCGGCCTCGCGGGCGGCGCGATCTCTATCGCCGTCGCCTGGGCAGGCCTCCGCCTGCTGGTCGCTGTCGGCCCCGCCAATCTGCCTCGCCTCGCCGAAATCACATTCGACGCGCGCACTCTCGCCTTTACATCTCTGCTCGCTGTCTTCTCCGGTCTCCTGTTCGGGGCCATCCCCGCCTGGCGTTACGCGCGTTCCACCCTCTCACTCACCTTGGGCTCGTCCACCCACGCCGCCAGCGCCAGCCGCACTCGTCACCGCTCCCGCAGCCTGCTCATCATCGCGCAAACCGCTATGGCGCTCGTGCTCCTCATCAGCGCGCTGCTCATGATTCGTACCTTCGGCGCTCTCCGCAACGTCAATCCCGGCTTTACCGATCCGGCCCACATACAGACCCTCAGCATCTCCATCCCCGATTCACTCATCGCCGATCCGCTCGTCGTGACCCGCACGCAGAACAGCATCGTCGACCAGATCGCCGCCATCCCCGGCGTCACCTCCGTCGGCTTCGCCAGCGCTCTGCCGATGCAGGGTTTTGATCCCAACTGGGATGAAATTCGCGTGGAGGGCAAAACCTACCCCGGCAACGAGCCGCCCTTGCGCCTCTTTAATTACGTCTCGCCGGGATTCTTCCACGCCATGGGCACGCGCCTCGTCGCCGGCCGCGACTTTACCTGGGCTGACATATACGGCCTCCATCCCTACCTCATTGTTTCGGAAGCCTTCGCCCGCGATGGCTGGGGCTCCGCCGCCGCTGCCATCGGCAAACGCGCGCGCCAGTTCAACAGCATGCCATGGCAGGAAATCATCGGCGTTGTCGAAGACGTCCGTCAGCACGGTGTTCAGGACGTTGCGCCCCCCACCGTTTACTGGCCGGCCATGCTCAACGATCCCTACACGCAGCAGCCCACCATCGACGGTCCACGCTCCGTCACCTTCGCCATTCGTTCCGACCGTGCAGGCGCCCAAAACTTCACCAGCCAGGTGCAGCGCGCCGTCTGGTCCGTCAACGGCAATTTGCCCGTCGCCGCAATCGCCACCATGCAGGACATCTATGGCCAGTCGATGGCCCGCACTTCGTTCACCCTTGTCATGCTCGCGATCGCCGGCTCCATGGCGCTCGCCCTCAGCATCATCGGCATCTACGGTGTGATCTCGTACGCAGTCTCGCAGCGCACTCGCGAAATCGGCATCCGCCTCGCCCTCGGCGCTCAGCGCGGCAGCCTCAGCTGGATGTTTATCCGCTCCGCGCTGGTCCTCACCGGCATCGGTGCCGTCATCGGAATCTGCGCCGCCACCGCCCTCACCCAGTCGATGCGCTCATTGCTCTTCGGCATCACGCCGCTGGATCCCATTTCATACGTGACCGTACCCTGCGTCCTGGTGGCCGCCGCCCTGCTCGCCAGCTATCTGCCCGCCCGCCGCGCCGCCTCCGTAGACCCCATGCAGACGCTACGAAGCGAATGACGCAACGATAAGTCGGCGCGCTTCCGCCATCCCATGAAGCATCGGCAGAGCAGGACACAGGCGTAAATGCCTGCAGCCGTTGTGCTGCTCCACTCAGCGTGGGCGTGGCCCTTGGGAAGAGCACGCTGCTGAAGAGATAGCTCCGGCCGTTACGTCCGCCGCGCCCGCGATAACGCAGACGGGTCTTTCGGCGTTGATCGCGAGCCCGCAATAAGGATGTCGACAATACGCCGGGCGCTGGCCTCCCAGCCAGGGATAGCAGTGGTGTGAAAGACGCCGATGAGGGCACGGGCGAAGTCGTCGGGATCGGTGTCAGAGCGCAGGTCACCGCTTGCGATGGCGCGCTTCACTGAGGCTACGAAAGCGGTGTGGATCAGTGAGCGGGAGCCTTCGATCAGCCGCATGGAGCCGCCGGCGACGGTGTCCATCGCGGGAATGATGAGCCTTTTGCCGGCCACATGGTCGATGAAAAGAAGCATCCAGGCGCGCAGCGCTTCCAGCGGCGGCATGCTGGCGGCGAAGCGCTGTTCGGCGGCGGCAAGCTTTTCCACTTCGTTGCGGTAGACAGCTTCGATAAGAGCATCGCGGGTTGGAAAGTGGCGATAGAGGGTGGCATTGCCAACGCCGGATCGCCGCGCGATATCGTCAAGGCTCGCAGCTGCGCCATCGCGCGTAAAAACCTCCTTCGCCACCTCAAGAATGCGCTCACGGTTGCGCTCCGCGTCGGCGCGGGGCTTGCGGACGGGCGGAGCTGCCGGGACCTTCTTGCGCTTCATGCGAACAGTAGTGGAAACTTTCTGCAACCGGGGACTGTCCCCGTTTATCTCATTACTATTCGGGGACATTCCCCGTTTTATGAGGTAGACCCCAGAATGTCAACTTCGACGCGGGACTACGCAGATGGCGCCACAACAACAGGAGGATTGAAGATGCGCATATTTGTCACAGGAGCAACAGGTTTTATTGGAACGGAGTTGGTCAAGGAACTGATTGCGGCAGGACATCAGGTGCGCGGCCTGACGCGCAGCGATGCCGGCGTGGAGCAGTTGAAGGCTGCAGGCGCGGAGGTGCATCGCGGAAATCTTACCGACCTCGAAAGCCTGCGCAGCGGCGCCAAAGGCATGGATGCCGTGGTGAACCTGGCGTTTAACCACGACTTCTCGACCTTTGCGCAGAATGCCAAGGAGGAGATCCAGGCGATTGAGGCGCTGGCATCGGTGCTCGAACCGGGCAAGCTGCTTGTGGTCACCTCCGGAACCGGGCTGGCGAGCGGCGGCCCCGGCCACCTGCGCCTGGAGAGCGATCCTCCAGCAGACAATCCGGCAATTCCGCGCAGGCCGGAACAGGCGGCGCAGGCGGCAGCGGCAAAGGGTCTGCATGTGGCGATTGTGCGCCTGCCCCAGGTGCACGACACGCGCAAGCAGGGGCTGGTCACAATGGTGATTCAGATCGCGCGCGAAAAGGGTGTTTCGGCGTATGTCGGTGATGGCGCGAACCGCTGGGCTGCTGCTCCGCTGAAGGATGTGGCGCACCTCTATCGGCTGGCGGTCGAGAAGACCGGCCCCGGCGTGACGACATATCACGCGGTGCAGGAAGAAGGCGTGTCGCTGCGGGAAGTTGCGGAAACGATCGCCAGGGGACTGAAGGTGCCGGCAGTTTCGATCCCGGCTGAAAAGGCCGGCGAGCACCTCGGGACGTTCTTCGGTCACTTTGCAACGGTGGATATGCCAGCCTCCAGCGAATGGACGCGCAGGACACTGGGATGGAATCCAACCGGCCCGGGCCTGATTGAGGATCTCTCGAACGTGAAGTACTGACGATCCTCACTATCTATATGGATGGGCCAAGTGCGAGGCCCCGGGTCATTCCGGAGTCTCGCATTTGACGGTTCAGAAGACGGAAACTCCGGGCTTGCGCCGCGGCCGTTTGATTTATGTGTTTGTGACTGCGGGAGCGGCCACACGTTCGCCAGGGGCTTTGCGGCGGAGGATCGCAGCAGAAATGAGCGTAATGACAAGGCCGACGGGCAGCGGCTCCATGAAGGTGTAGGCCATGTTGACGAACGGGTTCTGGTAGAGCTGCTGAGAATGCTGTATGGCAGCCACGCGCGCGGCGGTGGTAGCGGGGTCAAGTCCGGAAGACTGGACCTTTTGAATCTGCGCGGCGAAGTAGCTGTCCATCATGTGGGGCATGAAATTGAAGTAGAGGATCTCCCACATGACGACATAGCAGACGCAGGTGATGAGCGCGATAAGGATGCCGCAGGAGAAGGCGCGGCCGAAGGAGATTTGGCCGGCGAGCACGTTGTCGCGGTAGCTGCGGATGCCGAAGTAGATCAGCAGGAACGAGGCCACCATCATCGTGTAGCCGAGCGCCATGCTGACCATGCTGTGCCCGGAGCCGAACTTGTTGGCGAAGAGCATTGAGCCGCCCATCAGGACGGAGATCATGACGCCGGAGATGAGGCCGAACGTGAGCACGGTTTTCTTCATGGAAAGCTCCTGGTGCGGGTGAGGATGGAGTCACGATGCAGTCAAGCCGGGTCCGATGTCGTCATTCTTTCTAATGATTTTTCGAGGAATGGAGCGAAAATCGTGCTTTCGGGTGACCCGTTCACGGCAGCAGACCGAGTTCTTTGCCCCGCAGGACGGCCTGGGTGCGGCGGGCGGCTCCGAGCTTGTCGAAGGCCCGGGCACAGTGTGTCTTGACCGTGTTTTCGGAAACGAAAAGCTGCGTGGCGATCTCGCGATTGCTGAAGCCGCGAGCGACTAGGTTGAGGATCTCGAGCTCGCGTGCCGTAATCCCGAGCGTCTGCTGGTTGCCCGTATTAGGAGCGAAGGGTTGGAGTGCGGACCCTTCCGCGGGGACAAGCACTTCCCTCACCACGACCGTCTCGCGGACGGTTTCGCGGATCGTTTCGCGGCTCGTTTCGCGACGGCGCGTGATGCGAAGGCCGAGCCAGATGCCGAAGCTCGCGAACAGGATGGCGACTAGCGCGCTGTAGAGTTCGACCGAGTGCTCGATGACGACAAAGCGATATTCGGTGTACTGGAGGGTGGCGATGAGGACGCCGCCGACAATACCGAAGATAAGCGCGTGGCGCTTCATGATGGGTGTGAAAAAGTATATCCATAGGGCCCACCGGGAGAATCACAGCGGGAGCCTCCGCCGGAACGCCATCGATCATCCTGTGAAACGCGCTCCGCGTCAATGACGCGGCCTCACTTCCCATACGCCGACTTATGGCAAGGAATCGGTTCTCTCAAGGAGCGCATTGGCGATTTGGCGCTCAGTGAGAGTGAGTGGCCTGAGCGGCCCCTTGTAATGCTCCTCGGCGCCCGGGAGCATTCACTAGTGCCATTGCGAATGCCTTGGCTGCCGCAGCGGAATTGCCCTGTTCAAGGAACAACTGCCCCAACTGTTCGCGAGCGGGGATGATCGGCCCCGGTGTCACCGGGAGTTTCTCGATTCCGTCTTCGTCATTGGCGGCGCCGCTCAGGATGACGGCGGCTTCATCGGGCCGATTCGCAGCCTGCGCCGCCCAGGCCATGCCTTCGCGCCTCAGGATGTCTACCTGAGTTGCCCAGTAGTCGTTTCCCGATGCCCGAATGCGTCCCTCGATTTGGCGCAGCGCTTCGGATTCTTTTTCAGCTTGCTGGACGTTGCCGCTTCGGGCGAACCCGAGGCTGCGAGCCCAGATGGCAATAGCGATGACATGCGGTTGAGCCGATTCTGGCGGGTTGATGATTTTCTGCGCGTCGCTCCACCGCTGTCGTTCGACGATGTAGCGAATGGGCATGGCCGTTGCAGCGTATCCGATTTTGAAATCGCCCATATCCAGATTTCGCATCTCCTGCATTTGATGGATGACTCCAGCCGCCTCTTGATCGCGACCGCTCTGCAGGTAGGCGTAGGTCAAGTAGTCCATCGCGTGCAGTTCTTCGCCTCTATCGCCCTGCTGGTGCGCGGCGCTTCTGGCAGCGAGATTGGATGCGATGGAGTCGTCCCATAGACCGAGCCGCGTAAATATATGCGACGGCATGTGCAGCGCATGGGGAGCCGACGGCGCGATGCTGGCATATGCCCTGGCTGCCGCGAGGCCGCTCGAAGCTAGTTCCTGGTTGTCGCAGGCATGGATGAGGTAATGAGGGATTCCGGGGTGATTTGGGAATTGGCGATAAAGAGGTTCAAGGAGGTCGACCGCATGCTTTTGTTTTCGATGCTCCTGGTCAGATGGAGAAGCGTTTGAGATGAGGGCGAGCGCATAAAACACCTGAGCCTCAACGTCCTTGGGGTTTGCTGCCGCAAGCTCGTGCATCGCGGTCTCATAGTTCAATGCGCGCGTGCGGTACGGCACAGTGGAAGCGCCTGTGAAGATCAGGCTGAGCGCGCGGATGAAACCGCGCTCGCGATCGGAAGATTCCTCAAGCATTTCAGCACGGCTGATTTCACTCTGCGCTTCGGAAATACCTGCTGGCGGAACACGCGGCTCCCACATCTGGTGGAAGTGCGTCATCGCGATTCCCCAATGGGCGATGGCGCAGTGAGAATCCTGTGTCGCCACACTTCGGAAGGATTCCTCTGCAGCTTTGTAGGAAAACGAATGCAGGAGCGCGACCGCGCGGTCAAATTCCCGCTGCGTTGCTGGATGGCACGATGTCGGGAATGAAACCGCGCCCAGTGTTTCGGGTGCCGGGTGGTTGTCTTCGCCCTGTGCAAGTGAGAACGTCGGGTACAGCAAGATCAAAGTGAGGACTAGCCGGATCATTTCAGTCCTCCGTTAACTTTCAATGCCGTTCCGGCCTCGAATTCTACGATAAACACGCACTGCCGAGTTGACGGTGTCTTTCAGATGTCGTTATCGGGCCGAGTCACTCATTGAAACCGCATTCGGTCGGGCGACATAGATCACCGCGGTGATGGATGGCTTTCGCTGCGCAAAGTAACCACCGGGACGACTGGCGAGAAACCAGCTTCCGAGCACCGATCCGGTTCAACTCCGAACAGCCCAATGCCATCGCGTTCAATTGAGTTCCTGGGCGAGTCCGATGAGAAGCCCTTCAGGCCCGCGGATGTAGCAGAGCCGATATGAATCCTGATACCGGACGACTTCGCCTACGAGCTGTGCGCCGCGCTTGCGAAGCCTGCCCAGCGTCTCGTCGATGTCGTCCACGGCGAACATGACGCGCAGGTAGCCCAGAGCGTTCACTGGGGCGTTGCGGTGATCCGCGACGACAGGCGGCGTGAGAAAGCGGGAGAGCTCGAGACGGCTGTGGCCGTCCGGTGTGCGCATCATCGCAATCTCGACGCGCTGATCGGCAAGTCCGGTGACACGTCCTGCCCACTCTCCTTCGATCGTGGCCCGCCCTTCTAGCTCAAGACCGAGCTCTCGAAAGAAGTCAATCGACTCTCCGAGGTCATCGACAACGATTCCTACGTTATCCATCCGTTTGAGCGCCATGCGTCGACTGTACAAGCTCTCGCCTGCGCATGAACGTCAGCAAGGAAGTAAACCAGGGCAGCAGGCATCACTTCCGATAAGCCGACTTATCGGTAGTGATTAACCTCGCTGGTGGCGTTTGGCCATGACTAAGCCGATGCGAGATTCGCTGCAGACTCCCGAAGGTTCTCAGAAGCCACACCGAGCCCGAGTTGTGAGCGGCCCAGCGGGGTTAAGTCTGCTCAGTTCCGCGTCCCTTGAAATCGACTTCGAAGTCGTCGGGCGCGAAGTCCGGCGGAGTCCTGCCGGAGAGGAATGCCGGCGCCTGGCGTGCGAGATACGCCGTGTTCTTTGCACAGCCGGGAGTAGAAGCAATGTACATCACATTGCTGTAGCCGCTTCCACGGTGCTCATTCTCCACCGCATGCACCACATCGGAGTGCCAGAAGACGGTGTCTCCCGGCTCCATCAATGGAATGGATGTCAGAGCCTCGATGAGCAGGCTGTGATACTGCGGATTAACGGAGAGCGCACGGCCGGGTTGCGCACCGCATAGTTCATCCTCCGGCACGTCTTCCTGGAGCGCACGCAGCAGTACATAGACCATCGATTCCGCGATCGGAATCAGTTGCAGCGTACCGTCGCCCTTTCCCTGGCGAGTCAGCGCCGTCCATCCCTGGAAGGTACGGAACATCGAGCACACGGCCGGAGATGGCACCTCCCGCGCCTCTGGACGATATGCCGCATCGTAAGCGTTGTACTTCCGCCACTCGCCGGAGAAGACATGGCGATATACCTTGCGGAAGTTTTCGTCGAGCCAGCGCTCGACAGATCCGCCGTCAACATGCGGCGAAAGGCCAAGCGAGGCTGACCCTGGCGGCCGGCGACGAATGCGATCCGCATATACCGGCACCTGGTTGGGATCGAAGTGCTTCCGCCCCTCACTCTCTGCCTGCCATAGCTGATTGAGAAAGACGCGAACGCGCGTCAGCGACTCGGACTGGCGCGCCTCGACCTGCGGACGAGACCAGTAGATTCCATATATCTGTGGCTTGGCCGATGCGAGCGTACCGAAGTATTTATCTTCTGCTGCGTTCGCCAGCTTCGCGTCCAGGCCGTTCTCTTCCACGTACCTTGCGATTTCGTTGTCCCAGCTTTGGGCCTGTGCGGGATCGAAGGTCCTGCGGATGACGCAGGCGCCACGTTCCTTGATCTTCGCGGTCGACTCGGATGATACGGTACCTGCTTCGACGTCGGAGTACTGCACGATGGGTATAACCGCGTGCCCTGCCTCGCGCTCCCTCACGATTGCATCCACACGACGGCGCATCTCGGCTTCGACTTGGCGAAAGATCTCAGCGTGATTGGGCAGAGCCTCGCGCAGCAGCTTCTTGGTGCTCCGGATCGCTTCCGGAAGGTTCTCGATTTCAAAGGTCATGGCATGTCACCTCACGTGAACTAACTCTAGGGTCGCGAGCAGGTCGCGCCTGATGCAGAGGAGCCAACTTTCGATACAATTCGGACACCGCCAGCCTGGGGCTTGGCCGAATTGGTAGACGGATGAAGCCGCAATACGAGCGCATAACTTTTCCCAGGGGCTGCTCTCTGCGCGTATATCACCGGCGCGTACCCGCGATTCCTTTCGAGTGGCATCACCATCCCGAGTACGAACTTACGCTGACGCTGAACAGCCGTGGATGGCGCTTCATCGGAGATCACGTCGGCCAGTATGAGTCGCCTGATCTGGTGCTGGTGCCTTCCGACATGCCCCACACCTGGGCATCTACTGCAACACTCGCTCAAGGCGAGCCGCACATCGCGATTGTCATCTGGTTTTCAGGCGCCTGGGCGCTACGGGTTGCAGAGGTCTGCCCGGAATATGCGAAGCTGCGCAAGCTGCTGCGAAATGCAGCGAATGGCCTGGCCTTCAGCCGTGAGACCGCGACGCGAGTGACCGGCCTGCTGAATGGACTGTTGGCTGAGAGCGCGACTTCGCGTCTGCATACCGCGCTCGATCTTCTTCTGGAACTTGCCGACGATCAGGCCGCTCATCTTTCGAAGGTCGCAGCTACCGTTGCGACCAACCTCGATGCCGAGCCGGCACAGCTGACCCGAGTGCTCAATCACCTGCACAAGCGATTTCACGAACCTGTCCGCATCGGCACGCTATGTCGAATTGGCAACATCTCAGCCAGGTCGCTTCATCGTCTCTTCGTGAAGCACACCGGAGAAAGCGTGAGCGCCTACCTTAGCAGGCTCCGGATAGGACGGGCGTGCATGCGGCTAGCCGAGACGAATTTTCCGGTAAGCATGATCGCGGATGAGGTAGGCCTGTCCAACCTGGCCAACTTCAACCGGCAGTTCCGCCGCATCCGCAAGATGACCCCATCAGCGTACCGTGAGCACTTCCGAAAACACGGGACTTCGCCCGAACGCTCGACAGCGAAAGACCTACTCATCCGTCCACCATCCCTGGACCGAAGTCGAAGGCTGCACGCGCCGCATTAGCACCGGCAAACGCGCTTCGCGGTTGTTTCTCCGATCCGTGTTGATATTGCGGTGCCCCTGTTCACGTATTCGCGATTTATGAATCGTGTCGTGTGCTATCGCTTTCGATGGGTAAGGGCCTGAGGCTCGGAGGCCGCGCCAGTGCTTGCGTGTCGATATACTCCCGGATCTTCGTCAACTTGCCATTTCGAACGGTAATGTCGAAGACCCAGTGGTCCTCAAACGTCTTGTTCGTGGCTTTGATTTTTCCCACAGCGACGCCGACGACCAGGACCCGGTCTCCCTGTGCCACGAATTCGGGGGGCTCTGGGTATCTCGTTTCCACCTCTTCGGACGCCTTCTGAAGCACATTCGCCAATCCTGCGTGAGAGCGGTGCGTGCCGGCCAGCGGCCAGTCCTCGCCCGGAATGATCCACTCAATATCTTCGGCAACCAGCGCCAGCACGCCTTGCTTATCGCCGCGGCCGATCGCTGCAAAAAAATCCTTCACAATCTGGACATTCTCTTGAATGCTCATCGAAATCTCTCCATTTCTCTTACATCGGATCGTTCCGATCGCATCGCATGCGATCGGAACAAAGCCGCGACGAGAGCAAGGGAGGGACGATCGCGTCCCACAACTCGACGGTCTCTACTCCCTTGTTCTGCCGCAGGATTTCCAGGCCGAGCCGCGGCGTGCCGGATCACACGCTCTTCGACGCGTCTTCAGATGGCCGACAAGCCGCCGTCGACGGACAACTCCACCCCATTCACGAAGCTCGAATCGTCTGAAGCAAGAAACAGCGCGACCGACGCGATTTCCTCGGGTTGACCCATCTTTCCCCGCGGGATTAAGGATTCGAACATCTCCTTCGCCTCCTTGGTGAGAACTTCTTCCTGCATCGGTGTCGCGATCGGCCCCGGGCCTAGCACGTTCACCCGGATATTCCTGCCCTTCAGTTCGTTGAGCCACGTGCGTGCGAAGGAGCGCAATGCTGCCTTGCTCGCCGAATACACGCCGAAACCAGGAAAACCCTTCACCGAAGCAACGGATCCGGTCATGATGATCGATCCACCATCGTTAAACAGCGGCAACGCCTTCTGGACCGTAAACAGCGTTCCGCGCGTATTCAGGCCGAAGGCCGAATCGAAGTGCTGCTCGGTAATCTCGCCCAGTGGCAGGGCCTCGCCCTTGCCGGCGCTCGCGAACAGGACGTCGATCTTGCCCTTTTCCCGCTTGACCGTATCGAACAGGCGGTCGAGGTCATCGAGATTTGCCGCGTCACCGCGCACGCCGGTCACGTTCCGGCCAATCAACTTCACGGCCTGATCGAGCTGCTCCTGCCTCCTGCCCGTGATGAAAACGTAGGCGCCCTCTTCCACAAAGCGCTTGGCGCTCGCCAGCGCCAGACCGCTCGATCCTCCCGTGATGACTGCAACCTTGCCCTCAAGCTTTCCCATAACTACTCCCTTCGGTTGATGTGTAGCATTCCGTATAGAAGACTAGATTTCTTTGGCGCTGGACGAGAACTGCCCAAGAGTCCTTGTTTTTTGTCTATTCGTCCAGAAGAGGAAGGTTACGTTGGACCCAATAACAGACATCTTCAGAACGATGCACATCACCGCTTTCGGTCTGCACAGGCTCGAGGCCACGGCCCCATGGGGCGTAAAACAGGAAAACCAGCCCGAAGAAAAAGTCACGCCTTCCGGCAAAAAGATCTCCCCCACAGATTTGGCGCACTTCGCCATGCTTTCTCGCGGCAACTGCTGGCTGAGTGTGCAAGGGATTCCGGAGCCGATTCCCCTCACCGGGGGTGATTGCTTCTTGCTGGCCCGCGGGACTTCGATTGTTTTGCGCGACAGCCCGCGAACACGTCCGAGATGGAGTTTCCGTGAGATCGGCGCCAAAGCCAACGGCAATGTCGCGCAATACGGAGGGGGTGGCGCACCGACGACCATCGTCTGTGGCTCTTTGAGTTTCGATCGCGCCAGCGTGAAGCCGATCACTCAGTTATTGCCGAGCTTCATTCTGATGAAGGCCGATCAGGCACGCACGCTCGCTCTTCACAGCACAATGCAGGCGCTGGCGTCGGAAATGGCAGAACAGGTGCCGGGATCCGAAGTAGTTGCAACTCGGCTGGCCGAAATCCTGTTTATCCAGGTACTCCGGGCGCATATCGCGTCGGGAGTGGAATGGCGCAACAAAGGATGGCTTCGTGCGATCTTCGATCCTCAAATGGGCACTGCTCTGAGTGCCATTCACGACAAAGTAAATTCACCCTGGACGGTCGAATCCCTGGCCGAAGCGGCGGGCATGTCTCGCTCCGCATTCGCAGCGCGTTTTAAAGAGCTGCTCGGTCAAACACCGCTGGAATACGTAACCGAGTGGCGGATGCAGAAGGCGATGCCGTTACTCGAAAGGCGTGACAAGAAGCTCATAGACGTTGCCCGGTCGGTCGGTTACGAGTCCGATGCTGCATTCAGTAAGGCGTTCAAGCGAGTTGTCGGGGCCAACCCTGGTGAATATTTCAAACGTAGTTATCAAAACCGGGACCATATCTGAATGACGGAGTTTTTGAAGAGGAGGATTCCGACTTTGGCCGCGGAGCTCAGGTTCCATGGAAGTGTGTTCTTCCACTGAAATAGGTGGCAACGGGAGACCACGGACCGAACGAAATTAGATCGCGTCACGATCTCCTACAAACGATTTGTCGCGGCCGCTTAGACATTTTCCATCCCCAGATTTGACTGAGCTTTCATAGAGTTCGAGTTTTTCGACAGCCATCCCTGTTGTCACCAACTGACAGTCGCTTCCGATCGATCTTGGCACACAGGACGCAATTATGTTCAAAAAGGCTAGTTATAGGGGTCCTCCTTTCGAACATCGCAGCTCGTTAAGTTCGGTGGTCTATTTTCCGCAGATCACAGTATGACCGGAATGGCTCTAATCGAACGACATAACTGCTAGTTCAGTTTCACAAACTCCGCCTTGGCTTGCTTCAGCAGCGGAATGTCGGGATCCGCATCCTTCCACAAGGTGAGGAAATCCTGATAAGAAGCTTTCGCCTTGGCTCTATCTCCCGACAGCGCGTAAGCCCGGCCCAGGCCGAGATGCGCAAGAGCTCCGACGGGCGCGTTTATCACGATTCCCCGATGGTCGAGGATTTTCTGAAACTCGCCGGCTGCTTCGTTTCCCTTATGCGCAGCGAGATAGGCTTCCCCACGCACATAAGCGGGGTAGAGCGCACCCGATCCGCTCAGCTCGTACGGAGCCGCAGCCTGAAGGATCTCGATGGCCGCTGAGGGGTCGTCGCGGCTCAGCGCCACTTGGGCGCGAAGGGTTGGAAGATAATAAGACTGAACAATCGTATGCTCTGGAAACCTGTTGTCTAAATCAGTGGCAAGTGTCTCCACTCGTACCTGGTCACCCGCGAAGGCCAGCGCCAGAGCCGCCAGAGACTGGACATCCCTGCCGTTTGAAAGCTTGAGCGCCTCCGCGGCTCGCTCACGGGCTTCGGCTGGATTTCCAAACAGAGCTTCCCGGAACGCGGCGTCAGCTTCACCCTCCGCTGCCGGCTCCGGCTCTTCGGCTCGTTTGGCCGAAATCACTCCCTGACGGGAAAGATCCCGGGCCCGTCGCAGCCTACCCGAGTAAGCAGCGGTGTTCGCCTCCAGGCGTAGAAACACATCTTCCACTCCCAGCTTGCCCGTAGCCCAGGCCACCTGCTGAGACATTCCCGCCGCATCATTCTGCAGGAAGCGAAGCTGGTACACAAAGTAGCGCATGGAAGAGGAATCCAATTTTTTCGCCTCTGCCTCTTCGAATGTGGACTGGGCCTCCGTCAGACGATTCAGCCGCAGATAGGAGTCGAGGAGGTCCCAATAACCACCGCCGTTGGGGTTGAGGCGGAGTTCCTCGCGGGCTTCGATAAGCTCCTTATCGTATTGACCCAGCATGGATGTGACAGCAGTCTCGGCGCTTGGCCGTGCCCAATCTCGCGGATAACTCTGTGCCCAGAGTTCATAGACCTGGCTCGCCTTTTCCAACTCTCCGGTGGCCGCCTGGTAATAATGAGACTCGATGTAGAACTTCTCCAGTTCACTCACGGGTCCGCGCAGCTCGTAGGCCTTCCGCGTGTTCTCCGCCGCCAGGCTCTGCTCGCCTAGCATCCGATACATATTCCCGAGCCTGGCATAGGCCATAGCGAAATTCGGATCGAGACGGATGGCTCGCTGGAAGAACGGGATGCCGGCAGCCCACTCGCTGGCAGCCGATGCCTTCCGGCCTAGGCTGTAAGCCTTAAGAGCCTCAAGCGACGTCGTAGTCGCTTGTTCAAGAGGAGTATCAAACTTCCGCACAGTGCCAAGCGACTCGCCCAGCTTCTTCCGCATCTCGGAAGCTGTCTTTCCCAAAGCATCGAGCACACCGTTCTTGCCGCTGGCCTGAGCTTCCGTGCTCGCCAGCGAATCGCCACTGGTGCAGTTGACCGCCTCGAGGGCCAGCAGATAATGCGTGCCAATTTGCGCGATGGAGCCGTTGAGCACGGCGGCGCTGCTCGTTCTCTGGCAAAGTTCCCGGGCTATCGCCGGGGTAAGTTTTGCGTCGGCAGTCTGGCCCATCATCTTCAGCGTCTGCTGGATTCGTCCCCCGGAGACAATGCTCAAGAAGGGCGACTGTTCCAGTTGCACCGCCATGCCTTGCCGCAGCGTCTCGTCGAATACGGGGTCGCCGGTCGAATTCGCAAAATCGGCAAGAACGACCGTGTCCTTTTCCGTGAGCACTTTCCGCTGGCGGAACGTGCGGAATGCCACCAAGACGCACCCAGCCGCGATGAGCAGCAAGACCGTTGCGAACATCCACCAGCGGGACCGGTTCGAGCGCCGCACAAGGCGTGCAACCGAATCGCCATTGTCAGGCGCGGCTATCGTGGTCGATAACGGGCTCGCGACGAGTTCTCCGACGCGATGGGCGGCGAGTTCCGGATAGATCTCCGGAGCGAGGAAGCGATATCCCCGTTTGGGAATGGTCTCGATATAGCGGGGGTTCTCGGCATCGTCGCCAAGCGCCTCTCTCAGTTTGCGAACGGCGACGCGCAGGCTACTGTCAAAGTCCACAAAAGTATCGTCGCGCCAGATGCGATGGCGCAGGTCGTCGCGGGTGACCACCTCTCCCGCGTTTTCCAAAAGAATGACCAGAAGCCGGAATGGCTGCTCCTGCAGCTTCACCCGGTTCCCTTTTTTCAGGAGTTCGCCAGAGACGGAATTCACCTGGAACGGGCCGAATCGAAAGAGAGAACCGAGAGGCGTCTGCACGTCTCGCCCCCGATCTCGCCCTGCACAAATCTGGTGCGAGCGGTCGCAGCGAGTGTATCAACCGGCGCGATAGTTTACGACCGAATTCGACCTATCTCATTCGCAATGACTTAGTTGTTCACGGAGGTTTTACGGCAAGTTTCTTTGACCCCAGCTGCAAAGAGGGTTGTGATGCGTCACGAAGGCAATCCGAGGATGCCTCCAAAAGGAGAAACCACCATGCATCGCACAATCGCACTCACCTATTTCGCGGCAGCCTTACTCTCGATAGGCAGCTCCTGCGCACACGCCCAGGCACTCCGGTTCAAGGTTCCTTTCGATTTCACGGTTGGCAGCCAGATGTTCCCCGCGGGGACTTACGAGGTCAGCCGCTACCCGGCTGCGAACGCGATCCTGATTCAAAGCCAGGACGGGCGCTTGCATGCATTGACCACAACCTATGCTGCTGATCTCTCTCCTGCTGACCGGTCGACCAGCAACGGTAGAGCGGTCTTCACGCAGTATGGCAAGCAGTATTTCCTGCATGAAGTGCTTTGCAGCGCTGTGTCCATGAACGTGGAGCTTCCAACGTCGAGACTGGAGAAACGGGCTCGCGTCCAGGAAGCGCAGCTACCTCACGGCGAAACTGTCGCGGCTCTCCGTACCGGAGAGAAGTAATTGTCGATCGGCCAGGAAGACCCGGGAAAATTCGGGACCCCGGGTCCCCGACTCCAGCCGAGAAAGATACAGGACATTCCCCACACCTATATCGGTCCTGGCACCCCTCTGAACAGGGCCGATCATTCCATGCACCACCACCGCAGGTCGCACCATCGGAGGTCATCATGAATGTTCCTTCTGCTTTCAAGCTGAGCGCAATCGGTCTTACAGCCATCGTGGTCTTACTCTCCTTCTCCAAACACTCCTTGCCCAAAGTGCAGGCGCATGAGGCGAGTGAAGGCTGCTCAGTAGCTACCCTGAACGGAGCTTATGGGGAGGTGCTCAGAGGAGAGGTCCTGGGTGTCGGACCGATCGTAGCTGTCGGGGTGTCAACCTTCGACGGTAAAGGTCACTTCGTCGCGGATCAGACGATCAATCTCAACGGGAATGTCTTTCAAGCTCCCCTGACCGGAACCTACACGGTGAATCGCAATTGCACCGGCATCGCGGACGCTGTTGGGACAGGTCTCCACTCGTTCGTAATTATTGCCGGCGGAAACGAAATGGATCTGATGGATAACAATAATGCCGAGGTGCTCACGATTCACTTCACCAAGGTAGGGCCAGGAAGGGACGAGCACCACGAAGACTGAGTGCGAACAATTGCTCCCAATCTGACTGGCAACTCCAAGCTGAAGAACGAGGATTCCGCAGCTTTGATTGACGAGGGCGAGTTTCGAGCCATCGATACAGACCCAGCAGCGACTGAGACCCGTGTTTTACAGGAAGCAATTCCGAGGAGGTCGCTCGGAATAGTAGAAGATCTGCGCCCAAGCGGATAACTTCCGGATGGTCGACCAACTAGAAGTTTCCGCTCGCAAAGCCTACTTCCGCATGGCTCCTCACTCAGCACAAGCTGCGGCGAAACTACCTAACCGCGGATCTGTTGCGCGATGGGTGGATGGCGTTGTGGGCGGGACAGGGCGGCGTGGCCGCAGTCGGAGAAGCGAGTTGCCAATATGACACGGCACTCGCGGCGCCGATAAGCCGACCTTCCGGACAAATGGATTGCTTCCGGGTTGGCGACAATCGGACCGGAGCCGTGAAAATGCGATAGCAGTCGGTGGACGAGCGCGTTGGCCTGTTCGCGCCATCTGAAAATCTCAATTGCTTCTGCTCTCCCATTGGATCACTGCAAATCTGTCGAATCAATTTGCGCGGTACTCATGGCAACTGGATGCGGTAGAGATTGCGCCGGGTATCCACGCGACTGTAGGCGTAGACGGAGCGGCTTACGGCTGACTTTACTTCCCATGGGATCGCAGCATTGGTTTTCGCGTTGGGAATATCCTCAATGCCCGCGTATCCGGCCGGCGGGATCTCCGGAAGCCCCAGGTCATGTATCACGGGGATTGAATAAGTATTCTGAGAGAGACCGGGAAAAGAAAGATAAGCAAACTTTCCAGTCGAGTCCCACCTGAAATAGCACCAACTGGCGCATAGCCGCACCGCCGCACTTCCATCCATTGCAAATGCTTTGATCGAAGCGTCAGAGATCGAAGGGTCAGAGTTCGGGGATACGGTAACAACCCATCGCCCGTCTGGCGACACAGAAAAGATATCCAGAATGCGCTCAGGGGTGATCTTGCGGCGTGTGGTGCCATCGGCTTTCATTCGATAGAGAAAGTTCGAGCCGCCTTCGATCGCGCGGAAAACCAAGTCACCGTCCGGCAGGAAAAAGGGAGAATCTTCGACCGCCGGGGACAAGAGATGCACGGGAGACGAGCGACGGCTGGTTGGCGCAATCCAGATGTTCGAGCGTCCGGTCTGGTCCGTCATGACAAAGGCCACCTTTTTCTCGTCTCTCGATACGGAATAGTTTTCTTCCAATACGGAATAGTTTTCCATCGGGTAGCCTTGCAGGACCTGTTCCAGCTTTCCACTCACCAGGTCTTCGCTCCACAACTCCTGGTCACGTGTTTGGCCCTTGGCGATCAGGAAGTAGAGCCTATGGCCATCCGAAGAAAACTGCGGCGATGAAGCAAATCCCTCGGAGGAGATCTGGTGGTCACCGTCCTTGTCGTGCATCCATACCGTGCTGTCCTGCGAGCCGACTGCGGTGATGAGCGACTTGCCGTCGGGCGCCATGGCGATTCCTTCCTGCGAGGTCGGGCCGAAGGTCAATTGTTCCGGTTGTCCATCCGGAAAGTGCTGGCGCCAGATATGAAAGGCATCCGTCATGGCAGTGAGGTAGATCCATTTGCCGTCTGGAGACCACGCGCCGGAAAGACATTCTCTGTTGGGAGGGCCAACTACTCTCACGTCGCCTGCGCCCTGAAATGGAACAATACGGCAGGGCAGAAACTCGCCTCGACTATCCATCTGAACAATGAGCACCCATCGGCCATCCGGCGAAAGGTAGGAATGATGGGCCATACTGCGTTTGCCTGGGGGTACGTAGACGTCACGGCTATCCCCTCGGCCTTCATCCGTGGTCACTATAGCCATATGCAACCCTTCCTTGATCTCAGAAAACAGCAGGCGCTTGCCTTCTTCAATCCAGGTCAGGGATGAAGAATTGGGCAGAAGCAAATGAGGGTCGCGACCGAGAACAGGCACTTCCCAGGTGTCCCAGGAGGATCCACCAACAACGCCATAGGCAATCCGTGAGTTGTCCGCAGAGAACGACGGGGCCATCTTTACTCTCGAGTCGCGGGTGAGCTGGACCGGTTCGCCGCCAGGCAGCAACTTGAGATAGATCTCTCCAGATCCCATGAAAGGATTGTCGCCGCGAATGAATGCAAGCATTCGTCCGTCGGAGGACAGAGCGGGATATACCACCGAGTCGGTAAAGAAGGTGAGCTGCTCCCACTGCCTGCTATCAGGAAGATGACCCGGAGGTGCGCGGTAAAGGAGGAATGCTGCCGCCGCGATTGCCAATACGAGAGCTGCAACCGCTGCATAGTAGGCTTTCCGCGGCTTAGGTTTTGGCGCCAGGACAGGAGATACCGGGCGTGGCTCTCCTCTGTCTCCTTGCTCTTGTCGAGGAGATGATGCATCCCAAGGGCTTCGGCTGCTATCTCGCATTAACCGTTGCAGGTCGGTTCGTAGATCGGCTGCGTTTTGATAACGCAGCTCGCAATCCTTCTCCAGCGCCCGCGTTACGATGTGCTCTGCTAGCGGCGGTAGATCCGGCTGAATCTCTCGCAGGGGCGTCGGCGGCTGCTCTGTGATCGCATGCAGAACCCCGATCGTGCCGCTGCCCTGAAACGGCGGCCGCCCTGCCAGTAATTCGTAATACAGGACTCCCAAACTCCATAGATCCGTGCGCGCATCTACCATCCGACCAAGCGCCTGCTCCGGCGACATATACAGCGGAGTTCCGAGGATCCCTCCCGTTTCCGCCAGCGATATCGTTGCATCCGTACCCAGGGCGAGCATCTTGGCCACGCCAAAATCCAGAATCTTGGCGTTTCCGTTCGGCGTGATCATCACATTGGCCGGCTTAAGGTCGCGATGAATCACTCCGTGTTCGTGCGCTTCTTCGAGCGCTTCGGCCACCTGCAGCGCAATCGCGGTCGCCTCCTTGATTCCCAGTGCGCCCGCCCGCAGTTTTACCGCGAGGGAATCTCCCTCCACCAGTTCCATCACGATGTAATCCGCACCGTCCTGCTCGCCCACGTCGTACACCGCGGCAATCCGCGGATGGTTCAGCTTCGCCAGCGCTAGCGCCTCCCGGCGGAAGTGCCGGCGCGCTTCTTCCCCGCTCAGGACACCGGGAGCCAGCATCTTGATGGCCACGACGCGTTCCAGCTTTTCATCGTGAGCGCGATACACCACACCCATGCCGCCGGACCCCAGCGGTTCCAGGATCAAATAGCGGCCCAGCCGCGACCTCGCCCCCAGCACGTGCAACGCCGTCCCAGTTGAAGCCGTCTGTTCCAGTTCCTTATAAGGAGATTCGGAGAGAAATCCGCTCAGCCGGTCATTCTCGGCGAGCAGGCCTTCCACTGCACGCCGCATATCGGGCGTCTCGCGGCATGCCGCGTCCAGAAAGGCGCCCCGCTCCTCGCGCGGCAAATCGAGAGCCTCTCCGAACAGTTCCTCCGCCTTTGCCTGCCACTTCTCCATCCCTGGCTTCCGTTACACTGGTCGCGCCTCGCATGGCTTGCGTTTCACAGTACCATGCTGCGAACCGGGCAATCATGCCAGTATCCCGCGTCGCCGCGCCCACTTGAAACAAGACATTCTCTGACAACAGCAATCGAAATGGCCGATGCGCTCTAGGCGACCCAACCCGTGAAAGAAGTGGGAGGATTCTGACTTTGGCACTGGGCCTGGGTGCCAATGGAACTGTGTTCTTCCACTGAAATCGATGGGATCGGGAGACCACGCACTCAAAACCGACCGAAGCAGACCATGATCAGGATGGCCGCACCGGCTGTGTCGAGTGGATCAAACCAGCATGTTACAAAGCCTTCTTTCTCAAAAAATGGGGATCGGAGAACTCGATGCAAAAGAGCGTTCTTTCAAAGCTGCACGGCGCGAAGTCTCACGTGCCCGCGAAATGCACGCCTTCATAGTCCGATAGCGATGAACGTTCAGCAAGGAAGTAAACCAAGCAGCAGGCATCACTTCCGAAAAGCCGACTTTTCGGCCATGTGGCTTCTAGAGTGAGTTGGCGGTTACCGCGATTCGATATGCAATGCACCTGAGGTGAATAAGCTAGTGCAGCTTCGCGTACTCCGCCTTTGCCTCTTTCAGGATCGGCACATCCGGATCAGCATCCTTCCACAGCGTCAGAAATTCTTTGTACGACGCAAGCGCCCGCCGCCGCGCGATGTCCGCATCCGCGCCCGTGAGTGAACGCGCTTCCAATGCATTCGCCCGCGCCGCGCCCAGGTGGGCGAGTGCTCCGGTCCAGCAGTTCCACACGATCCCGCTGTGGTCGATGATCTTCTGGAACTCCGCTGCCGCTGCCGGACCCTGTCCAGCGGCCAGGTAGGCCTGTCCGCGGATGTAGGTGGGGTACAGACAGGACATATTCGTCGTGTACGAAAACTGTCCGTACTCGATTGGCGGAAGGGCCGCTTTTAGATCGGCGATCGCGGCGCTCGGGTCCTTGCGTTCCAGCGCGATCTGCCCGCGGATCGCCGGCAGCCAGAGCGACTGCATCTGTGTGTGCTCGGGATACTGTTTATTCAATTCTTCGGCAATCGAGTTTGCATGCGACGTGTCACCGCCCATTGCCATGGCGATTCCGGCCAGGGCGCGGACCGCCTCGCTATCGGGATCGAATCCCAGCCCGGCAGCAGCCTGCTTCCCCGCGTCTTTATGGTTCCCGAACGCCGCCTCGCGAATTGCCGATATCTCGGTCCATATGCCCGCATACTCCTTGGCATCGGCGTGCACCGCCGCCTCCGCCGCGCGCCGGCTCAATTCCCGGGCCTGCTGCAATCGTCCACCATAGGCAGATGTATCCGATTCGACAGATATGAAAAATGTGGCAAACTCAGGCCGGCTTGCGAACCATTGCTGCGCCGCCGCCATGCCTGCATCATCTCCCTTGATAAAAGCGATCCCATAGCGGGCAAGGCGCAGAATGAAGTCATCGTGCTGGTGTGCCTGTGCCTGATCCAGCAAGTGCTGCGCCTCATCAAATCGTCCGAGGGCGATCAGGTAATTCCCGCTGTTGATCCACGGGCGGCTATCGTCCGGATGCTCTACGGTTTCTGGCAGTAGGGTATCTAGCCCCAGCTGATACTCTCCCAATTGGCCATACGTTACGCCTAGTCCATTAACTGCACGGATGTAGCGCGGGTAATTTGCCACGATCTGCTGAAGGGCTCCCGTCGCTTTGTTCAGATCGTCCGTAGCAGTCACGTAGTAAGCAGATGTGATCAGCAGGCGCTCCAACTCGCTGGCGTGGTCGCGCAGCTCATATGCCTTGGTGTAATACATCGCTGCACGCTGGGGGCCATAAAGACTGCTATAGATGCTGCCGAGCTCCCCGTAGGCCATCGCAAAATTGGGGTCAAGTTGGATCGCTTGCTCCAGCCCGGGCACTGCCGCGCCCTCGCCTGCCCGGTTGTACTCTTTCATTGCTTGGCTATAGGCCTTCAGGGCATCCAGGGATGAGGTGGTCGCCTCTTCTAGCGGTGCATCGAACTTCTGGATCGAGGCCAGTGACTCGCCCAGCCTCTCGCGAAGCCGCGATGCCGCTTCACCCAGCGAATTCAGTACCTTTTCCTTCGAGGCAGCCGTCACCTGCTGCTGCGCCAGCGTATCGTCGGTCTGGCAGTTGGCCGCCCGCAGGCCAACCACGTACTCCGTGCCCAGAGCGCTGATCGTTCCCGCCACATACGCCCGTGCTCCAGCCCGCTGGCACAGGTCGCGTGTGACCTCCGGGGTCAGCTTCGTAGCAGGCGGCAGCGTCATCAGCTTCAGCGTGCTGTTCACCTTGCTGTCCGGCAGAATATCCAGAAACGGCGACTGGCTCAGTGCCACAGTAAGCGCCGTCCGCAGCGTGTCATCAAAAACCGGATCGCCGGTTTTGTTCTTGAAATCCGCAAGAACAATCGTGTCCTTGTCCGTCAGCTGTTTGCTTGATCTTGAGGACAGATAGTAAGCGCCGCCGGCTATCGCCGCGATGAGGCACGCAGCCGGGAGGAGCACCTTCCCGCGCTTCCACCATGGCGCAGTGGCCCTCACGGCAGGTTCCGCTCCGCTAATGGAAACCGAACCGGATGGCGGCGTCGCGATGGCCGGTGACGACCCGGATGGCGGGGTGGCCCCCTGCACGGTAAAAGAAGACGAGACCGGCGTCGCGCCATCGCTCTGGCCGGCGGATTCCGATGCTTGATGGGACGAACTCCGCCCCGACTCCAAGTCCCGTTTCAGCCGCTGCAGGTCGCGGCGCATGTCCGCGGCGCTCTGGTAGCGCAGCTCGCGGTTCTTCTCCAGCGCCTTCGTAATAATGTCGTCCAGCCGCGGCGGTATGTTGCGGTTCAGTCGGAGTACGGGCACCGGCTCGCGGTTCAGGATAGCGTCGAAGATCAGCGCGGAAGTCTCGCCCTGAAAGGGCAGAATGCCGGTCGCCATCTCGTATAGCACAGCGCCAAAAGGAAACAGGTCCGTGCGCGCATCCAGCGGCTTACCACTCGCTTGCTCCGGCGACATGTAGGCGATCGTCCCGAGCACCAGGCCGGGACTCGTCAGATGTTCCTCCGCCATTTCCGTCGCCTGCGTCTCTGCCAGGCTGTTGCCATCGCTGCCCAGGAGCGATCTCTTCGCCAGTCCGAAATCGAGAATCTTCGCGTGGCCGCGCCGGGTGACAAAGATATTCGCCGGCTTGATGTCGCGGTGCACAATGCCGCTCGAATGAGCCGCATCGAGAGCATCGGCGATCTCGATCGCCAGGGAAAGCAGCTCCTCGATCGGCACCGGCTCTCCGTTGATCTTGTGCTTTAATGTGACTCCATCGAGGAACTCCATCGCGATGAAGGTCTGCCCATTCTCCTCGCCGACGTCGTGGATCGTGCAAATATTCGGATGGTTCAATGCAGAAGCGGCCTGCGCCTCCCGCAGAAACCGCGTCCGCGCCTGTTCGTCCTTTGCGATGTCATCCGGAAGCAGCTTGATCGCCACAAACCGGTGCAGACGGGTATCTTCGGCCTTGTACACGACACCCATGCCCCCACCGCCAAGCCGCTCGACGATGCGGTAGTGAGAGATGGCCTGGTCCAGCAAGCAGTTCGCTCCGCGAAATGGGTATGTATGGCTGGGGGAGACGCGACCCATCATACGTCATCAAGTTCGTACAAGCGCCGTTTTTGATCTGCCTCAATCGGCCGGGTCGCTATATCCAAATTGAAGTGGCCCGATCGGCCCTCGCCAACCAAGTGGCCGAAAAACCGGCTTCGCGGAGAGTTGTCTGAACGGAAACTCATCTGTCCGGATAGCCGACTTCTCGTCCAAGTGAATTACTTCCGAATCGGCGACCAACCGCCCATAATCATCGATACGCTGATACCAGTTCGCTCACAAACTCAGTTCATCAGTACCGTCAGCGGAGCGGCTCCGATAGATAGCGTCGAATTGATCAGGAAGCGCTTGCCGTCCGGGGAGACTGCATATTGAAAGAGGACGATGCGTGATGCGACGATTCGCGTCTGGAAAAGGATGTGGGGTATGCCGGCCAGCGGCTCGCCATGCGAGGTGTCAATCGCCACCGCCATCAGCTTCTTGTCCTTGGTGATGTAAAAAATCTCTTTCCCATCAGCACGCCAGCGCGCCTGTGCGCCACCATGGTTCGATATCTGGATTCGCCTGCCTGGGCGATGGAAAGGCGCCATATATACATCGGCATCCTGATCACTGGTCGAACCAGGGCCGGTGAAAGCGATCCATCTGCCATCTGGAGAAAACTGTGCCTCCGCACCCGGTCCGTAGACTGTCTGCGAGTGGTTGAGCAGGTCAAGAAACTCCAGCTCGGGCTTACCGTGCTGAAAATTCATGTAAACGAGAAAACGCCCATCCGCCGACCAGTCATTGGGAATCAGAAAATCGGACGCGGCGAGTCGCTCCGATTTGCCGGAACCATCGGTGGCCGCAATGTCAATGTACTGAGATGTCCTGGCGTTATTGACCACATAAGCCACCCTTTTTCCGTCAGGCGAGAATACGGGAAAGACTTCTGTCCCACCCTCTGAGACGCGAGTGCTTGTACCTCTGACGAAATCGTAAATGTGGATGTAGTGCTTGCCATTGTGATCATCGTCGGAGGAGACTGCGAGCAGTGCGCCATCGCGGGAGAGAGCAGGATCGCGATAGTCGGCTCTGGGTAGTCCCTCCAGTTCTTTACCGGAACGGTCAAACCAGGAGAGTTGGGAGACGCTTTCCGTTGCCGACTGGAAGACCACCACACCGTGGTCTGAGACGGAGAATCCGGCGCGGGAAAAGGCCGGCGCCTCTTCCAGTTCCTGTCGCGAAACAGTTTCCGGCGGACCCGTAAACTGCAGCCGTTTCAGATCGAACGGCTGCGCCATAAGGCTGCGGTCACGGACGTAGTAGAGCCGCGACGACGCGAACTGGGTATTGCCCACGATCTCGGAAGAGATCAATTTGCTCTCGTGCGTACTTAGAGACCCGACGTAGATTCCCTGCTTCTGACCGGAGTTAGAACTCCCGAGATTGAAATATAGAAAGTGGTCTCCATCCGGAAGAGCGAAAGGCCAAAACATGGCAGAACTCGGCTCAGTGCCTTTGATGACGAGCTCCGGTTCGCCACCCGAAGCCGATACTTTCAAAATTCTCGAGATGGCGCCGCTGGGCCAATTCTGCCCAGCGAAGATGATCGTGCCCCGGTCGCTCCATGCCCCGCCAAGGACGCCAGGGGCGTCGCATAGGATCTGAACAACGCCGCTACTCGGATCAACGCTCTTCAGCTTGGACGCCTGGAAAAAGCCCACCTGACGACTATCTGGTGACCAGAACGGGTATATGGCGCCTTCCGTGCCACTCAATTGCTCCGCAGCTTCAGCATCCAGGGACCGGATCCACAGCGCGGTGCCTCCATCCTGCGCTGCAGCGACAAAAGCGAGCCGACGGCCGTCGGGCGAAATGGCGAAATTGTAGGGAACGAACGAAGTGGACTCCGGTGGAAGTAATGAAAGGCGAAGATGCCGGCTCCCCACCGGCTGCGTGCTGCGCCAATGGGCAATGCCGAGCCAGGCCAACATGGCGATACACAGAGCCGCCACTCCCCACGCCAGCCTTATCCCCAGCTTTCCTCGACCACGCGGCGCGGCTTCAGACGCTTGCGTGAGGCGCATCCCTTCGGAGATCCACTTCAACTCTCTCGACAAATCTCGTGCGCTTTGCCAACGCTCCTCCGGGTCTTTCATCAGACAACGATGGACCACATGCTCGAGCGCTGCCGGAGTAAGAGGCTGCAAACTCGAGATAGGCTGCGGCTCTTTTTCCAGAATGGCAGCCGCAATGTTCAGCATGGAATCGCCGCTAAACGGTCGCCTGCCCGACACCATCTCGTAGAGCACGCAGCCAAAGCCGAAGATGTCGCTGCGTACGTCGGCGGCATGGCCTTGAATGGTTTCCGGAGCCATATAAAGGAGCGTTCCCATGATTGTGCCGCCCTCCGTGAACGGGGCGCGAGGCGCGGTCAAAGCTGTCACACTCATCATTGGTGGCGAGGGAGGGTATGCCGACCCCGGTGAGACGGCGCTAATCGTCGAGGTGACCGGCTTGGCCAGTCCGAAGTCCATAAGCTTCGCGCCGGATTTTGTCAGCATGATGTTGCCAGGCTTCAAGTCCCGGTGGACGATGCCCTCTCGGTGAGCTTTGTCGAGAGCATCGGCGATCTCCACACCTATCTTCAACGCCTGCTGCAAAGGGAGCGCACCGGTAGCCAGCCGGTCAGCCAGGGTTTCGCCCTCCAGATACTCCATGACGATGAAATCGATTCCGCCCTGAGAGCCGATGTCGTACAAACAGCAGATATTCGGGTGTGTGAGCAAACAGACGGCTCGCGCTTCGCGCTCAAAGCGCCGTTTCAGATCAGGATCGAACGAAAGATGAGTCGAAAGAATTTTGACAGCGACGTCGCGCCCGAGGCGCGTGTCCCGCGCGCGATATACCTCTCCCATTCCACCAGCACCGACCAATGCGAGGATCTCGTACGGTCCGAGTCTGGTGCCTTGGGCCAGAGGTATGCCATCGGAGGGGCTTTTGGCCTTTGTAGAAAAATCGAAAGAGGGCTTTTCGAGGAAGCTGCCGGCGCGCTCGTCTTCCATCAATAGCTGTTCGACCAGGTGCTTCAATTCCGGTGCATCACGGCAGGCCGCATCGAGAAAGGCTCCTCTAGCCTCTGGCTCCATGACAACGGCATCGCCGAACAACTTCTCAACGGATTGTCGCCGCTGCTCCCCCATCTTCCATCCCCGTAGCAATAGACGAATTGTCCTGGCCTGCCATTCCACCAGCAACAACCGAGTGAAGACCTCTTACGGGCCAACTCTGGTGCCAAGGCTCAGGGCGTGGGATGGTGTGGGGATTATATCGCCGGGCTCAAATGCTCAGATATGCGAAAAATCGCACTCTCGAGACTGCCGTCTGCCAGCCGCGTACCGCAAATTCGATAATGCAGCATGAAAGTTTCCTATACGCGGAAGTGATCTCTTTGCAGGCGATTGGGAGTACCTGTCAAGATTGCGCCTGGATCACCGCCCACCCGGCAATTGCCAGTTGGTAAATAGATTGGACGACAAAAGCAGGACTAGTACCGAAATGTCGGTTTCTGTTTACGGATGTATCTGCTCAGCTGGCCGGGAACCGGCTTCGCGGCGAGTTGTCTGAACGGAAACTCATCTGTTGATAGCCGACTATACGCCCAAGTGGCAGACCTTCTTCAGCGTGGCTGGTGTCGGCCTGGAGTTCGTTACCACCAGCTCATAGACGACATGATATTTGCCGTCGGTGCAACTGCTTCAGTACGCGCTGAAAGCGCCGGATCCGCACTAACAGTTTTGGTTTAACACCCACATAAGCCGGGCTACACACTGACTTCTGCAAGATCTTTCACCTTGACAAGTTATCTCGAATGTCGGACGCTTTCCAGCCAGACGTGGGGGGTTCCAGCCATCGTTTTCCAATGCCGTCGCTTATCAAGCAGATCGGCGAAGTAAACAGTCCACGTCGCATTCGCAGCGACAACCTCCACACAGTTGGGCCAAGACAAAATCCGAAGGGAGAACTCCATGAGAACGTGGGAGTCTGGATTTGTGACATCCTTCGTCGTGCTGGGATTGTTTTCGAGCGCTACGGCTCAGAGAACGCATACCGCGGTCCCCTACCCGACCAAAAATACGCCTGAAGCGACCGACCGCGGCAGGCTCGCAGCAGAGTCGGGCACAACACCGCTTTCCGTTACCATTGCGCTCAAATTGCGCGATCAAAATGAGGCGGAAAACCTGCTTACAGCACTACACACACCTGGAAATCCGCAGTTTCATCAGTTCCTGACCGCGGAGCAGTTCGCGTCGCGCTTTGCGCCCACCAATGCCGATGTCGCCAAGGTCACTGCGGCTCTCGGCAGATACGGACTAACGGCCGCACGGACTACTGCCACAACGCTCACGGTGAGGGGGCTGCCCGCCGACATTGAACATGCCTTCTCCGTCAGCCTTCACAGTTATGAGGTTGCTGCGCGGGCAAATGTTCGAGGCTACATCTTCCATGCTCCCGTGACGCGCGCCACAGTTCCCGCTGAGATTTCGAAGTTGGTGACAGCTGTGGTCGGTCTCGACAACCGCCCAACCCTTCATCCAATGAACCGCACTGTTTCCACAAGGGTGAAAATCGCGAAGTCGGTGCCGCAGATAACCACGCCCGACGAACCTGGGTTTTGGACCGTGACCGACTTCGCCGATTATTACGATGTGCAACCGCTATACAAACGCGGCGTGACGGGAAGCGGCCGCACGATGGGCATCGTCACCTTCGCGGCTTTTACTCCAAGTGATGCTTTTACCTATTGGAGCGCGCTCGGGCTTTCCGTCAGTCCGAACCGCATCCGGATCGTTAACGTTGATGGCGGGCCTGGGGCGCCTAGCGACGATTCAGGCTCCATTGAAACCACGCTTGATGTCGAGCAGTCCGGCGGAATCGCTCCCGGGGCAAATATCGTTGTCTACCAGGCACCGAACACAGACGAAGGCGCCGTCGACAGCTTTGCGGCGGCTATCGATACCAATTTGGCGCAAACGATCTCGGTGAGCTGGGGCGATTGGGAAGAGTGTACCCGGCTTAAGAACACCCCGATTCTCTGTCCGACCACTCCGCCGGATCCGACGTTTATAGAAGCACAACACGAACTTTTTGTCCGGGCGGCTATCCAGGGACAGACACTATTCGCAGCGGCCGGAGACAACGGTGCTTACGACAATTACGGGGACTGCCCTGCTGGGGACCTCTGCAGCAACACACTCAGCGTAGATTATCCGGCGAGTGACACTGCAATTACTGCCGCAGGCGGCACGACGCTGCCCGGCCTACAAGAGTATTGCCTCAACGCGGCCTGCACGGCACCCTACTACGACATCAACATCCCGCATGAGAGGGTATGGGGATGGGATTACCTGATTCAGTACTGCAGTGTTCTTGGGCTCGATCCCATCACGTGCGGAATCTTCCCCGCGGGGACCGGCGGCGGTGTAAGCAGCGTTTTTGTCGAACCCTTGTATCAGGTCTTCCTTCCAGGCACTCAGCTTAGTCAGCCTGGCCAGAGGTGGATTGTCAATGGGGACCCCGTATATAAGCTGCCGGGGTTCTATCCCGGCCGCAATGTCCCGGACATCTCTTTTAACGCCGATCCAGAAACCGGCTATGTCATTTACTACACTTCGAGCGTTTCCGGATTCGAAATTGATTCGTACGGTGGCGGGACGAGCTTTGTCGCACCGCAACTGAACGGAGTTTCTGCCCTAATAGGCGATTACTTGAACGGCAGCCGATTGGGATTGCTCAACTTCCCGATCTACCACCTCGGTCGCTCAGGTCAGGGCTATAGGGGTCCGCATCCGCCGTTCCATGCGATACCAGACGGCGACAATTGGTTCTATCACGGCAGAAACGGTTATAACCCGGCGGTCGGATTCGGCACGCTGGATGTGTCAAATTTCGCGAAGGTCCTTCGCAGCTCCTTCTAGCTTTTCTCAGGTTCGGCACGCTTAGCATGGGCGGTCAAGCCGCCCATCTATTTTGCGGCGCGTCCTCCACCCATGGGATATTTCGGAATGAGTCCTGGGTAATGGGATTACAGACCCGGGTACAGTAATCAACTGCGCCGCCCGCAGACAAACGCCGGAGCGGCACGACTAAAGGTAGCGATTGTTCTCTCTGTTCCTTTGTTGGCGCTGATGAGGACCGATTGCTGGGCCCACGAACGCCAGTGCGGCTCTCCTGACTGCTACGGGGCGAGTCACTCATCGAAAATTTAGGTATTTCGCAAGTTGCCGAATAACCGGCTTTCGCGGAGAGTTGTCTGAACGGAAACTCATCTGTCTGGATAGCCGACTATACGGCCATGTGCTCTTGCTCGTCAGGTCAGCTGGTGCGAAATCGCCAATGCGCTCATCCACCCGAAACTGTGCATTCTGGGCGGATCACGGGCTACTCGGAACTTAGCTCCAGAAGGATCGCAACTTCCGTTTCGCAGACGATGCCGAAGTAGGCGACGAGAAGCGCGTCTATGAGGATCTTCCTGTTGTTGAGCGCAAACGTCTTCAATGAGTGCATTAGTCTGTTGCAATTCAGAATTATTTCTATTACTGGTTCACCCAAAATCTCCATAGGCTCCCAGCAGCCATAGAGGAAACGCACTGATTAGCCTCTACGCGATCGAAGGAGACAGTATGGTTGCGGATTGCGGACTGGGAGATTGCTTCTCTACTGACATCCGAGTGAAGGTAATGACAGTGATGTCGTCATCCTGGCCAAAGTCCTGAGCCGCCCTTGAAATTTGGCCGGCAGATTGAGCGGCTATGGCTGCGGTGCGGTCAAATCCGAAGAGCTCCCCGGAGGAAGCGCGCGCTTCCACCACGCCATCCGTAACCAGAGTGATCTGCTCGTCCGCCCCCTGGTGAAAAGTTGATTCGGCGTAAGTGGACTCGGCAATCAGACCCAATGGAAAACCATTTTCGAGTGGAATCTCCCGGCAATTGAGGTAAGGCGAGATATGGCCGGCATTCGCCACTGTCACTGTTCCATCCGCAGCCGCCAGCAGAATCAGGCAGGTAGTGAAGCCACCACGGGAACGGCCAACCATACGTTGATTCATCGCGGCGAGAATCTCGCCTGGGCTCTGCGTGTAGTGAGCCAGGGTGCGCAACGTGCCAACCAGCAGAGAAACAGTCATGGCGGCCGGCATACCCTTCCCGCTGACGTCCCCGATACACAGCAATACCCCATCCTGCTTCGCAGGCAAAATCTGGAAGAAGTCGCCCCCTACCTGGCCGGCCGGCTGATAAACAGATTGGATGGAGAAACGGGGAATTTGCGGCGCTGCATCCGGGATCAGTACTTGTTGCACCTCCTGCGCCTGCTTCATCTCCAGTGTCATCTGTCGCTGTGCCCGCGCGGAATGCACCCAGCGCCGGACCAAAAGCGCACAAAGGGCCAGCGCCAGAAGAAATCCTGTGATCTGCTCCAGACTCAGCGATACGCCGAAAGGAAAGAACCGTCTGGGAACATGCAGGAAAGTAAACTGGGCGGCCAGCCAATCACCCCATCCCAGGACCACAGCCGGAGATAGGAGCCAGCCTTCCAGCCCGAGTTTGCGGATGCCGCGATATACGAGCCAGCACATCAACAGCCCGAACGTGACGCGAAGCACCTGCGAGAACACGTAGAACACTGGGGCGGCTGTAGACGGAACCAGAGGGAATAGCAAATCAAGTACGCCCGCATAGATAAATGCCTGTGCCAGCGACAGTAGAACCACAGCCCAGGGCAGCCAAACCGGACGATCCAGGCCGAACCAGGCCCGCAACAACATGATCCACGCAGCATTGATGGAGGGGATCACGAGCACGTAACAGACCCACAATTCGGTCGGAGCTGTGATGGTCTGGGTCCACGCAGCCAGCGCGGTTTCTCCTCCGCCCAGGCCCATCATCAGAAGAAGCGCTCCCATCCAGAGATAAACCCGGTCGTTGCGGTTCAACAGGAACAAGCTGAATGCGACCAATGCCAACAGCGAATACACGATCCCGGTCAGTGCCCAGACTGCATTTTCGCGCACCAGGTCCAGCCAACGGAGCTGGTATTCCGCGCGCACCGCGTTCGCGGTCCCCACCAGCGGAGCAAGATGCATCCCTCCAGCACCGCTCGTCCCCAGCATGCTTGCAGGCGACATCCAAATGCGGAAGGCAATTGCCTGAGTCGCGGCCTGTTCGCCGTCGGCTGTTGCGCCGCTCACGGGCGGCAGAGGGAAAATCATCGGCTCCACGTAGTAAAACTTGGGCCGTTTACTACTGAATCGGCCGAAGCCTCCCAACAGCGCACCATCTAGGAAAAGCTGGTACGCATCGTCGAAATTTGCCGGTCCTGCTAGGGCGAGCTCTTCACCCGGCTGCGTATGGATCTTTATCTGGATGCGGTACCAGGCATAGCCCCAATAACCGGGATGTCCCCGCTCTCCCCAGCCAGGCACGTATCCGGAGGATCCTCGGAAAGGGTTCACGGCTCCCTTGGGGGTTAGATCCACCGTCTCCCAGCTTGAGTCGTCAAAGTCAGGCGTCGCCCAAAGTGGTTTCCCGGTCCCCGGCTCGACAGGCGAGTCTCCCACGTGAAACTTCCACGGCCCATACAGCGGAACCATGGACTGGCCCAGTGTAAGAGTCGTTGGAGTGTCTACGTTGCCGGATCCAGTTGATTTACTCGCAACCGATTGTGCCGATGCGCTGATGCCACAGGCCAGCAGTGTCAAAAAGACGAGGGCGGTGGTGAAACGTCGTGCCATGGTTCACCTCACGTGCAGGGCCTGCTGGCACTATATCCACTCGACAGCACAATCCGGACCCTCAATTGCGGGAATACCTACGCCAGAACTCGATTGAGGTTCACGCTCCTCCGTAGCTCCAGCCCACCTTGGGAAGTGCCGAACGCTGGGATCCGGACAATGTGTCCCTATCCGGAGGTTTGAGCCGGTTCTTCGCCGAGTGCATCCCAGCGCTTCAGCTTATTCGGAAGCTATCGAAATATCACCAAACTGAGCCGATAATCGGAAGTCGATTAGTCGCGATACATCATTCCGGACTGTTATCAAGGGGTAACGGACGCATTGAACTGCCGTATCGAATCGGTGCCCATGGTCTCAGTTGCCGATAAACCGGCTTCGCGGAGAGTTGTCTGAATGGAAACTCATCTGTCCGGATAGCCGACTTTACGCCCAAGTGGATAAGTTCCGGATGGTCGACCAACGAGAGGTATTCCGGTCGCAGAAGCCTACTTCCGCGTGGCTCCTCACTCAGCACAAGCCGCGGCGAAACAACCTAACCGTGGATCTGTTGCGCGAAGCGGTCGATGGCGCTGTGGGCGGACAGGGCGCCGCCTTCCTGCCAGCCCGCCAGGTGGACCAGATTTTCGAAATTGTGGTGTGCGCCGCAGTCGCAGAAGCGAGTCGCCAGTATGACACGGCACTCGCGGCGATCTCGGGTTATCGCTAGCGTGCCGGTCTGGGATTCCGTCTCAAAGATTGCGCCAGCTGCGACCCACACGCCTTTCTCCACCACGATGAGCTTTTTCCGATTGTGGAGGTGCGTCGCCGCAGGTTGAAGGCGATCTCCCGCCGTGACATATCAGCGTCTCCTGGGCACAGCGCAGCACAAAGACCATAAAGAGGTGCCTCGCGGTACTCTATTGCGTATTCTGGTATGGACATGCGCAGGGTGTTCCACCTTGAAATCTCGCACACGAATCCCAAACAATCGACCGCAGTACCGCCGACCGCTTTAACTCCTAAATTGTTAGTAGATATATGTCACAACCGCGGATACTAATTCCAGAGCCGACCTCCAACGACGCCGAGTACAACCAGCGCGGCTGGCAGCAGTACGCCGCCGCCGTCGAACAGGCCGGCGGCATTCCCGTCGCCGTCCCGCTGCACGCCACGCAGGAGGAGCAGGCCCGCCTCATCGCAGGCGCCCAGGGCATTCTGCTGCCCGGCAGCCATGCCGACGTGAACCCGGAAAAATGGAACGAGCCGCTCGATCCCAAGTCCGCGCCCGCCGATCCGTTGCGCGAGGCTGCCGATGAACTGCTCCTGCAGGATGCCTTCAATCTGCGCAAACCAATCTTCGGCATCTGCTACGGCATGCAGTCCATGAATGTTTGGTGCGGCGGATCGCTCGTCCAACATCTGGAAACGCCTGTCAACCACACGCCCGGCCGCCACATTGCCGAAGCTCATCAGGTCTCCGTCGCTCCAGGCACGCTTCTGGCCGAGCTGGTCGAAACCGCCCAATCCGCCATCTCACCCGTGATGGTCAACTCCAGTCATCACCAGGCCATTCGTCGCGTCGGCGGCCAATTACACCCGGTTGCCATCAGCCCACTGGATGGCGTCATCGAGGCGGTCGAAGCGCCAAACGGCGCATTCGTCCTCGGCGTGCAATGGCATCCCGAGCGCACCTACGAAGTAAGCCCGCTCTCACGGAAGCTCTTCCAGGCCTTCGTCCAGGCGGCATCCGCATGGAAGCCGCAGCCAAACGAATAGTTCCTGTGGCCATCACTTTGTTCCACGTGGAACAATCGGCGGCTCGGTGGGGCCTTACGGAAACGGCTGCCCCCGCTCTTGAACGTC
The DNA here is from genome assembly GCA_963797895.1 of uncultured Acidobacteriaceae bacterium. Taxonomy (GTDB): domain Bacteria; phylum Acidobacteriota; class Terriglobia; order Terriglobales; family Acidobacteriaceae; genus KBS-83. Next base: position 609,096 of record CAWCRD010000006.1, read on the forward strand.
TGGTCACCTACGGCAATCTCCTTCTGCGCTGGAACGCCAAAATAGCGTTGACCGCCATTCGCGACGAAGCCGAGCTCGTGGAACGCCATCTGATGGAAGGCGTTTTTGCGGCAGCCCATCACCCTACGGGGCCTAACGTCCTCGATTTCGGCTCCGGCACCGGGATTCCTGGTATTCCGATCGCAATTTGCCGTAGCGACCTCCACGTCACGCTGGCGGAGGCCAATCGCCGGAAAGCATCTTTTCTTCAGGAAGCTGTTCGGGCCATCGAGCTACCGGCGACGGTCTATGCCGGACGCGCCGAAACACTCGCTGCCGGCAGTTTCGACGCTGTCTGGATGCGCGCGGTCGACAAGGCCGCTTGGATGCTGCCTCTCGCGGCGAGTCTCGTCTCGCCCGCAGGCGCATTGTGTCTGCTGGGAACCGGCCCGTCCCCTTCCTTCCCATCGGATCGGCAATGGCGATGGGACACCCACTCGCTTCCCGGTTCGGCCATCCGGGCTTTGCATATAGGCCGCCCGGCGTAATGTTCCACGTGGAACATTTCTGTCTCTGATTACGACCTCGGGCCCTTCCGGTACCCGCGGATTGTTCCACGTGGAACAATTTCGGACCCCGGGAGATCGCCACGGGAACTTTCACCCTGTGTAATCAGGATTCCGCGATAGTAAGGAGCCCAGATCCCGTCCGGCGACCCCTGACGGGGGCGAGAGCCCTCGTCTGACAGACTCGGGTGTCCGTTTTTCAGCCAGATCTCGCGGAATGTTCCATGTGGAACATTTCAGCGGGAATGCCCTCAAATTGTTCCACGTGGAACAATTCGGGCCACCCGAGGGCCTTCGGCAGCTGTTTAGCCCCGAACCGTTGATTCCGGAAGGTCCCGCTAGCAACCAGGAGTCCTGAACCCGGATCTCTCGCAGCGGCTGGTGCGGGAAACCGCTGCTTCTCGCCCTCCGGGCCCCGAGTGATGTTCCACGTGGAACATTCCGTGTCGCTGGATCGCAATTGTTCCACGTGGAACAATTTGGACCGAACGGTCGCTTCCGCCCGGTTCCCTCCGATATGGGGGCCTGCCTGCTGACTCATAGGGATGGAGCCTTCTTTGTGGCCGATAAGCAGCTTGGAGCGGCCACAGCATCGGGGCTGAGCTCGTTTATGTTCCACGTGGATTTTGGCGGGGTTTCAGATTGTTCCACGTGGAACAATTTGGACCTAGCCGGCGGACTTCTGCCCGCGGACTAGTTCGGGTCTTGGTCTGTACGCGCTGTTGTCTTGGGACTTGGGGGCTTGCTTTGACGCGATGAGAAGCCCCGGACCGGCGCCCCTGGATCGCAGCTGACACGAGAATGTTCCACGTGGAACATTCGCCCGGGTGCCAAAATTGTTCCACGTGGAACAATTTTCGGAAGGACCGGGCAGCTTCGGCGCTCGGAGTCTAGCCATCAGGATGGTTCCTGGACCCCCACCCTCTGGCTTTGGCCCGGTTGGATGTTCCACGTAGAACATTTGGCCGGTCGATTTCTAAATTGTTCCACGTGGAACAATTTGAGTGATCGACACGGTCTACATCTGGGTTGGAGGTCCTGTTTTGCACATTCGGCCGCCCGCCGGATGTTCCATGTGGAACAGTTAAGCCGCTGAATCTCTGAGTGTTCCACGTGGAACATTTCTCGGTGCCTGGCATTCCACAGGGTCTTCCACAACTCCCACCTCTTGACGTGTTTGCATCCTTAACGACTCGCCGTTAGTTTTATCTGCAATGTCCGAAGCCATTTGCCTGGCCATCGCCAACCAGAAAGGTGGCGTTGGAAAGACCACGACCGCCATCAATCTCAGCGCCGCACTTGCCCTGGAAGGGTTGCAGTGCGTCCTGATCGACTGTGACCCGCAGGCCAACAGCTCCAGCGGGCTTGGCGTGGCCCGTGATGGCGACCATGGTTCTGTTTACGACTTGATAACGGGTAACGCATCGGTGGATACGCTCCTGATGGCCACGCCCGTCGAAACCCTGAAGATCATCCCCGGCAGCCGCAACCTTATTGGTGCAAACCTGGAACTCGTTGATTCGAAAGATCGAGAGACGCGCCTGCGCGAGGCGCTGAAAGAGCTCCGGATCGCCTATGACTTCATTATCCTGGACTGCCCGCCGGCGCTGGACTTATTGACTCTAAACGCTTTAGTCGCGGCCGATCGGCTTCTGGTGCCGATGCAGGCCGAATACTTTGCGCTGGAAGGCGTGAGCGAGCTGCTGGGCACTATTGGCCGGGTGCAGCAGGCGTTTAATCCGAAGCTGGAGCTCGAAGGTGTCGTCCTTACTATGTACGACGAGCGTACGAATCTAGCTCAGCAAGTCACCGAAAACCTGAAAGGCTTTTTCGGCGACAAGCTTTATAAGACGGCGATTCCGCGGAATATCCGACTGGCTGAGGCTCCCAGCCATGGAAAACCGGTTCAGCTCTACGACCCCCGCTCGCGCGGCTCCGAGGCTTACCGGGACCTCGCGGATGAGCTGCTGACGAAGCAAAAGATCGTCAGCCCGGCTGCGAAAGAGCGCGAACATCGTGCTAACACACGTAAAAACAGCAAGATACGGTTCTGGCCGTATGCCTGAAAGCGTTTTCTCGAAACAAGTGCAAGCCTGCGCCGTTGTGAATCGGCCGCAGCCTGAAAAGAGATAGACGATGAACACACCCGATAAGCGACGCGCGTTAGGCAAGGGGTTGGAAGCCCTGCTCCCGCACCGGCCCGCACCTGCGCCGGCTCAGAACCAGGCAGACGCGAATGGCGCCTCTGCGGCTCCGGTTTCCAACGGCGCGCCGCTGGAGTTGTCCGTCGACCTGATCGACCGAAGCCCCTACCAGACGCGCACCCACTTTGATGAGCGCGCGATGGCGGAGCTGGCGGCGTCGGTGGCCGTGAGCGGGGTGGTGCAGCCGATTGTCGTGCGGCCGGCGGAGGGCGGACGGTATCAACTGATCGCGGGTGAACGGCGGCTGCTGGCCTCCCGCCAGGTGAAAAAGGCCACGATTCCGGCTGTGATTCGCAATGTCTCCGACGCGCAGGCGATGGAGATCACGATCATCGAAAACCTGCAGCGCGTCGACCTGAACCCGATGGAACAGGCGCGCGGGTTTGACCGGCTGGGAGTGGAATGCATGCTGACGCAGGAGCAGATCGCACAGCGCACGGGCAAGGACCGCGCTACGATCGGCAATTTTCTCCGTCTGCTGCGGCTGCCGCCGATGGTGCAGAGCAAGGTGGAATCCGGCGATCTCTCCTTTGGCCATGCGCGCACGCTGCTCGCGCTGGAATCGCACGACGCGATTCTGAAGGCGGCGCAGAAGGTGCTGGCGCTTTCGATGTCCGTGCGCCAGACGGAGAGCTTTGTGCAGAACCTGCTCAATCCGGAGCAGGTGACGAAAGAGCCGAAAACCGTGGAGCCGGTCGATCCGAATGTGCGCGACGCTCGTGAGCGGATGCAGCGCGCACTCGGCCTGAGGGTGGCGATTGAAGACAAGGGCGGCAGAGGCAAGGTCATTATTGAGTACACCAACCTGGAAGCCTTCGACTCGCTGATGGAACGGATTATCCCTTCGAACACGGGCGAGGCATGACGCGCGCCGCACGCGTGGCGATTGTTCTGGAAGCTGCGATCGTCCTGGTTTTCGGGCTTTTTTTATGGGCGCCATGGGACCGGGCTGCGAGCGCGGCCAGCTCATCGTTGAACATGCTGTGGCTTTCGCTGCCGATGATGTTTGCCCGACAGGGAACGCACATGGGCGGCGGTATGGAAACCGTTACAGTTACAGTTACGATTTGCGCACTGGTTGCCGCGGCGCTGGGAGCGCTGTTCGCGATTGCCGCACGCATGCGCGGCAACGCGGGATTGTGGGCCAGCGGCATGTTGCTGTTTGCCTGCTCGGTTGCGATCCTGATGCCGGTGTGGACCGCGGTCGGCTTTCTCGGCGCGGTGCTGCTCCTGGTAGCGCTGCGCGTGCGCTTTGCTGCGATACGCGCGATGCGTGCGCCGGCGGCCGTGCTTAGCCAACTCTGGCCGTTGGGATATGCGGTTGGGTTTGCTGTGTTTGCGTGGCACTACAATCCGCAGTTACTGATCAAGGTGCTGGTGATTGCATTTGGGGTTTCGCTGGTGGGGCGGGCTTTGGTTCCTTCGCAGGCTCCTATAGGACCGGCATAAACGTCCGGACTCGAACCCATGGAACTCAACAGCAAATAACGAATCGCCAAGCTGTGGCGCAATTCCGTTGTTGTTTTTGGATATTTCCCGCTCACTTCATGTCCAGCACAGATTAGTGTCCCGCAGAGTGGGTGGCCGGGACGGACCCGTGCGATGCGGTCCATCCCTTCGCGTTTGTCACCGTTGCGCGGATCGCAATCGTTTCCTAATTGCGGATGTTCAGCGGGTCATCATCGAGGTGACGAGGTGTGCAAGGGAATTGCGATGAGGAGGGGTGTGGGGCGGCGATGGGGATTCTCTCCTGGGAAAAAAGATATCACTTGACAGGCAAGTGAAGAAGCGCCACTCTTATCTCCGGGAGAGAACACTTGAATGTCTAGTAAAGAGAAAGAGTCCATTCCATTGCTGCAGGGGACTCTGGACCTGATTGTTCTGCGCACGCTGGCGACAATGGGGCCGCAGCACGCTTACCAGATTGCCACGCGCCTGGAACAGGTATCCGACCGGCTGCTCAATCTGAACCAGGGCACTCTCTATCCCGCATTGGTGCGGCTGGAGCAGTACGGATGGATCAAGGGTGCGTGGGGACGAACGGAGAACAACCGAGAGGCCAAATATTACGAGATCACCAAGCCGGGACAGAAGGCTTTGGGAGAAGAGACGCAGAAGTGGAGAAGAATGTCGGCGCTGGTGGAGCGGCTGCTGCTTGAGGAGTCTTAGTCATGAACCACTTGAGGCGCATTTTTCTGAGGTTCTACCTGCTTTTCAGCAGCGCCAAGGTGGAAGGAGACGTGGCCAGAGAAATTGCCGCGCACCTGGCGCTGCTGGAAGACGAATATCTGCGGCGAGGCATGAGTGCTGAGGACGCACGGCTGGCTGCCCGACGCGCCTATGGAGGGGTGGAGCAGGCCAAGCAACTGCATCGCGACGAGCGAGCGTTTCAAGGGCTGGCCCAAACCTTGCAAGACGTGCGATATACCTTTCGGCAACTGCGCAAGTCTCCCGGATTTACAGCTACCGCCATTCTGATGCTGGCGCTGGGAATCGGCGCGACGACGGCGATCTTTTCGATCGTCGAGGGAGTGCTGCTGCGTCCGCTGCCGTTCTCCGATCCCGGGCGCCTGGTGATTCTTGGAGATGTGCTGGAGGGCTCGCATTGCGCTTCCTGCACGCACGCTCACGTGACTCCCCCCGATGTCCGCAACTACATGCGCGACACGCAAACCTTTTCGCATCTTGGCGGCTATCGGGAGACGTGGTTTGAACTCTCCGGCAGTGGCAATCCAACCGCGGTCATTGCAGCCCGAATGAGCGGCGAGGTTTTTAATGCCCTGGGTGTTGCGCCCATGCTGGGACGCACGTTCACGCAGCAGGAGGACGAAGAACGCCAGCAGGTGGCGGTGTTGAACTACAGCATGTGGCGCGATCTTTTCCACGGTGATGCGTCGGTTCTGGGAAGCAAGATTCTTCTCAACCGCAAGCCGTACACCGTGATCGGCGTGATGCCGCGGGAGTTCGAATTTCCGCTGAGGCCGGGGCATGTAAACCAGAATGGGCTTTGGGTACCGCTCAGCCTGCGGCCAGAGGAGTTCACGGGTGGCGCCGCGGCGTCGTGGTACTTGCGGATGGTGGGGCGTCTGAAGCCTGGCATCACTGCTGCGCAGGCGCAAAGCGATGCCGAGCGTGTAGCTCGGGAGACGATGCGCAGTTATCCGGCGTACATGCGCAGCCTGCGCATACACGCTGTGGTGACGCCGCTGCGTGAGGACACAGTGGATGAGGCTCGCCCGCTGATCCATACACTGCTTCTCGCTGTGGTAGTCGTGCTGCTGATTGCCTGCGCGAACCTGGCGGGCCTGCTGCTGGTGCGCTCGATCCGCAGGCGAAGAGAGATTGCGATGAGGCTGGCGCTGGGTGCGCGAGCGGGAACGCTGCTGCGACAGGCGATCGTGGAAAGCATGGTGCTGAGCATTGCCGGGGGTGGAATAGGACTCGCGCTGGCGGCGGCGGCTTTGCGGGTCAGTGTGAGTCTGTTGCCGGAGACGCTGCCGCGTGTTCGCGACGTTGGGTTGGACTGGCCGGTGATGTTTTTTGCCCTGGGGCTGGCGCTCGTGACCGGTTTCGTCTGCGGATTGGCGCCGGCGTTCGCTGCAATCAAAACAAGCGTGAATGAGGTGCTGAAAGAGGGCGGACGCACTGGTACTTCCGGCAGCGGCCATGCGAGGCTGCGCTCCGCATTGGTGGTGGCGGAGATTGCCGTGGCACTCATGCTGCTTACGGCGTCGGGATTGTTGCTGCGCAGCTTTCAAAACATGCGCGACGTCGATATCGGGTTCAACCCCGACCACACGCTGGCCGCGGTTTATGCTCTGCCGAAGAACCAATACGCGACCCAGCCGATGATCGACACATTTTGCGAAGAACTGTTACGAAACCTGCGAGAGTTGCCGGGCGTAGAAGCTGCTGGAACAACGTTGCTCCTGCCTGCAAACGGCGATAATTCGGGCATCGCGTTTACGATCGACGGCTATGTTCCGCCGAACGGGGCGGGGCTGAATATGGCGGCGATATCGCAGGTCGAGGGCGATCCCTTTGCGGCGCTGGGGATTCGATTGCTTCGCGGACGTGTGTTTACCGCCTCCGACAAGGCCGGCGCGCAACTGGTGGCTATCGTGAACCGCAAGATGGCGGAACGATACTGGCCGGGCGAGGACCCGATCGGCAAACGGCTTCGCCGGGGAATGCCGGAGACCGACACTCCGTGGATGACGGTGGTGGGAGAAGTGGATGACGTGAAGCTGGGCTCGCCTGACGAGGCAACGATGGCGCAGGTGTATCAGCCGATGGGGCAGACGGTTGCCTCCGAAGGCGTGTTTGCGAGCGCCGGGGAATTGAGCGGTACGGAAGCGTGGATTGTGTTGCGCAGCAGCGTCGCTCCTGAACTGATGGAGAACCTGCTGCGCACCACGATGCAAAAGATCGACCCGCGATTGCCGCTCTATCAGATGCGGACGATGGAGCAGACCGTCTCGCGCAGCGAAGCGCCGCGGCGCTTCAACACGGTGCTGATTTCATCCTTTGCCATCGCAGCCGTAGTGCTGAGCGTTCTGGGGATCTATGCGGTGATTGCATTTTCTGTCGCGCTGCGCGAGCAGGAGATTGCTGTGCGCATGGCTCTTGGCTGCCAGCGCTCAGGAGTACTGGCGCTGATTCTTGGTTCCGGTGTAAAGCTTGCCGCCATGGGGTGCGGCTTCGGCCTCGTTGGGGCTTTGGCCGCATCCCGTCTTTTGCGCTCATTTTTGTTCGATGTGAGCCCGTTTGATCCGGGCGTGCTCGTACTTTCGGCCGTGGCCATGCTGCTGCTGGCGCTGGTTGCTTCCGCGCTGCCGGCCCGGCGCGCATCGAGCACCGATCCGATGATGGCGCTGCGGGGCGAGTAGGGAAATGCCGCAGCGATGAGAAACGAATAGAACCCGCCGTGTCTTCCTCTTAAGCGAGCCGGGTAATTTGCCTGCGTGCCGGCGGCTCCCGGGCACAAGCGGAGCCGACACGGGAATTCCGTGCTCCGGCCGGCACTTCATTGGCATAGAATGCCGGGACTATAGGAGACTGCTATGCCGACTTACATCATTATGTCCAAATGGACTCCGCAGGGTCTTCAAAACCTGAAACAGAGTACGAACCGGCTGGATGCGGCGCGGAAGGCTTATGAGTCCGCAGGCATGAAGTTATCGCATTTCTGGATGGTCACCGGTCAGTACGACATGATCGCGATTTTGGAAGCTCCCGACGATCTTGCGGTTGCAAAAGCGATTCTGACTTCTATATCTCAGGGAAGTTTCACCACTGAGACCTGCCGTGCCTTCACAGAAGACGAGTACAGGAAGATTATTGCCGGGCTGCCTTAATTGCACTCCAACCGGATGCGCAAACACGTCAACGAGTGCGTTGCCCATAGCTGGTCCGTGTGTCGACCACTACGGCTGCACATCCCTTTCCGGAAACATGAAAACAAGCAGCACAATGCCAACCATTGTGAAGTCGCGAAACGCTGTCTCCTGGCCGTTCCATGCGCGCGACTGCCACATGAGGAACCATTCCCCGCCAACCGAGATGAACGCCACCAGCCACATCAGCAGCGATAAGGTCAGCGCGATGACGGGTATGCGCTTGGCGGCTTCAAAATCCATGGCGGAACTCCGGATGGCGCGTGTTAGCGCCACGCAGCCCCACCACAGCAAAATTGCCGTCACGATCTCCCACACAATAATGGCGATGTAAAACGAATAGCCGGCGGCTGGTGCCGTGAGGGCGCGCCACATTCCGTGGTTCCCGGGAAAGGTTGTGTCCATCATGAGGACGTGGCGGACAAGCTGGTAATTCGAGTTGAAATCAGTCAGGTTGTTGAACACGACGAGCGTGTAGAAAAAAGCGACTCCTGCAAGGAGCAACAGCTTCGCGGTGCGCGTGATCACTTTCTGTTTCCTTGGTTGGAACTGAAGCCGGGCCGCCCTGGGTCAGGCTAGCTTGTCCTGAACGATACAACGAAACATCGGCCGCGAGCTCCTCCGAATCACGACAGCCGCGCAAGGTTTTCTCAATCGCCTGCATGCGGTTGCGATTGCTGCTCCGGCCGTGATGGCGATCGTTCGGGAATCAGAGAGAGTCTGACGGCTTTCTTGCTTTGCGCGCTTCGTCGGGGCGGAGAGGAGAGGTTGGTTATTTATCGATGGTTCACCATCTGAATCGTAGATAGGCGCGCACTGGCTTGTCGTAGGCGACCATGACGACATAGGCAAATGCCACCATGATGGTGACTCCGCAGATCACGTCCGGGGCCAATCCTCCGGTTGCCAGTTTGTGCTTCTCGGCAAAGTCTCCCCAAATCCAGATCACGGAGTAGTGCGTCATATAGAGGGGATAGGAGAGGTCTCCTGAAAAGCGGCATAGCCGCTCCACCCGTGGCGATACCGTTGCGCCCGCGCCCAGCGCTATGAGCAATGGGAAATACAGGATGATGACTGCTGCCTCGCGTATCCATCCGCCCCGCGCATAGGGCATGGCCAATGCAAGCACCAGGAGGACACTCAACGTGCCGAAGCCGAGGCGCGTTCGCAGGCGCCAGCCCATGCGGTAGACCAGCAGTCCAGCCATAAAGGAGAAGGCGACACGCGCGCCGCCATCCCAGAAATTGCGCGAGCTCCATCCGCCGGACAATTCGCCGGCGCGATGCCCGACCCAGCACAGCAGCACGGCCGCCATGATAGTCAGAACCACGAGCAGGCTGCGTTTTATCCGGTAGAGCGCGATGCCGAATACCACGTTGGCTACGTACTCCCAAAACAAGGACCACGCCGGGGCATTCAGGCTGAAGAGGTTGTGCGAGCGCTCCTTCATCGCTCCGTAGGGAATGAGCAGGAGCGACGCCACAAACATCAGCGCCACTTTGCCCGGCCCATAGCCCGCCGTGACGCCAAACGGATTGGCATAGAACGCGATGAGGCCCAGCACGGTCCCCAAGACGACCAGGGGATGCAGGCGGATCAGGCGGGCTTTGAGAAAGGTCCTCAACCCCATGTTTGCCAGGCGATCGTCGTAGGCATAGCCCATCACGAAGCCGGAGAGGCAAAAGAAGAAGTCGACCGCCAGAAAGCCATGTCCGATCCAGAGCTTGCTGTAGTTCCAGATCACCATTTCCATGAAGTGGAAGGTGACCACTCCGACGGCTGCTACGCCGCGGAGCCCATCCAACACTTCGAAATGCGGCTTTGTCTGGCGGACCGCTGCCGTCTTCGCCGGCACTGTCGAACTCTCTGCCATCCCGCCTGGCGCTCCTTTGGGCTGTGGTTTCTCCAAGAATGGAACCGAAGAATCAGATGTTGCGGGGTGGGGCGGCCTCCGGATCCCGACTCATTGTATTTCGCGGCAGGGAATCTTCCAGCCAGTGCGCCGAGGCAGGACCAATCGGATTCGATCCGGGGCGCGCTTCGCAAGTAGTACGCACGTACGAAGGGTCCTTATGATGGCAGGGGAGGTACGACCGAGTGGCGACCATCAAACTCTGGACGGATGAGGAAGCTGCAACTGTTCCGGCCGTAAGGGCCGTGTTCGACGACATACGTGCAACGCGCAAATCAGAGTTCGTGAACAATTTCTGGCGTGCCCTCGCGAACCAGCCCGGGCTGCTGGAACGGACCTGGTCGAGTGTGAAACAGGTGATGTTGGAACCCGGAGCGCTCGATCCGCTAACGAAGGAGCTGGTCTATATCGCGATATCAGCAGCGAACAGCTGTAGCTACTGCGTGCACTCGCACACGGCCGCGGCGCGCGCCAAGGGTCTTTCCGACGAGCAGTATGCTGAATTTCTGGCAGTCGCCGGGATGGCTGCGGAAACGAACAGCCTAGCCAACGCAATGCAAATCCCAGTTGATCGAGAGTTCCTTATCGGCTGAATAAGGCCGCGAGAGAAGAGAGTGCGGCCGGCGTCCTTGCGTGCGCGGAACTGAAGGGGCAGAACGATGAGACTCAAAATAGCCGGTGTCGGTGAGCCAGTGCTGCGCGATGCGGCGCGACCGCTCCCTCCGGAAGAGATCGGAAGCGAGCGCATTCGGGAGCTGATCGAACATATGCGGGAGACGCTGGCCGATGCGCCGGGGGTCGGGCTGGCTGCTCCGCAGGTTGGGGAGCCGCTGCAACTGGCGATTATCGAGGATAAAGCGGAGTACCAGGAGAATCTGACGCCGGCGGAGCTCAAGGAGCGGGAACGGCGTCCGGTTGCTTTCCATGTACTGATCAATCCGGAGATCGAGCTATTGTCACCGCCGGAAGTGAGCTTCTTTGAAGGATGCCTCAGCCTGCCCGGATTTGTGGCGATGGTGCCGCGCGCCCGCAAGGTGAGTGTGCGCGCGCTAAGTGAGTACGGGGCACCGATAGAGATCGAAGCGGAGGGCTGGTATGCGCGCATTCTGCAACATGAGATCGATCATATGAAAGGGACCTTATATATAGACCGCATGCTGAGCCGCAGCTTCGCGTCGGTGGAGAATTACAACCGGCACTGGAAATCCAAATCGACTGCGTGAGCTGGTGCGGGAGTTTGGTCCTGGAGAGGTGAAGTTAGCTATCAGCAGGTCGCTTTTGTTCGCCCTCGGCATAACTTCCGTATACCGGTGATACGCGCCCCGAAGAAAGTTGTCCTAGCGGGGTGCTTGCCGACGTATCGCAATGTAATGAACGAATGCGGTAGCGAAGATCACGAGAGTGACCGCTTGGAATGGCAAAGCTGGAATGCCTGAACGTGATCCGCGATCGACGTGGACTTCAACGATCTGAAGACAGGCAAATAGGATAAGCGCCTCCGCCTTTAGCCAGCCGATCATGCTCTTTGGCAGAACCTGGAGCCGAAAGCGGTTGTCGGAAGTGACTTGAACCGGAAAGTTCAACGCATCTGAATACTTGGCCAACATCGGTTGATCTCAGGAAATATGTAACTTAAAACTCAGATGTTGCGGGGTGGGGCGGCTTGCAGTTCTTCGATGGCCTGGCGGAGCTGGGCGGTGAGGCTCTCCGACTGGCGGCTGGTCAGCCCGGTGGTTGGGATGGGAGCGCCGATGCGCAGCTCTAATGGGCGGGGGCTGAAGTGGCGGGTGTGGATGGGGAGCAGCTCGAAGGTGCCGACCAGCGCCATGGGGATGAGCGGAACGCCGGCGCGGATGGCCATGTAGGCGGGGCCGCTCATGAAGGTGCCGAGCCGGCCATCGTGCGAGCGGCCGCCTTCCGGAAAGACGAAGAGCGGCATGCCCGCCTTGAGAGCGCGGACGCCGTTGGTGAGCGAGGCGATGGAGGCGCGGGGGTTCTCGACGTTCACGGCGATCTGGCCGGAGCGATTGAGGTGCCAGCCGATGAAGGGGAGCTTCCAGAGATCGCTGCGGGCGAGGATGCGGAACTGGAAGGGCAGCGCGGCGAAGATGGCCGGCGTATCCATATAAGAGAGGTGGTTGCAGGCGTAGACAGCGACGGGATGATTGTGGAGGACGTCGAGGCCGGCGACGTGAATAGGGGATTGGGCAATCTTCAGCGAAAAGCGTGCCCAGGCGCGCGCGATGCGGTGCTGGCGGCGGCCGTCCTTTTCCGTGAGCGAGGCGAGCAGGGACACGGTGCCGAAGGCGGCGGTAGCGGTGAAAAAGAGCGGGGCCTGGACGAGGTTGGAGACGAGCGTTTCCCGCATGCCGACGTGGCGCGGCGGGGTGGCGGGGATGATTTCGGTGTCAGCCGGCATCGGAGGCCCAGCCTTCGGCCATGAGGAGTGCCCGGGCTTCGCCAACGAGGTAGACAGAGCCGGTGATGACGGCGTCGTGATTGCCCAATGTGGCGAGCGCCGTGACGAGATCGGGTTGAATTGTCGCTGCAGCGGTGACAGATTGCGCGGCGGCGAGGAGGCGCGCTCCGAAAGCGGCGCGTGGCGAGGGAACGGGGACGAGCAGCACGCGGTCGAAGAGGGGAAAGAGGATCTGGGCGAGCTCTTCGACCGGCTTGTCATCAAGGCAGCCGAAGAGGATGACGCGGGGTGGATGGGCTTCGGCACTGAGTGCGGCGCGGAGAGTCCAGGCGCCGGCGGGGTTGTGGCCTACGTCGAGCAGGATGTGCTGCGTGCCGCGGGTGAGGTGCTCGAGGCGACCCGGCCAGCGGGTTTGGCGGATGCCGGCGGCTATGGAGGCGGAGCTAATATCGTAATCAACATTGTTACTAATGTGGTTCGCTGCGCTCCGACGGAATTGGCGGACCCCACCCCCGGTAGGAGGTGGCACCGGCGGTTCTGCCGTCTGAGGCGACTCTGCTGGCTTCAATATGTTTCGCAGCTCCAGCGCGGCGGTGATGGCCAGCGCTATGTTGCGCTGCTGGTGCTGGCCGGCTAACGGCGAGTCGACTTCGATATGCAGGCCGTCTATATCGAGCGGATAGCGGTTGCGGATATTCGTCACCGTGTGGGTGTCGAATGGCAGGGCCGCGGTGGTGTTGATGGCGCGGACGTTGAGGGCGACGGCGGCTTCGCCGATGGCCTGATTGGCTTCGGGGTGCTGGGGCAGGGTGACGAGCAGGCCATTCGACCGCAAGATGCCGGCCTTTTCTCGCGCGATCTCCGCGATGGTGTGGCCGAGCCACTCGGTGTGGTCGAGCGAAATGTCGGTGATGATGGAGAGCACGGGCTCGACGATGTTGGTGGCGTCGAGACGGCCGCCGAGCCCGACTTCGAGAACGGCGATATCGACTTTGGCTTCTGCGAAATGCAGGAAGGCCATGGCGGTGACGGTTTCAAAGAAGCTGGGCGGCCCGGGGAGGCGGCCTTCCGAGACGAGGCGTTCCGCGGCGTGGATGACGGCCTCAAGGTGGCGGCTGAAGTCTTCGTCGGGGATGAGGCTGTCGCTTACCTGGTGGTCTGAGCCGGGGGCTGGCGAGAGGATTTGGATGCGCTCGTTGACGCGGACCAGGTGCGGCGAGGTGTAGAGGCCGGTGCGCAGGCCGGAGGCGGCGAGGATGGAGGCGAGCGTGGAGGCGGTGGAGCCTTTGCCGTTGGTGCCGGCGATGAGGACGGAGGGGAACTGCTGCTGAGGGTCGCCGAGCGCGGCGATGAGGGTGCGCATCTGCGCGAGCTCGAACTTGCGCCGCGGCTGGCCGGGGGCTGGCGTGGAGCTCGGCGCCCAGGGCCTGCAGGCGGTCGACTGCCTCGCTGTAGTGCATGTATGTCAGTTTACGAGACTGGCCCGTCCGGGCGGATTCCGCCTGGAGCGCGAATTGTAGCGGTAGGTTCCTTTCATCGCTTGTCCAGCTATCGCTCACGCCAGCTTGTAGAAGCGAGCGGCGTTCGAATAGAAGATGTCCCGTTTCTCTCCATGCGTCAGGAATGGCGCAGAATTGACGCCATCGACGGCCATCGCGATACCTTCAGGCCAGTACATCTGGTCGGTGCCGAACATCAAGCGCTTGCCAAACCCGGCGCGCATGAGCGAATGCAGATAGGCGTGAAATTCCGCTCGTGGAAGCAGCCAGTCGATTGCGCCCAAGTCCGCGTTGACTTGCGGATAGTGGAAAAGAATGGAGAGCGTGTCGTCGAGATACGGCCAGCCGGCGTGCATGAGATTCAGTCTGAGTTTCGGATAGCGGTTGAGGGCCTCTTCCACCAGACCGGGATTGCCAAGGCGCGCGCGAGCCGAGCGGCAGCATGGATCGAACGACATGCCCGGCGGCATCGTTCCCGTGTGCAGGGCGACCGGTATATCCAATTCTTCAGCAAGCGCCAGGTATGCGGCATACTTCGGATCGTCAAGGGTAAGGCCCGCATACTGGGTCGTCACCTCGCCCAAGACACGCATGCGCCCGCTGGTGAAATCGCTGCGAAGCACATTCAGGTCGGGCAGTGGCGTATCTGCTGAGCCGCGTATACCGGCGCCTGGAATGATCCTGCCTGGATCCGCATCGTGCCAAGCGGTGGCGGCGGCGAGGCGGTCGCCATCTCCTCCACTGACGACTGCTTTGACGATATTCAGACGCTTCATTTCCGCAAGGCAGGCTGCCCGGTGAGCGGCTCCATCCTTGAGATGGACGGTCTTTCCAGTAGCGGGATTCTTGACAGCGGGTATGGGCGCGTCCAAAGGATACGCGTGCAGATGTACGTCAATGATGGGCGGCCGCTGCGGCGTCTCGGCAAAGCTGGATGGAATGAGGGTGACTGCTGCTGAGGTGGAGCCAAGTTCGAGGAACCGCCGCCGGTCAATGATCATCGTCGCTTTCGTTCTCCCTGCGGAAGGGTATCGCATTTCGGGAGAATCCGGAGGTGACTTGCCGGTAAGTCACGCATGCCTGGTTGTGGCAGCAGACGTGAATGAGTTGGGCCGATCGGCAACGTGAAACACGCGCCCGTCAGGTGGGCGGAAGAATTCGTAATTTCAAAGGCGCGAGGGCGGATACACGATGGTAAGGAGAGAGGACAGGTCTGCATCGCAACCTTGCGGGCACGGCAATGAGCCTCTTACTTTCGCAGCGCCTTCTGGTCCCTTCCCCCTTGATGCAGGATCAGATAGCTCGCGTTTCCATTCCCGCCGGGAAAGAACTCGACCTCAGCATCCACCGCCTTGAGGAAGAACCTGGTCTGCGACTCGGGATAGACAGGAAATTTGGGCTGGTCGGTAGCCTGTGTCATCAACTGATTGCCTTCGAGCGTAACAGTGAGGCTGAAGTCGGGGGCAAGCTGGTAGGTTCCGACATAACGCGCTAATACGGTGGGGTCGACGTTCACCTGCGTTCGTACCGGGGGCCGATAATCGGGCCAGTTGTATGCGACTGCAATCGCGCCCATCACCTGGCGGGCGAGACGGATTCCGCCCTGTGCATCCGTCATCACAGCGGCGCCATTGCCGTTGCGGTCGTATCCGACGAACAGGCTTTCATAGCCCTCATTCACTCCTCCGTGTGAAAACCAAGGATCAGCGGGGGAGCCGCCGAGTTGAAGTCCCAGGCCATAGTTACCCTTGCCTGGCGTCAGCATCTGCTGGGTCATCGATTGCGAGAGGACATGATTCGCTTTTCCCTTTAACGAATTCTGAACTTCGATGATGTACCGGCAAAGATCTGACGGCGTAGTCCAGAGACCGGCGGCGGCCATTTCCGGATAGGTGTGAGGGCCACCTTTTACGGGGGTTCCGTCTTCGTTGTAGGGCAATGCGATGTTGCGAAGAAGCCCGGCCGGAAGAGGCTGCTGATAGGTGCTGTGGCTCATTCCGATAGGGGCCAGTACGGTGTCATGCAGAAACTTTGGAAATGGCTCCTTAACCGTGTCAATCACGAGTTGCTGCATGATGGTGTATCCGCCTCCGGAATACCTCCAGGCTTTTCCAGGAACACTGTCGAGGCGGATTGGATCTGTGTTTGCGGGCGGTGCTCCGTTGAGTACCTGTACGAGGTTCGGAACGGGAGTCCCGGCCGCATACCCGGGAAAGCCATGAACGGTGATTCCGGCAGTGTGCGTGAGCAACTCGCGCAGTGTGACAACTGCTCCTGGCGCGGCGGCACTTGGCGGAAGTTTCCAACTGCTGAGGCTGGCGTTGATATCGCTATCGAGCGAGAGTTTCTTCTCCTGTACGAGGTGAAGCGCACCCATGGCAGCGAGCGGCTTGCTGATGGAACCGGCTTGAAAGAGAGTGTCCGCGTTCACTGGATCTCCGCCGATTTGCCGAACCCCGAATCCTTTGGCCCACTCGATTGTGCCGTTGTGGACGACAGCAATACTGACCCCGGCGACATGCAACTCCGCCATTCGTTTCGCGAGGGTTGTACATGATTTGGGCTCGCCCTTCACGGTGACCGGGGGCGGAAGGCAAGACTCGACGGCCTGGATACGCTGCTGTACGTCCTTTTGTGCCGAAGCTGCTGTGGCTTTGGCTTGAGCGTGGATGATTGTTGGGCTCAGGCCGAGAACGAGAGTCAACGCGATGAGCAGCTTCGTTTCCAAAGCAAACCTCCACACGGGGGGCAGTATACGCGGGAGGCAAGTTGGATGATCTCAGCCGAGGACGTTAGAAGCGAGACTGGAGCACATGCGAAGTTACATTATGCGGCGGCACCGTCGCCAAAGGGATTCGAGACCGGAACAGGAGACAGGCCGCCTGCCGGAGCGGTAATTGTGACGGCGGCCGAGTTTCCGTTTTGCATGCCTTGAGCGGGAGAGGCTGCTGGATCATGACCTGTTCGGCGTACGAATGTTCTCCGTCACACGAGACATCAATGACGGATCAGTCTTGTCCGTCGTTTTCGTGGCAGAGTTGCCCGGTAAATTGAAGTGCGGTATGGCCGGCGTTGAAATCCGCTTCTCCGATAACATTTATGTCCCCGCGGGTGTTCTGGTATCGGCCCGTACCTCCGGCGATATGTACCTTGTATTTGGTGACGGCCAACAGTCCCGGAGCCACATACACCCCATAAAGATTCGCTTTGTCGATCGTGAGCGTGTCACCGGTCGTCGTGACCCAGTGGTGTTGCACAGAAAGGGTCACGAGACCTCCCGCGCCGGTGGTTATACCGAGAATCTCTACCCCAATCGCCCCCGCCAAGTCGCCGACTGCGGTCCCCATGGTTGTGTTGGGGCCAAATCCGCCGACGTTCGTCGAGATAAAGCCGCCAATCGGTTGACATTTCGAGTTCGTCGATGAGTTCTGACCACTTGCCGTAGCAGCCAGGACCAGAGTCGCGAAAAGGCTGCAGACTAACTTACCTGTCATTTGCATTCCATCCTCCTGACGTTTGCAAGTCGCCGTCCAGGCTCTTGCACGTCTCGAACTCTGGGCTAAGCGGCCGCCGCTATCCATGCACAGTGGGTAAATTGGGGGTAAATCGGAGGTAAACTGGCGTAAGAACGGCGAAGTTGCCTCTCCTGGTCCGGTTTCAAGCACGCGTTCAGGTTGAGTTCAAGGATTTCGAAGACGGTCAGGCCAAAATCGAATAGCTGGTCGAGCCCCGCAATGCAAGTAACAGCCACAGGATCTCCGCGACTCCGGGTAGGAGAGTTCGAAGTTGATCTTCGAGGCGGTGAAATGTGGCTCAACGGGGACAAAGTAAAGCTCCAGGAGCGGCCCTTCCAGATATTGGCGGCGCTTATCGAGCGACCCGGCGAAGTGGTGACGCGGGAAGAGATCCGGCAGAAAGTCTGGCCCACCGATACCTTCGTGGACTTTGAACACAGCATTAACACTGCTGTGACAAAACTGCGCGACGCGCTGGGGGACGACGCCGAAAATCCGCGATTCATTGCAACGCTGCCGCGACACGGCTATCGTCTGATCGCGCCGGTTGAAGTTGCGGAGACCAATGGCGCGTGTCCGGAGCCGGACGCCGCTCCAAAGGATCCCGCGGGAAGATCCTGGTCGAAGCGCCGATCAGTCGCGGCGATCTCAGGCGTGCTCCTTATTATTGTTCTGTTCGTCGGGGGCGCACTGATACTTTTGGTTCCGTTTTCACGGCATCGCGCCGTAACTCCGTCACGCGACACGTGGGTACAGATCACCGATTTTTCCGACTCTGCAACTTCGCCCACGTTGTCGCGCGACGGACACATGGTCGCTTTCATCCGGGGACCGGATACCTTTGTCACACACGGCCAAATCTACGTTAAGTTCCTGCCCGACGGCCAACCGGTCCAGCTTACGCACGACAACATGCTAAAGATGGCTCCAGCTTTTTCGCCGGACGGATCGCGCATCGCGTATACGACGACCGACCCCGGTTATGGATGGAATAGCTGGGTTGTCCCTGTCCTGGGAGGCGGAGCCGAAAAGCTGTTGCCGAATGCGGCTGCTCTGACATGGGTTGACCGGCAGCATGTGATGTTTTCGGAAGCGGGCGACAAACTCTTTTTGGGTGTGTTCACGGCCGCGGAGAGCCGGGCAGGCGAGCGGAGTGTGTACCGGCCGACCATGTTAGGCGGAATGGCACACCGCTCCTGGCTATCCCCAGATGGCAAGTGGGTTCTGGTCTCCGAGATGGACAAAGTCGGATGGCTGCCGTGCCGGGTGCTTCCGTTTGATGGGAGCACCAGCGGTGAGGCCGTTGGTCCGCAGAAAGCGCGCTGTACATACGCAGGCTGGAGTCCGGACGGGCGGATGATGTACTTCAGCGCCAATGCAGGAGACGGATACCATGTCTGGCGCCAGCATTTTCCGGCGGGCACACCGGAGCAACTGACCTTCGGCCCGACGGAAGAGGAGGGCATCGCCGTTTCTCTCGATGGCCGTTCGCTGATGACTTCGGCCGGCATTCGGGAAAGCGCCGTGTGGGTACATGACCTACGGGGCGACCGACAGGTATCCGGAGAAGGTTTTGCCCTTGTGCCGGGACTTGGATTTGCAGGGGGCTCCGACGTCAGCTCCGTCTTTTCACCAGACGGCAAGAGGCTGTTTTATCTGGTGCGCAAAGAGGGATCCCGCGCCTACAAATCGGGAGAGCTCTGGACGGCCGACTTAGATTCAGGTGCCAGCGAAGCAGTCCTTCCAGGCGTTTTGATGAGTGAGTTCCACCTTGCACCGGAGGGCGACCGGGTCGCATTCATAGCTCAGGACGCACAGGGAGCTTCGCACGCCTGGATCGCTCCGCTCGATCGACGAACTCCTCCGAAGCAGCTGACCTCATCCGTCTCCACGGAAATAACAATCGGACCTGGAAAGGTTATTCACTTTGTGGTGCTTGAAGGAGGTCAGGAATTCCTGTACCGCCTTGGACCCGGGGAAGCCATACCGCAGAAGGAGAGTCCCCAACCTATTCAAAACCTCGTAGGTTTCTCGCCCCACGGCGAGTGGGTGCTATGGAATAGCTATCCGGTGATGGCGCGGCCTCTCCAGGGAGGACCTGCGATTCGCGTTTGTAACTTTTGCGGCCTCGCGTGGGGACCTAACGGCAAGGTGCTTTACCTCAGATTTCGCGATATCGGCGAGATGGGCGGCGGAACAGTCATAGCTACTGACTTGCCTTCCGACAAGGATCTGCCGCCACTGCCGCCGGCAGGCATGAATTCCGTCGAGGATGCCAGGAGTTTGAAGATAGCAGCGAAGATCGACATGTCAGGCAAGGGGATTTTTGCTCCCGGCCCTAACCCATCGATCTATGCCTATACCCGCGCGACGGTACAGAGAAATCTTTTTCAGATTCCCGTCAACTGATACCCGTTTACGCGGCGGATAAAAGGAGAACGCGCAAGAGAGCTATTCGACTGCAGGCGGCGTTGGGCCGATCCGCAACAAATCCCAATAGCCTGCATCATCGCGATGACCTCTTTCAAACCTTCTTGGCCTTGCCGCTGTCCCGGCAAAGGATCGAGTTCGACAAAGTCTTCTTGTACAAGCTCATCGGCTGCATAGAGGCGTCCCTGGTTGATGACTTCCTCCACGAAGCGATGAAGGATGGCGATGTTTTCCGATTCCGGGATGCCCAAGTTCTCCAAATGGCGGGTTGACTGCGTGAGCTTATGCGGCGGCGGTCATGAAGGTCAGGGCTCGGTCTATGTAGGGTTTTAGTTCCTGGCGGGGAACTACGGCGTCGAGCATGCCGTGTTCCAGGAGGAATTCGGAGCGCTGGAAGCCTTCGGGGAGTTTCTGGCGGATGGTTTGCTCGATGACGCGGGGGCCGGCGAAGCCGATGAGCGCGCCGGGCTCGGCGATGTTGAGGTCGCCGAGCATGGCGAAGCTGGCGGTGACGCCGCCGGTGGTGGGGTCGGTGAGAATCGATATATAAGGTAGGCCGGCGTCGTCGAGCGCGGCGAGGCCGCTGGAGATTTTGGCGAGCTGCATGAGGCTGACGATGCCTTCCATCATGCGCGCGCCGCCGGAGGCCGAGACGATGATGAGGGGACGGCGCGACTCGAGCGAGCGATCGACGGCGCGGGCGATGGTTTCGCCGACGACGGCGCCCATGCTGCCGCCGATGAAGGCGTACTCCATGACGCTGAGCACGACGTCGTGGGAGCCGAGGCGGCCGACGGCGTTGACGATGGCGTCGTTGAGGCCGGTGGCCTGCTGCGCTTTGGCGAGGCGGCTCTTGTAGGACTTGGTATCGACGAAGTTGAGGGGGTCGGTGGACTTCAGCTCCAGATCGACGAGCTGGTAGCCGGGCTCGAGCAGCGCGGCGATGCGGGCGCGCGCGTCGATTTTGTGGTGGCGGCCGCACTTGGGGCAGACCTGCTGATTCGCCTCCAGGTCGGCTTTGAAGATGTACTGCTCGCAGCCCTCGCACTTGGTCCAGAGGCCTTCGGTGCGGACGCGCTTTTCCTGCGAGCTGTTTTCGATCTCGTTATCCTGCCGCTTGAACCACGCCATTTGTCTATTATCCCTTAGATCGTTTTCACAAACAGTGTGCTCTCATCTGCATCCGAGTGGGGCCGCTTTTCTTAACCACAAAGCTGTGCCGGGATCTGCCGCGAGCCGACACGGTTGTGAGAACGATTTTCCACCAGCGTCATATGCCCCAAAAGGGGGACTTTCACGCGTTCTGATTTGGGAACTTGCGACCGATGGTTACGTTTCCAAAGTTCGGTAATGCCGCTT
The DNA here is from genome assembly GCA_963797895.1 of uncultured Acidobacteriaceae bacterium. Taxonomy (GTDB): domain Bacteria; phylum Acidobacteriota; class Terriglobia; order Terriglobales; family Acidobacteriaceae; genus KBS-83. The sequence goes on from CAWCRD010000006.1 coordinate 630,375, forward strand.
TGGGTGAATCGAGTTTCACGGCGGAAATGCCGACAATACATCTGCCAGCACATGTGTGTTGGCCTCTATGCTGCCTAGTTCCTACAATACCTGGCTTGTTCTGATTTCCTTCGTTGTCGCCATGCTGGCCTCGTATACGGCCCTGGACATGGCCGGCCGGATCACGGCTACGCGGGGCAAATCGGCACAGTGGTGGCTGGCCGGCGGGTCGGCGGCGATGGGCAGCGGCATCTGGTCGATGCACTTCATCGGCATGCTGGCGTACCACTTGCCAATTGCGATGGGCTACGACCCATGGATTACCGCGCTTTCCCTGCTGCTGGGGATTCTCTCCTCGGCCCTGGCGCTGAAACTAGTTTCACAGCAGGAGCTGAGGAACTGGCAACTACTGCTGGGCGCTGTGATGATGGGTGCGGGCGTGTGCGCCATGCATTACACGGGCATGGCGGCGATGCGGATGAGCCCGGACATCCACTACAGAGTGCCGCTGGTGGTGGCGTCGATCGCGATTGCGGTGGTGGCGTCCGGCGCGGCGCTGTGGCTGGCCTTCCGGCTGCGCCAGCACTCGTCGCGGATCAAGCTGCTGCGCGCGGGCTCCGCGATAGTGATGGGATGCGCGATTGCCGGCATGCACTACACGGCGATGGCGGCTGCGCAGATACCGGCGCACAGCGTCTGCCGCGCGTCGCACTCCGGCATCGATCCGCTGTGGCTGGCTTCGCTGATGATCGTGTCGACGCTGGGCGGACTGGCGGTGGTGCTGATCACATCGGTGATTGACATGCGGCTGGAGTCGCGCACGGCGGCGCTGGCGGCATCGCTCGCGAATGCGAACCAGGAGCTGACCTACCTGGCGCTGCACGACAATTTGACCAAGCTGCCGAACCGGCTTCTGCTGGAAGACCGGCTGAATCAGGCGATCCAGTCAAGCCGGCGGTCGCAGGCTCCGTTTTCGGTCATGTTCCTGGACATGGACGGGTTCAAAGAGGTGAACGATGCATTCGGTCACAGCGTAGGAGATGCGCTGTTGGCCGAGGTGGCCGAGCGTATTCGCAGTGCGATCCGGGCGAGCGATACGCTGGCGCGCATTGGCGGGGATGAGTTTGTGCTGCTGGCGGACCATGGCGAACCGACTTCCGCGGCGAACCTGGCGGATAAACTGATACGCCTGGTAGGCCAGCCGTACCGCATTGCACAGCATGAGGTAAGGATTACGGCCAGCATCGGGATCGCTCTTTACGAGGACTTCGCGCAGGAGACGCATGACGTGCTGCGCAATGCGGACGCGGCGATGTACCACGCGAAGGCGCTGGGGCGGAGTGGCTACTGTTTCTTTGAGCCGTCGATGAATGCGCATGCGCATGAGCAACTGCAATTGTTACAAGAGCTGCGGTTCGCGCTGGAGCGGCAGGAGATGGTGCTGCACTACCAGCCGAAGTTCCATGCGATCACATCGCAGCTGGCGGGAGTGGAGGCGCTGGTGCGCTGGCAGCACCCGGTTCGTGGATTGCTGGCGCCGGACCAGTTCATTCCGCTGGCGGAGAAGTCCGGCCTGATCGTGCAACTGGGCGAATGGGTGCTGAACGAAGCCTGCCGGCAGATGGGGGCGTGGCGCGCGGAGGGACACTCGGGATGGAATGTGGCGGTGAACCTGTCGCCGCTGCAGTTCAGCCACACGGGGCTGATCCAACTGGTGCGCGAGACGCTGGAGCGCTATTCGCTGGAGCCCGGCTGCCTGACGCTCGAAGTCACGGAGTCCACCGCGATGCAGGACCCGTATGTGAGCCAGGCCATTCTGAAAAAGATCAACGATATGGGTGTGAAGATTTCGATTGACGATTTTGGGACGGGATATTCCAGCCTGCTGTATTTGAAACGGCTGCCGGCGACGGAGCTGAAGATCGATCGGGGATTCGTGCGCGACCTGGCGCCGCATACCGAGGACGCCGCAATCGTATCAGCGATTGTAGCGCTGGGCCGGACGCTGAACCTGAGCATCGTGGCCGAAGGCATCGAGACGCGGGCGCAACAGGATTTCCTGACCGAAATCGGCTGCGGCTTTCTGCAGGGATTTCTGCTGGGGCGACCGATGCCGGCACGGGAGCTGGTGCAGGCGCTTCGAGCGACAGAGGCGAAACATGCTATCGCCGCGCCGGGGCAGCAGGTTCGCTGGATGCCGGGCGAGCTTGCGGGATTGCAGGCTCTGCCGCAGATGCAGTAAGGTGCTGCCGCCCGGGCGCGGGGTGGGTCCTGACCCTGCTTTTGCTGTCCAACGATCAGCCTGCGCACGCCCGGAAATCATTCAGGAATCAAACTTGAGATCGAGACGGCCGCTCTCTTTCAAGATAGATACCGACAAACGCGCATCTCGGAAGCTGACACCGCTTCCGAGATACCGTATTTCTTGGATCGAAGAGTCCCTGCGCCCATTCTCCTTACTTGACCAACTCCCGTGCGAACGCCTCGATCGTCGTCGGCCCGTGGAACTTCTCTGTTCCCGGATTACCGAAGTGGATCCAGCCCGCGTTGACGCTCTTCACCATTTCTATGTAGAGCCCGGTCCGATCAGGCGGCGTACCCATCGCTACGAGAACGTTCTGCCAGGCAGCCTCGGGTAGCTGCACGGCCTTCACCTCACGGCCGAGCGCCCTGCCGAATGCGGCCGCGGTTTCGTGCAAATCGGTTCCACCCTGCGGCCCGTCTACCTCAAGCACCCGCTCCCCCGTCCAGCTCTCCTGCAACACTTTGGCGCCCGCCAGGCCGATGTCTCGCGTGGCCACCAACGGGAATTTGCGATCAAGCGGCGCATAAAAGAACGGCATCTCACCCGTCGCACGGATGTGGTCCAATGCTCCCAGCCAGTTCTCCATGAAACTTCCCGCGCGCAAAAACGCCACAGGAATCGACAGCGTGCGCATCGCCTCTTCCATCAGGTGGGTCGACGTGATCAGACCCAGCCCGCTCGCTTGCTCCGAACCGATAGACGAAAGAAAGACAGCCTTGCCAGGGTTCGCCTGCTCAAGCGCCTCGCGGATCGCGGCAATCGTGCGCTTCTGGTCCGGCAACCCGGGAGCCGGCGCAAAGTCCGGTGGAATCATCGCAAACACACCCTCTGCCCCCGAGAACGCCCTTGCCAGCCCCGCCGCGTCGTCATAAGCGGATTGCACCAGCTCCACACCGCGATCAGCCCAGGCTTTCGCCTTCCCCGAATCACGCACCACGCCCCGCACCGTTTTACCCGCAGCAAGCAGATTCTGCGCCACTGCCCCGCCAACTTTGCCCGTAATTCCCATCACTGTGAACATGTCGATTTCCTCCTATGCAAGTAGATACTTGCATTCAAAGAAGGATACAAGTTTTTACTTATAAGATGTCTTTTCTGCGAGAATCCCCTGTGACCGTCTTTGATCCAAACCGCAAGCGCAACGCGCGTGGCGAGCAGCGCCAGCAGGGTCTCCTGCGCGCTGCTGCCGCAGTGTTCGGTCGTCTTGGCTACCACCAGACCACCACTAACGCGATCGCCACGGAAGCGGGCGTCTCTCCGGCTACTCTTTACCAGTTTTTCCCCAACAAAGAAGCCATTGCCAGCGCACTCGCCTCGATGTACGCGCGCGAACTGGCCGAGACAGAACGCGCAATCGACTCCGAAGGCGTGTTGAGCTTCACAGAAGCCGTCGGTGAACTGATCGATGTGTGCCTGAGTTTCAACCGGAAGCGTCCCGAGTTCCACACTCTCGTGGTCGACGCACCGCTCTCCCCTTCCGCCCGCGAAGACAAACAGGTTCTTGGGCAGGCTTTCGTCGACTTCATCGCGGACCGCCTCCGGAGCGAGCTACCCACGCTTTCTCGCGCCGAAGCGGCGCACCATGGGCAGGTAGCCCTTATGATCTTCCGCGGAATCCTCGACGAGCTAACCGTCGCCTCGCCTCGCGCCCGTCCGCGGCTGCAGCAGGCGATGCGTAATGCCGTTCTCCGCTACCTGACCCCTGTACTCACTGAATCGAAAACGGGCCGCGCGGTTAGAAGCGCATAGACGAGAAGCCGACTTAGCAGTACCCATTGAATGCCAAGGCGCCTCCAACAACTCTTAAGTAGAGGGAAGCTGTTATCGCTTTGAGGCACTGGATCGGCCGGATCGCTTCGGGATTGCGCTCTTCGGCAATCGCGGAACAGCCTGGACGCCCGCCCAAAGCGTTGCGATTGTTTGCTCGACCACGAGAGTCTGGTCGGGCAAGTCAGGCACCACTCCCTGGATGACCATGAGCGTGGCGAGGCCGAAGATGGTGTACCACCAGGTGTGGGCTACCACCATATCGTCCTTACCAGGCAATCCTTCATCCCTGGCGACATCGAAAAAGAGCTGCACAAAACGTTCGAACAACGGCCTACCAATGTCGTCGATGTATTGTCCAGCGCGTATGCCGTTGCGGTTCTCCGGCCCGAAGAAGACGTTGCGGAACTGTTGTGGATGGGCGGTACAGAACTGAATCAAGCCGCGTGAGGTCGCAAACAGGCGCTCTTTCGGTGCAGGATGTTTCGCGGCAATCTCGTCGAAATTCTGAATCAGCAGCCCGATGGTCTCGCGACTCAACTCGGCAAGAATGTGCCATTTGTCGGGGAAATGCTGGTAGATCACGGCGTGCGTATAGCCGATTTCTTTCGCGATCTCGCGAAGCGTCACGGCCTCGTAGCCGCGATCGGCAAACATTTTGCTGGCCGCCGCAAGGATTTCGGCCCGCAGCCTTTCCTTGCGCTCCAGCCGGCGACTTGGTGATGTGGATGTCACTTTCATAGCTTAGCCGGTTTAGACGCCTTTTATGACCAGCAGTCTATTTTTGACCATCGGTAAATTTACCGCTGCTTATTTTGCAACCAATGGTTAGCATTGGTCTCTAATTGTCAGGTCGCGGAATTGGACGGACGGCCCAGAGACGCGGCAACGAGAAGGAGGATGCGATGAAAGTTCTGGTGATTGGAGCAGCGGGCAGGAGCGGAGAGGCGCTGGTACATGAGGCGCTGGCGGCCGGACATACGGTGACGGCTTTCGTGCGCGGCGCTGCGCAGTACAACAAGGGGCACGTCAGAGTTGTTGCGGGCGACGTGCTGGACGCGGCCGCGGTGGACGTTGCGGTCGCCGGACAGGATGCGGTGATCGACGCGCTGGGCGGCAAGACGCCGTGGAAAGTGACGACGATGGAAACGAGCGCGGCACACAACATTGTGAACGCGATGCGGCGCAATGGCGTGCGGCGCTTGCTGAAGATTTCGGTGGTTGGTGCGGGCGAGAGCGTCAGGAACGCCGGCTTTTTCAACGAGCACCTGCTGATGCGAACGTTTCTGCGGGGTCTGCTGGTAGACAAGGCGGGCATGGAGGCCGAGATCGAAGGCAGCAACCTGGACTGGACGCTGGTACGGCCGCCGATGTTGATCGACGGCAAGAAGACCGGCGTTGCCAGGGTGCTGAGCACGGAGGGCGGCGAGAAGGCCCACAAGATCACGCGGGCCGATCTGGCAGCCTTCATGGTGCAGCAACTGGAAAGCAGCCGGTATGTGCGTCAGGCCGTGACCGTGACGACCACGTAGCAAGGCCGTCGCGAGGAAGGCCAGCAACAAGTCATGCGACAGATACCTGTGGAAACTTACGGGACTGCGTGTAACTCCACACACCTAAAGGCTAGCGGAGTGCTAGCTGCGCAACTCACAAGCTCCGGCGTTCGCACCAGAGCACAACTTCGTTTTAAGAGAGGATCGTTATATGTCAAAGTTTCCCACGACGCTTGAAGAAGTCACTCATCACAACGTGATCAAGAACAACAAAGAGGGCGGGCCGGCGCTGGATGTCGGGCAAATGAAGTTGCTGTGGAGGGCACTGGGAGAGAACACGGGCTACACCTTCTCCATTTTTGAGACTACGGTTGTGCCGGGCATGGGTATTCCACTTCATAAGCACCCGTTTGCGGAGTTTTTTTATGTCCTGGAAGGCACTCTGGCGATTGGGTATTGGAACGACCAGGGTGTGACTGAGTGGGACGCGTGTGAAGCCGGGGAGAGCCTGATGGTGCAGCCCAATGCGCCCCATACATTCTTCAACAAGAGTGAACATCCGTGCCGACTGCTGAGCGTGTCAACGTATCACCACGAGCGGATGATGAAGGATGCCGTGCATCCGGAGGATAGGACAGATTTTCTGCCCGCTCAACTCACTCAGGCCGATTTTCAGAAATTGACGAAGTCGATGGAGAAGAACCAGACATTCCTTGTCACAGACCATGCTTAGTTTCGCGTGACTGGAGGGAGCAGACCTGTCGGTACGGGAATTGCAGCTATGCAGAGCGATAAACATCTGGACACTGTAGGGAATTAGAACTACATTGCAGGAGTAATTGTTGACGCCTGCGCTGTACTGCTGGCCGATCTTCTTCGGAGCCCGTCATGTCCATTCATAGGCGCACCTTTTATCTGGTTGTCGCGTTCATCGCTCTCACGCTGTTCAACCGGCAGGCATTGGCCTTGGACAGCGGATCTGTCGTTGAACGCGAAATCCATACGGAGAGCCTTCGGCATAGCAAAATCGGAACGGACAGTCTGAGGAGGCTGTTGATTTACCTGCCGGCGGGCTATGCAACGTCCCATCAGCAATATCCAGTGGTATACATGGTGCCCGATCCCACTGGAGATTTTCGCGCGGACTTCACACGGCGTAGTGCAGCAAAGGTCTTCGATGAAGCGATCGCAGCCAAGGTGATTCCACCATGCATCTTCGTTGTTGCTGATTTTTCGACGCCGCTGGGTCCGTCCTGGTACGTCAACTCCTCCGTTACGGGCGATTGGGATGACTTTGCTGTGAAGGAGCTTGTACCGTACATGGACACAAACTTTCGCACTTTAGCGAAAAGCTCTTCGCGCGCGATTATTGGTAACTTCATCGGTGGCTACGGCGCACTCCGGCTAGGAATTCTGCATCCGGCCGTGTTTGGCACAGTCTATGCAATGCACCCAGTGGGTACAGGATCCGGAGTGGAGGTATTCACATCCAGGCCTGACTGGGCTCTGCTCGAGCATGCGACTTCCTTATCCCAGGTGCAGAATGCAGGCTTTTCGACGCTGTTTCTTTCCATGTTTCAGGCATTTCTGCCAAATACAGCGGCGGCTCCGCTCTATGTGGATTTGCCTGTGGAGGAAACATCCGGCAAATTTCTAGTAAATGCACAGCGCATGGCGCAACTGCGCTCACGGTTTTTCATCTCTGAGCTTGTTCCACAACATCTGGAGCAGATCAAACAACTGCGGGCGATCAAGATCGACTGGCCACGCACCGACTCCATCTATGACCACGTTTACGCCAACCAAGCGTTGACACACCTCCTGAATGAATACGGGATCGAACATGAAGCTGAGGAGTTCAACGGTATTGGCGGGGACGCCTACTGGGGTAAGAACTCGCGAATGACCAAGGAGGTACTGCCGTTTCTATCCGAGCATTTGGAAACAGGGCAGGAGTAGGTGGCGTCAGCACTCGCGTGTCACGCGTGCCGGGCCATGCTGGAGCGGCTGATGCCGGCGCCTCGGCGCCGCACGCGAGAAACTAGTACTCCAGCTAATTCAGTTGCCTCACACGCTTAGAAGGTGCTGAAGGTATTCTTGTGGTTATCGCATTATGAAAAAGTGCCAGATCACTGATATGAAGTGCCAAATCACTGATTTGTAGGGTTATAAGCGAGCTGAGCCGGCAAACCGGGCAGGGGGTACCATTTCACATCACGTTTGCACTCCAGATTCCGACAATCGATTGATCTTGTGTTGAGTTGACCGGTAGCACATGATCGATTAACGACCACAGGTTTCCGATCCCTCCACAGAGTTCACCTGATGCTCCATTGGTCAGGTAATCCATGTTGGGATGCAATGTGTGGTTGATGCTTTATGAAGAGAGTCAGTCAGCGGCCCAGTGGATTCGTCGAGAGGAACCCGTGGGAGTCGCGCATATACCGGAGCAAATCGAAAAAAATCATCCATCTGCGCTCCCGATTTTTAATCAGAATTGGTGGATTCAGATTGCGCGTGGATCTTCCAAATATCGCGAGTTGAGAGTTGCTTACCGAGGCGCTGTCGCTGGACGGCTTCCCGTTCTTTTTTCGAGAAGCCGGGTCGGCCTTCTTCGGGGCCACGATCCACACTGGTCCCATTTGGGAGGACCAGTTGTCGATGAAGGATTGAGCCGTACAGAACAGGCAGACGTGATCCGTTCCTTGCTCGAGCAATTGCCGAAACGGGTCTCTTTCACTTTTGTCTGTAATCCTGATTTGAGCTACGCCGACCTTGTGAGGAGCGCTTTCAAAGAATCAGGCTTCGATCACACGGTTCAAGCCACCTATCTGCGTTTTCCCTCAGAGGGTGAGGTGTTGAACGCCCGAAAGAGCAAACATAAGGGACACATCAAGAGAGCAGCCAAAGAACTCGATTGCGTGCACATTACCGCAAAGGAGTTTGTCGAGTTCTTTGAAGCGAATTCGAAGAGCAAAAAAAAGAAGAGTTATTCGCCTCTCGACACCATGACATCCCTGATTGAAGAGGCCGTTTTCCGGGGCCACGCGCACGCCGTTGCCGCAAGGCCAAAGTCCCGGGGTCAATCCGTCGATGGCCGAGGGTCCCCTTATGATGCGGCCATCGTCTATGTTTGGGACAATGACCGTTGCTATTACTGGCTTTCAACACACCGGATGCCTTCGGCAGACTTGTCGAAGGCAAAGCCCCATCCCGATGCAACCAAGCTTCTTGCTGTTAGCGCGATGGAACATGCCCAGGCAATGAACCTGATTTTTGATGCAGACGGAGTGGCGACTGCCGGGGCGCAGAATTTCTACCGTAATATGTTCGGGCTCCGTGAGGAGCATCATCGCGACGTCTTCCAGCGCGAGACCCTATTCGAGCGGTTCTATCAGCGGTGCCGGCAACGGAAAGGCGCCACACTCAAAATGAAATCGCCTGGAGACGGTTGACACAGAGGGCCGGTGGAGATATCGGGCCATTCCAACAGACTCGTGGGCCACGACGCACCTAAAGCTTCTGCAATCCTTTCACGCGTGCCGGGCCATTGCCAGGTCTACGATCTCTTCGATCATTTGCGTGTAGGAGAGGCCGGATTTTTTTGCGGCCATGGCGAATTCCTGTCCGCTGGAGAGCCATGGGTTGGGATTTGCTTCGATGACATAGACCTCGCCTTTGCGTGATATGCGCATGTCGATGCGGCCATAGTCGCGAAGCTTGACGGCGCGGTAGGCCTTGATTGCGGTCTCGGTGAGTTTGGTTACGGTTTCTTCATCGAGGTCTTCGGCAATGGCTGATTTCGTCAGCTTGTAGGCGTCTGAGTCTTTCTCGAATTTCACATCCTGGCTGGCGATTTTGGGCATGCCCTTGGGAAGCTTCGATAAGTCAAGTTCCACAAGCGGAAGCGCGTGCGCGTTGTCGTAACTACCGAGGATGGCGGCGTAGATCTCGCGGCCTTCGATGTACTCCTCGATCAATGCAGGAGAATCGAATTCCGTTTGTATATAGTGGACGCGCTCCATCAACTCCTTCACGCTGTTGACTACGGCAGCAGCATCGATGCCGATGGATCCATCCTCAGAGGTGGGTTTCACAATGAGCGGGAAGGCGATGTCGTGTGCGTGGTCAATGGTGCCGCGATAGGCGGTGGCGAAGTAGGGCGACTGAATCCCGTAAAAAGCGAACATCTTCTTGGCGATCGATTTGTCCTGCGCGAGCATGTTCGCGTGCGGTCCCGAGCCGGTGTAGGGGATGTCGAGCATATCCAGGAACGCAGTGACGTGCATCTCCTTGGTGTCGTCGCCAGCATAGGATTCCGTGAGGTTGAAGATGAGATCGGCGCCGCATTTGGAGAGTCCGAGCAGCGATTGCGGGCGGCCGTCGAGAACGTAATACGACGGTTCATGACCGAGCTTCTCCAGGGCCTCGAAGATTTCTTCGCGGTCGTGCTTTACCGGCTTCTTCTTGCGCTTGGTTTGCCCCTTGCGCTTGCGCGGCGCAGGAGCTTCCTCTGGCGCGGCAGCCGGTTCTTCTTCCCACAAGTCGTAGAGCACGGTTACTTTCAATTTTGTTCCAGCCATGCAGCCTCCAATCGTAGTGACGGCAAGTGCCGACACGCAATCAGGAATGAATGAACTTCCCCCGGGTCAGATAATTCATAGACAGTGCGGTAGTGTACACAGTGAACTCCGTAAGATAGTCGGGCTCGCGACGAACGTCCACGCGCAGGCCGAGGTCCTCAACACGCCTGCAGATAGCTTCCACCAATCGCTTGACGATGGGACGCTGCACGCCGCTCCAATAGGCGACCTTGTCGACAATGGGCTTGCGATGCTGACGCAACATCTCCTGGGCGGGTCGAACGCCTTTGCGCCGTTTGCGGGAGACATTAAAGATGTCGGACAGGTCGGCATCGAGCGCAATTTCCTGCAGCGGAATCTCTTCCGGCGGACTGAGAAGATAGAACTCGCCGACGGTGGCTTCCATCTCGTCGACGGTGATGTCGGTGCGGCCGCGACGCCGGAGGGGCTCTACATCTCCGAATTTTCGCGCGATGCGATCGACGTATTGCAGCTTGGCCAGCGCGCCCCACCCTTTGTAGCGGGTTCGCCATTGCGAGCGAGGCGTGAGCCAGACCGCGAACGTCTCGGCGAAGTCTTCATCCGGATGCTTTTGCGCGTACCACCCGGCCATGTGGCGAACAAATTTCTGCGAGAAGGGTATGGGACGGTAATTGTCGCGATATGCGCGGCGAAACGGACCGAAGAGATCGCGCCACTCGGCCGCCTTGTATAGCTGGTAGGCGTAATTGAATGCGTGTCCTGCCTCGTGACGCAGGTACATCATGATCTCGCGGGCATCTTCAAGGTCGTTCATCTCGCGCTCAAGCTGTGCCAGCTCCGGGTTAGCGAGATAGAACGGAATGCCGATGACCGGCTCGCCGGAGGGACATCCCCATTCATCGGTGAGATAGCAAAGGGGACGGAACTTGTGGATGCCCTTGGCTTCCAGCTCACGATAGAGCTGCTGAACGAAGCGTTCGAGCGGAGAACCCTCAAGCTTGAGGCCAAGCTCGCGAATGGGCCTGGTGAGTATCTCCTGGAATTCCGTTCGGGTTTTTTCGAAATTGCGCACTTAGCTATTCAGAGTTCTATACCAAGCAGGCTTATTTGGTACCGCTGGCGTATCGCTTATGCACATATTGTTGTAGGCGCGCCGCTCTGCTCTGAATGGCATGGGAGGCGTTTGCGCGTCCGGTTTGTTTGCAGGGCGAGGAGACAGCCGATCTCTCCACTGAGCGGCCTCGCCGCTTCGGTCGAGATGACGATTCAACCTGATGACTCGTTTTATCCGTAGATAACGGCTTATCTAATATTCGATACCGCGTTGCGCCAGTATTCCGTTTTCGTAGGCGTGCTTTACCTGGCGCATCTCGGTGACTGTGTCGGCGATGGCGACCAGATCGGGATGGGCGTTGCGGCCGGTGAGGATGACGTGGACCATCTCGGGGCGCTGCTTGAGGGTCTCGGCTACCTTGGCGGGATCGAGCATGCGGTAACCGATGGCGTAGTTGATCTCGTCGAGCACGACCATGTCCCAGTCGCCGGAGAGAATGGCGGCGCGCGCCTCGTCCCATGCGGCTTCGACCAGGCGGATGTCCTCCGGATCGGTCTCCGCGCCGCCGACTTTTACGAAGCCACGGCCCAGTTGCTTCATGACAAAGTTGTCGCCGAAGGCTTTCACGGCGTCGAGCTCTCCGTAATGCCAGGAGCCTTTGAGGAACTGGAGCATCAGGACGCGCATGCCGTTGCCGACGGCGCGCAAGGCGGTGCCCATGGCGGCAGTGGTTTTGCCTTTGCCGGGGCCGGTGTTTATAAGGATGAGTCCCCGGCGGGAATCGGCCGTCCCGGCCAAGGCGCCTTCGGCTTGGGTGCTGTCGCTCATATAGAGGAAAGGCTATCAGGCGCAACAACGTCTAGTGGCCGGCGTGGTAGGGGTGTCCGGCGAGGATGGTGAAGGCGCGGTAGAGCTGCTCGGCGAGCATGACGCGGGCCAGCTCGTGGGGGAAGGTCATGGGGCCGAAGGAGAGCAGCAGGCCGGCGCGTTGGCGTATTTCCGCCGACCATCCGTCGGCAGGGCCGATGGCGAAGTGCAGATGCTGCGCGCCGCTGTCGCGCTCGCGCCCGAGCCAGGCGGCGAGCTGCTCTGAGGACATCTGGCGGCCGCCTGCATCGAGCAGGATGAGCTTTGCAGGTACCCGGCCGGATTTCTGGAGCGAGGCGAAGAGCGCGGGCTCGCTGAGGAACTGCTGCTGCTCGATGCTGGCGTAGTGGGCGAGGCGTGAGGTGTACTCGGCCAGTGCGTCGTCGATCAGGCGCGGCTTCTTACGGGATGTGATGGCCGAGAGGGTGATTTGCATGACGGGTGCGGCGCGAAATCCTCGCGATCTCATACATCAGATTCCAAATTCTGGAGAGTCGCCATCGGCTCATTTTATTTCGTCACAGATTTTGTGTTCTGAGCCCACGTTTTCAGGCGGTTTGTCACGACGATCTGCTGCTGCGTCGGTTTGGCCAACTATTTGCATGAAAGCTACCAGATCAACTCATCGATGGAGCAGTCGATTTCCGTGGGGGCAGGTATGGTTCGTTTTCGTGCAGTTCTGTTGTGGGCGTGCGCACTTGGTTTTGTTCTTCTTGGGACGCCGGTATGGGCGCAGACGGGCAGCATCACCGGGCAGGTTCTGGACCCGGGAGGCGCCGCAATTCCAAATGCAACCGTGACGGCGACGTCCGGCGCTACCGGGATCAGCCAGACAGTGACGAGCAGTTCGTCCGGCCTGTACAACTTCGCGGCCTTGCCGCCGGCGGTGTACACGGTTTCGGCAACCGCGACGGGATTCACGACGGTGACGAAGAGCAATGTCACGTTGAATATTGCCGCGACGCTGCCGGTGAACTTCAATCTCACGGTGGGCGCCGCGAGCACCACGGTGAATGTTGCCGGCGTGAGCGCCGCGCCGATTGAGACGGACAGCTCGCAGCTTTCGACCGTGATCGATTCCAAGCAGATCAACGATCTGCCGCTGGTGCTGCGCGATCCGTATCAGCTTGTATTGCTTTCTCCGGGCACCGTGAATGCCATGAACAATGACGGCGGCTTCTCCGTGAACGGGCAGCGCGACCGCAACAACAACTTCATGCTGGATGGCGCGGACAATAACGACACCTCGGTGCCGGGCATTCCGAGCGGGCTGGTTTCCGCGAATCCGGATTCGGCGCAGGAGTTCCGCGTGATCACCAACAACTTCGACGCGGAGTTCGGGCGCAACACCGGCGCCATCATCGACGTTGTCACTCGCGGCGGAACGAACACCTTCCATGGCAGCGCGTATGAGTTTGGCCGCTACAACGCGCTGGGCGCGCGCGATTTCTTTAACACCAAGGCGAATGGGCCGCAGGACCCATACGTGCGCAACGACTTTGGCGCCTCGCTGGGCGGCCCCATTGTGAAGGACCGGCTGTTCTTCTTCCTGAACGGCGAAGTGCAGCGCTTCCGCACCACGCGCACCGCCAACCAAATCGTTCCGAACGCGGCGTTCAAGAGCGGCGTATTCAACTATATCTCTCCGGATGGAAGCGTCACGCCGGTCAATCTGAACAATCCGGGCAGCAATCCGGACAATCTTTCCGGCCTGGGATTTGATCCCACAATTGCTAAGCTGCTGGCGATTACGCCTGTGGGCCAGCAGGACGTCGGCGATGGTGTGAGCTCGCTCTTGTTCTTCCCTTCCCCAGACACTCTGAACGATTATGCGCTGACCGGGCGCTTCGACTATGCGGTTACGCCGAAGCACCAGTTGACGGTGCGCTACAACTACGTGCACTCGGCAGAGTCGAATCCGACGCACAGTGAAGTGCTGCCGGGGATCGGCAACTACGACAACATTGCGACCGCGCACAACGGTGTGATCTCGCTGGCGTCCACCTTGAGCTCGAATCTGACCAACCTGGTGCGCGCCTCTTACAACCAGGCGGACAGCGGATTCTTCTGCCAGGGTCTTCAGGGGATCGACGCCATCACGGGCCTGGACTCATTCGGCCATGGGCGCGACATCACCCTGCCTTACTTTGGTGAGGCCGGCGCAGGCAACCCGCTGACCTATGGATGCGCTGTGCTGGGCGACAGCAACGGGCAGGCCCGGTTTAGCTCGACCCTGCTCTTCGGCGACACCATGACCGCGGTGAAGGGAGCGCACTCGGTGAAGTTCGGCGGCGAGTTCCGCAATGTGAAGGACACGAGCTACGAGGACTTCTCTTCACGCGAAGCCCTTACGCTCAATAACTTCTCGAACTTCGGCCAGCCGTCGTATAACTACAACGGCAGCGCAGACTCTCCGAGCCTGGTGCCGTTCGAGGATATGATCTGGGGCGCCACCGGCGCCATCTCGTCCTCCTTTCAGAACCAATTCTTTACGAAAGCGGCAGCACGGCAGCGGAACGATGTGACCCGCTTCGTGCAGCGCGAGTGGGCGATCTTTGCGCAGGACACCTGGAAGGTATCGCCCCGGTTCACGGCGATTCTGGGTCTGCGTTACGAGTTCAATGGGGTGCCGTTCGAGCGTGACAGCAACTTTGCAAACTTCTACGAGAATGGCACGACGGCGACTCCCACGAACGGTTTTGAGTTCACCACTGTGGGCCCTGGCACGGGCCACCAGCTCTACAAAAACAGCTGGGACCTGGTGGAACCGCGCATCGGGTTTGCGTGGGACCCCAAGGGTGATGGCCGGACAGCGATTCGCGGCGGCTTCGGCACGTTCCACGATCGCATCTTCGACAACATCTTCGGGAATGCAAAATCGAATCCGCCGTTCGAGGCCTCATCGAACCTGTTCCCGTTCGACGGCACGACGGCGACGCCGCTGGTCTCCAACACACCTCCTCCGGGAACGTTGACACCATCGGCTTTCGTCTTCGACGGCAGCTTCCTGGAGCCGGTCGTGATCGATCCGAACCTGAAGATTCCCGGGACGCAGTCGTGGAACCTGGGCGTGCAGCACCAGATCGGCGAGCATTTGACGGCGGAGCTGAATTACGTCGGCAGCCACACGGTCCACGCACTGCGTGAGGTCGACGGCGCGCCGCCGCAACCCGCGCTGGTGCAGGCTTTACTGAACCAGGGTGTGCCCGCCAGCGCCCTGCAGAACACTGCGCTGTACACGGGGGGCCAGTACACGGACGCCGCGGGAAATACGGTGGCATTTGACCCAGCGGTGAACAATACGGCGTTCTTCCACATCCTCTTCCAGACCTCGGAGGTGAATGGAAATTACAACGCTCTGCAGGCACGTCTTACCGAGCAGGTGGGCGGGCTTTCGCTGACCGGGAGCTATACCTTCGCGCATTCGCTGGACAACGGCAGCGATCCGCTGGTGCCGGGAGCCGGTGGCTCGGGCCTGCCGCGCAATCCGTTCAATGTGGCAAATGAGTACGGCAACTCCGATACGGATGTGCGGCAGCGTTTCGTGGCGGCGGGCACCTATGCATTGCCGATCGGGCATGGCCAGCGGTATCTCTCCAGCGGGTTGCTGGGACGAGTGCTGGACGGCATTCAGATCTCGGGCATCCAGCAGGTGCAGACCGGCCTGCCTTTCGATCTGCGTGGAAGCGTGGACAATCTTCACGCCGGAGTGCTCGACCGGCCACAGCTCGTTGGGAAGCCATATCCGTCGAATCGCGGCCAGAAGCTCGCCACCGGTGTTGTGACCGGACCGTCGGTGACCGCGTTTGCGAATGCGCCGTTCGGGGAAGATGTAGCGATCCGGCGGAATACTTTCCACGGACCGGGTTTCGTGAATACGGATGCAGTTTTCCAAAAATCGCAGCAACTGCACGAGAATCTGCGGCTGGTGTTGCGCGTGGAAGGCTACAACGTCTTGAACCACCCGAACTTCGAATCGCCGAGTTCTCTGAACATCTCGGACCCGACGTTTGGACAGTCGACGGGCCAGGTTGGCCAGAACGATGGAACCACCGGCGCGCGGCAGTTGCAGGGTGCGATCAAGGTGATTTTCTAAAGAACGCCAGGACTGGTGGTTGCAGAAGAGAGGCCGATTGGCCTCTCTTTTGCTTTTTGGTCTTTTTTTTTCTACGCTCCGGCGCACGATTTTCTAAACCTTTAACAAATTCTGGGAGTCCGGGTCCGCATTTCTACCAAAAAGCGGAGCCTCGTGGATCATTTTCCGGGAAGAAGCCGCACACGGTTTCTTGTGATTTCGGCCCAAATTTCAGTAATTCCACCACTTTTACTTGTAGGACCGCATTTGGTCTGCTGCTTGCTAATAAGCGCTGTTCGGCTTTGCGGCACACGGCGGCATTTGCCTGTCCGGGTGCATTTCTCTGGAGGGCCATTTTCTATGTCGCATGGGTACCCGCGCTATTTCCTGTTGTTCGCCTCCCTTTTCCTGACCGGATCCATCGCTTCCCTTCACCCCACATCTGCCCTGGCCCAGTCGACCAGCGGCGATGTCGTCGGCACGGTTACAGATGCGAGCGGGGCCGGCGTGGCCCATGCAACCGTGACAGCCACGAATGAGGCGACGGGTGTTTCGGCAACCACGGAGGCCAATGAGCAGGGCGAGTTCCGTATCTCGAACCTGCCGGCGGGCCGATACACCATCAAGGGCGCGGCCACGGGCTTTCAGACGTACTCGCTGCAGGGTTTCAGCGTCACGCTGAACCAGACGGCGACGGCGCAGTTGCGGCTGCCGGTGGCCTCGGCGACGACGAACGTAGAAGTGTCGGCGATGGCGGAGACGGCGATCGACACAACGACGATCCAGTTGCAGCAGACCTTCTCCACGAAAGAGGTCCAGGACCTGCCGAATGCGACGATCGGTTTGGGCGCGCTGAATCTTTCGCTGCTGAGCCCGGGTGTGGCGACCAGCGGCGGCATCGGCGCCGGCACGGGGCCGTCGGTCGGCGGACAGCGGCCGCGCAACAACAACTTCACGGTGGAAGGCATTGACGACAACGACAAGGGCGTGACCGGGCCGCTGATTACGGTTCCCAACGACGCCACGGGTGAGTTCACACTGCTGACCAATCAGTTTTCGCCGGAGTTCGGCCACTCGACCGGCGGCCAGTTCAACACGACTATCCTGGGCGGCACGAATCAGCTCCACGGCCGCGCCTACGAGTATTTCCAGAACCGGAACCTGAATGCGATCGATGCTTCCACGGCTCGTGGCCAGGATCCCGCGCACATCGTGAATCCGCGCTATGACCAGAACCGCTTTGGCGGCCAGGTGGGTGGTCCGATCATCAAGGACAAGCTGTTCTTCTTCTCGAACTTTGAGAAGTACCAGCTGGGCCAGAACCTGGCGTACGCGCTGTGCACGCCGACCGCAGCCGGATACGCGACGATTGCCGCGACGCCTGGTTTGTCGGCCAACAACGTGGCGATTCTCCAAAAGTATGTTCCTGCGTCGGCAACGGAAGACACTGCAGGTGCGGCCTGCGGGTCCCCGACAACCACCGTCGGCGGCAACGATGTGGCACTCGGAGCGCTGCCGTTTTCCGGATCCCACTTCACGAACGATTACCAGTCGACGAGCAGTATCGATTACACCCTGTCGCAGAACAATCAGTTCCGGTTCCGTTATATGTACCTGCGCGACGCCAGCACGGATACCGCGGCCAATCTGGCAGCGTTCTGGCAGCCGCTACCGAACCGATATCACCTGTTTGCCGCAAGCTGGTTCCATGAGTTCACGCCGCGCCTGACCAACGAACTGCGGCTGGGATACAACCGTTACTCCAGCCTCACGCCGTCCGGCAACTTCACCTTCCCCGGCCTGGACAGCTTCCCGAACCTGACGTTTGACGACATGGGATTCATTCAAGTGGGACCGGATCCCAATGCGCCGCAGTCGACGATACAGAACCTGTATCAGTTTGTGGACAACATCACCTGGGTAAAGGGCAACCACACGCTGAAGTTCGGATTTGATGGACGAAAGTCCATCTCGCCGCAGAGCTTTACGCAGCGCGTTCGCGGCGATTACGAGTACGCGTCATTGAACGATTATCTAACCGACATAAGCCCCACGACATTTGGCGAGCGCAGCTCGGGGAACTTCTTTTACTACGGCGACCAGACGTCGTTTTATGGATTTGCCAACGACATCTGGCGTGTGACGCCGCATGTCTCGCTGAACTACGGGATCCGGTATGAATTCACCTCGGTGCCGACCGGAGAGCGCGCGCAGCAGTTGAACATTGCAGCGAGTGTTCCGGGTTTGATCACCTTCCACGCTCCGCAGCCGCAATACGGGAATTTCGCGCCGCGCCTGGGCTTTGCGTGGGCGCCAGGTAAGGGCGACTGGTCGGTTCGCGGCGGCTTTGGCATGGGCTACGACGTGCTTTACGACAACCTGGGCCTGCTCACCTTCCCGCCGCAGTACTCCTCGACGCAGGACGTCAACGTCTCGAACCCCACGCCGAACTTTCTGGCGAGCGGCGGACTGCCGCCGGGAAAAGGGACGCTGCAGACCTTCCCGACGATTGCAGCGCAGCGCCAGGCCACCTCTGCCTTCATGCCGGACCAGAAGCTGCCCTATTCCGAGCAGTGGAGCCTGAGCGTCCAGCACGTCTTCATGAGGGACTACACCGCACAGATCAGCTACGTGGGGACGCGCGGTATCCACCTGCCGATGCAGATCCAGTTGAACAAGCGGCCGATCACGACGGCGACCAACAACCTTCCGCTGTTTGCGGGAACGCCTGATCCCGGCAGCCTGAGCGGCTTGCAGTCGCTGTCCGAGATGGCTCCCGCGGACGCTGCCGGCCAGTCTTACCTCAGCTTTGTTCCTGCATACGCAGCCGCCGGCTTCGGGCCCACGGGTGCTGATGACGCAGACGTATACAACAACATCACGTCTTACCAGCCGTGGGGCGAGTCCATCTACCACGGAGGTTCGGTACAGATTACGCGCCGCATGCAGCACGGCCTGCAACTGAACGCCGCGTACACCTTCAGCAAGGCGATGGACAACAGTACGGCGGATGTCTTCTCCACCGTTCTGACCCCGCGGCGTCCGCAGGATTTCCAGAACGTGGCGGCGGATTATTCCCGCTCCGCACTGGACCACACTCATCGTGTGACGGTCGAGTTCATGTGGGACATTCCGTACTTCAAGAACAGCAATCATTTTCTGTTACGTAATACGCTCGGCAACTGGGAGATCGCGCCGATCTATACCTACCAGACGCCGGAGTATGCGGACGTGCAGAGCTCGGCCGATGCAAACCTGAACGGCGATACTGCGCCGGACCGGGCGGTGTTCAATCCGAACGGCGTCAAGGGGACTGGCTCAGCTGTCAGCGGGGTTTACGATCCGAGCCGCGCCAGCCTTTGCGGGACCGATGACGACGGCGCTCCCATCAGTTCGTGCAACGCGAACCTGGTGGGCTACACGGCAGTCAACCCGAACGCGCAGTACATCGCGGCTGGCAAGGGTGTGTATGTGAACACGGGTCGCAACACGCTGCCGATTCGCCCCATCAACGATTGGGACGCGACTGCGCTGAAGAGAGTCAATCTCACCGAGCGCTATGCCTTCGAGTTCCAGGCACAGGCGGTCAACGTCTTCAACCACTCGCAGTATATTTCCGGGTACCTGAGCCAGATCAATTCGTTCGGCGATACCGGAGTGCAAAACTTCGTTACCCCGTCGAACAGCCAGTTCAACCAGCCGCAACTGGTGTTCCCGAACAACGCGCGTCAGTTGCAGCTTACGGCGAAGTTCATCTTCTGAGCTTGTGCTTTACCGAATAGCACGGGGACGGATCATCGATCCGTCCCCTGATTCTTTCAACCGACACATGCGCTGAACCGTTTCGTGTGTTTTCAGGCGGCTGCGATGCCGGTCTTGATGAGCACGAAGACGATCCAGGCGACGAAGACCAGCAGGATGCCTCGGGCGGGCTTGACTCGGGAGACGATGGCAGCGCCGAAGCCGGCGAGCACGAGCGACCAGATCGAGAAGATGTCGAGCGATGTGCCCAGGACGATGAGCCAGTGCGGGGAGTCAGTGCTGAGGAAGTAGGCGAGATTGACCGGGGACGGCAGGTTGAGGTTGTAGGTCTGCGGCTCAGCCACCAGCGCAGTTACGATTGAGATAATGGAGTTCAGCGCGTTGGGCAGCGCTGCGAACATAGAGACGGCGAACATTTCTCCGTAGGTGGTGGTGCCGCCGAGCAGAAACGCGAAACCGCCCCACAGCAGCAGGGCAAAGAAGGCATTGATGAGGAGGACCATCACCGGGGTGCCGATCATGAAGCCTTCCATGATGCCCTTGGTGAAGGAGATCATCTGCGCCGCCTGCGCCGGCGTGGATTTATCCAGCCGTTCGGCATTGGCCGGCTGGCTCTTGAGCACGTTGGTGGCGAGATTTTCCCAGCCAACATGCTGCACGGCGGCGAAACAGAATATCCAGCCGAGGACCGTCAGGATGACGAAGGGCAGCCACCACGAGTGGTTACGTTTTATGTCGTGGAAGGTCCTGGAAGGCTCGATGAAGGTGTTGACGACACGCTCGACTGGCGAGAGAGCCACCGCTTCTGGAGCGTCGGTGGGGTTGGTGGTATCCGGCATCGCGCACTGCTCCTTTGTGCCCTACTTTGGGGATTTCGCCAGCTTCTCAGAGCCGAAGCGAAGTAAAACGTAGGCGATGCCACTATAGAAGGCGACATTGACGGCGTAAAGAATGCTTACAAAAACCGGATCGAGCGGATGGTTCTCTTTGAAGTTGAAACCAGAACCCGGAACACACGCAGCTGCGACAATTCCAGGTAAAAGCAGCCAAAACGGCAGTGGCGTTGCCATCCGGTGTTGGCCGAGCACCCCTACTATCCCGACAAAAATTCCACCAGTGATGAATGCCGTCCACACGCGGGTCACAGTGCGGGGATGTTATCAGGGCGCCTGCTGTCAGCCTGTGAATCGAAATTGACGACTACCGGAAAATGAACAGGGGAGCCTTGGAACCGCCTGCAGTTGTGGTATCCCACTCTTTCCCGTTCGCGTCGCTCAGGGTCAGGAGGGGCGGCCCCCGGTTCGGAATGTAGAGTGGCTACGTCGTGGAGGCAGCGGCTGTCCGGCCGGCTACTCGCTTTCTGGTGGAGGCGGTCTTTTTCTTCAGCGCCTTTTGTAACTCCTCGGCGTTGACGTGCTTTGCCGACTTGCGCAGGCGCTCGATGTCGTAGAAGGCGCGCTTCTCGGCGAGGAAGACGTGGACGACGAAGTCGACGTAGTCGAGCAGGATCCACTCGCCTAGGCGCTTGCCTTCGACGGAGTTGGGATACGCGCCGAATTCGCGCTTGAGGCGGAGCTCTATTTCGTCGGCGATGCTCTGCGTCTGGCGCTCATTGGAGCCGCTGGTGATGAGGAAGAAGTCGGTGAAGCCGGAATCGACGGGATCGAGTTCGAGCACGCGTGTGTCCTCGCCCTTTTTGTCTTCGCAGGCTGCGGCGGCTGCGGCGACCATGCGGCGGGTAGGGTCAGAGATGGCTCGCTCAGAGATGGCTCGCTGAGGGGCCGGCGTTGCGGGTGCTGCTTTCTTTGCCGGGGCCGGTCTGGCGGCTGCGCGTGATTTTGCGGCGGTCTTCAGGCCGCGGCGCGCCGTGGTCTTCTTCGCTCCTGCGGTTTTGGTGCGGCTCGTGGGCTTCGCGGCTGCTTTGCCGCTGGACTTGCTGGTAGCTGCCATGGGTTCTCCTCGGAGTATGGTAAGCGCGGCGAGCCTGTGCATGACTGCTTGGATCAGACGTAGAGCCGGTGTTTGCGGGCGTACTCGGCGACGGCGGGATCGAGCACTCGTTCTGTGATGCCGTTGGGGTTGCCGAGGAGCGCGGCGCGCAGCTCGGTTGCGGATATCTCGTAGTCCAGGCCGGGCAATAACCAGAGAGTTTGCTGCTGTGAAGCGCTGGTGAGTGGAATGCGCAGACAGCCATCGTCCGGCTGCGCGACGCCTGCGTGCACGCCGGTTGGCAGAAGACTTTCGAGCGCGTCCGTTGGGAAGCCGGGGCGCGCGGCGACGATCCACTCCGCGAGCATCAGGGCATTCGCGGCGCGATGCCACTGGCGCAGCGTTTGTAGCGAGTCGGCGCCGATGAGGCAGAAGATCTCGTCGACTGGGCGGTTTTCGCGGAGATCCTGCAGGGCGTCGTATGTGTAGTTGAACCCGCCACCCTGCCGCGGCGCGTCGATGTCGCTGGCGATGAGCGGCGGGTGGTTCGCGCAGGCGAGCTCGACCATGGCGAGGCGGGCCTCATAGGGCGACTGCGTCTGATTGCGCTTGAGCGGCTGGCGGCCGGTGGGGGCCATGAGTATGCGGTCGAGATGCAGGCGCTGCGCCGCGGCGGTGGCGATGCCGGTGTGGCCGAGGTGTGGGGGATCGAAGCTGCCCCCGAAGAGCGCGATGCGCATTGTGTGATGCTAGCGGACTGGCCCTCCGGGGCAAAGGCGGGACTGGCCGTCCAGGCAACGGCGGGACTGGCCGTCCAGGCAACGGCGCCTTCGGCGCGGGTTCGCTCCGATGTCGCTCAAGACAGGCTTTGGTGGCGAAACATTGCGCTGCCGGCCGGGACTTTGGATGTCGCTTCGGCTCCGACTGAATGCCCCCACCTTATCTTCGGTAGCACCCAGGCTTAGCCGGGATGAGGATCTGTAGATCTGCGCGCCGCATACGCATAATGGACAGGTGCCTACTGCTGCCATTGGACTTGGTGCGAATCTGCCTTCGGCTGCCGGCTCTCCGGCGGAGACGGTGCTCGCGGCTATGGAGCGGCTTGCGGAGTATGGGCGGGTGACGGCGCGGTCGGCGCTGTACCGGACGGAGCCGGTGGGTTATGCGGACCAGCCGGTGTTTGTGAATGCCGCGGTGCTGCTGGATACGGAGCTTGAGCCGGTACCGCTGCTGGAAGGGCTGCTTGCGATTGAGCGCAGCTTTGGCCGCGACCGGGGTGCCGGGCCGCCGAAGGGGCCGCGGACGCTTGATCTGGATTTGCTCTTCTTTAACCGAGGCAGGCTTGACGAGCCTGCGGACGAGCTTGTGCTGGATCGTCCTGCGCTGACGCTGCCGCATCCCGCGATGCACGCGCGAAGGTTTGTGCTGGCGCCGCTTGCGGAGATTGCGCCGGAGTGGCGGCATCCGCTGCTGGGGCGGACGGTAGCGGAATTATTGGCGGAGCTGCCGGTGGATGCTGGCGCTGTCGCCAGAGTGGATGGCGGCGGCCCTTCCGGATCGACAGGATGAATGGCGACTCCCCACGCTCACTTGTGGGGTCTCGATCGTTGTTTCCATCGAAGCCAGGCTGGCCCGGGATTGTGATTACCCATTGGCCGCACCGGCTTCGATGTCCATCGCTCGTGGAACCTCACGCTGGGTCGGGTCGCTCATATATCTGAGAGTGAGCGACCGACGGAAGCAACAACCCGAGAATCGCGCCGCAGCAATCGCTCGGACGGCGAGTGCCTAATCCGGCCTGGTCGCTTCCTGATTCGCCTTATCCGCTTCCCTCGCGGATTTCTCCTGCTCCCTGTACGCCTTGCTCTCGTGCTTCTCTGATTTCCTAGCGGCCTTGTCTGCCTTCTCGTTGTGCTTCAGTTCCTTCTTCTCGTGTTTCTTTTCGTTCTTGTACTCCTGCTTGGTGTGCGGCTGCGGATTCGTCACCTGCCCGTTCTCATCCATCGGCTGCTGTGCCGACTGTGCCGGTGTCCCGGCCATCGCCACGCCAATCCCCATACTCAGACAGAGCGTTGCACCCGCAATCCATCGTCGGTTTGCCATGAATCCCTCCATGTCCTAATTGGGATGCGCTTGGGGAACGGGACATTTTCGGGGCTCGGGGAGGACGACTAAGTCAATGAAGAGAAGCAGCTTACTCGACAGCCCGCAGTGAAGAGAGGGGGTAGGGAGCGCCACGCCAGCAAACGGCGAGGTCGCTCACAGAACAGCTCGTGAGCGACCAAAGAGATAACCGGGCGGAAGGCGTTTTGCCTGGGGGCACTGCTTCAGACGTTGATTGCCATGCCCTCAACCGCTCCGAAGCCGTCGAGCATTGCTTCGGCGAGCGTCGGGTGCGCGTGGATGGTGAACATCATCTCGTCCACGGTCGCTTCCAGCTCCATCGCGGTGACCGCTTCGGCAACCAGCTCGGTCGCCTGCGGCCCGATGATGTGCACGCCCAGCACCTCGCCGTATTTCGTGTCGGCCACTACCTTGACGAAGCCCTCGTGCTCGTTGACGATCGAGGCCTTTGAGTTGGCGGAGAACGGGAACTTGCCGACCTTGACCGAGAGACCCTTCTCCTTGGCCTGCGCTTCGGTCAGGCCCACGCTGCCGATCTGGGGCTCGCAGTAGGTGCAGGCCGGGATGCGCTCGCGCCGCACTGGCCGCGCGGGTTTGCCGGCGATTTTCGTCACGGCCACGATGCCGCACATTGCGCCCACGTGCGCCAACTGCGGCAGCCCGGCGACGACGTCGCCGACGGCATACACCCCTGGCTCCGCTGTTTCCATCCACTCGTTCACATGGACGAATCCGCGCTCGAGCTTCACCTTGGTCTTATCGAGGCCGAGGTTTTCTGTGCGCGGCGCGCGTCCCACGGCGACCAGGACCTTCTCCGCTTCCTTCGCCTGCGCTTTGCCGTCCGCGCTGGTGAAGTCCACTTTGACGCCGTCCTTGGTGCGCTCCACCTTTTCCACCTTGGCGCCTACATGCGACTCGATGCCGCGCTTGCGGAAGACACGCGCCAGCTCCTTGCTGACGTCCTCGTCCTCATTCGGCACCACCCGCGGCAGGTATTCGACGATCGTGACCTCCGACCCGAAGCTCTTGAAGATGGACCCGAACTCCACGCCCACCGCGCCCGCGCCGATGACCACCAGCGACTTCGGGATGCGGTCGATGCTGAGGATCTCGATGTTGGTCAGGACGCGATCATCGGCCTTGAGACCCGGCAGCATGCGCGCATCCGAGCCCGTGGCGATGAGGACGTTCTTTGCCTGCACCTGCGTCGCTTTGCCGTCGGCACCCTTCACGGACACGGTATGAACGCCGCCCTTGGCTCCGCCGCTGAGGCTGCCCGTGCCCGCCACCACGGTGACCTTGTTCTTCCGCATCAGGAAGTCCAGGCCCTTCACATGCTTGGCGATGATCTGGTTCTTGCGGTCGAGGATTGCCTTCCAGTTCAGCGTCACCTCGCCCACGCCCTCGATGCCATATTCCTTGGCGTTCTTTAAGTGGTCGTAGACCTCTGCGTTGAACAGGATGGACTTGGTGGGGATGCAGCCCACGTGCAGGCAGGTGCCGCCCAGCTTTGGCTCGCGCTCGATGAGCGCCACTTTCAGTCCCAACTGCCCTGCGCGAATGGCCGCCGTATACCCTGCCGGCCCGCCACCAATCACCGCCACGTCATAGATCGTCTCTGCCAAAATGTTGCTCCCTCTTCGTCCAGTCAATACCGCCGCTATGAGTCAAACACATCATTCTACGCGCTTATGACACACTAGCCTTGTGCATGCGCATCCGGGCCGCCCGCATCTGGCCACGCTGCTCGATGACTTCCGCCGGTATGGCCGGGATCGCGCGGTCGTCAGCCACACCGGCAATCGCAGCCTGCCCTCGACCTATGGCGAACTGGCCGAGCTGAGCGCGCGCTTTGCCGCCGAGTTCGCGCGCCGCGATATCCAGTACGGGGACCGCATCCTTCTGTGGGGACAGAATTCCGCCGCATGGATCGCCGCGTTTTACGGCTGCGTGCTGCGCGGCATCGTTGTGGTGCCGCTGGATGCCGCCGGCGATCCTGGTTTCGCCCGGCGGGTGGTCGCGGAGACCTCGCCGCGCCTCCTCGCCGGCGATCCGTCACTGTTGCAGAAGCTCCTGCCATCTGATGTCCCAATGCTGGCGCTGGATGCAAGCGGCCTGCCTGCGCCGGACTACACGCCTGCCGCACAGCTTAACCGTGACACCCCGCTCCAGATCATCTTCACCTCCGGCACCACGTCAGAGCCGAAGGGCATCGTCCATACCCACGGGAACGTGCTGGCCTCGCTCGATCCGATCGAGCGCGAGATCGCGAAGTATCGACGCTATGCGCGCCTCTTCCATCCGCTGCGCTTTCTCCATACGCTGCCGCTTTCGCATGTCTTTGGCCAGTTCATGGGCCTGTGGGTGCCGCCGCTGCTTGCCGCCGAGGTCCACTTCGAGTCCCGGCTGGATGCGCCGCGCCTGATCCAGATCATCCATGAGCAGCGCATCTCCGTACTCGCGGCTGTACCGCGCGTGCTGGAGCTGCTGCGCAGCCATCTCACGCGTCTGGAACCGGCGCTTGAGGCCCGTCTCCGAGCAGCCGAGCAGGTTTCGGCGCTGGGGCGATGGTGGCGCTTCCGACGGCAGCATCGTCTGTTCGGCTGGAAGTTCTGGGCGTTCGTCTGCGGTGGCGCGACGCTGCCTGTTGACCTGGAGCAGTTCTGGACGGGCCTCGGCTTCGCGCTGGTCCAGGGCTACGGCATGACCGAGACCACGGCGCTTGTCACGCTGAACCATCCGTTCCACACGGCGCGCGGCAGCATCGGCAAGCCGCTGGCCGGACGCGAAGTGCGCGTTGCGGAGGACGGCGAAATCATGGTCCGCGGCGAGTCGATTGCGAATACGGAGTGGCGCTCCGGCCAGGCGCAGACCCGTGCGGCGGAGGAAGGCTGGCTGCGGACGGGCGATCTGGCCGCGCGCAATGAGAAAGGCGAGCTGGTCTTTGCCGGTCGCAAGGGCGATGTCATCGTGACTGCCGCAGGTCTCAATGTGCACCCGCAGGACCTGGAAGCCGCGTTGACGCGCCAGCCCGGCGTGCGCGATGCGTGCGCTTTTGGCTTCGAGAGCGGCGCCGGGCCACAGCCCGCGGCTGCATTGCTGATGAGTGACGCATCGCAGGCGGAGACAGCCGTTGCGTCAGCGAACGGAACACTCGCCGAATATCAGCAGGTTCGTCGATGGATCGTGTGGCCCGATCCGGATTTTCCGCGCACCTCTACGGGCAAGGTGAAGCGGCGGGAGGTTGCGGCGCGCGCGACGCTTGCCTGGGGATCGACCGGCGAGGTGGCCGCCGGCGATGATCCCCTGCTGCAGGCTTTCGGCGCGATGCCCGGTGCGCGGGTGGAGAATCTCTCTGACCAGAGCCGCCTGCGCGAAGACATCGGCCTCGACAGCCTGGGACTGGTCGAGTTGCAGAGCGCCCTCGAACAGCGCTTCGCGGTGGAGATTCCCGAAGACGCCTGGCAGCAGGCTCGCAGCGTCGGCGATCTGCGCGGATTTATCCACTCGCAACCCAGAGCCTTTCAGTCAGGACCCGCGACTCCTGTGACCAGCGCATCACCCGCGGAGGCGCCAGTAAGGCGGCAAGCCGTGGATACCACGATCTATCCGCGGTGGCCGTGGAGGGCGCCGGTTCGATGGCTGCGTGTTGCATTCCTCGAATGCATTTCGATCCCGCTCACGCGGCTGCTTCTTGCGCCGCGCGTGGAACGTCCGAAGCCCATCGTTGCATCGAAGCCGATGCTGATCGTGGGCAATCACGTGACGGCATTCGATCTTCCGATCATGCTTTGCGGATTGCCGGCGCATCTCCGGCGGCATACGGCGGTGGCGATGGCCGGCGGCCTCCTGACCGGCTGGCGGCACGCGCGCGTGGAGCGACACGCATGGTCCCGCCTGCTGACGCCGCTTGCGTACTGGCTGGTCACTGCGCTGTTCAACGTCTTTCCGCTGCCGCAGGGTGCGGGCTTTCGACGGAGCTTTGCGCATGCGGGCGCCGCGCTGGATCACGGGATGCATGTGATCCTGTTTCCGGAAGGGCGCCGCTCCGCCGACGGGACACTCGGGTCCTTTCAGACGGGCATCGGTTTGCTGGCGCGTGACTCTGCGGCTCCGGTGCTGCCGGTGGCGATGACTGGCCTGGGAGAGCTGAAGCAGCGGAGGCGGCGCTGGTTTCGATCCGGCACCGTGACGATTCGCGTGGGCGAGCCGATCACGATAGGGGCTGGTGAATCGCCGCAGGAGTTCACCGCGCGGCTCGAAGTGCAGATGCGCGGACTGCTTGCGCAGTCCTAAAGGACTTTTGCTGCTTCTTTGGCGAAGTAGGTCACGATGAAGTCGGCGCCGGCGCGACGGATGGAGATCAGCGATTCGAGCATCGCGCGTTCGCGCTCCAGCCAGCCGCGCTCGAAGGCGGCCTGCATCATCGAGTACTCGCCCGAAACCTGATATGCGCCCAGCGGCACATCGAAGCGTCCGCGGGCGGCGTGGATCACATCTAGATAGGGCATCGCCGGCTTCATCAGGATCATGTCGGCGCCTTCGCCCAGGTCCTGCTCGATCTCGCGCATGGCTTCGCGCAGGTTCGCGCCATCCATCTGATAGGTGCGGCGGTCGCCAAACTGCGGCGCGGAATCCGCTGCCTCGCGGAAGGGTCCGTAGAACGCGGAGGCGAACTTGGACGCGTAGGAGAGGATGGGGACCTGCTCGAGGCCGTCCTCGTCCAGCTCGTCACGGATTGCCGCAACGCGGCCATCCATCATGTCCGACGGCGCGACGATATCCGCGCCGGCTTCGGCCAGTGACGCCGCAGTCTTCGCCAGGAGGTCGAGCGTGGCGTCGTTGTCCACGTGGAACTCGCCCCCTGCGCGCTGCACCACGCCGCAATGACCGTGGGAGGTGTATTCGCACAGGCAGACATCGGCGATCAGCACCAGCTTCTTCGCGGCAGCGGTCTGCTTCAAGGCGCGCAATCCCTGCTGCGTGATGCCTCCGGCGTCGTACGCACCGCTGCCCTGCTCGTCCTTTGTTTCCGGAAGGCCGAAGAGGAGCAGGCCGCCCAGCCCGAGCGATGCTGCCTCTTCCGCTTCCTTCACCGCCTCGTCGACTGAGAGGTTATACACGCCGGGCATGGACTTGACCTCGCGGCGCACGCCCTCTCCGGGGCAGAGGAAGAGCGGATAGACGAGCGCGCCGGGATGCAGATGTGTTTCGCGCACCAGGGCGCGCATGGAAGCGGTTGTGCGCAAGCGGCGAAGGCGGGTCTGCGGAAACTCCATGGCTCGATTTTAGCCGTGGCTCCCCTCGCTTCCCTCCATGGCTCCCACGGTAGAGTGGGAAGGTGAGCCTGCTGCCAGCCATTCCCGAGCCGGTTGCCGACTTCAGCCCCGCGACGCTGGAGTGGGAGGCTCTTCTGGCGCTCCTCTCGCAGTACGCCAATGCGGCGGTGACGCGAGAGTGGCTGACCGCCCTGGCGCCTTCGACCAGCAGTGCGTGGGCGACGCAGCAGCATGCAGCGATTGCGGAGATGCGCATCTGCCTCTCCTCCGGTGTGCGGCCCGCGGTTGCGGCGCTGTTTGATCCGTCCACGCTGGCAGCAAAGGCGCGCATCGCAGGCACGGCGCTCGAAACCGAAGAGCTGCTGCAACTGCTCGCGCTGGGCGATGATGTCGTTGCCTGGTATCACGCCATGCAGGAGCCGCCGGAGGACCTGGGACCGCGTGTACCGTCGCTGCGTGCGATGACAGAGCCGCTGCGCGGCAATCAGCTTGCGCCGCTGATTCGCTCGCTACGGTCGCGGCTGAACCCTGACGGCACACTGAACGACGATGCGTCGCCCGACCTGAAGCGCATCCGACGGGAGATCGAGCGGCAGCAGCGAGCGATTGAAAGCAGCCTGCGGCAGGCGCTCCGGCGATTCTCCGGCGAGGGCTCGACGCAGGAAGACCTGATCACCATTCGCGGCGAGCGCTTTGTGATCCCGGTGAAAGCGGAGTGGAAGCGGCGCATTCCGGGCGTGGTGCATGGAGCCAGCAGCAGCGGCCAGTCGGTCTACATTGAACCGCTGGAGACCATCGAGCAGAACAACGAGCTGATCCGCCTGCTCGACGAGGAACAGGCCGAGGTCCATCGCATCTTCGTGCAGATGACAGGCGAGATCGCGCGCGAGGCGCAGACACTCTCGACGGGTGCAGCGATTCTGGCGGAAGTGGATGCGCTGCAGGCGCGGGCGCGCTTCGCAGACGAATATGAGTGCACGGCGCCTACATTCGCCACTGACGACGCCCCGGAGTTTCTGGTGCAGAACGGTCGTCATCCGCTGCTGGAGCGGCGGCTGCGGCGGAATGGCGGTGTGATTGTTCCGCTCACGCTGGGCCTGGAGCCGGAGAAGCGGCAGCTCATCATCAGCGGCCCCAACACTGGCGGCAAGACGGTTGCGCTGAAGACGGCGGGTCTGCTGGCGATGATGGCACAGGCCGGCATCCCGGTAGCGGCAGAGCGGCTGGTGCTGCCGGTCTTCCGCAGCTTTCTGGCGGATATTGGTGACGCGCAGTCGATCGAGCAGAATCTCTCGACCTTCTCGGCGCACATTGTCAATCTGAACCGCATTGCGGCGAAGGCGGATGAGCACTCGCTGGTGCTGCTGGATGAACTGGGCTCGGCGACTGATCCGGAGGAAGGTGCGGCGCTGGCCGTAGCGATTGCGGAGCACTTCCTGAAGGCGCGTGCGTGGTCGATCATCTCGACCCATCACACGTCGCTGAAGGTCTATGCGGCGCAGCATACAGGAGTGCTGAATGCGGCGGTGGGCTTCGATGAGCAGACGCTGGCGCCGACGTATGCGCTGCGGCTCGGGGTGCCGGGCGCGTCGGCGGGCATCAACATCGCGCAGCGTATTGGACTCGATTCCGAGATCATCGCCGCGGCACGTGGACAACTCTCACGGCAGACGGAGGACATCGCGCACTTCCTGGACCGGCTGCATGCCGACCTTGCCGCAGCGGACCGTGAGCGTGCCGCGCTGCGCCAGCGGGAGAGCGAAGTCGAGCGAGAGAAGCAGCGGCTGGATGCGGAAGGGTTGAAGGAGTGGAAGGCGAAGGTGCGGGAGCTGGAGCAGCAGCTCGCCGGGCTGATGAAGGATTTCGAATTCCGCATGCGCGAGGCGGTGAAGGCCATTGACGACCGCATGCAGCAGCAGAAGCTGTCGAAGGAGGCGGAGCGGCGCATTGCGCGACTGCGGCGCGAGTTCGCGGAGCAGTTCAACGCAACGGCGGTCGCACAGCATACCGGCGCCGATAAGGGCGATCCGCAGGCGCAGCCGCATGTGGTGCGCCACATCGCCGCGGGCGACACGGTGCGGCTGAAGTCGCTGGGCCGGGTTGCGGTGGTCGAGCGGCAGATCGACGAGGGCAATTTCGAAGTGGCGATGGGGCCGATGAAGATGCGGGTGCCCCGGGGAGATATTGCGGAGGTGGTCGGCCGGCGAGCGGCGGCGGAGCTGAACCCGGTCGAGGCGGCGCGGCGGCGAGGGATATCCGTCACCATGGCGTCGTCGAGCGACGACATGCGGTCGGAGATCAATGTCATCGGGCAGACCGCTGCCGAGGCCACGGGCGAGGTTGAGCGATTCCTGGACCGGGCGTTTCTGGCCGGGCTGCCGCAGGTGCGCATCATACATGGCACCGGGATGGGCATTTTGCGGCGGGCGCTCCGGACCATGCTGGCGGGCCATCCGCATGTTGCCACGGTGGCGGATGCGACCCAGGCAGAGGGCGGCGCGGGAGCGACCATTGTCAGCCTGAGGCAGTAGCAGGTGGTCCGGCGCGAGTGGTAATCTCCACTCGCCTGGAGAGGTCTAACGGGCAGGCGGCGCAGCATGGTACGCATCATCACGATCGAGCGCGAATACGGCAGCCGGGGCGGCGAGTTCGCCCATCATCTGGCCGATTATCTGGGCTGGCGCATCATCGACAACTGCATTGTGGACGAGATTGCCCGCAAGCTCGGGTTAGACAAGGCCGCCGTGGCCAACTGCGATGAGCGGCTCGACCCCTGGTACTACCGGCTGGGCAAAACCTTCTGGCATGCCAGCGTGGAACGGATGCCCGCGATCATGTCCTCCTCTGAGGTCTTTGACTCGGAGCGGCTGACCACGCTGATCCGCGACTACCTGAAGGACCGTGTCGCGGAAGGAAATTGTGTTGTGGTGGGGCGAGGCGCGGCTTCAGCGCTTATCAATGTCCCGGGGACATTCCACGTCTTCGTGTATGCCTCAACAGCGCGGAAGATGGCATGGTTCCGCGACCAGTTCCCTGATCGCGCGGACGACGCGCAGCAGGAGCTGGAGGCGACGGACCGCCGGCGGGCCACCTACATTCGCCGCTTCTACAACCAGGACTGGAACGATTACCGGCTTTACCAGCTGATGCTGAACTCCTGCATGGGCTTTCCCGCGATGATTGGCGCGACCATGGAAGCGGCAGGACTGGCGCACAGCGTGAGTGAGGCTCCGGCAGCACATCTGCATCCGTAGATCGGAAAGAGGACAAAAGAAGAAGGGCGGACCTGATTCGGTCCGCCCTTCTTCTTTCTGGTCAGCGCACTAACGGCCGTGTCCGCCGTGGCCGCCTTCATGTCCACCACCGCCGCCGCCGTGAGACTCCTGCGGGCGGGACTGC
Source organism: uncultured Acidobacteriaceae bacterium (assembly GCA_963797895.1). Classification (GTDB taxonomy): domain Bacteria; phylum Acidobacteriota; class Terriglobia; order Terriglobales; family Acidobacteriaceae; genus KBS-83. Next base: position 662,973 of record CAWCRD010000006.1, read on the forward strand.
TGCGGCGCTGCGTGATACTGCTGCGCCTGGCGCGTTTGCTGCGGCGCTGCGTGATACTGCTGCGCCTGACGCGTTTGCTGCGGCGCTGCATGATACTGCTGCTGCGCCTGGGGACGGTACGTCTGCTGCGGACTGCGGTTGAAGTTCTGATTGTTGGCGGCCGTGTGCTGCGCGTTGTTGTAGCCCGCAGGGCGGCTGGCGTTATTGTTTGCCATCGGTCGCTGCGCATTGTTGAACGTTGCAGGACGGCTGGCGTTGTTGTTTGTCATTGGCCGCTGTGCGTTGTTGTGTGCGTTGTTGAAGGTACCGGGGCGGCTCGCATTGTTGTTCATCATCGGACGGTTGTTTGCCGGCGTTGCCACGGTGTGATTCGGCATGGAAGCCGGACCACGGTTGATGTTGCCGGCTGGGCGGTTGTTCATGGCTGGAGAGCGGTTGAAGGAGACCGGCTCGGTGCGGGCCAGGTTTTGCGGCCGCCCGTGGTTCACGTTTGCGAACTGCTGGCGGTTCTGACTGGCGCGGAGCTCGTTCTGGTGCTGCGCTTCGAGGGGCGCCGTGTGCTGCTCACGGGACCAGCGCTGCTCGTCGCCATTGGGACGCATTGCGACGCCGCCGCGGCCGCCGTTGAAGCTGACGCGCGTGGTGTTGTAGCGGTTGACCACCCTCCTGTTGTAGACCACGTCGTGGAAGCGCGCGTTGTCCACGCGCATGACGGCGGTGTTGTAACGGAAGCGGTCGTGATCCCAGTAGCCGCCTTCAAAACCTCGGCCGAAGTAGCCGAAGCCGTAGTTGACGCCGCCGTAGAAGCCGATGTGGCGGCCCCAGTAACCGGCGTGCCAGAGATAGCCACCGTCGCCCCAGCCCCAGTAGCCGGGGGTCCACAGAGCGCCAGTGTAGGGCGCGAGCACCCAGGCGCCGGGCACCCAGTAGTAGCCGGCTGCTTCGTCATAGGCCCAGTACCCGGGAGTCCAGATGTAGCCGGGAGCGGGGCAGATGGGCTGCGCGTAGATGGGCAGGACGGGCGGCGCGCCGATCCCAATGGAGACGAAGACGCCTGCATGCGAGACCGCCGGAACGATGCTGAGCGCGGCGGCGAGAGCGAAAGTGCGAATTGCTGTTGCGATGCGCATACCGTTCACCTTGCCGGGGGCTGTCGCTCAACTCTTCCCGTTCCTGCTGTCCTGCCCGGGAGTGGCTGTCCGTCCGGCTTGTCTGCTTAGCTTGCCTTGCAGACAGCTATGTGAACGGAGATTTCGGCAGAATGTTGCGGAGGGTAACGTGACCCGGGCCCCCCTTCCGCCCCTCCCGTCACAGGCGGCTGGCCTGCAAGTTGTTCCGTTTCAGCGGCTTAGGGAAATAATTATATACTCGACGTAGATGCAGGCGTCCTGAGATCATCTCAGCCATGCCTCGACAGCACCGGGACCCTGATGCTCCTAAGGTCGTTACTCGCAAAATTCTTTTCTACCGCATAGATGCCGGATTTCACCCGGATACCGGAAACCCGAGAGTAGTGAGGTTTGGGCATGCGATTACCCAGCTGAATGCGCTTCCATTTGCTTCCGGAACCAACGGAAGATACCTCGATGGCAGCGGTAAACAGATTTGCCTGTGGGCAGACAAGAATGACTCTCCTTTCCATTTGAAACTTGCGAATATTCGGCGTACTCAACATCCGCCCGTTGAAAACGCTGGGACGTTTTCCAAGCTAGAAATCGCCCGTGGAGGTGGATTAGCCGAGATCACTCATATGGTGATCTTCCCTAACCGGATATGCGGCGCGGAGTTTAACTTTTATGGGCCGCGAGCTTCTCAACTACCTGTCTATGCAGCTACGAAACTTGCGGGTACCGTGCCGCCTTTTAGGCTTAATTCATTGATGCGTCCAGATTTGGAACAAAGACTGGCAGATATTAATGACGTCGGTTTGCTCGATCTAAAGATACGCGCGTCGTATGCCCAGACCTTGACTAGGGCGAATCACGATTTGGGTGCTGCCTTTCAGGCTGCTATCAGTTTAGCGAACGGAAGTGATGAAGACGAATTCGAACTGACTTTCAAACGGAAAACCCGTAAGGGCGACCCTGTCCGATCTGTCCCACGAGCAATGTTGCAGGCACTTAGGAGTCTTGCGCGGCGCGAAGGATTGAGAGAACAAGTATCGGTTTTCAAATGAAAGGGAACTGAAAAGGGAGCGGAACTGCTGGATGTACTACGCGAGCAGTTCACGGCTTACAAGGATGTTGAGTCGGCAGCTAATGACTCTGGATCGGTAGACTCCGAATCAATGTATTCGGCCATAGAGGCGGCTTACGAAGAAGCCGAAAATGATTTGAGCCACGCTAGCGAAATAGAGTAGTAAATGACGATATATCCGCAGTGGTGGCGCAAACACTTTCTTCTGACCGAGTTCTTGCTCGGTCTCGTAATTACAGCGCTCCTTATGGTGTGGGAACGGTGGCTTGGCGGTCGCCTGATCCTAGATCATCTGGTACGGGGAAATCGCGGACAGATTTACGGAACGTTCGCATCAATATTTGGGTCCCTACTTGGCTTTGCTATCACCGCGATGTCAGTAGTTCTAGGATTTTCATCTCAATCCCGGTTCGCCGTATTGCGTCAAAGTCACTATTACAAGCAGTTGTGGGATGTATTTACTTCAACCATTCGCTACCTGGGTGTCGTTTCAGTTCTCTGGTTATCGGCTTTATTCGTGGATCGAGATATTTCGCCAAAGCCTTGGATACTCGCCCTCTCTCTAGGTGCTTCTTTGATTGGTGTTTTTGGGCTTTCCCGATGCGTTTGGGTATTAGAACGAATCGTACAGGTGATCATCACTCAACCGGAATCCACTGTGACGCGGAAGCACGAAGGCTCTGCGTAATACGCAACCAGCGTTATATCGATGGCGATAGTTGTACATATCAAACTCCCTGCTGGCTGTGCGGCACTTGCAGTGAACAGCGAAATGCGATGGGAAATTCGAAACCTGCCGCCGGAGAGATTCTGCAGGGCACGCTCGACATGCTCATTCTCCGTATGCTGGTGACGGGCGCGGCGCACGGCCATCCGGCGCTCCGTCGCCTGGAAGCAAGATGACTACTGGGATCGCGATCAAGACCGGAGTTACTGTTCAGTAGTTTCGTCAATCACCCTGTAGAGGTAAAGGTGCCAAAAGGAATCAGGTGAGGAGAATTCTTTGACGAGGCGCAGGTCGTTTCTCCTGGCGTCCCATATAAAGGCTGCCGATAGCACATAACGTCCGCCCATCGCGCGCAATTGGTCCGTGGCGAGATCGAGGTCGCGAAGCACATAATGCGTATTACCGCCGGCCAGAGTGTTGAACCTTAGCTCATGTGAGAATACATAGCAACGGTTGCCCCATTGGTCGAAGTAATATTGCAGGTTGGCGTCCTTGTTGATTTCCTCTCGGATGATTTCTCTGAATTGGGCCTTGTAGGCGAGCGAATAGCTGGTCAGATAGCCGTCCAGTGTGTAGAACCCATTGAACTGAGCTATGCTCGGCTCCATGCCAATCGAAACGACACGATAGCTACTCTTCGGCTTGCCGATCGTTTTGTCGATTTGAGCGAACAGGTCTGTCGCAAAGAAGCGATCGAAGGATGGCTCGTAGACTGGCCTACCGCGTAGTAACTCCACATTGTTCCGATATTCCGTGTTGGATCTGACGATCACTACTGCCTGGAGCACTAGCAAGCACCACACCAGAGGAAGCAACTTCTTCCAACGAAGCAATTCTTTCAGGCAAAGGGCGAAGACAAGCATCCAGAGCACCGGCAGGAGGAAATAGAATCGCGATCCGTTGAAGGATGCTGGCAGAAGCCGGCCGCACGCGAGCACGAGCCAGTCGTAGAAGCCATATTCAACGCAGACCAGGGCAATCGCTATTGTCAGCACGTCGATGGTTCCAAGCCGACGCTTCCTGATGAGGAGAAGCACCAGGGCCAACGCAATTGTGGCGATGATTGGCAGCGTGGAGAAGCTGCCTGTGTGGTACTGCGTTGTTCGCAGCATCTCGAATGCTCGGCTGAGGTTCGAGGGCACACTGAAGTCAGTCCAGCGATGCCAGACGGTGCGATGCGACACCCATGTATGCGAACCGAGGATGGAATTCATCATGGGGAACTGGATCGCGATATATGCAGCCGCTAGTAGCCCAATGGCTCCTAGGAACGCCGCATTCAATCGACGGAAGCGTATCCAGTCAGCGATCAGGATGATTGCCAGCGCCGTGATGATGAACGGTCCCACGAGCGCGACATCCGACCACATAGGAAAGATGAGGATGATCAAATAATCTTTCCAGCTTCGCCGGCTATCGCGGATGTTTAGGAATGCATAAAGCAGCAGCGGCTGACCGGCCACTGAAATCCCGTAGGTCGTATAGTAGGAAACCAGAAAAAAGCAGATGGAAATTGCGGCCGCGAGCAGCAGGTACCTTTCCTCGGTGAGGAAATGCTTTCGCAGGAGCACGAACATCCCGAAAAAAGCAACCAGGTGAACCAGGATGAAGTTCACGATGTAGGCCCAGGCCGGTGGAAAGATATAGAACAGCAGCACGCCAACATTCAACCCAGAGGGCAGCGCTGCGCGGGGTAGACCGTTCGTGATGTTGTCGAGCGCAACGTTCTTCCCGAAAGAGAATGCTGTACCTGTCTTGACGAGTAGGTAGTTCACGACAAACTCTCCATCGAGATTGTCGTGAATCGTGATGAAGGAATGGCTTCCGAGAATGAGGAATGGGATAAAGTAGGCGACCATCACTACGATCGTGACCATGACGAGCGCCATGGTCTTGAGTTTCTGGCGGTCCCGCCGTATCGCCTGGTAGGTCTCTTCCACAATGATCACGGTGTCCTACTTTGTACCGGGGGACGGATACGAGTTGCTAGATGGCAATAGTAATCTGGGCCGCTCGCCAAGGAATTGCCAGCGCTGCTCCGGTGCTCACTGCGAAACTGGTCCCGGTGCGGTAATCAATCAGGACTCGAGCCACCCGCGTGCAGAGGAGCGGAAAATAAGGCGCGAAGAGTAACGCTAGGGTATGCCGATTTCAGTTCCATCCTGCGGCATCCCCTCGGCCTCGGCTCCACATTGGCAGCAGAACCAGTTGACTATGCCTTCCGGGTGCCACCAGTGACCGCCGCGATCCATGCAGTTACGCTCTCTCGGGGATCAGGCCGGCCATGTAACGCGATTGTAGCCAGGGCACACTTTCCTCTTCCCGTGTCATTCGAGTGGAGTATAGTTCTCTCGCATAGTCATTCGAGGGGAGTGCGATGGGAAATTCGAAACCTGCCGCCGGAGAGATTCTGCAGGGCACGCTCGACATGCTCATTCTCCGTACGCTGGTGATGGGGGCGGCGCACGGCCACACCATTGCGCAGGTCATCGAGCGCACTTCGGAGAATGCGCTTGAGGTGGAGCAGGGCTCGCTTTATCCGGCGCTCCATCGCCTGGAAGATCGTGGGCTGGTCTCTTCCGAGTGGGGCGTCAGCGAGAACAACAGACGTGCGAAGTTTTATCGGCTCACGGCTAAAGGTCGCCGCGAACTGACTGCGGTCACCACCCGCTGGCGTCAGATGACACGCGCCATCGGCCTGATTCTGGGCGAATCCACTGAATAACCGAATCGCGGAGGCACAATGAATCTGCGCCGTTTCACTGAGCGAAAGGCGAAGGACGCCGATCTGGCGGACGAAATCGATTCGCATCTCGGGCACGACGAGGATCTGCGAACGGCGCGGGGCGTAGATGCCGCGGAGGCGCACCGGCAGGCACGCGTGAAGTTTGGGGCGCAGAACACGGTGCGCGACGAGGAGTGGCGGCGCCACTCCTGGCCATGGCTCGACGCGGTGGGGCGTGACATGAAATTTGTCGCGCGTTCGCTGCGGAAGACGCCGGGCTTCACCATCATTGCGATTCTGGTGATCGCTGTCGGGATTGGCGTGAACACGGCGGTGTTTTCCGTGATCAACACCGTGCTGTTGAAGCCGCTGACGTATCCCAATCCGCAGGAACTGGTGATGGTGATGAACTCTTCGCCGCGCGGTTCCGGGCCGGGGGCGAATGTGCCGAAGTTTGCGATGTACCGGCAGCAGACGGGGATCTTCTCGCAGGTTGCGGCGTTTGATAGCGGCGGTGCAGGACTGAACCTGACGGGCGGGGATCATCCGCTGCAGGTACAGGGCGTGCATGTGACGCAGCAATACTTCGCGTTATTCGGAGCGCCTGTGATTGCGGGGCGCACCTTTACCCAGGCGGAAGATTCGCCGAACGGCGGCCGGATCGTAGTGCTGAGTTATGGGCTGTGGAAGAACCGCTTCGGCGGCAATTCGCAGATTGTCGGCTCGAATATTCAGTTGGACGGCCAGCCTTATCTGGTCGTGGGCGTGATCGGCAAGGATTTTGTAACAGAAGAGCCGGCCGATTTGTGGCTGCCTTTTCAGTTCGATATGAACTCACGTGACCAGGCGCACTATTTTGTTGCGGCGGCGCGGCTCAAACCTGGCATCACGATCGGGCAGGCGAATGCGCAGATGAAGCTCGCCGCGGAGCAGTACCGGCGTATGTATCCCGGCATGATGGGACCGCAGGATTATTTCAGCGTGCGCTCCCTGCAGGAATGGATGGTGGGCGATGCGCGCACATCGCTGTGGGTGCTGATGGGTGCGGTGGCGTTTGTGCTGCTGATTGCGTGCGCGAATGTGGCGAACCTGCTGCTGGTGCGGGCGACCGGACGCAAGCGCGAACTGGCTACGCGTGCCGCATTGGGCGCAGGGCGTGCGCAGATCGTGCGGCAGCTGCTGATAGAAAGCCTTGGGCTTTCACTGACCGGCGGCCTGCTGGGGCTGGTGCTGGGGGCCGTGGGTGTGCGGCTGTTGTTGGCGATTGCGCCGGGCGGCATTCCGCGTATCGGGGAGAACGGCTCGGCAGTTGTGCCGGACTGGCATGTGCTGCTGTTCACGATCGGTATCTCGGTGCTGACCGGCGTGCTGTTCGGTCTGGTGCCGGCGATTGCCGCCTCGCGGCCGAATCTTGTTGCGGCGCTGAACGAAAGCAGCAATCGGAGCGGTGTGGGATTCCGCAGCGGAAAGATGCGTTCTGCGCTGGTGGTCAGCGAGATGGCGCTGGCGCTGATCCTGGTGATTGGCGCAACTCTCCTGATCCGCACGTTCATGAAACTTGAAGCAGTGGACCCAGGGTATGACACGCACAATGTACTGACCATGTCGATGTCGATCAGCGGCGATCGTTTCCAGAAGACAGCAGGCGTGGCGCAACTGGTGCACGATGGCACGGAGCGGCTGGCGGGGCTGCCTGGTGTTACAGATGCCGCGGCGGCCTCCGCGCTACCGCTCGATGGCGGCTTCGGCTTGCCGTTCGATATTGTGGGACGCCCGAAGGGAAAAGAACCATTTACCGGTGGCGGCACTTACCTGCCGGTGTCGTGGAGCTACTTCAGCGCGTTCAAGATTCCGTTGTTGCGCGGGCGCGTGTTCACCGATCGCGACAATGGCTCGGCCCCGGGAGTGGTGATCATCAACGAGGCGATGGCCAAGCAATTCTGGCCGAAGGGCGATCCGCTGAAAGACCAGTTGCTGATCGGCGCAGGAGTCGGTCCGGAATTCGCCGAGCCGGCGCGGCAGGTCATCGGCATCGTGGGGGATACGCGCACGTATGCGCTGAACCAACCGCCGGAGCCGACGATGTACACGCCGGTCGTGCAACTTCCCGACGGCATGACGGCACTCGATTCGCGCGTCGCGCCGCTGTTCTGGATCGTCCGCACGAAGGTGGAGCCGCATTCGCTGGCGAAGCCCGTAGCGGCCGCGCTGCTCGAGGCAAGTGCGGGGCTGCCGGTGGCGCACATCCGCACCATGGATGAGCTGGTCATCCGCAACACATCGCGGCAGCGCTTCAATATGCTGCTGCTGACCATCTTTGGCGTGTCGGCGCTGCTGATGGCGGCGATCGGCATTTATGGGCTGATGGCGTACTCCGTCCAGCAGCGCACGCAGGAGATGGGCATCCGGATGGCGCTTGGCGCGCAGGCGTCTCACATCCGGAAACTTGTGATCCGGCAAGGCATGCTGCTGGCGCTGATCGGTGTCGTGATCGGGCTGGCGGGCGCGTTTGGGCTGACGCGCTTTCTTGCATCGTTTTTATTCGACGTGAAGGCGTGGGACCCGCTGGCGTTTGTCGTGACACCGCTGCTGTTGACGGCCGTGGCCTTGCTGGCGGTGTGGGTGCCGGCGGAACGCGCGGTGCGGGTCGATCCGATGAGCGCTTTGCGCTTTGAATAGGACTGCGCGTCCAGGCAAAGGCGCCTGTGGCGCGGGTTGTCGGGGTCGCTCCGTTGTCGCTCACGTTGGGATCGCGTGCGGGACAAACTGCAGGTTCTTCGCTCAGGATGACAGCGCTGTGGTGGGAGTCGTTCCCTCTCGGCGTCTGTGCCCGTGCGGCCAGCCCCTGCTGTAGGATGTTCTGTTCATGCCCCATCCCATCCTTCTCGTCCATGGCGGCGCCTGGGCCATTCCTGATGACGCGATCGAAGCGCATACCTTCGGCGTGCGCAGCGCGCTGCTTGCCGGCTATGCGCTGCTGGAGCGCGGCGCCACCGCGGTGGATGCGGTCGAAGCGGCCGTGGCCGTGCTTGAAGATGATGAGGCGTTCGATGCGGGACGTGGATCCTTCCTGACGCGCGATGGCCGGGTGCAGCTGGATGCGCTGCTAATGGATGGCGGCATCACCGGGAGCATGCGCGCCGGCGGCGTGGCGTGCGTGGAGCGGCTGCGCAATCCGATTCGCGCGGCGCGGCTGGTGCTGGAAAAAAGTCCTCACGTCTATTTTGTCGGGCGCGATGCGGAGAACTTCGCGGCGGAGAATGGCATGCCGCTGATCGACAACGCCGAGCTGGTGCTGGAGCGCGAGCGCACGCGCCTCATCGACGCGCAGCAGAAGGCGCGTGCCGGGCTGCCGGACCAGACGTTCTCCGGCGCTCAGGAGATGGATATGGAAGGTCCCGGCTCCGCCGCGCAGCTGTCGTCGCACGACACCGGATTGGACGCGTCTCACGACACGGTTGGCGCGGTCGCTCTCGACGCTGGTGGCAATCTGGCTGCCGCGACTTCGACGGGCGGCACGCTCAACAAGGCGCCGGGGCGCGTCGGCGATTCCTCGCTGATCGGCTGCGGCTGCTATGCGGACAACCTGAGCGCAGCCGTCTCGCTGACGGGATGGGGCGAGCCGATCATGAAGCTGGTGCTGGGCAAGTGGGCGGTCGACCGGGTGCTCGGTGGCGATGCGCCGGAGGCCGCTGCGGAGGCGGCGATTGCGTATCTCTTCCGCCGCCTCGGTGGACATGGCGGCATCATCCTGCTGGGTCCCGATGGGCGCTACGGACTGGCGCACAACACGCCGCGCATGGCCTGGGGTGTCTGCAACCAGGATGGCGTGCAGGTGGGCATCCGGATAGGCAATCCAGCGTGAGCGCGTTGCACACATTGGTTCTGGCCTCGGCATCGCCACGCCGTCGCGAGCTGCTGGCGCAGGCCGGCTTCACCTTTGATGTATTCACCGCGGATATTCCCGAGATGCGCAAGCCGGGCGAAGATCCCATCCGCTTCGTTACGCGTCTGGCGCGCGAAAAGGCGGAGACGGTGGCGGAGCGGCATGCCTTGCTGCGCGATACGATCGTGCTCGGCGCGGACACCATCGTGCTTGTCGATGACGAGATCCTGGGCAAGCCGCAGGACAAAGCCGATGCTGCGCGCATGCTGCGTCTGCTCTCCGGCCGCACCCATCAGGTCATTACCGGTGTGTGCCTGGTGAAAGGGCGAGAGCGACAGCGCGCAGCCGAAGTTACATTTGTCCGCTTTCATACGCTTTCTGACAAGGAGATCGAGGCGTACGTGGCCACGGGTGAACCGATGGACAAGGCGGGAGCTTACGCCATCCAGGGGCGGGCGGGACGCTGGGTTCCGCGGATTCATGGCTGCTACTTCAATGTGGTGGGGCTGCCGCTGGCTTTGGTCACCAGCATGATTGAGGGAATGGAGAAGATGATCCGCTCATCCCCGGGCGCCGGATTATAAGCAGCTTATTATCTTGTGTTTAGACAATTATGGGGAATTTGTAATAGTAAACGACAGTTGTTGTTGTGAGTGCAATTGATTGCTGGGCCGTGTCATATGGCGGATGCGAAGCGCAGCACCGAAGTCATGCAATTTGGCCTTCGAGCGTTGCATCGTGGCGACGACTAATGCATCATATTCATGGAATTGCTTGTCACTCCGAACTGTCACCGTATGGTGTGCGTGCCCGAAGGGGATAGGATGGCAAGTCACTATTTAGGCCACAACTGAACGCTCAGTTCTCTGTGGCCTATCATATTTCGAAAGACTCTTGGGCGAGGCTTATCGGTCCGATATGACCTCCCCACCGCCCCGCAAATCATATCGGCAAGCTGAAGAAGATTGTTTGAGTGTGAATGCTCGCTCTTAACCTTCCTGATGACTTCGCCATGCGTGTTGATACGCCGCTTTAGATACCCAGAGAGTTCGCGCGTAAAGTCTCTATCCCCGGACTGATCGATAGTGACGCTGGCTCGATTCAGGTGTGGCTTGGCGTTCTCGAAGAGTAGGCGAGTCGCATACTTGTAGAAAGGTTCTTTGTAGTTAAATCCTGGCCCCCAAAGCTTCGCTTTGTTCAATACCAAAGACAGGTAAAAGAAGTCCATTGGAGCCACCGCCCTAAAGAACCTTTCGCGGTGAGCATCGCTGCATTTATTGAAATGAAACTCCGCTCGCGGGTGCAAGTACAATTCGCCACGTAATTGATCAATGCAAACGTCACAGGCTTCGGCCGCCTCATTCTCCTCGAAAAGGACAGCGGTCACCACAAAGTAAGGTGAAGACCCTTGCTTGCCCTTCATTCCAGAGTCACCCGACTCGTCAACAAACACTAGCATCTGGTCCCCAGCGCCTTTGGCCTAGCTCGCGCCCTTCACGGTGAGCGCGGCGGCAGCGGCAGCGGCTCGTCTATCTTGGCGCTCCTCCATGTTCTCGCTGAAATGAACTACGCGGTTGTCGCAATCATTGCAGCCAGCAGCGCCGTGCGCGGGGCGAGCGCATCGATGCGGATGGATTCGTTTTCCGCGTGTGCGCCCCGGCCTACCGCGCCCATGCCATCGAGCGTCGGAATGCCGAGAGCGGAGGTGAAGTTTCCGTCTGAGCCGCCGCCTGTCGACGCTTCTTCCAATGCGAATCCCAGCGACGTAGCCAGATCTTTTGCCTGCGCAAACAAGGCGACCGTGCCTGCGGTCCGTTCCATTGGAGGGCGGTTCAGGCCGCCGGTGAGGCGCAGCTGACATTCGGGATCGCGCGGTTTCAGGGCTTCGAGCTTCCGCGTCACCGCATCTGCGTCCGCCACTGCCGTTACCCGGAGGTCGATCTCTGCCCATGCGGAGGCAGGCACGACGTTGGACTGTGTGCCGCCGCCCACTACGCCAACGTTCAGGGTTGTCCCGCGTTCGAGATCGGTGAGAGCGCTGATCTGCTCGATTTGCCAGGCCAGCTCGCGGACCGCGCTGTGCCCGGCGCTGAAGTCCACACCGCTGTGCGAGGGAACGCCCGTGATCTCCAGGCGGAACTGGCCGACGCCCTTGCGCGCCGTCTTGTAAGCGCCTTGCCGCCCTTGCGCCGGCTCCAGCACGAAGACCGCGCGGCACTCCTTTGCAATCTGCTCGATGAGTGCGCGCGAGTGGCGGCTGCCGGTTTCCTCATCGCCGCTCAACAGCAACACGATCGGACGATCCGCGTCGATTTCGCGGACCAACCGAATCGCCTCCAGTGCCATGACGACGCCGGCCTTCATATCCAATACTCCGGGGCCGTAGGCCCAGCCGTCTTCGACGCGCCACGGCATGCGCGCCAGGGTGCCGACCGGCCACACGGTATCCAGGTGGCCCAGCAGAAGCACCGATTTCCGGGTAGCGGAAGGCTTCCCAAAACGGACCTCCAGCACGCCGCCGCTGCCGCTGTGACGGTGCCGGGTTGCCGCTCCGCCGAGCTCTCCGGACCAGTGTGCGACCCGCTCCTCCGCGGCCGCGACCGCACCGGTGTCGCTGGTAGAACTTTCCATCTGAACCAGTTCAGATACCCGCTGTAACATTTGGTCGAGTTCGCCGCCGAGGCGAGCGATCCAGCCGAGCTTACTTATATCTTTCTTACTTGCAATAGCTTGCGGCTGAACTGGTGCAGGTTCGCTGTGTTGCATATCCGTCATTTTCACGTCCCTTGTGTCGCATCTTTACCACAGTGAAACTTTTCACAGCATGAGTAGTCTATTCGCGGTATGCCTTCTCCCGCTTTATGGATGGGGGAATGTTCCTAGCGGCAGGGCAGAGGTGCCCACGTCTTAATGCAGGCACAACTCGAACAGACAATAACCGGCAGCATCGCATTTTCAGGAATCGGACTTCATAGCGGCGCTCCCGTCCAGTTGCGACTTCTCCCCGCCGCGGCCGGCACCGGCATCGTTTTCCGGCGCACCGACCTCGACAACTTCGAGATCCAGGCGATTGGACGCAATGTCGCCAAAGTCTCTTACGCGACCAGCCTGATGCGCCAGGGCGTCCTCATCTCGACGACTGAGCATCTGCTCTCCGCCTGCATCGGCATGGGCATCGACAACGTGATCGTCGAGCTCGACAACCTGGAGCTGCCGATTCTGGATGGCAGCGCGGTCCCGTATATCGAAGCTTTCCAGAGAGTCGGCATCAAAATCCAGCGCCGCCGCCGCGAATATCTGCGCATCCTGCGCAAGGTCGAAGTCCGCGAGAACGGCAAATTTATCGGCGTCTATCCCGGCGATGGTTACAGCATCACGTACGAGATTGACTTTCCCGCGCCGATCGGACGGCAGGAATATACGGTCGATCTGGCCGCGGATGCGTACGGAGCGGAGATTGCGCCCGCGCGCACCTTCGGCTTTCGCGAAGACGAGCGCATGCTACGCAACATGGGGCTGATCCGCGGCGCTTCGGAAGCGAACGCGATCATCCTGACCCGCAACGGAGTGCAGAACGGCAGTCTGCGTTTCTCGGATGAGTTTGTCCGCCACAAGGTGCTCGACCTGATTGGCGATCTTGCGCTTGCCGGCCACCGCATTCTAGGCCGCGTGGTTGCCGAGCGCGCCGGTCATGCGATGCATACGGCTTTGGTCTCGCGCCTGCTGGCTGACCGCACGGCGTGGGAGCTGATCACGCTGCCGCAGCTTGAGGTCACGCGGCGTCCGGCGCGGGCCGCGCGGTTTGCTCCAGTGCAGGTCTGAATCCAGACTACCGTGTACATGTAGCGTGCGAGACGCGACAATGTTGTAAGGTTACCCAGTGCTCAGGAACAAGCCAACTCGTGCAAAGGGACAGGATATACGTACGTTGCCTACGTACACGATTCCTGAAGCCGCCTCCTTTCTAGCTATCAATAAGCGAACCCTGCTTTCGTGGTACGAGGGAGATGAGCCGATCCTTAAGGCGTCGGATATGTATGGCTCAGTCCATCTACTTTCCTATCTCGACCTAGAGGAAGCTTACCGGGTCTACCTTCTTCGCGAGAAATCCGGCTATCCTTTGCAATTTCTGCGGAGGTCATTGTCGAATGCCCGCCAAATGTTCCGCTCGCAGCATCCTTTGCGTCGTGCTGGCGCCGTTAAGGAATATTTGAAAGACTTGGTGTTCGACAAACCGGCCCGAGGTCATCATCCCCGTACGATTACATCGCTGGGACAGAAACCCGGCCAGCAACTGGTTCGAGAAGTGGCAGATCTATTTGCCGAGAGGATAGTGGCGGACGAGTTTATCTTCCCGTGGAGATTTGCTGCGACTGATCATCAGAGCAAACCGGTCTCCATAAATCCTCAGATTATGTCTGGCCGACTGGTAGTTAGCGGTACGCGCATACCTGTTACGACAGTTTGGGGGCTTAAACGGGCCGGAGTTAGCACCGATGAGATCGCCCGGGACTACGGTCTTGACCGCGAAATCATTGAAAAGGCGCTAACGCACTTTGGTATACGTCAAAAAGCGGCGTGAGGAATGCGTTCTGTTCCTTGACGAAGGCTTCGCAGCCGAATCGGTCGCCACGCGTCTCCGAACGGCAGGTTTCACTGTACAAAGATTCCACGAGTGGTTTCGAGACCGGGACGGCAAGCTCAGACAGAACGTAAAAGATCCGGAAATCATCCGTTTTTGCCATAAGAACGGTTGGATGCTCGTGACCAGAGATCATGAAATGAAGAACCTCCACCGTGGGGAGATTAAGCGTACCGACGTGGCGATCTTGGCCACCGCGCACAACAGCAGCGAAGACCAGGACGAGTGGGTCGTTGCATTAATCAATCTCAAAAGTCGCATACAACGTGAGTTCAGGAACCATGAGCGCCCCTGGTTCGCGACTTTCAGTAGAACAGCCAGATTGACCATCAATACGGTCAAATAGCTGAATCTGGTTCGAGACTGCTAGAAGCTCGAAGCCTTCTCGGCCACACTCTCCCGCTCCGCTTCGCGCGTTCGCTTGACCTCTGCGGCAATTGCATACTTCAGCGCGTCTACGCCCTGGCCGCTTACTGCAGAGATGGCATAGAAGGGCAGCTTGCGGCGCTTGGCCATGGCCTGCAGCTTTTTGAGCTTCTCCGGATTGGCTACGTCGGCCTTTGAGGCCACTAGGATGAGTGGCTTTTGATCGAGACTGTGGCCGAAGCTTGCCAGCTCCGCCTGGGTGATCTTGAAGTCATCCACCGGTGACTCGCGCCCGCTGCCGTCCGACACATCCACCAGGTGCACCAGCACGCGCGTGCGCTCGATGTGCCGGAGAAACTGCACGCCGAGTCCCGCGCCCTGGCTGGCGCCTTCGATCAGCCCGGGGATATCGGCTACGACGAAGCTCTCTTCGTGCGGCGCCTCTCCGATCGTGACCACGCCGAGGTTGGGTTCGAGCGTGGTGAAGGGATAGTCGGCAATCTTCGGCCGCGCTGCTGAAAGCCGCGAGATCAGCGTGCTCTTGCCGACATTGGGATAGCCGACCAGTCCCGCATCCGCCAGCAGCTTCAGCTCGAGCCGATACCTGCGCTCCTCGCCCGGCCGGCCGGCCTCGTGCTCGCGCGGGGCCTGGTGTGTTGGCGTGGCGAAGTGCTGATTGCCGCGTCCGCCGCGTCCGCCGCGCGCAACCACGATCCGCTCGTCGGGGTGCGCGAAGTCATGCACCAGCTCGCCGGTTTCGTCGTCGTACAGGGCCGTGCCGACCGGCACCTTCAGGATCATGTTCTCGCCGTCGCGGCCGGTGCAGTTGGAGCCTTCGCCATGCCGCCCGCGCTCTGCCTTGTGCTCGGGGTTGAAGCGGAAGTGGACCAGAGTGTTGTGGCGCTCGCTGGACTCCATGATGACGTCGCCGCCGCGGCCGCCATCTCCGCCGGAGGGCCCGCCGCGGGGCACGAACTTCTCCCGGCGAAAGGCCATGCAGCCGTTTCCGCCATCGCCCGCCTTCACCCGGATTCTTGCTTCATCAATAAACATCGCTTGTTTCAGTCTATCGGAGCGGCCGCGACCGGAGCTTTGCCGATGAAGGCCAGGAAGCGCTCGACGCACAGTCGCGGCAGGTCTTCGCGATTTTGTTTTGTGATCAGCTCGTGTCCCGCGCTCGGGATGGGCAGCAGCTCTGTTCGCGCGGGAATCAGCTTGCGCGCCTCCTCCAGCTCGGGGAGGGAGCCGAATCCGTCGCGGCTGCCGTGAACAAACAGTGCGGGCGTTTCCAGGCGAGGAAAATGCGCTGTGCGCAGCTCCTCCCGGCGGCGCGGAGGGTGAAGGGGATAGGAGAGCAACAGAAGACCTTGGACCAGTCCGGGCGCATCCGCAGCCAGCATGGATGCCTGCCTTCCGCCATAGGAATGGCCGCCTAGAAATATCCGGCCAGTAGCGTTGCGTCGGATCGCTTCTACGGCCGCGCGCAGTCCCTGCTGGTCTCGCACTGCGCTGCCTCGCGGCGGCGGCCCATGGGGTCGTACCTGCCGGAATGGCAAATTGCAGCGCAGCACCATCATGCCGGCCGCGCAGAAGGCCTCCGCCATTGCAACCAGTAACGGCGCGTTGCAATCCGCGCCTGCACCATGCGCCAGCACGAGCGCGTCGTTACTCGGCGCATCGACGGAGGACGTGGACTGATGCAGGAATCCGCGTACCGGCGTGTCATTCGAAGCAGTGTCCAGAAACTCTCGGCTGAAATCCATTCCGCACCATTCTCTACCCGATGCTCGGTCTGCGGCACCACTTATGGGGCATGGAGCGCGCCAGCGTTCTCCCGCATCATCAAAGCGGGGCCGGCTCCTGAAGCAAATCCGGAACGGCATCGGGAGCATGGGCCATGCCGCTGGGCGGCGCGCGTTGGGGAACGATTGTCGGACAATGCGCGCGTTGCTGCCTAGCCGGATCGCTGCTGATATTGGCGGCGCATGGTCAATCCACCACGCAGGGTGTGGTGGGCGGCACGGTGGCAGGACCAGGAGGCGTCGCCCTCGCCGCTGCCGAGATCGACCTCACGAATAGCGACACTGGTCACATCTATCAGGCTGAAACGGACGCGCAGGGAAACTTCCGCTTTCTCGGCCTGCCTCCCGGCAATTATGAAGCGTGGGTTACGCAGAGCGGGTTCGCGAGGCTGCACGTAACGCGCGTGGCGGTGGAGGTAGGACGCTTTACGCCGCTGATGGCACATCTGACGCTCGCGCGAGCCGAGGAGACGATCGAAGTGCGCGAGCCGGGCGCGGCCATCGATCTGAGCTCGCCGGCGCTCTCTACCAACATCGACGAGACCGCGCTCGACGAGCTTCCGTCGAACAGCCGCCGCTGGTCGTACTTCGCGCTGCTCACGCCTGCGGTTGCGCCGGACCAGCAGGGCTACGGCCTGCTCAGCTTTCGCGGTATCAGCGTGCTGCTGAACAACAACACGCTGGACGGCGCGGACAACAACCAGGCTTTCTTTTCCGAAGAGCGCGGCCGCACCCGCACCGCCTACTTTGCCAGCCAGGCTTCCGTGCGTGAGTTCCAGGTGAACACTTCGAACTACTCGGCCGAATACGGCCGCGCCGCCGGCGGAGTGGTGAATACTGTGACGCGCAGCGGCACCAATCATTTTCATGGCAACGCATTTCTGTTCGATCGCGACAATGCGTGGGGGGCGCGCAATCCGTTCACGCAGATAGCGCAGTTGCAGCCGGACGGCACTGTCGCCGCTGTGTCTGTCGCGCCGACCGACAACCGGCAGCAATGGGGCGTCGCTGCCGGCGGGCCTGTCCGATCGGACAAACTTTTCTGGTTCTTCACCTACGACCAGTTCCATCGCAACTTCCCGGCAATCTCCCGGCCCGGCAACATTACGAAATTTTTCAACTATCAGCTCACGTCGTCAGATCTGGAAACTCTGCGCGAGCGGCTGGGCGTGCCGCTGCCCAGCTATGCGCTTGCGCAGTATCAGCAGTTCGTCTCCGGCCTGATGGGTGAAACCGGGCTGGTGCCGCGCACGGCGAGCCAGATCATCCTATTTCCCAAGCTTGACTGGCAGATCAACGATCGTAATCACGTTTCGCTGCAATACAACTACCTGCGGTGGAACTCGCCGCACGGTGCGCTTACCCAGACCGCCTCCAGCTACGGCATCGCGAGCTTTGGGGACGATCACGTCACCGACGATGTTTTGATCGCGCGCTGGAACACCTTTCTCACTCCAAACCTGATGCACGAGCTGCGGGTGCAGTATGGGCGTGACTTCGAATCGGAGTTCAGCACCGCGCCTTCTGCTTTCGAAGAGCCGTTCAGCCACAATGCATTCGGACGCTCGCCACAAATCACGCTTATCAGCTCGGGGTCCGGGCTGCGCATCGGGAAGCCGCCTACGCTGGATCGCGCTGCGCTGCCGGATGAGCACCGCACCCAGGTTGCCAGCACTTTCAGCTATGTGCGCGGCAACCACACGATCAAGCTCGGCTACGACTTCAATCATGTGCTGGATGGCATCGATAGCATTTATAACGGCAACGGCAGTTACGATTACTCCAGCCTGCTGGACTTTGCCTCCGACGCACTTGCACCCAGCCGATGCGATGCCAACGGTAATGCCGTCGGCACTTCGCCCTGCTACAGCTACTACACGCAGCAACTCGGACCCACGGCGTTCAGCTTCGATACCAATGACTATGCCGTCTTCGTGAGCGATGAGTGGAAGGTGAAGCGCCGCCTGACGCTGTCGTATGGCATCCGTTACGAATACGAGCAGCTTCCACCGCAGAACAAGCTGCTGCCCAATCCGGATTTGCCGCAGAGCAATTTTATTCCGCGCGACCGCAACAACTATGGCCCGCGCGTGGGCGCTGCGTACGACCTTACCGGCCACGGCAACACGGTGTTGCGCGGCGGGTATGGCATCTACTTCGGGCGGATCATCAACTCCACGATTTTCGCCGCCTACACAGAGACCGGCTCATCCGCCGGCCAGCTAGGCTACTACTTCCGCCCCGGCGATGCGGGAGCGCCATCGTTTCCGTACATCTTCCGCGGCCGTGCGGTGGTTCCGGAAAAGCCCACTGCCAACTACTTCGACCGGAATTTTGAGAACCCGCGCATTGCCCAGACCGAAGTTTCACTTGCGCAACGCATCGCGCGCAATACAGAGGTGACGGTCAGCTATCTGCGCAGCACCGGGCAGGACCTGCCCAACTTCATGGACACGAACATCGATCTCGCGACGGCCGTGCCCATCACGTATACGGTCGTCGACTCCAGCCATCTTGGACCGTTGAAGCAGTCGACTTACTCAACACATCTTTTCACCCAGCGCCTCGATGCTACCTACGGTTCGATTACCGACATCAACAGCAGCGTTGGGTCGCATTACCAGGCGGTGGTGGTCAAGGTGGCGCACAATGGCGGACGCTGGCTCCACCTGCGCGCCAGTTATACCTACGCGCATGCGCAGGACAATAATCAGAATGAGACGACCTTCAGCGATGCGAACGATGTGCTCGATCCGACCGATCTCGCGCTCGAATATGCAGACTCGAACTTCGATGTGCGCCAGCGTGCGTCGGTGGGCATGGTCCTGCGCGTTCCCTGGAAGCTGGAGGGCTGGCGCGGCGCGCTGGCCAATGGCTACGCGCTCGCTCCGACGGCCAGCGCGCAAACCGGGCTGCCGTTTTCCATGCACACCGGCGGATCGATTCCCTACATCCGTTACCTGAATCAGTTCGGCCAGAGCGAAAAGCTTACCGGGCTGGCCGGCAGCATCAATGGCTCCGGCGGCGCGACATGGATTCCCGCGGTTGGCCGCAATACCTACCGCTATCCCGGCACTTATACGGTCGATCTGCGCGCTTCACGCACGATCCCGCTCAGCGAGAAGACGCGGCTGGAACTGATGGCGCAGGGCTTCAATCTGCTGAACCATCAGAACGTGACGCAGATCAACAGTCTCGGTTACGACATCCGTGGCGCCTCCAGCGCGAGCGCGAATCCGACCCTCACATGGGAGCCCACTTTTGGGACGGTGACCAACAGCAACAGCACCAACCTTTATCGCGAGCGCCAGCTCGAACTGGTGCTCCGGCTGCGCTTCTAGAACGGGAACAGTTCTCCACATTTCAGAGGGTCTGGCCAGTGCTTTTATCGTATGTTTACGCACGCCTGCAAAAGTAGAATGGATGAAGGGCAGACACTACTAAGTCGCACGATTGTTCGGGAACCGCGGCAGACACGAACGCTCAATTCCCACCAGCCATAACATTTCAGGAGCCAGGATCCCATGTCATTTTCCCCATTCCGGCACGTCGGAGTGCCGTCCCTCGCCGCATTCGCATTGGCATTCTCGATCGCGTTGCCTCTTCATGCCCAGACATCCGGCGTCGGCACCATCAGCGGCACGGTCTATGACGCGAGCGGCGCTGCCGTGCCGAAAGCGACCGTCCAGGTCAGAGATACGGACACCGGTGTGAGCCGCGCGCTTACCAGTAACGACCAGGGCGAATATGCGGCGCCGTTTCTGCAGCCGGGACATTATGAAGTGATCGTCAGCGCGCCGGGCTTTGCTCCAAACGATCGCAATAACCTGGTGCTGACGGTAGGGCAGGTCCTTACGGTGGATGCGAACCTGAGCACCGCCGGCGCGACGTCGGTGGTTCAGGTCACCGGTCAGCCGAACGTGATCGATACGGAAAAGACGGAAGTCTCGCAGACGATCGGGCAGCAGCTCATCAGCAACCTGCCCATCAATGCGCGCAACTGGAGCGCCTTCGTGCTTGCCTCGCCGAATGTGGTGCAGGATGGCGGCACTGGCCTGGTGTCGTATCGTGGGATATCCGGCTTGTACAACCAGAACTACGTGGACGGCGCGAACAATAACCAGATGCTCTTTTCCGAGGCGCGCGGCCGCTCATCGGGAGCGCCGTACGTTTATTCGCTCGATTCAATCAAGGAATTCCAAACGGAAATCTCCAACTACTCTGTCGAATTCGGCCAAGCGGTCGGCGGGCAGGTGAACGCCATCACCAAGTCGGGCACGAACTCCATTCACGGCGACCTCTTCTATTACCTGCGCTATCCATCACTGAATGCGCTCGACCCGGTCAGCAAGGCGCAGGGCATCGTGACGCACAATCCATTCCTGCTGACGCAGCCCATCCATCAGCAGCAGCAGTTCGGCGGCTCCGTGGGTGGACCTATCATCAAGGATCGCCTCTTCTACTTCTTCACCTATGACGGTTTCCGCCGCACGGGACGCGTTCTCTACTCGAACACGAACGATATTTCGCTTACGCCTTCCGGCCCTACGCCATCCACAACTACGATCACGCCAACGCAATGTCCGCCGACCATCACCGCGGCACAATGCGTGAGCGCGATCCAGTTTCTGCTGAACGTGTCGAACACCGGACAGGCGCCGCCTGCGCGCTCGGCACGACAGAACATCTTCTTTCCGCGGCTGGACTGGCACATCAATCAGAAGAACGATGCGTTTGTGAACTACAACTTCGCGGATTTCGACAGCACTTATGGTTACAGCAACAATCCGACGTTCACCAATAGCTCGCCGACCACGAATGGTCCCACGAGCTATCACGAGCGCTTTCTGATTGCGGGCCTGACGACGCAGATCTCCGATCGCTCGGTGAATCAGGTTCATTTCCAATATGGACGCGATCTGGAAACCGCGGGAGCGAACGCGCCCGGGCCGAGCATTGGCATTTCGAGCCTGGTCACCTACGGGATGCCAAATGCGCTGCCGCGTGTTGCGGAACCGGATGAGCACCGCACGCAGATTACCGATGTCTTCTCCACCATCCACGGTCATCACTCGTTCAAGTTCGGCGGCGACGCCAACATCGTGCACGAGATTATGATCAATCTCTTCCAAGGCGGGGGCATTTACAGCTATAGCGGATCCACGGCGCTGGTGAACTTCCAGAACTGGGCGCAGGACGCGTTCGCGGGGCAGCCCGGTGATGTGGATCCGGCAGCCGGCTACCACTACACACAATTTGTGCAGACTGTCGACCAGATCAACACCGGCAATCGCGCCGGCGCTGATGACTTCTGGATGAAGATGTTTGATGGCTTTGCGGAAGATAACTGGAAGATCCGGCGCAACCTGACGGTGACCGCGGGCGTGCGCTACGACGTGCAGCTTACACCGGCGCCGACGCACGTGAACAACAACTACGCTCCGCTCTCCACCACATATTCCAGCAGCATCAAGAACGTGCTTGACCGCGTGCAGCCGCGCGTCGCGTTTGCGTGGGAAGCACAGCCGGGAACGGTGATTCGCGGAGGCTATGGTCTCTTCTCGGGGCTCAACCAGGGAAGCACCTACTACGCCATGCGCGTCGAGAACGGCGTCGTTCAGGTGAATTACAACTACACCGGTTGCGCAGCGTCCAAGGCTTCACCCACGACATGTTCTTCCATTCCGGCAAACGCTCTCGCGTACCCCAATGTGCCCTTCAACCCGACGGGGCCGCCGCTCTCCGGCGCGCTTTTTCCGAATGGCGGGACAGCGCCGGCGGTTGGCGGACCAGCGCTTCTGGGCACGCAGAGCTTTCACGGTCTGGATCCGAATTTTGTGCCGCCGATCGCGCATGAGGCCGAGCTTGGGCTGGAGCAGGCGATGCCCGGACACATGTCCTTTTCCATCGGCTATGTTGGCTCGCGTGCTCTCAGGCTTCCCGTGTTCCTGGACGCGAACCTGATCGGGCAGACGCCGCACGGACTTCGCAGCTACAACCTGGTGGATGCGCAGGGCAATTTCCTCCGGCAGCTCACGGTTCCGGTCTATCTCACTTCTGACCGGCGCGACTCGCGCCTGCAGTCCTACAACACCGGATTCAGTGTTGCGAACTCCTGGTACAACTCCATGGCGGTCAGCCTTCGGCGTCCGTTCAACAACGGACTGGAGCTGCTGCTGAACTACACGTGGTCGCGAGCGACAGATACGGATCAGGTGCAGGGCGCTTTCGGGACGTTCTTCGGCGGCAATCCGGTGCTTGATCCCAACAATCTTCGCGGTGAAAACGGATTGTCCGATATTGATGTTCGCAGCCGCTTCGTCGGCAGCTTCGTCTACCAGCCGCGGGTGTTTCTGGGCAACCGGTGGGCGAAGAACGCGCTGGACGGCTTCCTGTTCTCTGGTACGGAGACCGCCTCTGCCGGTCAGCCGATTGTCGCGAGCATGAGCGGCACCGTCTACAACGGCGGTCCGGGCAGCTACGGGGCGGACGGCAACATCTACGGCGGCGCGATGAGCTCCAGCTCAGGCCTTGCGACCACCGGGCGGCCGCCGCAGCTGGGACGCAACAGCATTGTCGGACCGGGATTCAACAATTTCGACTTCCGGATCTCCCGCGATGTGCCGATACACGAGAGTGTGAAGCTGCAGCTCAATGCCGAGGCTTTCAATCTGCTGAACCACCGGCTGATCACTGGAGTGAACTCGACCTACTCCGCGTATGGTCCCTGCAAAAACAATACTGCTGTTCCAGTGGGTTCGGCGCTGCAGGGCTGCATCTCGCCCTATCCCGGGACCGGAACATCGGCCTTCGGCGTCGCTAATTCCAGCAGCAACACGCTCTACGGGCCGCGCCAGCTGCAGTTCTCCGCAAAGCTGATCTTCTAGGTCATCGGAGCACACAGGCGCGGCAGCCTCGGCTGCCGCGCTTTTCTGTTCGTTAGAATGAGTAGACAGGATGCCGTTTACCGAACAATACGATGTTGCCGTGGTGGGCGCCGGGCATGCGGGCTGCGAGGCCGCAATGGCGGCGGCGCGCATGGGGCTGCGCACGGCGCTGTATACGTTCAACCTGGACCTGATTGCGCAGATGTCCTGCAACCCGGCGATCGGCGGCATTGCCAAGGGCCACCTTGTGCGCGAGGTCGATGCTCTTGGCGGCATCATGGGCGAGGTTGCGGACGCGGTCGGCATTCAGTTCCGCCTGCTGAACACCTCGCGCGGTCCGGCAGTGTGGTCGCCGCGCGCACAATGCGACAAGCAGCAGTACCGGGTGAAGATGCGGCAGGTGCTGGAAGCGCAGCCCGGCCTGTACATCAAGCAGGCGGAGGTCATCGATCTGCTGATCGACACGGGGACCGGCACAGGGTCCGACGGCACGCGCCGTGCGCATGGATTGAAGCTGCGCGACGGCCGTACTGTGGAGGCCGGCGCAATTGTCATTACCACGGGCACGTTTTTGAATGGGCTTATCCACTGCGGCGAGGAGCAGTATCCCGCAGGCCGCAGCGGCGAGCCGCCCAGCGTTCTGCTGGGGGAAAGCCTGAAGCGACTGGGCCTGCGCGGCTGCCGTTTGAAGACCGGTACGCCGCCGCGCCTGGACGGCCGCACGATCGACTGGTCGCGTTTTGCGGAGCAGCCGGGTGACGCCGACCCGACGCCCTTCAGTTTCCGCACGACCACGCTGCCGCAGCGACAGGTCTCCTGCCACATCGCCTTCACCACGCCGGAGACGCTACGCATTATCCGCGAGAATGTCTCGCGGTCGCCGATGTACTCCGGGCAGATCCAGGCGATCGGCCCGCGCTACTGCCCGTCGATCGAAGACAAGGTCGTGCGCTTCCCGGACAAGGAGCAGCACCAGTTCTTCCTGGAGCCAGAGGGGCTGGACACGCACGAGGTCTATGTCAACGGCATGTCCACTTCACTGCCCATGGACGTGCAGTGGCAGGTGGTGCGCTCCATCCCGGGCCTGGAAAATGCGGAGATGCTGCGGCCCGGTTATGCCATCGAATACGATGCGATCGATCCCACGGAGCTGGACCGCAGCCTTCGCGTGAAGTCCATTCCGGGCCTGTTTCTTGCGGGCCAGATCAACGGCACATCGGGCTACGAGGAGGCAGCGTGCCAAGGCCTGATGGCCGGCGTCAATGCCGCGCTCGCGGTGCGCGGTGAGCCTGCCTTCACGCTGGATCGCACCGAGGCTTATACCGGCATTCTGATTGACGACCTGATCAGCAAGGGGACCAATGAGCCGTACCGGATGTTCACTTCGCGTGCGGAGTTCCGGCTGCACCTGCGCATCGACAACGCCGATCGCCGCCTGACGCCTGCCGGCCGACGCCTCGGCCTCATCGATGACCGCGCCTGGGCCGACTACGAAGCCCGCCAGCAGCGCGCCGTGGCGATGGAGAAGCTGCTATCGACGACGCGCATGGATGCGGAGCGCGTGGCGGCGGCGCTCCCAGACCTGCAACTCGCGTCCGAAAGCATTGCCGGCCAGACGTATGCGCAATTGCTGAAGCGGCCGGAGATCACGATCGAGCGACTTCGGCCGCTACTTCAATCGCTCGCGCTGACGGAGGAAACTCGCAGCGTGCTCGACCCGCTGCTCGGCGAGCCGACGCTGACCGCCCGCGCGCGCAACGAACTCCGCGCCGTTGAGACGGAGATCAAGTACGCGGGTTATCTGGACCAGCAGCGCAAGGCGATCGAGAAGCTGAAGCGCGCAGAAAATCTCGCCATTCCGACGTGGTTCGACTACCAGAGTGTCAGCGGCCTTTCGCGCGAGATGCAGGAGAAGCTCAGCCGCGTGCGACCGCACACCGTGGGGCAGGCCAGCCGCATCCCCGGCGTGACGCCCGCGGCGCTTTCACTGATTCATGTCTACATTGAGATCCAAGGCCGCAAGCGCGCCGAGTCCGCCACCGCAGCGCAGAACGCAATCGTTGGCTCCTGACGCAGATTCATTCGAGCGAAGGCTGACGCTTGTTTGTCATCGTGAGTGAAGGGTAGAGCGTTTTGCTAAGCTACGACCACGATGCACACATTGAAGGAGCTGATAGCACGCGGCTATGCGGCCCGAGCAGAGAAGGATGCGGCGGAGTCGCGTGCGGCATTTTTTGAAGCCGTACGCGAAGCATCGCTGGAGGCCGATCGGCCTGCTTTAGCAGAGGCGCTTTGCGGTCTGGCGCAGGCCGAGCGCGACATCGGCGCCCTGGGTGCTGCGAGTCACCAGTATGCGAATGCAACAGTGCTGTACCGCGAGATAGGGCCGCCGGCTAAGCTGGCCTACGCGCTTCGTCACGAGGCAGACGTACTTCGGGAAATGTGCCGCCCTGCCGAAGCTGAGCCACTCTATCGGGAGGCAGAGGCAATCTATCGACAACGTGGCGGGCAGGCCGTGCTCGATTTGGCGAACACGCTTAGAGGGCTGGCTTTGGTGAATGAAATAACAGGCAATATGGACCAAGCGAAAAAGCTCTGGAACGAGGCCCGCAAGTTGTATGCAGACTGCCACGTCCAAGCGGGCGTTTCCGAGTGCGATAAGAAACTCTCTCAGTTAACGAAATAGCGATTGCCGCCCGTTGCTGTTTTTGCGGAAAGCATGCGTCAAGACGCCCTTCTCCGCCAGCTTTCGTTGGCCGGTCGCGCCTGACGGTGCGATGCGCGAGAGTTAGATCCCTTGCTGTAATCCCAGATTGAATTGGTTGAGCATGAGCACGCTCATGAACGGAAGCTCCGTCGTGTGATCGATCTCGTAGTACCCATAAACGTATCCAGGAGTTTCAAACGACGCATTTGGGATGAGCACTTTCTGATAAGGGCCCGCTGGATTCTTGAGGGTGAAGTAGCTGAAAGCTACATCCGAGTTTGCGCGGGTAACGATGGAGTCCTGTTCCAGAGAAAGGACCGTGACCGGAAACTGTGGAGTGAAGAGATAGGTATCGGCGCTCGCGATTTGCTGGAAGAGCGGATTGGTGGTGTCGCGATTCAGGAGCGCCGCAGCATAGGCGGGAGTCAGGAGTGGCTGGGCGCTGCTGCCTTGCTGCCCGGGATAACCCGCATCGGAGGCGTACTTGTCTGCCTCTAAGATGACGTAGTCGTCTCCGGAATTGGAGGTGAAGTACAGGTTGTACAGCGTATCGCACTCTGGGCTGCAAGGTGGATCGAACGGCGCCGCGAGGATGTCACTCGGCAATGCTCCAGCATAGTGCGCGTAACTGGAGACCAGATAACCCATCAGGTACGGCTTGCTCAGTTCACTATCCGTGACGCTATAGACGTAGTACGGCGGACCCTGTGCCTGGATGTTCGCGAAGAGATAGCTGAGCCCGGTGGTGGAGAGATCGAAGAACCCCGACAGAGGCACAACCTTTCGCAGCGTTACTTGCAGGGTGGAAGCATACGCGGAATTGAGCTGCATCAACTGGCCGGCTTCAAGAGCGTACGCGCCTCCCTCTGAGTAGCCGGTTGTGAAGAACGGCAGCGTTCCGATGAGCCCATAATCCTTTGAGAGCAGGGCACGGGCTGCCTTGACCATTGCAAGGCCGGACTGGGCATTTTGTTGAGGGTAGACGACGTAAGGGTGCGGATGCGATGTGTCGTCGCCCAGGCCGATGTAATCCGGCATCACGACTACATAGCCTTGCGAAGCCCAGACTGCTGCCAGTAAGGTGCCATCGGTATAGGTGGAACTGCTGCTGAGAGGAACAAAATTCGATGGGACCTTGGTTCTATCTGCCGTGGTGCCGTGAAAGTACAGGATCAGGCCCTTGATGGCCGAAGGAGGCAGCTCCGGCATAGCGATGCCACCGGAAACTGTGTCCGCTGTGCTATCGACGTTGATGGCGGTGTAGTGCACCTTGATCGCATCGACCTTCTGAACGCCCGCAGTATTGTTGGCGATGGGGTCTGTCGACAGATCGAAGTTGCCGAATTGCGACGTGTTCAGGGAAGCGGTATTGGTGGTGCAGATGCTGGAGGCTGTATTCGGTGGGCAGGCGATCTGCCGATAAAACCCATCCAGACCATTGCCTGCAGAGGTTGGATAGACCTGCACGACGGTGCTATCGGTCAGAGTTCCTTCACCCAGCTTCGTATCAAAGGGCGGCTGCGGAGGCGGGGAGCCCACAGCATTGGATATTTTGCTACCACCGCAACCCAGGATGGATCCGCAAACGAAGAGCATCAGCGCCCAAGCGCCATACGAACCAGAAGTGCGCAACCCGCGGTTTACGAAGACAAACAGGCCCATACTGAGATGTCGTTACTCCGCCCTACTTGGCTTGAACAAGTTTGACCAGTGTAAGACGGAAGGCAGGAAAGACCACGGGTATGTAGTCCCTCTTTTGTGGAAGCATATGCCGCTCTGGTGGGAGGCAGCACGAAACTTGAAACGTTCGATTGGCTCGAAGAAAAGAGGGGAGCACGACCGGAAGCTGTCCGTTAGCCTTGCCTGCCTCAGGGCTGCGGCTGAGCGGTGCCCGGCGCGGGCGGCTTCTGCGTGCTCTGCGGCCCTTTGTAGACCAGCGGAATGTGCAGCGGCAGCGCCGCATTACTCTTGCTGGCAGGTGCGGCAGCTTTCTGCTTGCGCTCGTCTTCTGTTGTCACCACCGTGCGCTGGGAATTGATGCATTGCCAGTTTCCGGCGCTGTTCTTGCGGAAGACGTGCGTGAAGACGCCCTTCTCCGCGACCTTGTGCTGGTCGCTGGTGCCCTGCCACTCCATCACGTAGGTTCCGTTTACTACCGCCACGTCACCCATTAGGCGCGCGCTGATCACCTTCTGCTTGAGTGTCAGGGGCTCCGCACCGGCGACGAAGAGGTGAGAGATCTGCTGGTTGCGCGTGGTGACGGTGCCCTCAGCACTGATGCCGATATAGTCGCGCGACAGGAGGTTTTCGAGCGCGTACTGATCGTGTTTGCTGACGGCGGTATCCCAGGAGTCCTCGACCTGCTGCATCGTCGCAAGGTCAGGTGAAGGATCGGCAGGCTGGGCGATCAGGCTGGGATAGGGGGAAAGAACGAGAGCGGCAGCCAGTAGGCTGCGAAGAATGGACAACGGCATGAACTGCTTTCTCCAGCCGAGATCATACATTTGGAATATGAATAGAGATTCACAATAGGGGACGCCTTTTCCGGATTTTCCAACGATGAGGTTTCCGAAACGTGCATTGGCCGAAGCTTCCGAATGGAGGAACATAGAGGAGTATGGCTGCCTTTCCAGACATCTCGCTTGAGCGCGGCATGCCCGCCAGCCCGGACGCTGAGCGCTCCATCCTTGGCGCTATCCTGCTCGAAAATGGGCACTTCCATGAAGCCGCCGAGAAGAAGCTCACCTCTGACGATTTTTCGCTCGATTCGCACCGGCGCATCTTTGCGCGGATGGACGAGCTCATCAGCGGGGGCCGGGCGGTCGATCTGGTCACGCTGGTCGAAGAACTGGCGAAGAAAAAGGAAGTTGAGTCAGTAGGCGGCGTCGCCTACATTGCATCGCTGACCGAAGGCCTGCCGCGGCGCGTATCGATCGAAGAATACGTCCGCATCGTCAAGAACAAGGCCCTGCTGCGGCAGCTTATCCATATCTGCCACACCACAGCGACCTCGGCCGCTGACCAGTCCGAAGAAGCGCTGGAGGTACTGAACGCCGCTGAGAGCGCGCTGCTTCAGGTGTCGGAGAGCGGCATCACGCGCGACTTTGCCGACATTCCCGCCATCGTTAAGCAACACTTTGGCACCATCGACTCCATCTGGAAGCTGAAGCGCGAGGTCACCGGCCTGGCGACGCACTTCAAGGATTTTGATCGCATGACCAGCGGGCTGCAGGCGGCGGAGCTCATCATCATCGCGGCGCGCCCATCGATGGGCAAAACGGCCTGGGCCATCAACATCGCGCAGCAGGCCGCGCTCAAAGACGGCAAGGTGGTCGGCATCTTCTCGCTGGAAATGTCGAGTGAATCGCTGCTGCGCCGTATGCTCGCATCGGAAGCCTTCGTGAACATGCGCAAGATCCAGTCGGGGTTCATCAGCCGCGACGATCAGGAGGCCCTGATCAATGCAGCGGCCAAGCTCACCGAGTCGCATATCTATATTGATGACACGCCCGGCATCTCGCTGGCGGAGATGCGCGCGAAGGCGCGCCGGCTGCGGCAACAACATGGACTCGATCTGATCGTAGTGGATTATCTGCAGCTCATGTCTGCCACGCTGCCCGGCGCCGCGAGCAGCAGGCGCCATGAAAATCGCACGCAGGAAGTGTCTGCCATTTCGCGCGGCCTGAAGGCGCTTGCCAAGGAGCTGCATATCCCAGTCATCGCGCTCTCACAGCTTAGCCGCGCCTCGGAACAGCGCGGCGGCGACAAGAAGCCGATGCTCTCCGACCTGCGTGAGTCCGGCTCTATCGAGCAGGATGCAGACGTGGTTGCCTTCATCCACCGCGACAGCTACTACAACAAGGATGAGAACGGCGAAGAAGATCCTGACTCCAAAGGCAAGGCGGAGATCATCATCGCGAAGCAGCGCAACGGCCCGACCGGCTCCGTGCATCTTGCCTATCTCAGCGAGTACACGCGCTTCGAGAATATGGCTCATGAAGGTGATTCTGCCGGTTACGAATGATGGCTTCTCCCGCTAGCCGCCCTACGTGGGCGGAACTCTCACGCGCCGCCTTGCGCAACAACTATCGCATCCTGCGCGAACGGGCCGCGCACGCAGAAGCCGATGCCGTCGCCGTTATCAAGGCGAATGCTTACGGCCACGGCGCTGTGGACGCGCTCTCCGTTCTGACCGCCGAGGAGTGCAAGTGGTACGCCGTCACCTGTCTCGATGAAGCGCGCATTCTGCAGCCGCAACTGAAAGGGCACCGCACGCTGCTGCTCTCGGGCCTTTTTGAAGGCGAAGCGGCCGAGACCGTTCGGCATGCTTACACCCCGGTGCTTGGCTCGCTGGAGCAGCTCACGTGGCTGGCCGATGCTGTCCCGGCACCCGCAGAGCCGCCATTTCGGCTGCATCTGGAAATCGATACCGGCATGGCGCGGCAGGGCATCCAGTGGAACGACCTGGCTGCGCTCGCAAGATTTGCCGAGCGGCTCGCGCGGAATCCGCAACTAGTGCTCGAAGCTGTGATGACGCACTTCGCTTCGCCGGAGGATGAGCAGTCCACGCAGACTGCCGAGCAGCTTGATCGCCTTCGCGCGGCGCTTGCGACGTTACGTGAACATGGCATTGCGCCGCCGCTGATTCATGCCGGCAACTCAGCAAGCCTGTTTGAGCCGGCCCAGATCACCGCGCTGCGCGAGATTGCGCAGCAGAGCGGCAGCCGGCTGCTGCTGCGTCCCGGCATCGCGCTCTACGGCTATGGCCCGCATGCACTGCAGCGTGGATTGCAGCCTGTGCTCCGTTGGAAGACGCAGATCGCCGCCCTGAGGGAGATCGCTCCGGGCGAGGGCGTCAGCTATAACGCCACGTTTCGCGCAGAGCGGATGACACGCATTGCGCTGCTTCCGGTTGGTTATGCAGACGGGTACAACCGCCTGCTTTCAAACTGCGGCGAAGTGCTGGTGCGCGGACGACGCGCGCCGATCGCAGGGCGCGTCACCATGGACCAGACGATGGTCGACGTGACGGACATTCCCGATGCCGCAGCCGGCGATGAGGTGATGCTGATCGGCGAGCAGGGCAGCGATCGCATTACCGCGAACGATCTCGCCGCGCATACCGGCACGATCGCATACGAGGTGTTGTGTGCCATCGGGGCGCGCGTGCCGCGCGTGTGGGTATGACGCAGCGCGAATCGGCGTGCCGTTTATCCGTACGGACAGCCCCTTAAAACGAGAAGCTCATCTGCAGATCGATGGTGCGCACCGCCGTCTGGTTGCGATTGAAGAACTGCCCGGCGACGGCGAGCGATTTGTCGAAATTCGGGCTGCTGACGACGTTGTTGGGTTGCGCGAGATTGACTACGTTGAAGACGTTGTTCGCGGCAACGGTAAAGTTCAGGTTGTACTTGCGCCGCACTTCGTGCGTATGCGGCCCGCCGAAGAAGCCGCCACCGCCGCCGCCGTTCAGGCCGCCTGGCCCAAGTCCGCCACGTGGGCCGGGACCGCCATCGTGACCGCCGCCGCCGCCGTGCGGCCCGCCATCGCCGGGGCCTCCATGCCCGGTCAGCTTCGGTCCGATGCCAAAGTTTTTACTCAGCCGCACATTGGCGCTGAAGTTCGCCGGCCCGCGGCCGCTGCCGTAGGGGATGATGCGCTCGCCGGGGTTGGGCTTTATGTTGAGGCAGCCATAGCGCGTCGTGTAGTACTGCGTTGAGTTCGGCGTGCACAGGCTGGCGTCTACCTGAGAGGGCCGCTCGTTGTATTGGTTATCGCTGTTCAGGTCCTGGCCGGTGGTGATGTTATAGGGCGCACCGGCATTGGCGATGGTGAAGATGGAGCCCTGAATGTTGTAGGGCAGCACGGTTGTAGCCAGCAGGAAGAAACGATTGCGCACATCGTTGCTGGCGCGTCCGTAGTCAAAGGCGATGTCGTTCTGGCGGGATGGGAAGTAGTTCGCGCCGCTGGTGTCGCTCTTGAAATAGCTCAGCACGTAAAAGCCGGAGAGCGAGTAGCCGCGTTCCCGCGCGTTGACCGACGTGATGACCTGAGTCTGGCGGTACACGCCGTTGGACTGGAACTGATAGAGATTGCCCTGGCCGGGGAAGGGAAAAATCTTGTTTCCGGCAGGGTCGGTGATGAAGGTGTTGGTCGCGTAGTCGTAGAGCGGCGCGTTGATGTTGTCGCTGAGGTACTGATGAATGCCGCGGCTGTAGAGATAGGTCACGTTGGCGGTGATGGACTTTGTGATCGAACGATCCACACCGACGGCGCCCTGCATATCCAGCGCGGCCTTCACGTTCGGGCTGATGCTGTAGGTGGCGGAGCGGGTATCTGGTCCGGGAGTTCCCGTGGGAGGCTTTCCGGGGGTGTAGATCACCGGGGAATATACGATCTGCTGCTGGTTGATGCCATTCTGATGGATCGCCTGGATCACGCTGGAGTTGCTGAAGCGATTGAAGAACCAGCCATAGCCGGCGCGGATGACCGTCTTGGGCGGCCGCTTGTTGCCACCATCAAGGGCGTAGGCGAAGCCGATGCGCGGGCCCCAGTTGGCATGGTTATGGATCCGGTTCTGTCCTTCGAAGCGGAGGCCGTAGTCGAACGTAAACTTGCGGTTTACCTTCCAGTCGTCCTGGTAGAACAGCGCAGCATCGAAGAGCGTGGCGCGCGCATTGAAGTTGTTGATCTTCGTCACGCTGCCCTGCGATGCATTGCCGGCGATGAAGTCGGCTGCGGTGTTGAAGGTGTAGTTGCCGTTGGTGCCCGCGTTCGAGTAGTCCGCTTCACGGTAGGCGCGCAGGCGGGTGCCGAAGCGCAGCGAATGCGCCTTGAAGCTGGCCGTCGAATAGTTCTGCAATTCCCAATGATCGCCGCTCGTGCGGGAGGTTCCATCGTTGCTGCCGCCGCCGGTGAATGCACCCTGCACGCTGATGGTCGGCGAGGTGTCCTGCGGAAGTTGCTCATCGCGGTCGCGCTCGTACTCAAAGCGCGTGTCATTCACGATGTGCGCGTTGATCACCTGCGAATCGCTGATCTGGATCGTGTTCTCGATCCAGTGTGTGTTGTATGCCTGCGAGGAAAGCGCAAGCTGCCCCGGCCCGTCTCCCGTATCCACCCCGCGGTTGTACTGGTAGCGAATGGAGATCGTGTTGCTCGGGGTCAGCTGGTAGTCAATCCGCGGCGTCAGGTGGATACGCGACTGCGGATTGTCCAGATTCTGCACGAAGTTGTATCCGTGGTCGATCAGGTAATTCGGGTCGGAAGGTGTTCCGGGCGCGTTCACGATCAGGATGTTCTGCGTATTGCGCGCGAAGACGGAAAAGAAATAGGACGCCTTCTTGGAGATGGGGCCGCCTACCGAGCCGTTGAGGAAGAACTGGTGATAGGGGGGCGTGCTGGTGACGAAATGGCTGGTGTTGAATGCCGAATCGTTGCCGCTGGCCTGAATGTATCCGTGCAGTTTGTCGGAGCCCGGCTTGGTCAGGATCTCGATGCGGCCATATCCAAGCTTGTCGAACTCCGCAGAGAAGGGATTCTGGTTGATGCGGATCTCGCGGATGGAGGACTTTGGCGGCAGATCGCCGCCGGTGAAGCCATCGATATATATCTGGCTGCCGCCATTGCCCGCCGCCGGGCCGGCCAGCGCTGTCAGCTCGTTCTGCATTTCATCCGGATCGTCGGAGAGCGCGTCCAGGTCCTTGCCGCTGAGCACCACCGCGTTTCCGTTGTCTGCCGGCTCGGTGTCCAGCTGTCGGGTGTCGGCGGTCACTTCCACCTGCTGCTCCTGATTTGCGATTTTCAGCGGAATATTCAGTGTGCGGGAGGTCCCGCTCACGACCGCGAGATCCGACTCTGAAAACGGAGTGAAGCCGGGAACATTCACATCCAGGGTGTAGTTGCCGGTGGGCAGATTTCCGAAAGAGTAGCTGCCGTCACCGCCGGCTGTGGCGGAGTAGGTCTTGCCACCACTCGAAAGCTGCACGTTCGCGCCCGGCACAATGGCACCGCTTGGGTCCGTGACCTGGCCGTGCAACGATGCACTGCTTTGCGCATGGAGGAGCGGCGCGGCAAGGATGGTCAGAAAGAAAGCAAGGATGCAGAGCAAGGGGGACAGACGAGTCATCCGATTCCTAAATTAGAGAATTGACACTTCGGGCAGACGCCGGGAAACCGCTTACAGCCACAGACGAGTCGACACGATGAAAAGTTGAACGTTACCCGAGGAAAAAATCGGTCGGTTGTTTTCACATACGATGCGCCGATGACACCACGGCATTTGTGAAAATGGTGTAGACCATCGTTTGCGCAAAGCGGTAGTCACATGGCCGCCGCGGTCGTGTTTGCTGTCATCTATTACGATAATGGTAATGCTTCGCAAGCTTTACTCGCGCTGGATGTTCGCATGGGAGACCGCCCTCACCACGCGTGATACGAATCGAATTGTGCGTCCCGTGGAATGGGGCTTTGACTGGCTGGAAGATTTTGCACGGCCGCGCGGTCTGATGCCCGACGCTGCGACGGAGCGTGACGCCCCTGCGGCGGAAGACGCCCTGCTCGCCATCAGCGACGCGATCCTGCGGGACCGCGATGCGTTCTACGGCTACAAGGCGCCCAGCGATTTTCGACTTGAAGTGCGGCATCCGCAGCTATTTCCAACCAACGTGCGTCCGGAAACACTGCGCCGGGATGCGCAGCTTCGCGCTGCTGCAGAAGCGGGCCGCGCGAAGGCAGCGCCGTTTCTCCGCTTCACTTCGCCGATCCGCACGCCGTATCCGGAGAACGATCTGGTGAACGCGCGCTGGTATCCGGCGCCACCCGAGCGCCAGGCAGGCAAACCCAAACAAGCCATCATCGTGATGCCGCAGTGGAATGCGGACGCCTTCAGCCACAACGCGCTTTGCGCGCTGTTCAATCGCTTCGGCATCTCTGCCCTGCGCCTTTCGAAGCCCTACCATGACATCCGCCGCCCGGCCGAGCTTGAGCGTTCCGACTACGCCGTCAGCTCCAACCTTGGCCGCACTATTTCCGCCTGCCGCCAGGCGGTGGTGGATATTCGCTGCTGCATCGACTGGCTGGAGCAGCAGGGTTACGAGCAGTTCGGGGTGCTGGGCACCAGCCTCGGCTCCTGCTACGCGTTCATCGCGGCTGCGATGGAGCCGCGCCTCCAGGTATGCGCCTTCAACCACGCCTCCATGGCATTCGGCGACGTGGTGTGGACGGGCCAGAGCACTCGCCACATCCGCGCCGCGCTGGAACCGATCATGACGCAGGACCAGCTCCGGCAGATCTGGGCCACGATCAGCCCGGCGTCGTTTATGGATCGATTCGCCGCTGCCCGGCCGCGCAAAGCGCTTGTGGTGCACGCTACGTATGACCTGACGTTTCTTGCCGGCTACTCACAGGGAGTGCTGGAAAGCTTCCGCGAGAACGGTGTCGATTTCGAGTCGCGCATTCTTCCCTGCGGCCACTACACGACTGGCGAAACGCCCTACAAATTCCTCGACGGCTGGTTTCTTGGCTCGTTCGTCTATCGGGCCTTTCGCGACCTGGCCGCTTCAGGAAAACGGCCCGTCGTGGCCCAGGAACAAGAGCTGGCCGCGCGGTAGAATCTGGACATGTCCAGCCAGACCGCCGCCCAAACTACAAACCAGAACCGCGCACTCGCCCAGGCCGACCCCGCCGTCGCCCAGGCCATCGCTCACGAAGTCGCCCGCCAGCACGAGGGGCTCGAGATGATTGCCTCGGAGAACTTCGTGAGCCGCGCCGTGCTGGAGGCCGCGGGCTCTGTCTTCACGAATAAGTACGCGGAAGGCTATCCGGGCAAGCGGTACTACGGCGGTTGCGAATTCGCCGATGTGGTGGAGAACCTGGCCCGCGATCGCGCCAAGCAGATTTTTGGCGCCGAACACGCCAATGTGCAGCCGCACTCCGGCTCGCAGGCCAATGCGGCGGCGTATATGTCCGTCCTCCAGCCGGGCGATACCATCCTGGGCCTCGATCTGGCGCACGGTGGCCATCTGACACACGGACACAAGCTGAATTTTTCCGGCAAGCTCTACCGTGTCGCGTCCTATGGTGTGCGCAAGGACACTGAGGTCATTGACTACGACGAACTCGCCGAGACCGCCCGCCGCGAGAAGCCGAAGCTTATCATCGGCGGCGGCAGCGCCTATCCGCGAATTTTCGATTTTCCGCGCATGCGCGTGATTGCAGATGAAGTAGGCGCGCTGCTGCTCATCGACATGGCGCATTTCGCCGGCCTGGTTGCGGGCGGCGTGCATCCCTCGCCGGTGCCGCATGCACAATTTGTCACCACGACCACGCATAAAACGCTGCGCGGCCCGCGTGCCGGCATGATCCTGTGCCAGCAGCCCTATGCCGCCGCGGTTGATAAATCTGTTTTCCCTGGCCAGCAGGGCGGGCCGCTGGTCCACGTCATCGCCGCCAAGGCGGTCGCGTTCGGCGAAGCGCTCGAGCCCAGCTTCCGCGACTACGCCGCGCAGATCGTCAGCAATGCGAAGGTGTTGGCGGAAGAGCTGGCCGGCCGCGGCTTCCGCGTCATCTCCGGCGGAACGGACACGCACCTGATGCTCATCGACGTCTTCGCAAAGGGCATGCTTGGCAGCGAGGCGGAAACGGCGCTGCACGCCGCCGGCATCACGGTGAACAAGAACGCTATCCCCTTCGATACCAATCCACCGATGAAACCCAGCGGCATCCGCATCGGCACGCCTGCGCTGACCACGCGCGGCATGGGCAATAACGAGATGCGCACCATTGCGCGCTGGATTACGGAAGCGCTCGACAAGCGCAGCGACGAAGCCGCGCTGGCCCGCATTCGCAACCAGGTGCGCGAGCTGGCTGATAGCTTCCCGCTCTATGACTGGCTCCGGGAGCCGCAGTTGGCCGCGGCGCGATAAGCAGAAGATTCAGAGAGGCTCTATCTTGCAGCGTCCACCTGCTTCTCGGCATGTTCCTTCGTTGCCAGGAGAGGAG
The DNA here is from genome assembly GCA_963797895.1 of uncultured Acidobacteriaceae bacterium. Lineage (GTDB taxonomy): Bacteria > Acidobacteriota > Terriglobia > Terriglobales > Acidobacteriaceae > KBS-83. The sequence continues at coordinate 699,912 of CAWCRD010000006.1, forward strand.
ACGTGGCTCGCAGCAGCAGGGCGCCATACGCAGCGAAGGCGGCATACAACAGCACCGCGAAAGCCAGACCTGTTCCTGGCACATTGAAGATTGCCCCACCCATTGCGAGCAGCGATCCCAACATGAGCCAACGCGGCCAGGGCGCCCACTCTCGCGAGCGTCTCTGATCCACGACGAACAGCAGTAGGCCAAGCATAATCACAGGCGCGCCGATCACACTCAGCCATCCGTAGTACGTCTGCGAAAAGCCGAGATAAATCCGACCGACCTGGTCTGGCGCTACTTGATAAATCGCTGGAAGCGCTCCGAACTCCAGCGGACAATGCATAGCGTCCGCTAAAGCGATTCCAAAAAAGATCAGCGGAAAGCTGATGAGGGTCAGCACGCCGGCCGATCGGCTGAGGCGTACGAAAAGTTGCGGCAAACCGAGTAGGACCAGCAGCACTCCGAACCACACCCCAACGTGCGCTGCCGGGGTGTGTTGTACGTACATGCGGATCTGTTCTGCACTTTTCGGTTCCGCTGGATGCAGTAGGTGCGTCACGATACCGATGATCCCGCCCAGCAGCAGCGCCCATCCCGAGATCTGTGAAAGTCTCTTGTCGTTCATCGCTACACCCGGAAGCTAAAAATGTAACATCCTGTTTTTGTCTGGGTCCAAGATTTATGCGACCTCCTGGTCTGGGCAAAAAGCGGTATTAGCATTTTCCTAAGAAGTGGATATTTTAAGTACCAGCAGTGATGTCATCCTTCTTGCTGAACCGGAGGACGAATGACATCGCTTTCCAAATGCACTCTCGCTTCTCTCGCGCTGTGCGCCATTGCCTTTCTTCCCGCGTGCGCACACTCCCAAACCACAGCAAGCCCACAAGCGGCCGCCCAGCGCGACGGCCAGCATGATTTCGATTTTGAGCTTGGTAGCTGGAAGATTCATCTGAAGCGCCTTCTGCATCCGCTGACGGGATCGAACACATGGGTCGAGTTTGACGGCACCTCAGTCACGCGCAAGGTCTGGGACGGACGCGCGCAACTGGAACAGTTTGAAACCAAGGGCGCGTCGGGACAGGTCGAAGGCCTCACGCTTCGTCTTTACAATCCCGAATCCCGCCAGTGGAGTCTCTACTGGGGCACAAGCAAGAGCGGCACGCTGAGTCTGCCGGCAACCGTTGGGGAATTCAAAGATGGGCGCGGCGAGTTCTACGATCAGGAGCCCTTCAACGGCAAGATGATCTTCGTTCGCTATTTATGGACAAACATCACGCCGAACTCAGCGTACTTTGAACAGTCCTTTTCCGAAGACGGCGGCAAGACCTGGGAAGTGAACTGGATCACTGACCAGACGCGGGTCGGCGACGCGACGGCCAGCGGAAATGAATGACGCGGCGGAGTTCCCGGCGGGTTTGTCGGCAGTCCATCCGGTGCCTTGATACAATTCGCCTCGGTTCGCGGCCTGGCTCTTTCATTCCGTCCGAGGTCAAAGAAGATCATGAGCAACGCGGCTTCCGTCACTCACGCCAACCCAACGAACAGAAGAAATTTCCTGAAGAACTCGACCGTGTTAAGCGCTGGTCTCTGCGGGCTGATGGGCGGGATGCTGCATACGGAAACGGCCGCAGCGGCAAGCGACGCGCCGGGGCTCGACATTATTGGTCCAAAGCCGGGCTACTCGCCGCAGGTAGGCACGCTCGTCTCCATGCTGACGTGGATGCGCGAGGCAAACGGCGTCATCAGCGCGACGAAGGGCTTGACGGAAGCGGATCTGGATCATCTCTTCGACGCGAAGGCCAACACCATCGGCGCGCTGATGCTGCATCTCGCCGCGACCGAGACTTACTACCAGATGAACACCTTCGATGGGATGAAGTGGGATAGCTGGTCGAAGTCGATCAAGGACAAATGGGATCCTGCCATGGGCCTAGGCGACGCGGGCCGCAAGACCATCAAGGGGCACGACCGCGACTATTATCTGAACATTCTTCAGGAGGTGCGGGCGAAGTCGCTTGCAGAATTCAAAAAGCACGACGACGCGTGGTTGATGGCGGTCGACAAAGACTGGCCGTGGGGGCCGACGAATACGTACTGCAAGTGGTTCCACGTCTGCGAGCATGAGGCGCACCATACCGGGCAGATTGCGCTGCTGCGGAAGAGGCTGCCTGGCGCGAAGCCGGACGCGGAGTAGCCTGATAAAAATGAAGTGATCTCGGGAGGCACAGCATGGCTGATCCGGTTGCTGACTATCCGTATGAAACCCGCCTCAATATCCTGCACCAGCCGCTTGAGCTGATCGACGTGAAGGCGTTGGCCGATGCGTGCGAATACAAGTGGTTCAACCAGACGCTGTGCAAGGTGAACGAGTCGGTCGTGCGCGTCGGCATCATCGAGGGCGAATATCATTGGCACAAGCACGATGACGATGATGAGTTTTTCTATGTCGTCGAAGGAAAGCTGCTCATTGATCTTGAAGAGCGCGTGGTGGAGCTCGCTCCCGGACAGGGCTTTGTGGTGCCCAAAGGAATCGTGCATCGCACGCGGGCGCCGCAACGGACCGTGATCCTGATGGTGGAGAATGCCGGGATTGTTCCTACGGGCAACTGACGAGACGTCGGCCGAACAATCCGCAGAATCGGCAACGCAGGCGGCCCGGATGGCCCAGGCTGGAACTCAGCGAGATCCTATGCAGTACCAACTCACTGCGTATGCAGTAATAAATTACTGCAATTTATTCGCTCAGAATAATCGGAATGGTCCTGTCGCTCATTCGTTGGCGAAAATCGAGGCCGCCCAGCACATCTGGGAATATGCTGGGCGGCACTTTGGCAGATAAAGCACTTATCTACGGCTGCCAGGTGGAATGATGCCGTTCATTCGAAGATATTCCACCATCTGGCCGTAGTGATCGTAAGAGTGTGCTACTACGTCTTCAGCAAGTTGCAGACGAGTGTTCTGCCGCCCGGGATAGCTGGCGAGGGGCGTCACCAGGTTCGTCTCATTGATGGTGCCCATGGCCTGGTGGAGCGCCGTGAAAGAGCGGCGGACGTAATCCACGATCTGCACTTTGGACCGGATGGCGACAGGGCCTGTCTCTCGGATGTGGGAGTTCGGCCGGTTATATAAGCCGCCATCCGATAATTATTCGCGGCCAGATGTTTCACCTGTTGCGCAAAGGTACGGACACCTGTAAAACCGCGTTCGGTTGGGGCAAAGGAATATTTGTCGGCGGGCATGGCCTCGGCAGCCCCCACGACCTCAGTTTCAGTGCGTGTGATCCAAAAGTCGAGAGCCTGACTAGCTGTGAGGCTGGTCTGCGCCATAGAGATATGGCCGTTCCATACGACGAGCACGGCAAACATAATCCGAGAGAAATTTCTCATGATCGCTCCTTAAATCCAGTTAGCGGAGGGGTTGCAAACGCACCAGCAGAGACAGCACAGCTGCGATGCGCAGAACGGCCCTGGTTTTTAGGAGCGAGGCGGGCCACGGTCGGTCTCTGGAGAACCGACCGAGGAAATGAAGATGACCGAATCAGAAGCACGCGGCATGTTCCTGGCGCGCTGGAGAGTCCTTGAAGCGGGGATTACCTTGAGCGCCACAAGGTGAAAGGGAACAAATTTCCGCATGCTGCACTCGACACGCGCCGAGTTCAAGGCGGAGCCGCACGCATGATCCCGGGCAGTGGCGATTCGTGGCGATCCGTGCGCGAATCCATGCCGCGCGCTGGGGCGCGTACAAGGATCGACTGTCTTGCTGCCCCATCCAGCGACACACGCTGACGCTGTTGTGGCAAGAACCACGATCGTCAGTATGGAAGTGATCGCGATGCGGCGCATGGTAGTGATCCGACGTCCCAGTTGCCGAAAGGTTAGTTGTCTGAGTGCCGTGTTAGAGCGACTCTTCCGGCGGCCGCATTCGGTTGTTGAGGCGCAGGCTACCAGTCGTCGCGTAAAATGAGCCATGCAGGCGGGCTGGACGGCCGCTGCCGGGCACTTGTTGTCCGGGGGAGGAAAGTCCGAACTCCGCAGGGCAGTGTGCCGGATAACGTCCGGGACCGGCGCGTCAAGGCGCCGGGACGGCTAGTGCCACAGAGAAGATACCGCCACCGGGCGCAAGCGTGGTGGTAAGGGTGAAAAGGTGCGGTAAGAGCGCACCGCTCCCGCTGTAAAGCGCGGAGGCAGGGTAAACCCCACACGGAGCAAGACCAAATAGGGAGGGAGACCGCAGGCTGGCCCAAGTGCCTGCAGTCGCGTGCCGGCCCGGCGCGCCCACGTGGGCCCTCTGCCGGTTCGTCGGTGGAGCGGAAACCTCCGGGTAGGTCGCTGATGAACGACGGCAGTAATGCCGCGTCTAGAGGAATGGCCGTCCTCGACAAAATTCGGCTTACAGGCCCGCCTGCAAAAGTTTCTTAGGATTTCAGTCCGTCGCGCCAGGCCATCGCTTCCAGTTCGACTCGAATCGCGTCCTCGACGGGAACGACTGGCCTTGCCTGAAATTCGAAGGCCGGCAGCATGGAACAGAACTTGTGAATTGCGAGGGGATCGTCGCAGTCCACCAGCATGTGGCCGCCCCACTCACCCACACGGATCACGAACACCTCGATCTTGAAATTTGCGGGCGCTTTCCACGGACGGAAGACTTCAAGGATTCGTTTCTGAGCATTTTCGTACTCAGCAGGTGAGCCCTGGCTGCGTTCAAACCAACTAATCATGTACTTCATGGCGATTCTCCTCTGGATGAGGAGCCAGTGGGGTGTGGGCGGCTCATGCCAATGCAGTTAGACATCCGACACGCGGTGCAACACAAGGGAAATGTGTAAGTTCGCTGTGGAACCCCTTGTTTTTGGTAGGTCAGTTTGAAGAGGAGTCCATACGCGGGAGAGTTTCCTATGGCCGATTTCTTTACTCCGGCGGATACAAAAGGACTACGATCGGCGGATGACGAGGTTATCAGACATATCGCCTCGGCAATTGATTTGGGGCGGCCTCGCCGCGCGATGCTCAATCTGTAGCTGGAGAAGAGTCTACGAATTGGGAGCGCTTGTTCACAGACTGCCTGACGGTGCACTGTCGAAAATGATCCAGTCGGAGTATCAGGGTCACAAGTGCGAAGACCCTCCCACCAAGCCTGTGCATTCAAACTGACCCACGACCTTGTTTTTGGCTCACTATCGAATTTCAACTGAACAGGCTTATGATGCCGCGTACGGAATCCGCCGGCCCGCGTTCGCGTCCGGCAAACCGACTTGGGGAGGAAACATGCTGCATCTGCTGTGGGAGGCGATCATCGGGCTCATTGTTGGCGCATTGGCCAAGCTCATCATGCCGGGCAAGGACCCGGGCGGCATCATTATCACGATGCTGCTCGGCATTGCGGGCGCACTGCTGGCCGGCTGGCTCGGACAAGCTGTCGGGTGGTACCGCCCGGGGCAGGGCGCAGGCTTTATTGCGTCGCTGATCGGCGCGCTGATCCTGCTGTTTATCTATCGGATGTTCAAAGGCCGGCCCGCCGCTACCAGGTAGAGAGTCGGCGCATCGACGAGTCCGCCAAACAGCGGTCAGCTTTTCCTGGGCTGGCCGCTAGTTTGCTTCTGCTCCCACCGCTACACCGTTTGGCCGCCGTCGACGACCAGGGCGCTCCCAACGACGAAGCGAGCAGCATCTGAACACAACCACACAACTGCCGCGGCGATCTCGTCGGGCGTCCCCATTCTTCCGACCGGTTCCTGCGCGATCACCGCCTGCCTTCCCTCATCGGTTCCACCGCTAAAACGATCCATCATCGGCGTATCGATGCTGCCGGGACACACAGCGTTGATCCGGATGTTTGACGGCGCATAGTCAAGAGCCGCCGCCCTGGTCAAGCCAATGACGCCGTGCTTCGCGGCGACGTAGGCCGCGCCCCCCTTAAAACCCCTGATGCCAGCACCCGAAGAAGTGTTGACGATGGCGCCGCCCCCCTGCTTGAGGATCAACGGGATTTCCTGTTTCATGCACAGGAATACGCCACGAAGATCAACGTCAATGATCCGGTCCCACTCGTCTTCCGTGACATCTGCCGCGGGCTTGATCTCGTATTCGACTCCGGCATTGTTGAATGCGAAATCCAGCCTCCCGAACGTGTCGATCGTTGCATTCAGCGCTCGACGCACATCTTCGTTCCGCGTGACGTTGCAACGGATCGCCAGTGCATGTGCGCCGAGGTCCCTGATCATGCGCGCCGTTTCTTCATTCGCCTTTTCGGAAAGATCAGCGACTGCCACGCTCGCGCCCTCGCGGGCAAACGCCAGCGCCGACGCCCGGCCTATGCCGTTTGCTCCACCGGTCACGAACGCAACCTTTCCTGTGAAGGCTCCCTCTCCGTTTCTATTCACTTGCCTGCTCCTGCCTGGGTCTGTATCAAATACCGACGGCTTTTCCCCAATCAGGCGGCTTTCCTGATCAGGCCGTTCGGGTTCAGGACGAACTTCTTCGCTGCTCCTTTATCGAAGTCCTGATAGCCCTGCGGCGCCTGGTCCAGCGGGATCACCGTCGCGTTCACGATCTTGGCAATCGGAATGCGATCGTGCAGGATGGCCATCATCAGTTGCCGGTTGTACTGCAGCACCGGCGCCTGCCCGGTGTGGAAGTGCAGCGACTTCGACCAGCCCTTGCCGATGCGCAGCTTCAGCATGCCCTTTTTGGCGTCCTCATTAACTCCGCCAGGATCTTCGACGACGTACAGGCCGGGAATGCCCAGTCCGCCGGCGACGAATGTGATGTCCATCAGGTCGTTCAACACCGCTGCCGGCGCGGGTTCGTTCTTGCTGCCATGCCCGCTGGCCTCGAAGCCGACGGCATCCACTGCCGCATCGACCACCGGTTCCCCCAAAATTTCCGCGATCTGCTCGCCCAGCTTGTCGTGCTTCGAGATATCGACTGTCTCGAAGCCCACTTTCTTTGCATGGGCCAGCCGCTCCGGGATGCGGTCGCCGATGATGATCACCGCCGCGCCCAGGATTTGCGCGCTTGCGGCGGCCGCCATGCCCACCGGCCCCGCGCCGGCAATGTAGACCGTCGAACCCACCGTCACCCCGGCGCACGTCGCACCGTGAAAGCCGGTCGGCAGAATGTCGGACAGCATGGTGAGGTCGGTGATCTTCTCCATCGCCTGGTCTTTGTTTGGGAACTTCAGGAGGTTGAAGTCCGCATAGGGCACCAGCACGTAATTCGCCTGGCCGCCGACCCAGCCGCCCATATCGACGTAGCCATAGGCCCCGCCCGGCTGCTGCTGGTTCACATTCAGGCACACGCCGGTATTGCGCTCACGGCAGGCGCGACAGCGTCCGCACGCCACGTTGAAGGGCACGGATACCAGGTCGCCGATCTCCAGAAACTCGACGTCCTTTCCCTTCTCGATGATCTCGCCGGTTATCTCGTGTCCCAGCACGATGCCTTTGGGTGCGGTGGTCCGGCCGCGTACCATGTGCTGGTCCGAGCCGCAGATGTTGGTGGAAACGATGCGGAGGATCGCGCCATGCTCGATCGGCTTACCCTGCGGATTATGCATCTTCGGGTAGTCGATGGTCTGCACTTCCACCTTGTTCGGGCCGAGATAGACGACGCCTTGATTTGTGGCCATGGGGCACTGCTCCTTTCGGGTAAGGCGAACGGTTTCCACGCTTCGCGATCGGGTTTGGCAGCCTGGAGAAGGAAATGACTCGGCACATCGCCGGGAGATCTCAGGAAATTGGCGGGAAGGCCGTCACTGCGACTTGTCATTCGGACGCGCCACTCGTCCCATCTCTCCCTTGGAGCGGGAAAGCGTGCGCCCACGTTGCCCATTCAGTGCTGCGGGGGGAACCTTTCCGCTGATAAACTCGTTCCTGCCTCTAAGCCCTCTCTATGGCATTCCGGGAAGCCATCCGTATCGCGCTGCAATCGCTCTGGGCGAACAAGCTGCGCTCCATCCTCACGCTGATCGGTGTGGTGATTGGCGTGGCTTCGGTCATCATGGTGCTGACGCTGGTGGCCGGGGTGAACAAGTTCGTCGCCACCAAGATTTACGGCTACGGCGCCGACGTCTTCACCGCTTCCAAGGAGCCTTCCGTTGTCTTCAGCGATGCGGAATACACGAAGTACCAGAAGCGCAAGGACCTGAAGTACGAGGCATACGAAGCCATTGCGGAGCGCTGCAAGGCGTGCGCCACCACCGGCGCCATGGCCCAGGCCACCGGTTCCGTGGTCTACGGCACCCACTCTGCGACGGACATCCAAATCCGCGGCTGGACTGCGGACATGCCCTCCATCTACGACGTCAATATTGAGCGGGGCCGCGCCTTCACGCCCGGCGAAGAGAGCCGCCGCCTGCACATTGCGCTGGTGGGCCCTGACATTGTGGATAACCAGATGGGCGGCGAAGACCCGCTGGGGAAGGAGATCCGGGTTGACGGCGAGCACTACACCGTCATCGGCGTCGGCGAGCGCAAGGGCAAGACGCTTGGCCAGAGCCAGGACAACTGGGTTGCTGTCCCGCTGACCACGTTTCTGGACACCCATGGCGCCAACCGCAGCCTTACGCTTTACGCGCGCGCCTTCGGCGTTGGGGCGCCGCTGGATATCGCGGCCGACGAGGTGCGCGTGATCCTGCGCTCGATCCGCCATGACCGACCCGGCGAGGAGGATACCTTCTCGGTTGATACCAACCAGACCTTTGTGGGCATATTTCAGAGCATCAGCCAGAGCTTCTTTGCCGTTTTTGTTTCGCTGGCCGCCATTTCGCTGGTTGTCGGCGGTGTCGTCATCATGAACATCATGCTGGTGTCGGTGACCGAGCGCACGCGCGAGATCGGCGTCCGCAAGGCGCTCGGGGCGCGACGCGCCGATCTTATGTCGCAGTTCCTGGTCGAGTCGGCGATGCTGGCTTTCATCGGCGGGATTGGTGGTGTCGTGGGCGGGATCGTGGTGGCCAAGACGATTACGCTTCTCGTCGGCTTCCCGTCGGACATTAAGCTCTGGGTTGTCCTGCTCGGGCTTGGCGTCGCCACTGCCGTCGGCATCTTCTTCGGGGTCTATCCTGCCCGGAAGGCCGCCCGCCTCGACCCCATCGTCGCGCTACGCGCCGAGTTGTAGAGGGAATTTTCGGAGACATCATGCGGCTGAGCGACGGCAAAGAGGCGATTCGGATGGCAGCGGACACGCTGCGCTCCAACAAACTGCGCTCCGGCCTCACTATTCTCGGCATCATGATCGGGGTCACCACCGTCATCCTCATCTCCTCGGTCATCAGCGGCCTTACCTTCAACGTCAACGCCATCGTTAAGTCGCTTGGCACCAATGTCTATTGGATCTTCCGCTTCCCTGTTTTCGGCAACCGCCCTACGCAGGAGATGCTCAACCGCAAACAACTCACCTATGAAGACGCTATCGCTCTGCGCGATGTGCCACACGTGGTCGCTGTCGACGCCTCGCAGCAGTACCGTGCGCCCAACGGCGTGCTGGGCAGCTTCTCGATCAAATACAAGGGCCGCAAGGTCACGAACACCATGCTTCAGGGTGAGTCTGATCAGAGCCCCCTGGTCTATGACCTGAATCTGCAGGAGGGCCGTTTCTTCACCGAGCGGGAGGAGCAGCACCGCTCCAATGTCGTCGTCCTGGGCCACGATACCGCGGAGCAGCTCTTCGGGCACGATTCCGCTCTCGGCAAAGAAGTCGATATCGAAGGCGACATCTTTACCGTGGTCGGCGTATTCGCGAAGCAGAAGCAGGTCTTCGGCGGAGGCACGAATCCCAACGACAACGCCGCCCACTTCCCGCTCTTCACCTTCCGTAAGATCCACCCCGAGATTCTGGACTACTGGATCAGCGTGAAGTACGACGACGCAAAGAACAAAGTCGCCGTTGAAGATGGCATTCGCGAGATGCTCCGCCGCCGCCGCAAGGTCAAGCCAGACCAGCCGGACAACTTTGCCATCTTCACCTCGGACTCGCTGCTCGAACTCTGGAACTCCCTCACCGGCGGGCTCTTCATCTTCCTCGTCGGCGTTTCCAGCGTTGGCCTGATGGTTGGCGGGGTCGGCGTCATGAACATCATGCTGGTCTCGGTGACCGAGCGAACGCGCGAGATCGGCATCCGCAAGGCGCTGGGCGCAACGCGGCGCACCATCCTGCTGCAGTTCACGCTGGAAGCGATCTCGCTGTGCGCCTTCGGCGGTGTCGTCGGCGTCCTGATCGGCGCGGTGCTCACGCTGCTGCTGAAGCTGATTCTCGGCTCGGTGCTGCCCGCGCAGATGTCCGCGATGTGGGCCATTGTCGCGTTCACCGTCTCGTGCGTGATCGGGCTGGTCTTCGGCATCTACCCGGCCTGGAAGGCTTCTACGCTCGATCCGATCGAAGCATTGCGCTACGAATAGCAAGTTGGCGAGCCGGTCAGCAAAAGTCCCGGCATCCCGAACGGAGTGGGCATCTGAACGGAGTGAAAGGCCCGCGGTCTGCCAGCGCCGCATATTCCTCTCTGATGACATGGGATACTCGAATCCTTGACCGCTACCCTCATCGCCACCATCACGACGGTCCTCGCCTGGGCGGGTATCGGCTACTATCTCCTCGCTTTGTGGAGCGCCCGCTCGTTCGTCCATAGCCTCCGCAGAAAACGGCCTGCCTACACGCCGGCGGTCAGCATCCTGAAGCCGGTCCGCGGCCTTGACCACGAGATGTACTCTGCCTTCGCCAGCCACTGCATACAGCAGTATGCAGGCGAGTACGAGATTCTTTTCGGGGTCAGCTCGCTCAACGACCCCGCATTGAGCTCCGTCCATCAACTCCAGGAGGAGTTTCCGGATCGCGCCATCCGCATCATCGAGTGCCCGGATGTCCTGGGCGCGAACGGCAAGGTCTCGAACCTGGTGCAGATGCTGCCGCACGCGCGCCATCCCTACATCCTGATCAATGACAGCGACATCGTCGTGTCGCCGCACTACCTGACGAATATCCTGTGCGGCTTTGCGCCATCGACGGGGCATCCGCGGCCCATCGGCATGGTCACGGCACCCTATCGGGGCCGCGCGCACGCCCGCCCGGGCAAGGACCCGACGGCCGGATCGCGCATGGAAGCGCTCGGCATCTCCACCGATTTCATTCCCGGCGTCCTGACCGCTCGCCGGCTCGAAGGCGGTATCCACTTCGGTCTCGGCTCTACGCTCGCGGTTTCTCGCGAAGCACTGGAGCGCATCGGCGGCCTCGCTCCGCTGGTCGACTATCTTGCTGACGACTACCAGCTCGGCGCGCGCCTTGCCGCTGCCGGCTTCGATATCGAGCTCTCCGCTGAAGTGGTCGAAACCTGGGTGCCGCCCTACGATACGGCGGAGTTCTTCGCGCACCAGCTCCGCTGGGCACGCTCCACGCGCGACTCACGCCGCTGGGGCTACGCCGGCCTGCTCTTCACCTTCGGCCTGCCGTGGGCTTGCCTGAATGTCATCGCCAGCGGTGCAAGCCTGGAAAGCATCGCGCTCTTCGTGCTCGCCCTTCTGGTGCGCGTCGCGCTCGCGCTGGTGGTCGGCGTCGGCATTCTTGGCGACATGCAGGTGATCCGGGACCTGCTGCTCCTGCTGCCGCGCGACCTGATTGCGCTGTTCCTCTGGACATGGAGCTTTGCGGACGACACGGTCACCTGGCGCGGGGAGCAGTTTCATTTGAAGCGCGGCAAGTTAATTCGCATCCCGCTCAAGGCCGCCTCCTGAGCCTGAGGAGAGCCGCTCGATCCTGATGGACTGGCGGGCGATGAGAGCGTGGTCAAAAACAGGTCCGACTTAGATATGCAGGAATGCCTGCTCCTCAGATTCCCCGAACACCCGCAGGATCACCTTACGCGGCGGGCAGCAAATAGAACATCACCGCCAGCATGGAGTAAACCGCCAGCAGTTGCACTCCCTCCATCCAGTTCGCGTCGCCATCCCCTGCGATCTGCCCGTGGATGGCAATCGCAACCACGAGAGCCAGTAGTTCCACGGGCGTGAAAACCAGGTCCATAGGGCGGGTGCCCACGGCATGGCTCAGTAATACCAGGCCCGGGGCTACGAAAAGCGCGATCTGCATGCTCGATCCACTGGCGATGCCCACGCTCAGGTCCATGCGGTTGCGCACGGCGGCACGGATGGCGGAGGTTGCCTCCGCAGCATTACCGGCTATGGCAACGACGATGATGCCGGCGAACATATCGCTCATGTGCAAAGCGCGCGACGCCGCTTCGATCGAACCCACCAGCACCTCGCCCATGATCGCGATGCCGAGGGCGCTCGCCGTCAGCATGGCGACCGCTGTTCTCCCTCCCCAATGCGGCGTTTCGTCTTCCTGTTGCGGTGGGGAGAGCAGATCGCGATGCGTCCGCAGGGTAAAGAACAGGCCGAGCACGTAAGTTGTGAGCAGGATGATGGAAAACTCGAGGCTCAGGTCCGCCTCGCGGCTGCGCACGCTGCCTCCGCCGAGGAAATGATATGCGGCGGGAAAGATAAGCCCAATTGCCGCCAGCGCCATCATGGTGGCGCGCGATCGGGCCTGCAGAGGATTGAATCGCAGCACGCGCACGCGTATTCCCCCGGCGACCATCGACATGCCGAGGGTGAGCAGCAGATTCATCAAAATGGATCCGGTAATCGACGCTTTTACGACGTTTTGCAGGCCTTGCCGCAGCGCGAAAAAGCCGATCACCAACTCGCCTGCGTTGCCAAAAGTAACGTTGAGCAGCGCACCAAGACTGGCTCCTGTATGCATGGCGAGCTGCTCGGTAGCTTCGCTCAGCAGGCGGGCCAGAGGTATCATCGCGAGCGCCGAAAGCAGGAATATCCAGGTATCGCTGAGATGACTGAGATGCCGCAACAGAATCGTAACCGGCACCAGGACCAGCAGCCACGTGGTGCGGCTTCGTGCGAAGAAGGCGAACGGATTCTGTCGTGGTAGCTGGCTGGCGCGTTCGTTCATGGCGGTCCTATCCATCATGAAATACTTACTGCCGGTTGGACAGCACGGCTTTGCCGCCCGATACAGCGATGGTATAGACCGCACCCGGAAGATGCGGCGGCGCGCCTGCGTCGGTGAGCAGGAAGACACGCTGCGGGCCGCTCCAGAGCCGTGCGATGGAAGCATCGTCCTCGAAGATCGCCGGCGCGTCGGGGAAGAACGATCCGTACCAGAGATTTGAGCTGCGTCCGTTGAGAATCCGCACCTGCCGGTGGAGATAAAAGCCGAGGGTCGACCCGCTCTCGTATTCGCCATTCAGCACGATCACGTCGCCGGGTTTGAGCAGGGGACGAATCGCCTCTGCCAGCCCTGCCGAGGAGAGCACGGGCGAAAACGTCACCAGCGCGATGTGCGCTGAGATGAGGAAGAGCACGCTGCCGGCAGCGAGCGCGGCAATCGCAGCGTGTGGGCGGGCCGCCCGGCGCAGCAGCAGATGGCCGCCGGCGCCAACCAGCAGCGCGAAGGCCGTGAGCACGAGCGGCACGCGGAAGAACGCCATCGCGCGCGTGCTCAGGTCGAGAAAGTGGCCGAAGGAGAGCGCGTAGTCGCCGGGATTTGTGCTGAGCGCGGCGGCAAGATCTCCGCGGGGCACGCCGGAGTGCAGCGCGAAGTAGAGCGCCACTGCCGCGCCACAAACTCCGACGGGGAACAATAGCCATGCCAGCCACATGCGCGGAACTTTGACTGAGCGTGCATCGCGCGCCAGCCGATCGCCGATCAATAGCGCTAACGCCGGCATCGCGGGCAGCACGTAGTACTCCTGCCGGGTGGAGAAGCTGAAGAAGACCATCGGGACGGCCGCCCAGACAAAGCAGAGCAGGCGTGCGCGATCCGGCTCGTCTAATTCATTCAGAGCATCTGAGGCCAACCCGCGCCACCAGCGGCGCAGCGGCACGCACCGCAGGGCTGACGGCAGGAACGCGGACCAGGGCAGCATCCAGACCATGAGGAGTCCCCAGAAGAGCGCGAGGGGAACCGTGTCGTAGTCGCGCGGGACGCGACGATTCAGGTAGCGCAGCAGGTGCTCGTTGACGAAGTAGAACCAGAAGAAGCCGTGGACATTCCCCGCAGTGGGCAACGCGCCCGGATGGCCCACGGTCGGGTTCGCTATGCCCGCCGCCACATGCCACGGGGCCGCGATCGCAAGAAAAATGATCACGCCGAGCAGCGGATGCCAACGCCGCAGATGCCGCAGGTTGCGTGTCATCGCCAAATAGACGAGGACGATGAGCAGCGGAAAGACAAGCCCGATCAGCCCCTTGGTGAGCACGCCCAGCGCACAGGCCACGGCAAATCCCGCGGCGTTCGCGCGCGTGGGGCGCATGAGCGAGCGCCAGAAGCACAGCATTGCCAACGTGAGCCAGAGACACACGATCGCATCCGGAATGAGAATGCGGGTGAAGATGAAGAGTCCGAAGCTGGTCGCGAGGACGAGGGCCGCATAGAAACCTGCGAGGTCATTCAAGCAGCGCCGCTCTGCCGCGTCATCAGAGCAGCGGCGCTCTGCCGCGTCATCAGAGCAGCGCCGCTCGGCCGCGGCGACGAAGCAGCGCCGTCCCAGCGCGAAGACCGCAAGCAGCAGCGCGAGCGTGGAGAGGGCCAGCGGCAGGCGGGCTGACCAAGTGTGCGTGCCCCCAGCATTGCCACCAAAGACACGGAAGCTCGCCGCCATGCTCCAGTAGAGCAGCGGCGCCTTCTCCAGATAGCGTATTCCGTTGGCGTAGAGCGTGATCCAGTCATGCCGCGCGACCATCTCGCGCGCGACTTCTGCATGGACCGAGTCGGCGTCGTCCAGCAGCGGAGGCCGCAGCAGCGCAAAGCTGCCGTAGAGCACGAGCCACAGCGCGATGAGGACCCATAGCAATCTTCGCGGCGTGAGGCGCCTTTCGCTCGGCGGATGCTCCATCGAGAGCGATTGTCGCATCCTCAGCAGTGGCGAATGCTCTAGAGTAGACGGGAGTTCATGGCGAAGGACCCCTTCCAGATCGCGTCCAGCTCCGCTGCCACAGCGCCGGCGACGACGCTGCTTTACGACGACTGGTATCCCGCGCTGCGCAGCGACCGGCTGCGGAGCAAACGGCTCACCACGGCGATGCTGCTCGGCATCCCGCTGGTTCTCGGACGCCGCAGCCACGGCGCGATCTTCGCCATGCGCGACAGCTGCCCGCACCGCGGCATCCCGCTCTCCTGCGGCTGGTTCGACGGCGCGACGGTGACCTGCAAGTACCACGGCTGGGCCTTCGAGCCGGGTTCCGGACAGTGCCGCGAGATCCCTTCGCTGACCAGCGAAGACACGCTGGACCCGAGCCGGATTTACGCGACGACTTATCCCTGCATGGAGCGCGATGGCTACGCCTGGGTCTACATCCCGGACGCGGGTCGCGGGCGGTTGCGTGCGGAGGAGCTGCCGGAGCCGCCATCGCTGCCGCACTTCAGCGACCGCTACAGGGACGCCCACCTCTCGGCGGATCTGCCCTGCAATGTGGACCACGGCATCATCGGGCTGATGGACCCGGCCCATGGCCCATTCGTGCACCAGGCATGGTGGTGGCGCTCGCGCGCGAGCATTCATGAGAAGCACAAGAGCTTCGAGCCCATACCGCAGGGCTTCCGGATGTCCGCGCATGCGCCGTCAGGTAACAGTGCCCCTTACAAATTGCTGGGTGTCTATGGTGAGCCGATCACGACGACCATCGACTTCGTGCTGCCGAACCGGCGTTGGGAGACCATCCGCTGCGGCAAGAAATGGTTCTCCAGCTTAACCACGGTCACGCCGGTGACGCCCTCAACCTGCCGCATCGATGTTGTTGCCGCGTGGAATGTCTTCTATTACGTTCCTCTGGTCACCACGATCGCTCGATTCTTTGGCGCGCGTTTCGTAGGACAGGACCAGCAGACCATGATCGAGCAGGCGCAGGGACTACGCCACAACCCAACGCTGATGCTCATCGATGACGCGGACAAGCCGGCGAAGTGGTATTTCGCATTGAAGCAGGCGCGGCTGAATGGAGAGACGACTCACCCGATGAGCGGGCCGGTCACGCTGCACTGGAGAAGTTAAGGCGGGCTTAGTCGCGGGCGTCGGTAGTAGCCGGCGCGGCATCGCTGGCGGTCGTGGTGGGCACATCCATCAACTGCTTCCGGCATTGTTCT
The DNA here is from genome assembly GCA_963797895.1 of uncultured Acidobacteriaceae bacterium. Lineage (GTDB taxonomy): Bacteria > Acidobacteriota > Terriglobia > Terriglobales > Acidobacteriaceae > KBS-83. The sequence goes on from CAWCRD010000006.1 coordinate 716,048, forward strand.
TTCCGGTCCGCGAGCGCGGGCTGGTGCACGCGTTTGAGCGCGGTGAGCGCCTCTTGTTTGTGACGCTCCATATACGTATCCGTCTGGTGTATGAACGGATATCCGCAGGCGTCGTCGAAGTGTTTTTCCGTGCCGATCATCCTGAGCACGCCGGAAGGATTGACAACCAGAGCGTCTGCAATGGCGACGCGAAGCCCCTGGCTGAACGTTGCGTCGGTGTACGGGGCGATCTCTGCCGCTGCGTGCAGCCAGCCATTTTCGCCTTCGGCTACGTGTTCGAGCACGATGTCGTAGTTCGGCTCTTCCGGGCTGTGCGGGTCGACGTCCTTGACGAGGCGGTGGACAAACTGCTGCGCGCCCTCCTCATCGATATGCCGCTGGAACTCTGTCGCGCTCATATTGCGCAGCTCGCTCGACGGGATATTGGTGGGGGACGGCGTACTGTCATTCACCAGATTGCTGACCAGATCGCTCTGAGCAAGCGCAGGGATCGCCAGCAGCATCGCGAGAGCGCCAGATGCGAGTTGTCGGCGGAGCCTCATAGAAGGAATCATCGCACTTCCGGGTAGATTCAAGGGAAGGAAGGCTGCATTCACCCCAAATCCACGGTAACGAATTCCGTGTGACTGCGAAACACTTCCGAGCGGTCAGCAAGTTCCCGATTCTGGCTCAGAGGCCAGCTTTGAGCTTGGTCAGACGGCCAGGTAACTACATGGGTGGCCTTTTTCCTGTCCCGTTGGTCACGTGAGATGCAGCCAAAGGGGCCGGAGTCAGGAAAGTTCCTGCAAAAGAGGGGCTCGGGCCGGCCGGTCTACCCGGATGTTCAGGGCCGAGCCCAGGGCGAGAAAGTCGTCCCGCAGCGCCTTCTCCCCGCCGGCAACCCGGGAAGAGAGCTCGTACCAGATGTTCTGCGCCTGCCATAAATCCGCGGAGAAGGGCAGCGCGCGCAGAGCGGTTGCCAGCTTCAGGGCGCGGCGCACGGCTTCATGATCGAGCGGGTTCTGCTGCAGCCGCTCCATGGCAATATGCATGCGCTCATCCGCGATATAGCCCAGAGTCGGCTGGTCCACCACAACGGCATCCTCGCGCGCTTCGGCAAGCAGCCGCTCCACCGCAGCCGTATCCACCGGATCTGCTTCGAGCGCGCGGCGCAACTGCGCGTTTATCGCGAACTGGGCTGCGACGCGCAACGCTGCGGGGCGCGGCACGCCACTGCGGCCGAGGAAGTGCAGGAGCGACGCGTGGCTGGAGTAGAGCTCGGTCAGCGTGTTCTCCAGCGACACCATCGCGGGGTCGAGGATGCTCTTCACGATGCGGCGCTGCTCGTCGGTGAAGAGAGAGGTCAGCGAGAAGCGGCTCTCTCCGAAGTAGTCGTCCATCAGGCGAACGACTTCCGTGAGATTGCTCGCGTCCACGGCATCTTCGATTTCTTTGGCGAGCAACACGAGAGCCGGCTGCTCCTCAGCGTCCATGCGCTTCACCGCGGCGGAGATGTTCTGGTCGCCAAAGTGGAGCAGGCCGTAGGCTGCCTCTTCGCTCTCTTCCGTGAGCATGGAAGAGATGCGCACGCGGCCCAGCCGCAACTGGCCGAGCCCGTAGGGCAGAGCGATCTCCCAAAGGTGCTCGATGTTGTAGCAGAAGAGACGATCGGGGTCCGCAGCGGACGCTCCTTCCGCGCGCGGATAGACGCAACTGATGGCGTAGTGCGCCACCACCTGCTCCAGATCCACGACCATGGGGCGGATGGCTTCGTCGTAGATGTAACGCCCGTCGTGCCACTGCGGGTCGTTGCTCTTGGCCTCGGCGAGCCGATCCGTAAAGCCCTTTTCGAGCACGCCGCGTGTTTCCGGAAAGAGTGCTGCAGCCAGTTCCAGCACGCGAGCCGCATAGGTGATGATCTGCACCGTCTCGATGCCGGAGATGTCGTCGAAGAACCAGCCGCAGCTGGTGTACATCAGCTGCGCGTTGCGTTCCAGTTCCATCAGCTGCAGGGCGCGCACGCGCTCCTCCGGGCTGAGCGTGCGGATGGTCTGCCGGGCCAGGAATGCATCTTTGGACGCGTGCGAGCGGTCGAGGATCACGGAGATGTAGTCGTTCCTCGCTGCGTCGGCATCGCACAGCAGCTCGGCAGATGCAGTGCGCCCCATGGGCGCCAGAGAATCGCGCAGCCAGTCCAGAGCTTCGCGCAACGGCGCACGCCATTTCTGATTCCAGCCCACTTTGCCGCCGTTGCAGCCGCAGTCCGAACGCCAGCGCTCGACGCCATGAAAGCAGCTCCAGGAGCTGTTCTCGACAATCTGGGCTTCGTACGCCGGCGGGAACTCGGCGAGGAACTCGCCGTAATTCGTCAGCTTCGTACCGCCTTCTTCAATCAACTGCAGCGCATAGGCCAGCGCCATCTCGCCGTGCCGATGATGATGCCCGTAGCTCTCGCCGTCGGTTGCAACGTGGACAAGCTGCGCTCCCTCGCGTTGCTGGAAGCCACCGAGCAGGCGCTCGGCAAAGGCTTCGCCGCTGTTCAGCAGGCCGTCGAAGGCGATGGCGCGCGAGACGGGCCCGTTGTAGAAGAAGACGGCGATGGAATGACCTGGGCTGGTCTTGACCAGGTAAGACTGCGTCGTGTCCACGCTTGCGGCCTGCGTCTCCTGCCAGCCATTGTTCTTGGCGGCGCCCTGCGCCGAGCCGGCCGCAGGAGCCGGCACTTCGATGGCGTCTGCCGTAGCTTCCAGACGCCGCACCCGCGCGCATTGATGCGGAGCAAGGATGGTGAAGCGAATGCCGTGGCGTGCCAGCAGGTCCAGCGACTCCAGGTCCACGGCGGTCTCCGCCAGCCACATTCCTTCGGGTTTGCGGCCGAAGCGGTGCTCGAAGTCCGCGATGCCCCACACGATCTGCGTTTCTCGATCGCGGGTGGAGGCCAGCGGCATGATGATGTGGTTGTAGGCCTGCGCCATGGCCGAGCCGTGGCCGCCGAAATGCTTCTGGCTCTGCCGGTCGGCTTTGCGGATCATCGCGTCAGTGAGCGGCGCCTTCTCCTTCATCCACGAGAGCAGCGTCGGGCCGATGTTGAAGCTCATCTGCGCGTAATTGTTGGTGATGCGCAGAATGCGGTTCTTGCTGTCCACGATGCGCGCTGCGCCATTCGGCGCATAGCACTCGGCAGTGATGCGCTCGTTCCAGTCGTGATAGGGCGCGGCGGAGTCCTGAGTCTCGACGGCTTCGATCCAGGGGTTCTCGCGGGGTGGCTGGTAGAAGTGTCCGTGGACGCAGACGAATCGTTTGGCGGGAGAGACGGACATCCGCACCAGTCTAGATGGTTTTCACCTCGTCCGTTGCCGCCACTGCATCCGGCAGCGCGTTCTCTTCATCCACGAGGCCGGTCGGCAGGCCATCGATGCTGCGCGCGTTCTTCAATTGCCAGTATTTTTCGAGTCCTGCTTCGCCCTTGTGCTCGGCCCAGCGCCGCAGCGTCTCGCGCTCGCCCACGTAGTCAAACAGCGGGACACCGTAGCCGCACGAGGTCTGCACCAGATCGACGTCGATGCGCACAATCTGCCGCGCGCCCGGCGGCTCTGCGTTGTTGAATGCGGACGCGAGAAGCGAGGCGTAGTCGCTGGTTGCGCGCGGGAAGCTGGTGCCCTGGCCATAGAGGCGCAGGATGTTGGGCGGTTGCTCGAAGGCGCAGAACATCACAGTGATCCGACCATCGGCGCGCAGATGCGCTGCGGTTTCGCTGCCGCTGCCGGTCAGATCGAGGTAGAGGATGGTGCGGTCGTCGAGGACACGCAATGCGTCGGCGGGACGCGGCGAGACGTTCACACGACTGCTCGCGGTTGCCGTCGCGGTAAAGAATATCCGCTGCTTTGCGATGAACTCTTGGTGCGCCGGTGTCATGGCGGGGAATTGCTTGGCCATGCTGTCAGGGTAAAGGATTACGGAACTGGATCACCAAACCAGCGCGAGAGTGTTTTTTGGAGGGCCGGCAGATCCGGTTCGGAATTCTCATCCGCAGCCCAGGCGACGAAGCCGTCCGGCCGCACCAGGAATGCGGCCAGACCCATCGTGTCCTTTGCCGGGGCTGCGACATACTTCACGCGTCCGGACCATGCCTGGATCAGCGATGCTGCTTCCGCGTTCCCGGAAAGGTTGACCATCAGCCCTGTTCCATCGTGCAGAAGGTCTCCGAGCCGTGTGCCATTGTCGAACTCGAGATCAGGGGCGCTGTGGCCGATGAGCGGGTGGTCACCCGGAAGTTCGTAACGCAGTGACATGCCGGAGATCTTTTTGACGAAGTAGGAAGTGCCGTCGGGTGTGTCGATGAGGTCACGGATGACATTCGCGATCGCATGCGCGTGCGGATCGGGGCGCATGATGGCGACCTGCGCGCGTGTCCAGTCGAGCGCCCAGGCTCCGGCAGGATGACGCTCGTCTGTGTAGGTGTCGAGCAGATCGCCGGGAGCCCAGCCCTGGACCGTTGCGGCCAGCTTCCAACCGAGGTTCATAGCGTCACTCAGGCCGGTGTTGAGTCCCTGTCCTCCGAGCGGCGAATGAATGTGAGCGGCGTCTCCGGCGAGAAGCACGCGGCCTTTGCGATACGTGGTGGCTTGTCGAGCACGGTCGGTGTAGCTCGATGCGACATGGATAGCTTTCAGGGTCACGTCCGTGCCGGAGACATGCCGCAGCACCGATTGCAGGGATTCGACCGTGATCTCCTGGTTTCGATCGAACGATGCGTCATCGAAGTCGATCATGCCGATGCGGTTCGGACCGGGACCGCAGAGGTACATGCCGGTTCGGGTCAGATTGAAACCGGGACGGAGCTTTTCCGGGTCGGCTATTTCGACCGCGGCGGTGTAGCCGGTGAATTCAGGATCGGTGCCGGCGAATTCAAAATTCGCCAGCTTCCGCACGGTGCTTCTGCCGCCATCGCAGCCGACGAGCCACTTTGCCGCGAACGATTCAGAGCCGACATGGACCGTGACGCCGTCCTCCGCCTCCGTGAAATCCGTGACTGCCATGCCGCGCCTGATCGTGACGCCGAGGGCTTCCGCGCGCTGGGCGAGCACCGCCTCGATTCCTTCGAGGCTAATCATGCCGCCGGTGGTACCGGGACCGGACACGACGTGTTTCTCGCTGGAGAAGTCGATCTTGCTCGCATCGAGCATGATGCCGGCGAAGTGACCGGCAAAGCGTGGTGCGGAGGCTGGCGCATTTTCCATTTTGAAGCCGCGCCTCTCTGCCGGATCCATCCAGGCGAGCGATGACCTGCGTATCTCCGGAAGCATGCCGCGGCGATATAAGGCTTCGACCGAGGGGATGTTGAGGCCGCGCATCCCCATCCAGCTCGTTTTCAGCGGCGATTGCGGAGTTTCCATGCGCTCGAGAACGAGGGTCGATATGTGCCGGAGGCCAAGCTCACAGGCGAGAAACAGGCCAACGGGCCCTCCGCCTGCAATCACTACGTCATACGTCATTGCACGCTCCTGCCGGATGTTGGATTGCTATTCGGGAGGCGGCGATGCGTTTCCCGCGAGATCGCAGGCGCGCCACAGATACCAGCTTGCGACCGAACGCCAGGGCTGCCACTTCTTTGCGCGGCGCAGCATGACATCCGGTTTTGGAAGCACGGCCGGCGTGATGGGCTTTGACTTCGGCGGACGCCCGAAGGTCAGCAGAAAACCCTTGCGCACGCCATAGTCGCTGGTGGGGAAAACATCCGGCCGCCCGAGGCGGAAGATCAGCAGCATCTCCACCGTCCATACGCCGACGCCGCGCACCTCGGTGAGCCGTTCGACGATCTCCGTGTCGGACATGCGGCGGATACGCGCGAGGGTGGGCACCGTGCCGTCGAGCGTCTTGGCCGCAAGATCGCGCAGCGCTTTCATCTTGTTGGCGGAGAGACCGCAGGCGCGCAGCATCTCCTCGGGCGCAGCCAGGATGTGGTCCGGCTGCGGATGGATATCACCGAAGGCATGGAGCAGGCGGTTCAGAATTGCAAACGCGGCCTTGCCGTGAATCTGCTGATAGATGATCGATTCCACCAGCGCTTCAAACGGCGAGTGCTGGCTCTTCAGCCGCATGGTGAACGGCCCGGCGCGGCGGATCAGATCGCCGAGCTTCGGATCTGCATCCGTCAGCGCGGCGATTGCCTGGTCGATATCGTAGGAAACACTGCGGCGGCCATCACTCATACCCGCGCTGAGTGTAGAGCATTTTCGCTTCTCATTCGGCGAGCTGAGAATGCGAGGAGCTGGATTGTGCTGTACGCACCGGAATCGAGTGTGCTCCATCGAAGCCGCAGGGCTGTCTTGGAGCGGCGGGGCGGACCTGTCGTTCGCAAAACCGTGGAGCGAATGTGGAAAGGTATCGAAGGAATCAATTCGTCCGCTCGTCTGCGAAAAATCCCGCGAATGTGGGGCTATCAAGTGTTTGCGTGAGACGCAAATCTACCCAGCGAGCGCGTCTGACGGCGCGGCGGGTTATTACTCAGACAAGAAATACTGATATAGTCCTGCTTTGCCCCCTCAATGGTTTTTTGGATATACGACTAGAGGGGTCGCAAATCGTTGATGCAGTGACCTCTTAACCTCCTTCTTTGACGTAAGGGAAACAGGAACGGATCGATGGCGCAGATTTTTGACCGCAGCTCAAACGCGCTGGCGCGTATGAGCTTGATCCTGACGGGATTGATAGTGATTGCATTGGGAGTAACGCTGGACCAGTTGCAGCGTTCCCCATGGGTAACCCGGCAGGGGCAACGCGCGGATCAGCCAGTCCCTTTCAGCCATAAGCATCACGTGCAAGGCCTTGGCATTCAGTGTCAGTACTGCCATACCAGCGTGGAGCGCTCCAGCTACGCGGGCATTCCGCCGACCAAGACCTGCATGAACTGTCATGCGCAGATCTGGACCAACGCACAGCTTCTGGAGCCGGTGCGTCAGAGCTGGGAGACGGGCGAATCGATCCGCTGGATCCGCGTGCATGACCTGCCCGATTACGTTTACTTCAACCACTCCATCCATGTGAACAAGGGCATTGGCTGTTCGAGCTGTCACGGCCGCGTCGATCTGATGCCGATCATGTACCAGGAAAACTCACTGCAGATGGAGTGGTGTCTGAACTGCCACCGCAATCCGGCGAAGAATCTGCGGCCTACGAGCGAGATCTACAACATGGCCTGGGAAGGCCCCTCGAACGACAAGCCGGTATGGTGCGGGACCACGGGCGACAAGGGCGGCACGCCCACCGCGCAGACGGTGGACTGCTCAACCGTGAACCCAGAGCAGGTCGGCGCGCGCACGGCTTCGCTGGACATGCTGCCACCGACGGATCAGCCGGAGACCCACATGCTGGACATCGCGGCGCATCCGAATGGAGCCGCAGGCCCGACTGGCGCGGACAACGTGAGCTATACGAAGTTCACCAATCAGGAGGCGCTGGGTGTCTTCCTGCTGAAGCAATACCACATCCGCGACGCGCATCAGTTGAGCTCGTGCGAAACCTGCCACCGCTAGGCGACGAAGCCGCGGGAATGACGATGGGAACAGAGAGCAAAGCCGAAACGATGGACACACAGGACGGAATGGTGGCGAAGGACGCAGGGCTGACGGTGCTCCAGCCGGCTCAGCCCGGAGCCGGAAGCCCGGGACGCAAAATCCGGGGATGGCATGACGCTGGCGGCTGCCCGCGCCGAGCTGGGCGTCAATGATGGCCGGCGGGGGAAAGGCTGGCAGGGACTCGACCGCGCAGCCGCGCAGCCCGGTTTCGATCGCCGTATCGAGCAGGAGTTCCCCGCGCACGCCGGCGAATGGGTCGATCCGGTCTCGCGCCGCGGCTTCATGAAGCTGATGGGCGCGTCGATGGCCATGGCCGGTCTGGCCGGTTGCACCAAGCAGCCCGATGAGCCGATCTATCCCTACGTCAAAGCCCCGGAAGACCTGATCCTCGGCAAGCCGAACTATTTCGCGACGGCCATGCCGTTCAATACCGGCGCGATTCCGCTGCTGGTGAAGAGCGACGCCTATCGTCCGATCAAGGTGGATGGCAATCCCGAGCATCCGATGAGCCTGGGCGGCTCGGATACGCTCAGCCAGGGCTCGCTGCTCAGCCTGTACGATCCCGACCGGTCGCAGCATGTGCTCTATCACCTGGAGACAAGCAGCTTCGTTAACTTCCAGTCGGCGCTGCTGCACGATCTGGCGAACATGCCGGGTGGCCAGGGGCTGTACATCCTGAGCTCCACCATCACCTCGCCGACACTGGCCGCGCAATGGAAGGACGCGCAGAAGCGCCTGCCGCAGGCAAAGCTGATCCAGTACGACCCGGTCAACCGCGATTCCGCCCGCCGCGCATCGAAGGCTGCCTTCGGCGACTTTTACGATGCCCAATACAAGCTGGAAAACGCGGATGTGATCCTGTCGCTCGATTCGGATTTTCTTTCGGGCATCACCCATCCGGGCTTTACCAAGCTGTCGCGCGAGTACGCGAAGCGCCGCAAGCTGACTCGATCCGTCCATCGAGATGAACCGGCTGTATGCGGTCGAGAGCATGCCGACAACGACCGGCTTCAAGGCCGAGCACCGGCTGAAGGTGAAGGCCAGCCAGGTGGAAGCGGTCGCAGTTGCCATCAGCGGGGGCGGCACACCGGCGCCAAACTGGACCGCCGAGCAGCAGGCTTTCATCGCCGCGGTAGCCGCAGACCTGAAGGCGCATGCGGGCAGGTGCGTGGTGATCCCGGGTGAGCAGCAGTCTGCCAATGTCCACCTGGCCGCGATCGCTCTGAACCAGGCGCTCGGCAATGTGGGCAAGACGGTGGTCTACACGGAAACCGTGCAGCCGCTGCCGTCGATCCAGCTCGACGACATGAAGTCGCTGGTTGCCGACATGAATGCCGGCAAGGTGAAGTGGCTGCTGATCCTCGATGCCAACCCGGTCTACAGCGCGCCGATCGATCTCAACTTTGCCGCGGCGCTCGAAAAGGTGCCGAATAGCGCGGTTCTGGGCAGCCATGTGGATGAGACCGCGCAGATCGCACACTGGCATATCAACAGCGCGCACTACCTCGAGTCCTGGTCCGACGCGCGGGCCTACGACGGCACGCTTTCCGTCATCCAGCCGATGATCGAGCCGCTGTATGCCGGAAAATCTGCGCACCAGGTGATGCAGATCCTGCTCGACGATCCCACGCGCTCGTCTTTTGATACCGTGCGGGCCAACTGGCAGCCGGTGCTCGCCGGCAAGGGCAAGTTTGAAGATGCCTGGCGCAAGGTGCTGCATGACGGCTTTCTTGCCGATACTGCCTTTGCGCCGAAGTCGCTTTCCGCCGGCAATACGGCGCGCATGGATCAACCGGCGAGCTCGGATGATTCCATCGAGATCATCTTCCGCCCCGATCCTTCGATCTATGACGGCCGCTTCGCCAACAACGGCTGGCTGCAGGAGCTTCCCAAGCCGGTGGTGAACAACTGCTGGGATAACGCCGTGCTGATGAGCGGTCCCACGAAGGTGAAGCTGGGTCTCGAAGAGAGCGATGTCATCGAGATCACGCTGAACGGCTACAAGGTGCGCGGCTCCGTGCTCTCGATTCCCGGCCACCCGGACAATGCGTTTACGCTGCATCTCGGCTACGGGCGCCAGCACTCCGGCCGCGTGGGCACGGGCATGGGCTTCAATGCCTACGCCATCCGCACCTCCGCCGCGCCGCTGTTCGCTACCGGCGCGACCGTTCAAGAAGACGGGCGAGACTTACGAAGTTGCGGTCACGAAGAGCCACTACAGCGACGAGCGCGGCGCGATGGCTTTTGGGGCTCGGCGGAGACTGGTGATATGCGCTCGCATTCGCTTGAAGGGGATGAGGCGATCACCCGCGGCATTGTCCGCTCGGCCACGCTGGAGGAGTTCCGCAAGGAGCCGAACTTCGCGCACGAAAAGGGCGTGTTTCCGGAGGATCCGAAGAAAGACGACAGCCTGTTCGCCGAACTTCCCCTATCGACAGGAACGCCTGGGGGCTGGTGATCGATCAGAATTCCTGCGTGGGCTGCAACGCCTGCGTAATCAGTTGCTACGCGGAGAACAACATCCCGGTGGTCGGCAAGCACAACGTCAAGATCGGCCGCGATATGCAGTGGCTCCGCATCGATACATATTTCGAAGGCGATCTGCAGGCGCCGCGAGCGCACTTCCAGCCGATGTTGTGCCAGCATTGCGAGAAAGCGCCCTGCGAACAGGTCTGCCCGGTGGCGCGACCGTCCACTCGCCCGAAGGGCTGAACATGATGGTCTACAACCGCTGCGTGGGCACGCGCTACTGCTCGAACAACTGCCCATACAAGGTGCGCCGGTTCAACTTCCTGCTCTTCTCCGACTACGAGACGGAGAGCCTGAAGCTGATGCGCAATCCCGATGTCACGGTTCGCAGCCGCGGCGTGATGGAGAAATGCACCTACTGCGTGCAGCGCATCCAGGAAGCCAAGATCGAAGCCGACAAGGAAAACCGCGGGATCCGCGACGGCGAGATCATCACGGCCTGCCAGCAGGCCTGCCCGACGGAGGCGATCGTCTTCGGCAACATCAATGACAAGAACAGCCGCGTATACAAGATCAAGAACCAGCCGCGAAATTACGGCGTGCATCGCCGATCTGAACACGCGTCCGCGAACCACTTACATCGCAGAAGTCTTCAACACGAATTCGGCATTGGCTGGCGCACCGGTAGAGCACGCGCCCGAGCACAGCTAGCGAGACAGAAAAGAATGGCGACCAGAGATCTTTCGACAAACGATCCGATGCTGGACCCGATCACCGGCGAGGTGGTGGTCATTGCACCGGGTCACTCCTTCAAGTCGGTCACGGAGAAGATTTCCCGGATCGTCCTGACCGCGCATACCCCTGTATTCTGGTTTTTCGGCTTTCTGCTGGCGGGCGGCATCTGCATGATCCTGCTGACCTGCCTGACCTGGCTCTTCCTGAAGGGCGTCGGCATCTGGGGCCTGGACATCCCGGTCGGCTGGGGCTTCGCCATCGTCAACTTCGTGTGGTGGATCGGTATCGGCCACGCCGGCACGCTGATCTCCGCCATCCTGCTGCTCTTCAAGCAGACATGGCGCAACTCGATCAACCGTTTCGCCGAGGCGATGACCATCTTCGCGGTGGTCTGCGCCGGCATGTTCCCGCTGATCCACGTTGGCCGCCCCTGGCTGGGATACTGGCTCTTTCCCTATCCCAACTCGATGAACATATGGCCGCAGTTCCGGTCGCCGCTCCTGTGGGACGTCTTCGCGGTCTCGACTTACGCGACCATCTCGGTCGTCTTCTGGTACATCGGCATGATCCCCGATCTGGGGACCCTGCGCGATCGTGCGAAGACGCCGTTCGCTCAATACTTCTATGGTCTCCTGTCGCTCGGCTGGCGCGGATCGGTGCGGCACTGGATGCGGTATGAGACGGCCTCACTGCTGCTCGCCGGCCTGGCGACGCCGCTGGTGCTGTCAGTGCACACGGTCATCAGCTTCGATTTCGCCGTCGCTATCCTGCCCGGCTGGCATACGACGATCTTCCCGCCTTACTTCGTGGCGGGCGCCGTCTACTCCGGGTTCGCCATGGTGATCACGCTGGCGATCCCGATCCGCAAGCTCTACCACCTGGAAGACCTGATCACCATCCGGCACATCGACAACATGGGCAAGGTGATGCTCACGACCGGATGGATCGTGGCTTACGGCTATGGGATGGAGCTCTTCATGAGCTGGTTCTCGGCCAGCCACTGGGAGTACTTCGCGTTCTGGAACCGCCTGTTCGGGCCGATGGGCTGGAGCTACTGGCTGCTGATCACCTGCAACATCGCGTTGCCGCAGTTCCTCTGGTCGCGCTATGTGCGCACGAACATAGCGCTGATGTTCATCATGTCGATCATTGTGAATACCGGCATGTGGCTTGAGCGCTTCGTCATCGTCGTGACCAGCCTGTACCGTGACTATCTGCCGTCCTCCTGGGGCACCTACAAGGCCACTCGCTGGGACTACGGCACGTTTATCGGCACGCTCGGACTGTTTACATTCCTGTTCTTCCTGTTCATTCGCTTCCTGCCGATGATCCCGATCTCGGAGCTGCGGGTGCTGCTGCCGCAGTCCAAGGTGAAGCATCTGCCGGAAGCTGCGCATGAGGCTGGTGACTGATGCCATTTCCTGAGGGTATCTACGGCCTGCTGGCCGAATTCGACTCCGCCACATCCCTGACCGCCGCCGCCGCGCACGGCCTATAAGGATGGATGGCGCCGCCTGGACTGCTATACGCCCTATGCCTGCGAAGAGGCGGCTGAGGCTATCGGCTTCCATCGCAATTATGTCCCGCTGATCACGCTGGTGGGCGGGCTGATGGGCTGCTGCGCGATGTACCTGATGGAGACCTGGATCAACGTCTGGGCCTATCCGCTGAACATCGCCGGGCGTCCCTACTACTCGTGGCCGGCGTTCGTGGTGCCTGCCTATGAGTGGACGATTCTCTGGGCCGGCCTGACGGCGGCCTTCGGCATGCTTGCGATGTGCGGTCTGCCGGCGCCCTATCATCCGCTATTCAACGCACCGAACTTCCGTACCGGCGCGTCGTCGGACAAGTTTTTCCTATGCCTCGAAGCGCGCGACCCGAAGTTTTCGCTGGTCGAGATCGAGAGCGTATCTCGAGGCGATGCATCCGGTCTCGATCGTGGAGGTGGAGTATTAAGCCGAACAACACAGATCGCCTCCGCATACGGCAGGGCCTCGGACTCTGCGCGGTTGCCGCGCTGGTGCTGATTGCCGGCTGCCGCCAGGACATGCAGGATGAGCCGAAATTTGTGCCGCAGCGCGGAACGAGCTTCTATCCGGATAACCGCTCGGCTCGCGAGCAGGTGGTGCATACCGTCGCGCGTGGGCAGGCCCATGAGCAGGACTTCTTCCACACCGGACTCCAGGACGGCAAGGAAGTGGATGCGCTGCCGTTTCCGGTGAGCATGGCGGTTCTTGAGCGCGGCCAGGAGCAGTTCAACACGTATTGCAGCCCGTGCCACTCGCGCGTTGGCAATGGCGCCGGCATGATCGTCCAGCGCGGCTACCGGCCGGCGAGCAATTTCCATGATGCGAGGCGGATGTCGGAGCCGCTGAGCCACTACTTCTACGTTATCTCCCACGGGTACGGCGCGATGCCCGACTATGCCGCTCAGGTGCCGGTCGCCGATCGCTGGGCCATTGCGGCTTACATTCGCGCGCTGCAGTTGAGCCTGAACGCGAAGCCGAGCGATGTGCCCGCCGGGATTGCCGTGCAGCAGCTGGGCGAGGTGGCGGAGCAGCAGGGCCTGCCGGCGAGCTATGCGCAGCCGTGGAAGATGCCGGACACGGCCGTCTATCCAACGCCTCCGGGACCGGACCACCCCGGGATGGCTCCGGCTGAGAACATCAACACGCCCGACACCAGCCGGCATCCGGTGTACCAGCTTGAGAACGGGGACAGCTCCAATGTCCCCAACCCGCAGACCGCACCTACGGTGGATAAGTACGGATACGGCCCAGCCTGCCCCCGCTGTCCCGGCGCGGAAAGGTGGAGTGAAGTGAGGACGGAAATACGGTGACGAACGGATACAGTTTCGCAACGCGAGCTCTGACAGGCGACCTGTCCGCGCCTCCGGCGCTTCTGGCGAGATGGCGCCGCCGCGCCCTCACCTTCGGGACGGTCTTCACCGTCCTGACCGTGGTGCTGGTGGTGCTGGCGGAGGTGATGGAAGGCGACAAGTTCCGGCACCTGCTCACTTCCTGGCTGATGGGCGCGATGCTCTGCTGGGGTTTTTCGCTTGGCGGCCTGGCCCTGCTGATGGTGCAGTACTGCTCCGGCGGCAAATGGGGACTGCTCATCCGGCGCCCGCTCGAAGCGATGAGCCGCACACTCTGGCTGACCGCGCTCATGTTCCTGCCCATTCTGATCTTCATGAAGAAGATCTATCTGTGGGCGCGTTACAGCAATCCATCTGAAGTCGCGCAGGCTCTGAGTCATGGGCTGATCGACAAAGCGGAGGCACACGCGCTGAACTGGAAGCACCCCATGTTCAGCCCGCTCAGCGTCTGCGTGCAGCTCGCAATCTGCTTCGGCCTCTGGTTCCTCTACACGATTCTGATAAACCGCTGGTCGCTACAGCGCGACGCCGACCCCAATCCCGACGTGCCGTTCTGGCAGAAGCGCTTTGAGAACATCAGCGGCTTCGGTCTGGTCGTCTACGCGCTCACCCTGACGGCTCTGGTGCTCGACCTGGTGATGTCCCTGAACATTACCTGGTTCTCTACCATGTACGGCCTGAACTACCTGGTCGCGCAGGGTTATGCAGTGCTTGCGCTTTCGGTCATCACGGTGGTCGCCCTGTCGCAGGCAGAGCCGATGAAGAGGGTCCTGCGGGTGGTCGAGCAGCACGATCTGGGCAAGCTGATGTTTGCCTTCGTCATGTTGAACATCTATCTCAACTTCTCGCAGTTCCTGATCATCTGGTCAGGCAACCAGCCGGAGGAGATCTCCTGGTATCTGGACCGCATTCGCGGGCACTGGGGCGTGATCTTCACTTTCGATTTCATCTTCCACTGGCTTATCCCTTTTTCGCTTCTGCTCTCGCGCGACATCAAGCGCAACAAGCGCCGTATCATGGCAGTGGGGATGTGGATGGTCTTTGCGCGCTGCTGGGATATGTTCCTGCTCATCGAGCCGAACTTCACCCCGCGCCATCTGCACTTCTCTCTCGGTATTCTTGAGTACATAGCGGTCCCGGGCGCAATGATCTCGTTCTGGGTTGTGGCTTACGTCTACGAGCTCGGCAGACGGCCGGTGGTGCAGGCGAACGATCCGCATCTGGCCGAAATTCTGGAGTCTGAACATGCACACGTCTAATCCTCCGGAACAGAACCCGCACGGCCTGACGCCGACCGGTTACAACACGCGCACGCCGGGGTACGAAACCTCGGACGTCCAGGTCGGAGGCATTGCTGTCTTCCTGATCTCGCTGTTCGTGTTTGTCCTCATCTTCATGGTCTTCTGCTTCGGCATGGGCAAGGTGATCAACAACGCGCTGATCAAGCACGACGGGCCTCCAAACAAGTGGAACAACCTGCAGTATTCGCCGGAGGGCAAGGGCAAGAACCTCGAATCGAATGCGGTGCTCGAGCAGAAGCAGCTTCAGGCGATGACGGCGCGCTTCCCCACGCCGCAGCTGCAGATGGACGATGGCGATCAGGATGTCGCGGACCTGCATGCCCGCGAGGACCTGTTGCTCGACCACTACACCTGGGTCAACCAGCAGCAGGGCACGGTGCGCATTCCGATCGGGCGCGCGATGCAGATCATCGCGCAGCGCGGTTTGCCGGTGGCATCGGGTGAAGCGGCGGGGGCTGCCGGTCCGCTGATGACCGCGGATGTTCACCCTGAAGTGACAGCGCCCCTGACCAATGGCTTTGCCCGCACCGGGTACGAACAGCGGCTGGAAGTGGAGCAATCCCGGCAGCAGGAGCAGCGCAAGGAAGGCAAACCCGGTGAGCAGGCGAAGCTGGCGCCGCCGCACCCGTAACCAGGAGAGACGAGCAGTGATGACGCGGCACGCACCATCCGAACAGCACGCAACGGGCAGCCGGAGTCTCTTCCGCCTGCGCGCGGTTGCGGCTGCCTGCGTGCTGCTGCTGACGTCTTTCGGAGTTGCGCACGCACAGGTGTCGCCCACCGGTGAGAAGCAGATGGGCGATCCGTCCGATGGCAAGCTGCCCTCTGTGCTGAACGGCGTGACCATTCAGCAGCACCTGAATCAGCAGTTGCCGCTGGACGCGACCTTCGTCGACGACGCGGGCAAGACGGTGAAGCTGGGCCAGTACTTCGACGGCAAGCATCCGGTGCTGCTGGCGCTGGTGTATTACAAGTGTCCGATCCTGTGCTCGGAAGAGCTGAAAGGGCTGACCGGCGCGCTTGAGATGGTCAGCTATCAGCCGGGTAAGGACTTCCAGATCGTGGCCATCTCGATCGATCCGTCTGAGACGCCGGCGATTGCGGCCTCGAAAAAACGCGAATACGTCCGGTACTACGGGCATCCGGGGAGTGCGTCCGGCTGGCACTTCCTGACCGGGCAGCAGCCAGCCATCAGTGCGGTGGCGAAAGCTACGGGCTTCGGCTACACCCGCATGCCCGGACCGGATGGGAAGAACAATCAGTTTGCGCACGTCAGCGCCATCCAGATCGTTACCCCCGAGGGCAAGATCGCGCAGTATTACCTGGGGGTTGAATACTCACCGCAGGATCTTCGGCTGGGCCTGATCGAAGCTTCGCATCACCAGATCGGCACACCGGTGGATACGATTCTCACGTATTGCTACCGTTACGATGCAACGGCCAACCGGCACAGCCTGTTGATTGCCCGCATCGTGCAGGCAGGATGTCTTCTTACAGTTTTGATTCTGGGGAGCTACCTGCTCATCATGTTCCGGCGTGACATCCAAAGCGGCCGGGCTATTCGAAACCAGCAGCATTCAGCGAAGGTATAAGGCGATGCGCGGCAGTTACGGCACGCTTAGGAAAAAGGAACGCAGGTAAAGGGAACGATGCATTTTATCAGTCCAGTCCTTTGGCAATTCTTAGTCAAGTGGCTCACCGAATTCGCGCTGTTTCCGCCCGAGGCATCGGCGATCGCGCCTTACATGGACGCCTTTTACTTCTTCCTGGTCCTCATCTCGCTGGTGGGTCTGGTGCTGGTCGGGCTGATGGTGGGCTGCTTCTCCATCATGTTCCGCAAGGAGAAGAGCCCGCAGGCAACGCAAATCGAAGGCTCCACGCTGCTTGAGGCCACCTGGACCATCATCCCACTGGCACTCTTCATGGTCTGCTTCGTGTGGGGCGCGCTGCTGTACTTCCGCATCTACAACCCGCCGACCAACGCGATGAACATCTACATCGTGGGCAAGCAGTGGATGTGGAAGGCCGAGCATCCGGGGGGCCAGCATGAGATCAACGCGCTGCATATCCCGGTGGGACGCAACGTGCAGCTCACCATGATCTCGCAGGACGTCTTCCACAGCTTCTCCATCCCGGCCTTTCGCGTGAAACGCGAAGTCATCCCGGGCCGCTACTCGACGGTGTGGTTCCGCGCGACCCAGCCGGGCACCTATCACCTGTTCTGCACGCAGTACTGCGGCACGCTGCACTCGTCGATGATCGGCGAAATCGTCGCCATGTCGCCGGATGACTACCGGAAGTGGACTGCCGGATCGACCAGCGGCCAATCCCTGGCGCAGAACGGAGAGCGGCTCTTCGCCAGCCTGGGATGCGTCTCCTGCCACAGCGCCACCGCCGGAGCCAGAGGGCCGAATCTGGCCGGAATCTACGGAGCGAAGGAGATGCTGGCCAACGGCACGACTGTCACCGTCGACGACGCTTTCCTGCGGGGCTGCATTCTGAACCCCTCCGCGCACGTGGTCATGGGCTATGTGCCGATCATGCCGACCTTCCAGGGGCAGATCAGCGAAGAGGGTCTGATCAACCTGGTGGAATACATCAAGAGCCTTGACACGGCCTATCGCATCCGTCAGACATTGAACGATAGCGACTACTCGCCGAATCAGGCGGGCCCGACCGGCCCGGCGCCAAATTATCGTTCCCGGCAATTGACGGGGGCTGATCAGCTCCCCGACGCAAACCCGGATACATCGACTTCGAAGGGGATGGGGCCTTCGCCACAATGAGTACAATCGTCCGTCTTCCCAACCAGCAAGACGCTACGCTGCCGAAACGCAGCTATCTGAACCAGGAGTACGGCCTGAAGAGCTGGCTGCTCACGGGGGATCACAAGCGGATCGCGATTCTGTATCTGATCTCGATTACGTTCTTCTTCTTCCTCGGCGGCGCCTTTGCGGGCCTGATCCGGCTGGAACTGCTGACGCCGATGCCGGACCTCGTCTCGTCCGACACCTACAACAAGCTGTTCACCATGCACGGCATCATCATGGTCTTCCTGTTCCTGGTGCCGTCGGTTCCGGCAACCGTCGGGAATTTCGTGCTGCCCATCATGGTGGGCGCGCGCGACCTCGCATTTCCCAAGGTGAACCTGCTGAGCTGGTACCTGTATGTGGTAGCCGGTCTGTTCACCGTGACGGCCCTGATCCTGGGCGGCGCCGATACCGGGTGGACCTTCACCACTCCGCTCAGCACGCATTACCTCAACACCCACGTCATTACGGTGGCGATGGGCATCTTTATTGCCGGCTTCAGTTCAATCTTTACCGGGCTGAACTTCATTGTGACCACGCACCGCATGCGCGCTCCGGGTATGACGTGGTTCCGGCTGCCGCTCTTCGTCTGGTCGCATTACGCGGCATCGTTGCTGATGGTGCTCGGCACCCCGGTGCTGGCCATCACGCTGGTTCTGGTCGCGCTGGAGCGCGCCTTCGGCATCGGCGTCTTCGACCCCAGCAAGGGCGGCGATCCCCTGCTCTTCCAGCATCTCTTCTGGTTCTACTCCCACCCTGCCGTCTACATCATGATTCTGCCGGGCATGGGCGTGATCTCGGAGGTCATCAGCACCTTCTCCCGCAAGCGCGTCTTCGGCTATACGGCCGTCGCCTTCTCCTCGGTCGCCATCGCGGTCTTCGGCTTCTTCGTCTGGGCGCACCACATGTTCATCATGGGTGTCTCCAACTACTCGGCGCTGGTCTTCTCGCTGCTGACCATGCTGGTTGCGGTGCCCTCTGCAATCAAAATATTTAACTGGGCGGCGACGCTGTACAAGGGCTCGATCACCTTTGAGACGCCGATGCTCTACGCCTTCGGCTTCATGGGGCTGTTTACCATCGGCGGCCTGACGGGCGTTTTCCTGGGCTCGCTCGGCATGGACATCCATCTGACGGAGACCTACTTCATCGTGGCGCACTTCCATTTCGTGATGGTGGGCGGCATGCTGATGGCGTATCTTGCCGGCGTGCACTTCTGGTGGCCCAAGATGACCGGCCGCATGTATCCGGAGTCGCTCTCCCGGCTGGCGGCAGTCACCACCTTCATCGGCTTTATTCTTACCTTCTTCCCGCAGTTCATTCTGGGCTACCTGGGTATGCCGCGCCGCTATCATGCGTATCCACCGGAGTTCCAGGTGCTTAACGTGCTTTCGACTGCCGGCGCGACCGTACTTGGCATCGGATATCTCATGCCGATGATCTATATGACGTGGTCGCTGAAATACGGCGCAATTGCGGGCGCCAACCCCTGGCAGGCCACCGGTCTGGAATGGCAGATCGCGTCACCGCCGCCGACGGAAAACTTCCTCGAAATCCCCGTCGTGGAGCACGAGGCGTACGACTACGAATGGCTGGCGAATAAGACTCAGCACGAGGTAACGACCGTTGGATAGCCAAACTCTTGCAGCCCGGCAGGAAGGGGAGATCGTTCACCACGAGAGTGAACATCCGCCTTACCTGCGCCATCATTTCGAAACGGTGGAGCAGCAGAAGGAGGCGGTTTCCTTCGGCATGTGGCTCTTCCTGCTCACCGAAATCATGTTCTTCGGCGGGCTGTTCATGTCGTACCTGCTCTACCGCAACTGGTACTACGACGCCTTTGTCTCTGCGTCAAACACGCTGGGCATTGGCCTTGGCACCACGAACACCGCCGTGCTGATCCTTTCCAGCTTCACCATGGCGATGGGCGTCTACTGTTCGGAAAAACGCAACCGGCGCGGCCTGCTCATCTCTCTCGGTTGTACGATCCTGCTGGGCCTGGTCTTTCTCGGCATCAAGACGATCGAGTACCACGATAAGTATGTCGAGCATCACATTCCGGGCGCGAACTTCTCTATCGACGATTTCGTGCACCCCCAGGACAAACGAGACGTTGCGCTGGCGCCGGATGTGGCGCAGCACGCCCAGATCTTCTTCTTTCTCTATTTCGCGATGACCGGCATGCACGCACTGCACATGATCATCGGAATCTCGATTCTTTTTGCTTTGTTCTACAAGGCATGGCAAGGCGCGTATACAGCGGGCCACACATCTACCATCGATAACTTCGGGTTGTACTGGCACTTCGTCGATATTGTGTGGATTTTCCTGTTCCCGCTGCTGTACCTGATCAGCCGTCACCCCTTGCGTTAGGCCCGGAGGAGATATGTCGCACCCCACGCTTGATGACGCCCACGTAGAGCACCACATTGTCGGACCGAAAACCTACGGCCTGATTCTGCTGGCGCTTCTATGCCTGACTGCGTTGACCACCGGCATCGCTTTCGTGAATCTCGGTGTCTTCAGCCCCATCGTAGCGATCGGCATCGCGGTCATTAAGATGATGCTGGTCATCCTCTTCTTCATGCATGTCAAGTACAGCTCGCGGCTGGTCAAGCTGACCGTTGCCTCCGGCTTTTTCACATTTCTGGTGCTCATCACCATGACGCTGAGCGACTACATCAGCCGGGCGTGGGGCCTCTGGTAAGTTATCCGGCTTCTCACTTCGCGACGGGCGGCCTTCGGGCCGCTCGTTCTGCGTTGCATCTCAAGCTGATATGACAGAGGCATCCCACTCGCCTGCCAGCCTTCCTGAGCCGCTGCGCCGGGTTGCGGAGAGTCCGCGCGTGACAGTGCGGCGAGCGGGCGCACCCGCTGCCGACGCCAGGTGCGTCGTCTACTGGATGCAGCGGGCGCAGCGCGGTGTCGATAATCCGGCGCTGGACTGTGCGATCGACGTGGCGAACGAGCTGGGGCTGCCGGTGGTCGCCTTCTTCTCGGCGATCTCGAATTTCCCTCGCGCCAACCTGCGCCACTACGCCTTCCTGAACCAGGGCCTGCATGACGCGGAGCACGACCTGGCCGAGCGCGGCGTGCCGTTCATGGTGCGACGTCCACCCGACAATAAGCTCGAATCGTTTCTGCAGGAAGTCGGTGCAGGCATCGTCATCGGCGACGAAAACCCATTGCGCGAGCCCGAGCGCTGGCGCAAGGTGCTGGCCACCCGGCTCAGGATTCCCTTCTGGACCGTCGATGCCGACGTCGTTGTGCCATCCCGGTTATTCGAGAAGGGCTTCTACGCACAACACCTGTTCCGGCGGCAACTGGATCCGTTGCTGCCCGAGTACCTTGCGGAACCTGTAGCTCCGAGGCTCAACAAGCAGTGGCCGCCAGAGATGAAGATCGCGCGATGGCAGCTTGACGACGACATCACGCAGGGCTGGCGTAATTTCAACCGGCGCGTGCAGCCGGTGGATACCTTTCGCGGCGGTGCGCATGCAGCCCACAAGCGGCTCAGGTATTTCATCGAGCACCAGCTTGCCGAGTATGAGACCGCACGACGCAAGCCGGAGGTGAATGGGACAAGTCAGCTCTCGCCCTACCTGCACTTCGGACACATCAGCCCACTGCGGATCGCGCTTGAGGTGAAGCGGGCCGTCGATGCGGGAGCGGCACCGCAGTCTGCCTATGACGCATTCCTCAGCGAGCTGATCGGATGGCGTGAGCTGGCGGTGAACTTCGTGATCCATTCGCGCGCGACGTATGACAGCATCGAATGCGCGGAGCCGTGGGCGGAGAAGACGCTGCGCGAGCATCTGCGCGACCCGCGGCCGTATGAGTACACCTGCGAACAGCTGGAGCGCGGCGAGACACACGATCCGCTTTGGAACGCGGGGCAGTTACAAATGGTGCGCTACGGCTGGATGCATAATGTGCTGCGCATGTACTGGGCAAAGAAGATTCTGGAGTGGGCGCCGAACCCGGCGCGCGCCTACGAGTGGGCCGTGGCGCTGAACGACACGTACGAACTGGACGGGCGCGACCCCAACTCCTACGCCGGGATTGCGTGGGCTATTGCCGGCAAATTCGACCGTCCGTGGTTCGAACGGGAGATCTTCGGCACGATCCGGTACATGTCTGGAGCATCGACCGGAAAGAAATTTGACTCGAAGCGCTATATGGCTCTGGTCGATGATCCGCCCGGAGCGGCCGAGACTCTCTTCGCGCCGGCAAAGCTTTGATGCCAGAGCAGGTCGCTATTCGGAGGGAGGTTCGGGCGTGGTCGGGAGGTGCTCGGTAAACCCGGCGCGCTGGCGAACGGATCGTGCTCGAATCTCCCGGGTCATCTCTCGTACGTTAGCGGCGTCCTGGCGGAGCGATGCGGATTTCTGGACA
The DNA here is from genome assembly GCA_963797895.1 of uncultured Acidobacteriaceae bacterium. GTDB lineage: Bacteria > Acidobacteriota > Terriglobia > Terriglobales > Acidobacteriaceae > KBS-83. The sequence goes on from CAWCRD010000006.1 coordinate 738,192, forward strand.
AGGGCCTGAGAATCGGCGCGTATGATGCGGCTTCGTTCCAGCAGTGTTGCGAGGTCGACCAGCCACTCTTCCGGCGCGGTCAGGCTAGGAATGACCAGATCGCATCCTTCTACCAACGTACTCGACAGCTCGTGGCGGAAGAGCACCAGGTGGGCGGTGGAACGCGCCCGGGTGAATGAGATCGCTCTGCGCAGCGGAACCAGAGGCTCCTCTTCCAGGACAACCATATCGGGGCCCCAGGCGAGGAATGTAGAAAAGTGCTCCAGCGAGTCGCACTGCTCGACCCGATAACCAGCGGATCGGAGAACCGGAAGCCGGTACCACATATCCTCTCCGAAATGGACAACGTTGGCGGCCATGATCGTCCTTGCGGGATTCGGGAATTCAGGAGGCGCAGGGAAAACTATTGTTTACCGAGGAGGCGGGCGCGTGCAATGCCATAATGATCGATTCCCTTCCGACTGCCGACATTAACACCGCGCTGGCGATAATGTCGCTGGAGTGTTACCGAAAATAAGCTCGGGCTTTCATGGCAACCGGCTCCTCTGACGGTCCTGACAGAAGCACAAAGCCGGCATAATGCCGGCCGGTTCTTCAAGGAGTATGCGTCGCCATGTGCCACTGCATTCGGACATGAACACCCATCATACTCCGCAGGCGGGGCACGCGGTTTGGTTGCCGGAAGGGATCGAAAGCTGATCTCCTGAGATGGATGACGCAGCAGGCGATCGTAGGTTTTCAACAGGACGAGCAGGGCGACTGGGTTACGGAACTGGGGTGCGGGCACACCCAGCATGTCCGGCACAGACCGCCGTGGGAGCTGCGCCCATGGGTGACGACGGAAGAGGGCCGGCGGGCGCATCTGGGAGTCTTGCTGGAATGCAAGAAATGCGATGAGGAAAGCAGCGGATAAGCATTTTTTGCGGTCGCAGAGCTTAGCTTTTCTGCTCCGGCTGCTGTCAGATATTCAGAGATATAGACAGGGGCGAGAGATGGCGCTGGATTTGCGAGGAGTGACGACGCTGCTGCAGGTCTATGACATGCCCACGTCGGTGCGGTTTTATCGCGATGTGCTGGGGTTCGAGATGGTGAGTCACTCGCCGCACCTTGGCGGGGAGGCCGACCGCTTTCATTGGTGCTGGCTGCGGCTGGGCGGGGCAGACGTGATGCTGAACACGCTCTATGAGTTCGATGAAGAGCGGCCGGTGCCTCCGGATGAGACGCGGATGGCGGCGCACGGCGATACAGGACTGTTCATCGGGTGTCCGGACGTGGATGCGGCCTATGAGGAGCTGCGCGCCAAAGGACTCGACGTGAAGAAGCCGCAGGTGGCTCCGTATGGGATGAAGCAGTTGTCGCTGCGCGATCCGGATGGGTATGGGATTTGCTTCCAGTGGGAGGCGAAGCTCTAGGACAGGGGTCGCGGGACGGCTGTCCTCTGCTACAGTTGGGGGCACTTCTTCTCTGACAGGCGTGCATGAAGCGATCCGGTTGGTATACCGCTTTCGCAAATACTGTGGACGGCCAGCAGTCGCGAGGTGCAGCTTTTTTTGACGGAATAGCTGCGTCTGATGCCGTTCCTGCGTTCAAACCTTTTGCGAAAACGGTACGCGGCGCTGTGCTGTGTGTGCTGGCAATGCTGGCTGCGCTGCCCGCGTGCGCGGCGCCGAAGAAGACGCCTGCCGTTGCCATCGATCTCCGCCAGCATCCGACCGGCGGGCGGACTCCGGTGGAAGTCGCTGTCGGGCTGTACATCACGAATCTGGTGGCCATCGACGAGACGCGTGAGAGCTTCGAGGTCGGCGGCTATCTGACTGCCCGATGGCTGGATCCGCGTCTGGCGCTGCCAAAGGACCAGGCCAATGCGCCGGCGACGCGGAACTTACGGGCAGAGGAGCTCTGGACTCCGGCGATCGAGGCGGCCAATTCCATTTCGCACAGGACGAGTCAATATTTTCTGTCCGCCGACAGGAATGGCGTGGTGACCTATATCGAGCGCTTCGAAGCAGTGCTTTCGAATGACTACGATCTCAGGAAATTTCCCTTCGATACGCAGCATCTCCAGATTGAAATCGAGCCGTTTCTCTCCGCCGCGTCGGAGATCCGGTTTGCGCCGGAGCCGCTGGCTTCCACCGGCGTCAGCCCGGAGCAGCATACTGATCTGGCGGCCTGGCGGTTCACAAAGCTTCAATATTCGGCAGAGAAGGTGACGCAAGCGCCTTCGTTTCCCGCAGGCAATGAAGGGCTGTTTCAGCTTAAGGTGACGCGGCGCGCGGGCTTCTATGTGTGGAAAGCGTTCGTGCCGCTGCTGCTGATGACTCTGATCCCGGGAGTCATTTTCTGGATCGATGTTTCCCTGTTCGACTGGGTGTTGAAGATTCCGATGACCATGCTGCTGGCCATGGTGGCGCTGGAGTTCACGATCGCGCGCGACCTGCCGCGCATCGGCTACATTACGCTGCTGGACGCCGCTTTCCTTGCCAGCTTCGCCTTCTGCTTTCTCTGCATCGTGGAGATCACGCTTGTCTTTCTGCTGCAGTTGCGTGGGCGCAGGGATCTGGCGGTAAAGCTGCACCGGGCGGGCAAGTGGGCGTATCCGCTGGGCTACTTCTGCCTGCTGGGCGTGCTTTCGATCTGTTTTCTGGCCTGATCGAAGTGACGGACGCACCAGAATGGCAGGATTTTGCTGAGTTGTCCCAAATCGCATTCGTGTTAGCCGGCGGATTTGGTGATTTCTGCATAGAATGCCGGACTCGCTGCGTGATAGGTTGCAGTCACCTCACCCAAATATCCCGATTTCTGAAATCGCGCAGAAGTAAGAGCACAAGGGGGAATTATGGGGCTGGCAGTCTGGCTGAACCTTGAGGGCAGGGATGTTGTTGCGTTTGTTTTTGCGGGTCTGCTTGGATTTGCGGCAGGAAGGCTCATGCCTCCAGGTGCATGGGCTCTCTACACATCCATTCTGGTCTCCTACCATCTTTTCCTAGGCTGGCTTGTGATGACGTCTGACCGGAAGGGCGTCTCTCTCCCTGTGGTCTCCACGTTTGTGACTCATCTGGCGTTTCTCGCGCTGATCCTTCCTATCGGCATCGCGCGCCACTATATTCCGTTCTTCGGTATTCTTCGCTACTGCATTGCTGGTCTGGCTGTGTTTGAGCGTGGCTGGCTGTTCAGCGGAGAGGAAGGCCGGCCCAGAACGGAAGTTGAAGTTCCGAGCGCCGCGCCAGCTATCGCCGCGACGGGAGAGGATTACCAGGCGTGGCTGAGTTATCTGGAACGGAGAGGCCCCAACGCGGCCAAGGTTGGTACCTCGGTAAAGGCGGAATACGAGCAGTGGATGCTGGCACGCTTACAAAAGCGGACGGGAGAGGTTGCGAAGGGTAGCGGCCCCAGCGAGCGACAGTAGACGCGAATGGCGGCATTCCAGCCAGGCGCTTCCCGGCATATGCAGTGAGGGATATTTGATTCGATCTGGTTAAGCCGATGCCGTGAACGGCGGCGATGCATGTCCCTGCAAGGCGGCAGCGACCGTCAGATTGCTTCCCGATAGGTGAAGGGCCGGGCGCCGTGGCTCTTCCAGAAATACGCCAGGATGATGACGCTGGCGACGGCTGCATAGGCGCACCATACCGAGGTGAAGGCGTAGCGCTTGGCAATGAGAACGATGAGGAGAATGGTGACATTCGCGATGCCGAAGATCACCATATCTCTGATTTTCGAGAAGAGCAGCGGACCGCAGGTGGCGATGACATACAGAATCGCGACGATGGTGTTGTTGGTGGCCGGGTTGAGATAGACGATGCTGTGGTCGTGGACGAAGACCTGGGTTGGATACGCGGTGAGCGCCCACAGGATGTAGAGCGCAGTAAGGGTGCCGAGAAGAAGGAAGGGGCGCATGCGCTGGCGACCGCCCTGGTCGGGCTCGAAGAGCAGCACACTGAGCGGCAGAAGAAATGGAAGCAGCCCCTGCGCGTAAAGCATGAAGGCGGCGCCCATGTCGTGCGTGACCCTGGGGGAAAGAATGCCGTCCAGGCCGAGCCACACAAATCCTTCGATGAACTGATGCACCGCGAAGAGAGTGGGAAGCGATGCGAAGAGGAGCTCGCGGCGATGGCGTACGCGGGTGAGGGTAACGACGCCGACGGTGGCGAGGACTCCGCTGCCCACGAAGTTCGCCGTCGCCGAAAAGCACATAAGCGCACTCTACATCAGGAACACGGCCGGCCGAGGAGCGCGCGCCAGCCAGTATCATTTCGGTGGACGCACGAGTGGTGCATCACAGGATGTCCGGGAGTGGAATGGCGAAATATCTGGTTACAGGAGCAGCGGGATTCATCGGGTCGGCGCTGGTGGAGGCGCTGGTGGAGCGGGGCGAGGATGTGCGCGCCACCGACAATTTTGTCACTGGAAACCGCACGAATATCGAGCCGTTCCTGAAACAGATCGACTTCCGCGAGGCGGACCTGCGCGATGGGACGGCGATGCGGTCGGCCTGCGAAGGGGTCGAGATTATCTTCCATGAGGGTGCGCTGCCATCGGTGCCGCGTTCGGTGAAGGATCCTGTGCCGAGCCATGAGGCGAACATCGACGGCACGTTTACGCTGCTCGAAGCGGCGCGCGCGACCGGCGTGCGGCGGATCATCTATGCGGCTTCGTCGTCGGCCTATGGGAACCAGCCCGGAATGCCGCGACGGGAGTCGATGACGCCAGCGCCGATTTCGCCTTACGCGGTGCAGAAGCTGACGGGCGAGCTCTACATGAAGAGCTACTGGCAGGTGTACGGGATGGAGACGGCGTGCCTGCGCTACTTCAACATCTTCGGTCCGCGGCAGGCGCCGGATTCGCCCTACAGCGGCGTGATGGCGAAGTTTATTTTGCAGATGATGCGGGGCGAGCGGCCCACGATCTTCGGAACCGGCGAGCAGGGGCGCGACTTCACCTTCATTGCAAATGCGGTGTCGGCGAATCTGCTGGCCGCCGCGGCGCCGAAGGAGAAGATCGGCGGCAGAACTTTCAACGTGGCATGCGGCGGACGCCATACGTTGAATGAAACCTACGGAGTCCTGGCGCAACTGCTTGAGTTTCGGCAAGAGCCAGAGTACGGACCGCCACGGCTGGGCGACATCACGGATTCGGAGGCGGATATCTCAGCGGCGCGTGAGGCCTTCGGGTATGAGCCGTTGGTTGGATTTGAGGAAGGGCTGAAGCGGACGGTCGAGTGGTATCGGGAGAATTTTGCCCGGGATGTGGGAGAGCGTCTGCCCGTTTAGTAACGTGACTGTTTCGGTGACCGGTCTAATTCCTTTCTTTTGCGCGAGATAATCGGCGGAACACTCTCCTGTCCGCAGCATGCGCGGCGGGGGAAAGGGCCGACTCCGGATCATGCAACAACACGGGCTCAAGCAGAAAGCGAAGACGCGTCGGCGCGTCATGCTATGGCTGCTTTCGATCGGGATTGCGGTCGCGCCCCTGACGGCGCAGAGCAGCGGGACGGCGGCGCTGAATGTTCCGTGGACGCCGCTGGCGCCCCAGTCGTTAACCGCGGCAGCAACCGGTTCGGCGGGCGGTCGTGTGCTGAGCGTTGCCGTCGATCCGGGCGACGCGAGCGGCAACACCATATATATCGGCGCCAACGGCGGAGTCTTTAAATCGACGAACGCGGCAGCGGCAAGTGGCGTCACGTTTGTTCCGGTAACCGACCTGGTGCCGGCGGTGGACATTGCGCAGACGCACATCAATCTCGTGAACGCAGGCGCGGTGACGGTCCAGCCCGGCCGCACCGGCGTGGTACTTGCCGGAACGGGCGATCCGACAGACGAGGCGGACTCGCTCTATGGGACGGGGATTCTGCGCTCCGCCGATGGCGGGAATTCGTGGAGCACTATTACGGGTTCGCGCGACCCGGCAACCGGACTCGAGCAGAACAGCTTCTTCGGCGAGGCCTTTGAGGGATTTGCCTGGAGCACGAGATCTCCGAACACGGTGGTGGCCGCGGTGACCACGGCGCCCGGAGCGTACAAGGCGAACGCGGGATATACGGGAACGGGAGACAGCAGCGCGAGCGGACTGTACTTCTCGGTAGACGCAGGGCAGACGTGGCAATTGGCCACGGTTGAGGATGGGCCCGAATCAAGCGCTGCAGGCGCCGGGACGGAGAGCCGGAGTGGCGGCGCTGGCGGTGGTCTGGAATCCGGTGCGGCAGATCTTCGTGGCCGCGCTGCGCAACCACGGCTTCTACATGTCGCAGGATGGGGTGACGTGGACACGGCTTCAGAATCAGCCCGGACCCGCGCTGAACATCCAGGTGTGCCAGTACCCGGGATCGGTGAACTGCCCGATCTATAGCGCTGCGCTGGCGGTGCAGCCGGGGAGCGGCGATATGTTCGCCATGACGGCGAGCCAGAGTGATGCCGATAATGGCCTGTGGGAGGACGTATGCGGCGCCTCGGGCGGCGGGTGCTCCACGCCGGTTCCTGTTTTCGGCAAGCAGATCAGCATCTCTAACGCGCTGGAAACAACGTCGGGCGTTATCTCCGGAGCGAGTCACGCGCTGTGGCTCTCCGCGATTCCCTCGGGCAGCGACACGGTGCTCTTCGCGGGCACACAGGACCTCTTCCGCTGCAGCCTTGCAGCAGGATGTGTGTGGCGCAATGCGACGAACGTGAACGGGTGCGCGGCGGCGCAGGTTGGCGCGAATCAGCATGGCGCAGCCTGGATGCCAGGTACGACGCTGTTGTTCTTTGCCAATGATCGCGGGCTATGGCGGAGCCGTGACGCGGTGAACCAGCAGCAGCCGGCCTGCTCCGCCGATGACGCGGCGCACTTCGACAATCTGAACGCGACGCTGGGCTCCCTCGCCGAGGTGAGCTCGCTGTCCGCTGATCCCGCGGACCCGAATCAGCTCATGGCGGGAATGGGCGCATTGGGCACAGCTGGCGGCAGCAACGGCGCATGGCAGCTGCTGCTGAATGGGCGGGGCGGCTACACTGCCGCGGGCTGGGGCGCGAACGCAGGTACCTGGTATGCGACCTCGGGTGCTGGCGTATCTATCAGCGCATGTGCGCGTGGGGCCTCGTGCGGCCCGGCGGATTTTGCCTCCGCGCCCCTGATCCAAAACGCGCAGGTGAGTGGTGATGGATCGGCATTGAGTGAGCCTGCGGTGTGGGCGTTGGACCCGGAGAACCCCGCCCGCATGCTGGTGGCAACCTGCCGGGTGTGGCGCGGCCCCACGGATGGAACGAACTGGACGGCATCGGCGAATACGCTGAGCGGCATACTCGACGGCAATACTGCGCCGACATGCCAGTCGAGCAACACGCAGGTCAGCGCTCTCGCGGCCACCGGAGCTATTTCCGGGCGCGGCGATCAGGCGGAGCGAATCTATGTGGGGCTGGCCGGCGCGGGCGATGGCGCCATCACGCACCCTGGCCGTGTCCTGACGGCGCTGGTGACGCCATCGTCCGTGGCTTTCGACCCCATGGAGCGACGTGACGGGCAGCAGAGTCACGAACGATCCAACCGACTCCTATCTCTTTAATCGTGCGCAGGCACGCGTTTCGTCGATTGCGCTCGATCCCACGGATGCCGCCGGGAAGACGCTATATGTGGGCATTGCCGGATTTGGCGGCAACGGATTTGCGCCGCTGACATGGTCGAATGTGCCGACGCTCTATCACAGCACAGACGCGGGCAGCACCTGGCGGAACGTGACCAACAACCTGCCGAACGCCCCGGTGAACGCCGTGCTGGTGGACCCGGAAGATCCGGCGATCGTGTATGCCGGGACGGATGTAGGCGTGTACGTCACCACATCGATTACACAATGCGCCGACGTGACCCAGAGCTGCTGGAGCGTGTATGGAGCCGGTCTGCCGGCCGTGCGAGTGACGACGCTGACGGCGGTCGACACAGGTGGAGAGAAGTGGCTGCGCGCGGGTACGAAAGGACGCGGCGTGTGGCAGGCGGAGCTGGCGAGCACTGCGCTGGCAAACCAGGTTGGGACCGGGACAATCGCACCGGCGACGCTGATCTTCGCGTCGCAGGCGGTGGGCACCACGAGCGGCGCGGAGAGCCTCACGGTGCAAAACACCGGCGGGTTGGCGCTCACGCTGGGCGCTGCGACGGCGAGCAGCAGCGATTTCGTTCTGGACGATCAATGTCCTGCGAGCCTGGCGACCGGAGCCTCCTGCGCGATCTCAATCGTGTTTGCACCCACGGCCACTGGGCCGCGCAGCGCGACAGTGACGGTGGCCGCGAATGTGCAGGGCGGTGTGCTGAATGCCAATCTGCAGGGCGATGGCACCCAGGGAAGCACTGTCGTGCTGACGCCGCTGCGGCTGGATTTTGGCTCCGTGCGGATCGGGCAGACCAGCCCTGTGCAATACGTCACCGTCGCTAATACCGGAAATGCTGCCGTAGGATTGAAGCCGCTGAGTATCAGCGGACCCTTCTCCATGTCCGCGAACACGTGCGGCTCCACGCTGGCCGTGAATACAAGCTGCACGGTGGGCGTGGTCTTCTCGCCGACGGCTTCGGGTGCGGCGTCGGGCAGCTTAGTGGCGACCGACGATGCCGGCACGCAGACCGCTTTGCTGAGCGGAAACGGGCAGACCGGTCCGACAGACAACCTGAGCGCGACCACCCTGACCTTTGCAGCACAGACGATCGGCACCACCAGCGCCCCGCAGCAGGTGACAGTCACGAACAGCGGCGACAGCGCGCTGACGAACATCAAGGTCGCGATCACCGGAGATTTTTCGGTGAACAATCTTTGCGGTACATCACTGCCGGGTCACAGCACCTGCGCGCTTCAGGTGGTGTATTCACCGAAAGCGGTGGGCTCGGAGCGCGGGCAGATGACGATCCAGGACTCGCTGGGCGCGCAGCAAGTCTCGCTGAATGGGACCGGTACGCCGCCGCCGGCGGGGAGCGGCGACGGTGCGACACTTTCGCCAATCTCCATGGACTTCGGCATCCAGGGGGTGAACTCGATTTCGGCGGCCCAGATGCTGACCGTGATCAACAGCGGCACGAATCCGCTGAGCGGGATCGCTGTCGCGGCGAGTGCCGGATTCTCGATCACGAACAATGCCTGCAATATCACGGTGGCGCCGGGGGCGAGTTGCACCGTGGGCGTTACGTTTGCTCCGCAGGCCACCGGAAAGCAGGATGGCACGGTGCAGGTCACGGCCAGCGGAGCGAGCGTGCCGTTCAGCGTGCCGCTCAGCGGCACAGGTGCGGATTTCCAGCTAAGCGTGCAGGGCGCATCCAGCAGCACGGTAACCGGAGGAAGCAGCGCCACGTATCAACTGCTGCTGACACCGGTCGGCGCTTCGGCCGGGCAGGTCGTCTTCAGGTGTACGGGCGCGCCGGCCGGAAGCACATGCTCCGCGAACCCGGGAAATGTAACGATGACAGGCACGGGCGCAACAGCGACGGTCCAGGTGGTCGTGACTACGGCGGGGACAACCGCGCGCTCCGGACCGGCTTCGCCGTGGACAACGAAGTCACTGGCCGGGGCGGTGCTGGCATGCCTGATGTTCCTGCGCAGACGCAAATGGGCCGGCTGGCCGGTGCTGCTGGTGATTGGCGCGGTATGCCTGGGGCTGAGCGGCTGCGGGTTGTCCATCAAGGGCGGCGCAGGCGGCGGATCGGGCGGTGACGGCGGAAGCAGCGGACAGGGAATCTATACGATCACGGTGGGTGCGGGCGCGCCGGGGATCTCGCACAGCGTCACACTGAATCTCACGGTCGAATAACGAAGGGAGAGGCCTTAGATGGACCGGCCGAAGACGTGAAACGGCGCTGCCTCGGCCACGCGCTGCCTGGCCTTGGCCACATCCCGGACGTACAGAGTGTTGTCCGAGCGTTTGTTTTTCGGGGAAATCATGCGTTGCCAGGGATCGTATGTAACTGCCGTAAATCCATAGCGGGTCATGAAAGAGGCGACACTCAGAACGCCATCTCCGTATTTCGCACTCTCGTCGCTGTTTTCAGTGATGATGGCAACCAGCTCCGGGCGGCTGGCCGTCTCCATTGCGCCGGCAAGGACCTCTGCTTCATAGCCTTCTACGTCGATCTTGATGATCGCTGGATTCAGGTCATAGGAGTCGATAGTCCGCATTTCCACCAGCGACGTGGAGCTGGAAGAGTCGTGCTCGATGTGGTGCATGGCGCTTGGACCGTCGCTAGAAATGGGCACGCTGCCCTGCGCGCGCCCTGCGGCATAGGGTTCAATGCTTACCTGGTCGGCGATATGGTTAATAGCGATATTGCTGCGCAATGCAAGAATGGCAGCAAGACTGGGCTCGAACGCATAAGTCTTCGCGCCCGCAGCCGCGGATGCAAGCACCGTGTATGCGCCAATGTTCGCCCCGACGTCAATAAACACGTCGGCCGGTCTAAGATAGTGAATGAGGAAGCTCATATCCTCGAAGTCGTTCAGCCCGCAGTACACGTTCTGGGTTGCGCCGTACATGCCGCGCGATACCAGCAGACGCGCGCGGTCCGTAAATGGAATCGCCACAGCGGATCCGGGGAGCAATCGAGCGGCAATCTGCCAGCGAAGGACTCTGCCTATGCCGGAGAGTCGCCCATCTGCATTCAGAGGATGACGGTATACGTGGCGGAGCGCATTCCACATGCAAGCACGATACCGAAGAGCGACGGCGTACACCAGATACGAGACTGCGCAGCAATCGATCTTCTCTGGCAAAAAACCCGCCGTAATAGAATGTGGAATCAATTTCCCGAAAACCAGCGAAATGCATTGAGCCTTGGCTGCCGATGGAGCGGATGACGACGACGCGCGGTGCGGAATGGAAAGGGCCATCCCATGCGGTGCTGGCTGCTGCCGTCAACCGGGCGCATAAGCCTTTCATGGCTCGTGCGCGTCTCGCTGTTCGCCTGTTTCCTGATCGCTTTCACACAGTACGAGCTGTCTGTGGCGATAACAGGGTACCTGGCACTGGGTGCCCTGGGTTTCGCAGGTCTGATGGTCCTGTGCGGGAACCGGCGCGCTGAGCGCGTGCAAAACATCCTCGGCGGCGGGGGACTGTTGTTCGCGGCCATCCTCTTCGGTGAGGTGATCTCCTACACCTCGCACGACACATATTCCCAACTCTACGGCCTGCTGTTCATCGGAATATTTTTTTGCGCGCGGCTTATCGTGCAGGAAATTGGGATATCGAATGTCATACGCGCCTACTCGCAGGCAGCGATTGCGACGGTTTGCATCCTTCTGATCTCTGGTCGTCAAAGCATCACGTCCGCCCAGCAAGTCCGTTTTAGCGGGGGGACTCACGCGCATCCCAATCTGCTCGGGTTCGTGATGGCCGGGTATTTCCCGGTGATTGTCTGGCGCGCGATGGAGGAAAAGGTCGGGTGGAGGAAAAAGGCGCTGATTCTATTGTCGGCTGGCTACATTCGGGATGCTCTTCCTGACCGGCTCACGTGGCAGCCTGGCGGCAGTGCTCTTTGCCGGCGGGGCGATGCTGGCTCGTGGGGCAGCCCGGGGATGGCTTCAAAAAGTTCGGCTCCGGCATCTGCACATCATTGTTTTCGTGCTCTTGATCCCGTTGGCGGCGATGTTCCTGTTTCAGCACAACCGGGCGGGGCAGATTGGCGATTTTCTGAACGATTTCCTGTCATTGAACAGCAGCCAGCGCGGGCTGAAGTCTGGATTGTCGGGACGCACCGGCATCTGGCACATCGCTTTTCGCCTTCTTGGCGCTCACGAAAGATGGCTGTTCGGTTTTGGCTACCGCGCAGGCGATCGCATGGTGGGCACCATTGATAATGGCTATGTCCAATTGCTGTTCGAGAGCGGGCTTGATCGCCGGTGGGATGATCTTCGGCAGCATGCTCCGCGTCTTCTTTGTGCTATGGAAGGCTTCCGGCGCGCGCGTCAACAATGCCTGGACCCGCTACTACATGATGCTGTGGTGCCTGATGATTGTGTATTTCCTGAATAACATCTCAACGCGGTATCTTTTCAGCTTCGGCAGTCCGTTCTCGCTCTGCATTTTTTTTCTTATGGCCGCCTCACACCGTGAGCTGGCGGGTGACGGGCAGCATGCACGTGCGGCGCAGAAGCAGGTGATGGCGCCGCGACGACCGGCCTCCATGCTGGCCTGGAATCGGTCTGGCCGCTGATTTACGGCTGCCGCTTCGATGGCCGATGCCGCAAGGATTCCGGCAGTTTTCGCCGCGGCAGAACCGAAAGCGGCATGTCGAAAAGGGGACATAGGCTCTACACTAATGAGGACCCGGGCTGCTCAGCAGGCCCTGTGAAGGAGTAAAACCAGCGTCGCGTGCCGATCGATTGCGGCCGGATCGGCGCGCTGCAAACCCAAAATATGAGTCGATACTTAACGGTCTTTCTGGCGGGCGCACTGGCGACAACAGTGCTGCAGCCGATGCCTGCATTCAGCCAGACTGGTTGCGATCCGAACACTTCCTATTGTGGCGGCAGCACGAATTCCGGCCAGCAATTGCAATTACCCAGCTTGCAGAGCGGGGCTGTTCCGGGATCAACCTCGCAGCAGAACCCCTACGAGACCGGCGGCGGGGGCCGGGGGCGGCGCAACGTACAGCGGCCCTGCGCAGTCGATGGACCTGCAGGGGGTGCCGAACTATCTCGACAACCTGAACGGGCTGGGCGGCCGTACGGAAGCCTCCGGCGCGCGCACGTATCCGCTCTACTACCAGCGCTTCTTCGCGCCGGATCTTCCGACGGAATTCCAGCGCCTGGTCTATTCGTCGGTGGGCCAGATGCTGCCCATCTATGGAGCGAAGCTCTTTCTCCAGAGTCCCAGCACCTTTGCGCCGGTAGACCAGGTGCCGGCAACGTCGAGTTACGTGGTGGGCCCGGGCGATCAGTTGCTGATCCGCGTCTGGGGCCAGATGAATTTCAATTCCGAGGTGACGGTGGACCGCGAAGGGATGGTCTACATCCCGCATGTGGGCGCAATTCACGTGGGCGGCGTTCACTACGGGGACGTGCAGCAGACGGTCAGAGACGGCATCGCGCGGATCTACAAGAATTTCGATCTGTCGGTGAACCTGGGACAACTTCACCCGATCCGCATCTTTGTCACCGGGCAGGCGAGATACCCCGGCAGCTACACGGTGAGCTCGCTCAGCACGCTGGTGAGCGCAATGTTTGCCACGGGCGGTCCGGCGCCGCAGGGTTCGATGCGGCACATCCTGTTACGCCGCAATGGAACGACGATCACGGACTTTGATCTTTACGATCTGCTGGTGAGGGGCGATAAATCGCACGATGTGCCGCTGCTGCCGGGAGATGTTCTCTATTTCCCGCAGGTGGGGCCCCAGGTTGCGGTGTACGGCAGCGTGCGCTCGCCGGCAATTTTCGAGCTGAGGGATGACAGAGGGTACATCCACGCTGGGCGACGTGCTGGCGGATGCCGGCGGTTTGTCCAGCACGGCTTCGCTGACGCGTGCATCGCTCGAACGGATCGACCGGGAGCAGCACCAGCGCGCCATGGATGTCGCGCTGAACGCCCAAGGCCAGAGCACGCCGATGCGCGATGGCGACATAGTGCGCGTGCTGCCGATCTCACCGAGCTTCGACCAGACGGTCACCGTGCGCGGCAATGTGGCGGACCCTGGGCGGTTTGCGTGGCATCCGGGCATGAAGCTGAGCGAGCTGCTGCCCAATAGCGAAGCGCTGGTGACACGCGACTATTGGCAGAAGCGGAATCAGCTTGGGCTGCCTTCGCCTGTTTTCCAGCCGGACTACGCACAGCGCTTCACCGCATACCGCCACGCCCAGGCAGAGAGCCAGCGGCAATATTATCTCTATCTGCAGCGCGACCAGGAGAAGCGGTTTTACGATCAGCAGCAGGCCGATCAGGCTGCGCAGCAGAGCGGGTCAGCGGGCGGCCCCGGCACCAATGGAGCGCTCTCGAGCGGCGGCCTGAGCTCGCCGGGCGATCTGAACGGGCAAGCTGCGCAATCGAACAACATGGCATACGGCGCCAATAACAACGCGGATCTTACGCCCCCCGATGGACAGATGCCGGGGACGGTGCCGGACCAGCCTACGCAGAATACGCAGAACACGGTGCCGCGCAATGACACCATCGGCGGCGGTTCGCTGGCCGACGAGCAGCGGATCGCGCGGACGGAAAATACCGCATCGGCGCGCTACCTGAACGATGTCTCGCTGATGGCGCCGGAGATCGACTGGTCTTACGCGGTGATTGAGCGCATGGACCCGGTCACGCTGAAGACAACATTGATTCCGTTCGACCTGGGCAAACTGGTGAGGGAGCACGATCCGAGCCAGGATCTGGAACTGCAGCCGCACGACATCATCACCATCTTTTCGCAGGCTGACATTCGCGTGCCGCAGAGCCAGCAGACCAAGCTGGTCCGCATTGAGGGCGAGGTGCAGCATGCCGGCATCTACAGCGCCGAGCCGGGAGAGACCTTGCGCCATCTGGTGGAACGCGCAGGTGGCCTGACGCCACATGCTTATCTTTTCGGATCGGAGCTGACGCGTGAGTCGGCCCGCATTGTGCAGCAGCAGCGGCTCGACGATTATGTAACGCAGCTTGAGCTAACTACCGACCGCGCTGGAGCGGCGAGTGCCGCAGGCGCCATTACAGCTGTGGATCAGGCGGCCAATGCCGCATCGCTTTCCGCGACGCAATTATTGGTCAACCGGCTGCGGCAACTGCGCGCAAGTGGCCGCGTGGTGCTCTCCCTGGCTCCGAATGCCGCCGGGGTGGACAGCCTGCCCGACCTGCCGGTGGAAGACGGAGACCGCTTTATCGTTCCGCCAAGACCGTCCAGTGTGAATGTGGTGGGCGCGGTGTACGAGCAAAGCACGTTCCTGTTCGATTCGCAGCGACGCGTGTATGGCTACCTGAAGCAGGCAGGCGGCGCGAACCGCGATGCCGACAAGGATCACTCCTTCGTAATCCGGGCCGACGGCTCGGTGCTGAGCCGCGCTTCCGCGAAGACCTTCTGGGGCAATGAGTTCGATGAGGCGCGCATTCATCCCGGCGATACCATCGTGGTGCCGGAGAGAACGTACCGCGGCAATGGACTTCGTACCCTGCTCAACTTCTCCCAGCTCTTCTCTTCCATTGCTCTCGGCGCCGGGGCGCTGGCGGTGATTACCAATTGAGCCGGACTGTCGAAACTGAACACGGGAAGGTGCGCCGGCTGGACCTGCTGGACGTGCTGCTGGTCTTTGCACGCCGCAAGTGGCTGATCCTTGCCTGGGCCCTGGCCGGCGTCGTGATCGCGATCATTGTGATCCTCCGCGCGCCCACGCTCTACAAGGCGGAGGGCACCATCATGCCGCCGCAGCAGGAGCAGTCCAGCGCTGCGCTGCTGAGCCAGCTCGGTGCTCTGACGGCATTCGCCGGCGTGGGGAGCAACCTCGGACTGAAGAACCCGGCGGACCTGTACATCGCGATCCTGCAGACCAACGTTGTGTCGGAGGCCATGGTGGATCGCTTCCACCTGATGGACGTGTACAAGATTCCTGATCGCGAAGGCGCCGCCGGCATGCTGCGCAAGCGCTCGAAATTCGCCGCCGACAAAACCGGCCTGATTCTGATCAGCGTGGAGGACAAGGATCCAAAGCGAGCGGTCACGCTGGTCAACGGCTATTCCGACGAGCTGTTTGAGGAGAACAACCGGCTGGCAATCGGAGCCGCGAGTCAGCGGCGTGAGTTCTTTCAGCAGCAGCTTGCCCAGGAGAAGGACCGCCTGGCGGACGCAGAAGTTGCGCTGAAGCAGACGCAGCAATCCACCGGTGTGCTGCAGATAAGCGGCCAGGTACAGACGCTCATCGGGCAAGAGGCCAATATTCAGGCCAATATTACAAACCACGAGGTGGAGCTCGGAGCACTGCTCTCGTCATCGACGGAGCAGAATCCGGATGTCATCCGCCTGCGCACGGAACTGAGCGGCCTGCGCGAGCAACTGCAGCAGTTGCAGAAAGGCACGAGCGGCCTTACGTTGACGCAGCGCGAGTTCCCGGCGGCAGGGCTCGAGTACATCCGGAAAGAGCGCGATGTGCAGTATCACCAGACGCTTTTTGATCTGCTGGCGCGTCAACTGGAGGCTGCACGCATTGACGAGGCCAAGGCGTCTCCCCAGATACAGGTGCTGGATCCGCCGCTGGTGCCGCGGGTGAGGTCCTGGCCAAAGCCGTTCCTGTTCATCCTGATTGGGCTGGTCATCGGAACCACGCTCGGCTGCATCCGGGTCGCTGTCATTTACGTATACGACTACGCGGAGACAGACCCGCGGCTGCGCGACCGCTACCTGCAGGTAAAGCGGGCGCTCGATCCGCGACACTGAGGAGCCGGCGTTGCCCGACGAGTGTGCTGCCGACCGTCCCCGGATTCTCGCCGTAATCGTGTTGTATAAGCAAAAGCCGTCAGCTTCGGTGACTGTCGCCACACTGGCGCGCTCGCTCGAGAGTGGCTGCGCAGATTGCGCCGTGCTTGTCTATGACAACAGCCCACAGTACGACAGCGCAGACCCCGATCCCGCACTCGATGCGATGCCTTCGGGATTCCGTTACAAAGCGGCGCCGGCCAACCATGGTCTGCTGGGCGCGTATGAAGCTGCGCTGGAACAGGCGCGGGCAGAAGGCTACGACTGGCTGCTGACGCTGGACCAGGACACCGCGTTGCCGGAGAACTTTTTCTCCGCCATCGAACCGGGACTTCGTGCGGCCGCCGAGAATCGCCACATCGCCACCATCGTGCCGCATCTCGCGGAGGGCTCGCAATTGTTGTCTCCGGCGTATGTGGGGTTAACACGAACGACGCCGATGCCGGCTTCGTTCTCCGGCGTGCCGGCGTGCGAGACGCGGGCCTTCAACTCGGCGGCGCTGCTGCGCGTCGAGGCGTTGGATGCGATCGGCGGATTCGATCCGTGTTTCTGGCTGGATCATCTCGATAGCTGGCTGCATCATCAGCTCTATGTCCACGGGTGGCGCATGTACGTGCTGGATTCAGTGCACCTGGAGCACCATTTTTCTCTGTTGAACTACAAAGAGCGCGTGACGCTCGCGCATTTTCGAAACTTCCTGGGCGCGGAATCGGCGTACTTCGACCTGTATGGTTCGTGGCTGGCGAGCCTGGCGTACACCGCCCAGCTCGCAGTGCGGCTGGTGAATCAACGCCGCCGCGGCGAGGCGCGCGAGATCCGAAGCGCGACATGGAAAGCGCTGCGGCGTCGGCTGAGTGTACCCAGAAAACAGCGGATCGCTGCCTGGCGCGCCAGTATGGGTGGATGGCATAGCGCGGCAC
Organism: uncultured Acidobacteriaceae bacterium; assembly: GCA_963797895.1. Classification (GTDB taxonomy): domain Bacteria; phylum Acidobacteriota; class Terriglobia; order Terriglobales; family Acidobacteriaceae; genus KBS-83. Next base: position 755,495 of record CAWCRD010000006.1, read on the forward strand.
CGGCAGTGAGGGGCTGATGGCGGATCCATCCATGCGGCGGCCGGATGCGGCGCCGGTGCACGTGCTGGCCGTCGTCGTGCTCTATCGCATGCGCCCCAGCCAATCGAAGACACTCGCCGGTCTCGCGCAGGCGTTTGCAGCGGACACGGCGCTGGCACAACAAATTGAGGTGCTCGTCTGGGACAACAGTCCAACTGCTGTCGACGAGAGCTCGCTGCCCTTAGGCTGCACCTATCGGCATGCGCCGGCGAACACCGGGGTGAGCGGCGCGTACAACGCCGCGGCAGCCATGGCAGCGGAGCGTGAGTGTGCGTGGCTCCTGCTGCTCGATCAGGACACGTCCGTCGCGCGCGAATTTCTCGGCGGAATGCTGCGCCATGCGGCACAGGTCGCAAGCGACGAGCAGGTGGCCGCTATTGTTCCGTTTCTTTATGCAGGAGGCTTTTGCCTGTCGCCGCGGCTGTGGCATTTCGGGCGTCACGCGCCGCTGAGCCGTCCGGTAAGTAGCCACACGGAGCGGCGAGAGATGTTCGCGGCGAACAGCGGCACGTTGATGCGCGTCCGCGCGCTGCAGGCAATCGGCGGTTACAGCAGCCGCTTCTGGCTGGATTACTCCGACATCGATGTCTTTCACCGGCTGCATGCGCAAAAGTTTGCGGTGAGGATCGCAGGCGATCTTGCGCTCGAACACGAGGTGGCGCTGCTGGAGTACGACGCCCGCATGACCCCTGCCCGGTATGCGACATACCTGTCAGCAGAGGGTGACTTCCTGGATCTTTACCGTGGCCGGGCGGAGCGGCTGGCCCATCTGCTGCGACTGGCGATTCGAGCCGTCCGGCAGCGGCGCTTTGCGGACAAGACATTTTCCCGAATGACAAGGCAAGAGCTGCTGCGGCGGCTGCGCATGCGGCGCAGAGCTCGTCTACGCGGTCGGGATTAGGGTTTTGATCTTGCCGTCTCGCGGTACATAGCAGCGGTTTCTTCCGCGGTTTTCTTCCAGGAGAACCTTGCCGCTTGCTCCAGGCCTTTCGCCACAAGCCCGGCGCGCGCCGCAGGATTGCTATAGAGAGATTCCAGCGCATTGCTCAGCTCCGGAAGCGATTCCGGGTTGATGAGAAGCGCTCCGTCTCCCGCAATTTCTGGAATAGAGGTGCGGTTTCCAGCAATCGTCGGTACCCCGGAGGCCATTGCCTCGAGCACGGGAATGCCGAATCCCTCGTGCAGCGACGGGTACACAAACAAGAATGCGCCGCGCATCAGCGCCGGCTTGTCGGCCTCGTCGATGTAGCCGGTGAAAAGAACGTGGTCTTCAAGGTTCAGGCTCGCTGCGGTATGAAAGATCTCATCGAAGTGCCAGCCCTTCTTGCCCGCGATCACCAGCCGGGCCTGCGGGTGGCGCTGCGCAAGCTCGGCAAAGGCGCGCAGCAGAAGAGGAACGTTCTTTCGTGGCTCAAGCGTGCCGAGGTAGAGCAGATAGTGTTCCGGCAGCCCATACCGGGCGCGGACTGCGCGAGGTCTCTTCGGGGGAGCCCTGCGGACGGAATGCATCGCTTTTACCGTGATGAACAACGATTGCATTCCGGAGCGGCAGACCGAACCATCGCCGGCAATCATCGAGCGCGGAGGTCGAGACGAAGATCAGGCGGTCCGCGCGCCGGATGGCCCGGCGTATGAAAAAGCGCATATATGCGCCCTTGGCCCGAGTATGCATGTGCGGTAACAGGTAGGCGGTCATGTCATGCATGGTGACGACGCATCGCGCGCGGGTGGGCAGCAGAGGCAGCGAGTAGTGCAGCGAATGGATCACGTCCACTCGATAGCGGCGTGCGAGCAGCGGAAGGTAGAGCTGTTCAAAAAGGAGACGCACAGGAAGCCGGCGGAAAAGCCGCGCCGGGAGCTCCAGAATCCGGATGTGGGAAGGAATTGCCGCGCGCAGGGGAGCGTCGTCCGACTGCAGGACTGCCGTGAAGGTGACCTCCGGCGCTACCGCACCGAGCTGTGCAAGGAGATTTTCCGCGTAGGTGCCGATGCCCATCCGCCCGGCCGGGACCTGCGTCAGGTCGATCAAAACATGCAAGTAGGGTCACTCCGGAGAGAGCGCCGCAGGCAGCCGGATTGCTTGTCCGGGTGCGCGCGATTCAGTATCCTCTTTCGAGAGGATAGCAAGCGCGCTCAAACACTTTCGGTACGACTCTGGACTGCGGAGTTCGCTCCTGTGGCTTTCTCCAAGAAGAGCTATAGGAGTCATCCTCGGGTGTCTACCCCCAATTACCGAAAGTGCTGGCCCTTGCATCACGCGGACGTTGAACCCTCAACCCATCATCGGCGACGTTCTTTTGCGAGCACCCTCATCAGCGGCTCCGCTCGCTACGGTGCCTTTCCATCTGACTGCCGCCATCGTTACGTATCGCAATCCGCTGTCGCAGTTGAGACGCGCCATGGAGAGTGTTGTCCGCCAGCAGCCGCGGATCCAGCTTGTGCTGGCCGACAATGCGGGCGATCCGGGTGTGGCCGCGCTGGCCAGTGAGTATGGAGCGATCTATCTGCGGTCGCCGGGCAACATTGGTTTTGGCCGGGCGCACAATCTTGCCTATCAGCGGGTCCGCCGGCTGAGCCCGTATCACCTGGTACTGAATCCCGACGTGTACTTCGACGGGCCGGTGCTGGAGAGCCTGCTGGAAGTCATGACGGCGCAGCCGGATCTCGGTGTGGTCATGCCGAAGATTCTGTACGGCAACGGCGCAACGCAGCATCTGTGCAAGCGTTTGCCGACTCCCGGGGATCTGCTGGTGCGTCGCTTCGCGCCAGGATTTGCTCACGGCATTTTTCGCTATGCGATGGAGCGCTACGAGCTTCGCGATCGCGATTACGATCTGCCGATGGAGCCGCCCACGCTCTCCGGCTGCTTTCTGCTTTTGAGAAACGCAGTTGTCGACCAGGTGGGACTCTTCGACGAGCGGTTCTTCATGTACATGGAGGATGTCGATCTGGTTCGAAGGCTGCTGACGGTCTCCCGCGCGTTGTACTACCCGCAAGTCTCGATTACGCATGAGTATCAGAAAGGGTCTTACCGGAGCGGTCGCCTGGCCCTGCACCATGTGCTCTCCGCAGTGAAATATTTTTCGAAATGGGGCTGGCTTTTCGATCGGGAGCGCCGTCGTCTGAACCGGCGTCTCCTGCGACGCGACCGGCGTCCTGTTGGAGCCAAAGCAAGAGAATCCGCTACCTCCCGCAAGCGGAGCCGAATCGATCGCCCAGTAGAAGAGACCGCAATCGCGTAAGTAACACTGTAGCAATTACATGCAGGAGAGATTCCAGCCTGGCCGGCATCGCGGCAGAGGCCGGAATCTCTGCGGGACGCAGGTCGCGGTTGCCTGGAAAATGCCTCTGTTACCCCAGCTTGTTCAGGGGCATCGAAGTTGGCTTGAAATCGCTGTATTTGGTGTATCGTCTATTGTTGTCTAAACGTAAATGTATGAAAAGTAGTGGGTACTCTCGCTCTATGCGCTTTTCATCACGTGGCAAACCAGGAATCAATTGAGTGCGTAGGATATGCTTGTTGCCGCGGAAATTCCTACGCTGGCGGAATTGATTTCGACCTGTTGAAGCAATACATCGTAGTGCTTTTGCGATAATGGCATCACTATATTCCTTATCTCTCTGTGAGATAGGACTGGCTGTGAACCGGAATGCGTTTCTCGACGCGGGTGCTTCAGTTTGGCGCGACACACTCAATGGCGGTATTACAGCTTGGGTAACCCGATGTTCGATTCCCCCGCTGCATCTCATCCAGAAGGATGCAGCCTCGACCTAACGCGCCAGAGTGAGGAGAATAAGCCTCACGGTGCGCCGAACAGAACGGGCAAGAAGTGTATCCAAGGATACTGAATGAGTTCATTCGAAACCTCACGTAGTCTCTCCGTCCAACCTTTATGGAACGACTTTCCACGGAAGAGCCCTCCCCCGCATCGCGAGGAGCGCTTGCGTGGAGGTGGGGCGTCGGCGGTTGCTTACGACGAACTCGAGCTGGAAGCAGAGGTTGTTCCGAACGGAAGTGAGTGGTCGCTTTGCCCGCAGCGTCGGGCCATGGACCTGGTGTTGGCGTTCTTCGGGCTCCTTTTGTTCTCTCCCGTCTTCGCTGTGCTCGCGATCGCGGTGCGGCTCAGTTCACCGGGCCCGATCATCTTCCGCCAGCAGCGAGTGGGCCGGATGGGTGAGCTATTCACGATTTACAAGTTCCGCACGATGGAAGCCCATTCGCAACCGAAGGGCCTTTCCGTAACCCGCCACGGCGATCGCCGGATCACCTCTGTGGGGCGTCTTCTTCGTCGCTACAAGCTGGACGAACTGCCGCAACTGGTCAATGTGCTGCGCGGAGATATGAGCCTGGTCGGTCCCCGGCCAAAGCTGCCCGACCACCAGCACAGGCAGGCGCAATGCATGCCGTTCCGCCCTGGAATCACCGGCGCGGCCACGCTGGTCTTCCGCTGCGAAGAAGAGATGCTGCGGCAGATTCCCGAAGAGCAGATCGAGGCGTTCTGCAAGTACAAGCTGACTCCATACAAGACGAATCTGGACTACGAGTACGCCGAGCGCGCCACCTTCGCCAGCGACATGGCGCTGATGCTGCGGACCGCTGAGGTCTGCCTGATCCGCAGCAAGGCCAAGCCACCACAGCCGAGCATGCTTCTGTAAGGCCTATATACTCGAAGATGTGACGCGACAGATGAGGCCCGTCCGGGCCTCGCGTTGCGTATGCGTGGAATCATGACCGACTCAACTTCCCAGACAGTCTCCGAAGAGAAAGTGCTGCAGGTTGCGGCGCTCGCCAGCCTTGAGCTAACGCCGGAGGAGCTTCCGGCGATGGGTCGTGACCTGAACGCAATCCTCGGATACATCGCGCAGCTGAGTGAGCTGAATGTGGCAAATGTAGCGCCGATGGCCCAGGTTACGGAGATTGTTCCGGACGCCGGGGTTGAAGGCGACGAGACGCCGCTGCGCGAGGATCGTCCCGACGCCATGCCTGGAGCGCGCGCCCGTGATGCAGGCTGCCCCGGAGACGGATGGCGCATTCTTCAAGGTTCCGCAGGTGATCGGACGATGAGCACGCAGACGACGACCGCGACAGCAAAGGCACTCTCTCTGCGCGAGCTCGGAGAGGCTGTGATCTCCGGCCAGACGAAGGCCGCCGATCTGACGACCGGCTATCTGGAACGTATTGCGCAGCGCAATCCGGAGATCAATGCGTACCTTTCGGTGGCGCAGGAGACCGCACTGCGGACAGCCGAGGACATCGATGCCGCAGCCCGGCGCGGCGACCCGCTGGGTCCGCTGGCGGGCATACCGGTCGGCATCAAGGACGTGATCGCGATCGAGGGCATGCCGGCGACCGCGGGCTCGCGCATTCTTGAGGGCTATACGCCGCCTTATACCGCCACCGCCGTACGGCGGTTGAAAGAGGCCGGCGCGGTGGTATTGGGCAAGCTGAATTGCGATGAGTTCGCGATGGGCTCGTCGAATGAGAACTCGGCCTACGGCGTGGTGCGTAATCCGCTGGCGCCAGACCGCGTGCCGGGCGGCTCGAGCGGCGGCTCAGCAGCAGCGGTGGCGGCGGAGATGGCCGCGGCGACCCTGGGCACGGATACCGGCGGCTCCATACGGCAGCCGGCATCGTTCTGCGGCGTGGTGGGCGTGCTGCCGACCTACGGACGCGTCTCCCGCTATGGACTGATCGCCTTTGCGTCATCGCTCGATCGTATCGGGCCGTTTGCGCGCAGCGTCGAAGACGCGGCAACCGTGCTGGGCGTGATCGCCGGACACGATCCGCTGGATGCGACCTCATCGAAGCGACCGGTTCCGGATTATGTCGCGGAATGCAGGAAACCAGTCGAGGGCCTGCGTGTCGGCGTGCCGGCGGAATATTTTGCCGAGGGCCTGGATGCCGAGGTGAAGGCGGCGGTGGAGACGGCGATTGAGTCGCTGCGCGCACAGGGCTGCACGATCACGCCGGTATCACTGCCGCACACCCGCTACGCCGTGCCCACCTATTACGTGCTGGCAACGGCGGAAGCGAGCGCGAACTTGGAGCGCTTCGATGGCGTTCGCTACGGCTATCGCGCGCCGGACGCCAAGACGCTCTCCGAGATGTATCGCGAGACGCGCGAGCGCGGCTTTGGGCGTGAAGTGAAGCGGCGCATCCTGCTGGGCACTTATGTGCTGAGCGCGGGCTACTACGATGCCTACTACCGCAAGGCGCAGCAGGTGCGTCGCGTGCTGGCCGAAGATTTCCTGAAGGCGTTCACGAAGGTGGATGTGATCGTGACGCCGACCGCGCCCACGCCGGCCTTCCGCATTGGCGAGAAGACCGACGATCCTGTCTCCATGTATCTCGCCGACATCTACACCGTGACGGCGAGCCTGGCTGGAATCTGCGGCGTCTCTGTGCCGTGCGGCGTGTCCAGCGAAGGGCTGCCGATCGGCGCGCAGGTGCTGGGTCCGCACTTTGGCGAGGGCATGGTGTTCCGCGCCGCGCGTGGGATTGAGGGACTGGCCGTCCGGGCATAGGCGCTCACGCGGCTGTCGTGCGTGCTCACCGCTGGTCGACGCTTTGAGAGGCGTTGCGCTTTATTTCACGCCCTTGCTCGCGTCCCAGGCGCCCTGTTCCTTGCGCACCATCACGATCTCTCCAATGTGATAGGCGTTGTGCGTGGCGATGTTCGCGACCGTCGGCGCCCACTCGGCGAGCTGCGCGTCACTCGCGTTTGCGACTGCTTTTTCGATACCGGCCAGCACCTCATCCAGCTGGTGCACTGTATCGTTCCATTGCTTCGCGTCGAATTTGGTGAAGGTCTCGTCGTTATTGCCGCCGAACTTCGGGGGTTTTTCGCCGCGGAAGTTCTGGAGCGCACGCTGGTTCCAGAAGACCAGGTGATACGCAAGCTGGCCGACCGAGTGGTTTCCTTTGCCGTCGCTCCAATTCGCCTGCTCGGGCGTCAGGTTCGCCACCGCGACATTGGCGCAGACAAACCAGTCACTCTTGTCATGTGTGCTGTGCAATTGGTCGAGCAGGATAGAGCGGAGCGTGGGTGCGGGTTTCTGTGGTGTTTGTGCGCGGACAGGGAGAGTAAAAGCGATGGCGAGCGCCATCGTCGTCAGAACGAGTGATTTCATGCGGTTCCCTCGGATCATTTTGACCTTCAGTTGTGCCGCGGGACAGTCTAGTGCGACGGGGGCTGGCTCGCACAGGATTTGTGACAAAATGCCGGTTCGCGATGTCGAGCATGCCGAGCCGGATCCTATAGCCGCTGGTAATAGCGCTCTTCGGGATTGGCGCAGGCGTAACAGAGGCGCTGGCCATCGCGCTCGATAAAACGATCATAGTTAATGCCTTCGCCGCACATGGCGCAGGCGAGGCGCTCGCCCTTGTAGCCGGGGAATTCTTTGGGCGGCAGGGTCACCCGAACCCATTCCTCCATAAATAGCTCGGGCTCGGAAAGCTCGCGGTAGGCGAGCATCTGCTGCTGGTTCTTGCTTTCAATCTCCGGATGCAGTGCGCGGGCAAGTTCTTTCGATGACTCACGGGCGGCAATGCGGATTGCGCGATGGTCGGCCAAGTCAATGAACGTCGCGGCCATCTTGCCCCAGTCCCGGAACTTGAGCGCCCGCTTACCGAGCCGGCAGCCGGTGACAACCCCGATGGCGTCGGTGGCGCAGCGGTCGATTTCGACGAAGGTGACCAGGCGCTTGCGGTCGCGGCCGCGCGGCTCGTCGATGCCCAGACGCTGGCAGCCGAGCATGGCCATCCGAACGCCGAGAATCTGGCCGGCGCAGAGGTGGCCGTGTGCGGCTTCGGCCATGGCGAGGAGGTCTTCTATCGCTTCCATCCTCCTGATGCTACGCCGGGGGCTATCGCGGGTAACCGGCAGAGGGAGTGTCTATTTGGCGCTTGTGCGGGCGAAACCGCTGGGACTAGCATCGTCCCGCCTCGAATTCCCCCGCAAACCATACCATCTACGCTCCTTGTGAGCGGCAACTAGTCAGATCAGGAGAAAGCGATGTTTCTGGACGTAAGAACCATCTTTCATGGAGAAATCCGTGACAAATTCGTATCGCGTGCTGTCAGTCTCGGGCTGCTGTCTCTGTTCGGAGCCTGCAGCCTGGCCACAGCCGCTACGCTGTGCGTAAATCCCAATGGAAAATTCGGCTGCAAGACGCACGATCTCAGCCGCGGTAATGGCAGCCGGTCCTGGCGACACCATTGTGGTGACGCCCGGTACGTACAAAGAGCAGGTGACGATCACCCAATCGGTTTCGCTGGTGGCTCTTGGCTTTACTAAGCCGGTGATCGACGCTACGGGATTGCCGAATGGCATCTTCATCAACGGCATGGCTGCCGCTCCCAATGCGGGCGTAGCGAATGTGGTGGTTTCCGGCTTCAAGATTCGCAACGCGAACTTCGAGGGCATCCTGGTCGCGAATGCCTCGAATGTGACGATTATTAACAATCACGTTCTGGACAATAACAAGGCACTGGATATTGCCACTCCCGCCTGCCCCGGCATTCCCGCCTTCGAGACCAACGAGGGCGAGGACTGCGGCGAGGGAATTCACCTGATGGCGACGGATCACTCCCAGGTAGTTCGCAACGAGAGTCGAGCACAACTCGGGCGGGATCCTGATCAGCGACGAGACCGGGCCCAACCACGACAATGTAGTCAGCGACAACTCCGTGCACGATAACCCGTTCGACTGCGGGATCACGATGGCATCTCATGGTCCAGCGACCAGCGTGATACCCACCGCGACAGTGTCGTTTGGCATCATGCACAACACGATCGCGCACAACGACTCGTTCCACAACGGCTTCCAGGTTCCAGGCGCTGGCGCCGGCGTGGGCATTTTCGCTCCGTTCCCCGGCACCGCGGCCTGGGCCAACGTGGTGTATGACAACAACATTCGCGACAACGGCCTGCCGGGAGTCACGATGCACAATCATGCAGCGGCTCCGGCGCCCGCGCCGCCGGTCAACCTGAATGACAACGTGATCGTCGGAAACCACATCTCCGGGAACGCAGCAGATACTGAAGACGCGGCGACCCCCGGGCCTACCGGCATCAATGTCTACAGCGTGGCGCCCATCACCGGGACTGTGATCTCGCAGAATGATATTGACAATGAAGCGATTGCTGTCGCCTTCAAGGCGCCCTCCGGTCAGCTCAATGTTCACCTGAACGATTTCGAGATCCATGGGATCGGCATCGACAATCTCGGCACCGGCACGGTGGATGCAACGGAGAACTGGTGGAATTGCCTAACGGGTCCAGGCACCCCGAGATGCAGCACGGTCGTGGGCAGTGGCGTGAACTCCACGCCGTGGCTGCTGTTCCCGTTCAATCGCGATCACGACCGCGACTAACGTACAGCTACCGTCGTACATTTTGGGCAGCCGGATTTCTCATCCGGCTGCCCGCTTCGTTTATGCCCGTGCCCGTTTGGTCTGCGCAGCACGCGTCGCCGCCGCCGCGGCGAGGCTGTTCTGCATGTGTGCCAGGCGGGCGCGACCGGCCTTCGAGCCATCAATCAGCCGTTCGACGCTGATCAGCCATTCGGGCAGGTTCATCTGCTTCCGGAACTCGGCGAGGTAGGGCTGGATCTTTGCGTACTGGAAATACATTTCCTGGCAGGTGTCGTAGACGAGTCGGGCGTCGAGTGCGCCGTGCTCTACGAATGCGGCGACCATGTCCCAGTAGCCGTAGACCTGCAGAACGAAGCTGGTGTGCTTGCCGCCGGCGCTGACGATCTCGACGAATTCTTTTGCGGAGGCCGGCAGAAATTCGCCGCCCACATAGGAGCGCGCCTCGCGCATCACGGTCTCGCGGCGCAGTTCGTAGAGATGCAGGATCAGCTCGGCCTGCTGGATGGAGTTCTTCGGCGTGATTTTCGTCTTCATGTTCTGCTGTTTTGCTCCTCGCGAAGATAGCCTCGTCTGTCGGGGCCTGGGTTGGGAAGAAGAATTCGAGGGAAGCGCGGAATTCTGCGGAGGAATTCGTCTGCTCGTGCCCACGGATGCCGCGTACCATGAGCGGGAGGGGCTTTCTTTTCGTCGTTGTAAATGCTGTGAATGAGTCCGGACAGCTCAGGAACGTGACTAAAAACAATCAGCAAAACAGACGACGCGAGTCTGAGGTTGCGAGCTCTCGGGAGGCTGCCTCCAGGCGACGTCCTGAGAGTGGAAATTCGGCTGACTCTCGCCGCTGGCAGAATGCGATCAGCATTTTCATACTGTTTCACCTGGTCGCAATCGCGTGCTGGGCCTTGCCGTGGAATGTTCCGGTAATCAGGAATGTAAGGGTACTCGTGCTTCCCTACCTGCGGTGGAGCGGACTATTCCAATCCTGGGATATGTTCGCGCCCAATCCCGCGGCGCTGAACACGTACGTCAAGGCCGTAGTCATTACGCACGATCACCACATGCGAGTGTGGACCTTTCCCCGGATGGAAGAGCTCAGTTTTGGCGAGAGGTATCGCAAAGAGAGATATAGAAAATTCACCGATGTTCTCCCGGCGCAGGAGAATGAAGCACTATGGCCGGATGTCGCAAGCCACATCGCGCGAGCTTTTGCCCGTCAGGGCGATTCCCCGGATAAGGTGCTGCTGATTCAATTTCGTTCCGATATCAAACCAGGAACCGAAGATCCGGTGCCGCAGCCGAATGTTTTCTATGAGGAATATGTCGAGCCCGGAGACCTTCGATGAACTGGCGAAAACCTCTCGAGGCGTGGGAGCATTTCTTCTTTACACCACAATCTCCTGTTCCGATCGCGCTGTTTCGCATTGTCTATGGCATCTGCGTTTCGGCAACGGTGATCCTGCTGCACGCTGACTGGCTGGAGTGGTTTGGCGTTCACGGCTGGATACGCCTGTCCACAATGACCAAAGTGGAGCCTGGAATGCGGCTCAATCTGTTCACGGTGATGCCGCAGAACGATCGCTGGATCGCGGCATTTTTCTGGATCTTCCTGGGCTTCGCCCTGTTGCTGACGGCAGGGCTGTGGACACGCGTCAGCAGCGTGGCGGTATTCCTCTGCCTCACTTCCATCCAGCAGAGAAATCTATTCATCACTCATGGCGGCGACACGTTCCTGCGCGTCGCGGGCTTCTTTCTCATGTTTGCGCCCGCAGGAGCAGCTTTTTCTCTCGACCGGCTGCTACGGATTCGCCGTGGCCTGGAAGGGGGTGCCATCGCGCCAAGAGCGCCATGGGCGCAGCGCATGATCCAGTTGGAGCTTTCCTTGATGTATTTCGCCTCCTTCTGCTGGAAGTTGAAGGGGGACACCTGGCTGAACGGAACCGCGCTCTATTACGTCATCCACCTCCACTCGGTTGCACGTTTTCCTATACCGGGATGGATTCAGCACCCCGCAATCCTGAAGATTGGCAGTTGGTTCGCGCTGCTACTCGAGTTCAGCCTCGGAGTCCTTATCTGGTTCCGACGGGTGCGCTATCCATTGCTGCTGATCGGAATTCTGTTTCACCTGTGCCTCGAATATGCGCTGAACCTGCCGATGTTTGAGTGGGATGTGCTCTCGGCTTACGTGCTTTTTGTCGATCCCGCCGATATAGAACGTGCGTGCTCTGGCATCGGACAACGCTGGCTGCGACTTCGCGGTGCGAATCGGGCAACGGCATAGTCGCCGTCCGCTTGACCTACTCTGTTGCGGTCGATCCATTCCCAGCCGGCTGGGCCGCACTGCCGCGGATCTCCTCGACGAATTGCGGCACTTCCTTTTCGATGAGGTCCGGGCGGTCCAGTTGTATGTAATGCGTGCTGCCCCTGGCGATGATCCTGCGGCTGCGCGTCGAAAGCTTTTTCAGGTCTTCCTGCATCTGGTTCCAGGCTTGCGAAATAGCGGAAGTGTCTTTCGCCGAATCCTGCGAGAAGATCAGAACCGGCAGCGAACCGTAGGGGCCGGTGTGCACCGTCTGTTCGCCGGAGCGATCGAAGCTGTCCTTCTCGGCATTGATCGCGCTCCACTGTAACCGGCATAGGTCTTCGCCTTGAAGTTTTGCCGCGATGGCGTCGAATCCGGGAAATTTTTGCGAGCACTCGCCGAACCATCGCGGAATACCCGCAACGAATAAGGCTTGTCCTTGAAGGTCGCTCAGCCATTGCAGCGGTTTTTTCGCGAATTCGGGCCTGAATGCAGGATGCCTGTTCTGCAGAGGTATTGAGCCGTCGACGAAGATCAGGCCGGCAACGTCTGCGGGATACCGCGTCGCATAGTCGCGGATGTAGATGCCGGCGATGGAATGTCCCATGAGGACGATTGGCGGGTCAATCTTTGCGGCAGCCAGCAGTCCGTGCAATTCGGTCGCGATATGGTCCGCATCTCGCGGCGGCGGCATCGGATCGCTCCAGCCGAATCCTGCGCGATCGTAAGAACAGACGCGGGTCGTCCTGGCGAGCACCGGCTGCACGCCACCCCAGATCAGCCCGTCGTTGCCCAGTCCTGCATCGAGCACGATTGTTGGTGAGCCGCTTCCCGTGCAGTGGATGCGCATCTGGTGCCCATCGACCACGTACCGCTGTCCCGGCGGCCGGATGGCGCGCAATGCGATTGCGTTCCAGGCACTGCTCGCCGCTACGGCGATTGCGATCAGCGTCGCGGATGCGAGAACGATGCGCTCCGTGATTTTTCGCCAACTGGGAATCGGCTTGCTGCGCAGCCGCGAGATGCGCCGGATGGAAAACCACGCGATGGCAATGGCGATGAGTACAAGCAGAACTGGAGCGACGCCGTAGTAGAAGTCCACGGCGCCATGGTAGCTCCTGCTAGTTGCTGCCGGAGCCCGCGCTGCCTCCGTCGTCCGAGTCGCCGTCTTCCACCAGCACGGCAGAGAGGCCGACAAGATTGAAATTCATCGGCTCAGCCGCGCCGCCTGGAGCGAAGCTGACCCGGAGCGGGTCGCGTTGCCAGGTAGCTTTTGCGCAGGCAGGTGTTAGAGCGGCGCCGGCGACCGGCGGCGCGGGTGTCCAGGAGCCAATCTTCTTCGCGAGGATGGGCCGCCGCGCGCCCACCTGCGCAACGACAGCATAAAGCTGATGGCCGCCGGAGTTGAGCCCGCAGTAGGCTGCATAGTCGCGGAACCAGATGACCTGCGAAACGGATGGATCGTAGTCGGGCAGCTTCATCGCGGTGACGTGGCCGTTCGTGCGGTCGATCATGATCCACGGCCCACGCTGCCAGATCCAATGCTCGGCCTTGTCGCCGGGCAGCGCGTCATTGAGGCGCAGCGCGCGGCGCACGACGAAGCTGCGATCCGTGATGTCGTGGACTTCGCCGGTGGTCCATTCTTTCACTTTGTCATCCACGATAAGCGGGCGAACGTGCAGGGTCTTCTCATCCGGGCCGGCGTTTGCCGGGTCTGAAGCGATGCTGTAGGCAACGCGCTTGCCTGCGCCGATGCCGACCGTGTGCGGCTTGGCGCGGCCGGCGGCGAAGAGGGCTGCGGGAACGGTCAGGAACAGGACAGACAGGGCCGAAGTATGGGGCCGGATACGCATGGTGTATTGAGCGTAGCGAGCGCCAGGGCGGACGCGGTACTCCCCGAGGGTGGGACGCGTTGGGAGACGGCGGCAGCCGCCATTGCTACAGGAGGGCTGTGGACTCGCTGGGCCGGTTAAGGATGGGTCTTGTGATCGGGTTTGGGCGGGCCGAAGCCGAAATCGTAGAGATCGGGCGGTGGCTTGGGGCGTCCACGCATCTCGTTGCGCAGCAGCACCCACATGAAATAGACGCCGATCACCAGGGCGATGCCGAAGAAGACCATGATCAACAGATCTGTCCAGGCCATGCTCATGATGTGCCACACGCTTTGTATGATGCGGGCAAGTGAGCCGACTGTAGGCCGCCTGGCGGGGCATCGTCAAGCGGCATCGCTGCCTGGCATGTTCCGGAGATGCCGTATATCAAGGGTTATCGCTGACTGGCCAGACCCATACTGGTGCGCTGAGCCGCGGACCCATCACCTAAGAGTGCCATTGAGGCGGAAGTTGTATTTCTGCATAGTTGGTGAACTATGGCACTTTTCGGAAGCGATCGTCCCGTCATGCCGTCTTTCAAGACACCCCCCGATCCGGACAACTCGGCGCGGAGCCCGTATGACGACCTGAACCGCCTGGAACGCAATCTAGATCGCAATAACGATCGCAATCCGGAGCGCCGTGACGACCGAAATCCGGAGCGGAGCCTGTCCCGCCAACTAGATCACCCCGACGAGCGAAATGAAGCTGACCTTCGCGCACAGGAGCGGCTGGAGCGCGTCGTAGAGCAGAACGGCCGGGAACAAAACGGCCGGGAGCAGAAAGGCCGGGAGCTTGATCGCGGGCCGGTTCCCCTTGCAGCAGCATCCGCGAAGGCGAGCCAGCCGGTTCTCCGCAAAAGTAATGACGGCACCGACCCGCTGATTCAGGGATTATTCTCCAAGCTGCCTGAGCCGGAGACGGAGTGGCCGCTGGCCGCACGCCAGAAGTGGCTGCAGACGGCAGCTAATATCTTTGACTTGATGTACGCGCCGAATCAGACGGATGCCGGCGAGCTGGCTATTCGGGTGGAGCGTACCGCCGCCCGCTAGGACTCGCAGCCAGGGAGTCTAGTGCGTGTGGCGCACGGCAGCGTGCTCCGGCGTGCTGCCTTTGGTCTCCGCAATAGCGTCGTCGATCATCGAGTACAGCTTGGTGCGATCCAGCACCTCGACGAAGGGCGTCCCGCGAGTCTCGTTCGTGACCACCCAGATGGTGGGCGTGTGCTGGATGCCGACACTCTGGCCGAGCGCGTAGTCCGCCTTCACCAGCGCGGCGAGCTTTTGCTGCGGGTCCATCACAAAGGGCAGTGCGAGCTTGTGTTCCGTCGCAAACTTTTCCGTGAAGGCGTGCAGGTTGGCGAGCGCCTTTTCGCCGTTGGGCACGCCGTTCTCGAGCACCGTGATCTCGTCCTGGTGGGCAAAGACAGCGTCGCGGTACTCATCGCCAACCTTCTTGCCTTTGGTGTCGAACCAGCGGGCGTTGACCGCGGCCTGGAAGCTCCAGTCATGGAAGGGCAGCGGGAAGTCGTGGCGAATCCACGGGATTTTGTACTGCTCGGCCGCCTGTTTCAGCAGCGGGTTGGCACGCGCGCAGTCAGGGCACTCCAGGTCTTCAAACTCAACGATGGCCACGCGCGCTCCCGCCGGCGGGTGGAGCGGCGCGGTGTTGTGCACCTCTGTTCGCTCCTGTGCGGCGGCCTGCACGGAAAGCGTCGCAGGCAAGAGGACAAGCGTGGCGGCGAGGGCGGCGGAAGCAAGGAGGGAGGCTGGGCGCATGGACATTTTGTTGGACGCGGAACCACCTCCATTGTACCGAGGGACTAGCCGTCCGGTAGGACGCGCCCGCGGCGGTGGTTGCCGCACCGGCGGACGCGCCTACTGCGCAGGTAGCTGGATTCGTTCCCTTTGGGTCGGCCACGCCGATCGGCGATGGTCTTGCGCGGCAACAGCAGGTCCTCCCCTGCGCTCTCTCGTGTATGTGAGACAGCCGGGGTCGGGATGAGGGTTTATTCGCGCGAAACCGGTTGACCTGCCGACTCGCTATTTCTTCTTGAGGACCGCACTGGAAGCTTCGTCGTACGCGATGCGTTCGGAGAATTTGCGGAGGTCGTCATAGCGCGACGCATCAAGCTCCAGCTGCTTCACGGTGTATTCGCGGGTGTAGTGCAGCGTGTTCCCATCGGCGGTCACGGCGCTGTGATAGGAGGCGAAGTCGGTGTCCAGGGAGACTGCGTCGGGGAGCTCATCGACGACGTAGCCGGGCGGCAGGGTGACGTCCATGTGATCGGTACGGGACTGCACGGCGCTGAGATCGATAGGCCACGCGCGGGGTTCGCGCGGCAGCGACCAGGCATCGGACCCGAGGATGCGGGGACGGACCAGCAGCAGATCGCCGGCGCTGCGCGCGTAATTTGCCGTTCGGAAGCTGTACTCGAGCTCCAGCGGGCGACCGAGATCGTCCGTATGCTCGGCCGTGACTTTTTCGATGGAGACGCTGTTGAGATCGCTGCGGAGGCGCTTTTCCAGATAATCGCGCTGTTGCTGCTGGCTGCCTTCAGTGAAGGTGACGCGCGGCCGTTCGGCAGCATAGCCGAAGCGCTGCTCGACAACCGAAGCCTCCAGCGAGCCATCCGCGGCAAGCTGTGCATGGATGCTGTGCTCGACGCGATCGGCTGTGGGCGCCATTACGGGCAGAGCGATGAGCTGGCTCTGACCGCCTTCAGTGAGAACGCCGTACCCGCCCTGCTCGTAGGGTGGGATCTGCCCGATGGGGATCCATTGGTTGGTAGGATCGAAAATGAGATAGCGCTTGCCGCTCTTCGTGGTGACGACGGACTGGAGAAGCGGATTGGTGTAGCCCGCAGGCATCTCAATGGCGGCGATGGCGTGATTGCCGTCGATGGACGGAACGCCGGGATCGACGAAGCCGCGGCGGGTGTCCACCAGAACCCATGTGGAGTGAATGCCGACGCTCTCCAGCATGGCGCGCAGCAAGGTGGCTTTGTCTTTGCAGTCACCATAGCGGTTGCGAAAGACCTCATCCGCGGTGTGCGGCCGATAGCCGCCGATGCCGATCTCAATGCCCACATAGCGGATATTGCGCTGCATGTAGCTGGCGATGCTCTGGATTTTCGCGGTGAAATCGGATTGGCCCGCGACGAGTTCCTTTGCCTTCGCGGCAATGTCGGGTGTCACCTGAGCGCTGGGCGTAGCGAGCGTTGTGTACCAGTCGCCGATGGCAGTCCAGCGCGCGTCGCCGGTGGGTTGCTGGTCATGCGAGTAGCGGACGACAAGCCGCCCGGCCATCGCGCGAAACTCGGGCGTCATCGGCACGTCCTGAATGTCAATGCCGGCAACGCGGTCCATCTGCCAGCGATAGTGTCCGGGCGCGGGCTGGCTGGCAACCACGCCAGCGTCCTTGCGTGCAGCGACGGAGTAGTGCCAGTCCGGCGGCAGCACCAGTTCGAAGATCGAGTGCAGGGTGGGAATCGAATCCTGGAAATCCCACGTGTACTCCTGTACGTAGGGGCGCATGGTGCGCTCATATTCGTAGGCAACGACAGCGCCGGGATCGGCTGCGGGCGCGCGGGCAGCCTTGGCATGCAGGTCCACATAGAGCATGCCGTACTCATCATCGCCCACCTCTGCGATCTCGTTGTCGCGCAGCGTGTAAGGGTGGCCATCAGCCGCGATGCTCCACACGTGGAGCGAGCGCAGCTTGCGATCGCGATCGACAGGGACGAATACGTAGGCGAAGTCGCGGCCCTGCGGGCGAAGAATTTTGATCACCCGGCGCTTCAGCAGCGTGGCTTTCCCATCCGGCGCGACGGTGAGCGTCTCTTCATCGTCGAGCGCCACCGCGATGGTGTCTGCCGGGTACGCGGGCGTGGCGGCATGCGCAGCAGTCAGCACCCAGTCCGGCGGCTGCGGCGTGCCTGCGACAGCGGGCAAGGTTGCGGCTCCGGCCAGGCACGCGGCCAGAAACCAGGAACCAACGCGTGCTCGATGAATCATCACTGGCCCTGGTGCGTCGCGGCGGCAAGGTGCAGAACGGCCTGAGCGCGATCCTTATTCCCGACGTCATCGAAGAAGCCTTTGAGCTTGTCGTACTCGGCCGCGGTGTACAGGGTGTTCGCCATCACATAGTCGCGCGTGAAGGTGATGGTCTGGCCATCTGCCTTGGAACGCGAGACGTACAGGGCGTTCTGCGGCAGATCGACGCGGACATTGCCGGGAACGCTCTCCACCTGAAATCCGGCCGGGAGATGAAGCGTGACCTGGTCCTGCAGCATGTACGGGTAACGGAGATCGATGGGCTCCTCGCGGTGCGAGCTGGCGAAAGGATCGTGACTGCCGGCGGAAAAGATCGACAGCGGCAGAAAGATGCGTTTGCCAGTCACAGTGCCCAGCGATCCGCTTACCTTCATGCGGACGATGAGGTTGGTGTTCTCGGATTCCAGGCCAAGAAAATGATCCGTCTCGATGACAAGGCCCGGAGGGAGATCCGGCTGGAGCTGCTCGTCGAATTCCTTTTTGAGCGCGACCTGGTCGCCTTCGAGCGCCCTGTGCCGCCAGTGCAGAGCGTCCTGTCCGGTGTAGACGATGGTCACCTGGCCGGTGACCGCACCGTCGTCCGCGAGGGTGAGATCGGCCGTCCGCTGGATAACCGTCTCCTTGTAGCCGATGCCTGGCGAGCTGGCCAGGACAGTGTGGCCATTCTGCTGGCGCAGGCCGCCGGCAAGGGTATGCGGCCAGTCCAGCGTGCCGTAGGCGACATAGCGCGCGCCGGGATCAAAGGCCCGCTCCTTCCCATCCACTGTGACGAGGACGATCAGGTCATCGAGCTGGTTGCCATCGAGATAATTTTGCTGGAAGAGATCACGGTTACGATTGACGACGGCCATTGCGTCCGCATGGAAACCTGCGGCGCGAGCAAGCGCGAGAAAGAGCATCGCAAGATCATCCGGCGAGCCGCGCTTCAGGGCGAGAACATCCGCCGCCGACTTGATGCGCTTGACGCCCTCGGCGCGGTTCTCGTCTGAGGAGTGCTCGCGGGAGTAGCGCGTGTTGTCCAGCTTCATCACCGCGTCATACAGCTTGCTCAGCTTTTCATCCTGAGTCGTTGCCCCGGAGGTGAGCTCTTTTGCTGCGTCATTGATGGCCGGCGACGGCGACGCGAACTTGTCGATATCGCGCGACCAGGTCTTGCCGTAGGAGCTCCAGAACTCTTCCGACTTATGCACGCTGGTGTAGTAGAAGCGGACGCGATAGGCAAAGGCCTGCATCGGCGGCTCGAACTCTTCCTTCGGCAGCCCGGGGACGTTCGCGACCTCCAGATCGTAAGTCCCGTTTTTCTCCACAACTTTGGAGCCCTGTGGCAGCAGTTGGCTATAAGCAAGCGAACTCGTGACATTGCCCTTGTCCACATGGGAGATCACCTGCTGATCGGTCGGGACATAGCGGAAATGGGCTTTCCGGACAAGGATCGGCTGCTGCACATCCCACTCCGGCGAGACGTAGATATGG
This sequence comes from uncultured Acidobacteriaceae bacterium, assembly GCA_963797895.1. Lineage (GTDB taxonomy): Bacteria > Acidobacteriota > Terriglobia > Terriglobales > Acidobacteriaceae > KBS-83. Next base: position 774,605 of record CAWCRD010000006.1, read on the forward strand.
TCGTCGTAGCGCAGCTTATAGCGGTACTCCAGAATGCTGCCGCTTTCGACGTCGGGCAGGGAGAAGACCTTCGCCTTGTACTGCCGGGTCTTCGTCTTCACCAGCAGCTTCTCGTAGGGCTTGCCAGTGAAGGGGATGACCGTTCCGTCGCTGTGGATGGTGCGGCCCTGGATGTCGGTGATCTGGAAGTCGCGGCCGGCGCCGGTGAGTTCGACGTCGGCATATTTCTTGCCTTCGTCGCGCAGGATCTTCAGCCGCACATAGACCGCCTCCATGTGCAACTTGTTGTCCGTGACATCTTCCCGATACAGATAGATGGCGTCGGCGTTGGGGGCGCCCGGTTCGGAAGTCATTTTCAGCTCTTCCGGCGTGGGCTGCTGCCAGTCCGCGGCGAAGGCTGTAAAAGGAATGGCAGAGATGGGCAGGAGCAGAAGGCAAACAATCAGGGGCCGGCGTCGCAAAGGGACCTCGAACAGTGGCAGAACGATGAGGTGAAACTGCGTCAAAAAAACAGATGGATGGCAGGACTCGCTCGCGAGCGTATACCGCGAGTTTGCCCGTATACAAGGACATTTACGCGTTAATCGGTAGCACTTGCGCGTTATTCCTAAGTTGAAACTGCTGCCGGCAGCGACGCGACCGGGCGATTCCATCTAAAGTAGTCAGCATAAGGAGCCGAATCGGCATGAAAAGAACGGGGACGCTCACCTTCGCGCTGTTCGTGATCGTCGTGCTGGCCGCGATCTTCTGGCTGATGCACGGACGCGGCCAGACGCAGTGGGGACTGGTGGCAGTGCTGGTCGGCATCCTGGTGCTGCGGGTCGTCCTGTTCATCGTGAACATGCGCCAGCAGCGCCGCAATGCCGAACGGGGCAAAGGTCCGGTGAGGATCGAAACCCGGCTGGGGCTTGACGACGAGCCGGCAGAGGACTCGTCCGACGAGCCCCCTGCGCCGTCGAGCCAGCGCCCTACCTGAACTCACAGGGGAGCTATCGGCGTTTTTTTGCTTTGGGTTTGCCTCGCTTGACCGGCCGTGAATGGCGGCCGGGCTCGGGCGCTGCGGCGGCGGGCTTCTGCTTCTTCTTGCCTTTGCGCGCGGAGGGGCTGGTCTTTGGCTCGTCGAGTACCGAAAACTGCAGCCGCCGCTCGACCTCGTCCACGCGATCGAGGATCACGCGCAGCCGATCGCCGATAGAGAAGCGGCGGCCACTGTGGTTGCCGATGATCTGCCGCGTGTTCTCGCGATAGGTGTAGACGTCGTCGAGCAGGCTGTTGACGGGCACCAGGCCTTCGATGAAGAGATCGGTGAGCTCGACAAAGAGACCGTACTTGGTCGCGTTCATCACCATCGCATCGAAGTCTTCGCCGATGCGATGCTGCATGAACTTTACTTTCTTCCATTCCATCAGCTCGCGCTCGGCTTCGGCGGCGCGGCGCTCATTGTCGCTGCACTCCTTCGCGATTGCGCCGAGATCGTCTTCTGATAGAGGAGCGGAGTCGGTGGCGCCTGTGGCGCTCTTTTCCCGCACCGCGTCAGAACCGAGTTCCACAGGGCCGGAGACACCCGCATCCAGCAGCGCCTTGGAAATGCGGTGGACGACGAGGTCCGGGTAGCGCCGGATGGGCGAGGTGAAATGCGTGTAATGCGAAGTGGCCAGCGCAAAGTGGCCTTCGTTCTTCTCTGAGTAGCGGGCCTGCTTGAGCGAGCGCAGCATGAGGTGCGCCAGGATGCGCTCTTCGGGCTTGCCGGCGATCTTCTTTGCCAGCCGCTGATACATCTGCGGCGTAACCGGGATCTCCTGCGGGATCTCGTGTTGGCGTGGCGCTGCGCGTCCACCACCGCGATTGCGCGCGTTGTGGGCGCGGAATTCGCGGCGCTCGCTCTTGAACTGCACCCGCTTCACCGGCAGGGCGCCGATCCCGAGCGAGTAGCCGAAGTGCGCTGCGGTTTCTTCGAAGTCAATCACGCGCTTGGCGTCAGGCTTCTCGTGGATGCGATAGATCGATGCCACGCCGAGGCGCTCGTGCCAGTCGGCCACGCACTCGTTTGCGGAGAGCATGAACTCCTCGATCAGCCGGTTGGCCCAGGTGCGGTCAGAGCGCAGAATGCCCTGCATCTCTCCTTCGTCGTTGAAATCGATGATCGGCTCGGGCAGGTCGAAGTCGATGGAGCCGCGCTGCTCGCGCTTGCGGTTGAGGATCTTGGCAAGCGTGAGCATACGCTCGCACTCGGGAACCAGCGGCGCGAACTCCGCGCGCGTCTCTTCGTCGCCTTCGAGGATCGCGTGGACCTGCGTGTAGGTCATGCGGCGCGCGGAGCGGATAACGCCCTCGCACACCTCGTAGCTCAGCACCGCGCCATGCCGGTCAAGCTGCATGATGCAGGAGAGGACCAGACGATCTTCCGCAGGGCGCAGGCTGCAGATATCCGAGGAAAGCTCCTGCGGCAGCATGGGCACGGCGCGGTCGGGGAAGTAGACAGACGTGCCGCGCAGACGTGCTTCCAGATCGAGCGGTGAGCCCGGGGTGACATACTGCGCCACATCGGCGATGTGGACCTGCAATTCGTATCCGTCGCGAGTATGTTTCACCAGGACGGCGTCATCAAAGTCGCGGGCCGTCTCGCCGTCGATGGTGACGATGGGAAGTCCGCGAAAGTCACGGCGGCCGGCAATCTCCTGCTGGTCGAGATGAGCGACCCCGCGCGCGTTCTCCAGCACCGCGTCCGGAAAGAGGTGCGGGATGTGGTGCTTGCGGATCATGATCTCGACATCGACGCCAAAGTCGTCCGGATCGCCGAGGATTTCGAGCACGCGACCGCGCGCCTGGCGGTGCAGCGTGGGCCATTCCGTGATCTCCACGTCGACGACCAGTCCTTCGAGATCGTCCGGGTCGCGGGCGCTTGTGGTGGACATCCTCGCCAATGACGCGATGCGGCGTCCGTTCCGGCCCGGAATCTTCATCCTGATAAAGCGGCACCTCATCGCCGAACGGAATCAGGATCGGATGCGCCATGCGCTCGTCGAACGGGACGACATAGTTGCCCTGCGCCCGTTCGCCGGTTGCATACCGGAAGCGGCCGACGACGGTGGGGTTGCGGCGATGGGCGATCTGCACAACACGGCCAGCGCGTTTGCCGGTGTTGGGGCCGGAGGTGCGCGGCGGCAGCAGCTCAACCAACACCAGGTCGCCCTGCATCGCGCCATTGAGCTCGGCAGGCGGGATGAAGATGTCCTCGTCCTTATCGCCTGAGCCGGTCGTGCCAATAGTGTTTGTAGGCCGGACAAAGCCGAAGCCGTCGCGGTGCAGGTCCAGACGCCCGGCAATCAGGTTGGTGCGGGCAGCGGCTGCCTGGGGCAGACTCCAGTGGTCGCGATCGGCCTTGACCAGCGCGCCACGGACGGTGAGACGCGCAAGCTGTTCCAGCAGCAGGCGGCGCTCGCGGCCTCCGCCCAGGCCAAGCTCCCGCACCAGTTGCTTATAGCCGGCACGGCCTCCGGAGGAGCGGCCGATGCGGGCGAGGAGATCGCGGTCCGAGGGCATGATGGGTTTGATGGTATCCCGCGGCTGTCACGGGTGCCGCAACCGCCTCTGGAGGTACCACTTAGGTGCAAGATTCGGCGAAAAGATTATTGACGAGGGATGCAATTTTCCCAGAGACGTGAGTAATATGCAGACAAAGGCAGCAATTGACGCGGGTGCGCCGCTCCCGCTCGTTTGCTGTACCTGCTGAAGGATGGACCAGTGCAGAGGGCGGGCGAGTGATTCCCGCGGGGCCGTCGGCAGCCATAGCATATTTTGCAGTATCTGAAAGGAAACACCCTAGCGATGTGGAAACCGAATCAGCCCGGCAGTACTCCCCAGTCCCCCAACAATGAGCCGAACCGTCCGGCCACTCCTGCATCCGGCGGGTTCGAGCCGGCTGCTTCCCGTCCCTCCTCATCTCCGACAGCTCAATCCGCAGCAGCCGACCAGGCCACCATCGGCAAGAGCCTGGTAGTCAAGGGCGAAGTCACCGGCTCCGAGTCGCTGTACATCGACGGCAAGGTCGAGGGCGCGATCAACCTGCCGGGCAACCGCGTCACGGTAGGCCGCAACGGCCAGGTGGCGGCGAACATCTCCGCCCGCGAAGTCGTGGTGCTGGGGAAGGTCCGTGGCAACATCAACGCCAGCGACCGCGTCGACATCCGCAGCGAAGGTTCGCTGACCGGCGATGTGATCGCGCAGCGCATCTCGATCGAAGATGGCGCCTTCTTCAAGGGCGGCATCGACATCCGCAAGCCGGGCAGCGCGGACAACAAGCCCAGCGAATCGGCGAAGGCGGTTTCGGTCTAAACAGAAGCTCAGTTTTTCCAAGAAAAAAGCCCCGGAAAATTCCGGGGCTTTTTTGCATGTCGAGCGGTGCAGGCTTACCGTATCGCAAAAGTTAACCGTACGGTTACTTGTCAATTTATTACTGGCAATGTGTGAGGAATTTAAAAATTTGTGTGCGATCCACACGCGAGCCGCACAGAAACGGAGTATGGTGCTCGGTGGTTTTCACCACACTTCCGCAGCAACTTGGAGACCAGTTTATGAAAGCTCTGCCTAGCTTTATCAGTGGATGCGCGGCCGCTGCCGCGCTGCTTTGTATCACTCCGATTCTCTCGGCCCAGTCAACGCAGAATGAGGCCCAGTCGAAACTCGGCAACCCCGGCTACACCAGGATGGCGCCGGTTCCCATGCCGTCGGTTCACACCGTGACCTCTTCGCCGATGGTGACATTCCCTGCCGGCGCGAGGACATCCCGCGGCAAGTCCGCTACCGACGAGAACGGCGTCACCTTGTCTCACGGCCGGGATCGGGCGAACGCCGCGTCAGGCGCAAACTCCGCGGTCATGGGGAACGGGACTCTCTTCGGGCTGGACACGATTGATACTTTCCAGGGCGCGTTCGCGGCGACAGGCGGACCCGACGCGGGCAGCGTCTTTCCCTACACCATGATCGGGAACGATCCGAACCTGGGGGGAACGACCAGCATTCCCGCGAAGATCACCGCGGTTTCGCTGCGGTTGCTGAATGCGGACGGCAGCGTAAACCGGGTGATTTCCTACGACCCCTTTGAAAGCCTGACGCTCGGCTCGCCAGTCTTTGAGAACGCTCTTTACGGAGACGGCAGGACGCAGTTTACAGATGCCATCCAACGCGCCGAGTTCTTCAACACGATGAAGCAGAACTGGCACACGCGCCTCGACCCGAGCATCGTGAATCGGGTGACGATCACGGTGCCGCGCTTTGTCAATGTCCAGTTTCCGGGTGGCACGGTGAAGCAAGTGCAGAATTACTACGTGGGCACGGCGCCGAATGGCGATTCCTTCATTGAGTTGCTGGACCTGTTCTTCAACAGCGTCTTCGACAATCAGGTTGTGAACGACATTAACTCCGGCAACGACACCACCGATGCATTCAGCATGCAGCTCTACCCGAACACTTTCCTGTTCTCCATTGATAGCGCCGGAAATTTCGCGGACTGCTGTGTTCTCGGCTTCCACACCTATTTCTTGGACTCAAGCACAATTCCACAGCCGCGCTGGGTCGTTGCCTATGCCAGTTGGATCTCTCCTGGGCTGTTCGGTGCGGGATTCCAGGACATCACCGCTCTTTCCCACGAAGTGACGGAGGCTTACGACGATCCATTCGTAGATACCGCCGTCCCGGTCTGGCAATTCCCCGGAGAGCCGGCGGGTTCGAAGCACTGTCAGGACAACCTGGAGACCGGAGATCCGGTGGAAGTGTTGCCGGATGCGACGGTCGCAATTCCGCTGAGAGAAAGCGGGAAGATCTACACCTTCCACCCGCAAACCGAGGCGTTGTTGCAGTGGTTCAGCCAGGGGCCGGCTTCCAATGCAATCGATGGCGCATGGAGTTACCCGAACGAAAATGCGTTGACGCGTTCCGCTGTGCCTTGCCCGCAATAAAGATCAAGCGGGCATCTGACAGGATAAAAGCCCCGAAGTGCGATCTCGGCTTCGGGGCTTTCCTGTGTCTGGAGAGCTATGAGCTGGCTCGTGGACCGGGCGCCGCCACCTGCTGGAAGCCCGCGGGCACCTGGAAATGCGAGCCATCGACCGGGGCGGATGAAAAATCGCTGAGTGTCGTGCTCGATTCAATCAGCACGCTTGAAGTGGGGTCCGCCGCGGCTCCCGTCTTCGAGGCGTCGGCCGGGGCGTCGGCAGCCGGCGCCGGCGCGGGATCCGCTGCCTTCTTCTTGTGTCCGAATCCGCCGAATCCGCCCAACCCACCAAGCTTGCTTGCGATGACCGACGTAGCCGTCTGTTGCGCAACGTCGCCGGCGCTGGGCATTGCCGGTCCATTGGAAGGTGGCAGCGGCGCCTCGGAGGCTGCCGGCAACGGCTGGCCGTTCGCTGTCATGCCCATCCGCATCACCTGCAGAATCGGCACGCCCTTCAGCTTGCTCACCTCTTTGGCCATTTCCGACATGCCCTTGGCCGCGCCCGGCTGAGCCATCAGCGCCTGCATACCTTGCATACCCTGGCTGCCGCTGAACACCTGTCCCATTTTCTGCGCGAATTTCTGATCGAAAGCGCGCACTTCGTCGTACACCGGGGTGCTGGTGGCGAGCCACATATCGTTGGTGATGGCGAGCGCCCCCGTCTGCTGCGTGTTCTTGTCCGTGGCATTCATCGCCATCGTCATGATGGCTTCCTTCGTATCCAGACCGGAGACCTCTTTTGCCGCACCTGTCTCCCGCACATGGACGTCGAAGGACATATCCACGTTCTGCGGCGGCTGGTCTGCGGGCTGCTTCTGCGCTTCGGCTTTGCTTTCCTTCGCCTTGGCCTCGGCGTTGCGCTCGGCCTGCTCGAGCTGCTGGCGCATCTGGTCGAAAGTCATGGTGGTGTACTGGCGTTTCGCCGTATCGATACTCGTAATCGTTCCGGCATCCAGGTCGATGATCTCCGTTCTATCCGGGTTTATCCGAGCCATGCGGTTGCCGCTGACGTAGACCTCGGAGGTGATCGGCTGGTTCGCCTTGCGCGCCTGCGAGCTGAAGGTGCCCGCCATCTTCATCATGCCCACGATCGAGCCGCCGGTGATCTGGGTAGTTTCTTTGTAACTTGCATCTGCCAGCAGGGGGGTTGTGGCTGCTAACGATAGAACGACTGTGCACGCGGGAACGGCGATCCGCCCGATTCTTCTGGAACGCATAGATGCCTCTCATGGAATGGTGTGTTGAGGCCCGATTTCGTTGCGCCTGGGGGAGTAGCGCCTCGGAGTGCATCCACTTTACTCTGCGAGAGCGGGATATCTACAGATATGCGAAGGCCCCGAGCGGAATATCCGCTTCGGGGCCTGCGTGTGCCTGGGGGATCCTAGGCTGCGTGGCGGCGATGGGTGGAATGTCCGTGCCCGCCGGACTTGCTCGTGCTTTTTGACCGGCTGCCGCTGCTGCTCGTGCTTGATTTGCTGCTGCTGGACTTTGTGCTGGATGTGTTGCCGCTGCTGCGGGAGCGGCTGGCGGCCGACCGACTACCGGAACCGCTGCGGGAGCTGGCTTCCGAGTCGGCGTGGATCAGCTTGTTGAAGTTGCTGCGCGCGCCCCCGGCCGTCTTCTCCTGAAACACCATTGAAAGCCCATTCTCATCGAACTTCTCAAAGAACTGGTCCCATTCGATCTGTTTTAACGAGTCATCGTTGCGGTTTTTCGCATTAGGAAAGCAGAAGCGCAGAATGCCGGCCTCGCCATCCCGCTCGGTGCTGGCAACTTCGCAGGGGATGGCGTTTCGCGCCTCAGCCCATTTGCGTATCTCATCGTGATCCTGGGTCGTCTTCGACAATCTTGATGCCATGAGAGGCTCCTTCGCGTCGGAATTGCGTTCCCTTGTTTGGATGGCGCAGTCCGCGGATGGCGTTTACCGGTGCATGGATTTCTCGTTATCGTGCGATCACTCGAATGACCGCGCGCATACTTGCATTGCATGTCCGCGATTGCGCTGCGATACGGATAACGTCTCAACGCCGCTTGAAACGCCGCAGCAGGCTGCCCGGGATCGGCACCTTCATAGCTACCGTGAAAGCGACGTAAAGGACGCCATAGGGGACGAGCACCGCGATGGCGGTCAGGATGGCGGCGCGCGAGCCATGCCCATGTATGGGCAAATGCCGGTGCAACAGAAAGCAAAGCACAGCGGCGGCGATGGCGCTGGCCCACAGGCGGAGAACACGGCTGGCCGGGTAATCGACCACACCGATGCGCTGTTGCATCGCGCGGCGAAGCAGCGAGTATTCGACCCATGCCGCCAGCCCGGCCGACAACGTCAACCCGGCGACGCCCCAGCGCGGATCGATGCCCAGCAGGTGCGGCAGGGGTTTCGAGAAGAAGTAGCCCAGTCCGAGCGTGAGCGCGACCCGGATCACGGCGAAATTGAGCGGCGTTCGCGTGTTGCGCAGCGCGTAGAACGCCGAGGAGTAGAGGCGGCCGGAGGTGCCGGCGAGCAGGCCGACGCCGGAGCCGGCGAGCGCGCTCCAGACGTAGGTCACGGCTTGCGCATCGAAGTGGCCGGTGCGGTAGATGGCAGCGACCACCACATCCCCAAGCACGACGAAGGCCACTGCGGACGGGACGACGAACCAGGCAATTTGCTGCAGGCCGGCGGCAAGGCGCGCGCGAAGCTTGGCGGCGATCTGCTCCGTCGTGCCGAGGGCCGCGGACATCGCGGGAAGTTCCGCGGCAGAGACGGCCATGCCGAAGAGCGAAACGGGAAGCTGATTAATGATCTGCGCGTAGCTAAGCGCTGCGACCGCGCCGGTGGGCAGCGGCGAGGCGAGCATCTGGTCTACAAAGGCGCTCAGTTGCACGACGCCGCGGCTGATGAAGACCGGGAAGAAATTATGGACGATGGTGCGGACATGCTCGGAGCGGAAGGTCGCCTTCCACTGCAAAGGGCTCAGCAGGCGCAGGACGGACGGTATCTGGACGAAGAACTGCAGTGCGGAGCCGACCACTGAGCCGATGGCCAGCGCGACGGCGAGGCGCGGCTCAACGTCCGTCGCAGCGGTGAGGCCGTGAATGAAGAGACGCCGCCCCTGCCAGAAAAGCGTCGCGATCATGGCGGCGTTCCATACGACGGGCGCGGTATAGGAGAGCAGGAAGCGCCGGTGGCTGTTGAGAATGCCGAGGCACCAGGCGGAGAGCACCAGCAGCGCCGCGCCGGGAAAGAGGATGCGGACAAGCTGGATAGTGAGCAGGCGCGTCTCGCCCCGGAAGCCGTAAGCGATCACGTCGACCAGAGCGGGAGCGAACAGCACCCCGAGCAGCACCAGCACAGAGGCGACCAGCACCAGGATGGCGAAGATGGCGGCGGCGGTGCGGGTAGCCTCCTCGTGGCGCTCCTCGGCGTTCAGACGCGCATACACCGGAATGAAGGATGCAGACAGAACGCCTTCGCCGAAGAGGTTCTGCAGCATGTTCGGGATGCGGAAGGCAGCCTTGAATGCATCGGCAGCCATGGAGTTGCCGAAGTAATAGGCGAAGACGCGCTCGCGGACGAGGCCGATGATTTTTGACAGCAGGATGCCGGTGGCGACGGCCAGTGCGGCGGCGCGGCCATGGGGCTGCTTCGTTTTGGGTAGATCGGGCAAGTCGGCCGGTATCTCGTTCGGGGGTGGAGGCGCGGTTTCGTGCATGCGTGGTCGGGCGTTCGCTCTAGCTTATCGAGCATCGCGGAATGCCGGGAGTGTGCAGCAAGGGGCGCGCGGCAACCATGCGGCATTGGGACGCTTCCAGATTGCTATGGCTCACGATGCGGACAAGCTGACGCGCTTCTTCTCCGGTGGCACAGACGACCAGGGCCGCACGTTCGACGAAATCCTGGGCTGGGACGACGTGCAGCTCGAAATGGTGCACGACTACATCCAGTGGATCTTTCCGCTGCCCGAGCGGAGCGGCGCGAATCCGGATGCGCCGGTGCTCGACGCCGGGAGCATCGCGGCAATCCGCAGCAGCGCGGAGGCGCAGGGATGGCTGCGGGCAGCGTTTGAGCGGATGCTGGAGTTCTATGGCTTCGCTCTGGATGGCGATGCAGTGGTGCAAGGGCCTCAATTTGCGGCGGCCTCGCGCAACTGGCTGCATGCAGGCAACCACAATCATCTGCGGTTGACCCGGATGCTACGTTCGCTGCGCGTTCTGGGGCTGGAGCGCGAGGCGACGTCGCTGTGGGAGGCGCTCCGCTCGCTGCATGACCGCGAGAACGCGGCGGGGCGGCGGACGATCACGGCGGAGACGGTTGCCTTCTGGCAGCAAGCTGCGACTTCGTCGCTTACCGCTCGAACATCTCGTTGAACTTATCGTAGGCGACCAGATTGTTGCCGAAACTGAAGGTGCCCTTCTGCCGCATCTCTTCGGCCGCGCGGTAGAAGGCTGTGAGGGCCACACGGGAGAGCGAGCTGCCCACGCTGATGCGCTTCACGCCCATCGCGGATAGCGTAGCCAAGTCGAGCGCGTTTCCCTGCACCGGGACGAGGACGTTGATGGGCCGATCGACGGAACTGAGCACGGCGGCGATGTCTTCCTTGCTCTTGAGTCCCGGCGCGTAGAGCACGTCAGCGCCGGCCTCCTGAAAGGCCTGCAGCCGGCGAACCGTATCCCTGATGTCAGGATTGCCGGCGATGAAGTTTTCCGCACGCGCTGTAAGGATGAACGGAGCGGAGCCGGAGTGGGCAGCCTCCGCGGCGGCACGGACACGCTCAATCGCGTGCTCGAACGTGTACAGGGTGCCATGGGGGCGGGGAGTGACGTCCTCAATGGAGCCGCCCGCAAGGCCGGTAGCGGCGGCCAGACGAATCGTTTCAGCGCAGGTCTCAGGCGAGTCGCCAAAGCCGTTTTCAAGGTCGGCGCTGACCGGCAGATCCGTTGCATCCACGATCGCTTTCACGTGCTGGAGCATGACGTCGCGGCCCACGGCGCCGTCTGGCAGTCCGGCGGAGAAGGCGTAACCCGCGGAGGTGGTGGCGAGCGCCTCAAAGCCGAGCTGCGCCAGCAGCCGCGCGGTGCCGGCGTCCCACGGATTCGGAATGATGAAGGCGTGGTCGCGCTGGTGCAGGGCGCGGAAGCGCGCTCCCTTTTCTGCCTGGCTGGACATAGTACGGTTCCCCTCTTCAGTCGGTTGACCTGTCAGTGTCAGGGCGGAGCAGCGTGGTGCGCAACCTGCCGTGTGGCGAACGGACAGTAAACCCGCGCCAACGCTACGGCTTCGGTGACGACGGAATGGCCTTTCCTGATTCCTTTGGCGACTTGTCCGGCAGCTTGGGATATAACCGTGTGTCAGTTTGCGGGAGGCCACAGATGGGACTGAAAGCCGCGATCGGAGCGGGTGTTCTGGGTTGTGCGGTGATAGGGGCGGTGGGGATGGCGCAGTCGCAACAGCAGGAGCCGCAATCATCCTCGCATCTGGGGCAGGTCGCGAAGCGCCATGGCGGCGAGGAGGCGAACCCCGCCAACGGCACCACCAACAACGTGCTGACCGTGCAGCGCACGCCTTCGCCGGCTGCTGGGCAGGTGCGCGGCGGCAATGGCGTGGTGCTGCCCGATCCGCCGGAGACGGCCAAGCATCCCGTCACTGACACGCTGCATAGCGACACCATCACGGACGACTACCGCTGGCTCGAGCAGCAGCACGACGCGGCGACACGCTCCTGGATCGACCAGCAGAACGCCTACACGGACAGCTACCTGCAGCAGGTGACGATCCGGCCGGAGATCAAAGCGGAGCTGACGAAGCTGGAGCGGGTGGACACCTACTCGGTGCCAAGCAAGCGCGGCGATCTGTATTTCTTCAGGAAGCGGCTGGCGGATGAGAACCAGGGTTCCATTTATGTGCGGCACGGAGCGGCGGGCGCGGATGAGCGCCTGGTGGACGCAGGCAAGCTGAGCGCCGACCAGAACACGTCGGTGGATATTCTCGACGTGACGAATGACGGCTCGCTACTGGCCTACGGCATCCGCCAGGGCGGCGCGGACGAGCAGGAAGTTCGCGTGATGGACGTGACGGCGCGAAAGGAACTTGCAGACCGGCTTCCGACCCAGCGCTACATGGGGGTGCAGATCAGTCCGGACAAGACCGGCCTCTATTACGCTGTCTTCCATCACTCGGGCACGCTGGTCTACTGGCACGCCTTCGGCACGGACGCCTCTGCGGACAAGGTGATCTTCGGCAAGGAGTACAAGGGCGAGCCGCTTGGCGAACTGGATTTGATCGGCGTGAGCACGTCGGACAACGGCCACTGGCTCATCGTGAGCATCAGCCGCGGCGTGCCGGCGAAGCGCGAGGACATCCTGATCAAAGACCTGCGAGCGCCGGATGCGGAGTTCACGCCGGTGATCTACGGCGTCGATAACCGCTTCACCCTGATCGATACCGGCAGCGACACGTTCCTGATCAAGACGGACATGGGCGCGCCGAAGGGGCAGATTCTGCGCGCCGATCTGAATACGCCGCCGCAGCAGTGGCAGACCATCGTGCCGGAGAACGACAACGTCATCCAGGACGCCAGCGTGCTGGGGGGAAAGCTGTTTGTGGATCGCCTGGTGGACGTGAAGGACGAGATCTCGATCTACACGCTCGACGGCAGGCTGCAGGGGAAAGTGAAGCTGCCGGGCATCGGGAGCGCGAGTGTGCCTTACGGCCGGCCGCTCGACAAGGAGGGCTTCTACAGCTTCGCATCCTTCAATGTGCCACCGACCATCTATCGTTACCAGGCCGATACAGGCGCAACCAGCATTTTCGCCCAGCCTAAGGTGCCGTTCCATCCGGAACGCTACCAGGTGCAGCAGGTCTTCTTTACCTCGAAGGACGGCACCCGCATTCCGATGTTCATCGCAGGCAAGAAGGGGCTGCCGCGCAACGGCAAAACGCCGCTGCTGATGACCGGCTATGGCGGCTTCAATGTCAGCATCACGCCAGAGTGGAATCCGCTGTACGCATGGTGGCTGGAGCAGGGCGGCTGGTTTGCCGAGCCCGATCTGCGCGGCGGCGGCGAATACGGCGAGGACTGGCACAAGGCTGGAATGTTCGAGAAGAAGCAGAATGTCTTTGACGATTTCTTCGCGGCAACCCACTATCTCATCGACCAGAAGTACACCAGCCCGGCGAACTTCGCGATCTGGGGACGCTCCAACGGCGGTCTGCTGATGGGCGCGGCTATGACGCAGCATCCGGAGTTGTATGGCGCGATCGTGTGCGGCTACCCGCTGCTCGATATGCTGCGCTATCAGAATTTCGAGTTCGGGCGGCTATGGACAACCGAATACGGCTCGGCCGACCAAGCGGCGGACTACAAATATCTCCGCGCCTACTCGCCCTATCAGAACGTGAAGCAAGGCACCAAGTATCCGGCGATCATGTTCTTCTCGGGCGACAACGACACGCGCGTCGACCCGCTGCACGCGCGCAAGATGACGGCCGAAATGCAGGCAGCGACCGCCGGCGATCGGCCGATCCTGCTGCACTACAGCCTGAAAGGCGGCCACAGCTCCGGGGTTTCGGTGACGCAGAAGGTCCAGGACTACACGGATATCTTGTCGTTCCTGTGGAACGAAGTGGATACGCGTTAGCGAGTCGCGGGCGCGCCGGCACTTGTCTCAATGGTCTCCAGCAACCGCGCCGCGCTGTGTTCAATATCGAAATGCTGCGCAAAGCACCGGCGCGCGTTCTCCCGCATTGCGGCGCGCTGGGCCTCGGGAAGTTGCTGCCATTCAGTCAGCAGACCGGTCGTGCCTTCGACGCTATCCGGAGCCACGAGGCCGGCATTACCCGCTTCGATCTCCCGCCAGATGTTGACCTCGCGTGAGATGAGGACGGGAACACCGCAGGCGAGCGACTCGGCTACAGCGATGCCGAAATTCTCCTGATGCGATGGAAGAGCGAAGACCTCCGCCGCGAACAGCGCGCTCCACTTCATCGCATCGCGTAGCATCCCGGTCCAGACGATGCGGTCCGCGATGCCCAGCGCCGCAGCGCGAGCGGCGAGTGTCTGCTGCCAGTCCACGCTATCCGGACCGGCAAAGACCAGCCGCCATGCGCGATCTTTCGCCAGGGTCGCGGCATAGGCCTCCTGCAGCAGGTCGCATCCTTTCTTGGGATGGATGCGCCCCATGAAGAGCAGGAGCCGTTTGCCGCGAAGCTCGGGGTAGCGATCGAAAAAGAGCGATGCATCGACGCCGGGTGGCGGAGGAGTGGTGCCCAGTCCTGTGACCACCGCGTTCGCGCGGTAGAGCGCGAAAGACTGGGGAGCCAGCAACTTCTCCTGCTCGCAGGTGAAGAGGACGGCGCGCGCATCGCGCAGGACGCGATAGTCAGCCCAGGGCCAGTAAAGCCATTTCTTTGCGTGCTTCAGCGGATACGTACGTTTGAACCACGGGTCGAGCATTCCATGTGGGAAGACATAGTAGGGCGTGCCGGTGGTGCGAAGCGCGCGCCACGCGGCGAAGCTGTGATATTGCCAAAGGCCATGGACGACGACAGCATCGTAGCGGCTCCGGTTCTGGCGGAGCCATGGCACGCAGCGTGGCGAATAGCCGTAACGGTTGCGCGGCGGCCCAAGCGCGTGCACGGGAAGGAGAAAATTGCGAACCTCAGGATCAGCCGGATCGTCCAGGCTGACGACTTCGGCGGAGTGGCCGTCGCGCTGGTGCACCGCGGAGAGGCTTCGCACGACTTCTATTGGGCCACCACCAGCGGCGCGGATGGAGGCGATGACGTGGAGGAGTCTCATAACAGGCGGGGCGTAAGCTGGTGCAGGGATTGTACCTGTCGCAAGATGGCCTGGCTGCGACTAAGTGTGCGGGATGGCGCGGTGAATCCGAAATGACCCGATGGCATCATGAATAGGTGCGCCACCACCACGATATGCGGTGGCAGTTGGATAGATGTCCTACTTGGAACGAAGTGAACGATGAGGAGAACGGCAAGTGACGCAACCAGTTTCGGATGCCCTGGTATTTTTTGGCGCGACAGGCGATCTGGCGTATAAGCAAATCTTTCCTTCGCTGCAGCGGTTGGCCAAGCGCGGCAAGCTGAAGGGCCCGGTCATCGGCGTGGCCAAGTCCGGCTGGACGCTGGAAGACCTGAAGAAGCGTGCGCGCGAGAGCGTGGAGACGCACGGCGGCGTGGACCCCGAAGGCTTCGACAAGCTGATGGCGCTGTTGTGCTACGTCGACGGCGACTATGCCGACATCGCGACCTTCCAGCAAGTGCGCAAGAAACTGGGTGCGGCGAAGCATCCGATCCACTACCTGGCAATCCCGCCGAGTCTCTTCGGCGAGGTGCTGGAACAGTTGAAGCAATCCGGATGCGCGGACGGGGCGCGTGTGGTCATCGAGAAGCCGTTCGGCCATGACCTTCAATCCGCGATTGAGCTGAACCAGATCGTGCACCAGACCTTCGATGAGAATGATGTCTTCCGCATCGATCATTATCTGGGGAAGAATGCGGTGCAGAACCTGATCTTCTTCCGCTTCAACAACTCGTTCCTGGAGCCGATCTGGAACCGCCACTACGTGGAGAGCGTGCAGATCACGATGGCGGAGAGCTTCGGCGTGCAGGGGCGCGGCGCCTTCTACGACCAGACTGGCGCGATCCGCGATGTGTTGCAGAACCACCTGATGCAGTTGCTGAGCAACGTGGCGATGGAGCCGCCGGTAGGCTCCGGCGCAGAGGCGCTGCGCGATGAGCGGACGAAAGTGCTGAAAGGGGTTCAGTGCATGGTGCCCAGCGAGGTTGTGCGCGGGCAATTCGAGGGCTACCGGAACGAGCCTGGCGTGAACCCAGATTCGCAGGTGGAGACGTATGTCGCGCTGAAGGTCTGCATCAATAGCTGGCGCTGGAAGGATGTGCCGTTCTTCATCCGGGCAGGCAAGTCGCTGCCGGTCACGGCGACGGAAGTCGTGGCGCGGCTGCGGCGTCATCCCGATATCTTCTCCAGAGATCCATTGCCCCCGAATTATGTGCGCTTCCGCGTCAGCCCCGATATGACCATCGGTCTGGGCGCGCACGTGCGCATCCCGGGCGAAGTGCCGCGCGGCGCTCCGGTTGAAATGCTCGCGACGCAGCACGCCAATCCCGACGACATACTGCCGTACGAGGAGTTGCTGGCGGACGCCATTGTCGGCAATCAGACGCGCTTTGCCCGCGTGGATTACGTCGAAGAGGCGTGGCGCATTCTGGAGCCGCTGCTCGAAAACATGCCGCCGGTGCAGATGTATAAGCCGGGCACCTGGGGCCCCGAGGCCGCGGAGAAGCTGATGGAGGCCGATGGCGGCTGGCTGAACCCTACTGTCTGAAGTGCAGTCCGCTAGACGGCGCTGCCAGCCGCAGCGCCGGAGGCCCACGCCCATTGGAAATTGTAACCGCCGAGGTGCCCTGTCACGTCCACCGCCTCACCGATGAAGTAGAGACCCGGCACGCGCCGGCTCTCCATGGTTTGCGCAGACAACTCGGCGGTCGCAATGCCGCCTGCCGTGACCTCGGCCTTGTCATAGCCTTCGGTGCCCGCCGGCGTGATCCGCCAGCGATGCAACTGCTCTTCCGCTTTGAGGAGAGCTGCATTGCTCCAGCCGCTCGGCGGGTAAAGTGCGGCCCATCGATCGGCGAGGCGCTGGGGGAGAACATCGCGCAATGCAGATCGAAAGGCAGCGGCATCGCGGCCGCCCGGCTGGGAGCGCAGCGAAGCGGTGACGTCCCGTTGGGGCGCAAGATCGATGGTGATCGACTGGCCGGCTCTCCAGTACGAGGAAATCTGCAGGATGGCCGGGCCGCTCAGGCCGCGATGCGTGAAAAGCAGCTTTTCGCGGAAGCTTGTTTTGTCTTCCGCGGCGATGACTTCGGTTGAGAGTCCGGTGAGGTCGGCATACCGCGCGCTATCTTCTCCATGCCAGGTGAGCGGAACCAGCGCGGGGCGGCAGGGTTCAACGGCGATACCAAATTGCGCGGAGATGCGATAGGCCAGGTCGGTGGCGCCCATCTTCGGAATGGATAGGCCGCCGGTTGCGACGATCAGAGCGCCGGCGCGGTAGGCCGTTGTTGTCGTCTCCACCATGAAGCCGTGGTTCTGGCTGACGGCGGTGATGTGTTGATTGAGGACGACGCGTGCGCCGGCTGCACAGCATTCCGCTTCGAGCATGGCCACAATGTCCCGCGCAGAGCGATCGCAGAAAAGCTGGCCGAGGGTTTTTTCGTGATACGGGATGTTGTGGCGCTCCACCAGTGCGATGAAGTCGCGCGGGGTGTAGCGGGCCAGCGCGGAGCGCGCAAAGTGCCGATTGGCGGAAAGGAAATGCTCTGCGGTGCAATTGAGATTTGTGAAGTTGCACCGGCCGCCGCCGGAGATCAGGATTTTCTTCCCGATGCGGTCAGCACGATCGAGAATGAGAACGCGCCGGCCACGCTGGGCGGCCATGATGGCCGCCATCAGGCCGGCTGCCCCGGCGCCGAGCACCAGAACATCGCAGACATCTTCGTGACGAGTGGGATGCACGGACATTGGGGAATTTGTTTCTGCTGTGGAGCGCAGCCGCGCTAAGCCGCCAGAGTAAAGCGATACATCCAGTCGCCGCCGCACCATTGCGGATAATTGGTGCCCCACGCGTTGTTGTACAGGCTGATATGCACGCCGTTGTCCATAGTGGGCAGGTCGAGCGAGAAGTCCAGCGGTGAGCGCGCGCCGACCGCCACCACCGGCGCATCCAGCGTGGCCAGCTCAAACCGGCCGTGGGCATCGCGATACCGCAGCCGCTCCGATACCGCATGCATGCTGCGCCCTCCGCCGCGGATGACGTCTGCCGGGCGCACAGGCTGGCCCACCTTTTCAAGTTCCCAACCCTGCGCGTCTGTAGTTGCGGAAGCGAAGGGGGCAATGGGATGGAAGGTCAGCCACATGGCCTCCGGTAGCCGGTTTTCCTGCTTGCTGAGTGAGGTTAATCGTATCTGTAGCTGTGCCGTATTCTTCGGCATCACAATGTCCAGGTAGAGCGATGCCGGCCATGCCACGAGGCCGGCCGCGGCACTTGCCGGGTCGTCAATCGCCAGCTCTGCCAGCAGACGATGCTTCTGCGCATCCTCCCCGACCCAGCACTGGCGCAGAACCGGGTGCCACTCTCGCGTGGCGGCGCCGAAATGCGCGATGTTCGGCTTGCCGAAATCCTGCGGGCCCCACCAGGTTTTCACTGTGAGGTAGCGGCCGATAAAGGCTTCATAGACCTCGGGGCCTAGTGTCTGATAGGTGAAGAGAGCAAGCGGATTCTGCGGCGAAGCCCATGCGCGCTGCGTCGCCTTGTTGACAAGCGCAATGATTGCGCCGGTGCGCGGATCGAGTGCGATGCGAAAGTGCGCGGTATCGAGCACGCGCGAGGCCGGGTGTGGCCGCATGCCGACGGGGCTGGGCGCCGTGACGCTCAATCTGTCCAGCCGCTGCTCCATCGTGGCGCGCATCGCAGAGGGCAGCCGGCCGATGCCGTCGCTCAGGTCATCGCGCTTCTCTTTCCAGCTTGCCTCCATCTTTTGATAGCCCGGCTGGTCGAGCACCGCCTTCAGGTCTGCCGGTTTGTAGTGATCGTGATCCAGGTAGCGCTTGGTATCGGTGCCCCAGGTGTGCTCTACAGAAAGAGCCATGCGGCTGAGCAGCGCGCGATCCGTGTCGCCGCCAATTTCGAGCTGCTTCTGCGCGATCCACTCCTGGCGCAGCCGGGCGGCTTCGCGATACCGTGCGACCTTCGGCGGATCGCTGGGAATGCCATAGATCCACGTATCGCCGATCTCCTCCGTGACGACCGGGAGCTTGTCCCGCGCCGGCGCGAGCGCCGCAGCGACATCGCTCAGCGTGGCTGCGGTCACCGTCGCGTTGGGGAATTGCTTGCGCAGCCGGGCATAGATTTCCTGAATCTCCTGCGGTGTATGCGGGCCGCCGTTGTCACTGCGCATCTCCATAGAAAAGGCTGTGTCCGTGCCGGGCAGTACAACGGTTCCACCGTAATCGTGGCGGTGATAGATCATCGGCAGGCTGCTGCCGTCCGGGTTCTTCCATAGGAAGACCTCCGGCACGTCGGGTGGTGTGCTCGCTCCATTCACTCCAATGTCCAGCAGCGTAATGCCGGCAGCCGCCAGCGGCGGGATGATGCCGCGCGTGTGCCCCGGCACATCGGTCATCTTGGCGCCGATTGTCTTGCGGCCGAAGCGCGCATCGAGCGAACGCGAAAGGCCCAGCGCCCCTTCGATCATGGAGCGGTCCAGCATCTCGGTCTGCCAACTGAAAGGCAGCGCATGCCAACTGATGTCGCCGGCCGCGATCGCCTGCTCCATCGTGCGGCGCTGTTCCGGCGTAGCCTGCTCCAGGTATTCATAAAGCAGCCACGAGCCCGTAGTCCAGATGTAGCGGTCGCCGCCGGCCCTGCGAAGCGCGGCGCCCGTCTCGATCGCCTGCGGATAGTAAACGTCGAAGTACTTCCGCATCACCGCCGCCTGGGTGTCGGTAAAGCCGACATCGAGGTGGCACTTGAAGGCGACAAGGACGCGGCGCACGTTCGGATTGGGGCTGTCCGCCGGCAGCAGAGAACTGCCCAGCGCGCGCTGAGCCGCCGTTGCTCCGGCGGTAAGCGCCGCAAATTTCAGGAGATCGCGTCGCTGCATGTGCTTGCGGGCCAGAGCATTTTCGGGTATCGATACAGGCTGTCCAGCAGTGCTCCAGCGTGTGCGTTCGAGTGTAGCGTAATCCACGAACACCAGCCCAATCCAGCGCAAGGCGCGTCAGGGAAGAGTTCGGTCACGCCGCCGAATTTCTGCTTATTGGCTGCTCAGTGGGCTGCTTCGCTCTTCTTGTAAAGTGACGTGTCGCCGGGTCTGTCGGGCGTTCTATATACCTGCGAAGGTGGTGGGCCGTACCTGTTGTCCATCGCTGCTTGAAACACCTCGTTTGCGATAGCGAGCGGTTTGGGATCTATACAGACATAGCCTGTTTTCGCTGCGCAGATTGACGTGATCAAGGAAACGTCCGATGGGAGCTTTACCACGTCGTATTCCTGGTAAGACCCTTTAGCTGCATCGGATATGGCGAACATCGCTATGCAGCTATCACGTCTGCTGCTGTACGCCACCTGAGTCGTATCAACAATCTGCTTCTCGGACGCGACGGTCTTTCGCTTGTCGCTCCGAAATTGCTCTGCAAGCGTTAAGCAGTGGAGTCTGGTCTCATAATCGTCCGATCCCTGTTGCTCACAAGCGATCCCTGATCCTGCGATAAGCATCAGCGACCCCACGGCGACGACTGTCATCATTCGCATGGCGCACCGAAGCATACCAGAAGTCGAATTCGGCTCCTTTGCTGGCGTGGAGAACAGCCGCTTTGAAAAAACTTGAGTACCGTGCGAAGTCTACGCAATGCCGTGGCTCCCAACATTGCAGGAAACGCCATCCGCTTGGTCGGCGATTTTGTCCTGCACTCGCTTCGCCTTAGTATGCTGACTAGGCGCGGTGAATCGGGTTTGGGCATGTCATTGAAGGGCCCATAGCTCAACGGTTAGAGCAGGGGACTCATAATCCCTTGGTTGGGGGTTCGAATCCCTCTGGGCCCACCAGATTCGCTTGACACCATATATAAGGTACGCAGGCTACATCGCCGATCGTCCGCGCACCGCCCTTGCAAGGCGCTACTTGTTTGCTGAATGGCTCTGATGACGTTGCCGTTTCCTGTAAGCGGCGACCTTGTAGCGATTCCCGCAAGCACTGGTACTGCACCAGCGACGATGGTGCGATTTGGTCTGATCGAGGAACCACAGCACGCAGGTCGCACCTTCGCAGCGTTTCACAAGAGTGAAGTCGGCTGTAGAGAGCAGAACGGCTGCCGCTTCGGCTACCGGCGCCAAAATAGCCTCGCGCCTGTCTGGTTGCTGTATTCGCTCAACGATCAGCGACTGCGGCTTATTCCATAAAAGGCGGGGATGACTCTGCGCGTATTTCAGGAAATCGTTGAGTGCGGAAGGGTCTCCCCGGTGCCCGGCCTTTCGCTTCTCCACAAGTGAGCGGATGTTTTCCCGCAGCGCTCTGGCCTTCAACAATATCGACTCGGACGCCTTATTGGGGCCAACCTTTGATACGGGAAATCCTGCTCTTTTAAGCCACGCAAGTACATCTTCGTCCGTTTGGAACAAATCCACGACTTCTTTTCCAACCCTCACACGCGTGTTCAAAAAATCAAGCGCGAGATCGCCCGCCAGAAACTGGGGGCGAGACTCCGTGGGCCGATTTGCAATCGAGGACTTCACAGGATTCGATCCTGACGCACTCTAGCCTACGTTCTGCCGCTTGACAAGTTACACCGGAATAAGCGTAACCTTGAAAAACCATGTTCTCCGGTGTCACGCTCGACTTTACCTTGATTCGATGTAATCCACTGCCCAGCGCGGAGTCTAACGGCACGTGGGTCCTTTCATGTCGTGCCGACAGATCGTCCACACGCAACCAGATCAACCTCGGTGAGGAGGAGTTGTTATGAATCGAGTCTTGTCAGAGCAAGCAGCCAGCGCGGGAAATAGATCCGAGCAATCGAAAACATACGCCGGCATGGAAAGGGATAGTTCCACTGTGCCTGCGACGTCTGTCCACAGAGTGGAGGCGGACGGCGTCAACGTTTTTTATCGAGCCGCAGGCGATCCGGGCGCGCCAGTCGTGCTTCTGCTGCACGGATTTCCAACATCATCGTTCATGTTTCGCGAACTTATTCCGCGCCTCGCAGACCAGTTCCGAGTGATTGCGCCGGACCTGCCCGGATTCGAATTCACGGAAGTCCCGGACGGGCGGAAATACCCATACTCGTTCGACGCATTGGCCGACACGGTTGACGCCTTCACAGATGTGCTTGGCTTGGATCGTTATGCGATCTACGTGTTTGACTACGGGGCGCCAACCGGTTTCCGTCTGGCAATGCGCCATCCGGAGCGAGTGACAGCGATCGTTTCACAGAATGGCAATGCCTACGAAGACGGGCTCGGCGACGCGTGGGGACCGATCAGTAAATATTGGTCTGAGCCCACGGCGGACAACCGCGAGGTGATCAGGCAAAACGTTTTGAGCTTCGAAGGAATTCGCTGGCAGTACACGCATGGTGTTCAGAATCCGGGCAGCGTTGCGCCGGAATCCTACACGCTGGATGCAGCTTTGCTGGAACGACCGGGAAACAAGGAGATTCAGCTTGACCTGTTTCTGGACTATGCAACGAACGTGAGGCTCTATCCGAAGTTTCAGGAGTACTTTCGAAAATCGAAGCCGCCGCTGCTGGCGATCTGGGGCAAGAACGATCCATTTTTCATTCCCGCCGGAGCCGAAGCGTTTCGAAAGGATCTTCCCAGCGCGCAAGTTCGATTCCTGGACACCGGCCACTTTGCCACTGAGACGCATGGCGCGGAAATTGCCGCCGCGATGAAAGAGTTCCTTGCGAGGAAAGGCATCGCCGGCCAGCGGGACGAGGTGGCGTCGCGATGAATCTCTCTCCCAAAGCGGTGACGGCGATCCTGGTTCATGGCGCATGGGCCGACGGATCGTGCTGGAGCAATATCATTCTGCCCTTGCGACGCCAGGGGCTGAACGTCACAGCAGCACCCATTCCACTTACGTCGCTTACCGATGATGCCGCTGCCCTTCGGCGCGTGATCCAGAGGACAGACGGGCCGGTCATCCTTGTCGGGCACGCCTACGCGGGCGCCGTGATCGCTACGGCCCAGGATGATCGGGTCAGGTCACTGGTGTACATCGCAGCATTAGCGCCGGATGAGGGTGAAACAGTCGCCGATGTCTTCTATCGTGCCGCGCCGCATCCAGAAGCTCCCAAGCTCGAACCGGACGCACATGGATGGATCTGGATGCCGGCGGAGGGTTTTGGCAGCGCGGTAGCTCACAAGGCGTCGCCAGATCAGCAAGCCATTATGGCGGCGGTGCAGCGGCCAATCGCGGTGCATTGCATTCAGGAGAAAGCCCCCGCGCCTGCGTGGAGAACCAAACCATCGTGGTTCTTCATCGCGGAAGCGGATCGCATGATCAACCCGGAGACCCAGAGGTTCATGGCCGACCGCATGGGCTCCACCATCCGTTCACACGCGGTAGACCACACGCCTATGTACACCGCGCCGAATCCTGTGGTCGACGTTGTTTTGGAAGCTGCGCGGCAGGCATCTTAATGATGGATGAAGCTCACATAAAAACACCGCACTCCGCCGTCTAGCCGCGCCTGATCCTCGACTGGGAAAAGTTTCCATTATTCAACCGCCGCGCTACGCCTGCAGGAACCAGCGGAACGTCTGGTGCCTCACTGAAGCTTGCAGTGTGGGCAGCCGCCTGGCCCAACCGCTGCCCTATAAGTCGTATGGGTTTGCTTGCCATCCACGATACCGCTAATTTCATAGGTGTAGAAGATCGCCTGGTTGTCGCCTTTGAAGGATTGTGGGGCGATCGTGCACACAGCCGGATGTTCGTAGGTGGCGTGAAGAGGACCCTTCTGCGTGCAGAGACCCGATTCGAAGCTGACGTCGAAGCTTTCGCCCTGCGTCGTGGCAGCCCACTCTAAAGTACCGCCAGGAGGAGGAGTCGCGATCAGCGGTGCGAGTGTTTTTTCATCGATCTTAACTTCGACGATTTTTTTGCAACCAGCAAACCCCATAAGCAGAAGTGAGCCATAGCAAGCGATGAATAAGCGTTTTAGTTTCATGCAGCAGTCCTCCTGTTTAACTTGCAGCGGTTGTTCATGTGGTTCGGGGGACCGGCAGCGTCCGCAATATCTCGCGATACCGCGGATCGGCTTGTAACTGCTTCATCTCCGGCATGAGATCGACCTGAACGGTGGTCGCGCCCCGCCGCAAACAAGACGCTAAAGTGCTTAAAGCTGCCTCCCGCTGACCCAGAGTCTCGAAAAGGCGCGCTTTGCACATCTGCGTGTCGATATCGTCGGAGGGAAGCGAATCGCCCCTGCGAAGATGTACAAGGGCATCCTGACTCGCTCCTGTTTTTGCCTCACACAATCCCAGAACAATCCATCCGGGGCCGTCCGTGTTGTTGTTTTCAAGGGCTTCGCGCTGTACCCGGGCGGCCTCAGCGTAAGCTCTTCTCGCCTGATCTTCGTGTCCTTGAATCATCAGCTGGCAGTCGCCCAGTTCGAGCCACATGTTGCAATTCCCGGCGTCGAGAGTCGTGGCTTCTTGCGCGAACGGGAGAGCGGAGAGCGCATCGCGCTTGCTCCTGAGCGCCGCTGACATCATGTACGACGCCAGTGCGGTTCGGTGTAGGGAGAGACTGAGCTTGAATTTCTCGATAGCCTCCGGAATATGGCCCAGCACGAGATACATGAAGCCGACATTGCTCTGCGTCAAAACATCTTTCGGGCTGGCCAGGGCTGCGGTACGAAACTCCGAGAGGGCTTGAAGATACTTTCCCTGTTTGTAATGCATCAGGCCGAGCTCGATGTGTGCGACCCAGTTGTTCGGTCTCAATTGCAGAGCGCGCCGGAAAGAGTCTTCGGCGCTCCGCCACCGGTTCAGCCGAACGTTTAGGTCGCCAAGCCAGGTGAGCGTTTGCGCGTTGGCTGGATCCGCCGCAAGCGCTTTCTTCATCTCGTCCAGCGCTGATGTCTCGTTCCCGGTCTGCTCAAGAGCTCCTGCAAGGGCCATGCGAGCCGGAACCAGATTGGGATCCATGGCAAGCGCACTCTCCGCGTTGGCTCGCGCCAATGCAGTTGCTGCGGGATCATGCTCCACATCGGCCAGCCGGCAGTAGGCGAGAGCTAGCTTAGCCGTGGCCAGTGCGTAGTGACGATCCAGTTCGCTCGCCTCCTTGTACTTCTCTATGGCTGGTTCCAGGCCCGTATCATTGGGCTGCTTTCGCAGGGCCTCGGCTTCCAGAAAGGCTGCATACGCCTCTGGATTGTTGGTTCCAGCCCTAATGCGTTTATCGCTCGGCTCATAGTGGCGGATGTCGAGCAGCTCCGCGGCGGCGCGGATCGCTTTCTGCGCGAGCGACAGCTCATCCCCCGCGCTCACGTGGAGTTGCTTGCTGCGCAGCGGGTGGGGCTTGGAAGGATCGAGAACCTGCAACGAGACATGGAGATCCTTCGAGGAACGCAGTGCGGAGGCCGCGAGGACCAGGTTGGCGCCGACGGATTCCCTTACGTCATTCAACTGACCAGGAGTGTTCACGTCCGTGGAGAAGTCAGGCATGAGGAAGAGATTCTGGTCATATGCCTCTGCCCGCGATAGCTCGCTGGAAACCGAGTCGATCAGGCTTGTGAGTATGGACCTGACACTCGCGTCGGATGAAGGAGGCCAGCCCACCAGAGCGACGAATCGCTTGAGCGGCAGCGGATGGAAGAGGTCGGAGATATCGTCGCGTTTCCACACTGCGCCGCCGGCCAGTCCGCAAAGCGCCGCGCCTGAGGCGGCCAGCATACGTCGCCGCGTCCAAGGCCCGGTTAGCGCACCATGCTGCGTCGTATGCGGGGAGCTTTCTTCCAGAACAGATCGGATCTGCTCAAATGCGCGACAACGGACGAGCGGGGTTTCCGAAAGAAATCCGCGGACGGCAGCGATATAAACCGCAGGCACCGGGGCTCGGGCCAGGGAAGACGCCGGAGATTGCAGTCTGCCGTCGGCACCCTCGATGGGGTGTTCGCCGGTGAGAACCTGATGAAGCAGAACGCCCAGCGCAAAGATGTCGGATGCCGGCGACGGACGCTGGCCCGCCAGCAACTCCGGCGCCAGATAGCCAGGGGTTCCGGCGACGAAGCCCGGTTTCAGAATCGTGGTCTCCGATTCGTACTGACGGGCAAGCCCGAAATCCATGATCGAGACACAAATGCGAGGCCCGGATCCGTCCAGCATCACATTCGTCGGCTTGATATCGCGATGTACTATGCCCGCCGCGTGGATCGCTGCAATGCCCGCAATCATCTGACGGAAGATCTGAATCGCCTCATCCCGCGGGATCAGCCCGCCTTTGCGAATGCAGAAGTCCAGCGTCTCGCCCGCCAGCAGCTTCATCGTCAGAAATAGAAATGGCGGTGAAACGTCGTCGCAGCGGAAGATCTCATAGATCTGGCATAAGTTGGGGTGACTGACCTGCCGGGCGAGAAGAATCTCCTGCACGAATCGGTGAGAGACGTCGCTATCTGCCGCGATTTCTTCGCGGATTATTTTCAAAGCAATGTGCTTGTTTTGAAGCAGAGTATCTGCCGCTTCGTAGACCTCGCCCATGCCACCGTGGGCGATGAACCGGACAATGAGAAAGCGGCCGGCGATTACATCGTCCGCCTGGAAGCGCGGACTCGTCTCGCCACTGGCCGTGCTGCCCGTGGCAGGGGCCGTGATATTGGCGCTTGCGGAACGTTCGAAGAGCGGCTTCTTCAGGAAACTGCCGGCGCGCTCATCCTCTCTCAGCAGCTCCTCGACGAGGTGCTTTATTTCTGGCGCATCGCGACAGGCGGATTCGAGAAACGCACGCCGGGCGTCGAACTCCATGTGCACGGCCTCGCCGAACAGGTTTTCGACGAGTTGTCTTTGTTGCAGCATCTTTCCATCCCCTGGCGACCAGAGACAAGCGGTCCCGGCTTGCCGGTTGGAAAGCAACAATGCAAGCCATGCGAGCGGGGGAGGGGCGAGTCGCGGCAGCGATCTGACCCATTCGGAATCTGCGAACGGAAACGCCTGATGAGGCGGAGTGGAACGATTCCCGGATCCTTGAGCGGAGCACCCGCAGGAAGCGGTAAATGGCCCAAATTGGCACTATAATACCCGCGTCTGCCACTGTTGTCACACTCTAATGCGCAATTTCCGAGGCAAAAGGGCAAAGGCGACAGGCTAGATCGGCTTCAGAATCCCGCCGAAATGGGCTCCCCAGTGCTAACGCTGGCCTATTTGGCCGCGGAAAGGAGCACTCCATGACGAGCACCGATGGCCAGGTGACCGTCCTGCTGAAGGCGATGCATGACGGAGATCCCGCAGCGGAACAAAGGCTGCTTCCGCTCGTTTACCACGAGCTGCATCGCCTGGCGCGGTCATACATGCGGCGCGAGCGTATCGACCACACCCTCCAGCCAACCGCGTTGATCAACGAAGCCTATCTCAGGCTTGCCGGCGGCGAGGTGGACTGGAAGAATCGAGAGCACTTCGTTGGGGTAGCTGCGCAAGTGATGCGACGCGTGCTCGTCGACCATGCCCGTGCCCATCAGGCGGAATTTCGCGGCGGCGGCCTGAAACGCGTCGACCTGGATGATGATCTTATGGTGTCGTCTGCCCGCAGCAATGAGCTGCTGCAACTGGATGAGGCATTGCATCGGCTGGCCGGTTCCAATGCCAGACAGGCGCGCGTTGTCGAGCTGCACTATTTCGCGGGACTCTCCATGGAAGAAATCGCCGCGGTCCTTCAAATCTCCACCAGATCGGTGAAACGCGATTGGTCGCTGGCCCGCATACGGTTGTTTGAGGAGCTTCGCGCAAATCCGAGCTAGACAAAATAAAACAGCCTCTTTTTGAAAGAGGCTTGCACTTTTCGTGGCCCAACTCCGCATTACCAGTTGAAGGTGCTCATACAAACAGCCTTTCGACGAGGAGAAAAGCCATGAACACGAATTCAATTTCCAAGCTTCGCACTTCTTTGCTGGCCTGCACTCTCGGGGCTGTGGCAATGGTGTCGGCATCACAGGCATTTGCGCAGGGCAACGAAATGCGCGTGAACGTGCCCTTCGCATTCCATAACGGCTCGCAGGCGATGCCTGCTGGCGTCTACACGGTCAGCATCCAATCCCAGCACATGATCTTGCTGAGAGGATATGCCCGGAGCGGGTACGTGATGGCAAACCCGGAGAGCGGAAGGGCCCCTGCAAAGGGCAAGCTGGTCTTCCAGCGCTACGGCAGCCAGTACTTCCTCCGCGAAGTCTGGCCTGCGGAAAGCAATACGGGCGAGAAATGCACCAAGAGCAAGCTGGAGCGTGAGGTCGAGATTGCGCAACGCAAGACCGATCAGTCCGGCTCGCAAGTGGCGCTCAACCAGCAGCCGTAGTGAGCTAGGTAGTGAGCTAGAAAAGGCGTATCCGTCCGAAAATCGTCAGGCGGATACGCTTTTTGTTGTCACCACGGAGCAGGCTTCTGCTTTTACTGCGCGGTCAGCGCGCGCTTTGCCGTCAGCTTGCCGACCTTACGCCGGATGCGCTTCGCTGTCCCTCTCAGCCATGCCTGGCTGGAGGTCATCCGCAGTTTCATCAACTCAGCACCGGACAACTGCCCCTGCGTTGCATCCAGCCTTTCCAGCCTGCGGCACTCCCGCAGATAGACAAAACTGTCCGTCATGCTGGTGAAGTGCATGATCTCCGGCTTCACCGGTTCGCCAGCCTTTGCAAAATGACATTCGCCGCGTACCGTGTCGATCACCAGCGGACTGGTCGCGTTCAGTGGCGTCCACATGCCGCCCGGAGCCATGTCGGTGAGCGGTATTTTGTGCAGCGCCATCGCCACCGAATACAGAGCCTCATCGGCAAGCCCGCCGCCGCGGAAAGTCCGGAAGCCCAGTTCGCCCGCGCGATCAATCAGCCCACGTGCCGTCTCAAAGACCGCCGCCGCCCCTGGAGTTTTTTTGAAGTAATAAATGCCGCCATTGAACTTCGGCAGGCCGCTCAGCCCGAAATGCGCGAGTACGCGATCGACATCCACAAACTCATCCTTTTCGCCGGCCCGCAATATGCGGCGTCCGCACGCGCCAAAATCATTGTCGCGGAACGCCACCCAGAACGGATCCAGTTTGCGGACCACCAGGCAATCGCTATCAATAAAGAGCGTCTCGTCGAACGGGCTGTAAAGATCGAGAAACAGCTTCTGCCCGACATCGGATCCATACGCCGGATTGTGATCGATCTTGATGTCGAACAGGCCCAGCAGCTCGGGATCGCTCGAATCCGTCACCACGGCGCGCGACACACTCGGATCGTGCAGCCTGAGCGAGCGCGCAAGCGCCTTTGCCAGGTCCAGAAAGACGGGCTTTCCGAACGCCAATGTGAGAACGCCGCGCTGCGGCATCTTGGGGGAGCTCCTTCGTCTAGAATGCCGGGTCGCAACAACAAACCCGCGGCCGTGCAGTCTCTCTATATATGGTAGCAGCGCGTGCCGGGCCGGTCGGCACTCCAGACGACTGCAATGTGAACACCGTGCGAACTGGCCCGCGGTGGCGAGCAATACACTAGGGAGATGATCCGCAGCTATCTCGGCCACGCGCCTGTCATTCCCGCATCCTGCTACGTCGATATCTCCGCCCAGATCCTCGGCGAGGTCACGCTCGGTGAGCATGCAAGCGTCTGGATGAACGCCGTGCTCCGCGGCGATGTGCACTCCATCCACCTCGGCGCGAATTCCAACGTGCAGGACTGCGCCGTGCTCCACGGTATGCGCTATAAGTGGCCAGTCATCGTCGGCGACTGGGTCACCATCGGTCACAACGCCACCGTGCACGGCTGCGTCATCGAGGACACGTGCCTCATCGGCATGGGCGCCGTCATCCTCAACGGCGCGCGCATCGGCGAAGGCTCCATCATTGCTGCCGGGGCGCTCATCCCGGAAGGAACCATCGTGCCGCCGCGCACCCTATGGGCAGGACTTCCGGCCAAACAGCGCCGCGAACTCGGCGACAAAGACCGCGAGCAGATCCTGATGTACGCGCGCAATTATCTCGACTACACGAACACGTACCTTGAAGAGCGGAAGCAGTGGAGCGCCGCAGCGGAGTAGGCTCGATGGGAGGAGGGAAGCCATGAAACGCTGCACGCATCTCGACCAGATTCAGGACGTGGCGCCGCATACCCGCGGCTGCGAGGAGTGCCTGAAGATGGGCGACTCGTGGGTCCACCTGCGCCTCTGCCTGGAGTGCGGCCATGTCGGCTGCTGCGACTCCTCGAAGAACCGGCACGCAACCAAGCATTTTCACGGCACGAAGCACCCCATCATGCGCTCCATCGAGCCGGGCGAAACATGGGGCTGGTGCTACGTAGACCAGATGCAGCTCGACTTCGAGTGATTTCTGTCACCCTGCGGGAATCGTGATGCACGAGAGCCATGAGAACTTCGGGACGCCCAATCCGAACGCGCCCGCGGCGCTCTCGCAATTCGCATTTCTCATCGGTCGATGGCGCTGCGAAGCAACCATCACGCTAGCCAACGGCGAATCGCAAAAGTACCAGGCTGCATGGATCGGGAGATACATTCTCGACGGCTATGTCATCGCCGATGAGTACGGTATGGCTATTCCCGCCGGAGAGACTATCGTTCTCGGCATGAACTTCCGCGCCTATGACTCCGCACGGCAGCACTGGAATATCAAGTGGCTGAACGCCCTCACCGGTACCTGGACGGACCTCGGCCCGGAAGAACTGGGCGGGCGGCGTCCGCTTCGACGGCCAGTCCATCATCTACGCCTTCAAAGAACCGCAAGCCGGACACGCCTACACCCGCGCCAGCTACACCAACATCTCTGAATTGCATTTCACCTGGCGAGGCGAAAAGTCCGACGACGGAAAGGCCTGGACCGAGTTCATGATCGTCGAGGCCTTCCGCGTCGCCGAATAACTAACTCTGCTTCTGCGTAGCCCGAAGCATCTGGAAGAACGTATCCCCGCGCACCACCTGGAAATCAGACCCCAGTGACGCGACAAGATTCTTCGCATCGGTCGGCGTCATGTTCCACGACTCCAGCCCTGCCGCCACAAACAGCGGAGCTGTGCCGTCCCATGATGCCGCGACCTGCGCAAGCTGGGTTTGTCCGCTGGACAGATCGTTCACGCCCATCAGCGTCGCCAGCGGCATGCCGTCGACGAAGCTAACCTGGCTCGACGATTCGTAGTTGTACACAATGCCCAGCAGCCCCGGGACATTCCGCTCGTAGCGGTCGACAATCGACGCCGTAAACGGCAGATCGGTCGACCCATCGCGGTTGTATGCGAACAGCGTATCCATGCCCGTGGCTCGCATGTACGCGCCGCTGCGCTGCGTGTAGCCTTCGAGCGCCGCGGCCGGCCACACCGCCGGATACGTATAGCCCGCGCCCGACGGTCCCGCCATCAGCAGATCGTTGGCCGTAGCGGTGCGCTGGTAATAACCGAAGATGGCAGGCCCAATGTCGTACAGAAACGCGCTGATGCTCCAGTTCAGCGGCACCGCGCCACGCCCCGCATCGTCCCACATATCGCGCATACGGTGCTGGTTATACTGCGCGTTATCACCCTCCACCATCGTCAGCGTCAGATAGATTTTCTTTGCGACCTTCGGCACCGGCGGATGCGTGATGCGCGAGCTGATGGGCGCCGGCGCACCGCCCGCGAATACCGAACCGTTGATGTAGAAATCCGCCGCCACTACCGGCGAGGCATATTGCCCGCACAGCGTCACACCTGTCATCTCGTGCCCCTGCGGGAACCAGCCCAGGTATGGCGTATCCGGCTGCGCGCGTTTCAGGATCGAGGTGAGCAGCGCCGCCTGCGCCGGGTCCTCGGGATCCAGCCAGAAGACCGGCGCCTGTGCTGCAACGATGTAGTCGCGGAAGTTCGGATTGCCCTGCTGCACGCTCGGCGCGGTGCTGGTTGCAGAGACGACATACTCGTTCCACATCTCGCAGGAGAGCGTCAGCTTCTTCGTGCCTGTCGGAGGCACAAATTTGTAAATGAAGTATTCCGAGCCATCCGAGAAGCGCCATCCGCTGGCCGTCTGCGAGCTGTCCAGGTCAAAGACATACGGCGTCTCGCCCGAGCTCCCCGGCTGGAAGGACGCGATCACATTGCCATCCGCCGTCACCGTCACCTGATCCGCCGATGGCCCCCAGCCATCGCTTGGATACGCATCCGTCCATCGCACATAGACAGCGCCGCCGGTGGTGAGAAATGGCGTCAGATCCGCGGTGTAGACGGCCTTATTCGACGAGTCCGTCACCGGCTGCGTCACCTGCAGCAGCGTGGTCCATTGCACATTCGCCACCTGCACGGAGTTCGTCCCGCCGATTGCCGTCAGGATGCGCTGCGGCATCTTCGGCCAGATGTTGTCGAATGCCCACTGATACGCCGCCAGGCCATTCGCGAACTGTCCGGTCAGGTCCTCGATAACATTCAACTGATGCGCCTTCGCCAGGTCCGCAGTGCAGATCACGCCGCCGCGCATAGCCGCAATTGCCGTCGCCACGTTCACCGTGTCCGGCACATTCACGTCGTACACCACGGCGCCACGAATCTCCGAGCGGTACTTCGCCAGAAACTCCCAAGGGTCTGTGCTCGTGCGGTGCGGCACGGTGATGGTGTTCAGCCACGTCTGGTTCGTCGTGTCCGTGCCCCAGTAGAAATAAAGCCGTGGCTGTCTGCGATTCACCTGCCCTTGCAGGCTCACCAGCAGGCACTGCTCGTCGCCGGTCAGTGCGGTCAGATCAGCAGCTTCAAGAAAGTGCGCTCGTGGAAAGGTCGGCAGCACGCCCGTGGAAGCAGGCTGCGGTCTGGTGGTTGCGGCAAAGCTGGAGACTGCGCGGCTGCCGGCGGCAGCGCCGGTCAGTGCGAGAAATGTGCGACGGGACAATGTGCTCAGGGAAGCGGGCATGCTCTCTCCTCAGGGGGGTTGGAGGTTGCAGGTTGTGTTCGATCTAATTTTCGCGGCTCTAAGATAG
Source organism: uncultured Acidobacteriaceae bacterium (assembly GCA_963797895.1). GTDB lineage: Bacteria > Acidobacteriota > Terriglobia > Terriglobales > Acidobacteriaceae > KBS-83. The sequence continues at coordinate 807,310 of CAWCRD010000006.1, forward strand.
CGTTATCAGAGAGCACGCGAACGATAGAAAATTTCGCGTGCGCTTGTCAAACTCAAGCGCACTATTTTTTTCCACATCACGCAGTCGGCTTTCAGTTCCCCGCCAGCACTTCATAGGGGCGCATCATCTCGTTGTCCTCGTGCTCCAGGATGTGACAGTGCCACACGTAGCGTCCCGCATAGCCCTCAAATGGAACGATGATGCGCGTCACCATTCCTGGATCGGCGCGCACCGTATCTTTCCATCCCGCCTCATGCGCCTCCGGCGGCTGTGCCGGTCCGGTAAAGCGCAGATTGCCCTTCGCCTGAAACTCGAATGCGTCAAACCGCCGCCGGTCCAGTATCTGTAACCGAACAAGGTGTAGATGGATCGGGTGCGAATCGTCCGTCAGATTCACCAGCTCCCAGATCTCCGTCGTGCCCAGCACTGGTTTTTCGGTCACCGGAGCATGCCACGGCGTGTTGTTCAGCAGCATCCCCATCGACCGCTGGATATCATCCATCCGCTCATCCAGCGTCAGCCGCCGCGTCCGCACTGCCATGGTCTCAGCCAATCGCAGCGGTGGACGCAGCGTCGCGGGCAGCGCGCTCGTGTCCGCACTCCCCTTTGCCGCCACACGAAATTCCATAATGTCGAAAGCATCACTCACCAGCCTCACGCGTGAGCCCGCCATCTGCGCAAAGTCCACGATGAGATCCACGCGCTCTGCCGGCGCCAGCGGCACGCGCTTCGCCGCAACCGGCGAACTCAGCAATCCCTGATCATTGCCGATGACATGCATCTCCGCCTTATTCGCCAGCGAGATGCGATAGAAGCGCCCATTCGACCCATTCATGATGCGCAGCCGATAGCGACGCGGTTCAACATCCATGAAGGGCAGCAGCTTTCCATTCACCAGAATGGCGTTGCCAAACACCTCCGGCACCCACGGTCGCTCCGGATGCTCCGACACTGGATAGACAAGCTGTCCGTCGCGGCGCAACAACCGATCCGCAATCAGCAGCGGGACCTCATATTTTCCCGAAGGCAGGTTCAGCGCGGCCTCGTGGGCATCGCGCACAATGAACAGCCCCTGCACCCCGGCATAGATGTTCAGCCGGTTAATCCCCATGGTGTGGTCGTGGTAGAACAGCAGCGCCGCATCCTGCCTCGACGGATAGAAGCACGTCTGCTGCTTGCCGGGCACAATCCACTCCTCCGGATACCCGTCACTCGCCGCAGGTGTTCTGCCGCCATGCAGATGGATCACCGAGCGCACCTCCGGCAGGGATCGGTCCGCACCGTGCAGTGTGTGGTCGATGGGCAAAAAATGCCGCGACGGCAGCTCGTTTGCCCACTCGACAATCGCGCCCTCGCCGCCCTTCACCTCAATCGTCGGGCCAGGAAAGCTGTCCTCAAAGCTCCACATCCGCGTCGCTGGCAGGTCGCGATGCACCTTCTGCCGCACCTCGCGCATGGCCATTTTGTAATAGGGAATCTGTTCCTTCCGTCGTTCTGGATTCGTCCGCATTCCCGCCGGCTTCATCACCCGCGCCACCGGCAGCGGATCGACAAAGGGCGTCAACGTCGCCGGATCGAGCGCGTCTAGATTGTGGGCGTCCGCGCCTATATTGTTTGCATGCGGCCGGTCCATGCCGGCGCCGGCCAGCGCCATCGTGCCGCTCTTCAGAAAATCCCGGCGCGTGAAAGAAAACAGATCGATCATCATCCTCACAAAGGAAAAGAGGATACCCGCCTGCGCAGGTATCCTCTGACAGCTTAGAAGGTCAGCGCACTTTTACCTGCCGTGCCCGTAACCGTTGGTCGGCAAGCCCGTATTCTCGTCCAGGAAGAACGGCCGGCTATTGCCGCCACGCCGCGAGAAATCGAACATGCTGTTCACCGTACCGGCAATCGCATCGAACGAGCCATTCCCGATCCGCTGCCCTTCCAGCCAGTTGTCCTCGATGAACCGCAGGATCGATGTCTGATCGGTCAGCGTGTGGTCCACATAGTTCTGCTTTGCGTAGGGTGAGATCAGCAGCAGCGGCAGGCGCGGACCATAGCCGCAGCGGCCCTGCGCATGCGGACCGGAAACTCCGGGCAGCGCAGAATCCGTCCCGTTGCCGCAGGCTCCCGTCCCCGTCAGCGCATCCGCCGCAGTCGTTGACTGGTTCACGATCTGGCCAAGCTGATGGTCGTACCAGCCGTCCGAATCGTCGTACGCGATGAACACCGCTGTCGAATCCCAATCGCGGTTCTTCTGCAGGAAGTTGATCACCTTCACTACAAACGCCTGTTCGTCCAGCGGATCGGAATAGCCGGCGTGCGCATCCTGGTAGCCCGCCGCCTTCAGATAGCTAACTGCCGGAAAGTTCCCCGCCTCAACAGCCGTAAAGAAGTCGTCGATATCGTACTGATGATTCGCCTGGTCCGCCTGCCCGATCGACCATGGCGATGAAGGCCGCAGGTGCTTCGGGTTGGCGGTCGATGCGTAGTACTGGAACGGCTGGTGATGCGGAATGTAGTCCGCCTTCTTTGTATTCGTAATCACCGATGTATGCGAGCGCGAGCAACCCGAACTGCCGTTGGGATTCTTCTTTGTCAGATCAAAGCCGCCCTCGAAAAATCCCCAGGTCACGCCGCGCGCGTTCAGCAGGTCGCCAATATTCTGGCTCGAAAACTGTACCAGCCCGCCTGTCGTGGTGGAGCACACATCGCCAATCGGGTCCGCATCGCTGATCAGCGTATAGCCGCCCTGGTTGTCTCCGATCACGTCACGCCTGCATTCGACTGGTCCGTCACGCCATTCGTCTGGCCGGAGATCAGGTTGATCGCGCCCGGCGTCGATGGGCCAAAGGTCGTGTTGTACGAGTTGTCGTTCATCGCGAAGCGCTGCGCGTAATTCCACAGTGCGGTCACGGTGTTGCCATCGTAGTAGCCCATCACCAGCGCGTTCGTCGTCTGCCCGTTCGGCGGAGGCCCCGGCGTGCCCGTGTATTGCGGAAACGCATCCATCAGTCCGCCGTGGAAGGCCTGCTGCTCCGGCGTGTAGTCGTGGTCCTGGTCCGCGGTAGCCGCCTGTGAGCGGTCCAGCCGGAAGGGATTGCTCGCCCCACCCGCATTCCCGGCCTTGTTCAGAAGGTTCGGATTGTTCAAGAGCAGCGCATCCGTATAGCCGTTTACGGAGGAGGTGCCCGGAGCGGGAACGAAGCGCGGCTCACTGCGCGGATTCAGCGCATACGGGTAAGTGCCAAAGTAATGATCGAAGGAGATGTTCTCTCCGAAGATCACCACCACATGCTTGATCGGAGTAGCAGTGGAACCATCGCGCTCCGCGCGCACTGCGACGGGAGCCAGGATTTGCGTAGCGCACATAAATGCTGCCACGGGAATTGCAATTGCTTTGTGCATCACTGTTCCTCTTGCGGCCATTCGGCCGACAAGAGAAGAAATAAGCTGCGTCCCCACATCGCCGCGTCACGGGAGCTTTACAGTTTCAAGAAAAAACGCGGATGTGCGGAGCGAATCAGCTTCCGCGTGCGTTACAGCACGGGTCAGTTTGGGACAGTGACGGGATCGCCTGTGGCGTGATCTCTGATCTGGAAGCGCAGAAAGTCATAAATTGCCGCAAGAGCTTCGGGCGATTCGGTTTCTATCCTGATACGACCGCCACTGGCCATCGTTTCGCTCGTGTACCGGATCGAAGAGCGCAAACGTTTCATCGTTTCGACTCCAGGCGGATTTGTGGCATGAACGAAGTGCGGGACGGAAAAATCTCCATTGGAGAACATTGTGGCGATGTGTTTAAGGTGCATCTGAACTGTAGCAATTTGGTCGGTATTTTTGGGATCCTTTGCCGTCACCTCAACGATCCCGCCAGTTCGAGTCAGGAGGAAATGGTGCGTCGTCGTGGATTGGCTGAAACCCATGCCGTCGTGCGTTTCGCCGCGCTGGACGACACCTGGATTCTGCGCTGCTGCCGTTCTGAGAGGCAAGGCGAATACAATTACCGCCAGCCAAGCCGCGTTTTTCATGGCCGCGATTGTAACTCCAGGTCGCGGCTGCCTGCGTCCACGGCGAATCGACTGAAGTTCGACCCAGACAGGTTGCAAGCAGCCGCTGCGGTTGTTAACGTTTCGTGTTGTCCGCGGCAGCCGGAGCAGATCGTGTTCCAGCAGAAAACGCAGGAGATTGGAAGTTCATGAGCAAGGTACGCGTACTGGTCGGCACCCACAAAGGTGCATTCATCCTCAACTCAGACGGCAAGCGCCAGAACTGGGAAGTCAGCGGGCCGCACTTTGCCGGATGGGAGGTCTTTCACATGAAGGGCTCCCCCGCCGATCCCAACCGCATCTATTGCGCCCCGTCCAGCGGCTGGTCCGGCCAGGTCATCCAGCGCTCCGACGATGGCGGCAAAACCTGGGAGCCGGTGGGCAACAAATTTTCCTACGAAGGCACACCCGGAACTCACCAGTGGTACGACGGCACGCCGCACCCCTATGAGTTCAAGCGTGTCTGGCACCTCGAGCCGTCGCTCACCGATCCGGACAGCGTCTATGCGGGTGTAGAAGACGCTGCTATCTTCCATTCCGCCGACGGCGGCAAGAACTGGGCGGAGTTCCCCAGCCTGCGCGAGCACGACACTGCCAAAGGCTGGCAGCCCGGCGCGGGCGGCTTGTGCCTGCACACCATCCTGCTCGATCCCGCTAATCCCAAGCGCATCATCATTGCCATCTCCGCCGCGGGCGCGTTTCGTACCGATGACGGTGGCAAATCCTGGAAGCCGATCAACCGCGGCCTCCGCTCGCAGTACATCCCCGACCCCAACGCCGAGGTGGGACACTGCGTGCACCACATCGCTATGTCGTCGCAGCGACCCGGCGTCCTCTTTATGCAGAAGCACTGGGACGTCATGCGCTCCGACGATGCCGGCGATAACTGGCACGAGGTCAGCGGCAACCTGCCCACCGACTTCGGCTTCGCCATTGATGTGCACGCACACGAGCCGGAGACCATCTATGTCGTCCCGATTAAGAGCGACTCCGAGCACTACCCGCTGGACGGCCAGTTGCGCGTCTATCGCAGCCGCAGCGGCGGCAATGAGTGGGAGGCGCTCACCAACGGTTTGCCGCAGAGCAACTGTTTCGTAAACGTGCTGCGCGACGCTATGGCCGTTGACACCATGGACAAATGCGGCATCTACTTCGGTACCACCGGTGGCCAGGTCTATGGCTCTGCTGATGCGGGCGATACCTGGGCGCCGATCGTGCGCGACCTGCCGGCCGTCCTCTCCGTCGAGGTGCAGACGCTTTCGTGACCCCCGAAAACGTGATCCATACGGTGACAGTTCGTGTTGCCCTCCCCGCGCATCTGCGCACCCTCGCCCGCACCGGCGCAGAGGTCAGCGTAGACGTCCCCGCTCCTGTGACCATCGCCTCCACGCTCGATGCGCTGGAGGCGCGCTATCCCATGCTCTGCGGCACCATCCGCGATCACGACACGCTCAAGCGCCGCGCCTTCATCCGCTACTTCGCCTGTGAGCAGGACCTCTCGCACGATCCGCCCGATACGCCGCTGCCGGAGCCGGTCCTCGCCGGCCGCGAGCCGCTCATCGTTCTCGGCGCCATCGCCGGCGGTTAGCGGCGCTGCATCGGCGGTAACAAAAATCGCCATGGTGGAGCGAAGCGCCGCAGCCCCGACGCGGAGAGATCTACTGTTTCAGGGCCGTCTGGTCCGAGCCGATCCATCCATTTTCCGTCCTCCGGCATCAGGCGGTGCGCATGGACGCATCTGAGTTAGTCAGAGGCGCCAAATGCTTAGCTGGATCATCGGTCCCGCGCTCATCACCCTCGGCTGGCTTGCTGCAATCGCGGTTACCCTCGTCGCTCGCCGGCGTCGAGAGCAAAGGTAAAAACGATCCGCCGCAGGCCACCTTCCTGCACGTGGCAGGCAGATTCCCTGGAAGTAAATGCCTGTCGCTGTGCCGTGCTGACTCTTTGACATCATCCGCTGCAGATTGCTGCATCTGATATCAGGCAGAGGCTTAGTACGATGGATACCCGAATAGTCATTCCCGCACTCGTTGTCGTCGCCATTCTTGTAGCAATCGGGGTGGCTCTCGTCGCACGCCGCCGCAGAAGCGAAAAACTAAAGCAGCGCTTTGGCTCGGAGTACGACCGCACCGTTATCCAGCAGCATGGCGATTCCCGCCGCGCCGAGGAGACGCTGGTGCAACGTGAGAAGCGCGTCGAAGCGTTCCCCCTCCGCACCCTCACGCCAGTGGACCGCGAAGCCTACGCAATGGAGTGGGCCACGGTGCAGCGCCGCTTCGTCGATGATCCATCCGCCGCTGTCGGCACCGCAGACCGCCTGGTCAGCCGCGTAATGACCGATCGCGGCTATCCGATGGCGGACTTCGATCAGCGCGCCGCGGACATCTCTGTCAGCTACCCGGCAGTGGTGCAGAACTATCGCACCGCGCACGATATCGTGGTGCGCCATGCTGACGGACATGCCACCACGGAAGAACTCCGTCAGGCGATGGTCCACTACCGTTCGCTCTTCGATGAGCTGCTTACACCCGCCGAGTCGTCCAATGTCGAACCTATCAACCGCAGAGGAGTTGCCCATGAGCGTGCTTCGTAAGGAAGAACCGTCTCCCAGCCCAGATGCCGCCAGCCAACGGCGTGCTTCCGCCGGGCCCGCATTCACTGGGGCTACAACCACCGACAGCGCCGATCGTCTGGACGGAGCAAACGTCGATCCTGCGGCCCGCCGCCCGCCCCAATCCGTCGCAACACCGTTGACGGATGACACGAAGGACCGAGCCCTCGACGATACCTACGACGGCGAGATCGTGAGCTCGACCATGACTGAGACTGACGAGACGCAGCCGAGATCCACAGTGCAGCAGCCCGGCGTCGCGCGCGCCAGTCAGAATCCGTCGGCGCAGGCCACCGCACCCCGTCCTCAATCCCCGGAGCCTATATCCTCGCAACCCGGCTCGCAGGATACCCATCTTTTCGACGAAGAAGAATTGCGCGACTTTCGCGCGCGATGGGACCAGGTCCAGACCTCATTCGTCGACGAGCCGCGCCACGCAGTCGAACAGGCAGATGCCCTCGTTGGCACAGTCGTAAAGCGGATTGCCGATCAGTTCGCGGATGAGCGCCGGAAGATGGAAGAACAGTGGGGTCGCGGCCAGAACGTGTCCACAGAAGAACTTCGTCAGGGCTTCAGGCGCTATCGCGCTTTCTTCGACCGGCTTCTTTCCTTTTAACGCAGAGAGCGCCGCCCCGCAGCGGCGCTCTGCTTCTGCACTTCTTCCGGCAGATCTACTTCATTCAATCGCGCAGCGTGATCATCGACTGGTCCATATGCCGCAGATGGATCAGCCCTGTCGCGGATACTCCACATCCAGGATCTTGTACGCCGTCAGCGCGGGCCTGCCTTCATGCTGTAGCCCGCCATCAGCGCGCTTCCGCAACTGCTGCCTTCTACAGCGTCATCGGGTACGTCACTGAAGCGGATACAATTTGATGTTTCGGAAGTAAACCTCGGCACCCTCGGACTGAATCAGTATCTTGCCTTCCTTGGGAAACGGGTCCGTACCCTCATTCACCAGCTTGCCGTTTACATATTGCCGCACTGTATTTCCATCGATCACCAACTCCAGCACGTTCCAGCTGCCGTGCGGCTTCTCCACTTCGCCCGTCGGCGACCGGAATCCCGCCACGTTCTCCGCAGGAGCTTTGTCGAAGCGCGGAATCAGCAGCGCCTTGCCAGGCGGTCCGGTCACGCGCTTGCCATCGCGCCCGGTCAGCGCCGCGCCATCCGTCGCCAGAAGTCGCCCGTGCCACCTTCGCAGATTTGAAATTCGATTGACCGAGGCCACACCTTCTGCTCGCCCTGCACGTTATAAAGGATGCCGCTGTCTCGCGCTTTTCCCGCGCGCTCGCCGTAGGTGCCCTCGCCCCACTTGAACTCCGCGCGCAGGTAGTAGTCGTGGAACGGCTGCTTGGTGATCAGGTAGCCCATCTCCGTACCGGAAATATGGATCACTCCATGCTCCACCGTGAACACATGCTCCGGATCGGAGTTCAGCCCCTTCGTCTTCAGGAAGCTGTCGAACGCATCCAGGCCATGCCCGTCGAACAGCACCTCTGCCGGCCCATGCGGCGGGATCGCTGGCTTGTCCGCCGCGTTCGCCGTCACCACAGCCATGCAGCCGAAGCCAATCGTCAGCACTCCGAGCGCCGTCACCATACCGTTCCCAATCATGCTCGCCATTCTAACCGCGAGCCTCTCTCCTTGACGTTCTACATATCCCGGTGTTTATATGTAGGACGTCATAGAGAGAGAAGGCCATGCCGTCCGAGAAACCCGACAAGTCAGATCTGCTCCAGGGCACGCTTGACATGCTCATCCTCAAGATTGTCGCTCTCGGCCCGGTCCACGGTTATGCCATCTCGCTGCGCATCCGCCAGGTCTCCCGTGATGTCCTCCAGGTGCAGCAGGGCTCGCTCTATCCCGCGCTCCATCGCCTGGAAAAACGTGGGTGGCTCCTCGCCGAATGGGGCGAATCCGAAAATGGCCGCGAGGCCAAGTTCTATCGGCTCTCCGCCAAAGGCCGTAAGCAGCTCTCCGCAGAAGAGGCAAGCTGGCGGCGCCTCTCCGAAGCTATAGGGCTGGTGCTCGAAACCGCACGCTAGGAGTGATCCGCATGCGATGGCTCTCATTCGTCCGCCGTAAACGCGCAAGCCGCGATCGCGACCTGAACCGCGAAGTCGCCTTCCATATCGACGCACTAGCCCGCGAGTACGAAGCCCGGGGTCTGTCGTGGGAAGCCGCCCGCCGCCAGGCGCGCATCGACTTCGGCGGCCGCGAGCAGGTCACCCAGCAGCTTCGCGAAATTCATATCTCCGCCCTGTTTGACTTCATTCGCGCCAACGCTCGCGCGGCCTTCCGCTTCCTGCGCAAAGCGCCAGGCCTGTCCGCCGCCGTGATCGTCACGCTCGCGCTCGGTATCGGCGCCAACAGTGCGGTGTTCTCTGCCATCGACGCTGTCATCCTGCGTCCGCTGCCCTTCCCGCACGGCGATCAGCTGATGTCGATTCGCCAATTCAACACTCGCACTAACGAGCCCTGGACCTTCACCGCGCCTACCCGTCTCGAAGACTGGAACCGCCTCAACCACACCTTCCAGGCCATCAGCGGCTACTACACCGAGGATGAATCCGAGACCTCCGGCCCGCTCCCCGAACGCCTCGACAACGCCATCGTCCCGCCGCGTTTTCTTCAGGTCTGGGGCATCGCGCCCCAACTCGGCCGTGACTTCTCGCCCGCCGAAGAGCACTTCGGAGGCCCGCGCGTTGTCCTCATCAGCGACGCTCTCTGGCGTCGCCGCTTCCACGCCGATCCCAACGTCATCGGCAACCAGCTCCACCTCGGCAAAAACGCGTACTCCATCGTCGGCGTCCTCCCCGCGTCCTTCCGCTTTCCCGATCGCGACGTAGACATCTTCATGCCCGGGCCACCCGACGGTCCCTATGCGCAGAACCGCAGCGACACGTGGTACCGGGTCATCGGCCGCCTCAAGTCTGGCGTGACACAGCGACAAGCCCTCGCCGATCTCTCGACCGTGCAACGCCAGCTCGGCGTACAGTTCCCCAAAACCGACCGCGACCTCGGCATCCAGATGGTGCCGCTCAAGTCCACCATCGTCGGCGATGTTGGCAACTCCCTCTGGCTGCTCTACGGCGCGGTCACCCTGCTGCTGCTCATCGCCTGCATCAACATCGCCGCGCTTCTGCTCGCCCGCACCACTGATCGCGAGCGCGAAATCTCACTCCGCTTCGCGCTCGGCGCATCGCGCCGCACCGTCATCACGCAGTTGCTCAGTGAAGTTCTGCTGCTCGCTGGGGTCGGCTCCATCATCGGCCTCGCGCTTGCCGGGGGTGCCGTCCAGCTCTTCCATCACTTCGCCAAAGCGCTGCCCCGCGCGGAAGAGATCGCCCTCAACTGGCCTCTCCTCTTCTACACTTTCGCAAGTGCCCTCGCCGCCACATTGCTCTCCGGCCTTTACCCGGCGCTCCGCAGCACGCGCGGCGATCTCGCTCACACGCTCGCGCAAGGGAGCCACACCCAGGTCTCCGGCCGCGGAGGCCTGCAGTGGCTGCTGGTCGGTGCACAAGTCGCTTTCGCGGTTACGTTACTGGTCGGCGCCGGCCTCCTCCTCCGCAGCTTTGAAGAGCTGGGTCGCGTCTCCCCCGGCTTCGATACCTCGCACGTCCTAACCCTCCAGATCAGCGGCAGCTACAGCGAAACCGTTGACATGAAGCGCCTCGCCCAGCGCGTCGACAGAGACCTCGACGCCCTGCGCGCCGTGCCCGGCGTAGAAGCCGCCGCCACCGCAGCGATGCTTCCCGGTGTTCCCGGCATGCCGCAGGCTGAGCTCACTATCGCCGGCCGCGCGAATAACGATCAGCAGAAAGTCTTCGCCGCCAGCCGCTTCGTCTCCGATGGCTATTTCCAGACGCTGCGTACGCCGCTACTGCTCGGCGAAGGCTGCCGTAAGGGCGCGCAGAACCAGACCATGGTCGTCAACAAGAGCTTTGCTGACCGCTACTTCCCTGGAACTCCGGCCATCGGCCACTCCATCCAGACGCCTGCCACCGGCACGTTTCCGCTCTCCGCCATGGTTCGCGGCATCGTTGCCGACGCACGCGATGACGGCCCGAACGCCGCGCCCGCGCCCACTGTCTACTGGTGCCTCAGCGCGCCCGATCCTTCGCCCTGGTTCCTCGTCCGCACCCACGAGGACCCCATGGCGCTCGTCCAGACGCTCCGCCTCAAGCTCCACCAGGTCGAGCCTGCGCGCTCCGTCTTCGGCGTCTCGCTGCTCCAGGACCACATCAGCGACTCCCTCACCGAAAACCGCCTCCGTACCTCCGTCCTCACCTTTTTTGCCGGCACCGCCATCTCGCTCGCCTGCCTCGGCCTGTACGGCACGCTTAGCTATCTCGGCCGCATGCGCCGGCGCGAGATGGGTCTCCGCCTCGCCATCGGCGCGACCCGCCCTCAGATCGTCGCCGCTCTTCTCACCCAGGGCCTCCGCATCGTCGCCGTCGGGTGCCTCGCCGGCCTGGCCATGGGCCTCGCCGCCAGCCGCCTCTTGCAGGGCATGCTCTACGCCGTCACTCCCACCGACCCCCTCACCTACGCCGCCATTATTCTGCTGGTGCTCGTCGTCGCCATCCTTGCCAGTGCCGGCCCCGCTCTCCGCGCCGCCTCCACCGATCCCGCTACGGTCCTACGCGAAGAATAAGCAGTCATCGCTGCGTCTTGTCCTTGACAGTCCACCCGGATTGCGCGGAAGATCGCTCTCCCTCCCAAATCCCCTAACAACCTGGGCCAAAATCTCTTCTTTCGAAGGCGAATCATGACGACACGATATGGCATGAGCATCTGTGCTCTTGCGTGCTTTACGGCCCTCACTCTTCCCTGCATCGCGCAAGACAATTCCCAGAGCAACCCCTGGAACGGATCGTGGAAGGTCGATCGCTCCACCCTCAAGTACGACGGACCTACCGTTTCCGTAGCCACGGACGCCGACGGCTACACAGTGACCCGCGACGGCACGGCAAGCCCCAAGGTGGTGTGCAACGGGCAGCCGAACGCTGCAGTCAACGGCATGGTGACCACCTGCAACAAGACCGCCACCGGCTATGACCTGGAGAATACCCGCGACGGAAAAAGCGTCAGCAAGACGAAGCTTGAGATGTCGCCCGACGGCAAGAAGTCGACCAGGACAATCAACATCACTCCTCCCGACGGAAGCACTCCGTACACCATCACCCTCCAGTCCAAGAAGGTCTCCGGCGGAAACGGTGCGCCCACCGTTTGGAAGGAAACCAGCTTCACCGAGTCGCAGGACACCGGCGTGCTGACCATCCAGGTCAACGGCGACAGCGTCGATTTCAAGGAAACGGATAACGACAAGCCGATCACCCTCAAGCTGGACGGCACACCGGAAAAGTTCGGCAGGGGAACCATTTCCGTCAAACAGGACGGCGCCAACACTTTGAAGGTGACCTACAGTGACGGCGACGGAAAAGTGGGACGGGAAAACACCTTCGTCCTCAGCCCCAACGGCAAAACCATCAAGGAAACAGACGTCACTCCGTCGCCATCAGCCTCGACGATGTCCGTGATGTTCCATAAGTCGTAGCCTCACCGCAATGGATGTCGCATGTCCCATGGAGGACATGCGACATCAGCGTGGCTTTTACGATCCGTTCGACCATGCGCGCGCCATAAAACGGCCGCTTTCTCCGGAAAGCACATGTAAGGCCTTTGAGAGATTTCGGGCGCGAGCTTCGGGCGATTTCAATTGAGCGAAGTAGCGCAGCACCTCTTTCTTGCGACTAGGTGTGAGCGCCTTCCAGTTCTTCTTCGCTTTCTCGTTCTCGTCGAGGGCTTTTGAAAACCAGGATGGCATCGGGTGCTGCGGCCCATTGCGATAGCCTGCGTCAAAGGCAAGCTCCACGCTCACCACACTTCCGACAGAGACTCCCGCCTGGGCACGCATCCCTCCATGCATGTAGAGATAGAAGTCTCCGTCGCCGGCCGGCATCAGGTTCGTGCGCCACGCTTCTTCAGGCTGCCGGTTGATCCGCACCAGGACGGGAAGCGGCTTACGCCAACCCGCTTTCAGCCGCCCCACCCGGGAGGCACTCACGGAAACAAACGGATTGATGCCGCGGATCTCCACCACCGCTCTGAATGCGGAACTCGACACAACGATTCGCCACCCCCGTGCCAGCGGCCTCTCGGCACAGCCTGCTTCGCCGCCGTAATTTGCCTTATGTGTTGGACTCCTGCGGCACTGGCGTCGGGTGGCGCTCTGCGTAATTAGCCCTGTGCCACCAGTACGGATACGCCAAAGTCGGCGCACTGGCCTTGTCCAGCTTGGCCACCTGCGCCTCGGTCAATTTGAAATCCGCCGCGGCCAGGTTCTGCTTCAACTGCTCCTCGTTGCGGGCGCCGATGATCACGCTCGAAATCGACGGCCGCTGGAGCAGCCAGTTCAGCGCAATCTGCGGCACGCTGCGCCCGGTTTCTTTCGCCACCGCATCCAGAGCATCCACCACGGTGTACAGGTACTCGTCCGGAACCTGCGGCCCGCGATCGGCAGTCTTATGCAACCGGCTCGTCTCCGGCAGCGGATGGCCGCGGCGGATCTTGCCCGTCAGCCGGCCCCAGCCCAGCGGGCTCCACACCAGCGTTCCCACACCCTGATCAAGCGCGAGCGGCATCAGCTCCCACTCGTAGTCGCGGCCCACCAGCGAGTAGTAGCCTTGGTACGCCGACATACCGGCTCCATCCATACCGGTCCGACACAGCGAGCGACTTCATCAGTTGCCAGCCGGAAAAATTTGAGCACGCAATGTAGCGCACCTTGCCCGAGCGCACCAGCGTGTTCAAGGTGTCCAGCGTCTCTTCCACCGGAGTCAGCGCGTCGAAGCCGTGCATGTGGTAGACGTCGATGTAATCCGTGCCCAAGCCGCTTCAGGCTGGCATCGACCGCATCCAGGATGTGATAGCGCGAACTGCCGCCGGCGTTTGGCCCTTCACCGGTAGGGAAGAATCCCTTGGTAGAGATCAGCACATCGTGCCGCTTGCCCTCGATTGCTTTTCCCAGAATCTGCTCCGACAGACCATTCGAGTAGCCGTCGGCCGTATCGAAGAAGTTCACGCCCGCATCCAGACACAGACCGACGAGGCGCTTCGCCTCCTCAACATCGGTCGCGCCCCACGCGCGGAAGAACTCGGTGCCGCCGCCAAAGGTAGCGACGCCAAAGCACAAAACAGGTACCTTCAATCCGGAGCGGCCAAGCTGTCGATATTCCATATGCAAGCAGATGACCGCCGCCGCCGCGAGGATGCAGCCCTACTCAACGATCCTGTGGAAGGCGGTGTCCATGCCCGGCGGCGATGGTATTGGAATCTGCTGCGCATCCAGCGGAACCAGCCGCTGGCCATCCAGCCGGAAGATCGAAGTCTCCGCGCTCGCGGTCAACGTGTAAATAGTCGCCGTTGGATCGGCCGTGCCTTTCCCGGTCGTCCACGAGCCTGTCATCACGCTGGTCAGCGTGCCTCCCGGCGCGTCCTTGTACGTGCGCCGCAACACAAACGGCGTCTCGTCCGGCGCGCGATAGAGCACGAGGTTCTCCGCCACGCCGCTGCAGTCGCCGCATGGCGCCTTGCGATCATAGGCGGCCACCTGCTTCATCTCCGACACCACCGGCGGATGCGCCTCCTCCGGCCCCAGCGGTTCGCCCGCTACCGTGAGCTGGATCGTGATGGTCTTCTCCGGAGTCGCTGCCGCCCGGGATGTTGGCGAGCCGTAGACCAGCGTCAGCTCGCCCTCGCCTTCGCCGGTCGCGCGCCAGGCAAAGCTGCTGGTGCCCTCGTTGCTCATGCGTCCGCCAAAGACGCGCTGCGCCGCGCCCAACTCCGCAAGCTGCACCGGCGCGTGCCCGCGTATGCCCCACGTGCGCCCGGTCACCGGCTCCGCCGGCAGATCGATGCGCAGCAGATCGCCGGGGTGCAGCGCCAACTGCACACGCGAACCGTCGCCCTCGCCGAGTTTCACTGTGACGGCATGCGCTCTCACAACAAGGAAAGCAGCAGCAAGAACAAGCCATGAAGTCGCACGCAGCATGGCCAGCATTCTAGCCTCGTCTGCGGCAGATACACTAAGCAAAGTACGTCATGAGCCAGATCATTAAAGCCGTCCGCGGCACCCGCGACCTGCTGCCGCCGGAAACCGAGCTGTGGAACCACATCGACGCCACCGCGCGCCGCGTCTTCGCCCGCTACAACTTCGGCGAGATTCGTACGCCCATCTTCGAAGACACCGCGCTCTTCGCACGCGGCGTAGGCGAGGAAACGGACATCGTCTCCAAGGAGATGTACACCTGGGAGGACAAGGCGCGCGCGCAGTCGGAAAAGGCGCAGTCGCTCACTCTCCGGCCGGAGAACACCGCCGGCGTCGTCCGCGCCTACATCGAGCACAAGCTGGGCGAGCAGGGCCTGCTGCAAAAGCTCTACTACATCGGCCCGCAGTTCCGCCGCGAGCGCCCGCAGAAGGGCCGCTACCGCCAGTTCTTCCAGATTGGCGCAGAGGTCATCGGGCCGCCCAGCGCAGGCTCGGAGTCGCCGCTGCGCGATGCCGAAGTGCTGGAGATGCTGGCGACCCTGCTCAATGAGCTGGGCATCACCGGCTGGCGGCTACTCATCAATTCCGTAGGCACTCCGCAGGATCGCCCGCGCTACATTGCGACATTGCGTGAGGCATTGCAGCCGGTCGTCGGCCAGATGTGCGTGGATTGCCAGAGACGCGCGGAGACCAACCCGCTGCGCGTGCTCGACTGCAAGCACCCTGAAGATCAGCCCATCATCGCCACCCTGCCGCGCATCTGGGACTCGCTGGACGAAGTTTCGCGCGCGCACTTCCAGCAGGTATGCGATGCGCTGGACGCGTGCGGCGTCCCCTACGAGCACGACCACCGCCTCGTCCGCGGCCTGGACTACTACACCCGCACCACCTTCGAGTTCCAGCATGGCGGCCTGGGGGCGCAGAACGCGCTACTCGGCGGCGGACGCTACGACGGCCTATCGGAGGCCATCGGCGGCCCCCGCGCCCCCGGCATCGGCTTCGCCATAGGCGAAGACCGCCTGGTGCTCACATTGCAGGCCGAGGCGCAACGCACAGCAGTTCTCGCGGATGCCTACGTCGCGCCTATGGGAGAAGCGCAGAACGCGCCCGCACTGGCCTTAGCGCGAGAGTTGCGCGCAGCCGGCCTGCGCATTGAGCTGGGCGACGGCAGCTTCCGGCTGAAGAAATCCTTCGAGACCGGCGACAAGATGGCGCGCAAGATCGTCATCCTGGGTGAGGACGAACTCAAGTCCCGTATCCTGACAGTGAAGGACTTCGCCACCGGTGATCAGACGAAGGTGCCTTGGGCTGATCTGGCTACGACCCTGGGTTAGTTTTCGCCATTGCGTTGCGCTTCGCGACCGCGCGCATCCACTCGTCAACAAGTTCGCGAGCGCGATCCTCCGTGCCCGGAGGCGGCCATTTTCCCGCGAAGTGCTTGATGAACGCATCCGCGCTCATGCGCAATCGCTCCCAATTCGGATCGAGCAGCAGTTCGGCTGGTTCAAGACTCGCTGAGGGAGATGCGCAGAAGTTGTTTACTTCATCTCGGAATCGGCGAGCCGCCGATTCCTGCTCCGCAGAGAATATCGATGGGAAAGCGTCGATAAAGCCGTCGAGGACGGAGTCATCGGTCTTACCGATCATTTCGTCGGGATGCTCCCATATATTCCAAGTTCCTGCGGCCCACTTTTCTTCCTGCATCTTTCTATCTGCAATTGACGTTGCGACCTCCAGTAGGTTGGATATCCATAGCTCCGGCGGGATCGCCATACGTGCACCTCGGGACGCATTCAGTAGACTAGACAAATAATCTATTTGGTTTAAGGCAGACACAATTGCTCGATTTTCTTGGAAACCTAGAGCGCACCCATACCTGCGGGGAGCTGCGCGCCGCCGATGCCGGCAAAGATGTCGTCCTGATGGGCTGGGTCAATCGCCGCCGCGATCACGGCAACCTCATCTTCCTCGACCTGCGCGACCGCACCGGCATCACCCAGGTTGTCCTCGATAAGGACCTCACGCCCGAAGGCCACGCGAAGGCCGAGCATGTACGTCCCGAGTACGTTGTGGCCGCGAAGGGGAAGTTGCGTAAGCGCGATGCGAGCGCGATCAATCCCAAGATGCCGACAGGCGAAGTCGAGCTGGCCGCCAGCGAGCTGCTGGTCCTGAACGACTCGCGCGTGCCGCCGTTCTCGCCCGCGGAAGAAGCCATCGCGAACGAAGAAGTGCGCCTGCAGTATCGCTATCTCGATCTGCGTCGCCCGGAGATGCAGGCGAACTTCGCGCTGCGCCATCGCATTGCGCTCGCCATCCGCAATTATCTTTCCGCGCAGGGATTTCTCGAGATCGAGACGCCCTTCATGACGCGCTCCACGCCGGAGGGCGCGCGCGACTATCTCGTGCCCAGCCGCGTGCATCCCGCGCACTTCTACGCGCTGCCGCAGTCGCCGCAGTTGTTCAAGCAGATCCTGATGATCTCCGGCTTCGATCGCTATTTCCAGATCGTGCGCTGCTTCCGCGACGAAGACCTCCGTGCCGACCGCCAGCCGGAGTTCACGCAGATCGATCTGGAGATGACCTTTCCGCAGCAGGAGACGATCTTCGGGGTGGTGGAAGGATTCCTGAAGTCCGCCTTTGCTGCCGCCGGCATCGACCTGCCGGTTCCATTTCCGAGAATCACCTATGACGAGGCAATGCGCCGGTACGGTATCGACAAACCGGACCTGCGCCTCCCCGGCCTCGTCGATCTGCGATCCGCATTCAGCGAAAGCGAACTGACCACGCTGGCCATTGATCCTGCGTTGCCGGTTATCGCAGTGCGCATTCCAAAGGTAGGAGAGCTGTCTCGCAAGGAACGCGACGACAATCGGCCGCTGTTTGATGCGCGCAAAGGCGCAAAGCTGATCGACGATATCAAGCGTCTGGAGAAGAGCTTCCCCGACGCCGTAGCGAAAGTCCGCGAGCTGGTAAAGCCGGACGCTGATGATCTTCTCCTGCTGGTAGCGGGCGATGCTTCCACGCATCTGAAACTGAGCGACACCAAGAGCAGCGGACGTCTCTCCGAGCGGGAGATCGCCGTTTACTCCGCCGCGGGCAATCTCCGCGTGGAGCTCGCACGTAAATATGCGGACCGGCATCAGGCCTTCGCCGTCACGGAGAACGTGCTGGCCTCTGCGGAACGACATACGGAAAAGCATGCAGACGGCTCGCTCGCATTCCGTCCCATCTGGGTGACAGATTTCCCGATGTTCGAGCACGATGAGGAAACCGGCAAATGGATGCCGGCGCATCACCCCTTCACGTCTCCGCACGAGGAAGATATGGACCGGCTCGTCTCCGACCCGGCATCGGTGCGCTCACGCTATTACGACATCGCAATGAACGGGCTTGAACTCGGCTCCGGCTCCATCCGTATTCATCGTCAGGATGTGCAACGTCAGATCTTTCAGGCGCTGGGCATGACGGAGGAGGAGGCGAAGGAGCGCTTCGGCTTCTTCCTCGAAGCGCTCACCTACGGCACGCCGCCGCACGGAGGCATCGCATTAGGCCTGGACCGCATTGCAATGATCCTGGCGGGCGCGCCCAGCCTGCGGGAAGTCATCGCATTCCCCAAAACCGCCAAGGCCATCGATCTGATGGTGGATGCCCCGACGCCGGTCTCGGATACGCAACTCCGCGAGTTGCATATCCGGCCGGTGTTGAAAGGCTAATGCCCGGCGCGCAGGTGCGGATACCACGTCATCTGCACCTGCGCCGTAAAGTCGCTCTTCTGCCCCGGCGCCAGCACCGGCACGGTCCAGCGCTCGTACTGTGCCAGCGCGTTCAGCTCCAGGTCTGTTTTCACGCGCAGAATGGCGTTGGCCGCGATCAGGTTCTGTGTGGTGCCACCGGGAACGAAGTCCTTCGCTGATTTGGCATTGCGATAGCTGAGCTGAATGCGCTCTTGCGGAGAGAGCCAGTACGTCAGCCATGCCTGGCCCCCCTTGCCCTCGCGGCCAATCCAGTTGCCGAACATGAAGCCCTTGTTGGTGTACACGTCCTTGTAGACGCCTTCGTAGTATATGTAACCGCCGCCGTTGCTATGCGAAGTTGGAGGATCGGTCGACACCGCCTCCATGCGGAAGTCTAGCTTCGGCGCGCCGGGAAAGTGCGAGATGTAGATTCCCGGATTGATAGCAGCATGTCGCGGGGCATCCACCGGCGACACGTCGTCGTGAATGATGGAGTCGGAGTAGAGCGTCACCCACTTACGCAGGAAGGGCAGCCGGTAGTTGAAGTCGAAGCTGGCGTGGCGCGCGCCCGGATCGTTGCGCGATTGCTTGGTCTCGGGAGAAACATTCTGAAAGCTGGTGAAGCTGTTCCAGAACGAGCCAAAGGTGAGCGGAACATGCCCTTCCCCGGCAAACACGACGATACGTGAGAAGCCGAACTCCAGATTCGGCGTCGGCTTGAAGTTGATCTTCTGCGCATGCACCCACGGCGCGTTGGGATAGCGATGCCCCTTCAGGCTGCCGAAGAGTCCCTCGTACCGGAACGGCCCGAATACTTTCGACAGCAGCGGGATATACAGTGGCTCAACACGATTGATGCGCAGCGCGTAGATCGGCTCTGCGTTGGTGCTCCATGCCATCGCGCCGCTTTCGCCCGGACCCCACCAGTCCTCACTCTTGCCGACGGAGATTTCGTGATTGAGCACGTGCAACGAAAGATTCGCGTCGATCAGCCGGAATTCATTTGTGGTATCCACCGGCATGGCCGGCAATATGGAAACCTGGTCCATGGCCGCGATCGTCTGACGAACACTCAGCGGATATGCGCCGCGTCCCGGTGCGTGCTGGAACTCGCCACGCACCTTCAGCGACAGGCGAACATCTTCGGCTCGCGCGCTGAACCCGGTCAGTCCGTTAAAGCCGCCTTCATAGGCGCGGCCGGAATCATTGATCAGCGTTGAGCCGAAGTGCGGCGAGTCGTTAAGCGGCGTGCCCCCGATGTACATGGCGCGCGCGTACAGGCGATCGAGCTCTGCATGGCCGTTGAATTCCCCGGGGTTTAGCGCGTCGCGGCTGTCCCATAGCTCGTGCGCAAGCGATTCGAAGATCTGCCGTGCCTCTTCATTGCCCGGCGAGTTCGCGTCGTCATCGAAAATCTTCGTCTGCGACTGCTGCAGCATGTGCACGCAGCTCAGGCGCGTCCACGGGCGCAGCCCGAGGAACGCCGTGTCAATGTAGCCCAGCGAGTAAAGCCGCTCCATCGCCGGATAGATCCAGCTGTCCATCGAGACATAAACCGACCCCGAGAGGTTGTCTTCGCTCGACGGAAGAAGGAAAGGCGCTGCGGACTGCTGTGCGAAGGATGCGGAGCTGAAGAGCAGAACAGCGGTCAGAACCGCGAAACCGGGCAGACGACTCAGGGGAACACCTCGAATGCAGGACTGCGTGAGTTGATCTTACTTATGGATCGTACTGATGCAATCTTACCGTTCAGAACCGAAGGCGCCTCTCCATAGACGATGCGACCGCCGTGCATCGTGAGATGGACCCGGCCCGGCAGCGACCAGCCATCGAACGGTGTATTGCGCGCAAGCGAGCGCGATTCACTCGCGCGGAAGGGCTGCTCCGTACCCGGCGCAAGAAGAAGCACGTCGGCTTGCGAGCCCGCCGCAAGTGTTCCAGCGGCCAGTCCCAGCACCGCCGCAGGTCGCGCGCTCAACAGTGCAAGCACCCGCGCCAGCGGCATACCGTGCCGTCGATGCAGGATAGAAAGGCTCAGGCCAAGCGAGGTCTCCAGGCCCGTGATGCCGTTGGGCGCTCGCTCAAACTCCTGCTCTTTCTCGTGCGCAGCGTGCGGCGCATGGTCGGTGGCAATGCATTCGATGGTGCCGTCCAGCAGCCCCTCGATCATCGCGTCGCGGTCCTCGGCGGAGCGTAGCGGCGGATTCATCTTGGCATCCGTGTCGTACTCGCCCACCGCGTCTTCCGTCAATGTGAAGTGGTGCGGCGTTACCTCGCAGGTGACGTGCAGGCCACTCTTGCGCGCCGCGCGCACATGGTCCAGCGCCTTCTTCGTGGAAAGATGAGCGACGTGCAGGTGCGCGCGGTCATTTCCCAGCTCGCGCAGCAGCGCGATATCGCGCGCAACAATGCCGGCTTCCGCCTCTACCGGCATGCCGCGCAGTCCCAGACGGAAGGCGAATGCGCCCGCGTTCATGGAGCAGCCTCCTGTCATGCGCGTGTCCTCTGCGTGCTGAATCACGGGTAGCCCCGCCGCGGCCGCGGCGCGCAGCACGGCACGCATCGTGTCATCACCCAGGATCGGCTTGCCGTCGTCGCTCACCGCGACAGCGCCCGCATCGCGCAGGGCCGCGTAGTCCGCAAGCGCTTCTCCCATGCTGCCCAGCGTCGCCGCGCCGATGGGATACACGCGCACCTGCGCTCCGCGTTCCGGCGCCTGCATCCAGCGCGTGGTCTCGGCGGAGTCGTTTACCGGAACCGTGTTCGGCATCGCGGCCACGCTCGTGAAGCCGCCCGCCGCCGCCGCCGCGGTGCCGCTGGCAATCGTCTCCTTGTAGCTCTGGCCAGGCTCGCGCAGATGCACATGGATATCGACCAGGCCCGGCGTAACCACAAGGCCGGTTGCATCGATCACCTCGATGGTTTTCGGATCGATATCGAGCTTCGCCGCAACATCGGCAACACGTCCGTCCTCAATCAGCAGATCGCGAGGCGCGTCGATCCCGCTGGCGGGATCGATGAGGTGACCGCCCTTGATCCAGAGCCTGATCTTGCTCATGCCGCAGTCTCCGGCATGGCGTCGAGCGCGCGGGCAATGAGTGCCGTCCGTATGGCTACGCCGTGCCGCACCTGCTCCTCTATCGCGGACTGGGGTCCGTCGGCGACTTCGCTGGTGATCTCCAGGCCGCGAATCATCGGGCCCGGGTGCATCACCAGCGCGCGTGGCGCGTTCTGCGCGAGCCGTGCGGCATGTAACTGGTACTGAGCGATATAGCCGGCGAGATCGAGCTCCAGGCCGGCCAGCCGCTCTTTCTGTATGCGCAGCATCATCACCACCTGCGCGTTGCGCATTGCGTGCTCAAAGTTGCGCTCGACCGCGATGCCCGGCCCGATGGCTGCGGCGGACTCCGGCAGCAGGGCCTCCGGCCCGCACAGGATGACGCGCGCGCCAAGACGCGGCAGCAGCTCGGCATTCGATCGCGCCACGCGGCTATGCAGAATGTCTCCGGTGATCAGTACGGTGATACCGGCAAGGGTACTCTCGTCGATTGCCGCGCTGGTCTGCTCCGGGTTCAGACGATGCAGGATCGTTCGCAGGTCGAGCAGCGCCTGCGAAGGATGGGCGTGCATGCCGTCGCCGGCGTTCAGCACAGGGAGCCCGGTCACGCGTTCCAGCAGATAGGGAGCGCCGGAGTTGGGATGGCGCAGGATGATGCACTCGGCGCCGAGCGCGCGGAGAGTGAGACCGGTATCCTTCAGGCTTTCGCCCTTCTCAATGCTGGAGGAGAGCGCGCTGACCAGCGTGGTATCGGCGCCAAGGCCCTTGGCCGCCAGCTCGAAAGAGGTGCGCGTGCGCGTACTCGATTCGTAGAACAGCAGGGCAACCCGGCGTTTCGCCAGGCGATGCGCTCGCTGCGAGTGGGTCTTCCTTCTCCAGGAAGGCGGCAGCTTTCAAGAGCGCGGTAATGTCCGGAATCGAGAGATCGCTGGTGGAAAGCAGCGACCGCGACCGCGAAGGAACGGGGCGCTGGCTGGAGAAAATGTACTGAGATTGCGATTGCAATGCGGCAGTCATCGCGGCTTCTCCGTCAAAGAACGCGCGCGACTCCAAGCGCAAAGGAAATTCGCCCTAATCAATCCGCTCCACCAGCAGCACCTGCTCGTCGCCATCAACCTCCTGGAGCTTCACCTCCACGATTTCGCGCGACGTGGTCTGCACTTTGCGGCCGACGAACGTTGCCTCAATCGGCAGCTCGCGATGGCCGCGATCGATCAACGTGAGAAGCTGCACACGGCGCGGGCGGCCATGGTCGAACAGCGCGTCGAGTGCGGCCCGGATGGTGCGCCCGGTGTAGAGCACGTCATCCACCAGAATGATGTCGCGCTCATTCACGTCAAAGCCGATATCGCTCGGCTGCACGATCGGGCGTATGTCGTGCGTCGAGAGATCATCGCGATAGAACCTGATGTCCAGCATGCCGCTATCGACCGGGTGCTTCTCGATATTCGCGATCAACCGGGTAAGGCGCTGCGCCAGAGGAATACCGCGGCGCTTGATCCCGACGAGCCCCAGGCCGTCCGCGCCCGAGTTTTTCTCGACGATCTCGTGCGCCAGGCGGACGAGCGTGCGATCAATCTCCGAGGCAGACATGATGCGGAGTTTTTCGCGCAGTTGTGGCGTGCTTGGGGTCATATGTGAGGTTGCCCTGACGATGATACGGGCAGGCCGCAGGCCGGAGCAACCGATTAGGAATGCGATGCAGTGCGGCGGCTCAGGCGCGCGCCCAGCATGCCGCCCAGTCCGGCGAGCACGATGATGCCGAAGGCCATCACGGCCGTATAGAAGAAGGTGTAGGTCACCCGGCCGTCCGGAGAGAGGAAGAAATCCAGCATGGCGCGCGCCTGTTGCGCGTTCAGGCTGTTGGCCTGGGCCATCCTCTGCGTCGTTTCCGCGGATTGCTGCACCTGCATCGCGTATTGCGTGTCGATCGCCGAGCCCTGGTGCAGCGAATAGCGCTCAAAAAGTTGCCAGACAGCGAGGCCAAACGCCGATACGTACGCGGCCAGCACGCCCATGAGCGCGCCAATGCGGAAGCCTACTCTGCCATCCAGCGGCGCTGCGGGCCGGCGACGCTGATACATGGATATGAGGACAACCGGCCCTGCAATCACCATGGGAAAGAAGAACGGAGCGATCAACCCGACCGGGATCGCGGTCCAGATGGCGAGACGGATCACATTGCGCCAGTCGACGGAGCGGCGATCGCGCGTAAATGTATGGACGGCGCCTGCGGTCTGCTCCGTTGCTTCATCCGGCGGGGCGACGCGCAACTGCGGCGCAGCGCAGTGCGGGCAGAAGGTTGCATCTTCATCGAGCACGCCGCCGCAACGGTGGCAATGTGTAGCCATGCACTGTTGAAGCTACAGGAAGCGAAGGCCCGGGGCAATTTGCCCGAGGCGGCCGCCTAGTCAGTCTGGCGATCCTTCTTCCAGGTTTGAGCGGGAAGATCGAGCGCGATCAGCGTGAACTTTGTAGGCCCGGCGGCGGCGGCATCGTCCTTGTCGAAGGCCACGATGTACTGGTGGCGCTTCGAGCCGGCGCGCAGCGTCAGGCCGTGATCACTGTCGTTCAGGTTGATGTGATTGTTGTGCTCATCTTCCTCGCAGGTCAGCCCTTCTGACGTCTTTACAGGAGTGCCGACCGGCTGATTGCCCTTGCATTCGATTACGTCACCGTGGCGGCTCAGCGATTTGCGGTAGTAGCTGAGCACCTTTTCCCGATCGTCGCTGGTGTTGTAGTGCGCAACCTGGACACGCATCTTCCATTCGCCGAAGCCAAGCTGCACGTCGGCATCCTTGTCGCCGTCGTGATCGGGCTGGGGCGTTGCGCCGGGATAGATCGCCATGCCGATGCTGGCGGAGGGCTTATCTGCATTCACATGGATGTTGCCCAGCGGCGTATCGATCTTGACCTTCTTGTCCTCGCCGTTCTTCCCCTTGTCCACGTTGATCGAACAGCCGGCGATCACGAACGGCAGAGCGAGACCCAGGAGCAAAGCGGCTGCGCGGTTCTGCATGATGGAAATCCCTCCGCAAGCAAGATACGCCATGAGAAAGAGGCTTGTTCCGAGAAATCCTGCCGGGGCAAAGGCGGAAAGTCCGCGAAAAAGGTGCTATCGATTGCTATGAGCGCCTATACTGCCGGGGAAACGTACTGCCTGCATCTGAAGCGGTACTGTGAGTCATGGCGAGCAAGACCTCTACAGCAACGGCGAAAACTACCTCCCGGACGGCGAAGAAGGCTGCCGAGCGGCATGGGCAGGCGCGCCATAAGAAGCAGGCGCTGCCGGAGATCCCGGACAAGCTCTATTACCGTATCGGCGAGGTGGCGCGCCTGTGCGGCGTGGAGACGTATGTGCTGCGCTTCTGGGAGACGGAATTTCCGCAACTGAAGCCAAATAAGAGCGGCACGGGGCAACGGCTGTACCGCCGGCGCGAGGTCGATCTGGCGCGGCGAATCCGTCATCTGCTCTATGAAGAGGGTTATACGATCCCCGGTGCGCGCCAGCACTTCCAGGCGGAGGCGCGGAAACCGGCGGAAAGCGGCCAGATGCACCTGGCCGAAACCGGTCCGAAGTCCGCGCCGAAACTAGGCAAGCTGCGGACGGAGTTGAAAGAGATTCTGGGGATGCTCTCGACGGCTCCGGGCAACAAGCGAGCGGCGGCTGGCGAGGCGGCTCGCAGTACGCGGCGGGACCCGAAGGCTTCGCGAGGGCCGGAACTTTTCGATTGAGCTCCCGCGTACCCGGGGAATGTTCCACGTGGAACAATTTCGATTACCCCGTTACTGGTCGGTTAATGGCAGAGGGAAGTTCCGGGCCGGGCACATCCATGCCTGAAGGGCCGCCTGGACTGCCCGGAACATTGCCGGATGCTATTGCACGGTATAGGAGACGCTGGCGCGGTGTGTGACGTTGTAGCTGCTGTCCAGGTCCAAGACGGTCACGGTATGTGATCCGGGCGAGAGCGTGAAATATTGGTTCACGTCCGCTCCCGTATACCAGCCGAGTTTCACTCCGTTGTCCCAAACCTGCAACTGGCTTACGGGCGTCGATTCCTCTGCGTGGGCGACCACGTGGACGGTGGACATGCTAATGGTTTGATCTGGAGTGGGCGAGATAATCTGCAGGCCATCGACAAGCGCTTGCACGTTGTAAGTGACAGCCGATTGATGGATGACTTTGTAGGCGGAATCCAGATCGAGCACCGTGGTTTCGTGGCTTCCGGGCGCCAGGTTGTAGATAGCGTCCACCTGGGTGCCGTATACCCCAAGCTTCACATGGTTATCCCAGACCTGTGTCTGGCTCACAGCCTGATTTTCGGATGCGGAAGCGATCAGATGGACTGATCCCGCTATAGTGGCTCCCTTTCCCGGAGTTGAGATAAGGACGCCATCCGGCTGACCCTGAGGGGCGCCTGTAGTAAAGAAGTCAGCCATGGGCGCGGCATTCTTCGCCGCACCAGGGCAGGTCGACAGACCCATAGCCACACACACTGTCTTGAGCACATTCTCGTTGTGATAGGTGACGGTGGACTCATAGCCTGTCTTCACCTGCGGACCAATCACGAGATTGGGAACGCGTCCGCCGCACCCTTTTGCAATGCTGGCCGAGCAGCGGTTGTCTGTATTCAGAGTGCCTTCATCCCACACAATGAATAGAATGCCATCGCCTCCGGGCCTGAATTCGGGCCGGGCGAGGATGGCCGGAAGATTGGCCTGAAGCCATTGATCTGCTTGTTGAGGAGTTCCGTCGTGAGCATCTTCCTTTAAATCGGGAGTGATATACGCATAGTTCGCCACTTCGCCTTGAGCGAAATCGGTTGCCATTTGCGAATAGGGAACGCTGTTCTTGTCCTGGCCTGTTCCCGGGCAGACATCGGAAAAATCAACGAGTGGGTTGTGCCGGCGCGCATATTCATTATTTGGGCCGCCAAAAAGTCCCTGATAGCCGGCAGACGGCATGTTTTCCTGATACGACCGCCACGTGTAACCGTGCTTCAACAATTCGCGGACAATATTGTCATTGTTATGGTTGCATGAAACGGTGTTGTTATCCGTCTCTACTGCGGCGCCAGCGACGTACCACATGAGCGCGGGAAGCGAACTATGCTGGTTGGAATAAAACTGCGTGGCTAACCCATATTGCTTGATGAGCTGGTTGTAATACGGCATTTGAGAGCTGCCGACGACGTCTTCAAAGCTGTGATTTTCTTCTGTGACTACCCAGACATGGGAAGATCGCGGGATTTGTTGTGCTGCGGCAGAGCCGGTGAAAAATTCACATGAAAAGGCGAAAAATAAAAGGGTAATTGAGCAAATTCGGTTGATAAACATTAACAATTTCCTCGGCAATGAATTTGCAATATGTCAGCAAAATCTTGTCAAGGTGATGCGTACGTAGTTTCAATCAGTTATTAAGTGTTCGTAAATCTCCGATCACGGTGAGCGTGAATTCTATTCACAAAAAAGCAACCGCCGATGTTGCGTTCCCGTCCGATGTGGCGGCCGGTCTCTGATCGTAGTCCTGCGGCCTGTTATCGCATCAATGCGCCGTGCTGCGAATTGGCATGTCGGTCACGGTTTGGCCGCGCTGTCGGAGAACAGCAGGCTCCATTCGACAAGTTCAGAGCAGGCTCTCCACTGCGCGGCTTTGCCGCTGTCCGCGGATCCATCGTGTTATCCGAAATAGCTATCTGGAAGCTGTCTTCGCGTGATATTGTCCGGCCAGTAAAGGGTCCGCCCAGCCGCTGTTGTTAGTGCGCGTGCAGCAGACTCCCTCCCCTGTTCAAAACCTGGAGGACGTTATGGCAACAGAGACGCTGCCTGCGCCGAGACCTCTGCCCCGCGGGCCTATTTATAGGCCAGCGAATCGCACCATGGAACGGGTTTACTTTGGCGGCATGGCCATCCTGCTCTGCGCGACGGTTGTCATCGGATTTATTCCTACTTACTTCGGAGCCGGCATGCTGCGGGCGCCGCTGCCGAGCCCGATCCTTCATGTGCATGGGGCGGTATTTACGCTCTGGATGGTTCTGTTCCTGATCCAGGCGGCCTTGATCTCCGCGCGCCGTGTCGCATGGCATCGTTCACTGGGCACGGTCGCCTTCTGCCTTCCGCCGATCATGATCGTGCTGGGGGTGATTGCGGCGATCGATGCCCTACACCGGCGCGTGATGATCGGGCCGCTGGACCCGGCTGTCTCTCTCTCAATCCCACTGCTGGGCATCAGTTGCTTTGCGGTGGTTATCTTCGCTGCATGGCGCACACGCCGCCGGCCGGACGCTCACAAGCGCCTGATCCTGATTGCCACCATCGGTCTGGCGGACGCAGCGCTTGGGCGCTTTCCATGGAGCCGGATAGGGCTCGCTCCCGCCGCCGGCGCGGTTACCGGACTGGGGGTTTTGATTCTGCTGGTGATTGCCTACGATCTGTTCTCGCTGCGGAGGCTGCATCGCTCGACGATGTGGGCCGCGCCGCTGACCTTCGCGGTTGGAGCGTTTTCCGTGCCGGTGGGCATGACCGCGGGCTGGCATGCTTTCGCCGCATTCCTGGACCGCGTGGTGGCTCCGCTCCTCTGAAGCGGCCAGAACGAAACGTTGTGGCCCCTTCGGGGCGTCTGGGTTCTGCTGAATGATCCACTCTAGTTCGCAGGGTCGAGCACCCGGTTGATGCCGAGATCAGGTGCGGCTGGCGAAGAAGTCGTCTTCAGGTTCCATTTCGGCGACGGCGGCTTTCTGAGTCATGAAGCGCTCGAGGGCCTGCATGGCGCAGCCTTGGCCGCAGAGGTGGCGCATTTCGGGGTTGCGGCTCTGTTCGACGCTCCAAGGCAGGACGGAGAAGCGCTGCGGCAACTGATCGTCTTCGTCGCAGGGGCAGTCGGCGTAGGAGAGCATCCACCAGTGATTGGCTTCGCCCTTCTTCTTGCCGCAGATATCGCAGGTAAACGAGACATCCCAGGCCATAAGAGCCCTCCGTGGATCGGTGCCTGCCTCTTAAGCAGGGCAGGCGATCATGGTAGCGTGAATAAGCGGTGCTTTCCCACATCCAAACATGGTTTTGATTTCCTTGGTAACTGGCGTCGCGAGAGAAAAAGGAGTTGGGCTGTGACTTGCGTTGAGTGCGCCTCATCGAGCTTCCGGCTATCACGGTTCCGGTGGACCGACCTGGAGCGGCTAGCGCTGCTGCAATATCCGGTGCGTTGCCGGAATTGCCGCCGGCGGAGCTACGTGGGCTTGCCGCTGGCGCTTGCTTTGTACCAGGCGCGCCGCGCGAAGCGAAAAGTCAGAGGGATGGTCTGAGGCTGCGCGACTTTTAGACACCGAAGCTACATCAGAGACCATGGAATTCGGTACGTGTCCCTGAATCTGCTCGTCTCTATTTGGCCGGCCTGCTGGTTAGCGGAGTGACGTCTACCAAGCGTGGAGCATCTGTACGCGCAGCGCATTATGGGCGAAAAGAAATCCCTTGCCCATAACGTTATAACCAAGCGTCTTCAGCATTCTGTAGAGCTCGGGGTAATCATCATCGCTGTGATAGGTCGCGATCGCCAGCTTGGGGCGGTGGGACGTGAGGAATTCCCTACCGCCGGTGAGGATAGACCGCTCCGCGCCCTCGGCATCGCACTTGATGAATGTGGGCTTTTCCTGCATGGAGGAGGTGACCTCATCCAGAGTACGGACGGGGACTTGGTAGGCACCGTCGCTCGACGCATCGGAGATGTGCGCTGCACCTGGATTGTCCGGCGTCTCGAGAAACCAAGCTGTTCCGGCTTGTGCCCCCAGCAGACAGTTCAGAAGAAGGGGTGGCGTTTGTCCGCGGATCTCGAATAGCTCAGCTATGAGCGCAGACATGGAACGCGACGGTTCAACGGCAATGACCCGTTTGCACAGGGGAGTGACCAGCGCGGAGAAGGAGCCTTCCGACGCACCAATATCCAGCACGATATCGTCAGGCTGTACCTGGGTTGGCCCGTAGCGATACTGGTGCGGGTGATCCTGCGTGAGAAGCTCGGAAAGGATCTGGAGCAGAGCAGAACGCGGCGCATTGCGGGGCCAGAGAAAAGTCTGCCCTTCTATCTCGACTCGTGAATATTCGCCGCGCGGAGTCAGTTTGCAGGTGGCGTTCTCCGCGAAGCGCTTGTCGAGGCGGCTCCCCGTCCGAAGCAGCCAGCGGAGCGGGACCTCGCGCTCCGGTCCACGCGACGTAAGCAGATTCGTCAGAGCGGTTACCTTACTCATCTGTTTTTAAAGAGCTGCCAATTTTCTTTTCGCGAAGCATTGTGCGGAACGTGCGGAAGTATCCGCCTTTGATCTTATAGGCTCTCTTCCAATAGGAGAGCCGTGCATAGCCTGAGCGGTGTGTACGGAAGACGGTGTTCGCCAAGGCGCGCTGATAGAGAGCGAACCCGGGATGAATGCTGCGGCCGGCCGGGTCCCAGGGTTTGGGACTGCCGACGAAATGATAGATACCCGGGAACCGCGACGGATCAGGAACGGGGGTGGTAGTCGGATACATGTGCAGATTGTATTTCTGTTCGAGCCTGGTGAAAGCACCTGCAGCGGTTGCAATGAGCGCAGTTTGATCGCAACAGAGAAGACTTTCGCTGTGCCGGCGGCAGAAATCCAGCATCGTCTCGGTGTGCTTTGTCGCGCGCCACGCGGCAGCGTCAAATAGCATCACGCCGGCATTGAGGGCAGGCGTATCGGGCGCCAGACCCAATCGGCTGAAGAATGCTCTCTCAGGCTGGTCGTTGACGTCGCCGTGGCCGACGAAACCAGAGAGGTAGGGCATTTCGATGGTTGCGAGCGGGCTGACATCCAAAAAAGTGATGGTGTCGCAATCGACGTAGAGAAGCCGATCGGCTTCGATCAGGTTAGGCAGGACCAGGCGATAGTAGGTCGTTAGATCGCCATGCAGGGGGCGCATACCGGCGAAGGTGCTATCGGGCGGCGGAGACAGAAAATGGGCTTTGAAATTGCCGCGTTTGGTGAGGTCGAGCGTTTGCAGAAGGCGGGCGCGATGTTGCTGCGCGTAGCCGGAGAGGATGAAGTAGAAATCGATCGTCCAGCCTGACGCGATATGGGAGAGCAGCGAAGACGCAGCGACGTGGAGCGGCGCCTCCATATTCCTGTCGCCGCAAAAAGCGACGGAAAACCTCATAAGCTCCTGCTTTCCGCCAGGCACATACTGGAGAGCATTTCGCTCATAGTAACTGAGTGGCTGGATAGGCAGTTGCCGCTGGGGTGTGCGCCCGCGCCGCCAGCTTCCTTTTTTTTGAATTCCATAGGGAACCAATTCTGGCGTTCCGGCGTAGTCCTATTGCAATGCCATATGAATGATGGCAGGATTCCTATTGGTGGCGCATAGGAGAGCAATTGCATGGGTGATCGCGCGGATGTGTGGCAGGGAACGCTGGCGCTGATGGTGCTGAAGACCATCGAGTCGATGGGGCCGATTCACGGATATGGGATTGCGCGGCGCATCGAGCAGACGAGCGGCGACATGCTTTCGCTGAACTACGGCACACTTTATCCGGCGCTGCTGAAGCTGGAGCAGGAGGGCGCGATTGCGTCGGAGTGGGGCGCCTCGGAGAACAACCGCAAGGCTAAGTTCTACAAGCTGACACGCGCCGGACGGAAGCGGCTGGAGCAGGAGGCGCGTGAGTGGGAGCAGGCGACGGCGATTGTGGCGCGCTTCTTTAAGCCCGGAGAGGAGCCGGCGTGACGAAGGAGATGAGAGCGTGCTGGCGGCGCGTGCTTGGCTTTTTCGGCAGACGCGCGGGTGAGGATTTTTCTGCGGAACTGGAAAGTCATCTGCAGATGCACATCGCAGACAATCTGCGCGCGGGGATGTCGCCCGAGGAGGCGCGACGCAGTGCGCTGATCAAGCTGGGTGGCCTGGAGCAGGCGAAGCAGGCATATCGGGAACGGGAAACTTTGCCAGTGCTGGAGAACCTGCTGCAGGATTTGCGCTTTGCAGTGAGGCAGTTGCGGAAGTCGCCGGGCTTTACCCTTACGGCGGTGCTGACGTTGGCGCTGGGTATTGGCGCGCTCACCACGGTCGCGACGTGGACGAATGCGGTGCTGTATAACCCCTGGCCGCATGTTGCCGCGCCGCGCGAGCTTCGCTTTATCGATGCGACCGTGCTCGGGAATGACGGCTACTCCGTGCACTACGACAATTACCAGTTTCTGCGCGAATCGGGGCGCTCGTGGAAGGATGCCATCGCGTTCGCGATGACCGAGGTGAACCTGACCGAGCCGGGCGCGCAACCGCTGGCCATCACCGCCGGGCTGGTGTCCTCAAACTATTTTCACTTCCTTGGCCTGACGCCGCAGAGCGGAGGCTTCTTTCAGACGGAGAGCGGCGATCGCGCTTATGGCAAGCATGACGAGATCGTTCTCTCCGATGCATTGTGGCGCGATCGCTTCAACGCGGACCGGTCGATTGTAGGCCGAACCATATCCATCAATCGCCACGCTTTCACCGTCATAGGCATCGCACCGAAGAATTTCGCGGGCATCTTCGGGGGCGTCGCCGAGGCAGCCTGGATTCCGCTCTCCGGATTACGCGACCTCTCTGCTGACTCGCCACCCGATCCGTTGCTCCAGCTTCACTACGGTTTACAGATTGCTGTTCGCCTTCGTCCCCGGGTGAGCGACGCTTCGGCAGCAGCCGAGGTGCACGCGCTGGCCCGTACCTTTGCTCTTCAGTCCGGCGGCAAGCAGGGCCGTTGGGATTTGAACCTGCGGGATGCTGCACACTTCGAGCGCGGCCTCTTCATCATGATCGGTTCGCAGCTGCCGGTGTTGCTGGGAGCATCTGTGCTGCTGATGGTGCGGGTGTGCATCAACATTGCTTCGCTGCTGGGCCAACATGCCGCGCGCCGCCGCCGGGAGGTTGCGATTCGTTCTGCATTAGGGGCTACGCCGACTCGTATCGCAGCTCAGGTCATTGCAGAGACGGGATTGCTTGCCCTTGCCGGCGCGCTGGCGGGATGGGGGGCCAGCACCGCGATGGCGCGCGGGCTTTACGTATTGCTACCCAACTTCGGCGTGCCATTAACTTTCAACCTGCACAGCGACACGCGCATTCTGCTCTTCCTCACGGCGGTCGCCGTGGCTGTCACGCTGGCCTGCGGCATCTATCCCGTGCGTCAATCGTTGCGTGTCTCGCAAAACGAAGCGCTGCACGAAGGCGGTGCTGCCGTCGCGGGTAGTTCGCGCAAACGCTTCGGCAGACGCATACTGCTTGGCCTGC
The DNA here is from genome assembly GCA_963797895.1 of uncultured Acidobacteriaceae bacterium. GTDB lineage: Bacteria > Acidobacteriota > Terriglobia > Terriglobales > Acidobacteriaceae > KBS-83. The sequence continues at coordinate 840,068 of CAWCRD010000006.1, forward strand.
AGCTTGGCATCTGCTTCGTGGTCCTGGTCTGCTGTGGCCTGCTGACACGCAGCGCGCTCAACATTGTGCACCGCGCTATTGGCTTTGATCGTGCGAACTGCCTTACCGCAGAGCTCGATCTCGCGCGGTCTGGCTATTCCGCCGAACGCGGTCTGGCGTTCCAGACAGCGCTTCTTGATCGCCTGCACTCCACGCCCGGTGTCGCATCGGCTACGCTCACCTCGCATCCGCCCATGGGCGACGACAATTCCGGCAACACGCAGGACATCGCCATCCCTGGATACGTTGCCGCCAAAGGCGAGGAGATGAGCGTCATTACCGACTACGGAGGCCCGGACTTCTTCCACATCCTGGGCATCGCCATGCGACAAGGCCGCGAGTTCACGACCGACGACAACGCCTCCTCCACTGCCGTCGCCATCCTCAATGAACCCATGGCGCACCGCTATTGGCCGAAGGGAGACGCCCTCGGACACAGCGTTCTGGTCAATGGGCACTCCCATCGCATTGTCGGGATCGCTGGGGATTTCGCCTACTCCGATCCTGCGAATACCGACGCTGAGTCCCTGCTCTTTCTTCCTCTCACGCAGCGCTACTCGAGCAGCTTCTTCGTCGTGCTCCGGCCGCGCAGTTCACTGGCGGACATCACGGCGCAACTGCGTCAGGCAGTTGCCGGTCTCGACAGTTCGCTCCCGCTCGAAAAGGTGCGCACGCTGGAAGCACTCACCGCCGAGCGCTATCAGATGTCGCGCATCCCTGCGGAGCTGCTCAGCGTCTACGCCATCTCCAGCGTGCTGGTCGCAATGCTTGGCCTGTATGCAGTGATGGCTTACTCGGTCATCGAGCGTCACCGTGAATTCGCACTGCGCATCGCTCTCGGTTCAACACGCGCAGCGGTGCTTCGGCTGGTGCTAGGCGGCAGTGCGTGGACAGTTGCGATTGGACTGGCGGTGGGTGGGCTGGGCTCCATTGCCGCTGTGCGTCTGCTCCGATCGATGCTCTTCGGCATTACACCGTTCGATGCGGCGAGTTATTGCGCCGCGGCTATGTGCCTGCTGTTGACCGTGCTGATTGCCGGCCTGCTGCCTGCCCGGCGTGCCGCTGCAATTGAACCGATGCGAGCTCTGCGAACGGAATAGGAGGAATCATGCGAAGACTACGTGCTTGGTGGCGGCGGATGTTGGGTGTGGCTCGGGATTCTGGTCGTGAGCAGGAATTGGCGGATGAGATTGAGAGCCACATCCAGATGCAGGCGGAAGAGAACGTGCGCGCTGGCATGAACTCCAGTGAGGCACGGCGCGCGGCAATTATGAAGCTAGGTGGGTTGGAGCGGACACGGCAGGCCTATCGCGAACGCGACACCCTGCCGCTGATTGAGAACCTGCTGCAGGATTTGCGTTTTGCTTTCCGGCAACTGACGAAGAATCCGGGGTTCGCGGTGACGGCGATTGTGATCCTGACGCTGGGGATTGCGGCCAGCGTGGCGCTGTTTGCGTTTGTGGATGCGGCCCTGCTGAAGCCGCTGCCGTATGCGCAGCCGAGCAGATTGATGGCGGTGTATGAGAGCGGTGAGTCGTACGCGCATTCGAACCTCTCGTATCCGGATTACGTGGACTGGCAGCGGATGAACAAGGTGTTCCAGTCGCTGGCGGGCTACCAGGGCAATGGATTTCTGCTGAAGACGGCGAGCGGGACCGAGCCGGTGCGTACGATACGCGTCTCGGATAACTTCTTCCAGACGTTGGGCGTTGCGCCATTGATGGGGCGCGACTTCTATAAGGGCGAGGACCTGCCAAGTGGGCCGCTCACGACCATGCTGAGTTATGCGACATGGCAGCATCGGTTTGGCGGGCGCAGCGATGTGATTGGACAAGCGGTGTCGCTGGGCGGCATGCCGTACACCATTGTGGGTGTGCTGCCGAAGGGGTTCAGCTTTGCGCCGCGCGGCGACGCGGAATTCTGGACGCCATTCCATGCCGAGAGCGAGTGCGATCTGCGGCGGAGCTGCCATGGGATGTATGGCGTGGGGCGGCTGAAGGACGGAGTGACAGTGGCGCAGGCGCAGGCAGCCATGTCCGCGATTGCGAAGGAGCTGGAGCGGATCTATCCCGGGTCGAACCACGATCAGGGTGCGGCGATCCTCCCGCTGAGTGACGCGATTGTGGGGCCGGTGCGGCCAATCCTGCTGGTGCTGCTGACCGGGGCAGGGCTGCTGCTGCTGATAGCCTGCGTGAATGTGTCCAGTCTGCTGCTGGTGCGTGCGGAGAGCCGGCGGCGCGAGATGGCAGTGCGCGGCGCGCTGGGTGCGTCGCCGCTGCGGCTGGCTCGGCAGTACGCGACGGAAGGGCTGGCACTGACGATGATCGGGAGTGTGCTGGGCACCTGTGCGGCGCTGGGAGTGATGCAGGCTCTGCTGCGGCTGATTCCGAAACAGATGATGGCGAGCATGCCCTTCCTGAACGGGCTGGGGCTGAATTCGCATATCGTGCTCTTTACCGTGACGATTGCTGCGATGGCGACGGTGCTGTTTGCAGTGACGCCGCTGGTGCGGCTGCCTACGCGGGAGCTGCAGGGCGGCCTGAGTGAAGGCGGACGCGGGGCGGCGGGCACGTTGTGGCGCCGGCTGGGATCGAACATGGTGGTGGCGGAGCTGGCGATTGCGATGGTGCTGCTGGTGGGCGCGGGCCTGCTGGGCAAGAGTCTGTATCGGCTGCTGCATGTAGAGATTGGTTTCCAGCCTAACAATCTGGCGACGATGACGATTTCGGGATCGGATACGGTGTATGGAAAGGCGCCGGACCAGGTGCGAATGGCGCGTTCGGTCGTGGATCGGCTGAATGCGACGCCGGGTGTGGAGTCGGCGGCACTGACTTCGACACTGCCGGTGAGCCACAACGGCAATACCGACTGGATCCGGTACGAGGGCCGGCCATATCACGGCGAGCACAATGAAGTGCTGGAGCGTGACGTCACTCCTGACTACTTCAAAACGCTGCGCGCGAAGCTGCTGCGGGGGCGCGGCTTCACTCCGGATGACGACGCGAACCATCCGAACGTGGCGATCATCAACAAGGCGATGGCGCGACGCGATTTCGGCGATGCAGATCCGCTGGGGAAACGCGTGGGCAATCTGGACCTGAACGCGAAGTCGATGAAGACGATCGTGGGGGTGGTGGACGGATTTCGCGAAGGGCCGCTGGATGAGGATGTGTGGCCGGCGATCTACTACCCGATGTATCAGAGCCCGGACAACTATCTTTCGGCCGTGGTGCGCACGAAAGGATCGGATGTGGCGATGCTGCCGGCGCTGACGGCGGCGGTGCATGAGGTCGACCCGGATCTGGGTGTGATCGACCAGACCACGATGAACCTGCGGATTCAGGAATCGCAAACGGCGTATATGCACCGTTCCGCCACGTGGATGGTGGGCAGCTTTGCTGCACTGGCAGCATTGTTGGGCGTGGTGGGGCTGTATGGGGTGGTGGCGTATTCGGTGGGACAGCGGACGCGGGAAATCGGAGTGCGGATGGCGCTCGGCGCGCAGCGCGGCACCATCTATGGGCTGGTGCTGAAGGAGGCAGGACGGCTGACGGTGCTGGGGATTGTGGCGGGACTGCTGTGTTCCGTGGCAGTGCTGTCGCTGATGGGCAAGCTGCTGTTTGAAGTGAAGGCGTGGGATGCACCGACGCTGGTCGCCGTCTCGCTGCTGCTTGGCGTCGCGGCGCTAATGGCGAGTTATCTGCCGGCGCAACGTGCGGCTTCGGTGAATCCGGTGGAGGCACTGCGGGCGGAATAGTGCTGGCCGCACGGCCAGAGGCTGGCTACTCGCGGGTGAGGCGCTCGATGATGTTGCAATGCTGCGGATATTGCGCGGCGAGTTCGTCGTGCTTTGCCATTTCGAAGTCGGCGAAGTCGAAGGCGGGCGCTACCGTGCAACCGACGAGCGCAAACGTATCTGGCTGGCGCAGCGATGATCCGAACCAGCAGCCTGCAGGCACTACGGCCTGAAACTGCTCACCCGCGGCATGATTGCTGCCGAGCAGAAGCTGTCGATAGTTGCCGCCGGGTTCGATGACGTGGATGACGAGGCCCGAGCCTGCGTAGAAGTGCCAGACTTCATCCGAGCGCAGGCGATGAAATGCGGAGAACTGGTTGCCGGCGAGCAGGAAGTAGATCGCGGTTGAGGCGGCGCGGTCGCCGCTGTAGCCAGGGAGTGCGGCGCCCAGCAGCGTGAGTGAAGCGCGGTAGGTCTGGCGGTAGAAGCCCCCTTCCGGATGCAGCTCCAGGTGGAGGCGATCGATCCAGCGCTGCGCGTCTGTGGCTGCGAGTTCCATCTCCGATCAACATACACAATACCGACATGCACGACCCGGGACGCTTCGCCGGCTGGACAGATCGGCGAGGTTGCGTGTGTGATGGCGCCATGCGTCCGAGGCATGTTGCGAGTTCGGTTGTGCTGGTTGTTGTGCTCATCGGGCTGTGGCTGCTGAGCAATCACCGGCCGCCAAAGCCTATCCCATCGTCGCCCGCGCCAGCAGCCGCGAAAGGACCCGTTGCGCCGCACGGTGGGCGCGACGTGCCGGTGCCTGCGAGTTGCACGCCTGAAGTGAATCAGAAGCTGGCGGATCTGCTCGCGCAGCAGACGACGGAGAACGTGGACAACGTGATGGTGTGCGGGGCGACGATCAGCCCGTCGCGCACGCAGCACGGCGGCCCGCACGGGAATCACCAGGTGCTGCCGCTGGCGGTGAACCTGCCGGGCGCAGGATCGAAGCTGGTCGAGGTCGTCACGAACGACGATCTGGATGGCGTGGTGACTGCGCCGAAGGGAGCTGCGGTCTACGCGTATGGGCAGGCGTTCTTCGATCAGGGCTCGCGGTTTGTTGCGGGCATTCACGATGTCCATTGCGCGACGCATCGCACGGCGGATAACGGCTGGGTGGTGGTGAATGGGGCGAAGTCGCCGACGAGCTGCACATCCTTCCGAAACCACTGATGGCTCGGATGCGCGGTGAACTTCGAAGCTTATCGCGGATCGCCCTGCAGATACTCGCGCATGCTGGTGCGCTGCGGGCGGATGTGGAAGTTGCCGTATAAGAGGATGCGCAGAATGGCATCGGGACGCAGGTGCCAGCTTGCCCAACTGAGCGGCGAGTCACCGTGCGCGTCCTTCGCGTCGATCTTCGCGCCAGCGTCCAGCAGCAGTCGAATCGCATCTTCATCGCCGAAGGCGGCGGCACGATGCAGCGGCGTCTCGCCGCAGGTGCGGACGTCACGCATGAAGCCGCCCGTTTCAGCGCCCGATCTGGTGGTGCGATTGGGATCGGCTCCGTGAGCGATGAGCACCCGCATGACGCGGTTGTGCGCGATGCGCTCAGTCGTGCAGAGAGCACTGTGCAGCGGAGTCTCGCCGGTTTCGGGATCTGTCCAGTTGGCGTCGGCGCCGTGCTCCAGCAGGAATTGCGCGAGCCGCCAATGACCATGAAAGCAGGCGCCAGTAAGGCCAAGATCGGAGCCGAGCGTGGAGAGCGTAGCGCCATGGTTGAGTAAGTAGCGGATCGCGCTGACGTCGCCGTAGTAGGCACAGTGCTGGAGGAGTGAAACGCCGTTGTCATCCGTCGAAGTAGCGGGTTGACCGGCGGCGAGGAAATCGAAGACGAGGTCGGTGCGGCCATTGGCGATGCGGTCCAGCAGCGTGTCAGGCATACGTGGCCTCCGGGAACTTCTCGTGGTGGGCCTGCGTTCATCGTCTCATAGGCCCCGGGCGTAAGATGGTGTCCGCTATTGGAGGTCTGCCATGCACTTTTCACCGAGCACGATTGCGGCGTTGGTGATCGCGGCGAGCTTTGCCGCGGGCCTCAATGTGTATGCCACCGTGTTGACGCTGGGAGTGCTGGCGCGGCTGCACTGGGCGGTGCTGCCGGGCGGCCTGGAGATGCTGGGCGATTGGTGGGTGATTGGCGCGAGCGGGGCCTTGTTTGCAGCGGAGTTTATCGCGGACAAGATTCCCGGCTTCGATATGGTGTGGAATGCGCTGCACACCTTTGTGCGCATTCCGGTGGCGGCGCTGCTGGCCTATGGCGCAACGACACATTTGTCGCCGCCGATGCAGCTGCTGGCGGTGGCAGTGGGATCAGGCATTGCGCTGGCGGCGCATGGCTCGAAGACGGCGGTACGGGCAGCTGTGACGCCGAGTCCGGAGCCGGTGTCGAATATCGCGCTGAGCGCGACGGAAGATGTGGCTGCGGTGGGACTGAGCTGGCTGGTGACGGTGCATCCGTGGGCGAGCGCTTCGATTGCCCTGGTGGCGGTGGTACTGGCGATTTTTGCGGTGCGCTGGGTGGTGCGGGCCTTCCGGCGGATGTTTGGCCGCACGGGGAATACGTTGGCGGCTCCGCAGGCGAAGAGCGCTTAATTGAAGATGAATTGGTCGGGACGGGCAGATTCGAACTGCCGACCCCTCGCACCCCAAGCGAGTGCTCTACCAGGCTGAGCCACGTCCCGACGACGGTGAGGCTGGGATCTGCTCTGATGAGTGTATCAAGAGTCGCTCTACCGCTGCTGGTTCTATTGAGCCGGTTTGAAGCCCGGTAGGATGCGAGACTCTGACCGGAATACCTGGTAGTGATCGAACGTCATGTCATTGATCGCCGTGACGTATGGACCGAAGGTTCCGAATTTTCCATCCGAGCCCGGGAGAGGGATGACAGATCGCCCTCGCCATAGCGCCACACTCCGTACGGGACAGATATATGTCTTGCCTCCGATATTGACCGGACGGTATTCGACCATGATGTCGGAACGGACGAGGGGTGGGATTGCTGTCAGATCCGCTCGGAACACGAGACGAAGGATAGCTCCGTTCTGCGGATCGATGGAGATCTCTCCGGAATAGCCGGTGGTCTTACGAAAGCCCTTCACTTCGCCGCCATCGGGCAGGCAACAGCCCTTTATCTGAAAGCGGGACTTCTCGACTGGGACTCGATACCGAAATACGGCGAGCAGTTGGTTGCCGCTTTTCTCCCAGCGGCTCCAAACCAGGGAATCAGGTACGGCAATCGCATCGGCAACCCATCCGAGAAATGGACCGAAGGTGCCACGGGTGATGAGGTATCGGTCTTCCGGACCGGGTGATTTGCTTTTCAGGGACTTTGCATTCGTGACTTCGTGACCATCACGGTAGCGCACCTTTTCCTTGTATCGATCCGATAGATACAAGGGCTTGTAAGCAACTCGCATATCGCCTTCGCCGGATCGAGGGGTTTCTTCGTAGCTCACGACCGTTCGCGTTGCGGTGAAGTCCGGCAATTTGGTAATCGTCTTGAGAAGGTAGTCCTGTGCGAGGGAAATCAGCCGTGTTTGTGTTGCGCTGTCGGGCGTTGCGTTTGCGGGAATTTCGGATTTGGGTAGATCGAGAAACTGAGATATATCGGCGATGGCCGTCAACGCCTGACGCGACTTTTTGCCACGTAAGGCTGCGGTCATCGCTGAAAGTTTCTGGCTGCGGAGCTGTTCGGTCAATTCCAAACTGGAGAGTTGTGCCGCGAGCTTGGAGTCAGATGTACCGCGGGACGTGACCAGCCATTGCTGCAGCTGTGCAACTGTGACCGGAGTAATTACGACAGGGCGGGGAGGTTGTGCGTCTGCTTTCGGACGATTCGAAGGATTGGAAACAGAATTGGAAAAGGGAACGACCGGAGCCTGAAGAGATGGCCCGGCCGCCGTAGCGATGGCACAGAAAAGAGCCCGGCAGAAGCCAAGGAATGCCACCGAGCGCAGGGTTGACCACGGACGACGCACCGGTCCTCCTCTTTCCAGGACCACCATCGTAAACGTCGGACTACCGCTTAAGGCTCCGTATCGTGATCGGCAAGCCGGGGCTTAGACGGCCGGCGGGATGTAGTCCTGCGGCAGGGCGGAGCCTTCGCCGAAGAAGAATTGCTCCATCTGCTCGACGAGGAACTCCTGGGCTTCGCGCGTCCAGGGCTGGAGGCGGTATTCGTTCAGCAGCATCTTCTGGCGCTCGACCCATTCCTGCCAGCTTTGCTTGGAGACGTTGTGGAAGACCTTGTTGCCGAAATCGGAGTCGAAGGGCGGCTCATCCAGTCCTTCCATCTCTTTCTTGTAGCGGGAATCCTGGACCATGTGGGCCATCGGGGCGTTCTCCTCGTAGGGTGTCCTTCTTATTGTAAGCAAACCGGCTGGCTGGGCGCGCTGCGATAGCATCGAGTCGAGATGGCTGATACGCAACTTCAGAGGAAACCACGGGTGCGATTTGCGCCCTCTCCTACCGGGATGCTGCATGTGGGCAATGCGCGGACGGCGCTGTACAACTGGCTGTTTGCGAAGCACAACGGCGGCGCGGCGATTCTGCGCATTGAGGATACGGATGTCGAGCGGTCGGAGGAGCGCTATGAATCGCTGCTGATCGAGGACCTGCACTGGCTGGGGCTGACGTGGGAGGAAGGGCCGCAGATGGGGGGGATGCACGGTCCTTACCGGCAGAGCGAGCGGTTGCCCATCTATGCCGAGCATACCGAGCGGCTGCTGGCGGAAGGCAAGGCGTACCGCTGCTTCTGCACGCCGGAGCAACTGGAGGCGGAACGCTCTGCAGCTACGGCGGCACATCAGCCGCAGGTGTACAGCGGCCGGTGCCGGGCAGTTTCGATGGAAGATTCCGAAAAGCGAGCAGCGGCGGGAGAATTGTATGCTGTGCGGCTACGAATCCCGGAGCATCCGATACGTTTTCACGACCTGGTTCGCGGCGAGGTGGAGTTTCCGGCCGAAGCGGTGAGCGATCCGGTGCTGGTGCGCTCGAGTGGGATGCCGGTCTACAACTATGTCGTTGCGGTGGACGATGCGCTCATGGAGATCACGCATGTGATCCGCGGCGACGATCATGTGTCGAACACGCCGAAGCAGGTGGCGATCTATGAGGCGTTTGGGTGGGAGGTGCCGGAGTTTGCGCACCTTTCGACCATCCTGGGCAGTGATCGCGAGCGGTTGTCGAAGCGGCATGGGGCGACATCGATTGCCAGCTTCCGCGAGATGGGCTATCTGCCGGAGGCGCTGATGAATTACCTGGCGCTGCTGGGCTGGGGCGCGGAAGGCGGTACGCGCGAGACCTTCGCGCCGGAAGAACTGGTTCGCGAGTTCAAGCTGGAGCGGGTGACGGCATCGCCGGCGGTCTTCGACATTGGCAAGCTGGATTGGCTGAACCGCCACTATCTGAAGCTGCGGCCGATTGCGGAAGTAGCGCGGCTGGCGTGGCCGTACTTTGAGCAGGCTGGGTATCTGGGGCCGCGCGAGAAAGCAACTGTCGAAGTTGCAGAATGGTTCGAGCGGCTGGTGGCGGTGTTTCTGCCGGGTGTGGATCATCTGGACCAGCTGCCGGCGAAGGCGGCGTTTGTGTTTGCGCTGGACTCGGCGAAGACGAAGGCCGATCCGGACAATGCGGCGATACTGCTAAGCGATGTGGGGCAGCGCGTGATTGGCGCTTTTGCGGCACGGGCGATGAAAGAGCCAGGGCCGATCACGCCGGAGCGATTCAAGCTGATGATGAACGAAGTCAAGGCAGAGACAGGCGCGAAGGGCAAGGACCTGTTTCATCCGGTGCGCATTCTGCTGACGGGCGCGCACTCGGGGCCGGAGTTCGACAAGATCATTCCGCTTATCGAAGAGGGGGCGCAGCTGGGGCTGGGGGTGAAGAGCGTGGCGGAGCGGGCGGCTTCAGGTTTCTAAGGGCGAAGTACCCGTTGCCGCAACACGCTGTGTTGTGTGCGGCGTGCATAATGCAGCATGGCTGAAGAGGTGAATCCGGCGCGTAGCTGGTCGCGGGTGGATGGCATCGATCTGCTGCGCGGGCTGGCGATCTTTTTCGTGCTGATGAATCACGTCAACATGCAACTGCTGTTTGCGCATGTTCCGTATACGCGCGGGCTGCCGAAGCAACTGGTGTCCTCCCTGGTATGGAACGGGCAGCAGGGCGTGCAGATTTTCTTTGCGGTGTCGGGGTTCCTGATTACGGCGACAAGCCTGCGGCGGTGGAAGAGTCCTGATCGGGTCTCGGTTGCGGACTTCTATCGATTGCGCTTTGCGCGCATCGCGCCTTTGCTGGTGGGATTGCTGGTTGTCCTGAGTGTGTTGCACCTGGGGCATGTGAAGCACTTCGTGGTGAAGCCGGAGACCGGCGGCCTTGGACGTGCGCTGCTTGCCGCGGTCACCTTCCATGTGAATCTGCTGGAGGCGCGACGCGGATATTTGCCGGGGAACTGGGACATTCTGTGGTCGCTGTCCGTCGAGGAGACGTTCTACCTGGCTTTTCCGTGGGTGTGCCGGTTGTTCGGGCGCGGGAAGCTGCTGATCTCGGTGCTGCTGGTGTTTGTCCTGCTGGGGCCGTTTGGGCGGTCGGTGCTGACGCATTGGAACCCGGTGTGGCGCGAATATTCGTATCTGGGCGGAATGGATGCGATTGCCATGGGATGTTTCACGGCGATTGCGCTTCATGACCGTGGGCTTTCGCGCAGATGGCTGCGCTGGATCGGGATTGTGGGCGGGGCGCTGCTGGTGTTTTGCCTGGCGTTCTCACGTACGGCAGAAATATTGCTGCCGCAGAGAACGGGCTTGTACATGAGCGTGATTGGGATTGGCGCGTGCATGGTGATTGCGGTTGCCGGGCAGACGGGATGGCGCAGCCCGCGGGTGCTGATGCCGCTGCTGCTGGCGGGACAGCGGAGCTATGAGATTTACCTGACGCACATGTTTGTGGTGATTGTGCTGGCGGAAGCGTTTGTCGCGACTGGGAAGCGGATGTGGGCGGTTCCGCTGTTCTTCGCTGGGGTTCTGCTCCTCGGCGGGATGCTGGGGGATGCGGTGGCGCGGTTCTATTCCGAGCCGATGAATCGGCGGCTGCGCCTTCGTTGGAACGATGGGGCTCGGAAGATGGGCTCGGTTGTAGAGACTGGGCAGCCGGGTCAGGCGGTACTGCGATAAAGCGAATACGGCGCTCAGGCAGTGGCGAGGCGCGGTATGTGGTCGAGTTTCATGAGCAGCAGGGTCATGTCGTCGTGCTGGGGAGCGGTAGCGGCGAAGCGGTCGGCTTCGTTCACGATGTGGCGCAGGATGGTGCCAGCGTTTTCCGGCAGGCGGGCGCGGGCGGCGGCGAGCATGCGCTCCTCGCCCCATTCCTGGTCTTGCACGTTGAGCGCTTCGCTTATGCCGTCCGTGTAGGCGAGCAGCAGGTCGCCGGGCTGGAGCAGCAAACGGCATTCTTCGTAAATCGCATCGGGAAGCAGGCCGATGACCGGACCGCCGCCGTCCAGGGGATGCACCTCACTGTTGCGAAGGACGTAAGGCGGGTTATGGCCGGCGTTGACGTAGCGCAACAGACGCTGCAGGGGCTCGTAGATGGCGAAGAAGAAGGTGGCGTAGCGGTTGGTCGCGGAAGATTCGTAAACCAGGCGGTTGACGCGCGACATGAGCAGAGCGAGGTCAGCGGGACCGTCCATGGTCATGCCGCGGAGCGAGGCGCGCAGGCTGGCCATGAGCAGCGCGGCAGAGATGCCTTTGCCGGAGACATCGCCGATGGCGAGGCCGAGCGAGCCGTCGTGGAGCGAGAGGACGTCGTAATAATCGCCGCCAACGCCCTGCGCGGGACGGCATGCGCCGTGGATGCTGTGGCCGGGCAGCGTGGGAAGCTGTTGCGGGAAGAGGCGCTCCTGCACCTCACGGGCGATTTCGATCTCGCGATCGATGCGTTCGCGGCGGGCGGCCTCGCTGGCGAGCGAGTGGACGAGTGCGCTGATCTCAAGCGCAAGGCCGGCCTGCGTGCTGACGGACTGCAGCAGGCGCAGATCGGAGGGCGTGTAGGGCTCCTCGGACCGCTTGGAGCCGAGGCTGATAAAGCCGAGCAGGCGGTCGCGTCCGGCGAGGGGAAGCAGCAGTTCCGTGCCGAGAGTCTCGAGCGCCTGGCGCTCGCGATCGTCGGCGAGCAGGAACCAGCCGTCGGGATTCTCGCGATAGAGGGTGGCGGGCTGGTTGGAGCGCGCGAGATTTCGGACGGTGGAGGAGCTTTCTTCAAAGCGTTTGGGCACGTTGTCACCGACGTTGATGCAGTGCTCAATGCCGAAGCTGCGGCCCTGGCGGAGATACACGGCGATACAGGAGACGTGCAGGACCTCTGAGATCCGGCGGGTTACGGTCTCGACGAGGGGTTTGGCCTCGGTAAAGCGGCGCGCCTGATCCGAAAGCTCGCTCAGGACCAGCTCGGCGTCATACGCCTCGCGGAAGAATTTGCGATCGAGCCAGCGCTGTATACGGTGGCTGATGGAGTCATGTGCGGTAAAGAGCTTGATGAGCCCGGCCGCGACCAGGATGAGGACCGGGATGGCGACCGGGAGATTTTCCTTGTGCCGAACCAGCGGAAAAACGAAGCGGATGAGAATGAAGGCGACGACGGCGAACTCCGCCACGAGCAACGAAAAGCGGGCGAGCGCGTACTTGGTGCCCATGCGCAGGAGAAGGCGGACGTCCAACGCGCGCTGCACGACGACGACGTAGGCGAAGGAGAAAGGCGCGGCGAAGAAGAGCAGGAACCCTGTGAGGGTGATCCAGGGGTGATTGTTGGGCTCGACGTGGAAGCGCGGGAGCACATAGAAGACCAGTTCCAGCGAGCTGATGCCGATGATGGAGCCGGCTGCGAGCACCTGCATGCGGCGCCGGGCATCGGCTGTGGTGGCGGAGCGTAGCTTGTCGAGAATGGCCGCCAGATAGACGAGCACGCAAACCAGGTTGAGCGGATTCAATACACGCTCGAGCCATGTGTCGATGCGGGCGCTGATGTGGCCGAGCTCTGGGGCGGCGAGGTTCTCAATGGCGAAGGTGGTGAAGATGAGAAGAATTGCCGCACAGAGCGGGGTCAAAAGCAGCCACTTCGCCCATGGAAAGCGGCGATCGAGACGCCAACGCTCCGGAAAATAAATTCCGAAGAGTAGCAGCGCAGGTGCGACGAGGGACTGCAGAGCGTCGAACCAGCCGCCGAGCCAGGTTGCCCATAGGCCAGGCCACCAATTGGGGGTATGGCCAAAGGTCGTGGGCGCAGCAAACAGGATGAGGAGCAGCCAGGCGTTGGGATCCCGGATGCGGGCGGCAGCCACCCAATAGCCAATGAGCAAGCAGACGAGCGGCGGAATGGCCAGGAGGAGGCTGATCAGCCAGTCTTCGTTGAAGTGCCTGGGCGAAGGCTCGCGGCCGACGGTATGGATGACAGCGCGGTGGACGGAGCCATCGATATGTCGAACCAGCAGCGGCAGGGATTGGCCGGCATGAACGAATCCTTTGCCGCCACGCATGGCGATCATTTGTTTGTGGCTCTTGTATGGTTCGCCGCGCAGCTCGAGCAGGCGGTCGCCCGGCTTGAGGCCGGCGGCGGCGGCCTCTGGCTTCAGGTCGCTTAGGGTGAGCAGGTCGTCATCCACCTGGAAGGGCATGCGGGCATGCTCGCCGCGATGCAACAGCTCCTGAAAGACCGCGGCGGTCTGCATGACATAGAAGGTCATGCTGGCGGCGATGAAGAGACCGAGCGCCAGATAGAGGAGACGGGTTGCGGTTTTGCTGGTCATCGGTAAGCCCAGGGGCAGATCCAGGCGCGGCGCCCGGCTGGGAGCGTCTTCATCATAGTGCGGAAGCAGGGTAATTGTGGCAGGCGCCGGTTTTGCGGCGCGGGCACCCTCTGACCTGATAATCCTGACGGCAGTGGTGTTCTTGCCTGGCATGAAACCCTGTTTCCGCTCGCGCCCGGTAAGTCGATCAGAATGGCGGGCACAGAGGGTGGTACGCGCCGCGCATCGGCGGGGTTCCCGGGAGAGTCAGGGAAGAGGGATCACGGAAAAGGGAACAGGGAATAGGTAAGAGGAATAGGAAGAGATTGCTAGGAGCCGCCGTGTGCAGTGAGCTTGACCAGGATGTTGCCGCGGGTGGCGTTGGAGTAGGGGCAGGTGCGGTGAGCATCGGCGACCAGCTTTTCTGCGGCGGCCTGATCGAGGCCGGCGACTTGTACATCGAGCGCCACGGCGAGGGTGAAGCCGTTATCGCCCTCGGCGGGGCCGATGGAGACCTTGGCGTCGATGGTGATATCGCCGGGCCGTAGCTTCTGCTGCATCGCCTGGTACTGCATGGCGCCGATGAAGCAGGCGGAGTAACCGGCGGCGAAGAGCTGTTCTGGATTGGCGCCCGGCTTGCCTGTGCCGCCGAGCGCGGGTGGGGCGGAGAGATCGAGGTCGACGCTTCCGTCGGAGCTGCGGACGTGGCCATTGCGGCCGTTCTTTGCGGTGACTTCTGCGGTGTAGAGGGTCTGGACGAGCGCGAGCATGGTTTGGGAGGCCTCCTGGGACATCTGCTGATGGCTGGCCGCCACCGGCCGACGACCTTGTTAGATTCGCATAAGAGACGGGGTTGGCGGTGGCGGGATCGGCGATCACAGACCGGAGCTTTCCGGCAGAGTGGACGGTGGAGGTGCTGGCGGGGCGGCCTATGATTCTGCCGCCGCGGCATTTTGTATATCCCGTGGAGGTGGAAGAGGTAGAGCGGGGAGCGCTGGAGATGATGGTGCGGCCGGCGGAGGGCGAGCCCTTCCTGGCGACGTGCGCGCTGGGTTTCGCCAGCCCGGCGGTGCCGACCGGGGTCTGGAGCTGCCCCGATTCCGCAGTGGTGTGCGCGCTGGCTGGAGGCTATGGATACATGATCGACAGCCGTGCGCCGGAGCGGTGGCAGCAGTTGGAGTACCGGCCGGTGACGGAGGTGCGTCCGCTTCCGGAAGCAGGGCTGCTGGTATTCGCGAGCTTTCACGCGATTGAGGCGTGGGGCGCGGGAGGGCAGCTATGGCAGACGGCGCGGCTCTCCTGGGAGGGCGTGCGGTTGGGGGAGGCCACGGCAACCGAACTGCGCGGCTGGGGCTGGGACATGCGGACAGATAGGGAGATGGAGTTTGTGGTGGACCTGGCGACGGGGCGGCATACGGGCGGGCCGAAGTTCTAATTGAAGATTCGCTATGCGGCTTTTAGCTGGTAGAAGCTGAGTGCGGCATCGCCCTGTTCGAGGATGCGGTACTGGTGGAGCGGTCCATACGTATCCGCCATGGTGGCAGATACCCGGCGGGCGTACTCCGCGATCACGATGGCTTCCGGGGCGAGGAGCGCGGCAGAGGATTCAGCCAGCAGCCTCAGAGTTTCCGTGTAGGCCGCGGTGTCTTCCCATGGCGGGTCGAGGTAGACGAGGGTGAAGCGGGGATCGCGCCGGGCAAGATTGCGCAAGGCGAGCGGCATGCCGCGCTGTTCTATCTGAAAAGCTTCGCGAATGCCCAGCGTTGCGAGATTGAGGCGCAATGCGGCGACGGCGGGCGCGGCGCTCTCGACAAAGGTGACATGTGCTGCGCCGCGGCTCAGGGCTTCGATGCCGACGGCGCCGGTGCCGGCATAGAGATCGGCGAAGCGCGCGCCTTCGACGTGCGGCGCGAGGATGTTGAAGAGGCTTTCGCGCAGGCGGTCGCTGGTGGGGCGCGTTGTCATGCCGCGCGGCGCGGTGAGCGGACGGCTGCGATAAGTGCCGGCGATGACACGCATGAAGCAAGGTAAACACAGACAGAGAGCAAATTGCGCAGACCAGGCCGCGGACGAACGCTCGAATACAATGTAGGGACGCTGGCGCCGAAGGAATGCGGCACATTGGCGCGGCACATTTCACCCGAAACGAGCAAGAGACGACGATGCGTGGCTGGTCATTTCCGCTGGGGCGCTGGTGGGGCATGGATATCCGAATCCATACCTTTTTCCTGCTGCTGCTGGGCGTGTGCATGGGCTACGCGAGCGTGCTGCAGATGCCGCAGTGGCATGGCTTTATGCTCTGGGTGCTGCTGCTGTTTGCGGTGCTGGCACGGGAGATCGGCCGGGCGATCGCGGCGGTCTATAACGGATTGCAGATTCGCAGCATGCTGCTGCTGCCCATCGGCGGGCTGATGTCGTTTGCAAATGCAGAGAGCGTCGAGCGCTCGAACGAGCTTCCGGTCCAGCTCAAAATGGCGCTTCGTCGGGCCGCTGGTGAGCCTGTCGATGGCGGCACTGTGTGTGCTCACGATCGCGGGGGCTGCGCCGAAATTCAACCTGCTGCTGAAGCCGCTGATCACGCCGGGGCACCTGATCCGGTCGTTCGTGTGGCTGAACGCATTCCTCGGGGTGTTGCATCTGCTTCCTGCGTATCCGCTGGATGCCGGACGGGTGCTGCGAAGCCAGTTCACGCGGGTGCAGGGCCATGTGCAGGCCGCGCGGGCGGCGGCAGGACTGGGCCTGATGATTGGCGTGATCGCGATCCTGGTCGGCATCCTGCTGCCCAACCTGTGGCTGGCGACAGCAGGGTTTTTCATCTTCATCGGCGCGCAACTGGAGGATCAGGGCGCGCTGTTTCAGAGCGTGGTGGATACGGTGCATATGCGCGACATCATGCTGACGGACTTCTCGCTGCTTTCCCCGTCGGACACGCTGGAGGATGCGCTATCGAAGGCCGTCCACTCGCTGCAGGATGATTTTCCGGTGGTGCGCGGGCACAACGTGGTGGGCGTGGTAAGCCGGCAGGTGATTGCGGATGCGCTGCGCGCCGAAGGCAACGGCTACGTGCAGGGGATTATGCAGCGGAGCTTCCACGTCGCCAAGCCGGAGGACTCGCTGGGCACGACGATCAGCCGCTTTAGCGGACGCGGCATGTCGCTGGTGCCGGTGACCGATGGCGAGCGCGTGGTGGGCATCGTGACCTTGCAGAACCTGATGCACTCCATGAGCCAGCTTGCGGAGAAGCGGAAGCGCCACGCGCGGGCGGAGTAGCCGGTGGCCCCTGAACATCTTGTGCCGGGACTCTACCTGGTCGGCACGCCTATCGGAAACCTGGAAGACATCACGTTGCGCGCGCTGCGTGTGCTGCGCAATGTGGACCGGGTGCTGTGCGAGGACACGCGCGAAACGGCGCACCTGCTGGCTCACTATGAGATCAAAGTGCCGACTCAGAGCTGCGACGAGCATAAAGAACATGCCTGTGCGGCGGAGGCCGTGGGTCGGATTCAGGCTGGAGAACGGCTGGCGCTGGTGACGGACGCGGGCCTGCCGGGAGTCTCCGATCCGGGAGCGCGGGTGGCTGCCGCCGTTGCGGCTGCGGGCTTGCCAGTCGTGCCGGTGCCGGGCGCGAATGCGGCGCTGACGGCGCTGGTGGGTTCCGGGCTGGCGGCGGAGCGGTTCCTGTTCTGCGGATTTCTGCCATCGAAAACTGGAGCGCGGCGGACTGAGTTGGAGCGGCTGCAGGCGATGGTTGCGACGGGCGGGGAGCCATTGGTGCTGGTGTTCTACGAGGCGCCACACCGGATTGTGGAGATGCTGGAGGATGTCGGCAGCATCTGGAGCGGGGAGTGCCGGGTTGTGCTGGCGCGCGAGCTGACCAAGCTGCATGAGGAATTTCTGCGCGGAAGTGTTTCGGACGTGCGGACGCAGCTGGCGGAGCGGGAGCGCGTTCGGGGCGAGATGGTGGTGCTGGTGGAAGCTCCGCCTGCGGCTGTGGCCAACCTAGCAGACGAATCGATTCCCTCGCTGGTGGGGCGGCTGATGAAGGACGAGGGGTTGAGCGAGAAGGATGCGTTGAAGCGCGCAGCGCGCGAGCGGGGGATGGGAAAGAGCGAGGTGTATCGGGAGTGGACCCGCCGTCCGGGCAGGCGCGCGGACGGCGCGTGAGGTAGGGCTCGCTTCCATTGGTCGTTTGCGTTTAGTATTGCGCGCTAGCCAGCTCTGTTCCGGCAGGCTCAAGGCGGCGAAAAATGCAGGGGAGATATTTTTCGATATTCAGCAGGATGGCGGTGCGAGTCATGATCGGCTGCGCTGTAGCCGCCATCAGCTCATCCGTGTGGGCAGCCAACGACAATGCAGGAGATAAAGAGAAACACTGTTCGAATAGGACCCTGGATGGCAGTTACGGCTTTACGGTGGAAGGCCTCCTCGGTATTCCGGGAGGCGGCACTCAGATCCGTGGCGTAATCCTGCAAGAGTATGACGGCAATGGCCATTTGACCCAGGTGGAGCATGTGGTGGTCGACGGCGCGCCGCCCACCGACGAGTGGACGCCCGGCAGCGGCACTTACACCGTGAAGCCGGATTGCACCGGTTCAGCAACGATCACGATCCCGTCCAGCGGCGGCCCTCCTCTGGTGGTGTTTTTTGTGGTGACCAAACACGGCAGGATGGTGCGCGAGGTTTCGAACGGAAACGCGATCATCGCGACTGGAGAGAAGGTCGAGTAGGCCCTGACGGTCAGATTGACGATCCCTAGCGGCGGTGATGCTCAGTGGTGGTCGGACACTGCTGCCGTTTCCGGCTCGCGGCCCTTTACGCGGTCGTACATATAGCTGTTGCTGACCGTGCCCAGGGATTCGTTGTAGAGGCTGGGCTCGCCGATGGCTTCGCGCAGCTCTTCGCTGAAGCGGTGGAGGGACTTGAGTGCATCGGCGGTGGCGGCGATGCGGGCAACAGGTGTCTCGAAGAGCTTCTGATTCCCGTGGTCGACCAGGCGGGAGATTTTGCCGCGCAGGACCCATCCGGGCGGTGTGATCCACGTGACGGGGTGCTGCTCGTCCTTGGCAGCGGTCTTTTCCACGTATTTCGGGTTGCGGGCGAGGACGGCGGCGGCGCCATATTTGCCGACGGCCACCTGTCCTGCGACCCCGGGCAGGTCACGGACATCAAATCCGTTATCACGTAGGATCTGGAGCACTTGTTCGAAGCTACGAACGGTGATTTTGGTGCGCATGGCGGGCGGGGCTCCCTCTGTATTCCGTGCCTGTATTACGTGCCAGGGGGCGCAGCGCTTACACTATTAGAGGAGAGGCGCCTACGGTCCCGACCGGTGCTTTCAGTGTCGCATATGGATATGCCGTTTTCACTTCGATGTCCGTGTTGTAAGAACTGCTGACGCAGCGTTTCCGCTCCAGGAGCGGATCACCTTACGGCATTTGTGAAAACGGATCGAGGGTCGGACGAGATGGCTACTTCTACAGAGACACAGCAGATTGCTGGAGTGACACTGGGCACGACGTTGGCCGATCGCATCGGCAACACGCCGCTGCTGCGGCTGGAGCGGCTGGTGGCGCACCTGCCCGGCATCACGCTGCTGGGCAAAGCCGAGTGGGCGAATCCGGGAGGCTCGGTCAAGGACCGTGCGGCATCAGGAATTGTGGGCGCGGCGCTGAAGCGCGGGCTTCTGAGTCTGAACGGCAATAATGGGCGGCACCTGCTGGACGCGACCAGCGGCAACACCGGCATTGCTTACGCCATGCTGGGCGCGGCCTGGGGATTCCCGGTGACGCTGTGCGTGCCGGCGAATGTGTCGCCGGAGCGGAAGCGCATTCTCGCGGCCTACGGCGCCAATGTGGTGTGGACCGATCCGGCAGACGGTTCCGATGGAGCTATCCGAGCGGCGCGCGAGATGGCGAAGGACACCGCGAAGTACTACTACGCCGACCAGTATGGCAATGACGAGAACTGGAAAGCGCACTATCGCGGGACGGCGAACAATCCTGGGACCGCGAACGAGATATGGAAGCAGACGGCCGGGCAGGTGACGCACTTTGTCGCCGGTCTGGGGACCAGCGGTACGTTCGTGGGCACGACGCGGCGGTTGAAAGAGCTGAACCCGCGCATTCAGTGCGTCAGCATGCAGCCGGATTCTCCCTTCAACGGCTTTGAAGGGCTGAAGCACATGGCTACGGCGATTGTGCCGCCGATCTACGACGCCGGGCTGGCGGATCGCGATATTGAGATGGAAACCGAGGCGGCGTACTCGATGGCAAAGCGGTTGGGCCGCGTCGAAGGGCTGCTGGTGGGCGTTTCGGCCGCCGGGGCGACGGCGGCGGCGCTGCGTATTGCTGAAGAAGAACATGCGCATGGCCGCGAGGCGGTGATCGTGGTGATTCTGTGCGACAGCGCGGAAAAGTATCTGAGCGAAAGGTTCTGGGAAGAGTGAGCGACGCGACACTGAAGATTCCGGAAGACGTGTACGAGGCGATTCGCCGGCATGGCGAGCGCACGTATCCGCACGAGTGCTGCGGTGTACTGCTGGGTCGCAGCCATGATGCAGGCAATACGGTGGAAGCTGCGGTGGAAGCCGGGAATACGCGCCAAGATTCCGCGCATAACCGCTACAACATTGCGCCGCAGGAGCTGATTCGTATCCAGCGGCAGGGGCGCGAGCGCGGGCTGGATATCGTGGGCTTCTATCATTCGCACCCGGACCATCCGGCCCAGTGGTCGAAGACGGACTTTGAAGAAGCGCACTGGATCGGCTGCTCGTATGTGATCACCAGCGTGGAACAGGGCACGGCGAAGATTACGAATTCATTCCTGCTTGCTGGCGCGACAGAGGAAGACAAGCGCTTTGAAGATCAGCGGGTGGTAGTGGGGGCTGCGGCAACGGAATCCGCACGATGTTGATCGTTGGCTGAACAGCGGGTTGGCAGAACGCCGGTCAGCTCAAAAGCGGCCGGCACGACAGCGATCATTCTTAAGAACGAGGACAATTTTGCGATGAAGATCTTTATCCCTACGCCCCTGCGGGCGTATACGGGCAAGCAGGATGCAGTGGATGTAAGCGGTGCGACCATTCACGAGGCGTTGAGCGGCCTGACGACCCAGTATCCTGACCTGCGCAAGCAGCTCTTTACGGATGACGGCAAGCTGCGGTCATTTGTGAACGTCTATTTGAACGACGAGGACATCCGCTATCTGGATGCGAAGGAGCAGACGAAGGTGAGTGAGAAGGACTCGTTGTCCATCATCCCCTCGATTGCGGGTGGGACTGGCCGTGCAGGCGGGAGCGCCTGCGGCGCGAGTTGAGGGATTTGCTTCCTTTGGTCGCTCACATCCGGCCGGGTGGTTTCGAGAGACACTGCAGGTCCTTCGCCTGGCTCAGGATGACGTGGTGGAGTGAAGGCATTGATGGACGGCTTCGGCCGCCCAGAGGAGTTTGATCATGGCAACAGTGGCAGAAGCAACAGCGGCGGTATCGTTGCCGGCTTTGACGCATGAAGAGATCGCGCGCTATTCGCGGCACCTCATCCTGCCCGAGGTGGGCATGGAGGGGCAACAAAAGCTGAAGGCTGCCAAGGTGCTACTGGTGGGCACCGGCGGGCTGGGCGCGCCGATGGCGCTGTATCTGGCCGCAGCAGGCGTGGGCACGCTGGGTTTGGTGGACTTCGACGTGGTGGATGCGAGCAATCTGCACCGCCAGGTGATCCACGCGACACCCGATGTGGGCCGAAAGAAGCTGGATTCTGCGGCAGACAAGCTCGCGGCACTGAACCCGGAAGTGAAGGTGGTCAAGCACGAGACGATGCTGACCTCGGCAAATGCGATGGAGATCCTGAAGGACTACGACATTGTAGCGGACGGCACGGACAACTTCCCGACGCGCTATCTGGTGAATGATGCCTGCGTGTTGAGCGGCAAGCCGAATGTGTACGCGTCGATTTTCCGCTTTGAGGGGCAGGCGAGCGTCTTCGCGACGGAAGATGGCCCGTGCTATCGCTGCCTGTATCCGGAGCCGCCACCGCCCGGGCTGGTACCTTCGTGCGCGGAGGGTGGTGTGCTCGGCATTTTGCCGGGACTGCTGGGGCTTATCCAATCGACCGAGGTCATCAAGCTGATTCTTGGAAAGGGTGAGCCGCTGATCGGGCGGCTGCTGCTGGTGGATGCGCTCGGCATGCGGTTCCGCGAGCTGAAGCTGAGGAAGAATCCGGAGTGCCCGGTGTGCGGCACGCATCGCACGGTGACAAAGCTGATTGACTACGAACAGTTCTGCGGTATTCTGCCGCCGACAAAGGAGACAACGCAGGTGGCGAATGTGCAGAACGGGATTCCGCAGATCGGGCCGGAGGAGCTACAGCGGCGGCGGACGGCAGGCGAAGATGTATTTGTGCTGGATGTGCGCGAGCCACACGAGTATCAGATCGCGAACATTGGCGGCTACCTGATTCCGCTGAATGATCTGCCGAAGCGGGTGGACGAACTCGATCCCGACAAGAACATCGTGGTGCAGTGCAAGTCCGGTGGCCGCAGCCAGCGAGCTTCGGAGTTCCTGCAACAGCAGGGCTTCAGGCATGTGGAGAACCTGGCGGGCGGGATTACTGCGTGGTCGGACAAGATAGACCCGTCGATTCCGAAGTACTAGCCGTACGGGCTGCGGCGCCTGCGGCGCGATCGGACGGTTCGCTCCCGATGGTCGCTCACGTTTTGGCGATGTGGCAATGCTTGAGTGTGAACAGCAGGTCTCTCCACTGCGCGGCTGCGCCGCTCCGGTCGAGATGACGATGTGAAGTGAATGAAGCGGGAGGATGATTCCTCCCGCTTTTTCGTTACGGCGCGAGGACGGCGAGGTTGAGCTGGCGGAGGCGCAGAACATTACGACCCGGCAGGTGGCGGGCGAGTGGGTGAACTCGGCGGAGGGCAGGGCGTGGCTGAAGGAGCATGCCGTCGCCCCACACCAGAATGCCGTCGCAGGCTAAGTCTCAAGCAGGCCTTGCGATGTAAAGGTTCGCAGCAAAGTGGAGATCGAGTGCGCCGTTTTTGGTGAAGTTGTCGAGCTGACGCTCGCAGGCATCGCCAAGCTCGGCGCGCTTCTCCGGAGTAAGAGCAGCGAGTCTGGCTGCGAGCGGTGTCGCGGCCAGCAGCCTCCGTCCGTCGGAGGCGTGCCATGTGCCATCCGGCGTCAGGTCGATTTTGCGATGGGTTTCAACGATGAAGCCGCCCTGGCGGAGTACTCCGGTTACGAGCGCGGGATTGTGAAGGTGGTGCACCTTGGTGAGAAAGCCGGTGAAGTCGTTGAGTTGGCATTCGATGAGCGCGCGCTGCATTGCCATCGTGAGCGGGTGTTCTGACTCGGAGCCCCAGAGCGCGATGTGCAAACGGCCTTCCGGACGGAGCGCCTGGCGGATGTGCCCCAGAACGCGCGCGGGATCCTCAAAGAACTGAAGTGCCTGCTGGCATAACGCTGCGTGAAATTCGCCAGCCGGGAGCGGTGCCTCTTCGACGGTGGATTGCAAGTATTCGATGGGCGCAGCGCCGGGCGCGGCGTGCTGGCTGCGTGCGACGGCAAGCATGCTCGCCGTTGAGTCGATTGCGGTGACGCGACCGCTGCTGCCTATCGCTTCCGCAGCCGTGCGGGCGACGATGCCGGTTCCCGTGGCGACGTCGAGCACGTGAGCGCCGGCGGGAAGCTTCGCGTGCGCGACAAGCTGCCGCGCCGATGGCGCGAACATCAACGGCACCAGTATCTCCTGGTAGCGGCGGGCCCCTTCTTCCGTAGTGAACATACCGATCTCCCGACACTGGATGCGGGGAGTGACAGTTTAAAGCAAAAGCACAGATACCCGAATGCGGCGAGATCGGCTGCAGCGGGAGTTGTGTCCGACCGACACCATCCGGGTGTTCCGCTACCTGGCGGGAAGCACTGGTGTCGCTTGCGTCTCTGTGTCCGGGGCGGAGGCGGCTGGCTGCGGCGCGTGCAGGATGGCGAGCAGCCGCTGGTTGAGCCGCGAGCGCATTGCGATGCGGTCCTGCGCGCGGGTGATGTAGCGGATGACGAGATCCAAACCGCCCCCAGCGCGCAGCTCGACCAGAGGCTCGGCGGATAGCGTGCTGAGGCTGCCGTGCAGCTGGCTGAGGCGACGCCATTCGCGCGTGGCCAGCTCGACGTCCTCGTGCGTGATCTCTTCTACCGCGCTGCGGATGGCCTCCTGGAGCGCGTACGGATCTTTGCCGGAGGGCAACGCGACATGCAGCTCTTCCCACAGCCACTGGCCGGTGGTGGAGAAATTGAAGTAGTGGTCCTCGATGGCGTAGCTGTTCATGAAGGCCACCCGGCGTCCTGTGGGGCGCCCGCTCTCGGCCCAGTTGCCGGTCTCGAGCAGCGTCGTGCGAAGCAGACCAACTTCGACGACTTCGCCGCCAACGCCGTTGATCTCCACCCAGTCGCCGACGCGTACGCCATTTTTGCCCATAAGGATGAACCAGCCAAAGAAGGCGACGATGAAGTCTTTGAGCACGACGGTGAGGCCCGCGGTGGTGAGGCCGATGACGGTCGGCGTCTGGTGGGGCGCACCGAAGATCAGGATGAGGATGAGCAGCGCGCCCAAGAGCTGCACGCTGAACGAGAGGACGAACTGCAGCGTCTGCTGTCGGCGGCGGTCGAGCAGCGTACGGCTCGTGAGCAGCCGCTGCAGCAGCCGTCCCAGCGCGATCGTGAGAATGATGATGGCAACGATGAACGCGAAAACCCGGAGGATGCGCCGCGTTATGGTGCGCTCCTGCGCGCGAACCAGCGTGTCCCACTTCTTATACGTGTCCGCGAGCGCCTGAAGATCATGGATGCGGCGCTCATCCTGCGTGATCGTCTGACGGCTGGCAGCGAGTGCACGCAGCCGGGCAGTTGTACCTGCAGTGTCGCCGCCGCTGGCTGCAGCGCCATTTTTTGCGGTGGCCTGGTCTATGTCGTTGGCAAGAGCGTTGCGCTGCTGGAGCAGTTGATCGGCAAGCGCCAGCGCATTGTTGCGCGCCAGGACGAGTTGGCTGCTCCGGCTGCGCAGCGAGCCGAGGGCGTCAAATTTGCCAACCAGCGAGGCGAGCGCTGCGGGGCTCTCCAGCGCCTCGGTCTGGGAGGCAACCGTGCCGGTCTCCTCCTTGTGTGCGGCTTCATGCTCATCAAGCGCCTGCTGGATAAGGGCGTGCCGGTCTCCACCGAGGCGGATAAGGGTCAGGTGCAGCTCGTCTGCCTCGTCGGAATCGAGGGCGAGTTGGGCCTCCGCGAGCTGGAGCTGTGGGTCGTCATCCGCGACGCCGGGACCGTGCTGGCGGGCGTTGACGTCTGCCTGCTCGGTCTTGATGCGCTCGTTGAGCGCGTTGAGCCGCTGCGAAATCTTCAGCGCCTGACCAGTGAGCGGCGGCGCGTGCTCGGTGGCAGCGCGCAATGCGCTGGCGAACGCCTGATCGACCTCGCTGTCGGCCAGGTGCAGCGCATCCTGTGCATATTGGCGCTCCTGCGGCACGGCTGCCTGCGAAGCGAGCTGGCGCGCCAGGCGAAGCGGCGACTGGTCCACAAGCCCGCTGGCTGGAGGCAGAGCGGTAGGCGCATTGAATTCAAGCGAGGGATCGCCGCCGGAGGCAAAATGCTGGCCAATGAGAAGCGCCACAAAGACCAGCGCCAGAATGCCAACCAGGCCAAAACGCCGAAAATAACCAAGCTTTCGGAGGTCGGGGCGAGGAATACGCGACGGAATGGGGGATCGGGGGAGAGTCATAAGCGATCGCCGGGACGGATTGCAAGAAGCGGTTCGTCCCAGGAATTCCAGGTTTGGAGCAGGTTTTTCTGAATTGTAATGAAATGCAGCCGGAATGCCGCATTGACTCTTATGGGGACGTGGGTACAATCTGCTGAATACCGGCCCAACTGAGCAGCAGAAGGTCGCGGCCGGCAGATCATCCAAAAACCCCCAAATTGATCATGCAACCAGTCTGCAAGCATCCCAAGGTGCGCGTCGTAGCGCGCGAAGACGATGTGGAGTACGTCGAGTGCGAAGAGTGCGGCGAAGTGTTTGATGCCGACGAGTATCAGGAGATGTCGCAGGACAGCAACGACGAGATGCTCGGAGCGGCCGAGGACGCCTGAACCCTGCAGACCGGATTGCGCGATTCTTCCGAGCCCAGCCGCCGCGTCTCTCGCCAGGTGTAGTGGAACCACGAGATCAGCGTAAGCGCGAAGGTAAGGATGAGCGACAGCTTGCGCACGAGCACGAGGGGGAACAGCGCATAAAAAGCCGTCCATAGCGTCGTGGCCACGGCGATGATCTGCACGACAGTGTTGGCCTTTCCCCAGAGGCTGGGGCGGAAATCGCGTGCTCCGGTGGTGGCGAAGAGCAGCGCACCCACCACGACGAGGCCGACATCGCGGCTGAAAACCAGGATGGTGACGCGGCGCGGGATAAGCCCCTGATGCATGAGCACGAGGAAAAGCGTGCTGAGCAGGAGTTTGTCCGCGATGGGATCGAGGTACTCGCCGAGACGCGTGCGCTGCTGCAGGACCCGTGCGAGCAGGCCGTCCAGACCATCGCTGATGCCGGCCAGGATGAAGAGCGCGAAAGCCGTACGGTAACGTGCATCCAGCACGGCGATGACGAGGAAAGGAATGATGCAGAGCCGCAGAAACGTAAGCTGGTTCGGGGCTGCGCGAAGATCTTTCAGCACTGGTTGTGGTTCACGGCTGTCATATAAGGACGAGGTTCGGGGAGTTCGTCCTTTCGAGACCCATCGTACCGCAGCGGCCCCGAGCCATCCAGCAGGGGGACGCGAGCGTCGGAACCGAGCGATGAAGTTGGTATACTGAAGGCGTTGTGCCACCCACGCAGGCGCGTAGCTCAGTTGGTTAGAGCGCTACCTTGACACGGTAGAGGTCAGGAGTTCGAGTCTCCTCGTGCCTACCACCTTATCCGGCCAAAGCGGACGTTTCCCATCTGTGTGAGGGCTCGCAAATATCCAGTCGTCTGCTTGCCGGTATCTGCTGCCTTCTTTCCAAAGCCAAATGTCGGCCGCTACACGCTCATCAAGAGGGACTGACTTACGAGACGCTTCCGTCTTGCAATGCCCAACCTTTCCTAAATAAACAGACCGGTGGACATCGAGTAGCAGGTTCGAAAAATCAATATCACTCCATTTGAGAGCAAACAATTCGCTCCGGCGCAATCCCGTTGTCACATCCAGAATCACCATCAGGCGAAAGCATGAATTGAGCTCTTGCAGCAGGCGCTGGATCTCAACCGTTTCCAGGACTTCGGGAGTTCTCTGCCGTTTGCGCTTTGCCGGACCAAGGTAACCGGGTTTCTTCCCTGATCGAGCCATTCATAACGTATTGCATGATTGAAAAGCGTACTCAGGAGGTTGCGGAGTTTAGCCTTCGTTGAATTCGCCAACAATTTGTCATCGACACGCCGTAAGTCTCTTAGCCAGCGTTCAATCGCTATCGTTCTGATTCCATAGATACTCGTCTTTCCCCAGTAGGGACGAATCCACCTTTTCAGGTAAGCACGATAGACAATTTTTGTTGCGAGAGAATGCCAGTCGGCCTCATCAGACAGTTCTGTATGTCTATAGTGATCCACCAAATCCTCGACGAGGATATCTCGCCGCGGTTCACGATTGCGATCCTCATTGACTCGCATTCGCAATCCATTTGCTGCTTCCTGAGCCAACTCCTTCGTCGGATACTCGTCAACTGTCCCGATAAAAGCAGTACGCCGCACACACTTCCCCGCCGTATCGGTCTCTCGCCACAGAAACTCCCAGCAATTGGAACCTGATTGACGCTTTGCATACCTCAGACAACCACGTTGATAACATTGCCGCATCATGGTGCCCTCCCATTGGGAGTCTTACGCTACGGCTGAAGGTATTCCAGGCTCAGGAGCATGCTAAAGAGGACGGCTTGCGACGAGTAGAGGCATCTCGTACACATGCCGACCGTGGCACTCTCCTCGCCGCTTGTCTGGAATGCCGACTCTTCGGCCAAGTGACTCAGTCCATTTCTTGACCGGTAGACGGCACCGCAACATTCCGCACCGACTAGGATTCAGAAGTTTGCAGGATCATGCTCTGGATCGTTGTTTGCCATGAGAATTCCATCGACCGGCGAAAGGCGGAGGCTGGGGCTCCCGATATCCCCCAGTGTCTTACGAATTTCGACTCCGTCGTAATAGTCCGGCACACTCGCCAAAGCTCTGTGGTCCAAATCGACGGCTCGCAACCAACATTATCTGCAGCTCTGGCGCCCGGCAGCCTGATTTCAGAGAGTCACGTTTTCCAAGTCGCGCCACTTATTGCGGGGGTTGGGAAATCACCAGGGATCAAACACGACATAGCGATCGGCAAAGTTGAAGTAGACCCGCTGAAAAAGCACGGTTGGCAGCAGACCGTCCTCCTCTTGTTTTGGCATGTCCTTCGCAACGCCCACTGGCGTCAAGAATGAGATGTGGCTCAAAGTGCGGCCGCCGATGCGCAGCTTCTGCGGTTGCAGGGGAGCGAAGGTTTGCTGTGCTTTGCTCATGCCCCTTTCCTCCGAGATAACGCTCTTCAGCAGCCATAGCTTTGTCTTCTCGCGGCTCGCGTAGAGTACGGCGCAGTCGCTGCCGGAATCCAATATCAGCAGAACCTGTCGCAGGTCATAACCGGAAAGCTGTACGGGAATCACCAGGCGTTCGCTGAATGGAATTTCATTCTTAGGATGCTGCGGCCTCACCAGTGGAATGCGTTCTCCTTGCACGACCTCGCGCATCTCACGGCTCTTTCCCATACAGAGCAATTTGTGCCGGTAGTCGATCATCAGATCAAAATGCGAGAGGAAATTCTGGCCGAGAACTCCCCGGATACGGAAATCGGCCTCTCGAAATGGCGCAAGGTCCTGGATGAGGACTAGGGGGTTTTCGATCACGTGGGAGGCAACTTCCAAACTGCGTATAACCGTGACGGAAACGTGCGCATAGCTGGCAGCGGAAACCAGGCCGACTGTACCTTGAGGTGTCAGGCCGAGTTTGGCCGCCAGCGATGGATCGACCACGCTGATCTGGCTCCCGGTATCGACGATGAAGTCAAATGGGCCCGCCTGGTTGATCTTCACGGGAATCACAATCAGCGAGCTACGGACAAATCGCGGGGTGATCCGGGTGACATCTGCCGGGCAACGCTCCTCTGGATAGAGTTTTGGAAGGATCACCGCCGCCAAGCTGAGACAGAGACCCAACCGAATTGCCAAACCGATGATGTGGTTTTTCATGTCGACCTCCCCCTTGCGAAGGCAAGGCGGGGTGACATTGGGCTTTTGGGCGGGCTACCTCAAGCGATTGCAGGTAAAACCCGTCTCCCTGGAAGTCAAAAAAAGCTCGGTAGGTAACTGATAGCCGCACTGGGGCTTAAAGAGTTTTCTCGCAACCCCCGGTGACATGAAGGTATAAATGAAACCGGCGAGGACCACCCGGCGTGCCAGAAGCAGAACGCCAGCTTCGACTGTTGCGGTTTGGAATTTTTGAGGTTGACCTGCGGGCGGGAGAATTACGCAAGTCAGGAGTCAAACTGAAAATCGGCGGCCAGCCGTTTCAGGTCCTGACTGTTTTGCTCGAGCGTCCCGGCGAAGTCGTGACGCGTGAGGAGTTGCAGAAGAAGCTTTGGCCCGACACCTTTGTCGACGTCGATCACAATCTGAATACCGCCATCAACAAGATTCGCGAGGTGCTCGGCGATTCGGCGGAAAGTCCGCGCTTCGTGGAGACCTTGCCGCGTCGCGGCTACCGGTTTATCGCACCGGTGGATGGGGAAATCGCTTCCCCTCCCCACTCCCCGGATAAGCTCGCCGCAACAGTCGCACCCACAGCATCAGAAAAACGTCAAAAACCTGTCTACAACGGGCTGGTCGCAATCTGCGTGATCTTATTAGCCGTCGGAGCGCTGGCCATCTGGACGGCTTTCCGGACTCCGCGTGTTCCAAAGGTCGTGCGATTCACAAAGCTGACCAACGACGGTGTAGCCAAGGACGGCCCGCTGGCAACTGATGGTTCAAGGATCTTTTTCAATGAGACGTTTCCTGATGCAAGCAATCGCATCTTTCAGGTGTCCGTGGAGGGTGGAGAGTCAGTGCCCCTGTCTGTCCCGCTGAAGCAACCGAGGCTGCTCGACTTGTCGAAAGCAGGAAACGAACTTCTCGTAGCGAATGAGATAGAAGAAAACAGTTCATTCTGGCTCCAGCCCGGAAGCAGCTCATTCTGGCTCCAGCCCGGCTCGGGAGGTTCGCCTCGCCGCATTGGAACGGTGCGTGGCGACTTTGCAGGGTTTGGTGCGGAAGGAAGGAGCATCATGGTGGGCAAAAAAGACGAGATTGACTCGGTAAGCGCCGACGGTTCCTCACGTAAGTTGATCACCGTCCATGGCTTTCCTTTTCACCTCCGTATTTCGCCAGACACACGGGTCTTGCGCTTCACCTTGTTTTCGCCCGACAACGACACCATGGAACTGATGGAGGCTCGGCCGGATGGTACTGCCCTTCACAAGATGTTCGGTGGATGCTGCGGGGACTGGACTCCAGACGGACGGTTCTTCCTCTTCCAGGACAGGCGCAGTGGCCGGCTCGATAGTCTCTGGTCTATGGCAGAGGGAAGAACTTCCTGGTGGCGCAAGCGAGAGAATAAACCGACGCAGTTGACTTCTGGCCCACTGGATTTTCAGTTTTCCTTGCCGAGCAAAGATGGCAAACGGATCTTCTCCATCGGAACGACGCGCCGAGCGGAGGTGGTGCGTTACGATCCACACATCCGCGAGTTCATACCGTACCTACCCGGCATTTCAGTCGAGACACTGGCATTCTCCCAAGACGGGAAATGGGTCGCCTACACTTCCTATCCCGGTGGCAATCTATGGCGCTGCAAGGTGGATGGAAGTGAACGTCTTCAGCTGACCTTCCCTCCCTTGCGAGCGTTTTTGCCCCGCTGGTCTCCTGATGGGAAACAGATCGCCTTCCACGCCAAACCTCTCGACACACCATGGAACATCTACCTCGTCTCCAGTGAAGGAGGGAGTCCGGAGCGAATCCTTCCCAGCGGAGAGAATCAGATGGATGTGAATTGGTCTCCCGACGGAAACTCGCTGGTCTTCGGCCACGCTATGCCGCTAAATAAACCCATTCACACCATGGATCTCAGATCCAAGCGCGTGTCCACGTTGCCTGGCTCGATTGGGCTTTTTTCGCCACATTGGTCGCCGGATGGGAGATACATCGCGGCCTTGAAACTCCGTCGTTCCGACACACTGGAACTCTTTGACTTCGTTACTCAGAAGTGGACCGAGGCTTGGAAGACGCCCCCGGGATCTTTCATGGGGTATGAGAACTGGTCACGCGACGGGAAATACATCTTTTTTCAGAACTGGTCTTCGCAGGACTCCTACCGCATCCTCCGCTTCCGCTTGCGCGATCAAAAGATTGAGGAGATAGCCAATCTCAAGGGCATCCGGCGGTTGAATAATCCCTGGTACGCGGCCACCTGGCTTGGAATTGCTCCCGACGATTCTCCACTCCTCTCCCGCGATATCAGCACGCAGGAAGTCTATGCGCTGGATATCGAATGGCCCTGAGTTCTTTGCGCTCTCCGCTGCTGTACCTTCTTCATTGCCGGCGTGATGATGTCCCTGTCGGCTCGGCATGAGATGAGACGCGATGCGTCGCTTACGGGACGCCGACCTTCGAGTACTGAACCAGCCTTATGAGGGTTCCTCGGAGCCGTGATGGTGTGGCCGATAGGCGCCCATCAGCCCTGGCAATCATCACCGCGATATACAACACCGCCAGAACGGATTCGATCATGGATATCGATCGGACCTGCGACGAAGCAGCCGTAATGCCGGCCGCGCCAGCCGTCGTCATGCTGCCAAAGCTGAAGAAGATGAAATCGAAACCGACAGGAACAGGATGCAGATTGATGGCCGGATCCAGATAGAAGGAATGAGGCTGGACGATGGGCAGGATGGCGTAGAGGCGAGCGAAGGAAAATCCGATGAGGAGATAGATGCAGACCGCGCCGAAGATCGTTTCCGCCTCCGGCTTTTCGCGCACAAAAACGCGGTGAAAGATGACGACGATGGTGAAAAGGTCAAATGCGAAGCTGAGAATGGACGGTAATGACCGAAGCAGGCACTATCCGGGGCCGAAAAACGATTCGGCACCACTCACTCCGGATTACGGCTCATTATCAATGGGCGCTATGACTGCTGCCCGGGTCATTAGCTGATTCCGTTCCGGGCGAGTGACCGGCAAACCGCACCTTACCCTGCGCAGGCCGTCGTCGGCTTGGCTTCGCTGGCAACCCTGAGGCTGTAAGAGAAGGGTTTGTTCCGCCTACTGATGGGGTATCGTTCTGAGGAAGAGTAGAAGAGTATTCGATGCGAACTGCGGAACTCATCGCTTCCCGAACATTCCGGCTTACTGACATGCCGCTTGGAGATCCCGGACCGGGCGAAGTGCAGGTCCGGATCGAGGCCGTAGGGGTCTGCGGGTCCGATCTGCATGCCTACTCCGAGGGCGCTGTCGGCAGCACTCCGAACGTCTATCCCATGGTGCTCGGGCACGAGCCTGCGGGAAAGATCGTGAAGACGGGAGCCGGCGTTACTGGACTCGCTACGGGCGACCGCGGCGCACTCGAGCCCGCCCTTTATTGCTATCACTGCGAGTTCTGTTTGAGCGGTCACCACAACGTGTGCGCGAACATTCGCTTTCTTAGCAACCCTCACCATCCCGGTTTTTTCCGTGAACTGGTCAACTTACCGGTCGTCAACTTTCGTCCCATTCCTGCCGGGATGTCGTTCGACGAAGCCACTCTGGCCGAGCCTCTCGCGATTGCCCTGCATTCCCTCCGCTTGGCGTCGATCCAATCGGGCGAAACGGTAGCAATCATCGGTGCGGGACCAATCGGGCTTTTGACAATCGCCGCACTGCGAGCCGCCAAAGCAGCACGAATCTGGGCCGTGGAACCTCTGGCGCATCGCCGCGAATTGGCCCGGGGAATTGGCGCTGACGTCGCGATCGAGCCAGGAGATGCTGCTGAGGAAATCCTCAGCGGTACGGGGCAGCGCGGTGTGGACTGCGCAATTGACTGTGCGGCCGGAGAACATACCACCAGTCAGGCGATTCAAATAACCCGCAACGCCGGCCGTGTCGCACTCACAGGTATTCATTCAACGCCCTTCGTACCTATGGATGGGTCAGCGATGAGGCGCAAGGAACTTACCATTTTCAACGTGCGCCGATCGAACCACGAGACACAAGAGGCTCTGGAGCTACTCGATGCACACGCCGAGTGGTTTGCACCGCTGCTCACACACACCAGGGAGATCGAACAAATCAATGAGGCCTTCGCAATCGCGAGCCAATATCGAGACGGCGTCGGAAAGATGATCGTCAGGCCTTAGAACCGTATATGGTGACGCATTGAGGATCGGAAGATGCGGCCTCCACTACTCTCCACTTGACTGGGCGGAGGTTCACTTGATGTCCGAACATTCATGCTTTTATCGAGTTTCTCCGCTTACTTGACTCCTGGGACCAGCGGCGAAAGCCCATTGCACTAAATGCGCTCGAACCAGCGAATCTTGAGAGCAAGCGGGCTGAGAGATTCCGTTCCGCAACGGTTCCGCTTTCGCAACGGATTATGAAGGATTGTCAGTGATTTTGGCAGTCCCGGATAGCCTGTAAGTTGTTGAATTAGCGAATACCTAAATTTGGACACGGTAGAGGTCAGGAGTTCGAGTCTCCTCGTGCCTACCATTACTCTCCATAGTTGTCGGCGGTAACAGGTCCGGGAGATTGCCGGCACCGAAGGGATCGTTTTGCGGGTCACGCAGGCTGCGCCCGAGGCGAAGTTCCGCCAGCGAATCTTCAGATAATGTAGATTCCGTCCTTGCCCCTGTCAGGTTTTGCCCGCGTGTAGATTCATTTGACATCGCCGGGGCAGCCTCATTTAGGATCACAACGCCGGACGGGCCCCTCGTGGCGATCATTCCCCCCTTTGATCCCTCACTGAAATTACTTGCCGAGTCCCCCCGCAGACGCCGAGATCGCGTTTCCAGCCAAGCTGCAGTTGCAGGTTAGCTCGTGATTCGGGGATTAAGCCAGGGAGTTTACCTACGATGAGAAAGCCATCCATTCTGCGCTACGGCGTGATCGCTGTGTGCTCTACCTTGATGGTCCCAGCGGTCCTTGCCCAGAACTCCATCCGTGTCTTCGGTCCGGTGAACGTACGAGCCTCCGCCACCGGCACGGGATTCTGGATCGAACGCAGTGGTTTTCAACAGCGCCACACTGAATCTCACCTGCGGCGCTTCCCCGATTACCGCGGTGCTTTCCTCATCCGCGGATAACGCCGGAAATGTCCTCGTGGACAACAATATCCAAGTCACCACTACGGGTGATTCGGGCGGCGCTGGTCCGGTAAACGTGTGCCGCGGCGGTACTGCCGATAACACACCGGATGGGCCGTCGCAGAACTGCTTTACGGCGAGCTATCAACAGGCAGCCGGCCAAGGGCCAGTTAAATGGGCAGAATCCGGATACTTTCGTCAGCACGGGTGGCGTCGCGCCCATCGACATCAGCAGCCGGCTGCAGCCCGGAGCGCTGCAGCTCAAGATCGATCTGGTCGACAGCGGAAGTTTTCCTTGCCGGTTCAACCCTGTATCTCAACACGAATTGCACGCAAACGGGAGTTACCGGACCAGCCACGATCACCGGGAACCCCATTCCGCAGACGAATCCAACGCCGGCGCAGCTTACGCAGAACTTCGCATTCAATCCGACGACGGATCAAAAGGTCCAGTTTGTGTATGACCTTTCCGAAGCTCATGCGGCGGGAACGTTGTCGATTACTCCCGATACCATCCCGGGAACTGACGACCTGCCGATCGATCCGACATCCTTCCAAACGAATCTAGTCAAGAACACCTCGTTCGCGACATCCATGTGTCTGATTCACTCCGGAGAGCTCGTAAACGGTTTGCCGGCATGCAAACTGTTCACGCTGCAGTGCACGATCGGAACAGGCAAGGACGAGAGCGGTGCGCAATGCCCAGTCTCATCTGTGCCGAATGAAATATTCCAGGATGTCTTTGATGGTCCCGGCTTTACGTTGCCCGATATCTCGACTCCAGGGGGTCCGACATTTCATCAGGGTGTGGGCTTCCTGATGGCCGCTGAGGGCTGGGCTGGCGGTCCGTGCACGTTTGACCCAGCGTCCGGTCTCGAAAATCTACCTTGCCCGCAGAATCTGCTTTCTAATTTCAGCGGGCCCGGCTTGTATACGGCGACGGGACGCACCTCGCATCCCAATTCCACATTCGTGCCGGTGGCGCAAGTCCCCGAAGATTTGACGACAGTCACCGTTGCCGGCCAGCAGCCTGGAGGCTGGATCAATAGTGCAACGGCGAACGTGACGCTCTCCAGTCAGCCACCCGCTCTGGCAGGCACCAATCTTCCCGGGCTCGCTCAACTTCGTCCCATCACCGATTCAGAGCATCACCTACGGCATCTCTCCGGCGAACAGCGTTCCTCTTCCTGCGGCGCCCGCGTCGACCGATACGGTGATCCAAAACACGATTCCGTGTCCGGCGCCGGCGAATCCGCTCGATCCGCCAGCCACTGTTTTCACGACGGATACGCAGACGCTAGACGGGCTCGCGGATGGCAACTACCTGATTCATTACTTCGCCCAGGATTGCGCTGGAACCGAGGAACTCAAGTTCGCGCAGGATGCCGGCGGTAGCTGGTCGACTTCTTACTACACCTATCCAGTAAATGTAGATACGATCACGCCGGCGGTGGCATCCGGCCCAACACTTACGCCATCTTCAGGCTCCTATTCGGTGGGTCAGGCCGTTACAGCTACTTACAGCTGCACTGACGACCGGTCCGGCATCGTCCGATGCGGTGCTTCAACATTTTCAGCCAACGGCGCGCCATTGAACACGGGCACGCTCAACAGTGCCGTCGATACTTCGAGCCCTGGCCCGAAGACATACACGGTCACGGCCGTTGACGCCGCCGGCAACCAGTCCTCGGCATCCGTGAACTATGTCGTCACTTCTTTCGATACGGCAATCAAGATCACATTGAGTTCGTCGACGGTTACATATCCTCTGGGCACAAACGTCGTGATCACAGTGGCGCCGACGCATGGTCATACCCCGACCGGCTCGGTGCAGCTCTTCGACGGCACAACACTTCTGCAGACATCCAAGCTGCAGGGAAATGGCGCGGCCTATCTATACATCCAGGGATTGCCGGCAGGTGCGCATCCGTTGAGCGTCGTGTACTCAGGCGATGCATTCAATCCCGGCGGCAGCTTCTGCTCCTGTAACGCTCACAGTAAATCCGGTGCCGGTAAATCTCACCGCCTCCTGCTGGAATGCCAACTTCCCGTATGGCGCGGATTACCACTGCGGAGTGTACGCAAGTTCCACTGCCGGGGCGCCGAAAGGGCGTCATTACCTATCAATATGATGGAGGGGCGCCCGTCACTTTGCCACTTCAAAACGGGACTGCACAGTTCGTGATCACGCGGCCGCCCGCCGGTACGCATCACGTTCTGATCTGCTTATGCCGCACAGACGAACTATGCTGCCGCACAACCAGTTAATGAGACGTTCACAGTTACGAATGCGCCTGTCGTTGTCCAGCTGACTCCATCTACCTGGTATCTCACTGGGGGTAGCTTGACTCTGACTGCCGCGATCCAGTCGTGGAGCGCGGGGCCACCCAACCAGATCGGGAGCGTCGTGTTTTCCGATGGCAACAAAGTTATCGCTACGGTGCAGGTAAATTCGTCCGGAACTGCCGCGACGACGATCGCTGCATCCTCGCTTTCGAATGGGAGTCATACTTTCCACGCAAGTTACAGCGGAGGGGCGAATTACGGGACGGGCAGCGCAACGGCCACGATCAGCGTCGCGTTGAAGTAGCGGGCGGAAGGAACTGGTACGAGAGCGGGTTTTTACCCTACGGACGTCTCAGCGGATCAAAGCTGTGCAGCGGTAGGCTGCAGCAATGGCGTAGTCAGCGAGGTGGTGGGCTCTTCCCCGGCCGCGAGCCGGGTGAGTGTAACTACGGTTATGTCGTCCTCCTGGCCGAAGGCAACCGCAGCATCGGTAGCCTGCTGCGCGGATGGCCGCGGACGCGAACAGCCCATGCAAACGATCAAATCCGTAGAGCTCTCCTGTTGTACTGCGAGCCTCCAGCAGTCCATCGGTATAGAGACTGAGCTGATCTCCTGGGTGCAGCCGCATGGATATTTCGTCATAGGTGACGGAGGCGACCAGGCCAAGCGGCAAGGTACCCTCCATCTCGAGCTCCTGTTGATTCAGAAACGGCGGCAGGTGCCCGGCGTTGGCCAGCGTGACACTGCCGTTCGCCTCGAGGCGCAGGATGATAGCAGTCACAAAGCCGCCCTGGAGTCTTCCATGCAGACAGCGATTCAGGGTGTCAAGCATCTGTCCCGGGCTGACACACGCGTCAGACAGCGAGCGCAGAATCCCTACGATGAGAGATACGTTCATCGCTGCCTTCATTCCTTTGCCACTGACGTCGCCGAGCGCCACAATCGTTGATCCGTCGTTCTCGCGGATGATCTGAAAGAAGTCTCCGCCCTACTTCGAGGGCAGGCCGGTAGGCACTGGTTACGGTGAAGCCCTCGAGCGATGGGAGCGCCTCCGGAATCAGCACCCGCTGAATCTCCAATGCGCTTTGCATTTCGCGCTCCAGCAGGAGCTGCCTGGCGCGTTGTTCTGAATTGAAGCGATAGACGGCATACAGAATAGAAATGAACAGCACGATGGCCGCGAGCTGTGCGGCCCTGAAAACGACTCCATGCACAGAAAAGAGCGGCCGCTCGACGATTTCAAAGAGCGTCCAGTGTGTGAATCGCTGCCCTGCAGCGCCGGCGTCTGCGATGGAGTCAATCATCTGAGACACAATCGCGCTGATAGCGACAACCCAGCGCGCATGATCCAGCCTCTGGCGTGCACCGATAGCGACGATTACAAATGGAAAGACTTCTACCAGCAAAATGATGGAGGTCAGAATCGAGTCGGCGCCCTGCATCCAGGGGCCGGCCGTTCCCCAGAAAAAGGCTAAACTTCCATCGAAAATGCCCGCCGTAAGTGCGCAAACCGCCAATATTCGCGTCCAGCGAACCAGCGTTCGATTACCGTTCAGCCGCAGAAGGTAGAGCAGCAGGAACCAGAGAGAAATGTGATTGAGCGCGTAAATCGGCTGATTCAGGCCTCTGCCCCAACCATAGGAGATGGAAGTAAGAAACTCGGCGAGCATCAATAGGAGGGCTGGTGTCGCAGTGAAGATGGCAAGCCAAAGAAACAGTCCTACTTTGCGATCGCGTCCCCATAACACAAGGCTCACCAGCGTAACAAACCCGTACAAGACCATCAGGCTGAAGTCGTACAAGTACTGCAGAGTGGATTCAGAGTTAGATACCGCCAGTTGGGCGGCGATGCTATCTGCATCGCCCAATGTCGGGCGGTCCGTAAAGACCACCCAGGGAGCCGGGATCAACAAACAACAGAGGAGATTTCCAGACGCGAATCGCGATGGTCCCGGACTGAAGAAAAGGCACATCGAACGCGCGAGAAAACGAGCGTGTAAAACCAGTGCGGCCGCGGAGGCAGCTTCCCATAGCCTCCGATCAGCTTGCCGTTCCAATAGACTTCATAAGCATCGTCCACCGGCGGTATGAGCAGAGCGTAGCTAGTGTTTGCGCCCGGAGCGAGGCTGATATACAGGTGACGGCGGTACCAGGCAAATCCCGTATATCCTGGATGATCCTGGCTGCCCCAGGTGCCGGAAGCAGTGATCGGCTCCCATGCCGAGTCATCCAGCGACGGTGAAGCCCAACGTGGATCATCGCCGGTGTGAAACTGCCAAAAGCCGTTGAGCCTGACTTGGCCCTGTCCTAATCCTTGTATGACAAGAGCTGACTGCGGCTTTGGCATTTGCTGCTGAGCGTGAAGCGACAGGGCAAGAAGAAAAACGAATGCCACAGTGCCTGCACGGAGCAACATGCGGCCAGAATAGCACTCTGATCCTGCAAGAACCGACCTGAATCCTGCGGCCGGCCCACTCAGAATTGCGATGAAGAGAATTGCGCTTCGGGAACCAGGACAGCACATTACTAAGGGTGACCGAAGCACTACCAGCCGTTGGTGAGTGGAACCGTTTACTCTGGTTTGCGTAAATACCAGAGCATGCGAGAAAGCTATAGCTGGCCATGGGTGCAGGCGCAGGTTGGCCAGAGTGTCGACCTTTGGAATCGGAGTGCGGCTTCGTCGGCGCTGGGCGGTCCGCGCTACAGCCCGAAGGAGCAGCAGGCGCGTGAGACGGCTTATGATCGGGAGCTGAAGTCGGTTGAGCGGGAGGCAAAGAGGGCTCCCCGGAGCAGAGCGGAGCGCCTTGCCGCCCAGGACCGCATCATCCAGTCATTCGGTCGCTTTTCAGCTACTGCACTGGGCCTGGAGGATGGAGCGATTGGTCTCCTCACCGAGGAATTCCTGCCGGCGGGCACCGATCTGGCACGGTGGGCAAGACGATTCGATCCAAACCTGAGCATGGCAGATATTATTCAGGCGTGCCGCAATGCCTGGACAGCGTGCGGACTCCAGGCGCTATTCGACGAGCGTATTGCGGTGACGCCGTCAATCCTGGGATACAGCCTCCTTTATCCATACAGCGACAACTATCTGGATCGTGCGGATATTTCCGCCGGAGCTAAGGTGCAGTTCAGTGAGCGTTTCCGGGATCGGCTGCGCGGTGACAGTGTTTGCGCCCGCGATGATCGGGAGGCTGCCGTATGGGCTTTGGTCTCATTGATCGAAGAACAATATCCGCGAGCGCACTACTCCGGGGTTTTCGATTGTTTGCTGGCGATCCATCGCGCGCAGGAAGAAAGCATCGCGCAAATTGGCGGCTGCGCTCCGCGCACTGAAGACGAGCTGCTGGAGATCAGCTGCGCGAAGGGCGGGAGCTCTGTATTGGCGGATGCTTGCCTGGCTCGAGGCTGGCTCACTGACGAAGAAAGCCGATTCTCCTTTGATTGGGGTGTGCTGCTTCAGTTGGGGGACGATCTGCAGGACGTGCGGGAAGATCTGCAGCATGGCTCGCTCACACTGTTTTCCAGCACGGTTGCACAGGGCATACCGTTAGACGATCTCGTGATGCAGCTCCTCAATTTCAGTGAGCGAGTAGGACGCGAGATGGATATGTTGCCAGGCGGCGGCAAGATGCTGAAGGAGCTGCTAAAGATGAGCTGGCGTTCGCTCATCATCGGGGCTATTGCAGAGTCGTACGAATTCTTCACTCCGGGGTTCCTGGATGAAGCGGAGCGCTGCTCTCCATTCCGTTTTGCATTTCTCCGAACGCGACACAAGAGATTAGCCAGCCGGCAAGGCCTCTATGCGATCCTCTTCGATGCTTTTCTTGAGTCACAGGAGGGCCATGATGGCGGACTTGCTCTGCCACAGCATCGAACGTTTTCCTGGGTCAGTGCGGATGGCGAGCCAGCGGTAAGGTAGGAATCTGCAAAGCAGCGTTTAGATTCGCCTGTCTTCGCGGCAGCGAAATTCTGTCCCTCAGCTTGAGCGATCGATTCGGGTCCGACATGGACCTGCGCTGCTCTGTTCCGCGGCAAGAAAGAGAATACGCCTGATCGAAAGTTAGCCATTGATGCGATACGCTATGCCAAGAATCGATGGCTAAGTGCGATAGTACTTTTGACCTAGGAAAATACATGGCTCCGATCATTGTGAAAACCGACGAATGTCGATGGGACAGCTTGAGTCTGGGCGAAGTGATGCTGCGGCTGGACCCGGGCGAAAGCCGCATCCATACTGCGCGTCACTTCAACATTTGGGAAGGCGGCGGTGAATATAACGTGGCGCGCGGCTTGCGCCGCTGTTTCGGGCTGCGAACCGGCATTGTTACGGCGTTTGCAGAGAATCCTGTCGGGCGCCTGGTAGAGGACCTGATATCTGCAAGGCGGAGTTGATACCTCGCTGATTCGCTGGGTTCCTTATGACGGGGTCGGACGCACGGTGCGCAACGGCCTGAACTTTACCGAACGCGGCTTTGGAGTGCGGGCCGCTGTCGGCTGCTCCGACCGCGGACACACCGCTATATCGCAGGCCAAACCAGGCGATTTTGACTGGGAGGGGATATTCGGACCGCAGAACGGGTCGCGGTGGTTCCACACCGGCGGCATATTTGCTGCGCTTTCGGAATCGACTGTGCTCGTTGCTGTAGATGCGATGGATGCTGCGCGCAAGCATGGCACGCCTGTGTCTTATGATCTGAATTATCGCGACTCGCTCTGGAGAAGTATCGGCGGGAAGGTCCGCGCGCAAGAGGTCAATCGCGAGCTGGTGAAGAAAGTCGATCTGCTCCTGGGAAATGAAGAAGATTTTTCAGCCATGCTGGGCATTACCATCAAGGATATTGCCGAGGATTTTGCGGAGCTGCCAGTCGACAGTTACGAACGTATGCTGCGCGAAGTCGCAGGCGCATATCCCAATCTGAAAGTCATCGCTACGACGTTGCGCACAGCGCATAGCGCAAGCCGGAACGCATGGGGAGCCATTGCGCTTTATGACGACGAGATTGTCCATGTTGCCCAACGTGAGATTGACATTCTGGATCGCGTAGGCGGCGGAGACTCCTTCGCGTCGGGGCTGATCTACGGAATCATCTCGGGCAAGGCGCCGGAATGGTCTGTGCGCTGCGGAGTGGCGCATGGCGCGCTCGCGATGACAACGCCAGGAGATACCAGCATGGCGACGCGTGCAGAGGTGGAGCGCGTGATGAAGGGGAGTTCCGCAAGGATTGAGCGCTAAACCGGGAGACGCAATGCGAGACGAGACAAAGAAAACATTGGAACAGGTGGGGCTCATTCCGGTGCTGCGTGCCAGCTCGGTGCAAATCGGCCATGCATTGGTGGACGCGATGATGGCCGGCGGCGTCACGGTGGTGGAAGTAACGATGACGGTGCCGAATGCTTTGACGCTTCTGCGTGAGTTGAAGCAACGGCACGGGGACAAGCTTCTGCTCGGCTCTGGCACTGTAACCGACGTGGGGCAGACGGAGGCGACCATCGAGGCCGGAGCGGAGTTTGTTGTCAGCCCCAGCCTACATCTGGACGTGATTGCAATGACGAAAGAGCTGGGCAAAGTCTCGATTCCCGGCGCGCTGACGCCAACAGAAGTGATCACAGCGTGGCGAGCAGGCGCGGATTACGTGA
The DNA here is from genome assembly GCA_963797895.1 of uncultured Acidobacteriaceae bacterium. Taxonomy (GTDB): domain Bacteria; phylum Acidobacteriota; class Terriglobia; order Terriglobales; family Acidobacteriaceae; genus KBS-83. Next base: position 882,007 of record CAWCRD010000006.1, read on the forward strand.
AGGTGTTCCCTTGCTCCGCGATGGGTGGCGCAAGCTACCTGAAGTCGCTGCTGGCGCCATTTCCGGAACTGAAGCTGATTCCAACCGGCGGTGTCACGCTGCAAACGGCTGCAGATTTTCTGAAGGCCGGCGCACGCGCGTTGGGCGTAGGGACAGATCTGGTGAACGCCATCGCAATCGCAGAAGGCAAACCGGAGATCATCACCCAGGCAGCCCGTGATTATCTGCAGGCAATCCGGATGGCGCGCAATAACTAATCGATTCTGTTTGAGAGCGCGTATTGTTTCTTGAGCCAGGGAATGCGCGTCTTACGCTCCATCGCGTCCGCTTACGTGCATCTCCCAGTACCTCGTTACATCCAGATCCTTTGACCCGTGAGCATGGGCGACGGCAATAGGGCATTTGTCCTGCATAAAAACCGTACACGCGCCTGATGACAGATCGCACCGCCGGCTTTTCAATCCATTCAGCTTCAAATTGCGAAACCAGCCGCAGCGCCGCCTCCTGGAATTCATGCGTATGCCGCCGTTCGGAGTGGGCGTCGTAGCGTATTCCGTTCCATGCGTTCCGAAATTCCCTGCTGGTTTACATAGCCGAAGGAGTACGCGACCATGAAGCACATTCGATTCAGATGTATCAGGTCACTTGCAGCCGTTGGGATATGTCTCGCCGGGCTGATATCACATGCTCAGGTTGCCAATAACACCGCTCTGGTGGGTGCTGTGGTCGATCCAATCCGGTGCTCCTGTCTCCGGAGCGAAAGTCACGGCGGTGAATGAAGCGACCCGAGTGACGTATCCGGGCGTGACGAATGCAGATGGCTACTATTCCATTACATTTATCGCTCCAGGAACCTACGACATTTCCGTAGAGCAACCGGGTTTTACCAAGCTGATCAAAACGGGCCGCATTGTGGTTATTGATCAGGCCCAGCGGACCGATTTCACGCTGACGGTCGGATCGAGCATCAGCCTCCGTTACGATCTCTGCATCGTCACCGCCGATCGCAACCGACGATGCGACGCTCGGCGAGACCTTCAACACGAAAGCAGTCGAAGATCTGCCGCTGATCGGTCACAACGCTTTGGAAGTGGCCGCAACAGCATCGAATGTGATTATCGGGCCGACCAGCAACTACTCGGGTGTTCCTCCGGGCGAGGACTTTATCGGAGCGGGGCAGCGCGAGATTCAGAACAGCTTGAACCTCGATGGCGTGTCTATCATGAACAACCTGATCAGCCTCGCCCCTGCACGCCCGAGTTCCGACATGATTTCCGAAGTCCAGATGCAAAGCGGAAACTACACGGCGCAGTATGGCTCCTATCTCGGCTTGCATATCAATCTGGTCAGCAAATCGGGAACAAATGATTTGCATGGTGCGGTATACGACTACATCCAGAACACGGCTCTGAATGCCAGTCCATTCCTGAATCCTCCGGGCACGCCGAAGCCGATTCAGCACTACAACCAATATGGATTTGACGTTGGAGGTCCGGTATATCTTCCAAAGCTGTATAACGGCCGCAACAAGACGTTCTTCTTTGCATCGTACGAGAAGATCAACCAGGTTCAGCAGGCGAACCAGGGGCCAGTCTCCACGTTGACACCGGCAATGGAAGGTGGAGACTTCTCCTTCCTGACCGGCAGCCAACAACTCATAGATCCTTATACGGGTTTGCCCTATCCCAACAACCAAATTCCTGCTTCCGAGTTGCAGACGCCTGCCGCACAAATTGCGAAGAAGATCGAGCAGTACATTGCTCCGCCGAATCTTTCGGGGAGCACCAACAATTTGAACGTGAACTACCCAAACAATTTCTTTATCAATCAAACGCTTGATCGCATTGATGAAAATATCGGCGATCGCATTCGCATCTTCGTCCGCTACCATTGGCAGAACCTGAGCATCGTAGGCGGCGACCCGTTTCCAACGGATGCATCCTATGGCCCGACCAATACCAGGAACCTGGCTGTCGGGTATACCCACACGATTACCTCTAATTTGATCAATGATTTCCGCATCGGCCTAAACACCGTCAGCTCGAATAATCTGAATTACTTTGCCGTGAATAACCTGGCGGATGCGGGAACGAAGCTGGGCATCCCGGGATTTACGTCAGATTCGATCTACAAAAACCCGGGAATTCCGTCGATCAATTTTGATACATACCATGAGGCGGGTAACGACGCCTCGAACTGGTACCAGGACGACCGCACCGTAGACGGTTATGACCAGGTGAGCTGGAGCCACGGCAAACATACGATTATGGCCGGCGTCGAGTTACGAAAGCTCACGATCGGCCGTCAGGCTACCAACGATCCGCGCGGATCATTCACCTTTTCCGGCGCCGCTCCGACGGACGCAGGCAATACCAGCACAGGCTATGGGGCGGCCGATTTTATTCTGGGCCTGGCCCAAAGTTCGCAGACTCCCATCCTTCCGGTGAAGGGGTCGATTGGTGAGTGGCGCGACGGCTTCTTTGTTCTGGACAACTGGCAGCCGTTCAGCAAATTGACTGTGAACTATGGTCTGCGGTACGAATTGCCGACAGTTCCGTACAGCCTGAACGGGTATGCGCGCATTTTGAACGCGAATGAGACCGCGTTGATTCCTGCCTCGAATGCCAACGTTGCTGCCGACTTCAAACCGACACCCGGCTTCAAGTTCAACGGTCCAAACCACAATAACTGGGCTCCCCGTGTCGGCTTCGCCTACCGGGCTACGGATCACACGACGCTTCGTGGTGGGTTCGGGATTTATTACAACGCAAACCAGCTCAACACCTACACGCTGACGACGCAGAATTATCCTCTCTCCGCTTCGGTGAACTACTTCACGACCGCCGGAAATCTGCTTTCGTTATCCGATCCCACACCAGGCGCGGGATCCGGCTCTCCCCAGGCAGGTATTCCCGGCACGTATGTGAGCGCGGTAACGATGGGCCCGTACCTGCCGACCCAAACGCTGTACCAGTGGAATCTTTCCGCGGGGCAGGAGCTTTGGAGAGGTGCGGGTGCCGAGCTGCAGTATTTGGGCTCGCATGCGATTCATCTGGATCGAGATTTTTACGATAACCAGCCGCAACCATCTACGAATAAAAACATCAACAGCCGCAGGCCCAATCAGCTTTTCGGGACAATACGGCGTATTCAGAACGACGAATATTCGCACTATAACGGCTTGACCGCAATTCTCCGTCAGCGTGCCAGCCACGGACTATCGGCCATGCTGAGCTATACCTGGAGCCACGATCTGGATATTACAGATAATTCGAACGGCGCCAGCACGACCATGGACCAATACAATATCGGGCTGGATTACGGCGATTCGAATTGGGATATTCGCAATCGATTTGTCGGTACTGCGACTTATGAGCTGCCCGCCATTCCCCACGCTAACGCTATTGTGAGGCAGGTCCTTGGAGGCTGGCAGGCGAACACCATTGTTACGCTTCAGTCGGGTGAGCCATTCAACGTAAATCTAGGTTTCGATCAGGCGAACGTCGGCCTGCCGAGAGGCAATGTTCAGCGTCCCAACTGGGTCCACGCGCCTAGCTCGCATTGCAGCCTTCATGACTACATTAAAAACGGTGGATACAATAACGGCGGGACCTCCTGTATCGACGCGACGGCCTTCGCGATTCCGGCTCTGGGCACCTATGGCACCTCGAGACGCAATTCCATTCACGGTCCTGGATATAGCAATGTCAACTTCTCGCTATTCAAGAGCTTCAATATCTGGGAGAATCTGAAGTTCCAATTTCGCGCGGAAGCTGGGAATCTCTTTAATCATCCCAGTGCCGGCAATCCTAATTCTGAGATTGAGCAGGGATTCGATCCGAGCAATCCGGTGGCCACGAGCAATTTCGGGACAGTAACAACCACCAGCACCTTCTATACTCCACGCTCCATTCAGCTTGCAGGAAAGATTGTCTTCTGAGGGTACCGTGTCGCCGCAAGCAGGTAGTGTAGCTTGCGGCGAGCTCATAGGAACCCTGAGTCTACTCGTGCTTTTTTCGATCGAGTAAGGCATTGAATTCAGCGCGGGACATCTTGAGCTTTTCCGGATGAGCATCAACCCATTTTGCCAGAGCGTCGTATTTGGCTGCCGTCCAGCCTCCCTCGAACTGGCCCCGGTTCTTTCCCGATTGGTTCAGCTCGAAATTGAAGGCGTCTTGCAAATTGGTGAATTCGGCCGAGCTAATGGCTGCTTCTGCCAGAATCGCAGGAATGAAGATCACTCCATCTCTCTTGGCGAGTACCAGGTCTCCGGGCAGCACCACGGCCCGCCCTATCCGCACAGGGGCATTGATTGCCGTCAACGTCATATCAGCCCATGCTGACGGGTCATATCCCCGATAGAAACCGTTCAGATTCGCAATTTCGCGATTCTCCTCCTGGTCGCGGATTCCTGCGTCGAAGACGAACCCCGCATGCGTATGCGCTGCGATACCGCTGCCCAGGTTGGAGCCGATCAGCGTGCCTTCTACAATTTTGCCGAAGCCATCGGCGACATAGACGTCTCCAGGCTGCAATTGCTCGATGGGCCAACTGTTGTTGTCACCCTGTCGCCTTTCGGATTTGCCTTCCGCTGCAATAGCGCTGGCCATATCCGGCCGCAACGGCATGTATTGCGCGGTTAACGCTCGTCCGGCAAATGGCTTATCGATGATGCAAAGCCTTCCACCCTCCATCAAACTGGCAATGGTAGCCTTGCCCCTGAAGATAGTCCCACACGTCTTCGATGGAAACGTTCAAGGCTCTCGTGAGCAGGCTGTCATCGATCTTTGGGCGTCCATCCGCGAACCGCTCACCTTTCCACTGCGACGTGTAGAAGAGGATTTGTTCTCTCGTAGTCGTAACCTGAGAAAAGGCTGACACGGTAACTGCCATGCCGCAGGCAAGCAGGATGATCGGCAAAATGCGCTTCATTCGTTCTTCTCCGTTGTGCTTCAACACAGCCTGCTCGCGTCTCTAGTGTTTGACTGCGATGGCTGAGATCTCGATTTTCGCTCCGCCAATCAGGCCTGCGACCTGGACTGTGGCGCGCGCCGGCTTCGGATCTGGCATGAGCTGTTTGTAGACCTCGTTCATCTTCTCGACGTCATTCAGGTCGGTGACATAGACCGTTACGGAAACGATATCGGTCATCTGGAAACCTGCATCCTTTACAACCTTTCGGACAGCGGCGATAGCATTTGTGGTCTGCAAGGTGATGTCAGTACCTGTAACTTTGCCATGTGCATCCGGCCCTTGTTGGCCTGCGACATAAAGGGTATTCCCGGAAACATAGCCGTCACTGAACGGCATGCCCTTTGTAAAGCCAATGGCCTTGTGCTGAGCAAAGCTGCTGGCCGACATGCAAAGTGTGAGCAGTCCGACTAACCATAGGGACTGCTTAACTGTTCGTGAAGATGCGTTCATATTGGGTCTCCTGCGGGTTAGAAATAGTGAGTATCGTCGCCTTCTAATAATAAGGTCAGCATGCCTCTCTTTTATTGTCGAGGAGACCAGATTCACGAGCAAACCTGTATGGCTTGCTCCTTCGGGCAACCTCGCAGGCATATGCCTTAAACTCGAAAGCTTATGAGCGATGAAAAGCAGCCAGTCCGCGTGGGACTGATCGGTTACGGATATGCTGGAAAAACGTTCCATGCCCCTCTGATTCGATCTGTGCCGGGTTTGGCGCTAACACACGTCGGGTCGACGAAGCCCGATCTGGTGCAGGCGGAACTGCCCGGATCCACGGTTTGTCGTGCTGAAGATCTGGCGGTGCATCCCGATGTTGATTTAGTTGTTATCGCGAGTCCGAATGATAGCCACTTTCCGCTGGCTGCTGCCGCGCTGCGCGCTGGCAAACATGTCGTCCTCGATAAGCCATTTACTGTAACGCTGGAGGAAGCACGTGACCTCCGAAAGCTGGCAGAGGAACATCGCAGGCTGCTGTCCGTCTTTCACAATCGGCGGTGGGATAGTGAAATCCTGGCGACGAAGGCAATCCTTGACTCCGGAGTGCTGGGGGAGGTGTCCCACTATGAGTGCCACATGGATAGATTTCGGCCGATCGTGCGCCAACGGTGGCGTGAGGATCCGGGGCCTGGGGCAGGTTTGTGGTTCGACTTAGGGCCACACATGATCGATCAGGCTCTCTACTTGTTTGGACTGCCCACTTCTGTTAGCGCGAGTTTTGGCATACATCGCAAGGGTGGAAAGACGGATGATTGGGCCCACGTTCAACTCACATACGAGGCCGAGCGATTGCGGGTCATCCTTCATTCCTCGCTTCTCGTGTCAGGTGGCGGCCCGCGATCGACCTTACATGGCACGCGAGCGAGCTGGGTGAAGTTCGGAGCCGATGTGCAGGAACAGCAGCTGGTGTCAGGTATGCTCCCGGACGATCCAGCGTTCGGCATCGATCCGCATCCCGGGATTGTGATTTACGGAGACAGCGGTCGCCGGGAAGAGATTGCCGCGCCGAAGGGTGACCAGAGGAAATATTATTTGGACATCCGCGATGCAATCCAAAACCGGCGGCTGCCGAGCATCACGGCCAGGGACGCAGTGGCGGTAATGGCGGTTCTTGAGACTTCCATCCGATCGGGCGCTGAAGGGACGCGTGTTGCCGTTGCCTCTGACGCGGGAGGAAGTTGCTGAATGGAGCTCTCTATAGTTACTCAGATTTCATTCGCTCGACACTGAACGGAAGCGACGGGGCTATACGTTGCTGAGGGAATTGTGCGATTGCGCTTTGGGCGATGAGGGCTTGAGTGCCGTACAGTGGTGCTTCAAATGTGCGCGTATCCCGGAAATCTCGCATCGATATTCGGGTCAGACGGCCCTCAGCGGCTGCCCAAATATGCCCGGAGCGTTGTGCGAGTGCGACTACGTCACCCGAGATCCACGTATCGACTGCGAGCCGCAAATGAGAACTATCCATTTTCCAGAGTTCTAAACGGCTGCCGCCGCCCTGCGGGCGCGATGTGACGATGGCTGGTTCCGAGGGATGCGCGAGCAAGGCTTTCACTGGGCGTCGTTGTCTGGAGGTTTCAACACAGATGAACCCCGGTTTCGTTTTCACTTCCCGGCACGGCGCCGGATTTCATAGATGGAGAGCGATGCAGCCTGCGCATTCGCCGCAATGACGTATCTGCCATCTGCTGTCCAAACGGGAGCTAAGGGAGCAAGGCGTATGTATCGTCTCCCAGCGCGTAACGACTTCGATTTCAGCGGATGAAGGGCGCAGAAGCGTCATACGCTGACTGCCTGGATCCGTGCCCACTGCGCAAGAGTCCATGTGGTGAAAAGGCTAATCCATGCGGAGCTGGAAATGCGATGGTTCCTGAGCTCGTCACGTGCCCTGTCTCCTTGCGGCTCATCGCAACGGAGTCAGGGATGCCGTCATCATCAAGGGAAAAGGCGTTCCACGCGCCGCCCGTCGAAGCGGAAACGAGCAGATGACTCGCCCGCGGGCTCTACAGCAAGCGATCGTGGACCGGTGGCAGAGAGCGCCATAGGTGTCCGCGAGAGAAGTCGCAGCGGAGTCGAATCGCGTTGGATCGCATAGGTCTCGACAACCCCGCGCGGCAGATTCTCCCATTGGTTGCAGTCTCGCGCAACATATAACACCGGGAGTACCGGATGGGCAGCAAAAGCTGCGAACGAGTCGATGGCGGTGCTTCCGAGAAGTTCGCAATCCTCACCTGCCAACGCGAATGTGTGGACATGCCCGCTCTGCGATGCGCGGGTAGCGAGGTGCAGCATAGCCCGCTCGGCGCGTCCATAAAATGCAGCTCGCAAAAATCGCAGGAGCCATGGCCGCCGACGCCGCAGCTCCGGCCATAAAGGCTCTCCGGCTCACGCGAGAGGGTAACGAGCGGGTCGTCCCGCTTGCCTCTGCCGAGATCGACTTTTGGTTGATATCCTGCACCCTTGTAACTCCCTATGCCGGACGGATACTCATGGCATGGTGGAACACGTTGTTCGGATCGTACGCCTGCTTCACTTTCTGTAAGTATTCATAGAGGCCGTCGCGTCCGTAAAACAGCTCTGGCCAGTACGAATACCGAAGCATATCCACGTCCGCGTAGTTCATGTAGCATCCCTCATACGCATCGCCCCAGGGTGTTCCCTGATGATGCGCATCCACATGCTCGCCGGTATAGACGGAGGTGTAGAACGCGTCGAGTTGACGCAGGTGTTGTGCATCCTCTGCCGGGTCAAACCAATAACACTGCCACTGCAGCTTCATGACGGAGCTACGTTGCGCAATGGCGGTTTCGGCGGCAAGCTGCGGGCCGATTCACAGCTCCGCCGTAAGAATCGATGGAGATAACGGAGGAGCGGGCGGTGATGCTGTCGCCCGAATAGAAGCGATAGATGGCCCGGGCCTCCGCAGGAACGAAGCCGCGTTTCATGTAGGCGGATTTGTATTTGGCGCGTGCTCCATCGCTGCCGCCGCGGTCGGAGATGGCTGCTTCCAGCCACGGTATGCGGACAGGTTTATACAGTCGTCGACGCGGGCTGATGCGCTGCCGTTTTTGCAGCAGAGATTCCAAACTCGTGACGCGGCGAGGAGATAAGGACGGGATTGAAATTTGTCAAACCTTGCCAGGAACTCGCGCAAAACTGAGAGGTCATCCACCTTCCCGTCAGGCTGGCAGAATTGGATGTGCATAGCGAGCCAGCCATCGTGGCGCCGCGGCCCTACGCCAAGAAGCGCAAAGAGGCCCCACGTGTCCGGATCACGTCCACGCGTGGTCCAGTAGTCTCCGTAGGTCGTCAGCAGGGCAACGAACTGGTTCTCAGTCATCGTCTCCCAGGGAAAGCGCAGACCGACCTCCACCACTTCGCGCGGAGCAACCGGCAGATGCTTGAAGCGGAAGCTGGTGATGATTCCAAAGCCGGCTCCTCCTGCGCCACGGCAGGCGCGCAATAGATCGGGATCGTTCTTTTCATCCACGCGGCGTTCGATTACTCGGCCCGATGCATCCACGGTCAAGATGTCGACGCCGTTAACCAGTCTGACGAGAGCCCCTGCAGCCGCGAGAGTAAACCGTAGCCTCCACCGGAGATATGGCCGCCCGCACCAACGGAATAGCAACTGCCGGCCGGCAATGTGAGTCCATACCTCTTGTAGAGAGATTGATAGACATCTCCCAGCACAGCGCCAGGGGCTACGCAGTATTCGCCGGTTGACGAATCAAGGTCCACGGAATTCAACAGCGACAGGTCGATCAGGACGCCGCCCGGATTGTTTGCCGTGAAGTTCTCATAACAGTGTCCGCCGGAGCGCACGGTGGGTCGCACTGCCGTCATGCACGGCATCTGCAGCGCTTGCCTGACTTCTGCTGGCGTCGCACAAATCAGGATGCGCGCCGGCGCAACAGACTGCATTTTCTGGAAACCGCAGGTTGTGTCCGCGCAGCAAGGACTGATATCGCGGATCCTGCCGATTTACCGAGACATCCATGCTATTCAAGCGTACCCAACCATCGCCCAGGCAATTAGACAGCAGCGGATACATATCTTCTACTGGTGGAGGTACTCAGTGGACTGGCGCAGGACTGATGGGTTGCTCCCTTTCGATCTTTCTATCATCACGCGTGTTCAAAGTAGTCCAGTGACCAGCTATCCTGTAATCGCTCGTTGGCGGTCCATCCCATACGTCCGAACTGATCCCATTCAGGTCATAGACTACCCTGCCCGCGCGGACAGTCAGCTGACATACAAGCTTGCGGTCGCCATTCTTGCGCTGGTTGTACATGTCCACAAAGCCGTACTTTCCGCGCTCGATATTGAAAGCAGCGACATCAGCAGGCGCGCCGACCGAGAGATTGCCGAGCTCGTCATGACGGATCTCGTGAGCCGGAGCTGACGTCATCTCCTCGAAGACCTGCGGCACGGTCTGGCCGAGCACCAGCATTTTGTCAGCAACATTCAGGATGTCCTTCATTCCTGCATTCATGCTGGTGATGTGCAGATCCGTCGAGATGGAATCGGGCTCGAAGCCGTCCTTCGTAAGCGGCACAGCGACCGACCAGTTGAAACTGCCGCCGCCGTGGCCCACATCGAAAGTAGATACCCCGTTTTCGTCCGATGAGCATGGCCTGACTTGGCCCCAGCGTCTGCGAATCCTGCTCTCCGCGTAACCCGGAGTACATGTGTGTGTAGATGTCCCCAGGCCGCAGAATCTGAGATAGCAATGTGAGCAGCGGGCGCTCCGTCCCGTTCGCGCCGAAGTCGATCATGATTGGACGGTTGGCGATGTTTCCCGCGATCACGGCCTGTTCAAATGGCTTCCAGCCATGGCCGGAATAGTGCGCGCTTTTGATCCCCACCAGCACGTTTGGATATTTCATCAGCATGGCCGCGGTGGCACGGCCGTCCATATCGTCATTGTTATTTTCGTAAAGAGGGCCGCGCATGCCCGCACCGACGATGTTGAGAAAAGCCAAGCACCCGCGTGTCCGAACGATCGATAACCCGTTGCTTGAAATCTTCGAAGCTTCGCCATCCTGAACTGCCCGCATCGACGACTGTTGTGACCCCGTTGCGAAAGGTGAATCCGTCGGGGTAGAGGCTGTTATCACCCGCGTAGGAGTCTCTCTCTCCTGTGCCGGCGTAGGCGTGGACATGTATATCAACAAGGCCCGGTGTGACATAGAGCCCTTTCAGGCGAATGGTTTTGATCGTATCCGGCGCTTGCAATGTGCGGCTCAACATCAACGATCTTGCCATCCTTGATGGCGATATCCATGATGCCGTCGCGATGATTCTTTGGATCGAGAACATGGCCGCCCGAGAGCACGAGGTCATATTTGTGCTGGCTCATCGGAAGAGATGAAAGATGCGGGAGCGCAGGAAAGGGCGGAAGGTTTGGATACGGCAGGGGCGGAGCAGTGATCTGCGCAGATGCAGCGCCAATGCAGAGTATGCTTCCGAATACGAACGATGCGATACGTAGGGTGACCCGGGCGACCAATGGCATGAATGATCCTTGATACTTTAAAAGGCCTGCAATTCGCAAGCGGCAGGGCTGAGACAGTTCTAGGGCCGGCAGCAGAATGGGGCATCTGCAGTTTATCCGCAATTTTTCTAGGCTATTTGCCCTACAGCAGAGTAGGTCTGGCGCGAAACGTGCCTTGCTCCTAGCATGTGAGAACACTCGTCAACGGAGTTTGGAAGTGAGTCATGCAGGCCTGCGGGCCGCTCAAGCAACAAGAGAAGAGAGCATTGAACCGTCATCGGTCGTGGTTTCGCGTGCGCTATCTGCTGGCCTTCTGGCTCTTCGTGCTCAGTGGTGTCGCATTTCTGGATCGCACCAATATATCCATCGCCGGCCTTCAGATCAGCCGGGAGTATGGTCTGGGAGACCAGAAACTAGGCGGCATCTTCAGCGCGTTTCTTGTTGGATATGCCATCTTCCAGGTGCCGGCGGGATGGCTGGCAACGCGATGGGGCCCGCGGCGTGCGCTGGCGCTGGGGGCGATCTGGTGGGGTGTGACGACTGCATGCACCGCCGCGCTGCCCTCGACGATCGCGTATGCGATGAGCTGGTTGATTGGCATTCGCTTTCTGCTGGGTGCGGGCGAGGCGATCGTTTATCCGGCAGCCAATCAGTTTGTCGCGCAATGGGTACCTTTTCGCGAGCGTGGCTTCATCAACGGCTTGATCTTTGCCGGCGTTGGCGCGGGAAGCGGGCTGACGCCGCCGCTGCTCAACTGGCTGATCACTCACTATGGCTGGAGAGCCGCTTTTTGGTTCAGCGCCGGGATTGGCATTTTGGTGGGAATCGCATGGTGGTTCATGGCGCGCGATCTGCCCGAAGAACACTCGTCGGTCTCCGATGAGGAGCTGGCCGAGAGTCGGGATGTGCCTGTTCGTCAGATACGCAGACAGGAAGTTGCGGCAAAGACGCCGGGTGCTCCTGCGAGAGGACGGATATCTGGGCTAAAGCTCTTTCAGCGGCGCGACCTGCTCGCGTTGATGCTGGGCTACTTCAGCTTCGGGTATATTGCCTGGATATTTTTCAGTTGGTTTTTTCTCTATATGGCACAGGTACGCGGCCTGAACCTGAAGGCGAGCGCCGTCTTCGCGATGCTGCCTTTCCTTTCCATGACAGTCTGCTGTCTGGCTGGCGGCGCGCTCAGTGATTGGATCGCGAGTCGCTGGGGGCTGCGCGCGGGCCGCTGCGGACTGGCCGCGTTCGCGCTGGCATTGACCGCAGTTTTCCTCGTCCTCGGTTCACAGGCGCATAGCGCGGGAGTGGCCGGCACGATTCTTGCGGCCGGAGCCGGTGCGCTATACCTTTCTCAGAGCTCGTTCTGGTCGGTGTCGGTGGACCTTGCCGGACGATCCTCCGGTCTGTTTTCCAGCATCGTCAACATGGGCGGGCAGATTGGGGGCGCCGTTACAGCCTCGCTTACACCGTGGATCGCTCAACGGGCAGGCTGGACCAGCTCATTCGGTCTGGCAGCCTTCTTCGCTGTTGCCGCGGCGGTGTGCTGGCTCTTCGTCCATCCGGAACAGCCACTGCAACTTGAACCCAGCCCTGGTGACGGTGTCTGACGCATATGGTTTTCTCCGCGCAGGATTTGAAGTTTTTCCAAGACTGGTGGGCTCGACTGCTGGGGATCGTGCTGATTGCCACGCTGCTGGGGATTCTGCTGCGTCTGCGCCTTCGGCAACGCATGCAACACGTCAAGGGAAGTATGGGCATTGTGCTCGAGGAGCGGAACCGCATTGCGCAGGAGTGTCACGACACTTTGATGGCCGGCTTCTCTGCCATCTCCTGGCAGTTGGAAGCAACCATGAATCTATTTCGCGATAGCGAAGAAGCACAGAGCCCCGCTGCAAAGTCCTGCGAGCTAGCCCGCAGCATGGTTTTGCTGTGTCAGGCGGAAGCTCGAAGGATTATCTATGACCTGCGTGAGACTGAGGAAGTTACGAGCTCCTTGTCAAAGGCATTGCGCCGCATGCTGGAAGAGAACCATCACGGAGAAGAATGCGCGCTCGATTTCGAGATGAACGGCGAGGAAATCTCATTGCCTCCAGGCTCCGTCCATCATCTGGCACGGATCGCACAGGAAGCCGTGCGCAATGGGTTGCGCCATGCTCTCGCCGAGTCGATCCAGATTCGTCTGGTCTATGAAACGGATGCTCTACGCTTATCGATTCGTGACAACGGACGCGGATTTCATGTGGATGAGGCTGCAGCGAGAACAGGTCACTTCGGAATCGCTGTGATGCAGGAGCGCGCTCGCAAGGTGGGCGGCACATTTCGCCTGCACAGCGACCACTTCGGTACCGAAGTAGAAGTCACCGTTCCATTTGACGGAATCTACTTGAGCCGCGATTCCAGTCGAATAGGGAAAGAAGAAGAGGTAGTGCAATGGATCGGCCTGTAGACAGCATTACCGTCCTTCTGGTGGAGGACCACTTTCTGGCGCGTATCGCTCTGCGCTCCGTGCTTGCAGGGCATCAGCAGATCCGCGTGATCGGAGAAGCCGGGGATGGCGAGCAGGGGCTCGCGATGTATCGCGCGTTGCGTCCCGATGTCATGCTGTTGGACCTGCGCCTGCCTGGCACGAGCGGATTCGAAGTCTTAACTCGTGTGCGGCGAGAGTTCGCCGATGCGCGGGTAGTCGTGTTGTCCAATTATCAGGGGAGTGAGGACGTGTACCGCGCAGTGCGCAGTGGAGCCGCAGGCTATCTTACGAAAGATGCAAGTGGCCAGGAACTGATCGACGCGATTATTACAGTCCACAGGGATCTCCGATATCTTCCGCGTACCGCACTGGATAGGTTAGCGGAACGCACCTCAGTCACCGACCTTACCCCTCGTGAGACCGAGGTGCTCACCTGCATTACCCAGGGCCGCTCCAATCGAGAGATTGCGGAACATCTACACATTTCGGAAAAGACAGTGCGGATTCACGTCAGCGCTGTTCTGGAAAAGATGGGAGCACGCGACCGAACACAGGCGACTATCTTTGCCTTGCAACGCGGGCTTGTTCATCTGGAATAGGTCGCATGTCCTAGAACAAATCACGCTTTCTGCCCGATGACAAGCCATGGTCCGTGCTTTGCAATGGGCGAACGATATATAAGGACTATGAGCACGGCCGAGGCGCAATGGAGCGTGCATCGTCGGACCAGCCGGCTTAAGCTCCTTTCGCAGCGAGGGCTGACACAGAGCGAGGAGAATGGCAATGACCAAACGCGGTATGCGGCTTCTCCTTGCCATCTGCGCTGTGGGAACAGCCGGTACGATTGGCATCGCCAGTTGGGCCGATATGCCAGCTACAGCCGCCGACTACACGGCACATCCGCAGCAGATGCTGAATGCCTATCGTCATGTCGAGGCAGCGTCAGTCTCCGATGCTATGGAACAGATGCTTCATGAGAAGCGATATATGTCGCATCGCATGCAGGCGATCTTTCCGACGAAGTTCGCTGGTCCCGCCGTTACTGTGCTTCTGAAGACCGAAGAAAATCACGATCCTGGCGCGCTCACCGGGATGCTCAAGGCGATCGACACTGGTGGAGATGGATCCGTCTATGTCATGACCGTGCAGGGAGGCGCCGATATTGCGGGAATGGGCGGCCTGATGGGGACAGCCATGGCGGCGCGTGGATATGCCGGCGCCGTTGTGGACGGCGGGGTGCGTGACATTCCGCAGTTGAAGCGTATCCAGTTTCCGGTCTATGCTCTCGGCCCGGTACCCTCCACTTCTGTCGGGCACTACCGCTTTGCAGGAGCAGATATTCCGATTGTGTGCGACGGAGTGGAGGTCAATCCCGGGGATATCATTGTCGCTGACCAGGATGGAGTCGTCGTGGTGCCGAAGGTACATGCCGTGGACATCCTGATAAAAGCACAGGCGCTGGATAACTCCGAACACTCCATGTATCCGTTTATCGAGAAATACCGTTCGATCGTTGAAGCGGTCCAGAAATTTGGAAGGATCTGAGTCGCTTACTCCGGAGTGAGCGAATATCGGCAGCATGCACGCTCTTCCAGCGAATTGAAGGAGTATGCCGATGACTAGTAAGAAAGAATCTGTCGTATCGCGTCGCAAATTTCTGGGCTGCGGGCCCGTTGCTGCGCTTGCCGCCGCGATGCCGTTCCGCGCGTCTGCTGCGACGACACCGCCGGCAGGTGAGGACTACTACGCAAAGCTAGGTGTACAGCCCATCATCAACGCGGCCGGGACCTACACATACCTGACCGCCGCCGTGATGCCTCCTTCCGTCCGCAGGGCTGTCGAGCAGGCAGCGCATCATCCGGTGCGCCTTAAGGATCTGCAGAAGGCATCGGGTGAGTATCTGGCGCGCAAACTTCGCTGTGAGGCGGCGCTTGTCAGCTCCGGCGCGTCAGCCGCTCTCACCCTGGCTACCGCCGCCTGCATCGGGAAAGCGAACGGGCTGCAGCCTGAGGCCATTCCCGGCAAGGTTGCCGGACATAAAAACCAAGTCGTGGTACAGAAGGCGCACCGCTACGAGTACGACCATGCCATGCAGCTCTGCAATGTCGTGATCAAGGAGGTCGTGAACGTCAATGACTATCGCGCTGCGCTCAACGATCAGACGGTTATGACAAATTTCTTTAACGCGGCGGAGGGCGGCGAGATCGGCCGTGAGGAGTGGCTGAGGGTCGCACATGAACACAGAGTCCCTTGCCATCTGGACGCTGCCGCAGATATGCCGCCAATCGAAAATCTTTGGAAGTACACCGGCATGGGCTTTGACCTAGTGTCTTTCTCCGGTGGCAAGGGCATTCGCGGTCCTCAGAATGCTGGCCTTCTGCTGGGACGTAAAGACCTCATCGAGTTGGCTGCGTTGAATGACAATCCCAACAGCGATGCGGTCGGACGCGGGATGAAGGTGGCAAAGGAACAGATCGTCGGCATGGTTGCGGCAGTCGACTGGCTGCTGGAGCAAAGCGACGCGAGCATGGAGGCCGAGTTTCTGCGACGCACGGCCGTGATTCAACAGGCACTCAAGTCGATTCCGGCTGTAAAGACCCGCATCTTTACGCCACCCATCGCCAATCATGTGCCGCATCTGCTCATCGACATCGATCCGGAGCGAGTCGGCATGACGCCATTGCAAGTGGCGGAGGAGTTGCGCAACGGCACGCCCTCGATCGAACTGAATCCGGCAACCGGAACCGATGGACGAGGTTTGACGGGAACGCCAAACTCCATCGTTCTTTCCACCTGGATGCTTCAGGATGGGGAAGAACACACGGTAGCAGCGAGGCTGCGCGCAGTACTGACAAAGAGGCGTGCCTAAACCGACAGACTTACGAAAGCGAGGAAGGAACAATGGGAAAACAGACTCGGCGGTCCATGCTGAAAGGCGCTGCAGTTGCCGCGGGCGTGGCAACCTTGGCAGCCGCAGATGCGGTGGCGCAAAAAACGGCAGCACCTGAGAAGAAGAGTTATGGATACGGCGCGAAGCGAAAACCAGGCGAGGCACCGCCGCTTTTCAACGCCGCGGTCTCCTATGGCAACCTGTTATTTCTGGCCGGAGTGGGATATCACAAACCCGGCACAATCCAGGAAGCGACGAAGGCTGTGCTGGATGAGATTGAGCAAAACCTAAAGTCGGCAGGTTCATCGATGGATAAGGTGCTGAAGGTAAGCGTCTTTCTGAATGATCTAAAGGACTATGCGGGGATGAATGACGCGTACAAGGGTCGTTTCGGCGATATGCCGCCCGTGCGAACCACCGTCGCTCCTACCGGCGGAGTTCCCGGCAATTCGCTCGTCGAGATCGACGTGATCGCTTATATCTGACGAGAAAGTCTCCGGGTCTGCTTCGGCCGATCTGAAGTAGATCCTCCTATTCCGAGTCACCAAGCTAAAGGAGATGCATGCCGCCGCTCAGCCAGTCAAAATCGATCACACGTCGCAGAATGTTACAAGCCTCGGGTGCGCTATCGGCGCTTGGCCTGACGACAACCGCGATTCCGCTGGCGGCTCTCCCTCTCTCTTCCTCCAGCACTGAAGGTTACAAGGCCCCGGCTGGTTTCCCACAGCTAAATGGCCGTGAAAAGCAGAATTTGTTTACCGAGATAGGGGTGCGCAACATTCTGAATGCACGCGGCACCTACACGATCATCACAGGATCGTGTTCGCTGCCGGAGGTGAAGCGCGCGATGTATGAAGCGTCGTTCTATTTCGTGCAATTGGACGAGCTGATGGCAGCCGTAGGAAAGGAGATCGCTTCACTGATGGGCGCGCCCAGCGCGATGGTTACAACTGGCTGCGAAGCCGCGATTGCGCTATCCACGCTGGCCTGTACCGCGGGCGCTGACATTGAGAAATGTCAAGCGCTCCCGTATGTGCGCGAGAAGACGAAGGTCATCATACCGAAGCATTCCCGCAATCCCTACGACTTCGGCGTGCGCACAACCGGTGCGGAGATTGTCGAGGTAGAAACATCCGAGCAACTGGAGGACTCGCTGACCGCGCAGGTTGCCATGATCTACGTGATGTCCAGCCCCGCTGCGGCGAATGGCCCGTTGTCCATTGCGAACATCTGTCGCATCGCCAAGGCAAAGGGCACCCCGGTATTTGTTGATGCCGCAGCGGAAGAGCCACTCGTGCCCAACATCCATATCCAGGCGGGAGCCTCGTTGGTGGGCTACTCCGGAGGCAAATGTATCCGCGGCCCCCAGGCAGCCGGCGTCCTCCTGGGGAATCCAGAGCTGATCCACGCGGCATGGTTTCAGGCCGCGCCTCATCACAACTACGGGCGAGGTTACAAGGTCGGTAAAGAAGAGATCATGGGCATGCTCGCTGCGGTGCGGCAGTGGTATAAGCGCGATCACGCAGCGGAATGGAAAGAATGGCAGAGCTGGCTCGATACGATTGCCACTCGCGTGAAGGGCCTTCCGTCAGTTACAACCGAGATATTGCAACCGGAGGACCTTTCGAATCGCAGTCCGGAACTGCGAGTGCACTGGGACGCCAACGCACTGAAAATTACTGGCAGGGAATTGGAAGCGAAGCTCGATGCCGGCACACCGCGCATCCTGATTGGCAATGCCACAGGCGTGAGGCCCGATCGCATGGCGAGCTCTATCACCATCATGCCGTACATGATGGCGCCTGGCGAGGCAGAGATTGTTGCGGATGCAATCTACGAGGGTTTGACGAAGCCAGGGAACTATCAGAACCCAGTTGTTCCGCAGGGCGAGACCGCTCAACTGGCCGGCTCGTGGATTGTCGAAATCGAGTACCTGTGCGGCAGGGGGATGCAACGGTTTGAGCTAAAGCAGAACGGCGGAGATATCAGCGGCATGTTGTACGGGGAAATCTACACGGCTCCGTTGAGCGGAAAAGTGCAGGCCAATGAAATAGACCTGAAGGGCACCATGCAAACCAGCGGATACGAGGTGCGATGGACCTTCCAGGGAACAAATTCGGGTGATCGGCTGGCTGGCACGGCGGATATGGGTGAATATGGCAGCGTGCCCTGGAAAGCCTACCGCCTATAACGCACGAGCCTGGAGTGTCAGGCGTCTGAGTTTTCTCGTACCTGGGCATCGCTTCCAGTCTGATTAAGCCCCCACTCACACGCCGTAGAGTGCCCGAAGGCGCTCGTTATAGGTCGCGCGCGCCTGATTGTAGCTTTCCCGCAGTTCGCCACGAGGTTTTGCAGTAGCGCTTGCGTCCACGCGGGTGCACCGGGCCGCAACATCGGCGAAAGTCTCCGGAGCGCCATCTGCGTGCGACAGGGCCACCATGGCTTGTATCGCAGCGCCGAGGCAGCCCGCCTCTTCTTCGGCCGGAACATGGATTTCCACTCCCGATGCATCGGCCAGGAGCTGCCGCCACGCGGCGGAGCGCGCGCCACCGCCGGTCACCTGAACCACATCGGCCTTCCTGCCGCGGAGAATCAAATCCAGTCCGTTAAGAATGCCGAAGCTGACGCCTTCCACGGCGGCGCGAATCAGATGGTTCGCGGTGAAGTTCGTAGCGGAGACGCCGAGAAGCGATGCTCGAGCGCGCGGCAGGTCCGGGGTGCGTTCTCCATTTAAAAATGGCAAGAAGGTCAGCCCGTCCGCGCCGGGCCCGGTGCTATTCAAGGCGTCATCAATCTCCGCAAGGCTTTTCCCCAGAAGTTTTACGGTATCTGTCACAACGTTGGTGGCGTTCATGGTGCAGATCAGTGGCAGCCATCCGCCCGACGAGGAACAGAACGGGGCGACACTGCCGATCTCATCCAGAACCGGCTGCTCGCTGAACGAAAACACGGTAGAGGAGGTGCCGAGGCTCAGCGTTACGATGCCTTCGCGCACGTTTCCTGTGCCGATCGCCGCCATCATGTTGTCGCCGCCGCCGGATGCGACGACGCATGTTTCTGGGAGCCCCAGTTCGGCCG
Organism: uncultured Acidobacteriaceae bacterium; assembly: GCA_963797895.1. Lineage (GTDB taxonomy): Bacteria > Acidobacteriota > Terriglobia > Terriglobales > Acidobacteriaceae > KBS-83. The sequence continues at coordinate 901,402 of CAWCRD010000006.1, forward strand.
CGACTTCAGGACGCAGCGGGCCAACGAGGTCCTCCGGCCCGATCAGTTCGGGAAGAGCCGCGAAGAGATGACCAGTGCCGCCATCTATGGCATCGAGCACCTGCCGCTGCCACGCGCGCGTGCGAATGTCGAAGAACGCCGTTCCGGAAGCATCGCCGGCTTCCGCACATAACCTTCCGGTAAGCCAGAAATTCAGGTAATTGTGGGGCAGGAGGATGTGGCGTATGCGCGCGAAGTTCTGCGGCTCGTTCTCCTTGAGCCAAAGCAACTTGGAAATGGTGTAGCCGGTGAGGGGAACAATGCCGAAGCGATGTGACCACTCTGCGCGTCCGCCGAATTGGTTCACCAGCTCGGCGTTTTGTTCGGAGGTTTCCGTATCGTTCCAGAGCTTTGCCGGGCGGATCACTTCCAACTTCTCGTCGAGGATGACAAGGCCGTGCTGCTGGCCGGAGACCCCGATTGCCTTCACGGCCGCGCCGGAGGAGGATGCGAGTGCCTCTTTCGCCGCAATGCGCAGTGCATCGACCCACCACTGCGGTTCCTGTTCGCGTGCTCCGGAGGAGCGCTCGATGAGCGCATGCCTGGCGTAGCCGCGTCCAAGCGGATCGCCCTCCCGGTCCACCAGCAGGGCTTTTGTTCCTTGCGTGCCGCAATCAATGCCTAGATACATACTTTCCCCGGAAGCCGACTTATGATGCGCTGAAAAGATACAAAACTATGTGAGAGAAAGAATCAGTTTCATTTCGACGAAAATAAAATCTAACATCGCTCCAGACCGCCCGTCCCATTTTCCATCGCAGGTCTAGTCTGAATCAAAGCGCATTCGGCGCACTAGGGTGGCCCATCATCGGCTGCCGGAAGCCAGATGCGAAATTCACCGCTGACATGCAGAAGGCTCATGAGATACAACATGCCGTCATAATAGCGGTTGTTTCCGGATGGAATATCCGCCTTCCACAGACGCCTCGACAAATTGGCGCGCCGCGGCTGATTGGTTGCGGCAAGGCTTGCGACTGCGTTGGTTGCTACCAGGCCGGTGGCGTGCGTCTCTGCCGTGACTCCTTTGGTCGGCGTGACGGGCTTGCCGTCGAGCGTATACAGCGGACCATAGTCAGCCATTCCCTGCCCGGCGAAGAAGGCCTGGATGGTGTTGCTAAGCTCCTGCTCCTGCGGAGCTTGTTTCCACCATGACCAATCGACAGACCAGTTGCTCGCAGTACGCCAGGCATCGTAGCCAAATATGCCGGACTGCGGGAAACGGTTTGCATGAGGCGTTCCATCGAAGTTCCCGTAGTCCGGAGAGAGCCCGGTCTTTGGATTCGTCGCCTTCACGAAGAATGTTCGACTGACCACTGCCGCTTTTGCCCAGAACGCGCGGTCTTGCGGCGGTCCCCATCTGGCCCAGAGTTCATAAAAGGCGGGCAGGTGATAGGAAGGGTCCGTAAATGGCTGCGGCATAATGTCCGGAACGAACAGGATCATCGCGTGCTGCTCATTCACCTCCGGCCCTACGGTGCGCGGCCCGAACGCAGTCATTCCGCTCTTGATCGCACGATGACGCATGGCCGTCAGAAGTCGCTCAGCCTCGGCCTTGTAGTCATAGATGCCTGTGCCGGAACCCCATCGGTTTGCAGCAAACAGCAGAGACATCGCGAAGTATTCTTCGCCGTCCGGCGCAGGCGTTTCTTCGTTTGGCTTTCCATTGGTTTTGCACGACCAGAAGAAATATCCATACGAGGGGTGTTGCGGATTGCTCGCGTACATGTAAGTCCTCGCCCAGTTCCAGAGCGCATCGAACTCGGCTTTTTTGTTCATCTGGACAGTGATCATCATCCCGTAGGACATACCTTCGGTGCGCACATCATGATTTGCCCAGTCGGTGATGTAGGCCAGCGGTCCATTTGCGTTCCGGCCGGAGGAGAAGAAGATGGCCTGAGACTGCGGGTCGCCGTGAAAGAGTTGCCGGTATGCGGCATCAATCCTGGTGTGAATGGCGGCATGGGAGTGGCCCAGCTCAGCAAAGAGGTTACGATACCGTCCTGTTGCGTAAGCCCCAGAACCATTCTGCTGATGTGCTTTAGGCTGTTCTGCTTCAAAACGCGTTGCCGCGTGACAATACCCCACTGCGAAAACTATTGCGATCAATAGTTGCGCAACCATCCATAGGAGCGGGCGGACCGAGACCTGGTTACTTCATAAGAGACCCTATCTGGAAATGAAAAGCGCCTTAATCCGCCGCACGACTTCTCTTAGGAAGGACACGTCCATTCATCGGCGACTGCGTATATCGGTGATAGCCGGCATGACGCTGTAGTACGAGAGCCGCAGCTCCGCGGAGCCGTGTGAGATCGGACCGGGTGATGATCGATAACTCCGGCGGTTCGCCTGCCAGCAGATGCGAAGAGAGCTCCGCCTGAACGGTGGACGCAAATCCGGGCCAGGAAAGCGTCACATCTCCGGTTGCGATGACCAGTTCCGGCGCGAGCGACGTGACGACGATCTGTAATCCTTTGCCGAAGTATGTTGCCTGATGTTGCAGGGCGGCTGTCGCGAGCTTATCGCCAGTCTCTGCCATATGGACGAGATCCGTGATCGTGATGGGAAGCTTGGAGCGGCTGATCTGGGCATAGTGCCGCAGAGTCGCGCGTGTCGATGAAAACATCTCCCAACATCCACGGCGGCCGCATCCGCAAACGGGACCATTCGGGTCGAGAGAGATATGTCCGAACTCGCCAGCCATGCCGGATTTGCCGGTGACCATCTGCCCATTTACCAGAAGGGAAGCGCCGATGCCTTCCGAGATGCTGACGAGCACGACATTGTGATAATTTCCGAGTCTGCCGGACCAGATCTCGTCGATCAGTGAGACGTTCGCCTCATTTTCCATCTCCACCTGGAGACCTGTACGGCGCTGCAACACCTTTCGTAGGTCGAAGCCACGCCACGCCAGATTCGGAGCAAGCAGCAGTTCCTGGCGCTCGGGATCAACGCGGCCCGGCACACTCACGCCGATGCCTTCAAATTGTTTTCCAGGATGCCTTGCGCGCAGGCTCTGGATGGCAGTGAGAATGCCCTCGGTGGAGCGCGCCGGATCCGAGTGCACCGGAACCTGTTCCTGCATCAGCAGGCGGTTATGAAGATCGAATGCAGCAACTAACGCCTGTGTCGGCCGCAGATCAACAGAAAGGACCAGCATGTCGCTGTTGAGCGACAGCATCGTGGGCCGACGGCCACGCGGGCGCAAAGCGGTTGAGCCTTCTACGATCCAGCCTTCGGCAAGCAACTGCTCCACGATTTGCGAGATCGTGCTTGGCTGCAGGCCGGATTTCCTGGCAAGCTCGACGCGCGCGATCGGCTGGGTCGTTCGAATCAGCTCCAGAACAATATCGCGATTGATATTTCGCGCCGTACTGCTCGACGCGAGCCCTGAACTGACAGGCTCATTCTTCATTGCCTTTCGCGCCCGATGCGGCTCCGATGGGATTGCTTTCGGCAGAGAAGGCTCCTGTAACGGACGGTGCGTACTCCGTGGAACGACCTTAATTGCAGCAAAGATCAGCTACGCGTCTGGCCCAGTCTAATCGACGGATCGTTTTCCCTCCTGTTCCATTTAACTATCTCCAGATATCAGGGCAATTGCCGTTTTGATACCGAAGTTCGGGAATAAATGGCGCGGGTTATCAGGTTTTCGAGCTGTTCCTGCCGCCCGGAGCGAGGCTGCGGATCTATGTTTTTCTTTTCTGCCCGCTCAGCAATTTGCTCGAGCGAGACCGCGCCGCTCAGCATCGATTGCGCCTCCGGTTCACCCCATCCGGCGTAGCGTGCCGCCAGGAATTGCTCGTAATGGCCGTCTTCTACGATCTGTGCCGCCAGCAGGAAGGCATGGGCACATAGGTCCACCGCGCCTACGTGCGCGTGAATCAAGTCAGCCGGCTCAAAACTCTGGCGTCGCACCTTGGCATCGAAGTTCAGCCCTCCTTTACCAGGGCCCCCTGCGCGGATCACGTGATACATTGCCAGGGTGGTGCTCTGGAGATCGTTCGGAAACTGGTCGGTATCCCAGCCCAGGTTTGGATCGCCTCGGTTCACGTCCAGAGAGCCAAGGATGCCCAAGGCCGCCGCCGTTGCAATCTCATGCTCAAAGCTGTGGCCCGCCAGCAAAGCATGATTCGCTTCTATATTCACGCGTACTTCGTCTTCCAGGTGGAAGCGCTTGAGAAAGCCATACACCGTTGCGACATCGTAATCGTACTGGTGTGCGGTGGGCTCCCGGGGCTTCGGCTCGATCAGAATCTGTCCTTCAAATCCAATCTTGTGCTTGTACTCGACGACCAAGGTGATGAACCGGCCGAGCTGCTCAATCTCCTGCGCGAGATTCGTGTTCAGCAGCGTCTCATAGCCTTCGCGTCCGCCCCACAGGACATAGTTGGCTCCTCCCAGAGCCCTGGTTACGTCCATACAGTGCTTGACCATGGTCGCGGACCACGCAAACACTTCGGGGTCCGGATTTGTCGCTGCTCCGGCCATGAAGCGAGGATGAGTGAACAAATTAGCGGTGCCCCACAGCACTCGGGTTTTCGATCGGCTCATCTTTTCGGCGAGATAGTCGGCCATCGCGTGAAAGTTCGCGAGCGATTCGGCTAATGTGCTGCCTTCAGGAGCAATATCGCGATCGTGAAAGGTGAAGAAGGGCAGGTCGAGAACGCGGAAGAGGTCAAAAGCCGCGTCGGCTTTCGCGCGCGCGGCGGCCATGGCGTCTCCGCCGCCGGTCATCCATGGACGGTGGATGGTTGGCGCGCCAAACGGATCGCTACCGTTCATCACGAGACTGTGCCAGTAGGCAACCGCGAAGCGTAGATGCTCCTCGAGGCGCTTGCCGATCACGATCCTATCTGGGTCGTAATAGCGATACGCCAGCGGATTCTCGGAAGTCTCTCTCTCGTAGCGTACGGTCGCGAAATCGCTGAAAACGGTGTGCTGCACTTTCTTCCCCCCGGTGCAAAGCGTTCAGAGGTACATCTGCTGCTGCTACCAGTACGGCTCTTCCGGTTCCCCGAAGGGGAATCAGTCGCGACCAGTAAGAATGATGACGATTTGTTTTACCACATGCAAAATATGTCGCACATATGACGCTTGTCAATGACTGCGACGGAAACGGACGGGGTACGGCAATCAACAATTAGAATCAGAAAGTTCACGTTTACTTGAGTAAATTTGCGGAATTTGTGGGGTAAAGGACAGAAGCGTTTCCCGGTACATTCTTCGTCGCGCTATATTTCGCGATACATAAAAATCCTTTCACGGCATCTTGACAATCGTTATCCGCGACGCGTAAAAGGTGCCACGTTGAGGAAATAAGGTTTTTCTGTACTGTATCGGTTGACCGAGACACTGATTCGCAGGGCGAAAGAAATAGTAAGTGGTCGACTGCTGTCTAAATGGACCATCTGCAGATCTGCGGAGCTGCGCGATTGGCCGGGCAGCGGCGAGGGCCGCACAACACGTTGAAGATTGATCATCTTGGGAGGTTCGAATGGAAACACCAGCAGGAACTCGCAGCCCGGAACAAGGCTGCACGGCCATGAAATTCGTCGCTGCCAGGTTATTTTTCCTGATCGCAGCGTTGCTGCTTTCTATACCAGCCTTACATGCGCAGATTACCGCACAGATCACCGGCACGGTGCAGGACCAGTCCGGCGGGGTGATCCCGGGGGCGCAAGTCACGCTTGTCAACGAGGCAACGCACAGTACTCGCGTGGTGGAGACAAATAGCGGCGGAATCTATTCCTTCCCCGCGTTGCTGCCATCTTCCTACTCGCTGAAGGTAGAGGCAAAGGGCTTCCAGCCGAAACAGCTGAACAACATCGTGCTGCACGCAGGCGACCGCCTTGCCGCGCCGCCGTTCAGTCTGACGGTGGGCAACGCCACGCAGACGATCGAAGTGCAGTCGGCACCGCAGATCATCCCGGAAGAAAATGGCTCGCGGGCGGCGGTGTTGTCCGCCAAAGATATTCAGAATCTCGCTCTGCAGGGTCGCGATACAACGGAGCTGCTGAAGGTGCTGCCCGGAGCAACGACAACTTCCGGCGGCTTGACCCAGAACAATCCGTCATTCAGTGACCTGAATGTTTCCGCAAATGAAAGCGCGATCGGCGGAGGCATCAACCTGAATGGCGTGCCGAACCGGGGCGGCACTTCGCTGCTCTCCGATGGAGTCAGCGTGATCGATCCCGGCGACATGGCGGGATCGCTCGGGATCATCAGCCCGGAGATGACCCAGGAGGTCAGTGTGCAGACCTCGAATTTCGGGGCCGATGCCCAGTACGGGCCGGTGGTCGTGAGCGCCATCAGCAAATCCGGTACGGCCAATTACCACGGCGAGGCATACTTCGATGCCCGCAACGACATCCTGAATGCGAACGACTGGCAGGACAATCATCAGGGAATTCCGCGAGGAAATGCGCACTATTACTATCCAGGAGGCAATGCCGGAGGTCCGATTCCGTTCACGCGCAAGAAGCTGTTTATCTGGGGCGGCTATGAGCGGTTTTTGCAGAACCAGGGCAATGCCAATGTGCTGAAGTCGTTTATCCCCAGTCCGGAGATGATGGCCGGAGATTTCACCTCCGACAATGCTGACAACCAGGCGCTGTGCCCGGGCGGTTTTTCTGCGAAAACCCAGGGCCAGTGGTGCAACGACCTTACCGGCACCATATTGCCGGACGGGACGACGGTGACGAACGGGCATATCCCGGCGCAATTTCTCGATCCCGGAGCCAAGGCGATGGCGAGCTTCTGGCCGAAGGCGAATGCCAATCCGGCAACCACACCAGGCGGCTTTAACTACTATCAACCTGTCGACAACATCAACAACGGATGGGTCTATCGCCTGCGCGCCGATTACGACCTGAGCGATAAGTCGAAGTTCTATATCTCGTATCAGCAGGCTTATAGTTCCCAGCTCGCACAGGGCAACGGCGCCCACATTTACTGGACTCCGGGAAATTCCATTCCATTTCCCGGCGGCGGCGTGTACGGGTATGTCTATACCAAGAACATCGCCGGTCACTTTGTCCACGTGTTCAATGCAAGCACGACCAACGAATTCATTGCGGCGTGGGGTTACGGCAATTTCCCGTTCGGCGTGCCCAATATCACCGGCGCTTACAAGAGCACGCTGGGCTATCCCTCCGCCTATGGAACGGTATTCAACAGCGGCTCAGTCCTGATTCCTTCGTACTCCAGCGGAGGCACCAATACCTTCCCGGATTTTTCGCAGAACGATATCTTTGAAAATCCCAAGGGCACGTATGAAGTCCGCAAGGAAGTGCCGTCCTTTACCGACAACTTCACCAAAATCTGGGGCGCTCACACGGTTAAGATCGGCGCCTTTACGCAAAACACTGGAAATATTCAAAGCAATGACGGCACGTACACAAACGGTATCGTGAATAGCTTTGGGCAGGGTACTAACCCATTTTTCGGCAGGCTGACCGGCTCGCCGAACAATCCAGTAGCCAACTTCATCATGGGCAACGTGAGCCAGTACACGGAGAACAGTTCGGCTCCGGTCAGCGACATGGCCTATCAGGTACTCGCGTTCTATCTGGACGACTCATGGAGGGTAAACAATCGGTTGAGCCTGGAGATTGGAGCCCGCTTCGAGCATGTGGGCCACTGGTATGACCGCCAGGGCACCGGCATGGCAGTCTTCTTCCCTGACCGCGTGGTGTCAGACTACAACTCCGGCAAGATTGCTCCCGGATACTATTGGCATGGCATTGATCCCGGTGTCCCGCTAAGCGGCCAGCCGAACCGGCTTGCCTTTGTCTCTCCGCGATTCGGCCTCTCCTATGACGTCCTCGGCAGCGGCAATACGATGCTCCGCGGCGGATGGGGCGTTTACCGCTTCGCCGGGCAGTACAACGACTATGCTGCTTCGCTGACCACGGCACAGAACGTGCAGAGCTATGCGCTGCCCAGCCAGCAAAGCGTACTGCTTTCACAGATCGGTCAGCTCGCGCCGGCAAAATGCATCACTCCTCCCTGCGGTATCTCGGGATCGCAAAATGGGCTCGACGCGACCGATTACGGGGTGCCAATAACCTACAGCTACAACCTTACGATCGACCAGAGGCTGAAGTGGAATACGCTTCTGGATGTTGCGTACGTCGGCAGCAGCAGCAGCCAGATTCTTGATAACGGCGAGACCATCGAGGGCAGCAATTTCACAGCCTTCGCCGATCAGAACAAGACACCTGTGGGGGCCTTTTTCAAGCCCGATCCAGTGACAGGAGTGGTGTCCAACAACCCGGAGAACATATCGCAGAACACGGATGGCACGCCGACCGGCAATAAGGTGGCAGATTACAGGCCCTACGGTTATGCGTACGGCACGAACAGCGTCTACCAGGACAGAAGCGTAAGCTACACGAATTACAACGGCTTCCAAGTCGCATATCTGAAGTCAAGCGGCAGATTGACCTATAACGTCAACTTCACATGGTCGAAAACATTGGGGACTGGTCTTCAGGCGGATCCCTTTGTGCTTCGCCATAACTACGGAGTTGAGGCGATCGATCGACCATATGTATTCAATGCCTCCTATACCTATCAGACCGGAAATATGAACCGGTTCAATCGCTGGGTAAACGGAGCTATTGGAGGCTGGACGATATCAGGCATCAGCACCTGGCAGGCAGGCCAAAATCTGCTGGCTTTGCTAGGCAATGGAGTGCCGAATTTTGGACTCTCCGAGAGCTATCAGAACCTGCCGGCGAATGCCAAAGCGGCGGGAATCGGCAACGGCATCGGCGATCCGACATACTTCGGCACAGATGCTCCTATCGCGATCATGCCCGTGCTCACATGCAACCCGAATTCCGGGCTCGCCAAATACCAGCAAGTGCAATTGAAGTGCTTTGCGCCTCCGGCAATAGGATCCAACGGCGGCCAGAACTATCCATATATGAGCATGCCCTCTTATCTGGATAATGATCTGGCGATCTACAAGTCCTTCCATGTGAAGAACGAGCAGACGGTACAGTTTCGGCTCTCTGCGTTTAACTGGCTGAACCATCCATTGCCGCAGTTCAGCGGTCAGAACCAGATCACGCTGCGCTATCTGGTGGACTACCCGACGAAGAACATCACGCTGAATACGAATTCCAGTGGCGGAACCGTCTCCAACTTCGGCTTTGCGGATACCAAAACTGCAGCGCCGTACTCGCGCATTCTTGAGTTGAACGTCAAGTACAACTTCTGAGTGCCTCCCTGCGCAAGGTGTGCTTCCCGCACACCTTGCGTTCCTTTCAGCATAGAGTGCTTCGCGAACCATCTGGCTTGATTCATTTATGGAACGGCTACTGGAGCGGATGAAGAGATAGAATCCAGGTCAAGGCGCCTCTCGAGGGCAGAGACGCAGGGCAATGAGAATCGCATTTGACGATCGCGCAGCCGGCCTCCCGCCACGAACAAGCTGTATGCTTTTCGGCATAGTACTCGTGCTATGCGTACCTGCTTGCATTGCAGCGCAGGTGAAGAGTTCAGCCCACACATCACCCTTGCAGCAGCACTATGCGGCAGCGCAGAGGTTCCAGTCTGCGCATGAGATGGACAAAGCCGCGTATGAGTACAGAGTCTTCCTCACGGATGCACTCGGTGAGATGGCCATCCAGCGCGCCCAGGCCGGGCAATATGAGAAGGCTGCCGCAGATTTTGATGAAGCATTGACCTTCGCTCCTCACTCAGTCGTACTGCAGCTTGAGTATGCGCAGGCTGCATTGCAGAGTGGCGACCTGGGCCACGCGAAGCTGCTCGCGGAACGGGTGAACGAGGAGTCTCCGCAGAACGCGCAAGCGCACCTGATCCTTGGTCAGGTCCTGCTGAGGAAAAACATGAACCAGGAAGCGCGCCGCGAGTTGGAGCGAGCTGTCGCTTTGGACTCGACGTTTGAAAATGGCTACGAGCTGGCGGTCGCCTGCCTGAATACAGGAGACCAGGAGTATGCAGCGAAGCTTTTTCAGGAGATGACGTCTTCCTTCGGCAATACCGCACTGATCCACATGTACTTTGGCCAGGCTTATCTGAATTCCGACTTTCAAAGCAAGGCGGTCCAGGAATTCCAGAAGGCGATTGCGAAGGACAGCAAGTTGCCTGGCGTGCACTATTCGCTGGCGGCAGCTTATCTTGCGGCTGCGGGCGATAGCAGGTTGTCTGACGCCAAAGCGGAACTGCGGAAGGAGATCTCGAGCTCTCCAAAAGGGCCCATGGCGTACGCGGCGCTGGGGCATCTGGAAGCGGGAGAGCAACACTACAACGAAGCAGAAGCCTATCTGAAGCATGCGGCTGAGCTGGACGTAACCAATCCAGATACATTTCTGTATCTGGGACAGCTTTATGTAGATATGAAGCGCCCGGCCGACGCGAAGGCGGCTCTGCGATCGTCAATTCGGCTGACGACCGATCTCTCACGCAATCACTATCAGGTGCAAAAAGCTCATTATCTGCTGGGAAGGCTTCTCATGCAGTCGGGAGATACGGAGGAAGGTAAGAAAGAACTGCAAATCTCGCAATCACTAACATTGCAAAACCTGGCGCGAGATCACGACCGACTGGCCGACTACCTTGACGAGAGCGCCGGAATGAGCACAAGCGGGCCATCTCACCAGGCTGCGGGAGCGCCAAAGCATCTTGATCCGAAATTGGTCAATCAGGCAGATAGTTTTGAGACACAGATAGGACCGGCAATAGCCGATAGCTACAACAATCTTGGAGCGATCGCGGGCAGCAGCAAAGATTATGGAGCGGCGCTCGGCTATTTCGAACGGGCGGCGGAGTGGAATCCGGCACTCGAAGGCCTGGATGAGAACTGGGGACGCGCCGCCTTCGCCGCAGGCCAGTTTCAGCAGGCGATCGCACCCCTGCAGCGATATCTTCAGCGTCATCCTGAAAATATGGAAATGCGCTCCGCGCTGGGAATCAGTCTGTGCGCGACCGGCGACTATGCAACCGCCCGTACCGTTCTGCAACCGATCGCGGCAGATGCAACTACGGCGGATCAAGCCAAAATGGCGTATGCGGAGGCGTTGGTAAAGACAGGCGATATTCAAACCGCAATGACGTTCCTGACCGCACTGGAGCAGCGCGACGCAAGCTCAGCAAGCGTGCATCGTGCCTTGGGCGAAGCGCTTGCACTGGATAACAATACTGAGCGCGCCGGTCAGGAACTGGAGACGGCGATCCGGATGAATCCAGAGGATGCCGAGGCTTATGACGCGCTTGGTCGGCTGCAGTTGGCCAAAGGAAATGCAACCGCTGCTGTCATCAGTCTTGAACACGCTGTAAAGCTTGAAGCGAGGCGCGGAAATCTGCATCACGACCTCGCGATTGCGTACAGGCAGGCATCGCGCCCGGAAGATGCGGCGCGGGAGATGCAGCAATATGAAGCTCTCAGCACGGCCAGGCTGCCTTAGTGTGTCAAAGCAAAATCAACAGAGCAGGGAGTATCACGTTGAAATGGAACGTCCGCATTGGCTCTCTTTCTTGTGCAGCATCAGTGCTAGCCGTTGCAATCTTCACCTTGCCTTGTCTCGGGCAACAATATAGATATCCATTTCTGGATCCAAAGCTGGCGGCAGAGAAGAGGATCGATAACATCCTTTCTCTGATGACGATCGATGAAAAGATCGACTGTCTGGGTGTGCAGACTGCGGTCCCGCGCCTCGGAATTCCCAGCTACGGAGGCTCCGAAGGAATCCACGGCGTAGTTCAGCGCGGCGGTGGCAAGTTGCATCGGCAGCCAATTCCGACAACACAGTTTCCGCAGCCACCCGGGATGGGCGAGACCTGGGACCCGGATCTCGTTCGGCAGGCGGCCGCAGTGGAGGGGCACGAGGCGCGCTTTATCACGCAGACACCGAAGTATGATCGTCGCATCCTTATGCTGTGGGGACCGCAGGCCGACCTGGCCCGCGATCCGCGATGGGGTCGCAGCGAAGAGGTATACGGAGAGGATCCGCTTTTCAACGGCACCATGGCTGCTTCGTTTGTTCGCGGCCTGCAGGGCGATGATCCCAGATACTGGCAAACCGCCGCGTTGCTCAAGCACTTCCTGGCAAACAGCAACGAGGACGGCCGCACGAGCTCCTCCTCTAACTTCGATGAGCGGCTTTTCTGGGAGTACTATTCCGTTCCTTTCCGTATGGCCTTTCAGGATGCAGGTGCACGTGCGTTGATGGCCTCTTACAACGCGTGGAACGGTACTCCGATGGCAATCAACCCCGTTCTGAAAAGCGTTGTCATCGACCAATGGCATGCCGATATCGTCTCAAGCGATGGCGGCGCGGTAACCGATCTTGTGACGCAGCGTCATCTTTTTCCGAATCAGCAGCAAGCGGTTGTGGCCTGTCTGAAAGCGGGTATCAATCAGTTTCTGGACAGATACAAGGACGAGACCAAGGCGGCGCTCAAGGATGGTTCTGTCACTGAGCAGGAGATAGACAATCTCCTGCGGCCGAAGTTCCGCGTCACCATCCGCCTTGGCCTGCTCGATCCGCCGGCAATGGTTCCATATTCCAACGTGAAAGACTCTCCCGAGCCATGGAATACGGAAGCCGATCGAGCTATTTCGAAGAAGATGGCGCTGGAGTCGGTGGTGCTGCTGAAAAACGAAAATAATTTGTTACCGCTGAACAAATCGATCAAGTCGATCGCGGTGATTGGGCCGCTTGCGAACTCCGTGCATTGGGACTGGTATGGCGGCACTCCGCCGTATGCCATTACACCCCTTGCAGGCGTGAAAGCTGAAGCCGGTGCGGGCATCACAGTTCGTTATGCCGCGAGCGAGATAGGGAACGATGCTGTCGACGCAGCGCGGGCGGCCGACGTTGCCGTGGTGGTGGTAGGCAACGATCCGACATGCGGACCGGATATGGCTCATGACTGGGACAATGTGCATCATGACGGATCTACGCTGCCGTGCGCTGTTCCCAGCGATGGGCGCGAGGGTCGCGATCGCGAAAGCATCTCGCTCGGACAGCAGGAACAGCTCGTAAAGCAGGTGTATTCGGTCAATCCGAAAACGATCGTCGTTCTCGTTTCGAGTTTTCCGTACGCGATCAATTGGACTCAGGAGCATGTGCCCGCGATTGTGCATATGACCCATGCTTCGCAGGACGAGGGTACGGCGATCGCCCAGGTTCTGTTTGGCGATTACAATCCTGGCGGCCATCTGACCACGACATGGCCGAAGTCGCTCGACCAGTTGCCACCGATGATGGACTACAACATTGGCGACGGCCGCACATATATGTACTTCAAAGGTGAGCCGCTCTATCCATTCGGTTATGGACTGAGTTATACAACCTTCGCTTATTCCAACCTCAAGGCCAGCTCTTACAGCCTGGACCAGGACGGCTCGTTGGAGGTGAGTGTGGACGTGAAGAACACAGGACAGCGGGCCGGGGATGCTGTTGCGCAGCTTTACGCGAAGCACCTTCGCTCGAAGGTGGAGCGGCCTTCAGAGCAATTGGAGGGCTTTCAACGGGTAAGCCTTCGGCCTGGCGAGACAAGGACGATAACAATCCCGCTTCGAGCTTCCAACCTTGCATATTGGAATGAGAAGCAGAAGAAGTTCGTATTAGAACCGGAGCCAGTCGAGCTGATGATCGGGGATTCTTCCGCCGACATCAAGTTGAAGACCCAGGTGCAGGTGAAATAGAGACTGAATGGCGATGTTTGATCTTGAAGGCCAGGTAGCAGTCGTGATCGGGGGAACATCCGGACTCGGGAAAGCGATTGCGCTTGGCCTGGCGAACGCAGGCGCAGACGTGATTGCTTCTTCTCGGTCGCAATTGGCCGTCGAAGCGATTGCATCCGAGATACGGGCCAGCGGCAGAAGCACTTTGGCGATGGTTTCCGATGTAACGGATCGGGGATCTCTGGAGGCGCTTCATAAGCAGGTGTTCGAACAGTTCGGCAAGATTCATATTCTTGTTTATGCGGCTGGCATAACTCAGAAGGTTCCTACTCTGGACTGTTCCGAAGAGGTGTGGGAACACATTATGGATGTGAACCTCACCGGCGCGGTTCGCTGTTCTCAGATCTTTGGCAGGACAATGATTGCGAGAGGCTACGGCCGCATTCTTCATATTGCCTCTCTTTCTACGTTTGTTGCATTCCATGAAGTTGCTGCGTACTGCGCGAGCAAAGCGGCGCTTGGCGCTTTGACGCGGTCTCTTGCCGTGGAGTGGGGCCGTGAAGGCTTGTGCGTGAATGCGATCGCGCCAGGCATCTTTCCCACAGAGCTGAATCGAAGTCTTCTCGATTCACCCCGCGGACGTGAGCTCCTGATGCGCACGCCCGTGCACCGCTTTGGCAACGTGGATGAAATTGTCAGTACCGCGCTATATCTGGCGTCCCCTCAAAGCTCTTTTACGAATGGCCAGATTGTGACTGTCGATGGCGGCTACATGGCGAGCGGCGTCAATCAATGACGGCAGCCAACCGGGCATTTGCGATTCTGTTTCTACTGTTGATGTCTTCCGGTCTCGCCGTTGCGGAAACGGGTGCTGAGGGATGGCTCCGCTATGCGCGCATCACGGATCCCATAGCTCTTCACCGCTACGACAGCCTTCCCGGTCGCATTGTGGTGTGCGGCCATGGGCTGGTCGAGCGCACCGCCGCGACGGAGCTCCAACGAGGCCTGCACTCGATGCTGGGACGGACGTTCAGCGTGGAGTATCGCGGAGATGCAGCGGATAGCTCTAGCGCCGTCGTCCTCGGAACTGCCGCAGCGCTCAGGCGCGGTGAGCGCACCATGCAGCAGGAGAGGCGGCTTCGTCCGGATGCTTTCACATTCCTTCTAACGGGAAGTGGAAACAAACGCCGCGTCCTCATTGTGGGTGGTGGCGAACGGGGCGAGTTATACGGCGTCTTTCGCCTCCTGGAAATAATTGGAGCAGAGCAGTCGCTACCGAGTAGCGCGACTACAGAGTCTCCTTCCGCGCCGATCCGCTGGGTCAATCAATGGGACAACCTGGACGGCACCATAGAGCGCGGGTATGCAGGCCGCAGCATTTTTTTTGACAACGGCCATGTCCGCGCCGATCTGGCTCGCGTTTATGCGTATGGCCGGCTCCTATCCTCGGTCGGGATCAATGGCGTTACCATCAACAACGTCAACGCTGACCTGCGCACCCTTGAGCCGGGTATGATTCTCGAGTTCGCACGGGTCGCCGATCAGCTCCGCCCGTGGGGCGTCAGGATGTCGCTCTCAATCGATCTTTCCAGCCCCATGGCGGTCGGTAATCTTCCTACTTTCGATCCTCTTGATCCTCGCGTCTCCGCATGGTGGCAATCGAAGATTGATGAGATATATCGAGCAATTCCAGATTTTGGCGGCTTCGTGATTAAGGCGGATTCGGAAGGTCGCCTCGGCCCCTCTCGCTATGGTCGTACACCTGCAGAGGCCGCCAACACGGTTGCTCGTGCTCTCAAACCGCATGGCGGCATCGTGCTGTATCGCGGATTTGTCTACAACAACCATCTCGACTGGAGAGATCCAAAGGCCGATCGCGCTCGTGCGGGATACGATAACTTCCACACGCTCGATGGTAAGTTCGATTCCAATGTTGTCATCCAGATTAAGAATGGGCCAATCGACTTTCAGGTGCGGGAGCCCGTCAGTCCCCTGTTTGCTGCGCTTCAGCATACAAACCAGGCCGTCGAGCTGCAGATTACGCAGGAGTACACCGGCCAGCAGCGCCACATGGTCTTTCTGGTTCCCATGTGGAAGATCGCGCTCGATACGGACCTTCGCGCACAGAACCTGTCGACTCCTGTAAAGAAAATCGTGGATGGCGAAAGCTTTCACCGGCCGCTAGGCGGGTTCGTTGGCGTCGCGAATGTTGGCTTGGACGCGAACTGGCTCCATCATCCGATGGCGATGGCGAATCTCTATGGCTTCGGCAAGCTTGCCTGGAATCCCAATATAACTACGCAGGAAATCATCGAGAGTTGGACTCGCCTGACGTGGGGCAATAATCCCGAGGTGATATCTGTCATCGACGATCTGCAAACAGATTCCTGGCGTACGTACGAGCATTACACCGGCAATCTTGGCATCGGCACTCTGACCAATATTGTCGGGTATCACTACGGTCCCGGCGTGGAGTCTGCCGAGCGGAACGGATGGGGCCAGTGGTTTCGTGCCGACAGCAAGAGTGTCGGAATGGACCGCACCGTCGCTACAGGCACGGGCTACATCGGCCAGTATCCCCCGCAGCTTGCGAAGATCTATGAGAATCTGGCTACTTGCCCTGACGACCTTCTTCTCTTTATGCACCATGTTCCGTACACATATATGCTTCACGACGGAACGACGGTAATTCAGCATATCTATAATGCGCACTATCGAGGCGCTGCCACGGCCCAGACATACGCTCCGCGCTGGGAGGCACTACATGGCCTTGTAGATGATGAGCGCTATGAACAAGTCCTGAAGCTGTTCACCTATCAGGCGGGACACGCGATCGTCTGGCGCGATGCAGTCACAAAATGGTTTCAACACATCTCCGGCATTCCGGATATTCAGGGACGTGTTGGAAACTATCCGGAACGTATCGAGGCTGAAAACATGACAGCGGATGGTTACACGTCGATCGATGTCCACCCGTGGGAGACCGCATCGAACGGCAAAGCCGCCGTCTGCAATCGACACAGCACCTGCACCCTGACCACAACCGTGGAAAAGACCCCAGGTAATTACTCCATCGCGGTGCAGTACTTCGACTATTGGAGCGGCAAATCCCGTCTTGAGCTTCTGGTGAACGGCCGCACCTGCGGTCGTTGGGTCGCGGACGATACACTTCCTCCGGCTGCTGCTGACCTGCACCCCGACGGCGAAACCAGCACCCGCATTACCTTCCCGAATATCAATCTGAAGCCGGGCGATACTCTTACGCTGCGTGGCACCCCCGACGGCACTGAGCCAGCTCCCCTCGATTACGTCGAGATAACTCCTTCCGGAAAGCCTCAGCCATGAAGATCACCGATGCTCGTCTCATCGTATGTTCGCCCGGCCGCAACTTCGTCACGCTCCGTGTAGAGACCGATACAGGTCTTTACGGGCTTGGCGATGCGACCCTCAACGGGCGTGAACTGGCCGTCGCTGCCTATCTCCAAGAGCACGTCCTGCCATGTTTGAACGGGCGCGATCCATTCCAGACCGAGGACATCTGGCAGTATCTCTATCGTGGCGCTTACTGGCGCCGTGGTCCGGTGACCATGGCTGCGATTGCGGCCGTCGATGTCGCGCTCTGGGATATCAAAGGTAAGGCGTTGAACACGCCGGTATACAACCTGCTCGGCGGCCGATCGCGTGAGGGGGTCCTTGTTTATGCTCACGCCACTGGCCGCGATATTGCCGAGACCGTCGATGCTGTCCAGCAGCAGATTGAGAGTGGCTATCTTGCGGTGCGCGCGCAGACTGGCGTTCCCGGCATCGCCGCGAGCTATGGAATCCCGAAGGACGGCACATCATACGAACCTGCCGAACGCAATCTTCCCACGGAGAGTCTTTGGTCCAGCGAGAAATATCTCAAATTCATCCCTTCGTTGTTCGAACAACTTCGGGTTGAAATCGGTCCCGACATTCACCTGCTGCACGATGTGCACCATCGTCTTACTCCCATTGAGGCCGCGCGTTTGGGCAAAGCACTTGAGCCCTATCACCTGTTCTGGCTCGAAGATCCCACGCCCGCCGAATTGCAGGAGGGCTTCAAGATCATCCGTCAGCACACGACCACGCCTATCGCTGCCGGCGAGATATTCAATTCGATATGGGATGCGCATGATCTCATCCGGCACCAATGGATTGATTACATCCGTATGGCTATCGGACATGCCGGTGGTGTCACTCATATGAAAAAGACTGCAGATTTTGCGTCGCTTTATCACGTCCGCACTGGATGCCACGGCGCTACGGACCTATCACCCATAACGATGGCGGCGGCGCTTCACTTTGGATTGGCCATCCACAATTTCGGTATACAGGAACATATGCGGCACAGCGTACTGATAGACGAGGTGTTTCCGCATCGCTATCGATTGGAGAAAGGATATATGCATCCGGGGGACGCACCGGGCCTCGGCGTGGAGATTGATGAGAAGCTTGCTGCGAAATACCCGTACCAGCGAGCCTACCTACCGATTGCCCGAAAACTCGACGGCACCGCCACGGATTGGTAGCTCATTCTTGATTGTCGTAGCGGCTCAAGGAAGCAGGTCCGGAAAATCGTGTCTTGCGAAGCAGATCGTATCGATATCTCTCAGGCATACAGCCTCTGGTGCGTGGGGGCATGAATCAACTCTTGATACAGCTGGAAGTATTGCTTGATCATGCGTTGCTTGGAAAAGCGCTCAGCCGCCGCCGCTCGGCAAGTTTCTGGGTGAATGGTGTGCACGCGATTCATTGCTGCTGCCATCTCAGTTACGCTGTTCACCAGAAATCCAGTGACGCTGTCATCCACAATTTCCGGCAGCGCTCCGGAGGGATAGGCGATCACGGGCGTGCCGGCGGCCATCGCTTCCATCGCTACCAGCGAGCTGGTTTCCGGAGCAAGTGTCGGGTGCAGCAGGCATTTGGCCTGCGCCAGCAGCTGCCGGCTCTTCGCGCGCGAAAGACGTCCGCAGAATGTATGCTGAATGCCGTTCCGCTTCTGCTCAAGCAGCGGCGCTACCCTTTCCTGAAAATATCTTTCGTGCTCTCGCCACGGAAAGACGTGCCCACCCATCACGACCGGGGTGCTTGCGAGGAATCCTGCTTCGAGGGCCGTGTGCTGATTTTTTTCCGGGCAGATGCGCCCCAGCACCATCGCGAAGTCATCGCCTCTTCTCACTATTTCGGTGATTTCGACACCATTTGGAATCACCGTGGTGTCCAACAGCGCAGCAGGACATGAGAGCCGCTGCGTTTCAGAAACAAATTGGAAATGCAGGCTGGCAGGGGCGCTGTTCCATATCGATGACGGATACCATCCAAGCGGCAGATGAAGCGTAACCAGCACAGGAATGTTCAAAGGCAGCTGGTACTCGTGGAAGTCGAATCCATGCATGTGGATCAGGTCGACCTGCCGCTGACTCAACGTGCGGTCCAGAACCGCCTGAAGCTGTGCTCTGCACCATTGCCGCTGGTTTGGACTGTCCAGATCATTGCGAAGTGGCGGGAAGGGAATCAGCTCTCCGGCAGCGGTTGAGCTCTCACACGCCAGAACCAGCGAGGTGTGGCCCGCAGCTACAAGAGCATGATCAATGTCCGTCAATATCTGCTCGGCCCCGCCGACACAATCAGGCCCGACCGGCGCAAATGAATAAGCAATGCTGAGCACTGTCAGTCGCATGCAGCAGTGGACTCCTCTTCAAGAGCATCGGCCTGGTGCGCCAGCTCGCAAAATCGCTCCGATGTCATTCCCCACGGATAGTGCTCATAGAATAACTTTCCGCTGTGGGGTGGTCGGTGAAAGTCATACTTTGGCGCGACGCGAAAGCATTCGCGCTCGGCAGTGAAGTAGCGAAGGGTCTCCTGCTGCGAAGCAAAACATGCAAGCAACGCCTGCTTGCGTTGCTGTTCCGCGAACGCGAGAACGTAGCATGTTTCAGATGTGCTTTCCGCGTGTGGAAGAAAACATCCCGTCTCTATCCCCTGCGGTCCGGCATGATAGAAGGCCGATTCCACAATGAGGGGTGCAGACAAGCCATTCCGTCTCATTGACTGGCTAGCCCGATGTACGGCGAAGGCACATGCATCGTGATCGGGATGGCCGCCTTCAAACGGATGCGTAAACACGACGCTAGGACGTCGGTCCAGGAACAAGTGACGCAGCGTTCGCGTGAGCTGCGGCAGACGGAAGCTTGCTTCCTGATCCGGAATACGAAAATGGACCCGCGGCGCAGTTCGCACTCCCGCCGTACCCAATGCGCTACAAAGCTCTTCCTCGCGACAGCGCCTGTACTCATCCAGGGTCGCAAAGCCGTGGGCCCGGCTGTCCTGCTCATTGCGTGGTGCGCCATCGGTCACATGCACGAACACGGCTGACCGAAATCTGCCCAGTCGCGCACCAACCGCGACGATCTCGTCATCCGGATGCGCGAAGACGAGCATACTTGCCGGTGGAGGTGTTTCTGAGCCTTGTGGCGCTGTGGCTTGCGCAAAGAGATCCGACGACATGATCGGAAATAGGTCCGAATTGATACGATGCTGCGGAAAATCCACAGGGCTGCCACCCCTCAAGCAGACGAAGATTCGTGCAGTGTTTTTTGATAACACTGCACGATGACAGAAATTCATTGCCTTGTATAGGGTCAGTCGGCTATTCAGTGACAAAGAACGTGAAAGGGTACGGCTCCTGTCGCTGCCGCAATATCGGAAGCGCCACGTTACACACTTTTACGCCAGCCTTTGTTTTCGCTGAAAACGATCCATGATGCGCGTGGCCATGAAGAGCGAGCGCCGGGAGATGATTGTCAAGCGCGCGCTCGAGGCGCGAGCTGCCAAGGAACGGGAACAGCGGTTCTGGCTCTCCGACAACCGTCTCTCTGAGTGGAGAGTAGTGCGTTATGGCGATCTTCACTGGTGTGTGTAACTGCGCCAGGCCGTAATCCAATTTAATAGCTTCGCGCTCTGCGATCTCAACAAAATTCTTAATCCCCTCTTCTCCAAAGGGCATGAGTTCATAAGGAGCAAAGCCGCCACAAAAGCCTTTCGTACCGGCAAATCCAACGCCGTCCTGTTCATAGCAATTGCCATCCAACAGGTGAATCCCCGCAACGCGCACCATGCCGGCAAGCTCATCCTGATGGCCGCTTTCATGGTCGTGATTGCCCAGGACCGCGACGATCGGAATCCGGATTTTTTCCAGAACTGAGAGGCACGTCTTCATCTCCTCGGGCAGGCCGTGGTTGGTAAGATCGCCGGCCACTATAAGGACATCTGCCAGGTCATTGACGGGCAGGAAGCGCCGGATATTCTGTTCCAGCTCTGCCGCTTTGAAATGCACATCGGCCACTGCTGCAACTCTCATCTCAGCTCCGGTCCTCAGTTTCGGTTGCTTCGGTAATTTTCAGTAGAGATGGATGACGCGCCAGGTATTCCTGGTATAGGTCGCGCTCTCCCCATTCTTTTACGTCAATCGCAAACATATTCGGATCGATGAGAGTTCCTCGGAACGGTTCACCTTGTGGCGAAGATCGAACACGTTCATTCAATCGTCGAGTCAGCGTGCTCCATAACTGCTCTGGCACCAGGTCGAGGTGCGATGGATAAATGTAGGAAAAGAACACCAGGCTCCACAGCAGCAGTTCCCAATGGCCCGTCAGAAGCTGCTGAAGGCGGCCCCAATCCAAACGGCTGCCGCAGGCGCGGATGAGATGCGCGACATCGGCGCCGTCAAAGCGCTCCCTTCGCGACACAAAAAGCTTAGAGGCGATGATCTCTTCGGCGGCGAGCACCGGGCAGGACACATCAAGGATTGTGTAGGCCTCGGCTCTATCGAGCCAGCTTTTGTCCACGATCAGAACTGCATTGCCGAGTGCCGTAATCAGATCGACGAAGTATTCGCCGCGTGCCGCCTTTGCCAACCACACGGGATCCTGGATATGCGTCTTAAATCCTATCCGTTCCAGGGACGACAGAGCGCGAGGAATCGATGCCGCCTCCAACACCACATCCAGGTCTTTTGTATTCCTCCAGATTCCAGTGTGCTTATGTAACGCGAACGCACCGGCCACTGCGTAAGGAATTTGCGCTTCTCCCAACGCCCCAAGCACTCCCCGATAACACTCCAGCGCCTCCGGAACCAGGTCCGGAGGAGTGGACGAACTTACCGGCAGTATGTGTTCGTCTCCGGGCATACGTTCCTTATGACGCAAATCCGACCGTGCCGGTCGCTCGTCAGATGGCAACCTCTCTTTCAGAAGAGGAGTCCGACAGGGAAAGGAGCTAAATCTGCTGACAAAAACAAGGACTGGCGCGATGCGGCCCCCCTGGACCTGCTCGCGAGGAGGAGTTCCATCAAAAGCTGGAGAAGGGAGCCAAAACCGCGTTGCTGCACCGGCGGAAGGTGGGGCAGGACGAGCGGGAAGCGCAGCGTCCATCGGCTGGCCGTGCTCATCCGGCTGCCGGCAGGCTGCCGCACCAAACGGCAAAACTCGGTGAGCGAGACGACATTTGAAGGAGACGAATCATTATGGCTGCACACGCGGGAGAAACTGCACAGGAATCCGGGGACTTTCATTGCCAGAGCTGCAACGCGGTCGTTCACGTGACAAAAGGACACAAAATTCCGAGCTGTCCGAAGGGACACAAGACGTTCGATTCCAGGACAGGCGAACCGGATAAGAAGCGCAAGACGTAATTCAAAAGTCTTCGCGCCATTTCAAGCAAACGTAAATCGAACCAACGCCCGCAATCCACTCCCATTGGATGCACATGCGGACAGGTGCCGCTTTGCCGGTCCCGGAGAATCATTCGCCGGTGGACCAGGTGAGCGCCTCTCTGGCGAAGAGCTCTTTAGCGGCGAGTTCCGGTCGGCTAGTCCCTAACGAGTTCAACCCGACGGTTGCGGGCTCGTCCTTCCAGCGTATCGTTCGTCTCGATGGGACGTGACGCGCCGAACCCGCCGGTGAGCAGGCGCTCCGGCGCAATGTTGTACTGGCTGATCAGTGCCTGCTTCACGGCTGCGGCACGGCGTTTGGAAAGTTCGAGATTGTAGGCATCGCCTCCGACGTTATCCGTATGACCTTCGACGGTCAGCTTCCAGTCGGGGTTATCGGTCATTGTCTGCGCGATCTCTTTCAGCACAGGCTCGGACTCAGGCTTCAACGTGTCTTTATTGAAATCGAAATAGATGCCGTATGTGACTGCGCGCTTCTGCTCGACTAACTGCTTCTCCAGCACGTTCTCCGGTTTTGCAACAGGAAAGTTGATCTTAACGACCTCCACGCGGAAGTTGCCGTTGTGATACAGCGGGTCTTTCAATTTCCAGTTCAGCACAAGCGGATCGGCAGCATCGTCAAGAACAAATAGTTCTCCATCGCTCTGCCTTGGCCTCTGCCCTGCGGGACGGGGGTCCTTGTCGGAAACAATCATGGTGCCCTTGAGATGGATCACCGGCAGATCGAGCCGCTGATCATTCACAATCATGGGATATTTCACGTCTTCCGGCTCAACCCGTGTCAAGATACCGCCCTGGTGCGTCATCTTCACGCCGTTCGGGACGCGAGAGATATCGGCATAGGTGAAGTTCGTTCGCCCGTTAGACTTGATTTCGCGAAACGCCTTGTCAGATAGACGGAATCGGGTCAGACCGTGCAACAACGCAGGCAGCTGCTGCGCATTTACCGTCATGTAATTTTCCGCAGAGAGATAGTCGCTATTGCAGTTCTGATTTGTAATCGTCAGCGCTTTCGCAATGCTTCCATTGTCATTCTTGTACTTGTCTGTGCGGCTCGTCGTCGTTACCGTTGTGTCATCAATGGAATCAATCGTGTTCGTGGCTTCAACATCGCCGTACTTCACTCCCCAAGCGGTGGTCAGCACGGTGCCGGGTTTGAACGGCACACGCGCCGTGTTCTGCGCGACAAATGCCGACACGTTGCACGGCGTGACTGGATCGCCTGAGGAGAGTACAGATTTCCCATTCGCGCCCGCTTTGCCGGCCAGTGCGTCGAACAGTCCAAGCAATCCACTCTTTGTGCCCTGTGAACCGTTCTTCGTCAGGCTGCTGACACCCTTGTCGTCGGCCAGGTGAGACAAATTCTCCGTCACCACGCGTGCTTTTTGTCGCACCTTGTAGCCTACGTAGATCACCCCGCCCACGACCGCGGCTCCGACGAGCAGAATCAGGACGAGCGCCGCTCCAAGCACCTTAGGCCACACGGAGCGCCGTCTCGGCGAAGCAGCGGCTGCTGTCTGTGACCATTGCGAACTGGAACTGGAGGCGGACGATCCATTCGAAACCGGGACTGGCGCGAATGATCCCGGCTGTCCCGGTGTGGCGGCGGATGCACTTGCTGCCGGCGCATCGACTGACGCGACAGCACTCCAGCCCTGGGCCTGCCCTTGCGACGAAACACCAGCCTGCTGCGGATAGGTAGGCGCTTCTACCGGCGCGAACTGGGCCGGCGCTGCTATATGGGGTATATCAGGAGATGCGCTAGCCGACACCGCCGTCCACGCGCTCTCAGCAACAGAAGCAGCAGCTTGTTGAGATTCGACTGCGGCGCCAATCGGCGCGAAGGGAGTGGGCGCAGGCGCAGAGGTAACGGAAGGGTCAGATGACTCCGCGGCCGGCGCCGTCACGGCGCCTCCACAGGATGGGCAAAAACGTACTCCGGCCTGCAACGGCTTTCCGCAACGCGTACAGAACTGGGCCATGGCTGCTCCCTCCAAACCGCGAGTTATTGTGCAGCAGACTTATAGCTCCGTTTCAAGAAAATTGCCCGTTAAATATGAGAAACGCTGCTATCTCGGCATATCTTGATGCCAGCCTCCTATCGCCAGGAGTTTCATAATCCTCCTGCTGGTTTTGAGTTATGGGAGCAGAACGCTCCGGGCCGCGGAGCCGGGATAAGCGCCAGCCGGGAGGCTACGCCGATTTTCTCGGCGTGCCGCGGGCAGGAGATAGCCGATTGCCAGGACGGAGGCACCTTTGAGGCCTATGACTGCCGGGCGGCTCCCTCCTTCTTCGGTCGAAGTAGCCGGCTGAAAACAGGCTCCCGCCGGGCATAGAAAGCCATCCGACAGCCCGAGTTGCCAGCTAATCTGGTTGCCATGCCGGAATTGCCGGACATCGCCGCCTATCTCAGCGCGCTTGAGCCGCGCATCCTCGGCCAGTCGCTGCAGCAGGTCCGTGTCGCCAGCGCCTTTCTGCTGCGCACGGTTCAACCGCCGATCAGCAGCGCGGAGGGCCGTACCGTGCGCGAGCTGCGGCGTGTGGGGAAGCGGATTGCCATTGGCATCGAAGGCGATCTATGGCTGGTCCTGCACCTCATGATCGCCGGCCGCCTGCACTGGCGTGAGGCGGGAGCAAGGTTGGCCGGGCGAAACGCTCTCGCAGCGTTCGACTTCCCGCATGGCTCGCTGGTGCTGACGGAAGCCGGTTCGAAGCGGCGCGCATCGCTGCACGTCCTGAGCGGTGAAGCTGGCCTGCAAGGTATCGATCCGGGCGGAGTGGACGTCTTCGCGTGCGATCTAAAGGCCTTTCGCGCCGCGCTGATGGCCGAGAACCGTACCCTCAAACGTGCCTTGACCGATCCACGAATTCTCAGCGGGATCGGCAATGCATATTCAGACGAGATACTCCACGCTGCACAGTTCTCGCCCATCAAGCTGACTCACAAGCTCGAGCCTCCGGAGTGGGAGCGGTTATTTGCCGCCACGCGTGGAACGCTGCAGCTCTGGATCGACCGGTTGAAGGCCGAAGCCGAGCAGAGTTTTCCGGAGAAGGTGACGGCTTTTCGCAAAGAGATGGCCGTGCATGGACGCTACGGCCTGCCATGTCCACGATGCGGGGAACCGATTCAGCGCATCCGTTATGCCGACAACGAGACGAATTACTGCGCTCGTTGTCAGACGGAGGGCCGCGTACTGGCGGACCGCAGCCTGTCACGTCTGCTGGGGAAGGACTGGCCGCGCACGCTGGATGAGTTGGAAAGCCTGACCAGGCGCGCGCGTGAGGGCGATCGAACGAAATCAGCCTCGAACTCGCCGCATTCTCAGGCGACTACGCGGGGCGCGTCCTCAGAATAGCGGCAGAAGCGTCAGCAGCAGCATTTGTTTTGGTGCCAGGAAAGCTTTCGAAAGAGCGAATGCACTGCTGCCGCCGTGAGTTTCCGCTTGATAGTTAACAGCCAGCCGTGGAGTCTGCGCCGCGCAGTGCAGCAGATCCCCGGAGGCCCATCCGCCGGCCTTTTCATACTGCCATTCCACATCGAAATGTTTGGCATCGTTCACCGTATATAGAAAACGGTTCTTGGGAGAGGCTGACGAATAGTGCAGCACGTCCGTACTGGTCACGGTCAAGGTGCGGCCATCCCACCCGGGGCTCTCAAAGATGGCGTAGCCGGCGGAATTTACGTCAATGAAGACGAGCTTGTCCTGGCCGGAATCAGTTCCCAGCTCATACCGGCCCACGTATCCTTTCGGCTCAAGATCAGTCTCCGTCAGGTCAACCCATTTGCCATCCGCACTGGGCTCGCCGTGATAAACAGAGCGGTGCTGCCGCCCGCTCCCAGGGAAGCTGCCCGCACATTGCCAATACCCCGCAAAGCTAAAGCCGGAAGGCGGTTCCAGGGAGATCGGCTGGTTCAGGCCGTGAGCCGAACAAACAGTCAGGCTCATTGCCAAAAATCCAAGATAGGCTCGCAATGACTGTCGCATGCGTGACAGCCTAAGGCGCTCGTGGGACGGAATTACAGCGGGTATCGATCAGCCGCTCCCGGTTTGCGACGAGCCGTGCATTTCATGCGCCGGAACGGTGCGGCGGATCGTTAGCTTGACCAATAGAATGTTACACGTGGAGCAGCTTAACTCCAGTCCGCGTCTTCGCTCGTTCTGGCAATTTCAGTTGGGCGGCTGGCTTCTGTATGCCATAGTGGTCGCTGCATCGAACATCCCGATGCGCAATATGCGCGACGACGTGGCATACCATGCCACGTTTCTTCTGTCCGGATTTCTCCTCAGCTTCATAATGTATGGCGTCTGCCACGCGCTCTGGCAAGCTCGGGTCCCATTGATCCGTGCGTTGCTCACTTGCACCGGCGTCGCGTATGGATTGGGGATCCTGGTTGCTGCGGTATCGTATTGGGCGGAGCTCCACTACGGTGGTTCAAAGTCGCATTACCACTGGAGCTATGTCTTCACGTATGCCAGTTCGGCCTGCTTTGTTTTGGTGGCATGGGGTTTCCTCTACTTCGGCATCAAGCACTACCAGGGTTGGGAAGAGGAGAAACAGCGGTTCCAGGCTGCGCAATTGATGGCGCGCGAGGCCCAAATGCGCGCGCTTCGCTACCAGCTCCAGCCGCACTTCCTCTTCAACACGTTGAACGCGATCTCCACCCTGGTGCTGGACAATCAGCCGCGGATCGCCACCCAGATGATCGCGCGCCTGGCGGACCTGCTGCGCCGGACGTTGGAGTCCCCGGATACGCACCAGGTCTCCCTTAGGGAAGAGATCGCGGTCACCAAGGAATATCTCGCTCTGGAGAAGGTTCGCTTCGGCCCGCGCCTCACCGTAACCTATGCCATCGATCCAGAGACTCAGGAGGCGCAGGTACCCCGGTTTCTGCTCCAGCCTCTGGTGGAAAATGCCATCCGGCACGGCATCGCAAAGCGGCCCGATGGGGGCAACCTGGTACTTCGCTCGGAAGCGATCGGCGGGCGGCTGCGGGTAAAAATCGAAAACGATGGAGCGGAAGACGACGACCCAGTGCTCCGGCGCAGTGCCGCGACGCCGCACCGTGGCGTTGGCTTGACCAATACGCGTGCCCGCCTGCAGCAGATGTATGGGTACGAGGCCACACTCGAAACCCATGCCACGTCGAATGGCACGTACGAGGTTCGGATCTCCATGCCATTCAGTACAGTTGACAGCACGACCGAGTTTCACCAGATGTTGGAGGCGCAGTGAACGTTCGAGCACTGATCGTGGACGATGAGCCATTGGCGCGGCGCGGCGTCATCCTGCGCCTCTCCGAGCACCCGGACATCACGGTCGTCGGAGAGTGCTCAAATGGCGAAGATGCTATTCGCTCCATCCTCACGCTGAAACCCGATCTGGTCTTCCTCGACATCCAGATGCCCGGAATGTGCGGCATAGAGGTCCTGCGCGCGCTGCCCCAGGGATCGATTCCCTGCATCATCTTCCTGACCGCGTACGACGAATATGCGCTGGCGGCCTTCGAAGTGCAGGCGCTCGATTATCTGCTGAAGCCTATCGACAATGTCCGCTTTCTCATTGCCTTGGAGCGCGCGCGCCGCATTCTGGCGCTGCAGCAGCAGGACGCTCTTGCACAGCCGCTTTCAGAAGCTGCTGGAACTGCACTCCGAGCGGAACGACACGGGACCGGCAAAGCGTTTCGCGATCCGCAACGGCAACCAGGTCTCATTTGTGCAGTCATCGGAGATCGATTGGATTGAGGCAGTCGGCGACTATGCAGGGCTGCACGTCGGCAAAAAGATGCACCTGCTGCGGGAGCCGCTTCACCTGCTGGAGTGCCGGCTTGACCGTACCGAGTTCCTCCGCATTCACCGCTCGACGATCGTCAAGCTCGACCGCATTACGCGCATCGAGCCGCTGGCGAATCGCGACTGCCGCCTGACCCTGCAGGACGGCACGCATCTCCGTGTGAGCCGCACCTACAGCAAGCCGCTGCACGATCTGCTGCGCAACCGGGAAAGCGTTCCGATGGCGTAGGTGCGCCGCGAAAGTCGGACTGTCGAGTAGTCAAACGATTGTGCAGCACCCTGCCGCAGGAAAAAGCTGCACAGCCAGACCTCTATATGGCTATGATGGTGGGGGACAATATCGTTTTTCCCACGGTGGCCCGCCCGATGAACAAACCCCTCTCTCTGCTCCTGGCCCTGGCGCTGGGGACAGCCTGCAGCACTTCCTTACCCGCGCAGCATCGGCGCCACAACGAGGCCGCCCAGCAGCAGAGTCAGCAGCAAGATCAGCCATGGATGAAAGCCGGCCTCTCGCCCGACGAGCGCGCCGAGATGGTGCTGAAGCAGCTCACGCTGGATGAAAAGATCGATCTGCTGCACGGCAACGGCATGCCGGGCTGGGGCAAGCCGCGTCCCAATGCTTATCTCGGCAATGGCGGGGCCGGCTTCACGCTCGGAATTCCGCGCCTGGGTATCCCCATGATCCAGATGAGCGACGCGGCCTATGGCGTTCGCAGCAGCGCCGAGAATGGCCGCTATTCCACCGCGCTGCCGTCAAACCTCGGTTCGGCGGCGAGTTGGGACCCCCAGGCTGCCTGCGATTATGGCGCACTGATCGGACGCGAACTGCGCGCGCAGGGCTACAACATGACCCTCGGTGGCGGCGTCAATCTGACGCGGGAGCCGCGCGACGGCCGCACCTTCGAGTACATGGGCGAAGACCCAGTCCTGGCCGGCACCATGGTCGGCAATCGCATCAAGTGCGAGCAGGCGCAGCACGTCATCGGCGACATCAAGCACTACGCGATGAACGACCAGGAGAGCGGCCGCAACGAAGTGGACTCGATCATTGGCAAACGCGCCATGCGCGAAAGCGATCTGCTGGCCTTCGAAATCGGTCTCAGGGCGGGCGATCCGCAAGCCGTGATGTGCAGCTACAACGCGGTAAACGGGGATTACGCCTGCGAGAACAAGTACCTGCTGACCGACGTGCTGAAGAAGGACTGGAACTTCAAGGGCTTCGTGCTCTCCGACTGGGGTGGCACCCACAGCACGGTGAAGGCCTCAGCCGCCGGACTGGACAACGAGGAACCGGAAGACCTGTTCTACGGCGCGAAACTGAAAGAAGCGGCCCAGAGCGGCAAGGTGCCTATGTCGGAGATCGACGATCATGCCCGCCGCGTGCTGCGCGCCGAGTTCGCCGCCGGTCTCGTGGACCATCCAATGCAGAAAAGCGTAGTCGATGTGCTGGGTGATCTGGACGTCGCACGGCACATCGAGGAAAACAGCATCGTCCTGCTGAAGAATGAAAACAACATTCTCCCGCTCGATCCTGCGAAGGTACGATCCATTGCGATTTTCGGAGCTAATGCAGATAGCGGCATGATCTCCGGTGGGGGCTCCGCCCAGGTGGATGCTCCGGGGCGGCCTCCCGCGAAGTGGCAGGCGCACGTGTGGTTTCCAACTTCGCCGCTCAAGGCCATCTCCGCAAAATCGCCTGGCGTTACCGTGCGTTATGGCGGGAGCGAGCCCGCAGCCGCGGCTGAAGCTGCCAAGAATGCCGATGTCGCGATTGTCTTTGCCTACCAATGGGAGAGCGAGGGAATGGACCTGCCCGATCTTTCTCTGCCCGACAACCAGGACGCGTTGATAGAGCAGGTAGCCGCCGCCAATCCGCATACCATCGTTGTCCTTGAGACGGGAACAGCCGTCACCATGCCGTGGCTGGACAAAGTGCAGGGGGTGGTGGAGGCATGGTACGCGGGCAGCGACGGCGCCCATGCAGTGGCCAATGTTCTGTTTGGCGATGTGAACCCGACTGCCAAACTGCCGATGACCTTCCCGCGTAGCGTAGCCGATCTGCCCCACCCGCATCTGGTCACGCCGCCGCCGGGAGCGACCGGCAAGGAAGCGGTCCAGAAAACAGGCGAGGCGAAGCCGACCTTCAGCGTGCGTTATGACGAAGGTGTTAAGGTCGGCTACAAGTGGTATGACGCCGAACACAAGCCGGTGCTCTTTCCCTTCGGCTATGGTCTCTCGTATACCAGCTATCGCTATTCCGATCTGAAAGTCGCCGATGAGGGGAAGAGCGTCACCTTCACGGTGACAAATACCGGCAAGCGCGCCGGCACCGAGACCGCCGAGGTGTACGCCAGCCTGCCGGCCGCGGCAGAAGAGCCGCCCAAGCGGCTAGTGGGCTGGACGCGCATTACGCTCCAGCCGGGTGAGGGCCGCGAGGTCTCCGTGGATGTCGATCCGAAGTATCTCTCCATCTATAACGACCACGGGGATGACCCGCAGGGCTGGAAGCTCCTCCCGGGGCAGTACACTTTCCTTGTCGGCGGATCATCCCAGGATCTTCCGCTGAAGCAGGAGACGACGCTGCGTTAACGAGCACGTCTCCCCGATACAGGAGAGGCGTGCGCATCACTCTTTTCATCACCTGCTATAACGACACCCTCTTCCCCGGAACCGGGCAGGCGGTGGTGAGCGTAGTGGAGCGGCTCGGCCACACCGTCGAATTTCCCCTGGACCAGACCTGCTGCGGGCAGATGCACTTCAACACCGGCTACCGGCGCGAGGCCTATCCGCTGGCGAAGCGATTTGTGGAGATCTTCGCCGAGGCGGAGGCGGTCTGCATCCCGTCATCGTCCTGCGTCGCGATGATCCGCGAATACTACCCGGCGCTGGCGCGCGAGAACAACGATGCAGCGATGGCGAGCGCCGTCGAATCCCTGCTCCCGCGCGTCTTTGAGTTCAGCGAGTTGCTGGTGGATCGCCTCGAAACGGTCGACGTAGGTGCCTACTTCCCGCATCGCGTGACCTATCACGCGAGCTGCCACGGTTTGCGAAGCTTGCATCTCGGCGACAAACCGCTGCAATTGCTGCGCGCCGTGCGTGGGCTGGAGTTCGTGCCGTTGGAGGGCCTCGAGCAGTGCTGCGGGTTCGGCGGTACCTTTGCGGTGAAAAACGCGGATGTCTCCGCCGCGATGCTTACCGACAAAGTGCGCGCCGTCCTGAACACGCGGGCCGAGGTCTGTACCGCCTGCGATAACTCCTGCCTGATGCACATCCAAGGCATGCTGCATCGCCAGTACGCTGGCGTGCGTACCCTGCACATCGCCGAAATACTCGCCGCAGCCGAGGAGAAACGCGCGTGAGTCTCGTTCAGCTTGATCCAAAAACCGCGCCGCCGTTTCCCGAAGCGGCGAAATCGGAGTTGCGCGATACACAACTCCGCCGCAACGTGGCTCGTGCGACAGATACCATCCAGCGCAAGCGCGCCGCACTGGTAGAGGAAAAGAAAGATTGGCAGGCGCTGCGCGATGCCGGAGCGGCGATCCGCAGCGAGGCTCTGGCAAATCTCGATCGCTACCTGCTTCAGTTCGAAGAGCGCTTCCAGGCCGCGGGCGGCACCGTGCACTGGGCCGTCAACGCTGCAGAAGCAAACCGGATCGTTCTGGGCATTCTTCGCGAAAATGCCGCGCGCGAGGTCATCAAGATCAAGTCGATGACAACAGCCGAGATCGGCCTGAACGAATTTCTGGCGCAGCACGGCGTCATCGCGCATGAGACCGATCTGGCTGAGCTGATTTTGCAGCTTGGCGGCGACCAGCCTTCGCACATTGTCGTCCCAGCCCTGCACAAAAATCGTCAGCAGGTGCGCGAGATCTTCGCGCGCAACATGAATTTGCCTGATCTCAGTGACGATCCGCAGGCCTTAACGGCGGCAGCGCGCCAGTATCTGCGCGAGAAGTTCCTGCGCGTGAAGACAGCCATCTGCGGCGCGAACTTTCTCATCGCTGAGACCGGCGGCATCACCATTGTGGAGTCCGAGGGCAACGGACGCATGTGCCTCACGCTGCCGGAGACGCTGATCGCCATCGTGGGCATCGAAAAGGTCATCCCGCGCTTCGCCGATCTCGAAGTGCTGCTTCAGACCCTGCCACGCTCGGCCACCGGCGAGCGCATGAATCCATACAATTCCATCTGGTCCGGCGTGGTGCCGGGCGATGGGCCGAAGAGCATGCACGTCGTCCTGCTCGACAATGGCCGCAGCCGCGTTCTGCGCGATGCCATCGGCCGGCAGACATTGCAATGCATCCGATGCGGAGCCTGCCAGAACGCATGCCCCGTCTACCGGCAGACTGGCGGCCATGCCTACGGCTCGGTCTACGCGGGTCCCATCGGCGCCATCCTCACGCCGCAGCTCGAAGACATGCGTCACGCGCAGTCGCTTCCGTACGCGTCCTCGCTCTGCGGTGCCTGCTATGAAGTCTGCCCGGTCAAGATCAACATCCCGGAGGTGCTGGTCTATCTGCGTTCGCGCGTCGTGGATCGCAACCGCCGCAAGCTGGCATCGCTTGTCGATCAGGAGCGCGCCGGAATGCTGGGGATGGCTGCGGTCTTCGCGAATCGCCGCAGATACGAAGCCGCACAACGCCTGGCGCGCACCGCGCAGAGCACCTTCCATCGCGGCGACGCCTGGTATCGCTGGCTGCCGGGCATGGCAGGACGTTGGACGGAGACGCGCGATCTGGAGCCGCTGCCGCGCCAGACATTCCGCGAGTGGTGGCAGCAGCGGGGGCAAGCATGAGCACGGCGCCACAATCCAGCCGCGACCGCGTGCTTACGCGGATCAGTAAAGCGACCTCATCAGCCATTTCGCGCGAGCCAACGGTCCCTCGTGCCTACGATCACGCAAGCACAAAAAATATTCACGACATCCTCGCGCTCTTTGAGGAGCGACTGCGCGACTACGACACCGGTGTTTTTTCTGTGCGACGGGAAGAGCTTGCCCAAAAGGCCGCCGAGCTTCTCATCTCAGCCAACCGCCGGCGCATCGCGATTCCCGTCAGCCTTCCTTCGCAATGGTTAGCTGAGACCATCGAGTGGATTCCGGATCGCGAGCTGTCATTCGACGCGTTGAACGGGGTGGACGGAGTGATGACTGCGGCGACGGTCGGCGTAGCCGTCTCCGGCAGCATCGCCCTCCAGCACGGCCCCGCCGAGGGCCGCCGCATCCTGACCCTCCTACCGGACTACCATCTCTGCGTCATCGATGCAGCACAGATCGTCGAAACGCTCCCCGGGGCCTTCGCTCGCCTCGATCCAGCGCACCCCGTCACCTTCTTCTCGGGCCCATCGGCTACGGCGGACATCGAGATGACACGCATCAAGGGTGTTCACGGACCGCGCCTTCTGGATGTGCTGGTGGTTCACGACTGATTCGCGCGCCCGTAATGCCGCGGGAGCACAATGTCCACGAGGAGCCCTCCCCCATGCCGAAAAAGACATCGCAACCACAAGCTGCAAGCAATCCGGTTTTCGCCCAGCCATCGCCGAGCCCCGACCCAACCAGCTTCCGCGATCCTGTTACAGATCAACCTCTGAAAGAGATCGGCACGGTTGAGCCGTTTCCAGCGCCACGCGGCAGTGCGGCTGAACCGGTGCTGCAATTGGCGGATGTCCTCGGCTCGCAGGGACCGGCGCGCGTGGCGGCCATCCAGAAGGCAGGGCAGATCGTTTTCCACACGGTAGGCGACACCGGCAGCACCAAAGGCCCGACCACACAGTCGCTGGTGGCAGACAAGATGGTCGCCGACTTCACCGAGGACAACGCCGCCGACGTGCCGGCGTTTTTCTATCATCTCGGCGATGTCGTCTATAACTTCGGTGAAGCGGCCTATTACTACGATCAGTTCTACGAACCGTATCGTAACTATCCCGCGCCCATTCTCGGCATCCCAGGCAATCACGACGGTGTGACCTATCCGAAAGAAACGGTTCCTACGCTCGACGCCTATCTTTGCAACTTCTGCTCCGCGACGCCGGTGCACACGGATGAAGCGGGCGGCCTTTCGCGCACCGCGATGGTCCAGCCAGGCGTGTATTACACGCTGGAAGCACCGTTCCTGCGCCTGATAGGGCTCTACAGCAACACGCTGGAGGACCCCGGAGTGATCTCGACCGAAGGCAAGACCCGCACCACGCTCAACGACAATCAGCTCACGTTTCTTCAGACAGCGCTCACCCGCTGCAAGAGCGAGAACTTCACCGGCGCCGTGCTCGTCGCGGTGCATCATCCGCCATTCACCGGGGGTGTGAACCACGGCGGCAGCCCTCGTATGCTGCAGGATATGGATGGTGCCGCTACAGCGGCCGGTTTTTGGCCGCATGTCGTGCTCTCTGCGCATTCGCACAATTACCAGCGCTATACGCGCACCGTCTCCGGCGTGACAATTCCTTACGTCGTAGCCGGCATGGGTGGGCACGGCCTTACCGTGATGCGGACCGCCTCCAGCGGCAACGCAATCCGCACGCCCATGGCTGTGGACAGCGGTCTAGCGCTGGTGAGTTACGACGACACCCATTACGGCTATCTGCGCGTCATCGTCAACGCAACCACGCTGCGGATGGAGTTCCATCCTGCCGAGGACGGCGGTACGACCAAGACGCCCGACGACACATTCACGCTCAATCTGAAGACACGATCAATCACCTAGTCGCACGGTAACTGCCGCCGTAGCGTTTGTTATCGCAAGCCCAGAATGGCTTGTGGTACGATCCGCCAACACAGCAGGTGGCCTGCGAGACCGGCCTTGCCGAACCGGCAGCTTGCAGCCCCAGGGACAGCCGTATGCGCGCAGAACTCCGTCCATCCAGCCTCGGTGAGATTCTCGACCGCACGGCGCAGATGTACCGCAGCCATTTCATGCTTTACTTCGGCATCGCCGCGATGGCAGCGTCGACAGTGCTTATTCCCAAACTGATCGGGTATTTGCTCCTGTCTTTTTATACGCATGGCAATGCTGCTCAGTTTGCCAGCATCAGCGTTCTGATTAGCGGCTTTATGAGTTTGATTTCTTTGCTCCCGATGGCCTTGAGCATGGCAGCTATCGCGCATGCGGTAGCAACCAATTATTTAGGCCGAGTCACCACGATCAGAGAGGCATATTCCAGCATCCGTCGACGCTGGTACAGATACATACTGATTCTGCTGGCAACGTATTGCTATTCATTCGCACCGTTCTTTGTCGCAGTGGCCGCGATAGCCGCCGTTTTAGCTGCTGTCCCCAGGAGCTTCAGCCATAATCTGGTCGTGGGCATGTTGGTAGTTCTCCTCTTTCTCGCACTCTTCGCCGCGTTCTGGTGGATGCTTCGCTGGGCGCTTGCCATTCCGGCCTCATTGCTGGAGGACCTGAAAGTGCATCGCTCCCTGAAGCGGAGTGCCCTGCTTACGAAAGGGGCTCGGGGCCGCATCTTCGTCATGCTGCTGCTGGTGCTTGCCGTGGTGACGATGATCTCGTATGCCGTCCAGATTCCGATGCTCTTCCTCTTCTTCCTGCACAAAGGACAACTCACATTCGCGACGCAGGTGTTTTCGTCGCTCGGAGTCTTCGTTAGCAGCTCCTTTGTCATTCCGATCTGGTCCATCGCACTCACCCTCTTCTATTACGATCAGCGCATCCGCAAAGAGGCCTACGATGTCGAGTGGCTGATGGAGCAGGCTGGCATGACACCGGACAGCACGCCCACCGATAGAAATTCGTCTGTTCTGCCCGGTTCGCCTGCGCCGCAGCTATTTACGGAGCAGACCGAGCCGGCCAGGACCGGCAATTTAGGGCCTGCAATCTAGATGGCTGAAAGCTGGATGTGCCGCCGTCAAGTGGCCGCGTTCGCGTTCTGCTTGCTGGCTGGCGCAGGCTCTCTCCGCGCAGCATCTACCGCGCCGCAGCCGCGAAGCCCGGCAGAGTATCGCGATCATCTGAAGTCGCTCGAAACGCTTGTCACGCAATGCGGGCAACGCAGAGACTCCACCCACTGCAGCGCCGATGCCGTTGGACCAGACGACGTCGTCACCGTGCCGGGACAGAAGACAAAGCGGCGCATCTCGTACGATTGGCTGCGCGCGTTACTGGGACTCGCCGGCAGCCGCACCATCCGTCCCGCGGATGCTGCGCCATTGCTACACGCCGCAACGGAACGCCTTCAACTCGAAGAGTCGGAGGCGCTTGGATATTCGGCATCCATACTGCCTCCCACGTCCGCCCGCACCGACGAACACAACGTTCTAACAACCATTCTCAATCGGGCAGAGTTCCGGCGTTCAGACCGCTCTCTGACGGAGCGCGTGCTGGATGCGATCGCCATCTGGATCAACCGCCGGCTCTCACGCCTTGTGGAGTACAGCGCGCACCGCCGCTGGCTGGCCCTTCTGCTGGAATGGGGAGTAGTTTCGCTGGCCTGCCTTGGCCTTGGCTACTGGTGTGTGCGGCAGACGCGGCGTGCGCGTGGTTTCCAGGCCGAGGAGCGGGCGCGGATCGAGGACACGCCCGCGATGCGCAACTGGGAGCGCCTGCGGCAGCAGGCGGAACAGGCCGCCCGCCAACAGCGCTGGCGCGAGGCAGTCCGCAGCTATTACTGGGCAACCATCGCGCGTCTTGAATCGCGCGGCCTCTGGCCCACGGACCGCGCTCGCACTCCGCGCGAATATCTACGCCTGGTTCTGCCCGGCAACGCGGGGCATGATGATCTCCGCCGCCTGACGCAATGCTTCGAAACCTGCTGGTACGGATCAGAAACCGCAACCCAGCCCGACTGCGAAACGGCTCGCCTGCTCTTTGAACGCTTGGTGACACGATGAGCCCGCTGGTATCCCTCGACCGCCGTGACCGTCGTTTGCTCCTCATCACCGCCGCGCTGGTGGTGTCCACAACCGTGCTGCTGGCGCTGGTGAATCCGCATGAGCAGCCGGACAGTTACATTCCATCTACATATTCCTCCGCGCCGCACGGTGCGAAGGCAGCCTATCTTCTGCTGGCGCGGCTCGGCTATCAGGTGGAACGTTCCGAGAATCCCCTCGATTCCGTAGCCGATACCGTGGATGCACACACCGTGCTCATCCTGGCAGAGCCCACGCGCGCACCGAGCCGGCAGGAAGCCGCCGCAATTAAGCGCGTGCTCGAGCGCGGCGGCCACGTGCTTGCCGCGGGATTTCTTGCTGCGGCAGCGCTGCCGGACGAGAATCTTGATAGCAAATCGCCGCCTGAACTCATTGGTGGCATCTGCGAGGCGGAGCCCGTCAGCTTCTCACCGCTTGCGGCTGGCGGCAAAGTCGTGATGCGAGGTGTTCGCAGCGTATGGAATCTGGACCGGCCGGCGCAGCGCGCTGTCTACGCATGCGCCGGCAAAGGGGTGGTGGTCACGTATCAGGTCGGAAAAGGCTCTGTCGTGTGGTGGGCCACCGCATCTCCGCTGGAAAATCAGGACATCGCTTCGCAGGGTAGTCTCGATCTGCTGCTGAATAGCCTTCAGCTTCAACGCGGCGACCGCATCATCTGGGATGAATCGCTGCACGCCTCGGCCCCCGCTGCGTGGAACCCATTCGCCGACCGCATCGTTCTCGCGCTGCTCGCGCAACTGCTGCTGATCGGTGTGCTCCTGATCCTCGCTCGCGGACGTCGCAGTGGTCCACTGCGTCCGCTCCCCGCCGTAACACGCAGCTCACCGATGGAGTTCGTGCGTTCGCTCGGCGGCCTCTACCGCGCTTCACGTGCGAATGACCTGCCGGTCCGCATCGCGTATGAGCGGTTTCGCTCGCGACTGGCACATCACTATGCCATCGCCGGAGCGCAGACGGCCGATACCGCTACACTGGCCGCAACGCTGGCTGCGCGTTTCCATCTGGATGAATCTTCGCTGCGGCGCGATCTGGTGGCGTGCGAAAACCAGGACAACCTTCCAGATTTGAAGCCCCGCCA
Organism: uncultured Acidobacteriaceae bacterium; assembly: GCA_963797895.1. Lineage (GTDB taxonomy): Bacteria > Acidobacteriota > Terriglobia > Terriglobales > Acidobacteriaceae > KBS-83. Next base: position 939,607 of record CAWCRD010000006.1, read on the forward strand.
GGCGTTGACCCTTGTCAAAGCGCTGGCTCACTATCGCGAGCTGATGGTGCGGCAGGCGCAATCGAGTACATACTCCACGCATAATCGAGGACCCGTTGGATCAAATCCCAGAAACGATGTCGCCCAGCGCCGCAGCGCGTGAACTGCCGCTGGCCATTGCTGCCACGACACAGTTGCTCGCACATGGCCGCGCGGAGATCGGCAAAGTCATTGCCGGTCAGACCGAGCTGATCGATCAGGCGTTCATCACCGTGCTCAGCCGCGGCCACGCGCTCATCGAAGGCGTGCCCGGCATCGCGAAGACGCTGCTGGTCAAGCTGCTTGGCCGCGTGCTTGGGTTGGAGTTCAGCCGCGTCCAGGCAACTCCGGATCTTATGCCCGCCGACATTCTCGGCACCAGCATCCTGCAGGCCGCAGGCGCGCAGATGATCTTCCGTCCCGGCCCGGTCTTTACCGATTTCCTGCTGGTTGACGAAATCAACCGCATGCCGCCGCGTACGCAATCTGCGCTGCTGGAGTGCATGGAAGAGCGGCAGGTGACCAGCGACACCGAACGCCGCCCGCTGCCGGAGGTCTTCACCGTCTTCGCGACGCAGAACCCGATCGATTTCGAAGGCACTTATCCGTTGCCGGAGGCGCAGCTCGATCGTTTTCTTATGAAGATTCGCGTCGGGTATCCAACCGCCGAGCAGGAGCGCCTGGTACTCGAGCGGCATCACGCAGGCTTCGATCCCGCGTCTCACACCGACCTCACGCCTGCTCCTGTGGGTTTGCTCGCCGCCGCGCAGGCAGAGCAGCGGCTGGTCCGCATTGAGCCGGAGCTCTACGATTACCTGCTGGGCATCACCCGCCGCACCCGCGATTGGCCGTCGCTCACGCTGGGCGCCAGTCCGCGCGCTGCCATCAGCCTGATGCGTGTCGCCCAGTCCTACGCCGCCCTCGATGGCCGCGACTTCATCATCCCCGACGATGTAAAGCAGGCCACGTTGCCCGTCCTGCGGCATCGCATCATGCTTCGTCCTGAGGCGGAGCTGGAAGGCCTCGACGCCGACCGCGTGCTTACCGACCTGATCGCGGCTGTGCCCGTGCCCCGGCAGGCTGATGCCTCGCGATGAATCAATTCACCGTCCGTCCCGATCCAGTGCGTGCGTCGGCAGAGCCGCGCGGCCATTTGGCATGGGCGCTTACACCGCGTGCTCTGTGGCTGCTGATCCTCGGGCTTTTCTTTCTTATCCCCGCGTTCTTTCGAGCACGCTTCGCGTGGGGAATGGTTGCGTGGGATCTCTGCGTCCTGATCGCCGCTATCGTGGACGGAGCAAGGCTGCCTCCGCCACGCCAGCTTGAGGCAACTCGCGAGTGGCTCGGTGCGCCCTCTCTTGGCCGCGACGTGGAAGTCGAGCTCGCCATCACACAACACAGCCGTAGCCTCATCCACTGCACGTTGCTCGACGATCTGCCCGCGCCTTTTCTGGAGGAGCCGGTCGGCCACAAACTCGCCGCCTACCCGGAGGCGCCTACTTCGCTGCGCTACCGCTTCGTCCCGGCTCAGCGCGGCGATCACACCACCGGCAAGCTGTATCTGCGCTATCGCTCAACCCTTGGGCTCGCGGAGCGCTGGGCCTATGCCGCTCTCACTCAGACGGTGCGCATCTATCCCACGCTGCGCACGCCCGAAGAAAATCGCCTCTACTTAGCGCGGCATCATCGCATGGAGCTGCAGATGCGCCTGCGCAGGCAGCGCGGCATGGGCCGCGACTTCGAAAGCTTGCGCGACTACCTCGAAGGCGACGAGATCCGCGACATCTGCTGGACCGCCTCTGCGCGTCGCGGTTCCCTGGTGACGCGCCTTTACGAGATGGAGAAGAGTCAGCCCGTCTGGCTGGTGCTCGACGCGGGACGCCTGCAAAGCGCGCGAGCGGGACGCTATACCAAGCTCGACCAGGCAACAGCAGCCGCACTGGCGCTCGCACAAATCGCGCTTACCTCCGGTGATCGTGTGGGTCTGCTCGCGTATGGGCGGGATACGCAACAGCTTGTCCTGCCCGGACGAGGCGCAGCGCATCTGCGGCTGTTGCTGGATGCTCTGGCGCAGGTGCGAGCGGAACCGCTCGAAGCCGACCATCTCCGTGCAGCGGCAACGCTGATGCATCGACAATCGCGCCGCAGTCTCGTCCTGTGGATGACCGACTTCGCTGAGACCGCCATGCAGCCGGAGGTGCTGGATGCTGCTGCGCAACTTGTACGGCGGCATCTCGTGCTCTTTATCGCCATCTCGCAGATGGACGTGCAGCGCCAGGCGGAAGTCACTCCAAAGACGGTCGATGCAATGTTCGAAACCGCCGCCGCGCAGGAGCTGCTGAACCGCCGCGAGCGCCTGCTGCGTCGCCTGCAGGAACGCGGCGCAATGACGCTGGAGACGCAGCCCGAGTCACTAGCCGTTTCTGTGCTGAACCGCTATCTGGAAGTAAAGGAACAGGGATTGCTCTAGGGAGTCATCTCGACCGGAGCGGCAGGCGCGTCGTGGAGAGATCTGCCTTCTCCTCGAACCTGCATTTGAATTGCCGGCGTTACACGTCAAGCCGGTTAGAGGCAGCGACCTTTGCATACCACAAGCCTGAATCCTTGATGGTGCGCTTTTGGTTGCGAAAGTCGGTGTAGATCAAACCATATCGCTCGGTATATCCCTCGGCCCATTGGAAGTTGTCGAGCAGCGTCCAGGCATGGAAGGCGCGAACCCGCGCACCATCATCAATCGCTCGCGCAAGTTCAGCCAGCGTCTCGCGGTACCACTGGATGCGGCGTGCATCGGGAATTTGACCCTGTTTCTCCTCATCGGGGCCATCGAGATAGCCACATCCGCTCTCGGTAATTTCGATGATCGGCTGGTTGTAATCCTTCGAAATTTTAGTCACCAGGTCATAGATGCCGCGCGGCCACACTTCCAATCCGGCTTCGGTCAGCGGTCCTTCTGAGGGCATCGCGGCACGAAAGCGGGTGTAGGGGTCGCGACCACCCGGCGAATTGCTTTCAATCTCTGTGCCGCTGAAACTGCCGCCGCTGAGAAACTTCTCTTTGCTCGCGTCCGACACGATGCGGCGGGTGTAGTAATGAAAGCCCACCCAGTCCAACGGGGCATAAAGAAGCTTCTCGTCGCCAGCCTTGAAGCCCATCACGTCATAGGGTGGTTCTCCGACGAAAGCTTTCGGATAACGGCCATGCATGGCCGCTTCAAGAAAGAAGACATTGTTCATGGCGTGATACCGCGCGGCTGCGGCACGGTCGTCGTCCGACTCAGTTTTAGGGTATGCGGGGGCCATCTCGTAAGCGCTTCCTATCGTGGCCTTTGGAGAGGCGGCTTTCACGGCACGATGAGCCTCCCCTTGAGCCAGCGCCAGCGTATGCGCCGCCTTCAGAAAGTCGCTGAAGCTTGTCCGGCAAGGGGGAAAGGTACCCGCCGCATATCCCATGAAGGCAATCGCCCAAGGCATATTGAAAGGCGCCCATACCGTGATTCGATCACCAAGATGTTTGGCCAGGATAGCCGGCGTAGTCTGCGAAGTAATTGGCTAAATCCCTGTTCGGCCAGCCTCCCCTGTCCTCCAGCGCCTGGGGAAGATCCCAGTGGTACATGGTGCACCAGGGCCGGATGCCGGCCGCAAGAAGAGCATCGACGAATCGGCTGTAGTGATCCAGGCCTTTCCTATTTGGGGCGCCAGTTCCCGTCGGTTGAATACGCGGCCAGGAGATCGAGAAGCGATAGCTCTTCTGGTTGAGACGCTTGGCCAGTGCTATGTCCTGCGGATAAAGGTGGTACTGATCGCAGGCAACATCGCCTGTAACGTTTCCCCTTACTTTCCCAGGAGTGTGAGTGAATCTGTCCCAGATGGATTCGCCCTTGCCGTCTTCGTTCCATGCGCCCTCATTTTGATAGGACGCCGTGGCCACTCCCCAAAGGAAACCTTCCGGGAATCGCGCCTTTTGTATCAACAAGGATTCGGGAACAGTCCCAGGGGCTTGATCTGGGATGACTGGGCCGGCGGCGTAACTGCGGCCGCGATAGAGCGCGGCCCCCGCGGCTGCGGCCAGAGAATGAGCGGCGAACTGGCGACGATCCATCGGTGAAAATCTCCCAGGCCCGCAACCTAGCAGAACGTTATTCTTGAGTCAATCGATTGCTTACAGAGCTTCTCGCGAAACTGGAGAACTGTCGTCCGCCTGCTGCCTGCTTCGCGGAGATGAAAAAAGCCACAGCAGCAGTAGCGTAAACAGCGCCCCGCCCACGGCAAACTTCAGCCCGGTGGGCGCACCCGAGGGCGAAAAGAATCCTTCGATCGTGCCGGCGATTACCAACATTGGAATGATGCCCGTCACCAGCCGGACTGCTTCGCGGCCCGCAAGCGCAATGGAATCGCGGCGGCTGTAGAGCCCGGGAAACAACATGCCGCTGGCCAGCCGCAGCCCTGCTCCCCCGGCAATGAAAATGGCCGGCAGCTCGAGCGATCCATGCGGGCACACAAAACTCCACAGGTCGCGCGACATATGCGCCTGCTGGCACGCGGTTGCAATCACACCCATCAGCAGTCCGTTGAAAAAGATCAGCCATAGCGTGCCCAATCCCGCCGTGATTCCCGCCGCAAAGGTGATGAAGGTCACCGTCAGGTTGTTGGTCATGATGCGGCTGCTCTCCTGCGGCTTCATGCCGACAATCGAGTGCGTCCACATCTGGTGGCGATGAATGGTCTCCACCATGCGCGGGCCAAGCAGCCCTTCCATAAAGCCATGCCGGCTGAGGGTAAGAATGGAGCCCAGCAGCAGCCCGCCGGCAAACAGCGCAATTGCCGCGAGTGTGTAAGGAAGGAGCCGGCGGAAGTGGCGCGGATACTCGTCACGAAAAAATGTGAGCGCGCCGAGAAAGCTCCGCCTGCGGCTGGAGTAGATGATATTGTGTGTTCGGCCCAGTAGCTGATTCAGCATATGCGCCGTCGACCGTGCCGTCTCATCCTGCCGAACTACGGAAAGGTCATTCGCCACTTGGCGATACAGCAGCGCCAGCTCGCGCAGCTCATCGCGTGCCAACCGGCGCAGCCCTGCGCCCTGCGCCGCCGCCGACAGTGCCGCAAGCCGCTCCCAGTAAGGCCGCCGCTTCTCAATCCATTGGTGTGAGACCATGAAATTCGGTGATCAGCTTAGCATCGACACGCCGGAGCTCGTCGCACTGGAGTTCCCGCTCGCCGGAATCGGCAGCCGCTTCATCGCCATATTGATCGATTCGCTGCTGCAGGGCGCCACGGTGCTCGCAATGATACTCGGCGCGATGCTCTTTCTCCCCAGCTTGTTGAAGTTCGAAGCGGCCGGCGCAAAGTGGTTCATCGCCATGATGATCCTGGTTCCATTTCTGCTGCAGTGGGGCTACTTCGCGTTGTTCGAAGCATTTTGGAACGGACAGACGCCGGGAAAACGCGTCGCAAAGATCCGCGTTATCCAGCAGAGCGGCCGCGCCGTCACGTTGTTCGAATCCCTTGCGCGCAACCTGGTGCGCATCGTAGATTTCCTGCCGACGTTCTACATCACGGGCGTTATCAGCATCTTCGTCACCTCGCGCCATCAGCGGCTCGGCGACCTCGTTGCGGGCACGCTCGTCGTTCACGAAGGCCACGCACGCGAACCATCTTCGCTGGGCAATACAAGGCTGTTCACGCAGACGGCGCCGCAAGCGGCCGTCGCGCCGCGCGCAACGAGCCTTCCCGCCGATGCGCTCAGCCGTCTGACAACAGCAGACCTGCAGGCGATCGAAACATTTCTCGAGCGCCGCCTGGACATGGCGCTTGAAGTGCGGCAGGCCCTCGCCGTGCGTCTCGTGGCATCCACCGCTGCTCGAATGAACACGCCTCCCCCTGCGACCATGCATCCCGAAACATTTCTCGAAGAGGTCGCCTACGGAGTCCGCTCCCTCGGCAGACGCTGACGCGCTAGAGCTTGTAGCCGCCTCCATCGAGCTGGCGCTGCGCCACCAGCCGGCTCAGCGCGATCGTGTTCTCCGGCGTATGCTTCACCAGCCGACGCAGAATCGCCAGTTGCGTGCGCAGCATATCGCCTTCTGCCACCGCCGCGAGCACGCGGCGCGCTGCTTTCTCGACACAGGCGAGAGCATCTGCGGCAAACAGCTTGACCATAGCCTGCGCCGTCTTGGCCTGCGGCTGCGTCCCCAGCTTGCGCGCACGCAGCACGGCGGATTCCAGCGCAAACACCTGCATCGTCATGTCGGCCATGTCGCCCATGATCTCCTGCTGGTCCTGTAACGCTTGCATGTACTTCTGCGTCGCAGCGCCGGAGCAGAAGAGCGCGGCTTTCTTCAGGTTCGCGAGCAGTGCGGCCTCCGCTGCGAGCGGATCATCACTCTCCTCGGAGCCGTCGAAGGAAGGCGGCTCCATCACCTCCGCCATCAGCTTCTTGATTGCGCCCAGCAGCGGCAGTTGCCCACTGGCGGCACGCTTCATAAGCCAGCCTGTGATGATCAGCCGGTTGATCTCATTTGTGCCTTCGAAAATGCGGTTGATGCGCGAGTCGCGATACGCCCGCTCAGCCGGATACTCCTCCACGTAACCGTAGCCGCCATAAATCTGCAACGTGTGATCCACCACCACGTCCAGCATTTCCGAAGCCCAGACCTTTAGGATCGAACACTCCACGGCATACTCTTCGATCTTCTTCTGAATCTCGCGCGCGTTCGTCGCGTCCTCTCCTTCGAGAGACCCAAGCGCGGCGTCGATCATGCCGATTGTCCGGTAGCTCATGCTCTCGCTCACAAAAATTCCGGTAGCGCTCTCCGCCAGCTTCTGCTGGATCAGCCCAAACTCGCTGATGGTTTTTCCGAATGCCTTACGCTCCTTCGCGTAGCGGACTGCATTCGCCAGCGAGTTCTTCGCACCGCCGATGGCGCTGGCGCCCAGCTTGAAGCGGCCAATGTTCAGAATGTTGAATGCGATGTGATGCCCCTTGCCCACTTCACCCAGCACGTTTGCAACCGGTATCTTGCAATCCGTCAGAATGAGCGGACAGGTGGACGAGCCGCGGATGCCAAGCTTATGCTCTTCCGCACCAACAGCGAATCCCGGCGTGTTGCGCTCAATTAGAAATGCGGTGAATTTCTCTCCATCGACTTTCGCGAACACGGTATACAGATCCGCGAAGCCCGCATTCGTGATCCACATTTTTTCGCCGTTCAGGACATAGTGCTGCCCGTCAGGCGCGAGCACAGCGCGTGTGCGCAGGGCCATTGCGTCAGAGCCGGAGGACGCCTCGGAGAGCGCGTACGCCCCAATCCACTCGCCGGTCACCAGCTTCGGGAGATACTTCTGCTTCTGTTCCGGCGTGCCGTACCAGATGATCGGCAGCATGCCGATGCCCACATGCGCGCTGAAACTCGTGGCGAAGCTCCCCAGCACCGACAACTTTTCGGCCACAATTGCCGACGTGACCTTGTCCATCGCCAGTCCGCCGTATTCCTCAGGCGTGTCGGTCGCCATCAGGCCGAGTTCGCCGGCCTTGGCCAGTAGCCCGCGAGTCACCGTGTAGTCCTTCGCCTCGATTGCATCCGCAGCCGGTAGAATCTCTTTCTGCGCAAAGTTCGAAGCAGTTTCGGCAATCTGCCGCTGCTCGTCGTTAAAATCTTCGGGCGTAAAGACTTCCTTGAGTGTGCGCTCTTCCAGCAGAAAGCTGCCGCCCGCCGCTGCTTTCACGGATGTCTTCGTCGGTGTCGCCGCTGTTGCCATAAGTGACTCCAGTTGCTACAAATTCAATTCAAGTTCTCAAAGATCCCGGCGGCGCCCATGCCGCCACCCACGCACATCGTCACCAGCCCATAACGAACGTTGCGGCGCTGCATCTCGTGCAACAGCGTGGCGGTGAGCTTGGCACCCGTGCAGCCCAGCGGATGTCCCAAAGCAATCGCGCCGCCATTCACGTTTACTTTCTCGGGATCGAGCCCGAGCTCGCGAATCACAGCCAACGACTGCGCCGCGAAAGCCTCGTTCAACTCGACAAGTCCGATGTCCTCAAGCTTCAGCCCGGCAATCTTCAGCGCCTTCGGCACCGCATGGACCGGCCCGATGCCCATAATCTCCGGCGCGCAGCCCGCCGTTGCAAATGCGACAAACCGTGCCACAGGCTTTATCCCCAGCGCCGCGGCCCGTTCTGCGCTCATCACAATGGCGGCGGCCGCTCCGTCGGAGGTCTGCGATGAATTGCCCGCCGTCACCGTTCCTTTCGCATGAAACGCCGGCTTCAGCTTCGCCAGCGCTTCGGCCGAGGTGTCGGCGCGCGGGCCTTCATCCACCTGGAAGCTCCGCTTCTCCTCTATCGGCTTCGCAGAGCCATTCTTCGGCGTGCGCTCGGTCCACTCCACCGGCACAATCTCGTCCACGAAGCGCCCTTCTGCAATCGCCTTCAGCGCCTTCTGGTGACTCGCCAGAGCAAAGGCATCCGCATCCTCGCGCGAGACGTTGAAGCGTTCTCCGACGCGCTCCGCCGTCAGCCCCATCGAAAGATACGCGGCCGGAAGATTATCCACCAGCCACGGATTGGCACTTATCTTGTGCCCGCCCATCGGAATCATGCTCATCGATTCGGCGCCGCCTGCCACCACCACGGCTGCGCCACCGCCGCGGATACGATCAGCCGCCTGCGCAATCGCCTGCAAGCCCGGAGGCGCAGAAGCGATTTACGGTCATGGCCGACACCTCCACCGGCAGCCCCGCCCGGAGGCTCGCGATGCGTGCCACGTTCATGCCCTGCTCGGCTTCCGGATGCGCGCAGCCCAGGATCACATCGTCCACCTCGCGCTTGTCGAGCTGCGGCACCCGCGCGAACGCTCCGTCGATGACAGTTGCAGCCAGATCATCCGGCCGCGCCGTAGCCAACGTGCCTCTAGGCGCTTTGCCAACCGCCGTCCTCACCGTGCTTACAATCACTGCATCCTGCATGACTAGTTCCTCAGCGGCTTTCCGTTGCTCAGTGTGTACGCGATGCGCTCCTGCGTTTTGCGCTCGCCGCAAAGCGAAAGGAACGCCTCCCGCTCCAGATCGAGATAGTATTGCTCGCTCACCCGCGTGCCCGGCGCCACGCGTCCGCCGCACAGAATATGCGCGACATGACCCGCGACCTTCACATCGTGGTCGCTCGCATAGCCCGACTGCTGCATGAGGTAACGCGCCCAGCTTCAGCGTTGCCAGCACGCTTTCGCCGGCTGCCGGGATATCCATGCGCATCGCGGGCGGCAGATAACCGCGCTCCGCAAGCGCCTCCGCTGCCGCCTTCGCATCCAGCAGCAGCCGCTCGCGATTCAGCGTGATGCCGTCATCCGCTGTAAGCAGATTCAGCGCACGTGCTTCCGCTGCGGAAGTCGACACCTTCGCCAGCGCGATCGTCTCGAAGGCCTGCTTCATCGTGTCTACGATTTCAGTCGAGATCGCCACCCGCGCCGCATCGCCGAAGGAGCGAATCGCCTCGTCAGTCGCCTTCAGCGCGAACTCCTTGGTGCCCCCGCCCCCCGGGATCAGTCCGACGCCGGTTTCCACCAGCCCCATGTAGAGCTCCGCGTGCGCCTGCCGCCGCGCGCCGTGCAGCGAAATTTCCGTGCCGCCGCCCAGACACAGCGCATATGGAGCAACCACCACCGGCCGCGGGCAGAACTTGATCGATTGCGTCATCCGCTGGAAGGCGCGGATCGTCAGGTCCACGTCCTCCCACTCGCCCTCCTGCGCCGCCAGCAGCAACTGCATGAGGTTGGCGCCGACGGAAAAATTCTCCGCATCGCTCGAGATGACAAAGGCACGAAAATCACGCACCGTGTCCGAGTCTGGGGCAAACGTCTTCGTGATCAGCCGGATAATGTCGTCGCCGATCGCACTCTTCTTCGAGTGCAGCTCGATGCATGCCACGCCGTCGCCCAGGTCTACGAGCGATGCGCCCGGATTACTGCGGATCACGCCGTGGCTGGCGCGGAAATCGGCAATCCGTCCCACACCCGTCGCGCGCGTCACCGGCTGGTAGCTCTTGCTCGCCGGGTCATAGCAGGCCCTACCGTTGTCGTGATACCAGGCCGTCGCGCCGCTCGCCAGCATTCCTTCCACCACCGGACTCACCCGCTCGCCTGCTGCGTGCATGCGCTTCACCGTATCGGGGACACCTACCGCGTCCCACATTTCGAACGGCCCAAGCTGCCAGTTGTAGCCCGCGCGCATGGCCGCGTCGATGTTCGCCGCCGAATCGGCGATCTCCGGCAGGCAGTCGGCGGAGTAATTCCACAGCCGCGTCAGCAGCTTCCAGTGGAAGCGCGCCGCCTTGTCCTTGTTCTGATCACCGCTCAGCAGCATGCTGAGCCGCTCCGGGAGCGCCTCAGCATTCTTCGCCATCTCCAGTGCAGGCAGCTTCGGCTTCGAAGAGGGCTGATACACAAGCGTCTTCAGGTCCAGCACCATCCGCGTCTCTTTGCCATCCGCGCCGCGCTCTTTCTTATAGAAGCCGCCGCCAGCCTTGTCGCCCAGCCACTTGCGCTCCAGCATGGTTTCGAGAAATGGAGGCAGCGCCGCCTGTCCGCCAGCATCCTGCTTTGCCTTTGCAAAGTTCCGTGCCACATGCGCCAGAATGTCCAACCCCACCATGTCCGCCAGACGGAAGGTGCCGGTGCGCGGCAGGCCAATCGCCGTGCCGGTGAGGGCGTCCACTTCTTCGACCGTCAGGCCCTCTTCATCCATCACGCGCAGTGTTTCGAGGATGAAGAAGGTGCCGATGCGGTTCGCAATAAAGTTCGGCGTATCGCGCGCGCGGACGACTTCCTTGCCCAGGTTCTGGTCGAGAAACGCGGATAGCGCCACCATCGCCGCCGGATCAGTGTCCGGCCCGGGAATCACCTCCACCAGCCGCATATAACGCGGGGGATTGAAGAAATGTGTGCCAAACCAGCGACGGCGCAGCTCGGCGGGAAGCACGCCGGCGATCGAGCCCACCGGGATGCCGCTCGTGTTGGTGGTTAGGAATGCATGCGGCTGCACATAGGGCGCCACGCGCGCCAACAGTTGCTGCTTGATCTCCAGATTTTCCGTGACCGCCTCAACGATCCAGTCACACTCGGCAAGCTGCGCCAGGTCGTCCTCGAAGTTGCCGGTGCGAATCCGTGCGGCGGCAGCCGGCGTATAAAACGCAGCCGGCTTGCTCTTCTTCAGCCCTTCCAGGGCCTTGTCCGCAACCGCATTGCGCGCGCCATCCGTTCCCGGCAGGTCCAGCAGCAGCACGCTCACCCCGGCATTCGCCAGATGCGCGGCAATCCGAGATCCCATCGTGCCCGCGCCCAGCACCGCCGCCCTGCGCAGCAGCAGCGGCTTCGCCGATGCTGCCTTGGCCCCTTCGCGTTCTGCAATTGCTTCCATGCTCTCCTCGTCAGCCTTTAAACTGAGCGCCGCTCTTCAAATCGGAGCGGGTCGCGATCAGCCATCGCGGACAACTCGCCCGCCGCCAGCCCGGCCATCAGTATCCGCCCATATTGCGTTGTGATGGCCGCGAGCTTCATCGGTCCCGAAGGCTCATACCAGCTCGCCATCCCATGGATCGCGCCGGCCACAAGAAAGCTGGCAAGCTTCGCATCGCACGGCGCAACGGACCCGTCCTCGATGCCGCCCCTAATCATCGCGCGCAGCCGATGGTCGATCTCCCGCTTGCGCTCGCGCACCGTTTTGCGGCCCGCTCTGGATAACTCGCCATCGTCCAGGCGGATCACCGCGCGGCCAAAATCGCCGGAGACGATCCGGATGTAACCCGCGATAAAGTCTGCTACCTTGTCCAGTCCGGGTTTTTCTTCGGCTTCGATCGCATCCAGCATCTCGTCGATCAGGTCTGTCCCCAGCCGGTAGATCTCCACCAGAATTTCTTCCTTGTTGCGGAAGTAGTGGTAGAGCGCAGGCTTGGTGATATTCAACTGTGTCGCCACATCGTTCATCGATGTGCGGCCATAGGAGCGCTCAAGGAACATGCGAACGGCCGTCTGGAGCACAGCATCGCGCTTCCCATCGGGATTGCGCCTGCGGTCCGCGAAAAGTCGGCGATGCGGCCCAAGGGCCCCCGACTGCCTGGGCATCATTCCACTCCGGCAGCGATTGACACTGCCATTCCCGGTTGATATCTTACTGCCCGGTAGGTTATGCATCCGTTCTACGCGCTACCGGCTCCGCCGCGCAAGTGAATTCCAAGCGAATTTTGGACCGCATCACACCAAAGTAAGAGCGCACAGGTGACAGCCTCATGAACTTTACATCCCTGCCACACGTGCTTGCTCTCAGTCTTCGTTACGCGGAGCCCTCGTCGTTCTCGACGGCGGAGATAGTGCTGCTCGCCATCCTGACGGTGCTCGCCGTGGTGGGCTTCTTCTGGCGCTTCGATCGTGTGCTGAGGAACATTTTTACCGCGCGCAAAGACCCCGACTTTCACATCGCGCCTATCGGCAGGCGCATCTGGGATTTCTTCTGGGAAGTCCTCTGCCAAGCGAAGGTCATCAAGGAGCGCCCACTCCCCGGGCTGGCGCATGCCTTCGTCTTCTGGGGATTTCTCGCATTCGCGCTCGTCTCGCTCAACCATTTCGCCTCCGGCTTTCGGCTCGGCTTCCTCGATCCAGGCGGATGGCTCGGTGGCTTTTACTTCTGGTTCGCCGCTGTCTTTGCGTTGCTGGTCGCGGTCGGCATCGCCGGGCTGTTCGTGCGGCGCTTCTTCGTCCGTCCCATCTGGCTTGGCCGCAAAGTCTCCTATGAGTCTGGCGTTATCGCTTTTCTGATCTTCGCCCTCATGGTCACTTACCTGGCGGCCTTCTTCGTGCCCTCCACCGCAGCCACTGCGCGCGGGCTCTGGTGGGTGCACGCGCTCTGCATTCTCATTTTTCTGCCGCTTATCCCGCACACCAAGCACCTGCACCTGGTCCTCAGCCCCTTCACCATCTTTCTCTCGCGCGGCGAGTTCAGCCACATCCCGCCGCTCTCCGGTGACGAAGATTTCGGCCTTGTCGCCGGCAAAGACATCACGCAGCTCGTCGCGCTCCAGGCCTACTCCTGTGTCGAATGCGGCCGCTGTTCCGAGCATTGCCCGGCTACCAATACCGGGAAGGTGCTGAACCCGAAGGAAATCATCCTCGGCATGCGCGGCTATCTCAACGACCTGGGGCCGCACTCTGAGGAGCCGCTGCTCGGCACCTACAACTCGCAGGAAGCGGCCTTCCAGTGCACCACCTGCGGCGCCTGCGAATATCAATGCCCGGTCGGCATCGAGCATCTGCCCATCATCATCGGCCTGCGTCGTGGTGCAGTGAACACCGGCAGTTGGGAAGATGACCACGGAACGAAGCTCTTCCTCGCGCTCGAACGCAGCGGTAATGCGCTGGGCATGAGCGCTACCGAACGCGACAAATTCATCAAAAAGCAGGAGCTGCCTATCTTCGACGGCTCGCAGGAGTACTGCCTCTGGCTTGGATGCATGGGCGCCTACGATCCGCAGGGCCGCGAGATCATCGCCTCTTTCGCGAAGGTCATGCAGTACCTCGGGACCACCTTCGGGGTTCTCAAAAAAGAAAAATGCACCGGCGACCCCGTTCGCCGCCTCGGCAACGATCTCGTGTTCCAGCAGCTGGCCGAGCAGAACCTCGAAATCATGAAGCAGCAAAAAGTCACAAAGATAGTGACGATTTGTCCGCACTGCGTCCGCACCATCGCGAAGGACTGGAAGGAGTACGGCGCCTCACCAGAGATCGAGCATCACAGCGAGTTCATGGCCCGCTACCAGGACAAGCTGCCCAAATCGGATGGCCCGGAGATCGTCTATCACGACCCGTGCTATCTCGGCCGCTATCGCGGCTCCTACGATCAGCCGCGCGAGGTGCTTGCACGCTCCGGCAAGGTCATCGATCCGCCGCGCGCACGGGAGCGCTCCTTCTGCTGTGGTGCCGGCGGCGGGCTGGCCTTCCTCGGTGAAGAGGGCGGCACGGATCGCATCAGCCATGTGCGCGCAAAAGAACTCGCAGCGACTGGCGCCGCCATCGTCGGGGCCGCCTGCCCCTTCTGCAACACCATGTTCCGCGATGCGCTCGCCGCCATCACCGAGGCCCCCCCGCAACTCCTCGACATCGCGCAAATTACCGCGCAATCCATCGCCAACCAGACAACAAAGTCCTCTAACGGAGCACAGAACGTATGAAGATCATCGTCGCCATCAAGCAGGTGCCGGTCCGCGACTCCGCCCTGCATATCGATTCCAACGGCAAGTGGATCGATGAGGACGATCTCAGCTACGAGATCAACGAGCCGGATGCCTACGCGCTCGAAGAAGCCCTGCAGCTAAAGGAGAAACATGGCGGCGAAGTCATCGCAGTGCTCGCCGGCCCGGAGCGCGGATCGCAGACCATTCGCGAAGCGCTCGCCAAGGGCGCCGATCGCGCCATCCATATCGAATGCGACGATCTGGCCTCGCTCGATACGCTGGGCATCGCCAGTCGGCTCGCCGCCGCCATCAAGGACGAAAAAGCAGACCTGATCCTCACCGGCCTGCAGTCCGACGATCTCGGCCTCGGCCAGACTGGCGTCGTGCTCGCTGAGCTGCTTGGCATCCCGCATGCCACCATCATCATGCAGGTCGAGGCAGGCGACGGCGGCATCAAGGTAAAACGAGAGCTCGAAGACGGCTGGTTCCAGCACGTCCAGATGCCGCTGCCCGCGCTGCTCACCATCCAGTCGGGCATCAGCAAGCTCCGCTACGCCACGCTCATGGGCATCAAGAAGGCAAAGACGAAAGAAGTTCGCAAAGTCTCTGCTGGCGATCTGCCGCAGGCTGCCGGCGCCACCGTCACGCTCGACCGCGTCTACCTGCCGGAGAAAAAGAAAGAAACCCAGCTCATCGAAGGCTCGCCCAAAGAGGCGGCTGAGAAGCTGGTTGAAAAACTCAAGTTCGAGGTGCGAGTCATATGAGCGGAGTCCTGGTTGTTCTGGAACATCGTGGCGGCGCATACAACCGCATGTCCTGGGAAGCACTGGCCGCCGGCCAGCAGATTGCAGCCGAATCCGGCCAGCCGCTATCGGCTGCTATCGTCGGCGACAGCCTCGAGTCCTTGAGCGGCGAGCTGGCTTCCAAAAAACTTGACAAGGCCTATCGCGTCGAGCACGACCTGCTCAAGGATTACTCTGCCGACGGTTACGTTTCCGCGCTCGAGCAGCTCATCCGCAAGCTCGACCCCAGCTATATCGTCTTTCCCCACACCTACCAGGTGCGCGACTTCGCGCCCCGCCTCGCAACCCGCTTCGGCCAGGTGCTGCTGGCTGATCTCGTCGGCCTGCGCAAGGATGGTGACAGTTTCGTCTTCGTTCGCCAGCTTTTTCAGGGCAAGCTCAACGCGGACTATCGCCACGCAGGATCCGGCCCATGCTTCCTGTCCGTACAAGCCGGAGCGTTTCGTGCCGAATCGCTCGAAGCTGGCTCGGCCGCGATCGAAGCCTTCACGCCTCAGCTCGACGCATCCGCCATTCGCAACAAACCGGAAGCACCCTTCCGCGAAGCCGCGCAAACCGTCGACCTGAGCGCCGCCCCGATCATCGTCTCGGTTGGCCGCGGCATCAAGGAGCAGGACAACCTCCCCATGATGGAAGAGCTCGCCGCGGCGCTCGGTGGCGAGCTCGCCGCGTCACGGCCGATCTGCGACAACGGCTGGCTGCCCATGGAGCGGCAGGTCGGCAGCTCTGGCCAGACCGTCTCGCCCAAGCTGTATCTCGCTGTCGGCATCTCCGGCGCCATCCAGCACCTCGTCGGCATGAAAGGCTCCAAAACCGTCGTTGCCATCAACAAGGATGAGAACGCCCCCATCTTCGAAGTCGCAGATTACGGCATCGTCGGCGATCTCTTCGAAGTTGTCCCGGCGCTGACCGAAGCAGTGAAGAAAGCCAAAGGGGCATAGCAACAGAAACGTCGCTTTAGTACGCTTGCTACCAACCGGAGGCAATCAGGCATGGTGCAATGGAGCGACGAGTTTCTCCCCCTCGGGCGGGCGTATCACTGGGAGAAGGCGCGCGCGAACGAAGCGTATCTCGTCCAGCCCATGTCCGACGGTTCCGTGCGCTCCTGGACCTGGCAGCAGACCATGGACGAGGCGCGCCGCATCGCCACCTTCCTGCGCGCCCGCGGATGGGAGCCCGGCTCGCGCGTTGCCACACTCGCGCGCAATAGTCCCTGGTGGATGATCGCCGAGCTCGGCGCATGGATGGCCGGCTGTGTCACGGTGCCGCTCTATCCCTCGCTGCGAGCGGACTCCATCCACGCGCTCCTGCTGCATGCCGACGTCCGCGCCTGCTTCCTCGGCGCGATGGACGATCGAGAAGCCATGCAGCAGGGAATTCCCGTCGGCGTGCTCCGCATCGCCATGCCCAACGCCACGCCGGATGTTCTGCGCGGATCCGACCGGCGATGGGACGACATCCTCGCCGAGTGCCAGCCCATATCGGAATCGCCCACACGCGCGGCCGATGAGCTCGCCACCATCATCTACACCTCCGGCACCACCGGCCAGCCCAAGGGCGTCATGCACCGCTTCTCCGTCTTCCCCTACATGGGCGACAGCATCGCAAAGCTCGTCAACATGGATAGCAACGAGCGGTTTATCTCGTATCTGCCTCTGGCACATATCGCGGAGCGAGGCGTCATTGAGGCCACCAGTCTGCACATCGGCTGCACCGTCTACTTCACTGCCGGGCAGGAAACCTTCCTTGCCGACCTCAAGCGCGCTCGCCCCACGCTCTTCTTCTCCGTCCCGCGCCTCTACCTACGCTTCCGGCAGGGCGTGCTCGAAAAAGTTCCGCAGACCAAACTCGACCGTCTGCTCCGCATCCCCATCCTCCGCGGGATAGTGAAGCGAAAGATCCTCCGCCAGCTTGGTCTCGATTCGGTGCGCTTCGCCGCATCGGGAGCAGCGCCATTGCCGGCGGAAGTTCTCGCTTGGTATCGCAGGCTGGGCCTCGGCCTGGTCGAAGGCTATGGCCTGACTGAAACAGCCATTACCCACGCCCCGCGGCCCGAGGATTTCCGCATTGGCTATGTCGGCCCCGCGCTGCCCGGCGTGGAAGTCCGCATCGGCGCGGATGAAGAAGTCCAGATGCGCAGCCCGATGAACATGATCGGCTACTACTGCAACGACGAGGGCACCCGTGCCTGCTTCACTGCGGATGGTTTCTTCCGCACCGGCGACAAAGGCGAGCTTGCGCCCGACGGCCAGCTCAAAATCGTTGGCCGTATCAAGGAGCAGTTCAAGACCAGCAAAGGCAAATACGTTTCTCCCGTTCCCATTGAAAAGCGCCTCAGCATCCATCCCGCGCTCGAGGCCACCTGCGTCATGGGCGACGGCCGGCCGCATCCCTTCGCCATCTCCGTGCTTTCGTCGGAGGCTCGCAAGCAATGCGAGGCCAGCGGTCTGAATGGCGACCTCGGCCGCTCGCTCGAGGCTCTGCTGGCGCAGGTGAACGCCGAGCTCGATCCGCATGAGCGGCTGCAATTCCTCGCGCTTGTCGACGGGCCGTGGGACATCAACAGCGGCCTCATCACGCCGACGCTCAAGTTGAAGCGAGATGTGCTCGAGCGTCGCTACGCCTCGCGCATCGACGGCTGGATCGCTATACAGAAGCCGGTCGTCTGGGCACGCGGACTATGAGCGAACCTGCGCTGCACTGCATCGCCGGGCGGCAATTAGAGACGCAGCACATCGCCGTCACAAACCCGCAGGGCACTATCGTCCTGCTGCATGAAGCCCTCGGCTCCGTCTCGCACTGGCGCGACTTTCCCTCCCGGCTCTCGGAGCGCTGCAACATGGATGTGCTGCTCTACTCGCGCCTGGGTCACGGCCAGTCGGAGGGGCCGCCGCGCCCGCGCAGCCGAAACTACTTTCGCCATCAGGCGCTGGAAGTTCTGCCCGCCGTGCTCGCGCACTTCTCCGTCCAGCGTCCCGTGCTGCTCGGCCACAGCGAAGGCGCGGCCATCGCGCTTATCTACACCGCGACGCATCTGGAGAGCGTGCGCGCGCTGGTGCTGGAATCGCCGATCCTTCTTGCGGAACCGGCCGCTGGCGTGGGCATGGCGATGGCCGAGCGCGCCTGGCGAGAGACTGACCTTCGCGAAAAGCTCGCACGTCATCATCGCGATCCGGATGCCGTCTTCGCCGCATGGCTCAGCATCCGTGGCTCCGACAGTCTGCTCACGCTGCCGCTCGAAGCGCATCTCCCGCCCGTCGGCTGCCCATTGCTTATGCTGCAAGGCGGACACGACGAGTATGCAACCGATCAGCAGGCAGAAGCCTTGCGCCGCTTTGCTCCGCAAATGCATCTGGTTCGCCTGCCAGACAGCGGCCACACCCCGCATCGCGAGCAGCCCGAGATCGTTCTGGAGCACATTGAAAGCTTTCTTCGCAGCCTTCCGGCTGAGCCTGCCGCCGCTCGATAATTTCTGACCAGGCAGGGGGCAGTTTCACAAGCCATGTGCAGATAGGCATCGTCTACTTCCACGTCTTCCATGACCTGCTCAAGGACGGCCGGATGGGGCCTCCGCTGGTCCGTCGGTCCCACCATTCACTTCGGAGGCAACATCCGGGCAGCCCGGAACGTCCCACCCGGGAAGACTTCACCTGTACCATCGCAGGGAAGATCCTCCCAGTCGAGCCCTTTAAGGAGAAGTATCCGCATGATCCTTTGCCGCCGGGCGCTGCTGGCCTTCTCCGCGCTGTCGATCGCGCTGACCATACAGCCCGCTCTGGCAGCCACGCCCACTGCTGCTCAGGGCAATTGCTCGCTCATGATTCATGTCACAGGTTTCCGTAGCACGAAAGGCGTCCTGGGCGCGGAGCTCTTCACCTCATCCGCAGGCTGGCCCGAAGATGTAAGCAAGTCCTTCCGGCATCAGAGCTTTCCCATCGAACGCGATCATGCGACCGCGCGCTTCGATCACATTCCGGCGGGAAGGTATGGAGTGGCTGTCCTGCACGACGAGAACGAGAACCAGAAGCTGGACCGCAACATCCTCACGGTTCCCAAGGAAGGTTTCGGTTTCGCGAACAACCCGCGCATCCTGCTGGCTGCTCCGCCGATAGAAAAAGCAACCATTACGGTGACCTGTCCCGTAACCACGACCGACATCCGCCTTATCTACAAATGACCAGTGGTCATCCTTCGTGAAGCAAAGGCTGCAGTTTGCCACAGTGCAAACAAATAGGGTGCCCTCAGGCTAGGGCGGGAAGCGCCCAGCACTGAAGCCGACGCGAAGGATGATCGATTCAAATCCCTACCGAACCGGCTCTCCTCCCGCCGGCACCGTCAGGCCCAGCGCCTCAATATATCCGGTATTCACCCGGCACTTCGCCAGCCGCACGTTCTCCAGCAGTTGCTTCATCGCTGCCGCCGATATTTCCGGCGAAGGCCGCATCTTAAGCTGCTTCTCCGCATTCCCCACGCCGCGCCGCTCAGCAGAGTACTTCACGACCTCATCCCAGTGGTCCGGCTTCGGAAACGCGACAAACGAAGAACTCGCCTCCATCTTCTTGTATGGCCAGAAGCACCACCCGATCCTGTGCTTCTCCAGCATCTCGCGGAAGCCGCGCACCCACGCATCATCGTTCTCGCCCGATTCGCCCAGCCAGATCGGCACGTGGTACTTGTCGCGAAACGCTGTGTAGCGCGCGAGGTCCGCTTCGGTCTTCCCTGCGGTCTCCGCGTTCCATGGCGTGTTGAACTCATACAGATGCAGCTGGTACAGCACATTGCTGTCGAACGGCGGCCCGAAGACATTGAAGTTCGTATCCCATTGCGCTCCGCCCAGGATCAGCACATGATGCTTGTCCACTTCGCGGATCGCCGCAGAAACTCGCTTGTAAATCGGCTCAAGCTGGCCGTTGTACTTCTGTAACTCGGGAAAGTGCGGAATCGGTTCGTTCAGCAGGTCATATCCCAGCACCGCCGTCTCGTTGCTGTAGTGCTCCGCGATGCGCTTCCAAATAGCGATCAGTTCCGCCTGGCTCCCCGGCGAGTCATAAAGCCACGGATAGCCATAGCTGTCATCGATATTCGTGCCCGTCTGTCCGCCCGGCGCCTGGTGCATATCGATGATCACGTACAGCCCGTCCGCCTTTGCCCACGCCACCACGGGATCCAGCAGACGAAAGCCTTCATCATTGCCGGTTGTAAAGAATTTGTAATGAATCGGCACCCGCACCGAGTTCACTCCGGTTGACTTGAGAAAATCTATGTCCGCCTTTGTGATGTATACGTCGCGGTACTCGCGCCAGAAGGCCGCAGCCTGGTCGGGCCCGATCAGCTCGTCGAAATATTCCTCGATCTCGCGCGGCGACGTCGGCCCATCATCGCCAAAGCGAAACATATAGCCTTCCGGCTCCAGCCAATTGCCCAAATTGGTGCCGCGCAGCATCAGCGTGTGGCCGTTTCCGTCCACCAGCTCAGCGCCCTGCGCGTGAACAAAGCCGCTCTCGCCGCTCTGAGCATGGAGCGAATTCCACGGCATAAGCGTCCATAGAACGAATACGAAGAACGGGAGAAAACGGGTCACAGTCAGTCTCCAAACGCATTTCCGGATTGGCGCGGGCCGCGGCGCAATTCTAAAACAATCGATAGTCTGCGCACGATCTGCTACAGTTCCGACGTTTGGGGTTTTGCCGGGATGCGTACGGCGCAATTTCCGGATGCGCGAAGCACGCTCGTAAGGCTAACATCACCTGCACGCACACCTGGGACCCGCGGAGGCGAATGGCGCGCAAGAAGCAGCAGAAACAAGAGGAGAAGCCGGCCAGCCTCAAGACTCTTGCCGACCATCTCGGGCTCAGCCCAGCAACGATCTCTGTCGTGCTCAACGACGTGCCGGGCCGCTCCATTCCGCAGGCCACACGCGACCGCATCAAGGCCGCCGCGCAGAAGCTCAACTATCAGCCCAGCCTGCTGGCGCGTTCCCTGCGCAATCGGCGGACGCACACTATCGGCATCCTCGTGCCGGAACTAGGCGAGGGCTATCACACGCAGGTGCTCAGCGGCATTGGCGATCATCTCGTGCAGGAGGGCTACTTCTACTTCACCGCGCACCACCGGCACAAGGCCGAGTTGGTAGAGCAGTACGCGCGCCTCCTCGTCGGCCGCGGCGCCGAGGGCCTGATCCTCGTCGATACGGCTTTTCAGCACAACTACCCTGTCCCTGCCGTGGCCGTCGCCGCGCATCGGCACATCGCAGGCGTCACCAACGTGATCCTCGATCAGCCCAGGGCCGCGGAGCTGGCCTTGACCCATCTCTATGAGCTTGGCCATCGCTCCATCGCATTCATGCGCGGTCAGCCATTCAGTTCCGACTCGGAAGACCGCTGGCACAGCATCGAGAGCGCAGCAAAGAAACTCGGCCTCAAGATCGACCGTTCCCTTGTCGTGCAGCTCGACCGCGATCTCACTTCGCCTGAGCTCGGTTATCCAGTGGTCCAGCAACTGCTCGCCGCTGGCAAGCGCTTCACCGCGCTCTTCTCCTTCAACGATGTGGCCGCCATCGGTGCCATCCGCGCCCTGCGCGATGCCAAACTGCGCGTGCCGGAGGATGTTTCTGTCATGGGCTTCGACGACATCCGCGCCGCCGCCTTCACCACCCCCAGCCTCACCACCATCCGGCAGCCGCTGGAGGACATGGGCCGTATCGCCGCCCGCATCGTGCTCAGTCGCATCCGCAATCAGCAGGAGTATGGTGACCAGGTGGCCGTGGAGCCCGCGCTCATGGCGCGCGAATCCACCCGGGAACCATCGTGCATTCCAGCCTGACCTCCACCAGACCCGCTACCCGTTATCCTCTCGGCCCCATACTCGGCATTCAAGCCATGGAGCTGATCACCGGCATCGGCCTCACGCTGCTGGGCAGCGGGCTTCCGGCAGTCGCGGCGCTGTGGCATCTGGACGATGCAAGCTCCGGCAGGCTGCTGCTCGCCGTCTTCGCCGGCTCCGCCATCGGAGCCCTGCTGGTGCGCGCGCCCTTCCACCGCAATCTCGCCGCCGGCATGGCCATGATCGCGATCAGCATGGCTGCGCTGGCGCTGGGCGGCGGTCACGCCCTCTGGTTCGTTTTTCTGCTCTTCGGCACCGGCCTCGGTCTGGCCATGACCGCCAATAGTGTGCTCACAGGGGACCGCTATCGCGAGCGCCGCGCCGCCATGCTTACCCTGCTCAACTTCTCCTGGAGCGCCGGCGCCGCCATCTCGCCCTTCACCGTGCAATATGCGATTCACCGGGCCGGCATCACTGGCCTCTTCTGGTGCATGGCCGTCGCCGCAGCGCTAAGCACAGTCCTCGCACTCTGCCTCCCCGAAAAATCAAGCGCCAGGGAACAGGTTGAGCAATCCGACCACCAAGGCCGCGCCTCGCGGCCCGCGCCGCGCAGCCCGAAGCGCGTGGTCGCCTTCTTTGCCGTCTTCGGCTTGCTCTACTGCGGGACGGAAGCTGCGCTCGGCGGTTGGGTCCTCACCTACGTTCATCGGCTCGCTTTCCATCTCGCCGCCGCGCCGCCGCTGGCCGCCTCCTGCTTCTGGTTGTCGTTGCTCATCGGCCGCGGCGTCGCTCCCGCCGTGCTGCTGCGGGTGCGTGAGGAACTGCTGCTCGCCGCCGCGCTCATCTCGGCTTTCGTCGGCGTGGGCACGCTGCTCACCATGCACTCGCTGCCCGTGGTCATGCTCTCTGCTGCTTTGGCGGGCTTCAGCATGGCACCCATCTTTCCCATCTGCGTCGCCATTTTCATGGCGCTCACCCCGGACCCTGCACAAACCCGCTGGATGTTCGCAGTCGCCGGCCTGGGGAGCGCCACCCTGCCCTGGGCCACCGGCCAGCTTTCCGCACGCACCGGTTCGCTGCACACCGGGCTGCTCGTGCCGCTCCTCGCGCTCGGCATCATGCTGGTCATGATGCGCTGGCCCGGCGGCGGCACCGATCTCTTTCGCAGCATCTTTCAACAGCGCAACCTGGAGGGCGTTCTCCTCCAGCCGAAGGCTGGGATGCGATAGTTCAAGCATGTTGTCCAGCGTTGGCCCGGAACACCGCTCTCGTCCATAGCAGCACGCGCATCGTATTCGACAGATCGCATCTCACATCACACAATGGGAGGACGCATGGCGCGCCTGAAGGACCGCATCGCAGTAGTGACTGGCTCAAGCTCCGGCATCGGGCAGGGAATCGCTGTGCGCTTTGCGCAGAAGGGCGCCCGTGTTGTCATCGACTACATCGGCCACCCCGAAGGCGCGGACCAGACACTCGACATGATCCGCAAGGCAGGCGGCGAAGGCCTCATCTGCCAGGCAGATGTCACCAAAATGGCTGATATCCGCAAGCTGATCGATGCGGCGTGGCAGGCATGGGGCGGCTGCGACATCCTCGTGAACAACGCCGGCATGGAAAAGGAAGCCACTTTCTGGGAAGTCACCGAAGCCGACTACGACAAGGTCCTCGCCGTGAACCTGAAGGGGCCGTTCTTCTTGACGCAGTACTTCGTGCAGAAGCTCCTCGCCGCCAACAAGCCCGGCCGCATCGTCAACATCTCCTCCGTGCACGAGGACATGGTCTTTCCGCATTTCGCAACTTACTGCGTCAGCAAGGGCGGCCTGCGCATGCTCATGCGCGATCTCGCGGTCGAGCTCGGCCCGAAGAACATCACCATCAACAACATTGCGCCGGGAGCAATCAGCACGCCGATCAACGCCAGCCTACTCAACAACAAGACCGAACTGGATGCGCTGCTGAAGAACATTCCCCTCGGCCGCATGGGCACTGTGGATGACGTGGCCGCGCTCGCCACCTTTCTGGCTTCCGACGAAGCCTCCTACATCACTGGATCGACATACGTGATCGACGGCGGCCTGATGCGCAGTTATCACGAGCAGTAACCGTTTCGCGAAAGCTCTCGCTGCCCAGACAAATCGCTTTCTAGACAAATCGCTGCCTGGAAAAGTCGCTGCCTAGACAAAAAGGGCAGCCTTCCGTTAAGAAAGCTGCCCTTCGCCACCCATGGACGGACACCCGCTAGGTGCTACACCTTCTGCACTGGAGCGCCGTTGACGACCGCGCGCACCGGGGGCATTCCATTCGACCGCGCAGCGCCAGCCTTCCCTCCGTTGCGAATTCCCATCGGTGCACCCAGCGGTCGCAGGCTGTACGCCGGTTGCGCCGCTGCCTGCTGATGCATGGTCACGATGATCGCTGTCGCGGGCGCCGTGCCCGCACAGCGATAACTATGGGGCGTGCTCGCATCGAAGTACACGCCATCTCCCGGGTTCATCACCTGCACCGAATCGCCGTGCCGCACCTCCAGCTCGCCCTCCAGCACGTAGAGAAACTCGAAGCCCGGATGCACATGCGGCCGGATCTCCTGGTTCTTCCGCACCGGCAGAAACTCCGCATAATACGGATCCAGCTGCCGGTCCGGCACCATGTAGCCGATGCTCTCGAAGAAATAGGTCGGGTCTTCGACGCCAGTCTGCGGCAGCCGCACGCGGTCGCTCTTGCGATGCACGCGAAACAGCGACGCCGGTTCCGGTTCGAAGAAGAACGAGAGATCCTTGTTGAACACCATCGCGATACGCGCCAGGTTGCGCAGGGTGGGGACCACCCGTCCGGTCTCCAGTTGCGAAAGGAAGCTGGCTGACAATCCAGTGTGCTTTCCCAGCTCCACCAGTCCCATCGATCTCTTCAGCCGGAGCCGCTTGATACGTTCGCCGATTCGCTTCTCGGTGATGAAGGCCTCTGCCGCTGCACCATCCGGCTCCGGCGTGCTCATTGAGAGCACAGCGGGATTGGTCTCCGGCCTGCTCTGCTTCGCGGACTCATCGTTGCGTTGTATCGTTACAGATTGCATCGGTACACGTCTCCCCCTGATCGGCTTTCCCTGCTTTCGTCACCTTCTACAGCAGTAAAGATGCAGGCAAGCCACTCGGAAAGAGAGTGTTCCTCAAGGAAGCGCCGAAATGGATGCGGCATTTAACGCCATCGTAAGTTTCAGCCGTCGCGTCCAGAAGATTGGGCGGGCCTGACATGACGCGGAAGCTTCTCGTATGCGGGGGAACCGGCCTCATCGGGAGAGCGCTGATCCAGCATCTCGTCCGGGACGGTGTGCAGGTTGTGCTGTTGGTGCGGCGTCCTCCACGTCCCCATCCCGATCCAGACATCGTCGAGGTCGAATGGCGCCCGTACCATCCCTCGCCTGTCGCCGATCTGTCCCAGCTCGAAGGCTGCTGCGCCGCCGTGCACCTGGCGGGAGCCAACGTCGCCGGCCATCGCTGGACGCCGTCCTACAAGCGCCTCATCCTCAGCAGCCGCGTTGACACTTCGCGCGCCCTCGGCCGCATCTTTACTGCGCTTACGGCGCCGCCACCCATGCTCGTAGCGGCGTCCGCCATCGGTATTTACGGCAATCGCGGCAACGAGGTGCTCACCGAAGCCTCGCGCCCCGGCAAGGGCTTCCTACCGGAGGTCTGCCAGGCATGGGAGACGGCTACCGCCGGCCTCGCCCCGCGCGTCGTCCAGTTGCGCTTCGGTGTCGTCCTCACTGCGCGTGGCGGAGCGCTGCCCCGTCTGTTGCCTCTCTTCCGCCTCGGTCTCGGTGGCCGCCTGGGTAACGGCCACCAGTGGATGAGCTGGTTGTCTCTGGAGGACGCCGTCGCCGCCATCGAGTTCGCAATCACGCAGCCGCACCTCAGCGGCGCCTTCAACACCACTGCGCCGCATCCGGTCACCAACGCCGAGTTCACCCGCTCCCTCGGCCTTATCCTGCACCGCCCCGCGCTGCTGCGCATCCCGTCGCTGGTGTTGCGCCCTGCACTCGGTGAAATGGCGCAGGAAGCGCTGCTCGCCAGCACACGCGCCATTCCGGAGCGTCTGCTCGCCGCGGGTTTCCTCTTCAGCCACGAGCGGCTGGAGCAAACCGTCACCGAGATGGTCTGACCACAACGGCATCCCTGCTTCAGTCTGCTACGCTGGAGCCCAGCAATGCAGCGCGATCAGAGAGAACAACGGTGCCGTTGGATTGTCTTGTCTATCGCACTCTTTCCTGCTGCGCTCCTGTCCGGCTTTGTGGTGGGCTGCGGCGCCCCTGCCGCGCCCCTGCCGCCCACCCTGAACCTCCCCCAGCCGGTGCGCGATCTCGCCGCCAGCCGCGGCGGCGACACCGTCCACCTCACCTTCTCTGTCCCGCAGAAGACCACCGACAAGCTGCCGGTTCGCGGCCCGCTGACGGCGCAGCTCTGCCGCGGCGTGGAAACAGGGCCATGCGAACCAGCCGGCACGCTGGCGATTCCGGAGCAGGCCAAATCAGCGTCCATGGAAGACACGCTGCCCGCCGAGCTTCGCCAGGGGCCGCCGCGGCTCCTCGTCTATAGAGTCGCAATCCTGAACCACGCGGCAAAGTCCTTCGCCGAATCCGCCCCCGCGTGGACCGCCGGGGGAGCCGCTCCTATGCCCGTCACCGGCCTTACCGCAACGCCGCGGCGTAACGGCATCGTGCTTTCCTGGCAGGGGACTACTGCGCCTGCCGGCCCACCCGCCGATTTTGTTCGTTTCGACCGCACACGCACCTCCGCTCCGCCAACGTCCGTGTCAAAGGAGAGCAGCTCGTTCATCGGCCGCAAAGCAGCACCCGAAGAACCGGCTGAGCAGGTGCTGCGTGTGCCCGAAGCGGCGGCTGGCCGCCGCTCCTTTGCCATGGACACGACCGCCCACACCGGCAACAGCTATCGCTATATCGCGCAGCGCGTTCAGCAGGTCACGCTCGGCAATCGCACGCTGGAGATCGCAAGTTCCCCTGGCGCTGCCGCAGTTACCGCGTATCGCGACGTCTTCCCGCCGCCCGTGCCCACAGGCTTGGTTTCCGCGGCGGACACCTCCGCCAAAGCCATCGACCTGGACTGGACCCCTGATGTCGATCCCGGCCTCGCCGGATATGTTGTCTATCGGCGAGACGCCGGCTCGAATCAGCCGCCGGAGCGCATCTCGCCCGCCGGCAAACCGCTGACGACTTCATCCTGGAGCGACACCTCCGCGACGCCCGGCCAGCGCTACGCCTACTCGGTCAGCGCCATCGATACCTCCGGCAACGAGAGCCAGCGCTCCGCCGAAGTCCAGGACCAGTGGGATACGCTCGTCCCATCACCGAATCGCCAACCCTGAGCTGAGGAGCGAACCCACATGCGTTATTGCCGTCTCGAAACCCCCAGTGGACCCCGCTACGTCGCAGTCGAAGACCGCGATGGCGCGGCTTGGGCCACCGCCCTGATCGCCCCATTGCCGGAGTCACGCGTTATCTACGATCCAGCCGAGTCCTTCACGCCCGTAGCGCTCGCCGACGCCACGGTTCTGCCGCCCGTCGAGCCCTCAAAGATCGTCTGCGTAGGCCGCAACTATCGCGAGCACGCCGCCGAGCTGGGCAATGAAGTCCCCACGGCGCCGCTGCTCTTCTTCAAGCCACCATCTTCGCTGCTGGCGCCGGGCGCAGCTATCCGCCTGCCCTCGGAGTCTTCGAACGTTCACTATGAAGGCGAGCTCGCGGTCGTCATTGGCCGCCAGGCGCGTGCTCTGAAATCCGATACCGACCTGCGTCCCTACATCCGCGGCTACACCATCGTCAACGATGTCACTGCGCGCGATCTGCAGAAGTCCGACGGCCACTGGACGCGCGCCAAAGGCTTCGACACCTTCTGCCCCTGCGGCCCCATCGTTTCGAGTGAAGTTAATCCCGCCGCCGGCCTCATCGTTCAAACGCGCGTGAAGGGCGAGCGCAAGCAGTACGGCACCACGCGCGACTTCATCTTCCTCATCCCGCACCTGCTCGTTTACATTACGGCCTTCATGACGCTCGAGCCCGGCGACCTCATCCCCACCGGCACACCCGCTGGCGTCGGTCCCATGTCCGCCGGCGATACCGTCGAGGTCGAGATCGAGGGCCTGGGCGTGCTGAAAAATCCCGTTATCTAACCGGCTCTATTTGCGCTCTTATGGATGTCCCTCGTCCTGACCGGTGAGAGAATCCGCTGTTATTCCGCGTCCGCCGGCCCTACCGTCTCTTTGGCCGCATCTTAAAGAGAAAGCTAACCGTGCAAGTTATAGAATGGAAGAGACAGGGGAGTTCATCATGGCTAAATCAGTCCTAGAGCAGCTTCGCAGCATGACCACGGTGGTGTCCGACACCGGCGATTTCAACTCCATCCAAAAGTTCAAGCCGCAGGATTCGACCACGAATCCGTCGCTCATCGCCGCCGCGGCCCAGATGCCTGAATACTCCGACATCGTGGACGGTACCCTGAAGAACGCGCGACAGCAGCTCGGGGAAAGCGCCGACGAGAAGAAGGTTGCCAATCTCGCCTTCAAGCAACTCGCCGTGGAGTTCGGGAAGCGCATTCTGCAGATCATCCCTGGCCGCGTTTCTACCGAGGTGGACGCCCGCCTCTCCTACGACAGAGAAAAATCGATGAACACGGCGCACGAGATCATCGCCGAATACGAGAAGGCCGGCATTGGCCGCGATCGCGTGCTGATCAAGCTGGCTTCCACGTGGGAAGGCATTCGCGCCGCCGAGGAGCTTGAGAAGGAAGGCATCCACTGCAACATGACCCTGCTCTTCGGCCTGCATCAGGCGATCGCTTCCGCCGAAGCCAAGGTCACGCTCATCTCGCCCTTTGTCGGCCGCATTCTTGACTGGTACAAGAAGGACACCGGCAAGGACTACCAGGGTGCCGAGGATCCTGGCGTGAAATCCGTCACCACGATCTACAACTACTACAAGCATTTCGGCTACAAGACCGTGGTCATGGGCGCCAGCTTCCGCAACATCGGTGAGATCAAAGAACTGGCCGGCTGCGACCTGCTGACCATTGCCCCCAAGCTGCTGGCCGAACTCGATTCCGATCAATCGGAGCTGCCGCGCAAGCTCGATCCGGCGAAGGCAAAGGACATGAAGATCGACAAGATCCCCATGGACCAGGCGACGTTCGAGAAGATGCACGCCGCCGACCGCATGGCGCACGACAAGTTGAAAGAAGGCATCGAAGGCTTCTCCAAGTCCCTCGAAGAGCTGGAGCAACTCCTCGCCAATCGCCTCGCGCAGCTCGAGCAGAAAGAGCTGGCGACGAAGTAAGCAACCGCATCACGTATCTAGAGAGGGCAGCCGCCAGGCTGCCCTCTTCTATTGAGTGCACTTAAGGCGCTTGCACGGCACCGTTCTTCAGCGCCCAGACCACAAATCCTTCCGGCGCATTTTTCACGCCGGCGATGTTTGCGCCGGTCACCTTCTTCACTTGCTTCCACTGAATATTCCCAAGATCGGCAAACCCCAGATCTGCGCCACTGATATCCGCATCGTCCAGTTTTGCCCCGGCCAGATCACTTCCCCACAAATCGGCATTCGTCATATCTGCGGACTGGAAAGATGCATTTTCAAGATTGCTCTCACGCAGATTCGCGAAATGCAGATTCGCATTGGTGAAATCCGCTGATTTGAGATCACTGTGCCGCAAATCGGCACCGCTGAAATCCGCCCGCAATAGATTCGCCCGCTCCAGCGTTAGTCCCTGCAAAAATGCCGAGGATACATCTACACCAACCAGCGGCACCCTATCTGCATTCAATTCCTGCAGCGCCTCGATGCGACCGCCGCTGCCGCCCTTGCCTTGTGCAGTATTGATGACTTGCCACGCCTGGTAGTGCTTCTGCTTGATCCGGTTACCAGACTCGCTGAAATAAAAGACCACGGCGACCAGGATCGAGAAGCGTCCGAGGTAATCGAGCACCTCGAGAAAGCTCCAGCGGCTCAGAAGAAAGGCGGTCCAGTCCGATATCCATTCGAATGCGATGAACGGAAGCAGCCAGCCGCGCTTCACGCGACTGGTGAGGCTGTTCCAACTCGCAGGTCGCTCTCGTCCGCCACGTATGGTCATCGATAGATATCGCCTCTCAAGGAAGGACGACGGCTGACCCTCGCTACTGCTGATACTCCACCGTCGTGATGGCGTTCGTAACTTTATGCTGCGGGAACAGCAGCAACTTTCCGGCTCGCAAGCCCGGCAAATTCGCTGCTCGTGAACAGAGTGCTCTGCCAGCGTCAGCACCCACAGCGCAGTTCAAGCGAGTCTACATCGACTACAACAACCGCTTCATGGTGCTGGAGCCATGGCAGGAGGCTCCCCACAGCATCCATTTACTCGCCCTTGCTCACCAGACTGATGTCTCTATTCCGGGAACCAATGCAGAGCAGAGTGCGTAGTCCTCCCGGTAGTCATCTGCCGGAGGCTCTCATGCGTCGCGTCATCTTTGCGTCCGCTGTCCTGCTGTTTGCCGCACTCAGCATTCACGCCCAATCCTGGTCCACAGGCCCCTGCGATGAAGACGAAGGCAACACCCACAACAACTGGCTCTTCGGACATGGGAATCGCGTGTGCGAGCTGCGCCGCACCGTGGTGCCGCTCGATGGACAGCTCAGCGTAAAGGGTACGAATGGCGGGATCGAAGTTATCGGTGAGGATCGCACAGACATTGCTATCGAGGCCCGCGTCACCGCCGACGGCTCCAGCCAGCAAGAGGCAAGATCGCTCATCCAGCAGATTAAGATCATCACCACCGGCGTTATCCATGCCGAGGGGCCGCAAAGCTCAATGTGGTCTCGCCAGGGCTGGTCCGTGAACTACCGCCTGCACGTACCACGCCGCCTTTCCGCCAATCTCCACACCGTGAATGGCGGCATCGATCTGTCCCATCTGGACGGAGTGTTGATGGCAGAGACCACGAACGGTGGCCTCGCGCTCCGCGATCTCGCCGGTGACGTTCATGCCACAACCGTCAATGGTGGTGTGCAGCTTCAGCTCTCGGGTAGCCGCTGGCAGGGAGCTGGACTCTTCGCTCAGTCAACAAATGGCGGCATTTCTGCGACAGCACCCGATCATTACTCAGCACATCTCCTTGCCGAGACCGAGCACGGCGGCATTGCCGTCGATTTTCCCATCACCGTCCAGGGCACGATCAAAAATCAGATCGACACCAATCTCGGCAATGGGGGTCCAACGATCGAGGTGAAAACGGTAAACGGCGGCGTCTCCATCGGGAAGGACTAAACCGAAGAATCGCGACGCCTAGAACCGCGGAAATTGGATGCAGAAGACGCCGCAATCGCCAGGCAAGACTTTCTGATCCTGCTGCAACTTATTGCTGCCACGGAACTAATTCAGGCCTGCCTAAGCCGTTCATTTCGCACTCCATCGAACTGACTGCTAAAGAACTATTACCCCGACCCACCCGTGCTATTGGTTTCGCGCAACTGTCACGCTACATTCAACGTTCATATAATCCCCGGGCAAATTACTCATGACGGTGAGGTAAGTCGACCCCGGGGAGTAAGAGCGGATACCGGACGCGGTCCACGAACATTGCTGCACTGCCTGGAGCGCATTCCGTCTCCTGGCCTCACCGCCTTCGGTGACACGCGGCGCCTCTCAACGGGAAGCCGCCACCGTGGCGCGGCCTCGAGATATCGACAGGAACTCGCTCCGGTTGCTGAAAGGATGTTGCCATGGTTCCCCAGGAACACATGCTCCGTTCGCTCTTCCACGAGCTCGTGGGAGATTGCTACAGCCAGGGAGCCGGCGTCGACGACGCCGAAATCTCCACGTACGTGGCTGACCTGCTCACTGACTTCACAGAAAACGAACGCATCTATTGCCTTCGCGACGAGATCGGCCGTCCGTTGCGCGATCTGGACGCCATGCTCCTCGCGGCGGATCCGGTGAACGGCACGGCCGTCTCCTTCGACGCGGAACGCTCGGCGCGCAAGCAGATCGGCGACTACGCGCTCTTCTTCGCCGGGATGTATCCGGAGGCGGTAGGGGTCTCATCGAGGCCCATCACCTTCGAGCGGCTGGTGGAGACCGGGCGCGACTCATACTCCATCGTCGCCGCCTTCAACCTCTTTGAGTACGCGCGGGAAGCGCCGCTCTTCGAGCGCCTCTCGGAGAAGTTCGAGACCTGCATCTTCGGCCTCAATCTGGTCCGCAAAGAGCTGGATCGCCGCCGCGCGCTGACGCCCGGCAGGGGCAGGGAACAGCAATACTTGATGTAGGGTTCGCTTCCTTCAGTTTGTCGGCGGCGCAGCCAATCGGGTGCCCCATCCTGGCCGGGAGGCTAGGATGGGGTTCAGTCGGAGTGAAGCGACCTTTTAGATCCCACTCCCCGAGCGATAATACGGCTCCGGCACGTTGACCGCCTGGGCCACCTGGTGCAGCTCCGTGCGCAGCTTTGACCATTGCTGGGTCACCGCAGGATTCAGGCCAAGGCTGTTCACGAGCTGATCGATCTGCCCCGCCGTATCGACCAACGCCGCTACCTGGTCCTCGGCCTTTCCCTTTTTCTTGAAACTCTCCAGCGCCTGCTTGGACTGCTTTTCGAAGCTTGTAGCCAACCCGCGCGCATCCTTCTCCCGGCTCGTCCCTCGGATCGTGCTCTTCTTGAGCGCCGAGTCAAAGCTCTTCCGGAAGGGCGGCGCATCGTCCTTCACGTTCTGCATCAGCCGTGCCAGATCCTTGTCGTTGACCCGGCTCTGATCCTGTGCCCGCGCTACACCTGAGAACGCCGTCAGCAGGAACGCCGCGACGGCTACAAAGCTCACACACCGTCTAACCATCTTGGAGCCTCCATATTTCACGTGCAGTTGAGCATACGATACCGCCTTGGACCGCGACGACCGCACCGGCCGGGAAGACTCCTCTCAGCCCCATTTCGCTCCCGGTTAGCGCCCGAGAGTCCCCACTCGCCGAAGGCGGTTTCGGGCCGCTCCCCATCCACGATATCCTTAGATGTTGCAATATCTTTCAGAAGCCAGCTAAGGAGTCCCGTGGCCACAACCCTCGAACAGACCGCAGCACTCGACTACAAAGTCGCCGATATCTCGCTCGCCGATTGGGGCCGCAAGGAGATCGTCATCGCCGAGCAGGAGATGCCCGGCCTCATGGCTATCCGCGCCAAGTACGCGCCATCGAAGCCGCTGGCCGGCGTCCGCATCACCGGCTCGCTCCACATGACTATCCAGACCGCCGTGCTCATCGAGACGCTGGTCGATCTCGGCGCCTCCGTGCGCTGGGCCTCATGCAACATCTTCTCCACGCAGGATCACGCTGCCGCTGCCATCGCCGCCGCCGGCGTTCCCGTCTTCGCCTGGAAGGGCGAGTCGCTCGAAGAATACTGGTGGTGTACCGCGCAGGCGCTCGCGCATAAGGGCGGCCTCGGCCCGCAGCTCATCGTTGACGATGGCGGCGACGCCACGCTGCTCATCCACAAAGGTGTCGAGTTTGAAAAGGGCGACCGCTCCTGGGTCGATGCTCCGGCTGAGAGCGAAGAGGAGCAGGTCATCAAGAATCTCCTCAAGGAAACCTACAAGCAGGATCCCAAGCGCTGGACCAACGTCGCGAAGGAATGGCGCGGCGTCTCCGAGGAGACCACCACCGGCGTTCATCGGCTCTACAAGATGATGGAGCAAGGCAAGCTGCTTGTCCCTGCGATCAACGTCAATGACTCGGTCACAAAATCGAAGTTCGACAACCTCTACGGCTGCCGCGAGTCGCTCGCCGACGGCATCAAGCGCGCCACCGATGTCATGGTCGCCGGCAAGGTCGCGGTCATCTGCGGCTACGGCGATGTAGGCAAAGGCTCCGCGCATTCCCTCCGCGGTATGGGCGCGCGCGTTATCGTCACCGAGATCGACCCCATCAATGCCCTGCAGGCTGCGATGGAAGGTTTTGAGGTCACCACCCTCGAAGACACGCTCGGCCGGGGCGACATCTACGTCACCTGCACAGGCAACGTGGACATCATCACCTACGAGCACATGGAGCAGATGAAGGACCAGGCCATCGTCTGCAACATCGGCCACTTCGACAACGAAATCCAGATGGATCGCCTGAACACCGCCAAGGGCGTGACCAAGCTCAACATCAAGCCGCAGGTGGACAAGTACACCTTCCCCGGGGGCAACGCGATCTTCCTGCTCGCGGAAGGCCGGCTCGTGAATCTGGGCTGCGCAACTGGCCACCCCAGCTTCGTCATGTCGAACAGCTTCTCGAACGAGACGCTCGCGCAGCTCGATCTGTGGAAGAACAAGGACACCTACAAAGTGGACGTCTACACACTGCCCAAGAAGCTTGACGAAGAAGTCGCCCGCTTGCACCTGGAAAAAATCGGCGTCAAGCTCACCCAGTTGTCAAAGAAGCAGGCCGACTACATCGGCGTTCCGGTCGAAGGCCCCTACAAGGCAGATCACTACCGGTACTAAGACACAGTTACCGTCACACATCGAAGGCCACTCCCACCGGAGTGGCCTTCTTTTCGTCTGCATACGAAGTGTCCGCTTCCGGGCACCCGCGTACAAAAGCGGACATTGCGAACTCTCTCTCACGCGATCCGGCTTTGGTCTACCCATCCACCCCGAAGCGAATCATCCCTCCTCGACGTCATCTCGCAGCACGCATTACAGAGGACAGCACAAAGCCTCTGCCGTTTGGAACGCGCGCACGGGAATGCCGTATTACGTGCAGGTGTATATGCGTGCAGCGGGATCTCGCGCGCTGCAATAACGATGAGGAGATAGTTATGAAAATTCGTGCTGCTTTCACTTCCTGCTTCGCCATTGCGCTTCTCGCCGCGCTGCCTGCGGCACATGCCGGGGAAAAGAAGGTCAAATTTAGTCTTCGCAATGACACAGGCGCTCCGCTTGAGCTGAAGATTGGCGATAAAGTCACAACACTGAAAGAAGGTGAGGTCCTGCCTGTAAACCTGCCGCTTGGAACGCGCATCCTCACGGATACGGCGACCGAACATCACCCAGTCGGTGAAGTGATCACTGTCGTCTCAAACTCAACGTACAGTAACTCCACCCTTGCCATCGGCAAATAGCAGGTGAGCAGTCTGAAACGTGCATGCGAAAGGCCACTCCACTGTGAATGGCCTTTCGCATGCCACAGCGTTACTTCACCGTCGCATTCGCCACGCTCTGCCACTTGGTCCCTGCCGTATTTGCGACGATGACCGTGAAGCGGTGCGATCCCACTGCCAGGCTGACGGGCGTATCCAGCACCC
Source organism: uncultured Acidobacteriaceae bacterium (assembly GCA_963797895.1). Classification (GTDB taxonomy): domain Bacteria; phylum Acidobacteriota; class Terriglobia; order Terriglobales; family Acidobacteriaceae; genus KBS-83. Next base: position 974,784 of record CAWCRD010000006.1, read on the forward strand.
TGCTGCTGGTCTCCGTGTACTTCTTCACCCCGTCCACCCACAGTTCCATGCGCGCAAACGTGCCGGTGATGGTCGCCGTCGCCTTCACCTCCACAGGCGTGCTCACTGTTGACCCGTTCGCCGGACTACACACGTGCACACCCGGTGATGTTGGAGCGCTGCACGTTGCGGCTGACACACTCAGGGGAAAGGATGTCTTCTGCAATGTGCCGTCCCACCCCGTTCCAAAGATCGTGATGCTGTGGTTGCCCACAGCGATTGGAATCGAAGCATCAAGGAACGAGTAGTTGGAGAATGCGTGCGTAAGCTGTTCGTGGACTTTCTTGCCGTCCACCCACACCGCCGCTGTGCGCATTGCCGTCGGACCAGCCGCGCCGATTGAAAATGTCACCGGGGTGGTTGCAGTTGCCGCCGGCGCGCAGATGCGGATACCTTCCGCAATACCGGTTACACCGCAGCCGGGAAAGAATCCATGGCTGACATTGGTTAACAGCACCAGCGCCTCAGGAGGATTCGTACTCGGATCGCTATGCGACGCCAGGTCTTTCGCGAAGATCAGATCCGGCTTTGTCTCCGTCGTCGTTCGCACGGCAAAGGGCTGGTAGATGGTATAGGTGCTCTGGTACACGGTCTGCGCCGCCCCAAAGCTGCCTTTGGCCGCCCCGGGCCGGATGACAAAGTCGCTTGTGCTGGACCCGGTGCAGGCGGCCTGGCTGTACGCCAGATCATTGATACCGTCACCATTGAAATCCGCGACGGCTACACCTCCTGCGCACTCGCCTGTCGCAATATTCGAATAGCTCAGCGTCCGGTTTGCATTTCCAGAAAACACCGCGATCTTCTTGTAGAACTCGCTTGTGTTGCCCGGGTGATAGGTGAAGGACCCGCCGGTGACCAGATCGCTCCGGCCGTCATCGTTGAAGTCGGCCACCTGCATGCTCAGGCTGTCATAGTTATGGGGATCTGTGATCGTGAACGGCGAGCCGAGATGACCAGCGCCGTCGCCGAACCACACCTGCACCGTCACCGGTCCTTTGTCGGCGTAGATCGTGGCGATATCCGCTTTTCCGTCGCCGTCAAAGTCTCCCGCAAAAGTCCCGAACCCGCCGATGATCTGTGAGCCGGAGTTTCTCTGTCCGGCGGTAAATGTTCCGTCGCCATTGCTGATCCAGATCTGCACGGAGTCGCCGCCCAGCGCCTTGTTCTCCACGATCTCTACCAGGTCCGTTTTGCCGTCATGGTTCAGGTCCGCTGCGGCGAGCCCCTGGATGTTTTCACCGGAAGCCGTGCTGTCAGTGACGATTTTGCGCGCCTGGAACGTGCCGTCTCCATTGCCCAGATAAATGCTCAGCTGCGAACCGGAAGGCCCGGAGGCCGCAAAATCCAGCTTCCCATCCTGGTTGAAGTCGCCGACCGCAACGGCATTGAAAAAGACCGCCTGAGGCAGGGTAACGGGCGCCTGGTAGGTGCCATCGCCGCTGGAAAGGTAAAGTAGTCCGCTCGACGTTGTGCCGAAGTTCAACACCATCAGATCCTCACGGCCGTCGTTGTTGAAATCTCCGTGCGCCACAATATTCATGGCCTGTGGACTCTGACCAACCTGGTGTGATTCAAACGCAATTTGAGCGTGCGCCCCGGTCGATAACAGTCCGATGCCGAGAAACACTGCGGCTACCTGCGCGAAACGTCGATGCTCTGGAGATGACATACGGGGCCTTCCTATCGTTCTGAAACAGTGGGAATGAAGAGCCTGGGGCACGCGCGAGCTACAGCAAGCGGGGAGAAAATGATACCGCTTTTGCGTATCCACACGCGAGACGTTTCCGGAACACGGCAGTCATTGTTATCGACAATTCACAGGATGCACGACCGTCTTGAGCAGGTTGTGCTGTTGATCCAGTCGCGCTTGAGTGGCGGGTCCCAGCGGCAAATCTTTGCCTTCTGGAAACAGGTGAAAGGTAGGATTGTTTCCAAGCGACAGCGCATCTCGCCCTGAGTTCGACTCAATCCATGCCGTCCGTTCCGTCCTCCCTCAAAGACGATCTCCTCAAGTCCTCCCGCTGGAGCCTCGCAGCAGCCCGCGCGCACGCGCAGCACCTGCTCGCTCGTCGCGACCAGCGGCGTGCAGCGCGCGAAATCGTCACTGTATTGAGCACCAATATTCCCAACCAGCGCGTCCGCGCCGCCGACGTGGCGCGCCGCATCACGGACCACAACCCCGCCTTCCTCGCCGCTCACGCATCGGAGATCGCCGCAATCCTTGCCGAGACGCCCATCACCGAATCGCGCACCCGCTGGCATCTCGGCCTTGTCGTCGCCCGAACCGCCCGCACGCCATCGCAGATTCGTCTCGCCACCGGGCTGCTCTGGCAGCTCAGCCAGGACAAGAGCAACGTCGTCCGCTGCGCCGCGGTAGAAGGCCTCGGACTGCTCGCCCGGCGCGATCCATCCTTGGGCAGCACCGTCGAGCCATATCTGGAGCAGGCATTCGCCGCCGGCACGCCCGCCATGCGCGTTCGTGCCCGCAACGCACTCCGCTGCCTGCACTCAAAGCCATCAAGGCCCCGGCCTAGTTCCGCCACAAAGCGTGCCCCATATTGAACGGGCTGTAGGGTCGCTGCCGCAAAATCTCATTGGACTATTCAAGTGTCCGGATTCGGTCACCGCAACTCATCAACGGACAACCTCCTCCGCCTTCCCGCCCGCCTGCCCACGCGGAACTCCTTGAAAATCCTGCAATGAACCCACGCCCGCACTTCGGCAGCAAACGTGCTTCCTATCCATTCATCCTAAGGAGAAAGCGGCCGCGCCGGCTTGCCTCCCGCGGACTATGCCCGGCTCTACCGGGCTGAGAAATCAGGAGACAAGCTCAACATGCACGGGCTGCTCAGCGAACTGCGCTTCACACTTCGCCAGTTGCGCCGCAGTCCTGCCTTCAGCGCGGCCGCTCTTTTTACCCTCGCCCTCTGCATTGGCGCGAACATTGTTATGTTCTCCGTCGTGCGCAATGTCCTGCTTCGGCTGCCGGATTACGCGCAGCCGCAACAGCTCGTCGTCATCCGTGAGAACATTTTTGCCGGACAGGCTTCCGACATGGACATGCCGGTCAACGCCAACCATCTGCTCTATTGGCGGCAGCACGCGAAGTCCTTTCAAGGCTTCGCTGCCATTGGAAATGAATCGCTGCCCCTCGGCGGCGGTGAGCCGGAGCAGATTGGCGTAGCCCAGCACACGGCCAATCTCTTCTCGCTCCTCGGCTTGCATCCCATGCTCGGCCGCACCCTCCTTCCCGCAGAAGAGCAGCCCGGCCACGACGTCGTCCTCCTCACCGCAGGTCTCTGGCGTCGCCGCTTCGCCGCCGATCCCAACATCGTCGGTCGTGCCATTCCGCTGGATGGCCGCCCCTACACTGTTGTCGGCGTCCTGCCCGCCGGTTTCACACTGCCCAGCACACAACTGTTTGGCCGTTTCCGCGGCACCAGTCATCCCATTGAAGCTTTCATCCCTTTCGGCTGGACCGCAGATCAGCTCTCCGAGATCGAAGGCGATCACAACTACGTCGGCATTGCTCGGCTCAAGCCTGGCGTTTCCATCGCTCAAGGCGTCGCCGAGATGAATACCCTGCAACACGCGATCGGTCAGCAAACGCCGGACCATACCGATTTCACCGCCACGCTCGCCGCCCTGCAGCAATACCTCACCGGATCCAGTCGCAGCGCGCTGCTCATGCTCCTCGCCGCCGTCGCTATCGTGCTGCTCATCGGCTGCGTCAACATCACGAACCTGCTGCTGGCCCGCGCGGCCAGCCGCGAGCATGAAGCCGCCGTCCGCTCCGCCATGGGCGCCAGCCCCGCACAACTCGTGCGCAGCGCGGTGGCAGAACCGCTCCTGCTCTGCGCCGCCGGATGCCTGCTCGGCCTCGCCTTCGCAACACTAGCCCTCCCCTCGATTGGCCACGCCCTCCCCTCCACCCTGCCGCTCCTGCATCCGCTGCGCATGGACGCGTCGCTTGTCCTCTTCGCCGTCGGCGCAGCGCTGGTCTCCGCATTGCTATGTGGCCTGCTGCCCGCCCTCCGCTTCGTTCGCAGCCATCCGCAACAGGCCTTACGCGCAGAAGGCCGCACCGCATCGGAATCCGCCGGCGGGAAGCGGGTGCGCCGCGTGCTTGTCATGGGAGAAGTCGCTGCCAGTGTCATGCTCGTCGTGCTCGCAGGCATGTTCCTGCTCAGCCTGTATCGCTTGCTGCGCGTCGATCGCGGCTTCACCACCGAGCATGTCATCGCTGCGGATGTGGCCCTTCCCGATAAGCAGTATGGCAAGCCGGCACAGCGCGAAGCCTTCTATCAACGCTCGCTCGACCGCCTCCGGCAGTTGCCCGGCGTTCGCTCCGCTGGCGTCATTAGCGTTCTCCCGCTCGACGGTGACCGCTGGGGCGACATGATCTCTCTTCCGTCCGACACCCGCCCCGTCTTCGCCAGGCCCTTGGCTACGTATCGCTGGTTGAGCGCCGGCTACTTCGAGACCATGCAGATTCCGCTCGTCGCTGGTCGCTTCTTCACCCAGGATGACCTCGGCAAAAACGTCGCCGTCATCTCCGAGCGCGCAGCCCGCGTCGCCTGGCACGGCGAGAATCCCATTGGCCAGCTCTTCCGTCGCGGCGATCCGGACCAGAAGCCGTTCCGGGTGATTGGCATCGTCGGCGATGTCCGCGCCGTCGATCTCAGCAAAGAGCCCCCAGCCATGGTCTATGTACCGCTAACCTTTCGCTCCAACAACACCGGCTCGTTTGTCATCCGGACCGCGAACGATCCCGCATCGATGTCCGATGCTGTTCGCAAAGCCATCTGGAGCATCGACGCGCAGGTTCCGGTCCCTGAAGTCCGCACCATGGAAACCATCGTTGACGGCTCACTCGCCGCGCGCAACTTCCAGCTTCATTTGCTGCTCGCTTTCGCCGCCTGCGCGCTCATTCTCGCCGCGCTCGGCATCTACGGCGTCGTCGCCTACTCCGCATTGCAGCGCACGCGCGAGCTCGGCATCCGTATCGCGCTCGGCGCGCAGCCAGCGCAGATTTATAAGCTCATCCTGGAAGACGGCGTCGCGCCCGTGCTCTTCGGCACCATCGCCGGCATCGGCCTCGCCGCGCTTGCCGCGCGCGCCGTCATCGGATTGCTCTTCGGCGTTGGCGCGTTCAACATCGGCATTGCGATGGGTGCCGCAGCTGTCCTGCTCGTCACCGGCACTCTCGCCAGCCTGCTCCCCGCCATCCGCGCCACCCGCATCGATCCCGTCCAGGCCCTCCGCGCGGAATAGCGCGTCTTCGAATCCCTCAAGCAGACATCCGAAACCCATCCTGCAACACACAAGCGCTCATGAGCGTCATCAATACCGGATCGGTCGCCACCTGTGAGCTCTCATCCATATCCGGCAGCCGGTCCAGCAGGCATCGCACCTTCTTCTGATCGAAGAAGGGAATCGAGGCCATTACCGGCCCGCGGAGTGTGTCCTGCATCAGCGTGCTCAGCTTCGCCTTGGGGTTCAGCGTTGCCGGCGGACTCAGAAACGGATGCTTCTGCCTGCGATAGATCGTATCCGTGATCACATCGCGCACCGCCTCGCGCAGCACATACTTCTCCGTCATCCCGTGGATCTTCTGATGCACTGGCTGCGAGCGGATCGTCTCCACCACATGATGATCGAGAAACGGCACGCGCCCTTCCACCGAGTGCGCCATCTCCATGCGGTCGCCAAGCATGGTCAGGATGTAGCCGGGCAATAGCGTCTTTGACCAGAGGTAGAGCGACTGATGCACCGCATCTCTGTCTGTAAGCTGCCCGCGAATATCCAGTGCGCTCAGCAGCGCGTGATAGCTCGTGCGTTGTCCATAGCTCCGGGTGAACTCCCCACTCAGCACCTTCTCCATCACAAGCCCGCGCGCAGAGAACGTCTCGAACCACGACGGAACAAATCCCAGCAGCCGCTGCACATTTTCAAGAGCCTTAGTCTCTCCGTGCGGCAGCAGCAATCCGCGGGACACGGGATTTGCCTCCTCCAGTTGCTGCAGCAGCGCCGCGATAGAGCTCTCATCCTGGCCATCGCGATTGTAGAGAAGCATGTCCCGACGAAAATGCGCATATCCACCCAAGATCTCGTCCGACCCTTCTCCCGTGATCACCACCTTGTAGCCCGCGTCGCGCACCGCCCGGCTTAACAGATACTTCGCCACGCCGTGTGCGTTGATGCAGAATGTCTCCGACTGCAGAATGGCGTCGGCAAAGTGATCGGCAAGGTCATCCTGCCGGATCGGAATCGGAAAGAAGTCGGCGCCCACTTTCGCCGCCATCTCTCGCGCTTCTTTCTCTTCGTCGTAATCCCCATGATCGAAGGTCAGCGTAAACGCGCGGATCGGATCAGGATGATGCCGCGAGGCCAGCCCGATCATCGCGCATGAATCCAGCCCTCCGCTCAGGTAGCAGCCCACCGGCACATCCGCCCGAAGCCGCATGCGGACGGCCTCTTCCAGCACGCGGCGAAGTTCCTCGCTGTACTCGCCATCGGAGAGCGGCGCCGCCTGCTTTGCCTTCGGATAGTGAAAATCCCAATACTGCTTCACTTCGATGTGTTTGTCCGTCGCGATGACATAGTGCGCCGGCGGCACTTGAAAGATTCCATCGAACAGCGTGCGCATCGGGTGTCCGCCGAACTCCACTGCGTGCGAAACGGACTCCGCATCCCACCGCGCCGGCACGCCCATGGCAAACAGCGCCTTTACCTCCGACGCGAAATACAACGTGTCGCGATGGAGGGCATAAAACAACGGCTTGATCCCGAATCGGTCTCGCGCCGCGAACATCATCCGATTAGCCTCGTCCCAGATCACGAACGCGAACTCACCCCGCAGCCGGTGCACGCACTCGGTCGACAGGTCCTCATACAGATGTAGCGCAATTTCGCTGTCCGAGCGCGTTCGCAGCCGATGTCCGCCATCCTCAAGCTCTCTCTGGATTGCCTCGTAGCCGTAGAACTCGCCGTTGACCACGATGTGCGTCCGCCCATTCTCAGCCGCAATTGGCTGATCGCCGGTCGCAAGGTCAATAATGCTGAGCCGCGCATGCCCCAGCCCGACACGGCAGTCCTTCGAAACCCATAGCCGCTGGCCGTCAGGCCCGCGATGATACAGGCTCCGCGTCCCTCGTTCGAGCGTCGCGGCCGAAACAGGATCGCGCCGCGAAAATGCAGCGACAATTCCGCACATAGTGATCTCTCCTGGTGCTCTGGTCCTGACGCGGGGTTGGTCAGGCGGGCTCGTATCGAAGGGGAAAAGAAGTGCGTCGAATTATAGTACGCAGCCCCCACACACCGATCATTGTCCTGATCTAAGCGGAAATATGAGTGTGCTTGTCGAAGAGAACCTGCAGGATGCCGCCACACCACCGAGCAACGGTGTTCCCGCGATTCCAGTCGGAGCTAAGTGAGTTCCGAGCCGCTAGTCCTTCATCTGCATTCCCGGCATCGCTGAGTGGCTCATGGTGTCGTGTCCCTCGTCATCATCCACGGCCCAGATCTTCTTCTGGTCAGTCTCATAGGGATACACGTGCACCATCCAGCCAAAGAGGTGCGGATGAAATTCCCCGCCCGCGGCCTCGCATGCGTCTTTCGTCGTAATGGAGCCCAGCAGTCCAAACTTCGCATCTGGTCCGAAGTATTCGGTCTTTCGTCCCTCTGGCGCTTTGCAGAAGTTGACGTGCTGGTGCCAGCGCGCGATGCTCAGCGGAACGCGTGCGTTCAATTCGTCCTCGCTCGCAGTCACGCGGTCGGTGTACATCGCGCCCACCAGCTTGTACCCGCCATCCGCCGTCTTTTTGTAAAGCAGCGAAGTCGGCTTCGTTGGATCGAACTGAAATGCAGCCGCGAATCCGTACTCATACTTCGTGAAGTGATAGATGTGCTGCGGCACATTGGGCAAAAAGATCACGTAGCGATCGGCCAGCGCCTTCCGATAGTCCTGATAGGGCGCCATCGCCTGCTTCGCCGCTGCCGCCACAGCATCCGCCTTCTGCTGATCGCCGGTCTGCATCGGCCGCAGCGACGTCATGTACATGTGGCCCGCCATGGCCGCCATTCCGCCGCCTGGTGTATCCGCCTCAGTCGACAGGCTGGCCGCCATTACCTTCCCACGCGCCACTCCATCATCCACGTGGACTAGCAGCAGAACGGTTCCCAACAGAAAGAACGAAGCGGCGACGAAAAAGCGCGAGTGTAACCAGCGAGCTGCCATCACCCACCTCGACAAATCCCAGTATCCAGACGCTCCGACCCCTCTGCAGGTTGCGGGAAATTTGAATCAAAATGACCACAGATCAGAGTGCGTGCCCTACTCTAGCCGCAGTTAGGGAGGGTAGTTCGCAGGGAGTCAGTGGAGCGAAGCGACCTGCCAATCCCAAACCTGCTACTATGCGCAGGGCGCCGTCTAAAGGCTGCCAGAAGGAATCGCCTCTGTCCGTCTCGGTCTAACCTCTCTCCTCCATCGCTATCAGCCGCACCGGTAGCGCAGGAATGGTGTGTCTTCCACCACAAAAGAGGCTTCCGAATGAATCTCGACGACATAGGCTGGGCACATTATGCGCCCCAGGCCACCAGCGAGTCGGCATCTGAACACAACCAGGGCCGCATCGCATTAGTTCATCGCAATCAATACATCGTATGGACCGCAGCCGGCGAGGTCACCGCCTGCCTCAGCGGCCACCTCCGCCACATCGACTCCAGCCAGCCCTGCGTCGGCGACTGGGTCACGCTCCGCGACGGAAGCGTAATCACCGGCCTGCTTCCGCGCCGCACCGCGCTCTCCCGCAAAGAACCCGGCAAGCGGCTGCAGCAGCAGGTCCTCGCGGCCAACATGGACCTGCTCTTCATCGTCAGCGGTCTCGACCGCGACTACAACCCGCGCCGCATTGAGCGCTATCTCGTCCTCGCGCATGAGAGCGGCGCCCGCCCCATCATCCTGCTGAACAAGGCGGACTTACGTAACGATGTCGAGGACGTAATTCGCCTCACGGAACGCCACGCGCCCGGTGTGCCCATCTTCGCGCTCAGTGCGCTCGAGCAGTGGGGGCTCGAGGCGATCGAGCGCAACGTCCCACCCGCCCATACCGCCGCTCTCATCGGTTCCTCTGGTGCCGGCAAGTCCACCATCGTGAACGCATTGCTTGGCCAGGCGCGCCAATCCACTGCGCTCGTGCGCGAGTCCGACAGCAAAGGCCGCCACACCACTACGCGTCGCGAGCTCATCCGCATGCCCGGCGACTGGCTGCTGATGGATCTTCCCGGCCTGCGCGAACTGCAGCTCTGGGCCGATCCGGAGAACATCGACAATGCCTTCGCAGAAATCGCCGAGTTAGCGGCGCACTGCAGGTTCCGCGACTGCTCGCATCAGGCGGAGCCGGGCTGCGCCGTTCGCGATGCCGCACTCGATCCCGCACGCCTCAGCAGTTATCGCAAGCTGCAGAAGGAGCTCAACTATCTCGAACGGCAAACCGACATCCACCGCGCACACGAGGAGAGAAAGAAATGGAACGCCATCGAGAAAGACATCCGCCGGCACCCCAAACGCTGCTTCTGAACGAACAAACGTTGTACGGGTGCCCAGATCTCGCTTGGTTCTCAAGTTCCGCGAATCAAATCAGCAGGCCCGTTTTGGGCACCAGCCCGGAACGGAACAAAGCCACCTCAGCATACCGCTCCAGTAATCACCAGCAGGTGACGACTTACACCCGGTTTCACGTAGCCGTCATCTGTTCAACCCTGTTCCCAGTGTCTTACAACAGATCAACACTGGGAGGCAGTCCATGGGGCTCTGCGTATTTCTTCTGATTTGCGGTCCTGCAACTGCACTGCTGTACTTTCCGCTCACCACGCGGAAGCAGGGTTTCCATCTCACGCCTGCCGTCGTCTCGCAAACGTCGGCAGACACCACATCCGCTCGACGCGATTCCGGCACAATCGCCTGGATTCGCACGGCGGACCAGCACTCTCACTCATGGAAGAGCGCAGCCTGAGGAACAACCGCCTCACCGGCTGAGCCTTCCGTATTTCCTCTAACTCGCACTGAATCTGGCGGCGGAGCGCGCTTTTGCCTTCGCCGCCTCTTCTTCCCGGCTCCTCGCCGGCGCATGCGTCTCCAGCGCATGCAGCAGCCGCGCCGACGCTCCCGTCACCTCATCCACCGCCGCCAGAAACGCCGCCTCGTTCGCCTTCGACGGCTTGTTGAACCCGCTGATCTTCCGCACAAACTGCAGCGACGCTGCGCGAATCTCCTCCTCCGTCACCGGAGGGTCGAAGTTGAAAAGCATCTTGATATTCCGGCACATTGGTCAAACTCCGATACGCTTCGTTGACTCCCGCTTCCACTCATCTCTACCATAAGCGCCACGGCGAAATCGCTCCAGCGGCGAAAGCGGTCCCAAGCGAAAGCGGTTTTCATTGATCGGGCAGACCATCTCGCACTACCGCATCGATGCCATGCTGGGCGAAGGCGGCATGGGTGCCGTCTATCGCGCGGAAGACCTTACTCTTGGCCGCGCTGTCGCACTCAAATTCCTTCCTGCCAAAACCGCCGCCGATCCGCAGGCGCGCAAGCGACTGCTCAAGGAGGCGCAAGCCGCCTCGCGTCTCAACCATCCCAATATCGCCACCATTTACGAGGTCAACGCCACCGAGGCTGTGCCCTTCATCTCCATGGAGCTGGTAACCGGCCAGACGCTCAAGCACACTCTGGTACCCGCCGCCCAGCCGCCCGCACAATTTCTCAGCATTGCTCGACAGATCGCAGAAGGACTTCAGGAAGCGCATCGCTCCGGCGTTTGCCATCGCGACATCAAGCCCGCCAACATCATGATCGACTCCCGCGCGCGCGTGAAGATTCTCGACTTCGGTCTCGCCGAGCTCGCTCACCGCGAGCGCGTCCCCGGCGAAGCGGAAGAGACTTCCACCACGCGTACTAGCCGGGACTCGACCGGCGGCACTGTTCCCTACATGTCTCCCGAGCAGCTCCGCGGCGAGCCCGCCGACGCTCGCAGTGACATCTTCTCCTTCGGCGTCCTGCTCTATGAATGCCTCGCCGGCCGCCTGCCCTTCCAGGGCGAAACTTCCGTGGACATTCTGTACGCCATCCTCCGCGCGCCTTATACCCCGCTGCGCACCCTGGTTCCCCAGATTGATCCTGAATGGGAAAAGCTCATCGACTGCTGTCTCGCCAAATCGCCTGCACAACGTTGCGCTTCCATGGACGAAATCCTCCAGGCGCTTGATCGCATTGATGCCCGCACTCGCGCTCTTCCGCAGCAGTCGGAAAAGTCCATCGCCGCCCTTTATTTCGCCAATCTCAGCGAGAACAAGGAAGACGAATACTTCCGTGACGGCATGACCGAAGACATCATCACCGAGCTCACCAAAATCCGCGAGCTACAGCTACTGCCCCGTTCCGCCGTCCTGGCCTATCGCGACAAGTCACTCCCCGTGTCACAAGTTGGCCAGCAGCTGGACGTTGCCTATGTGCTCGATGGCAGCCTCCGCCGTTCCGGCAACCGCCTCCGTATCACCGCCCAGCTCGCCGAAACCCGCACCGGCCGCTCCGTCTGGGCGGAGCGTTACGACCGCCAGCTCGAAGACGTCTTCGCCATTCAGGATGAGATCGCGCAGAACATCGCCCGTGCCCTCCGCGTCGTGCTCTCGGACACCGAGAAGCGCGCCATCGAAAAGGTCCCGACCCGCGACATCCAGGCGTACGACTACTATCTTCGCGGTCGCCAGGCCTTCTTTTCACTCCGTCGCAAGGGCATAGAATTCGCGCGACAGATGTTTGCCCGTGCCATCGTCATTGACCCTGCGTACGCCGCCGCCTTCGCCGGTGTCGCCAACTGCTGCTCCTTCCTTTACATGTTCTTCGAAGCGACCCAGGACAATCTGCGCGAAGCCATGACCGCCAGCCGCCGCGCTGTCGAGCTCGACCCCGAATCCGCCGAGGCGCACGCTGCGCGCGGCCTCGCGGAGGTCTTCAGCAAAAGTTATGACCAGGCGGAAAGGGAATTCGAGGAGGCAATCCGCCTCAATCCCCGCCTCTTTGAAGCCTTTTACTTCTATGGGCGCGCCTTATTCGCGCAGGGAAGGATGGAGGAGGCGGCCGCCCTCTTCCGCAAGGCCAGCGAGCTCGATCCCGCTGATTATCAGTCCATCGTCCAGCTTGAGAACTGCCTTCGTTCCCTCGGGCGCGAAGACGAAGCCCGCCAGGCCGGCGAGCAGGCTATGCAGGTCATTGAGCGGCATATCCAGCACGAACCGGGCGATGTCCGTGCGTTCTATCTCGGCGGCGGCACAGCCCTGCTTCTCGGCGATCGCGAACGTGCCCTCGACTGGACTGCGCGCGCACTGGCCATCGACCCCGAAGAGACTGCCGTCCTCTACAATGTCGCCTGTACCTACAGCCAGCTCGGCGAAACAGATAAGGCGCTCGACCTGCTCGAAAAAGCGATACGCAATGGTTTCGGTTACAAAGAGTGGCTGGAGCACGATCCGGACCTAAACCCCATCCGCGACCATCCGCGCTTCCACACCCTGCTCCAATCGCTGTCCTCAAAGCGCACCGAGTCCTATCCCTAAGTGCCCGCCCAAGCATTAGCCCGAGCCGGCTGACCCGGAGGGTCTACCGTTTTGATTCTGGGCGCCCATCAGTGGCCGCTCTGGAAACACCAGCACCGTCACCCCCAGCGCAACAACAATCCCCAAACTCACCTCCAGGAATCGTGCCAGCGCAGCCCGTCCCGGGCCGCCATCAATGTGGATCAGCACGATGATCGTCAGCGCCACGCCCGCCAGCCGTCCCGCCTTCTCAAACTCCAGCAGGCTGCACGCCAGCAGGCACAGCATCACCGCCAGCCCATACACGACGTAGTGCCCATGCCAGACGTAGGACGTCCCCCATGCGATCAGAGCCCCTATCGCCGTGCCGATCAGCCGGTCGCGGCAGGAGGTCAAGTTCACCACGCTGTCCGAGCCCATCACCACAATGGCCGAGATCGCCGCCCAATAGCTGTGAGCAAGACCAAAAAGATTCCCCAGCCAAAGGCAGAGCACCGCCGCTACCCCGGTCTTGAAAGCGCCCATTGCGCGGCGGCCAATATTCTTCCGCCGCCACCACCCGGCTGCATCTTCCGTCATCGAGTCCTCCCCGTTTCCAACACAACCACAACATCGATCCATCGGGATTTGCCATCCCGACCCGCCCGTCCATGTATACGCAGCGTATCGTCTCGCCGGGCTCTGTATACACGCGGCGACACCCACCCTCTCCGCGCTATACGCAACTGACTGATTTCAAAACGCGTGACCTTCTGCGGGAATGGCTCTCTGCTTGCACATGAATGCGATGCATCGGCGCGGATGTGCACAGCGGTGTGCGCCGCGCCGACCGCCGGCGTTCATCATTCAGGCGACGCGGATCATTCCGATGCAGGGAATTGCCAGGAGACTCTCATGTTCGTTCGCCGTTGCGTTCAGGCGCTATTGCTGCTCTGCCTTGGTTCTACCCTCGCCGGCTGCGGCAACCCCTCCGGACTGGACTCCGTTCAGGTCACACCGACAAGCCAGTCTCTCGCCGTAGGACAGACATCGCAATTTACCGCGTACGGAACCTTCGGCAATGCGGCACGCCCCACAAAACAGAACATAACCAGCACCGTTACATGGAGCTCCGCCACTCCCGGCGTCGCAACCGTCAGCGCGACCGGAATGGTGGCGGCCGTCTCGGCAGGCACCACCACGATCACAGCCGAGGCGACGGCGTTCAACGGCTTGGTCAGCTCCAGCGCACAGCTCACCGTTACGGGTGCAGGCGGAGGACAGGCGGGGAGCTGGAGGAAGCATCCTTTCGCTGACCATCATTCCGAGCGGGATTGTCGTTGGCAATTTGCGGGGCAGCGGCCAATTCCTGGCGATCGGAACCTTCTCCGCCGCCCCGACCGTGAGAGACCTGACCAACTCGGTCAACTTGGCTTACTTCCGATATGCCCAATGAATTTCCCGATCACAAATACCAACAGCGCGCCGCCGGCGGTGCACGGAGAACGGCCGGGATTGTCAGTGATTCGAAGCTAGCGTAGGAAACGGGCGCCGTCATCACAGCGGAAGCAACCGATCAGCAATGACGGTACAATAGCCACCGCCACGGCAGACTTTCGGCTGCCCCTTATGTTCTGCCGAATCCGCCAACAACTCCAGGTTCATGCTTTCCGGGATCCGATGTCCGCATCACTCTCGACGCTCACTGTGTACCACGAAGGGCTTGGGACCGGGCAGTGGCTGGTAACAGCTCCTTCGGCCACTGGTACGCCGAACGTGATCGATTGCGGGCCCGTTGGGCTGCCGACGGAAATGGGTGGGTCGATTTGCACGGCGACCTATCCCGTAGACACCAGAGTGACCCTGACTGCCCCCGCCCCAAGCAGGGAGCTGAGCAAATTCGGCGGATGGTCCAGCAACTGCGCGAAGCCAACGTCAAAACTGTACCAGTCACGGATCCAACGTCGGGCCGAATACGTTGCACCATCAATCTGTCGACGAACGACGACCGTAGGAGCTATCTTCGACGACGAGACGCCGTAGATTCGCAACCGAACGCAGAGCAGCCCCACTCTGACAAAAGTCCGGGTGGGCTTTTTTTCGCCCGCATCAGCGCTTCCCACCCCCACCCCCATACCCGCGCCAAACATACTCCAGCGCCTCCGGCAGCGTCTGCCGCTTCACCGCATGGTCCACATGCCCCGCGTTCCGCGCAAATACAAACTGATAGTGATATCCCTTCGCGGCCAGCACCCGCGCCATGCGTTCATTGGCGTCCACCCAATCGTGCATCCCATCCCGCATGTCATTCGGATTGAGAAGGTCTTTGTCGCCCACCTCCATCCAGATGCGCAAAGGCTTCGCCGCACTCTCCGGAATCAGGTGCTCATGAAACTCCCACGCGCCATGCGGAGTCTCCGCGTTCCACGGCCACTGCTGGTTCACGAATGTGCCCGAGTAGCTCAGCACGCGGTGATACAGCTCCGGGTGATACCAGGCCATGATCAGCGCAGCCGCCGCGCCGGAGCTGCCGCCCATCGCCGCCCGGCCGTCTGGATCCTTCGTCAGCCGCACGTGATACAGCGCCTCCACCTTCGGCAGCACCTCGGTCTCCACAAACTCCGCATACCGGCCCGACATGCGTGTCATATTCCAGCCCGCGCTCGCTTCCCTGCGCATCGCCTCCGCCATTGCTGATGGAAATAGCAATCATCACCGGCACTTTCTTCTCGGCAATCAGATTGTCCAGCGCGGTAAACAGATCGCCATCCGGCCCATCCGCTCCCACGATGAATGGCGCAACCATGCCTGCTACATATTGCTTCGGCACATACACCGTCACCCGGCGCGTGTAGGGCGCAGGATGGCTGGAGGTCACGATCAGCCTGGCGGGATTCTTTGGATCAGGCGTGCCAAACGTATGCGGCTCCCGCGCAATCCCGGGATAGAGCCGGCTCTCCTTCGAGCTCATCGTGAATGTATAAACATCTCCCTGCGGCACACCCGCCTTCGCGGTCATCTCCGGAGCCGGCGGATGCGTCGGGCCCAGGATGAAATTCCCATCCGCGTCCGCCGGAGCATTCGCGCCATCGGGCAGCTCCGTCGCAGCGACATAGCCCTGGGTGTGCGGATCGCGGGCCGGATACGTGGGCCGCTCTGAATGCGCAGCCGGCATCGCCTGTGCGGTAGCGTGTTGTGCAAACCATCCCGGAGTCAAAAGGATCAACAGACCGAACAAATACGCGGGCAATCTTGTGCCGGAGGTATTCATAAGCAATTAGCCTAAGCCGTTTTCAAGCTCATCATTCGGCTGATCCCGTTTGCCGGAGGAAGAATGCGTAGCCGACTCTTGTGGGTAGTGGTATGCCTTTTGCTGGCTCTTCTTGTCGTCCGCTGCCCCATGCCCCCTCTGCTGCATGCGCAGAGCCCCGCCGCCACAGCCGGCAACGGCGAAGAGCGTCTGGCGCGTGCAGGAGTTCATGGTCCCCATGCGAGATGGCGTACACCTGCAGACCGCAGTTATCACGCGGAGAGATCAAGCCCAGCCGCTGCCCATTCTCCTCACCCGCACCCCGTACGGTGTGCCGACGCAGGAGGAATTCGACAAAGCCGCGGCGAAGAACGGCGCGGACTGGTTGCCGGCGAACTGGAAGGAGCTCGCCGCGGACGGATATATCTTTGTCTTCCAGAATCTGCGCGGCCGCTTCAAGTCAGAGGGCGTATTCCTGATGACCGAGCGCTACGATCCCAACGATCCGAAACAGGCAAACGAGACTAACGACGCATACGACACAATCGACTGGCTGGTGAAGAATGTTCCGCAGAATAACGGCAAGGTCGGCATCTACGGTGTGTCGTACGATGGGCTGACGGCAGGACTCACGCTGCTGCATCCGCACCCCGCGCTCAAGGCCATCAGCGAGCAGGCTTCGCCGGTGGATCAGTGGATGAACGATGATATGCACCGCTACGGAGCGCTGCGCGAAAGCTATGCCTTCGAATATTCGGTGCTGGAGCAGGCCGACAAAAACACCAACACGCATTTCGATTTCAACACCTACGACACCTACGAGTGGTATCTCGAATCTCGGGCCGCTAACGCACGCGAATGCGAACTATCTGCACGGAAAGCTGCCTTTCTGGAATGACATGATGGCGCATCCGGACTACGACCAGTTCTGGAAGCAGGAAGCGTGGGTGAACCAGCTGCACAGCTCCACCGTGCCGAACCTGAACGTGGCCGGCTTCTGGGATCAGGAAGATCCGTGGGGTCCGTGGCAGATCTTCCGGCATGCGGAGGAGAATGACCCCGACCATACCAACCTGATGGTGGCCGGCCCGTGGTACCACGGAGAATGGCAGTCGCCGGAGGGAGACCGCATCGGCATCGTCCCATTCGGCGGGCACAAGACGTCGCTCGAATTTCGCAAGAACATCGAAGCAGCGTTCTTCCGCTACTATCTCCACGGCCAGGGCTCAAAGCCGGACTGGCAGGCGACCACGTTCCAGACAGGATCAAATACCTGGCGCAGTTACAAAAGCTGGCCTCCAGAGGGCACAAAGCCGACAAACTTGTATCTGCAAGCCGACGGCACCTTGTCCTTCACGCCAGCGGCAGCGGACGGCTCCGCAGTATCGGCAGTTCGTCTCCGATCCGGCCAATCCGGTGCCGTACCGCGTGCGGCCCATCTCGCCCACCTATCCCCAACCCGAATGGCGGACATGGGAGGTCGCCGATCAGCGCTTCGTGGACAATCGCCCCGATGTGCTGACCTTCACCAGCGCGCCGCTCGATCACGATGTGGTGGTCACGGGGCCGATTGCGGCGGCGCTCTACGCATCCACTTCGGGAACAGACTCCGATTTTGTCGTGAAGCTGATCGATGTCTATCCGGAAAGCAAACAAAAAAGTGCGGACGATATCGCTCCGGCAAAGCCGAGCGGCTACACAGATTCGCTCAACGGATATGAGTTGCCCATTGCAATGGAAGTGCGGCGGGGACGATATCTACGCAGCTATGAGCATCCGCAGCCGCTGACCGCAAACCAGCCGGAGAAGTGGGATATTCCCCTGCGGGATCACGATCACGTCTTTCTCAAGGGGCACCGCATCATGGTGCAGGTGCAGTCAACCTGGTTTCCGGTGATCGATCGCAACCCGCAAAAATTTGTGCCCAGCATCTATCAGGCAACAGCCGCCGACTTCGTCCCCGCAACACAACGCGTGTACTGCACGCCGCAGATGCCCTCACATATCGTGCTTCCCATCGTTCCACATTAACTCCCTTGACGGAATTTCTTTACCTGGCAACAATTTATTGATGGATCGATGGCCGTAATGAGCGATGGGAACCTCCCCGGCACGCGGCGGCGGCACCACCGTGCAACTCTTCAAGTAACCGACGATTCATACAAACCGACAGGCAAACGCGGGAGGGGCTGCCGCGTGCAGTACAGTATCTTCGCGGCAGACGAAACAAGCCCGCAATTATCTGCCCGGGCCTTTTGCTGTCAAGAAAAAGCCGCGTACGCGGAAGTCAGCGGATAGAGCATTCCCCCGAAAAATAGGTTCGAGCGTTGTCACTCGAATGCAGGAATTCGTTTCAGAATCGCTTCGGGGAATCGGCATGAAAATTATCGCTGTGCTACTCATCTCTCTTGTCCTTGGTGGAAGTGCTCACGCCTCAAAACATCAGCGCTACATCCGGGAAATCCAGGCCATCGCCAAAGCCCACCAGAAACGGATCCATCACTATGAGCAGAATCCGCCTCCCGGCGTCACGCCGGACGAGGCTGGCGCCTACGACAATCTGGTCGAATTGGATCTCTATCTTCTCTATCGCGAGATTCACCTGTATCAACACTCGGCCAGTTCGAAGAGCAAAGTCGAAGCGAAGCTGGCGCAACTGTCTCGTGACGTGGAAGACTCACCCGAGGGTCACCACGAAACTGCTCAGAAAGCCCCCGTACCTAGGAACAGCCACTGAGCGCGGCCGCGGGCGTTGTTTCACGACCTTGTGGAGTCACTGATCTAGAATCTGCTCCAGTGCGTTCGTCGTGGAGTGCAACATGAGCAGGGTCCTGATCATTGGAAGTCACACGCAGGTGGGCCGCGAAATAGGCGATGCCCTCGCTGCCGAGACCTTCCCCATGCAGTATGCGGCCGGTCATGCCGATGCTCTATTCCGGTTGCGCATGCAGTCCTTCGGCGTCGTCATCACCAGTCCCGATAGCGCGGTCGCGGAAGATTTGGCTCTGCTGGAGGAGATGCGCGCCATCCGCCCCGGGGTAAAGTGCATCGTTCTGGCCGCTCACAGCACTCCGGACGAAGTCATCGCTGCGTTGCGCGCCCGCGTCTTTGCCTGCTTCACGCCGCCCTTCGATGCCCACGAGATTGCAAATCTGGCGCGCAAAGCAGCGTCCGACAACGAATGGCGAGATGACATACAAGTGCTCTCCGCCAGGCCCGGCTGGGTATCGGTCCGCGTCAACTGCCGCCTTATCACAGCGGAGCGGCTCATGACCTTCGTGAAAGAGCTGGGCGCGCAACTGCCGGAGGACACACGCCATGACATCATGCTGGCCCTGCGCGAGATTCTGTTGAATGCCATGGAGCATGGCGCCGCATTCAATCCTGAACAGGTAGTGGAAGTCACCGGAGTACGCACGCGACGCGCGCTGGTGTTCTACATACGCGATCCAGGCGCTGGTTTCCGCCGCGAATCCTTGAGCCACGCCGCCGATGCCAGCACATCCTCGGATCCAATGGCCCACATCGAGGAACGCGAAAAAGAAGGAATGCGCGCCGGCGGTTACGGCCTTCTCGTGGCAGGCGGAGTTGTGGACGAGCTGATCTTCAGCGAGATCGGCAACGAAGTACTGCTGGTCAAGTACGTAGAAAGCTCACGTCCGTGAGTGCGCCAGCGTGGTAGCGGGAGGGGAGTGGATCCTCGACCCGCTACAGGATGTACCGCGACAGATCCTGGTTCTTCACAATGGTCGCGACCATCGCCTGCACGTACGCCGGATCCACTACCACGACCTTTTCGATGCCGTGCTCGGTTGAGCGCTCGACCATCGGAAGCGGAACCGTGGCCCCCAGCCCGTCGGCCGAAGCCGCCGCCAGGTCCACCACGCCCTCGGCCGTCTTCTGACCCTTTTGCAGATCGGGCGCAAGGAAGCTGATCTCATCCAGGACGCGCTCCATAATGGTGTGCAGCCGCCGCGCGCCAATGTTCTCCGTCGTCTCGTTCACGCGGAACGCAAACTGCGCCATCTCCTCCAGCGCCTCGCGCGTGAATTCGAGCTTCAAGCCTTCGGTCTCAAGCAGCGCCGCGTACTGCTTGGTCAGCGACGACTTCGGTTCCGTCAAGATGCGAATGAAGTCCTCGACCGTGAGTGACTGCAACTCCACGCGGATCGGGAAGCGTCCCTGCAGCTCCGGAATCAGGTCGCTCGGCTTGGACACATGGAATGCGCCCGCCGCGATGAACAGGATGTGGTCGGTAGACACCATGCCGTAGCGCGTGTTCACCGTCGTGCCCTCGACGATCGGAAGAATGTCGCGCTGCACGCCTTCACGGCTGATGTCCGGCCCGTGGCCACCCTCGCGCCCCGCCACCTTGTCGATCTCATCCAGAAAAATAATTCCGGAATTTTCCACCCGGTCGACAGCCACGCGGTTTACCTGATCCATATCGATCAGCCGCTGCTCCTCTTCTTGCACCAGGTATTCGAAGGCCTCGCTCACCTTCATCTTCCGCTTCTTCGTCCGCTGCCCGAAAAGCCCCGGAAGAACGTCCTTCAAGTTGACGTCCATCTCTTCCTGGCCCTGGTTGGTGATGATCTCGAAGCTCGGCATGTTGCGCTCGCGCACATCGATCTCCACTAAGCGCTCGTCCAGCTTGCCTTCGCGGAACTGTTGCCGCAGCTTCTCGCGCGTGCGGTTGTGGCTGTCGCTCGCCTCTTTCGGTGTCTCGATCGTCGGCGTCGTCTCCGGTCCACGCACGATGTCGATCACCTTCGAGTCCGCCCTGCTTTCGGGTTTAGGACTCTCTTGCTTCGGCGCAGCCGCAGGCGAAGGCAGCAGCAGGTCTAGCAGCCGCTCCTCCGCGTTCAGCTCCGCCTTGTCCTCCACCTCTTCCAGCCGCTCCTCGCGCACCATGTCGATCGCGATCTCCACCAAGTCGCGGATCATCGACTCCACATCACGGCCCACGTAGCCGACCTCGGTGAACTTCGACGCCTCAACCTTCAGGAACGGCGAGCCCGTCAGCTTTGCCAGCCGCCGCGCAATCTCCGTCTTACCCACGCCCGTCGGCCCGATCATGATGATGTTCTTCGGCATGATCTCTTCGGCCAGATCAGGCGGCAGCTTCTGCCGCCGCATGCGGTTGCGCAGCGCAATCGCCACCGCACGCTTTGCCGCGCTCTGCCCCACGACGTACTTGTCCAGCTCCGCGACAATCTGTCGCGGGGTCAACTCGTCCAGCGACAGCTCCTGGTCTTCCGCTGTGCCCGGTAAATAGATAGCCATGTGCCTGTTCTCCTGCTTAGGCGCTCAACTCTTCAATCGTGATCTGGTCGTTGGTGTAAATGCAGATCTGCCCTG
The DNA here is from genome assembly GCA_963797895.1 of uncultured Acidobacteriaceae bacterium. Taxonomy (GTDB): domain Bacteria; phylum Acidobacteriota; class Terriglobia; order Terriglobales; family Acidobacteriaceae; genus KBS-83. Next base: position 996,007 of record CAWCRD010000006.1, read on the forward strand.
CAATCCGCAGGCTCTTCTCCGCAATCTCCCGCGCGCCCAATTCCGTGTTCTGCATCAGCGCCCGTGCTGCTGCCAGCGCAAACGATCCCCCGGAGCCGATCGTCGCGATTCCTTCGTCCGGCTCGATAACGTCGCCCGCGCCGCTCAGCAGGAATGTCTGGTGCGGATCCGCAACCACCAGCAAAGCCTCCAGCGACCGCAGCATCTTGTCCGTGCGCCAGTCCTTGGCCAACTCCACGGCCGCCCGCCCCAGGTTGCCGGCATATTGCTCCAGCTTGCCTTCAAAGCGGCTGAACAGCGAGAAGGCGTCCGCGGTCGAACCGGCAAATCCGGCCAGTATCTTGTCCTGGTAGAGCCGGCGGATCTTCCTGGCCGAGTGCTTGATCACACTCTCGCCTAACGTCACCTGGCCGTCAGCGGCCATGACTACGGTCTTGCCCCGCCGCACGCAGATCACCGTGGTGGAGCGGATGCGCCGCCCGTCCGCCAGACTGAGCGATCCCGCCTCGGAACCGCCGCTTGTATATGTGGAAAACCGCCGCGGAGACTCCGCCGGCGGCATTACGACTGACTGATTCATCCTCCCTTCACTATACGCTTTTAAGCCTCAGGCATCCTCCCCGGAGCTGCGCGCAAGGCGCTCCTGCAACGGGCTTACCTTCGACGGCAAAAACCACGTTCCCCGAAGGCCTGGTCAGTGCACAGCAGCGGGAAAAATGCTTTTGTATCCCTCTTTTGCGCCATCGGGCCGACACCGATTCGTAACTCATGTTATGGGCGCGCTGCGCTATGCTTAGCAGCAGGAAAGACGAGAGTTTGCTGCGGCGCTCTCCGACTCCCGGAGCAATCATGTTCGGCATCACCCCGCGCGAGACACAGATGGCAAGCGGCATCACAGTCGTAGCCGCAGTAGGCCATTGCCAGCGTTGTCTACTGGATGTCGCGCAAGCGGCCCAGCCCCGACGAACTTGAGCGTGATCGCCGCGATGCTCTGGTGCAGAAGGGCCGCATCATCGATGCCACCGTGCTGGACATCAACGAGCTGTCGCCGGAGGAATCCGATCGTCCGCTCGGCATGCAGCTCATCCTCTATCAATACGATGTGGCTGGCGTCACCTACGAGTGCTCGCAGGATGTCACGCTGCTGCAGCACGTCGTGGACATTCACAAGATCCGGCTCAGCTTCCCGGCTTCGGTCCGCTACGATCCGCACAATCCCGGCAACAGCCTTATCGTGGCCGAGAACTGGAGCGGCCTGCGCGACACGGCGAACTCGATTCCGCTGCACCCACTGCGCCGCGGCGGCGCGCGCCAGGCCATCGTCTAAAAACGCGATTGCATAACGTGGAGAATCTTGCTGTGGCCCGTGTCTCATATCGCCATCCTGACAATCGCGGCGCTTCCCGCCGGTACATCTACGCGGCACATCCCATCCATGACAGGCGCAGATTCATACCTCCCATGCCACTGGCCATCGAGACCAACCGCAGCACCGCCCAGCTTGACCTCGGTCTTGCTGTCGAGTGACGGCGCCGTAAGCCGCATCGCACGCGCCCTGCTCGGCTTTCGTCCCGCCACGATACGTACCGCCGCGTCTGTGGACACATCCTTGTTCACGATCACAACCGCAGTCGCGCCGATCGCGTCAACCGTGGCATAAGTTGTCAGGTCCATCGCACCCGGGTCGTAGTGCGCGGCAACGCGTTCGCCGCGGCAGCCCTCCGCAAAGGCCAGCATGCCGTAATACTCCGGCGCAGCGGTGAAGTGCCCGTGCTCATCATCGGCAATCGGCGAGTAGCTGCTGATGAAACCAAGCTGATTCACGCCCGTCTCCATATTCACGCCATCCGCGCCATGCCATGCCAGCACGCAGAGATAGTCGAGAGTCCACAGCGCCGCCGCGAATGTATCGCTCACGCCCGGACGACCGCCGCCGGAGAACGAATTGGTTTCGCAGATGCGATAGGGAACTCGGGCGTTCTTGCTTGCCGCACGCATGCGATCGAGCATCGCGGCGAGCTTCGGATCGGGCCGCAGCAGCTTGTCTATCGTGCTGCGCGGGTTCTGTCCTTCGCGATAGTAGTGGTGCGTCAGCAGCCGCAGGTCATTGCCTTCATCTGCCGCAAACCGTTCCACCCAATCAGTCGCCATAGCCGCGTCAGGTCCGGCGAAAGCGGCATGCGGCAGCGCGGCACGAATTGCTGCCTTATAGCGCCGGTACTCCTTCAGATAGTCGTCATAGGAGTATCGCCGCCGGTGGCCTTCATGCACGAACAGGTCAGGCTCATTACCAATTTCAAATGCCAGCAGCCGATCGCCGGCAGTCGCTGCAATGGCACGCGCTTCCGCCACAGCATCCTCAATGCTGCCGCTGCCCAGGTTCAATCCCCAGATCAGGGACCATCCCGTCGCGCGGAGAAAGCCTGCCAGATCGGCAGGCTATGCTCATTGATCACTGTTGCCTTGGGCGCGGAAACCGCAGACGAACGCGGCGAGAAGGCGGCGTAGTCCGCGGTGTTTCCGCCAACGCGGATGACTCCGCGCGCGCCAAGCCGCCGTACCAGCTCAACGTAGACAGGATTGCTTGCGCTGAGCAGCCCCGGCTTGGCAACCGAGGATATCTCGTATCCCAGCCCCATAAAGTCCGCTGGTATTGGGCCAAGCCGCTGGTCCCGATCGATCGTCAGCGCAATGGTTCGCGATGGCCGCGCAGCTTCAGCCCAGCCGCGCACACCCGCAGCGCAGGCACACAACGCGGCATTCTGAAGAAACTCTCTGCGGCGCATCCTTCCATCACACACGATCGGGCCCGTCCACGCTATGAGCAGTTCCGCCTACCGTCCCGGTTCCAGCATCGTTGAGCTTTGCGCGAGCGACCCACATACACTGTAGTTTATGCACGTTCACGGTGCCCAGACCCCGCGTACGCAGCGCATCCTGCGCCTGTCGCTCGCGGCCACGCTCGTTTACGTGCTGGTCACCTTCTTCGCGGGCCTGCATGCCCATTCGCTCGCGCTGATCTCGGAAGCGGGCCACAACGTCTCGGACGCTCTGGCTCTGCTGCTCTCCTTCGTCGCCGTGTACTTCCAGGGCCGCCCCGCATCGGACAAGAAGACCTTCGGCTACCAGCGTGCCGGGGTGCTCGCCGCATTCATCAATGCGCTGACTCTGATCGTCATCGCAGCTGGCATTGCCATCGAGGCGATGCATCGTCTCAGCTGCCCCCGTCACAGTGCAGCCACGGCTCATGATGATCGTCGCGGCCGCCGGCGTGGTGATGAACGGCGTCATTGCCGCGTTTCTCTTTAGCGGCAGCCGCGACCTCAACATCCGTTCGACCTTCATCCACATGCTCGGCGATACGGTGTCGACGGCGGCGGTCATCCTCGGCGGCTTGCCATCGTATTCACCCATCTCAATTGGATTGATCCGGTACTCTCACTGCTGATCGCTGCGCTGATCCTTTGGAGCTCTATCTCCATCGTCCGTGAGACGCTGAACATTCTGCTCGAAGGCACGCCGCGCGGGCTCTCCGTTCCGGAGATTCGCAATTCGCTCGTCGACCATCTCCGGCGTGCTCGATGTGCACGATCTGCACGTCTGGAGCCTTGGCTCGCAGACCGCGCGCTCGGCGACGCACGTCACCATCGATGACATTCCGCCATCGGAAAGCAACCGCATCCTCAGCGACATTCGCGAGCAGTTGCTGCAGCGCTACGGTATATATCACACCACTGTGCAGTTCGAGCATGCTGCCTGCGGCGAGCCGCACGGCTGCGTGGAGACGGTTGAAGAAGCACACGATCACACCCAAGCCGGCCATCAGCACTAGGAGCTACACGTCGACATCATCGAGGCCGAAGCAAAGCGAATTTTCCAGAGATCCAGGTTTTCTCCCACGCCAGAGCGCCAAAGGTGACGTGACCGAAGGAAGCGAACTGCGTAGCACGCGCCGCAGGCGCAATTGCCTAATAAGGCAGTCTGCCGCAGTGCAATTGCCCGGACGGCCGTTCCCATTACAATCGCTTCATGCCCGAACCTACTCCGGATGTCCTGACTCGCGCCAAGCGCATTCGCCTGCTGCTCATGGATATCGACGGCACGCTCTCCGCCGGCGTATGCCTGATTTCTCTCCCTAATGACAGTGGCGTTGCCGAGATGAAGAACTTCGATCCGCACGACGGCCTCGCGTCTCAAGCTCGCGCACACCATGGGCATCCGTACCGGCTTCATTACCGGCCGCAAATCGCCCGCAGTCGCGCAGCGCGCGCGCGAGTGCGAAGTCGACTACGTGTACCTCGGCCAGGCAACAAAGACGCAGGCCTATGAGGAGTGTCTACAGAAGGCTGGCGTAACCGACGAGGAGACGGCCTATCTCGGCGACGATCTTCCCGACATGCCACTGAGCCGCCGCGCCGGTCTCGCAATCGCCGTGGCGAATGCAGCACCGGAGCTGAAGGCGATCAGCCACTACATCACGGAGCGGCGGGGCGGGGAAGGCGCAGCACGCGAGGCTGTAGAGCTGATCCTGAAAGCGCAGGCGCGTTGGGAGGCAGCGATTCCGCTGGCGCTGGCTGAGCGAACGTCATCCTGAGCGGGAGGCCAAGACCACTGTCATCGTGAGCGAAGCGCGGGCGCGTCGAAGGACCTGCTGTTTATCCCCAGCCCCGTCACGCAGGCAATTGCGGCGTAGCTGCGATCAGCGCCTGTGTATACGGCTCGCGCGGCGCATGGCACAGCGCGTCTGCTTCGCCCTCTTCCACCACGCTGCCTCGTTGCATCACGACGATGCGGTCCGCCAGGTACCGCACTAGCGGCATGGAATGTGTGATGAACAGATAAGCCATGCCATGCTCGCGTTGTAAATTGCGCAGCAGGTTCACGATCTGTGCGCCGACGCTTACGTCCAGCGCAGACACCGGCTCATCCAGCACCAGCAGCTCCGGCCGCAACGTCAATGCCCGCGCGATGTTGATGCGCTGCCGCTGCCCGCCGGAGAACTCATGCGGATAGCGGGCAAGCGCGGAGTCATCCAGCCCCACGCTTTTGAGCAGTTCGCCGACGCGCGCACGCTGCGCCTTACGCCCGCGCGGCAGATGCGCCTCGCTGCCGGCCAGTGCGGAATGGATCTGGAATGGCTCCGTGAGGATCTGCTCCACGCGCATACGCGGATTCAACGCAGCATAAGGATCCTGAAACACCGGCTGCATGCGCCGCCGCATCCAGCGCAGTCGCGCGCCATGCGCCGCGGGCCACCACTTCACCATCGAAGCGCACCTCGCCGGCCGTCGGCTCGATCAGTCCCAGCACCATGCGGGCCACGGTGCTTTTGCCCGACCCCGACTCGCCAACCACGCCCAGCGTCGCGCCACGAGCAATCGTGAACGACACGCTGTCCACCACCAGCACCGGTCCCGACGAAGACGGATAGCTCTTCGAAATCGCCTGCACTTCCAGCAGAGCCATGCGCGAATGCTAGAGCATTTTCGCTGTTCGCGTAAAGGTGTCCGAGCGATACCGGCGCACATCGAAAAGCAAACGGGCGGCGATTCTGGCACGCCGCCCGCAATGCATCGCGCCGGATTGGCCGTGCCTACTGCTTCAGGTAAACCTCGGTGGTTGGCTCGTTTGTCTTCGCAGGAGATCCGACTCCGTCATCGTCTTCCCATCGTCCGAAAGAGTGTAGGTGCCATGCCAGAGCGGCATGCCATTCATCTTCTCCATCATCTTGAAGCTGGTGGATGAAACTGGGGTCAGGGCAAGCGTGAGACCTTTGGGCACCGTTGGACCTTCCGCCGGATAGTCCTTGCTGTCCATCTTGAGAGCGACGCTCGCTTTCATCTCCGGAATCGTCCACGTCATGCCATGATCGCCGTCGGCTGCCATTTCGAAGGTGCGGTCTTCGTTCATCTTCGCTTTCGTGCTCTTCCAGCTCCCAGTAAGTCCGCTCTTGCCGGCCACTCGCGTGTAGTCTGCTGTGTCGTCGAAGTCCGAGCCATTGGGATTTTTTCCTTTGCTTTCTACCTTCATAGCTCTTCCCATCTGGCGAGATCGTCCATGTACTCGTTCCCAGGTCAACGCCATTCTGGTCGCGTGACTCTCGTAGCTGTTGTCATCCACCTTCTTCCAACTAACTTCGTCTCCGGACCACGAAGTTACTGGATTGCCGTCCAGCTTGAACTTCGTCGTATGGCCCTCCTCGGTGTAGCTCATTTCGCCGCCCGCACCGGCGGCGAAATGGATAGTCTCGCCAGTGAGCTTGCTTTGCGATGGATCCAGCTTCCACTTACCTGCCCAGGGGCTTTCAGCGAGCGCGGTGCTGACGGCAGCCAGCATGACGATCGCGACGATTGAGCAATAACGAATACGCATGAAGTTTCTCCTGACCTGCGGTTTTCTTGGGGGAAGGAGGGACGAAGGCTATGTGCATCTCGCGTGTAAGGAGGGCCCCACGGACGTGCACGGAAGCCAGCAGGAGAATGCTCCCTGGCAAACAGATATGGCAAGGACTATTTCCGGAGGGAAGGCTCTCCCACATGTAGAAAAAGGCTGCCACGATTTCGCAGCAGCCCCAAAGCCGAAGGGAATCCAGATATTTCTAGATATCCAGGTTCTTCACATCCAGCGCATTCTCTTCGATAAACTTGCGGCGCGCATCGACATCCTCACCCATCAGCGTGGTGAAGATCTCCTCCGTCGCGGCCAGGTCTTCGAGTTTGACCGAGAGCAGCGTGCGCCGGTCCGGATCCATCGTCGTCTCCCACAATTGCGGAGCCGTCATCTCGCCCAGTCCCTTGTAGCGCTGCACCTGGTAGTCGCGGCGTCCCTGCTCGATCACGTACTCGAACAGATCGCGCGCGCTCTTCTTCTCGACCGGCTCCAGCGGATTGCGCGGCGCCTTGCGTACAGCCTTGGCGGTCAACGCCTCGCCTGTTTCGGTATCAGAGCCATCCTGTGCCACAGCCTCTTCCACTGTCTCTTCCGCTGCGGCTTTACCCTTAGCGGCGTATTCGATATGGAACGGCGGCTCCAGCTCGTCCTTGATCTGCGCGTGTTTCGCCATCATCTGGCGATACTCCGGTGCGGAGGCCAGCGCCCAGTCAATCCTGCGAAGCGCGCCCTGCGCATCGGTAAAGCTCACAGACCACGTCTGGTGCTCTTCATCCAGCACGGGCTCGCCGATCGTCCTTGAACTGGTAGTTCTTCTTCATCGCGGCGAGCGCCTTGTGCAACTGCGCAAGCTTGGCCGGGACTTTGCCATCGGCAGCTTCGAAATCTGTACGGCGCACCAGCTCCAGCTTTGCAAGCAGCGAGGTCACTTCCTCGTTGCGAACGCGTTTGTCAACCTTCTCGAAGAAGCCGAGATACTCATTCAGCTGGCCCATGAACTTGGTCAGCGCGCTGCCTTCGAGCTGCTTGCGCGCGCCGTCCGCACCGTAGCGGATCACCATGCCGTCCGACGCGCGCTTCACCATCACCTTCACGAACTCGCGGTCGTCCTTGATGTACTGCTCGAATTTGCCCTTCTTGATGCGATACAGCGGCGGTTGCGCAATGTACACGTGCCCGCGCCGGATCAGCTCCTGCATGTGGCGGAAGAAGAAGGTCAGCAGCAGCGTGCGGATGTGCGATCCGTCCACGTCGGCATCCGTCATCAGGATGACCTTGCCATAGCGCAGCTTCGTCGGATCGAAGTCATCCTTGCCGATGCCGCAACCCAGCGCCGTAATCATGGCGCGAATTTCTTCGTGGCCCAGCATCTTGTCGTAGCGGGCCTTTTCCACGTTCAGGATCTTGCCCTTCAGTGGCAGGATGGCCTGGAACTTGCGGTCGCGGCCCTGGCGCGAAGTGCCGCCGGCGGACTCACCCTCGACCAGGTACAGCTCGCAGCGATCCGGCTCGCGCTCCGAGCAGTCGGAAAGCTTGCCCGGCAGCCCGCCGCCATCCAGCGCGCCCTTGCGCCGCGTCAGGTCGCGCGCCTTGCGTGCCGCTTCGCGCGCGCGGGCCGCTTCAATCGCCTTGTTGATGATGCGCTTCGCAATCGGCGGGTTCTGTTCCAGAAACATGCCCAGCTTCTCGTTCACGAACGCCTGCACCGTTCCCGCGATATCCGAGTTCAGCTTGCCCTTCGTCTGTCCTTCGAACTGCGGCTGCGACAGCTTCACGCTGATCACCGCCACCAGGCCTTCGCGCACATCGTCGCCGGACAGGTTCTCCTTCACGTCCTTGAACAGCCCCAGCGATTGGCCCGCGCTGTTGATGGTGCGCGTCAGCGCAGTGCGAAAGCCGGAGAGATGCGTGCCGCCATCGACGGTGTTGATGTTGTTGGCGAACGGAAGACACGGTTTCCGAGTAGGCGTCGTTGTACTGCAGCGCAATATCGATCTCGACGCCGTCGCGCGAAGCCTCCATGTGGATCGGCTTGTCGTGCAGCACCTGCTTGCCCTTGTTGATGTGCTTGATGAATTCCGCGATGCCGCCGGCATAGCGGAATTCGGCACGCTTCGCTTCGCCTGTCTTCGGATCGGTCACGCGCTCATCGGTCAGCGTGATCATCAATCCCTTGTTCAGGAAGGCAAGCTCGCGCAGGCGCTGCGCCAGCGTGTCGTAGTTGAATTCCGTAACAGTAAAGATCGACTTGTCGGGCAGGAAGTGAATCTTCGTGCCCCGCCGCTTGGTGGTTCCCGGTCTGCTTCAGCTTCGAAATCGGCAGGCCCTTCGATACTCCTGCTCATAGGTGTGCTCGCGCCAGATCTCCACTTCGAACGCCTGGCTCAGCGCATTCACGCAGGAGACACCAACCCCGTGCAAACCGCCGGAGACCTTGTAGTTCGAGCGAATCGAACTTCCCGCCCGCGTGCAGCTTCGTCAGCACCACCTGCACCGCCGGCATCTTTTCGCCGTCGGGCAGTGTCATGTCGTCGACCGGAATGCCGCGGCCGTCATCGATCACCGTGATCGAGTTGTCGAAATGGATGATGGTGTCCACGCGCGTCGCGTGTCCTGCAAGCGCCTCGTCCACCGAGTTGTCCACTACCTCGTACACCAGGTGATGCAGCCCCATCTCGCCGGTAGACCCGATGTACATAGCCGGCCGCAGGCGTACCGCCTCCAGGCCTTCGAGCACCTTGATGTTGCTCCCTGTGTAGCTGCCGTTCTTGGCGGCTTTGGCTTCTTCTTCGGGGGGGAGGAGGGCTGCTGCGATCTCTTGAGTGGACATGAAACTCCGTGATTGCCAGGGGGCTCTCGCGCAAGCGGTTGAGCCCAACTAAATAACTGTATTCAAACGACTTGGGTAGGCCCGTTCGGTATCTTTATTGTAACACGCGGAGGGCTGTTTCAGGACCGTATAAAAGGGCCCGATGACAGTGCAGAATCAGTGTCTTCCGGTGGATTCCCGGGCCGCAATCGCGAGCTCCGAAGTGGGACGAAGATAAAGCGAAAGATCACCCATTCGGACTCTAGAGTAATGCTCGATCGTTACTCCAAACCTGTGGAGTGACGTTGAGCGGCGTGATAGTTGCGGTCTATCTTCAATTAGGCACATGCTCTCGCTTCTCCCTCATTCCGTAGTCGATTGGCTTCGACTGATCACTGGTCTCGAAACAGCGCTGTTGCTCGCTGCCTACGTCTGCGGCCTGCGGCAGGATCGTGCCTACCCTGCTATGCGCGCTCTACCTGCTGATCAACGCGATCGGCGGAATCGTTGTTTGCACGCTCCTCGGCTTTCCCGGACTGCTGGCCGGCTCCGACGAGTCGCTCGTCTATTGCACGCTCTTCTGGGTGGCCTATGGTGCTTCCGGCGTGCTCACCTTCCTGGCCGCGCAGCAGATCTTTCGCGACGCACTGGAGCCGCTGCCCGGACTTCGCCGCCTCGCTCTCGTGGTCTTCCGGTGGGTCGCTGTCGTCTCGGTCGCGCTCTCTGTGCTTCCGGCCATCGTGCCGCTCTTCTTCCATTCTCAGTCGCTGCAGGTCACGGTGCTGCAGGCTATGCGCTGCGTCAGCGTGCTCGAGTTCTGCTTGCTGGCCTTCATCCTGCTATCCGTCCAGGCGCTGGGCATCTCCTGGCGCAGCCGTATTGTCGGCATCACGCTGGGCTTCGGTGTCCTGGCTGTCGTGGACACCGTCTGCTTCATGTTCCTGCTGCGGCCCGGCTCGCATCTCCTGTCTTGGGTCTTGGTGCGGGAGACGGGAAGCGCCATAGCCGCCGCCGTGTGGCTGGTCTCGCTGCTGATGCCTGAGCCCAACCGTGCCGCCGTCACCCTGGGGAGCACTTCGCAGTTGCACAAGTGGAATGAGATAGCTGTGGCGCTGGGCAAGCCGGTGCCTCACGTCGCGCTCGGGCAGCCGGAGCCATCGCCCTTCTTCCTGCAGGATGTGGAAGCCGTCGTGGACCGCGTGCTGAGTCGCAATGAAGTCGAGCCCGGCGCCCGGTAAGCCTTTCATATCGTCTTAACATCCTGAGCGAGCGAAGGACCTGCAGTATCTATCCAGGCAGGATCCGGCGAAGCGTCATTCCACTTTCCAGCACAAGCAAAAGGCCAGGGCGGATGCCCTGGCCTTCGCTATTTTGCAGATGCCCTGCGCTTACGCTGTCGTCAATTCCGCAGGTTCCACGGAGACGAAGCGGCCGCTCTTGCCCTTGTCCTGGAACTTGATCTTGCCCGTAACCTTGGCAAACAGCGTGTCGTCGCTGCCGCGGCCGACATTCAGACCCGGCTTGATGCGCGTGCCGCGCTGCCGCACGATGATCGACCCGCCGGGCACGACCTCACCGGCAAATCGCTTGACGCCAAGCCGCTGAGCATTGGAGTCGCGGCCATTCTTCGAACTGCCTAAACCTTTTTTGTGTGCCATCGCTTCGTCCTCAAAATCTTACCGGCGCGCTTCGGCCGGATGCTGGCCGGTTTACTTCTCTGCCCGGTATGTAGTCCCGTCCACTTCGATCTCGTTGATACGGACCGAGGTGTAAGCCTGGCGGTGTCCCTGCAGCTTCTTGTACTGCTTCTTCCGCTTGTAATGGAAGACCAGGATCTTGTCGCCGCGGCCCTCATTGAGCACCGTCGCTGTTACCTTTGCGTTCTGCGGCTTGTCCAGAGCGCCTTCGGAAGTCGAGGCTGCCAGCACATCGCTGAACTCGATTGTCTCGTTGGCTCCGGCGCCGGGCTTCTCAATGCGCAGCACATCGCCGGGCGCAACGCGATACTGCTTTCCACCAGTGCGGATCACCGCGTACATAAAACCTCCACAGCTCGCAAAGGAGCCGGAAAACAAAAGTCAGTTGGGCGGATACATGCTTCGCTCACTCGCGCACTGCTCGATTTAACGAACCAGAGCTACGGTAGGGGCCTCTTCGCCGGTCCGAAAAAAAGACAGAAAGAGGCGCAGGCAGGATCGCCGGAACCTACTCAGTCTATCGGGAGATGACGCCAGGGTCAACCGCTGAGCGGGTGCGTTCGGCGCGCGTTCGGTGCTTTGAAAAAGATAGACGCCCAGCACCGCAATCAGCGGCTCCAATGGATGCCGGAACCGCGCGTGCACGGTCACGAAGTAGTACATGAACGGCAGGGTCAGGAAAGCGAAGCAGAACAGCCACGCCCCATACATACGCCGCCTGAGCGCCAGCAGCAGCCCCAGCAGCCCGGCCGTGCTCAGAAAAGCGAAATTCAGCCCACGAAAAAAGCGGCTCAAAGCACTTGGGCTCGCCGACGGCACGCTGAACCAGAAAAATAGAGCCGTTTCAGGGTATTTCGCACAAACAGACCCGGATTGGCGCGGATCGTTTGCTTCGCCAGTTCGCCCCGCATTTGCGCGTAGCGGTACTCGCCCATCTGCGCATACATCCGGAGTTGCTGCGGGTCCTTCTGCGGGTGGTTGTACTCCATCAAAAGTCCGGTCGCGCCCGGTCCGTTGCCGAGGTACAGTTCAGCGCCAAAATTCGCCCTGAGCGGCACAAAGTGATGGAAAACCCTAGCGTTGCGGATCATCCAGGGCGAAAGAGCCACCAAAAACAGGATTCCGGCCACGCAAGCGCTTACTAGGCCGGTTCGAAGCGCGCCCCGCTGGCCGGTCAGAATCCAGATTCCCGCAAATGGCAAAAAGGCCACCAGAGCTGGGTTCGAAAGCGCAATCGCGCCCCACAGCAGACCAAAGAGCACCCAGTCGCGGAGGGCAAAGCGCGCCGGGCGATCCGGCGAACGCTGGTGCATTCGCAGCGCCAGCGCAAAGGCGCAAGTGAACAGCAGGGTGCTCAGGCTGGTCTCCCATATCCAGCGCACTGCGTACTGCATAGCCGCCGGATAGAGCGCCCACAGCCAGATGGCCCACCGCCGGATGCTATCGGCGCGAGCCGGCCCCAGGGCCGCGAATGATCGCCGGCAGATCGCGGCAATCGGAAAGACAGTCAACGCACTGAAGAGGGAATTCAGCGTCAGCAGAATCCACGCCGACGCCGCTGTGTAAACACCCGTGAGCTTGAAAACAAAAGCGATCAGCAGCGGATAGAGCGGCGTCACCCATGCCGTCGGGCCGGTATGGCCGGCAAAGGGATCGGCATAGGCGTGTCCGGTGACCAGCGCGCGGGCGATGCGGCCCATCTCCCAGCCGTACTCGAAATGATCCGGAAAAGGCCGGATGCGATAGGTATGCGCCAGCGTGAGATACGCCACGCGCACCAGGAACGCCGCCCAGAAGGCACACTTCGTGCGGTCGAAGAGGTTGTGGCGGCGGCGTTCTTTGGGGAGCTTGCTGTCCAGCGTGGCTGACATGGGTGCTGCTCCGAGTATGCCGGTATGGCGCGAGAATGTTCCACGTGGAACATGTGCACACAAAATGAGGCTGCGATGGGCCAAGCCTAATGTAGCGCAGGGCGTTAGAAGCGCCTTTGAAGGAGGGCGGAGCCGATAGCTGCACCAAAAAGGTGCAAAATGAACACTCCATCATCCTGCGCGGCCCTCTTTGCAGGAACGGTCCTGGTCGCGGTACACTGAAGGCTCGCGAAGGCGTTCCCGATTCGCACGGGTGAGATTGCTGCCACGCAGCCGCCGCGTACAGTTTCCAATCGAGTTCTGGAGTGAGTCATGGCACAGGTATGTGAGGTTTGCGGCAAAGGTCCGCAGTTCGGCAACAACATCTCCCACGCGCACAACATCAGCCGGCGCCGCTGGAACGTGAACCTGCGCCCGGTTAAGGCCAAGGTCGGCGGCGGCAACAAGCGCATTCGCGTCTGCACCAGCTGCATCAAGGCCGGCAAGGTCACCAAGGCCTGATCGCAGAACCAGCCCAAAAGAGAAGCCCCGCGTTTGCGGGGCTTTCTTCTTGAAGGGAGAAGGAATCTACTTCTTCTCAGGGTCAAAGTTCAGCGACGCCGAGTTGATGCAGTAGCGCAGCCCGGTAGGCTTGGGGCCGTCGGGGAAGACGTGGCCGAGGTGTGCGCCGCAGCGGGCGCAGGTCACCTCCACGCGCTCCATGCCGTGGCTGGTGTCGGTATGGGTCTCCACTGCTTCTGCGTTTACCGGCAGAAAGAAGCTGGGCCAGCCGCTACCCGATTCGAATTTCGTGTCGCTCTTGAATAACTCCGCATCGCAGGCGACGCAGCGGTAGATGCCGTCGTCGTGATTGCGGTAGAGCGCGCCGGAAAACGCCGGCTCCGTGCCTTTCTGCCGCGTGATGTAATACTGCTCCGGCGTCAGTTGAGCGCGCCATTCGGCGTCTGTCTTCTCCACCTTGTCGGTTCTGGTCTCTACGTTCGTGTCGGCCATCAAAATCCTCACTCTCTTCTAAGCATTAGATGGATGTGAATGGCATTGCGTTACAGGTGCGCGATGACCTCGATTTCGACCAGCGCATCCTTCGGCAGCCGGGCCACTTCCACCGTGGAGCGCGCCGGGGGCACAACGCCGTCGGGTGCAAAATAGCGGCCGTAGACCTCATTCATCGCGGCGAAATCGCCCATGTTCTTCAGGAAAACGGTAGTCTTCACCACCTGGGCGAGGCTCGCGCCCGCAGCTGAGAGCACTGCTTTCAGATTCTCAATCGCGCGCGCCGTCTGCTCTGTCACGCCGCCGGACACTACCGCGCCGCTCGCCGGGTCAAGCGCAACCTGGCCGGAACTGTACAGAACATTGCCGATACGGATTGCCTGCGAATAAGGGCCGATGGCGGCCGGAGCCTGCTGCGTGCTCACCTGCTGTTTTTCAGAGGACATGATCGCTCCACAATTCGAGTGCTGTTGTCGTCCTATGGATCATATCTCTCTTGCCTCAGAGCGGTCCCTGCCGTGCGCGTTCGAGTTCGTCACCTTCCTTCGCCATGCAGAAGTCCTTGAAGATGCTGAACCAGCCCGTCGCGCATCGGCGATAGCTGCGCCATGCACGAAGCATGGGTGCGATACGGCGCAGGCGTGACGCCGGAAGGCCCAGGCGCGTCGCCAGGAAAACGCGGTGCGTGTAGAAGGCTTCCGCCGCGCCCGTAGCTCTCTTCTCTGCTGGCAGCGCGAGCTCATCAAGAGTGGCGCAAAGGGAATCGAGCTGTTGCAGAGGAAAGAAAAACGAGATCCAGTGATTGCGCGAGCGCGCGGCAAACGAAGCTGCATTGCGGTCTGGCACGAGGTGGCCTTCGATGCCGAGTTGCTGGCCGGGATGTGTGCGGTAGGAGATCAATGGTTCGGTGAGCCAGCAGAGACTGGAGAAAGCAGCGACGATGGAGGACACCCAGCCATCGTGATGCCAGCCGTCTTTTGCAGGAGGTATCCGGCGCAGATACTCGGCGCGAAACATGAGGGTAGCTCCGGTGATGAAACGATGCTTTGCCAGCGGAATCCAGTCTCCGGAGCGAAGCCGCTGCTGATGTTCCGGGGTGAAAACAAAGCGTTCCCAAAGACGCCGACCGGTTGGCACACCGTCTTCGTCGATGAGCGTGCCGTCTGTAAATACGGCTCCGGCCTCCGGATGTTCGTGCAGCGCCTGCTCGCTGCGTTGGAGCCGTTCGGGATGCCAGCAATCGTCCTGATCGCAGAGGGCAATCAGGTCACCGGTGCAGGCACGCATCGCCTGTTCAAAATTGAGGACGGAGCCCAATCTGTGGGCATTGCGATGGATGCATACGGCGAAACTCGCTTTGGCGGCAAACTCTTCCAGTAACGCGACGCTGGCATCGGTTGAGCAGTCGTCGAATACCTGCATTTCATCTGGAAGCCGCGTTTGCCGAAGAATGCTTTCCAGTTGCGCGGGAAGAAAGCGCGCGCCATTGCAGGTGCAGAGAGCGACAGAGATGTGTTCCCGGCCTGTGTGGCCGCTCAAGCCGTCAGCCTCCTGAACCACCCGGTTGCATATTGCTGGGCACTTTGCCGTTCGCCCGGCTTCAAAACAAAGCACCACGCTACGGCAAGGGTCAGCACAATGCAGAGTACGGAGAGCAGCGCCTGCAGGGGAAGAGCGGGAGACATTGCGCGGTCAATCGCGAGCAATGCGATAGACGGCAGCAGCACCACGGCCGGACGCGCAATGCTGGCGGTCAGCTGCAGGCGATCGAAACGTAACAGGTCCTGCGTTCGCGGCATGCTCTGCCAATAGTGAATGGCGACACCCAGAATAGCGCCCGCGAAGGTGCCCCAGGCTACACCGATCGCTCCATAGCGATGCGCCAGAATCAGACTGAGGGCGAGGTTCACAACTGCCTCCAGCGCAGGCGAAAGCGTGGCATACCGCTGTTTTGCGCCGGCAACCACCATGACGGTGTACACATACACCAGATAGCGCAGGACATTCGCCGCAACCAGCACTCGCAGAAAAACGATGGAGTGTCGCGCATAGTCTGCTCCTACCCAGAGACGAAGCAGCGGATATCCAGCGACAAAGAGCGGCAATGCGATAAGAAACAACAGCAGTGCGCTGTAACGGGACGCCCGCAACATCAGCGCGCCCATGCGCTCCGGCGTGCTGACCACACCCAGCGATGCGGTGGCAGGCATAAGCGGGCTCACCACCGAGCCCAGCAGCATGATCGCGAAGTTCGTCGCGCTGGCTGCAATCGCGTAATATCCGGTCTCGTGAAAATCGAAATGGCCGACAATCAGCGTGTCCAGGCCGCTGATAAACAGGCCGCCAAAAGTCCATATGCTGAGCACGCCGCAGTACCGGAACAGACGGGTGAACTGGGCCCGCGTGGCAGCGAGAAGCTGCACGGGAGCGCGCGTCGATATGAGCTGCCTCCAGCCGGCATACGTTGCGAGCGATGTCAGGATGTTGGAGGCGGCCAGGACGCAGGCCATCTTGACCAGACTGCCGGTGACCAGCAGTGTGACGATGATGGCGACGATCGATAGCGCGCGGCTGATCGTGGCCACCACTGTGGGGTACACATACTGTTGCAAGCCGATGAACGTCGCCGTGAATGTGGAAAACGGCAGACTCAATGCTGTGGAGCAGCCGATCGCGATCAACCCGATGCGAACTTCAGACCATAGGGAGACCGGCATTCCGTGAAACAGCAGCGGCACCTTCCAGCTCAGAATCGCCACCGCAGCAAGGCCCAGTGCGCCTCCGGCGGCAAGCATGAGGAAGGCCGAGCTCACCACCCGGCGCAGCTCTTCGCGATTGGCAGAAGCATCGTATTCGGCAACGAAATTACTTATTGCCGTTTGCAGCCCGAATTCAAGATAGTTAACGTATCCGGCGATCTGCAGCATCAATACCCAGGCGCTGTACTCCGCTGTCTCCATGTGATGGACGAGAAAGTGCGGGAGATAGAGCGAAAACGCCAGCGAGAGCAGCAGGCGAAGTAGGTTGGATGCGGAGCCCTGCAGAACTTTCTTGTGACGCCACGAGGTCATCGACTGTTGCCGGCTACTGGACTGATTGTTGGACGGCCGGCCAAGCTTCCGGCTGCACTGCGTAAGGTGGCGGAGTATGCAAACGCCTGGCGCAGACTGGCCCAGGCGAAAGGCCTGCCACCGCTGCGGAACATAAGCGAAAGGGCATTGCGCAGCAGCCAGCCACGATGCAGAAGTTGCTCCCATGCCGATCCATTGGTCTTCACGTAATGGATCATGGCGGAGAGGATATTGCGGTGTCTTGCGAGACTGGTTGACTGCTGCAGGAAGGCAGCGTCCTCGACGGAAAGCGCATGTTCCAGTGTGGAATTCATTACAAAGAGATACCAGCCATGCTGATACAGCGCATGAAACACTGCCATGTCCAGAAAATCCAGCCAGTACTCTTCCGGGAATCCACCAATTGCCTGGAGCGCTTGCGTGCGCAGCACCGCGCCGGAGTTGAATGCAATGATGCGCTCGCGTTGTGGGCCATACGCGTCTCCGGGAGATATCAGCGGCCGGCGCCACCTTGGCAGCGTGACCTGCCGGCGCAAAGCGTCCAGAAAGTCCATGGCCGGTGAGCGAAAGCCGGTCTTACCGATGAGTTTTGGTGCAAAGGCGACAAGCCTGGCATCCTGCTCGGCGGCAGGCTGTAACTCGATGATTTCCTGCAAATACTCTGCCGTAATTTTTGTGTCCTGATCCAACAGCATCAGCCACGGGATATCTGCTGCCGATGCCAGAGCGAGCGCGCAGTTGTAGGCAACAGCAAGCCCGTCGTTCAGCCCATGATGGCGATAGTCGATAGGAATGCCGGGAGCATGCGGCGGCTCCTGTGTATCGGGGGAGTTGTCGTAGAGCAAAATGCGGAATTTCGCGGCGAGGGCGGCGTCGTTAGCGAGGCAAGCGAGAAGGGACTGGATCGCTTCGCTGCTTTCGATGCGCTTCTTATAAACAACGATCGTTACGAGATAAGAACAAGCACAGCCGGTTTCCTGACGTTGCTCGTCCATGAAGAATACGAAATTATACCTTGCTGGCGCGTTCTACATCGCGTACGCCGGGAAGTGTGCGCAAACCGGTGACAATTCTGTCCAGATGCGCGACGTCCTCCGCCTCAAGGATAAATTCGACGATCGCCTCGCCGTCCTTGCCGGCGCGCGAGTCGACGCTGCGGATGTTGGTGCCGTCGTCGCTGATGATGGCGGTCAGATTTTTCAGCATGCCGGCGCGATCGTCGCAGTAGACGACGACGCGAACAGGATACGTCTGCTGGCGGCCGCGCTCATCGGCCGCATTCTTCGACCACTCGACCGAGATGCGGCGGTCGGCCTCGTAGAGCAGATTCTGCACGTTCGAACATCGGCGCGCGTGGACGGCGACACCACGCCCGCGCGTCACGTAGCCGATGATCTCTTCGCCGCGAATCGGATTGCAACATCGCGCGCGGTAGACCAGCAGATCGTTCTGCCCTTCTACCTCTAACGCCTCGGTGCGCGGATTCAGGTGCAGCTTCTTTACCGTATCGGCGGTGCTGGCAGCTTCCACATCCGGAGCGGGCGGCGCAATCAGGCTGGGCTCCAGTTTATGGAGCACCTGGCGCGAGGAGTATTTGCCGAAGCCGATGCCGGCCAGCAGATCCTTTTCGCCACCGACGCCGTATTCATTAGCAACGCGCGTGTAATCCGCATCGGTGAAGCGGGCGAGCGCAACTTTGTATTTGCGCGCTTCGCGGTCCAGTAGTTTGCCGCCAATGTCGATCGCGCGCTCGCGCTGGTGCTCGTTCAGCCAGTGCTTGATCTTGTTGCGCGCGCGCGAACTCTTGACGAAGGTCAGCCAGTCGCGGCTCGGCGTATGGCCGTTCTGGGTCACGATTTCGACGATGTCGCCGTTGCGCAGCCGGGTACGCAGAGGCACCATGCGGCCATTGACGCGCGCACCTGTACAGGCCTGGCCGACCTCGGTGTGGACGGAATACGCGAAGTCCACTGGGCTCGCATCCTTGGGCAGCACGACCACTTTGCCCTTCGGCGTGAAGGTGTAGACCTCTTCGGGATACAGGTCGATTTTCAACGTGGAGAGGAATTCGTTCGGGTCCGACATCTCCCGCTGCCACTCCACCAGCGAGCGTACCCAGGCCAGGCGCTGCTCGTCTTTGCTGCTGATCGGGCCGCCGTTGGCCTTGTACTTCCAATGCGCGGCGATGCCTTCCTCAGCCACGCGGTGCATCTCTTCGGTGCGGATCTGCACCTCGAACTGGTGGCCGCCCGAGCCCATTACCGTTGTGTGCAGCGACTGATACAGATTCGGTCGCGGCATCGCGATGAAGTCCTTGATGCGCCCCGGCACGGGCCGCCAGATCGAATGAATCAGCCCGAAGATGGCGTAGCAGTCCTGCACGCTCTTGGTGATCACGCGCACCGCGAGCAGGTCATAGACCTGGTCGACAGACGAGCGCTGCTTCTGGAGCTTCTGGTAGATGCTGTAAAGCCGCTTGATGCGCCACTCGACGCGCGCTTCGATCTTGTGCTCTTTCAGTTTTTCCTGCAGCGTCCGCTCGACGTCTTCCAGGAAGTCTTCGCCTTCCTTGCGACGCTCATCGATTGCCGCCTGCACCTTGTCAAAGCTCACCGCGTCGACGTAGCGGAAGGACAGGTCTTCCAATTCGCCGCGTACCTTGCCCATGCCGAGCCGGTGCGCCAGCGGAGCGTATATGTCCAGCGTCTCGCGCGCGATCGCCTGCTGGCGTTCGACGCGCAGGTGCTGCAGGGTGCGCATGTTGTGCAGCCGGTCGGCCAGCTTGATCAGGACGACGCGCACGTCGGTCACCATGGCGAGCAGCATCTTGCGCACGTTCTCGGCCTGGCGGTCTTCGCTGTTAGCGAACTGGATCTTGTCGATTTTGGTAACGCCCTCGACGATGTGCGCCACCTGCTCGCCGAAGAGTCGTGTGATGTCGTCTGCCGTCACCGGAGTGTCTTCAACGGCATCGTGCAGCAGGCCGGCGGCAATGGCGGTCGAGTCCAGCTTCATCTCGGCCAGCACGTGCGCAACCTCCAGCGGGTGGAGCACGTAAGGCTCGCCCGAAGCGCGTACCTGGCCTTGATGATGTTCGAGAGAAAACTCCCAGGCGCGGCGGATGATATCCACATCGTCGCCGGGGCGGTGGGCGCGTACGGTGTCCAGCAATGCACGGAAGCGCGCGTCGATCAAGGCCCGGCTCTCCACTGCCCCGGAGAGATCCGGCGGCGCGGGACGCGAGGCAATAGGATCGGGCGGCGTTGTACGCGCGGTCGCCATGCCTGATTATAGGCTGATGACTCTTCAGTTTCAGGAAAGCCTTGGGAAGAGAGCGTTCCCAGAGTCATGACGAGAACCCGGCAAGCCACTTCGCGGAAGCGCGAATCCGCCCCCCGGCCGCACACCATTGCTGTCGCGGGACGCGCCGCAGTCGTCGACAGGCGGGCCGCCGATCGCCTGCGCGCCGGCCATCCCTGGGTCTATGCATCGGACGTGGTTGAGGTTACGGGTGAGGAGCGCGACGCGCCCGCCGGTCTGATTCCTGTGGCCGACCAGCGCGGCATTCCGCTCGGCACCGCGCTCTACAGCCCGCAATCGCAGATCGTGCTGCGCCTGGTGAGTCGCGAATTGCTCACGGCAGATGGCGAGTGGCTGGCCGTCATCGAGAGCCGCCTGCGTCGCGCCCTCGCCTTGCGCGCCACGATGCAAACCGAAGCCTGCCGCCTCGTCTTCAGCGAAGCGGACGAGCTACCCGGCCTCATCATCGACCGTTATGGCACGCTCGTCCTGATCCAGATACTGGTCCGGGGGCTCGACCGGTCCGAAGTGCGCGAGCTGCTGACGCGCGTGCTGGTTGAGGAGATCGCGCCGGAAACCGTCATCGAGCGTGGAGACGCCCGCATTGCGGCCCTCGAAGGGCTGCAGACGCCCGCGCTCGAGACCTTGTACGCGAAAGACCCGGCGCATCCGACCTTGCAGACCACCTTCCAGCTCAATGGGTTGAGCTTCGCCTACGATGCCACTTCCGGACAGAAGACCGGAGCCTTCCTTGATCAACGCCTCAACTACGCAGCCGCCGCGGAGCATGCGCGCGGCGAGGCTCTGGACATCTGCACCTACCAGGGAGGTTTCGCCCTACACATGGCGGCAGTAATGCCAGGTAGCCGGTGTTCGCGCGTCACCGGCGTGGATTCTTCGCGCAGCGCGCTAGAGGTTGCCGAACGGAATTTGGAAGCGAACCGCAGCAAACTTTCCGCCGAAGTGGACTGGATCGAGGCGGACGCCTTCGATCTGCTGCGCGACTGGAGCGACGCGGGCACGCAATACGACACGATCGTGCTCGACCCGCCCGCCTTTGCCAAGAGCAAGCGCGCCGTGGAGGGCGCGCTCCGCGGCTACAAGGAACTGAATTTACGCGCGTTCAAGATGCTGCGGCCTGGCGGCGTGCTGGTCACCTGCTCCTGCTCGCACCACATCTCCGGCGCCGACTTTACCGCAACTGTCGCAGCCGCAGCCGCCGATGCAGGGCGGCGCGTCCGGGTGGTGGAACGCCGCGGCGCCGCGCCCGATCATCCCGTCATCCTCACCATTCCGGAGACGGAATACTTGAAGTGCCTCATCTGCGTCGTCGAATGAAGATGCAGGAACTTCAACGAGCTCCAACGGTTCCTTGATGCCAGCCTCGTTCTTTCATCAGGGCGCCTGGCTTTCCGCCGCATCGTTCATCGCCGGCGTATTGAACGCTGTGGCTGGAGGCGGATCGTTTCTTTCTTTCCCGGCACTGCTTGGCATTGGCGTGCTTCCGATCTCCGCAAATGCGACAAATACCGTGGCGCTGTGGCCCGGTCAGCTCACCTCCATTGCGGCTTATCGAAAGGACCTGGGCGTCCATCTGCGGCTGCTCATCCCCGTGATGCTCTCGGCACTGCTGGGTGGGCTGAGCGGGGCCGTGATTCTGCTGCGGACTGGACAGGGAACATTCCTCCGGCTGGTGCCCTGGCTGCTATTGGCCGCGTCACTGCTGTTTGCGGCAAGCGGGCCGATTGCGCGATGGATCGCGCGCCGCCGCACGGAAGCAAGCGCGGATGCCCGGCCGCGCTATGTGCCGCTATGCGCGGGACTGGTGGTGGTTTGTTTTTACGTGGGGTATTTCGGGGCGGGTGCCGGCTTCCTCATCATGGCAATGCTGGCCATTTTCGGTATCCAGAGTATTCGGGAGGTAAACGCACTCAAGGTGGTGGCAACGACCGTGGCGAACGGCATCGCGGTGGTGACCTTCATCGTCGAACGGCAGATCGTCTGGCACCTCTGCCTGCTCATGATGGTGACGGCGGCGCTGGGCGGATATCTCGGTGCGCACTACTCGCGCCGGTTGAGCGCCCGCATCATGCGCCCGATCGTAGTGGTCCTCGGCCTGAGCATGGCTGTCTATTTCTTCCTGCGCACTCCATAGCTACAGGCGCTGCGGTGTATGCAGCGCGTATCCTGATAGAGAGACATTATGAGTCACGAAGGCATTCGCATTGTCGATGAACGAGAGGCGCGCCGCGCCGATCGTCCTCCGCTGCCGCGCGAGGCCGTCGATCCCGCGAAGGTGCGCATCCACAAGAGCGAAGGCACCGGCATGGAAATCGATTGGAAGGACGGCCACCGGAGCGCCTGGAGCTTCCGCTGGCTGCGCGATGCCTGCCCCTGCGCGACGTGCCATGAGGCACGCGAAGCCGCTGGTCTCGCGCCAGGCGAGCGCAAGGCAGCTGCTACGCAGCTTCTTCCGATGTACGAGGCTCCGCCGCGACCCAATAGCGTGGAACCTGCCGGCCGCTACGCGGTGATCTTTCACTGGAGCGACGGGCACTCCAGCGGCATCTACTCGTGGGATTTTCTCCGCCGCCACTGCCAGTGCGAGGAGTGCATTCGAGGGAGCAGGGAATAGGGAGCACGGAAACACGCTGGGGATTGCAACCGTTCCTGCCTATTCGCTTGTTTGCTACTCCTTTGTCGAGTGCCGATTTTTCAAGAAATGGTGCTCGATGTCCGGAAGGAACTCGATCAGCTCCGAGCCGATGACGCCCTCTGCCGTCACGGTCATGGCGCCGATGATCGTCTTTTCCACGCCGCTGTCCTCGTCCGGATAGTAGAGGTTCGAGATGCCACCCGAGATAAAGTTACCAGCGACGTTTGCGTAATTAGGTCCCCATTTGCCATTGTCGCGGCGGCACCAGACAGCCGTGGTGGCGGAATAGCCAAAGCGGCGCGCGAACGAACCGGTCCCCATGCGGTAGTAGCGCGGATCTTCTTTCAGCAGGACCGGTAGCACGGCGTTGCCCCAGAAGTTTCCGTCCGCGGTATCCGCGTAGGAGGCGCCAAAACGTTTGAAATAACCCTGGGCGCCCTGGCCGAATCCGTAACGCACTTGGGTCGGCACACCGGTTACGGGATCGATCACGGTCTTGGTGCCCGAGTTGGTGTCGCGCGCCTGTCCTATGCCGGAGAGCACGGCATCCTGCGCGAAGATGAACGGGTCGGTCGTACTCTTCAGCATCAAGTGAAATTTCTGCCCAGGCCGTAGAGGCGGAATGTTCTTCGAATTCGCCAGGGATACGGTCTGGAACATGGGCATGACCCCGAAGGCGCGCTGCTGTTCCTCGCGCCGCAGCACTTCATCGGAGGTTGGCTGCTGGTCTGTCTGCTGCTGTTGCGCCTTCAAAGGCGGCGCGGATGTGCTGGGCGGGGCAGCTTGCTGCGCGGTGGGTGCATCTGGAAGCTCCGCAGTCGCCATGGCAATCCGGGCCTGCGCCGATGCGGCGGTGGTCACAAGGAGAAAACAGAGGAGCTTCGAAAGGGCGGATTGCGGCTGCATGCGTCCTGTCAGGATAGACGACCGTTCTTTCTCTGCCAGCCCGGAACTGGCTGAGGCGCGAATAGGAGTGGCTCCATAGAGACGATGATCGCGATGGCAGAGTTTCGGGCTTACCGGCTGCTGCAAAGATCTTCCAGTAGCTCGCAGGCGGCACCTGGGTCCGGCGCGGTAGGGCAAATCGCTCGATGAGGAGGCCGCAGAAAGCCGGCTTCCATCGCGCCATCCAGCAGGTGGAGGAACCTGTTCCAGTAGCCGGCGGTGTCGATCAGGACCAGCGGCTTGTCATGAATGCCGAGCAGTCTCCAAGTCAGGATTTCGCACACTTCTTCGAGCGTGCCGAGACCGCCGGGCAGTACCAGGAAAGCATCCGCCCGCTGCGCCATCTCCGCCTTGCGCTCGTGCATACTAGCCGTTTCGATCAACTCGGTCAGGCCGCGGTGCGCAATCTCGCGCGAGACCAGCGCACGCGGGATCACGCCCGTGACCTTGCCGCCAGCGGCAAGTGCAGCGTTCGCCATCGCGCCCATCAGCCCGACCTCAGCGCCGCCATAGACCAGGCGCCAGCCACGCTCGGCGATGGATGTACCCAGGTTTTTCGCTGCTTCAAGGAAAATTGGATCGACGCCATTGCTGGAGGCGCAGAAGACGCACACGCTGCGGATCTCTTTTGTGGAGGAGGAGGTCATGAACGAGTCTGTGAAAGTGCGGCAGGTCCTCGCCGCAACTCTTTCAGCTTAGCGAACTGTGATCGTCTTCGCGTTGCGGAGTGTGGATCGCCGGCGGCGATACACTAGAGAAGAGAAGCTCCCCGCCGAGACGCCAGCCCGTGAATCCCCTGCTCGAAAAGATGAATCCGCAACAGCGCGCGGCCGTGGAGGCCACGGATGGTCCTGTGCTCATCCTGGCCGGCGCCGGCTCGGGGAAGACGCGCGTCATCACCCACCGCATCGCGTACCTGATCGAAGCGAAGGGTGTCGCGCCGGATTCCATCCTTGCTGTCACTTTTACCAATAAGGCCTCGGCCGAAATGGGGGAACGCGTGGAAAAGCTGCTGGCCGGCTCGACTCTGGCGAAGCCGCTGCTCTCCACCTTTCACTCCTTTTGCGTGCGCGTGCTGCGGCGCGATATCGAAGCGCTGCGCATCGGCGATAAGGGGCTGACCCGCAGCTTTGCGATCTACGACGAAAGCGATCAGCAGGCGATCGTGAAGCAGGCGATGCGGCGCATGTCGCTGGATGACAAGACGCTGACGCCGCGCACTGTGCTGGGGAAGATCAGTTGGGCTAAGAATCACATGATCGATCCGCAGGAATATTACCTTGGATCGAGCGACCCCATCAGCGAGCGCGTTGCGCAGCTCTACGAGATCTATCGCAAGGAACTGCTGAAGAACAACGCGATGGACTTCGACGATCTGCTGCTTGAAACGGTGCGCCTGCTGAAGGCCAGCGGCGAGACGCGCGAGCGCTATAACCGGCGCTTCCGCTACATCATGATCGACGAGTACCAAGACACCAACCGTCCGCAGTATGAGTTGATGAAGCTGTTGGCCGGCGATCACCACAACGTCTGCGTGGTGGGCGATGAGGACCAGAGCATCTACAGTTGGCGCGGGGCGGACATCCGCAACATCCTGGAGTTCGAAAAGGATTTTCCCGAGGTCAAAACCATCCGGCTGGAGCAGAATTACCGGTCTACCCAGGTGATTCTCGAAGCGGCATCGGCCGTTGTCGCGCGCAATGCGCAGCGCAAAGGAAAGAATCTGTGGACGGAGCGGCAGGGCGGCTCCAGCATCGGCTACTACGAAGCGCCCGATGGTGAGAACGAAGCGCTGTTCATCGCCGACTACATTCAGAAATACCTGCGTAAGGCGGGAGAGGGGAACGAGCCGGCGCGGGTCGCCGTGCTCTATCGCACGAACTCGCAATCGCGTTTGGTGGAAGAGGCGCTCCGCCGCTATTCGATCCAGTACACGATGGTCGGCGGATTTTCCTTCTACGAACGCGCCGAGATCAAGGACCTGCTCAGCTATCTCAAGCTGGTCCAGAACCCGAACGATTCCATCGCGCTGCAGCGCGTCATCAATACGCCGGTGCGCGGTATTGGCCGTTCCACGCTGGACACGCTGGAGCGCCTCGCGATCGAGACCGGGATCAGCACGTGGGACGCGGTCGGGCAGGCGATCCAGCAGCGGCTGCTGCCCCAGCGAGCTCTGACTGCGCTTGAAGGCTTCCAGCGCATGATCAACGATGCGCGCGCACTGCTGGAGCCGGGCTTTGCGGAAAAGCTAACGGCGGATGTGGCTACAGAGGCTCCGGAAGTGCTTCCGGAGGGCAGCTACTCGCAATCCTCCGATGCGGAAGATGAGGGCACCGACTTCGCCTTTGGAGCGCAGGGGATGCTCGACCTGTCGCAGGATGAACCGGCCGACGCATCGTTCTCGGCGGAGTCCTTTGACGAGGAAGAAGCAGAGGAGACGCCGGCGGACGTCAGCTTCAATCCGTTCGATGTTGCTCCGAAGCAATCGGCATCGATCGGGAATGGAATCGGAGCGGCAACGACCGACACGTCTGAAGTCGAGCAGCCGGCGTTCCGCACTCCCGGCGGGAAGGCTACGCTGCCGGAGCTGATCCGCTTCATCAACGATCGCAGCGGCTACATCCGCGCGCTCGAAGACGAAGGCACGCCGGAATCCTTCTCGCGCATTGAGAACCTGAAGGAGTTGGCGAACGCGGCGCAGGATGCCGAGGAGCGCGGTGAAACGCTGGCGGAGTTTCTCGATCACGCCGCGCTGGTCAGCGATACGGATCATTACAAGCCGGACAGCCGGGTGACGCTGATGACGCTGCACTCGGCCAAGGGGCTTGAGTTCCCATTGGTGCTGCTCTGCGGCATGGAGGAAGGTCTGTTCCCGCATTCGCGCACGCTCATCGATCCGACAGGACTCGAAGAGGAGCGGCGGCTCTGCTATGTAGGCATGACACGCGCGATGGACATGCTCATCCTGAGCCGCGCGCGCTATCGCCGCCGCTATGGCAACGACATGCCGGATGCCGCCATTCCGTCCCGCTTCCTGGAAGAGGTGCCATCGCATCTGCTCGAAGACATGAGCGGGGGCCGCGAGCGCGCCACATCGTGGGGTGGATATGCGGCCAGCTACAGCACCGGTTCTTCCAGTCGCAGCGGCGGACGCTTTAACCAAGACGGTGAGCGTCACTATAGTTACGAGGACGAGGACCAGAGCGCCTCATCCAGCGGATACCGTAGCAACAGCAGTTACGGAAATGCGGCCGGCAAACCGCGCCGGGATGCCGGCTCCATTGACAACATCGCCAGCTTTTTTGCCGGACGCGGCGGGGCAAGTGCAAAGCGGCCCAGGCTGTCTGTTCCGGAGTCGACCGGCGCGGTTGGTTTCAAGAGTGGTCAGCGGGTGCGCCATCCTAAATACGGCGATGGCGTGGTCTTCCGCCGCGAGGGCGACGGCGACGATGCGAAGATTACAGTACAATTCACGAAGTTCGGCGTGAAAAAGCTGGTCGAAAAATTCGCCCAGCTCGAACGGGTGTAATGGCCCCAAACTGGCCGGACGACATTTGAGGGAATCGAGATCCGCATGGCAAATACGAAGACGATTGAAGATACGCAGGAACGCAAGAAAGTGAAGCGCGCAGCGCGCAAGAAAGCCGCCCCCAAGGCGAAGCGCACTGAACCCCGCGGCTCGAAGAAGAAGAAGGTCCGGAAGCTGTCGCGCGGCCAGAGCAAGCGGTAGGCTCCCAGCGCGATCGGCAATTCAGAATCGGCAATCCTGACGGCCCCACTGTGGCACAGCTGTGGTGGGGTCGTTTTCTGCCTGGTGATACTCTGCTGAGTCGATCATGCGTCTCCATCGGGATGCATGGCCGACCGTCTTTCCTGTCTACACGGGCAGGGAAGATAGCTTAAGGTAGTGTCACCCCGGCCGTTTAGCCGGAACTTTCTGCCGGAGCCACCGCGTCTGTCGCAACTCTTCGCACGCAAGTCGATTGACAAGCTGATCAGCGACTCGGAGTGCCCGGAGCACGCGCTGAAGAAGACGCTCGGGCCGGTTTCGCTGACTGCCCTCGGCATCGGCGCCGTGATCGGGTCGGGAATCTTTACGGTGATCGGCACGGCGATCGCCGGGCAGCGCTTCGACACGGCATCCATCACCAACACGCCGCTGCTGGACTACCTCATCCGCCACACCGCGATGCTTGGCCGTCCCGGCGCCGGGCCTGCGCTGGCGCTTTCGCTGGTGCTGGTCGCTATCGTCTGCTGCTTTACCGGGCTCTGTTACGCGGAACTCGCCTCGATGATTCCCATTGCCGGCTCCGCTTACACCTATACCTATGCCACGCTCGGCGAACTGGTGGCGTGGATTATCGGCTGGGACCTCATCCTGGAGTACGCCTTTTCCAATATGTCGGTGAGCGTGGGCTTTGCCGCCCACATCGTGGATCTGCTCGACTGGTTCAACATCCACCCGCCGATCCAATGGATCTCCCCGGCCTACCTACCTACCGGACTGCAGGACTTTGCCGGCCATGATCTTTATAAGGCGGGATGGCACTTTGGCTTCAACATCCCCGCTTTCCTCGTGGTCATGCTGCTCACGGTTATCCTGGTGCGCGGCGTGCGCGAATCCGCAGAGACCAACAACATCATGGTCCTGATCAAGATCGCAGCCATCCTGGTGTTCATCTTCGCCGGCGCATCCTTTATTCATCCGCGCTACTATCACCCCTTCTCGCCGAATGGCTGGTCCGGCGTGCTCACCGGCGGCTCCATCATCTTCTTCACCTATATCGGTTTCGACTCGGTCTCCACCGCGGCAGAGGAATGCAAACATCCGCAGCGCGATGTTCCCATCGGCATCATCGGGACGCTGATTGTCTGCACTATCCTCTATATCGGTGTCGCAGTCGTGCTCACGGGGCTGGTCCCGTGGCAAAGCGTGATGGGCGACGCGGCGCCGGTCGTGAATGCGCTCAAGAAACTCTCCATCAGCACCGGATCGCACCGGCTGCAGTGGGTTCGGCTGTTCGTCCTGGTCGGCGCGCTGATGGGAATGATCTCCTCCATCCTCGTCTTCCAACTCGGCCAAGCACGCGTCTGGTTCGCTATGTCGCGTGACCGGCTGCTGCCCTCGGCATTCAGCCGCATTCATCCGCGCTTTCGGACGCCCGCGCTGGCCACCTGGGTTGCCGGTTTTGTGGTGGGAATACCGGCCGGGCTGCTCGACATCGGCACCGTCTCGAATCTTTCCAACATCGGTACTCTCTTCGCCTTTGTGCTGGTCTCGATCGGCGTGCTAATCCTGCGCTATCGCGAGCCGGAGCGCCACCGCTCCTTCCGCGCCCCATTCGGCCCGGTCATCCCGGTGCTCAGTATTGTCTTTTGCGTTGTGCTGATGATGGGCCTGGAAGTCATGACCTGGCTGCGCTTCTTCGCCTGGCTGGCAGTCGGGCTGGTGATCTACACCTTCTACTCCCGCAAACGGAGCGAATTCGCCAGCTGAGCAAAGCGCGGAGGGTGGTAAGGCGCTACATTCCGATCTTCTGCTTTTTGCTTTTGATGGCTTCCTGTCAGGCAGCCATACCTGCCCGATCCGGCCGTTTGCCCCGCGAATCTGTCAGTTTAGATGCCTTTTCATTTCTGAACTTTTCGTTTCCCCCTTAAACGTGCATAATAAGCAGTCCCTCGTTGCAGCCACGGGGCCTCATTTAAAACAAGGCTGTTCTCGGCGGAATTTTTAGGAGGCAACATGCGACTCGGGCGATGTCTACCATTACTCGTCATTCCCTTTGTGTTAACGATCCCTTCCCGTGTCACGGCGCAAACGGTTACGGGAAGCGTTACCGGCACCATCACCGATCCCACAGGCGCTGTTGTGCCCAACGCGCAGGTGACGGCCACAAATGTCGCCACTGGTGTCGCTACCCAGGCCAAATCCAATGCCGCCGGAGTCTACAGCATCCGGTTCCTGCCGATCGGGCAGTACGAGGTAACGGTGCAGGCTCAGGGTTTTGCCATTACGAAGCTTCCTACCTTTGCGCTGGAGGTTGATCAGACGGTGAAGTTCGACGCTCACCTGCAGACTGGCGGAGAGACGACAACGGTGAACGTCCAGGGTGACGTCGCGCCGATTCTCAACACCACGGATGCGACGCTGGGAACCACTTTCACGGCGAACACAGTCCGCAACATTCCGCTGAATGGCCTGGATTTTTCGGCACTGACGCTCTATACGCCCGGTACCGTGACGACCTACGGCACGCAGGGGCCGACCAGCATTGAGCGCAGCACCTATAACAGCGACATCCCGAACATCAATGGCAACCGTGCCCAGGCGAATAACTACACGCTTGATGGTATCGATCTGAACGAGACGCAAAACAACCTGATCGCCTACAGCCCCGCGCCGGAATCGTTGCAGGAGATCAGGATTCTGTCCGCGAACTCGCCTGCCGACTACGGCAATGTGAATGGCGGCGGTGTGGTCAGCGTTCTCAAGAGCGGAACCAATAGCTTCCACGGGTCGGCATACGGCTACACACAGAATGCCAACTACAACGCCAACTCCTGGGCAAACAATCACGCCAACCCAATTGTCCCGATCAATCCTTTCTCACAGTCACAGTTCGGCGGAACGCTCGGCGGTCCCATTCTTCGTAACAAGTTGTTCTTTTTTGTGGACTATCTCGGAGCCCGCTATCACCAGGGCGGCCTGGAGCAGGACAGCGTCTTTACCTCGAAGATGCGGTCGGGAGATTTTTCCGAGCTGCTGAGCGGAGCCAACGGCAACACGCCGGTTCAGCTTTATGATTCGCAGAACAACTTCGCACCCTACGCGAATAACCAGATAACCATCACCAACCCGATCGCGCTTTATCTGTTCTCACACCCGAACCTATATCCGTTGCCGAATGCCGCTCCGTCCGACGGCATTGCTAAAAACGATCTTCAGGGTCCAAGTCGCACTTTCAGGGCCAACAACCAGGGCGACATCAAGCTGGAATATGACCCGCGGGCGGCAGATAAGATCACGGGCTTCTATTCCATGGGCACCGGCTACGATGGAAAGACCACCTTCCTTGTCATTGCATTCCCCGCGGCAAATAACTTCCCAACCAAACTGGGCGGCGCGAACTGGGTGCACGTTTTCTCGCCGGCCATTATTAACTCGGCGCGTATCGGCTTCACCCGAGTGCAATGGAGGCAGGGAGTCCCGAGCGATCCGAGCGGTCTCTTTGGCCTCAAGGGCAACTCGATCGTCGGCATCGGGGGAGCAGCGAACCAGAACTATCCCGGCTACGCTGCCCAGAATATCGGCGGCAATATCTCAGCCGGCGGCAATGCAGGATTTATCGGCAGCATCATCGACAACACCTATAGCTACATTGACAATCTGACGTGGCAAAAAGGACAGCACCTGCTTAGCATCGGCGTGCAGGCGATTCGCTATCAGAACGCCTACACCACGGATAACAACGCGGGCTTTGTAGGACAGCTCAGCTATACAGGCGACTACACCAGCAATTCGAACGAAACCGATGGCGGCGGTTATGGCGGCGCCGATTTCGTTCTGAACAGGGTTCGCGAGGCTCAGGTTACCTCGCAGGGGATCTTTGTCGGCCAGCGGCAATGGCGCGCTGCCGGTTTCATTCAGGACGACTGGAAGATGATGCCCAACCTCACGCTGAACTTCGGCGTGCGCTACGAGTACGACCAGCCCTGGTATGAGCAGAACGACAAAACCGGAAACGTCGATCTGGCCAAGGGGGTGGTGGAGTATGCAGGCAGAATCCCGGCCGGCGCGCCGCCGAATTCCGAGCTCTGCGACAATCGCGCCTGCTATCAGCCTAACTACACGCAAATCATGCCGCGTTTCGGCTTTGCGTATCAGGCAACTCCTCGTTTCGTTCTACGCGGAGGTTACGGTGCAACCAGTTTCTTTGAAGGAAACGCAGCCAATCAACGCCTGACTTCGATTACTCCCTTTGTGCAGTCGATCGATATCAAGCCTTTGACGCCGACGCCTCCAGCAAATGGCCAGCCCGGAAGCCCGGGCGCGCCTCGCACCGTCCAGGAGGGCTTCACCGCAACGAACTCTGGGGACGTCAACTTCAACGGGTCTACCTATAACGTCTACCCGCAGCATATCCAGCCGGCCTATGTCCAGGAATGGAATCTGACCACCGAATACGCCATAACTTCCAGTATGTCGCTGCAGGTGGGTTATCTGGGCGAACAGGGTCAGCACATTGAAGACTATGGCAATGTTAACCAGTATCTGGTGAACGGTGACGAGACAACTGCGCCCTACTACAACAACACGATCCTGGGTATCGGCGCCGGCAAACTGCTGATCACCGAATCGCGCGCCATGATGAACTACAACGCGTTACAGGCGGTTTTGCGCGAACGCATCAGTCACGGTCTGGAGTTCACGGCAAACTATACGTATGGCAAGGCTATGACGAATAGCTTTGGCAACTATGGACTGAACGTATCGGGATTCAGCGGCGCGTTTCAGGACTACCGCAACAGCCATGCCGATTACGGCCCGGCCGGGTACGACATCCGGCACAACTTCTCGGCCACGGGCGTGTACGACCTGCCCTTCGGACGCGGAAGGCAGTTCGCCTCGAACATCAACCGCGTCGCCGATGAAGCGATTGGCGGATGGAGATTCGGTACCGCCATTGTGTCCTACAGCGGCTTTCCGGAAACCATCACTGCGCCCGACAACAGCAACTCAAACACCTACGGTAATATCCGGGCCAACCAATATCGGAAGCTGAAGGTGGTGCATCGCAGCATCGATAACTGGTTCGGCGATGATCCATCCGCTACGCCGTGCGCGGCCGGCGTGGACAACGGGGCTTGTGCCTACGGCCTGCCGGCGAGCAACGCATTCGGCACTTCCTCCAACGGCAGCACACGCGGTCCGGGATACCTGAACGTCGACATGTCGGCCTTTAAGGACTTCCTCATCTATCACGAGCAGACGCTTGGCTTCCGATTCGATGCCTTCAACGCGCTGAATATCGCAAGCTATGGGAACCCCGACACTAACGTATCGAGCACCACGTTTGGTCAAATCGCCAGCCAGGGCACTCCCGTGCGTTCGCAAGAACGTCACCTGCAGTTCTCTGCAAACTACCGCTTCTGAAACCTGAGCTGTTGCCTTACCGCCGGAGCGATTTTCTCGAATCGCTCCGGCTTTTCCTTTTCCCGCCACTCGCGCTATTTAGACTTGAGAGGTGAACGAATTCACCAATGACTTCTTGCGCAGCCTTCCCAAGGCGGAGCTACATCTGCACCTTGAAGGCACCGTCACGCCGGAAACACTGGTGGAGTTGAGTGAGCGTCATCCCGCGGGCCGGCTCACGCTGGAGCAGGCGCGCGCATTGTTTCGCTATGCGGATTTCACTGGCTTCCTGATGGCCTTTAAGGCCATTACGGAGCGGCTCCTCACGGCAGATGACTACGAACTCATCACCTGGAGAATGGCGCAGGCGCTGGCGGTCCAAGGCGTGGTGCACGCGGAGGTCTATGTATCTGTCGGCGTCGTCTACTACTGGCGCCGCATCGAATTTGAGCCGCTCTTCGCCGGCATGGAGCGCGCCCGGCTGCGGGCTGAGCGCGAGTTCGGCCTCAGCATCCTCTGGATCTTCGATGCCGTGCGCCATTTCGGCGTAGAAGAGGCAGCGCGCGTCTTCCAGAAAGCGGCCGAGATGCGTCGCGAGCATTCATCCATCGTCGGCATTGGCATTGGTGGCGATGAACGCCGCATGGCCGCGGAGCCCTTTCGTGATCTCTATGCCGAAGCGTGGGATGCAGGGCTGCGCCTGACGGCGCATGCCGGCGAGACCACCGGACCCGACAGCATCTGGGGCGCATTGAACATCGGCGCTGAGCGCATCGGCCACGGCTTGTCTGCCCAGCATGACGGCGAATTGATGGAGATCCTCATAGAGCGCCAGATACCGGTCGAGATCTGCATGACCTCCAATGTTCGCACCGGCTCGTGCGCCTCGCTTTCCGAGCATCCGGTGCGCCGCTACTTCGATTCGGGCGTCATGATCACGCTCAATTCGGACGACCCTGCGCTCTTCGGCAGCGACCTGCTGCATGAATACCGTCTGGCCGAGCGTGAATTCCAATTCACGCATGAGCAGTTGCGCGAGTTGGCCGCGAACTCCATAGAAGCCAGCTTTTTGCCGCCGGAGCGGAAGATCGCGCTATTGCGCGCCGTCGAGGATGCAGCACAACCGGACTGACGAAAGGACTATCGGATGTAGCACGGCCGTAATGTGACGGGCGGCGTCGCTGCGCTATCATGAAGCCAGAAAGAGAGTGAGTGGTGCGTTTGGATCGTGCACCTGAGTGGGGAAGGACAATGAGCAATATTTTGCCGTTCCAGAAAAAGCCCAACTACCTGCTGCGCACTATCACATGGGGCGGAGTCGCCGTAAGCGTAGCCGCGATTGGCCTCGTTGTTGGCCGTGAACTCCGGATTCGTTACAAATTCAACCACCGGACGCCGTATGACTACTACTCGCACGCCGGCGATAAAGGCCCGCTGGATTCCTATGCGGTAGGCATCTAGCCGGGCGACTCTCGACAGATTCCATAAGGCGGAGGCAAGCTCCGCCTTTTCCAGTTCCAGCCTGCGCAATCGATTGTGCGCGTACTAGACTGATCTCCGGATTCTTTTCGGAGGCACGAATGCCCCAGAGACTTCGAAACATTCCCGCCATCTTTTGTCTGTTGCTGGCCGCTGCGTGGGGAGCGGCTCGTGCGCAGGAAGCGATCACCATCGATGCGGATGCCAAAGCCACGCCGCTGCCGCACTTCTGGGAGCAGATGTTCGGCTCCGGCCATGCCAATCTAGCGATGCGCCAGGCCTGGCGCGACGATCTCTCGGCCGTAAAATCCGTCACCGAGATGAAGTACGTTCGCTTCCACGGCATTCTCGATGACGAGAACGGCGTCTACACCGAGGACGAACACGGCAACCCGCAATACAACTTCACTTACGTGAACGAGATCTACGACGGCATGCTTGCACGCGGCGTGCGCCCCTTTGTCGAGATCAGCTTCATGCCGAAGCAGCTTGCCGCGCATCCCGCTCCGCATGCCTTCTGGTACAAGCCGAATGTTGCCCCGCCGAAGGATTACGCCCGCTGGGACGCGCTCATCCGCGCCTTCGCACAGAACCTGATCGACCGCTACGGCATAGACGAGGTCTCCAAGTGGTACTTCGAGGTCTGGAATGAGCCCAACATCGACTTCTGGGTCGGCCAGCCGAAGCAGTCTACGTATTTCGAGCTCTACAGCCATACTGCGCGTGCGCTCAAGTCCGTCAGTCCGCGGCTGCGTGTCGGCGGTCCCGCGTCTGCTGCTGAAGAATGGGTACCCGAATTCCTGAAATACATGCACGACAACAACGTGCCGGTGGACTTCCTCTCCACGCATGGCTACGCCGACGAGAATTACGAGCACACTTTCACGCCGGCCACACTGCCGCCCATGGACGATCGCCTGTGCGCCGCGATGGCGCAGGTGAAGCAGCAGATCGCCGCCTCACCCACGCCGCGCATCCCCTGGTTCGTTACCGAATGGAACGTGATCGGCATCGATAATGCGCGCGACACCACCTTCGTCGGCCCCGCGGTCGCCAACACTATCCGCGAATGCAATGGCCTCGCGAACATGATGTCCTTCTGGACCTTCGACGATGTCTTTGAAGAGAGCGGAGTCAAGGGAGAACCCTTCGACGGCGGCTTTGGACTCATCGCTCCATACAGCATCCACAAGCCCAGCTTCGATGCGTTCGCGATGCTGCACCATCTCGGCGGCGAACGCCTCGCGAACGATTCAAAAGACGCGCTCGTGACGCGCCGCCCTGACGGCACACTCGTTGTTGCCGTGTGGAACATGGCCGACCCGCCAGGCGCACACCAGGCCGGCGGCCCCGGAGAAGAGAAGCAGATGCATCTCACTTTCGAGCACGTCCCCAAAGACGCGCCGGTCAGTATCACGCGACTTGATCCGACGCACGGCAACACGCTCGCCGCATATACCAAGATGGGCAGCCCACGTTATCCCACAGAGGCACAGGTACGGGAGCTGAACGAAGCGTCGAAACTGAGCCCGCCAGAGAAAACAGTGCTCAAGGACGGCAAGATTGAGGTGGAGCTGCCGGTGAATTCGCTGGTGATGCTGGAGGTGCGGCCTTAATCGTCAATCGAAATGAATGACAGGCCGCGTCGCGCTCAGGAGTATCTGCGTCCATTCTGCCTCCGAACCCAGGTTCGGATCCGGAGGCAGACGATGCCAACTAATTCGCAGCTAACTGCCGAAGCACAAACTGCAGGATCCCGCCGTTCTGGTAATAGAGGATCTCCTGGGGCGTATCGATACGCACCTTCGCCCGGAAGGTCCGCTTCTGCTGCTTCGCGTCCGTCGCTTCCACGGTCAACTCGCGCCCGTTCGCAAATTTTGCGTCCAGCAGCGCCTTCAGGCCTGGGAAGCTATAGGTCTCCTCCCCCGTCAATCCAAGCGAATCGAAAGTCTCGCTATTCACGAACTGCAGCGGCAGAATGCCCATTCCGACCAGGTTCGAGCGATGGATACGCTCATAGCTCTCCGCAATCACCGCGCGCACGCCCAGCAGCAGCGGCCCTTTTGCCGCCCAGTCCCGCGACGAGCCCGAGCCGTACTCCTTGCCCGCAAGGATCACCAGCGGTACCCCGCGCTCGGCGTACTTCACCGAGGCATCGAAGATGCTCATCGGCTCGCCTTCGGGCAACAGGCGCGTCACCCCGCCTTCCGTGCCGGGCGCCAGCTTGTTGCGCAGCCGTACGTTGGCGAACGTTCCGCGCACCATCACCTCGTGATTGCCGCGCCGCGATCCGTAGGAGTTGAAGTCCGCCGGCTTTACGCCATGCTCGCTCAGGTATTTCCCGGCCGGGCCATTGGCCTTGATCGACCCCGCAGGCGAAATGTGATCGGTCGTCACCGAATCGCCCAGCACCGCCAGCACGCGCGCGTTGCTGATATCTGTAACCGGAGTGGGCACCTTTGGCATGTTGTCGAAGTAAGGCGCTTGTCGAATGTAGGTGGAATCCGGCTCCCACCGGTACACATCGCCGGTCGGAACTTTCAGGTGCTGCCAGTTCTGATCGCCTTCAGTGACCGTCGCGTACTCCTTGCGGAAAGCCTCCGAACTGATCGACCTGGCAATCGTTTCGGAGACCTCCTGCTGCGTCGGCCAGATATCGCGCAGATACACCGGTTTTTTATCCGTGCTCTGCCCCAGCGGCTGGTTGTCGAAGTCATGATCGATGCGGCCCGCCAGCGCGTACGCTACCACCAGCGGCGGGGACATCAGATAGTTCGCCCGCACCTCGGAGTTGATGCGGCCCTCAAAGTTGCGATTGCCGCTCAGCACCGAGACCGCCACCAGTCCGTGATCGTCGATCGATTTGGAGACATCCGTCGGCAGCGGTCCGGAGTTGCCGATACATGTCGTGCAGCCGTAGCCGACGACGTTGAAGCGCAGCTTGTCGAGATAGGGCAGCAGTCCGGATTTCTGATAGTAGTCCGTCACCACGCGCGACCCTGGCGCCAGCGACGTTTTCACCCACGGCGGCACGCTCAGCCCCTTTTCCACCGCCTTCTTCGCCAGCAGACCCGCCGCCACCATCACTGAGGGGTTCGACGTGTTGGTACAACTCGTAATCGCGGCGATCACAATTGACCCGTGGTCCAGATAGTTATCCGGGTCGACGCCGAAGCGCTCTTTCACACTCGATGGGGCGCCGCGCTCCGCATCGCCTTGCGCCGAATCCACGGTGGGTGCCGGATGGCCGCCTTCGCCCTCCCAGCGGCTTACCTGTCGGGCCGCAGATCCGTTTCCGTTTGGTCCCAGCAGTCCCGGCAGCACCTTCTTAAAGTTTGCTCCGGCATCCTTCAGCAGCACGCGGTCCTGCGGACGTTTCGGTCCGGCAACAGACGGCTGTACGGTGCCGAGGTCGAGCTCGATGGTCGCGGAATATTCCGCCTCCGGAACGCCCGGTGCATGGAAGAGTCCCTGCTCCTTGTAATAGGCCTCAACCAGCGCCACCTGCTCGTCGCTGCGCCCGGTCAGTCGCAGATAGCGCAGGGTCTCCGCATCCACGGGGAAGATGCCGCAGGTCGCGCCATACTCCGGCGCCATGTTGCCGATGGTCGCGCGATCGGCCAGCGGAAGCTCCGCGATACCGTCTCCGTAAAACTCCACGAACTTGCCCACTACGCCCAGCTTGCGCAGCATCTCGGTCACGGTCAGGACAAGGTCGGTGGCCGTCGCGCCCTCGCGGAGCTTGCCTTTCAGCTTGAACCCAACCACCTGTGGCAGCAGCATCGAAACCGGTTGGCCCAGCATGGCCGCCTCGGCCTCAATCCCGCCCACACCCCACCCCAGCACGCCCAAGCCGTTGATCATCGTGGTGTGCGAGTCCGTCCCCACCAGCGTGTCCGGATACGCGCGCAACGTGCCACTGACTTCCGTGGTGAAGACAACGCGGGCCAGGTATTCCAGATTTACCTGGTGGCAGATGCCCATCCCCGGCGGCACCGCAGAGAAGTTGCGGAAGGCCGACTGCCCCCACTTCAGGAAGGCGTAGCGTTCACGGTTACGATCAAACTCGATCGCCGCATTGATGTCATAGGAGCGTGCGGTCCCGAACTCATCCACCTGCACCGAGTGGTCAATCACCAGCTCGGCCGGTTGCAGGGGGTTGATCTTCTCCGGATTGCCCCCCAACGTCTTCATCGCATCGCGCATCGCGGCCAGGTCCACAATGGCGGGCACGCCGGTAAAATCCTGCATCAACACACGCGCGGGCATAAAGGCGATCTCGCGATCCGGTTCGGCATTCGGCTGCCATCTGGCGAGGAACTCAATGTCTGCCGCGGTCACGGATTTGTCGTCCTCGTGCCGCAGCAGATTTTCCAGCAGTATGCGCAGCGAGTAGGGAAGCTTCGCGAGCGTGACGCCCTTCTGTTCCAGCGCCTTCAGTCGATACACTTCGTAGTTTTTGCCGTTGCTTGTAAGAGTGGATTTGCTGCCAAAGCTGTTCATTGGGATCGGATCTCCTGTGGGGTCAAAGCAGTTCGAAGGGCACCTGCCGGGCGCACGGATGCAGCTCCAAAAAGGCACGAGAGCGTTCGGGGCAGGCAGTTTTCAGGAGAGGAGAGTGCGTCCGCGATCGTGGCGGCCGCGGCGAAAGCGCTGAATGCGAGGGGCATCGGATGGTGACAGATGCTGGTAATTCATGTCCGTCCTCCAGTGTAACTCCATTCCGGGAGGGAGGGAGAACGCAAGAGACGTTGGCTGGATCGCGAGAACAGTGCATCCTTTCACCATGCCGACCTATGTCCACGACGGGCTTACCCTCTGGTACGAAGAGAGGGGCGCTGGCCCGCCAGTTATCTTCGTCGCCGGGGCCATGAGCGACCACACCACCTGGGACATTATCGTTCCGCAGTTGAACGGTCTGCGCGCGATCACACTCGACAATCGCGAGGTCGGCAACAGCAGCTTCGCCCGGCGCGACTACACCGTCCGCGACATGGCCGGTGACGTCCTGGCCTTGATGGGCCATCTGGGGCTCGAGCGCGTCAGCATTGTCGGTCATTCGCTCGGCGGCAAGATCGCGCAGGAGCTGGCGCTGCTTGCTCCGGCGCGCGTCGACAAGCTGGTGCTGGTCTGCTCGTCGGCAAGACACGATGTGCAATCGCGCTCGCTGATGGAGCTCTGGATCAGCCTGCGCGAGGAGATCGCCGACGATCTGGTTTTCGTCCAGATCATCTGCCTGTGCGCGATGGGGCCGAATACGCTGGCACAGATCTCGCTCCGCGATGCGGCCGAGATATGGATGTCGAGGTCGAAGCCGCAGCCCGGCTCGGCCTTCATCCGGAGCACGGAAGCGTCACTTGCCAGCGATACGCTAGACCGGCTCGGCGAAATCCAGGCGCCAACGCTTGTCATCTACGCTGACGCCGATCGCATTTTTCCGCAGAAGCACAGTAAGCAACTGGTCGCCGGTATCCCGGGCGCACAAAGCATCTTGCTGGAAAACTGCGGCCACGCACCAATGTCCGAGCGACCGGCCGAGTTCGCGCGCATCATTCAGGAATTCTTACTCAACTAGGTGCCGCCCAGGGACTGCCACAGCAGCACGCCATTCAGCGACAGAATCAGCGCCGTGCTGAGCCATCCGAGCGACTGAACCACGCGCCCGTTCGCAAAGCGATCCATCACCTTCGCCCGCTGCGTCAGGATGAGCAGCGGAATCAACGCGAAGGGAAGCGTAAAGCTGAGCGCGGCCTGCGAAAGCAGCAGAATGCGCAGCGGGTCCAGCCCGATGCCGATCACCAGCAGTGCCGGCAGCAGCGTCAGCAGGCGCCGCAGGAAGATCGAAAAGCGCACCTGCAGGAAGCCTTCGAGGATCATCTGGCCGGCCATGGTACCGACGGTCGAAGAAGACAGGCCGGAGCATAGCAACGCCACGGCGAAAAGCGCAGCCGAGGCCGGGCCGACCAGCGGGCCCAGGGTGGCGTGTGCCGTCTCGATCGACATGCTGCTCATTCCCTTGCCGCCAAACGCCGCTGCTGCCACCACGATCATTGCCGAGTTCACCAGCCAGGCGCCGTTCATGGCCAGGATCAGATCGAACAGCTCCATGCGCAGTAACCGCTGGCGCATGCTGAATGTCGATTCGTTCCGCCGGGTCCTCTCGGCGCGTACCCGTGGCTGCACCAGCCCGGAGTGCAGATACACCACGTGCGGCATTACCGTCGCGCCAAGCATCGCGACTGCCAGATACAGGCTCTTGCTGTCCAGCATTGGGACCACGGTGTGATACGCAATCGATCCCCAGTGCGGGTGGATGAAAAACATCTCCGCGGCATAGCAGCCGCCGATCACCGCAACGAAGAGCATGATGACCAGCTCAAGCTGGCGGAAGCCCCATTTCTGCAGCATGAGGATGAGGAAGACGCAGATTGCTGTCGCCACGGCGGCGAGCAACAGGACATGCGTGCGCGTCATTCCCGCGGCCAGCAGCCGCGGCCCAAACAGCAGGTAGAACCCAAGCGCGGCGCCCAGGAATTCGGCAAGGTCGGTCGCCAGCGCTGAGACCTCCGCCGCGACCCATAAAAAGATCGTCATGCCGCGCGAGAAGTGGATGCGGCAGTTTTCAGGCAAGGTGTGTCCGGTCGCGATACCCAGCTTGGCCGAGAGGTACTGGATCAGGATGGCCATCGCGTTCGACAGCAGCAGCACCCAAAGAAGCTGATAGCCGAACCGGGTGCCCCCCTCGAAATTGGCGGCGAAGTTGCCGGGATCGATATAGGCGATGCTCGCGACAAACGCCGGCCCGAAGTAATACCAGAGCTTGCGTTGCCGGGCAGACGCGAGGCTCCCGGCGGCTTGTGCTGTCGCGGTGGCCATGGTTCGAGTATAAGGCAATTTAGGCAAGCCTTAAATTAAATTTAGGCTGGCCTTAAAGGTTGCATTTGCACGAAACAGGAGGCGATCCGTAGATTCATCGAAATGAAGACGAAAAGCCCCTACCTGGCGAAGCCCGGAGCGAAGTTCCGCCTGAAGGACTGGCCGACGGACGACAGCGGCAAGTTCAAACAGGAAGAAGAGATAGCCGATGAGCTTGAGCGGCATTGCAAGACGCTGGATGCTCTGCAGGATGTGCTCTCTGCGGAAGGTAAACATGCACTGCTGATTGTGCTGCAGGCCATGGACACCGGTGGCAAAGACGGGACCATCCGACACATCTTCACCGGGGTCAATCCGCAGGGCGTAAACGTCACGCCATTTAAGGTCCCCACGCCGCTCGAAGCCGCGCATGACTACCTGTGGCGCGTGCATGCCGCCGTGCCGCGGCTGGGCACGATTGGGATCTTCAATCGCTCGCACTACGAAGATGTGCTGGTCACGCGCGTGCACAAGAGCATCACCGACAAGACGGCGAAGCGGCGCTTCCGCGAGATCAACGGCTTCGAGGAGATGCTCTTCCACAACAATGTGACCATTCTCAAATTCTTCCTACATATCAGCCACAAAGAGCAGACGGCGCGACTGAAGGCGCGCTGCGAGGAAAAGGACAAGCATTACAAGATCAGCGAGACCGACTTCCACGAGCGGCGATATTGGGACAAGTACCAGCAGGTGTATGAAGACGCGATCGGCGCAACCAGCCAGAAGCACGCACCGTGGTTCGTCATCCCGTCCGATCACAAGTGGTATCGAAACCTGGCCATCTCGCGCGTGATCGTTGAAGCACTGGAGGGAATGAATCTGAAATATCC
The DNA here is from genome assembly GCA_963797895.1 of uncultured Acidobacteriaceae bacterium. GTDB lineage: Bacteria > Acidobacteriota > Terriglobia > Terriglobales > Acidobacteriaceae > KBS-83. The sequence continues at coordinate 1,038,099 of CAWCRD010000006.1, forward strand.
CAAGCCTGCGTTCGATATCTCAAAGGTGTGCGGCCAGCTGTAACCTCCGTCGGTGCGGAAATCGATTTGTACTTCTAAGCTGCGCGGGGCCGTTTCGCGACCATCCAAGCCGATGGTGTCAGTGTGCTCTCGTTCAAACCGTATTTCGGCGACATCTGGATAACCCGCCTTCTCCTTCAGCGGGGGATCGCAGCCGTTTATCTGATCGCCTTCGTGGCTGTGCTGCGCCAGTTCAAGCCGCTTCTCGGAGAACGCGGACTGCTGCCGGTTCCGGCCTTTCTCAAACGCGTCAGCTTCCGCAAAGCTCCCAGCATCTTCTGCTGGAAGTATTCGGATCACGGGCTCGACCTTGTCGCATGGACCGGCCTTGTCGTCGCGGCGTGCGCCGTCTGCGGCTTTACGGAAGCGGGCCCGGTGTGGGTTTCGGTGGGCGCTTGGCTTCTGCTCTGGGTGCTCTATCTCTCGATCGCAAATGTCGGCCAGAGCTTCTTCGGCTTCGGATGGGAATCCATGCTGCTGGAGGCGGGCTTCTTCACGGCGTTCCTCGGCCCCTCGCACATCCGGCCTTCAGTCCTGCCAATTCTGATTCTGCGCTGGATGCTCTTTCGCACCGAGCTTGGCGCCGGCCTTATCAAGCTGCGCCACGATCCATGTTGGCGTGACCTCACCTGCCTCTACTTTCACTACGAGACCCAGCCGCTGCCCAACCCGCTGAGCTGGTATTTTCACCGCCTGCCCGCAGTCTTTCATCGCGTCTCGGTGGTCTTCAGCCATTTCGTGCAGGTGATTGTGCCGTTCGGACTGTTCGCGCCGCAGCCCATTGCTTCGATCGCCGCCGCGCTCATCCTCTTCCACCAGCTATGGCTCATCATCAGCGGGAATTACTCCTGGCTGAACTGGCTCACCGCGATCCTGGGAGTGGCGGGCTTCAGCGATCGGATTCTCGCGACGGTCGTCCCACTCATTCCGCCGCCGCTTGTGCAGCGGCCGCTCGCGTTCGACGTTGTGATCTATCTGGTCAGCGCGGCGACGGTGCTGCTCAGCGTGCAACCCGTCCTGAACCTCTTCTCCAAAAACCAGATCATGAACTACAGCTACAACCGCTTCCACCTGGTGAATACCTACGGAGCATTCGGCTCCGTTGGAAGAGAACGCTACGAGATTGTGATGGAAGGCGCCAGCGACCGCGTGATCACGGCCGCCACCGAATGGAAGGAGTACGGCTTCAAGGCCAAGCCCGGCGATCCGAAGCGCATGCCTCCCCAGATTGCCCCGTATCACCTGCGTCTGGACTGGCTGATCTGGTTTCTGCCCTTTTCCGTCGCAGTCACCGGCAGCGGGATTCGGGTGCGCGGGTACGATGTCTGGTTTCTCCGCTGCATTCAAAAGCTGCTGACCGGCGACCCGGCGATTCTGCGCCTGATGGGAAAAAATCCCTTCGCAGAAGCCCCGCCGACATTCATTCGCGCCCTCTTCTACCGGTATCGCTACACCGACTGGCAAATCAAACGGCAGACCGGCGCGTGGTGGACACGCGAGCTTCTGGGCACCTATCTCGAACCGATCTCGCTCGAGGCGCTGAAAAAGTTATGACCCGGCACAGACGCACTCGGGCGCTCAGATTGGAACGACGTCACCGCTGCTGTTCCTGAGCCGATCTCTTAGCTCCATCATTCGTCACCGGCGGCTGCAGTGCGACCGGCCGCTCGATTTGCGTCTTCAGCACGATCGTGGTCTCGGTCTGTTCGATGCCAGGTATCTGACGCAGATGTTCTGTAAGGCTGAGCAGCGCGCCAGGGTCCCTGACACGGACCTTCAGCATCATGCTGAGCTCGCCCGCCACCGAGTGGCATTCTTCAATCGAAGCTATCCGTCTCATCGCATCCAGCATCTCCGAGCAAGGCCGCGTCGCGCGGATTCCGATGAATGCAACGACTCCCAGTCCCAGAGCGGCAGCATCCACATCCACGGTCCACTTCCGGATGACCCTGTCCCGTTCGAGCCGCCGCAGTCGCTCGTGAACCGAAGAAGGTGCCAGCTTCACCAGCCGGGCAAGGTCTTCCAGGCGCTGCGAGGCATTCTGACGAAGCGCATCCAGCAAAGCGAAATCTTTTCTGTCCAGGTCCATCCGAAGCACCGCCAATGACATGATACCGAATATATTTCGACCCATTTCGCAACTGACCGAAAAATTGTGGATCAAGGCTGTATTTCTTCTAATCTGGTGTTGCAGGAGGAAATCCGATGCAGGCACTTGTCGTTGTCGATGTACAGAATGAATTTTCCGAGCAGGGATTGCGAGCCGTCCCGAATCATGCAGAAGCGCTGGAGTGCATACGCGCTCGGGTTACGGCCGCTCGCGGGAGTGGTCTGCCGATCGCCTGGGTGCGCCACTACAACAAACCGAACGAATCGCGAGCCTTTGTACCGGGAACATGGGGTGCGGAATTTTCAAGTGGTCTCGGACCGGATCCGTATCTGCGGCTGGAACGGCTATTCGAGAAGGATGTCTTTGGAGCATTCACCGGAACGGGCCTTGAGGCATGGCTTCGCGAGGTAGGCGCCGACAATCTGCTGCTCGTCGGGTTCTACACCCATATGTGCGTTTCGACCACCGCTCGTGAGGGCCTGGTTCGCGGCTTCGATGTTGCTATCGACCCGGACGGGACTGGCGCCTGCAACCTCAATGACGAGTTGCTTGGATACCAGAGCGCAGACGAAGTGCGTCGCAGTGCGCTTCTTCACCTCGTAAACATGGGCGTAACCATCGAGCGCAGAAAACGGAACTCTGCCGAAATTACACCGGAGTATGCAGCCACCGCGACTCGATAGAGGCGGGGGTCATAAAGGCTGAGTCGCGGTCTTGGCTCTCTCTTGCCGGCTACGTATCTGTACTACGACTCGTAGTACAGATACCGCCGCCACTTCGGGTCGGAGTGGCCGATCATCCGCATGATGTGCCGGCTGGTATGGAGAGAGAAAGGTCGCGGCTCGCGCTGCAACTTCATTTCCGTCAGCTCGGTCAGTAGATGGTTGCCCTTGCGGCGATTGCAGTTATGGCAGCAGGCGACGAGGTTCTCCCACGTTGAGAGTCCGCCTCGCGAGCGCGGCTGCACGTGATCGAGCGTGAGATCGCTGGAATTCAGCACCAGCCCGCAGTATTGGCAGGTATTGCGGTCGCGCAGCAGGATGTTCTTGCGCGACAGGGCGCGCGTCTGGTGCGGGATGCGGCGGTACTCGAGCAGGCGGATTACCGAGGGCATCGGCACGCGCACGCGCGCGGCATGCAGAATGGCGCCCTGCTCCTCTTCCGTACGCGCCACTCCCTTCAGCACCAGCACGAGCGCGCGCCGCGCGCCGCAGATGTTGATAGGTTCGTAGGAGGCGTTCAGCACCAGGACCGGCCGCTGCATGGTGATCGGTTGCGCCACCCGCACCTCAACCGGCGGTGTGTGCGTCAGCTTCATCTTGCGTGTATGCGCGGCTGCTTTCACTGGCGACATTCCTGCCTCTCTCCTCGAGTCTCCACTGTCTCGCCCACCATGTCCCACATGGCGACCCCTTCCCGCTGCGTCCGTGCCACGGTGGCTACCCACACGGCCTTCGCGCCCGCGCGGAGCAGCACCTGGCTGCATGCCGCGGCGGTCGCTCCGGTGGTGTAGATGTCATCCACCAGCAGCACGGCGCGGTCACGAATACGCGCCGCATCCGGCACAACGAAGGCTCCGCGCAAATTCCGCCGCCGCCCCTGCGGGCTCAGCCGCGACTGGCTTTCCGTCGGCCGCTGCCGCCGCAGCGCACCGCGCGCGATCGTCCAGCGATGCGCCTTGTCGGAGCACCTCAACTCGCCTGCCAGCGCGGTCGCAATACGCTCCGCGTGATTGAAGCCGCGCCGGCGTCGCTTGGTCCGGTAGAGCGGCACCGGAACCACCAGCACATCCGTTCCGGGCTCGATGGGCAAGGCAGCGACAGATGCGGCAAGCCGCTCGCCCAGCCGCTTTGCGATTGGCGTCATGCCGTCGTACTTCATCAGGTGAATCAGACCGCGCAGCTCGTTCTCATATCGTCCGTAGGCAATGGCCTTGGCAAATACAGGGCGCTTTTCCTGGCAGGCGTCGCAGAGCCGCGGATCGTCTGCGTCCAGATGCGCAAGCGACGAGTGCGGCAGTCCCAGGTCTTCGCCGCAATGGGCGCACAGTACACCGCTTTGCGGCGCAACGGCCGACCAGCAGGATTCACAAATGGGCAGGGAAGAGAAACGCAGGAGGGATTGTTTGCAGAGCGGGCAGGAGGCAGGGTAGAGCGCAGAGCTCAATGCATCAAGGACCGGTTGCAGGGGACTTCGCAGAAAGCGTGCAGCCGCGCGCCATGACAGTGTCGCTGCTGCCGGAACGTCCGATGTCAGAGCTGTCTGACTGCGGAAGACCCACCTCTCTTCAACCGCAGGCCGCCGTGAGAAGCACCATGCCACTCCGGCACCAGGCCGCCGATGCACCGAGTATAGAGCAGCAGTACCCGCCGCGCCAATGACAAAGATCGCCTGCGAAGAGCGTCAACGGCTGGCAACACTCGTCGAAGGCTGCGTGGTGGCTGGCGTTTTGCTCTTCGAAAGCATGGTCGCGACCACGCCCAGGATGATCATTGCAGCGCCTGCCATTTGCAGGGCCGAGATGTTTTCTCCGCCGAGTGTGACGCCGACAATCAATGCGATCAGCGGGTTGACATAGGCATAGCTGGCGACGCGTGTCGCCGGCTCGTGATGGATGAGCCAAGTGTAGGAGGTGAACGCCAGAATCGACGCGCAGGTGACCAGGTAGGCGTAGGACACCACGGTGTGCCATTGCCACGCGGCTAATGCCGCTGAAATCCGCGGCAGCTCGCCGGCGATCCCGGAAAGGACGAACAGCCCCACGCTGCCGAGCGCCATCTGCAGCCCGGCGCGCTGCGCCTGGTCGTCCGGAAGGACAAGCGCGCGGCTCCACAATGTCGCGAAGGAAAAGACCATCGAACCGAATAGCTCGACCAGGACGCCGCTTAGCATCGAGTGCTCAAGGCCGATGGAGCGCGTCACCAGGCACACGCCAATTATCCCGAGCAGAGTGGCGACTGCGATCGCCAGGGTCAGCCGCTGCGTCCGCAGGACCACGACTTCGCCCAGCAGAATCCAGATGGGAATCGTGGCTGCGAGCACCGCGGCCGTGCCGGAGGCGATGCGTGTCTCCGCCCAGAAAAGACAACCGTAGCTGATGGTGAAAAGCAGCACGCCGATCAGGAGCGAGTTCCAGAGTGCGCGTCCGCGTACCGGCGCGCCGCCACGCCAGCGGCTGAACAAGTAGAGCGCCGCGCCGGCGAGAAAAAAGCGGATGGCTGCGGAGAAGAACGGTGGCGTCACCGCGACCATATCGCGTATCGCCAGGAACGAGCCGCCCCAGAAGACATAGATCGCGCCGTACGCCAGCAATCGGATTGTCTTCCTCGACATCGCCATGCCTTGAGGATAGTGCAGCTTTTTGCCGCCGCCGCGGACTTACGCCGCGATAGTTCAGCCCTTCGGAAATGCGTTTCCAGCCTGCCGATGAATGCGCCGCACTGTTACACTCGCTGTTCCCCGAACGAGACATTTCACCGAGAGGTGGATCTGCCGTGCCCGAGATAACGCAGCAACCCCAGCCAGCCACGCAGCAATTTCAGCCATTCATTCCTGCCACCGAATCGCGCCCCGAGCTTACCTTCCGGGCGCTTCTGCTGGGCTCCATCTTCGGGATTCTCTTCGGCGCAGTCACGGTTTACGTCGGATTGCGCGCCGGTCTGACCGTCGCGGCATCGATTCCGATATCGGTACTCTCTATCAGCGTGCTGCGCGCTCTTGGCCGCGCGTCGATCCTCGAAAACAACATCGTCCAGACCACCGGCAATGCAGGCCAGTCCATCGCATCCGGCGTCATCTTCACCCTGCCCGCGCTGGTCTTTCTCGGCTTCGATCTCGAATACTCGCGCATCTTCTTCCTCGCGCTCATCGGCGGCTGGCTGGGCGTGCTCTTCATGATTCCGCTGCGCCGTCAGCTCATCGTGCAGGAGCACGGCACGCTCACCTATCCCGAGGGCACCGCCTGCGCGGATGTGCTGCTTGCCGGCGAGCATGGTGGCTCCTTTGCCAGCCGCGTCTTCTTTGGTCTTGGGCTGGGCGGCCTCTACACGCTGTTTCAGAACGACAATCTTTTCGCTGCGTGGCCCAGTACTCCGGACTATCAACCGAAGTGGCTCAAGGGCGCGGCCATCCGTGCCGACGTTACGCCGGAGTATCTCGGTGTGGGCTACATCATCGGGCCGCGCGTCGCTGGAGTCATCTTTGCCGGCGGAGTCTTTTCATGGCTCGTGGTGATGCCGCTCATCTACTTCTTTGGCTCGCACATGCCGGACGCCATCTATCCCGGCACCAAGCCAATCGCCCAGATGTCGCCGTCCGATCTATGGGCGAGCTACATTCGGCCGATGGGCGCCGGCGCTGTCGCCGCGTCCGGACTGATCACGCTGCTCCGGACCATGCCCACAATTGTCAGTGCGCTGCGCTCCGGCGCGAAAGAGTTCGGCAAGAGCGCCGGCAAACTGGTGACCCTGCGCACCGATCGCGACCTGCCGATGAGCGTCGTCGTGCTCGGCTCCGCCGCACTGGTGCTGCTGATGTTCTTCTTCCTCACCTTCCACCCGGTGCCCGGAGCGCAGACTACGCTGCTCTCGAACTTCGCTGCCTCGATCCTGGTGGTGATCTTCGGGTTCCTATTTGTCACCGTCGCATCACGCATCGTCGGACTCATCGGCAGCTCCGCCAGTCCTGTTTCTGGCATGACCATCGCAACCCTGATGGCGACCGCGGCCATATTTCTGGTGAAGGGCTGGACGGCTCCTGCGTTCGGCGCGCTGGCCATCACCATCGGCGGCGTGGTCTGCGTCGCCGCCTCGAATGCCGGGGACACCTCGCAGGACCTGAAGACCGGCTTTCTGATTGGCTCAACGCCATGGAAGCAGCAGCTCGCCCTCATGGTCGGCGTCGTGGTTTCCACCTTTGTCATCGGCGCAACTCTCAACGTGATGAACAAGGGGCTGGAGGAGTTTCGCGACACCTCACGACCCTGGAATATCTCTGTCCCGCATGATGGCGTCCAGGTACAGCAGCAGCATTTTCAGCATGCGCGCATCCATGTCATCCACCCCGATAAATCAACCGATGAGCGCGAGGCCGGCCAATACACACTGCTCAACGCGCTCGGCTCGCACGAGCTGGCGGACGGCAAATACCTCTACAACGCGGCGACGCAGAAGATCGAAGTGCAGTGGATACAGGGGATCGGCAGCGAGAAGGCCGCCGCTCCGCAGGCTCGGCTCATGGCCACGGTCATCAGCGGCATTCTCAGCCGCAAACTGCCCTGGGGACTGGTGCTGTTGGGCGTCTTCCTGGTCATCGCGATCGAGCTGCTGGGCATCCGCTCGCTCTCCTTTGCGGTGGGGGCCTATCTCTCGATCGCTACCACGCTCGCCATCTTCTGCGGAGGCGTGGTGCGCTGGATGGTGGACCGCGCTGTCGCCCAGAGTAGCGGCCGCAGCGCCGAGACCGAAAGCGAGGTCAGCCCCGGCTCACTCTATGCTTCAGGACTCATTGCGGCCGGCGGCATCGTGGGCCTGCTCGGCGTCGCGCTCAAGCTGTACGAGGCAGCCACCGACAAAAACGACATCCTGCAGTTTCCAGCCGCAAATTTTCTGCACCACGACTGGGTTTCCGTCCTGATGTTTGCCTTGCTGGCCTTCTCGCTTTACTACTTCGCCCGCAAGCCGCTCGATAGCTCGGTAGCGCCGGTGAGTTCCAAAACAGAACAATAGAGGTCTGTATGACCCATTCGTTGTAGATCATTCCACCGGAGTGGCATGGATGAGTCGCCGCGCCTGCTTCACTCTAGTCGAGCCTCGCAAGGAGAGGCCGCAATGCACAGTGTCCTTGTCTCCCTCGCCGTGACTATTTTGTTGCTATCGCCCATCGGACTTGTAGCGTGCCTCAGGAGGCCATCCGTCTAGAGCACGCTGCACCACTCCCCCGCCAAACTCTCGCAGTCAACCGTTGCACCGAGCCCCTCCCCCATCCTCGGCCCTGCAACGCAGGCTTGTGAAATCTGCTCCGCTCGCACGAGCGTGATCGCGGATTTGTAAAATAGCAAAAATTCCGATCCCGCAAGTGCAACCCGCAGCACCTCCCGAAAATTCAGCAGTGACGCACCGCTGGTCGTGCAAGCGGACGGTTTTTTCAATGACGATTCACATGCTTTCAACAATCTCAACAAAGCAGAAACGCACGCCGAGCGTGGCTCTGCGCAATTTTCTGCGAAACGCAACTCGAAAAACGCGCGCACATTCGCCGCATCTTCTCTGTTGCGCAGTTCTCCCACTCTGCTTAGTCTCGGGAACGTTGTCGAGCAATCGGCAAATGTAGTTTTCGCCTTTTTTTGACTGACAACTTGAGTTAGAGCAGGGCGCGTCTCGGCATGTGCGCACCTCTTGCTTCCGCTTTGTGTAGACCGAAATGAAGTGATCGCAGCCGTCTTTGCTGACGAAACGCTGCAACGCTTTACACGATGCAGAAGCGCACGGGAAGCTCGTCGTGGCTGGTCGCAGTCCGGCATTTCCGGCATGCAGTTGCCGGTAGGCCCGGACCCATGTCCACACGAGGGGCGCTGGCAACCATGCCCGTTCCGCTCTCTGCTCTCCGCAACTGGGCCCTGTGCGCCCGGATGACCGACGGCACCGCGAACAGCGAAGCAAGGCCCTCGAAAGCCACTTCGTACGCGGACGGAGCCTCTTTGTCCTCCATAGCACCGGGCCGGTCTGCGGCAACGGCCAACCTCCTTCGGGGAGCTGCGCACACATCGTGTGCCGGCATCCCGGAGCAGCTTGCCCCCAAAACAGCGGGGCAGAAGGGATGTTTCATGAGGCCACGCAAGACGATTCTCTGTGTCGACGACAACGAGCAGGCGCTTTCCGTTCGCAAATTCATGCTGGAGACACGCGGCTATCGCGTATTGACCGCCCATACCGCCGCCGAAGCGCTCGAAATCTTCGCCGCAGGAAATGTCGATCTGGTGCTGAGCGATCTCATCATGCCGCAGATGGACGGCAACGAGCTGGTGCGCCGCATGAAAACGATGGCGCCGGAAGTGCCGACGATCATCCTGAGCGGCAGCGTAAAGAACTTCGAGCGGGCCAGCAGCGCCGATGCCTTCCTGCCTAAGGGCGCCTGCACGCCGCTTGAGGTGCTGGAGCGCATTCGCGTCATGATCGCGCGCAAACGCGGGCCACGCAAAGCTCAGTCCCGCGACCAGGAAGTGGTTGTGATGACATCGATGGGTCATGATCCGATCACGGCGGCAGGCTAGGCGAAACAAAGCGCCGGGGACGATACAATCGCGATGTGTCCTCTACCCAGGTATCGTCTACCCAGGTTCCGCCCATCATCGTCGCTCAAGGCCTTGGCAAGACCTACCGCTCCGGTCGCATCGCCGTGCCCGCGCTCAAGGATGTCTCCTTTGCCGTAGAGCGCGGCGAGTTCGTCTCCATCGTAGGCCCCTCCGGCAGCGGTAAGTCGACGCTCTTTTACCTGCTGGGCGGCCTTACGCGCGCGACGACGGGCAGCGTTCTCATCGACGGCGTCGACTTCGCGAAGCTGCCGGATTCTGAGCGCACAGCAGTCCGCGGCCGGAAAATCGGCTTTGTCTTCCAGAAGTTCAACCTGCTTCCCACGCTGAGCGCCCGCGACAACATCGAGATCGCCTACGAGATCAGTGGGCGCCAAAACGGTGGTCATCAGCCGCCGCTGGACCAGAAGTTCCTTGGCTACCTTGCCGACCTGCTCGGCATCGCCGGCCGGCTCGACCACCGCCCATCCGAGCTCTCCGGCGGGGAGCAGCAGCGCGTGGCAATCGCCCGGGCGCTCATCACGCGTCCCGCCCTCGTGCTGGCCGATGAGCCTACCGGCAACCTGGACACGACGAATTCCGACACTGTGCTCTCCATGCTGCGGCGCTCCAATCAGGAGTTTCACCAGACCGTGCTCATGATCACCCACAATCCGGAAGCCGCCGCCATCGGCGATCGACTCCTGCACATTCGCGACGGCCACCTGCTGGAGGAGGACGTAGTGCCTGCTTAGTCAGGCAATCTTTGATGTGGGCGCGGAACGAGCTACGTCTGACAGTCGCACGGGGCGAATTGACCCGTTTTCCGCCGGTCGATATACTCAGCAAGTACTTCAGCGGGAGTAGCTCAGTGGTAGAGCATCGCCTTGCCAAGGCGAGGGTCGCGGGTTCAACTCCCGTCTCCCGCTCCAGATAGCGGCGATTCCGTTATCATTGTGCCGGCGTGACGACCTGGCCACACCGCCACGACACCCCCTCGCAAGACGGCGCGGTACCCAAGTGGTAAGGGAGAGGTCTGCAAAACCTTTACGCGTGAGTTCGATTCTCACCCGCGCCTCCAATCTCCCCAGTGACTTGCAGGCGCTCAAGATCGCCTCTCGGAGACATGTAGCGGAAACTGTAGCTTCCGTGCTCGTCGAAAAAGGCCAGCCACTTCGAAAGCTATTAGCCTCTCAACGCCTCTCCTTTGCAGCCAGGATGCCCACAAGTGCACATTACCTCGGTTGACCCCTTGAGTCCCTCGCAATGGGGGCTGCAAAACTTCTCCTTCTCGGCTGGAACGCAACTACATGCTGGATTTGCGCACTTCTTCTGATCTGACATGAAATCTCCTTGCCGGCTTCCACCGCATTTTTCTGCGGGAAGCGTGAAAGATAGGATGCCGAGTTGATTTCAGCAGAACCTAAGAAGGAATGCGCAATTGGCGCCTTCTAGCCTGTTGTTGACCCGCAGGAAGTCAGCGGCCCAGACAATTGCAGCCCAGATAGATCCTTGTGTTAGCGACGAAGGGTCACGTGTTAGCGACGAAGGGTCACGCGATCTAAGCGAATGGTGGATCAGACCCTACACCACCGCGCGAATTTTCACACCCAACGAAAAACACAGTCGCGAGTACATGGCTTGGGTCGCGTTACGGTCAGTGACGTGAGATCAGGCGGGCCGCCGCTGGTCCGTCCGGCGTTGCTGATGCTGCGGTTGCAGATTCAGTCGCTGCAACATCATGCTGCCGTCCGCCAGGCTCGTGTGGCGTCTCGACTGCTTCTCGCAGAGTGATCTCCAAGCCGCGCCCATCACAATGCCGACTGAGAGTGATGCCCAAGCGATCAGTACCGTCATAGTCTGTCTCCTGCTCACAATCTCACGCCGGTCTCAGATCTGATTCCGAACGGCGCGGCAATACGTTGCTTTGTAAGATGCCACTGGTTGCTTCAAAGTATTTCTCTTACGTTACAAATTAACCCAGAACCTCAGCCGGATTGTCCCAAACTGGCCTGCAAATCGTAATTTGTTTACTAGCGCAGTAACCGTCGGCAGAGAATGCAAGTTCGTCGTATCGTTTCTTCTCGCTGCCGGGAATTTCGACACAGTTCGGGCATTTATGGATGTGGCAGGCTGACCGCGTATAGATACCACGCGGCGTGCGGCAGCCACTCTTCCGTCCATCGCCAGTCCTCGTCCTTGCCCGTAGCGGCGAATCCTTCGTTGAATGCAATGCCATCCTCATCGCTGTGTGCAGCAGTTATCCCATTGATGATGGCGCCTGGAGCGCTGGTGTATTTGTACAAGCGAAAGAACATATAAGGTGCGTTGTTGTGACCGCTGCCCATTAGCATGCTGCTGTCGAAGGGATTGCGTCCCAGGATCCAATGCAGTTGATCATCCGCGTAGGTTTGGAGAGCAGTTTGAAATTGTGGGTCATCCTTATAGAGCGGCGCAGCCATCCGCGCCGCTGCGGCAAGCGACGCGAGCCGCGCATCTTCTCCCTGCCACCACGGAGCAGCCTCCGTATCATGCGGGAAGAAGAAGGCTGTCCGCATGTCCCCGTTGCCCATGCGCACAAGCTGCCGCGCATAGTCGAACGGATTGTTCACCTCATGCGTCGTCGCCAGTTCGAATTCGAGCGATCGCTTTACAGTGTCGAGTACCTGTTGCCGATTTGAGGCGGAGGCGATCTCCGCATAACGCAGCAGGCTCACTACCGGAAGCCCAGCGTCCGAAGGGTGAAAGAAGGGCCTTGTCGCGTCATTCGCACGCCAGTAATCGTGGAAGTTGCCGTTCGTCGTGAGCCGCGCCATCAGATGCGCGGCGCGCTGGTCCGCGGCCTGCCGGTAGATATCCTTTTCGCTCGCCCGATATAGCTCTGTCGCGGCCATCAGCGCACAGTAATCATCCAGAATGTTTTCGACATGATCGTTCAGCAACTCGCGATTATGCGCCTCTAAAAATGCGAACGCGTCTTCAGCCGTCTCAAGATACTTCGCGCGCGGAAAGTCGCCATCCTCGGGCATGGTGCTGGCCAGCGCAAGCGCCGCAATGGACATGCCGCCACCGGCGCGAAAACTCGCCTCATACGCATGCGGCCCCAGTGCGACATCACTCGGCCGCTCGGTGGATTCAGTGACCTTTGTCTTGATCTGTGTGCGCCAGTTTGGATTGCCGATCCTGCGATCTTTCGCGAGCTTCTGCGGACCCGGCCCTTCGATGTTCTGGAAGAAAGAACCGCCGGGCCGCTTGATCCGCACCAGGAAGTCTGCGCCGAAAAGCCCTTCGTCCAGCAGCCGGCGCTCATACTCGCTGAAGTTGTCATCGTTCCGCGCCTTCAGCGTGTTGTAGCTGGCCAGCAGCGTCCATGCCACCAGCGGCACCTGCTGCGGGTTGAAGTACGAGGTCAGGTTCTGATGCGAGAGATGAATGCCATAATCACCAGTCGCGTCATACCACCCGCCGCGTGCATCGATCGTTCCCTTGCCGTCCGGCAGCGGCAGATGGCTGTCCGCGCGATCGAAGTCGCCGCTTGCGCGCTGTCCTTTGAAATAGAAGAGGACGTTGGAAAGCGTTGTCCTCTCCAGCAGGTTGTCGTCGATCTGAAATGTGCAGGAGGTCGCCACGGCATCTCCGGCCGTGACGCGAAGCGTGTAGTGCCCTGATGTGCGGAAGCTGGAGAAGTCTGCCTTCCAGTACACGCGGTCGCCCCAGCGGAAGACCTTGCCCGCCGGCTGAGGCTTGCCGGTGAAGACCACTTTCCCGGTCTTGTCGTCCACCAGCGTGAACTGCGCCGGATGATCTGCCTCGCCGCTCGAGATCAGCGCAACCTTCGATGCTGCGGTCTCGTACCCGACCTGATCCACCAGCACGCGCATCTGCGCGGAAGCCAAGGACACTGCCAGCACGCACACGCTGAAAACAACAAAATGCCGCAACAACCGGACCATGCCACCCCTCCCGAATCGCTGTCCGCGACTATAACGCAGAGTTTTATGCAGATTACTGGTTCAATCGATTGAATATGTGCAATGCTGGTTCGGACTCAGCGGTCTGGAGGGCTCGGTGCCTCATCTTTCGAAGGCAAGGCTTCACAGAAGAATGGCGTGGACAGCCGTCGTTATGCTCCTCGCCGTGACGTCGGTCATTGCTTCGCAACCAAAGCCAGTCGTCCGCCAATCTCACCTCCCACAAATCATCGCGTACATCTTCCCGAATAATCGTTCGCTGCAGCCGTCGGATGTCGATGCTGCGAAGCTCACCCGCATCAACTACGCCTTCGCGAACATCCAGGATGGCCGCATCGTCATCGGCGCGCCAGTGGACGAGGCAAACTTCGCCACGCTCGTCGGCCTGAAGCAGCAAAACCCCTCACTCCAGGTGCTGATCTCGGTCGGCGGCTGGCTCTGGTCGGGAAACTTCTCCGATATGGCGCTCACAAAGGAGAGCCGAAGCCGGTTCATCGACAGCGTGGCGGAATTCATCGAGCGCTACAAACTCGACGGTCTCGACATCGATTGGGAGTATCCCGGGATGGCCGGGGCAACGAACCACTTCCGCCCGGAAGACCGTCGCAATTTCACACTGCTGATACGCGAGTTGCGGGCGCGCTTCAACCGCGATCAGCATAAGCTTGGACGCACACTGCTGTTGTCGTTTGCCGCCGGCTCATCGAGCGACTACATAGCCCACACCGAACTCGGCCGGATCGCGCGTTATGTCGACACCGTGAACCTGATGGCCTACGACTACTACGAGCCGGACAACGAAAAGATCTCCGGCAATCACGCGCCGCTCTATTCCGATCCCGCCGACCCGAAGCGAGTCTCCGCCGACCGCTCCGTCGAAGAGTTCGAGCAGGCCGGCGTGCCAGCGCGCAAGATCGTGCTCGGTGTGCCTTTCTACGGCCACGTATGGGGTAATGTCGGACCGAAGGATCACGGCCTCTTCCAGCCAGGCGCACCCGTTCCCAACGCATTCGCGAACTACGGAAACATCGTGAGCAGCATGATCGGCCACGGCTACACGCGCTATTGGGATGCTGCTGCGTCCGTGCCCTATCTCTACAGCGACGAGAAGCACGAGTTCGTTTCCTATGAGGACCCCGAATCGCTAGCCTTGAAGTGCGCCTATGTGCGCCGCAAGGGCCTCGCCGGAATTATGTTCTGGGATTACACCGGCGACCCCACAGGAGCCCTTCTGAACACCATCCACACCGCTTTCTACGGCAGCGGCTCGAACGCGGCAGGTGGCCGATGAGCACGACAGCTTCCACGCCCGCAATCGGGATCGCCGGCCAGGCCATCTCGACGCGCGTCCTCTCCATCGATATCTTCCGCGGCATCACCATGGCGGTCATGATTTTCGTCAACGATCTGGATAGTGTGCATGGCCTCTCAAAGTGGACCTATCACATGCCGGCAAATGTGGACGCCATGACCTATGTCGACATGGTCTTCCCCGCGTTCCTGTTTATTGTCGGCATGGCGTTGCCCATCGCGGTCAGGCAGCGGCTCAAGCGCAATCCGTCTCTTCCTGCGTTGTGGATGCACATCGTATTGCGCTCCATCGCGCTGCTCGTGCTCGGCCTCATTCTCGCGAACGTGGAGCACTGCGATCGCACGCGCATGCACATTCGACCCGATGCCTGGGGGCTCCTCGGACTGCTTGGCGGCATCCTGCTGTGGAATGTCTACACCGGCCTTAGCCGCCGGACGGTTCTGCTGCTGCGTGGCAGCGGCGCAGCGCTGATCATCGCTCATGTTCGCCATCTTCCGCCGTGCCACTCCGCATGGCGAAGCGTGGATCCAATTTTCCTATCCGGAGATACTCGGTCTCATCGGGCTGACCTACTTCGCCGTGTGCCTGCTCTACATTCCAACGCGCCGTTGGCAAATCGCGCCCCTCGTGTGGTTCGTGCTGCTCGTCGCCTACAACGCAGCGTGCATCGAGCGATGGCTGCCGCTTCAGCATGTCTCGATGTACATCTGGCCCTTCGGCAACGGAGCCATGCCCAGCCTGGTGATGGCCGGCGTCGTCACCTCGATCATCTTTCTGGGCGAGCACCGCTGGAAGACGCCGTGGCAGAAGATTCAGTTAGCGCTCCTGATGGCTGTCGTGTGTTTCGTCGCGGGCTGGCTGCTGGCTCCGCTCGGCATCTCGAAGATTCGCGCTACGCCAACGTGGGCGCTGTGGACCATCGCAGCCAGTTGCGCACTCTTCGCGCTGCTCTATTGGATCTGCGACGTGCGCAAGCTCACGGGCTGGGCATGGCTGGTGCGACCCGCCGGCTCCAACACGCTGCTCACCTATCTCGTCCCGGATATCTACTATTTCCTCGCCGGGCTTACTGGGCTTGAGTATCTGCTCGGACATTGGAACGCAGGCTGGCCCGGCATCATCCGCGCTGTCCTGTTCACAGTCGCCATCCTGCTCATCGCAAGGGCGCTCACCAAGGCGCGTCTACGGATGCAGCTCTAGTGTTTCTGAACCTCAGTGCAGCGTTGATAGATCGAGCTTCGTCACCGGCTGCGAGCCATAGTTCGCGACATAAGCAGTCGCCGCTCTCCGGATCGAATCGCAATTGCGTACGGATTCATCCCGCCCGGAAGAGTCGCGAGAACACGATTGCTCGCGCCGTCGATTACCGTAACGTTGTTGCTGTGCGTATTCGCGACAAACACGCGGTGGCGCCGGCCATCCACGGCAAGCGCCTGCGGGTGGTGCCCGGCCGCTACGGTCGCGAGCGGCTTCAGCGTCGCGCCATCCAGCACTGTCACCGAATCGCCGACATAGTTGGCAACATAAATTCTGTTGGCTGCTTCATCCATCAGCAACCGCGTCGGGCATCGATCCGGTCGATGCGGTCTCCGTTTTGCCGTGTCTCCTCGTGATAGGCGACTAGCGTGTCTTTGCCGATCTCCGTCACATAGACAATGCCCCGCTGCTCATCCACTGCGAGCCCCCATGGGTGCGACAGGCCCAGGTCTTCGTGGCGCGACCGCTCCGTCAGCATCCAAAATCAAGTCAGCTTTGGATCTTCATAGCTGATGAAGAATGCGCGATGTCGCCGAGTATCCGTCTCCACAAAGTCCTTCGAGCCGAGCGGGAGTTGCTTCGCGGTCTTCGTCGTTCCGTCGATCACCGTGACCTTATCGCTGAAGGTGTTGGTCACGTACACGCGATGCAGCGCGGCATCGATGCCGATCGCATAGGGCCGCGTGTCCGTGGGAATTGTCGCGATGACGCGGTCTGCGCTGCCGTCGATCACGCTCACATTTCCTCCGCCGGCATTCACGACGTAGATGCGGTTCGTTGCAGGATCAATCGAGACAGCGTTCGGCTGCCGGCCCACCGCTATCGACGTGCGTTTGCCCGTCAGGACCGATCGACAGCACTCGGTCTCCCTCTTGATCGACGGCGTAGAAGCGATGCGTCGCAGGATTGACGGCGACGGCGTGCGGATGAATCGTCCTCCCGCGAGGTTCAGTGTCGGTCTGTCCCGCGCATCGCTTGCAATGACCAACATTCCTGCCGCCAGTGCCAGCACGATCAACCGCCGCAGATTTCCGTATCGCCTCATCATCGCTCCATTCGTTCGCTGAATAATAATCCTCGGCGCGGGGCCGTCTATCAAGGTATAACGTTTGTGTTGCGGGATTCCCTGCCTTCCAGACAAGCGTTTGATGAACATTTCCAGATCGCTCTTGAGGACCGCCTGCATTCTCCTGCTGTGCCTCTGCTGCGCATTCAAGCTGCCCGCCCAGTCGCAGGCTCCGCGATTTCACGTCATCGCGCTCGCCGAAAAGGGCGGCATCCACAAGCCATTCGTGGACGCGGCAAAGGTGTGGCTCGCGCAGGAGTCGGCTCGCGATCACTTCGCCATCGACTACATTGAGGACACGAAGCCGATCGATGACGCGTTCCTTTCCCACTACCAGCTCTTCATTCAGTTGAACTATCCGCCCTACGGCTGGACGCCCACGGCAGCGGCCGCCTTCGAGCGTTATATCGACGAAGGACGCGGCGGATGGATCGGCTTTCATCACGCCACGCTGCTCGGTCACTTCGATGGCTTCGGCCTCTGGCCGTGGTTCTCCGACTTCATGGGCGGCATCCAGTTCAAGGATTACATCGCAACCTTCGCCACCGGCACCGTGCATGTCGAAGACCCGCATCATCCCGCGATGAAAGACCTGCCGCCCGAATTCCAGATCGAAAATGAGGAGTGGTACACCTGGGACAAAGACCCGCGCCCGAATGTCCATGTCCTCGCCACGGTGGACGAGAACAGCTACACGCCCTCAACAAACATCAAGATGGGCGGCGATCACCCCGTCGTCTGGACCAACGAGCATAAGAAGGCGCGCAATATCTATATCTTTATGGGCCATCACCCCGAGTTATTCCAGAACGCAATCGTTCACCACGCTCTTTCATAACTCCATTCTGTGGGCGGCACACCCTGATGCGGCGGCTGGCGGCATTTCTCTTCGTCATCGCAGTCGCGTGCTCCGCTAGTGTCGCAGACGACGCGGCCAAAATTCCACGTGCTGGCCTTCTACACGGAGAAGACGGAAGCCGACCACGTAGACTTCGCGCGCCAGGCCGTCACCTTCTTCGCCGATGAGGCAAAGCAGCGATAACTTCGACTGGCATGTCACCACGAATTGGAGCGACCTGAACGAGCGCGAATCTCAAGCACTATCAGCTTGTCGTCTGGCTCAACGACTCGCCGCACGAGCCTGCACAGCGCAGCGCCTTTGAGCAGTACATGGAGCACGGCGGCGCATGGCTGGGCTTCCACTTCGCCGGCTATAACGACAGCAGCACCGGCTGGCCGTGGTTCTCCAATGAGTTCCTGCGTGCTGTCTTCCTGACCAACAGTTGGCCGCCGCTGCCTGCCGAACTGACAGTCGAAGACCGAAATCACCCGGTCACGCGCGGCCTTCCCGCAACTTATATCTCACCGGCAAACGAGTGGTATATCTGGAAGCCCGATCCGCGCGCCGGCAAAGATATTCATGTTCTGGTGAGTCTAAGTCCCACGAACTACCCGCTGGGGATGAAGGACACGCTGGTATCCGGCGATCTGCCTGTCGTCTGGACCAACACGAGATACAAGATGCTCTATTGCAATATGGGGCATGGCGACAAGGTATTCACCAGCGAGATACAGAACCAGCTATTCAGAAACGCGATCCTGTGGCTGGGTAAACCGCCGCCAAATCATCCAGTCCTTAGCCTGCCAGCTAGGAAACAGCCTTCTTGCGGCTCTTCGCCGTCGCCTCTTTGCCCGCGCGCTGCGGCTCTTTTTTCTCGGTCTTCTGCGAGGCCGCCGGAACCAGCGTCGGCCCGGAGCGCTCTTTCTCCGCAATGCTCTGCTTCAGCGCCGTCATCAAGATCGACCACCGGAGCAAGCCTGCGCTTCTCCGCGCCTGGACGCGGGGCCTGACCGGCGCGCTTGGTTTCGATCAGCGCCAGCACCTTTTCCTTGTAGTTGTCCTGGAACTGCTCCGGCGTAAAAGGCGCGCGCAGCGACTCCATGAATTTTTCAGCCAGCGCAACCTCTGCCTCGGGAACTTCCGATGCCGTGTCGTGCCCGTACTCGCCGACCTCGCGCACTTCCGCCGGATAGTAGAGCGTGTGCAGCAGCAGGCCCTCGTCATACGGGCGGATCAGCACTACCTGCTCGCGCCCGCTGAGCGTCACGCGGGCAATCGCGGCCAGCTTCTCGCGCGTCATGCCGCGGAACAGCAGGTTGTATGCACGTTTTCCGGACTCTTCCGCCGCGGAGTAATACGAGGTCTCGAAGAAGATAGGATCGACTTCGTCCAGCGAGACGAACTGCTGGATCTCCATCACGTCAGATGATTCAGCCTCAAGCGCCTTCAACTCGTCCGGCGTCACCGTCACATAGACGCCCTTTTCTACCTCGTAGCCCTTTTGTAACTCGTTCCGTTCTACAACGCGGTCGCATTGCGGGCAGAAAATCTGCTGCTTGATCCGGCCGCCGCACTCGCCGTGAATCTGGTTGAAGCTCACATGCTCTTCACGCGCCGCGGCAAACAGGCGAACAGGAACAGAAACCAGGCCGAAGGAGATATACCCCTTCCATACGGTAGAAGCCATAGACACACTCCGGAGGGAAAAGTATAGATGAATCAGCGAATTTGCCTATCCACTAAGGCAATACCTTCGCATTTTCATCGCCTTTTTCTCGCGCTGCTATGACAGTTGATATTCAAAATCGTAACTATGTTTCCCGGCCTCGATCGTGATCGCCATCTCGCCCGTCAGGCCAGCCAGTTCGTCCGTACCGGAGTGCGGAACAACCGTCACCTGCATCACTCCGCTCTTCGGATCGGTCTTCAGCATCGACGCATTGTGCATCAGCAGGAAGCTTCCACTGCGGCCCTCCAGCTTGCCGGTCACACGCTCCATGGCGACGTAGGCTATGGATCCAGTCGATTCCGTGCCGCCGGTCAGCATCTCTCCCTGGCTCGTTGCTTCCAGATCTCCGGAGAAGGTTTTATCGATGGTCATGCTTCCCAGTCCTGCCGCCTGGCCCAGCGCCGATGCCTCAGCCGGCGTTATCTTCACCACGAATGTTCCTGTAACGTGCATGGGCGCTCCTGCCTTGTTGTTGGTTAGCGGTGCACCGTTTCGTGCGTAAGCCGCACATCCGGCGATCAGACTCATAGCGAATAGCGCTAGAAATTTCTGTCTCGTCATACTGCATCCCGGCAGCCACGCCAGCATAACAATCTTGTCCCTGACAGGAGTGTTCTTTCGCCGTCGACATTCTGGTTGAATCCTCTAATTCTGTTGCCTCGCGTCGCCGAACAGACAGTCGTCCCCATACGATCGACGCTTCTCGTCGATTCGCTATGATGGCTGCTCGCAGCAGCGGCACGTGAGAGCCATGTTCACCATAGATCGACGTTCTTTTGTACAACTCGCTATCGCAATGGGAGCAACAGTCGCCTGGGGCGGCACGCTTTCTGCACCGCCACGAAACTGGCATGAGCGCCGAGACCTCTTCGCGGAAGGTGTCGCGTCGGGTGATCCCGAACCCAACAGCGTGCTGCTGTGGACGCGCCGCTCTCCCGACGTGGAGCCAGTCGGCTCCCTGCAGGTTCAAGTGGCAGAAGATGTCTCATTCCATCGCATCATTGCAACGGCTGAAGCGCCCATTTCTGCTGCTGCGGACTGGACCACACGCGTGCTCGTCGGCAGCCTCAAACCTGCAACGGTCTACTGGTATCGCTTCGTCGATTCGCATGGCAATGGCAGCCGCGTGGGCCGCACCATCACCGCCCCGGCTGAAGATGATGCGCGGCAGGTGCGCTTCGCATTTGTAAGTTGCCAGAATGCGAACCAGGGCGCGCAGAACGCCTATCGCCGCATGATCTACGAGGACGAGCGGGCGCCGGCGGACCAGCAGCTCGGCTTCGTGCTGCATCTCGGCGACTTCATCTACGAGATCGTCTGGTATCCGGAAGATCGGCCACAGGGCATGTACGACCGCCGCCTGCGCGACATCGTTCGTTACCAGCACGGCGAAAAGATTCGCGACTTTCACATCCCGACAACGATCGATGACTATCGCGCAATCTATCGCGCGTATCTGCACGATCCTGACCTGCAGGACGCGCGTGCGCGCTGGCCCTTCGTCGATATGTGGGACAACCACGAGTACAGCTGGCTAGGCTGGCAGTCGCTGCAGAAGTTTGAAGGCAAGACGCGAGCCGGCGCAAACGCGGAAGGTCGCCGCCAATCAGGCATTCTTCGAGTATCGCGCAGCACGCATGGCGCGTCCGGCCAGCACGTCGCTCGATCAATTTCGATCCCCCGCACGTCGTCGACACGCCGGTCACATATTTCGATCAGCACGGGCTCGGCACGGAGCCGAACAATCTTCTCGCCATCAACAGCCTCCAGGGATATCGCGCAATGCGCTGGGGTCGAAACGTCGAGCTGATCGTCACCGACCAGCGCAGCTACCGGTCCGAGGAGCCGCTGGACCGCGCCGAAGCCCAGCCGTTCTCCTCAGACGATTTCCCCGAGATGATGCCCGAAGAGGCGATGGCGATCCTGGATGCGGGCCGTGCCTACGATCAAGGCCAACCTCCAGCAACCATTCGCTACGGCAATTCGGAGGTTCCAAATTTCCGCAAAGACGGATCCTCCGCAGACCATCCTCGGCGAGGAACAAAAGCGGTGGTTTCTGGAGAGGCTGCGCACCTCAAAGGCCACATGGAAGATCTGGGGCAACACCACCGCAACGCTCGATATGCGCGCCGATCCGCAGAACCTTCCCGCAGGGCTCACGCGCACATGGCCCGGCGCCGGATACGCCGGTTTCGGTGGCGGCGATCACAGCAGCGCGTATGTCGAACGCGCGGAGATCTACGACTTCGTACGTGAGCACCGCATCACCGGCTTCGCGACTGTCGCAGGCGATCGCCACAGCTTCTGGGCCGGGCTCGCTGCGAAGGCGCTTCCGCCGCAGCCGTTCGAACCGGTGGGCATCGCATTCGTTACTGGATCGATCTCCGCTCCGGGCGAAGTCGAAGCCCTCGAGCACGTTTTCCCCAAGCAGCATCCGTTGCGGCCGCTCTATCTCGCGCAGGCTGCCGGCGACGCAAAGCCGCAGCCGGCCATCAACATGCTGCTGCATCACGGCGTGCGCTCGTGCCTGGAATATCAGAACTCTGGCGACATCGCGAAAGCGCGCGCCGCTTCAAATCCGGAGCTCTCTCCGCATCTCTCTTTCGTGGACATGGGCGGCCACGGATATGCCGTTGTCACCGCGACCAGCGCGAGCTTCATGACAGAGTTCGTCTGTATCCCGCGGCCATTGGAGCGTGCCACTACACCTGACGGAGGTCCGCTGGTCTACCGCGTTCGGCATCGCGCAAAATTGTGGCGCAGCGGTGAAGCGCCCCGGCTGGAGCAGCAGGTTGTCGAGGGCGATCCGCGCTTCTCCGTCTGAAAGCCTCAGCGCCCCACCGCCGCCATGCCGCCCGCGTCGTATCGTGCGCCCGCCGCCACACCGCGCGGCGCCAACGTATCCAACGCGGCCAGATCGTCCTTGCTCAGCTCCACCTCCACAGCGCCGACATTCTCTTCGAGATACTTCGTCCGCTTCGTGCCCGGAATCGGCACAATGTCCTCTCCTTGCGCCAACACCCAGGCCAGCGCAAGCTGCGATGCGGTCACGCCTTTCTTCGCCGCCATCTCTTCTACCTTTCTCACCAGTGAGAGATTGCGGTCGAAGTTCTCTCCCTGAAAGCGCGGTGAGCTGCGGCGCCAGTCATCGGGCGCCAGGTCCTCAAAGCGCTTGATCTGTCCCGTCAGGAAACCGCGGCCCAACGGCGAGTACGCAACGAACCCGATGCCCAGCTCGCGTACCGCCGGCAAAATCTCCTCTTCCACCTCACGGCTCCACAACGAATATTCGGTCTGTAGCGCAGAGATCGGATGCGTCGCATGCGCGCGCCGGATTGTGTCCGGCCCAGCCTCGGAGAGTCCCAGATATCGGACTTTGCCCTCTTCCACCAGCCGTGCCATCGCGCCCACGGTCTCCTCGATGGGCACTTTAGGATCGACGCGGTGCTGGTAATAAAGGTCGATGGTCTCCACACCCAGCCGCTGCAGACTCGCTTCGCACGCGCTCCTCACGTAAGCCGGGCTGCTGTCCACCGCGCGGAAGGCGGGGTCCTCCTTCTTGCGCACGACGCCGAACTTGGTTGCGATCTGCACCTTGCGGCGATGCGGCAGCAGCGAGCGTCCCACCAGCTCCTCGTTGGTGAAAGGGCCGTAGATGTCGGATGTGTCGAAGAAGGTCACGCCGAGATCAATCGCGCGATCGATCGTCGCTTCCGATTCAAACTGGTCACGCGGTCCATAAAACTCCGACATGCCCATGCAGCCCAGCCCCAGCTCGCTGACCTCCAGCCCCCATCTGCCCAGCTTCCGTTTCTTCATGCGCGTCCTCCAACAACACGGTGTCTCACATTTTCGATGACAATAATTCACGAGAGGTCATGGAAAGATTCGGAGAATGGGCGCACGAATCCGTCGGCGCGCCGCAGAATCGAATAGAGAAAGAGGAGCCAGGCATGAAGATCTTTGTTGCAGGAGCAAGCGGGGCCATCGGCCAGCCGCTCATCACGGAACTGATTCGCAAGGGACATACCGTCACCGGCATGACGCGCTCCGAAGCCGGCGCGGAGAAGCTGAAGAAACTTGGCGCAACGGTCGCTCATGTCAGCGCGTTCGACCAGGCCGCCCTTGAAGACGCACTCAAGCGTTCGTCTGCCGAAGTCATTATTGATGAGCTGACCGCGCTTCCGCGGGATCCATCCGAGATGGCGGAAGCCGCACCCGGCGATCGCAAGCTGCGCCTCGAAGGCGGCGGAAATCTTCTTCGGCTTGCGCAGGCCCTCGGCGTACGCCGCTACATCCAGCAGTCCACCGGATTTTTTGTCCGGGCAGGGAACGGGCTGGCCGATGAATCCGAGCCTCTCGCCGTGGACGCTAGTCCCAGCGTGTCCCGAGCCGCGCAAACTTATACCGAACTCGAATCGCGCCTCCTGAGCGCGCCCGGCATCGAAGGCGTTGCGCTGCGCTACGGATTCTTCTACGGCCCGAACACCTGGTACCACCCGGACGGCGCATCCGCCGATCAGGTGCGCAAACAGGAGATCCCCATCATCGGAAAGGGTGAAGGCGTCTGGTCGTGGATTCACATCGACGACGCGGCACTCGCGACCGCCGCCGCGCTCACCTGCCCGCCGGGCATCTACAACATCGTGGATGACGATCCGTCGCCCTTCCACGTATGGCTGCCCGCATTTGCGCGCTTCGTCGGTGCGCCGCCGCCGCCGCACGTGACAGAAGAGCAGGCGCGCGCCAGCGTCGGCGAGGATCCGATCTACTACCAGAACAAGCTTCGCGGCGTTTCCAATAAGAAGGCGAAGGAACTTCTAGAGCTTCAAGCCTCGCCGTCTGGAATGGCTAAGCTGATTGGGAGGAGAGAACCGATGCAGGATGAGCGAACCCCGGCACCGGATAACACGGCAGTCCGGGTCGCCTTGTGGCGGGCCATACACGTGCAGGTCGATGCACCGCCGCCCGTGCTGGAAGACGAAATTGGTCTCAAGCTGGTGGCTCCGGAGGATGGCTGGCGCCAACGCCCGGACATGGACCCGCACGGAATGCGTCTGTTCCGCGCTTCCATCGTGGCCCGTGCTCGCTTCATCGAGGATCTGGTTGCCGAACAGGCCGGCCGCGGCGTCCGTCAGTACGTCATCCTCGGTGCCGGTTTGGACACCTTCGCCCAGCGCAGGCCGGAGATCGCCTCCGGCCTGCGCATATTCGAGGTCGACCAGCCTGGCCCTCAGGCATGGAAGCGGCAGCGCCTGATCGAGCTCGGCTTCGGCATCCCAGACTGGCTGAGGCTCGTGCCCGTCAACTTCGAGGCGGACGAGTCGTGGTGGGAGCGGCTCAAGGCCGCCGGCTTTGACGCAGGCCAGCCGGCGGTGGTGGCCTCTACCGGCGTCAGCATGTATCTCACGAAGGACGCGGTCGCGGCTACGCTGCGTCAGATGGCGGCGCTCGCCCCGGGCTCCACATTCGCCATGACATTCCTGCTGCCGCTGGAACTCATGGACCCCGAGATACGACCCGGCTTCGCGATGGCAGAGAAGGGAGCGCGAGCCAGCGGCACGCCGTTCCTCAGCTTCTTCACGCCATCGGAGATGCTGGCGCTCGCCCATGACGCTGGTTTCAAAGAAGCACAGCACGTCTCCGGTGCAACTCTTGCCCACCGTTACTTCGCAGGCAGGGACGGACGGCCTTCGGCCGCCGAATCATGGAGAGGAGTTGCTGGTAGCGACTACTTAATTGTTGATCTCGTCTCGCGCGTCGCAGCGAACAATGCGGACCCGCTTGCTCCTCGCGCTCCCCTCAGGCGATCCTGTGAACGATATGCAATCGCCTCAGCTCGCGCCCTTCCGCATCGCGCCTTTCTTCAGCCCCCGCCCCTGGGGA
The DNA here is from genome assembly GCA_963797895.1 of uncultured Acidobacteriaceae bacterium. Lineage (GTDB taxonomy): Bacteria > Acidobacteriota > Terriglobia > Terriglobales > Acidobacteriaceae > KBS-83. The sequence goes on from CAWCRD010000006.1 coordinate 1,063,598, forward strand.
ACGCGCGATCTCTCGCCCTGGTACGACTATCGCCCGGCCGAGCCGATCGGTGAAGCGTGGCTCACCGGCCCGCAGTGTCTCATCGAGACCGGCGACCAGCAGGGCCGCACGCTCAGTGAGCTTGCCGCGGCCTATCCCGATGCGCTGCTCGGCCCCCATCGCAACGAAGCAGGTGATTACCCGTTGCTGGTAAAGATACTGTTCCCGCACGACAAGCTTTCGGTGCAGGTACACCCGGACGACGCGCTCGCCCAACAGGTCGGACAGCCTCGTGGCAAAACGGAATGCTGGTATGTCCTCGATGCCCAGCCAGGCGCGGCCGTGGCGCTCGGGCTCAAGCCGGGCAGTAGCGTGGAGGCCATGCGGAAGGCCATCGCCGATCACACGCTGGAAGCCATGGTCGAGCAGGTTCCGGTCAAGAAAGGCGACATGATCTTCGTCGACGCTGGCACCGTTCACGCCATCGGTCCCGGTGTCGTTCTGCTGGAAACGCAGCAGACCTCCGACATCACCTACCGGCTGTACGACTACGGTCGCCCGCGTGAGCTGCATATCGACAGCGGTCTGGCCGCAACCCGCCTCCATACCGCGGCCGGCAAAGTCGCTCCGAAGCCAGAGGGCGCGCGCACCTTGCTGATCGAGCAGAAGTACTTCATCGTCGATCGGATTGTGCTGGACACCGCTTCGCCCTTCCGTTCCGAGCTACCGGCAGCCGTTCCTCATGCGCTCGTGGCGGTCGAAGGCTCGGCTGTTCTCCACGCCGAAGGCTGCGAACCGGTCGATCTGATTCCCGGACGTGCCGTGGTGGTCCCCGCTGCCGTGTCGTGGGTATCGGCTGGAGAGTCAATGGCAGGGCATCCGTGATCCGTTCGCAGCCGCCGGCGGCTTCTTAACGCATATGTAATAGTCACCGGTTACGAACGACGGTTTAGTACCCCATACTGGCGCCTTAGTTGCATACTCTCGTAACTCCCCCTGTGCTTGAATAGGGCGAACTTCCCCTTAGCGGAAGACGTTCGCCCATTTCGGGACAACGTCCACTCCGGCCTCGATCACCCACGGGGAAGGATCAATTCGGACAGCCCGCTCTATGCCGGGCAGGCTGTCTCCCGGTCGGGCGCAGAGGCACCATCAGAGTCCCTCGCAGCCCTCCGGCAGAAGAAGCGGAGCGGATGATGAAACGGTTGCAGGGCGGATTTGGCATTGGTGCACTCGTGTGGCTGCGTGGGGCTGTCCTGGTGGTCGCTGCCTGCCTGGCGGCGAACGCAGGCATGGCGCAATCCATCCGGCTTGTGCCCAGCACATCTCGTTTTGCAGGCGCCGTAACCGGCGCGCAGCCGAACGATGGCGGACTGGCCACGACGGTTCCGCTCAATGCCCCGGCATATGTTGCGTCGGATGTCTCGGGAAACATCTATATCGCGGATACCGGCAACAACTGCGTCCGCCGCGTGGATACCAGCGGCAACATGACGGTTGTAGTGGGTCAGCCAACCGGCAGCGGCGATACCTGCCTGACGGCCGGCAGCGTGACCGCCGATCCCGCAACCGGCGTGCTCATCCCCTCGGGGCTGGCCCTCAACGCGGCCGGAGATCTCTTCATCGCCGACACCGGTCACAACTGCATCCGCCGTTTGCCTGCGGGCAGCACCGGCATCGCCGATCTTCAACCGCTCTTCGGGAGCGCCTGCACCGAGCCGTCTTCGAGCGCTGTCGCGCCGGCGCCTGCCGGACTGGCAGTCGATGCCGCCAGCAATCTCTATATCGCCATTAACGATTCCGTCGATCACACATATCAGGTCATCCGCACCGGCCCTTCCGGCGGATACGCTACCGCCTGCCTGGTCAGCGGCGCAGTCTCCACAGCCGTTGGCACGCAGTGCGCCGGCATTACCGGCGGCGTGGCCTTGGCCGCTCCCCAGGGACTGGCCCTCGATGTGATCGGAAATCTGTATATCGCCGACTCGGGCAACGCCTGCGTCCGCGAAGTAACGAGCGGCTGGAGCCGCGATCACCGGGGCGGGCAAGTGCACGAACGACGGCACCAGCTCGAACAGCACGATTCTGCAGAAGCCGGTTGGCCTCGCAGCCGACGCGGCCGGTCATCGTTTACATCAACGATGGCGGCCCCGGTCAGGTCTATGAGCTGGCCGCGAACCAGTTGGAGCTCATCGCCGGCGATGGCGGAATCACCCCCTACGCGCCCTCACAGGATGGACGCGCTGCCGTTTCCGCCTCGCTGCTTAACCCGCAGGGCCTGGCCGCGGACAAGACCGGGAACGTCTACGTCGCCGACACCAACAACAACATCGTCCGCATCCTGGCTCAGGGTCTCCATTTTCCTGAGACCCTGGTCGGCAATCACAGTCAGCCGCAGAACCTGTGGTTCATGATCACCAATGCGGTAAAGCTCAGCACTGCGCCCAGTGGTGATTTCTCGATCTCCGGCCTGAATAGCTGCCAGGGTTCGATCGCAGCGCCCGGCTCCGGCGTGGTTAAGACCTGCCAAGTCGTGCTCAGGTTCCTGCCCACACTGCCCGGCTTGCGCACCGCTCCGCTGACCATCACGGACAGCAGCACATCGCCGTCAATCATCTACCGCTTCGGACTGAACGGGATCGGCCAGAGCTCGGAAGCGATCTTCATGCCCGGCACCATCAAGACGCTCGCCGGCTCGCTGGCCCAGCCCTCGGCCATCGCCATCGATAGCGCGGGCGACGTCTACTACGCCGAAAGCGGGACCGGCGGCATCTCCGTGTTGCCCGCCGGCTCAGGAACGCCGACCCAGCTCATTGCGCCGGGCGGCGCCATCCAGACACCATCCGCGCTGGCCTTGGACACTGCGGGCAATCTCTATATCGCCGATTCCACTACCGGAGCCATTTTCCAGTACGACGCGAATGGCAACCTAACCACATGGGCGAACGGGCTTGACCATCCCGTCGCGCTCGCTGCCGATCCGCTCGGCGATCTCTACGTCGCGGAAAATGGCGCGACCATCGGCGTACTCGAGATCTATGCCGGCGGCCAGCAGTCAATCATCGCCGGACAGGGAGGCAACGGCGCGCCCAACGGCGTGCTCGCCACCGCGGCGAAGTTCGTACATCCTTCTGCGCTATATCTCGATCCCGATGGCAATCTTTACGTCGCCGATCGCGGCGCGTATCGCGTCTATCAGATCGATGGCGCCGGCATCATTCATTTCTTTGCCGGCAATGGCACCGCGACCGATACAAATGCGAGCAACCGCACGGGCATCGGGCTGGCCGGGGTCTCCGGCATTTCCGCCGATCCGGCCGGGGATATCTACATTACCGATGCGGGCAGCAATCGCCTCTTTGTTGCCTTCAGCGGCCAGGCGCAGAACCCCGAGGTCACGCTGCTGGCGGGCGACGGCACGGCAGGCTATATCGGCGACAACGGACCGGCCAATGCCGCAGAGCTGGATAACCCCATGGCGGTCGCCGTGGATGGTGCAGCAGAGGTCTTCATTGCGGATACCGGCAACAGCGCCTTGCGCGAGATCACTTACACCGACCCGACGCTCGACTTCGGCACTGTGAAAGTCGGCCAGACCGGTGGCCCGCTCGGCACGACGCTTTGGAATGCAGGTAACGGCGCCCTGAGCCCCCTCACCATGGGGCTGGACGATCCCGTCAACTTTGCCATCGACGCCATCGGTTGCGGCGGCAGCCTCGCAGAAGGCTCCACCTGCAATCTCAGCTTCTTCTTTACCCCGCAGTCACCGGGCTCTTTCGTCGGCCACGAAATCCTCAGCGACAACGCGGTCACTTCGAGCCAGACCATCACGCTCATCGGCACCGCGCCGCAGCCGCCGGTAGCCACCATCGTTGCGCCTGCTGTCACGGTGGTCTATGGCGATGCCTATACGCTCGCCGCCACCATTACCGGTAACCAGCCAAGCGCACCCACCGGCACCGCCACGTTCTCTATCAGCGGTACGCCGCTCTGCCCGGCACAGGCGCTGCCTGCAAACGGCGCTGTCTCCTGCTTGCCTTCGCCCACGCTCGAAGATGCCGGTACATACAGCGTCACCGTCTCGTATTCGGGCGACACCACCTATCCGGCTTCCACCGCAATCCTCACGCTGGTCGTGACGCCGCGCCCGGTCACCATCACCGCCGATGACAAGACTCGTCCGATCAACACTGCGAATCCGCCGCTCACCGGCACGGTCATGAACGTCGTGCCGGGGCAATCCATCACCGCCACCTACAGCACCACGGCCGTGACCTCAAGCCCCGCTGGAACCTATCCCATCACCCCCGCATACGCCATCGGCCCGGGCACCAAGGCCTCCAACTACACCATCACGGTGATAAATGGCACCCTGACGGTTACGACTACCGCAGCGACGCCGGCCGCCGCCATCGCTGCGCCTGCCGTCACGGGAGTCTATGGCAACGCCTACACGCTCGCTGCGGCGATTACCGGCAATCAGACCAGCGCGCCCACCGGCACAGCGACCTTCTCCATCGCCGGTGCAGCGCTTTGCCCGGTGCAGCCCCTGCCCGCAAACGGCGCCCTTGCCTGCTCACCCTTGGCCACACTCGAAGATGCCGGCACCTATACCGTCACGGTCTCCTATTCGGGTGACTCTACGTATCCGGCCTTCTACCTCAACCATCACTCTGGTTGTAACACCGCGGCCAGTCACCATCACGGCCGACGACAAGACTCGCCCGGTCAACACGGCGAACCCGGTGTTCACCGGCACGGTAGTGAACGTCGTGCCGGGGCAATCCATCATCGATAGCTACAGCACAACAGCGACCGCTTCCAGTCCCGCGGGAACGTATCCCATCACGCCCGCGTACACCATGGGCGCTGGCGTCAAGGCCTCCGACTACGCCATCACTGTGGTAAACGGCACTCTGACAGTTACGACTACCGGCGGCGGCAGCGGCGGAAGCTTCACCCTCGCCGCGACTCCGCCCGAGCAGGAGATCGATCACAACGGCACCGTGAACTATCCGGTCGCACTCGCTTCGACCGGCGGCTTCACCGGCCCGATCTCGCTCACGTGTTCCGGACTGCCGCAGGGAGCATCCTGCGCCTTCGCGCCGGCGAGCGTCACACTCGCATCCGGCGCCACCGGCACTTCGACCATGACGATCACGGCCACGGCAGATACCACCAACGTTCCGACGATCTTCAGCAATATGCGAAACACGCAGCCCGGTTCGAAGCAGCGGAACTTCGCCGCTGCTCGCCTGGACCATGCTGCCGCTCGGCCTCTTCGGCTCCGGCGGAATGCTCTTCGGCGTGCGCCGCCGCCGCAGGCTCCTGATGCTGCTGGTGCCCTTCGCATTGCTGGCTGCGGCTCTGGGCGTCACGGGCTGCGCGGCTCCCAACAACTACAAGATCTACACCGTCACCGTCACCGGCACTGCCACAAGTGGTGGCGCAACTATCACGCAGTCTTCGACTGTTGATTTCGTACTGGCCCGGTAATGTGCAACTTCCGGCCTGCTGTCTCCCTTAACTCCGTACCGCGACCTGCGAATCGCGGACGGATTGTGGTTCGCGGCTGAGGAACACCGTTCATGCGTCATGGTTTGAAAGCTACGCTGGGTCCGATCGTTCAAGGTCTGCTCGCCGTCGGTCTGTGCGTGCTGGTTGTATGTGCGCAGCAGCCTGCCGCGCCCGCCGGAGCGACTGCGCCTGCCCCGAGCCAAGCCGACGCGAAGACGAAGAGCACGGCGGCGAAGCCGGCCAGCGATACGACCCCGGCCCCATCGCAGGACACATCCAGCGACCAGAATACGGGCGTCTCAAACCCGGACCCGGTCACGCCTGAAGCCGCGCCTGCGCCCCCGGAGGCAACGCCAGCTGTCCCGGAGGCAACGCCAGCGGCTGCAGATCAGAACTCGCAGAATGACGATGTCCAACCTCCCGCCGGCCCTGACAACAAGGACGAATTAAAACCATCGGGGAACAGGTTTGTGCCGGATCAGCCGCCCCCGCCAGTCACGCCTGAGCTCGACAGCAACAAGCCCTCTCCACCGGATGCCGGGCCTGCGCCAACATTTCCCGTAACGACGGTGGCCCCAAGCAGCGCTGCGCCACAAGGCGTCTCGTCGACGCCCGCGGAATTTGCGCCGCAAAGTGTTCCAGCAGCACCGGACAAGACAACGGCACCCGCCGCTGCTCCCGATACACCGCCGCACAGCCGCCTGCATCCGCGCCGCAACAGACTCCGCCGGCAGCGACGCCAGCGACCCGCCGATTCCTCTCCTGCGCCCGCAGCGCCTGCGGATGCGACGGCGCCGCAGAGCGCTCCGGCAGCATCGGACAGTTGCCCACAACGACGCCGCGGCTGCAACACCGGCAGCGGCAGATAGCACCGCGCCCTGCGCCGGCCCCCGCGTCGGCAGGACCAGCCATCGACACCAGCACCAACGCAGACAGCGCCGCGCCGGAGCAGCCGCCACAACGCCCGCGACAACGCCCGCCACCCGCGGATTCTTCGGCGACGCCCCAGCAGACCGCGCCTGCAGCGCCTGCCGATTCGCCGGCGCCAGTCAAGCGCTCCGGCAACACCGGACAACGCGACTGCTCCGCGCAGCCGCCGCTCCGCAACGCCGCCCACGACGGACAGCGCCTGCGCCCAACACCTGCAGCGGCTACACCCGCATCGCAGGACGCAGCAAGCCAGCAGCGCCAGCCACTCAACACCAGTGCAGCAGACCGCGCCAGCAAACCCCGCAGACTCATCAACGCCGCCAGCCGCTCCCGCAACACCGGACAACTACGACCGCGCCGGCACGCTCCTGGCTCCAGCCGCCGGACACCACGCCGCGCCCGCATCGGCCTCACAGGATCAGCCAGCCGCAGCGTCCGCAGGACAACCAGGCCGTGAACCCATCGTTACCGGCGCCCCAGGTCAACGCGCCGGAGCCGCCGCCCGCTTCACGCCTCGACATCTTCGGCGGATACACATATCTGCGCCCCAGCGGCAAAGTCGGCAGCTTCAGCTTTCCCAGCCAGAACACGCGCGGCTACATCGCCAGCGGCAGCTACTACTTCAGCCGCCACTTCGGCGTGCAGGCGGAGTTCTCGCACAGCGAATATCCGCTTGGCACCACTGGGAGCTCTCCCGCTCCGCCATTCATCCAGCTTGGCGGCGTCACCGACTCCTTCTATACCGCTGAAGCAGGCGCGGTGTACCGCTTCTTCCTCGGCCAGCGCCTCATCCCGTTCGTTCACTTCACGGGCGGCGGCGCAAAGGTCGCCGGACCCAAGTTCCAGCCTCCGACGTGGGGCTACGGCTTCGCCGGCGGCGGCGGCGTGGATGTTCTGCTGCCGCACACGCATGAGCATGTCGCCTTCCGCCTCGTGCAGGCCGACTACGGCTACATGCATGCCGATCAGGGCCCGCTGCAGCCATACGATCTGGCGGGCGGCTCGCAGGATGTGAGCGCGCTGCGCCTCTCCGCCGGACTGGTCTTCCGCTTCGGCGAGATGAACCCCATCCAGTCGAAGAGCCTGGCCTGCGATGCCACTCCCGCCGAAGCCTACGCGGGTGAGCGCGTCACACTGGCGGCCACGCTGCGCAATTACAAAGACCGGACCAAGCATCCGTTCTCGTTCACCTGGGTGCTGAGCGGCGGCAAACAGCAAGGCTTCGGCCCTGTGATTTTTGTCGACACCACCGGCCTTGCTGCCGGCACCTATCACGCGACCGCCCACATCTCCGCCAAGGAGAAGGGCAGGCAGTTCGCGCAGTGCTCCACGAACTTTGTCGTCAAGTCTTCGCCGGCTCCGACACTGAAGTGCTCGCCGGATCCATCGACCGTCACGCCAGGTCAGGTCTCCATCATCACGGCGTATGCCGGCAGCATCCCGCAGCGCAAGTTGACCTATAGCTACACCACATCCGAGGGCCAGATCGACGGCAAGGACGACACTGCGCAGTTACACACCGACGGCTTGCCGCCCGGTGTCGCCAGCGTCACCTGCCGCGTCGTCGACGATCTGGGCCAGACGGCAGTCGCTTCGACCGAGGTCACGATCGCTCCTCCTGCGTTGCCGCCTCGCCCAAGGCTCAGCCGCTCTGCACGGTCTACTTCAACCGCGACATGCGCCGTCCGACCCGTGTGGACAACGAAGGCCGCGCCTGCCTGGATGATGTTGCGCTCACTCTCGAGCATCAGCCGGATGCCCGTCTGGTGCTGGTCGGCGAACACTCCGACAGCGAAGCCGACGGCCAGTTGACCGCGGCAGAGCGCGCCATGAACACCCGCGCCTATCTCGCGAACGAGAAGGGCATCGACCCGTCTCGCGTGGACGTCCGCACCAGCACCACGCCGGGCCGCCAGGTCCAGACGTATCTGCTGGCTCCGGGCGCTGTCTTTGATCAGCCGACCGAAGGTCGGATCGACGAGTCGAAGATCAAGATCCACGGCCAGCAGTACGCGCATCAGAAGATGCGCGCACCGCAGAAGGGTCCGGTGGGTGAGGGTGTCTCGCATCCGCCGAAAAACTAAAAGCTAGTTCCAAAATGAAACGCAAAAGCCGCTGTCGGCAAGTCCGGCAGCGGCTTTAGCTTTGGCAGCATCTTGCCTGCGCAGAAAGTACTCTCGAAAACGGTCCGAAAGTGCTTAGAATGAGCAGGAAATAACTTTCGTGATATTGAGGCGAGTGACGCGGGGACAGTACGTTCAGTTAGAACATTTCCGGTGGCTATGCCTCCCGGCGAGTAGGCCGTCTAGACCTATGCACGTACCAAAATGTCTGCCCGGTTGCTGGCCGATCTTGGTCCGCAAAGTTTGCTCCGGTAGGGTTCTGAAGGATGAGCGGACTTCTCGATCTTCTGTCGCTTGGCTCGTTGGTGCTCCTGTTCACCTCGATCTACAGAAAGCGGCCGACCCTCCGGGTCCGCTGCTGGCTGATCGGCTGGTGTCTCATCCTGGTGCACTTCGCCGGGCTCATGCTGCGTCCCGCATCTGACCTGGGACGCAACAGCCAGGGCTTCCTGGTGCTCGGCTCGCTCGTGCTGGGCGGCATCTGCTTCATCCTCTCCACCACATTTGTGCGGGATGTCACCGGCCGCTGGCTGGCTGTGCTGGTCACGCTCGGCCTGCCCTGGCTCGCCACAACCGCGGCGGCCTGCTTTCTGCCCGATGGCAGCCGGCTGCTCTCTCTGAGCGCCATCGCCGGCGAAGCCGCCACCCTCATCGTGGCCTGGCGCCTGTCTCAGCGCCGGCCTGCGCTGTTCGCTGTCCTGATCGCATCGGTTGTCGGATGCACCGGATGGCTCGGCTACGGCATCCTCCATCATCACGACGCGACTGCGATCGACGTCATGCTGACGCAGGTGTATCTCCTGCTCGCGCTGCTTTACAGCTTCGATGTCTCGCGCTTCTCCGCCGGAGTTCGCACCGTCGTCTTCAGTCTGTACGCATGGGCCGCGGTCTGGATTTCCGCTGCCGTCATGGAGACATTCTGGCCGGCGGTCCAGGTCCCGGAGCTGCTTTGGAATCTTCCTAAATATCTCGTCGCCGTGGGCATGATCCTCACCCTGCTGGAGGAAGAGATCGTCAGCGCCGAAGACGCCGGCGCGCACTACCGCGTGCTCTTTGAGTCCAACCCGCACCCGATGTGGATGTACGACACGGAGACACTCGCTTTCCTGCACGTCAACGATGCGGCGGCGCGCAGCAGTACGGCTACACGCAGGAAGAGTTTGCGCAGATGACCATGGCGGATATCCGCCCGGGCGAGGAGTTCTCGAAGCTCGTCGCCGAGCTGAAGCGCACCTGCGAAAACCCGCTGAACGGCCCCTGGCGTCATCAGCGCAAGGACGGCAGCTTCATGCTGGTGGACATCGCCTCGCATCAGATCGAGCACGACGGACGCAAAGTCACCTTCGCGCTGATGCAGGACGTGACGGAGCGCGACAGGCTGCACGAGCAGCTTGTCTACCAGGCCAATCACGACATCCTTACCGGGCTGCCCAACCGCGCGCTGCTCGAAGACCGCATGGCGCAGACCATCGCGCACGCCAGCCGCTACGGGCATAAGGCAGCCCTGCTCTGCCTCGATCTCGACCGCTTCAAGCAGATCAATGACACCTACGGCCATGCCATCGGCGATGTCTGCCTGCAGGAGATCGCGCGTCGTCTGAGCTCGCGCGTGCGCGCTGTCGATACCGTAGCCCGCACCGGCGGCGAGGAGTTCACTGTCCTTCTGCAGGAGATCGCCAGATCGGACGATGCCGAGCGCGTAGCCGCCGAGATTCTCCGGGGTCTGAACGAGCCCTACCGCCATAACGGCATCGATATCGATCTCACCGCGAGCCTCGGCATAGCCATCTATCCCGACCACGGCACCGATCCCGCGGTCCTGTGGCGCGATGCCGATACAGCCATGTACCGCGCCAAAAAATCCGGCGGCAACCAGTACATGTACGTCTCGCAGGAGATTTCAGCCGCCACGCTCGAGGCCACCGAGCTCGAAAAGCATCTCCGCCGCGCGCTGAAGGATGGCGGGCTGGAGCTGCACTATCAGCCGCTCTACACGCGCCAGGGGCAGCTCTGCGGGCTGGAGGCGCTGGTGCGCCTGCATCATCCCGTGCTCGGCCTGGTCTATCCGGACCGCTTCATTCCTATCGCGGAGGAGAGCGGCCTCATCGTCCCGCTCGGCAACTGGGTGCTCGACGAATGCTGCCGCCAGAGCCGCGAGTGGCAGGACAGCGGCTTCCATCCGGTGCGCATCGCCTTCAACGTCTCTCCGCTGCAGCTCACGCGCTTCGATTTCTCCAGCTATGTGATCGAGCGCCTGCACCACTACAAGCTGCCGCCCTCCGCGCTGGAGATGGAAGTCACCGAGTCCACCGTGATGCGCAATATCGGGCAGGTGGCGCGGCAGATCGATGCCCTTGCGCGCATGGGCATTCACTTTTCCGTGGACGACTTCGGCACCGGCTACTCTTCGCTCGCGCATCTGCATCAGTTGCCGGTGCAGACGCTCAAGATCGATCGCTCTTTTGTCGAACGGATCAACGAGCCGGACGGCACCTACGCCATCGTCCAGGCCATCGTCTTTCTTGCGCACAGCCTCGGGCTGATCGTCGTTGCGGAAGGCGTGGAGCGCGAAGACCAGCTCGATCGTCTGTGGCAACTCGACTGCGATCGCGTGCAGGGATACTACTTCGCGCCGCCGCTGGCCGCCTCCGCCATCACCCGCCTCATGACCGAGCAGGTGCGCATCCCGGTAGCTTCTGTAAGTGCGCCGCTCGACCACATCGCGCAAGTTCCCAGCGTGAGCTAGACGCCAGGCGCATCAGGTCCTCGCTGGATTTGTCATCCTGACGTAACCGAAGGAGTGGTAGTGAAGGATCGTGCAGTATCTTCCGTTCGATATCGGCGCGAGGCGCCCAACGGCTCGACCGACGAAACTGCCGCTGCGAGCTGTCTGATTTACGGCCAGTCCTTACTTCAGAAGCAGCACAACAATCCGTCCATCCGACTGAAAGCTGCCTCCGGTAGCCGTCCTCGCGTCCCGCAGCGGATTCGCTGGCGTCACATACGCCGCCGCCTGTAGATTGCCCGCGGCGGCAAAGCTCTGCTCCAGGAAGTCACGCTCCTTATCGATTTCGGGATCGATCTTGTGCGTGATCCCGTTGTTCCGCTGATCTTTCTCAAAGCCGATATCGTGCGTGGACGAGCCCACCCACAGCGGCTTTGCCGTCCACCGTCTCGCTCGATTTCCAGACCCGCAGATGATGCCGCTCGGCAGCCACCGTGATGGGGTCCGCGCGCGCAAAGGAGAGGTCCTGCGGCCGGCCGAAGAGATACAGCGTGCTCATCGGCATCTCCAGATAGGACTGGTGCTGCAGCGTCTGCAGCAGCCCATGCACCACCGCGTCCTGCTTGGTGCTGTCCACCGCCACCCAGCCGGCATTCTGGAAAGCTTTCTTCACCTGCTCTTCGGTGCCGATCAGCGCGAAATTCACCATGTCGCCCGGATTGTTCTGCTGGTCCCCGACACGCCGCGGAATGTTGGCGAAGAGCGCCGGAGAGACCGCATCCGTCAGCACATCTTCCGACGCTGCCTGCGCTGCCGCCGGCGCAGGCTTGCGCGACAGGTGCAGCGTTACCGTATAGCTGCCGGTCGCCGCCAGGTCCGGGCTCGCGTTAATGCGCAGGTACAGCTCGCCGGCCGTCGTCACCTCCACCGTCTTATGCGCGCCGATGTCGAACGGCACCGTTGCGGCGCTGTTGCCGATCCGCGCCACCAGTGCGCCCGCCGGTGAGTTATTATCCGGGAACTGCCGCAGCAGGTCCTTCCAGCCGCGCGCCGTGCCATCGGCCGTCACCTTGCGGCCGTCGGCCAGCGAGACATCGCCAGTCGCCGTGCACTCCACCGAATCGCCCGGCGCAACCACCAGTTGGGTATCCACCCAGTCAGTGCCCGTAACCGTCACCTTGTAGCTAGTCTTCCGGGCCTTCAGGCGCTCCGCGGTCGGCTGATCCAGCGGAATCTTCTGTACTCCGGGGCGGGTCTCCGCAGTGCTCGGCGCCTGCACGGACTGAGCAGTCGCGGGCGCAGGCGTCTGCGCGATGGCGCCGCTCGCTGCAAGCAGAAAGGAAGCACAGCTGCAGAGTAATTCCACACAGCCAAACGTACCACCGTTTGATCAATCGCGGCGCAGCAGCGCCGCAGCCAGCGTCCGCACATCCTCTTCGCGCACCTCGTAGGGGGGAAGCGCATCCGGCAGCACGTGGATCGTGGAATCTTCTCGCGCCAGCGGGCGGCGCATCGACGAGTGGATCGCAGCCACGCCGGAAGCCTCACACAGCGCCACGGCGTTCTGTAATCGCACGCCGGAGCCTCCCATGATCTCGATGCGGTCTCCCGCGCGCTCCACCAGCCGGGCCACGGCATCCACGCCTTCACTCAACCGTTCTGCGCCGCCGGAGGTCAGCAGGATGTCGGTACCCGCCGCGATGACTGCTTCAAGTGCAGCATCCAGATCGCGTGTCACGTCGAAGGCGCGATGAAAGGTGACGCGCATCGGACGAGCCGCTTCGATGAGCCGCTCGGGTCGCCGCGATGTCCACCTCGCCTGCGGCAGTCAGGATGCCCAGAACCACGCCGGCGGCGCCGGCATTCTTTGCCAGCTCGATGTCGCGTTCCATCGCGCGAAATTCACCAGCGCTGTAGAGAAAGTCGCCGCCGCGTGGCCGGATCATGCAATGGACCGGGATCGCAATGCCGGCCACTACCTGTTCCAGCAGACCAAGGCTGGGCGTAACGCCGCCGCCGGCAAGCTCACCGCACAGCTCGATGCGGTGCGCGCCGCCGCGGTCCGCGATCTGTGCGTTCTCGAGGGTCTCAACGCAAATCTCGAGCTTGGGTGAACGCACTCTGGCTTGGGGTGCAGTAGCAGTCGGCGCGTGGGCGAGCATGCAACTCCAACATACCGCAGTTGTGCCTTCCGCGCTGCCTGCCCAAAGTACCCGCCTTGTTGCGGCTTACGATAACTCTGACGTTCATTCCGCTAAGGCTTTTTCATCATGACTCTCTGCCTTTCGCCGCGTCTGCGCCGCTCTCATTCTTCTGCTCGCGGTATCGCCTGCGCTGGCGCAACAGGCGCCGGCCAACCATCGCTTTGTGGTCGCACATGGCAGGTTCGAGCTGGACGGCAAGCCCTTCCAGATCATCTCCGGCGACATGGACTACGTGCGCACCCCTCGCGCCTACTGGCGCGACCGCCTGCGCATGGCGCACGCCATCGGGATCAACACGGTGATGACCTACGTCTTCTGGAACTTCCATGAAGCGCAGCCCGGCCAGTATGACTTCACCGGACAGCGAGACGTCGCCGAGTTCATCCGCGAGGCGCAGCAGGAGGGGCTTTACGTCATCCTCCGGCCCGGCCCCTACAGTTGCGGCGAATGGGACCTGGGCGGCTATCCGGCGTGGCTCTTGCGCGATCGCAATCTGAAGCTGCGCAGCCTCGACCCTGCCTACCAGCAGGCGGCCGGCCGCTGGATGGATCGCCTCGGCAAAGAGCTGGCCCCACTGCAGCTCGATCGCGGCGGCCCATCCTCGCCGTGCAGGTGGAGAACGAATACGGCTCCTTTCAGGACGCGAAGGAGAATGACCATGCCTACATGGAGCGTGCGCGCCAGATGGTGCTCCATGCCGGATTCACGGATGCGCTGCTCTACACAGCCGATGGGCCGGAGGAGCTGACGCGCGGCTCGCTGCCCGATCTGCCCGCCGCCGTTGATTTCGGCACCGGCGATGCCGAGAAAGGCTTCGCGCTCTACCGCAAGCTTCGTCCGGATGGGCCATTCTTCTGCGCCGAATACTGGGCGGGCTGGTTCGACCATTGGGGTGCAAAGCATGAGCACACCGACTCAGCAAAGCAGGTGGCGGAGATTCGCTGGATGCTGAAGCAGGGCTACTCCGTCAGCATGTACATGGTCTTCGGCGGCACCAGCTTCGGCTGGTTCAGCGGCGCCAACTCCAACGGCCACAACTACCAGCCCGACGTGACCAGCTACGACTACGACGCGCCCATCGACGAGGCCGGCCAGCCGCGGCCGAAGTTCTTCGAGATACGCAAAGTGATCCAGGAGGCGACCGGCGTCACTCCGCCACCCGTACCGCCTGCGCCCCTGCTCGGCTCGCTGCCGCCGATCGCGCTGAAGGAAAGCGTCTCGCTGTGGGACTCGCTGCCGGCGCCCGTTCGATCCGAGCAGCCGCTCACCATGGAGGACCTGCATCAGGACTTCGGTTACGTGCTCTATCGCACCACGCTGCACGGGCCGGCATCAGGCGATCTCGCGCTCGATCAACTTCACTCCTATGCGCGCGTCTATCTCGACGGCAAATTCGCCGGCGTGCTCGACCGCCGGCTCGGGCAAGATGTCCATGCCGCTCACAGTTGTCCGGAACGAGCAGCGCCTCGACATCCTGGTTGAGAACTCCGGCCGCGTGAACTTCACCTCTGTCCTGCGCACCGAGCAGGCAGGTATCACGCACGGCGTCAACTTTGCCGGCAAGCCTGTGACCGGCTGGGAGAACTACGCGCTTCCATTTACCGATCCGGCTTCGGCGCATTTCACGGACGAATCGGCCGGCTGACAGGCCCTGCGCTCTATCGCGGCACATTCTCTATCGGCAAGCCAACGGACACCTTCCTCGACATGCGCGCCTATGGCAAGGGCCAGGTCTGGGTGAACGGCCACACGCTCGGCCGTTACTGGCGCATCGGCCCGCAGGGCGGGCTCTATTTGCCCGGCGCCTGGCTGCATCCCGGCCGCAATGAGGTGGTGCTGCTCGATCTCGACGGCGGCGCCGTGCCGCCGCTCAGCGGCATCGATCACGCGTTGATCGACGAGCCCATCCGCGCCGAGAAAGGCGGACCAACGGCGCAATGACCGAGCGCATGAGCTGCTTGTAGATGCACGGTCGCGATGTGTAAAGTCGGAGCCACACCCCCATTCGGTCACGCGCGACCGAGGATGTCCTGAAGATGTCGCCTTCTTCCGACGCGTTCGCCTCCATGTTGCGCAGCCAGACGCGCCGCGAATTCCTGCGCCTGGTCAGTGGCACGGTCGCGGCCACGGGCGTCTCCACGCTGGTGCCATCGGCCTTCGCCGCCGCCGTTCGGCCCCGGCCGCGCACTATTTTCGTTACCTTCGGCGGAGGCGCGCGCGACGAGGAAACCTTCGCGCTGGAAGGCCAGCAGAATATCCCGCATCTGCTCGGCGAGCTCATCCCGCAGGGGACGTTCTTCACGCAGGTGGTGAACCGCGGCATCCTCGGCCACTACGTCGCAACCGCCGGCATCGTCACCGGCTGTTACGAGACCTTCGACAACTTCATCGCGCAGCCTACCGGCAATCCGACCGTCTTTGAATATTTCCGTCGCGGTCTCGGCCGCCCCATGGACGACGCCTGGGTCATCGCGCCCAGCAACGGCTTTCAGCAGATCGGCTCCAGCCGTCATGGCGGCTATGAAGGGCAGGGAGCCGGCGTCATCCTGCCGAAGCAGTTGCTCGCCGCGGCGGTCAGCCGGCAGCATCCGCAATCGCTGGTCGACTACGAGCACCTGCTGCAGGACAACTACGAGATGCCGGTCTACCGGCCGTCGCTGGCTCAAAGCGATGGCGAGCTGCATCTGGAACAGCTAGCCTCCACGCTGCGGCTTTCAGTGGAGGACTTTACCCGGGACGCCCGCGCGCTCGACAGCGCCGACGCTCTCTCGCTCTCGATCGCCCGCCGCCTGATGGCGCAAGTGTCACCGTCACTGTTACTCATAACGCTGCACGATATGGACGTTGCGCATGCCGGGGCGTTCTCGCTCTACGTTGATGCCATCCAACGCGCCGATCGCATCTGCGCCGAGCTCTGGAACACGATCCAGGGGATGCCCGAGTACAAGGACCGCACCGCATTGTTCATCATGCCGGACTTCGGCCGCGATGCTGACGGCGATCCGGGCGGCAATGGATTTCAGCATCACCGCACCGGCGGCGCCATGGCGCGCACCACCTGGCTGCTCGCGCTCGGCCCCGGCATCCGCCAGAATGTCACGGTAGATCGCGCGATCGAGCCCATCGATCTCGTGCCCACCATCGGCAAGCGCCACGGGTTTCGAGACTCCGCTCGTGCAGGGTAAGCCCATCCCGGAGCTGGTGTCGATGACGCCCGATCAGCTCACCGCGGCCAGCTTCTCCAGCTATCCGCCGAAGGCGCGACAGTTCGCTATCGACCATCTCGCGCTCCTGCGGCAACTGCCCGTTTCCGTCGCGCCCGCATTTTTGCGCGAGATCATCGTCTTCGACTGGCGATTTCCCGCCGAGCGCCGCACCTTCGAACGCCAGTGCGCGTGGCTGGAATCGTTGCCGCCCGAGCAGCGTGCGCACCTGCTCGCGCCCTTTCAGCAGATCAGCATTCCGCCTGCATTGGCGGCGAAGGATTGGGTACGCTCGCCGCAGCCTTTTCTCGAGCAGCTGACCGCGTATCTCTGGTCCAGCAGCCAGATCGATCTTACCGGCGCGCGGCGCAGGACCTGCTTGCGGCGCCGCTGGATCAAACCCCGCAGAAAGATCGCCTGGCGATCGTCATCGTCGGCAAGGATGCAGTTGCGCCCAGCCCGCAGCTCTTTCGCAAGCTCGCGTCGCACGGCGTCACGCTGCATAACTTGCAATGGACTGACGGAGACCCCACGGCAGCTTCATGCCAGCGCTGCAGCAGCCTGCCGGATCGCGAAGCAGCACCGTACACTCGCTGGTACATCGACGGCGGCGAGCCATGGCCGCACGATACCGATGCGTTCGATCTGCTCTCCTACGCAACACTTCGCCCGGTGCGTGAAAACGTGCTCGAGCGCATGAACCGCTTCACACAATCCGGCCCGGGCGGAGCGGAGGCGATGCGCAGCATGTTGACTCGCGCTCACGCCCGCCGAATCCGCGTGGACGCAGTCACCAGCGACCCGTTGATGCAGCACTTCGTGACGTCATTGTTCGTCGAAGGATCGGGCACACAGATTTACAGCACGTCCTTCGTGCAATGGGCCGCCCGCGAAACGCTTCGCCGCGCCCAGCCGGAGCAACTGCTGGTGCGCTTTGCGCCGCGCCAGCGCCAGCGCACGTTGAATCAGCTCTTCGACGCAGCCACCAACGTAGAAGTGCCGGACCCCGAGGGCTCATTGCGTGATGCCGATATCAGCGCGTACTACATACTTCTCGATATGCTGCGCATCGCCGACCCGGCGCACATCACCTTTCTCGCCTGGCGGGAGAATCACGGCGACGCCGTCATCATCTCGCCTCGCGCCCCCGCCGGAAAAACAGACGACGCACCGCTCGATCTGAATACCGCGTTAGCAAAATACGCTTGATGGATTCGTCATCTCGGCCGGAGCCGTAACGCAAAGGGCACCGGTGAAGTGGAGAGATTTGCATTTCTCTATGCCGCTCACTTCACCTCAATTTCAGCCGCTCCGCCCTCCACCTGCCGCGCACGGAACATGCCCAGCGTGTTGTAGCTCCACACCGGATCGCTCTTCCGGCTCACCACAATCACGCCGCCTTCGCCGCCCTTCAGTTTCGCCACTTCGCCGTGGATAACGTGCTCAGCCGCGCCGCGCGTGCTCATCCCCTTCAGCTTCACCAGCGCGCAAATCTCTTTCGCCGCATCCAGCCGGATGAAATATTCGCCCACCCCTGTGGCGGACACCGCGCACGCATCGTTCGCTGCATACGTGCCCGCGCCGATCACTGGCGAATCTCCCACGCGCCCTGGCAGCTTGCCCTGCATGCCTCCGGTGGAAGTGCCCGCGCTGATGTCGCCATTCACATCGCGCGCCACGGCGCCGACCGTGCCAAAGCGGTGCGCAAACGGCTTCACCCCGTCTAACAACATCGCGTGCCCCGCATCGGGTACGCCGGGCGGGCGCGACGGCAGCGGCTTGCCTTCAGCGCGCAGTATGCCCAGCAGCTCCTGCCAGCGCATCTCCGTGAAGAAGTACGACGGTGGCATCTGCTGGATGTGCTGGCTGATCGCGAAGGCATCCGCGCCCGATCCCACCATCATCACGTACGGCGAATGCTCCATCACTGCGCGTGCCAGTGCAATCGGATTTTTCGTCGCGCTCACGCCCGCGACGGATCCTGCCTGCATCGTCCCGCCGTCCATAATCGCCGCGTCCATCTCGTTTTTGCCCTCCGCAGTAAAGCCTGCTCCGCGTCCGGCGTTGAACAGCGGATCATCCTCCATCGTCTTGATGGCTGCTTCGGCAGCATCGATCGCGCGGCCACCCTTGCTGAGCACCGCCGTTCCCGCGGCCAGCGCCCGCTCCAGCGATGCGTGATAGGCGGCGGCCGTCGCAGCATCCATGTGCTGCCATTCCCCCTCGCCGGCGCCGCCATGCACAGCCATCGCCCACTTCGCCTTGTGCGGAGCAGCAAGTTTGCGCGCGTACCCGTGACGAGCCCGCGAATGCGAAGCTAAGCAGAATCAGGATTGCCTGTCGTGCACGCATCCTCATTCTCCCGTTCCTGCCATGCCCGGCAGCGTAGCCGTGTCCAGCGTCTGGATGTGAAGCGCGCTCTCCAGCGCCGCTGCGTCCGCGCTGCTCTTCAGTGAGATCGTTCGTGCCTCACCCGGGAGCAGAGTGAATGCGTTGTCCGACAGCGTTACGTCCTGATCGCCGAAAGAGATCCATACGTCCCTCGCCAGCGTGTCTGCATGTAGCGTCAGCTCCAGCCCTTGCGCGGTGTGTGTCACATGCGCCGTTACGTGTGCTTGCGGCAGCTTCAGGTCACGCGCCGTCCGGAAGTAAACGATCTGGCGCGATACCGCCTTGCCACCCACTTCCATGGTGAAGACCGCGAGCGTGGTCGCCGGATCGGCGCCCTTCAGCAGTGCGTCGTCCGTCAGCGAGTTCACGCGCGTGCTCGATAACGGCGCCATGGTGACCGGCGTCGTTGCCTCCGAGAGTACGCGCCCGTCAAAGCTCATCACCTGCATGTGGACGCCAGCCTGCACCGGCGTAGTGCGATCGTTCACCACATATACGCTGGTTTTTCCATCCTGCCGAATCGGCGCGATCAGCAGATCGTTGTAAAAGCGCCCCGCGTGAAACTGCAGCGCCTTCCATCGGCCGAACGAATCAATGCTGGCCCATGATGCCGCCGGCCAGCAGTCGTTCAGCTGCCAGTAGAGCGTGCCCATCGAACGCGGCCGGCTCGCGCGTAGATGCTCCGCCTCCAGTTCGATCGCCTCTGCCTGCATCGCCTGGCTCAGGTACACGAAGGCAGGGAAGTCCTTCGGCTCGCCATAATAGCGGCGCAGATAAAACAGCAGCCGGTCGTTGCCATTGCCGTTTGCGAACTTCTGATGGGCGCGCATGACCGCGGAGTTCACCGTCTGCTCCTCGGGACTTGCAAAGGCGCGGACCGTTCGCATATCCGGCATCGATTGGAAGCCGTATTCGGAAACGAAGCGCGGCGTGTCCTTCAGGTAGTCCTCAATCGGCGCAGATCCCGACCACACACTCCACGAGTGCACATCGCCGTCATCGTTGTTGTTGGCTGCCGTGTCGTGATTCGAGCTTGGCGTGCTCGGCCAGTACGGCACCTCCGGATCATGGACCGCCACCGTGCGCTTCAGTATGTCGTCAAAAAGCAGCGACATGCCAGTCTCGATGCGCGCGCGTTCGTTCGGCGAGATGTTCTCTTTCAATGCCATGCGGTCCGGCCACGCGTCCCATCCCGTTTCCACTTCGTTGTTGCCGCACCACAGCACCAGGCTCGGATGGTCGCGCAGCCGATCCACCTGCTCGATCGCCTCCTGCTCCACATTCGCGCGAAACTCCGGATCATCCGGCGGGATGGCGCCGCCGAACATGAAGTCCTGCCACACCATCAGCCCCAGCCGGTCGCATTCGTCGTAAAAGTCATCGCTCTCGTAATATCCGCCGCCCCACAGCCGCAGCATATTCATGTTTGCATCACGCGCCGACTCCAGAATCTGTCGGTGCTTCTCCGGCGTGACACGATCGGGAAAGCTGTCGAAGGGAATCACGTCTGCGCCCTTCGCGAAGATCGGCACGCCGTTCACTTCGAACCCGAAGCTCTTGCCCCACTGGTCTTTCTCACGCAGCAGCCGCACGCTGCGCAACCCCGTCGCGCGCTCTGCGGTCAGCGTCTCCCGCCCCACCTTTACCTTCGCGGACGCCTGATACAGATTTTGCGGACCATAACCCACCGGCCACCATCGCTCCGGATGGCTGATCACCACCGGAATATGTACCGTGTTGCTGCCGGGCACAAGCTGCGCCGTCGTCTCGGGAGCAGAAACATGTTCGCCATTGGGCCTCGTATATGTCACATCTACGGTGGCTTTTTGCGCAACCGACGCCTCCAGTCTTACCTGCACATCCAGCGATGCGGCGTCCGCCGTCACCGAATTCTGCATCACGTGCAGTGCATCCAGCCTTACCGCATCCCACGTTTCCAGGCGCACCGGCTGCCATATCCCCTCCGTCACATAGCGCGGCCCCCAGTCCCACCCGTATTGGTAAGCCGCCTTACGGACGTAATTCGCCGTCTGCACGCCCTTCGGCTCGTCGCCAAAGGCAGAGTCGAACTCACCCGGCAACTGGTACGCGCGCTTCAGCGTAGCCTGCAGCAGCCGCCGGATGGGCGACTCGAAACTCACCGTCAGCTCATTCGCGCCCGCGTGCAGCAGCGGCTTCACCGGCACGCCCCAGCGGCGAAACATGTTGTCCGCTGTGAGAATCGTCTGCCCGTTCAGCCGCACCGTCGCATAGGTGTCCAGGCCATCGAAGACCAGCTCCACATGCTCATGGGCCAGCGTCGCGGCGTCCACCGTCAGCGTCGTCCTGTACTCCCAATCCGCCAGGCCGATCCACTGCAACTGCGCCTCGTGGGCGCCGGTGAACGGATCGACGATCATCTTGTTGCGCAGCAGATCCATCTGCACCGTGGAAGGCACAGCGGCCGCGTGCCATTGCTGCGCGGCAGGATGCGCGGAGGCATCCGTTGTCGATGCCGCAAGCCGGAACTGCCATCCGCCAACTGTCATCCCGGATTGCGATGATCCGTTCTCGGCTTGTGATGGTAGGGCGATGACCGCCCCGACAATAAAGGTGACAACCGCCAACATCACCGACCAGCGCCGCATGTGTGCCCTCTTTTTCCTGCTGCTAGCATTCCTGACCGAAATCCTGCCGGGCAGAGTTGTAAATTGATCATTCAAGCTTAATATGGACATTTCCAGGAAATGCATGCCGACCCAAGTCGCTGACTTTAACGCGTTGAGCATACTCCAGCTTTTTCAAGGGGCACGATGAACCGAAATCTCTTGCTGGCCGTTGCCGCGCTCACACTGGCATCCATGCCGTCGTCTGCCTTGGCGCAAACGGCGGATGCCACTGCGCCCACCGCCGACAAACTCACACCGGAGCAGATCGATGCGCAGTGGATCACCGCGAACAGCAAGTACGACGCGGAACGCAAGCGCATTCTCACCGACGTCGATAACACCGTCGCTGCCGGCCCGTTCCGGGATGATTGGCAGAGCCTGCGCGCCTATCAGGCGCCGGAGTGGTTCCGCGATGCCAAGTTCGGCATCTTCATCCACTGGGGCGTATATTCCGTCGCCGGTTTCGGCAGCGAGTGGTACTCGCGCAACATGTATCAGCAGGGCATGCCGGACTTTGCCCACCATGTCGCCAGCTACGGTCCGCAGTCAACGTTCGGCTACAAGGACCTGATCCCAAAATTCACGGCCGCTCAATTCGATCCCAACGCCTGGGCCAAGCTCTTTCACGATGCCGGCGCGCGCTACGTGATCCCGGTTGCGGAACACCACGACGGCTTTCCCATGTATGAGTCGAACCTCACCGACTGGTGCGCGGGCAAGATGGGACCGAAGCGTGACGTGCTCGGCGACCTCGCAAAGGCTGTGCGCGCAGAAGGCATGCACCTTGGCGCATCATCGCATCGCGCGGAGCATGACTGGTTTTTCGATGGCGGACGCCACTTCGCCTCCGACGTGAACGATCCGAAGTACGTCGCCTTCTACGGCCCCGCGCAGCTTCGCCAGCTTGACGGCGACAACAGCGACTCGCTGGCCCATGACTTCACCTACGTCTCGCCGGCCTTCATGGATGACTGGCTCGCGCGCACGGCGGAAATTGTCGAGCGCTACCACCCGGACCTCATCTATTTCGACTGGTGGGTCGGCCAGCCCGACTTCCGCACGCACCTCGCGCGCTTCGCGACTTACTACTACAACCATGCCGCCGCGCAGCATCAGCGCGTCGCGCTCTTCTACAAGCTCAGCGCGATGGCAGACGGCGCGGCCACACTGGATGTGGAGCGCGGCGCGCTCGCTGGTATACGTCCGCAGCCCTGGCAAACCGATACCTCGCTCTCGAACCGCTCCTGGGGATACGTCGAAGGCGACACCTACAAGTCGCCTGAGGTGGTGATCCACCAGCTTGTGGATGTAGTCAGCAAGAACGGAAATCTGCTGATGAACGTCGGCCCCAAGCCCGATGGCACCATTCCGGACGGCGCGGCGAAGACATTGCTCGCCGTCGGCGAATGGCTCAAGGTGAATGGCGACGCGATTTACGGCACCCGCCCATGGCGGCAGTTTGGCGAAGGCCCGACGGAGGTCGAAGCAGGCCAGTTTCATGACAGCGAAACCAAACCCTACACGGCCGAAGACTTCCGCTTCACAACGAAAGGCGACGCGCTTTACGCGATCGAGCTCGCCTGGCCGAAGGACGGCGAAGCCGTCGTCCACGCGCTCGCCTCTGGCGTAGGCACACGCGCGGTTGCCTCGGTTGAGTTGCTCGGGTCGCCAAGCGGCAACTCCGGCCAGCAGCTCACGTTTGCGCAGCGGGCAGATGGCTTACACATCCATGTTCCATCCCAGCCCGTCGGCGAATACGCCTACGCCTACCGCATCACCTGGCGCTAACCAACCAAAGGAGATCGATGAAACACCTGCTCGCCTGCCTCACGCTGCTCACCGCCACTGCCGCACTCGCACAGAATTTCGCCGACGTGAAGCCGTCCGCACAGCAAGTCGCCTGGCAGGACATGGAGATGGGCGCCATCATCCACTTCGGCACCAATACCTTTCTCAATCGCGAGTGGGGCGACGGCACCGCGCAGCCCAGCGTTTTCAATCCGCAGCACGTTGATACCGATCAGTGGATCACGGCCGCAAAGTACGCGGGCATCGGCTATGTCGTGCTCGTCGCCAAACATCATGACGGGTTTGCGCTCTATCCCACCGCGCAGACCGACTACAGCGTCAAGTCCAGCCCGTGGCTCGGCGGCAAGGGCGACCTCGTCCGCATGGTCTCGGACAGCGCTCGCTCTCACGGTCTGCGCTTCGGCGTTTACCTATCGCCCTGGGACCGCCACGATGGGCGCTATAAAGATCCCGCCGCCTACGACAAGTACTATCTCGCGATGCTGGAGGAGCTGGCCTCGCACTACGGTGAACTCACCGAGTTCTGGCTCGACGGCGCAGGCAGCGCAGGACGCAAGTACGACTTCGACACCATCATCCAGCATCTCCGCACGTATCAGCCCAACGCGCTCGTCTTCGCGGACGTCGATCTCTTCAAGTACGGCGACATCCGCTGGGTCGGCACGGAGAGCGGCAAGGTCGATTTCGAAAACTGGAACGTCGTCGACCGCACAGGCTACCTGCGTTGGCGGCCCGTCGAAGCCGACACACCGCTGCACACCGATCATTGGTTCTGGCATCCAGACGACGAGGCGTCGCTCAAATCCGTCGACGAGCTGGTGAAGGAGTACGACCAGACCGTAGGCCGCGGCGCACAGCTCATGCTTGGTCTTGCGCCGGACAACACCGGCCTGCTGCCCGCTGCCGATGTCGCGCGCCTCAAGGAGTTCGGCCAGCGCATCCATCAGATCTACGGCAACAATCTCGCGTTGCATGGCAAAGACTCGCCCGTCATGGAGGCAGCCTTCGATGGCGATCCCAACACCTACTGGCAAGGGCAGGCTTCGTCCGCGGGCAACAATGCGCCCTCCATTCTGACGGTGCAGTTTGCCCAACCCATCACCTTCGATCGCACCGTGACCATGGAACGTCTCAACGACGGACAGCACGTCGCCGCCTACCGCATCGAAGCAGAAGAGAATGGTCGTTGGCGCGAGATCGCTCGCGCCGAGGCCATCGGCCACAAAAAGATCGACATCTTTCCCGCTGTCACCGCAACTGCCGTCCGCCTCACACTGCTCGACAGCAACGGCCCGGCGCAGATCCGCGAGTTCCAGGTCTACAACGGCGGCGTCCCCTACTGAACGTTTTTGAGGAAGCGAGAAGCACCATGTCCACCAGCACGCAACGGCAATTTCCCCACCACATGCTGCGCGAAATTTATGAGCAGCCCTCTTCGCTCACCGCGGCGCTCGGCCATTACGTTCGCAACGACGCGCTCGACGAAACCGCGTTCACTCCGGTCTATCAATGGTTCCGCGACCACCATCAGGTCGTCTTCTCCGCCTCCGGCACCAGCCGCCACGCATCCCTCGCCGGCGAAATCATGATTGAGGACATCAGCGGCATGCCGGTCGATGTCGAATATGCCAGCGAATATGTGTATCGCGAGATCAACACCCTCACCAATCCCGGCATTATCGTCGTCTCGCAATCCGGCGAGACCGCCGACACGCTCGCCGCTCTGCGCGAGGCCAATCGCCGCCGTCACGGCACTATCGCGGTGACGAATGTCGAAAGTTCCACCATGGCCCGCGAGGCGGAGATCAGCCTGCCAACCTGGGCAGGCAGGGAACTGGCCGTGCCCGCAACTAAAAGCTTCACTGCGCAATTGCTGGTGCTCAACCTCATCGCGGTGGCCTCCGGCGTAGCGCTTGAAACGCTTTCCGGCGACACGTTGGCTGCCCACTTCAAAGAGCTCGCCACGCTGCCTGCGCTGATTGCCAGGCAACTCGACAGCTGGGAGCGCCAGATGGAGCAGATCGCGATGGCGCTGAAGGCGGTCGAGACCTACCTCTTTCTCGGCCGCGGCATTCACTACGCCATCGCACGCGAAGGCGCCCTCAAGCTGAAGGAGTCAGCCTATCTGCAGGCCGAAGGCTACCCATCCGGCGAACTGAAGCATGGCCCGAATGCGCTGGTTGGCTCAACCGCAGCCATCGTCGCCATCGCCACTGTCGATCGCAGCGAACCTGGCTCGGTCATCCGTTACGAAAAAAGCGTGCAGCTACTGCACGATCTGAAGAAGCAGGGCGCGGCAGTGGTCGCGCTCGGCAACCACGGCGACGAGGAAGTCGCCGCTGCCTCCACCCACTTCGTGCCCATCGCGCCCACGCGCGAGCATCTGTTGCCGATAACCGAGGTGGTCCCGTTGCAGCTCTTCGCCTACTTCTGCGCAGTGCAGCGGGACATCGATGTGGACCGCCCGCGCAACCTGACGAAGGCGGTGCTGGCGGAGTAGCTATCTTTCCGCCGTCACCAGCTTCTTCAGCGAATCAAGGAACGTGAAGCGCACCAGAGCCGTCGGCTTCGCTGCCTCTTCGATCACCGCAAGCTGATTCTGCGAAGTTGCGCCTTCCACCTTCGGCCCTTTGTAAGCGCTGTTGTTCGGGTTGAGATTCAAGAGCGCCTGCAGTCCAACTTTGCCCAACGCGCCCAGCTGCGTCGCGCGCATCGCCGCGTCGCTCATGCGCGGATTCTGCTGCATCTCGGCCGTCAGCGTCGGAGCGATCTCCTGCCACTCCATAAACCGGCGCGTCAGCCGCGCCTCTGCTTCTGTAGCGTTGGGCGTTTTGTTCAGCACCGCATCCACATCCTGCGCAATCTCAAAGCGCGATGGCGGATCGGGCACCACGGTATCTACCAACCGGTCCAGCGGCGTATGCCCGTCGGTGTGCTGGCCTTCGTAGCGTTCGCCAAAACTCACCGGCTCCAGCACGCCCGCGAGGGTCGTCAGCGCTGTCGGGTTCACCTGCCCGCTGATGCTGCGCCGCATCATGGCCGGCCCAGTCATGTGCTTCAGCCCCGCCTGCTCCAGCTCGATCGACATCTTTGGCAGCCGCCGGTACATCGACGCAACGTCGCGGTCCGCCTGCGGCGACCAGAAGCGCTCCGCCATCACCGCCGTGCGCGGCCAGATGCGCGAATCGATGGTGCGCTCGTTCAACTGCTCTGCCCACATGCACACTTCGCCGCCCAGGATCAGCTTCTGCTGTTCCGGTGTCAGCGTCGTGTCTGACGGGATCGGATCGGCCAGGTAGTGCGTCTCGTTGCTCTTCATGGCGTCCAGGTAATAGGGCGCGGAGAGGATCCCCGTGTATCCCTGGCGAGCGCCGGCGGCCAGCGAGTCCACACCGCGCCACGATTGCACCATCACGTCCTTCGGCAGCCCGGGTACCAGCACTTCGTCCCAGCCGATCGGCTTCTTATGATGGCGCTCCACCAAGCGCACCACGCGCTGGCTGAAATAAGTCTGTAGCTGTGACGGTTGCTCGAAGCCTTTGCGTTTCATGAAGCGCGCAATGCGCGGGTTGTCGGTCCACACCTTCCCGTTCACCTCGTCGCCGCCGATGTGGAAGTACGCATCGGGAAAGATCTTTGCCATTTCGCCGATGAAGCGGTTCAGGAAGACATAAGTGGCTTCGCGCGTGGGGTCCAGCGCCTCGTCGTGCACGCCTGCCACATCCGGAAGGTGGAACGGTCCCTTCGAGCTGCCGAGCTGCGGATAGGCCACCATCCAGCTCACTGTGTGACCTGGGATATCGAACTCCGGCACGACGCGAATGCCACGCGCCCGCGCGTAGGCCACCACCCCACGCATCTCCTCCTGCGTGTAGAACTGCCCGTTCGAGCCCAGTCCGGTGAGCTTGGGATACAGTTTGCTCTCCGCGCGGAAGCCCTGGTCATCGCTCAGGTGCCAATGGAAGACATTCATCTTCACCATGGCCATACCGTCCAGCGTGCGCTCAATCTGGCTCACCGGCTCGAAGTGGCGGCTCACGTCGATCATCAGCCCGCGCCAATGGAAGCGGGGCGTGTCCTCGATGCTCACCACCGGAATCGTCGCGGCATTGTTTTGTAGCTGCACCAGTTGCAGCAGCGTCTCCATGCCATGAAACGCGCCCACAACCGTTGCCGCCTGGATGGTGACGAGCTTGGGCGTTACGGTCAGCGAATAGGATTCGTCCTCATTCACCGACTGCACTGCGCCGCCCGCCTCCGCAACATCGATCACAATGCCGGCTGTCGCGGCGTCGCCCGCGATCTGGCTCGGAATATGCGGCAGTGGCACACCGCTTTCAAACTGCAGCCGAGTCATCATGCGCAGCGCACCAGCCTCCAGCCGCGCGTTGTGGAAGTGCAGGTAGGCCAGATGCATTCCGGGTTGCAGCGCGAAGTTGCCGTCGCCCACTTCGAGTTTCGCGGGCAGCGGCATCAGCCCCAGCCCTGCAGCGCCCGTGTTCGCTGCCTGCTGACCCAGCGCCGTGCTACCGCTCATCAACGTGGCGGCCAGCACTCCGGCCGTCGCCATTCCGCACAATCTGCTCGCAACCCCACACCAGCCGTCCCGCATCCACCAGCCTCCTGAGCGTTCATTCGTCACACACGCAGTACTTTAATCCCGCGCTCTTCAAAAGGCGCAATCATCGCATCCGTCGCGCCCGTATCGGTCACCAGCATATGAATCTCCTGCACCGGGCAGATCAGCGCCGGACTCACCTGGCCAAGCTTGGTGTGGTCCGCCACGGCAATCACTTCGCGCGCCTGCCGCTGCATGGCGCGGAAGATCACCGCCTCATCCGCCTCCAGCGTGGTTGCGCCGCGCTCCACGTCCAGTCCCACAACATTCAGGAACACCTTGTCCAGATAGACCTGATTGATGAAGTGCACTGCCGCCGGCCCGCTCAGCGAAAATGACCACGCCCACGGCAACACGCCGCCCGTAATGGAGGTTCGAATGCCGACGTGGTTGCACAACTCCATGCCGATGTTGATCGCGTTCGTCACTACCTTGATGTTCGTGCGATGGCGAATTGCGCGGCCAATCTGTGTCGTGGTGGTGCCGGCGGTCAGCCCGATGGTCTCGTTCTCATTGATCAGGTCCGCTGCCGCCAGCGCGATGCGCCGCTTCTCCTCCGCTGCGCGCTGTTCGCGTGCCTGGAAAGATGTGTCATAGCGAAACGGTTCGTACAGCAGCGGCTCAACCAGCGTGGCGCCTCCATGCGTGCGCCGCACCAGGCCGCGCCGTTCCAACCGGTTCAGGTCGCGCCGAATGCTCGGCGCCGATGTCTCCGCCGTTGCCAGCAGATCTTCAATGGTAGCCGACCCCTTCTGCAGAAGCAGCCGCATGATCTTCTCTTCACGATCGTCTGTCTTTACCGACATACCAGTCTGCCGTTCTCACATAGAACCAACTGCGACACAAACGTTTCCTCTCCAGCGGTTCCGTACCGCTTTGCAGAGGAAAATTCACTGCATCCTCCCCGCTCTCGCCCGTCATAATAAAAATCGGTTCCCGCAATGCGCGACGGGTAGGCGAACATCCCGATCTGCGCAATCGAGGGAACCTTGCATGGCACTCCGGTGTAGAGTGGAGGATTCTGGTCCCGAACCCGCCGTCATGGTTGCCAGAATGAGGAAGGACACGGAACACGATGTCAAAAGCGATGGGCCAAGCCTACAACACGAAACTGCTCATGCGGGGCTAATTTTTGCTGATTTGAGGCAAAATGATCAGAGAAGTGTCCAGCAAAACGGTTGAAGGTCAATTTTCGTTAGGGGTCGACCTCGGAGGCACAAATCTCCGGGTCGCTGCATATCGTGCCGGGAATCAGGTCGCCGAGCTGATTTCCCTCCCCACCCGCCTTACTCAGGGCCGCGAGCGTGTGATTCGCGACCTGAAGGACGCGGTCATTGCGCTACGCTCCCGTTTTGGCGCGCATGGCGAGCTGCTGGGCATCGGCGTTGGCAGTCCCGGCCCGCTGGAGCTGCCGTCGGGCGTCATCCGGAACCCGCCAAACCTCCCCGGCTGGGATGGCTTTCAGCTTCGCGCCGGCCATCGAAGAAGCCATCGGCGAAGCCCATCTTCCTCGAAAGCGACGCCAATGCGGCGGCGCTGGCCGAATTCGAGCTTGGCTCTGCCCGCGCAGCCGGCATTCATTCGCTATGCATGCTCACGCTCGGCACCGGCGTCGGCAACGGCATCATCCTCAACGACCGCATCTGGCATGGCAACAACGGCATGGCCGGCGAAGCGGGGCATCTCACGGTCGAGCCCGATGGCATGGCCTGCCCCTGCGGAAGCCGCGGCTGCGTGGAGCTTTTCGCCTCAGCCACAGGAGTCGTTCGCATGGCTAAAGAAGCGAACGATCCCATACTGAATGCCGCGCTGCCCAAAGACTCCGCGCAATGGACCTCGCACGCCATCGCCGACGCCGCCACGGCCGGAAATAAAACCGCGATCGCCATTTTCGAGCGCGTGGGCCGCGCCGTAGGCCTCGCGCTCGCCAGCACCGCCAATATCCTCAACCTGCCGCTCTACGTCGTCGCCGGCGGTCTCTCCAACGCCTGGGACCTCTTCGCTCCCGCCATGTTTCGCAGAGATGCGCCTGCGCAGTTACGTATTTCGGCCCACGGAAGCCGCGCCCGGCGATCCGCTCGACACGCCGGGCAAAAGCTTTGTCCGCCGGGCTGAACTGGGCTCGGAGGCAGGCATCCTCGGCGCCTGTCTTCTGCCCTCCACCCACGATGAAGAGGCCCTGGGCCGCCGTTTCGCCCAGCCCACTTCAGCATCCTGAAGAGAGGCTTTACTGCATGGTCACACGCCGTACATTTCTGGGAACGCTCTCACTCGCCGCCTGCTCCGGCCTCGCCCTGCCGCGCGGCTTCTCCGAAAGCCTTCTGCCGCTCGCCGACGCTAAGCTCGGACGACGTCATCCGCCACGTCAACCTCATCATCGGCACCGGCGGCCACGGGCATTGCTTCCCCGGCGCCACTGTCCCCTTCGGCGCCGTGCAGCTCAGCCCGGACACCTACGACGACGGCTGGGACTGGTGCTCCGGCTACCACCGCAGCGACACCTCCATCATGGGCTTCACCCATACCCATCTCAGCGGCACCGGCTGCGGCGATCTGCTGGACATCCTCGTGATGCCCCGCACCGGCGAGGTCAAGCTCGAGCCCGGCACACGCGAGAATCCGGAAGCTGGCTACCGCTCACGCTTCTCGCACGATGACGAAACCGCCGAGCCCGGCTACTACTCCGTGCTGCTGAAGGACACCAACATCCGCGCCGAGCTCACCGCCACCGAGCGCACCGGCCTCCACCAGTACACCTTCCCCGCGGACGCGAAGGACGCGCACTTCCTCGTCGATCTCTTCCACTCCTACCAGAGCCCGAAGGATCCCGTCAAATCGCCGAGCTCACCATCGATCCCGCGCAGCGCCTCGTCACCGGCGGACGCACCGTCAACTCCTGGGCGCGCGGCCGGCAGATCTACTTCGCCATGGAGTTTTCTGTCCCCTTCACCAAGGCGCAGCTCTACTCCGATCGCCAGCCAATCGACGGCGCCACCAGCAAAGGCAAGGTCCTGCAGGCCGCGCTGCACTTCGACCCGCCCGCAGGCAAGCCGGTCCACATCCGCTGCGGCATCTCCGCCGTCAGCGCGGACAATGCGCTCAAGAATCTCCGCGCCGAGCAGAAGGACTGGGATTTCGCCGCCACTCGCGCCGCCGCCAAAGCCGCATGGCAGCGCGAGCTCAGCCGCATCCGCATCGACGGTGCAGCGCCCGACCAGCAGGCCATCTTCTACACCTCGCTCTATCACATGATGTGCGCGCCTACGCTGATGGACGACGTGAACGGCGAGTACCGCGGCATGGACAACCAGGTCCATACCCTTGCGGCCGGAGAGCACAACTACTCCAGCTTCTCCCTCTGGGATACCTTCCGGGCGCTGCACCCTGCGTTCACGCTCTTCCAGCCGGAGCGCGTGCCGTCGATGGTCAACTGCCTGGTCGCGATGGCAGAGCAGAGTCCTGCCGGCATGCCCGTGTGGCCGCTGCAGGCCGAAGAGACCGGCACCATGACCGGCTATCACTCCGCCAGCGTGATGGCCGAGGCCTGCGTCGAAAAACTTCCCCGGCATCGACTGGGAGCGCGCCTACAAGGTCATGCGCAAGCGCAACATGGATGACGACTACCGCGGCCTCGGGCTCTATCGCAAAGACGGTTATATTCCCGCCGATCTGGAAGAGGAGTCCGTCTCGAAGACGCTCGAGTACGACTACAACGACTGGGGCTGCGCACAGGTAGCGAAGAAACTCGGCAGAAAAGACGATGTAGCCATCCAATTAAAGCGCTCGCAAAATTACCAGCACCTCTTCGACAAGCAGACGCTCTTTGTCCGCGCGAAGCTCGCCAACGGCGAATGGGCAACACCTTTCGATCCCAAGGAGATGGGCCACTCAAAGCGCTGGCGCGACTACACCGAATCAAATGCCTGGCAGACGACCTTCGGCGTTCAGCATGACGTCAAAGGCCTCATCGATCAATTTGGCGGGCGCGAGCCGTTCCTCACCAAGCTGGACTCTCTTTTCAACCAGAGCTCCGAGCTGCCGGCTGATGCTCCGCCAGATATTGCCGGTCTCATCGGCCAGTACGCGCATGGCAACGAGCCCTATCATCACATCGCCTACCTCTACATCTGGGCGGGCCAGCCGTGGAAGACGCAGGAGCGCATCCGCCAGATTCTCGACACGCTCTATCACAACGATCCCGATGGCCTCGCCGGCAACGAAGACTGCGGCCAGATGTCCGCGTGGTACGTGATGAGCGCGCTCGGACTTTACGCGGTCGATCCCGCCAGCGGCACCTACGTGCTCGGCACGCCGCTCTTCGAAAGCGCCAAAGTGAACCTCGCCGGTGGCAAACCGCTCACCGTCGAAGCGAAGCGCACCAGCCCGTCGCAAAAGTACGTGCAGTCCGTCGCGCTCAACGGCAAACCGCTCGACCGCCTCTGGGTGCACCACAGCGAACTGGTAGACGGAGCCACCCTCACCTTTACCATGGGCGACCAGCCGAACCAGCAGCTCGGTGTGGAAGAGAAGATCGCGCCGCCCTCACTCACTGCATAATGGCGGAGATGACTGAGAACCTCGGCACCTCGCGGCGCGCGTTTCTGGGCAGCGCCGCTGCCATTGCTGCAGCCGCGGCCACCCCGCGCCATCTCTTCGCGCAAATCAAGCCAACAGATCTCCATCAGCGCCCCGCACCCGCCGATCGCCACTTCACGAGCCCCGCCGTCGAAGCCGCCATCACTCAGGTCGGCGCGAAGATCGCCGATCCCGAGCTGCGCCTCATCTTCGGCAACTGCCTGCCCAACACGCTCGACACCACCGTGTCTTCCGGCAGCTACCAGGGCCATCCCGACACCTTCGTCGTCACCGGCGATATCGATGCCATGTGGCTCCGCGACTCCTCCGCGCAGGTCTGGCCTTATCTGCGCTTCGTGCGCGAGGACAAGCAACTCGCCTCGCTCATCGAAGGCGTGATCCATCGCCAGAGCCGTTGCATCCTCATCGATCCCTACGCCAACGCCTTTCTGCGCAGTACATCGGACAAGCCGCTTTCCTGGGCGGTGCACGATGAGACCGATATGTTTCCCGGAGTCGGCGAGCGCAAGTGGGAAGTCGATTCGCTCTGCTACACCATCCGCCTCGCGCACGGCTATTGGAAGGCCACCGGCAGCAGCGCCGCATTTGACGACAACTGGCGAGCCGCGGCCCATCGCATCGTCGACACCTTCCGCCAGCAGCAGCGCAAACAGAATCGTGGCCCGTATCACTTCCAGCGGAGCTCGCCCATCCCAACCGATACCGTGCCCCTCTCCGGCTACGGCAATCCCGCGCGCCCTATCGGGCTGATCTATTCGATGTTCCGCCCCTCCGACGATTCCTGCATCTATCCGCTCTTCATCCCGGCAAACCACTTCGCCGTCGTCAGCCTGCGTCAGTTGGCGGAGATCGCCAACGCCCTGCATGACCCCGCTCTCGCCAGCGAGTCCGCGGCTCTCGCCCACGAAGTTGAAACTGCGCTCGCGCAGCATGGCCACGCACGCAACAGCGATGGCGACGTATTGTGGGCCTACGAAGTCGATGGCTACGGCAACACCCTGCTGATGGACGACGCCAACGCCCCAGGCCTGCTCTCGCTGCCGTACCTCGGCTGCTGCGCCGTCAACGATCCCGTCTACCAGCGCACCCGTGCCTGGGTGCTCAGCGCGGAAAACCCATATTTCTTTCGCGGCACAGCAGGCGAAGGCGTCGGCGGCCCGCACCAGGGCCTCAACTACATCTGGCCCATGTCGATCCTCTTCCGCGCTTTACCACACCAGCACCAGCGATCAGGAGATCCGCACCTGCCTGCGCACCCTGCGCGACACCACCGCGGGCACGCACTTCATCCACGAATCGTTCCAGAAGGACAACCCCGCCGACTTCACCCGGGCGTGGTTCGCCTGGGCCAACACGCTCTTCGGCGAGCTCATCCTGCATCTCTCAGACACCCGGCCGGCAATTCTCAGCAGCGCTCTGTGAGCCAATCTACAAGTCAGTCATAGAGCGCATTCGAGTTGTTTCGTTCTGAACGCAACGAAGGGCCTGCAAGCGATCATCAGGATCAGGCGTTGGCGAATCGCTCGGCGGTGGGACGAAATGGTTGGGCTGATTCGGCGACTCGCTGATTTGCTGATTCGCTGATTTACCCTGAACCCATGCCCCAGCCCATCGCCGTAGCCGACGCCTTCACTGCCGAGCCCTACCGCGGCAATCCCGCCGGCATCTGCGTGCTTTCCACGCCCGCGTCCGACCAGTGGATGCAGTCTGTCGCCATCGAGATGAATCACGCGGAAACCGCATTCCTGGTGAAAGTCAGCGATGGTTACGATCTCCGCTGGTTCACTCCCGGCGGCGAAGTCGATCTCTGCGGCCACGCCACCCTCGCCAGCGCCCACTATCTCTGGGAGACCGGTACCCTCGCCGCCGGAGAGCAGGCGCGCTTCCATACCCGCAGCGGGCTGCTCACCGCAGTCCGGTTAGATGTCGACGGCCAATCATGGATCGAGCTCGACTTTCCCTCCGAGCCCGCGCAGCCCGCCGCATCTCCGGCGAATCTCGCCGTCATGCTCGGTGCAGAGCCCGTCTTCGTCGGTCGCAACCCGATGGACTACCTGGTGGAACTAAATGACGAGGCCACAGTCCGAAATCTAAAGCCGGATCTCAAGCAGATCGCCGTCTTCTCTACTGTCGAGGATGTCCGCGGCATTATCGTCACTGCGGCGGGCACGCATGGCGAAGCTGACGTCGTATCCCGCTGCTTTTACCCTCGTTTTCTCCTCGACGAAGATCCCGTCACCGGCTCTGCCCACTGCGCGCTCGCTCCGTACTGGATTCCGCGGCTCGGGAAGCAGGAGATCGTCGCCTATCA
Organism: uncultured Acidobacteriaceae bacterium; assembly: GCA_963797895.1. Lineage (GTDB taxonomy): Bacteria > Acidobacteriota > Terriglobia > Terriglobales > Acidobacteriaceae > KBS-83. The sequence continues at coordinate 1,098,652 of CAWCRD010000006.1, forward strand.
GGCTTCCGCACGCGGAGGATGGCTGCGCCTGCAACTCGCTGGCAATCGCGTCAAGTTACGCGGCCAAGCCGTCACGACTCTGCGCGGGGAACTCGCGCACGAGAAGAGTTAATTTATCTCGGCAGCTTCAACTGCTCCGCCGCCGGCACATCGCCCTCCGGACGAAAACAGGCGCGGCATCGCGCCTCATACACGCCCGCCGCCCCCACCACGACGAGCTGTTGGTTTGTCCCCAGCCGCTGTGTGTGGATCGCCGGCGCGCCGCACAGCATGCACACTGCAGAGAGCTTCGTCACCTCATCGGCAATCGCCATGAGTGCGGGCAGCGGCGGAAAGGGCTCGCCCGCAAACGTGGTGTCCAGCCCGGCCAGCACTACGCGCTTTCCCGCCTGCACCAGCTCCCTCGCCAACCCCACCAGCGCGTCATCGAAAAACTGCGCCTCATCCACGCCGACTACATCGATCGTTTCCAGGGCAGGGAACAGAGATTCCCGCAACCGCTCCACATCGCGCACCGCCAGTGCGTCGATCGTCTGCGCACCGTGTGAAGCAATCGCATCCGGCTGGTAACGCAGATCGATGTCCGGCTTGAAGCATGCAACGCGCAGCCGCGCAATCTGCGCCCGCTTCAGTCGCCGGATCAGCTCCTCACTCTTGCCGGAAAACATCGGGCCGGTAATCACTTCCATGCGGCCCGGCCCGGTCCGCGGCGATTCTGTTTCGTTCTGTCCCGTCATCATCATGCGTCGTGTGAATGGAAGAGAAGTGTACCGGCTAGGCCGAAATCAGCACCACGGCGGCCAGCGCCAGTCCCATGCCAGCCGCCTGCGTGCGTGTCGTCCGCTCCTTCAACAGCACCGCCGCCAGCAGAATGGTCGAAGCCGGATAGAGCGAGCTCAGCACCGCCGCAATATCCAGCCGTCCAAGCCGCGTCGCGATCGTGTAGAAGGTGTTCCCGCTCGCATCGAAGATGCCCGCAATGCCGATCAGCCCCAGCACCGCCCAACCCGGCCAAGACAATCCGTGTCCTGAGAACCCATGTCCTGACAATTCGCGGGACGACAGCGCCGGCTTGGCATTCCGTTGCGCACTGCCCGCGCGCCGTATGCCAATCCACGTCACGATCGCGGCCAGCGTGGCGCTTGTGATACGTGAACACGCCAGCGGCCACAGCACGCCGCCGCGTCCGGCCAGCTTCAGAAAAATATAGAGGCAGCCAAAGCTTCCGCCCGAGATGGCTCCCAGCACCACCGCCTGTTTCGAAGTCGGCGATCCCGGCGCGTGCGCAATCATCCAGATCGCCGCGGCGGCCAGCACAATGCCGGCAACCTGCGCCGGACGCGGCAGCCCTTCGGTCGAGAAAGACCAGATCACGGGCAGCACTGCGGCCAGTACGCCGCTCACCGCCGCCGTCAGTCCCATGCCGCCCAGCGCCAGCGCCTTGTACAGCACCATCACCCCGGTACCGCAGGCCACGCCGGCCAGCGCTCCATACACAGCCGATTGCGTATCCGGCCACTTCGACGCATGGATCAGCGCCAGCGACACCAGCAATGCGAGGCTCAGTGAGTGCGATAGGGTCACCACGGCTGGCGAAGGCAGCCGCCGCGCCGCAATGCCGCCCACAAAATCGCTCGTGCCCCAGATCGCTGCCGAAGCCAGGCTCAGCGCGACGGTAGCCGCACCGCCGCCTATCGCCCACACCATCACTGCGTGGCGGCCGTCGGGTAATAGCCCAGGGGCGCATGCACATCCAGATTAGGCCGCTCTACGTGTACCTCCAGTGTGCGATGCCGTCCGTCAATCGTCGGCAAGATGGCTCAGGAAGCCAATTGTGTACTGCGTGCGCGCTTCCCTTGCAATGATCTGGAAGCTGCGCTCCATGCCGTCGGCGGAGAACTGCGCCTCCAGCACGCCGCCGGTCGCATTTGCATACCGCGGCATTACATTTTCAGCAGGAATCAGCGGCAGGTGTACGCGATCCAGATAGCCGATGCCCCAGGTCGCCGCATCGCCGACCATCGTGCCGTACACGAATTCATTATTCCCCTGCAGGAAACGGATCACCTCGCGCACACTCGCTTTCGAGCGCACATCCTTGCCATCGCTGATCACGTAAATGATGCGCCGCCGGTCTTTGGGGCGGGACTGCAGTTCTTTCGCGGCCGCCAGGATCGCGTCGGAAAGTGTGTGCGCCTCGCGCGGAATGATTCAGATCAAACCCCGGGCGCGCATTGCCGTTCACATTCGGGTCGACCGGCTTCCCATTGATCGTCGGGCCCGTCATGCCCATCGGGCCGCCAAGCTGCGGGCCGCCCATCTCCGTACCTTCCTTCTTGGAGCGCTCCAGCACCGCCGGCAGCCGGTCACCCTGAGTCGCCGTAAAGGTCGTCTGCTCGGTCACGCCGTTGCCATAGGTGAACACTGCCGCTTCGTCCTGCGGTGTGAAGGCGCCCTGAATCGCGGAGAGGCTCGCATTCACCTTCCTCATCGTGTCTTTAGGCATGCTCTGATCGATCACGAAAGCGACCGAGAGCGGCATCGGATCGACGCTGAAGTAGTTGATGTGTTGCCGCTGGCCATTTTCGTAAACTCGGAAATCGCGCCAGGTCAGCCCCGCCACCTGGTGATGATTCTTGTTGTCCAGCACCGTGGTCGGCACAATCACCTGCGTGGTCTGCATCACCAGGTGGAACTGCTTCGCCTCTTCCTGGGTCTTCGGAACATACGGCGCCTCCTGCTGCGGCGGCCCGTCAGGATTGGGAGCATTCGTCTGCGCCGGGGGTGGCGCAGGCACCTGGTCCTGATCGGACTCAGAAGTAGGCGCCTTGCCCGGAGCCACTTGCCGCGTCAGGTTGCGCAGATCATTGGCGCCCTGGCTTTGCCCCGCGCCGGGCGCGTCGGGCACACTCTGTTGCGAGCCGCTCTCCTGCTGCTGCGCTACAGGCCCATCCGGCAGCGAGCTGCTGCCATTCTGCTGTGCCGCGCCTGCCGCCAGCCCCATAAGGGAAACGGCTGCCACCAAACTCCACGCCCACTGCTTTCCGCCCAAAACTCCTCCATACTACTCGGACTACCCCGTCCTGCCTGCGCCTCACGATCAGCACGATTGCCTATCGGGATAGAGCAGTTTCGGTGGTTCCGCCGGTTTTCGGAACCTCGCTTGGGGCGGCTTTTCCGTCAGGAAAAGCCACCAGCGCGGTCGCTGAACCTACTTACCTCTACCGAAAATGCTCTAGATGCAGTGACGCGATGCCCGCGGTCAAAAACTCCATTGTCAGCCTACCAGACAGAGACACCGCAACGGCGGGCAGGGTCAACGCGGTCTTGCAGACTTGCTGCCACTCCGCTCGCCCTACGTCCCGCGCTATCGTCTAATAAGGAAGACAACCATGTCCCGTATCCTTTCGCTCCTGCTTCTCTGTGCCGCATTCGCTGTCCCGGCTGCCCGGATCCACGCCCAGGCTGCTCCGTCGCCCGATGCCGCCCCGCAGGGCCTGCCCGGCGACCCCAACGGCAACGACGACACCTCGCAGTCCGTCGCCACCTTCCGCCAGAACGTCAATCTCGTCTCGCTCTATTTCGATGTGCGCGACAAGAAGAACCTGCTCATCCCGCACCTCACCCGCGACGACTGCAAGGTCTTCGAAGACAAGCAGCCGCAGACGCTCAAGAACTTTGTCGCCGAGGTCGATCAGCCGCTCACCCTCGGCATCCTGCTCGACACCTCAGGCTCGCAGCAGAACGTCCTGCCTCTCGAGCAGGACACCGGCTCCCAATTCCTGAAGCGCATCCTGCGGCAGAAGGACCAGGCATTCCTCGTCTCCTTTGACGTGGACATCGACCTGCTCTCCGACTTCACCTCCAACGCCAGCGTGCTCGCCCGCGACATGCAGAAGGCGCAGATCAACGTCGGCACCGGCGGCGTGACCACCGGCCCGCTGCCCACCGGCACTCCGCGCGGCACTGTCCTCTATGACGCGGTGGTCGAAGCGGCAAATGACAAGCTCGCCGGCGAAACCGGCCGCAAGGCCATGATCCTGCTCACCGACGGCGAGGATCAGGGCTCCACCCACAAGCTGCGCGACGCCATCGAAGCCGCCCAGAAGGCCAACACCATGGTCTACGTGATCCTGATCGCCGATCGCGGCTTTTACGGTGGCATGTACTCCATTGGCTATTCGGGCGACTACGTCATGCACCAGCTCGCCGACCAGACCGGCGGCCGCCTCATCAACGTGGGCAACAACGGAAAGAAGCTCGATGCCGCCTTCCAGCAGATCGAAGACGAGCTGCGCACCCAGTACGTCGCCAGCTACACCCCGACCAATGACAAGACGGACGGCACCTACCGCAAGGTGGACATCCAGTGCCGCCAGCGCGACGAAGCCCTGAAAGTGCAGTCCCGCAAGGGCTACTACGCCATCGCCGCGGAGAATTGACCCTTGTTGCGGGCTTCAGGGCGGAATTTGGTCAGCCGGAGCGGTACCGCGCCTACCTTACGAAAGTAACCGAGATTTCCGCCCCATCCGTTGTATACTGAATCAGCGTTCGAATTGGACAGGTTTTGCTAGTTCTGTATCTGCAGTTCTCTACTTGCCGAGACCGATCTTGAATTCAGCGTCACAAACTCAGCAGTAAAGGACTTAAGCAATATGGAACAGGGAACAGTGAAGTGGTTTAACGATGCCAAGGGCTTCGGATTCATCAGCCGCCAGAGTGGCGAGGATGTTTTCGTACACCACACCGCCATTCAGGCGCAGGGCTTCCGCACCCTCCAGGAGGGTCAGGCAGTTCAGTTCAACGTGGTGAAGGGCCCCAAGGGCTGGCAGGCAGAGAACGTTCAGCCTCTCTAAACCACACCAGCAGAAACACAAGAGGGACGGCTTCGGCCGTCCCTCTTGCGTTTACTAGCGCCGACTGCGCTTTCAGATCGCAGCAGCGAAGTCCTCGTGCCAGGCATCTAGATCGTTTCCGACCGCTGACTCTGCCGACTTGCTGACTCGTCTCAATGCAGCACATACCCCACCGGCTGCAGCGGCTTCGTCTCCAGCGTCTCTCCGCTCATCTCCCGAATACTCAACTCGATATTCAGCGAGATCGCGTCCAGCGCCAGATCATTCTCGTCGCGGTTGAACGGCATCTCCAGCTCCGCAGCCAACGAATCCAGCGCGATAAACGAGTAAGCCATCAACACCGCCACCGCCGGCGTCATCCACTCAATCGAATCCACCAGGCCAAACGGCAGCAGCGCGCAATAGAAGTAGACGACGCGATGAATCATCACCGAATAAGCGAACGGCACCGGCGTCGAAGCAATGCGCTCGCAGCCGCCAAGAATGTTCGACAACTCCACCAGGTTGTGGTCAATCGCCGACATCGTAATCTCGCCCAGTGCGCCTTCTTTGTATCGCGCTGATACCCATTCGCCCATCGCGCGCAGGATGATGAACGGCTTGTACCGCGCACGGTCCACCTCCTCGGCCAGCGCCGGCGGCAGCAGCTCCGCGCTCCGCGCAAACGTATCGCCCCGCAACTGGTCGCGCATCGCGTAGGTGAAGGCCACCAGCATGTTCAGAAACTCACGCTTTCCCGCAGCGTCGCCGGTCATGGTCAACGCCTGCCGCGTCAGCGTGCGCATGGTATTCACCAGCGCTCCCCACAGCTTGCGCCCCTCCCACCAGCGATCGTAGGCGGAGCTGTTACGAAATCCCAGGAACAGCGCCAGCGCCACGCCCACCAGCGTGAATGGCGTCGCATTCAGCGGCACCTTTTGGTGAAACAGCTTGCCTTCGGTCCACACCGCCACCACGCTCAGCGCCGCCACAATGCTGAGCTGCGGCAGCATCTGCTTCATCATGGAGCCGCGCCACACAAACAGCAGGCTCCACCAGTTTTTTCTTGAACGGACGATCATCGTGTCATCGGTCGCGCAAAAATGAAGGGCAGCGTTATCTTAACCCGCTGCCCTCCGGTTTCAGGCTGTCGGATTCACGAATCTCGCGTACGGACGCTTCAGGCCACCATCACCTCTTCCACAAACTCCTCCACTGCCGAGGGCTGTGTCAGCAGCGGCCGGAAGCTTCCGCTCGCCGGATCAAGGCAGTGGATCTCCCCCGTCGGTATCTCGTACATCCAGCCGTGGATCCGCAGGCTGCCCCGCCGCAGCGCCCTCGCAACACACGGATGCGCGCTCAGGCTGCGCAATTGCGCCATCACGTTCAGCTCCGTCAGCACACGCAGCCGCTCCTCCTCCGGCCACACGCGTGGGTCCTGCATCACGCCGCGGAATGCATGCGACATCGGCCCGGCATGGTCCAGCCACGAGCGCATCAGCGGCATGTCGCTCAATCTGCCTTCATCCAGCAGCGCCCGCATCGCCCCGCAGTCGGAGTGACCGCACACAATAATGTCCGGCACCCGCAGCGCCCGCACTGCGTACTCCACCGTGGCCGCCACGCCGCTGGCCGTCTCCTCCGGCGGCGGCACCAGGTTGCCCGTATTGCGGCAGCACAGAATCTCTCCCGGTCGCGCATTGCGTAATCATCTCCGGCATCACACGCGAGTCGGAGCAGGTGATAAACAGCGCCTTCGGCTCCTCGTAACGTGCGAGTTCGGCAAAATGCCGCGAGTGCCGCGCGAAGACCTTCGATCGAAACATGGCATACCCTGCAAGCAGTTGCTGCATAGAAAGACCTCTCTCTGAGCGCGCAACTCGGCGCTCGGCTGGACGTGCCCGAAGCAGTGAAGATGGCGACAAACGTGCATCTCCCTTCGTTCAGTGCGTTCGTTTTCTATGCAGCAGGAGGGGCGCGGCTCGGTCCGGGAGTGCGAGGAGCGCCGCTCAGCGCCGTCACGTTCTCGCGCGCAGGCAGCCTTTTCGCAAAGCTCGGCGCGATGAGGCAGGACGCGCGGAACAGCGTAGCAGGAGCGGACGTCCGTGGCAGCGCATGCACCAGCCGCCGGTGCGAGACGCCCCGCAGATGCGCGGGCGCGAACAACTCCGCGCTGGTTGCGGCTGCGTCCTGCGTCGCCGCGGCATCCTGCGCAGAATGCGCGCTGCTTACATCTGCAGGTCGCGCATTCTCGCGGGCATGTGCAGCACCCGCCGGCAGCAGTGCGCTCAGCCCGAACAGGGCTGCGACAAGCCAGAGCCGAAACGATGCGGAGCTGCGACGAGACATACGGGTCCCTGACTGTGAGACGCCTGTCACGCCACCCGCGTGAGCATGCGGCGTCTGTGGATAAAGAAAGCGCGCAGAAAACGGAAGCCATTGATCGGCCATGCTGCGGCGCATACAGTGTCAGCGCTCCCTAGCTCTTCGGCGGTCCGCTCGGGGCAGGGCTGTAATCCTCACGTTTGCGTCCAGGCACAATCTTCGGCTGAACCTTCGCAGGCTTCTTCTTCTCGCGTTTTCCGGTATCTTTGTTTCCCATACGCTGAGTCTACCTGCTGCACGCACGCTACATCCCGAACCTTTGCCGGTAAGCACTCGGCGAAAGCCCGGTGTGCCGCTGGAAGATTTTCCGGAAGAACACCGCATCCTGGTATCCAACTGCATCGCTGATCTCCTGCATGCTGCGATGATCGTTCTCCAGCAGGCGCTTGGCCGCCGCCACTCTCAGCTTTTGCAGATAGATCAGTGGACTGTCGCCCGTGGCTTGTTTAAAGCGGCGAATGAAATTGCGCGGGCTCATCCCGACGCGTTCCGCCGGCTTGCTCCAGCGGGAAGCTCTGATGAAAGTTCTGGTGCAGCCATTCCTGCGCAGCGGAGATGTTCTCATCCGTATGCTCGGTCTTCAGCGGCACGATCGCGAATCCCGCCTGCCATGCCCGCGGCATCTCGATCAGCAGCGCCTTCGCGCTCTGCATCGCAACCTCGTGGCCGCAGAATCGCGCCACCAGATACAAGCTCAGGTCGAGCGCCGCATTCACGCCGCCGCCGCAATAGAACCCGCCGTCCTCGGTCACCATCAACTCCGGCATCCAGCGCACGTCTGGATATTTCTCGCGGAAGCGCTCCGCCAGGCTCCAGTGCGTCGTCGCGCGCTTTCCATCCAGCAGGCCCGTCGCGGCCAGCAGCCCCACGCCGGAGCAGACACTCGCAATCGCCGCTCCCCGTTTGTGCCAGCGCCGCAGCCACGGCACCACCGGTGCATTGCGTTCCACCACATCCTCGATGCCCAGGCCCGTCGATGGAATAAAAATCAGGTCCGTCTTGCGCACATCCTTCAGCGCCATTCCCGGTTGAATATCGATCGGTCCGTCGCAGTGCACTGCGTGCCCGTCCACGGAGGCGGTGGACACCTGAGAAATGGCAAACCGGCTTCTGTCCCGTGAAGTTGTTCCACAATGTGCCGGTATGACGGAAAACTTCCATGGGTCCCGTGGCAGTGGAGGAAAAAGTCTGATCGAGAAACAAGATCGTGACATTTGTCATCGGCAACTTCCTTACCATATCGAAATGAATAACTGCTGGGAGTTGGCCGAATTACCTACGTAGGATGGCACGTCTGCCATCTTGAAACAAGCTTTTACTCCACCTATCTTCGAGTTAGTCAACTAGACAACAACTTATCGAAGCAGGACGGTCAGGCCCCGCATTTCTGAGCCGGGTATCGCACGCTTAGTTAAATAAAGGTAGTTCTTGCTGACAGGCTCGGAGAGACGTCTTCAGGCCTTTTCTGCTTACAAATTTTCAATGCCTTTTTAACGAAAGTGGACTCTACCCAGGAGAATTGTTATGAAGAAATATCTGATTGAGCGGGCAATACCCGGCGTCGGAACTATGGAGCGCGAACAACTGCGTGATGCCGCCGCCAGATCCAACCAGGTACTGCATCAGCTCGGCCCGCAAGATCCAATGGGTGGAATCCTATGTCGCAGCCGACAAGCTGTTCTGTATTTATCTGGCTGAAGATGAAGCGCTGATCCACCAGCACGCCAGATCAGTGGCTTCCCTGCAACCACAGGTCACGGAAATCAGCAAAACCATCGACCCGACGACCGCTGCCGCATAATAGCTGGCAGTCAGACTTAGAAGCACTTTTCCGTTCTCCTGTAACTCGTTTCCTGAAACGCTGCCAAAGCGTCCCGCACTATTCACGAGAACAACCATTTGAATTTTGAAGATTTCTCCAAACCGAGAACTCCAATAGTGAGTGAAGGATGAACAGATGAATCCGCAACAGCACATGCAAACCCTCCGAGTGCGCCTGCTTGCCATGGCCAGACTGTCGCAACGCGCTCTCGATGACTCCATCAAGGGATACACGATGCGCAATCTCGATTTCTCCCGTCACGTTCGTGCGGCGGACAGTGAGCTCGAAGGACATCATCGCCGCATTAAGGAGCTATGTCGCGAGCTCACGAGCTGCGGGCATCGAGAAGCCCGCGGACTCTCGCTTTACATTCGCCGCCGCCAGCATCAACACCGCTCTTCACGTCACCTACACCGCAGCTGCTCAGATCGCACAGGACAGCATGCGCCTGCTCGAAGGCAGCGGAATTCACGGATGCGCGGCGCTGGAGATGATGGGTCGCGTTGTGAATGGATCCATACGGCTGTGCGTCGTCGCTCTCTTTGAAGAAAATGCTGGTCATGCGAAGGCCGCGCTTCGACGTCAGGAGTGCCTGCCGCTGCGTGAACTCACGTCCATCAGCGCGCATCCCCATATCGATCGCTGGTCCGGCGCGCAGGGCGATTTTGAACGCTCCGTGATTCGCAGCCTTACCGAAGTGGCGAAGCAGGCACACGAGATGGCTGACACTATCCTGTTCTGGCTGGAAGGGAAATCCTGCGTGGCGGCGTCAATGAGCGCCAAACATCTCCCGCTCGAATTTCCATCAACACGAGCGCAAGCAGAGTCTGGTGCTTTCACGTACCTGCAATCCAAGACCGCGCCGGTTCCGAGAATCACGCAGAGTTTTTCCTGCTGAACAAAGTGGCCTGCCTTCGACTCTCTGGAGGCAGGCCACTCACATCTCAGACATCATTCCCCAGATGGAAAGATCGGCTCCGCGCCCACCGCGCCCGACAGCAATGCCATCTCCTCGTGGTGCTCCAGCGGCTTATAGTTCTGCGCCACATCCATCGCCAGCCGGAAGTACTTCTCATCGCCCGGCGGCAGCGCCGCGGTGATCGGATGCCCCAGCGTCCACCGCAACCCCATCGCCGCTTCATTCGGATAGGCCGCCGGCTGGTACCAGCACTTCGGCTCCGGATGGTTCTTCTTCTCGGCCGCCGGCCACGTCGTCTTCGCCATCGCCTTCAGCGCCAGGATGCCCATCTTCTTCTCCTGCGCCTTCGCCAGAATCTGCGGCCCGAACTTCGCCTGCGAGAACAGCACAAAATTCACCGGGAACAGCACCGTGTCGAACGGATACCGATTCATTGCCGCCACCGCGGTCTCCTGCCGAATGCACTGAGAATCCGATGTAGCGAATCTTCCCTTCCTTCTTCGCCGCCTCCATCGTCTCCATCGCGCCGCCCGGTCCCAGCACCTTGTCCAGGTCGGTCATCTTCGTCAGCGCGTGGAACTGATACAGATCGACGTGGTCCGTCTTCAGCAGCCGCAGCGACTCCTCAAGCTGCTTGCGCGAATCGTCCTTCGTGCGTCCTTCGGTTTTGCACGCCAGAAAACAGTTCTTCCGATACGGCGCCAGCGCCGGTCCCAGCCGCTCCTGCGCATTGCCATAACTCGGCGCAATGTCAAAGTAGTTGATGCCCCGGTCCACCGCCTCGGCCACAATGTTCTTCGACTGCGACGGGTCCTCATCCATCACTACAATGCCGCCGAAGCCGATGATCGAGAGGTGCTCTCCCGTGCCGGCCCAGCGGCCGTTTCGCGATGGGTTGGGTTGGAGTGGCATTCGCAAGTCGCGCACTCGCGGCGGCGGCTGCGGTGAACGCGCTCTGCTTCAGAAAATCACGACGCTCCATGGGTGGGGTCCTCCGCAAGGAAACTTACCGACAGACTACGCCGATTCTGACTGCTTGCGTCGCAGCCGCCTCATGCCATCATCAATGAGTAAGATGGCTATCGAGATCACAACCCGCGGCATCCTCTTCGACATGGACGGCGTGCTCATCAGCTCTACCGGCGCCGATGAGCGCTGCTGGCTGCAATGGGCGAAGCACCACAAGATGGAAGGCGCTTTCTCCGTCGAGTCCACGCACGGCCGCCGCGCCGTCGACACACTCCGCGCTCTTCGCCCCGATCTCGATCCCGCCATCGAGCAGCGCCGCCTGGAAGACTACGACGCTGAAGACTACAGCGGCCTCATCATCCTGCCCGGGGTAGAAAAACTTCTCGCCTCGCTACCCGCCGATCGCTGGACCATCGTCACCTCGGCCACCGTGCGCCTGCTCGAAGGCCGCCTCAAGCATGCGGGCCTGCCCATTCCCAAAGTGCTCGTGCCCGCCGAGCACGTCGCCAACGGCAAGCCGCATCCGGAGCCCTACCTCACCGGCGCGAAGCTCCTCAATCTCGCGCCCGCTGACTGCCTAGTCATCGAAGACTCACCCGCCGGAGTCGCCTCCGGCAAAGCCGCCGGCTGCCGCGTCCTCGCCGTGCTCTCGTCACATATACAGGCACAACTTCCCGGAGCCGACCGGTACATCCAATCGCTGGAGCAGGTCACCGCGGAACGGCAAAGCGACGGCAGCCTGCGACTGCACCTCGACATTCCGAACGATCCCGCAAAATAAGCAGGCTCATCCCGCAGGCAACAGCCGACCCGTCAGCCATCATCTCTTCTTTAGGCGAATAAAAAGCGTAAGGAGAGGCGAATGGCAGTTCACGAAAAGGAGCTACAAGAGGCGTTGGATCGCGCGAAAACAGCAGAAGCCAGAGTCGCGGAACTGGAAGGCAAAAAACAGCAGGAGGCGCGCGCGCAATCCGATTCACCGCACAACGGTGGAGAGAACGAGCTGCGGAAGGATTCCATGATGGCCCACCTCCTCGACTCGCTCAACGATGGCAAGGACATAGGACACTACGGCCGGCTGGTCTTCGCCATGGTGGCGCGGCACTTCATGTCCGGGGACGAGGTCGTCTCCTGGCTCACACGCGACAAAGACTTTTCAGAGGAGCAGGCGAAGGCGATGCTCACGCAGGTGGAAGGCCACGACTACAATCCACCGCGCCGTGAGCGCATCCTTGAATGGCAAAGCCAGCAGGAGTTTCCGATCCTTCCCCATCCGGAAGATCCCGACTGCGGCAATCTGTATCGCAATCTCAAATTCCCAGATTCCATCTACGGCCACATCGAGCAGTATCAGGAGCAGAAAGCGAGCGCCGGATAGCCGGCGCTCCAGCCTGCCCGCGAACTAGTACCGGTACAGCGTGACCTTCTCCACACGCAATTCCCGCGGATCGAAGCGCCAGTACTCGCCCTGGTCGTTCTCATCCCCATTCAGCCGCCGGCCCGCGATCCACTGCCCCTTCTCGAACTTGCCTTCGTCAATCGTGCCGATGCCCACGCGCTTCGCCGCCGAATCCCGCGGCGTGAACTTTATGCGGAAGCCCTTGCCCACACCCAGAAATGCATCCGGTCCGGTCGAGAGAATCAGCCCATAGCCATTCTCGGCATGACTTCCGAAGATCTCATCCAACGCCACCTCCACTTGATACCCCTGCATCACGAACAAAGCCGAAGGCCGCGACTTATCCAGCACAAATCCATGCACCGTACCTTTGCTCTGCGCATCCAGCAGCATCGGCTCAATCGAGGCAATCGCGTTGTAACTCGTGCGCAGCGCCTCCTCGCCGCTCTTGTCTTTTTCCGCCATGTCGCCGGTCTCGGGCGTCGCCCAGTTATCAATGCCGAACGGCGAAAACCCAATCGCCGCATGCTGGCCCAGGATGTAAAACACGTTCGCAGCGCCTGCCTCGCCGTCGCGCGTCTCCGGCAAGAACAGCGGATTGTCCGCGCGATGATACTTCCGCGCCCATCCATACACATCCGGCGAATACAAATCCGGCGCATAGATATCGATCGCCGTCCCCGCCGCCTTCCACACATCGATCACCTGCGGCTGCGGGCCGCCGCTCGGATAGTTCCCCGGCGCAGCATCCTCACCGCCCAGCCAAGTATTCACATACATCGGCAGGTCATACGCTGCCTTGCCCTTCGCCGCCACCGCCTGCACAAACTTCGCGTAGTGCCACGCCATAAAAATCTCATCCGTGCGCGGCGAATCGCCAAAGACCTCCGTCCACGTCCCCGACGTCTTCGCGCCATGCTCCTCCCAAAGCGCACGCAACTCCGCGTTCAGCGATGCGTGATGCTGGTCGAGATAGCGCAGCAATTCCATCGGCACTGCGCCGGCATAGGCGCGGTTTGCCACATCGGAGTGGTCACGTGTCGCGCCCAGCACGCCCACCTCGTTCTCCACCTGCATCATCAGCACCGTGTGGTCGTGCGCATCCACCTCGCGCAGATGCTGCATCAGCGCCCCAAACGCACGCCCGTCCGCGGCCATAGTCTCCGCGCCGAAGGTGCTCAGGATGTTCACCGGGCGCTCATCCTCCACCACGCGCGGAAAGCGTTTCGCATCCTCCTTCACCCACACCGGCGGATAGCTCGACATACCGTTCTTCCACGACGCCAGCCATAAAAACACAAGGCGGAGATGCTGCTTGCGCGCGCCGGCCAAGAGGCCATCCACCACCGCGAAATCGACCTTGCCCTCCGTCGGCTCAATCAGCTCCCAACTCACCGGTGTCAGCACTGTATTGACACCCATCCCGGCCAGCTTCGGCCACTCCGCATCCATATAACTCAAACTCGACGAGCTTGAGTTATGGATCTCCGCCCCGAGCATCAGATATGGCTTACCGTCGACGATCAGTTGCGTCGCCTCGCCCTGCTTCGCCAGGTGCGGCATCCCGGTCTCTTGTGCGGCGCATGTCACTACGGAAGCAGCAAGCGTAAGTGCGGAGAAAGTTAGCGTAAGAAAACGATATTTCATGCCGCCAGCAAATCTACCACTTCAATAGCCGGACTTTCGATCCCGGCCGAAATCGTGTTACTCTCCACATACACATGAAGCATCTCGCCCAGCCCGCGCCCTGTTGTTGCTGTCGATAAGCGCGCGCCGCTCTGTGGCTTGAGATTGCTATCCGCGCACCGCGGATCAATTCTTCTAACTCATACTCATCACCAAGGCTCGAAGGACCGCATGTATCAGCCCTCTCCATTTCGAAGCTGTTGTCGCTCCGCCGCATGTTGCGCCGGCTGTTGTCGCCGGCCGCACTGGGAGCGCCGCATCTAAGTCGAATTGAGCGCCGCTCCTCCTCAATAACGTGTTGCAGCACGTCATCCTGGAGTCAAAGAGCAATGCGCTTCATCGCACAACCGGCCATCGCCGGCATCTTCGCAGCACTGGTCTTTACCGCCGCACCCGTATACGCGCAGGTCGTCGGCGGTTCCATCGGCGGTACGGTCACCGATTCCTCAGGTGCCGCCGTCAGTGGCGCAAGCGTCATCATCCACAATCAGGAGACCGGCAGTGAGCGCCAGCTCACTACCAATGGCGAAGGCGTATACAGCGCGCCGTCCGTTCCCATAGGCCGCTACAGCATCACCGCCGCTCGCGATAACTTTGCCACCCAGCACCGCGACGGTGTCTTGGTCACGGTTGGCGCATCGGTCCGCATCAACGTCGCGCTCTCCGCCAGCGCTGTTAGTCAGAACGTCGAAGTTACTGACCAGCCGACGCCCGTCAATTTGAGCACGCAGCAGACCAGCGGCCTCGTCGATGAGCGCCAGGTAAAGAATCTGCCGCTCAACGGCCGTTCCTACGATCAGCTCCTCACACTCAATCCCGCATCCGTGAACTACACGGCGCAGCGCTCCGGCAGCATCGGGACTTCGAACTCCTCCGTCGGCAACATGTTCTCCGTCTCCGGCCGCCGCCCGCAGGACAATCTCTATCTTCTCAATGGAGTCGAATACACCGGCGCATCGCTTATCAACGTCACGCCGGGCGGCACCAGCGGTCAGCTTCTCGGCGTCGATGCCGTGCGCGAGTTCAATGTCTCCAGCGACACCTACTCCGCCGCGTTGGGCAAGCGTCAGGGCGCGCAGATCAGCATCGTAACGGCCAGTGGTTCCAACCAGCTCCACGGCGCGGCCTACGAATTTCTCCGCAACAGCGCCCTCGATGCCCGCAATTACTTCGACGAGCAGCAGATTCCCGAGTTCCAGCGCAACAACTTTGGCGGCTCGCTCGGCGGCCCTATCCGCCGCGATAAAGTGTTCCTGTTTGGCAACTACGAAGGTTACAGACAGAACCTCGGCCTCAGCAACGTCGCTCTCGTTCCCGACGCCAATGCGCGCCAGGGCCTTCTTCCCGCCGGCCCCGGCGGCTCACTCGTCAATGTCGGCCTCGCCCCCGGCGTTGCTGACCTGCTAAAGCTGTGGCCCACGCCCAATGGCCCGGAGCTCACCAACGCCGCCGGCCAGTCCACCGGCATCGCCCGCGCGTTCAGCAGTCCCAAACAAACCATCCGCGAGGACTTCGGGACCGCGCGCGCCGACTACAACCTCAGTCCGAAGGACCTCCTCTTCGGCGTCTACACCATCGACGATTCCGTCGCGCACACCCCCACCGCGAATCCCTTTGCCGCCATCGACGAGACACTGCGCGAACAGGTCGCTAGCATCGAGGAGCAGCACTTCTTCTCCTCGCAACTGCTCAACACGGCGCGCTTCGGCTTCTCCCGCGCATCGTTCTACTTCCTCGGCAGCACCACCGTCGATGTTCCCGGCTTTGTTGCCGGCCGTCCCGTCGGCGCCATCGTCATCTCCGGCTCCACCGCGTCCAACGGTGCATCGCAGATCACCGGCGCGGGCGGCAACGTCGGCAGCAACAACGCGGTCGCACGCAATCTCTTCACGCTCGACGATCACGTCTACTGGACTGTCGGCCACCATCAGTTGGAAATCGGCGGATGGCTCCAGCGCCTGCAGAGCAACGACAATCTCGCGCAGAACCAAGACGGCCAGGCCTCCTTCGCCACCCTGCAAACCTTCCTGCAAGGCACCATCAAGACCTTCACTATCGTCCCTGCGCCCACGCCGCTCAACTGGCGTTCATGGTTCGGCGCCGGCTACATCGAAGACGTCTGGAAGGCCACGCCGCGTCTCGAACTCCGCGCCGGCCTGCGCGTAGAAAGCAGCAACGGCTGGAATGAAGCCAACGGTCGCGCCGCGAACTATCAGTTCACTAATGGCGTGATCAACACCAATCCCACCGTCGGTTCCTCCGCGCTCACGGACAATCGCGCGAAGTTCCTGCCGCAGCCGCGCATCGGCCTGGCGTGGGACCCCAACGGCAAAGGCACTACGGCCATCCGCGCCTCCTTCGGCGTGCAGCAAAGCTTGCTCGACAACCTCAATTACCGCCTCGACCAGACCGCGCCCTACAACGCGACGCTCAGCTACTCCGGGACCACGGTCGCCGATCCCATCACGGGCAAAGGCGCCGTCTCGCCCTCCACCGTGCAGACCAACATCGCGACCCCCAGCACCCTTGCGTGGACGCTCAAGCTTGAGCAGCAGGTCGCCCCGCAGACCTCGCTCACCCTCGCCTACAGCGGTTCGCACAGCTACCACCAGATCCTTTCCGAGGATGCAAACGAGCCGGCCTTCGTCGTCTGCCCCAACAGCGCCTGCCCTGCGTCGCTCACCGCCGGCACCATCTACTATCCCAGCACCGTGAAGGCGAACCCCGCCGTCACCAACACCACATCGTGGTTCTCCAGCGGCAACGCGAGCTACAACGCCTTCGAGGTGGATGTGCGCCGCTCCTATGCCAATGGTCTGCAATTCCGCGGCAACTACACCTGGTCGAAGAACCTCGACAACGGTTCCGCATGGAACACCAGCGTCTCCGCCAACACGCCCGCCTTCGTCAGCGTGCCCGGGCTGCCGAACCTTGACTGGGGTCCCGCTGCGACAGATGTCCGCCACATCGCATCGCTCAATGGCAGTTACGATCTCCCCTTCGGCCGCGGCCATCGCATCGGCGCCGGCTTTGGCGCCGCCACGAACACTGCCATCTCCGGCTGGACGCTCTCCGCCATCTCCAACCTGCAGTCCGGCTTTCCCTTCACACCGCAGCTCGGCTACAACCCAACCGGCTCCGGCGACACGCGCAACCCCGTGCGTCCCGACGTGAACCCCAACTTTCATGGCTCGCTCTACGCTCACGGGTCCACCGCCGCGCGCGCCAACCAGTTCTTCAATCCCGCAGCCTTCCTCGCACCTGCCGCCGGCACCGTGGGCAATCTGCGCCGCGACACGCTCACCGGCCCCGGCTTCACCAATCTCGATCTCTCGCTCGCCAAGTCCACCGCGATTCACGAGCGCCTGCGCGCGCAGTTCCGCGCAGAGTTCTTTAACGTCCTCAACCACACCAACCTGCAAACGCCGAACCCCGTCATCTTCAGCTCCGGTCCGCAGCAGAGCACCTCTGCCGCAACACTGCAACAGGCCGCCGTCCTCAGCCCCACAGCCGGCGTCGTTACCGCCGCCGCCACCAGCCGCCAAATCCAGTTCGGACTCAAGCTGCTCTTCTAAATGAATCGGCTGTCATCTGAGCGAATGACCTGCAGCGCGACGTGAGCAGGACATGTATCTCGCAAGGTAGCCCATACATCCCAACGTGAGCGACAACGGAGCGAACCCCAAAAACGCGCCGCAGGCGCAAATCGCCCCGACGGCCAGTCCCCTTGACGGGATAGGAGAGCGCGGCGTACTCTCCTCTTCCGAATAGGAGAGTACGCCATGACCAGGGCAGTAGAACTCCCGCAGGGCACGCTTGAGATGCTTATCCTCAAGGCCGTCTCGCTCGGCCCGCTGCATGGCTACGGCATTCTGCTGCGCATCCAGCAGATCTCAAACGAGCGCCTCGAAATTCTGCAAGGCTCCTTCTACACCGCCATCTATCGCCTGGAGCACCGCGGCTGGATCAAAGGCGAGTGGGGCGAGTCGGAGAACAACCGCCGCGCCCGCTTCTATTCGCTCACGCGCGTCGGAGCGCGCCAGCTCAAAGCCGAGACCGCGAAGTGGACTGACATGACAGCCGTCGTCGCCGCCATCCTCAACAAGGAGGCCGATGAGATATGACCCTCAGCAGCGCCCTCCGCAAACTCTGGCGATCGATCCCGCCGCGCAGCGACGGCGATATAGAAGAAGAATTCCGCTTTCACCTGGAAGCGTACGAACAGGACCTCATCCGTCGCGGCCTCACCGCGGAAGAAGCCAAGCGCAAAGCCCGCATCGACCTCGGCCAGCCCGTCACACAAAACGAAAACTACCGCGCCGCCATCGGCCTCCGTGTCTTCGACGAACTCGGCGGAGACATTCGCTACGGCGTCCGCGCACTGCGCCGCAATCCCGGCTTCGCCGCCATCGCCATCCTCTCACTCGCGCTCGGTATCGGCGCCACGACTGCGATGTTCTCGCTCATCTATGCTGCGCTGCTCAATCCTTTTCCTTACGCCGGCGCGGACCGCATCATGAACCCGGTCATCGTCGACGAGCAGCATCCCGATGATCCGCGCTGGTTCGGGATAACCAAGCCGCAATTTGAAACTCTCCGCAGTGCGCATTCCATCGAAGATGTGCTCGGCTTCAATCCTGGTCACACCGAGATCACCGGTAACGCGCTGCCAGAGGACGTCAAGGCCATCTACCTCACGGAAAATGCCGGTAACTTCTTCGGTGTGCGCCCTCTGCTCGGCCGCAACATCCAGGCATCCGATGCTCACGGTGCCGGTCCGTCCGCCATTGTGCTCGACTACCGCTTCTGGCAGCGCCACTACGGCGGCGATCCGCATGTCATCGGCCGCAGGCTCGAACTCGACCACACCGTCTTCACCATTGTCGGCGTCATGCCCCGCAGCTTCGCCTTCAATGACACCCTTGGGGTCGGGGATGTCTATCTCCCGGCAAGCTCCCTCCACCTCCGTGAGACAGGTCCCTACAAACATCCCGCGTACATCCCATGGTTCAAGCTCAAGCCTCATGTCTCGCTCGTCGCCGCGGATGCCGAACTCGACGCTATCGTTCATCCGTTTGCTCGGCAGCTTCCCCATTACTTTCCGCAGGGCAAGTGGCATTTGCAGTTGCAACCCATCGTCGTCCCGTACCAGCACAGCATCGGTCGCACCCTCATTCTCCTGCTCGTCGCAGTTCTTCTGCTGCTCGTCATCGGCTGTGCCAACTGTTCGATTCTCCTGCTTGCACGCGGCCGTGCAAGACAACAAGAGTTGGCCCTGCGCGCTGCCATCGGTGCCAGCCGCTGGCGCATCGTCCGCCAGTTGCTCGTGGAAGCCGTCGTCATCTCTTTCACCGGAGCTGCCCTCGGTGTGGCAGCGTCTTACTGGCTTGCAAAGCTTCCTTTGCTGCTCTCTCCAGATTCCTTCCCGTCTGAGTCTGTCATTCGCATCAACCCGTCCATTCTGGCCTTTTCTGTCGCACTCGCCTTCGCCTGCGGCCTGCTCTTCGGCCTCGTACCGGCGCTTCGTCTCTCGCGACCCGAGCTCGCCCGAGCCCTCCCCACGCGCTTTTATGGCATCTCCGCCGCACCCGTAAAGCAGCGTTGGAGCATTCTCATCGCTCTTCAGGTCGCGCTCACACTACTCCTGATGGCCACCGCTGGAACTGCCATGCGCGCCTTCCTCCATCTCACCCAGGTCTCGCTCGGCTACCAGCCGGATCACGTCATGTCGCTTGGCATCATGATGCATTTCCTAGATCCGAAGGACGCAGAGGGCATCAATTCATGGACCGGTCGGGCCGCGTTCATCGATCGCGTGCAGCAGCGCATCTCTACAGTTCCTGGTGTCCTCGCCATTACGGTCAGCACGGATGCCACGCCACCTTACGTCGGAGCGGAGGAAAGCTTCGATCTGCGCGGCGCATCCTCCCAGAGCCCGCAGCAGGCCCGCGTCTGCGTCGTCGGCCCAGAGTATTTCTCCACCCTACGCATTCCGCTGCTCGCCGGCAGAACCTGGAGTGCCGCCGAAAATCGCCAGAGCGGCTCTGTCGTCGTCGTGAACCAGAGCTTCGCGCGGCAGTACGGTGTGCGCATCGGTCAGCAGCTGCACCCGCACATCTCCAGCGACACCAGCACGTTTCTCGCCAGTCCGTCGGCCGCGGGCTGGCGCGAGATCATCGGCATCGTCGGCGATAGTCGCAATGATGGTCTCAGCACGCCCGTCCAGCCGGCGGTCTATGTCCCATACACCACGCTGATGCCGCCCTACGCACAGTTCCTCCTCCGCACACAAGGCGACCCGCTCGCCTACCTGCACCCCATTCGCGCGGCGGTCGCTGCCGTTGCTCCCGATCAGCAGGTCTCGGAAGGCGCCTCCACTCTTAGCGAAGCCCTTGAGCGAGATCCGCAGTACAGCCGACAACGTCTCTTTTCCATCCTCTTCGGCGTCTTCTCCGCCATGGCGCTCGCCCTCGCCCTGGTCGGCATCTTCAGCGTCGTGGCCTACAGTGTCGCGCAGCGTACAACGGAGTTCGGTGTCCGACTTGCACTCGGCGCACCCCGCGCGCATATCCTCTGGGTCGCGGGACGTGTTGCGCTGGTCAGCACTGCCATCG
Source organism: uncultured Acidobacteriaceae bacterium (assembly GCA_963797895.1). GTDB lineage: Bacteria > Acidobacteriota > Terriglobia > Terriglobales > Acidobacteriaceae > KBS-83. The sequence goes on from CAWCRD010000006.1 coordinate 1,119,281, forward strand.
GCGTCGCTTTCGGCCTGTCCCTAGATGCATTTGTAGGAAAGATTCTCGCAGTCTGGATGCACAGCGCCTTCGCGGCAACAGCGCTACTCTCGGCCGCTGCATTGCTCATCCTCAGCGCCCTCGCCGCCTGTTTTCTGCCGGCAAGCCGCGCCACCACCGTCCCACCCGCCGAAGCGTTGCGTTATGAGTAATGAGCTGTCCATGTTCATGAGCGGAGCGAAGGACCTGCAATTCGGTCTATCGCCATCAAACAACCCGCCCCGCAGGTGTTTCGCCTGAACCGCTAGTGCCGATGCAGCAGATGAGGCAGATTCCAGTGCTGCGCCACCGCTAGCATGCGCAGCACAAAACATGCGCACCCGCCTCCGATCATCGCCACGGCCCGCGGCAGCTTCAGCTTTAGCAGCAGAACCATCACAATGCCACCGGCCAGCGCACCCGATGCATACACATCCTTCCGCAGCACCGACGGCACCTGCGCCAGCAGCAGATCGCGTATCGTTCCGCCGCCCACGCCCGTGATGCCGCCCATTACCACCGCCATCACCGGATGCATCTGGTAGTCCAGCGCCTTCTCCACGCCGGCCACCGCGAACAGGCCCAGACCCGCCGCATCCAGCGTAATCATCAGCTGTTCGGGTATCGCCTGCACCCACTGATAGCCCAGCGAAACAGCAACCGCGCCTAGAATCGCGATCCCCATATACCGCCAGTCGCGGATCGCCGCCGGCGGCGTTGCGCCAATCAGCAGATCGCGGATAATGCCGCCGCCCACCGCCGTCACAAACGCGAGCACCAGCAGCCCCAGAAAATCCAGATCGCCGCGGATCGCCCGCATCGCCCCTTCCAGCGCAAACACCAGCGTTCCCGCCAGGTCGAATGCGATCAGCAGGGAATCGGAGTTCACGCGCCACCGTTGCGTCATCGTAACCATCGAGGGGAGTGTAACCGGCTGTTCAGACGAATGCCCCATCATCACCCAGATTCGCCGGTGCGGATCGCCTCGATCACCGCTTCGCGGCCCACACCCGCCTGCTTCAGCACAATCGCGACCTCCGATGACTCGTCCGCCAGCGTTGCCGCCACCAGATGCAGCGGTCCGATATGCGCAGATATTCCTGAGTTCTGATGCAGATCCTCGCTCAGCTTCTGTGCCCCCTCAAGCACCGCTTTCGCCGCAGTAGTCAAAGGCATATCTACTGAATCAGCAAGCGCCTCGTCCTTCGAGGCCAGCATTGGTTCCAGCCCGCGATGGATCGCCGCCGCAGTTTCGACTGTGAAAAACGGCTGATGTTTCGCCACCCACTGGGCCGCTAAGCCGGTCGCCATCCCTTCGGAAAGCACCTTCGCAAAATCGCCCTGATCCTCCACAACCAGCGATTCGATCAAATCTTCCAACCCGATCTCCGCCACGCCGCGCCGCCCCGCGATCTTGCGCGAGAGAAAGACAACCCGTCCCGCTCTTTCCGAATATTGCTCGAACATTCCGGCCTCCGGTCGCCTACGATACATCGAATCAACCTGAGAGTAAGGTAGGAAGTCATGGCAGAAAAGCGCAGCGGCGGCACTCCCATCCGCCTCAGTGATAGCCAGTTCGCCCTCATTGCGAAGGCCCTCGCGGAGCCCCGCCGCTACGAAATCCTCGCCGAAATCGGCCGCCGCCAATGCGCCACACCCTGCGGCTGCATCGCAGAATCGCAGCCCATCAGCCCGGCCACTCTCTCCCATCACATGAAGGAACTCGAAAACGCTGGCCTCATCCGCATCGAGCGCCAGGGCAAATACGCCAACCTCACCCTGCAGCGCGACGTTCTCCACGCCTATCTCGATCGCCTCGCCAGCATCTGATCAGCTTTCCCAACCGGAAAGCCTGCCTTCCGCACCTGCGCAGCGCGCCCCTGTCCCACAGATACGCCTGCCAGACGGCCATGAAGTACTGTAGGGCTCAGTACTTAGGAGCGAAAGGTCATGGCCCGAAATATCGTAACCATCGCGGCGCTCTGTGTTCTCGCCATCCCCTCCGCTCACGCGCAAGCGCAAGATCACGACCGCCAGTACTTTCGCGAGATCGCCGCTCACCAGTTCGCCGTCCCGCCCGGCGCATCAGCCTTCGCACTCGCTCAGGAGCTCACACCGTGGCTCGCCTCTCCCGACCCCGCGCTCCGCGACGAGCTCGCTTACACCATCCTCGACGTCTGGATTCGCCACGGCATGCTCGCCAATGAGCAACTCCTCAGCCTGCTTCCGCCGCTCCAGCAAAACCTCACCAGCGGTATCGGTCAGTCCGGCACGGACACCGTTTTCAAGCGCTCCTTCTCGGCGCTCACCCTTGCGTCGCTCGCCCAGCGGGATCTGCAACAGCCATTTCTCTCGCCCGCCCAGTACCGTGCACTGCTTGCCGCCGCGCTCGCTTACTTGGGCGACGAGCGCGACAACCGTGGCTTCGACCCCGTCAAAGGCTGGATCCATTCCACCGCGCATACCGCCGACCTGCTCGCCGCACTCGCTCGCGATCCGCGCTTCACTCCAGCCGATCAGCAGGCGCTCTTCTCTGCCATTGAGCATCGCCTGCACAGCGCAACAGGCATCTACAGCTACGGCGAGCAGGACCGACTGGCAGTCGCGCTGCTCTGTGTCATGACGCGCGAGGATTTCCAGCTCATCGGCTTTCAAAACTGGCTCGCCACCGTGCAGCAGGACAACGCCGTCTGGCAAAAGTCGCCGCCCGATCCAGTCCAGCTCGCGCTTTTTGAAAATCACACCTATCTGCTGGAGGCCATGCTTGCCCGCATGCCTACCCAGACGCCTTTGTCGCCGGCAGCCACCCAGGCCCGGGACGCCGCTCGAGCCGCCCTGCGCCAGCGGTAGTTACCGGGTGTCCTATATTTCCTCGAGATATGGGACCAGGTCAGCTCACCCACAAATGACTGCGTGACCAACCAAAGGAAACGAACTCAGCAACCCGCACCGCAGGTGCTATTGCCCCGGCGGCCAATCCCCGCGATACTCTGGTGCACACCACTGCGCCGGAGGGACAAACTATGCGGATCGCCATTCTCGCAACCGTACTGATGACGTGTAGCGCCGCCTTGGCGCAGACCCCATCGCCCGCACAATCCGCAGCCCCCTCCATCGTCACCACGCCCGCGCTCAATGGAGCCCAGATCGTCTCTTTCAACGTCACGCCCGGCGAGACCATCTACTACACCACCGATGGCAGCGAGCCCACCGCGCATTCCGCGCAATACCTCGCGCCTTTCCTCGTCGCCTCCAACCTCACCGTCAAAGCTGTGGCCATCGTGAATGGCCAGCCCAGCAAAGCCGCCAGCCAGACCTTCACACCCAACATCCCGTTCAACACCATGGTATGGAGCGACGATTTCAACGACGCCGCCGACCTCGGCCCCAAACCCAATCCCGATATCTGGACCTATGACACCGGTCACTCCGGCTTCGGCAATCGCGAATTCGAGCACTACTGTGCCTACGGCGATGCTGCCGAGCCATGCGATCCCGCGCATCCCAACGCCTTCATCGGCGAGGACGGCTATCTTCACATCATCGCCCGCCAGCCCACGCCCGGCGTCTACACCTCTGCGCGTCTCACAACGCAGGGCCTCTTCAGCGTTTCGCACGGCCGCATCGAAGCCCGCATGAAGCTTCCAGAAGGGCAGGGCACCTGGCCCGCCTTCTGGACCCTCGGCAACAACATCGCCACCGATAAATGGCCCGCATGCGGCGAGCAGGACATCATGGAGCACATCAACGCTCCCACGCCGGACTGGATCGCCGGCTCGCTCCACGGCACCAACGGCGACACCACCAAGCACTATCTCGCCCCCAAGGGAGAATCCTTCTCTGCCGCCGACTGGCACACCTACGGCATCATCTGGTCGAAAGGAAAAATCAGCTTCTACGTCGATTCGCCCGACAACATCTACGCCAGCAACACACCGGCCGACTTCAACCGCCCCGGCGCCGTCTGGCCCTTCGACTCGGGCAATGATTTTTATCTCCTGCTGAACTTAGCGATAGGCGGCGACTGGCCCAAAGCCCCGGACGCGACTACTAAATTCCCCGCCGAAATGCTCGTCGACTACGTCCGCGTCTACACCAACTAACACACAAGATAGACAATGGTTCTTGTCGAAAACAATCTCTAGCGGATATCCTCCGTCAGCGCGCGCCGGTAGCGCACCTCATCCACCGCAACACCCCACATGGTCTCGCTCCGGCGCAAACCATCCGGCATCCAGCCATCCATCCGGTAAAAGCGGTCCGCGCGAGCATTCCCCGCCAGCAGCCACAGCACCGAACTCCGGAATCCCATCTCGACAAGCCGCAGCCGCGCCGCTTCGATCAGCGCCCTGCCCACGCCGCCTCCCCACCATTCCGGATCGACATACAGCGCGCATAGCTCGCCATCATCCGGAACATCCAGATCCCGCGCCGGCGAAGTCGTCGCAAACCCGCAGATCACGGCGTCATCAACAGCAACAATCGTCACCGGATCGCGTACGTTCTCACTCGCAAAGTTATAGCGCGCTGCCCGCTCCTCTGGCCGAAGGCCGGCCAGATACGCATCCGGCAGCAACCCGCGATATCCCGTTTGCCACGAGTGCACATGCACCCGCGCCACATCCATCGCATCGCCAGGTTTCGCTGCCCGCAGAAGCATGGCTGCTAGTCTTGCACGGGTGCCGGCTGAACGCGCACAAGAGGGTTACAGAATTCCGCAAGCTTTTTTGTCGTTCTACCAGCGCCAGATTTGTAGCTTATCGAAATAGCCTTGGATCGTGCCGCTGCTCGAGTATGCGCCGTCGATCTGGAAATTGATGAGCATGACTCCGAGCGGAGTCCACCCAAGATTAAGGCCAGAGGACACCGTAGCCCCTCGAAACGAACGGAGTCTGTCGTTGTCCACTTTCACCCAGTCGTAAGTGACCACATCCCCCACGCGGTGCGACTGAATCTGGACGTGGTGCCACTTGTTCGGCGCCCAGTTCTGTGGGTTGCAGGGGAGGTTGGACGGCTTCCAGGATCCATGCCCATTGGACACATAGGTGTACTCCCACGTGCCCGAGATGCTGGAGCACTGGGTGCCGTAAATAATGGTTTCTCCGTTCGCGGTGACCTGGTCGACATCCAGTTCCAGGTTTTGTACCTGCGTCGGATTCACGAGATAAACGTAGGTGTCATAGACGAAGTAGGTAGCAGCGGTATCGTTGCCGAAGGTGACATGAAAGCGCTCGCCGCCGTAGTGGGAATAGGAAACGAGAAACTCCGTTGCGGAACGATCCAGGGAGGGATTGGCAACACCGAAGATAAGCTGCCCGGTGGACGTACCGGGAGTTCCGGTGTCATGCTCCCACTTCCAGTTGGGGGACTGGTCAAGATAGCCCGACGAGGTCTGGGCGATCGCGGGAATGGCGAGAAACAGCAGGAATGCGAGGGAAAAGATCTTCATGGACACGGGACTCCAGGTAGAAAGGAAGGCGGGACCTACCCAGCGCTGACGGCCGGTGAAGATCACGTAAGAGCGCTCAGCATCGCAAGGAGAGCCGAACGCACGATCCAGGAAACGTAAATAAAAAAATGGTCCCGAGAGAGCTGGAAAGGTCGCTGCTCCAAAGCAAGGTCGCATTGCCGGGCTGGGGGGCCGAGGGTGTGCGGCTGGAAAAGTACTTTGGCCCTTTGCGCAGATCCAGATAGGCTGCGCCCGTCTATGTCAAACGTCTGTTGCAACAGAAGACCGCTAACTCGCCGCTGAGATGAGTTAGGACTCTTCGATATCTATGACCTGAGACTTGCTGGTTAGTTCCAGGTTATTTGCTGACTGGTAATCTCGCATACTGCCACGCCGGAAAACAAGATATTTCTGTCGGCTTGCGATACTGCCAAAAAGCTCTCCCGTCCTCTGGCCGCAGCCCGTTTAGACGCGCATTTCCGGGGACCGCGTCTCGAAGCAGCATGACGCCAGCCTTACACGCCGGCCCCGGAGAATTCCTTCCCGTTCAAACCGCGATCTTTGGACGGGCATTGCACCTTTTTCGTCCGTGCTGCGCATTGATAAGTGAGGGCGATAGAAGAAGGTGCCTTCACCGGAGGCTCGCAATGCGCGCCATTTCGTCTATTCCTAGATACACGCCGTCGGGGACGAGCGAGCGCAATGTCCAGCAATGCTCGAATCTGAGGCTGCGCTTCGCCGACGAGCTTCGCCGGTCGCGCAGCCTTCAGATGGTGCTCACCATCGCGATCCCCATACTCGTGGTCACCTATCTCACGCTGGGAATCATCCGGTGCGTCTCCATCGTCTTCGGCGTCGAACAGCATCCGGTGTCCATTCCTTCCAGCACCCTGCGGGCCGATCAGCGGTAGGCAATGGGCTCGGATGTCTTACGGGATGAGATAAGCTCCCGGAATCTTCTGATCCACCGTCGCCAGCGCTGCTCCATGCGCGCGCGCAAGCTGAATCAAGTGGCCAGCCGTGGTCTGCTTCGCCGTCTTCGCCCAGGCAGGAAGATGGAAGATGTCGTGGGCATCTGTCAGAAAAGTAAAGCGAGGAGTTGTCGATCGTTTCATGCGCAGCAGGACACTGCGTGCATCCGCCACGGTAAACCCGTAGACGACTGCCTGCGAAAGCACCCTCACGAACCCAGATCCGCAATGGAACAGGTAGCCAGCGCGGGAAAATCTTCCGCCTTAATCCATCGCGCCACCCGCTCATGAAATTCCTGATGAGCAAATCCCAGCGCCACGAGCGCGTTCACATCCAGAAGAAAAGTCATCGGAGTTGCGCTATGGGAACTCTGCAAGAATCTCCGCGACCTCGCGACTGCTCAGCGCGGGAGCATCCTTGCCCGCGCTCAGCACTGGCAATCCCGTAATCGGATCGGTGATGACCCTCGCCTTCCGCTTTTTCTTCCTGTGCGGCATCAGCACAATGCGTCCCGCTTCCACGGTGACATCCATCGCATCGCCAGCCTGGATGCCCAGCTTGCGCCGAAGAGGCCCGGGAAGAACAACGTGGCCTTTGGTGGAACCCTGGTCTGCATCGTAAGACGGTCTTACCCTATCTCCACTATCTCAAAAGGTAATACCTCCTCCCCCTCGCGATCCACAATCCGAGTCAGCGCGATGAAAAGTACCACATAAGGAAGCGCGGCAATCAGCGAACCGATAGCGCCCAACGCCCAGATCCCGATTGCATTCCAACCTGCAATCGTTGTGCGCTGTACAAAGGTCAAACCATAAGCCAGCGAGATAGAGACAGCCACCGTGGCCGTCGAAAAGATGCGCCCCTGTCGCAGTTCCTCGGCGCTCGTAGTTCTGGGGATCAGGTTCCCTATCCATCGCAACGCGAAGCCTACAGCGATGCATGCGGCTGCGCACATCAGAGCGGCAGTACTTAAGTAGACGATAGATGATTGCCGAAGAGCAGTCCTCACTGGCCCGATGAATGCCAAAGCTCCAAAGGACACCATTGCGGCGACTATGATCAGTCCAAAAATAACGAAACTCAGCCGCAACACCGCACGTCTCCGCGAATGTGCAAACGCGATGCCCGCCCGCAGCGGCTTAGTTGTATCTCCATTCGCCATACGACGTACCATCCCTGCTGTTGCAAACAGTGCTGTCGTATACAGAGCAACGTGAACGAAGTATGACCCCCATAGAATGGGCGCGGTGATCGATACTATTTTTAGCGTTAGCAGGTGCACCGAGAAATCAGAAGGTGGCTCATGCGCGCCCGTCAGTGCGGATGTCGACCATATTCGCAAAGTTAGCCAGTGCGTAAGCCGCTTCGTGGCATCGTTCAGTACGAAGACCGTAAGATCCGCCACAAGCACCGGCAGCCATAGCATTGGCCACCGCCAGAAAATTTCCGTAGTCTCTCGCCAGATCTGCCGTGCCTGCATCGTGCAATAAATCCCGACCTCAAGCCAAGTGGGGCCATCCTAGCAGCGGGCGGACTTGCCGATTCGTTGATCCCGCAACCCAGTCCTCCACACCTTCCACTTCCGTCCCCGCTTTCCCACATTGGCACCACCCCGATCCCAGGCATACCCTGAATCCACTCCCCCGTTCCCCCGCAGGAGCAGCATGATCCGGGGCCTAAAACCCGCGCCAGATCGCCCTTCCGGCGTTTTCCTCAGGTTGAATCAAGGCTTCCTGGGCTTCCACCCCGTATCTGTATGGAATACACTAGATGTTGTGGTTCTCGCTTGACTTGAGACGATAAGCAGCGCTACTTTGCCATCTGCGGCACAGCACAGCCCCACGGCGAAGCGCCCTCCGGCCGGCCCGTTCCGCACCAAAAAACTCGCAACCTCCGCCGCTTGCTCCACGCCCCGCCCAGGCTCCCCCGCGCAGACGGGGCCGGACAGGCAACGGTCGCCGAAAAACATCCGCTCGAACTCTCAGGAGGCGCCCCTCATGGCCGAGACCACGCAGACTTCTTCCAAGGCGAACACCGCCAACGCATCCACCCCCGCCTCCGCCAAAACCGCGCCCGCCTCCGGCCTTCGCTTCGCGCGCAAGTTCTCCCGCGCCGGCGTCTCGCCCTACGACGAGGTCCAATGGGAGCGCCGCACCGCTGCCATCAATGACATGAGCGGCAAAATCATCTTCGAGCAGAAGGATGTCGAGGTTCCCGTCGACTGGTCCATGACCGCGACCAACATCGTCGCCTCGAAATATCTCCACGGCCAGACCGGCACGCCCGAGCGTGAGACTGGCGTCCGCGCCCTCGTCGGCCGCGTCGCCGACACCATCGCCGCGTGGGGGAAGAAGGGCGGCTACTTCGCCACCGAAGAGGACGCCGCAGCCTTCCACGACGACCTCACGCATCTCCTCGTCCAGCAAAAGGTCGCCTTCAACTCGCCCGTCTGGTTCAACGTCGGCTGCGACAAGCTCGAGCCCAATTCCGACGCGCAGAACTGGCACTGGGACCCCCAGGCTCGCGAGGTCATCTTCTCCACCACCGGCTATCGCAATCCTCAGTGCTCCGCCTGCTTCATCAACTCGGTCGACGACTCGCTCGACTCCATCCTCACTCTCGCCAAGACAGAGGGCATGCTCTTCAAATGGGGAAGCGGCACCGGCACGAACCTCTCGCCCATCCGCGGCTCTTCAGAACTCCTTTCGGGCGGCGGCACCGCCTCCGGCCCTTTGAGCTTCATGCGCGGCTTTGACGCCTTCGCCGGCGTCATCAAGTCCGGCGGCAAAACCCGCCGCGCCGCCAAGATGGTCATCCTCAACGTCGACCATCCCGACATCGTCGATTTCATCGAGTGCAAAGCGAAGGAAGAAGCCAAGGCCCACACCCTCATCGCCGCTGGCTACGACGGCTCCGGCCCCGACTCGGAAGCCTTCTCGTCCATCTTCTTTCAGAACGCCAACAACTCCGTCCGCGTCAACGACGAGTTCATGCACGCCTGGGAGCAGGACGCCGAGTTCACCACCCGCACCGTCAAGGACGGCGCACCCGCGAAGACCTACAAGGCCCGCGACCTCATGCACAAGATCTCCGAAGCCACCTGGCAGTGCGGCGATCCCGGCATGCAGTACGACACCACCATCAATCGCTGGCACACCTCCAAGAACACCGGCCGCATCAACGCGTCCAACCCCTGCTCGGAGTACATGTTCCTCGACAACTCCGCCTGCAACCTCGCCAGCTTCAACCTCATGAAGTTCGTCACTCCGACAGGCACCTTTGACATCCAGGCCTATCGCGATGCCATTGACGTCGTGCTCACCGCGATGGAGATCCTCGTCGACAACTCCGGCTATCCCACGGAGAAGATCTCCCGCAACTCGCACGACTACCGCCCACTCGGCCTAGGCTATGCCAATCTCGGCGCGCTGCTCATGAACTTCGGCCTGCCCTACGACTCCGACGCCGGCCGCGACTTCGCCGCCACCCTCACCGCCATCCTCTGCGGCGAAGCCTACCTCCAGTCCGCGCGCATCGCCGAAGTCGCCAAGCCCCTCGCCGCCGCCACCCCGCTCAACCAGGGTTCCGAGACCAAGGGCGGAGCCTGCCCCGGCTTCTACTCCAACCGCGAGCCCTTCCTCGACGTCATCCGCATGCATCGCGCCGAGGTCAACAAGATCGCTCGCGCCAAAGCCTCAGCCGAGCCCTTCATCACTCCGCAGCTCGAGCAGCTCATCGCCGCTTCGAAGGATTGCTGGGATCAGGCGCTCGCCCACGGCGAAAAATTCGGCTACCGCAACTCGCAGGTCACCGTCCTCGCCCCCACCGGCACCATCGGCTTCATGATGGACTGCGACACCACCGGCATCGAGCCTGACCTCGCCCTCGTCAAGTACAAGAAGCTCGTCGGCGGCGGCATGATCAAGATCGTCAACAACACTGTCCCCGGCGCGCTCTTCAAGCTCGGCTACTCCGACGCCGACGTCCAGGCCATCGTCTCCTACATCGACGCCACCGGCACCATCGAAGGCGCTCCGCACATCAAGCCCGAGCACCTCGCCGTCTTCGACTGCTCCTTCAAGCCCGCCAAGGGCACCCGCTCCATCCACTACCTCGGCCACCTCAAGATGATGGCCGCCACCCAGCCCTTCCTCTCCGGCGCCATCTCCAAAACGGTCAACCTCCCCCACGAGTGCACCGTCGAAGACATCGCCGAGACCTACGTCGAAGCCTGGCGTCTCGGCCTCAAAGCCGTCGCCATCTACCGCGACGGATCCAAGGGCGTCCAGGTCCTCAACACCTCTGCGGACGAGAAAAAATCCTCCAAGCCCGCCGACCCCGCAGTCTCCGCTGCCGCCGACCGCGTCCTCACCTCGCTCGCCGCCGGCATCGACACCCGCTCCCCCGAGTTCGCCGCCGACCTCAAGACGCTCGAAGCCTCGCTCACCCACAAGGTCTCCGATCGCCTCGAAGTCTCCGCCAAATCCATAGCCGCCGCCGCGCAGTCTTTCGAAGCAGCAATTCTCAAAGCCGCCGCCGCGCCCAAACAGGATGTCATCCTCAGCGAAGCGAAGGACCCGCAGTTCGTCCCCGATCTCGCCGATCAGAACCGCCCCCCCAAGGCCATCCGCCACCGCCTCCCCGAGGAGCGCGCCTCCCTCACCCACAAGTTCTCCCTCGCCGGCCACGAGGGCTACATCACCGTCGGCCTCTACCCCTCCGGCGAGCCCGGCGAAATCTTTATCCGCATGGCCAAGGAAGGCTCCACCGTCTCCGGACTCATGGACTCCTTCGCCACCGCCGTCTCCCTCGCCCTCCAGCACGGCGTCCCGCTCAAGGTCCTCGTCGAAAAGTTCGCCCACACCCGCTTCGAGCCCTCCGGCTGGACCGGCAACGAGCAGATCGGCTACGCCAAGAGCATCATGGATTACATCTTCCGCTGGCTCCAGCTACGCTTCCTCTCCGGACACCAGCTCTCCCTCTTCAACATGTCCGGTGGAGCAAGCGCCGCCATTCCCGTAGAAGGCACCATCGGCAGCCTGTCCGCAGGAAGCGCCATAGCGGCGGGTGTCACGGACGAGCTGGACGCCAGAAGCTCGAAGCTGGAAGCTGCACCACCGGTGCACGTAGCCAACGCCATGAAAGACCTCTACGACATGGGCGACGCCCCCTCCTGCCACACCTGCGGCGCCATCATGGTAAGAAACGGAAGCTGCTACAGATGCATGAGCTGCGGAAGCACGAGTGGCTGCTCGTAACGATTACCGATGTCAGTTGAGATAAGCGAATGGCCCGACGTATAGTCGGGCCATTCGTTTTGGGAATTAGGTGGGTCATGACTATTCCGCGCAGAACCTGCAGCAAGTGTGGCGAAGAGTTCGATCTTATGCCGAAGCACCGCGGAAAGAGCACAGAGTGCCCGCACTGCAGCATCCCGGAACCACCCACTCTCACACGTAAACAGAAATTAGACGCCGCCTTGGAATTGATGAAGAAATCGGGCGAGCAGCGAGATCCAGACGGCGTGAAACGGGCGATTGCCGCCTATGTGCAGGAACACTTTCGAAGTTAATCCAAGCTGCCACACCTGCGGCGCCATCGGTCCGTAACGTAAGCTGCTACAGACGCACGAGCTGCGGAACTCGGGATGTCGTGCGCTATCATGCCGCTAGCGACGACCCAGGATAGAGGATCCTACATGCTAAATCCATTTGGTAAGCCGCGCGGGACCTATACAACAGATGCCGTGTACGGCATCTCGCGCGACGTGCCGCTAAACTATGTCCCCCGTAAGAGCGTCGACGACGAGTTCATTTCGAACTTGACTCGTGACAAGCACGTAGTCATCTACGGCAGCTCCAAGCAAGGCAAGACATGCCTGCGCAAGCACTGCCTGAAAGAGGAAGACTCGATCCTGGTGCAATGCCAAAATCGGTGGGCGATCAGCGATCTGCACAACAACATCTTGAAGAGGGCGGGCTTCGAGACCGAAACCTCCTCGAAAAGGACTGCCTCTGGCAAGAACAAGATTTCCGCATCTATCGGAACGAACGCAATTGTTAGCGCTAAAGTTTCCGGAGAGACCGGCAAGGAAGCCAGCGTCGAAACAACTTTTCAGCAGATTGAGCTAGATCCGGAAGATCCAAACGATGTCTTGGAATCGCTTGCGAGAATCGGATTCAACAAATTTATAGTGCTGGAGGACTTTCATTACCTTCCCCAGGACACTCAGCGAGACTTCGCGGTCGCTCTAAAGGCATTTCACGAACGTTCTAAGCTGAGCTTCATCATTGTCGGCGTCTGGCTCGAAGAGAATCGCCTTGTGGTTTACAACGGCGATCTTACCGGTCGGATGGTGGCGGTGAACGCGGACAAATGGACTGCTAGCGAACTGCAGCAAGTAATCAGCGAAGGCGAGAAGTTACTGAATGTTCAGTTCTCTCCAGGCACCCGATCTGCAATCATAGGGTCATGCAACGATAGCGTCTACATCGTTCAAGAAGTCTGTCGCCAAGCGTGTGTCGAAGCCGGCGTGAACAGTACCCGCCCGGCCATTACCCCAATAGAAGCGGAGACTAAGATCAAGGCCATTGTTGATTCGATCGTGAATCAACAGAGCGCACGCTATCGAAGCTTCGTCACCGATTTCTCATCAGGCTTCCAGGCCACGCAATGGGAGATGTACAAATGGATACTCTTTCCTGTTCTACGCGGAAATACTATGCAGGCCGAACAGGGTTTTCGATATTCAGCCATTCGAAAGCTTATAGAGGAAAACCATCCTTCAGGCGATACCTTCAATCCTGGTAACTTGACCCAAGCCTTGCTATCGGTCTCATCCTTGCAGGTGAGTAAAGGCATAAAGCCAATCATTCTCGACTACGACTCAACGAACAGGAAACTGAACATAGTTGATCGCGGATTTATTCTCTGGCTGCAAAATCAGAAGAAGGAAGAACTCCTCAAGGAAGTTGGACTGCCGGTCGACGTTGGGATTCAAACTCCACTGGATTTAGCTGGCGAACATCAGTAATCGTCCACCCCATGTCCAGAGACCCAGGCCTAGAAGAACTAATAAAATCCAGCCTCACCAACACCCGAGGCCTCTCCGAAAAAGCCATGTTCGGCGGATGGGCATATCTGCTCCACGGCAATCTGCTCATCGGAGCGCGCCAGGGCAGCCTGCTCCTGCGCGTCGGCAAGGACAACGAAGCCTGGGCCAACCAGATCCCCGGCGTCGCCCCCGCCATCATGGGCGGCCGCCGCATGTCCGGCTGGGTCCGCGCCACCCCCGAGGCCTACGGCAACGACACGCTCCGTCAAAAGCTCATCGACGCCGCTCTCGACTTCACCGGCTCACTCCCCAAAAAGAAGCTGCAAGCCGGAAAAGCGTAGAATAGACATAGCGTCAGGTCGTTCCGGCGTTTGAAAGTAGGCCAGCATATGGCCGCCACACCTCCGCAACTCTTCTCTCGATACAGCTCCAACTTCCAGCATCGGCATCATCCCAGCTTTCAGCATCGCCACAACCGCGATGGAAGCTGCGACTCCATCTGCCTCCGCTGCTATCGCACCATCGCCTCCACCCGTTATGAGGACTGGCTCGCCCACGAGGAGAGCAATCACGTCTGCACCCTGCTGGACATGCACGTCTGGATGTCCGATCGCACGGAATACCGCGTCTGATCTCCCAGGCGTGAAAAAGAGGCCACCCACCATGGCGAAGCAAACGCTCTTCGCCTTCACGCAGGCCAAAAGCGGACGAGTATGACAGCACGTCCATGCAATCCAAAGCAGCAGATTTTCATAGGCGAACCCGACAAAACGCTCGTTTGCCCTGAGTGCCAACAAACCATGCAAGGTGTTCATTATCCTTATGGAATAGGGCTCCTGACCCTGCCGCTTCACTACGATTTACTTCAGATGAAGCGGCGTTTTCGGAACCTCAGGTCTGAAAGAATCTTCGGCCGGCGCTCGATCAGCCGCTAAGCGACGCGAAAGCAACGTCGCGCTCCGTCAAAAGCTCATCGACGCAGCCCTCGACTTCACCGGCTCACTTCCCAAAAAGAAGCCAACTCCGGCAAAGTAGAGCGACGATGAAAACGGAACTCCTGCGATTCAACGGCGGTGTGGAGCAGGATCCCGCCATCGACGCATGGATGAAATCGCATCAAGGAGAACTAGGAGCCATCGCGCACCGCTGGTTTGAGGTGATGCGAAAGTGCGGCGACGAAGTTCGAGAGCTCTTGCATGACGGCTGTCCGGTGGCATGTCTTGGGAACGCACCCTTCGGCTACGTCAATGTATTTACCTCCCACGTCAACGTGGGGTTCTTCCAGGGTGCAGCGCTGCCGGATCCGGCGCACTTGCTCGAAGGCACCGGCAAGTTCATGCGTCATGTGAAGCTGAGACCGGGAACGCCCACCAACGCCGCCGCGCTAAGCAAACTCATCGATACCGCGTACTGGGACATGAAGTCGCGCGTCGAGAACGGCTAACCGCACCCCTCGAGGTCACCGGCTCACTTCCATTCACCCTGTATCTCGAAATCCCTCTCACCCTGTAACCTTGCCTCGTCGCGCGAACCCAATAACTGCGATCCGAAAAACCTTCCCACCAAGGAGACACGCATGTTCGATATGAAAAACCTCACCCAGCTCAAGAAGCTGGACGAGAATGCCCCCGAACCGATGAAGGCCTTCTGGGCCTTTGACAAGGCCGCCTTCACCGCCGGGTCGCTCGATGTGTTGCAGAAGCAGTTGATGGCCGTCGCCGTCGCCCTCACCACGCAGTGCCCCTACTGCATCGAGCTCCATCTCAGGGCCGCCCGCAAAGCCGGGGCCACCGATGCCATGCTCGCCGAAACCGCCGCCGTCGCCGCCGCCATGCGAGCCGGAGCCGCCATCACCCACGCCTCGCACCTGTTCAAGGACTAGCGCTCCCATGGTGGGCCTGCGGCAAAGGGCAAAGCTCATGGGCCCACCACATCCCGCCACGTCTGCGATCGCCCCGCTGCCATCGTGAATTTTCGGCGACGTCCGCGTCCGCCCCGCGTAGACTGAATCTGCGCCCCGGCTCTTCAGGCGCGTGAAAAGAGGCCCGCAGTGGCCACCCGCACCCTCCCCGCATCCCCCTACTCCACCAGGTTCGCCTTCGAGCACATCACCAACGCCGATGGCACCAGCAATTCCATCTGCCGCAAGTGCCACCGCATCGTGGCTACATCGCACAACGAGAATTCGCTGGAGCAGGTGGAAATCACGCATACCTGCGATCAGACCCAGCTGCAGTTAGTGCCGCCGGCACACTGATCCAGCCCGCCCCCGGGCCGGAAGCCTCATCAACAAGCCTGCATTCGCTTACACCGCACAATCACTGCTACAAAATCGTTAAGCTAACGCCGTGCTGCGTCCCCGCCGCGTTCATAAGCTCAAATCCATTGCCCACATAACGCGGCACTCCTCGTTTTTTCATTGCCTCCTATCTAACTCGCCGATACCCTGAAAGAAGTATCCCGCCATTGGAGTTAGTTGTGTCCACCTACACCGCCCCCTTCGGATTCACCACCCGCTTCGCGTTCGAGCACGTCAGTAACCTGGACGGCACCAGCCGCTCCGTCTGCCGCCGCTGCCGTTCGGTAGTCGCCACTTCGCACTACGAGTTCCCGCTCGAGATGGCGGAAAGCACCCACATCTGCCGCCAGCCGCTTCTGGCCGACGCCGCCTCGACCCGCCGCATCTCCGCCCCGCATTCCTAAGTAACAACCAATTCGGGAATCTACCCCCAAAACCTGCCAGTTAATTTCCTCTGCCTTGCTACTCTGGAAATAGACCGAACCTCCGCAAGGAGAACGGGTCAACAAAAAGCCACCATCACGGTGGCTTTTTTGTTTGCGCGGTTCATAACTCCTTTGGAGTGACGAATGAAGCGATAAACCCTTTAAATAGACGAATTTGAACCTCGGGACGGCCTCCAAGCCATTGAAACAATGTAGCTTGTACCGGCCTCTCCCGCAGCGGGGGGAGGGGCCCCCTCGGTACCACCTAACTGAGAAAGGAAAACACAATGTATCCGCAATGCCGACATATCCGCCCCTGTGGAAGGGCATGTGAAGCGCCTTCACTGAAAGACTGCTATTGGTGCTACTTCCACGCTCGCTTCTATGAGCGCCAAACCGTTCGCCACAGCAAGCGCCGCCCGGACGGCCGCTTCGTCGCTCTCCCTGCACCTTCCGGCAGCACCACCATCGATAGCGCTACCCAGACCATCGACTACGGCCCTTATCCCGTCGGCGCCCCGGCGGAACGTCATCCTGAGCGAAACCAGGGATCTGCAGTGGACACCCCGCTCGATCTTCCTCCGCTTGAAGATCAGCTCTCCATTCAGCTCGCTCTCATGGAGGTGACGCAGGCCCTCGCCGCCAATGAGATCGACCCCAAACGCGCGGGTCTTCTTCTCTATGCGCTGCAGGTCGCCTCGGCGAACGTCAAGAACATGAAGCTTCCCGACTTCGACATGGTCCGCGCCGTCACCCACACCGAGGACGGCACGCCGCTCGCCCCGGAGCGCTACAGGAAATACATCTAGGACACGCACAGCACAAACCAAATCGGGAGCGGAGTAACGGTACAAAAGCCCCAATGAGGAATCCGATTGGTCACCGGAATCCCTTCAGTAATGCGTCCCAAGTAGCATCGCGTTCCGCCGCGCTCTCATGCGGTAATACACACATCATGAGCAGAGATCACTGGCGCATCACAACCGCCGCAATCCAACTCGAGATGGAGCGCATCGCGGGCCTGCTGCAGAAATCCACGCAGTTCCAGTCCCGCACCAGCACTCCGCACCCGCTCCGCCAGCGGCACGAGGCGGAGCCCGCCGCCGAGCTCATCCACCAGCAATAGCCGGCCCCCCATTTCGCTGGCCAGCGTCTCCACCAGACCAAGATCCGGCGCCCCCCGTACCGCCCCCACATATCAAGACACTCATCGCTGTCCAATGCCGGACTCGCCTGTCCGGGTTCGGACAGCGATCATCGGTGACAGAAGAACCAGCGATAGCAAATAAAGCCCTTCCGGCTGGCGCTCGGATTGCATGTGACATAACTGGATTGCTGTCGTTCTTTGGAGGACCGCGTGAGAATTTTCGTCCAGGATCTTCGCTTTGCATTGCGCCAGATGCGCCGCTCACCAGGCTTCGTGGTTACAGCCGTCCTGACTCTCGCGCTCGGTGTGGGAGCGAACACAGCGGTCTACTCGCTGCTGGACCAGGCGCTGCTGCGCTCGCTTCCGGTCGAGAAGCCCGAGCAGCTTGTCGTGCTGAGCGCGCCCGGCAAGGCATGGGAAGGGCATAGCAGTGATCACGGCGCCGGCGAGGACAAGTCCTTCTCTTACCCCATGTACCGTGATCTGCGCGATCAGGCGAAGGTCTTCAGCGGCCTCCTCGCGACTTCGCCGGCCTCGGTGGGTATCGCGCATGATCGCGCCTCCGAAATCAGCGACGCCGAAATTGTCAGCGGAAACTACTTCTCAGTCCTCGGCATAAGACCCGCGCTTGGCCGCCTGTTCTCCCAATCCGACGACATCGCACCCGGAGCCAATCCAGTAGCCGTGCTCAGCCATAGCTACTGGGCCACCCATCTCGGCGCAGATCCGAATATCGTCGGCAAGACGCTCGCGCTGAACGGTCACAGCTTCGAAGTCATCGGCGTGACGCCGGAGAACTTCCAGAGCGCGGTGTGGGGCCAGACACCCGATCTCTTCGTGCCCATGTCCATGCTCGACACCGTGATTCCCGGCAAGGGCAAGCGACTCACCGACCATACGGACCGCTGGATGAACATCGTCGGGCGTCTGTCCGACGGCGAGACGATTCAGCAGGCCGAGGCTGGCGTCACGCCGCTATGGCATGCGCTGCGCGCCAACGAGTTGCAGGCGCTCGGGCATCGTTCGCAGACCTTTGTCGCCGATTTCCTAACGCACAGCCGTCTCGTTATCGAGCCGGGTGCGCGGGGACTCTCCTACAGCCGTAACTCCATGCAGACGCCGCTGCTCGCCGTGATGGCCATGGCCGTACTGGTACTGCTGCTCGCTGCGGTGAACGTGGCGAGTCTGCTGCTGGTGCGTGCAGCCGCGCGCGTGCAGGAGTTTGCGGTGCGCTACGCCATGGGCGCACGCTCCGGACGTATTCTGCAGCAGCTGCTGATAGAAGGCGCGCTGATCGGCTTGCTGGGTGGCGCCGCCGGCATACTGCTGGCGCCCGCAGCGATGCGGCTGCTCGTGCGTCAGATCGCCGGAGTTGACGGATCAACCGCCTTCCATGCCACTCTCGATGCGCGGCTGTTTGTCTTTGGTCTTGCTGTGGCGCTGGCGGTGAGTCTCCTGTTCAGCTTGGCCCCGGCCATTCAACTGCTCCGGCCGAATCTGGTGACAGCGCTCAAGCAGAGAGCGGCCACAGCGACAGGCGGCGTACTCGGCCTGCGGCGAGTCGTGGTCTCGCTGCAGGTTGGATTGAGCGTGCTGCTGCTCATCGGCTCGGGACTCTTTGTGCGTACAATTCAGAACCTGCGTCATGTCAATGCGGGATTCAACACCACGCATCTGATCGTCTTTCACATCGACCCGGTGCTGGCCGGTTATCCCCTGTCGCAGGTCACCCCACTCAGCGAACGGGTCATCGCCGCCATGCGCAGCTTGCCGGGCGTCGTCGCAGCGACCGCAACCGACGATCCTGAGCTTACAGACAGCAGCCATAACGGAAACGTGACCGTTGCCGGCTATACGCCGCCCCCAAACGAAGATTTCGATGTGGAAGATCCTGTCGTCGATCCCGACTACTTCCACACCATGCAGGTGCCAATGCTGCTGGGCCGGACCTTCACCGCAGCAGACAGTGCAACCGGCCAGCCGGTGGCGATTGTCAACGAAACTTTCGTGCGGCACTTCTTCAAAAATCCTGCCGCGGCCGTCGGTGCCCGCGTGGCGCGTGGCGGTGGCAACGATAAGCTGCACTACATGACGATCGTAGGCGTGGCACGCGATCTCCGTCACAGCAACCTGCGCGACGCGAGTACTCCCACTCTATTCAGGCCACTGGGACAGGCAGACATAGTGCGCGGACGGCTCTATCTCTATCTCCGCGCCGCGACGCCGCCGGAGCAGATGTTCGCCACTGTGCGGACCGCGATGCGTTCGATCGATCAAGCACTGACCGTCGCAGACCTGCGGACAATGGACGAGCAGGTGGAGCGAAGCATCGCGAACGAGCGCATGATCGAGGTGTTGGCTTTGGCCTTCGGCGCACTCGCTGCTCTACTGGCGGGCGTGGGATTGTATGGCGTGCTCTCCTACACCACAGTCCAGCGCACGCGCGAGATCGGCATCCGCATGGCGCTGGGTTCGTCACGGCCTGCCATCACCGCCCTGGTGGTCAGGGAGATGGTGCGTCTCGCCGCTATAGGTGTTGTTGTTGCAGTGCCCTGCGCAATTCTGCTCGGGCGCGCGCTTCACAGCCAGCTCTTCGGCGTCTCCGCGGCGGACCCGCTGACGCTGTTTGGCGTGGTGCTGCTGATGGCGATCGTCAGCATCCTGGCCGCGCTGATACCGGCACGCCGCGCCGCGAACGTGGAACCGATGGAAGCTCTGCGGGCAGAGTAGAAGCCGCTTTTCCCACACGCCGCGTCGCGCCTTCCCTCTACACTGCCATACACACGGGGAGGCGCGATGCGGAGATTCGGTTGGCCGGTGCTGCTATCCATGCTGTCGATGGCAGTAGGCGGTTTTGCGCAAACAGAAAGCAGGACTGCTCGCTACCAGATGAAGCTGTCGGATCTGAAGTATGTCTACGGACTCGCCGATCCCGTCATGCATCTGCGCTCGGGCGATACGCTGGACACCACAACCGCGGATGCCGATGGCCACACACTCGAAGAAGCAGGCATGAAGGTGATCGGCCCGAATCCTCTGACCGGCCCGTTCTACATCGACGGCGCGGAGCCGGGCGACACGCTGGCGATCCATTTCGAACACGTCGAAGTGAACGCTCCAGTCGGATATGGAACAGCCGGGCCTGGATTCGGCGCGCTGAACTCCAGCAACTACACGCCCATGTTGGGCGGCGGGATTCCCAAGCGTGAGTGGCGCTACGCAATCGACAAGACGGCCAACACTGCGACCTTTCGTGCCAGCGATTCAGCTTTCGAGACGAAGATTCCGCTGCATCCTTTCCTCGGCTGCGTAGGCGTTGCTCCGGCGGATGGCGAGGCACGCAGCTCTATTGTGCCCGGCGAGTTCGGCGGCAACATGGATGCACCCGAGGCGAGCGACGGCAACACGCTGCTGCTGCCGGTGAATGTGCCGGGCGCGCTGCTCTATATGGGCGACGGCCACGCCGCCATGGGTGATGGCGAAGTGGACGGAACCGCGATCGAGATCGCGATGAAGGTGCGGGTGCGTGTGGAACTGCGCAAGCATCAGCGCATCGAGTGGCCGCGCTTCGAGAACGCGGATTCGATCATGGCGGTCGGCATTTATCGCCCGCTCGATGACGCACTTCGTATCGCATTCACGCAGCTTGTCGGCTGGATGCACGACGATTACGGCATGAGCGAGATGGATGCCTACGAGCTACTCTCCAAGGTGGCGCGCATCCATCTGGACGAGATGGTCGATCCGAATTACGTGATCGTGGCACGGATTGACCGCAGGTTTCTGCCGCCGAAGAAGCCAGCTGTCACGGGTCCATAGCTCTGCCCATCGCCACTCGGGGAATCCCCTGCAAGTCATTCACGAAACGAATGTCCTCGAAACCGCTTTGCGCCAGCAGGCGCTGCAAGGAATCGCGCTGCCCGTGTCCGATCTCCAGCAGCAAGTGCCCACCCGGCGCTAGATGCGCGATGGCTTCCGGAATCAGCCGGCGATAGATGGTCAGCCCGTCCTCGCCTGCGTAGAGCGCCATCGCCGGCTCATACTCGCGCACTTGCGGCTCCAGCACTTCGCTTCTCGCGACATAGGGCGGGTTCGATACGATGCAGTCGAACTGCTCATCGTCAAGAGCGGTAAAGAGATCGGAGACCACAAACCGGATCCGCTCGCCGGCGTCAAGCTGTTGTGCATTCTTCTGCGCAACAGCAAGCGCTGCGGTCGAAATGTCCGTCGCCGTCACGGTAGCGCTTGGCAGCTCCAGCGCCAGCGTGATGGCCAGAATGCCGGAGCCGGTTCCGATATCCAAAACGCTTTTCGGCTGCGGACAAGTCGCCAACACTGCTTCGACAAGGTGCTCCGTCTCGGGACGCGGGATCAACACCAGCCGATTCACGATGAAGTCGCGGCCGTAGAATTCCTGTATTCCGAGGATGTGCTGTACTGGCTCATGACGTGCCCGGCGAGTGATGGCGGCTTGATAGTGGTTGATCTGCCGCTCCGTAAGCTCGCGCTCCGGATGCGTCATCAAGTCTGCGCGGGTGATTCCGGCAACGTGCAACAGCAGCAGCTCTGCATCGCGCTGCGCTGTCGCGCTCGGCGCAAGCAGCGCCGTTGCGCTCTCTATAGCTTCCGCAAGAGTAGTCATCGAATGGTCGAGGCTCATCAAATGCTATAATGCCTGTAACGCTTCCGAAGGGTGATGCATACCGCATCCCGAATGAGACCAGTGTGCTGGTCTGTGCCGCTCCGGTGAGTGGCCTAGCCCGAAGCTGAAGCGTTGCCTTCTACAGCGTGTCGCGTAGATGGAGTCAGGAAAGCCATCCGGCGTTCTCGACGCATAGGATCGTTCGGCAAGAGCGGAGGCCGGCAAAACAAAGCCCGCCTAAGTGACTCATCAAGTCCCGCCGTTTTTCCTTACGCACATTTTGAGCAAGCTCGCTGCCCGTCGATCGTTCTCTTCAAGAACGACACGCGATCGGACAGAACTGTGGCGAGCATATCCCGGCATCGCGCCGCACGCCTGACGTGTATCTCGCGATAGCCGCGAAAGAAAACAAGGAACCTAAGTTGAAACTATTCTCTGAAATACCACTTTCGTCCGACCTGCAGAAGCGCCTAGCAGCGGCGAAGTTTATTACGCCCACGCCCGTCCAGGCCGGGGCGATTCCTCCGGCGCTCGAAGGCCGCGATGTACTGGCTACCGCGCAGACCGGCACCGGCAAGACGCTGAGCTTTATGGTGCCCATTATCGAGCGCCTGCAGAAGCAGCCCTCGAAGCAGATCACCGCGCTCGTGCTGTTGCCCACGCGCGAGCTGGCCATGCAGGTGGAGAAGGTCTATCGGCAGCTGATGCCCGAAGGCCGCATCCGTGCCGCGCTGGTCGTAGGCGGACTCGCCGAAGGCCCGCAGCTCGAAGCTCTTCGCCGCGGCGTGCGTCTCGTCGTCGCAACCCCGGGCCGTCTCGAAGACTTTCTCGATCGCAACCTCATCAAGCTCGACGGCGTCGAAGTGCTGGTGCTCGACGAGTGCGACCGCATGCTCGATATGGGGTTCAAGCCGTCGATCAAGCGTATTGTCTCGAAGCTGCGCGCCGATCGGCAGACGCTCTGCTACTCCGCGACACTGAATCCGGAGATGCGGGATGTCACGCGCGCGTACCTGAAGGACCCAGTGCGCATCGATATCTCTACCGAGCTGAGGCCGGCCGACAACGTCGCGCTGCAGATCTTCGAGGTGTCGAAGGAAAAGAAATCGGAACTGCTGGAACACCTACTCAGCAGCAATGAGGGCAGCTTCCTGGTCTTCACCCGCACCAAGCATGGAGCGGACCGTTTGGCCAATCGCCTCAGCCGCGTCGGCCACAATGCCGCACGCATCCACGGCGATCGCACGCAGGCGCAGCGCGTAGCCGCGTTGAAGAGCTTTGCCGACGGTGCGAACCGCGTGCTCGTAGCGACCGACGTGGCTGCGCGCGGCATCGACGTGCCGCACGTCGCACACGTGGTCAATTACGACATGCCCAAAGAGGCGGAAGACTTCGTCCACCGCGTCGGCCGCACCGGCCGAGCTTCGCGCAGCGGTACAGCGCATACCTTCGTCATGCCGGAAGAGCGCAATGAGGTGAAGAGGATCGAGCGTAAGCTCGCCGTCACCATGAAGCGCTTCAAGGTAACGGCGATTGCGACGAATCTGGCTGCTGCTCAGGCATAACGGCAGCCGCAACAAAGGAGGGCCGGTGATTTCAATCACCGGCTCTTCCTTTGTGTCTAACGGCCAATTCGCTCGATCTGGACAAAGACCGCATCCGCGCAGCGCCGGAAGCCAAGCTCCTCGTAAATATGGATAGCAGCCCCGTTCCCATCCGCGACATGGAGGAAGGGAAAATCACCATCGGCCAGAATGATCTCTGTCGCTTCGCGCGTCAGCCGCTGCGCATACCCGTGTCCCAGATGCGCCGGGTGCGTGCAGATCGCACTCACCTCGCGATAGCCGGGCAGCGCCAGCCTCTCGCCGGCCATGGCTATCAGTTCGCCATCGATCAGGATGCCGCGATATCGTCCCATCTCGGGCGTGCGCATGCCGAAGAAACCCGGGAACGCCACCGCCTTCAACGCATTCATAGCCGCCGCATCCGTCGCCGGGTCGAGCATCACGCTCGCCGGCCCGTCATATGCGCGCCTTGCTGGCGGAAGAGTGTCGCACACCATCTGGAAGCCCGGAATGCGCTTTGTCTCGCGCCATTCGGTTGGATCGAGCCGCGGCTCCTCGAAGAACCAGACCTGCTCGCCCGGGCTGATAAGGGCCCTCAGCGCAGCCACTGCTTCATCCGAGTGGTCCGCTATCGCGGCCAGCGGCACAATCTCGGGGTAGAACCGTCGCGCGAGCCCATCGCCATACGCAAGATGTCGCTGCCGCGTAGTCGCCGCCTGCCATATCGGATTCTCCAGCGCCGAACACGTGTTCGTGGTCATGATCATTGCAGGTAGTGGATGAGGAAGGACGGTCTCGCGATGCGAACTCCGTCGCAACCGTCCACATGTCGGGATTAGCCTACAAAAGAATCTCCCGAACTACCGGAAGTGCAAATAACCCCAGCAGTCCGGCACGTGCATGTTGATCACGCCCTGCGGCGACCACACCCAATTGTCTTCTTTCGGATTCCGCGGCTTCCACTCCACGCGGCTGAAGTTGATGCGCCACACCGTACCCTTCTCCGGCGGCGGCACATGCTGTCGTGACTCGAATGCGTTCAGCGGATACGCGATCTCGATGGTCCAGCCGTGATCCGTATCATCCGGATGATTCAGTGTCCCTTGAATCGCGACGGCGGTCTTCAGGCCGGCGATATCCCAGCTATTGTCCGCTCTTCCGCCTTCGCTGTAGGGCTTCGGCAGGAAGAGGTCCCAGCCGGTATTCAGCGCATTGATCTCGAACTCGTAGTAGCTCCCGGTATCGGGCAGCGGCTTGATGAAGACCTCAAAATCGTTGTCATGAAAAATCACCGAGTCGTGCTTCGTCAGCGTGCCGGTTACGTTTGGCTCCTCAAGCTCCGCAGCGATGTAGAGATACTTGTCATCCCATAGCATCTTGGCGCGGGTGCGATAGCGCGGAGCGGGTTTCGATGCGCCTTCAATGTCGACGAAATCAGAGGTCCACGGCGCCTTCTTCCAGGCCGCGTCATTCAGATTGCCGTCAACCTGGATCGGCACCTTCGTGTAGTGGCAATCATAGGAAAGAGGCGCACCCTGCGCATGGGCCGCGGCGGCGGCGAGAAGTGCTATAAGACAAACGACAGTGATTGTACGCATTGCCCGTAGCGTATCAGGCGATGTTTGCTGTATCCGCCTTCAACCGCTCCGCCTGGAAATGGGCCACCACCGCATCGATCACCGGCTGCAGGCGGCCTTCCATAATTTCGGCGAGCTGATGCAGCGTCAGGCCGATGCGGTGGTCGGTCAACCGGTTCTGCGGGAAGTTGTAAGTGCGAATTTTCTCCGAGCGATCACCGGAACCGACCTGCTGCTTGCGCTCCTGCGCCAGCGCGGCCTGCTGCTTCTCCTGCTCCACCTCATACAGACGCGCGCGCAACACCCGCATGCCTTTCTCGCGGTTCTTGATCTGCGATTTCTCGTCCTGGCAACTCACGACGGTCCCCGTGGGCAGGTGCGTGATGCGCACCGCGGAGTAGGTTGTGTTTACCGACTGTCCGCCCGGTCCCGACGAGCAGAAGGTATCGATCCGCAGGTCCTTTGCTTCGATCTTGATGTCGACATCCTCGGCTTCAGGGAGCACGGCCACTGTAACCGCGGAAGTATGGACGCGGCCTTGAGTCTCGGTGGCCGGGACGCGCTGTACGCGATGTACGCCCGATTCATATTTCAGCTGCGAGTAAACGCGGTCACCTTCAATGATGGCGATGACTTCCTTCAACCCGCCAATACCCGACTCCGACGACGACAGCACCTCCACCTTCCAGCGGTGCTGCTCGGCAAAGCGGGAGTACATGCGGAAGACTTCCGCCGCAAAGAGCGAAGCCTCGTCTCCACCGGTGCCGGCGCGGATCTCCAGGATGACGTTCTTCTCGTCATTGGGGTCCTTGGGCAGCAGCTTCAGCTTCAGATCTTCTTCGATTTTCGGCAGCCGCGCTTCCAGCTGCGTCAGCTCGTCCTGCGCCATCGCGCGAATGTCGGGATCAGCTCTCGGCGAGCATCCCCTGCGCGTCCGCAATGCCTTGCTTCGTACGCTGGTATTCGCGGAAGGTATCGACCACCGGCCGCGAGGTCGCGGTGCTGCTTGGCGACCTTCTGGTAGCGTTCGTGATCGCTGACGACCTCGTCAGAGGCCATCTCGCGGCCCAGTTCTTCGTAGCGGGCGGCAATCTGTTCCAGGCGTTCAAACATCGGAGCTCCTCGGCCACACAGGGCCGGCAATCAGTTGCAAACTTGAGATATGCGAAGGCGCAGACGAGCGATGGCGGCGGGAGCCGCTAAAGAAGGGTGCCGGGAAAGTGGATAAGGCGCGACATCGCTGCTATTAGAGTATCGCGGAGGCGGCCCGGATGCATCTACAACCTTGGCCGTGACGAAACGAATGACGCAACTGCAACCATGGGCCGCGCTATGTGAGCGGCTGGCCGGTACGACGAAAAAGCTCGAAAAGCGCGCCTGGATGGCGGAGTATCTGCGCGACCTGCCGGTGGAGGACGCCGCATTGGCCGCGCTCTATCTCGCCGGCACGCCCTTTCCCGGAGACAGACCGGCGCCAGCTCAGCGTCGGCGGAGCGAGCCTGTGGCGTGTGGTGGAGGAGCTTACCAAGACAAGCGATGCCGCGATGCACGAAGCCTATCGGCGACACGGCGACATGGGCGCGGCTGCTTTCGATCTGCTTGACGGCAAGGCGGGCGAAAAGCGCAAGCCTGACCATCGAAGATGCGGCGGAGATCATTTTCCCAACTCGCCGCCGCAAAGGGCACCGCGCCGAGGCAGATTCTGCTGCGCGATCTGCTCGGCCGCGCGACGCCGCTCGAAGCGAAATACCTGATCAAACTGATGCTGAGCGACATGCGCATCGGCGTAAAGCAGGCGCAGGTGGAGGAGGCGATCGCGGTCGCCATGGAGCGCGATCTGGTCGCGGTGCGCCGCGCCTTGATGCTGCTCGGCGACCTCAGCGAAGTCGTCCGCCTGGCCGCAGCGAACAGGCTGGATGAGGCCCGCATGCGGCTCTTCCATCCGCTCGGCTTCATGCTGGCAAGCCCTGTCGATTCTGTCGCAGAGGCGATGGCGCGATTCGCTGAGGAGATTCGCGCCGAGCAGAAGGGCAAAGGCGGCGCACAACCAGTGCCGGAAGCGGAAGAGCCGCCCGAACAGCACGCGATACCTGAGATTCCGCCGGCGAACCGCTCGTCGAAGCTCACGTACAAGACAAGTTCGACGGCATCCGCTGCCAATTGCATTGCGGCGATCCCTCGCAGCCTGGACGCGTGGCGCTCTTCTCCCGCAGCCGCGACGACATGACGCACAGCTTTCCCGAACTCACCGAAGCATTCGCGAAGATCACCGAGCCGCTCATCCTGGACGGCGAAATCCTCGCGTGGAATACAGACCCCTCCGCAGAGCAACAGCGCGCCCTGCCATTCAAATCGCTGCAGAACCGCATCGGGCGCAAGCGCGTGACGGCAGCCATGCGCGAGCAGGCGCCGGTCGTCTTCATGGCCTTCGATCTGCTCTATCACGGCAATCGCCTGCTGCTGGACCAGCCGCTCGCCGCTCGCCGTGCTGCGTTGGAAGAGGTGTATGCCGCGCAAGCGCCGCACACGATCGTGCAGCAGCACGCCCGCGCCGACAGAGTCGCTAAATCAGGGAGCGCTCTTCAAAGCGCCCGATGCCGCACCGCAGCCCAGCGGGAACGCCTTCGCCCGTTTCGTGCTCGCCTCAGTGACGCGCCTCACCAGCGCCCAGCAACTGGAGCAGGCGTATGTCGATGCGCGGGCTCGCGGCAACGAAGGGGTCATGCTGAAGGCCGCTGTCAGCGTCTATCAGCCGGGCCGCCGCGGTCTCGCATGGCTCAAGCTGAAGCGCGAGCTGGCCACGCTCGATGTCGTCGTCACCGCAGCAGAATACGGCCACGGGAAGCGTGCGGGCATTCTCAGCGACTACACCTTCGCCGTGCGCGACGGTGACACATTGAAGAACGTCGGCAAGGCATATTCCGGGTTGACCGATGCCGAAATCGCGCACCTCTCGCAATACCTTCCACGAGCACACTATCGAGGACTTCGGCGGCTGGCGCACCGTGGAGCCGACCATCGTGCTGGAGGTCGCCTTCAACAACCTGATGCGGTCAGAGCGCCACAACAGCGGCTTTGCCATGCGCTTTCCGCGCATCCTGCGAATCCGCGATGACAAACCGGTTGAAGAGATCGATACGCTTCAGCGTGTCGAGGAGTTGTACAACGCGCAGCCGGACCGGCCAGTGGAGCCTTGAAGGCGCACCGCTCGGAAGCAACACTGCACTTCCGCCGATAACAGCTACGCCCCAGGTGCTACGTCCTTTCGCCCGCTTGGACACGACGATCAGACCGCCGTGTTGTGGGGCTCGGCCCAGGCATGCTGCAGTTGATCCGCTAGCTTTTCGACAGGCGCATTCGCTTCCGTTTCTCCGCGCCTTGAACTGTGCTGGTTCTGCCAGAGCGTCCAGGCAGTGACGCCCAGCAGGGTTCCTCCCATCGTCCATGCAAACCACTTCATGTCTCTGTACTCCAAAAGGAAAATCCACGTGCCTTTGTTGGATGCAATTTGCCGGGAGGTTTCAATCGAAGCGATGGATTGGCTTCTGCGTCACCAATGTAGCGGGGCCAAATCGCCGTTTTACGCTTACTTTGCTGCCGGCAACTCAAACGCCTTTACATCCAATCCACCCGGCGCCCACGTATTGACAATCGCTTTCGCAATCTTCGCCGTCGTCAAATACGCCTCGTTGTCATCGGTCCAGCTCTGGTCCTTGTTGTCCCAGGTAAAGATGGACAGGATGATCAGGCCATTCTTCGTCGCCACCGCATCCACATCATTGCGCACTGCATCCAGCGCGCCTGATCTTGTTCGCGATCGCGGAACCCTCTTCGCTGCTGTCGATCGGCTCCAGATAGCGCGGCGCGCCATCGCGATAGAACTGCGAGCGAAGCATATGAAGCGTCACGCCGCAGATGGCGCGGTCCGCTTCGCTGGGTGCGGCCGGGGTATCGCCAAGCTGGCAGGTCACAATGCGCTGCATCAGCGCGCCCATCTCGCGCGCGGTCGTTTTGCCCAGCCCGAATTTCTTCTGGTCCGCAGGCATCGGTCCGGTCGCAGGCTTGCCGACTTTCTTGTAGAGCCAGGTATTCTTCAGGCCCAGCCGCCCCATCTCTGCATTCGTGGCATCCAGGCCAATCTTGTCGATCGCCACATTCGTCGCCGTGTTGTCGCTCGTGATCACCATCATGGACAGCACGTCTTTCAGCGTCAGTGTCACGGGCGTATCGAAGAAGCCCAGCACGCCCGAGCCGCCGGTCTGGTTCTCCTTCGTCAGCGTCACCTTGTCGTCCCAGTGCGCTTTGCCCTCGCGGACCTGCTCCATCGCCTCGTAGAGAAGCGCCAGTTTAATAACGCTCGCGGTCTGCACCGGCTCGTCTGCTTTAAGCGCCACGGTCTGGCCCGTCTGCAGCTCTTTAGCAAAGACCGAGACCTGGCCGTGATGTTGCGGCGGCGATGCTGCTCGACTGTCTGTCTGGAGTGGGCTTACTTTCTCAACTTGTGCGGGTGCGTGGACGAGCAGGACAAAAGCGGCGACAGAAAGCAGGGTGGCCTTGCGCATGTGCGGCATGGTACATCCTCTGGCATGGCACTCCAATTCACAACCAGCTACCTCGAAGATGTCCGCCCACTCTTCATCCACTATAAAAAAATGGGCGAGGCTGCCATCGCCCAGGTCTCTGATGCCGATCTCACCGCTACGCTCGATCCGGAAATGAACTCAATCGCGCTCATCGTGAAACATATGGCAGGCAATATGCGCTCACGCTGGATTGGCTTTCCCGAAGCCGACGGCGAGAAGCCGGACCGCAATCGTGACACGGAATTTGAAGCGCCGCCTGGCACACGCGCGGACGTGATGAAGCTCTGGGAAGAGGGCTGGGCCTGCATGTTCACAGCGCTCGATCCGCTGACAGATGCCGACCTCTCACGCGATACCTTCATCCGCGGCGAGCGTCACTCCGTTCTGCAGGCCATCAATCGCCAGCTCGCGCATTACAGCTACCACGTCGGCCAGATCGTCTTTCTCGCAAAGCATTTGCAGTCGGCGAATTGGAAATCGCTCAGCGTGCCGCGTGGCCATTCTGCCGGCTTCAATGCCGACGTGGCGGCCGGACGCAAGAGCCAGCGGTAAAAGAAAAGGCGTCCGGTCGTTGTGCCGGACGCCTTTCTTCCCGTCGTAAGCGAAGCTATTTGCCCGCGACCTGCTTCGCGCCTGAGTAGCTCACTCGCCAGATCGAACTGGATCCGTCGTCGGTGACATATAGCGCGCCGTCATTCCCGAAGGTCACACCTACCGGCCGTCCCCACACATTCCCATCCGGCTTCACAAAGCCGGTCAGGAAGTCCTGGTACGCACCGGTCGCCTTGCCGTTCTCAACCGGAACAGCAATCACCTCATACCCCGCGCGTTTCGACTTGTTCCACGAGCCGTGTTCCGCGGCAAAGGCCCAGCCCCTGTACGAAGCAGGGAACTTGCTGCTCTCGTCGAAGGTCATCTCAAGCGATGCGAAATGCGGCTGCAGCAGGACATCCGGCACAATCACCTTGTTCGCCAGCTCCGGATGCTTGCCCTTATGCCGCGGGTCCTGATGATTGCCTATGTAAAACCACGGCCATCCGTAGAAGCCGCCCTCCTGCACATGCGTGATGTAGTCGGGCACCAGGTTGTCGCCCAGGCCGTCCCGCTCGTTCGTCGAGCACCAAAGCTGCCCCGTGATCGGATTGATCGCCTCGCCCACACAGTTGCGAATACCCGAGGCGAATACTTTTACGAACTTACCTTCGGGCGTGAACTCCAGCACATCGGCGCGATGGAACTCCGCTGGCGTCGTATCGGGATCGTCGACATTGGAATGCGACCCGACAGAGACGAACATCCTTTGCCATCCTTCGAGAAGACAACATCGCGCGTCCAGTGTCCGCCGCCACGCAGTCGCCCGCCGCCCGGCAGATCGGGAACCACAACCTGCGACGGCCCCGTCGCCTTCATATCGCCGTTCTTGTACGGGAATTTCACTACCGAGTCCGTATTGCCGACATACACCCACTTCGGATTCGGCCCCAGCGGATAGAAAGCTAGTCCAAAGGGCTGCTTCAACCCCGTCGCGAACGTCTCCACCTGCTTCGCCTTGCCGCTAGCATCCACTCCGCGAAAGACCTTGACCGTGCCGCTGTCGCCGCTGCGGTCCGGCTCGCTCTCCACCACAAACAGGTCTCCATTCGGCGCAGTGCGAATCAGCCTTGGGCTTTTCACGTCGGACGAGTACAGCTCCACTTTGAAACCGGCCGGCGCCTCGGGCATCGCACCCGCAGGCCGCGCCACCAGGTCCGGCCCGTTGTCCACCGACTGCGTTGCATACGGCGCCGGCAGGTCGGCAACCGTGATCTTGCGCATGGTGCCGGGCTTTTCTTTCGAGAAATCAGTAAAAGCTGCTTGACCCGTTATGACCTTGGGGCTCTGCGCCAGCGCGGGAAGAACAGTCAACAGGAGAGCAGGGAAGAGGAGGGGGCCCATGACGCGCGAAGCGTTGGTGATACGAGACATGCAATCCTCCGGGTAAGGAGTGAGGAGATCGGGGATGTTGCACCGCGCCGAATGCGGTGAAAGGGTCTGTAGTTAACGATACCGTTGTGCCAAGCCACCTGACAAATCGCATAGGTGAAGACAATACGTTTGTCTATGGAGTGCCGCTGGCCGCCTGCTTCACCAGGTCCACTGGCACAGTCGCGGTAAACACGGCGTGGCTGCCGTGCTGCGTCACGGTCGCGCTGTTAATCAATGTGCGGTAGTCCTTGCTCTGCGGGTTGTCCTGCACCATGGTCAGCGCTGTCGAAAGCAGGCCGAGCACGTTCTGCAATGCATTCACCGTCGCCCCAGCCTCGGCCTGGCTGGGAGCAATCTCTTCCACTCGTACTCGCAGATTCCCCAGATAGCGCACGGAAGCGACAAAGGCCGTATCGGGATTTAGCGGCAGCCGCACGCCAAACACGCGCGGGCCGCCCTCCGACCAGAAGGGCAGCGAGATACGTCCCACACCCCAGGCAATCGAGAGCGCCGGCACCTGGCCGTAGTAATCCGAAAGCACCGACGATCCGGAAAACGGAAGTGCGGCAGTGCGATAGCGATCGACGATGGCGTGAATCTGTTCCGCCGTCGGCGTGTTCGACACCGCAACCATGTCATAGCCCAGCAGCACCACACGCACTGTGCGCCCCTGGCTGGCCAAGTTATAGATGGTCCGGTCGGCATACTGCTCGCGGCTCTTGCTGTTCGCTTCCAGCCACGTCGTTACGCGCTTGTGATCGAAATGCCCGGCGAAGACCTCGGAGTACGCCACCGGCCCGTTCGGCCCGCGCGGGTCCTGCATGTGGTGCAAGGAGATCGCTGCCTGGTGCAGGTCGCGCTCAAAGATGAATCCGGTCGTGTCGATGAAGTGTTGGTAAGCCGCATCATGCTGCACCGGATGCTGATCGAAGTGCATCGCGGCCCGCAGCGGCTCAAAATTGATGTACAGAATGCCGTCAGACTCAGGCAGCAGCCGCGCGACTTCAGGCGGCGCCTTCTGCCGCAGCCAGGCAAGCACACCCAGCAGGACGATGATGATGGCGGCAACGAAAACCGTAGTGCGGGTACGTCTGCGCATGGTGGCCCGAAGGCGTGCAGACAGGATAGCAGCGCGGATTGCCAACCGTTCTCAGCCGGCTCATTCATCGCGCAACAGCCGCGCCGGATCGACCAGCAGCGCCCTGCGCGCGGGCGTCCACGTCGCCAGCATTTCGGTCAGCGTCATCGTGGCGACTACGCCCGCCAGCACCAGCGGATCTTTCGGCGTTGCCTGGTAGGCAATCGCAGCCAGCAGCCGGCTGCCAACGATGCCGAACCCGAGGCCGGCCAGCGAGCCCGTGGTCAGCATGCGCATTCCCTACGTATCTATGGGCAGGCAGGAGAGGAGACCTGGATGTATGGGGGACGTCAAGGATCTGCATGACTACACGGCGAAGTTAAAATCGAAAGGGCGGGCGTTCGCGCTGGTCACCATACTGCGAGCTTTGGGAGATGCGTGGACACGACGACGCTGCACGTCCTGCTGGTGGTGTTTTTTGCAACCCTGGTTCGCTCGACCTTCGGCTTTGGCGAAGCGCTGATTGCCGTTCCGCTGCTCGCGCTCACCATCCCCATTGAGGTTGCCGCCCCGCTCGCCGTTCTGCTTTCGATCACCGTCGCCGCCGTGGTTGTGGTGCAGGACTGGCGCAAGATCCACGTCCGCAGCACCGGCTGGCTGCTGGCGCCCACACTCGTGGGCATCCCACTCGGCGTCTGGCTTTTGACCAGCGCTCACCAGCAGATCGTGAAGGCCGCATTGGGCATCGTGATCGTCGCTTTTTCCGCTTACTCACTCCTCAGCTCGCGCCTGGGTGCAAAGCCGCCGGAACTCCACCGCGACAGCCGCCCTTGGCTGCTCGGCTGCGGCTTCCTCGCCGGAGTGCTCGGCGGCGCATACGGCATGAACGGGCCGCCGCTGGTCCTCTACGGAGCGATGCGCCGCTGGTCGCCACAACATTTCCGCGCCACGCTGCAGGGGTACTTTCTGCCCGCGAGTATCGTCGCGATGATCGGCTACTGGCTCGCCGGGCTATGGCTGCCAGCTGTGACGCATTACTTCCTACTGTCGCTGGTGATTGCGATCCCCACGATTTTCCTTGGCCGCGCTCTGAATCATCGCCTGCGCGGCGAGGCCTTCCTAGAAATCGTGCACGGCGGCCTGGTATGCGTCGGACTGATTCTGCTTATTCAGGCGTTACACCACAAATAAGCGCTTCCAGACAGGGTTTACGGACGTATGCTCTCTCACGCCGGGAGGACTCTCTCCATGAGGCTCACATACGTCATCAAGTTCGTCGGCGACATGGATCGCGCAGTGGCGTTCCATCGCGACGCTCTGGGCCTGCCGCTCATCTTCAGCTCGCCCGGCTGGAGCGAGTTTGCAACCGGTGAAACCAAACTGGGCCTGCATCCGGCGTCGGAGGAAAACCCGCCCGGCAGCGTCGAGCTCGGCTTCGGAGTGCCGGACCTGCAGAAGTTCTTCGATCAGATGTCTGCCAAGGGCATCGCCTTCAGTATGCCGCCCGCACAGCAGGATTTCGGCGGCATGCTGGCGCGTTTCGTCGACTCGGAAGGCGGTCACGTCAGCGTTTCGGCAGCATAGTTCTCTCCGTTCCGCATTTCCTTGCGAATTCGTCTCTGAGATCGTAATGTCGTCTCGCCGCAGATGCGGCTCTTTCCCGCACCGGCCCCGCAGGACAACTATCCCCAAAACTCAGGGAAAGAATGATAGCGAAGGAGAATGTCGATGGCGCAATTCCTGGTGCAGGTGGCGTATTCGCCCGAAGCTTGGGCAAATCTGGTGAACAGTCCACAGAATCGAATACCAGCC
The DNA here is from genome assembly GCA_963797895.1 of uncultured Acidobacteriaceae bacterium. Lineage (GTDB taxonomy): Bacteria > Acidobacteriota > Terriglobia > Terriglobales > Acidobacteriaceae > KBS-83. The sequence continues at coordinate 1,153,867 of CAWCRD010000006.1, forward strand.
GTGTCTAGAGTGGTGAAAAAGCTTGGTGGAAAGCTGCTGCAGGGATGGCTGAGTTTCGGGGACTACGACACGGTTGTGATCATCGATATGCCGGACAATATCTCGGCGGCCGCATTTGCTGCTGCCATCGCCGGCGGCGGCGCATGCAAGAGCATCAAGACCACGCCTCTGCTGTCTCCGGAGGAGGGAGTTGCTGCAATGAAAAAGGCGGGAACCAGCGGGTATCAACCTGTAGGAAGGTGAAGCATCAGGACCCTTGGGAGCGACCGTCTGCCCGGTGATCTCCAATCATTGCGACGACGCCATGGCTGTGCTACTCTTGCGCTTGAACGGTCGCTCCCCGGGCTCGCAGCAGTGTGTGCCGGGAACAGGCAGTGCGGGCTGGCGTAGCTCAGCTGGTAGAGCATCTGATTTGTAATCAGAGGGTCGGGGGTTCAAGTCCCTTCGCCAGCTCCAGTCCTTAGCCGAACACAAGGATCGTCAGACATTGTAAGGACTCCGGCGACTTCGTCCCGCGACATCCATTCCGTTGTCTCCTCTTTTCCCTTCGTCTTCCCAGCTTTTTGGCGAAGCGTTGCGTGGCCCGGAGAGATGCGTGCGATGGAAGCGGATCGAAGACTGGAACAGTGCACAGGTGGCCGAGCGGTTAATGGCAGCAGACTGTAAATCTGCCGCTCCTTGCGAGCTACGGAGGTTCGAATCCTCCCCTGTGCACCAGAAGTTAGCGGTGCGGTGAATGCGGTGAAGTGGATGGGCGCAATCGATGAGACCAGCGGATCGGCCGGGCTGAGCGCCGGGCCGAAGACAGCAGTGGCGCTGGTGCTTTTCGGAGTAGTTGCCCTGCTGGCCTGGCAGACCATGGAGCCGGGCAAGTTTCGCGCGCTGGTATTTGTCGTGTTGGGCGGATTGGCGCTGCGGGTGTTGCTGGGATGGCGGCGTTCGGGTTCAGATGCTGGCGGTAGCGAAGCGCGCTAGGATGGATGAGCGCAGAAGTTTGCAGCAGAAGGGCTGATGTAGCTCAGTTGGTAGAGCACTCCCTTGGTAAGGGAGAGGTCACCGGTTCAATCCCGGTCATCAGCTCCAGAGTTTGAAAGCAAGTCGCCAGCCCTGCAGACGGGCTGGTTTGCTGTTGTGTCGGGCGGGAGTAACTCAGTGGTAGAGTCACAGCCTTCCAAGCTGTTGGTCGCGGGTTCGATTCCCGTCTCCCGCTCCAACTGATGAATTCCAGTTCTGCAGTGTGAAACGGGAGTAGCGTGGCAACAATGTTTGAAAAGCCGGTGCTGGGAGTTGAGGACGGTCCCTCGTTCGATGTCGTGCGTTCCGCGATTCAGGCGGCGTTCGCGCCGGCCGCGGCTGGCCGCTTTTTGAAGCAGGTCGACACACAGCGGTTGCGGGTACGGGATTTTGAAGTCTGTGCTGGGCAAGGGGCTCCTCGGCCAGGAAGCGATTGCCGCCTACGGACGGCTCGGCAATCTCGACCGTGGCCAGATTCGCGAGCTGTATCTCGCATCGGTGGAGCACGTGGCCCCCGAGCTGCGGGCAAAGTATCTGAAGGTGTACGCGTATTACTGAGAGTGCGAGATGGCGAATTACGGTACAGCGACCGGGTTCATTGTCGAATGGGGAGGTCTCGAAACTGTAACCGGTCCGACAGTGCGTTACCGCGTTCCAGGAGTTGAGCCTTTTGCGGAGTACGGAACGAAAGCTTCGATTGATAGTGCTGAAACGACAGGGATCGTCATAAGTGTGGATACCGCGTGGCGATCTGCTTGTGCGAGCTGCATGGATGGCGAGATTGAAGATATAGAGCGGCGTCTTGTCACTGAAACCATCCCGAAATTGTTGGCCAGGTATCAAGGGCAACGGGAGCTGTTCAGTGGCGAAGTTCGGTTTACTCTTTCTGCTTCTGAGATGATTCAGCAGTACGAAGAGCTAGAAAACCACAGATTGTGACGTATCTGTTGTCAAAGAAATCTTAGGAGCAAGCGATGGCGAAGGAGAAGTTTGACCGTTCGAAGCCGCACGTGAACGTGGGGACGATCGGGCACATTGATCACGGGAAGACGACGTTGACGGCGGCGATCACGAAGGTGTTGTCGAAGCACAATCCGAACAACAAGTTTCGGAGTTTCGACACCATCGACAACGCTCCGGAGGAGCGGGAGCGGGGCATCACGATTGCGACGGCGCACGTGGAGTATGAGACCAAGAACCGCCACTACGCGCACGTGGACTGCCCGGGTCACGCGGATTACATCAAGAACATGATCACGGGCGCAGCGCAGATGGACGGCGCGATCCTGGTGGTGGCGGCGACGGATGGTCCGATGCCGCAGACCAAGGAGCACGTGCTGTTGGCGCGCCAGGTGGGTGTGCCGTACATCGTGGTGTTTCTGAACAAGTGCGACGCGGTGGAAGACCAGGAGCTGGTGGACCTGGTGGAGATGGAAGTCAGGGAGCTGTTGTCGAAGTACAACTTCCCGGGCGACGATGTGCCGGTGATCCGCGGTAGTGCATTGGGCGGGTTGAATGGCGAGGCGCAGTGGGAGGCGAAGATCGACGAGCTGATGGAGGCGGTGGATAAGAACGTGCCGCTGCCGGAGCGGGCGATCGATCAGCCGTTCCTGATGCCGATCGAAGACATCTTCTCCATCTCGGGCCGCGGCACGGTAGTGACGGGCCGTATCGAGCGCGGGCAGGTGAAGGTGGGCGAGGAAGCCGAGATCGTGGGCTTCCGCGATACGCGCAAGACGGTGGTAACGGGCGTGGAGATGTTCAAGAAGCAGCTGGACGAAGGCCGCGCGGGCGACAACGCGGGGCTGTTGCTGCGCGGCATCGCGAAGGAAGATGTGGAGCGCGGGATGGTGCTGGCGAAGCCGGGCTCGATCACGCCGCACACGCAGTTCAAGGGCGAGATCTACGTGCTGTCGAAGGAAGAGGGCGGCCGTCATACACCGTTCTTCAACGGCTATCGTCCGCAGTTCTACTTCCGGACCACGGACGTGACGGGCACGGCCAAGCTTCCGGCGGGCACCGAGATGGTGATGCCGGGCGACAACATCAGCCTGGAGATCGAGCTGCACACGCCGGTAGCGATGGAGAAGGGTCTGCGCTTCGCCATCCGCGAAGGCGGCCGCACCGTCGGCGCCGGGACCATTACGGAAATACTGAAATAGGAAAATGAGAGGCGCAGCCGGCGACAAGCTGGCTGCGGACCCTGAGGTAAAATAGAGAAATGCGCGAAATCGTGACATTGCAGTGCCCTGATTGCAAGGAGCGGAACTACTCGACGACGAAGAACAAGAAGACGACCACTGGCCGTCTCGAGTTCAAGAAGTTCTGCAACCGCTGCCGCAAGCACACGGCACATAAAGAAACCAAGTAGGACTGGCCGTCCAGGCAAAGGCGCTCTTGCGGGCGCGTACCCGTTCAATCCGGCGGCGGATGCGGATTGAGCACCACAGGGGCGTAAGCTCAACGGTTAAACTGTCGGTCTCCAAAACCGAACTTGGGGGTTCGAATCCCTCCGCCCCTGCCATCTTTCCCCGAAGATTGGCGAACGCAGACACAGTAATTTGATCGTGCAGCCCGATGGTTGCGAGTAGAGCAGGTAAAGAAGGATCGCAATGGCAAAGGCAATGACAGCGCTCAGCGAGCCGAAGCAACCCCAGCAGCCGAGTCAGCTGGTTGGCACCTGGGATCGGTGGATGGGTTTCCTCAAGGACGTGCGCAATGAGATGCGCAAGGTCTGGACGCCCACTCTGAAAGAGGTGCAGAACACGACGGTGGTCGTTATCCTGACCGTCTTCGCCTTTGCGGCCTATTTTTATGCGGTGGACCAGGTGCTCGGACGTGTCGTTCAGTCGCTGTTGCATCTGCTGGGCAGTAGCGGGGTATAGAAGTTGAGGCAGACGATGACCGACGAAACCAATCACAACCTGGAGCCGGAGAATCCGGACACGCTGCCTGCTGCAGGCGATGCCGGCGAGGGGCAGGAGCAACTGCCGCCCCCGGCCAATGAAAGCTTTAAGTGGTACATCATCCATGCCTACTCCGGATTCGAGCGCAAGGTGAAGGAGTCGCTCGAAGGCCGCGTGCAGGCCTTTGGTCTTCAGAACAAGATCGGCCGCGTGATGATCCCGACCGAGCCTGTCACCGAGCTTGTCAACGGCAAGAAGCGCACCGTGGAGCGGGTCTTCCTGCCCGGGTACGTGCTGGTCGAAATGGATCTCGACAACGATCTCTGGCATGTGATCAAGAACACGCCGCGAGTTACGGGCTTCCTCGGTACCGGCGACAAGCCGGTCTCGCTGACCGAGCAGGAGGTCAGCTCGATCCTCTTCCGCACCGATGTCTCGAAAGACAAGCCGCGGATGAAGATCAAGTTCCAGAAGAACGAATCGGTGCGCATCACCGAGGGCCCCTTCGCCAACTTCAATGGTGTGGTCGACGAAGTGAACGAGGACCGCGAGACACTGAAAGTCATGGTGACGATCTTCGGACGCTCCACTCCGGTAGAGCTCGAGTTCGGCAAAGTAGAGAAGTCAGTGGAATAGTTCCGGCCCGTAAATGGCCGAAGAGTTTTGAGAGAAAGGTAGTAACAAGCAATGCCGCCGATTAAGAAGGTACAGACACAGGTCAAGCTGCAGATCGAAGCGGGCAAGGCGACGCCCGCACCGCCCGTTGGCCCGGCGCTCGGTCAGGCGCAGGTCAACATCATGGAGTTCTGCAAGCAGTTCAACGCACGCACGCAGAACAAGGAAATGGCCGGCCTCATCATCCCGGTCGTGATCACGGTCTACGTGGACCGATCCTTCACCTTCATTACCAAGACGCCGCCCGCCGCCATTCTGCTGAAGAAGGCCGCCGGCGCCGCCAAGGGCTCGGGCACGCCAAACAAGACCGAAGCCGGCACGGTGACCGAGAAGCAGGTGCGCGAGATCGCCACGCAGAAGATGCCCGATCTGAACGCGGCATCGGTCGAAGCTGCAATCAAGAGCATCAAGGGCACCGCGCGGTCGATGGGGATCAAGGTCACCGCGTAAACAGTCCGAAGCTCAATAATGCGTCGTCAGCACTGCGAGACCATCGTAGACTGACGACGCTCAGTTAGGCTTTGTAAGAAGCGGACAAATGGCGTCATCAAGTCGCCACCTCCCATCGCCTCTATGAAGAGAAATTGACCCTGCGGGTTCAACTCGAGCCAGACTGGTTCCCCGTCATCCGTCAGCTTGAGGTCAAAGATGCCCATCTGCAGACCAAACTCTTTAAGGATGCCGAGTAACCGGTCCCGTATTGTCCCTGAAACAGGGAATGGTTCGATCTCTGCATCGAGTGGGTGGCGCCAGTCCAGCAAATCTGATTCAATCAGGGCGGCGTGGACTTCGTCTCCAAAACAGTGCACCCGCAGATGCCTGCGGCCGGGAATCAGTTCCTGGTAGATGGCAGGACAGGCTTGGAGCGGGCCGTCGCACTCGAGTTGCTGCCGCGTCACTTCACCTGTCAGTGCAGGGACGCCGAGCATCCCAGACACGCATTTGGCCACTAAATGTCCGTCAAGGCTTTCAGTAAACGGCCGAATGCGGAGCGGATTTTGACTTAGCAGTGTGCGAGGCACGCGGAAGCCAGCTGCCGACGCGACACGGAGCTGTACCAGCTTGTTATCGGCCCGATACATGAACTTGGGGTGATCGAGCCAGATGCCGGGAAAGTCCGTCAGAAAGATGCCTAGAAGCGAGGCACGCATGTTGCATGAAGTGAACATCTCAACGGCATCCGGCGCGTGCCCGCGATTGTCCGGCGCAGCGCCGCGGGGCATGCGCCGCCACCACACCAGATCGAGGCTTCTGACCGCAATATCGTAACCGTCAATGTCACGGCATACGGTCGAGCCATCGCTGCCGTCGAGATACCACGAAAGCCCCGACGAACCCGCCAGAGCATCGCTTGCGATCACAGCGCAACGATCGCCTGCACGACGCAAGTAGTCGCGCGCCATCAGCGCGTGGAGGTCTCCTTCGTGGGTAACAATGGCTACGTTTCGGTGAAGAGCTGACACTCGGTCGGCTCAGTCACAATCGTCCCAGCCATCGCCTGATCCGGAAATGGTTGGCTGAGGACCGAACGGCCCGTCATCGTCGTCAAAGACGATTCCAAGGTTCTTGCGAACCAGAGCGTGAAATTCATGGAGTTTCTCTTTTTTCACGCGCACCATGGCCTGTGGACGAAATTGCAATACCAGTGGGAGGCGGTTGCTTTCGTATTTCGTGATCTTCTCGCCCCAGTCTTCTTCACGCAGTGTGCCGCCCATATCGACCTCCTAAATCGGTGATATTTCAGGGAGCCCGCACAGTGTTGCGGAGTGTACGCACCCAATTGGAGAACAATTAAGAGCTTTCCTCGGATGGCTCGAGAGACCTTGAGCCGGATACCCTTGCTCTAACTGGCATCGTCCGGCATAATGGAAATTGTGCGTTTCAGGCTCGCCTGGGACGCTGTCGCATAGACCACGGTCAGACGGTTCGCGAGTTGGCGAACTCAGCGCGGAAGCGCTGCTGGGATCTGGCGGTGGAAGACGAGGGATAGATGGCGAAGAAGCTCAGCAAGAATGTGGCGAAGGCGCGTGCCCTGGTAGAACCCCGGCCCTACACATTGGAAGACGCGGTACCGCTGCTCCAGAAAGCAAAGTTTGCGAAGTTTGACGAGACCGTCGATCTGACGCTGCGTCTCGGTGTCGACCCCAAGCATGCCGACCAGATGGTCCGCGGCACCGTCGTTCTGCCGCACGGCCTGGGAAAGACCAAGAAGGTTGCCGTCATCACCTCCGGCGAACGCTTGAAGGACGCGGAAGCGGCCGGCGCGGACATCGTTGGCGGTGAGGACCTGGTCGAGAAGATCCAGAAGGAAAGCTGGACCGATTTCGACGCGCTGATCGCGACGCCGGACATGATGCGTTCGGTCGGCCGTCTCGGTAAGGTGCTCGGCCCCCGCGGCCTGATGCCGAATCCGAAGACCGGCACGGTAACGCAGGACGTCGCTGCCGCGGTCAAGGAGATCAAGGCCGGCAAGATCGAGTTCCGCACCGACAAGACCGCTTTGGTGCATGTTCCTGTCGGCAAGCTCTCGTTCCCGCCGCAGAAGCTAGTGGAGAACGCAGCGACTGTTATTCATAGCGTGATGCGCGCCAAGCCCTCCGCGGCCAAGGGCAAGTACGTGAAGGGTATGACCCTGAGCTCGACCATGGGGCCTGGGATCGCGCTCGATCATGCCGTCGCGGAAGCGGCAGCGAAGTAAGGAAACGCAGCAGAACGGCAGCTCCTGGCTTCCAGCTCCGATGCGATCAGCGCGAACGATTCGCCCGTAACGGAAGAAGCTGAACGGCTAGCGACTAGAAGGCTTTTATGGCATTGACGAGACAGAAGAAGGCAGAAAAGGTCACCGAGCTGGCAACGGAGCTGGAAGGCTCGACCAGCGCGATTATCGGCACCTTCGCCAAGCTGACGGTGTCGCAGGATTACGCCCTGCGCAAGACGATTCGCGACGCGGGCGGCAAGTACCGCGTACTCAAGAACAAGCTGGCGGCGCGCGCGGCCAAGGGTACCAAGGTCGAAGCGGCGCTCCAGGGGCTCAAGGGCGTGTCTTCCGTCGCCTATACCTCGGGCGACCCGGTGGCGCTCACCAAGGCCATCTCGACCTGGGTCGGCGATAACGCCGAGTTCACCTTCAAACTGGGCATTGTCGATGGCCGCGTCATCAATATCGAGGAGATCAAGCAGCTCGCCAGCATGCCGGGCAAGAACGAGCTCTTCTCGAAGCTCCTCTTCCTCATCAATGCTCCGGCACAGCGCCTGGCTACGGTCATTGCGGCTACCGGACGCGATCTCGCCGTGGTCGTCAACCAGGCCGTCGAGCAGAACAAGTTCGCGGGTGCAGCCGCTCCGGCAGCAGCAGCTCCGGAGGCAGAGGCCAAGGCTGAACCAGCAGCTCCGGTTGCCGAAACTCCGGCTCCGGCGCCTGCGGCGGCAGAGCCTTCGGCGATCGCAGAAGGCGCGGCGCCGGACGTAACCGGCGCGCCGCAGGCCGATCCGGCGCAGCCCGAGACGGGCGAGGCATCGCAGGCGGAGTCGGCATCCACCGAAGCGCCGGTCGAGGGCTAAGTTTTTCCCCGGCGGACGGACGCCGGGAATGGGATTGAGTTTACCGGCCAGTGGCCGGCAAAGAGTTTCGAACCAGCAGGTCGCGGGGTGCTACGTCTGGGCACAACGGAAACCGCGGACGGCAGGGGCGGCAGGCGGCTCTCGGAACACTGAGGGCGGCACGTGAGCAACATATTTCAAAGCCAATTGAGTTTGGCGAGTGGAGACAGAGAATGGCAGACTTGCAGCAGTTGGAAGATCAGATTGTCGGGCTGAGCCTGCTGGACGCAGCGGCCCTGGTCAAGAAGCTTGAGGAGCGCCTCGGCGTCTCGGCAGCAGCAGCAGCCCCGGTCGTGGTGGCAGGCGGCGGTGCGGCAGCGGCGGCTCCGGTTGAGGAAAAGACCGAGTTCACCGTTGTCCTGAAGGATGCCGGCGCGAATAAGATCAACACCATCAAGGCGGTACGCGAGGTTACTTCGCTCGGCCTGAAGGAAGCCAAGGACCTGGTCGATGGCGCTCCCAAGCCATTGAAGGAGAACATCTCGAAGGAAGAGGCGGAGACCATCAAGAAGAAGTTCGATGGCGTCGCCGGCATCGAGATCAAGTAATTTCGGCTCCAGCTCGCTTGCAACTTGCGTGCCATAGCGGGACGCGCTACAATCTGGATTGTGCGTTCCGCTTTGCTTTCGTTCCGTACTTCTGCACGGACTAGAGTTGAGCTAAAGACTTTTCCGGTCCTGGTGGCCGGCGCAACTGCATCCTGGCGGCGGGAGTGCGGTGGCGACACAGTTGTTTCAGCAGGGCTGCTTACACGCGGGTGGGTTGGGTCGGCGCAACGTAAAGGACATTCTGCTTCTGCCAAGTGCACAAAATAGGTTGTGGCGCTCGTGAGACATCCTGTCTTCACGGGCTTTTGGCGTTGTCAGCAGATGTTCGACCAATCCTTTTCACGTGTTCCTGGCCAGGGAGATCCCGCCTGATCGTTCCAAACCCTGACGGCTCCCCGCCTGCTTCAGGGAAACCGGCATGTTCCGTCTGACGTTCACGCGTCTTGGAATGTTGCCCACGCTGTATCGACAACGTGCGTTTTCAGGCAGCCGGCGAAAGAGGCGACCGGGAGCCGAATTGAGCGCGCACACAGCCCCAATTGAGCGAACCGCCGCCAGGCTCGGGCAGCGATTTCGTTGCGCCTCTCCGCTAGCGAGCCCTTTGAGGAGTAATGCATGTCCACAGAAACCCGCGCCCTTCGCAGCCGACTCGACTTTTCCAAAATCCCAACCTCCATCCAGATCCCGAATCTGATTGAAGTGCAGCGCCGCAGCTATGAGCGCTTCCTGCAGATGGATAAGTTGCCCTCCGAGCGCGAGGACAACGGTCTGCAGTCTGTATTCACATCGGTCTTCCCCATTACGGATTTCCGCAATATCTCACAGCTCGACTTCGTCGATTTTTCCATCGGCAACTGGGAGTGCAAGTGCGGACACCTTAAGGGTCTGCATCACCTGCGCACTGCCTGCGTCAATTGCGGCTCCATGGTGATCACCGATCCTTTCCACCCCGGCGATGTGCTCTGCCATCACTGCGGCACCTACAACAAGAACACTCCGGACTTCTGCAACAAGTGCGGCGATCCCGTTGGCCTGCAGCTCAAGTATGACCAGGCGGAGTGCGAAGAGCGTGGCATGACCTACTCGGCCCCGCTGAAGGTCACCGTGCGTCTCACCATCTACGACAAGGATGCGGAGACCGGCGCCAAGACCGTGCGCGACATCAAGGAGCAGGAGGTCTTCTTCGGCGACATTCCGCTGATGACCCAGAACGGCACCTTCATCGTCAACGGCACCGAGCGCGTCATCGTTTCGCAGCTCCATCGCTCGCCCGGCGTCTTCTTTGAGACGGCGAATGCGCGCACCTACTTCCTCGGCAAGATCATCCCCTACCGCGGCTCGTGGGTAGAGTTCGAGTACGACCAGAAGAACACGCTGTACGTCCGCATCGACCGCAAGCGCAAGTTCCTCGGCACCATCTTTCTGCGCGCGCTTGGTCTGCGCTCGGACGAGGAGATTCTCAAGACCTTCTACACCGTCGATACCATCCAGCTCGAAGGCGGCAAGCTTTACTGGACGCTGAACGAAGACACGTCGAAGGCGACGCACCTGCTCGGTGCGAAGCCGGCGCACGCCGTCCTCCACGGTCCGGACGAGATTGCCCACTCGGGCCGCAAGATCACCGCATCCATCCTCAAAGCGCTCCGCGCTGCGAAGACTAAGCGGGTAGAGGTCGAGACCGCTGAGTTGGACGGCGCAATGACCGCCGCCGACGTGGTCGATACCACGACCGGCGAGATTCTGCTCGAAGCCAACCACGAGCTCACCGCCGACAAGCTGCACAAGATCATGGAGTCGGGTGTCACGCATGTGGAGGTCTTCTTCCCTGAGCGCGATGACGTCGGCAACATCATCACCAACACGCTGCGTCGCGACTCGGTGCGCAAGCCCGAGGAAGCACTCATCGAGATCTACCGCAAGCTGCGCCCGGGCGATCCGCCGACACTCGACACCGCCACGGCGCTGTTTGAAGGCATGTTCTTCGATCCGCGCAAGTACGACTTCTCGCGCGTGGGCCGTCTGAAGTTCAACATCAAGCTCTACGAGAATCAGGATGCAACGCCGCTCGACCGCCGCACCCTGAGCCCGGAGGACTTCTACGCCACCATCACCTACCTGCTGAAGCTGCGCAAGAACATCGGCCTGGTCGATGACATTGATCACCTCGGCAACCGCCGCGTGCGCGCGGTCGGCGAGCTGATGGAGAACCAGTTCCGCATCGGTCTGGTCCGCATGGAGCGAGCCATCAAGGAAAAAATGAGCGTGTATCAGGAAATGTCGACGGCCATGCCGCACGACCTGATCAACGCGAAACCTGTCATGGCCGCTATCCGCGAGTTCTTCGGTTCTTCGCAGCTCTCGCAGTTCATGGACCAGACCAACCCGCTCTCCGAGATCACGCACAAGCGGCGTCTCTCGGCGCTTGGGCCGGGCGGTCTCTCGCGTGAGCGCGCCGGCTTCGAAGTCCGCGACGTGCACCCGACGCACTACGGCCGTATCTGCCCCATCGAGACGCCGGAAGGTCCAAACATCGGCCTCATTAGCTCGCTGTCGTGCTTTGCACGCATCAACGAGTACGGCTTCATCGAGTCGCCCTATCGCCGCGTCCGCGACGGCCAGTTGCTCGACTTCGTGCAGGTGGTCAATGCCGGCGAAAGCGGCATGCGTGTCGGCGACACCATCGAGAAGGCAGAAGCGATCAAGCTGAACAACAAGCTGAAGAAGGAAGGCAAGCGCGGCATCGACTTTGATCCGTTCTCCTTCTATCTCTCCGCTTGGGAAGAAGACCGCCACACCATCGCGCAGGCGAACGTTGAACTCGACGCGGAAGGCCGCATCGTCGGGGACCTGGTCAACGCCCGTCGCCAGGGCAACTTCGTTCTGGTCAACCGCGATGAAGTGGACTACGTCGACGTCAGCCCCAAGCAGCTTGTCTCGGTTGCCGCTTCGCTCGTGCCGTTCCTTGAGCACGACGACGCGAACCGCGCGCTGATGGGTGCGAACATGCAGCGGCAGTCCGTCCCTCTTCTCGTTGCCGAGGCGCCGTTGGTCGGCACCGGCATGGAAGGCGTCACAGCGCGCGACTCCGGCGCCGTGATCCTGGCCAAGCGCAACGGCGTGGTAGATTCGGTCGACTCAGAGCGCATCATCGTGCGCGTCGAAGGCGAGCATCACCCCACGCAGATGTCGCGTGAGGTCGGCTCGGACATCTATCAGCTCACGAAGTTCAAGCGCTCCAACCAGAACACCTGCATCAACCAGAAGCCGATTGTGCGCCACGGCGATCGCGTGCTGAAGGGCCAGGTGATCGCAGACGGTCCGTGCACGGAACAGGGCGAGCTCGCGCTTGGCCGCAACGTGCTGGTCGCCTTCATGCCCTGGCGCGGGTACAACTTTGAGGACGCGATCCTGATCTCGGAGAAGCTGGTCCGCGAGGACTACTACACCTCGATCCACATCGAGGAATTCGAGATCGAGGCACGCGACACCAAGCTCGGGCCGGAAGAGATCACCCGCGATATTCCGAACGTCTCGGAGTCAGCGCTGCGCGATCTCGACGAGAGCGGCATCATCCGCATCGGCGCCAAGATCAAGCACAACGACATCCTCGTCGGCAAAGTCACGCCCAAGGGCGAGACCCAGTTGACGCCGGAAGAGAAGCTGCTGCGCGCGATCTTCGGCGAGAAGGCAGGCGATGTCCGCGACGCTTCGCTCACCTGCCCTCCAGGCATCGAAGGCACGGTGGTCGACGTCCGCATCTTCTCCCGCAAGGGACAGGAGAAGGACGAGCGCGCCAAGCAGATCGAGGCCGAGCAGATCGAAAAGCTCGAAAAGAACCTCGCCGATGAAATCCGCATTCTCACCGACGAGCGCCTGAAGCGTCTTGAGGCGATCCTCGGTGGCAAGGAAGTGCTGGCCGACCTGCATGACGAGCGCACCAACAAGCGCCTCGTCGTCAAGGGAGCCATCATCGATCGCGAAGCGATCGAGCTGATTTCGACGCGCAACCTGAAGCGTATTCGCTTCGCCGACAAGGACCCGCGGGTGAATGAGCAGATCGACGAGATCGAGGAGATGACCTCACGTCAGATCGATGTGCTGCGCAAGATCACCAACGACAAAATCGGCAAGCTGCAGAAGGGCGATGAGCTGGCTCCGGGTGTCATCAAGCTGGTCAAGATCTACGTCGCCATGAAGCGCAAGCTGTCGGTCGGCGACAAGATGGCCGGCCGTCACGGCAACAAGGGCGTGATTGCGCGCATTCTTCCTGAAGAAGATATGCCGTATCTGCCCGACGGCCAGCCGGTCGAGATCGTGCTCAACCCGCTCGGCGTGCCCTCTCGTATGAACGTGGGCCAGGTGCTGGAAACGCATCTGGGCTGGGCGGCGCACAAGCTCGGCGAGCGCGTCGCAGCTCTGGTGAAGCAGAACCAGGACGCGAATGAAGTTCGCGCGCTGGTGAAGGAGCGCTTCGCCAACACGGCCACTCAGAAGCTCCTGCTCGACCTCGACGACACGCAGCTCCTGCGCGTCGCCGCAGGCATGGAGCGCGGCATCTGGTTCGGCACGGCGGTCTTCGACGGCGCGCGTGAGACGGAGATCAAGGCTCTGCTGGCAGCGGCTGAGCTGCCCAGCTCCGGCAAGACGCCGCTCTTCGACGGCATGACGGGCGACGAGTTCGAGCAGCCTGCAACGGTTGGCTATATCTACATGCTCAAGCTCTCGCACCTGGTCGACGACAAGATCCACGCCCGCTCGATCGGACCGTACTCGCTCATCACCCAGCAGCCGCTGGGTGGCAAGGCGCAGTTCGGCGGACAGCGCTTCGGCGAGATGGAAGTCTGGGCCCTCGAAGCTTACGGCGCAGCCTACATCCTGCAGGAGCTGCTCACCGCCAAGTCCGACGACGTCTATGGCCGCACCAAGATCTACGAGGCCATCGTCAAGGGCGAGGCGGCGATCGAACCCGGCGTGCCGGAGTCGTTCAACGTGCTCATCCGCGAGCTGCAGGCGCTCTGCCTCGATGTCGAGCTGGTCAAGGTCGGCGACGGAAAGAAGAAGCATGAGCCGGTGCCGCAGTTGGCGGCGGCCGATTAACACAGCTTCTGGCTGCCGGCTCACCGCCTCGGTTGCGAGGAGCCGGCAGCAGGAAGCGATTGAGATTTTGCAGCGCGGGACAATGCGCTGCCGCGACAAAAGGAAGTAACCGCAGCAATAGCCAGGAGCAAAAGGCTCATAGCTAAAAGCTGCACTGGAGGACGTCTTGTACCGTTCCAGCCCATTTGAGTTGACCAGCCCGATCACCGATTTTGACGCGATCCGCATCTCGCTCGCCAGCCCGGAAAAGATCCGCTCCTGGTCGCACGGCGAGGTCACCAAACCGGAAACCATCAACTACCGCACTTTTAAGCCGGAGCGCGACGGGCTCTTCTGCGCCCGCATCTTCGGCCCGGTCACGGACTGGGAGTGTCTGTGCGGCAAATACAAGCGGATGAAGCATCGCGGCGTCATCTGCGACAAGTGTGGTGTTGAAGTCACCGTCACCAAAGTCCGCCGTGAGCGCCTCGGCCACATCGAGCTCGCCTCTCCCTGCTCGCACGTATGGTTCTTTAAGGGCCTGCCCTCGCGCATCGGACACCTGCTCGACATCTCGCTCCGCGATCTCGAAAGCGTGCTCTACTTCGAGTCCTACGTTGTCGTCGATCCCGGTGACGCGCCCGTCAAGGAGCGCGACATCATCAAGGACGAGAACCAGTTCCGCGAGCTCGACCAACAGTACCGCCCCTCCGGCTTCAAGGGAATGATGGGCGCCGAGGCCATCAAGGAGCTGCTCAAGCGAGTCAACGTCGACGAGATTTCGATCGAGCTGCGCGAGCGCATGAAGGTCGAGACCTCGCTGCAGAAGCGCCTGAAGTACGCGAAGCGCCTCAAGGTTGTTGAGGCCTTCCGCAAGTCCGGCAACAAGCCGCAGTGGATGATCCTCGACGTGATCCCCGTGATCCCGCCGGAGCTGCGTCCGCTCGTGCCGCTGGACGGCGGCCGTTTCGCCACCTCCGATCTCAACGATCTCTATCGTCGCGTGATCAACCGCAACAACCGCCTCAAGAAGCTCATGGACCTCCATGCGCCTGAGGTGATCGTGCGAAACGAAAAGCGCATGCTGCAGGAAGCTGTCGACGCTCTGTTCGACAACGGCCGCCGCGGCCGTGTGCTGCGCGGCGCAAACAACCGCCCGCTCAAATCGCTCTCGGATACGCTCAAGGGCAAGCAGGGTCGCTTCCGTCAGAATCTGCTCGGCAAGCGCGTCGACTACTCCGGCCGCTCGGTCATCGTCGTCGGTCCGGAGCTCAAGCTGCATCAGTGCGGCCTGCCGAAGAAGATGGCGCTCGAGCTCTTCAAGCCCTTCATCTATCACCGGCTGGAGCAGACCGGGCAGTGCGACACCATCAAGCAGGCCAAGGAAATGGTGGAGCTGCAGAAGCCCATCGTGTGGGACATCCTTGAAGAAGTCATCAAGGACCATCCGGTGCTGCTGAACCGCGCCCCAACCCTGCACCGTCTGGGCATCCAGGCGTTCGAACCCGTCCTCGTCGAAGGCAAGGCCATCAAGATTCATCCGCTGGTCTGCACTGCCTTCAATGCCGATTTCGATGGCGACCAGATGGCCGTCCACATCCCGCTGTCGCCCGAGGCGCAGGTGGAAGCGAGCGTGCTCATGCTCGCCTCGCACAACATCCTGTCGCCGGCCTCCGGTCAGCCGATCACCGTCCCCACGCAGGACATGGTGCTCGGTCTCTATTACCTGACCAAGGCCAAGAAGGGTGGAAGGGGTGAGGGCCGCGCCTTCGCCAACATCGAAGAAGTGCTGATGGCGCTCGAAGCTAAAGAAGTCGAGACGCTGACGCCGATCCGTCTACGCTACACCGGCCCGGTGCTCGATATGACCACGGCCTACGACGATCAGGACCTGACGCACACCGAACCGATCGAGTATGACAAGCAGTTCATCTCGACCACAGTCGGCCGCGCCATCCTGAACGATGCGCTTCCCGAGGGCATGCCCTACGTCAACGGCCTGCTTAAGAAGAAGGGCATCGGTCAACTCGTCAACTATTGCTATCTGAACCTCGGCCTCGAAGTCACGGTCAAGATGCTCGACCGCGTCAAGGAGCTGGGCTTCCAGTACGCGACCCGCTCCGGTCTCTCGGTCGGCCTCGACGACATGGTCATTCCCGAGTCGAAGGGCCCCACGGTCCGCGACGCTGAGAAGCAGGCAGTTGCCGTGCAGCAGCAGTATTTGGACGGCGCCATCACCAACGGCGAGCGCAATAACAAGGTCATTCAGATCTGGTCATCTGTAACTGAAAAGGTTGCCGATGAGATGTTCGACAACATGAAGTCCGCTGACAAGGCGGGCACCATGAACCCGATCTACATCATGGCCGACTCCGGCGCCCGCGGTTCAAAGCAGCAGATCCGCCAGCTCTCGGGTATGCGCGGTCTCATGGCCAAGCCCTCGGGCGAAATCATCGAGACGCCCATCAAAGCGAACTTCCGCGAAGGCCTCACCGTGCTCGAGTACTTCATCTCGACCCACGGCGCCCGCAAGGGACTGGCCGACACGGCGCTCAAGACGGCAGACTCAGGCTACCTGACCCGCCGCCTGGTCGACGTGGCGCAGGATGTCATCGTCAGCGAGCAGGACTGCGGCACGGCGGAAGGCATCTACGTGATGCCCATCGTCGAGTCGGGCGAGATCATCGAGCCGCTGCGCGACCGTATCATTGGCCGCGTGTCGCTTGAGAAGATCAAGGATTACGAGGGCAAGGTCATCGTCGAAATCAATCAGGAAATCGACGAAGACCTGGCATCCGCGATTCAGGCCGCCGGTATCGAGCGCGTCAAGATTCGCTCGGTGCTCACCTGCGAGTCCAAGCGTGGCGTCTGTATTCGCTGCTACGGCCGTAACCTGGCCTCTGGCCGCACGGTCGAGCTGGGCGAGGCGGTCGGTGTCATCGCCGCGCAGTCCATCGGCGAGCCCGGCACGCAGCTCACCATGCGTACCTTCCACATCGGCGGTACCGCATCGCGCGTCTCGGAGCAGTCGCACCTCGACGCGAAGAATGCCGGCATCGTGCGCTTCATCAACCTGACCTCCGTTCGCTCCAAGGCCGGCGATCTGGTTGCCATGAACCGTTCGGGCGCCGTTGCCATCGTCGACGAGCGTGGCCGCGAGAAGGAGCGCTACCAGATCGTCTACGGTGCGAAGCTGAAGGTGGAAGAGGGTGCGCACGTCACGCTCGGCCAGTCGCTGGCGGAGTGGGATCCGTACACCTTCGCCATCCTCACTGAGATCGGCGGCACCGTCCAGTTCAAGGACCTGCAGGAAGGCATCACGCTCAACGAAGAGGTCGACGAGGTCACGGGCCTGTCACGTCTGGTCGTCTCTGACGCTCCAGATGAGAAGCGTCAGCCGGCCATCCTCATCAAGGGTGCGAAGGGCAACAAGCGTTATCTGATGCCTAGCCGCGCTCACCTCATGATGCAGGACGGCGACGAGGTCTTCCCCGGCGACATCCTCGCCAAGATCCCGCGCGAAACCACTCGCACCAAGGACATCACGGGCGGTCTGCCGCGGGTTGTCGAACTCTTCGAAGCCCGCAAACCGCGCGAGACCGCCATCATCAGCGAGATCGATGGTGTCGTTCGCTTCGGCGAAGTCACGAAGGGTCAGCGCAAGATCTACGTCACTGCAGAGAACGGCGAGGAGAAGGAATACTCAGTGCCTCGCGGCGTTCACGTCAACGTGCAGGAAGGCGAACGTCTGCGCGCCGGCGAGCCGCTGATGGATGGTCCGCTCAACCCGCATGACATCCTCGCGGTGCTCGGCGAGAAGGAGCTGCAGGCTTACCTGGTGAACGAAATCCAGGAGGTCTATCGTCTGCAGGGCGTAGCCATCTCGGACAAGCACATCGAGACCATCGTGCGGCAGATGCTGCGCTGGGTGAAGATCGAGGACGTAGGCGACACCAACTTCCTGCTCGAACAGCAGGTTGACCGGTTCCGCTTCCGCCTGGAGAACGAGCGCGTCATCGCCGAAGGTGGCCGTCCCGCCGTGGGCCGACCGCTGCTGCTTGGCATTACCAAGGCGTCGCTCTCCACCGACTCGTTCATCTCCGCGGCCTCCTTCCAGGAGACAACCCGCGTGCTCACCGAGGCGTCCATCAACGGCGCTGTCGATGGTCTGCGCGGCCTCAAGGAGAACGTCATCGTCGGCCGTCTCATTCCCGCCGGCACCGGCATGGAGTACTACCGCAACATCCAACTCTCACCCGAGTTGGAGGAAGCGGCCCAGAAGGTGCAGGAAGAGGTTTCCGCTGCCCAGGAAGCGGAAGAGCGCGAGCTCGAGCTCATGCGGCAGGAGGGCGAAGCCGAGGAGCTGGCTGCCGAATAAGGCATCCTGCTCCCAGCACATTGCTGGCATCTCAAAAAGGAGTGGGGCTCGAATGCCCCACTCCTTTTCTTTTATTCCTTTTCTGCCGAGTAGACTTTAGGGGAATATTCGCGTCTATCAGCAGTTCCCCAGAATATTCGTGATTTACCGCGCTTTGCCCGCAGAGGAGATGTTCGTGAGCAGAATCAAATCCAAAACACGAACGAACCCCGGGGAGAGATCCTCCGCGTGAGATTCGAGCGGCCGGTCTCGCGCGCATTGGTTCTGCTTCTGCTGTCGCTCCTCGCCATCGCTGTGCAGGGCTATCACTACGGGGTGGACGACGCGGCCATCTATCTTCCTGCCGTCGAACGCTTCGCTCATCCGTCGCTCTTCCCCTACGGTGCGGATTTCTTCCTCTCCCACAGCCGGGTCTCCATCTTCTCGGATGTCGTGGGCGCGGCGGTGCGCTGGCTCCATGTGCCCCTCCCATGGGCAGTGCTGGCCTTTCATGTTCTCGGCATCTATCTGCTGCTGCTGGCAGGGCACTGGCTCGCGACCCTCTGCTTCACGCGGAGCCGCGCGCAATGGGCCGCAACCGTCATGCTTGCGTCCGTGCTCACGATTCCGGTCGCCGGCTCGGCACTGCCCATCATGGACCCGTATCTCACGGCGCGCTCGCTCTCCACGCCGCTCACGGTCTTTGCTCTGGCAGCCATTCTCGCGGCGCGTCCGGCAACTGCTGTCGTTCTGCTCGCCGTCACCGCGTTGCTCCATCCGCAGATGGCAGCTTATGGCATTGCGCTGGCGGTACTCCTCTCTCTGCCCCGATTGGCGCCAACCCGCATACCCGCGGAAGAGGCGCTCGCTGGCTCTATAGGTCTTTTCGTGCGGCTACCGGCCGGCTTTCATCTCGGTCCCGCGCAGGAGCCCTATCGCCAGACGCTCTACTCACGCACCTTCTTCTTCGCCTGGGCGTGGACATGGTATGAGTGGGCCGGCGCTCTGCTACCCCTCGCGATCCTCTTTGCCGTCTCGCGTATCCGCTCATCAGGCATCACCCCTCTGGCCGCGCGCGTCTGCCGTGCTCTGCTGGTGCTGGGTGGCGTCTCCATCGTGGCCTTCCTTCTCTTTAGCTCCAGCGCGTATTTCGACGACTTCGTTCGCCTGCAGCCCATGCGCTCCTTCCAGCTCATCTACATCGTCATGTTCCTGCTGCTGGGCGGGCTGGCAGGCGAGTATCTGCTGCGCGACAAGATGTGGCGCTGGCTGCTGCTCTTCCTGCCCATCAGCGCCACCATGTACGGCGTCGATCGCAGTCTCTATCCCGCCAGCCATCATCTGGAGCTTCCCGGCCGCGCCGTCGCCAACCCTTGGCTGCAGGCATTCGAGTGGGCGAGCCACAACACCCCCCAGGATGCCGTCTTCGCGTTGCCGCCCCGATATCTGCTGACCCCTGGCGAGGACGATCATGGTTTTCGCGCGATCGCCCAGCGCAGCATGCTTGCCGATTGGGTAAAGGACTCGGGCGTTGCGTCGGTCTTTCCCCAGATGGCTCCCGAATGGGAGCGCGAGCAGCAGCTCACCCACGGATGGGAGCACTACACTGCGCCCGACTTCCTCGCGCTCACCGCGCGCAGCCCGGTCACCTGGGTCGTCGTCCAGTCCGCCCAAGCCACTGGCCTGGACTGCCCGTTTCACAACCCCGCCGCCTCAGTCTGCAAACTGTCCCGCTAGTCCGTTCTCATAAAAGACACAGCAGTCACAGAGCTGCGCCGCTTCTCGTAACCAATCAGGATATCCTGCATCATAGAAACACCCTTACCGGCATCAGGAATCGTGAGAGGAAGGAGGCAGGCATGCAGCAAAATCAGTGGCTCAACCGAATCATGCAGACAATCAAGAGGGCGGCTGTACTGTGTGTGGCTCTCCCTCTCCTGTCGCAGGCCGCGCTGGCGCAGTTTCAGGACATCTACCCCGACCCGTCTGTCGCGAAATCACAGATCCAGGCCGCGCTCTCGCAAGCCCGCGCAGCGCACAAAAGAGTCATTCTTGACTTCGGCGGGAACTGGTGCGGCGACTGCAAGGTCCTGAACATTTACTTCCACGATCAGACGAATCTACCGCTGCTCAATGCAAACTATGAGCTGGTGGATATCAACATCGGCCGCTTCGACGCCAACCAGGACATCGCCGCTCGCTACGGCATCCCGCTGGAGCGAGGCGTGCCCGCCCTGGTGATCTTGTCACCCGATGGTAAGGTGCTCCTCGCGCAGACGCACGGCGAATTCGAAAGCATGCGCCATCTCCAATCCAGCGACCTGACGAAGTTCCTGAATGAGTGGAAGCCAACGCATAGCGGCACGCGCGGAAGGTGAACAAAGAAATCATGGCTTAGGGTCAGGGATCAAGACAGCGATGGGTTGATAGACTCTGCCTGCTTCTCAGCCTCTACCTGACCGCTGACCGCGGATTTACTGCAGCACCGTAAAGCTCCCTGCTTTGTCCGCCTGCGAGCTCCCGCCCACGAACACATCAAAAGTTCCCGGCTCAACCACGCGCTTCACTTCAGCGTTGTAGAACGCCAGATCGTCGAAGTGCAGCTTGAACTCCACGTGCTGCGTCTGCCCCGGCTGCAGCAGGATGCGATGGAAGCCCTTCAGCTCCCGTACCGGTTGCGACACGCTCGCCACCGTGTTGTGCAGGTAAAGCTGCGCCACCTCGGCGCCTGGCAGGTTTGAGATGTTCTTCACATCCACGCCCACCGTGATCTCGCCCACGTCCTTGCTGCTACCCCCGGTGTGCTCAATCTTTACGTTCGTGTAGGTGAACTGCGCATACGAAAGCCCCCAGCCAAAGGGAAAGACCGGCGCGTTGGGCGAGTCGATGTAGCGCGACAGGTATTTATCTGCGGCCGACGTCGGCGGATGCGTCAGGTCGGCATCGCCCGCCGGGCGTCCCGTCGGCAGTTGCGCCAGATACAGCGGCTCCTGGCCCACGCTATAAGGAAACTCCACCGGCAGCTTGCCCGACGGGCTCATTTCGCCCGTCAGTACCGACACCAGCGCCGGTCCCGCCTCTAATCCCGGGAACCAAGCTTCGAGAATCGCGGGTACATGCGCCGCTGCCCACGGAATCGCGGTAGGCCGCCCATCGAACAGCACCAGCACCACCGGCTTGCCGGCGGCCACCACCTGCTCCAGCAACTGCTCCTGGTTGCCCGGCAGAGCCAAGTGCACGCGGCTGGACGCCTCACCCGTCATCGCGCTGCCCGCTTCACCCAGTGCGACGATCACGAGATCGGCATTCTTCGCCGCTGCTACTGCTGGTGCGAATCCGCTCGTGTCCGTGCTCAGAATCTCAGTGCCCTTCACATAGGTCAGCTTCTTCCCGAGCTTCTCGGTTAAAGCGTCGCGTAGTGTGCGGACGTTGTGCGCGTCGCCCTGTGCACCCCAGGATCCCAGCATGTCCTCTGTATCATCCGCCAGCGGTCCGATCAGCGCGACCGATTTCAGATCGCTCGCCAGCGGCAGCAGTCTGCCCACGCCCGGCACTCCCTCATTCTTCAGCAGCACAAAACTCTCTTCCGCTGCTTTCTTCGTGAGCCCGCGCTTGTCCGGCGTCGGCTCGTAGGCCGGCAGATTCTCATCCGTGTAGGGATGCTCGAAGAGCCCCATCGCGATCTTCACCCGCAGCACGCGCCGCACCGCCTCGTCCAGCACCGGCATCGGCACCTTGCCGCTCGCCACCAGCCCTGCCAGCCGCGAGTGGTACAGGTTGCTCTCCATATCCATATCCACGCCGGCCGTCAGCGCCTTCTCCGCGGCCGTCGCGCCATCGCCAGCAATGCCGTGCTTCATCAACTCGCCGATCGCGCCGTAGTCGCTCACCACCAGCCCATCGAAGCCCCACTCGTGGCGCAGGATCTTCGTCAGCGTAAAGGGATTCGCGCTCGTCGGAACGCCATTCAGTGCGTTGAAGGCTGACATCACTGTCGCCGCGCCTTCATCCACCGCAGCCTGGTACGGCGGCAGATACACCTGCCGCAGCCGTATTTCCGACATGTCCGTCGTGTTGTAGTCGCGCCCCGCCTCCGCAGCCCCATATGCCGCAAAGTGTTTCACCGAAGCCGCCACCGAATCCGGCTTCGACAGATCGCCCTGCTGATATCCGCGGATATACGCACGCGCGATCGCGCTGCCGAGGTAGGGATCTTCACCTGCGCTCTCGACGATGCGTCCCCACCGTGCATCGCGCGAGATGTCTACCATCGGCGAAAATACCCAGTTCACGCCATCCTGCCGCGCTTCCGTAGCCGCCACGCGCGAAGCTTGCTGCACAATGTCCGGATCGAAGCTCGCCGCCATCGCCAGCGGCACCGGGAACGTCGTGCGATGGCCGTGGATCACGTCTAGCCCGAACAGCAGCGGAATATGCAACCGCGACTGGTCTACCGCAATGTGCTGATAGTGGTTGGTCTCCTTCGCGCCGACAATATTGAAGAGGGACCCGATCTGCCCCTTTGCCAGCATCGCGTCAAAGTCCAGCTTCTCGCCCGTCGGCCCGGTAATGGTGCTGCCGCCGGTGTACTGCGTCAGTTGCCCGATCTTTTCGTCCAGCGTCATCTGCCCCAGCAGCGTATCCACGCGTGCGTTCAGCTTCTTGTCGGCAAGCTGTGCGCTTGCATGCAGCGCGGCAGGCGGCGGGGGCGCAGGAGCGGTCTTATGTTTGCGTGTCAGGCCCGCAAAGGAAGCACTGGAGCATAGGACAAGCGCAACACTGGCTGAGGCGGCGAAACGGCGAAGCAGATGGTTCAACAGTCAGTCTCCTCTGGTGGCGGAGCCACCGTAATCCTAACAGTGCATATGCCCTCGCGCCCGTTGGATTGCGACCCGCTCGTAACCCAACGGTCACGACCCGGCCGTAGCGCCACGCAGTGGCCGCATGTGGCAGTTGGATGCGCTGTGGAATCTTCTTTGCGGCCGCAGCCCGCATCTTCCGCACCACCCCACTTGCGCAGCAAAGTGCTTTCTCCCACTCGACTATGGCATTACGCTTACGTTAGGAATGCTGCGTCCACTCCAGCAGTTGCGGCGCGCCACGCTGCACGCGCTCTCTCACGATGTGCTGACGCTCGCGCGGGCGGCAGCATACTCGGCCATCCTCGGCCTCTTTCCGGCGCTGCTCGTCGTCACCACGGTCGTGGCCCTGGTCCCGCAGGGCGATACGCTCATGGGAGAAATTCGTTCCGCGCTCGCAGACTTCCTGCCCGGCAACGCCGTGGACGCCATCCAGGACTACTTCAACAGCAAGCACGTGCGCTCGCTGCAGGCCGTCAGCTCCGCCCTGCTGGTGACCCTTTTCGGCTGCATGGGACTCATGACGTCGTTCATGCAGGGCTTCCGCCGCGCCTTCGCGGCTCCCATTTTCGACGATGTCCGCACCGAGTGGAACCCCACCCGCGAACGCGTCACCGCGCTCGTGCTGATCCCCAGTTGTCTCGTGCCCATGGCGCTCTCCACTGCGATTGTCGCCTTCGGCCACCAGATAGAGGAGTGGGTAGTAGACATCACCGCTCACGGGTTCAAACCCTATGTGCTCTTCCTGTGGCGTATGTCGCGCTGGTCGATCGCCATCCTCTGCACGGCCGTCGTGCTCGCAGTCATCTATCGTTTCGGCACGCCTCGCCGTCAAAGCTGGCGAGACGTTCTGCCCGGCGCGGTCATGTCCGCCGTCGTTTGGTTCGTCACGACCCTGGTCTTCGGCTGGTACGTCACGCGATTTGCGGACTACAGCATCATCTACGGCTCGCTTGGTACCGCCGTCGCCACCTTGGTATGGCTTTACATCACGGCGATCGCCGTTTTCCTCGGTGCGGAGTTTAACGCGCAGGTGGAAGCCGATCGGATCGCGGAGGCTGAGAGCGTTCGCTCAAATCCGTCGGAACTTACGCTCCCATAGGCAGAAATCGGCAACCCTGCGGCTGCGAGTAAAATGATTTATTAGCAAGAGGAAAGAACAGCCCCCACACACCGAAAGGGGCCGGAGTCATAACGGATGCTGCCTGTTGGAGATGAATCGCCGTTCGCTGCTGTAGAGAATCGTCGTACCAAGATCGTCGCTACCCTGGGTCCTGCTTCAAGCAACGAGGTCACCTTCCGCCAGCTCGTGCGCGCCGGCCTCGACGTCGCCCGACTCAACTTCTCGCACGGCACCCATGAGCAAAAGCTCGACCTCATCCGGATGGTCCGCGAAGTGGCGAAAGACGAGAACAAGCCGCTCTGCATCCTCGGCGATCTGCAGGGACCCAAGATTCGCACCGGCAAGCTCGTGGATAAGAAGCCCGTGCAACTCACCGCGGGGCAGTCGCTCACCATCACGCCGCGCGATATCCCCGGCACCTCCACGCTGGTCAGCACCACCTTTCCCACGCTTGCCGAAAACCTCACGTCCGGCGCGCGCATACTGCTCTCCGACGGCCTCATCGAGCTGCGCGTCAACGCTATCCGCGGCGATGACGTGGAATGTACCGTCATCAACGGCGGTATGCTCGGCGAGAACAAAGGCATCAATCTCCCTGGCATCGCCGTCAAAACTCCCTCGCTTACCGAGAAGGATGAGATCGATCTCAAATTCTGTATCGACAATGACGTCGACGCCGTCGCTGTCTCCTTCGTCCGCACCGCGGAAGACGTTCGCTACACCCGCGATCGCGCCCGCGCCTTCGGTGGCGACGTCTGGCTCATCGCCAAGCTCGAAAAGCCGCAGGCGATCGAGCATCTGGAAGGCATCCTCGAAATCGCCGACGGCGTGATGGTCGCGCGTGGTGATCTCGGCGTTGAGGTGCCGCCGGAAAAGGTTCCCGCGCTGCAGAAGCACGTGATCCGCCGCGCCGGCGAGTACCGCAAGCCGGTCATCACCGCCACCCAGATGCTCGAGTCCATGATCGAGAATCCGCGCCCCACGCGGGCCGAAGCCTCTGACGTTGCCAACGCCGTTTACGACGGCACCGATGCCGTCATGCTCTCCGCCGAGTCCGCCGCCGGCAAATATCCCGTCGAAGCCGTCAAAATGATGGAGCGCATCGTTCTCGAAAGCGAAGCCGTCATGTTCGCCGAGCCGGACAACTATCGCCGCCGCTCCGCACATGTGCGGCTCTCTATCTCCGAGACCATCTGCGAGTCCATGGCTCACGCCGCCGAAGACCTCGACATCGGCGCCATCGCCGTCTTCACCGAAACCGGCACCACCGCGCGCCAGCTTTCGAAGTGGCGTCCCAAGCCGCGCATCTTCGCACTCTCCAGCGTACCCAAGGTCATCCGCCGCATGAATCTGCTGTGGGGCGTACATCCCATCGTCTGCGCCAAGATGTCCACTACGGAATCGATGGTCGAAGAGGCAGAAGACATTCTGACCGCGGGCGGTTACGTAAAGTCCCAGGAGATCCTCGGCATCGTCGCCGGCACCCGCACCCTCACCGGCTCAACGAATTTCCTCCGCCTCCACGTAACAGGCGACCGAGCCCCCGGCCACCACGACGAAAGCAAGGCCCATGAGCTGACCACTGCATAAGCACGCCCCTTGCAGCGGCAACCGACACAGAAATAAATCCGCTGGATCCTGATCCGGCGGGGCATAATGGCCTCCACCTGTTCCATGCATGTCTGTGGAGGTGTTTTACGAGTGTTCGTCGCCTCATCGGCACCATCGTTCTTTGTGCTTGTTTCGCCGTGTGTGGCGCCACTGCGCCGCTTCATGCTCTCCAAATGAATGGACCCCAGCAGGGCGCCGGCTTCCTCGGTGCATGGTGTGCGCAGGGTGATCCCGGCAAGCACGCCTCCATCTCCGGCAACGGCGTCTTCCTTACCCTGACGAATGAAACCGGCGATACCTCGCCCGGCAATCTACAGGGCGCCAATCAGATCCAGGCTCCCGGCTGGCAATTCGTCACCGGAACGCTCAGCCGCGACGGCAGCCAGATCAACTGGTCCAACGGCACTTACTGGGCGCGGTGTGACAATGGCGGCGGCGGACGTCACCGCGTGAATCTCACCGGCACGTGGTACGCCAACGGCGAGCGCTCACGTTCCTGCTCCATTACTCAAAGACACGGCAATCTCACACTGCAGAATGAATCAGGACAGAGCGCGAACGGAAACGTAAGCGGACGTCAGCTCACCACCAACTGGGCCGGAACCGGCATCAACGGAACCATCTCACAAAACGGCAATCGCATCGACTGGGACAACGGAACCTATTGGGTCAGATTCCGCGTCTACTGAAGCAAAACACGAATGGTATTAGATAAAAGCGCAACTCCGAACGCAGACGTTCTCTCAACCTACGGCTGCTCAGAACAAGTCTGTCCACATCACCGTCTGTATTTCCGCTTTAAGCGCGACCTGATCCCATGCGCTTCATCGACCGCGAAGAAGTAGCCCGCCGCCTCACCTACGACATCTGCATCCCGCTCATGCGCGATGCAATGATCGCCCTCTCCGCCGGCCAAACTAGGCAGCTCCTCCGCTCCATCATTCCGCTCGGCGGCGGCCATCTCTTCGGCATCATGCCCGGCGCGCTCAGTGTCGATAAGCCATTCGGGGCAAAGCTGCTCAGCATCTTCCCGGAGAACGCCGCGCAGGGCCACCACTCGCATCAGGGTCTTATTGTGCTCTTCGAGCCGGACGCCGGCACGCCGGTCTCGATCGTCCACGCCGGCGAAGTCACCGCCATCCGCACCGCCGCGGCCAGCGCCGTCGCCACCGACGCGCTCGCCCGTAGCGATTCCAAATATCTCGCCATCCTCGGCACCGGCGAGCAGGCCATCACTCACGCGCGCGCCATCAGCAAAGTCCGCGTGTTCGAGTCAATCGTTCTGTGGGGACGTTCTATGGAGCGCGCCCACGCTGTTGCCGCAAAGCTGCAGCCGGAACTCAACACGCCCATCATCGCCGCCGCCACCGTACAGCAGGCCGTCGCTCAAGCAGACATCATCTGCACTCTCACCGCCGCCGCCGAACCCATCCTCAAATCCGAATGGGTCCAGCCCGGCACACATATCAACGTAGTCGGCTCCAGCCATGCCGGGCCTGCCGAGATCGACAACGCGCTCGTAGCCCGATCCCGCTACTTCGCCGACAGCCGCGAAGGCGTCCTCCAACAAGGGGCAGAATTTCTCCGCGCCAAACAAGCCGGCCTCATGGATGACTCCCAAATCCTCGCCGAGATCGGCGAGGTCCTAGCGGGCAAATCCGAAGGCCGCCGCACAGCCGATGAAGTCACCATCTACAAATCGCTGGGCCACATCGTGCAGGATCTCGCTAGCGCCTGGTGGCTCTACTCGCAGCCCGATCAGAAATAATCACTCCGGAAAAATAAGGGCAGACCATCGATCGCATAATAAGTTGCGTTTGCTTGCGCCCTGATTCTGCGTCAGTGGAGCTGCGGCATCGCCGCATCCAGAAAGGGCGTCACCGCAGCGACAAGCGCGGGGGCCGCGCTCAAATTGTAGTGCGTCAGCCCCGGAAGAATCGCCAGCTCGTTTACCGACCGTTGAGAACCGTCCAGCCCGGCGTCTCTCTGTCCACCGCCCAGCAAACTGTAGAACTCCACAATGTGCTGCAGCCGTACCGCATCCGCATCGGCGAAGACCAGCATTGTTGGTGAGCGGATTGCCGCGACTTCCTTCGACCAGTCGAAGTCCTTCCGCACCATCTCGCCGAGCTTGCCGAAGAGTGCCTCCCAATCGACACTCGGATACATCTTGCTCAACGGCGACTGCTTCATTTGCGCACCGGTCGAAGCATCCATCTTGTCGAACGCCGCCAACACTTCCGGATACATTCCGTTCCGCCGAAACCGAGCCGACGCGATCACCAGTTTGCGCACAGACTGCGGATGCCGGAATACCGTTTGCAGCGCGACGGACCCGCCCAGCGAATAGCCCATCACATCCGCCTGCTTCAAGCCGAGATACTGAATGAGCGCGGCAATATCATCCGCCATAGCCTCGACACTCATCGGCCGATCGATATCTGCCGTGTGCCCGTGGCCCTGCAACTCTACCGCGATCACCTGCCGTGTCTTGGCCAGCGCGTCTACATTTGGCCCGAACATCGTGATGCCCACAACGCCGCCGTGGATCAGCACCAGCGGCTCTCCACCGCCGTGAATCTCGTAGTACATCTTCAAACCATTCACGGGCGCGTAACCGGTCTTCATCGGTGCCGGCGGAGCCGCCTGTGAGCTTCCCAGCGATGACGCAGCCAGCACCCCGACCGAGGTAGCAAGAAAACCTCTGCGTGTCGGATAGGTTGAAGATACGGTCGGCGATTGCAATCCATCTCTCCCTGAAAACGGAATGTTCTGCCGCAGAGAGAGCATCGAGCTTGAGCAGCTCGCGGCAATCATCCACCATAATAGTGATCCTCGAAATATGTCCACCCAGCAGAAAGCAGTTGTCCGTTTTCGGTCCTCCTCGCATGTACCGTCACGATCCGGGAAGTTCTCCACCACTCACTGCCGTACTCTTAGTTCATGGGCCGCATCCGCGTACTGACCGACCAGGTCGCCAACCAGATCGCCGCCGGCGAAGTGGTGGACCGCCCTGCGTCCGTGGTCAAGGAGCTGCTTGAAAACGCGCTCGATGCCGGCGCCACCCGCATACGCATGGAAGTCGAGGGCGGCGGCCGCAAGCTCATTCGCATCGCAGACAACGGCTGCGGCATGGTGCGCGATGACGCCCTGCTCGCCTTCGAGCGCCACGCCACCTCCAAGCTCCGCACCAGTGACGATCTGCTCGCCATCGCGACTCTCGGCTTCCGTGGCGAGGCGCTGCCCTCCATCGCCTCAATATCCCGTCTCGAAATCGAGACCCGCGCCGCCGAAGAGCCTGCCGGCACCCGCATCGAAATCGTTGGCGGCCGCATGCATCGCGTCGAAGACGCGGGTCTGCCCCCGGGCACAACCATTGCCGTCCGCGATCTCTTCTTCAATACCCCCGCGCGCCGCAAATTTCTCAAGTCGGAAACGACCGAGCTGCAACACGTCACCGCACTGGTGACACATTACGCGCTCGCACACCCGGACAAGCACTTCGAGCTGCATTCCGCCACTCACGCACTGCTCCAGGCCGCGCCGGTCGCCGAGCCCGCCGACCGCATCTTTCAGATATTCGGCAGGGAAACGCTCGATCACCTGCTGCCCATCGCCGCGGAAGTCGATCTTGAGCGCGTCGGCCTCCCCTCCCCGCCTCCGTGGAAGCAGGATGAAGACTACGAGCCGCCCGTCCCCGGCCACCTGCGGCTCTCCGGCTTCACCTCTAAGCCCGAGCTCGAAAAGCTCAACCGCAATTCCATCTACTCCTTCGTCAATCGCCGCCTCGTGCGCGACCGCCTGCTTCTCCACGCCGTCTCCGAGGCCTATCGCAACATCCTCCCGCCCACATCCTTCCCTGTCGTCCTGCTCTTCCTCGAATTGCCGCCGGAGGAAGTCGATGTGAACGTCCACCCCGCGAAGACCGAGGTCCGCTTTCGCCAGCCCAGCTTCGTACACGACTTCGTGCGCGAGACGCTGCGCAACAAGCTGATTCAGTCGCGCCCCGCCATGGGCTTCCTCGCCGCGCTTGAAACGCACGCCGTCGCGTCGCCCTCCCTGCTGCCTGGCGTCTCCGCAATGCCGGGCGCTCCGGAATCCGCGCCTTTCACCGGCACCGCCGACTCCTTTGCTCTCGAATCACTGCGTCCCGCACCTGTCGCCACTCGGCTCGATTTCACCGCTGCCGGAAACGGAACAGCCATCGCCATCGAGGAGGGCGCCGCGCTGTCCCTGCTGAACGCGGAGCTCCCAACAGCAGCGGCTCAGCTCATCGCGAATTCGACCGTCGCCGTCCCCGACGAAGCCGCAACCCTGCACGCCCTCGCCTCGCTCAAACCCATTGGCCAGCTCCGTGAGTCCTTCATTCTCGCCACCAACGAAGAGGGCCTCTGGATCATCGATCAGCACGTGGCGCACGAGCGCGTGCTCTTTGAGAAAATCCTCCGCGAGCGCGAAGTCGAGCGGGTGCAGCGCCAGCGTCTCCTCATGCCGCTGCTCATCGACCTCACACCCGCCCAGATGGTGGCCTTCTCTACCATCGCCGCCGAGCTCGAAGGCAACGGCTTCGAAGCCGAGCCCTTCGGCCCGCGCACCCTTGCCATCAAGGCAGCGCCGGTCGGTCTCGAAGGCCGCGAGCTCGAACGCATGCTCGTCGAAGTGCTGGAGCAGAGCGACCGCCTCGATCAGCGCGAGAATCTCTCCACCGCCCGCGCGCGCATTGCCGCGTCCATCGCCTGCCACTCCGCCATCAAGGTCAACATGCCCCTTGACCCCGAGCGCATGGCCTGGCTGCTCCGCGAGCTGGGCAAAACCGAGCTGCCCACCAGTTGCCCCCACGGCCGCCCCATCGCACTACGGTATTCTTGGAAGGACATCGAGCGCGCATTTCACCGCATTTAGTGTCCGTAACAGGAACCCTCATCCCGACCGAAGCGGTGTAACCGCGCAGTGGAGGGATCTGCTTTTTGCAGCGGCACCGGACACAGGCGATACATCGCAACATCAAGATCGGAACTCATGAAACAGGATCAACTGGAAAAAGCGCGGCAGACACGCTGGCGTCAGGATGGCAACGCGCTTCTTACGCTCGACGACGCCGAGCGCTGGCTTCGGGACACGCCCCTCTGCCTTTTTCTTCCGCGGTATCAGCACCTGCCTGTCCCCGCGCCCAGCTTCGTCGAAGCCGTAGCGGGCCGCAGCAACATCACTCCCACACCGGACGAGATCGCTGCTGCATCGCAGATGCTCGCGCGCCTCGTCGCATCCGGCGCTGCGATTGCCCTGAATCTTTTCGGCTCGCCTTCCGGCATGGCGGGTGAGCAGCCCGATTTTCTCGCCACTCCGGAAGCCCTCCCGCATCTCTACGCACTCCAGCCAGAGCGCAGCCCCAAGCGTGCGCCCTCCACTGTCGGCGCCTCGCGCGTGTCCCCGCTCGCCGCGGAAGCATACGCCATTCTCGAGCGCGAAGGCGCGCTTACCGCCATCGAGCTGCGCGAGCGCCTCGGTCGTGAAGTCACGGAAGCCGCCGTGCTGCGCGCGCTCGGCGAGCTGTGGCATTCCATGCGTGCCGTGCCCGTTCCGGATGAGCAGGGCGCCCCTGCGCACTGGGAGCTGCTCAACGCGCGTCATCGCCGCGAGCTCAACATCGGCAGCACCCAATCTCAGGGCGCCGCGCTTTCCATGCTCGTCTCGTTCTATTTGCAGTCCGCCGTTGCCGCCACCGCCGAGCAGGTGGGAATCTTTCTCTCGCCCGTAGCCTCCCGATCCCGCATCCGCGAGGTCGTCCACGCTCTCTCCGCTACCCGTCAGCTCGGATCGTTCCCGCTCAACGGGGAAGGACAGCTGTACGTCGAAGGCACTCTACCCGAAATCGCCGAGGAAGAAGAAACCGCAGCAGCATCAGTATCAGAAACTGCCGCACTCGACGCTTCCGTCGATGCCGGCCTGGAACAAAACGAGCCTAGCTTCGCCGAAGCCGCCGCCGGAGCTCCCGCCGCGCCGCGCAAGCCAGTGCAGCGTCCCAGCTTCTCCAACCGCGCACGCGGACGCTTCACCCCGCGTGAAGAGCACAAAGGCGAGCGCCCGCCGCGGCGCGAAGGCGGATTCCGCCGTCCCCAACGAAGCGGAGATCGCCCGTTCGGAGCGGAACGCAGCGGAAGCGACGAAACCGCTCGTCCGCCGCGACCAAATTTCGAGCGCCGCGGTCGCCCCAGCCCATCTTCGGAACGCCCAGATCGTTTGAATCGTCCGGATCGCCCCGGCCGCTTTGCGCGGGGCGGCCCATCCCGCGGTGGTTCTTTCAAGCCCGGATTCAGCAAGCCCGCAGGCAGCTTTGAGCGCAGCGGCAATTTCGGGAAAGACCGGCCCGCCAGGCCTGCACGCGGAGATTTTCGTCGCGACCGGCCGGCTGGTGATCGCCCGCCCCGTAGTGGCGAAGGCGCATCCCGCTTCCGGCCCGCTCCCGGCGGCGCCCGCCCACCCTTCCGCCAAGGCCGTCCGCCTGCGGGCCCCGGCGAGCGTCCGTCGCGACCCTTCCCGTCCCGAGCAGACCGTGGTCCGGCTGGCGAGGGACGCAGTGCCTTCCGCTCCAATCGCCCTTCCGGCCCCGGTCGTCCGTCCGGCGCCGACCGTTCTTTCGGTCCCGGCGGCACGTCCCGCCCAGACCGCCCGTTCCGCAAGCCGTTCGGAGATCGGCCCGGCGGCGGTCCCCCTCGCTCCGGCAGCCGTCCGCCCCGCCGCGAAGGCCAGTCCCGCCCGCAGGGCGACCGCCCCTTCAAGCGGCCATATTCGCCCGCAGGCGATCGCCGTCCCGCGCGCCCCGCTGGGTCCGGCAATGTTCCGCCGCGCATTGAATCCGGTAGTGAGCGTCCGGAGCGCACATTCACGCCCCGCCCTCGTCCATCAAGACCGCAGGGTCAGGATCGCGACACGCGCCCCTTCCGCGCTGGCGGCCAGCGCTCCCGGCCGTCCCGGTGGATTCAGCAAACCCGGTGCCCGGCCCGCCTCGTTTGGCAAGCCCGGTTCGTTCGGTAAGCCGCGCTTTGGCAAGCCTTCTGCTGACAGACCGGCAGCCGGCGGGGATCGTCCAGAGCGCCGACCGGGTGCTTCCCGCTTTGGCTCCCCGCGCCCTGCCTTCGGTTCAGGCGCGCGTCCTCCTCGTCCCGCAGCAGGCGGAGACGCAGGTTCGGGCCCACGCAAACCCGGCGGTTTCCGAAAAGCGGGCGGGCCAGGCAAATCCTTCGGCAAACCACGCCCCGCAGGCGCGAGCAAAGGACGCACGTCTACCACCACCAGTTCCGGCAAGCCGCGCCGCCCCGGCGGCATAGCAGCGCCGCGTCCGGCTGGCGGCCGTCCGCCCGCGAAGGGTGGGTTCAGACCAGGGGGTGGTTTCAAGCCCGGCGGAAAGCGCCCCGGCGGCCAACGTCCCGGCGGCCCACGCGCTGGCGGTTCTGCCCCGCCAAAGCGCAAACCGCGCACTGAATCTGGTGAAGGAGGCGAAGGCTAGTTGAACAAAACAAAATTAGAAAAGTCGAGTGAGCGAAGCGAACGAGGGCAATACGAACGAGGGCAATATTAGATGAGCGCGCCGCTCACCGTTGCCCCTCTCATTGTCGCCATTGATGGTCCCGCCGGTGCCGGGAAGAGCACGGTCGCCCGCGCGCTCGCCCAGCGCTTCAGCCTGCTCAACATCGAAAGCGGCGCCATGTACCGCGCCTTCGCGCTCAAGGCGCTCAACTCTGGAGTAGCCACCGGCAACTCCGCCGCTCTGGAAGCGCTCGCCCACTCTACCGAAGTCCGCCTCCAGCCCGGCGCAGATGGCAACCGCGTCCTGCTCGATGGAGCCGATGTCACCGCACAACTCCGCACACCCGCTATCACTGCCGCGGCTTCGGAGGTCAGCATCCACCCGCCCATCCGTCGCTGGCTGGTCACGTTGCAGCAGGCGCTCGGCGCTCGTGGAAACGTCGTCATGGAAGGCCGCGACATCGGCACCGTCGTCTTTCCGCACGCGCCGGTCAAAATCTTCCTCGATGCCTCACCGGAAAAACGGGGCGAACGCCGCTACGAACAGACGCGCAACGGAGAAACCGGCGGCGCCGCAGTCGCCACAGAGCTACCAGCAAAAGTCCTCGAAGAGATCCGCGAGCGCGATCGTCGCGACCGCACCCGCGCCGACTCACCCCTCCGCCCCGCGCCCGACGCCGCCATCATCGACTCCACCGATCTCACGCTTGAACAGGTGATCGAAAGAGCCGCTGCTGCTGGTCGAAAAATATCTGCAAGCTGCTTCGGCCTGCTGAAACATTCGCTTGGAGAGGCGCCAATGACAAGAGACGAAGCTTGGAATCTGGCCAACCACTGGATAGCAGCTTGGAACAGTCATGATCTGGACGCGATCATGGCGCACTACGACGACGCAGTCGAATTGACCTCACCCGCTGCCGTCCAGTTATTGGGGACGCCCGACGGCAGGATCGTTGGAAAGGCAAACCTGAGAGCGTACTTTCAGCGAGGACTGGACGCCCACCCCGAACTACACTTTGGCCTTGAGAACGTGCTCTGGGGCGTAAACAGCGTGCTGCTCTATTACAAAAATCAAAAGGGAACTCACACCGGAGAGTTCCTGGAGCTCTCTGCGGCTGGAAAAGTAACCCGAGTGGTGGCGAACTACAGCGCTTAGTAGGTAGATGCTCGCCCTACTGCGGCGTAGGCTGCGGCACCGGCTGATTCCGCGGCACACGCAGATGCGGGGGCCGCGGTGGCTTCGGCGGATTCGGCACATTGCCCTCAGGCGCTTCCGGAGCCTCCGGCGGTTCGGGTGCCTCAGCCTGCTCGTTCTCCTCCACCCGCTTTATCTCCACGTCGCCATGCTCGGCCACCAGCGTCACCGGAGTCGCATTGCCGCCGCTTCCCGTGTTTCCGCTCAGTG
This sequence comes from uncultured Acidobacteriaceae bacterium, assembly GCA_963797895.1. Classification (GTDB taxonomy): domain Bacteria; phylum Acidobacteriota; class Terriglobia; order Terriglobales; family Acidobacteriaceae; genus KBS-83. Next base: position 1,188,568 of record CAWCRD010000006.1, read on the forward strand.
AGTGATCGCTCCGTTCCACGCTGCCGGCGTAGGTCAGGTCGCTGGAGACGTTTCCGTCGTGCGCGTTCGCATCCACGTGGAACAGATGATTCGCCGGCAGCCCCAGCCGGATCGCGCCGTTGCGATTGCGCAGGCTGATCGGCCCGTCGCCGCCATTCAGGTTCACGCTGATGTCGCCGTCCGAAGTCTGGACATCCAGCGGTCCCGCCACCTTGCTCATCGTGATGTTCTTCGAGCGCGTCGCCGCTTCCACCCGGCCCTTCGCATCATTCAGCGTCAGGTCGCTGTCATCCAGCAGAAGATCGCCATTCAGGTGGTCCACATCGAAGGTCGTGCGGCTGGAGTGGAAGCTCAGCGCCCCGCCCAGCTTCGCCACATCCACTTCGCCCAGGAAGTCGCCTTCGAGCGTCACCTTGCCGGTCACGTCGGAGACATTCGCATCCTCCGTGCGCCCGCTTACCGAAAGGCTGCTGGTCAGCGCGTGCGCAGAGAAGTCGCCGCCGGACATCCGCGCCGTGCACGCGCCGCCAATCTTGTTCAGCGTCACGTTGCCGTGCCCGGCGTCCACGCCCACCGTACCGTTCAGCCCGCTCACGGCCACGTTCCCGCGGCCCGCCTTCATCGTCACGCTGGTATTCGCCGGAACTTGCACCGTCAGGTCCACGCTGCCGCGATCGATATTCGCCGTCGTCAGTGTTGCTTCATTGCCGTTCACTTGCAGCTCCGGCCGCAGCTTCGTGAGCTGCTTGTCCGCATCGCGGTCGTTGGACGTATACACCGTCTCGTGCGCGCTCACATGGATGCGGTCATCCGTCGATGGGGCAATCGACACGTCGCCATGCGGATTGTTGATGGTCAAACGTCCGTTCGCGCCGAAGGCCTGCTCGAACTGGTGGTCCGCATCATGCTCCTGTCCCCACAGGTGCATGCCCCAGTTATTGTCCTCGTCAGAGAAGTGCCAGCCGAAAGGGCTGTTCATCGCGTGCTTGCCGACGATGCCCAGAACCGCAAGCAGCACGATAAGAAACACCAGCCCGCCCACGCCGGTACGACGGCTGTAAGGATCGCCCTGCTGCAGCCACCATTCGCCCAGCAGCGCCAGGCCAAGGCCGATCAACAGCACCGGCCACCAGTGGATGTACCAGTCCCAGAATTCGTAACCACTGATGGTGCCCATCTGAATCAGCAGCGCAACGATGCCGATGACGATCAGCACAATCGGCCGCACAATGGATGGCCGTCGCCAGCCGCGGTAGTACGCACGCTGCGCGCGCCATTGCTCTTTCGCGGCGCGCTGCTGCTGCTTCCACTGCCCGCGCGGATCGGGATTACTGGGCCCGGAGGTATACGGCGGAGGTGCAGCAGCCATCACCGGCCTCCTTCCGTGCGCCCGTTTCTGTGTCGGATCGCTCTGTGCAAGGTCATTCGAAGGCGCAGGCACAATGCCCGTGCCCGGTGCCGCAGGCGGTGTCTGCCAGCCCGTCGGCGCTGGCTGCGGAGGATAGCCATAAGGCGGATATTGCGGTGGTATCTGCGACGCATCCGGCGCCTGGAAGGCCGCGCGCTCCGCCAGGGCCAGCACCCCGGCCAGCACCAGGTAAAGCGGCCAGCTCTGGCTGAAGCTCAGGATGTGCCACTGGTGCAGCAGCGCCGTCACACCAAACAGCAGCAGAAACGCCGGGCCCCGCAGACGCCGGATCAGCAGCCAGCTATTCATCGTGTGCCCCCGGTCGTGTCCGTCGGCACCGAGTGCGTATGCCCCGGGCTATGAATCGAGCCATTGGCCGGAGGCATCGGCGGCGGAGGAATTCCGCGCGTCCGCCGGAAGATGATCCAGACTCCCAGTCCAATAATCAGCAGCGGCCATCCATGCGCCACCCAGTCCTCGTGCAGCAAGCCCAGCGAGCCGAAGAGGAACAGGATGCCCAGCCCGATCAGGATGATCGCGCCGACCGGGATATCGCGGCCCATATAGATGTTCGGTGGCCGCGGGGGAACCGGAGCGTAGTAGCTCGGCTGTCCCGGCACCGGCCCGTAGCCGGGTTGTCCCGGAGTCGCGCCACTTCTTTGACGAATATCGTTTTCCAGCCACTCAGCGTAGCCTGGCTGCCCGGGAGCCGGAGCATAACCGGGAGCAGGAGGCACAAATCCCGAATACGGCTGTCCCGGTTGCGGCGCCCACGCCGCTCCTCCAGTCGGCGGAACGGGAGGGACCGGTGGCATCGGCGGAATGCCGGGATGCGGATGGATGCCCAGCCGCTGCGCAATGTCATTCAAGCCAAAAGGATTGGGCAGCGGCATTCCGTCGCGCCGGGCGAGAGCGGTCTGGTAGGCGTCGAAGATCTGGTAAACCACCCAGGCTGCCACCAGAATGCCGAAGACCCCGGATGCGTGATCGCTCAGGCTGACCAGCACGGCGAAGATCACGACATGCGCAATCGCCTTGGCGTACTGCCCGTTGTACATGGCGCCCACGCCGGGGATGATGCCCAGCAGGCCGCCAAGCATGGGATGTGGTGTGCCGCTAAAGATAGCTGCGGGCACTGTGCCAGCGCCACCGGAAGTGCGCAGTCGTTCCGCCAGGCACCCCTCGCAGAACACGGAACCCCCCACGTTGCGGACACACTCCTTGCACAAAGGCTTGCCGCAAAATTGGCAAAAGGCAGAGGAGGGGACATCAGGATGATAGTTGCAGTTCATACCAGGCTCCTTTCTGACGGCTTATGGTGATTGCCTGGTCTTTCGGAAAATAAAAACACGAGGCCCGAGGAGAAAATTCTGCTGGGCGCACCCATCTCAAATTGTGGATGCGCTCCGGATAGAGCTCTTGTGTGGAACAGCGCCAGCACGGGGACCGGTGCCTCAAATCCGCTTCTGCTGTGCTCCTGCTCGGGATGCGCAGCTCCGCCGGACTTCCGTGCCGATCCGCCCGGCTTGCTCCCGCCGGATGGTTTGGCCTGTGGCTGCTGTTCTTGCGACGGCTGTTGCTGCTGCGGCTGGCTGGCAGGCTGCGCCGCCGGAGCGCTGTTGTCGCGCCCCCGCATCTCGTTCACCCGCGATTCGATCTCATACACCACCCGCAAATTCGAGTAGTACTGCATCAGGTGCCCAGAGGTCGTAAAGAACTCGTGCCGCACCGAAGACGCCAGCGCCGACGGGCTCAGGTCGCTCAGCTTCAACTGGCTCAGCCGCACGCCGGTCAGGTTCAGCGTCAGCGCGATCGAGAAGAAGGCCATCGCCAGCGTCATCAGGATGCGCGACTCAAACATATGCCGCTGCAGCATGTGCATCGGCGCCGACATCCAGGGCTGCCGCGGCAGCGCCACCGCGCCGCTCGCCGTTAACGGCTGCTGCGCATCGGGAAGCCCGGTCGTGCCGGCGAGAATCTTCTCTAGGAGCCCTTCAGGTGCCTCCGGCGTCTGGTGTAGAAATCGAAGCCATTCCGTGCCGCGCTTCGCCTCCTCCAGCAGCTCCGCGCACCCGGCGCCACAGCCGCTGCTGTGCGCATAGAAGGCCTCTCCATCGCGGGCGTCGAGCGTGCCGTCCAGCGCGTCGGCCAGCATCGCCTCCCAGGCTTCGCAGCTCAGGGTGCGGGGTCCTTTCTCCGGATTGTCAGTCATCGTCACGGCTACATCACCTGGCTCTTATTACGTCCTAGCAGGCGCGCAAGTTCTGCGCGTCCCCGGCTGATGCGGCTTTTCACGGTACCTTCCGGCACCCGCAGCACCAGCGCTATTTCCTTGTAATCCATATCTTCTAGATCGCGCAGAATAACAGCCTCGCGCAGCTCCGGCGAGACCTTTGCGAGGGCCGCCTGCACCATCTTTTCCAGCTCCCGGCCCACCATGTGGTCATGCGGCGACCGCCGCGCATCCTGCAGGAGTTCTGCGCCGGGGCGCACATCTTCCCCATCATCCCACCCGGCATCCAGCGAATCGGTCGAGCGCTCCATCCGGCTCCGCCGGAAGTGGTCCACCAGCAGGTTCCGCGTCAGCGTCGTGATCCAGGTGGTAAAGCTGCCCTTCTCGCTGTTGAAGCTGCGCAGGTTCCCGTACAGCTTCAGGAAAACCTCCTGCGTCAGGTCCTCGGCGTCATTCGGCGATCCTGTAAAGCGGTAGCACATGCCGTACACCCGGCGATGATGGCCGCGCACCAGCTCCGCCCATGCCCCGCCGTCTCCGCGCAGGCAGCGCTCCACCATCCCCGCCCAGTCCACATCCGCGGACGGCACGGCAGGCACGGACGCGGCGCCTCGGGCGGCCGTGTTCTCTCGCCGCGCGGGCTTCTCCCAGCCCCTGTCTCTGCCCCTATCCATGCCGCCGGCTACCCCGGGCCTTACGTCGTCAGAAGAATACCCGGTTACCAGCCGCGGAGACTTGGCCGGCATCCACAATCCGTTCGTTCGCGAGAGGTTACGTCCCCCGCCCAGCAATCCCGGCCATGTGGCTGCCGCGCTCATGGGACGAAATACGTGAAAAAACGCCCGATAGTTCCATGGAATTGCGGGTCAGGGCACGGAACAGGGTAAAAGAAAATCGCCACGAAAATTGCTGGATTGCCCCTGATCCGGGAACAGCCCCGAAATGCAGGGCTGCCGATGAGCAAATTGGCGATGTTCAGGATGTAGATGGTGCGTTCAGCCGTCTATCTGAAATCCGAAGCCCTGACCAATTTGGGAGGCCGGCAGAGAGAAAGAATTGGCGGTGAAGTGAATCTGTTCTTTTCCGCGTAGCGGAATTTCGTATGGAACACGTACTATCGATCGTCGGCGTCCCCCAGACAACCATGTTGCAGCGCGTGTGAACGCAAAGTTCACCAAAGAATGCTCGCGTTCAAGCTAAGGGGAATCGATGAAAAATATCTATCGCTGTCTAGCACTCAGCCTCGCCGTACTCTGCGCGGTGTCGGTCACCCCATGCAGGGCGGCGAGTGCCGTTATCTACAAATTTCAGGGCGGTGCCGACGGCGAGTTTCCGTTGGCCGGCCTGCTCGAATACCACGGCGCGTTCTATGGCACGACGGCCGAGGGTGGCACCGACAATTACGGGACGGCGTTCAAGTTGACGGCCCCCGCCAAGGGGAAGACGGCATGGACAAAGACGGTGCTCTACAGCTTCACCGGCCACACCAACGGCTGGGACGGCGAATATCCCGAGGGTGACCTGATCGTTGGCCGGGGTGGCGCACTCTATGGCACCACGAATGGCGGCGGCCTGTACGGCTATGGGACGGCTTTCAAACTCGTGCCATCCCCCGATGGCGAGAACACCTGGTCGGAAGTTGTGATCTATGACTTTTGCAAGCTGTCCGCCTGCTCCGACGGCACCTATCCCCAGGATGCTCTGCTTGCCGGCCCGGACGGCTCGCTCTACGGCACGACCTCCGAGGGAGGCCTCTTCGTCAACAAAGGGACCGTGTTCAAGCTCACGCCACCTCCGGGGGATGAAACCAAGTGGTCCGAGACGGTGCTCTATAGCTTCTGCTCTGTAGGCTTCCTTTGCGACGATGGCTCTCATCCGGTATCGGAGTTGATTGCTGACAAGCAGGGGGCCCTCTACGGCACGACGGTATACGGCGGAACCGAGGATTCTGGGACAGCATTCAAACTGACGCCGCCCGCCAAGGGCAAGACCACCTGGACAGAGACCGTTCTTCATAGTTTCTGCGTGACTACCATTTGCCTGGACGGCGAGAACCCCGTGGCGGGCCTGGTCTTCGATCAGCAGGGGAACCTCTACGGAACGACATACCAGGGTGGGACCAGCACTGGAGGCGTGGTTTTCAAGCTGACGCCGCCTGGGAACGGCGAGCCTAAGTGGAGCGAGAGGGTGCTCCATAGCTTTACGGGTGGCGTTCGCGGCGGTAACCCCGCTGCTGCCCTGATCATCGACCAGAACGGCGAGCTCTACGGCACCACAAAAAATGGGGGTCACGGTTTGAGCATCGGTCAACCCCAAGGCGTGGTTTTCAAGTTGACGCCGAATGGCGACTTCAAGTGGCCAGAGACAGTGCTCCAGGCCTTCTACCAGGCCTCCAACCCCTCTGCTGGCGTGATCCTCTACCAGGGCGCGCTTTATGGAACGACATACCTTGGAGGGTCTGAGCGAGCCGACTGTTTGAGAGTAAGACCAACTTCCACCGATACCTGTGGCGCAGTCTTCAAGGTGCCGTTAGGCACCGGATCGAAAAAGCCCTGAGACGGCGGCTTGTCACCTGCTCAGTTCCCCGAGCGCTTGGCGATGGTGTGAGTAGCTGGGATTCCCTCAGTCTGCATGTCTTCTGCGTTGCCGACGAGGATGCACCTCAGTAGAGCCTTGGAGATAGAAACGATGAAACCCATGTATCGCGCTGTCGCAATGACGCTTACCGTCGTGAGCTGTGTCTGGGCCATCGCATTGCGAGCTGAAAGTACTCCTCCGCCGCGCACAGACGCGGACGGGATTCGCAAGATCGTTCAGGACGTCTCACAAAAGGATGGATCGAAGGCCGTCGAGTTTGGCATGTGGCAAGGCGACCGCGAAATATTGACGACCGCCCTTGGCCGTTCGATGACGGAAACGCCGGCCACGATCGAATATGCATTATCGCATCGGCGGTATCGCGGAGACCTTTATGTCCACGCTGTTGCTGATGCTGGAGGAGCAGGGCCGCATCGATCTGGACCAGAAGATCTCGCGCTGGTTCCCCGGCCTGCGTGGGCGCCGATCAGGTGACGCCGCGGATGCTTGTGTCCAACACCGCTGGCTATATCGACTACGTATATGTCGACGACTTTAACAACCTGCAGGAGGCGCAGCCATTTCGAACGTTTACCGATGATGAGCTGATCCACTACTCGGTGCGCGATGGCAAGATGCAGTTTGCGCCCGGCACGAGCCAGAAATATTCTCACACCGACAATGTCATCCTGGGCCAGGTGATTGAGCGCGCCACGCATGAGTCCATCGCGCAGTTGTACGAAGAGAATATCTTCAAGCCCATGCACATGACAGGCACCTCTTTCCCGGCCAATGAAGACATACCGGCGCCGGTGCTGCATGCATTTACCAGCGAGCGCAATAAAACCTACGAGGATTGCACTTACTGGAATCCGTCGTGGGGCTCGACGCCGGGATTGCCCATCTCCGACCTTCGCGATATCGGCAAATGGGGGTCAATCCTTGGATCTGGCCGTTTGATTTCGGCCGCGCACTTCAAAGAGCAGATCGCTCCGCCTAAAGTGGGGAAATTTAACCCCAACCTGTATTTTGCTTATGGGTTCGTCGTAGCCAATGGCTGGATCGTGCAAAATCCCTCCATCAATGGCTACAGCGGCGCCTTCGCTTACAACATGGCCAACGGTGTGACCATCACGGTCGAGGCTACCAAGAGCGAAAACGCCACGACGGACGCCGCCGCCTTCGACATCCTCCGTCAGGTCGTCAACTACGTCACGCCGGGGTCGCCGATCAATTTTTGAGGGCCACAGGAACGCCGTGAAGCGGACTGAACGCGCTCGCGTTCTTCAGCTGGGAGCGATGTGCTTTGCCAGCGCGGATAGCCCATAGAGCCAGACCACGAGCGAGATGATAGACGCCAGAGTTGTCAGCGAGATCGTGGACGCTACCATCATCTCCTCGCAGCGATACTCGCCCGCAAGAATGTAGGCTGTCTTGGCCGTGGGCACAGCGGCGCAGATGACAGCCGCAATGGTGTAGAGGGGGTCGAGTCCCAGCCACAGGCTCAATCCGTACACGATCAGAGGCATGAGGACCAGCTTGACGATCGCGAGCAGCGAAGCTCGCCCGATACTGGCGCGCAATGCATCGATCGACAGCCCCAGTCCGATGGCGAACAGAGCACAAGGCGTCAGCGCATCGGCCAGAATATCCAGATAAGCAATGACCGGCCCGGGCATGCGCAGACCGAGGGCCGATAAAAGTATCCCAATCAGGGTAGATATCACCAGCGGGTTAAGCACGACATGCCTCAGTGTGACCATCGGGGCCGTGCGTGCGCCATGCTCATCCCGCTGTCCCAGTTCGAGCAGGACCACGGCTGCTGGAAACATCACCACGGCCACGAATACCGTGGCGATGGCCGCCGGCAACACGGCGCGCGGACCATAGATCGCCTCCAGGACAGGTAACGCAACAAAGCCGGTATTGGTCATCGATGCCGCCATGCCATGCATCGTCCGGCTGGCGACACTTCGCGAAGCACGAATGCTCATGATGCCGAACACAAGGACGAAGCAGAGGAGCGAGCCGCCCCCAAAGGCAACAAGAAAGCGCCAACGGATCAGCGAATGACTTGGCTCTTGCGCAATCGTGACGATCAGCAACGCCGGCATTGCGATGTTGTAGGCGAAGTGAATCAGTGCGTCAGACAACGACCGCGACAGATAGCCCGTATAGCCGACAAGCCAGCCACTCAGGATCACTGCAACGACAGGTAGGATAAGGTCAGCGATCCGCACCGAATATGTCTCAGATAACTCGCGCTAACAATTGCATGGAGATCAACATGCAGTCAATAGCAGCAGGAGCTGAGCACCGTTCGGTGGAATGCGTATCGGGAATCGGTCAGGAGTGAGCGACAGTCGGTCAGACTGCGAAGGGAATTTCAGGCTGCAGGAGAGCGCGCCGCCAAAGTCAGTTCGGCACCGGCACACTCTCCCACAAACCCTCAGCCCCGGATCACGTCCGTAGCATTGCATCCAGCATCAGGAGCGGCTGCGAACCTAGTCATACCAGTAGTACTGCTCTCCTCCAGTGAGGTCGTGAACTAGCAATAGCCAATTGGTCTGACCCGGCGCTCCGATGATTGATTTAGGATCCGCGAAATCGCCGAATTGCAAATCAAGCATGTAGTAGGTGTCGTTGCCCTGATACGCAGATCCAGTTTTGGTCTGCGTCCAGACGCTGGGCCCGATGACGCGCATTTGTTTCCTGCTGCAGGGAGGATGTTCATGAAGGGAACGACGCCGCCGGGAGGATCGCTGGGTCGGCCGACTGTCTGATCGTGAATGTATGCATTCGGACTATTCGCATTTCCTTTCCAGCCGTCAATGAGCGAGGACGCCTCATCCGCGGTCGGGGAACGCCAAATCAATAAAAGGCTACCCTCGGCAGTCGACTGCCAGGAAAACAGATAGATCTTCAGTACGGGACCTGTTGAGATGCCTGCCCCATTGCCTGGAGGACCTGGGGTAACCAGCGCATTTTGGCAGGCGGGATATGTCGTATTGCCCGGTAAACTGGTCATCCACATGAGATGATTCTTGGTATCGATCACCGTACCTATGGGAAGAAGCGGCCATACCAGGTTGTCCTCCGCCGCATGCGTATTCTGCAGTTCTCCGTTGGTCGGCGGATTTTTGCTGGCGTCCCCCAAAAATCTCAGGAGTACTTTTTGTCCCCCGGGGTCATCCTGCGCCTTCTGCAAATGCAATAGTTCCACTTTGAGATTTGCCGACTGTGTTTCGACCGCATCCCAGTAATCCCACATATTTCGGACTTTGGCCGAATCGGGATTCCGGAAAAAGTGACCGACACTCTCCCCCATACACAGGCTGAACAGGTGCAGCATACCCTTGTTGCCAACCGTCGCCGTATCCTCCAGAAACGCGGCGAACTCCTCGTAAGAGGCATTGATCTCCGACTCGCTGAGCTGTTTGGCAACTGTTGCTTTTTGGGATCGGCAGTAGGTAGACAACGGAGGCGCGGGCTGCGACGTCGCGGGTGGGCATCCGTCCGCTAGATCAGTTACATTCTGTTCTACGACATTTATCTGAGCAGCTAGTTTGAGCGCCTGGATCGAGAGAGTGTTGTACTGTGAGTAGTTGATTGCCGCGAGGATCTGTGCGGTAGCTTGACTAAGCTGACTGCTGAGAGCGTCGACACTGCTCTGCAAACCTTCCAGTTGTGATTGCAACTGCGCAATGTCTGCGGCAGTTACTCCCGGCTCGAAAATGCCCGCTGCGGTGGCCGCCCAGCCCACCCCTTGGCCGCCGAGATAGCTAAGTGCACCTTGGGCTAAACTCAACGCCACGAACTTCGCTACGTCAGACCCCGGGCCTGCCGCTGCGGCGAGTAGGAGCGGTTCATTCTGAGGACGGATGGCTTGCGTCACTGGACGATAGAGGACTTGCGTCTGCGGATGATAGATGGCTTGCGTGATCAGGCTCTCGATATAACTTTCAAACCCGCCATATGCGATCGCCTTCTTGAGAAATTCCGATTCCGAAAAAAAAGGCGACTGGAAGTACGGCCCCTCACGCAATGCAGCACCTAGGCTGGCGTTCGCCGGCATGCCAAGAACAAACCGCACGATCGCCTGTGCTCTCGCCAGGCTTAGTTCCGGACGACGGTCCCGCAGTCGGCTCACGATCGTGGTCACCGGATTGACATAAACATGTCCGTTCACCGGGTCATAGTCGTTCACCTCGGTGCTCATTATCACCAGTCCCAAAGAGCGGTACGGGGCCTTGGTCGGTTCCCAGATCACCGTCACGCGAAACTTCTTCGGTATGGGATGAAATTCAGCAGGATAGAACCCTCGCGCATTCGTGGCATGCTCTTTCTCAAAAATCACCTTCCCATCGGGGCGCGTTACCACAATGTCGGCATCGGCCACAGGAGAGTTGGTGAAGGCGATGATGGGCACCCATCTGCTTTCCTTCTTTTCGAATTGCTTCGCGCTTTGCGCGCTTGCATCCACCGTCCATGCTCCCGCGATCAGGAGAAGGGCTGTGGCTATAAAGGTTCTGAGTCTGCGATTGTTCATGGTCTTACTCCCGCGGGTGATGGAGCCCAGTGCTTGGGCCCTCGTCACCCATCGGGTGATACAGCCAGCAAGCACGATCCGCCGTGTTCCTCGACTACGAAGCACGGCACCAAATCGGGAACATTGTTAAGCGCGGGCGGAAAGGACGCGGCTCACGCGGCCAACAACAATACCACTTCCGCGCAAGCGTCGAACAATATTTTTACTTCTCTATGTAGCAGAGATGTGACTTGGCTGGCGCACCCTCGAACGCCCGCATTCTGGAAGCGATCTCCGGCTTTCGCTGCGCGAAGAACGTGTTCCAGGCCGGGCCGAGAATCATGTACCGGCTCACAGCGTGACGGGCTTCTTTCCATCGCCAGGCTAAAGATCCGCCGACCAGCTTTATAGCTGATCGTTGGTTTACCCGGTTGACTCGCCGACTCGCTTCCCTCAGTGCGGCACGCTCAGGAAAGCCGGCGACACCGGACTTTCATACAGCGACCCATCCCGCGTCACCACCGTCAGCCCTGATGGCGTCACATGATAGTGCCGCTTGTCCTCGGTCTGGTCGTAGCCGATGACGGTGCCTTCCGGCAGGTGCACATCGCGATCGATAATCGCCCGCTTGATGCGGCAGTGCCGCCCGATATCCACGTGCGTGAAGATGATGCTCGAGTCGATCTCCGCGTAAGAGTTCACCCTCACGTCCTGCGACAGTACGCTGTTGCGCACGACTGCGCCCGAGACGATGCACCCCTGCGACACAATGGAGTTCACCGCCATGCCCGTGCGTCCCGGCTCGCCGAAGACGAACTTCGCCGGCGGATACTGCCGCTGCCGCGTGCGCAGCGGCCAGTTGCGGTCGTATAAGTTGAAGATCGGCGACACCGACACCACATCCATGTTCGCGTCGTAGTACGCATCCAGCGTTCCCACATCGCGCCAGTAGAGCTCCTTCCGGTTCTCGTCGACGAAGTTATAGGCGTGCACCTTGTACTTGCCCAGTAGCGACGGCAGGATGTCGTGCCCGAAGTCGTGCTTCGAGTTCGGATCGTCCGCATCCTGGATCAGCGCAGGCAGCAGCACATCCGTGTTGAAGATGTAAATGCCCATCGAGGCATCCACCATCTCCGAATTCCACGGCGAGCGCAGCTTTGTCTCCTTCGGCTTCTCCAGGAAGCCCAGTACCTCGCCGCCCCGGCTCACGTCTACCACGCCAAAACGCGAGACCTCATCCGGACGGATCGGCAGGGTCGCCAGCGTCACATCCGCGCCGGAATCCTTGTGGTATTCCAGCATCAGCCCATAGTTCATCTTGTAGATGTGGTCGCCGGAAAGGATGATGACGAACTTTGCCTGCTCCGATCCGATCGAATAGATGTTCTGGTAGACCGCGTCCGCCGTGCCCTGATACCAGTTCTGGCTCACCCGCTGCATCGGCGGCATGATCTCCACGAACTCGCCCAGCTCCTGCGCCACGCTCCCGCTCCAGCCCTCGCGGATATGCCGGTTCAGCGACAGGGCTTTGTACTGCGTCATGATGTACACCCGGCGCAGGTCGGAGTTGATGCAGTTCGACAGCGTGATGTCGATAATCCGGTACGTGCCGGCGAAGGGAACCGCAGGCTTCGCGCGATCGCGCGTCAGGGGAAAAAGACGTTCGCCGGCGCCCCCGGCGAGGAGTACACCCAGCGTGTCTTTCATCGTCATGGTTTCGCAGTTCTCCCGCAACCGGCCCGGAAGTAGCAATCCACCGGCTTCCAATTGCTCAGTGCAGCATCAGGTTCCATCTCGTGCTGCGCAAGCCAGCTTACAGGCAGCAGGGCACAACCGGACAGCCCGTCACCGCTTTCACAATAGATGCATCTGATGGAAGAACTCTCGACACAGCTTTTCCGTAAAGTCCGGGGCTCCGGCGACAGGTCTTCGTCACGGGTGGAAGAAAAGCTGCACGTAGCGGTCCTCGCCCAGACCACAGCAATTGTGAAAGCGTTGGATGTCTGCTTTCGCTAAGGCGTTTACTCGCTGGATTCAGGGGCCGCGGAATCGTCTTCGGTGCCATCCACATCCTCACCTTCCACCGAAATGCGCAGCGAGCGCAGGAAATTGACATCCTGCGGCGTGAACGGCTTGCCGCCCTCGATGACGTCCAGCTTCGAGGCCGCGCCTTCCTCGCCCGGCTCCGACTCCACCTCATTCAGCCCGATCGTGGCCTCAAGCATCAGAAGCACATCAAAGCCCTGGCTGCGAATGTTCTGCACCACGCCCGCAATCTGCTCGGACTCGGAGACCGATTCATGAATGGCCTCACCCAATTGCTCGATCAGCTTGCGCACTCGTGCATTCATTCCTGCCTCCTCGCGTCCCGCCTCAGGGTTCCCGCCGGCCGCATCGAGCGCCAGCCGCCGCGTATCCCCCTACCTTACGTCTGATGGCCCAAGGGGGCAATCCGCCTCACCCGTTATGCCGAAAGTTTGGATGGGCAAGAACAACATGATTGCAGCACAGCAACACGCGTGCCCGCCGGGACGGCGAGTCCTGCCAAGAATTACACTTTCCCCATGGAGCCGAACCGCTTCGGACGCAAACTCGGCATCGGCGTCCGCGTCGCCTCGCGCATGGTCAAGGAGCGCGCCGCGCAAGCCGGAAGCCAGCCCGGCGCAACCGCACCTCCGGCCACGCCCGCCGCGTCCACCCGAGCCCCGCCCCTCCGCACCGCCGCCACGGCGCCCGATCAAAAATTACGTCGAGCCCGCCCGCCGTGTCGGTGTCGGCACCCGCCGCTTCGGCCAGGCCTTCTTCGGCCCTCTGAAGCACGTCTCCGCCACTCTCTGGCTCGAAATCACCGGCCTCTTCTTCGCTCTCTTCGCCGTCTTCTTCGGACAGAATGCCTGGCGCACCCGCACCTCCGCCCTCCACGGCCCCGAGCACGCGCACTTCCTCCTCTACGCCGTCGTCACCGCCATCTTCGTCTACTTCTGCCTCTCGTCCTTCATCAAGGCCTCGCGCCGCGGCAGAAAGATGGCACGATGAGCAACGCCGAAGACAAACCGGTGCGAGCCCAGAAGGACAAAGCCGTCTCGGACATGACGAAGAAGACTTCGCCGCCGCCGGCTTCGATCCCGACCGCGACCTCAGCTACCCCGGCCAATACCCCTTCACCCGCGGCATCCAGCCCACCATGTACCGTGGCCGCCTCTGGACCATGCGCCAGTACGCCGGCATGGGCGATGCAGAAGAGTCCAATCGCCGTTACAAATTCCTCCTCGCCCACGGAACCTCCGGCCTCTCCGTAGCCTTCGATCTCCCCACCCAGATCGGCTACGACTCCGACGACCCCATGGCCCTCGGCGAAGTCGGCAAGGTCGGCGTCGCCATCGACTCCATCGAAGACATGGAGCGCCTCTTCCAGGGCATCGAGCTCGACACCATCTCCACCTCGATGACCATCAACGCCACCGCCAGCATCCTGCTCGCGCTCTACGTTGCCGCCGCGAAGCGAAGCGGAGCCGACATCAAGAAGCTCTCCGGCACCGTCCAGAACGACATCCTCAAGGAGTACATCGCTCGCGGCACCTATATCTATCCCGTCCGCCACGCCATGCGCATCATCACCGACATGTTCGCCTGGGCCGCCCGCGAAGTCCCCGAGTGGAACACCATCTCCATCTCCGGCTACCACATGCGCGAGGCCGGCTCCACCGCCGCGCAGGAGGTCGCCTTCACCCTCGCCAACGGCATGACCTACGTCCAGGCCGCCATCGACTCCGGTCTCGACATCGACTCCTTCGCCCCGCGCCTGTCTTTCTTCTTCAACGCGCACAACGACTTCATCGAAGAGGTCGCCAAGTTCCGCGCCGCGCGCCGCCTCTGGGCTCGCGTCATGCGCGAGCGCTTCCACGCAAAAAATCCGCGCTCCTGGATGCTCCGCTTCCACACCCAGACCGCCGGCTCCACCCTCACCGCCCAGCAGCCGGAAATCAACATCACCCGCACCGCCATCCAGGCCATGGCCGCTGTCCTCGGCGGCACGCAGTCGCTCCACACCAACGGCTACGACGAAGCCCTCGCCCTCCCCACCGAAGAGGCCGCCCGCATCGCCCTCCGCACCCAGCAGATCATCGCCTACGAATCCGGCGTCCCCCAGACCGTCGATCCCTTCGCCGGCAGCTACTTCGTAGAAGCCGCCACCAACCGCATCGAGCAGGAAGCCGAAGACTACTTCCAGAAGATCGAAGCCTTAGGAGGCATGCTCCAGGCCATCGAAAGAGGCTGGGTCCAGCAGGAGATCCAGAACGCCGCCTACGACTACCAGCGCCGCGTAGAAACCGGAGAAGCCGTAGTAGTAGGCGTCAACAAATTCACCAGAGACAACGAGCCCGGCGTCCCCACCCAGCGCCACGATCCAGACTTAGAGCGACGTCAGGTAGAACGCCTGCAAGCATTGCGAGCAAAGCGTACCCAGTCAAGATGGCAGCAGGGAATCGATGCCGTAAGAGAACGTGCTAAGAGCGGCGATAATCTAATGCCCGCGATCCTGGAGGCCGTAGAAAGCAACTGCACCGTAGGCGAAATTGCTGGTGCGCTGCGTGAAGTTTTCGGACTGTATCGGGAGACTGTGGTGATCTAACGCATTAGCCTAACGTGTCAGCAAACGCCATGTGGGCGCTATATCCGCTCATAGAAGCAATGATGCTTCCGTACGAAGCTTCGCCGCTTCCGCCGTCTTGCCCATCTGATCTAGAAGTGTGGCGTGCTGCTTCAAAATGGCAGCCAAATACTGGCTGTACATCTTCTTCATGCTGGGGAGATGGGCTATCGCATTGCGATGTGTCTCCTCAGCAATCGTGAAATCTGCTGATGCAGCGTCTCCATCTCCGAGTCTTGCTTCTGCTATCGCGCGCCAGAAGAACGGCATGGCGTATTCCTGATCCGTGTCTTTGAGGTGCGCTTTTGCGGCATCCACAGCGGCGTTTTCTTCTGCAACCGCATCCTGCGCGTTGCCCGCAGCGAGGAGCGCATGTCCATAACTCTGGTGCGATTCGATCATGGCTAGTTGGTCGCTGGAGCTCAGTTCGCCAGCCTTGCGCGCCATAGCTAACGCCTGTTGACAATAATCCAAGGCCTTCTGTGTTTCTCCTGCTTTCAGTGCGCTGCGGCATTTGTCTGATAAGGAAAACCAAGCCTGCGCAGATTTTTGTTGATCGGGATTCGGACCGCCGCCAGGTTGTTCGACGTGAAAAGGAACGGTGACAGTTGTTGCCACCGGAGCCTGTTGTCCATTGAGTTGGAACGCCGTGAAGTGCCATTGCTTTACCGCTTCCAAGGCTGCACCTCGGAGCATTGGCGGCCCACTAGCAACCTTTTCCGAAACCACTTGCCCAGCAACATCGATAACGATATTGATGCTGACGTCTCCCTGTACTTGAGCAGCCTTTGCAATGACCGGATAGACGGGGTCGATGCGCCTGATTAGGTGCGTTTGTGCCTGATTCGCATCGACTGTTACAGGCGCTTGAGCGGAAACCGATGCGACTGCGCAGAAAAGCACGGCGGAGATGCAACTGGATTTGCTTAGAGGCCGCGAAATCATCCCCCGATTCTATCGAGACCCGTTTCCATCTTGACGAAGCGCGATGGGCTTATTTCCAAATAAGAACAAGCGGGGTGGCCCATCCCCGCGCACCTAGGACCGGATAGTCCCCACTATGCATCGCTCCTACTAGATGCTCGGCTCAACTCCAGCACAATGTTTGTCAATTCGGAAAAAGTGACCGCGACGATTGCTCGCTATCGAGATTCGCCGCTCGATTCGACCGAGCTGTGGATATACTGCGCCCATGCGCGCATCGATAGCGTTCTGCTTTGCGGGGCTTACCTGCATCGCTGTGGCTCAGTCTTCGACAAATCGGCCATTTGATGTGAGCCGCCCCGGTTATGACTTGGCACTACCCACCCAGCCCGGCCTTCTCCACATGGATGCACCAACGTTTGACATCGTAGAGGCCTCCGCCAAGCCTTCGGGGTCTGAGTTCGGGCTGCGCGGGCAGGACAAAGCGGCGGGTATCAACCTGCTCGTCTTTCTGTTTCGCTATCCGGAGGAAGCGCCACTCACAAGCGAAAAATGCCGGGACGCCATCATGCGGCATGTCCGGCAGGACGAATCACCAACAACGATCGATTCCAAGAGCGTTATTTCTACAAAGGAACCTCCGATCGCCCTCGCCCAATATTCGCAAAAGCGATCATCGGGCGATTTCCATAGCGTGCGTGCCTTCATCGCGAAAGCGGACCTATGCGCCGATATCGAATTCTCAAGCAAGCATCGGCTCTCGCCCGACGTACCAGTCATCAGGCAAGCACTGAACTCGGCGACCTTTGATCCCGATGCAAAGGCCTCATTCCGTGAAGACTTTTGGTATGCCACGGTTCTCTTCGATCACAAAGAGATGAAAGTGGCAGCACCTGTGTACGAACAGGCGCTCAGCCTGCTCCCACCCGGTGATCCGACAAACAAGTGGAAGCGTGTCGCGACTGACCAGGCCGTCATGGCGTATGGAATCTCCGGAGATCTGGAGAGATCACGCGCAGTAGCGGAGCATGCCATCCAGATCGATCCCGACTACCCGCTCAATTACTACAACCTCGCATGCGCCGATGCGGAAGCAGGTAACCCGATCGACGCAAAGCGCCACCTGCAGCAGGCCTTTGATCGCAAGGCTAATGTGATTCCCGGAGAATCGTTACCCGATCCCACGCGGGACGACTCGATCCAGAAGCTACAGGGCAATAAGTCATTCTGGGAGTTCGTTCAGAGATTGCAACAGAATCGCTAGCTCGCGATCGCCGGCACCCCATCCTAGCTCCTCTAGGATGGGCCCATCCCGAAAGCCACTAGGCCGACCCCACCCGACAAAGCCTCCAGCTCCAACTGCGCGATATCCAGCTCTGCGAAGCGACGGCTCATCGCGGCTAGTCCTCCAGTTTCTTCTTGTAAACCACAAACCCGGAATCCTGAGCCACCGAGTCATACAGCCGCCGCGCCGTCGCATTCGAAGCATGCGTCCGCCAGTAGACATTCACCACCCCCGCCAGCCGCGCCTGCTCGTACACCGCTTCGATCAGCTTCCGTCCCACGCCCTTGCCCCGCGCCGCCTCCGCCGTGAACAGGTCCTGCAGATAGCATGTCGGCTCAATCGTGATCGTGCTGCGGTGGAACATATAGTGCGCCAGTCCCACCAGCCGCCCCCTCTTTCCGGAGTGTTGTTTTCCGGAGTGATGTCCTCGGCCACCAGCGCCCACACCGGTTCATACGCATCGAAGAAGCGTGCCCACGTCATCCGCGTGATCTCCTCCGGAAGCGCAGTCGCATCGAAGCGCCCGTAGAAGCGGTTGTATCCCTCCCACAGCGGAAGCCATGCGGCATAATCCCCACCAGCGGCAAACCGAACCTTGATTGCAGTCGTCAATCATCTCTCCGAGCTGAATCGTAGAACAAACCTAGGCATGAGCGACCGACCCGGTGCCCCATTCTGACGGAGCTAGGGTGGGGTCGCTTCAGACGCGCACCCTCCGATAGAACCCAACTACTGTACGGCCGACCCTGCGGTCGAATCCGGCTTAACAGCACCTTCCGCTTCCGGTGCCGACGGGTCCACGCCGAAGGCGTACACCGTGTATGCGAACGAATTCCCCACTTTGTAGATGGGTGTGAGGGCGTACTGCCCATTGGCCAGATCCTCGTTGGGTGTCAGGGTCGTCCAGCCGTTCGCGAGGTTAGCTTCTTTGCTCTCGATGATGCTGTCGTTTCGTTTCCCATGCCCCGTCAATTGGGTGAAGCGAATCTGGGAAACAACGCGCTTGTCTTTATCCGGCTTGGCCCGGACGATTGCCCAGCCTACGAGATTTTCGTTGTGGTCGGCAGTCGAGTCGTCCTGATCATCCACATGGAAGTAAATGACCGGCCGGCGAGAGTGCAGAGTGACAGCCGCCGCCGCCCCGGGCAGTTCCGTCGTCAACTTCGGCTTGTAAAAGAATGAGCCCGCCATTTCGCCAGCTACATTGGCGCCGGTGTGGTTATTGAGTGTGACATTGGAATGATGAAGCGGAACCAGTTCGGGCTTCCCGCCGAATGAATCTAGCGCATAGGGCATGGCCGTGCCCGGCACACTAAGCCCAGCTGCGGCCTGGGGCCTGGCTTGCCCGGAAACAGCAAGGGCCAGGCAAAGAATGCAGTATGCAATTGTGATCTGTCTCATCTGCACTCATTCAGCCACACGCCATCTGAATTACCAATCCCACTTGTGATGGACTAATGTGCTGTGGACATTCCAATCAATCGCAGCTTCCGCGAGTTCCAAAACGAAACCGCCATTGTCACAAAGCAGCAAGAAAATGCCAGTTAATTTAATCCAATTTGCTAGTCTGGAAATAGAGATCAGTCTGCACCCGAAAAACGCGAAACACAAAAGCCACTGTGGCGGTTCCGTTGTGAACACTGGAGCCGCCAGGGTGGTTTTTTTGTGCCTCTAACTCCTTTGGAATGACGAATGAAGCAATAAACCCTTTAGAAAGACGAATTTGACCGTCCGGAGAGCGCCTAACCTCATGAATCGACTGTAGATATAAGCCAGCCTCCCGCACGGGGAGGGGGAGGGGGTGGAGTCACGCTACCCTCTTCAAACCGGTTCCGCTGTCTCATCCACCAGCTTGCGCAGCCGGGCATTCTCCGCCTCCAGCGCATCCATCCTCTTCCGGATCGGCGCCAGCGTGCCCGCCAGTTCCTCCTGCGTATAGCGCGGAGTAATGTGCTGCGGGCAGTTCCAGTCGAACGCTTCCACGTGGATGATCACCGCGTGCTCCGTCGGCGTCTTCTCCCCCGGCACCCGCAGCTTCGCAATCAACTCCGCCGCCACCGCATCGCTCTCATGGATCACCGCTCGGCCAAGAATTTTCAGCCGCATCTGGTGCGCATAATCCATGAAAAACAGGGCCACGCGATCATCGTGTTCCAGGTTGCCCATCGTGATGTATTGCTTGTTGCCGCGCAGGTCGGCAAAGCCCAGCGTCTGATCGTCCATCACATGCAGGAAGCCCTTTTCGCCCCCTCGATACTGGATGTAAGGCCATCCCGTCTCGCCCACCGACGCCATGTAGAACCCGTCCCGACCGGCGATAAACTCCCGCTCGAACTCGCCCAGCCGGTCGCCCGCGTCGCCAACCTCCTCCATCCGCGCATACGACCGCCGGCTCCCATGCTGCTCCTGCTGTGCCTTCACCAGCGGCGTAAACGCACGTTCTGCAAAGCTCCGGCTCATCGTCCCTCCAACACCGGAAAATCGCGCCTTTACCGGTTACCTCAAGATGCGCCACCGCCTCATTGGATTCAGCCGTCGCCGACGTGGTCCCCACCGCCCTCGTAAGCCCGCTCGAGCGCCGCAATATCCAGCTTCACCATCCCCATCATCGCGTTCATCACCCGTTTCGCCTTCGCCGGGTCAGGATCGTTGATCATGGCGTCCATCTTCTCCGGCGTAATCTGCCATGTCACCCCATACTTATCCGTCAGCCACCCGCACGCCATCGTCTTGCCGCCGTCCGTGAGCTTCGCCCAGTACTCATCAATCTCGGCCTGCGTCGCGCAGAGCACCATGAAGGACACCGCCGGCGTGAACTGGAAGTCCGCACCCGCATTGAGCGCTACAAACTCCTGCCCGCGCAGCGTCATGCTCGCCGTAATCACCTTGCCCCGCCACTTCGCATCGGGAAACGAATCGGAGTAGTAGTACACCGCCCCTTCTTCGCATCCTTGAAGACGGACACCCAGAAATCCACCGCCGCCTCCCCATCACCGTTGAACCACAAGAAAGTTTTCAGAGCCTTCATCCTCACCCTTCCTTTCGCCGCAGAAGTCTACCGAAGGCACGCTCCGGAGTTTTCCACCACGTCGCTCTGCGGCTCTGGGCGATGGGTACTTGGGGCAGGTAGTTCCAGAGCCAATAGTCGCGAAGTAACAGAATCATGACAACCCTTGTCATATTTGCCCGAAAGGCATGCCGCGAATCCGTTCCTTAGCGCGTAATCTAACCGCCTGCTGGTTACGTATGTGAGGCGTTCTTCGCGGTTTGTTCTTCTCGTCACCATGCCTCGGGGGATAATGTTTGCACCTCAATGGGTGTCGTTTTCGATCAAAAATCGACGGAGCGCCGCGCTGCATTTCTGCACGGCCTCTACGACTTCGTTCACGGCAATGCGACCAGGCTGGTCTACGTCGAACAGGTCACAAACGCTCTGTGCTTCGACGAGGATGATGCGGAAGCCGCCATCGAGGTTTTGGTCGCGGAAGAACTGGTCCGGCTACGACTCCAGTGCATCCTTTCGATTACCCAGGCCGGCATCGATGAGGTGCGCGCTGCGCTAACCCCGGATGAGCCGCCGGTGGCGAAGCGAATCGCGCCGCCTCCGGAGGTTATAGTGCAGACTTCCGTCAGCCACGTGCTGCTTGGCGCAGGTATGTTTCCGCAGGACCATGCAGAACTCCACACGGCGCCCGCTCCTTCCTTGGAGACACAGCACGGCCTGGACGACCTTGAGCTCAAGTTCATTTGCGAAGCCATCGGGCTGGATCCTCGGGAGCTCACCGGCGCACCATCCCTAGCCGGGCCGAACGGCAGCTACACGGTCGCGAATCCGGGCGCGCCGCACCACCCGGCGGCCGCTCAGCCGCTTACATTCGACGCCGGCGAGGTGGCCGGGCTCCTGGCATCCCTCAAGCACCGCTTGCTGAAACTTCGGCTTTCGAAGGACGACTTGGCCGAGGCGGAGGCGGAAATAGCAACCGCCACTGCGCAGCTTCTCTCGCCTCGGCCCAAGCAGCCGATCATCACCGCATCGCTCACCACGCTGCTCGCGATTCTCGATGGCCCAGGGGCGGCCAGCTTGACCATCGATCTCCAGGTGAGCCTTACTGAGATACGGTTCTTCGTCACCCAGCTTCAAGTCTGAGCAGGAAGGTCGGGCTCCGCATACACCCGCTTTTGTCCTCGCTTGGCGATTAAGCCGGGATTATGCTTAGAGCCGCCTGGAGGTTCGCGGCAATCTGCCCCCGAAGCAGCCGTAACCTGGCACGGAGGAATCCGGGTGGCTCCTTCCCTCGATCTGAAGCGAAAGCATCGCTCTGACTTCCTGCGGTGCCTGTACGACTTGGCCTATGGCAATGAGAGAGGCTTGGTCTACATCGAGGAGATCGCGAACATCCTGCATATAGACGAAATGGACGCGGAGATCGCCGCGCGTCACCTGGCCGAGAAAGGCCTCATCATCATTCGTCTACAGCGCATTGTCTCGCTTACCGAAGCCGGGATCGACGAGGTCGAGAGCGCCGTTGTGCTGCGAGACCAGCCCGTGCACGCTGTTCCGAGTCCGATCGTCAATCCGCCTCCCGTAAGCGCCAAGCTTCCGGTTATAAGCGATGCCGTAGGTCACAAGCAGCCCCGGCCAATGCCCGCACGGATTGTGCCAAATGACAGTGAAGAACGCGCTGCCCTCGAGTTGAAGCAGATTTGTGCAGCCATCGGGCTGGATCCGAAAGAAATCACGGGAGAACTCGCCGAGCACCAGGATTTTCCTGGCATGGAAGCCCGTGAACCCGAAGTCATCGGATCGGTTCCGCGCAACGGTCTAGTCCAGCATGAGGGTGGTAGAGAACCCGACCCGCGGAGCCAACCGCCGCTGTCATTCGAGGAAAGAGATTTGGACGCGATGCTCGAATCTCTGAAACTGCGTTTACCGAACCTTGGACTTGTTTGGGACGATATGGCCGAGGCCCGCGCGGAGATTGATACCGCGCGAGCGCAGCTGTCATCTCCAAGGCCGAAAATGAAGATCATTGAGATATCTCTCGAAACGCTGCTATCCATTCTGGAGAATGCCGGCGCAGCCGGGTCAGCCAGCAATGTCCGCGCAAGCCTCCCCGTTATCCGGGACTTCTGCGAGCGGTTGAGAGCCTGAGCCTGTGGACAGAAGGCAATCCATCCCGCTTTGCCCCCTCCCTGCAAGGCTTCTGAGTGCGAGCGTAGACAGGTCGCCAACCTGTCCCAAGGACTCCCGAATCCTTTTCCGTCCCGGCGAGATCTACTCAGCATGATCGATCCCTCGACACGCAGCGCCCTTGCCGGCTTCGCGCAACAGCTGGAGCAGTTCTATGACGCGATTCCCGCCGCGTACAAAGCCTGGACTCCGTCATCCTGGGAGGGTATTCCCAGTGAATCCTTCTCCGCTATCGGGCAAATCTGCCATGTACGAGACATCGAGGTTGACGGCTATCACGTCCGCTTCCATCGCATGCTGCATGAGGAAGCGCCCGTCCTCCACTCTCTCGACGGTTATCACCTCGCAACAGAGCGCGACTATGAGCACGCGAATGCGGAGGAGGTCCTTGCCGCCATCCGCAGTGGCCGCGCGAAAACCCTGCAAGTCCTCTCCGCATTGAGCCCGGAACAATGGAATCGCACCGCCGCATTTGACGGCTACGGTTCTCTCACCGTTCGCGGTCTGGCCCACTACCTGTGCAGCCACGATCAACAGCACCTGGCCGGCCTGCAATGGTTGCTGGGCAAGATCGATTCCGCGCAGGCCGAGGCCTAGTACCGCCTGCCGAGAATAGGAAAGGCTCCGGTCCCAGCAGCAACAGAATCTCCATCCCGGTGCTACCCTAGACAGTTCGCCAACCCTGTCCAAAGGACTCCTGCACCGTGTCCACTGCAGCCGCGCCGCCAGCACTTCGCAAGACCGCACTCAATGCCACCCATCGCCGCCTGGGCGCTAAGATGGTCGATTTCGGGGGCTGGGACATGCCGGTTGAATACTCCGGCCTCATCGCCGAGCACATGGCCGTCCGCACCGGCGTCGGCGTCTTCGACGTCAGCCATATGGGTGACATTCAGCTTCGCGGGCCTAACTCGCTGGCCGCTGTCCAGCGCATCTCCATGAACGATGGGTCGAAGCTCAAAGAGGGCCAGGCCCAATACTCGGCTCTGCTTTATCCCAATGGGACGTTTGTTGACGATGTAATCGTCCACAAGTTCTCCGAGAACGACTACCTGTTGGTCATTAATGCCGGCACACGCGAGAAAGACGTCAACTGGGTACGGCAGAACGTCGGCCGCATGCAAGGTGCGCACGTCTCCGACTACTCGGACTACTACACGCAGCTTGCCATCCAAGGCCCCAAGGCCGTTGATGTCCTCCGCAAGCTCACCGACCGCGATCTCGACGGCATCAAGAACTACTGGTTCACCTGGGGCACGGTCTGCGGCCTGCACAACACCCTCATCGCCCGCACCGGCTACACGGGTGAAGACGGCTTTGAGGTCTACATCCCTTCCGATGTCCCCACCAGCGAGCGTGTCTGGAACGAAGTACTTGAAGCAGGTCGGGAGTTCGGGATCGTGCCCTGTGGCTTGGGCGCGCGCAATACCCTGCGGCTGGAGTCAGCCATGGCGCTCTATGGCCATGAGATCTCGGACGAGATCAACGTCTTCGAAGCCGGTCTGGACCGCTACGCCAAGCTCGACAAGGGCGACTTCATCGGCCGCGACGCGCTCGAAGCTGTGCGCGCCGCCGGCGGCCCAAAGCGCAAGTTGGTCGGCCTGGAAATGACCGAGCGCGGTATCGCCCGCGACGGTTACGCCGTACTTTCGCCTGACGGGAAGAAGATTGGAACGGTTGCCTCTGGCTCGCCGGCACCCTTTTTGAAGAAGAACATCGCGCTCGCGCATCTACCGATCGAATTCACCGCGCCCGGCACGGAAATCGCGGTGGAAATCCGCAACCAGCGGGTCAAGGCAGTCGTGGTGTCGACGCCGTTTTACAAGAGACTGAAGAAGTAAGACGACAGCTGCCCCCTACAATAAGTGCTAGAGAGGAACCGCCCGAATGCCTGACTACCCCGCCGCTTACAAGTACACCAAAGAACACGAATGGATGGAGCTCAACGGCAATGAGGGCACGGTCGGCATCACCGACTATGCACAGAATTCCCTCGGCGATATCGTCTTCGTGGAATTGCCCAAGGTCGGCTCGTCGGTCGAGAAGGGCAAAGTCTTCGGCAGCGTCGAATCGGTGAAGGCCGTCTCCGACCTCTACTCGCCTGTCTCCGGCAAGGTCACCGCGGTTAATGAAGAACTCACCTCATCGCCCGAAAAGATCAACACCGACGCACACAGCGCCTGGATCATGAAGATCGAAGTCGCTAATGCCACCGAAGCAAGCGACCTGCTTTCGAAGGATGCCTACGAAACCTATATCAAGGAAGAGACGCACTAAGCTTTGCTACTGAAATAGCTACGATCTTCAGAAGGACAGACATGCGCTATTTGCCCAAATCCGAC
Source organism: uncultured Acidobacteriaceae bacterium (assembly GCA_963797895.1). Classification (GTDB taxonomy): domain Bacteria; phylum Acidobacteriota; class Terriglobia; order Terriglobales; family Acidobacteriaceae; genus KBS-83. The sequence goes on from CAWCRD010000006.1 coordinate 1,213,707, forward strand.
GCCGAACGCGAGAGCATGCTCCGCGAGATCGGCGCATCTTCTATTGATGACCTATTCGCCAGCATTCCGGCGGAATACCGCCTTGCGCGCGAGCTTGACATTCCGCGCCAGATGGGCGAATCGGAGATCGTCGACTTCTTCAAGCAGGCCGCCGCGCAGAACGCCAACGGTTATTCGAGCTTCCTTGGCGCGGGCGCCTATCGCCACTACCGCCCAGTCGTAATCGACGCGCTGGTGCAGCGCGGCGAATTTCTCACCTCCTACACGCCTTATCAGCCAGAGATCACGCAGGGCACCCTCCAGGCGATTTTCGAGTTCCAGACCATGATCTGCGAACTCACCGGCATGGAGATCGCCAACGCCTCCATGTACGACGGCTCCACTGGCGCGGCAGAAGCCGCCATGATGGCTGTGCGCGTCACCGGTCGCTCCAGCGCGCTGGTCGCGAAAACTGTCCACCCCGAGTATCGCGAAGTCCTGGCCACTTACGCGCAGCACCAGAACATCGACAAGCAAGTGCTCGCCTACGGCGAAGACGGCCGCATCGATCTCAAAGCGCTCGAAACTGCGATCACCGACGAGACCGCTTGCGTTCTGGTCCAATCGCCCAACTTCTTCGGAGTCGTCGAAGACATCCCCGCCATCGCCGAGATCGCGCACAAGAAGGGTGCGCTGCTGATCGTCTCAATCGCGGAGGCCATCTCGCTCGGCGCAGTGCGCCCACCGCGCGAAGCCGACATCGTTTCCATGGAGGCGCAGTCCTTCGGAGTCGCGCTCAGCTATGGCGGTCCTTATTGCGGTGTGATCGCGGCAAAGGAAAAATATCTCCGCCAGATGCCCGGCCGCCTCGCCGGCCAGACCGCCGACAAAGATGGCACCCGCGGCTTCGTTCTCACCCTCTCCACCCGTGAGCAGCACATCCGACGCGAGAAGGCAACTTCCAACATTTGCACCAACCAGGCACTCGTTGCGTTAATGGCGACGATCTTCATGACTGTTTACGGCAAGGAGGGCATCCGCGAACTGGCGCTGCATAACCTGGCCAAGGCGCAGTATGCGTCACAGTCGCTGTCACGCAATGGCGCGAAGCTACTCTTCGCCAATTCGCCGCGTTTTCACGAATTTATTCTCGTTACGGACGAGCCCGCAGATGCCATCAACGGCCGCCTGCTCGAAGACAAGATTATTGGTGGCCTCTCGCTCCAGCGCTTCTATCCGGAGTTGGGCAACGCCAGCCTGTGGTGTGCCACCGAGCTAACCACGCGCGAACAGATCGACCTCGCCGCCGAGATTCTCGCCGGCAGCCACACCGACCAGCCAGCGCTGGTGCACGCATAAGGATTGATGATGGCCACCACGCCAGAAACAGCAGAGCAGGGAAGCGGCTTCAACGGAAACCGCCAGAAAGTCGCCGCCCACCTCACGCAGAACGAGCCGCTGCTCTTCGAGAAATCCTCCCCAGGCAAGCGCGGTTATCGCCTGCCGCCGCTCGATGTGCCCGAAGCCGATGCGGGCAAACTCCTCGGCGACGCTGCGCGTACCGAAGCGCCCGAACTCCCCGAGCTCTCCGAGATCGAGATCATCCGCCACTTCACGCGGCTGTCTACCTGGAACTACGCCATCGACCTCGGCATGTATCCGCTCGGCTCCTGCACCATGAAGTACAACCCGCGCGTTAATGAGTACGTCTCGCGCCTCGAAGGTATCGCAGAAGCTCATCCGTATCAACCGGAATCGCTCTCCCAGGGCGCGCTTAGGGTGCTGCACACGCTCGAAAAGGCGCTCATCGAAATAACGGGCATGGAGTCGATCACCTTGCAGCCCGCCGCCGGCGCTCACGGCGAATTCACCGGCATCCTGCTCACGCGTGCATATCACGAGTCGCAGGGGAATCCGCGGCGCAAGGTGCTCATCCCCGACTCCGCGCACGGAACGAACCCGGCAACCGCTGCCATCTGCGGCTACCAGGTAGAAAACCTTCGCTCCAACCAGCATGGCATGGTCGATATCGAGCAGCTCGCGAAGCAGGTCGACGATCAGACCGCCGCCCTCATGCTCACCAACCCGTCCACCATCGGCGTCTTCGAGAGCGAGATCCACAAGATCGCCGACGTCCTCCACGCCAAGGGCGCACTCCTTTATATGGATGGCGCCAACATGAACGCGCTCTGCGGCAAGACGCGCCCCGGCGATTTCGGCGTGGACGTCATGCACCTCAACCTGCACAAGACCTTCTCAACGCCTCACGGCGGTGGGGGTCCCGGCTCCGGCCCGGTCGCGTGCAAGAAGATCCTCGAACCCTTCCTGCCCACGCCGGTCGTACGCGAAAGTTCCGACGGCGCACTCCGCCTCGACTACGATCGACCGCACTCCGTTGGCCGTGTCCGCATGTTCTATGGCAACTTCGGCATGTTCGTTCGCGCGCTCGCTTACATCCTCGCAAATGGACCGGACGGCCTGCGCCAGACCACCGAAGACGCCGTGCTCAATGCGAACTACATCCGCAGAAAGCTCGAAAGTTATTACGAATTGCCGTACAAGACGCCTTCCATGCACGAGGTCGTCTTCAGTGATAAGAAGCAGCAGGCCCGCGGTGTCAAAACCGGCGATATCGCGAAGCGCCTCATCGATTACGGCTTCCATCCCTACACGGTTTCGTTCCCGCTCATCGTGCCCGGCGCGCTCATGATCGAGCCCACCGAGAGTGAGTCGAAGGAAGAGCTCGACCTCTTCATCGACGCCATGCAGCAGATCGCGCGCGAAGCGGAGGAGAACCCCTACCTCGTCCTTACCGCGCCGCACGCCACCCGCGTCAAGCGCATGGACGAGACCGCCGCGGCACGCAGGCCTGTGCTGCGCTGGAAGGGCCCGAAGTCGCCCATCGCCCTCGGCGTCGATACAGCGGCGAAGGAGTGGTAGTGGCTGATCCGAAAAAGGATGGCGCTAGCAATGAACCCTACAGCGGTGCCTCTGCGCTCGCCGAACAGCGCGATTCTTTAGAGAAGCATGAGTTCATGCTTGGCACCGAGCGAGGCCGCCTCGCCGTCTCGCTCGACATGCTTACCGATGCCCTCATCCTCATCGGCCAGCATGGCGTCTATTGCGCTTCCAACCGCAATCCCAGCAAGCCCGCGCTTGATATCCAAACCATCCTCGACCAGATCAACGGCGCCAAGCAGCTCATCCAGTCCACCATGGCCGAGCTGGAGCGCAAGCGCGGCTAAGCAGTATAAGATGCCTGCCAAACACAAGGGCCGAGTCGGTCCCCGCCTTGATCTCGATCGGCTCGAGGACAACTTCGCCGCGCAGATCGCCTCCGGCTCGGTCTACGACGCGCGCCTCTCCGGCAGCCAGCTTCCGCCGCTGCACAGTGAACGCGACCAGCGGGTCTCCTTCATTGGCTGTGCGCTTGAAAATGTCTCATTCTCGGATACAAATGCGCGGCAACTCCTTCTCAGCGATGTTCGTATCGAAGGCTCCGATCTTGCAAACATCGACTGCTCTGCCGCTACTTTCGAGCGTGTCGAGATCATCGGTACCCGGCTCACCGGCGCCATCTGCAACGAAGCGAAATGGAAAAGCGTTCTCTTACGTGAGTGCCGCATGGACCTGGCGATGGCCCGCATGGCCCTCATGCAGGACTGCGTCTTCGAGGACTGCAACCTCACTCAAGCGGACTTCTACGCAGCGGACCTGACGGGCGCGATCTTTCGCCGCTGCGATCTCTCTGGCGTCGACATAGCCCAGGCAAAGCTCACCGGTGCGGACATCCGCGATTGCCGCATTGACCGCATGCGCGGCACGCCTGCCGCAATGGATGGTCTGACCATCAGCCAGGATCAGGCCGTATTGCTCATCAGCCTCTTTGGCGTCATCGTGAAGCAGTAGAGTCCTCCGCGGAATTTTCAGGAGGAAACAGATAGCAACGCCGGCTCAGACTGGATCTGGGCTGTTAGCAGAATTTTTGGACTGAGCGATGCACTGCGCGCAGCTTATTCGTACTTCAGGCTCTCCACCGGATCAAGCTGAGCCGCCCGCGTGGCCGGCAGCGTCCCGAAGATCACGCCCACCAGTACCGATGTCGCCAGCGCAATCACCACCGACCATGGCGATATCGGGACTTTGTAATCCGTGAAGAAGCGCGCCGCCAGTGGTGGAACCATGCCCAGTATGGCTCCAATGATCCCTCCGGCCAGCGAAATGAAAATCGCTTCCAGCAGAAACTGAAGTTTGATTTCGCGGGCCGTTGCGCCCATCGCCTTGCGGATGCCGATCTCGCGGATGCGCGATCGCACATTCGCCAGCATGATGTTCATGATGCCCACGCCGCCGACGGCGAGCGTCACAGTGGCCAGCAGCAGCAGCATCACAGTCAGGCCGTCCGCAATCTGCCCGGCAACGCGCAGGATTTCGACCAGCGTGTTCGCCTTATATACCGAGTTCGATTGATGCCGGCTCTGAATAACGCTCAGAATCTCCTTCTGCGCGATTGGAATGTCGTTCTTGTCCCGAATGGAGAAGAAAATCTGCTTTACCTTGTCGGTGCCGGTAAAGTAGCGGGCCACCGAGTAAGGAATCAGGATCGTCTCGTCCGCGACCTCAGACATTCCGAAGGTGCTCACGCTTTCCTTGAACGTTCCCACGATCGTGATGGGCATCCCGCTCAGTTGGAAGGTCTGATTGATCGCCGCCTCTGGGCTGCCGAACATCTGCGTGGCGAACGGGATGGTTACGACAGCGGCCTTGGCATGGGTGGCCTCATCCGTATCGTCGAAAAACCGTCCCGCCGTGACGATCAGGTGCCGGATCACCCGATATTGCGGTGATACACCAAGCACCAGAACGTCCTTCGAGACGCCGCCGCCAAAGCTGACGCGGTCGTGCATCTCGAGCATCGGCGACGATGCCGAAACCGCGGGCACCTGTGAGTCCACCGCGTGTTCGTCATCGATGGTCAGCAGGTCGTTCCTGTACTCGCCCACGCTGCCGGAGGAACCGCCCGAGTACTCCACTTCCACCATGTTCGGGCCGATGTTCTCCAGCAGCTTTAATGCATAGTTCCTTCCCGTCAACCCGATCGTCGCCACCAGAATCAGCGAAGCCGAACCGATGACCATGCCAAGCGCGGTCAGGGCAAAGCGGACCTTATTTAGCCGGAAACTGTCGATTGCGAGCATCGCAATCTCGCGCATCAGGATGGTGCGTTTCGCGCTGGCCAGCGTGTGCTCAAACGCAGCCCGGCTCATTGCCCGGCTGGCAATGACGGCACGTGTGCTGGTCGAAGCTCGGCTTGTGGTCGCCGTCGGCGTCATAAGTACTCTTGACAGGATGCCAGATTCGCCCCGGCGGTTCGCCCTTTTTCTTTGCAGTCGTCCCGGGAGCTTCTCCCAGAGATCGTTCCCACGTACCCGCAAGAGAAAGGGGGGCCGCCTCATTCAAGGCGAGCCCCTCGTTCAAAGCGTGCTTACTTGAACCGGACCCAGGAGCGCACAACCTGGTTCACATCCAGCGTTCCGATGCCGGTTGCAAAGTCCCATCCAGGAGCGGCGGCGTATGGAGGCTGATACTGCTGTGAGCTTACAGAGAGCACGCCGTTTGTTCCCCAGGGCAGGTAGCAGTTCACGTTTCCCCGGCAGTTCACATCCATGTCCCAGAATCACGCCATGAAAACTGCAGGATTTGCCGGTCCCATTGGTCGAGTTGCAAGCGGCGCTTCCCTGCCGGCCGTACTCTGCATTTGCGAGGGCGTAGTAGGCATAATTCGGGTTTCCCTGAAAATGTCCCCACCTCTGATTGATCAGCGCCTGCACTTCGGCCAGGACAGGCCGCCGCAATAGCAGTTGAAGGTGCTGAAGCTGCATCGAATCGCCGACAGCGCCGCGATCGTTCTGTGCATTTGCCTCGGGACGCACATTGCCCACGAGCCGAACCATTCGTGTCTCGTCAAGTTTTTTGGTGATGGCGGACTGCCGTCCTGAGTCCTGACCTGCTCCGGAGGCAGCCACAGTAAGCGCAAACGTTAAGGCGCAGCCGAACACAACGCGGCCCTTGCCCCCAAAAACGAGCAGATTTATTACAGCTTCCTCTAAAAATTGAAACTGGAAGAGCAGATCGATGGGATCAACGAACAAATTTTGGGTGCAATATCACAGCAATAAGGTGCCGGGCCGACATCATAGGGTGGACGGAAATGTGTGTCAATGAAAGGAAACAAAATTCCAGAATGGTACCTCGCGACAACTGAAGCATTCGTTGCGACGATTAACTTAAGCTTTCTGCGTAACTGCAATTAGTAACGTGCAGCGAGAGCGGTTTTTGGGTAATGAATCGCCGAAATCCTGCTAGGATGTGTGCCAAATCGGCTGCCGCATAGACGGCCCACGGCAGGTATGTCATGGTGAGCCGAAAGCGGCGTTTTCGCAGTTATGTGAACGCGCTGTCCGCTTGTGATTTGGAAGGTATGTCTTCTGTTTTGGTCCCCCCGCCATTGCCGCGTCCATTTGATCGCGTTCAAAACTGAACCATGTGAGCTCACTCGCTGTACAAGAGCAGGGTTCGTGCCGAAGCGCCCGATCCCCCGAAATTGCTATGGGCAGCGATTATCTGCCCATGAAAGGCTTTTCCTCTGACTCCTACGCCCGAGATGGGTGCAGCCGGAGGTGCCTTTTCGGGAATGGTCCGCTTCGGGGCGATCGTATTGCTCCTCTGTTTGGCTAGACAGTGTACCCAGGAGATCTCCGCCCAAGCGGAGCAAAACTCGTCTGAGGTGCTCGATAGATGTTTATGAATTCCAGCCGGGGCAGGAGATAGCTCTAGACTTTCGTTCCCGGCGGATGCTGTTCGGCTTCGATTGAAGGGTGCGGTACGGGATGGATCCCAGGTCAGTTTTTTCTGTAGCTCAGCCGAAACCGGGTGCCGCGTTGCGTCTGCTCTGCTTTCCCCATGCCGGAGGGGGCCCGACCGCCTTCTTCCCTTGGATTGCACTGCTCGCGCCAGAGATCGAGTGCGTCTCGGTTCAATATCCCGGACGAGGACAGCGATTCAGGGATAAACCCCTTACCAGCATTTCCGATCTGGTGAGCGAAATCGTCGGCCGCATGGCGGGGATCGCAGATAAGCCGTTTGCACTTTACGGACACAGCTTTGGCGGGCTGGTCGCATTCGAATTGGCAAGATCGCTGCGCAGGCTGGGATCGCCCGCTCCCGTGCACCTTTTCGTCGGTGCGAGTCGGCCGCCTCACATGGGGCCGTTGCGTCCCACTATTCACGCGCTTTCCGAGGACGAATTCGTGGAAGCCGTTCAAGACCGGTACGGGGGGATCCCAGCGGCAATTTATCAGGACCGCGAGGTATTGAACCTATTTATGGCGCCAATGCGTGCCGATTTCACTGCTTACGAGCTGTACCAACCAATGCCGGAAGCTCCCATTAGCGTCCCGATTACCGCTTTTTCCGCAACGGGGGATCACGTCGCGACACCATCCGGCATGCGCGAATGGGCACGGCATACGGCAGCGGCGTTCGATTTAGAGATCCTCCCCGGTGGCCATTTCTTTCCCCCGAGCAGCATTGCGTCGATTGTCCAGAGAATCCGGCACCAGTTCCTGGAGCGCAGGCCTCTGCCTCGCATGGAGGCACGGGTGGAGAGTTCGAGCGTATGCAGATGAACGGGAAGAGCACGGCGCGGGCAGGCAAGTCTCTGAACGAGATCGATATCTCCCCGAATGTCGACCGCGAGCCGATCGCGATCATCGGGATGAGCTGCCGCCTGCCGGGAGCGAATGATCCCGACTCATTGTGGACGATGGTTACGGATCGCCGCGAAGGCGTTGCGGAATATCCCGGCGGGCGTACGCCGGAACTCGACGCATTCTATCGAAGAGTCGGGATGCCGGACGGTCCAGCGTCGAGCCGTGGCGGCTTCCTGCCCGATATCGACAAGTTCGATGCAGCCTTCTTTGAGATTTCACCACGTGAGGCCGAATGGCTGGACCCTCAGCAGAGACTTCTCCTCGAAGGGGGATGGGAGGCGCTGGAAGACGCCGGCATGCCTTTGGAAGCCTTAGCGAAGGTGAAGACGGGCGTATTCATTGGTGTCTGGAACAGTGATTACGAACGGCACGCGACGGCAAACTCGCCTGTAGCCGAGTTCTTCCTTATAACTGGCGGTCTGTTGTACGGGCCGTCCAGCAGGTTAGCGTATCAGTTCGATTTAAGCGGCCCGGATGTTTCTGTCAACGCTTCTTGCGGCTCCTCCCTGGTCGCCGTTCATCTTGCTGTTCGATCGCTTCGCTCCGGTGAATGCTCTCTCGCGTTTGCCGCGGGAGTAAACGTTGTGGTCAGGCATGAACTCACTCAGGCATTCAGCCGAGCGAAGATGCTGTCGCCCGATGGTCGCTGCAAGTTTGGAGCCGAGGGCGCGGACGGGTTTGTGCGCAGCGAGGGTGTAGGAATGCTGTTGCTGAAGCGCCTCGCGGACGCTCAGCGAGATGGTGACCGTGTCTTGGCACTAATTCGCGGAACCGGAATGGCCAGCGATGGTCGGGCGAGCGGATTGCTGGCCACACCGAGCGAGGCTGGCCAGAGACGAGCGATGCTTGAGGCTCTCGCGGATGCCGCGGTAGACGCCGGAACCGTCGACTACACGGAGGCTCACGGCACCGGAACGCGGGCAGGCGATCCGGTGGAAATCTCGGCGATCGCGTCGGTGTTTGGACGCCGAGGCAAACTGCTCCGGCCATGCAAAATTGGATCGGTGAAGTCGAATATCGGCCATACGGAGTCGGCGGCTGGAGTGGCCAGCATCATCCGAGTGATTCAGGCGCTGCGCCATCGCAGATACCCTGCGACACTCCATGTGAGCCATCCGACTCCGGATGTCGATTGGGAAACGGCCGGAGTCATGCTGGAACGAGCCGGAAGTGAGTGGATCGAGCCCGATCAGTTCCCGCGAAGAGCGTCCGTGAATGGTTTGGGCCTGACGGGCACGAACGCACACGTCATCTTGGAGGAATCGCCGCAGACTGAAAGTGTGATTGCCGAGCCGCCCACTGCCTACGTGCTTCCGCTCTCTGCGGCGGCTGGAGCCGCGCTCAAACATCGTGCGAAAGATTTAGCTATCGTCCTGCGCACGCTGCAGGAGAGCGGAGATGCACGGGAATGCCTTAGCGATTTCTGCTATACGGCCTCCGTTCGGCGGACTCACCTCGCACATCGGCTCGCCGTAACCGGAGCCAATACGGCTGAACTGCTGGAGGGACTGGAAGCGTTCGTGAAAGGGCAGGAGTCTGCATTCGTCTCAGCAGGCGCGGTCGAAGATGGAAGGAAACCGAAAATTGCCTTTGTCTTTCCTGGACAGGGATCGCAATGGCTCGGTATGGGGCGCGAACTGCTGCGCACCAGTCCGGTTTTTCGCCGGTCTATGGAAGAGACCGATGAGGACATAAAGCGGGAAACGGGATGGTCGGTTATCAAACAGCTGGAAGACCCCTCGTTGGAGGAGCGACTGGCGCGAATCGATGTCGTGCAACCCTCGCTCTTCGCGGTGGAAGTGGCGCTCGCGGAGTTGTGGAAGTCATGGGGAGTCATCCCGGAAGCGGTCGTCGGCCACAGCATGGGCGAAGTGGCGGCGGCCTGCTTCGCCGGTATCCTGTCGCGCGCGGACGCAGTGCGGATCATATGCCGACGAAGCGTGCTCCTCATGCGAGTAGCAGGTGCGGGCGCGATGGTCGTTGTCGATTTGCCGCGCGCTGATGCGGAGCGCTTGATCACATCGGAACTGGCGGAGAAGATCTCAGTAGCGGTTTCAAACAGCCCGACTTCGACAGTGCTCGCGGGCGACCCGGTGGTCTTGGACGGGATCGTCGAACGCCTTGAGAAGCAGGATATCTTCTGCCGATGGGTGCGTGTCGACGTAGCTTCTCACAGTCCGCAAATGGATCCGCTCACGGTAGACCTGTCTGCGGCGCTGGTGGAAGTGGCTCCATGCGCGGGAACGATTCCGATGTACTCGACAGTGAGCGTGGGAAGGACCGACGGGGTCGAGATGGACGCCGAGTACTGGGTTCGCAACCTGCGGAAGCCGGTGCTTTTCGCCAACGCTATCGAGGACATGCTGTCGCAAGGCTTCGATATTTTCATCGAGGTAAGTCCGCATCCTATCCTGGCTCCCTTCATTGAACAAACCGCCGAATATGCAAGACGAGCAGCGCTGGCACTTGGATCACTCAGGCGCGAGGAGCCGGAGACCACTGCCATTCTGGCGGCTCTGGGCCGGCTCTATTCGGCGGGCGCCGATGTGGCCTGGAAGACAATTTATCCAACGGGGAACTTGGTGAAGTTGCCCGCGTATCCGTGGCAACGCGAGCGCTTCTGGATGCAATCTTCCGCGCCACAATCCGGTTTCCATTCCGGGTCTGGACACCCGCTGATGGGTGACACGTTGAAAACAGCGACCGGCACATGGATATGGACTACGAAGCTGACGGCCGAGGCACATCCATGGCTGAAGGATCATGCAGTGGCAGGCACCGCGCTGCTGCCTGCCAGTGCATACATTGAATTGGCTGGAGCCGCAGCGAAGAGTGTCCTTGCCGGCGATGCAGCAGCAGTCGAAAAATTACAGTTGTCCGAGGCCGCTCCGCTTTCGGCGGAGGGTGGCCTCGAATTGCAGGTTGTGGCGACCGAGGAGTCCCACACTGTCTGTGAATTGAAGTTTTTCGTCCGCCAGGATGAGACCGGCGAATGGAGGCCCACGGCAGAGTGCCTGTTGCGCCGCATTGCCCAGGATGAACCGACGCGCGTCGAGTTGAAGGCTTGGGAAGATGTGGAGTTTGCTTCCGAGACCACAAGTGGCGCGCAGCATGCGGAAAGAATGGCGGCGCTGGGGTATGGCTTCGGGCCGAGCTTTTGCAGGATTGACTGGCTGGCGCTTGACAGAACGAGCGGGTTGGCGCGTGTCGGATTGCCCGAGGACCTGCGGCGGGAGAGTTATCTCCTGCACCCGGCTGTGTTGGACGCAGCGATGCAGGTTCTCGGCCGGCTCCTGATCGAAAAAAACGGTACCGCTGAGACGTTGTTGCCGGTATCGGTGGAAAGAACGGAATGGAAGTCGATACCTGTCGCTGGAGATGCACTCTATGCGCGTGCAACTGCCGGCTCAGACACGATGGTCGGCGATGTGGAACTCTTCGATGAGGCAGGCAGACTGATCGTTGCGATTCGTGGGTTGGCATTTCGCCCCTTGCAGGCGAGGGGACGAGAGACGGACGAATTGCTTTATGACATTCGCTGGGAACGTCTGAGTGCGCCGGCTGGCGGCGGGCACCGAATATCCGCCGGGAGATGGTTACTGATTGCCGACCGATCCGGTACGGCGCAGGAGCTTTCAAAGGCGCTCGAGTCGAGAGGTGCGGCCCCGGTTATCGTAGAGCCTTCGACGCTGCTGAGCGGGACGGGGCTCGATGCGATTTCCGGGATCGACGCAATCTCAGGCGTGGTGTGGCTGACACCGCTGGATCTCGACCGCAATGCAACCCTGACCGAAGCCCAAGAGGTCCTGGCCGAAGGCTCAACTGTCGTGTCGCGGCTGGCGGACATTGAGGATGGGTCAGATCGTGCGCGGATGTGGATGATCACGCGCGGCACTCAATCGGTGAATGGCGAACCGGTAGAGAATGTGCTGGCTGCAGGAGCCTGGGGATTTTTCGCGTCGGCGAGCCATGAATATCCGTTGTCGCAGGCGAGTTGCCTCGATCTGTCGGGGGCCCCGCTCGACAGAGAAGCCGATCTCCTGGCGGATGTGTTGCTCGAAAGTGGAAACGAAAGCCGCCTGGCTTTGCGCGAATCAGGCAGGTTTGTGGCACGGTTGAACCGCTTTGAAGCGGCCGCGCATCGCGCACCGAGAATTTCGCTCAACGACCTTCGCAGCGGACAGCACGAATCCGAGTACTTCGAACTTGTTCAAAACGTTCCTGGAGTACTCGACAGCTTTGAACTGGTCTCCGCCTGGACTGAGACACCCCGTGAAGGCGAGGTGGAGATAGCGGTTGAGGCAGCAGGGCTCAACTTCAGGGATGTCCTTGGGGCCATGGACGTAAATGAGTCAATTGCGGGCTCGCGATTTGGCGGAGAATGTGCCGGCACGGTAGTGCGTATAGGAGACGGGGTCAGGGGATTACGTCCGGGCGACGAGGTCCTCGCGATCACGGGATCCTTTCAGAACGGCACCTTTGCCAGCCGTGTCAACGTGCCTGAGGCGCTCGTCATAAAAAAACCGGAGGAGATGAGCTTCTCCCAGGCTGCCGGTATTCCCTGCGTCTTTCTCACCGCATGGTATGGGTTGGTCAAGCTGGCTCGGCTGCAGAAGGGAGAACGAGTTCTGATTCATGCTGCGGCTGGAGGGGTGGGGCTGGCCGCGATCCAGATCGCGAAATGGATTGGCGCGGAGATCTATGCGACCGTTGGTTCCGACGAGAAGCGGGACTATCTGCGGAGCCTGGGCGTGAAGCACATCATGCACTCCCGGAAGCTGGACTTCGCCCGCGAAGTTCTGGAAATGACCGGCGGACAGGGTGTTGACGTGGTCCTGAATTCGCTGGCCGGGCCTGCCATCACTGCGGGCCTGGAGGCCCTCGCTCCCTACGGCAGGTTCGTTGAGATAGGGAAGCGCGATATTTGGGAGAACAGCAGGATCGGCATGCGGCCGTTCCTGAAAAATCTTTCGCTCTTCGCCGTTGACCTGGCGCAGGCGGTCGAGGACCGTCGGCCGATGGTCGCTTCCATGTTTCGAGAGATCATGGAGATGTTTGACCAGGGCATTTTCAAACCACTGCCCATCCGCCCCTTCTCAGTTTCAGCAGCCAATGACGCTTTTCAGCTGATGGCCAAAGGCGGGCACATCGGCAAGATCATCCTGAATCTGCGCGACCAGGCTGCCATGGTCCGGCGGAGTCACCGCCGTCTCGCAGCGGATGCAACGTATCTCATCACTGGAGGCCTCGGTGGCCTGGGACTGGTGACCGCGAAGGCGTTCATCGAAAGAGGAGCGCGGCACCTGGTGTTGACTTCGCGCCGGAGCCCTTCGGACGAGGTTCTGCGGTCCGTTCAGGAATTGGAAGAGCTCGGGGCATCCGTCACGATCCGTCTCGCCGATGTAAGTATTGCGTCCGAAATCGATGCGCTGATGGACGAAATACGAGCGAAGATGCCGCCGCTGCGCGGCATCGTGCACGCCGCTGGAATTCTGGACGACGCGGTGATTGCGCACTTGTCGCCAGCCAAATTTCAGAGCGTGATGGCAGCCAAAGTGAGCGGAGCTCTGGCGCTGGACGCACGTGTGCAAGGCGGCGATCTCGACTTCCTTGTCTACTATTCTTCCGCCGCGGGAGTGCTTGGAACTCCGGGGCAGGCGAATTACGCTGCCGCCAACGCGATGCTGGACGCACTGTCGCACAGCCAGCGCGCGCGAGGAATTCCGGCGATCAGCATCGACTGGGGTACCTGGGGCGACGTTGGCCTGGCGGCTGCAAGCGAGCAACGCGCAGCAAGGCTGGCCCTTCAGGGACTGAATCCTCTGTCCAGCAAAGAAGGCGCCGCATTGATCCCGGAAATTCTCGACGAAGCGCCGGTGCAAGTGGCGGCGATGAGTCTGGACCCAGCCCGATGGTGTGCTTCGCATCCGGCAGCAGCGCGCTCCGGGCTGTTCACGAATCTGATGCGCCCATCTGCAAGCACTGCCGGGGATGGAGAAGACTTTGTAGCGAGCCTCAGATCTCTCGCAGAAGAGCAATTGCAGGCTGCACTAGCTGCCTGGTTGCGTCAGCAGGTAGCTGCGGTTCTGCGCCTGGATGTCGAGCGCGTTCTCCTGGACAAGCCGCTTCGTGCCCTGGGGCTGGATTCCTTGATGGCACTTGAGCTTCGCAACCGACTAGAGCGAAATCTTCGGTTAAAACTTTCGGCAACGCTGGTTTGGAATTATCCGACTATAACGGCGATGGCGGCCTATCTTGCGGGCCGGTTACCCGTCACGCTTCCAGGAGGGACAGAAGCTCCCACTTCCGCAACAACAGGCAATGCAACAAAGAAGACACAGCCGTCGAGTCCGCAAAATGAGCCGGCTAACAGGTCAATTGCCGAAATGCTCGAAGCCGAGTTGCTGGGAGCGGAAAGCCTGTTGAAGGGTTAGAGAGCCTGGAATGACGCTGAATCCACAAGATGAGCTGCTCGAACGAGCTCGAAGAGTGATTCGAGAGCTGAGAGAGAAGCTGAGCGCTGCCGAAGCGTGGAATCAATCGGAACCGATTGCCATTATCGGCATGGGCATCCGCTTTCCTGGCTGTGGCTCCGATCAGACGAAGTTTTGGCAGATGGTCGTGGACGGGCGCGATGCAGTCACGAGCGTTCCGTCGGACCGTTGGGACCGCGATGCCTTCCACGCGAGCGAATCCACACCGGGAAAGATAAATACCCGCCGGGGCGCTTTTCTCGACGATGTCAGACGGTTCGATGCGGCATTCTTCGACATAACTCCGCACGAGGCGGCCCGCCTGGATCCTCAGCAGCGAATTTTCCTCGAGACAGCTTGGCACGCTATGGAAGATGCCGGTCTGCCGAAAGCGCGAATCTCCGGCACCGCTACCGGAGTCTTTGTCGGCGTCCACAACCACAGCGCCGACTATAACGTGCTGCAGTTCGAGGATCTGACCAAGCTGGATGCGTATGCTCTCACCGGTACCGCCCACGACATGATCGCCGGACGGCTCGCGTACTGGCTTGATCTTCATGGCCCTGCGCTTGCAGTGAACACGGCCTGCTCTTCCTCTCTCACGGCGGTACACGTCGCCACTCGCAGCCTGCGGGCGGGCGACTGCACGATGGCTATAGTAGGCGGCGTAAACCTGCTGCTCACGCCGGGAACGACTGTGGCCGCAGCGCAGCTCCAATTGCTGTCAGCGGACGGCCGCTGCAAGACTTTCGATAGCCGAGCAGACGGGATGGGTCGCGGAGAGGGCTGCGGAGTCGTTGTCCTGAAAAAACTGGATGACGCTCTTCGGGAGGGCGATCGAATTCTGGCCATCATCCGCGGATCGGCGGTGAATCAGGACGGCAGAACGAATGGTCTGACAGCTCCGAGCGGACTGGCGCAGCAGTCTTTACTGCGATCCGCGCTGAAGGATGCCGGAGTCGAGCCATGGGAGATCGGTTATGTGGAAGCGCACGGAACTGGAACCGCGCTGGGCGATCCGATTGAAGTCGAGGCGTTGGCCGCGGTTCTGGGCGGAGCGCGGCGGGAGCAACCGTGCACTCTCGGCGCTGTGAAGGCAAATATCGGGCATCTCGAGGGAGCGGCCGGCATCGCCGGTCTCATTAAGGCTGTGATGATCCTTCGGCGCCGCTGGCTTCCGCCAGTAGCGAATCTCGAAAAGCTTAATCCTCACTTGGCGTTGGATGGGACAGGGCTGAGGATTCCTCAGCATGGAGCCGAATGGGCGACAATGAGCCGTCGGTTGGCCGGAATCAGTTCCTTCGGTTTTAGTGGAACGAACGCTCACGTGGTGCTGGAAGAGGCCCCCACGCCTACTCCTGCCGACACAGTGACCGGGGAATGGCCGGTCCTGGTCTCTGCACAATCGCCGGAGGCCCTGCGAATTCTCGCGTTGACCTACGCCGAACGGCTGGAACATGCCAACAGCGCAGAACTGGCCAACATCAGCTACACGAGCGCAGTGCAACGGACACATCACACATACCGCATTGCCGTGATGGGATCGGATCCAAAGGCGATCGCTGCGGAGTTGCGACAGGTAACTACAAGTCCGTTGATCGAACTGAAATCAGACCGGATGGTGAAGAGCGGATCGCAACCTTTAAATGAGCGGATGCGCAGCTGGATAAACGGTGCGGAAGTGGACTGGTCGACAACATTTCCGGCTCACGCGAGTGTCGTCGACCTGCCGTTGTATCCATTCCAGGGAAGACCGTACTGGCTGAGCGAGACGTCAGCCTCATCGGCAACGGCAACTTCATTTCCTCAAGAGTGGCTTTATTCGACAGAGTGGACAGAAAAGCCATTGGATCCATCCCAAGTCGATGCTTCGGTTCAGGCGATGACTTGGCTGCTTTTCCATAGTGAGAGGGAGCCAGGTGAAAAGCTTGCAACGGCTGCCCGGCAACGCGGCCATCGCGTCATCGAGGTCCGGCGGGGAAATCGCTTTGCGCGCGAATCAAACGATGAATTCGTGCTCGGAGATGAGTTTGCTGAAGGGATCAAAGAGATTTTCGCTGAGCTGGCGCTGGATGGAGTTCAGCCGCACCTCGCGCTGTATCTTGCCGGAAGTAAGAGCGCCGCTGCGTTGGCAGCAGAGGCCCTTGAGCTGGCCAAGGCCGTTATCCTGAGCGGCATTTCTCTGAGGCAGTGGTTCGTCACGTCGTCGTCGGAGTCGATTGCGCAGCCTGCGGCCACTCATCGTGAGCAGGCAGCTTTGCGCGGCTTCAGCCGGGTATTCGGCCTGGAGCATCCTGAACTGGACGGCGGAGTCATCGACGTTGATTCCTTTTGCGAAAAGAATCTGAATGCCCTGTGCGAAGAGGTTGCGCTGAGGTCCGGCGAAGACCGCGTGGCTCTGCGAAATGGAAGCCGCTGGGCTGCCAGATTGCGTCGCGATCACCTCACACCCGAGCCTGAGCCGCTGAAACTCAGGACGGACAGGTGTTATCTGGTGACGGGCGCCTTTGGCCGTCTCGGGATGAAGATCGTATCGTGGCTCGTCGATTGTGGCGCACGTCATCTGGCGCTCGTGGGGCGGAGGGGCCCGTCGGAAATGGGCGATCCGACGTTGATCGCGCAACTAGAAGCGTGGCGAGCGCAGGGTATTACCGTGCTGGCCGAAGCCTGCGATGTGGCGCAAGAGTCCCAGGTGCGCGGGCTACTCTCGAAGATTGAGAGCAGCGGAGCAGTTCTTGCCGGCGTGATTCATGCCGCCGCTGGCTTCCGCTTCAGCCCGATTGAAGAAGCGCTGCGACGGGATGTCGAACTTGTCTTTGGCGCCAAGGTTGAGGGCGCGCGAGTCCTGGACCGGTGCACGCGCGGATCTCTACTGGACTTCTTTGTCCTGTTCGGTTCGGCGGCTGCCACGATTGGATTACGAAACGGCGCGCTGTACGCAGCTGCCAACAGCAGCCTGGATGGAATCAGGGCGAAGCGGCAAGCAGAAGGGCTGCCGGTTCTGCTCGTGGAATGGGGCTGGTGGGAGGGCACCGGCGCAGACAAAGAGAGCGAACTCGTCGCTGGATCCGGATTCGGGGCGATGCAGCCCGGCAGAGCATTGCGCGCATTGGGTGCGCTGATTACGTCCGGCCGCACGACCGGTCTGCTGGCGGACATCGACTGGACCGTGCTCGGCCCTGCATTGGAAATGCGTGGAAGACAGGCGCTCATTGAAGGCCTGCTCGGCGAAACGACATTCATAGCGAAGTCGGGCGATGTTCCTCAGAACGCTGCGTGGCTCGATGCTGTCCGCGATCTACCCGCCCAGGAGCGCTGGTATCGGCTGCTGGACTTCGTCGGAGAGGCTGCGCGGCAGATCTTCGGCATGATGCCGCAGGATCCCCTGGAGGAAGACCGCGGCCTCTTTCAAATGGGCATGGATTCGCTGATGAGCGTGCGGCTGAAGCGCCGCCTCGAAACTGGAACAGGGTTGCGGCTGCCCGGAACCTTGACGCTTACGTATCCGACGATCTCGGCGCTGGCACGGTATCTCGAAGGGAAACTCTTTACGACCGAGGTCCAACCGAAAAGCGCGTCGGCGACGCCGGTCAAATCGGAGAATGGCAAAGCTTCATTCACAGACCAGACCGTAGACCAGATGAATGATTCGGAAGTCGATGCGGCCATCGCCGCTGAACTCGCCGCAATTCAGCAGAAGCTGGGAGCATTGTGAGCGATGACTGATCACTTGGCGACAGAAAAACAGACGCTCGCGGCGCTGCGTGAGCTTCGGCAGCGAGTGGAGGAGCTCGAGGGTCGCGGGCGCGAGCCGATTGCCATCGTCGGCATGGCCTGCCGTTTTCCCGGCGGCGCGGTTAGCCCGGAGGATTACTGGGATTTGCTCCTGCAAGGACGCAATGCCGTAAGCGAGATTCCGCGTGAGCGCATGGATCTGGATCCACTGTTTGATTCGCGGCCGCAGACACCGGGAAAAACCTACAGCCGATGGGCCGGCATGCTGGATACGGCCGCTGATTTTGATGCCGAATTCTTCGGTATCTCTCCGCGCGAAGCGGTGACCATGGATCCTCAGCAACGGCTGTTGCTGGAGGTGAGCTGGGAAGCGCTGGAGAATACGGGCATCAATCCGAAATCGCTGACCGGGCAAAACGCAGGAGT
Source organism: uncultured Acidobacteriaceae bacterium (assembly GCA_963797895.1). Lineage (GTDB taxonomy): Bacteria > Acidobacteriota > Terriglobia > Terriglobales > Acidobacteriaceae > KBS-83. The sequence continues at coordinate 1,232,092 of CAWCRD010000006.1, forward strand.
GTTTGTCGGCATTACAACTTCCGAGTACGCGCAGCTCCAACAAAGGAACATCCCGCCCGATCAATTAACGGCCTACGTGTTACAGGGATCGGCGCTCAATGCGACGGCAGGCCGGCTTTCGTACTTCTACGGATTCAATGGGCCAAGCATGGCTATCGACACGGCATGCTCGTCTTCTCTGGTGGCCATCGATCGCGCCTGCCGCAGCCTGCGCGAGGGCGAGTCGCAGCTTGCCATCGCCGCGGGTGTGAACGTCCTGGCCAATCCAGAATCGCTGATCGTTGTCTCGCAATGGGGAATGCTGTCGCCCTCCGGAAAAATTCATGCCTTTGATGCCTCGGCGGATGGATTTGTGCGTGGTGAGGGTTGCGGGGTGTTGGTGTTGAAGCGTTTGGGAGAGGCGGAGCGATCAGGGGACAGGATTCTGGGAGTGATTCTGGGTTCTGCGGTGAACCAGGATGGAGCGTCGAGCGGGTTGACGGTGCCGAACGGACTGGCGCAGCAGGCATTGCTGCGCGAGGCGCATCGGAGTGCGGGGATCGAAGCCTGGCAGGTGGGCTATGTGGAGGCGCACGGGACGGGTACGGAGCTGGGAGATCCGATAGAGGCCGAGGCTCTGGGGGCGGTGTTCGGGGCCAAGCCGCGGGAGAACAAGTTGTTGATCGGCTCGGTGAAGACCAACGTGGGTCATCTGGAATCGGCCGCCGGAGTGGCCGGTCTGATCAAGGTCGTGCTGGGTCTGGGCCACGGAGTGGTGCCGGGGCAACTGCATTGGGAGCGGCCCAGCGAGCATGTGCGTTGGAGCGAGCTGCCGCTGGAGGTGGTGACGGAGCCGCGGGCGTGGCCGACGATCGGAGGTCGTCGGATCGGCGGAGTAAGTTCGTTCGGCTTCAGCGGGACCAACGCGCACGTGGTGGTGGAGAGCTGGGAGCAGCCGCCGGCGATCTCGGATGGAGCGCCGCGGGAAGAGGTGCTGGTGGTGACGGCACGAACCGAGCGAGGGCTGCGCGCTCTGGTGGAGCGGTACGTGGAGTTTCTCGCGGCAAGCGAGTCGGATTGGAGTGAGATCTGCTACACGGCGGCCGTGGGCCGGGCGGTGTTTGGAGAGCGTGTGGCGGTGGTGGCGCAGAGCAAGCCGGCGGCGGCGGAGAAGCTTGGGCAGTGGCTGCGGGGAGTGAGCGCTGAGGGTATCTATACCGGCCAGGTGCGCGCGGGCGAGCGCGCGCGGAAGACTGTCTCCGGCACCGCGTCCGAGATGGCAGCGGAGTTTGTGCGCGGCGCGACGGTGGACTGGGCGGGTGCGTGGAGTGGTCGGAAGCTGCGGCGTGTAGCCCTGCCGTCCTACGCCTTTCAGCGGGAGCGTTACTGGATCCAGGCGAGTGCGGCGCAGCCAGGGGAGAGCGGCGAGGCAACGGGGAGAAGTTTTCTGGGGCGTCGTCTGCGTACGGCCGGTGTGCGCGGACAGTATGAGACCAAGCTGGATGCGGCGAGCTGGATCGGAGAGCATGTGGTGGAGGGCCGGGTGGTGCTGCCGGCGACCGGCCATGTGGAACTGATGCTGGAGGCGGGCGCGGAGCTTTCCGGAGCCGGCTGCGTGCTGGAAGACGTGGTGCTGGAGTCGCGGCTGGAGATAGCAGGCGAGCGCCGCGTGCAGACGGTAGCAGAAGAGGAGCGGGAAGGCCGCAGCCGGGTGCGGGTGTATGCCGAGCAGGCAGACTCGCAATGGGAGCGGGTATCGGAGGGTTGGCTGGTCAGACCTGAAGCGGGGGCGCAGCCGCCAGAGCAGTTGCATCTGGAAGCGCTTCAGGAGCGGCTGAAGCCGCATGGGACCGGCACTGACTTGTATGCGCAGCTGGCATCGCGGGGGCTTGGAGTTCGGAGAGCGTTTCCGTGGCGTCGAGCAGGTGTGGGTTGGCGACGGCGAGGCGCTGGGGAAGATTGTTGCACGCGGAGAGAAGCAGGCGGGCTGGGAGCTCTGTCCGTGGTGGCTGGATGCCTGTCTGCAGGTAGCCGGTCTGGCGGCGGGTGGGGACGACGATGGCGCACTGTATCTGCCGCTGAGCCTAGAGCGGCTGGAGATATACAGCCATTCCGAGGCGCATGCGGCGCAGCCTGCCTGGAGTCACGTGACCACACGGCGCCTCCACGCCGACACCCTCGCCGCCGACATCACCATCACCAACCCCCAGGGCGAACCCCTCCTCCACATACAGAACCTCCGATTCAGAAAATCAGCGCATACTGCTGGGCGCACGGCGATTTATAGAGTGGAGTGGATCGAAGCGACGCAGGAAATGCCGGCCGTTCAGCTCAACGGACACTGGTTGGTGCTGGCTGAAGAGAATGAGTTCGTTGAGGAGATCTCAAATGAACTGCGGCGGCGAGGCGCAACCTGTTCTCTGGTCCAAACAACCAATAGTGTAACTGAACAGGATACTAAATACCGCCCAGCTGAAAGTCTCGTAAAGACCCGTGAGGCGTTGCGCGATCTTGTGAGACTCCACGGCCACCTAGCGGGGGTGCTGGATCTGCGTTCCGCTGGGGAATGGAATCTCTTGACCGGAGAGCCGCAAGATATGCCGGGCGTGGATGCCTCCCTTTCTCTGCTCCAGGCGCTCCTGCTGGAGCAGATACATCCGTCGCGTGGGGTCTGGCTGATCACAAGGAATTCGGATGAGTCCGCAGATCCTTCGCTGTCAGCGCGGGGACGTATTCTCCAGGCATTCAGGCGGACTGCGATGCTCGAGTTTCCGGAGCTTGCGGTCCAGTCTCTTGACCTCGACGCAGGGGCCAGCGCACGCGACGTTTTTCGAGTGCTCGAGATGAACCTTGAAGAAACGACGGTGCGCGGCGGCCGCATTTTTGTTTCGAGACTCATCGAGCAAAATGTAACTGTCGACGAACCGAATACCGATCTCATTCCCGCCGAGAGCGGGCTGATCGAGGACCTGAAGTATATTGCTGTCGAACGCCAACCGCCACAAGAAGATGAAGTAGAAATCGCGGTGGAAGCGAGTGGACTGAACTTCCGCGATGTCATGAATACTCTTGGAATGCTGCCCAATGCACGCCAGGGTCTGGGCGGCGAGTGCGCGGGAACTGTGGCAAAGGCCGGCACTCAGAGCGGCTTTAGACCAGGCGAGCGCGTCGTCGCATTTGCCCGCGGTACCTACAGGCGATTTGTCACTGTTAACGCATCAAATGTAGCGAGAGTGCCCGAGAGTATGAGTCTGGCGCAGGCGGCCGGATTGCCGGTAGTCTATCTCACCGCGCTCTACGGAATGGACAGCTTGGCGGCGTTGCAGGCCGGAGAGCGCGTGTTGATTCATTCCGCTGCTGGCGGACTGGGTCTTGCAGCTGTTCACGTGGCTCGCGCGCGGCGTGCTGAGATTTTTGCGACGGCAGGAAGCGAAGAGAAGCGCGCATACCTCCGATCATTGGGCATTCAGCACGTGCTGCCTTCGCGTACGGTGGATTTCGCGGAAGAAGTCATGCGTCTGACCGGCGGACGCGGCGTAAATGTTGTTCTGAACTCGCTTACCGGAGTGCTTGCTGAGCAGACGTTATCGACTCTGACCGATGGCGGCCGGTTCCTGGAGGTTGGCAAGCGTGACACTCTGAGCCCCGACTTTGTCCGGCAGATGCGTCCCGATGTGCGTCACTTTGTCTTTGACTTCGGTGAGGAGGCGGCGAAAGATGCCTCTCTGGTGCCGTCCCTGCTTCATGAGACGCTGCAGTCGATTGCGACGGGAGCCCTTGCGACGCTTCCGGTGACCGAATTTACCGATGCGAAAGAGGCTCTTCGTTACATGGCGCAAGCACGTCATATCGGAAAAATTGTAATCAAGCAGGAGCATCGCTCAGCGGGCCTACTGAATCCGGATCCCGATGCCACCTATCTGATCACGGGCGGATGGGGCGGGTTAGGATTGCTCTTTGCACAAGCTCTGGTAGAACGAGGCGCTCGACACCTCATGCTGATGGGGCGAAAAGCTCCGGGAGTAGAAGCCTCGGAAGCCATCCAAAAGATGCGATTGCGGGGTGTAGAGGTCAATACTCTAACTTGCGATGTGGCTGACTCCAGCGCTGTGGGGTATGCGATCGGGGCCATACCTGCCTCCCAGCCATTGAAGGGCATCCTGCATGCGGCAGGAGTTATCGACGACCACAGTCTGCTCGAGCAGAGCTCGCAATCCATTTCCACCGTGTGGCGACCAAAATGGCGTGGCGCATGGAATCTGCACACACTGACACGCAACCAGAAGCTTGATTTCTTTGTATTGTTCTCCTCGGCCTCGGCGCTTTTGGGCTCACCGGGACAAGCAAATTACGCTGTCGCAAATGCCGGGCTCGACGCGTTGGCGGAGCATCGCCGCAGCCTGGGACTGCCCGCCCTGAGCATTCAGTGGGGGCCCTGGAATGCGGCCGGGATGGCCGCGAAGCTCAGGAATCATCCCGAGAGCATCGGGCTGGGAAGAATCGATCCTGATGCAGGTATCAAGTTTCTGGAAAGACTTCTCATCAGACAAGATACCGTTGCCGCCGTGCTGCCGCTTCTCTCGTGGAAGAGATTCATCAGCCACCGCCCAGCCGGTACCAGGGCGCTCTTCAGTTTGTTGGCAGATACAAGCGCGCCGCCACTAAGTGCGGATGCGGCCCAGCCGAAACAGCGCCAAGGATTTCGCGAGATAGTGCGCGATGCAGTCGCCGGAGAACGCAGAGAGATGCTTCGGGACCATCTGCGGGGCCAGGCAGTGCACATCCTCTCTCTGCCACTGCAGACGCGCATTGATGAGGATGAGGCTCTCCACGATCTTGGGCTGGATTCGTTGATGGCGGTTGAACTGCGGAACTCCCTGGCGGCATCGCTCGACACACAATTGCCTCCGACGTTGGTGCTGGACTATCCAACGCTCCGCACGCTGACGGATTTTTTGCTGGCTGAAATGTTCGATGGCAACGCACCGCTGACTACGGCGGAAAGAGTGCCGTCTGAAATTGAGGCGATCAGCGAAGACGAAGCAGAAGCACGGCTGTTGGAAGAACTGGAACGGCGGGAATATGGCGCACGACGATAACTCAAAACAAATTGTCGCGCAGATCGCCGAAGAGCTTTCGCCGGTCAAGCGGGCGCTGGTCGAAATTCGCCGCTTGCGCGCGGAATTGGAGTCGTGCCGCCGAGGTCAGCTTGAGCCTGTGGCCATCGTCGGATTAGCGGTACGTCTGCCTGGCGGAATTACGAGCCCGGAGGGATTCTGGAAAGCTCTGGCTGAGGGAAAGGATCTCATCACAACGGTGCCACCGGAGCGGTGGAATGCGCAGGCGTATTGGAGTCCCGATGGCGATCAGCCAGGCACGATGTATGACACGCACGGCGGTTTCCTCTCCGATATCGATGCATTTGATGCGGACCTCTTTGGCATTCATCCGCGCGAGGCGGCGAGCATGGATCCGCAGCATCGCATATTACTCGAACTGACATGGGAGGCGTTGGAGCGCGCAACCATCGACCCCCGCAGCCTGAAGAGCACGCAAACGGGAATTTATCTTGGGCTGACGAATAGCGATTACGGCCGATTGCTCATCGATTCCCCTCGGACAATCGATGGCTACACCGGAGTGGGCGCTGCGGCCAGTATCGCAGCCGGACGTCTGGCCTATTTTCTTGGGACACACGGTCCTGCTCTGGCGATCGACACGGCATGCTCATCGTCACTGGTTGCGGTGCATCAGGCGGTGCAGAGTCTGCGGAAGGGAGAGATAGACCTCGCAATCGTCGGAGCTGCGAATCTGATTCTTTCGCCGGAGATGAATGTCAGTTTCTCGCGAACACGAATGCTATCCCCTGACGGTCGCTGCAAGACCTTTGATGCCTCGGCTGATGGCTATGTGCGCGCCGAGGGTTGTTGCGTGATCGTGCTGAAACGCATGGCGGATGCAGCGCGGGATAACGACCCGGTTCTGGCAAAGATTCACGGTACAGCTGTAAACCAGGATGGTCGCAGCGCTGGAATCACAGCCCCCAATGGTCCTGCCCAGGAAGCGGTGATGCGGGCAGCGCTCGCCGACGCCGGCGTTCAGCCAGGTGAGATCAGTTATCTCGAAGCGCATGGAACTGGAACCCCACTAGGGGATCCCATGGAAGTGCAGGCTATCGGCGCGGTCTATGGCGAGGGACGGGACTCGGAAGCGCCACTCAGAATTGGATCCGTGAAGACGAACCTGGGACACACGGAGGCTGCAGCCGGCCTGACGGGACTGATTAAAACGTTGCTCATGATGCAGCCAGGCCGCGGGATCGCGCCAAACCTGCACTTTAGGGAACCAAGCCCTCAAATTGATTGGGCTCGATGGGCAATCGAAATTCCCGTACAGCTCACCGCGTGGAGCAATGAAGCTACGCGATATGCGGGAGTGAGTTCCTTCGGTTTCAGCGGAACCAACGCTCACCTCATCGTCGGCTGCCCGAAAGAGGTCACAGCGCCCGGCGCCATCCGAAATGAGATGGACACTACGGAAGAGAAAGAGTGGCTGTTACGTCTCTCCGCAAATAACGAAGCCGCTCTGCGTATTCTGGCGCACCAGTATGTCGACTACCTGCGACAGACCGGCGAGAACTTCCGCGACATTTGCTTTACGGCAGCAACCGGCCGCGCGCAGCTTAAGCATCGCCTTGCGGTTATCGCCCGCAGTGCAGAGGCTGCCGCGGAATTGCTGGAGAGTTGGCTAAACGGACATGCGGTTGCAGAGGTGATGACGAGCGCCGATACTCTGCAGGGGGCCCAGCCCGATGGCGGGACCGACGAGCTGAAAAGATTTCAGCGGGAATTTGTGGCGGGAGGAAACCCCCGGCAGACCCACCAATTCTCGCAAGGCTCACGGCGCAGAGTTGCACTGCCTCTCTACCCTTTCCAGCGTCAGCGCTACTGGTTTGGAAATCCTCCACTCCTAAAAGAGCAAAAAGAGCGAAGGGAGGCGTGGCAGAATGCCCGAGCAGCGGCCCAGCAGCAAAGCATGCAGGGTCCGCTGGGTTGGGATCTGACTCACTATCCAGAGAGATGGAGAGCGCTGGAAAGCCTCACCCGGGCGCACGCGCAAAATTTTCTGGCCGCCATGGGAGCTTTCCCCGACGCGGATCCCGCCTCAGCTGATGATGTGGTTCGACGCTGTGGAATCCAACCGATCTATCTCAAGCTGGTACGGCGCTGGCTCTCAGGATTGGCGCAGGACGGCGTCCTCATTCAGACAGGCGATACATTTCGTGCGACCGGCGCGTTTCAGCCGGTGAGCCTTGACCGCTTCTGGCAGGATGCGGCTCGATGGATGGAGGATGATCCCGGAGCCCTCGCCTACCTGAAGCAGTGCGGTGCCCTGCTCGGCGATGTGCTGACGGGAAGAAAAGGCGCGCTGGAGACGCTGTTCCCGGATGGCTCGTTTGCCCTGGCGGAGGGACTCTACAAAACCAGCGCACAGGCGCGGTATGTCAATCCGATCATTGCCTCCGCTCTTCACGCAGCCGCGCAGGTTTCTGGAAGGCGACGCAGTGTGCGAATCCTCGAAGTTGGTGGCGGAACAGGAGGCACCACTTCAGCGATCCTTCCGCTGCTGCCTTCGGGAAAGGTAGAGTACTGGTTTACCGATCTCTCCGAACTCTTTCTCCGCCGAGCGCAGCGCGAGTTCGGCCAATATGAATTTGTCCGTTACAGGCTCTTCGACGTCGATCGCGAATTTGAGGAACAGGGATTCCGAGACGGCATGTTCGACCTGGTTGTTGCGGCCAATGTTATCCATGCGGCACGCGATCTCGCATCGGCCCTCCATCGTTTGCAACGTTTGCTGTCGCCCGGTGGCATCCTGGCTTTGCTGGAGACGACGCATCATCACTCGTGGTTCGACATGTCTACGGGACTCATTGAAGGCTGGCAGCACTTCGAGGACGAAGACCGGCAGGAGCATCCACTGCTTACCCCGGACCAGTGGCGTGCGGTCTTGGAGCGGAGTGGATTTGCTGAAGTGATTTCGTTGCCGGACGCAGATTCGCCGGCTTCAGCTCTGGGACAACATGTATTGCTGGCGCGCCGTTCTGAAGATGCCGAAGCCCGGTCTCCCCGCGAACTGCCATCCTTCAATGCAAAGGCGGTTGCTTCGATCCGGCCTGCCCAGCACCTGAATGGTGTCCTCAAGGAAGAGTTTCAGGGCCTTCCTAACGAGATGCGCGAACCCATGGTTGCCACAGCCGTCCGGGAGACAGTCTGCAGCGTCTTGCGCCTCGACACGCGGCCGGAGGAACTGAACGATCGGGACCGGCTGACTGACCTGGGCATGGATTCGCTGATCGCCTTGGAACTGCGTAGTGAGCTGGCGAAGAGACTGGGCCTCGAAGGAAAGATCTCATCGACCATTGGTTTTGATACCGGAACGGTTGGTGAGCTGGTGCGTTCGCTTGTGCCAATGCTGGCAAATGAACCGGACGCTCCGCTCCCTGTCTCGGATGTTCGCGCAAAACAGCGGCAGCATGAGCCGGCTCTGGTTACAGAAGAACAACTGCAGAGTATGTCGGAAGAAGAAGTGGAGCTGCTGCTGAAGGAGCGGCTTGCCAGACAATGACAGAATCGCGCACAGCCAGTGACAACAGCTCAACGCTCTCACCGCTGAAGCAGGCCTTCCTTGCTCTGGAACGCGCGCAGGCGCGCATCCAGGAGCTTGAAGATGCATCTCGGGAATCGATTGCCATTGTCGGAATCGGGTGTCGCATTCCGGGCGGAGAAGACGGCGTCGACGGTTACTGGAGCCTTCTGCGGGACCGCCGCTCAGCGGTGACGAATGATGTGGAACAACGTTTCGCCGATTCGCTTCGAGGCAAGTCACTGCCCCAGTCAGGGCAAAGCGCTGCACTGCTCGAACAAGTTGATCTCTTCGATCCACGGCATTTCGGTATCTCTCCTCGAGAAGCTGTCGGGATGGATCCGCAGCAACGGCTGCTGCTGGAGGTGAGCTGGGAGGCACTGGAGAACGCTGGCATCGATCCCAACACCTTGTATCAATCTGCCACTGGCGTGTACATGGGGCTGGCGTCCCACGACTACACACTACTGCAGCTGCAGGCCGGACCAGCGCAAGTTAGCAATCCGCACTTTGCCTCGGGCGCGGCTGCAAGCGTTGCGGCAGGACGCATTTCCTATGTCTTTGGCCTGAACGGTCCTTGCCTTTCCATCGATACGGCGTGCTCGTCGTCATTGGTCGCGGTGCATCTCGCGTGCGAGGCACTGCGGCGACGCGAATGCACGGCGGCATTGGCTGGCGGCGTCAACCTGATCCTCTCTCCTGAGTCCTCGATTGCCTTCGCAGAAGCAGGCATGTTGTCAAAGCAGGGTGTTTGCCGTGCTTTTTCCTCTGGTGCGGATGGATTTGTGCGTGGTGAGGGTTGCGGGGTGTTGGTGTTGAAGCGTTTGGGAGAGGCGGAGCGATCAGGGGACAGGATTCTGGGAGTGATTCTGGGTTCGTCGGTGAACCAGGATGGAGCGTCGAGCGGGTTGACGGTGCCGAACGGACTGGCGCAGCAGGCATTGCTGCGCGAGGCGCATCGGAGTGCGGGGATCGAAGCCTGGCAGGTGGGCTATGTGGAGGCGCACGGGACGGGTACGGAGCTGGGAGATCCGATAGAGGCCGAGGCTCTGGGGGCGGTGTTCGGGGCCAAGCCGCGCGAGAACAAGTTGTTGATCGGCTCGGTGAAGACCAACGTGGGTCATCTGGAATCGGCCGCCGGAGTGGCCGGTCTGATCAAGGTCGTGCTGGGTCTGGGCCACGGAGTGGTGCCGGGGCAACTGCATTGGGAGCGGCCCAGCGAGCATGTGCGTTGGAGCGAGCTGCCGCTGGAGGTGGTGACGGAGCCGCGGGCGTGGCCGACGATCGGAGGTCGTCGGATCGGCGGAGTAAGTTCGTTCGGCTTCAGCGGGACCAACGCGCACGTGGTGGTGGAGAGCTGGGAGCAGCCGCCGGCGATCTCGGATGGAGCGCCGCGGGAAGAGGTGCTGGTGGTGACGGCACGAACCGAGCGAGGGCTGCGCGCTCTGGTGGAGCGGTACGTGGAGTTTCTCGCGGCAAGCGAGTCGGATTGGAGTGAGATCTGCTACACGGCGGCCGTGGGCCGGGCGGTGTTTGGAGAGCGTGTGGCGGTGGTGGCGCAGAGCAAGCCGGCGGCGGCGGAGAAGCTTGGGCAGTGGCTGCGGGGAGTGAGCGCTGAGGGTATCTATACCGGCCAGGTGCGCGCGGGCGAGCGCGCGCGGAAGACTGTCTCCGGCACCGCGTCCGAGATGGCAGCGGAGTTTGTGCGCGGCGCGACGGTGGACTGGGCGGGTGCGTGGAGTGGTCGGAAGCTGCGGCGTGTAGCCCTGCCGTCCTACGCCTTTCAGCGGGAGCGTTACTGGATCCAGGCGAGTGCGGCGCAGCCAGGGGAGAGCGGGGAGGCAACGGGGAGAAGTTTCCTGGGACGTCGTCTGCGCACGGCCGGTGTGCGCGGACAGTATGAGACCAAGCTGGATGCGGCGAGCTGGATCGGAGAGCATGTGGTGGAGGGCCGGGTGGTGCTGCCGGCGACCGGCCATGTGGAACTGATGCTGGAGGCGGGCGCGGAGCTTTCCGGAGCCGGCTGCGTGCTGGAAGACGTGGTGCTGGAGTCGCGGCTGGAGATAGCAGGCGAGCGCCGCGTGCAGACGGTAGCAGAAGAGGAGCGGGAAGGCCGCAGCCGGGTGCGGGTGTATGCCGAGCAGGCAGACTCGCAATGGGAGCGGGTATCGGAGGGTTGGCTGGTCAGACCTGAAGCGGGGGCGCAGCCGCCAGAGCAGTTGCATCTGGAAGCGCTTCAGGAGCGGCTGAAGCCGCATGGGACCGGCACTGACTTGTATGCGCAGCTGGCATCGCGGGGGCTGGAGTTCGGAGAGCGTTTCCGCGGCGTCGAGCAGGTGTGGGTTGGCGACGGCGAGGCGCTGGGGAAGATTGTTGCACGCGGAGAGAAGCAGGCGGGCTGGGAGCTCTGTCCGTGGTGGCTGGATGCCTGTCTGCAGGTAGCCGGTGTGGCGGCGGGTGGGGACGACGATGGCGCACTGTATCTGCCGCTGAGCTTAGAGCGGCTGGAGATATACAGCCCTTCCGAGGCTGCGGCGCAGCCTGCCTGGAGTCACGTGACCACACGCCGCCTCCACGCCGACACCCTCGCCGCCGACATCACCATCACCAACCCCCAGGGCGAACCCCTCCTCCACATCAACAACCTCCGATTCAGAAAGTTCAAAAAGAAACCGGCGGACAGTGCGTCATGGCTGTATCGCCTAAACTGGCGAGCCGAAGAGCTGCCTGGCAAGCTCGCAAAGTTGAGTCGCATCCTGATTGTGGGAGATGGAGAACTCCCCGCGAAAGTTACGCTGCATCTGCAGGAGCGAGGCACAGTCGTCGATTCGGCGAACGCCGGCAATCTGACTCAAAAGCTGTCGGCGGACTTGGATGCAGTGCTTTGGATCGAGGACCAACGCGGGCCCTTTGAGAAATCCTCTCCGGGCACCGCGTCCAGCGCGACCGAAAGCTCGGTGCGCTCGCTGCTCACCACAGTGCAGCAACTGCTCAGGAGACAGGCGCAAGGCAGGCCACGGCTTTACGTTGTCACAACGATGGCTTATGCCAATGGATCGGCAGATCGGGCCATTCAACTGGGTGGCGCTCCCCTCGCTGGTCTGGCAACCGGTGTTGCTCTGGAGGCTCCGGAACTGCGCTGCACTCGTCTCGATTGTGATATTGAGGGTCACGACTTCAGCGCAACGCGCATCGTGGCTGAGGTGCAATCGAATGCGGACAGCCAGTGCGTGGCGTGGCGTGCCGGCAACCGGTACATTGCAGAGCTCGAGAGATTGCAGGCCCCACACGTCGAACAAATGCCCGCGCGGGTGAAGTTGCAGATAGGTGCCGGAATCGACGCTCTCAAATGGGCGCCGGATTCGCAGCGTGAATTGCAGCCGGATGAAGTTGAGATCAGTGTCGAAGCAACTTCGCTCAACTTCCGTGATGTCATGCTGGCTCTCGGAGCCATCCAATCCGATACACCGATCGGCACGGACTGCGCCGGCACGGTCCTGCGCGCGGGGAAAGCTGTGACCGATCTTGCGCCGGGAGACGCAGTCATAGCTATCGCTCCCGGAACCTTTGCGAGCCACGTAGTGGCTTCCAGGGCGCTGGTCGTTCGCAAGCCGGAGACGTTGTCCTTTGCGGAGGCGGCTGCACAAAGCATCGCCTATCTGACAGCCGATTACTGCCTGAACACGGTTGCGCGTGTACGTCAGGGAGAGCGCGTGTTGATTCATGCAGGCGCCGGAGGTGTGGGTCTTGCTGCCATACACCTCTGTCGCAAGGTGGGAGCCGAGCCAATCGCAACCGCCGGAAGCAAAGAAAAGCGAGCGTTTCTTCAAGAGATGCGGGTTGCGCGTGTTTATGATTCCCGCTCGCTCGCGTTCGGAACCGAGATATCCGGCGGTGTCGACATCGTTCTCAACTCGCTGGCTGGAGAGGCGATCGATGCCGGTCTCCGACTACTCAAACCGGAAGGGCGATTTATAGAGCTGGGAAAGACGGATTTGCGCACCGCTGAATCCGTCGAGCAGAAGTGGCCTGGTGTGCGCTATCTGCCGGTCGATCTAACGCCTCAATTCGCGGCGAAATCGTCCTGGGTCGGCCAACGACTCGCGGAACTGTTCAAAGAGATTTGCGAAGGTTCACTTCCGGTTTTGCCCGTCACGGTATTTGACTCGTCCCGCGTGAAAGAAGCCTTCCGGTTCATGGCGCGAGCGGAGCACAAAGGCCGGGTTGTAATGGCGCGAAAATCGTCAGACCGCTTCGCCGGCACTCACTTGATCACCGGCGGTATGCGTGGAATCGGACTGAAGCTGGCGGAGTGGCTGGCCGCGAACGGAGCGCGTGGTCTTGTGCTTATGGGAAGGCGTGCGCCGGACGAAGCGGCGTACCGCGTGATCGAGCGCCTCAGGGCGAATGATGTCACTGTGCGAACGCTGCAGGGCGACATCGCTGATCCGGAAAATGCAAGAAAGGCAATTGAGATGAGCGGCCCCGATCTGCGCGGAGTGTGGCACGGCGCTGGCTTGCTCGACAATGCATCTCTTGAGGACCAGTCTTGGGATCGTATGCAACGCGTGTTCGGGCCGAAGATAGACGGCGCCTGGAATCTGCATGTTCTGACGAGGGAAATGCCCGTCGAATGCTTTGTGCTGTTTTCCTCCTGGGCGTCGATCGGCGGCTCCTATGGGCAGGTAAATCATTGCGGGGCGGCGTCCTTCCTGGATGGGTTAGCGCATTTCCGGCGTGCCAATGGTCTCCCCGCGTTGACCGTGGATTGGGGCGCTTGGGGAGAGATCGGCGCGGCCGCGGATGACGAGACTCGACGGAATCTCGAACGGTCCGGCATGGAGGTAATGCCCCCCGAGGGCGCGTTGGAAGCGCTGCGGCTTGCGCTGCGATCCGGAGAGTCGCAAGTGGCGATTGCTTCGATCCACTGGGCTCGCTACCTGGCGCAGCGTCGGAGCGAGGCGGACCGCTCCTTTTACAGGGAACTGCTATCCGAATCCGATGTGCACGCCACACAGCGATCTCCACAAGCCGCCGCAAAGACAGAAATCAAGTCTGCTTTCGCACCGGCAGTCCCTGCGCTGGAGGCTATCGAATCTCTGCCCTCGGCGATGCGGGAGGCCGCTCTGCTGCGTACCATCGCGGAAATTGTGCGCCGGACGCTGGATCTGCATAGCGGTGAGGAGATTGATCCCGATGTGCCGCTGGGCGACCTCGGAATGGATTCCTTGCTAGCCATTGAACTGCGTAATAGCCTTTCCGGGGTATTTCACCAGCAATTCCAATCAACGATGCTTTTTGATTATCCGACGCTGCGGACCTTGGCAAGCTATCTGGACAAAGAAGTCCTTTCTGCACATGAGGAAACGCCGGCGGCCATGCCGGTGGCAACGATTACTGTCGCAAGCAATGCAAACGACAATTCCCTGGACATTCTGGAAACGATTGAGCAGATGTCCGATGAAGAAGTCGAATTCTGGTTCAAGTAAGACTTTCATCCGAGATGTGTTAACTGGAGCACGTGTCATCTGATGTCTACCGATCCTAACTCCGTGGAATTCCTCGAGCGGATTCAGAAGCTCTCCCCTAAGCGGCTGGCCCTGCTTGCGGCGGAACTGGAGCGGCGCCTGGCCGCGCGAGACGCGGGTGCCTGCGAGCATGTCGCAGTAGTCGGTCTCGGATGCCGAATACCGGGAGGTGTAGACAGCCCCGATGCTTTCTGGAAACTGCTTGCCGAGGGAGCCGATGCGATCGAAGTAGTTCCTTCCAACCGGTGGGATGCGGATGCCTTCTACGATCCGCGCCCGGAAACGCCCGGCAAGGCAAATACGAAATGGGGCGGATTCGTAAGCGGAATCGACCAATTCGATCCTGCATTCTTTGGTATCTCGCCGCGAGAAGCAATCGGCATGGATCCTCAGCAAAGAATGTTGCTGGAGGTGAGTTGGGAAGCGCTCGAAAATGCCTGCGTCCGCGCGGAATCTTTGAATGGCAGCCCTACGGGGGTTTTCGTGGGCGTGAGCACGAATGACTATGCGATGTTGCTCAGTCTCTATGACGAAAAGGCATTCGACGCTTATTCCGGCACCGGGGTCGCGCGTTCAATCGCAGCGGGGCGCCTCTCGTACATATTGGGACTGAAGGGTCCGAATCTTTCGATTGATACCGCGTGCTCGTCTTCCGCCGTGGCCATCCATCAGGCCTGCCAGAGCCTGCGACAGGGCGAATGCAGAATGGCCCTGGCGGGCGGAGTGAACGCGATTCTAGTACCCCAGATCACTATCACGCTGTCACAGGCGCGCATGCTTGCCGGTGACGGGCGGTGCAAGACCTTTTCGGAATCAGCGGATGGCTTCGTGCGCTCCGAGGGCTGCGGCATGTTGGTGCTAAAACGACTCGCTGACGCCCGGGCAGACGGAGACCGCATCCTCGGCCTGATACGGGGAAGTGCCATCAATCACGACGGACGGAGCAGCGGCCTGACCGCGCCGAGCGGACCATCTCAGGAGGCAGTCATCAAGGCCGCTTTAAGCCAGGCCGGTCTGCACCCTGAGGATGTGGATTACCTTGAAACGCATGGAACCGGCACGGTGTTAGGGGATGCAATCGAGCTGGGCGCTCTTGGAAGTACGTTCAGCGCCAGTCGCAATCAGGGTGCGGATCTAACCGTCGGTTCGGTGAAAACCAATATCGGCCATCTCGAGGCGGCCTCAGGTGTTGCCGGAGTCATCAAGGTTCTCCTGGGGCTGGAGCATGAATGTATTCCTCCTCATCTGCACGTATCGGAAGGGAAGAGGAACAGTGCTCTGCAGGGTTTGCCAATCAAAATTGCGACGCATCCAACCCCTTGGCCGGCAAACGCCCGGCCGCGCATCGCCGGCGTCAGCTCATTTGGCTTCAGCGGAACCAATGCTCACATCGTGATTGAGGAGGCTCCGGCGCCTCATCTTGAGAGCAGTTTCCCGGCCATGGCGGAAATCATTACCGTATCGGCCAAAAGTGAGGAGGCTCTCCGGGCGCTGTGCGGCAGGCATGCCGAATATCTCCGCGATCACGCTCACACTTCTCTTGCGGACTTCGCCTTCTCGCTGAACACGGGACGATCCCACTTCCAGCACCGGATCGCGCTCCTCGCGAGCTCGACACAGGAGGCTGCTGCTGCGCTACAGCAGATTGCGGACAGCGGAGTGAAAGATCATACCGCGTATCGGTTTGTCGCCGGCTATGAACAGCCTTCCATCGGTTTTCTTTTCACCGGGCAGGGATCGCAGTATGCGCGCATGGGAAGCGTGCTCTACACGCAGAGCAGTGTTTTCCGATCCGCGGTCGATCGATGCGACGCGATTCTCAGTGGAAAGCTGGCGCATCGGCTTTCAGAAGTGCTTTGCGGAAACGAGGCAGTTCCGGACCACCTGATTCACGACACGGCATGGACGCAGCCTGCTCTTTTTGTTTTCGAATACGCGCTGGCCATGCTCTGGCGCTCCTGGGACGTGCGCCCCTCCGTTGTGGTGGGCCACAGCCTTGGTGAATATGTAGCAGCCTGCATCGCTGGTGCGTTTTCACTGGAAGCGGGGCTGACGCTCGCTTTTGAGCGCGGAAGGTTAATGGGTAGTCTGCCGCGAAGCGGCGGCATGCTCGCTGTTCGTGCCGGCGAAGCGGAAATTTCTGCAATGATCAAGCCGCTCACCGGGCTTTCTATCGCCGCGCTAAACGGTGAGCGGAGCGTTGTCGTCTCAGGCGCATCCGAGCAGATCGAAGAGTTGCGCGCCCAGCTTGCCAAAAGCAGCCTGGTATCGCAGCCGCTTCAGGTGTCTCATGCATTCCACTCGGCTCTGATGGAGCCAATTTTGGACGAGTTTGAACTCCGGGCGGCGGATTTTCCCTGCGCTGCCCCGGAGATTCCGCTCGTCTCCAACGTCAGCGGCAAGGTGTTCTCCTCGTCGGATCGCATCGACGCATCGTACTGGCGGCGTCACATTCGCGGTGCTGTCCGCTTCTCAGATGGGCTCTCTTCGTTGATGGCCCAGCATCCGGCAGCTCTGCTTGAGATCGGTCCCGACCCGGTTCTGCTTGGCATGGCCAAGCCGGCCCTGTCGGGATCGTCGACGCCTGTTCTCGCCTCGCTGCGGCGCGGAAAAGATTCCTGGCAGAGCTTATACGAGGCGGTCCGTCATCTTTACCTGCTAGGTGTCGCAATCAATTGGGACCAGGTGTATCGCGATCGCCCCGGTCGAAAGCTCGCATTGCCGACCTACCCATTCCAGCGGCAACGCTATTGGATAACGCTGCCTGAGAACACCAGCCCTTCGCCTTCGCCGCAAAACTCCTTGGATCCTGCGCTCTACACCACGGAGTGGCGTGTCCTGCCGAATGTGTCCCACACCTTTCGTCCTCCAACGTCCGAATACCTGCTCGATGCCGCAACGAAGGCGATCGATGCGATGAGCAGCGAAGGGGAAAAGCTTGCAACTCTCACAGCGTATGGCGACTTCCTCCCTGAGCTCGATCGTCTCTGCACTACGTACATTCTTGAGGCGCTGGAAGAGCTAGGTATCAATCTGCAGGAAGGCGAGCGCGTTTCTTCTGCCGATCTGCACGGAACGTTCGGCGTCAAGCCAGAGCACCGTCGCCTGATGCAGAGGCTGTTTGCCATTCTGGAAGAAGACGGAATTGTTCACCGTAAGGGCGAGGCATGGATATTCGGCAAAATTCCAGCTTGTAAGTCGACGAGCGACCACGCGCGGCTGCTGGCGAAATTTCCAGCGTTTGCGGCAGAACTGAATTTCCTTGCTCAGGCCTCGAATCTTGCCCGTGTTCTGCGAGGCCAAATGTCGGCAGTGGAGGCGTTGTTTCCCAACGGCTCGCTTAAGCTGGCTGAGCAGCTTTACCAGAACGCGCCTGCCGCCCGAATGTTCAATCACGCTCTGGCAGAAGCGGTGCGACGGGCCGTCAGGGCGTATCCGGCAGACCGGCTTGTGCGAGTGCTGGAGGTGGGCGCGGGAACTGGCAGCGCTACTTCCCAGATCCTGCCACTATTGAATGAAGAGCGCGTCGAGTACATTTTTACGGATATTTCCCCCGCGTTTTTCGCTCTGGCTCGGAGCAAGTTCGCAAAGTTTCCATTTGTAAGATACGCGACGCTTGATCTTGAGAAAGAAATCGGCGGCGATTCAGGAATCGCTGAGGGCGTCGATGTCATTGTCGCCGTCAATGTGCTCCATGCCACAGCCGATCTCGCTCAGACGCTCACCCGGCTCCGATCGATGCTGCGCTCCGGCGGCACGATTTTGATCTCCGAATGCACAGCGCCGCAGAGATTTGGCGACTTGACGGTGGGGATCACGGACGGCTGGTGGCGGTATACGGACACATCTCGGCGGCAAAGCTATCCTTTGATATCCCGTCAACAATGGTTGGATCTGTTTTCAGAACTTAGCCTTTGCGGCGCGGCCCTCGAAGAGGATGGTCCGTTCAGGGCTCTTACGGAACGACAGAGCCTTCTGATAGCCCAACCCTGCGGCATTGCACCGCGTGAGAACACACCGTCTGCGCTCGTACTGAGGGTAAGCACGGAGCCGGATCTTCTTTCGCCAGCGCTCAGAGACGCGGGCATCGTCGTTCACAAACTCGAAGACTCGATAACCTCCGCAGGAAAGAGCGGAACAGAGTCTTGGTTCACGCGGATGCAGCGGCTGCAGGCGGAAATGAATCCGTCTTCCATTCTGCTTGAGCTCAGCGGGACAGCAGTTAGCTCGGAAGTCCCGGAGCTCACATTCGACAACGCCGCCGCAGTGCTCGAATTGCTGCAAGCAGTATCGGTAGCAGGCGGCGATCGAAGCACGATCTGGCTTGTCACAAGGGGCGCCGCTGCTATTGAAAACGAGGACTCCGTGAATCTTTCCTCGACGATTGCCGACGCGATGGCGCGGACAGGCCGCCTCGAACACTCCGAGCTGTCGATCCGCTGGGTCGATCTTCCATCAAAACCGGCAGAGAAGGATTGGCTCCGATTGGGGCAATTGATCCGGGAAGGAACCCGGGAACCCTCAATCGCGATCCGTCAGGCGAGGCTCATCGTTCCTCGACTGGTTGCTCTCAAGGCGGTCGTGTCTCGAGGGGCAGAGCCGTGCAGGTTCAGCCCCAATGCGGCCTATCTTGTGACTGGCGCTTATGGCGGCCTAGGCCTTCGTACCGTGCAGTGGATGGCGGAACGTGGGGCTAAGTGCATCTTCATGGCTGGTCGCCGCGAGCCGTCCCATGAGATTCGCGAGCAAATTTCGAAACTGAAGGATGGTGGTGTGCGCATTCATGCGCTCGTCGCCGACATCTCAGTACGGCGTGACGTCAAGAAAATCTTCGAGCAGATCTCCGAAAGTGGGGCTGAGCTGCGCGGAATTGTGCATGCCGCAGGCACACTGGATGACGGTACGCTGCGTCAGCAGACACCCGAAAAATTCGCAAAGGTATTTGCGCCGAAGGTTAAGGGAAGCTCGCTTCTCGATGAATTTTCACGGCAATATTCTCTGGATTTCTTTGTGCTCTTTGGATCGGCTGCGTCGGTTCTGGGATCTGCTGGGCAGAGCAATCATGCTGCTGCAAACGGCTTTCTCGACGCGCTCTCCCGGCAGCGTCAGCGAGAAGGGCTGCCATCCACCACGATTGCGTGGGGTCCGTGGGCGGAGATTGGCGCCGCGGCTCACCTCAACGACATGGGCCGTGCTGCCCGGTTGGGGCTGAGCGCTTTCTCTCCTGAGAAGGGCATCGAGCTTCTGGAGCAGGCGATCTCCAGCGGCCGGTCTGAAGTAGCAGCGCTCCCTGTCGACTGGCGAGTGTTTCAATCTCAGCTACAGGCGGGCGGCTCGTCATTTTTTGAAGAAGTGATTCCGCCGGCAAGCGACAATCTTCCTTCCAGCGCTCCGCCGGATCAGCTGAAGTCTTTATTGGAAACCACTCCCGCGGAGAACCGCCTGATCGTGATCAAGCAACAGGTGCGCGCCCGGATTGTGGATGTGCTTCGTCTGGACTCCGCGTTCACGCTTCGAGATGATCAGCCGCTCCCGGAACTAGGACTCGACTCGCTGATGGCTCTTGAGCTCAAGAACAGTCTGCAGAAAGAGCTAGGCGTGACCCTTACTCCGAACTTCTTCTTCGAACACCCGACTCTGGACCTCGCCGCAATGTATTTGAATGCACGGCTTGTCGGCGCGAGCGATGGCGTCCGAATCCCGCCTGACTCCTCCGAATACGAGGAATTGGCCATATGAAGCCACTGGTTCAATTTTTGTCCGACCTTCGCTCCCTGGGGGTGATGCTCTCACTCGATGGTGAGCGGTTGATCTGCAATGCCCCAAAAGGAGCGATAACCGCGCAGATCAAGCATGAACTTGCCGATCGCAAGCAGGAGATTCTTGCTTTTCTGCGCGAAGCAGCTCCTCTGCCGACGTCGGGAAACGATCATGGCGCGTTGTCCGATCTGCCTCTCTCGCGCTCCCAGCGCAGGCTCTGGTTTCTCGCGCAAATGGATCCGGGCAATCCTGTTTACAACGTTGTCGTTGCCCTGCGGCTGACCGGAAAGCTGAATCGCACTGCACTAGAAGGATCGCTGCACGCCCTTGTGGAGCGGCACGAGTCTCTACGGACTTCGTTTTACGAGCGGGACGGGATTCCGCTTGCCCGTGTGTCGGATGGGACGGCATGGAAGAGCGCTTTTGTTGATCTCTCGTCGGCTCCTGAAGTAGTAGCTGAAAATGAAGCACGAACGATGGCAGGCGGCAAGGCGCGAAAGCCCTTTGATTTGGGCACCCCATCACTCATGGAAGCTACTCTCTTCCGCATTTCGGAGGAGCGCCACCTGCTTCTGCTGGTCGTCCATCACATCGTTGCCGATGGCTGGTCGCTCGGCATCATCTCGAAAGAACTGGGAGCGATGTACGCCGCACTGGCCGCTGGAGAGCAACCCGCGCTTCCTGCTATCGATTTTCAGTTCAGGGACTATGTCCGCTGGGAGCAGGGTGAGGGAGAAAAGGCAGCCGAGAGACAGATGCCCTTCTGGCTTGACCGTCTTGGTGGCTCTTTGCCGATCCTGGACTTAGCCGGAAACCGGCGCCGGCCACCCGTGCAGACATTCAGCGGGAAACGAATTGCACTAGCCATTGACCGGGCTATCGCCGACCGCATTCGCGAACTATGCCGGCAGACGGGAACCACACCGTTCATGCTGCTTCTTGCCTCGTTCAAAGCTTTGCTCTCTCGATACACCGGCCTGGAAGACATTCTGATCGGCAGCGCCACTGCGAATCGGCAACGGCAGGAATTAGGTTCGCTGGTCGGATTCTTCATCAATACTCTCGTACTGCGTACCAACGTGAGCGGGAACCCGACCTTCTATGATTTGCTTACGAGAGTAAAGGAAAGCGCCACATTCGCTTACGCGCATCAGGATGTCTCATTCGATCGGCTGGTCCAGAACCTACAGCCCAAGCGCAGCTTAAGTCACAGCCCGCTAGTGCAGGTCATGTTCACCCTGCAAAATGTGCCGATGGCAAACCTCCTTCTCCCCGGTCTCAAGGTCGAGCCTGAGCAGGTGGATCCAGGGATCGCGCGTGCGGATCTAGCGGTGGAAATCTGGCCCGATGGCGAAGGATACCGCTGCGATTTTGAATACAACACCGATATTCTCGACGAAGGCACCATTCGCGAGATTCAGTCGGATTACCTCGACCTCCTCCGCCATGCGTTAGCCGATCCCTCGCTCCCAATCCAAGAAGTCCCTCTTGCTAAGGGGGTGCGACAGAGGATTCTGACCGGGGGAAAGGAAGCATTGCCCGCCAACGGGCACCCGCTCTCAAGATCACAGCAACGGCTCTGGTTCCTGAATCAACTTGACCCCGCAAATGCTGTGTACAACATCGCGATTGCGCTTACTGTCGATGGACCGCTCAAACGAGATGTGCTGGAGCGGTCGCTGAAGGTTCTTGTCGAAAGACATGAAACTCTTCGCACCCGCTTCTTGCAAAAAGACGGCGTGCCCTATGCGATTGTCGATGACGCGCACGACTGGCAGGCGGAATTCGTCGACTATTCGTTTCTGCCACCGGACATGCAGCAGGACGAAATCCTGCGTTTTGCCCAGGAGGCAGCCCGAAATCCGTTTTCACTCGATCGGGGATCGCTCTTCAGGGCGACGCTACTGAAAAAGAGCTCAGCCCAGCACGTGATCCTGCTGGTCATGCATCACATCATCTCGGACGGCTGGTCACTGGGGGTGCTGGCCCAGGAGCTTGGCAGCATCTATCAGTCTTTCGCGGCAGGCCGTGAGAACCCGCTCGAACCATTGCAGTTTCAATTCCGCGATTTCGTTGCCTGGGAACAGCGCGAGTCGGAATTGTCGTACGCCGCGGATCTAGAGTATTGGCGGCAACAACTCGCCGGCGAGCTTCCTTTGCTGGAGCTTCCTGCCGATCACGTAAGACCTTCTCTTCAGACCTTTAATGGTCAACGAGTGTCCACGTACATTTCTGCGGACCTCGCCAGTCAACTCCAGAAGGTCGGTCGAGGACAGAATGCAACATTCTTTATGGTTCTGCTCGCGGCATTCAAAGTTCTCTTGTTCCAATATTCCGGACAGCAGGACATCCTGTTGGGAACGCCGACCGCAGGGCGTCTCAAACATGACTTTGAAGGTCTCATAGGTTTCTTCGTCAACAACCTGGTGCTGCGAACCGATCTGTCCGGAAATCCTTCCTTCGCTGAGTTGGTGCAGCGCGTCCGGAAGACTTCACTCGAGGCGTTTGAGCACCAGAGCGTACCCTTCGACCAGCTTGTCGAGGTGCTGCAGCCCAATCGCAGTCTCGACCGAAGCCCGATCTTTCAGGTGATGTTCACGCTTCAGAACGCACCGTTGCCGCGGCTGCGCCTCGACGAGCTGGAGATGAAGCCTTTCGATTTTCAAAGCCTGCAGGCGCGTTATGACATCGCCGTGGATGTGCATTTATTCGAAGGCAAGTACCGCTGCGATTTCGAATTCAACACGGATATCTTCGACAAAGAGACCATTCTGCAGATGCAGAGGCATTACCTTGGCCTGCTTGAGACGGTTGCCTCCGCCCCAGCGACGCTCATTCGCGCCTTGTGTGTGCTGAGTGAATCTGAGCACCACCAGATCGTCGAAGCATGGAACCGCACCGCGATTCCGGCGAGCCCTTACGCCACGGTAGCCGAATGGTTCCAGGCGCAGGCAGCAAAAACGCCTGCCAGCGTCGCCGTCATATTCGACGGAAGAAGCCTCACCTATGCCGAGCTCGATGCACAATCAGATGAACTGGCGAGCATCCTGCGCTCTCACGGCGTCGCGCGCGGGACAGTCGTAGGAGTGTTCTTGCATCGCTCTCACGAGATGGTCGTCGCACTGCTCGGAATCCTCAAGGCAGGCGGCGCATATCTTCCTCTCGATCCTCAACTGCCTGCTCAGCGAATAGAATTCCTGATCGCGGATGCCGCCGTGCCGCTGATTATCACGCAGACTGAATTGCGCGATTCGCTGTCCGATTCCGGCGCCGCTCTGTTGATGATCGACCAGATCAGTGAGAGCCTTGAACAGCCGCCAACGGACAAACCCACTTCTGAAGATCTGGCATATCTCATCTATACCTCCGGATCGACCGGCAACCCGAAGGGTACGGAGATCTCTCACGGATCACTCGTCAATCTTCTTGCTTCCATGTTGCGCGAACCAGGGCTCACAAGCGAAGACACGCTGGTCGCGATTACCACTCTGTCTTTCGATATCGCCGGGCTCGAGATCTTCGGACCGCTGGTTTGCGGAGCTACCTTGGTAGTGGCCTCCAGAGAGCAGGTTCTGGACCCGGAACTCCTCGCCGGCCTTCTGGAACAATCCGCGGCGACTGTTATGCAGGCCACGCCCTCCACCTGGAGAATGCTCGTTGAGTCCGGTTGGCTGGGCCGCGCAAACTTGCGAATGTGGTGTGGGGGAGAGGCTTTGCGCCCCGATCTGGCTGAGAGCCTTCTGGCGCGCGGCCGTGAATTGTGGAACCTCTATGGCCCCACAGAAACAACTATCTGGTCTGCGGCTCACCGCGTGAAGAATGGCGAGAATCCCATCCTCATTGGCAGGCCCATCGGAAACACCCGGATGTACATTCTCGATCCTGAAGGTCAACCAGTGCCTGTTGGCGTCGCTGGAGAGCTATATATTGCTGGTGCCGGAGTTGCCCGTGGTTATTGGAGACGGCCCGAATTGACCGGGACCAGATTCCTTCCCGATCCCTTCGATCCCGTTCCCGGCCGCCGAATGTATCGCGCGGGCGACCTCGCACGATACCGGCGCGACGGTCAGATTCAACTCATCGGGCGAACGGATCATCAGATCAAGCTACGCGGCCATCGCATCGAACTCGGTGAAATAGAAATCGTGATTGAGCGTCATCCAGAAGTGCTTCAGGCAGTGGTTGCCCTGCAAGGAGAAGGCAATGGTCAACAACTCATCGCTTACATCAAGCAGTCCGGCGCCGCGGATACTGGAAGTCTCCGTTCGTGGCTGCAGGAGCGGCTGCCGGATTACATGGTGCCCTCCGTATTCATTGCGCTCGAGGAAATCCCACTCACTCCCAACGGAAAAGTAGATCGAAAGCGGCTGCCGAAACCGGAAGCATCCACCCGGGAAATTTCGACGCCCATGGCCTCGCCACGGAATCGCGTGGAAGAGCAGCTGGTGCAGATATGGTCTGAGATATTGGGCGTGAATCGCGTTGGAGTCCGGGATAACTTCTTCGATCTCGGAGGCCATTCTCTCCTTTTGATTCGCGTCCATGCGCGGTTGCGACACGAACTCGACCCTGATGTCGCCGTGATCGATCTCTTCCGATATCCGACCATTGAGTCCATGGCATCCTGGCTGAATCGGCGCAGTCAATCACTTACCATCGCCGCGGGAGCGAATGTGTGATGCCCGTGTCTACGAACAAGCAAAGAGCAGTCACGCAGGCGAACGAAGCCGTCCAGCCCGCAACCCAGTGGCAGGATGGCATTGCCATTATCGGGATGAGCGCGCGCTTTCCCCGCTCGCGCAATGTTCAGGAATTCTGGAAGCATCTGCTTGCCGGGGAAATTCTGATCTCGGACTTTAGCAGAGAAGAACTGCGGAAGGCGGGAGTGGACGATGCTACGCTCTCCAGCCGGGACTACGTCCACAGAGGAAACTCGATCGATGACGCAGACTGCATGGATGCCGAGTTCTTTGGCCTCAGCAGGCGTGAGGCGGAAGTAACCGATCCTCAACAGCGAGTGTTCCTGGAATGCGCATGGGAAGCACTGGAGCATGCCGGATATACGGGCGATGGCGAACGCGTGGGTGTCTTCGCCGGCGCCGGTATGAACACCTACATCCTTCAGTTGCTGAGCAATCCGTCAGTGATCGCGAATGCCGGCGGATACCAGCTGATGCTGGCAAATGATAAGGACTTCCTCGCCACGCGGGTCGCCTACAAGTTGAACCTCCGTGGCCCCGCTGTGACGGTGCAGACCGCGTGCTCCACTTCGTTGGCGGCAGTTCACCTGGCATGCCAGAGCATCCTCTCAGGTGAGTGCGATATGGCGCTAGCCGGAGGTGTCTCCATCCCCTTTCCGCAAGCCGTGGGATATCCCTATATCCCCGGAATGATTCTTTCGCCCGACGGATATTGCCGGCCATTCGACGCGGGTGCAAAGGGAACCGTACCCGGCCGGGGCGCCGGCATCGTCGTCCTTAAGAGGTTGTCTCAGGCACTCGCGGACGAAGACCGGATCTACGCAGTGATTCGCGGCTCAGCCTGGAACAACGACGGCGGCGGAAAGGTCGGCTACACCGCACCGAGCATCGACGGCCAGGCCGCCGTCATTCGCAGCGCTCTCGCTGCCGCTGGCATCACCGCCGATCGCGTCGGCTATGTGGAGGCCCATGGCACTGCAACCGAATTGGGTGACCCAATCGAGGTCGCAGCGCTGAGTATGGTTTTCGCAGAAAGCAATGCGCAGCCCGGCTCCTGTGTGCTCGGGGCTGTGAAAGCCAACCTGGGGCATGCAGATGTAGCAGCCGGTGTCGCCGGTTTGATCAAGGCGGCGCTCGCCGTCGATGCTGGTGTCATTCCGCCGACACCGAATTTCACCCGTCCGAATCCTGCGCTGGAACTTGACCGCGGACCCTTTGTGGTGAGCTCTTCGGCGGTGCCGTGGCCTGATGGAAGAGAGCGATGGGCTGGCGTCAGCTCCTTTGGAATAGGAGGAACGAACGTCCATGTCGTCCTCAATAGCGCGCCGTCTCGCCCAGTGCCTTCGCCGGCGTCGCGTCCGAACCTCTTTCCCATCTCTGCCCGCACGCCGGCGGCGCTCGCGACGGCATGCGATCATCTCGCCGAGCGGCTGGAATCTGATCCGGCTCTCGCCGCGGAAGATCTAGCCTCAACCCTGCAATTGGGACGCCGTGAATTTCCCTTCAGGCGAGCTGTTGTCGCGCGTGATTGCTTCGAACTCGCCACGACCCTCCGAAAGCCGTCAAAGAGCCGCGACATCACGACCCCAGGGCTCGACCGCGATGTCGTGTTTTTGTTCCCCGGCCAGGGTCAGCAATTTGTCGGAATGGCAGCAGCACTGTATCAATCCGATCCGGCTTTCCGAAGCACCATCGAGGCTGGCGCGGAAATTCTTCGTGACGACTGCGATTTCAATATCGTCGAGCTGATCGCCGGTAGCGAAAAGACCTCAGAGATGAAGTCGCAACTTGCCGACACCAGGGTGGCACAACCCGTACTCTTTCTGGTCGAGTACGCACTCGCCGCGCGATGGCGCGGCCTCGGAGTGGAACCATCGGCACTGCTGGGACACAGCCTCGGCGAGCTTACCGCCGCTTCTGTCGCAGGAGTCTTCTCCTTCGAGGATGGGTTGCGCCTGGCCGCGGCGCGTGGCCGGCTGATGTCGCTAACTCCAGCCGGCATCATGCTCGCCGTCATGTTGCCTCCCGAAAAGCTCGCCGCCTACATCGAGCACGACGTGTGGCTTGCCGCAGAGAATGGCCCGAAAATGTCAGTCGCTTCCGGCCTCGTCGAGCCGATAGAACAGCTTGAACGAAAACTGGCAGCCGATCGCGTCGCCAGCGTTCGCCTTGCATCGAAAAACGCATTTCACACACCCCTGATGGCTGATGCTGCGAAGTCGTTCCGGCAGAGAGTCGAATCCGTTTCGCGCCATGCGCCGTCGATTCCCTGGCTTTCAAATGTAACCGGAACATGGATAAATGAGGCTGAGGCGCAGAGTGCGCGATATTGGGGAGATCAAATTCTCGCGCGGGTCCGCTTCACGCAGGATCTTGCCGCTCTCGCCCAACGAAATCGGTTCCTGTTGGAAGTCGGTCCAGGCGAAGCACTCATCGGAATCGCCCGTCAGCAGATGACGAAGAGTGTCACGGCGCCGTCGCTAGGCGCCGAGAATCGCCGCAGCTCAGACGAGATCATCTTTCTCGAAGCAGCTGCCCGCGCCTGGGAATGCGGCGTCGCGCTGTCATGGCAAGCCTTGCAACCCGGCGCTCCCAGACGCCGCATCCCGCTCCCGACCTATCCGTTCGAACGGCAAAGATATTGGATCGAGCCGGCTGCCCCGGCCGACTCCAAGTTAATCCAGGGAACGCCTTCCGTCGAACCGCCGAAGGCTAGCCCCGGCGACCCGGACATAACGAAACGTGCAGATATCTCCTCCTGGTTCTATGCGCCTTCATGGCAAAGTACTCCGCCTGCATCCGTAGTTTTGCAACAGGAGGGAGAGCCTGTTGATTGCTGGCTGGTACTGCTCGACCGCTGTGGGCTGGGCGAATCAATCGCCGCGGAACTTCGACAGAAGGGCGCAACGATCGTCACCGTAACTGTTTCCGATCGCTTCACACACAGTGACGGCCATTTCTCGATCGATCCCGCGCAGTCCGGCCACTATGAACAATTATGGGATGAAATCGCAGAGCTTGGCCTTCGTCCCGCTGGGCTGCTCAATCTTTGGACGATGAGCGGTATCAACGTTCGGGTCTACGACAGCCTGCTCCTTCTGTGGCAAACCGCCGGTCGCCACCGTCAGCGGTTTCGCCAGATCGAAACAATCGTAGACCGTCTGGAGAGTGTTGCTGGCGAGGCTATCGAAGAGGTCGAGCGCGCAGAGATAGTGGGGCTTCTACGTGTCATGGCTGCCGAGTTTCCGCGCACTCGGTCTCGCCTGATCGATGTGCAGTTTTCCCCACCTGCCCTCGAAGGAGTTGCACGGCACATATTCGATGAGATTCAAG
Organism: uncultured Acidobacteriaceae bacterium; assembly: GCA_963797895.1. Lineage (GTDB taxonomy): Bacteria > Acidobacteriota > Terriglobia > Terriglobales > Acidobacteriaceae > KBS-83. Next base: position 1,260,038 of record CAWCRD010000006.1, read on the forward strand.
TGCCTGGCCCGGGACTCACGATCGCATACAGGGGAGACACCCGCTGGCAGAAAGCGTGGACTCCCGCTCCCTTGCGTCAGTCTGTCTCGGATCCTTTTCGCGAACAGGGCGTGTACGTCATCACTGGCGGGATTGGCGGCATTGGATACAGCATCGCCCGCTACCTGCTGCAACAATATGACGCGCGCGTCATTCTCACCGGACGGACCGAACTGCCTGCCCGCGAGCACTGGCCGGCATGGCTGGCCGAGCATGACAACGAGGACGCCGTAAGCCGTCGCATCCTGCGCATGCAGGAACTCGAAGGACTGGGCGGTGATGTGCGGTTCGTCTGTGCTGATGTCAGCGACAGAGCCGCAATGGCGACAGTGATCGCTCAAGCCCGCCGGGATTCTGGAAAAATCAATGGAGTGCTGCACGCAGCGGGACTGCCCGGCGGCAACATGATCTCTTCGCAGGACCGGGCGGAGGCGGCAGACATTCGGCGCCCGAAGGTGCAGGGAAGTATGGTCCTTGCAGAATTGCTGCGCGAAGAACCTCTGGATTTCTTTGTCCTGTGTTCTTCTATCAGCGCGGTTGTTCCCGCGCCCGGTCAGAGCGCATACGCAGCCGCGAATGTTTTTCAGAATTATTTCGCGGCCTGGTGCCGAAATTCGCTGAAAATTCCGGCCGTCGCCATCGGCTTCGATGCGTGGCAGGAAGTTGGCATGGCTGCCGAGATGGTGCTCCCCAAAGGCTTTGAGCAGGTGAAGGAGGAGCGCCTGCGAACCGCAATGACTACCACCGAAGGGATCGAAGTGATCAGGCGCACCCTGGCCGGTTGGAGCAGACCCGAGATCCTGACCACGACCGTCAGCTTGGATGCGCTTCTTGCGCGAGCCTCGTCTGAACCTGTCGCCCAGGAGAGCCACGGTGTCCTTAACGAACAAAACAATCCGGAACTGGCTGCCGTCCTCGAAATCTGGAAAGATCTCCTCGCGAATAACGAGATCGCGCCCACAGACAATTTTTTTGAGCTTGGCGGGCACTCCCTGATGGGGACCATGGTGGCCACTCGCATTCGAGATCGGTTCGGCGTTGAACTCACGCTGCGAACATTATTCGAAGCTCCTACTCCTCAGGCGGTCGCAGAAATCATCCGTGCATCGCGTCAAAGCGCAGTAGAAACGCCCGAGATCGCCAGCATGCTGGCGAACGAGAGGGAAGTGTTCGAATTCTGACTTCCAGAAGCTGCCCCATTTGATCTGGGCGCACATTCGCCGCTCTGGCCTGTCCGCTGGCTGACACTTAGCTTGCTGAGGCATACGGCGACAAGCACATACGGCGCGATTTCTAATACTGCGTTAGGGTGCCCTCTTTGCGCCCGCGCCGGACTGCAGCAGCAAAGATAGCAACACTGGCAGGCAAAAGAACCACGGCCATCACGGCAAGCGTGCCGACCGGCTTCGCCACCGCAGCAATCGTGCTGCCCCTGAGTATCGTCATCCGCAGCGCATCCAGAGAGTAGGTAATCGGGACCAGAAACGAAAGCTTCTGCATCCATGTAGGCATCACGTTGATCGGGAAGTAAGCTCCGCCCAGAATGCTGCCGAAGCCGCCGAGCACCCATGTGATCGGATCGCCCTTCTTGAGCCAGACGATCGCAGACGCGGACAGGACCCCAAACGCTACGAAGATGGCAACGGAGACTATCAGGACCAGGATGGTTGCTGTGACATTCATCTGGCTCAGATCGACATGAAACAGCAGTACGCCGCCCACAAAAATAAGAAGCAGTTGTACGGCGCCGGAAACCAGACTGTATAGCGAGGACATCAGCACGACCGTGATGCAGCCGGTCTGGCTGCAGAGCATCGCTTCCAGGCAGCCGGTGACCTGCGCATTGCGGATCGATTCGGAAAACATCCGCAGCATAAGATCGAAGTACCGCGCAAACGCTACACCCACGAGCGCAAACGGGAAGTATTTGCTGCCGTACTTGCTCAGCGATGCGGATGTCCCCGGACTGATGAGCTGTCCGATGAAATGAAAAACCACCAGCAGCATGATCGCTTCGAACAGGCCCATAACAAAGGCGGCCTGGTAGCCCGATTCAATGCAGAAATCCCGCTTGATGAAGGCCAGCGCCTTACGGAATAGCATTTTCATAAGTCCGCTCATTGCTGATGCAGCGCCGGTAGTACTGCAGCAGGGTGGTTCCGTCCGAGGTTACGCTTTCGATCGAATCAAAGCCTCGCAGCTGTCCCCCCTCGATCACCATGACTTTGTTGCAGAGTGTCAAGGCTTCCTCAATCCGGTGAGTGGCAATCAAAAGAGTCTTATGCAAGTGCTGCTGGATGTCGGAGAGAATGAATTCCACCATTTCGTCGCACGCTACAGGATCGAGCGCTCGGGTCGGCTCATCCAGGATGAGTATGTCCGGATCGGCGATTAGGACACGCGCCAGCGCCAGCCGCTGTTTCATCCCGGAGCTGTACCCGGACACGGGCTTGTCCCCGGCGTGCTCCAGGCCGACGAGTCGGATCAACTCGCGAATGCGGTTGCGAAGATACGGCCCGGATAGATTGTCCAGCGCGCCGAAAAATTCGAGGTTTTGGGGCCCGCTTAGTCGCCAGAAGAAGCTCCGCTCCTCGTTGAACACAAACCCAACAGATCGTCGAGCGGCTCCATTCTGGTGATGCGTGTTCAATCCATTGACGATGATCTCGCCTTCGGTGGGATAAAGCAGGCCGCCTATGAGTTTAAGCAGCGTTGTCTTTCCAGCACCATTGGGTCCCATCACGGCTACGCGATTGCCCGCTTGAACGTCGAGGGACACATGTTTCAGCGCAGTGAATGACCGGCGCGGCGATAACGGTGACAGCAGCCATTCCCGATATCGCTTCGCGATCGGAAACCGCATAGTCACATCGCGCACAGATACCACCGTCTGTTCCTGCGGCCGCCGATCCGGGGAAACCGAAGTGGGAAGTGCAGTGCTCAAGACATCATTCAGACCGTTCACACCGCATGGACCTCGGCTCGTTCGAGCTTTCTGCTAATGGGTTCTCTCATGGACTGTTCCATCGATCGGAGAATCACCTGCGCGACCTCCTGCCCATAGACCTTCAGCACCGTTTCGTGATCCCCAGGCACCGTGTACACGTCCAGCCCCTCCCGGGCGAAACCTCTCCATCCCAAGTCAGGTTGCCGGCAGGCCTCTTGCTGATTCACGATCAGCGTGATTCGCCCTGAGTAAAACTTTGGTGCGTGCGTCTTCAACTGACGCTGATACGCAATCATCGATTGATAGAACGCGTCGGTTACGTAAAGCTTGCGGTGAATCAGTTGGCGAATCATCGTGCCCTTTTCATGGCCGGCATGCACAATTGCGGAAAGCACGTCGATGATGTGGCTGATTCTCAGCTGCATATTGCGGAAATAGGACAGAAACGTACGCAGAGAGCTGGGCCGCTCGGTATCGAGCAAGATCATCAGCTCGATTTCTTCGCCCTGCTCCATAAGCACTTGCGCTATTTCAAGCGCCGCAATTCCTCCAACACAGTGGCCGGCCAGCCGGTATGGCCCCTTCGGTTGCACAGCCCGCAGCTCTGTGGCAAACTCGCGCGCCATTTCCTCCACCGTGGCATACCCGTCGCTTCCCTCTACCCAGCGTGGCCTCAGTCCAAAGAGCGGCTGTTCGAGTCCAAGATGAGGAGCCAGTTGCGATAACGAGAGCAACGTAGAGTCCGGATTCTGGTAGCCGGCCACCATGAATAAAGGAGTCCGCATGCCCCTGGGCTGTACGGGAACCAGACAGCTCCATTTAGGTAGCTCGCTTGTGTAGCGATAACTTTGCACGGCCGCGTCGTAGGAAATGTGGCTGGCAAGCTCCGCCACCGTGGGATGGAGAAAGATACAGCGCAGCGGCAGATTTGGATCGATCGCTGCTCGCATACGCGAGAGCAGACGCACCGCACTAAGGGAGTGGCCGCCCAGTTCAAAGAAGTTATCTGACACGCTCACCCGGTCGACACCCAGCACCTCGCGCCAGATCTCGGTCATCGTCAACTCGAGTTGGTTGGAAGGCGGCTGATAGCGGGAGTAGAAATTGCTGTCGGAGATGGCGGGATTCGTTTGCGCCTGGGAAGAATCAGATCTTCGCCGCGGCTGATATTCCGGAGCCAGCAGCGCCTTGCGGTCCACCTTACGATTTGGGGTGAGCGGCAGCGTCTCAAGCTGCACAAATGACGATGGGATCATGTACTCCGGAAGGAAAGTCCCGAGCGCTTTCCGCAATGCGCCTGAATTCAGAACAGCGCTATCGGCCATCGTCACATAGGCCGTGAGTTGCGGATCCTCGATGCTGTCCTCCCGGACAACCACCACGGCTTGCGAGACTGCCGGTTGGCCTTCCAGCGCTCGTTCGATTTCACCCAGTTCTATCCGGTATCCACGAACTTTTACCTGATGGTCGACGCGGCCTTTGTACTCAAGGCCGCCCGTGGGTAGTCCACGGACCAGATCACCGGTTCGATAAAGCCGCTTACCACCGTGAAATGCACTGGATACGAATCGTTCGGCCGTCAGCTCGTCGCGATGCAAATAGCCTCGTGCCAGCCCATCGCCGCCGATGTAAAGCTCCGCGGTTACTCCCGGCGGTACGGGATGGCCGTATTCATCTAATAGGTGGACCTGCGTGTTCGCGATCGGGTGCCCAATCGATATTTGCCCGGTAGAGGAGGAGAGCCGCTCCAGCGTGGACCAGATGGTTGTTTCTGTGGGACCGTACAGGTTCCAGACCTCTGCTCCGGTTGCCAGCAATTGTCGAGCCAGCGACGTTGTCAGAGCCTCGCCTCCGCACAGCATCTTCAAACCCGGTGTGCCTCGCCAGCCGCACTCCAGCAGGATGCGCCACGTCGCAGGAGTCGCCTGCATGACGGTGATCCCCATATGCTTCAGAAGCCCGCTCAGAGCATCTCCGTCGACCGTGGCCGCGCGCGGTGCAATCACCACCTGTGCCCCGCTCACCAGCGGCAGGTACAGCTCCAGCCCGGCAATATCGAAAGAGAAGGTGGTAACGGCCAGCAGCCGGTCCGACGAAGTTATACCCGGTTCGCGCTGCATCGAGGAGAGAAAATTGACGAGCGCTCGATGGCCGATCTCGACTCCCTTCGGCCGTCCCGTCGATCCCGATGTGTACAGGACATACGCAATGCCATCGGGAAATGCCAAAGAATCCGGCGGCCTTGCGCCTTCGCGCTCCAGCCATTGCCGGTCCCGATCCAGGCAGACCAAAGCCGGAACATCAGAGGGAAGCGTGCTTAACAGGCGGCTCTGCGTCACAAGGACGCTGGCTGCCGAATCCTGGAGCATGAAAGCGAGCCGGTCGCTTGGAAATTCTGGGTCCAATGGAAGATAGGCGCCGCCCGCCTTCCAGACGGCAAGAGGCGCAATCACCAGATCGGCAGTACGGTCCAGGCAGAGCGCAACCAGGCTTCCCCGACCCACCCCCATCTCCCGAAGCTGATGAGCCAGCCGGTTCGACGATTCGCTCAATTCTCGATAAGTAAGCCGCTCTTCGCCAGCCACGACGGCAATGGCGTCCGGCGAAGTGTTCGCTTGTCTCTCGATCCACTCGTGTGCGTAAAGTTCGGGAACCGGGAGGGCCGGACCGTTATGCCGTCCGAACCACTCAGCCTCCTGAGCAGCCGTAACTAGCGGCAGGAGCTCGATCGCTGTATCCGGCCGGTCGGCAATCTCCGCCGCCAGCGTTTCATAGCATCCAGCAAAGCCGGCAATGGTCTCCGGCTCGAACAATGTCGGGTTGTATTCGAGACTGCCGCCGAGAATCCCATTCGACTCCCACATATACAACGTCAGGTCGAAACCTGTCCCGCCGCCGCTCACCTCGTACTCGGACGCCGCGGGAGTGTTCTGCAGAATGAAAGCAGTCTGAAACAGCGGAGATCGAGAGAGGTCCCGTTCTGTCATCAACTCATTCACGAGTTTTTCGAACGGAACCTCCGCGTGGCTCAAGGATTCAAGAACGGTGGCGCGCACCCGGGCCAGCAGGTCCCTTGCGGTTACGCCGTGCGGAATCTGTGTGCGGAGCACGTGCGTGTTGATGAAGCATCCGATGAGTTGTTCCAGCTCGGATTGGCGGCGCGTCGAAACCGGTGTGCCCACCACCATGTCACTCTGCTTCGTATACCGGAACAGCAGCGCTTTGAAGACTGCCAGCAGGGTCATGAAGAGCGTGGCGCTCTCATCGGTCGCAAGCCTCTTCAGCGACTGCGAAGTCGACGCATTGAGCTGGAAGCGATGCAGCCTGCGTTCATGCACAACCGATTCTGGCCGGGGGTGGTCCAGAGGGAGTTCGAGATGCGAAGGTGCGCCCCTCAGCTTTGTCCTCCAGTAGTCAAGCTGGGACGACAGCTCCCCGGAAGCATCGCGATCGCGTTCCCACACGGCATAATCGGCATATTGAATCGGAAGCGGCTGTGGTTCCAGGGAGCGGCCAGTCACGCAGGCTTGATAGAAGGACTGCAGCTCCGCGAAGAAGATGCCGATCGACCACGCGTCGCACAGAATGTGGTGCATCGTCAGGACGATGCACTGGTCGTGCCCGGAGAACCGGACCAGCGCAATGCCTAACAGGGGCCCGTGCAGGAGATCGAATTTCTGCATCGAAGAGGCTTCGACAACCGAGTTCAGAGCCGTGGTCCTGGTCGCTGCATCAACCTCGCCGAAATCATGGACAGCTATTTCCGGATATACGCCCTGCCGAATTACCTGAGCGGGCACTCCATCGATTTCCGGAAAACTCGTCCGCAGCACCTCATGTTTATCCATGACGGCACGGAGAGCAGACCGCAGCGCGTCGCTATCCACGGCGGCGGCCACATTTCGCCAGGCAGTGATGTTGTAGGCCGTAGTCTCCGGTTCAAGCTGCTGCAGAAACCAGAAACGCTCCTGCGCAAATGACATTGGGACGTTGATATCAGCCCCGGAGCGCTTCGGTATCGAGCGCTTCTGGGAATTCGCAGTACGGATGGCGCGGATCAGTTCCGACTTATGAGCCGCAATGAGTTGTCCCAGTTCCTCTGTGAGCTGTCCCTTTGGCGCATTGCAACGCAACTGATCGCCTTCGACTGAAAGTCGAATATCGAGTGCTTGCAGCTCTGAAAGCAACAATTCGGCGCTCACAGTTTTATTCGCTCACATCTTCAAGTCGGGCCTTTGAGGAGGAAAAACGGCCATGACCGGGAACCAAGTCTGCAATTTCGGGTCGCCTTGCAACGTCGGACCCAACCTGAGTCGTAGGAACTACACAAGAGATTGACGCCAACCTCGAAGACGGACGTCGAACCGAAAGCTTTCGATCGTCCTCGTAACCTGCAATCCATCGCGCCCTGTTCGGGTCGTCTGTTTTCAGTGATTCCTTAGGAATCGAATATGCACAAACTGTGTTACTAAATCTGGTGGTGAGTCTATCCGAAACAATCTTCCCCAGGTACATCACTTTTGGGCTAAATTTCCGCTGTTTCGGTAACTTGGGAGCGGCCCCCAAAGGTCTAACCGCCACAGGGAAGTTCCGGTAAGCGTGTCGCTGTTGCAACGAGCAAAAAAATGACGGGCGCCGAGCAGCCCGTGAATAGCCTGTACTCTAGCAGGGCCGTTGGCGTCCGGGCAGTAACACTCTTTGTGTAGATAACAGCTATTAGCCTCCGCGCGGTACGGCCTACGGCGTGGGAACATATCTGGTGCCCGCTTTCGATCCCGATGTGCCAGCCGGCCCTCCCGGACTCCATGCCGGCGAGGTCCACATTTGGACCATGCCGACCCAGGCAGCGGAACCCCTGGTCGCCGAGCTGGAGCGGGTCCTCAGCACGGATGAGTTGGAGCGTGCCTCGAGATTCCGCTTCCCCCATCTGGCCAGCGCCTATGTCATAACCCATGGCGTTCTTCGCATTCTTCTCGCCCGATATCTGGATCACCGCCCGGCAGGCATTTCCTTTGACTATGGTGTACGGGGGAAGCCGGCTGTTTCAAAAAATCCTCAACTTGAATTCAACCTCACGCATTCCGACGGAATGGCAGCCGTCGCGGTGACGGCAGGCTGTGCTCTCGGCATCGACCTCGAACGTCTGCGCCCCATTCCCGACATAGAAGAGATCGCGGCCCGTTATTTCTGTCCGGAGGAGGCCGCGGAGATCCTCCCGCTTCCGCCGGGAGAACGCGAGCAGGCGTTCTTTCGGTGCTGGACAAGAAAAGAAGCCTACATCAAAGCCATTGGAGACGGCCTCTCCTGTCCCTTGGACAGCTTCCAGGTAACCGTCCAGGCCGACACGCCGGCTCGCCTTGTTCACATCGGCGGTGACAGGGTTGCTGCGGCCGCGTGGACACTCCACGACCTGCCCCTCGCGCCGGATTACATCGCAGCTCTCGCCTATTCCGGTCGGCGTCGGGCGATCTCGGTATTCCCAATCACCGATCTCGCCGCCTTCTGCATGTCTTATGCTCAAAGGTGAAGCTAACTCGCCTCACATATCCAGGACGCCCGGGTTAGCCGGCATCCTTGAATGAGAAAAGATCAGAGAGCACCGGCGCGCCTCGACCGCCGCCGCTCATAGCCGGAATCTATCCATGGGTCCACTCAGTTGATTCCTGAAACTCCCTCAGCCCCCATCTCCCGACGTAGTTTCCTGGAAGGCTGCGCTGCCACTCTCCTCGGAACGGCCGCGGCGGCTGGCGTTCGCGCTCTGCCCTTGTCGCTGCACGACAGTTTAGGCGAGAAGGTCCTCTCTCTCGACCATGACTGGCTCTTCGGCGGCAAATGGAACGCTGCCGCCGCTCAGCCCGCCTTCGATGACAGTGCATTTGCCCGCATCACACTTCCGCACACAGTGACGCCGCTCTCCTGGAAGAACTGGCAGCCTCCCGCGTGGCAGGACGTCTGGGCGTATCGAAAGCACTTCATTCTGCCGCCGGACTTTCGCGGATCGCGCATGTTTTTGCACTTTGATCGCGTGATGACAGCAGCCAATGTCACGATCAACGGCCACCCTCTGCCGCAGCATCTCGGCGGCTACCTGCCCTTCAGCTATGAAGTCACCGAGCTGCTTCGCGAGCAGAACACCCTCGTCGTCGCGGTCGATGCCCGCTGGCTCAACGTTCCGCCCGCCGGCTCTCCACGGGGACCCGAGGCGGTGGATTATCTCCTCCCCGGCGGCATCACCGGCTCGGTAAGCCTGCGCGCGGTGCCCCACACATTCATCCGCGACGTCATCGCGCGTGCCATGAACGTCCTCACACCGGAGCGGAAGCTGGAAGTCATCTGCCACCTCGATGGCCGCTCCGCACCATCCGGCTCCGATCGCATCGTCGCGACCTTGCGCGATGGCGAACGGGTCTTGGCGCACGCTTCGCAACATTTCGATCACACCCAGCCGGATCAGCAGCTTCAGCTCACACTCGAAAATCTCGGCAACGTTGTGCTGTGGGACAGGGAGCGGCCGCAGCTCTACGAGCTCGAAGTAATACTGTTCGCGAACGAGAAATCGCTGCACACCCTGCGAACCCGCATCGGCTTTCGCGAGGCGCGCTTCGAATCTGACGGCTTCTATCTGAACGGCCGGCGGCTTCAGCTCTTCGGGCTGAATCGACAGGAGCTTTATCCCTATCTCGGCTACGCCGCGCCACGCCGCCTGCTGCGCCGCGACGCCGAAATACTGCGCCACCAATTCAATTGCAACATCGTGCGCTGCTCACACTATCCACAATCCCCAGCCTTCCTCGATGCCTGCGACGAGCTGGGGCTGATGGTCTGGGAGGAGATTCCCGGTTGGCAGTACATCGGTGACACAGCCTGGCAGGAGTGCGCGGTTCGCGATGTTGAGGCCATTGTGCGCCGCGACCGCAACCGTCCCTCAGTCGTGATCTGGGGTGTGCGCATCAACGAATCGCCCAACAATCCCGACCTTTACCGCCGCACCCGCACGCTAGCCAAATCACTCGACCCCACGCGCGCGACCTCTGGCACCATGACCCCCGACTCTCTGAAGACATGGCCCACCGAGTGGCATCAAGACGTCTTCGCCTTCGACGACTATCACGCGGAGCCGGATGGCAGCGTGGGAATCATGCCGCCGCTGCCGGGCGTGCCTTACATGCTTGCGGAAACCGTGGGCCAGTTCAACTACAGCGATCACAAAAATTTCAACGCAAAATATCGTCGCGCGGGCGACGTCAGCCGTCAGCAGCAGCAGGCGCTCCGTCACGCGCAGGCACACAGCCGGGCAGCAGACTATCCACGCTGCGCCGGCGTGATCGCATGGTGCGCCTTCGATTACGCCAGCCTCATGAACGCGGACGAAGCCGTGAAGTGCCCCGGCATCGCCGACGTATTCCGCATCCCCAAGCTCGGCGCATCCTTCTATCTCGCGCAGGTTGATCCCAAAGAACGTCCCGTCATCGAGCCCAATTTCTACTGGGACTTCGGCCCGGCAACACCCACCGGCCCCGGCCACCACGCCGCCATCTTCTCCAACTGCGATCGCCTGGAGTTATTCATCTCGGGTAAACACCACGCAACGCTTCATCCGGATCGGGCGGGCTTTCCGCACATTCCCTATCCCCCATTCTTCGTCGATCTCGAAACAGACGGAGCGGCCAATCCGGAGCTCCGCATCGATGGATACCTCGGCCCGAAGCTCGCAGTATCACGCTCGTTTTCCTCGGACCGCGCTGTCGACCGCCTCCATCTCCATGCCGCCGATCCCGAGCTGATCGCAGACGGAGCCGACGCGACGTGGCTCACCTTCGGCGCGGTCGACAAGTTCGGCGCGCTCCGGTCCTTTGTCGACGGCGAAGTCTCTCTTAGTCTCGACGGCCCGGGAAAGATCGTCGGCGACAATCCATTCCACACAGCGGACAACGGTGGTAGCGGCGCAGTACTGGTGCAGACCATCGCCCGCCGCCCCGGAAAACTGCGCATCACCGCCCGCCACACGCGCCTGGGCAGTGCAACAGTCAGCATCGACGTGCGCCGCACCTGATCCTTCCCAGCCTCACTTCGCTGCTGCAGCGGCGGGTACGGCTGGCCTCATCCCCAGGTACTTGTCATACCAGGCAAACCACCGCTCATAGCGGTCCCGGATAAAACTCGGCCGCGTGAATCCATGGAACTGTCCCGGATACACAATCAGCTCCGCCGGCACGCCCACGCTCTTCAGTGCCTGGTACATCTGCTCGCCGCCAATCAGTGTCACGTTGAAATCTTTATCGCCGCCCATGAACAGCGTCGGCGTCTTGATGCGCTCCACATGGAAAAACGGATACGACAGCTTGATATACAGCTCCGGATTCTTCCACGGCGGACCAAGCTCATTGTCGTACTGCAGGATGTATTCATCCGCGCCATACATCCCGAACAGGTTCGCTGTTCCAGCGCCGCTCGATGCCGCCTTGAAGCGTGTGGTCGAAGCAATCAGATAGTCCGTCGAGATGCCGCCGTAGCTCCATCCGCCAACCACCATCCGCTCCGGATCGATCTTTCCCGTCGCCACTGCCGCATCGACAACAGCCAGCAGATCTGCCACTTCCTTGTCGCCCCAGTCCGCGCTGATCGTTTCGCTGTACGCGTGCCCGCGTCCGGCGCTTCCGCGATAGTTCACGTTCAGCACTGCAAAGCCATGTGCCGCGAACAACTGCCGGTCCACCGTAAAGCGATGCTCATCCTGTGCCGTCGGGCCGCCATGAACGAACAGCAGCATCGGCGCCTTCGTCCCCGCCTGGTAGCCAATTGGCATCGTAAGCAGTCCGTGTACGTCGGTGCCGTCCTTGCTCTTTCCCGCAATGTCTTCCGTCGTCGCCAGCGTGCGTTGCGCCAGAAGTGCATCGTTGTGCGAGGTCAGCTTGTGCAGATTGCTCCCATCCAGGCTATAGACCTCCGGATCGGCGGAATCTGTGGACCACAACAGCGACACGTGCCCGCCCGCCTGTGAAAGCGCGCTCGCCACGCCGCGTTCCGTGGTCACCCGCTTCGGCGCGCCGCCATCCAGCGGCGCCTCCTCCACATACACCACGCGATCATCTGTAACTGTGGTCAGCAGCGATTTTCCGTCGGCCGAGAACACCGGCGGCCCGACATTGTTGTCGATGGAAGTAGATTTCAGCTCCGGCGTTCCCCCCTGCGCAGGAACAACCGCCAGCCGCGTGCTGCCATAGGCAGTGTAGTGCGGCGAGAGCCCCTGTCGATACGCAATCAGCTTGCTGTCGGGGCTCCACGCCAGCGGTCCGTGGTCCTCGCCCGGAAATGTCGTCAGCTTGCGCGCGGTTGAGCCCGGCTTCGCATCGACAACAAAAATGTCATCGTTCTCCACGCGATCGGGATCGGGCTGCGATTGATTGCTCACGAAAGCAATCAACGTTCCATCCGGTGACCACTCCGCCTCGTGCTCCTCGTATTTGCTGTGATCGGATGTCAGCTTGCTCAGCTTCTTCGTCCCGATGTCAAACAGATAGAGCTGCGCGTGCTTGTCCGTCAGATAACCTTCAATATCCTGTTTGAAGTGGTAACGGTCGATCACGATCGGCTTCGGGGGCTTCGGCTTGGCGTTCTTGTCCTCGTTCTCCGGCTGATCCTTTTCGCGCAGCGTCAGCAGCAGTTGCTTCCCGTCGGGAGACCAGCCGTAGTCGCTCAGGTCCTGCTTCACGTCTGTTACTTGGCGCGCCTCGCCGCCACGCCGATCCAGCACCCACACCTGCGATCCTTTCGCCTTGCCTGGACGCGATGAAGTGAATGCAAGATACCGCCCATCTGGACTCCATTGTGGCGAACTCGCTGACTCGGTGCCGTAAGTCAGTTGAAAGTTATTCGAGCCATCCCAGTCCACCATCCACAGCTCAGAGACGTTCTTATCGTCCTCCGTATCGACACGCGATACCGTGTAGACGATCTGCTTGCCGTCCGGCGAAACCCTCGGATCGCCCACGCGTACCAGTTGGTTGAGATCGTCAATCTTCAGGCCAGGTTTTGGAGCTTGAGCAAAAAGCGGAAGAGTTCCAGCTACCAGAAGGGCAGAAAAGAACAAGCTGCGGCGCATGCCCCGGAGTGTAACAGGCATGCGGCGAGTGTTCTGGGAGAGGCAGCGCATCGGGCTGCCTCTCCCAGCGCGATGTACTCTAACGCGTGGTCAATCCGATGGAATCGACGGAAATCTTATAGTCGGTCGACGCAGCATTTTTCCCCACCGCCGTGAACCGGAAGGTATGGTTCCCGGCCTTCTTGATGAACACTGGCCCTACGTCGATATCGACATATTTCTCGCCACTATAGAACTCATCCTGCGGCGCTCCCGTGTTCTCTCCGTCGATCGCGAGCTGCCAGATCGCACGCCAGTTAAACGCCTTCGCCGTCACTTGAAGATCGTAGGCGCCGGCCGCCGGTATGTTTGCCGTGTAAGTCACGGAGTCGCCCACCGCGGCGGAGTCGAGAAGCGTCGCCGCTCCATCCGGGTACTCGCTCCAGTAGACCGTCCGCAGTCGTGGCCCGGAGCTCACGCCATGTAACTTGTCCGACTGGTACAGCGTCTGCGCGAAGCTGATATCCGGCGTATAGGTCCAGCTCAGGATCTTCTGGCTTGCCCCTACTCCGCCGCTCCCGGCCGTAAAGCCGACGTAGGCCGTGCTGCCGCCTACAGTCTTTGCGATGTCGATAGGAAAGCTGCGCACCGCCGTCGCGCCCGTCACCAGATCGCGAAGCGTCAGATACAGCGTCTTCCGGTCGTAGCTGATGTGAGCGCTGAAGGTGTTGCCGCTGGTCAGATCAAGGCCGCTCCCCGTGAGGTCGACGGACGGCACTGTTGGTGAGGCGCCATCGGTATAGAATCCCGTCGAGTTGTGGCCCTCTCCATCATTGTTCCAGAGGTCGAACTTGACCGCGACACTGTTTGGAATTCCCAGTGGCTTGCCGGGAGCACCCGCCCCGTAGCCAAGTCCCGCGCCTATAGGCCCCAGTGCGTTCGGGCTGTCATTCTGCACAGTGAACGTAAAGCCATCCGCGAGCAAACCACCGCTGCCCGAGAGCTGGAAGTTGAAATCTGTCGAAAAGCTCTGCACGCTGACCGGCGTATTCCAGAAGACGCTGCCAGCCTGGTTCGTCCCGCCAGTCGTGAGCTGCAGGCGTGTATCGTCCGCGTTCACCGCGCTCCCGTTCAGCGTAAGCCCGGCAACAGAAGAGAATCCGTTGCTGAAGTCGATGGCGGCCGGAGTGCCGACGGTGAATGTGCCGCGCGCCACGCTGCTGTTGTTATATCCCTGCGCTACGGCCAAAGCCTGCAGCGTAGTCGTGCTGCCAATGTGGATGGGACCGCTGTATTGGTTTGACGCAGTCGTGGGAATCGTGCCGTCCGTCGTGTCGTAGATAATCGCGTTACTGAGCGAATCGCTGATGGTCACGTCGAATGGCGACGGATAAGTGCCCGCCGCCGGGCTGAACGTAGGAGTAGGTACTGCCGGCTGCGCCGAGCCGAGCAGCCCGTAGACATCCACCTCGTTTTGCGTGCCCAGGTAAACTCTTCCATTCACCACGGTCGGCACGCTGAACTTCACGGCGTTCCCGGCAGCATCGCGCGTGTTGTTCTGGTCACTCGAGTAGAGCAGCTTGCCGATATTCGCAGCGTCGTAAGCCAGCAGGATAGCGGGACCAGGCGTGTTAAAGGCATCCGCGCGAATCGCCCACAGAATGGCGTTGCTCGTTCCATTCGCGCTCACCACCGGACTCGGTGACGGATAGCCTCCATACAACGCGCTGTTGGCAATCGGACTCGTGCTCAGCAGCCCGTTGCTCAGCCGGTATTGCAGCATCTGCTTGCCGCTGGACCAGAAATAGACATTTCCATTCCAGTAAGCGGGTGTGGACCACATTCCGGCGATCTGCCCGGTAATCTCCTGCACGACATTATTGGAACTGCTGGCCTCTCCTCCCAGGTTGTCGCGGTCCAGCAGTTCAATTTTTCCGTTCTTGCCTGCCTGGATCAGTTCGTGAACATGGGAGCCGGGCTGATCCGGCAGCAGCAGCACGCCTCCGGAGCCCTGGTCCAGATCAGTCTTGTCCAGTGTTGCGTGATCGAAGGGCGTCCATGCATCCATCGGCTGCAGCCCGCTGCTGGTCAGGTCCAGGCGTTCCACGGCATCGCCGTAATTCTGGCTGCTGGTGTATGGGGGCGCGGCATTGAAGCTGCCATTCCCATTGGAGAAATAAATGCGGCCGTTCACCGCTGTGTCCGCCGCCAGGCCTGCCCCGGACATCCAGATACCGCCCGCGGACCCATTCGGGCTCTCGTTGTAGAGCGCGGTTTGCTGCAGCGATGTAGCGTCGTATGCCATCACCCAACCGTGATAGGGGCCGTTATCACTATGCGAGCCGAACGCAATCACCACCTGCCCGTTCAGCAGCAGCAGGGCTGGACGGTTCAATTCGTACTTCGCCTGAAAGGCAATCCGCCCGCCGACGCTTCCACTGCCGGTTCCCGCCACCGAACCCTGGATGACCACCGGACTATTCGGCCTCTCATTCCCGGTCGCCAGATCCAGCGCATGCAGGCGATACACGATCGCGCCACTCTCTTCGCTGTTGGCCACCACATAAATGGTCGAGCTGACAGGGTCAATCACCGGCGTGGACGTAATCCCATACTCCGGCTTCACGTCATAGGCGGCCAGATCAACGCTGGGCACGGGTGTCGCGCCGCTGGGCGCGCCGTGAGCGGTGTCAATCAGGCTTGCCCGCCACAACTGCTGGCTGTGGTCCGCATCCAGCGCGTAAACGCTGTCATGCTGCGTCGCGACGAAAATCACATTGTGCGGCCCATCGGCCATCGTCAGGCCCAACACGTACAGCGGCTGCGTATAGACCTGGCCATCCACCGGGTAGGAGTACAACTTACCGAACGTTGAAGTGTTCACGTTCGCCGGGGTCAGCGTCGTCTCCTGGAGATTCTGTCCGGTACGGCCCAGGTCATAGCGCCAGGTGGTCACGTTGGTAGCGGCAAGCGCGCAAACGGCGCAGGTCCACAATGTGGCGAGTGTAAGCAAATGTCTACGCAACACGATCGAACTCCTCCAGCGCAGGGCGCGCTGTCATTTTGGCGCGCGACAAGGCGTCGCGCGTCCGGGGGATTTTTGTCAGGAGTGGGAATTGACTCCGATGCAGCCTAGTATTTGTAACCCGTGCTGCGTCGATGGATCAACATGAATCCGGCAAGGGAGCCGAATCTTTAAACATAAGGTAACAGTATAGGTATCCTGAGGCGGCTATCTGCCCGGCTGCTGCACTGCGGGACCACTGCGGCCGACCCGCCGCAGCTCATCACTCAGCACAATCGCTTCGGCCAGCTCACGCATCGACCGCCGCTTCTGCCGGCTCTGCTTGCGCAGCGCCGCATACGCGCTCTCTTCATCTATCTTCAGATCGCGTTGCAGAATCCCCTTCGCCCGATCCACGACCTTGCGTGTTTCCAGACGTTCGCTCAGGTCCGCGCTCTCCATCTCCAGCCGCGCCATCTCGATCTCCGCGCCGACCAGAAACCCGATCGTCGAGAGCAGTTGGATCTCCCGCTGCGTGTGCTCGTGCGGCTTCTTGTGCTGTACGTTGATCACGCCCACCAGCTTGCCGCGGCTCATCAGCGGAACCGAAAGAAATGCCTCGAAGCGGTCTTCCGGCAAGTCGCGAAAGGCCTTGAAGCGCGCGTCAGCAGTGGCATTGCGCGCAATCGCCACCGGTTCGCGATGCTCCGCCACCCATCCCGTAATGCCCTGTCCAAGTTGCAAATCGAGGGTATCGACCAGTGCCGCGTGCGGAATCTTCGACGCTCGCAGCACCAGCTTTTCGCCCTGCAGCACGTAGACCAGGCACGCGTCGCAACGCACAATCGATGTGGCAAAATCCACGACTCGGTTCAGCACCTCATGCAGTGGATCGGCCGCGGCAATGCGGCTGCCAAGTTCGTGCAGGAACTCAAGATGCGGGTCTGCCGCATGCTGCCACTTGCTTGCGCCGTCCAGCGTATCGTTGAGCCCGTTCTGGGGCGCGTTCAGTGCGTCGTGGGGTGCGTTCATAGATCTCTGCGTCTCCTCTCAGAGGCCTCGCTGCACTCCGGGTGCGCGCGGCATGAATGTGTGAAATTCGGAAGACGGAAGAAAGTGTCTACGCGCGGAGGCAGCCTTCTTTTCCGGTTGCGTTTGGGTTCGCTTCTTCGTACAGTAAGGAATCCCAACCGTTTCAGCAAGCAGTAAGCAGAAACAAAGGCCTCGCTCCTAGCTGAGCAGGCCTCGGGCCGTAATTCCTTCCACGTCGAAGCCTAATTCAGGCGCAAATCTCTTCCAGGCGAAGAAACGATCCATCACTTGGTCCATGCCCAATGTCGGGCCCAGGCCCTTGCAGCGATTCGTATTCCTTTGGAGGCTAGATATGCTGTGGCGTCGTCGTACGTTCTTCGTTCCCATCGGACAGGCAGTGCTGGTTGCCGCCATCCTCTCCAGCGCCTTCGCAGGCGCGCAGACCTTTCGCGGCGCGATCAACGGCGCCGTAACCGATCCCGCGGGTGCCGCAATCCCCGGCGCCCAGGTGCAGATCACTGACGACGCAACCGGCGTCGTCCGTCAGACCGTCTCCGCCAGCGGCGGCGATTTCAACTTCCCCGATCTTCCCCTCGGCTCCTATACCATCGCCGTCACGACTGCGGGCTTCCAAACCATCAAGGTCACAAAGGTCAGCGTCTCCGCGGGCGCCATCCACACCGTCCCAGTCAAATTAGCCGTCGCGCAACAGGCGACCACGATCGAGGTCAGCGGTTCCGGTCTCGCGCTCGATACGACAACACCCGTCCAGACCACCACCATTCCCAGCAAGACAGTGCAGGATATTCCACTCAACGGACGCGACTTCACGCAGATGATCGGCCTGGCGCCCGGCTTCGCCGGATACTCCGCCGGCGGCTTCGGCTCCGTCAACGGCACCCGCGCCAATCAGGTCAACTGGCAAATCGACGGCTCCGATAACAACGATCTCTGGCATAACATCCCCGCGGTCAACCAGGGTGGTGTCGAAAACATCGCCGGCGTCACCTATCCCATCGACTCGGTCGAAGAGTTCTCATTACAGACGCAATCTTCCCCGGAGACAGGGCGCAATCCCGGCGGCACGGTCAATCTGGTAACTAAATCAGGTACGAATACAATCCATGGCACCGCCTATTACTACAACCGCAACGAAGCCTTGGCTGTAGTCTCGCCATTCCAGACCGGAAATCCACCGCTGCGCAACGAGCAGTGGGGCGCCAGCGCAGGCGGCCCCTTCTGGAAAGACCACACCTTCTGGTTTGCGAATTTCGAAAAGCAGAAGTTCCGCATCGCTACCGGCAACCAGGGCACGGAGCCTTCCGCGGCCTACCAGGCGCAGGCGCTGACTTTACTCCAGCAGTATGGAGTCGGCGTGAACTCCGCCACCAGTGCGTTGCTCAAGACGCTCTGGCCGGCCGACGCGCTCACCGGCCCAGCGCAAAGCAACAACTACAGCGGCTCCGCTCCGGAAACCGGCTACAGCTACAACGGCGTCATCAAGCTCGACCACAATTTCAGCGATCGCCAGTCGCTCTCCGCGCGCGCCTTCCTCGGTCAGGGCAACCAGATCGCCCCGGTCTGTGGCACCTGTGTCATTCCGTACTACTTCGAAGTGGCCCCAATCCACGTCTACAACTACTCGCTCGTCCATAACTGGACTCTCTCGCCGCGCATCACCAACCAGGTCACGATTGGCGTGAACTACTTCAATCAGCTCTTCAGCGACCAGCAGACCGGCTTCGACGTCAACTCACTCGGCTTCGTCACCAACTCGCCCTATTCGCAGTCGCCCAACATCAACATCAGCGGCTTTGAAGTCATCGGCCAGACGCCGCCGGAAGGCCGCAACGACATCACCGGCCATCTCGACGAAGCGCTCTCCTGGACCCTCGGCCGGCATCAGCTTCGATTTGGCGGTGAATATCGCCAGGCGCAAATCGATGAGTTCTATCAGCGTCACTCCACCGGCACCTTTAAGTTCACCGGTAAGCAGGGGCCCTGGTGTGTGAATGACGGCGACTGCAGCGGCAACGCCGAGGCGCTCGCCGACTTTCTCGGCGGCTATCTCGCCTCCGCTTCCATTGCGCGTGGCAATGCGGAGCGGCAAGTCTTCATCAACACCTTCGACCTCTTCGCGCAGGACAGTTGGCAGATCACTCCCACGCTCAACATCAACTACGGCATCCGTTATGACTACCTGCAGCCCATGCACTCGGACTACAAAAATCTCTCCGTCTTCCGTCCGGAGCTCACCGCCAGCAACGGCCTCGCATTCCAGGGCGATCAGATAAGCCAGGTCTATCCCAGCGACTGGGCAAACATCAGTCCCCGCCTCGGCTTTAGCTTCTCTCCGACATTCTGGAAGGGAACTGTCCTGCGCGGCGGGTTCGGCATGTTCTTTGACACACCAAACGCCAACCCATTCCTCGATAACCGTCCCGGCAACAACGCACCCAACGGGCTGGAGGGCAATCCCGGCGGCCCTGATCCCGTCTTCACCGTGGCTGCTACGCCGCAGGCCGGAGTCGTCTCCATCATCCCCGGCCAATCCATCCTGCCCAGCGGCACGGTGGTTTGCAATCCTGCGAATCCGTGCGGCGTCTTTTCCGTCGATCGCAACTTCCGCACTCCCTACAACTACAACTACAACTTCCAGATCGAACAGTCGCTCGGTGGCAAAGCGCTCTTCCAGATCGGTTATGTCGGCAGTGAAGGTCGCCGTCTGCTCAGCATCCTGAACATCAACCAGCCATACCTCGGCGGTCCCACTTCCGACGTCACGTTCGACGGCGCGCTCTACACCGGTGTCACGAATCGTCCATATCTCTCCTCGTATCCGCAGTATGGTGAGATCAACCAGATCGAAAGCATCGGCACCTCCAACTACAACGCTCTGCAGGCCGTCTTCAGCATGCGCAGCATGCATGGTCTGACCACGCAGTTCAGCTACACCTGGAGTCACAACCTCGATGAAGTCACGCAATATCGCGGTCAGTTGCCGCAGGACAGCACCAACTTCAAAGGCGACTACGGCGCCAGTGACTTTGACACGCGCAATACCGTCGTCGGCTTCGTCAACTACACTGTGCCCAATTTCCGCGGGCCATCTCTGCTCACGCATGGCTGGCAGTTGAATTCTGTCGTCACGCTCAAAGGCGGACAGCCCATCAACCTCTTCACCGGTACAGACACTTCCGGTACGAACGAGTACACGCAACGTCCAGATCAGGTCGCGAGCCCCTTCGCGGGTGTAAGCCATAAGGTCCAGAACGTCGATGGCTCCCGCTTCGTGCAGTGGTTCAATCCCAACTCCTTCGTGGATCCCGGAGCCGGCACATGGGGCAACTTCCGCCGCAACACCTTCTATGGCCCGGGATTTGCCGACGCGGATCTCTCCATCTTCAAGAACACGCACATCACTGAGCGCGTGAACACCCAGTTCCGCGTCGAGATGTTCAACCTCACCAATCGGCTCAATCTCGCCAGCCCCGGCCCCACGCAGTTAGGCAATGCCTACACGGATTCCAGCAGCTTCGGCCAGGTCGGCTCAACTATCGGCGCAGGCAATTACGCGCCAGGAATTGGCCCCGGAGAACCCTTCAATACGCAGCTTGCGTTGAAGATCATTTTCTAGGCCACTCGCTGTTGTCTCCCCAAGCGGCACGGCTGCGTCTCCCTGAGTAGTCCGTGTCGCCCTTTTTTTATCGGACAACGCTCCGCTCTTCGCTGTACGATTCAGGACTCCCCGGAAAAAGGAATATCTATGGCACTCACACGACGCCAGTTTCTTCTTCGTGTCGGTCAGGTAGGCGGCTACGGCGCCGCCTTCACCATGATGCAGACGCTCGGCCTGCTGCCTATCGCCGCAACGGAGGTGCAGCCCGTCCGCGGTGTCGCCGGCCACGGCACACGCGTCGTCATCCTCGGCGGTGGCATCGCCGGTCTCGTCTCTGCATACGAAATGACGAAGCTCGGCTATAGCTGCACAGTTCTCGAAGCACGCGATCGTGTCGGCGGTCGCAACTGGACCATCCGTCGCGGTACTCGCGTCAACTTCACCGATGGCACTGAGCAGACATGCGCCTTCGACGACGGCCTTTACTTCAACGCCGGTCCCGCGCGCCTGCCCTCCATCCACACCCACATGCTGAATTACTGCCACGAGCTCGGCGTCCCGCTCGAAGTCGAGATCAACACGACGCGCTCTTCCCTCATGCAGTCGGACAACTTCAACGGCGGCAAGCCCGTTCAGCAGCGGCAAATGGTCAATGACACTCGCGGCCATGTCTCGGAGCTGCTTTCCAAATGCCTGCGGCAGGGCGCGCTCGATCAGGATCTCGATGCCGAGGACAAAGAGCGCATGCTCAAGTTCCTCACCGAGTACGGTGACCTCACACCGGAGGGCCGCTTCACCGGCACGTCCCGCTCCGGCTACAAAATTCCTCCGGGCGCCGGTCCACAGGATGGCATCCCTTACGACCCGCTGCCCATGCACGCGCTGCTCGATGCCAATCTCTGGCAAGGGCTGCTCACCGAAGACATGATCGACTGGCAGGCCACCATGTTTCAGCCCGTCGGCGGCATGGATCAGATCCCTCGCGCCTTCGAGAGAAAACTCGGCCACGTGATCCGCCACAACGCGCAAGTGATGCGCATCCGTCAGTCGGAGAAAGGCCTCCGCGTCGTTTACAAGGACCGCCTCAGCAGCCGCGTCGAAACCATCGATGCCGACTACTGTATTTGCGCCATGCCGCTTACTACGCTCAAGAATGTCGACGCTGACTTCTGTCCTGAGGTCGCCCAGGTCCTGCAGCACGTCACCTACGATTCCGCTTACAAGATCGCATGGCAGTCGCGCCGTTTCTGGGAGCAGGAGAACAGCATCTACGGCGGCCTCTCCTTTCTTCAGCAGACTGTCAATGTCGTCTGGTATCCGAGCTACAGCCTCTTCTCGCCGAAAGGCGCCATCATCAGCGGGTATAGCGTCGAAAACGGCACGCCCTTCGGCAAACTACCCACCATGCAGGCCAAGCTCGACGCATCGCGCCAGTCCGTCGAAAAGCTTTTTCCCGGCCGAGGCAGCGAACTGCGCGATCCCGTCTACGTGAGCTGGGGCCAGATCCCGTTCAATCTCGGCTCCTGGATCAGTGGCCCACGCGGAGGAGGCGGTTTGGAACAGGATCCCCGCGATTACGCCGTCATCACGCGCCCCGATCGCCGCGTCTACTTCGCAGGCGATCACACCAGCCACATCGTCGGTTGGCAGGAGGGCGCAGCGTTCTCAGCCATCCGCGCCGTCAACATGATCGGACAAAAGGTTCAACCCGGAGGAGCCATTGCCTAGCGCGCGCGCTGCTGTTGCTTTCCCTGCATTCACCATCGCTGCTCTCGTCGCTGCGGCACAAAGCCCCACGCGCATTCCCCTGCCCAACAACTCGCCCTTTCCCATCTCGCAGGGCGTGTGGGTAGGGAACACACTCTACCTCAGCGGCATGCTCGACCCCGATTTCAAAAAAGTGCCGGCCAAAGATACAAAAGCGCAAACCATCGGCGCTATCCAGACCATCCAGAAAGCGCTCGCCGTCCAGAAGCTCACGCTCGGCGACGTCGTCATGATGCATGTCTACCTCGCAGCCGATCCCGCAACCGGCAAGATGGACTTCGCTGGCTTCATGGGCGGCTACACGCAATTCTTCGGCACGAAAGATCAGCCAAACAAGCCAGCCCGCTCCGCCATGCAGGTCGCCGCACTAGCCGCGGCCGGCGCGCTGGTGGAAATAGAAGTCATCGCCGTAAAACCGTGATCGAGACCGAAGCGCCGCAGGCGCGCAGTGGAGAGACCTGCTGTTTCTGAACTCGCCCACAAAAGCCGCCGTGAGTGACCAACGGGAACGAACCAGCATCACGCGCCGCAGGCGCAAGTGCCCGGACGGCCAGTCCCTCATGGAAACGGCTGTTCGCCCTTTAGCCATCGCATCGTGAAGTTGTTGCCGGTCTCGCGATACCTCTGCTCGACCAGCTCCTTCACCTCCGCCGACTCGCCGATCGTCAACGCCAGCAAGGATGGCCCCGCGCCGCTCAGGCACACCCCCAGCAGCTTCGGATGCTCCAGCTCCAGCAGGTCCGCAAGCCCCGGTACGATGCCCTTCCGATACGGCTGATGCAGCTTGTCCACCATCGCTTCGCGCAGGCTGTGTGGATGTTCGCTCTCCAGCGCGCACAGCAGCAGCGCCACGCGTTGCATGTTGCTCACCGCATCGCGGAACGGCACCTGCGCCGGCAGCACCTCGCGCGCCCGCACCGTCGTTAGCGCGTAATCCGGCGTCAGCACCAGCAGCCGAATTGCCGTCGGCCACGGCAGGCTCACTGCGGTCACGCTGCCATCGTCGCACTGGCAGCTCACTGTCAATCCGCCCAGCAGCGCCGCGGCCACATTGTCTGCATGACCTTCCAGCGCTGCCGCCACCGCCAGCAGCGGAGTCGGTCCCAGCGACACGCCGCTCACCACCTCGAACAGCCGCAATCCAGCTACGGTCGCTGCTGCGCTCGAGCCCAACCCTGAGCGCGGTGGTATCTGGCTTCGCACTTCCACGTGGACCGAAGGCAGCGGCCGCGCGTACTCCTCGCGTAGTTGCACGAATGCCGAATGGATCAGGTTCTCGCCCATCGGATCGCAGCCCACGAACTCGAATGTGACCTGATCCATTCCTTCGCGCCGCTCCACCAGCAGGCTCAGATACAGATTCACCGCCACCGCAAGCGTGTCGAACCCCGGCCCCAGGTTCGCAATCGATCCCGGTACATGGATCTCCTCCGGCTCAGCGCCGATCGGTAGCGACTCAGTGAGGATGTCGTCTGGCATTGTCGTCCTCAGTGACCTTCCTGCTGACCCTGATTGCCCGCACCATGCTGCTCCAGGATGTACGCCGTGTCCTTCAGCCCATGCCCGGTCAGCATCGCAACCACTTCCGCATCGCGTTCCACCACGCCCGCCGCGCGCAGCTTCTTCAGCCCCGCAAGCGTTGTAGCCGACGCCGGCTCACACCCGATGCCATCGCGGCCGATCGCCGCCTTCGCCTCGCCAATCTCCTCATCCGTCACGTCCATAACCATGCCGCCCGTCGCTTCCACACCATGCAGCGCCTTCCGCCACGAGCGTGGATTGCCGATCCGTATCGCCGTCGCGCGCGTTTCCGGATCGAGCGGCTTCAGCACCGCCTCTGGATTCTTCTCGCGTTCGCGCCACAGACGCGCAAAGGGATTCGCGCCCGCAGCCTGCACCACGATCAGCTGCGGCGCACGCTCGATCAGTCCCCATCCCAGCAGCTCATCGAAGGCCTTGCCGAACGAAGCGCTGTTCCCCAGGTTGCCACCCGGCACCACAAGATAGTCCGGCGCGCGCCATCTGCGCTCCTCCATCACCTCGTACATGCAGGTCTTCTGCCCCTCGATGCGGAATGGGTTCACCGAATTCAGGAAGTAAACCTCCTCCGGCGGCAGCGCCAGCAGCATATTCAGCGCATCATCAAAGCTGCCCTTGACCTCGACAATCTCCGCGCCAAAATCCAGCGCCTGCGCCAGCTTGTTCATCGACACCTGACCCGCCGGCAGATACACGCGCCCCACCACGCCAGCGCGCGCCGCATACGCCGCCAGCGACGCCGCAGTGTTTCCCGTCGAAGCGCACGCCACCGCCTTCGCACCCAGATAGCGCGCCTCGGTCATGCCCGTCGTCATCCCCAGGTCTTTGAAGCAGCCTGTAGGGTTCCAGCCAAGATGCTTGAAGTGCAGCCGTGTCACGCCGGCAAACTCCGCCGCGCGCTGCGCACGCACCATCGGCACATTTCCTTCGCGCAGCGTCACGACATGCTCTGCGGCATATTGCGGCAGCGCCTCACGAAACCGCCACACGCCGCTCGCATCCACAGCGGCAAACGACCGCCGCCGCTCCGACCACAGCGTCTTCAACGCAGCCGCATCCATCTCTGGCCGATCGACCACCACCTCCAGCAGCTCGCCGCATTTCGGGCAAGCCATCAGCGGCGTGTGCAGCTCGAACGTTGCCCCGCATGCGGGGCCAATGCAGTGCAGGTGGGTCACGAGCGTTTCCTCAGAATTGGCAGGCACAGCGGCGGCTGCACCAAAAAGTGCAGTTTCCCAATCTCCGCCATCGCCGCATCCAGCGCCTGCTGGCTCGACGGCTCCAGCGTGATGGCAAACGGCAGGGCCTCACGCGAATGTCCCGGCAACTGCAGCACCGCATCGACATTGATCGCATACGTCGCCAGCACCTGCGAGATCGCCGCCAGGATCCCAGGTCTGTCGCGTACCAGGTAGCGTGTGTAGTGCGGCATCACAAACTGGTTCGACGCGACCATCTTCTTGAGTGGCAGCCCCATCGATTCCGCCGACGTCGTCCCCAGCCGCGCCAGCGCCACCAGGTCACTCACCACCGCCACCGCCGTCGGACCCCCGCCCGCGCCATTGCCAGAGAAGGTCGTCTCGCCGCCATACCGCCCCGTGCTCACCACAATGTTCTGCGGCCCCACCACACGCGCATGTGGCAGCGCGCGCTCCACCAGCATCGGCTGCACCGCAATGTGCAGCCCGTCATCCTTCACCTCGGCATGCGAGATCTGCCGGATGGTGCAGCCCAGCTC
Organism: uncultured Acidobacteriaceae bacterium; assembly: GCA_963797895.1. GTDB lineage: Bacteria > Acidobacteriota > Terriglobia > Terriglobales > Acidobacteriaceae > KBS-83. The sequence goes on from CAWCRD010000006.1 coordinate 1,285,804, forward strand.
CGCCGCATAATGCAGGTCCACCGCCGCGATCGGTCGAATCGACCGGCACATCACCGTCGCCAGATCGACATCCGCGCCCAGCGCCACGCGGCTCAGAATCGTGATTTTTGCGCGCGCATCATAGCCATCCACATCGGCGCTCGGATCAGCCTCCGCAAATCCGGCGCGCTGCGCCTCCACCAACGCATCGGCAAACGACAGCCCTGCCTCCTCCATGCGCGTCAGAATGTAGTTACAGGTCCCGTTCAGGATGCCGCTCACGCTCACCAGCGCATCGCCCGCCAGGCCCTCCTGCAGTCCGGAAAGCACCGGCACGCCGCCCGCCACCGACGCGCCATAGGCCAGATGCTGCCGGTGGCGGCACGCCAGCTCGCCCAGCTCCACGCCTTCAGCCGCAATCAGGGCCTTATTCGCCGTCACCACGGACTTGCCGCTGGCCAGCGCCCGCCGCACCCATGTGCCCGCTGGATCGAGCCCGCCCACCAGCTCCACGAACACATCAATGTCCGAGTCCAGCACCTCGTCCACATCATCCGTCCAGCGCACCGAGCCCGGCACCCAGTCCGCGCGCTTCTCGGCAATGCGCCGATTCAGGATGTAGGCCAGCCCAAACGGAGAGGCGCCGCCCTGCTCGACCAGGATGCGCGCCACCGCCGATCCCACCGTGCCAAATCCCGCAATCGCCACGCGCAATCGCCGGTTTTCCAAGCTCCGGTCCATCGCCGCCATGCTTCTACCCACTCCTCCGACACAATATGTCTAGGAGTCATCTTGACACGGTATGTCGCCTGGGCAGAAATGGGAACCCGCCCACTGCCACATCCCCCTCGCTCTACTGAACGATGAGTGTGTAGGTTTGCGACACCGCCGGACTGTAGGGCCCCGCGTTCATTTGGCTCGTCGCCGCATTCAGTTGGAAGGTGTACGTGCCCGGCGGTGTCAGTTTCGCAGCGGTGGTGGATTTCTTGCCCCCACCGCAACCAGTCAGGCTTACGAAGACGCCGGCGGCGAGAATAAGACAAAGTTGTCCCACTCGGCTTCGCCGTATGCGGCCCATCAGAAGCAGGCCAAGAAGTGAAAAGCCGCACCACTCCACTGCTCCGGGAGGCGTTGCAAAGCCCTCAACTTTGCCCATCACAGGCGCTGGAGAACGAAGCGTCACAATAATTCCGTAGGTGCCCGAGGGGCCAGTGATGTACGGAATCTGCGGTGTGAAACTGCACGACGCATTTGCGGGAAGCCCGCTGCATGAAAGTGACAAAGCCCCGCTGTATCCGGCGACTGCATCGACCGTAACGGAGCCGAATGCGGCGGATCCGGAACCGGCCGTCAAAATGGTCGAGCCGGGTTGTGGCGTCGGAAATGAAATGGGCGACGCGACGACCGATATGCTGATGCTTCCGCTAGCCGAGGCGTTCCCGGCGTCGCCACTGTAAGTTGCGGTAATTAAGCTGTTGCCGAGCGTCGCAAACGTCGCTGTATAGCTTGCCGATCCATTCTGCATCGCGACTGGGACAACCGTCGATCCCTGCGTAAAGGTGATCGTGCCTCCTGCTCCGGAGGCTAAGCCTGCGACGGAGGCGGTGATGACAGACGTGCCGCCTACAAATGTCGTACTGGGTGAGGCCGTGAGCGTTACGCTGGTTGTCGCCGCCGCCGGGGCCACCGTGACCGTCACAGGCGCGGAATCACCGGCCGCATACATGCTGTCTCCTGAATAATGCGCCGTAAGCGTGTGCGTCCCCGCACCCAACGCAACACTCACGTTGGCGCTGCTGCTGTCCTGCGGCGTGAAAACGGCGGCGTTCGCACCGCTGGTCAGATTCAGATAGACCAGCGACGGCGACGAATGCGCATAGATAGGCATTTGCAGCAGCGGGTAGTTCAACGGAGTCTGCGGGTTTGCGGGCTGCGCAAAGAGCGGTGTGGAAAGCGCAAATGTGCCGTCGCCCTTGCCAAGCGCGACTTCACCGGAACCGACGATCGCGTCCAGCTTTCCGTCTCCGTCCACGTCCACGAGCTGAACCTGCGGGTTCTCGATTCCCAAGGTTATGTAATTGATCAGCTGCAGCTGGAAGAACGATCCGAAGGTCCCATCGCCATTCCCCAAAGCAGCTCCTAGGAAGTTCCTGTCGCTGTAGTTCGCAAAGGCGACGACCAGGTCCTGCTTGCCATCGCCGTCGAGGTCACCAAACGTGATTCCCTCGCTGCTTGAACTGCCAAGCGCACTGGCATCGACGGCCTTTACTGCTCCAAATGTGCCGTCGCCCTTGTTCAGCATCACGTTTAGATTGTTCGCGGCCGAGGCATTACCCTCGGGAACCCAGCCACTCTGGGAGAGCACATCCAGCTTGCCGTCGCCGTTTACATCGCCAAAATCAAGTCCAAAAATGGTGTACAGATAGCAGCATAAATTTTGTCCAGGCTGCACCGGCGCCGCGAGCGGAAAGCTGCCGAGCGAAGTGAACGTCCCTTTTCCGTCGTTGCGGAAAACCGTGAACGTGTACTGCACCGCCGGTCCGGAGTTGCTGGGCTGGGGCGGAGGATTCACGGCTACAATATCCAGCTTGCCGTCCCCATTCACGTCCACTGCGTAAGTCTGGAGAAAGCCGGTGGCCAATATCGGCAACACTGCGGTGCGCGAAAACGTGCCGTCGCCGTTGCCATATGCAACGGTGTCCGTAAACAGGAGATCCAGCTTGCCGTCCCCATCCACATCGAGCGCCACAGGCCCTGATAGGTTTAAGAGCGGCCGGTCCAGCGTCTGAGGCTGCAAGACCCTGAAATTTGCCTCACCCGCATTGCTGCTGAGGAACAGCTGCACCGCCACGTCATCCTGAGTGTCGAGCGGCCCGTACAGAAGCAGATCATCCTTGCCGTCGCCATCGAAGTCGCCGACGAGCTCGCCGCCAAAGATGCCCGCCATTTGAGGGTCCGGCGCGCCAAACACCTGAGCAAAAGTCTGACTCAACAGGTTAGGATTGGCCGCCAGCGCCGCCCCATTCGCGTTCAGCACAGTCGTTCCGTCCAGAAATGTCACGGTGCCGCTCGGATGACGGGTGTTCCCTGCTGTATCCGGCTGAACGGTTCCCGTCAGCGAGACCCCACCCGCGGTCGGATTCGCGCCAACCGAAAGCGTGACAAAAGGCTCGGCCGATCCGGAAGATTGCGCCAGGGCGGGAAGTGTCGAAAGACACGCCAGAGAAATCAGGGCAGAAATGCAGGAGCGGTTCACAAAATGCCTCAAGCCCGGAGCCGGATGGAATCCCCCGGCTCTCTGAAACGCGCCATGAGTATAACGACCCGCAGGAAAACATGCTTCAATAGATGTGGCGCTGCCAGTTACGCATTTCTTCTCGCAAACAAAAAGGGAGAGCGCCATCGCTCTCCCCTCATGCACTTCTTTTCAGCTCACTGCCTAGAAGTGGTTCCACAAGAACTGGTTGTAAACATCGTGGTGGTACTGCACCTCCGGCACCTTCACGAATGTCCCCAGCAGCCGCGGACACCGGTCCGCCGCCGCCTGCTTCAGGTCCGCATAGCGTGCCTTCACGTCTTCGCCCAGCAGCTTGGTCGTCCATGTCGCGTTGCGGAAGTCTTCCAGCGCCGCATAGATATTGTCTGGAAGATAGCGCTCCGCCTGGCGGAGGTTCGCGATCTTCGAAGTCGTCCCATCCAGCCCCGTCTTGAAGATCGAATACAGCACCATGTACGGATTCGCGTCCGGGCTCACCGACCGCACCTCTACCCGCATGCTCTTCTCGTTGCCGATCGGCACCCGCACCATCGACCCGCGGTCCGTTGCCGATGCCTTGATCTGGTTCGGCGCTTCAAAGTGCGGATCGAGCCGCCGGTAAGCATTCACGCTCGCATTCAGCAGCAGGCACAAATCATTGCCATGCGTCAGGACCTTGTCAACGAATCCCCATCCGAACGCGCTCAGCTTCTCCTGGCCCTTCGGGTCCCACATCAGGTTCTTCTTGCCCTTGCTGATCGAGATGTTCGTGTGCATCCCGCTGCCGTTCACGCCTACCACCGGCTTGGGCAGAAAGCTGGCTGTCAGTCCCATTCTCGTCGCGACCTGCCGGCAGATCAGCTTGTAAAGCTGGATCTGGTCCGCGGCCGCCACTACCTCGCCATAGCTGTAGTTGATCTCGAACTGCGACGGCGCTACTTCAGGATGGTCCTTTTCGTTCTCGAAACCCAGCGCGCGCTGCACTTCGGCAGCGGTGTCGATGAAGGTGCGCAGCGGGTCGCCCGGCAGCGAATGGTAGTAGCCCCCCGTGTTCACGTAGTCGAAGCGCTGCTTCTGATAGAAGTGCTGCTCCGCATCCACCCCCTGGAAGAGGAAGCCTTCAATCTCATTCGCCGCGTTCAGCGTATAGCCGTCTGTCTCAAATCTCTGGTCCGCAAACTTCTTCAACACCCCGCGGACATCGCCGGAGTAAGGCTCGCCGCCCTTGTCGATCACATCCGCGAAGACCAGCACCTTGCCGCCGCCGAAGAAGTCCTCCGGCACCCAATAGAAGGCGCTCCAGTCCAGATACAGTCGCAGGTCGCTCTCGCGCTGCGCAGTAAAACCGCGGATCGACGATCCGTCGAACGTCAGGTTGTCCCAGCTCTTCAGCAGGAACTTCTTGTCATAGTCCAGCATGTGCAGGCGGCCTTCCAGGTCGCTGAACATCACTGTCACTGCCTTGATGCGCTTCTCGTCCGTCAGGTACTTCAGCCGCTCCTCGCGAATCGTGTCCGCCGCCACTCGATCCCGCCGCTGCCCTTTGGCCTTCAGGTTCAGCTCTTCCAGCTCTTCATACGGAAGGGCAAGAAAATTCCGCTGTTCGTTTGACATTCCTCTCCTCTGACTTTGTGGTGGGGTGCGTAACCCCGTGCAGCGGCAACATGGGCGCTGAAGCTGTTCTGGAGCTCTGGCCGGCGGAGCTTTCCCTTAATGGGCATTGGTTGTGGCATCTTCAGGGCCACAACGCCACTCGCGCCGGACAGCCTGTACGGATAGCAAAATTGCTTTGGCATCAGCATAAATGCTGTTGCCGCGCTGCCCAAATGCTTTTGCCTCCTCCTTCCGCGGGGAGTGCAACGACTTCAGGGCATACCGGCATCCTGCAAGTTACGAACGATTTACGCCCCCGGTCGCATTTGCATGCTTCGCCCTGCATCGAATATCAACCGGTATGCACAAATTTGAGACGCGCCGTCGCGCCGCCCTCGCGCTCACCCTCATGCTGCTGCTCATCCTGCCCCCGCAGCCCGCGCACGCCTACTCCGTTCTCTCGCACGAGCAGGTGGTCGACCTCGCATGGAAGTCCCACATCATCCCGCTGCTCCGCCGCCGCTATCCGGGCATCACCCCGGACCAGATCAAGGAAGCCCACGCCTATGCCTACGGCGGCGCCATCATCCAGGACATCGGCTATTACCCCTTCGGCAACAAGCTGCTCTCGGACATGCTCCACTACGTCCGCTCCGGCGATTTTGTCGAGAACCTCATCCGTGACGCACAGAATCCCGACGAGTACGCCTTCGCCCTCGGCGCGCTTGCCCACTACACCTCCGACTCCTACGGCCACCCCGCCGTAAATCGCGCCACCGCTGCCGAATACCCCCGCCTCCGGCGCCGCTATGGCGACGTTGTTCTCTACGATCAGGACCCAGAAGCCCACCTTCAGACCGAGTTCGGGTTCGATGTCCTCGAGGTCACGCAGCAGCGCTACGCTCCCGAAGCCTTCCACGATTTCATCGGGTTCCAGGTCTCGAAGCCGGTTTTCGAGCGCGCATTCCAGGACACCTACGGCCTGCCGCTCAAAGACGTCCTTACCAAGGAAGACCTCGCCATCGGCACCTATCGCAAAACAATCAGCACCCTTTTGCCCAAGATGACCCAGGTCGCCATCGCCAATTATGGCAAGCAGATGCAACAGGCCGACCCAACCTTCGTGCCCAAAAAGCTGACCTATCGCCTCAACAAGGCCGACTATCAAAAGAGCTTCGGCAACAGCTACCGCCGTCCCGGTATCGGCGCTCGCATCCTTGCCTTCTTCCTGAAACTCGTCCCCAAAGTCGGCCCACTCCGCGATCTCTCGCTCCGCGTCCCCAGCGCCGACGCGCAGAAGACCTTTCTCTCCGGCATGGACACGGTCGTCGATCACTATCAGCAATCGATCGCTCGTCTAAGCACCGAGCCGCCCGACCGGCCATCGCTCCAGCTGGCCGCCGTAAACCTAGATACCGGAAAGCCCACAGCGCCCGGCTCCTACCCGCTCGCCGACCAGACCTACGCTCGCTACCTGGCCCTGCTCGTCAAGCCGCGCAAGCCGTCTCCACCGCCCACGCCAGTTCCGGCCGCGTCCGGCTCACAGTCCACGCAAGCCGCTACGGATCAGCCGCCTGCTACCGCCCAGCCCGCACCGAAGCCAGCCCTGCAGCCCATCGACCCCGCCATCCGCGCCGACATCCTTCACTATTTTTCAAACAGCCAGCGTCGCGGCGGCATCCTCCACCTCAAAAAAGACCAGTGGAAGCATCTCGCCGAGCAACTTGTCACTCTCCGCCAACTCCCCACAGCCACTCCTCAGCCGCAGCCAACGAGCATGCCTCATCCTGAGCGATCGAACTAGACATCATTATGCGAATGGGTCAAAATTTCTGAGCTTCCTAAATCCCGGGGAGTCACATCATGAAGGAAATTTCTAAGCTTCTGCATGAATTGGCGCGCAGCAATAATGAACTCGGCTCGCGTAGCAATGAGAGTAGGTCGATACGCCGGGAACTGCGCAAGCTAGGCCATTCCGGTGGGTTGCGAGGGCAGCACGAACCGCGCAGAAGTAAACGCCCCTAAGTCTTGAGTGACCGACCAGTCCGTACAATAAAAAGGTGGCCACCCTAGCCAACCCCGTCACGGATGCCATCGCCGCAAAAGTCCATGCCGGCCAGCGCATCACGCCCGAGGACGCCCGCCACCTCTGGCAGCACGCTCCCGACGCCGAGCTTCGTGATCTGGCCTCCACCGTCCGCGCCCGTTTCCATCCGCAGGACCGCGCTACCTATATGGTCATGCGCATCATCAACTACACCAACGTCTGCGTCGCTCAATGCGACTACTGCGCCTTCTACAAGCTCCCTGGCCAGGAGGGCGGCTATGTCCTCTCTCGTGAAGCGGTGTTTGCGAAACTAGACGAACTGCTCGCCCTCGGCGGCGACCTCGCCGCATTCAACGGCGGCTTCAACCCGCATCTCCCGCTCGACTACTACTGCGACCTCTTCTCCGCGATTCGTCACCGCTATGGCAACACATTGGAGTTCTATGCCCTCACCATCGCCGAGTTCCTCTACCTCGCCGACCATGCAAAGCTAACTTACGCCGAAGCCGCCGCGCGCTTCAAAGCCGCGGGCGTCCGCTGGATCACCGGCGGAGGCTCGGAGATCCTCACCGAAGACTTCCGCCGCCGTCACTCCAAATTCAAATACACGGTCGCCGAATACTTCGCCGCGCAACGCGCCATCCTCGAAGCCGGCCTCAAGACCACCGCCACCATGGTCATCGGCTTCGACGAATCGCTCGACGAGCGCATCGAGCACCTCGAGCGCACCCGCGCCTTTCAGGACGAAGTAAGCTCACTCGGCGGCGGTCTCCAAAGCTTCCTCTGCTGGACCTTCAAACCCTATTTCACGCAATTAGGCGGAATAGAAATCACCACGCAGGAATATCTCCGCCACCTCGCGCTCTCCCGCATTTACCTCGACAACATCCCGCGTATCCGCACCTCGGTCCTCACGCAGAATGCCGCCGCCCTCGAAGGCCTGCACTACGGCGCCGACGATTTCGATCTCCCTATCGAAGACGAAGTAACCCAGAAAGCCGGAGCCACCATCTCCCTCGACTTCGAACGCCTGCTCGACCACGCTCGGGCCTTAGGCTTCAAACCCGAATACCGCCACGTCGCTCATACCGGTGCGCAAGGCTAATCAACAAAGAGCCTTGTACCGCCGTCCGCGTTGAATCGTCCTACACGCCGAAACATCCACTCCTTAATGGCAAGCAGAACCGCTCCGATATCTTCCAGTGCAGCCGCACCCCAGCGCACAGCCTTGATTGTTGGCTCTACTGGTATCGTGGGCGGCAATCTCGCCGCGCGTCTCGTTCAGCAAGGCTGGGGAGTGTATGGACTCGCCCGAAAGCCTGCAGCAGCCGACGGAATAATTCCGATAGCCGCCGATCTGCGCGACGAATCGGCCGTGCGTACTGGGCTCACCGGCGTGGACCCGACGCACGTATTCCTGTGCACCTGGTTGCGCCAGCCCACCGAGGCAGAGAACGTCCGCGTCAACGGCGCCATGACGCGCAATCTCTTCGTCGCGCTCGAAGGAGCAAAACGCCTCACGCATGCCGCACTCGTCACCGGGACCAAACAATACCTCGGTCCATTCGAGGCCTACGGCCAGACCGCCGCTGAGACCCCGTTTCGCGAGGACACACCCAGGCTCCCCGGCGAAAACTTCTACTACACGCAGGAAGACATTCTCTTCGACGCGGCAAAACGCGGCGGGTTCAGTTGGAGCGTTCACCGGCCGCACAGCATCGTGGGTTATGCGCTAGGCAACGCGATGAACATGGGTGTGACCCTGGCCGTCTATGCGACAATCTGCCGCGAAACGGGGCAGCCCTTCATCTTTCCCGGTTCCCATCTCCAGTGGAATGCGCTCACCGACGTCACCGATGCCCGGCTGCTTGCGCGTCATCTTGAATGGGCGGCCTTGACCCCCCAGGCCCGCAACCAGGCCTTCAACATTGTCAATGGAGATGTCTTCCGCTGGCGTTGGCTCTGGCCGCAACTCGCTGCTTACTTCGGCGTCGAGCCCGCCGGTCCACCAGAACCCATACAGCCGCTCGCGGCAAAATTCGCGGACGCTGCGGGTCTCTGGCAATCCATCGCCGCCAGGTACTCGCTCGCGGAGCCCAATATCGACAAGCTGGCCTCCTGGTGGCACACCGACAGCGATCTCGGACGTCAATTGGAATGCGTCAACGACATGACAAAGAGTCGTCTCCTCGGCTTCAATCTCTACCAGGAAACTTGCGCATCCTTCTTCGACCTGTTCGACCGGCTCCGCCGCGAAAAAATCATCCCTGAGTAGCTCAGGTTCTTGACGGGGCTGCTGTTCAGCCATTGGCTGCGCTGCAATACTGGTGCATCCATCGAGGAAGCTTCCATGCCCACCCGCCGAACCGTCCTCAGCAGTCTCGCGCTCACCACCGGAGCCGCGCTCACCCGCAAACTCTCCGCACTCGAACTCACCCAGGGGCAGATCACCCGCGACCCCATGCGCCCGCAATACCATCTGCTCCCCGCACACGGCTGGATGAACGACCCTTGCGGCCCGCTCTATTGGAAGGGTCGCTACCACATGTTCTATCAATACAATTCCGAGCCGGTCTCCGCCGTGAAGCTCTGGGCGCACGCGACCTCATCCGACATGATTCACTGGCGCCGTGAGCCTGTCGCGCTTGCGCCGACACCCGGCGGTCCGGATGCGGACGGTTGCTGGACCGGCACCGCCGCCATCGTCGACGGCAAACCCACCTTCCTCTACACCGGCGTAGTCAAGTCGACCGCAGAGCAGGCCACATTGCGCGACGGCGACACCTACCTCCGCGAGTCCGTCTGCATGGCCGTTGCGGAAGACGACGCGCTCCAGCACTGGCGCAAAGTGCCACAACCCGTCATTGCCGCGCCGCCCGCCGGTATGAAGGTCGCTGGCTTTCGCGATCCCTCGCCCTGGCGCGATCCGGGGAATCACTGGAATCTTATCGTCGCTTCGGGTGAGCGCAAAGTCGGCGGCATGGTGCTGCTCTACGCGTCAAAGGATTTTCAGCACTGGGAATATCTCCATCCCATGGCGCGTGGCACATGGAACGGCAAGCAGACTGACGTGGTCGGCTCGGGCGAAATGTGGGAATGCCCGGACTTCTTTCCCCTCGACGACAAACACGTCCTCATCCATTCCAGCGAAGGCAAAACCATCTGGCAAATCGGCACTCTCGATTTGGCCACCATGCTCTTCCACGCCGAATCGGAGGGCGTGCTCGATTACGGTGCCTACTATGCGCCGAAGTCGCAGCTCGATGCCGACGGCCACCGCATCCTCTGGGGCTGGATCACCGACAGCCGCCCGCAGGCCGAGTACGCCGCCGCTGGCTGGTCCGGCATGATGTCTCTGCCGCGCCGCCTCTCTGTCTCGTCGAACGGCCAGCTGGTCATGGAGCCTTCCCCCGAAGCAGCATCCCTGCGAACCGCGCCTCGTACCGGAGACGCGGTCAACCGACTGCCCACCGCTGCAGAGGAAATTCGCCTCACGCTCCTGCCCATTACCAGCGGCTCTCCCTTTGAGCAATCGTTCGTCGACAACCAAGGCGCCGCCATTCTCCTCCGCGCCGATCCGCAACTCCCACCCGGCTCCGCCCGCATCGGCGATAAAGTGATCACCGGGATCGACAGCGGCCCAGCCCGCTTCAACGTCGATGCGTACAGCCGCACCTCGGGGCCGCCCTCCGGCACCTCGCGCAGCTGGATCGACCACCCGCTCGACCTCCACATCTTCCTCGACCACTCCGTAGCCGAAATCTTCTTCAACCACCGGCACGCGATCACCTGCCGCTACTACAAACGCGATCCCATGGAACCTGCCGTAGCCATCACTTTCTCCGGCAACTGGCGTATGGAGCAGCAACAGGCCTGGTCCCTCAAAAGCATCTGGTAAGCACCAGCACCCTCGCCAGAACGGCCGATCCTGCCCGGAGTGGTCGCCGCCGATGACTGCAAGTGCGCAAACTTCGCAAAACGTGCCTGTTTTTTATCTGACTCCGCTACACTGGAAATAGCCCCATTCCAGGCAGCCCAGGTCTACCCGCCACACACCCAGTCGTGTGTTGCAGCCTGCCGGCTAAGTCCAATGGAATGACTAACGAAGCGATAAGTCCTTTGGAAAGACGAATTTAGGCCTCGGGAGAGCGCTTAAGTCGCAGTCTTTTAAGGACTTACAAGCCAACCTCCGGTGACCGGAGGGGGGAGGGGTCCCCCCTTCCTGGTCCCGAAAAGAAACGCCCGCAAGGAAGAGAGAACCGCATCCCTGTGTCCAGCACCATCCGCAACATCGCCATCATCGCCCACGTCGACCACGGCAAGACCACCCTCGTCGATGCCATGCTTCGCCAGGCCGGCACCTTCCGAAGCAACGAGACGGTCATCGAGCGCGTCATGGACTCGAACGAGCTGGAAAAAGAACGCGGTATCACCATCCTGGCCAAGAACACGGCGATCCATTACAAGGACACCAAGATCAACATCGTCGACACCCCCGGCCACGCCGACTTCGGCGGCGAAGTCGAACGCGCCCTCAAGATGGTCGATGGCGTCATGTTGCTGGTCGACGCCTCTGAAGGCCCGCTCCCCCAGACCCGGTACGTCCTCTCCAAGGCCCTCGAAGCCAAGCTGCCCCCTATCCTGGTCATCAACAAAATCGATCGCCCCGATGCGCGTGCCAAGGAAGTTCTCGACGAGGTCTACGACCTCTTCATCGACCTCGACGCCACCGAGGACCAGCTCGACTTCCCGGTCCTCTACACCAATGCCAAGCACGGCACCGCATCGCTCTCGCTCGACACCCCGGGCGCCGACCTGCAGCCGCTCTTCGAGACCATCCTCACCTCGCTCAAGCCCGCGCCCGGGGACGCTGGCGGCCCGCTTCAAATCCAGGTCACCAATCTCGACTACTCCGACTATCTCGGCCGCCTCGGCATCGCGCGCGTCTTCAACGGCACGCTTAAAACCGGCGATGAGATCAACATCTCCAAGCGCGATGGCTCGCTGCAGAAAACCAAGATCACCAAGCTCTTCTCCTTCGAAGGGCTGAAGCGTACCGACATCACCGAGACGGTAATCGGCGACATCGTCGCCATTGCCGGTGTCAGCGGCATCACCATTGGCGAGACCATCGTCGACCTCGAGAATCCCAAGCCGCTGCCGCCCATCATCATCGACGAGCCCACCATCGCGATGCAGTTCTCCGTCAACAACTCGCCCACAGCCGGCCGCGAGGGGCAGTACGTCACTAGCCGCAACCTGCGCGAGCGGCTCGACAAGGAGTTGCTCACCAACGTATCCATTCGGGTCGAAGACACCGGCTCGCCGGACAGCTTCAAAGTCCTCGGCCGCGGTGAGCTGCAGCTCGCCATCCTCATCGAGATGATGCGCCGCGAAGGCTACGAGCTCATGGTCGGCCGGCCGGAGATCGTCACCCGCGTCGTCGATGGCAAAACCATGGAGCCGGTCGAGCACCTCACCATCGATATCCCGGAGAACTTCGTCGGCACCGTTATCGAGCGCCTCGGCCCGCGCAAGGGCGAGATGGTGAAGATGACGAATCACGGCTCCGGTCGAGTGCGCATGGAGTTTCGTGTGCCCTCCCGCGGCCTCATCGGCCTCCGCTCGGAGATGCTCACGGAAACGCGCGGCACCATCGTGATGAATGCGCTCTTTGACGGTTACATTCAGTATCAGGGCGAGATTCCGCAGCGGCCCACCGGTGCGCTCATCGCCGACCGCGCCGGCACTACCACCGCCTACGCGCTTGACGGCCTCCAAGACCGCGGCGTGTTGTTAGTCAACCCCGGCACCGAGGTCTACGAAGGCATGGTTGTCGGTGAGCACTCGCGCGACAACGATCTCGATGTAAACGCCGTGCGCGAGAAGAAGCTCACCAACATGCGCGCATCGAGCGCGGATGAAGCGATCCGTCTCGTTCCGGTAAAGGCCCTCAACCTCGAACAGGCAATCGAGTTCATCGCGGAAGATGAGCTGGTGGAAGTCACACCAAAATCGCTGCGCCTGCGCAAGAAAATCCTGCAGGCCAACCGCCGCCCCAAGCGCAATGCCCAGCCGGTAGCGCAATAACAGGAAAACACTTCGTCATTTTCGCCCGAGCGGAGCGAGTGCAGAGATCTGCTGTTATCTCCCTCACCGTGTAAGCTTGAAAGTTAGGGAGCGGCTGCTTGCCGCTCCTTGAACTTTGCAGGAAATGAATGGCGAACCAGGGAAATCTCTTTAGCGCGCGCGACGAACCGGCCACGGCCGTGCAGCCGGTTCCCGAGCAGCGCCAAAGACAGATCCCGCGCTGGCTGCTCGTGATGGAGATTGTGCTGTTTGTCATCGTTCGCTTATACGTCGGCGCGCTGGTCGTTCTGCTGCCCTGGCGCAGTATATGGACGACCAACGCCTGGATCATGCACTGGCCCACGGTCGCCGGCTTTCTCGCGCAGGGATGGGTGCGCGGGCTCGTCTCCGGTCTCGGCCTGCTAAACATCTGGGTGGCGCTGAGCGTCCTCTTTCGTCCCCGGCATCGCCAATAACTGCTCTTACTTATGTCCAAAGATCAAACCCCGCATCCGCTCCACTCAGCTTCGCTCGCTTACGAGAATCCTGCCTTCCTGAACAGTCCGGACGGCCGCCTCATCCGCATCATGGCCGAGTACGCCGAGCCGCTTGCCCGCTTCCGGCGCGAGCGCATCCGCGATACGGTCGTCTTCTTTGGCTCCGCCCGCTTCCGCGCGCTCGATGAAGCAAACCGCGAGCTCGAGCTGCTGGCCCGTCCCTATTCAAATGAGCCGGCTCCGCAACATGAGCAGCCGGCAAGGGGCACGGAGCTGGATGATTGCAGTGCCAACGAGCTGAAGTGCCGCCGCGCTCAGGCAGCCGTGGAGATGGCCCGCTACTACGAAGACGCCCGCAAACTCGCCTTCATGCTCACCGAGTGGTCCATGACCTTGAAGGGGCGGCAACGCCGCTTCGTCGTCACCTCCGGCGGCGGCCCCGGCATCATGGAGGCCGCAAATCGCGGTGCGCACGAGGCCGGCGGCCACACCGTTGGGCTCAACATCAAGCTGCCCTTTGAGCAGGCGCCGAACCCGTACATTACGCCCGCGCTTAACTTCGAGTTCCACTACTTCTTCATGCGCAAGTATTGGTTCGCATATCTTGCCAAGGCGCTGGTCGTCTTTCCAGGAGGCTTCGGAACGCTCGACGAGGCATTCGAAATCCTCACCCTCGAACAGACTGAGAAGCTGGCCAAGAAGATCACCGTCATCCTCTATGGATCGCAGTACTGGAAGTCGGTAATCAACTTCGATGTACTGGTGGAGAAGGGAACGATCTCGCCCAACGACCTCGATCTCTTCCACTTTGCCGACACGCCGGAAGAAGCTTTCCTGCTGTTGCAGCAGGGACTTACGAAGAATCACCTGGAACAGGAAACTCGTCGCGCCACGCACAACGAAACACCCAGGACGCACGATGGCGGGGGCGAGCTGGCGCCCGATATCGCAAAAACCCGCTGAATTCGCCCGAAACGGCCCGTAACCATTCCGGTTCCATTCCAATGTGGAACCCTGGTTTGCACCGAAGTTACAGCATCTTCTTGTCTGCGTAATGCCTGGTTCATCGGGCAGTCCTCATACTGTGCGTGCAGGTGAGGAGGTAGCCATGAAGGGATCCCAGATCTCCTATCTATGGAAGAGCCCCGATGCCGCGCGCAGCTTCAACACCGGCGTCTCACTGCACAGTCACACCAATCGCTCCAAAGAGACACTCGATTTTGTCGTCAAGGTCGTATCGAGCGATGGCTTTATAGGCCATCTTTTCCGGTGGCTTGAAGGCATCCATGCGAAACATGCAGTTGTAAAGCTGGACTACAACCGCGCCTGGTGGACGCCACCGCTCACGCCGCGTCTCGCGTTCGATCTGGAGCGCCGGCAGATTGAGAACCAGCTGCAGCGCGCCGCGCTCGTCTCCATCACCGACCACGACAACATCGAGGCGCCCCAGTTGCTGCGCACAGTCGCCAGCGCCCGGCACATCCCGCTCTCTGTTGAGTGGACGGTGCCCTTCGCAGGCGATCAGTCCGTTCATCTCGGCATACATAACCTGCCCAGCGCTCAGGGCGCACAGTGGATGAGGACGTTTGAGGAGTTCACCGCGAATCCCTCCGATGCACGGCTGACCGAACTGTTGAGCGCGCTACATGCATTACCCCACGTGCTCATCGTTTTCAACCATCCGATGTGGGACCTCTATGAGATCGGCATGGCTCGCCATGCGCTCCGCGTGGAAGAGTTCATGGAGCAGAACGGCGACTTCATTCATGTCATGGAACTGAACGGCCTGCGTCACTGGAACGAGAACCGCGTGGTCCGCGCGCTTGCCGCACGCTGGAACAAGCTGCTCATATCAGGCGGCGATCGCCACGGGCTGGAGCCTAACGGCAACGTCAACCTGACGAATGCAACCTCCTTCAACGAATTCGTGCACGAGATACGCAACGAAGGCCGCAGCCATATCCTCTTCATGCCGCAGTACGCACAGCCGTGGAAGCATCGCATCATGCAGTCCACGCTCGATGCTGTTCGCGACTATCCGGAGTTTCCCGAGGGCTCGCGTCGATGGGACGAGCGCGTCTATCATCCGGACGCAAATGGGGTTCCGCAACCAGTAAGCGCTTTGTGGCCCACGGGACACGCACCATTGATGTTGTCCCTTGCAATCCACTTTGTGCGTCTCATGGGCCGGGCGCCCTTCAGCGGCAGCCTCCGCATGGCATGGAACGAATCGCGGCAGTTACACTTCGCCCTTGGAGAAGGTGAGCCCGTCTAAACTCTTCCGGAGATTTACTGGACCTGTCCGACATACACACCGAACGGCGGCAGATTGACCGCATCGAGTGATGTCGGATCGTTCAAACCGGGCGATTTCATCAGTGACTTCGCTTGCCGGCTGTTGATGCCCTGTTTCGACAGATCGAAGCTGATCTTGCGCGGCTCGGGGGTGAAGTTGCAGGCCACCACCACTGCCGGTGCTCCGGCCGTCTGCCGGATCCACGAAAGCACATTCGTGTCCTGCATGTTGAGCATCGTCAGCGTGCCGGAGTGCAGCGCCGGGTTGTCGCGGCGAAGCTGGATGAGCTGCTTGTACCAGTTCAGCAGCGAATCGTCCTGCCGTACCTCTTCCGCCACGTTGACGGTCTTATAGCTGTCCGGCACCGGCAGCCATGGCTTGTCGCTGGTGGTAAAGCCGGCTTCCGGCGACCCATCCCACTGCATCGGCGTGCGCTCGCCGTCGCGTCCCTTCTCCTCGGGCCACCCGATCTTGCCGATCGGGTCTTTCACGTCTTCCACACGAGCGGGGAGCGTCGTCTTCATCCCGATCTCGTCGCCGTAATACATGAGAGCTGTGCTGCGCGTGGCGAAAAGAATCGTCGCCAGCATGCGCTCGATCTCCACGTTGTGCTTGCCGTCGCCATACCGCATATCCATGCGCGGGTTGTCATGGTTATCAAAGACCAGCAGCGGCTGGTTGTCATCGATGTCGTGCTCCACCTCGTCGATGCGCTGGCGGAATGCGTTCACGTCCAGCTTGTTGAGGAAGCCGACCTGCATGTCCATCGGCAGCTGCAGCTCGTCGTGATTCGCGCCATACCACTTCTGCAATTCCTGAATGTTCGGCAGGTACGTTTCGCCGATCAGCACGCGATTGCCAGGAAAACTGTTTGTAACCGATCGCAGATCGCGCATCACTTTGTGCACTTCCGGCAGGTTCTCCGTCAGCGAGCCATCGATGTTCGGATCGCCGTACTTGTTCGTGCCGGGCAGGATCTTCTCGTCCTTCATGGATGTGTCCTCGAAGAGCGTAGGCACGGCGTCCAGCCGAAAACCCGCGACGCCCTTGTTGAGCCAGAAGCGCACCACGCCCCACATCGCCTGCTCCACTTTCGGATTGCGCCAGTTCAGGTCAGGCTGCTGAATGTAAAACTTGTGGTAATACCACTGATCGGTTTTCGGCGAATACTGCCATGCGGAATGCCCGAAGGCCGACTGCCAGTTGTTGGGCGGCTGCCCCGGCCCCTTGCCGTTTGCCCACACATACCAGTCGCGCTTGGGATTGGTCTTAGAACTTTCCGACTCAACGAACCACGGATGCTTGTCCGAGGTGTGGTTCATCACCATGTCCATGATGACCTGGATATTCCGCTTCTTCGCTTCGGCGACCAGCCGGTTGAAGTCGGCCATGGTGCCATACGCCGGATCGAGGGCGACATAATTCGAGATGTCGTAACCGAAATCGACCTGCGGCGAAGGATAGATCGGCGTTAGCCAGATAGCGTTCACGCCCAGCGCTTTCAGGTAATCCAGCCGGCTTGTGATACCGTTCAGGTCCCCCAGGCCATCGCCGTTTGAATCCTGAAAGCTGCGCGGATAGATCTCGTAGATCACGGCATGCTTCCACCACAGGTCGCCGCTCTCCTGCGCCGCCGTTTTGCCTGCAGTCTTCTGGACCGCGGCCCGATCCGCTGCAGTTGCAAGATGGCTGGCGGCCGTCAGGCTCAGGCCCAGCAGTACTGTCAGGCTTGTTCTCGCCGTTATATTCATCGGCCCTCCTGCCGCCATGCTGCTGCGCAGCATCGAAGCCTAACACACGCCTGCTGCGGCGGGCGCGGTGGCATCAAAGGCAGTTCGATGCGTCCCTCGTGCTTGCGCGCTCATGCATGATAGGCTCGGGGCAAGTTCGGCAGTCCCGTCATTTACGATCGTCAGTCGTTCGCAGGAGACACGATGCCTCGGCGGCTTCCAATGGAGTCCTGGTCTGAGCCTTGGTTACAGATCCAACACCACGCGTACACGACGCGCCCGGTGAGGTCTGCATGACCGAACCCCGGTGCATTGTGGGTCTCGGCGAGCTGCTGTGGGACATGCTTCCACAGGGGCCGCAGCTTGGCGGAGCCCCTTCAAACTTCGCCGTCATGGCCGCACGCCTCGGGAACAATGGCGTAGCGGCCACCCGCATCGGCACCGACCCGCTCGGACGCGAAGCCATGGCCTTCCTGAAAACTACACCGCTGGATACGCAATACATCCAGGAGGATTTCAGCCGCGTCACCAGCACCGTAACCGTGACCCTGCAAGATGGACAGCCGCGCTTCACCATTCACGAGCCTGTTGCGTGGGATTTCCTGGAGTTCACCCCGCACTGGCTCGCCCTGGCAGAGCAGGCCGACGCCGTGTGCTTCGGCACCTTGGCGCAGCGCTCGCCGGCGTCGCGCCGTACCATTGAGAGCTTTCTTCACGAAACGCGCCCTGAGTGCGTCCGCATCTTCGACGTCAACCTCCGCGCGCCATTCTTCAACTCGGAAATCGTCGAGACCTCGCTCGAGCTCGCAACCATCTTCAAATTAAATGCCGATGAGATGCCCCAGGTGCTCTCGCTGCTGGACTTTCCGGACGCCGCCGGTACCACGCCGGACTTCCTGCTGAATGGTGCGCGGCAAATCATCGACCAGTTTCCCGTGAAGCTCGTCGCCATCACGCTCGGCCCTCAGGGCAGTCTCCTGGTCACGCGCAATCAGGTCGACCGCCATCCCGGTTATCCATCGAAGATCGCGGATACGGTCGGCGCTGGCGACGCCTTCACGGCTGCGCTGACGCACTATTATCTGCGCGATGCTCCATTGTCACAGCTCAACGCGGCCGGCAACCGCTGGGGCGCATGGGTCGCCTCCCACCCGGGCGCAATGCCCCCGCTGCCAGACGCTGAACGTGACGCCGTCACGGACCAGATCGCGCAAGCCTCCTGACGCGTCCGGATACATCCATCCGTTTTACGTTGCGCGATCCCGGATGTATCGTCGAGCAAGGTATGGCAGCACACATTTCGCCCGCGGAACGGCACGCGCTGGGCCAGGCGCGACGGAAGCAACTGCGCCGCCAGGAGCACGCGCGCTGGCGTCCGCCGTCGCACCGCCCATCACCTGTGCTCACCATCGCACGTTCGATGCACGGACGCATCGCATCGCTCGTCGCTCTCAAGTACGAGCGCATGGTCGCATCGCCATTCGGCTTTTTCCGCGGTGCCGTGCCGGTCATGGCCGGCGACCTGGCTGCGCTGCCGAATACCGGCATCCTTTCGCAGATCTGCGGAGATGCGCATGTGCGCAATCTCGGCGCATACGCCGCTCCGGATGGAAGGCTCGTCTTCGACATCAACGACTTCGACGAGACATGTGTCGCACCCTTCGAATGGGACCTGAAGCGCATGGCCACCAGCCTTGTTCTCGCCGGGCGCGAAAATGGACAGAAGTCGTCCGCCTGCCGTGAGGCCGTTCACATCCTCGCGCTCAGTTATCGCCGCCTTACTGCAACGCTTGCGCGCACTCCCGTCGTAGAGCTCGCGCGCTATCAGGTTCACCGGCTGGAGCGAGTAACGCCGGTATCGGTTGCCCTGCAGAAGGCGGAACGAGAAACGCCGCTCGGCACGCTCCGCGGTTTCACAGAAGAGAAGAAGGGCAGCCGGCAGTTCCGGAAAGCCCCGCCGTTTCTAATGCCGTTGCCGCCGGCGCAGGCGCGCGCGGTGCTCGCAAGCTTTGCCGCGTATCGCAACAGCCTGCTGCCGGAGCGCCGCCATTTCCTCGATCAATACGTGCCGGTGGATGTGGCCTTCAAAGTAGTCGGCACGGGCGGCCTCGGCCTTCGCGACTACCTCGTCTACCTGCAGGGCAATGGCGAAAACGATCCGCTGTTCCTCCAGATTAAGGAAGAACCCGGCTCGGCATATGCGCCATTTCTCGCGAGTCATGGCTCCGTAACACGCGCGGCGACGCATCAGGGCCAGCGAGTTGCGGAAGGCCAACGCGCAATGCAGTGGCAGTCCGACCCGTTTCTCGGATGGACGACGATTGCGAATCGCGATTATCTCGTGCGTCAGGTCAACGACCACAAAGCTTCTGTCGAGCTTGAGGCCATGCAAGGCGGCGGTCTCGCAGAATATGCGGCGGTCTGCGGTGAACTGCTCGCGCGTGGTCACGCCCGCTCCGGCGATGTTCATCTCATCACCGGGTATCTGGGCGCGGGCAGCAAGCAGGATAAGTTCGATCACGCACTCGCCGCATTTGCAGAAGCCTACGCCGACCAGACCGAGGCTGACTGGCATGCGCTCGTCGCCTCGCGGACGCCTGCGGCGCGAACGGCAAGGCCGGCCGTGACTACCGCGTCAAAATGAGAAAATAGCAGCAGGGATATTTCATGCTGCAACTCAGCTCCGCCGGCCGTCGTTTTGGGCCACGCACTCTCTTTGAAAACGCCAGCTGGCTCATCACGCCCGGCGAACGCACAGCGCTCGTCGGCGCAAACGGGACCGGCAAATCCACGCTGCTCAAGACGCTCGCCGGTCTCGAGTCGCTCGACTACGGCACGCTCGAGCGCGCCCGCAACACCACCATCGGCTACCTGCCGCAGGACGGCCTCGCGCTTTCCGGGCGCAGCGTCTTCGAGGAATGCCTTTCCGTCTTCGATGAGATCCGTTCCATCGAGCAGGAGTTGGAGACGCTCTCCGTCAGTCTCGCCGAACTCGATCCACAATCGACCGCCTATGAAGCTGCTGCGGAGCGGTATTCCACCCTGGACGCGCGCTTTCATGCGCATAGCGGTTACGCATTGGACGCCCAGGTAGGTGCAGTTCTGGATGGTCTGGGGTTCAGCAAGCACGACTGGACACGGCAGACGCAGGAGTTCTCCGGTGGTTGGCAGATGCGCATCGCGCTCGCCAAGCTATTGCTTGCCAGGCCGAGTCTTTTATTGCTGGATGAGCCGACCAATCATCTCGATCTGGAGACGCGCAACTGGCTCGAAGAATATCTTCACGGCTATCCCAACGGCTACATCCTCATCTCGCACGACCGCTATTTCCTCGACGTCACGGTGACAAAAATCATCGAGATATGGAACAAGGCGCTGCACGTGTATCACGGCAACTACGAGCGCTACCTCGAGCAGAAGCAGGAGCGCCGTGCACAGCTCGAATCTGCCTATCGCAATCAGCGCGAGCACATCGAGCATCTGGAAACCTTCATCAATCGCTTCCGCTATCAAGCCACCAAGGCGAAGCAGGTCCAAAGCCGCGTCAAGGAGCTCGAAAAAATCGAGCGCATCGAGCTGCCGCAGGAAGAGCCCGTCATCCACTTCACGTTTCCGCAGCCTCCTCCCTCCGGCCGCACGGTGGTGGAGGTGCGCGATCTCGCGAAGAGCTACGGCCCCAAGCAGGTGCTCGAGGGCGTGAACTTCACCATCGATCGTGGCGACCGCATCGCGCTGGTTGGCGTCAACGGCGCAGGCAAATCCACGCTGATCCGCATGCTCTCCGGCACGGAGGGCCCCTCCAGCGGCACGCTCAAATTCGGCCACAACGTCACGGCGGAATACTTCGCGCAGGACCAATACAAGGTCCTCGACGGCAGCGCCCGTATGCTCGATGACATCAGCAGCGTGGCCCCGCGTGTTCCGCAAGCCGACCTGCGCGGTCTGCTCGGCTGTTTTCTGTTCTCCGGCGACGACGCCTTTAAGCCGCTCGGCGTGCTCTCCGGCGGCGAGCGAAATCGCTACGCGCTGGCCCGCATTCTGGTAAGCCCGGCAAATTTCCTCCTGTTGGACGAGCCGACCAACCATCTCGACCTCCGGGCCAAGGAGGTCCTGCTGGAAGCTATTCGCAACTTCAGCGGCACTGTCATTTTCGTCTCGCACGATCGCTACTTCCTCGATGCGCTGGCCACGCGCGTATTCGAGGTCGAAAGCGGCACCGTGCACGTCTATCCCGGCAATTACGAGGACTACATGCGTCGCAAAGCCGGCATTCCCGACCCCGTAGTTGCCGCCGCCGAAGCAGCCTCCCGGGCTGTCCTTGACCCAACCGGTGAAGCGACCGAGAGCAACGGCCGCGCCCGCCGCGTAAATCCGATCAAACGAAAACAGATGCAGGACCGGCTGATCTTCGTAGAACGGGAAATCCCCCGCGTTGAGAACGCCATCACGGAAACAGAGCAGGCGCTCGGCAACTTCGTCAGCGCCGATGAGACGCAGCGCCAGAGCGCAGCTCTCGAAGATCTGCGCGCCCAGCACATCAGCCTCTCATCCGAGTGGGAAGAGCTGATGCAACAGCTGGAAGAGCAGGCAAGCGTCTAAAGTCACCATCGCATCTCACTTACAGCCGATGAGCAAAACTCAACAGATGCCGGACGCAGGAACGCAGCTGCGTCTCTACTCTCCTCCATGGACCGGTGAAACCGTGTTCGCTTGCCGTAAGTGCCAACGCAAAATTAAGAACGGTAAGGCGTCGAAGGCGCTTGCCAGGATAAAGAAATGGTTTCGGAAGCGATCCGCCAAGAGCCCCGAACGACCTGCTGTTACCGTCATTTTCGTCCCGTGCCTGGATGTATGCCCAAAGGACGGCATTACCATCTTCTCGGCGCGGCAACTCGCGCGGAAGCCGGCAGGACTGAATATCATTCGCTCGGAACCTGATCTCGAGAGGTTCTATTGTGACGTGACCGACGTAGCCTTGTTCCCCGAAAACGACACGGCAAAGTGACGCGTCTGGCCCTGGTCCACCGTCGTATATTTCACCGTCCGATTGCCGAGATCTTTCGAATCTGACTGCTGCAAATTCCCCAGCGCCATCGTCGTCTGCTTCTCACTCATACCCTGCCTGGCTGTGTGCTGCGCCACTGCCTGCCATACCTCCTGCGGCCAGTGATAGAGGCTTCTCGGGTCCTGGTAGAAAAAGATGTCATCGCATGCCCAGGTGGAGTTCGCGCCATCCAGCGAGGCCACGGGCGCCGCAAATTCGCCGCTCCGTCCGGGCTCGGTGAAGACGACAAATACGTTCTTCGGTCCGCGCGGAATGCTGCTGTTCCAATCGGGCGGCGTCGTCACCTCGACGAAATCCTTCACCAGCAGCTCCTGCGCGGGCGGCAGCCATCCCGCCTGCTCAGGGAAGCCCACGCGCCCGGTCCGATAGGGATAATAGGGAACGGTGTAACCCGTCTTCATCCAGACGGATTTGCCGTTCAACGCGCGCGCCGATTTCACACTGTCGATGAGCATCTGGCGCACATACACCAGTTCGTCATCAGTCGGCTTTTCCTGAGGCTGCTTGTTCAGCACTATGCCTGGCGAATTGCGCTCGTGCTCATAGCTCACAATGCGCCAGGCTGCAATCGCCAGGACCAGGACCGTAATCGCACCAATGATCTTCCAGTTCTTCATCGAAATTTCCTTGAAGGCGCGTCAACGGACTAAATCGACGGCTGTTCCAATTGCTCCTCGGGCTGCATCAGTGACTCGGCCGCCAAAGCATCCGCGTTGCGCAACGTCGGGAAGAGCATCGCCCACAAGCCGGTCACCATCAAAGACCCGATGCCGCCCAGGACAACTGCCCGCACCGGCCCCATCCATTGCGCCGTCAAACCGCTTTCGTATTCACCGAGTTCATTAGATGCGCCAACGAACAGGGAATTCACAGCGCTGACACGGCCACGCATGGAAGGCGGCGTTGCCAGTTGCAGCATGGACGAGCGAATAACAACGCTCACCATGTCCGCCGCGCCCAGAATTACCAGCGCGGCAAGCGAGAGCCACAGGCTGCGCGACAGACCGAAGACGATCGTAGCGGCGCCGAAGATCGCAACGCAGATGAACATCATGTGTCCGGCGTGGCTGCGGATCGGCCGGAAAGAAAGCAGGACCGATACGATGAGCGCCCCGCCGGCCGGAGCCGCGCGCAGAATTCCCAGTCCGCTCGCGCCCGTGTGCAGAATGTTCTCAGCAAAGATCGGCATCAGCGCGACTGCGCCGCCGAGAAGCACCACGAACAGATCCAGGCTGACCGATCCCAGCAGCAGCTTCGCGCGCCACACATAGCGCAGCCCCTCCAGCACCAGATCGAACGTGGTGGATCGGTGCTCCATTCTTCCCGGCCGCACCGTAAGCATCCCGATCAGCGTCAGATAGCCCACCAGCGTGAGCAGCGTAAAGAGGAAGACCACGGGCGCTCCCGCGATATGCGGCAGGCCCCAGTGCGCCAGTGGCAGCGTAAAGAGCAGGCCGCCAACCGCGGGCCCGGTGATGTTCGCGATTTGGAAGACCGTCGCGCCCCATGTGACCGCATTCACGAAGTGCTCCGCCGGGACCAGATGCGGCACCAGCGCCGAGCTGGCCGGCCCGCTGAAGGCGCGCCCCGTCCCTATAAAAAACAGCACGGCATAGATCGGCAGAATGCGATGCATTCCGTGAAACGCGAAGAGGAACAGCGTAAGCGTCGAGACAAACTGCAGCGAATAGCAGACCAGGATCACGGTGCGCCGGTCGAAGCGGTCCGCCGTGTGGCCGGCCGGAAGCATGAAAATCAGCCCGGGAAGAAAGAGCGCCAGCCCGGTATAGCCAAGGTCGATCGCGCGATGCGTGATCAGGTAGACCTGCCAGGCAACCGCCACGGCCTGTGCCTCCGCACCCATAATCACCAGGGCGCGGGCCATCTGGTAGAGCCGGAAATCACGATAGGCAAACGCGGCCGCGCCGCGACTACCAGGCTCCTCTTTCTTTGCGTCCGTCATGCTCTCGATTCTTGCGCTGTCGTTCCATTGTCGCAGCAGATCGCCGTGCACGGTCGATTGACCCGTTTCACAAAAGATGTACTCACCAGGATGCTCCTTCGCGCCTGCTGGCCGGACACCCATCTGCTAAAACGGTCTACTCTTGAGTGTCGCTCGCCCATGTCCGACTCCCATCGCATGCACGACTCCGCCGCGCCCGAGCTGCCCTTGGGGGAAGGCGCATCCTCCGCCTCTGCTGCGCTTCCCAGCCCGGCATCCCGGGATCGTCATCCGCTCCAGCCGGTCAGGGGCGTCGTCGGCGTATTCGTTTGCGGCCTCATTGCTTTCCTCACGCTCTATGCGACGCAGCCGCTGCTGCCGCTGCTGGAAGATCTCTTTCACGCCTCGAAGTCCGCCGTGGGCTGGACGGTCAGCGCGTCCACTCTCGGCGTCGCAATCGCGGCGCCATTGCTCGGCACATTCACCGAGCGGATGAATCGCAAGCGCGTAATCCTAATCTCGATTCTTCTGCTCGCCGTGCCCACCTGCGCCGCGGCAAGCTCCACGTCTCTCGGCTGGCTGGTCTTCTGGCGGCTGCTGCAGGGACTCGTCACGCCAGGCGTCTTCGCCACCACCATCGCCTACATCACGGAGAGCTGGCCACCCACCGCGGTCGCTCCCGTCATGAGCATCTACGTCAGCGGCACCGCTCTGGGCGGCTTCTCCGGCCGCGCCGTTACCGGCGTCATGACGGACCACATGGGTTGGCGACCGTCCTTCGTGTTGCTCGGCCTGATATCTCTCGGCGGCGCCGCATTGGTCGCATGGCTGCTGCCGGATCAGCCGCGCCCCCTCCGTGCAGTGACGCGGCCGCCCTTCCGACAGATCTTTTTGCCGATGTTTGCTCATCTCCGCAACCCGCGCCTGCTCACCACCTACCTCGTCGGCTTCAACGTGCTCTTCTCGCTCGTCGGCGTCTTCACCTACATCACCTTCTATCTCGCGGCACCACCGTTCTCGCTTTCCACGGCCAAGCTCAGCCTGTTGTTCGTCGTATATCTGGTGGGGCTCGTCGCCACACCGCTCGCGGGAGCGCTCCTGCCCCGCGTTGGCCTTCGGGCAGGCATCACCGGTTCCATCCTGCTTTCTCTTGCCGGCGTGCTGCTTACATTGGTGCACTCGCTATGGATCGTCGTCGCCGGCCTCGCCCTCTGCTGCACGGGCGTCTTTATTTCCCAGAGCTGCGCAACCAGCTTCCTTCGCGAGGCCGCCCCGGAGTCGTCCCGCGCCTCTGCGGTGGGCATGTATGTCGCCTGCTATTACATCGGCGGGACGGTGGCCGGCGTGGCGCCCAGCCTGGTGTGGAAGCTCGGTGGCTGGACCGCGTGTGCCGCTATGGTCGCAGCGATCGACCTGATCTCGATTGTGATTGCACGCCGCGGCTGGAGCGAAACGGTTCCCGCTTAGTCGTCATCTCGACCAAAGCCGTGCCGCGGAGCGAGCGACACCGGCGCAGTGAGGAATCTGCTTTTCTAAAGCTCTACTTCCCGTGCAGATACGTCTTGTACTGCGTGTCCACAATGCCCAGGTTCCGTGCCAATGCAAGCTTGGCCTGGTTGTAGCTGAGAGTGTCCGCAATGAGCTGCGACTGCGCCTGCGATAGCGTGGCCTGCGCCTGCACAACCGGCAGATTGTCCTCGACGCCCGCCGCAAAGCGATCATTGGCATCGGACAGTGCCCGCGTTGCAAGGTCCACGTTCTGCTGCGAGACGCGTACCAGCGCCTGCGACGAGTTCAGGTCCAGCATGCTATCGCGCAATTGCTGATCGATTTGCTGCTTCAGGTCGGCTTGCCGATTCAGGGCATCGCTCTGCTGCGCTGCGGCAACATCGGCATCACCGCGGAACTGTGCCTCCTTGAAGATCGGAACCCTCAGCTCGCCCATCGCGACGAATGTGCCGTGATACAAACCATGCGTCAGTCCGGTAACGCCGTAGTTCCCGCTCGCCGTCACTGTGGGCAGCCGCTCATATCGGGCGGCGGAGCGCGAAAGTTGCGCCGAGCGCACCTGGTGCCGCATGCCCTGATAGTCCTGGCGGCTTTTGTAGGCAAGCCGCCGCGCATCTTCAATCGACATCTGCTCCAGGTCGGCATAGGGCGCGGTATCCGTAAGCTGGATATTCTGCTCCACTGGCACGCCGATCTCGCGCTTCAGCAGAATCTGGTCCTTCTCAAACGTGTTCTGCGCGGCGATCACCTTCTGCTGCTGCGTCTGGTATTGCACCCGCGCGCGCAGCTCATCCAGCCGCGCCGCGGTGCCCGCTTCGTGCTCCGCCTGTGCCTGCTTCAGTAGAACTTCATCGGCGCGCAGCAGCGACTCGGCGCTGTCAATTTGCGAGTGGTCGGCCAGCGTCTTCAGATACTGATTGCCGACATTCAGCACCACCAGCCCCCGCGACGACTGCGTGTTGTAGTACGCCGCCGTCAGGCTCTCCCTCGCGGACCGGTAGCGCGTGATCGCCGCAAGATCGAGCGCTGTCCAGTCCAACGCGGCATCCGCCTTCGTGACGTCCACCTTCACGATGGGATTGAAGTTGGCAAAATTCGTAGTGGGAAACAGCGGCGCGATCTGCGCCAGAAGGCTCGGATTGAATCCGAAAGTTTCCAGGTTGTACTGGTGGGCGCCGGTAGAGGCTTCGGCCTTCAGCGAGGGAAGCAGCGGATTCAGCGCCTCCAGTCGCTGCGCATCCGACTGCTGCTGCTGGATTCGTGCCTGGGTCAGCGCCAGGTTCGCCTGAATGCCACGCTGGATCGCATCATCGAGTGAAAGATGCAGCGTCTCCGGCGAGACCGTGCCCATCGTCACGCTACCGTAATAAGGATTCTGCGCGGAACTGGGGTTCAGGAGCGACTGCGGCGACGGAGCGTTCAACCCGGCGGTTGTCGTCCCGGACGATGGAGTAGCCGATGCCGCGCTCGCGCCGCTGCCGGAAACTGCCGTGCTGCCGGCATTCGTATCGCCCGCGCTCGCACTGCTCGAGCCATCGGCAGGCGCCGGAGCATTCACCGCGGCACTCGTCGCGCCGCTCGACTGAGAATTCTGCGCACGCGAGGCGGCCCCGCCGCATACCAGCGCGGCGCACACCATTCCAATTGCAATCCGATACGTCACCCGATCGAGGTCTCTCCGGAAGTGATAACTGCTTTCTTTAGATCATCGCAGACGCCGCGGGTTGCCAAAACTTTGCGCCCGGCACGGCGGCAGCCGTCACAAAGCCAAGCTTTTTCCATGTCTTACATCATCCGGCTGCATACAATTGTGCTATGCCTCCCGGCGAATCGCCATTGCGCGTGGTCCACGCAGTCTGTTCCCACGACTGCCCGGACTCCTGCGCCGTGCTGGTGAGCGTGGACGCCAGCGGCCGCGCGCAGAAGATCGCCGGCGACCCGGATCATCCGGTCACGCGCGGGTTTCTGTGCGGCAAAGTGGCTCAATATCTGGAGCGCGTCTATTCGCCGGACCGTCTGCTCCATCCCATGCGCCGCCGCGCCGGGGTCGCGAAAGGCCCGCTGCCCAGCGGTCGCGAGGCCGAAAGCTTTGAGCGCATCACCTGGGACCAGGCGCTGGACACGATCGCGCAGCGGCTCGCCTCCATCGCTGAGCAGCACGGTCCCGAATCCGTACTCCCGTACTCCTACGCCGGAACAATTGGTGTGCTGGGTTACGGCTCCATGGATCGCCGCTTCTTCCACCGGCTAGGCGCCTCCCAGCTCGACCGCACCATCTGCGCCACCGCTGGCGGCGACGCCATCCTCTCCGTCTACGGCCGCAAGCTCGGCACCGATACCGAACAGTTCCATCGCGCACGTCTCATCATCGCCTGGGGCGCGAACATTCACGGCACCAGCGTGCATCTCTGGCCGCAGATCGAAGAAGCCTGCCGCAACGGCGCCCGCCTCATCGTCATCGACCCCTACCAGACCCGCACCGCAAAGCTCGCCGACTGGCATATCGCCATTCACCCCGGCACGGACGCCGCACTTGCCCTCGGCATGATGCACGTCATCTTTGCCGAAGGTCTTGAAGACCGCTCCTACATTGACCAGCACACCATCGGCGTGAAGGAGCTGGCTGCGCGCGCGAAAGAATATCCGCCGGAGCGCGTCGCTTCCTGGACCGGCATGACCGCCGACGAAATCCGCGCGCTCGCCCGTGAGTACGCGACAACAAAGCC
Organism: uncultured Acidobacteriaceae bacterium; assembly: GCA_963797895.1. GTDB lineage: Bacteria > Acidobacteriota > Terriglobia > Terriglobales > Acidobacteriaceae > KBS-83. The sequence continues at coordinate 1,314,513 of CAWCRD010000006.1, forward strand.
CGCAGCCATCCGCCTCAACTACGGCATCCAGCGCTGCGAGAACGGCGGTACAGCTGCGCGCGCAGTCTGCATGCTGCCGCTGCTCACCGGCGCGTGGAAGGAACTTGGTGGTGGCCTGCAGCTCTCCACCAGCGGAGCCTTCAGCTTCGACTCACAAATTCTCGAACGTCCCGATCTGATGTACTCGAGCCCGCTCGGCCGCGCCGCGCGCGTCGTCAACATGGCCCGCCTCGGCCACGCGCTGACCGAGCTGAATGATCCGCCGGTCAAGGCGCTCTTCGTCTACAACTCCAACCCTGGCGCCATCGCGCCCAACCAGAACACTGTCTTGCGCGGCATGGCGCGCCCGGATCTCTTCACCGTCGTGCACGAACAGTTCTGGACCGATACCGCCGACTACGCCGACATCGTGCTCCCCGCCACCACATTCTTGGAGCACGCCGATCTCCAGGGCGCATACGGCCATTACCATGTGCAGCTCTCCGATCAGGCCATAGCGCCGGTTGGCGAGGCGCGCTCCAACGTCTGGCTCTTCGGCCAACTCGGGCAGCGCATCGGCTTCCCGGAAGCCTGTTTCCGCGACACCGAGCAGGAGATGCTTGCCCAGGCCCTCAGTGGCAGCCCTCAGGAAACGCATCCGCAAATGGATGGCATCACGCTCGATCAGCTTCGCAAGCAGCACAGCGTGCGCCTTCGCTGGGCTGGCGAGCCCGACGCGCCTTTCCAACCCTTCGCCAATGGCGGCTTCGGCACGCCCTCCGGCAAAGGCGAATTCTACTCGGCCGAGCTTGCCCGGCAGGGGCTCGATCCTCTGCCGTCTTTCAAGCCGCCCAAAGAATCGCGCCACAGCGCCGATCGCGCCTACCCGCTCGAATTTCTCGGGCGCAAAGCGGACAACTATATGAACTCCACCTTTGCGAATCTCGCCCCGCACCAGGAGATGGAAAAGTCCCGCATCGGCAAACTCGAGATTCATCCGGACGACGCAGATCGTCGTGGCATTCGTGAGGGCGACACCGTCGAGGTCTTCAACGATCGCGGTCGCATTCGTCTGGTCGCGCAAATCCACACCGGTGTTCCCGCAGGCGTCGTTGCTTCGCGACTCAACTGGAACAAGCTTTCCGCCGGCGGCAGCAATGTGAACGCGCTCACCTCCGAGCGCCTCACCGACATCGGCCGCGGCCCCACGTTCTATTCCACGCTGGTGGACGTGGCGCGAGTGGAATCCCTGCCGCATGGCTGAAGTTATGTTTCAGTGTGCCGGCTGCGGCGAATGGAACGAGACCTTTGTGGACGAGTCCGCCGGCGCCCACCAGAATTACGTCGAGGACTGCCAGGTCTGCTGCAAGCCCAACGTGCTCGACGTGCGCTGGAGCGCCGCCGATCATGCTTTCGTGATCCATGCCGAGCTCGAAAGCTGACACCGCACAGGGCCGTTTCGCGGGCGATTCGTGGCTCCCCGTTGGTCGCCGCGGCCCCGCTTGCTATAGAATCGGCTTTCCAGCACGAAAGAGCGGAAGTTCGATTTTGGTTGCAGTGAGGGTGTGCCTATTTTTCCCGTCATTCGGCGGAGCATGAGCTCCCAGATCCAGCAGGACAAAACCATTCGTCCCCGGATCCTTCGTAAATTAGTGCTTCAAGGCTTGGGTGCTCTCGGCATACTCTTCTGTTCGGTTGCGCCCGCGTTCGCACAGAACGCCAATGTCATCTCCGAAATCCGGGTCATCGGCAATCGCCGCATCCCCAAGGAGACGGTCCTCGCCCGTCTCTACTCGCACGTTGGCGACAACTACGATCCCGCCACCGTCGAGCGCGATTTCAACTCCCTGTGGAACACCGGCTACTTCGAAGATGTCCGCATTGAAAAAGAGGACACCCCCAAGGGCGAAGTGCTCGACATCTTCGTCCGCGAAAAACCGACTATCCGCGAGATCAACTACAAGGGACTCAATTCGGTCACGCAATCCGATGTCCTCGACCGCTTCAAGAAGGAGAAGGTCGGGCTCAGCGTGGAGAGCCAGTACGATCCCACGCGCATCGCAAAGGCAATCGCGGTCCTGAAGGCGCTGCTGGGCGAGCACGGGCACCAGTTCCCGACCATCACGCCGGAAGTCAAGACCATCCCGCCCGCATCTGTAGCCGTCACCTTTAACATCAAGGAAGGCCCGACCGTGAAGGTCGGCAACATCAAGTTCACCGGCAACAAAAACCTGAATTCACGCACGCTGCGCTACGCCATGCGCAACCTGCGCCCCATCGGCATTCCGCATTCGATCTTTCTGGAAAATCTCTTCGCCCGCACCTACGACGCCAGCAAGCTCGAAGAGGATTCCGAGCGCGTCCGTCAGGCCTATCAGAACCATGGCTACTTCAAGGCCATCGTGGGCGAGCCTTCGACGCACATCCGCAATGAAGGCGGACTCTCGCTCCTGACCTTCCGCCCCAAGAAGGGCAAGCGCATCGATATCACCTTGCCCATTGACGAAGGCGAACGGTATCGCCTCGGCGGCATCACCTTCACCGGCAACGAGCATGTGAAGAACGTGAGGGCGCTGCGCGCTCAGTTCGCCATCAAAGACGGCGATTACTTTAACTACACCGCCGTCGCCAAGGGCCTCGAAAATCTCCGCAAGGCCTACGGCACTCTCGGCTACATTAACTACGCCGCTGTCCCCAGTCCCCGCTTCGACGAAGCCAAGAAGCTGATCTATCTCGACATCGACATCGATGAGGGCAAGCCCTTCTACGTCTCGCGTATCGAGTTCACCGGCAATACCGTCACCCGCGACCAGGTCATCCGCCGCGAGCTGCTGCTTGAAGAAGGCCAGGTCTACAACAGCAATCTCTGGGAACAGAGTTTGCTGCGCCTCAACCAGCTCGAGTATTTCGATCCGCTGAAAGTGGACCAGGACTCCACCGCGACCCAGGACCAGGCCAACAATACCGTCTCGCTGCTGCTCCGCGTGCACGAGAAGGGGAAGAACTCCATCGGATTGAATGGCGGCGTCAGCGGCCTCTCTGGCTCATTTCTCGGCCTCAACTATCAGACCAATAACTTCCTCGGTCTGGGCGAAACGCTGAGCCTGCAGGCCAGCCTCGGCAATCTGCAGCGCAACCTGCAATTCGGCTTCACCGAGCCCTACTTCCGCAACAAGCCCATCTCGCTCGGCTTCCAGGTCTTCTCCAACAAGTCCGACTACAACGCCGCGAAGAACTACCAGATCTCGACCGGCGGCGGAAACCTGACGGCCGCCCAGCAGTCCCTGGTGCAGAACTACAACCAGGCCGCCACCGGCCTCAACGTGTCTACCAATTACCTCTTCCGGCACAGCTTCCATCGCGTCGGCCTCACCTACTCGTTCCAGAAGAGCTCGATCACGGCGTTCAGCCCTGCGTCCACCTCGCTCTTCCAGACGCTGGCCTTCCGCAGCGGCATCCAGTCCAACAACGCGCTCGAAGGCATTTACTCCAGCACCGCATCGTTCTCGTACACCTACAACAAGATCGGGAACCCGTACAATCCGCACGACGGCGTCTCCTACACAGCGCTCTTGCAGATTGCCGGCATCGGCGGCAACGTCAAGTACTACAACCCGATCTTCGAATACCGCCACTTCAATGGCATGCATTTGTTCAGGCCCAGCAGGGAAGGCCGCAACGTGCTCGCCTTCCGCTTCCAGGCGCAATACATCCAGGGCCTCGGCGGCAAGGTTGCGCCGCCCTTCCAGCGCTTCTACCAGGGCGGCGAGCAGGAGCTTCGCGGCTTCGACATCCGCTCCGGCACACCCTACGCTTTCATTCCGCAGCGCACGCAGTTCATCCTCACCAATCCGGACGGCACGCTCGTCCCGCGCGATCCCACCAACCCCACGCTGGGCAACATCACCATCCCCGTGCCCACCTTCGGCATTGTCTCCGTCGGCGGCGATACCTCCTTCACCAGCAACGTCGAATACCGCATCCCGCTCGGCGGACCGGTCATGTTCAAGCTCTTCGACGACTTCGGCATGTCGGTCGCGACCCACCAGTCGCAGTTGCTCCAAAGCGTGCTCGCCACCGATCAGCTCAACGCGCCGCTCTACGGCTGCCCGGTCTATGTCAATGGATCATGCCAGGGTGGACAACGCGTTCAGTTCACCCGCGAGATTCGGCCCATCGAGGGCACCAACACCACGCCCCGCATGTCCACCGGCGCGGAAATTTCGGTCATGCTGCCGATCGTTCGCGCGCCGTTCCGTATCTACTACGCATACAATCCGCTGCGTTTGCTCGAGCAGGTACGCGGAGAAAACCTCATCACCCGCGATATGTTCCCCGCGGGCGGCGCAGGCGATTACAGCTATGCCCAGTCCCAGCAGCTCTATGGCTCGCTCTACCAGTTGCGGGAGCCGCGCAAGACCTTCCGCCTCGCTGTCAGCACTACGTTTTGATGTGTGTGGCGAGTTGTTCCTTGCATAGATTTGCCACCCTGAACGTAACCGAAGGTGGAATGAGGGATCTGCCGTACCTTCCGGTCAATACCGGCGCGAAACCCGTGTTCACAATCAGTATTTCCGGTGCAAATGTCTATCGACGCAGCTTTTCCGTTAAGAAAAGCTGCACGTGAGAAATGCGAGTCAGGCAGGTAATTGTGAAAACGCTAGCGCCGCTCAACCTGCACCGCGGCCCCGGATTGATTGACGCTGCTCGGAGCCCATCCCTATAATCGTTCGCAAGTTCCTGAGATGTCCTCTGTTCGTGTCTCTTATGCGCAAACCGCACCCTCACCACGGGGGCGCGCGGCGTCAGCATCGGAATTGCGCAAGGGGGAGAGCACAGGGCAGTGTGCCCGCAAGTGCCCTCGAAACGCAATCAGGACAGCCAGCAAGAACCAAGGAGTTTCCTAGCCAAATGAAGCGTTCTTTGTCACTCGTCTGCATGCTCGCGTCCACCCTGGGCGCCAGTGCGCTCGCCCAGACCGCAGCAGAGCCACCCTCCGCCCCCGGCGCGCCTGCCGCCACCGCTCCCGCCGGCCCCACCAAAATCGCGGTCATTCAGTTTGAGGCTGTCGTCGCGCAGACCAATGAAGGACAGCGCGCCTTCGCCGAGCTGAACACCAAGTTCCAGCCCAAGCAGCAGCAGATCAAGTCTGAAAGCGATGAGGTCGATACGCTGAAGAAGGATATGCAGACCGCCGGGGACAAGCTCAGCGACGCCGAGCGCCAGAGCCGTCTCCGTACTATCGATGAGAAGGAGAAAAGTCTGCAGCGCAATGTGGAAGATGCGCGCAACGACTTCTCCGGAGAGATGAACGAGAAGTTCAGCGCGATCGCCCAGAAGGTAGCGGGTGTCATGACCCGGTACGCGCAGGAGAACGGCTACACTCTCGTCCTCGACGCCGGCTCCCAGCAGCAGCAGGCATCGCCCATTCTCTGGGCCGCCGAGTCCACCAACATCTCCGAGGCGGTTGTCCAGGCCTACAACAAGCAGTCCGGCGTTCCGCCCCAACCCGCATCCGCAGCGACCCCGCGGCCCACGGGAACTACTACCCGCGTCCCCGCCCGGACTCCCACCGCTCCCCGCACCACGCACTAGAAACGCTTTCCGCCGGGCTTCGGTTTCCGGAGCCCGAGCGGGTCCACTCCCGCTGTGGAAATTTCTGTGGATTGCGAGTCGCGCCCGTCAGTCCAATTCCGTGCCTGCACAATATGCACGGCACCTGGCACGGTTTCATAGCTCGCAACTCGCCTGCTATGTGCGATTTACCAGAAACAACCAGCCTTGTGGCAGGATGAACAAGTGATGAACGCTGGAGACGCCTTCCAGTCGCTTTCCACAGATCGCTTTTCGCGGTTGAAATCCGGCAGGGTTACTTCGCGCTATCTTCGCCCACCTTCAGCACCGCCAGGAAGGCCTCCTGCGGGATATCTACTTTACCGATCCGCTTCATCCGCTTCTTGCCTTCCTTCTGCTTCTCCAGCAGTTTTCGCTTGCGGCTGATGTCCCCGCCATAGCACTTGGCCAGCACGTTCTTGCGCAGCGCCGCCACCGTCTCTCGCGCGACGATCTTCGATCCAATCGCCGCCTGGATCGCTACTTCAAACTGCTGCCGCGGAATCAGCTCCCGCATCTTCGAGACCAGCGCCTTGCCGCGCTCGTAGGCAAAATCACGGTGCACGATGATCGAAAGCGCATCCACCGGCTCACCGGAAACCAGGATGTCCAGCTTCACCATGGGCGAGATCCACGAGCCCGAGAGGCTGTAGTCGAGCGACGCGTACCCGCGGGACACCGATTTCAGCCGGTCATAAAAGTCCAGCACGATCTCGTTCAGCGGCAGTTCGTAGGTCAACATCACGCGCGTCGGCGTGACATATTCGAAGTTCTGCTGCCGTCCGCGCTTCTCTTCCACTAGCTTCAGGATCCCGCCGACGTATTCCTCGTTGGTCAGGATGGTGGCCTTGATCACCGGCTCTTCCACCTGCTCGATCTCGCTCGGGTTCGGCCAGCGCGAGGGATTATCCACCTCGATCTCGCTCCCGTCTGTCAGCCGGATCCTGTAGCGCACGCCCGGCGCCGTCGTGATCAGGTCCAGATCGAACTCGCGCTCCAGCCGCTCCTGGATGATCTCCATATGCAGCAGGCCAAGAAATCCGCAGCGGAAGCCAAATCCCAGCGCGACGGAGCTCTCCGGCTCCATGGAGAAAGAGGAATCGTTCAGCCGCAGCTTTTCAAGCGCCTCGCGCAGCAGCGTGTGCTCGTGCGAGTCCACGGTATAGAGCCCCGCGAAGACCATTGACTTGATGTCCTCAAAGCCCGGCAGGGCGGCCGGCGCGGGCCTTCCATCCTCCGTGATCGTGTCGCCGATCTTCGTGTCCGCTACGTTTTTGATAGTCGCGACGAAGAAGCCGACCTCACCGGCGCCCAGCTCCGAAACTTCGACCGGCTTGGGCGTCAGAACGCCCATCGACTCCACATCGAAGACGCGTCCATTGGACATCAGCCGGATACGCGCGCCTTTGCGCAGCGTGCCCTGCATCACGCGCGTCAGCACAATCACGCCCCGATACGCATCGAACCACGAATCGAAGATGAGCGCCTGCAGCGGGGCCTCCGCATCTCCCGTAGGCGGCGGCAGCCGATGCACAATCGCCTCCAGAATCGCTTCCACGTTCTCGCCCGTCTTCGCGCTCACCGGAATCGCATCGGTGGCATCGACGCCCACGGCGCTCTCGATCATCTCCTGCGTGCGCACAACGTCTGCGCTCGGCAGGTCGATCTTGTTGATCACCGGGATCATGTCCAGCCCGTTGCTGATGGCCAGGTAGGCATTCGCCAGCGTCTGCGCCTCGACGCCCTGCGTGGCATCCACAACCAGCAGCGCGCCCTCGCATGAGGCCAGCGAGCGCGAAACTTCATAGGAAAAATCCACGTGTCCCGGCGTATCGATCAGGTTGAGCTGGTACAGCTCACCATCCTTCGCCTTGTAGAGCATGCGGACGGCGTGCGCCTTGATCGTGATGCCCCGCTCGCGCTCCAGGTCCATGGCATCCAGCACCTGGGCCTGCATCTCGCGCGCGCTCACGGACCCGGTCAGCTCCAGCAGCCGGTCGGAGAGCGTCGATTTCCCGTGATCGATATGCGCGATGATCGCGAAATTACGGATGTGCCTGGTGTCCATGTGTGCGGTTCGTTGTGCGGATTCGTCGTGCCGGGTGGGTGAGCAGTGATTGGCAAGGGTACCGAAGTCCGCTCGAACCCTGAGTTTATCATCGGCACGCTGCGCGCCTGCGCTCTACAATGACGCGAGAACCTCCTCTGAACCGCATGGATGTCCCCAAGCCTTATGGCCTCCTTCTCCTCGCTGTCTTGTGCGGCAGCGCTGTTGCGGGCGTGGCCTCCCAGAAGAAAACCCAGCCACCTTCCTCCGCCACCCAGCAGGCGCCCTCGCCGGCCAATCCGCGGGAACAGCAGGTGATCTCGGCGGCGGAGAGCAGCTACGCCAGCGGCATGCGTAACTACCATGCTGGCGACCTTGCCGCGGCCAAGCGCGACTTCGACAACGCCGTGGATACCATGCTCTCCAGCGGTCTCGATCTGAAGACCAGCGCTCCCCTCAGCGACGAATTCGAGCACATCGTCGACGCCGTCAATGCACTGGAGATGGACGCGCTGAAACAGGGCAACGGCTTCGCGCCGCCCATGGAACAGACGCCGGTCGGCGTTGCGAACGACGTAACCTTCCCGGTGGATCCCAATATCCGTGCCGCCGCCGAAGCCGAGCTCAAGACCACGCAATCCGACCTGCCGCTCGTCATCAACGACGCCGTCACCAGCTACATCGGCTACTTCTCCAACACCACCACAGGCCGCAACACGATCATCAGCTCGCTGCGGCGTGCCGGCCGCTACAAGGACCTCATCCAACGCACCCTGCGCGAAGAAGGCGTGCCCGCCGATCTCATCTACCAGGCCATCGCCGAATCCGGTTTCCAGGTGCAGGCCGTCAATGGCCGCTCCGGCGCTGCGGGCATGTGGCAGTTCATGGGCTTCCGCGGCGCCTATGGCTTGGAGCGCAACGGGTGGGTCGATGAGCGCTTCGATCCCGAGAAATCCACCCGGGCCTATGCCCGCGAGATCAAGAAAAACTACCAGCAGTTCGGCGACTGGTATCTGGCGATGGCCGCCTACGATTGGGGTCCGGGCAATGTGCAGCGCGCCGTACAACGCACCGGTTACGCCGATTTTTGGGAGCTGTACAGGCGCAACAACCTGCCCCAGGAGACCAAAAATTACGTCCCCATCATCCTGGCCGCCGCCGTCATGGCGAAGAACCCGGTGCAGTACGGGCTAACGGACATCAATGCTGACCCGCCGGTCGTCGACGACACCGTAACCGTCAACGGCTCCATCGACCTTCGCCTCGTCGCCGACATCGTCAACGTGCCGGTGCAGCAGATCGTCGGCCTGAATCCCAGTCTGCTCCGCATGATGACGCCTCCGGATGAGCCCTACGATCTGCATCTGCCGGATGGCGCTAAGGCCGGCTTCCTGGAAGCCATTGCGGAGATTCCTCCCGACAAGCGGACAGCTTGGCGATATCACCGAGTGCAGCCGGACGACACTTTGCAATCGCTCGCGAAGACATACCATGTCTCCGCGAGTGACATAGCATTCGTGAACCAGCTCGATACAGATGCCGACCTCTCCGGCGAAGACGCGCTGATCATTCCCGCGGCGGCCACCTCCGGCACCCAGCGCAGCAGCGCGCGCTATCGCGTGGAACGCGAAGACACCCTGGTGACTCTGGCCGACCGCTTCAACGTGACCACCGAGCAATTACGGCGCTGGAATCATCTCCACTCCAGCGCCATCCGGCCCGGCCAGACGCTATTTGTGGCAGAGCCGGCGCACGTTTCCGCATCCGCCCGCGGCAAGCGCGGCAAGAAGCGGGGACGCGCTGCGCACAGCGCGTCCAAGGCCGCACAATCACGCACCAACACAAAGACAAAGCCGCATCAGAGGTAGCATGATCGCGAAACAGCGTGAGACAACGTGCCTCAATCGCTGCGAAACGTGATCCGCAATGGTCGATTCGCGCAACGCGCAAGCGTTTCTCGCTTGCGTTCAGTGGCAGACCGTTGCATCCTGTTGCTATAATCCGCGCCGCAGGTGGAGTGGTCGATATTTGCGCTCGCTGCCCACAAGCGAAGCCAACGATGAGTGAAGTGCCGGAGGCGAACAGATGCAGGACGAACGGAAGCTCTTAGCAGCGTACGACGATGGTGAACACGAACCCGAGGGCAAAGACTACTCGGATGAGTTGGAAGAGGAGATTGACGAAGACGAAGAAGATGAAGAGATCAGTGTGCCAGGCGCTTCGGACGAAGATACTCGCGAGGATGAAGACTATGGCGCACCTGCGCCTCCAGCATCCAGAGTGAGCACTCCTTCAAAGGCGCCCGCAAAGAAAGCACCTGCGAAAAAGGCTGCGGCCAAAAAGACTCCGGCCAAAAAGGCGGCGAAGAAAGCTCCCGCCAAAAAGGCAGCTAAGAAGAGTTCCAAGAAATCTGCCGCGAAGAAAAGTAGCAGCGCCCGCAGCGGCGGTAAGGCGGCCAAAAAGGCTGCCGGTAAAAAGGGCGCACGTAGTAAATCCACGAAGCGAGGTACTCAATTGGCAGTAAAGAAAGCAGCAAAGAAGAAGTCGGCGAAGAAGTCGGCTAAGAAGGCAACCAAAAAAGCGGCAAAGAAGAAGTCCACCAAGAAGGCCGCTAAGAAGGCAACGAAGAAGAAGTAGTCCAACGCAGCACAAGGCAAGCAAAAGAGCCCGGCATCGCGCCGGGCTTTTTTGCGTCTGTACTCTTTCCGCTTGGCTTATCCGTTCTTCTTCTCCAGGTCAGCCAGCGCCGCAAGGACCTCGGTGCTGTGGTTCGACGGATCGACACTTGTCCATACCTTCGCGATCTTCCCCTCAGGATCGATCAGGAATGTGTTCCGCTTGGCAATCTTGAAGCCCATGTAGCTGCCGAGCGATCCATACTTTGCCACGGTCGACTTCTGCTCGTCGGAGAGCAGCTTGAAGCTCAGGCCATCCTTCGTGCAGAAGGTCTTATGGCTCGAGACCGAGTCCACGCTCACCCCCAGAACGACCGCGTTGTCCCGCTGATATTTCGGCAGATCTTCCTGAAACTTGTGCGCCTCCATCGTGCAGCCGGAGGTCATGTCTTTCGGATAGAAGTAGAGCACCACCCACTTGCCGCGATATTGGTCGAGGCTCACCGGTGTGCCCTCCTGCGACGGCAGGGAAAAGGTCGGCGCCTGATCACCCACCGTGGGCACCGCATCGTCAGCCGCGCGCGCGCTGCGCACTGCGAACACACTGGCAATCGCGGCGATCACCAGAGCAGCCAGAACTGCAAAACGTGACGTGGACATCGATACACCTCCTCCAATCGGGGCGTCCTCATTAGAGCATTTCTGCCGAGCCTCCCGCCGCAACAACCTCCGAAAGTGACAATTGCGTGACGTTTGCGTGTCGGGAGACTCTCTATCCCAACGGCTCCGCCACGACAGCGATGCCTGCAGCATCGGCCACAGCCACAACGGCAGTGCGATCGAAGATCAGCGTCCGTCCTGCCTCCAGCGAGAGACACGTTGCGCGCGCCGCGCACATAGCGTCGATCGTCGCTTCGCCGATCACCGGCACATCGAAGCGCATATCCTGTTTCGGCTTTGCGATCTTCACCACCGTCAGGCTGCGGTCCAGCGTCGATGCCTCATCCTCCAGCGTCCGCATCAGCGCGCCGCCGCGTGCAATGGTGGCGTCGGTGCCCTCCATCGCTTCCACCGCCACGCAGGCCTGTCCCGCAATCACCACCGTCTGCCCGATGTCATACCCGGCAAGCGCCGTCGCCACCTTGCGGCCATACGCGATATCGTTACGCTCCTGCTCGTTCGGGGCGCGCCGCGTCAGCACGCCGGCCGGCGCCAGGAGCGGCTCCAGGAACGATGTCGACGAGATCAGCTCGATGCCTTCATCGCTCAGTACTTTCGCAATCGCCCCCAGCAGCATGTCCGTATTTCGCGTGCGCAGGTTCAGCAGCAGCTTCGCCAGCCGCCAGTCCGGCCGGATACTCGAAAAAATCTGCTTATGCTTCACCTGGCCGGCCATCACGGCCTGGGTCACGCCCTCGCTCTGGAATGTCTCGATCAGCCGCGACAACTCGCCCAGCGAGAGCCAGTACACCGTCGTCCCGGCATCCTCACCAGCGCGTGCATTCATCGCCGCATCGGTCTCTTCGCGAATCGCCGCGACCACCACCCGCCGTCCGTGAGCGCGCGCCGCATCGAGCAGCAGAAAGGGAAATTGCCCGTTGCCCGCGATCAGGCCGAGCGGCTGTTGAGGATCGTGCAGATCGTTCGCCATCGGGCTACTTCAACACGCCGCGCTCGCTCGTTTCGACAAAGCGCAGCAGGTACGCAACCTCTTCGCACGAGCTCGCTTCGGCGCGCAGCGCATCCAGCGCCTGCGAGGTGTTCCGCTTCGATGCCAGCAGCATCCGATAGGCATGCTGCAACGCGTGCAGTTGTTCCCGCGTAAAGCCCCGCCGCTCCAGCCCAACCTTGTTCAGCCCGTAAGCGTGTGTCTCCCGCTTTGCCGAGGTCAGAGAGAAGGGCAGCACATCCTGCGTGATGGTTGTGCCGCCGCCGACATAAGCGTGGCGTCCGATGCGGCAGTACTGGTGCACGGGACACAGCGCGCCCACCGTAGCCCACTCTTCTACCGTCACGTGCCCAGCTAACGTCGCGCCGTTCGCGAGAATGCAGTTGTCGCCGATCGTCGAATCATGCCCGATATGCGCGTACGCCATGATCAGGCAATCGCTGCCCAGGCGTGTCGTGCCGCCTCCGCCCGCAGTCCCGCGTGAGATGGTCACGCACTCGCGGATCACCGTCCGCTCGCCAATCTCCACCGCCGTCGGCTCGCCGGCATATTTCAAATCCTGCGGGGCAACACCAACCGCGGCAAAGCTATACACGCGGCATCCGGCGCCAAGCGTCGTATGACCGTCAAGCACGACGTGAGAGACCAGCTCACAACCTTCTCCCAGCACCACGTTGCCGCCTACCGTGCAGTACGGGCCGATGATTGCGGAAGCGGGAATGGCAGCGCCGGTCTCAACCAGCGCGGTGGGGTGAATGCTCACTCGGCAGCGGCCCCGGCAAACGCAGGCGTCTCCTGCGACTCTGCCTTTCGCGCCGTCCGCGGGGCTAGTTGGCACTTGATCTCGGCTTCGCACACCAGTTTGCCGTCTACATAGGCGTTGCCGCGCATGGTGGCGCCGCGGCGTCTCATCTTCCCAACCACCTCCACCTCGATCCGCACCTGATCGCCCGGCACCACGGGCGCGCGAAACTTCGCACCATCGATCCCGGTAAAGAGCACGAGCTTGTCGTCCCGATCCGGCACCTCGGTCAGCAGCAGCGCGCCGCCGGCCTGCGCCATGGCTTCCACCATCAACACGCCCGGCATGATCGGATAGCTGGGGAAGTGCCCCTGAAAGAACGGCTCGTTGATCGTGACGTTCTTGATCGCCACGATGCGCTGCATCCGCACCAGCTCCACAACGCGATCGATCAGCAGAAATGGATAGCGGTGCGGCAGGATCTGCATGATCTCGTTGATATCGAGAGAAGTTGCCGTGGGTCTATTCTCCGTGCTCATACGGGAACTGATTATATAAGCGCACCCTACTTCTTCAGCTTGCGCACTGCCGCATGCACATCAAACATCTCCGGCGGAAGCGCTCCTCCATACACCACGTTGTAGAGGAACCGCTGGTTGTTCATGTCGCCATTGTGATAGCGCGTAACGGAGAACGGCGTCGGGATGCCGTTGAATGTGTGGTAATCGTCGTACTCCTCCGCCTCGACGTTCTTGTCTTTGTACAGCGGGTCGCGCCATTCGAAGCTCCGCCGCACCGGCAGATGCGTGTTTGCGTCCAGGTCCAGCGTCACGTTGTCATTGGTCGAGGAAAGAATCGTGATCTTGTCCGCCAGCCGGCGCTCCACCTGCTCCTGGCCACCATAGAGATACAGCGCCCCGGCATCCTTGATCCAGACACGCGCCACCGCGTCAATCGAGTGGCTCCGTCGACGCAGGTAGTCATCCATTTCGTCTTTGGGAAGCGCGCGCTTGCCCTTGAACGTGACCTCCCAACCCTGGTCGCCGATGAAGATTTCGTAGACCTGCCGCTTTTTCCCCAGCTCAACCCGTTCTTTGTCCGGCGGCTGATGGTAGTCCCAGAAGTCCGTAATCGCGCCCGTAGGCTTGCCTTGGTAGAAGCCGGAAGTCCGGCCGATCAACTCGTACCCCGGCGCGTTCAGCCACGCGTCGCCACCCAGGGCCTGGATCATCTGTTGCAGCAGCGCCTTTGCCTTCTTCTGCTCGGCCTCGGCGCTTGGATCCGCGTTCGCCTGCGCGTGCAGCCCCAGGCCGCCGCACAGAACCAATGCAAAAAGAAGTCCCGCTCGCCGTATCGTCATCCCACCAGCACCGCGCCACCGTTCACGTTCAGCACCTCGCCGCTGATGAAGCCCGCCCATGGCGTGCACAGGAACAGGATAGGCGCTGCCACCTCCTCCACCCGCGCCACACGCCCCAGCGGAATCGTTCCAAAGATCTTCGCCCGTCCAGCTTCGGTCGCCAGTGCCGGCGCGGACATCTCGGTGTCTACCCATCCGGGCGCCACACAGTTCACATAGATGCCTTGCGGCGCCAGCTCGCTAGACAAGCTCTTGGTCAGGGAAATCAATGCGCCCTTGGTCACTGCATAGTCGGCATGGAAGGCCTCGCCGCGCTGGCCCGCCGTTGAGCTCACTAGCACCACGTGTCCCCTCGCTGCGGGACCCTCTCCCTTGGACGCACTCTGCTGCTGCATGGCACCTACCGCCGCCTGCACCAGCCCAAAGACGCTGTCCAGGTTCACACTCAGGGTTCGACGCCACTGCCGTTCATTCATCGCGGAGATCGGTGCATCATCAGGCGGCCAGATGCCGTGATTCACCACCAGGCAATCGATCCGTGCGAATGCAGCGATCGTCTGCTCCACCAGCTTCCGTCCCGCATCGACAGAATCCAGCTCCATCGGAAAGGCGCGGCAGACAGCCTCGCCGCCGCACTCCGCCGCCAGCGCCTCGGCCCGGTCTTTCGCCGCGCGGTAGTTAAAGGCGACCTGCGCGCCCGCCTGGCGAAAGAGCCGCACCGCAGACGCGCCAATACCCCGTGCGCCCCCGGTGATCAGCGCAACTTTTCCATTCAATTGCAGGGCCGGGAAATCAGCGGATTGCATATCAGGACGCTACCGAACTGGCTGCCGGCACGCAACTTTGCTCGCTAGGTCGCCTTTCCCGGCTTCGCCAGCGCGCGCTTGCGTGCGGCTATCACCTTGCGCTGCTCCGACGCCGGCATCGCCAGCACGTCGCGCGTTTTCTTCAGCAGCTTCGCTTCCACGATCTCGCGCGCAGCGCGCAGGCGGGCCTCCAGATCGCTCTTTCGCAGCGCATCCCAGCGCTCCATCGCGACCCAATGGCCACGCGCAAGATACGGCGCAGGAAAGATGCCGTGTATCTCCAACAGCTCTGCCGCACCCTCCGCACCCGCGGCAAACGACATCACAGCCCTGCCATCGCCATCCAGGTTGATCACCGCAAACATCTTTCCGCCAATCGCCTTGTCACCCACCCAGAAGACCAGGTTGTTGCCCCATTGCAGCGTCTCCACAACGGAGGGCAGCCTCAACAGGAAGGCGCGTGTGCTCTCAGCATCCATGCGGAGAGTATCGCTCTCAACCTTGGTGCCGCGAGGAGATTTTGTGCGCGAACTTTATACTGTCTCCACGCATGCCTGATAGCCCGTCTCCCAACAACTTCCTCCCCGTCGACGAACAGCTGGACTACCTCCAGAAGGGCGCGGCGGAGATCATCCGCGTCTCCGATCTGCGCGAGCGCCTCGAAGAATCCCGCAAAACCGGCCGTCCCCTCCGCGTGAAAGCCGGCTTCGACCCCACTGCGCCGGACCTGCACCTCGGCCATACCGTGCTCATGCGCAAGCTCAAGCACTTCCAGGACCTCGACCATCAGGTCATCTTCCTGGTTGGCGATTTCACCTCGCTCATCGGCGACCCCTCGGGCAGATCGCTGACGCGCAAGCCGCTCACCCGCGAGCAGATCGACCAGAACGCCAAGACCTACACCGATCAGGTCTTCCGCATCCTCGACCGCGACAAGACGGAAGTCCGCTTCAACTCCGAGTGGCTTGGCTCGCTTGGGTTTGAGGGCATCATCCGCCTCGCCGCGCACTTCACCGTCTCGCAGATGCTGGAGCGCGAGGAGTTCCATAAGCGCTTTCAGGAGGAGAAGCCCATTGCACTGCACGAGCTGCTCTATCCGCTGTCGCAGGGCTACGATTCGGTGGCGTTGAAGGCCGATGTCGAGCTGGGTGGCACGGACCAGCGGTTCAACCTGCTGATCGGCCGCGAGCTGCAGCGGCACTACGGCCAGCCATCGCAGATCGTGCTGATGACGCCGATCATCGAGGGGCTCGATGGCGTCCAGAAAATGTCGAAGTCGCTGAACAACGCCATCGGCATCCACGAGCCCCCGGGCGAGATGTACGGCAAGCTGATGTCCATCTCCGACTCGCTGATGTGGAGCTATTGGACGCTGCTCACCGACCTGAAGCAGAGCGAGGTCGATGCGATGAAAGCCGCGGTCGAGAGCGGTGCCAAACACCCCATGGACCTGAAAAAGCGACTGGCGCGGACCATCGTCGCCGGCTTCCACGGTGAAGAAGCCGCCGGGCGCGCGAATGAGAACTGGGCAAAGCAGTTCCAGCGCGATGAAACTCCGGACGATCTCGAAGAAGTAGCAGTGGCGGCCGCAGACGCGGGCTGGACGGCCGAGACCGGCGCGGTCCGGCTGGACAAGCTGCTGGTCCGCCTTGGGCTTGCGGCCTCCGCCGCGGAAGCTGGGCGTTTGGTGAAGCAGGGCGCTGTCAAGCTGGATGGCGAGCCGGTGCAGGGCACGCATGCGCAGGTTAGAGTGCCGGGCAAAATTGCGGTGCGGGCAGGGAAGCGGGCGAAGGCGGCTCTGCTGAGCTAGGCGTTAAAGCTGCCTGAGTAGAGTTCGGTCAGCTTCTGGATCAGGTCGCCGTAGCCGGAGGCTTCCATTTGGACTTCGGTTCCGGTGTGAAGCTGGACAAAGGCGAGCTGCCGCTTGTAGTCCATGGCGATCGAGGCGATCTGGTCGAGCGGGATCGCCCTGGACTGTTCTAGCGCGTGTGCGAGTTCAATGGCCTTCATCTCGGTCTTTCCCCCACAAATGCAGCAATAGAACAGAAGAAATGCGGCGGTGATGAGCCCGCGGCACCTTGATGCTAAGTCCCTCCCCCGAAAGACCCAGCACCAGTGCGCAGCGAGAACATCACCGCATGTCCACAACATACCCTGAGATGACCGCAGAAAAACATTGATGCGGTAACACTTACCAAACTACTGAGTAACTCGCGGTAACTTTTGGAATCATTTAGTGCAACATCTTGCCGTAGATATCCGTTGGAACGCCTGCTTAATCGATTTTCCGATCTTTGTCGTGCACCGTGACGGGAAGCAGGCTTTCTTCGTCCCTCTTCTCCTCGGTATGCGCAGATGGAGATACATCGCGGCTGCCTGGATGATGGCGGCAATATTTCAGATAACCTGCCGCGGTCAACCTCGTCCTCAGTTCAACCTGGCGATATAAACCGACACGCCCACAGCGAAGAGCGGAACTCCCAACCGACTCGACACGATCGAGATCACCGTCACGAAATAGCTTTCTGATTGCGTCGCCCTACAGCTCGATATTCACCAGATCCGAAGCATGATCCGTATGATCGCCCTGCGGCGTAGTCGTCCGATTCTGCGGAGCGCGCCAGTGGTCGATGTACGAAATCTGGTGAACGCAGGAGACCGTGCAGTTAGGTGCGCAGGTCTTCTCAGTCAGGAACTCGCGATCCAGATCGGCCTGGGTGTAATCGGCGAGTGGCACGCCGGGGAAGCCGCGTTGCTGCGAGCAGTAGTGCACCAGGCCGTCTTCGCAGATGTAGAGATAGCGTGAGCCGGCGCGGCATCGCCAGTCGTTCGGCTGGCCGTTCGCGATAGCTTCCTGGAAGTGGTTGAAGCGCGAGTAGTTTTTCTTTTCGAGCTTCGTCATCTCGTAATAGACGCGTCGCTCTTCGCCGCCCAGCGGTTTCAACTGGCCGCTGCCATCGTGGATGATGCCGATCGTCGAGGTGAATCCAAGCTCCAGCGCGCGGTGCCCGATTGTCAGCGCGTCCTGCGGATTCTTGATGCCGCCGCCGACAACCGAGTTGATGTTCACGTGGAACTCGGCATACTCAGAGAGAAATTGCAGCTTCTTGTCTAAAACCTTGAGCGATTTCTTCGAGATCTCATCCGGCTGCACGTTATCGATCGAGATCTGCATGTGGTCCAGACCGGCCCGGTTTAGACGTTCGATTCGCTCCGGCATCAGGAAATAGCCGTTGGTGATCATGCCGGCGAGGCGGCCGTGGTGACGGATGCGCGCGATGATCTGGTCCAGATCGGGATGGGTCAGCGGCTCGCCGCCCGAAATAGTGATGATGCTGGTGCCCAGCCGTGCCAGATGGTCGATCCGCCGGAGCATCTCGTCGATGGGGACCGGCTCGGAAACCTTGTCGTACTCGTTGCAGTAAGCGCAGGAGAGATTGCAGAAGCGCATAGGCACAATCTGCGCCATGACCACGTGGTGGGTGGAAGCCAGCGCATGTCCCACGATGCCCAGCTCGCGCACTTTTCGAGTCGCGGCTTGGATTCGGGTCTTGCGGCGGGTTCTCGGGACCTGGGGGCTTGCGATGACGGACATGCTGGCTAGGCTGATTATAACGGGCTGAGGAATATGAGGTTGCGCTCCTGCGTGCAACTGCAGATGCCCCTTTTTTGCCTGGAAGGACGAGCCTTTCCGCGCTCCGAAAGCCTGTGCCGAATCCAGATCGTCACGTGTCGTAAATTGTTCCACGTGGAACACTTTTATATTTTGTACTGCTCTTGACTTTTCTAAGATATATCTTGATACTTCAAACCATGAGATACCCATTCGAACACCTCAAAGAACATTTCAAAGAATTCCACGGATGCGACCGCGCCCGGGAGGAACGTCATTTCCGGGGACGCGGCCCCTTTGCAGGTCCCTTTGTTGAAGGCGAGCGGCCCTTCTGGCGCGGACGCGGCGGCATCGGCCGGCTCTTTAACTCCGGCGACCTTCGCTACCTTCTCCTGGACCTGATCGCCGAAAAGCCGAGCCACGGCTACGAACTCATCAAGGCCATTGAAGAGAAGTTCGGGGGCGCCTACTCGCCGAGCCCGGGGATCATCTATCCCATGCTCACCCTCTTCGAAGAGACCGGTCTCGCTACTGTCACCTCCGAAGGGACACGCAAGCTCTACACCATCACCGAGGAAGGCAAGAAGGAACTGGAAGAGAACCGCGCCGCGGTAGACGCCATGCTGCATCGCATGGCCGGCATCGGCAGCGCCGCGCGTCCGGCCACGGGCGACCCCCAGGTGATGCGCGCCATCCAGAATTTCCGCATGGCGCTCGGCATGCGCAGCGGCAATCTGACGCCGGAACAGCGCAACCGCATCGTCGAAATCATCGACAACGCCGCGCGCGAGATCGAGAAGGCATAACCCGATGCCGCACCACTACCGCATTACGGTAGATACGTTAGACCCGCTCCAACCAGGCGAAGGAGGACTCGAATCCGTCTCCTTCTTCGCCACCACTTCCGGCGACATCATTGACGCCGCAAAGAGTCTTCGAGAATGCCTCGGCTGCAGCGCTTCGCGCGCCACTAGTCTCGCTTTGGGGTACAGTCTGATCGGCGAGCACGTCCCGCATGCTAAGTAACGGGAGCCGATCATCCGTCTGGCGAAAGAGAAACTTACACTGCTGAATATTCGAAGATCCGCAGACCGCTTCAGAAATGAGTAGACCCGGGCTTCGGCACGTGCCTTCCTATTTGGAACCGAAATTGATAGCAAAGTTCGTCGAGCTGATGGAGTGCCTGGCGGTCGCCAAGATCCCCGAGGCGATCCATGGAGCTTTGAGCTGAAGTTCCATTGATACCGTCTCGACGAGGTGATGAAAGAGCAAGGGCTCAAGTGTTGCGCTCATCTCGCAGACGCTCTATGAGTGCCACTGGGTGAAGTGGCTTGGCGAGCAGTTCAAAATGGAAGCCCTGTTTCTCAGCGTCCTCCAATATTTCCGAAACACCCGCTTGGGCGGAAAACAGCAGGATTCTCGTGGACGGGTACATCTTGCGAACCGCGATTGCCAATTCCACGCCACTCATGCCGGGCATGAATACATCGGAGAGGAGTTGATCTGGCCTGAAGGTGCCAGCCTTTTCGATCGCTTGCCAAGCGTCGTAGGCCACGGCCACCTCAAAGCCGGCGTTCTCAAGAATTTCGAACAGAGTGTCCGCTATGAGCCTTCGGTCATCCACTATCAATATCCTGCGTCGGACAGTTTTCTGCTCCGGCGACAAGTCGCGTTCCAACTCACTTGGGGGCGAAAACCTGCTGGAATCGTCGAAAAGATATACCGAACCGAGCATGCCCTCAATCATCTTCCTCCTCCCGGATATGCGATGTGAACTTCCCTCATGCTCGACGAACTCGCGAAGAGCACCCATGTATGATGCTCGATTCCTTGCAACAGCTTTTCGACAATATTCGTGGTCAGTCGCGCCTTAAGGCTGTCTTAAGGAATCTGTTCTGTTTAGGCAACCGCGAAGGTGAGCTCTGATTAGCTCCTGGGGATACGGCAATCTGTGGGACTCTCAGCGGATGGCTAATGAGCCCACGGTAACGTAATGCCGGGGATCGGCGAGCCAAGGCCGAGAAATGATGATCCCGCCGGGCATCCGCTATTTTTATCTGGGTTCATGGTCCGAAAGTAGTTGCTAGCGACGAGACTGTCAGGCAGTCGAAGCGTGATCTTCCGTCGTACGTTATGCAGCCAGAGCCCCTCACTATAGGGGTACCGGTTTACTTGATTTGTGTAAACCGTGGTTCTGATGGCATCGTCGCCGATTTCCAGGTCCGGGGATACCACGTCACCTTTAAGTGTCTTATCGACATAGGCAATCTGAAGTATGCTTCTGGCGTCCACATAGCCCTCGATCACGGGCGCCGGTCCGACATATCGGCAAAAACCATCGATTATAAGGGTGCTGCCTGGAGCCGGATCGACATTCTTGCGGACTTCCAGGACAATCTCACGTTGCTGGCTGTACGCTTTGGCCCAGCATTCACCTAAACTGGCAAAGCAAACGAAATTCATCGTACATATGGCGGCAATTGCGCCACAAAATAATGGCGATTGGAGCTTGATAGGTCTGACGGCGCGTAACAGTAACATTATGCCGCCGACGAGAATGAATGCCGTTCCAGTTGCGGCCGCAATTGTTACCCGGCTGGAGTAGCCGTCGATCGTGAAAAACAGCTGGTGAGACAGCATCGTAAGGGGCACGTAATCAAACGCGAACACTACGAATCCAGCGGCGAGCAAACACAGCGCCCCATTCCTGCTGAGTAGGGCCGACTGCGACCTTCTAAATGCCCAATTTAGATACAGTAGAACCGAAATTGCGATGACACAGGCAATAATTGCCATCCATTCACCTGCCCCAGAAAACCGGTACAACACGAAAGCGGTCCGCGGCAGGGCCACCCCATAGCGACCCAGATTGAATCTGATCGTCTGTCCCACCACACCCCGGACTACCTCGCCGATACGCGTGGGCGACGCTTGAAAGGTAGCCCGTGGTGACACTTGCACCTTGTAAAAGAGAGTCACTCCTATGCAGGTGCCAGCAATCAGAAGGTATCGCAGGCCCGGAAAAATCAAGGCATGGGGCTTGTCGCCGTTGCCAGGGCGCTTCGTGTACGTGTGATAACCGATGACCAGGAGGCACACCGGGAGCAGGCCGAACATCACCTCGTATGACAGCAGGGCTAAAGAGAAAGAGAGGATGCTCACGGTATTCAGACACAAAGCCCACCCGCGGCCGGCTCGCACTGCCCTGAGGGCAGCATAAAAACCCAGGAAAAAGAATGCCTGGCTCAAAACGGCTTGGTGCGCTCCGATCCAGAATCGGTCCGTGGCGTAGTGAGGGAGAAGTTCATAGACCAATGGCACCGTCAGCGTGATGCAATGAGGGAGTTGGAGCTCACGGAGTGCGGCATAGAACAACACCGCCGTGCCAGCCAGCACCAAGGTGATGGTCAGGTGGTACGGCAGCGGATGAAGCCTGAAATTGACGTATGTGAAAGCCAGATAGAGCATCTGGACGGGACGTGCGAGATACAAATGGCGCGATAAGATCGCATGCAATAAGGTGCCTAGTGACTGATCTTTAGCACCATAGAAAAGTGCCCAGGTATTCCAATCGTCAGAATAGAAGCCCAGCCGGCCTACGTACGAAAGACATGAAAGGAGCAAGATACCCGATAAGAATGAGCAGTCCTGAATTGCCACCCTTTTTGAGGGGTATCCAGTCCCGCTTTTATTTGCATCGAACGTGCGCCCACAGAGAGCCGCGCTATCTGAGGACATATCAACAGCGCCAGTTGAACGTGTTTGCTTCACGGAACATAGCAGCAGATATCGGCGTCCGGAGGTTTGCCTGTAACTTCAGAAATTTGTCTCCTGCCGAGGCTCTTGGTTGGGAGATGTCGAACTTGTCACATATTCTCATGATCGCGTCGAGCGGCACTACAACAGTTATGCTACTTTTCGCTTTCCAATCGCAGTCCGGTGGACATTCTCGGAAGCGGCTTTACAACGTATAGTCAAGCGTTCTTCAACGGTGTGCGAGCGCAGATCATGACTGTGTTCCCCACATACATGAGAGTCGTCGTTCCCCACGGCGCCACCAGCGGCTGGATTACGGTCACGACGACCAAGGGAACACTCCAAAGCAAAAGAATTTCTGATTCATCCCTGAACCTGCGCTCCGCCTCCAATCCTTACTGCTGCACGCGATGCAGAACCACCGGAATACTTGACGGCGGGTGGAACGTGGGATCGCGCGACGGATCGGAGCCATCCGGCGCCGGCCCCACTGCCGGCGCGTTCGCACTCTCCTTCGGAGCCTCCTGCCTTCGGCGTCCGTAGCCGGACCGTTCGAGCTCGATTCGATCGCCCTTCACCGTGCCTGCATACGTGCTGTTGCCCGCTTTGAAGGAGATATGGTTTCCGTCGACCTTGCCCTCTGTGATGGGCGCGGGAACATCGCTGCCGCCGGAGAAATTGACACCGCCGCCCTCTGCGCTCCCCGTCAGGCTTGCGCCCTCCTGCTGCAGCGTGAACACCATGGGGCCAACCCGCGCCAGCAATGTCTTCAAGGTCGGGTCCGTGCCCTCGTAGGGCAGCGGGCGCCACAGACCCGTCACGCCCGAGCCGGTCGGCACCTGGCGCTCCCACACCGGTGCCTGCGGCCGCAGTATTACGCTCTTGGCCGTAATCGTAACCGTAGCAGATGCAAGCCCCGGCGATGTCGCTTCTACCGTGATGTCGCCGGCCTTCTTCGACGACTGCACAATCCCCATGCAGTAGCCGGAGAACGCCTTTCGCGAGCTGCTCTTGTCCGATTCATGATCGGTAGGATCTCCGTTGCCCGTGCCAATCAACTTTCCCGAACCGGAAACGCGGAACGTCACCTCGTTGTCCGTGATCGGCGCCACGTGTCCCTGCGCATCCTGCACGGCGATCGCGAACATCGCCACATCTTCTCCGTCTGCGGAAATCTCTTTTCGATCCACGGTCATCACCAGCTTCGCAGGAGCGCCGGTGGTTTCGCGCCTCTCGGTCATCACGACCTGGCCGCCCTTGGAGCCGCGCGCTTCAATCGACCCGGCAGCGTACGGCACATTCCACGCCACGTGCGAATCCTTATTCACGTCCTTCGCGCCCAGGCTCTTGCCGTTGACGAACAGCTCCACCTTGTCCAGGTTGGAGTACACCCACACCGCGATCTCCTTGCCCTCCATCCCCGGCCAGTTCCAGTGGGGAAAAAGGTGCAGCACCGGCTTGTCCGTCCACCATGACTGGTAATAGAAGAACGAGTCCTTGGGAAATCCGCAGGTGTCGATGATGCCGTACTGCGAACTAATGTTCGGCCAGTGATTGGGCGAAGGCTCTCCACGGTAGTCGAAGCCCGTCCACACAAAACCGCCCGACATCCACTCGCGCGCATCGCAGAAGCGCCACCAGCCCTCCGCCGAGGCGCGTCCCGTCGTCGTGTACGGATCGTACGAGCTCACGTAGCCCTTGGCAAAATCGGTGACATAGATGCCGCGCGTGCCCACCGCACTCACTGTTTCCGTGCCCATCACCGGCTTGTCGGGATGCGACGTGTGATAGGCCTCTGCCTGCGGATCCATGTAGTTGTAGCCCATCACGTCGCACACCGCGAGCCCGCCGGTGCCAATTGCTCCCGTGGGCGCGATCGATACTGGTCGGGATCCATCGAACTCCTTCGCGACCGCTTTCATCGCGCTCAGGATCAGCACGCCGCGCTCTGTGTTCGCCTGGCCCTCTTCATTTCCCATCGACCACATGAAGACGCTCGGCCGATTGCGATCGCGCCGCACCAGGTCACCGAACTGGGCCAGGCCCTCGGGATTTGAAGACATCATGCGCGTTTCATCGAAGACCAGCATGCCCAGCTCGTCGCAGGCGTCCAGCAGCTCCGGCGTGGGCGGGTTGTGCGAGGTGCGGATGGAGTTGCAGCCCATCTCCTGCAGCTTGCGGATGCGGTAATACTGCACCGCGTCCGGCAGCGCCGCGCCTATGCCGGCGTGGTCCTGGTGATTGCAGGTGCCCTTCAGCTTTACGGACTTGCCGTTGAGGAAAAAGCCCTTCTGCGCGTCAAATGCAACCGTGCGAATGCCAAATCGCGTTTCGTAGCGGTCGACGATCTCGCCGCCGCTCTGGACCTCAGTCACCAGCCGGTAAAGGTTTCGCTCTTCGAGCGACCACAGCGCCGGCCGCTGAACGACGATCTCCTGCGTGTAGGTCTTCTCGCCCGGCTTCTCGCCGTCTTTTTCAATCGCTGCCAGCGCCGTGGCCGCTTTCCCGACCTGCTTGCCGCTGGGGTCGAGAATGGTCGAGATCACCCGCGCGCTCGCGGCTTTGTTGCTGTCGTTCGTCACCTCTGTGCGAATCGACAGAGTGGCTGTGCCGGGCTTCACGTCCGAGGCGACAAACGTGCCCCACTGCTTCACGTGCACCGGATGCGTCTTTACCAGCCAGACGTGACGGTAAATTCCGGCACCCTCGTAAAACCAGCCATCGCTCTCGGTCGCATCCACGCGGACCAGCAGAACATTTCGCCCTCCGGGGTTCGCGAAGTCGGTCACATCGAACTGGAAGGGATCGTAACCGCCGCTGTGGCGTCCGAGATAGAAGCCGTTGAAGACCACCATCGTCTCGCGATAGGCGCCATCGAACTCAAGCGTGATGCGCTTGCCTGCATCGGCAGCGGGAAGCTCGAAGACGCGGCGATACCATCCGATGCTCGTGGCCGGGTACGCTCGCCCCAGCGGATAGAAGCCTTTGCTCGCCAGCGACGGATCGTTCTCGAACGGCAGCTCGATCGCCCAGTCATGCGGCAGATCGATGCTCTTCCAGTCGCTGTCGTCGAAGGCCATCTCGCCCGCCGGCATAAAGTTTCCCGTCTTCTGGAAGTTGCCGGCCCGCGCGGTTCCGAAGTCAAAGTCCTTGGCAGGATCGTCTGCGTTGCCGAAGTGAAAGCGCCAGCCAAAGTCGAGCAGCAAGCGTTCCCGTCCCGCGCCAGGGAGGGCGGTCGTCCCAGTTTCCGCCGAGGAGGACAGCGCCTCCGGAGCGTTCCCGCCGGCCTGCATTGCAAGGCCCATCGGCCCCATTCCATTGGCAACTGCGACCGCCGCCGGCGCCAGCAGCCCCGTCTTCAATATGTCGCGGCGCGACACCTTGCTCATCCCAGCCTCCCGAAGCTGCAACCACTGGCGCTGCAACCGTTTACATCGCCGCGAACAAGCTAGTCGTTCGAGAAACCATTTGTCAAATGAACTGCGGAGCCGCGTTTCTTGCAAATCGGCTAGTAGGTCGCAGGCCGCGGCGTGGTCGAGCGCGGCACCGCCGGCGGCTCATGGTACGCCGGAGCTGGCTTGGCGCTCTGCTCCCACGCGGTCACAATCATGTCGCGCAACTCGCTCGCACCCGCTGCCAGCCGCTCTGCTGTAAAGCGTCGCGACTCCGGCGTGCCCGCGCCGTCAAAACCCTGCGCCTTCTCAATCTGATAGGCCCGCTCCACCAGCGCGTGCGATGCGCGAAGATATGCGATGTAGTCCTCGAATGGATCGCCGAGCGTCTTCTGCGGAGTCATCAGCGGCTCGGCATCCGCTGCTTTGATGTTCCGGTGTACGAAGGCGCTCTCAAACTGCGAGTGGATGCCCGGCGAGGTTACATACTGGTTCGGATTGTCCTTCTCCGCCCAGCCGTTGTAGTCGATCGTCGTGTGCAGCGGCATCGCACCATCACCCACATAATGGCCGAGCCATCCCGCATAGAAGATCACCGCCTCCTCCACCGGCTTCGTATCTTCATGCCGCGCCGTCTGCTCGCGGTATTCGCGCAGCGCGGCCTGCAGGCGCTGGTACACCTCGTTTGTGACCCACGGCTGTAAACCCACGTGCTCCGGCCGCAGGTCGCGTGCGAGGTCCGGATGCGTCAGCCCGGCAGCATAGAGCGCCGCTACAAAGTCGTACCGCCGCCGCGGAAGCGGACCGACCATGTCGGCCAGCTCCAGATCGATATAGTGCTCCGGCGCCTGCGCCGCGTTCAGCTCCGCTTCGTTCGCGCTGCGCCAGCGATCAGGCTCCGGGCCGAGGTATTCGATCTCCTCGACCGCCGCTTTGGATCGCAGGAATTCCGGAAGACTCGCAGGCAAGGTCTCCGCAGCCAGCCGGTTCACGATACGGTGGCCATCCGGTCCCCAGGCAAATGAGGAGTTCGCAGGCAGAAGGCAGAGCAGAGCAGGAAGAGCAGACACGAGCAGCCGGCGGGGAAGAGAAGGCATGGGCAGGAGTATAACGGCGGCTCTGCGGACCAACGAAGTCGCCCGCAGCAACGGAAAATTCATCGCGCGCCTGCTTCAGAGACCCGCAGCAGGTTGATATCCTGAGAGCTATGGCTAACAAGAAAGAACTGCTCCAGCAGCCCATTCAGCACATCGATATCAAGCAGCACAATGTGGTGCCGCTGGTCGACGCCATGCAGCACATGGCCTACAGCTCGCGCGATCTTGCACGCGCCGCCTCGATTTACGAGCGCATGCTGCGCGACCAGGAGTGCGGCGTTATCCTCTGCCTCGCCGGCTCGCTCATCTCGGCCGGCCTCAAGCAGATCTTCGTCGATCTCATTCGCAACAACATGGTCGATGCCGTGGTCTCTACCGGCGCCAACATCGTCGATCAGGATTTCTTCGAAGCGCTCGGCTTCCGCCACTGGATCGCCGACGACGTGATGAAGGCCGGCACGGAAGACGGCAAGCTCCGCGAACTGATGATCGACCGTATCTACGACACGCTGATCGACGAAGAAGAGCTGCGCGAGTGCGACGAGACCACGCACAAGATCGCCGACTCGCTAGCACCGCGGCCCTACAGCTCGCGCGAGTTCATCCGCGAGATGGGTGCTTACCTCCAAAAGAACGGCAAGACGCCGCAGCAGGGCGGCGTGGACAGCATCGTGCTCGCGGCCTACGAGAAGGACGTGCCCATCTTCTGTCCGGCATTCAGCGATTGCTCCGCGGGCTTCGGTCTCGTTGCCCACCAGCACGCACGCGGCGACAAGCCCAAGGTCTCCCTCGATTCCGCAAAGGACTTCTACGAGCTGACGCAGCTCAAGATCGCTAACCCCACCACTGGTCTTCTGATGATCGGCGGCGGCGTGCCTAAGAACTTCGCGCAGGACATCGTCGTTGCCGCGGACATTCTTGGCACTGAAGCGCCCATGCACAAGTACGCGATCCAGATCACGGTTGCCGATGTCCGGGACGGCGCGCTCTCCTCGAGCACGCTCAAGGAAGCCAGTTCATGGGGCAAGGTGGACACGACCTTTGAGCAAATGGTCTATAGCGAAGCCACCATCGCGCTGCCGCTAATCACCGGATACGCCTGGCACAAACGTGCATTCACCGAGCGTCGCGAGCGACGCTGGGCGCGACTGCTCGAGCCCGTTACCGCCTGATCTACCGTCCAATCACCGCACCGCTTCCCGAAACGGTCCATTCTCCGCGGATGGACCGTTTGCATTTTCGGCACCTTTTCAGATACCTCCATCTCTCGCGAATACGAACGCTCTATATAGGATATGCACTATAAACAGTGCAGTAACCCGTGAAATTTGATTACTTAGGACAATTCTTTTGACTATTGGTAAGAGTTACCTTCTATACTCACCAAGCGTTATTCCGAATACCCTCCCCCGGGGATACCGCACCACACCGGGACTGTATGCGGGCTCGGTTGGCCAGTGACGAAACTTTGAAGCTGTAGATGTACATTTGCTGAATTTTGGGTCTGCATGTCTCCTGACGCAGCCTCTGCCTCGAAGACGTGTTCTCCCGATTTTTCCGAACAAGGTATTTACCTTTGCACTCTCCGACGAGTCAGCACGAACGTCTATTCGCGCATTGGCTGAGCGGCCGCCCGGTATGGCTCGCCATGTTCGCGCTTACCTTGCTGTCCACCGCTTATACGGTTGTCGTGTTGATGTACTCGGGAACGGGACTCGTCTGGAGCCCGGCAAAGCCCATCATCATCTTCGTGGCATGGGGCGCGATGCAGACCCTGTTCGCAGCCGCCTGCCTCTACAAACTGCGCTACGAACGCCAGCTACGTGCGGAGCTTCAGGAAGCGCTCCGCGCAGAATCCGCGGAAAGCACAGCCGCCGAAGCCGTGCCTGAAATCCGCTACCAGGACTACTTCGAAAACCTCACCGAGATGATCGCGATGCTCTCGGCCGAGGGCAAATACCTCTACGTCAACTCCGCATGGCAGCGGTATTTCGGTCGCGACGCCACCTCGGCGCGCGAGCTCGAGGGCTTTGCCTCCGCATTTCCCTTCGCCATCCAGTCTCAGGCGGCCGCCATCTTCGAGCGCGCACTCGCCGGCGAGCATATCGAGCAGGTGCACCTCCGAGTGGAAGACTCCGCCGGCCGCATCCGGGAGATGGAAGCCAGCCTCTTCGGGCTGCGCGAGGCCGGACGGCCCCGCGCCGTGCGCTGCATCCTGCGGGACGTCACGCTCCGCAACCAGCGCGAGCGCCGTCTCGCGATGCAACTGGGCGTCGGTCAGGTAGTGCAGGAGGCGTCCACCGAGGACTCTCTGCCCCGCATCCTGTCCGCGCTGGGCAGCCATCTCGGGTTCGATCTCGTCGAGCTATGGCGAGCTGATGCCGGCCACCAGGTGCTCCGTTACGGCAGCATGTGGATGGCGGCCGATTGCGTCTTTCCGTCCATTCTCGCCAAGAGCTCCATTACAGAGTTTGCTCCGGGAGAAGGTTTGCCCGGTCAGGTATGGGTGCAGGGCACCTCTATCTGGGTCGAGGACATCCACAGCGACGTTCGCTTCAGCACGCGTGAGGGTGCCAAGTCCGACGGCCTCTCCACCTGCTGGGGCGTTCCGGTGCGGGTCGGCAATCAGGTCATCGCTGTCATAGAGTTCTTCAGTCGCAAGCGCATGGCCGCCGAAGTCGAGATCATGGCCACGGTCGAAACCGTTTGCGCGTCGATCGGCCAATTCCTCGGCCGCTCCATTCAGGAGAAACGGGTTACCGAGCTGAATCGGCAGAAAGAATCCATCCTGAATACCGTCGCGGACGGCATCCTCGGCACAGATCAGCATGGCCGCGTTACCTTCGCCAATCCTGCTGCGGCCCAAATGCTCGGCACCGTGCCCAACGCCCTGACCGGTCGCTTCGTCCATGCCATCGTCCATGAGGACATCTACGGAAGCCCCACAGCCTGCGCCTCGCACTGCTACATCCGGCGCGGCCTGTTCGCCAAGGATGGCGCGCAGGGGCAGGACATCTTCTACCGCCCGGACGGCACTTCCTTCCCGGTCGAGTTCACGCTTACCCCGATGCAGGTGCACGGCTCGATCACCGGGACGGTCCTGAACTTCCGCGACGTGAGTCAGCGGCAAGCCCTGGATCGCATGAAGGACGAATTCATCTCCACTGTCAGCCACGAGCTGCGCACCCCGCTCACATCCATCCGCGGCTCGCTGGGACTGCTCTCGACCGGACTCCTCGGCGAGGTGAACGATAAGGCCGCCAACCTGCTGCGCATCGCGGTCAACAACTCCGATCGCCTGGTGCGCCTCATCAACGACATCCTCGACCTGGAGCGCATGCAGTCCGGCCGCGCGCCGCTCAGCTTCCGCTCCTGCTCACTCTCGGAGCTGGCGCAGCAGGCTATCGAGGCTGTTACACCGGTCGCGGACAACGCCTCCGTCAAGCTCGTTCTGCGCGCTGAAGCCGTCGAGTTTGTCGCCGATCCGGATCGTCTGCAGCAGGTGATGACGAACCTGCTGAGCAACGCCATCAAATTCTCGCCCGCCGACTCAACCGTCATCGTCGCCATCGACAAATCCGACGAGGGAGTCTCGCTGAGCGTCATCGACGAAGGTCGCGGCGTACCCCAGGACAAGCTGGAGACCATCTTCGATCGCTTCCAGCAGGTGGACGCCTCGGATTCGCGGCAGAAGGGCGGCACTGGCCTGGGGCTCGCCATCTGCCGCACCATCGTCGAACAGCACGGCGGCCGCATCTGGGCCGAGCAGAATGCCGGACAGGGCGCCACATTCCGCATGTTCCTGCCCGCCGACCCGCAACAGCAGGTGCGCCCGGAACCGGTTCCCAGCGCGGAGCGGGAAACCGTTCTTGTCAGCACCACGGACAACGACGCGCGCACCAGCCTCGCAGCAAGCCTGCGCTTCCATGGCTACAACGTCATCGAGGCATCCAGCGGGCGCGAAACACTTGCGCACGCGCAGCGGCAGCCCCCGCGCGCGATTCTGCTTGATCTGACGTTGCCGGATATGTCCGGATGGGAAGCCCTGCGCATCCTCAAGGAAGAGCCGGCCACCTCCGACGTGCCGGTGATCATTCTCAGCGCGCATGCCATCAGCAAA
Source organism: uncultured Acidobacteriaceae bacterium (assembly GCA_963797895.1). Lineage (GTDB taxonomy): Bacteria > Acidobacteriota > Terriglobia > Terriglobales > Acidobacteriaceae > KBS-83. Next base: position 1,345,322 of record CAWCRD010000006.1, read on the forward strand.
TCGTCCACACTGGGCCTCGGTGCGGATGGCTGGCTGCAGGTCCCCGCGCAAGAAAGCGATTTGCTGGAAGAGCTCGCCACGGTGCTGAACCGGCAGAAGACCTGGGCCGAGATTCTTCTGGTGGAAGATGACCTGGATCTTGCCCGCGTCATCAGCGCGACCTTCGAACGCGCCGGCGTGCACGTCCTGCATGCCAGCACGCGGCAGGCGGCGCTGGAGCTCTGCGCCTCCTTCATACCCAATCTGATGATCCTGGACGTCGGCCTGCCGGATGGCGACGGCTTCGGTCTGGTGGAGCGCCTGCGGCATCATGTGGAGCTGCAGGCCCTACCCCTGCTCGTCTACTCGGCCCGCGATTTGAGCGATGCCGAACGCGATCAGCTCCAGCTTGGGCCAACCACTTTCCTTACCAAGGCCCGAGTGCAGGCGCAGGAGGTGGAGACCTTGGTACTTGCTATGTTGCGTGCCGCCTCTCAGAATGTGCACACATCCGGGTATTCCGTTCCCGGCATGCCACCGTTTACAGTTTCAAATTCCTATGACACGTCGCATACTCATCATTGATGACGAAGAAGACATCCGTCAGGTCGCCGGGCTAAGCCTGGAGACGGTGGCCGGCTGGGAAGTCGTTCTGGCGAATTCCGGAAAGCAGGGCATGGAGCGCGCCGAGCTGGACAGCCCGGACGCGATCCTGCTGGACGTCATGATGCCGGCAATGGACGGCCCCACCACGTTCCTGCTGCTCCAAAAGAATCCGAAGACTTCAAAGATTCCGGTTATTTTGCTCACTGCCAAGGTTCAGGGCTCCGACCAGCGCCGTTTTGCGGAACTCGGTGTCGCGGGGGTGCTTTTCAAGCCCTTCGACCCGCTTACGCTCTCGACGCAGGTCTCACAGACCCTGGGTTGGAACCAGATGCATTAGCGGTTTTCACCGGGATGAACGTTTGTAGTAGCTGTGGACGCAGTTCTCCATCAGGGAGAGCTGGTTGTTTCAGAAAGCGGGCCTCGTCGTAGCATCTGCGAAAATGGTCTAGGAGACTTCATGGCAGAACACTCCCCTCACGCCGCTCCTGAAGAAGTAACGGGCAAGCTTCACGACCTGCTCGCGACGTTATGGACACGCAGCAGTCAGACAATCGGCGATCGGCTCGATGTCCTGCGCGCCACAAATCTCGCACTGCGGAAGAATCCCGCCGACAAAAAGGCCCGCCGCGCCGGCGCAGATGCGGCCCATAAACTGGCCGGCATTCTCGGCACCTTCGGACTTCCCGAAGGTACAAATCTCGCCCGCCGCGTCGAAGTGATGCTCGAAGCAGACGCGCCCATCCAGCCATTCGATCTCGACGCGTTGCAGCGGATCATCGATCAGCTCCACCAGATGATCGAGGCCAAATCAAAAGACGCAGGCAAGCGCCGCGCCTAGACCGTCTGGCGAGCCGGTGTAGACTCATCATTTGGCACACCTGCTTTCAGAAGACGACGATTCCCGCCAGCAATCTGCAGAGCAGCAGCTAGGATTTTTCTTTCCCACCGAGCGGAAAACTGAGTCGCGGCGCATCTGGAGCGTGGGCGCGCTTGTCACCGAAATCCGCGGCCACATCGAGCGCACCTATCCCGACTGCTGGGTGGAAGGCGAAATCTTCGGGCTGCGCAGCGCCGCCTCCGGACATCTCTACTTCACGCTGAAGGACGAGTATGGGCAGCTTCCCGTCGTCCTCTTCCGCAGGCAGGCGAGCCTCCTCCGCTTCCGCCCTGAAGCCGCGTTACACGTGCTCGTGCGTGGCCGCATCTCCATTTACGAAGATCGCGGACAGCTTCAACTGATCGCCGAAACTTTGGAGCCGGTCGGCGCGGGATCGCTACAGATCGCCTTTGAGCAACTGAAGCAGAAGCTGCAGCAGGAGGGCCTCTTCGATGCCTCGCGCAAACGTGCGCTGCCGCCCTATCCGCGCTGCATCGGCGTGGTCACCTCTTCATCGGGCGCCGTGATTCACGATTTCCTGAACATCGTCGGCCGGCGCCATGCAGGCCTGGACGTGCTGCTCTATCCAGCCACCGTGCAGGGCGAGCAGGCAGCCGGCGAAATTGCCGCGGGCATCGCCTGGTTCAATCGCGCGAAGAACGTCGATGCGATCGTGGTCGCACGTGGCGGCGGCTCGCCCGAAGATCTTGCTCCATTCAATTCGGAGACCCTTGCGCGCGCCATCGCAGCTTCGGAAATTCCCGTCGTCTCCGCGGTTGGCCACGAGACGGACTTCACCATCGCGGACTTCGTCGCTGACCTGCGCGCACCCACGCCATCCGCAGCCGCAGAGCTGCTGACCGCACTGCAGCAGGGCGTCAAAGAGCGTATCGAAGCGCTCGATGCGCGTCTTCTGCGCTCCTGCCGCTACAACATCGCGGTGGCAGAGCGCCGCTTCGCCGGCGTCTCACCGGAGGCCACCATCGCGCGCCTCCGCCGCCAACTGGATCGCGCCCAGCAGCATGTGGATGAGCAGCAGTTCCGACTCGCCGGTGCCTGGCAGGTGTTGCTGCGCGCCAAGACCGACGAGCGCCAGCAGCTGCACGCACGCCTGCTGCAGCAGAGCAGCTTCCAGGCACTTGGAGCGCGCCGCGAGCACTGCGCCCGCGCTACTGAGCGGTTGCATCGCGCACTGCAGCAGCGGCTATTGGTTGCACATCGCGCCGCCGAATCGCTTTCCGGCCTGCTCCTTCAGCGCTCGCCTACGCATCGTTTCCAGCGCCTGCGCCAAACGGTCGATCATCTGCAGGCGCACAGCCAGCGCTCCATGGCCGCCGCCCTGGAACGTGCCGCCGCAACTCGTAAAGCGCTCGAGGGCCGCCTTGGCGCGCTCTCGCCGCTCGCCGTCCTCGATCGTGGCTACAGCCTTACATTTACCGAGACCGGTCAGCTTTTGCGCGAGAGTTCTGCCGTCAACCCGGGTCAAACTCTGAAGACCCGCCTTCGACGAGGCACGGTCACCAGTACGGCAGTAGGTACAGAAGACGGGATATGAGAAAGCTTTTTGGAACCGATGGAATCCGCGCTGTCGCCGGCGAGCCGCCGCTTGACCGCCGCACCATTTACGCAGTCGGCCTCGCGCTGGCCCACACGCTAAGCCGTCACGACCGACAACCTCGCGTTGTGCTGGGTATGGACACGCGCGAATCGAGCGCCTGGATCGCTGCAACTTTGGCAGCCGGCCTGTGCGAAGGCGGTGCCGCCGTGGAAAGCGCCGGCATCATCACAACCCCGGGCGTTGCCTTTCTAGCGCGCAAGCACGGATTCAGCGCAGGCGTCGTCATCTCCGCATCGCACAATCCGTGGCAGGACAACGGGATCAAGGTATTCGGCGGCGACGGTTACAAATTGCCCGACGAGCAGGAACTCGAGATCGAAGAGGAAATATTCCGCCGCCTCGGTGATGCTTCCTTCGCGCCCGCAACCGGCGCCCGCGCGCTTCTTCCACACGCGCGATATCGCCTGGATTACGAAGCCTTCCTGCGGCAAGTGGTGCCGGGGCTGAGTCTGAATGGCAGCCGCGTAGTCCTCGATTGCGCCAACGGCGCTGCCTCCGCCATTGCGCCGGAGCTCTTTGCAACCCTCGGCGGCACGCTGCATCTCACGCACTCCGATCCGGATGGCCGCAATATCAACGAGCGCTGCGGTGCGCTGCACCCGGAGATCGTTGCGGCAGAGACCACCGCGCGCAAAGCAGATATCGGCATCACGCTCGATGGCGATGCCGACCGTGCGCTGTTCGCGGATGCAAACGGCAAAGTTGTCAACGGTGACGCCGTCCTGCTGCTGGCTGCGCGCGATCTGCAGGCGCGCGGCGCGCTCCGCGACAACACCGTCGTCGCCACCACCATGTCGAACATGGGCCTCGAAGCCGCGCTCGGTACGGACAATATCCGCATGCTGCGCGCGCCGGTTGGCGACAAATACGTTCTGCAGATGATGCGCCAGCACAACGCCATGCTGGGCGGCGAGCAATCCGGGCACATCCTCTTCCCCTCGTACAGCACCACCGGCGATGGCCTGCTTACCGCGCTGCTGGTGCTCGACATCGTGCAGCGCTCCGGCAAGCCGCTGCACCAGCTCGTCGCCGATCTCAAAGTCTTCCCGCAGGTGATCGTGAATGTGCGCGTGCGAGAGAAGCAGCCGTTGGAACAGATCCCCGAAGTACGCGATCGCATCCAGGAAGCCGAGTCCGCGCTGCAAGGCAAAGGACGTGTAGTCGTACGCTACAGCGGCACGGAAGCGCTGGCCCGCGTCATGATCGAAGCCGAATCGCGCGAGGAGATGGAGAAGCACGCCGAGCGCATCGCCGAGGCCATCCGCAGCACGCTGGGCGCTTAGTTTGCTTGCTGCACTGGCGTAGTTCAGACCGTCTCACCGGAAAGCGGGATTGGTGCGGCTGGGGTCTGTCCGTAGCATTTGGTGCATGTCCTCCCGTTGTGCCATGCTGTTGGCGTTCTGCTGCCTCTCTGCCGGTGCGCAGGAGCGCACGCCGTTGATCCTTGGCACCGGAATGTATATCGCGCCGCACGACGGTCGCCACGATGGGCATGACCACGGGCTGCAAGCGACGACGTATTGCGGCGGGAGTTCGGAGAGTTGGGTGCGCGGCTCCGCCGCATTGAATCCGGAAACGAAATGGCTCAGCCTGACTTTTGAGCTGGAGACAGATTCAACGCAGGCAGGCCCGAAAGGGCGGCTCTCCATCACGCTCAGCAAGGGCTGCTTACATCCGCTGCACGGCGGCGGCTGCGATGCGGCGCACGATGCTTTGGTGAAACTCTACACCGTGGAAACAGACGAGATCAGCATCGGCGGCACGAGCGGCGACGGCGATACGGGCATCGTCCGCAGAAGCGCATCTGTCGACATCCCCGACAATGTCGCTCGCGAGGTGACTCACATCGCGGTGCAGGCTGAGTGCACCGGCAGCAGCACAGAATGGTCCGGCTGGACATCTCTTCAGAACACAGAGAATGCGTTTGAGGCGACCGGGCGGCCGGCAGGTCAGCTGCAGTAGCGCTCTCCGCATTTGCCGAAGCGAGAAATACCGGAACGGCTGCGGATGACCTCACAGTATTTCTGAAATCGTTTAGCCTTTCAGATCACGCCAGTTCTGTCCGACGCCCACGTCGGCAACGATCGGCACCTTCAGCTCGATCACGTTCTCCATCTCATGACGCACCAGCGTGCGCACCGGAGCGACCTCATCCTCCGGCACGTCAAACAAGAGCTCGTCGTGCACCTGCAGCGTCATCTTTGCTTCGATCTTCTGTTCGCGCAGCTTGCGATCGATCCGGATCATCGCAATCTTGATCATGTCCGCCGCCGTGCCCTGTAGTGGCGTGTTGACGGCGGTACGCTCGGCAAATCCGCGCAGGTTCGGATTGCGGCTCTGAATATCCGGAATGGGCCGCACCCGGCCAAAGAGCGTGCGTACCTGTTGGGTCGTGCGCGTCTCTTCCAGCATGCGATCGATGTATTGCCGCACTCCGGCATACCGCTCGAAGTATCTCTCGATGTACAGCTTCGCCTCCGACTGCGGGATATTCAGGTTCGCCGCCAGCCCGAACGGCGAGATGCCGTACACAATCCCGAAGTTCACCGCCTTGGCCCGATTGCGCGTTTCTTTACTCATAGACGTTGCCGGCACGCCGAATACCTCGGAAGCCGTCAGCGTGTGGATGTCGAGTCCGGTGCGATACGCCTGCATGAACAGCGGATCTTCAGAAAAGTGCGCCATCAGCCGCAGCTCGATCTGCGAGTAGTCCGCGGAGAGCAGCACATGCCCCGGCGCTGCGATGAATGCCGCGCGTATCTCGCGGCCCTTCTCCGTCTTGATCGGAATGTTCTGCAGGTTTGGATTCGTGGACGACAGCCGCCCGGTCGCCGTGCCCACCTGGTTGAACGTGGTGTGCACGCGGCCCTCGCTGTCCGCGAGCAGCGGCAGGGAATCGACATAGTTCGACTTCAGCTTTGCAAGCTGCCGGTATGCCAGCACCTGCGCCGGCACTGGATGATGCACCGCCAGCTCTTCCAGCACATCCTGCGCCGTCGAGATCACCTTGCCCTTGCCATACTTCAGCGGCTTCGGCAGATTCATTTTGTTGAACAGAACATCGCCAAGCTGCTTGGGCGAATTCAGGTTGAAGCGCTGACCGGCCTGCTCGAAAATTTGTTCGCTCACCTGTGACATTTCCGTATCCAGACTTTTCGCCAGCCCGCCCAGCACGCTGACGTCAACCCGTACGCCCGCGCGCTCCATGCTCAGCAGCACCGGCACCAGCGGCAGGTCGATCGTCTCGTACACCTCCAGGCCGCGGATCGCCTCCACGTCCGCCCGCATGCTCGCGGCAAGCGCGCGAATTGCTGCAGCCTGCTCGGGCAGATGCTTGTCGCCTGTTTCCGATAGCGGAGAGCTCGTGAAACGCGCCACCACATCTGCAAGCCGATGCGTCGCATGTGTCGGATTGATGAGATAGGAGTAGAGCATCAGGTCATCGCGTACGCCCGCCATCGTGATGCCGTGCGCCTCCAGCGTGCGCATCGTTGCCTTCAGGTCGTGCACTATCTTGGGAACCGATGCATCTTCCAGCAGCGTCTTGAGTCGCGCGCCATCCGCTGAAGTAAGCGACAGCCGCAACGCACGTCCTTCCTCGGCAGAAACAGCGACGAAATGCTCCCGCTCCGCTGCGGCTTCCTTGCGTTCCGCATCTTCGACCGCATCCAGCAGCGACAGATTCTGCAGCATCGGCGCTTCCTCTTCCACCGCCTCCGTCTGCGATTCGCTCACCTGCTCGGTCAGCGCTTCCAAAAACGTCACATCCACCGCAATCGCAAACCCCGCACGCGCTGCGGAGAAGAATCTGGCGCACTCCTCTTCCGCCGGCGCAACGAACAGCTCCGCGCGCGTGGCATCGATCGCCGGCGCAAGCTCCTTCAGCAGCGTCGTAAACTCCAGCTCGTTGAAGAGAGCGCGCGCCGCGGCAACCTCCGGCTCCTGCGTTTGCATGCGTTCCAGTTCCAGTTCCACCGGAACGCTGCAGTGGACGGTCACCAGCTCCTTACTCAACAGGATGTTGTCGCGATTGTTCTGCAACGATTCGCGATAGCTCTTCCGCTTCACTTCCGCGGCACGATCGAGAACTGCTTCGAGTGATCCAAACTGCTGGATCAGCTCTACGGAGCCCTTGTCGCCGATTCCCGGCGCGCCTGGAATGTTGTCGATCGAATCGCCGCGCAATGCCATCACGTCGATCACGCGCTCAGGCGGCACACCGAGCGTCTGCTCCACGGCGGCGCGGTCCAGCACCAGATTATCCTTCGCCGGATTCAGCACCAGCACATGCTCCGTCACAAGCTGCAGCATGTCCTTATCGTTGGAGACGATGTACACCTTGTGCCCGGCAAGCTCCGCCTTGTGCGACAGCGTCCCGATCACGTCATCGGCTTCGAAGCCCTCGTACTGAATGATCGGGATGCGAAACGCCTCCAGCGCGCGGCGAATGTACGGGATCTGCTGCACCAGGTCAGGTGGCATCTCGGTGCGATTCGCTTTGTAGCCCTCGTAGGCGACTTCATCAAACTGCTGCGTCTTGATGTTGAACTTGCGCACATTGGTCATCGCCTTGGCGCGCTCATCGCGGAAGACCGGCGTCATCGTGTCGAAGATCGCCGCGAAATAGTGCGGCGAAAAATCCTTGCGCAGCTTGTTGATCATGTTCACAAAGACGTAGGTCGCCGCCGTGGGCACACCGCTGCGCGTGGACATGGGCCGCGACCGTTGCATCGCGTGATACGCGCGAAAGATGAAGGACATCGAATCCAGCAGGAAAATGGGCGGCTTGGTTTCAGTAGTCGGCATGGTGCTCCTGCTAATAGATGAACATGCAATCGCCGTAGGAGAAAAATCTGTAGCGGGCTTCTACGGCATGGCGATAGGCCGCAAGTATAGTGTCGCCCCCGGCAAAGGCGGCCACCAGCATCAGCAGCGTCGATTGCGGCAGATGGAAATTCGTCAGCAGGGCATCCACCACGCGAAAGGGAAAACCGGGCGAGATGAAGATATCCGTCGAGCCGCTGTGCGGGTGCAGCTTTCCATCGTGCGATAAGGAAGCGCAGTGCTCCAGCGTGCGGACGGTAGTTGTGCCCGCGGCCACCACACGGCCACCCCGCTCGCGTGCCGCGTTGATCTGCTCCGCGCATGGTGCGGAGAGCTCATACCGCTCGCTGTGCAGCCGGATCGCGGCCGTCTCCGCAACGCGTACCGGCTGAAATGTCCCCAGTCCCACGTGCAGCGTGATCGTGCAAATATCCACGCCAGCCGCGCGAATCTGCGCCAGCACCTCCGGCGTAAAGTGCAGGCCCGCGGTCGGCGCGGCTGCCGATCCGCGCCGCGCCGCATAGACCGTCTGGTACCGCTCGCGATCCAGCGGCCGATCCGCCCGATGGATATACGGCGGCAGCGGCATATGCCCAAGCGTATCCAGTCGCCGATCAAAATCCGCCGCCGGCGAGAAGCGCAGCGTTCTCTCTCCGCGCTCTCCCGTCGCGATCACTTCCGCGTGAAGATTTGTATCCTCCGTCGCGCCGGCAAACTCGATCCCATCGCCCACGCGCAGTTTGCGTCCGGGCTTCACCAGCGCGTTCCACTCCCACGCGTCGATCTGTTCTGTCAGCAAGACTTCCATGCGTCCCGGCGCAGGTTCCGCCTCATCCGCTCGCCGGGTCCGAGTGCCAAACAGGCGCGCGGGAATCACGCGCGAATCGTTCAACACCAGCACGTCTCCGGCGCGCAACTGCTCCGGGAAATGCCGGAAGGCCTCGTCTCGCCAAGCGCCGGTCTGGCGATCCAGCAGCAGCATGCGCGAATCCCCGCGCTCCTTGGGCGGCTCCTGCGCAATCAGCTCCTCGGGCAAATCGAAGTCAAAGTCGGAAACAAGCACTAGGCGATTCTAGTTCGATTTGGCGAAGTGGCCTTCCGCCAGCGCCCGCAAGCGCTCCAGTGTGGCCTCCACCGCGAGCCGCGCCTCTTCGCCTGAATCGTCGGACTCCGGCGGCGCAACCGGACGCCCCCACACCATCACCGCGCGTGAAAACGGCTTGGGCACCAGCAGTGCGTCCCACGAGCGCAGCACCCACGCGCGCTCGGGCAGAAGATAGAAGCTGTGCACCGGCAGCCCGGTCAACTGCGCCAGCTTCGTCACACCCGGCTTCAGCAGGTAGCGCGGACCGCGCGGTCCGTCGCCCGGGATCACCGCGGTTGCGCCCTCATCGACCGCACGCGCCAGAGCCCGCAATCCACTGGAACCTGCGCGCGAGCTCGATCCGCGCACCGTCTCATAGCCCAGGCGCTCGATCGTACGCGCGATCAGCTCGCCGTCAAAGCTCACGCTGATCAGCAGCACTGTCCGTGGCCGCCCATGAAAAAAGCAGGCCGCCGGCAACAGGCAGCGATGCCAGAAGCACCAGACGCTCGCGCCATCCCTCCGGTCTGGCTCTCCGCCGTCTTCGCAAATCTCTTCGTATCGCAGCGTCGCGCCGAGCAGGCGAAGCAGCACTGCCACCAGCGGCGGCACCACGCGGCGCATCAGTCGTCGTTGCCAGCTTTGCTCGCCCTGCGTCATCTCATCCATGCCGTGGAATCGCAGTGTAGCAGTCTGATTCTCACTGTTAGCATCAGAGCGTGCTCGCGATCGATACGCCCGTTCAGTTCATCAAGGGGATTGGCCCGCGTATCGCGGAAACGCTTGCGGAAAAGGGCATCAGCACCGCCGAAGACCTGCTCTATCATCTCCCCTTCCGCTATGAAGATCGCGCCAATCCGCGCGCGCTTCATGAGTTGGTCGCAGGCGAAACCGCCAGCGTCATCGGAGAAGTGCGCGGCTCGGTTCTCTTGCGTACGCGCGCCATGCCGATCTTCGAGATGACGCTGGGCCAGGGCACCGGTTCGCTCAAATGCATCTGGTTCCGCGGCACCTATCTCAAGGACCGCTTCCAGCCCGGGCAGACGGTCGCCGTCTTCGGCAGGGTGGAGTCGTCGCGCTCGTCGCGCGGCTTCAAAATGATCCAGCCGCAGTTTGAAATCCTGCCCGAGGCCACCGACGAGTTCTCCAGCCTGGAGATGGGACGCATTACGCCCATCTATGAGACTCTCGGCGGCTCCAAGCTCGGTCCACGCTGGCTGCGCCGCCAGCTCTTCACGCTACTCGGTGAGCTGCGGGGGCGCATTCCCGAGACGCTGCCCTCCGCCATCCTGGAACGTCTGAGCATGCCTTCGCGTGATACGTCACTGCAGCAGGTGCATTTCCCGGATGCCGGAGTTCCCCTGGCCCCACTCCAGAGTGCCCGCACGCCCCCGCATCGCCGTCTCATCTTCGAAGAGCTGTTCTTTCTCGAGCTCGGCCTCGAAATCAAGCGCCGCAAAGCCCGCGAGCGCGCCGGCATCGCCTTCGCTCCAAACGAGCAGGTGCGCGCCGCGCTCCGCGAGGTGCTGCCGTTTCACCCCACAAAAGCGCAGAAGCGCGCCCTCAGCGAAATCGTCGAGGACATGAAGCACCCCAGCCCCATGCGGCGTCTGCTCCAGGGCGATGTCGGCTCCGGCAAGACCATCGTCGCGCTGCAGGCGATGCTGATCGCCATCGAGAACGGCTATCAGGCCGCGCTGATGGCGCCGACGGAAATCCTTGCTACCCAGCACTACCTTGGCGCGCGCAAGCTCCTGGAGCGCGCAACGCGCGACTACCGCATCACCCTGCTCACCGGTTCGCTCGATCTGCATCACAAGCGCGCTGCCCGGGGACGCATCGCACGTGGCGAGGCCGATCTCATCATCGGCACGCATGCCCTGATCGAAGAGAAGGTGGAGTTCGATCGCCTCGGCCTCGTCGTTGTCGACGAGCAGCATCGCTTCGGCGTGATGCAGCGTTTCCGCCTGATGAAGAAACCCGGCCAGGGCGAGCCGGACGTGCTGGTGATGACCGCAACGCCCATCCCGCGCACGCTCGCGCTCTCGCTCTATGGTGACCTCGATCTCAGCATCCTGGACGAACTGCCGCCCGGCCGCACGCCCATTGTCACGCGACGGGGCAGCGATGATCGCGCGGACGAAGTCTGGCAGTTTGTGCGCAAGCATGTCGCCGCAGGCCGGCAGGCGTATATCGTCTATCCTGTCATCGAAGGCCCCAGCGACGATCAGCCGGAGCTGGATTTTCCTGCCCCACAGGAAGAAGAGCCGGCAAAACTCGCCACTCGGGGTGCAAAAAAGGGCGCCAAGACGCCCTCCCTCTTCGAACGCCCCACGCTCAAGGCGGCCACCCAGATGTATGAAGAGCTTCGCGACGGCGCGCTGCAGGGCCTGCGCCTCGGCCTGCTGCATGGCCGCCTCAGCGCCGATGACAAGGAGATCGTGATGCGCCGCTTTCAGCGCGGCGAGCTGGATGTGCTCGTCTCCACCACGGTGATCGAAGTCGGCGTGGACGTGCCAAACGCAACCGTAATGGTAATCGAACACGCGGAGCGCTTCGGGCTTGCCCAGCTCCACCAGTTGCGTGGCCGTGTCGGGCGCGGCAGCGCAAAGAGCTACTGCATCCTCATGACCGGTGGCAAGGTCTCACCCGAAGCCGAGCAGCGGCTGGATGCCATGGTCCGCACGCAGGATGGCTTCGAGCTGGCCGAGCTGGATCTGCAGCTTCGCGGGCCGGGGGAGTTCTTCGGCACGCGCCAGGCCGGGCTGCCGGACTTCCGCATCGCGAACCTGGTCCGCGATCGCGAGCTGCTGGAGCTGGCAAAACGCGAGGCGTCGGCATTTGTGGCCAGCGGCGGAGCAGAAGCCACGGAAACCGAGCGCTCTGTCGTCGCCGCCCGCCTCAAGCAGGCATGGCAGCGGCGCTATGGCCTGGTGGAGGCCGGCTGATGCGTAAAGGAGGGCTGCACCCGTGATTGTCGGCACCGGCATTGACGTCATCGACATCGACCGCATCGCTCGCTCCATCGAGCGCTATGGCAGCCATTTCCTCAATCGTGTCTACACCCCCGGGGAGATCGCCTATTGTCAGCGCAAGCGCCGCAACGCGGCTGAGAGCTTTGCCGCGCGTTTTGCAGCAAAGGAGGCGGCAGCCAAGGCGCTGGGCACCGGCATCGGCTTCGGCGTCACCTGGCGGGAGATTGAAGTCGGCCGCGAGCCGCACGGGCGCCCACTGCTCCTTCTGCACGGCCGGGCCGGGGAAATCGCCGGGCAGATGGGCGTCCGGAACACCTCGCTCTCCATCACCCACACCGGAACGCAGTCCTGGGCAATGGTGATTCTGGAAAATTGACATCGCCGCGACGGCGGGGCGCCTCGCATCATCCAAGCACTGAAGTGTCTTTCATCGGTTCTTTCGGGAGCCGTTTTGGTACTCTCATCGTAAGTATTGTGGTGCTTTATCCGAGGGTCCTGCTTCGGGGAATGACCAGCGAGGTGTCGTGCCCAGTCAACAGGAAGTGCAGTGGTCACAACTGAAGGTCGGAGTGCTGGTGATCGTTGCGCTTGCCGCGCTGACGGCGCTCATTTTCCTTATGTCCGGCAGTACGGGCGGCCTCTTTGCCGGCAAAATCACGCTTCGCTCCTACTTCGAGAACTCTGCCGGTCTCAAGGTTGGCGCTCCGGTCAATCTTGAAGGCGTTACCATCGGCAACGTCAAATCCATCCGCATCGCGCCCGATCGGAAGCTGACCCCGGTTGAAGTCATCATGAAGGTCAGCAAACAGTACACGTCCGATGTCCACCAGGACTCAAAGACCAGCCTCGATACCATCGGCGTGCTGGGCGACACTGTAGTCAATATCGACTCCAAACACGCAATCGGCCCGGCGGTGAAGAACAACGACGAGCTGAGCACGAGCGAAAGCCCGAATCTTTCCGACGTCATCAAGTCCAGTCAGGGCACCATCGAGCAGGTGAACACCATTCTGGCGAAGATCGACAGCCTGGTCGACTCCCTCAACACCGGCAAGGGCTCCGTCGGCCAGCTCATCAATGATCCCGCGCTCTACAACAAAGCCGTTAAAGTCGTCGATCAGCTCTCCAAGGTTAGCGACGATCTGAACTCGGGTAAGGGCTCTGCTGGCAAGTTTCTGAAGGATGACGCGTTGTACAACAACCTGAACGACACCACGGCGCGGCTCAACCACATCACCACCGAAATCGATAACGGCCAGGGCACCGTCGGCAAACTGCTCAAGGACAAGACCCTCTACGACAATCTGAACCAGACCGTGACCCACGCCAACACCCTGATGGCCGAGATCAACCAGGGCAAGGGCACCCTCGGCATGCTGGCCAAGGACCCCGCGTTCCAGGCAAAATTCCGCGATACTGTCGAGAATCTGGACGCGATCATCGGCAAGATCAACAGCGGCCAGGGCACGCTCGGCCAATTAGTGGTGAACCCGTCGCTCTACAACAATGCCGACGCGATGCTGAGCGAGAGCCGCAACCTGGTGACGCACATCCGGGAAAATCCCAAGAAATATCTCACCTTCCACGTGAAGATTTTCTAGGTCGAGCGTCGCTGGCTCGTAACACTAAAACCCGCCATCCTGAGCGAAGCGAGGGACCTGCAGTTTGCCCGCACAACCACCAGCTCGTTCAGCCGGAGCCATGCTGCTACGCACTCTGAAGCGCCGGCTGGGCGATTCGCTGCTCTGGCTGCTCGCCGCCGTGCTGCTGCTCTGGTGCGGCGACTGGGCGGTCTGGCGCATCCGCGTGCACCATGGCACGGGCTACAGCAGCGTGCAGGTCACGCAGCTCCTGCTCACCCCGCTCAAGAACCACCGGGTGAAAGCCGACGCGGAGAGCACCACAGACCAGCCCTGCGCCCGAGCGCTCTTTCCCCACGGTGGCGAAGATCCGTGCTGGTGGCTGCGCCGCCATGCCCAGCAATGGCAGTCAGCCTCGCTCCTTGAGGTCGGAGAGAGGCGCTCAGCCTGCGCGAGTAACTGTCTGGTTATCAGTAACCCCGATAAGTACAGATCCAGAATGTTTGCATCCGTATTAATTACCAGTGCAGTCTAATCTGCATACTTCGCAGTTACATAAAAGACAAACAACTGCTGGCAAGATCTATTCGCTGCACTGGAATAACTTGATCTCTGGCTTTGACCCGACAGAAAAAATCCTCCAAAACTTACAAATCCACAAAAAATATGTGCGTGCCTGAGTGATTTATTAGATACTCTCCTTTCACATTCTCCTGATTCCCTTTAGGGAGCTGGTCTTAAATGTTGCGCCGATTGGCGGTTGCTTTCTGCATGGTTGTCCCCGCGGTCTTCTCATTGGCCGCGGTCCCGGTCGCTCCGGTCACTTTCGCTTCTCAGGCCGCAGGCTTGTCCCTGCCGGTCTTCCACACCAACTGCACAGGCCCACTCATCCCCCAAGCCGGCCCGCATAGCTTTTTTGGGAGTAGTGGGTTTCATGAAAGCCAGATCCACTAGCGTGGCGCAAATCTTTGGCCTGATCATGATCGTGCTGGTCAGCGCGTGGGATGTAGACGCCATGCGGCCCCACATCGCTGCGCATTCCTGGTACACGCTGGCCTTTGTGGCGGTCTTCCTCGCCGCGCACCTCGGTGACTACCTCACCGTCGGTCGCCTGATTCACCGCTTCGATCGGCTGCTCTTCGCAATGACAGACGAGCTCGCTCCCCCTGCCTTGTTCCTGGTAGAGAACGCCCCCGAGCCGAAACGGATCTCCTTCGCGCAGGCGCTTCATGCCGGCTGGCACAAGCTCTTCGCTTATCAGCAGCCGCCCTCTCTGCTGCCCCACCAGACCACGGCCAAGCTGTACGCCTTCACGATCAACACAGCCGAGGCGGCGCAGGTCTCCGGTGGCCCAGTCGTCAGCCGCCCGCACTACAGCGTCGTTCCCGTCGAATAAATCCGGCCGCGCCTTCCGCCAAACCTCGTCATGCAGGCGCAGATCGTGTCTATAGTTATCCTCCCGGGGCCAGGTATGCCTGCACCGGTAGATCTCTACGCACATATTTTCGAGAAATCAAAATAGTCCGAGCAAAATTCCAGACGCAGCGTCCTGTTTAGCGTCGTCGCAAATGTAACCAGCCTGGATCGCATCTTTTTCCGGGCTATAGCCCTTCTATGTCCGCACATTTCTGTGAGGTAACACATGACGTCGCATATCTCTGAACCACCGGAATCTACTCGCAACCGCACAGCCGTATTGACCTCGATGCTGCTGCTCCTTGTGCCGTTCGCAACCCATGCCTACGCTCAATCGAAGACCACCAAGTTAGCCGACCTCACCTCGGCCAACGAAAAACCCGTTTCGCTCACCTACAAAACTTTCTATCTCAACAACCTCACTGCGCCGCACGATGCCAACGACATTCAGACCGATCTGCGCAACATGCTTCCCACCGCGAAGCTTTATTACGTGCCTGCGCAAAGCGCAATCTCCGTCCGCGGCTCGGCGGAAGATATCGCGCTCGCACAAAAGATCCTCAGCGACCTCGACCGCACCCGGAAGGTCTACCGCCTCACCTACACCATCACCGAAACAGACAACGGCCAGCCGGCCGGCAAGCAGCACGTCGCGCTCGTCGTGGTCTCCGGCGGCCAGTCCGACGTCAAACAAGGCAACAAGGTTCCCATCGTCATTGGCGTGTATCCCCAGACAAATGAGGCCCAGCAATCGAATGTCCAATATCAGGACATAGGACTGGAGATTGAGGCCACGCTCGACAGCTATGCCGAAGGTGCCGCCCGCCTGCGCACAAAGATCGCGCAGTCAGCTGTTGCGGAAGAAAAATCCGGAATCGGCGTACAGGACCCCGTCTTCCGTCAGAGCACCCTGGACAGCACCGCCATTCTCGTGCCCGGCAAGCCACTCATCCTCGGCTCACTCGACCTGCCCGGCACCAATCGTCGCCAGCAGGTCGAAGTCGTCGCAGAAAGCATCCCCTGATCCCAGCCTGCACAGAGAGGGCCACCTGCGGACGGCAGCGTGGCCCTGTCTTTTTGCTGCAACTACTGTGCCAGCACAGCATGCGTATGCGTATGCGAGTGCGAATGTGAATGCGGGTGCACCTTTCCCTTGCCTTCGAACACGGCATACACCGTCGGCAGCAGCAGCAGCGTGAGTGCCGTCGAGCTCACCAAGCCGCCAATGACCACAATCGCCAGCGGACGCTGGATCTCCGATCCCGGCCCGCTCGCAAATAAGAACGGCACCAGTCCCAAAGCCGCCACCGCCGCCGTCATCATCACCGGGCGGAAGCGCAGCCGCGTCCCCTCCCGCACCGCATCCATCTGCGACATGCCTTCCTCGCGCAGCTTGCGAATGTAGGAAACCAGCACCACGCCATTCAGCACCGCAATGCCCCATAGCGCGATAAAGCCAACAGACGCCGGCACTGACAGATACTCGCCCGAGATGAACAAGCCAAGGATGCCGCCGATCGAAGCCAGCGGAAGAACCGTAATGATCAGCGCAGCAAAACGCACCGAATGAAACAGCACAAACAGCAGAAAGAAGATGGCCGCAATCGTAATCGGAACAATAATCATCAGGTGCTTCAGCGCGCGCTCCATGTTGTGGAACTGCCCGCCCCACTCAATGTAGTAGCCCGGCGGCAGCGCGACCTTCCGCTCCACCTTCTCCTGTAGCTCCTTCACATAGCCGCCCAGGTCGCGGTCCTGCACGTTGATGCCGACCACGATGCGGCGTTTCCCCATGCTCCGGTTGATCAGCGCCGGTCCTTCCACCACCTTCACCGCGGCCAGGTCTTTCAGCGGGATGCGCGGCCCGTCCGGCGAGCTGATCTGCAGGTCGCGAATGTCGTCCACGCTGTCGCGCAGATTGGCAGGCAGACGCACCACGGCAGAGAAGCGCCGCTCGCCCTCGTAGATATCGGTCGCAGACTTTCCGGCAATCGCCGTCTCGATCACGTCGTTCACATCCGCCGCATTCAATCCGTAGCGCGCAATCGCGCCGCGGTGGATATCGATCGTCAGATACTGCTGGCCGCCCACGCGATCCACGCGCGTATCCTGCGTGCCCCGGATGCCCGTCGCAACCTTCGCAATGGCGTTCGCCTTCTCCACCAGCGTGTCCAGGTCATCGCCGTAGAGCATCACCGCCACATCCGCGCGCACGCCCGATACCATCTCGTCCACGCGGTCGCTGATCGGCTGCGACATCACCAGGTTGATGCCGGGCAGCGCAGCCAGCTTGTCGCGGATCTGTTTTGCGATGCCTTCCTGCGTCATGCCGCTCGGACGTTTGTCGAAAGGCGTCAGCGACGCCAGTACATCCGCCTCATTCGGCCCCGCAGGGTCGGCCGGCGACTCGCCGCGCCCTACGCGCGACACCACATTGTCCACGCCCGGCACTTGCAGCATCAGCCGCTGCATCTCGCGCTCCATCTTCAGCGACTCGTCCAGCGAGATATTCGGCACGCGGTCTGCGTTGGGCGAAAGCGTGCCCTCCTGCATCTCCGGAATAAACGACGTGCCGAGAAACGGAAACAGGCACAGCGAGCCGAAGAACAGAACCACCACTGCGGAAACCGCAATCTTTCGATGATGCAGCGTCCAGTGCAGCAGCCCGTCGTATGGTCTGCGCAGCACGCGTACGAGCCACGTGTCCTTCTCCGATCCGCCCTTCAGCAGATACGAAGAGAGCACCGGCGACAGCGTCAGCGACAGCACCAGCGAAATGCCCAGCGCAATGGCAATGGTGTACGCGAGCGGCGCAAACATCTTGCCTTCCATGCCCTCCAGCGTCATCAGCGGCAGAAAGACAAGAATGATGATGGTCACCCCGAAAAGCGTCGGCGTCGCCACCTCCTGGACTGCGGAGAGCACGATGTGCAGCTTGGCGAACCGATCCTCCGGATGATGATCCTGCTTCGCGTGGCTCAGACGGGCAAAGATATTCTCGACCACCACCACCGACCCATCCACCATCAATCCAATCGCAATCGCCAGGCCGCCCAGCGACATCAGGTTCGCCGAAAGACCAACATGGTTCATCACCAGAAACGTCAGCAGCGGTGTTAGCAGCAGATTCGCACTCACAATCAGGCTGGAGCGCAGGTCGCCGAGGAAGAGAAACAGAATCACGACGACAAACACGATGCCTTCCGCAAGCACCTCGGTGACAGTATGGATTGCTGCATCTACAAGCTGCGAGCGGTCGTAGTAGGGAACAATCTGCAGCCCGCCGGGGATCATGTGTTTGCGGTTGATCTCCGCCACGCGCGCCTTCACCCGGCTCACGATCTCTTTCGCGTTGCCGCCGCTGGTCATCAGCACAACGCCGCCCACCGCTTCGGTGTAGCCGTTCTTGATCATCGCGCCGTAGCGCACTTCCGTGCCCAGCCGCACCTCCGCCACATCGCGGATGTACACCGGCGTCCCCTTGGTTTCTCTCAGCACGATGTTGCGGATGTCATCCACATCGTGCACCAGGCCGACGCTGCGGATCAGGTACTGCTCGGCATGCTGCGGCAGCACGCCTCCGCCTGCATTGGCATTGTTCCGCGCCAGCGCATCGCGCACATCATTGATGGTCAGGTCGTAGTAGTGCAGCTTCTGCGGATCAACCAGCGTCTCATACTGCTTGACGAAGCCGCCCGTCGAGTTGATCTCCGCCACGCCCGGCATCGAGCGCAGCAGCGGCCGCACCACCCAGTCCTCCAGCGTGCGGCGCTGCACCAGGTCTTCCCGCGTCAAAGGATGCTTCTCCGCGCTCTCGCCCGGCAGCTCCAGCGTGTACTGATACACCTCGCCCAGCGCATTCGTGATCGGTCCCAGCACCGGCGTTACACCCTCCGGCATGCGATCGCGCAACTCCGCCAGCCGCTCGGAAACCATCTGCCGCTCGCGATAGAGATTGCTGTCATCTGAAAACACCAGCGTGATCAGCGACAGGCCCGGCTTGTTCAGCGAGCGCATATCCGTCATGCCGGGCAGGCCGGTCATGGCAATCTCAATCGGGATCGTGACAAATCGCTCCACCTCTTCCGGAGACTTGCCTGCCGCCTCGGTCGCGATCTGTACCTGGATATTCGTGACATCCGGGAATGCGTCCACCGAAAGATGCTCAGCGGCATGGATGCCGAAGCCCAGCAGCACCAGCGCGACCACGACGAGGATCAGCCGCTGCCGCAGGGCCGCCGCAATGATGGCGTGCACCATCTACTCGCCTCCCTTGATCGCGTTTTGCTTGCGCTGGTTGTTCAGGTGGAAGGCGCCGTCCGTCACGATGCGTTCGTCCGCACGAACGCCGCTCAGCACAACCCGGCGATCGTCTTCTTCCTGGCCAAGAGAAACCTCCCGCAGCACAAACTTCTTCGGGCTGATCTGCACGAACACGTAATCTTTGTTTTCCTCGCGGACGACTGCCGCGCTCGGCACGGTCAGCTTGCGCTCCGTCTGCCCGGTAAAGGTCATGCTCGCCAGCTCATCCGGCTTCAGCAGGCCCCTGGGATTGGCGACATCCATGTGCACCTCCACCGTGCGCGTCGCCGGATCGACAATCGGCGACACAAAAGAGAGCCGCCCCGTGATCGTCTGCTTCGGCAGCGCCGGGATGCGCACCTCCACCTGCATGCCTTCCTTTAATTCGCCGGCATCTTCTTCCGGCACGTTCGCAACAATCCACACGCTGGAAAGATCGGCAATGGTGAATGCCGGATCGGCCGGCTGCACCACCTGCCCAATCGTGATCTCGCGTTTCAGAACCGTTCCCGTCTTCGGCGCAACGATCGGATAGTCCGCGCTCAGCTTGTGCGTCGTCTCCAGCCGCCGGATCTGCGCCTCCGTCATGCCCAGCCCCAGCAGTTGCGTGTGGTACGACTCCGCCTCCGTGGTCGCCTGCAGCAGCTCCGCCCGCCGCCGCTCCAGCTCCGCGCGCCCCATCACATCCGCCTGCACAAGCTGCTCCGCGCGTTTCTCTCCAGCAGCCGCAAGGCTCTGCTGCGAGGCTGACTTGATCAACGCAAACTGCGTGTCGGACAAATCGGTGCTGTGCAGCGTCGCCAGAACCGTCCCTGCCGTCACGTGCTGCCCTTCAAAGACCAGCAGCTTCAGAATGCGCCCCTTTACCGGAGAGCCGACGTGCGCAATGTGCTTCGCATTCGTCTCCACATGCGCTGCCACCTGCAGCGTGCCGGTCACATCGGCCAGCTCCGGATTGCCGAACTTCAGGTTCTCCGCAAGCGCCGGCGTAATCGCCACTTCGCCTGCATTCATCTGCTGCGCCGCTGCGGCAGGCGTTTCCTGCTTCGCCTTGCAGCCCCCAGGTCATCAGCATCGTCAACGCTGCAAAGCTCAGCAGCAAACCTCCGGCACGCACGCGGCGCACAGCAGGCGAAAAGAGAAGGGAAGAGTTGCAGATTTTCATCTAAGGCCTCACAGCCGGGGCAATCGCACCCAGCGATTCCAGATCCACCATCGCGGACTGCCGCGCGAACTGCGCGTCCAGCAGATCGCCGCGCACACTCTGCAGCACACGCTGCGCGTCCAGCACTTCCACGATGCCGCGCTCGCCGAAGCGGTACGCCGCCTTCGCCGCATCGACGGCGCTCTCCGCGGCGCGCAACGAGCCTGCTTCCAGAGACGTCGCCTGCTGGTCCGCCAGCTGGTACTGCTCGTACGCACGCTCCAGAGCCGCAACCAGCTCCAGTTGCCGCTGGTTCAGCACCGCATTCGATTGCGAAATTGCCGCGCGCGCATCGGCGATCTGCCCGCGCCTCCGGTCCCACAGCGGGATCGGTATCGTCGCGCCCACGCGCCAGAAGCGTAGGTCGGGCTGGTTTTCAAATTCGCCAAACGCCACCGGCGCCGGAATCCGCAGCGCGCGCTCGCGGTCCAGCGTTGCTTGCGCCGCCTGCGTATTGGCGTGCGACTCAGCAATCAGCGGATGCGTGTCGAACACCTGTTTCCGCAACTCCTCCAGGGGCGGCAGCAATGTTCTCGGCTCGAAATCGCCCTGCGGGTCCAGGTTGGCATCCGCCGGCGCGGCAATCGTCACGCGCAAATTTGCAATTGCATTTGCATATTCCAGCTCGGCGCTGCGCACCTGGAATCGCGCGCGCGCCAATTCCGCCTCGGCGCGCGTCAGCTCCAGCCGCCCCTTCTCGCCGGTCCGGACCTCCACCTCCACCCGTCGCCGCAGGTCCTCTACCAGTTGCAGGTTCTCCTCGCTGTGCTGGATCTCCTCGCGCTGGCGCAGCGCGTTGTAGAAAGCGTGCTTCGCATCGGCAACCACGGTCAGTCCGACCGTTTGCTCTCCTGCCCGGCTGCCCTCGATGCCGAACCGCGCCGCCTTCTTGCGCGCGCGGCGTTCCGTGGGAATCTCAATTGTCTGCGACGCGGCATAGTGCTGCCAGCAGGCCCGGTGTGCCCGGGTTCCCCACCGGCCTTGAATACTGGTTGCCCTCGTACACCTCAACGCTCGGATTCGTGTAGGCGCCCGCCGTCAGTGCTCCCGCCCGGGCACGCTCAGTCATCGCAGCCGCTTCATGGATGCGTGGACTGTTTCGTCGCGCCATCGCAATAGCGTCGTCCAAGGTAAGAAGCATGCGCGGCCCGTGTGCTGCGGGCGGCAGGGTTTGCGCTCCGGCCTGTGGAGCAGGCGCCGCGGGAAGCCCTTCGTTCGTTGTCTCAAGATGCTTCTGAGGACGCGATTCGCTGACCGAAGAAATCGCGGCGGAATCCGGAGCCGCCGACTGGGCAAGCAACGCGCACCCGGGCAGAAGCAGCGGGAAAAAGAAAAGAGCACGGCATCTCACCCGATCGCCTACGGCAATTCATGCGCCAAACGAAAATCCGAGGAAAATCCGCAGATCGCACGCGTCTTACCTGCCCACCTGTCCCATAAGGGACATGGATAGTTCCGTATGGGACATCCACTCCGGACATCCGTGCTCAAGTCTCAGCGATATAGCGGGCGAGCACTGCGGCGCTTGAATTGCAAGTGTGCTCGCAATGTCTCCGGCGTCCACATCCGTCACCCTGCAGGACTGGCTGAGCCGTCCCCCGCGCCCTGCATGGGAAAATGAAGGCATGGCGCCACTTTCATCGAGCCTGCGGTCCACGCGCGTGAAAGCAGTGCTGATCGTGACCCTGGTGATTGCGCTCGCCGTCTTTACCTGGATCGCGCCGCCGCATGCTGTGGTGCTGCACAACGTCCTGCATCACCTCAACATTCTTCCGTTCATGCTGGCCGGCATGTTCTTCGGCTGGCGCGGTGCGCTCAAGATTGTTCTCCTCGCGGTCGTGCTGCAGGCGCCCTCCATCTATCGTCATTGGTTCCGCATGCCGCTCGATGCGCAGGACCAGGTCGTTGAGCTCAGCACCTTCGGCGCAGCCGGTGTCATTGCCGGGCTCCTCTCCGACCGTGAGCGCATGCAGCGCAAGCGCGTCGAAGATACCAAGGCAGAGTTGGAGCAGGTCTACATCGAGCTGCGGCAGAACATCGAGCAGCTAAAGAAGACCGAACGCCTCACCGCTGCGGGCCAACTCTCCGCCAGCCTTGCGCACGAAATCCGCAATCCGCTCGCCAGCATCAGCGGCGCCACCGGCATCCTCTCCCGCGGCCAGGCCTCTGCCAGCGACCGGGCAGAATGCCTGGACATCCTCGCGAAAGAATCGCAGCGCCTCAACAAGCTGCTTACCAATTTCCTCGACTTCGCGCGTCCCCGCCTGCCGCGCATGCAAGCCACCGAACCCGCTGAGCTTATCCATTCCGTCGTCACCCTTGCGCAACACAGCGCCGCCCAGCAGCACGTCACTCTTGAAGTCCGCGCCGAAGAACGCGATCGCGAAATCGAGTGCGATCCAGAGCAGATCAAGCAGCTCCTTCTCAATCTGATCCTCAACGCTGTGCAGGCCACCGGCGATGGCGGCCTCGTCACCATTCGCAGCTTCTTCTCTCGCGACGTGCTCTCGATGGAAGTCTCCGACAACGGCTGCGGCATCGCTCCCGAAGCGCGCGACCAGATCTTCGATCCCTTCTTCACCACCAGGGAGAACGGCACCGGCCTCGGCCTGGCCATCGCGGCGAACATCGCGGCGCAGCACGGCGGCACGCTAGCGTGCCGGCCGAATCCGGATCGCGGGACAACCTTCCGTCTTGAGCTGCCCGCCTCATCCTCAACTGCGATGAAGACGAAAGTAGCCACCGTATGAAGCCAAGCCGCATCCTCGTCGTCGACGACGACAGCAGTCTCCGCCGCGTCATGAAGATGCAGCTTGAAGAGGTCGGCTACCAGATCTCGCTCGCGCACGATGGCGATGAGGCATGGACCATCCTGAAGCAAGTCGAGCCGCAGCTCGTCATCACCGATCTCCGCATGCCCACCACTGGCCTCGAGCTGCTCAGGAGAATCTCAAAGGAAGGCCTGCAGACTACCGTCATCGTCATCACCGCCTTCGGCACCATCGAGTCCGCCGTGGAAGCGATGAAGATGGGCGCCTACGACTACGTCACCAAGCCCATCGATTTCGACGCCCTCGTACTTGTCGTGCATCGCGCCATGGAACGGCAGAACCTCATCGAAGAGGTGCGCACTCTCCGCTCCGCGCTCGACCGCCACTACGGCTTCGAAGGCATCGTCGGCAACTCCAAGGCGCTGCTCCGCGTGCTCGACCAGGCCGCGCGCGTCGCACAACGCGACGCCACCGTTCT
Source organism: uncultured Acidobacteriaceae bacterium (assembly GCA_963797895.1). Lineage (GTDB taxonomy): Bacteria > Acidobacteriota > Terriglobia > Terriglobales > Acidobacteriaceae > KBS-83. Next base: position 1,369,036 of record CAWCRD010000006.1, read on the forward strand.
CATCCTCGGCGAGACGGGCACCGGCAAGGAGCTCGTCGCTCGCGCCATTCATCACAACAGCCGCCGTAGCAGCCGTCCCTTCATGCCCATCAACTGTGGCGCCATCCCCGCGGACCTCGTTGAATCGGAGCTCTTCGGCTACGCACGCGGCGCGTTCACCGGCGCGCTCACTAGCAAATCCGGCCGCATCGAATCCGCCGACGGAGGCACGCTCTTTCTCGATGAAGTCGGCGAGCTTCCACTCAATACACAGGTCAAGCTGCTGCGCGTTCTCCAGGAAGGTGAAATCGCAAAGCTGGGCGAGAGTGCGCCGGTCAAAGTCGATGTGCGCGTCATCGCCGCCACCCATCGCGATTTATCGGCGATGGTGGAAGATGGCGGTTTCCGCGAAGATCTCTATTACCGGCTCGCCGTCGTCCCGCTAAAGATTCCGCCGCTGCGCGAGCGTCGCGAAGATATTCCCGGTCTCATTGAAGCCCTGCTTCAACGCATCCGCAAGCGCCACAGCCTGCCGGAGATTCGCCTCTCACCCAATGTCCAGCAACGGCTCATCTCTTACTCATGGCCGGGCAATGTGCGCCAGCTTGAAAATATTCTCGAGCGCCTGCTCGTTCTCTCCTCCGGCGATCTCATCACCATCGACGATTTGCCCGAAGAGCTCATCTCGCCCTCGGCGCCCAGCGCCGCGCTCTGGCCGAACCTTCCTGAGGAAGGACTAAGCCTCGAAGAAATCGAGCGCGAGCTGATCAGTCGCGCACTGGATAAGTTCAAAGGAAACCAGACCCAGGCCGCGCGCTATCTCGACATAAGCCGCCGCACCCTGATCTACAGAATGGAAAAGCATGGCCTCGCCGCCGGTGATGCAGAGGCCACCGAAAGCTCAGCCTTTTAAGGATCGGCGACAGTTACGAATGTGCGGACAAGATGTCCGTGTGATAACTCTGGAGCACCGGGCGGGAATTGAACCCGCGAATGCAGGTTTTGCAGACCTGTGCGTTAGCCACTTCGCCACCGGTGCCCTACAAAAATCCAATCTCACAAATGCACAAAACGCGTCGCGCCATAGATCAGCCCAAGCGTCAGGGCCGCAATGACCACCTCGCCGATAGCAAGTACTCCCTGACTGCAATGGATGAAATGTAGGAGGAGAGTCGAAAGTTCCGGACCGGAACCGTAAAGCTAGCGACGAGCTAGCGACAACAACAGGCGGAGGGCCTGCACGCCGTGGTCATAACATCGCATTGGACGCGGCGATTCATCGAGTGTGTCTTTTTGTAGCACGTATCATCGAGCGTCGCAAGCGGCTATCCGCCAATCAATGCTCAAGCTCCTGAATGAAGATCAGAAGAATACTGTTCGTCACTCACCTGCTCCAGCCAATCGACGGCCTTCCCATCCAGCTTCTCCTGAATGGCAATATGCGTCATCGCCGTCGTGGCCGCCGCGCCATGCCAATGCTTCTCACCCGGCGCAAACCACACCACGTCTCCCGGCCGAATCTCCTCCACTGGCCCTCCCCAGCGCTGCGCGCGCCCGGCTCCTGCCGTCACCACCAGCGTCTGGCCCAGCGGATGCGTGTGCCATGCCGTTCGCGCGCCGGGTTCAAACGTCACACTCGCGCCGACAACACGCGCAGGATCGGGCGCGCTAAACAACGGGTCCACCCGCACCGTGCCGGTAAACCAATCCGCCGGCCCTTTGCCGGAAGCCTGCGAGCCGCTTCTCTTGATCTCCATGTGCTCTCCTCAACATTGGATGCGTCGTCGTCCGATCGCTTATGAGGTCTTCGTAGAGCCTTCATCGACGATCAGGCACTCGCCTCGCGCGGCATGATCCTGACTGTCGCAGCGCGAGCGCGGGTTCCGATCATCGGCTTCAGATACGAGCTGTTGCCGTACTTCGCTCGATAAGCATCATCGACACGATCATTGATCGCGCCATCTACCGGCTCGAAGGTGACTTCTTTCGTCATCCCAGCCGCGATAATACGTCCTGCCTTCTGGCGGACCGCCGCCTGGTACCAGCGAGAGTTCTGTCCGTTGTAGCCGCGCACGTAGAGCGCATCATCGACCGTGACCGACCAAATCCACGTCGGCGTCCCGTACGTCACGCCGTCTTCACGGAATGGTGAGATGTGCAAATCATCCGCAGCAGCGATCTTGCGAAGTTCGTCCTTTGACCACATGCGATGGTTTCCCTTTCAGCGCATGACATAGCCGCCGTCGACCGAAATCGACTGGCCGGTCACGTAGCTCGCGGCTGAGCTGCAGAGCCACAAAACAACATCGGCGACTTCCTCCGGCCTCCCCAACCGGCCCATCGGCACATAGGCTTTCAACATTGCATTCAACTCTTCACCCTGGCCTTCAGCGATCATCTGGTCGACCATGGGCGTCTGCATCATGCCCGGGCACACATCGTTGACGCGAATCCCGCGCGTTGCATATTCCAGAGCAGCGCTCTTGGTGAATCCGATCACTCCATGCTTGGCAGCATGGTAGGTCCCCCGCCGGGCGCCCCCGACAAGACCTCCAAGCGAAGAACAATTGACGATGGCGCCGCTGCCTTGCTCACGCATCTGCTGCAGTTCGAACTTCATGCAGCTCCATACACCCCGTAAATTGATCGCCATCACCCGGTCGTAATCATCACCGGGAGAATCAGCGGTCTCGGCAAGGACACCTTGAACGCCTGCATTGTTGTAGGCTGCATCCAGTTGTCCGAAAGTGGCGACAGTCTGCTTCACCATCGCCTCCACTTCGGCGTCATCGGAAACGTCGCAGCGGATGGCCAGTGTCTTGTGACCTCGATCGGCGATCTCCTTGGCTGCAGACTCCACGTCCTTCGCATTCCAGTCGGCCAACACCACGGAGGCGCCTGATTCAGCAAACGCCTTCGCTGTAGCCAGACCCAATCCAGATGCAGCGCCTGTAACCAGTGCAACCTTTTTTTCGAAAGATATCTTCATCGCGAATTCCTCGCAGTGCGACGCGCCGATCAAGCGCCCAGGCCGCTCAACTTGCTCACCGCTCGATTGATCGTCTTCACGCCTGCTTCGGACAGACCGAAGTGCTTCACCTTCCCCTGCTGGATGAGCTCCTTACTGCACCCGCGACCTCCTCGATTGGCACGTTCGGATCCACGCGATGTTGATAGAACAGATCGATCACGTCCGTCCTCAGCCGCTTCAGCGAATCTTCCGCCACCTGCCTGATGCGCTCCGGCCGGCTATCCAGGCCCTCATTTGGCTTGCGTTCTTGAATCCGAATTTGTTGCGATCACGACTCGTTCGCGAACCGCGCGAGGGCCTCGCCCAACAACTCCTCGTTCGTGAACGGGCCGTAGGCCTCGGCTGTGTCGAAAAAGTGATGCCCCGGTCGACCGCGCGGATGAGCGTATGCGCGCCCGTCGCCGGGCCATAGCCAAAGCTCATGCCCATGCAGCCCAGCCCCAGAGCCGAGACTTCCAGATTGCTTTTTCCCAATGTGCGTTTTGCATGATTTCTCCTGTTACTGATTCAGGGAAAGTTTTGATATCCCTATCGCCATGACCGGAGCACCGTAGGCGCGAAGTGGAGAGATTTGCTGCTCTCTCCACTTCGGCCGAACGCTCACAACGCAGCGCTACTCGGATTTCAGAGAAGCCATATCGATCGAGAAGCGGTACTTCACATCCGACTTCAGCAGTCGCTCGTACGCTTCATTCACCTTCTGGATCGGAATGACTTCCACATCGGCAGTGATGTTGTTCTTGCCGCAAAAATCCAGCATCTCCTGTGTCTCCGCGATGCCGCCGATCAGCGACCCGGAAAAGCTGCGCCGCGCGAAGATCAGGCCGAAGACGGACACCGGCAGCGGCTTCTCCGGCGCACCCACCATGGTCAGGTTGCCGTCGCGCCGCAGCAGGTTGATGTAGGCGTTGACGTCGTGGTCGGCGGCAACCGCGTCCAGGATGAAGTCGAAGCTGCCGGCATGCTTGGCCATCTCGTCCACATTGCGGGAAATGACGACCTCATCCGCGCCAAGCCGCAGCGCGTCATCCTTCTTGTTGGGTGACGTGGTGAAGACCACGACGTGCGCGCCAAGCGCGTGCGCAAACTTCACGCCCATGTGGCCCAATCCGCCCAGGCCCACCACGCCCACCTTCTTGCCCTTGCTTATGCCCCAGTGCCGCATCGGCGAGTAGGTCGTGATGCCCGCGCAAAGCAGCGGCGCGGTTCCAGCCAGATCAAGGTTCGACGGAACGCGGACCACGAACCGCTCATCCACCACAATGCTGTCGGAGTAGCCCCCATATGTCACGCCGCCGCTGTGCTTATCCGGGAAGTTGTAGGTCAGCGTAAAGTTCGGGCAGAACTGCTCCAGGCCCGCCTTGCACTCCGGACACGTGCCGTCGGAATCCACCATGCAGCCCACCGCGGCCAGGTCGCCCGCTTTGAACTTGGTCACTGCCGAGCCCACCTTCGTCACGCGCCCGACAATCTCATGGCCGGGAACGCACGGGTACACCGTCGGCATCACATCGCTCCACTCATTGCGTGCCTGATGCAGGTCCGAATGGCAGATGCCGCAGAACAGAATTTCGATCTGCACGTCGGTATCGGTTGGATCGCGCCGTGCGATCGTGGTGGAAGCAAACGGCGATGTGGCACTGCTAACCGAATAAGCTTTTGCTTTGTACATGGGGTTATCTCAGCCTTCTCAGCGAATGTTTTGGGGAATTGCAAGAATACGCCATTGCATTGCGCTCCCGCCTAAAGCAGCGCGAGCTTCGAAACGCCGTGGCCCTCTCAAGCAAAGAATACAAAACCGAAGGGGTTCATCCGGCCAGCCTCTTTTTCTCCGGCGGATGTACCGTCAGGTCCATAGTGTCTGAACCAATCGTCACATTTTCGTTCTCGCGGACCAGGCTGAAGATGCGGCTGTACAGATCGGAGCGTCTCTGCCGTCGCTCGCGCGGATCCACCACATACCGCAGGGTCAGCGAGACATAGTTCGAGGTCACTTCCGTAAACACCGCTGGTTCCACGCGAAGGTCCGGCAACAGAGATGAGTCGTCGGTGCGCGAGATATCCGCCTGCGCCTGGCGCACCATCGCCTCGGTTACTTCGCGTCCCGCCGCCTCCATAATCTGACGGGCCGCCGCGACATCGCTTCCGTAGGTCACCGGCAGCGCAATCTCATCCCAGATGAATCGGAAATTCTGCGTGTAGTTGAAAATGGAAGTCTGATAGACCAGCGAATTGGGAAACTGGACAAACCGCCCTGTGGTTTGATCGGCATGAACCCAATTGCCGATCTCCAGCATGCGCGTGTAGAAGATCCCGATTCGTACCACATCGCCCGCCATGGTCTGGAACTCGATGCGGTCGCCCACCCGATAGAGATTGCCGGCCCAGATCGACAGCCGGCCTGCAAGGCTGAGAAGCGGCTCACGCAGAGCGATCGCCAGACCAGCGCCGAGAATGCCGAACAGCGTTCCCTTATTCTGAGAAAGACGGAACCATAGCAGCGCGATAACCACGCCGCAGGCTAGCGTCAGCGAAAAGCGGAGATTGCTCTTGAACCAGATGCATCGGTCGCGCGATGCGGTGCGCCGCCGGATCCACGTGGACCCCACCCTCTCCGCTGCCACTGCAACCAGAATGGCCGCACCGGTGCCAAGCGTTGCAAGAGGGTACTCCATGGAACATAGGATGCTGCAGCAGCAGCTCCCGGCAGTGGTCCGGTTTCAATCGTCGTCCGGCTAGGCGATCCCGGGCCGCATCACTTGCTGCAGCTCCGGCGTCTCCTTCACCTCGGGCTCTTCGAACCACAGACATGCAAGCCAGATCAGCAGCGTCATGTGGTACACCGGCTTCAGGCTGACCTCCAGCGCCGACCACTGCTGCAGATTGCCCAGCAGCAGAAGCAGCGTCTGCACCCATACTTTGCCGAACATGTAGAGCGCCAGTCCATAGAGCACGGCCTGAGCATGCAGCCGGAAGCGAAGCCCAAAGAAAAAGGTGGCCAGTATCAGCAGGGAAGTCAGCCCGCCAACACACAGCGAAGACATCTGTCCGATACGAAGCGCAATCTGTACCGGCAGATAGGGGCTGGACGGCGACAGCCACACGGCCGCCGCAAGCACCGCGGAGAGGACGACGAAGAAGCTCCAGTAGCGCCGCGCCACGCCTGTCACGCTCATTCCGCATTGCGCAAGCAGCACATGCGCCACTTCATAGAGCACAAGCAGGCGCAACAGCGCATCCAGCGCCTCGAAGCTCCAATAGGTATAAAAGTTGACGATCGGGTATCGGTGGACGCAAAACAGAACGATGGTCTGCAGTGCGTCCTGCGCGATCAGCAGCGTGAACCAGGGAAATTTCCGGTACCGCCGCTTATGCAGCAGGACACAGAACACGCCCAGGTTCAGACAGAACCCGGTCACCCATAACACGTAGTCCAACGCGGCCATGTGCATCGCCATCTCCTAGCGGCCGACGGGGGGCTCAGTCGGAGTCGGATCGACGGGTCCGGTATTCGGCCCAATCGGTCCCGGGTATGGCTGATTGATGATGGGCGGCGTCGGCTGCGGCGTTTGTGGACCGGGATCGGAGGCGAAGCCAATTTGCGTTACAACGACGAGGGCAGGAACGACGAACAGGCGAACAGACTTTCTCATAGGCACTCCGTCAAGATCAGAGCCCTCAACCAGGCCCTGTCTGCACGTACCGAAAGTACGTAACAAACATAGGTGCCTACCGGGTCAGATTGAATACATCCTTTGTTGTACCTCTGTGGATGCCTTGCCCAATTGGGGAACCATACCCAGTGGCCGCAACCAATCCACACCAGGGATCGCCAGCGTCGCCTAAGTCCGAAGTCAACTCATCCCAATCAACTTGTATGTACTAAGAATATCGATATTATAGACAGAATTACGGCATCCGCCGCGGCACGGGCCAGAGACAACGAGATACCCAGTTAGCCCCGTAAGGAGGGCATATCATGAGCTCTGCGTCGATTTCCGTGCCTGAGTTACGAGGCAACCTGCTTCGCCCGATCCTAGTGGGCGGCGCGCTGGCCGGCACCTTCGATCTGGTCTCCGCCTTCATCACCTTCGGCCTCGGCAACCCGCGCCTCATCGCCGGAGGGCTGCTCGGCAAACAGGCCTGGCACGGCGGAGCCGGCACATGGATCCTCGGCGTCGTCCTGCATTACTTCATCGCCTTCTCGGCTGCCGCAATCTACTGTTTCTCCAGCCGCCGCCTCGGATTCCTCAAAGACCATTGGCTGGTCTGCGGCCTCTTTTATGGCATCGCTGTGTTTCTCGTGATGAACCTGATTGTGCTGCCGCTCAGCGCTTACCACTTCATGGGCCCCTATCAGTACCGAGGTCTGTTACAAGGCATTCTGGTGCACATGTTCATCATCGGCCTGCCCATCTCCCTCAGCCTTCGCAAGCTATAGCAAGCAAGCGCACAGAAGAAAAACATGCGATAGGTCCGCAACCAAGTCTCGCTGACAGCTCCGCAAACCGCGGGGGGAGGGGTAGGTAACGGCACTAAGCCGCCGAAGCCTTGCGACCACTCTGAATAACAACAGCGGAGACTTTTCATATAATGTTGGCGATGCAGTCATCTCCCCGCCATCACTGCCTCATCTATAAGGGCGCCCCATCGAAGCATCTCCCGGCCCTGGCCGCGTCGATGGGCGAAAGGCTCCGCCAGAATTACCGCTGTCTCTATCTCAACAGCCCGCCCATGGTCGCCGGCCTGCGCTCCTATCTCGCCGCCACCGGAGTCGACGTCGCACAGGAGGTCGCAAAAGGCCGTCTCATCCTCACCTCCGATCAGCAGCACCTCGCCGATGGCAGCTTCGATATAGACCAGATGTTGATGACGCTCGAAAACCTGCTCAACAACTCGCTACGTGATCGGTACACAGGTCTGTGGGCCGTCGGCGACATGACCTGGGAGCTCGGTCCGTTGAGGGATCCCGCCCGGCTCCTCGAATACGAGTGGCGCCTCGAAAAAATGTTCCACCAGCGTCCCGAGCTCAGCGGCATCTGCCAGTACCACGCCGATACGCTGCCGCGCGAGATGATGCGGCAAAGCCTGCTCGTTCACCCGTCGATCTTCGTCAATGAGACGCTCTCGCTCATCAATCCGTATTACTTGCATTCCGACGCGCGAGCGAACGAACCCGATCACAGCCCCAAGCTCGACCCGGTCATCAGCCGCCTCTGCGAGTCAGGCGAGATCGCCAGGCATGACTGCTAAGCCGCTGACGGCGGAGGAAACATCTCCCGCACCAGCGTGAGCCCTTCATCTTTGGTCGTGATCATCCCCTCGAGCTGCGCATCCTCCGCCGCATCGAGCATCGCGCGGAATCTCGGCCCGGGCCGGTAGCCCGCCGCGATCAGGTCCGCACCCGTCACCAGCAGCCGCGGCTTCACCTCCTCCGCCGGAGCCGCCGCGTAGCGCGACTTTGCAAAGTCATAAAGCTCCAGCCGGTTGTGGCTCGAACTCACATCCAACCTGTGCAGCTCCAGATGCTCCGGAAACTTCGGCAGGCGGAAGAACCGCTTCAGCGTCGACTCCTTCATCTTCTGCACATCGCCGAAGCGCATGTGGTTCGCCACCAGCGACAGGATCTGCTCCGTATCTTCATTGGAGAAGCGCAGCCGCCGGCAGATCGCCGCCGCCATCCGCGTGCCCACCTCCGCATGCCCGTTAAAGCGGATGCGGTCAGCCACCGTGTATGTCGGCGGCTTGCCGACATCGTGCAGCAGCGCGCCCCACGCCAGCGTGGTCGAGCACCCGGCCGGCAGCTTCTCCAAAAGCAGCAGCGTGTGCACCCACACATCGCCCTCCGGATGAAACTCCGGCGGCTGCGCCACGCCTTTCATCGCCGCTACCTCTGGCAGCACCTGCTGCAATAGTCCGGTGGCATCCAGCGTTTTGAAAGCCTCCGCCGCCCGCCCTTCCGTCAGCATGCGATTCAGCTCATCGCGCGTGCGCTCGCGGCTCACCTGCTTGATCTCCGGCGCCAGCACCCGGATCGCCGCAAACGTCTCCCGCTCGATCGTGAACCCGAAGCGCGCCGCAAAGCGCACCGCGCGCAGCATCCGCAGCTTGTCCTCGGTAAAGCGCCGCATCGGCTGCCCGATCGCGCGCACCACGCCTGCCTTCAGGTCCTCGCGCCCGCCCACATAATCGAGCGTCGCCGTCGCCGCATCCCCGCTTGCAAGATAACGGTCCACATCCAGCAGCATGCCGTTGATGGTGAAGTCGCGCCGCAGCACATCGTGCTTCGGGTCTTCCGTGTACTGCACCTCATCCGGCCGGCGCCCGTCGCTGTACGCGCCATCCGACCGGAACGTCGCCACCTCGGTGACGATCTCCTGCCCATCCACCATCATCGGCACCAGCACCACGCCGAAGTGCGCCCCCACTCCAAATGCGCGCGGAAACAGCGCCATCACCACATCGGGATGGGCGTCGGTTGCCACGTCGTAATCCTTCGGCGGGTGCCCCATTAGCAGGTCGCGCACGCACCCGCCCACCAGGTACGCACGATGCCCCGCCATGGCCAGCGTGTGCACTATCGCCATCGCCGCTTCCAGCCCGCTGCTGAACGCCACACTCATGCTCTTCTAGTATGGATGATGGTGAACAACACCCCACACGCCACATCGGGCCTCATCCTCGGCATCGAAAGCTCCTGCGACGAGACCGCCGCGGCCGTCGTCGAGCGCGGCGCGCGCCAGCTCTCGAACGTCGTCGCCTCGCAGATCGCCATCCACTCGCCCTACGGCGGCGTCGTCCCCGAGCTCGCCTCCCGCGAGCACCTCCGCGCCATCGTCCCCGTCGTCGAGGCCGCGCTCCGCGAAGCCAATACCAACATGCAGGCTCTCGATGCCATCGCCGTCACCGAAGGCCCCGGCCTCGCCGGCGCGCTGCTCGTCGGCATCGGCTACGCCAAGGCCCTCGCCTGGGCGCTCGGCAAGCCGCTCATCGCCATCAACCATCTCGAAGGCCACATCCACGCCGTGCTGCTGGGGCACGCAGCCGCCCTCCCAACCACTGGCCCGCTCCTCGCGTTAGTCGTCTCCGGCGGCCACACACACCTCTATCTCGCCGAGTACGACGACACCACCTGGCACTACCGCAACGTCGGCCACACCGTCGATGACGCCGCTGGCGAAGCCTTCGACAAGGTCGCCAAGCTGCTCGGCCTCGGCTACCCCGGCGGCCCCTGGATCGATCACCTCGCCCCCCACGGTAACCCCAACGCCGTCAAGTTCTCCTTTGCGCAGATCAAACCCAAAGCCCATCGCGGCGGCCAACGCGCCGCCGAAGCCCCATATCTCTTCAGCTTCAGCGGCATCAAGACGGCCGTGCTCCGCTACGTTGAACTCCACAACATGGCCGCTTCCATCGCATCGCGCCGCGAGCAAATCACGCCATCGATGAAGCCCGCCGAAGCCCTCCCGCTGTGCGATCAGCAGACCCTCGACCTCCTCGCATCCTTCCAGCGTGCCGTTGTCGACGACCTCCGCCGGAAGACTTTCGCTGCTGCCGAGCACTACGGCGCGCACGGCCTGCTCATCTCCGGCGGTGTCGCCGCGAACAGCGAGCTCCGCGCGCGCTTCACCACGGCGGCACCGGAGCGCGGCCTGCCCATCGCTTTCCCCACGCTCGCGCTCTCCACCGACAACGCCGCCATGATTGCCGCCGCCGCCTGGCCCAAGCTCCTCGCCCGCGACTTCGCGCCGCCGCAGTTGTCCGCACGCGCCAGCCTCCCGCTCGGTGCAGAAGCGCCGCTCCCGTAGAATCAAAATACGCGCCAAATCCACTCCAGCCAGAACGCATGACACTTCAGCTCTTCAACACCCTCAACACACAAATCGAACCCCTCATCCCGGCCGACGGCAAGACGCTTACTCTCTACGCCTGCGGCCCCACCGTCTACGACTACGGCCATATCGGCAACTTCCGCACCTTTGTGCATGTCGATCTGCTGCGCCGCTTTCTCGAGCAACAGGGTCTCGCGGTCAAGCACGTCATGAACATCACGGACGTCGATGACAAGATCATCCGCAACGCCGCCGCGCAGGGCGTCTCCATCGCGGAGTACACGCCGCGCTACGAGCAGGCGTTCCTCGAAGACCTCCACGCGCTCGGCTGCCTCCCGCCCGTAATCATGCCGCACGCCACGGAGAACATTCCGGAGATGGTCGCGCTCATCCAGAAGCTCGAGCAGCGCAGCCTCGCCTACCGCACCGAGGACGGCTCCTGGTACTTCCGCATCGCAGGCGACCCCGACTACGGCAAGCTCTCCAAGAAGGACCTCGCTGCCAACACCGCCGGCGCGCGCGTCGATGTCGATGAGTACGAGAAAGACTCCGCCGCCGACTTTGCCATGTGGAAGTCCGCCAGGCCCGGCGAGCACGCATGGGATACCGCGCTCGGTCACGGCCGCCCCGGCTGGCACATCGAGTGCTCCGCCATGGCCATGAAGTATCTCGGCGAAACACTCGACCTCCACGCCGGCGGCGAAGATCTCATGTTCCCGCATCACGAAAACGAGATCGCGCAATCGGAATCCGCCACCGGCAAAACCTTCGCGCGCCACTGGATGCACGTCCGCTTCCTGCTCGTCGAAGGCCGTAAGATGTCCAAGTCCGAAGGGAACTTCTTTACCCTCCGCGACCTCCTGCTCCGCGGCTACAAGGCCTCCGCCATCCGCTTCCTGCTCTTATCGGTGCCGTACCGCCATCAGCTCAACTTCACCTTCGACGGCCTCGCCGAATCCCACTCCGCCGTCGATCGCTTGCGCACCTTCAGGCAGCGCGTCCAGCACGGTCCCTGGCCCGCTGGCGAAAACGCCGAGCTGCTCGCGCAAACGCAGGAGGCCGCGCGAGGCTTCACCGCAGCCTTAGCCAACGACCTCAACACCGCCGAAGCCCGCGCCGCCATTTTCGATTTAGTCCGCCACGCCAACACCGCCGCCGACCACGGCAAGCTGCAGCAGGGGAACGCGGAGCCCATCCTCGACGTGCTCCGGCAATTCGATCAGGTCTTCAACGTCATCGAAGACCACGACACCGAGATAGCCCGCGAAGCCGTCAACTGGGCCCGCCAGGAAGGCAAGCTCACCGAAGCAACAGCAGGGCTCGAAGCCTCGCTCGAACTTTCCGACGCCGACATAGACAAGCTCATCGCCGAACGTACCAACGCCAAGAAGACCCGCAACTTCGCCCGCGCCGATGCCATCCGCAACGACTTAGCCGCAAAGGGAATTGTGCTGGAAGATAGTAAGGATGGCGTGAGGTGGAAGCGGAAGTAAAGATCAATTCGCCTCCCGGCCTTCAAAGCAGACGTCCGATGAACAGCTCAGCGCTTTGAATTCAAGTAAGGCGGCGTATTGCTCTCGATCACCGCGAACTCTTCCCGAGTCAGCGGCAGCTCGTGAAAGGCGGCTACTGCGTGAGCAGGTGTAAATCCGGTCCAGGCTCCGTCACTCCCAAACAAAATGCGGTGAACGCCCGCCTGCCGGATGCGCAACGCGATGAGTTGCTTCTTGCTCTTCCATTTCCCCAGGCCCGCAATCCCTGAGATGTCGAAGTACAACTTCGCAACGCGCGCGTCATGGTGCGCGATCGCATCAAGAAAGACACCGAGAGCGGCGTCCGTCGCTGGGTCGTCATAGCCGCCGCTTCCTGCAAGGTGCGCAATCTGCACGGCAACGTGCGGCGCCGCCGGAAGCAACTGTTCAAGGAAGATCTGTGCCTCTCGTTTCCCGTACGGACGGTGGTGGTCAACGTTCGCATGCAGATGCACCACGATCGCCATGTGGTGGCTGTCGGCTGCCCGGAAGACCGCTTGCAGCGTGCGGACCTGCTCTGGATCTGCGAGATTCACGTCCGAGTTGCCGAAGTGGAGCTTGAGCCCGTTGCTGAGGCGCGGATCATGCGAACACCGTTCGATCTCCCTCAGCGCGTAGTCTCGCAACGGATCGACGCCGCAAAATGCGATCAGGCGGCCGGGATAGAGCGCCACCTGCTTCGCGGTCCAATCGTTCTCCTTCCGGACCTGCGTGTATTCATCCTTTATGGCAGGACGATTCGGGTTGCCAAACTGGTAAGCCAGGGAAAGAATGACAGCCTGCCGGATACCGGCAGCATCCAGCTCAGCGATCAGGTCGCGGGCAAGAAAGGGTCGTGGCTGCTTGATAAGATGAGCCACCGCAGGACTGAGCAAGTGCTCATGATAATCGGCACGCGGCGCCGACTGTGCGTCCGCCGTCATGCGCGCAAGCACCAGCAGCAACAGAAAGATGTTGATCAGCAAACGGCCCATTCGGCTACTCCAGAGCGCCGATTAATTCAATTCAGTTGCCATCACTCCGCTTCTTAACCACTAGCTCATCCACAGTAAGCTTCCCAATACTCAACTCCTCAATCCGGCCAGTCCCCATTCCAAGATTGTTGATCCCAAGCGCACCGATAGCGAGTGCACCAATCGCCATCGCGCCGATCGCGGTTGCGCCCACCGCCAGGCCGATCACGGAAAAGCCCACAAGAGCAGCGGATTTGGAAGAACGTTTCGAAAGCATGAGGGGATCTTACCGCGCCACCCACCTATGCCCGCCTCGCCGCACTCGAAGGCTGCAGACCGCGACGGCGATCTATTCAGCAGCGGGGATACTGGGAATACTGGTCGAGGAGACTCGAGTTCTCGCCTTCGGCACCGGCTGCGTCGCAATCGGCGGCCGAACCGGGATGAGCAGCAGACCACCTAGCAACAGCAGCGCCCCAAACGCCAAAAGAGGAAGCGTCACAACAACCGCCGCAAGAAGACCGCCCACCAACGCACCCGCCGCTTCGGCTCCCACTTGCAACGCCTGGTTATTTCCCATCACGCTGCCTTGCCGCTCAGGTTCCACAGAATTCGACAGGAGAGCCGCGCAGCTGGCAAGTGTCAACGTTGCGATAAGGCAGCAGGGCCCCGCCGTCACCCAAAGAAAGTAACGGCTCTGCGGCAGCACCACAATCCACATAAGCACGCCCGCAAGCACTGCACTATAGATGGCAACGGATTTCAGATTCACACGCCGCAGCAGTGGACCCGCGACAAATAAGCTCGCCACCAGCGACATTGCAGAGAAGTAGGAATAATAGATGCCGGATTCATGCGCCAGCATGTGCCATTTGTCCGCCATATAAATCAAAATCACTCTGAAAAAGCCAAAGATGGTGAGATAGAAAATGAAATTGATCAGGTAGAGACGGCGAATGGGGCGATCGGTGAAGACCTTCGTCAGGTTCATCATCGCAGACCAGTAATCGAGAGCTCGGGCGTTGTCGGCAGGATGAGTTTCGCGGAACGCGATGAGCGTCCACACAAGCGCCGCAATAAGCAACGCAACTACGCCCCAGAAAGGCGCGCTGAATCCTGCATGCAGCACCACCTGACCACCGATGAGTGGGCCGCTGATGTAACCCAGGCTGCAGGCGGTATAGATATAGGCGAAAAGACGCCCCCGGTCTTCCGGCTGCGCGACGTCGGCTACCGCGCTTTGCGCGATCGCAATGTTGGACTCGCTCAAACCGCCAACGATACAGGCGAAGCCCAGCAGAATGAGGTTGCGCTGCTGAATGGCAATCGCGATGATCGCATAACAGATGACGGCGACGGCAAGCGAAGCCAGCAGGATTGGTTTGCGTCCATAGCGATCGGACAGCGCGCCGAGAATGGGCGAGCCGAAGAACTGTCCCAGCGGGTAAATGGCAAGCAGAATGCCGACAGCAGTTGTTCGCTGCGCAGTGGACGCCGTAACGGATAGAAAACCGTGATCGTGCATCAGCAATGGAACGAAGAAGTTCACCATCATTGCGTAGCCGATGAAAGCTACGAAGATCACGAGGTAGATCGGCAACAACGGGCGAATATCTGTCGAGCGCTGGGAAGGCGGTTGCATCCTCAAGCTTCCGTTTTGCGTGGGCTAGGCTACGGCATAGCATCTTGGCCGAGATTCGGCGTAAGTGCAACTCGTTTCTTGGCCGTTCCAACAGCAATCAGGATTGAGGCGCGCGACGCCGCCGCCACCGTAACGCTCAAAATCGATCGCAACGCCCATCCCATCGTCGTCCGCTGTTAAGGCAAACTGGTAGCCGGTGTCGGCGACATGACGCCCGGACGTGCTACAGTCCTCGCACCCCCCATACCGGCCCCCGTAAAGATATTTCCTAGCGTCAAGCAGGTGTCACGGAGGCTGGAATCATGGCTTCATCCCTTCAAGGTGCACTCGCCGTCCCTCGCGTGCCCGCAGCCCGCCGCTACCGGCTTCTCGACAAATACTTTTACTTCGCGATGTCGCTGCTCATCGCGGCCATCGTCGTCGCCGGCTTCAGTCAGACCGTCAATCAGAATCTCTTCCATCCTGCCGTTCCGCGGCCCTTCCTCCTGTGGATTCACGCCGCCGCCTTCAGCCTGTGGGTCATATTCTTTATCCTGCAGTCGACACTGGTCCGCGTGCGCAAGGTAAAGGTGCATCGTCTTCTCGGCTGGTTCGGCGTCGGCTTGGCCGCAGTGATGGTGCCGCTGGGCTTCACCATCGGCATCATCATGGGCCGCTTTGACAAGCACGTCATGCACCTTCCGAACGCAGACGCCTTTCTCATTGTCCCGTTCGGCGACATGCTGATCTTCGCAACGCTTATCGGCCTTGCCATCTACTGGCGCAAAAAGCCGGAATTCCATCGGCGTCTCGTGTTTATCGCCACCTGCGGCCTGCTTGATGCGGCCTTTGGCCGTTTCGGCTTTCTCGACAAATACACCCTCTACTATTTCGCCCTGGATGCAGTCATCCTTCTCGGGGTCGCGCGCGATCTTCTTGTGAACCGGCGCGTTCACATCGTTTACCGCGTTGTGCTGCCGTCGCTCGTGGTTCTCCAGCTAATGATGATTTATCTCTACCGCGGCGCGCCCGCCTGGTGGTCGAACATCGGTCGAGCAATCTTGGGATAGCGCGAAGCCAACCCACAAATCCATCCGAGAATGAACCCCGCCGCCTCCCAAGCTTTCGCAAGCGAGACCAACCATGCCCGGCGGCCCCAACGCCGTAACGTTGGAAATCGACCGCAACACCAATCCCATCGTCGTGCGCGAACGCGGCAACTCCGAGTCAATTATTTATCCACATCTGTAACTCTGCCTCTCTCCACTCTTCTAATGGCTGGGCACAAAAGAACTCCAGGCGAACGCTTCCTCCCTTAGGGAAGTGCATGGACTTTTGCGCCATCAATTCACCTTGAGGAAGTAGGAAAATGCGAAAAGCTGTTCTCGGCCTGTTGGCCGCCGCCCTGAGTGCTGCAGCATGTACGCCGATGCTGCATGCCGACAATCGCTTCAACTCAAGCTCAACCGTTTTTGTCCTGACAAATAATGCCGACAAGAATGAGGTGTTGACCTACCAGCGTCTCTACGACGGAAGGCTCGCGCTCACCCGGCGTGTCGCCACCGGCGGCCGCGGCAGCGGGGGCACCACGGACCCGCTTCAATCTCAAGGCGCGCTCACTCTCAGCCAGGATCGCTCTCTCTTATTCGCCATCAACGCAGGAAGCGGAAATGTTTCCAGTTTTCGTCTGCTGAATGGTTTCCCCATCCTGGTCGACGAGACCCCCGCCGGCGGCGCCTTCCCGGTTGCCGTTGCCGAGCATAATCACATCGTTTACGTTCTGAACGCGGGTGGAAACGGCGCAGTTACCGGCTTCCGCGCGGACGCCTTCGGACGTCTTCATCAGATCTCGCAACCCACCGTGCATCTCACTGCCACGAACGATGGCGGCTCCGCCATCACAATCAGTCCCGACGGAAGAACGCTCGTTGTCGTGGAAAAGGGACCCAATAACATCGATACCTTTCCCATAAATCCTGACGGCACGCTCGGTACGGTCAAAGTCAATCGAAGCGTCACACCTGGCGTCTTCGCCGCTGTATTTTCTCCGGCAGGCACTCTCATCATCTCGGAAAATCAACCCGGAGGAACAAACGTTTCCAGCGTATCGTCCTATCGCATCAATGCAGACGGAACCATCACCGCCATCAGCCAGAGCCTTCCCAGCCAGGGCGATGGAAACTGCTGGAACGCCATTACTCCGAAAGGCCAATTCGTTTACTTCGATAACTCTGCATCTGCATCCGTCGCCGGTTTCTCGGTCGGCGCCAACGGCGCGCTGAAGCCGATCGCCGGCACCATTCTCAGCACAGAACCCGAGGGTGCAGCGAACCTCGATATGAGCGTCAGTGGAGACGGTAAATATCTCTACACGCTGAACTCCGGTCTAGGAACTCTCGGCGTCTTCGCCATCAATTCGGATGGCACGCTCAAAGACCTGAGTGAAATCGAAGGACTGCCGAAGACAGCGGGATTCAACGGCATCGCCGCGCTGTAGTTCCTGAAAAACTTTTCTTCACAGGGCCGGATCGCAATGCATGAGATTGCGCCGGCCATTTTTCCTCGCAGAGATGCCATCAGGCAAATGAAAACTGCTCCGGCGTGTGCCCGATCCTGGCACGCAAGCTCCCGGCTACGGCCAGTCCGCAAGGTCAAACCAAATACATCACTTCCACAAAATCCGTGCGAGAATGAACCCCGCCTCCTCCCAACCTCTCGCAAGCGAGTCCAACCATGCCCGACGGCGCTAACACCTTAACGGTGGACATCGATCGCAACGCCCGCCCCATCGTCGTCCGCTGTCACGGCAAACTCGTAGCCGGTGTCGGCGACATCCTCTACAGGGAGGTCAAGCCGCTTATCCCCGACCACAAGCGCATCATCCTTGACCTCACCGACCTCACACGCATGGACAGCATGGGACTCGGCACGCTGGCGCGGCTCTACGTCTCCGCGCGCACCGCCGGCTGCCGCCTCGAACTCATCAATCTCGGCAAGCAGGTCCGCACCCTGCTCGAAACCGCTCACATGCTCGAGGCCTTCTCCTCGTTATCAACCACAGCATTACGGTGAACTGACCATGCCCGACATTCCAAGCACGCCGCCGCCTACCCTGACGCTCGATATCGACCGCAACGCCCACCCCATCGTCGTGCGCTGTCACGGCAAACTGGTAGCCGGTGTCGGCGACATCCTCTACAACCAGGTCAAGCCGCTGCTGCCGGACCACAAGCGCATCATCCTCGACCTCACCGACCTCACCCGCATGGACAGCATGGGCCTCGGCACGCTTGCCCGGCTCTACGTCTCCGCGCGCACCGCTGGCTGCAGTCTCGAGCTCATGAACCTCGGCAAACAGGTCCGCGTTCTTTTGGGAGTCACGCACATGCTCAACGCCTTCACCATCGTCGGCGAGCACGGCATCAAGATGAACTGACCTCTCCGTCTTGTGGCTGAACGGAGCTCGTTGAGGTGGTTACCAGAGACGCCTCAATTACGCCATCAATTGTCATATTTCAGCAAAATCGCCAGGCAGCAGAACGCCTGCACAGGGTGGGTATGATCCCGGCAGAGTCCCGGTCGCCCCGCTCGCAGCAATTCATCGCACCCAAAACGGTCACTAGTGCGAACAAGAACACAGATTCCTGCCACTTTATTTCCCTCCGTTCGCTACACTGGAAATGAAGATCGAGCAGAAAAAGCCACCACGCCGGTGGCTTTTTGTATCTCCGCGTGCCGAAAGGGCATTTGGAAGCCGCTAAGTCCAATGGTTGGACGAATGTAGCGATAAACCCAATGGATGGACGAATTTAGCTCGCGGGAGGCACCCTAAGCCACTCGAAACAAGCAGCTTACACGCCAGCCTCCGGTGACGGGAGAGGGGGAGGGGGAGGTCACGGTACCGCCTCATCGCCGACCTGCCCATACACCCCTGTGCTATGCTCTCGACAAGAAAGCAAGCAGATGCGGAATAGCTTCCATTTCGTAGCAGTCCGCCGGCGGATGCCCGCCGCGCAGGTGCTGCCCTCTGCGACACGACCGCGTCTCTTCGCGGGCGACTAATTCTCGCCGTTCCCGCTTTCTCTTCCCGGACCACTCATCCCTAAGCCGCTCCGGGTGCCCTTCCATCTACATCTCTCGCCACATTTTCAGGAGAAGGAGCTTCTCGCCATGCCGACCCAGACTCCCGTTCAGACCCCTACTTCGCAGCACGCGCCGCGCATCTCCGGCCCGCTGCCCGGACCCAAAGCGCGCGCCATCGTCGAGGCCGACGATCGCTGGATCTCTCCGTCGTACACCCGCAGCTATCCGCTGGTTGCCAAGTGCGGCCGCGGCACTCGCGTGGAAGATGTGGACGGCAACGAGTTCCTGGACTTCGCCGCCGGCATCGCCGTTGTCTCCACCGGCCACTGTCACCCGGAGGTGGTAAAGGCGATCCAGCAGCAAGCCGGTGAGTTGATCCACATGTCCGGCACCGACTTCTACTATGAGGGCCTCGTCACCCTTGCCGAGCGCCTCTCCGCCGTCGCGCCCATGCCCGGGCCACACCGCTTCTACTACGGCAACTCCGGCGCCGAAGCCATTGAGTGCGCGCTGAAGGTGGCCCGCTATCACACCGGCCGCCAGAACGTGATCGCCTTCCTGGGCGCCTTCCACGGGCGCACCATGGGAGCGCTCTCGCTCACCGCGTCCAAGCCGCAGCAGAAGCGCCGCTTCGCGCCCCTGGTCCCGGGGGTCACGCACGTGCGTTATCCCTACACTTACCGCGCCTGTCCCAACGACACAGCGCAGGAGCAGGAAGCCTTCGCACTGGAGTGCGCCCGCTACATCGAGGACCGCCTCTTCAAGACCATGCTGCCGCCGGAAGAGGTGGCCGCCATCTTCGTGGAGCCGATCCAGGGTGAAGGCGGCTACGTCGTCGCCCCGACGATCTTCATGCAGGAGCTACGGAAGATCTGCGACCGTCACGGCATCCTGCTGGTAGCCGATGAGGTGCAGTCGGGCGCAGGACGGACGGGCAAGTGGTGGGCGATTGAGCACACCGGCGTGCAGCCCGACATCGTCTGCATGGCCAAGGGCATCGCCTCCGGCATGCCGCTCGGCATCTGCATGACACGCGCCGAGATCATGGACTGGAAGCCGGGATCCCACGCATCCACCTTCGGCGGCAACCCGGTGGCCATCGCCGCAGCGCTCGCCACCATGGACGTGCTGGAACGGGAAGGTATCGCCAATGCGGCGAAGCTGGGTGAGGCGACGCTCTCGCGCCTCCGGGGGTGGGTAGCAAAGCACTCCATCGTAGGTGACGTCCGCGGCCGCGGGTTGATGATCGGCATCGAGATCGTCAAAAACCAGAAGACCCGCGAGGCAGCGCCGCAGTTGCGCGACCGCATCGTCGACCTCGCCTTCGAGCGCGGCCTTCTGATTCTGGGCTGCGGCGAGACATCGATCCGGTTGGCACCCCCACTTGTCGTCGAGCAGGGCGAAATCGATGCGGCGCTCGCGATCCTGGAAGAGTGCATCGGAATTGCGCAGCATGAGGGCGTCGTCTCGGAAAGCAAGCATCAGGAGAACGTGCACGCCTCTCAAAGTTAGCTGATTGCGATTCAGTTTGACGAACAGCCGTCCGCCAGGGCGGCTGTTTCCGTCTGCATCCGCTGAATACCTGATGCATCTGAATCCATAAACATAAAAAACATTCCTGGGCTGTTGCTGCGGTCCGCTTTTTGAGGAACAGATTGGACTTGCATTTGTCGCGCGCGGGCAGGCGCGCACTCAGTTGGATTGTTGCCGCAGGGTTGAGCCTGACTCCAATATTCGCGCACGCAACGGCCGTTGCTCTGCCAGATCCCGATCTGCCGGAAGCGCCAGAGGCCGCACCCACGAACGTCAAATCGTGGATCAAGCCGGAGCAAATCAACCCCAAGCGTAAGGCGAAGTATCACTGGAAGGGCCTGCTGGTCCAATCGCTGGAGTTCAACCTCATCGAGAATGGCTTTCGGCTGGCGATGGATGACACGATGCGCTTTCAGCTGATGCACAAGCCCTTCTGGCATGATTATGCGGCGTCCATAAAGCAATACAACATGGGCCGATGGAGCGACGGCGACAGCTTCCTGGTGAACTACGTGGGCCATCCGCTGCAGGGCTCCGTCGGTGCATTCATCGAGGTGCAGAACAGCGAGAGTCAGGCGCGGCTTCAATGGAACGAGCCGGGCTACTGGCGCTCGCGATGGCTGGCTTTTCTGTGGACGACCGTCTACAGCACACACTCGGAGATATCGCCGATCGGCGAGGCGGGGATAGGCTCGGAGGGTGGCTTTACCTACGGCACCAAATGCATGGAGCACTGCGATGCCAGCAACTTCCATGCCGGACACCACTACACTAACAACACCGGCTGGGTAGACTTCATCGTCACGCCCACGGTCGGCATGTTGTGGGTATTTACCGAGGACTGGATCGACAAGGACGTTGTGCCATGGATCGTTGATGACGATCATTCGCTTGCCAGAAAGGTGCTGCGTGGATCGCTGAATCCGTCGCGCTCCTTCGCCAACTTGCTTCGGGGGCGCACACCCTGGTACCGAGACTACGAACATCCCGTGCCATCCGTAGCGTATGACGGCGTTGGAGAGCATTTCCTGCCGTCCGACCAGGAACTGCAGTGGCGGCGAAGCTTGCCGCGCTTCCAGATCGCGCCGCACTTCAACGGCCTGTCGATCGCCACTACGACGGCAGGATGCACGTACTGCCGTGCGATGACGACGGGCGCCGGCGTAGAGTTCTCGGCCCGGCTGCTGCCGTTTGTGGACTTCGATGGAGATCTGAGCTACCAGCCGGGAGCGAGCGCGGAGGCGAGCGATCGCGCAGGTGGCAACGCGCTGCGCGGCGTCTTCGGATTGCGCGCGGGCTATGAAACACCGCATTACGCCGTGCGGGTGGCGATCCGGCCGGGCTTCGTGCGGTGGGACCGCGCTTACACAACAAGCCCGACAACGGTGGTCCTGCCGAATAACCAGCTCGGTCCAAATCGCTATGTAGAAACCGGGATGGTGATCGAAAATCCGCCGCCGAAGCTAGGGCCGATTTTGCATTTTGACTGGAATGCGAACCTTACTGGGGATTACAAGTTGTCGGATACGGTGGCGTTGCGGGTCGGCATCGGCGAGGACCTGGTTCGGTACCGGACCAACATGGTAGCGGCGCCGGGAATTGGCGATCCGCCCTATGTGAGCTGGCTTTCTCACGAAAATTACATCACTCGCGGAAACTGGTCATATCAGCTAGGGCCGGTGTTTTCATTTTAATAGCAGACGGCGCGGGCGGCGCGTTTTACTCGGCATCGCTGCTGCCACTGCAGGACGTCTCATAAGCCGCGACTGCGACCCATGCGACCTGCTTTGGATCGTGCGCATAGTAGGAGAGCCAATACGGTTTGCTGACGACGACGGTATAGGTCTTGTTTTTGCTTGCCCACTGATATGTCTTGCGGGCGACCGAGTCGCGGGCAAGCTTCACATCGGCAGTCACCAAAGACTTCTTTTTCGTAAGATGCGAGAGCGCATCGGCCGCGACTCGCGCAGCATCCGTCAGTGCCCAGGCGCGGGTTCCGCTGTCGGCATCATGCTGCGCCTGCATCAGTGCCGCGTTCTGCTCATCCGGAAGCAGCGTGCGTAAGGTGCAGTCAGGATCGGGCAGGTCCAGCTTTTCGTTTGATTCGCCATAATCCAGGTCCGCGCGCCGTTGCGTGTCCGCATCCTTGACCTCTTGAATGGCCAACAGGCTGCAGCAGCCCATGTGGCCGTAGCCGCCCCAGTAATGTTCGGTAGCAGTCTCCATCTGCTGCCCGGCAAAGAAGGTGCCGATCAGGGTTGCATGCTCGATAGCGCCGGATTGTCCCGCGCGGAAGGGCGGCTGAATGGCCTTGTCGAAGTCCTCGAAAAGCTGATTGTCAGTGAGCGGAAGCGGGATGTTCTCGATGACGAGCGGCTGCGGCCGACGGCGATCGCTCAGGGTCTTGCAGCAGGCGACAGTACCGGAATTGATCGAACCACCATATTCGAGCCAGATGGCCGGCCACGAGGGACATGTCGGATCGTAGACGGTGAAATTGCGCGCCGCATGGGTGACGAAGCCGGTGACCTCGACGAGCTTGTGGTTATAAGCGGAGGGGTCTTTCTTTAACTGGCAAACCGTGACCTGGAGAGGCTCCTCAGCACTGGAAATTGTAGCTGCGAAGAGTGCAATCGTGATGCACGCAAGGCATTGGAAGATAACCACGGATTTTCTCAAAGACCAGCCCATGTGGTCCTAACCATTCGACCTGAGCCAGAGCTGATAGCTGCCCCACGTCGCTATGGTGCAGACATCGCGAATCGCGCCGGTACGCAGTTTCTCCTCGAACTCCGCAATGGGAATCCGAACAATTTCCATGTCAGCCTCTTCGTGGTCGCGCTGGTGGGGGCCGGGAATGAGGTCCTCCGCGACGAAAATGTGCTGGCGCTGGCGGGCGAAGCCGTAAGCGATCCACATCCAGGGAAGCTCGATCATGCGACCGGCGATAAGGCCGGTCTCTTCACGCAGCTCGCCGCGTGCCAGCTCTTCCGGGTTGTCGATTTCAGATTCCCAGCCACCCTGCGGCAACTCAAGCGCACGTTCGCCGATGGTATAGCGGTATTGCTCGACCAGCCAGATGTGATCGCCATCGATGGGCAGGATGGCGGCGCAGTCGTGTTTGTCAACGACGCCATAGATGCCGCGAGCGCCGTTGGTGCGCTCGATGTTGTCCTCACGGACGCTGAGCCAGGGATTGCGATAGACCTCGCGAGTGGAGAGAGTGCGGATCGCCATTCCGTCAGGATGGCAGGGGACTGGCCGTCCGGGCAATAGCGTCTTCGGCGCAGATGGTGCGGTTCTCTTTTTTGGTCGCCTACACCTGGCGTCGGGTACTGGAGATTTCGCCCCGAGTTCACCCGATCCGCACTGGTATTGTCGCGCGAAGTGATCATCTATTTCCTTCCGAAACGCCACATTTCGGATAGCACCGGGTTCCCATTCCCAGATGCTGCGGTTTGCACCGGCCTCATACAACGGCAGCAGCATCGGTCCCATCGAAGTCCACTGCAATGAGGTTTCGTTCAGTGGAGATGGAATGAGAAAGGCAAGGAGGGTACATGCGAGCAAGACTGGGAACGATGGCGATTCTCATCGGTATGGGGTTGACGACGATCGGCATGACTGGAGCGAAGGCGCAGGAGGGGCCTCCTCCGCCGGGATATTACAACCAGCCGTGGACGCAGCCTCCGGGGGAGTATCGAGACGACATCACCCGGCGAGGATTCCATGACGGAATTGAGGGCGCGCGGAGAGATTTTCAGAACCATCGTCCGCCGAATGTAAACAATCGCGATGAGTACCGGCATCCGAGTGTTTCGGGGCGGGAACGGCACGAGTATCGCGATGCATTCCGCCGTGGTTACCAGATGGGCGTGCAGCGCATTTACAATGGGCGACGCTACTAACTCGCAGTCACGTCCGATCAGAAGGGCCCGCGCGATCCGCGGGCCTTTCTGCGTCTGGTCAGCTACGTCACTTGGCGCCTAGAATAACGATTCTGTTAACCGCCTGACATGGTATCTTCGGGAGCGTGCCGAAGGACACGGAAAGATGACGGAGCAGATATCGAGGCGGATGTTTGGGCAGTTTCTGGGACTGGCGGCGGGTGCATCGGCGCTTTCGGCAACGCCTCAGATGTTGCGCGCGCAGGGAGAGCTTGGCTTGAGCAGCGGACCAGGCAGATTTCCAGAAGGATTTCTCTGGGGCTCCGCGACGGCTTCCTATCAAGTGGAAGGCGCTGTACACGAGGACGGCCGGGGGACTTCGATCTGGGACACCTTTTCGCATACATCCGGCAAGACACACAGCGGTGACACAGGCGATCTGGCGGATGACCACTATCACCGCTACAAAGAAGATATCGGCCTGATGTCACGCCTCGGCCTGAAGACGTACCGCTTCTCGATTGCGTGGCCTCGCATTTTTCCGGAAGGCACAGGCGCGCGCAATCCTAAAGGCTTCGATTTTTACGACCGCATGCTGGATGCGTTGTTGGAGGCGAAGATCGCCCCCTACTGTACGCTCTACCACTGGGATTTGCCGCAGGCGCTTGAGGACAAGGGCGGCTGGCAGAACCGCGATACGGCCCGGGCCTTTGCCGACTATGCGGCCGTCGTGGTAGAGCATCTGTCCGACCGCGTGAAGTACTTCATGACTGTGAACGAGCTGAGTACTTTCGTGAATCTGGGATATCGCGATGGCACACACGCCCCGGGATTGAAGCTCGGCCGCAAAGAGTTGGCGCAGGTGGCCCATCATGCAGTCCTGGGACATGGGCTGGCAGTGGAGGCAATTCGCGCGCATGCGAAGCCGGGGACCAAGGTTGGCTTTGCAGATAATCCGCCAGGCACGGCGCCCGTGATCGAAACGACCACACATATCGAGGCGGCGGAGCGTGCGATGCGCGAACAGAACGCGATGTTCGGCACCGTCATTCATGAGGGCAAGTACATGGATGAATATCTCAAGTGGCTGGGAGCGGACGCGCCGAAGTTTACCGATGCAGAGATGAAAGCGATCGGGAGCCCGCTGGATTTTCTTGGGCTGAACATCTACCAGCCTTCGTACGTGCGCGCTGATAGCGGGCCGCGCGGATTTGCGATTGTACCGCCGCCCGCGTCCTTTCCACATATGTACAGCGACTGGATCACGGTGGGACCGGAGGCGCTCTACTGGACACCGAAGATTGTGGCGAAGATCTGGAACGTGAAGGAGATTTACATCACGGAGAATGGGTGTTCTTCAGCGGATGTGCTGACGCCCGACGGGCATGTCTATGACTCAGACCGCATTATGTATCTGCGGAACTACATGACGCAGCTGCATCGCGGGGTGACCGAAGGCGTGCCGGTGAAGGGATATTTCCTGTGGAGTTTGCTGGATAACTTCGAATGGGCGGATGGATATTCCAAGCGATTTGGAATTACGTACGTAGATTTTCAGACGCAGAAGCGAACGCCCAAGTTGAGCTCCGACTATTACAAGGAAGTGATTCGGCGGAACGGGCTGGCTTGATTCCCGGGTCTGCTTTGCTGCTATAGGCCGGGGTACCCCTCCCCTTCCCGTCCACCGGAGCCTGTCTTATCAGTCCGCTGGAGATTCGTCTTTCTAAAGGACTTACGGCATGAAAACCACATTCTGCACGGAATCTGGTACGAGTCGGCCTCCCGCTTCTAAGTACTTGTTGAGAGATGGGCAGAGCTAATTCGGCTTTGATTGGGTGGTGCCTAAGGCCCGCTTTGCCATTTCTGATCTCTATTTCAAGTGTAGCGAAGTGGATGAAATTAAATGGCAGATTTCCTAGCAAACGTTCCTGTCTCAGTTCCAAATCGAAACACGCTCAATGCTCCGCGCCAAGTGCCCAATAGGAGGTAGCCAATCAGGTCTTGCTTGACTCGCCCAACCGCGCAAAGAATGTTGCGTCGTCGCCGGCGTTCATATCGATCCACTCTTCATCGGTCATAGTCTTGCGCCATTCGAGAAACCCTGCGGCGTCCGGGCTTGCGGGGTGTCGAAGCTGCCAGGTTCCGCCATCGGCGATTTCCAGGATTTTTGCGGCCACCACGGATGGTGGTATCGGCGTCTTCGCCGCGTTGGCATAGAGAGTGGAGAAGCGAGCGCGCTGGCGGTAGGGCGATTGGGCGGCGGGAGCTTCGAGGCGC
The DNA here is from genome assembly GCA_963797895.1 of uncultured Acidobacteriaceae bacterium. Taxonomy (GTDB): domain Bacteria; phylum Acidobacteriota; class Terriglobia; order Terriglobales; family Acidobacteriaceae; genus KBS-83. Next base: position 1,395,764 of record CAWCRD010000006.1, read on the forward strand.
TCCGCCATTGCGGTTGCGATGATGCCGGGCTCGACTAGAGCGACACGAATGTTGAACGTTTTGAGCTCGCCGGCGAGGCACTCACTCAATGCTTCGAGCGCCCACTTGGAGGCGCAATAGGGAGTCATCGGCGGAGGACACAGGCGACCGGCGACAGAGCTCACGTTGATGATGCAGCCGCTGCGGCGCTGGCGCATGCCGGGCAACACGGCCTTCATACAACGAAGAGGACCGAAGTAGTTGGTTTCCATTGTAGAGCGGAATACGCCGATGGGCAGCTCTTCGACGGAGCCTGCGGCTTCGACACCTGCGTTGTTGACGAGGATATCGATAGGGCCATCTTTCAGAACTGCGGTTATGGCTTCACTGGCCGACGGATCGGAGTCGACATCCATGGCGGAGATGGTGATGGGCAGCTTTTCTCCCGCAGCGGCGTCGGCGAGTGCGGGAGAGCCGGATGGATTGCGCATGGTGGCGTAGACGCGATGACCGGCGCGGGCGAAGGCCAGTGCTGTTTCGAAGCCAATGCCCTGGCTGCTTCCAGTGATGAGAACGGATGCCATGTCTTCCTCGTGGAGATTGATCGGGATGCGGAGCCAAGGGTACACGAGCGGGGAATATATCGGTTACGGGGATGGCGTGAATACTGCTGTGCTGATTGTCAGGAACTGTGGCCGGTGCACTGCATCACGCCGAGGAATTTGCTCCAAGGGCCAACCGCATCGCGATGCTGGTGCGCCATGACGCGCGAGACCTGGTGCAAGTGCGTGAGGTCGTGCGCGGCCCAGGTGGCCAGGAGCTCGGAGAGCGTCACGATGCCGAGCACAGGATGGCGGCCGCGTTTCGCGAGATCAGCGCTCTGCAGGTTGAGAGCGCGCAGCTCTTCGAGGTTTGCGGAGCGAAGGCGCGCGAACTCATCGAGCCGGACGCCGATGGAAACGTCCTGCGGCATCCGCGCGAAGGCCTCGCGTTCGAAACGATCGAAGGGCCTCGTCTCGCCGTATTGCAGGATGATCTTTGCGCGCGTGATCCAGTCACTACGCTCGCCCTCGATAAGATGTCCAACGATGTCGAACGGGCTCCATGTATTGGGGCCTTCGTTGCGATGCGTCCAGGTTTCCGGGAGATCGCGCAGGAAGGCGTCGAGCGCGGCTGGGGTGCGGGCGAGGAGAGCGATTGTGTCTGGCAGGTTGTGTTCCATTCCCCTAAGGAGAACAACTTTGTCTCAACTTGGTCCACTCAAACGGGCGAAAAATGTTGCGTCGTCGCCCGCATTCGTGTCTATCCACTCTTCGTCTGTCATTTTGCTGCGCCATTGCAGAAAGGCAACGGCGTCCGGTCCTACGGGATGGCGGAGCTGCCAGCCTTTGCTTTCCGCCACTTCCAAAATTTTTGCGGCTACCACGGACGGTGGGACGGGGTTTTTCAGTGAGTTCGAGAAAAGAGCGGAGAAGCGGGCAGCCTGTCCGTACGGTGATCCCGGCGCGGGGCCCCCAATGCGCTGGGCCATCGCGGTAGCGATGATGCCGGGCTCGACGATGGCAACGCGAATGTTAAATGTCTTGAGTTCACCTGCGAGTCCCTCACTGAGCGCTTCGAGCGCCCACTTGGAGGCGCAGTAGGAAGTGAGCGGTGGGCAGGAGAGGCGCCCGGCGACGGAGCTTACATTGATAATGCAGCCACTCTGCCTCTGGCGCATCTGCGGCACCAACGCCTGAATGCAGCGGAGCGCTCCGAAATAGTTCGTTTCCATGATGGCGCGAAACGTGGCCAGTGGGAATTGTTCAATGGGGCCCACACCTTCCACGCCGGCATTGTTGACCAGCACATCGACGGGTCCGCTTTTGAGGATCGTGGCGATCGCATCATTTACCGATGCATCGGAATCGACATCCATCGTAGAGACTGTGATCGGCAGGTTCTCGCGCGCGGCGATTTCCGCCAACTCAGGTGATTGCGACGGGTTGCGCATGGTGGCGTGGACCCGGTGGCCTGCACGGCCGAAAGCCAAAGCCGTTTCCAGACCGATGCCTTTGCTGGTTCCAGTGATCAGTACCGATGCCATATTTCCCTCGCTGAGTTTTCATTTGGGGGAGGGACCTATGTGGGACCTGGGCCAGGTCGTTTGCGCCTGACAAGCTTACATGAAAAGCCTCATCCTGGACTTTCGTCAGGATGGGGCAATCGCTGGTTTACACCGGGAAGCTAAATTGACTTAGGTCTTCCGCTTAGCTTTTCTGGGCGGTAGCGAAGCGCTCGTTGACCTTATCCCAGTTGATAGTGTTCCAGCAGGCCTTCAGGTAGTCGGAGCGCTTGTTAAACAAAATACGCCACACCAACTTCCGTCAGGGCGGGTACTGATTTGCTTTATCCGACTCACTAGAGCTTTCGAGCTTTGGTCAGTCCGATAGATGCCTACTGCGGGCGCGCATTGGAGTTGCCGAGGGCGTCTCCGGTTTGGGTGGCGGCGCTTCCGAGAGCTTTGCGTAGATTGCGATAGCTTTTGCCGAGAGCGCTTCCCGTGCTTCGCGTGGCTCCGCACAGGAAGTTCCCGGTATCGTTTCCCGCAACCACGAGCGCGGTGTCGGTGCGTCGGTTGCTCAGTGCGAGCGCGTTTGAGGTCGAGCTGCCGCCGAGGATGGTTCCGTCGATGGCGGCGTTCCCGCCTGCAATCGCAGCCTCCTGCGGACGCAGAGCGGGATTAGCCCAGGCAATGTCGGTCCGGGGAAGGGCGTCCAGCCGCGCGGTTCGCGCGGCGGCAAAGTCTGTGCGCCCCATCTTTTCAGCGAGAGGCCAGCCCGGCGACTTTGCCCAAATGGCCCCGTTCATGGCTGCTTTCAGCTCGCCGAGATTGATGAGAGAAGCGATCGGCAGGGACGTGGGATCCTTGCAGCGATCGCCGCCGCAGCCACGACGGCACAGCTCCTCTTCGAGAAACGAGGCGTGCTTTCCCTGAGAGATCCAGACAATCGCGCCGCGGTCTTCCGCGTGCAATGTCGATGCGCGAGTGATCTGGCTTGCATCGCAGACGGTGTCTTCATGCGCCGCCGCGTACCAGTAGATCGCATGCCAGTCCTTCACGTTCGTACCGTTCCCACTTAACAACGCCGAGACGTGTTCCGCATCCAGGGGATGGCTCATCCGCCCGCAGTCGGAGCGCCAGAGGTGATAGAAATGCAGCTCGATTTCGGTATCTGAGCGCTTCCCGGCGGTAAAGCTTCGGGGAAAGGCCTGCGCGTAGATGGTGCCATCCTCGCGAACCGGCCGGGCGGTTACGGATTGCGGCGCAAACAATGCCGGCTTGCCGGAACAGTCATGACTGTCGATCATGAAGCGAGGCTCGAAGTGTTGAAGGAGCGCAGCTTCGAAGGCATCGCTTAGCCCGTCATGATCTGTATCCTGCAGAGAAGCGAACGCCGGCAGATTGCACAGGGCAAGCATAAGGAGACCACATGCGATGCCAGAAGAGCGCAGCCGTTTTATTTTCATTCGCGATGAGGAGGGTGTAGGCCCCGGTGCTGCCAGAAGGGGGCCCGGATCTCGCCTGTTAATCCGGGCCTCTGTTGTGGAGGCAAAGAGCGGCTAGCTCTTCTGCGCTGTGGCGAACCGCTCGTTGACCTTGTCCCAGTTGACGGTGTTCCACCAGGCCTTCAGGTAATCGGGGCGCTTGTTCTGGTACTTCAGGTAATACGCGTGCTCCCACACGTCGTTTCCTAAGACGGGATATTTGCCGTCGGCGATAGGGTTGTCCTGATTCGGAGTAGTGACGATGGAGAGCTTGCCGCCGCTCCACACCAGCCAGCCCCACCCGGAGCCGAACTGCGCGGCGGTTTTTTCTTCAAACTGCTTTTTGAATTCTTCGAAGCTGCCGAAGTCTTTCTTAATCTGATCCGCGATGGGGCCGGTGGGATCACCGCCGCCCTTCGGCTTCATGATCTCCCAGAACATGGAGTGATTCAGGTGACCGCCGCCGTTGTTGCGGACGACGGTGCGGACGTCCTCGGGTACCTTGGATAAATTTTTGATGAGTTCTTCCGGATTCTGCTTGCCGAGCTCGGGATGCTTTTCGACCGCGCCATTGAGTTTCTGGACGTACGCGGCGTGGTGCTTGTCGTGATGCAGTTTCATGGTGGCTTCGTCTATGTGCGGTTCGAGCGCGGCGTAGTCGTAGGGTAGGGGCGGAACTTCGTAAGCCAAAGCTGTGTCCTCCTCAGGTCAGGAACTGTGATTGGCCGGAGTTTGCGGCCGGGAATATGACTCGTCATTGCCACGCCCGACTCCGAGTTGCGTGAACAGCAGGGAAATGGGAGACGGGCAGACAGGCAAATTCTGTATACACGAGTATGGATGCGGTGTGGGGCCGGGAGGTTCCATGAAGACCGGGCGGAACGCAAGGCAAAGCTGCAGGAAGATGCGATTCCGTGCGAGTCTAATGAGGAGTCAAACCACTTCCATTTGGCAAGACGACGCATAACCCGACGCCAAATGCTGCGCGAGGCCGGCGCAGCCGGCATGCTGGCCCTGAGCGCTCCCGCGACGATCGCGGATGCCATGCAGAACCAGCCGACCGCGCCCGCCACAAACCAGGCGCCGAAGCCGCAACAGCAGGCAGCGCAAGAGTACCGGCATCCGCCCGGCGAGTTCATCAATCGTCCGTTGACCCAGGTGCCGAAAGCGGCAGAGGACCTGCTGGACGACATGGAAGGCCGGAACTGCGACTTCTTCTATAACGAAGCGCATCCGAAGACGGGTCTGGTGCGCGACCGGGCGCCCTCGAACGGACGATCGCTGAGCCGCGCGGCGTCCATCGCATCCACCGGTTTTGGGCTCAGTGCGATGTGCATCGCGCACAAGCGGCATTATCTGCGGCCACTGGACTGCGAGCAGCGGGTGGAGCGCACGCTCTCGTATCTGCTGAACGAGTGTCCGCACGAACACGGATTTCTCTATCACTTCATCGACATCGAGAGCGGCAAGCGGATGTTCGGGTCGGAGCTGTCGTCGATCGATACCTCGCTGCTGATGTGCGGCATTCTGCAGTGCAGGACGTATTTTGAAGGTAATCGGCGGATCGAGAACCTGGCGACCACACTGTACCGTCGGGTGGACTGGCAGTGGATGTTAAACGGAGCCGACACGCTCTCAATGGGTTGGCTGCCGGAGCAGGGATTTCTGAAGCATCGTTGGGACATCTACGCCGAACTGACAACGATGTACCTGATGGCGATCGGATCGCCAACGCACCCGATCAGCACCAAGAGCTGGGAGGTATTGCAGCGGCCGATCGTTCCCTATGGCGGGATCGATTACATCACCGGCGTGGCGCCGCTATTTATACACCAGTATCCGCAGGCCTGGTGCGATTATCGTGGTGTCCGCGACAAGCACGCCAATTACTTCACCAACTCAATTGCGGCGACGCGGGCGCACCAGTTGTGGTGCCTGGTGCTGGGCCAGAAGTTTAACTGGATCGATCAGGACCTCTGGGGTATTTCCGCATCCGATTCGCGCCAGGGTTACCGGGTGTGGGGTGGACCGCCGTCGATGGGAGATCCCGATGGCACAGTGGTGCCATGCGCGTGCGCAGGATCGGTAGTATTTCTGCCGGCGGAGTGCTCGCACGTGCTGTTGACCATGCGCGACCGCTACAAAGACCGCGTGTACCAGCGGTATGGATTTGTCGACGCATTTCAGCCGAAGGCCGGGTGGTTTGCGGAGGACGTGATCGGGATCGATGTCGGGATTGGGCTGCTGATGGCGGAGAATCTGCGGACCGGGTCGGTGTGGGAGACCTTCATGAAGAACCGGGAGATCACGCGGGCAATGCGGGATTGCGGCTTCCGGCCTGATCCGGATGCGAATGCGCAGGTTTTGTAGACGGTTTCTTTCATGTGCCTTGAATTTTGCGGTGAGCTCTTGTGAGCTGGGCTAACAAGGTTGAGGACGTGCGGGGCTGGGAGGATCGGTGAACGAAGACCATGGGATGTACCGGTGGATCGATGGTCATGGCGAGGCTCCGGGAGCGCCGGGGCTGGAGCCGCGGTGGACGTCGAGTCAGAAGTCGGTAGTGGGGACGGCGTACTCGACTTCGAGCAAGCTGTGGTGGACGACCTCGCATGGAACGGTGAACGAGATCTACAACCCGACCATCGACAAGCCGCAGGTGCGCGATCTGGAATTGCTGGTGACGGATGGCGAGAGCTTCGCTCACGAAGAGAAGCGCGACCTGAAGTACAGCTTCTCGTATCTTTCTGAGGATGCGCCGGTAGTGGGGATCGAGAATTGCGATCCGGCGGGGCGATACAAGATCCGGAAGCAGATCATCAGCGATCCCCACGCGCCGGTATTGCTGATGCACGTGAAGTTTACGGGTGAGGCGGAGGTGCTGCGCAAGCTGAAAGCTTACGCGCTGCTGGCCCCGCACCTGGACGGCGGCGGGGCTCACAATAGCGGCCACGTGCTAGATGTGGCAGGACGGCGGGTGCTGCTGGCGTGGCGGAATGGCTCGGCACTGGCGATGGCGGTGGATTGCGGCTTCACCAAGGCGAGCTGCGGTTTTGTCGGCACGAGCGATGGTTATCAGGATGTAATGAAGCACTACGGGATGGAGTGGGCATACGGGTCCGCTCTGGACGGCAACATTGCGCTGACTGGCGAAATTGACATAGCGGCGCACCCGGAGTTTTTGCTGGCGGTGGGATTCGGAGGTACGGCTCATTCGGCGCTGACGCGCACCACCGGGTCGCTCAATGTCCCGTTCGAGAAGCAGGTGAAGCGCTTCATCGAGCAGTGGGAGCGGGTCAAGCCGGTAGTCGAGCTGCACGGTGCAGTGCAGGATGACGGCAAGCTGCTGAAGTCGAGTTATGGCGTGTTACTGACGCACGAAGATAAGACCTACGCGGGCGCGTTTATCGCGTCGGCATCCATTCCATGGGGACAGTCGAAGGGCGATGCCGACCTGGGCGGGTATCACCTGGTGTGGACGCGGGACATGGTGCAGACAGCCACTGCCCTGATGGCGTTGGGGCGAACGAGCAGCGCGATGCGCGCTTTGATTTATCTGGCGTGCACACAGAAATCGGACGGCGGGTTTCCGCAGAACTTCTGGGTATCGGGCGAGCCGTACTGGACCGGAATGCAGCTGGATGAGACCGCATTTCCCATGCTGCTGGCTTATCGGCTGTGGAAGCTGGACGCGTTGGGGAATTTCGACGTGTTGCCGTTCATTGAACGGGCGGCCGGTTTTCTGGTACGGCATGCACCGATCACGCCGCAGGACCGCTGGGAGGAGAACGCCGGGTATTCGCCATCGACGCTTACAGTGGTGATCGCTGCATTGATCGGTGCAGCGGAGATTGTGCGCTCGCGGCACGAACCGGAGCTGGCGAGATTTCTGGAAGAGCAGGCGGACTGGCTGGAGTCGCACCTGGAGGATTGGACGACGACCAATGACGGCGTGCTGGTGCCGGGGGTGAAGCAGCATTACATGCGCATCCGGCCGCCCGAAGCTCCGGGGGCGGAGCCATGCATGCATATGGGACCGGGGACAGAGAAATTGATCCTCGCCAATCGCGAGCCCGGAGAACAGTACGAATTCGAGGCGCGCGAGATTGTGGATGGAGGCTTCCTGGAGCTGGTGCGATATGGGATCCGGCGACCGGACGACCCCATGGTGCTCGCAACTCTGAAGGTAACGGACGCAATCCTGAAGCGGGACCTGCCGCAGGGGCCGGCCTACCGCCGCTACAACCACGACGGCTATGGGAACCATAAAGACGGCTCGCCTTTTGATGGCTGGGGGCAGGGGAACTGCTGGCCGTTGCTGACCGGGGAACGCGCGCATTACGAGCTGGCAGCCGGGCACAATGTCTGTGGCTATATCCGGACTATCGAGGGCTTTGGCTCGTCGGGGGGCATGCTTCCGGAGCAGGTATGGGATGAGGAAGACCTGCCGAACTGCGGCATGCGCAAGGGACAACCCTCAGGCGCAGCGATGCCGCTGGTGTGGGCACATGCGGAGTACGTAAAGCTGCTTCGCTCGGCCACGGACAAGCACGTCTTCGACCGGATCGATGCGGTGGCGGAGCGTTATGCAAAGCCGCGGGCGCGGGCCGTGATCGAGGTATGGCGGCACGATCGGCAGGTTGTGCGGATGGCGGCAAAGCGCCGGCTGCGCGTGGAATCGGAAGAGATCTTCGAGCTGCGCTGGAGCGCCGACGGCTGGAAGACAGTCGAGACTACACAGGCGATCGCAGCGGATTCCTGCGGCTTCTACGCGGACGCCGTACCGGGCGCCGGGGACCGGCTTGAGTTCACGATCTATCGGCCTTTGCGCGGCGCATGGGAGGGCAGGAACTACTCTGTTTTGATCGAGCGGTAAGCAAATTCCGGGACCAGCCGTTCACACAGGTGCACATCCAAAGCATGTAGAGTGGAGGAACGCGCTGCCATGGCAGCGGCCCGTACCATGGACGTACGGGCGTAACAAACAGAGATCCGATTTCCGCGTATCCGACCGATTCCGGCGGCGCGACTCATCGCGAAAGAGAGGAAACTCAAACACATGAGTGATATTCAGCAAACAGCGATCAACGCGCTGCGCTTTCTAGCAGTCGATGCCGTGGACAAGGCCAACAGCGGCCACCCCGGCGCGCCGCTGGGCGATGCGCCGATGGCCTACCTGCTCTTCCACAAGTACATGCGGCATAACCCCAAGCATTCGAAATGGGCGAACCGCGACCGCTTTGTGCTCTCGAATGGGCATGCATCGGCGCTGCTGTACGGCGTGCTGCACTTGACTGGCTACGACGTGACCATGGATGACCTGAAGGGCTTCCGGCAATGGGGTTCGCGGACGCCGGGGCATCCGGAATATGGCGACACGGATGGCGTGGAGGTGACGACCGGTCCGCTGGGCCAGGGCTTTGCCATGGGCATTGGCATGGCCGTGGCGGAGAAGCATTTGGCTGCGGTCTACAACAAGCCGGGCTTCGACGTTGTGGATCACTACACGTACATCATGTGCGGCGATGGCGATCTGATGGAAGGCGTCTCACACGAGGCGGGGTCGCTGGCGGGGACGCTCGGGCTGGGCAAGGCGATCGTGCTGTACGACGACAATCTCATCTCGCTCGATGGGCCGACAGAGCTTTCCTTTACCGAAAATGTTCTGGAGCGGTTCGATGCGTACCACTGGCACACGCAGATCGTCGAGGACGGCAACGATCTGGCGGCGATCAGCAAAGCGATCGAGGCGGCGAAGGCCGTGAAAGACAAGCCATCCTTCATCGCGGTGCGAACGGTGATTGGATACGGCAGCCCCAAGGCCGGCACGAACAAGGCACACGGCGAGCCGCTGGGAGCGGAAGACACAAAGAAGACGAAAGAGAATCTGAACTGGCCGGCTGACAACAGCTTCTGGGTGCCCGAGGACGCGGCGAAGCACTGGCTGGAAGCTGTGGACAAAGGCGCGAAGGAAGAGCAGGAGTGGAACGAGTTGTTCGCGCGATACGAGAAGGCGAATCCCGAGCTGGCCGCGCAATTCCGTCGTACAGTCTTTGATCAGAAGCTGCCGGATGGGTGGGAGAAATCGCTGCCGGTGTTTGAAGCGGGCGCAAAGCCGGTGGCCACCCGCAGCGCGGGCAACACGGTGATGAATGCCTTCGGCAAAGTTGTGCCAGAGGTCTTCGGTGGCGCAGCGGACCTGACGACCTCGACCAAGACGATCTTCAAGGACAGCGCCAACTTCCACGTTGATCCCGCGGGGCGGAACCTGTTTTTCGGCGTGCGTGAGTTTGCCATGTGCGCGATGGTCAACGGCATGTCAGTGCACGGTGGCGTGATTCCGTATGGCTCGACTTTTTTCAACTTCGTCGATTACGCCAAGCCGGCGGTGCGCATTGCCGCAATCATGAAGTCGCATTCGATCTTCGTGTTCACGCACGACTCAATCGGATTGGGCGAGGATGGACCGACGCATCAGCCGGTAGAGCAATTAATGATGCTGCGCGCGACGCCGAACCTGATCGACCTGCGGCCCGCGGATGCGAATGAGACGGCAGCGGTGTGGAAGGTGGCGCTGGAGACGAAGGCGCCCTCGTTCATGGCGCTTTCGCGGCAGGATCTGCCGATCCTCGATGCGGCGAAGCACAACGTCATGGCGAACGTCGCGAAAGGCGCCTACATCCTGGAACAAGGCGGCGATGCGCCGAAGCTGCTGATTGTGGCGACGGGTGCGGAGGTGTGGCCGGCGCTTGAAGCAGCGAAGCGGCTGAACGGCGAAGGCACAGCGACGCGGGTGGTGTCGATGCCGAGCTGGCGGTTGTTCGAGCAGCAGGACACGGCGTACAAGGCGTCGATTTTTCCCGATCATTTGCCGAAGCTGGCGGTGGAAGCGGGCGCCCCGCTGGGCTGGTGGAAGTGGGTGGGACGACATGGCGACGTGATTGGCCTTGACCGGTTTGGCGCATCCGCACCGGGCACGACCGTGCTGGAGAAGCTGGGCTTCAACGCAGAGGGCGTGTACAGGCGCGCCAAGCAGCTGTTGGAAACATATCAGCAGGAGACGACGGCGTCCTCAAAGAAGGGTACGCCCGAGCCGGTCGGAACGCGCTAACGCTTCCACGCCCACGAGGGCCGCTTCTCCGGCGGCCCTTGCGCAACTCACAACGGAAGCACGAACGAACGCGAGCAACATGCCATCCGCAACTCCGGAAATCCGCGCAGTCTACTGGGACATTGGTGGCGTGCTGCTGACCAATGGATGGGACCACGAGGAGCGCGCCCGCGTTCTGGCGCAGTTTGCGATTCCGCGCGAGGAGTACGAGTCGCGGCATGAAGAGGCGAACGACCGCTGGGAAAAGGGCGAGCTCAGCGACGACGAATTCCTAAAGCGGACCGTGTTCTTCAAAGAGCGCAGCTTTACGCCCGCGGATTTCATGCAAGCGGTGCGAGCGCAATCCAAATGGCTAGCGGGCGGAGCAAAGAACGTTATCGAGGCGCTGCGCCCAGACAGCGGACTAAAGATGGCGATGCTGAATAACGAATCTGGTTTGCTGAACGATTACCGCATCGCGACTTTCGGTCTTACGCGATATTTCGACGCATTTTTCTGCTCTGCCTATATAGGCATGCGCAAGCCGGACCCACGAATCTTCCGAGCCGGTGCAGCCATGCTGCACTTCCGTCCGGAGGAGTGTGCATTTATCGATGATCGAGAGAATAATTGTGCGGCAGCAGCGCAGGTCGGAATGCACGCAATTCCATACAAAGGCGAGGAGCAGTTGCGCGAGGCGCTGGCGGCGCTGGGCGTGCAGGTGGGTTGAGGATTTTTGATTTTTTAGCGAAAGAGAAAGCTCGGGAGGATACGCGATGGAACTGGGATTGATCGGTTTGGGAAAGATGGGCTTCAACATGGCGACCCGGCTCCGCCAGGGCGGCCACACGGTTGTGGGATTCGACTTCAACGCCGATGTAGTGAAGAAGCTGACCAGCGATGGATCGAAGGGCGTGAACTCGCTTGAGGATTTGGTGAAGAGCCTGAAGGCGCCCCGGGCGATCTGGCTGATGGTGCCGTCGGGCGATCCGGTGGACGAGACGATCGCAAAGCTCGAACCATTCATGGAGAAGGGCGACATTTTCATTGATGGCGGCAACTCCAACTACAAGGATTCGCAGCGGCGCGCAAAAGCAGAAGAAGCGAAGGGTTTTCATTTTCTCGACTGCGGCACTTCGGGCGGTGTGTGGGGATTGAAGGAGGGCTACTGCATGATGGTGGGCGGCCCGAAGGAGGTCGTCGACTCTATGCGGCCGATTTTCGAGACGCTGGCTCCGGGGAAGGACGAGGGCTGGGGACGCGTAGGGCCATCCGGCTCCGGGCACTTCGTAAAGATGGTGCATAACGCTATCGAATACGGCATGATGCAGGCGTATGCGGAGGGCTTCTCCATTCTGCAGCATAAAGAAGAGTTCAACCTGGATCTGGCGGCGATTGGAGAGATCTGGCGAGTGGGGTCGGTGATCCGCTCCTGGCTGCTGGATTTAACAACCGATGCGCTGCACAAGAATCCAACACTAGACGGGTTGGAAGCGTATGTGGTGGATTCCGGCGAGGGACGGTGGACGGTGTTCGAGGCGATTGACCTGAATGTGTCGGCGCCGGTGATTACCGAGGCGCTGATCCGCCGCATCCGCTCGCGCGAGGAGAACAACTTCTCCGACCGCATGCTGGCGATCATGCGCAATGCGTTTGGCGGACATGCGGTGAAGAAGAGCTGAAGAACGGGAAATAGCAAGGAGGACGCGATGGCAGCAGCAGTGACACATGCACAGGTGGATCTTGCCAGCCTGAACGAGCGCCGGTCGAAGGAGCGCACGCCGGAGCCGACCGTGGTCGTCATCTTCGGCGCGTCCGGCGATCTGACAAAACGCAAGCTGCTGCCGGCGCTGTTTCATCTGGAGCAGGCGGGGCTTCTGCCGCAGCAGTTTGCCGTTGTGGGCGTGGCACGGCGGCCGCTGGGCGACAGCTTCGCCAAAGACATGCGCGCGGGGATCACGGAATTCGGCGGCGTCAAAGACGGGGACGCCAAGCTGGATGAATTCATGCGCAAGGTGAGCTATCACCAGATGAACTTTGACGACCACGAAGGCTATGTGGCGCTGCAACAACTGCTGGGCAAAATTGACCAGGAGCACGGAACGAAAGGGAACCGACTGTTTTACCTGGCGGTTGCTCCGGAGTATTTCGCCGAAATCATGGAGCAACTCGGCCAACACAGGATGGCCCAGCCAGAGCAGGGGACGGTGCACTGCATCATCGAGAAGCCGTTTGGTCATGACCTGGAGTCCGCGCGCAAGCTGAACGATGATGTGAACGCCGTGTTTCGCGAAGAGCAGGTCTTCCGCATCGACCACTATTTGGGTAAGGAGACGGTACAGAACATCCTGGTCTTCCGTTTTGGGAACGGCATCTTCGAACCGATCTGGAATCGTAACTACATCGATCACGTGCAGATCACGGCGGCGGAGGAGATCGGAATTGAGGGTCGCGGACCCTTCTATGAAAGCGCCGGTGCGCTGCGCGATGTCATCCAGAATCACGTGATGGAGCTGCTGTCGTTTGTCGCGATGGAACCGCCGATCTCCTTCGGCGCCGATGCGCTGCGGCGGGAGAAGATCAAGGTATGGAAGGCGATCCAGCCGATCAACGTGGAAGATACGGTCCGCGGGCAATACGGCCCAGGCAAGGTGAAGGGGGTCGAGGTGAAGGGCTACCGCCAGGAAGATCGCGTGGATCCCAAGTCCAGTACCGAGACGTACGCGGCCCTGCGGTTGACCATCGAGAACTGGCGATGGGCGGGCGTGCCATTCTACATTCGGGCCGGGAAGCGACTGGCGAAGCGATCGACGGAGATCGCGATCCAGTTCAAGCAGCCGCCGCAGTTGCTTTTTAAGGACCTGAGCGGCAACTGCAACGAGATTCAGCCAAATATCATCAGCATGCGCATCCAGCCGGATGAAGGCATTTCGCTGCGCTTTGGCGCCAAGGTGCCGAGCCCGAACATGGAAGTTTGCCCGGTGATCATGAACTTCAATTATGCGGAGGCCTTCGGCACGAGCTCGGCGAATGGCTATGAGCGGCTGCTGCTGGATGCGATGATCGGCGATGGCACTCTGTTTGCGCATCGCGAGGGCGTAGAGGCGACCTGGTCGCTGCTGACGCCGTTGCTGGAGCAGTGGGCAGACTGGAAGCCGACCGGATTTCCGAATTACGCGGCCGGCACCTGGGGGCCCAAGGCGGCAGACGAGCTGCTGCGCCGCGATGGACGCGCGTGGCGCAAGGAGTAAGGAAACGGTGCCGAAAGCAATCACGGTTACGTATAGGGTTTTTGAGAACGGCGATGCCTTCGCCGAAGGGGCGGCTGCCTATTACGCCAACAAGCTTGCCGAGTTCGGAAAGAGCATCGACATTGCCAAAAATGTGAACATTGCGTTTTCCGGCGGCACGACACCCAAAGCGATCTTCGATCTGCTGGCGGACGATTCAAAACCATATCGTGCACTGGTGCCGTGGGAGCGGCTGGGATTTTTCTTTGTGGACGAGCGCAGTGTTCCGCCGGACGACAAAGACAGCAACTACGGAATGGCGAAAGCCGCGCTGCTGGACAAGGTGCCGATCGAGCCGTCGCAGGTCTATCGCTTTCAGGGCGAGCTCGATCCGGAAGAGGCGGCAGCGAAGTATGAATCGGCAATCCGCGGAGCTTTCCGGCTGGAAGGCGCGCAGATGCCGATCTTCCAGCTCGTTTCCCTCGGCATGGGAGATGACGGGCATACGGCATCGCTGTTTCCGCATACTGAGGCGCTGCACGAACTGGGACGGATCGCGGTGGCCAACCAGGTGCCGCAAAAGGATACCTGGCGATTGACGCTGACCTGGCCGGTTATCAATCAGGGACAGGATGTTTCATTTCTGCTGAAGGGAGCGGCGAAGGCGGAGACGTTGCGCCGCGTGTTCCTGGGCGGATACGATCCCGAAACGTTCCCCTCGCAGCTCATCCGTCCCGCATCCGGACGGCTTACTTTGCTGCTGGACCGCGATGCGGCGGCGCTGCTCCCGAAGCCGAATGCGGACGGCGTGGGTGTGCTGGAGGTTTCCCGTTGATTCTGGCTGGCGATGTCGGCGGAACGAAGGTTGCGCTGGCGCTATTCGATTTTCAAGGTGGCTCTTTACATCACACGGCGGAGAAGCGCTATCCGGCCAAAGAGTATCCCAGCCTCGAAGTGATTGTGAGCCAATTTCTGGGCGAGCAGCAGCAGGAGGGGAAGATCTCGGCTGCATGCTTCGGTGTGCCGGGGCCGGTGCGGCATGGAGTACTGCGGCTTACCAACCTGCCGTGGACGCTCGACAGCCGGAAGCTCTCGCTCGATCTCGGAATCGACCACGTGTTTCTCATCAATGACCTCGAAGCGAACGGCTATGGAATCCCTGAGTTGAAGTCCGACCAGATTTTCACGCTGAGCACAGGCGACCCGAGTGTGGCAGGGAATCGCGCGTTGATCTCGGCAGGCACGGGATTGGGTGAGGCGTTCCTGGTGTGGAACGGCAAGCGGCATATTCCGATGGCGTCCGAGGGCGGCCATTGCGACTTTGCGGCGCGCAACGAGGACGAGATCGACCTGCTGCGTCACCTGCAGAGGAAGCTGGGCGGTCGCGTGAGCTATGAGCGTGTGATTGCCGGAGTGGGGATGAAGGACGTCTATGATTTTCTTCGCGATGGGCGAAAGATGGACGAGCCTGCCTGGCTGCGGGAGCGGATGGAGACGGAAGATCCGAACGCGGTGATCGGCGAGCTGGGTGAGGACGGTAAAAGCGAGATCTGTGCGAAGACGCTGGACATTGTGGTGAGCGCATACGGAGCTGAGGCGGGTAATCTCGCGTTGAAAGTGCTGGCGACGGGCGGCGTATACGTTGGTGGCGGGATCGCGCCAAAGATTCTCAACAAGCTGCAGGATGGCACCTTCATGAAGGCCTTTGCGGACAAGGGCCGCCTGAGCGATTTGCTGGTGCAGACGCCGGTGCGTGTCATCCTCGAGAGCCGCGCGGCGCTGATGGGTGCGGCGGCTTACGCCGAGGCGCGCGCGACGGAAATGAGCGGACACTCGGAACGTGCGGCCTCGGTCTGACAAATCGCTGACATTCGGCATGGTCCCTTCCGATAGCTTATGAACAAGGCAATGGTTATGCATGGCAATGGCACCTTCCGCCAGCGAGCGAGTATCTTGGCGCTCGCCATCGCGCTTCTCTTCCTGGTTCCGCACGCGGCGTTTGCGCATGCTGTGCTGGTGAAGTCTTCGCCGGTGCAGGGCGCAACAGTCAAGGCGGGCGATCTTGACATCACGCTCACCTACAACTCACGCATCGACGCGTTGCACTCATCGCTGCACCTGATCGGCCCGGATGGTAAGGCCCAGACGCTGGCGGTGGATGGCCATGCAGCGCCGAACCTGCTGGTCGCCACGGCGGCCGCACTTTCAGCGGGCGCGTACAAGCTGGAATGGCAGGTGCAGGCGAGCGACGGCCACATCAGCCGTGGTGTCGTTGCATTCCGTGTCGGTTGATGAAGCGCGCATGAGACGGGACTGGCGCGCGGCTTGATCTGGGTGCTTAACGATTTCGACCTTCTAGCGACACTGTTGCATGCAGCGACGCTCTCGTTAGAGGCACTGCTGGCTGGCGGAGTGTTTTTCCTGCTGATAGCCGCGCTGCCCGGCGGGGCCGAGGAGCGCTCTCTCAGCGCATGCAGGCGCGGCATCGAGTGGGCCGCCCTGGCGATGTTTCTGGCGGAGGCTGCATCGATTGCCGTCGAGACAGCTGTGCTGGTCGGCGACTCCGACATGACAGTCGCGCAGGCGCTGACCGGCGGTCCGCTCGTTCCGCAGGTGGGCGCCGCACTCTGCGCGCTGCTGCTGTTGTTGCTGGCGCGATTCTCTGGCGAAACATTGCGCGCATGGACACAGCTCACAATGCTGGCCGGCGCTCTGGCGCTTGTGGCTGCCGCTGTGGCACTCAGCCATGCAGTCTCGCGGATGGAACATCGTGTTCTGCTGACGGCATTCACCGCGCTGCACCACCTGGGAACGGCGGCGTGGATCGGCGCGATGCCGTTTCTGCTGATCACATTGAAGCGCACGGACGACGTGTCGGCAGCGCGACGGATTGTCGGGCGCTTTTCGCAAATGGCCATGATCTCCGTCGCCCTGTTGCTGGGCGCAGGCATTGGACTGGCGTGGTTTTATGTTGCATCGCCGTCCGGACTCTATGGCACGACCTATGGCGTGCTGGTGATGGTGAAGGCTTGCCTGCTGCTGCTGATCCTGCTGCTCGGCGCTTCGAACTGGTATGTGCAGCGGGAGATTGAGCGCGCCCCCGTGCGGCTGCTCATGCGCATCCGGCGATTTGCAGAGGTCGAGATCGCACTTGGATTCACGGCGATTCTGGCAGCAGCGGCGTTGACTTCGCAACCGCCTGCGGTGGATATGCCGATGGGCCGTGTGACGCTGCCGGAGATTCAGGCGCGCATGCGGTGGGAGGCGCCGCGGCTGAAGAGTCCGCCATATAGGGCGCTGGTGCCGGCGACGCCAATCGATGTGGCGGTGAAAACCGCACAATATCAGCCGCCTGCGGCAAGCGATGCCAACGATATGGCATGGTCGGAGTACAACCATCACTGGGCTGGCATCGTGGTGTTGGCGGCGGGCGCGCTCGCTCTATTGAGCCGCTTCCGGCGAGTGCGCTGGGCGCGCTTCTGGCCGGCAAGTTTCGCCGGATTGGCTGTATTCATCCTGCTGCGCGCCGATCCGGAGAGCTGGCCCCTGGGACCGCGGCCGTTCTGGGGCAGCTTCTTTGAGCCGGACTTGCTCGAGCATCGTGTGGCGGCGGTGCTGATCCTGGCTTTTGCGGCTTTCGAATGCGCAGTGCAGGCAGGAAAGCTGCGCGCAGCATGGGGACGCTATGCATTTCCGCTGATGTGTGCCGCGGGGGCGGCGCTACTGCTGACCCACGGTCATTCGCTGGCCGACGGCACGGACGAGGTGTTGGTGCTGATGAACCATGCGGCACTGGCACTGTTCGCCGTGGTCGCAGGTTGGTCGCGATGGCTGGAGCTACGGCTGCCTAGGGAAGAAGAGGGCGAGCGGCGGCTTGCCGGGTACCTGTGGCCGGTGGCGCTGATGGCAGTGGGAATGATGCTGCTCGATTATCGGGAGATGTAACTGAACTTCGGACACAGCTCAAGAATCAGGCGAAAAAGCTGAAATTAGGGAACAATCTCGAGCAGCCAAACGTTTCTCTCTGCACGCGACTTATCCCAAACCTGCGCTGTGACTGGATTTTCTGAGTTAGAGTAGTGGGTTGTGTTTTCGCCATTTCGGCTCGCATGCGGAGCCTATTTCCTGTAGAGGTCCCTATGACACCGACTCCCTCCCTCCTGCATCGTCCAGCTGCCCGGCTGGCCGCCGCGGCCATTCTGCTCATTACTGCTCCGGTTCTGCTGGCGCAGCGGCTTCCCACGAACGTGCTGCCGGAGCACTACACGCTGCGTCTGACGCCGGATCTCGACAAGGCGACATTCGCGGGCGATGAGACGATCGATGTGACGCTGGCGCAGCCGGCAGGCTCGATCACGCTGAACGCCGCGGACATCAAATTCGAGTCTGTTACTGCGAATGCCGGCAAGCGCGAGGTGAAGGCGGATGTCTCGTTGGACACGGCAAAGCAGCAGGCGACGTTCACGTTTCCGGGCACGCTGCCGGCCGGGCTGGTGAGACTGAAGATTGCGTACACCGGCATCCTGAACGGCAAATTGCGCGGCTTCTATTTATCTAAGGCGGAAGGACATCGCTACGCGGTAACGCAGTTTGAATCGACGGATGCGCGGCGCGCATTTCCATCCTTCGACGAGCCAGCCTTCAAGGCAACGTTCGATGTGACGATTGTTGCACCGAAGCAGGACATAGTGATCTCGAACACTAACGTGATCGCCGATACGGCGGGTCCGGCGGCGGGCGAACATACGGTGACGTTCGCGCGCACGCCAAAGATGTCCACCTATCTGCTCGCGTTTCTCGTAGGCGACTTCAAGTGCATCGAAGGATCGAGCGATGGTGTGCCGATCCGCGCCTGCGCCACGCCGGAGCGGGTGCAGTATGCGCAGTTCGCCCTGGAATCGGCAGAGTACATCCTGCACTATTACGACAATTATTTCGGCATCAAGTATCCGATGCCGAAGCTGGACATGATCGGCATCCCGGACTTTGAAGCGGGCGCAATGGAGAACTTCGGCGCCATCACGTATCGCGAGTCGGACATGCTGGTGGATGAGAAGAACGCGCCGGTGAGCGCGAAGGCTGGAGTGGCGTCGGTCGTCGCGCACGAGATGGCCCACCAGTGGTTCGGCGACATGGTCACGATGAAGTGGTGGAACAACATCTGGCTGAATGAGGGCTTCGCCACCTGGATGTCAAACAAACCGCTGGAGGCATGGAAGCCGGAATGGCACATCGATGAGCAGGTGGCCAGCGACATGAACGGCGCGATGAATCTGGATGCGCAGAAAGTGACGCGCACGATTCGTGCAGAGGCGAATACGCCGGACGAGATCAACGAGATGTTCGATGGCATCACGTACGCCAAAGGCGGCTCGATCCTGCATATGGTGGAAAGCTATCTTGGCGAGGAGACCTTCCGGCAAGGCGTGCACAACTATCTAGCGGCTCACATGTATGGCAATGCGACGGCGGAGGACTTCTGGAACGCGCAGACGGCGAACAGCCACAAGCCGGTTGACAAGATCATGGAGAGCTTCATCACCGAACCGGGCGTGCCGCTGCTGACATTTGGGAAGGCGTCCAACGGTGAAGTGCAAGTGACGCAGAGCCGTTTCTTCCTGAATCCGAAGACAGCGCCGCAAAATACCAGTGATCAGGTATGGACCGTTCCCGTCTGCTTCAAGATAGAGGGAACGAGGCGTGAATGCGAACTGCTGACAGGCAAGCAGGCCACGCTGAAGGTGCCGAGTGCTCCCCTGTTTTATGCGGACGGCGGCGGAGCGGGCTATTACCGCTCTGACTATGCGCCCGAAGACTACAAGGCGCTCCTGTCACATGTGACGACGCTGACCGGACCAGAGCGCGTGAATGTGGTGGGCGACGAGCTGGCCCTGATGCGCGCCGGTAAGAGTAAGGCGGGAAGTTTCCTTTTGCTGGCTGCGAGTCTGAAGAACGATGACAGCTCAGCAGTCATGGAAAACGTGATTGGCGGAATTCAGACGCTGTGGATCCGCGTTGCATCCTCCCAGTCGGAGCGTAAGGAGCTTTCGAACTGGGTGGTGTCCACCTATGGATCGCGGCTGGCAAGCCTGGGTGAACCGAAGGAGAACGACACGCCGGAACAGCAGGAACTGCGCGCAGAGCTGTTCGGCCTGGTCGGCGATATTGGAGAGGATCCAAAGGTGATTGCCGAAAGCAAACAGATCGCGGAGACATACCTGGCCGATCCGAGCAAGGTGAATGCCACGCTGGCCGAAGCAGCCGTGGCGGTTGCGGCGACGCATGGCGATGCCGCGTTTTTCGATCTGCTGCAGAAGACAGCCGAAACGTCGAAGGATCCTGGCATGGCCAGCGGTGCCCTCTACGATCTGGCGCGATTCAAAAATCCGGATCTGACGCGTCGCGCGCTGCAGTACGC
This sequence comes from uncultured Acidobacteriaceae bacterium, assembly GCA_963797895.1. Classification (GTDB taxonomy): domain Bacteria; phylum Acidobacteriota; class Terriglobia; order Terriglobales; family Acidobacteriaceae; genus KBS-83. Next base: position 1,416,006 of record CAWCRD010000006.1, read on the forward strand.
CACATCGGGCAAGGTGCGCAACCAGGACTCCATCTTTTTGTTCGCAATCGCCTTGCAGAGTCCCAACACACAGGACACAGCATGGAGCTACATTCAGCAGAACTGGCCGAAGGTGCAGGCGCAGTTCACGATGTTCACCGGGGGCGAGTTGGTGCGCTCGACCGGCGCGTTCTGCACTACGGAGCAGCGCGATCAGGTGAAAGACTTCTTCACCCAGCACAAGGTGCCGGCGTCGGCCAATGCGCTCACGCGATCGCAGAACTCCATCAACGATTGCGTCGACCTGCGGGCGGAACAAGGTCCGAATCTACAGCAGTGGCTGAGCTCGAGCGCGGCGGGACAGATGTAGCAGCGCGGAAGCATCGAAGTATCGGCTGGCGTGAAGGCGCCCTTCGCGCCAGCTTTTTAGTGGGAAGCCGTGCCCGATTCCTCCTTCTCTGCCTTATTTTCCGTTTTGCGGCGGGTGTGCCAGAAGTCTTCCTGCGTACGCGCGCGCTCGGCAGCGTAAAGCTCGTCATAGCGCCGGCGAGCGAGCTGCAGCGGCATCTCCTCCACCTGGGTCACTTCGACCCACTTCACCTGGTGCCAGGGATAGATGAAGCGGCCGTGGACAAGAAAGCCAGATTCCGCCCAGCTTTGGATCAGCGATTCGACCTCGGTTTTCACGTCGTTCTCATGCTTGATGGGCAGCAGATCGAATGATTCGCCGCTGACCAGGTGCGCGCGCATCTGCGCGATGAGCAGAACCGGTGTTTCGTTGGTGCGCTTCGGATCGGATTCGTTCGCCACGCGTTTCTCCTGTCGATCTCAACCGTAGGATGGCAGCGCGGCGGGAACCGATGCTGGCATATTCCCGATATGCAGGCCGTGCACTCGGTTTATTCTGCTTTCACTGATTTGAGTTGTATCCGGAGGCCCCGATTGGCTGTGTTGTCACGCTCGTTTGCCGCAGTCTGCTTGTCCCTCACCATCGCTTTCGGTCAGCTTGCGCTTCATGCGCAGGAAGAGAAGAAAGATGACGCGAAAACAGAGCACAAGGATGACAAACAGACGCCGGTACCAGCGGAGTCTACGGCAGTCACACATCACGTGTGGAAGGCGGCCGGGACGCCGGTATCCTATACCGCAACGGCGGGCAATCTTGTCATTCACGACGACGATGACAAGCCGTACGGTAGCGTCTTCTATGTGGCATACACCGAAGACGGAGCGAACGAGAGCACGCGCCCGGTTACGTTTCTCTACAATGGCGGGCCGGGCTCCGCGACCATCTGGCTGCACATGGGTTCTGTAGGACCGGTGCGTGTGGTAACCGCTAGCCCCGATGCGACCGGCGCGCCGCCTTACAAGGTAGTGCCGAATGACGACAGCCTGCTCGGAAAGACGGATCTGATCTTCGTCGACGCCGTGGGCACCGGCTTCTCAAAGCCGGTAGGCAAGGCGACGGAGAAAGATTTCGCCGGGACTGATGAAGATGTGAAGGCGTTCGAACGGTTCATCGAGCGCTACATCACAGTGAATAAGCGCTGGAACTCGCCGAAATACCTGATGGGCGAAAGCTATGGAACGACGCGCTCCGCGGCACTTGCAGATGCGCTGCAGGAGAAGGGGATCGAGCTGAATGGCGTGGTTCTGATTTCGTCGATCCTGAACTATGGCATACGGGTACCCGGATATGATACCGAGCCCATCGTGTACCTGCCCTCGTACGCGGCGATTGCATGGTTTCATAACAAGCTCGCGCAGAAGCCGGCGGACTTGAAATCCTTCCTCGAAGAGGTGCGACGGTATGCGCGTGGACCGTATGCGGAGGCGCTGGCCCAGGGTGACCAGCTTTCGGATGCGGAGAAGGATACCGTCGCGCAGAAGCTGAGCAGCTACACCGGGCTCAGTGTCGATTATTTGAAGCAGACAAACCTGCGCATCAATCCATCGCGCTTTCGCAAAGAGCTGCTGCGTGGCGAGCGCGAAATCATGGGCAGGTACGATGCGCGTTTTGAAAGCACGGATGTGGACGCGGCCGGCGAGACGCCCGGTTACGATCCTTCCGATACAGGAATTTCCGGCGCGTTCATTGCTGCATTTCATGATTATCTGGCGCACGATCTAAACGACGCCACGTCAGACACGTATTATGTCTCCGGGCCGAAGCTGAACGAGTCCTGGAACTGGAAGCACAATGCGCCGGGTGCGCGACGGCCGCTGCAGTTGCCCTATGTTGCAGGCGACTTGGCGGATGCCATGCGCAAAAATCCGAAGCTTAAGGTCTTTTCCGCCAACGGATACTTCGACCTGGCCACACCGTTCTTTTCGACAGAATACGACTTGAGCCACATGTATCTGGAGCGCCCGCTGCGCAGCAATGTGGAGTTCGGCTACTATCCGGCCGGCCACATGATCTACCTCAATGTCGAGGCGCTTAAGGAATTTCGCGACGATATGAATCGCTTCTACGCAGAAACAACACACCCGTGATTGTCACTCAAATGTCGCGACTCGCCGTATAAGCCAACGCTCTGCCGTTGCGTATGCACGACTCATCGCGTCGCTGGGCTGTCCTGTCACTCTGCTGCTGACGTACCCACCCCTCACGGCTTAGGTTCAGACCGAAGTTGCTGAGGAGGGGAGCATGAAACCCAGCTCTCGCGTCGCTTTCGGCACCGGTTTGGTTTCTCGTTGGACCGGCACTCGTATCTGGAACCTTGGCCCTGCACGTTGTTTTTCTGTCCTTCTGATAGTGCTCTGTTTCGTGCTGCACTCATCCGCGAGCGCACCGGAACCGAGCCCGGTGTCCAACTTCATGCCGTTTCATCTGGTGAATGGATTTGCGGTCATCATCCCGGTAGTGGTGAACGGGCATGGTCCCTACGACTTCATGTTGGATACCGGAACCACGATCATGGTCGTCGATCGGGAATTGGGCCAGGAACTGGCGCTCCAGCCGCAGGCACAGGGAACTGTGACGACGCTGACTCAGCAGCTTTCGGCCGCGATTGCCGTTGCAAGGCGAGTGGACTTTGGCCCGGTGACGGAACAGAACATCGAAGTCATGATTCGTGATCTCGGCGGCCTGCGCCGCATCGCTCCCGGTGTCCGCGGCGTGCTGGGGCAGAATGCGCTGAACCATGCGGACTTCCTGCTGGATTATCAGCACAAGCAACTGCAGTTCGATATCGATGGTGAGCTAATGCATGCGCTGAACGGGCATCACATTCCGTTGCGCCGAAACCCCGCCGCGGACAATTCGCGATACGGCAATCTGGTTGTGCATGGGAGCGTGGCTGACGGAGCTGTACATCCGATGGACTTCCTGCTGGATTCCGGCGCTGCGACTCCGGTGATCTTTGACAGCTTTGAACGCGAATCGATTGGATATCCAGAGAGCTTCGTAGCGGATACGGCAGGACGGCAGTCGCCGGCCGGTGTTCGTAACCTTCAATTCGTAGTCGACGGCAAGTCCAGAGATATGCCGGCCCAGGTGCTGGTTTTCAAGGGCACCGATCGGAACATTGGAGGCCTGCTGCCCACCCGGATGTTCAGCCGCATTTACATCTCTAACCGGGAAGGATTCGCGATCTTCGAACCAAAGATGAAGAAGCCGGGGTCACTCGGTCCCATGATCGCAGTCATGCCGCCGCAGCCTCCCGGGCATGGTGGCAAATCATAGTTTGTAAGGCTGCCGAGCCGCGAGAAAAGCGGCTGCTGATTGGTCGGGGCGAAGGGATTCGGACCCCCGACCCTCTGCCTCCCACAGCGAATGCGCTACCAGACTGCGCTACGCGCCGACGCTTAGCCTGGACTACCCGCCATCCTCGCCCAGTTGAGTCGAGATCGTTCTCATCGCTTTTGAACCTCGACAAAAGTTCCGTAGATGGCATGTTCCGAAAATTTGCCACCGTTAGAGACGGGGTTTCCTCCTGCTGGAAGCGAATCATAGACCACGAGTAGCTTACCCGGCCCCACCTCGATTACATCGCTGTAACCGCTACTCTGACCCTTGAAAATCGGTGTGATGGCCGCCCAATTTTTTCCTTCGTTCTGGCTAAACATAATCGTTACGCCCGGGCGGCCAAAGGTGCAGACCAAGAGTCCATTGCTCATCAACCTTAAATGGGGTGCTACACCTTTGAAGCCGGTTGATATTGGCGGAGACCACGTCTTGCCATCGTCAGCTGACCAAGTTCCCCCCATGTAGTCATAGTTACCTGTCCGAAAAATGCAAAACAATCGGCCGTCTGAGAGTCGAACCAGTCCCGCTTCATTTGGTCCTTCGCTGCCCATCCAAGGCCACGGCTTCTCATCAGGTTGGACCGCGGCAATGACGCCATCCTCATTCCATGTATGGCCATGATCAAAGGAACGGATCAGCACCAGTCGAATGTAACGTCGATCGCGCTTGGGTGTGTAGTACAGCGTGGTCAGCCATTCTCCACGCGGACCGGCAATCATTGCTCCAACGGGTGCAGCCGCAGGAACGCTGGCAAGTTGCGATGCATCCATTGTCTTCGTGGCATATGTCGCCACCGGCTCAAGTTGGGGAGCCTCAGACAGGTGAATGCTAGCGTCTCTGATTTGCTGGACATTCATGCCAGCTCGGGAAAATTCTGTCAGAGTGGCATGAAAATCTGTTGGGCCGGAGGGGGATGGTTCCAACGAGAAGTAACCAGCTCCAAGCACCCAAATTCCATTTTCGAGCGGCACCTGACTGTAGGCGGCATCTATGTTGGCGCCGGCTCCCATGGTATATCGCCGGCTCCAAGTTTGCCCTCCATCTTTTGAAAGGCAATATGCAGAAAACTCACCTTCAGGATTGGTGTCGTCAGGGCTCATGCGCATCGTTGCCAATATTTCACCAGTCGGAAACCGGTGAACCGTCGGATACCAACAATAGTTATACGAAGCCGTGATTTTTACAGTTTTCCCCACGTGGATCCGAAAATGATCCAACTCGTCCGTCTTTCCGAAACAGGAGACAAAACTCAAACTCAGAGTCAGTGTTAGCACGGAAAAGAACACAGAAGATCGCGGCGAGCTTTGTCCTCGCGTCATACAAAACATGGCTGACAACCTCCTTTGGAGCTCGGCCGTCTTTTCAATGTTGTGGTTGCTGAATTCTGACGCCGCCAATCGGGTTATTCTCCACTGCTGAATGACGAGTATGATACCGATCAACAAGAAAGTTGCGACAATCGGCCACCGACAATCGGCCACATTGTTTGAAATATCAGCAATGAGCGAGCGGATGACGGAACGTTACAGGGACTTCCAGATCACCGGCAACGCGGGTGCAAGATCTTCGATCGATATCACGAGTGCGGCCTTGAAGGGCTCAGCGATCGTAGTCGCCGCCCCTGAACATCTACAAAATCATTGCAGTGGTGTAACTGGAAAAAGCAGATGCTGGTGCAAAGCGGACGTAAGATTTTAATATTTGAGGGTTTAGATGGTCGGGGCGGAGGGATTCGAACCCCCGACCCTCTGCTCCCAAAGCAGATGCGCTACCAGACTGCGCTACGCCCCGACGCTTAGGCAGATTGTATCAAGCTGCCATGGGGCTCCAGAGTAGCTCCGGCGGCCCCTATCCTCAATTCCAGTGCCTGGATGCAATCCCCGCGGCTAGACGCGCACAGTGAATAGTGCGTGCAGCAGCCACGCGACAAATAATACTGGAACAGCGAAAATTGCAGCGGCCACCAGCGCTACACCGGCCAGAAAGAACCAGTCGCTCCACTGATGGCGGCGCGGATGCTCGAGATGCCGCGTTAGCAGCGCGTAATTGCGGCGATTGGCCTTCCATGCGATGTCGAAGAGATCGCCCAAAAGCGGCAGGGTCCCGATGATGACATCGAGAGCGAGGTTCACCAGCATGCGCGCGATGGTGACGTATGGCGCTCCGCGCGCCCATGCCGCAAGAATGATGATGCATGAGGCAAGGCCGGCGAGGATGTCGCCAACACCGGGGACGAGGCCGATGATGCCGTCGAGTCCGAAGCGGATCGATGTGCCTGGGATCCGGAACCATGAATCGAGCACGCGGCTCAGCAGGTCGAGGTTTTCGTCGCGAAAGATGCGATCGCCCACGCCAAAGCGCGAGGTCGGCGGCAGGATCTCGGGTTCGCGTTTTGTGGCCATGCTAAGCATTCCATGGGATGCGCTGCGGCTATCCAGGGAATCCGCAAATGCTACAATCACGAATGGTACGGCGGCTATAGTTCAGAGGCAGAACGCCTGACTGTGGCTCAGGATGTCGTGGGTTCGATCCCCACTAGCCGCCCCAGCAAGTCTCCTTACTTCTCCATCATGTCCACCCAACAGCACACCGTCTATGCCGGCACCTCGGGATGGGCTTACGCGAGCTGGAAGCCGGGATTTTATCCGGCAAAGACGCCTGCCGCTCGCATGCTTGCATATTACGCGTCCCAACTCAACTCTGTGGAGGTGAACTTTACCTTCCGGCAGTTCCCTTCGGAAAAGCAGCTGCAAACGTGGCTGCAGGCGACGGGCGAGGGCTTTCGGTTTTCATTTAAGGCACCGCAGGCGATCACGCATCTGAAGCGTTTGCGCGATTGCGAAGATGCGGTGGCTGCGTTGAGGGCTGCGCTGCTGCCTGCCGAGCGCGCCGGCAAGCTGGGTGCGGTGCTCTTCCAGTTGCCGCCGAATTTCCGCGCCGACGTGGAGCGGCTGCAGAAATTTCTCCAGGCTGCGGCGCGGTTGGAGATCCGGCTGGCATTCGAGTTCCGGCATGCGTCATGGTTCGAAGAGGCGACCTATGCGGTACTGGAGCAGAACAACGCCGCTTTGTGTATTGCCGAAAGCGACGAACTGCAGACTCCTCAACGCAGGACCGCGTCTTTTACCTGCTACCGTCTGCGACGCAGCAGCTATAGCGAGACGGATCTGCAGCAGCTCGCAGACCGCTTTGCGAGCGATAGGCAGCAGGGCGATGTCTATACGTACTTCATGCACGAAGATGCGCCCGACGGTCCGCTGCGCGCACGCGCGGTGCTGGAGATGCTGGCGCGGTGACGGCTCCTTTGATCGAAGCCACGACGAAGGAACTGGCGCGATGGCAAAGCGCATTCTTGCCCCGCAGGTTTCTGCGCAACGCACACCTGCAGACGCTCGCGGGAAATTTTCTCCCGCGTAAAGCAGTGCTGTCGATTCCTGAGAATGAGCTGGTCGAAGTTGAGCCTGCGCACGATGGATTGCCTTGTAGCCGCGTGCTGTGCCAGAGCCATTGGCAGGCGGATTCAGGCCGCGCTACCGTCCTGCTTCTGCATGGGCTTGAAGGCTCATCGGCCTCGCAGTATGTGCGCGGCAACGCTGCGCGTTTCTTTGCCGCAGGATGGAACGTCGTGCGCATGAATATGCGCAACTGTGGTGGCACGGAGCACGAATGCCCGACGCTCTACCACTCAGGATTGTCGGACGATGTTCATGCTGTCGTGCGTCACTATCGGCGCACACGCGATGCGCAACGGTGGGCGCTCATAGGCTACTCGATGGGCGGCAATCTGGTGCTGAAGCTGGCCGGCGAACTGGGCGAAGCTGCTGCGCCGCTGATCGCCGCGGTTGCGGGCGTCTCCCCGGTTATCGACCTTGCGCCGTCAGCGGATGCCCTGCACGAGCCCGCCAACCGGATGTACGAATGGAAGTTTCTGCGCGGGCTCGTGCGCAGGTACGAACGGAAGTGCCAGCTTTTTCCCGAAATGTTTGATCCGACGCGAAGTCGTAATATCCGATCATTGCGCGAGTTCGACGATCGCGTGATGGCTCCGAACTGCGGCTTTGCCGGCGCAGACGACTACTACTACCGGGCGGCAAGTGCACGGGTCGCGGCCCGCGTTGCCGTGCCGGCGCTGATATTGCATGCGCTCGATGATCCTTTTATTCGCATGCTGCCGGAGACGCGGACTACTCTGCTCGCAAATTCAAACGTGCACCTAATCGAAACCACGCACGGCGGCCACTGCGCCTTTCTCGCACCGGCAACTGGGTACGACGGGTACTGGGCGGAGCGGCTGCTGTTTGATTTCCTGCACGCACAGACGGAGACCCCATGGTGGAAAGCGACTGGAGTGTAGCCGCCGGGGTCGATGACCCGGTGATCGAGACGCACTGGTCGGATGCGGCAAGCGGGGTTGCATGGGTCGATCTGCGCGTCGATGAGGAGTTGCAGCAAAGCCGGATTGCGGCGCTGCCAGAAGCCGTCGCCTCGCCCGCTATGGCACGGGCCCTGGCGCTTTTGAATGCGCCGCGCGGCATGCTGATGACCTCGAAATGCGATCGGTGGCCGTTGGACGAGGCAGAACTGGCGGACCTTGCGGAAGCTCTCGATGCGTCTCCGGATGCATACGGATTCGGCTCGTATATCGATGTGGTGATGGTCCACACCATTCCAATGACGGATTTTCTGCTGCACGAAGAGTGGGCGCGTACGGGGGCTCGCCGGTGTGCCGGATTGAATGTCCCGGACGGCCGGGTCGAGATGCTGGTGCGGCCCGCGCACAAGAACGGAATCTGGGGCTTCGGCATGTCGGTCTACTGCTACGCATGCGCCGCAGGTGAAGCTGCGGCGGGAATCGCGTGGGCTGAAGCTCTCGAACAGGCAATCCTCATTGTGATTGCAGCGGCGGAGGAGCTATTCGTATCTCCGGAAGAGCTCGGCAACGGAGACTATCCTGATCGATGTGAGGGATAAGTCGACAAGCCGAGGTTGTCTGCGCTTCATGGTGTGCGCGGGGTTGCCTGCAGCCATGGCGTTGATGTGCGGCGGCCAGCAGATCGGGAAACTGACGCCCAATTCATCGCCGGAGGCGAACTCACTTGCAGCAGCGCAGAGGCTGATGCACGACGGCAAGTTTGCGCAGGCGGATGCCGCCCTCCGGGCCCTGATTACCGCAGACCCGAAGGCGGCAGAGCCGCGTTACCTGCTGGCTTATGCATTGGAGCGCGAGGACAAACCGGCGGATTCGCTGAACGAATATACGAATGCAGCAGCACTTCGCCCGCCTAGAGCCGCCGAACTGCGGAGCGTCGCGCTCGATTATGTGCTGTTGAAAGATCTGACCGACGCCGAGCGATGGATGAGCAGATCGTTGGCCATGGATGGCAGCGACGCGGAGACCTGGTATGCGATGGGTCGGCTGCACTACACGCAGGGCCGATACAGCGATGCGCTGACGTGCTTTGAAAAGACCGTGGCGCTGAACCCGCGAAGTGTGAAGGGTGAGAATAACCTGGGGTTGGCCTATGAGGGATTGAACCGTAACGATGACGCCCTGCGCGCCTATCGCACCGCAATTGCCTGGCAGAAGGACGACCCATCGCCCAGCGAGCAGCCGCTGCTGAATCTGGCCATTCTGCTGCTGCACCGCAATCAGTTGCAGGAAGCGCAGCAATTATTGGAGCAGGCCGCAAGGATTGCTCCAAAGGAGCCGCGCATTCACGAAAATCTGGGTCAGATCTATCTGCATACCGATCGTATCCCGTATGCACTGACGGAGTTCAGCAGTGCAGTGACGCTCGCGCCGCAAAATCCTCGCTATCACTATCTACTGGGCCAGGCGTACAGGCGCAGTGGAGATGACATCCACGCGAAGCAGGAGTTTGCGCGATCAGCTGCGCTGAACGGTACGCACTCCACGGCTGAGCGCCAGTGACACTGCAAAGTGATGGGCCGGCATGGCGGCCGAACGCTACAATGAGGAACACCACCTGTGTTGGGCGAGTAGCTCAATTGGATAGAGCATCAGCCTTCTAAGCTGAGGGTTGTGGGTTCGATCCCCGCCTCGCCCACCAATAGAATCATTGACTTATGTCGACTTGGTGAAAACGGGCGGGGTCGCTGTGGGGTCTTATGGGGGACTGCAGGTTGGGTGTGTGATCTGACGATGATACCTCTCGCACCTCCCCGTGGGCGACTGGTGCGCTCGTGGGATGGCTATCCCACTCAGGTAACATCGCGCGATTGTTGCTTCACTTGTTACGGGACTAGGTACGGTTTCCGGTTGGCCTCTGATCCGTGATTTGAGAGGCATCCTGATGGACCTCTAGACGTCTTCCAACGTGTTCGGCAACTTCTTGCGCAGCGTTCGTGGCAGCGCCCCAACTCTCGACGATCTTCCGCCAATTGACGCCGGCAGCGACGCGGCGTCGCAGCTTTTAAATTCAGCCACCGACGAGGGAGTCGGCGACGTCAGATCCTTCGTATGGCATCCATGGCGTACTGAAGAAGACGGATTACTGGTTCAATCTCGAGCTCAACTTGGTCCGATCACGGGAAAAATATATATAGTCGCGGTCTGATACTGGGATATAAAGAAGGCCCGTATGTGGCTCGGTTGACTCAACTTCCGGATGGCCGACAATCCGGGAGTGCAGGTGGCGACAAACGCGTTGTGAAGACCCATCCACTAGAACTGATCAGCTGACCTCAATGAGCGCATGCCCCTGTTACCAACAAGTGACGAGGCTTCAGTAGCTCCGTCCCAAGATGATTTTGGCGATACGATCGTCGGCGCGGTTCAATCCTGATGTCGCGAAGGCGCGTCTTGCTCCTCGGGAAACCTGGTGGGGCTGATCGAAGACAGAAATCGCCAACACGTATGCAAAGAGGAAATCGAGAAATGACGTTCTCCAACCGCTTTACCAGTCGTCGAGGCATGATGAAGTCGACCATGGCTCTATTCGCCGCGGGATTGCTCGGCAAGGGAGTGCCCACCGCAGAAGCGCAGAGCTCGGTTAAGAATGTGAACAAGAACTCGAGCCCGTCGACACTTAAGATCACCGATCTGCGATATACCGTTGTGAAGAAACCGGGACCAAGTCCGTGTCCGATCATCCGTGTCGATACGAACCAGGGAGTGTATGGGCTAGGTGAAGTGCGTGACGTGGCTAACTATCAATATGCCATGGTGCTCAAAAACCGCATCGTCGGCGAGAATCCACTCAACGTGGATTTCCTGTTTGAGAAGATCTCGCAGTTTGGGGGAATTTCGCGTCAGGCAGGTGGAGTCGTCGCGATCGAGATGGCTCTATGGGACATCGTAGGCAAGGTTTATGGAATCCCCATTTATCAAATGCTGGGCGGCAAGTGGCGCGACAAGATCCGCGTCTATGCTGATACGCCGGAAGCAGATACACCTCGGGACTTCGCAGCCAGGGCCAAAGCACGCAAGGAGATGGGGCTCACTTGGATCAAAGTGGACATTGGCACCGATGTGCTGAAGGGAAGGCCAGGCACCATCTCCGAACCATCCGATCAAAGTGCCGTGGAGTACGACAAGCGCCTGCCGAATATGTTTACGGGAAACGAGTTGACCGATAAGGGCATTGATGTGTACTGCGAATACATGTCTGCCATTCGTGAGGCAATCGGATACGACATCCCACTCTCGACGGACCATCTTGGGCATCTTGGGGTGAACTCCATCATCCGGCTGGGCCGCGCATATGAAAAGTACAACCTGGAATGGATGGAAGATGTGATCCCCTGGTGGTATACCGACTTGCTGAAGCAGATTACAGATTCGACAACGACGCCAACACTTACTGGCGAGGACATCTACCAGATCGCGGATTTCGAGACGTTATGCAGCGCACACGCTGTCGACAAGATTCATCCGGACCTTTCGACCTCGGGCGGCATCTTGCGCACCCATAAGATCGGTGACATGGCGTACAAATACGGCGTGCCGATGGCAATGCATTTCGCCGGAACGCCAATAGCCTGCATGGCAAACGTGCATTGCGCGGCTGCCACCAGAAACTTTCTGGCGCTGGAAAATCATTCGCTCGACGTGCCCTGGTGGCAAGACCTGGTCAATGAGGTGGACAAGCCGATCATTAAACAAGGCTACATTGCCGTACCGGATACTCCGGGACTGGGTGTCACGCTCAATGATGAGGTGATGAAGCAGCATCTTGCGCCGGGCGCCGGCTATTTCGAGCCAACACCAATGTGGGATGAGAAGCAATCATTCGACGACTACATATTCAGCTGAAACTTTGTCCCTGAATTCTTACGACCGGCGTGGTGCCGGCGACTGGCGGTTCGTTTTCGAGAGAGATCTCAAGCGCAGGAGGGTTCATTTGAAACGAGCTTTTGCAAATGCGGTTCTCTTCCTTATGGTTGCTGCGAACGCCCAATGGACATTTAGCCAAATTAAAACGACCAAAGAACAGATGATGTTTTACACCTCTTACTGGAAGGGTGAGCGCTTCCCGGACGGTAGACCTAAGATTCCTGATTCACTGCTGGAACGCGCCAAATACGTAACCATCGAAGATGTGTGGGGCTATCTCCGGGAGCGCGGCTATAACTGTCAGTACGAAGGCAACTGGCAAGCGTTGCACATGGACACGCCGATGACCGGCCGTGCGCTTACAGCGCAGTACATGCCCGCGCGTCCCGACATGGTGGCTGCGATTTCCGCAGAGGGGAAGCGCGAAGGACGATTGGGCGGAAACAACATGTGGCCCATCAATGAACTGCAGCCTGGAGATGTCTATGTCGCTGATGGCTTCGGCAAGATCGTCGAAGGCACGCTGATCGGCTCAAACCTTGGAAGCGGCATCGCGGCTCATTCTCGGACGGGTTTCGTCTTTGACGCAGGTATTCGTGACGTTGAGGAGAATAGAGAAGTACCCAATATGAATGGCTTCTATCGTCAGGGTGATCCTTCGGCATGGAAGGACATGACTCTGACCTCGATCAATGCGCCAATTCGCATCGGCCGGGCGGTGGTCCTGCCTGGTGATCTCGTAATCGCGAAAACAGACGGAATCATCTTCGTTCCAGCACCACTGGCTGCCGGTGCGATCATGAATGCCGAGTTCACCAATCTGGAGGACGCCTTTAACTTCCAACTGAACGCATCGGGTAAGAACGGTGCTGAGTTCGAAGGCGGTTGGACCGCAGCGAAATATGATGCGTTAGCAAAGTGGATCGACGAGCACCCTGACAAGCTGAAAATGACGCGTGAGGAGTTCAACGCGGAACTGGCTCGCCGCAAAGCGCCTCGTCAGGAAAAGTAATTCAGCGAACCAGTACCGGGTCGGGTTGGGGCTCTTTCTGCTTCAACCGGCTGAGCGCGGGCAGCGAAGTGAAACGCTGGCGTCACCTGTTCATACTCGATTTACACTCCACGTTGGGTGATCGAGGGATGTGTGCAATTCAACTTCCGGAGCAGCAGACTGCGCAAGCGCAGGCGAGCCCCACGAGTAGGCTCGTCACCACGCGTGAGAACGACAACCCCGCCTAGAACATCCACTGCGGCCGCCGCCGACGGGCCACAGGTCGACGTTCGGGGGCGGCCGTGTTGCGCCTGTGGCCTCTATCTGGGGTTAGTCGCCTGTTGTGATTTGTCCGATAATCGTAATCAAATCCAGGGTTCCATACACAATGGCTGTTTCTGCACAACCGGCTTCAATCGCGAACCGAGCACCTGAAACGTAAGAGCGCCGAACGCCGTGTTGTTTGGAATATACCCCAAGGTCGCTGCCCGGGAAACGTGTGAAGGCGGTTTCGCTTGCCTACCAGACCCAACCCGGTCGTTTCTCGCAAGCGGGCTTATCAAGTGCTCCCTAAGTGGAACGATTGGCAGGGTTAAAGCGATGAAAGACTCCCGATGACATGAGCGTCGTGGTCAGCCGGTTAGGGGCAAAAAGATGCTCGAAATTGTTTTGACTTGACAAAGCTCATTACCGAGGACTAAAGCTACCAGCCAATTTACATAATCGTTTTTGTCTAGGAAAAACTGCATCATTTGGAGGGTACTGTGACCATACGGAAGTGGGTGTCCTGCGCGTTGTTCCTCTGCTCGCTGTTAATCGGCGGGCGTCCATTGCTGGCTCAGGGAATTTTCGCAACACTCACCGGCGTTGTGTCGGATCCATCCGGTGCGGTTATTCCTAATGCAAAGATCACCTTGACGGATGCCGTCTCAGGTTCTGTCCGGGAGACGGTATCGAACGGGGGCGGCTACTACACCTTTGCCTCGGTTCCCGTTGCTTCCTACGATCTGTCAGTCGAAGCTCAGGGCTACCGAGTCTATAAGGCCAGCGCGATCAGACTGGGCGGCGGCGAAAAGCGCAACGTCAACGTTCAGCTCGAAGTAGGCTCCACTGCCGAAACAGTCCAGGTGAACGCACAGAATATGGCGCTGGCCGTGACCGACTCCGGAGAAAAGTCCTTTTCGCTGGAGACCAAAGAACTCCAGAACTTTACGCAGGTCGGGAGCAATGCCGCCGAATATATCAAGATCGTGCCCGGGTTCGGCATCCAGAACGGCACACAGAACAAATCAAACTACAACGGCCAGACGATCGGAATCAACGCCAACGGCGACTCGGGAAGCCAGAGTCCTCTCAATGCGGCCTATTCCTACAACGGTTTGCCCACTAATTCTCTCGATATTACGGCTGATGGCGCACACGTCTCCGACCCTGGCTGCAACTGCGATACACCTGTAAATCCAAACTCCGATTTCGTTCAGGAGTTCAAGGTTTTAACTTCAAATTTCAGCGCGGAAGAACAGAAGGGCCCGATTCTGATCACGTCTGTGACCAAGGCAGGCGGCGAGCAGTTTCATGGCAATGCGTTCTTCTCCGCTCGGAATTATGTTCTCAATGCAAATGACTGGTTAAATAATTTCAGCGGCGTGAAGCAGCCTGCAAACACCTATTACTACCCGGGCGCTACGATTGGCGGCCCAATCATATTTCCAGGCACCAGCTTCAACAAGAATCGCAAGAAGCTGTTCTTCTGGACCGGATTCGAGTACTACAAACAGACGCTGGACACAGGACTGTTGAGGGCAACGGTGCCGACCGACAGGCTGCTTGCGGGCGACTTCTCGCCTTCGGCAGTGGCTGAAGAAGGAGCCGTGACGGCATCAGGTAAAGCTCCCGGGCAGCTTAATTCGGCCGCGTTGGCAGCCTTCGGGGGCACGACGATACCGGCATGCGGCGGCGCTGCTAGCGGAGCCTGCATCGATCCGAACATGCTGAATTTGCTGAAGCTCTATCCCAAGCCAAACGCAAATCCAGACGCAACAGGTGGATTTAACTACGTTCAGGCGGAAATTTTCGATCAGAATAACCGGCAGTGGGCGATTCGCGGAGACTGGAACATCAGCGATGCCACCAAGGTGTTCGTCCGCTACAACTACCAGAGAGAGGTGCAGCAGTTCCCGGTCGGCCTCTGGTGGCGCAATGGCGACCAGGTGCCGTATCCGACCGCCATCCAAGGAAAGAACAAGTCGGATTCGTATTCCGGCACGATTACGCACGTCTTCAACCCGACCATGACGAACGAGACGGTGCTCGCCTACACCTTTGTCGGTTTCCCGAACGTTTTTGCCGATCCTTCCAAGGTGGACCGGTCGAAGGTCGGCTACGGCTACAAGGGGCTGTTCCAAAACAACGTTGCGCAGATCCCGTCTTTCGGGCATTTCGGTGCGGGTGAAGCGGCGCTGGTCTTCAATCCGGGTGGTTTTGAGGCGGGCGGCCCTTCTCAGGGTTTGTATGCCAATAAGTGGATGCCCAGTGCCAGCGATACGCTCACCAAAGTCATGGGTAGCCACACCATCAAGGTAGGAGGCTTTTTCGAGTGGATCCGGAATTCGCAGCCTGCCAACAACGACACGAATGGCCTTCAGGAAGTCGACGCTTCCAAGCCCTTCAGTTACGGAAATGAATATGCCGATCTGCTGACGGGTAATATCTCGAACCAATACACCGAGGCCAGCAAGAATCGAATCAACGACATCCATTACACGACCTGGGAGTTTTTTGGACAGGACTCGTGGAAGGCGACCAGGAGGCTGACTCTGGAGTTCGGCTTGCGCTTCAGCCATTTTTCGCCATGGATCGACGGCGAGGGTTTCGGCTACTCGATCTTTGACCAGTCTCAATTCAGTCCAGGTTGCGCTGCGTCTCCTACCTTCTGCGGCTTCGAGTGGCATGCCAAAAACAGCTCTGTACCTGTGGGCGGATTTCCGACACGGGCGCTCTTCTACCAGCCGCGCCTTGGCGCCGCGTACGATGTCTCCGGAGCGGGCAGAACGGTTCTTCGTGGAGGCTGGGGCCGTTTCTTCTATCATTCCGGACAGTTCACGAATGGTCTGGATGCATCGGCCGGTGTTGCACAGTCGATCATATCGTCTTCCAACTGGGTGGGAGGCGCCGGTTGCCCAACCCGTCCCAGTACAGGGGCCGCCTTGTTTGCGGCAAATCTTTCCTGTCTGAACGTTGCGGCGACGCCTGCTTCGCCGTCGGCAGTGGATTCAAAAGACGACCACCAGCCGTATACGGATAGCTGGAGCGCCATGATCGACCAGCAAACGCCGTGGCAGGGCTTGTTGGAGCTTGCCTACGTGGGCAACCGCAGCAGGGAGTTGCAGAACACGCAGGGCGGCGCCGGCAGCAACCTCAATCTGGTTCCACTCGGGGCGATGTTCTCCGCCACCAATCCGGGAAGCGCCAACCAGGATCTGTATCGGCCACTGCAGGGGTACGGCGACCTGAACCAAGCTACAAACAACCTCTACAGCAACTACAACGCGCTGCAGGTGAGCTGGGCTCGTCACGCCGGCCTCTACACCATTCAGGCGAACTACACATGGCAGAAGGCGCTGGGTATTGTGCGGTCAGATGTGGACCCCTTCAATCTTTCAAACAACTATGGGATCCTGCCGTCGGACCGGCGGAATCTCTTCAACGTGGCCTATTCGATCGACACCGGAAATCGTCTCCATGTGAATCACTTCGTCAACGGAGCCTTGAACGGGTGGCAGTTCTCTGGAATCACACAGCTGCAAAGCGGCGCCAACCTTACCTATGGTGGTAACTACAATCAAAACAGCATCAACACGAACTACAACATGGCGCTGAGCTGCGTGCCGACCGCTGCCGAAACGGCCGCCGGCATCAAATGCCCGCAGTCCGCGGCTATTATTCCGGGCTCGATCAGCGCGGCAAATCCGACAGGGATCCCCATCAATAACAAATCGATCTTGGGAACCTCCTCGGCCCAGCTAAACCCGCTGGTGCTATGCAATCCAAGCGCTACGGCGAAGGGCTCTCATCAATTCGTCAACTCGGACTGCTTCGCTGCGCCAACTGTGCCCGGCCAGGCGGGGCCGGCAAACATACCAGTGTCGTACGGACCCACATTCTTCGATTCGGATCTGGCAGTGTTTAAGAACTTCGCCATGTCGGAGAGCAGGAGGCTGCAGTTCCGGGTACAGGCTTACAACTTCCTGAACCACCCGCTATACTCGTTCCCGAGCGGCACCAGCAACCTGACTTTACAGTTCGAGCAGGATCCGGTGACACAGCAGATTACGCAGGCGAACTCTAACTTTGGCAAAACGACGCAGAAGCAGGGTGCCCGGGTCGTGGAGTTCGCAGCGAAGTTCTACTTCTAGATGGACTGAAAACGAAGGTGAGCTCGTTGTTCATGTAGGCCGTTTCACAGTTACCGCGTTTGGCTTGGCAGCGGCGCGGGGCAGCTTTTCGTAATGGAAAAGTTGCTCCGATAGCCCTTACAAGCCATACACCTTGTGAAAAGAAGGTCTTGTCGGGACCAGCTGACATATGTTGAGAATCGCCTTCGTTCTTTTTGCTCTAAGTTTGACCATAAGGGCATCCGCACAATCACCTCAGGAACTGGTGCAGGATGCATTGCAGAAGCAGCGTACGGGTGATCTAGCGGGCGCGGTTCCAGAGTACCGCCAGTTCCTTGAGGCCCATCCCGAGGCTACTGTCATCCATTCGAATCTTGGAGCGGCTCTGGCGGGATTGGGCCGCTTCGAAGAGGCCATCTCCGAATACAAGATCGCGCTCAAGCAATCCCCAAAGCTCCCTGAGGCTAGGCTCAATCTCGCCTTGTGCTACTACAAGATGGGACGGATTGCAGAGGCCGCGACGGAGCTGGAAAAAGTGCGTGCCGAGAATCCCGGAAATCATCAGGCTGTACTTCTCCTGGGTGACTGCTACATGCGCATGGGCCAGGAAAAGGAAGTGATCGGAGTACTGGAACCGGAGGAAAAGAAATACCCTGACGATCTGGCTGTCGCCTATCTACTGGGGACAGCACTGATTCGGGAGAAGCGCGTCAACGAGGGGCAGGTTCTGGTCGATCGTATTTTGCGGAATGGTAATTCAGCCGAGGCGCACCTGATGCTGGGGACGGCGAAGATGGGCATCTCCGATTTTGCAGGCGCCCGGGACGAATTCGCCAAGGCGGTTGCGCTGAATCCGAATCTGCCCGAAGCTCACGTTCTTTATGCCAAGGCGCTGACCCTAACCGGCGACTCCGATCTGTCTGAAAAAGAATTCATGTCTGAATTGCGCGTGGATCCATATAACTTCGACGCGAACCTGCAATTGGGCGCCATCGCGAAGCAGGAGGAGAACTTCGAACAAGCGAAGAAATACTTTCTGCGCGCAGAAGAGACGAGACCAGGAGATCCGGGGGTGCGTTATCAGTTGGCGCTCCTCGCTCTGAATGAAGGCGATCCGGAGAAAGCGCGGCAGATGCTGGAGTCCCTCGTGAAGCAATTCCCACAGTTTCTCGAGGCACACGTTTCGCTAGCACTCGTCTACTATCGGCTGAAGCAGCCTGAACAGAGCAAGCGGGAGCGGGGCATTGTCCAAAAGCTAACAGCCGAAGCGCAGGCCAAACAGCCCGGGGTCAAGCAGCCTGATGGCAAGCTACAGTAATTCCGGAACGCACGCGGAGCACGGGACGAGGCAGATCGTTGTTCCTCACCTTGTGATAGGAGCGCCTGGGCCGCCTCGATTCCTCGCATCGCGTCTACTACCTGAACTGCTTCTGTTGTTTCTTGTGTGCCACATCGCGAGAGCAAGCGCAAACAACGTCGGGCCTGCCGCCTGCGCACAATGTCATTCAGAGGCGTTGTCCCAGCCAGCTACAGATATGGCGCGCTCCCTCGAACCGGTGGAGCAGAGCAGGGTATTGATCGAGCACCCGATCCTCACTGCGGCCTACGGTAAGTATTCTTACCGCATCGAACGACGCGGCGATCAAAGCCTCTACACGGTTACGGATGGCGCGGCGACGATCGCGATGCCAATCCGGTGGGTATTCGGTGCAAGCTCGGCCATAGGGCAAACGTACCTATTGGAGAAAGACGGCGAGCTGTACGAAAGCCGTATGAGCTGGTTTCGCGAGCTGAATAGCCTTGGACCCACGCTCGGTGGCGGCAACTCTGCCCCTGCGGACTTGAAGGAAGCTGCGGGACGGTTGATGAGCCACGATGACAAGTTGGGCTGCTTCGGATGTCACGCTACGAACGCAAGGAGCGGTATGCGGCTCACAATGGAGAAGATGACTCCGGGAGTGCAATGCGGACATTGCCATGAGGCAACAGAGGATCACGTGAACGCAATGTTGCGCAACAGCGGTGAGCTCACGGTGCCAGCGGCGCTGTCCAAGCTGTCGGCCGAACAGATGTCCAATTTCTGCGGCCGCTGTCATCGCACCTGGGCAGAAATCGCAATGCAAGGAACGCCGAGCATATCGAACGTTCGATTTCAGCCTTATCGGCTGACTGGCAGCCGATGCTACGACCCGGACGATCCGCGCATAAGCTGCGTCGCCTGCCATAATCCGCACGAAGAAGTGAACACCCGGCCCGTCGATTACGACACGAAATGTCAGGCATGTCATAAGGGCGGCAAGCCCGGAGCGAAGGCGTGTCCGGTTTCGAAAAGCAAGTGCGTCACGTGCCACATGCCGAAGATCGAGTTGCCGGGTGGCCACTATAAGTTCTCCGATCATCGCATCCGGATTGTGAAAGCCAATGAACCTTACCCAGGCTAGGTTGGGAACTTGCCGCGCAGCCTTCCGCACCAGTAACGTCTGAGGCAGTCAAAGAAAGGCCGCAATTACTCGATGACAGGAAGCTGCGAATGACGTTTTCCAGGCGCGCGTTTCTGCAACTCGGCACAGCTGCAGGGGCGGCACATCTGTTGCGTATTCACGCGCAGTCACAAGTCGCTGCTAGTCAGCCGATATTCACAGAGGTGCCGCCATCGGTATCCGGTATCCATTGGGTTCATGAAAACGCGATGTCTGACAGCCGTTTTCTCCCTGAGGCGCTGGGACCGGGCTGCGCCTTTGTGGATTACGACAATGATGGATGGATGGATATTTTCCTGGTGAACAGCGGGCCGAGCGACTTCTGGAAGCCCACCAAGCCTGTTCGGAATGCTCTCTACAAAAACAACCGGGACGGAACCTTTACAGACGTTACAGAAAAGGCAGGCGTCTCCGGAGCCTATTTCGGAATGGGAGTTGCCGTGGGAGACTACGACAACGATGGTTGGCCAGACCTCTTTGTGACTGCCTATGGCAAGTGCATTCTCTACAAGAATAACCACGATGGAACGTTCACGGACGTTACAGATCACGCAGGTGTAGCCACTCCGGGCTGGACTACGAGTGCGGTCTGGTTCGATTACGACAACGATGGCAAATTAGATCTGTTCGTCTGCAGCTTCGTGGACTATTCCGGAGTACGCAAGCTGGCGTGCGGCAACAACCAGCTAGGCAGAAATTACTACTGTGTCCCTCGGGTGTTCAGTCCCACCGCCAGCTTTCTCTACCGCAACAATGGCGATGGCACCTTTACTGAGGTGAGCAAAGGAACAGCCATCGCTCAGGCGTTAGGAAAGGGTCTTGGCGTGGTCGCCACGGACATCAATAACGACGGCCGGATGGACCTGTTCGTGGCCAACGATACCGTGCAGAATTTCTTGTTTGTGAACCGAGGTCCCGGACCTAATGGCCACTGGAACTGGGATGAGATCGCATTGCAGTCTGGCGTTGGGTTTAGTCAAAGTGGTCGGACGCGCTCAGGTATGGGAGTGGATGCAGGAGACCTGGATGCGGACGGATGGGAAGACCTGTTCGTCTCAAATGTCGATCACGAGATGTATTCGGTCTATATGAATAACAAGGACGAATCATTCCGCGATATGGCGGAGAAGGAAGGCGTGGCTCGGGACACAAGGTTGATGAGCGGCTGGGGAATGAAATATTTCGATTACGACAACGATGGGACGCTGGATCTTTTTCTCGCCAATGGTCATCCCGACGACATGATCGATGCGTATTCCATGCAGGTGAAGTACAAAGAACCGCTGTTGCTGTACCGACAGGGCGAGGATGGTAAGCTGCACAACGTTAGCGAGACTGCGGGCCCAGTGTTTAAGAAGCAGTTCTCTGCTCGAGGTCTGGCCATCGGCGATTACGATAATGATGGCGCTCTGGACGTGATTGTTGGGGTGAATGGCGGCCCTCCCGTGCTGCTGAAAAACAACAGCGCCAAGGGCAACAACTGGCTGGGATTGAAACTGGAGGGCGTCACCTGCAACCGCGATGCCATCGGTGCGCGCATCGTTTGGAAAGCGGGCGGCAAGGTTAGAACGCGACTGAAGAACAATGGCGGGAGTTATCTTTCGTCGCACGATCCTCGCGAAATCCTGGGTATCGGCACTGCCGCGCAGATAGATGAGCTAGAGATTCACTGGCCAGCTCCGAGTAAGCAGGTTGAAAAGCTCAACAAGCTTGCGCTTAATCGTTATGTGCACATCGTGGAAGGCAGGGGCATCGTTCGATAAGCCGCAATGCATGACCTCCACACCCTCGTGTGAGGCCATTGTTTGCGTGGAGAAGGCTAAGTTGACAGTGGGACCCCAAGCACCCTAACACCAATCGCGCGCGTTTGCCTGATAAGGGGCCCGCTTGCGGTCAGCCCGCCCGAGGGGCTGCCCCACGACCTGAAGTGCTTGAGGGCCGACGTTGGCCCGGGCGATGAGCAGGGAACAGAGTTGC
Organism: uncultured Acidobacteriaceae bacterium; assembly: GCA_963797895.1. Lineage (GTDB taxonomy): Bacteria > Acidobacteriota > Terriglobia > Terriglobales > Acidobacteriaceae > KBS-83. Next base: position 1,437,874 of record CAWCRD010000006.1, read on the forward strand.
AGAGCCGAAAGACGTGGTTCGAAACGTAATTTCTTCCCAGATTTGGCCCATTGAGTCCGACGATTCCCAGCGCCGCCCAAAAGGAGAATCGTGGCCCGCAGCAAGGGTGATCTGCGGGTTGAAGCTTCATTCACCAACATGACGACGCGGCCAACCGTCATGATGTGTGGGGGAAGTTGTGGGGCGTGTGAGGCTATTTGGTGGAATGCAGGAGAACTGGCTGTATCGAAAATGCGGCGTTTTCATTGACTGTGGGAGGTAGTAGGAAATGAGGCTAATCCGGAGCATACCGCAACTGCACCTTCTAAGCTGAGGTTTGTGGGTCTCGATCCCCGTCTCGCCCACCAAGACATTTCCGGCAAGGTATTGCGTTCGGCAACGTCAGTCCGCAGATCGTCTGCGCGCTTACTGTACCTAGTTTAGGTGCGTTGCATCTAAAAACACTGTGAAGATAGCTTTCCTGACGAAGCCGCGTGCTGTGTCGCCGCTGACTATTTTGCCTTTGTTTTTTGCAACCCTCTCATGGCCGACACTCGCCTCCGGGCAGGGCAAGGATGCTCGGGAATTCGTACGGGCGGTGGTTGCCAATGAGTTGAAAGCGGATGCGAATGATCATAGCAAGTGGATGTATCTGGACGACAACAAGGTCCCCGACAGCCACACGGTAAAGATCGTTATCCAGACGGCGCAGGGCGATCTATCGAAGACGCTTAAGAAGGACGGCCCTGCTCTGACCGCAGACGAACAGAAACAGGATGAGAAGAAGATCGACGACTTTGTCCAGGATGCGAGTGTTCGCGAGAAGCAGAAGCGAGATCACCAGCAGGATTCGGAGAAGGCGTCCGCGCTGACGAAATCATTGCCCGATGCATTCCTGTGGACCTTTGCCGGGCGAAATGGCGCACTCACTACTTTGACTTTCAAACCCGATCCGAAATTCAATCCGCCCACCCGTGAAGCGCGCGTTTTTGCCGCGATGGAAGGAACGATGGTCGCGCACACGAAGCAGAAGCGCATCAAGCAACTTAAGGGAAAGCTGACGCACGACGTCGATTTTGGCTACGGTCTACTAGGAAAGCTCGAAAAGGGCGGGACCTTCGAAATTGAGCGCAAGCAGATCGCCCCCGGCATCTGGGATATCACGCAAACTCATATTCACATTCAGGGACATGCGTTGATTTTCAAGAGCATCAGTGAAGAGCAGGACGAAGTGACCAGCCAATACCACCGGACGCCGGCATCGCTGAGCTTGGCTGATGCCGCGAAAATCCTGAAGGATGGCTCAGCCGAGCGAACATTGCAGCAGGGCAGCGCCAACGAACACTGATCTCTAGATCTGTGGCGTTCAGGCTGCCGACTTGGCGCCGCTGCCTGCACGCATAGCGTCCACTTTGTGGATCAGACGCTCGTACGTATTCCATTCCAACCGATATGCGTCGAGTTTTTCCTTAAGAGCTTCCGGATCCATGACCGCCGATTTGCCGACGAACCATTCGTGGCGACGGATGTGAAATTCCAGTTCAGCTTGACGGTGGCGCCAGCAGGTAACTGCGTCCGTGTGATGCATCGCTGCACCTCAACTTTGGGGAATGTCGAGACAACCTATTCTGGAATAGTTGAGGTGAGTTAAGCAAGGGAGATTTCTGCCATCGCGGGCGACTGCATGCCCAGGCTGCCTCCAATGCAGACCGGGAGTCAGGGTGATCCTGATTCGGACTATTAAGCCACATTCTTGAAATGTCAGGCTGCTGCATGTAAGTAGCCGAGGAATGAACCGCTTGCAGGCTGAAAGTGCAGCAGTTCTTACAATGTTCCACGTGGAACATTCGGAGGAATCGCAGGCCAGCTAACGCTGCTGCAACAACGGGAGCAGCAGGCTGCTGATGCCTTTCCATGCGATCTGCACGCCGATGCAGAGCAGCAGGAATGCGATGACGCGGACGACGCCGCGGGCTGTCTGGGGGGAGATTTTTCTTGTGATCAAGGGGGCGTAGGCATAGGCGAAGTACACCAGCACGCACAGGACCACGACCGCGATCAGAATGCCGAGGTGTGCCAGCAGGTTGGGAATGAGGCGGTGGGTCGAAGCGTGGGCGGTCAGCGTCAGCATAATGACAATGCATCCGGGACCGGCGGTTACAGGAAAGGTGAGCGGATAGAAGGTCTTCTGGTAGAGCGCCTCGACATTCGAGACCGGAGCCTGAGCCTCTTTCTCCTGCTGATGTGCATCGGCGCCCTGTTGATTGAGCAGCGACCATCCCATGGCGGCCAGCACGAGGCCACCAGCTACCTCGACGATGGGAAGCGACACGCCAAAGAAGGAGAGGAGGGCCGCTCCGATGAGTTCGATAACCAGGAGAAAGAGAACGGTGTTGATGGCGATTCTGCGAGCCAGACGGCGATAGACCTCGGGCGGCGCTGCGCCGACCAGCCCATAGAAGACCAGCGCCGAGCCAAGCGGATTTACCAGCGGCAGGAGGGCGCTGAAAGCGATGCCCAACTGGCTCCAGACAAGGCGGATCATCGGTCTGCATTATTCAGCAAATCTAGGGGGCGGCCAAGAAAAGAATTCGGGCAGGGCAAACCTGTCCACGCTGGGTCGGCCGTATCGGTTCGCGGAAGCTGCGTTTGTTCGCAGGTGACTGTTGAAGTGGTGGACTCTCCGGGTCGGCTGCATTGCTAGGGAACTACCCACCCTTCGGTTGGAGTAGGGCACCCTCGGGATTTGTGGCGGAGCGATGCTTTAGGCTTGCAGGCAGATGAGGCGTTTCTGGAGAGATCGCTGCGCGGGGAGTTGTTGTGCCGTGATGGCGCTGCTGCTTGCGGGCTGCTCACGCGGGCATCCACACATCATTGCGGTGGTGCCGCAGACTACTGCCCAGGAGATCTGGGAGGGGGAGCACGCGGGCGTTGCAAAGGCACTGCTCAGCACTGATTGGAAGGAGCGCTGGAATGGCCCCAGCAGCGAGACGGAGGTGGACCGGCAGATCGCGCTGGTGCAAGAGGCGATCCGTCAGCGCGACGGCGGGCTGATACTGGCGCCCGACCATCCGGTCGCGCTGACAACTGCAGTCCGCAGGGCCGCCGAACAGGGCATGCCGGTAGTGGTCATTGATGCGACGTTGAACCTTCCGCCGTCTCTCGATGTGGATTATCTGTTGAATGACGAACAGAAGGCAGGAGATCTGGCGGCGGACCGCATCGGGGCGATTCTTCAGGGACACGGCACAGTGGCTGTGCTGGGATCGACGACCGCGCTGATGGGCACCGTGGCGCGCTCGGAAGCATTCCGGCAACGGATGGCAGCGCAGTATCCCGGCATCACGGTGCTCGATCCGCTCCCCGGCGTCTTTCGCACCAATCTGGCGGAGCAGGATACGGAAGAGCTGCTGGCAACCCACCCGGAGGTGAATGCGATCTTCACGCTGACAGTGGGTGCGACACGCGGTGTGTACCGCGGACTCAAGCTGAAGCAGCGTATCCAACAGGTGCACCTTGTCGCCTGCGATCAGGATCTTGATCTCGTCTATTACCTGCGGCGGGGTGAGATTGATTCGCTCGTAGCGGAGGACACCTTCGCGATGGGCTACCAGGCTACGCGGCTGATTACAGAGCATCGGCCGCGCACAAGCGGCATAACAGCGGGACGTGTGTTGCGCTTTGCGCCGCGCCTGGTGACGCGCGAGAACGTGGACACGCCCGAGATCCAGCAGATGCTGAACATGGATTGGAGACCGACCGGGTGAGAGGTGGCCGCGTCATCGTATGGTGGGTCGCCGGAGCCGTTGCGCTTGCGCTGTTAGCTGGCGGGATGATGGCGTGGCGATGGCTCCCGGCTGCGCGTCCGTACTATCACGACGATTTTGCGCAGAACCGGGCTGACGAGTGGCATGCCGTTGGCGGTGCCTGGCGTCTGGCGGGCGGTGCGATGCACAACGATTCGGACGAGCGCGGCGCGAAGATGCTAACCGGCTCCTACCGGTGGCTCGACTATCGTCTGCAGGCGGATGTGGAGCTGCTGGGCGAGGGCGGAGATGCCGGCGTGGTGGTGCGTTCGAACGACGAGGAGCCGGGGGTGGATGCGTACAACGGCTATTACATCGGCACGCGCATGTACGACAGCTCGCTGCTGATTGGCCGCTCGGACCACGGCTGGCTGGAAGCAGCGCCCGTGCCGCTGCCGGGGCTGCGCAGCCATGTTTGGTATCACCTGGATGTGGCGGTTGTGGGATGCAGCATTGCGGCTACGGCCGGCGAGACGGGCTCCGCGCCAGTAGCGCGCGCGTTCTTTCAGGAGCCGGATTGCGTGCGCAGCGGCCGTATCGGGTTGCGCTCGCTGGCGACCGGCGCGGCGTGGCGCAACGTGCAGGTGGAGCCGGCCAAAGAAGCAGATCTGGCGGCGCTTGCCGGACCGTCACCGCGCGCGCTCCATCCGGATTTTCCAAAGAGCGAGGCGGCCTTCAACGCCACGCATAACTTTCCCACCTTCGATGATCCGGCATTGCGACGGCGATTCTTCGGCCAGCCAGGCCCGGCGGCGGAAGTTACGCCGATCGCGCACGTCTCCGAGCTGGTGCGCGCTAAGCAGACGAAACTTGTCACCGTTCGCGGCACCGTCTCGCTGATGTCGCCCATATTGTTTGTCCAGGACGACACCGGCGGGATCGCACTGCCCGAACCGATTGCACCCGCGCTGAACCTGGGCGATGAAGTGGAGGCCACCGGCACTCCCGCGCTTTCCGGCGATCCAATCGGCGCCACTGCGATGCTTCCGCACGCCCGTGTTCGCCTGCTGTGGGACCACACTCCGGTGGCGCCACTGTCGATCACGGCGGGGCAGGCGGCGACCGGAAATTACGACGCGCGGCTGGTGGAGCTGCAGGGGGAACTGACGGGTATACGCAAGGACCCGCAGACCAAGATGGTCGTGTTGGATCTGACGAGCGGGGCGCAGGCTTTTCGCGCCTTTCTGCCCGCAGAGCAATCGGCGCAGTTCTATCGCCGGCTGACACCACGCAGCGTGTTGAACCTGCGCGGCGTGTGCACGCTGGACCAGCGATATACGCAGGGCGTGACTTCGTTTGCGCTGCTGCTGCGTTCTACGGAGGACATCGACCGCCTCTCCGGGCCGCCATGGTGGACGCCACTGCGGCTGGGCGAGATGGGGGTAGTCATTCTGCTGCTGTGCCTTTTGGCGCAGTATCTCTACAGCCGCGCGAAGCAGTGGCGCTGGCGCGCAATTGTGCAGGAGCGCGAGAGGCTGGCGCATGAACTGCATGACACGCTGGCGCAAAGCTTTGCCGGCGTCGCGTTCCAGTTGCAGGGAATTCGTAACGGCTTGGAGCACGCTGACTCCGCAGGCATCCAGCGGGCGAATCAGCAGATCGACCAGGCGTGTGAAGTCGTGCGGCAGACGCATGAGGAGGCGAGCCTCAGCATCGCGATGTTGCGGGAAGAGTGGCCCGCAGGCAAGGAACTCGGCGCGGCGCTCGAACAATGTGCTTCAAGCATTGTGGCCGGCGGCACTATCCAAATTGTGAGGAAGGGTGGCCCAGATGGCCGCGGAGGATCTGGACACGTTCCGGGACATATTCCAGTGCGTGTCGCCGATGCGCTGTTTCATATCGGCAGGGAAGCGATCGTGAATTCGGTGCGGCACGCGGATCCGAAGCAGATTGTGCTCTCGGTCGAATACCAGCCAAAGTGCCTTGTGCTGGCAGTGGAAGACGAGGGGCGAGGCTTCGACGCAGGACAGCAGACGCGAGGCTTCGGCCTGCGCGGTATGGAGAAGCGCGCGCGCAGCATCGGTGCACATCTGAACGTGACCAGCCGGCCGGGCGAAGGCACGCGCGTACGGGTGAACGCGCCGCTGGATGAGCACATGAGCGCTAGTGGGGTGTGGGGAATGCTGTGGAGTCGGCTAGGGCAGCGCGTGCGATGGCCGCAGAATGGGACGGGCCATAGGAAAGGCTGGAGTGGCGAGCGGGCAACCCGGCGAAACGGCCGTGCGGGTTGACACATTTCTGATGACTCGATAGTTTAGGTGCTACGGAGTATGACTTTCCACCGCCACCATCGCCATGCCCATCATCACCACGTGGCGAACGTGTCGGCGGACTCCTCCGGGAAATAAGCAACAACCGAGATCAGGTCCAGCAGCCCGCCGATGCCAAGCAACGGTGGGCTTTTTGCATTTCAGGCAAACCATACGGAGAGAGACACACGTGAGCAGCGACGCAACAATCGATTTCGCAAAGATGGACGGGTTGGCGCCCGCCATCGTGCAGGACGCCGCCAGTAAAGAGGTGCTGATGGTTGGCTTCTTCAATGAGCAGAGCTACCGGCGCACACTGGAGAGCGGCTTTGTCACCTTCTGGAGCCGCACGCGGCAGAAGCTGTGGATGAAGGGCGAGAGCAGCGGCAATCGTCTGCGCGTGGTGAAGGCGTTCACCGATTGCGACCGGGACACGCTGCTGTTCGAGGTGGTGGTGGAAGGTGACGGGTTGGTCTGCCACGAAGGTACCGTGAGCTGCTTCACGCGGCCGATCGCGATGGAGACCACAATCGAGGTGCGCGCGTGACCGCGGCGGCGAAGAGACTGAAGCTCGGCATTCCCAAAGGCAGCCTGCAGGATGCAACCGTTGCGCTGTTTGAACGTGCGGGCTGGCGCATTTACGCGAATGGCCGCTCGTATTTTCCGCAGATCGACGATCCAGAGATTGAGTGCATGCTGATCCGCGCGCAGGAGATGGCGCGCTATGTGGAGAAGGGCGTGCTCGATGCAGGACTGACCGGCGTGGATTGGGTTGTCGAAAGCGGATTGGATGTGGAGAGTGTCGCCAGCTTGACCTACGCGAAGCAGAGCCGCAGTAAGGTGCGATGGGTACTGGCGGTGCCCGAAGACTCGCCGTACAAACGCGCGGAAGATCTGGACGGTAAGACGATTGCCACTGAGCTGGTCGAAGTATCCAAAAGATATTTTGCGGCGAAGGGCGTGAAGGTGCGCGTCGAGTTCAGTTGGGGCGCGACCGAGGTGAAGCCGCCTATGCTGGCCGATGCCATCGTCGAGGTGACAGAAACCGGCAGCTCACTGCGCGCAAACCGCCTGCGCATCATTGACACCGTGATGGAGAGTGAAACGCATCTGATTGCGAATCGCAGTGCAATGCAGGATGTGTGGAAATGCGAGAAGGTCAGGAACCTGGCACTGATGCTGAACGGGGCAATTGCGGCGCAGGGGCAGGTGGGGCTGATGCTCAATGTGCGCAAACAACAGCTGGATGCGGTGCTGCAGGTGCTGCCCGCGCTGAATTCGCCGACCGTCTCCCCGCTGCGCGATGCGGAGTGGACGGCGGTAAATACGATTCTGGAAGAAGGCGTGGTGCGCGATGTGTTGCCGCGGCTGAAGGCTGCGGGGGCTACCGGAATCGTTGAATATCCGCTGAATAAGGTAGTCATCTAATGCAGGCCGATGCCGGTTCAGGAGGAAGCAAATGGAACTGCTGACAGCCAGCGGTAGCGGAGCCAAAAAAATCGAGCGGCTGCTCCAGTCGCTGGATCGGCGCGGCGCCATGAATCTGGATCGCGTGGAGCGGCCGGTGCGGCGCATTGTGGAGGATGTGCGGCGCGGGGGCGATCGAGCGCTGCTGGCGGCGCGCGCGCATTTCGACGGCGTTTCACGAAAGCAGCCATTTCGCATTGCGCCCGGCGAGCTGCACCGTGCATGGGAGGAGACCAGCCCGGAGCTGCATGCGGCGCTGAAGTTGGCTGCGCGCAATATCGCCGAGTTCGCGAAGCGACAGTTGCCGCACGACTGGGACACGGAGCCAGTACCAGGCGTGAAGACGGGGCAGCGGGTGCGGCCGCTCGCATCCGTCGGCTGCTATGTGCCGAGCGGGAGACATCCACTGCCGTCCTCTCTATTGATGACCGCCATTCCGGCGCAGGTTGCGGGCGTGCGGCGCATCGTGGTGGTGTCGCCACGACCGGCACGCGAAACCCTTGCGGCAGCGGCGTTGCTCGGCATCGATGAGGTGTACCAGGTCGGCGGAGCGCATGCCATTGCTGCGCTGGCTTACGGAACGTCGTCGCTGCCGCGCGTCGACAAAATTGTTGGGCCCGGAAGTCTCTATGTCACGGCGGCAAAGCGGCTGGTCGCATTCGATTGCGGAATCGATATGCTGGCCGGTCCGACGGAAATCGTGGTGTGCAGCGAGCGCGGACATCCGGAGGCAATTGCTGCGGACCTGGTTGCCCAGGCAGAGCACGATACCGAGACGCTGAGCGTGCTGGTGACCTCGCAGCTCGCGCTTGCGAAATTGGTCGTGCAAGAAGTGAAGAATCAGTCGCGACGGAACCCCGTAGCACGCGAGGCTTTGCGCCACCACGGATATGTAATCGTAACGGGTACGAAGGAGCAGGCGCGGGAGATTGCCAATCGCATCGCGCCGGAGCACCTGACCGTGGACACCGAAGACGATCTTGCGTGGGTAGAGAATGCGGGCTCAGTCTTCATCGGCAACTGGTCGTCGCAGGCGCTGGGGGACTACGTGTCCGGTCCGAATCACACTCTGCCGACAGGTGGTGCGGCGCGCATTCGCGGCGGACTGAGCGTGATGGACTTTCTTAAGCTGGTGACGGTGCAGAGCTACAACGCGCATGGTGTGCGGGCGCTGGCGCCGGCTGCGGCAGCCTTGGCCAAAGCAGAAGGTTTGAGCGGGCACGCAGCCGCAGTCGAGGTGCGTCTGAGTCGCGCCGAAGGTGACGCCCGTGGGTGAGCCTGTGATGACGCGTGCGCCCCAACCGCGAGCCGGCGTTCGCCGCATGAAGGAGTATCATCCGCCGGTTGCCGGGCGCGATGGGCTGCGGCTGGATTTCAACGAGAACACGCTGGCCTGCTCACCGCGCGTGATCGAAGCATTACAGAAGATCACGGCCGCCGACCTGACACGTTATCCGGAGCGCGGCACTGTGGAAGCTCTCGTTGCTGGCTCGCTGGGTGTTGCGCCGGCGGAAGTGCTGCTGACCAACGGCGTGGATGAAGCGATCCATTTATTGTGCCAGGCATTTCTCGACCATGGCGACGCCATGCTGTTGCCGGTGCCGACGTACAGCATGTATGAGGTGTACGGCTCGGCGGCAGAGGCCCAAATTGACGCGGTGCCCGCGGGTGATGGCTTTCACTTCCCGCTCGATGCAATGCTCGCCGGGATTCACGAACGCACGCGGCTGGTTGCCATTGCCAATCCGAACAGCCCGACCGGCGCGACCGTGAGCCGCGATGCAATCATCGCGGTTGCAGAGCGAGCGCCCCAGGCGGTTGTGCTGGTGGACGAAGCCTATTACCACTTCTTCGGCGAAACAGTGCTGGACCTGATCGGCAAAGTCCAAAATCTCGTCGTGGCGCGGACGTTTTCGAAGGCCTACGGACTCGCGGGCCTGCGCCTGGGCGCGCTGATCGCAGCAGAAGAAACCATGCAGTGGCTACGGCGTGTGATCTCACCCTACAGCGTGAATCAGCTCGCGCTTCTCTGTCTGCCAGCGGCCCTTGACGACCGCGCATATCTGGACTGGTACGTGGCGGAGGTGAAGAACGCTCGCCGGGAAGTTGGGCAGGCATTGAGTGACCTCGGTCTGGAGCACTGGCCGAGCGCAGCGAATTTTATTCTGACGCGCATTGGCCCCGAGCATGGCGCGTTTGTGAAGGCGATGCGCGCACGCGGCATTCTTACGCGCGACCGCTCCGCCGATCCGGGCTGCGACGGGCTGGTGCGCATCACGGTAGGGACGCGCGAGCAGATGGGCGAGGCGAAGATAGCGATGGAAAGCTCATTGAAGGAGATTGGATGGCGCGCATAAGCAAAGCGAAGCAGCCGGCTGCCACGGCGCGGAACACGCGCACGGTACGTACGGCGGTGATCGATCGCAATACGACCGAGACGAAGATTACGCTGCAATTGGCGATTGAAGGCCAAGGCCGCTACACCGTGAGCACCGGCATTCGTTTTTTTGATCACATGCTGGAGTTGTTTACGCGCCACGGTGCGTTCGATCTTGAGCTCAACTGCAAAGGCGATCTCGACGTGGATCAACACCATACAGTCGAAGATGTTGGCATTGCATTGGGCGAGGCATTCGGCGAAGCACTTGGAGACAAGAAGGGCATTCTGCGTGCCGGCTATTTCGTCATGCCGATGGACGAGACTCTGGCAGTGGCCGCAATCGATCTGAGTGGGCGCGTCGCCTGTGTGGTGAAAACCAAAGTGAAGACGCGGCTTGTGGGCGACTTGCAAAGCGAGCTGGTGGAGGATTTCTTTGATGGCTTTGCTCGCGGGGCACGGGCCAACGTGCATTTGAAGACGCTCTATGGCAGGTCGAATCACCACAAGGTGGAGGCGCTCTTCAAGGCGTTTGCCCGTGCGCTGCGCGTCGCCTGCTCGCGCGATAAGCAACTGGGTGAGATGCTGCCGAGCACGAAGGGCCTGCTGTGATTGCAGTGATCGACTATAAGGCCGGCAATCTTGCGTCGGTGATGAAGGCGCTGACCGCCCTTGGAGCGACTGCGCAAATCACGGATGATCCGGCCGTGCTGCGTTCGGCACAGCGCGTAGTGCTGCCGGGTGTAGGACATTTTGCGGCAACGGAGCGGCTGCGCGAAACGGGAATCGAATCCGCTGTGCGGGATGTCCTTGCTCGCGGCAAGCCGTTTCTGGGCATCTGCGTGGGACTGCAGTGGCTGTTTGAAGGCAGTACGGAGGCGAGTGCGGTGGCTGGCCTTTGCGCGATGCGCGGATGCTGCGAGCGTTTTCCGGAAACGCACAAGGTCCCGCATGTGGGGTGGAACACGATCGAGCCAGCCCCGCAATCGCGGCTGCTGGCTGGGCTGCCTGCGCAGACGTTCGTCTACTACACGCATAGCTATCGTGCGCCGCTGGTGAATGAAACTGTCGGTGTCACAGAATATGCCGGTCAGTTCAGCGGTGCTGTCGAACGCGGTAACCTCTTCGGTGTGCAGTTCCATCCGGAGAAATCCGGGGATGCGGGGTTGCAGGTGCTGCGCAATTTTCTGGCGGTGCCGCCATGCTGACCCGGCGCATCATTGCCTGCCTCGACGTGACGGCCGGGCGGGTCGTGAAGGGAGTGCGCTTTCTCGATCTGCTGGATGCAGGTGATCCAGCGGAGCTGGCGCACCGTCACGCATTGGCCGGAGCGGATGAAATTGTGCTGCTCGACATTACCGCCACGCATGAAGGCCGCAAGACTCTGGTAGACACAGTAGCGCGCACCGCGCGCGAGATATTCGTTCCGTTCACCGTGGGCGGCGGTGTGCGGAACGCGGAGGACGCGGCTGCTCTCTTCGATGCCGGTGCGGACAAGATCAGTGTGAACTCAGCGGCGATTGCCGATCCATCGCTGATCGAGGCGGTCGGCCGGGGCTTCGGCTCGCAGGCCGTCGTGGTCGCCATCGATGCCCGTCGCGGTAATGAGGCAGTGGAATCCGCAGAGGTGTATGTGAACGGCGGCCGAAAACCGACGGGCCGCAAGGTGCTGGACTGGGCGCGCGAGGCGGAGAAGCGCGGCGCGGGAGAGATCCTGCTGACCTCCATGGATGCCGATGGCACGCGCAACGGATTCGATTGCGAGCTCACCGCAGCGGTCAGCAGCGAGCTGCGCATTCCGGTGATTGCATCCGGCGGCGCGGGCAATGCACAGCATTTTGCGGATGTTTTTAACGCGGGCTGCGCGGATGCGGCGCTGGCCGCTAGCATCTTTCACTTCGGTATCGCCGACGTGCGCGCGCTGAAGCAGGAGCTGGCAAATCAGGGTGTACCGGTGAGGCTGCCGTGCTGATTCCGTCGATTGACCTGATGGGCGGCCGCATCGTGCAACTTGTGCAGGGCAAGGAGCTGAAGCTTGCCTTCGACGACTTCGAGCATTGGATCGAGCGCTTTTCCGGCTACCCGATTGTGCAGCTTATCGATCTTGACGCGGCGATGCGCCAAGGCAGCAACCGCCCGCTGATTGAGCAGATTGCACAGCGGCTGCCGTGCCAGGTCGGCGGTGGCATTGGTTCGATCGAACGCGCACAGGAGATGCTGGCGGCGGGTGCACGCCGCGTGATCATCGGCTCGGCGCTATTCGAATCGTCTGGGGCGGTTCCGGAGGGTGATACAGCGGGTCTGGTGCGCCGCGATTTCGCGCAGGAGCTGGCCGATGTTGTTGGAGCGGATCGGTTGATCTTCAGTGTGGACACGCGCGACGGGCGCATCGCGATCAAGGGATGGAAGCAGCAAGTGGATCTGACGCCGGAGATTGCCATGGCCGCGCTGGAGCCGTTCTGCACCGCGTTCCTCTACACGCACATCGATCGCGAGGGAACGATGCAGGGATTTCCGATTGAGGTAGCGCGCAGACTGCGCGATGCGACGAAGCGGCAACTGATCGTCGCGGGCGGCATTCGCGAGCAGAAGGAGATCGATGCGCTTGCCGCGCTGGGCGTAGATGCCGTGGCCGGCATGGCCGTTTATCTTGGGCGTCTTGCGGTGTAGTGTGCTGCGTCACGCCGCTTGATGAAAAGGCCGATGATGACAAACAGGAGAGCAAAGATAGCCTCCAGCGCAGCGTTGGGGGTGCGATGGCGCACGAGACCGAAAATCGCGAGTGCGCCCCACAGGCACGCCAGCACATACCAGATCACGTAGCGTTGCATTGTGCTCCAGTATATGGGCCGCGATATATGAGCGAGACGGCAGTGGAGTTTGCCTGTATCCTGAGAAGTTTCGATTCGACATTCCAAAAAGGCATAGGACAGGGTGAACGGATGACGGCGACGTCGGCCAAGGCAGGCGCATTGCGGGTGGCGAAACGGCTGGAGCAAGTCGGCTTCTCCGACATTGTGGTGATCCGCAATAAGGTGCTGGAGCTGCGTGCCGCAGGGCAGACGGTACATGCGTTTCATGGGGGCGAGCCATTCTTCGAGACGCCTGAGTCGGTCAAGCAGGCGCTGTTTGCCGCCGCGGAGGAGAACAAGACGCGGTATGCGCCGTCCTCGGGTATCGCGCCGCTGCGCACTGCGCTGGTGAAGAAGCTGCGCCAGCGCAACGGCATCGACGTGACGGCGGACCAGGTACTGATCACGGTCGGCGGCGCGCATGCGCTGTACTGCGCGTTCCACGCTGTGCTGGATCCCGGCACGGAATGCCTGCTCTTCTCGCCTTATTGGACACCCATCGCGGACATGATTCGTGGCGCAGAGGCACATCCGGTCTATGTGCCCACCTCGGCAGCACGGCGCACCGGTATCACCGCGGCGCTCGAGCAGCTTACGACGCCTGCGACACGCGCCATCTACTACAACACTCCGCAGAATCCCAGTGGTGTGGTGTTCACTCGCGCCGAAGCAGAGGAAGTTGCGGAGTTTGCAAAGCGCCACGACCTGGTTGTGATCTCCGATGAGGCGTACGAAGACCTGGTATACGAAGGCGAGCACGTTTCCATCGCATCGCTGCCCGGCATGGCGGAACGGACGATTTCGACCTACACCTTTTCCAAAAGCTACGCGATGACAGGCTGGCGCATCGGCTATGCAGTGGCGCACGAGCCATTCATGACCGCGTTGCGCAAGATGGTGCTCTATTCCACCAACGGCGTCGCCACCATGGTGCAGTGGGCGGCGGTCGAGGCATTGCAACTGAGCCCGGACTTTCGCGAGCGCAGGCTGGCTGAATATCGCGAGCGGCGTGACGTGCTGGTAAACGGGCTGAGTGAAATCGGTTTTGAATGCGAAGTGCCCGCCGGGGCCTTCTATGCTTTCCCGTCCGTGAGGAAGATTTGCGAGGACAGCCGCAAGGCTGCCGCCCTGCTGCTAGACAAAGTGCACGTCGCCACGATTCCTGGCGCCGTGTTCGGTACCCAGGGAGAGGGACATCTGCGCTTCGGCTACTCCGTGCCGATGACCACAATCCACCAGGGGCTGGAAGCGCTGCGCCACCTGACCTAACTACTGCAGGTGAAACGAAATACTCTCTACCTACGTCTGACAGGAAGCAATCTTTTGCAGCCGCGGACCCTGGGACGGAATCTCATCAGCAATATGCACATGCAACGTCTTTTGGCGGTCGGGCTCTTCGTGTGTGGCTGCACGCTGCCGCCGTCCTTTGCAATGGCGACATCGGATCCTCCGTCGCCTGGCGTATCCGTCTCGGCGGATTTGCCAGACGCGCCGGTGCCGCAGACGCAGGCCCCGCCGGGCGCCTCCACTGCCGCGAAAACGGAATCCACCCCCAAAGCGAACGGCAATGAAGGCAAGCAGACGAAGCGCATTCTCGGCATCATTCCGAATTTCCGTTCCGTGAGCGCGGATCAGAAGCTACCACCCGAGACGGCAAAGGAGAAGTTCAAGACTGCGGCGCTTGAGAGCTTCGATTACTCAGCGGTTACGTTCGCCGCCGGGCAGGCTGGAGTGGCCCAGGCACAGGACTCCTATCCGCAGTTTCGTCAAGGCGCGGCGGGCTACGGTCGGTATTTCTGGCACACCTTTGCCGATCAGACTGACGAGAACCTCTGGGTGCAGGGCATTCTTCCGGTCGCGCTGCATCAGGACAGCCGATACTACACGCTGGGTCACGGCGGATTTATCAAACGTGGTGCCTACTCGTTCACGCGCGTGCTCATCACCCGTACTGACGAAGGCAACCGCGCGCCCAACTACTCTGAAGTTGGAGGCGCGGGCATCGCCTCGGCTATTTCGGCTGCGTATTATCCTTCGGTGTACCAGACGTGGACCAAAATCGGTCAGCGCTGGCTGACGAATGTGATTATTGATGGAGTCACGTTCTCCGTGAAGGAGTTCTGGCCAGACGTGAACAACGCCATCTTTCATCAAAAGGATTAATACGCATGCACCTCGGGCTTCCTGAGGAGATCGATCCATCTCTGTTTCGTTATCTGCCTGAAGGTGTCGATATCACCCGTATGGGCAAGGATCTGAGCGGAGACCTGTATCTCGATATGTGGGTGCTGCCGCTCCATCCGAAACAGGCGGCGGCGGCACGTGCGCATATTCGCAGCGTGCATGTGGTGCAGTCACAGTACGCCGGCGTGGACGCTTTTCTCCCCTACATTCCACCAGGGGCAATACTGTGCGATGCGCAGGGCGTTCACGATATCCCGGTTGCCGAGTGGATACTCACGGCAATTCTCGCTTCGCTCAAGTACATCCCGTTCTATGTCCGCATGCAGACTGCAGGCGACTGGAAGCAGCGGATCGGAGCGGAAGCGCTCTATCTGGGGACACATCCGGGCGAGCAGCCGAAGATGCCGCCAGCGCTTGAAGATGAGCTTGCGGGCAAGACCGTACTGATCGTCGGCTATGGCTCGATCGGCCGCGCCACGGAGGCGCTGCTGAAGCCATTCGGCGTCACCATACTGCGGATTGGCAGACGGCAACGCGAAGGCGTGGAGGCGGAGAACAGGCTTGAGGACATGTTGCCCCAGGCCGATATCGTCATCCTGCTGTTGCCGCTTACGAGTGAGACGCGTGGAATCATCAATCGCAAACGGCTGGCTGCGATGAAGCATGGAGCGCTGCTGGTAAATGCAGCGCGCGGTCCCGTGGTCGAGACGGATGCGCTGGTGGAAGCGTTGCACGCCGGCAGAATTCACGCTGCTGTGGATGTGACCGATCCGGAGCCGCTGCCCGTCGGGCATCCATTGTGGTCCGCGCCGAATCTGCTGATCACACCGCATATTGCGGGTTCTAGCCCGGGCATGATGGATCGCGTGATGCGGCTGATCGGCGACCAATGCCGCCGCTATATGGCCGGCGAGCCGCTGGCCCACGTCGTGACCGAGGGATACTGACGAGTCCGCTTCCGCTGCTTGGCGGGATGCTGTACAAAGGTCATTCCCACGGAGGACCTGTTTTTGAATCGTCGCCTGCTCTGTTCCGCACTGTTCTGCCTGCTCTTTGCTGCCGCGCCACTGCTGGCGCAACACGAAGATACCTCCAAATCTGCTGCAAAACCGGCTGCTGAGAAAGCGGTCGAAGAAAAGCCGCAGCCTGAAGCGCCACCGGTGCAGACGCACCACACGCTTGCACGTCAATGGGCAGACGCTGAATTACACGGCAACCGCGGGCATGATGCCGCTGAAGAACGACAAAGGCGAGACGGAAGCCAACATCTTCTTCATGGCCTATACGCTGGATCAGCCGGCCGGGCAACACAACAAACGGCCGCTGATGTTCGCGTTCAATGGAGGGCCGGGGTCCGCTTCGGTCTGGTTGCATCTGGGAGCGATCGGTCCGCGTACCGTGCACATGCAGCAGCCCGACGGCGCCATGCCCGCGCCTCCGTATCAGGTTGAGGACAACGAGAACACCTGGCTCACGCAGACGGACCTCGTTTTCATCGATCCGGTGGGCACTGGCTATAGCCGTGTGACCAAGCCTGAGCTGCTGAAGCAATATCTCGGCATCGCAAGGCGACACCGCCGCCGTGGGCAAATTCATTCGCATGTATCTGGACCGCTACGAGCGCTGGAACTCGCCGCTGTTCCTGGTTGGCGAAAGCTACGGCACGACCCGCGCCTCGGCGCTTTCCGGATACATGCTGCAGAAGTATGGCGTGGCCTTCAACGGCATCGTTCTCATGTCCACCGTGCTGAATTTCGAAACGCTGGAGTTCGCCACCGGCAACGATCTCCCTTACATTCTGTTTCTGCCGTCGTATACGGCAACGGCGTGGTATCACAAGAAGCTCGATCCCGCGTTGCAGGGCGATCTGCAATCTGCGCTGCGGCAGTCGGAGGCCTTTGCGGACGGCCCATATGCCGATGCGCTCGCAAAAGGTGACCGGATCAGCGCTGCGGACCGCGCCTCGGTGGTCGCCGGCCTGGCGAAGTTCACGGGACTGAGCACGCACTACATCGACCTGAGCAATCTGCGCGTGGACGAGCCGCACTTTACCAAGGAGTTGCTGCGCGACGAGCATCTGAATGTAGGCCGGCTTGGATAGCCGCTATACCGGATACGAGCCGTCGCTGGTGGATTCCGAGAGCCAGACGGATCCGACCATGTCGATCATCTCGCCGCCGTTTTCGGCGTCCTTCCATCAGTACATTCGTACTGAGCTGGGTTACAAAACCGACGAGGACTATTACCTGCTGGGCGGAGGATTCTCTCAGGGGCGCGACTGGGACTGGGGCTCGGCCGCGGAGGGATTTCCCAACGTAACGGAATCGCTGGACAAGGCGTTTGCCGGCAATCCTTATATGCGGGTGTATGTCGCGTCAGGATATTTCGATCTGGCGACGCCGTACTTCGCCACCGAGTACACGCTCGCGCACCTGGGGCTGGAGCCGAGCGAGACCAGCCGCATCTCCACTGGCTTCTACGATGCAGGGCACATGATGTATCTGAAACCCTCGGCGCAGAAGAAGCTGCATGACGATGTGGCCGGTTTTATCGCGGCATCACTGCACTGAATTTTGCGCCAGAACCTGCGCGACGTGAACGGCGCGGCGGCTGGTGTTCTGCTCGATCTGCTCGCGGCAACTGAAGCCGTCGGTGACGACAATGGTGTTCGGGTCGGCGGAGCGCACTGCTGGCAGCAGGACACGCTCGCCGAGTGTCTGCGAGACCTCATATTTGTCGCGCTCAAAGCCGAAGGGCCCAGCCATGCCGCAGCAGCCTGAATCGAGCATCGTCACCTGAGCGCCGGTCTGTTGCAGCAATCGTGTGCTCGGCCTTCATGTTGAAGATGGACTTGTGATGGCAGTGGCCGTGCAGCACGATGCTGCGTCCCGTGAGAGATGGCGGCTTCCATTGCGGCGCGTGGGCGGCGAGAAAATCCGCCAGCAGATAGGTTTGTTTTCCTAATCGCCTTGCGCGCTCGCTGTCTGGATAGAAATTCCGCAGCTCTTCCAGAAAGACGCTCGCGCAACTCGGCTCCAGCACGATGAATGGCATGCCGGCATCGATCTGCGGCGCGAGCCGGGCGAGCACATCATCGAGATAGCGTCGCGCCTGATCGAGGAAGCCGAAGTCATAGAGAGGTCGCCCGCAGCAGATGTGCCGCCGCGGAAAGACCACGCGGAAGCCGGCGCTGCGCAGCACGCGTGCCGCTGCGTCCAGCACCTGCGGCTGCAGGTAGTTGTTCCAGGTGTCCGGCCACAGCAGGACGGTCTTCTCGTCGTTCTCGTGAACCGCGGGAGCGTCCTGCTGCTTCAGGAAGCTCCGCGAAGCAAAGCGCGGCAGCGAGCGTGCCGGCGCAACGTCGGCAATGCGTTTCGCGATTGCCTCCACGCCGGGCAGTCGCCAGCGTGGCATTCGCGAGCGATGGCGCAATGGACGCGAGCCGTGCCCAGCGATCCATGAAGCCGAAGAGATAGTGCGGCAGCGGATGAGCCCTGTCCTTATAGTGCTGCGCGAGAAATTCCGCCTTGTAAGTGGCCATATCCACCCGGACGGGGCACTCGTGCTTACATGCCTTGCAGGAGAGGCAGAGGTCCAGCGCCTCGTGCACCTGCTCATTGCGCCACTTGTCCGGCAGCACATCGCCCTGCATCAACTCCCACAGCAGGTGCGCGCGGCCGCGCGTGGAGTGCCGCTCCTCGTGCGTGGCCATGTAGCTGGGGCACATGGTCGCGCTTTCTGTTTTGCGGCAGGCGCCCACGCCGACACAGCGCATCGTGGCGTGTGAGAACGCGCCATCATCATCTGGGAAAGCGAAATGCGTATGAGGGCGCGCGGCTTCATAGCCCGGACCGACGCGCAGCTTCTCTTCCGGCTGATAGATTTCGGGCGCGTCCGGACGTGCCCATCGTCTTGCCGGGATTCATCTGGTTGTCCGGGTCCCACAGCGCCTTGAACTCGCGGAATGCCTGCATCAGCTCCGGGCCGAACATCTTTGGCAGCAGCGCGCCGCGCGATTGGCCATCGCCGTGTTCACCGGAGAGTGAGCCACCCAGTTCGAGCACGAGGTCGGCTGCGCGATCGATGAATTCGCGATACGCGTTTCACGCCTTCCACCGAGCGCATGTCGTAGCTGATGCGGGTGTGGATGCAGCCCTGCCCGAAGTGCCCGTAGATGGGCATGATGTAGCCGAACTCGTCGACCAGTGCCTGGAGCTTACGCAGATAAGTGCCGAGGTTTTCCGGCGGTACAGCGGAATCTTCCCAGCCCTCCCACAGCTCGGGTATGCCGGGAACAAACGTGACCGCGCCAAGAGCAGATTCCCGCACCCGCCATACGCGCTCTGCCTGTTCGCCATCGACACGTTTGGCCTGCGGCGGTGTCGGCCAGCCTTCGACCTCGCTCGACGAAGTACTCAGCCTGCTCTCGCGCCTCGTCTTCGCTGTCCGCGCCGAACTCTACCAGCAGGAATCCGCGGCCGTTTGGAAGCAATTCAATGTCTTCGAGGGCCATCTGCTTACGGCGCAGGAAGTCCACCAGCAGGCTGTCGAATCCTTCGAGCCCGATCGGTTTGTACTTCAGAATCTCCGGGACGGCATCCGCCGCGACGAATGCATCGGAAAAGCCGAGTACCACGAGCTGTCGATGCTGTGGGCTCTTCATCAGCCGCACAGTGGCTTCGAGCACCGTGACACAGGTCGCCTCGGTGCCGACCATCGCGCGCGCAACGTGGAAACGATTCTCCGGCAGCAGTTGATCCAGGTTGTAACCGGAGACTCGGCGCGGGATATCGGGGAAGCGCTCACGAACGAGCGCTTGCATAGCTGTCGCGAATCCGTTTGAGGCCGGCGTAGATCTGCCCGGTGCGGCCGCCCGCTGCAATGGCAGCTTCGAGCGCGGGCTCGCTCATCGGCCCGAGCGTCATGCGTGTGCCGTCGTATAGCAGGACGTCGAGCGATTCGATATTGTCAACCGTCTTGCCGCCCATCAGCGCATGGACGCCGCAGGAGTTGTTGCCGATCATGCCGCCGATGGTGCATCGGTTGTGTGTCGCAGGATCCGGCGCGAAGGTCAGCGCGTGGCGCTCGGCTTCGGAGCGCAGTATATCCAGCACAACACCGGGCTCTACGCGCGCGCGTAGGTTGTCGTAATCGACGGACACGATGCGGCGCATGTACTTTGAGAAATCCAGGATGACGGCGACATTGCAGCAGTTGCCGGGAATACTGGTTCCCCCGCCGCGCGACAGGACTGCCGCGCCATATTCGCGGCAGGCCGCCACGGTGGCGACGGCGTCCTCCGCATCCAGCGGTAGCACGACGCCGATCGGAACCTGGCGATAGTTCGAAGCATCGGTGGCATAAAGCGCGCGGGATGCCGGATCGAAGCGGACCTCCCCGCGAACCGTGGCGCGCAGCCGAGCTTCCAGCGCAGCGTGGGCAGCAAAGTCCTCATGCGGCAGATGAGTATTGGGCAGCGTATTCAGGATGGGAAAGGGTGAAGCGCTGTCCATCATCAGACCTCGTTGAGCGTGGTTGGTGGCAGCGGCGGAATCGTATCCGCCTCAGGTTCTGTGTCACGGCTGGTCACCATCGAGACTAGCGCCGTCACAACCAAATTGATGACGACTGCAGGCAGTGCCGCGTAGACGGCGAAGGTGTGGCCGGAGAGGTGCAAGGGGAAGACCGAAGTTTTCATACCCATGGAGATGACCATCCCGGTGCCGGTCGCCATGCCTGCGGCCCATCCTGCAAGCAGCGCTGCGCCGCCGAACCAGCGGGTGAAGAGCCCGCAGACAATTGCGGGCACCATCTGCACGATCCACACACCGCCCAGCAACTGCAGCTCAATGGCATAGCGCGCGCTGCTGGCGAGGATGAACGCCAGCGCGCCGAATTTAATGACCAGAGAGACCAGCTTGGCCATGCGCGCCTCTTCCGCGGGTGTCAGCGGGGTGCGCACAAACTCACCCCACAGATTGCGCGTGAACAGGTTCGCGGTAGCAATGGACATGATGGCTGCCGGCACCAGGGCGCCGATGCCGATGGCTGCCAGGCAGAAGCCGGCGAACCACTCAGGAAACATCCTTAGGAAGAGCAGCGGCACGACAGCCGAGGTGTCTTTCGATTGGATGCCGGCAGCCAGCGCCATGAGGCCCAGCAGGGCGATCAGCCCGAGCAGGAGGTTGTAGGCCGGCATCAGCGCGGTGTTGCGCCGGATGACATTCGCGCTCGAGGCGCTGAGCACGCCGGTGAAGGTATGCGGATAGAAGAGCAACGCCAGTGCGGAGCCGATGGCGAGCGTGGTGTAGCTCCAATACTGCTGTGGTCGCAGCAGGATGGAGGATGCGGGCGTGTGCTGAGAAAGAACATGCGCCGAGTTCGCGAAAATAACTCCATAGCCGCCGAGTTTTGCGGGAATAACAATGATGGCGGCGATGACCATGATGTAGAGCATCACGTCCTTGACGATCGCGATGGTGGCCGGCGCGCGCAATCCGCTGGTGTAGGTATAAGCAGCCAGGATGGCGAAGGCGACGATGAGCGGCCACTCGCCGCGAATGCCCATGGCCGCGATCACCTCGCGGATGCCGACCAGTTGCAGCGCGATATAGGGCATGGTCGCCAGGATGCCGGTGATCGCGAACGCAACAGAAAGCCAGCGGTTGCGATACCGGCCGCGCACGTAGTCGGAGAGGGTCACGTAACGCTCGCGGTGGCATATCTTCCAGAGCTTCGGAAGAATCAGCATCATCAGCGGATAGGAAAGAACGGCATAGGGTATCGCGAAGAAGCCAACCGCTCCGCCGCCATACAGCGCCGCGGGCACCGCGATCACGGTATAGGCGGTGTAGCAGTCGCCGCCGATCAGGAACCAGACGATGAGCGTGCCAAAGCGCCGGCCGGCGAGGCCCCACTCCTCCAGACTGTGCAGATCGGCACGATGCCAGCGCGCCGCAAGGAAGCCCGCCGCCGTTACGACGAGAAAGCAGAAACAGAAGACGAGAAGCGCGGTCGTGCGGATCGCCGGTGGCATCGAGTGAGATTGTACGATGCGCGCGGCTCTGCTATTTGCCGCGCATGCTATCTACGCTGAATGGGGTGGAGCCATGGATAACCAGCGTGAGCAGCGCGACCAGATAAAGCACGATCAACTCGCCGTGGTCCGAGCCCGGGCCCCTGCCGAAGAAGGCGAAGCGGTGCACCAGTGCCCATGCCACCAGGATGTTGCAGAAACAGAAGAGGGCGACCCAGCGCGTCCAGATGCCGAGCACCAGGAGTAGAGGCGCAGACGAAGTCCGAGAGGAAACGCGATAAAGAAGGACGGATGCGAGCCGATGTGGATGGGATCGGGAAAATGCGCCAGGAATTGCGGCCAGTGCATCGGCTGCTTCTCCCAGCCGTGGCGCAGAAAAAGCGTAGCGCCGGTGCCGATGCGCAGGATGGCGAGCCCGGCCTGTCCTCCGCCTGCAGATTGTTTTGCAAATGCCATCGCGCGTTCTCCCGGGTCTCCTGAATTAGTGAAGCAGGCCGTTGCCGTTGGGGGCGGTCCATTCATCCACCACGACATCCAGATCGTTCACGATCCGGATCGCCTGCTCCACATTGCGGCGTATCTGGGCTCTATCCTGCCGGGATGCGGTGGGCGCCTCTTCAATGGCGACCACGCGGCCATAAGGCCAGGAAAATTCAGGAATCGCAGATAGCGCCTCGGGCAGGTCGGACATGCGAATCTCCAACTGCTGCCTGCCGTGCTGCGGCCGGATGCAGCAGCGTGCCCGCGTCCAACGCGCTGCTGGTTTGTTGCGGGAAGATGATGCGCAGGGTCAGCGTGTCGTGGCGCACGGTCAGGAACGGGTTTTGCCACGCTTCGGTGCTATGGACGTTGACGTAGAGATGTTTCGAGGGCGGCGGAATTTCCGCGAGCTCCGTACGCGCGGCAGCTTCCTTCTTCATCAGCGCGTGTGCCTGTTGCTGTTGCAACTGGCGCGCAGTGGGCTGTTGCGCGGCGCCAGATTGCGTGCTGCGGTGGCAGCCGGCGGCGAAGAGCATCAGGCCAAGCAGGAGGAAGGTCGTCGGGTTGCGAGAAAGCCTGAAAGGGATCACCAGAGAGGGCGCGTTGCACGCACTTAGGATATCAATCCGATCTGCGCCCAACAGTCTGCCCTTCCATTGCCGAATTAGCGTCCCTGCCAGGCCGGGAGCCCGTTTTTCGAGGAAGGCCGCGTACCCTCCGCCTTGTCCTCCGTGGCGCAGGCCAGCCCGAAGAGCGACGCTTCGAGCTCCAGTCCGGCATCGAGCGGCAGGTCATAGCCGCCGTTCACGGCACGAAGGCACGCCGCGACGGCCAGAGGCGCCTGCTGCGCGATGGCGCGCGCCAGCGTCTCGGCGCGCGGCATGAACGCTTCGGCGGGCACGACCTCATCCACCAGGCCGATGCGGAAAGCTTCTTCTGCGCCAACCATGTCGCCGGTCAGCAGGAGCTTGAGCGCGGCGCCCTTGCCTACCAGCCGCGGCAGACGTTGCGTGCCTCCATAGCCAGGCACCAGGCCAAGCTTTACCTCCGGCTGGCCCAGACGCGCCCGCTCGCTCGCAATGCGGATGGTGCATGCCATCGCCAGCTCGCATCCTCCACCGAGCGCAAAGCCCTGGATCGCCGCGATCACCGGCTTGCCGCAGGTCTCGATGCGGCGGAACACTGCCTGTCCTCGCTGCGCGAGCTTCTGGCCCTCCGTGGCTGAGAGCGACGCCAGCTCGCCGATATCTGCGCCTGCTGCAAAAGCCTTCTCGCCTGCGCCGGTCAGGATAATCGCGCGGACCGCTGAATCACCGGCAAGCGTGACGAAGGCGTCGTCGAGCTCGGCGAATAACGCGCGGTTCAGCGCATTCATCACCTTCGGACGATTCAGCGTAACGACCGCATATGCCGTCGCCCCGTTCCAGCAGCAGGTTCTCGTAAACCATTGTGTCTCCTTGTGAACTCACTATCATCCACGCGGAAGCAGGAATAGGGAAATAGCGAACGGAGAGATCGGGAATAAGAAGTGCGGAAGCAGCAAACGGCCCACTTTCCTTTCAAGCTTTGCGCCCGGCCACTCTGCAGAGGGACGAGCATCAGGCTTTCCGTCGTGCATTGGATCAGATATCAGATTCATTCCTACCCTTGGATGAAAGCTATGCTCCCTCTCCGATCCCTATTCCCTGCTCCCTGCCTTTCACGATGGTAGATTCAAAAGGAATGATCAAGGGAATCACCTTCGTGCATGCGGCGAGCACGCCTACTGTTTACGACACGCTGCATCGCTTCTTCTCTGCCGTCGGCTTTGAGCCCGGTCGCAACTGGGAGACGGACACGAGCCGCGGCGCGCCCTTCCTGGCGCCCGTGGGCAGCTTCGAGCTGCTGGACGGCATGGCGCACATGTCCGCCGAGGTGCTGATCGAAGTCACCGCCATCGACGATGTCTACCGAACCGCGAAGGAGTGGCTGGAGCAGACAGCCGGCGCAGAGGAAGCGGCAAAGCGAATCACGGATGTCGCGCCAACCACGTGGAAGTCGCTCGCGTTCACCATCGAGCCGGTGCCCGGCATCGCCTTTGGATTCTGGCAATGGGAAGACCCACTGCGCGGCAAGCCAGTGGCCATCGAAGGCGATCTCTCCGCTACAGGCATGCGGTTCGCGATCGTCGTGTCGCGATGGAATGCTGTGATCACCGAGCGGCTGCTGCAGGGCGCGCTCGATGGACTGCTGCGCAGCGGTGCGTCCCGCGAGCAGATCGAGATTGTGCGCGTGCCGGGAGCGTGGGAGATCCCTTCCGCCGCGCGTGCCCTCGCGATGACACGACGCTTCGACGGAATCATCGTGCTCGGGCTGCCTGCTGCGCGGAGAAACGGCTCATTACGAGGCGATCTACAACGAGGTAAGCCGCGGGATCGGCCAGTCGCAGCAGGAGAGCGGCGTGCCGCACGGCTTCGGCGTGTTGACCTGCGAGACGCTGGAGCAGGCGCTCAACCGCGCGGGCATCAAGGCGGGCAACAAGGGGTTTGAGGCCGCGGTCGCCACCATCGAGATGGTGGACGTGCATCGACAAGATTGCTACCGGGACAGACAGGCGGCCGGTATGAGCCAGCCCACAGGCAAGCGCCGCAAGTCGCGCGAGCTCGCCATGCAGATGCTCTTTCAGATGGACGTGGGTAAGCAGACGCCTGAGCAGGTGCAGAAGAGCTTCTGGAAGGCGCGTGAAGAGGCGATCGACAACGACACGCGAGGTTTCGCGGAGGACCTTTTCCGCGTCGCCACCACGCGTGAGGAAGAGATCGACGCGCTGATTGAGCAGCACTCGGCGCATTGGCGCATTCCGCGCATGCCCGCGGTGGACCGCAACCTGCTGCGTTTGGCGGTGGCGGAGCTCACGGGCTTTCCCGGAACGCCGGTGCCCATCGTTATCAATGAGTCGCTGGAAATCGCGAAGCGCTACGCCGCGCCTGAGTCGCTCGGATTCCTGAATGGGATACTCGACGCGATTGCGAAGAGCCGGAAGCAGAAGAGCAAGTCAGCCTATTTTCAATCGCTGACTTGCCGACTCAACTGGGTAACTGCCGTTCACTGACTCTTGTCTTTTACGGAATCGCCCTCGGCTTCACCGCCAGGAACTGCGCCGGCGTGATCCCGCCATTGCCATCTGGCAGGTTTGAGGTGAACTGCTCCGTGTCTGTCAGAGTGCTGGTGGACACGATATGCATGTTGCCATCACCAGCTGTCGAAACGAAGATGTCCGCATAGTCCGGGCTGAAGATCGCCGCGACGGGAGTCGTTGCCTGTGCGCCGGTCAGCTTCACTGCGGTCAGCGCGCCTTGCGTGCCCGGTGCGGGAATCGTGTACACCGGCAACTGCGCATTGCCCGGGGTGGCGCTTGCTGAGTCATAGGTGACGACCGCAAGCGCCGAGTTGGGCGATGTCACTACCTGATGGATCAGCGATGGTGCGAACTGCGCCAGCGATAGCGGGTAGTTATTGGAATTGGTGATGGTCAGCGGGATGTTCTGCTTCGTCGTGGGATCAGTCGGGCAGGCGCCGGAGGGAACTGTTTCTCCACTCGGCGGCGGCGCGTTGGTCGGTACGACGACGTTGGAATCGATGAGTTGTGCCGGGTTGGCCGTGGCGCTGATTACATGGTCGCCATTTGTGGTGCTTGCGAGGTGATCAGCCGCGAAGCCATAACCCACCGCGGCATTCGGCACCGCCGAGGGGTAGTTATCCGCGG
Source organism: uncultured Acidobacteriaceae bacterium (assembly GCA_963797895.1). GTDB lineage: Bacteria > Acidobacteriota > Terriglobia > Terriglobales > Acidobacteriaceae > KBS-83. The sequence continues at coordinate 1,464,049 of CAWCRD010000006.1, forward strand.
GCGTGATGCGTGTGTCGGGGCAATATCCGCGCGCCGTGGTGTTCTGTCCGGAGATGAACGCTCCGAACTGCGGCACTGCCAAAGCGAGATCCGGCGAGCAGAAGACGTTATATGAGGTATTCGCATCGCTGCCGGACGGGCCATTGGCCGGGCAGGTACCGCTCGGCGGTGTTCCGTTTGAGGCGTCGAGCTTTTCCGTGCTCCATCCGGTAAAGGTGTTGTAGACGAACAGCGTATTCACCTGCTGCGTGGGATTCGCTGGATCGGCGGCCGTGCCGATGATGTAAATCGTGCTGCCATCCGGCGAGAAGGTGGCGCGCTGCCCGATACCGCCGTACTGCGTCACGATGCTGGCCGGAGTTCCAGTGCTACCGGTGCTCCCCGTGCCGCCTGTGGTCGTTGAACCCGCGGTTGCCGGCTGATAGACGTAGATGACCTGGCGATCGCGGTCGTTGATCACCACCTGGTTGTTGGTAGGCGAGACGGCCAGCACTACGCCGGGAACCGTCGTGTCTTCTTTGGTCAGCGTATTGCTCGCCGCCGCGACGATCATCAGCTCGCGATAGCTGCCGAAGTAGAGGCTGGTGCCTGTCTGGTCCAGCACCATGGAATTGGGGATGTAGGGCAGCCGGACCGGCGTGCCAATGGTGCCCTGGCTCAGATCCAGCGGGGTAAAGTACTGGGAACTCGGGCTGGCCATCCAGAGAAAGCTGCTGGCGCTTCCCGGTGAAGTCACATCGAGAGTGTTGCTGGCTATAGGCGTTCCATTTCCGTTCACGCCAACCTGATTGATCGGCGCCGGATTGCAGGTGGGCGGCGCGCACACCGCGTACACAGCGCTCGATCCAGGGAACTTCGAGGTGATGGAACCTGCTCCGCTTACACCAATCGTGCGCTGGTCGGTAGAGGTGTAGCTCAACGGCAGACCGGTAATGGTGTTGCCGTTCGTGTCGATCACCGTGGCTGTCGTGGGCTGTGGCGTATTCGGATTCACGGAAACATTGGTGCCGCCGTTTGCCGACAATGTGATGGATTTGGGCGGGCAGGTATAGAAGTACCCGGCGCTGGAGCTGGTACCCGAGATGCTGGCCGTGATCAGCGCAGAACCGGGCTGCTTTGCGGTGGCGACGCCGTTCTGATCAATCGACACGACCGTATTCGAGGCGCCGGTTCCGGAGCTCGAGCTGGTCGTCTGTGCGGCGTAGGAAAGATGGCCGAGGACCGATGAGCAGTTCGGAACGCCGGCGATGTTCGGTCCGCAGTACGGCGTCTGGCTGCTCGAGACAAAGGCGGTTGCATCCAGTTGCGCAGTCTGGAACTGCGACAGGCAGCCTGTGACCGCACCCCCGCTGCTGCTGGTCGTATCCAGCGTCACGTTCGTGACCGGCGGATGAATGTACACCTGCACCGCGTTGCTTGTGGCGCCGCCAGAGCTTCCGGTCGCCGTCGCTACTTCAGAAACACCCGTCGGAATGCAGGTGGTGTAAGGCGCCACACCGCCATTCGTCAGCCGATTCCAGTGTCCTGCACAGACCAGCCCGGAAGGCGATACATCCACGTTTGCATGTGTCGGGTCCGGGTCAGCGGCGACGATTCCATAACTGACCGTCCCCAGACTTACGGATGCGCCGGTGCAGTCCTTGCCGCCGCCCGCGGTCAGCGTCCCGATCTGTCCATAGGACAGCGAAATGCCAGTCACCTGGGGCTCTAGAGTGAATGAGACCAGTGTCCCCTTCTTTGTCGAAAAACCGGCTCCATTGCTATTGCAGTAGTTATTAGGGTTCGATCCGCAACCGAGAACGGAGAGCTGAACGGGAAGGGTAATGACAAAGAGGACAACAAGAATCAGGTACCGCCGCATGAAACCTCCCCGCAACGGCCTAGCGGCCATCACGGTTCACTGCCAGGAAGATCACTCTGGACCGTTTTCACAAAGAGAGCCAAGCGATCTGAGGAGACTCGGCGAAAATCCGCTCACTCGCAGTATTTGTGAACACGATCGAAACGTGTGTCACGAGTGTAAAGCAGGACGGGAGGGGCGAGCCAGCGCTCAGCCCCTCCGGACGACCGTGTTCCGTGAATTTGCTCAGCGGCCCGCGCTCGACTGGCCGCCTGCTCCGGCCGGCTGCGAGGCGCCGAGATAATGATCGAACCAGTCCAGCATGCGCTCCAGCACGTCGACGCGGTGCACCGGGTTGCGGAAGCCGTGGCCTTCGTTGGCATAAACCACCAGCTCCGTCGGCACGCCTTCATCTTTCAGCGCGTGCCAGAACTCGAAGGATTGCGGCGCGGGGCATTCGCCGTCACGATCGCCGACCACGACCAGCGTTGGTGTCTTCACCTTGCGGATGAAGTCGATTGCCGAGCTCTTGGCGTAGACTGCCGGGTCGTCATAGACGCTCGCGCCGAAGAACGGCAGCATCCACTGGTCGATCGAGTTCTCACCGTAGTAGCTTTGCCAGTTCGCAATACCGGCGCCGGCCACAGCGGCGTGGAAGCGCTGTGTCTGGGTCACGCCGAACATCGTCATGAAACCGCCGTAGCTCCAGCCGGTAAGGCCGAGCCGTCTGTCGTCGACGCTGGGATATTTCTTCTCGACAGCATCCACCCCCGCCAGGATGTCGCGCAGATCGCCATAGCCGAAGTCCTTGCGATTGGCCTGGGTGAAGGCCTCGCCCTCGCCATAGCTACCGCGCGGATTTGGTTCGAGCACGAAGTAATCCATCGCGCTCAGCGGCGCGCCGCCAAAGCCCGCGCCCGGCCAGCGCGGCAGCACCGCGGCCGACGGACCGCCATGCACCATCACGATCAGCGGATACTTCTTCGCCGGATCGTAGTGCGCCGGCAGCATCAGCCAGCCCTGAATGTGGAAGCCGTCGTTGGTCCACTCGACCGATTCCACTTTGCCCCATGCCGGCTTCAGCGCATCGTTCACATGGCTGACCTGCGTGAGCTGCGAGTCCGGCTTCAATTCGCCGACATAGACCTCGGGCGGCTTCTCGAACGAACTGGTGGCGACCGCGAATTCGCCGTTCTTCGCAATTGAGAGGCTCATGGACTCGCGTCCGTCACTGATCCCCGCCGGCACATCGAGCAGGCTCTTCTCATCCGTCAAAGCAGGCGTGCCGCCCACAGCGAGGTGGTATCCGGCAATGCGGCTGGTCCCGCCCGCGACCTCAGAGACGATCAGCGAGTGATCGTCCACCCAGTGGGGCCACACAGCGGTCACCTTCGCATTGGGCGTAAGGTTCACCGGGCTGCCGCCGGTCGCGGAGACCAGATATACGTCGCCACCCGTCGATCCCTGGTCGCTCATCAGGCCGCCGATGAAACTGATACGCGAGCAATCTGGCGACCAGCGCGGCACTGCGATTTGCAGTCCGTGCAGTGGCCCGGAGACCTTCTGCGGATCCACAATGCTGGTCGGCTGGGAATTGGGGGTTGCTGCCGCGGTATAGAGCTGGGCGACCCACCAGTTGTTTTCGCCCGGCGGCGGCGCGGCAACATAGGCCAGCCGTTCGGAGTCCGGCGACCAGTCAAATTCATAGACATGCAGCGTGTCCGGCGTCAGCGGCTGGGCCTCGCCGCCTCTCGCGTCCACGGCCGCAACCCGTTGTACTTCCAGTCCTTCCACGCCAATGACCCCGGAAGGGGGCTTCATCGCTGCCAGTGCTCCCGCCGGGCGGGTGGCTCCGGGCACATAGAGGAAGCCGAACCGCTGCCCATCCGGCGACCAGGCCGGGTGTTCCACGTAGCCCTTCAAATGCGTGATCTGCTAGCGCTTTTCCATTCAGGCTGGTGACGAACAGATCGGTCTGGTTGCTTTCGCCGCATGCGCCCTCGAAGAGCAGTGCCCGCGAGTCCGGCGACCACTGCGGGATTGCTCGCCGTGCAGTCTTCGCCGGCATCCAGTTGTTCTGACCCTGGCCGTGCGCATCGCTCACCATAATCCGGCCGTGGCCGCCATGCTCACGCTCCGACCAGGCGAGGTGCGTGCCGTCGGGAGAAAGCGATACTTGCCCAATGTTTTCCACCTTGCCCAGATCGGCCAGAATGGCGCGGACCTTTGGGTTGGCAGCCGGGCGGGTGTCGGGTGAGTCGGCTCCAGTGGCGGGAAGTGACAAAATGGAAAGGCAAAGCAGAGCAGGCAAGCTGAGGCGGTACGAAAAACTCATGCGACGGATGCTAACAGCATTTTGCGAGTCCAGAGCGACGCGCCCATGTCCGAAAAGACCATCGATTGGGTGCGAAGCCGCAGGTGCGGGGCTCGAATCGACAGCTTCACGCATAAATCCGCCACCTCTTGTTGACCACTTCCCCAACGCTTGTTATTGTTAAAAGGTTCCCCGAGGCACGTCTTGCGCATGTTCTGTACCAGCGCAGGCCGGGAGCCAGACGGGATCCCACAGAATGCAAGGCCAGCAGTCGGGATTCGGGCCTCTTCTGCGGTTCCTCTGAAATTGAGAGGACGAAGATCGCATCGGTGCCTGCGACACCCTTCACCTGGAAGGGCTATGCGGGCCGGAACTTCGAAACGGAGCTGAACTGAGTACTGGATTCCGGGGCGACCCGGTCTCTTGTTGCGTGCGGCCACCGTCGCGGTTCCTGTCTGAGATAGGGAAGCGAAGCAGACGCGAAGCGGACATGCATGAGTCATGCCTTGCGGTACGCCGTGTGCGTGCGGGCGTGACGACCAGGGTGGCCGTTCGCGGGTTGAGTTTGAGAAACGGGTAAGGAGTACTGGATTGCCGACATTCAATCAGCTGGTGAAGCAGGGTCGCACGGCGCCGCGGTACAAGACCGCGAGCCCCGCATTGCAGGGTTCCCCGCAGCGGCGGGGCGTATGCACGCGCGTTTACACCCAGACGCCCAAGAAGCCGAACTCGGCGCTGCGCAAGGTCGCCCGCGTCCGGCTGACGAACGGTATCGAGGTGACGACGTACATTCCGGGCATCGGCCACAACCTGCAGGAGCACTCGATCGTGCTCATCCGCGGGGGCCGTGTGAAGGACCTGCCCGGAGTGCGCTATCACGTGGTGCGTGGCTCGCTGGATTCAGTGGGCGTGGCGAACCGCAAGCAGAGTCGTTCGAAGTACGGCGCGAAGCGCGCCAAAACAGCGGCAAAGTAAACGGCTGCCGAGTAAGCAGAGACGGAAGTCAGGAAAAGGTTAGGAAGCGATGCCCAGAAAAGGACACATTGCCAAGCGCGAGGTAGCGGCCGATCCGGTCTACAACTCCTCGCTGGTGACCAAGTTCGTGAACTCGATGATGTGGGGCGGCAAAAAGTCGACCGCGCAGGCCATCTTCTATACCGCGATGACCAACCTGGAGCAGAAGGGCGGCGACGAGGCCCTGAAGCTTTTCAAGAAGGCGGTCGAGAACTGCAAGCCTCTGCTCGAAGTGAAGACCCGCCGCGTCGGCGGCGCGAACTACCAGGTGCCGATCGAGGTAAATCCGGATCGCCGCACCTCGCTCGCCATCCGCTGGCTGGTGACCTACGGTCGCGCCCGCGGGGAAAAGGGCATGGTCGACAAACTGACGAACGAACTGCTGGATGCAGCAAACGGCCGCGGCGCCGCGATGAAGAAGAAGGAAGACATCCATCGCATGGCCGAGGCGAACAAGGCATTCGCGCACTACCGCTGGTAAGTCGGCTCAGGAGCAGGAATAGGACTGTACAGCTACCGGAAGACATAGAACCTTGGCTAGGCTGGCGGGAAGTTGAGAGAGAAGAAACCGTGGCTCGCCAAGTACCTCTAAATCGTTGCCGGAACATCGGAATCATGGCGCACATCGACGCCGGAAAGACGACAGCAACCGAGCGCATCCTGTTCTACACGGGCATTACCCATCGCATCGGCGAGGTGCACGAGGGTACGGCCACGATGGATTACATGGAGCAGGAGCAGGAGCGTGGAATCACCATCACCTCCGCTGCGACAACCTGCACCTGGAAAAATATCCGCGTCAACATCATCGACACGCCCGGCCACGTGGACTTTACCGCCGAGGTGGAACGCTCGCTGCGCGTGCTCGACGGTGCGGTGGCGCTGTTCGATTCCGTCTCCGGCGTGCAGCCGCAGACCGAGACGGTGTGGCGTCAGGGCGATAAGTATCACGTGCCGCGCATCTGCTTCGTGAACAAGATGGACAAGGCCGGTGCGGACTTCGAGCATGTGATCGAGACCATCCGCAAGCGGCTGGGCGCGCGTCCGGTGGCAATCCAGATTCCGATCGGCGCCGAGGCGAATTTCAAGGGTGTAATCGATCTGCTGGAGATGCGCGCGATCGTCTGGAACGACGAGACCATGGGCGCGGAGTACACCGTCGAAGCCATTCCTGCGAACCTGACGAAGAAGGCGGAAGCCTTCCGCATGCAGCTGGTCGAGACAGTCGCAGAGTACGACGATGACATGCTGCACAAGTTCCTCGAAGGCGAGACTCCGACCTCCGAGGAGCTGAAGGTATCGCTGCGTAAAGCGACCATCGGCATGAAGGTCTTCCCCGTGCTGTGTGGATCGGCGTTCAAGAACAAGGGTATTCAGACGCTGCTCGACGCGGTGGTCGACTATTTGCCGAGCCCGCTCGATGTGCCGCCGGTCGAAGGCATCGATCCCGCCGATCCGTCGAAGGTGCTTATCCGTAAGGCGGATGATTCCGAGCCGTTTTCTGCGCTGGGCTTCAAGCTGATCAACGACCCCTACGGCAAGCTGGGCTTTATTCGTATCTACTCGGGCTCGCTCAAGACGGGCGATACGGTGGAGAATCCGCGCACCGGCAAGACGGAACGTGTAGGCCGTCTGGTGAAGATGCACGCCAACAAGCGTGAGGACATCACCGAGATCTATGCCGGCGACATCTGCGCCTGCATAGGCCTGAAAGAGCTGAAGACGGGCGACACGCTGTGCTCTCCGTCGGCGCCGATCGCGCTCAGCGCCATAACTTTCCCCGAGCCGGTCATTTCGGTTGCGATTGAGCCGAAGACCAAGGGCGACCAGGAAAAGATGGGCGTTGCGCTGTCGCGGCTGGCGGATGAAGATCCAACATTTAAGATTCGTACCGATATGGATTCCGGCCAGACCATCATCAGCGGCATGGGCGAGCTGCACCTGGAAATCCTTGTCGATCGCATGAAGCGCGAGCACAAGGTCGAAGCGAACGTCGGCGAGCCGAAGGTTGCCTTCCGCGAGACCATCCGCAAGACCGCCGAGGCCGAGGGTAAGTACATCCGACAGACGGGCGGCTCGGGCAATTACGGTCACGTGAAGATTCGTCTGGAGCCGAACGAGCCGGGCAAGGGCTTCGAATTCATCGACGAGATCCGCGGCGGCGTGGTGCCGAAGGAATACATCAAGCCGACCGAGCAGGGTATCCGCGAGGCGCTCCATAATGGCATCCTCGCCGGCTACGAGATGGTCGACTTCAAGGCCATCCTTTACGACGGCAGCTATCACGATGTGGACTCGAACGAAATGGCCTTCAAGATTGCCGGCTCCATGGCCTACAAGGAAGCGGCGAGGAAGGCAAGCCCGGTGCTGCTCGAGCCTGTGATGGCGGTGGAAGTTACGGTGCCGGAAGAGCACATGGGCACCATCATCGGCGACATCAACTCGCGCCGCGGCCGCATCGAGGGCATGGAGCACTCGGGCGGGTCGCAGGTGATCAAGGCAATGGTTCCGCTCAAGGAGATGTTCGGTTACGTGAACGACATTCGCTCGTCCACGCAGGGCCGTGCCTCCTACAGCATGCAGTTCGCACGGTATGAAGAGGCGCCCCGCATGATCTCGGAAGAGATCATCGGCCGCAATCAGGGCAAGTAGACAAGGAAAGTAGTTCGACAAGGTTCGCGCGGCGTGACGCCGCGCCCGAGAGTTCAGGAGAAGGACGATGGCGAAGGAGAAGTTTGACCGTTCGAAGCCGCACGTGAACGTAGGGACGATCGGGCACATTGATCACGGGAAGACGACGTTGACGGCGGCGATCACGAAGGTGTTGTCGAAGCACAATCCGAACAACAAGTTTCGGAGTTTCGACACGATCGACAACGCTCCGGAGGAGCGGGAGCGGGGCATCACGATTGCGACGGCGCACGTGGAGTACGAGACCAAGAACCGTCACTACGCGCACGTGGACTGCCCGGGTCACGCGGACTACATCAAGAACATGATCACGGGCGCAGCGCAGATGGACGGCGCGATCCTGGTGGTGGCGGCGACGGATGGTCCGATGCCGCAGACCAAGGAGCACGTGCTGTTGGCGCGCCAGGTGGGCGTGCCGTACATCGTGGTGTTTCTGAACAAGTGCGACGCGGTGGAAGACCAGGAGCTGGTGGACCTGGTGGAGATGGAAGTCAGGGAGCTGTTGTCGAAGTACAACTTCCCGGGCGACGATGTGCCGGTGATCCGCGGTAGTGCATTGGGCGGGTTGAACGGCGAGGCGCAGTGGGAGGCGAAGATCGACGAGCTGATGGAGGCGGTGGATAAGAACGTGCCGCTGCCGGAGCGGGCGATCGATCAGCCGTTCCTGATGCCGATCGAAGACATCTTCTCCATCTCGGGTCGCGGCACGGTAGTGACGGGCCGTATCGAGCGCGGGCAGGTGAAGGTGGGCGAGGAAGCCGAGATCGTGGGCTTCCGCGATACGCGCAAGACGGTGGTAACGGGCGTGGAGATGTTCAAGAAGCAGCTGGACGAAGGCCGCGCGGGCGACAACGCGGGGCTGTTGCTGCGCGGCATCGCGAAGGAAGATGTGGAGCGCGGGATGGTGCTGGCGAAGCCGGGCTCGATCACGCCGCACACGCAGTTCAAGGGCGAGATCTACGTGCTGTCGAAGGAAGAGGGCGGCCGTCATACACCGTTCTTCAACGGCTATCGTCCGCAGTTCTACTTCCGGACCACGGACGTGACGGGCACGGCCAAGCTTCCGGCGGGCACCGAGATGGTGATGCCGGGCGACAACATCAGCCTGGAGATCGAGCTGCACACGCCGGTAGCGATGGAGAAGGGTCTGCGCTTCGCCATCCGCGAAGGCGGCCGGACCGTCGGCGCCGGGACCATTACCGAAATACTGAAATAAGACTAGCCGTCCAGGCACATGCGCCTTCGGCGCCAGAACAGAACCAAAGCGGATCGGCGGCGCGAGCTGCTGATCCGCGGGAAGACGAAAAGCAAAATGGTTGGACAGAGAATTCGCATCCGGCTGAAGGCGTACGACTACCGCGTGCTCGACACCTCGACGGGCGAGATCGTGGAGACGGCAAAGCGTACCGGCGCGCAGGTAGCGGGGCCGATTCCGTTGCCGACGGTGAAGAACAAGTACTGTGTGCTGCGTTCGCCGCACGTGGACAAGAAGTCGCGCGAGGCCTTCGAGATCCGCACGCACAAGCGGCTGATCGACATCCTGGAGCCGACGCAGCAGACGGTGGATGCGCTGATGAAGCTCGATCTGCCGGCCGGCGTGGATGTCGAGATCAAGGTGCGCGAAGAGAAGGCTGCGGCAGCAAAGTAAACGGCAGTGCCTACAGTGCCTGACGGGCATGATGGGGAGAGGAAACAAGAGATGGCAGTCACAGGAATTCTGGGCAAGAAGATCGGCATGACGCAGGTGTTCGATGAGCGGGGTGAAGTGCACCCGATCACCGTGCTGCAGGCCGGCCCATGCGTGGTCACGCAACTCAAGACGCTGGCGAAGGACGGCTACGAAGCCGCGCAGATCGGCCTGGTCGAGTTCGTGAAGAGCTCGAAGGTGAACAAGCCGATGGCCGGTCACTTCGGGAAGTCGAATGTGCCGCCGGTCAAGCTGATGCGCGAGGTCGCTGTAGAAGCTGCGGCGCCGGCGAAAGCTGACGGAGCCGAGGGCGAGACCGCAGCGTCAAACGGCAATGGATTGAAGGCTGGCGATCGCATCCTGGTGGATATCTTCTCGGACAACAAGTATGTCGACGTGATTGGCACCAGCAAGGGCCGCGGTTTTGCCGGCGTCGTGCGGCGTCACCGCTTCGGCGGCGGTCCTAAGGCACACGGTCATATGTTCCAGGTGCAGGGCTCGATCGGCGCCTCATCGTTTCCGTCGCGTGTCTTTCCTGGGCAGCGCATGCCGGGTCACTACGGCGTGGACCAGGTGACGGTACGCAACCTGCGGATTCGCGGCATTGATCTGGAAGAGAACCTGCTGATGGTGGAAGGCGCTGTGCCGGGTCCGCGCGATGGCTATGTGCTGATCTCGAAGGCAAAGGCTCCGCCGCGCGAGCGTCGTGGCTTTGCCGGTGCGAGCACAGTCGATCCGCTGAAGGCGTCGAAGAAGGCGTCGGCGAGCAAGAAGAAGTAGTTGCCGAGGCCGGAAGACCCTCGAAGAAGAAGAGAAGACGATGGCAAATATTGACGTATTGGATCTCGGCGGCAAGAAGGTCGGCTCGCTCGAGCTGGCGGAGGAGATCTTCGCTCCGGGCGAGGTGAACGAGGCCCTGCTGTGGGAGGCGGTGAAGCACTACCGCGCCGCACTGCGCCAGGGCACGCACGCGACGAAGAACCGCAAACTGGTCGCCGGGTCGGGCAAGAAGCTGTGGAAGCAGAAGGGCACGGGCCGCGCCCGCGTCGGTTCGGTGCGCTCGCCGCTGTGGCGGCATGGCGGCACAGTCCATGGACCGCAGCCGCGCTCCTATGACTATGCCTTCCCGAAGAAGAAGCTGCTGGGCGCGCTGCGCGCAGCCTTGGCGGCGAAGCTTTCCGACGGCAAGTTGACTGTCGTTGAGTCGCTCGAACTCGGACAGGCGAAGACCAAGGCGTATCGTGCGGCGCTGAATGCAGTGGATGCCAAGCGCACGACGCTGATCGTCGAGAACTCGCAGTCACTGAGCCCATCGTTGGTTCTTGGCGTGCGCAATCTCGAAGGTGTGGAGCTCTTGCTCAACAACGAAGTGCATCCTTACGACCTGCTGCGCTACGACCGCGCGATCTTTTCGCGTGCGGCGATCGAGCAACTGCAGGAGACATTGAAGAAGACTGTTTCGAAGCGCAAGCAGCGTGCGCGTGCAGCGCAGGCGGAGGTGGCCTGATGCCGTCGACTTATACCGTAATTCGCAAGCGCCCTGATCACCGAGAAGGGCATGGGCGTGAAAGAGACCGAAGGCACGCTGGTCTTTGAAGTGGCCGAGGCTGCGACCAAGACCGAGGTGAAGCAGGCGGTCGAGACGCTGTTCAAGGTGAAGGTGAACAGTGTCCGGACAGCGAACTTCGCCGGCAAAGAGCGTCGCCGGGGCAAGTTCACCGGCTATCGGCCGGACTGGAAGAAGGCGTATGTGCGCCTGAAGGCCGGCGAGAAGATGCCGGACTACGTGAACAATCTGTAGCCAGCTGAGTTACAGAAGGTTGCGGGAGTCAAGTTAGAGAGTAGAGCGAAAGCAAGCGGCGAATTGCATGCCGCTGGAAGCAAAGAGCTAAAACGATGCCGATTAAGACATATCGACCGATCACCCCGACGCTCCGGTTTCAGACGACGCTGGTGAACGACGACATCACGACCGACAAGCCGCACAAGCCGCTGCTGGTTTCCAAGCAGCGCACCGGCGGACGCCGCAACTCCGGCGACCTGACCATGCGGCACCACGGCGGCGGGCACAAGCAGAAGCTGCGCCTGATCGATTTCAAGCGCGAGAAGTTCGGCGTGCCGGGCAAGGTGGCGACGATCGAGTACGATCCGAACCGCTCTTCGCGTATCGCGCTGATCCACTATGCGGATGGCGAGAAGCGCTACATCATCCAGCCGGTCGGCCTGAAGGTTGGCCAGACGGTGATGAGCGGCCCGGATGCGGACATCCTCATCGGCAATGCGTTGCCGTTGAAGAGTATTCCGGCCGGCACCACGGTGCACAACGTCGAGCTGAGGCCGGGCAAGGGCGCGCAGATGGTGCGCTCGGCTGGCGGACAGGCGCAGCTAGTTGCGAAGGAAGGCGACTACGCGCTGCTTGAAGCTGCCTTCCGGCGAGACTCGTCGCGTGCTGGTCGAGTGCATGGCGACCGTCGGCCAGGTGGGCAATACGGACCATGAGAACGTCGCAATCGGCAAGGCAGGACGCAATCGCTGGAAGGGCATTCGCCCGACCAACCGCGGCGTGTCGATGAACCCGGTCGATCACCCGCACGGCGGCGGTGAGGGCAAGACCTCAGGCGGCCGTCATCCGGTGACGCCGTGGGGCCAGCCGACGCGCGGCTACAAGACGCGCAACAACAAGCGTACCGATGCATTCATTGTCGGTCGTCGCAGCAAGTAGGTAGGAGACAAAGATGGCACGTTCGACCAAGAAGGGCCCGTTCATCGACACCCACCTGATGGTGAAGATCGAGACGATGAACCAGGCGAATGACAAGAAGCTGGTGCGCACCTGGTCGCGCCGCTCGACGATTCACCCGGACATGGTGGGGCACACCATCGGGGTGCATAACGGGCGCAAGTTTATTCCGGTCTACGTGACGGAGAACATGGTGGGCCACAAGCTGGGCGAGTTCGCGGCGACGCGGACCTTCAAGGGCCATTCGGCGAAGGCTGCCGAAACGACATCGAAGCCGCGGTAAAGCATCCGGCATAAGGATCGAAGGCAGGGAAGGCAAGGGTATGCAACAGACACAGGAATTTCGAGCTGAAGCGCGCTTCCAGCGCGTGTCGCCGCAGAAGGCGCGGCTGGTGCTCGATCTGATCAAGGGTCGTCGCGTGGGCGAAGCGCTGCAGACCGTCGCCTTCACCAAGAAGGGTGTCGCGCCGCTGGTCGAAAAGGTATTGCGTTCGGCGGTGCAGAACGCGAACTACCTGAGCCAGGAGCAGGGGCTCGACGTGGACGTGGACAATCTCTACGTCAAGCAGGCGCTCGCGAACGACGGGCCGCGCATGAAGCGTATCCGGCCGGCGCCGCAGGGACGCGCCTTCCGCTATCAGCGCCGTATGTCGCATATCGTGATCGCGGTGGCCGAGCGCAAGCCGGTGGACGGCCTGGTGACCACAGCCGAGCCTGGGGCCAGTGCTGCGAAGGGCAAGAAGTCCGCAAAGAAGTCAACCAAGCCGGCTGCGAAGAAGTCTGCCGTCAAAAAGGCGCCGGCCAAGAAGGCCGCCGCTAAAGGAACCAAGTCCGCGAAGGCGGCTAAGTAAAGGAAGCGTATGGGACAGAAAGTCCATCCTTATGGATTCCGGCTGGGTGTCAACAAGCCGTGGCGGTCGCGCTGGTTCGTGGTTCGCGACTATGACAAGCTGCTGATCGAAGACGTTCAACTGAAGCGCGAGCTGAAAGAGAAGCTGAAGCTTGCGGGCGTGAGCTCGGTTGAAGTGGAGCGTCCCGGCAAGAAGCTGCGGCTGATCATCCGCACCGCGCGTCCGGGCATCGTCATCGGCCGCAAGGGTGCCGAGATCGATAAGCTGAAGGCCGAGATCCAGGACCGCACCAAGCGCGATGTCACCATCGACATCGTTGAGGTGAACAAGCCTGAGCTCGACGCGCAGTTGGTGGCCGAGAGCATTGCGCTGAAGCTTGAAAAGCGCTCCGGTTTCCGCCGTGTGATGCGTATGGCAGTCGATTCCGCGCTGCGCTTCGGCTGCAAGGGCATCAAGGTCCGCGTCTCGGGCCGCCTGAACGGCAATGAGATCGCGCGCTCCGAGTGGTACCTGCAGGGACGTTTGCCTCTGCACACGCTCCGCGCGGACATCGACTACGGCTTTGCCGAGGCGCGCACGACGTATGGCGTGATCGGCGTCAAGGTGTGGATCTATCGCGGCGACGTGTACGAGCAGAAGCGCCGCCAGCCGAAGGAGATCGGCAGCTCGGTGTTCTAGAAGCAGCTTGTAGCTACGAGGTCTTAGCTTCTAGCTACGAAGTGGTCGTTTGAAGATTGAAGTTCACATGCTGGGAGCTAGAGGCTAGCAGCTGAGGTTTTCTTTATGTTGATGCCGAAGAAAGTGAAGTACCGGAAGCAGCAGCGTGGGCGCATGCGCGGGAAGGCATGGCGCGGCTCGGAGCTTTCGTTTGGGGTTTACGGATTGAAGGTGATGGAGTGCGGCTACATCACGGACCGCCAGATTGAGGCGAGCCGTGTGGCCATGACTCGCTTCATCAAGCGCGGCGGCAAAATCTGGCTGCGTCTCTTTCCGGACAAGCCGGTGACCAAGAAGCCGGCTGAAACCCGTATGGGCAAGGGAAAGGGTGCGCCGGATCACTGGGTTGCCGTAGTGCGGCCGGGCAAGATTCTCTTTGAGATGGAAGGTGTCGCTCCCGATGTGGCGCAGGAAGCCATGCGGCTGGCGGCGCACAAGCTTCCGCTAAAGACGCGCTTCGTGATGCGTCACGACGTAACGGTCACGGCGGCGGTTAAGTAGCGAAATAAAACTCCGCCGGGCTGTATAGTGCGGCGCGAACAGACGATGAAGGGCCCGCCCGTGGAGAGCGGCCCGGAAGATGAGATTCGAGATGGAACTGGACAAGATTCGTAACCTGAGCGTGGACGAGCTGAAACACGAGGAGCAGCAGGCCTCCGAGCAGCTCTTCCGTCTGCGCTTCCAGATGCGCCTGGGTCAGACCGAAGGCGTGAAGAAGCTGCGCGGCATCAAGAAGGACATTGCCCGTATCAAGACCATTGGCCGCGAGCGCGAGCTGGGGCTGAACGCTGCGCTGCACGCGCAATCGGGTGAAGCTGCTCCTTTGAAGCCCAGGAAGAGCGCAGCCAAGAAGGCAAAGAAGGCAGCACCGAAAAAGGTTGCGAAGAAGACGGCCGCGAAGAAAACCGCGGCAAAGAAATCTACTAAGAAGAAGGAGGCTCGGTAAGCGATGAGCGAACAGGTAATGACGAATGAGCAGCTGGCCGCGACCGAGCGCCGCAATGAAAAGGTAGGCCACGTGGTCTCGACCAAGATGCAGAAGACCATCGTGGTCGAAGTCGAGATGCGCAAGGCGCACCCCAAGTACAAGCGGACGGTACGGCTGACCAAGAAGTTTTACGCGCACGACGAAGAGAATGCGGCGCGCGTGGGCGACATGGTGCGCATCCGCGAGACGCGCCCGCTGAGCAAGCTGAAGCGGTGGCAGTTGCAGGAGATCCTGCGGCGCTCCGCGCTGGCGCAAGTGCAGGCGGCCGAGGCGGCAGCCGCGCCCGAGTTGACGACGTAGGTTTTCGCAGCAGCTTTGCGCTGTAAGTTTCCCGAATTTCATCAGGAACCGGCAGGAAACGGAGACAAGAACGATGGCAGTACAGATGAGATCGATGCTCGAGGTCGCCGACAACTCCGGCGCCCGCAAGCTGCAGATGATCCTGCCGCTCGGCGGCGCCAGCGGCAAGAAGGCTGGCCTGGGTGACGTGATCACGGCCGCGGTAAAGGAAGCTTCGCCCGACGGCCAGGTGAAAAAGGGCAAGGTGGTTCGGGCGGTCGTGGTTCGGTTGCGCAAGGAAGCGCGCCGCCGCGATGGCACCTATATCCGCTTCGACACGAACGCCGCCGTGCTGATCAATGAGGCAGGCGAGCCGGTCGGTACGCGCGTCTTCGGGCCGGTGGCCCGTGAGTTGCGTGAGAAGAAGTTTCTGAAGATTGTGTCGCTGGCCCCTGAGGTTCTCTAAAGAGCGCCGGGGCAGCAGTGGGAGAGACGAAGATGGCGGGATTGAAGATTCAGCGCAACGACACGGTGATGGTGATCACCGGCACGGACAAGGGCAAGAAGGGCCGCGTGCTGCACGTCATGCCGGACGAAGGCAGAGTGCTGGTCGAGCATGTACGCGTGGTGAAGAAGAATGTGCGGCCGAATCCGCAGCGCAATATCAAGGGCGGGATCGCGGAGCAGGAATCGCCGATTCAGATCTCGAATGTGATGCTGGTCTGCTCGAGCTGCGGGCCTACGCGCGTGGGCTACAAGTTTGAAGGCGATACGAAGGTGCGGGTCTGTAAGAAGTGCGGTCAGGCGATCGCGCCCAAAGGCAAGAAGTAAGAAGAGATTTGTAACCGGCTACGTAACGGTATACGGGCCAATACAGAAGGCCCACTCCGGGACCGTGGCGGAGACGAGAGAGATCGAAAATGGCAACAAGATTTCGTGAGAAGTATCAGAAAGAGATTCGGCCGGCGCTCCAGAAGGAACTGGGCCTTGAGAACCCGATGGCGGTGCCGCGGCTGGAAAAGATCGTCGTGAACATGGGGCTGGGCGAAGCAACGCAGAACCCCAAGATGCTCGATCCGCTGATCGCCGATCTGACCTCGATTGCCGGGCAGAAGCCGGTGTCCACCAAGGCGAAGAAGTCGATTGCCGCCTTCAAGGTACGCGAGGGTATGCCCATCGGCGCGATGGTTACGCTGCGCGGCGACCGCATGTACGAGTTTCTGGATCGCCTGATCTCGATCGCTCTGCCCCGCGTGCGCGACTTCCGCGGCGTCTCGACCAAGAGCTTCGATGGGCGCGGCAACTACACGCTCGGTGTCCGCGATCAGCTTATCTTTCCGGAGATCGATTATGCCCGGGTGGAGAAGCTGAAGGGCATGAACATCACGATCGTCACGACGGCGAAGGACGACAACCAGGCGCGCGCGCTGCTGCGGCAGTTCGGCATGCCATTCCGCACGGCTGCGGCTTAAGCGGAAGAGATGAGGGTTTAGGAACGATGTCGACTACTGCAAAACGTGTGAAGGATGCAAGGAAGCCGAAGTTTTCCTCGCGCAAGCACAACCGCTGCAAGCTGTGCGGCCGCCCGCGCGGGTTTCTGCGCAAATTTGGCGTATGCCGCCTGTGCTTCCGCGGACTCGCCTTGCGCGGCGAGATTCCTGGGGTGGTTAAGTCATCCTGGTAATAGTGAAGTCGTCCTCGTTTAGGACGGCCACGGCAGAACCGCAACTCGCCTGACCGGAGAACCGGCAGGCCACGCCATCTTCGCTGGTTCTCTGGATTCGATCGATTCACGGTCCAGAGCGAACGGAGGATGAAGGAGAGAGCATGAGCTTTACCGACCCAGTCGCCGATTTTCTGGCACGCATCCGCAACGCGATCCGCGCCCGTCACCAGAAGCTGGACGTTCCCGCCTCGAAGCTGAAGGCGGAGATTGCCCGCATTCTGAAAGAAGAGGGCTACATCGCCAACTACAAGGCCACTGAAGAAGAGGGCCGCCAGGTGCTGCGGGTGTACCTGAAGTACGGCGCGAACAACGAGGCCGCGATCCGCGACCTGCAGCGTGTCTCGCGTCCCGGCTGCCGGGTGTATGTCGGCCGCGATGAGATTCGCCGCGTGCAGGGTGGGCTCGGGATCAACATCCTGACCACGCCGCGCGGTGTGATGACCGGCCGCCAGGCACGCCGTGAGGGTGTCGGCGGCGAGATCCTCTGCGAAGTCTGGTAGTTATCGCAGAATGTAACAGGATTTGTGACCTGTTGTTGTACGGGCTGCAGTGGAACGCATGAGGCTCATCTCGCGGGACTCGCAAGCCAACAAGGATTTGAGAAATGTCACGCATTGGAAAACAGCCGATCGCTCTGCCTAGTGGTGTGAAGTACACGGTGCAGGGCAAGGAAGTGCTGGTCGAAGGACCCAAGGGCAAGCTGAAGACGCCGCTTCCGGAGGGCATCACGCTTGAGAACAAGGACGGCCACGTGATTGCCGCGCGCAAGGACGATACCCTTGCGCCGCTGCATGGGCTGACCCGCGCGCTGCTCTTCAATGCGGTCGAGGGCGTGACGAAGGGCTGGACAAAGGAACTGGACATCGTCGGCATCGGCTACCGTGCGGAGCTGAAGGGCAAGGGCATGGTGGTCTTCACGCTCGGCTACTCGCATCCGATCGAATTCCCGCTGCCCACCGGCGTTGAGGCGACTGTGGACCCGAAGCAGACCAAGGTCACCATCACCGGCATTGACCGGCAGAAGGTTGGCCAGGTGGCGGCGGATATGCGCTCGCTGCGCAAGCCCGATCCGTACAAGAACAAGGGCGTCCGCTATACCGATGAGAAGCTGAAGAAGAAGGTCGGCAAGACCGGCGCGAAGTAACCGGCGCGATGTAAAAGTAGCCAGATAACCGAACGGGGCCGCAGGGCGGTCCCGCTATTAGGAAGAAGAGACGAAGATGATTCCGCAGAGACAGAGAAATGAGATCCGGCAGCGCGTGCACTCGCGCATCCGGCGCAAGATGCAAGGCACGGCGGAGCGGCCACGGCTGAACGTCTATCGCTCGCTGAACCACATTTACGCACAAGTGATCGACGACGCGAGCGGCACCACGCTGGTCGCCGCTTCCACCAAAGCAGCCAAGCTGAAGACCGGCGGCAATGTAGCCGCGGCCAAGGAAGTCGGGAAGCTGGTGGCGGAGCGTGCGAAGGAGAAGGGCGTCAAGAAGGTGGTCTTCGATCGCGGCGGCTATCTCTATCACGGACGCATCAAGGCGCTGGCCGATGCGGCGCGCGAGGCGGGTCTCGAGTTCTAGCGGGTTAGGGGCGCCATGCGCCCGGAAGGAAACAGAATGGCAATGCTGAAGAAAAAGATCGATGCCGGGCACTACAACCTGAAGGACCAGGTCGTCGCCATCAACCGCGTGACCAAGGTCGTCAAGGGCGGCAAGAACATGTCGTTCGCCGCGCTGGTTGTGGTCGGCGATCCAGGTGCCGGCGTGGTTGGATACGGCTCGGGCAAGGCGAAAGAGGTGCCGCAGGCAATTCGCAAGGGCATCGAGAGCGCAAAGAAAAATCTGGTGCATGTGCACCTGACCGAAACCTCGATTCCGCACCAGGTGCTGGGCCGCTACGGCTCGGGCCAGGTATTGCTGAAGCCGGCGCCCGAAGGCACGGGCGTCATCGCCGGGGGCGCTGTGCGCGCGGTGATGACTTCGGCCGGAGTGCAGAATGTGCTGACCAAGAGCCTGGGCACCGCAAACCCGCACAATGTCATCAAGGCCACCTTCGACGCGCTGACCCAGTTGCGCGACAAGGCCGACGTCGCGGCGCTGCGCGGCAAGCAGGTAGAGGAGCTATAGTCATGGCAGAGGCGAAGAAGACACTGCTGATCGAGTACTACCGCTCGAAGATTGCGACCCCGGAGAAGCACAAAAAGGTCGTCAAGGGCCTGGGCTTTACCCGGCTGAACCAGATCGTGGAGCGTGAGGACACGCCCTCGATCCGCGGCATGGTCAAGACCATCCCGCATCTGGTGCGCATCGTCGAGTAGTGTGGGCGAGTCGTTCGAAACAATAGAATTATTATGCGAGTCGGCCTTCCGCCTTTACGGCAAACCGGGGGCCGGCGTTGAGCGAGGAAATCATGGCAACGAATCTCTCCAATCTGCGTGCGCCGAAAAAGGCGAACACCAATCGCAAGCGCGTGGGCCGCGGCATGGGCTCCGGTATGGGCAAGACTTCGACCCGCGGCCACAAAGGCCAGGGCTCGCGCTCCGGTTCCAGCCTGATGCGCGGCTTTGAAGGCGGCCAGATGCCGCTGCACCGTCGCCTGCCCAAGCGCGGCTTCACCAACATCTTCCGCACCGAGTACAACGTGCTCAATCTGGACAGCCTGGCCAATCTCCAGGAGACTGAGCTGACGCTTGAAAAGCTTGCGGAACTTGGTCTGACCAAGAAGAAGGGCCTGCTGAAGATTCTCGGCAATGGCGAGATCAAAACCGCCATCACCGTACACGCGCACAAGTTCTCCAAGTCGGCGCAGGAAAAGATCGAGCGCGCCGGCGGTAAAGTAGTCGTTCTGGGGCAGACGCCGGCCCAGGCTTAAGCAGCATGAGCGGAGATCAGGGGTAGGCTGACTTCATATGTGGGAAAAGTTTTCAAACATCTTCCGTATCCCGGACCTCCGCAACCGCCTGCTGTTCACGCTGGGGATGCTGGCGGTCTACCGCCTGGGCGCGCACATTCCGACGCCGGGCGTGGACACCAAGGCGCTGGAATCGTTCTTCGATAGCCAGAGCGGCTCCGCCCTCGGATTGGTCGACCTGTTCAGCGGCGGCAACCTGCGGCGGCTAACGGTCTTCGCCCTGGGCATCATGCCCTACATCACAGCGTCGATCATCTTCCAGCTCCTGACCGTGGTCTATGAGCCACTGGCGAAGTTGCAGAAGGAAGGCGAGATCGGCCGCCGCAAGATTACGCAGTGGACGCGCTACATGACGGTCGTGCTTGGCGTTGTGCAATCGTTCGCGATCGCGCTCACGCTCTCGCACAGTACCGGTGGCGGCCAGTCCTACGTGATCAATCCGGGCGCGGGATTCGTCGCCATGACGGTGCTTACGCTTACGGCCGGCACCACATTCGTGATGTGGCTGGGTGAGCAGATCACCGACCGCGGCGTCGGCAACGGCATGAGCTTGCTGATCTTTGCCGGCATCGTCGACGGACTGCCGCGCGGCATTGCGGACCTGTACGAGAAAGCCAAGACTCAGGCCTTCGGCGCGTTCACGGTTCCTGCGCTGGCCATCCTCGTGTTCGGCATGATCGCGGTTGTCGCCTTCATCGTCTACGTCGAGCGATCGGAGCGGCGTATTCCCGTGCAATATGCGAAACGCATCGTTGGCCGCCGCCTGATGGGCGGACAGTCCACGCACCTGCCGCTCAAAGTAAACTCCGGCGGCGTCATGCCGATCATCTTCGCCAGCTCTATTCTCTCTGCGCCGATGCTGTTCGCTACATCGAACTTCGTGCGCAGCCATACCGTGCTCAATCGCATCTTTGATGCGCTGCGGGCCGGCGAGCCCTGGTATGAGCTGCTCTCCATGGTGGCGATCGTCTTCTTCGCCTACTTCTATATCTCGATCGTCTTCCGTCCCGACGACATCGCCGACAACATGCGCAAGTATGGCGGCTTTATTCCCGGTATTCGTCCCGGACGCCGCACTTCGGATTACATTAACGACATCCTGACGCGCATCACGCTGGTCGGCGCCATCTACCTGATTGTGGTCTGGCTCATCCCGCAGATCATGATTAACGGCATCCACCTCGAAAACCTGTGGCTGATCGGGCCGGCCTTCGAAAGAATGCCGACCTGGGTGACGCACGGCCTGGGGCTGAATTTCTACTTCGGCGGCACTTCGCTGCTGATCGTCGTCGGCGTAGCCATGGATACCGTCAACCAGATCGAGTCGCAGCTCATCATGCGGCACTACGAGGGCTTCTCGCCGAGAAGCGGCCGGGTGCGCGGACGCCGGGCGTGGTAGCGGGACATCCGGAGTTGGCCTCCGCAGATCGTATCGCCGGCCGCGGCGCCGGCGTGAGCTTTCATCCCGGCCCGGTGCTGCTGTTGGGCGCTCCCGGGGTAGGCAAGGGTACCCAGGCCAAGGCCATCATGGCGGCGTGGGGCATTCCACAGATCTCGACCGGCGACATTCTGCGCGAGATCAAGAACCGTGCCCTAAAGCCGAACCCGATCGCCGACCGGCTGCTGCGCGAAGGCAAGCTGCACGAAGGCGACATGCTCCGGATGGAAGCGGGCAAGCTGGTCTCCGATGGCTTGGTGAACGACATGGTAGCGGCCCGTTTGGAAGCACCGGACACCGCACAAGGATACATTTTGGACGGCTTTCCGCGCACCTTGGTGCAGGCTGACTGGCTGGACGCGCAGCTTGCCTCCGGCGTCAGCAGCCTTCCCGCCCTTCCAGTCGTAGCCGTCAGCCTGGTGGTGAATGAACAGCAGTTGCTGCTGCGCATCACCGGCCGGCGAAGCTGCCCGGTCTGTAAGCGCATCTACAACGTGTACCTGAAGCCCCCGGTTGCCGACACGGTCTGCGACTTCGACCAGACAGTGCTGGAACAACGCGCCGATGATACGGAAGCCGTGTTCGCCGAGCGAATGCGCGCCTATGCCGAGCAGACAGCGCCGGTGCTCGAACACTATCGCGCTCTCGGCCGCTACGCAGAGGTAGATGGCGACGCGCCTGTGGACGTAGTGACAGAAGGCATCCTGGCCGCGGTCGAGCGCCTGCGAGCCTAGTTGGAACGAGAAACCATGGCGATCATGATCAAAACCGCGAAGGAAGTGGAGAAGATGCGGCGTGCCGGCGGCATTGTGCGCGAAGTGCTTCACGCCGTTCGGGCCATGGTCAAGCCGGGCGTGACCACACTTGACCTCGAAAACGTAGCGGCCAAGCTGATCGAAGATGCCGGCGCGAAGCCGGCATTCAAGGGCTACCATGGCTTCCCGTGCGTGCTTTGCACCTCGCTGAATGAGCAGGTGGTGCACGGGATTCCCTCAGCCAAAACCGTATTGCGCGAGGGCGACATCCTCTCGGTCGATTGTGGCGCGGTGATCGATGGCTACTACGGCGACTCGGCCATCACCATTCCGGTGGGGAAGGTCTCACCAGAGACGCAGCGGCTGCTCGATGTGACTCAAGGCTCGCTCGAACGGGCGATTGAGACGGTCCGTCCGGGAGCCATGCTGGGGGACGTCGGGGCGGCGGTACAGGAGATGGTGGAGTCAGAAGGGTTCAGTGTGGTCAAGGAGTTCGTGGGCCACGGCATCGGCACCAAGATGCACGAAGACCCGCAGATTCCGAACTTCGGGCAGCGGGGGCGGGGCGTCCGGCTGCGCGAAGGCATGGTGCTGGCCATCGAGCCCATGGTGAACGCCGGCGGGGACGCGGTCCGGGTCCTGAAGGACGGTTGGACGGCAGTCACGGAAGATGGCAGCCTGAGCGCGCATTTCGAGCATACGGTCGCCGTCACGAAGGACGGCGTGGCGATTTTGACACTGTAACCGCCCTGAATCGGGTATCATAGGGGTTGGCACATAAGTGGCCGGAGGCTTTGCCAGAACAGTCTGGCGGGACAAGTCTGGCAGAACCAGGAAGATTGATTGTCGAAGGAAGACGCAATAGAAGTTATGGCGACGGTTCTCGAGACGTTGCCGAACGCAATGTTTAAAGTGGAGCTCGAGAACAAGCATCAGGTGCTGGCCCACGTATCCGGACGTATGCGGAAGAATTTCATCCGCATCCTGCCCGGCGACCGTGTTGCGGTGGAGCTCAGTCCGTACGATCTGAACCGCGGCCGCATTGTTTACAGATACAAGTAGCGCGCCGGTCTGCCGCCAGAAGCAACCAGTCCTTGCAGAAGGCTCGTTGTCATGGGCGTGCCCTGTGGGAGCGTTCGGACTTGTAAGTCGAGAGATTGAGGGGTTGTCGTTATGAAGGTACGTGCATCGGTTAAGAAGATTTGTGACAAGTGCAAGGTCATCCACCGCCGCGGTGTGGTGCGGGTGATCTGCGAAAACCAGAAGCATAAGCAGCGCCAGGGCTAAGCTCCTCGGCGTATTCACAAGCGGTTCCGGGGCGAGTTAGCCGCAGTCAAGGCTTGCGATGAACCCCGGCTCACGCGAAACCTGCCGGTGAATTTCCGATTCCGGCCAGACGTTCCAGGCGGCGAAGCTGCACTGGAGCAAGCGAAGGACAAGCATGGCACGTATTGCTGGCGTCGATCTGCCGAGAAACAAACAGGCACGCATCGCGCTCACTTACATCTACGGCATCGGCGATCCGCGCGCGGCAAGCATTTTGAGCACCGCGAATGTCGATCCGTTCAAGAAGATCCAGGATCTGGGCGAAGACGAGGTCAACCGCATCCGTCAGGTCATCGAGCAGGAAGGCGGCATTGAGGGCGACGCGCGCAAAGACGTTGCGATGCACATCAAGCGCCTGATCGATATCCAGAGCTATCGTGGCAACCGCCATCGCCGCAACCTGCCGGTCCGCGGACAGCGCAGTCACACCAACGCGCGCACGCGCAAAGGCCCGCGCAAGGGCACCATCGCGGGCAAGAAGAAAGCGACGAAGACCTAAATGGCAAAGGCACAGCAGGCGGCAACCGGCAAGGCCGGCAAGAACAAGAAATTCAAGAAGCGCGAACGCAAGAACGTGCCCTACGGTCTGGTGCACATTCAAGCTTCGTTCAACAACACCATCGTCACCATCACGGACAACATGGGCAACACGCTTTCATGGAAGAGCTCCGGTTCGCTCGGCTTCCGTGGATCGCGCAAAGGCACGCCATTCGCGGCGCAGCAAGCCGCAGTCAATGCCGCCAACCAGGCGCGAGACCACGGTCTGCGCTCGGTCGATGTGCGCGTCAGCGGGCCGGGTTCGGGCCGCGAGTCCGCCGTGCGTGCGCTGGCTGCTGCCGGTATCGAGGTGCGTTCGATTCGCGACGTCACCCCAATTCCGCACAACGGCTGCCGTCCGCCGAAGCGTCGTCGTGTTTGAAGTAGCTGCTGCCTGCTTGTGTTCCGGCAGGCAGTAACTGAAATAAAGAAGTACGGACTGGGACGAAGGGCATGGCCTGTAAACCAGTCGGCACCTGAAGTTGAGGAGAAACATACGTGGCACGTTATACCGGAGCAGTCTGTCGCCTTTGCCGTCGCGAAGGCATGAAGCTTTTTCTGAAGGGCACAAAGTGCCACACCGAGAAGTGTCCGGTGGACAAGCGCAACTTTGCCCCCGGCCAGCACGGCCGCGACCGCAAGGTGAAGATCGTCGGGTACGGTCTGCAGCTGCGTGAGAAGCAGAAGGCAAAGCGCATCTATTTCACGCTGGAGAGCCAGTTCCGCGAGTACTACGAAAAGGCGAACCGCTCCTCGGGTGTGACGGGCGAAATCCTGCTGCAGCAGCTTGAGCGTCGTCTCGACAACGTCGCCTATCGCCTGGGCTTCGCTTCGAGCCGCCGTCAGTCGCGCCAGATCGTGCGCCACGGCCACGTTGAAGTGAATGGCCGCAAGGTGAACATCCCCTCTTACCAGGTGCAGGTGGGCGATGAGATCAAGATCCGCGAGGGCTCAAAGGCGATGACCGTGCTCGAGAGTTCGACCGAGTTCGCAAGTCACCAGCAGTCGCCGCAATGGCTTCAGGTCGATCACAAAAACCTCTCCGGCAAGGTGCTCGCCCTGCCCAAGCGCGAGGACGTGAACCTGCCGGTGAACGAGCAGTTGATCGTCGAGCTCTACAGCAAGTAGGGAGCTTTACAGCAAGGAAACAAGTTTGCCCGGCAATTCATCGCCGGGTCGAAGTACCCGCGCAAGCGGTCACATCCACGCAACAGGAGAAACAGGCACAGCCGCTGCAGAATGCTTCGCGGCGCTTGCTGTGCAGGAGATATACGCATGCTTTGGAGAGGATTTCAAAAGCCCAAGCGTCTTGCAGTTGATACGGAGACGCTCACCGAGAAATACGGCAAGTTCAGCGCCCAGCCCTTTGAACGCGGGTTCGGCACTACGGTCGGCAATGCGCTGCGCCGCGTGCTGCTCTCTTCGATCGAAGGAGCGGCCGTCACCGCGGTCAAGATTGAAGGCGTGCTGCACGAGTTCCAGTCGATCACCGGCGTGGTCGAAGACGCGACGGACATCATCCTCAACCTGAAGCAGATCCCCTTCAAGTTGAATGGTGAGGGTCCGAAGGCGCTCTATCTGCGCGCGGACCAGCCCGGCGTTGTCACCTCGGGCATGATCGAGGCAGACGGCGATGTGGAGATTCTGGACAAGAACATCTACATCGCGACCGTGAGCGAAGGCGGCAAGCTGGACATGGAGATGCGCCTGAAGCGCGGGCGCGGATACATCTCCGCCGACAAGAACTTTGACAGCGATCTCGGCATCGGCTTCATTCCGGTGGACTCGGTTCACTCTCCAGTGCGTAAGGTCAACTACACGGTCGACGCAGCCCGTCTCGGTCAGATCACCGACTACGACAAGCTGACGCTTGAGGTATGGACCAACGGGTCTGTACTGCCGGCGGATGCGATCGGTCTGGCGGCCAAGCTGATCAAGGACCACATGACCATCTTCATCAACTTCGAGGAAGAGATCGAAGCGGAGCACCAGTCGGAAGAGGGCCGCATGCAACTGCGGAACGAAAACCTCAACCGCTCGGTGGAAGAGCTCGAGCTGTCCGTACGCAGCTACAACTGCCTGAAGAATGCCAACATTCAGACTATCGGCGAGCTGGTCCAGAAGACCGAGCCCGAGATGCTGAAGACCAAGAACTTCGGCCGCAAGTCGCTGAACGAGATCAAGGAAATCCTGGCGCAGATGGGTCTGTCGCTGGGCATGAAGATCGACGAGAACGGCAACGCCGTCCCCGGACCGACTTCGATCCTTCCCTCGCAGGCGCTGGCGCAGAGCTACAACAACCGTTTCGATGACGAAGAGGATGACCTCGACGTGCTCGAGCCGATGCAGAACGAGCCGGAGAACTTCTAACCACTTCCGCCGGAGGGAGACACTTCTCTCTCCGGCGCTTGATTTTAGCGGCCCCGCCGCACGTAAGCGAGAGATTTGCCATGCGCCATCGCAATGCTGGATACAAACTCGGACGCAACACCAGCCACCGCCGCGCCCTGCTGCGCAATCTGGTCACGTCCATCCTGTTGGAAGACCGCGTCGTGACCACTGTCACCAAGGCCAAGGCCGCGCGTCCCCATGTGGAGAAGCTGATCACCCTGGGCAAGCGTGGCGATGTGCATGCCCGCCGTCAGGCATTGGCCTATCTGATGACTGATGACGCAGTGAAGCGTCTCTTTGAAACCGTTGCGCCGCGTTACGGCGATCGCCAGGGCGGCTACCTGCGCATCGTCCGTACCGGATTCCAGAAGGGCGATGGCGCCGAAAAGGCCTTCATCGAACTCCTGGGCGCCGAAAAGCTTCTCGACGAGAAGCGCTCCAAACGTGCGGAAGCCCGTGAGAAGCGCCGTGAAGAGATGCAAAAGGCGATGGCGGAACAAGCCCCGGCCGAAGGCGAAGCCGGCGAGTAAAGCTCCAGGCGCTCCAAAACGTAACCAGAAGACGCACCCATTTCGGGTGAGTTTCATTTGCTATCAGCGCCCGCGCGCCCACGTGATCGCGATCCCACCGGTTACGCTGCGTCCCGCCATGGGCACTCCGGGCAGTTCCTCATATCCAGTATTGCTCAGATTGTCGAGCCGCAGATACGGCTGCACATGGCCGCCGCTACGCGCAATCGCGGCGCTCCACAGCGGATACGCGGTCTGGCCCACTCGCTGCACCACCGCAACCTGCGTGCGCGCGACCACCTGATGCAGGATCAGGGCGGACCAGGAGAACAGCGCGTTCTGCGCCGCGTAATTAAACACATACGCGGAGATGAGTCCGCTGGGCAGGTCGCGGCTGGCATGGACACCGGTATATGCGAGATCGAGCTGCTGGTTGCCGTCGAGACGCATATGCACTGCCGCCTCTGCTCCGGTAAACGCCAGCGCGCCTGTATTGGTCGCCACGTAGCGAGCCGCCGGCGAATCCTTTATGTAATCGATGCTGTTTCCAATGCGATTCTGGAACCCGGTCAGCTCCAGCGACACGCGGCCGCGTGGTGCCCACAGCAGCCCCGCTTCATAGCTCCACGCCGTCTCCGGCTCGAGCCGAGGATTCCCGACCGTTGTCGGATCGCTGTAGTAAAGATCGGTATAGGTAGGTAGCCGGAAGGCATGGGCGGCAGAGGCGCGTAGCCGCAGGCCGTCGCGCAGCCGATAGCCTGCGGCAAATGTTGGCGAAAAGTCCTGCGATCCTCCGCTGAACACTTCTTCCCGGCCTCCGATAGAAAATGTAAGCCGCGACCATCTGCGCAGATCGAGAACGGCGTAGCCGGCCCCCTGATTGCGGCCATGCCGTCCCAGGCTGGAGCTGCGAATCGTATCCGCCGAGCCATCCAGTCCGGTGGAAAGCTGCACACCTTTGGCCAGAACATCGGTGCGACGAACTACACCCTGCCACGCCTCATCGATGTGATTGTTCTCGTACAGCGCAGGATCGGTGACCTCGAGAATGTAAACATCGCTATGCCTGCGATAGCTGAAGCCGGCTTGCATCCGCTGACCCAACTGCTGCTGCAGCATCGCCAGCCAGCCCTTGGTGTGCTCGAAGGATTCGTACGGGCCATAAAACTGATTCGCGCCGAAGGGACGATCGCTTCCGGCTAGCAGCACGTCCGTTGTGCCCAGGGAAGTATGCATCCAGCTTTCCGACGAGAGCGCCTGGCTTCGGTAATTCCGATCCGCTGTAAACCCGCTCGACGTGTTGCGGCTGCCCGCCAGCTGTTCGGAGAAGCGCGTACCGGCATAACTCCCGATCACATGCTGTTCCGTGCTCTCGAAGCTGCCATATCCCGCGCGGGCGCGGACCGAAAGATGGCCGCCGATGGTCGCCGCGGGCCGCACCGGCTCTTCTGTGATCAGGTCCACTGCGCCCGCAATGGCGTCCGATCCATAGAACGCCGACCCGGCGCCGTGCAGTACCTCGGCACGATTCACCGCGTCCCGCGGCACTGGGATGTCGAGATTGAAGTGTCCCGTCTCCGGATCGTCCACGCGCATTCCATTGAGGAGAATGAGCGATTCCTCAAACGTGGCGCCGCGAATGGACAGGTCTGCCTGCACGCCGTCGGGGCCGCGTTCCTGCAGATTGAGAGAAGGGTCAAGGCGGAGAACATCCGGCAGCGCTCCAAAGAGCAGCGGCTGTTTCTGGGTATCCAGCACAACTACGGAGCGATCGGAGCCGGCGAGTGACAGCGGATTTGAGTTGGCGGTGACGACGACGGTCTGCGTGGTCGACGGTTTGGTCACAGCGGGCGGGGATTGCTGCGCGAGCAGAGGCAAAGCTGCACATGCCGCAGCAAGCAGGGGAGAAGGTCGCATGATCCGGATTGAGGGTTTCTGGACCGAGTATAAAGACTCGGCACGCATGGCGGCCCGGGAGCAAAAAGAAGGGAGGCCATCTTATGAAGACGCCTCCCGGCACTGAGGGAGGCCAGTGCCTCTAGCAAAATCAGAGGACCATTTCGCCCGGTCCGCGATGTCTCGATCGGCCTCGATTTTCGGCAAAAATACTGCTCATCTACAACAGGACTGTTGTAGACAAACGTTCGCCTTATTTCGAGGGAATCTTCAGATGATCACACACGACAGAAGACATGGTTGTCAAGCAAATGATCGTTTCCCGTCGATTTTGTCATTTCAGGCCAGCGGGTCAGCACTGAGGCGGCTTCTCCGAGGACGCCGCCGCTAGTATCGGGCTGGGGGTGCGTTCCGTGCCGCTGGTCCCGGCGCTGGGACGAACCGGTTGCCTGGGAACGGCGGAATACCGAAATGCCCACGCAGGTGCAACAAGTCCAGTGGGCTCAGGTTGCCGGAAAAGGCGATCAGGTTCAGATTCGTGGGGCTTTGAAACAGGACGACTGCGCCGGTCGCGCGCATGTGATGAAAGCTGATCCAAAGGTCCGTGGCGCCGCCGTTCGCAGCCGAGCGCGCCGTAACCAGGTGCTCCCAGCCCATCGCGCTGTACTGTCGCCGAACAGCGTCCAGCAGCCGCGGGTCATACATCGCCGGGGCCGCGTAGTGGTAGCTGTGTACCGAAATCCCATCCAGCCGGTTCACGGCATCGCTGAACGCAGGGTCGCCGGGACCCTCCCAGAGCCCACTTGCGAGCTGCAGCATGGACCGGTCAAAGGTGAAGTCTGTATGGAACGCCGCGGTGCGTCCAAGCGCCTCCATGCCCTGCGGCACCCAGCCTAAGAAGTTGCCATATTGTGAGTTGCCGGACTGCGGATAGCTCGGCGCGCTGTGCTGGGGATAGGGCTGCGCCGGAGCCGCCTGTTGATCGGGCTGCTGACCATACGGCTGGCCCTGCTGGTGATTGCTTTGCGGGTAGGGCGACGGCTTCTGCGGCGCCTGGTTTGGCTGTCCCTGCTGGTCCGATGGCTGCTGATCCTGCTGAGGGTAGCCCTGCGGATCGGTCTGGTCAGGCGGTTGCGTGTGTGGCGCGTTTTGCCCGGAAGGCGGCGGTGGCGGCGGATAGTTAGGGTATACCGGCTGTTGCGCCAGCGCAGGCATAGCGAGGGAGAGCACAGCAGCGGCAAGGACAGCGCGACGAGCCATAGTGCTTATGAGAACGCCCAAAGCGCTGGTTAGTTGCGTATTTTCCACTCCAAAGCAGAGCATTTTCGCTTCCGGTCAGCACCGCGACTTTCTATGCACCCGGGGCCAAAAGCTTCAGTTCGCCGGCGCTGGCTCTGGACGGCGTTTCAGTACCAGCCATAGCTGGAAGAGCAGTAGAAAGACAGCCGCGCCCGTCATATCCAAAAGGACGTCCTGGGGCCGTCCGGTGCGGGAAGGGAGAAAGCTCTGGTGATACTCATCGGCGCTGGACACGGCCAGCGTGCAGGCGAGGGAGAACACCACATCCAGGATGCGCGTCCTGTGCACCGAGAGAATGTGGCCGCTGAGCCGCCAAGCCCGATAGAAGAGAAGGCTGAGAACCCCATAGCCGCTAAAATGCCCGGTCTTACGCAGGATGTGATTCTCCAGCATCAGGTTCGTGTGTGGGCCGCATCCCAGCCACACACAAAGGCGTGCCAGCAGGGAACCCGTGTGAGCCGCCGAGAGATAGTCGCTGGATTCCAGGCAGATAACAAGGGTGCCGATCGCCGCCGGCAGCCAGGCGAAGAGCAACTGACGTATTTGATCTCTGGTAAGGCCCATTCCTGCTGACAGGCTTACTCCACGTGGTAGTTGGGAGCCTCGCGCGTGATGATCACGTCGTGAACGTGGGATTCGCGCAAACCTGCGTTTGAAATCCGCATAAAGCGCGCATTCTTCTGGAGCTCTTCGATGCTGCCGCAGCCCAGGTAGCCCATGCCGGACCGCAATCCGCCGACGAGCTGATAAACCATGGACTCCAGCGGGCCGCGATGGGGCACTCGGCCCTCGATTCCCTCTGGAACGAACTTGGCGAGGCGATTTTGCGTCGCGCGTTCGCGCTGCACGATGTCACCCGTCTCTCGCGGTCCGGACTCCTCCAGATCGCGCGAACTCTGGAAGTAACGCTCGCCCGATCCCTGGGCCATTGCGGAAAGTGAGCCCATGCCGCGGTATGCCTTGAAGGAACGGCCCTGGTACAAAATGGTCTCGCCCGGGCTCTCATCCACGCCCGCGAAAAGCGAGCCGATCATCACAGCGGAAGCGCCTGCCGCAATCGCCTTGGTCACATCGCCGGAATACTTGATGCCTCCGTCGGCGACGATGGGAATTTTACGTTCGCGCGCGGCGCGGTAGCACTCCGAGATTGCGGTGATCTGCGGCATGCCCGCGCCCGTAACCATACGGGTGGTGCAGATCGAGCCCGGTCCAATGCCGACCTTCACCGCATCCGCCCCCGCGTCCATCAGGGCGATTGCGCCGTCATAGGTAGCGACGTTGCCGGCCAGCAGATCAGTATCCGGGAAACGCCTCTTGATCTCGCGGACCGCCTCCAGCACGCGCGAGGAGTGGCCATGCGCGGAGTCGATGGAGAGCGCATCGACGCGGGTTTTGATCAGTTCCGCCGCGCGCTCCAGAAAATCGCCAGTCGCTCCGATGGCTGCGCCCACACGTAGGCGACCCTGGGCGTCCTTGGCGGCGTTGGGGTACTTCAGCTTTTTCTGGATGTCCTTGACCGTGATCAGACCCTTGAGCTCGTAGTCGCCGTTCACCACCAGCAACTTCTCGACGCGGTGCTGGTGCAGAATTTTTTCCGCTTCTTCGAGCGTGGTGCCCACCGCGACGGTGATCAGATTTTCCTTGGTCATCACGTCGCCGACAGGAATATCGGTTCGGGTCTCAAAGCGCAGGTCGCGATTCGTCAAGATGCCGACCAGCCGCTTGCCCTGGGTGACCGGTACGCCGGAAATTTTGTAGCGCCGCATGACGTCAAGCGCGTCGGAGATGAGCTGATCCGGTCGAACTGTGACCGGATCGACAATCATGCCGCTCTCCGAGCGCTTCACCTTGTCCACTTCGCCAGCCTGCTGTTCGATCGACAGGTTGCGGTGGATAATGCCGATGCCGCCCTGTTGCGCCATGGCGATGGCAAGACGCGATTCGGTCACCGTGTCCATAGCGGCAGAGAGCAGGGGTGTGTTCAGGGAGATTCGCTTGGTGAGGCGGGTCTGTGTCGAAACCTGGGCAGGAACGACTTCGCTATAGGCAGGAACAAGGAGGACGTCGTCAAACGTCAGGGCTTCCGGGACAGGGCTCTCAATCATATATGTCTTTGCGACGTCGGCCGAGCGGTCAGCGTTTAGGAGGGACGAAGACAGCGGCGGATGTCTTCGTCCCATTGTAACGCGGAGCACGGCAGGGCGATTTTCGGGAACCGCCGCCAATGGACTGGCGTACAGCAGCACAGGGAAGCGGAGGCAGGCGTGCGCGTAAGAGGACGAATTGCAGCAGTCGTGCGATGGACAATTGGATTTGCACTGTGCGGAGTGTTGCTCAGCGCCGGGCCACGCGCGGCTCTGGCTGAAACCAATAATTGCGGCGAGCCGCCGGAGCCGAGCCACTACGTGGCGCAACCGGGCGATAGGGAAGACGCGCAGCACTTCGCCGTCGAGCGCAACTTCTCCGGACAGGGCAAGCTGGAGTTGAACGTATGTTCGGGCGAGCTGCACATAAGGGCCGTCGCCGGGGACAAGCTGAAGCTGCGCATCGAGACCGGCGCAACACCATCGCTGAAGATGCGCGCGTATGTGAAAGATCTCGATGTCAATGGCGACCACGCCACAATCAGCCTGCAGTTTCCGCACAAAGATCATCTGGTGGTGACTCTGGAAGTGCCATCCACAACTTCGCTGAAGAGCGAGATCAATCTCGGCGCCGGGAAGTTTTACTTCGATGCGGACGGTATCAAGGGAAATCGCGAGATAAACCTGGGCGCGGGTGAGGCGTTCCTCACCATGGTGGGCGACCGCGACTACTCGAACTTCGAAGCCAATGTTGGCATGGGCAGCTTCCACGATCACCGGCCAGGCGGCAGGAACTCGCACTTCATCATCAGCCGCGAGTACCAGGGCAAGGGCGAAGGCAGGCTGGAAGTGAATGTGGGTGCGGGTTCGATCGATATCGACGAGCGCAAAGGAGAGACGATATGAGCCGCAGCATGCGTATCTGCTGGGTCGTGGCTTGCGCAGTATTTCTTGTTGGGACCGGACGCGCGCTCGCGGAAGACTTCACTCCTGTGGTCCGCGAGGCGTCCTTCGCCGCAGGCGGCGTTGTGATCCTCGATGCTAACGTCGGCGACGTTCGAGTGAAGCCGGCAGAGAATGACAAGCTGCGGCTCGTGATCACCTCTCACAAGCAAGAGGATGCCTCAGCCGCACCGCACTGGATCCGTGAGTTCGCCGTGAATGGCTCGCAGGCCAAGATCGCGCTTGAAATGCCGAAACATGGCAACCACAACTTCGACGTGACGCTCTTTGTGCCGAAACGCAGCGACTTGCGGCTGAACCTGGAGGTCGGCGATCTCAGCATTGAAGGCGTCACCGGCAACACCGACGCCGAGCTGGGCATTGGCGATCTGCACATGATGGTGCCCGATCCGCATGCCTACCGCGCAGTGGCGATGTCCGTCCACATCGGCGATGTGAACGCGAGCGCCTTCAATCTGGAGTCTCACGGCTTCCTGGGCAAGAGCGTCCACCGCGATTTCAGTTCGGGCAGCTACCGCCTGAAGTTGCACACCGGGATAGGTGATGTGAGCTGCGTGGTGGGGAGTGCCTAAAAGGTAACAGCAGTGGTGACCAATTTTTAGGCCAGCCTGAAGATTGTTCCACGTGGAACATTTTGCCCGAAGTCGCGGTGAGCGTCCTTGCTGTACCATGGCAGCGTTCATTCACAGATAAATCTAAGGAAACAAAGACAATGAAGACGCGAGTCTGGCTGGGGAGTCTTGCGGCCATAGCTCTATTGGCTGTGAGCAGTACGGCGTTGCAGGCGCAGGAAGCTGCTCATCGTCACGCTTATGTTCACGTGGTGGTGGGCAATGAGTTGGCGGGTCGGGTTAGCGGGCGGTTGCTGGTTTTTGCCAGAAAAGCTGAAACTGACCCCAAGAATCCCGAAGTAGATGGCAAAAAGAAGGTCGATATCAGCGAATTTCATCCGACGGATACGTCGGTTGCGGCCGTTGAGGTGCATGACCTGGCGCCGGGTACTGCCGTCGAAGTCGATGTGGACCAGAGTGCGTTCCCGGCGGCGTTTTCGACTATGCCTCGCGCGGACTACGAGCTGCAGGTGGTCCTCGATAGCGATCACAACTACAACTATGGCGGCCGAGATCCGGAAGACTGGGAGAGTCCCGTCATCGAAGCCAAAGGCTGGGAGCCGGGTATTGGCGATGAGCCTGTTCTGACGCTGAGCGAGCATCCGGAGGCAGGGCGTCGTGTCGAAATGGTTTCCAAAGCGATGGCGGAGGTAAAGCCGGGGGAGGTGGAAAAGGCGGAGTTCCAGAGCGGGGTGCTCACCACCTTCTGGGGCAAGCCTACTTACGTTCGCGGCTGGGTCATTCTGCCGCCGGGTTATGACGCGAAGGCCAAGACGCGCTATCCGACCCTCTACTGGACGCACGGCTTTGGCGGCAGCATGGATTATTCGCTGATCACGGGTTTCGGGCTGCGGAAAGCGATGGTGGAGCACAAGGCGCCGCCGATGATCTGCGTCATGCTGGACGAGTCGCTGCCGGAGGGTACGCACGAGTTCGCGGATTCAGTGAACGACGGACCGTGGGGCACTGCGCTGACGAAGGAGTTCATCCCGTGGCTGGAGGCCAAGTACCGGATGGATGCACGGCCCACAGGGCGGCTGCTGAATGGCCACTCCAGCGGCGGCTGGGCTACGTTGCAACTCCAGGTGAATTATCCGCAGGTCTTCGGCGGCACATGGTCCACCTCGCCCGACCCGAGCGACTTCCACGACTTCACCGGCCCGAGTCTGTATGGCGCGCACGTGAACCTGTACCGCAAGGCCGACGGGACGGCATGGCCCATCATGCGCGATCACGGCCAGGTGCAGGCAACGCTCGAGCAACTGGCACAGCTCGAGGCGGTGCTTGGACCGTATGGCGGCCAGATGAGCTCGTTCGAGTGGGTCTTCTCCCCCAAGGGGCCGAGCGGCGCGCCAGAGCCGATGTTCGATCGCAAGACCGGTGATGTCGATCCGCAGGTGGTCGCTTACTGGGGCGAGCACTATGACCTTGCAAACCTAGTGGAAGAGAACTGGGCTAAGAACGGCGCGATGCTGAAGGGCCGCATTCATCTGATTGTCGGCACGGCGGATACGTTTTATCTGGATGGAGCGGCGCATTTGTTCGAAGCGCGACTGAGAAAGTTGGGCGCCGATCCGCATTTCAACTACATTCCCGACCGCACGCACTTCGACCTCTACAAGATCGGCGACGATCGCATGGGGTTGATGTGGCAGATCATGTCGGAGATGTACTCGGTGGCGCGTCCGGGCGTGGACTGGAAAGCGGCAAAATAGCCGGTATTTCCTGCAAACAGCTTCTCGCGCGAGGCGTCCAACGGAGCGTAGGATGCTGGCGGGTGACGCCCATGCAAAAAGCAAGCTGCGTTGTTGCCGGAATGGCCGGACTGCTGCTGCTACCGTGTTTCGCATTTGCGAAGAACAAGCCGAAATCCACACTGCCGAACGATGTTCTGCAGGCACGCACGGTCCGAGTCATTATCGATCCGAACGCCGGCGTGTCGCTGGATGATCCGCAGGCTAACCAGGTGGCGCGGCGCGATGTCGAGACTGCGCTGCTGAACTGGGGACGGTTTCAGCCAATCCTCAGCGGCCAGAGCGCGGACCTGGTC
Organism: uncultured Acidobacteriaceae bacterium; assembly: GCA_963797895.1. Lineage (GTDB taxonomy): Bacteria > Acidobacteriota > Terriglobia > Terriglobales > Acidobacteriaceae > KBS-83. Next base: position 1,499,662 of record CAWCRD010000006.1, read on the forward strand.
ATCGTCGTTCGCCGCGGAACCGGCAAGATGGCCAGCGGGACGGTTCATGATCCTCGGCAGGGACGGCGGCCACTGGCCATCGACCCCACGGATACCGGGATCGACGTGGGGATGCAGCGCGGCGCCCCGCCGCCCTATGCGGGCGACATACCGGACGCCTCGCAGGGATCATCGATTCCAGATCAAAGCGGAATTCCGAGTCAGAATGGGCGGAGGAATGAGGGCGGACCCGGTCCGCAGGCGGACATAGGTACTACGACGGCGGAAGACAGCTTCCTGGTGTACCGCGGTCGTGTCGAGAATCCGCTGGATAGCACTCCAGTTTGGCGAGATGAGGCAAAGAACGCACTCAAGCCGCACAACGTGCCGGCGGTGGATGCCTTCCGAAAAGCCATAGATGAGGCGGAACAGGCAGCCGCCAAGCGACCCTGAGATGCCGGCTGCAGCTTCGCGCTGTCCGCCTCCTCCTGATTCCGGATCCGGGGTTGCGGTTTAGTTGACGGGTATCAGCACTGGAGCGCCCTTGTCCTTGACCAGGAACACGACGAACTTTGCTGGTTTTGTTTGGCTCGCGTTACGACCAACAGTGTGGATGTCATCGGGGCCTTCATAGAAGCCTTGACCCGGCGTCAGAGTCACTTCCTTTCCGCCCTTGACCTGCATCACGATCGAGCCTTCCAGCACATAGATAAATCCCTGCGCGTTGTGGCGATGTACTGGGTCCGAAGCGCCCGGCGGGTACTCCACGGTGATCATCAAACCTTGCTTGCCGGGAATATTTGAGAAGTCTTTCGACAAGACCTCTGTCACCTTCGCCTCCTGTGCGAGCAGCCAGCTGGGAGCAAGGCACGCCAGACACAAAACAGCCTTTGCAATTATCTTTGCGATCTTCATATATGAATCTCCTCGGGAATTCTCTCCGTTGCGTGGTTCAGGGGTGAAGCCGAGTTCAGCGAGACTCGGCTTCTTTCTTAGCGGGCCGGGCCTGCCGCAACTACTGCGTCCTGTGAATGTGCGTTCGAAGCCGGCTTTGCGGACAGAGTGAGCCAGGATTCAAAACGCGTCCGTCCGAGCCGGGCATCTTTGCCGGGGAGCAGGGTGCGCTCGTCGACTTCGACCCCGAAGTAGCCGGCGCCAGCGTCTGCGACTACTTTGCGCGGATCGTTATAGGCGCGAAGGCCCTGCCGGATGAATTCGTCGAGGCGGAACTCTTCCGGGCCGGCCACTTCGACGATGCCGTTCACGGGAGCGCCCACAGCAACCCGTGCAACTCCTGCGGCAACATCTTCTGCCGCCATGGGCTGGATGAGCACTGGCGCTACTCGAATGGTCGTGCCGTCGCTGGAAGCATCAGCGATATTTTTGACGAATTCGAAGAACTGGGTTGCGTGAACGATTGAGAACGGGATCGGTGATCCGGAGATTAGCTTCTCCTGCGCGAGCTTCGCGCGGAAGTATCCGCGAACCGTCTTTTCCGCATCCGATGGCCTTCTTTCAGCTATACGATCAGTGCCGACAACAGACAACGCAACATGGTGCCGCACGCCCGCAGCCTGCTCGTACTGAAGGAGGTTGCGGGTTGCGGTGTTAAAGAAGTTCATCGCCACGTCCTCATCAAAAGACGGAGAGTTCGATACGTCCACAACCACCGAGGCGCCTTGCATCACTTCCGCAAGTCCCTCGCTAGTGAGAGTGTTGACGCCTGAACCGGGTGATGCCGATATCGCTTCGTGTCCATGGTCACGAAGCTTGCTGACAAGCTTTGATCCGATAAGTCCCGTACCGCCGACTACTACGATTTTCATAATCGCTCCCTTTACTTGGATCGGCATATTTCGCGTTTGCCGTTCGTACCCGCTAAGACCGGATAGCTCAGCGTTTCGTGACACGACGCGGCAGGTTTACGCGATGTTTGATTTTCCCGGAGATACACTATGAGGCATTCGCAATGACAGAAGAGCCTCCAGCCCAAGCTTTCTCGTCCGTTCGCCCTGGCTCAGAGACCGGCGAACACAAGGATGCTCTTTCAGCTTTTGTCGGCGCGCGTCCGCGTTTGTTCGGTATCGCTTATCGCATGCTGGGGAGTGCAGCTGAGGCTGAAGATATCGTGCAGGATGTTTGGTTGCGATGGCAGGGTACGAATCATGCCGTGGTGGAGAACCCGTCCGCATTCCTGGCGACCACCACCACACGACTGTGTATCAACTTCGCCCAGAGCGCCCAATCGCGCCGTGAATCCTACGTAGGCCCGTGGCTTCCCGAACCGGTGGACACCAGCAGCGATCCAGCTTTAGGGGCGGAGCGCGGCGAAGCATTGGGGCTGGCAATCCTGCTGCTTCTTGAGAAGCTGTCTCCTACGGAACGTGCCGCGTATGTTCTGCGGGAAGCGTTCGATTACTCCTACCGCCAAATCGCGGACATTCTACAAAGCGAAGAAGCAAATACCCGTCAACTTGTCTCTCGCGCCCGTAAACATATTGCAAATGGACGGCGCACACCTGCCAGTGCGAGGGAGCAACAGCGCCTTCTGAAGGCTTTTATCGGAGCGGCTCAAAAGGGAGATCTGGCCGCACTGGAAGGCCTGTTCGCGGAACATGTTGTGTCTTATTCGGACGGCGGCGGTGTCGTGCGCACGGCAGCGCGGGCCCCGGTTTCTGGTCGCGAGCGCGTTGCGAAGTTCGTTGCCGCTTTCGCTTCACATTTCTGGATTGGCATTACGGTCAGCCTGGTTGACATAAATGGACAGAAATCGGCGCTGCTCTCGCGGGGCGGCATCCCGGTCGCTCTTGCGGCCATTGATGCTTCGGCAGAGGGCATCGATCAGATCATGTGGGTTATGAGACCAAGTAAGCTCGCTGCAATTCCGACACCTCAGCAGGAAATTGCATAAGGGGCTGGATCCAGTCTGAAGGTATTCGTTGTGCGGAACTGATTCACCACACCGTCCCGGATCGTGGTTGGCAAGCGCCCGATGGCGGCGTATCATCGTAATAGACACGTTTGCTTCGCGCGTGAGCATACCGCCGAAGGAGATGGTGGGCGAAAGCCCACCTTTTTCTTGCAGCAAACGTGGCGCGGGCGGCGGATGGCAGCAGATCTTGAAAAAATTCGGACGGCAGCCGAGCGTGTAGCGGGCAGCTACGGGCTGGAGGTTGTGGATGTCGAGCTTGTCGGCGGCGGCAAGCACCGGGTGCTGCGCGTGTCGATTGAAAAGGACGCGGCGGGGCGGGCGCGGCTCGCGGCTGAAGCCAAAGCTGCCGCGGAGCGGGGGACGGCAAGCGAAGACGGCCTTGTGCCGGCGGCGGTGCTGCGCGGTGAGCTGAGCACAGAGCATCTGTCGGGGGTTACGCATGAGGACTGCGAACGCTTCAGCCACGATTTCGGCACGCTGATCGATGTTGAGGACCTGGTGCCCGGTGCAGAGTACACGCTGGAGGTTTCGTCACCCGGGCTGGACCGTAAGCTGAACCGCGCGGCGGATTATGAGCGCTTTCGCGGGAGCCTGGTAAAGCTGCAGACATTTGAGCCGGTGGCGGGCAACCGGCATTGGCAGGGCCGGCTGATGGCCGCCGGTGAGGGAAAGGTCACGGTGGATCGTTCCGCCATCCAAGCGAAAGGGAAAGCGAAAAAAGCCGCCTCGGGCGATGCATTAGTCGAGATCGACCTGGCAAACATCGAGAAGGCGCAGCTGATCCCCGAGCTGTAGTCAAACAGACGAACAGGAAGACGAATGGCCGCGTGACGGTATGCCGCGGCGCGAGATTGAACCCAGAGATTGAGTCGGGAGAAGGACAGAGACAAGATGGCGAGTCAGCTATACCAGGTAATTGAAGGATTGAGCCGCGACAAGGGAATCGACCCGCAGATCGTGGTGACCGCGGTCGAGGATGCGATCGCTCTGGCGACGCGCAAGTACTACAAGACGCAGGAAAATATGCGCGCGGAACTGGACAAGGAGACGGGCGAGATTCGCGCCTACGTCTACAAGACCGTTACGGCTACCGACGACGAGATTGAAGACGATCTGAACCAGATTGCTCTCGAAGAGGCCAAAGAACTGGCGCCGGATGTCGAGGTCGGCGGCGAGATCCGCTACTACAAGCCCACCGATGTGCTGGGCCGTATCGCCGCGCAGATGGCGAAGCAGGTCATCTTCCAGAAGGTGCGCGAAGCGGAACGCGACACGGTGTTCAACGAATATGCGCACCGTACGGGCGAAGTGCTGACCGCGATGGTGAAGCGGGTGGAGCTGCAGGACGTGATCTTCGATCTGGGCAAGGCGGAGGCACGCATGCCGCGCCGCGAGCAGAGCCGGCTGGAACAGTTCAGCGTGGGCGAGCGCGTGCGCGTGATCCTGCTGCGCGTCGATCGCGCAGCGAAGGGCCCGCAGGTGGTTGTGTCGCGTGCCGCGCCGGAGCTGGTGCAGAGCCTCTTCCAGAGCGAAGTGCCGGAGATCTACGACAGCACGGTGATGATCCGGGCGATTGCGCGCGAGGCCGGCGAGCGAACGAAGATTGCCGTGCAGTCCCGCGATAAGGATGTGGACCCGGTAGGCGCGTGCGTCGGCATGAAGGGCATGCGCGTGCAGTCGATTATCCGCGAGCTGCGCGGGGAGAAGATTGACATTATCGAGTTTTCCGACGAAGTGACGACGTTCGCAGAGAAGGCGCTGCAGCCGGCGAAGGTAAGCCGCGTCAGCATCACGGACCTGACGGAGAAGCAGCTCGAAGTGATCGTGGACGATACGCAGCTCTCGCTGGCCATTGGCAAGAAGGGGCAGAATGTGCGTCTTGCCGCGAAGCTGCTGGGCTGGAAGATCGACATCAAGAGCGAAGAGGAGAAGCGCCAGGAGGTTGAGCAGCAGATGCAGGCTCTCAGCGGCGGTCCTTCGACGCCGATCGAGCAGGTGATCGAGCTGGGCGAGGCGATTATTCAGAAGCTGGTGGCGGCCGGCATCACCACGGTCGAGTCGCTGGCGGATATGACGCCGGAGCAGCTTGAAGAGATCCCGGGCATTGGCGAGAAGACGCTGGAGAAGATTTCCGTCGCTGTGCGGCACTACTTCGGCCAGTACGAAGAGGGCGAAGAGCGGCCGGAGGCCGCGGAAGGCGAAGAGCGTCCGGCAGGAGCCGCATCTGAATCCGAAGAGGGAGATTCGATGCGAGCCAATGAAGATGTACGCGATGAGGTAAGCCGGGCGGAGCAGAACCTGGTGGATCAGCGGCCGGCGGGAGATGACGTTGTGGAGGCGACTGTACTCGAAGGGGAGGATGTCGCCGGCAAGGCAAGCGGGGACCGCGAGCGGTCACCGAACCGGGCCGACCTGGAGGCAATCGAGGCGGATCGCTCGCTTGATGAGGAGCGCGCCAAGGCCGACGCCGAGCTGGGCGAAGAGGTGGATGCCCTGGAGGTGAACGACAGCGACGGCGTGGACGACACGGATCAGGACGACGGAACGGGCCGGGTGGTGGACGAGATTGCGCGGGAGCGGATGGAAGAGCTGACCGAGTCCGGCCGGGAGGTCGGGGAAGTGGGTGTCCTGCCGCAGGATGCGGGCCGGGACGACACCAGTGACCGGCTTCGCCGGCAGAATCCGGCCAACAGCCCCCTACCGGGTGGAGAGGCGGAGGAAGAGTCAGTTCTTCCCGATGCCAGGCCCCAGCGCGACGATGAAGGTGTGTAACCGGAAGGGTGCCGCAGGAGCGGTCTCCGTGCCGCGTGTATCTTCACGAACACGCAGCACGGATTTCCGGTTTTCAGGCGATAATCAAATAGAACGGCATGTGAACCCGCAGACCAAGAGGTTGCTATGAACAGCTGAGGGACGGCAGGCAGAGTGCCACGTAAAGGGACGGATGAGTAAAGTTCGCATCAACGATTTAGCAAGAGAGCTCGAAGTCAAGAGTAAAGCCATTCTGGATGTGCTCAAGGAAGTCGGCGTAACAGACCCGAAGACGCACTCCAGCTCGCTCGAGGCGGATGAGGCGCAGCGCGTGCGCTCGCACTTCCAGCGCGGGAGCAGCCGCAACGGCGGCTCGGCGGCGAAGGCAGAGAGCGGAGGCGCCCCGAAGATCGACTGGTCGCGGGTATCGAAGCCGGGCGACGTTCTGAAGGCGATCCAGCAGCGTAAGGAAGAAGCAGAGCGCCCGGCACCGCGTCCGCAGGCTGCGCCTCCGGCGGCGGTCGCAAAGACCGAGGTTGCGCCGCAGAAGCCTGCCGCCAGCGTGCCTCCACCAGCCGCGGCCGCTTCCGCGCCGCCGGCCACCGTGCCCAAACCCGAAGCTCCACCGCGTCGCGTGGTTATGCCGCAGCCGCGGCAGGCACCGCCCATTGTGACCGCGCCTCCGCCGCAGCCCCCGGCCATTGCTGCAAAGCCGCCCGCTGGGCCAGTGGTGGCCCGTCCTCCAGTGACCGCGGCGCCGCCATCCGCCCCCACTGCAGCGCAACAGCGTCCGGCGATTGCCTCTGCACCTCCGGCGACCCCAGTGGCGGCTCGGCCGCCGGTTGCTGCGGCAGCTCCGCCCGCGCCAGCAGCCGCAGCTCCTGCGGCGCCGTCTGTGCCATTGGCATCCGCGGTTGCGCCGCCACCCGCGCCGTCTACACCTGCGGCGGAAGCTCCGGAAGTCGCAGCGCCTGCGCCGATTCGGCGCGTCATCATGCCGCAGACTGGGCCGCGGCCCGTCTACAGTGCTCCGCCGCCACGTCCAGTTGTGCCGCAGAGCCCCAGTGCGTCCGCAGGTCCCGGTCCAGGCGGTTCCATTCAGCGCGGCCGGCCTATTTTCCAGCGGCCCGGTGGTCCTGCAGGCTATCCACAGCGTCCGGGCGCCCCCGCAGGGGCTCCTGGCGGTCCCGCAGGACGCCGTCCCATGCACCCCACACGCTCGGCGCCCAGCGGCGCTCCCGGCGGACGTCCAGGCTTTGGCCCACGTCCCGGTGGTCCTGGTGGGCGTCCCGGCTTTGGCCCACGCCCCGGAGGAGCGGGCGCCGGCGGATTAGTTCCGCCTCCGGGTGAAGCACCGCGTCCGCAACGTCCGAGCGGTCCGCCACGCGGCCGTGGACGCCAGCAGTACCCGAAGACCAAGGAAGGCCCGATGAAGGGCTTTGCGCCGCCATCGCGTTTCGGTGGAGCGCAAATTCCGCAGGAGCCGCTGCCCATCACGCGCACCATCACGGTGACGGAGGGCATCAGCGTCAAGGATCTGGCCGAGAAGCTCGGAGTCCGCGGCAAGGACCTGATCGCAACGCTGCTGATGCGCGGTGTACTCGTGACCGTGAACCAGTCGCTCGATACGGAGCTGGTGAAGGATGTTGCGCGGCAGTTTGGCGCAGATACCAGCGTCATCAGCTTTGAAGACGAGATGGCGAACGAGGCGCTTGAAACGCTGCTCGGAACCGAGCACGTTGGCGAGATCGAGGTGACGCGTTCGCCGGTCGTCACGGTGATGGGCCACGTCGATCATGGCAAGACCTCGCTGCTCGACGCGATTCGCGAAACTGATGTTGCGGCCGGCGAAGCCGGGGGTATCACGCAGCACATCGGCGCCTACAAGGTGCGCATCGCCAAGGCGGACTCGCCTGCCTTCGGGCGCGAGATCGTCTTCCTAGATACGCCGGGTCACGAGGCCTTCACCCGCATGCGTGCGCGCGGCGCGAAGGTCACGGACATCGTGGTGATCGTCGTGGCGGCGGATGACGGCGTGATGCCGCAGACGCTGGAAGCGATCGACCACGCGAAGGCGGCGAACGTGCCGATCATCGTGGCGGTCAACAAAATCGACAAGCCAGATGCGCAGCCTGACCGTGTGAAACAGCAACTGGGCGATCGCGGGCTGGTGCCCGAAGCATGGGGCGGATCGACGGTATTCGTCGACGTGTCGGCGAAGAAGCGCATCAATCTGGACCTGCTGCTTGAGATGATCTGCCTTACGGCCGATCTGGGCGACCTGAAGGCGACGCCGGATCGCTCCGGCGTCGGCACAGTGCTCGAAGCCAAGCTCGATCGCGGGCGCGGCGTTGTGGCGAGCGTGCTGGTGCAGAATGGCACGCTGAAGAACGGCGAGAGCTTCATCGTCGGCAACACGTTCGGCAAGGTGCGTGCGATGTTTGACGATCGCGGTCGCTCGATTGACGAGGCGGGCCCATCGACCCCGGTCGAGATTCTGGGTCTGGAAGGCATGCCGGATGCGGGCGATAACTTCCTCGTGGTTGCGGATCGCGACAAGGCGAAGGGCATTGCGCAGTACCGCAAGATGAAGGAGCGCGAATCGCAGCTCGCGAAGAGCTCGCGTGTCTCGCTCGAAGGACTGGCGGAGCAGATCAAGCAGGCCGGCGTGAAGGACCTGCCGCTGATTCTGAAGGGCGACGTGCAGGGCTCGGTGCAGGTACTGTCCGATTCGCTGAGCAAGATGTCGACCGACAAGGTGCGGATCAAGATTCTGCATTCCGGTGTTGGCGCCATCACGGAGAGCGACATCCTGCTGGCTTCGGCATCGAACGCGATCGTGATCGGCTTCAACGTGCGGCCGGAGCGCAAGGCCGCCGATCTGGCCGAGCAGGAAGGCGTGGAAATCCGGCTGCACTCGATCATTTACGAGCTGCAGGATGAGATCACCAAGGCGATGTTGGGACTGCTGGAGCCGGTCTTCAAGGAGAACTATCAGGGCCGCGCATTGGTGCAGGAGGTCTTCCGCATCCCCAAGGTGGGCACGATCGCCGGTTGCCGCGTGACCGACGGCTCGATCCGCCGCGATGCGGAAATCCGCGTGATGCGTGGCGGCGAGCAGGTCTTCAAGGGCAAGCTCGCTTCGCTCAAGCGCTTCAAAGACGATGCGCGCGAGGTCACCAACGGCATGGAGTGCGGCATCGGCATCGCCGGCTTCAGCGACGTGCAGCAGGGCGACCAGATCGAGGCCTTCGTAACCGAGAAGGTCGCAGCGGAACTGACGACGCGCTAACGACAGCTATGTAACAGAGAGAAGCCCGGCCTTGGCCGGGCTTCTTCTTTGCAGGTTATGGCGAATGTAGTCTCGCTACTTAGCTGGAGCCGACGCCGGCGCGAGTGGTTTCAGGATGCCGTCGAGAAGGTCCGGCGCACTCGAGTTCCGTTCCAGCCTCGGATACTTTTCGCCGCCGTGGTAATCAATCTTGAGCGTCCGGAAATGGTTGTCGTTGGAGACGATGAACTCGAGCGGCTCGCTCGTGCTCTTCGCGTTCTTCAATGCATCTTTCAAACCATCGTCGGAGTAGCCAATGCTATTCACCGCAATGATCTTCCATTGCGGTGCGAAGCCTGCCTTGTAGGCATCGGAGAACATCTTCACGTCGCCGACGGTGCCATCTTTCCGCACGCGCAGACCGATGGAGTAATAGGCATCCACGCCTCCACGATGACCCATAGCAGCCTTCTCCAACTTCGTCGGCTCATCGCTATAAACGAGCTTGTAACCGCCGTGCTCGATGCCGCCGAGCGGCGCGTGATTCGCGTGCGAGGTGAGCCGCTCGGTGAGGAAGCCGCGCCAATCGTAGGCAACGACAGAGTTGAGATCGTTCACGATGTCATCGAAGGTGTAGGGCACGACCTTCGGCGGAGTGTTGCCGCCGAGCGCGAGAAACTTGACGGCGAAATCGTTGAGTGATTTTTGTCCGTGTGTCAGTTGCCGGATCGTTGTGTCTGCATCGAGCCACACCAGCTCACCTTCCGGGTAGTAATCCTGGCTACGACGCCAGTTGGCGTAGTTCTGCGTGTTGCCACGCAGTATCTGCGCTGCAATTGCCGTGTCCTCCAGGTTGCGCCAGGTGCGGCCGGGCTTCTGATCGAGGTTCGCCGCGGTCAATGCGAGCGCTTCTTTGAATTGCTCCGGCGTCCACAAGCCGCAGCGCGTGGCCAGCACGTTTCCCCAATACTGCGTCATGCCCTCGTAGACCCACAGCAGGTCACCGCGCATGGGCGTTGCGTAGTCCGGCGTCGCAAGACCGATAGGCCGACGGTATTTGCCGTTCCACGAATGCGTGAACTCGTGCGGCAGCAGATCGGCATCAAGCATGAGCATCGATTCATCGGAAAGCCCATGCTCCGGCTCACCGTTGTCACTGGACTGATGGTGCTCCAGCCCCTCGCCGCGCACGGTGTCGCTGAGCGAGAGAACGAAGTGATAGGTCTCATAATGATGCGACTGATAGAGTGCGGAAGCTTCGCGCACCAGCCGCGAGAACGAATCGAGCACGGATTGCTTGATCTCAACGTCTTCCGGCGCCTCGCCTGCGACATCGAGATAATGTTTGGGCGTGATCTCCGGCGCCAGCGGGATTTCGCGGAAGTAGCGGCCCGTGATCAGCGGCGAATCGACCAGCGTGTAGACGGGAACCGTCGCGAAGCTGGTCTCGTTGCCGGAGTGGGATGTTGGCGTCAGTGCGGTGCCGGAATTCCAGCCGTCCGGAACCGTGATGCTGGCCGTGATCGGGAATGTCCATGACCGGAATGTTCGCCGGATAGATCACGACCGAATTCCATTCCAGCACCGCCATGTTCGCGCTGGTGGCGTCGTCCTCATCGGAGCCGGTGCCGCCGGGCACGGCGAGGAAGTCATAGGAGACATCGAGCGAGTTGACGCCTTCCGGCACGGTGAGATGAACGCCGTACATATCGACCTCGTCGCGGCGCCAGGGAATTTCCTGGCCATTGGCGCGGATGAAGAGGCCGGCGAGATTGTCGATGGGACCGGTGGGGCGATGATCGCCGGGAATCCATTTCGGATATTCAAGCTCCAGCGGGCCGGCCGAGACTGGAATCGTCTCGTGCGCGTGCAGGATGTGCCGAGGGGCGTCGGTGAGATCCACGTGCAGCACGATGGTGCCCGTCATGTGCGGCGTTGCTTGTTCGTGCGCGGTGGTTTTGTGTTTGGCGGCGAGAGCGGGAAGAGTAAGCGAAGAAACCAGCAGCAGGAGTCAAGAAGCGGGGAGCGGCCTTGACCATGGAGGAAATCATATCGCCCAGTCGAGCCGACCGGGGCTCGCAGCGCAGGATCTCTGACGAAATCGCCTGGCATGTTTAGTGCCGCTCGAGCGCGGCGCGGTCCCAGCCTGCCTTGTCGGCTGCAGCCGCATAGGTGCTCTCCAGGAATGCGCGCAGTGCCTTCTCCGGCGAGTGCAGTCTGCGCACATCGTTGTACTTCAGCAGAAACTCACCGAGATTCGCGTCGAAGTACGCTGCTGCCGGTTCGACCTTCGCCTCCGCGAGTCCAGCCGGCGATGGAGCCGCATAGCAGTAGAAGGCCGCCTCGCCGTAGCCGCCGTTGCCGGGCCAGAAGCCGGCGCTGATGACTTCATGCGAGTATGCTTCGCGCGTGATGGCATCGGCCCCCGGACGCTCCGGCGCGCGTTTGCCGGAGAAGCGGGTGACCGCGAGATCGAAGCTGCCCCAGAAGAAATGCACCGGGCTGACCTTGCCGATGAAGCTGGAAGAAAAGCTCTGGAAGATCTGGTCCGCGATCACCAGCACGCGCCAGAAGCGATGCGCGTATTCGGGATCGTAGGAGGCGTGCTCAGTGTCCAGATCGAAGCGGATCGGGTCTTTGATCTCCACCGGCATGGGATGGATGGGCGCATCGACGCCCAGCAGCGTCAGGCATTGCTGAAACTCGAGATAGAAATCCGCAACCGTTTGCGCTCGCAGCGGGATGGATAGCGATGCGCCTGTGCTGAGCCGAAAGTGCAGCTCGTGGCTGACGAAGTCGAATTCGATATCGAGCATCTCGCCAGCCGTCGGCATGGCGGATGTGCTCAGGCCGCGCGCGCTGACATACAGCGGCACATTCCACCATTGCGCCTGCATGGGGCTCAGGGCAAGTCGCACTTTGCCGACGATCTGCGTCCACATGTGGAGCGTGGCGGCGGTCGGTTCCCAGTTGGCCCAGTCAAGCTCCGGCCACGCGTTCGATTCGGCAGACATGCGCACCTCGCACGAACGAGGCCATGTTGCGCCGAAGCAGGTCAGAGGGCAAGATCGCGTGCTACTTAGAAAGAGCGTGCGCAGCCGTGCGAGGATGGCGTCCGTCGCAATCGGCAAGGGGACCGGACAGCGTGCAGCCGCTGGCGTTCTCGTGTCCGCCGCCGCCGAAGCTTTCGGCAACTGCGGCGACATTCACCGCGCCCTTGCTGCGCAGGCTGAGGCGGACGCGGTGGTCCGGCAGCTCACGCAGGAAGACGGCAACCTCCACTCCGGCGATTCCGATGGCGTAGTTCACGATGCCTTCGCAGTCTTCCTCCGCTGCGTTGGTGCGCTCCATATCAGTGGTCGTCACCCATAGCCATGCCACGCGGCCGTCGCGCCGCAGGTTGGCAAGCGCGGCGCCCAGCAGCAGCATCTTGGACATCGGATTGGAGAAGTACACATCCTGCGCGATGTGCGCCGGACATGCGCCGAGCCGGACAAGCTCCTGCGCAAGCGAGAAGGTGTTTGCGTCCGTGCCTTCGTAGCAGAACGAGCCGGTATCGGTAAGCACGGCCATGTAAAGGCACGTCGCCATCTCCGGCGTAACGCGCACGCCGGCCGCGCACGCCAGCATGAAGACCTGCTCCGCAACTGCGCACGCGCTGGTGTCGATCCAGTTGAGATGGGCGAAGTTGCGTCCGCTGGTGTGGTGGTCGATGTTGATAAGGCGCCGTCCTTCGAGTCCTTTCAGGCGGCTGCGCTCGATGCCATCGCACTCCAGCAGAATCACCAGATCGAAGTCGCCCTCGACGCGCTGCCAGTGCTGGATGCTCTGCGCGCATGGAAGCCAGCGATAGATGAGCGGTACGCGATCACTGAAGGCCATCGTGACCTGCTTGCCGAGCTGCTCCAGCATCATGCCGCAGGCCAGCACGGAACCCGACGGCATCGCCATCCGGACGCGCGTGCGCGGTGACAAGGATGCTCTGCGCATCCTGAATGGCGTCGAGAATCGGAGCGATCGCCGCGTGGTGCCGTTTGCCGGGCACGCGCAGCGCATCTTCCGCCAGGGAAGACTCCAGTGGACCGACCAGTGCTGCGATCGAGCTGCCGCGACATGGAGGCAGACTGCTTCATGCGCCTTTGTTGGCCTCCGGAGCGGGTGCGGGTGTCTGAGCGGAGCTGCTGCCCTTGCTGCGTCGCCTGCGGCCGAGCAGCTCATCGATGCGGGCCGTCATGCGATCCGTACGATCCAGGTGAAAGCTGAGCTCGGGCACGTGGCGAACGCCCATGCGCTCCAGCAGTTCGTGGCGGATGAATCCGCGCGCCGCGGCCAGCGCTTCCAGCATCGGCTCCTCATCTTCCGGAGGGCCGTCGTTGGCGACATAGACGCGTGCCGACTTGCCGCCGGCATTCAGCACCACTTCGGTCACGTGCGCGGACCCGATGCGCGGGTCCGAAAGCTCACCCTGGATCATGGTGCTGATCTCGTCGCGCAGGGTCTCGGCCACACGGTCCTGGTGATATTTGCGGGCGCGTTGCTCTGGCATGACGAACCTCCCGGGTAAACCCAAAAGGATATCAGACCGGCCAGGGCAGGGCAGGCGCTACTGTAAGTATCAGGACTCGACGAAATCCCAGAAGGCGTCCCTCACTTCCGCGCCATTCTCGGCAGCGAGGCGGACCGCTGCCTGCTCCACCTCCGCCATCAGGCCGCGAAGATAATCGCGCGAGGAGGAGATCGCAGCGACGCCGAGGGTCGCGCTCTGCCAGGTGATCGCTTCATCCAGCTCGGAGACGGAGATGTTGAAGCCCTGACGCAGGCGGTCTTTCATGCTGCGCACCACCTGCCGGCGATCTTTCAGCGAGCGCGAGAGCGGGATCGAGAGCTCGATGGTGAGGGCGGCGATGGGCATGGCAGATGAATCAGGCGACAGGTTCGCCGGTTGCCGGCTCAGCGGTTGGAAAGAATGGCGCGATCTGCTCGCGACGCGGCGCACCGGTACACGCGCTCACCACGATCAGACAGAGAAGAGACGCGATCAGCGCGGGAAAGATCGCGTCGCGCTGCGCGAGTATCTGCGGAAGATGGTGGTGGATGAAATCGGTGTCCCAGAAGACGGTCACGAATGTGCCCACGCCGATGGCGGAGACAGCGCCGGCGGCATTCGCGCGGCGGGAGTAGAAGGCGGCCAGCACGACAGGGGTCAGCGCAGCGGAGTAGATGGTGTAGGCATAGAGCGTCTTCTGCAGAACCGATTGCGTGTGCAGCGCCTGGTAGAGCGCCCAGAGGCCGAGGAATACCACCATCAGCCGCGAGACGAGGAGCGTCACGCGGTTCGATGCGTTGGGCGCGATGTAGCGGGAGAAGACATCATTGACGAGATTGGTCGCGGGCGAGAAGAGATAATTGTTCGCCGTCGAGATGATCTTCGCGAAGACCGCGCCCATCAATAGCGGACCGAGCCATGCAGGCAGTCCATGCATGGCAGACCACGCGATGATCTCGCGCGGATGCTCATGTACTTCACCGGTCGGGAAAACAACCGAAGCAACCACCGCCAGCGCGACGATCACGGTTTCGAGAATGATGGTGCCGATTACCCAGCCCACCACGGCTTGTTGCGCGGCCTTCTCGGATTTGGCAGAGAAGAACTTCTGGTACATCGACTGATTGCCAAGCATGAGCAGCATGGTCGGCAGAAATAGCTCAAGCGCCCGGATGAAGCTGAAGTCGCCGAGGATTTCAAAATGCGTGGCAGGCAATGCTGCATGCACGCCATGCCATCCGCCGGCCCTGTGCATCAGGAACGGCAGCGCGAGGATGAGCGTGACGGTGGCCAGGATGCCGATCAGCACGTCCATATACGCCACGGACGACATGCCGGCGATGGCGGTGAAGACGATCACGAATGCCGCGATGAGGTATTTGCCGGCATCCGGCGAGATCGCGGTGGGAAAAACCATGTGCAGGATGTCGCCGCCGCCGATGAGCTGATAGCTGGTGATGGCCGTGTAGGTGAAGAGCACCGCAATCACACCGAGCACGCGCGCAAGCTGGTTATAGCGGACCTCCAGCAGATCGGGAATGGTGAATTGCGCGAACTTGCGCGCGCGGGGCGCGATGAAATAGATGAGCACGAGTCCGGCCCAGCCGCCGCCCGCCTGCCAGAGCGCCGCGAAGCCGTGCTTGTAGGCGTTTTCCGCGCCGCCCAGCAGCGAGCCGGAGCCGATCCAGGAGGAGAGCAGCGTGAAGACCAGCACGAACGCCGGCAGCGAGCGGCCAGCGACCAGGTAATCGGCCTTGGTATGCGTCTTGCGCAGACGGGAGATGGATACCGTGAGCAGGCCGAGAACAATGGCGGCGAGAACACCTGCGTAAAGAGGACTCATGAGCTGGCAAATGCCTTTGGGATCACGAGCGATGCTACATGAACCGCCAGCATTAAGCTGCGCCGTAATCGCGCGCGCCAAAGAGCGCGGTGCCCAGCCGGATCTCGGTCGCGCCCTCTTCGATCGCGACCGGATAATCGTGCGTCATGCCCATGGAGAGCGCGTTTAGCCGCAGTTTGGGATGGCGTCGCGCATATTCGTCGCGCAGCTCGCGGAGATGGCGGAAGTATGGACGCACAGCTTCTGCATCACGCAGATACGGAGGCACCGTCATCAGGCCGCGTACCTGGAGATGAGCGAATTCCGGCAGGCGCTCCAGAAGCTGCTCCAGCTCGGGAGCCTGTCCGGTGCGATGCCGCTCTTGGATTCCTCCTCGCTCAGCTTGATCTCCAAGAGCACCGGCAGCGTGCGGCCATTTGCGGCTGCGGCTGAGTCCAGCCGCTCGGCCAAGCGCAGTGAATCGACGGAATCGATCGCGTCGAAGAGCGTCGCGGCCTTCGCTGTCTTGTTCGACTGCAGATGGCCGATCAGGTGTGCACGCAGCGGATGAGTCGCGCGCAGCGCAGCCCACTCCGGTTGCTTGGTCTCGAACTCCTGCACTTTGTTTTCGCCAATGTGGGTGATGCCGAGCTCCGCGACTGCTGCAATTGCGGCCGCAGGATGCATCTTGGTCACGGCGATCAGCGTGATCTCGCTGCGGGAGCGCCGGTGAGAGCGGTGGCAGGCGCTCTCGATCGTCTCTTCGATTTGCGCCAGGTTGCGCTTCAGTTCTTCGTGAGTATTCATAAGCTTCTGGTGCGAGCTGGTCGCCGAAGCGCACGCAGTCTTCGGCCAGCGCAGTGAAGTCGTCCATCTGGCTGCGATGGTTGGTGATGGCGACGCGCAATGCGTATCGTCCGTCGAGCACTGTGCTTGAAACGATATAGCGGCCGGACTCCTGCAATTCAATCACGAGGCGGCGGTTCAGCGCATTCAATGCTTTGCCGTCGATTTCGGGACGCCGATAGCGAAAGCACACAACGTTGGTTGGTCGAGGGGCAACCAACTCCAGCCGCGAGGTCGATCGATGTATGGATCAGCTCTTCCAGATATGCGGCCTGCGCCATGTTCTGTGCGATCAGGCGGCCGTATGTCTCTACTCCGTGCACCTGCAGGGACATCCATAGTTTCAGCGCGCGGAAACCGCGCGTCAGCTCCACGCCGCGATCGGCAAAGGGCAGGCCTCCGGCCATGATGCCGCCCTGCGCCTCTTCGAGATAGCTGGCGTGTGTCGCAAACGTGGCGGTGTGCAGTTTGGGATCGCGCACCAGCACGCAACCGATTTCGAAGGGCAGGTACACCCATTTGTGCAGATCGAAGGCAAGTGAATCTGCCTGCTCGATCCCGCGCACCAGGTTGGCGTAGTCCTTCGTAAGCCGCAAGAGCGCGCCGAAGGCGCCATCTACGTGGAACCAGAGATTGTGTCTTGCGGCAGAGCGCGGCAATCGCCGGCAGATCATCGATTGCGCCGGTATTCACTGTGCCGCAATTGGCAATGACGATCGCGGGCCGATGACCGGCTGCGCGGTCCTGCTCGATCTGAGCTTCCAGCCGGGGTAAATCTATCTGATGAGCCGCAGTCACCGGAATGCGTCGATACGCGTCCCGGCCGAGCCCCATCAGCTCGACTGCCTTGAGCGCCCAGGAGTGTGTCTCGGTTGAGCCGTACACAAGAAGCTGCGGGTGCGAGCAGCCCTGCAGGCCGTGCTTTCGGATGTCGTATCCAGCCTTTGCATGCCGCCCCACAGCGAGCCCGAGCACATTCGCCATGGTTGCGCCGGTGGTGAGCACGCCGGAGCTTTCTTTCGGCATGCCCATCAGCTCTGCCAGCCAGCGCAGGCAGGTCGCTTCCATGACCGCCGGTGCCTGTTGGCCTCCGGCGACATGCGCGTTCAAGCTGGAGGCAAGCATGTCCGCAAGCATCGCCAGGGGCGTGCCGGTGCCGCGCACCCATCCCCAGGCTCGCGGATGCCGATTGCCAATGGTGTATGGGACCAGATGTTCGGTGAGAGTGCGGTAGACCTCGCCGGCGGGACGACCCTGGACGGGCAACGGGCCCGCGAGTGCCGTCGCAGATGCCTCCGGCAGCGCCCGCCATGCAGGCTGTTCGCGCAGAGTCGACAGGTCGTCGAAGAGATCATCCAGCATGCGATGTCCGAGGGCGCGTAGCTCCTGCCAGGCTTCGGGCGTCGGCGGATCGAGTGTGAGCTGCTGATCTTCGACAACCTGGCTGGCGGGGGCATGCGAAGGCAAGGGCATAGATGGGAGACCTCGCGGATCTGGATATCGGGCGAGGCACACCAGCGGGAGTGTCGAACGCTCGGGTCCACGTCCCCAGTTCAGGGGATCGCAGCGCCGTTAACAAGGATAACGCGGACTGGCCGTCCAGGCACATGCGCCTGCGGCGTGTTTGCTCCCGCCGGTCGCTCGCTCACGCCTCATTCTGTGGCGACCGTGGTCAATCCCACGTCCCGCGACCCTGCGATGATGGGGCACTCGCTGCCTACAATGCCGAGAGCGGGTTCGTTCGCTTCGCCCGGAATGATAAAGATGGATTTAGAGAGCAGCGCTGAGGCGGGGCAGCAAGCCGGCGTGGCTCGTCTCATAGAGAGCGAGCAGCCGCTGCCGCATCAGGTAATACGCAGCGGAGGCTTCGTGGATATAGAAGGGGATGCGCATGCTCCCGCGGCGCAGCAGCATAGCCATTTCGATCTGGTTGATGGCCTTCTGCAGGCGCGCAGCGTCGCGGCGCATGATCTCTGCGACTACTGTGGCATCTTCGAAATTCCAGCGCTGCACAAAGACGGCGAGATCGAGCATCACGTCGGCATTGCGGCGAAGGCGGGGAAGACCATCGGCTCCGCCAAGCAGACGCCACATTGCCTGCGGCTGCAGCTCAAGCTGATTGCCGCGCGGCTCCAGGTAGGCCTTCGCGATGCGCTCAAGATCGGCAAAGTTCAGAGGCTCGAGTCGCGCGAGGAGCGTGTTCCACGTTGTGGTCTGCTGAGCGCGGCGGCGCAAGAAGAAACGAAGCTGGATCCCGATGATAACCAGAAGGAGGAATGCGATTGTAGCGAGGCCGACCACGTTAGTGAGACTCCTTCTCCCGAGTACCCAAAACTTTTGCGAGATCGTAACTTACTTTCTCTGTCATTTGCAAGACGGCATTTCGCATTTCCAGTGAGGCCAATTCCTTTTCGGGCTCATTGCGCCAAAGGGCGGCGATCCAGTAGCAAAGGATTGCCAGATAGACAATCATCCGCGCGTGTTCGATTTCCAAGTAATGCCTTGATCTGCCCAAATATCCATGCAGAAGTCCGATGACCAAAGCAACTACTGCCCAAACCATCAATCCATAGCCAATCGACATCACATGGGATCGCCAATGAAAGCCTCGTTTCTGAGACACAAAGAGAACGAGAGTAAACATCCCACTGACGATCAAGCTGGTGAACAGATCGGCCCGGATTTGCCAAACTCCCGCCACCGTCGGTGAAGTTGGATGGATCCACCAGACGACAGGAAGGGCAATCACCGCAATGGCGACGAGTGATGTCAGCCATGTTCCGCTCTTACCGAGCGGCCCGCGAGAATGGAAAACGATGTGGGCGACCTCTGCGACGATACTTATCTGGAGGAGAGCATCCAGTCCCTCGACAATCCAGTAAACCATCGCATAGACCCCGCCCGAGTCAATGCGATACGCGAGGAAGAGCACACTCGTACTGACAACGGTGAACACGCACCATAAAGCGAGCATGGGAAACGTGCGGAGGCGCCGTCGACGCCACATGACACAGAACAGGGCGGCATTCAGAAGAGGTCCTGCCGCCCACAGTGCCATATCCAGTAAAGGGAGCCTCATTCGAGGTAGCACCTATCCTGGTCAGTATCTATCAGCCTTACAAACCGAAGAAGGACAAAATGACTGATATCGACATGGACGAAGAAACTCCAGCTCTCGGCGGCGGGCTCGTGCCCCCGGGCATATCTGCGAAGGCTGACATTGTTGTCGCGAGAAGAGCTGCGGAGAGTGCAAGTGTGCGGAATGTGCGTGACATGGTAATGGCTCCCGGGCGCTGATTGCGCTTTTGAGAGGGTAACCAAAGTGCAGTAAAATGGGATAGTAGAATTACCGCAGGGACATCTATCACTAACGTTCTCTTGCCAAAATGGGCTTGGCCGTGCTTTTACGCTCAATCATAGCCGGTCTATCGCCCTTGCGCTTCCAGGTATTTCTCCGTTTCCAGGGCGGCGGCGCATCCTGAGCCCGCCGCGGTGATCGCCTGCCGATATTTTCGATCCTGCACGTCCCCGCATGCAAAGACGCCCTCCACGCGGGTGTGGACATCATCGTGGGTGATCACATACCCGTCGTTGTCCAGTTCGATCTGGCCGACAAAGGGCTTGGTGTTGGGCTCATGACCAATGCCGAGGAACATCCCGGAGACGTTCAGGGTAGAGACAGTACCGGTTTTGACATTCCTTAGCTGCAACCCAGCAACTTCTTTGCTTTCAACGCCAAGCACTTCATCGACCATCACGTTCGAGACGAACTCGATCTTTTCGTGCGCACGAGCCCGTTCGAGCATGATGTGAGAGGCGCGGTAATTGTCGGAGCGGTGCAGCACATAGACTTTGCTGGCGAAACGGGTCAGGAAGAGAGCCTCTTCCATCGCGGAATCGCCGCCCCCGATGACGGCGATCTCCTTGCCGGAGAAGAAGAAGCCGTCGCAGGTGGCGCAGGAGGAGACGCCGTGGCCGATCAGAGCCTGCTCCGACGGCAGGCCGAGCCACCGTGCGGAGGCTCCGCTGGCAATGATCAGCGTGCGCGTGCGGATGGTTTCGGATCCCAGGTTCAGCAGAAAGGGCCGCTGCGAGAGGTCGGCAGAGACCAGGTGGGCCATGCGAAACTCAGCGCCAAAGCGGGTGGCTTGCTTTTTCATGTTCTCAATGAGTTCGGGACCCTGAATTCCGTCGGGCCAGCCGGGAAAGTTCTCCACCATGGTGGTGATGGAAAGCTGGCCACCGGGCTCATGGCCCTCGAGAACCAACGGTTTCAGATTGGCGCGCGCGGTGTAAATAGCTGCTGTGAGCCCGGCGCAGCCGGAGCCCAGAATGACTGTGTCACGAACGATGTCTGTCATGATCTTTATCTGTGCATCTTTGATTCTAGAGCCAAGGCGCGGATTCATGAGGTGACGCGGTTCGGCGGTGCAGCCGTTCTGGAATGGTAGGGCTGGGATCGAACGGCTGCGTTGGCAACGCTTTGCAAGCTTAAAGCTTCCGCGCCTTCGCTAATGCAGAAATGACTGAACGACGCGCACAACGTGCAGGGAGGACGAAACGAATGGCAAATCTTGTGCTGGTCTATGGAATGCGGCTGCTGCCAGCCGATGAAGTGAAGCAGGTGGGTTCTGCTCCGGTGGCGCTGCAGAATGGCAACGAAGCCCAGGTCACGATGCATGTGCTGGAGGGCTCACGGGAGCAAATCGAAAACCAGTTGAAGCAGAGCATCGATGCGTTCTTCGACTTTTACCCTGAGATCTGAGGCGGCGGCGAAGCGATGATGAGCAAGCGTTGGGCAGTGGCCGCGGCGGGATTGCTGGCCTGGATGGCAGGAACCCACTCGATTCAGGCCCAGGCTGCGGGCCGGGTGCAGCCCGAGGCGACGGCCGAGGACGTCCTTGCGGCGGTGGTGCACCATGCCGCAGTGATCTTCGCGGGCGAGGTCTACGCCATCCGGCTGCCTGCGGAGGTCAAAGCCGGAACTGGTGTCAGCGGCGGCATGCCCAGTTCCCGGTCC
Source organism: uncultured Acidobacteriaceae bacterium (assembly GCA_963797895.1). Lineage (GTDB taxonomy): Bacteria > Acidobacteriota > Terriglobia > Terriglobales > Acidobacteriaceae > KBS-83. The sequence continues at coordinate 1,520,829 of CAWCRD010000006.1, forward strand.
GATGCGGTGCAGGTGGAGTTTCGGGTGGACGTTGGGATTCGGGGCGCCAGCATCGGCAGCAACTATGTATTGCACATGTCTCTGGCCACCTGGCAGCAAGCCCCTCCCTTCACGCTGCATCAACATGCCATCGTGTTTCTGCGGCCGCCGGACGCCGCCGGGCTATCGGGACCGGTGGAGGGCGAATCCGACCTGCCGGGCATCGATCTCGGCGTGATGCCGATAGATGATTCCAATCAGGTGGACCTGAGCCGGTTGCAGCGGCTGGTCACGAAAAAGATCATTACGACAGCGAGCATGCTCCCGCCGCCCAATCAGGCTCAGGCTCCATCCGTGACGGATGTGACGACGACGCAAGGCGAAGACACGCTCATCTCCGGATCGAATCAGGGAAAAATGCCGGAGCTGCGCAACAGCAACGTTCCATTTCTGGCGCTGGTGCGGGATGTCTCGGTGCTGAGCGCGGCGGAAGGTCAACAGGGAAACGCACCGACACAATAGAGCCGGAAGCGTAGACGGCTTCTTGCGCATCTCTCATGTAGAGAGTTTGATTGCGGAGTGACGATGACACAAGCGAATGGAAGCGGTGCAACAAAGATCGCGACACGCCCTGATATCCGCCCTCGTGTCGTGGTGCTGGGCGCCGGCTTTGCGGGTTTGAATGCAGCGCAGGCGCTGGGCGACATGGCCGTAGACGTGACGCTGATCGATCGGCGCAATCACCACACTTTCCAACCGCTGCTCTACCAAGTCGCCTCCGGCGTGTTGTCGCCGGCCGAAATCGCGGCTCCCATCCGCACGGTGCTGCGCCGCAAGCACAATGTCGAAGTGCTGATGGACGAGGCGATCGGTTTCGATCTTGCGAAGCAGACGGTGCAGTTGCGCAGCAGCAGCGAGATCTCTTTCGACTACCTGATCGTGGCGACGGGCTCGACGCACTCGTATTTCGGGCACGACGATTGGGCAGCGATTGCGCCCGGATTAAAGACCGTTGAGGACGCAACCGAGATGCGCCGCCGCATCATGCTGGCGTATGAGCTTGCCGAGCGTGAGGCTGTGGAGACAGGGAACCATCCGCCATTGACCTTCGTCGTAGTTGGCGGGGGCCCCACGGGCGTGGAACTGGCGGGGGCCATTCGCGACATCGCCAGCCTTTATCTGTTGGAAGACTACCGCCATATCGACACGACCAAAACGCGCGTGCTGTTGATCGAAGGAGGTCCGCACATCGTCCCCTCCTATCCGCCGGACTTGCAGCAGAAGGCTGTGGAGCAACTGCAATCGCTTGGCGTGGAGATCATTACCGGCAAGACCGTGACCGACATCCAGCCGGGTTACGTGATCCTGGGCAAGGCGCCTGATACCGAGCGCATCGACGCACTGGTGACGCTGTGGGCCGCCGGCGTGCAGGCCTCGCCAGTGGGCAAGATGTTGGGTGTACCGGTGAACCGCAAAGGCGGAGTTCCCGTGGACGCGTATCTGAACCCACCGGGGCACAGAAATATCTTTATCTGTGGTGATCTGGCGGAGGTCACGGAAAATGGGAAACAGTTGCCCGGCGTGGCGCAGCCGGCGATGCAGATGGGCACCTATGCCGCCAGGATGATCGAGGCTGATCTGGAAGGCCGGTCGCGCAAACCCTTCCACTACTTCGATAAGGGTGACATGGCCACTATTGGACGGAATCGCGCCATTGCCGATGTGAAGTGGCCCTTTAAGGCGCACCTTGGCGGATGGCCAGCATGGCTTACCTGGGGTCTGGTCCACATCTATTTCCTCATCGGCTTTCGGAATCGCGTGGCGGTGATGTCCCAGTGGGTCTGGACATATCTGACGCTGGGACACGGCGCGCGGCTGATCACCGGAAACCAGAAGCTGCCCGGCTGGGATGAGCACATGGCCGCCCACCCACCGCTGACAGACAAGCCGCTGGACCTGGCCTCACCACCGCAGTCTGATTCGGCTGCCCCGGCCAGTACAGCGGACAGTAAACCGAAGCAGGCGACGCCCCAGAAAGCGACGGCCTGAAGCAAAAACGCGTCGCTTCAGCCCACCTCGCCGATTTTGCCGGGCCGGTTTCCGGGTATGATCGTGCCGCTGTTCTTTTCTGACACCTGCTTTGAGGGAACTTCATGCTCTCTGCGCTTCCTCGTGCGGCACGCCTGTGCCTCGCCGCCGCCGCCGCTTCCATCCTGACCGCTTCCTGCTTTGGGCAACCCGCGAAACTTCCTCCTACGAAGCCGCTGAAGGTGCCGACGCTCACATACGAGCGCTATACGCTGCCCAATGGGCTGACAGTGCTGCTGCACGAAGACCATCGCCTGCCGCTCGTTGCCGTGGACCTGTGGTATCACGTCGGGCCGGTGAACGAGTCCAAGGGCCGCACCGGCTTTGCGCATCTTTTCGAACACATGATGTTCGAGGGGTCCGAGCACGTGGGCGAGAAGGCCCACTTCCGCTATCTGGAAGGCGTGGGTGCGACCGACATCAATGGCACGACGGATTTCGATCGCACCAATTACTTCGAGACCGTGCCGAGCAATGAGACAGAGCTTGCGCTGTGGCTGGAGAGCGACCGCATGGGCTTTTTGCTCGAAAAGCTCGACCGCGAGAAGCTGACCAATCAGCGGGACGTAGTTCGCAATGAGCGCCGCCAGGGTGAGAACCAGCCCTATGAATTGAGCGATGAAGAGATCTATCACCAGCTCTTTCCCAGCGACCATCCCTATTACGCATCGGTAATCGGCTCTCACGCCGACATCGAAGCGGCGCGGCTGCTTGACGTGCGCAACTTCTTCCACCACTACTACACGCCGAACAATGCGAACCTGGCGATTGCGGGAGATTTCGATAGGGCAAAGCTGAAGCAGTTGGTCGAAAAATATTTCGGACCAATCCCGAAAGGCCCGGAACCGCCGCCGGTGACCGTGACAACGCCGCCGATCACCAGCCAAAAAACCGTAACTGTTACCGATACAGTGCAGTTGCCGCGGGTGAGTTATGCATGGTTGATGCCGCCGGCCTTTCAGCCGGGCGATGCAGATGCCGAGATGCTGATGGAGATCCTGGGCGGAGGCAAGGCAAGCCGCCTCTACCGCAAGCTGGTCTACGAGAAGCAGATTGCGCAGAGCGTCGAATGCACGCTGAACTCACTGCGGCTGGGCTCGGTGGCGGAGTGCGACGTGGTCGCGCGGCCCGGCGTGAAGCCGGAGGACCTGCGCCGTGAGATCGAAATTGAGCTACGGGCTATCCGTGAGCAGGGTCCGACCCAGGCGGAGCTGGACGGCGCGCGCAACACGCATCTGAGCGGCCTGATCAGCGGACTGCAGCGCCTGGGCGGCTTCGGCGGCGTCGCCGATCGCATGGATTTTTACAATTACTACACTGGCGATCCAGGCTATCTCTCGAAGGATGTCGCGCGGTTCCAGCATGTTTCGGTTGCTTCCGTGCGCAAGCTGGCGCAGGCCGATCTGGTCGACATGAAGAGCGTGGTGGTGACCACTGTCCAGGGCGAGAAGGTGACGCACGATGTGCCGCGCAGCCCGGCAGATACCGACGCCAGCGTGAAGGTGGAGAATCCCTATCCAGCGTCGTTTGAAACAGCGCAGGACTGGCGCAAGACAGCGCCTTCTGCCGGACCGCTGCCCGAGGCGCATCTGCCTGTGCCGAAGGTCTTCACGCTGGATAACGGATTGCACGTTTACCTGGTTGAAGATCATTCGCTGCCGGTGCTCAACGCGAGCGTTATCACGCTGGCGGGCGGAGATGCGAATCCTGCGAACAAGCCCGGCCTGGCCAGCTTCACATCGGCAATGCTGACCGAAGGCACGCGAGAGCGCTCTGCTACAGAAATCGCAGATGCCGCCGACCACCTCGGCGCACAACTGAAAACGAAGGCATTCGTGGACAACGCCAGCACCACCATTGACGCGCTAAGCAACACGACGGATGCGACCTTCGACTTACTCTCGGATGTGGTCGAGCACCCGACGTTTGCACCGGCAGAAGTGGACCGCGTCCGTAAGCAGCAGTTGACGGACATCCTGCAGGAAGCAGACGAGCCGATCGCCGCCACCTTGCGTGTCGCGATGAAAGCGCTCTATGGCGACTCGCCCTACGGCTATCCGGCGGTGGGTACGAGTGCGTCTGTAAAGTCGATTACACGCGACGAACTCGCCGGCTTCTGGAATGAACACTATGGGCCGCAGACCTCCGCTCTGGTGCTGACCGGAGATATCACAGAGAAGGAAGCGCGCGAGCAGGCGGACAAATATTTCGGCGTCTGGAAGGACACTTCTGCCACCGCGGTCGAATCCGTGCCCGAAGCGACAACGCCGGAGCGCAAGATCATCATCGTCGACAAACCCGGCTCGCCGCAGACGGTGCTGCTCGCCTTCGGTCTTGGCGTGCCCCGCTCCGCGCCGGACTATCCCAGCCTGCTGATCATGAACGACGTGCTCGGCGGGCTGTTCTCGTCACGGCTCAACATGAACCTGCGCGAGCAGCACGGTTACACTTACGGCGCCGTCTCCCGCTTCAGCTTCAATCGCTTCGGTGGCCCGATATTCGCCGGCGCGCAGGTGCGCACGGATGTGACCGCTCCGGCGGCAAAGGAGCTCTTCTCCGAACTGGATCGCATCACCAGCGATCCGCCGACCGCAGCGGAGCTGAAGCTTGCCCAGGACTCACAGATGCGCTCGATTCCGGGCCAGTTCGAGACGGCGAAAGGTACATCTGCAAAGATGGGTCAGCTCTTCGTCTACAAACTTCCGGATAACTACTACGCGAAATTGCCTGCAGAACTCGGTGCTGTGAAGCCGCAGCAGGTTACGCAGGCGGCGGCTGATCATATCCATCCGAAGCAGATGATTGTGGTTGCCGTGGGAGACCGCGCGAAGATCGAGCCGGGATTGAAAGAGCTGAATCTGGGACCGATCGAATATCGCGATGCGTCGGGGAATCCTGTTCAGTAGCAGCAATGAGAAAGGCCGGGACGGCGAATCCGTCCCGGCCTTTCTTGTCTGCAGTGATCGTTGTTACGCGCCGACCGGCTCTGCTGTCCGCACATTCACGGGCGTAAGCCAGTTGTAGCGGTCTGGGCGCGTGCCGCTGACGATGCCGAAGAACTCCTCCGCAAGCTGATGCGTGATCGGACCGGTCTTGCCGTCCTTCACAAGGATGCGATCGACCGAGCGGATCGGCGTGACCTCCGCCGCGGTCCCGGTGAAGAAGACCTCATCCGCGATGTAGAGTATTTCGCGCGGCAGCGCCTGCTCGATTACTGGAATGCCGAGATGACGGGCCAGCGTCAGCACCGAGTCGCGCGTGATGCCGCTGAGGACCGAGTTCGCGAGCGGCGTGGTGTAGATGGTCGATCCGCGCACCACGAAGAGGTTCTCGCCCGAGCCCTCGGAAAGATAGCCGTTGGTATCGAGCGCGATGCCCTCGTCGTACCCGTTCAGATCGGCTTCCATGCGGATGAGCTGCGAGTTCATATAATTGGCGCCGGCCTTCGCCATGGACGGCATGGTGTTGGGCGCAAGGCGGTTCCATGAAGAGATGCAGACGTCCGCGCCGGCATCGCCCGGCACGTACTTGCCCCAGGGAAAGTTCGCGATGTAGGTCTCGACCGGGCAGCCCTTGGGATTGACGCCGATCTCGCCGTAGCCGCGGAAGGAGATGGGGCGAACGTAACAAGGCGCGATACCATTCGCTTCTACCAGCTCGATGACAGCGGCGTTGAGCTGTTCGAGTGTGTAACCCAGGTCCATGCGATAGATATGCGCAGAGTCGAGCAGGCGCTGCATGTGGTCCGACAGCCGAAAGATCGCGGCGCCCTCCGGTTGCTTGTAGCAGCGAAGGCCCTCGAATACCGATGAGCCATAGTGCAGCACGTGGCTCATCACGTGCACCTGCGCTTTTTCCCAGGGGATGAGTTTTCCGTTGTGCCAGATGTTCGGCGTGGTCTGGATCGGCATGCGCACTCCTTGGTCGCGAGCTCGGGGATCGTTCTGTGTCGATTATAGGGGAGCGGGAGGAGCGCCGTTGTAGGCTGCTGATGGAGCAGAAGAATCGTTTTGAATCGCAGGGACTTTATATCGGCGGCGAGTGCTGCCGCGCTCGGACTGGCAACGAAGGCTGGCGCATCCGCTGCGCGGCTTTCCGACATAGTCGAGACATCGCTGGGCAAGCTGCAAGGAAAGCGCACGGGAGACGCCATCGCTTTTCTTGGCGTACCGTTTGCGGAGCCTCCGACTGGCCCGCTGCGCTTCCTGCCGCCGCGCCCGATCCGTGCGTGGGGTGGTGTGCGGCCCGCATTGAGGTATGCTCCTGCGCCGGTCCAACTGCGCCGCGCGAAGATCAGCGAGGACTGTCTGTATCTGAATGTCTGGACGCCGGTCACACCGGGGCCGCATCCGGTTCTGGTCTGGGTTTACGGAGGGGGCAACACGGCAGGGGCGACGGGCGGCATCGCAGATGGATCGCACTTTGCGCGGAGCGGCGTTGTCTGTGTCACGCCCGCATATCGCGTGGGAGCGCTGGGGTTTCTCGATCTGTCTCACGAGCTCGGTGACCTCTATGCGGGGTCCGGTAATAACGGGCTTCGCGACCAGATTCTAGCGCTGCAATGGGTGCGCCAGAATATCGCTGCCTTTGGCGGCGATCCCGAGCGCATCACGGTGGGCGGCGAAAGCGCAGGCGCGAAGGATACCTGCGCATTGATGGCAGCACCGAAGACGGCCGGGCTCTTTCAGCAGGCCATCATGGAGAGCGGCAGCGGCCAGACATATCACTCGCGGGAGAGCGCGAGGATGCTGACCCGCGAGTTCCTGGACTGCGCCGGGCTTGACGCCGGGAATGCCGCTATTCTGCGCACCATGCGGCTCGACCAACTGCTGGGCGCGCAACGCGCTCTGATTGCCAAGCTTGGAGCCTTTCCATTTCGCGTTACGGTGGACGACGTCGTGCTCCATCGTTCGCCGCTCGAATCCGTGCGCTCCGGCTCAGCACGCAACCTGCGCCTGCTCATTGGCAGCAATCATGACGAGAGCAGCTTCTTCGTGCGTGGAGCTGCACTTGACAGACCGATCGGCCCGCGCGAGATACAGAACACGACGATGGATCGCATGCGCACGATGGAAGCCCGGTACGAGACGCTCTTTCCCCAGCTCACCCGAGCGCAGCGCAAGGTGCGGCTACTGACTGCGGAGGAGTACTGGATCCCTACCCTTCGCGTAGCGGAGGCACATGCTGGTAGTGGTCGAGAAACATATCTCTATCGCTTTGACTATCCGCGCGCGAAAGGCCCGCTGGCGGGCGAAGTGCCGCATACGCAGGAATTGAGCTTCGTGTGGGGCGATACAAACGGAGACGCTGTACACGATGCACTGATGCGCTCGGTGCATAGCGCGTGGGTGGACTTCATCGCCGGCCGAGTGCCATCACTCGCCGACGCACTGGCGTGGCCGCGTTTCAATCTGACGGAGCGTCCCGTGATGGTGATCAACCACAAGAGCACGGTCGTGCTCGATCCCGATGCTACAGAGCGCCACCTCTGGGACGGCTGGCCAACGTGAGAAGGGCTATTCGTCCCGGAGTGCCTCGATCGGGGGGATCAGCGATGCCCGCCATGCCGGAATGTAGGAGGCCGCCGCGCCGATCAGGCACAAACTGAGCAGAACGCCCAGGTAGGTCCACGCATCGGAGGCTCCGACGTTATAGAGAAAGCCTGCGAGGAGGCGCCCGCTGAGCGCCGAGAGCACGAGCCCGACGACGAGCCCGATCGCGATCATCGCCGCACCTTGGCGCAGCACCATCTGCAGCACGGAGGCGCGGGGTGCGCCCAGTGCGAGGCGGATACCGATCTCCCGCCGCCGATAGCCGACAAGCTGCGCAAGCACTCCGTAGAGTCCGGTGATGACCATCAGGGCGGCCAGACCTGCGAAGGCTGCGGTGATGTAGAGGCCCAGCCGGTTGGTGAAGTCGCTATTGTTCACTGTCTGGGTGAGTGTCTGGAAGTTGTCGAGGGCATAGTCGGGCGCCTGCTCGCGGAAGACCGAGCGCGCGATCGGGGCAACTGCGACATCGCCGCGCGTCTTCACCAGCATGTTTACTACCGTTTTCAGCAGGGCGGGATAGAAGAGGGACGTGGTTGGAATTTGTTGGTAGGGGAGCAGTAGCGTGGGAGAGGCAGGTTTCCCGATCGCTGTGTCTTTCTGGTCCCCCAGCACACCGACAATCGTGTAGGGCTTGATCATGCCGGTATCTTTGCCGCCCAGATCGATCTGGTGGCCGAGCGGATCGCGTGTGCCGAAGACCTTCCGCGCCAGCGTCTGGTTGATGACGACGACGAAGGGCGCAGCGGGCGTGTCGCTCTCCGAGATCATACGGCCGCGCAGCAGCGGCGTGCCCAGCATATGGGCGTACCCCGGGCTGGCCGCGGTCATGCGCGCGTTGTAGTTGTGCGCGTCGTCCTGCGGCTCGCCAACAATGCGCAGGCTGGTCCCCATCTCGATGCCGGAGAGCGGCGGCGCTGTGACGAGCGCGGCATCCTCAACGCCGGGTGCGTTGCGAAGACGGTCCAGCACTGGTCCGTAGGTGGTGACGGCGTTCGAGACCGGCGCATGCTCCGTGTCAGTAGAGACGGACATGCCGGAAAATCCGGCTGCATCGGAGGGCATCACGGTGAAGCCGGTGATGCGCTCGGTGGCGAAGCCCAAATCGGCGTGCTGCAGATTCCAGAGCGTGTGAAAGAGCAGACCGGTGGCGATGAGCAGCAGCGTCGAGAGCGCGACTTCGCCGATGACGAGCGCATGGGTAAGCCGGTTCGAGACGGTGCGCGTTCCTAAACCGCGCGAGGCGGTCTGCAATGCGCGCTGCGGATGCGTACGCGCCACGAGCAAGGCCGGAAGAATGGATGAGAGCAGGGTTGTGAAGGTGGCGATTGCGGCCAGGACGAGGATGACCGTCCAGTCGAGCGTGATCGCCTCGGCGCGTGGGATCGTGTCTGCCGGAAGTGCGTGGATGGCTCTGAGCATGAGCCAGGCGAGAGTGATGCCGAAAGCGCAGCCGAGCGCCGAAAGCAGGCCGCCTTCCACCAACATGCCGCGGATCAGCCGTCCGCGGGGAGCGCCCAGCGCCGAGCGCACAGCGAACTCCTGCTGCCGGCCAAGGCAGCGGGCGATCAGGAGGTTGGCCACATTCGCGCAGGCAATCAGCAGGACCATGCCGAGCGCGGCTACCAGTCCGAAGAAGACCGGACGCACCTTGCCGGTGACCGTCTCCAGGTAGGGAATTGCATGCAGCTTGAAGTCGGGGTGCAGCTTCTTGGGATTTGCCGCCATCATGCTGCGCGTCGTCCGGTCGAGCTCTGCCTGCGCCTGCTCGAGCGTGACGCCGGGCCGACGCTTGCCGACGATGTAATCGAAGGAGTAGCCACGCTCGTTCAACATCAGAGGTGTTGGCTGCATCGGCAGCCAGATGCCCTTGCGGATGATCGGAGCCCATCCCTTCGGGAAAGCGGAAAGAGGCCGGCATCACGCCGACTACTGTACGCGCCTGGTTGTTGACGCGGACGATCTCGCCGATGAGATTGCGAGTTGGCATGGAAGGCCTCGCGCCACAATCCTTCGGAGAGCAGCACAACCTTCGGCCCATTCGCTTCGCCTTCCTCTTTGGTGAAGGTGCGGCCGAGCAGGGGCTGGACGCCGAGCATGGAGAAGATGTTCGGGCTGACGTTCGGAGACACCACGGAGGTCGGCGCCACGTCGCTCGCGGAAGCCGAGGATGCGGCCAGGCCGCCCTCGACCACGCCCACGTCCTCTGAGTACACGCCCACGTCGGAGAAGGTGTGGGTAGTCTGGTCGCGGATGTCGCGGTAGTTCAACCAGGAGGTGGAGGTGTGCTGGTCGTCATTCGTGGTGTTGATAACCGTGAGCCGTCCGGCATCGGCATAGGGAAGCGGCCGCAGCAGAATGTCCTCTGCCACGGTGAACATCGCTGTGTTGGCACCGATAGCCAGCGCAAGCGTGATGATCGCCAGTGCGGCGAATCCGGGGGAGCGGCGGAGCTGGCGTACTGCCTGGCGCAAATCCTGCACGAGACCGGACATCACTGACCTCCAGAGGGACAGCATAGGAACTCTACATTGCACGCCAGAGGCCGATGCACGGGCATAAGCCTACGACAGATTCCTGACGGGGCAGAGAAACTTCCCCTGTCCGCGCGCGGTCAGAGCCGTCCGAAAGTGAACACGCACGCGGAACAAAGGCTGCTGGCGAGAGCGGTTTATCGGCGACAATGTCGCCTGAGGATGAACGATGATCTTCGGTCCCGCTACGACCGCGCTGCACGAAATCAGGGAATCGGATTACGTACGCTTTTCCGTGCTGGCGCTCTCTTCCATCTTCTTCCTGGTCGATCCCTTCGCGGCTATCGGGACCTTCATGGCGGTCACGGCAGGCGAGGATAGGAAGAGCCGCGCCCGCACCGCCCGGCGCGGCGCGATCACCTGCTTTATCGTGCTCACCAGCTTCGCGCTGATCGGCAAGCTGATCTTCCGCATGTTCGGTATCACGCTGCCGGCCTTCGAGATTGCGGGCGGGCTGATCCTGCTGCTTGATCGGCATCGACATGCTGGAGGCGAAGCGCTCGCCCACGCAGGAGACCTCCGGTGAGACGGAAGACGCAGCGGCCAAGGAGGACGTGGGCATCATGCCGCTGGGCATCCCGATGCTGAGCGGACCGGGCGCTATTTCGAGCGTGATGGTGCTGGTGGGCCAGGCGGCGAAGCTCTGGGAGTGGATTGCGATTCTCGGTTCCATCGCCATCACGGCATGGGCCAGCTACGGCGTGCTGGTCGGCGCGGACCGCATCCGCCGTGTGATGGGCGATACCGGCATACGCATCCTGGTGCGCATCATGGGCCTGCTGCTGGTTGCGCTGGCGGTGCAGTTCTTCGTCAACGGGCTGACCGACCTGGGCGTGATCGCAAGGCAGTAAGCATCCAGCATAGAAAGAAAGACATGACTCATTGGACGAAAAACGTACTGGCCGCCCTGTTGCTGCTGGTGTCGCCATGCGCCTGGGCGCGCTTCCAGCCGCGTCCCTGCAAGAACGCCTTTAGCAGAACAGCAGGAGATTACCGAGGGGCAGAAGGTGGCGGCCGAGGTGTGGAAGCAGATGCCTGTGCTTCCGGACAGTAATCCGGTGAGCCAGTATGTCGAGCAGCTTGGCATGAAGCTGGTGGAGTATGCTCCCGGCTACAAGTGGCCGTATAACTTCCACGTCGTGAATGAGGAGGACATCAACGCCTTCGCGCTGCCCGGGCGGCTCGATCTTCGTGAACCTGGGCACGATCCAGGCGGCAGAAACCGAGGCGCAACTGGCCGGTGTGATGGCGCACGAGATCTCGCACGTGGCGCAGCGCCACTCTACTTGCAATATCACCAAGCAGCGCACGCCCAGCCTGTTGGCGGGTCTTGGCCAGATCGTCGGCCGGGATTGCTCTAGGAGGCGCGGCGGGTGCGGTCGTCCAGCAGGGCATCGGCCTGACCGCGGGACTTTCGTTCCTGCGCATGTCGCGTGATGCGGAAAAGCAGGCCGACTTGATGGGCACCGACATCCTCTACGACGCGGGATACGACCCGCGGGCGCTGCCGCAGTTTTTCGAAGTGATCCAGGGCAAGTACGGCGAGGGCGGCTCGCAATTCCTGAGCGACCACCCCAATCCCGGCAACCGCGTCGGGTACGTGAACGACGAGATCGACAGCCTGCCGCCCCGCACCAAGTACATCAAGACCAGCCCGGAGTTCGCGCGGATCAAGAAGATCGCCGCCGGTATGCATCCCTACACCGCGAAGCAGGTAGCCAGCGGCGCGTGGAAAGGCAGGGCGGGAATGCGTCCGCGGCGCCGCCTCGAACGCAGCCCGCATCCGGCGCACTGCCGCGGCTTACCTCGGAGCAGTGGACGCCCCAGGGCGACTGGCAAACGCTCCAGGGGGATGGCTTCACCATTCAGTATCCGGGGAACTGGAAGGGCGCGAGCTCCGGGTCGTCCTCGCTGATCGCCCCGCCGGGCGGGGTAAACAGCTGAAAATGCAGTGGGTTATGGCATGTTGAGCGGACGTTTTCAGCCACCCAAGCTGGGCGATATGTCGATGGAGATGGATCAGCTTGTCGGCGCAGCTGCAACAGCAGAACCCCAACATGAACCGGGGCGCGGGCTCCGATGTGGTGGTGAACCAGGTGCGCGGGCGGGCTCGCTGGAGGCGACGAATACCGGTGGAGCAGGCGGCGGCACGGAGCGCGACTGGATCGTTGCCCTGCCGGAGCAGGGTGGAACGTTGCGTTACGTGATCTTTGTCGCGCCCGATGCGGATTTCCCGGCGCTGCGGCCGATCTACGAGCGAATGCTGCGGACGCTGAAGCTCACCCGCAATAAATGCAGCCGCAACAATCCGCTCGAGAGGGTGTTTTCAACAGCAAGGAGCAGCTTTTCAACAGTCGCGAGAGTTTGCGTCACGGGCGGAGTCCCGGTAGTATCCGAATTGCTGCTCGTAAGTGAACTGAGTGCGATCCGATACAGGTTGTATCGGAAGCAAAATCTTGGTACACTAACAAACAGTCGCAAGGAAGCTGGTTTCGAGATTGGCTGAAGGCCGATGGAAACCGGCAGTAATGTTCGCCGGGCAGTAGCCCAAAACCCGAACATCTCCTGCAGTAGTCAGCCGGGCGGAATGGCTCGCTGACGGCCTTATGGCCACTCCCCGCTTGAGAGCGATACGGAGCTACGATCTTTCAGAGTTTTGTGCTGCGCGCTTCGCTGGTCGTCAAGAAAGAAATCCCGTGAAGGGGATTGACGAGACGGTAACACTAGGATAGTGTTGGCAAGTGCGCGAAAAACGGTTCTGAGCTGCACTGAGTGTAGCGGAGCCGAAAGCACGCAAGTTCGAGGGCCTGCGGCGACACAGCCGTAGATCTCGATCCAAAAGCGGCCCGCTAAGGCGGATACCGTTCCGGATCTTTGACAATCAGGTTGAACGTGCCAGTCGTGAGAGATCAGCAGGAATAGGCTTGATCATTCTCACAAGGTAAATCTCTCCGGACTTTCGAGCTCCGGAGAGTGCGCGACTATCCCGGACCTCCGTCCTGGGATAGCGCGGAATCAGTTTCAAACGAGAGTTTGATCCTGGCTCAGAATCAACGCTGGCGGCGTGCCTAACACATGCAAGTCGAACGAGAAAGTGGAGCAATCCATGAGTAAAGTGGCGCACGGGTGAGTAACACGTGACTAACCTACCCTTGAGTGGGGGATAACCTCGGGAAACCGGGGCTAATACCGCATAATACCTACGGGTCAAAGGAGCAATTCGCTTTAGGAGGGGGTCGCGGCAGATTAGTTAGTTGGCGGGGTAATGGCCCACCAAGACGGTGATCTGTATCCGGCCTGAGAGGGCGCACGGACACACTGGAACTGAAACACGGTCCAGACTCCTACGGGAGGCAGCAGTGGGGAATTTTGCGCAATGGGGGAAACCCTGACGCAGCAACGCCGCGTGGAGGATGAAGTCCCTTGGGACGTAAACTCCTTTCGATCGGGACGATTATGACGGTACCGGAAGAAGAAGCCCCGGCTAACTTCGTGCCAGCAGCCGCGGTAATACGAGGGGGGCGAGCGTTGTTCGGAATTATTGGGCGTAAAGGGCGCGTAGGCGGTCGGATAAGTCTTGTGTGAAATCTTCGGGCTCAACTCGAAGTCTGCACAGGAAACTATCTGGCTTGAGTGTGGGAGAGGTGAGTGGAATTCCTGGTGTAGCGGTGAAATGCGTAGATATCAGGAGGAACACCTGTGGCGAAAGCGGCTCACTGGACCACAACTGACGCTGAGGCGCGAAAGCTAGGGGAGCAAACAGGATTAGATACCCTGGTAGTCCTAGCCCTAAACGATGATCGCTTGGTGTGACGGGTACCCAATCCCGCCGTGCCGAAGCTAACGCGTTAAGCGATCCGCCTGGGGAGTACGGTCGCAAGGCTGAAACTCAAAGGAATTGACGGGGGCCCGCACAAGCGGTGGAGCATGTGGTTTAATTCGACGCAACGCGAAGAACCTTACCTGGGCTCGAAATGTAGTGGAATCCGGTAGAAATATCGGCGCCCAGCAATGGGCCGCTATATAGGTGCTGCATGGCTGTCGTCAGCTCGTGTCGTGAGATGTTGGGTTAAGTCCCGCAACGAGCGCAACCCTTGTTACCAGTTGCTACCATTTAGTTGAGCACTCTGGTGAGACCGCCTCGGATAACGGGGAGGAAGGCGGGGATGACGTCAAGTCCTCATGGCCTTTATGTCCAGGGCTACACACGTGCTACAATGGCCGGTACAAACCGTCGCAAACCCGTGAGGGGGAGCTAATCGGAAAAAGCCGGCCTCAGTTCGGATTGGAGTCTGCAACTCGACTCCATGAAGCTGGAATCGCTAGTAATCGCGGATCAGAATGCCGCGGTGAATACGTTCCCGGGCCTTGTACACACCGCCCGTCACATCACGAAAGTGGGTTGCACTAGAAGCCGGTGAGCTAACCGCAAGGGAGCAGCCGTCCAAGGTGTAATTCATGATTGGGGTGAAGTCGTAACAAGGTAGCCGTAGGAGAACCTGCGGCTGGATCACCTCCTTTCTAAGAGAGAAACGTATAGTTCGATTTACGTATCCGCGATTGCGGACTGCTCTGACTGCAAAGTCTGAGGTAGCGCGTAGGTCGGCTATCACCCTCTTGTCCTGGACCACCGGGACAAAGAGGAGCTTGAATCAGGCCTTCTCTGCCTGTTGAGCCTTCGGGCTTTCGAAGTCTTCGGACTTTTAGATCTCAACATCGATGGTCACGAGCGGCGTAGCTGCTCAGCATGTTCAACCTGGTCCTCGAAACTTTTGGACAAGAAGAGACTAACCAAGTCGGGCTGTGTGCTTTCGGGCGCATGGGTCCGAACTGGGGCCTGTAGCTCAGTTGGTTAGAGCGCACCCCTGATAAGGGTGAGGTCGGTAGTTCGAATCTACCCAGGCCCACCATCCTTATCGGATCTATCGAAATATAGATGGGGCTGTAGCTCAGCTGGGAGAGCACCTGCTTTGCAAGCAGGGGGTCATCGGTTCGATCCCGATCAGCTCCACCAACCTCTTCGTTCAATGCTCAAAGGTGAACTTCTTCAAGCTGAAGAGGCTGACCTTTGAGCAGGTTCCTTCGGGAATTGTGTTCGAGAGCGCCTCATGGCGCGCGCTGCTTCCGCAGCGTTCTGTTATTTGACAACGAATTGCATTGGGTAAATTGCATACAAGGCTGAGCAGCTTATTGATCCCTATCAAGTTTGGGATGAGTAAGGCTGGTTAGTTGAGTGTCTTTAGATAGAGTGCGTAAGCGGGGATCGTACCCCGTGAGGCGCACAGGCGGAAATATGCATGGAATATCCAGCAAGAGGCAGCACGATCGCTTCCTGCGCGGAATTAATTCTATGGTCAAGCTACTAAGGGCGCACGGTGGATGCCTTGGCAGAAACAGGCGAAGAAGGACGTGGCAAGCTGCGATAAGCTCCGGGGAGCCGCACACAGGCGTTATATCCGGAGATCTCCGAATGGGGAAACCCACTTGAGCAAACCTCAAGAACACCCCACTGAATACATAGGTGGGAGTGAGCGAACCCAGGGAAGTGAACCATCTCAGTACCTGGAGGAAGAGAAAGAAACCTCGATTCCGATAGTAGTGGCGAGCGAACTCGGAATAGCCCAAACCCGTAGCATTTCGGTGCAGCGGGGGTTGTAGGGTCCGCAACAGTAGAGTTACCAATCCAGTGGTTAGTCGAATCGGATGGAAAGCCGATCCATAGAACGTGACAGGCGTGTAGACGAAAGCCATCTGGACTCGAAGCGGATACCTGAGTAAGGCGGGGCACGTGAAACCCTGCTTGAATCCACGGGGACCATCCCGTAAGGCTAAATACTCGTTTCTGACCGATAGTGAACCAGTACCGTGAGGGAAAGGTGAAAAGCACCCCTGCGAGGGGAGTACAAAGTACCTGAAACCGTGTGCCTACAAGCAGTGGGAGGGCTATGCGCGCAAGCGAATGCCTGACCGCGTGCCTATTGCATAATGAGCCGGCTAGTTATTCTTGTCAGCAAGGTTAAGCGTAAGCGAGCCGAAGCGAAAGCGAGTCTGAATAGGGCGTTCAGTTGGCAGGAATAGACGCGAAGCGGGATGATCTACCCTTGGCCAGGTTGAAGGTGGGGTAACACCTACTGGAGGACCGAACCGGTGTTTGTTGAAAAAAGCTCGGATGAGCTGAGGGTAGGGGTGAAAGGCTAATCAAATTCCGTGATAGCTCGTTCTCTCCGAAATAGCTTTAGGGCTAGCGTCGGGTGATTTGCACTGGTGGTAGAGATCTGGATGGACTAGGGGGCTTTCCGGCTTACTGAATCCAACCAAACTTCGAATGCCAGTGACAACCAGCCCGGCAGTCAGACTGTGGGGGCTAAGCTTCATAGTCGAGAGGGAAACAGCCCAGACCGCCTGCTAAGGTCCCCAAGTTACAGTTAAGTGGGAAAGGAAGTCGGAACGCCCAGACAGCCAGGAGGTTGGCTTAGAAGCAGCCATCCTTTAAAGAAAGCGTAATAGCTCACTGGTCAAGCGGTCCGGTGCCGACAATACAACGGGGCTAAAACTGTACACCGAAGCAGCGGATGCACACCTCTGGTGTGCGTGGTAGGAGAGCATTCTCAACAGCATTGAAGCCAGACTGAGAAGACTGGTGGAGCGTTGCGAAGAGACCCTGCCGGCATAAGTAGCGATAATGAAGGTGAGAACCCTTCACGCCGAAAGTCTAAGGTTTCCTGAGGAAGGTTAATCCGCTCAGGGTTAGGCGGTCCCTAAGGCGAGGCCGAAAGGCGTAGCTGATGGACATCCGGTTAATATTCCGGACCTCCCAGACCATCGTTTGACGATGGGGAGACGCAGAAGGATAACCAGGGCCTCATATGGCTATGAGGTTCGATACACGTAAGCTGGTTCCGATAGGCAAATCCGTCGGGGCTTAACAGTGAGGTGTAAAGCAGTAGGCCGTATGGCCGAAAGCTGGTGAGTTCACGCTGCCGAGAAAATCCTCTAAGGAGAAGGGCTGGGAACCGTACCACAAACCGACACAGGTAGACGAGGAGAATATCCAAAGGCGCTCGAGTGAAAGCTTGTTAAGGAACTCGGCAAATTAGCTCCGTAACTTCGGGAGAAGGAGCGCCCCGTTAGCGTGCAAGCGCGAGGGGGCCGCAGTGAAACGCGTACGGCGACTGTTTAACAAAAACACAGGTCTCTGCTAAGTCGAAAACGACGTATAGGGGCTGACGCCTGCCCGGTGCCGGAAGGTTAAAAGGAGAGGTTAGCCGCAAGGCGAAGCTTTGAATTGAAGCCCCGGTGAACGGCGGCCGTAACTATAACGGTCCTAAGGTAGCGAAATTCCTTGTCGGGTAAGTTCCGACCTGCACGAATGGCGTAACGATCGTACGACTGTCTTAACGAGTTGCTCGGCGAACTTGTAGTACCGGTGAAGATGCCGGTTACCCGCAGCTAGACGGAAAGACCCCGTGCACCTTTACTACACCTTAACTATGAATTATGGCTCTTACTGCGCAGGATAGGTGGGAGGCTTTGATACCAGGCTCTCGGGCTTGGTGGAGCCACCGGTGAGATACCACCCTGTGAGTGCTGTGATTCTAACCTGCTCCCGTAATCCGGGAGAGGGACATAGTTAGGCGGGTAGTTTGACTGGGGCGGTCGCCTCCTAAATTGTAACGGAGGCGCGCGAAGCTACTCTCAGGCTGTTTGGAAATCAGCCGTCGAGTGCAAAGGCATAAGAGTGGTTAACTGTGAGACCTACAAGTCGAGCAGATGCGAAAGCAGGCCTTAGTGATCCGGTGGTTCTGTATGGAAGGGCCATCGCTCAACGGATAAAAGGTACGCCGGGGATAACAGGCTGATCGGAGCCAAGAGTTCATATCGACGCTCCGGTTTGGCACCTCGATGTCGGCTCATCGCATCCTGGAGCTGTAGAAGGTTCCAAGGGTTAGGCTGTTCGCCTATTAAAGCGGTACGTGAGCTGGGTTCAGAACGTCGCGAGACAGTTCGGTCCCTATCTGCTGTGGGCGTAGGAGATTTGCGGGGGGCTGTCCTTAGTACGAGAGGACCGGGATGGACGAACCTCTTGTGTTCCAGTTGTCCTGCCAAGGGCACGGCTGGGTAGCGAAGTTCGGTTGTGATAACCGCTGAATGCATATAAGCGGGAAGCACGCCCCAAGATGAGATCTCCCAACCCAAAAGGGAAAAGAAGGGCCCAGGAAGACCACCTGGTTGATAGGCTGGAGGTAGAAGCGCAGTAATGCGTGCAGCTTACCAGTACTAATCGCCCGTTCGGCTTGTCCATAGAATTAATTCTGCGCAGCACAATTCCGCTGTCAGGAGATACTCAACAACAAGCCTTGAAGTGCAACGATTGACTGCAACTGTGTCAGTCCCCAATGCAACTCGTTATTTCTATCGCAAGTTTGTGGCGCCAGTTTGCCATATCTCGTTCCGGGGAGAAACCGCCCGTGTGTACAAAGAGATGGCTGTGGGGAAACTACCACCAAGCGCCGCATCACAGCTTGCCGGTGAGCATACCGCGAGAGTCACACCCGTTCCCATCCCGAACACGGAAGTTAAGCCTCGTCGGGCCGATGGTACTGCACGCGAAAGTGTGTGGGAGATTAGGTAATCGCCGGCATTAGCATCACAAAAGCCCGCTCAACAGAGCGGGCTTTTTGCGTTTCTATGAGATTTTGACTAGAGATGAACCTCTCGGTTCCATTTCCTGGTCGAATTGGTCGTCGCACTGACCCGCGTCGCCAGCCAGTCGTACAGACAATTTTCGAAGTAGAGTCCGGCATCCCACGATCCGGCCAATCACGTGGCCAAATTCCGCAACTCACATGTCGCAAGTCCCTCCATTGCCGGCCTCCAGCTATTGGCCTCATCGCAGAAAGGAGCCCTCCATGGCTCATATGGTCAGTTGCGTACTCAGGATATCTATATTCGCCCTCTGTCTCGCCGCACTAAGTCCGGCGACGGCCTTCCCACAGGCTTCCTCTGATATCAGCTCAGCCGCAAATCCGATCGCCTATGTGTATGTAGGCACGACCAAAGGCGTTTATCTCTACAACGCGGCATCCAACGGTAGTCTTACTGTGGTCTCCGGTTCTCCCTTTCCATTGCCGGCAGTGCTGTCGGGAGCAACGGGAAATACTTTGTCAGCTTGGGAAGCTGACTACGTCCACTCTTACCCGTTGCATCGAACGGAGCCATCAAGGGCCAGGTCTCCCAGATCAATACGCAATCTTACTTTGGTGGCGAGTGCGGGACCGGCTATCAAGGCGTTTTCGACCACACCGGCCAGGAAGTTTATGTGGAGCTCCCATTTACTAATCCAAGGTCGCCATGCGCCGCGCTTCAGAGCTTTAAAATTTCCAGTACCGGCGCGCTCACATTTCTGGGAGCAACAGAGTTCAATCAGACCATCACCTCGACGCCCACTCTGATCGCTCTCACGGGAATGGCGCTTTTGGGTACAGCTTCGCAGGCGTTGGGTTCTGCACCACCCAGCCATACGCGTTCCAGCGCGGGAGCAGCGGCGCGATGATTTCTGGGGGCCCATATCACCACTTCGATGGGGAATTTGCAGCCGCAGGCTGCGACGGCAGATCCTGCCAATCATCTGGCCGTTGCCGGGATTCCAGAGCCCGACTACTGCACATTTGAACCTATTCACCTCGCCAGCTTTACAGTGGCTTCGAACGGCAACATTGCCTCCAGCAATACCGCGGCGAACATGCCTACTACCACCGTCAATGCCACGGTTCTCAATATGCCTCCCTCGGGTCAGTTCCTGGCGGTCGGCGGTAATACAACGTTTTACTGCATCGAATGGCACTGCGCAAAAGCCTGGTCTACAGGTCTTTCACTTCAATGGCGCGAACCCGATCACATCCTATTCAGGAGTTCTAACTACCGCGCCAATCGACGAAATTCATTAGGACAACAATAATCATCTGTTCGCCCTCAGTAACTCCACGAAAAAGCTCTATGCGTATACCGTCACATCGGGCAGCATCACCGCGGTACCCGGCTCTCCGTATACCATCGCATCCACTCCGAACGCCCCTGGTTGTTGTGCTTGCCTCTACGGCATGCAGCGCGCCGTCTTCGAATGGGGTGCACATCTGCGCTCCGACGAGTGGCTCGTCCGTAGGTTTGCCAGTGCTGATTGAGGCTTCTGCGACCGTCACCGGTACCGTCGCTCGCATGGAGCTGTGGGGTGGATGGGGTGAAGAAGCACACCATCGCATCCAGCAAGCAGCTCAACACCACCATCAACTTGGCTAACGGCAGCCATCGCTTCGCCATGCTTGCCATCAACGCCGCCGGCCAGAAGTGGGAGAACGCCGTCAACGCAACAGTCAAGTAGGTGCTTGAGAACGGCCTTAAGCTGCAGCCGGAACCAAGCCGCTAGATCATCGAGGCGGTCCGAATGGGCACTCGGATCGCCTTTTCCACTCCCGATCAGCGCGTCTATCCGCCTGATCTGTATTCGCCGGGTTGTCTGTATTCGTTCCCGGAAAGCCTTAATTTCCAGTTCCGAGGAAACTCCCCGGCCATCTCCTCGTCCATACAAGCTGGCAGCCCTCCCACACGAGGGCGCCAGTCACGCCCTGGAGCGTACGCGAGTTGGCGGCCTCCTTGGCTCCATCTCACGCAGCAATGCGATCGCTCCGCAACCGGAACAGGCACCTGGGGTTGATAGGAGTGTGGAGGAAACACAAACAATGAAACGGCAACTGTGTAGTCTCGTACTTACTGGGCTGCTGGCAACCGGCGTGATGCTTGCGCAGGAGACAGGGTCCGCACCCGAGCAAAATGCTCCGCAAGCCGAAGGCGGCGGCATGGGCGGTCACCGTGGCGGCCATCGCATGGATGCCGATCAGCGCCTTGCTCACATGACCAAGCGCTACAAACTCACCGCCGATCAGCAGAGCCAGATCAAGCCCATTCTCCAGGATGAGCAGCAGCAGATGGAATCCATGCACTCGGATACTTCCACCTCTCGCCAGGACAAGATGGAGAAGATGCGCAGCATGCATGAAACCGACAATCAGAAGATCGAGGCGGTTCTGAATGACGAGCAGAAGCAGAAGTACGAAGCCGACCAGAAGAAGATGCAGGATCGGCGTAGTCAGCGCATGCAGGGCGGACAGAGTGGTTCGCAAGGCGCGCCTCCTCCTCCGGACGCAGGTGGGCCTCCGCCGCAGTAATTGCAAGATCTCTGTGCAAATAAGAGAGGGCCGCACTTCCGCGGCCCTCTTGTAGTTTCTGCGGACGGTTAGAACGTGAGTTTCAGCGCCGTCTGCACCTGCCGTTTGTCGTTGCGTGTGCTGGTCATGGCTGCAAAGCCGCTCGGATTGCCCGGCTTGTACTGGTTGAACCCCGTCACGTTGTTTGACTGGCCGAACTGCGGTGTATTGGTTGCGTTGAAGGTTTCTTTAAATGAAACCAACATAGGCACTA
This sequence comes from uncultured Acidobacteriaceae bacterium, assembly GCA_963797895.1. GTDB lineage: Bacteria > Acidobacteriota > Terriglobia > Terriglobales > Acidobacteriaceae > KBS-83. Next base: position 1,542,454 of record CAWCRD010000006.1, read on the forward strand.
ATTCATTGGACCGGGTGACCTACAGAGAATTGTGACGAATCGCTACGAGCCAGCCACGGATGAACAAGGAATGAGAGACTCACCGGGTCTGCGGCGCGCCGATGTGCTCGGTCGCGCTCGCGCCGAACTTCTGGTACTGGTCAAAGCGGATGGACAGATCGACATGGAAGCCGACGAACAGCGCGGCCTTGCCGTCGAAACGTGCATCGACTCTCGTCGGCAACCATACCTCGTTCCGGATGAGCGCCTGTTCAAACGAGAAGTTGCTGCCGGCATCTACCGTGGCGAACAAGCCGAAGCCGATGCGCAGCGGCTCATCGAAGCTGGCCTGCATGCGCGTCACCTCGCGCGCCGCTTCATCGATCCATACGGTTCCGCGCACCTTTTTGATGGCATCTTCGTTCCGTCCATGCGTCTTCGCGTGCGGATCGCCGGTGAAGTCGACCGCAATCACAGGACGGCCGCCTTCCATCACGCGCCGTGGATTCGAGAATCGCGTGATGGCCAGCAGACGCGAGACGCTCACGTCGTCCTTGTCGGGCTGGCCGTAAGGCTGTGCAGCATACTTCACGGCTTCTTTCGTCGCACGATCCTGCTGCTTTTTCAGATCGCCGGCATTTAGCGGCTTGCCGTTCTTGTTGGTGAGTGTCTCGATCGGGTGCCCGTGCACGAAGAAGACATTGCTGACGCGCTCTTCCGTCCGCTGCACCTTGCCGTGCTTGTCATTGAAGGTTAGCCGCTGCTGCTGGCGAAAGGTGTACTCCTCGCGGGCGCGATCCAACTCCGCCTGGTTGGCTTCCACGCTGCGCAGTAACGCGGGTACATCCGGCAAAGGAGACAGCGGTTGCGCAGCAGGCGCAGCGGCAGGCCACGCTGGTAGGGCTGCGAGAGAGAATGCAAGAGGGATGATCGCGAAGAAACGCAAGGCTAGCTTCATGCTAGAGCATCTTCGCGTATACACCGATCTCGAAATGCTCTACCGTATGGCTCATCCTGAGACGTGGAAAGAGGTGATGCGTGCTGGGACTGCTGCTGCGTTGGATCGTCGGCGCGATCACGCTGTTCGTGATCGCCTACTTCGTGCCTGGGTTTCACATCCGTAGCTGGGCCTCTGCATTCATCGCCGTGCTGGTGATCGCATTGCTGAACGCGACACTTGGACTGCTGTTGAAGATCCTGACCTTCCCGCTCAGCATCCTGACGCTCGGCATTTTTCTGCTGGTGATCAACGCCTTCGTGCTGTTGCTGGCATCGCGCCTGGTGCCCGGGTTTCACGTGGACACGTTCGGCTCGGCGTTTGTCGGGGCAGCCGTGTTGGCCCTTGTACACATGCTGCTGGGCATGGGAACCAAATCTGAACGCCGATTGACGCTATTGATTGAGCGGAACAGCCTGGGGCCGAATTGGTGCAACGGTTCCGCGCGGCAGTGGAACACGGTCATGCATGGCGCGGAACGACCGGTGCACGCCGCGATGCCGTGTTTTCGTCTTAGTTGGTTCCAGCGGATGTTCGCTGACTGCGATTCCGGCTGCGGCCGCAGCAGGTTGCTGCGCTGGACGGGGCAGATGCACGGCCGCGGGAGTCGTTAGAGGCACGGGATGAGGTCGAAACGTTGTCAGGCTGACGCCGCCGGCCACAATCGCGACCGATGCCGCGGCCAGCGCCCAGCGATGGTGTCCGGCTGGGACTGCGATCCACCGCTGGTACCAGGACAATTCGGGAGGAGAGGCGAGCCGCGCGAGGATCCGCTGCTCCAGCCCTTCGCGCGGCTGGACGGCTGCTAGCACTGCCAGCGCCTCCTGAATTTCTGGTGTGTAGTCGATGGCTTGCGGACGATTGGCAGATTCGGAAAAGCTCATGGCTTCAGTCCTTCCTTGCGCAGCTTTTCCGCCAGATCGCGGCGTGCGCGGAAGAGGCGCGAGCGCACCGAGGATTCGGTGATGCCCAGCACCGAGGCTATTTCGGCGTTAGAAAGCTCTTCGAGAGCGGAGAGCAGCAGTGCCTGGCGTTCTTTCGCCGGCAATTCATCGATCAGGGCGAGTACACGCGCATGGCGCTGTGCGGAAATCACGGTCTGGTCAGCGCGCAACTCCTTGGCCGGAAGTACACGGGCCAGCTCGCTGATGTCTTCGTTTTCCGGACGGGTCTTCTGCCGGCGTTTGCGGTCCAGTACCAGGTTCCAGGTGATGCGGATCAGCCAGACACGCGCGTCGCGAATCTCCGGCAGCCGATCGCGATGCCGCAGAACGCGCAGAAACGTCTCCTGCACCATGTCCTCGGCCTCGGCGGCGTTTCGCGAGATGGAAAAGGCGACCCGGTAGAGGGTCGCGGAGTACTCGCGAACCAACGTCGTAAGCTCGGCGGTGCGGTCGTCCGCTGCCGTGCCGGCGGTTTTCGTCTCCGGCATCGGGAGCAATCCGGTCAGATTTCCCTCATAGCTGCCCATATGCTTCTTCTCACTGACGCGGGGCGGGCGGGATTCGCTCACAGGAATTGCCCCGAATCTTGTGTCAGGTGAAGTGCAGGGAACCGACGCATGAAGACGCCCGGCGCAGAGGGCCGTCGGGAGGGAAGCGATCCACCCCAATATTTAGTGCCGGCCGGCGAGCTTCTGCGCGGCAATCTGGCCGGCGGCTGTTGTCGTGTCCTTGGCCTTGAGCAGGGCATAAATCTTGTTCGCCTCCGCCGAATTGTGATTGGCCTCGTACAAAGCTGCAAGCTGCAACTGCGCCGTGGCTGCGGGCACGGTTGTCGTCGGATGCTGGATCAGCTCCTGATAGAGCTTGATGGCCTCGCTGGTCTGGCCATGCTGGGTCAGCAGATTTGCCAGAGCAAGACGCGCCAGGGAGGCGACGTTCGCATCGTGCACCTCGCCGGCCTTCCGGAAGTTCGCCTCCGCCTCGCCGGTATTGCCCATCTCCGCTGCGGTCAGCCCGGCAAAGTACAGCGCATTGTGTCCGGCTGTCGTACTGCTGTAGCGCTTTGCGACGTCCTCAAAGAGCGGGTTGGCAGCCTTCGCACGATCCGCTGCCGTAGGGAAGGTCTTCACACCAGGCGGCATCGGCTGCGCAGCATCGGCGATCGGCGTTCCGTAGACGGCCGCGGCGCGTCCAAAGGCATTTGCAGCGGTCTCGGACCTCTGCTGATAGACGATAACGGCTGCCACCACGAGCGCGACGGCCACCAACACCGCAATCGCGATGCGGAGAGCTTTGGCGCGATTTTCGGCGATCCAGTCCAGGCCAGCCTGGGTGCTGTGGATAAAAACGTCTTCTTTCTTAAGCGCGCTGCGGGTCTGTGCGTCCACTGAGTCCTTTGAGGTCCTTGCAGAAAGAGCTGGCGCGGTCGTGCGCTGGCGGATAGACAGATCCGCGGCTCTCAGAGAAGTTGATATCAAAAGTGTAGCAGCGGCGCGATTTCAGGGTCAAAAGGACATCGTCTGGACGCATTGCAAAACGCATAAAGAGCTAAACGGGGCACCTGGAGGTGCCCCGTCAGGATGACAAGCGCCAGCCTGGGATCAGGCGGCCCGTACAGGCATTTCCAGCTCGCCCCGCTCTACCTTTTCCTGGCAGGCAATACAGAATGGCGTCCAGGGAAGGGCTTCGAGCCGCTTGGCGCCAATGGTCTCGCCGCAGTTCTGGCACTCGCCGAAGCTGCCCTCGCGCAGACGCTCCAGGGCTTGTCTCACCAACTGCATCTGCAGATGGCCGCTGGTCCCCTGCGAGAAGAGGAACTCTTTTTGATACGAGGCAACGGCCTGATCGGCCACGTCCTGGGTGTCGTCCATTCCAGCATCCCGACCCTGTTCAACGGCGGACTGCATGGAGCGCACCAGCAAATCATGCTGCTGGCGCAACTTCTTCTCATAGACACTATGGGGGGTAGGGGTAGTGGTTTTGGGCACGACGTCTGACTCCTCTGAAATAGCTCGATAATCCGAAATGCAGACTATTGGACGCAGCAATGGGCGGAAGATTTGCTATTTTTTTCCTCAGCCCTAAGATTTTTGTTGCACGGCATGGATCGGCCGTGTATTGCGCCCCCGGGGCGTTGCCGATAGGCTGAAGGCACCATGTATGAGGAATTTGACGTCGTAGACCGCTGGACGGAAGAGACGCTGCACTGCCTCTGGCGCGCCAATATCGTGGCAATCGCAACCCGGCATGCCGATGCCATTGATGTCCGGTTTGAGGTGAGTGGGCGTCCCGTGTGGATCGCCATGCCCGCCATCGCCTGGGTTGAATACAAGAAGAAGACCGGCAACGTCATTACGGACCGTCTCGCGGCGCAGATTGCCGGCCACTATCTGAAGCAGGCCATCGAGGAAGGCTATGACAATGGCCGCGAGATGTATGCCATGAGCGTGGAGGAGGTGCTGGAGCATCTCCAGATCGTGATGGACGAGGCGAAGAACACCGCGAACCTTCCCATGCTGCCGGTCATCCATGAGGCGATGGCCCAGTAACGCGAACAGCGCGAACTTGAGAAGAGATGCGGCCCACAAGAATTCTGTGGGCCGCGTTGTTGCTGGATAAAGTCCCGGCTACCTGTCGTGAGACGCTTCTATCTCCGGCAGCACCGGTGTGCCTTCCAGTTGCACCGCTTGCAGCTCACGCGGATTCAACCCGAGCGATTGCAGGATGGTCGGCGCAACTTGGGTCGTCGAAACATCGGAGTAGACGGTGCGCGGCCGGAACCCGGGATTCGAGAGCAGCAGCATGACGTTGGTGTCGTCATGCGAGAAGCCGCCATGCTCTTCCTGCTTGGCGGTACTGCCCGTATAGACCACGCCCGGATTCGGCGTCACGATGATGTCTGGCGTGCGTGGGTCGCCATACGGCAGCAGTCCAGGCGGGTTGTAATTCATCGCGAGCGACGGACCGTAGAAGATCGTGCCGAGCCCGATTTTGCTGCCGTTCTCTTCCAGTGTTGCGACGGCGGAGGCTGTCTGGCTAGAGTCTTTCAGCCAAAGAAGCGAGACGTCGTCTTCCGTTGCGCCGATGCCGGTGGGGTTCAGTGGCGATTCGGAGACGGGAAGAAGGTTTGCGAGCAGGGTTGCCGGCGTAATGCCGTTGTTGCCGCCATGTCCGGGGATGGGGAAGAAGCGGTTCGGATCAATCGGCCCCTGTCCGTGCTTGGCGGTAATGACGATCAGAGTTGAGTCGAGCTCACCTGTATCTTTCAACTCGTCGACCATCTGGCCGATCGAAGCATCGACAAATGCGATCTCCTGAGCCAGCTGTTCGCTTGGTGTGCCGGCCGCGTCGAGATAGCCGCCGCTGCCAACGCCCTTTTCAATAAGCTTCTGTCCTACGCTCACTGCTTGGAAATTCATGCCGAAGAGATTCGGAACGCGGCTGCCTTTGCCGTTGTGGTCCTTGCCGTGGATCTGGTTCAGAATGCCCTTCGCTTTGATCGTGTCGTAGCACTGGATGTTTGCGAAGCTGTCGGTCCACGAGCCGGTTTGTGAAGGATCGGGAATGGGACTGCAGGAGATTCCTGCCGGTGTGCTGTAGCCCGGCACGGCAACCACCGCGGAGTTGATCTCCGGGGAGAAGTATTCGCTGAGGGATGCTCCGCCCGGTCCAGCTACGGAGGAGTATGCAGGGTGCTTGTCGAACCAGGACGTGTATCCGCCGGCATGCCTCACTACGCCGAAGATGGTATTGGTTCGGACAAAATTCCACGGGTAGACGGGCGCGCAGCCTGCCTTGGGATCGCGTGGCAGCCGCTGTGGATCGATGGCCGCGATGCCTCCGTCGACGAGACCCGCACCGGGCGCCCCGCCATTCAGCTTGCTCTGGTCGAGATCGATGCCTTCTTCATATTCGGTGCGTCGTGCCCGTGGGCGCTGCGCCGGGCGTGCAGGGACCGGCAGCCACGCCGTTGCCGGTGGTCTTTGCCGGGGCGTCGAGAGAGCGGTCGTAGGCGACATCGTAGTAGACGCCCTCGGTCCGGGGAGTGCCGCCGCTAACAATTGCCGTCAGGCCGGGAAAAGAATCTGATGGCCGCGACGTGCTGGCCGCGACATAGTTGATGCCTGAGTGGCCCAGCGCTGCCAAATTCGGGCAATAGGGTGTGCCGTTATTGACGCCGCTGATGCCGCGCGCGCAATTCTGATAATCGACGGCGTGCATGCCGTCGATGCTGATGAGCAACACGCGTTTGATGTGGTTGTTGTGTCCCCAATCATCATCGTCAGCATGACCGGGAATTGCGGCAACTGCCAGGGCGGCGGTGCCCATCAGCAGGAGTGCAAAGCGTTTCATGGAAAAACCTCCATAATGGTGATAGCAAGGGCAATGTGGCGGTACGGTTCTCAGCGCGTGAATTTCGCGTGAATGCCCCGCAGCTTAAGCGAACCTTAAGGCGCACTGAATCAGCGGCTTAGCTTGTGTGGTGCAGAGGCCTCGTTCGGCTGCTGACATTCCGGGTAACCGCCACTGGCCTCGGCCGCCTGCGGGGTGGCACAATGGACGGTTTTGTAGCCTAAGCGGGAAACAGGAGTGATATGGGCGCGGCGATCGCGAGCACTGTGTCGAGGAGTTTGTTAGAAGGACCGCATGTTCACCGGAATCTGTCCACGCCGCAGTTGGTGGAAGCGGCGATCGCGCGCGGTGAAGCGAGTCTTGCCTCCAACGGGGCTGTTGTTGCACTGACCGGATCACGCACCGGGCGTTCGCCGCGCGATAAATTTCTCGTCCGGGATGCGCTTACCGAATCGCGCGTCGACTGGGGTAAAGTCAACCAGCCCTTTCCACCGGAGCGCTTTGCCGCGCTGCTGGAGCGAGTGGAGCGGCATATGCAGGAGCGCGACCGGTACGTACTGGACCTCTATGCTGGCGCCGACCCGCATTATCGACTGCCGATCACCATCGTGGCGGAATATGCGTGGCATGCATTGTTTGTGAAGCAGCTTTTTGTGCGGCCCGATGCCGAAGAGTTGGCTGCGCACGCTGCCGAGTTCACCGTGATCGCCGCGCCGGAGTTCGAGGCAGTTCCTGAACGTGATGGCACGACGTCATCGACTTTCATCATCACCGATTTCACGCGCAAGATCGTGCTCATCGGTGGCACGAAATATGCTGGCGAGATGAAGAAGTCTATCTTCGGCGTGATGAATTATCTACTGCCGGAGCGCGATGTCTTCCCCATGCACTGCTCGGCGAACATCGGCGCGGATGGCAAGACGGCACTCTTCTTCGGCCTCTCCGGCACCGGCAAGACGACGCTCTCTGCCGATCCGCATCGGCGGCTGATCGGCGATGACGAGCATGGCTGGGGCGAGCGCGGCGTCTTCAACTTCGAAGGCGGTTGCTATGCGAAGTGTGTTGATCTGAGCGAGGAAAAGGAGCCGCAGATCTATCACGCGATCCGCTTCGGGTGCGTGCTGGAGAATGTCGTGATCGATCCGCGTACTGGCGATCCCGATTACGAAGATATTCGCTACACGGAAAATACCCGTGCCGCCTATCCGGTGGATTTCATCGAGAACGCAGTCGTTCCCGGCATCGGCGGCCAGCCAGCGAATGTGCTGTTTCTGGCGGCGGATGCTTTCGGTGTGCTGCCCCCCATCGCAAAGCTCACGCCGGAGCAGGCGATGTATCACTTCCTCTCCGGCTACACTGCGAAGCTGGCTGGCACGGAGGCCGGACTCGGATCAGAGCCGGTGCCGGAGTTCTCCACATGCTTCGCATCGCCGTTCCTTCCGCTTGCGCCAAAGGTATATGCGGCGATGCTGGGCGAGCGCCTGCGCCAGTACGGCGCCCAATGCTGGCTGGTCAACACCGGCTGGACCGGCGGGGTGTTCGGCGTGGGCCGGCGCATGAGCTTGCCGCATACGCGCGCGCTGGTGACGGCGGCACTCGACGGCAGCCTGGCCGGTGCGGAATTCGCCGCCGAGCAGGCCTTCGGACTGAGCATTCCAACGCATTGCCCCGGTGTGCCGGACGAACTGCTGAATCCGCGAAATGCCTGGGCGGATAAAGCGGCATACGATCGGCAAGCGGCGGCGCTGGCCGCGCGTTTCGACGCGAACTTCGCGCGCTTCGATGCGCCGGCCGCCGTGCGTGCGGCAGGTCCTCATCCGCGGAGATAATTCCGTCCAGCCGCAAGGGAGAAGCTAGCCAGCCGATGTTTCTGCGTACATTGCGCATCGAGTATGCGCGCGAAGGCGAGCCGCCACAGGCTTGCCCACTCGCGTGGATCGACAATTTCGCGATGCGCAACTTCACCAACAGCGCGATCTTCGATGACACATTGCCCGTCAGCGACGGAGCGATGGAGGTGGGGCTGCGTGTTCCGCTCGATGCGCTTCGACAAGCGATGGAGGACTGGTTCCGCAGAAAGAGCTACCTCCGCGAGGGAGATCGGCTGATCGTGCGCGAAGAGCAGAGGACCGCGAGAATCGAGTAGGTCAGGCGGGTAGGGCCAGCAGGGGTATCAGCGCGGCGAGCACCCGGGTGAGCGTCTGCTGGACGCGGCGGCCGATCTCAAGCACCTCCGCGTGGTTGATCGGCTCGATCGAGCACTCCGGCCGCCATGTTGGTGACCGAGGAGAAGCCGAGCACTTCCATGCCGAGGTGTCGCGCGGCGATCACCTCATGCACCGTCGACATGCCGACGAGGTCTGCACCGAGCGCGCGGAAGGCGCGAATCTCGGCGGGCGTTTCGAAGCTGGGGCCGGTGAGGCCGAGATAGACGCCTTCGAGCAGCGTGACGGTTTCGGACTCGGCAGCGCGATGCGCAAGCGCGCGCAGGCGGCGCGAGTAGGCGTCTGACATGTCGAAGAAGCGCTCGCCGAGACGCGGATCGTTGGGGCCGGCGAGCGGATTTTGTCCGGTGAAATTGATGTGATCGGAGATGAGGACGAGCTGGCCGGAGGCGAAGTCGGTGCGTATGCCCCCGGCTGCGTTGGTGACGACCAGCGTCCGTATGCCGAGGCGGGAGAGCACCCGGACGGGGTAGATAACCTGGCGGGGCGTGTAGCCCTCATAGGCGTGGACGCGGCCCTGCATGACGGCGAGCGGCACCCCGGCGAAAGTGCCGAGGACGAGGCGGCCGGCGTGTCCTTCGATGGTCGGGAGCGGGAAGTGCGGGATCTCGGCGTATGGGATCGCGACGGCGTCGGTGAGATGGTCGGCGAAGCCGCCGAGCCCGGTGCCAAGGACGATGGCGATCTTCGGTGCGGTTGAAGCGCGGTGCGCTCGCGGATGAAGGCGGCGGCGCGTTCCGCTTCGTGGAAGGCTGATTCGGTTTCTGATTGCGGGCATGGAGTCAGGACATTTTACGGCTTCTCGCGTCCCCTAACGTGACCACCCCCCAACCCCCCTCCCGTTACCGGAGGCTGGCTTGTAAGCCTTTCCTTATCAGTGGCTTTAGGGTTCCTCCCGAGGGCTAAATTCGTCCATCGAAAGGGGTTATCGCTTCATTCGTCAAAACAAAGGACTTACAAGGTGCGACGCGAACATCGAGGAAGTAAATCCTTGCAGATGATTCGCGGATTTGGCTCTCTATTTCCAGAGTACCAATTTCAGGGTAATTAACTGGCAGATTTGCGGAGAGCCAGAGTTACGGAGGTGTTCACTTCCCTTTAGTCCGCCCAAAGCGCAGAGGCGACGATTGGTGCGCGGTCCGCCATGCAGCGCATTCGGCTTGGCGGAACGTCAGCATTGAGCTTAAGGGGAATTTAATTGCCCTCATCTCCCACGAGCGGCTTAACATGCGGTCATTCGTATCGCGGAGATATGCCCTATGGATGTGAGACGGCGAACCATGTGGGCTCTTCTTGTTGTGTTGCTCGTGCAAACGGTGGCGTTTGCAGGACAGAATGCAACGGCACGCTATTACGTTGTGTTTCTGCGGCGTAGTCCTGAGCGCAAAGCGCTTGCGAAGGAAGACGCCGAGCGGATTCAGGCGGCGCACATGGCGAATATCCGCAAGATGGCTGCCGATGGTGTGCTGGTTTCCGCTGGGCCATTTGAGGATACGCCGCCGACCATCAGTGGCATCTTTCTCTTCAAGGCCGATTCCCTCGCTACAGCGGAGAAGATCGCGGCGCAGGACCCAACGGTGTTGGGGCATCGGAACACCGTCGACGTGCATGCGTGGGAGGGGCCCGCGGACATCGGAGAGGAATACCGGCGGTTGCACAAGCTGGATCCGAAGATGCCGGAGAATATGCAGATCCATCCGTTCTGCATGGTGTTCCACGGGCCTGCGTGGGGAACGTCTGAACAGCACCAGAGTGCATGGTTTCGAGAGCATGAGCGCTATGTGCAGCAGTTGAAAGCACGAGGGATGCTGAGTGCGGCCGGCTCGATCGACAACTCAGGAGATTTTGCGGGACTGGTGATTTTCAGGCCGATTTCGCTGGAGCAGGCACAGATGCTGATGGAGGCCGATCCGTCGGTGAAGGCCGGAGCGCTGCGGGTGGAATATCACCGCTGGTGGTCAAGCGATCATGTGCTGCCCTGGTAAGAGCTATTCAGTGCTCAATCTGAGCTATTCCGCGTGAAGCACCGTGACCAGATCGGTGCGGGCGGCATGTGAAGCGGGGATGGTGCTGGCGAGGAGCGCGATTGCGGTCATGACGGTCCAGGCGAGGGAGAAGGAGATGGCGTCGTGCGGCTTGACGCCGACCAGCATGCTGGTGAGCAGCCGGCTGAGCAGGAAAGCTCCGGCGATGCCGAGGATGCCGCCGACAGCGATGAGGCGCCCGGCCTGCGCCACGATGAGACCGAGAAGTCCTCGGCGGGATGCGCCGAGGGCGAGGCGGATGCCCATCTCCTGCGTGCGCTGCGAGACGGAGTAGGCGAAGACGCCATAGACGCCGACGGCGGAGAGGATGACGGCGAGCAGAGCGAAGCAGGCGATGAGCAGCATGATGAGGCGGCGCTGCGCGACCTGGCTTGCGACGCGCTGGTCCATCGTCTGGATGTCGAACAGGGGTTGCTGGGGATCGACGGCGAGGACGGCCTGACGCATGGCTTGGGCGAGGAGTATGGGATCGGCGGTGCTGCGGAGGGCGATGTTGATTTCGCCTGAGGGAGCCTGCTCCTCAGGGAGGTAGAACTCCGGCTGCACCTGCTGCTCAAGGCCGTTATGGCGAAGATCCTGCGCGATGCCCACGATGGTGACAGGATCAAACCGGTTGGTACCGGCAAAACGATTGAATTGCTTCCTTAACGCGTTTCCACCGAAAAAGCGCCTTGCGAAAGCCTGGTTGACGATGGCGACGGGCGGCGAGATTGCAGTGTCATCGATGGTGAATGCCCGGCCCTGCAGGATGGGATTGCCAACGGCATGGAAATAGTCGGGCGTAAGACTGATGACGGTCACGCTTTGGCGCGCAGCAATGGGTGGAGGCGGCATCGGCGGCCCGAAGGTGATGGAGGTAGAGGAGCCGGTCCACTGCAATGGGAGAGCGGTGGCTACAGCGGCTGACTGTACGCCAGGAAGCGCCCGAAGGCGCGCAAGCAGGTCGCGGATGAAATTGCGTGTCGCCTCTCCGGGCGGCGTGTAGTGGGGGCTATAGAGAAGCGTCGTGCCAGTAAGCGTATTGGATGGATCGAAGCCCGAGTCGTAGCGCATGACGTTCACAAAGCTGCGGATGAGCAGGCCAGCGGTCGCGAGGAGCACGACGGCAAGTGCGACTTCAATAGCAAGCAGGCTGTGGCGCAGGAGGCGCTGCTCGCGCGCCTGGGTAACACGCATCGCGGCGGACTGGAGAGCAGTGCGGAGATCGAGGCGAGAGCCACTGAAGGCAGGCGCAAGACCGAAGAGCAGAGTGGAGACGAGTGCGAGAGCAATGGTGAAGGCGAGAACCCAGGCGTTGATCTGAAAAGCGGCGCTGAGTTTGCCAAAGGGAAGCTGTAGCAACTGGGCCATTCGGGACGCTGGCTGCGACGTATTTAGGGCGCCAGCGTGGCGGACGAGAGCTGTAACGATGGAGGCGAGGGCGAGGCCGAGCGCTGCCGCGAACGAGGAGAGAACGAGACTTTCGACGAGGAACTGGCGGATGAGGCGCAGGCGCGAAGCGCCGAGTGCGCCGCGGAGCGCGGTTTCGTGACGGCGAGACACGGCGCGAGCGAACTGCAGGTTAGTAACATTTGTGCAGGCGATCAGGAGCACAGCCCCTACACATGCGAGGAGGATGAGGAGGGATTCGCGATTGTCGCCGGCGACGTGACGTTGTAGCGGTTCGACATCTACGCGCCGGCCGGCGAAGAAGCGCCCGAAGACTGGAGGTGCCGCATGAGCACGGGCGAGAAAAAAGGTTTGCAATTCCGCCTGCGCCTGCTGCCTAGAAACGCCGGGGCGGAGCAGCGCGATGGCGTTGACCCCGTAGGAGACTTTCGCGGCGGCAAGGCTGGTGTCATGAGGGAGATCGAGAGCACGATAGAGGTCGGGTTCGAGAGTTAGGTCGGGAAATGAAAAAGGTTGCGGGAGCACGCCGATTATGACCTGTTGCTTGCCGTCGAGTGAAAGTGTCTTTCCGACAATCTGCGGATCAGCATGAAATTGAGCGCGTCACAAGCGATTGCTGAGAATCACGTAGGGCGGCCCGCCGGGACGGTCGTCCTGGGAGGTGAAGAGGCGGCCGAGACGTGGAAGAGCTCCAAGTCGAGGAAGCAAATTCGCAGTGACACCGGCGCTGGTCACGCGTATTGGATCCCCTGCGCCGGTCAGGTTCTGGAGTTGGTAGTTATATCCCACGATCTGACGAAAAGACTTCACGGAAGTTTGCGCAGCCACGAAATCCTGCGAGAGGAGCGGGTCTACGTTCATGGCCGGAGTTTTCGCCGTGATGAAGACCAGGCGGCTTACGTCTGGATAAGGCAGCGGGCGCAGCAGTAACGCGTAGACGGCGGAGAAGATCGCAGTCGTCGCACCGATGCCGAGCGCTAATGTGAGCACCGCAGTGAGTGTGAAGGCGCGGTTGCGGGCGAGTTGGCGGAAGGCGTAGCGCACGTCCTGCCAGAAGAGTTCGAGCGCGATGCCGGTGCGGCGGTCACGGACCGATTGTTTTACCTGCTCGATGCCGCCGATGTCGGCGAGTGTGGTGCGGCGGGCTTCTGAGGGGGAGATGCCCGCGGCGATCTTTTCTTCCGTGACGGTTTCGGCATAGCAGCGGAGCTCTTCGTCGAGCTCGCTTTCGATCTCGGGCTTGCGCAGGAGATTGCGGCAGGCGCTGCGGAGACGAGCGTAGAGATTCATGATGCGAGCCCTCCAACGATCTCTTTCGAGCGTGCGCGGGCGCTGTTCACATCGACTACTCCTGTCGCAGGGCGGCCATGGGTTCGACTGAGGCGGCGCGCTGTGCGGGCAGGAGCGCTGCTAACAATCCGGCGCAGACCAAGGTAGCGGAAAGTATGAGGATTCTCATGCCGTCTCTTTCCGGTTGTATGGAGACAACTGAGTTGATGTATTTTTGCGCGGCGAAGGTCAGGAGCAAGCCGATACATACGCCGATGCTCAACATCCAAGTGACGCGGCGATAGATGCCGGAAAGAATAGTTCCCCGAGTGGCGCCGAGCGCAAGGCGTACACCGATGTCGCGGGTGGATAGCTCTACTTCATGACTCAAAAGTCCGTAAAGACCGACGACGGCGAGCAGCATCGCAAGAGTCGCGAACGCGCCGAAGAGCCAGTTCTCCAACCGCTCGAAGGTCAGGACTTCGGCGATCACCGAGCGCATGATTTCGGGTGTGCGAAAGGGCACGGCAGGATCGATGTCATGGAAGACCTGCCGCAGGCTGGGAACGAGGCTCTCCGGATCGCCGGAGGTGCGAATGACGAGGTGGATGCTGCCGATGATGTTGAGGCTTTCCTTTACAGGGACCTGGGTCACGAGAAATTCCATCTGCGGCATGGGCGGCTGATAGATATTTTGCCGGATGTTTTTGACGACGCCGACGATGAGCAGCCGGGGGTTTGGCTGATCGGCGCGGGTGTCGGTTTCGGTGTTGTCGCCGATTTCCACGCCGAGCGGATCGCGGCCCGCGGGAATGAATTGTTTGACGAAGGCTTCGTTCACGACCACAACCAACCTGGTGGACGGCTTGTCCAGGCTGGGGTTCTGCAGACGGCCGGCGAGCAGGCGATCCTGAAAGACCTGGTAATAGCCGGGGGAGACGAAGCGAATTTCGGCGGCCGCAGTGCGAGGATTCTGCAAAGGCGGCGTGCCAAAGATGTGGATGTGTTCTCCATTCCAGCCCCAGCTCTGAATCGGCAACATCTGGATCATGCCGACTGCCTGTACGCCGGGAAGGGAGTGCACGCGATCCATCAGAGGCTGATAGAAGTCGGCGTGGATATCGCGGCAGGTATAGCGCCCATACGGAAGATTGATTTCGGTAGTGAGGATGTTCTCGGGCGAGAAGCCGAGATCGGTATTGCGCAGGCTGCCGAGCATGTGCATCAGGAGCCCGGACACCACGATCAGGCACAGCGCGAGAGCTACCTGAGTGACAACGAAGGCGGTGCGCAGCCGATGCTGGCCACGCGTGGAGCCGGCGCTGCCGCCGGATTTGAGGGCCAGAGTGGGCGCGGTTCCGGAGAGGCGCAACGCGGGCATGAGCGCGGCAATGATTGTCACTGCTGCGGATACGAGAAGAGCGATCAGCAGGATGGGCAGGTTCAGCGCGACTTCTGAGCCGCGGGAGAGCGCGGAGATAAGAAGCAAGCGGATCACGTGCAGCAGGGCGTAGGCGAGGAGAATGCCGCCCGCTGCTCCGCACACGGCTAAGAGTATCGATTCGGTGAGTATCTGCCGCGCGATGCGGCTGCGGCTGGCGCCGATGGCGGAACGTAAAGCCATCTCCCGCTCGCGCTTGACACCGCGAGCCAGCATTAGACCAGCGACGTTGACGCAGCCGATGACCAGCATGGCGAGAACGGCGCAGAGCAGAAGGCGGAGAGAGCTATCCGTATTGCCTACGATGTAGCTGGCGAGATCGACGGCCTTCACGGCGCGCCCGGCGTCGAAGGTGTCGGTGCGTCCGAGGCTGGTGAAGACAGTAGTGAGATCCGCTTCAGCCTGATGCGGGCCGATTCCCGGTTTCAGACGTGCGACCGTTTGCAGCCAGTGATTGCCACGGTCGTATCTTTGCTCGTGTGTGAGGTGCAGGGGCCGATACACGGCGTTGACAGCATTGATGGGAAAGCGGAATCCGGCGGGCATGACGCCGATGACGACGTGAGGCATTCCATCGAGATGGATAGAGTGGCCGATGACATTTTGGCCGCCAAAATCCTGCTGCCAGGTTTCGTAGCTGAGAACGACGATGTTGTTTTTCCCGTCCACGTCCTCACCGGGGAGATAGGTCCGGCCGGCAATGGGATGCACGCCGAAGACATCGAAAAAGTTATCTGTGCCCTCGACGACATGCAACGCTACCGGGCCTGAGGAGGTCTCCAGGCCGATGGTTCCGAAATTGGTATAACCGGCGAGTTCGGAGAAGCCGTGCGACATGCGCCGCCAGTCGACATATTCGGGAAACGATGCTGCCTGTGAGCCGCCCGAAGCGGAGCGGGTGTCGAGCGCGACAATGCTATCGGGATGGTGATAGGGCAACGGCCGAATGAGCATGGCATAAAGAACGCTGAAAACGGCGGCCGTGATGCCGATGCTGAGCGCGAGTGTGACGATCACCGTGATGGCGAAGCCGGGCGACGTGCGCATCTGACGAAGGCCATACCGAATGTCCTGCAAGAGAGACTCGAGGCCTGTGCCGGTGCGGCGATCACGCACGGACTGCTTGAGCTGCTCGATGCCGCCTAGGTCGGCGAGCGTGGTGCGGCGGGCTTCTGTGGGTGAGATGCCGGCGGCGATTTTTTCTTGCGTGACGGTTTCGGCATAGGAGCGCAACTCTTCGTCCAGCTCGATTTCGATCGCAGGTCTGCGGAGGAGATTGCGCGCGAGGCATTTGAGGCGGGACCAGAGCTGCATGGCGAGACCTCCTATGTCGCTTTGAGTGCGTGGGTCATCGCGGCGGCGATCTTCTGCCACTCTTCTGTTTCCTGACCGAGCTGGCGCTCGCCGGCTTTGGTGAGGCGATAGAAGCGGGCGCGGCGATTGTTTTCCGACTCGCCCCAAAATCCAGCGAGCCAGCCGGCTTCTTCCAGGCGGTGCAGCGCGGGGAACAGCGAGCCGGGCTTGACCTGAAAGGTGCCGCGAGTGATCTGGTCAATGCGGCGCGAGACGCCTAGGCCGTGCAACTCGCCGGTCTTGAGCGCTTTAAGGATGAGCAGATCGAGGGTGCCCTGGAGGAGATTGGTCTGGCGGGTGCTCATGGTGTTCCTATCGACATTCTGCAGGAATAATGCGACCGCTTCGTATCGGATGTCAATAGGACACTTCGAGACTTGGCAAGAAATATTGGCATATTCAAAGGTTGTTTCGTTGGTTTAAGCTGGCACTCCCTTCCCGACAGGAGAGAAATTGATGGTTACTACAGTTCAGCCCCAGCAGACGATACATACAGCCCCGCCGCAGCAACCCACCCCGGAGCGATTCTTCAACGCAATCAATGCGTATCAACAAACGGAAGCGTTGCGTGCTGCCGTGGAACTGGACGTGTTCACTGCCATTGCCGAAGGCAACGCGACTACAGCCACGATTGCGCAGCGCTGTCAGGCAGCGGAACGCGGCGTGCGCACGCTATGCGATTTTCTGACCATTCACGGCTTCCTGACCAAGGATGGAAGTGACTATGGACTGGCGCCGGACACCGCGCTATTCCTGAATCGGAAATCCCCTGCGTATATCGGCGGAGCGATGGAGTTCCTGCTGAACCCACAAGTGCGTGAGGGCTTTGGCCGGCTGACAGAGGCAGTGCGCCGCGGCGGCACGGCCAGGGGCCAGGGTTCGACGGTGGCGGAGAATCCGGAGTGGGTGACGTTTGCGCGCGCCATGATGCCGCTGATGCGGATGCCCGCGCAGATGATGGCGGCGGCGCTGCGCCAGGGCGGCGAAGCGTACAAGGTGCTGGATATTGCCGCGGGTCACGGCATGTACGGCATCAGTGTGGCGAAGGAGAATCCGGGCGCGCAGGTGTATGCGGCCGACTGGAAGAATGTGTTGGAGGTGGCGAAGGCGAATGCGCAGGCGATGGGCGTGGGGGATCGCTATCACCTGATTCCGGGGAGCGCCTTCGAAACGGATTTCGGCAGCGATTATGACGTGGTGCTGATTCCAAATTTTCTGCACCATTTCAATGTGCCGACTTGCACGACCTTCCTGAAGAAGGTGCGGGGTGCGCTGAAGCCGGGCGGACGCGCGGCGATTCTGGAGTTCGTTCCCAATGATGATCGCGTGACGCCGCCGACGGCCGCTGCGTTCAGCATGGTCATGCTGGCTAATACTTCGAGCGGCGATGCGTATACGTACACGGAGATCGAGACTATGGCGACGGATGCAGGCTTTGCGCGCGTGGATTCGGCGAAGGACATTGGATTCAGCCGGCTGGTGGTTGCGTACGTGTAAGGCCGGTGTTTTCGGCCAGGCGCGCTGCCTGTGTGAGCAGGTAATTGCGCTCGGGAATGCTGGCGGTCTTCTGTGCGGCGGCCTGATAGTGGGCGATCGCGGCGACGGGATCGCCGGCTAATTCGTGCAGGTGAGCGCGGACGGCATCGAGACGATGATGGGCGCCGATGCGCGGATCATTGTCGAGGGAGTTGAGTAGATCCAAACCGTGAGTGGGGCCGTGGACCATGGCGGCCGCAACTGCGTGGTTGAGCAGGACCATGGGATTGTCCGACATGCGCTTGAGGAGCTCGTAGAAGGCGAGGATCTGCGGCCAGTCGGTGGCTTCGGCGCGGGGCGCTTCGTCGTGCACGGCGGCGATGGCGGCCTGCAATGTGTAACTGCCGACGGACCCTTTGTTTAACGCGCTGGTGAGCAGTGCCGTGCCCTCCTGGATAGCGGCCTGATCCCACAGAGAGCGGTCCTGCTGATTGAGCGGAATGATTTCGCCGGCGGGGCCGGTGCGCGCGTGGCGTCGGGCATCGGTGAGCAGCATCAGGGCGAGCAGGCCGGCGACTTCGGCATCGTCCGGCAGCAATGAGTGCGCGGCGCGGGTGAGGCGGATGGCTTCGGCGGACAGGTCGAGGCGCTGCAACTCCGGGCCGGCGCTGGAGGTATAGCCCTCGTTGAAGATGAGATAGAGGACATGCAGCACGGAGCGCAGGCGCTCGGCGCGCTGTTTGCTGGAGGGCGGCTCAAAGCGGACCTCGGAGGACTTAATCGTGCTCTTGGAGCGGGTGATGCGCTGTGCCATGGTGGATTCGGGCACCAGGAAAGCGCTGGCGATCTCTGCTGTGGTGAGGCCGCCGACGGCGCGCAGCGTGAGAGCGATGGCGGAGGCCGGCGTGAGCACGGGATGACAGCACATGAAGAGCAGGACGAGCGTGTCGTCCTGCTCTTCGCTTTCGGGATCGAACGAAGGGACAAAGAAGAATGGCGTTTCCGCGGCGGCAGCGGTTTCGCGATTGAGGCGGGCACGCTCGCTGCGCACGCGATCGGTCATGCGGCGGGTGGCGACGTGAATGAGCCAAGCTCGCGGATTGTCGGGGAGGCCTTCCTGCGGCCATTGATCTGCCGCGGCGATGAGTGCGTCCTGCACCGCGTCCTCGGCCGCGGAGAAGTCGCGGAAGCGGCGAAGGACCGCACCGAGCACCTGCGGCGCGAGGTCGCGGAGGAGATGCTCGGTGGTCGTGTCGAGTGGCGTCACAACGGCTTCCTTCAGGCGACGAACTCATCGGGCGGACCGCTCATGACCTGGCGGACTTCGATGGGGATGACGAAGGGTTTGCCGTCCGCGCCGGGCGCAGAGGAGGCACGCGCGGCGATTTCGTGCGCGCGCTGCTCGCTGTCTACATCGACGATCCAGTAGCCGGCGAGGAACTCCTTGGATTCGGGGAAGACGCCGTCGGTGACCGGCTCTCCGTTCTTGCCGACGCGCACGATGACTGCCTGTCGGGGATCGGCGAGGCCTTCTGCTGAAACCAACTCGCCGGCTTCGCGAAGATCCTTATTGAGCGTGTGCATGAAGGCAATGTGGTCCTGGACGGCTTTCTTGGGCCATGCGCCCATTAACTCGTAGCCTTTCCTCGGGCAATTCATCATCAGAATGTATTTCATAATTTCTCTCCTTTTATTTGGTTGTGGAAACCGTTCGTCACTGAGATTCGCCCGGAATCGCGAACCGCCGCACTTCAATGGGCATGTTGGTGGGAACGCCTCCGGGCCCAGGCGCTGCCGAAATCCGGCCCGCTATGGCGTAAGCGCGTTCGGGAGTGGCTGCATCCACGATCCAGTAGCCGAGCAGGAATTCCTTGGATTCGGGGAAGACACCGTCTGTCACAGGCAGGTGGTCTTTCTGACCGCGCACAAGCTTCGCTTCCGCCGGCTCGGCCAGGCCCTGCGTGGCTACAAACTCCCCGGATTCGGTCAGTTCTTTCGTGATGGACTGTAGGGTCGCAAAATGCGCCTCAGTATCCTTTGGCGACCAGGCGTGATAGGTGTCGACGCCTGCTTTGGTTCCGGACATCAGCAAAATGTATTTCATCTCGTCTCGCTCCCTTGTTGGTTTCTTACGCCATTGCAGCCCACCACTGAAAAGTGGGCGTTCACAGAGAGGTCGGAGCCCGGGGCGCGTTTTCGACATGGGCGGAAAGATATTTTTGACCGGCGGCGACTATGCAGGCGGCATCCGAGGTTCGGAAACGGGACATGCGGATGTAATCTCTTTTGCAAATAGAGATTGCCGGTACAACACCATTCCGATTGCGCCCGTCAGATAACATGCACTCATCCATTCAGCAAGTGGATATCCTGCACCGGTATGGCCGACCTGTTTTGATGCCACCGCAGAGACTCGTATGACCGCAGCGACGACCCGGACCGCCGGGCTCAGCCGGAAGCTCGAACTTGTCGTGCAGACCGGCCTGCAACTCACACGAAGTTCCGATCTTGAATCTATCGTGCAGGCTGTCACGGATGCTGGTCTGCAGCTTTCGGGCGCTCAGTTCGGCGCCTTTTTCTACAACGTGATCAATGCGGAGGGTGAGAGCTATCAGCTGTATACGCTATCCGGGGTGCCCCGCGAGAAGTTCGCGGCCTTCCCCATGCCGCGCAACACGCTAGTCTTTGCGCCAACGTTCGAGGGCAAAGTCATGGTCCGTTCGGGCGACATCACCAAGGATCCCCGATACGGCCAAAACCCACCCTACTTCGGAATGCCAAAGGGGCATCTTCCGGTGCGCAGCTATCTGGCGATGCCGGTGAAGAGCCAGTCGGGCGAGGTACTGGGCGGCCTCTTTTACACCCATGAACAGACCGATGTGTTCGGTCAGGAGTCGGAAGATCTGGTTGCAACGATTGCTGCGCAGGCGGCCGTCGCAATCGAAAACGCGAGGCTGCGGAAACAACTCACGCAGAAGATTGCCGACCTGGCTAACGCGGAAGGACGGCACAAGGCCGCTTCCAAGCGGCTGGGGGAGTTTGCCGCGATCGTCGAGTGCTCCGATGATGCCATCATCAGCAAGGACCTGACTGGCAGAATCACGAGTTGGAACCCGGCCGCCACGCGCATTCTGGGGTACAGCAGCGAGGAGATGATCGGCGCCTCCATTTTGAAAATCATTCCGGAGGAATTGCATCCAGACGAACCGATGATCCTGGCGAAGATTCGCTCCGGAGAGCGCATCGATCACTTCGAAACCGTTCGCCTCAAGAAGGACGGACAATCTCTGGACGTGTCGCTCAGCATCTCGCCGGTGCGCGACGACTCCGGCCAGATCGTCGGCGCGGCGAAGATTCTAAGGGACATTTCTGCCAGGAAGAGCCTTGAGGAGTCGCTGCTGCAGGCGGAAAAGATCGCGGCGACCGGTCGGATGGCGGCCACCAT
This sequence comes from uncultured Acidobacteriaceae bacterium, assembly GCA_963797895.1. Taxonomy (GTDB): domain Bacteria; phylum Acidobacteriota; class Terriglobia; order Terriglobales; family Acidobacteriaceae; genus KBS-83. The sequence continues at coordinate 1,563,370 of CAWCRD010000006.1, forward strand.
TGCGCATGAGATCAACAATCCTTTAGAGGCGATCGTGAACCTGCTCTTTCTGGCGCGCGACCAGGCTACCGACCCGACCCAAATCGATTACCTGACAGCGGCCGAGAGCGAAGTGGCGCGGGTTTCGCATATCGCGAAGCAGACGCTGGGGTATTATCGCGATCCGGCGAGGGTGATCAACAGCTCGCTCTCCGAAATTGCTGAGGAGGCGATTCGGATTTATGAGCCGCGATGCAAGGCTGCGGGAATACATCTGCAAAGCTGTCTGGACCCGACGCCGCCGATCACACTGCGCAAAGGCGAGATCATGCAGGTGATCTCTAACCTGATCACCAATGCCATCTATGCGATGCCCTCGGGAGGCATTCTGTCCATCGTGGTGCGGCGGACAGGCTCGCCGGAGGATGGGGTCGTTCTGTCCATTGAGGACAGCGGCGTGGGCATTGCGACCGAGCAACTGCCGCGCATCTTCGATGCCTTTTACACCACGCGGATCACAATCGGGACCGGTATTGGACTTTTCGTGGCAAAGCAGTTTATTGAAGGTCACGGCGGACGGATTGATGTGGAAAGCGACACCGATGCGGGTTCGCATGGGACGCGGATGTCGATCTTCCTGCCGCTCCAGACGCAGTACGCGGCTGCGTGATTTGGGCGCGGCGATCAGGCCGTGGCGTAGCGATGAACTTCGCGTTCGATCTCGCTCATATGGAGCATCAGCAACTTTCTCCGCGCCACTGAGGCGATATCGTTCGATCGCCGGTTGGAACCATCTTCAACTGCTTCGTATCCCAGTCCCTGTAAACGGAAAATCAAGAACTGGAAGCCTGCATTCCAATTCTCAATTTTCTCCATTCAGACCAGATTGGTCGCCTTTTAGCGAAACTTTCATGGCAGGGAAGTAGGACTATTCTAGTCTTCTTAAACGAGGACTGTTTCGGTCCTATTGACCAATTTTCCTGGAAGGCTCCGTTCGATGAGATACCCCCGTTTTGCTTTGGGCGCGTGCTGCGCGCTGACGTGTCTGATGTTTGCTGTGCCGGCCATGCCGTCTTCTGCCGATTCGACGCCGGAGGCTCCGGTGAACTCTTCTGTCAAACCAGCCCTGGTGCGGGTGGAGGGCGCGATTCAGGATGACTCGGGCGGGCTGCTGCCGGGGGCGAAGCTGCACTTTGCCTGCGAGGGGGATTCTCGGCTGACGTGGTGGCGGATGCGATGGGCGGCTTTCACATCGACCTTGTACCGGGGACCTATCGTATTTCGGCGGTGCAAGCCGGATATCAGCAGCTTGAGCAATCCGTGACGGTGCATCCGGGGACGCAGACCCGGCTGACGCTGAGCCTGAAGATTCAAAACAACGTGGAGAGCGTAACTGTGACGGCGTCGGACGGCTACGGGAGCACCGTACAGACAACGGCGAGCCGCGTACCCATCCGGGTGCTGGATTTGCCGCAGTCGACCTATACGGTGACGCATCAGCTGCTGGAGGACCGGGGTGTGGACAGCCTGAAAGACGCGCTGGCCGGAGTGCCGGGCGTGCAGCCGACGCTGGGCGAGGGACGGCGCGACTCCTTCGATATACGTGGCTTTACGGCGGGGACGGACCAGTACATTGACGGGGTGCGCGACGATGCTCAGTACTTCCGCGATCTGTCCAACACCGAGCAACTGGATATTGTGGAGGGGCCGGCGGCGGTGCTTTACGGGAGGGGATCGTCCGGGGGGCTGGTGAACCGCATCACCAAGAAGCCGACGATGGAGGGCCTGGAAGGCACGGTCGGTGTGACGGGTGGCAGCTACGGCGAGCGGCGGGTGGAGGCGGATGCGTCCGATTCGTGGCTGAACAACAGGCTGGGCGGACGGCTGACCGGCGCGGGTGAGGACACGGGCAGCCAGCGGCACTATTTCTACCTGAACCGCTACGCCTTTGCGCCGACGCTGCGCTGGCGTCCGAGCGAGAAGACCGATATGTACCTGCAGGTGGAGCGGCTGCGCGACGAGCGACTGCCGGACCGCGGCATTGCCGCCATCGACGGGCCACAGGGGGTGGTGCCGATTGGGAACTACTACGGATACATTCTGGGCGCGCCCGCGGTCGGGGCACCACACGACTACATGCACGAAGGCGCGACGGACGAGACCTTCGACCTGCGCCACGACTTCGACAACGGCTGGCACGCGCACGAGATCTTCCGCAACAGCGGCAATGTTGCGAACTGGTCGACGATCTATTTGAGCAAGCTGGACAACGATGGCACGATCATCGCGGGACAGTCGTCGACGCATGCACATCCCGGCGGCCTGATCGAGAGCGATGCCGATGCGGTGGGCGACGCTGCTGCGGTGAATCCGGTGATCACGCGCGGGCAATACAACGCGAAGACATTCCAGCGGAATATTTTCAACCAGCTTGAGGCGTATCGCGGCGGGCGTTTTGCCGGGATTGGACATCTGTTGCTTGTGGGCGCGGAGTACGGGCGGCAGACGCTCGACCGCGCACAATTCACGGGCACGGCTCCGTCGATCACGCTTTATGACCCGGTGCCTAATCTTGCGCCGACGCTGAGCACGACGCCGTCGGTGAACAACCGCTTCTGGGGGCAGACCGCCGGCGTCTACGTGCAGGACCTGATGCAGCTTGCTCCGCAGTGGAAGCTGATGGCGGGTGTGCGCTTCGACAACTATAAGCAGTCGCTGGACCAGCGGCTGCCGAACTCGCCGGACCTGAACCGCGTCGATAACAAGTGGAGCCCACGCGTCGGCCTGCTGTACCAGCCGAAGACGTGGAGCACGTTGTACGTGAGTTATTCGCGGAACTTCGATCCTTCGGGCGAGGGACTGAGCCTGGCGACGAACAATGCCGGCCTGACACCGGAGCGGACGCAGAATTACGAGGGTGGGGCGAAGTTCTCGAGCGTTCGGCGACAAGCTGATCTCGACGGTGGCGGTGTACGACCTTGATCGCGACAATATCAAGACGACCAACCCGGCGAACCCGAACCAGCTCATCCTGGCCGGCGAGCAGCGCACGCTGGGGGCGAGCCTGTCGTTCCAGGGCAGCGTGACGCAGCGCTGGATGGTCTATGGCGGCTATGCATATCAGGACGCGGTGGTGACGAAGTCGAATGCGAGCTTCAACGGCATTTCGTTCCAGGGCAAGCGGCCGTACGATATTCCGCTGCACAGCGGGAGTGTGTGGTCTACCTATCGGTTTGCGAACGGATGGGGTGCGGGCGGCGGCGTGTATTTCAATACGGACAGCTTTGCTTATACCGACAATCTGGTGGAGCTGCCGGGTTACACGCGGCTGGATGCAACCGTCTTCTATCACCGGCAGCATATGGAATTTGACGGGCACCTATCGAATCTGACGAATACGCGGTACTACGACTCGTCGCACTCGGACCTTGAGCTGTTTCCGGGCGCGCCGATCAGCGGGCTGCTGACGGCGCGGTATCGGTTCTAGCCGGTGCTACTCGCTACGTAGGACCTCCATCGGTTCGACCCGAGAGGCGCGATATGCCGGACGCCATGCTGCGATCACCGAGAGAACGCCGAAGAGGCCCAAAACGACCGCATAGGTGAGCGGATCGGCAGGGCTGGTCTCGAAAAGAAACCGGCGCATCAGGCTGGTGACCGCGAAGGCACCTGCCAGGCCGACAGCGGCGCCGGTTGCGGTAAGAGCAAGGGTCTCGCGCAGAACGAGCGTGGAAATCTGGGTGCGATTTGCGCCGAGCGCGAGCCGAAGTCCGAACTCGCGGGTGCGCCAGCTTGCGGTGTACGCGATGAGGCTATAAACACCGATCGTGCCGACGCCGATGGCGAGTAGTCCAAGGACGCTGAGCAGTGTGGCGAGTGACCGGGGCGCGGCGGTGGAAGCAGCGACGATTTCGTCCACGGTGCGAACTCGCGTGACCGCCATACGAGGGTCAAGTTCCGCGATCATGTGGCGCAGCTCACCGGCGACCTCGCCCGCTCCGAGGTTGGAGTGCAGGATGATGTTCATCACCGGCTTTTCGTTTGCGGGGCTCAACGGCAGATAGATTTCCCAGCCCGCGCCCTTTGCCAGGCTCTGATGACGCGTGTTGCCGACGACGCCGACGATGACGGCTGCGGTCTTCATATTCATGACAGCGGGCGAGGGCTCGACGTTTACGTCCTGCAGATGCTTGCCAATCGGGTCCTGATTGGGCCAGAGATAGTCAGCGAGCGATTGATTGATGAGGATGGCGCGGCTCGAGCCAGTGGCGTCGATCGAATTGAAGAGGCGCCCGCGCAGCAGATGGATGTCCATCATGGGCAAGTAATCCTCGGAAACCGTGCTGCTGGACGCCTCTGTGGCGAGCTGGGTCGGGCTGCGGGGATGGCCTTCAGCGTCGAAGACATACCATGCGTCCAGGCCGGAGAGCGGCAGGGCATCGATAAGTGCGGCCTGGCTGACGCCGGGCAGTCCTTGCGCGCGCCCGATCAGGTTTCGGTAGAAGGCGGTGCAGGCGCCTTTGCTGTGGCAGGCGTCGCGATCGAGAGAGAGCTGCGCACTGACGAGACTCTGGGTGCGGAAGCCCGGATTTACGCTCGACAGGCGCGAGAGGCTGCGAAGCATGACGCCCGCGGCAGTGATGACGATGACAGCAAGGGCGATCTGGCCTATGACGAGCAGGCGCGAGGTGCGGAAGCGGCCGGCCGAGCCGAACACGTTCGTCTCGTTTAAGCGCAATGAACTTTGCAGGTCGAGGCCGGCAGCCTTCCATGCGGGTGCGAGGCCGGCGAGCACGCCAGTGACGAGGGATACGGCCAGAGCGAAAAGAAGCACTTCTCCGTGAAGCGCGATATTCGCGAGGCGCGGCGTGTCCGGCGGAAGCAGGAGCTTGAGCGTGTGAAGAGTCATCGCGGCGAGCGCCAGACCTGTGATACCGGAGAGCACGGCGATGAGGCCACTTTCGGTGAGCACCTGCTGCAGCAGACGGCGCGCGTGGGCACCCAATGCGCGGCGGAGCGCCATTTCGCGCTGCCGCGATGCGGCGCGGGCGAGCATCAGGTTTGCGACGTTGGCGCAAGCGATGAGCAACACCAGAGCGACCGCGCCAAGCAGCAGCAGGAGCTTCGGTCGCACATCGCCAACCACGGAATCAATCAGGGAGACGACCGAAACATTCGCAGCCCAGTTATCCGGCATGCGCCAGGGAAAAAGCGCGAGCATTGGGCGATGGAAGGAGCGCAGCTCGGCCTGCGCCAGCGTGGGCTGCACGCCATCCTTCAGACGGCCCAAGGCGCGGAATCCGAAGACGGCCCAAGGATCATAGGTGTCCCCAGGCTTGAAGGAGATGGGGATCCAGAACTGAGTCGTCGTGTCTGGGAAGGACACTCCTGCGGGTGCGACGCCGATGATCTCGCGGTCCACACCGTCGAGGAGAACCCTTTTGCCGATAGCGTTGGGATCACTGCCGAAGTGCTGCTGCCAGTAGGCATGACTGAGCACAACAACACGATCGCGACCGGTTTCCTCCTCCGGGCTGGAGAAGAAGCGGCCGAGGGCGGGGTGGACGGCAAGCGTGTTGAACAGGTTGGTGCTGACCGCACTACCGAAGGCGCGATCCGATGCGACGCCGCTGGTGATGTTGAATTCGGTGTTGAGGGTGTAGCCGGAGATGGAGGCGAAGGTCTTTGCGCGACGCTGGTACTCGCGAACCCAGCCCTTGGGGAAGCTGGCGAAGTCGGATTGCGCATCGATCTGGACCAGACGTTTGGCATGGGGAAACGGCAGCGGCTCGAGCAGAATGGAGTCGAGCACGCTGAAGATAGCGGTATTGGCGCCGATGCCAAGCGCGAGCGTGAAAATGGCCACCGCAGCGAAACCGGGGTTACGACGGAGTTGCCGCACTGCGAAGCGCAGATCCTGAAGAAACCTTTTCATGAGAAATTTGCCCCTCGACAGTTGACGGGCATGCGGAATGCCATTCTCTGGAAAGGCGTAAACGTCGCAGGATTAAAAAGATAGTGCCATGCCGGCATGGTTCCGGAGACCCCGCATGCGTCCGCTGTTGCGGCTTGTTGTCCGGATATGAACATCGATCGCAAGCGCGACCGGGAGGAAAAGCCACCAGGGAGACTCTTTCCTGGAGAACGATGTGCCTTCACGGCGATTTTGCGTTGGCTCGCCCCAGGGGGCTTCCGATTTCTCCAAGCAGAGATGCGGAGCAGGCCGTCTATGCTTCGAGTGCGGGAGGATAGTGGATGCCGGAGCGGGGTGAATCGGGGACGGCGTTGGATCAGCCGGCGGAGCAGCCACTGGCGCCGGCGGCGGCTGCCCAAAGACGAGCTCGAGCATCCTCCTTCGCATCTGCAACTTCCCCATCGGCGGCGCGCGGCCGCGACGTTCATCTTTGTCACCATCGCGCTGGACATGCTGGCCATGGGGATGATCGCGCCGGTGCTGCCGCAACTGATCACCAGCTTCATGGGCGGCAATACGGCGAGCGGCGCGGAGATGTTCGGCATCTTCGGCACGGTATGGGCGGTGATGCAGTTTGGTTTCTCGCCGCTGCTGGGGTCGCTGTCGGATCGTTTTGGGCGGCGACCGATTGTGCTGCTGTCAAATTTCGGACTGGGCGTCGACTACCTGGTGATGGCCCTGGCGCCCACGCTGGGGTGGCTATTCGTGGGCCGCGTCGTCTCGGGGATTACTTCGGCGAGCGTGCCGACGGCCATGGCCTACATCGCGGACGTAACCGATCCGAAGAAGCGCGCAGAGGCCTTCGGGATGGTGAGCGCGGCGTTTGGGCTCGGTTTTGTGCTGGGGCCGGCGCTGGGCGGCGTGCTGGGCAACGTGAGCCCGCGGCTTCCGTTCTGGGTGGCGGGCGGGATGAGCCTGCTGAATGCGATGTACGGACTGTTTGTGCTGCCGGAGTCGCTGCCGCGCGAACATCGCGGCATTTTCTCCTGGAAGCAGGCGAATCCGCTGGGCTCGCTGACCTTGCTGCGGCGGCACCGCGAGCTGTTCGGCATGGGCTGCGTGCTGCTGCTGAGCTATCTGACGCAGCAGTCGCTGGTGAATACCTGGGTGCTTTACACGGATTACCGATATTCGTGGAGCGCGCGGGCGGTAGGGCTGTCGCTGGCGCTGGTCGGGGTGGGGTCGGTGATTGTGGGCGCGTTGCTGGTGCGGCCGCTGGTGAAGTGGTTCGGACAGCGCAAGACATTGCTGCTCGGCCTGGGAATCGGGTGGGTTGGATTTGCGATCTTCGGCCTGGCGCCGGTGGGATGGATGTTTCTGTTGGGTATTCCGCTGATGAACCTGTGGGGGCTGGCCGGGCCGACGGCGCAGGGGCTGATGAGCGTCCACGTGAACCCGCAGGAGCAGGGGCAGTTGCAGGGGGCGGTGCAGTGCATCCGGGGACTGACGGCGCTGGTCGGGCCGGGGCTGTTTACGTTTGTGTTCGCCGCGGCAATCAAGCCGGGCAAGATTCATCTGCCGGGAGCGCCGTTTCTGCTGGCGGCGGGGATTCTGTTGAGCGCGCTGCCGGTGGCGGCGTATGTGACGCGGGAGCGGGCCTGAGGCGTCACCGGATTTAAATGCCGAATCACGCTTGGCCAACTATTCCGCGCGCAGGACGACCGCCGGCTGAATCCGTGCAGATGCGTAAGGCCGGCAGCAGGCTTGCCAGTGCGGCCAGGATCAGCCAGCACGATCACCGTTGCGGCAAGCGTGACGGGATCGTAGCTGGAGATGCCGAAGAGCGCGCTGCGCATCGCACGCAGCACGACAAAGGCCAGGGCAAGCCCGGCTGCCAGTCCGATCATTGCGGGCAGCGCGCCGGAGCGGCCGGCCACGAGCATCGAGTCCGAGAGCGGCGAGCCCAGAGCCAGCCGGATGCCGAACTCGCGCTGGCGATCTGTAACCACACTGGATACGAGTGCGAAGATGCCGAGCGCCGCGAGCAGCAGGGCGAGCGCGGCCAGCGACGAGAGCAGTGCGACTTCAATGCGCTGCTGCGCCAGCGCGGTGGCCAGCAGCTCATCCATGGTGTGGAAGCTGGCGAAGGGCAGGTTGGGATCGACAGAAGCGAGCGCCTGCTGCATGGCGCGCGGCGTCTGCGCATCGAGATGCGTGGAGCGGATGATCCAGCTTGGCTGGAACCAGACATGAACCAGCGACGAGAAGGTCGCCGTGCACCTGAGTTGCCGGGATATAAAGCGTGCGCTCGGCGCTGATCGGGGCAGTAGCGTCGAGACCTGGCTTGACCTGCACGTCGTTGACGACACCGACGATACGCACTGGATGTTTTGCCGTCGCCAACCAGTCTGCCGATCGGGTTGGGATCGTGCAGGATCTGCCGCGCGAAGCTCTCATTCACAATGGCCACCGGCTGGCTTGCGGCGGTGTCGCTGTCGCTGAAGGCGCGCCCATCGCGCAGGCGCATGCCGAGCGCATCGAAGTAGCCGGGCGTAATGTAGATTTCGCTGCGTCATCACGTTGTTGGCCGGCCTCCTTGCCATCCTTGATCGTGATGCCGTTGTTCAGTCCGCGCTGATAGGGCAGGCTCAGGCCGACGGCGGCGTTGGTCACGCCGGGTATGCGCTGCATGGCAGCGACGCTTTCGCGCATCAGGGTGGCGAAGCGTGCGGGGTCGTGGTAGTTGGCCTGGTCGAGCGAGGCCTGCGCCGTGAGCACGTTGTGCGCATCGAAGCCGGGCGGCAGATTCTGAAGATGGATCAACGAGCGGATCAGCAGGCCGGAGCCTGCCAGCAGGATGACGGTGAGGGCCACTTCGGAGGCGATGAGAATCTGCCGGGCGCGGCTGCCGCGCGATCCGGCGACGGTGCGCTGCCCGAGGACGGCGGCGGGGTCCATGCGGAAGATGGCCAGCGCGGGCAGCATGCCGAAGAGCAGGCTGGTGCCGATGGAGATCACGAGCGTGAAGAGCAGGACACGGCCATCGAGCGCGACGCCACCGAAGGGAACGATCTGCGGCGGCAGCAGGGCCACGAGCGCGCGCAGCAGTCCGAAGGCGCGTGACCAGACCGACTGCGCCGCCGAGGACGGCGAGCACCGCGCTCTCCGCCCACACCTGTTGCATCAGAGGCCACACGCCCTGCGCCCAGCGCCAGCCGCGTCGCCAATTCGTAGGAGCGGCGGCGCATCCGCACCAGCGTCAGGCTGGCGAGATTGGCGCAGGCGATCAGCACGATGAAGCCGGTGGCCAAGCAGCAGTGCGAGCGCGGGATCATGCTCGTCGGCGCTGAGGTGCTGCTCCAGCGGAATGAACTGCAGTTCGCGGTGTTCACCCGGACGCAAATCGTGCTCGTGCCAGTCCAGCATCTTGGGGTGCAGGCGGGCCAGTGCGGCATTGGCTTCCTGCCAGGTTGCGCCCGGCTTCAGGCGCGCCGTGAACTCGTAGTTTGTGCCGCCGCCCTCCCCGGTGCGGGAAGGACGGATGGGCGTATAAATATCGGCTCGCGGAGGGAAAAGTAAAGCGCGGACCCAGCACACCAATGACGGTGTAGGGCTCGCCCTTGACCAGGATGGCCTTGCCAAGAATGTGCGGATCGCTCTGGAATGCGGTCCGCCAGAGATTGTTGCTTATGATGACCGCGCGCGGACCGCCGGCGCGGTCTTCCTCCGGCAGTGAAGGTGCGTCCCATCACCGGCAGCTCGCCGAGCACTTGAAAGAAGTTGGCCGAGACCCGCCCCGAAGAGACGCTCTGGACTCCTGCCGGTGTACGGATATTCGCCGCCGCCGCCAATCCGTCAAAGCTATAGACCGCAGCCATCACCTGCGGCACCTGGTCACGAATCAGCTCCCATGTTTCGCCATCGATAGCGGTGGAGGGGTCCGGGGCGTCCTGGTTGGAAACCATCTCGATGCCGGCCAGCCGGTCCGGCTGTGGATAGGGCAGCGGGCGCAGCAGCAGCGCATTGACCAGGCTGAAGACTGCCGTGTTCGCGCCGATACTGAGGGCGAGCGTCAGGATGACAGCAAGCGCGAAGCCAGGAGACTGAGCGAGACGGCGGAGGGTACCGCGAAAGGAGACGAGGGACATGCGTTCACCCCGATGAAATACGGTCTGTAGCTGAGTACGAAAACTGGTTCAGCCGCGTTCCAGCAAAAATCCAGCATAGGCCCGGACGCGGTGATGAATGTGCCAGCGGACGTTAATCTTGCTCTCCGGGCATTCCCAGGCATCCTTGACGCGGTAGCCCTGCTCTTCCATGCCGGTGACGAACTCTTTGCGGTTCTGGACGCGATAGGGGCAGACGACCGGGCCGAGCGATTGCAGCGTGAAAAAGGTCTCTCCGTCCCACAATGCGGTGCGGTTCACCAGAACGTGGCGCGGCTTTGCGTCTCCGAGCTTCGCTAGGAGCTGGCCAGCGTCTCGGGCACATACTGCAGGGTGCCGGAGGTGAAGAGCAGATCGGCGCCGGCAGCATCGGCGAAGTTCGAAGTGAAGTTCAGCCCTTCGCTCGGCCGCGTCTTGGCGAATTCGCGTCCTGCTTCGATCACGGCGGGAACATCGCATACTGTCCATTGCAGTCCGGGCGGCATGGTCCAGCGGCGCTGGTAGTTGTAAAAGAGGACGCCGGTGTTTCCGCCGAAGTCGAAGATGCGGTACCCGGGCGTGGCAAGCTGGCTGAGATAGAAGAGCGCCGCGAAGTCGCTGACGCGCGACAATTCGAGCAGAAAGGGATACATATTGCTCGTTTCCGGATTGTCGTAGCCAATCTTCCGCGTCTTCGGCACGGCGGCGAGAGCTGCGGCATAGCTCGGATAGACGCCGGTCACTCCGGAGCCGATGAAGAGCCGGCGCAGAAGCTTCTGAGCGGCCTTGATCATGTGGGTAGTTTACCGGCTGGGTACTTGATGAAACTGGACGGATCCAGCGCACAACCCGGGGAATCTTGCAGCCGTCTATGTAGCTACGCGCGGCAGCTACGGCATGAGAAAGCCGCAAGGAGCGTGTGCGATGTGGATAGGGATTGCGATTGTGCTGCTGTTGCTGTGGGCTGGTGGTTTCTTCGCGTTTCACGTGGCAGGATTTCTCATTCATATCCTGCTGATTCTGGCTGTGGTGTCCTTCATCCTTCACTTCGTTATGGGGCGTCGCACAGCGGTCTGATTCCGGAGTAGCCGGAGGGAAAGCGGAGGGAGACCTCCGCTTTTCATGTTGTTCGATGAGCTATTCGTCATAGTGCAGCAGGCTGAAGACGTCGAACTCTTCAAAGCGCTCGCGGCCCTTCAGGAAGTCGAGCTCGACGGCGAAGCCGAGACCGGCGATGCGGCCGCCAAGTTGGCGCACCAGCTTCACGGTGGCTTCCATGGTGCCGCCGGTGGCGAGCAGGTCGTCCACGATGATGACGTTCTGGCCCGGCTCGATGGCGTCCATGTGGATCTCAAGTGAATCGGTGCCGTACTCCAGGTCATAGGTGACCTTCGCGGTCGGCGCGGGCAGTTTGCGCGGCTTGCGGACGGGAACGAAGCCGGCATTCAGCCGATAGGCCAGCGCGGGCCCGAAGATGAAGCCGCGGGCCTCGATGCCCAACACCAGGTCGATGTCCCTCTCGAGATAATGCGCGGCCAGCGCATCGATGAGCATCGCAAAGCCGAGCGGGTCCTTGAGCAGCGTGGTGATGTCGTAAAACAGGATGCCCGGCTTGGGGAAATCCGGAACGGTGCGCACCAGGCGCTTCAGCGGTTCGCAGTTGAGGGGTTCCGCGCTCTTCGGTGTCGTGGACATGCAGTTACCAGGCTCCTTCAATCTGAAATGGTCCCAGCGCATTTGCTTCGCTGGGATCGAGATCGCGCTGCTCGATACGGTCGACACGGCTTCCGCGCGAGCCCTTGGCCAGCAACGCTTTGAGGCGCGCGAGTTCGTCCTCATCGCCCGCGGCTACAACTTCCACATGGCCGCTTTCCGTATTGCGGACCCAGCCGTGCAGACCGAGCGATGCGGCCTCGCGGTGCACAAACCAGCGAAAGCCCACGCCCTGCACGCGGCCTTTGACGAGGTAGTAGCGGACCATGGCGGTTGAGAGGTCAGTGTTGCAGAGCGTGCGGGGGAGTGCAAGCGGCGAAGATTCTGTTCGCCAACAGGCTTCATGATCTTGTCGTCGCGCGGCGTACACTTCTCAGCGTTAGATCAATCAGCTTGCCGGCGGCAGCCCAACACGCAAAGCAAATGGATCAAACTTGCACAGCGTGCCGGAACAAAGCGCGAGTGAGGCAAATCGAGCTGATTACAGGAGGCAGAATACATGCGGATGAGCGTGCATTTGAATTTTCAGGGAAATTGCGCGGATGCGTTCGACTTCTACACGAAGGTATTCAAGGCCGAGAAATCCTTTCCGGATCACATACGGTGAGGCTCCGGCAGAGTCGCCCGTGCCGCCGGACTGGAAGGGCAAAGTAATGCACGCATCCATCCCGCTGGGCGAGGGAATGCTGATGGGCTGCGATGCGCCGCCGGGAAATCAACAGCCGCTGGGCGGATTTCAGGTTTGCGTGGAGACGAAGGACGAAGCTGAGGTCAGGCGAATGTACGAGGCGCTGAAGGAGGGCGGCAGCGTCCAGATGCCGCTCTGCGCCGACCTTCTGGTCGCCGTTGTTTGGCATGTGCACGGACAAGTTTGGTGTGGGCTGGATGGTGGGAGTGCCGGGAGCTGCACAGTAGGGAGAGACTGTAGAGCTTCGGGGCGGATCTGTTCCGCCCCGCCTGAAAATCAGGCGCGCGAGAGGTAAGCGCCCTCCGCGGTGTCGACGCGGATCTTCTCGCCCTCATTGATGAATGGCGGCACCTGCACTACCAGGCCGGTTTCGAGCGTGGCTGGCTTGGTAACAGAGGAAGCGGTCGCGGACTTCAGGCCCGGCTCGGTCTGCACGACTGTCATCTCGACCGTCTGCGGCAGCTCAATGCCCACGGCGTACGCCGTCGAAGAACGAAACACGAATCTGGAGATTGGGAATGAGGTATTCGACCGAATCGCCGAGCGTGTCCCGCTTCAGGTGCGTCTGCTCGTAATTCTCCGTGTTCATGAAGTAGTAGTCGTCGCCGTCGGAGTAGAGGAATTCCATCGCGAATTTCGTCGACGATGACGCGCTCGATCGGGTCGGGCGAGCGGAAGCGGTGCTCGAACATGGCGCCGGTGCGCAGGTTGCGCAGCTTGGCCTGGATAAAGGCGCGCAGGTTGCCGGGGGTCCGGTGCTCCACGCTGAAGACCGCATGCAGCTCATTGTTGTGCTTGATGATCATGCCCGGACGCATCTGGGTGGCGGGAATCGCCATAACGGATAAGGCTCCTTGCTAAATGGGTTGAGGTATCTCGAAGGCGAGAAGAGGGCGGTCGGCAGGCGGGCCCGCACCTAAAGTTGAATTGTAGCGCAGCGGCTTCGCTGCTATGTTGGCGGCACCAAGCGACCGGGCTGGTGGATTTCTATTTCGATCCCGAGGAGCCGCCAATCGATGATGCAGCGACGGGAGTTTCTGGGTTACATGGGCCGGACGGCAATCGCCGGGGGAGCCGCGCTGGCCGCCGGACGCCATGCCTGGCCGCTTGCAGACGCATCGGCAGGGACGGCAAGGCGTGCTTCTGTCACCGACTTCGGCGCAGATTCCACCGGACAGAAGGACTCAACCGCGGCCGTCCAGAAAGCCATCGCTTCGCTGGCCCGACGGAACGCGCGGCTGGTCTTTCCTGCCGGCAAGTACACGTTTGCGGCCTCGAATGCGGTCCTGATGGACTTCAACGGCTATGAAGGACTGGAAATCTTCGGGAATGGCGCAGAGCTTTCCTTCGCCGGCGCGACCCAGCCGATCCGATTGACATCCTGCAAGGACCTCGAAGTGCACGACATCATCGTCGATTGGACGCAGCCGTCGTGCTCCCAAGCGAGCCGGCTCGACACGGCAGCGCTTCTCCTGAACGGATGCGAGCAGATTCTGCTGGAAACCGTAGTCTTTCACGCGGCACCTGGAGCCGCCGTCCGGTTGTGCGGCTGCCGAGACATCACGCTCGATACCGTGCGGGTCGATCCCGCATCCTGGCAGCGGACGCCTGGTCTCAAGCTGCGGCGGCGGCGTGGAGATTCTGGATTGCACCGGCACGGTAAGTGCGCAGCACGCGCTTGTTCAGCGGGACCGCCGGAGCGGGGATGCGGGTTCAGCAGTCCTACTGGCGCTGTGAGCCAGGTGGCGGAGCCAGCAGGCTGCCGAGCTCGCCAGCGCCGATGGCAAGCCGGTGCCGGAGTGGCTGCTTCCCAAGCCCGGCAGCTACATGCAGATCAGCGAGTCGGGAAGTCTGAAGCTGCTGGGCGAGATTGTTATCACGAAAGCAGAGCCGGTGCCCGGCGGCATGCGGCTGAGCTTTGCCGAGACGCTTTCTCCCGCGGTCGGCAAAGGGCGCGCTCTTCTGCCTTAGCGCCACTAATCAGGCGCAGCTCAAGATGGAGGACTGCAAGTTTTCCGGCGGCCGACCGTTGGGCTGGTCGCACAGTCGCGCGTACGCATCGCGAACAGCAGCTTCCGCGGCTACGGCGGCCCGGCGATTCTGCTTGCGCCGGACCTGGAGCAGATGCGCGGGCCCGTGGTGGAGAACGTCCATATCAACGACTGCACCTTTGCCGAGTGCAATCTCGCGCCCGGCGATGATCGCGGCGCAATCACGATCGATACTGCGCCGCATCGCACCGGCGCGGCCGATCGCGGCTCGCGTCAACGAGGGCATCACCCTGCAGCGGAATGTCTTCAGCCGGCTGGGCGGCCCGGCCATCTACTGTTCGGGCGCGACCTGGCTCGATGTGGAATCCAACCGCTTCGATGATTGCGACCGGCGGCGGCCGGCCGGAGAGCAGCCGCGGGTCATCGTGCTGCGCAACATGGACGAGAGCACGGTCGCGAGCAACGAAGCGAAACGGCCGGGGAAGATCGTGATGATCGACTGCACGGCAACGGTGAAGGTGGGCGACAACGGCCCGCTGACGAACGCGATGGCTTAGAGACTACTGCTCGGCTCCAAACAAACGGGAGAAGAACCGTCCGACGCGGTGGAAGATGCCGCGCGCGGGCTGCTTCTGTCGCGGTGCGGGCGGCGGCGCCTGCGCGATCACTGGCTGCGCGACGGACGGATTGCACGGGAACGGGTGACGATCCGGGCGGCGGCAGCGGCGGTGGAGGCGCCGCCATGTTGGAAGGCAGACGGCGCGGGCGCGGCGGGCGATGGCGCAGGGATGGCGGCCGCGGCTTCCGAAGATTGTCCGGCCGCGCCTGCTTCGCTTACAGCAGGGAAGGTTGCCGTTGTAGCGGAAGGGCACGGCCACCTGCGCGTGCACCTCGCCGGGAGCCGCTACGGGAGTTGTGGGCGGCAGTGGAGGCGCGGCTAGGCCCTCGCTGACGGCGAGCGGAAATGCGGTGTCGGCAGGGGTGGAGGAGGGGCCTCCGACAGGATGACCGGGCGGCGCGCCCTGCGGCGCGGGCGTGCCGGCGGCGGCGACCGATACAGGCGCGGGGCAGCCGCAGGGCTCGTGCTCCGTGTCCACCACCTCGCGCAGGCTGCCGTGCTGGAAGCTGACGTGCTGGCCGGGCTGCACGCGGTAGAGGCCGCCCTCAAGCTGGCTGGTGACCGTGATGTAGGGCGCGTTCGGGCCGCGGTTGTCGATGCAGGTGTCGCCCTGGCGGCTGACCCGGATGCTGAGGTCCGCCTCGCCCGGCCCTGAGATGAGGATGCGCAGGTCCGGCGTCAGCAGCACGTCGGAGTACTTGCTGGTCTGGTAGTGGGCTTCGATGGCGCCGCGATCCAGAGCCAGCATCAGGCCGGAGGCGTCCGGCGCCTGGATGGATCGGTCGCGCGACAGATGAATGCTGGTGGTGGCGCAGAGATTCAGCTCGCCGCCGCGGGCCAGCGTGATGGGCACGGTCTCGTTGCCGGCCGTGATGGTGCTGCCGTTGCCGAGCTCCATATCGCCATTCGCGACATGGACGTCCCCGGAGATCTGCACGCCGGCGGCCTGCGAGTGTCTGGGCGCGGGTGCTGGCGATATATGGAGAGACCGCGGGCGTCCTGCCCTGCGAGCGGGAGTGCGGTGGAGAGCACTGCGAAGGAGCACAGCAGCCGGACGGCCTGCGCCTGCCACGAATTTGGCATGGTGTCGGTCAGAAAATATGTTTCTCTTACTATTGTAGCGACGCGCCAGCAGGCAATGTGTTGCAGGTTTCGCAGGAGACATTGAGAGACAGGTTGAGCACCGAGCAAAACGGCGCTGGGAAAATTCGCTCACGGACGGAGCCGGGCGCGGCGCCTACATCCAGTTTGGCTGCGGGGTTTGCGCGCCTGCAACCTGGCGCAACTTCGATGCCGGGCCGGCCTTCTGGATCGAGCGCCATCTGCCGATACTGAAGCCGGCACTGCTGAAGCGTGGATTTCCCGATTATCCGAAAAACATCGAGTACGGGGATGTCATCAAGGGGCTGCCGGTGGCGACGGGATCGGCTGACGGCGATCTACTGTTCGCACGTGCTGGAGCATCTGGCGCTGGATGAGTTTCGCGCCACGATTCGGAACGTCTTCACCTATCTGCGAGCCGGGCGGGACCTTCCGCTTCGTGCTGCCGGACCTGGAGGGGCTGATCCGCGCCTATAGCGCATCGCCGGATGCGGAGGCGGCCAGCCGGTTCATGCGCGAGTCGTATCTGGGCGTCGACTCGCAGGGGAAGGGCTTGTCGCGATTGCTGAGAATGCTTTTCGGTCGCAGCGCACATCTTTGGATGTGGGACGAGAAGAACATGACGCGCGAACTGGCGGACGCCGGCTTCACTGCGATACGGCGCGCACGAGATGGGCGACAATTCCGACCCGCGCTTTGCGGAAGTCGAGGACCGGGGGCGGTGGGAAAACTGCCTGGGCATGGAGTGCCGCAGGCCGGTCTGAGCTGTGCGGAGCTAACTGGATGAGATGGCTGGGCAACGTTCGATCTCGCAATGGAATCTGTAGCGAGATGCGAATGAACGAAGCTTTCCGCAGTACCGGCTTCCTGCGAGTCCTGGCCGCCGGCCTGCTATTGATGGTCGTGCTCAGTGGTTGCCACAAAAAGCAAACAGAAGCCAGCAACGAGAACTTCAGGCGCGCAATCAATGCGTATTTTTATAACCATCGCGATGAATGTCTCTTTACGACGGCGCGCAAGTTTCCCGGCGAAGTGAAGGTTCGCGAGAAGAGCGACATGAAGGACATGGATGCGCTTGCGAAGGCGGGCCTGCTGACGCGCACGGAGGATGGCGCATTCCAACTAGTGCGCTACGATCTGACGCCGCTTGGCGCACGGGCGGGAGGCCGCTTCTGCTTTGGCCATCGCGATGTGACTACGGTCGACAGCTTCACGCCGTTGCGCGTGGAGGACAAGCGCAAAGCAGACCGACGTGACGTATCACTATCGCATCGTCGATGCGCCGGTCTGGGCGCAGGATGAGAACGCTGAAGAAGCAGTTTCCCGAGCTCGCACGTAAGCTCAGCGGCAATGCTGAGGGCAAGACGACGGTGATGTCGGCGTATGAAGGCTGGGAGGTTCCGGATTATGGCAAGCCGGTGATTGAGTAGGCTGCTTGCATTGCAGGCGACATCTACATCTCAAGAAAATTCTGAATCAGCCGCTTGCCGTCCTGCGTGAGCACGCTTTCGGGGTGGAACTGCACGCCTTCCGTGGGGTGCCTGCGATGGCGCAGTCCCATGATGATGCCGTCTTCGGTGCGCGCGGTCACTTCGAGCTCGCGCGGCAGGCCATCCTCCGCGACGATCAGCGAGTGATAGCGGGTGCAGGTCATCGGGCTGGCGATTCCGTGGAAGAGCGAGCGGCCGTCGTGGATGACCTCGCTGGTCTTGCCATGCATCAGCTTTGGGCGCGCGGACGACGTTGCCTCCGAAGGCTGCGCCGATGGCCTGATGTCCGAGACACACGCCGAGGATCGGCACCTTGCCGGAAAAATGCCGGATGAGCGGCACGCTGATGCCGGCTTCCTGCGGCGTGCATGGGCCGGGCGACAGCAGAATGCGATCGGGATGGAGCGACTCGACTTCTTCCGGCGTCAGCTCGTCGTTGCGGCGCACGAGTCATCTCCGCGCCCAACTCGCCCATGTACTGCACCAGGTTGTAGGTGAAGGAGTCGTAGTTGTCGAGAACGAAGACCATAAGACGAAAGGAGCGAGAGGGCTCGCTCCTTCCAGTGTACTGTGCGGATCGGCCGTAGTCAGGCAGGAATGGTGATGGTCTGGCCGGCCTGGATTTTGTTTGCGTCTGCGATGTTGTTGGCCTGGGCGATCTTCTGGTACTTGTTGGCGTCGCCGTAGAAATGTTTGCTGATCTTCGACAGGTTGTCGCCGGAGGCAATCGTGTACGACTGCGCGCTTCCCGTGGTGGTGATTTCGTGGTGCAGGTCGGAGAAGCTGGGATCCACCTGCTTGATCGAGTCCCACACGCGGTTGGCGACTACTGGTGAGGGCACCGAAGCTTTCAGGTGCAGCTTGTCGCCGTCGAGACTGACGTCGTCGAGCGTGGCGCCCTGCGCGCTGAAGCTCTGGATCGTGTCGATCACCGGCTGGTATTTCTGTTTGAGCTGATTGAGATCTGCCATTCAAGACTCCTTTTTCTTTTCGAGTTGGAGGCACAGACCCGCCGTGAGGATGCCGCGAAGCGGGTCGGATGCGCGCTGGCTAGAGAAGCTTGCCGAGGAACCCGGAGGCGAGGCCGCCCAGCGAGCTGCCCGACTGGTTCACACCGCCGTTCTGCGCAAAGTGAGCGACCATCATCGGCAGAATCACCGCGGCGGCGCCCTTGACCATCGTGGGCGAGAGCCCGGTGCGCTGCGCGATGGAGTCAATGACGCCGGAGCCGAGACCCTGCTGCGCCTGATCCGGACTGATCTGTTGATTTGGCTGCTCGGGTTGCTGCCAGGAGTTCACATGATCGGCCATGCCGTTCTGTTTGAAATTCTGCAGGATGCCCGAGAGTCCTCCGGGATGCTGCTGCACGGCATTCATCAGCTCGGTGGCGACGGAGGCATGCTGGTCGCCGGAGAGGCCGCCGGCCATGGATTGGAGATTGTCGAGTAGACCCATAATGTAATCCTCGCTCGTACGTATTGTGTGCCGGACGTCCTGGGTTGAGAACGGTCCGGAAAGTGCGCACTCCACACTAATCCACCGGAGATGAGAAGGTCGCGCAAAGCCAGGCGAAACCTTAGTAATCAGCGCAGTGGGCTTCCTGATGGCTTGATGCTTAGCGTGTTGCGTGCCCGCTCCACCGCGCGGATGACTGCCTGCGCCTTGTTGAGGCATTCTTCGTACTCGCGCTCGGGAACCGAGTCGGCCACGATGCCCGCCCCTGCCTGGATATAGCCGACGCCATTCTTGACCAGCATGGAGCGGATGGCGATGCAGGAGTCGAGATTGCCGGAGTAGTCCGCATAGCAGATGCCGCCGCCGTAGATGCCCCGGCGGGTTGGCTCCAGCTCCTCGATGATCTCCATGGCTCGGACCTTGGGCGCGCCGGAGAGCGTGCCGGCGGGAAAGCAGGAGCGGAGCGCGTCGACCGCGGAAAGCTCCGGGCGAAGCTGGCCCTCGATCGAGCTCACCAGGTGCATGACGTGCGAGTAGCGCTCGACGATCATCAGGTCGCGGACGCGTACGCTGCCGTAGGTGCTCACGCGTCCGACGTCGTTGCGTCCCAGGTCGACCAGCATGACGTGCTCGGAGCGCTCCTTGGCATCGGCGAGCAGATCGTCGGCGCGGCGCTGGTCCTCTTCTTCATCCTGCGAGCGCGGCCGGGTGCCGGCGATGGGCCGGTACTCCACCTGGCGCTGCTTGACCCGCACCAGGAGCTCCGGCGAGGAGCCGACGATGTGGATCGGTTTCGCGTCCTTCTCGCCGTCCACGTGCAGCCGCAGGAAGTACATGTAGGGCGATGGGTTCACGATGCGGAGCGCGCGATAGACGGCGAACGGATCGCTGCCGGGATCGACCTCGAACCGCTGCGAAATCACTGCCTGGAAGATGTCTCCCGCGGCGATGTATTCGCGCGTGCGCTCCACGGCGCGGAGGTAATCCGCTTTGCGAGTGCATTTTTTGATCGGCGAGCTTCTCTTCGCGCCGGTTCCGTGCCCGGATCCGGGCGCGTTCCGGCAGCGGCTTCGAGAGCTGGCGTTCCAGTGCGGCGAGCCGTTTGAGCGCGGCGGCGTAGGCCGCCTTTGGCGCCTGCGCGCGCACATCCGCGTTCACAATCAGCAGCAGCTCCTTTTTCACGTGATCGAAGGCGACCACCTCGTGGAAGAAGGCCAGACAGGCGTCCGGCACCTGGAGATCGTCCTTGGCGCGAGCGGGGAGGCGCTCGATCTGGCGAACGGCATCGTATGCGAAGAAACCGATGGCGCCGGCGGTAAAGGGCGGCAATCCAGCAACATGCGCCGGAGAGTGGCCGGCCAGCGCGGTCTTCAGCGCGGCAAAGATATCGCCTTTGACGGTCTTTTGCCGCTTGCCCTGCCAGGTGGTCACCTCGCCGCCGCGAGCGATCAGCTTGCCTGCCGGCCTGACACCCATGAAGGTGTAGCGGCCCAGCTTTTCGCCGCCCTCGACCGATTCCAGCAGGAAGCACTCCGGTTCATCGGCGGCGAGCCGCAGAAAGGCGGAGACAGGCGTCTCCAGGTCCGCGACAAGGCGGCGGCAGACTGGAACCAGCGTGTGGGCGCGCGCCAGCTTGAGGAACTCCGGGAGCGCCGGAAACAGGGCTTCAGGATCGGCAGCGATGTGGGCCATGGGGACACGCTCATGGTACATGGCGGCACGCACAGAGAGTGGCGCACGGCGTGCTGCGGCTAAGGCGAGTATTCCCGGCGACGGCTTCCGGCATCCCTTAGAGGGATACTTAGACGAGTATTGAGACGAGTGCCGGAGTCGCTAACCTCGCCGGTTGTTGATGTATCTCCGGCGGGCCTATACTCGTGGGTTTGGCCGGAAGAATGCGGGTGGTTGCTGTTTCCGGTGCTTCTGCCGGTACCGGGAGGCGAGACCACCCATTCGTAGGATTTCCTGCGGTTCTCTGCGTGTTTCATGCTGGATGGTTCGCAGAGGGCAGCGCAACGTTCACTGGAACACTGGAGATATGCAATGCAGACACTTACCCTCGAGCAGGAGATCAATCCCTGGGAAGCCCAGGCTGCTCGATTCGATTTCGCGGCGCAAAAGCTGAACCTGGATGACGGACTTTGGAAGGTCCTGCGCTATCCAGCCCGCGAACTCATCGTGCACTTCCCGGTCAGCATGGACGACGGTTCCATCGAGGTCTTCACGGGCTACCGGGTCCAACATTCCATCGCGCGGGGCCCGGCGAAAGGTGGCATCCGATACTCGCCCGACGTCACGCTGGACGAAGTTCGCGCGCTGGCCAGCTGGATGACATGGAAGTGCGCGGTGGTAAACATTCCCTTCGGGGGCGCCAAGGGTGGGGTGATCTGCGATCCCGAAAAAGATGTCGATCGGTGAGCTGGAGCGGATGACGCGCCGCTACACAGCGGAGCTGATCGAGTTCATCGGTCCGGAAAAGGATGTTCCCGCGCCGGACATGAACACCAACGAGCAGGTGATGGCGTGGATCATGGACACCTATTCCATGCACATGCGCCAGACTGTCACTGCCGTGGTTACAGGAAAGCCGTTGAACATCGGCGGATCGCGTGGACGGCGCGAGGCCACCGGACGCGGCATCGGCATTGTGTGCGATGAGGCGTTGAAGTACCTGAACATACAGCGCGATGGTTGCCGCGTCATCATCCAGGGCTTCGGCAACGTGGGATCGAATGCCGCGAAGCTGATGATGGACAAGGGCTACAAGATCGTCGGCATCGCTGAGTACGATGGCGGACTCTACAACACCAACGGCATCGACATCCACCAGCTCATCGAATACCGGCAGCGCAACGGCACCGTGCTCGGCTTCAAAGGCGCGGAGGCTGCCGATTCGCAGGAACTCATTCTCGAGGATTGCGAGATCTTCATCCCGGCGGCGACCGAGAATGTGCTGACCAGCCGCAATGTCGAACGGCTGAAGGCGAAGATCGTCTGCGAAGGCGCGAATGGGCCAACAACTGCGGTAGCGGACGAGATCCTGGCCGACAAGAAGGTCTTCGTGATTCCCGACATTCTGGCGAACGCGGGCGGCGTGACTGCCTCCTACTTCGAGTGGGTGCAGGACCGGCAGGGCTACTTCTGGAAGGAGGCAGTGGTCAACGAGCAGCTCGAAAGCATCCTGGCGGAGAGCTTCGACGATGTTGTCCGCTACTCCGAGGCGCACGGCGTGAACAACCGTATCGCGGCGTACATGCTGGCCATCGATCGCGTGTCGTTCACCATCAAGCAGCGCGGCATCTACGCCTGATTTGGCTGCATCGGCAAGCAAAAAGAAGGAAGGCATTTCGCCTTCCTTCTTTGCTTTTCGTCGGCGTATTTTCTGACCGGCGCGAAGGCTGGTGCGCATCCTAAGAAGTCGCATGACCCGACCCTGTTTTATCGTGATTGACCATGAGTTTCCGAATAGTATCTCCACCCGCAAGCTGGTGCTGGAAACGGCCAAATACAACGTGATCACCGCGTACAGCGGCAGGGAAGCGGTGGAGACTCTTAAACTGTTTCCGAATGTCTCCGGCATCGTGATGAACGAGGCTGTGACCGGCATGGATTGCACCTCGCTGGTAAAGGAGCTGCGCGCGATCCGGGAGGATGTGCTGCTCATCGTGACTTCAAGCCGCGGTATGACAGACTGCGTCGTAGCCGGACCATCAACTCCAGAATTTCGATCCAGCCTCGCTGCTGAACCTGCTGCGCAGGTCTAGTGCCCAACCCGCTGGCGCACTACATCTCGGAATCGGGAACATAGCTTTTCACGCCGGGTCGGCGACGCGCGATTTTGCGGCAGCTGCCGGTGCTGGCTTCGGTTCCAGACGCCGGCTCCAGCGCTTGCCTTGCGCGATCCACCAATGTTCGTAGTAGCGCGTCGAGGCCCACGCTGCCCGCAAAGACCACTGCGAGCGCAGGCATGCGCTTGGCGTAGCGCACGATCTTCGTTCCTGTGTCGAGCCAGCCGACGTCTACGAGCCGATGCAGGACGTAGAGCGCGTAGGAAATCTCGGCGAGAAAGAAAAGAGTCCGCGAGCGCAGCACTCTGCCGGTGAGACCGGGAGCGAACAGGACCGTTTGTCCCACCATGAGGGTCACGATGTAGGGGCGCAGATAACCGAGAGGGCCGCTGAGGGGGTTGGCGGATGCGACTGCCAGCGGGATGAAGAGCAGAATGAGCCAGCCCCGTTCAAGGCCGCTCTTGACGGCTGCGAAGCGGGGCGACTCAAGAGCCAGGGCAAGCGTTGCGCCGGCGAGGATTTCATCGACGCGGGCGTAGGTGACGATGGAAATTTCGGTATGCGTCGCAATGCGGATGCCGGTAACGATCACGCAAAGCACGGGCAGCAGATAGAGCCCGCGATGGCGAAAGAGCGCATAGAGAAGCGCGATGGTGAGATAGAACTGCACTTCCACGCAGAGGCTCCAGAGGTGCGCTGTCGGAACCGTGAGAAAGAACGGCGGATAGTTCGCGACGAACAACATCTGCGCAAGAAAAATCTTGAAACGGGCGTGTTCGAAAAGCAGCACCACAAGCATGAACGCCCAGGAGAGCGGCACGATGCGGCATAGCCTGCGGATGAGAAACTCCCGCACAGCCGGGCGGTAGATCAGCGTGTTGGTGATGAGAAAGCCGGAGAGGCAGAAGAACATTGCCATGCCGGTTGCCGCGAAAGCCGCATTCATCTGCCAGCGCTTGGGGCCGAGCGGAAACAGGTGGCCGAGAAGCACCAGCAGGATGCTGATCCCGCGCCATCCATCGAGCACGGGGATATGCGGCATTTTCCTGACGGCTGATTCAGTCATGGGGTGCGGCGCCACCTTTACGGCCTGGGCCGGCTGGTTTAGCTTGAGCGGCTTTCATGTAGAAGCCGCCAGGTCATCGCGCTGGGGTGCTTTTCGCTAAGATGCCCCGCTGCGTCCGGCAGGTCGGTCGAATCCGGTCTTTTCTGGTGCGGCCGATGGAGAGTACAAGCTGGACGAAAGACTACTTCGCGGACTGTTGAGATAGCGGAAAACTTCTCGGTGTCACGCTTTCTTAACGAAAGGAGTACCAAACGAGCTTTCGCCGGCCGCTCTAGACCTACAGGAAAAATGTTTTAATGGCTGGAAGGGCACATCGGGAGTCGTGCCTCTGCATGAATCTGCCCAATTCCATCACGATGAGCCGTATCGCCGGCGTGCCTCTGCTCATCTGGATGCTGTCCGCGAGCTTCCCTTTCCGCGACGCCTGGGGTGAGCAGGAGCTGATCGCCTCCGTGATCTTTATCCTGCTGGCGATCACCGATGGCGTGGATGGCTACCTCGCGCGCAAGCGCGGCCAGATCACGACCATGGGGATGCTGCTCGATCCACTGGCCGACAAGCTGATGATCTCGGCGGCATTCATCTCGCTGGTGGAGTTCACGCCGAGCATCATGAAGCCGTGGATCGCGATTGTCGTGATTGGCCGCGAATTTCTGGTGAGCGGATCTGCGGTCGATCGCCAGCGTCGAGGGCTTCACCATCCAGGCCAGCAATCTGGGCAAGCTGAAGACGATCGTGCAGATTGTCGCAGTGGTGGCGACGATTCTGGCGCACCGCTGGTACGAGTGGCACTGGGGCTGGTACATCCTGCCCGTACGCTGGACCGCGTATACGGCGATTTATTTCATGGTGCTGGTGTCGATCGTCTCTGCCGTGGATTACTTCCAGGCCTTCTGGCGGCAGATTGACCACTCCTCTTCGGACCGGCGCAGGGCGACCGTAGTGCTGCGGCGCGATAAGAAGAATGCTGCTTCCGTGAACTGAAGCCGGCTTGCCCTGTGCCCGTGTCATTCCCAATCTGCTAATGTTTTCGCGGAGAAAACAATGAGCATTGGCGACGAACTGCTGGCTGAGTTTCAGGAAGAACTGGCGGCTACACGAAGAATTCTGGGTCGAGTGCCCGCTGACAAACTGACGTGGAAGCCACACGAAAAATCCATGTCACTCGGCCAGTTAGCTATGCACATTGCCACTGTGCCGGCCGGGATCGCCCGCATCACCAGTACCGAATCCTTCGACGTGCTCCAAGGCAATTTCACTCCGCCGCTTCCGAAGAGCACTGCTGAGATTGATACTGCGCTGGAGGAGAGTGCACGAATCGTGGAGACAACGCTCCATGAGACGGACGATGCATGGGCGCAAGCGCCGTGGCGGTTGATGGCGGGAGATCGAGAATTGCAGACGAGGCCGCGATTCAAGGCCTGGCGGACATTGATGTTGAACCACTGGTATCACCATCGCGGGCAACTCACGGTATATCTGCGACTGCTTGGCGTTGCGGTTCCTGTGATCTACGGTCCCACCGCGGACGAATCTCCGTTTGCATGAAGCAGCGAGCATTGCCGCCCGGCTACGGAACGATGACGGCAGGCCGGGTGAACTTATTGTGGCGGATGCTTTGCAGCGCCTGGTTCGCGTGCTCCAGCGGATACGTGGTCACGGTGGGCTTGAGGCCGATTTCAGCGGCGATCTTCAGGAAGTCCCGGCCATCCTGCCGTGTCATGTTGGAGACGCTTCGCATCTGCCGCTCGCCCCAAAGCAGCGAATCGTAATCGAACTCGGGAATGCGATCGAGATGAATCGCGTTGATGGCGAGGATGCCGCCCTTAGCGAGCGATCGCAGTGCGGCGATCACCACCTCGCCGACGGGAGCGAAGGTGACGGCGCAATCGAGCGCAACTGGAGGCACGTCGGTACCGCCGCCAACCCACTCCGCACCGAGCTCGCGCGCGAGCTGCTGATGTTGCGGCTCGCGTGTCGAGACGTAGACCTTGCAGTCCCATGCGAGCAGCACCTGGATGATGAGCTGCGCCGAAGCGCCGAAGCCGAAGAGGCCAACACGCTGGCCGCGCTTGACCTCTGCGACGCGCACACTGCGGAACCCGATGATGCCCGCGCAGAGGAGCGGCGCGGCATCGTTGTTGCTCAACTCCTCCGGGAGAACGGAGAGAAAATCCGCTCGCGCGGTGGTGTATTCGGCATAGCCGCCCTGGTGGGTGTAGCCGGTGTAGGTGGGGTGATCGCAGAGGTTTTCGCGGCCGCTGAGGCAGAAGGGGCATGTGCCGTCAGTGGCCCCGATCCAGGAAACGCCAACGCGCGCGCCTCTTTGCAGCGTTCGAGCTTCGAGGATCCACGACTTCGGCAACGATCTGATGGCCGGGGATGACCCATGGCAGCCGCGGCGGCAGCTCGCCTTCGACGATGTGGAGATCCGTGTGGCACACGCCGCACGCCAGCACCTTCAGCAGGACTTCATCGTGCGCGGGCACGGGCATGGGAAGCTCTTCGATGTGTAGCGGATTGGTATCGACCGGGCCTGGAGATCTGAGAACAGCTGCTCGCATAGATTCCTCCGCCTTTGCTTGGATGATAAAGACGGGTGTCGGTACCCTCGCTTGAAAGCGACGCGATCTTTCAGAGCCCTAATCGCTGAAAGTATTCCTCCTCCGTATCGTCTGCTGGGACGAAGGGCTCGCCTTGTTCGCGCATCCGGCTGAGAGTGGTATAGGCCAACCCGGTGCAGGAAAGCAGGAAATGCAACGATCAGCCAGCTTTCGGCTGTGGAGGCTTCGAGGCGCCGGATGACGACCATCGAGAGAGGAAATAAGGCGAAGGTATAGACCAGCGCCGCGATGGGCATGGAACGCCGGCGCAGTCCGGAGCTTGCGAAGGGTATCTCGCGGAAAGCTGTGAAAGAACAGCTCCACCAGCAGGAAGCAGATGAGCGAGGAGGGTGAGGAACTCCCGTGCGAAGGCGGCGGAGGCGAAGGCTGCAGCATTCCGAAGAAGAAGAGACAAGAGAGCGGCAAATGCCACGATGCCAACTGGGCAGATGAGGAGAAACATCCATCGCCGGACACCGCTGGCCACGCCTCGATCCCAACGGCCGACGATGCAGTCGAAGAGCCAGTTGGCCTTCGGCTCAAGGTTCGAGCTCAGCAACAGGCGCAGGCGTGCCGATGGCGACGAACAAAAAGGCGACCGTGGTGCTGACGGGAAAATGAGAGGAGATGCGGACGTACGGAGTAGACCGTCATGATGCGGAGCTTCGCCATCATGGTGACAGCGAGTGCGAAGCCGGCGCACGAAGCGAAGATAGAAGAGGCACGAAAGCGCTGTACGCGCAGGAGCGTCTGCCCGAGGAAGTAAAACGAAGCACGCTGTCTGGGCAGCGGCAGATATCGCGTGAGAAGCACGGAGAGCGGAGAAATGACGCGACCGGCGCGGGCTGGTCTCGCCTCTTCGCCTTCGAGCAGGCTGGCCGCCCTTTTGCGATAGGCGAGCGGATACAGCAGCAGGAAAGCTGCCGAACTGGCCAGCGTGCCCGCGACGGCGATGGCGGCAAGATGCGTGAAGGCTCTGCCCATCGTGCTAGTGTGCAGGACGAATTCGTAAACGCCGGTGAACCAGAACGGCGGCATCCACAAAAGGAGACTCGATCGGGATGCGACCAGCGGCTGCAAGGACGGCGCAAAGGTGGGGGAGAAGAAGAGCGAGAGGAGGAGAAAGGCGATCAGCGCAGCCTGGAGCAATGGGCCGGCGATCCGGCGGATGCGGCGGCAGGAAGCAGCGCAGCGAGCGACAGAAGGGTAAGGCACGATGTTGCGGTGAAGTAGCCGGCGAGACCGACGGCGAGCAGATGCGTAGCAAGATGCCGCGCCGAGATAGTGTGAATTGGCGAACATCACGATGAGTAACGGCGGCGGGAAGGCTTGACCCGACGAGAAAGGCCACAAAGAAAAGCGCCATCGCCAGCACTTTGCCGAGGAAGAGCCGGCCTTTCGGAATGGGAAGAAAGCCCAGCAACCCGGGCTTCAAGCAGGGTTGGGAGGAAGCGCTCCCAGGTGAGCACCGCGACCATGCCGACGACGGTGCATGCATAGGTGATGAGGACGAAATGGTCCTGCGCCTGCAGCCACGGGGTTCGCGGAATGCCCCACGGGTCCATGGTGCCGTAGTAGGACGGGATAAGGCAGAGGACCATCAGGGCGGGTGGCACGCCGAGCGATGCCGCCAACTGCATGGCGAGCGTCGCCGGCCCGAAGACGGACTGCGGAAGCTCACTCGAGAAAGAAGCAGGAGAAGAAGATGCCGGACGAGAAACCAGAGCGGAGCTCCGCTCGACTGGCCTGATCTCCAGCGACCTGTCGGCTTCCACCTGAAAGGAAGCGACGGGGTTCGCCCGTTCCATGAGGACGCGCCGAAGATTAGACGGCATCGGCATGCATCGCCTCCACCAGGCGGCGCGCAGTGACACGCGTATCGGACTGCTCCACCAGGCTGGCAAAGACGCTTTGCAGATCCGGGAGCTTCATTTCGCTGCAGAGCGTCTGCTGGCGGCGCGTCGGCACAGCAGACGACCTTTTGCGATCACGAGCACGCGATGACAGACCTTTTCGACAATCTCGAGGACATGCGAGATGTAGAGAATTGCTTTGCCGTCCGCGGCGAGCTCGATCAGAAGATCGCGAAAGATTTGCGCGGTGACGACGTCGAAACCGGACAGGGGCTCATCGAGAACGATGAGCTGCGGATTGTGAAGGATTGCGGTGGCGAGGAGAATCCGCTGCCTCATGCCCTTCGAGTAGAGGCTGATGGGCGTGTGACGCCATGAATCCAGGCCCAACTGCTCCAGCAGGATGGTGCTTCGCTTCAGAATCAGCCGCTCACCGAGCCCGCGTAGGCGGCCGACAAGCTGGAGGTGCTCCAACCCGGAGAGGTGCGGATAGAGATGGGCCTCCTCGGGAACGTAACCGAGGCGCGCACGAAAGCTGAGGAGGTCGTCGAGGATCGGTGTACCGTCAAAGAGGACGCGGCCCCGGGTCGGCTGTACCATGCCGGTGATGATCTTTCACTGTTGTGGATTTGCCTGCGCCATTGGGACCGATAAAGCCCACGATCTCTCCGCGGGCGATTTGAAAACTTACATCATCGACTGCGGGAATCCCGGTGTAGACCTTCGAGACATGCGCGACTTCAAGCATAAGTGGCCCCTACATGCAGCGATGCACGTTGGCGTTGCGATGAGAGCTGTGAGCAGAGTTGTGCGTTCAGTTACATCGGCTGAATGACCTGAAACAGGATGGAAGTCAGCAGAGAGGCAAGCAGCAGCTTGGTGAGCAGAAACTCGTACGGTCCGACGAGCGGGTAAACACCCGACAGCAGGCCGACCGCACACGGGACAGCGGCTTCAAATTCGACTTCGGGCCTGCGGAGGAAGCGCTGCCTCAGGAGTGATCCGGAAAGGTCCCGGATGAGCCACGCCGATCCGTAATCCGCATACGCTTCTTCGAATGTGCTGCAGCATCTCGTCCCCGAAGTGGTTGCGAAATTGGCGGTGGGTGCAAGTTGAGCAACGCGACGTAGAGAGCCCTTGCGGTGGAGTGTGTCACTGGGCCTCCCCAATGCGGGCCAGCCGCTTCCTTCCTGCCTGCACGACGTTGCGGAGCCGCGTTCAGCTCCGCATCGAGCACGGCGGCTCCGCTATCGGTGAGGTGATAGAGACTCCGCGCTTCCCCTGGCGAATCCTCTTCAGAGAACTCCGTGACGACGCCTGCGGCGAGAAGCGTCTTCAGGTTGTCGTAAAGAGTTCCGGGCCCGAGTTTGTACTCGCCGCCGGAGATCGCGGCGATCTCCTGCATGATGCCGTAGCCATGGAGATCGCGCCGGGCGAGCGCGAGCAGGATATGGGTAACGGCATTCGATAAGAGGAGGAGCAATTTGCGGCTTACCCATACTCAGAGAACGATATATCGAATTCCGAGTATGTGTCAAGCGTGTCGAGAGTGAATGGAAGTGCGGAACGTAAAAGAAAAAGGCCCGCGAGTAGCGGACCTTCTGCTTTCGATACTGCTCTTTTCGTTAAGCCGGGATGCCTGGCGCGACGGTATGCGGCCGCGTCAGCCGGTGAACGAAATGATACGGAGGCCAGGGGCCGGAGAGCTGCATCTGGCAATCCTTCAGCATTTCGCGCGTGGTGGTGAATTTGTTCTGGTAGCGCTCCACGCACTTCGCGTCGATCAGGTGGGAGATGTCCAACAGCATCTTGCCGTTGTCCATGGTGCGGCAGGTGACCTCTTCGTCCTGCGGAGAGAAGAGGCGCTGCATCTGTACGGAGATCGCGCGGCCTTTGGTCTGCCGTTCGCGTTGCCGGGAGGCGGTCTCGCGCAGGTTGGAGAGGTACTCCTTGCCGACGCGTCTCCTTATGGGAAACAGCGCGAAGCGGCTGCTGGAGGCAGCAGTCCTCGACCATCGACTTTCAGATGCATCTCCGCTTTTCCGCGCAGGCGCTCGACGTGGGTCGTGTACTGGCGCTGATTGGAGCGGATAGAACGCCGGAGTGCTTCGTCATCCGCGAAGACGGTGCCGAAGCGGAAGGGAAGCACAGTGGATAGTTTGAAGCAGTCGCCGACCACGCGCGCGTGATCTTTGGCTGCCTGCTGATCGAGATTTTCTTGGGGATTGTGTTCAGAAACGATGACTGCGAGATCACTGGCTGGATAGAGGAAGATTTGATTCCCTGAGATGCCGGTTAAGGATTGCATTGGTACCGGTTTGCGGTGGCGGGCTAATTCAGGGAAAGCTTGCTTTTCACTGATGCAGTAGGCGTACCACGCCATAGAGACGGTCACTCCATTGACGCTGGCAGAACATCGCCAGTTGATTTGAGCCAAACATGCAGCGATAAAGCATCTTTCCTGTTGCTGTGAAGAAGCGCAGATTGTCTCGGCGTGACCTTTTCTTAAAAAAGGCCACATAGGCTTCTGCTGGCCGCCTTACACCTACAGGAAAAATGCTTACGGCACTGCGCTCGCCCTGGCACGCCTGTTACAGATGGGCTGCACCGAACTTACGGCACATCCTAGACCTCGCATGATACGACTGGCAACCCGAAAGCATCGCGTGCTGCTGGCGCGTTCCCGAATGGGAGTCGATGCAAATTAGCTATCTCATTGGAAACGTTACCGAACCAGTAGCAGAGCGGATCGCAAAAAAATTATGTGTGCGCGATGCGGAAGAGAATCAGCACGCTCAGCGCCGTGATGGCGACCAGCAGAAAGAGAATGGCGAAGAAGAGTCCCTTCAGCAATCCGGCAAGGCTGCGAAATGCTGTGGCAAGCTCTTGCTGTTCCTGGCGGCTACTCTCGATCGCGGAAGCCAGGCGCTCCATCTGCTCCTGAATGCGTCCGATCTGCTCGCTCTGGTCGTCCACGCTCGACCGCAGTCCGCGGCTCTCGCTCTGCATCTCGCCGAAGTGGCGGTTGAGCGCGGAGAGATCGGGCCGGTGCACCGGCAGTTCGCCCACAGCAACGCCGGTGAGCACGGGCAATATTTTGGCTGCATAGGGCAACAATGCGCGAAGCTGTGCGAGCGAGCGGAGATTAGGCAAGGCGTGATCTCTGGGCCGGCGGTTGCCGGCAGATGCAGGCTATCATCCCGCGGTTATCCATCGACGAGATCGAGCATGGCGGGGTCGTATCGCGCTCCGGCCGCCGCATCGAGAGGGCACTGCCTGCTCGATGCGCGCGATCTCCTCTTGCGAAAGGACGCACGTCGGCAGCCTTTGCGTTTTCCACAAGGCGTGCCTCACTGCTGGTGCCAGGAATCGGGATCACACCGGGCCGCGTGAGCAGCCAGGCAAGCGCCAATTGCGCCGGCGTGCAGCCCTTCTCCTGAGCAAGTTCGCGCACGCGATCCGCGACAGCGACATTCTTAGCAAAGTTCTCCCCCTGAAACCGGGGATTATTGCGCCGCCAATCGCCAGGTGCGAGATCGTCGAGCTTACGGATCCTGCCGGCCAAAAAGCCACGGCCCAATGGGCTATACGCCACCAGTGCGACACCGAGCTCGTTAAGCACAGGCAGCAAAGCCGCTTCGGGTTCCCGCGCCCACAACGAGTACTCAGTCTGCACCGCAGCGATGGGATGGATCGCGTGCGCACGCCGGAGTGTCTCAGCGGAAACCTCGGAAAGACCGAGATGCCGCACCTTGCCCAGCTCGCACCAGTTCTGCCATGGCGCCGACGGTCTCTTCAATCGGCACGGCGGGATCGACACGATGCAGATAATAGAGATCGATCGACATCGACACCGAGGCGCTGGAGCGAAGCGTCGCAGGCGCGCGAGACATATTCAGGGCTGCCATTTACGGCGCGCTCGTTGCCCGGCTGGCCAGGTGACGAAGCCGAATTTCGTGGCGAGCACCGCATCTTTGCGGCGTCCGCGCAATGCCTTGCCAACCTGCAGCTCCGACACTCCATAGATATCTGCCGTGTCGAGCAGAGTAATGCCGAGATCAAGCGCGCGATGAATCAGCGCGATGGCAGCATCGTCGTCGTGCACGCTGCTGGTATAAACGTCGGCGATGCCGATGCTCATGCAACCGAGGCCGATGGCCGACACCGCCGGCCCCAAACGTCCGAGTGTACGCTGTTCCATGACCAAGAGATGTGGAACGTGATGGCAGGGATGCAGTCACTACTGCGCCAGCATCCTCAGGCAGTCTTCGCAACTCGCCGGTTGTGCTGCTGCTGTTGCAGCGCATGTACCACGACGCGGCGCATGTCTGCTTCCGGAGCGGGCTTGCCGGTCCATATTTCGAATTGCCGCGCGCCCTGGTGCACGAACATCTCCAATCCCGGGATGACGGCGATGCCTTTCTCGCGCGCCATGTGCAGCAGCGGGGTCTCGACCGGGTTGTAGACCATATCGAAGACAAGCCGCGCGCGCAACTCATCCGGCTCCAGCAGTGACTGAACCTTGCTGCCGTGCATGCCTGCGGGGGTGGCATTCACCACCACGTCAAAGTCGGTCTTGATGAGCTGCTCGCGCTTGAAGACCTTTGGCTTTCGCCTGCGTGGCCAACTCCTTGGCGCTCTCCGGCGTGCGATTCAGGATGTGGACCTCCGCGCCCTTCTCTTTCAGGCCGAAGACCGCGGCCCGCGCAGCGCCGCCTGCGCCCAGGACGAGCACACGCGCTCCTTTAAGCGAGAGCCGGCGTTCGAGCGGTCCGATGATGGCGTTGACATCGGTATTGAATCCGAAGAGGCGGCCGTCGGGGCCGCGCACGATCGTGTTGCAGGCGCCGATGCGGGTGGAGAGATCGTCCATGCGGGCGAGCGAGGGCAGAATCTCCTGCT
This sequence comes from uncultured Acidobacteriaceae bacterium, assembly GCA_963797895.1. Classification (GTDB taxonomy): domain Bacteria; phylum Acidobacteriota; class Terriglobia; order Terriglobales; family Acidobacteriaceae; genus KBS-83. Next base: position 1,596,677 of record CAWCRD010000006.1, read on the forward strand.
TGAGCGGCATGGTGACAGCGATCCCGGCGAGCGGAATGCGTTCCACCAGCGCAAGCAGGTCAGAGATTTTGGCGGTTTCGAGCGGCAGGAAGACTGCGTTGACGCGCTCGCGCCGGAAGGCGGTGTTCAGCATCAGCGGAGAGAGCGAATGCGCAATCGGGATGACCGACGACACCATAGACGCGCGTTGCCGCATCGATCTCTTCGAAGCGGTAGAGCGAGCGCAGCGCGTCGAGCGTCATCTGCCCGGACGCGGTCTCTTCACCCACAGCCGCGGACGCAAACGTAAATGCGCTGCCCGTGCGCGCTCCCAGCAGCCGGCTTACGATGCCGGGCTGGCCCATCGCCATCGCGATCATGTTAGTGGTCGTCGCCATGCTGCCGCAGCAGATCGAGCACGGCGATGTTGTCGGAGAGCGAGCGCGCGGTGGAAACGATCTTGTAGAACTCGGGATCGAACTGCTGCATGCGCTCGAAGGCCTTCTGCAGGCTGCGGGTATGCGAGAAGTCGTGATAACTCAGAATGAGCGCCGCACCGCTGGCGCGCAGGCGCTTCCAGTCTGCGGGGCGCATGGTCTCTGCCGACTCGATCTCCACATCGATGAGCTGGCAGCCAGCCTTCGCTGCGCCTTCCAGAATCTCGGCCTGCTCGAAGAGCTCGCCCACGAAGTTGCCGCCGCCTTCGGTACGCCGGCACGTCGCAATCATGGTGACGTGGCGGTTGGTCGCGGCGAAGGACTTCAGCTTGGCGAGGATCGCCTGCGGCTTGTTGAGCGTGTCCAGCCGCAGCTCGATAAATGGGTTGCTGTCGGAGATCTGCTCCGCGCGACTCAGCATCTCATTCGCGGTAGCCCCCGTTACGGCGACGCAGATCTTCCCCATGCGCGCGCGGAGCTGATGTGCGGTAATCAATGGCGTCGTGGAGGTCATGTCGCCGTCATATCTGAATTGCGAAATAGTAACCAGCAGGTGAGCTTAGTCGCAAGATGTGATCTGCATGTAGCCTCTTTCTTACGAGGAAACGGATTCCGGAATGAATGTGACAGATGCAGCAATTTCAGGCCGTCATGCGTGGAGCTTGCCCCATGCCGCCGAAGTAACCTCGGAGATCACGCCGGAACTGCTGGAGAGCTGGGTCACAGGCCTGCTCGACGGCCATAAGGCCAGTCTCGACCGGCTGCTGGCGGCCACGGAGCGGACGCTCGACTCCACCTGGCGGCCCTACGATGATGCGATGGCTGCTCTGAGCCAGGCGGGTTCGGAGTGCGGCCTGCTGGACAGCGTGCACCCCAGCAAGCCGGTGCGGGACAAGGCACAGCAGCTTGCGCAGCGCGTGGCGGAGGCGGCGACGGCGCTCTCGCTGAACCAGGATGTTTACCGTGCGCTGGCTGCCGTGGATGCTCGCGGACGGCCGATGCGGCGACGCGACATTATGTTGAGCGAACGCTGCTGCAGTACCGGTTGGCCGGCGTGGACAAGGACGACGCCACCCGGGCGAAGCTGCGCGAGCTGCAGGACAAGGCGACGCTGCTCAGCCTGACCATCAGCCGGAACGTGCAGGAGGGCACGCTAAAGGTCGAAATCACGGACCTGAGCGAGCTCGAGGGGCTGCCGGAGGACTTCCGACGCAATCATCCGCCGGACGAAACCGGCAAGGTCGTGCTGACTACCGACTATCCGGATTACCTGCCGGTGATGACTTTCGCGAAGAGCGATGCTCTGCGCCGCCGCATGTTCCTGGCCTACAACACGCGTGCCTTTCCCGGCGAACCGGGAGCTGCTGCTGGATTTGTTCCGCACCCGGCATGCGATCGCCAACCTGCTGGGCTTTGCCACCTGGGCGGACCTGGCGACGGCAGACCAGATGATCGGCTCAGCGGCGAACATGAAGACATTCCTGGACGGGCTGGAGCAGTCGACCCGCGCGGGAGCAGAGCGCGAGTATCGGCATCATCTTCGATTTCGCGAAGAGCCAGCAGCCTGGGATTGAAGGCGATTGATGCGGCGAGCCGCGGCTACTGGCTGGAGCAGTATCGGCGGCGGGGATTTGCCTTCGATTCGCAGGCAGTGCGGCCGTATTTCCCCTACAAACAGGTCGAAGCGGGTGTGCTGGCGACGGCGGCGCGGCTTTTCAAAGTGGAGTTTCGCCCGGCGGCGGATGCGGAGGTTTGGCATCCGTCTGTGTCGGCGTGGGATGTCTTTGATAATGAGCGAACTTGCGGGCCGATTCTACCTCGACATGCATCCGCGCGAGGGCAAGGACAAGTGGTTCAGCGCTGCGCCGCTGGTGCCGGGCATTGCCGGCCGGCAGATCCCGGAAGCTGCGCTGATTTGTAACTTTCCCGGGCGGCGGCGAGACAAGCCGGATGACCCGGGGCTGATGCAGCATTCCGACGTAGTCACGTATTTTCATGAGTTTGGCCACCTGATGCATGCCATTCTGGGCGGGCAGCAGCAGTGGGCGGGGATCAGCGGTATCGCGACCGAAGGGGATTTCGTCGAGGTGCCTTCGCAGATGCTGGAGGAGTTCTTCCGCGATGCGAAGCTGCTGCAAACCTTTGCGCGTCACTACGTTACGGGCGAGCCGATCCCGGCGGAGCTGGTGGCTACGATGAACCAGGCGGGCGCTTTTGGACGGGCAGACTGGGTGCGGACGCAGCTTTTCTATACCAATTACGCGCTCGATGTGCATGACCGCGATCCCGGACACGCTCGACCTGGATGCGCTGTTACGCGCTGATTATGAAAGGTTTCTGCCGTACCGCTGGATAGACGGCAACCGTATGTATGCCAGCTTTACGCATCTCTGCGGGTACTCGTCGAACTACTACACGTATCTCTACGACAAGGTGATTGCGATTGACTTCTTCAACCAGTTCGATCGCGCCCGGCTGCTCGAGGATCCGGCGACCGTGCGGTACCGTAAGTCTGTGTTAGATAAGGGCGGATCGGCTCCGGGGCGCGCGATGGTGCAGGGTTTTCTCGGCCGCGATGAGAGCATGGAGGCGTTCGAGGAGTGGATCGGGGAGGCGCTGGCGGGGGTCTAGGGATGCGTCTGCCGAAGGGGACGGCCGAGGCGCAGCAGAAGTCCAAATATGACAAGTCATGTTGTATTTGAGGGCGAATTAGTAACCTCAAATTGACGGGCGCTGAAGGATCAGGAAAAATCTTCTTGACATCGTCTCACTCTAAAGCGCAGAGTGGTCTGCGTTGGTACTCTGCAAGTGCAGAGTACTCTTCAAGGAGGCGGTTATGAGTCGCGAGGAAGTCTTCCGCATGGAGCGGGCGAAGGGCTCAAGTATTGGGGCTACCATCGTGGGCTTTTTTGGCGCGGCGTGGTTGATGTTGGGCATGGTGAGCGCCGGCGTTTCCTGGCAGGCGGGTCTCGCGGCAGTGCTGCCGGTTTTCATCCTGATCGGGTTTCTCGGCGCGCTGGTACGCCGGCGGCTTCCGAAGATTGCCGAAGTGGAGACGCCGGAGAAGAAACAGATGATGCGCGTGTTCATGATCGTGAATGTCGTGCAGTGGGTCGGGATTTTCGGAGTGGTGAACCTGCTGGCGAATCTGCACCTCAATGCATGGATCATCCCCGCGATTGTGTTGATCGTTGGCGCGCATTTTCTTCCGCTGGCGCAGATATTTCAGGCGCCGCAGCACGTGAAGACAGGGATCGCGATGATGCTGTGCGCGGCGGCAGCGGTCGTGCTTCCGGTTTCCGTTCGCGACACAGTGGAGTGCGTCGGTGCCGGCTTGATTTTGTGGATCAGCGCGGCGGGTGCTCTGCACGTGGCGTTTCGGCTTGCGCCCCGGCGTGCGATCGCTCTCGGCGTCGGGCTACAAGGTGAATGAATTTTGCTCGGGCATTGCAGATCCGGTAGTTCCCAGCTTTCGCTTCGCTTAGATTGGCAGGAATTCGGTGAACGTACATGGAAGATAAAACGCAGCTGGCTGATGGCGGGAGATGTGGAGTATCGCTTTCGGGTTTGGGTGATTGCGGTGATTTTTTTTGCGGCCTTTGATCTTTCCTGGTGGGATCATGTCTCGGCAGCCGCGGCGCTGGCCGGGGTGGTGACGCGCAGCGGCGGCAACGTCCATGCGGTCGAGACGCTGATCTTTGCGACTCGGAGCGGCGGCAACGCTGGGGGCTGCGGCATTGCGCACCTGGGCCGCGGCGTATATGCGCAGCGATGTTGTCCACGATCCGCGAGTGCATGATTCGCGGCTGGTGGCCGATGGGCCGTACCGTTATGTGCGCAATCCGCTGTATCTGGGCACGATTCTGATGGCATTCGGCATTGCGTTCGCTGCCAGCCGGAGCGGGTTTGTGGTGCTGATGCTGGCGATCACGTTTTTTCAGTACCGCCTGACGCTGCGCGAAGAGCGGGCGCTCGAGGCTACGCAGGGCGAGGACTATCGACGATACCTGGAGGCGGTGCCGCGGCTGATTCCGAGTCTGCGGCCGCGCGTGGCGGCCGGCGAAATGCGGCCGCGATGGGGACAGGCGATTGGCGGGGAGTTGTTCATGTGGTGCTTCGCGTTGGCGTATGTGCTGTTCGCGGCAACCGGGAGTTTGCGGCTGTTGATGTGGGGATGCATTGCGGCAACCGCCGTGGTGCTGCTGATGCGGCGGGCAAGTTCCGGCCGCGAGCGAAGAAACAAATAGCACATTGATCGTGACGAGAAGGAGATGGATATGGAAGGGCAGATGAGGGGCGGAAACGCAGATGAACGAGGGCGAACTGGCGGAGCGGATTGCGCTGATCGAGTCGATGATGCGGGAGGGGCGGAAGAGCACCGAGGAGTGGGGCTGGAACTTCCTGCTGTGGGGGATTGCGTATTTTGTTGCGGTGGCGTGGTCGAGCTTTCTGCCGCATGGCGGCGGCGCAATGCTGGCGTGGCCGATCACGATGATCTTTGCGGTGCTGCTGACGATCGGGATTGCGCGCAGGCGAACGCAGAACAAGCCGCGGACGGAGAAGAGCCGTGCTCTGCAGGCGATCTGGACGGCGATGGGCTGCGGCATTTTTGTGTTCGCCTTTCCGGTTGCTTACAGCGGTCACTGGCAGGCGCAGTCGTTTATGGCGGCGATTGAGGTGATGCTGGGAATTGCGCAGGTGGCTTCCGGCAGCTTTCTCCGCTGGACGGCGCAGATTGTGGTGGGAGTGCTGTGGTGGGCGGCGGCAATTGCGAGCTGTTTCGTGAGTGGCGAACGGCGTGGCCTATCATCTTTCTGGGAGCGACGCTGGTGTGCAACATCTGCTTCGGGATTTACCTGATGATCCGGGAGAGCCGGGACAAGGCGCGGGCGCGAGGCGGCGAGGTGCAGCATGCCTGAGCTGCCGGACCTCGATCCCGTGGTGCACGGGAAGATGCGGCTGGCGGTGCTGTCGCTGCTCTCGGGGGTGGACGAGGCGGAGTTCACCTGGCTGCGGGAGAAGACCGGCTCGACCGACGGCAACCTGGGCGCGCACCTGCTGAAGCTGGAGGAAGCCGGCTATGTGGGGGTGGAGAAGAAGTTTGTGGCTCGCAAGCCGGTGACGCTTTATCGCATGACCGAGGCGGGGCGGGCGGCGCTGGAGCGGTACATCGCATCGCTGAAGGAGCTGCTGGGGGCGGCGCTTACCTGACGCGGCAGAAAAGATTTCGGTTCCGGCAACCTTCTTCCGGCAATCGCACTTCTTAGTTTTCAAGCACAGAGGCTACTTTCCAGCAGTCGTGAACCTACCCCGCAGTGTTCTACCTCGTTTCGAGGGCACAGCCCTCATCCATCAGCTAAATCTGACATCCCTTCCCAGCCTCTAGAGCGGGCCCGCCGGAAAGCGGGCCCATTTGCTCTTTCATGATCGAGCGGAGCTTCACGTCGGTCTCGGAGGAGGATGCAGCAGATCCCATCGCCAGTGCTTGACATTTCATACAAAAAATTGTATAAAAGACCTCCGTGCATTCCTTCAGGGCCATCGAGTTTCTCGGCGATTCACTCGATGTGCTTCGCCGGTTTCCCGAAGTAGCCCGGCGCAGAGCTGGGTATCAACTCGACAGAGTGCAGCACGGGCTGGAGCCCGACGACTGGAAACCCATGAACAGCATCGGTGCGGGTGTCCGGGAGATTCGCATTCGGGAAGAACATGGCGCCTTCCGTGTTGTGTATGTCACCAAGTTCGCGGGAACGGCTTACGTTCTTCATTGCTTCCAAAAGAAGAGTCAAAAAACGAGTTCCAGAGACCTTGAAATTGCGACGAAGCGTTACAGGGAAATGCAAAAGGAGCACAGATCGTGAGAGCGCACTTTGAAAACGTCTGGGATGCGATCGAGAAGACGCCGGCGCTCGCGGCGAATATGAAGCTGCGCGCGGCGTTGATGCTGGCGTTGACCGAGCACATACGGGAGCAGGGGCTGAGCCAGAGCCAGGCAGCCAAGAAGTTTGGCGTTACGCAGCCCAGAATTTCGGACCTTACGCGTGGCCGAATCGATCTCTTTGCGATCGACACGCTAGTAAACATGCTTGCGACGGCTGGCCTTCAGGTGAAGCTGCATATTGGAAAGGCTGCGTGAGCGGCGTTATGGCGAGTCATGTACGGAAGTCAAAGAACGGAGAATCCGTGGACGCCGTGGACGATCTGCTGGCGGGTGTAGGGCTGACGCATGGGCGTCGGCTGATTCGCCGGGAGAGCCCGCGTTATCGGCGGCAGGAGCCGGAGGACATGGTGGAGACTCCGGCGACCGAGCTTGCTCTGCATCGCGGAGGGGCGGTGGAGACGCTGGTGGCGCCCCGGTGGCAGAAGGCGCAGGTTCCGCATGGCTTCAGCACGCGGCTCGGGGGCGTTTCCACGGTGTACAGCCGTGAGGATTCGCCGGCCGGCGAAATGAACCTGGGACTGACGGACTCGGACGACCCGGCAAATGTTGCGGAGAACCGGCGGCGGCTGATGGCGGCAACCGGAGGCGAGGGCCGCGTTCTGATCACGCTGAAGCAGATCCACTCCAACCTGACGCGGCGGGTGACGCGCGAGGAAGGGGAGCGCGTGCTGCGTGCGGATGGGCTGATGACGGATGATCCGGAGGTGATGCTGGGTATCCAGACGGCGGATTGCGTGCCGGTGCTGGTTCGGGACCGGCGAACGCGGGCGGTGGCGGCATTTCATGCCGGGTGGCGCGGCACGCTGAAGCGCATTGTGGAGGGCGGCATCGGGAAGATGCGGCTGGAGTTTGGCAGTCGCCTGGAGGACCTGGAGGCGGCGATTGGGCCGGCGATCGGGGCTTGCTGCTATGCGGTGGGCGAGGAGGTCCGGAGCGAGTTTCTTTCGCAGTTCAGCTATGCGCCGGAGCTATTCTCCGAGGTCTACGATTCGGACCCGGTGAAGGAGAAGTATCCGCTGCTGTTTCTAACTGCGCGGGCGCCGGGACACAGCAACATGGGGCCGAATCTGCATCTGGATCTGATCGAAGCGAACCGGCGGCAATTGATCGATGCCGGAATGCGTGCCGAGTCGATTGCGACGGCGTACCGCTGCACGAATTGCGAGCCGGAGGCGTTCTTCTCTTATCGTGCGGAGCGGGGCTTTTGCGGGCGGATGATGAGCGTGATTGGGCCGGGACGATAGGGCGCGTTCGGAGAAGCGATTTGCCGCGGTGCGCGCCGGTGGTGCTTCGCACGGATTCGGTAGACGTTTCGCGCCAACTGGATCGCTGGGAACTACCCCACCTTGCATAGGCTTCGGGCAGGCTCCGGCCTTCGGCTAGAGTAGGGCACCCGGTTCGTTCGCACCCATGACGATCACAGGACTCCTCCCCTGAGGAGGAAAGCTGTGATGTTACTGATTCGGGGCTTCTGAACCTTCGCCTTTGGGGTTGACCAGGTCGCGCAGTTCTTTGCTGGGCTTGAAGTACGGAACGCGCTTGGCTGGGACTTCGACCTTGTCTCCCGGTCTTGGGATTGCGGCCGGTGCGCGGCTTGCGCTGGCGGATACGGAAGCTGCCAAAGCCTCGAATTTCGATTTTGTCTCCGGCCTGCAGCGCCTGGATGACGGCGTCGAAGACCGTATCGACCACAACTTCGCCATCGCGGCGGGTCAGATCTCCAATTTGGGTGACTTCCTCAACAAGATCGGCTTTGGTCATGTCTCTGGCGGCTCCAGGCAAGTTCACACACAAACGCTGCAATCCAATGATAGATGCGCGCTCGCCGGTTCAGTAGTACAAAAATCGATCCGTTTGATTTTGTCAGCGCCGATATGTTGTTGAATTCCAGAGATTTTGCTGCCCCGCCCACGCGTGTGCCGGGCGGTTCCCGCTAGTATGAGAGAAGGAGTTGAGGGCCTGGGGAGCCGACCGGTTTTGAGCCATCCACAGTACAGCATCGTGATTCCCGCGTACAACGAGACGGCGCGCATTGAGCGGGCGCTTTCCTCTGTAAGCGGATGCATCCGGAAGTCCGGGTGGGACGCCGAGGTGCTGGTGGTGGATGACGGCTCGACTGACAATACCGCCGCGCTGGTGGAGTCATGGGCCGCGGGAGCACCCGGAGGTGCGGCTGATCCGCAACGGCCGTAATCGGGGAAAAGGATACAGCGTTCGCAACGGGATGCTGCGGGCGGCGGGCGAGATCCTGATGTTCACCGACGCCGACCTGTCGTCTCCGATTGAAGAGGCGGAGCGGCTGTTTGCCGCGATCGCCGAGGGGGCGGACGTAGCGATCGGGTCGCGCTGGCTGCTGGGCAAGCGGATCGTGCACAAGCAGCCGCTCTATCGCCGGATTTTTGGGCGATGCTTCAACGCGCTGACCCGGACCATCATGCGGCTGCCGTTTGCGGATACGCAGTGCGGCTTCAAGGCGTTTCGCCGGGAAGCGGCGCAACTGGTCTTCGGTCTGCAGCGCATTGAGCGCTGGGGATTCGACCCGGAGATTCTGTTTATCGGAATCAGGCGGGGGCTCAGGATCGCCGAGGTGCCGGTCACCTGGGGACACGATGAACGTAGCCGTATCAGTTACTTGCGCGATGGAATGCAGATGCTGCTGGAGCTCGTTTTTATCCGCTGGAACGCCCTGACGGGACGCTACAGGCAGCCCGTGGGACTGATGCGCGGAGCTGCGGCGGGAGCATCGCACAAGTAGGGCTTCGTTTCAGGTTTGGTGGGTCTTCGGCTTTCCTGAGTTGCCGGGCAGCAACTACGCCAGCTAGCCTTCGCGCTAGAGCACGGCACCCGCTTTATGTTTGCGGGGCGTGGTTCAGGATGCGATCGTCTGCGGAGTCTTGAAACGGCACCACGTTTGCGGTGACTCGGTGCTTTCGGCCGCGCGGTGATGCGCACCGTCCGGTCTTCTACCTGCTCCAGCAGGTAGGCTTCGCTACACGCGCCACAGAGCCAGAAATGTTCCATGCGACGCGGCGTGCGTTCGCCGTTTGCTGCCGGCCTGGTCACGTCGAACACATAGACCCGGCCTTCACGCAAATAGTGAAGCGGCTTGCAGCATTGTGGATTTGCGCAGTGGTTCACCATCGGGGGACCCTCGCCGGAACTACGGAGTAAGCCGTGTTCCGTGGTTTTGTGACTTCCAGCGTATTCGCAATGCGCGCTCGGGAGAGTTGCGCGCGCTGATCACTTTTAGCCGTTGCGATACATAACTAAGATGCGCCCCAACAGGCTTCGTTGTCTTCAAAAATCGTAGTCACCCTTTCAGTTACGGATTACTCGGATGACTGTAAGCGCAATGCAATTTCAGCCACTTCTTTTGCAGAGGAGCGGTGACCTGTGCGAGGATCACGGGTTGCCATGCCCTTCTTACGAAGCACATTCATCGCACTCTCACGAAACGCTCCCATCCGCAGGTTCTCTGAAGCTTCTTCTCTGGGCCGGCGGCTTTCGTCCCGCTTTGTAGCGGGACTGCATACAGAAGACGCGCTGCAATGCGGCGGCCGCTCTGAACGCCGAAGGAATTTCGGTGACGCTGGACAGCCTGGGTGAGAACGTTTCCTCGCCGGAGCAGGCAGCCCACTCCGCCTCGATCTATCACGAGCTGCTGGACGCGATTCACCAGCGCGGCCTGGATGCGAACGTAAGCGTGAAGCTGACGCAGATGGGCATGGACCTGGATCCGGCGCTGGCGGAGCGGATTGTCCGCGAGATGACGGAGCATGCGCGGCAAGACGGGCAGCTTTGTGCGCGTGGACATGGAGGGCAGCGAGTATACGCAGGCGACGATCGATCTGGTGCGGCGGATCCATGCTGAGCTGGGCGCCGGCGGGGCTGAGCCGCGCAACTCAGGAGCACATCGGCATCGTGATCCAGGCGTACCTCTACCGGAGCCAGGCGGACATCGGGGTGCTGCTGAAGGACGGGATTCGCATCCGGCTGTGCAAGGGAGCGTACCAGGAGCCGCCGGACAAGGCGTTCCCGGCCAAGGCGCAGGTGGACGAGAACTTCGTGCGGCTGGCGGAGATCCTGGTGGCGAGCGGTGTGTATCACGGGATCGCGACGCACGATGAGGCGATGGTGAAGGCGACGCGCGCCTTCGTAGAGAAGCATGGGATTGCGCGCTCGGCGTTCGAGTTCCAGATGCTGTACGGGATACGGCGCGATCTGCAGCGCGCGCTGGTGCGGGACGGCTATCGCGTGCGGGTGTATGTGCCGTTCGGGGCGGAGTGGTATCCGTACTTCATGCGACGGCTGGCGGAGCGGCCGGCGAATGTGATCTTCCTGGCGAAGAATCTGCTGAAGAGCTGAGGAGCGACGGGATCTTGGACTTCGCCTCAAGTGCTAGACTCCCGCAATAGCTTTGACCCGAGGGGGAAGCCTTGGGGACTCGGGACGACACCAGCCAGATCTGGCACTTCGGCGTTTTTGAGGTTTGCGCGCGCGATCTTGCGCTGCGCCGCAATGGCGCGTCAGTGCGCATCCGCGAGCAGCCCTTCCGATTGCTTGTCCATCTGCTGGAGCACTGGGGCCAAATCGTCAGCCGCGAAGATCTGAGACGTGCGTTGTGGAGCGCCGATACCTTTGTCGACTACGAACACAGCCTGAATACGGCGATGATGAAGCTGCGAGACGCGCTCGGCGACGTGGCCGAAGCGCCAATCTATATAGAAACCATTCCCAAGCGCGGGTATCGCTTCATCGCGCCTGTGAGTCAGCCGGCGGATGCGGGAAGCGCAGCGGGTGACGCCAATCTCAACCGGCCGGCCCGGGTCGAGCCGGTTCAGGCTTCCCGGACAGAGGCAGCAGCAAGCCAAGCCGAAGAGACCATGTCCTCGAAGGCGCGCGCCGAGGAGGGTTTTTGGATTGCGGTGTTGCCGTTCAAGGCGAGCGGCAGCGACGCTCATCTTGCAAACTGGGCTGAAGGTCTCACGGAGGAGATCGTCACCGGCCTTTCGCGATTCTCCTATCTTCGGGTGATCGCAGCCGCGTCTACTTCTCGATATGCGGGCCAGTCGCTCGACGTGCGAACCGTGGGCGATGAGGTTGGTGCGCGCTATGTGATGGAGGGCAGCCTTCGCCAAGCGGGCGAGCGGGTGCGCCTGGCGGCGCAACTGGTCGACTGCAAATCCGGAGCGCATCTGTGGGCGGAGACCTATGAGCGGACCTTCTCTCCACAGGCAGAGCTTGAACTCCTGGACGGAGTCGTTCCGCAGATCGTATCGACGATTGCGGACACACACGGCGTTTTGCCACGGAGCATGAGCGAAGCGCTGCGCAGCAGGGATATCGCTACGCTGAGCCCTTACGAAGCGGTGCTTCGCGGCTTTGCATATTTCCAGCGCATAAGTGCGACGGAGCATTTTTCCGTGCGAGCGGCACTGGAACATGCCGTCGAGCGGGCCGCGTCCTATGCGGACGCGTGGGCAATGGTATCGCTGGTCTACAAAGAGGAATTTACGCACGGGTTCAACCTCCGGCCCGACCCGCTGGATCGCGCACTGATGGCTGCCCACCGTGCGCTTGAGATCGCACCCTCGAATCACCTCGCACATCACGCGCTGGCGGCCACCGCGTTCTTCCGCAAGGAAGATCAGAGCTTTCGCATCGCGGCGATGCGGGCCATCGATCGGAATCCGATGGATGGCTTTACGTTGGCATACCTGGGTTTTCTGATCGCCTACAGCGGCGACTGGGAGCGCGGCGGCGAGTTGTCCCGACGGGCGCGCGGGCTGAATCCGCATCATCCAGGCTGGTACTGGTTCGTTCCCTGCCTGGATGCCTACCGGAATGGGGACTACACTGCGGCGCGGGAGTTCGCGCTCAGAGTAAATATGCCGGGCTTCTGGCGAACCAACTTGGCGATTGCAGCGGCTTCCGGGCAACTGGGGGAGCACTCGGCTGCGAGCAGCGCGCTGCATACGCTGCTGCAGCAGCGGCCGGACATCGCCCAGGCGCCGCGCGAGGCGTTGTCACTCTGGTGGCAACCGGAGCTGGTCGAGCAACTCATCCACGGGCTCACGAAGGCCGGGCTCTCCGACACCGGGAGATAAGGCTGGCATTCGGCCGGGCCGCGCGCCTTCGGTGACGATCTACTTCGGGAATCCGCGGAAGCATACTGCATAGCAAAGCTTCTATTCTCAGCCGCTTGGGCGGAGATACGCGCTCTATCCCGGAATTATCTCCAGTGCATGGCGCACGGAGCGGCAAGGGCGCAGTTTACGGAGCATCGCAAGCGGGCACCGGCTAGCAGAAATGCTTTATGGGGGCCGCAAAGGAAAGGAAACTCCGATGACACGTCGCTCCGCAATCGTCGCCAATCTGCTGCTGAGTTTTTCCATGGTTACTTGCCTGCTGGGAGCAGCACCCAGCGCCTCGGCACAGACCACAATGCAGGTTACGATTCCGTTTGGTTTTTCGATCGGCAACCATCATCTGGCTGGAGGTTCGTACTCAGTTGAAAGAATCTCCGACTGCTTCGTCCGGGTTCGCAACACCAAGACAAGTGATAGCCGGGTCCTGATGGTGCGTAAGGAAAGCGGGTCCGCTCCTGAGGCCCCAGCGCATCTCGTCTTTCAGCGCGAAGGAAGGGCAATCTACCTGACGCAGGCCTGGTTTACCGGAGCCGACGAATACGTCGGGACGGCGAAGCTGCCCAAGCGGGACGTGGAATATGCGAACACGGCTGCGCAGGTTTCGCATATTGAAGTGGCTTCTGCGCGCTAGAAGCAGGTGGTGAGAATGACAGGCTCTTCCGGTTATGGGAGAGCCTGTTCATGCTGTGCGCGATCGAGCGATTGCTCAATTCCGGTTGGGGCGGCGCGCGGTTGCGAGCAAATAGAGTGCCGGGCAGAGCAGCAGCCAATTGAAGATCCAGAGGGCGTTGTTGAACCAGGCGGAGCACATCAGGACCGCCATGGTGGCAGTGAGCAGGAATGCGTGGTCCAGCCGGAGCCGTACGGTGCGCATGCCCTGGCGGACTCCCCAGATGGCGGGCAGCAGGAAGACAAATGGAGAGAGCTTCGAGACTGCCGTCATGTGGAGCATGTGAGCCGCGCAAGAGAGGGCCAGCAACGTACCGAGGGAGACGTTCACCCAGAGCGTTTTGGGCGAGAGCGAGCCCACCGTGAAGCCGGTTGCCCAGGACCAGGCGATCAGCAGGAAAATATGGCAGAGGAGCAGGGTGAACCCCTCGTGCCCGGTGGGCGCCCAATGGCTCATTTTGAAGCCCATGAGGCGGTGGAAAGTACATGTAACCGAGATGGATACGGAGATGAGGAGCACGGTGCAGGGCACTCCGAAGACGAACACGGAGAGCCACGGGCGCCAGCTTTTCCAAAGCAGCGCCTGCCGGCGGAGGACGAGGCCGAGTATGCCGGTGAGTGCACGTGAGGCGCTCTCCTGCGATTCAAGCGAGTCTCCGAGGACGGCTTCGCGCTCGTCGCGATTTAGCGGACGGGCGGCAAACTCGACCAAAAACCAGAAAGGGGAGGTCATGAAAGCCTCTCAGGCCGGCCTACTGCCCAGGATGCTCCAGTCGAGACGCGCAGCATGGTCTCGTAGAATTCCTTGGCGGCGCGGGTGCCTTTGCCGGTGACGCGGATCATGCGCTTAGCTCGGCCGCCGCGCTCCGGGGTCGCTTCGCCCATCCAGGTGGTGATCAGGCCCTTTCCTTCAAGGCGCTCAATAGTGGTGTAGAGGGCGCCGATGGAGCACTTGCGCTGGGCGACTTCCTCGATGCCTTCGCGAATAGCCGCACCATAGGCGTTCTCCCCGAGGCGGGCAGCGGTGGTGATGAGCAGGTATTCGAATTCACCCAGCATGATTAGAGACACATTGTGGTACTAATGCGGAGTACCTGTCAACTAGGCGCTGACGAACTCGGTCCGCTCGCCGGGGATGATATCGAGAAGCGTGATGCCGTTGAAGGTGTGCTTCCAGTGAACGACGAGGAAGGCGGAGGGCTCTTCATTGAGGTAGAGGTCCTGACGCAAAAGACACCAGAGCGGGAGCGGGCTGGCGCCGGCGGCTGAGATGTCGGGATTTTCCGGGTTGTAGCCGAACGCCTGGATGTCGCTGACGGCTCCCCGATCCACGGCGAGACGTTTCTCGAAGGGAGGGCGGGGATCGAGGCGGCTGTCGTGATCGATGGTGAGGACGCGCTCTCGCACGGTGAGCGGCACGCGCGCATGATGACGCGAACGGAAGCGGTAATGCGCAATTGCGAGCGAGCCCGAAAAACGCTGGACGCAGTCCGGATCTTCGGCTCCGTTTGGGGACAGGCAAAAGGCGTGGTGGCTGAGGAAATCGCGGAAACGAAGGCTGTGTACTTCAGAGCTGCCGAAGTATTCCACGCTCATCTGCACTTCGCACTCCGGTGTGGCGAAGCGGTAGACGGTTTCAGAATCCTTCTGCGGCTTCAACGCCAACGCTTTGCGGGCCACGCCGAGGCTTGCCAGAGACCAGAGGAAGGACCGGCGGTCTGGAAGCAACGGTGCTGGGTTGGTTGGCTGCATTGTGTGATCCGGTATTAGAATCACAATGTAGTAGTAATAGGCGAGAGTGTCAACACGGCTGGGTTTTGCCGCAAGGAGACGGTGTTGAATTGTGGAGGATGCGGGGCAAGTCACCGTGGCGGAACTGCCCCATCCCGAAAGATGGGGCAGCCGGTTTTCGGTGATGCTACTTCAGGCCGTAGACGTCGATTTCACCTCTCGGATTGGATACGGTGACAGGTTCGTATCCGGCCGAGATGTAGACCTTGCCGTTGGCGACGATCGGCGAGCTGAATTTGATGCCGATGCTGGGCCTGATCTCCGGAAACGGTATCGCTGCTATACAGCTGGCTGGCCAAATTGGTTGCATCGTAGGCGTAGAGGGTTGCGTGGGTGGTGGCCTGTGGGCTCTGCAAGGGCTGGCCCTGATCGATGGTCCAGAGGATGCCATCGTTGGTGCCGTTGGCCGAGATGAAGGGGGTTGTGCCGCGGGTGTTTTGCGGCTGCTGCTGGTTGAGATTGAGAGGTGTAGATTCATCTGCCGCTAACTGGCCAGAGGCGGAGGATGAACCAGCAGTGTAGGTAAAGCGGCGCACCACTCCCGTCGGGTTCGATGCCGTGGTCGGAGTGACACCGAGATAGAGCGAGCCGTTGAAAAATGCGGAGGTGCCGAATATCTCGTATGAATTGATTCCATTGCTGGTGTCGCCGTTGGTATCTTGGGACCCGCCGACGTACCAAGTCGTTCCACCTGGCAAGGGATTCCCATTCGAGTCACTATCGGTGCAGGAACTGGGATACGGCTGCCGAACCGGAGATTCCCTGTTCGACGAATAATCTCGTCACGACTCCCGCGTCCAAAGCTTGCTCGTGGCCCATTTTTGCGGTGTTGATGAGGTAGAGCCTGCCCATCTTGCCGCCGCCGATGATCTGGCTGGTGCCGGGAATCATCAGCAGGCCTCCCGCAGCCAGGTCCGAGTCCTCGCAGTTCATATACCCGTAGTCCTCGGGCGTGAAGTAGTCCGCGACCTCGAGCATTCCGCTCACAGGTGTGGGATTGAACTTCAGGATCGAATCCGCGTATGCCCCTTGCTTGGGGTTCCATGGGCCGTTGCCTGTCGATACGTAGACATAGCCATTGGCATCCTCGACGGGACCGCCGCTGCCCATCCAGATGCCGCCCGCACCGCCGTATGTGCCTTCGCCGTCGATATTGGGGCTGGCGTTGAAGACTCCGGTCTGCGTAAGAGTAGTCGGATCGTACGACAAGAGCCATCCGCTGTGGCAGCTTCCGACGCCGATGAAGAGCTGCTTACTCGGTCCGTTCTTGGTCAGCAGCAGGGCTGCCCTCTGGACACATCCCGCGGGCAGGGACACGGTTCCGCCGACATTCGTGGAATTGGTTCCTGGAACCGAGGCTGTGATGGTGACTGGGGTATGTTTCTGCGCTCCGGTCGTGATGTCGAGCGCACTCAGCCGATAACTAGCTGCGCCGCCTGAAGACTTCTGTGCTGAAACCACATAGATCGTGTTGGTCGCCGGATCGATCACTGGCGTGGAGGTGATGCCTTGAACCGGCTTCACCGTGCCGCTGACCGGAGTCTCTCCTGATTGCAACACGGAGGTCTTCCACAGCGGCGTTCCAGTGCCGTAGTTATCGGCGTCGAAGGCGTAGACGCTGTCGTTCTCGGTGGCTACGTAGAGGACGTTGTGCGTACGCGCCGCTGATGGGATGTTGGACATGAGCAGCGGCTCGGCGTAGGCGTAGCCGTCGACGAGGAGCGAGAAGAGCTTGCCGAATTTTGCCGATGCGACGTTGGCGGGAGTGAGCGTGGTCTCGTTTGCATTGAGGCCGCTGCGGTTGTTGTCGACATGCCAAGTGGGGATATTGACGCCGGTGCCGGCAGGGATTGTCACCGTTGCGGTATCACTTCCGGTTTTTCCTTCGGATGAAGCGGTGATGGTGGGTGAGCCTGCGGCGACGCCGGTGGCCAGGCCGCTCGCGGTAATCGTGGCGACTGATGTATTGGAGGACTTCCAGGTTGCAGTGGACGTGATGTCGGCGGTGGTCTTGTCGCTGTAGGTTGCGGTGGCGGTGAACTGCTGCGTGGCCCCGACGGCGAAGGACGGGGAAGCCGGCGTGACGGAGATGGAGGTGATGCCGGTGACGGCCAGGGTGGGCATTGCCGCTCACGCCGTTGAACGAAGCGGCGATGGTCGTGGAGCCCGCGGAGACGGCGGTGGCGAGGCCCGCCGCATTGATGGTAGCCACGGTTGTCGGGGAGGAACTCCACGCGGCACTTGCAGTGACGTCCTGTGTTGAGCCGTCACTGTAAGTGGCTTTAGCGGTGAACTGATCTGTCGATCCGACGGCAACGCTGGTCGCAGCGGCGGAGACGGAGACCGAGACGAGGGTTGGCGCGGGAGCGGAGACGTTGATCATCGCGGTGCCGCTGACGCCATTCAGCGTGGCGGTGATGGTGGATGAGCCTGCGGTGACCGCAGTCGCCAGACCGGTGGCGCTGACGGTGGCCACAGTTGCGCTCGAACTTGTCCACGTCACCGTCGCCGATACATCGGCGGTGGAGTTGTCGCTATAGGTTGCTGTCGCGACGAACTGCTGGGTGGCGCCGACGGCGATGGTGGGGCTGGCCGGAGAGATGGCGATGGAGGTCAGTGTGGGCGCCGGCACTGTTAGGGTCGTGCTTCCGCTGAGTCCGTCCAAAGAGGCGGTGATGGTGGTCGATCCGGGAGCGATTGCCGCGGCCATGCCGGACGCCGTGATGGTTGCCACTTTGGAGTTGTCGTCTGTCCAAGCCGCGGACTTGGTAACGTCGGCGGTCGAGCCGTCGCTGTAGGTTGCGGTCGCAGTGAACTGTTCTGTGGCTCCTACGGTGAGATTTGCCTGCGCAGCCGACGCGGCGATGGATTTGAGCACCTTCTGTGAAGTGCCGCCTCCGGTGGTGGCGGAAGAGGATCCTCCGCAGCCGGCGAATGCCCGCAAGCAAGGACAGGGTGAGCGTGAGAACGAGCGAACGAACATGGTTCGAACAACGAGAGCGGCCAAGGCTCATGGGACCCCCAAAACAGTGAAAGCGTCAGCGATCTGACCTGAAGAGCGATGGGCGCTTCAGGCTTTCGATTTTTCTCGGACTCGAAGAGGCTCTTCCGCCGGGAAGCGGTGACCAGCAGTTTGGGGGAGACCACCAGCAAGAACCAAGGGCAAAATGTAACTACGACTGCAATCAATCTTGAATATCAATTTTTATCTCGTGCTCAGCTAGCGGCACGTATTTTTTTTGTTCGTGAGTAGTTTAGTGATAAGTAAGCCAAAAAAGGCTATGGAAAAAGCAGAAAGCGGATTACCTGACGTGGTTACCGCTGGGCCCGAGCTATGTGGCGCGGGAGGTTACATTGTCGGCGAAATCAAGAAATTGCCAACGGAATATATGCTGCTGCGACATAGTCTGTCCTGTCTGCACTGCAGGCGAAAAGCAGATCTCTGGGTCAGGCGGCGGTGGGCTGTCTTTCGAGAGGGGATGTCTCTATCGCGGCTGGTAGGGCTCGACCGAGAGCAGGTTGCCGAGTATCTGGCGCTCATGATCGCTGTACATGGAGCGATAGGCGGGTGAGTTGAGCACCTGCTCGCGTTGGCCAGGCGGCATCTCGCGCAAGGCGCGAAAGGCTCCGCGCACCTGCTGCTGGCGGCACAATCCATCCTGCTGAGCTCCTGGGCCGAGCCGAGGACGGCCTGACGGCGATCCGGGCTGAGGCGCTCCATATTCTCGATGCGGCCAAGCGTGCGCTGCCGCTGCTGCGGCGGCATCGAGTCGAGCTGGTGGAGACGGTCAATGAGCCGCTGCTGCTGAGGCTGCGGCAGGCGGTTGAAGCCCGGCTCGCGGCGCAGTGCGTTTTCCTGGCCAACAAAGGATTCGCCCTGATGGTTCTGGAGCCAGCTCCCGAGGTGCGGGCCGTTCAGGTTTGGGGGCGGTGTGCCGTAGGGGCGCTGCACAGGGTACATGCCACCCGGTCTATACGCAGGAGGCGGGCCGGGAGGAACGGGCGCAGGCGTGAAGCGGTTGGGCGACACCGGAATAAGGACGAGGCGCATAGCCGGGCCGGGCCCCGCCACTGTAAGCAGGGCCGCCGTAAGCCGGGCCGCGAAACGTCGGTCGGGGAGCCTGCGTCGGAGCGCTGCGGAGCAGACATGTGCGGTTGCGACATGTGCGGCGCGGACGGATGCGAACCACCGCCGCCGTGGCTCCCGTGCTGCGCATACGCGAGCGGAAGAGCGACAGCCGATCAGGGATGCTTCGAGGAGAAGAGCGGCGGCGCGGCGCACGAAACGGCGGCTCGAAGACGCACTGTCATGCCTGGACGCAACGAGGCCGCTGGTCGTGCTGTTCGATCGTATTGCGCCGCGCGCGTGCCGAGGCATGGAAGTGTCTTTCTGTTCAAAGAAATAACGCTGGAACAACGCTTCGCGGAACGAGGCTTTGCCCGGTCCGGAACTTTCAAGGTAGAGCACTCTTCGGCGGTGCGCTTTCCCTAATTCGTCGATGGATTGCCGGAGTCGTCATCCAGATCCGCATCCAGCGAGTTCAACTGCTGGTACACCTGCGCGTTGCCATCGAGCAACTGCAGGTCGTGGACTGTAGCAGACTCCTGCGGCGCCGGCCGCGAGGTGCTCTGCTGCATCCAGAATGCCGTGCCGCCGCCCATCATCAGCAGTAACGCAAGCGCACCGGCAGCGACCGGACGCAGGTGCAGATTCGAGCTGTAGAGCATCCGCGCACGCATACGTTCCCACCAGCCGGCGGGCGGGTTGGCCTTCTCCTCCCGGAGGCGCGCCGCGAGCCGCGTATTGAAATACGGCGAGGGCTCCGGCGCCTCCCAGGCATCCATCGCCTGCATGGTCGCGCGCAACTCGTCCAACTCATGCGCACACTCTGCACAGGCGGCGATGTGCTCGCGCGCAGCAGGCGACGCGGCTGCGGGGTCGAGCAGCAGGTCTGCCTGCTGGCCCTGATCCAGATGCGCTTTGATCGCTTTTGAATTCATGACGGTACTTCCTTGCTCCGATGCTGATGTAGGCGGGGAGTTGCGCATCAGACAAACTCCTTAAGCCGCTCGCGCAATGTCTGGTAGGCGCGGAAGAGCAGCGACTTGGTTGCCGACTCGCTCAGCTTCAAAACTGCGCCTATCTGTTTGTAATCCAGGTCCTGATATTTGTGCATCAGGACGGCTGTGCGTTGCCTTTCGGGGAGCGCCATGACGTGCTTGCGGATGGCGGCAAGCCGCGCCTCCCGCAACATATCCTGTTCCACGGTCGGGGTGGTGTCGGCCACGTCCGGTGTGGTGCCGGTCTCAGCATCCGGCTGATCCAGATAGACGGCATGAGCCTCACGTTCGTGGCGCGTGTCCCGCGCGTGGTTGACGCCCAGGTTGGTCGCAATGCGGTACAACCAGGTACTGAACTTGGCTTCCGCGCGATAGCTGGCGCGGGCGCGATAGACGCGGAGGAATACCTCCTGGGCTAGCTCCTCAGCGATGGCCTGGTTGTGCACCATGCGAAACATGTAGTGCACCATCTGCCGGCGGTACTTCTCCACCAGGATGCCGAATCCGGCCTCGTCCCCGGCCGCGACGCGCAGCATGATCTCGGCGTCGGTGAGCTGCGTCCAGCCGCCCGGGGGCAGAGTAGCGACATCCGAAGCCGGCCTGCCTATACCGGCATGGGTTTGGGGATGGACCGCTGCGGTAGCCATATCCTCCTTAACACTATCTTCAGCAAAACGTTGCGCATCCTCGCGGTCGTCTTCTGCATCGGCATCGAGGTCGAGCGGCGGATCGTTGCCGGAGTCCACAAGCGACTCATTATCATGGCTTCCAGTTCATCAGGGGGCGCGCCTGCTTGCTCCAGCTCGCCTTTCGGATCATCGGCACCGAGACGGGCGGTGTCCCGGGAACGAGGGTGTCGGTTCTCCTGACGATCTGACGGTCGGAAGGGCATGAGGCTATCGCATTTTAGATGGCTGCGGGCGGCGTGGGCAGCCGGCCCAGGGCTGGTGCCGATATTGGGCGGGAGAGTGGCTGGATGGTAAAGTGAGGGAGTCCCCACCTGCGGGGCGCATAACTCAGCGGTAGAGTGCCACCTTCACACGGTGGAAGTCGTAGGTTCGAATCCTGCTGCGCCCACCATCAAATCAATAATTTACAGCCTTAGCGGACTCCTCCGAGGTCCAATAAGGGTCCGATTGGGAAGCCACCACTTGTGCTGATGGCCTCCCGTCTGTAATCTGCGCGACGACTTTGGCCTGTGCAGAGCGGAGCGCTTCCGGTATCGCTTGCGTGTACACGTCCATCGTGACTTGGAACGTGGCATGGCGGAGCGATTCCTGTACCGTCTTCACATCCTCACCATTGCCCTTGAGGAGAGTGGCGTAAGAGTGCCTGAACGTGTGCCATGAGACAGCCTTCCGAATGCCCGCTGCCTCTACCGCTGGCTTTACATGTTCCTGCATCACCCCACATGGCCAGAGAGGAGAACTTTCCCTTTGGCATGAGCGCTGGCGAATATCCAATCGGCCGGTTTGTCGTAAGCACTGGATTGCTTGACGAACTGGAGAGCAGCCACCAGAGCGGGATCGGATCGGAACTGGACGCCGCGAAGCCTTCGTTTTTAGCTCCGTGACGTTGTTCTTGACTACCCCGCGCTCTGAGATTGTAGCACTCCCTTGCCTGCATCCAAATCCTGCCACTGCAAGCCACGAATCTCAGACACTCGCAGGCCCGTAGAGGCTGCCAAGAAAACCATCGTCTGATGCACGAAAGAGAGCCGCTTCAGAATCGAGCGAACCTCCTGCGCAGTCAGCACGTCAGGGTCTCGCTGCCGTTGCGCACTCTGCCGCACCAGTCCACGGATCGGATTCACCGTGAGGAATTGGTGCCTCAGAGCGTGTTGGAAAAGAGCGGACATGATGTTGCGAATTTTCGCTTTCGTTCCGTTGCAAGGTTGAGTGAATGCAGCCAGCACTCAACCTCAACAGGTTTCATTTCAGAGAGCCGAACTGCCTTCCAGCGAGGAATGATCCAATACTTCAGGAACTCCCGATAGACATCCACGGTGCCCTGAGTCTTTGGTGAGCCGTTGTTTCCCCAATTCGCTCTCGTCGTAATGTGCGGCTAGATCGCTCACGGTCATCAGGGCCGGATGCGTTAACGTTCTGCGCCGCTGGTTGATGTTTAGGTCGAGATCGGCAACGGCTCTTTTTGCTGCGGTTCGAGTGGGGTATTGCTCCACCGTGCCCACAGCGATCTTGCGCCGTACGATCTTCCCTCCGGGTTCCTGTTCGCGCCAGCGGAAGTGCCAAACATCTGGTCCCCGCTTGCGGCTGGTCTTCGTCAAGCTTCCGGTCTGGAAGCTCTCGCGCATGAACATGATTTCTCCTGTCATGCGGGCATGTTGGCTGGCTGTATCTTAGCGTTGTTCAGCAGCCATGCGTTCAACTCACTCGCGCGGAAAAACCACTGGCGGCTGAGCTGATAGCCAGGCACGATGCGCGCGCGCGCCCATTTCTGCAAGGTTTTGACGTGGATGCCACCGAGTGCTTCGGCAGCTTCCTCCACCGTGAGGAGCGGTTCAAAAAGGTTGGGATCGGCAGCCGCCATTATGCTGCCGATTAAGCCAGGCTGTGCCGTGAGAAGTTCTGTGTTCATCTGAGGATCTTTCTGGAAATGTCGCCTTGAGAGGCGTGGTGCTTGTTCCAATGAGGAAAACCTGCCCCGCGTTGCGCGGAAGCCATAGGGGGCAATTCTGCGCGATTGCGGGGCAGTTGGGGGAGACTTACTTCTTTTCCGGCTTGGAGCGGGGAAGTGCGTGGAAAGCGTCCCGCCCTTGGGCATTGATAAAGTCCGCAATCTGCTTCGCGGACATTTCGGCCTTATACAACTTCGGAGCGGCTGAAATGGCAGAGTCTTCGCCGCCGCTGAAGTGAGGATTGATCTTGAGATAGTCCTGTGCCAGTTCTTCGAGCGAGCGAGTGCCGAACTTCTCGCGCAGTTTCCCCTTGCCGTCTACCTCCAACTCACCACCGTCACCCTTGAGCAACAGTTGGGTGACAGTCGCTACGGCCTTGGTAGTGAGTTTTGATTCTGATTGCAGCAGTTGTTCAATCTGCCGCTCTTGATTGAGGCGCTGTGCGGCTGTGGTCTGCGCTGCGAGGGCAGCACGTGTCTTTTCGTGCGCTGCCCTTTCGCTTTTGAGTTGGTTCTCTAGCTCAAGCTCACGCTCGATTTTGTCGAATGATTCGCTCATGCTTTCGTCGGCCTGCGCATGAATGTGGTTCAAGATGATTGAATTAGGCGACATGGACAAACTCCAGTTCCGCGCAAGCGCGAACACTTCCCAGTACGATGGACGCTGCGCCCACATGAGCACAGCGTGACAGAGCGCCGGGCGAGGTAGCGTGGCGTTCCGTTCTTTGAGCCTGCGCAGAGTCTTCGTGCTTCAGGGAAGCCAAGCGGTGCCTCTAAGCAATGGAGGCAAGTGCGTTCCAGCGCGCAGAGTTGATCGTCTGAATTAAAGTCAACGGGTTTCCAAGTGACGATGCGCCCGGCAAGTAGACCTTGAATTTCTGCCCACTGACGTTGATGATTTGCGCCTTTCGGACCTGGAATTGACCTGCGGATCAGCAGCCGTGCTGCCGATGACTGGCTATTCCCGATGCGCGGCGAGCTAAGCCGGATAACAACTTTCTGCGTGTCCTTTGATAGATGTCCGATGCCCTCGCAGATGGCCTCAAGCAGACCTGTTGTTACTCGTGTGTGTCGGCTGGCTACGGTGGCATTCGAATTGAAGTGCACTAGCTTTCCGTTTTCGTCTTCAACTGCGACCGCGAAAGCGACTCTTCGCACCGGGTCTAAAATGGATGTTGCGACTGCTGTAATTGTGCTAAACATCGTTATGTGGTCTTTCCGTGGGGCGAGCGAGATGTATGGATCGCCGCCACTGGCTGAGGTGCTGGCGCACCTCTCCGCACGGAGATCGCACCGTCTGCGCACCTGAATTGGTGTTGCAGCCAATGCACATTACCCGCTGGAAAAAGACACACGGGCGCACGTGCGGTCATAGAGAGGCAAAATGCCCTCAAACCCGCATGAATGCTGCCTTAAGACACGAACACACCTTTTCCCGTGGAGGTTTCAGGTGGTGCAGAGGCGCACATTCTGCGCATGCACGAGTGCTTCCAGAGCTATGTGATTGACTAAGATTCGGTTCGCAGACCAGCCCAGCTTCCCAGCCCAGTGGGGGAAAGCATTCGAGTCTCGCTAGATGTGACAGTCGCCGATCCATCACCTCATCGACGCGGACAACTCTTCGAAGCCGGCGACTACTCGTGATGGAGTTTCGACTCAAGGAAAAGAATAACCCGGAAAGCGTGAAAAGCCCAATAACACTTTTGAGGGAGAAGTCAAGGGCATTAGCGCAGAGTATCCGTCTATAGCCTGCGCGACACAGACGAGATTGATTGAAGAGACAGAGAGAGAAGAGGCGGGGTTCGGCCTAGCTGTGCGGGATCAATGGTGGGCTGAGGCTCCGATTGATGCCCGGGGGACCTGTAACAGGCAGGTGCGAGGCTGAGGCTTAGTTCATGGTTGTACTTTGTGCCAAGCTAGTGCTGCTATAGCTAAGACGTCTCACCAATACTCTTATTTCAAATTTTCTCAATGTTCTCAATCGGTTACACCGCTATTTCAAGAGCTGGAAATGGACAAGATGTACATGGCGCACTCGCGCGTCTGTCCCTAAATTATTGATTCTAATGCCTCATTCATTGTCAAATTCGGGGGATTCGGACACATCGGAAACGGGCAGTAGCGAGTGGAAGAATTGGTGGCGTAGAGGTCTTTTAGAATGTGACATTTAAGTAGCGATGCCGCGTCACAACTCTCCTTTTCAGGCGACCTTTTTTGGGGCCAAGATACTTGCTGAGGAGGGCCACCCAATCCTGCGCGGCTGAGTGACCCTACCATGGTTTGCGCCGCACCAGCACGGCCTCAGAGCGCCGTCCAAGGGCAGTGCTAGGGCGACGCTCGTCTGGGGGAATGGCAAGTCGCCGGGTGTATGATTCACCTGCGTCGTCAAGGTGCGTGCACCAATTCCGCTCCGCGCGGAGAACGACGCCGTCGCTTGAACGCGATGAAACCTTCGAGTGACTTTGAGGTGAAAATGGCTTCCAGAGAGCTATCGTCGATTTCCGCCCAAAACCGTATTCAAAGCTCCTATAAGCAACTTGCAGAAGCTGCCGCCGAACTGAACACGGCCTCTGATGGTCTGACAGAGGCAGTTGGGATCGTTGAGATTGCCCTTCAACGTCTGAACCTTGGCCTATCAGCATGGGTAAAGATCACGGGTAATGAGGACAATCAAACAGGTTGCTGGTAGGAACGTAGAGTCGGGTTCGTCAAAATCGGTAAGGCGTGGTGCATAGCGCTTTCGGATATAAATGGCGACTACCATTGCCCGGAGCAGGACACAGAGGAGAAATGGGCCTTCAATGAAGCTCCGCGCTGGCTACGTATAGAGGCTGTGTCCAAATTGCCGGAGTTGCTTGAGGCCCTGCTGAAACAGGCCCAGGCCACAACGGCGAAACTCAAGAAGAAGACTGAACAAGCCTTCGATCTCAGCATTGCAATGAACGCGGCTCTTGAGATGAATGCTGCAGAGTCGGATGGCTCAAATGCATAGATCATCCGGTCGGATTCCTGCGAAAATCAACCTCGTTTTTGACGTCTTGGAACTTGTAATTATCCGTGGCGTGCTGCTGGCGTTGACCGTAATGGGCGCGTGGAACTTATTCAGAGCGCATTAGACTGAGCGCTCAACGGAAATCTCAGGTATTACCGGACCATTCAGCCAATTTCCTCGTGGAGGCCGCTTCTGGAGCAGCCGGGCCGCCAGCATGCCTCTAATGTTCCAGTCCTCAGTCGGACACGATTTTTCTGATCATTCAAGATTCGGTCAGCGCATGACCGCGTTCATCGATTCATTAGGGGAGGGATTGGCAGAGAACGAAAATGCCGCACGCTTTATTGAGCCGATGGAGTGCCAGCCGGTCGCTAAAGTCCCGGCGGGAGAAGCAGTGGACATACGAACTGAAGCTCGATGGCTACCGCCTCGAAGCGCATGAAGAGCAAAGGGCGGGTCACGCTCTATTCACGGCGTGGAACCGATATGACAAAGCGATTCGATTCTGTCGCTGAATCACTCTGAATCTCTGCCGGATGACCCTGTGATCGATGGTGAGCTGGTCACTCACGATGAGCAAGGGAAACCAAACTTTAATCTCCTGCAGAATTTCCGCTCGGCGTCCTCGCACATCACGTTCTATGCTTTCGACGTCCTGTTTTATGAGGGGAAGGACGTCATGCAACTCCCGCTCGTCAAGCGGAGATCGATTCTCGCGAGGGTGTTGCAGGAAAATGATCATGTGAAGCTGTCCCACGTATCTGATAAAACGTCAGAGGATATGTTTCGATTTATTACGTTCGCACGGACTTGAAGGTGTAGTCGCGAAGCAATCGGACAGCCCTTATCAGCCAGGTAAGCGCAGCGGCATGTGGCAGAAGACGAGGATCAATCGATCTCAGGAGTTCGTTATCGGCGGATATATCCCGAGCAATCTCAGAGTGGATGCGATCGTGATCGGATTCTACAAGCGCAAGGATCTTTACTATGCAGCGCGGGTGAGAGCCGGCTTCGTGCCGGCCACACGTCGGCAGGTGTACGATGCCATCAAGCACCTGAAGACGGCAAAGTGTCCATTCGAGAAATTACGGCAGAAAAACACAGGCCGGTGGGGTCAAGGATTCACGGCAGAGAAGATGAAAGAGGCCGTGTGGCTAAAACCAGAGGCCGTTGCACAGATTGAGTTCCTCGAGTGGATCGGGGACGGATCACTTGCGATATACCAAGTTTGTGGGCCTGCGGGATGATATAGGACAAGCGCAGGGTAGTGCGAGAGACCTAACGTCGAGGGAGCGGTCGCGTTAAATGATTATCCCAGGGTTCGCGCAAACGAGAAATCACATATGCCGCGCCGAAGCTAAAACCGAAGGCGATTACGCTCGCTGCCAGCAGGATCAAAAATTGGAGCAGCCCAGGAATCGAGGGCCACTTCCATTCCAGGAAAACGTTGAAGCTCAGCACAGCTAATGTTGGCGGCAACGACCACCATCGTGAAACCTTACGATTGAAGAGTCGTAGCGCCGACATGCCAACTCTCCCAAGTCCGACTACTAACAGTAGGGACTTAAGAGGGCCTGAATCGAGAGATTGGAATCTCTCAAAAGGTGAAAAGATTCTGTAAAGATCGCCGCTGTTTGAAGTTCGGCATAACGAATAACGTTCGAACTGTGACAGAGCTGAAGCATAGCCATCGAATCTAAGCTGGTAGCTACGCGATCAGATTCGGATGATTCAGCAACGCAACCTGAGCCTCCAAGTCTTGGATTCGCCTGTGAAGTGCGACCTCGCGTTCCAACTCCTCGACCCGGCGCAGCAATAGCATTCCGCTTGTTAGCCAGCTCCAGGATTTTCAGCGCCTTGCCTTCCGTGCTCATGCGGGTTTCAAGGTCGTGGATGTATTTGCGAACTTTGTCGGGCAGCGCGTTGATCTCGTCGATGCTCGGGTATGTCGAAGATATCGTTGTCAGATCCATGGCGGAAGAACACTAATATGGATGCCATTTGGGTGTCATTCAGATTCCGGCCTTCGTTAGCGAGAATGAAAGAAACCTCTCGGAAGGCGCACGGACAGGGGTTGATAGTGCTTCTACTGCATTCGCTTTTTATTCGCCTTTCCACAGGGCCACCTTGTATACGCTCAGGCCATGTTGAAACAGCGGCGAGAGAACCGGATCGTCTCCTGTCTGGTCTGCTGGACTTGCCACGGACGGATGGGACCGAATCATTACACGCTCAAAGATGCAGGCGCGGTGTGTAGCTTATGTGGCGAGAGGAATCCGCTCGGGAATCTGCGGAGGATGTTGTTTCAAGAGGTCAACACTCCGCCGAGATCATTGTGTGCTTCACGCAGAGCGGCGGGGCCGCTCACGCGCTCCACATCGATTGCAAGACGACTCTCGGACCATGGATCAAGTTCCAATCGGCTGAGACTCTGGAGAAGGCGCTGCGTTATATGGGAGCGACTGACGAACAGCTCACTGCGCACCGTGAGCAGATGCGGAGATGCGGCCAGGGCAGCAGCAACATCAGGCTGATGCCGCTTAGAAAAAACTTGCTGTATAATAGATTACGGGAAGCTTTAAAGACGCCACGGAAAGAGACTACGGCGGCGGTCTATACCGTGGCCTTTTGTCATTCATTGCCGTGGGAAGCCACCTGCACCTGCGTTGTCAGTTCATGCACGCGCCGCTCGGCCTCGCCCTGTGTCTTGAACATCTTCACGGGTCGGAGTGAGCCCTTTGGCATGACTGCGTACATCCCTACCGCGTATTGCGCCACATAATACTGGTCTTGTTGCGACATGATTCTCCTATGTAGGACCTAGAGGTCTCTTTACTCTCGATCCTCAAACTCTGGGAAGCGCGGCAGAAGGATCATCATCCTCTCCGCAAATATGATTGCGCTCGGCTGTCAGCAGCTGTGCTTCCTCTGATGCAGAAGCAACCGTCCGATAGCAGATTGGACAAAATGGAATCAAAGGTGCCGTTATCGTTTTTTCTGTGGGGGAAGATTATGACCGGCTCATTAGCCAAAAGAAAGGGTCCTTCCGGGAAGTGCTTGAACGTCAAAGGCTCTGCTATCAGCTTATATCCTTCCCGGAAGGCGGTCTGTACGACATCTTTGTTCGTGGTTCTCGTGCGCCCACCAGAAGTTGCACGAGTTCTCTCGCCCGCTCCTCAGCCAATGTCAGATACCGGTGAGCCGGAGTGTCTTTCGGAATGCTCACTATAGCGAGGTAGATCAGGTTGATCAGTACTTCTAAGCAGATTGCGATTCTGCGCTGTATGGCTGCATCGCGTGATGGGTGCCCGTCGTGCATTGGATCAGCCTCTAACCACTCTGATGCACAAATGGGATGGTTACCACGGCAGCTTTCCCCTCCTTTGCTGTTCAGTGATCTTGAATTACCGGCGCATGGAAATGTGAGGTACAGCAGCACCAGAGCGAATGCGACGATGATCCCGAATAGAATGTCTGAATGAATCGCCCAACATCGCTCGGCGACTTCTCCGCTCCTATAGCCTCCGCTTCGTTTTCGTCGTCACAGATTCATCTACCCCCGTAAAGAATCTGGGATGCAGGGGGCCCGTCACTGCACAGCCCTGCCGTGCCCGTGTCCCTATTTGTTGTTGATGTCAGCTAAACGAGCCGGGATAGTGCTGGGAGGTTCGCGTTTTTCGCACAAAGATACTTTCTGGCGACCACCACCCCAACCTGCGCGGCTGAGTGACCCTACCATGCTTTGCGCCACACCAGGGCAGTCTCAGAGCGCCGTCCAAGGGCAGTGCTAGGGCGAAGCTCGTCTGGGGGAATGGCAAGGCTACAGAGGCCTTTCTTGAACGATAAGGAATAGTTCTATATTTCTTGCTTCTTTATTATTATAATACAAGCTTCGTTCAACGAAGAATCAATGATTTACATGATTCTAAAGAATTGTGTAGGCAAACAGAACAATATGGGCATATAGTAGACACTTCGTGAGGGCAACGAAATGAAGGCTGATGCGTATCTTCGGGTGAGCGGTAAGGCGCAAATCGAGGGAGATGGCTTCGTACGGCAGGAACAGGCGATTCGCCAGTATGCTGCGGCCAATGGCTACAGCATCGAAGCGATATTCCGCGAAGAGGGTGTGAGCGGCACGAAGGCGATGGAGAGCCGTCCTGCGCTTCTCGAACTGCTTGAAACGGTAAAAGAGATCAGGCGGCACGGTCATCATTGAAAAGTTGGATCAAGTGTAGCGCGTGACCTGATGGTGAACGAATAGATTCTGGCAGACTTCCAACGCAAGGGCATAACGGTTGTGAGCGTTGCAGAGCCAGACCTATGCAGCAGCGAACCGACGCGCATACTTATGCGCCAGATGATGTCTGCGTTCGCGCAGTATGAGAAGAGCATGATCGTGGCCAAGCTGAGAGGCGCACGATAGCGCGCCAAGGCAAAGACGGGCCGCTGCGAGGGTGTGAAGCCCTACGGAGCCTCAGCGGACGAGCGGACGATATTGGCGCGCATCACGGCTCTGCATAGCACGGGAATGACGCTTATCAGCCATTAGCCATGACGTTGAACACAGAAGGCGTTCTGCCGCGTCGGGGAGTGAAATGATACCCATCCAGCGTCCGCAGCGTAATGATGCGCAGAGAGAGCAGCATGAGCGCCAAGAAAGCACCTCTTAAACGGACAGGCAGAGCCACAAACCTCTACATGAGCGATGCCGAAATGGCCAAGGTGCGAGAGCTGGCGGCGTGGCTACAGGGGCAGGGAATCCGCACCAGCGATTCCCGTGTGATCTGCGCAGCGATTAGGACAGCGAAGCCAGACAGGCACCTGAAGGAAGCCTATGAGGAGATCGCGTCCAACGATGCGCGCAGGGTAGAGAACCGATAACAAAAAAGGCCGAGCGGCCCAAGGGGAGTTGGGCAGCGTGCAGAACCTAGCAGATAGTTGTCTACTTGCTCAGTGTTGCCTTCAAATTGACCTTAGAGCCTGCCATCACTGTCACTTCCTTAGTCCACGACGTATAGCCCGACTCAGTGACAGAGACTGTGTGCTTGCCGGCAGCCAGGTCAAATGATGCTGGCGCATTAACGACAAAAGACCAGTCCACGGAAATATCACCGCCATCTGGATTAGAGGCAATCGAGACATTCCCGGTGTTTCCGTTGGTGACCTGTACTGGCGTCGCCCTGCTTTGGGATTTCTGAATTCGCAGGGACGGCTACGTGGGGATTTTCAGCCTTTACGGCAGTGGGCTGTGTCGAAACCCACGAGAGTTCCTCGCCAACTTGCTCAAAGAATTTGTCCGCCATGCGGTCACCCGCATTGAAAGAGAACGAAGCGTTCTTCCTGTTATTTTTGTGCTGGACATTGATTATGAGCTTGGTCTTGTCTCCATCAGGTTCCACGGACGCATTTGCGATGAAACCGTACGAAAATGCGGAGTTGCCTGTTTGGAAGGTGAACATCAGGTTTTTCTCGTCGGTAAAGGTGACAACATGGCGCTCGCGGGCTGTGCGAAGTGCCGCGTCAAACACCTGGTTCGGAGTGTTGTTGTAAACCTTCGTCTTTGGTTTTGCGAGCAGGATGGCAGGAAACACAACAATCATAGTGATGCAAATCGAGAGTACACGTCTCAGCATGGAATAATCCCTTCAAATTCGAGCCTTGTGAGTAGTTGGAGGAGAATTGCGGTCACGAGTCTAGCACGCAGGAACTCTGATTCAATCACCTTTCCTCGGACTATCTTGCGTATGCCACGGTTACAGTTCTCTTTACGGGACACTCCATGTCGGGTGCTCGGCCTCCTTTCCTTTCCCAAGGCGGGTCGTGACACAGCCACACAGGGTTGAGCCATGTCTGTGAACGTTTGCAATCGCCGTAGGTTCTTTTGTTAATTCGACTCGAGCTTGCGGCTCCATACAAGAAAACATCTGTAAGTATGAAGGTTTCGCTTTGCCTGCTATGCCTTGTGACCACTCTTTAAGATGAATGTGTGGCTCCTGAAGAATTCATAATGAATACTCTGCTCTTCAGTTCGAGATTTTGCAAGATATGATTCTCACTCATCGTTTTTGCCACCTTGCCGGATATGATCATTCCGCTGGGCCTTCGAAACTCAAACCGGCCTGCGATGGGAACAATCCCAATCAGCAGCCCTTCTTCGGTGATTGGCTTGTCATCGACGTCCGCCTCATCGAGGCGAAACATACGCAGCGCATCCACAGAGACGCGGCTGAGAGCCACATCGCGGCACCGTCTACGACGCGGATGCTGGCTTCTGCCCGATGCAAAGTCTTGAAAAACTGTCTCACAGATTGAAAAGCTCGTGGTGCAAGCTCTTGAAGCTGTGCCTCGAAGGCAGCTTCGGTTTCCTCCGCGACAGAGGCGATCAATGCATCGGCACTTTCGGATGCCCGCTTTAGTGGTGAGGGAAACAGCGGTGTGGTGTCTCGATTCAATCTCCTGGATCCAGGAACCCTACTGAACCATGTAGAAGAGCTGTCACATGTAGGTTAGCGAGTTTTTGATCAGGCAATGGCCCCCCGGTTAGCCACCTCGGTGAGGGACGTGGCCCAGATTTTGGCCACCAAATCTTGATAGTTGAAGATTGCATTTGCAGCGAAATCCGCCTGAATTCCGAGACTGCCGATTACCGGCTTTCCGCCGAAGAAAAGCGCCGTGGAGGCCAGAGTATCGTTGGCATCAATCGTCCGTTCAAGCTCAGTGAGTATGGACCTTCGTCTCGACTCAAGGCCTATTCTGCCCGCTAGGTCTTCTTCGGGAAGGAGGCGGAGTAGTCCTTCAAGGGATGCCAACTCCGCTCTTAATGCCGTAGATTTTAGAAGTTCTGCCATACCCGGGGTTCAAATTGAAGAAAGTAATAGTTGCGCCTGCATCGTGTGGTTGCTGTTTAGGGGAACTTCCAATAGGCCTTTCCACTGCAGCGTTGCTCTTCGATGAGAGAAAAGGCCAAACCAATACGAGGTTTGCTTGATCACTGGAATCGGTCCAAGGGAGACATCGACGAAATAGGCATCCGTGTGAAACTGTGCTTTTGTATGCGAAGAATCGAAGAGACGGAGATTAGCTTGAAATAAGG
Organism: uncultured Acidobacteriaceae bacterium; assembly: GCA_963797895.1. Classification (GTDB taxonomy): domain Bacteria; phylum Acidobacteriota; class Terriglobia; order Terriglobales; family Acidobacteriaceae; genus KBS-83. Next base: position 1,629,429 of record CAWCRD010000006.1, read on the forward strand.
CTTGCCACGAGTGCTGATTTCCTGCGTTCGCCGGTCGCGCAAAAAATGTGATGACATCAATGTCGCCGGGCGGCCGAGATATCTGTACGTTCGATGTCCTCTGTAAAGCTTCCGTCGAGCCATTGGAACCCGGCAAATCCCAGCAGTTCAAGCTGTCTGCGATGTTCAAGGAAGCCCGTCACGGATCGTTCGCCGCTCTGCCGTTGTGCCAAACCGCTGGACAACTTGCATCACGTCACAAGTGTACGGCGACATGCCTCCTGGGTTTGTGATAGCTCCGACATAGGGCGGAAGAACACCCTCTGGGGAGAACGCAGGAATGAGTGCTGGCGGTCCGGGAAGCGGTAGTGTGCCCATGTAGCTTGGTTGACCCCTGTCGTCCTTCCGCTAGATCGCGTCTTGGCCAGGCGCGGACTAGGCTGGCGCGCCAGCGGGTTGGTTCGACAAAAGGAGGCTATCACGCCGCAATCTGTCCGCGAGATTGCTCATTTTGGCTCAATCTGAAAGGTTCTCGATTTCGGATATCTCACCAGCGCCAACATGCCCGCACGGGCTACGTTTCTGGTGGGGTCCAGTTTGAGGTCCAATAGCGGTTACTGAGCCTTCCCCTCCGATACTGAATCGGACCCAAAGTATCTATTAAGTCCTTTAGTTTCTTAGCTCCTATGTCTTCACACGGTGGAAGTCGTAGGTTCGAATCCTGCTGCGCCCACCATCTCCAAACCATAACGATAATGGGTTGAGGAACTTGCAGGCGTGGCCAGGGCTCTCGATTACGCCGCTGTGGGCCACTCAGCTATTGCGGGCCGCGGAGGCGTTCGATGGCTACAGCGATGCTGTCGAGTTGCCGTGGAGATGGAGCCGGAGGGCATGCTCCTATTCGCTGTCGCTGGCTTGCTGAGGGGAATGGTGCTGATCGAGCGGGTGCAGGCGGCAGGGTCGAAGGCCGCCCGTCCTGAGTTCAGCTCTGTCTTTTCAGCGAATATTTGATCAGACAATACATCGCGCGGAATCCATCTTTCCAGCCGATCTTTTTGCCTTCCTCGTAGGTGCGGCCCCAGTAACTGACTCCCACCTCATAAATCCTCAATTTCCGGCGCGCAACTTTCACGGTAATTTCCGGCTCGAACCCGAACCGGTCCTCCTCAATCGGAATTGACTGGATGACCTCACGGCGAAACATCTTGTAGCAGGTCTCCATATCCGTGAGGTTTATGTTCGTCAAACAATTCGAGGAGAGAGTGAGCACCGAATTACCCAGCCAGTGCCAGAAATACAGGACCCTGTGTGGCGCGCCTCCCAAAAAGCGCGAACCGTAGACGACATCTGCTTTACCCGCGAGAAGGGGCTCAAGGAGTTGATGAAAATCTGCAGGATCGTATTCCAGGTCGGCATCCTGGACGACGACAAAATCACCAGTCGCCTCCGAGATGGCCCGGCGCAGCGCGGCTCCCTTGCCCATGTTGCGCGGCTGAAGAAAAAGCCGCAGCTGCGGATATGTGCCCTCAAGCTCTTTCAAAATCTCCACTGAGCCGTCGCTTGATCCATCATCGACGCAAATCAGCTCGATCTCCAGCGGCAACGCAAGAACACGCTCGATCACTTCCCGCAGTGTTGCGCGTTCGTTGTACACGGGCATAACGACAGAGAGCTTCACCTGAGATTCCTTCATACCTGGTGTCAACGCAGGAAAATTTGTCGCAGAGTAATCGTGTCTACCTCTGTCCGGTCAGAGGACATCCAGCCATTTCTGTGCGGACCCATTTCAGTATGGAAAGTCATCGGTTACCGATCATTGACGTTAACACGAAATCACTCAACTGAGAGATCTTCAACCGACCTTGAAGGCAGCGTGGCGCAGGGAGGTGTTCGCTCAACATCAATGAGTATCTCCGGGTTGCAGTGTCTTGCGCGTGAGGTCTGCCCTCACCGCCTTCCCAATCTGAATTACCAGACCTATGACAATCAGCAAACCTATAATCGAAATCCAACGTATTGCCGGCTTGTTGAATTGCCGGGCGCTGAGTTCCGTCCAGAGATTCAGTCCGTGAAATGTTCGGTACTTCTCTAAATCCAGCCTCGTGTTACCCGGAATACCTAATTCAGAAAGTTGATAGAGCTCGTTATGGGAAGTGAGCTTGTGTTTAAGAAGGATATAGGCCGCGACATAGTCTGAGGGAGCGGCAGTCTGCTCCGCTGGCGACAGCATCCCTTCCTTGATCTGGTGGATTTCCTGATCCTTAACCATGACGCCGGGTATCTGCAGTAGTATCGCGATTAAGGTGACGAACGCAAAGATATAAAGGCGGCGTTTGGAGTGCACCTTCTGAAGCAGGAACCCGCCCGGTAAGAACCACAGTGGAATCGTGGGAACCAATAAACGAGGTCCCCATGACCAGCCACCGACCCATGACCACCACGAGGCGCTCCAGAGCAAATTCTCGACAATTAAGGCCAGGCAAAGGCTGGCCTCCGCACGATGCCGTTTGAAGAAATCCTTCCAGCCCAACAGGCCGATAATAAGTATCGGGCAAAAGACAAACAGTCCTTTGTTAAACGAAACCATGAGTTGCGGTATGGTATGCCACATCTGCGACGGAAAGAACCGCTCGGCTTCGCCTCCATAGCCGGATTCGAATGGGCTACCAAATCGGACCACATTCATCCAGGCGAGAAAACAGCAGGCCACAAGAAAGGGAATTGTAACTAAAGCCAAACTTTTTAATCGATGCCGTAAATCCCCTGGCCGGGTGAACAAATAGACTGCGAAAACGGGACACATTACAACATAGATGAGCTTCACCAGAATCAGCCAAGCGAAGGCTATTCCTCCGGCCACCAAGGCTGGATAACTCCGTCGCACCAAGCCATATACAGTCACGATTAAAAGGCCCATTTGCATAGCCTCGCTGAGATCAGAGACGGCATATGGCCAAGCCAGAGTGCCGAGACCAAGACCCACAAGCAACAGGTCGGCGTATATCTCGGAAATACCAAGTAATCGAAGAAGCTTGCCGAAGAAAACCAATGTAAGTATGGTGAACGGAATACTGGCGAAGGAAATAAGGAACCAAATCATTTCCTCAGTCGGCAGTTTCGTTATCCTAGATATAGGTTTGGCGACGGCAACTATCGGAACATAGTATAGGGGAAGACCAATTCCGTACTTTGAGTAACTCCGGCCGTCCCGCCATGTCAGGGTTCCTCCTGCACCATAGGGAATATCGAGTTGGCCGCGCTCAACAATTGCTTCCGCTGTTTGTACGGAGTAGCTCGTATCTGAAACCATAAGGTAGCCTTTAGCCGTGATCAGGTACATCACGAGGCACAGCAAAAGCAGATACCAGCGTGTGCGATGCCGCAGATACAATGGCGACGCTGCTTCAATCACCGCAGCTCTCCGTCAATTCAGATGTAGCGCACGAGATGCTGTCGTCAATGACCTGCTCTCGCAAAACGCAGAAGTGTTGCGTGATCATGTAGGGCCCTTCAGGAATGTGTCGATTTGGATCGGAGCCTACCACAATCTGTTCACGTTCAAAATGACCATATCGGCACGCGCAGAGCATGCTGACTTGCAAGCGGACTAAACCAGGCGTTCATTGGAGGCCCTGCTTCAAACGCGGAGGTCACAGGTTTGTCCCGTACGGCCCGCCACGTCGAAATTTTTCAGAATGAACAGATTCAGGTAGCCGCCTTCGCGCAGGGTGCGGTTAGTATGGCTACGCCTCCAGAGAGCCGAGGCGACTTGCGTGGAGGCCTGTTGCTCGATGAATGGCTGGGGAAAAGGCGCACGGGACCAAGCGCGTGAGCGGCGATTCGAGGAGCATCGGACCACCGGTTTGCTCGGCGCGATGGTTGTTCTTGCGGTTGGCGCAGTTGCTTATACCGATTGGAAGGTCGTCGCCAATATTTCGCTGGGCTATCTTTACGTATTCCCGATCGCGCTGAGCGGGCTAATCAATCCGTGCCGATTACGGTCGCGCTGGCCGTCGTGTGCACCATTCTGCAGGACATGTTTGGGCCGGCGGCCGACACGGTTCACTTGCGCATTGTTCACAACCTCGTTGGGCTGGTCGGTTTCCTGGTGGTCGGATTTCTGGTGACGCTGATAGCGAAGCAGCGGGATCGTCTGGCGACCGAGGTGCGGAAACAGCGCGACGCCTACGAGCGCGACCTGGTGCTGGCGGCGCAGGTCCAGCAACGGGTTTTGCCGGCGCCGCCTACGCTGCCCGGCTTCGAGTTGGCCGCGGTGATGCATACGGCACGTCTGCTGGGGGGCGACTATTACGACTTCTTCCAGATTTCGGAGGACGTGGTGGATGTGGTGATCGCGGATGTCTCGGGCAAGGGAGCGGCGGCTTCTCTGCTGATGCCATCGCTTGCGTTGGCCCTGCGCACCCGTGCGCGAGAGTTGAGCGGACCCGCCGCGATCGTGAAGGACCTCGACCTGTCCTTGAAGCAGATCACGAACGGAGCGACGTTCGTCACGATCTTTTATGCGCGTCTGCATGCAAACAGCCGAACCCTGGAATATGCAAGCGGGGGACATAACCCGCCGCTGTTGATACGCCAACGAACGGGAGAGTTCTCGCTGCTGGAGGCGGCAGGTCCGATCGTCGGGATTCTGCCGGAGGCGGAGTTTTCGAACACGGTGGTTCCACTGCAGCGGGGCGATCTTCTGACACTGTTTACCGATGGAGTGACGGAGCAGGAAGACGAGCGGGGCGAGGAGTTTTCGCTTGACCGGTTGAAGAGTGTGGTGCTGAGCAAGCAAAACGAATCGGCGAGTGCTCTCGTCGGCGAGATTGCGGATGCCGTTTCCGCGTATGCAGGAGGGCAGGAACAGGCGGATGATCTTACGGTTGTGGTGGTGAAGGTACTGTAACGCCTGCCAGTAAAGCGCGCTGTGCCGGACTTGATGAGCAGCTCAGAAGTGAAGTATCTGGAACCCTGATTTTGTCGACAGGGCGAGTTGGATGGGCCGCGGAGGACCGCTGGGCGGCACCGTGACTTCGACCCACAATTCCTGTCCGGCAGCGAGCGGGAAGGGTGGCCGCGCTCGGTCCGGTATGAAGAAATCTGTAGTTTGCGACACGGGAACGCGTTCACAGAATCCGTCTTCGGCGAGTGTGAGCAGCAAGGTATCGCCAGGATTTTTGGGGTGGTCTTGAAGTAGAGGCACGAGATGCCCATTCGCGACGCCCAGGGACACATGCCAGGTCCAATAGCCCGTCATCTTTGCCGTGGCGCGCACGCCGTAGGGCACGTATTTCTGGAAGTGGGCTGGATCGCGCGGCAGATGGCAGGCGTCGACCAGCAATTGCAGGGCGAGATAGCGTCCCCTCAGCGGCAGGTTGGGGTCAAATTGCGTTGCCCGCGACCAGACGCGGGGGCAGGTCCTGCGTTCGTAGAGATACTTTGCCGCAACGCTCGACACCAGCGCGAGCTGGACAAGCAGAAGAAGGAGCGCGGCGCGGATTCGAGTCATGCGGGCGCTCCGGCAAGATTGCTGATCAGCTTTCGCCGTGTGTGCTCCAGGGCCCATCCACCGGCGAGGAAGAGAACGCCCAACATGATGAGACCGAGCGAGCGGCCAAGTTTATCCATCACGCTGGAGAAATAGAACCACATCACGGTAGCCGCGAAGGTGACGACGCCGTAGTTCACGAAAGGTTTGGCCGCGGTGCGCACGCCCCACCAGACCAGGAAGACAGAAGCGGCCGCGACCATGAGCGTATGCGAGGATGCTGGGCGCGGAGTGCTTCCAATCCCGACCAAAGTTGTGGTCTGTTAGGGTGGCTTGCGCCCAGGGAAGAATCATGGCGACAGCGCCGATAACGATCGCGGGTAGAGAGCTTTGCCGTTCGCCAATTGCGCCTGCCACGATCGCCGCGAGCATGATGCCGAACGCGACAAGGCGATAGGAGAGCGGGACAAAGCCCCACGGCTGTCGCAGGTAGCTACGATCCAGCCACCCTGCGCGAGAATGCCGATCGATATGGGAAGCAACACCGCGCCGCAGCCGAACAGGATTCCGGCGAGTGCGCGACGGCGGGAGTGCAGAAAGGCTGCCAGGTACACTGCGGCAACAACGGCCATCATGCGCGCAAGGTAGGTTGCCGCACCGGAGTATGCGTCTGCGCGTTCCATCCATTCGGAAAAAATCCATGCCGGAAGAAGCAGAAGCGTGAGTGTCTGCTGAAACTGGTCGCGCAACAGCCACCAGCCTGCAGCCGCACATAAGGCCCAAAGAAGAACGGCCGCCGGCCAGTGTTCCTGCATGTCGAAGATTTGCCCGACGAGGGCGATGGCAGCGCCGGCGGAGACTGTTCCGAGTGCGTGCATGGCGGTGGCAAAGCCGGCGAATCTATCCCGCGCCAGAATGCCGAGTCCGTGGAAGAAGACCAGCATGAGCAGCACGAGGCACATGCGGCTGGAAGGTGAGATTGTGTCCCAGTGTGCGGCAACAAAGAGCAGGACGCCTGCCCCGAGAAGAATCGCTCCCAGGATGAGGGCCAGCAGAACCTGCCATTGCCGGCCGCTGGAAGGTGCCCGCGTTCTCTCGTAGCTGCGAATCGCGGCTGCGGTGGGCTCATCGAGCAAGCCCGCGCTTTGCCAACGTGTCAGGTAGCGCTCTGCCGCATCCATATCGGTCGAAAGGAAGTAAAGCAGACCGCAACGGGGGAGACAAGCGGATTCGCAAGTTGTGAATCCGCTTCTCTCCCATTTTGGTTATGGCGGGGCAATTTGTAACTGCCCGCTTTATTTCGTCACCAAGCTCAGAACTGATATTTGAGGGCGAACTGGATGAGCCGCGGGTTGTAGTTGGCGGACGTCGTTGCTGATGGTGCCGATGTTGTTCGGGGTCACAGTGTAGAGATCCGGATTGGTTGTGCTCGCGCTGGACTGGAGCGTGTTGTTCGGGTTGGCGAAGTTAGTGGTGTTGGTGATGTTGAAGCACTCGGCGCGGAACTGGAGCGTCGATTCGCGGTAGATGGGGAAGTTTTTGAAGAGGGAAAGGTCGACGTGGCGATAGTGCGGGCCATAGAGCGGGTTTTTGCGCTCCGATCCCAGAACGCCCGAGGGTTGCGGTGTAAATGCAGTCGGATCGAAGAACTTCTCGATACTGGGATTGCTGAGGTTTCCTTTGCGCAATTGGTTCGGACGGTCACTGTGGTTGGCGAAGTTGGTGGTGGCGATGCCGCCGCCGGAGTTGATGACGGTGAATGGCTCGCCACTTTCCCAGACCAGGATGGTGTTTGCCTGCCATCCGCGGACGAGCGCGCCGGAAAATCCGTTCAAGGTTTTGCCGAAAGGGAGCTCGTAGTTGGCGCTAACCGCGGCACGGTTGCGGATATCGACGTCGCTGTTGCCGTAATCGACGGAGCTGATCTGTGATGGGATAGTTCCGTAACCGTCGTTGATCTCATTGCTGAGATTCAGGACATTGTCCAGGCCATGGGCCAGCGTATAGTTCGCGTTTACGGTGAGGCCGGCCGCGGTGCGCCGATTCAGTGAGAGCTGGAGCGCGTTGTAGTTGGAGGAGCCGCGGCTGTTATATCCGCCGATCTGCGTGATGTTCGGCAACTGCGTGTAGTAGGGACGGAGCGTGTTGTAGGCGTTCGCTGGAGTTGTGCCGAGTGTGGCTGCGTAGACATTGAGCGCGGTGTTGGAGATGAGTGGAGGAAGGTTCTGGTCGTTGTAGATCTGCGCGATGTGACGGCCAAGCATGCCGACATAGGTGGCCTGCAGGACGTTGGCGCCGAAGGCCTTCTCGAGCGTGAGATTGAACTGCTCGAGATAGGAGGAGCGGAAGGCCGGGTCGACGGGATCGGCGATCGAGCCGGTGGGGTTAGTGGCGCTGGCAGCAGTGGGCAGCGGCAGCCCGAGCTGGAATTGGCCGGTTCCGTTGCCGGGGCCGCCGATCCCGGGCGGAGGCGCGGGGCAGGAGCCGTTGTTGCAGGAGTAGGCGGAGACGAAGGGCTGGTTCTTGAGCGATGAATTGGAGGTGTAGTTCATCGGGAAATACGAGATGCCGAAGCCGCCGCGGAGCACCGTGCCGGGCGTCACTGTGTATGCGAAACCGATGCGTGGAGCGAGATTGGTCCAGGTTGGATTGAGTCCGGCATATTGATTCACGCCGTTCTGGTTGGCGACGACGATCGAGGCGGTGGCGGGATCGAAATTGGAGATTGCGTTATGCGCCTCAGTGAAAGGCGTGAAGACGTCATAGCGGAGGCCGAGATTCAGCGTGAGAGTCGGCGTGGCGTGCCAGTCATCCTGTATGTAGGCGCTGGGCTCCCACACACGATAGTGGGGCGGCACCAGGCTGTTGGAGCGCTGGACGTTGTTGAAGTTTCCCTGCAGGAGAGCAGTGAGGCCGGTGAGGTTCGCGCCGGCCGAGGGTAAGGTCGTAAGCGTATTGAACTGCCAGTTGCCGATGCCCTGGTTGTTCTGATAGTTCAGCGCCTGGCGGCGGATGAGGGCCGCGCCGATCTTGATGCTGTGCGCGCCGCGATTGATGACCAGCGCGCCCTGATACTGGAACGTGTTGTCGATATCCAGGATGGGGATGTAGCTGCCGTCGCCGAGATCTGCCAGGTTCTGGACACCGATGGGTGTAAGGCCCGAGGTGTTGACGTCGAGATTGACATTCGGCTGGCCCAGCGCGGTATTCACGGCTTCGCCATAGTTCAAGCGGAAAAGACTGATTGTTGATGCGCGTGTAGCCAAAGCCGAGCTGCAGCAGCAGGATTGGGCTGAAGGTATGGATGTAGTTGATCTGCGCGTTCTGCGCGTCATCTTTGGCGTTGCCATAGAAGTTGTAATTCGCGCCGCCCGGAGCGATGTTCAGTCCGGCCTCATTGACGACAGGCAACAGTCCGGGAAACTGGACGGGTGTCCGGTTGTAACTGTAACGGCCATACAGCAGGTTCTTGGGATTGAACTGGACGTCGACACGTCCATCCGCTGTGTCGCTGTTGCGGACAACGACAGGGGAACTCACGAAGGCTCCCGATACCGGCGTGCCGTCGGCATTGAAGATGGTGGACGGCGCGTTCGGTGCAGGGTAGAGCAGCGCATATTGAGACCGACTGGATCAATGGGAACACCACCCGCAAGCGATGCTGGGTTGCTGCGTAATGCGTTGTATTGATCCAGCGTCGGTACCTGGACTCGACGTGGGGGCGTTTCCCTGAATCTGCCGCAGACCCTCGTAGTCACCGAAGAAGAAGAGCTTGTCGTGAATGATGGGGCCGCCAATCGAACGCGCCGAACTGGTTCTGCCTCAGTTTCGGTTTCGGAATTGTGAGCGCCGAACTGAAGCGGATACGCATCGAGCACATCGTTACGGAAGAATTCGAACGCCGAGCCGTGGAAATTGTTGGTGCCGGATTTGGTGATGACGTTGATGACGCCGCCGGCTGTGCGGCCTACTTCGGCAGTGTAGGTGTTGCTTTGGATGTTGACTTCGCTGATGGCTTCGATCGAAGGCCGAATGCCAGTGGTGCCGATGATGCGCTCGTTGTTGTCGAGGCCATCGATCATCCAGTCATTGATCGTGTCGGACTGCCCGTTGACGGAGATACCGGAGGTGAGACGTCGATCATCGGGGCGGCCGCCACTGGAGAGGCCATTCGGCGGGCCCTCATTGGCGCCGGGCGCGAGCTGCGCGAGGTTGACGTAGTTGCGCGCATTCAGCGGCAGGTCCTGTGTTGCTTTCTGCGTGATGACAGTCGTCAGTACCGAGCTATCGCTCTGCAGAGCTGGAGCCTGACCCGTCACCTGTACCGTCTCCGCCGCGGCGCCCGGCTGCAGCCTTGCATCCTCACGGGCTCGATCGGAAGCAGAAGAGGGAAATGTTTGGGATGACGAAATTCTTGAAGCCGGACTGGGAGACCTGGATGGAGTAGGTGCCCGGGCCGAGCTGGGTGAAGGTGTAGTCGCCGGCATCGGTGGTCTGCGTGGTGCGCTGTTCCCGGGTGCCAAGATTCGTAAGTGTGACGGTTGCGTGCGGCAGGCTTGCGCCGGTGACATCTGTTACGGTGCCGGTGATGTCAGCGGTGGTGCTTTGTGCCGATGCGGTGCGAGCGATTGGGAGCAGCAGGCACCCGATCAAAACTGCTACTCGCGCCACAAGGGGGATGTGTCGTACTGCTGCTTTTGAGAAAGCGTCAGCCCAGCCTGAAGGGATCATGTGCTTCATTCCCGATTCGGATTGGAGACGCAAGAAGCTCATCTCTCCGACTCAGCCGGAAGTTAAGCTTTTTCAATGCGCGATGGCAAGTGTCGAGGCAATCGGTCGAACATTCTGCGTTTGTCTAAATCGTTAAAGGCGAGTTCGACGGGGCGGACCGCGAAGAAATTCGATTGACTTGAAAGTCCAATTTTTCTACTAGTTTTGCATTTCATGAAAACGTAACCGCGGCCAGTACTTCCGGTGGCAGCCAGCGATCAAAAGTGCAGCAGGTGAACGCAAAAGAGCAACTGCCATTGGAATGCCGAGAGGAGCAGCGACTGACACGTGAAACATTGCGGCCGATCCTGCTTCTCTGGCTCCATGTGTTCAGAATGACCGATTCATTCGGCCAGCGGCTATTGCTCGAAGCTGGCCAGGTAGCCTCCGGTGTCGCCGGAGAGCATCATGCCGCTTTTGTGGGCGAGACGACATAGAAGATCCTTGGAGTGCTGTCGCCGCTGACTGTCACGACGGCTCGGCCGGTGCTGTCTACGGAATAGGTGCCCGTAGTTGTTACGTTTGATGCCAGCCCCTTGGAGCCGCTGGTGTCGCTGGTGAACTGGACGTTGCCGGCACCATCGGCTGCGGCGAGGCTGACGACGTTGAGCTCGGGCCAGGGAAGGGTGCCGCCGAGGTAGTTCCCTTTGAGCGATGCGTTGGTGAACGGCGAGCCGGTTTGCGCTTCGAGCAGACCGGAACTGGTGGAGGTATCGTCGCCGAAAGCGAATGCTTTCGTGTTGCTGACCAGGTACAGGACCGTCTTTGTTGCGCTGCTCACCGTGATCGGTGCGCGGCCGGTTGTGGCATCGACTGTGTAGGTTCCCGTGTAGGTCTGCTGGGGCCAGCAGCGATGCATTGAACTCGTCATAGCTGGCGCTCACATTCCCTTTCCGTCGCTGGTGAGCAGGCCTAGCGTGACATCCGGAATATACGCGGCTGGGCCCTGGAGCGCGCTGCCGGTCATCTGGAGCACGTTCGCTCCGGTGAAGGAAGCGTTGGTGAAAGGCCCGGTCTGCTGCAGGACGACGCCGCTGACCATCGGAATGGTGGGGGAGGTCTGATCGGCCGAAGTGGCGAGCAACTCGGTCGGGCTCACCTGGTAGTAGCCGAAGGTCAGAGTGCCGCTTCCGATATTCAGCGTGATAAGGCCGTTGATATTGCCTACATTGACGTTGTAAGTCCCGGTGACGGAAGTGGAAGTTGTGAGCGTGCCGTTGTCATTAAGATCGACGCTGCCGCTGGTGATATTTCCATTGCCATCGGCCTCGAAGGAGCCGACGACCGCCGATGGGCTGGGAGTGCGTATCGTAGCCACGGAAGCCGAAGGCATAGCCGCCTTTAAAGGTGGGGGCAGCATTCAGATTCGGAGGCTTTTAGAACGCCCGAGCCGCGCATGCCCGTGCCGGTTGTGTCATCGAACTCGATGATGCGGATGTCGGTGTCGTTGCCCGCGGTCGTGGCAGAGGCGGGTACGGCGAGCGCGAAAACAAAGGTGCCGCCACTCGCCGGTTTCAGCACTGCCTGACCAAGCCCGTTGGAACCAATGGAGATGGAACCGCCGGTGCCGATGGGCTGGAGGATCTGCGGTGGCTGATTTAATTCGTTCAGGTTGAAGAAGCCGAACGCGGGCACGCCCTTGGGCGACTGCAAAGCCGCCGTTGATGGCGACAGGGTTGCCGTCCGGGCGCGTGCCGTTGAACTGGAAGGCGTAGTTCCCATCGGGCAGCGGAGTGCCATTGGGATTGATGGTGAAGTTGACCGGCGCCGAGAGGGTGTTGCTCCCGGTTTCGTCGGTGACGGCAATGCTCGGGTTGAAGGTGCCCGCCTTGGTAGGCGTACCGGAGACGACGCCGTCGGTGCTCAGCGAGAGTCCGTCCGGAAGGCTGGAGCCCGATCCGACGGCCCAGGTATAAGGAGGCACTCCGCCGGTTGCTGCGAGCTGGAAGTTGATAAGCGGTGCCAACGGTGCCGGTGGGTGCGCTCGTGGTGGTGATCTGCAGCATGCCGCCGCTGATGGCGATGGAGAGATTTCCGGAGGAGGCTGAGGCGGACTTACTGTCCGTGACCTGCGCCACAAAGGTGGATGCACCGGCCGCGGTGGGTGTGCCGGAGATGGCTCCTGCGGTGCTGAGCGAGAGGCCGGCAGGCAAGGCGCCGGATTTGACGCTCCAACTATAGGGCGCGGTACCGCCGGTGGCGGAGAGGGTGGCGCTGTAGGCGACCGCGGCCTGCCCCTGGGACAGAGATGTCGTGGTGACGCTCAGTGGATTGGCCGGCGGTTTGCTGCCTCCGCTGCCGCAGCCAACGAACAATCCAGAGACCAGGAGACCCAGGAGCAGACGAAAACCGGTGGATTTCAAGCGCACCTCCCATTTGTCAGGAAAGTTCGCATCCGCATTCATTGCGCGGGGAAACGTTCAGGGCCGAATTGCTTGTGTTATATGACCTTGGCCGGCAGCGCGCTTGAGCGGCCAGCCTGAATGCGGGCGAGCTAGTCCTTCTCCAGAAACAGGCAACACGGTAATGGTGTGCCGCTATTGCTTGCAAGAAAAATATCGCACCCAGAGAGCCACAAAGCTGCAGGCCGCCTCTTTATTCCGAGCCGTGCACGCGTTCCAGCACGACAGCAGCGCTGTCGTAGTCGTTGCGCAAATCAAGCTGAATACCGTGTCCCATCCAGTAGCTGCCGCTGGCTTCCTGCGGGGAGCGGAGCTGCTTTGCATCGAGCGGATGGAGGCGGTAGATGGCCTTCGGATCGAGGCCCTGAAGGCGGACGAGAGGATAGGGATCGCCGAACTGCTGTGAGTGCAAATAGGCGAAGAGTACGGCTTGTGTGCCATCGATAGATACGTATTCGGTAGCGGCGCGCTCGCTGGGTGCGGCCGGGACGCGAGGGCGCGATAAGCCGGTATTGCAAGCCCTGCTGCACCGGCGGCCGGATGGTTTTGTAGAAGGCGACCAGGTCCTTCGCGGTGGCCATGTCCTCGGGCGTGAAGTTATTGAGGTTGGCGCCGATGGCGAGTGAGCCTTCCATGGCGACGAGGAAGCGGAACTTGAGGGGGGTCTTGCGATGCGGCGCATCGGTGACCCAGGCCATCATCACGCCGGGGGTGTAGGCGTGGGTGAAGCCGTCCTGGATGGAGAGGCGGTCGAGCGCGTCGGTGTTGTCGGAGGGCCAGACCTCCTCGGTGCGGCGCATGATGCCGAGATCGACGCGGGCGCCGCCGCCGGAGCAGGATTCGATTTCGAGCTTGGGATGCTTGGCGCGGAGCCGATCAAGAATGGCGTAGAGATTGTGGACGTAGGCGACGTAGATTTTTTTCTGATCGGCGACGGGCACAGCGTCCCATCCGGGCTCGGACCAGTTTCGGTTGTAGTCCCACTTGAGAAAGTCGATGTCGTTGTTGGAGACCAACTCGTCGAGCCAGTGATAGGTGTACTCCATCACGTCGGGCCGAGCGAGGTTGAGCAGGAGCTGGTTGCGGCCTTCGGTACGCGGGCGGCCGGGGAAGTTCATGGCCCATTCGGGATGCTTGCGATAGAGATCGCTGTCGGGGTTGACCATTTCCGGCTCGACCCAGATGCCGAAGTCCATGCCGAGCTGGTGGACGCGATCGATGACCGGCTTGAGGCCGTTGGGGAACTTCTGCTTGTTCACGTACCAGTCGCCGAGGCCGGCGTGGTCGTTCTTGCGCTGGCCGAACCAGCCGTCATCGATGACGAAGCGCTCGACGCCGAGCTGCGCGGCCTTTTCGGCGAGTGCGACCTGGCCGGCTTCACTGACGTTGAACTCGGTGGCTTCCCAGGAGTTGTAGAGGACGGGGCGGAGCTTGGGATGCGGGGCGCCGGGCAGAATGACCCCCTGCTGGAAGCGGTGCAGGATGCGCGAGGCTTCGCCCATGCCGCCGTCGGTGAAGCCGGCGTAGAAGGGCGGCGTGCTGAGCGATTCGCCGGGGGCGAGACGGTAGCCGAAGTCGAAGGGATTGTAACCGCCCGTGATACGAACCTGGTGAAAGGAGCTCTGCTCCATGGTGATGCGCCAGCTTCCGCTCCAGCCGAGCTCGCCGAAGTACACCGGGCCGTGCTCTTCGTCCGCGCTGTCGGGACCTTCGAGGGCGAACCAGGGATTGGCCTGATTGCCGGTCGAGCCGCGGCGGCTTTCGATGACCTGGCTGCCGACGTCGAGCGACGCGGATTGCAGTTGCCATTCGCCGGCCCAGCGGCCGGTGAGCCAGTGGGCGCGGTAATTGCGATTCTCGAGATTGGGAAGGCTCCAGGTGGCGCTGGCGGCATTTTCGAGGACGACATCTTCCTTGGTCTGGTTCTCGATCGTGGACCAGCGCTCGAGGATACTTTGTCCGTTGTAGACGCGATAGAAGAGATGGACGACGAGCGGCAGTTTGATGTCGCGCATGGTGATTTCGAGCGTCTGGCTGTTCGCCTCGTGCGTCTGATGCTGGTCGACGTATTCGAGGACGACGTCGCGATTGCCGCTGGCGAAGGTGGCTTTGAGGTCTGGCTCGGTGTAGAGACCGGCGCCCCAGGCGGCATACTCCTGCGGCGTGGTGGTGGTCGGGAGATCAAAGGCTGCGCGCTCAGGCAGGCTATGGGCGGCAGCGATGTCCTGGGCGCGGTCGATGCGCGGACCCCAGTAGAGCGACTGCAGCCAGTTGCGCTCGTCGACGCCCATAGCGTAGGTGAAATCGCCGGCCTGGATGACCCAGACCTTTGCGTCGGGGCGGTAGTCGATGCTCTGCGCGTGGGCCATTGGGCTGAACGAGGAGTGCGGAAGAGAGTATAGAGGCGGCGGCAAGGGCGCGCAGAGACACGGATGGTTCTCCTTGGATAACGAAACGTCTCACAGTGTAATCGCTTACGTTGTTTCTGATGCGCCTCATTTGTGAGCCGGGCGAGGGCGAGCGCCGCGCCGAGACCCGCATGATGCGCCAGGGTTCCAGCATCAGGGCTCCGCAACTGCGGTAGAAGTCGATGGCCGGCGTGTTCCAGTCGAGCACATCCCATTGCATGCGCGCGCAGCCGCGCTCCAGCGCGATGGCGGCGACACGCGACAAGAGCGCTTTGCCAATGCCGCGGCCGCGATGCGATGGCTGCACGAAGAGGTCTTCGAGATGAAGGCTGGGGCCGCGCCAGGTGGAGTAGATGGGGAAGTAGAGCGCGAAGCCGGCGGCCTCGCCTTCGTCGTCCGCTATGAGGCATTCGAAGAGCGGCTGCGGGCCGAAGCCGTCGCGGCGCAGTTCGGCTTCGCCGAGCTGGACTGCATCGGGCTCGCGCTCGTAGATCGCGAGTGCGTGGATCAGCTTCGAGGATGGCGGGAACATCGGCTTCCGTGGCGAGGCGGATGTGCATGGCTGGTCGTCTCGCCATTGAGTGTACGGGCTGGCATGGGCGACTGCACGGGCGGATGCGCCTGCGGCGCGTTGCAGAGGGTTCGCTCACTTTGGTCGCTCACGCTTGGTGCGGTGGTTCCCGGAACCGACGGCAGGTCCCTTTAGCGCATCAAGCACGCGATCAGGATGACAGGTTAGCGGGGGCGCTTCGCGCCGGCGGGATGCCGGGAACTACCCCACCCTGCCTTCGGCTAGAGTGGGGCACCCGGTTTGTTCTGACGGATGACTAACTGCTTAGTGGACGCGGGCGAGGAAGACGCCGAACCAGTGCCGCGGGTCGGTCCAGTGATCGACGACCGTGAAGCCGGTTTGCGCCAGCAGGTGTTGTGCGCCTTCGACGGTGAATTTGTAACTGTTCTCGGTATGTATGGTTTCGCCGCGCCGGAACCCGAGCGTCAGGTCAAGAGACGGAATCGCGACCTCGTGCGCAAGCAGACTTTCGAGATGCATCTCGATGCGCGAGCGCTCACCGTTCCATCGCACTTTGTGGCGGAACTTGATCAGATCGAAGTCAGCGCCAAGCTCGCGATTGATGCGCGCCAGCACGTTGCGGTTGAAGGCCGCGGTAACGCCGCGCGCATCGTCGTAGGCTGCGATGAGCGTGGGGATGTCCTTAACCAGGTCCACGCCGAGCAGCAGCATGTCGCCGGGCGCGAGCTGATTGCGGACGTCGCGCAGCAACTCACGGGCGTCTGCAGGCTCAAAGTTGCCCAGGCTCGATCCTATATAGAGGACGAGGCGGCGCGTGCCGTCAGCGGGAATCTCGCCAAGACCGTGGGTGTAGTCGCCGACACGCGACTCGAAGGTGACGCCGGGAATGGCTGCGGTCAGATTGCGTTGCGCCTGGTCCAGCGCAGAGGCGGAGACATCGATGGCGTAGTAGGTGACGGCTTCCTGACGCCGCACTGCAGCCCGGAGCAGCAGGCCGGTCTTGGTCGCCGTGCCAGCGCCCAAGCTCGATCACGGTCAGGTCGCGCTGCTGGCCGTGCGGAGTTGGCGCCGATGCTGCCGCGATGATCGCTGCCGCATTGCTTTGGAAGATGCCGCGTTCGGTGCGCGTGAGGTAATACTCGTCGAGATCGGTGATCTGTTCGAAGAGATGGGAGCCCTCCTGATCGTAAAAGAGCCAGGGGCTGAGCGTACGCGGCCGTGATGTGAGGCCGCGAAAGACCTCGGAGCCGAGAGCGGTATATGCCGCCGCCGGCAACTGGGGTAAGGTGACTGCATTCATCGGTAAGTATCTTTCCCCCGCGTTGGGGACTGATCTTGCGCCAGACGAAAGCCTGCGAACTGCCAGCGCGTCGCAGGCGCGAAAAAGTTGCGATACGTGGAGCGGATGTGTGAACGGGGTGTGACAGCAGAGCCGCCCCGCAGCACCATCTGATTGCACATGAATTTGCCGTTGTATTCGCCGAGCGCACCCGCAGGCGCGCGGTAGCCGGGATATCCGAGATAAGCGCTGCGGGTCCACTCCCACACATCGCCGAAGACTTGATCGAGGTCAGAGTCGGGCGCGGCCACGGGATGCAACTGGCCGCTCTCGAGCAGGTTGGCATTGGCGGGAGGTGCGGGCACGCGTGCGGCGACTGCAACTTCCCACTCGGCTTCTGTTGGCAGCCGCATGCCGGCCCAGCGGGCATAGGCATCGGCTTCGAAGTAGCTCACATGACAGACGGGCGTCGCGAGCATCTCGCTCAGCGGCACGAGTCCGCGCATGGTGTAGATCATCCAGTCGTCATCGGTCGGCGTCCATCTTTGCGGCGCCAATAGAGCGGCGCACGCCATTGCTGCGCGTTCACGGCGTCCCAGCCTTCGGAGAGCCAGAGATCAGGCCGCGTGTAGCCGCCGTCTTCTATGAAAGCGAGATATTCACCGCAGGTGACGCGCGTGACGCGAGCGCGTATGGCTCAAGATAAATCGTGTGGCGTGGGAACTCATTGTCGTACGCGAAACTCTTCGTCCTCGTGGCCGATTTCGCGCGAGTCCGCCGGCAAAGTGGAGCCAGCGGAGCGGTGCGCCATTGGTGTGGAAGCTGCCGCATTCCGCATAGGCGGGATGCAGCGGATTGGTCCACAGCGCGTGTTTGATGTCGTAGCAGAGGAGTTCCTGGTGCTGCTGCTCGTGGTGAATGCCGAGCTCGATACGCTTTGCCGCTTCGGCGGGCATGCCAGCCGCATCGAGCCGCGCAATTGCATCTTCGACATGCTGGCGGTAGGCAAGGATGGCGTCCAGCGCAGGACGCGAGAAGGAGGCGCGCAGCTTCTTCTCCGGCTGATCGGAGATGTCGTTGTAATAGCTGTTGAAGAGCCAGAGGAAATCAGGATGGAAGGGCTTATAGCCGGGGAGGAATTCGCGGAGGACGAAAGTTTCGAAGAACCACGTGGTGTGGGCCAGATGCCATTTCGCGGGGCTCGCTTCCGGACAGCTCTGCACCATCATGTCTTCCGGGGTGAGCGGAGTACACAGCGCGAGCGTCTGCCGGCGCGTCGCGGTGAAAGCGGAAAGGAGTCCGGGCGCGCTGAGTTCCACTGCTGCTTCCATCGATCGTCTATATCCTTAGTTCGCTCCGGCGGGGGTCCTTCGACATTGGAGCCGTGAGAACGGAGCCGCTGTTGCTTTGCTACAGCGTGACATTTCCCGATTACGCCGCAGGTCACAATCTTGCTCATCGCAGATCCCGACCCTGGAGCAACCTGGGAAACACTACGCAGCCTCCCTATGGATGCGCAAGAGACGCTTCGCGGACTACGCGAATTTGGTAATCGTGTGAAAAAAATTGCTGTTCCTTCCGTTACCGCCCTCGCTGCTCATCAGGGGTCTGCTGAGCAGGTGCGCCAGTCCGAAGGCTGCGGCGGCGGCCAGGCCACCAATCACGACGGTCTGTAAGGCGCTGCGCAGAGCGCCGGCTCCGGTGACTCCGGCCCTTGATTCCTCCAAAGAGCAACAGCGCGAGCAGCGTGATCCCGACCGAGGCGGGGAGCGCTGTGTCGGGAGCTGCCCAACATATATGGGAGCAGAGGGACGAGGCCGCCGAGAACGTAGGATGCGGCAATGGTCGCAGCGCTCCGGAGCGCGCGGCCGGGGTGCGGCTCTTCCAGGCCCAGCTCGAAACGCATCATGAAGTCGACCCAGGCGATGGGATTTCGCTCCAGGGCGGCGAGGACCGGCGTAGCCTCGTGGCGCTGGACGCCATAGGCATCGAATATCTGATAGATCTCCTCCTGCTCATCCTGGCGGCGTTCCACGACTTCACGTTCTTCCCGCAGCCGCTCGCTGCGGTAGTGCTCGGCATCGCCGCGTGCCGCGAGATAGCCGCCCAGCCCCATGGCAATGGCGCCGGCAGCGATCTCCGCCAGGCCGGCGAGCACGATGATGTGCAGAGACTTGACCGCGCCGGAGAGGCCGGCAGCGAGCGCGAAGGGGACGGTGAGGCCATCGGACATGCCGATGACGATGTCGCGGACGACATCTCCGGCCTGGAAGTGGGTTTCGTGGTGGTGATGGATGGTGGGAGAAGTGGCCATTGCCGGGAGTGTAGTGCATTGGCGAGGCCGGCCTCTCCGGCGACGAAGCGCCTGCCGTAGCAACTACTTCCAGCCGGTGAAATGGGCGTCCACGGAACCGGCGCGTCCTTTAAGTTCGTATGCTCGTCTAAAGAGGCGACTTCTTATTTCCATGTTTCCGAAATTATTTCATGCGCATCGCTGGAGGCGGTGCTATCCGTCTATCAGCAACAGGCGTGCTGCTGCTGTTGAGTGTGGCGGCGCTCAGAGCGCAGGACGCCAATGACCAGGGCTGGGCGCAGTTTTCCCGCGAGAACACACTGCGGGCGACGGTGGTCTCCGCGAGCGCCCGCGGGGAAGAACGAGGGCAGCTTTTCCGTGAAGACGGACAGCGGTCAGCCGTGGAAGGTGCTCTACGGCGTGAATACACGGTTAATGAAGGGACGCGATCCAGTCCGCGCGAACGAGATCCAGGTGGGAGACATGATTTTTGCGGCGGGAAATGTGGATGTTAAGAAGAAGACCGTCGGCGCTGCAATTCTGATTGACGTTCCTGCCGAAGAGGTACGGAAGGCGCGCGAGGGGCTGGGGAAGACGTGGGCGGCGGGAAAGATTGTGGCGATTGCGGGGACGAGGATTCAGGTCCACCGTCTGGACGGGGTCGACCAGAGCATTGCGGTGGATGAGAACACTTCTTTCCGTGAAAAGCAGCGATTCCGTGACGCTCGCCGACTTGCGGCCTGGCGAGGGATTTCGCGCGGAAGGCCATGTGCTGAACGGCACGTTCACGGCGACGACTTTTACGGTTTTCGATTTAAAGGGACATGAACCATGGCTCGACGCTGGGTCCGAGGGCCGATGAAGAGTCATTTGCCCCCTGGCGGCTTTGATGCTGGCGGCGCCCCTTTGCGGATGGCCGCAGAGCTTGCCTGCGACACAGCAACAGCAGCCGCGACGGTCCAGACGACGCCGCAGGGATCCGCAGCCGTCTTCGCCGACCCCGCCTGTTTCTAGCGCTGGCGGAGGGACGGTTCAAGGAGTGATCCGTTCCGGCCAGACTCCGCTGCCGGGTGTCAGCGTGACGGCGAAGAACACGCTGACCGGGCAGACAGTATGTAACCGCCACAGATAGCCGCGGCGCCTTCACTCTGCATATCGATACGGATGGCCGCTACGTAGTGCGTACCGATTTCGCAGGGTTTGCCAGCACCACCAAAGAGGTGCTGCTGCATGGCGGCGCTGCTGCGCCGCAGACGGATTTCGCATCTGTTCTGGCTTCGCGTCAGCAGCAGATGGAGCAGGCAGAAGCGCGGCGGGGAGCGACCCAGGGGGATGGGCAGGGGCCGCGGCAGTACATGGGCGGCCAGGGTGCGCAGAATCTGGGACTCCTGACAGGCGCGCTGGGTGCGATCGCGGCAGGCGGAGAGACCGGCGGAGCAGCGCTGCCCTCGGCCGCAGCGAACAGCGACGTCAGCACCGAGTCCGTGACGGTGAACGGGCAGAGCGGGACGACCAATCCGTTTGCCGGCGTCAATATGGACCAGATGCGGGACAATCTGGAGAACATGCAGCAGCAGCAGACGCTGGCGCAGATTCCGGGGCAGCGGCAGGAGCGGTGGCGCGTTTAGCGGATTCGGTGGTGGCGGGGGTGGCAACGTAGTTTCGGGGGCGGCGGCGGTTGGGCGGCGGCGGTTTTGGCGGGGGCGGTGGTTTTCGCGGCGGCCTGGGGCGGAAGGGGCGGTTCAACTTCCGAAACTTCAACCCGAACAAGCCGCATGGCGCGCTCTTCTGGCAGGGGGCAACAGCCTGTTCGATGCCAAGGATTTTGCATCTGCGCGGCCAAGAACGTACCGCAGCCGCCGTACAACTCGAATCATTTCGGCGCGATACTTGCCGGATCGCCCTACATCCCGCATCTCCTTGTGCACGACACGAAGGACTTTCTGTTTCCTGTCACTCATTGGCAATCATTCGTCGTCACCGTTCGACAACTACGGAACCGTGCCGGATGCACTGGAGCGCATGGGAGATTTCTCCAGGGTGCAACAGACGATCTATGATCCCCAGACGGGGCAGCCATTTGGCGGGCAATAGTGATTCCGTCAGTCGCGCATCAGCCCGCAGGCTACCGCACTGCTGAAGCTACGTGCCGCTGCCGAATATTCCGACGACCAACCGGCAGAATTATCAGCGGCTGACTCAGCGCAACCACGAACACCACGACGGTGGGCGCACGCTACATGCGTAGCTTCGGCGGCGGCAATGCGTTCTCCAATATGCTGCGTCAGTTCACGGGCGCGAGCTCTCCGGGGCTACATCAGAGCATCAACGCCAATTTCAACTACAGCCACACTGGCGCGGACAAGTTGAATCTGTTTCCCCGATCTTGGCGGCAAAGAGCAGATGCATCAGTACTCCCTGCAGCTTGGCTATACGATCAGCGTAAAGCGGCTGACGAACAGCATCACGGCGAATCTGAATCGGAGCAATACCGAGATTCGGGAACCTGTTTACCAATAAGCAGGACGTTGCCCGCAGCCTTGGCATCAAGCGTGCTGAGCGGGGCTGCGGCGAATCCGCTGAATTACGGCTTACCGAATGTCACGCTTGTGCAGTTCAGCGGACTGACCGAGCAGCAGCCGAATTTCCAGGTGAACCAGACGGTTGGCATCTCCGATTCGAGCTCATGGCTTCATGGCAAACACAATATAAAGTTCGGCGGCGACTACAAGCGCATCGATCTCAGCATGATCGGCCAGGCGAATTCTACCGGGTCATTTATCTTCAGCGGGCTTGCGACGGAGCAGCCAGGATCCACCGGCGGCAATGGCACAGGGACGAACGGGGCAAACGGTCAGGCGAGCACCGGATCGTCGCTAGCCGATCTTCTGCTGGGCTTCCCGCAGCAGACAACGATCCAGGCGCCGTATCAAAAAGCGTATCTGCGCGCGAACATCTATGACGCGTTTCTGCAGGACGACTGGCGCGTGCGCGCGAACTTCACAGTGTTGGCAGGGCTGCGCTACGAATACTTCTCGCCTTATTCGGAGAAGGATGGACGATTGGCGACGATCGATCCCAGCGCGGATTTCTCGCAAGTTGCGCCGGTGCTGGCCGGCGGCGTGGGGCAGTACACGGGACGCTATCCGAAGACGGTGATCTATCCGGACCGGAATAATCTTTCGCCGCGGGTGGGCTTTGCGTGGCGAGCGATGAAGAACACGGTGGTGCGCGGCGGCTATGGCGTGAACTTCGCCAACGGGCAATACATCAGCTTCATCCAGAACCTTGCCTTCCAGCCGCCGTTTGCGGATGTGCAGACCAACCAGGTGACGCAGCCTTCTGCCGGGGTGCCGGCGTGCACGGCTTACTGGTCGCTGTGCCTTGCGAATGGCTTCGGCACACCGCAAGCGGCGGGGAACTACTCGGTGAACAAAGAACTACCGCCTGCCATACGTGCAGGTGTGGAACCTCGATGTCCAGCGCACTTTACCGGCGGGGATCGTGTTGAACGTTGGCTGGAACGGCGCGAAGGGCACGCGGCTCGATGTGCTGACAGCGCCGGGGCGCAATGCCGACTCGTCATTGAGCGGCGTGTATTACAACTACTCGGACTCGATCGGCTTCTCCAATTACAACGCGGGAACGATCCGGCTGCGCAGGCGCATGCAGAGCGGCGTGGCCATCGGCGCGACGTATACCTATTCGCATGCGATCGACGATGCCAGCGCGATCGGCGGGAATGGCGGAACGACGGCCGTAGTCGCGCAGAACTGGCAGAACATCCTGGCGGAGGAGTCGAACTCCTCGTTCGATGTTCGGCACAACTTCAAGGGCGACTTTCTCGTATGAATTTCCCTTCGGGCCCGACGCGCACTTCCTGACCAGCGGCAACTGGCTTTCGCATGGACTGGCAAATGTATCCTTCTCAGGCACGTTTGCGTTCGCTACGGGCGAGCCGCTGACGCCCCGATTTGTGGCGAACAGTGCCGATGTAGCGCGCGGGAGCCAGGGATCGCTGCGGCCGAACCGGGTACCCGGGGTGTCGCTGACCGCGGGCGGCGGCAAGCTGGACCGCTGGTTCAACACGGATGCCTTCAGCAGCGACTTTGCGGCGGGCCAGGTGTATGGGACGGCGTCGCGCAATTCGATCCCCGGGCCGGGCACGCTGACGTTTGATGCTTCACTGTCGAAGACTATCCGGCTGGGCGAGATGCGCAACCTGGAGTTTCGCGGCACTGCGGACAACGTGCTGAACACGGTGCAGTATGCGGGCGTGGATACGAACCTGGGGTCGAATACTTACGGGCAGGTGACGTCGGCGGCGCAGATGCGCACCTTTGTCCTGATGGCGAGGTTCCGTTTCTGATGCGCACTCTGCTGACACTCGCGTTCCTAGGCTTTACGCTGCCGCTGTTGCATGCGCAGAATCAGCAGCCGCAGGCTGCGGCGAACAATACCAATCCCAATGGCACCAGTTATGTGCTGAAGGTGCAGAGCGATCTGGTGCTGACCAATGTTGTGGTGCGCGACAAGCACACCGGGGCCGTGGTGCGCGGGCTGACGGCGAAGGATTTCACGGTGCTGGAAAACGGGAAGCCCCAGACCATCCAAACTTTCGACTTCCAGAGCATCGATCAGGCTATGCCGCTGAACGAAGCTACCGTGAGTGGGAAGGAGGGCCGGCTTGTCCTGGGCAAGAATCCGACGCGGGTGGTGACCGGCGATGCGCTGCGCAACCATCGCCTCGTGATCCTGTTCTTCGATCTTACGTCGATGCAGCCGGATGATCTTTCACGCTCGGTGGAGGCGGCGAAGAACTACATCAACCGGCAGATGAACCCGGCCGACCTGGTCGCCGTGGTGTCGCTGAGCGATTCGCTCAGCGTCGATCAGGACTTCACGGCAAATAAGCAGCCGCTACTGGCCGCGGTGTCGAGCTACGACAGCACCCAGCAGGCGGGCTTCAGCCCGGGCGCGACCTCAACCACCAACCAGACCGAGGACGCGAGCAGCTTTACGCCGGACGAGAGCGAGTACAACGACGTCAATACCGACCGCCAGCTCTACGCGATCGCGCAGATCGCGAAGTCGCTGGCGTATATCAACCAGAAGAAGTCGCTGCTCTACTTCTCGGGCGGGATTCAGCGCGATGGCATTGAGAACGAGGCGTCACTGCGCTCGGCTACGAATTCCGCGGTGCGGGCGAACCTCTCGATCTACAGCGTGGATATGCGCGGGCTGCAGGCAATCTCCCCGCTGGGCGATGCGTCGACGGGATCGATCCGCGGCGCGAGCGCGTATAACGGGCAGGCGTATCAGAACAACCTCGATTCGAACTTCAACACGCAGGAGGTGCTCTCCACGCTGGCGGCCGATACGGGCGGCAAGTTCTACGGCGACTCGAATGACTTTGCGCCGGCCTTCCAGGCGATGGAGAATGACACCGCGCAGTATTACGTGATCGGCTTCCGCTCCACCAACCAAGTGCGGGATGGTCGCTATCGGCGGCTGCAGATCAAGGTGAATCGGTCGGATGTGAAGCTTGAATACCGGCCAGGGTATTACGCACCAGCGGACTATCAGCACTCAAACCACGAGGACCGCGAGCGGCAATTGACCGAGCAACTGGCGAGCGATCTGCCGGCGACAGACGTGCCGGTATACATGGCGGCGTACTATTTCCAGTTAGCACCGGACCGCTACTACATTCCGGTGTCGCTGATCGTGCCGGGCTCGCAAATCCCGTTCGTGAAGGGCGGCGACCGCGACAAGGCGACGATCGACATCATCGGCGAGGTGAAGGACATGGCCGGCCGCGTCGAGGGGGACGTGCGGCAGACGGTGAAGCTGGCGATTGACCAGCAGCAGCAGGTTTCGCGGAAGAATGTGCAGTACACGACCAACTTCACGCTGCCGCCGGGTAAGTATCACCTGAAGTTCGTGGTGCGCGAGAACCTGACCGGGCACATGGGCTCGTTCGAGACCGACATCAATGTGCCGGACCTGACGAAGGTCGCCGATGAAGATGTCCTCGGTATTGCTTGCGAGTCAGAGGCAGCCCGCGCCGAAGAGCAAGCAGACGAATCCGCTGATTCAGGACGGGCAGTTGTGGGTGCCGAATGTCGCGCATGTCTTCCGGCAGGACGGGCACCTGTATCTGCTCTATGAGGTGTACAGCCCGGACAACAAGATGCCGGATGCGAAGACCGGATCGCCGCGTTTGCTGACGTCGATCGAGTTTCTTTCTGGCTCGACGAAGGTATTTGAGACTCCGCTGGTGGAAGCGACGAAGCTGACCGATCCGTCGCGCAACATGGTTGCGTTCCAGTTCGATGTGCCGCTGAAGGACATGAAGCCGGGGCAGTACACCTGCCAGGTGAACGTGATCGACGACCGCGCGGGGGCGTTCAGCTTTCCGCGGACGGGCGTGCTGGTGCGGTAGGCCTCGCTCATCCGGTTTCATCCCTCACGCTGAGCCGCTACTGCATCCGCCATCAGCCGCTCGTTCATCTCGGACATCTTCTCCATGTAGTCGAAGATCAGCTTGAGTTCGCTATCGGTATAGCGCTCGACGACGCTCTTGTATGCCTCGCCCATTACCCGGTATCTCGGCAAGAGGGGCCGCAACTTCGCTTCCTGCACGCGCACAAAGACCTTGCGACGGTCCTGCGTGTCTCGCACACGCTTAATGAAGCCCCGCTTTTCCAAGCGGTCCACGATGTGGGTGATGGCGCCCGTGGTCAGCCCGCTCAACTGGGCCAGACGTCCCGCCGTCATCATGTTTTCGGGGTCGGTATGGATCAACTCGAGGCACCTGGTATCTGTTGCGCTCAGACCGACAGTTTGCGCGATCACCTGATGTAGAAAAACCGTTCTGGTGCTGAACCTTCTTGCGAGGTCACCCAGCCCTTGCAGCATCTCTGCTCGCTTGCCAGTTCCCCTTGTCCTTGCCGTTGACATAAGTCGCCCGCGATCAGAAATAATATCTGCATCTTTAAGATGCTGCGGTATTCAAATATATGGAACCGCCTGGTATGGAGTCAATGACTCCGAATCCAGGTGGAAAGGAGAATTCATATGAACACCGAAGCCATCATCCACCCCAAGCTGTTGCATTATGGGCTGATCACCGCCGACATCGATGCCATGACGTGCTGGTATCGCAACGTACTTGGTATGAGGATCAATCACCGTTCAAAGATCCCCGCTATTGCGCGGCTAACCCGCAATGGGCCGCCGTTTTCGGCCTTTGCCTTCGTATCGAATGACGAGAGGGACCACCGCATTGTGTTTTTTGAGATACCACGAGCGTCGGTTGACCCCGAGAAGCGACAGCACACAGGACTGCAGCATGTGGCAT
Source organism: uncultured Acidobacteriaceae bacterium (assembly GCA_963797895.1). Taxonomy (GTDB): domain Bacteria; phylum Acidobacteriota; class Terriglobia; order Terriglobales; family Acidobacteriaceae; genus KBS-83. The sequence goes on from CAWCRD010000006.1 coordinate 1,655,946, forward strand.
TCGAGTACGCGAGGCTCGACGACCTGCTGGGGACCTATCTCCGACTCAAGGCACGAGGCATCCGGCCAACATGGGCTGCGGACCACGGGGTGGGGATTGCGTTCTACTACGAGGACCCGGATCAGAATGTTGTCGAGCTGAACACGAACGTTTTCGGCGAAGCCTGGACTGCGACGGAGTACCTTGAAAGCGCTGCGTCTGGCATGCCGGCTCAGGTCGACCCCGATAAGATGATTGGGGCACGTGGGGCGGGCGCATCACCGTGGGAGATTCACAAGCGTGCAACCGCCGGAGAATTTGCTCCCGCGCAGCCGTTCAACCCGGGCGCTCGTTTCTAAGCCGTGTCCAGACTTATTGAGATTGACCGAAGAAGGATGAGGCGAGGTCCTTGGCCTTCCGAGGCGGCATACAACGCGCGGAGCGACTCTGATGGAGTTACGATTTTCGACCTGAGGCCGCGATAGATGACGGCGCGCCCGTGGGTGGAAGCAGCGATTGAGCTGTTTGGAACGGAGCGGGTCATGTTTGGAAGTCATCGTCCGATTTCGCGGCTGGCGCGGAAGGTTGCAAGTCCGTATGAGGTGTATGCGGAGTGGACGCGGAGCTTGTCCGAGACGGAGCGGGATGCTGTGTTTCGTGGCAACGCGGCGCGGTGGTTCTTCGATGGACTGCGGACGACGAACGTGCCGAAACTAGGATGAGGCGCGGCCGGCCTTGTTCGGGACGTTCTCGTGGTTCCAGGGGCAGTGACGGCAGGCGGAGACGCAGCAGTAGCCGCGTTTCAGGTGCCAGCTTTCTGTGAAGACCATGTATGGCCCTTCCCAGTAGAAGTCCTCACCTTCCTGCGGAGTAGGGTGTGGCGTGAGCTGTTCCTGCTGATCAGTCATGGCCGAGGGCGAGCTGGGCGGGTTCTATCGACGGATGTATGAGCTGTGGCGGGAGAGCGGTGATTTCGCCCGGCATGGCCATGTTTTCCGGAACGAAATGGCCGCTGCGGAACTGAACGGTGCGTCCGGCGATGGCCGCGGGGCGGTCCCCGGGGACGATGATGCCGACCAGGTTGGCGGGATCGGCTGCGGATATTGTCACCAATGCGGTGGCGTTTGTGCGGAAATCATCGAGCGATGCTGCCTTGCGGGATTCGCGCAGCGATTCGACCGCTTGTGGCAGCGCGAACTGTTCGCCCTGGAAGCCGGAGACGAAGCGGCCGCCGCGGACGATGCCCCGAGCTTCGAGGCGGCGCAGCATGCCGAGGAACTCGCGCCAGCGGGGCATGGTGGTTTCGCGCTGCACGAGATCGCGGAAGACGATGCCGTAGCGCCAGAGGAGGACGAGTGCGGCGGATTCGATCTCCGTCTCACGCTGCTGTGCTGCAGGCAATAGCTGTAGTGGACTGCAGGTCCTTCGCCTCATCGTCAGGATGACAGATGATGGTGGTGACGGCGGCGCCAGCAGGCTCCAGCGGCCGGCGGTGTTGCGGGCGCGCTGATTGATTCCGCGCATGCGGAAAGGCGCGCTGCTGGCGGGTTTGCGGCGCGGATCGATCAGCGAGCGGAGACTGTCGTAGCCATCGGCGGTGACGAGACCGGCGGCGACCAATTCCCAGAGCGCGTTATGGAGTTCCGCGAGCGGTACGCCCGCCTGGCGCGCGAGATCGGCGGCGAAAGCGGCACCGGAGTTCTCGAGCTGGGCGCGAACACGTAACGCGAGCGGTGACAGACACGCGGCGAGCGCAGCTTCCGGCAGCTCGCGGGTGCGGAGGCAGCCATCCATCCAATGCGCATCTTCGCGCAGGAAGAAGGTGATGGGCGCCATGCTGGTGGGGACGACGCGGCGGGGCGCGCCACCTTCGGGTGAGAGGAAGGCCGGGTGCGGCGAGATGCGGCCCCAGCCGACGACGCCGGCCATGCAGAGCGTGTCGAGCGCGCGCGGGTCGTAGTTGGCGACGCGCTGCGGCAGGAGGGTTGTTTCCCATTCGATGGCAGGGGCTTCGAAGCCTTCGAGCTTGCGGAGGGCGTCGAGGACGCCTTCTTCGCCGGTGAGCTGCGTTTGCGGCGCGAGATGCTGCCAGCGAAGGAGCCAGTCCATGTATTGCGCGGGGGCGACGGGCTCGATCTGCTTGCGCAGGGTGTAGATGGTGCGCTTGTGGATGCGCTGGAGCAGGCGGCGTTCGCACCACTGGATTTGCCATGGTCTGGGATTGGAGGCGCCTGCGGCGGACCTGCCGTCCAGACAGAAGAGCTTGCGGCTCGTGTTGTAGCGGTCGCTCCTTTTGGTCGCTCTCGTCTGTTGTTGCGGGCAACTCAGTTTTGGAAGAGCAGATCTCTCCACTTGGTCGCGCTTCGGTCGGGATGACGAAACGGATTTCTTCGGCATGTTCGAAGGTCGCCGCGGAGGATGGTGCCTTGCGATTCCATGGCTACTAACGCGGAGAAAATTGCGGATGGCGTTTAGACCGAGATAGTCCGCGAGCGATTGCGCGGTTTGCGGGCCGAGGATGTTGAGCCACGCGTGAAGGGATTTTTGCAGCAGCGGGAGGTCGGGGGTGTCGGAGAGCAGGTTGGCGCGGTCGTCGATGCGTTCGGCGGCGAGGAGCTGCTCTCCATCGAATCGTGCTCGTGACTGCGACGTGAGGCGGTCGAGCAGGATACGCCAGCCGGTGGCGCGGGGATGATCGAGGATTGAGGCGGGGACGAGGACGAGCCCGTAGAGAAGGTCGTGGAGCTCGTGCTCGTCGCGAATGTCGGGCCAGGATTCTTCGCGGACCTGGCGGATGGCGTCGGGATCGAGCCGGCCCGCTTCGCCGAGCAAGTTTGTCCGGAACCATGCCGCGCATGTTGACGGCGCGGGCGCGACGCTCTTCGGCGGGCGCATCGTCGAGGAAGGCGTAGGGGTTGGCGTTGAGCAGGCCGTGCGAGAAGACAGAGGGAACGGTCGAATCGACCGCGACGCACTGGATTTCGCCGGACTGGATTTTCGCGATGATATCGATGAGGCCGGCGAGATCCATGGCTTCGCCGAGGACGTCCTTCATGACTTCGCGGACGAGCGGATGGTTGGGGATTTCGATGTCGCCTTCGATGTTTTCGAAGCAGGCGGCGGCCTGTGGGAAGACCGAGGCGAGCAGGTCTTCCCCGCGGGTGCGCTGGATCTGCGGCGGGACCTTCTTGCCCTTTTGAAACCGCAGCAGTTGCAGACTGCGGGTGGCGTCCCAGCGGAAGCGAGTCTTGAAGATGGGCGAGGCGAGCGAGGCCTGCTCGAGCAGCTCGGTGACGGTATGGGTGGTGAGGAACTGGAAGACATCGGCGAGCGGGAAGGAGTGCTGCTCGGCGAGCGAGATGTTGAGGCCGTTGTCTGTGGCGGCGGCCTGGAGCTCGAAATTGAAGCCGCGGCAGAAGCGCTTGCGCAGGGCGAGGCCCCAGGCTTTGTTGATGCGGCCACCGAAGGGCGCATGCAGGATGAGCTGCATGCCGCCGCCCTCGTCGAAGAAGCGCTCGGCGACGATGGTGGTGAGGGTGGGGACGGTGCCGAGGACGGCGCGGCCGGCGACGATGTACGCGATGAGCTGCTCGGCGCCGGCGTCGTTGACGCCGCATTCTTCTTTGAGCCAAGTAACCGTATCGGCGACAGATCGGATCGGACTGGCTGATGTAGCCGGGGAGGAGATCGGGAACGCCGGCGGCGATGTCTTCGCGCAAAGTGCAGACCCAGCGGGAGAGCTCCGGTGTGCGCTGCGGCGCTTCGCCGCGCCAGAATGGGACGGTGGGCGGCTGGCCGTGGGCGTCTTCGACGTACATGCGGCCGGCGGTTTCGATAGCAGCGATGCGCCAGGATGCGTTACCGAGCTGGATGACGTCGCCGACCGAGGAATCGATGGTGAAGTCCTCGTCGAGCGTGGCGATCTGGTGGCCGTCGGGCTGGAGGATGACGGAGACGACGGCGGTGTCCGGAATGGTGCCGCCGTTCTAGACAGTGATCGAGCGTGCGCCGCGGCGTGCCTGCAGGCGGCCGTGAATGCGGTCGCGGAGAATGTAGGAGCCGTAACGGCCCCGTGAAGACTCAATGCCTTCGCAGAGCAGGCAGAGGAGTTCTTCGAAGGTTTCGCGCGGGAGATCGCGATAGGGCCACGCGCGTGTGAGGAGCGCGAACAGGTCGTCTTCCTGCCAGGGCTCGGCAGCGCAGGCGGCGACCATCTGCTGCATCAGAACGTCGAGCGGCTGCGGCGGAATTTCGAGCTGATCGAGTGCGCCCGCTTGGATGGCGCGCATGATGGCGGCGAGCTCGAGCAGGTCGTCGCGCGTGGTGGCGAAGAAGCGTGCTTTGGGTGTTGCGCCGCGCCAGTGGCCGGCGCGGCCGGCGCGCTGCAGCGCCGGTGCAATGGCGCGCGGCGTGTTGAGTTGGCAGACGAGATCGATGGCGCCAATGTCGATGCCGAGCTCGAGCGAGGCGGTGGCGACGAGCAGCTTGATCTCGCCGGCTTTGAGCTTGCGCTCCGCTTCAAGGCGCAGTTTGCGGGAGAGCGAGCCGTGGTGCGCGGCGACGTGCTCATGGCCGAGGCGCTCGCCAAGCGCGAAGGCAAGCCGCTCGGCCATGGAGCGGGTGTTGACGAAGACGAGTGTGCTGCGATGCTCAAGTGCGAGCTCGGCCATGCGGTTGTAGACGTCGTTCCAGATGGCGTTGGTGGTGATGGAGCCGAGCTCGTCGTTGGGGACCTCGACGGCGAGATCGAAGTGGCGGCGGCGGCCGACTTCGATAATGGCACAGTTACGGTGACGAGTTCCGCAGAGATAGTCGGCGACGAGTGAGATGGGGTTCTGCGTGGCGGAGAGACCAATGCGCTGCGGGGGTGCCGTGAGGCCGGTAAGCATCGAGCCGGGGGCGAGGCGGTTTTCGCCGCAGACGAGTGCGTCGAGCCGCTCGAGCGAGAGCATGAGGTGGGTGCCGCGCTTGTCGTCGGCCATGGCGTGGATCTCGTCGACGATGACGGTGCGAACGCGGGCGAGATTGGCGCGGGATTTCTCCGCCGTGAGCAGGATGAAGAAGGACTCGGGCGTGGTGACGAGGATGTGCGGGCGGCTGCTTGAGCATGGCGCGGCGCTCGGCGGGTAGCGTGTCGCCGGTGCGGACCGCGGTGCGGATGGGCGGGCAGAGATAGCCGCGCTCGAGGGCGAGCTTTTGTATCTGCTGCAGTGGCTCTTCGAGGTTCTTGCGGATGTCGTTGGAGAGCGCTTTCAGCGGCGAGATGTAGACGACTTCAGTGTGCGGCTGGAGCGCGCCGGCCAGTGCTTTGCGGAAGAGCTGGTCGATGCAGATGAGGAAGGCGGCGAGGGTTTTGCCGGAGCCGGTGGGGGCGGAGATCAACGTTGGGCTGCCGGCGAGGATGGCCGGCCAGCCTTCGATTTGCGGCTCGGTAGCGGAGCCGAAGCGGGAGAGAAACCACTCCTGGATGATGGGGTGCGCCCATGCGAGGGCCTGGGCTGGAGTGGTGCACTGCATTTGGGTATTGTAGCGCCGGCATTTCGATGTTTCTTCGCCCGCGGCACGAGAAGAAACAGAGTTGGCATTTCCCAGAATGACAAGGAGGAGAGGGTAAGAAGCGGCTGATGTGGGAAAGGATGGTTACTTGGGTAATAGTCTACGGCTCAAAGGCAAGACGATAGCCTGTTACGATCGTGTGACCAAATGGCTCTTTTGGGGGCAGCATGGAAGATCAGGCAGAATAGCGTTCCTTCATCCGGGATGCTGGCGACGCTCATGCGGGCGTGGTCGGCTGCCCGGGTGGTGACGCGTGAATCCCTGAAGCCGAAACCGATCACGTTGGAGGCATATCTGCTGCCGCAACACATGCACCACAATCGTGCGGAGATTCAGGACGGGGGCTTGTGCGGTTGCATTCGCTGCGAACAGACGTTTCCGCAAGGGGAGATTCGACGTTGGGTGAGCGCGGGAAGCCACGGCGGTATGCCCGCGGTGCGGTACCGCTGCGGTTGTTGGCTCGGGCGCCGGGTTTTGAGCTAACTCCGCAACTGCTGCGCCGGGCGCACCAGATGCTTTTCGAGGGAAGGGGGCGGCGCGCTTAGAAGGTCACGCACGCATGGCGGGCCGTTCAGTAGTCGGTTCGGGTCGGGGTCGTTTTTCTGGCGCTTCATGCGGCGGCGGCGGGAGGGTTCGCCAGAGGTCGTGATTGTAGACAACCGGCGTCAGGGCTTTGTGGTTGTAGCGGAAGGTCATGGGCGCGGGCGTGGGTTGCTTATCGACAGGATCGAAGGTGAGCTTGACGGTGTCGCCCTGAATGGTCCAGTGGGCAAAGCTGGTGATTTCGTCCGCGCCGGTGGGGGATTGCGTGAGGGTGGCGGTGCCGTCCTTGCCGAGATCGAGCGACATGGTGTGGTGGCGGATGGCGTAGGTGCCGTCCTGGCTCTGCGCGCGGGTTTCGTCCTTTGCCCGGGTTTCGCCCTTGTAGGTGCCGGCGACCTTCGACAATTCGTTCTTCGTTTTGGCATGTACGGTGAGCGGGAGGGCTGCGAGAAGAGCGAGGGAGAGAAGGCGCTTCATGTGTTTATGGTACCGCTTTGCGGAGTGGCAGCGGATCAAAATGTCAATGCTCTGATGCTGTGATCGCTGTATCCCACCCTTCGCGTTCCACCCCACCTGCGAAAAGCGCGCACTTGGGGCCCCGGTTTGCTCAGGATGGGGCACCTCGTCTGTCGAGGAGCGCTTAAAACGCAGGTCTCTCCACTTAGCCGGTCTCTCTTGCGCAAAACGGCTCCGGTCGAGATGACGATCATCGGGACCGGAGCGAAGGATTACTTGGTGATGCGGAGCAGTACTACGCCGTGCTCGGGAACCATCCAGGGGCCGTGGCCTTTATCGGAGGGGTTCCAGACGTTGTGCACCTTGCTGGTGGCCGAAAGTCCGAGCTTTGCGAGCGGTAGCGACATCTGTTCCGCATCGTGGCCGCGGTTGAAGAGGCCGACGGCGAGCTCGCCGTTCTTGAGCGGCTTGGACCAGACCTCAAAGGGGCCCTCTGCCGAGACGCGATCGCCCTGCTTGCCCAGCGGATCCTGATCGATGGCGATGACGTCCTTGTTGAGCAGAATGGATTTGGTTTCGGCGGACATCTGCGAGAGGTCGTTGCCGGCGAGCAGCGGCGCGGCGAGGATGGCCCACAGGCTCATGTGGGTGAGGTACTCGTTGTACTTCATCTTGCCGTTGCCGACTTCGAGCATGTCGGGATCGTTCCAGTGGCCGGGGCCGGCGTACTTCGAAAGACCGGCCTGCGCGAAGCCGATGTTGGACATGCTCATGTAGTTGTCTTCGATGTCGTCGGTGGTGCGCCAGCTATTGCCGCCGACGGTGGGGCCCCACTTCCAAACGGAGTCCCAGCCGTACTGGCAGAGCGAGAAGTAGATGGGTCGGCCGGTGGCGACGAGCGCCTTATGCATTTTCTCGTAGGCGTCGCGCATCATCTGGTACTGCTTGGCCTGATCGCCGGGGGCTTCTTTCTGCATGATCTCGTGGTAGCTGCAGAGGTCGTACTTGAGATAGTCGAAGCCCCATGCGGCGTACTGCTTCGCGTCCTGCTCCTCGTGCTGGTAGCTGCCGGTATAGCCGCCGCAGGTCTTGGGACCGGGGCCGGAGTAGATGCCGATCTTGAGGCCCTTGCAGTGCACGTAATCGGCCAGCGCCTTCATGTCGGGGAACTTGCTGTTGGGCCGGATGTTGCCCTGGGCGTCGCGGTCGCCCTGCCAGGCGTCGTCGATGTTGACGTAGATGTAGCCGGCGTCCTTCATGCCGGAGGAGACGATCTCGTCGGCGGCGGTGCGGACGTCCTTGTCGGTGACGCGGGTGGCGAAGTGGTTCCAGCTATTCCAGCCCATGGCGGGGGTGGCGGCGACCTTGGTCTGTGCCGGGAGGGCGATGGGAAGGGCTAACAGGGCGAGGGTGAGAAGGGTCTTGCGCATGGGCTCATGGGGCTCCTCTGTAACGGCTTACACGATAGTGAGCAGAGCGCGTTCGCGTCAAGGCACTGACTTGAGTCGAGGTGCTTTACCAGTTTTGTGGGCGCAATGCCGAAGAAACCGGATGGCTGCAGCCGTCTCGCTTGTATCTGTGGTCCGGCGGCGCAATTTTGCATCCGATTGCTTGATGGTCTTCGGCTCGCTGCAGGTCTGCAGCGCCCGCAGCCAAGGCTGAAAATTGACTGCAGCAATGGAGGAGACATGAAGTTAGGTCAAATCGTGGCGGGAAGCGTGATGGGTGCGTGTGCTGTTTGCGGGAGGAATCGCAGTGGGCCAGATCAATCCGCAGCGTGCATCCGAACCTGGCAGGGGCTCATGATTTTATCGAGCAGGCCAGCCAGAAAATTGATGCGGCGCAGTCAGCGAGGAAGGAGAAGACTGGGCGGCCATGCGCGAACGCGCAAAGGAGCTTCTGCAGGCAGGCAGATGCATGAGCTGAAGCAGGCTGCTGGTTATACAGACCAGAGTCACAAGTGATGGCGGCAAGTATCTTGCCGAGGAGGTGACGCTGCCTCCGGCTAAGGATTGCGAACGAATCATATCAAGCTAGCTGCTTTGTAACGGGTTACACAATCGAAGCGGGGGTAGCAGGTGTGCCACGTTGCGAGGACAACGAGCGATGGAGAGGGCATCCTGTGGCTGGGCTTTGCGGATGTCGATCATGGTGCTCAGCTGAGCGGCGTACTGTAGTGCTCGACGGTAGGGAACGGATCGTAGAAGTGGTGCAGCAGGGCTTTCCATTCCTGATATTGCGGCGAGGTGCGGAAGCCGATGGTGTGGTCTTCGAGGGTTTGCCATTGGACGAGCAGGAGGTAGCGGTTGCTGTGCTCGAGGCAGCGGCGGAGTTCGTGGGAGATGTAGCCGTGCATGCTCGCGAGGATGGGATGGCGCGATGGAAGGCAGCTTCAAATGCGGATTCCTGGCCGGGGATGACGTTGAGGGTGGCGACTTCGAGGATCATGCGCCGCTCGGCGGTACGCTTGTAGTCCCCGCTTTTGCCGCCGGATTTCTTTTCCAACTGGATACGCTCGATGGTGATGGATTTGTCGAGCGCCTTGGTCATGTCGTAGATGGTCAGGGCGGCGATGGAGGCGGCGGTGAGGGCTTCCATCTCGACGCCGGTGTTGGCCATGGTGGCGGCTGAGGCGGTGATGGCTACGCCCTTATTCGTCACCGTGGTGATTACGTCAATGAAGGTGAGCGGGAGCGGGTGGCACATCGGGATCAGTTCCGATGTGTGCTTCGCGGCCTGGATGCCGGCGATGCGGGCGACTTCGAGCGGATTGCCTTTGGGGTTTTCGGGCAGAGCCTTGAGGACGGCTTTCGAGAGCGCGACGAAGGCGGATGCGGTGGCCTCGCGGCGGGTGGGGGGCTTGGCGCTGACGTCGACCATGCGGGCTCGGCCGGATTTGTCGTAGTGGGAGAGCTTGTTTGCTTTCTTCGCCATGCAGTGAGTGTATGCGGAGGTAGCAAGTCAGCGAATCCGCTTCAGGGCAGAAGGACCTGGACGGTTGATCCGGCTTCGAGAGCATGTCCGGCGGGAGGACTACAAAGCAGTTGGAGCGGGCAGTGGCGGCGAGGTCGCCGGAGCCTTGCCAGGGGATGCGGCGGACGGTGGCGTGGTCCCAGTTGGCGTCGAGGTATGCGGGAAGGAAGCGGGTGAGGTCGGTTGCCGGCTCGGGTTCGGCGAGGGCGGCCTGCGCGAAGTGGGGCGCGAGATTGGGTTCGCCGGCGAGGGCGCGGAGCATGGGCGCGGCGAAGAGCAGGAAGGTGACCATGGTTGAGACGGGATTGCCGGGGAGGCCGAAGAAGGGCAGCGGCGCGGCGTTCTCGCGCGGGAGGTCGCCGAAGACGGTCGGCTTGCCGGGCTGGATGCGCACGCCGGTGAAGTGGAAGATGGCGCCGCGCTCGGCAAGCGCCTGCTCGACCAGATCGTATTTGCCGGCGGAGACGCCGCCAGAGAGCACAGCGAGATCCGAAGATTGCTGCGCGTTGTTCACGAGCGCGCGGAGATCGTTCAGGTTGTCGCGGGCGATGCCGAGGCGATGCGGCTCGCCGCCGGCGAGCGCGATATGTGTGGCGAGGCTGTAGCTGTTGGAGTTGCGGATCTGGTGCGACTGCGGGGTGGAGGCGATCTCAACCAGCTCGTCGCCGGTGGCGAGGATGGCGACGCGGGGCTTCGCGAAGACTTCGACGGTGGCTGCGCCGACGGCGGCGAGCGCGGCGATGTGGTTGGCGGCGAGCCGCGTGCCTGCGGAGACGACCGGATCGCCGCGATGGGCTTCGCTGCCGGCGGGAACGATATGGCTGCCGGGGCGAACGCTGCGTCACTGGCGAGGCGAATGCGATCGTCCAAATTGCCGCCTCCGGTCTCAACGTGTTCGAGCATGACGACGGCGTCTGCGCCTTCGGGGACGGGTGCGCCGGTCATGATCTCGAGTGCGGCGCCGGGCTGGAGTGGAGCGGAGGGTGCCGGCTCGCCGGCGCGGAGGGTTCCGATGACGGGAAGCCAGTCGCCGGTGGCGATGGCGGCGGCCTGCGACGGCGTAGCCGTCGCGGGTGGAGCGATGGAAGGGCGGAAGGTCGCGGTCTGCGTGGACGGTTGTTGCGAGAACGCGATGGAGAGCTTCGTGGAGCGGCAGCTGTTCTGTGTGGCGCGCGGTTTCCGCGGCGAGGCGGGGGCTTGTGCGAGAACGAGGTGCGGCGGCTTCGGCGTAGGTGAGGATCACGTTGGTATTGTGCGCCTGCGAGGGAGTGGGTTCAGGAATGCGAGGGAACAGCCGAATGAGTTGGACGATGGGCGCCGCGCCCTGCTAGGTTGCGCTAGCGATTCAGCAGATCCTCGCATGCGCCTTCACTTGTTCGGGATGACGTTTCTTGTGCAGGGAAGCAAAACGGCGCCGCTTATGTGGCGGCGCCGGTTGTGGTGGATAGGTCTCGCTACTTTGCCTTGTAGCTCTTGGCCTGCTTGCTGCCGATCTGGGCGAGGATGTTCTTCGCGTCGGCGGCCATGGGGCCGTTAGGATCGAGCTCAAGATACTTCTCGTAGGCCTCTTCGCATCCCGGCGGCGCGACGATCTTGCTGGTTTTGGGATCGACCGTCGCCTTGGCAATCAGCGCCTGCCCCTTGAGGTAGTAAGGAACGGGTTTCTTGGGATCGGCGGCGATGGCCTTATCGGCCGCGGCAGCGACAGCGTCTGCGCTGCCGCCGGATTTCGCGAGCACGATGGCCTCGTTGGAATAGAACATGCCGGCGTTGGCGGGCTGCGCCTTGGCGGCGGCATCGTAGGCGGCGGTGGCGTCGGGAATCTGGTTCTTTGCCGCATAGGCTTCACCGAGCGCGTTGTTGGCCGCGCCATCGATCTCCGGACTGGGCTTCTTGGAAGCGGCGTTAGTTTCAAGCGCCTTCTTGGCGGAGGTGATGGCGTCGTCGGACTTCTTCAGGCCGTTTTGCGCGATGGCCAGCTCGACCCAGAGGACGGCTGCATCCGGCTTGGCGGTGGTGTCGCGCTGCATCAGGGTCGACGGCGTCGTCAAACTTCTTGTCCTTGATGTCCTGGCGCGCGGTGGCAAGGTCGGCGTTCAGGTTCTTCACCTGCGCGTTTTCCTTCAGGATGCCGGCATTCTTGGTCTTGGCTTCGGCGATGGCCTTCTGCTGCTCGGGCGGAAGCTTCTTGATGTAGTCGGGACGCGAGAGATCGAAGTCCTGCGTGACGCTCTGGCCGGCGTCGATCTTTACGTTTTCGAAGCGGTCGACCGGCTTGAAGTTCGGGTCACTCGTGTTCTTGACATACAGCGTGATGACATAGGTGCCGGGCTTGACGTTGTCGCCCTTGTAGTCTCCGGTCGGGTCGACATTGAAGGTATACAAGGCGGTCTTGCCGTCGGTCGAGATCTGGACCTGGGCGTTGGTCAGAGGCACGCCGGTGGGGTCCTGCGCGTGACCGTGGATAGATCCGGTCTGTTGCTGGGCATGAAGGGCCAGCGGGGCAATCAGGGCTGCGGCGAGCCAAAGATTCTTCGTCATACTCTTTCTCCTTTGGGGGCGTTGGCCGTCTGTTTCCAGTCGGTGGCGTACGGGATAGGGTCGTCAACTCCTGCTTCGGCGAAGGCGCGAAGCCGGAGGATACAGCTCTCGCATGTTCCGCAGGCGGCCTGGTTGCCGGTATAGCAGGACCACGTTACATGGAAGGGCGCGCCCAGTTCAAGGCCGCGGCGGACTATCTCATGCTTGCGCATGGAGATAAGCGGAGTTTCGACGCGGATGGAGCCGTCGCGCGTGCCGGTGCGAATGAGCTGCTGAAAGGCTTCGTAGTAAGCCGGCCGGCAGTCGGGATAGCCGGAGCTGTCCTGCTCGACCGCGCCGATGTAAACAGCCTCGGCGCCGAGCACCTCTGCCCAACTGACAGCGGCAGAGAGGAAGTGTGCGTTGCGGAAAGGGACATAGGTGACCGGGATGCTGCCGCCGATGGCGTTCTCGTCTGCAGGTGCCTCAGGGACTTCGATATTGGTGTCGGTGAGAGCAGAGCCGCCGATGATGCGGAAGATGTCGATGGCGAGCGGCAAGAACTTTGCGAGCTTGAGTTCGTGAGCGATGGCGCGGGCCGATTGCAGTTCACGCTGCTCCGTGCGCTGGCCATAACTGAAGTGGAGCGCGTAGGTCTCGTGCTCGCGCGCGGCGATAGCGGCGCAGACGGCTGAGTCCATTCCGCCGGAGAGGCAGACGACGGCGCGAGGACGGGAGCCCTTGACGCGCGTAGTGGATGGTTCGGTCATTCCCATCCCACTCTGATGCAGGAACAGGGGTGCTGGCCGCACGGGCGGGCGATGGGGACTCAGTTTCCGAGTGGCCCCGTGGTTGCGGAGCCGTCGGAGCACAAACCATCAGGCTGAACCAGAGTGACATCAAGCGGGACTTAGTCTGTTCCGTGACGGCACGAGAATCTTCGTTCGCAGCAGTATTCGATAGGCCAGACCATGGGTTATCAGAAGAAGAGGCACGTAGACAGTCAAGATAAAATAAGCGGCGCCTAACAAGCCTGGGTTAGCCGGGAGTGATATGCGGCTTCCCAGGTAAAAGGCGAAGAACAGGTCCGCCATTCCGAAGGTATTGAAAGCCCAGGTCACCACCGTCCCACTACGGGTTCCCAAGGTCGCCAGGGCGAGCAAAGCCAGAATGGCCGTTATGAAATCCCCGTACGCTACTGGTTGAGCAAATGCGGCAGGTAGCTCTGAAGACACAACGCCTGGCACTACAAATGCCAACCCGAGGAACCTGAACGCATGCAGCAGTAAGATGGGTTTCAGATTTTCGGGGCTGGTCTGGTCCCTTAGCGCTGGCCAAATGTAGAGCCACGCTACTACCCCCCAAACAGTCAAGCCGAACGCTGCGCTGATTCCGAACAAAACTGCAGATGGCATGATCGATCCTTTCTGGCGGTAACTTCCCTCGCGTATGACCGCCGCTCCAATTTGCTCTTTCTGTTGCACCGTGTTTCTGAACTCGGTGAACGACGCTGCCCCTCTTTTCAGTCGCCCGGTGACGGTGATCCTGAATCGTCTCTTTTAAGGATTCCGTTCCCGAAGCGGCGCTATCGGCAGGAGCGTCACTCCTGCGCACCTGGACCGATCAACATCCTGAGCGGCATCAAAGGTCCTACAGGAATGTATTGATGATCCATCAACTGTTCCTTCGCGAGCGGCAGCGTTTCCATAAGAGTCCGTGCCTCGTCCTCGGTCCTCGCGTTCACCAGGAAGATGACGCCTTTGCCATCGCCGCGCGAATACCACTCGCGGATTTTCCCGTCGAGGTAGAGCTTCACAGTTGCCCGAATCTCTGCCGGCATCACGGCTATGACTTGTTGAAAGGTCACGCCCTGCCTGGGAGTCTGAATGACCAGTACTTCGGTGGTTGGAGGTACGGCAACGCTGGGTATGCCTGAGGCTGCCCCAGACGGTGATTGCGCTAGCGACCCTACGGGTAGCATTGCCATGAGAAAAGGGATCATCAGGTTCATCGGATTTTCCTCTCAATTCGGTGCTGGTTCGTTTGCGGGTAAAGAGTACGCACGTACTCTTTAAGGACAAAAAAATCACTCTTCAGCGAAGCACTTTATGAAAAAGTTCCTCGCCTCCATCAACATCTCCTCACGCTTTTGGGGGGACAGAGTCATCCGGACGGACGTCAGCACGCCAGCCATACTGGGGAACAACAGCTGATACTTCGCCACTTTTTCTTCTCGCGTCTGACCCGGAACAAATGGCAGGAGCCGCTCACGATACGCTTCCCGCGAGGCCTCAACCCGCTTTCGCACGGGCAAAGGCTTTCGTGCGAGCTCCGGTCCGAGCGCCGAGACCACACAACCCATTCCTGGCGAATTCGCGTGGCGTGGGCTTAGATAGTATTCGATCATGGCCTTCAAAGCCTGACCTTCGGGCGCGGACTTTGCAATTTCCATCATGCCTCTTCCCATTTCGTCGAATGCCCGTGCCACCGCTTCGACGAACAGGTCGTCCTTGCTATCGAAATGTCGGTAAAAGCCCCCTTTCGTCAGGCCTACCTTCTTCATCACGGTCCCAATGCCGCTGCTGTCACTGCCGTACTCGCGGAAAGAGCGAGCGGCTACGGAAAGAATGTTCTCGTGGTTCCGGGCTTTGTGTTCCGGCGAGTATCGCATGGTTAAAGAGTACGCACGTACTCTAATGGCTGTCAAGGCCAGGTCCTGCTGATGCCACGTCGAAGATATGACGACCAATCCGCTGTCCAAAGCTCGGGCGACTAGTGGGCAAACCGGACGTTAGCCGGACAGTGAACTTCAATCGAAGGAAGCATCATTCGGCCAAATTGCCGAATAATGCTTTACTCAGAGTCGGTATTAGGCAATCCCGAAGTCGATGAATGCGTGTTGTGGGTCGGTGTGGAGCAGGGTTACGTTGACGGTGTCTCCTACTTCCAGCCCTTGCTCGCCTTTGACGATCCTGCCTTCGACCGGCGGATTGAAGACCCGGACGTAGACGCCCTTGTCGCCGGCTCCCGTGATGACGCCGTGGAAGCAGCTTGCCGATGCTGTTGGAGAGAGCCACGGCAGCGGCACGTTTGCGCATGGCGCGCTCTACTTTTTGGCCGGCATGCTCCTGCAGGTTGCAGTGCATGGCGATGGCGATGAGCTCGTCATCAGTGTAAGGCGAGGGTTGGTTTTGGAGCATAGCTTTCACCATGCGCTGGTTGACGAGGTCGGCGAAGCGGCGGTTCGGCGCGGTGGAGTGGGTGTAGTCGCGCGCGGCCAGCGCGAAGTGGCCGAGCGGTTCGGTATCGCTTCCCTTGGAGACGACATATTCGCCGGCGCCCATCAGCTTGATGATCGCGAGCGCGATATCGGGATAGTGAACGGCGTCGGCCTGTGCGTTCCTTGTTGAGGAACTCGCCTAATGCTGCGGAATCAGCTTCAGCAGGCAGTTGCGTGCCGTAGCGCGCGACCAGCTCAACGATGCGCGACCAGCGCTCCGGCGAGCGCACGACGCGCCGGATGCATGAACGTCCGCCCGCGTGAAGAAGCTCTGCCATAGTCTCGTTGGCCGCGACCATGAAGTCTTCGATCAGGTCGGTGGCGCGATTCCGCTGGACGGTTTTGATCTCGTGCACCTGGCCATCGACGACTACGGGATCGGCCTCCGCGCGGTGGAAGTCGAGCGCGCCTTGCTTGATCCGTCCCGCGCGGATGGCCTGGGCCGCCTCGTCCTGCAGGCGTAACTGCGCCTGCAAATCGGCGGAAGCGGCGACCTTTGCATCGGGCGCGGCTTTGCCTTCGAGCCACGGGCCGACCTTGCTGTAGGCCAATTGCGCGCGGTTGTGGACGAGCGCGCAGTAGACGGTCTGCTGCTGCAAATTGCCCTCCGAGTCCACGACGAATTCGAGGATCATTGCGGCGCGGTCCTGGCCTTCGTTGAGCGAGGTCAGATCGGTGGAGAGCTCATTGGGTAGCATCGGGAAGTTGCGGGTCGCGGTATACACAGTCTTGGTCTGAAACGCGGCGTGCTGGTCGATGGGAGTGTCTTTCGCTACGGATGCAGACACGTCCGCCACGCCGACCCGCACACGGATCCCGCCCGTCTCATTGCCGGTCTGGACACGCTCGGCCCACTCGATCTGATCGAGGTCGCGCGAGGTGTCGTTGTCGATGGATGACCAGAGGAGGTTGCGGAGGTCGCGCACATCGCCTGCGGCCACAGTTGGCCCGGCGGCGCGAATATGCAGAAGCTGCTCTCCGGTTCCGGGTTCAAAGTCGGGGTGAAATCCCTGGCGCACCATTTCGGTGGACGCCGCTGCGGCTAAATCGAAAGTAGGTGCGGACACGGGGTGCCAGCCTATCACGGTCCTGGCCGCGCGGACGCATGCGCCTGTGGCGCGCGGACTTGCCGTCCGGGGCACATGCGCCTGCGGCGCGATCTGTGGGTTCGCTCCCGCTGGTCGCTCACATTGGGATCGTGTGCGACCAGAGCATGTGGACTGCGGTTTCTTCGCTCCGTTCAGGGTGACACGAATACTTTGAGAACAATCTCGCCTTCTTACTCGTTCCGCAGCGCCACCATGGGTTCGACGCCCGCGGCGCGGCGGGCGGGGATCCATGAGGCCAGCAGCGCTGCGAAGGCGAGCAGGAGCGTGGCGGCTGTGAGCATGACGGGGTCCCATGGCTTGACGCCGAATAGCTGATCGCTGATCAGCTTGCCCGCGCCGATTGCGGCGGGAATGCCCAGCGCGAGGCCGATGCCGATCTGCGAGAAGGCGCCGCGCAGCACCATCCGGACGACCTGCCAGCGGTCAGCGCCGAGGGCCATGCGCAGACCGATTTCGCTGGTGCGCTGTTCGACCGAGTAGGCCATGACGCCGTACAGCCCAACCGCCGCCAGGACCAGGCCCAGGACACCGAAGAGCGTGGTGAGCGTGGCGATCATGTTCTGCTGTTGGAAATCGCCGCTCAGGACGTGGCTGTAAGAGGTCACATCGTTCAGCGGCAGACTGGGATCGACGCTGGCCAATGCTTTATGCACATTCTCCGCCAGCTTGGGCGGATCGCCCGGCGCCCAGATCACAATGTTGGAAAGGTAGTGCGACCAGATCTCGCCGGCCTGGTAGGCGGGCTCGTCGTAGGTTGCGGTTTGTGCCTCGGGCACCCAGAACATGGGCCGGATCGGGTCCTTGTAGCCCCAGGTCATGTACCGCATGTCGCGAACGACGCCCACGATCTCGTATTTGGAAGCGTACTTGATCTTGTCCGGTCCGAAGTGCCGGCCGATGGGGTTCTGACCCTTGAAGAATTTCTTCGCGAAGGCCTCGTTCACGACGGCTATGTTGCGCGTGGACGCCGTATCGTCTTCAGTGATGGGGCGTCCGATCACCATCTTGGCGCCGAGCGTCTCGAAGAATCCCGGCGTCACTCGCGCCCAGCCGGCGCTGGTATCTTCCTTTGCGCCGGGCTCAGGACGGCCTTCGACGCGAATGCCATCGTTCCAGCTATCGCCGCACATGGGCGCATAGAGGTGCAGGCGCTGGCCATGCGGACGCCGGGAATCTGCTGGATGCGCTCGATGATGCGACGGAAGAGCGGCTCCATCTGCTCCGGCTTGTAGGTGCCGAGCGTGGTGTTGGTCCATGCGATGTAGCGGCCCTCGGTCTCGAAGCCGAAGTTCTGGTGTTCGAGATTGCGCAGGCTCTGGCCGAGAAGCGCGGCGGCGGAGAGCAGGATCAGCGACATGGCGGCCTGGCCGATGACGAGAGACTTCTGCGCCCAGGAGCCGCGGCCACCTACGGAACGATTGGCGCCGCGCAGCGCCTCCACGGGATCGGCGCGCGAGGCCATCCACGCCGGCGCAATGCCGAAGAGGACTCCGGTGAGGACAGAGATACCCAGAGCGAAGAGCAGCACCGGCCATGAGGGTGTGGCGCTGACCGGCACGTAGTTTTTTGGATCGGCCAAATGGAAGGCGAGATAGAGAATGAGGCGGGTGCCGGCATAGGCGACAGCGATGCCGAGGGCTCCGCCAATGAGCGCGAGCAACAGGCACTCCACCAGCGCCTTGCGCACGAGCCGATGCCAGGATGCGCCGAGGGCGACACGAACGGCCGTCTGCGCACGATCCTTGAGCCCGCGGGCAAGCATGAGGTTAGCGAGATTGCCGCAGGCGACCAGCAGGACGCAGGCTGCGGCGATGAGCAGGAGGCGCAATCCGTCCTTGTAGTTGTCCCGCATGGCGGCAACGCCCGCGTCACCGGGGATGAGATGGAGCGTCTGCTGCTGCCAGAGCTGCTTCTCGCCAGGGCTGCATGTCCGGCACATGGCTGGCGAGCCAGTTATGGAACTCGACTTTGAGTTTGGCTTCGAGCGACTTCGGATTCACTCCTGGACGCACTCTGCCGAGGATGTCGAGGAAATTGCGTGCTCGGTGTCTTCAGCCGCGCGGTCGCTCCGTCGATCAGGAGCTCCTTAGTCAGCGGCAGCCAAAAATCCGGCATGCCCCATCCCTCAAGCTTGGCTCCGTAGAATCCCGGCGGAGCCACGCCGATGATGGTGAAGGGATGGCCGTTGATCTGGTAACTTGCGCCGACAACGCGAGGGATCGGAGCCGTATTTCTGCTGCCAGATGCGGTAGGTCATGACGGCGACTGGCGGGGCGCCTTCCTGATCGTCGGCGTCGGTCATCATGCGGCCGATCCAAGGCTGGATGCCAAGGGTGCGGAAGAAATTTCCGGAGACGTACTCGCCGTTGAGAGTGTCGGCCTGCGCCTTGCGATCCGGCTTTGCGGACGCCGAGCGGCGCATTGCCGGCCTGGAGCGCGGCGAGATCGGTGAACTCCGGCGTGTGCTCGCGGAATGTTTTGTACATCTCCCAGGAGAAGAGGGAGAAATCACCGTCCTCGTCCTGGGTGTATCCGCCCCAGTTGCAGCAGCGAATCTTGTCACCGACGCGCCAGAGCTCATCCGGGTTCGCGACCGGCAGCGACTTGAGCATCACCTGGTGCACGAGGGTAAAGATTGCCGTGGTCGCTCCGATTCCGAGCGCCAGCGTGATGATCGCTGTTGCTGCAAAGCCGGGCGCTTTCCTGAGTTGCCGCAGCGCATCGCGCAAGTCCGCCAGCATGTGGCCTCCGATCCTGTCTGCTACGTCGTGTAGCACCATTCTGCAGTACGGGAGCGTGCCGTCGTTGGTTCCCGGGAAAAAGGGCCAGCTTCCTATAATCAAATCAATGATGCGGATACGAGTGATCGGCGGCGGGCTGGCTGGGCCGGAGGCGGCTTTGATGGCGGCTCGGCAGGGCGCAGAGGTGCTGTTGTACGAGATGCGCCCGGTGCGGCAGACGCCGGCGCACCAGACGGCGGATTTTGGGGAGCTGGTGTGCTCGAACTCGTTGAAGTCGGAGAGCGAGAACACGGCGCCCTGGCTGCTGAAGCAGGAGATGCGGCGGGCGGGATCGGTGCTGCTGCGGCTGGCGGACGAGTGCGCGGTGCCGGCGGGGCATGCGCTGGCGGTGGACCGTGCGGAGTTCTCGCGGCGGATCGGGGAGGCGATTGAGCGGGAGCCGCGGATCACGGTGGTGCGCGAAGAGGTGACGCGGCTGGACGATTTCGATGGCTTGACCATAGTCGCGAGCGGGCCGCTGACTTCGCCGGCGCTTTCCGAACGAGATTGCGCGGCTTGCCGGGCAGGAGCATCTGGCGTTTTACGACTCGATCTCGCCGATTGTGGAGGCGGACTCGATCGACCGCGAGCGCGTGTACATGGCGGCGCGCTGGGACAAGGGGACGGCGGACTACATCAACTGCCCGATGACGAGGGAGGAGTACGACCGCTTCTACGACGCGCTGGTGACGGCGGAGGGCGTGGAGGCGAAGGAGTGGGAGCAGTTGCAGTACTTCGAAGGCTGCCTGCCGATTGAGGAACTGGCGCGGCGCGGGCGGGACACGCTGCGCTTCGGGCCGATGAAGCCGGTGGGGCTTGCGCGATCCGCGGACGGGGAAGACGCCGCATGCGGTGGTGCAGTTGCGCTGCGAGAATCTGCGAGCGGACTCCTACAACCTGGTGGGCTTCCAGAACCACCTGAAGTTCGGCGAGCAGGCGCGGGTGCTGCGGCTGATTCCCGGGCTTGAGAATGCGCGCTTTCTGCGCTACGGGCAGATCCATCGCAACACCTATATCCAGTCGCCGCGGCTGCTGGACGCGACGCTGGCGATGCGGGAGCATCCGCGGTTGATGTTTGCCGGGCAGATTTCGGGCGTCGAGGGATATACAGAGTCGATGGCGACCGGGATGCTGGCGGGGCTTTATGCGGCGCGGCGCGCGCAGGGGCTGCCGGTGATGCCGGTGCCGCGCGGGACGGCGCTGGGCTCGCTGGTGAATTACATCACGCGCGCGGACCTGAAGCACTTTCAGCCGGCGAACATCACCTTCGACCTGCTGGAGCCGCTGGAGGAGGAGACGCGGCGGAAGATCCGCGACAAGCGTGAGCGCCACCGGCTGGTGTGCGAGCGCTCGCTGGCGGCGTTCGATGGGTGGTGGTCGGAGCAGGCAGTTCCGGTGCCAGTCTGAGGCCCGCTCCCACCAAAGTATCAATGCCCAGTACGCGATGGGTCATATTATTTACGTAACCTGCATTGCTACGATGACGCAAACCGACGGGCCCGCCACGATCGATAGGAGCGCGCCCGCACCAGGAGTTGTATGCGTCACGTGCGAGTTCCCCTTCTTTGCCTGTTGTGCCTTTGTCTGATTGCGCTGATTGCCGGTTGCGGCTCTACGGTGAGCGGCGGCGGCTCTACCGATAGCGGCACCTTCACGCTGGGAGCAGAGCCGGCGTTGACGATTGCGCAAGGGCAGAGCCTCACGTTGACGGTGACGCCGGCCAGCACGAATCAATTCAAAGGATCGATCCAGGTTTCGGTGAGCGGCTTGCCGGCGGGCGTGACGGTGTCGCCGGCGAATGCAACAGTTGCAGATGGGGTCGAGCACGACATTCACGCTGACTGCGGCGGCGGATGCGGCGGTGGGCACGACCACGGTGAAGGTGTACGGTGCGTCGGGAACCCTGAGCACGAATATTTCAGTCGCGCTGACGGTGACGGCGACGACTCCACGGGCAGCGGGGACTTCACGCTTGCGGCAGTCGCCGGCGGCGCTGACGCTGACGCCGGGCGCAAGCGGACAGGTGACGCTGAGCAGCACGGCGACGCGGCAGCTTCAGCTGGGACGATCGCGATCGCCGTAAACAACCTGCCGAGCGGTGTAACGGCATCTCCTGCGACGATTTCGTTGAGCCCGAACAATCCGGTAGTGGTGACGCTGACGGCGGCGAGCGATGCTCCGGCGACCGCGACGCCGGTGCAGGTGAGCTTTGTCGGCACATCGGGGGCGCTCTCGCAACGGCAACGATTGCGCTGACGGTGCTGCAGTGACACCGCCCGGCACGCGGCGATTTCACGTTCGCGGCGTCGCCGGCAACAGTGACGCTGACGCAGGGCGCAAGCGGACAGGTGACGCTGAGCAGCATCGGTTACAGCCAGCTTTAGCGGTACGATCTCCGATTGCCGTAAATAATCTGCCGACCGGCGTAACGGCTTCTCCCTCGCCAGATCTCGTTGAGCCCGAACAATTCAGTGGTGGTGACGCTGACGGCGGCGAGCGATGCTCCTGCGACCGCATCGCCGGTGCAGGTGAGCTTTGTCGGCACGTCGGGGGCGCTCTCGCACATCGGCAACTATTCTGCTGACTGTCGGCAGCAGCCGTTCCCACAGGGCCGGATTTCGCCATCACGGCCGACTCCGAATACGGTCACGGTCGCGCAGGGCCAGCAGAGCGATGAAGTGGACGTCGGCGTGACCGCTCTAACGGCTTTGCAGGTGACGTAACCTTTACGGTGACCGGCCTGCCCACAGGCGTGACTGTCATACCGCCGGGCAGCCAGGAGCTACAGGACGGCTGGGTCGAGCCGATTGTCTTCAACGCGACGGCGGATGCGGTGATCGGCAATGCGACGGTGACGATTACAGGGACATCCGGCGCGCTGACACGTACCGCAACAGTGATCCTGACCGTGACCGCGCCGCCGCCACCGGATTTCGTCGCGCTGGCGCTTTCACCGGCAAGCGAAACCATCACGGTGGGCTCGATCGGCACCGTTTCTCTAACCGCGACGTGCAACAGATGGCTATGCGGGAACGGTAAATGTGTCGGCGGAGAATCTGCCGGCTGGTGTGACCATGCTGCCGGCGACGGCCGCACTGACACCGGGAGTTCCGCAGAGCTTTACTCTGGTCGCTTCCGCGAATGCGAAGCCGGGGACCGCGACGGTGAGCTTCCTGGGGCAGGTGAATTCGGTGAGCGGAAGCGCCGATCTGAGCCTGACGATCGCGAGTCCGGCCAACAATGGACTGGACGTGCCGACATGGCACTACGACATGGCGCGCACTGGCCTGAACAGCAGCGAGACTGCGCTGACGCCGGCGAACGTGAATTCCACGACATTCAGGAAATATGGCATCGTGCCGACCGATGGCGCGATCGATGCGCAGCCGCTGTATATCTCCGGCGATGACAGTGGGCGCGACAGACGCACAACGTGCTCTTCCTGGCCACGGAGAATGACACGGTGTACGCGTGGGATGCACAGAGCGGGACGCACTTGTGGCAGGCCTCCGCGCTGGGCGCGAACGAGACAGCTGCGGACAACCAGGGTTGCAGTGAGCTGCCGGCGCAAGTGGGCATCACGGCGACGCCGGTGATCGACCGCAACTTCGGGCCGGACGGCGCGATCTTCTTCGTTGCCAAGACGAAGGACAGCGACGGCAACTATCACCAGCGGCTGCACGCGCTGGATTTGACGACAGGTGCCGAGTTGAGCGGCAGCCCGGTGGAGATCACGGCAACATCGGGCAGCGAACAGCTTCGATCCGGGAATCTCTGTCGAGAGAGCGGCTTTGCTGGTGAACAACGGCATCGTTTATCTCTCGTGGGGAGCGCCGTGCCACCAGACGACATTCGACTACAGCGGCTGGGTGATGGCCTATAACGAGGGCACGCTGGAGCAACTGTCGGTGCTGGATCTGACGCCGAACGGAAGCGGCGGCGGAGTCTGGATGAGTGGCGCAGGTCCGGCAGGCGATGCGAACGGCAACGTGTTCCTGACCACGTCCACCGGCACCTTCGATACAACGCTGGACGCATCGGGCAAGCCAAAGAATGGCGATTACGGCAACGGCTATCTGAAGATCCAATCGCCGAACGGCGTAATGACGGTCTACGACTACTTTGAGCCTTTGAACGGTGTGCCTGGTGCGGCGAACTATGCGGACCAGGGCTCCGGCGGCATTATGCTGACGCCGGGCAGTCGAGACCAGTACGCAATTCGTGCCGCCGCAGGGAATCGGAGCGGGCAAGGATGGAAACATCTACCAGCTTGGCACCGCCGGCAACGTGCTGGGCGAGTACAACGGCACGACCGACAACAACTACAAGACGGTGACGGCCGCGCTGCCGAATGGCGCCACGTCGACGCCGGCGTACTTTAACAACGCCTTCTATTACGGCGGCTCGGGCGATGTGCTGCGGGAGTTCACGCTGAGCTCTTCGCGGCGCGGCCCTGGCGACGCAGTCCGCAAGCACACTGGGTACCGCAGGCGCGACGCCGGTGATTACCGCGAACGGGACGAACACGGGAATTCTGTGGGCGCTGGATACGACAGCGAGCGGCGGAGCCGTGCTGCACGCGTACGACGCCACCAACCTGGCCACGGAGCTTTACAACAGCACGCAGGCCGCCGGCTCGCGGGACGCGATTGGCGCAACTGACAAGCATGCGGTGCCGCTGATTGCGAATGGCTTTGTATACATCGGGACCGAGAGCGGTTTGGCGATGTTCGGACTGCTTCCGTAGCCTGTTGGAGCAACGGAATCAAGGGCGGCCGGCGAACCTGCCGGCCGCCCCTGACTATTTGCTCTAGCGCTCCTGCTTTCGCGCGTTGCGGGCGCGGACTTTGAACCAGATGGGCGAGCCGGCGAAGCCGAAGGCGTCGCGAATCTGGTTTTGGAGAAAGCGTTCGTAGGAGAAGTGCAGGCGCACCTGGCGATCCGTGAAGAGGACGAAGGTAGGCGGCGCGACAGCGGCCTGCGTCATGTAGTAGATGCGGACCTTCTTTGACGCGGGCACGGTGGCGCGCTGGAAGTCGACACGCTCCAGGAAACGATTCATCTGGCCGGTGGAGACGCGCTTGCGGCGTTCGGTGGCGACCAGCGTGATGGCCTCATAGAGCCGGTGCAGATTGGTGCGGTGCGCGGCGGAGAGGAAGACGACGGGCGCGTAATCGAGGTATTTGAGGACGCGGCGGAGCTGCTCTTCGAAGATATTCCGGTCGGCGGGCGGCTTGCCATCTGTACGCGCAGTGGTGACGAGATCCCATTTGTTGACGACGATGATGACCGACCGGCCGCTCTCGTGCGCATAGCCACCGATGGTGGCGTCGGTGGAGGTGACGCCTTCCGTTGCGTCGATGATGAGCAGGCGACATCGGCGGCTTCGAGGTGACGGCGAGCCATGATGACGGAGAGCTTTTCGGCCATCAGGTGCGTCTTGCCCTTGCGGCGAATGCCGGCCGTATCGACGAAACGGTACTGCGCTCCGTTGTGCTCGACGACTTCGTCGACGGCATCGCGCGTGGTGCCGGCGATGGGCGAGACGATGGCACGCGAGGAGTTGGTGAGCGCGTTGAGCAGCGTGGACTTGCCGACGTTGGGACGGCCGATGATGGCGATGGAGGTCTCGCGCTGCTGGTACTCGCCGTGGGTGCGGTGATGTGATTCCGATTCGATCTGCTCGGCGGTTTCGGCGGGGATTTCTTCTTGCTCCTGTTCGGGGAACTTCAGCGTGTCGAAGACGGCTTCGAGGAGATCGCCGATGCCGGAGCCATGCTCGGCGGAGATGGGGAAGAGCGCTTGCACACCGAGCCGGCGAAAGTTTTCTGCCTGTGCAAGAAGCTGGTCGGTGTCGATTTTGTTGACGACGAGGAAGACAGGCTTGCCGGAGCGGATGAGCAGGCGAGCGAGCTCGATGTCCGGTGCGGCGATCTCCGTGCGGCCGTCGACGACCATGACGATGAGCTGCGCTTCGTCGAATGCGGCGCGGGCCTGGCGAAAGATTTCGGCAGGGATGAGGTTGGGATCGTCGGGGACGATGCCGCCGGTATCGATGAGGCGCGCGGTGCGGCCGGCCCATTCGACTTCGCCGTAGATGCGATCGCGGGTGATGCCGGGCTCGTCGCCAACGATGGAGCGCCGCGAGCCGGTGAGGCGGTTGAAGAGCGTGGACTTGCCGACGTTGGGACGGCCGCAGATGGCGAAGGCGGGAAGATCGGCGGTGCGCGATTGATTGGCGAAGATGGCGCGCGCAGGACTGGACTCGAGGTGCTGATCGATTCGTTCTTCCAGATTCAGCTGCGCCCGGTTCGTGGCGGCGTCGAGGTCGGCGGCGGAGGGCTCGATGCGGCGGGCTGCGGCGCGGGCCTTCTGCCGCTGATTGGGCGTGAGCGTGGCCTTCTTCGCTGGCTTCGCCCTGGTTTCTGCATCCACGGCTTTGCGGGAGCGCGAACCGAGCTCGGAGGCGCGCTGGCGCTTGGCTTTGAGGCGCGCTTCGTTGGCTTCGCGACGGCCTTTATTGCGGGCGGAGCGTTCGCGGGTGGCTTGCTGCTTCTGTGACTTTTTCGATGGCAAGGCGGCGGCTTCTTCCTGACGCGTGTCCTTGCGCCCTGTCTATTATAGAAAGAGCGAAACCCCTCCTATTCCGCAGTGTCTTCCATCAGCCAATCCGTGCCGAGCCTGCCGAAGGTTTACGACTTTTTCGCGCCGGGCGGCGTGCTTTCGCGATCCAGCCTGCCGTACGAGTTCCGGCGCGGGCAATTGGAGATGGCGCAGGCGGTGGAGCGCGCGCTGGACAAGCAGGAGCACCTGATCGTCGAAGCCGGGACGGGCACGGGCAAGACGCTCGCGTATCTGCTTCCGGCGCTGCGGACGGGGCAGCGGGTGATCATCTCGACCGGGACGAAAAATCTGCAGGAGCAGTTGTATTTCAAGGACATTCCGTTTCTGGAGTCGCTGCTTGGTCCCCTGCGCGTGTGCTACATGAAGGGGCGCGCGAATTATCTGTGCCGGCACAAGCTGTATGCGCTACGCGATCAGCCGATCCTGAGCGGACTGGAAGAGATCGACCAGTTCCACAAGATCGCGGAGTGGGAGAAGACGACCGAGACGGGCGACCGCGTGGAGATCGTGGGGCTGCCGGAGGCGAGCCCGCTATGGCAGAAGCTGGATGCGCGCACCGAGCATTGCCTGGGGCAGAGCTGCCCAGACTGGGAGCGCTGCTTCATCACGGAGATGCGGCGCAAGGCGCTGGAAAGCGACATCGTGATCGTGAACCATCATCTGTTCTTCGCGGACCTGGGCATCAAGCTGCAGGCGCGGACGGCGCCCGATGCGGGCATTCTGCCGGATGCAGCGGTGGTGATCTTCGATGAGGCGCACGAGCTGGAGGACGTGGCTTCGAACTATTTCGGCGTGAGTTTGAGCAATATCCGGTTCGAGGAGCTGGCGCGCGATCTGGAGACGCTGCTCAAGACGAAGATCACGATTGCGACCAGCGTGATGAGCGCCGGGCAGACGGTGCGGGAGCGGGCGCGCATGTTCTTTGGCGCGCTGCCGCAGGATTTTGAGGGTCGCACGGTGTTCTCGCAGCGCGAGGAGTTCCTGGAGAACTTCGGGGATATCTACCTCGGCCTGATGAATGCGCTGCACCGGCTGGAGGGCGAACTGGAGCAGGTGCGCGGCGTGGATGAAGCGCCGGGGCTGCGCAAACGCACCGCAGAAGTTCGCGAGCATTTGAAGTTCCTGATGGAAGCGGAGTCGAAGAACACCGTCTTCTGGCTGGAGCGGCGTGCGAGCGGGCCGCTGCGTGGCGGCGTGCGGAATACGTATCTGCAGGCGACACCGATTGATGTCTCCGGGCTGATGCAGGAGCTGCTGTTCGAAAGCTATTCGTCGGTGGTGCTGACGTCGGCAACGCTGACGGTGGCGGGCGGCTTTGGGCATATCCGCAAGCGGCTGGGCATGGCGGAGGCGAAAGAACTGGTGGTGCCGTCGCACTTCCGCTATCCGGAGCAGGCGCTGCTGTATCTGCCGCCGGAGATGCCGGACCCGCGCGAGCCGGGCTTTGCCGATGAGGCGGCCAAACAGATACGGCGAGTGCTGGAGATCACGCGCGGACGCGCGTTCTGCCTGTTCACCAGCTATGCGCAGATGCGCGGCCTGTATGAGCGGCTGCTGATGGAGCTGGAGTTTCCCCTGCTGTTGCAGGGCACGGCGCCGAAGAAGGCGCTGCTGGAGGAGTTTCGCGCGACGCCGAATGCGGTGCTGTTCGGCACGTCGTCGTTCTGGCAGGGCGTGGATGTGCAGGGCGAGTCGCTGAGCTGCGTGATCGTGGACCGGCTGCCGTTTGCGGTGCCGAGCGATCCGGTGGTGGCGGCGCGGATGCGCGCGATTGAGGACGACGGGCGCAGCGCGTTCTTCGAATACCAGGTGCCGCAGGCGGTGATCACGCTGAAGCAGGGTTTTGGGCGGCTGATCCGGTCGCTCGAAGATCGCGGCGTGCTGATGCTGTTGGACCCGCGGCTGCAGCGGCAGCGGTATGGGCGGGTGTTTCTGGAGAGCCTGCCGCCTTACCGGGTGACGAAGGATATTGCCGAGGTGGAGCGGTTCTTCGGACTAGCCGCCGAAGCAATGACGGCGCGTATTTTCGGTTCGTGCCGTTGCACTCACTGCCGGCTCTGTCGGCTGCGATAGCGACTTCCTAGTAGCATTGATGCGAGATGTCGCGGAACCTCTACATCCTGGCTGCTACGCTGCTGCTGTTTTCGCTGATCTCGTGCGCGATGCTGGGGTCGGTAAGTGCTACGCAGCCGAATCTGCCGGGGAACGGCTCGCTTTGGAAGACGACTTCGCTGTTTCTCTTTCTGGGCGCGGTGATTTCGGCATTTGCCGGCGTGATGACTGCGATGTTTGAGCAGGTGGAGCGGCGGAACGAAGAACGGGAGCGGCGCGAAGGGCGTCGCGGGCACTAGGTACTGGCCCTACGGGCGGGCGCGCCTTCGGCGCATGCTGTCGGGTTCGCTCCCCGTGGTCGCTCATTACTGGCTGCGTGGGTCACGGGCATACTGCAGATCCTTTGCTGCGGTCAGAACGACAGGGATCTGATAGGCTTCAAACCGGTAGAATGGAAGATGGGCTGAATTGCCCTTTCTGACAAAGGAAACATTCGTATGTACGAGGTAACGGTAGAGGCCGGGTTTTCTTCCGGGCACTATCTGCGCAACTATCGCGGCAAGTGCGAGAACCCGCACGGGCACAACTACAAGGTGCGCGTGACGCTGCGCGGCAAGGAACTGGACGGGGCCGGGCTGCTGCTGGACTTCAAGCAGTTGAAGCAGGTGATGCGCCCGGTGATCGACCGGCTGGACCACCAGATGATCAATGATCTGGAGCCGTTTACCGTGATCAATCCGTCGGCGGAGAATCTGTCCAAGTATTTCTTCGACGAGACGAATCGCCAGCTGAGCGAGATGACCGGCGGGCGCGTGCAGGTGAAGGACTGCACGATCTTCGAGACCGACACCACGACGGCTACGTATTACGAGCTGTAGTTCCTCATGTATCTCATCGAAATTTATAAGTCTGTGCAGGGCGAATCGAGCTTTGCCGGGTTGCCGTGCATCTTTGTGCGGCTGGCTGGGTGCAATCTGCGCTGCTCGTGGTGCGACTCGGAATACACCTTCAAGGGCGGGTACAAACAGACGCTGGACGAAGTGGAGGCGGCGGTGGCGGCGCTGGCTCCGGTGCGGCTGGTGGAGTTTACCGGCGGCGAGCCGATGCTGCAGGAGCGCGAGCTTGCTTCCGCTGATGGAACGGCTGCTGGCGCAGGGCTACACGCTGATGATCGAGACCAGCGGCGAGCGGCTGCTGGCGAATGTGCCGAAGGCGGTGCACAAGATCGTCGATGTGAAGTGTCCGGGATCCGGCGAAGGCGGCACCTTCCGCATGGACGAATCTGGACGCGCTGACGAAGCGCGATGAGGTGAAGTTCGTCATCAGCGACCGCAGCGATTACGAATTCGCGCGGGAGTTTCACGCGCGAGCACGGGCTGGCGGAGCGGGCCGGCGGCGGTGCTGTTTTCACCGGCATTCAAGAAGACGCCGAGCCTGGAGCGGTCCACGAGCAATTGCGCGCTCGATCCGCGACTGCTGGTGGAGTGGATGCTGGAGGATGGCGTGCCCGCGCGGCTGAGTCTGCAGATTCATAAGTTCATCTGGGAGCCGCAGAAGAAGGGCGTCTAACTTCTTGCCCAGCCATGACTAGTGGTCTTGGTCGGCGAGATATTTGTCAAACGGAATCTCGAAGGCAAAGAGCTCGCGGCTGTCGGAGCTTTGGATGCGGCGCAGTTCGAGATGCGCGCCTGTCAACGGATTCGGAAGGTCCTGGAGATCGTAGAAGAGGAATCCGGCGCGGGTGGTGTGCGGTTCGACGGCGATGGCGCTGTATTGAAATTCTGAAAAGTCCTGCTCGATCTTCTTGTCCTGGTTCTTCCCTTTGCCGCCGATCTTGATCGGTCCGATGGGAATTTTGCTGCGCGGATTGGCGGGGCGATCGAGGGCGCGTTCTGCGTCTCGCGGCTCGGCGGCAGGGACTTTGTCTCCGGCGGCGGTGATGAAGTCGATGACCGCGTTGTTAAGGGAGATGGGCGTGTCGCCTTCGTTCGTGATGATGATGCGGATGGGAATGATGTTGGCGGAGGCGTAGTTGACGCGGAAGATGGAGGCCTTCTGCGGGGTGTCGTAGGGATCGACCGCGATGGCGAGATGATCGTCGGCATGGCGCTCGAAGGCAGGGTACTGATCCGCAGTTCCGGCAGGCGGTGCTGGATGTTGCGCGAACGCAGGTGCGGCAAGGAGCAGGGCAGCGAACGGCAAGGACAAGCAGGGAGCGCATGCGAAGAATTAGAGCATTTTCGCGATCGCGCTGTCCTGCCGGGAGGAGAGCGAATGAGCTTTCCGCTGCGAGACTGCCCGACGGCATGGCGCATTCGCCGGGTTGCATGTAGTCTGCGGCTGGGATCGTGATTCTTTTCGCTTACAACCTTGCGTTGCTGCTGGCTCTGGCGGTGGGCGCGCCGGTGTGGCTGCTGCGCCCGCGCTGGCGCGAAGGGCTGCGCGAGCGGCTGGGCGCGGGCGCGGAGCGGGTGGCTCATGCGCTCGCCGGCCGGCAGCAGGTATGGGTGCATGCTGTTTCGGTGGGCGAGGTGGTGGCGGTCAGCCGGCTGGTGGAGGAACTGGATGCACGGCTGGGGCGCGGATCGGTGGCGATTTCGACTACGACGCTGACTGGTCAGCAACTGGCGCGCGAGCGCTTCGGTGCAGCGCGGTGCTTTTATTTTCCGATCGATCTGCCGTGGGTGGTGCGCGGTGTGTTTCGCGCACTGCGGCCGCGGGTGCTGGTGCTGGCGGAGAGTGAGTTGTGGCCGAATGTGACGGCGGAGTGCGCGGGCCAGCGCGTTCCGGTGGTGGTGGTGAATGCGCGGGTCTCCGACCGGTCTTTGCCGCGATATATGCGCCTGCGCAGGTTTTGGCGGCCGTTCCTGCAGGATCTGACGCTAGTGCTGGCGCAGAGCGCGGAGGACGCGCGGCGCTTTGTTGCGATCGGAGTGCCGGAAGAGCGGGTGCGTGTGGGCGGCAATTTGAAGTTCGATGCGCGATCCCCGCGGGCAGCCGGCATTGTGGAGCAGTTGCGCGCGCAGTTGCCGCCGGGCGCGAAGGTGCTGGTGGCGGGATCGACGCTGGAAGATGAAGAGCGCGTACTGCTGGACGCATGGCCCGCGATCTGTGTGAGCGTATGCCGAATGCGGTGATGGTGTTGGCGCCGCGGCATCCGGAGCGCTTTGCACGAGTGGCTGCGCTGGCGCAGTGAGAAACAGGCGCAACTTGTGCAGAGATCGCATGGGACGGCAGCCCCGTGAGTGCGGGCAGCGTGTTTCTGCTGGACTCGATCGGAGAACTAGGCAGCGTGTACGCGCTCGCGACGGTGGCATTTGTCGGCGGAAGCCTGGTGCCGGCGGGAGGGCACAATCCGCTGGAGCCGGCGCGCGCTGGGCGTGCCGGTGGTGATGGGTCCGCACTATGAGAACTTTCGCGAGGCCGTGGAGCTGCTGCGCGGCGCGAATGCATTGCGGCTGACAGAGCGCGCGGAAGTTGGCGAGGCGATTTCGGCGTTGCTCCGAAGATACGCAGGCCGCCGCGGCGGTGGGGAGCGCGCGGCAAGAAAGTTTTTGAGGAGCAGGCGGGCGCGACGCAGAGAGCGGTGGACGCGGTGGTGCGTCTGCTTGCCGGGGGCGACGCGTGAGGCGGAGGATTTGGCCGCTGCTGCCGCTGGTTCCGCTGTACGGGGCAGTGCAGGCGCTGAACGACGCTGCGTATGCGCGGGGCTTGCGACGCATTGAGAAGCTGAAATGGCCGGTGGTGAGCGTCGGAAATCTGTCGGTGGGCGGCGCGGGAAAGACGCCGTTCGTTATCGCGCTTGCCCGCGCGCTGACGCGAGCGCGGATGGACGGTGGATGTGCTGTCGCGGGGGTATGGACGTGCTTCGGATGCGGTGGAGCGTGTGGACACGGCGATTGTGGACGATCCTGCGCGGCGATACGGCGATGAGCCATGGCTGATTGCGCAGCAGGCGGGCGTGCCGGTGTTTGTGGGGCGCAGGCGCTCGGCTGCGGGACGGCTTGCGGAGAGCACGCTTGTAGACGCGGGCGGCGCTGGCCACGTCCATCTGCTGGACGACGGGATGCAGCATCGCGGGCTGGCGCGCGACGCGGAGATTGTTCTGCTGCACCGCTTCGGATTTTCAGACGACGCTGCTGCCTGCGGGGCGGCTGCGCGAGCCGCTGGCGGCGCTGGAGCGTGCTGATTTTATTGTCCTGCGGGAAGAGGATGCGGCATTGGCGGAGCGGGCGCGGCGATGGATGCGTCCGGATGCGCAGATATGGACGATCCGGCGAGAGCTCGAGCTGCCCGTGATTCCGGGGCGCGGCCGTGGTCTTCTGTGCGATCGCGCATCCGGAGGAGTTTGTCGAGGGAGTGCAAGCGAAAGGCGTCACGATTGCGGCCACGCATGCATGGCGCGATCATCACCGGTTCACAGATCCGGATGTGACGATGCTGTGCGACACTGGCAGCGAAGCGCGGAGCCGCGTGCTTTCTTACGACGGCGAAAGACGCAGTGCGGCTGACGAATGCGCAGCGCGCTGCGTCTGGAAGAAATTGCGCCGGTGCTGGTGGCTGAGCTGACGGTGCGGCTGCTCGACCGGAGAGTGCGCTGGCCGCACTGGAAGCGCGTCTGCGAAGCGGCGCGTGAGAGAATCAGCAGTTGTCTTCCCAAAATAATTCGCAGAGAGACTCGATTGCGCGTACTGGTGGTGCGGCTGGGCGCCATGGGCGATGTGCTGCATGCCATGCCGGCGGTGGCAGCGCTCCGCGCGCGCCTGCCGGAGTGCCATATCGGCTGGGTGATTGAGCCGCGATGGGCGCCGCTTGCTTCGCGCGAATGGCGGCGTTCCGGGCTCGCCCGCGATGCCGCTGGTGGATGCCGTGCACATGGCGAATGCGCGAGGATGGGCGCGGCAGCCGCTGGCGGCTTCGACGTGGAGTGCCATGCGCGGACTGCGGCGTGAACTGCTCGCCGGAGCGATATGAGCTGGCGATCGATCTGCAAGGCGCCGTGCGGTCGGCGCTGATCGGAAGAGCATCGGGCGCGGAACTGGTGGGCGAGGCGGAGCCTCGCGAGCGGCCGGCACGCTGGTTCTTTCGGCGGAGAGTACAGACCAGGGGCGTGCACGTGATCGAACAGGCGGCTGAGGTAATGGCGGAGGCTACCGGCCTGGCATTGAAGCCACTGCTGCCGCCGCTGCCGCTGGATTGCGCGGCCGAGACGCGAATCGCAAATATAATGCCGGGTTCTCCAGCAGTGGTGATGCTGCATCCGGGCGCGGGCTGGGGAGCGAAACGATGGCCGGCGGCGCGATATGGCGCGCTGGCGTCCGCAATGAAGGCGCAAGGTTACGATGTGGTGGTAAATCGCGCTCCCGGAGAAGAGCAGCTTGCGGACGAAGTGGCCGTCGCGAGCAGCGGCGCCGCGGTCGCCGTTACGATGGATCTTGCTGAACTCATTGCGATGACACGAAGAAGCGTGCTGGCGATTGGCGGCGATACGGGGCCGCTCCACTTGGCGTGCGCGATGGGCAAACCGGTGGTAGGAATTTATGGACCGACTGATCCTGCGCGCAATGGACCGTGGGGTGTGCCCTTTCGGGTGCTGCGGCATCCGGAGAGCCGGCGCGATCACTCGCGGCGCAGCGCGCCGGAGGCGGGCCTGCTGACGATCGAGCCGGAGGAAGTGTTGGCGGCTGCGAATGAGATCCTGGACCCGGCAGGACAATCGGCGGTGCAGGCTTGACTGTGAGCTGGACGCGCATAGCGCGCCGCATCCGTGTGCCGATGGGCTTCGTCTTCGCACTGTTCTATCTGCTGATCGCGCATCCGTCGGTGCACTCGCTGTTGTGGAGTTTGCTTGGAACGGTGCCGGGCCTCGCGCTGCGAGCCTATGCTTCCGGATACGTGACGAAGAACACAGAGCTGACGACCACAGGGCCGTATGCGTATACGCGCAATCCGCTCTACCTCGGCTCGATGCTGATTGCCTTTGGCTTTGCTGTGGCCGCGCATAGCTGGTGGACAGCGCTGGCGCTGGCGATCCTGTTTACGCTGATCTATTGGCCGACGATCCGTTCCGAAGAGGAGTTTCTGCGCGGACACTTCAGCGACTTTGCCGAGTATTGCAGCCGCGTGCCGCGGCTCATTCCGCGACTGACGCCTGCTGCTTCCGTCGTGGAGAAACCGAGATCGCGCAAGTGGCGGCTTTTCCGGAGCGCTCTACGGAAAACACCGCGAGTACAATGCGATCTTGGGCTCATTGAGTATCTATGCCGTATTGCTGCTGCGCCTGTTCGTCTGGCACAGGGCATTGTTCCTGGAATTCAGATGAGCAGCTTTGTATCTGGCGGGCCACGCTGAAGACAGTTGAGCTGCACGCGCAAGGAGAAGATGTATTCGCGTGATGAAGAGAAACCATGCGTGAGGGATGTATTTGAGATTACTGCCCTTGTTTTTTTGCGGCCTGCTGTTGACTGTCGCAGCCGGATCTCAGCAGATGCCATCGTTGCCTGCGCCGCAACAGCAATATCTACCGCAGCGCCAGACGCTCTCCTACGGAGTCGATTGGCGGGTCTTTCCTGCGGGAACTGCGAGCTTTCATCTGGAAAGCGACGGAACGACGCAGCGGGTGCAGGCGAATGGCGACTCGATTGGCGCGGTAAGTCTCTTGTTCAAGGTGGTGGATCGTTTTCAGTCGTCCTTTGACCGGCGCACAGGATGCTCGCAGACATTCGCCAAACAACTGCAGGAAGGTCGGCGGCAGATCGTAAGCACGCTGCAATTTCAGTACGGCGCGCACAAGCAGGTGCTGGACGAGAAGAACGTTGTGAAGGGCACGAGCAAGCACCAGGAGTCGCCGATTCCGAACTGTGTGAGCGATCTGATGTCGGCGATGTTTATTGCGGGCGCGCAGCCGCTGGAAGTGGGGCGGAGTTTTGTGCTGCCGGTGGCGGATGCTATGCGCGTCGTGGCGGTGACGTTCAAGCCTGAAGCGCGGGAGGAGATCAAGACGCCGGCGGGCACGTTCCAGACCATCCGCGTAGAGCCGACGGCGGACGCGGGCGTGGTGAAGAATCGTGGCAACATCTGGATCTGGTATTCGGATGACAATCGTCATCTGCCGGTGCAGATGCGGGCCCGGCTCTTCTGGGGCACGATCACGCTGCGCCTGACCAATATCGATCAGAAGTGACGTAGTTATTGCAGGCGGAAGCGCTCGCGCATCAGCCGTTGCAGCCTGGGTTGATAGATGAGATCGAAGGCCAGCTCTTTTTCCGGAAACATCGCGAGCGCCGCGCGCCGGCTGTCGGCGACCATCTCCAGCGCAGCTTCATAGGTGAGTGTCGTGTCCTGCGCGATCACGGACATCACCATGTTCATCATGAGCTGCAGGCGGCGAAGATTTTTTTCTTCCTGTTGCTGCTCCAGAACGGAGCGCGCTTCTGCCGGCTGTGCCTGCCCTGTGTCCCCGGTTTCCTCTGACCGCATGCGTGGACCCCTCCGAGACTCCGATTTTCGAGACTCTATACCCATAAAGGATGCTGCGCAGCAGAAAAACGATCCTTCCAAGTATCAAGGTAAGTGCGCCGCGTGCGCACCGGTACTGTCGATATAGAAGGTGGAGATTCCGAGCAGGTCGGTGCGCCAGGTGCGCGCACCCTCGTTCTCCAGCTTGTCGAGCGTGTCCCACCGTGGATGGTGATAGCTGTTGTAGGTGCCAACGGAGATGACGGCGAGATGCGGCGCGACGCGTGCGAGAAAGGGTGGGATGGTAGATGTCTTGCTGCCGTGATGTCCGACCTTGAGCAGGTCCGAGGATAGATCGTTGGAAGGCAGCGACAGCATAGCGGCTTCGCTGGGCGCCTCGGCATCTCCTTCGAGCAGAGCGGAGTGGCCGCCATAACCGACGTGCAGTACGAGCGAGTCGTCATTCCCGGCTGATTTGCCGGGCTGATAGTTGGATGCGGGCGCCAGGACATGCACTGTCGCGTCGCCGAACCGCACGGTATCCCCCGCGGAGAAGGAACGAACTTCGATGCCGAGCGATGCAGCTTCACGGAGTAACTGCTGGTAAGCGGGGATGGGCGGGTTCTGGCCGATCCAGAGCTGGCGCGGGCGGAAGTTGCGCAGTATGGCGGGCATGCCGCCCATGTGATCGCTGTGCGCGTGAGTAAGGGCGACGATATCGAGACGATGGACTTGGCGGCTCCAGAGATAGGGCGAAACGACATCTTCGCCGATATCGAAATTGCTTTGGCGGGAGGCGCCCCCGGTAGGGCCGCCGGCATCGACCAGCATGGTGTGGCCGTCCGGTGAGACGACGAAAATCGAATCGCCCTGGCCGACATCGATGGCGGTGACTTCCAGTGTGTTGGCGCGACGCGCGATCGCATGCGGCGCGAGAGCGCAGAGGGTTGCAATGAGCAGCGCGACGACTGCAGCGGGAATCGCGAAGCTGCGGCGAATGCGGACCAGCCAAACGGCGAGCGCGAGCAGCGCGAGAGAGGCAACGATAGCTGCGAGATCGGGGCCGGGGAGGCGCAACTCGCTCATGCGCCACGCACTCGATGTGCGGACGATGGCGAGGACCGCGTGCAGCAGTCCGGCGGTTGCGGCGGCGGGCAGCCACGCGATGTGAGGCGAGGCGAGCAGCACAACTGTGGTGAGCGAGTGCTGCGGGAAGCAGCAATGTGAGTGCAGGGACGATAAGGATGTTTACAAGCATTCCCGACGTGGTGACGCGATGGAAATACGCGACCATGGGGAGCGTCATGACGAGCTCGATGACCGCGGAGATGAGGCATAGGTCAAAGAGCAGGAGACTCCAGCGAACGGCGAGCGCGAGCACATTCTGCGCGCGTCGTGTGCGGCGATAGCGGCGGCTCAGGAATGGTTCCAGGTGCTCCCCGATGAGGCGCAAGGTAACTCGGAACTGGGCGAGGCGTGGCTCGAATGCTGTGTCCATGCCGACGGCATGGATCGATCGCGAACCGGTGAGGAAAGGCGCCGTGGTGCGCTCCATCACCGGAATGGCAATGCCGGCAACGGCTACGACGGTGAGTAGGGTCATCTGGAGCCCGGCGTCGAAGAGCGCATGCGGATTGAAGACCAGCAGGCAGAGCGCGGCAAATCCCAGACTATTGAGACGGCTGCGGTCGCGGTAGAGAAGCCTTCCGATGAGATAGAGCGCGACCATCGCGAAGGCGCGCTGTGCGGGCTGGCCGAACCCAGTAAGCAGCGCGTAAGCAAACGAAAGCGCGAGCGTGATGGCGGTGAGCGGTAGATGGCCTATGCGCAGCCGACGGCCGATGGCGAAGACAAATCCGGCGAAGATGCCGAGGTGCAGCCCGGAGACAACCAGCAGGTGAAACGAGCCGGTGCGCTCAAACGGCGTGCGCAGATCGCTGCTGAGATAAGTACGGTCGCCCGTGACCATCGCGGAGAGCATGGCCGCATCGTCATGGCTGAGGGTGAGGAACCCGGGCAGCGCGTGCAGGGGCGGAGTGTCGGCGAATTGCATGAGCCGGTCGCTCGCGCCGGTCTGGAGCGCGTGCAGCAGGCAGGCAAAGCTGTGCTCTGCACCGTGGCCGGTCACGATCAGCCTTTCTGCCTTCGCCGAGCCGATGATCCCGATTCCTTGGCTGAGCATCCATGCGGGACTATCCCATACGCCCGGATCGCGGTAGCGCTCCGGCGGGCGTATCGTCGCCGTTACGGTGACGATATCGTTGCATCCGAGCTTCGGCATCGGGGCATCGGCGGGAGCATAGAGCGAAAGGCGAAGACCACCATGGACGGCCTGCAGTGCATCGCCGGGTTCGGCGCCGGAGAGGACGCGCAGGTCGATGGACTGCATCTGCTCGGTGATCTGCTCATCGGAGAAGGGGCGGAAGGAGAGGATGCGGCGAACGGGGCTGGCACGCAGGATGGTGCCAGTCACGGTGACGGGTGTGCCCTGGGCCAGGTGGCGGAGCTCTGTTTGTGGAGCGGGGCGAGGCTGCATCTCTGCAGCGAAGCCGCCCAGAAGGAGCCAGGTCGCGGCGAGCGGCAGCAGGGCGACGCGGGGGCGCCAGCGGATGGCAATAACGGCGATAAAGCCTTCGAGGAGCACCGCGACGCCAAGCCACGCCGGCGGAATCCACCAGCCACTGACCAAGAGGATACCGGCAGCGAACGCCAGCGCCGGCCATGAGGAGCGGCGCGCGGGAGAAGCGTACCGGATCGCGCTCGATCGCTCCGATATTGCGCTTTGGCACGAGCCTACCCGCCATGCGCCGCGGCGGATTCGTTGTGAGAGGCGGCGCGAGCGTGGTGGCCATGTTCCTCAGCCCTGAGTCGTGCCACCGGTCAAGTGCGTTCGAGGGTGACGACGGTCTCCAGATGAAATGTCTGTGGGAACAGGTCTACCAGCGTAATTGCGACGGGTCGATACCCGGATGGTTGCAGCGCGCGCAGGTCGCGGGCGAGGGTGGCGGGATCGCAGGAGACATAGACGATCTGCGGCGGTCCGATGGTGGCCAGGCGCTGGCAGACCTCTGCGCCCAAGCCGGCGCGCGGCGGGTCTGCGATCACAAGATCGGGGAGCGCGGCATGGCGGGGACTTCAGGAAGCGCAGCGTATCCGCGGAGACGCAATTGGGAGCCGCGCCAGAGTGCGGTGCAGCACGCAAATTGTGAGGCGAGATCGGCTGCGGAGGCCGGTGAGGATTCGACCGCAATGACCTGCTTGAACCGCGGCACAAGCGCCTGGGCGAAGAGGCCGACGCCGGCGTAGAGGTCCCATGCGATGCTGCCTTGCCGCTGAGCGATGACCTCCTGCAGCAGACCGGGGACGAGGTGGCGATTGATCTGAAAGAAGGCATTGGCACTGACCCGGTAGCGGAATTCGGCCACTGCGTAGTCGAGCGATGATTGTCCCCACGCCCCTGCAGCCTGCGTGCGCCGCGTCTTTGGATCGAGCACAAAGATGCCAACACCTTTGAGCGCGGGCAGAGCAGGGAGGAGCGCTTCCGCGATGGATCGCG
The DNA here is from genome assembly GCA_963797895.1 of uncultured Acidobacteriaceae bacterium. Taxonomy (GTDB): domain Bacteria; phylum Acidobacteriota; class Terriglobia; order Terriglobales; family Acidobacteriaceae; genus KBS-83. Next base: position 1,694,832 of record CAWCRD010000006.1, read on the forward strand.
GCAGGTGCTCGGGCGATTTGCGCTGCTGCGTGAAGAGGGAGATGAATAATGCGGATTCGTCGGCATTGCAGAAGAATTCGAGTTCCGAGAAGCTTGCTGTGAATGCGGGCTGCTGTGAGGAGCTGATTGAAGGCGGCGATCGCCTGCTGCAGCAGCGGCGCGGCGACAGGGCAGTGCGTGACCGCCAGATCGCGATGCGAGGCGGCTTCGCGATAGCTCAACGAGGGTTGCGGGGATCGAGTAACGTGCAGCCGAATGCGGTTGCGATAGGCCCAGGGATCGGCGGAGAGAACGCGGATATCGGCCGGGATGGTTACATGAGCGCGTTCGAGCGTCTCGACCAGGATGCTGCGCTTCATCGTGAGCTGCGCGGCGTAGTCCGCGTGTTGGTAATGACAGCCGCCGCAGCGTCCGAAATATTCGCAGCCGGGAACGATGCGGTCAGGCGAGGGTTCGAGCACCGAATCGAGTTTGGCGGTGAGATAGCTGCGGTGCTCGGTTTGGACGGTAGGCTTCGACCAACTCGCCGGGGAGTGATTGCGGGACAAAGACAGCCTTGCCCGCGAGGTCTGGCGGGCCATCCACCGGGATGTGGGCCAGCGACGCGCCGCCGTAGATCGGCTTTTCGATACGCAGCTTCACGTCACTCTCCCTGTTGCATATAGAAGAGGCTGATGCGCGGGAGGTCGTAGCGCTCGAGCAGCCGGCGGCGGAGAAACTGCTGCTCGATCTGCCGAATCTGCACCGCCTGCATGCGGCTGCGGTAGGGTGCGAGCTCGCGTGCGGCCTGATCGCGCATCTGCTCCAGCTCTTCGGCGGGCGTGTGGGTGAGGAGCACGGCGAAGAGCTTTTCTTCGAGCGCGCTCAGGTGGCGCTCCAGCTCTTCATTAGCGGGCGGCTGAGCCGCAAGCTGCTCCATGCGCGCGGCGATTTCGCTCAGTAGGCGGAATCGTCGCGCCCGCAGCGGCGAAACTGGCGGCTGCCGTGCGGAGGTGGTGCGCGATGCGCTCCTGTTCGAGACCGGGCGATTCTGTTTGCATGGGAGCGCCCCCAACGGCTGCTTCCTGCATGGTCTCAACTGCTTCCATGACGGCCTGAGCGCACCAGGCGAGGCCGTTCACTTTGCGCATGCGTGCCCGTGTCTGGCTTGCTCGCGTTTGGCGCGCCTCGTATTTATCGAAGGCCTCGTCGATGCCACGCAGGACAGCGGCCAGCGGCACTCCGGCTTCGCGCCAGGTATCGATGAGCGCCCAGTCGAGCGTCGAAAGCAGCAGGATCGAGCCGCGACGCCGCTGGAAGTGCTCTTCGATTTCCGTGAAGTAGTTGATGTAGTTCTGCACTTAGATCGTGGGGGCGGGCTGCGATACGCCGCGAGATCGCGGATTGCGGTTGCGTTCGTAGAGCAGGCGCAGTCCGTCGAGCGTGAGCATGTCATCGATGGCGGTGATGTACTTCGAATCGTTGTGCAGCATGTGCGCGAGTCCGCCGGTGGCAATCACCTTTGGCGCGGTCGCGCTGCCGTCTGGCTGGCCGGCCTCGATTTCCGCAAGCATTCGCTCCAGGATGCCATCGACCAGGCCGATGTAGCCGTAGAAGAGGCCGCTCTGCAGATGCGCGATGGTGTTGGTGCCGATGGTGCGTGCGGGCCGCTTGATATCAACGCGCGCGAGCTTGGCGGCGCGGGAGAAGAGCGCGTCCGCGGAGATTCCGAGGCCGGGAGCGATGACGCCGCCGATGTATTCGCCGCGGGCAGTGATGACGTCGAAGGTAGTCGCGGTGCCGAAGTCGACGACGATGATGGGGCCGCCGTAGCGCGCGAAGGCAGCAACGCCATTGACGATGCGGTCCGCGCCGAGCTCCGCCGGGATTGTCGACCAGCAGCGGCATGCCGGTCTTGATGCCAGGCTCGACGAACATGGGCCGGAGGCCGAAGTAGCGCTCGCAGAGCCGACGGATGGTGCTGTCGAGCGGCGGCACGACAGAGGAGACGACGATGGCGGTGATCTTCGAGACATCGATCTGGCGCATCGCGAAAAGGCTCAGGAAGAGCACGCCATATTCGTCGGAGGTCTGATTTTTGTGCGTGGTGATACGCCAGTCGGCGACCAGCTCTGGCGAGTCCGCGTTGTAGAGCCCGAGGACGGTGTTCGTGTTGCCGACATCGATGGCGAGCAGCATAGATCAGCTCCTCCCTTCGCGTACTCCGCCGGAGAGCACGGTGCGAATGCCTTGTGCTGTGCGGACACGCAGAAAACCGCGGCTGTCGAGGCCGTCGGTCACGCCGGAAAAGGTATCCAACTCAGTGACGGTTACGGGCTTGCCTTGTATCCATGACGAGCCGTGCGATGAGCCGCTTGCGGATATCGGCGGTGGCGGCTTCGAGATTGCGCGGCGTGGTCAGGCGCTCGATCTCCTGATGAAGGTGACGAAGCAGCGCAACGAGCAGGTCCTGGCGTGACCAGTCGCGGCCGGTTTCGATTTTGAGCGATGTCGCGAGCGCTGCCAGCTCAGGCGGAAAGGAGGGCTGATGCACGTTGATGCCGATGCCGATAACGGCGTGGCGCACACGCGTGACTTCGGCATTGAGTTCGGTGAGGATGCCGCCCAGCTTGCGCCCGGAGAGAAGCAGATCGTTGGGCCAGCGGATATCCGGCGCGAGCGGAGGTGACCTCGCGTATGGCGGCCTGAGCGGCGAGGCCGGTGGCGAGCGAAAGCCAGAGGATGTCGGCCGGCGCAATCTGCGGCCGCACAAGGATGCTGACGTAGAGGCCGGAACCCGCGGCGGAGTGCCATTCATGTGCTCCACGCCCGCGTCCGCCGGTCTGCTCATCGGCAAGATAGACGGTGTTGCTCTGCTGGCCCTGTTCGGCTTCGCGCATCGCGAGCGTGTTGGTGGAGTCGATGCGAGGGGAAGTGGCGGATTTTTCCGGCGAAGGGCGTACCTGCGAGCTCGCGGTCCAGCGCGTCGAGTTGAAACGGATCGGCAATGAGCGGAGCGGTCAGCGTCATGAGCTCAACTCTCAGCTACGATGCGCATGCTGAGATCGACCGCAGCGGCCGAGTGGGTAAGCGCACCGGAGGAGATGAAGTCGACGCCGGCATCGGCGTATTTGCGGATCGTATCCAGTTGAATGCCGCCGGAAGCTTCAACGGGAACCTTGAGGCCGTGAGAGTGAATGAGCTTGACTGAAGACGCGACTTCGGCCGGGGTCATATTGTCGAGCAGAATGGCTTCCGCTCCGGCTTCGATGGCCTGCTCGAGTTCCTTGCGGTTGCGCACTTCAACCTGCACGCGTTGACCGGGCTTGCGCGCTGCCAGCGCCGCTGCGAGCACCTTGGGAATGCCGCCGCCGAGCGCGATGTGGTTGTTCTTGATGAGAATGCTGTCGGAAAGATCGAGGCGGTGGTTTTCGCCACCACCGCAGGAGACGGCGTACTTGTCGAGGATGCGCAGTCCGGGGACGGTCTTGCGCGTGTCCAGGACCTTCGCCTTCGTGCCCTGCACCTGGTCGACATAACGGCGCGTAACGGTGGCGATGCCGCTCATGCGCTGCATCAGGTTGAGGATGACGCGCTCACAGGAGAGCAGCACGTGCGCGGTGGAGCGCACGACCGCAATTGATTGCCCGCGCTTCACGCGGACGCCGTCGAAGATCTCCGGATGATGGACAACTTCGTAGCGGACGGAGCTTCGCCCGTCCGGAGGTGTGGCTCAGGCGGGAATAGATCTCCAGAAATCGGGGAATGCAGCCCAGGCCGGAGACGACGCAATCCTCCTTCGCAACGATCGTGCCGGAGGCCCGCAGCTTGGGATCGATGGTGTAGATGGTGGTGATGTCCTTGAGGGCCTGATCTTCCAGCAGGGCATGCTCCAGGATGGCTTCGACTCGCTTGCTCTTCCAGTCCATACGAAGATTGATGATACGCCGGCGAAATGGATCAGATGTAGACGGTCTTGAGCGGGGCTTAAGGGGGCGCAATTTAGGATAACCAGATGTCTGTTCGAGGGCTTTGTTTTGTTGGTGGCGGCGCTTCTGCCGCTGGCCTCCAGGCGCAGTCACAGCCGCAGCGGGACGAGTGCGATCTGAGGACGCCGGGAGTCTGCGTGCGGCACGTTCTCCAGGACGAAGGCGCGATTCTGACCAGTCCACTTCACGCGCGGGCCAGCGACCTGCTTTGGATTGCGCCGTTCGGGCTGGCGACGGGCGTGGCGATTGACTACGACGCGCATGCGATGCGCACGTCTGGGCTACCACCCGCAAGCAGCAGAACGACTTTCGACCAGATCTCGAACGTGGGCGCGGTATACGTCCGATTGCCGGCATGGTCGGCGGGTATGCTGCGGGCGCATGGCGCAAGGATGACTATCTCCAGCAGACAGCGGTGCTTTCCGCGCGAGGCGATCGCTCGATCGCGCAGATCATCAACTGGCCGCTGAAGTACGCGATCAACCGGCAGACTCCTGACCAAGGAGATGGGACCGGCCGCTTCTGGCCGCATGGACCAAGACGTGGCCGGACGGGCAGTCAATGCCATCGGGGCACTCCATTGACGCGTGGAGCATCGCGCATGTGGTGGCCGACACGTTATCCGGGCTGGGGCACGCGGCTGGCGGCGTACGGAGTGGCCACCGCGGTGAGCGTGTCACGCGTGATGGCGCAAGCAGCATTTTCCGTCAGACGTAGTGGTGGGCAGCACGCTGGGCTACCTGATCGGCGGATATGTGGTGCACAAGCGCGGCGAGGTCAGCAAGAGCTTTTCATTCTCGATGGTCGAGACGCCGAATGGACGCGGTATGCAGCTGTCCTACAACTTCGCCCGCTAGGAGGGCGGCAGCGCATCGAGCGCAGTGCGCGTGCGCTCGATGAGCGCGGTCAGCTCCGCGTTGCGGCGGCGGATGCCTTCGACGACCTGCGCCGGCGCTTTGGCCAGGAATGCCTCGTTCGCGAGTTGGCGATCGCTGTTCTCTTTTTCCTTCTGCAGCTTTGCGAGCTCCTTAGCTCAGGCGATCGCGCTCGGCCTTGATATCGACGGGCTTTTCATAGACGACGCCGACATCGAAGGTAGGCGTGGCGCGGTGGGCAAGGCCTTCGGGCAATTGCGGAACGACTTCCAGCGTAGTGACGCGCGCGAGGCGCTGAATAGTGGCGAGGTTCTGCTGGAAGACGGAAGCGTCAGCGGTGCGGACGAGGATGGGGATGGATTCGCGCTCAGGCACTCCCGCATCCTTGCGTGCCGCGCGAACCGCGACGATGAGGGACTGCAGCAGGGCCATCTGGGCTTCTGATTCTTCGTCGAGGTCCTTCTTTGCCGAGACGGGATAAGGCATCAGCGCAATCGAACGCACCGGTGGCCGGCCTGCGTGGAAGGCGTGCCAGATCTCTTCGGTGATGAAGGGCATGAAGGGCGAGAGCAGGCGAAGGGACGAATCGAAGACGCCATTGAAGAGCAGGAAGGCCAACAAGCCATCCTGCTCGTCATCCGACTCATTGGAATCACTGGATTCAATGCGCAGCTTCACCAGTTCGAGGTACCAGTCGCACAGATCGCCCCAGAAGAACTGATAGATGGCGTGGGCGGCTTCATCGAAGCGGTAGGCTTCGAGCGCATTGTTGACAGCATTTGCGGTGGCGTAGAGACGCGAGAGAATCCAGCGATCCTCAAGCCGCGATTGGTTGGCAGTCTCCGGCTGTTTCGGTGCTTTGGGATTTGCCGGGTCAGGAAGCAGAACTGCCTGATCGTGGCTCACGGTTGCAAGATCAATCGAGTCAGCGACGAAGCCGCCTTCCGGGAACAGGCGCTCACGCTGCATGAAGAGGAAGCGCGCAGCGTTCCAGATCTTATTGGCGAAGGCACGGTAGCCTTCGGTGCGCGCTTCGGAGAAGGCAATGTCCGTTCCAGGCGAGGCCATGGTCGCGAGCGTGAAGCGAACGGCATCCGTCCCGTAGCGCTTGACGATCTCGATGGGATCGATGACGTTGCCCTTGGTCTTGGACATCTTCTGCCGCTCCGCATCCCGCACAAGCGCGTGGATGTAGACCTCGCGGAATGGCACAGCATCCTTGAGCGTGCGCGCGGAGCCATCGGGCATCGGCATATCGAGCATAAAGTGGCAGCCGAACATGATCATGCGGGCCACCCAGAAGAAGAGGATGTCGAAGCCGGTGACCAGCAGCTCTGTCGGATAGAAGACGGCGAGGTCGGGGGTGGCGTCGGGCCAGCCGAAGACCGACATGGGCAACAGGCCGGAGGAGAACCAGGTATCGAGGACGTCCGTCTCCTGCGTGATGGCCGGCGAGTTGCAGTGCTGGCAGACTTCAGGCGCTTCGCGGGCGACCGTTATCTTGTCGCACGCGGCGCAGTGCCATGCAGGGATGCGATGACCCCACCAGAGCTGGCGCGAGATGCACCAGTCATGGATGTTGCGCATCCACTCGTCGTAGGTCTTGCGATATTGCGCGGGCGTGAACCGGATGTAGCCTTCGTCCACCGCCGCGATGGCCTTTTCCGCGAGCGGCTGGATCTTGATGAACCACTGGGTGGAGAGACGCGGCTCGACGATGGTCTTGCTGCGGTCGCACTTGCCGACCGCGTGGGAGTGCTCTTTGACCGAATAGCCGGGCTGGCCTTCCAACTCGGCCACGATGCGTTTGCGCGCTTCGAAGCGGTCGAGTCCGGCGAAAGGCCCAGCGACGTCATTCAGTCGGCCGGTCTCGTCCATGACATTGATGGACTGCAGCTTCTGCCGCTGCCCGACCGCGTAGTCGTTCGGGTCGTGCGCGGGCGTGATTTTAACGGCGCCGGTGCCGAACTCGGGTGAGACCCAGGGGTCGGCGATGATGGGAATCTCGCGGCCGATGAAGGGCACGCGGACGCTCCCACCTTGCAGGTGCTTATACCGCTCGTCAATCGGGTGAACTGCGATGGCGACATCGCCGAACATTGTCTCTGGCCGGGTAGTGGCGACGAGCAGCGATTCATCCGAGCCCACAATGCTGTAAGGAATGGTGTAGAGCTTGCCCTGCTGTTCCTCGTGAATGACTTCCAGATCAGAGATCGCGGTCTGGCAGTCAGGACACCAGTTGACGATGTACGCGCCGCGATAAATAAGGCCCTGCTCGTGCAGACGAACGAAAGCTTCACGCACGGCGCGGGAGAGGCCGGCGTCCATGGTGAAGTACTCGCGCGACCAGTCGACGGAAGCGCCGAGACGCTTCATCTGGTCCAGGATTGCGCCGCCGTACTGCTCCTTCCACTTCCAGACACGCTCCAGGAAGGCTTCGCGGCCGAGCTTCTGGCGCGAAGTTTTCTCGGTCGCAAGCTGGCGCTCCACCATCATCTGGGTGGCGATGCCAGCGTGGTCAGTGCCAGGTACCCATAGGGTGCGATCGCCGCGCATGCGATGCCAGCGGACAAGGATGTCCATCTCCGTCTGGTTGAGCATGTGGCCCATGTGCAGCCGGCCGGTGACGTTCGGCGGTGGCAGCAACATAGTGAAATTTCGATGGGCGGTGCTTTCGTCGAATGCGGTGGTGTGAAAAAGATTTTCACGCACCCAGTACTCGGCCCAGTGCTCTTCAATCGCGGCGGGATCGTAGGATTTCGGAAGTTCGTGCGGCATGGAAGCTTCAGGGTAACAAAGGGAAGACGACAACAGGCAGAAGCAGAGAGCTTTAGAGGGCGGCAGATACGACAACGGCAGAGATGAGTTCTCTGCCGTCGCCTGCTTTTGTCTCGTGTTGTCTGCGTTGTCTAGAAGGGGTTCAGCTTGTCGATACCCTTCTTTTTCTTGTTCACGCTGGAGGACTCGGCGCTCTGGTCGGTTTTTACCTTCGGGTTCTTCTTGTGTTTCTTGCCCGGAGCGGGGGTTCCGGTCTGCACCTGGGCGTTGCCGCCGGGCGCGCTCTTTACGTCGTTGATCTGATTCTGCGCTTCGGCGGGCTTCTCCACCGGTGGCAATGGAGCGCTGTTGGTGGGGCCAACCGCCTTCAGACCGTAGTTGTCGCTACCGCCCGCCGCAGGCGCAGATGCGGCGCCGTCGGTATTTGCGCCCTCGCCCGCTGCTGGAGCAGCTGCGGGAGGATTCGCGCCGGTTGTGGTGTTGCCACTGTTGTTATCGATGGCGTTGCCGTTGGGATTCAGGATCTCCGCACCTACGCCAGTCCCGCCGCCGCCCGGAACACCTCCGGGATTTGGAACGGCGGGTTCGCCGGTACGGGGCGCGGCGGTGCCATTTTCGATGGCGGCGGAAGGCGCTGCGGCGGGGCCTCCCGCGGCTGGGCGGCCGGCAGCCTCGTTGAAGATCGCGATATTCTCTTTGCTGACTTCGGGCGCCGTGACAGTTTGTGCCGGAGTCATCCGCGGCTCACCGACCCGCGCAGCTTCGATTGTCGAGGGGCCATGCTTGACCAGCAGCATGGCGCGATCCTTGAGCTTGATGCTGGTTCGGCTCTGCTCTTCGGCTTCACTCTCTGCCAGCTCGGTCTGGGTCGGCTCCGGCACGGGCCGGCCCAGCGCAATCAGCTTTTCGCGCGCATCCTCAACGTGGGGCGCCATGGGATAGCGGGTGATCACTTTGGCATAGCAGTCGGCGGCGCGGTCGTCGTACGAAGCGATCAGGCGCTCACGCTGGGCGGGCTTGAGGTAGGTCATCTTCGCAGCGATGCTCGCCTCGGACGCGTAATCGTCTCCGAGCTGCATCAGGGCAAGATCACTCTTGCTGAAGAGTGGATAGGAATCCGTGAGCGTCTGCAGGCGCGCGATGCTGGCCGGCCAGTTCTCATGCGTCGCATAGAAACTGCCGATGGTGAACTGGCGCTGCGCCAGCACCTCCTGCACCTCGCGCAGGCGCTGCTTGGCGCGCGGGAACCAGCGTGGAGTCCGGGTACTGCTGGATCATCAGCCGGTATTCCTGCTCAGCTCGCTCGGCGTCCGTCGGATCGCGATCCGGCTTCTCCATCTGCTGGTAGTAGATGTCGCCCACCTTCATCTGCGCTTCGGCGGCTTCGGGCTGGTTGGGGAAGAAGGTGATGAAGTCCTTGTACTCGGCCTCAGCCTGCTGCAGGGCAGCGGCGCCGCCTTCCTTGTACCAACTGTCGCCGACCGCGAGCTTGGCGCGCATCTGGTATTCCGATTCCGGATAAGTGGTGAGCAGCGCCTGCAGATCGAGACGCGCCACGTCGTACTTGCCCTTTCGCAGGGCGGTCATCGCCTTGTCGAAAAGCTCCTTGTCCGGCTGCTTGGAGGTGACGCCGGCCAGCGGGTCCGTGGAGCTTACCTTCCTTGGCTTTTTGTTGTGGTGCAGAAGCTGGGCGGGTGCACTGGGCACGGATGCGGCCGCGAAGCACGCAGCGGCGGAAAGAACGAGCAGGCGGGCGGAAAAACTACGGTTCATGAAAACATCCTCACGACTTGGCAAAAGGCCACCGGCAGCACGCGCTCGATTCAGGCCTGTGGTTTACTTACCGATCATTCTACCGGGCTGCGGCGAGCTCTGCCGAGCGAGCCGCCTCCAATAATTCCCGTGCATTGCGCTCAGGATGGCCTCCGTCGAAAACAGCGCTGCCGGCGACCAGTAGCTCCGCTCCTGCTTCGACGACGGCGGCCACCGTGTCGTGAGCCACGCCTCCATCGACTTCGATACGGAAGCTCAGGTTCCGCTCCGCTCGCAGCTCGCGCAGGCGCCGTATCTTGTCCAGCGAGAAAGGAATGAACTTCTGTCCGCCGAATCCGGGATTCACACTCATGATCAGGACGTGGTGCAGCATCGGCAGCACGTCATAGAGCAGGTCGACGCGGGTTGCCGGATTGAGGACAACGCCGGGCTCCATGCCGTGATCGCGGATGTGCTCGATGGTGCGATGCAGGTGAACGCAGGCTTCGTAGTGAACACCGATCCAGTTGGCTCCCGCCTCGGCGAAGGCCGGGATGAAATCGTCGGGATTCTCGATCATGAGATGGCAATCGAGCGGCAGCTTCGTGACCTTGCGCAGCGACTTCACGACCGGCGGCCCGAGCGTGATGTTGGGGACGAAATGGCCGTCCATCACATCGACGTGAATGACGGTGCCGCCGCCGCGCTCGGCCGCGGCTACAGCCATCAGCCAGCCGGGCAAAGTCCGCGGACAAGATAGATGGCAACAGTTCAACCACCCGGCCAGTGTACCAGCGGGTGCGCGCACGATCGTGCCTATATGGATCTCTGCTCGGCAGGCGCGGGCACAGCAGCGGCACGGGCCACTCGTGAGATGGCGCGGAGCAGCGGCTTGTGCGGAATCGCGCCCTGTGGCATCTGCAAAGATAGCCTCGCCAATACGCTTCGCAGCCGGACGAAATACCCAGCGCGTGAAGAGTGCGAGATGATCCTCGATCTGCGACGTGGATGGCCGCGAGGGCGAGATCGCATCGAGTGCCCGGAGAGCTGCACTCACGCGCTCTTCCAGGGTGTCCGCAGCAGGCCCTGTAGCAGGCGAGGCTTCGAGCGGCACGGGCGCAAGCGCCACCGGATGCGAGTAGAGGGACGAGGAGCCGGACTGCTCATTGTGCAGCCGCATGCCGATGGTCGCATACGGGACAGGGCCGGCGAGTCCCTGGCGTGTCAGACGGAAGAGCGCCACTTCACCTGGTTGCGCCGATGGCTGGACGATGACCGCCGACAAGCTCCGACAGGAGCCGAACGGATTCCGGCAGTTCGCGCAGAGCGGCCTCAGCCTTCTCATATCGCTGATGGATGGCCGACGCGTTCTCGAATTCAAGCGCTTCGGATGCAGCGGCGCGCTCGCGCTCCAGGGCAGAGAGCAGGCTGGCCCCGTGGGTGCGCAGTGTTTCAAAGACAGCATCTGCTTCGGCGTCGGTGGCGTTCCGGTGTGCAGCTCTGATTGCAGGGCGCCAGGCACTTCTTCATCTCGAAGTAGGGGCAGGCGGGGTGCTCGGGATAGGGATGCAGGTCTTCGACACAGCGGCGTAACTGGAAGAGATCGAGCACGGCATCGCAGGCGCGCTCCGCCGCGACCCGCGTCGGGAAGGGGCCGAAGCTGCGGTCCGCGGCGCTGCGCACGTAGCGATTGGTGGCGAAGAGACGAGGGAAGTCGTTTTCGAGAGCCATCCGCAGGTAGGCAGGCGGGCGGAGACGCAGCCGCTTGCGGACGGTCGCCGCATCCTTTGCTGAAAAGATGCTGCCAATCTCGCGATAGAGCAGCAGGGAAGCTTCGAACTCCGAGCCGTAGGGCGACCATGCGATCTCCCGTACGAACGGAAGAAGCTGCATGCGGCGAGAGAGGGCGCCTTCCGGCGCCAGCATGCGCTGGAGGCGGCGACGCAGATTCGTCGTGCGCGCGATGTAGGGCTCGCGGCGTTCGCCAAAGCCGAGCGAGAAGACGGCGGGCGAATCGGGCAGCGCGGCGATAGCTGCAGTCGCGCCTGCTATGTCGAAAGGTAGAGAATGCGCCAGCACGATTCAATTCTAGTTGCCGCAGGAAACAAGCGCCGCTGCCGGCGGCAAGACGGCGGCATCCGTCGCAATCTTCCGGGAAATTGTCGCGTATCAAGTTACGAATTGTGCGCGAACCTGCCGGCGATGTCGCGGCTAACGAATGTCTTGCACGCATCCGGATTTGGAATGGATCGCGGATTTCGTCCCCGTTTATTGACAGTCGGTGCCTACTTTTTTGTGGACACGTCCAAACCGCTGTCATATGATCCACGAAATTTCTGTTTACGGATTTAAACGAATTAAAGCAATGCCGGTCCACGCAGACCGGCTGCATATCTCTCTCTTTCGAGGTTAGGCGCAGATGGCACCACGTAGATATTCCTGTCTCAAAATCAGTCTTGCCGCAGGCCTGTTGGCCGCTCCGGTTCTTCCGTCCCTGGCTCCCGCCGCGTATGCGCAGGCTACAGCCAGCGGCACCATCGCCGGCACAATCACGGATTCGTCAAATGCCGCCATTGTGGGCGCCGCGGTCACGGCGACGAATACCGGCACGAATGAGCAGCGGACGACCAAGACCGGCGGTGCCGGGGAATACCGCTTCGATCTGTTGCCGGTGGGCCACTACAAGATCCATGTGGAAGCACCGGGGTTTGCGGCCGGCGAAGTGAAGGATATCGACCTGCTGGTGGGAACAACAGTGGCTGCCAATGTGCCCCTGAAGCCGGGAAGCACAGGCGAAACTGTGCAGGTGCAGGCGCTGAATCAGCTGGTCGATCCGGAAAAGAGCGATGTTTCCGTTGCAGTGACGCCGAAACAGATCACCGATCTGCCGCTGAATGGACGCGATTTTGCCAATCTCGCAATCCTTGCTCCGGGCGTAAAGATGGTGGACAGCTACGATCCGACGAAGAACCGCTATGCCGTGTATGCAGTGAATGGGTCGACGGGACGCAACACGAACACGACCGTCAACGGCATCGATAATAAGGACGGCACGGTCGGCGGAGCGGTGATGCAGTTGCCGCTCGAAGCCGTGCAGGAGTTCATCATCAGTCCCAACCGCTTCTCCGCGGTGAATGGGCGCAGCGAGGGCGCTGCACTGAACGTGGTGACCAAGTCCGGCACCAACCTGTTCCATGGCAGCCTTTACGGCTTTTTCCGGACCCAGGACTTCCAGACAAATAACTATTTCGCCGAGCAAAGCGGCCAGCCCAAACCGGACTACAGCCGCCAGCAGTACGGCGGCGCGTTTGGGGGGCCGATCCGCAGGGACAAGGACTTCGGCTTCTTTGCCTATGAAGGATTGCGAGAGCGCTCGAGCATTTCGACGAATCCAGATTCATTTGACGAGTTGACGGTGGCGGCCAATCTGGCCAAGCAGCAGCCCAGCCTCTTTGCCGTGCCGCCGGAGCCGTCCCGCACTATTCCGACGCCATTCGACGAGAAGCGATACAACGGCCGCATCGATCACATCTTCAACGACAAGCACAAGGCATTTGTCAGCTACATCGCGCAGGACAACAAGAGCAACAATGATCAGGCCAATGCTCGCGTGGACCTGACCCAGGGTAACTACACCATCAATGATTTGATCCTGGCGAACGTCACTCTAAGCTCGTTGTTGACTTCGAACACGGTGAACACATTCACCGTCGGTTTCCAGTACTGGAACAACCTGATCGACTCCAAGCTGCGCGCGCCAACCATCACGTTCCCGGATACTACCCAGTTCGGAACGAACGTGAACGTGCCGCAGAAATCAAGCCAGCACAAGTTTCAGTTCCGCGATGACCTCTCGTACACGCACGGGCGGCATACGCTTCGTGGCGGCGTGGACTTCGTCTACGAGCCGCAGCTAGGTGGATTTTTTGAGAACAACCCAACGCCGGAGTTCGACTTCGTCGATTCGCCGCAGAACCTGCTGGATCCAACGAAATATTCCAACGGATTCTCGACGCCCGGCGCAGTTATCAGCATGACGGGTACCGCGGGTGATCCAAGCTTCCTGCTGTCGCCGAAGATGATCGGATTCTACTTCGAAGACGACTTTCGCATTACGCAGCGGCTACTGATCAATCTGGGTATTCGCTACGATCGCGACATCGATACGTACGGACTGGACAAGCAAAAGATCAGCCGCACGCACCAGGAGCTGGTGGCGGCCGCGGCCACGGGCGTTCCAACTGTGCCTCCGACGGTCAACCCGGTTACCTATCTCACTGGTTATACCCCTAATCTCGCCAACATCGGCGGCGTCTTTACCGGGCTGCCAAAGAACGACAACAAGGACATCAGTCCGCGCATCGGCTTCTCCTACGACCTTCTCGGGCAACGGCCGCGTTGTTCTGCACGGCGGCTATGGCCTGTATTTCGGGCAGACGTTCGAGAATATCCCGCTGTTCATGCTTCAGCAGGCAAACAACCAGGTATTCGCAAACACTTTCAGCATTGCCTGCAATGGGCCCGGAGACACGACATGCTCCTCGGACAACGATGTGCCCGGCACCGGAATTTTGCTGAGTAATTACCGCTATGGTATTGATCCTGCTCCGGCGATTCCGCCGGCGAGCTTTTGACCTTGCGCCAGGATCTACGGGACGCATCATGGATCCGAGTTACCGGAACCCGTATACACAGCAGATCAACGCAGGATTCCAGTACGCGCCGAATAACTTCTCGGTTATCGAAGTGGACTATGTGCAGGCGCGCGGCTTGCATGACGACAAAACCGTCAACATCAATCCCGTTCAGTACTTCGGCGATGGCAGTCGGCCGTTCTCTGCGGCCTTTGCAGCCGCGGGAGTACCCAAGCTTGGCCGCATCGCTGACGAGCAGTCGATTGGGCGTTCGTACTATGACGGCCTGAACATCAGCTATCGGCAGCAGATGTGGAAGCGATTCACCGGAACGGTGAACTACACCTTTGCCAAGGCACTAGCTTTTGAGGGGGGCGCCGCCAGCTTCCGCAATACGGCGACGAACCCATTCCTCGGGCAGTTCCGCCGGCAGGACTACGGCGCGGCCCCCGCCGACGAGCGTCACCATGTCACTGCATCTGCGACAGCTCGCTCTGCCGTGGAAGATCGAGGTCTCGCCGATCTTCCAAATCGGTACTGGTCGGCCGGTCGACATCCAGCAGGCAAGCAGCAATCTATGGGGCTTTGGCAGCGGCTTCAGCAATCCCCACGCCGTCGTTCCCGTAGGCGCGTCGCTGACGAAGCCAGCGTCCTACACAGCTCTCGCTGGGATCGCCGGTACCGATTACGTGACTTGCCTTCAACTCGGCACGTGCCAGGAGGTGTCATACGACAATTATCGAGGGCCAGCCTTCGTGGAACTCGATACACGCATCGGCAAGACAATCACGCTGCATGATCGCTACAACTTGAACCTGTTCTTCCAGGGCTTCGACCTGACGAACAGAGCTAATTTCGGCAGTAACCTCCACAACATCGTGACCAACTTCGATCCCGATCCAAGCCTGAATACTTTCCTCAAGCCGTCTGATTTCATCACACCCAACAGCACAGTACTTCCCAAGTCGTTCACGGGTGAGTTTGGAGCGCGGTTCAGCTTCTAACAGAATTTCGCAAATGCAAACTGAGGCCGCCTGCGGGCGGCCTTTTTCTTGGTCTAGACGGTTCCGCTGCATCGCACTGCAACAAGCCATACTGTGTCTCCGAACTTTGGAGCAAACTTTGCTGTTCCGGTATGCTGGGCGCTGCTAAGTTGGACGGGCCCTCTGGAGGGACAACGTGCTGATCGATCGACGCAGCTTTCTGCGCGGAACTGGATATTCGCTTGCTGGAATTGCACTGACTCGACGCGCACTGCGGCGCGCAGGCGCAACCCGTCGATGTCGATCGATCGACACCAGCAAAGAGCTTGCGACCATGCCACCGGATTTCATGGGGTTGAGTTACGAATCTGCCCAGCTTGCCGACCCGGAGTTCTTTTCCGCAAGCAACGCCACGCTGGTGCGGGCTTTTCGCGAGCTCTCGCCGCATGGCGTGCTGCGGCTGGGCGGCACTCTCAGCGATATGACGCTGTGGCAGGGTAAGCGCGAGCAACAGTATTTCGCCGGAAGAAGCTCGAAACAGTCAAGAGCCGATATGAATGGCGGCTGGTGGACCAGAAAGCCGCGAGCCAGCGCCCGGCCACGCTGGCGCCGGAAGGCATCGCCGCGCTGGGCGGCTTCCTGCGAGCTACGAATTGGAAGCTGCTCTATGGATTGAACCTGGGCACGGGCACGCCGGAGCGTGCGGCGGAAGAGGCTGCGCTGGTCATGAAACACGCCGGCGATCATCTGCTTGCCTTCCAGCTGGGCAACGAAGCGGATCTGTACGGCCCGTCGTTTCGGAAGGCGGGATGGAACTTCGAAGAATACTGGAGCGACTATCAGCGATATGTGAAGGCGGTTCGCGCGCGCACGCCACACGCGCCATTCGCCGGTCCGGACGTTGCCGTGAAAACCGACTGGGTGACGCAGTTTGCCGAGCGCGCGAAGGGCGATGCCGTGCTGGTTTCGTCGCACTACTATGCGATGGGTCCCGCAGGCGCGCCGGGCATCGACGCGCGGAAGTTGCTGAGCAATGATCCGCGGCTCGCGCGCGAGATGCCGCTCCTGGTTGCAGCCGGTAAAGACCGCGGGCGTGCCCTACCGCATGACAGAAGGCAACACCTGCTATCACGGCGGCCAGCCGGGCGTGAGCGATGCGTTTGCCTCCGCGTTATGGGCCGCGGATTACTCCTTGCGTGTGGCCCAGGCAGGCTTTGCCGGTGTGAACCTGCACGGTGGCGGCGAAGGCTACTATGCGCCGATTACAGGTGAGCCGAATGCCACGAAGCTGCGGCCGGAGTACTACGGCATGCAACTCGCGCAGCAATTCGCCGGAGCCAGATTCGTGAGCGCGTCGGTTGCCAACGCACACGATGTGAACGCATATGCCGCGCGGCGGAAAAGACGCTCTGCTGGTGGCCGTCGTCAACAAATCGAGCAATCCCGCGCAGGTGAAGTGCGCGCAGGAGCGGCAAAAGCAACCGAATGCTGGAAGCTGACCGCGCCGTCTCTCGATGCGAAGGAAGGTGTGCAGTTCGCGCGAGCAGCAATCGGATGAGCGCCTTCGTCCCGGGCTATGCAGCGGTCGTATGGAAGTTCCCGCTGAAGTGAGCCGGGTTCACGCTCCGGCGATTGTCATCCCGTCAATGCGCAGCGTAGGCGATGCAACCGAGCTGCGGAAGACCATATCGTCACCGGCGGCGGTGATGTTCTGGAACATCTCGCGCAGATTTCCCGCGATGGTGACGCCCTCGACTGGATAGCTGAGTTCGCCGTTCTCGATCCAGAGCCCGGATGCGCCGCGCGAGTAGTCTCCGGTGACCATGTTGACGCCCTGGCCGATGAGCTCCGTGACGTAGAAGCCGCTCTTGATATCAGCAAGAATGGACGCAGCCGGCAGCGGCGATGCGGATTCCAGGAAGAGATTGCCCGCGCCGATGCCGGGCGCGCCGGTGAGGCCGCGCGAAGCATTCCCGGTGGATTGCATGTTGAGCTTGCGCGCCATGTAGGTGTTGAGCAGATAGTTTTTCAGAACGCCGCGCTCGACGATGACGGTGCGGCGCGTCGGCAGTCCTTCGCCATCGAAAGGTGATGTGCCGAAGCCGCCCACGAGCGTGCCGTCGTCGATGATGGTCAGCTCCGGGCTGGCGACGCGTTCGCCGAGTTTCCCCGCGAAGAATGACGACTGGTGATAGATCAGCGAGCCGTTTGCCGCCTCGAAGATGTGGCCGACGATGGAGCGAGCAATCTCCGGCGAGAAGACGACGGGCACCTGCTGCGTAGGAACGGAGCGCGCTCCCAGGCGGCGGAGCGTGCGCCGCGCAGCTTCTGCGCCCACGGATTCAGGAGATTCGAGTGCCTGCCGACGGAGCGTGCGCTGGTGTACCAATAGTCGCGCTGCATCTGGCCATCGGCGGATTGCGCAATGGGACTGGCGGAGATGGAGCAGATGGAGCGGCGATATTCGCCGATAAAGCCGCGCGAGTTGGCGAGAATCTTGTGGCCGGAGCCGGAATCGAAGGAGCCGCCGCGGCTGTTGGTGATGCGCGGATCGGCCGCGAAACATGCGGCATCGGCGCGACGCGCGAGCGCGATGCGGTCGGCAGCGGGCAGATCGTCGACATCGTTCGAGTAGATACGCAGATCAGCGGTGAGCTTTCCGAAGCTCGCCGGGTCGGGCAGGCCGGCGAAGGGATCTTCCGAGGTGACGCGCGCGAGATCGATGGCGCCACGAACGAGCCGTTCGAGTCCCGCAGGTGTCAGATCGCTAGTGGATGTCGATGCCGTGCGCGCGCCGACAAAGACGCGCAGCCCGGCGGCACGCGAGCCGGAATCCTTCAGACGTTCGACTTCGCCCTTGCGCACCAGCGCTTCGAATTCATCGCCTTCGTAGAGGATGACTTCGGCGTCGGTGGCGCCGGCGGTGAGCGCCTGCTCGACGAGCTGCGTGGCCAGCGCGGCGGTGAGTTCCTTGTGTGCAACATTAGCTGCGACTGGCGTTTCGAGCATCAGCGACCGGTCCCGCCGACGACCATGCGGTCGAGCTTGATGGTGGGCATGCCGACGCCGACCGGGCACGCTCTGGCCTTCTTTCCCGCAGGTGCCGATGCCTTCATCGAGGCGCAGATCGTGGCCCACCATCGAGACATACTTCAGCGCCTCAGGGCCATTGCCGATGAGCGTTGCATCTTTGACCGGCGCAGTGATTTTGCCGTCTTCGATGAGGTAGGCTTCGCTGGCGGAGAAGACAAACTTGCCATTGGTGATGTCCACCTGGCCGCCGCCAAAGTTCACCGCGTAAAGGCCGCGTTTGACGGAGCGCAGAATGTCCTCGGGCTGCGTCCTCGCCGGCGAGCATGTAGGTGTTGGTCATGCGCGGCATGGGAACCGCCTGATAGCTTTCGCGGCGGCAGTTGCCCGTCTCCGGAATGCCCATCAGACGCGAAGAAAGCTTGTCGCTCATGTAGCCCTTCAGAATTCCGTTTTCGATCAGCACAGTTTCCTGTGTCGGCGAGCCTTCGTCATCCACGTTGAGCGATCCGCGACGGTTGGGCATGCGTCCGTTGTCGACGACGGTGACCTTCGATGACGCGACGGACTGCCCGATGAGTCCGGAGAATGCCGAAGTGCCTTTGCGATTGAAGTCGGCTTCCAGTCCGTGACCGACCGCTTCATGCAGCAGAACACCGGGCCAGCCGGGGCCGAGGACGACTTCCATTTCGCCCGCAGGCGCGGGTACGGCATTCAGTTGCAGGATCGCCTGCCGCGCGGCTTCTTTGGCAAAATGCTCGGGTGTTTTCTCGGTGCTGGAAGTAGTCGAGCTCCACGCGGCCGCCGCCGCCCGCGCTGCCGCGCGCGATGTTGTCTGCCTTCCTTTGCGATCACGAAGACATTGAAGCGGGCGAGCGGCTGCGTATCGGAGGCGAAGGTGCCGTCGGAGGCCGCGACCAGGATGCGACGCACTTCATCCGAGAAGCCGGCGCGCACCTGCACGATGCGCGGGTCTGCCGCGCGCGCCGCGCGATCGGCGCGGAGCAGCAGGTCGAGCTTTGACTGCGATGCCGGCATCGCCTTCCGGCGAGAGCACGGGGTAGAGATTCTGCTGCGCCTTTTCGCGAAAGCCTGCGACGGGCTCCTTCGCGGGGCCACTGGCGATCAGCGCTGCCGTGCGCGCGGCGCGGAGCAGGCGATCCGCGGAGAGGTCGTCCGTGTAGGCGTAGCCGGTGCGCTCGCCTGCGACGACGCGTACGCCGCAGCCCGCGCTCAAACCCTGGTTCGCCGACTTTACCAGCGACTCATCGAGGCCGATGGACGTGGAGGCGATCGACTCGAAGTAAAGATCGGCATAATCGCCACCGGCGGAAAGCGCCTCGCCCAGGCAGCGTTCGAGCAGCCGCTCCGTAATCCCGAAAGTATCGAAGAAATAGCGCTTGTGCTCTGCGCCGGGAGGAACGTGCTGGGGCGTTCCGGAGGGGATGTTTGTAGGGTGATGGCTCATGTCTGTCAATTGGATGATCTGTCTCGATTGTAGGCTTCAGCACGGGCATAACAGGCGTGATTTTCCGTGCTAGATTGAGCGCATGAGCACAACAGCGGAGCAGGAACTGGAGACGCAGCGCTATCCCGTGGGGCGGTTCGAGCTAACCCAGCAGGTCACGCCGGAGCAGCGGAAGCAGGCGATCGAGTTTCTTGCGGCATTCCCGAAGCTCTTCCGCCAGGAGGTGGAGCGCCGCGGAGAGCCGGGGTCTGGAGCGGCCCTATCGACCGGGCGGCTGGACGCTGCGGCGAGCTTGTTCATCATGTAGCAGACAGCCACTCGCAGATGTCCGGCCGTTTGCGTATGGCGCTTACGGAGGACTGGCCGACGATCAAGCCGTATGATCAGGAGGCATGGGCGAAGCTGCAGGATGCAACGACAATGCCGGTCGCTCCCGTCGCTCGGCATCATCGATGGTGTGCACGCGCGTCTGGACAGCTTGTTCGGCTCACTCAAAGAGGCTGACTGGGCGCGGGGCTTCCATCATCCGGAGAACGGTCCGGAGCGTCTCGACCAGGTGCTGCTGCGTTACGAGTGGCATGGCCGCCATCATCTGGCACATGCCCGCGCTGTGCCAGCCAGCTAGAAGATTCAGCCTCACACAGAGGGGTGATTCCTTCGATCACGCCCTCCATCGACACTGGTTGGCAGATATATGCCGGCCATCGTTACAGATCTGAGCGCGGAGACGCTCGCGCGCGAGCTTGAGTTGTTTCTCGCCGAGCATCCCGGCGCGGCAGTACTCGAAGACGGGCGTGTGCTCTTCGATATGCGGGAGGCGCGCTATGCGCTATCCGCAGAGCATGGCCGTTGCGTGCTGCAGTTGTGGTCGGAGGAGCGGAACATCGTCCGCACCGTGACCGGGCTGGATGTGCGGAAGGGCGCGTTGCGTCTTGCAGGTGCGACGCTTTGGGCAGACCAAACCGCAGATGCTGCACCTGCTGGCGGACCGCGATCAGCGCACGCCTTCCACGCGCGCGGCGATCCGCTCACGGTATCTGCGGCAACTGGAGCACGTGCTGCCGCGCGCCTTCGGCGACTGGAAGATCGAGTCGCTGAGCAGCTCGATGGATCTTGAGCATAGCTTTGGCCCGGCGTACGCGCGTGGCCTGCTGACCCGCGGACAAAGCGCGTGGGCGCTGATCGCCGTGAACGCGGAGGAGTCGCCGGCGACGATCGATGGCGTCCTGACGCTTGGATTGCTGTGGCTGAGCCGCTGCCGCGAGCGCGCGGAAGCATCCCGGAATGGCCACACCAGGCATATCGAGGGTTTGCGAGTGATCGTGCCCGAGGGCCAGGCTGCCGTCACGCAGTCGCGCATGGGCTGGCTGGACGCCGCGCAGGCCAAGTGGGAATTGTACGAATGCGATGCGCGGGCCGAGGAGCTGCGTGCGGTGGAGACTGGTCGCGACGGCAATCTGGAGATGCGGTTGATGCAAAACGTCAACTGTGCCGCGGCGATGGAGCGCCTGCAGGCCGGCATCGCGCAGGTGATGGCGCTGGTGCCGGAAGGCGCGCGTGAGCGCGTCGAGCAGCGCGTGCACAGCGCTTCTGCTGTCGGGCTTTCGCTCTATGGGTTGGAGTTCGCTCGCGTGCAGCACGGGCTTGCGCCGGGCTCGTTCCAGCGGCAGGACCGCATCACCTTCGGCGCGGGGCCGAGCGAAACGGAGCTGAATGAGGACACCGCGCCGATGCTGCGCGAGTTGACGCGACGCTTGTTCGAAAGCCGCCATACTGCCGGGAGTGCGCGCGATCCGCTGTATCGGATGCAGCCGGAGCGCTGGCTGGAATCGCGATTATCCGCGGCGCTGCCGGAGATCGATCACTCGCTGCTGGCGTGCGCCGGTCTACCGGCAGGTGCCCGCCTTTGCGGCACGCGATCGCGGCATGCTGGACCTGCTCGCCGTGAACCGCGATGGGCGGCTGGCGGTTGTGGAACTGAAGGCGGATGAAGATCTGCACATGCCGCTGCAGGGGCTGGACTACTGGATTCGAGTACATCGTTCGGCGCAATCGCGGAGCGTGGATGGCGCGAACGATTTCACTCGGCACGGCTATTTCCCGGGATGCGACTGGCCGATACGTCACCGCTGCTGTACTTCATCGCTCCGGCGCTGCGCATTCATCCCGCGACCGAGACCGTGCTCGGCTACCTGAGCCCGGAGATCGAGTGGAACCTCATTGCTGTCGGGGAAGACTGGCGGCGATCACTCGATGTGATCTGGCGCAAGCGTTCTGCTCAGCTTCCTGAAACGCGAGCTCCGTGTCAATTCGTCGCTGGAAGACGGCGTGCTCAGCGCCGCTGAACCGCTGTTCGAAAAACTGCTCGACCGCATCGAGAATCGCCGGGCCGGTGCGGGCTTCGTAGATGGCCTTGCGCAGTGCGGCCCCGCCCGGGACGCCATGGGTGAACCACGAGGCGAACTGCTTCATCTTGCCTGCGCCTTCGCGGCACGCCTTCGCCGCTTCGATGTTCTTCTCGTCCGAACCGGCCGAGTGCCAGTGACCTTCTTCGAGCAGCATGGTGAAGTAGGTGCGGATCATGCGGTAGCGGTCCCACTCGGTTGGCAAATCGTAGCGGCCGGTCGCGGTGTACTGCGCGATCTGGCGGAAGATCCAGGGATTCGCCGGCGCGGCGCGGCCGATCATCACGGCATCGCAGCCGGTGCGGGCCACCATGGCAGCAGCGTCTTCCGGCGTGCGAACATCGCCGTTGCCGATGACGGGAATCGTGACCGCGTCCTTCACTGCGGCGATGTGCTCCCAGCGTGCGTCGCCGGAGTAGCCCTGCTCGCGCGTGCGGGCGTGCACGGCGATGGCATTCAGGCCGCTCTCTTGGGCAAGCCGCGCGAGCGGGACGCAGACGATGTTGTCGTCATTCCAGCCAAGCCGGATCTTAACGGTGAAGGGAATCGTGACCGCGCCGCGCACCGCCTCGAAGATGCGCGCGATCAGCGGCAGATCGCGCAGCAGGCCGGAGCCGCCGTTGCACGCGACGACGCGCTTTGCCGGGCAGCCGAGGTTCAGGTCCACCATATCGAAGCCGGCGTCTTCCACGATCTTTGCGGCTTCGCTGAGCGTGCGCGGATCGGAGCCAAAGAGCTGCGCGGCAATCGGGTGCTCGTCGTCGTAGTAGGTCAGGTAGCGCTTGCGCTTGGTCTCGCGCATGCGGGAAAGCCCGTCGGCGGAGGTGAACTCCGTCATGATCAGACCGCAGCCGGACTGCTGATTCGAGATTTCGGTATCGACGGTGGCGTTCGCATCGGCGGCCGGCGTGAACAGGCTGGCATTGCGGATGAAGCGGCGGAAGATGGTATCGGTCACGCCGGCCATGGGCGCAAGCACCGTCGCGGGCCGCACCTCGACCGGGCCGATCGAAAAAGACGCAGGCACCCGCGCCGGAACGGGCTCGCCCCGCCGTCCGCCGAGTCCACGCGGATTGTCCGTCCAGTGCTTCTTCATCGTGACTTGCAATCTGGCCAAAGGCGCCTAGGGCGCGAGTTGCCGGATTCGCTTCCGCTGGTCGCTCACGTCAGTCTATCCAAGTCTATGCAATAGAAGAGGCCTCCCGCAGGAGGCCTCTTCGGGTCTGCTGTTTCAGCCTTACTTCGCGGCTGCTGCCGCCTCGGGCTTGGCTGCCTCGGCCTTCGCATACTTGCGGCGGAAGCGCTCTACGCGCCCTGCCGTGTCGACCAGCTTCTGCTTGCCCGTAAAGAACGGGTGGCAGGCGGAGCAGATTTCCACGTGGATGTCGCCCTTGTGGGTCGACCGGGTCTCAAAACCGGTGCCGCAGGCGCACTGTACGCGGATCGTCTCGTATTTCGGATGGATATTTTCCTTTGGCATTGTTGCAAAATCCCTTTCCTGCAATCTTCCTATTTTAGGCGGAATTAGCCCATTTCGCAAGCTTCCGGCGACCACTCAAGGCTGTTCCGGAGGGCCGGCCATGGGGTTACCGGCGCGGCCAGCCCGACAAAGACGATCATCTCCCTTACTCCTGATTTGTCTGCAGGCCGCCATCATTCGTCAGGACCCGTGCGACCCGCTGGTGTAGCGTAAGTGAGCGATGGCTAACGCGCGCTGGGCCCTGTTTGTGCTGCTCGGTCTAACCTGTTCGGCTGTCGCGCAGCAGAGCGCCCCGCCTGCCGCTCGGCAGGATCGAAATCGTCCTGAACTCTCGCGTCGCCCGCCACCCAAGGCCAAAGCGCCGCAAGGAAGAATCAGACTCGATGTGGTGGTGACTGATCCTGCCGGTGAGCCGGTGCCCGGCCTCACGCAGCAGGATTTCACACTCCTTGATAATAAGAAACCGCAGCCGATACTTTCTTTCCGTGCGGTGGATGGGGTGCTCGGAGCCGGACCAGGGGAGCCGCCGGTCGAGGTGATCCTGCTGATCGATGTCATGAATACGTCGCTGCGGGTTGTCGGCAACGAGCGGTATCAGATCGAAAACTTTCTGCGGCGAAATGGCGGAAAACTTGCGCTGCCGACGTCCTTGATGATCTTCGACGACTACGGCGTAAAGGTCGATCCACAGCCGACCAGAGATGGCAATTTGCTGGCGAGCAAGCTGAACCAGGCCGAAGCGACGATCGCATTCCATCCGGTTGACGACACAGCGTGAGGCAGAGCTCGTGACCCTGTCGCTCGAATACTCTTCAGCGGATTGCTGACGCTGAAGATACAAAACCCGGTCGGAAGGTGCTCGATCTGGATCGGAGACGGCTGGTCGACGCTGGAAAATTCCCACTACCTGTTCACATCGCGGGAGTACGGTGCCCAGTTCGACAGGGTGGTGACGGCCTCCCGTGCGACTTCGCGATGCGCGCATTACGCTGTACAGCATCTATCCTGCCGACCCGGCAATCACGAACGAGCCTCATCAACAGCAATACCGCAGCTTTTTGAAAGGGGTGCCGTGCGGTCAATCAGGTTCGGCCTGGCGATCTTGCGCTGCCGGTGCTTGCGATCCATAGCGGGGGACGTGCAGTTGACCAGCCGGCCGATCTTGGCGACCAGATCGCAAGTTGCATCGCCGAGGCGAAGTCGTATTACACCCTGTCATTTGACCCGGCCATTGCGAAGCACATAGATGAGTACCACGAGATCGCTGTCCGTTTGGACAAGCCGCAGCTCAAGGCACGGACGAGCAGCGGATATTACGTCGAGCCGTCGTTTCAGATCGAGCTTCCGGCGCTGGGCGGAAAGTGAAGTATTTTGCACGTGAACTGCCGCTCAGGTGTAGCGTAGGGAGCGATGCTCACGACGTGCAGGGCCCTGTTTGCGTTGTTCTGTATCACGTGTTCGGGGCTTGCCCAGCAGAGTGCCCCGTATGCCGCTCGGCAGGATGGTAACCATCCTGAACTCTCTCGTCGCCCGACGCCCAAGCACGAAGCGCCGCAAGGAAGAATCAGACTCGATGTAGTGGTGACCGATGCTTCCGGTCATCCGGTGGCCGGGCTCACGCAGCAGGATTTCACACTCCTCGATAACAAAAAGCCGCAGCCGATACTTTCTTTCCGGGCGGTGGACGGTTCGGCCGGAAATGCCGCTGGGAGCGACGGGAGTGAACCGCCCGTCGAGGTGATTCTCCTAGTCGATGCGGCCAACAACCTGCTCCATAACATCGCTTACGAGCGCTACCAGATCGACAGGTTCCTCACCCAGAACGGAGGCCATCTGTCACAGCCGGTGAGTCTGATGGTCTTCACCCATCAGGGAGTTCAGGCGCAACCGCGGCCCTCGACAGACGGCAACGCGCTGGCAAAGGCATTCGATAAAGTCGGATCCTCCATCCACACCATTCCGGTCACCGGCGGCTACAACGCGATCGAGCCGATGCAGTTGTCTCTCAAGACGCTGCAGATGATCGCACAGGTCGAAACGGGCAAGCCGGGACGGAAGCTGCTGATCTGGATCGGGCCGGGATGGCCCATGCTGGCAGGGCCGGGCTTTCAGCAGTCCGAACGCGGCCAGAGGAGCGAATTCAACATGATCGTCGAAATGAGCCGGCTTCTGCGCGAGGCGCGCGTCACGCTCTACAACATCAACGCGTTCGACCCCGGGTCGTCCGCGCAATTGATGCGCAGGGATTTTTATAAGAGCTTTCTCAAACCGGTGAAATCGGCGCATGAGGCGCAGCCCGGTAATCTGTCGGTCCCGGTTTTCGCCGTTCACAGCGGAGGGAGCGTCTACGACGCGACCGGCGACCTCGCTGCACTGATCAACAATTGCGTTGCAGAGGCAAAAATCTATTACGTGCTGGGCTTCGATCCGGCGAGCGCCGAGCACACGGATGAGTATCACGAGCTTGGAGTCGAGATAGACAAGCCCGGGCTCAAGGCGCGGACGAACGCCGGATACTATACCGAGCCGCTTGCGAACCCGTAGCGCTGCGGCGCGGGAGCAGCGCCATGCCGGACCGGTGGCGCGGCTGTCATATATGCTGAGTGCCTACGATGGCACGCGTCCTTACCGCACTGGTGCTCATACCGCTGGTGATCCTTTTATTATTCAGCGGACTGTTCTGGCTGATCTCGACGGCGGCAGCCGCGGTGGCCGTGCTTGCCTGCTGGGAGTACCTGGGGCTCGCGGATGCGAGCGGCGCCCGGACGCCGCGGTGGCTGGTGCTGGCGGCGGTCGTAGCGCTGTTCGCAGTGGACTTCTTCCGGCCCGAGATGCTGCTGCCAGCCTTCAGCGCGTTTTCCTTCGTACTGTTCTGCGCGGTTGCGTTCCGTTCGCCGCTGGAGCGGGTGCTCGTGGATACCTCGACGTCGATCTTCGGGCTGCTGTACATCGGGCTGGCTCTGGTGACAGTTCCGCTGATCTGGGCCCAGGAGCATGGGCCTTCTCTGCTGCTGCTGTTGTTCTGCGTAGTGTGGTCAGGCGACGTGGCGGCGCTCTACGTGGGCCGCTCGCTCGGCCGGCGCAAGCTGGCGCCAAGGTTGAGCCCCAACAAGACATGGGAGGGAAGCATCGCCTCGGTCGGAGGCAGCCTGATCGTGACCCTGCTGCTGATTCTGCTCGCGCAGTGGATGCAGCAACATAACCTGACGGGGCTCTCCTACGATGGAAGCTGGCTGCATTGGCTGCTGCTGGCGGTTGTGCTCAACGTGGCGGCGCAGCTGGGGGATCTGGTGGAGTCGGCGCTGAAACGCGGGGCGAAGGTGAAGGACTCGGGATCGCTGCTGCCGGGCCATGGCGGGGTGCTGGACAGGATCGATGCGCTGCTGCTGGCGGCCCCGGTGCTGTGGTACGCGCAATTGGTGCAGCAGTCGTTCTGATGGACTCGTTATCCGAGCGGGCAAGGGCTGAATCGGAATAGTCTGCGTTTCGGGGGGTGCATGAAAGCGTGGAAGGCTTTTGCGGCGCTCACGACGGCACTTGCCGTCCTGATGGCACTGTGCCTGGCGTTCGCACCTGTCGTGTATGCGGAGATCGCCCCGATCCTCTCTCGTCTGCACCTGCCCGTGACACCACCTGCGCTGATTCAGAACGCGGCGGCTCCCGGACCAGCCGCCGGAACCCTGGCGGAAGGATACTGGCGCGTCCAGCAGATTGCGCCTGAAACCTATGCCATCGGCGAGCCGCAGAACGACCCCGACAATTACGAATATCTGCTGATCGGCGACCGCCGCGCGTTGCTGATCGATGCCGGGGCGACCTCGCGCGATATTCGGCCGGTGCTGGCGCAGTTGACGAAACTCCCCATCACGGTGATTCCGACCCATCTTCATTTCGACCACACCAACGGACTCCGATATTTCAACTCCATCGCTCTGGTCGACCTGCCGGAGACGCGCTCGCGCGTCCGAAAGGACGGCAAAGTGCATCTCGGGCGGTATCAGTACTTGTGCTGGTTCGGTCCGCTACGCTCTCCGGAATTCCGGGTCACAGAGTGGGTGCGACCCAACAGCTTTATCGATCTGGGCGGACGGCGCGTGGAGGTGTTGTGGACGCCGGGGCACACAACAAGTTCCGTCTCCATTTATGACCGCGCGGCGAAGCTGCTCTTTACCGGCGACCTGATCTATCCGACCAGCCTGTATGCATTTCAGCCGGGTTCCAGCCTTTCGGCGTACGAGGCGACAGTGGCTGGGCTACTCTCGATGCTGCCGTCCGACACGACTCTCTTTGGCGCACACTGCTGTCGCAACGACCTGCCGCCTCAGGCGCCCCGGCTCGCAATGAATGACTTGCTGGACCTGAAACAAGCAGTGGAGTCGATCCAGATCGGGACCGCGAAGGGCAGCGGCTTTCTACTTCGCCGTTTCCCGGTGAACCCGCGAATAACCGTGATTACGTTTTATCCCTTCGGCAATCGTTAGCGGGGATTTGCGTGTGGCCGCCGTTTCGTTCGACACACCTTGCCTGACGGTGTCGCCAGTCCGCAGTTCGTGGTGCAGTCGTTCTAGAATCAGACGGGCCTGCCCTTTTCGAGATTCGGGAGAGATGAATGAGAACATTTGCGCTGCTTCTGGTGCTCGTATTGCCGGTCGTCGGAGTCGAGATTGCGCATGCGCAGAATAGCTTCCAGACCGAGGGGCTTTGGGAGGGCTACGACGGCGAGTGGTCGCACGTTTCGCAGCAATTGATCGCGCTGGCCGAGGCGATCCCGGCGGAGAAATATTCCTGGCGTCCGGCGCCCGGCGTGCGCTCGGTGAGCGAAGTCTTCATGCACATTGCGCTGGCGAATTTTGAGCTTCTGAGCTTCACCGGGCCGAAGCTGCCCGCCGATCTGAAATCGAATGATCTGGAAAAGACGGTGACGAAAAAGGCCGATGTCATCCAGTGGCTGAAGCGATCGCTGGCTGCGGTGAAAACCGCCCGCGCCAACTTGAAGCCCGGCGACCTCGAGCGCAAAGTCAAGATCGATGGCAAGACCGTCAACGTCGATGGAATGTACTTACGGATCATCATTCATGACAATGAGCACATGGGGCAGTTGGTGGCATATGCGCGGATGAACGGCATTGTGCCGCCCTGGTCGAAGTAGCTGGTCGAAGAGAAGGAGCGCCGCACATTTTGAAGCACATCGCCATCCTGGGTTCTACCGGCTCCATCGGCACCAGTACGCTCTCGATTATCGCCAGCTACCCTGAGCGCTTTCGGGTGGCCTCGCTCGTGGCCGGGCAGAATGTTGCGCTGGCCTTTCAACAATGCGCGCGCTGGCGGCCGCTGGTGGCGTCGATGGCGACGCCGGAGTTGGCGCAACAGCTTGCGATGAGGCTGCGGTCGTCGGGGATCACGGGCATCGAGGTTGTCTCCGGTACCGAGGGCAGCGTGCGTGCGGCTACGCTTCCCGAAGTAGATTTCGTCGTCTCCGCCATCGTGGGCGTTGCGGGCCTAGAGGCCACGTACGCGGCGGTGATGGCAGGCAAGCCGGTTGGCCTGGCGAATAAGGAGTGCATGGTCGCGGCGGGAGAAATTCTGACCCGCGCGGCGCGGGAAAAGCAGGTGCCGCTGTTGCCCATCGACTCCGAGCACAACGCAATCCACCAGTGCATGCGCGCGGGGACGCTCCAGGAGGTGAAGCAGATCTGGCTCACCGCCTCGGGCGGTCCCTTCCGGCAGACGCCGTTGAGCGAATTCGAGCACATTACTGTTGAGCAGGCGCTGAAGCATCCGACATGGGTCATGGGGCGGCGCATCACCATCGATTCGGCGACCCTGCTGAACAAGGGGCTGGAGATCATCGAGGCCTGCCGTCTGTTCGATTTACCGCCAGCGCAGGTGAAGGTGACGGTGCATCCGCAATCGACCGTGCACTCGCTGGTGGAGTATGTGGATGGGTCGATTCTGGCGCAGATTTCCGTCACTGACATGCGGCTGCCGATCCTGTATACGCTGAGCTATCCCGAACGCGTGGAAAGCGAGCTGACCTTCGATATGCGTTCGCTCGCAGACCTGCATTTTGAGTCGCCGGATCTGGAGCGCTTTCCTTGCCTACGGCTGGCCTATGAGGCGGCAGAGGCCGGCGGCGCTCACCCCATCGCGTTGAATGCGTCCGATGAAGTGGCGGTTGCGGCATTCCTCGAAGGAGGTATCTCCTTCATGGATATCCCGCGTACAATCGAGGAAGTACTGGCGGCGACCCCAGCCAGCCACCCGGAGACGATTGCGGGAGTGCTGGAAGTGGATGCTCAGTCCCGCGAGCGCGCCCAAGCCAGGATTGCGGCACGGGCGGCGAGATCAAGGAAGGAAATGCCGGTCCGCGCCTGAGGCGGTACGCTTCGATGGCTCGGTGATCGGACGGCTTGCAGGCCGCCAGGAAGGGAAAGCCCGCCTCTCTCACTATGCCTTTTGTTGTCATCAGTATTCTCTCTACGCTGATCGTGCTCGGCATCATGGTGCTGGTGCACGAGTTCGGCCATTTTGCCGTGGCCAAGTTGTTCAAAGTGAAGGTAGAGGTCTTCTCCATCGGCTTCGGCAAGCGGCTCTTCGGCTTCCGGCGCGGCGATACCGATTACCGGCTGAGCCTGCTGCCGCTGGGCGGCTACGTGAAGATGCAGGGCGAGCTGGGCGGCGATGGCACGGTCCCGATGAGCGGGAGCGATCCAGAGGGTCCGCGTGTCAGCGATCCGGGCGACCTAAACGCCAAACCGCGCTGGCAGCGCGTGTTGATTGCCCTGGCAGGCCCGGCGGCGAACTTCGTCCTCGCTCTGGTGCTGATGACCGGGCTCTACATGATGCACAACGAGGTGGACACCTACCGGTCGAAGCCCGCAGACATCGATTTCGTTTTGCAGAACACGCCGGCCGCGACTGCGGGTTTGCAACCCGGCGACCGCATTGTGCGCTTCGACAACCGGGCGAATCCCACTTGGGACACGGTCTGGATGCGGACCGAGCCGAACCTGGGGCAGAAGGTCACGCTTACTGCGCAGCGAAAGACCGGCGAGCGCGTCGATACGACGATGAACGTGCCTGCGCCACGCAATCCGGACGATTTTTCAATCACCTCATTAGGGATTGTGCCGCGGATGCAGAGTGCGCCCATCGGTGTGCATGATGTTCTGCCGGGCATGCCCGCGACAAAGGCGGGGCTGAAGGCCGGCGACAAGATTCTTGCGGTGGACGGGCAGCCGCTGCACTCGGCTACCGCGGTGCTGGCCTATCTGCAGCAGTTGCACGGCGCACCGGTCACGTTCAAGGTGCAGAGCGGCAGCACGGTGCACGATCTGCAGGTAACGCCGGTCTCTGCGGATAACAATGAGGGCGGCAAGAGTTATCAGCTTGGCTTTGAGACCGATCCGCCACCGTTCAAAGTGGAAAAGCTCGCGCTCCCGGCAGCGATGGTCCAATCGTTGAAGTTCAACGTGAAGAACTCCAGCCTGATCATCGAAGTGCTGCGGCGGATGATCACGCGCCACATGGCGGTGCAGAACCTGAGCGGGCCGATTGGCATTGCGCGCGTAACCGGGGAGGCGGCGACTTCTCCAGGATGGCAGCCGATCATCGCGCTGATGACGGTGATCAGCCTGAACCTGGGAATCTTCAATCTGCTGCCGGTGCCGATCCTGGATGGCGGCGTGATCCTGCTGCTGCTGATCGAAAGCGTGCTGCGGCACGATATCGACCAGAGATTTAAGGAGCGCATCTATCAGGGCGCATTCGTGCTGCTGTTGCTTTTCGCCGCATTCGTGATGATCAATGACATCACGAAACTGCCCATCCTCTCGAAGGTCAAACCGTAAGCGATCGGCCAGGCGACATCCTCTCGCGTCCAGCCGATAAACTGAAGGCATGTCGCCAGCTCATACCGTTTCCATCCGGGTCCGCTATGCGGAGACCGACCAGATGGGTGTGGTTTATTACGCAAATTTCTTTATCTGGTTTGAGATCGGCCGCGTGGAGCTGATGCGCTCGCTCGGCTTCGACTACCGCGAGATCGAAGAGCAGGCGCAATGCTTTCTGCCGGTGGTGGAGGCGAATTGCCGCTACAAGGCGCCGGCGCGGTACGACGACCTGCTGACGCTGGAGACACGCGTGCTGAACCAGCGCACTTCCGTGATCCGCTTCGGTTACCGGCTACTGCGCCCGACGCCGGATGGAGAGCCGATGCTGCTGGCCGAAGGCGAGACGGTCCACGTGGTTGTGGACCGCGCGATGCAGAAAACAAAGCTGCCGGAACGGTTCGCCGCGGCGCTGCGGGGGATGAGCAGTCCCCGTGCAAGAGTAGGCACATACATCGAATGTTGTGTTGCTACTGTGCTGGCCGCGGGATATGAAAGAGGCATGAGGAAGATCGCCCTCGCCCTTCTCGTTGTGGTGCTCGCATCGGCTGCTGCTCCGGCATTTGCCGCTACCCACCACCATCGCCGTCATCACATTCACCATCATCATCATGCTCACCGTCCGGCATAGATTCGGGCGCGCGTAAACCGCCGGGGGCGAGGCCGCAATGGTCTCGCCCTCTTACTTGCTGCCGCACTTGCCAGGGTTGAGACGGCAAGTGAGAGAATCCTGCAGGATATCCATGGACAGCACACATGCCGGACCGGGGAAGCGGGCCAGCTTTGCGCCCGCGCTGTTTCTGCTGTTCGTCGCGGTGACGATCAACTACATCGATCGCGGCAACCTGTCCATTGCCGCACCTCTGCTTGAAGGACGAATGGCATCTGAGCGCATCCGTACTGGGGGCGCTCTTCTCGGCATTCTTCTGGACCTACACCGCCATGCAGTTCGTGGGCGGATGGGTGTTCGATCGTTTTGATCCCCGCCGCGTGCTGGCGCTCGGCTTTCTTGTATGGTCAATAGCCACGGCATTTACCGGGCTGTCTACGGGCTTGGTGATGCTGATGTCCCTGCGTCTGCTGCTTGGCGTTGGCGAGTCAGTGGTTTGTCCTACGTCTTCTCAGATACTTGCCCGTTATCTCCCGGAGGAGAGGCGCGGCTTCGCGAATGGGGTGGTGTGCGGGGCGATGCGCTGCGGGGCGGTCGTGGGGACGTTTGGCGGCGGAATGCTGATGGCAAGGTACGGATGGCGTCCAGTGTTTCTCGGCGTCGGCGCCGCTGAGCCTGCTGTGGCTTCCCGCGTGGCGGCGATGGAGACCGCGTGAAGAAGTGATAGCTCCGATAGCTGCAAAGGGTCAGACACCGGGGTTCGCAGAAATATTCGAACAGCGCTCATTTTGGGGCGTGTCTGCCGGCCATTTCTGCAGCAACTATCTGCTGTACTTCATGGTCACCTGGCTGCCTTTGTACCTGGTGCGGGAACAACACATGACCATGGCCTCGATGTCGCGGATCGCTGCTCTTTATTACGTAACGGATGCCTCTTCGGCCTTCGTCACGGGCGCCCTTGCCGATTTGTGGATGCGGCACGGGGGAACCACCACGCAGGTACGCAAGACGGCGATGGGGGTAGGGTTTGCCGTTGCCGCTGTTTCCCTGGGCTATCTGTCGTTCTCCACGCCGACCACCTATCTCTACTTCCTGTTGCTTGCCGGAGTGGGCTGCGGCATGACCAGTGCCACCCTGTTTGCGTTCGGCCAGACGCTCGCCGGGCCAGCGGGCGTTGGACGATGGATCGGGCTGCAGAATGGCTTCGCGAATTTCGCCGGCGTCATCGGTCCGGCATTGACAGGCTTTCTGGTGGACAGAACCGGACACTTTGCGGCGGCGCTTGGTGGTTTCGGCTGTCGTGTGCGTGGCTGGAGGATTTGCGTGGCTCTTGGTGGTTGGGCGCGTTGAGCCGATTCGCTGGAAATCGAGTGAGAGCCTGCCGCTGGCCAAGTGCCCGAGATGGCACGATAGCCATGAATCGGAATCAGACGAGCAGGTTGCGCGGCTTGACGTGCTCGCGGATGAACGTGACGGTGGCATCGAGCGAGGTGCCCGGGCCGAAGATGGCGGCAACGCCTTGCTGCTTGAGGAACGCGACATCCTGCTCCGGGATGGTGCCGCCGACGACGACGAGAACGTCGCTCGCGCCCTTCTCTTTCAGCAGCGAGGTGACACGCGGCACGATAGCGTTGTGCGCGCCGGAGAGGATGCTGAGGCCCACGCAGTCCACGTCTTCCTGGAGTGCCGCGTTCACGATCATCTCCGGGGTCTGGCGAAGGCCGGTATAGATGACCTCCATGCCGGCATCGCGCAGCGCGCGCGCAATGACCTTGGCGCCGCGGTCGTGGCCGTCAAGGCCAGGCTTGGCGACGAGAACGCGAATCGGCATACGAGTTGTGGTGCGACGGCTTCAGGCATCGGACGGAGGAGAATATCACAGCAATGCGGAGTTCGGCTTATGCCGGTCCTTTCGTACAGGCAGCAACTCTCTGCAATCTACTCTCGATACCGCTAGCATCTTGCTATGGCCAGCCTGTTGCAGAGAACCCGTCGGCGTCATGTGCAGCGGCTGATTGCGCCGTTCATCCGCTTCGTACACCTGGAGTCAGCGGGCAGCATCGTTCTGCTGCTTGCCACGGTGGCTGCGCTGGCTGGTGGCG
The DNA here is from genome assembly GCA_963797895.1 of uncultured Acidobacteriaceae bacterium. GTDB lineage: Bacteria > Acidobacteriota > Terriglobia > Terriglobales > Acidobacteriaceae > KBS-83. The sequence goes on from CAWCRD010000006.1 coordinate 1,728,806, forward strand.
AACTCCGGGCTTGGCGATGTTTATGAAGCGCTGCTCAAGTTCTCTATCGGTAGAGATACCGGCGCTCTGGCCTTCCATTGGAGCGTGCACTACTTCGTGAACGACGCCCTGATGGCGATCTTCTTCCTGATCGTCGGGCTGGAGGTGAAGCGCGAATTCCTTACCGGTGAATTGCGATCGCTAAGGCGGGCACTCCTGCCGGTCCTGGCTGCGCTCGGCGGTGTCGTTACGCCGGCGCTTCTGTATCTTGCGCTGAATGGGAGCGGTCCCGATGCGCGCGGCTGGGGCGTGCCGATCGCGACTGACGTGGCGTTCTCGCTGGCGGTGCTCGCGGTTTTCGGCAAGCGGATTCCGGTCGGCCTGAAGGTGTTTCTGGTTGCGCTCGCCATCGTGGATGACATTGCAGGCGTGGCGGTGATCGCGCTGGCCTACACCCGCCAGCTAACGCTGGAGTATCTTGCGATCGCAGCGTTGTTGTTCGCCATCTGCCTGCTGCTGAACCGGCGCGGTGTGCGAGCCTTGAGCGTCTACGTGCCGCTGGGAATCGTCCTGTGGTGGGCGATGCATATGTCCGGCGTGCACCCGACGATGGCGGGCATTCTGTTCGCGCTGGCCGTGCCGTCGGGGCGGGAAAGCGATACCGGGGGAGCGCAGGAGTCTCCGGCGGGCCGACTGGAACGCGGACTGCATCCCTGGGTAAGCTTCGGCATCGTGCCGTTGTTCGCGCTGGTCAATGCGGGGATATCGCTGCACGGCCTGGATCGGGACACAGTGCTGCACCCGCTCTTCCTCGGCGTGGTGCTGGGACTGATGCTCGGAAAGCCGCTCGGTATCACGCTGTTTTCCTGGATTGCGGTGCGCCTGCGGCTGGCAGAATTGCCCCGCGGCGTGAGTTGGAGCCAGTTGCATGCCGTTTCGTGGCTGGGCGGGATCGGCTTTACCGTCTCGATCTTCATTGCCGGGCTCGCCTTCGAGAGCGAAGAGCAGTACACGCTGGCACGCATTGCGGTGCTGCTGGCGTCTGTATGCGCGGCCGTGATCGGGGCGTGGGGCCTGGCGGCTACCCACAGCCGACCGCGCACCCCGTCGCCGGCATATAGCCGGAACGCCTCCGCAGTAATCCACAGGAAGACTGAATCCATCCCGCAGGGGAAGCATCTTTTCGATGTACGTCGAATTATTCGACATATATCGAATTGGTGAGGTGAATGATGGGTAAGCTGACAGGCAAGGTCGCGGTGGTTACGGGGGCTTCGAAGGGGATCGGCGCCGGTATCGCAAAGGAATTGGCGGCGCAGGGCGCATCGGTAGTGGTGAACTACGCGTCGAGCAAAGAGGGTGCAGACAAGGTCGTTGCGGAGATTACCAAGGCGGGCGGGAAGGCGATCGCGGTAGGCGGCAGCGTGGCCAAGGCGGCTGACATCGAGAAGCTTTTTGCAGAAACGAAGAAGGCCTACGGCAAGGTGGATGTGCTGGTGAACAACGCGGGCGTCTATTCCTTTGCTCCGCTCGATGCGATTACTGAAGAGGAGATCGACCGCATCTTCGACACGAATGTGAAAGGACTGCTGCTGGCGACTAAGGCCGGCGTGGCGCTTTTTCCGCCGGAGGGCGGCAGCGTGATCAACATCGGGTCAGTGGCGAGCGAGGGCAGCGTGCCGGGCTCATCCATCTACAGCGGCACCAAGGGTGCGGTGGATACCATCACGCGGGTGTTCTCCAAGGAGCTGGGGCCGAAGAAGATCCGGGTGAACGCCGTCAATCCGGGGCCGGTCTCAACCGAAGGTGTGAGATCAGCGGGACTGGAGGGCAGCGACTTCCTGAATCAGGCAGTGCTGCAGACGCCACTCGGCCGCATCGGACAGCCAGACGATATCGCTACAGTGGTAGCCTTCCTGGCGTCGGATGACGCGCGGTGGATTACCGGATCGCTGCTGCAGGCTGCCGGCGGTCTTCGCAGCTAATGGATACGGCCGCGTGCTTGCCGGGCACGCGGCCGGAAATGAATAGCCAGGGAAGATGACGCGTAATTCTATGGCGTGAAGTGACTCCTATTGAGAGGAGTCGAGCATGAACAACGCACGCTCAATCGGCGGATCCGGCGTAGCGCCGGCCCTTTCTCGTTTCGTATCGTTCTCTCCATCCGAAATGGCCCGATGGGCTCCGGTACCCCTGCGGCTCATCGTTGGCTTTGGGTTCATGCAGCATGGGCTCGCCAAGCTGGAGAAAGGTCCGGATGCGTTTGCCTCCATCCTGCACGCGTTGTCAGTTCCGGCACCGCACCTGATGGCCTGGTCGACGATTCTGATTGAAATCTTCGGCGGACTGGCTGTGCTGCTTGGTGCGTTTGCGGCGCTGGCCAGCATACCGATGGCAGCAGTTCTGCTGGTCGCCATGACCACAGTGCATCTGCACTATGGCTTCAGCTCGATCAAGTTGCTGGCCGTAACTGCGACTGGTCCTAAGTTCGGGCCGCCGGGTTACGAATGCGATCTTCTGTATCTCGCATGTCTGGCAGCGCTGGTGCTCGGTGGCTCGGGCCCGCTGTCGATCAATGGTCTTATCGGGCGGTCGAGGGCCGTCGATTCGATAGCCTTGACATCTAGAGTGCGTGCTCGCCGCGAAGGGCGCGGCGGTCCATCGTCTTCCATCCTGCCTGGGATGGATCGATAATCTGCAATATGGGACGGCTGCTGATCTATCTGGGAATACTGTTCATTGTCGCCGGAGTCGTGGTCATTGTCCTGGGCCGCATGGGAGTTCCACTAGGGCGTCTTCCGGGTGATATCACCTATCGTGGCAAGAACGTCTCTGTGTTTGCACCGATCGGGACCTCTATTCTGCTCAGCATTCTGCTCTCGCTTGTGCTTTACATCATTGCGCGCTTTTGGCGTTAGAGCTTCATAGCGCTACTTGTCTCGCGCGACGACAAAGTCCGGCATCCACAGCAACGCGCGGCGTTCATCGCTTTCCGGCAGGTCAGTGATCAATGCGCGAGCGAGGTCAGCGTAACGATAGGCCGCGGCAAGCGCGTAATCGACCGAGCGGTGGCGTTCGAGGATGGCGAGAATCTCCGGGTGAGGGACGCGCTCGAAAGCCTGATCGGCGAGTACCTGGTCGATGGCGGAGCGCTCTGCGGGTGTGCCGTGCTGATAAGCATGGATGACCGCCAGGGTAGCCTTGCCTTCGCGCAGATCGCTGGCGACCGGTTTGCCCAACGTCTCTTCACTGGCTGTCAGGTCGAGCACGTCATCGACGATCTGGAAGGCCACGCCAAGGTTGCGGCCGTATTCGCCAAGCTGCTCTTCCAGCCCATCATTCACATCTGCGAGCACCGCGCCGAGCCGCATCGAGACGCGAAACAGGCAGGCGGTCTTGCGGTAAATCAGGTCGTAGTACTCACCTTCGGTGACGAGGCGGCCCAGCGTCTCGGTCTGCAGCAGCTCGCCTTCGACCATCTGCTGCGTGAGGCCGATAAGCAGGTCCAGCACCTTGAAGTTGCGCTCTTCCAGCGCCACGCGGAAGGCCTGCATGTACAGCCAGTCCCCGGCGAGCACGCACCGCGAGTTGCCCCAGGTGGTGTTCGCGGAGGGCCGGCCGCGGCGGGTGTCAGCCGCGTCGATGATGTCGTCATGGACGAGGGTCGCGGTGTGAACCATCTCCACGACGGCGCCCAGCCGGACACTGCCGCGCCCGCGATAGCCAAGAGCGCGCGCAGCGAGCAGCAGCAGCGTTGGGCGGATACGTTTGCCGCCGCCCTCTCGCAGATAACCGGCAATTTCGGTGATGGCCTGGACGGTGGAGTCGGAATCGCGTGCAAGCTCCCGCTCCACGGCGCGGAGGTCATCCCGCAGCAGGTCGAAGACTTCTTTCGCTGTTGCAATCGCCTGTGTGCTCACGTAGCTGCGGGATCTCCTGCAAGTAGTGTATCCGGTCAGGCGGGAGACGCCCTACCGACGCTACGATGCCCTCAATTCGAGCGGTAATTCGTAAACTGCAGGTCGATGCCGAAATCGTGGCCACGCAGCAGCGCGATCGCCTCCTGCAGCGTATCGCGGTCCTTGCCGCTGATACGCACGGTCTCCCCCTGAATGGAGGCCTGGACCTTCCTTTTCGAGTCCTTGATGAGCTTCACGATCTCCTTCGCCTTCTCGCTGGGGATGCCCTGCTGCAACGTGATCTTCTGGCGGACGCTCTTGCCCATCGCGGGCTCAAGCTTTTCGTATTTGAGGGACTTAAGCGAGACGCCGCGCTTGACCAGCTTCTGCGACAGGATTTCCTTTACCGCTTCGAGCTTGTATTCGTCCGCGGAGGCGAGTTGGATGGCCTTGTCCTGGTCCTCAAGCTTGATCTCCGAATTGGAATCCTTCAGATCGAACCGCGCGCGGACCTCCTTGAGAGCCTGATCGATGGCGTTGCGGACCTCCTGGATTTCGACCTTGCTGACTACGTCAAATGAATTGTCTGCTGCCATGGGTCTTCCTTTCTGTTTCAAAATGCGGCCTTCGGTAGTGAAGGCGCAGTGTGGCTGCCGGAAAGGTGAATGGTACAACCGCGCGCGTGCTTATGCAGCCTTTCCGGAATTCTTGCGCAGGATGGCGCTGAGGATCAGCAGAAAGGCAAACAGCCGCACGCCGTAGATATACGGGTTGCCTTCATTGGGCTTCGCGAGGAACAGGATCGTGCAGCGATTCAGCCCCTCGATGATAAAAGCAAGACCGAAGGCGAGGAAAAGTGAATCGCGGGTCTTCCTCCAGAATTTCAGGAAGAAGACGCCGGCGGTCACCGACGAGGTCGCGATGACGCCCAGCAAAAATGCTTCGAGGATGCTCATTCTGCCTCCCATATCAGCCCGAACAGTAGAAGCAGCATGGCATACGGCGGCGGTGGCGAGCCGCAGCGGATAGAGATCGACTTGCGGTCGGAAATACAACGAGGTCAAGAAAAACAAGAAAGTTAGAGATGGCTAGGCCGAAGAAGCAGAGACCGCTCCACAGCAGGAGCTCTCTGCCTGCCACGCGCGTAGCCGCGCAACAGCAGTATGGCGCAGCAGAGAGCTACCAGCGTGCCGAGGATATAAACGGCTCCAGCCATCATTCCTTGTCTTTCTTGATGCGGAATGCGCGGGCGAAGTCCCGCAATCCAGCCGGGGCCTTGGAGTGAATCATAGAAGAGATGCGGACCACTTCTTTGCGGTAGACGGCATCAACTTCCTGCAGCAGACTGGTTCCTGCTTTCTTCATCCTGGCTATAGAAAAAGGTCCCGGGAGCCTTGGGATTGGCCGCGATGAGATTGCGCTGGACTAAGCTTTCCAGGATCTTCGATGCAACCTCATTGCGCACATATAGCGACTGCCCCATCTCATCGATCGACCACATCTTTGGCCGGCTGTTAAACAGCAGCAGCAGCGCTTCCAGATGGGGTACGCTATCGATTTCCGCGAGGATAAATCGATCGACTTGCAGCCTCCGGGTATCGCCTTCCATGATTCTCTTTTGCGATCTTAGCCTGTTTTCACAAATGTTCTGTTCTCAATTCGCATCTAAAGCGGAGCAGGTTTTCTGGACAGAAAAAGCTGCGTCGACAATTATTCCAAGCTCACAATTATTCCAAGCTACGGTTTGCGAAAACGGCGCTAGTTCTCGATTTGCATCAGCGCTTCAAAGTTGCGCGTGGTGGTTGCGGCAATCTCTTCTACATCGATCTTCAGAAGCTCCGCGAGTTTCATAGCGGTATTGGTGACGTAAGCAGGTTCGTTGCGCTGACCCCGCCGTGGCACGGGCGCGAGGAACGGCGCGTCGGTCTCCACCAGCATCGACGTAAGCGGCAGAGCCAGCGCGGCATCGCGGATGGCCTGCGCCTTGGGAAAGGTGATGTTGCCGGCGAAAGAGATCAGGAAGCCGAACTCGATAGCGCGGCGCGCGTGCTCGACCGTTCCGGCGAAGCAGTGCAGGATGCCGCCGAGGCCGGTCTGCGACCAGTGCCGCTCCAGCAGATCGAGCGTATCGTCCCACGCGGCGGTGTCACCCGTCCCGGCACGCTCCGCGGCGCGGCAGTGGATGACGATCGGCAGCCGATGCCCGGCGGCACACTCCATCTGCTCGATAAAAGCCTGCTGCTGCACGGCACGCGGCGCGGTGTCCCAGTAGTAGTCGAGCCCGATTTCGCCGCAGGCAATCACCTCAGGCGCGGCCAGCAGCTTATTCAGCGCTATCGAGCGCAGCGTTGTCGAGCTTTGCGGCATCATCCGGATGAACACCGGCTGTCGCGTAAAGACGCGGCACATCGGTATGGCCGGTGTACGCGCGGCAGAGATCGAGGGCACGATGCATGGTGTCTGGCCCATCGCCAATGCCGATCGCGAGCACTGTGCCCACGCCTGCCTGGAGCGCATTCTGGAGCATCGTCTCGCGGTCTGCATCGTAACGCGGGCTGTCGAGGTGCGCGTGGGAGTCGACGAGCATCCTTACTTGACTTTCGCTCCGAGCGGCACATCTTCGAGGAAGCTGGCCAGCGCGGCCTTGCCGCCTTCGATGGAGCCGGCGAGCAGCATGCCGTTCGATTCGAGCCCGCGCAGCTTGCGTGGCGCGAGGTTCGCAACGACGATCACCTTGCGGCCGATGAGCGACTCCGGCTCGTACGATTCCGCGATGCCGGCGAGGATCTGGCGCGTCTCCGTGCCGAGATCGACTTCGAGGCGCAGCAGCTTGTCGGCCTTGGGCACGCGCTCCGCGACCTTCACCTGCGCGACGCGCAGCTCCACCTTGGCGAAATCATCGATCGTGATCTGGCCCGGCGTCGCGGGCGCGGCAGGCGGCCATTGCTGTGGGAGCGCTGGGCGTCTCGACGGTGAGCGGCTTCGGCCCGGCATGCGGCGCGGTCGTATCGGCTTTCTCGGCAGGCTTGTCTTTGACGGCGTCGGAAGTTGCCGGCGGAGGCGCCGGAGCAGTGGGCGATTCGACGCGAACGGTGGGAACGGAGGCGAGCGCCTGTTCGAGCGCACTCTGCGGACGGTTTTCTTCAATCTCTTTCATACGGGTGACTGCATCCTTTTCTGCGCGAGGAAAGAGTGGCGCGGCTTCGCCAAGTTTTGTTCCGGGCTTGAGTCCACCCCAGGCGATGTTCTTCAGGTCGGCCTGCGCGATATCGCCGAGCCCGAGCTGCTGCCAGACTTTCGCCGCGGCATCGGGCACCACAGGCGCGACCAGCGCGGTGATGATGCGAATGGATTCAGCGCAGGTGTAGAGAATGTCACCGAGCTTCGCGCGGCTGGCGGCATCTTCGAGCGCGCCGAGTTTCCACGGCGCTGTAGCGGTGATGAAGCCATCGACTGCGCCGACAAACTGCCACACTGCTTCGAGCGCGCGAGAGAAGTCGAACGCGTCCATCCGCTCGCGGAAGATGGCGATGGCAGCTTCGGCGGATTCGCGCACCTGCGCATCGGCTGTGCCCTCGCGGCACAACGCCGTCGAAGTAGCGCGCGATCATCGCAAGCGTGCGGCTGACCAGATTGCCGTAGCCGTTGGCGAGGTCGGCGTTGTAGCGCTGTCACCAGCGCCTCGAAGGTGAAGTTGCCGTCCTGCCCGAAGACGACTTCGCGCAGCAGGAAATAGCGCAGCGCATCGTTGCCGAGCACGTCATGGATGGTCTCGGCGCGCACCACGTTCCCGCGCGACTTCGACATCTTGTTCTGATCAAAGAGCAGCCAGCCGTGCGCGAAGATCGATTGCGGCAGCGGCAGGCCGGCGGCCATCAGGAAGGCCGGCCAGTAAACGCAGTGGAAGCGCGAGATCTCTTTGCCAATGATGTGCAGCGGCGCGCCTTCCGGGCGCAGGCGATCATCGGCCCAGAAACGTTGGTATCTCGAGTCGTCGTCCGAGCCCCAGCCGAGCGCCGTGATGTAGTTGGCGAGCGCGTCCATCCACACGTAGACGACATGCTTCTCATCCCCTGGGACCGGGATGCCCCAGGAGAAGCTGGTGCGGCTGATGGAGAGATCGCGCAGCCCGCTGCGCACGAAGGAAATCACTTCGTTGCGGCGGGTGTCGGGCCGGATAAACGTGGGGTTCTGCTCGTAATACTCGAGCAGCTTGCGTTCGAAGGCGGAGAGCTTGAAGAAATAGTTCTCCTCCGTCACCGTCTCGGTGATGCGTCCGCAGTCCGGGCAAGGTTCGCCCGGGCCGACATCGACCCACGCCTCGTCCGTGACGCAGTACTGGCCGGTGTAGAAGCCTTTGTAGATGTACCCGCGTTCCTTCAGCAGCGTGAACAGCCGCTGCACACTCTGCTTGTGCCGCGGCTCGGTGGTGCGGATGAAATCGTTGTAGGTGAGGCCAAGCTTGTCCCACAGCGCGCGGAATTCCGCGGCCACCTTGTCGACGAACTCCTGCGGCGTGCAGTTCATCGCCCTTGCGGAGCGCTGAATCTTCTGGCCGTGCTCGTCCGTGCCGGTGAGGAAGAAGACATCGAAGCCCTGCGCGCGCTTGTAGCGGGCGATGGTGTCGGTGACGATCGTCGAATACGCGGTGCCGAGGTGCGGCCGCGCGTTTACGTAGTAGATCGGCGTCGTCAGATAGTAGGGCGGGCGTTCAGGCATCAGCAGGCTGGACTTTCCGGCAATTGCAATTGCGGTCAGGGCGACCGCAGATATTGCTTTATCTTAGGTGTGCTGCCGAGGTGCGTCAAACCTGCGAGCGCATTCCGCTCTGCTAGAATCGGCAATAAAATCAAGGCTTTTGCGGCCCTTCCGTTTCGCTGCTGATGCGGGCCGCAGCCCAAGGACGCCTACCCTGTACCGACACATGCAACAAGTCCTGCGCGAGCGACTGCGCAGCATCCTGCTCGAACGCTATGGCGATGCGGCTGCGTCCGTGGCCACGAAGATCAAACCTGGAGCAGCCACCCCAGGTCTCGATGGGCGACTACGCGACGCCCGATAGCCTTTGAGCTGGCGCGTCCGCTGCGCCGCGCGCCGAAGCAGATTGCCGCCGAGCTGCTGGAATCGCTGAACAGCCAGCCCTGCCAGGTTTCGCGAGCTTTGAGGTCGCAGGCGCGGGATATCTGAACGCGCGGCTCGATCGCGGCCGAGCGCTGACGGCAATCGCGAAGGCGCAGGAGGACGCTGCTTTCGGCGCAGGCGTGCACTCGCTGGTGGAGCACACCAGCATCAATCCGAACAAGGCAGCGCATGTCGGGCATCTGCGCAACGCCATCCTGGGCGACACCTTCGTGCGGATGCTGCGCGCCGCAGGACAGCGCGTGGATGTGCAGAACTACATCGACAATACCGGCGTGCAGGTGGCGGACGTCGTCGTCGGCCTGATGCATCTTGAGAATCTCTCGGGCAGCAGATCGCGACGCTCTTCCGTGAGCTGGCTGCGCGTAACGAGCGGCTGGACTACTACTGCTGGGATGTCTACGCGAAGGTCTCCGCCTGGTACGACGCCGATGATGACCCGGAAGAGAAGGCAAATCGGCGCGCGCTGCGGCTGGGGACACTGCATGCGATTGAAGCCGGCGGAAACGAAATTGCCGCGGCAGCGGATACGATTTCGACCGCCGTGCTGCGCCGGCATCTGGAAACCATGCAGCGGCTGGACATCGAATACGACTTTCTGCCGCGTGAGAGCGAGATCCTGCACCTGCACTTCTGGGAGCTGGCCTTCGCGCAGTTGAAGGAGCGCGGCGTGCTGTACCTGGAGAGGGAAGGGAAGAACAAGGGCTGCTGGGTGATGCGGCGCGCCGGCACGGAAGGCGCTGGTAGCGGATGGATCTACCCGATGAAGACGCCAAGGTGATCGTGCGCTCGAACGGGACCGTCACCTACGTTGGCAAGGACATCGCCTATCACCTCTGGAAGTTCGGCCTGCTAGGCAAGGACTTCGGCTATCGCCGCTTCTTCGAGTATCCCGACCACACCTGCTGGATCTCCGCCGAGCAGGGCGAGCGCGAGCATCCGCACTTCGGCGGCGCGCAGGCCATCTATAACGTCATCGATTCGCGGCAGGCCGATCCGCAGGCAAACGTCATCGAAGCGCTGCGCGGCATGGGCTATACCGATGCGGCAGATCGTTACGTGCACTTCTCCTACGAAATGGTCGCGCTGACGCCGCGCTGCGCTGAGGAACTGGGCTACACCCTCTCGGATGAGGACCGCGGCCGCGCGTACATCGAAGTCTCCGGCCGCAAGGGCTTCGGCGTGAAGGCGGACGATCTGATCGACCGGCTGATAGCCGCGGCAAAGGCGGAGGTGGACTCACGTCATCCGGAGCTGAACGATGCGGAACGGCTGCGCATCGGCACCAGCATCGCAATCGGTGCGCTGCGCTACTTCATGCTGAAGTACACGCGCAATTCGGTCATCGCCTTCGATTTCCATGACGCACTCAGCTTCGAGGGCGAAACCGGCCCCTATGTGCAATATGCGATCGTGCGCGCACGCAGCATCTTCCGCAAGGGCAACACGACAAGCGCGGCGGCGCTGGCCGCGGTCGATGGCGCTGCACTTGCGAAATACGTTGAGAGCGAAGAAGGCCGCGACATCTGGGAGCTGTGGCAGACCGCTTCAAAGACCACACTGCTGTTAGAGCAGTGCATCGCGACGGCCGAGCCGGCTTATCTGGCAAAACACGCCTTCCAACTCGCGCAGCAGTTCAACAACTTCTACCACCGCTTCCACATCCTGACGGAGCCGGATGCCGAACGCAAGAAGCTGCTGCTGGCAACCGCCGCAGTTGCAGAGCGCGAGCTGATCCGCGTGCTGGCGTGGCTGGGGATTGACGCGCCGGAAGTGATGTAGCAGCCAGAAAGCGTCGGATGTTTCCCAATCAGCTGATTGGATCTTTGCCGGCCGCTTTTCGCCGTGCTCGCCAAGGCGCCGCTGAGTATGCCTACTGCAGTGCCTTGCCCTGTGCGGTCATCTGGTTCAGCAGGTTCAGGTCGTTCTGCTTCACGCCATCCGGCAGCGGCGCGTAGTTCAACGAGGTGGCCACGTTCTGGCCGTCGGTCACGACGTACTTGATGAAGTCTTTCAGCGCCTGGCGCTTCTCCACGTCGGTGCCGTCCTTGGGAACGATCAGGAAGGTCAGGCCGGAGATCGGATAGGCGTCGCCGGCCGTGGCGGGCGGGTTCACGATGGGCACGCGAGGGTCCTGCTGCAACTGGCTCAGGAAGCCATTGATGGCCGCCGTCGTGCTTGCCGGGCTGGGCTGCACGTAGTGGCCGGCCTGGTTTTCGATGGCCGCGACAGGCAGATTGTTCTGCTGCGCATAGGTCAACTCCACGTAGCCGATCGAGCCGGGCGTCTGCCGCAACTGGCCAGTCACACCTTCGCTGCCCTTGCCGCCGTTGCCGGCGGGCCAGTTCACCTGGGTTCCTTTGCCGACTTTGCTGGCCCACTCTTTGCTGACCTCAGTCAGATATGTCGTGAAGATGGCGCTGGTGCCGCTGCCATCCGCGCGATGCACCACCGCAATGCCGGTGGTGGGCAGAGACGCGCCGGGGTTTGCGTCCTTGATCACCGGGTCCTGCCAGCTCTTGATGGTGCCAAGGAAGATGCCGGCCAGCGCTTCCGGCGAGAGGCGCAGAGGCTGCTGGAGTCCGGGAATGTTGTAGGTAACGCAGACCGGACCGGCCGACTCCGGCAGTTGCAGCACGGGCTTCATCGCGGCAAGCTGTGCATCGGTCAGCGCCGCATCGGACGCGCCAAAGTCCACCGTGCCCGCCTTTACCTGCTGAATACCGCCGCCCGAGCCGATCGATTGGTAATTGATCTGCACATTCTTGTGCGCCTGCTGGTAGTCCGCTGTCCAGCGGCCCATCGCTGGATAGACGAAGGTGCTGCCCGCGCCCGAGAGCGGGATAGTTTTCGTGGAGTTGCAGGCGGTTAGAGCAAGGAGTGCGGTAGGGTGCGGCGAGGATCGCCTTGGTGCTGGCTTTCACGTTCAAGAATCTCCTGATCATGCAAGGTCCGGCTGTCTCGGTCCTGGTGAGATGCGCCGGGCCTCGAGAACAGCCTACGCCTCTATCCGGATTGCGGAGATTGTTCTGTGCTGGCAACCGGCACAGAAAGCTCCACAGTCCTAGATACCAGAGGTGTGTGTATGAACGGTGAATTAAAGGGACGAAAAATCGCCATTCTGGCGACGGACGGGTTTGAGCAGGTGGAGCTGACGGACCCGAAGAAGAATGTGGAAGCAGCCGGCGCGACAACCGAAGTGTTAAGCGTAAAGGAAGGCTCGATCAAGGGCTGGAAGTTCACCGACTGGGGCGATAGCGTCCGGGTGGATAAGCAGGTAAACAAGGCAAACGTAGATGATTATGACGCGCTGATCCTGCCCGGCGGCCAGATCAATCCGGACAAGTTGCGGATGGAGAAGTCCGCCGTCGATTTCGTAAGCAAATTTGTGGAGTCGGGCAAACCGGTCGCCGCCATCTGCCACGGCCGTGGATGCTGATCGAAGCCGGCGTGGTGAAGGGAAAAACCGTGACCTCATGGCCTTCTGTCCATACGGACCTGATCAATGCGGGCGCGAACTGGGTGGACAAGGAAGTCGTCGAGGACGGCAACCTGATCACCAGCCGCAAGCCGGATGACATTCCGGCGTTCAGCAAAAAGGTGATCGAAGTGGTGGCGAAGAGCGCCGCAGTTGGCGAAAGCCAGTTAGGCAGCTGAAGCGGATAGCGCGGATAGCCGCAGCAACAAGGGCAGAGGTAGCAAATCCGATCTGCGCTTGCATTGCTTGTTGTCTGCGTTTGTCAGCCATCGTCTGTCGACTTCACGCGTACGTCCGCACCCACTCCGTGATTGTGCGCACCGCAATGCCCGGTCGGTCCGCTGGCGATCCACGCCTTCGCATCGTCGTTCCATGCGGTGCTCGCGATGTCCAGGTGCAGCCACGGCGTGTCGCCGACGAACTCCTTCAGGAACATCGCCGCCGTGATCGCGCCGCCGTAGCGTCCGCCGGTGTTCTTGATGTCGCCGATCTGCGAGACGATCTGATTCGCGGTACTCGTCCTCGATGAGGCAGCCGCCAGAAGCGCTCGCCGGACTGCTCCGTCGCTTTGACGAAGTGCGCGTACTCGTCGTCGTTGTTGGTGAAGACGCCGGCGTTGATCTGGCCGAGCGCCACCGCGACCGCGCCGGTCAGCGTTGCCGCGTTGATGAGGTGCGTTGCGCCAAGCTGCTGCGCGTAGTGCAGGCCATCGGCCAGCACCAGGCGGCCCTCCGCGTCGGTGTTGATGATCTCGATGGTCTTGCCGGACATCGCGGTGAGCACATCGCCCGGCTTGTAGGCTTTGCCGCCGGGCATGTTTTCCGTCGAGCAGATGACCGCGATGACGCGCACCTTCGGCTTCAACTGCGCGATGGCGCGCATGGCGCCGATCATCGCCGCGCCGCCCGCCATGTCGTACTTCATCTTCTCCATGTTGTCAGCGGGCTTGATGGAGATGCCGCCGGTGTCGAAGGTGATGCCCTTGCCGACCAGGCCGAGCACCGGGCCATCCTTGGGAGCATCCGCTGGCTCGTAACGCAGCACGATCAGCGCCGGCGGCTCGGCGGATCCCTGGGCCACGCCGAGGAAAGCGCCCATCTTTAATTCGCTTGAGCTTGTCGGTGGAGTACACCTCGCAGGCGAGGCCGTTCTCCTTCGCCATGGCAGCAGCGCGGCGGCCGAACTCGGTCGGCGTCAGGACGTTGCCCGGCTCGTTAATCAGCGCGCGGGCGAAGTTCTGCGACTCGGCGATGATCACGCCTTCCTCGAGCCCGGACTTGTACACGGATTCCGCCGCGCCGCCCGGCGCCAGCAGCGTGACCGATTCGAGGCTGCGGTCCTTGCGGTCGGAGCGGTAGGTGTCCGAGTCGTAGTCGGCGATGATGGCGCCTTCGATCGCAGCGCGTGCCGTGTTGGCGGCAGGAAAATCTGTTGCAGCGGGAAGCAGCAGCGCGAGCGAGCGGATGCTGCGTGGCTTGGCAAAGCGGACGGCGGCTCCGGCGGCCTTGCGCAGCTCTGCGAGCGTAGGCTTCGCCAAGCCAACGATCGAGCAGCCGAGCCGCTTTCAGCCCGGCCGGCTGGTGCAGAAGCAGCGTCTCGGCGCTTCCGCCCGAGAATTCGCGCCCGCTGACGGCTTTTTTCGCGGCTTCGACTACCGCGTTGTCCGGCGTGAGTAGCTCGATCTGCGGACGGGCCTGCTTGTCCTTCTTATCTGCCTTGTTGATGGCAAAAACGACCAGCACTTCGGTCTCGAACGACGCAGGCGCAAGCGACGACAACTCTGTCTTCATGGGTCTCCTGGGTGGATAAGAGTTACGCAGTGGCGGTCTTGTGCTGGCTGCGGACGATGGCGGCCCGGGCCTCGCGGTCGGCTTCGCGGCGTTTCACCGTCTCGCGCTTGTCCCAGTCCTGCTTGCCTTTGGCGATGGCCAGCTCGCATTTCACGCGGCCATTGCGGAAATAAAGCCGCGTCGGGATGAGCGTGTGGCCTTTGATCTGCGTCTTTCCCTCTAGTTTCCTCAACTCTTCCCGCTTCAGCAGCAGTTTGCGCGTCCGAAGGGCCTCGTGATTGCTGGCATTGCCGTGGGAGTACGGACCGATATGCGCGTTCAACAGAAAGGCTTCGCCGTTCCTGACCAATCCGTAGGCATCCTTCAGGTTCGCCTTCCCTTCGCGGATGGACTTGACCTCCGTGCCGCGCAGCGCGATGCCGGCCTCGTATTTGTCGAGCAGAAAATAGTTATGGCTGGCCGCCCGGTTCACAGAGGCATCCCGCGCGCCGGCGGCAACCGGGTCGCGGTCCTTTGCTTTCTGGGGGGTGCCCTTTTGCGGGGCTGGCTGCACTGTATGGCTGGTCTGCCGGGACATAGGCGTACGCTTTATCGTAAAGCATTTCGCCGGTGGCAGCCCGCGCGCCACTGGTCAAGCCGCCGCGAGGCTTACGCCGGAATCGAAAGGCCGCGCTCGCAGACGATCATTTGCGCTTTTCGCTACGGCAAAACGATATCGGCCGCATTCACAGCGGCTTCGGGGCCCTTTGTTATAATCCCGCTTCAGCGAGCCAGCTCTCGTGAGAGCGCATCGGAGTGCGGCTCGATTTCGTGTGCGGGAGAGACCGTGCGCACCGTCGCTCCTTCTATCCGTGGAGTTTCATGAATCGACGCACCCTATATTGGACCCTGCCCCTTCTTCTGTTGCTCTCCATGCCCGCATTGCTGCCCGTGGTGCATGCGAAAGGGAAAATCCGCGAAGGCGCTGTACAAGGCAGGGCAGACGGCAGAGGCCAAAGATGACTATCTCGACCGCTTATGAGGACTACGCGGCCGCCTATCAGAAGGATCCGACCAACCTCTATTACAAAACCTCCTATCAGCGGCTGAAGTTCACCGCCGCAGCGGTGCATACGCACCAGGGTGAGAAGCTGCGCGACCAGGGCGATATGAACGGCGCCATGACGGAGTTTCTGCGCGCGCTCGAAATCGATCCCTCGAATGAGCTGGCGCAGCAGGACGTCCGCATCACCAAGGAGAAGATCGCGGCGACTCCCACCAACGAGCCGGCCGAGACACCGCAGAGCGAGGCTCCGCTCGCCGATATCGCATCGCCGGCCCAGTTGACACCGACCTCGAACGAGCCCATCACCGTTCACATGCCTTCCGAGGACTCGAAGGTGGTCTATCAGACCATCGGCAAGCTGGCCGGCATCAACGTGCTCTTCGATCCCGACTACACCGGCAAGCGCATAGCGGTCGATCTGCAGAACGTTTCGCTGATGGATGCGCTGCACATCGTCGGCGTGATCTCGAACACCTTCTGGCGTCCGGTCACCGCGCAACACCATCTTCGTGGCGCAGAACACCCGCGCAAAGCGCACGGAGCTGGACGCGCAGGCGGTGCAGACCTTTTATCTGTCGAACACCTCGCAGACCAACGACCTGAACGACATTCAGACCGCGCTCCGCAATGTGTTGACGAACGCCAAGCTCTACGCGGTGCCCAGCCAGAACGCCATCGTGATGCGTGCGACTCCGGATGAGCTGCTGCTGGCGCGCAAGCTGATCGACGATCTGGATAAGGCGCGGCCGGAGGTGGTGGTCGATGTCGCTGTGCTCGAAGTCAACCGAAGCCATGAGCGGAATCTCGGCATCATCCTGCCGCAGCAGATCAGCGCGAGTCTTGCAGGGCACGACGACATCGACAACGGGCACGACCGGTACGACAGCTACGACGGGAACAACCGGCACCACCGGCACCACGGGCACTACCAGCACCACGACCAGCAACAACGGCCTGACACTCAACACTCTCGGTAATCTGAACTCCAACAACGTCGCCATGACCATCAGCTCGGCGACCGCCAACCTGCTGCTGACCGACAACGATACGCGCGTGCTGCAGAACCCGCGCATCCGGGCGACGGATGGTCAGAAGGCAGATCTGAAGGTCGGTTCCAAGATTCCGATCGCCACCGGTTCGTATCAGACCGGCGCAGCAACAGCCGTCGTCAGCTCGCTGGTCAATACGCAGTTCCAATATCAGGATGTCGGCGTCGAAATCGAGATCACGCCCACCATCCACTACGACCGCGACGTGACCCTGAAGCTGAAGATGGCCATCTCGCAGCAGAACGGATTTGTCAACCTGAGCGGCATCCAACGAGCCGATCTTCAGCCAGCGCACCGTGGACCAGACCATCCGGCTGAAGGAGGGCGAGGCCAGCATCATGGGCGGGCTGTTGCAGCAGAGCCTCACGAACAACTTCTCCGGCATTCCCGGCCTGTCGCAGATTCCGCTGCTCAAATACCTGTTCAGCAACAACGACAAGATTCAGGCGCAGGACGAGATTGTCTTCCTGCTGATCCCGCATGTCGTCCGCGGCGAAGACCTGAGCCCGCTGAACCTGAAGGAGATCGATACCGGCACCGGCACCAGCGTCTCGCTGCGGCGCATCGGCTCTATCCGTGTTCCGGCTTCTGCCGTGGAGCCGGCATCGCCAGCAGGCAAGCCCAGCGCCGAACTGCCTCCGAACCAGCAGCAGCCAGCCCCGGCCGGCACGCAGCCCCAGGGCATGCAGGCAGCCGCTCAGCAGGCCATGGAGCAGGCAGCCACGGCTAACAATGCGGCCCCAATCTCGGTGGCTCTCGCTGCGCCGGCAGCGGCTCCCAAGGTGGGTTCCACCTTCCAGGTGCCGGTGAACGTCTCCGGCGGGTCGGATGTCTTCTCGGTCCCGCTGCAGCTTCAGTACGATCCCACGAAGCTCACGCTGATCAATGTCGATTCGGGCAACTACCTGGGCCACGACGGCCAGACCGTCGCACTGGTCCACCGGGATGACGGTGCCGGCGGGGTGGCCATCTCCGCCTCGCGGCCGCCAGGGCGTCGCCGGCGTGAACGGAACGGGTCAGCTCTGCGTCCTTACATTCCAGGCGAAGGCTGCAGGCGACAGCATCGTCAGCGTGACGAAGGCCGCTGCCCGCGACAGCAAGCAGCAGGCCCTCCCGGTCATTACCTCCGGGACCATCGTGCACGTGCAGTAGCGCGAAAGCCTGCCATCGCCCGGTAATCTGGTAAGGAATAGGTATGATTCGCAGACTGAGCCCGCGTACGTCCCCCTCGCCCCATGGGCGGGAGGCCGGCCTTACGCTCATCGAGCTGATCGTGACGGTGGCCATCCTGGGCCTGCTCGCGTCGGCCGCCGTGCCGCTCGCCCGCTGGAACATCAAGCGCGAGAAGGAGCGCGAGCTGCGCACCGATCTATGGGAGATGCGGACGGCCATCGACAAGTACAAGGACGCTGCCGACAAAGGTGGCATCCAGACCAAGGTGGACAGCGACAACTATCCGCCGGACCTGGATACGCTGGTGAAGGGCGTTGAAATCAAAGGGAAGAAGGTGCGCTTCCTGCGCCACATCCCCGTCGATCCCATGACCGGCAAGCCCGACTGGGGAATGCGCTCCGAGCAGGACGACCCCAACAGCGACTCCTTTGGCGGACAGAACCTCTTCGATGTCTATACGAAATCCCAGGGTACGGCCCTGAACGGAACCAAGTATGCGGATTGGTAAGCTGCGCCCCGAGCCTTGAGCTCGAACGTCGCGAAGCGCGGTTGACGGAAGGAGGTCAAGCGGGCTTCACGTTGCTTGAGCTGATGATCGTGATGCTCATCATCGCGATCCTGGCAGCCGTCGCGATTCCCGCGTATCTCTCTTCCATCAAGGCGGCAAAGGAAGCCGTGCTGAAGGAGGACCTGCACGTGATGCGCGGGGCCATCGACGCCTATACCGCGGACAAGGAGAAGGCGCCGCAGTCGCTCGATGACCTGGTGCAGTCCGGATATCTGAAGAAGCTGCCGGTCGATCCCATGACCCACAAGACAGCACCTGGGTCACCTCGACGGACGACACGCTGCAGAACATCGACCAGACCGAGCCCGGCGTGAACGACGTGCACAGCGGCTCGCAGGAAACGGGCAGCGACGGCCAGCCATACTCGAGCTGGTAACCCAGCGAAAGCCGGAATATTTGCTTCACTGAAATGTGCCCGGTATGAATTTCTCCGTCCTTCGTTGCGGAAAACAGCCGTTTTGCTCGCCGCACGTGGAAAGACGCGGCAGGAAAAGGTGCTTTTAGCCGCATCTAAAGCAAAAGCAGAGAACGTTCTGTGTGATAGATCTTCGAAGCAGCCGCTCGTTGAGAGCTGTCTCGGATCTGTGTCACCGCTTACGTCTCTGTACTTTTGCTTCCATTGGATGCCCGACGTGCCCGCGATTCTCGACCCATCCCCGCTCAGAATGCCACCCGTAGCGCGGGTGCGCGCCTACTACGCCGCGCTCTGCGCAGGCTGCCGTCGCGCAGTTCGGCGCCGCATCGCTTGCCGGACGGCTGCTGCTGATCGAGGGCTGGCGGATGAGGGCGATGCGCTGCTGATCGCGGCCAGCATCGCGGGCGCGGCGTCGCTGGTTCTCGAGACGAGGGTCGAAATGGTGCGCCACTGCGTCCGCAACGGCATTGCGGACTTTGCGGTGAAGACGCTGGACGAGGCGCTTCGCATCTTGAAGAACGAAATCCGCAAGCGGCAGCCGATCGCCGTGCTGCTGGAGCGGCAGCCTGCCGACGTGCTGGCCGAGATGGTGGAGCGCGGAGCGCAGCCCGACCTGCTGCGCTGGACATCGGTCGGGACCTGCTTCGCAGCAGATCATCGAAACGCTGCGGGAACGAGGAGCGCGTCCCCTGCCGGGCCGTCTCGAAACTGATCCCGATCCAGCGCGCGAGGTGTGCTGGCGCGCGGAGGGAAGCAGCGCTGCTCTGCGGCAACTGGATCTGCTGGCCGGCCAGATCCTGCCGCAGCCGGATCTGGAACGCCAGAACTGGATCGCGCGCGCGCCGCGTTACCTGCCGCGAGCGCTGCGGCTGGAACGCCGGGTCCAGATGACGCCCGAGGAGAGTGCCGCGTTTCTCGCAGCAATTGACGAGCGGGTCGAAGCAGGGCGCACTGGCGGCTACCGTCAGCATCGAAGCCGGCGGCCAGGTGCATAGCTTTGGCAGGTTAAGCGCTTCGCCGGAAGCGACCGCCCGCAGCTTTCCCCACAGCTCTTTCAGGCCCAGCTCGGTCTTTGCCGAGCAGAGCAACAGCTCCTCGGCCCCGAGTGCTCGCTTGAGAGCGGCAGCGGATCTGTGTGCGCTCGTTCCCGGAAAGGCGGTCCGCCTTTGTAGCAACAACCACAAAACGGCGCTCGATTTCCTTCAAGTAATGGATGAGCTTCAGATCGCTTTCCTGAGGCGGGATTTTGCTGTCCACCAGGCAGACGCAAAGCGCGAGCGTAGTCCGCAGTGCGAGGTACGGCTCGATGAACTTCGGCCACTCGGCCGAGATGGACTTCGATATCTTGGCGTAGCCATAGCCCGGCAGATCGGCCAAGAACAAGCGCCGGTTGCGTGCTCGCTGCGGTATCAAGCAGCGCAAAGAAGTTGATGGCCTGTGTGCGTCCGGGGGTGGAGGAGACGTGCGCCTGCTTCGAGCCGACCAGCGCATTCAGCAGGCTGGACTTGCCGACATTCGAGCGGCCAAGAAAGGCGACCTCCGGCGCGGAGGGCGGCGGAAAGTGATCCGGCGACGTAGCGGAGAGCAGGAATTTGGGGATCAGGCGCATCGCTCTCGATTCTCGCAGATTGTGCCGGTGCGGCGGATTAGGTCCGTTCTTCCGGCCCGCTTGACATATTCCCATATAGGAATATTATGAAATCCATGGCACGAGCAGCCACCACCCTGGATGTCTTTAACGCAGTGGCGGAGCCGCGGCGGACGGGAGATCCTCGACGTGCTCGGTGACGGCCGCGAGCGCGCGGTCAGCGAGGTGGTCGACGCGCTGGGGATGCCTCAGCCGTCGGTCTCCAAGCACCTTTCCGTGCTGCTCAAAGTCGGGGTGGTCAGCGTGACACGCAATGGGCAGATGCGGATGTACCGGCTGAACGGCAGCAATCTGAAGCCGGTCTATGACTGGGTGAGCACCTTCGAGCGGTACTGGACGCACCAGCTGGATCGAATCAAGGAACGCGCGGAGCAGAAGATGCGCGCGGGCGAACATGAACGAAAAAACGAGGAGGAACTATGAGCTCAGCAGCAGGGATGATGGTGCAGGCCGGCGTGGATGAAGCCGTCCGCAGCTTCTCCATCAAGCGGGAAGACCGGATCGAAGCATCGATCGATATCGTCTTCGAAACAGTTCTCGAGCAAATGGGATCGCTGAATGTGAAGCCAGATGGCGAACCAATGCCGATGAAGCTTGAAGCTTGGCCAGGCGGCCGCTGGTATCGCAATCTTGGCAAAGACACCGGCCACATGTGGGGACATGTGCAGGCGATCAAGAAGCCGGAGCTGCTGGAGATTTACGGGCCGCTCTTCATGTCTTTTCCCGCGACCTCGAATCTTCAGTTTCGTCTCAAGGCGGATGGCAACATCACGATTCTTCGCTTCGTTCATACCGCCATGGGACTGATTCCGGAGGATGTTTCGGCGAATGTGAGCACAGGGTGGAACAACATGCTGGAACATATTCGTGCCGCCGCCGAAGGGCGCAAGACCGGCCAGCGCTGACAGGACTCGCGGGAATGATCGCGAGCAGACTCCGCGGCAATCACCAACCGCAACAGGAAGCACGTAAGGAGAGAGAACATGGAGACGCACAAAGACACCCAGACGATGAAGACGCCTTCGATCGTATCGCCGCAAGAGTGGGACACCGCGCGCGAGCAACTGCTCGTAGAAGGAAAAAGAGTTGACGCGGCAGCGCGACGCGCTGGCCGCCGAGCGCCGGCGGATGCCGTGGATGGCCGTAGAGAAGAAGTATGAGTTCGACGGGCCGAAGGGCAAGGTGAGCCTGCTTGATCTGTTCGAAGGCCGTCGCCAGTTGATTCTCTACCGCGCATTCTTCGAGCCCGGCGTGTTCGGCTGGCCCGATCATGCGTGCCGCGGCTGCTCTCTGGGGGCCGACCAGGTCGCTCACCTCTCGCATCTGAACGCCCGCGACACCACTCTCGCGTACGCCTCGCGCGCGCCGCAGGCCGACATCGCGCGCCTGAAGGCGCGGATGGACTGGGAGATGCCTTGGTACACCATCACCGACAGCTTCGACAAAGACTTCGGCGTAGACGAATGGCACGGCGACAATGCGTTCATCCGCGACGGCGACAAGATGTTCCGCACGTACTTCATCAACAACCGTGGCGACGAGGCAATGGGGAGCATCTGGAGCTACCTCGACCTGACCGCGCTTGGACGTCAGGAGACATGGGAGGACTCGCCCGAGGGCTACCCCCAGACCCCGCCGTACAAGTGGTGGAACTGGCATGACAACTATTCCGCTGAAGCTTCGCCAGATCCCAAGTGGGTCAAGGTGGTGGAGAACGCAGGCCGCGAGCTGAATATCAGCTAACAGCGGCAAGACAACACTCAGAGAGGAGAGTGCGGTGCCGGGAGCAGAACCCATAGATCACAAGTTCGTGTCGCACAAAAAATGGGTGAGGGCGCGCACAGAGCTTCTGAAACGCGAGAAGGAGTTCACGCAGCGCGTGATAACCGCTACGAAACTGAGGGGCAGCAGCGGTCAAATTCCGAGCGCGGACCGATCTGCGCGTGCCGGCGGAATGCTGCTTCTCCTCAGTCAGCAGCACCGGCGCGGCGGCTGGCGCGGCGTTCGTCGAGTGCGGTCTCGTGGGCGCTGCCCAGCCTCGGGCTGGCGCTGGTGCCAAAGTGCCCCATGTGCATCGCGGCCTATCTCGCGCTTGGCGGCGGCTTGGGCGTCTCGCTCAGCACCGCCTCGCATCTGCGGATCGCGCTGCTGTGGTTATGCTGGAGCGTGCTGGCGCTGCTGACTGTGCGCCTGGCGGTGCGATTCGCGAAGACACGCATCATGCGCGGCGCACAGCGCTCCGGACGCGTGGAACATATCCGCATCTTCAATCGTGCGCTGGCGCGCATTTGCATCTGTGGCTTCCTCTATTCCATTGCGCCGCACAATGTACGGGTATATAAAGCAAGGGCACAGACCGCAGATTTGAAGCAATTCCTTTCATGCAGCCACTCCCTTGTGTGCTGCATACGAGTGTTTGCCTTTTGCTGCTCCATGTTCCTTTGGGCTCGCGTGGGCTTCCCGCCACGTTCTCCGAGTAAGGGCTCCTTCCCCCACCGCTGACTATCCCCGCGACTCAAACGCTGCCTCTTTACGCTCCAGGAAGGATTTCTATGTTTAGCAAGACAATCGGATTGTGTGCAGGGCTGTGTCTTTGTATCGGCGGAATGTGTGGACTCCCGGCTGCCAGAGCACAGGAGACTGGGGCGAAGATAACGTCGCCGCCCAAGGTGCTGGTGATCGATGTTGAGAATCTGAAGCCGGGCACGAGTGCAAGCGCCCACCAGAAGACGGAAGACGCCTTCGTAGAAGCCAGTCAAAAGTCCAAAGCGGCGGAACACTATCTCGCAATGGATGCGATCTCCGGGCCGCCACGGTCTCTGTTCTTCTTTAGCTATGACTCATTTGCGGCGTTCGAAAAACAGCACCAGCAGGAGATGGGTGATGCTGGCCTGACCGCGGACATTGACGGCGCCTCCGCAGAGGATGGAGAACTGCTGAGCTCGATGTCCAGAAACATCTATACGCTACGCGACGATCTCATGCACGAAACCGGTGTAAGCATCCCAACCATGCGCTACATGCAGATCATCCGAGTTCACGTTCGCGTCGGACATCAGCAGGAGTGGGAGGAGTACCTCAAGATGCTGCGGGCCAATCTGGACAAGGCCGAGCCGGGCAGGCACATCGCCCTCTATCAGAGCGCATACGGATGGGAGAACGGAGGCATGTGGCTGCTGATTACCCCGATGAAGTCGCTGTCGGAAGTAGATGCCTCCGATGCGAACAATGCGAAGTTCCGCGAGACGATGGGCGAAGCGAACATGAAGCATTACCGTGAGCTTGCAGCCGCCAGCGTTGAATCCTCGCAGCGCAATCTGTTTGCCTTCAACCCGGCAGATGAGCTATGTCCAGGATGAATGGGCGAGCACGGACCCGTTCTGGAAGCGCAAGTAATCACCGAAGCGCAATAAAACAAGAAGGGCGCCGCGTGGCGGCGCCTTTTTCTTGCGCAGCGATTTGACACAGTCGCGCTTCGCTGGAAAGCTCACCCACAGGTCGAAATAGCGATCTCCGGGAGAGCTTTCCACGTTGACCACCCGATCTCTGTACGGCGCGGCGATCTTTCTTGGCCGCATTTCTGCTGTTCCTCGTCGAACCCATGGCGGCCAAGCAGCTTCTGCCGGCCTTCGGCGGATCTGCGGCAGTGTGGCTCACCTGCCTGGTCTTCTTCCAGACCGCTCTGCTCGCCGGCTACGCGTATGCGCATTGGCTGGCTCGTTCGCGGGCTCGCTGGCAGATGCCGCTCCACATTGGCTTGCTGGTGTGCGGCGCGGCCTTGGCGCTGGCGTGGTCTTTCCGCGGCGGAAGCTTCGCGCAAACATCCGGCGCATCCCTTCCTGATGGTCCTGACGGCCCTGCTGTTTTCGATCGGATTGCCGTTCGTGCTGCTGGGCTCGACCAGCCCGTTGCTGCAGGCGTGGCTGGCGCGGCTGGAGCAGAACCGCATTCCATATCGCCTGTTTGCGCTGTCAAATCTTGCCTCGCTGCTGGCTCTGGCGCTCTATCCAACGGTGATTGAGCCGTACATCACGCTGCGTGTGCAGCGAATTCTTATGGGGCTGCGGCTTTGTGTGCTTCGTCGCTCTCGCTGCAGTGCTCGCGCGGGGAGTACGGAATGCGCCGGCAGCCGGCTGCAGGCATTGCCGGACACCGAACCGCTCCGCGTCCCTGAGAACCACACGGAGAGCCAGATGCCTGTGGCTGCTGCTGCCGATGGTCGCGGCCATGCAGTTGAGCGCGGTCACGAGTTACCTCACGGCGAATATTGCCGCCATCCCTCTGCTCTGGATTCTGCCTCTGGCTGCGTATCTGCTCACCTTGATTGTTGCCTTTGAGTACGCGAGATTCGTGCCTCGCCCGATACTGACCCGGCTGCTGGCGGTCATGCTCGCCGGTCTCGCATACATGCTCGCCAAGGCAGATGTGTCGCTGCCTGCCTTCGTCGGCATCGCCTTCTTTCTCGCGGAGATGTTTCTCGCCTGCCTCTACTGTCACGTGGAAGCCTACGCACTGCGCCCGCGCGCGGCCAGGGAACTCACGGCCTTCTATCTGACGTTCGCCGCAGGCGGCGCCATCGGATCGTTCCTGATCGGCATCGCGTCGCCGCTGATTTTTTCTTCCAACTACGATGTCGCCATCTCCTTCTTTGCGACCGCACTCGTAGCGCTGCTGGTCGTCTGGCCGGAGAACTGGTCGCAGCGCCTGCTCTGGTCTGCCGGATCTGTCGGTTTGCTTTACGTTTTGGTTCTGCTGCATGCGGCCTATCGTCGCGACACGATGTTTGCTGCGCGCAACTTCTACGCCAGCCTGCAGGGTGAAGCAGACCTACGACGAGCATCAGCACTGGGTGCGCACGTTGAGCAACGGAACGATCCAGCACGGAACGCAGATCTTCGCGCCCGGGCTTCGAACCACGCCGACGACGTACTACGCAGAAGACTCCGGCGTTGGGCTGGCGCTGCGCTACTGCTGCGACGGTCGCGCGCGGAACATCGGCATCATCGGATTGGGCACAGGCACGATCGCAGCCTACGGAAGACCGGGGGATCGCATGCGCTTCTATGAGATCAACCCGGCGGTTCTGCCGATCGCGCAACATCTCTTCACGTATCTGCGCGACTCACCGGCCCAGATCAGCTTTGCTGAGGGCGACGCGCGCGCCTCGCTCGCCAAAGAGGCTCCGCAGCATTTCGATGTGCTGGTCATCGATGCCTTCTCCGGCGATGCGATACCGCTGCACCTGCTGACTACGCAGGCGCTGGCCGTTTATCGGAAGCCATCTTGCCCCCGGCGGCGTCCTCGCCTTCCACATTTCAAACCAGCATGTTGATCTGGAGCCGGCGATTGCCTTGCTGGCTCGTGCGCGCGGGCATGCAGGTACGTACGGTGCAGAGCTACGGAAACCGCGAGCGGGGTGCGTTCAACGCCACCTGGATGCTCGTAACCGACAATGCTGCGTTTCTCGCGCTTCCTGCGATCGCCGGCTCTTCGAGACTGCCGGAACAGCGTGCAGGGGTTGCGGCTGTGGACGGATGATTATTCGAGCCTGCTGGCCTTGCTGCGCTGAAAGAGAAAGGGCGCCGCCGAAGCAGCGCCCTCATTGTTCCATCGAGGTGGATTACTGATGAGCCTGAGGCTGGTCCTGCGGAACCGCAGCGTGTACGACCACCAGCGCTTCCGGCGTTTCTTCCTTCAGCTCGGGCAGCGGCGACTCCAGCGCGATCTTCAGCACCTCGTCCATTGTTCCGACGAAGTGCAGCTTCATCGCCTTCTTCAGGTTATCGGGCAGCTCGGCGACATCCTTTTCGTTTTCGTTGGAAAGAATGGCTTCGAAGATGCCGGCGCGATGTGCCGCCAGCAGCTTCTCCTTCAAGCCGCCGATGGGCAGCACCTTGCCGCGCAGCGTGATCTCGCCCGTCATCGCCAGATCGCGGCGTACCGGGATTTTGATCAGCGCGCTGGCCAGCGCCGTCGCCATCGTGATGCCGGCGGAGGGTCCATCCTTCGGGATCGCGCCTTCCGGCACATGCACGTGGATATCGACGTTGCGATAGAAGTCACGCGGCAGCCCAAGCTGCTGTGCGCGGCTGCGGATATAGGAGAGCGCGGCCTGCGCCGACTCCTGCATGACGTCGCCAAGCTGGCCGGTCAGCGTGAGCTTGCCCTTGCCGTCGAGCACCTGCACTTCGGTGGAAAGAATGCTGCCGCCCACTTCAGTCCAGGCCAGGCCGGTGACCAGGCCGACTTCGTTCTTCTCGTGCGCCTGCGAATCGCGGAACTTCGCAACGCCGAGGAAGTCGGCGATGTTCTCCTTGGTGATCGTTTCCTTGTGCTTCGCGCCGTTCTTCACCACCCGCCGCGCAACCTTGCGGCAGATGTTGCCGATCTCGCGCTCCAGGTTGCGGACGCCGGCCTCGCGCGTATAGCTGCGGACGATCTCGGTGAGCGCATCATCAGCGAACGAGAGGTTCTTGTCGCTGAGTCCAGTGCCCTCAAGCTGCTTCTTCACCAGGTACTGTTTGGCGATCTCGATCTTTTCCGCCTCGGTGTAGCCGTGCAGCCGCAGGACTTCCATGCGGTCCTGCAGCGGACCGGGAATGGTGTGCAGCACGTTCGCCGTTGCGACGAAGAGCACCTGCGACAAGTCGTACTCCACATCGAGATAGTGGTCCTGGAAATTCGAGTTCTGCTCCGGGTCGAGAACTTCGAGCAGGGCAGAGGACGGATCGCCGCGGAAGTCCGACGCCATCTTGTCTACTTCGTCGAGCATGAAGACGGGATTCTTCGTGCCGGCCTTCTTCATCGACTGGATGATCTGGCCCGGCAGCGCGCCGATATAGGTGCGGCGATGGCCGCGGATCTCCGCCTCATCGCGCACGCCGCCCAGCGACATGCGGACGAATTTGCGCCCGGTCGCCTTGGCGATCGACATGCCAAGCGACGTCTTGCCCACGCCGGGAGGCCCGACAAAGCACAGGATCGAGCCCTTCGGGTTTTTTACGAGCTGGCGCACGGCGAGGAACTCGAGAATGCGCTCCTTGATCTTTTCCAGACCGTAGTGGTCGGTGTCGAGCACCTTCTCCGCCGTGTCGATCGAGCGCGTCTCCTTCGACTTCTTCTTCCACGGCACAGCGAGCAGCCAGTCCAGGTAGTTGCGGGAGACGGTGGACTCGGCGGACATCGGCGGCATCGCTTCGAGCTTCTTCAGCTCCTGCATCGCCTTGTCCATCACGTCCTTGGGCATGCCCGCGGTCTCGATCTTCTTCTTCAGCTCATCGAACTCGCTCTTCTCGCCGCGGCCCAGCTCCTTCTGGATGGCCTTGATCTTCTCGTTGAGGTAGTACTCCTTCTGCGCGCGCTCCATCTGCCGCTTTACCCGGCCCTGGATGGAGCGGTCCATGTTCAGCTTCTCGATCTCCATGTCCAGCAGGTCGGCGATCCGGGCCAGCCGCTCGGTGGGATCGAACAGGTTCAGCAGCTCCTGCTTTTCCTCGACAGAAAGCTGCAGGTTCGCGGCGATGGTGTCGGCCAGCTTGCCCGGCTCGTCCATGCGGACGGCGGCGACGATGGATTCATAGTTCAGGCTTTGCTGCAGCTTGACGTACTGCTCGAACAGGCCGGTGACCTTCCGCATCAACTGCTCTGTCTGCGGACCGGGCGGATTGATGCGCGGGATGCGGACGGTGGCGACGAAGAAGCCGTCGGAGTCATTGATCTCAGTCGACTTCGCTCGCTCCAGCCCCTCAACCAGAACTTTAATGTTTCCGTCCGGCATCTTGACGCTCTGGACGATGTTGCCGATCGTGCCGACCGGGTAGACGTCCTCCGCCTTGGGCTCGTCGATCGAGGCGTCGTGCTGCGTGGCGAGGAAGATGCGGCGGTCGCCGTTCAGCGCCTCTTCGAGCGCGCGGACGCTCGAGTCGCGCCCGACGATGAACGGCGTCATCATGTAAGGGAAGATGACCATCTCGCGGATGGGCATCATCGGCAGCTTGCGCTGCTCGCCGCGCTCTTTCGTCTCCTTCGGCTCTTTCGGTTCTTTACTGGTAGCCACTTCTGTCCTTCTGCCCACGATGGCCGGTGAGCATCGGCATCGGAACCGTACGAATACGGATCAACTGCGCCCGGCTTCGACTCCGGAGCCGTACGTGTTTGACGTCAGAACGCCTGCGGGAGGTTCACCTTTCAGGCGGAGAGAACCCGATCAGAGCAGACTTCTCAAACCTGCACCAACGCAACTTCATGCCAGCCGCGGCACTTGCGGGAACTGCACCGCTCCAGGTCAGGCCGCGTGTCCTACCCTGCCTTCTCCAGCAAATGCTCGGAGAAGTCCCGCTTCGCGACCATCTCGGCCGTGATGTCCAGCTCTTTGATCTGCTTCTTGCTGGGCAGGTGGTACATCAGGTCCAGCATCAGCTCTTCGAGGATCATGCGCAAGCCGCGCGCGCCCACCTTGCGATGCAGCGCCTCGCGTGCCACGGCGGCGCGTGGCGTCGCTGGTAAAGTTCAGTTTGACGCCCTCATAGTCGAAGAGCTTCTGGTACTGCTTCAGGATGGCGTTGCGCGGCTTGGTCAGGATCTCGACCAGCGCCACTTCGTCCAGCTCGTCCAGGATGCCGATCACCGGCAGGCGTCCGACGAATTCGGGGATCAGCCCGAACTTGATCAGGTCCTGCGGCTCGGCCTGGCGTAGCAACTCGGTGTCGCGCTGCGCGGCACTTGCGCTCTCAGCCTTCGCCTGCTTCTCGCGTCAGCGCCTTGAAGCCCAGCGCCTTCTTGCCCACCCGGCGTCCGATCACCCGCTCCAGGCCCACGAAGGCGCCCGCCGCAGATGAAAAGAATGTTGGTGGTATCGACCGGGGTGAACTCCTGGTGCGGATGCTTGCGGCCGCCCTGCGGAGGCACATTGGCGACCGTGCCTTCGAGAATCTTGAGCAGCGCCTGCTGCACGCCCTCGCCCGACACATCGCGCGTAATCGACGGGTTTTCGTCCTTGCGGCCGATCTTGTCGATCTCGTCGATGTAGATGATGCCGGTCTGCGTGCGGGCTACGTCGCCGTCGGCTGCCTGCAGCAGCTTCAGGATGATGTTCTCGACGTCCTCCCCTACATAGCCGGCCTCGGTCAGCGTGGTGGCGTCCACAATGGCGAAGGGCACATCGAGCATCTTGGCCAGCGTGTGAGCCAGCAGCGTCTTGCCGCTGCCCGTCGGACCAACCAGCAGGATGTTGGACTTCGACAGCTCGACATCGTTGCCGCGCGTACGGTTCATCTGCACGCGCTTGTAGTGGTTGTAGACCGCTACGGCCAGCTTCTTCTTCGTGGTCTCCTGTCCGATGACGTACTCATCCAGGAACGCCTTGACCTCCTGCGGCTTGGGCAGGTGGGCAGGCGCGGCGCCGGGCTGAGCCTCGGTCCGGTCGTCGTCCAGGATGGAGTTGCACACTGCGACGCACTCGTCGCAGATGTACGCACGCGGATAGTCGCTGGGGGAAGAGATCAGTTTGGCCACAGCGTCCTGCGATTTATGGCAGAACGAACAGCGAAGTGTCTCGTCGGAACCCGTGCGCGTTTTCATGGAATCTGCTCCTTCTCGCCGAGGTCCTTGTCGCCCGCCTAAGTGCGCGGACGATCGATGATCTCGTCGATGATGCCGTATTCCTTCGCCTGTGGGGAGTTCATAATGAAGTCCCGCTCGACGTCCCGCTCGATACGTTCGAGCGATTGACCGGTATGCTTCGACATCAGGTGATTGGTGATCTCGCGGATCCGGAGGATTTCGCGAGCGTGAATATCGATATCGGTAGCCTGGCCGGAAAGCCCGCCCATCGACGGCTGATGAATCAGAATGCGCGAGTTGGGCAGCGCAAACCGCTTGCCCGCGGTGCCTGACATTAACAGAAACGCGCCCATCGATGCCGCCTGGCCGATACAGTAGGTCACCACATCATTCTTGATGAACTGCATGGTGTCATAGATGGCTAGACCGGCGGTAATGGAGCCGCCCGGCGAGTTGATATAAAGCTGAAGGTCCTTTTCCGGGTCCTCGCCGGAGAGAAACAGCATTTGCGCGATCACCAGGTTGGCGATCTGGTCGTCGATCGGCGTTCCCAGAAAAATGATGTTGTCGCGGAGCAGACGGCTGTAGATGTCGTAGGCGCGTTCGCCCCGGCTCGTCTGCTCGATGACCATCGGTACCAGTGCCATGCTCTTCCTTGTGCTCCTCGGCCGCCGGCACTTCCTCCGGCTGGCTGGTTCTGCTGCGTCCCTTCAAAGAGCGCGAATAGCTCGCGCCTACAACTTCCTACAACTAAAGTCTCTCGTACAGAAGCGTCGCGGTCTTGTCCCGCCGAATTTGTTCCCGGATTCTAGCCATCGACCCATCCTGCGTCAATCGCACCCATAGGGCATCCACCGGTTCACGTAACCGCAGCGAGAGCAACTCCAGCTCCTGGTTCACTTCCTCGTCGGAGACGCCGATGTTCTCTGCGTCTGCGATGCGGTCCAGAATCAGCAGCGACTTCACCTCGCTGGTCGCAGAATCGCGCTGCGCCGCACGTAACCGTGCAAAGTCCAGCCGCTTCATGTCCTCTTCGCGCATGCCCTGGCTGGCAAGCGCGCGCAGTCCGCGGTCGAGCCGCACATCGATCTGCTGCTGCACCATCGACTCCGGCACAGGGAACTGGAAGCGCTCGCTGAGCGCGTTCAGCAGGCGCTCACGGGTGTCAGTCTCGGTGCGGCGCTCCTTCTCGGCCTGCAGGTTCTCGCGGAATTTCGTGGTGAAATCCTCGTAGCCTGAGTAATCTCCGAGCTCCTTTGCGAAGTCATCGTTTAACTCTGGCTGCACCCGCCGCTTGATGGCTTTGACCGCAACGTCGTAGGCGACCGTCTTGCCCGCGAGCCGCTTTTCGCCGAAGTCCTCCGGATAGCTCAGCTCGAATTTCAGCTCCTGCCCGACCTTCGCGCCGCGCAGCGCTTCGTTGAAGGCAGGGAGGGTATTCGATCCGCCAACCTCGAGCATTACGTCCTCGCCTGTGAGTGGGGTGTTGTCCGGGCATCGGTCGCGTTCTCGCCTTCTGCTGGCTGCTGGACATTGCCCGTAAAGCTGATCTGCGCCCAGTCTCCATCGGCGAGCGGACGGTCTTCTTCTACCGGCTCCATGGTGGAACGCGACTCGCGCACGCGCTCGACCTCGGTCGCGAACTCCTCGTCGGTGAACGCGGAGCCTGGCTTCTCCACCTTCACGTCCTGGTAGCCCTCGACGGAGAACTCCGGCATGACCTCAAACTCCGCCTTGAACCACAGCGGCTGGTCGTCTTCCATCTTCATGTCGACGACCTGGGGCTGCGAGACCAGCTTGTAGTTGCCCTCGGCGATCGCCTTCTGGAAATGCTGCGGCATCACGGCCTCCAGCACCTCCTGGCGGATGCGCTCTGCAAACCGCGCGCGGATCAGCGACTCCGGAACCTTGCCGGCGCGGAAGCCGGGCAGGTGCGCCTGCTTCTGGTAGCGCTTCACCGTGGATCGCATGGCACGGGAGACCTCATCGGCCGGGATCGTGACCTCGACCGAGCGGGTCACCTCCGGATTGAAGGTGGGCCCATGCTGATGCGTGTGATCGTGGCGCGGTATGTTCGTGTGTTCCGCTAGCCCGCCTCGGGCTGGGCGGCCGCTGCTGTGTGTCTCGGGATTGGTAGGGGTCTCGACTGTATCTGTGCTCAAAGTAGTGCTCGAATGTGCCTTCCGTGAATGTCTGCGCCTGCGGATCTGATGGGACGGGGAAGCCTGGTGGAACGCATCGCGCGCGCCAGACCACGCTCCAAGCAGGCGGCCTTGATTCAATGGTAAGAGGCTTTCGGAAGGGGGTCAAACCGCGCAGACGATGCCGTCGCCCTTAGAGTAACGGTATTGCTAAACAGCCGGGCGAAACGCTGGATTCTGTCCCGCTGTGCGCTCGGTAGGCAATGGCGCGCGTACATGACCGACGAACCGCGGATCGGAGGCTCCGCAGGCTAGGAAGTTGGCGCGCGCCGCCGTCAGGCTCAGGATGCCGTTGGGACCCCCGCGCACCACATCTGCATCCGCCTCATCCTGTCCATCGTCGAGCCACCAGCAGACAGGGCACAGCTCAAAAGTTCCCGGCGCCGTGAGCGTCCGGCTTCCGCAGCAGAGGCAGCGCACATTCGCGGTTTGCATACTGCTCTAGACGGCGCCTGCACAGCCGAGTTGCGCAAAATTGTCGTAAAGATTTCGTGACTCAAGTCACGTGAGACGAGCGGATGCTTCCTGAAATGGAAAAGCGCCGCAGCCGCATAGCCGTGGCGCCCTTTGCCTGTGAGGCTATTTTGCTGCTGCCGGAGGCGTGAACAACTCCAGCTTCACCTTCCAGGTCACGGACGCGCCCGGCTTCAGCGTAACCATGCCGGTATCCATGCCGTGCCACTCCTTGCCGAAGGGATCGCCAAAGTTGAACTGCTGTTCGATGGCGACGAAGTTCTTTCCCGGATCGGTCGGCGCGTAGACCTGCACCGTCTTGATCTCCGGCGACTCTCCGAGGATGTGCATGCCGTAGTTGGAAGCGGGATCGGTCAGCCGCACATCGACCGCGCCATCGGTGCGGGTGAGCTTGGAAAAGTTGTCGTCCAGAAAATCGCCATCCAGCGCTTTGCCGTCTGCCGCGTTGAAGTCATACTTCGTGCCCTTGACCGGCTTCAGCTTGCCGGTGGGGAAGACGTCGTCATAGTTGTTCACCAGGGCCATCTCTGCCGCGGGAACATGCAACCGTGCCTGTGTGCGATCGCCGCTCGGGAATGGCGAAGTACGGATGCCAGCCGATCGAGATCGGCTCCTCCTGGTCGCCCACATTCTTCGCCGTGATCGTCGCCGTCACGTCCTTGCCCGCCAGCTCGATAGTGAAGTCGAGGTCGGTCTTCGAGAGCCAGTGGCCGCCAAAGTCCCCGGCATGGATGGTCCCGGTGACGGTCTGGCCGTCGGCCTGAATCGGCGACCTTCACATCATCGGTCTTCGATTGCAGGATGAGCCCGTGGATCGAATGCAGCTCCGCGCCCGGCTTCTTTCCGGAGAAATTCGCCGGCAGGGTCAGCGTGTGGCCGTGCCAGGACGTGACGATGCTCTGCTTGTCATCGGAAAGCTTGCCGCGAATGCGATTCGGATAGGGCACCAGGAAAGCTCCGCCGAAACCGAAAGATGCATTGCCGAATTTGTCTGCGTCCGTCCCGGTGAACTTGCTCTGCGCTTCACTCAGAGGCGGCGCGAAGAAGATGTTGGTCGTGCCCTTGCCGGGAAGGTCCGCGGTGATCTGAAAGAGATTCATGCCGCGGCCGGGGATCACGGTGGCCGAGAGGAACTCCGGCGTCTTGCCGCCTTCGGTGGCCTTGCGCTGCAAGGTGACGACATCCTGTCCGTTGATTTGCGGAGCGGCCGCGGGCACGTTCTTGGGATTCACCGATTCAGTAGGTGCCGAGGACTTGCAGCCGCCGGCAAGCAGCAGAGTAGCAGCCAGCAGCAGGAGCAGGCGAAGCGAATGTTCTGTTCACAACGGGTCGAGCGGAAACGGGCATGGATTCGCTCCTCTGATGGGGAAGCGTTTGCAACCGAACGGCAAAGCCGCCGTGAAGCGCACCCATTCTACGCCGGAGTTACGCAATTCCAATTCGCGCCGGCTACTCTCGCTCGCAACGGCTGGTTTCATCGGACACGATCACGATGGACAGACCGCCATTCGATCGAAACGAGAGCGAACAGATGCGCCACGACTCTCGATCGCGCTGCTCCCACGCAAATAAAGTTCCTCGTCCGGCATCCCCGGAGACAGGTATTTCAAGGTCAGCGTTTCCACCATTCGCGCCTTCCACCACGCGGCCGTGCACCAGGATGGCCATGGAGAGAGGGGTTCCAACCTCTCGATCTAATAAGCCCGAGCCTTGCGCTGTCTCCATCGCAAGCCGGGCAAGCCGCCGGTTAGCGCCGTAGTGATGCAGTGTGGCTAAAGCGAGAACGACGGCCACCAGAACGAAAACTACGCCCGGCCAATGTCGCGCGTTCCTGCTCATCTGCGTCACGCTAAGCCTGAGATACTTCTACCGCGTCGGAAGTGCACGGAATCCTGGATGCTCGCAACGACTCAGCACCGAGGCAGCGCGCTCGCAAATCCCGCCAGCCACTCCGCCTGCTCCGGCGTGTCCGGCACCTCCAGGCCACGGCCTTTGGAAATCAGACCGAAGCGCCCGTTCCGGCGAGAGGCCTTCCACGCACAGAATGGCAGCCATCAGCAGCGCGGAGCGGCCGATGCACGCCCGGCAATGCGCGCCGATGTTCTTTCCGTGCAGACGTTCGGTGGCCAGCGCATCTGCCAATTCCTGGAGCTGGCGGTGAGAGGCCGGCACGCCGTGGTCAGGAATCGGGAAGGAGCGGAACTCGATGCCTGTCTGCTCGCAAAGCGCCTGCCTCGCGCTGCAAGCCCCAGCTCTGCCATCTCCTGCGGCGTCAGCAGCGATACCAGGATGTCGATTCCGTCCCGGCGAAGCGCGGCTAGGTCTTCCGCAAGCCGTTTGTCGCCGCGCGGGCGCGGCACAATGGCAAGTCGTCCATTGGCCCCTGGGTTGATCCAGAAAACCGTCATGATCGAGCCTCGGAAAAAATCCTCGACCGGGCTGCCGCCCAGCGAGGGAATACACTTAAAGACCATTCCATCTCTGCGAACGTCACCCGGCCGCACAGGTTTGGCGTAACTCGTACCTCTGTTTACCTGCTCTTCTGTTGAACCTGCTCTTCCAGTACGCTTTCATCCCGAACAGGGTTCCATCTAACAGATTTCGGGGACCGTTCGACAGATCGGTCGATCGTATCCGGACGCGCCTTC
The DNA here is from genome assembly GCA_963797895.1 of uncultured Acidobacteriaceae bacterium. GTDB lineage: Bacteria > Acidobacteriota > Terriglobia > Terriglobales > Acidobacteriaceae > KBS-83. The sequence continues at coordinate 1,763,873 of CAWCRD010000006.1, forward strand.
TAGAATATCGGTAGAGCCCCATCCATGCCTCGATTCACCTCGAATCGCCCGTCCTGGAACACGCCAAGCCAGCCCGCCGGGTCGGCCCCGGACGCGCTGAATGCGCGTCCGATCCGGGTCGGCATTAGACGCGCTGAATGCGCGCATCATCGCCTGCGAGCGCTGCCCGCGTCTCCGCGCCTGGTGCGCCGAAGTGGCCCGCACGCGCCGCCGCGCCTACCGCGACGAGACCTACTGGGGCCGACCCGTGCCGGGCTTCGGCGATCCCGCCGCACGCGTCCTGATCCTGGGTCTCGCGCCCGGCGCTCACGGCTCCAACCGCACCGGACGGCCCTTCACCGGCGATGGCTCCGGCGACTTTCTTTATCCCGTGCTCTACGAGGCGGGGTTCGCTTCGCAGCCCGCCGCGCGCAGCCGCGAGGACGGCATGCGACTGCGCGATCTCTGGATTACCTCCGTCGGCCGCTGCGCCCCGCCGGACAACAAGCCCACGCCGGCCGAGCTGTCGAACTGCGCAGCATGGCTCGACGAAGAGATCGCTCTGCTCACCCGGCTGCGCGTCGTCGTCTGCCTGGGGCACATCGCTTGGAACGGATACCTGCAGCATCTCCGGCGCAAAGGATTTGCGAGTACGCTCTGGCGGAATATCCGTTTCGTCACTGCGCCGAGTACGAGATGCCGGATGGCGTCACGCTCGTGGGCAGCTATCATCCGTCGCTGCAGAACACCAACACCGGCCGCCTCACGCGGGAGATGTTTCTCGACATCTTCGCCCGCGCGCGCCAGCTCGCATCCCGCAAGTTGGCAACCCGGTCCGCCAAGCAAGGCAAAGAAGGCAACGCCATGATCATGGCGTTGTGGCTCGTGCCGCTGCTGCTGGCCGCCGCCAGCTTCCCGCGCTGGCCGTACAGCCGCCTATGGGGCTATACGCCTTCAGCTGGGCTGCTGCTGATCGCGCTCCTCGTGCTGCTGGATGCACCTGAGCTACATGATCTGACAGGCACGAATCGGTTCATCTCGACGCGAATCGGCGAAGCCATGCAGTGAACTGGCATCTGCCGTATCCACTCTCACCGATGCGGCAGAACAACCGGCTGCCAGTGAAAGCCGCTGCAGAAGAAGAGCCGCAGCCGGCTGGTTGGCAGGTCGTGAGATGAGAAGCATCCCTTCCGTGGAACACACGTCGTTTGGTTTGATGGAGGAGTCGGTCGATGCCACGGCGCCCTGGCTCAGCTCCAGCGGCCCGCTGAGCCGGGCACTCTTCGCCTTGACAGCGCCATCCACCGAAACATCGCCGGCCATGCGCCACTCGCCAAGGACGCCGGGCGGAATGTCAGGGCTGCCCTTATAGCAGAATTCGTGCGCGCTGATCGCGCCCTCACTGACGCGAGAAAAGGCGTTGCGCAGCACGACCTTGCTAGTGCCGCCGTGAGGCCCCGGAATCGCATTCACCGCGCACTCCGATCCCGCGGCCTTACCCGGCGGACCTTCCTCATAGTTGCCTTCGATGAAGAAGCCGAAGCCGTATCCCAGCTCTACTTCCGACCGATAGCCCGCCGGGCCGTTCACCGTGAAGTAGTTCCGGATAATATGGATGTCATAAACATTGCCCGGACCCGCGCCGGCGGCGATCGCCACTCCAGTCGATTCAAAATAATTTCCTTCCACGAGTGTGTGCGCATCCCAGCCCAGAAAGATATCGCCCGTGCGGTTTGCCTCCAGAACATTATCGCGATAGACATTCGCCAGCGCGCGCGTTGCCGGTACGTGACCGTCGTGGCTGTAGATGCCCCAGTCGCTGTTGGAGATCTCGTTGTCTTCGACATGCACAGCATTGGGCGCATAGTGCGGAACAGTCACCATGTCGATGCCGTGCTGATTGCCTGCAGATGACGTTCATCGCGATCTGCACGCTGTTCGCACCGCTCAGCTCGATGCCGTTTCCTTTGCTGAAGCCGAGGATGCGCATGCCGCGAATCGCGAAGCTATTGCCGGACAGCAGATGAATGCCGTTCTGCGCCGCCGCTGTGCCCATCAGCTCGCAGCCGCCCTCGCCATCGATGCCGAGAGCCAGGCCGCCGCCAGAGGATGTATCCGCCTGGATCGCATCGCCATTGCCCGTATAGCGCAGCACCGCGCCGGCATCACACACTAGGTGCTGTCCCGCCCGCGTGAGCTTGATGGTGGTGGCAAAGCTGTAGTCGCCCGCCGGAATCCGCACCGTGCCGCCGCTTGCAGGCATGGCTGCAAGCGCTGCATTCACCTTCGCACCAATGTCCGCGCCCGCCATCGTGTTCGGATCAATCATCCCGGCTGAGGCAGCATGCTTCGGCGCAGTCTGTGCGGAACACGCAGCAGTACATAAAACAAACCACGGAATGAGAGCGCGGAGCATCATCATGCTCCAACCATAGCTCGGATCAGGAAGGAAAATAGTCGCCGCGAATCAACCAAAGCACAAGCGGCCAGCGGATTGGAGCGGGAGACCGGGATCGAACCGGCGACATTCAGCTTGGGAAGCTGACGTTCTACCACTGAACTACTCCCGCTTGCCGAATGTCATTATAGCCAAAGCGTAGTAGCCGCAGTTGCAGCTTGCCGAGCTTAGTAGATGTCCCGCTGGTAGCGCCGCTGTTCCTTCAATCTCTCCACGTATTCATCGGCCGCTTCCTGCGAGTGGCCGCTCTGCTCCTGCGCAATCCGGCGGAGGGCCCGGTCGACATCCTTTGCCATGCGCGTGGCGTCACCACACACATAGAAGTACGCTCCATCGTTCAGCCATGCCCATAGCTGCGGTGCGTGTTCGAGCATCCTGTCCTGGACATAGACCTTGCCCTGCCGGTCGCGCGAAAAGGCCGTGTCCAGCCGAGCGAGATGGCCCTCCTTGTGCATCGCTTCCAGCTCATCGCGATAGAGGAAATCCGTCGCCTCGTTGCGGTCGCCGAAAAAGAGCCAGTTACGGCCGGCCGCGCCCATCGCTCTACGCTCATGCAGAAAGGCGCGGAACGGAGCGATGCCTGTGCCTGGCCCGACCATGATGACCGGCGCGCCAGGATCGGCGGGGAGGCGGAATTTTTTATTCGGCTGAATGTAGATCGGAAGGCGATCGCCCGGCTCCGTGCGTTCGGAAAGATGCGTCGAGCAGACGCCGCCGCGTTCGCGTTGGTGCGCTTGATAGCGGACGACGGAGATCGTGGTATGGACGCGTCCGGGATGCGCTGCCGGGCTCGATGAAATGGAGTAAAGCCGCTTGGCAAGCCTGGGCAGCATCTTCACCAGCTCCGCCGGCTTCTGAATCACTCCGGGATAGTGCCGCAGCAGGTCGACAAGATCCCGCCCATGGACAAACTCATCCAGCGCCGCCTGATTGCCCGCCTGCAGCAGTTCGCGAAGCGCAGGGATGTCGCCCATCTCGGCGCAGCGCGACACCATCGTGCGCGTCAGGCGCGTGATCGTAAGCTGATGCCGCAGCGCATCACGCAGCGTGAAGCCCGCGCCGCCAAGCTCCACGCTTTTCCTCGCCCGTGAAGCGGAGCAGGCTCAACGCTTCATCCACCAGCGCAGGACAGTTCTCCGGCGCAACGCCGCACGCATCTCCCGCTTCGTAACGAAGCGACGCGTCTGCAATATCAAATTCGAGGTGAACCGTTCGCTTGCTGGACGCGGGATCGGTCAGATTGCGCTTCTCGACCAGGGGCGACAGATAAGGATTGTCCTTGCTATGCAATAATTCCGGCACTGCAACCGGCCCCAGCGGCTTGCCCGCGGCGGCAGGTTGTGCCTCCGCCATATTGCCCGTCATGTCCAAATTGCTTGGCGTATCCGGATTTGCCGGCGTATCTAAGACTGGCTGCTGCGCCACTTCGCGCAGGCGTGGCGCCAGACGCTGCTTCCATGCAGCGAAGGGCGCATCGAGATCAACATCGCAATCGACTCGATCCAGAATGCGCATGACCGCCAAGCGCTTCGAGCTTCGCATCCAGATCGCGACCGAACTTGCAGAAATGCTCGTAGTGCTTGTCACCCAGCGCGCACACGGCATAGTAAAGATTTCCGAGCAGCGGCAGGTGCGCAAGGCACAGATACTGATAGAACGGCTGCACCACATCCGGCGGCTCTCCTTCGCCATAGGTGGAGACGATAAAGACCGCATAGCTCTCCGTCGCAAGCGTGGCCGGGAAGGTAGCCTTCGAGCGACGTGAGCACAGCCTCGAATCCCGCGGCCTTCAGTTCTTTCGCGAGCTTGCGCGCCAGACCCTTCGGCCGTTCCGGTCTGCGAACCATAAAGCACGGCAACGCGCACTGGCTCCGCCTTCTCCGCCGGTGCATACGAGTACAGGCCGGCGAGAAATCCGTTCAGCCACGCGCGCTGCGCAGAGGTAAATGGAGCGTCCTCCGGAATGTAAGGCACGAGAGTCTCCGCCATCAGTTTACGCCTCCACTCCGGCCTGTAGTTTCAGGTCTGCGATGTCATGCCGCCTCGCATACTCAAGGAACGACTCGCCTGCATGCCGCTTCGCTTCGAAGGCATGGAAGAGTTTCTCCATCATTGGCGGCAGATCGGCAAAACGAATTGCCGGGATCAGCTCGCGCGCCAGACCCTGCCGCTCGTCCGTTCCGCCTCCAACGGATACCTGATAGCCCTCCTCGCCGCCGACCTTCACACCCAGCAGTCCGATGTCGCCGATGTAGTGTTGCGCGCACGAGTGAGGACAGCCGGTGACGTGCAGGTTGAGCGGGCGATCGAGCCTGAAGCGTTGATCCAGATAGCTTGCCAGCGCGAGCGCATGCCGCTTCGTGTCGGTCGCTGCGTAGCGACAGCCCGTATTGCCGGTACAAGCAACCGCGCCGGCAGTGAAGCTCGCAGCAGAATCCGAAAGTCCGGCAGATGCGAGCGCCTGTCGCGCCGCCTCTATATCTTTATGAGCGATGTTCGGAAGGAGCAGGTTCTGCCATACGGTCAGACGAATTTCTCCGCTGCCGTACTCCTCCGCAATCCCGCTCACGGCACGCATCTGCGCCGGGCTGAGCCGGCCCACCGGAATCGCAACGCCGATATAAGAGAACCCCGGCTGCTGCTGCGGATGAACACCGAGATGGCCATGCTGATCTACCGCCGCTCGCGGCTCGCACTCATCAGCAGGGAAGCGCAGCAGCGGAAACGAAAGCCGCGCCTCTGTCTCTTCAAGGAACTTCTCCATGCCCCAGCGATCGATCAGATATTTCAACCGCGCCTTCTTCCTGTCGGTGCGGTCGCCGTTCTCGTTGAAGACGCGGATCATCGCAGCCGCCACGGCAACGGCCTGCTCCGGCGCCACGAGAATGCCGCAGTCGCTCGCGAATTGGCGATGGCCGGTGATGCCGCAAAGCTGCACCCGCAGATAACGCGCCGCCGGCACCGACCGCCCCTCGGCCACGCGCGTCGCGACGAAGGCGATGTCGTTCGTATCGGCCACTACGCTGATCGCGCCGCCGCTGTCGAAGGCGACATTGAACTTGCGCGGCAGCCCGTAGAGATCGCGGGAGTTGAAGATATAAAAATTCAGCGCTTGCGCCAGCGGAGCGACGTCGAGAATCTCCTGCGGATCGAGCCCACTGGTCGGTGTTGCCGTAATGTTCCGGATATTGTCCGCGCCGGAGCCGCGCGAGCTCATGCCTAGCTCCTGCAGCTTCATCAGTACTCGAACGATGTTCTTCGGCTGGAGCTCGCGAATCTGCAGATTGCTGCGCGTCGTGATGTGCGCTTCGCCGCCGCCCCATTCCTCAGCCATCTCGGCCAGCCCGCGCATCTGCTTTGAAGTAAGAATGCTGCCCGGCGTGCGCAGCCGCAGCATGAACGAGTCCTGCGCCGGCGCAACGTAGAACAGCCCGTGAAACTTGAAACGGAAGACATCGCCGCCCTCGGGAAAGCGGTCATCGCGCGCATGTGCCAGCAACTTCTCCCAGATGTCGAGGGGGTTTTCCTCGTACTTGATGCGCTCTTCCTTGCACAGTTCATCAATCGGAGTTCCGAAGTAGCTCTCCTGCGGCGCAGCGAGATTCGTCGTCCCTGACGCAGGCTCAGCAGTAATCAGTCCACCGGCGGTGTGGCCGGCGAAGAATGTGTTGCCGCGACGAGCGGCGGCCAGCATAAAGCCGGCAAGATACTCTTTCTGCTCCTCATTAAAGGTGCTCTCGATCTCGATCGGAATCACAATGGGCTGCGCGGTCATCGGTACAACTCCCTCCAGGCGAATGCGTCGTGGCCGCCCCGGGTCCGGATGCACGAGGGGACATTGGCGGCAACTTCGCTGCTTGTCGAATCAGGTTGTGAGGGGGCTCGTCGTGGAGCGCAGAAGCTCAAACTACTTCAGGCGGCAGTCACTCTCCATACAGATCGCGGCACAGATCGAGGTGCGCGAAAGAGAAGGACTGTAAGGCTCCGCATTTTAGATGCGCGCAGAGCGACGGTTCAAGACAAGAATGCTTGAATTGCCCCGCGAACCTGTGATATCCGTGCATAACAGCTTTACGCGGCACCCCGCTGTGCCGGCCGACCCGATCCACTGCGATTACCCGTCGCTCTCCGCTGAGCATCCTGACATCGAAGACGCTGCACGCCGTGGCTCTTCGTGTCTCCATACGCAAGGCACATCACGACGAGAGGATCTGTCATGGACTGGATCAAGCCCTCCGAGGTTGCCGAGACCTTTCTCGCCATCGGCGTAACCAAAGCGCAACCTGCCTGCGTTTCAATTGCTGGTGCGCGGCTTTCTCTCCGGCGCGCTGCTCGGCTTCGCCACCAGCGTCGCCTTCACTGCAAACGCCCAGGGCCTCCCTCCCATCGTCGGTGCGGTGCTCTTCCCCTGCGGCTTTGCCATGATCGTGATCCTCGGACTGGAGCTGGTCACCGGAAGCTTCGCCATGGTTCCGGCCGCGCTGCTCACGCGCGGCATCGGTATCGGCCGCGTGCTTGGCAATCTCATCTGGTCTTTATCGGTAACCTCATCGGCGGCCTTGTCTATGCGGTCATGTACGCCGCGGTCCAGACGCAGCTTCATCACGCGCCGGCCGCCGGCCCCGCGGCGCTGATCGTCGCAGCCGCGCAGGCCAAGACGCTCGGGTACCAGAAGCTCGGCGCTGCGGGTATGGGCCTCTCCATCGTCAAGGCGATGCTCTGCAACTGGATGGTCTGCATGGGTGTAGTGATGGGGCTCACGTCACGCTCCACCCTCGGCAAAATCGCGGCCTGCTGGCTGCCCATCTTCATCTTCTTCGCGCTCGGCTACGAACACTCAGTGGTGAACATGTTCGTGATTCCCAGCGGCATGATGATGGGCGCGCATGTTTCCATTCGCGATTGGTGGCTGTGGAACCAGATTCCCGTCACTGCCGGCAATCTGATTGGCGCACTCGCCTTTGTCACGCTGCCGATGTTGTGGATGAGGAACGCGTCTGCAACCCAGCCAACCGAAGTCGTGGTCATGGACGCTGCGCCGATCGAAGCCCAGACAGACGCAGTTAACGCCTGATCGCTTGAAATCCAGACTCTCCGCTGCAGGTGCAGCCGCCGGCCTCATTTTCCTCCAAGGAGAAACAGGATTTGTCCATCCGCAGCCGTCTCGCTTTGCTCTCCCTTTCCGTGGTGTTCGGCGCCGCATGTCACGCGCAGCCCAACTCCCCGGTAAGCATCACGATCAACGACCGCACCCGTGTCGATGCGTGGAACTGGTTCGCCGCGCCGCCCAAGACCGAGACCTACGGCTATGTCGAATCGCTGCTGCGCATCGGCATCGCGCAACGCATCCGTCGATGGGACTGGGCGCTGGAGTTGTCACAGCCCGCCGTGCTCGGCGCTGCCGGACAATGCCGTCTCCACCGTGGCAGCGCAGGGCCAGCTCGGCCTTGGCGGGACTTACTACGCCTCGAATGGCAACAACACGGAGCCCGCCGCTGCCTTTCTGAAGCAGGGCTACGTACGCTATCGCGGGGAGGGCAGCAGTCTTCGCCTCGGCAGGTTCGAGTTTTTCGACGGCATGGAAACCAAGCCGAAGAATCCCGACCATAGCCTGGCTGCAGAGCAACCGCATCGCCAACCGCCTGATAAGCAATTTCGGGTTCTCGAACGCGCAGCGCAGCTTTGACGGTATCGATGGCCACTACGGGCATGGCTCATGGGATCTTACCGGCTTCGCGGCACGTGCCGATCAGGGCGTCTTCAACATGAACGGAAACCCTGAGCTGAACGTCGACGCGCAGTATCTCGCCTTCACGCAATCCGCCTTCAAAGGCCATGTGCTGTGGCGCGCCTTCGGCATCGGCTATCACGATGGGCGAACCGGCGTTACGAAGACCGATAATCGCGCGCTCGCCATTCGCAGCGCCGATCACAAAAACATCCGCATCGGCACCTATGGAGGCGACGTTGCCTTAGTGGCTCCGGCCGGCCCTGGAAACTTTGACTTCCTCTTCTGGGTTGCAGGGCAGAACGGAAGCTGGGGCGCGCTCGACCACAGCGCCAACGGCGAAGCGGTGGAAGGCGGCTATCAATTCACGAAGGTCGCCACTGCGCCATGGATCCGCGCCGGCTGGTGGCGATCGAGCGGCGACAGCGACGCTACCGATACAAAGCACAACACATTCTTCCAGGTGCTGACCACGCCGCGCATCTACGCCCGCGATCCCTTCTACAACCTGATGAACAACACCGATGAATTCATCCAGGTAATGGACAAGCCTGCGAAAAAGCTTGGCCTCCGCAGCGATCTGCACTGGCTGCAGCTCACTTCCGGAAAAGACCTGTGGTATCAGGGTGGCGGCGCGTTCGACAACAAGGTCTTCGGCTACACCGGCCGTCCCGCGAACAGCGCCAGCTCCTTCGCATCGCTCTATGACATCAGCGCCGACTACCAGATGACCAAATCCATCGGGCTGAATTTTTACTACGCGCACGTCTGGGGCAGGACAGTCATCAGCCGCATCTATCCTACCGGCACGGACAGCAATTACGGCTACGCCGAATTTGTGTATCACTGGGGCATCGACCAGAAATCCGCAAAGTAGTCCGGCATAATGAGACATGGCTGCTGCAGGCTTCGAGCGGAATGCGCGTGCTGGCGCTGGAAAGCCGCCGCGCAGTGGAAATCGCCAAACTCATCCGCGCCAGCGGTGGCGAGCCTGTGGTTGCGCCCGCCATGCGCGAGGTCCCGCTTGGAATCCAATCAGGAAGCGCTGCAGTTCGCGGCTCGTCTGTTCCAGGGTGATTTCGATCTCGTCATCTTTCTCACCGGTGTGGGCATTCGCCGCCTCACCGAGATTGTCGAATCGCAGTACGACCGCGCCCGCTTCGTCGAAGCCCTGCGGCAGGTCAAGATCGCGAGCCGCGGACCTAAGCCGAATGCCGCCCTGCGCGAGCTGGACGTGCCCATTACGGTGACGGCGCCCGAGCCCTGCACCTGGCATGAACTTGTCTCCGCAATCGACGGCGCCTTCGGTGCAAGACTTCGCGGCATGCGCGCCGCCGTGCAGGAGTACGGAAGCAGCAATCCGGAGCTGCTCAGCGCACTCGCCGACCGCGGCGTTTCATGCACGCCGGTGCCGGTCTACCACTGGGCGCTCCCCGAAGATCTGGAGCCGCTGCGCAACGCTGTGCGCTCCATCATTGCCGGTGAGATCGACGTCATCGTCTTCCTGACCGCGGTGCAGGTCATGCATCTTGTTCAGATTGCCGACCAGATGCAAACGAAGGACGATCTGCTGAAGGCAATGCGCAGGACAGTCGTGCTCTCCATCGGCCCCAGCACCACTGAGGCGCTGGCAAGCATTGGCATTCAGCCGGACTACGAGCCGTCCCATCCGAAGATGGGCATCCTCATCCACGAGGCCGCCCAGCGCGCGGCAAACCTTCTCCAGTGCCAAACGCGCCACTAGAGCAGATTCAGCTTCCGTCATCCTCCGTCTAAGTGATTAAAGTTCTCCCCGGGCCCGACGTACTGAGGGGAAGCGATGCCGAAGAAGCTGGTCCTGTGCGCCGACGGAACGTGGAATACGCCGCATGGGAATGACGTTCGGTCAACGACACCAATGTCCGCAAGCTTTTCCGCGCGCTCACAACCGATGAGACTCAGCAGCCTTTCTACGACAGCGGCGTCAGCACGGACGGCACGCCCATCGACCATCTCGCTGGCAGCGCTATGGGCGAAGGCCTCTTTCAGAAGATTCAGGAGTGCTATCGCGTTCTGACCGGCGCCTGGTCGCCCGGCTCTTCTGTGTATCTCTTCGGATTCAGCCGCGGCGCCTACATCGCCCGCAGTCTGGGCTGCATGATCGCGCGCTTCGGCCTGCCCACGAAAAACATCGATCGACCAGGCGGCAGCACGGCGTCTTCGCCGCCTATCGCGAGCGCGATCCGGAGAAGCAGGCCGCGATGAAGTATCAGCTCGAGCTGCAGTACGACATTCAGGGAGCCGCGGTACGCATGATCGGCGTGTGGGACACCGTCGGATCGCTCGGAATTCCCGGGCGGCTCTTCGAGCTCCTCAACGAGAAGAAGTACGGTTTCCTCGACACCGCGCTGCATCCCTGCGTCGCAGAATGCGTATCACGCCGTATCCATCGACGAGCGGCGCGGGCAGTTTGAGCCAACGCTGTGGACCAACCCGGATGGCTCAGACCGCGTCAACGATGCGCAGATGGAGCAGGTCTGGTTTTCCGGCGCGCATTGCGATGTCGGTGGCGGCTGTTCGCCTGAGCGATCTCTCCGATATCCCGCTCGCTTGGATGATGCGGAAAGCAATGCAGTGCGGCCTCACCTTCAAGCAGGATGCGCTCAGCCGGTATCTGCCGATCGATCCGCGCAAAGCAACAGCCGCGGCTCACGAGCAACGGAAGCTCTTTCCCCTGGGGCATTGCGAAGCACCGCGACCGTGCCGCCGCGTTCCTTCATGGCAAACAGCGTTCAGGCGCGGCTCGATCAGCTTCCCGAATACCAGCCCACCAACCTGAATCTCGTCAGACCGTCAGTTGCAAGGATACGGAATCACCGACGTCCTGAGCTGAGCCGTACTACGTTTGCAGATCGGGCCAGTGCCGGCGAATACGCTCGGCGACCTCCGCCGGATCGACCGGATGCTCTGTATCGACATCGATCACCGGACAAAGCCCGAACGGCCGGTCAAACTCCTCCAGCAACTCGGCAGAGATCATCTTCATGCTGTGCGCAGGATGAGGCGCGCTGTTATGGCGCGCTCCCGAAAACGCCGCGCCGCCTCCGCCGGCGTGCAGTGGCAGTAGACTTCCAGCTTCCGTCCCTGCAATGCACTGAATCGTCCGCGCTCATACTCGCTCTTCGGACGGAAGTTCGCCTCCAGAATGACCTTCGGGCAGCACGGCGCAAGCGACCACAGCATCTCCATCGCGGCTCGGCTCAGCAGACGCGAGAGCTCCGTCAGGCGAATCGATCTGTGCGCCAAGCTGAGCTCCCAGAGAATCGAACAGCGATTCCTTGATCGTGTCTTTGGAAATCAACGGATAGCCGAAGATCTCGGCCAGTGCGCGCGCCAGCGTACTCTTGCCGCTGGCCGGCGCACCGCTGATGAGCAGGACCGAGTCGCTCGTGTTTCCTGCACTCGGCTCACCTGCTGTACTTCAGCGTCAGCTCCGTGCCCTTGCCCGTATCCGGAATCGTCGCCAACATGGCCCGGCGCTGCGCGTTCCAGGTGGCCAGCGTTCCGTCAGCCGCCTCCGCTTTCATCGAAGGCCCGCCGTAGACCTCGATGTGCACCATCTGCCACCACGGCAGCAAAGCTGCCTTCGCGCGGCGCAATCTTCACCGTCACCGTATCGCCGCTCACGCTGCAGGAAAACTGCTCGCGCAGGTACTCGCCTTTCTTGTAGTTCAGCGTGACGCCGTCATCCAGATAGATAGATCCGGCGCACGGCTGCGTTCCTGTCTCACGGGCGGCGGTGCTTGGTAGATACACACGCAGCGTCAGCGGCCCCTGCGGCGTCTCCTTCGTGCTCTGCGTCAGCGGCTGGATGGGCAGGATCGCTCCCTCGCGCACATAGACCGGCAGCGTATCCAGGCTCGGCGTGATGTGAAACGGCGCCATCAGCCGCGCCATTTCTTCCTTCGCGCCCGGCTGCTCCAGGTCGCGGCTGCTCAGCTTCGGCAGCGGCGGCAGCTTCGCGCCGCTCCAGTAGTCGTACCAGGTCACCGGCGGCAACTGCACAAAGTAGTTATCCAGCTCGTCCGGATACGGCGCGGGCGCCACCAGGATGTCCGGCCCGAAGAGAAATTCATTCGGCGTATCGACATCCATCGGATGCTTGTCATCCGTCGCATCAGGGAACTCCACAAACAGTGGCCGCAGGATCGGCACGCCCGTCCGGCTCATCTCCTCGGTCGTCGTATAGAGATACGGCATCAGCCGATACCGCTCCTCGATAAAGCGCCGCGCGATATTCTCCTGCTCCGGCCCATGCACCCACGGCTCCTGGTACGCGGTGCCCTTGGCGGTGTGATCGCGATCGATCGGCTGAAACGCCGCAATCTCCAGCCACTTCGTCAGCAGGTCCGGCTGCGGTGTGCCGGCAAAGCCGCCCACATCGGCGCCCGCCATGGCAAAGCCGCTCAGGCCAAGGTTTTCGAGCATCGGCGTCGTCAGCCGCAGATGGTTCCACGTGCTGGAGTTGTCGCCGGTCCACGTCGCGGCATAGCGCTGCCCGCCCGCATAGCTGGCACGCGTCATCACAAAAGGCCGCATGTTCGGCTCCAGCGTCGCCAGGCCGTCGTGCGTCGCGCGCGTGTTCTCCATGCCGTAGACGTTGTGGATCTCCAGATGATTCGCCGTGCGCTTGCGGAAGCCCGGCTCGTCGATGCGGTGCTGCACATCGTCCGGCATCGTCTTCGATGGCACATCAAAGATGGCCGGCTCGTTCATGTCATTCCAGATCCCCGCGACGCCGTCCTTCATGAACGTCGAGAACAGCGTGCCCCACCAGTCGCGCGTGCTCGCCTGCGTGAAGTCCGGAAACACCGATGGCCCCGGCCACACCACGCCCGTATACGTCGAGCCATCCGGCATCTTCACGAAATGATCGCCCGCCACGCCCGTGTCGTATGGCTTATATCCCGCATTCGGCAGCTTCGCGACATGCAGATCGACGATTGCGACGGTATTGAAGTTCTCCGCCGCCAGGTCCTTCACCATCTGCTCGAAGTGCGGAAAGCGCTCGCGGTTCACCGTGAATGGCCGATTGTCCTGCTGATAATCGATATCCAGCCAGATCACATCAGCCGGAATGTGGTCCGCGCGCAGGTGCTTCGCAATGTTGCGCACCTCCGATTCCGGATAGTAGCTGTAGCGCGACTGCTGATAGCCCAGCGACCACTTCGGCGGCAGCGGCGTATGTCCCACCAGCCACGCCCACTCGCCCAATACCTGCTTCGGCTCCGGCCCATACAGGATGTAGTAATCAAGCGGCCCATTCGGAGCCGTAAAACTCCACGCGTCGCGCTGGTGCTTGTTGAACTCCCAGCTCGTGCGCCACGTATTGTCCAGAAACAGCCCCGCGGCGCGGCCTTCATTCATCGTCAGCACAAACGGAATCGATTTGTAGATCGGATCGGTCGACTCCTGAAAGCCGAACGCGTCGGTGTTCCACATCGTGAAGGCCATGTTTCGCCGGTCGAGCGGCCCCGGCTTGTCGCCCAGCGCGAAGTAATGCTCGCCCGGTGGCGACACCTTGGTCACGCGGAAACCGGTCCCGTAGTACTCGACCGGCCGGCCCGTCTCGTCCTGATCGATTACGTGGCCGTCGAGATCGGTGACTTTCAGCGCCATGGTCGCGCGATTCGACACTGACGATCAGCTTCGCCGTCTTGAAACCGACTGCGTCGCCGTTATTCGCCGCCGTTACGGTTACCTTTGCCGTGCGCGCCTCCGGCAGCACTGCCCAGGAGGCATCCTCCGGCAGCGTTCCCTCCGGTCCCACCCGCACCCGGATCACATCGTCGCGCAGTGCCGTGATCTGCATCACGGCAGCTCCCCCACTGGTCTTACAGTCCACTTCAATGCCGTTCTCCAGCGCCCTGCTCGCAGTCACGCGGTCAAGCCTCAGCGCGGTCTGTGTCGCTGTTCTGGATGCGGCACAAGCCGGCAATGTCGTCACTCCGGGCAGCATCAGTGCAGAGGTCGCAATGGCGAGCAGCGAAAGGGAAGCGGGGACAGCAGAGCGGCGAGCGTTCAACGGAGGGGTCCTCTTACAGAAATAGAAGGTGCAGGGAAGGTGCGCACTCTCCGCAAAGGATTATCGTCTGTTGTTCAGGACCTGACCAGTGGTGAATGCAATCAGGGCCTGCCAGAATGCGTAGCGATCATCAAAGGAATTGCTGCCACTGCCGCGATCGTAATCAATACCAGGAATGCAACGCCGGTAATCGTCACCACCCTGCTGTTGACATGCTTGCCCATGATCTTCTTGTCCGCAGCAACGCGAAGAATTGGATAGTAGGTCAAAGGCATCACCACCATGCCGAAAATGACCGACACGTTCACGAGCTGAAGCGGCGGAATGCCTAGCAGCGCGATCGCCAATGCCAATACAAAAATGCCGACCCAGGCAGCCGTGTACGCAGGCGCGGATTTGGCCGGAAGATCCTTGCCCCACGGAAGATTGAAAAACTGGCAGAGGTTGTAGGCGCTCGATAGCGTCGTCTCGATCGCAGCGCCCGCGATACAGGCAAGCGTACCCAGCAGCGCAGTGATCAGCGCCTTGCGCGCAAAGGGGAGCGCCCCCGCCATTACCGTCGTGCTCAGCGTTTCGGGGAAGATATGCTGCGGCAGGAACACCACGGCCGCCACCACCAGCAAAGCCACAGTCAGCAGCGAGCCAAGCACAGAGCCGAAGGTCGCAACCATGAAGTTCTCCTGCAGATCGCGCACCTTCCAGTCCTCCTCAATCGCCCCGGAGGAATAGAAATGCACTTCGTACACCATCAGCATGGCGCTGAAGATGCCGACAGCGAAATACCAATACAGCAAAAGGTGGTGAGTATCCCGCTGCACCAGGTGCGGCAGCACTCCACGACCAAGCCGCTTCCAATCCGGATGCATCGCAACCGCGGAAGCAGCAAAGGCCATCATCAGCAGTCCGGAAAGTCCGAAGACTCTCTCGATCCAACGAAAGCGCAGCAGGTAGACCATGCCGCCCAGGGCCAGCGCAGAGCCGATCAGGACGGCCCGTTCCGGCCATCCAGTGAGCAGATGAAACACAATGGCGGTTCCGGCGAGTTCGGCCGCGCAGGTAATCAGGTTCAGTACATTCGAGGCGACCAGCACCGCGAGTCCAAGCCGGAAACCAAGCCTGTCCCGTACGATCGCAAACACAGGCTCGTGAGCAACAACCGCAATTCTGCCGCACATTTCCATATAAACGATGATGGCCGCGGTCCCAATGACAATGGCCCACAGCAGTTGATAGCCGAACAGTGCGCCGGCCTGCGCCGTAAATACGATCTGCCCCAGATCAAGGAAGCCTCCCAACGCCGTCATGATCCCCAGCGTCAAGCCCAAAAGCTTTTTCATAACGAGGCTTTCACCTGCTCCAGGGCCGCGCGAAGCGCGCCCACCCGCTTCTTTGACCCGCGCAGCGCTTCCGGACTGCCGACCTCGCTGGCAACGGCATTCAATTCGCTCGAAAGCGCGCCCGCTTGGGTCCGGCTGTTCTTCAGGATCGGCGCGAGTCCTGCGTCAGCACTCGCCCTGTCCAGTTCTTTTACAGTGTCCTTCAGTTGATTGGATAAATACGTGAACTGCCCGACGGCAAAGTTGTGGGTCGACTGCTTTCGACTTACAAAGTCGATCGACATCTCAGTCGCGGCCGCAATCGAGATCGCTGAAGTCAGATCAGAACGCAATTCCTGGCGCGTGATGGATCTGCGTCGCGCACAGGACAGGAGCAATGACGACGACAGAACCAGAAGCATAGTCACGCACGGCACGCGGGCTGGCGAGCGGCTCTGTCGCTGCATGGTCGCGTTACTCACCGCCGGCAGAAGGCCCGGTGTAGGGCTGGTGCAGTTCTCCATGCCCGGGATGCGCGTCGTCGTACTTGCGCTCCAGTGTGTCCGCGCAGCGCTCCACCCACAGTGACGGTACTGCATAGAGCACGGCCACCAAAAAGACCAGCGCCAGCGAGATGGTCGTGCGATAAAAGGCTATCGGAATCGCCACTGCATAGATGCAGATGGCGATCAGGTTCTTGCGTTGCGCCGCGCGCCGCACCAGCACCATCTCCTTGTCCCCGATGCTCTGCCGCGCCACCACTCGGTCCAGCACCGAAAACGCCGCGCCGGCCACCAGCATCGTGGCCGCATATACCGCCGTCGGAAACGGACTGAGCCGCGTGCTCTCCATCCATTCGGTAAAAAAGGGAATCAGCGACATGAAGAACAACAGTGCAATATTCGCCCACAGCACCGGCAGGTCCACCCGCTTCACGCGATGGAACAGGTGATGATGATTGATCCAGTACACCGCAACATAGAAGTAGCTGATGATGTAGCTGATGAAGATAGGCCACTCATGCAGCAGAGTCCCCGGGTCGGCGCTCCCCGGGGCCTTCAGCTCCAGCACCATGATGGTCAGGATGATGGCGATCACGCCGTCGGAAAAGGCCTCCAGGCGCCCCGGCGACAGCGGCTCGTCGCCTACCACACGGTTTCGGGCTTTGCCGCGGCTCATGCCGTCCAGTATCCAACGGGCCTGCCAAAACTAGCTAGCAGGCCGGTTTTCCCGGACCAGGCCGGGAATATGGCACCAAAAGGGTGGACAATACCGCCTTTCGGTGATGGTCGACTCCACGACACCTTACTAAGGTAAGGGTTGTCAGGACCGAAGCCCATCTCGGGACACTCACCATCGGAGACACAGCATGGCCACTACCGAACGCAGCCTTATCGGAAAGAACATCACCATCATCGGCGACATCTCCGCCACGGAGGACCTGGTCGTGGAGGGTCGCGTCACCGGCAAAATCGAGTTGCACGAGAGCCGCCTGACCGTGGGCGAGGAAGGCTATGCCCAATCCCAGATCACCGCGCGCGAGGTCGTCATCTGCGGCCGCGTCGATGGCCAGATCCATGCCTCCGAGCGCGTCGAGCTTCGTCACACCGCACAGGTCGCCGGCGACATCATTTCTCCGCGCCTCGTCATCCATCAGGATGCAGTCATCAAGGGCTCCGTCGATCTCTCGCCCTCCATCGCCATGAAGCAGCAGAAGCAGGCGAAGAAGGACGCCGAGTTGCAGGCGCAAATGGATATCGCTCCGCCGCGCATCGAGCCGGGTATCGCCGCCGCATCGCACGTCTCCGTTGCCGCGCCGGCATACGCCAGCTAAGCAGACGGCTCCCCCTCCCCCGGCACAGCATTTCTGTGCCTGTAGGGAACACAAGATTGCAGTCACTGGCAGATAGGCCCCGTACGCGGGGCCTTCTTTTTTTGTGCGCCAGCACCGCCCGGACATCCAGCCGCCCATACATCCAATCGCAGGAAAGCCGCGCATTGTGGCCCGATTGGAGAGCATCATGTCCCGTCCTCAGCCCTCCCGCTCCCTCCCGCCCAACGACCTGCTGATCGCTCCCGTCTGTGAAGGCGGACTCATCCTCGTAGTCGCGCTGGCCGCATGGCTGAGCCACAAGCCGATGATCTTCGCCAGCCTCGGTCCCACCGCCTATGAACTCATCGAGCAGCCGCACCGCAGGAGCGCGCGCCCGTACAACATCCTCATGGGGCATCTGATCGCGGTCGTCGCAGGGCTGGTCGCCGTCTACGGAATCCATGCCCGGACAGTCCCCGCCGTCTCGCTTGCAAGTGTTCCGCTGCTCCGCGTCTGGGCCGCTTCGCTCGCCGCAGCACTCACCGTGCTCGGCACGCTCGCCGCCCGCGCTACCCAACCCGCAGCTCTCTCCACTACCCTGGTCGTCTCTCTTGGAACCATGCAGCGCTGGCAGGATGGAATCCTCATCATGATCGCCATCCTGCTGCTGACCGCCATCGGCGAGCCGTTGCGCATGTGGCGAGCGCGCACCATACCGGAATGATCGACGCGGACAAACATGCGACAAGGCAACCGCTGCAGGTTTTGCGGAGCCGTTATTCTCACTGCTCGTAAACTAAACATCATCCGTGCGCCGATTCGTAGAATCGATAAAGGACTGACTTCTCCGTCGAGGTGTCGCATGCAACTCAAGCCCTTCCTGCTCGATGTCTGGCTCGATCAGTACGAACACGGCATTGATTTCAACCTCGCCGCGAGCACGGGACCGTCCTGGACGGTAAACGAAATCCTTGCCTTGGCCGACGATGAAACGCGCCACCGCTTCCTGAACCACAAACTCGTCTACAGCCGTCCCGCGGGCGCCGACAGTCTGCGCGAGGCGATTGCTGCCATGCAGGGTGTCCCGATAGAGTCCGTCCAGATCGTGACCGGCGCCTCCGAGGCGCTCCTGACGTTGATGTGGCTGGCCGCCGAGCCCGGCGCGAATGTCATCATTCCGCAGCCCGGATTCACGACGTTCTCCGCGCTGCCGGAATCTCTTGGCCTCGAAACGCGCTCCTATCGCGTGCGCCGCGAGAACGGCTTCCGTATCGACCCCGACGAGATCAAACGCCTCGCCGACGCGAAGACGAGGCTCATCCTGGTCAACAGCCCGCATAACCCCACGGGGGCGACTATCGGCGACGAGGAAATGGAAGCTCTGCACGACTTCACCGCCGGCCGCGGAATCCAGCTGGTGAGTGACGAGGTCTACCATCCCATCTATCACGGCAAGCAAACGAAATCCGCCGCGCGCCTGCCGCACGCCACCGTGATCTCCGACCTGTCAAAAGCATTTTCAATTGCCGGGGTGCGCACGGGATGGATGATCGAGCACGACGCCCAGCGTCGCCAGCAATACTGGACCGCGCGCGCCTACTTCTCCATCTCGAACACCACTACCGGAGAACTTCTGTCGGAAATCGCAATCCGCAAACGTGACGCCGTGCTCGGCAAGACCCAGGAAGTCGCTACCCGCAATCTCAAGCTCCTCGAGCGCTTCATCTCGGAGCATCGCGATGTACTCGGCTGGATCCCGCCGCAGGGCGGGATGACGGCATTCCCCTGGCTGGTGAGCGGAGAGAACGCCCGTCCGTTCTGCCAGGCCGCCGCCGAGCAGGGAATCCTGCTGGCTCCCGGCGATTGCTTCGATGCGCCTTCGCATTTCCGCCTGGGCTTTGCCGCCGCCGGAGACAATTTCTCCCACGCGCTCGACCGCTTCGGAGCATTCGTAAAGAGCTGGTCAGCGAAGATGGCCACAGCATAAGTTGTCATCCTGAACGTAACCGAAGGTGGAGTGAAAGCCTGCCCTGAGCCTGTCGAAGGGATCTGCTGTACCTTCCGTTCAATTTCGGCGCGAAGCGCCGCTCAATCAACTATCAATCCTGTGCAAGAGAAAAGCGATCGCGCAAAAGAAAAGGCTCCGCAGTTTCGCGGAGCCTCTTTTCTAGCTAGCTGCAGATTAGCTGAACAGCAGAACGCCCTCGCTCGCCGCCGCCTCTTCGCCGTCCTGCACCACCGGACGATAGAAGAGCTGGTTGTTCTCGAGATAGACCTCGAGGAACGCAGGCCGCACCGCGATGCCGCCGGCGATCAGCGCCTCCGACAGCGGGTCTTCCACGTAGCGCTGCAGTGCGCGGCGCAGCGGACGCGCCCCGTACGTGCGGTCCACCAGCGTCTTTTCGAGGATCCACTTCTTGGCTTCCTCGTTCACGCTGATGGTGATCGCCTTCTGCGCCAGGTTCGCGTTGAGCTGCTGCACCAGCAATTCGAGGATCTGGATCAGGTCCGCGTCCGTGAGCGCATGGAAGATGATGATTTCATCCAGGCGGTTCAGGAACTCCGGATTGAAGGTCCGCTTCACCTCGTTCTTCACCAGGTCTTCGACCTTCTCCACCCGCAGATCTTCGCGATCGGAGACGAAGCCCAGACCCTGCTGCTTCTGCAGGTGCCGCGCGCCGATGTTGGACGTCATCACCAGGATCACGTTCTTGAAATCGACCGTGTTCCCCAGACCATCGGTGAGCTGCCCGTCTTCAAAGACCTGCAGCAGGATGTTGAACACATCCGGATGCGCCTTCTCGATCTCATCCAGCAGCACCACAGAGTACGGCGAGCGCTTCACCCGCTCGGTAAGCTGGCCGCCCTCCTCGTAGCCCACGTAGCCTGGAGGCGAACCGATCAGCTTCGAGACCGAATGCTTCTCCATGAACTCCGACATATCGAAGCGGATCAGCGCCTTCTCCGAGCCGAAGAGGAATTGCGCCAGCGTGCGCGCCATCTCCGTCTTGCCCACGCCGGTCGGTCCCAGGAACAGGAACGACCCGATCGGCCGGTTCGGCGACTTCAAGTCCCGCACGCGAGCGGCGAATCGCCCGCGCCAGCGCGCTGATCGACTTATCCTGCGAGATCACGCGCTTGTGCAGCTCTTCCTCGACCCGCAGCAGCTTCTGCGTCTCTTCTTCCTTGATCGAGGTGACAGGTACGCCCGTCCAGCGGCTCACCACATCCTCGATGTCCTCGCGGCCCACAATACCGGCCGTCGAGTCATCCAGGTGGTACTTGTCGCGCAGGCCGCGCAGGTTCTCGCGCTCCTTGCGCTCCTCGTCAGAGTAGAACCGCGCCTTCTCGAACTCGTGGTTCGCGATCGCGTTCTCCATGCGGTGCACGATGAACTTGATCCGCTTCTGGACCTCGGTGATCTCCTCCGGCAGCGAGGTCTGGCGCAGCTTCACGCGCGCCCCCGCCTCGTCGATCAGATCAATCGCCTTGTCCGGCAGGAACCGGTCCGGGATGTAGCGGTTCGAGTGCGACACCGCGAACTCGATCGCATCATCGGTGTAGCTGACCGCATGAAACTTCTCGTAACGGTCCTTGATACCCATGATGATCTTGATCGCGTCCGTCTCGTTCGGCGGCGGCACCTTCACTGCCTGGAAGCGCCGCTCCAGCGACCGGTCCTTCTCGATCGACTTGCGGTACTCACCCGGCGTGGTTGCGCCGATGCACTGGATCTCGCCGCGTGAGAGCGCCGGCTTCAGGATGTTCGCCGCATCCAGCGATCCTTCCGCCGACCCCGCACCTACCAGCGTGTGCAGCTCGTCAATGAAGATGATGGAATTCTGGTTCTCCATCAGCTCCTTCATGATGGTCTTCAGCCGTTCCTCAAACTGCCCGCGGTACTTGGTGCCCGCCACGATCAGCGAAAGGTCCAGCGCCAGCACCCGTTTGTCCGCAAGGAAGCTCGGTACATCGCCATCGGCAATGCGCTGCGCCAGTCCTTCGACAATCGCGGTCTTGCCCACGCCCGGCTCGCCAATCAGCACCGGATTGTTCTTCGTCCGGCGGCACAGGATCTGCACCACGCGCTCCACTTCCGAGTCGCGTCCCACCAGCGGATCCAGCTGATTGTCCGTAGCCGCCTGCGTCAGGTCGCGCGAGAACTCCGCCAGCAGGCTGGACTCGCGGTTCTGCCGCTGCGCCGGAGCCTTCTCCTGCGTCGCCCGCGCCAGTTCCTCGCGAATCGCCACCAGCCGCAGCCCCCGCTCGTGCAGGATCTCCGCAGCAAAGCACTTTTCTTCACGCAACAATCCCAGCAGCAGATGTTCAGTGCCAATGTGCTTGTGGCTCAGCCGCTCCGCCTCTTCGGCGGCATAGGCCAGCACGCGCTTGCACTCGTTCGACAGGGGGAGATCGACCGAGGTGGAAACCTTCTCGCGGATAGTGGTATGCCCCTCGATCTGCTTGCGGATCGATTCAACGGAGGCATGGGAACGGAGAAATTTATTGGTGAGCGCCTTATCTTCGCGCAGCAGCCCAAGCAACAAATGCTCGGTCTCGATGTAAGGCGAGCCGAACTGGCTGGCCTCATATCGGGCGAAGAAGATGACGCGCCGCGCCTTTTCTGTATAGCGTTCGAACATATTCCCCCTCCGAGGACAGTGGGTGAAGCTGGTTAACTGCTCGCCCCTGCCTCTCCTGACTGACTCGTGTACAAAAATGTGAGTCGTCGTTACTAAAGATGCACGACCCACGCCACCGGACTCACACCCGCTTTGGTACTTCAACAGCTCCCATATCCGGGAATTTTCGTTTCAGGAAGACCGCTCTCCACGTGCTGGTACGGCTTCCCCGTCTTTGCCAAGATCTTCTGCGATGCGGCCAGCCTCCAAGCGCATCACGCGGTCGCACCGGCCGGCAAGCTCCTGATTGTGCGTCACCAGGATCGAAGTCAGCCCGTGGCTCCCATGCACTCTTTGGATGAGTTGAAAGACCCGATCCGCAGTGTTGGCATCCAGATCGCCGGTAGGTTCATCGGCCAGCAGCATCCGTGGATTGGTCACCAGCGCGCGCGCCAGCGATACCCGCTGCTGCTCGCCGCCGGAGAGCTCTCCTGCCTGGTGCTCCGCCCGGTCCGCCAGCCCGACCTCGTCCAGCCACGCAAGTGCTTTGCTTTCAGCTTCTTTCCGGGATTCACCCCGCGCCAGCAGGGGAAGGGCGACGTTTTCGGCGGCCGTAAACTCCGGCAGCAGGTAGTGAAATTGCCAGACATAGCCAACTTCGCGATTGCGGAAGTCTGCGGCCTGCCTGGAGTTGAGCTGATTCAATGGGATTGAGGCGAAGTATAGGGCACCGCTCGTCGGCGCATCAAGTGCACCAAGAATGTGCAAAAGTGTGCTTTTTCCCGCTCCGGAGGCGCCCACGATGGCGACCAGCTCGCCCTTGCGGACGCTGAAATTCAGTCCATCGAAAAGCCGGAGTCGGCCGCGGCCGGTCACGTACTCCTTGCGCAGCTCCCGCACCTCCAGCAGGGCATCTCCAATGCCCGCATCCTGGTGCAACATCACTTCTGAAGCCACTGACCCGCCCATACCCATGTCTACCATTTAGACGTGGAGTGCGAAAGTACAAAACAGTGCCACCCGCTGCCACTTCCGTGCGAGCGCATGGCATCGCCCAGGCCAAAAGCGCTTGGCGCGGAAATGCAAAAGTGTTCCACGCAAATACTGGATTCGTGCATCCCGACCGGAGCGAAGGGAAGTAGCATCCGGCATCGCTTTTCTCCGCGCACTGACTTGTGCCACGTGACCATCGCGCTCACACGTCTGCACTTTCGTGCACCCGTGCGACCGCTTTTGTCACGACCACGGATACCAGGCGGCGGTATGCTGCTTCACGTCCCCCTATGGCACGGATCTCCCATCTCGTCCGCAATGCATCCATCTCCGCAGCCCTCTGCCTGCTTGCGTCCGTCTGCGTCGGCGAGACCAGCTTCAGCACCAATCCGACACGCTTTCTGGTCTGCGACAAAGGCATCGGCGGCTTTCAAGGAAAGCTGCCGGACTTCTCTTCGCGCTCCGGCGTGAAAGTTACCGTCCGCGCCACCAAACGCGCAGGGTTCGCCGTTCGAGGATGCGAGGCCAGTCTCAACTGGGGCCGCGGGGAAACCCTCATCGCCTCCGGGGCCTCGACCAGGCGGACATTGACGTGATGGGCGCCGACCTGGGCTTTGGCGTTCCGGTGGTCGCATTTCAGATCAAAGCGACCGATGCCGACCCCACCATCAAGTACGAGATCTACTCGCTGAATAAGCCCGCCAAACTGCTGCGGACGATCACCGGCCAGGATTACTTCAGCGCTGCCGATACACGGCTAAACGGCACCGTAGAGATCTGGACCACTGATGCCGCCGTGGCGAATGGCTTCGACAATCTACCGCGCAGAGCCTTCGATGCCCCTCCGACGGTTGTCCTCAGGTTCGAAGACGAGAAGCTCATGGACGTCAGCTCGGAGTTTCGCGATCACTATGACCGGCAGATTGATGCCCTGCGCTCCCAACTCGACGAGCGTCAGATCAAGCGACTTCAAGGCCAGCGACGGTAAATTAGCCGCCGAACATCTCCCGCCGGACGGTCAGCCGGCCGGGCTGCTCGACACAAAGATCAAGGCGCTCGAAATCGTCTGGGCTTATCTCTACAGCGGCCGTGAGCAGCAGGCATGGGACGCGCTCGACAGGATGTGGCCTGCGTCCGATGCAGACCGGGTCCGCGCCGCGATCACAACTGCCAGGGCACATGGCCTGCGCACTCAGGTGGATGGCGTCTCGCAACCCTACGGCGTCCCAAGGCCCATCGAAGCGCTCCACCATCTACGAACACACGCTGGTCTTCGGACTCGGCGTACGGGCAGATCAGCGAGGCGGCTTTGCCGACAGTGGTCCGCAGCAGATTCTCCTGCGCCTTCCCTCGCCCAACAACCCGCAGTACTGGGATGAGGAGAGAGAACTCGAGCTGGTGATTGATGAGGCCGGCAAGGTCCGCTCCGCCAGGATGCCCGGCGGGCTCGTCAAGGACATCTCCGCCGGTCTGAACAACATGAGAGACGAGCCCAACAAGGACTGGATCGACCTCGCCGCCGGATGGAAATACATCCCCGCCTTCAAAGACGGCCACCCAAGAGCGTTCCGCTCCAGAATCCACGTCTTCCGCGACCGCTGAATCGTACGCCTCGTCATCCAACCGGAGCCGTGACGCGAAGCGTCACCCGCCACGTGGAGAGCCCTGAGCACCCCCGAGGCTTATCTGCCTGGACCGCGTTTAGCGCACAACAGCAGCTTCCCGTAGCTTTCTCGCCGCCCTGCGAGCAGGGGTATTCGCCGCGACCACCCACGCCCCGGCGGCAATCGCCCACGTTATAAGAAAAGCAGTCCACGGCAGACGCGCCTTCGGGGCGGCCACGACCTTTGGCAGCCAGACCAGCAGCCCAAAGACGCTGATCATCCCCGCCTCCGTCATTGCGGCAACCCGGGGCAACACCCCAAACAGCACGCCCAGTCCACACGCCATCTGCCCGGCGCCCGTCAGGTACGCCCAGCCCATCGGGTAGGGAAGCCACTTGGGAATCAGAGCCATCGTCTCCTTCACGTACATGATGTGCGACAGCCCGATCGGTATAAGAAATACTGCAAAGAAGTAGCGCGCTGCGCGCACGCCGTTCTCCCCCGCAACAAACTTTCCAGAGATGTCTCGGCCACATCCCCGAGTCGCGCAAACAGCGCCCAGGCGCCGGCCAGAAGCACGGCCAGTTCGCCGAAGCCCAGCCACACGCCCTCAATCTGCGGGGCAACGATCAGCGCCGGCACCTTCAGCAGCGCCCAAACGAATGGAGTAAACGAACAGGACACGCACTGCCCATCGCACCGTCGTCTGAAACAGCAATCCAGCGCCGCCCAACACCATAACGACTCCCGCGCAATAGGCCAGCGCCATCCGGCCCGGAACCCACGCCGCAACCGGCTGCCACACCATCGCGAAATCACCACAGATCAAGCCAAGCACACCCAGCCCGATCATCCCCGCAGCGAAAAGTGTCAACGCGGGCTGTTGCTCGCGAGTCATTTGCATGGATTCCCTCCGATGGCGAACCAGCTTACCGCCGAACCAGCAGAATTCGTCCCCAGGAACTGAATCTCAGCACAATTCAGATAACGCAAGGGCACGTGAGTCCGCCTGCTGGCGATGCACCTGTTTCGACAGGTAACTCCCAAATCGGTAAAGAGACGCAAACTTCTGCCAGTTAATTCCCCTCGACTCGCTATAGAGATAGCAGGGATGAAAAGAGAAAAAGCCACCGACAA
Organism: uncultured Acidobacteriaceae bacterium; assembly: GCA_963797895.1. GTDB lineage: Bacteria > Acidobacteriota > Terriglobia > Terriglobales > Acidobacteriaceae > KBS-83. The sequence goes on from CAWCRD010000006.1 coordinate 1,789,587, forward strand.
GGTGGCTTTTTATGATTGCAGTAACCGTAAGCTCTTTGGAATGACGAATGAAGCGATAAGTCCTTTGGCATGACGAATTTAGCCTGCGGGAGAGCCGCTGAGCCCCTGCAAAGAGATGAGTTCCAAGCCAGCCTCCGGTGACGGGAGGGGCGAGGGGGGTGCCGCCATCATTCATAGCGCAGCGCTTCAGCCGGCAGCACTCGCGCCGCAGAGCGCGATGGATAGAGCGTCGCCACCAGCGAGACACCCAGCGCCACCGCGGCGACGATCAGCGCGTCCACGATGCGAGGCGCGAACGGCAGATAGTCGATCGAGTACACATCCCCCGGCAGGTGGATGAACCGATAATGTCCCCCGGCCCACGAGGCCGCATAGCCCACCACCAGCCCGATCGCCGTGCCGATCGCGCTGATCAGCAGACCCTGCATCAGAAAAATCCGCCGCACCTGCTCCGCGCGCACGCCAAAGCTCATCAGCACCGCAATATCGCGCGTCTTCTCCATTACCATCATGGTCAGCGCGATCAGGATGTTGAGCGCAGCCACGCACACGATCAGTCCGATGACGATGAACGTGACGATCTGCTCCAACCGCAGCGCGCGGAAGAGCTCGCGGTTCTGCTCCATCCAGTTGTTCGTCAGGAAGCCCGCACCCGCGGCCTGCTCGATCTCCCGCCCAATCGCATCCGCGTGATAAAGATCGTCCACTTTGAAGGCGATCACCGAGATCAGGTCCGGCTCGCCCAGCAGGTGCTGCGCATCGGCAAGCCGCACGAACGCCCAGCTCGAGTCGTACTGGTAGAAACCGGAGTGGAAGATGCCCGCGACGTAGAAGCGCTGGAATTTGGGCACGATGCCCAGCGGCGTCAGCTCACCCTGCGGGCTGGTGATCAGCACCGTGTCGCCGACTTTAGTATCGAGCGTCGTCGCCAGGTCGCCTCCGATGACGATCGGCGGCAACGGCGCCGTGTCGCCCTGGATGACTGGGGGCGCCGGCTCCAGCGCCTGCGCCGAACCAACTTTCACCATGTCGAGCAGGTCGGAGACGCGCCGCTCATCCGCCGGCACGATGCCCTTCATCAGCAGCCCGGCCGAGCGCGCACCGCGCGAGACCAATACCTGGCCGTAGAGCCCGGGAGCGTCGGCGATCACGTGCGGCAGTTTTCCCAGCCGCGCCAGCAAGGGCCGCCACTCGCGGATGCCGTCCCCCGCCGTACGCATAAGCTCGACATGCGATGTGGACCCAAGCAGCCGATCCTGCAGGTCGCGCCGCATACCGGTTGTGATCGCCAGCGCAATGATGAGCGCCGCCACTCCGGCGGCCACACCGGCAATCGAGATCGCGGTGATGACGCCCACCACAGCCTGCCGCCGCTTGGCTCTGAGATACCGCGCGGCAATAAAAAGTTCAAAGCGCATGGATTGAGGCCTGTATCAGCGTCGGTGACATAATCGAACCGAGCATCGTGTCATCCTGAGCGCAGCGAAGAACCTGCATCATCACCGCACAACCGTCTTCGCCGTAGCCGAGTTGTCGTAGCGATCAAACACCCGCAGCGCTACCACATGCTCGTTAGGATTCGCCGGCGGAAGCTTCGCCACGCGCAGCTGTTCCGATGGCTCGGGCAGCGGAGCCTAGAAGTCATAGCGCTCCGTCTGCGCATCGGAGATCCTGCCCACCGGCTCGATGTACTGCCACGGACCCGCGTCTATCGAATACTCAGCCCGTGCGATCGCAGCAGATGGAGCCTTCGCATCGGCAGTCACGTGCAGCTTGCCGCCCTCCAGATGCGCAACCAGGTTGGTGAGGACCGGCGTCGCCGTATCGAGCACGAAACGCTCGCTGGTGCGCTCGCCAATGAGCGCCTCGCCCGGATTATGCGACGGCGCATCGCTGGCTACGACCTTGATCTGATAAGGCCCATCCGGCACCTGAGCCGCCTCAAACGTGTAGTACCGATCGCTCACATCATCCTTCAGCAGCTGCCAGTTCTGCTCGCCGGAAGTGCGATAGTACAGCGCGAAGACCAGGTCGTCACCATTGTCATCGTGCGCGGCCCAGCGCACCGTCACTGCGCCTTTGTCCTTCACGCCTTGCAACGGCTGCGTCGTCTGGTCCTGCTGGATGTTCACGACATTGGCAGTCGCAGAGGGAAGGTTGATCGTCACAGTCGGAACCGGCGGCTGGAAATTCGCCTGCTGGTTTACGCGCGCACCCGGCGCCACCACGATTTCATCGACCACAGGCGCAACATTGACCGGCAGATAGTTCAAAGAAACGGCATGGACGCTCGTGGCCGGCTTCAGCGTGAGCTTCCACTGCGCAAAGCGCGCCTCGGGCGCCGCAATCGACGTCTCCGCGGTGACTGCTCTCCACGGACTCCAGCCGCGCTCCGCATTGCTGACATTCCCGGTTCGCACCGATAGCTGGTAGCCCGAGCCGGTGGCATCCACGTCCGCGCGTCCCCACCGCGCTACCGCGCCGGCATCCTGCACCTCGCTCTCGATGTTTCCCTCAGCCGGCCGCGCGCCCAGATGAAACAGCTTCCCCCCATTGCTGGTGCCGACATAAAAGCCATTCGGCGCAGCCGCGAACCCGGTTGCCTGCGAAGCTTCGAGATGCGCGATGTCGGCAAACTCGCCGTTCTCCTGCACGCGATAAATTCGGCCGCGATTGCCGGTTGCAGCCAGCAGGCCATCGGGTGTCCAGCGCAGCCCATACACGACGTCATCATGCGGCGCCCATAGCTTGCGCGCCGCGCCGGAGTGGTCCAGCTCGTAGACCTCCGATCCATCGGGCACCAGCGCGTTGTTGTTCGAGGCCTGCACCGATCCTGGCGTGACGATTGTGATTGTCGCCGTTACGGAGACAATTCCCTGGACCGGAAGCGGCGGCAGACTGCTCTTGCCCTTCTCTCCCACGCTCGCCACATAAATCTGCCCGGAGGGCGATTCGGCCAGCGCCGTCATCTCGCGTTTGGGCGCGTTGAAGAGGATGAATCCCTTGCCTTCCCTGTCAATGCGGTACACGAGGCCATCGCCATCAGAGCCCGCCAGCAGACTTCCATCTTTTCGAACAGCAGGGCGCGAATGTGCTGCTCATCGCTCTCGAAGAATCGCTCGGCATGTGCAGTCCCGGCGGGCGTGCGAACGCGGTACACGGCAGCCGGCCCGCCAGTCGCGATATAGAGCGCCCCATCCGGTCCAAAAACCAGCTCCCAGATATATTTCGGCGCCGCGTCGGGCTTCACGCCTTCCAGCTTCGCCGGATCGAAGACAACGGTTGCTTTCTCCTCGTCCAGCTCGGTTGCGCCTGCCGGTATGCGATAGACCTTACCGTTTGGCAGCGTCGCCGCGTAGACCGAGCCATCAGGACCAAGCGCAATGGCCTGCACGCTCATGTCCTTGGTCTTGAAGATCGTGGTGCTCTTCCCGTCGCGTGCGATGCGCAGCACGGTGGCCGGCGACCCGGTGGCGACATACGCATTGCCCGGATGAATCGCTGGTCAGCGCCCAGATGTAGGTGGAAGGAGTGGTGGCAGCGAGCGTGCTGGCCGGCGCGGCGGAAAGTGAGCCGTCGCTGGAGATTGCGACCCCCTGCGGCCGTCCCTTCTCCCACTCCTCCATATGCGACTCGGTCCAGACTTTGGTGCCCTGTGCGAGGCTGGCCACAGAGGCAGCGCAGAGCAAAAAGGAGAGGCTCACAATGCGAAAGGACATGTGGCTCAAGTCTAAAGCAGGGATGAGGGAATGTATTCAGTCCCTCAATTGGCCAGCACAGCCCGGTATCGCACGGCACCTTTGCGGACCTTGGCCACCGCCTCGTTGACGCGAGTCATCGGGAAGCGCTCCGTCTTCGTGGTCACCCCATGGCGGGCGGCAACATCGAGCATCTCGGCCAATGCCAGCGGGCTGCCGGTGTTGCTTCCGCTGACGTTTTTCGCTCGCAATGATGAGGAGAGCTGCCGGTACCTGCGGTGGCCGCGGAGGCGCACCGAGCAGGCATAGCATGCCTTCGGGTCGAAGAGCAGTCACCAGAGCGGTCCAGTCCTGCTCGGCATTCGCGGTCGAAACGATCAGATCAAGCGAGCCGGCCAGCGCCTTCATGCCTTTGCTCTCCCGCGTGTTGCAGAAGTGATGAGCGCCAAACGCCCGAGCCTCTTCCTCCTTGGTCGGCGAAGTGGAGAAGGCCGTCACCTCCGCGCCAAAGATCCGCGCGAACTGCAAAGCCAGATGACCGAGCCCGCCGATTCCAACTACCCCGACGCGAGAGGCGGGCGAAATTCCATAACTGCGTAGCGGCGTGTACACCGTGATGCCGGCGCAGAGCAGCGGCGCGGCAGTTTTCGCTGTCCAGCGCCTCCGGTATTGCGATGACGAAACGTGCCGGCACGCGCACCGCGTCGGCAAAGCCGCCGTTGCGGTGGAGACAGGTGGGCTGCGCCTGCGGGCACAGGTTCTCCTTGCCCTGGCGGCACCACGCGCAATGGCCGCAGCTGCCGGCCTGCCACCCTACGCCCACGCGCTGGCCCGGCTGCAGATTTTCGACCGCCGTGCCAACGGCCTCTAATGTGCCGACGATTTCATGGCCCGGAACGAACGGATATTTGCTGACCTGCCAATCATTGTCGATCAGGTGCAGATCGCTGCGGCAAATGCCGCAATGACTGATACGTATGTCCACCTCATCTGCGCCCAGCGGGCCAACGTCATACCGGAAGGCAAGCAACTCGGCCCCGGCAGCATGTGTTGCATAGCCTCGGATCTCTGGCATCGTTCCTCTCGTTCACTCTGGCAGTCTTGGTGGTCAGAACCCGCTGCCTATTCCAAATACAGCGATCACTCCACTTGTACCGTGACCACCTGATTGCCGGTCACCACTGCGTCCATGGGGACTGATGTTACCGCAACCGCCGACTCGCCATTCAGTGTGAGCGTACGGTTCGCGCGCAGTGGATCGAGAACGTTCGCCATCGAAAGAGGTACGCCGGCGAATGTCCGTCCATCGAGGCGCGCCTGCGGCTCCGGAAGAAGCATGGTCACGTAGACGCGATCGTTCGCATGAGTGGCATTCAGCGCCGCGACGGTTTCGTTCATGTCGAGGTGACTCGACGGCGCGTCCTGCATGTGGTCCACGGTGGCGGCGTCGCTCACCACCAGGCGGACGGGGCCGTCCGGCAGCGTGCTGGGCAATTTCACCGGGATATCGACGCTTCGCGGCGCGCCGTGATACGGCCGCAGCGTTGCACGTAGTGAGACGGTGTCGCCCGCGTGCACGGCGCCGCCCTCGCGTTCCGCGCTTTCAATCTCGACCGTCTGCTGTCCGGGCAGGGCATCAATATCCAGCGACACACTGCGCAGGGCTCCATGCCGGGCAGGGTTTCCGTAGAGCTGCACCAGAGGTTCGCCGGCTACGAGCGTGGCGTTGAGCGCTGCCGGTATGCCGGTAGTAGGCGCGGCGAAGCGTGTCAGCTCTACCGTCGGGACGCCATTGAACCGGATCTGCTCATGCACCCGGTAGGTTGTCTCGGCAGCGTAAGTGTTGCTCTCCATCATCGACTGGTAGATCGACGTGAGCAGCAGCAGCGGAGTCAGCTCCGGGTTATCAACCACTTCGAAATGCACAGCTCGCGTGTCTTTGCCTCTATGGAATGTAACTGTGACGGGCACCATAGTTGCTTTCTTTCCGAAGACGCCGCGGATCGCCGTCTGCCGGTCTTCCGTAAATGCGCCGGCTTCTTCCGTGGTGTTGACGATCTTGAATGCGTTGAGTGGGGAGGGTAATGTGGCCACCACCTCCGCTTTTGTCATGGGCACGGAGACGGAGCCGGTCTGCGTGATGGGATGGCCGCAGGCCAGCAATTGCTCCTTGTCCACGTACGTTGCCGTGCAGGTAGCGGCAATCTCCATATCGCCGCGCACCAGCAGCGCGCTGACCGAGGATCCCGGTTCGATCGGCTCCGGCTGCTTCTGCGTGCTGGACCCGCCGCCGAGCCCGACAACCGGCGTCAGGCCCTGAGCAGTGAAGCGATCCTTGAAAGCGTTCACCGCCTGCTGGGTGAAGCCGCTGAAGAGCAGTGGAGTTTCGATGGGATGGATTTCGGCGTTCTTGTCCGCTGGCGGCACCGTGCCTTGCGGCAGGTCCTTCACCTCAAGCATCTGCTGGATGGGCGTGATGCCGGCGATCGGCTCCTTGCTGAACTGGCCGATGCGAAAGGCCAGCGCACCCGCCAGCTTGCCGTCGATGTAAACCGGGCTGCCGCTCATGCCCGCCACGACGCCGGTGTAGACGGCGTCCTTGCCGCCCAGGCGAGCCAGAATCATGTCCTGATGCGGGCCAAGCGCGTTGTGGAGAACTCCCAGAATCTCCACCTCGACCGCGGCGGGCACCACACCCTCAAAGACGGTGTAGGCTACACCGTGCTGGCCCCGATGTACCTGGTCCAGGGGAAAGATGCCGGCCTTGACAGAATCCGGAGGGGTTGCGGGAGGCGGAGGCGTTCGAACCTCCGTTGGAACGGGCTCCGGCGGCTTTGCCTGCGGCGCGGTTTGCGCCCAGAGCACAGCCGGCGCAAAAATAGTAAGCAGTAGGGCTGCTTTCCCGCGCCTGCGAGAGCCACCGGCGTGGAAAAATGGCCCCGGAAGGGCGGCGAAGACGTCGAAACAGTGGGCAGACACGTCTTTACAGTAGACGGTTGCCTCCGGGCCGCCAACTTTCTCCGTCGGCGACCGTCCTTTAAGGTGACTCCAGAGGTTGGTCCTTTGCACGTGCGTCGATTTGCTCGTCTCCTTCTTGCTGCTTCCATAGCGGTTGGTCTGCCGGCAGCAACCGTTCCCGTGTTTGCTCAAACCGGGTCGTCCGACCAACAGTCCGCTCCGCAGCAGACGCAACATAACGGGCAGTACCAGATGCCCGGGCAGCCTCCGCCGGCCGCCACCCAGCAGCAAAACCCGGCGCCGAATCAGGACCAGTCCGCGCCCGAATCCGGCGGTCCGGGCGGCGACAGCGGCGCCATCGCGCTGCCCAAAAAAGCTCCTGCAGACAATGTCCCGCCTCCGCCTCCGCCGCCGGTGGTGAAAAATCCGAAGGGGCTGGAGAACTTTTCACTGCGCGTGAACGTTCCGGTCGTGACCGTAGACGTTGGCGTGCTTCTCGAGAAGACCCACCAGTTCGTGCCCAATCTCAGCAAAGAGAACTTTAAGATCTTCGAAGACGGCAAGCCGCAGGAGATCGTTTCCTTCGGCCGCATTCAGGCCCCCATCACGGCCGTGTTGCTGTGCGAGTTCGCCGCGAACAACTACTGGTTCATCTATGACATGCGCAACACCGCCTATGCATTTGCGCAGCAGTTGCATCCGGACGACTACATAGCCGTCGCGACTTACGACATGCACACGCACATCCTGACGGACTTTACGCAGGACAAGCGGCTTGTGTATGAATCATTGAATTCACTGCAGATACCCGGTTTCAGTGAAACCAACGCTTTCGATGCGCTCTACGAAACACTGGACCGGCTGAGCCGTGTCGATGGCCGGAAGTACATCATCTACATCGGTTCGGGCCTCGATACCTTTTCGAAGATCAACCTCGACAAGATCATGCAGAAGATCAAGGCCACGCCGAACGTCACCATCTACGCCGTAAGCACCGGAGCCGTGGCGCGCCTCACGGGAAATGCACGCGGCGGCATGTTCGGGCCGCACGAGATCGACTACCTGCAGGCCGACAACCAGTTGCGCACCTTTGCCGGAATGACCGGCGGCAAGGCCTATTTCCCCCGCTTCGAGGGCGAGCTGCCCGAGATTTTTCGCGACATCAACTCCGCCATCCGCAATCAGTACGTAGTCAGCTATCGGCCTACGAATACGAAGGAGGATGGAAGCTATCGCAAGATTCGCGTGGAGCTGGTGAACAACGAAGGCAAGCCGCTACAGATGCAGGACGAAAAACACCACAGCCTGAAGTACGATGTGATCGCACGCGACGGCTACCGCGCCCGCCAGGAAGTGGAATAAATAAAGGAATAGCAGAGGAAGGCCAAAGGCCGGGATCAACTCCCGGCCTTGGTTTTTATGCGCGACGGTTTAAGCGCCGGCCTGCTTGCGGGCAAAATCGCCGATGATCGGAAGCTTGAACCACTTGCCCTGCGCGGCGCTCACGATGCACAGGATCCACAGGACCACCAACCCGATCCAGCAGATCGGCCAGAGTATCAGTGTCAGAAGGCCCAGGTGCACCATGGACAGGATCACTCCCAGAACCATGAGCACGATCCAGACCGCGAACCAGAGGACGTGCAGACCGATGCATTGCATCGCGTGATAGCGCACGAACGGCTTACGGTTGTAGGGCTCCATGACCAAAAAGATGATGGCGGGAATGATCGTGATGTAGGCAATCGCGGCAGCGGAATTGTCTGACAAGCCGCTGGTCTGCGCAGGCACATAGCCTGCCCCGGCGGGAACTGTGGCTGGTTGTGGCACCTGGGTGAATCCGCCGCCCGCCGGTGGTGGGGGCGCTGCGCTTAATGATGCGCCGCACTGCTGGCAAAATGTGGCGCCGGCTGGGTTTTCGGTGGAGCAGGCTGGACACTGCATTTCTTTGTTCCTCCTCGGAAGTTTTACTGCGCCGCGCAGTCCCGACGCCGGAGGGCCCATAAGTCCCACACCGGTCAAGAGCACAGACTGGGGGACGGCACCAACAATACACCGGCTTTCCTATCCCGGAATAAGAAAATTAACCGGGTGCCTTGTAACAGGTAGGAAGCTCTGGCGTCTGATGAGTGGAAAAGGAGTTACTTCATGGTCAAATTCGCAATCTGGGCCACCGTCCAGGCCAAACCCGGCAAAGAGGCCGAGGTCGAGGCCTTCCTCAAATCTGCGCAGCCGTTGGCGGAGGCGGAACCCGCAACTGTCAGCTGGTATGCAATCAAAATGGGCGGCGGAAGATTCGGTATCTTCGACACCTTTCAGGATGAGGCGGGACGCGAAGCTCACTTGAATGGCGAGATAGCCAAGGCCTTGATGGCGAATGCGAAGGAACTTCTGGCAGGCGACCCTCAGATCGACAAGATCGACGATCCTGGCCGCGAAGGGCTGAGTAAAGTTCGAGGACAAGGGCGTTGCGAAGGCGCCCTTGCCATGGCAATCAGCACCTAGCCGAAAAGAAATTCCTTCGTTCGCAATTCCTTGACCCGATCACGCAATTTTGCGGCCTTCTCAAACTCGAACTTCTTCGCCGCCTCGCGCATTTCAATCTCCAGCTTGCCGACAAAAGCATCGAGCTCCTGCTGGCTCCGGAACTCCGGCGTGGTCTCGTCCTGCTCGGTCAGATCGGCGTACTCGGCCTTGAGGATCTGCGCGAGCGCCATATCGAGCGGGCGCAGGATCGACTCCGGCGTGATGCCGTTCTCCTCGTTGTATGCCTGCTGAGTCACTCGTCGCCGCTCTGTTTCGTCAAGGGCGCGGCGCATCGAGTCCGTCATCTTGTCCGCATACAGGATCGCGCGGCCGTTGATATTACGGGCGGCGCGCCCAATGGTCTGAATCAGCGATCCCTGCGAACGCAGAAACCCTTCCTTGTCCGCATCGAGAATCGCCACCAGCGAGACTTCCGGCAGATCGAGTCCTTCGCGCAGCAGGTTGATGCCGATCAGCACGTCATACTCGCCGCTGGCGCAGATCGCGCAGCAGGCGTACGCGCTCCAGCGTCTCAATCTCGGAATGCATGTAGCGGCACTTCACCCCGACTTCGGTGTAGTAGCCGGCCAGGTCTTCCGCCATCCGCTTCGTAAGCGTGGTCACCAGAACCCGCTCGTTCACTGCTGCGCGTGCACGTATCTCGGCCAGCAGGTCGTCGATCTGCCCCTTGATGGGCCGGATCTCAACCGGCGGATCGAGCAGCCCGGTGGGGCGGATGATCTGCTCGATAACCACGCCGGAGGATTTCGTGAGCTCATAGGGACCCGGCGTAGCAGAGACATAGAGGATCTGGTTGGTGCGCGTCTCGAACTCCTCAAACTTCAGCGGCCGGTTGTCCATCGCCGAGGGCAGGCGAAAGCCATAGTCGACAAGGTTCTGCTTGCGTGAGCGGTCGCCATGCCACATACCGTGAAGCTGCGGCACCGTCACGTGGCTCTCGTCGATGAACAGCAGATAGTCGCGCGGGAAATAATCGAGCAGCGTCGGTGGCGCCTCGCCCGGCATACGCCCGCTGAAGTGGCGCGAGTAATTCTCGATGCCGTGGCAATACCCGACTGACTTGATCATCTCCAGATCGAAACGCGTTCGCTGGTGCACGCGCTGCGCTTCCACCAGGCGGCCCTGGGCTTCCAATTCCTTCTCCCACCACTCCAGCTCGGTGAGGATCGAATCCATCGCCGATCGCTTGCGCTCCGGCTGCACGACATAGTGGCTCTTCGGGTAGATGGGCAGACGCGCGTACTTCTGCCGCACGGTCCCGAACAGCGGATCGATCTGCGAGAGCCCTTCGATCTCGTCGCCGAATAGCTCGATGCGATAAGCCATCTCATCATAGGTAGGGAAAACTTCGATGACATCGCCGCGCACGCGGAAGGTGCCGCGCCGGAAGTCGCCATCATTGCGCTCGTAGAGGATCTCGACCAGCCGCTTGGTGATGTCTTCGCGTTTGATCTTCTGCCCACGCTCCAGCAGCAGCAGCATGCCGTAATAAGCTTCCGGCGAGCCAAGGCCGTAGATGCAGCTCACCGAGGCAACAATGATGGCGTCGCGGCGTTCGAAGAGCGAGCGCGTCGCGGAGAGACGCAGCTTGTCCAGCTCTTCATTGATGGTCGCTTCCTTCTCGATGTAGAGATCGCCGGAAGGAATGTAAGCCTCCGGCTGGTAGTAGTCGTAGTAGGAGACGAAATACTCGACTGCGTTCGAAGGAAAGAACTGCTTGAACTCATGGAAGAGCTGCGCGGCCAGCGTCTTGTTATGCGCCAGGATCAGCGCAGGCCGGTTCATCTCTTCGATGACCTTGGCCATCGTATAGGTCTTGCCGGAGCCGGTGACGCCAAGCAGCGTCTGATGCTGCTCCCCAGCGGCAAGTCCGGTGAGGATTTCATCGATGGCGCGGCCCTGATCGCCGCGAGGCGTGTAATCGCTGACTAGCTGGAAGTCCATGGGCTGATGAATCTGTTGCGAAGTAGTCGACACAGCCTAGCAAAGCTCCTGGAGCGGCCGCATCTGGTCGGCAGACCAGTTCTCCGGCATCAGCAGCAGATATCGATGCGGCGGCAGATACCACAGCAGCATGCGTGCGGCCTGAGCGGCAATCTCCGGATCGGGAAATTCCGAGAACTTGCGCCCGATGACCAGGTTGCGCGACGGTGTCATCTCCGGGTCAACCACCAGTGCCACGCGTGGGTCTTCCATCTTCCAGCCTTCGGTCAGGTGGCGATAGAGCAGGCGCGCCGTATGCTTCGGAAGGTAATCTTCGGCAGGCGACCCAACCATGACCTGCCGTTCCGTCTCGACCTCCGTCTTCTCGACGCCACTGTCGCCGGCCTGCTGTTGCGGCTTTGCCGCAAGCTCCGCTACGTCGTCCGGGTCGCCATCCCATGTGCCGAAAGCGCGCAGAGGATTCAAGCACTCCGGTGGGCATGACATAGTCCGCGGCCTCGGGCGAATCGCTGCTGTTCTTGAAGAACGCCGCGCCCAGGCCCTGCTCCGCCATGGAGACGAAGAGATTCGAGAGGCAATTGGTTTCAACAGGCTCGCCGGCGGGCGGCAGCTCAAGCCGCACATAGGGCATGCCATCCGGCCCAAGAAACACCGGCTCTGTGGGCAGGACAATCGAGGCGTTCCATGCCGCGCTCTGGAATTCCTCCAGCCAGCGGTTGTCCCTCTGCTCGCGTGGAACGGCCATCGCTTCGGCGAGACGGTTTGTGTCTTCAAGGCTGAAGCGCTCTTCCGGGACCGATACAAAACGACGGGCCGTTGTGCCTGCCGGAAAAACGACCGGCGACTCCTCCGGCACCTGCTCCTGTCGCTCGGGCAGTTCAGGCTCGGGAATTGCGGACCGGGAGTTTGCCGTGTCCGGGATAACTGCGCCCTCCGGAACCAGCGGTTCAGCCGGGACATTCACGGCCGAACCGGGAGTGTAAGGCGCTTTCTTCAATCGAGTAAAAAGACCCATAGCTTGATTGTATGGGTTTGCGCGCGCGCTGTTTGTGGAACGCCCCAGCGATTTCAGGCACGCGAATAGCCGGTGGCAGCTGCTAGTTGCGGATGTGCTCCGGCCTTACACCCATGCCAATAAACCGCGCAAGTTTGGCCTGCAACCACGGTCCGGGTCGCAGCAACTTCAGCAGGCGCGGCGGTTCAATCGGTCCGGAGTTGTCCAGCACCTTCCCGAGGAAGTGGTGTACGAATACCTGAAAACTCTGGGTGACACGCGTGGGCCACTCGCGCCGGCTCTGGACATGCGCCAGCGTCAACTCCGTCACCAGTGAATTGCCCGCAAGCGGCCGAGCGAGAATGTTCGCCGCCGCAACCGCGTCCTGAATGGCCAGGTTGATCCCGATGCCGCCCACTGGCGACATGGCATGGGCGGCGTCGCCAATGCAGAGCAGTCCCGGCAGATGCCAGCGCTTCAGCCGATTCACCTGCACGGAGAGCAGCTTCACCTGCTCCCAGTCCGTAAGCTCTGCCACGCGGTCAGCGAGAAACGGTGCGACGCGCACGATGTGTGCGTGAAAGGCCTCCAGGCCGGCCGGCTTGACCGCGGTTTCGAAAGTTCCCTTCGCAATGATGAAGGCAGTCTGGTAGTAGTCGCCCCGATCGATCAGCACGATCAGCGCTCCATAGTTCACATTGCCCAGGGCTGCTGCCGGGTCGCTTGCATGCTTGCTCAGCCGGAACCACAGCACGTCAATCGGCACGCCATGGTCCGCGACCCGCAGATGCGCTGCCGCGCGGGACGTGGAATGACGGCCATCGCAGCCGACCACCAGCCCGGCGCGAATTTCGACGGGGCCGTTCGGCGTCTCAGCGCGCACCCCTTCAACGCGGCTGTTGCCTTCCATCAGCTCAGTGACGTTGTGCTCCATCTTCAGCGAGAAATTCGGATACTTCGCGGCTTGCCGTGCGAGAAAGTTCAGAAAGTCCCACTGCGGCATCAACGCAACGAACTTTGCATGTGTCGGAAGGTGCGTAGTATCGGCAATGGCGAAGTTTTGTCCGCCGATGGAGGCTCCGATCTGCCGGATCTCCTGGTGCGGCATGGCAAGGAACTCGTCCAGAATCCCGAGCTCATACAGCACCTCAAGCGTGGAGGGGTGCACTGTGTCGCCGCGGAAGTCGCGAAAGAAGTCCTTGTGCTTTTCGAGCACCATCACCTCGACACCTTTGCGCGCCAACAGGAAACCAAGCATCATCCCAGCCGGGCCGCCGCCCACAATGCAGCACGTCGTTCGCAATGACTCCATCGTTCACCTCGCGCAACCCGCGTGAGTGTATCGTTCCAGCGATTCAGCCAAGACCCAGCGCTTCCAGCCACTCCAATGGCGTATCGACAATGCAGTCGGGAGGCGCATCCGCCAGCGAGTGCGGAGCCAGTCCGAAGCGGCAGCCGATAACGCTCGCGCCCGCATTGCGGGCCGTCAGAACATCCACGTCCGAGTCGCCGATCATGAGCGTCTGTTCTGGTGTGGCGTTGGCTTCGCGCATCAGCGTCTCAAGGCCGAGCGGATCGGGCTTTTTCGTCTCGAAGGAATTGCCGCCGTAAATGCGGAAGCAGTGCGTAGCCCAGCCGCAGGGCAGAGCAGATCTCCTCCGATGGCCGCACTGGCTTGTTGGTGAGAATGGCTAATTTTGCATCGGGCAAAGCGCGGGCGATCGCCGCCATGCTCTCCAGCGCGCCCTCATAGACGTAAGTATGGTCGAGTTTGTGGACGCGGTAGTAGCTCAGGAAAAATGAACTGCATTAGTTACGATTTCCTCATGCTCCGGATCGCCAAGAGCGCGGCGCACCAGCATATTCACTCCGTCGCCGATGTAGCTGGCGATCACCGCATCGGGTAGCGGATGCCGGCCAAGATGGGCGAGAGTCGCATTCACGCTCGCCACCAGGTCGGCGCGGGAATCGATAAGCGTGCCGTCCAGGTCAAAGGCGATCAGGCGAAGAGATGTGGCTGCGGGCAGGGGATGCAGGCGCTCGATCATGATGCCAGTGTAAAAGTGAAGGGCCGCGGAGTTCGCTCCGCGGCCCGTTCACGCTGATGCGACTGATCATCAGTGGATGCGGATGCTGCCCGAGCCCGTCTCAACCTTCACCGTTGGACCGCCGCCATTCACATTGCCGGTGATGTGGTGCCGCTCAAGGCTGCCCTGCATGCTGATTGCCTGATCGGTGTGAATGGAGCCTGAGCCGGTCTCGGCATCGAGCGTGAACTTCGAGCCGCCGAGGTTCAGGTCGATCGACTCCGGAACCGGCTTCAATCTTCCAGTTATCCGTGGGCTGGCCGGCGATGCTTACGTCGCCGGAGCCGGTCTCCGCCTTCAGGCCGCCCTTCACGCCAGTAAGCCGGATGGAACCGGAACCGGCGCCTGCTGTCACGTTGCCACCACTGGTGAAGTTGACGCGGATATCGCCGGAGCCGGTCTGCAGATAGCTCTCGCCACCTAGGTTATCGCCGTTGATAGTACCGGAGCCCGTCTCCAGCCGATTGCCGCCGCTCATCCCCACAGCCTTCAGATCACCCGATCCGGATTCCGCCTTCAGATGCGTATTCTTCGGCGCGGTGACGTCGTAGTCGATGGAGACGTGGTTGTACAAGCTCTCGTGCATCTGGCCGACGCGAATCGTGTTGCCGCTCTGCTGAATCGGCGGGTTGTCGACAACCTTCTGCACCTGGTCCTCGCTCGAATCTCATCCAGCCATGATTTGCATGCACGTGGCCGATGATATGCACCTGGTTGTCCGAACCCGGGTTGACATGCACATAACCCGAACCGGTCGAGATCTCCAGTTGGACAGCCCCATTCACATTCAGAGTCTTGTCGAAGGTGTTGTCGGAGGCCAGCGCCAGGGCAGGAATTGTCAGTGCCGCTGCCATAAGAGCCGTCGCTCGCATTGCCATCATCGTTGTCATCGTATGTCTCCTTCTATTCACTGCTGCAGGACCACCTTCTCGCCCTCTTTCAATCCGCTCGTGATCTCTGTGTTGCTGCCGTTCGCCAGTCCCACTGTCACCGAAATCTTGCGCATGCCGTCTTTTGCCTTCCGATCAGGCACATTCACAAACGCATGCTTCTGCGCGTCGTAGCTGATCGCCTGTTCCGGCACGGCAAGCACGTTCTTATGCTCACTGATCAGGATTTCAGCATTCGCCGTCATCATGGCTTTGATCTCACCCGTCGGGTTGTCGATCGAAACCCGCACCGCGAAGGTCGTGACGTTGTCCTTCTCGATGCCGAGCGGCGCGATGCGCGTCACCTTTCCATAGAAGACGCGGTTCTTGAAGGACTCAATGCGAATGCGCGCGGGCTGGCCCATATAGACACTGCCGATATCCGCTTCGTCCACCTTGCCGTCAACGTAGACCTGGCTGGTATCGCCCAAAGTAAAGACCAGCGTGGCTGTAGACCCAAGGACAAGGATGGAGCTCACCGCATCGCCTACTTCGACATCGCGCGAGAGCACAACACCATCGATGGGCGAGACGATCGTGGTGTAACTCAACTGCTCTTCAAGCTGCTTCAGGCTGGCCTGGCTTTCAGCCACCTGTGCTTGGGCCTGCTGCAGCTTGGCGCGATCGACGGCAACCGTCGCGATGGCGGTGCGCTGCTTGTTCATGTTGGAAAGGTAGTCGCGGTTCGCATCGTCCAGCGCCTGCTGGCTTACGATGCCTGCAGCCTTCATCTCCTGATTGCGTCGCAGCGTCGCTTCATACATCGGCAGATCGGGTGCGCGTGCTGCCACTTCGTCCTGCCTGATGTCGGCCTCGGCGGTCTTCACATTCGCTTGTGCCGCCTGCAGCGTGGCACGTGCCGCTTCCACCTGGGCAAGAATCTCTATCTGGTCCAACTGCGCCAGCACCTGGCCCTTGTGCACACGGGCGTTCGCGTCCACATACCACTTCTCGACAATGCCGCTTGCCTTGGACTTGACCTCGACCTTGGTGATGGGTTGCACCTTGCCGGTCGCGACGACGCTCTTGGCAATGTCCATCCGGGTGACGGTGCCGAGACGGCTGCCCTCGATCTGGGTGCCGCTGCCGTGGGCTACGAGCGCCGCAACGAGAACAATTACGGCAACAAGCCCGCCAAGCGTGCTCCACAGCCAGAATCGACTACGCTTTCGAGCCGCCACAAACCCTCCATCCCGGAATAACACTCATCCCCGTATGGTACGTGCTGACGACCAAAAAGGTTCCGCGCGGCGGGGTGTCCAATTGTTCCACGTGGAACAATTGCCCCGGGCATGCCGGAGCTGTTCGAGACGAGAGGTTGCCGATTTGTTCCACGTGGAACATTTTTGAGTTGCCGATTGTTCCACGTGGAACAATCCTGGAGTTCCATTTTGGGACGACTGCCGTCCTAAGTTCCCGATCTGGTACCAACGAAAGGCTTTTCGGGTGTCTGCCGTGGCGACGCGAGACGGATCGAGAGCGCCTGCAGCCCGAGATTCACCACCGAGGCATAGACGATGGTCTTCTGCGCGGCAACCTGGAATTCCAAGCCGCTTTTCGTGTTCACGCCAGGCCCAAGGAAGAGGATTCCGACATAGGCGACCAGGAGGAGAAGGTAAATAGCATTCGCCGTGGTGAAGGGCATGGACCAGCGGTTGCGGAGTTGAATGGTCAGCAGGCACAGGTCGTAGACAAGCAGAAAGCCGAATGCCAGCCGGACGAAGCCATTGTGGGCATCGAGGACCAGGTTCCACGGCGTTGCGGCGATTCCGATGAAGCCGAGGCCGGCGACGATCTCGACGATCTGCGAGGCAACGCCCGCTGCTCGTGCGCCTTGTCGCCTGACGACGATGACCTTCCAATTAGAGGACGCCAGGATGAGCGCCAGCCCGACCGAGCCGAGCGCGACGGCAAACAGGGCATGGGAGGGGAGATTCGGGCGGCCCGAAGGGGTGATGGTCGCACCGAGGTCGCTAAAGAAGTTGCGCAGGAAGAGATAGCGGCTGGCGTCCAGTTGGTAGACGGCTCCGCCCGGATAGACGAGCATGGCGACGGCCGTAAGCACCACGAACTGGATGCTCGCATAGATCAGGAGTGCTGCTTTCCAGGCCTCGCCTTTCAAATCTGTCTCTCCGGTCTGCTTGAAGGCGCCATGGGTTCGTCCGTCTCTGACCCGTGGAACGCAGACGATAGTACAGCGAAAGTCAGAAAAACGCGCTTTCCAACTCAAATGCCCAGAACTCCCTGTTGGGATTGATCACCGCGGTTCCTGCTGAGCGCATTAGCGACTTGGCGCTCGATCGAACGAAGCGAAAGCAGCCGTACAGCCCTTTTGTGCCTGGCGAATCTTCACAGCAGCCCCGCCCTGAGCAGGACTCCTGCAAAAGCAGTTTCGCGTGCTAAGTACGCTAGATTGGGAACCATCATGTTGAACCGGCGCAGTTTTCTTAAGACCAGCCTCACAGCCGGAGCTGCCATTCTTCCTTCGGGCTCCGTACTGCATGATCTCAATGAGTCGCATCCGGAAGACCCAGTTCCCGTCGACGCACATGGATCAGCGGTAGAAATTGTCCCGCTTCCCCAGCGCCTGGCTTCTCTCGACCCGGCGACACTGCCATGGCAACAGAGGATTCGCCGCGTCGGTCAGACCAACATGACCGAGTATGACGGCGAGGCCATGAACGTAGAGCAATGGGCGGACTATTGGCATGCCGCAAAGGCCGATATCGTCTTCGTCAGCGTTACCGGAATCCTCGCCTTCTATCCCTCCAGGGTGAAGTTCCATCGGCATGGCAAATTCCTGAAGAGACGTGACCTGTTCGGCGAATGTGTGTCCGCGGCAAAGAAGCGCGGCATGCGCGTGGTAGCTCGTATGAGCCCCGATCTGAACTGGCCAGATGCTCTTGCAGCGCATCCTGAGTGGGCAATGCGGCACCGGGATGGATCGGTGCAGCACAACAACGAGGATCCTCGTCTCTTTCAGACCTGCATGTTTTCCAGCTACATGGACGATTACGTTCCCGCCATCATGCGCGAGGTGAGCTCACTCTACGATGTCGACTGCTTCTATACGAACGGATGGCCGCCGCTGGGGAGTCTGCCGGATTGCCACTGCGCCATCTGCAGCAAGCTTCCTCCATCGGACACTCCCGCCTACTGGCGCGTCTTCACCAACCGCGTCCTCGAGCTATGGCGGAAATACGATGTCATCGCGAAAGAGAAAAAACCCGATTGCTTCTTCTTCGCCAATTCGGGCGGAAACGTGCGCGGTGGTCCGAATTTGAATGACCTCGGCAAAGTCTCAGTATGGTTTCAGGCGGACAATCAGGGCCGCAGTTACGGCGATCCAATCATCTGGGGCTGCAGTCTGCAGGGGCGCGTCTGCAACGCCGTGCTTGATGGCAAATTTGCCGCCAACGTCACCGCCGCATACTCCACCGGCAATCCGGTCTGGCGCAATGTCTCCAAGAATCCCGCAGAGACCCGGATGTGGCTCAGCGAAACTCTCGCTGGCGGCATGGTTCCGTATCTTCATTTCGTGGGCGCCGAGAATGGTTTTACCGAAGACCGCCGCTGGCAGCAGGTCGGTGCAGAGTATTTCCAGTGGACTGCGCAGCACGATGCTCATCTCACAACCCGCCGCTCCATCGCCAACATCGGAGTCGTCATCGGTCAGAGCACCCAGCTTCTCTATCCCGGACCGCCATCCAGCCGCTCGCGGGCTTACATGCACGAAACAACCCAGGGTATCTATCTCGCTCTCCTCCAGGGCCGCTTTGCCTTCGACTTCGTCCATGAAGATCGTCTGGATCCAGAGCACATCTCACGCTATCGCGCGCTGCTTCTGCCCAATATCGCTATGCTCAGCGATCGTCAATGCCAACAACTTCGCGACTATGTGCGCTCCGGCGGATCGCTAATGGCCAGCTTCGAAACCAGCCTTTACGATGAGAATCTGAAGCCGCGCGCGGACTTCGGTCTCGCCGAGCTGATGGGCGCAAGCAAGGCGGGCGATGTTGTCGGCACCAATGGCAATGCCTATTCAGCACGTATCGA
This sequence comes from uncultured Acidobacteriaceae bacterium, assembly GCA_963797895.1. Lineage (GTDB taxonomy): Bacteria > Acidobacteriota > Terriglobia > Terriglobales > Acidobacteriaceae > KBS-83. The sequence goes on from CAWCRD010000006.1 coordinate 1,808,800, forward strand.
ATCTGCCGGCGCGTCCCAGCCGCATGCATTGCTGGATGGCTTCGACAACACCGCATGGCTCGCCGGCGCGCAGAATCGCATTCCGCTCAAGCCCATCGACAAACCGCTGCTCACCGTCGTTCCCGGCTTCGTACACTACCCTCCGGAACTCGCCTATCCAACCCAGCCGCATACCAGGGAGCCCGCCGTCGTTCTCCGCGAATCCGAATCAAGCCGAACAGTGTGGTTCCCAGGAGACATCGAACGCACCTACTGGCTTACCGGCCACGGAGACCTGCTTCGGCTGCTTCACAATGCCATCCGCTGGGTTAGCCATGACGAACGGATCGTTCACATCGAAGGCCCCGGCTTTTTGGAGATGTTTTGTTGGGAGACTGGCCCTGGATACGCTGTTCACCTGCTCAACTACACCAACCCCGCCGCTCAGCATGGCTGGCTGGGGGAAGTCGATCCGCTCGGGCCGCAGACGATAAGCATGCGCGTTCCATCAGGAGTTACGATCAGGTCCGTCGAACTGCTCAAGGCAAAGCAACGCCCGTCCTTCACCGTGCACGAGCAGCTGCTGCAGTTCACCGTTCCCGCTCTCGACGACTACGAAGTCGCCGCCATCACAGTTATGTAAGGTGAACTCTTCCGAGCGTCCACCATCGAGATATGCGTATTCTGGTCGCTCGATCGGCGATAGCAGGGCAACGCATCCATTGAACTAACGTTCAGCCGAAGCCGCCACCATTCGTCCTGCGGCACCTGGCGTGCGGGTTCAGTGCCGTCTGCGATCCGGCAATGTCAGGGCGAGCAGCTGTAAGGGGTCGAGATGGCTCTGATTCCAAACCACCTCGAAATGTAGATGTGGGCCGGTCACTCGTCCTGTTCTGCCCGAAAGTCCAATCTCCGCGCGCTTACGCACCCGTTCACCGCGGTGAACCCTCACCTTCTGGAGGTGCATATAGACGGTGAACAGCCGATCGCCATGGTCAACGATGACGCAGTTGCCCTCGTAGAACAGCGATGCAGCAAGCACCACCATGCCCGCATTTGAAGCCATGACCGGCGTTCCTTCCTTGGCCGGGAAGTCGGTGCCCAGGTGACGGCTCGTCTTCTCTTCGTTCATCAGCCGGGTCTCGCCGAAGCTCGGCGTGCTCTCCGCCTTGACTGGCTTGACGAAATCGCCATTCCACAACGGACGGGGTGTGAGGCGGCTGAAGGTGCGCTTCTTCAGCGCTTCGTCATGCGCAATCTGCCGTTGTTCATCCGGCGTGGGGTTCACATAATCCTGTGCCACGTTTACGTCGCCCGTCCCAAACTGCGCTTCATTCACCTCAACGGGTTTTGTCAGCTGCGCAATGCGGCCGCCGATCTTCGCGCGGACCTTCAGATCAGAGTTGCCCGGCTGCTGGTCGAGATCGATGCCGGCCAGCGCCTCCCAGACGTGCGGCTTTTCAGAATGCCAGAAACGCACGCGCTTGCCTAGCCACGTACCATTCACCTCGCGTGCCGGCCCACTGACCTCCACGGTAATAAGTACGGGCGACCCTTGCTTCACATCGTTGGGTTGCCAGAAGACATTCTTTACTTCCGAGCGCGGCGTAGCGGGTTTGTTCGCCTGGGCATCCGCCGCACAAGTCAGCCAGGCGGCGACCACGACCAGAGCCGCGAGCCGGAGTTCGATTCGGGCTGGAGGGAACGGCCTGTGCATTCGGGATTAGATGCCCTCCGGCGCTGGGTCGTCTGGGGACCGCCTCCCAGCGCAGGTACCTTTCGCTGTTGACCTCCGCGGATCGCCAATGGAATGAGCCTCTTCGAACTAATGACGGCTCTCAATGAGCGAATTCGCGATTGTGCGTCAATTGAGAACTTAGTCGTGCGCCAAGGACCAAAAACGGATCGCTACTCAGAGCGGAGGGCGACCAGCGGATTGATGCGCGCCGCGCGGCGTGCAGGAAGATAGCACGCTATGGTGGCCACAATCGTAACCAGCGCTGTCGCTCCCAGGAATATGGCGGGATCTGTGCTGCTGACTCCATAAAGAAGGCTGGACATGAGCCGGGTCATGAGCAATGCGCAAACCAGGCCGGCAGCGACGCCGAAAACAGTGAGTGTTGTTGCCTGACGCACAAGCATGTACAGGATCGTATTCGGTGGAGCGCCAAAAGCCAGCCGCACGCCAACTTCCTGGGTTCGCTGGCCGACGTTATACGAAGTGACGCCGTAGATTCCAATTGCCGCCAGAACCAGCGCCACCAGCGCCAGGATGTCGAGCAGGATAAAAGCAATCCGGGGAGCCGAGGTGACATTTCCCATGATTTCCGGCATGGACCTGACCTCGAATACAGGCTGATCCCGGTCCACCGACCAGATCGCATTGCGAATTTCGGGAAGGATCGTGTCCTGCGGGAGCGCCGAACGCACGATCATGCTCATGGTTTGGTCCGGCCCCTGCATATACGGGAAGTAGATGGTGGCCTCAGGCGCCCCGCTTAGCGATGAGTCGCGCACCGCGACCGACAACTCCGATGATCTCCCGGGGAATGGGTGAGCCGTATGGCAGGACGACGTGTTTCCCTAAAGGGTTTTCGGTTCCGAAATACTCTCGCGCGAGAGTCTGATCGATGACGACCACTCGCGGATGCTTTGCGTCGTCGCTCTCTGCGAAGCTCCTGCCTTGCAGCAGAGGAATCCGCATAGTTTCGAAAGTACCCAGGGCTGATGTCCCGATAATCGGCAGAGGGTTTGACGTCGGATCCTGGCTTTTCCTGGACGACGAAGGGCCCGCGGTCCATGTCGTCCTGACTGAGCGGCACGATCTCAGTCAAAGCAGCAGACTGCACGCCGGGTACGCCGCGAACCTGTTCCAGGAAGCCATGAAACGCCACGGCTCGCTTCGCGGGATCTCGATACGGTGAACCGGCGGCATCCTCGGATAGCTTGATCCGCAGGGTCAGAAGTCTGTCCGGTTCAAAGCCAGGATTGATGGACAACAAGCGCGAGAAGCTTTTGATCATCAGGGAAGCGCCAACCACCAGGACGAGAGCGAGCGCGCCCTCCACAACCACCAGGACGGTGCGTGTTCCGCGTCCCCGCACTTCGCCGATGGTTCCGCGTCCTCCATTCTTCAGCGCATCCTGCATGTTGCCGCCAAACAGCCGGAGCGGAGGAATCAACCCAAAGAGGATTCCCGCCGCGAGCGAGACAAGCAGCGTGAATACGATCTCGCTTACCCCGAGATGGACCGGCGGCAATGTCACTTCGTAAGCCGCATTGGGAACAGGAATCTGGGCCGGTCCATATCGAGCCCACAGATGCACGGCTCCCAGCGCGAGCAGCAGGCCGAACATTCCGCCGAACATTGCCAGCAGAGAACTTTCCACAAGGAATTGCCGGATAATTTGCTTTCGCGTGGCTCCGAGCGACATGCGCACAGCGATTTCCTGGCGTCTGCTCATGCCGCGCGACAACATCAGATTCGCGACATTCGCGCAGGCGAGGATCAGAATGAATCCCACTGCGCACTGCAGCACGAGCAGTGCCGGGCGAATGTACTCCATGCGCACAGATTCGAGCGGTACCAGAACTGTGCCGAACCCCTTACGGTCAGGCCGCTGGCGGGCGATGCGCGCCATCGTTGTGCTCATCTCGGCGGCTGCCTGACGGACACTCACGTGAGGTCGCAGCCGGCCGAAGACACCGAGATCAGAATCGGCCCGGTGCAGCCATCCATCGTCGAAAGGAACCACGACATCCACAGGGAACAGCTCATCGAGGGAGGGGGGCAAGACGCCGATGATGGTGTAATCCTCGCCATTGAGCGTCATGCTCTGCCCGCAAACGGCCGGATTTCCCTGGTACTTCCGCTTCCAGTAGCGGTAACTCAGGATCGCCAAAGTGTGACGCGCCTTTTCCTCTTCGGGCAGAAACGTTCTTCCCACCACGGGCACGATTCCGAAAAAATCTCCGAAGTTGGTGGTAACGCGCACTCCGGCGACCTGTTCCGGGTCCCCATTCCCCGTTACCGTACCGGTGCCGTGCTCGAAGAGAAAGAGATCCTCAAACGCGTGGATCTTTTGCTCCCGCCAGTCGAGGTAGTCCTGCCCGCTTGGCCCAACGCGGCTTAACCCCACTCCTGGATTGCTATCCCAGATCACGAGCAGGCGGCTGGCAGCCCGCACCGGCAATGGCCGCATTAGAATTCCGCGCACCAGGGTGAACAGCGCCGTATTGGCCCCGATTCCCAGCGCCAAAGTGATGACTGCGGCGGCGGTGAATGCCGGCGACTTCTTCAGAATTCGCAACCCAAATCGTACGTCCCGCAAAAGGGTTTCCGCCCAATGCCAGCCCTGCGCTTCATGCGACTCTTCGCGATAGTGTTCGAATCCGCCGAATTCAACGCGCGCCTGCCGTTCTGCCTGCGCGCGTGACATTCCGCTGCGTTCGAGATCGTCCGCGCGATGCTGCAGGTGGCCCTGCAGCTCTTGTTCGAGCTCATCCCTCATCGCCGACCGGTGCACGAGGGCGGACCAGCGGGCGCGCGTCGCGTCTAAGAGCCTTGTAGCGAGTCTCATAGCTCTTCCGGCTGCGCGGAAAGCGCACTGGCGATGGCTGCTGCCAGCCGCTTCCAGCTTTCTGTTTCATCCTGCAGCCGTTTTCGTCCCGCAGCCGTCAGCTCGTAAAACTTGGCGCGGCGATTGGCATCGGAAACGCCCCATTTGGTCTTCAGGAGTCCCTGACGAACTAATCGAAACAATCCCGGGTACAGTGCGCCCTGCTCGACCATCAGAGTTTGGCCTGAAATCTGAGCAATGCGCAGCAGGATGCCATATCCGTGCAGAGGTCCGAGCGAGACTGCCCGCAGGATGAGCAGATCGAGAGTTCCGGGAAGAAGGTGAGCCTGATCGGGCATGGAATCTTTCCTAAACAAATTAGGAATGTACAGGCTCTCCCCTAAGCTGTCAAGGACAGCGGGCATTCCTGCTTCTGCGTGGTGGAATGCTGCTTTACCCTATCCCCATGGTGCATTGGACACTCTTCCACGGCGTCGCCATCGTTGCCCTCATCCTGGCGAATAGCTTTTTCGTCGCGGCGGAGTTGGCACTCGTGAGCCTGCGCGGCACCCGTGTGGAGCAGCTTCTGGCACAGTCCAGGCCGGGCGCACGCGCCGTGGCCCAGTTACGCAATTCGATGAACGCCACGTTGTCCGCGGTGCAGTTTGGGGTGACGGTTGCCAGCCTGGCGCTAGGCTGGATCGGAGAGCCGGTAGTGGCCCCCTTGTTCGAACGGCCACTGCGTGCGCTGCCCCACGCGGATTTCTTTGCTCACGGTGTGGCCGCAGTGATCGCCTTTGCCTCCATCACCTACATCGAAGTCATACTTGGCGAGCTGGTGCCGAAGTCGCTTGCACTGCGGCGGCCGGAGCAGCTTGCGCTCGGCGTGGCGCCCCCGATGCTTGCGTTCATCCGGCTGACCAGGCCGTTTGTGGTCTTTATGAACAGCTCGGCAAACCTGGTGCTACGGCTGTTTCGTTCCATTCCCGTTGGCGAGGAGCCCGCGCATTCGCCGGACGAACTGAAGCTGATGGCCACCGCGACCCGCCGCCAGGGGCTGCTGCCCCCCTACCAGGAGTCGCTGATCCATCGCGCTGTGGAGCTGAATACGGTGGTGGCGCGGGAGATTATGACGCCACGGCAGCGGATTTTCTCGCTGCCCGCTGACATGCCGGTGGAAGAAGCGAGCGCCCGCATTGTGGACGAGCAGCACTCGCGCATTCCGATCTACGATGCTGCGCGCGGCCCGGAGCATATTGTGGGCGTGGTGTATTCGAAGGATGTTTCGCGGCTGATGCACTTTGCCCTGGTGCGCGCGGTGAGCGGGCAGCGTCTGTCGCGCGGACTGCAACTGGGGCAGATCATGCGCGACATGCTGGTAGTGCCGGAGACGAAACCCGTGCTGGACCTGCTGCACGAGTTCCAGGAGCGGCGGCGGCATCTCGCGATCGTGGTCGATGAGCATGGCTCGACGGTGGGCGTGGTGACGGTGGAGGACGCGCTGGAACAGCTGGTCGGCGAGATGGAGGATGAGTTCGATGTCGGCATGCGCCGGGCTGCGCGCATGCCGGCGGAGGCGTTCTATCTGGATGGCGGGGTGAACCTGCGAGATCTGGAGACGCAGATGCACTGGTACCTGCCTCGTGATGGGGGCGTGGAGACGCTGGCCGGCTTTTTGCTGGCGCAGCTCGGGCACATTCCCGAGGTGGGCGAGAGCGTAGATTTTGAAGGACGCCGCTACACTGTTGCGGAGATGAGTGGACACCGTATCAGCCGCGTGCGCATCGAGCCGGTTCCATCGGGAACGCCCGCGAAGAATGCGCCAGCCGTGCCGGCCCGAGGAGGCGCATGAAGCTGCTGCCCGCGCTGGGCCGGCGTCTGCTCTACACGCTTCCCGTTATCTGGCTGGTAGTTTCGCTGGTCTTTCTGCTGATTCACCTGGTGCCGGGCGATCCGGTGGCGCAGATGCTGGGCGAGGGGGCGAGCCCAACGGACCTGGATGTCCTGCGCCATCAGTACGGCCTGGACCTGCCGCTGAGCCAGCAATATTTCCGCTACTGGCAGGGAGTGATGCACGGCGACCTTGGTCACTCGCTGCGGCTGAACGATTCCGTGACCCACCTTATTCTGCAGCGCTATCCATACACGCTGGAGCTGACGCTGGCTGCGCTGGTGATTGCGCTGCTCGCGGCGATACCCGCCGGAATTGTCGCGGCGCTCCATCGCGGCAAGTGGCGCGACAACACGGTAGGCGTGGTGTCGTTGTTTGGACTTTCGTTCCCGGCGTTTGCTCTAGGCCCGATTGCGATCCTGCTGGTGTCGATCAAGCTTGGGTGGCTGCCGGTATCCGGCGCCGGATCGCTGGCGCACCTGGTGCTGCCCGCTATTACGATGGGCTCCGGGCTGGCTGCGATCCTTACGCGGATGGTGCGCACCGCGATGCTGGAGGAACTGGGGCAGGACTACATTCGCACGGCGCGCGCGAAAGGCTTGCCGGAGCGGACAGTGCTCTATCGCCATGCGCTGCGCAATGCGCTGATTCCCATCGTGACGCTTGTCGGACTGCAGTTCGGCGCGTTGCTGGCCGGCGCGATTGTGACGGAAACCATCTTCAGTTGGCCCGGGGTGGGCCGGCTGACGATTACGGCCATTTCGAATCGCGACTACGCGCTGGTACAGGGCTGCATCCTTGCGGTCGGGTTGACATACATTCTCGTCAACCTCGCGACGGACATCCTCTATGCGGTTCTGAATCCGCGTATTCGCGCCTGATGGTTTTGCATCCCATATTTCACAGGAGATCGAAGGATGAATATTCGAGAGGCGCTGGGGCTGCCGCCGAAGAAGAAGGTCCGCTACGGTTTTGTCGGGCTGGGTGATATTGCGCAGGAGGCGATGCTTCCCGGCGTCGAGCACACGGGGAATTCCACGGTTACCGCGCTGGTCACGGGCGATCCGGTGAAAGCGGGCCGCCTCGCGGAGCGCTATGGCGTGGCGCACACCTACAGCTACGAGGATTTTCCGGCGGTGCTGTCTTCCGGGAATGTCGATGCCATTTATCTTGCGACGCCGAACTGGCGCCATGCCGAGTTTGTGCTGCCCGCGCTGGCTGCGGGCGTTCATGTGCTGACGGAGAAGCCGCTGGAGATCGATTCGACGCGTTGCCAGCAGATCGTGGAGGCTCAGCGAGCTTCAAAGGCGAAGCTGATGGTGGCGTATCGGCTGCATTTCGAGCCAGCGACGGTGGCGGCGATCGAGCGCGTTCGCAGCGGCGAACTTGGCCAGGTGCATCTGTTCACGTCGATCTTTGCGCAGATGGTCGATCCCGGCAATCATCGCGCCAAGACGGAGGAGGCTGGTCCGGTGCTGGACATGGCGCCGTATCCCGTGAACGCGGTGCGCAATTTGTTTGCCGCGGAGCCGATAGAAGTCTCTGCTTTTGGTTCGCGTCACCCCAATTCCGGTCTAGGCGACTTCGATGACACAGTGACCGTGATGTTGCGCTTTCCGGAGGGGCAGCTCGCGCATTTCAGCGTCTCGTACTACGGCAACGCTATCGACTCCTATACAGTGCTGGGGACGAAAGGCTCTCTGCAGGTGCAGCCGGGCTATACCTATGGCAAAGCGCTTGAGCATTACCTCACGATCGACGAAAAAGAGGACAAGATCGGTTACAAAAATACGGACCAGTTCGGCAGCGAGATGAAGTATTTCTCCGATTGCATTCTGAACGACATCGATCCCGAGCCGGACGCCGAGGAAGGACTGGCGGATGTCCGCGTTCTGGAGGCTATTCAGCGTTCCATGCAAGACGGGAGAGATACAGAAGCTGCCGCCGTTCACGCGCACGAAACGCATCGATCCGGATCAGGTCGTGCGGTTGAGTCCGGTGAAGCCGCCGGAGCCGGTGCATGCTTCGAGTCCGGATAGATGAGGCGGATGTCTACACGGGCAGAGTGACAATCTGCGCATTGAGGCCGGCGGGTTCGATGTGTAGCCAGGCGACAGTCACAGGAAGCTGAAAGCGACGTGGGCCGGCACTGCCTGGATTCAGAAAAACACGCCACGTCGCCGTTCCACGAGCGCCTTGTGCGAATGCCCGAAGACGACCGCCGCGATGCCGGCCGCCTCGGGATTGAGATCGAGCTTCTTCACATCATGCAGCATGTAGATGCTGTGACCGCCGAGCTCGATCACCTCAGTTGCCGGCAGATGCGCCGCAGGCGCCGCCTTCATCGATGTTGCCGCGAATCGCCGTGGTGGGCGCGATTTTGTTGAGGGCGGGGAGAATCTCGGGATCTCCGACGTCTCCGGCGTGAAGGATATGCTCCGCACCCTGCAAGTGCCTGGAGAGCTTCTGGCCGCAGCAGACCATGGGTGTCCGAAATGACGCCGACGCGCATTTGGCTAGAGCCCGACTGCCATGCGCGTCCGCGGATCGAGATAGTCGCGCAGGGCATCGCCGATGAAGTTGAACGAGAGCACGCAGCCCATGACGGCGAGGGCAGGGAAGACGACCATGTGCGGGGAATCGAAGAGGTGAGAGCGCGCATCGTTCAGCATGGAGCCCCAACTGGGCGCCGGCGCGGGAATGCCGAGGCCGAGGAAGCTGAGTGTCGCCTCGGCGAGCACCGCGCCAGCCATGCCGATCGCGGCTTGCACCAGTATGGGCTGCACAATATTCGGCACGATGTGGCGGACAAAGATGCGCACATCGCCTGCTCCGAGGGCGCGCGCGGCTTCCACGAATTCGCGCTCGCGAACGGCTAAGTACTTGCGCACGTACAAGGCGCGCATAGCCGACCCAGCCGCTGATGGAGAGCGCGAGCACAAGATTGACGAGGCCGGGGCCGAGGAAAGCAACAAACGCGATGGCCAGCAGGATTCCCGGGAGCGCAAGAAAGGCGTTCATGAGGAAGATATTCAACGCCGTATCGATCCAGCCGCCGTAGTAGCCTGCGAGACCGCCCACGAGCATGCCGAGCGAGAGCGAAATGCCGACCACACTCACGGCTACGATGAGCGAGATGCGCGCGCCATACAGAATGCGAGAGAAGATGTCGCGGCCGAGCTCATCGGTTCCGAACCAATGTGCATGTCCGGGCGGGAGCAAGCGATGTGTCAGGTCGATCGAGGCTGGATCGTAAGGCGCGGCGGCTGAGGCCACGAGCGCCATCATGACGAAGAGCACCAGCAGCAGGACGCCGATGACGGCGAGCGGTTGATGTTTCAATCGATAGCTGAGCGTCGCGCGAGCCATGGCGGCATCATCGCATAAGCGTGGCCGCTGCTGTATCACCAGAATCTGCAATGCCACAGCGAAATGGCTCGAGTAGTCTGAGAAATGACCGGAGGTGTATCAGGATGATGCTTGGCGGCCGGCTTCTTCTTGTCTGTGCGCTTCTACCTTTCTCGTTCGCGGCATCGCTGCCGGCACAACAACCGATGCCGGAGCTGCCGGAGGATGTGGCCCAGCTTCTGTCGTTGACCAATCGTGATCGCGCGACGCAAGGGCTTGGACCGCTGCGCTGGAGTCCCGAACTGGCTGATGCGGCTCAGCAGCATGGGGAGCTTATGGTCCGGCATAACGATCTGCAGCACCAATTCCCGGTGAGCCGGATGTGCCGACACGCGCAGGCCAGGCGGGTGCGCATTTCAGCGCGGTCGCAGAAAACATCGCGATCGGTCCGAACGCCGCCGATATCGAGAGGCAGTGGATGCATTCGGCGATGCACCGCGCCAACATCCTCGACCCGCAGATGAACGCCATCGGCATTGCGCTGATTCACAACCGAGGCGAGGTGTGGGCGGTACAAGATTTCGCGCATGCCGTCGAAGGGCTCGGTCCATCGGAGATCGAAGGGCGAGTGATGGGCTTGCTCGCGCAGCAGGGTATGAAGAACGCGACGGCGACCGCGGATGCGCGGCAGACGTGTGAGATGCCGCATGGGAGTGCGGGCGGATCGCGGCCGCGCTTCATCATGCGCTGGGAGGGCTCAGACCTGAGCCGGCTGCCCGATGTTCTGGTGAGCAAGCTGCATAGCGCGCAGTATCGTTCCGCGGCGGTGGGCGTATGTGACAGCGCCCACCCGGGCCAGGGCTTTACTACTTATAAGGTAGCTGTGCTGCTCTATTAGCCTGTCGGCTTACATCGACTTGGGCGTCGAAATCACGCCGCACGCGATTCTTGCTCCGGAGTTTCCAGATGGATCGGTCATCATGTCATCCGCCTTCTCGTGGATGACGATCGAGGTACCATCGCCGGTGAAGACCGAGTTCATGGCTTTCGGATCGAGCGAGATGCCCTTGGTGCTGAACTCGGTTTTGTCTTTGCCGTCCGGCCCAACCGTCAGGTTGAAGGGCATATCGCCGGCGTGCGGGCCATTCGGATTCCGGGGACCATGCTCCTTGCTGCCGGGGTTGAAGTGAGCGCCTGCCGATTTGAAATCGGGAGGATCGCATTTCGCGTTTTGATGGATGTGCATGCCATGCTCGCCCGGCGGAAGATTCTTGACGTCGACCTTCACGTTCACGGTGTCCCGCTTACCTGGACGCAAGGTGATGGTTCCGGCATCTTTGCCGTCCGCAGTGTGGACTGCTACAACAACCGGTTTTACCTTCGCGGCGCCTGCTGAAGCTGCTGTTGCCGCCATGAGCACCGCCATGGCCATCATTCGCTCAAGCTGCATGTCTTTCCTCCGCATTACAGTTTATTGGTTGCAGGCTATCGCAGCTATACATGTGTTGCGGCGGGTTCGACGCCGGCGCCCGGCTGCGTGGGCTCCATGGCAACCAGATTGTTGAAGCGGTTGAAGTAATTGAAGAGGCCGCTTGCCGCCATCAGCTCCACAATCGTCCCAGTCGTGAAATTCGCGCCATGGCCGTCACCCCATCTCTATTTAGTGTAATGGCGGCCGATCGAAACGGGGCGGGCACTCACAGCGGTACTGGCTCAATGACCGCCGGGTGCTCCGCCAGCGCGAAAACGGCGAATGAAAAATGTAAGCGGCGCGGCGGCCAACGTGACCAAGGCGATCACCCGGAAGCAGTCCATGAAGGCGAGCAGGTGCGCCTGGTTTCCCAGATCGCGATAGACATTCGCAAATGCCGCGGCATGTGCATCGCCGGCAGAGATACCGCGATGGGTAAGAAAGCTGGTCAGCGATCGGATGCGCTGCTCCAGCAGATTTGAGGTCGCCGGCAGTCTCGCGGCCACCATGGTCTGGTGGTAGTTGTAGCGGCGCTCGCTGGCTGTCGTGATGAAGGCAATTCCAAAGCTGCCGCCCCAATTACGAAAGAGATTTGTCAAGCTGGAGGCGCGGTTGTTCTGGTCGGGACGCAGCTCTGAATAGGCAACAATATTCAGCGGCACGAAGAAGAATGCGTATGCGAGCCCCTGGAAGACGCGGGCCAGAGCGTAATGGCCGTAGTTGGTGGCCAGATTGAAGGTGCTGTAGTACCAAATTGCTCCCGCAGCGCCAGCGAGGCTGAAGCCCAGCATGACACGCGGATGTATCACGCCTTTCTGTACCAGGCGCGCGCCGAGGGGGGCGAGCAGCGTGATCATAAGCGCGCCGGGGCCTAACACCAGGCCGGCGTCGATGGCGCGGTATCCGTATAGCGATTGAAGAATCTGCGGGATCATCGTGGTGGTGCCGAAGATGCCAAAGCCGAATACAAACAGGAGCACCGACGCAATGGCGAAGTGACGGCTCTTGAACAGACGCAAGTCAATGACCGGGTCCTTCTGCCGCAGCTCCCACCAGATTGCCCCAACCCAGCAGACGAACGCGATGCCGAACGCCCAGGAGATCACGCGGCTGCCAAACCAGTCGTCGATCTGACCGCGATCGAGAAAGATTTCGAGTGCAGCCGAGCCAAGCCCGATCAGCAGGATTCCCGTCGTGTCGATCTTCAAACGGCCGCCTGCGCGCGCAGCTTTGCGTTCCACCGTGAAGGCTGGCGGGTCCTGCACGAGGCGGCTGCTTAGATAGAGCGAGAGAATGCCAATAGGGATGTTGATGAAGAAGACCCAGCGCCAACTGTAATTGTCTGTGATCCAGCCGCCGAGCACCGGACCGATGGCGGGCGCGGTGACAATTGCAATTGTGTAGAGGGCAAATGCGGACGCGCGCTTCTCCGGAGGGAATGTATCCACCAGGATCGCTTGTTCGACCGGCGCAAGGCCGCCACCGCCGATGCCCTGAAAAACGCGGCTGAGAAGCATGAATCCCAGGCTGGGTGCGATCCCGCAGCAGAATGAACTGATGGTGAAGAGTGCAACGCAGCCCAGGTAATAGTTCTTTCTGCCGAAGACGCGGCTCAACCACGCGCTCATCGGAAGCACGACAGCGTTAGCTACCAGATACGTGGTCAGAATCCACGTAACTTCATCGAAGCTTCGTCCCAAGCCCCCGGCGATATAGGGCAGTGAGACGTTGGCGATCGACGTATCCAGCAGCTCCATGAACGTGGCGAGCGTGACGGTCAGAGCAACCGCCCATGGACTCACGCCTGGCTTAACGGCTGTTGTCTGCGCGCTGCCGGTGATCTGCGTAGCAGTGGCCAACCATCCCCCAAAGTCCGTGGATGGAGTAGTTGATTCGCGGCGAGCACGATCGGTCGCAAATAGGAACGATTTTTCCGCGGCGCGTCATCGAACTGGGAATCGCAGCTCTATTCCAAAGTGAACCAGAAAGTCGATCCCTGGTTCACCGCGCTGTTTGCCCAGATGCGTCCGTGATGTCCGTGGATGACACGCGCAACTGTCGCCAGTCCGATGCCCGAGCCTTTGAAGTCTTTGTCGCCATGCAGGCGGTTGAAAGCGCCAAATAACTTTCCGGCGTAGGTCATATCGAAGCCCGCTCCGTTGTCCCGCACGTACCAGGCATTCTGCTCTGTATCCCACCCGAAGGCTACCCTGGCATGCGGTGTCTTCGATGTGAATTTGACCGCGTTGCCGAAAAGATTTTCAAGCGCGACGCGCGTGAGTCTTGGATCAGCGTTTACGTTCCGTCCAGGCTCGATTGTGAATGACAGATCGCGATCGCGATTCTGCTCCTTCAGGTCAGCGACAATAGATTCCGCCAGCTCGCTCATGCTGAAGCCTTCGCGAATGATCTCAGCTCGTGTAATGCGGGAAAGCTGAAGCAGCGCATCAATGAGCTGACCCATGCGCTGCACGCCAGCGCGCACGCGGTGGATGTAGTCGCGTCCTGCATCGTCGATCGCTGCGGCATAATCCTCCTGAAGAGCCAGGCTGAAGCCGTCAATGGTGCGCAGCGGAGCGCGGAGATCGTGCGAGACGGAGTAGCTGAAAGCTTCCAGCTCGCGGTTTACACGTTCCAGCTCCGCGGTACGAACACGTACGCGCTCTTCCAGGGTGTCATTCAGATGCTGGACCTCTGCGGATCGAGCCTCAACGGCAAAGCGCAGTTCGCGCTCACGGGCAAATTGCGAGAAGGCGAAGAGGATGAGTAGAAAATCCAGCGTGCTAGCCACAACCACAGCAATCTGCGCACGCCGCATGCTGGCATGGGTGGATACAGTGCGAATCGCAAGCAGGCGATCTTCTTCTGTCTCCATGGTGTCGCACACCGCGCGAACATGTTCCATCTCGACCTTGCCCGGGCCGCCCATCAGCAAAGGGGCAGAGAGATCCGGGCCGCCGTGCCTGCGCATCTCGATCGCTCGTTCCAGCACGAGCAGGCGCCGCGCGAGCGAGGCGCGAAGATCGCGCAGCTGCTCCATCTGCTTAGGATCATCGGAGATCAATGACTGGAGACGATCCAGCTCGCCGGGCAGCTCGCGCCGGGCGATCGTATACGGCTCCAGATAACTGTCACTGCCGGAGATCAGATAGCCGCGCTCGCCCGTCTCGGCGTCCACCGCCGACCCCAATATGCGTTCCACCTGGTGCACCACCTGCCAGCTATGCGCCACCCATGACGCATTGGTCGCCAGCCTGCCGACCGATTGGAAAGCCCACCATGCGTTGAGGAAAACAACCGCGAGGGCAATGAGCAGGAGGATCGGAAAGAGCTTGCGTTCTATGAAGGGCTCCATAACACGTCTCATCATCGTAGAGCATCTTTGCTAACAGACTGGTCTGCGGGATTCGCCGAAGATGCGCCTGGACGATGTGGCACACTTGGCTTTCATGGCCGATGTAACGATTGTGGGGGCAGGCCTGGCGGGCCTCAGCTGCGCTGTACGTCTGGAACAGGCTGGGATGTCCGTCAAGTTGCTTGAAGCAGAAGACGCGCCGGGCGGACGCATTCGCACTGATCAGGTCGAAGGCTTTCGGCTGGACCGCGGTTTTCAGCTTCTGCTCACCGGTTATCCGGAGCTGTCTCAGCACGTCGACATGAAAGCATTGCGCCTGCGTCCGTTCTCGAAAGGTGCGCTGGTGTGGCACGGCGGCCGCTTTCATCATTTTGCGGATCCGTTCCGCGGCTCGCTGGGCAATGCGCTCAGCATTGCCATGGATCCTGTGATCACCATGGGCGACAAACTGCGGGTTGCACGTTTGCGGCGCCTGGTAAATACAGGGGAACCGGCGAATCTCTTTCGCAAACGAGAGATTCCGACACGCCAGTTTCTTGAGGAATACGGCTTCTCCGCGAAGATAATCGACCGCTTTTTCACCCCGTTTCTCGCGGGCGTGTTTCTGGAACGTGAGCTGGCGACGTCGAGCCGCTACTTCCAATTTCTCTTCCGCATGTTCGCCTTCAGCGATGCCGCGGTGCCGGAGAACGGCATGGAGATGCTGCCGCGGCAGCTTGCCGTACGTCTGCGCGCGGGCACTCTTGAAACCGGCGTTCGCGTCGCAGCGCTGCGTCGCGACGGACGCGGACTGATGGTCGAAACGGAAAAGAAAGCGAGCTTACCGGGCTTCGCAGGTTGTGCTGGCGATCGATGATGCGCAGGTCCGCGCTATTTTAGGGAACCAGAATGGAAAAAATCGCGCCGGCCGCGAGTCGGTGCAATGGAACCGCACGACCACCTTCTATTACGCCGCAGCGAGAACGCCTATCGAAGGCCCGCTGCTGGCGCTGAACGGTGCTGGGCCTGGCGCAGGCCCGGTGAACAATGCAGTCGTGCTGAGCCAGGCGAGTGAGCGGTACGCACCTCCGGGTGCACATCTGATTGCGGCGAGTGTCGTCGGTCGCGCGCCACAGGCCGGCCTCCAGATCGAGCAGTTAGAGCGCGATGTCCGCGCGCAGTTGGGGCGCTGGTTCGGTAAGGATGTCGCCAATTGGAGCGTGGTGGGCGGCTACCCGATCGTCCATGCGGTGCCGCTCTGTGCGCATGTGGAATGGCAGCAAAGCAATGTGCGGCTGATGGAGGGCGTTTACGCCTGCGGAGACTACCGGGAGCTGCCCTCGATTCAAGGTGCGCTCGCGTCGGGCCGTCGCGCGGCAGACGCCGTTCTACGTCACGCAAGCTGAGGCACCTTTTGACGGCCTTCAGCGCATTTGCTATCGTTGAATGACCATAGCAGCGCAGTATCCGGCGCTCTGGTCACCGGACACTCCTCAGTAGCTCAATGGCAGAGCATTCGGCTGTTAACCGAAGGGTTGTAGGTTCGAGTCCTACCTGAGGAGCCAATCTTTCAAGTACTTACAACCGCCCTCCATCAGTGCTTGGTCCAACTTGGTCGAGTTGCGTTTAGGACTTGACGGTTCTCCTCTTCGGAGCCGCTCGGTTCGGTGCTGTCACTCTCCCATCGAGGATGGCCGGTTTCCAGTCCGCGAGGATCTGCAGTGTTCGGGATTGATCGCGCTCAGGACGCTCGTTTCGATCGTTTGCACGTAGACATCGCCCGTCGTCTTGATGCTTGGATGGCGCAGAGCCCCTTGAGGGTGTTGACGAAAAGCGAATGGGATTGCTGGCCAGGCTGCACCGATGGGCAAGCGGAAGAAGGGCAGGCGCCGTTTGCCGTGTTTCTCCGAAGACGGAGCCATGCACCTGGTTTGATCCGGAACGAAGAAACGTGTTGAAGACACCGCCTCCCGTCCGGACAACCTGCGCATCATATGTGAGCGCCTGGACCTTTACGTCCGAGAGTGCTATTTCGGACTGCGTTGAATGGGAAGAATGCGATTTCGATCGACGACCCCTGCGCCCTCGAGTACGGCATAAATGCGGTCCGCGGGCAAGTTCGTCAGTGCATCGACATGACCGGAAGGCCAGCGGATTTCCACGCGATCTACCGTAGCGGCTGATCCAAGCCCAAAGTGCGGGCGGAGATCGTTTTGTGAAATATAACTTCCTCCGCTGTGAATTTCGTCCGTCTGGATCATGCCGCCTGCGAAGAGTTTCAAACGAGCTCCGATAGCGAGGCGATTGCTTTTTGTGCCGCTGAGCTCGAATGCAATCCAGTGGTTGCCGGCCACCCCGACGTTCTGGATGATCTGCGGGGCACCATCGATGTCCTCTTCGACAGCATCCATCTGCCCGCTATTCCACAAGTCCCCCACAGCTAGGCCGCGCGACGCTCGTGGCTGCGTCAGGACGGGTCCGCCTGACTGGGTTGCGTTGCAAAACGTTCCATCTTTCTTGTTGAGGAAGAGGTACTTCGGCTCCCGATAGTGGGGACCGGAAGGCAGGGAATCCACTTGAGGATAGACGTGGCCGTTGACCGCGATGAGATCTAACCATCCATCATTGTTCACATCTACAAAGGCGGTACCCCAACCGACATACGGAACCGAAGGGATCGCGATGCCGGCTTTACTTGTTACATCGGTGAAATCCCAATTTCCATTGTTCCGATAGAGAGGTTTGTATTCATCGGAAAAGGTGGTTGAGTAGATGGACGGGCGGCCAGTGTGGAGATAGTCGCCGACTGCGACGCCCATATTCGCCTGCTCGGAGCCATCCGCATTGACAGACACGCCAGCCGCGAGGCCCACTTCGGCGAAATGACCGTTGCCTTCATTCCGATAGAGGTAATTGGGTGTGGCGTCGTCGGCCACGAAGAGACTTGGCCGGCCCTCTTCATTGAAGTCCGCCCATTGTGGGGTAAGCCCGAAGTAAGCGGCTGGATCGTCGACTCCAGCTTTCTTCGACACATCGGTAAAGGTGCCGTTACCGTTGTTGTGAAAGAGAGAGTCTCCTGCTCCCTTCAAGCCGCGGGGACCACACTGCACCTGAATGCCGTGGTATTTGCAGGTTGGAGCGCTACCAAATCGCGGCAGATCGTCCAGATGGAAGTCGACATAATTTGTGACTGCGAGATCCACCAGACCATCGCCGTCGTAATCCCCGAAGGCCGCTCCGGTTGACCAGCGGCCATCGTTCACTCCGGCTTGCTTTGCCACATCGGTAAAGGTGCCGTCACCGTTGTTTCGATAGAGGACATTTTCGCCGAGACAGGTGATGTACATATCCGGCCAGCCATCGTTGTTGTAGTCAGCAACGGCGCCGCCCATTGCGAAACAAGGGGCGGCGACTCCGGCCTTGTCGGTGACTTCGGAAAACGTTCCATCATGATTGTTGCGATACAGCGCGCTGCGCGCCTTCTGACCTTTGAGGGCCATTGCAACTGTCGGCGCATTCGTGAAGTAGATGTCCAGCCAGCCGTCCCGGTCATAATCCAGCAACAGGACACCGCCGCTCATGGACTCGACGATGTAGCGTTTTTCAGGGTCGAATGTGTGCTGAAAACTTATTCCGGTCTTTGCAGTGACGTCAACAAACTGAGGCACGGTGACGCCGTCGCAGAGAGAACTCCTTGCCTGGCCCTGCACGGATGCAGTACTGCTGGAAAGGAGGATCAAGGAAATCAATGCGCTCACAGCCAAGGATGAGCGGACTGACGAGCGCGAAGAGGTCCGGCGGCCTGGAGTTATTGACTGGCCGGGTCGGCAGTGCTGAGGTTTCAAAACCACACACCTTATCATGCCACCGTCTTGTATTAGGATGGGCAGTTCTCTTTGTCGACCAGCACGAACAGGAGATCAACGTAACCGATAACTTGAGTTTTGGCGTTCGCAGCCAATCGTCGTGCTCTAATGATTTTCATAAATTCTGCTGGACAATATCGTTTTTGTAATGATAAACAGAGTAGCGCGAAGAATGCGCTCAAGCTGCGCGGCTCTGTAGCAGGCACGTATACGAATTGACGCAGCGCAAGTCGCGGGTTGACCTCAGATGAGGCCAGCAAAGTTTGTCTGTTGTTTGTTTACCTTTGGGAGACCAGAATGAAAAGACTATTGGCGCTGTTGTCCATCATGTGCTTTGTGGCCGGCATCTCATTTCGACCCTGCCACGGTCAGGAGACAACTGGCAAGGTGACTGGCGTGGTCACGGACCCGTCCGGTGCCGCCATCGCAAATGCCACCGTGGCCATCACAAATCCTTCGACTGGCTTCACGCGTACCGTGACCACGAACGCCGACGGCCAGTATTCGATATCCGAGGTTCCAAACGGTACCTACCAGGTCACCGTCAGTGCGACGAACTTTACCAGCTCGGTTACCAACAACGTTGCTGTGAATGTGGCCAGCACGAACACGGTGAATGCGCAGCTCAAGCTGGGCTCAACCGCTCAGCAAATTGTGGTTCAAGACACAAATGTAGAGGTGCAAACCGACTCTGCCGCGCTCGGACAGGTCATCGACGGCACTCAGGTGAAAGAACTGCCCTTAAACGGACGCAGTTTCGTCGAATTGACTCAGCTGCAGCCTGGTGTGTCCGCCGCAAATAACTTCGATACGAAGAACAAGGGGTTGCAGGGCGGCGTGGACATGTCGGTGAACGGGAATCCGACAACCAACAACCTGTTTCTCATCGATGGCGTGAACAACAACGACGTCGGCTCGAATCGCACGATCCTGATCTATCCCTCGAATGAAGCGATCGCCGAGTTCAAAATGCTGACCAACAGCTATGGCGCGCAGTATGGTCAGGCGTCGGGCGGTGTGATCAGTATCGTCACCCGCAGCGGCACCAACCGATTCCATGGAAGCGCGTTTTACGACGGACGCAACGATGCGCTCGACGCGTATACATATTTTGCCCGCCAGAATGCCAGTCCGAGCTTGCCCGAGGGCGGCAAGGATAAGCTCCGTCGCAACGATTGGGGTTATTCGATAGGCGGCCCGATCAAGCGCGACAAGCTTTTCTTCTTTTTCAGCGAAGAGTGGAACCATGAAATCCGCGGGCGCACAGTCCAGGCCTGCGTTCCGACCGCAGCGGAGAAGGCCGGTGATTTTTCGCAGACCTCGACCAGCAGCGGCGCTACCTGCAGCCAAACGCCGCCCACGATTCCAGCGGCTTATGCGGCGCCCGGGACGGGCGGACGCGTTCTTTCCAGCATCGATCCCGCGGCCTCAACGCTGCTCGGCATGTTCCCGGACCCAACCCGATCGACACTGAACAGCAGCGGTAACAACTGGTCGCAGTCACTACCGACGGGGCTCTTCTGGCGAGAAGAGAACGTCCGCGTCGATTACAACGTCTCGCCGCGCAATCTCGTATATGGCCGTTACACGCAAGACACATGGAGCAATCCCTCGTTCAATGCGGGCTACTGGGGAGACACGCCGTTCCCGGCGCTTGATTCCAGCTGGGCGCAACCATCGAAGTCGATCATGGGGCGCTGGACCGCAACCATCAGCAGTTCGCTGATCAACAGCGCAGCTTTTCAGTACTCGAATAACCGTATTGTGATCACGCCCGGTGGCACCAATCCAACGTTGCTGGGCAAGATCTCTTCGGCGATCCCAACGCTTTACCCGCTCAGCTTGAAGAACCAGCAGCAAGGCGTGCCAACGGTCAATATTTACGGCACCAGCACGACGCTCATCGCGCCATGGCAAAACCAACTGGATTTGTACAGCGCCCAGGACGATGTAACGAAGGTGTGGGGACGAAACACTTTGAAGTTTGGTGTGAGCCTGGATTGGGACGGAAAGAACGAAGACACCGGCCCGGCCACATCTGAACGCCCGAACATCGATATAAGCGACTCGAGTGCGCAGACGGCCGGTGGCGTGAATACCGGAAATGGTCTCGCGAATTTCCTGCTGCCAAACAATCGCTTCCTGTTCAGCGAGACATCGACCAACGTGCGGGCGCAACTTCGCTGGCGCGATTATGAATTTTATGTCACGGATAACGTGAGACTGACCCCACGGCTGACACTGGATGCCGGCGTGCGCTACTCCATCATGCCGCCAACCTTTCAGCCGAATAATCAGCTTACGAGTTTCCAG
Organism: uncultured Acidobacteriaceae bacterium; assembly: GCA_963797895.1. GTDB lineage: Bacteria > Acidobacteriota > Terriglobia > Terriglobales > Acidobacteriaceae > KBS-83. The sequence continues at coordinate 1,829,561 of CAWCRD010000006.1, forward strand.
CCCCAGTTGTGGCAGCCAGGGCGCCCCGGTGATGCATGTAATGGCCTATGGATTGCTCCAGGCCAGGATCCCTGCGGACAGGCGAATGCCAAGTTCGGCACGAACTTCAGCCACGGAGTGACGGGCCCGAACAAGTATCTGCAGAACGTGAACTATCACATCCTGGCACCGCGCGTAGGAATCACTTACGACGTGATGGGACAAGGCCGCACCGTACTGAGCCTCGGGGCTGGTCAGTTCTTTCAGCGTGAGCGTGTGTCCCGCTACACTCTCGTTTCGAATGCTCCATTTGCTATCAACACGGGGAACTTTGCGCGAACTGTAGGCGGAGCGACTCCCGCCAATCTGGCGGGTGGGACTGCAAGCCCTGCAGGCGGTTACGATCCTCGGGACCTGCTTCCTAACTCGTGGCAATGGAACCTTACACTTCAACAGCAGCTTGGAGCCGGTTCCTTGTTTTCGATCAGCTACGTGGGAAATAAGGGGACACACCTTACCTCAAGCTACGACATCAACCAGATCTCCCCGCAAAACTGGACGGCAGCGTCCTTCGTGAGCGGTGGTGCACAGACGGCGTTGCGGCCCTTCAATACCGATAACTCACTCACATGGTGGACTCACGACGGCAACTCCAGTTATGAAGGGCTGCAAACGCTGATCAAGAGCCGTTTCCATAATCTGCAATTGCTCGGTGCTTACACGTGGTCTCATTCAATCTCCGATATCGTCCTGGACGATTCGGGTGGCGGCATCGGCTCGCAGACCCGCACCTACTATCCGGACCCGCGGCTGGATCGGGGTAATGGAGACACAAATCGCCCGAACAACTTTGTCGCCAATGCGGTCTATTTCCTGCCAACCCTGCAGGGAAGGAACGGACTAATACAGAGTACGCTCGGAGCCTGGGAGTTAAGCGGCATCACGACGGCGGCGAACGGCAATTCATTCACCGTGTTTCAGGGGTCAGCAGGCGAAAATGTCAACCTGACTCACGCAACGGGAACTCCGGTGCCAGCGGGCGCCGGCGCTCTGAATTCGCTGGCACAAACCGGGTTTACGCAGCCGCAACGCCCGCTGATCAATCCCGCAATAGGCAGCTGCACGCAAGGGCGCAAGGGATCACAGATCATCAACCCCAACGCATTTACCCTGGTGGGCTACCAGATCGGCACGCTGCCCTCCAACATGGCCCCCCGCGGATATTGCGGAGGCCCCAACTTCTACACCACCGATTTTTCAGTGGATAAGAACTGGAAGGTGCACGAACTGCTCACAGTCCAGTTCCGCCTGGATTTCTTCAACTTGCTGAATCATGCGAACTTCAACCCTGGCTCCGGCAGCTTTACCGCGTTCTCGAGCGTAAACTGCGGTGGCCAGATCGGCGTTGATACTGCGAACGGCAATCCCCTGTTCAACCCATGCAGCGCGAGCAACAATGTCATCACACATCAAACCTCGAATAACGGGTTTGGAAACTCCAATGCGGTGATCGGCGGTAACTCTTCGCGGCAGATTCAGTACACGCTCCACTTCAACTTCTAAACAGGTATGCACCTCCTGAACGCGGCCGGCGCCAGTCTTCCGGCCGCGTTTATCATTGAATAGAAGCTTTTCATTCTATGCAGTTTCTGCAGCATCATGCCCGCATTTGCCGACGCGCTTGTACTTTGGTGATGTCTCTGCTGCCTATCCTGGCGAGCGCACAGATGGCGCACACTACCGCGCAGAGCCAAATCGCTCTGCAACAGGCTGCCCAGCAGGCGGCGATCGCGGCCGGAGACACGGATCGTGTAGCCCGGGCCAGTCAAACTCTGATTGCAACGTGCCTGCGCGAATTTGCCGGGTTGCGACTGCTGGCCGGAGATAACGCGGAAGCTATCGCAATTGAACGTCAGGCGCTTGAATTGGACAATTCCAATTTCGGCCGGCTGGATCTTGCGCGCTCGCTGGCGACCGCCGGGAAGGTTGCCGAAGCGGAGCAACTGGTAAATGCGGTGTTGGTCAGCAATCCCAACGACGCGGCTGCACGCCGGCTCCAAAGCTCGTTGAGCGGAAAAGGCGTGCGCCGGGTGCCGCCGGTTTCGGAAACTCCTGCCAATCGGAAGAGGGAGGGGCATCTGCGGCGGATTCTCGCTGTCGCTTACAACGACTGGGGCACGACGCAGGCGAAGAATGGCGACTATCACGGGGCACTGGGACTCTTCAGCGAGGGTGAGCACTGGGACCCTACCGCACCCGGCCTGATGCGCAATCTCGGGATGGCAGCGTTCGAGCTTGGGGACTATTCCCGCAGCGAGAGTGCATTCACGGCGGCGTTGGCGGGCGAAGGGCGACAGAATTCAGCGGAGAGGGGGAAAATTGAGGTTCTACTTGGACTGTCGCAGTTTTTGCAGAAGCAATATGAACCAGCCGCGAAAGCGTTCGGGTCAGCACCGGACGCGACGTTTTCAGATGCTCACGCGACATATGCCTGGGCATTCTCGTTGGCTCATCTCAACAATCCTCAGCAGGCAAGCTCGGTACTTGGGCGGCTTGTGACTATGCCGATCTCGCCTTCAGAGCGGGCCTTGGCCTGCCAGGTGTATGACCAGATCGAGGAGTATGAAGAATCTGTGTCGTGCTTCAAAAGGGTGTTGCAAGAAGACAGCAACGTCGCGCGGGCGCATTTCGAACTGGGAGCAGCGCTGATTCATCTGGGTTTGCCAGCGGAGGCGATTACCGAGTTACGGACAGAAGTAGCATCAGGCGATCAACAGCCCGAAGTTGCTTACTACCTCGCGTACGCATTGAACGAGACGCAGGGAAAAGAAGAGGCTGAGCAGATCCTGCGAAAAGTTGTCGAGAAGCAGCCCAACTACACTGAAGCCCAATATCTGCTCGGCAAGATCCTTTTGGAAAAGGGCGACACCAAAGAATCAATTGGACATCTGCAGCAGGCAGTCACGATGGCGCCTGACGAGCCTTTCATTCACTATCAACTGCAATTGGCTTACAAGCGCGATGGGCGAGAGGCAGATGCCACTCGCGAGATGCAGATTTACAGCGAACTGAAGGCAAAGGCTCGAAGCTCGCCAGCAAGCCGCTGATTCATCGAACGTAATTGCCACGGTTGTGCGCGTCGGCACCGCCAGCGAATACCGCGAAAAACATGCGGACTCGATTTTGATTGGTGGTGAGGAGGCCGGGTCTGCTACCTAGCTCAAATCTGTCATCATGAAAGAGGAGTGATCGTCAGATTTGCTTTCCGAGGCGCCTCCATGCGGGCGTCTTTTTGGAGCCCATGTGCACCGCTTTTACACTACGGCATTCCTCGCCGGGTCTTTCTCAGTCTGTTTCGGAGTGATGGCACACGCGCAGGTCGCCTCCCTCCGTACTGCTCAGACTATTGTCCAGCTCAAAGCCGGTGCGACGGCGCCTCAGCTGCTGACTTTGCAGTCTCCTGGTTTGCCTGCGTGGTCCAACAAGGCCGCCGAAGAACTCATCGGGACCGTGGACATAGACGGGCATTCGGTTCCGCTGCATTGGAAACTCGTTAGCGGCGTGCAAGGAAAAGACGCCAGTCACATTTCGTTTGTCTATGAGACGCAGTCGCCGCATCTCAGGCTTACCTGGGAGTGGAGCGCGCCGGCGAAGACGGGCCCGCTCGAACACCGCATCGAGATCAAAAACCTGGACACGCGTGCACTCCGGCTTCCGCTGCAAACAAGCTTCCGCTACGACTGGGCTGTGCCGGCGGCGCAGCGACTGAAGCAGATCTATGTCGACAAAGGCGCGGGCAAGCCGTCGCCCATCGGCACACACCAGCTGGAACTCTCTTCCGGATACAGGTGGGAGGGGAAGTCCAGCACCTATGCCACGGATGGAGAGCCACGCGAGATCATCCCATGGTTCATGGTGGAACGAAACGGCGAACAGGGCGATGGCTGGTACGTCGGGGTAGAGTTCAGCGGGCGGACCAGTCTTACGCTCGAACGCACTGCCGGATCAGTGCGTGGCGCCGTCGGGCTAAATCCTAATCCTGGTCCGTTCAGGACGTCTCTTCAGCCCGGCGCGACGTTTGAGGCACCACCCGTTTTCGTGGGCGCATTCACCGGCGGCCGCGACGAGTTGGGCAACGTATTACGTCCATGGGTGCGACAAGTGCTGATGTATTCCGGCACATGGAAGAAACAAAACTATCCGCTACTGGTTAACAACAGTTGGGGCAGCGGCATGGCCGTCGATGAGACGCTAGCGAAGCGCATGATTAGAGATTCGGCTGACCTTGGCATGGAGATGTTCGCTCTCGATGCGGGCTGGTTCCGCGGCGTCGGCGATTGGTATCCCGACCCAAAGAAATTTCCTAACGGCCTTGCCTCCGTGGCTGACGAAGCACACCGCCGGGGACTCAAGTTCGGTATCTGGGTGGATTGGGCGCAAGCCGGCACTAACACTGAACCGAGCGCACTCAACGTCAACGATCCCAGAGTGCGGAATTGGTTGGTGGCCGATACACCGCCGGGATGGAAGCCGGACGAATTTGTAGGCCGCACGACGGACATTGGCCTGCCCGCGGCAAAGGCACATGCCCAAGGCGAGCTTGAACGCATGATCAGCAGTTACAAGCTGGACATGCTCGAGCACGACGGTTACGTTGTAACTCGCAATTGCGCTCGCACCGATCATCCGCATGCACCGCCCTCGCCCGGTGCCGTCACGGTGATTGAAGGCAGTGGCGTCGCGATGCCGGATACATCGAACTCCACGGATGTCAGTTATCATGCCGTCCGTTCGTACTACGACATTTACTCGCATCTGCGCCAGCAGCATCCCGATCTACTGTTCGAGATCTGCGATGACGGCGGTCGCATGGTGGACTTCGGCAGTGCGTCGCACGGGGACTACTTTTCGATCACTGACGCATACGATCCGCTTTCCAACCGGCGCGCCTTCTATGACGCGAGCCAGGTGCTTCCGGCCGCGATGTTGGAGGACTACGTGGAGAAATGGCCAACTCCACGGCTGGAGAACTTCCGCTACATGCTGCGCAGCGGGATGATGGGCTGGCTTACGGTGATGCAGAACACGAACGACTGGACTCCCGAAGAGCACGCAGACGCCAAGCGGGAGTTTGCACTCTATAAGGAGAAGCTGCGTCCCATCATTCGCGATGCCGATCTCTACCACATTTCAGCGCGGCCTGACGGCGAGCATTGGGACGGCATCGAGTACTATGACGCTCGGCATGGGCGAGCGCTCGTATATGCCTTCCGGGGAGCCGCACCGGACGACCGGATGGAGACTTTCTTCCTTCATGGATTCCAGCCGAGCCGGCGATACCGGCTGCATTTCCAGGATGGCAGCTCGTCCGATCGAACAGAGCGGGGCTACGATCTGATGAACAAGGGCCTGAGCCTAACGCTCACTGTTCCCAACAGTTCGGAGCTGATCTTTATCGACGAAGTCAGATAGTTCAGTAACCGAGGATGCAGTTCAAGTGGTGCTCGGGGCTGCTTGCCCTGTCCCTTCCGTCAAGGTAAGGAAGCGATCGACATCTGTTCCGGGGAACTGCTCTGTTTCACCGTTCGGCCAGCGTATCTGGATCGCATCCACGTGAGTGCTCGCGCCCAGACCAAAGTGCAGCCGCAGGTCACTGGAGGAGAGATAACTTGATCCGCTTCGTACCTCCTGCACCATGCGGGCATGGCCGAGGTGCAGGGTGACACGCGCGCCGATTGCGTCGCGATTGGATTGTGAGCCGCGGAGCACCACGCCGAGCCAATGATTTGCATTCGCAGCGACGTTGACGAGCAGCATAGGCATCGTGCTCATGTTGTTCACAACGGCAGAGACGCGGCCATCGTTCCAGAAATCGGCGATGGCGAGCCCGCGACTCGCTGCAGGCTGCGTGCAGCCGGGTCCGCATTGCGTGCTCAGGTCTTTGAATTTGCCGTTGCCCGCATTCCAGTAGAACAGCCTGGGTTCTCGGTATGCCGAACCTAGATGGGCGGTGTCTACCTCGGGATATACATGGCCGTCTACCGACAGAAGATCCGGACGGCCATCATTGTCCGCGTCCAGGAAACTCGTGCCCCAGCCCAGATACTGCGTGTTTAGACTCAGTCCGCTCTCGAAAATCTCAGACTCAAAAGCTCCATTTCCCAGATTGCGGTAGAGAGAGGAGGTATCGTCGGAGAAATTCGTCTTGAAGATATCCAGGTGCCCGTCGCTGTCGTAGTCGCCGGCGGTAGAACCCATCCCGGCCTGTTCGCGGCCGTCCTCGTTGAAGGCGACGCCGGCATCTGCGGCAACATCGGTGAAGGTTCCGTTCCTGTTGTTGTGATAAAGGATGCTAGGTGTGCTGTCGCATGCGATATAGATGTCCGGCCATCCATCTTCATCGTAGTCAAGGGTCGTGATGCTGAAGCAATAGTGTCCGTACGTCTTCTGGATGCCGCTGGTTTGACTGACATCCGCGAACTTGCCGCCGCCGAAATTGTGGTAGAGCAAATTAGGCCTATAGGCCAGCCCGCGCGGTCCACACATCACCGGCGTGCCCTTCCATATGCACATAAGCCCCTTGCCGGGCTGCGGCGCCGTGGCCACGTCGAAGTCAACGTAAGTGGCCACCATCAAATCCAGCTTCCCGTCGCGGTCGTAGTCGATAAAGGCGCAGCCTGTGCTCCAGGCGCGGCCATCGCCAGCAACCCCTGCTTCTCGCGCTACCTCCTTGAAGGTGCCGTTGTGCTCATTGTGATAAAGACGATTGATGCCATAGGCAGTGACATAGAGATCGTCATACCCGTCGTTGTCGTAGTCACCAACGCAGGCACCCTGGCCCCACCCGGTCTCTCCAATCCTGGCCGCGCGTGTTACATCACGGAAGGTTCCGTCGTGATTATTGTGATACAGATGGCCTGTAGGCGGGGCAGAACCATGGTCATGGTGTGCATCGAGCGTTGTCCCGTTGACAATGAAAATATCGGGCCAGCCGTCATTGTCGTAATCAATTACGGCCAGGCCGCTGCCTGTGGTTTCGATGATGTACTTCTTTGTGCTGACTCCGCCGTTTACATTTAGCATTGTCAGGCCTGCAGCATGGCTTTCATCAACGAACCACGCAGGACCGCCATGCAGACTGCTTGTGGGATAGGGAATTGAATGGGATGGAGCAACTGTTTTGCCGGATGGATTGGCTGGCGCTTGGGATGCGCAGAGCGGGCAGATGCAGCAGGTGATCCAAAGAGCAAGACTGAAGATGCTGCGGCGCTGCATTCGCTCATGCTAGCACTCAGAGTGTTTGCGATTTTGCGCCGGAGTTCGAGTAACGCTGCTGCCGTACTGCTGCTCACACTGACCGCGACACCCGTGTATGGACAATCCATGCCATCGCAAACGCCCGAACCTTCTGCATCGTTGAAAGCGGCGGAGCAGTTGCTCGATGCAGGTCATGCCGAAGAGGCTATCGGTCCGCTGCGACAGCTCGCGGCAATGCAGCCACCCGTCAAGGGGGCGGCTCACGCGCTCGGGCTTGCCTGCTATCGGACCGGCAAGCTGCTGGAGGCGCGCACCGCCTTCGAGCAGGCGATTCGCGACGACAGCACGGACATTGAATCCGTGCAGATGGAAGGACTCACCTTATATCGTCTGGGTCAGCCTGCCGCTGCCATCCCGTATCTGGAACGGGTGCAGAAGTGGATGCCGCACGCCAACGCCGATGCCAGTTATGTACTCGGCCTCTGTTATCTGAACGCGCGTCGCTACGATGACGCGCGCAGTGCGTTCGCTACCCAGTACGGTATCGGTCCAACTTCGGCGGGGGCGTACCTGATCCTCGGAAATATGCTGCAGATCGCCAACCTGCCAGAGCTGGCCGCGGATGCTGCCCGGAAAGCCATCAGCCTGGACGATAAACTGCCGCAGGCTCACTTCCTCATCGGTGAGGTAGATCTATTCAAGAGCGATATAAACGGCGCCACAACCGAATTTGAACAGGAGCGCGTTCTCAACCCCGGTTTTGCGCCGATCTATGATCGCCTCGGAGATACCTACCTGCGTTCCGGAAAATTTCAGGAGGCGCAGGCCTCACTCATGAAAGCCCTCTCCCTCGATACTTCGCGCACCGGCCCCTTCATCCTTATGGGGAAGGTTCTGCTGCGCCGCGATGATCCGCAAGCGGCCGCGATGTACCTGCAGCATGCGGAGAAGATGGATCCATCCAATACGATGACGCACACGCTACTGAGTCAGACCTATCGCAAATTGGGCAGGGAGGACGACGCCAAGCGTGAAATCGATCTTGCATCGAAGATCCACGCCAGCACGGAGCTGAAGCTGCAGCCCGTCCAATAGGCTTTCATCACTCAGTGGACGTGGATGGTGATGAGGCGGACGTCCAACGGCACACCGCCGATGATGGTCGTCTCAAGCAGAGCCTCGAAGGGCCGCACCTTTCCATTCGGCCCATGTGCCGCTTTCAGCAGCTCTGCAGCTCCATCCGGCCGGCTGGCGAATTCCACTGCGGCTTGTGTTCCCAGGGTTGTAAGCCCGCTGAGCCACATCATCTGCTTACCGGATTGGATCCCTGGGAGAAAAGAGATGAGCGCGTAATCGCGCGTCAATGGATGCTCAGGCCGCACGTAGTTCGCGGGTTCACCCAGCCGAGGATGATTGTTACGGTAGCCGGATGCCTCCGGCGTACTAAAGAGCGTGAATTCCGCATTCGAGGGCAATGCCTGTACCGCCAGGTTTTCCGCGGGCGAACCAATGAAAATGAGATTGCGTTGCTTGGCCTCGTCCCAGGTGACGAGATGACTCCGCTTCAGAATGAACGTGGCATGAGCCGAGTCGAAGAGCCGCGTTAACTCATAGACACCATCGGCCTCGCCAATGCCGGTGTAGTGGTCGATCAAGTGGCCATCGGCCGGCGGGCTCTGTAATTCCTGTTGAGTGGCATAGCGCATCCCGCTCTTTGAATCTCCCACGAAGACCCCGTTGCTGTAGATGAGGAGGGGAGGATCTCCGGCAAGAAAGGGAGCCCACAAAGTCGCCACGCTCCGGTCGATTGTGGAGCTGAATGTCCGGAACAACGCGAATACTGCCGCAGCGCTTGCAACGAGGCCAAGAGCAACCCAGAGCAACCAAATACGCGATTTGCTTGAAATGTGAGTGCCGGCCGGCGAGACGGCATCCGGCTCCTCGTTCGATCCCTGACCTTCAACTGTGGACCTTGTAACGATGAGCGGAGTGGGCACCGTGGAGGCTAGTGCGCGCGAAGTGAAGACAAGAAGGTAATGACCTTTCGGGACATCGATTCGCAGTTGCTCGTCCGCCCCCTCGGTTTCGAAATAGGCATCCAGCTTTTGCCGCAGCAGGCGCGCATGGCTGCGCACGATGCTGTCTTCACTGGAGTTGTAGCCTGGTGGCCTGCCAAAGACCTTCATGCCGATCTGCTGCTCGGTGGCGTCCTCCGGCGCATCACGGATAGCACACTCCGCCACATAAAGCAGGAGATCGCGCAGGCGGGGAGAATTCTTGAAGCTCCGACTGGACGCTACCCGTAATACCAGTGACCAGCGAGGATCCTGGACGAGTGCGGACTGCATTTCACCCTCTTGTTGCGTGTCAAACATGACCCGACTTTGAGTGTTGCATAGTGCTGAAACATGGGTCAATCGGCCCATTTCACCCGTGCAGTCACCGTGAAATGCTTGCTGCGGGATTACCGGCCGTTCAGGATATCGGGTGCTGTGCCGTTTCAGCCGCGGACATGGCCAAGCAAGAGGTCTCTAGTGCGCGACGACCGTTTGCGTTTCCTGCATCGGTGAATGACAACGAGAGACCCACAAGAGCAGAGCGACAGCATCGGCCGAGAAGTTGAAGTCCGCCTGCTCATATCCATTGCACCAGTTTAGGGAGGCACTATGAAACGGTTTACGAGCCAGACGGTCCGGCCTGCAATTTACCTGAGTATTCGTCTTGTGTGTGCTGGTTGCTTGTCGTTACTTGTCACGTGCGGGGTCTTCCATTCCGCCCGCGCGCAGGCGGTTTACGGCTCGATCTTCGGGACAGTCACGGATAATGCCGGGGCCGTCGTACCGAACGCCGCTGTGAAGATCACGGATCTGGCGAAGGGAACTTCCATTACAGTTCAGACGAACGGGAGCGGCGACTACACGGCCCAACACCTTATCCCTGACGTCTACCAGGTAGAGGTCACAGCAGCTGGTTTTGCCCCCGGAACGGTCAATAATGTAGTTGTCTATGCGGACACGGCTCCCAAAGCCGACGTGAAGTTAACCGTGGGCGGAGCCAGCTCGACAGTGACCGTCACCAGCGCCGCGCCCCTGCTCACTACCGACAGAGCCGAAGTGAGCATGATCCTGAATGCACGGGCCGTCGAGAACCTGCCGAATCTGAACCGGAATTTCACCGCCTTCGAATTGCTGACGCCGGGCACCAGCTATATCGGATGGGGCGTGGACGAATCGCAGAACCCGCAACGCAGCCAGCAGATTGAGGTAAACGGGCAATTGCCGTTTGCTACCGGCTACGAGCTGGACGGTACTGACAATCAGGATCCGATCATCGGCGTCGCAGTGATCAATCCGACGCTGGAGTCGGTGTCTGAGATGAAAGTGACCTCTCAAAACTATGACGCTGAGTTCGGTAAGGCGGTGGCGGGCCTAGTCACAGCGCAAACCAAATCAGGCAGCAACGAGTTTCACGGCGCGGCTTTCGAATATCGCAGATCTGACGCGCAGCAGGCTCGGGATCCTTTCGCGCAGTCAACCCGGGACCCACTCACCGGAAAGTATCTGGCACCCAACCTTCACAACCAATTTGGGGGAGCTATTGGTGGTCCGATTCTGAAGGACAAGCTGTTCTTCTTCGGAGACTATCAGGGCCTCCGGGAGAAAACCGGTACCGCTGTGCTGACCACAGTGCCCACTGCAACGGCACTCTCAACCTGCACCAGCGGCGGAGTTTGCGATCTTAGCGAGTATCTGCAGGGTGGACAGGGACAGCTCTTCGATCCAAATACGAATCAGGATTCACAATCGGGTCGCGCACCATTCGTAGGCAATCTCATTCCTGCAAATCGCATTTCTCCAGCGGCGGTGAATCTCTTCAAGCTGCTGCCGCAGCCGAATGTGGTGGGCGCCGGTATCGTGAATAATTACCGCGCCTCCGGATCGGGTATTTTCAACAACGACCAGTTCGACGTTCGTGCCGACAATCAGACAAGCAAGAATCTGCATGTCTTCGGTAAATACAGCTATTTCAAATCCAGTCTGACCGGTGCACCCTACTTTGGAGCAGCCGGAGGCGGCGGCTTCGGCGCGGGAGGCTTTGCCGGCAACGACAATGCCTTCGACCAGAGTGTGTCGGCGGGCGGTGATTACACGGTGTCGCCAAGCTGGCTCACTGACTTCCGCTTCGGCTGGTTTCGTATCCACATCAACGAGGAAGGGCCGGATTACAACAAGCCCCTCGGTAACGAACTCGGCATTCCCAACTCCAATACCGGTGATCTGTCACTCAATGGAGGTCTGCCGCAGTTCAACATCGACAACGCCAGCAATGGAAGCAATGGCGGCGGCAACCTGCTCTATGGAACTTCTGCAAATCAATTCCTGCAAACGGAGAGCCAGTTCCAGGCAGTGAACAATTGGACGCACCAGGTGGGCAACCACTCCATCAAGTTTGGCGCCGACCTGCGCTATGGGCTAAACCATCTGGTTGGTCTGGACAACAACAACGTACGCTCCGGCAATTTCCATTTCGCACAGTCCCGCACCTCCGGCGTGATCGATGCACAAGGCGATACCTCGTCCGGGCTTGGCTTTGCGACATTTCTATTGGGTGATCCCACTGCTTTCCAGCGCACGCAGACCCAGAATACGAATGCGCAGGAGCGGCAGAAGCGCCTCTTCTTCTACGGTCAGGATCAGTGGCGCGCTACTCCCAGGCTGACTCTCAACTATGGACTCCGCTGGGAGATGTACTTCCCGGAGACGGTGAACGGAAAGGGCCAGGGCGGTCTGCTCGATCTGAACACCGGGAATATCCGTATCGCCGGCTACGGCAACTATGGAACAAATCTAAACGTTGAAAAGAGCTACACGAATCTCGCTCCGCGGATCGGATTCGCATATCAGGCGGCGAAGAACACGGTTGTCCGCGCTGGTTACGGACGCGTCTATGGTCAAGGCTGGTCGGGCGATACCTTCGGAGAGGTTCTTACGTTCTCGTATCCGACGCAGATATCACAGAACCTGAACGCGCCAACCAATTATGCTGCGCTTCCATTCACACTGGATCAGGGGCCGCCGACCTATACCTTTGCTCCCATCCCGGCGGACGGCAATTATCCATTGCCGGACGGAGTGAGCGTGCCCACGCGACCACTTTACGTCCGGCTGCCCACCCTGGACGCATGGAATGCTGCCATTCAGCAACAGATCTCGTCCACCATGTCGCTGCAAGTAAGCTATGTCGCCAGCCATGGCGTTCATAACATGTTTGATTCGTCGAACCAGGCTGACCCGAACCAGCAGACCATTGCGGGTTTTACCCAGGGCATCAGCACCAATGATCGCCGCCCGTACTACAACGGTGTGGCGCAACAACTCGGCGTGAAATACGGCCATCCGTTCGGCTGGACGCAGGGGTTACGCTACAACGCCAACCAAGCGACCAGCAGCTATCAAGCGCTGCAGGTCATTCTGGAGAAGCGTTATTCGGCAGGAGTCCAGCTGACGGCGCACTACACCTGGTCGAAAGCACTGACGCATGAGTCCTACTACTTCTTCATCAATCCGCGGGTGGGCTGGGGTCCCAGCTACTACAATCGCCCTCAGGCATTTGTCTTATCCAGTAACTGGGATCTCCCATTTGGCAAGGGCAAATTAGTCGGCGGCAACGTTCCGGGCTGGGCAAATCAGGTGATCGGCGGCTTTGCATTAAACGGCTCGGTAACCTGGCAGCAGGGACTTCCATTTACCACCAACTATTCCAGTTGCAGCGCTGACAACGATCTGGGTATCTGTTTCGTGAACAAGACTGGGGCCAGACCTGACCTAAGCAGAGGCTCGCTTGATCCAATTGCGCACAAGGTCAAGTTCTTCACCGGATCGCCCTATGTGCTCGGCGGTAGCAACCCAAATACCTTCGGGGCATTCGCGCGCCCAGCCGCAGGCACATTCGGCGACTCCGGACGCGATTGGCTCACTGGTCCAGGCCTCTTCAATGCGGACCTTTCCGTGGCCAAGTCGTTCAACTTCACGGAGCGTCTCCGCTTTCAGTTAAGGGCAGAGGCGTTTAACGTCTTCAACCACGTCAACCTTAATCAACCCGATTCGTGCGTCGATTGCCAGGACGGCAATGCTGGTTACATTAGCAGCACGGTAGGGTCCCAGGATGGAACATCCATGCGGCGCCTGCAGTTTGCTGCACGCTTGCAGTTCTAATCGACACGAATCGAACCTTCAGCCTCTCCTCGGAGAGGCTGAAGTTCTTTGAACAAGCGTGTGCATTGGAAGCCTCGGCAGAGCAACTGAAAACCGCCTCTGTCTTCGCTTCAGCGGATGTCCGCTGATTCAGCAACCAACTAAGCTACATGCCGTCCGTACGGCTGCTGCGATGGCGACGCTGTGCGATCTGCCGGTGATGTGCACTGACGCGGCGGAGGTGCCCGCGGCGATGATGATGCGGGGCGTATGTCCAGGTGCGGATCGCGCCTACATCGACGTGCACGAAGTGCGAGGTGGGGTAGTAGCCGACGCCGCCTTCGTTCAGTGAGAGGGCAGCGTTTCGAAGGCGCGTGGTTGTCGAGCCAGGGATGCGGATATCGATGGCATGGCCAAGGATGTGCTGGGAGTGCTCGGCAACACCCTGACTGGAGGCGCGGAGGACGTCGTTTGTCTCCTGGGTGCGATAGCCGCAGACGATATCGATGGTCGCAGCGGGGCGGCGAAGGCGGATCAGGATGTCGTGGAGGAGATCGAACTCGCGCGGGTCGTAAGCGATGACGTCGTTGGTGTTGTGGTCGCGGAGGAAGTAATTGAGGCGCGCGATGGCTTCCGGCTGATAGTTGTCGCCGATGCGGTAGACGAGGTCGATATCTTCGAGCGTGTGCAGGTTGTGCAGGCGCAGGCGATAGGGCTCCATCGCGTAGGCGGCGGGCTCGACAGGGATGGCGGCGGCAAGAGCGGCGCGGAAGTCGGGATCGTTGGCCTGAGCCGCCGGATTATCTTCATCTGGGTTGGTCTGAACTGCGGGCTGCGCGGACGGCGGCGCCAATTGGAAATCAGGTGCCTGAGCCTTTGTCGGTTCAGCGGGCGATGCGGATTGCGGTGCGGCGGACTCGGCCGGAGTGTTGGTGAGGATCGCCGGAGTGGGGGTGGCATCGGGCTGCTGCGCCGGGGCGGCGGGTGTGCAGGATGCGAGAGTGAGGGCTGCGATCGCGAGTAGGGTACGGTGCCGCAATGGCAGACCTCCGGGAAGAATAAATTTCGAATGAGCCGGGCGAATGAGGATTGGCTCAGCTCATTCGTGTCTGTTCATTGTAGGGGATGTTGGGGCAAGTGCCAGTACGTCTTTTTGGGCACGATTCGCCTTAAGAGGCGCAGTGCCATATATTCGCCGATGCCGTTTCCGCTGGTCGCTCGACACGCCAATTCCGACGGTCTCCACATGGCGCCTATCGCGGAGGCGCAGTTCGGCCGTGGGCTGGGTCTTCCTCTTGCGGGACGGATTCCTGGGGACGGGCATAGAACGCGGCGCATTCTTCGGCGAGCACTCCTCCTTCGATCTGAAGATCGTCGCGAAATGCATCGCGAATGAAATCCAACGTGTTGTTATGCCGTGACTCGAAATAGACTGCGTGCACCTCGTCCCGGCCTGCTCCGTAGACGATTCGGCTGATGCCGGCCCACAAGCATGCCATGGTGCACATGCCGCAGGGCTGCAGTGTGCAGTAGAGGGTAAAGCCTTCCAGCGAATCGCTTTGGAGCTCGGCGCATAGCCTGCGCATCACGACGATTTCCGCGTGTGCGGTCGGGTCGTGCCGCATCTCGCTTTCGTTAAAGCCAGCGCAGCGGACTACGCCATCTTTGACGAGTACCGCCCCGACCTCCGCACCGCCGGGCGACTGCTGACCCTTGTGGGCCTGGTCAATTGCCAGCCGCATGAAGTGGATATCCTGCGATGTGGGGACAGGCGCTTGAATGTTCATTCGATGACCCATTTGTTGCGATGGCTCGCAAGCTCCTCGGGTGCGGAGAAGGCCCAGCCGTCCACGTGTATCGAGCAGTTTGGCGCCATCGTCAGCTGATCGAAGCGCAGGATTTCGCCGCTGAGCGATACCGTCACCTTCGGAGCATGCTGCGACGCAGGGTCAGCGGGATGCGCCAGTGGTATCCGCACCGAGCCGGTGACGCCGGAACAGAGGCAAAGAGAAAGCAGATCGCAGAAACCAAGTGCGGCGGTGAAGCGGTCGAGGTCATTGCACGAGACGGAGGATGCAGCGTCCAACGCCGCGCGATGTTTGCCTTCGTGTTCCAGGAAAGCGAGATGTGGGGATTCACCATCGCGGGGCGCGAGCAGGCAGAAGTGCCGGCTGATGAGGCTGCCGGCGAGAGGAGAGCACGCCTCCGCTTGGCGAATGGAGCGGCGCCATGCCGTGACGGCGTGTTCCGGCGGAACGGCTAGGAAGGACTGTGGCTGTTGCTCAACGACCCGTTCGAGCGCTGCCAGATCGGGTTCAGCCCAGCCGGCATCATGGCGTCTGATGGCCTCAACTACTTCTGGGGGTAATGCTCCGAAAATCGCGGGGCTCAGGACGGCTGCGAGCTGCGCGGCGAGGGACGCGTGCGCGGGCTGGGAGATACAGCCTGCGATTTTATGCGCGCGTTGCTGGGTGTCGGCGAATGCCTGCCACGCGTCCTGTCCGGTAGCGGCTTCTGGCGCAGTCGAGTGATCGATGCGAAGAATCATGCTGGCTTGGATGCGGCCTACTACTTAAGGCTACTTCTTGGCCAGCGGACGATGATCGAAGCTAATGACACGGGTTATCTGCCAGGTATCACCGTTGTTCTGCCAGAGCATGACGAACTGCGCTTCTCCCACATCGTCCTTTTGCTCGCTGGGATGATGGAAGCGGTGCGTTCCGATCTCGACCGCGCCGTAATTGGCGAGAGGGTACACCTGGAGTGTTCCGGGGACGAGCTCTCTAGTGACTTTGCCGCAGATGTTTTGGCGGATGCTATCGAGGAACGACTGCCGTCCGCGCGCCAGTCCGGTCTTGTCGTGGTAGAACTCGAGATCGTCGGAAACCAGCGATGCCATGACTTTGAGATCGCAGTGGTTGTAGGCCTCGAAGAGTTTGGCGTCCAGGGAATGGATGATTTGAAAAAGAGGATCGGGCGTGGAGGATTGCGCGCTTGCGGGTGTTTTATCGGAGGCGAATAGAACCACGACAAGCAATATGGCGAACGTGAGCTTTGTCTTCATCTATCCGCAATACGGGTTTCGAGCGGGATTGTTCCCTGCTTTCGCGACCTTCTAATGCTTCTACCGCGGTGACCATTTCCAGTTGCGGACCTCAGGCATGTCTTCGCCGTGCTCAGAGACATAGAGTTTGTGCTGCTGCATGAGCTCGGAGTGGCGCTGGCGGAACTCCGGGAAGCGTGATTCGAAGCGCGGGATGTACCTGAGGGCGTCTAGGGCAAGGGTGTAGCGATCCAAGCCATTGAGTACGGTCATGTCGAAGGGCGTGGTGGTGGTGCCCTCCTCTTTGTATCCGTGGATGTGGAAGCCACTGTGGTTGTGGCGCTTGTAGGTGAGTTTATGCACCACCGTAGGATAGCCATGGAAGGCGAAGATGACCGGCTTGTCCACGGTGAAGAGGCGATCAAAGGCCTCGTGTTCGATGCCGTGTGGGTGCTGGTCGAAGGTTTCGAGCGTGAACAGATCGACGACATTGACGACGCGGAGGCGGAGGTCGGGCGCCCAATTGCGGAGCACCGTGACGGCAGCCATGGTTTCGAGCGTCGGCACATCACCAGCGCAGGCCATCACGACCTCCGGATCGTCAGAATTCGAAGCCCACTCCCAATCCCCAACGCCTGCGATGCAATGGCGGACTGCATCGTCAATATTGAGCCACTGCGGCGAGGGCTGCTTGCCGGCGATGATGAGGTTGACGTAGTTGCGCGAGCGGAGGCAGTGATCGGCGACTGAGAGCAGGCAATTGGCGTCCGGCGGCAGATAGATGCGGACGGTGTCGGCCTTCTTGTTGGCGACGTGATCGATGAAGCCAGGGTCCTGATGCGAGAAGCCGTTATGGTCCTGACGCCAGACATGCGAAGTGAGCAGGTAGTTGAGCGAGGCGATAGGCTTCCGCCAATTCAGTGAATGAGTTGCCTTGATCCACTTTGCGTGCTGGTTGAACATCGCGTCGATAATGTGGATGAAGGCCTCGTAGCAGGAGAAGAAGCCGTGGCGGCCTGTGAGCAGGTAGCCTTCCAGCCAGCCCTCGCAAAGATTTTCGGAGAGCACTTCCATGACGCGGCCATCGACGGAGAGGTTTTCATCGACCGGCAGTACCCGCGCTTCCCAACGTTTCCCACTGACCTTGTATACGGCTTGCAGGCGATTGGAGGCGTTCTCGTCAGGCGCGAACATGCGGAAGTTGCGTGCCGCGAGATTGCGGCGCATCACACCTTCGAGCATGTTGCCGAGGATGGTAGTGGCGGAGTCTTCCGTGCCGCCCGGCGCATCGACTTTGACCGCGAAATCGCGGAAGTCCGGCATGTCGAGAGGCTGGAGGAGCAGGCCGCCGTTGGCATTGGGATTGATGCTCATGCGCTCCAGACCACGGGGCGCAACGCTGGCGATGGATTCGTGAAGGCAGCCTTCCGCGTCGAAGAGCTCTTCGGGTTTATAGGAGCGGAGCCATTCGTCTAGCAGCTTGAGATGTTCGGGGTTGGTCCGCACTTCTTCAAGTGGAACTTGATGAGCGCGCCATGTGCCTTCGACCTGCTTGCCATCGACGACTTTGGGCCCAGTCCAGCCTTTCGGTGTTCGCAGGATCAACACGGGCCAACGCGGGCGCGTGGTGTCATTGTGCTCGCGGGCATGTTGCTGGATGCGGCGGATTTCGGCGTAGATGACGTCGAGGGTCTGGGCCATGCGGCGATGCATGTCAGCCGGGTCGTCACCTTCCAGGAAGTATGGAGTGTAACCGTAGCCTTCGAAGAGGGCCTTCAACTCTTCCGGCTCGATCCGGGCCAACACCGTGGGATTCGCGATCTTGTACCCGTTGAGGTGGAGGATGGGGAGCACGGCGCCGTCGGTGATGGCATTAAGGAATTTGTTCGAGTGCCAGGACGCGGCAAGCGAACCGGTCTCGGCTTCGCCGTCGCCGACGATGCACGCGACCACGAGGTCGGGGTTGTCGAACGCTGCGCCGTAGGCATGGAGGAGCGAGTAGCCGAGTTCACCGCCTTCATGAATCGAGCCGGGGACGTTTGCCGCATCGTGCGAAGGGATGCCATAGGGCCAGGAGAACTGGCGAAAAAGGCGCTTCAGGCCATCGAGGTTGCGCTCGATGTTGGGATAAATCTCGGTATAGGTGCCTTCGAGATAGGTGTTGGCAACGATGCCAGGCGCGCCGTGGCCCGGGCCGACCACCAACATCATGTTGGCGTGCTCGCGGCGGATGATGCGATTCAGATGGAGATAGATGAAATTGAGCCCAGGAGTGGTGCCGAAGTGTCCAAGCAGGCGCGGCTTGATGTCATCGCGGGTGAGTGGCTTGCGGAGGAGCGGATTTTCCTTCAGGTAGATCTGCCCGACCGAGAGATAATTGGCGGCGCGCCAGTAGGCGTCCATCCGCTCGAGCTCCTGCTGATCCAGAGGAGTGCGATGGCCATCGGGCTGCTCCGTTGTGGCGCCTTTTACAGAGGAGGCGGGCTTCGCTTTCGCGGCGGTGGGCATAGCAATCTCCTTGGGCTGGATGGTGGGTGCTCGATGCGGGCTCTTTCCTGTTGGATGCAACCGTCGCGGACGAACTCACTCCAGAGGAAACTCGGCCCCGTTACGCCAATATAAAGACATGCCGTCGTGGTGGTATACAGGCCACGGGAGCGGGCGAAGCGCATGGCGGTGGGTCTGCGGGCGAGTTGGACGGCGGCGGCTTTGTGCGGGACGGTGCTGGCAGTTGGCGTGTGTCGGCACTCGCGCGGTGACGCGGGTCATGGCGGCTGCGATGGCACCGTCAACTTCGGCTTCGCCCGATGCGGCGTGCGCGGGATGCCATCACGCGATCTACAAGCAATACGAGACGACGCCGATGGCGCGGGCGAGCGGCCCGGCATTGGATGGGCTGATGCAGGGGAGCTTCACCCATGCGGCCTCCGGCGTGCATTACATGATCTTTGAGCGCGACGGCGCCGGCTGGCTCAGCTATGCGCGGCCGGCTACGGCGGCGCGTGGATATCTGAATGGCGAGGTGAAACTCGAATATTTCATCGGATCGAACACGCGCGGGCGGACATATCTGTTTGAGCGGGATGGCTACTGGTTCGAGGCGCCGGTGAACTGGTATGCGAAGAAGCGCGTGTGGGACATGGCTCCGAGCTATCTGAGTGCGCGCGAGATGCCGCTGACTCTGCCGGTGGATGCGAACTGCCTGCACTGCCACGTGAGCGGGGTGGCGGCGGCAGTGCCGGGAGCGCGGAACCATTTTGCTGGAGCGCCGTTTGCGCGCGGCGGGATCGGTTGTGCGTCGTGCCATGGCGATGCCTCGGATCATGTGCGGACGAAGGGCAAGGCGCCGGTGCTGAATCCGGCGAAGCTGGATGCGGCACGGCGCGATTCGGTGTGCTTGCAGTGCCATCTCGAAGGCGAGACGGCAATCTACCGGCTGGGACATTCGCTGGCGGCATACCGGCCGGGTGAGGCGCTGTTCGATAGCGTGTGCGTATTTCGTGCATCAAGGTGAGATCGGACCGAATGGGCGCGCGACATCGCAGTATGAGGCGCTGTTGCAGAGCGCGTGCAAGCGCGCGAGTGGCGACCGGATGACCTGCACGACGTGC
Organism: uncultured Acidobacteriaceae bacterium; assembly: GCA_963797895.1. Taxonomy (GTDB): domain Bacteria; phylum Acidobacteriota; class Terriglobia; order Terriglobales; family Acidobacteriaceae; genus KBS-83. The sequence goes on from CAWCRD010000006.1 coordinate 1,849,645, forward strand.
CATGATCGCGCACGCGAGCCAGACGACGGCAACACCCGCGGAGCGGGTTGCGTACTATCGCGCGAAATGCCTGAGCTGCCATGCCGGCGCGAAGTTTGCAGACGGAGCATCATCCCGAGCAGCAGGACTGCACGACCTGCCACATGCCGCGCGCCGCAAGTGAGGACATCGCTCACGAGCAGGTGACGGACCATCGCATACAGATCGCGGGGCGCGGCGCAACGGCATCCGGGGAGTCGGAGCGGGGCACTGATTCCGATTGGTCATGAGGAGACGAGCGATCGGGAACTGGGGCTGGCGTATGCGCAGATGGCACATCGCGGCGACCGAGCTAGCAGCGAAAAAGCACAGGCGCTGTTACGGAAAGCAGAAGCGCAGCAGCCGCCGGGAACAAAGGATGCCGAGCTGCATACCGAGCTTGGTTTTCTGAACAAGCAGGCGGGCGACATGCGTGCGGCGGACCACGAATATCGCGCGGCTCTGGAGGCGGATGCCAACGATGGGACAGCGCGGGGCGACCTGGCGGTGCTTTTTGCAGAAACAGGAGATTACGCAACGGCGGTGCGGCTGTGGCAAAGCGTCTTCGATGCCGATCCGGCGCAGAGCGCTGCAGGGTACAACCTGGCGCTAGGGCAGTGCCGGCTAGGCCGAGAAGGACGATGCCGAGGCCACGTTGAAACGGCTGCTGAGCTTTGCACCGGACGACCGGCGGGCGCGCTCGCTGGCAGCGGCCTTGGCGGGTGGAGCGCGAGCTTGTCCGGAGAGATAAGTTTCTTCGAGTTTGTCCTCCCGGCTCATTCGAAGTTTCGAGACCGGGGTCTTCACGTCAGCCAAACGATGACAAGCACCGCTTCATTGCTTTGACACGGCGCCGTTGAGGCGGGTTAGATTGGCTCTTGCCTGCAGGTGATGCGGGTCGATAGCTAATGCGTGTTCGAAATCGCTGCGCGCCTGTGTGCTTTGACCGGATTGTGCGTGGAGGACGCCAAGATTACTCCAGCCATCGGCATCTTTTGTGTTGAGCTGCAGCGCGGCCTGCTGCTCGGCGATGGCGTCTTTGAGATCGCCGCGCGCGGCTTGCAACTGCGCTAACAGCGAATGGCTGGTGGGGTCCGCCGGATCGGCGGCGATGGCGGAGCGCAGCGCGGCTTCGGCTTCTTCGGGATGGCGGGTCTGCTGATCGGCGAAGGCTAACTGCTGATAAGTCGCGGCATCGTGCGCGCCGGCGGCGATTGCTTTGGTGAGCAGGTCTGTTGCGTGTTGCGGGTTGTTGGCAGCAAGTTCGAGCGAGGCGTAGTTGGCGAGCGTGTCTGGCTGGGCGGGATCGAGTGCGAGCGCACGATCGAATTCAGCGCGTGCAGTATCCGGCTGCTGGAGTTGTGCGAGCGCGGCCGCGAGGCCTGCATGCGCCGCAGCGTCATCGGGATGCTTTGCGAGCAGCGCGCGGTAATCGGATGCTGCAGCCTCGTATTGCTCGTGATGCAGCTCAAGGGTAGCGAGATCGTAGCGGGCGTCGGTGTAGGTGGAATCGAGCGCGAGGGCGTGCTTGTAGGACGCGAGCGCGGCTTGCCAGTCATCGTTTTGCTGCTGGGCTGCGCCCAGAGACGTAGCAACGCGCGCGTCGTTTGGCGAAGCGGCGGCGAGCTTGCTGATAAATCGCGATCGCGCCGGCGGGGTTGCCGCTCATGGTGTCGAGTGAGGCAAGATTGTAAGCAGCGAGCGAGTCGCCGGGATCTCGCGCGAGGCGGTGCTCCATCCAGGCGCGCTCGAGCAGCATGCGGGAGTCGACCTGGTGACCGCTGCTGTTACGTTCCAACGCATGGACGGGGAGAACCTGCAGCCAGAGGTGGCCCATCTCGTCGGTGGAGCGGTTGCCGTTGTGCACGCGCACCGGCGGGTTGGCGGGGTTGCGCGGGTTGGCAGACGAGTTGTCGTAGATGTAGCGCATGTGCAGCACCGAGCCTGCGGGCAGAAGCAGCGGCTTGCGATAGCTGTAGACGGACTGGCGATCGATATCCCAATCCTTAATAAGGATGAGCGGCGTGCGCTTGCCGTCCGGCGCGACGGACCAGGCCTGGAGCTGCTTGCCAAGGTAATGCGCATGCGGATAGATGCCGAGTGCGTAGACGGGGATCGGCAGGCGGAGCTCGTCTTCGACGACGAAGTGATTGTTGCCGGCTGGGATGTTGAGCGCGGCGTCATGCTCGAGCTGGAGCAGCATCGGCATACGGGTTGGCGGAAGGTCCGTGAAGTAGAGACCGACGCGCGGCCGGACGGTTTCGACCCGGCCGGTGGGCTTGAGGTGGGTGTTGAGGACGAGGTCGTTGCCGGGATCGATGCGCCAGGGCATGCCGGGCGGCTCGACGACCGCGGGCGTATCGGGCTTCCAGAAGAGGAAGTGGCTGTCGGGATCAAAGCGGTCGCCGGAGCCGATCTCCAGTTCCATACCGGGGATGCCGGCGCGCCAGTTGTTCGGGTGCCGGCGGCGGAGCTCAGCGGTGCGGTCGATAAGAATGTTGGCGTGGTGCACGACGCGCGCGTTGCCGGGAAGGATCTCGACAGCGCGAACGTAACGTGTGCGGGTGACGTCCACCGGATAGATGAAGTTGCGGAAGAGGTCCTGGCCGTCGGCGGGAACGGTGAAGGACTCCGGTGCGGTGAGGATAAGGTCAGGCGGGCCGAGCTGCCACTCGGAGTTGTACTTCGGCGTGGGAGGCGCCGCAGCAGGAACGCCTTCGGGCATACCGGCGTTTACCCAGTGCTTGATGTCGGCGAGGTCTTCGGGGGAGAGGCGGCGGTTATCGGCGAAGTCACCATAGCCCGGTTCGGGCAGCCAGGGCGGCATGTAGCGCGACTGGGTGACGGTGAGGATTTGGGCAGACCAGCGGCGCGCGTCCTCGTAGGTGAGCAGGCTAAACGGACCAGCGCCGCCGGGGTGATGGCAGGTAGTGCAGTTGTTATAAAGGATGGGCGCGATCTGGTGAGACCAGGTAGGGATAACCTGATTCGCAACGCCGTTCTGATTTGTCTGCGCGCGGCTGATGCGCGCAAAACAAGCGACTGCGAGAATCGTCACTGCGTCGAGCACGAATTGTGGTCGTCGCGTCATGCGCGCGGGATGATGGCGCAGCCGACTGGCGGACCCGCGGGCGGCGGAGGCCGTCGGCCGGCGAGTGCCCCGTCGAGCGCATCAGCGAGATCATGGCGTGTGGCGGCGGGGCGCTGGGTGCCGAAGGTGAGATAGCGGTCGTCGATACGGCCGTGCCAGAGGACAGGTTGGCTCATGGCATCGCCGTGGAAAATAGCAGCCTCAGGCGTGACGTGGACGTGCGCGCGGGCGAGGAAGCGCGGATCGGGGCCGATGAGTTGAGGCAGCGATGCGACGGCGGGGTATTGCTTCTGATGTGTGCGGACAACGGCGAGCGTGTCGCCGGGATTGGGATAGACGAGCCAGAGGCGGACGCCGCGCGGCGCGAACTCTTTCGAGAGCCGCGCCAGCAGCGGGAGGTAGCGATTGGAGATGGGGCAGTCGGTGGCGACGAAGATCGCCGCGATGTATTTTGTGCCGGGCGCGGCGAGCGAGGTTACATTCGCACCATCGATCGTCCGGCCGTATCCCGCGACATTCCCGGCGCGCAGGCGAGGCGGCGTGAGCAACGCGCCTAAGGCGGCGGTGATGAGAGTGATGGCCTCGCGGCGGGTACACGACGAAAGCGATGCGGCGGCAGGCATACCAAGGATGAGCAACGCCAGTTTAGAGCAATTTCGGTAATACAGTGACTCCGTTGAGACTTATTCGGTGTGGCTTCTCCTTGAAGAAAAGCCACGAGAGCGATTGCTGGATTACCGGCACTCTACCGAAAATGCTCCAGCGTGCCAGCGGAAGGGTTGTGGCGGCTTTACCTAGCAGCAGGCATGTGGAAGGAAAAAGCCGTTCCGGAATGACCGGGTCGCTGACTGCTGCGAACAGCCATGGTCCAGCCATTTCTCTTCACAATCTCGTGGGTCACCCATAATCCGAGTCCAGTGCCGGTCTCTCCCTTGGTGGTGATGAAAGGCTCAAAGATTCTGGGCAGCAGTTCCCGAGGGATGCCGGAGCCGGTGTCAGCTATGGTCAGGCGTATGCCATCGGCGCCGTCGCGCATTTTCGAGCTGGAGATGCGGATGCGAAGCTGTCCGCCCCGCCGCATGGCGTCAATGGAGTTTCCGATGATATTGGCGATGATCTGACGGAGTTCACCGGGGCTCGAGAGCACGGTTGCCGAGGGGACATCTGAATCTCGTGATGGACTGTGATGTTCGCTGCGGCCAAGCCGGGAATGGTAGAGAACCAGAACCGACTGCAGAATGCCGGCGAGCTCTGTTTGGACCGGCTTGTTGGGTTCGCGATAGAAGCGGAGCGTCTGGGTCGTGATCTCGGTGACGCGCGCCAGCTCCTGATCGGCATCGTCCAGATAATGCCTGAAGCTGTCCGGAGAGGGGTCGTTGCGCATCAGGTAAAGCAGATTGGTGACGGCCTCCAGCGGGTTATTGATCTCGTGAGCAATGCTGGCGGCCAGGCGTCCAGTGACAGCGAGTTTTTCGGAGCGACGCAGGGCTTCCTGGGCGCGTTGGTACTGCACTATCTGGTCGCGAATCTGGTATTGGCGCCGACGGCCGCGCAGGGCGATCTCGAGCGTGCCGAGCAGAGTCTCAGGGCGGATGGGGCGCTCCAGCAGAAAGACATTTCCCAGTGGACGGCGCAGCTCACGCAAGTCGCTCGCTTTGGGCGGTAACCTGGCCACCGACGGTCAGAAGAATCAGCGGGAAGTCGGACCACGGAGGCTGCTGGCCGAGCACTCGCAATACCTCCGGGATCACATTGCCGATTAGGGCTTCTTCGGAAAGGATGGCGGCGCCTGCGCCTCGCTCGATTTCGCGTCGCCAGCTCTGCTATAGAAGCGGTCGTGTGGCAAGGCAGGGACCGCGCGCTGGAGGAGCCCAATGATGAGGTCACTGTCCCTGCCGGTAGGGGCAAGGATGATCGTGCGGGTTTCGATCTGCGTTAACTTCATTTTCCGAACAATCGGGGTGTTATTCGAGGGGGCTTCCGCTCCAAGGAATCTCGGTACTCCGGTGAGGACTCCTTCGAAGTTCGTAAGCGGTTCACCGACATAGACTCTGCCCTCTCCAAAGATGAGTTCACGGATCGCACGTTCATGGGTACCGCTGCGCTTCTTCACAACTGAGAGTGCCTGGCGAATCTGTCCGGCCCGCTCGTAGTACCGAAAGAGCAGGACGGTGTCTGCCAGATAGCTTACGTCAACCGGCGAATTCATGGCGGTCCCGATCACGCCATGCTGAGCAAGCGTGATGATGGTAGCGACCCCCTGCTGACCGAGGTAGGAGAAGAGCTCATGCAGTTGCATCGCGAGAAACTGCTCGTTGGGCATGGCGTTGAGCAGGCCATTCATGCTGTCGATGACCAGCACATGAAGTTGTTCCTCATCAACCATTCGTCTCACCCGCGAGATGAACTGGCCAGGTGAGAGTTCAGCAGGATCGATCTGCTGCACTTCGAGGAAGCCGTCCCTAATAAGAGGATCGGGATTCATGTGGAGGCCCGGGCGCGGTCGAGAAGCGTGTTGATGGACTCATCAAAGGCAAAGATGATGGCCTTTTCCTGCCGCTGGGCGGCAGAGACCGCATAACGCAAAGCAATGGTAGATTTGCCGCAGCCGGCGGGTCCGAGGAGCAAAGTACTGGTGCCGGTGTCGATGCCTCCGCGGAAGAGTTCATCGAGTTCCTGCAACCCGCTGGGCACATTCTTCCGCCTGAAGCCCGGCTTGTGCTCTGCCGCTATCAGCCTGGGGATAGATCGCAATGCCGCCTTTTTCGATGGTGTAGTCGTGAAACCCCTCGCGATATTGGGAGCCGCGTACCTTACGTATCTGGATACGTCGCCGATTGACGCCATACTCGCGATTGATGGTCTCGAGATGGACGACTCCGTGCGCGATGCTCTGTAGCTGGAGGTCGTGACCGCCTTCCGCGGTGCCATCGTCGAGCAAGAGGATGGTGCAGTCACGTCCAGACATATGCCGCTTGAGCGCCAGAATCTGGCGGCGGTACTTGAGCGGATCGCGGGCCAGCATCCGCAGCTCCGAGAGAGAATCAAAGACAAGCCGCTGCGGCTGTACCGCATCCACCTCTTTGAAGATAGGTGCAACCGTGTCGGCGAGCTCAACCTCCGAGGGATGGAAGACGGTGTATTGAGTCTCTGGTCGCAGGTCCTCCTCCGGAGGCGCCATTTCACAGACGAGCAGATTTTCAGGCGACCATCCGTGCGAGTTCATGGCCTCGTGCAGCTCTCCTTCTGACTCGGAAAGCGTCACGTAGAGTACCGTTTCACCCATCGCGGATGCCCTCCAGGAGAAACTGCAAGCCCGAGAGTGGTTTTGCCGGTGCCAGGATTTCCCTCGACTAGGTACAGGTGCCCTTCCGGGCAGCCCGCCGCGCAGGATTTCGTCGAACCCCGGAACGCCCGTTTCACGAAGGATTCTTGTGAGGAGTCTCGATGGGCGATCGGATGTGCAACTGGGCCAGAGACTGAGAAGTTTGTTTTCATCGGAGCGGATTGAGCTGCTTCCTTTCTGAATTTTTCAATGTCATGCAAGGGAGTTTTTGGATTCGCAAAATGGAGCGACATGTTTGCTTCTGGCCTGTCGGTTATTGGAAATAAAGGGCTTGGATATAACTGCTGGAGCGCTCTCTACCGCCCTCGGCTCGCGGCATGAGGCGTAAATCGCGCTTTTGGAGCCCCGCGCCCCGGCGATGAGAAATGTTGAGGTTGAGAGGCTCAGGTCGTGGCCGCACCGGCCCGCGCCCCTTGTCCCGGCGACGGGCTGGCCAAAGGATGCGGGCGGATCAGAAGCCCTTCGCGTGAAGGTAGAAGACGATCGCCAGACGCGGCGAGACAATAGACGCCGAAGAGGTACCAGCGGCCAGTTTCGAGCCAGCGGCTTAGCCATCGGAGCGCGAGCAATCCGGCGAAGAACGAGAAGACCATGCCGAGCAGGCTGGAGAGTAGCGAGGAGTGGAGATCAATGTGCGCGGCTGGCAAGATGCGCGGCTTTCCACAGGCGCAGCGCTTCCAGCGCGACGACTGCCGGGGTAAGCACGACAGCGAGGGCAAAGCTGAAGCGTTCGGAGTCATCCTTTGCTGCTGCCGGTGAGCATGCCGACGGAGATGGTGGAGCCGGAGCGGGAGAATCCGCGGAAGGGAAGCGCGAGGCCCTGCACGATGCCCATCCAGCCGGCCTGCCGCAAGGTGAGCGTGCTCTGTCCGGAGCGATCGTGAGCCGCGGGCGATCTGCGGTGCTCGATGATTCCGGCGATCAGGATGAGGACGCCGACTGCACCAGCGCGGGAGCAATCCATTCCAGATGGCTGAATAGCTGCTCGATCTCCGCCTTGGGGGCGCCGCGCAGCAACGTGTGCTCTAGGAGTTTCTTGAGCCCTCGCCAATGATTCCCGTGAGCACGGTTGCCCAGATGACGCGCACGATGAAAGCGGCGGAAGACGTCTTTGTTCGAGAAGTAGGCGCTTTTCCAGGTGCTCCAGAAATAGGCGATGACGGCGAACATGGTGCCGGTGTGGAGCATGACAAGCAGCAGCGTCATCTGCGGAGCGGAGGGGTCCAGGCCCATAAGCTTTTCGGCAACAATGACGTGCGCAGAGCTGGAGACGGGCAGGAGTTCGGCAAGTCCTTGCACGATGGCAAGGACGATGACCTTCAGCAGGGACATGCTCAGAGTTTACGAGCCAAACCTGAAGGTTTTGTTAAGAGAGTCTTGACCTAAGATATTCAAGTAACAACGGCTCATCACAAATCGTCCGTTCTACTTTTCCAACTTCGCGGCCAGCGGCTTGCCTGCGCCTTCAGTGAGCGGAGTGATCTGGTCGAGGGGCGGGGCGGGAAAGATTTCCTGCAGGCCGGAGGGCCAGACTGACTTCAATTTCCTTGAGCACTGGCGAGGGTCCGAGTCCGAAGTGCAGGCGCATGTCGCTCGACGAATTGTAGGAGGAGCCGCTGCGCACCTCGTTGACCCAAACGCGCTCTTTGCCGGCTGCGGTGCCGCGCACGGTGACGCGCGCCCCGATGGCGGTGCGGTTGGATTTTGTGCCGGTGAGCGCGAGCTCGATCCAGTGATTGCTGTTCGGGGCGCGATTGACGAGCAGCATGGGCAGCGAGCTGACGTCGTTGATCACGACCTCCCGGCGACCATCGTTCCAGAGATCGGCGATGGCAAGCCCACGGGCGGAGGCGGGCGTGGTGATGCCGGGGCCGGAGTCCTTGGTGATATCGGCAAATTTGCCGTTGCCAAGGTTGTGGTAGAGCAGGCGGGACTCGCGGTAGTCGGAGCCAAGGTGGCTGGAGTCGACTTCGGGGTAGACGTGGCCGTTGGCGGAGAGGATGTCGGGCCAGCCGTCATTGTCGATGTCGATGAACATGGTGCCCCAGCCGAGCTTGTCGGTGTTGATGCCGAGACCGGCAGGATAGGTCACGTCGTCGAAGGTGCCGTCGCCGTGGGCGTGGTAGAGGGTGGCGGTATCGTCGGAGAAATTGGTCTTGAAGATGTCGAGATGGCCGTCGCCGTCGTAGTCGGCGACGGTGGAGCCCATGCCGGCCTGCTCGCGCCCATCCTCATTGAAAGCGACGCCGGCGTCGGCGGCGCGATCAGTGAAGGTGCCGTCATGGTTGTTGCGGTAGAGGATGGCGGGCGTCGAGTCGCAGGCCATATAGATGTCGGGCCAGCCGTCCTCATCGACGTCGACGGTGGAGACGGAGAAGCAGTAATGGCCGTTGGTTTTGGTGAAGCCGCTCTTGAGGGAGACGTCCTCGAATTTGCCGTTGCCAAGATTGTGATAGAGCGTGTTGGGCGCCCACTCGAGGCCGCGCGGGCCGCACATGACCGGAACGCCCTTCCATATGCAGCCGGGGGCTTTGCCGGGTTCGGGCACGTCTTTGATATCGAAGTGGACGTAGTTGGCGACGCGATGTCGAGCTTGCCGTCGCGGTCGTAGTCGACAAAGGCACAGCCGGTACCCCACTCTTTCCCGGACCCGGCGACCCGGCCTGTTCGGCGACCTCGCGGAAATGGCCCCGTCCCTCGTTCTGATAGAGGCGGTTCTTGCCGTATCCGGTTACGTATAGATCGGGGAGCCCGTCGTTATCGTAGTCGCCGACGCAGGCGCCCTGTCCCCAGCCGGTATCGGCGAGGCCGGATTTTGCCGTTACATCGGTGAAGGTGCCGTCGTGGTTGTTGTGGAAGAGATGACTAGTGGGCGGCGGGCCGGTCTCCTTCGCTTCCGGGTGCAGGTAGCTTCCGTTGACGAGAAAGATGTCGGGGTAGCCGTCGCCGTCATAGTCGAGGATGGCGACGCCGGAGCCGGTGGCTTCGAGAATGTAACGCTTGGAAGTTACACCGCCGTTCACGTTCAGAACCTTGATTCCTGCCTGCGGAGCGACGTCTTCAAACCAAGCTGGAGCGGAATGGGCCGAATTGGCCGGGTACGGTCTGGATACCTTCTGCGCGTGCGCGGCGAAGGCAAGAAAAGCCGCGTAAGCGCTAACTACGAGCGCTTTCGCATAACGTTTGTCTTGAGGCGACATCGCCTCCCGATTGTATTGAAGGCGATGCTGGGATCGTGTCCGGTAGTGGACGATTTTTCCTTTGACACTCACGTTCTTTGATCCTTATAGTTCGACTCCGAGCAGTAATCATCCATTTGGACTAGACAAAAGCAGTACGCCTCAAGCAAACGAAACGGTAGCAAACGCATAACTGCTGGTACGGATTTCAGTGGGTACAGCAGGGCGCCAAAGCGGCATTTTTCAGGGAGACCGATTATGAAGAAACGCATGGGAGCGGTTCTGACCGCTTGCCTTGGTGCAGGGCTAGCTTTCCTTCCCGTTACAGTTCACGCGCAGGCAGTATACGGATCCATTAACGGAACGGTGACCGACGCGTCCGGCGCGGCCATTCCGGGCGCCACGATCACGGTGACGGATGAGAACAAGGGCACCTCCGTCAGCACCAAGTCGAACGACTCGGGCAATTACACGGTGGAACACATGATCCCGGATCTCTACACCGTGAAGGTGGAGATGACCGGTTTCAAGACTTTTGAAACCAACCACCTGCAGGTGCTGGCGGATACCTCGCCGAAGGTGGATGCAGCGATGCAGACTGGTGGCGCTAGCGAGACGGTTAACGTCAATGCCGATGCGATCCCACAGTTGAAGACCGATCGCGCGGACGTGGCCCAGGTGTTCGATCAGAAGACGGTCGCAGACCTTCCGATTTCCGGCCGCAACTTCACCAGCCTTGAGCTTCTGCTGCCCGGTGCGCAGCAACTGGGATGGAGCCACGCGGCCGATGAGAACCCGCAGGCGAGCCAGCAGATCCAGATTGACGGTCAGGCTTTTGGCGGCACGGCGTACGAGCTGGATGGCACGGACAATCAGGACCCGATCCTTGGGATTATCGTTGTGAACCCCGCGCTCGACGCGATCACCGAATCGAAAATTGCGACACAGAATTTCGACGCTGAGTTCGGCAAGGCAGTCTCGGCGGTGGTGACAGTGCAGACCAAGTCGGGCACGAACAACTTCCACGGCAGCGCCTTCGACTATCGGCGCAGCAATGCGAACCTAGCGCGTAATCCGTTCTCGCAGCCTCCCAGCTCTGCATTTCCCGGTGGTCTCTACAGCGAATTCGGTGGGTCGATCGGTGGACCTGTCAAGAAAGACCGCGCCTTCTTCTTCGGGGATTATCAGGGCCAGAGACAACGGCTGGGTACGTCGGGTACGCAGACTGTCCCGACTGCCCACCTGATGGACTCGTGTCTAAACGGCCCCGGTTGCGACTTCAGCGAGTATGCGAACCTGCTGGTTGGCCCCGGCAAACAGCTCATCTGGGATCCGGCCACTGGCCTGCCTTTCGCCAATAACATCATTCCGAGGGACCGGCTCTCACCTCAGGCGCTGGCGCTGTTCAAGCTGCTGCAGCCTTACGCGCCGACGACTCCGGTGGGGAGCTCCGGTACGACAGGTATCGCAGGCAACTATTCGGCCAGTGGTCAGGGCATCTTCAATGCTGACCAGTGGGATGCTCGTGTCGACTTCCAAGCCACGCAGAGGATCCACGCCTTCGGCCGCTTCAGCCGGTTCACCGATACCTTGACCGGGTCAACCATTTTCGGGCCAGCCGGTGGCACTGGTTTTGGCATCGCGAATTATGGCGGCACCTCAGTGGGTGCCAATGATAGTGTGGCTGCCGGAGCGGATATGGCAGTGAACGCCACCTTGCTGACAGACTTCCGGCTGGGCTACTACCGTTACAACGCGGTGACCAGCAAGTACGACCAAGGAACGAACCTGCAAGACCAGTTGGGGATTCCGGGCTCAAATTCGGCTGACCCGTTCACTGGTGGCGCTGCGGCGTTCAACATAGAGGACCCAGGCAGGACCGGAATCCAAAGCTCTTCCCAAGGCTCCGGCGTCGGTCCGCAGTATGGCAGTGGCCTGAACGTGAACCGCTGCAACTGCCCCCTGACACAGCGAGAGGACCAGTACCAGGTCGTCAACAACTGGACCAAGATCCTTGGCAATCATTCGGTGAAGTTTGGCGCTGATCTTCGTTACGCCCGCAACTTGCGCGTGCCCAGCGACGTGAACCGCGCGGGCGAATTCCAATTTGGCGTCGGCCCTACCTCCAATCCAGCCGACTCGAGCAACGGTCTCGGCTTTGCGACGTTTGTGCTCGGTGATGTGAGTCTGTTCAACCGTTATGCCAGCACCTCTACTAACGCAAAGGAGTTCCAGAAGCGGCTCTTCTTCTATGGACAGGACACTTGGCGTGTCACTCCGAACCTGACACTTAACCTCGGAGCTCGTTATGAGCTGTATTATCCCGAGACGGTGAACGGCAAGGGAAATGGTGCGTTGCTGAACCTGACGACCGGCTACCTGCAAGTTGCCGGATACGGGAAATTTGGTTCAAACATGGGGTGGGATCCGACGTATAAGGCGATTGCGCCGCGCATTGGTCTGGCCTACCAGCTGAACCCGAAGACGGTCATCCGCGCCGGCTATGGACGTAGTTTTGACCTGGGTGTCTTCGGTTCCATCTTTGGCCATACGGCGACGCAGAACCTGCCGATTCTGACTCACCAGTCAGTTCCTGCGGCTGGTAATCAAGGCGTCGCGTTCACGCTTGCTCAAGGCCCGCCGCCGGCACAGGTGATCCCCGTGCCCTCAGATGGCTTGCTGCCGAATCCGGGTGCTAACGTGAAATCGATCGCCCGGCCCAACCCGCTTCGTCTGCCGACCATTGATGCCTGGAACCTGAGCATCCAGCGCGCGATTACGCCTACGCTTTCAGTCACGATGGCGTACGTGGGAAACAAGGGCACGCACACGCTCAGTTCGGGTAACGGCAACAATACCAACCCAAACGAGTCTGCGATCTTCCTGCCGGCGCAGTACAGCACGAATGGGAAGGCGCTGCACTATGATCCCGCAGGTCCTAAAGTTCCAGGCCCGAATGATACCTCGACCTCGGACCCAACCCACTTGCAGCGCTATTTCGGCGGCACACTGCCTGCGTGCGGCGGACCCTGCGGTTGGGCTTCCGGCATTCAGTACAACGGCAATGATCAGGATACCCACTTCAATGCTCTCCAGGTGAGTGTGGCCAAGCAGTTTACGAAGGGGCTGACGTTCAATGCCAACTATGCTTGGCAGCGGTCGATGAACTTCGCCTCAGGCTATGCGACCTGGGACAAGCAGGCTGGAAAAGGCCGCGACGACTTCCAACGCGAACAGCAGATCGTCGCCTACGGCAGCTACGAGCTACCTTTCGGGCGCAATCATACATTCGCGTCTAACGCTCCAATGATCGTGGATGAGGTCATCGGGGGGTGGCAGGTCAGCCCGGTGGTGACCTATGCAAGTGGTCTTCCGTTCACCGTCACTTATCAGGAATGCAACACCGTGATACCCGGCAACGGCCCACCCTGCTACCCAAATGGCAATTCGAAGAACCTGAAATTGCATATCTCGGGTCTGAATACCGCGAGCCACAACCGCTTGGCGTTCCACGGTCTCGATCCGAAGTCTGGTCAGAACTTGACGAATACCCCGATATACAACTTCACCGCACCAGGACTCGATCAGATCGGCACGGCTGGCAGAAATGGCGCGTTCGGTCCTAACTTCTTCAACGCTGATATTGCTGTACAGAAGAATTTCCCAATACATGAGTCGCTGTTTGCCCAGTTCCGCATGGATGCGTACAACGCGTTCAACCATATGAGTCTCGGAAATCCCAACACTGGCTCGATTGATAACGGCGATTCGGTGATCAACGGATTGTTCGCAAGTCAGTTCCCAACCCGGCAACTGCAGTTCTCCCTGCGTCTGCAGTTCTGAGGCAAAATCGAAGTCTTACCGCGAGGAGAGCACGCTGCTCTCCTCGCTGCTTTTTCGGATACAGTCGAAGCCATGAAGTTCCGTGTTGATGTTCTGGGCCGATGCGGTGTGCTGTTGTTGATGATCTCGCTGATCGCTCCGATCTCCTCTGCACAAGCTGCTTCCGGCACAGCACAATTGCTCGCAGCGCCGCCGGAAGCCTCTGGCGGAGTAACCCTGGCTTCGGTACAGAAGCTGGTGCAGCAAGGTCGGCTTGATGAGGCGCTGCGTGCTCTCGATGTACTGGCTGCGCAAACGCCCGAGCCTGCGGGGGTCGAGAAGCTGCGTGGCATGGCGCTCTATCAGCAGAACAAGCTGAGTGATGCCGAAGCTGCCTTTGGGCGCGCTGCTGCCGCAGACCCGCACGATATCGAAGCCGCGCAGATGGATGGAGTCACGTTGTATCGGCTGGGGCGGCCAGCCGATGCGATTCCCTTGCTGGAGCGTTCGCGCAATGAGAAGGTGGCGAGCGCGAATGTTGATGGAAATTATGTGCTCGGCCTCTGCTATATGGATACCCGCCGCTACGACGATGCGCGGCGCGCGTTCGCGGCGCAATACGGGTTCTCACCCGATAGCGCGGAGGCCTATCTGCTTTCGGCGCGGCTGCTCTTCCGGCGGGAGTATCTGCCGGTTGCCATCACGTCGGCGCAGAAAGCCGCGGCGCTCTCGCCGAAGATGCCGCTGGTTCATGAACTGCTGGGCGAGATGGCGCTGGCGCAATCGCGAGGCGCGGATGCGATCGCGGAGCTCGAGCAGGAGCGGGCGCTCAATCCACTCTATGGCGGCGTGTATGACCGGCTCGGCGACGCCTATCTGCGCGCCGGCGAATATGACAAGGCGCAGCAGGCGCTGAATCGCGCGGTGCTGCTGGAGCCAGCCTCTACCGGTCCGTACATGCTGCTTGGCAAGGTGCTGCTGAAGCAGGGGAATGCCGCGATGGCGACCATGTACCTGGAGCGAGCGCGGAATATGGATCCAAACAATTACATGATTCGAAGCCTGTTGGGGCAGGCGTATCGCGCGGCGGGGCGCAGGGAAGATGCGGAGCGCGAGACGGCCAAGTCTGTTGAGCTGCAGGCGGCAACGGCGCCGAAGCTCTCGAAACCATGAGGCGCCGGGCTATTGTCGTTGCGGTGGCGGGCGGCCTTTGCCTGCTGCACGGCGGGTATGCAGCGGAGCAGGCGGCGAAAGCCCATACCGCGGCGACGGCGAAGCAGGCCGATGCGGCCTTCCGCGCGGGATATGAGGCGGCAAATGCGGGAGACCTTCAGAAGGCGCGGAGTTTCTTCGCGGAAGTGGTGCGGCTGGAGCCGAAGATTCCAGAGGGGCACGCAGCGCTTGGGTCGGTGCTGCTGAATCTAGGTCATCCGGAGGAAGCGGCGGCTGAGCTGAAGCGCGGGTTGGCGTTGAAGCCCGGCGATCCAGAGATGGAGATGAATCTTGCGGTGGCCGACGTGCGCACCGGCAAATCGGCGGATGCACTGCGGTTGTTCCAGAAATTATCGACGCGCAATGCAGTTTTGCCGACGGAGGTGGAGATTGCATATGCCCGGGCGTTGACAGAAACAGGGCAGCGGCCTGCTGCGCTCGATCGGCTACGCGCGGCGCTAACCGCTACTCCGGAAAGCGCGGCGCTGCACGATGCAGTGGGATCGCTGCTGGCACAGCAGCAGGAGTGGACAGCGGCGCAGGCGGAGTTTGCAAAGGCGACGCAACTGGATCCGCAGATGATGGACCGCGCGGCTGCATCTAGGGACAGTATTGATGCAGCTGAACCAGCCTGCCGAGGCTGCGGCGGTCGCTAGAAGCGACACGCGCGGAGCAGCCGCAGGATGTTGCCGTGCTGAATGAGCTGGCGCTCGCGTATTCCGCTCAAGGGAGTTATGACAAAGCGCTTGTGGTGGCGCAGGATGCCATGCGGCTGGCGCCGGAGAACTCCGCGGCTGCTAATCAGGCGGCGATTGCGCTGCAGGGGCTGGGACGCGAGCGCGAGGCGACTCCGCTGTTCGAACGCGTCGTCGCGGCTGAGCCGAACAATGCCAGTGCCCTGACGAACTATGCGCTGGCGCTAGTGCAGCAGGGTAACGCGAAGGCGGCGCTTCCGCTCTACAAGCGCGCGGCTGAGCTGACGCCGCATGACCCGGTGGTGCATGAGGATTTTGGAGTGGCATATCTGCAGCAGAGCGATCTGGATGATGCTATCCGTGAATTCGAAGCCGGGCTCACGCTGGACAATGATAGCCAGCAACTGCACTACAACTTGGGGCTCGCGTACAAGCTGAAGGACGATACGGCGCACGCCGTGCCGGAGCTGGAGCAGGCGGCTCGTCTAGACCCGAGCTCGCCTGATCCGGCTTATACGCTGGGCATTCTCTACATGCAGACGGGGCGCTTCGCGGATGCGGAAGCGCAACTGCGGCACACGCTGGAGTTGCGCCCGCAGAACGGCGATGCATGGGCGGTTCTGGGCAGCGTCTACAAACAGGACAACAAGCTGCCCGAAGCAGCGGATGCGCTGCGGCATGCGATCGCGCTGCTGCCGAATCAGCCGGGGCCGCACATTACGCTTGCCGGAGTGCTGGCAGACCAGGGACAGAAGACGGAAGCCGCAGCGGAACGCAAGCAGGCTGCGGAGCTGACGCGGGTCGCGGTGAATCGTCAGCGTGCGACGTTCGCCACCAATAGCGGCAATATGCTGCTGTCGAAGGGACAGGTGGCGGACGCGATCGAGCGCTACCAGGAGGCTGTGACCAGCGATCCGAATTATGCGGACGCGCATACCGGGCTGGCCGCGGCGCTGGCGCGGCAGGGGCGTGCTGCCGAGGCCGCGGCGGAGCGCGAGAAGGCTGCTTTGCTCGCGAAGCAAACGGACTGAGTGCGCCAGCGCAACGTGGCGATCTTTATACTGGCTGCACACCAGTCTGGTGTGACGTGTCGTCAAATCGCAGGTCTGGGTTGAGCGGCGCATTGCGCCGATATTGAACAATAGATGCAGCAGGTCCTTCACTCTACCTTCGGTTACGTTCAGGATGACGAGTGTAGACGATGAAAGTAACGACTCACCATCCCAAGGGGATTGTCATTTGAGCTGGACCCGCCGACGTGTGCTTGGCTCGCTAAGCCGGACTGCATTGGTGCTTCCGATTGCCGAGGTTCTCGCGATGGCGGTTCCACCGTGGACCCGTGGGGAAGCACAGCAGGCGCCCGCCGCGCAGCATGACTACGAAACGAAACCCATTGCTCCTCCTCCAGGACCGGCGTCGCCCATTGCCGGCACGCCGCTGGGCGTGAGTTTTGTGGACATGGCGAAACAGAGCGGCCTAAACGCGGAGACGATCTATGGCGGCCTGGGAAAGAATAAATACCTGCTGGAGACGACCGGCTGCGGCGTCGCTTTTTACGACTACGATGCTGATGGCTGGATCGACATCTTTCTGGTGAATGGGTGGCGGCTGGAGGGATTTGCCAAGGGCCAGGAGCCGGCCTGTCATCTGTTCAAGAACAATCGCGACGGCACTTTCACTGATGTGACGGCGAAGGCCGGGCTGGTGCGCAGCGGCTGGGGACAGGGCTGCTGCGTGGGCGATTACGACAACGATGGCCACGATGATCTGTTCGTAAGCTACTACGGACAATGCTCGCTCTTCCACAACAATGGCGATGGCACGTTTACCGACGTGACGGCGAAAGCAGGCCTTTCGCAGCCGAAAACGCGCTGGAACTCCGGCTGCGCGTTTCTGGATTACGACCGTGACGGCCACCTGGATCTGTTTGTCGCGAACTATATCGATCTCGATTTGAAGACAGCGCCGGTGCCGGAGTCGGGTCCGTGTCTCTACAAGGGCATCATGGTGGCGTGCGGACCACCGGGGTTGCAGCCTGGCAAGAACATTCTGTACCACAACAACGGCAACGGCACGTTCAGCGATGCCTCACAGAAAGCCGGGATGTGGAACACCATCGGGAATTACGGGCTCAGCGTTGCCGTTGCAGACCTGGACAACGATGGGTGGCCAGATATTTATGTTGCAAATGACTCGACCGCGGCCACGCTTTATCAGAACCAGAAGGATGGCACCTTCAAGGATGTTGCGATCGAGGCGGGCGCGGCGTTGTCGCCGGATGGTAAGCCGCAGGCCGGTATGGGCGTGTCGGTGGGCGACTACAACCGCGACGGCACACTCGATATCGCGAAGACGAATTTTGCCGGAGACACCGACTCGCTGTATGCGAATCAGGGCGACGGGAGTTTCGAGGACCGTACTTACGAGGCAGGTCTGGGCGTGAATACGCGCTACCTCGGTTGGGGAATCGGCTTCTTCGACATGGACAACGATGGCTGGCTCGATCTGCTGGTATCCAACGGACATGTGTATCCGGAGGTGAACGGATCGAAGACAGAAGCGCCATACGCGGAGCATAAGTATCTCTATCGCAATCTGCGCAATGGTCGCTTCGAGGATGTGAGCGCGAAAGGCGGCCCTGGAATTACGGCCGCGGCGCCGGCGCGCGGATGCGCGTTTGGCGACTATGACAACGACGGCGATGTGGATGTTGTGGTGAATTGCGTCAATACCTATCCACAACTGTTGCGATGCGATGCCAGCATAAGGCGCAACTGGATCAAGATCAAAGCGGTGGGAGTGAAGTCGAACCGCACGGGGATCGGCGCGCGCGTGACAGTGACAGCGAAGACCGATCCCGCGGCAGCAAAGCCGCTGGTGCAGGTGGATGAGGTGCGGAGCGGCGGAAGCTATTACTCGCAGAACGACCTGCGGCTGCACTTCGGGCTGGACAAGGCGGAGACGGTGGACACGGTTGAGATTCGCTGGCCTTCCGGTCAGAAAGACATGTGGAAGAACCTGGCCGCTAACAAACTGTATGTCCTGGCTGAGGGCGGCAAGCTGGTGAAGACCGAAAGCATGACCGGATGGAAGAAGTGAACGGCATGTCGTGCGCTACTTGAGCAAGGTATACGGGAAAGAAAATCTGCCGATTTGAATTGCGGAGTGCGGTTCGTTCCCGGCACCATGCGGCGGCCAAATGCGAAAACTTTCGACACGGGTGACGGATGGGTTGCGCACGGCATCGACCTCGCCGACCTGTTTGCCCGTAGGTGCCTGATAAAAGCTGACCTTGAGCGTGTCCTGCGAGCGCGTCCAGCCGAAGACGTAGTCGCCAGGTGCGAGATCAATGGTGCCAACACGTAGCGGCGCCTGCACCAGGAAGTAATGCGAGTACTTGCCTTCGGCGGAATAGCCAGCGGTGATCATGACCACGCCGGCGATGAAGTGGCCATTGCCGTCAGTGATGCCAGAGGCGGTGCGAAATTCGGTCTCAATGCGCTCGGAGATGACGGGTGCGCGTGCCGGAATGACAGACTTGAGTTCTTCGGGTGTGGCAGCGCGCCAGCTCTCGGCAGGTTGTGCATAGAGAGCCGCTGGTATCGAGAAAGCAATTGCTGTGGCGAAAGCGAGGCTCAAAAAACGCCGGCGAGGAGTCTCGAAACTAGTCAAAGTGAACGATGCCTCGCTGCAATGCCGTGGTTGCGGCCTGGGTGCGATCGGTCACGCCAAGCTTGCTCAGCAGGCTATTGATGTGCGTCTTCACCGTCGCTTCGGATATGAAGAGCGCCGCCGCGATCTCCTTATTGCTGTTACCGCCCACGATGAGACGCAGAACTTCCGTCTCGCGGTCGGTCAGCGATGGCGTGTTCATGCGTTCTGCCAGGCGCTCAGCGACGGGTGCCGGAATGCGGGATTTGCCACTGTGTACGGTACGAATCGCCGAGAGCAGCTCTTCGGTATCCATGCCCTTCAGCAAATAACCGCGCGCACCCGCCTGCAGCGCGCGATAAATATCTTCATCGCCATCGAAGGTGGTCAGCACGATAATGCGGGCATTGGGGAACTCAGCGCGGATGGCGCGGGTGGTCTCGACACCGTTCATTGTGTTCATGCGCAGATCCATCAGCGTGACATCCGGCTGATGCTGGCGATAGAGCGCAATGGCCTCCTGGCCATCGGAGGCTTCTGCCACGACCTGCATCTCGGGCACTGTGGCGAGCAGCGCGATCAGGCCGCGCCGGACGATGTGGTGGTCGTCCACGACGAGCAGGCGCACGGGTTTTATGGGGTTGCTGACGGAGGCGGTCACAGGCGATGTCTCAAGCGTTCTCATGGTATCTCGACGCGCAGCGAAATGCGCGTACCTTTCGCGGGCTGGCTGTCAACGCGGAGCGATGCCGCCGATCTCGGCCGCGCGCTCCCGCATGCCTTGCAAGCCAAAGTGACCGCCCTGGAGCGAAGGTTTGAGGATCATAGATGAAACCGCGCCCATCGTCATCCATCGAAAGTTCGACCGCACGCGTATCGTAGGCGAGGGTGACGTCGATGGCGGAGGCGCCGGCGTGACGCACGGCGTTGTTCACGGCTTCCTGCGCGACGCGGAGGAGCTGATCTTCGACCTGCGGCGGCGCCGCGCGATATGTGCCGCGAACCTGAAAGTGCAGGTGGGCGGCACTGCTTCGCTGCGGCCTGGGTGACTGCGCGATGGATGCGCGCGGGTAGGTCGTCGGCGCCCGTAGTGGCGGAGCGCAGGTTCCAGATGGAGCTGCGTGCTTCGGCAAGGCTGCTCTTTACGAGGGAGCGCGCGCGCATCGAGTTGCGTGCGTGCTGCATCGACGGAGGAGCCGAGGAGCCGCGACACCAACTCAAGCTGTACGCTGATGCCGACGATGTCCTGCGCGAGCGTGTCGTGGATTTCGCGCGCGATGCGGGTGCGCTCTGCAAGCACGGCATTGAAGCGCAACTCCACACTGCGAACGCGCATGCGATAGATCTGATAGCCGAGCAGCAGGATGGCAAGGCCGAGAAGCGTGCGGAACCACCATGTCTGCCAGAGGCGCGGCAGTACACGGATTTCGAGCGTGGCGCCGGTCTCGTTCCATACGCCGTCATTGTTGGCGGCGAGCACATGGAAGGTGTAGCGGCCGGGCGGGATATTGGTGTAGTAGGCGACGCGACGCGCGCCGGCATCGATCCATTTGGGATCGAAGCCTTCCAATCGATAGCGATAGCGCACACGCGCTGGCGCGACGAAACTGAGGCCGGCGTAGTGGAGGGAAAGGCGCGTATGGCTGGGGCCGATCCGGATGCTTTCGGTCGAAGGTGCAGACTGATCATCGATAGTTACGTTTTCGATGACCACGGGTGGCGGCAAGCGGTTTTCCTGCTGATGCTCGGGATTGGTCACGCTGATGCCGCGCAGCGTGGCAAACCAAAGCGTGCCATCCGGCGTGCGGACTGCAGCCGGGTGGCCGGAGGAGCACTCGTTGATGCGCATGCCGTCCGCGACACCATAGGCGGCGACATCGATGTGGGTGCAGCGTGTGGCTCGCGAAAGCCTCCAACTGCCGGCGCGCGACGCGATAGATGCCGGTGGCGGCGGCCAGCCAGAGGTTGCCGCGGCCATCTTCGACAATGGCGTGGATGACCTCCGGCAAGCCGGTGGAGGCCGATGGAAAGGTGGTGATGCGGCCATCGCGAAGCAGGTTCAGCCCACCGCCGTTGGTGCCGATCCAGAGCTCAGCGGGGAGCGACCTGACCTGGTCCTGATAGAGCGCGGTGATGACATCGGAGGAGAGGCCGTCGCGAGTGGTGAGCGTGGAGATGTGCCCGTCCAGCAAGATGGCTGAGGCCGCCGCGGGTGCCGATCCAGAGGGCGCGCGGTGCGCTGGGCGCGTGATCGAGCGCGAGAGCGCCGACCAGATCGCTGCCGAGGCCATTGCTGCGATTCCAAAGGGTGGTGCCGCTACGGTGCGGTGGGCGAGGCCGCGACGGGTTCCGATCCAGAGCGAGTTGTCGGCGGGATCGTAGAGCAGGGAGCGAACGAAGTCGTCGGGCAGGGTTTCGCTGTGCGGTGCCGGAGCGGCGTGACCATTCGGTCAGATGGTCGAGACCATCCGGCGTGCCGACCGCGAGGGCGTCATCCCGCTCTGCGGCGAGGGAGAGGATGGTGTTGCTGGCGAGGCCCTGCTGGGTGGTAAAGGTCTGCCAGTCGGAGCCGGAAAGATGGGCAAGGCCGCTGCCGTCCGTTCCTGCCCAGACGCCGTTTTTACCGGCGAAGACGGTGCGAATCACGTCGCCGGGAAGGCCGTCTGCGGTGGTGAAGGTGGTGAAGCGTTGTTCGCGCAGCTCGAGAAGGCCGGCGGCATCGGTGCCGAGCCACAGGTTTCCTTCGCGATCCTCATAGAAGGCTTCGATTGCGGCAGCGCCGCTGCGAGCGTCGCAGGACTTCGAACTGGCCATTCGCATATCGCGCGACGGAGCCTTCGGTGCCGATCCAGAGCGCGCCCTGGCGGTCTTCGAAGAGATGGAGGATGCGGCTTGCGGGCAGGCCATCGGCGGCGGTCTTCCAGACGAATGCGCCGGATGGGGAGAGGATGCCGAGCGCGGTCGAGGTGGCGAGATAGAGGGTGCCGCTGGGACCGGCGTAGAGGGCCCGGATCGAGGTGTCCGATCCTGCGGCTCTTTCGCTGGCGGTAGTCTGAAAGTAGGACAGGCGATAGCGCGCCATCCCGGTAGTGGAAGAGCGTCGGCTCCGCGCGAGAGCCAGAGGGAGCCGTCGCGCGAAACGGCGAGGAGATCGGCGGAACCGGGCAGCGTGGCTGTGATACGGCCGTCGCGCAACTGAACAACATTACGTGCTGTGGCAACCCAGAGCGACCCGTCCGGCGCATGTGGCGGCGATAGGCGTGCCGTCGCGGCCGGTTAAGGGGGCGTCCAGGCCCGGGCACAACGGCGAATCGATCTCCCGCGCCAAAGGCGACGCTCTCCGGGGTAAGCACCCAGAGCTTGTCTTTGCCGGCGGGCAGCACGCCGGCGATGGGCCCGGCGGGCAGCCCGTTTGCGGTGCCGAGCAGGCGCAGCGACCCGCGATTGCGTCGGAGGAGGCCGTCGGCGGTGGCAGCCCAGAGCGAGCCGTCAGCCGTTTCGGCAAGAGCGCCGATCAGGTTACTGCGCATCTGCGGCGTGGAGCGCCGGTCGAAGAGCGTGAAGTCCACGCCATCAAAGCGCACGAGGCCGCCGTCGGTCGCCAGCCAGAGATAGCCATCTTTGGTCTGGAGGATCGGCGTGGACGGCGTTCTGGGGCAGCCCATTGTCTGTCTGCCAGAGCTGCTGGCCGTATTGCCGAAGCGGCTGGGAGGGATCGAGAGCCAGGAGCGGGCGGACGCCGGCAGTCAGCAAGATCAGGACCACAAGCGTCGCCAGCATGCCCAGGCGGGCTGCGCGGGAACGTCGACACATCATAGATGTGACTGAACCGGATGTGATTAACCCAGGACGTGACCAACCCAGAGCTGACAGATGGCATGGACTTTGGCACAAGGATACAGCCCGGGAGCGTCGGGATCAGTGCGCAAGGGGCGCGGGGATAGGCTCGACGCGGCCGAGCAGGAAGAGATAGCCGGCGATCCCGGCGAGCAGGTAGAGCACGGGCACGCTGAAGGCGATGGCGAATGAGTGCGTGTGGCCGTAGAGATAGCCGGTGATGACCGGCGCTGCGATGGCGGAGATCTGGCTGGAGAGATTCATGACACCGGCGACGCGGCCGACCGCGCCGGGCGGCGCGATGAGCGCAGGCAGAGACCAGCTGACTGGGGCGGAAGCCGCGAGTCCGCCGATGGAGATGCTGATCCAGAAGAGCGCCGATCCCGGCGTGCTGGAATGGACGGCGCCCAGCAGTCCCATGCCCAGCAGCATTCCGGCGATCAGGATGGCCTGGCGGACGATGGTAGAGGAGAAGCCGCGGCGCATGAGGGCGTCTACGAGCCAGCCGCCGGCGATGAGGTCTGTGGCGGTGGCGATGAGCCAGGGCACGCCGGTGTAGAGGAAGGAATGGAGAAGGTTGATGTGGAGAGTGACGGCGAGATAGGTGGGCAACCAGGTGAGCAGGAGATAGAAGACGTAGTTGTACGCGCCATAGCCGATGAAGATGCCGTATACCTTGCGCTGGCGCAGCAGATAGGTGAAGGGCACGGGTGGATGGTGTGCTTCGGCCGTGTCGCCGAATCGCTGGCCGGGCGGCGGATCGCGATAGATGAAATAGAAGGCTGCAAAAAACAGCAGACTGGTAAGCGCGGTGGCGGCGAAGGCCCACCGCCAGCCGGCGTGCAGCAGCAGGATGCCGATGAGCGGAACACCGATCGCAGTAGAGAACTTTGCGGCAGCATCGAAGATGGCAGTGGGCAATCCGCGCTCTTCGGGCGGAAACCATAGGCCGATGGCTTTCGCGTTCGCGGGGAAGATGGGCGATTCGCCGATGCCGAGCAACATGCGGGAGGCGAAAAGGGTTCCGTAGGTGGGCGACACGGCTGCGGCAAGCGTGGCTATGCCCCAGAGCAAGTGAGCCAATGCGGCCCACGAGGGCGACACCGACTGCATCCAGCAGCGCGCCGACCGGCAACTGGCAGATGGCATAGGTCCAGTTGTAGGCGCCGGCAAGATAGCCGAACGCGACCTCGTCCATGTGAAAGGTGTCGCGCAATGCGTCATGCGCAACCGAAAGGTTGACGCGATCGAAAAAATTGATGAGCACGCCAACTCCGAGCAGGAAGGCGATGCTCCATCGCGCGCGGTTGTTGCGCGGGCGCAGAGAGGTGCGTTGCGCGGATTTGTGAGTGACATCAGACTTAGCCATCGGACGAGAGTGCGTTATGCTGAAGGTATGGCTCGATCAGGTGCGTGTGCAAGGCAATGCTACGCAATTTGCCCGCGCCGCATGCTGAGTGCAGCGGTGGTGCTGGCCGTTGCGGGTGCGCAACACGCGCAGGCACTGGGCACAAACACGAATACGAGCATCTTTTCGCCGGCCTCGACGCCATCCCATTCGATCTACAGCCTGTCACTCTTTGTGCTCGCGATTACGGGCGGCATTTTCGTTGTGGTCGGCGGGCTGATTGTGTATGCAGCCGTGCGCTTCCGGCAGCGGCCGGATGACGATGGCAGCGAGCCGCCGCAGATCTTCGGCAGCAATCAGATCGAGCTTTCGTGGACGATCATTCCTGTCCTCATTGTGGTCGTGCTTTTCCTAGCGACGGCGCGCATGATTTTTGCGATTCAGGATGCGCCGAGGCCGCCGGCCGCGCTTGGAAGTGACCGTGATCGGCCACCAGTACTGGTGGGAGTTTCGATATCCCGAGCTGCACATTACGACGGCGAATGAGCTGCACATCCCGGTGAGTCCGACCGATGCGTCCTCGCCCGACGTACATGAAACTGACTTCCGCCGATGTGATGCACAGCTTCTGGGTTCCGCGACTGGCCGGCAAGGTGGACGTGATCCCGAACCGCATCAACGAGCTGTGGATGGATCCCGCACACGCCGGGTTTGTACGTAGGGACAGTGCGCGCAGTTCTGCGGCATAGAGCACGCGAAGATGCTGCTGCGCGTGTATGTCGACACGCCGGAGCAGTTTGCCGCGTGGGTGAAGCGCGAACAGCAGCCGGGCATACAGGATCCGGCGGTTGCCGCGGGACGGCATGTGTTTGAATCGGAGGCATGCATGAACTGCCATACCGTGACCGGTACGGCGGCGCATGGACAGTTCGGGCCGGACCTGACACATCTGGCGAGCCGCAAAACGCTTGCGGCCGGCGCTACAGACAACACAACTCAGAGCCTTGAGACATGGATCGATGATCCGGACCTGATTAAACCAGGGGCGCTGATGCCGTCCATGCATTTGACACCGGACCAGGTACGCGAGATCACCGCATATTTGAACACGTTGCAGTAGCAGCAACTTGAAGGAGAGCAGGACGCAGATGGCAGAAGGGAGCATACCGGTACCTGGCGGCCTGGGCGGCGCGCGCATTCCAGAAACCGCGCGTCCCGAAGCCGTTGACGGCACCTGGCTGGAGACGCTGCATAGCTGGGTGGTCACGGTAGACCACAAGAAGCTGGGCATCCTGTACGTCCTGTACGCGCTGCTTTTTCTGGTGGTCGGCGGCATCGAAGCGATGATTATCCGGATTCAGCTGTTCTTTCCGGACAACCACTTCGTCAGCCCGGAGACGTTCAACCGGATGTTCACGATGCATGGCACCACGATGATCTTTTTCGTGGCCATGCCAATTGTCTTCGGTTTCGGAAACTATCTAATGCCCCTGATGCTGGGCGTGCGGGATATGGCGTTCCCGCGCCTGAACGCGTTCAGCTTCTGGATGTCCGCTTTCGGCGGGCTCCTGCTCTATTACAGCTTTATCGGCGGAGTGGGCCTGCCAGGGCGCGGGCAGTGCGCCGGATGTTGGCTGGTGGGCCTATTCGCCGTTGACGGCGCGCGCCTTCTCGCCCGGGCATTCGACAGACTACTGGGCGTTATCGCTGATCGTCTCCGGATTCGGATCGATCGGCGCGGCGATCAACTTCATTGCCACGGCATTCTGCATGCGTTGCAAGGGCATGACGCTGTTCCGCATGCCGCTGCTGGTATGGCTCTACGTGGTGACGTCAGGGCTTGTACTGGTTGCCGTCAGCCCACTGACTGCGGCGCAGGTCATGCTGACGATCGATCGCTATCTGGGCGGCCATTTCTTCGACACGCAAGCCGGGCGGCTCCGCCGTGGTGTGGGCGCATTTCTTCTGGATCTTCGGGCATCCCGGAGGTCTATGTGCTGGTGCTGCCGGCGTTTGCCGTCATGAACGAAGTGATCCCGGTTTTTTCGCGCAAAGCGATCTTCGGGTACCCGGCGATGGTGGCGGCATCGGTGGGCATTGGTTTCGTAAGCCTGGGCGTGTGGGCGCACCACATGTTCACCATCGGCATGACCTCGATTTCGAATGCCTTCTTCGTGCTTTCGACCATGCTGGTGGGCATTCCGACCGGGATCAAGATTTTTAACTGGGTTGCGACCATGTGGGGCGGCAAGATCCGTTATCGCACTCCGATGCTGTTCGCGGTGGGATTCCTGGTGCAGTTCCTGATTGCGGGCCTGACCGGCATTATCCTGTCCGTCGCGCCGTTCAACTGGCAGTTGCACAATTCGTATTTTGTGATCGCGCACTTTCATTATGTGATCGTCGGCGGGATCCTGTTTGCGATCTTTTCCGGGATTTATTACTGGTTCCCCAAGGCGACGGGGCGGATGCTGGATGAGCGGCTGGGGAAGTGGCACTTCTGGCTGTTTCTCATCGGCTTTCACGTCTGCTTCGACGTGATGCACATTCCCGGTATTCTGGGCATGCCGCGCTCGATTTACACCTACGAGGCAGATCGCGGATGGACGCTGCTGAACCAGATTGTGAGCGTTGGCGCGCTTATACAGGCAATCGCGATCGCGCTCTTTGTCTACAACCTGGTGCACTCAGCCCTGAAGGGGCGCGAGGCCGGGCCCGATCCATGGGACGCGTGGACGCTGGAGTGGGCCACTACGTCGCCGCCGCCGCCCTATAACTTCGCGACCGAGCCGGTCGTCAGCAGCCGCCGGCCGCTCTGGGACCTGAAAC
Source organism: uncultured Acidobacteriaceae bacterium (assembly GCA_963797895.1). GTDB lineage: Bacteria > Acidobacteriota > Terriglobia > Terriglobales > Acidobacteriaceae > KBS-83. Next base: position 1,876,673 of record CAWCRD010000006.1, read on the forward strand.
ATCCGGACGATCCGGACGAGCCGATGGAACAAGGATGAGAGACCGGATCGGAATGTCACTGCCATGAGTACGATTCCCATGACGCACGGACACGGCCACGCTGTCGATCCTGACTGGCAGTTGCCGTCGCGCGGCCGCGTCGGCATGTTCTCGCTGATCATCGCGGAGTCCGCCATCTTCGTGATCTTCGTTGTGGCTTACGTGTACTACATCGGGAAGAGCACCTACGGTCCGCAGCCGCGGCAGGTGCTCGAACTTCCGATCTTTAACACCATCTTTCTGCTGTCGAGCAGCGCCACCATCATGATGGCGGAGCGCGCCCTGGTGAAGCGCGCGATGGCCACCTTCAGCGCGTGGTGGGCGCTCACGATCGTGCTGGGCGACGATCTTCCTGCTGGGTACGGGCAAGGAATGGAGCAAGCTGATCACGAAGTCGATCGGCTGACGATCAGCACAAATCTTTTCGGCACGACCTACTACTCGCTGGTGGGGCTGCATGCCTCACACGTGATTGTCGGGCTGATCATGCTGACGGCGGTACTGATTTTCGCGCTGATGGGCGCGCTGAAACCGGAGCACACGGAAAAGGTGGAGGTGCTGGCGTTGTACTGGCATTTTGTAGACGCAGTGTGGATGGTGGTCTTCACCGTGGTGTACGTGATTGGACGATAAGCGAATGAGCACGGACGCACAACACGAACATGTCGCGGCGCAGGGCGGCCGCCATTATCACGCCGAGAATGCGATCCACATGCCGGCGCCCACGCAGTGGCCGCTGATCATGGCGGTGGGGCTGACGTTGATCTTCGCCGGCCTGGTGACGAATTTCATGATCTCTCTGCTCGGCGTGGTGATGGGGTATCGCCGGGGCGGTGGGCTGGTTCCGGCAGGTGCTGCCGCAGGAAGCGCACGAACTGCTGCCGGTGGCAGATGAAGACATCGAGATTGAGCGCGAAGGGCGGCGCGTGGCGCGCGTCGAGCATGTGCACGCGTCGTCCGGCCGCGCGATGACGCCGATCACGACGTATCCCATCTCTTCGGGCATCAAGGGCGGCTTCGCCGGTGGCACTGTGATGATCGTGCTCGCGGAGATTTACGGTGTCGTGCGCTTCCACAGCATCTGGTATGTGGTGAACCTGCTGGGCGGCGCGGGCGTTGCAGGCTGGAATTCACCGTCGGAGCACGACCTGGCTAAATTCCATCTCGCGGCATTCCTGATCGCCATCGTGATCCATACCGCATCGTCATTTCTGGTGGGATTGCTGTACGGGGCGCTGCTGCCGATCTTGCCGCGGCATCCGATTGTGCTGGGCGGCCTGATCGCGCCCGCGTTGTGGACCGGACTGTTGCACTCCATACTCGGGCTGCTCAATCCCTTCTTTGACGACCACATCAACTGGTACTGGTTCGCATTGAGCCAGGTGGGATATGGAGTGGTGGCCGGGCTGGGTGGTGGCGCGCGAAGGACGGCTGAAGAGCCTGCAGGACGTGCCGCTCTCCGTTCGCCTGGGCGTGGAACGTCCGGAAGCCGCCGCGGCAGGACGGCGAGGACAAGCCGATGAGAGCAGGCGTGCTCGCGCTTTCATGCGCGTTTCTATTGGCAAGCGGCTGCAGCAAGCTGCCGGGAAAACCGGCGCCGGGGCCGGAGGTGCCGCGGCCCGAGAGTGTTCTGTCGTCGAAGGTGTTGTATGCGCAGAACTGCGCAGGCTGCCACGGCGCGGAGGGCCTGCATGGCCCGTCTACGCCGCTGGCCTCGCCGGTGTATCAGGCGCTCGTCGATGATGCGCGGATACGCCAGGTGATTGCCGCAGGGGTTGCCGGGTTCGATGATGCCGGCATTCTCACAAGCATTCGGCGGCGACCTGACGGATGCGCAGATCGATTCGCTGGTGCACGGCATACGCGCGAACTGGCACAAAGAGAATGCACTGGCAGGCGCGACGCCGCCACCTTACGCGGATGACGGAAAGGGAAACGCCAAAGCGGGCGAGAAGGTGTACGCGGACAACTGCGCGCAACTGTCATGGGCCCGCAGGAGGCAAGGTGGGTGAGGCGGGCTCGATTCTCGATCCGGCCTTTCTGGCCCTGGTGCCGCCGCAGACATCTGCGGACCACCGTCATTGTAGGTCGTCCGGACCTGGGGATGCCGGATTGGCGCGACCAGAAGGATGATCCGATGACGCCGCAGGAGGTAAGCGACGTAGTGGCTTTTCTGGTGGCGCAAAAGCCCACGGCCGACGCCGGAGAGATCACAGGGGCCGGAAGCTGTTCAGGATGGAAAGCAGGGAGCGGCGCACCAGCCCAAGATGAGTGGAGGAGTGCGATGAATCCGGAGCCTGGGTTACCGGAGCCCGACCAGAAATCCGTGGTGGAGCGCGCCAAGGATGTCGCCAGCGACAAAGAAGAGGGCGTTTCGCGCCGCACATTCCTGTTCAAGGTAAGCATCGCGATCAACGCGCTGGTGGCGGCTGCGATTGCCACCCCGATCGTCGGATATCTGCTGGGGCCGATACGCCGCAAAGGGACGGTATAACTCCTGGATTGCGCTGGGCAAGGTCAGCGATTTTCGCGAAAACGAAACCGTGCTGGCTACATATCGCAACCCGTTCACGAACCCCTGGGATGGCGACACAGGGAAAGTAGCCTGCTATGTGCGGCGCGAGGGCGCCAACAAGTTCACCGTATTCGCGGTGAACTGCGCGCATCTCGGCTGCCCGGTGCGTTGGTTTCCGCAGTCGGAGCTGTTCATGTGCCCGTGCCATGGGGGTGTGTATTACTCGAACGGCGAACGCGCTGCTGGGCCGCCGGAGCGCGGACTCTGGACCTATGACTATCGCGTGAACGGCGACACGCTGATGATTGACGCCGGGCAGATGCCGACGCTCGCCAACGAAGCCAAACTGGTTAAAGGAATCCTGCCATGCCCTGGTACAAGCAAGCCTACGATTGGGTAGAGCGCCGCGTGCAGCTCGAGGGCTTCGTCAAGGAGTCCATGGAGCACCCGGTGCCCAGCAAGACGGCGAGCTGGTGGTACGTCTTCGGCAGCGCCAGCTTTGTGCTGCTGCTGCTGCAGATCGTCACTGGCATCCTGCTGGCGCTGGTGTATGTACCCTCGGCCGGGTCTGCGTGGCAGAGCCTGCAGGTGCTGAATCATCAATTGCCGCTGGGCTGGTTCCTGCGCGGCATGCACGGCTGGGGATCGAATTTCATGGTCGCCATCGTGCTGATTCACATGTGCCAGGTTTTTATGTTCGGCGCATATAAATTCCCGCGCGAGCTTACCTGGATACTTGGCGTCTTTCTTCTGCTGTTTACGCTTGGCATGGCCTTCACCGGGCAGGTGCTTCGCTTCGATCAGGATGCTTACTGGGGGCTGGGCATCGGCGCATCTATTATGAGCCGCGTCCCGTGGATCGGGAGTGAGCTGGTCCAGTTCATGCTCGGCGGCCCCATCATCGCCGGCGCTACGCTCACGCGCTTCTTCACGCTGCACGTCTTCGTCCTCCCGGCGCTGATGCTGGCGTTTCGCCTCGCTGCATACCTGGCTGGTGCTGAAGCTGGGGATCAATGAGTGGCCCACGCCCGGGCGTCTGGTAAAACGCGACACCTATATCCAGGAGTACAACGAGCTCTCGCACAAGGACGGCATGCCGTTTGTGCCCGGCGCGGTGTGGAAGGACGCGATGTTCGCCGCGGGGATCGTGCTGGCGGTTGCGATTTGCGCGCTGATCTTTGGCCCGATCGGGCCGACCGGCGTGCCCGACCCGACCATCGTGCAGACGGTCCCCAAACCGGATTTTTTCTTCCTCTGGATCTATTCGGCGCTTGCCTTCCTGCCGCCGGCGATTGAGACGCCGCTGATGTTTATCGCGCCGGTGATCGCAGTCGATTGCCATGCTGGCGCTGCCGTTCTATCGCCGGCGTCGGCGAGAAGAGCTGGCATCGCCGTCCGGTGGCGGTAATCGTGCTGGTGGTGCTGGCTGTCGGTTTCGCGACGCTTACTCATCTCGGCACATACGTTCCATGGAGCCCGCAGATGGATGGATGGAGCGCGGATCCGGTTCCAGTCCACTTCGTGCAGGGGACAACGCCGCTGGAGCGGCAGGGCGCGATCGTCTTCCAGGAAAAGCAGTGCCGCAACTGCCATCAGATAGGCGGCCTCGGAGGACGGCGTGGTCCGTCGTTGGATGATGTTGCGACCCGCCTTACGGAAGACCAGTTGGTGCGCCAGGTGTATACAGGGAGGCGGGAATATGCCGGCCTATGGCAAGACTCTGTCTCCGCCACAGGTAACAGCGCTGGTAGCGTTTCTTGAGACGCTGCATCCTGCGAATCAGCCGGTAGCCATCGATGCGTCGCGGCACGTTGCGGAGACGAACAATCCGGCGCCCAAAGAGCCGGTGGAGGCAGTCCGTCCGTAGAGCCGTTTACACAGTGTCGTGTTCTCAGCGCATTTGAGGGGAGCGGCTTTTCCTAACGAGAAGCTGCGCCGGGTGTCGTTTTTACGCCTACACTCTTGTGAAAACGGTCGAGGCGTATCGCCGTTTGGAGTTTGCAGTGAATCCTGATCTGTCAGACGCGATTGCGGCCTCATGGAGCTTTCCTCTGTGGGCCACGCTCTCGTTGTTGCTGACGGCATCGTGTACTGGCGCGGATGGCGTGTTGCGCGGCTCACTCGCCCGGTGGAACTGCCGGGCTGGCGCGCCGCTTCTTTCTTCGCGGGACTTGCCGCAATCTGGCTTGCGATTGCTTCTCCGCTCGACGTGCTGGGCAATTGGCTGCTGCTGGCGCATATGGTGCAGCATCTGGTGCTGATGTCTGTTGCGCCGCCGCTGCTGCTGCTGGGTGCGCCCACGGTTCCGCTGCTGCGCGGTTTGCCGCGTGGTTGGGTGCGCGACGGGCTCGGACCGCTCTTTTCATCACGCACGGTTCACACGATCGGGCGCTTTCTTACACATCCGGCGACCGGCTGGATCGCGATGAACGTTGCCTATATCGGTTGGCATGTGCCCGCGGCGTATGAGCTTGCGCTGCGCTCTCCGGCATGGCACGAGATTGAGCATGCATGTTTCCTGTTTACCTCGCTGCTTTTCTGGTGGACCGTGTTGCAGCCATGGCCCAGCCGCACGCGATGGTCACGCTGGGCGGTGGTGCCTTATCTCGTCACGGCGGACCTGGTGAACACGGCTCTTTCGGCATTCCTCGCCTTCTCCGGCCGCGTGCTGTATCCGACGTATGAGGCTGCGCCGCGCATCTTCGGATTGACCGCCATGCAGGATCAGGCTGCGGCGGGCGCATTCATGTGGGTGGTCGGATCGGCCATCTACCTGGTGCCGGCTATCGGCGTCACGATGGCGCTGTTGTCGCGGCGAACTCCGCGGCATGGGCTCGTGACCATCGGAGGGTCGCCGGCCGCGGGAAGCATTCGGCCGCATGGATTCGATCTGCTGCGAGTGCCGGTGATCGGCGGATTCCTTCGCACGCGCTACGGAAGGCAATCGTTGCAGGCGATCAGTTTGATCGTGATGGCGATTGTGATTGCTCATGGCTTTTTCGGGCATCCGATGGCTGCCATGAACCTGGCCGGCGTGGTGCCGTGGAATATTCTGCGGGCCTTGGGTGTGCTGGCGCTGTTGTTCGTGGGGAATCTCTTCTGCATGGTCTGCCCGTTCACGTTGCCGCGCGAGCTGGCGCGCCGCATGGGCTGGGCGCGCTTTGAAGTGGCCGCACTGGCTGCGCGTGAAATGGATTGGCATCGCATTGATGCTGGCGTTCTTCTTCGGCTATGAGCGCTTTGCGTGGTGGAACAGTCCGGCGCGAACCGCGTGGCTGCTGATTGCCTATACAGGTACTGCATTCCTGGTGGACAGCTTGTTTCGCGGCGCGAGCTTTTGCAAATATGTCTGCCCCATCGGGCAGTTCAATTTTGTTGGATCGCTGCTCTCGCCTGCGACGCTGAAGATACGCAGCGCATCGACATGCAACACATGCGCAACGCGCGACTGCATTCGCGGCAATGAACGGCAGCGGGGCTGCGAACTGGAACTGTATCTGCCGGAGAAGCGCAGCAACGCGGACTGCACGCTGTGCATGGATTGCGTGAAGGCGTGCCCGCACGACAACATCGGAATCGTGCCGCGCAGCATGACACAGGATGTGCTGGCCGAGACGCCGACTTCGTCACTCGGACGTTTATCGCGCAGGACGGACGTGGCATCGCAGCGCTTGTGATGGTGATGGCCGGCTTCGCCAACGCGGCCGTGATGGTAGCGCCGGGAGCTGAATTTTTAGCGGCTGCGGGACGGCGTATTCCGTGGCTGGCAACAAACCTGGGCAGCTTTGCCGGTGTGGTCGCGGGCACGCTTCTGGCCATTGGCATCGTGTGGCTTGTCTCTCAGATCGTTCGAGGCGGCCAGTCGCGGCGGGAGGCGTTTTGCCGCAATGCGCTGGCGCTGGCGCCGCTTGGCCTTGGGATGTGGGCGGCACATCTGCTCTTCCATCTGCTGATGGGCGATGCCGGCGTGGCTGCCGCTGGTGCAGCAGGCGGCGCAGGATTTCGGCCTGCGCTGGCTTGGTGCGCCACATTGGGATGCGGGTGCAGGCATATTGCAGGGAAACGGTCTGCTGCAGTTACAACTTCTCTTTCTGGATGGCGGCCTGCTGCTGTCGCTTTACCTGGCATGGCGGATGGCTGTGCAACGCGGATGGGGTGAAGCGCCTGCTCGCCGCGATGCCGCTTGCGCTTCTCACTGTTGCGCTCTACGGCTTCGGTTTCTGGCTGCTGCTACAGCCGATGCAGATGCGCGGCATGATGATGGGTGGCATGTGAAACGCCTGATCGTTGCACTGGTGCTCGCTTGTGCCGCAATTGCCGCGCATGCCGACGGCGGCAGGCTGCAGATGCGGCAGGCGGCGGGGCCGTTTGTCGTCTCGCTGTTTACGACGCCGGAGTCGCTGGGCGTGGGACAGGCTGACCTGAGCGCGATGATCGAAGAGCAGGGCGGCAGCAAGGTTCTGCTGGATGCGGATGTTGTGATCACGCTGACTCCGGAGGATGGGGAAGCGAACCTGTCGTCGCGCATCTCTCGCATGCGCATGCGACGAACCGGCTGCTCCAGGATGCGGTCGTCCAGTTGCCGCATGCCGGTCGATGGCACGCCGTCATTCAGGTAAGCGAGGCGGGACGCCACGCCAGCACGGCGACCGATCTGACGGTGGGCGACTATTCTGCGCGGCGCGGCACCGTGTGGGTGTTTGCGCTGTTGCCTGTGTGTGCGATCGCGTTGTTTGCCTGGGTGCAGGTGGCGAAGGCAACGGCCCGTCGCCGCAGATTGCTCTCACAGAGCGTAGCTCGGGCCGCGTGACCGCAGCGCTTTCTATCGTTATAGTGAAGAGTTTGCCTGATGCGTTCCTATGACGAATCCTTCCGCTCCTCTTCTGCTTGATGGTGATCCGCTGACGCTGGAGCAACTCGATGCCGTTGCTGCCGCGCGACTGCATGTGGCGATCGCTCCTGCCGCTCAGAAGCGAATGCTCGCCTCGCGCGCTGTCGTCGATCGGGCTGCCGCGGGAGAATGCCGCCGCATACGGCATCAACACCGGCTTCGGCAAGCTGGCCGATGTGCGCGTTCCGCCCGATCAGGTAGCCGCGCTGCAGCAGAACCTGGTGCGCAGCCATTGCTGCGGCGTGGGCGAGCCGCTGAGCGAGGCCGAAGTTCGCGGCATGCTGCTGCTGCGCGCCAATGTGCTGGCCAAGGGTTGCAGCGGCGTGCGCACGGAAGTGGCTGAGCTGCTGGTGGCGATGCTGGAACAGCGGATCCATCCGGTGGTGCCGTCGCGCGGTTCTGTTGGCGCCAGCGGCGATCTTGCTCCGCTCGCGCATCTGGCGCTGGCATTGATCGGCGAAGGCGAAGTGTTCGTGGAAGGCAAGCGTGCGCCGGCTGCGGCTGCGCTGGCCGCTGCCGGGCTTTCGCCGCTTCGTCTGAAGGCGAAAGAAGGGCTGGCGCTGCTGAACGGTACGCAGGCGATGGCCTCCGTCGGCGGGCTGAGTTTATTTCGCGCGCAGCGCGTGGTGCGGCTTTTCGATCTCGCAGGAGCGATGTCGCTCGAAGGACTGCGCGGCACGCCGGCGGCCTTCGATGCGCGCATCCACGAGGCGCGGCCGCATCCAGGGCAGATAGCCGCGGCGGCGCATCTGCGCGCGCTGATGGAGCAGAGCGAGATCCGCGAATCGCACCGGCTGAACGATCCGCGCGTGCAGGATGCGTATTGCCTCCGCTGCATGCCGCAGGTGCATGGCGCGGTGCGCGGCGTGCTCGACCATGCGACGGCGGTGATTGAAACGGAGACCGGCGCTGCGACAGATAATCCGCTGATATTCGCGACGGACGGACGATACCGGGGATATTCTCTCCGGCGGCAACTTCCATGGCGCGCCGCTGGCCTTTGCGCTGGATTATGCGGCGATCGGGCTGGCCGATCTGCTCAGCATCAGCGAGCGGCGCATCGACCGGCTGATCAATCCGGACATCAACGAGGGCCTGCCGCCGTTTCTGTCGGACAACCCGGGGATTTCGTCGGGCTTCATGATCGCCCACGTCACCGCTGCTGCGCTGCTGAACGAGGCAAAGGTGCTGGCGCATCCCGCGAGCGTGGACTCGGTGCCGACGTCGGGTGGCAAGGAGGACCACGTTTCGATGGGGATGACCGCTGCGCTGAAGCTGCGGCAGGTCGTCGAGAATGCCGAGATGGTGCTGGGGATCGAATTGATGACAGCGGCGCAGGCACTGGAATTTCGTTTGCCTTTGCGCGCTGCGCTGCGGGTGGAGGCGGCGCGGGCGCGGGTGCGCGAGTTTGTTGCGCCGCTTGCGCGAAGACCGCGTGCTGGCGGGCGACATTGCGAAGATGGCTGCGGCGATTCGTGCCGGGGCTTTCGACGAGTGGCTGGGGTGATCTAACTCTGACGCGCCTGGCTGCCATTGCGTAGTCCGCGGAAAGTACGTAATCGTCGGTCGTCCGTGCTAGCGCGCAAGTTCTGCGGATATCTCGGCGCGTGCGTCTGTTGATAACACAACGTAAGCCTCGCGAGATGGGACCGGCCGCGGGCGGGAGCTGTGGAGTAGAGGGCAGTAGCAGATTTTCCTATGCGAGCCCGAGCTACTTTGCAGCCATGGGAATTCCGCTCGTGGCCGGCCGTGGATTTACCACGATGGATACGACCGATGCACCGCATGTGCTGATTGTTAACCAAGCGTTTGTGCAGAAGTATTTCGGCAAGACGCCGCCGCTGGGCCGGCTGGTAGAGGTGATGCCGGAGCCCCAATTTCCGGCGAGGACATACGAAGTAGTGGGGACAATCGCGGATACAAAATATAACAATCTCCGCAAATAGGCAGAGCCGATTGCTTTTGTGCCTATCGATCAGTTTCCGGAGACGGCGCAGGGACCTGGACTGGCGATGATGATTGCAGCGAAGGATGGTCCGGCGGCCATCACGGCGATCCGGCGCACGATTGCGGCGAAACATCCTGACATGATTCTGCAGTTCCGTGATTTTCAGCAGGGCATTTGCGACAACCTGGTAGGCGACCGCATGATGGCGATGCTCTCCGGATTTTTCGGTGTGCTGGCCGCGCTACTGGTGGTGATCGGATTGTATGGTGTGCTGTCGTATTTCATTGCCCAGCGGCGGAACGAGATCGGTATCCGCATCGCCCTGGGCGCGGATCGCGGCCGCGTGGTTGGCCTGGTCATGCGCGACACCGCGACGATGCTGGCGATTGGCGTGGTGGTGGGAACGGTGCTTGCGCTTCTAGCAGGACGAGCGGCGAACAGCATGCTCTTCGGACTGAAGCCGTACGACGCTGCCACACTCGTGTTTGCGGCGCTGCTGCTGACGTTGATTGCAGTGCTCGCCAGCCTGCTGCCCGCGCTGAAGGCATCGCGGCTGGATCCGATGGCGGCGCTGCCCTGCGAGTGATTACTGCGCTCCGAAGGACGGCGGCTCGTCGCCTGAGTTTGTGCCCCAGCTCTTGTTAGGTATGGGGCCGAGCTCGAATTCTAAGGTCCCGCCGTGGAGCGCGAAGCTTTCGGGCAACCAGGTCCTGGTGGTGGGTTTTCCGTTCAGCTTGAGCGACTGCACGTAAGGAGTATTGGTTGCTGCCGCGCGAGCGATTACGTGCACATCTCCATTGCCGCGGTGCACGGTGACACTGGTGAAGATGGGGCTGCCGAGGACGAACTCGGCGCGTCCGGGGATTTCAGGATAGAAACCCATCATGGCGAAGACGGCCCAGGATGACATCTCGCCCAGGTCGTCGTTGCCGGGGATGCCGTTGGGCGCATTCTTCCAGATGGTGTTGAGCACCTGGCGAACGAGCTGCTGCGTCTTCCAGGGCTGGCCGGCGAAATCGTAGAGCCAGGGCGTCTCGATGGAGGGCTCGTTATCGAGCTCGGCATGGAGCGGCCCGGATTTCGTAACTGCCGGAGCGCCTTTTCGTCATAGAAAAAACGATCCAGGCGAGCGACAGCTTTGTCGCGGCCGCCCATCTGCTCGAAAAGACCGGCGACGTTGAATGGGACCATCCAGACATATTGCGCAGCGCTGCCTTCGACGAAGCCGTCCTCGGTCGACGGAGTGAAATCGCGCGGCGCTCTTGTCGTTGTCGTCCTGCACTTTGGGCCAGGTGCCGTCTGCGTTGCGGTTCATGAAGTATCCGCCGTCGGGCGCGGCGTTTGGGTTCCAGATGTTCTTCCAATACTGGGCGCGCTCGAGGAAACGGTGCTGGACGGAGGTCTCGCCGAGATGGCCGGCGAGCGCGGAGATGGAGAACTCGGCGGTGACGTCCTCGAGCGTATCGGCAGCCGGACCCCACGCGGGCGCGCCGGCGGGAATGTAGTGGAGCTTGAGCCACTGATCGAGGCCGGGGCGCTGGCCGACGCACTCGACCGGGCAGCCATCGTGGCTGAGATCTTCCTTGGTGGGAACATCGGCGGCACGCACCAGCGACTGCAGGGCCGCGCGCGCATCGAAGGCACGGCCACCGAAAGCGTAGATGTCTGCGATGGCCGGAGCCGCTGGGTCGCCATTCATGACGTGGGTTGCGCCGCTCAGATGCGTCCAGCGGTCCCAGCGGCCGTGGTCCTGCTGCGATTGGTTGTAGAGGCTCTGCGCGATATCGCTGCCGCGCTTGGGATCGAGCCAGGTGAGCAATTGAAACTGTGACCGGTACACATCCCAGCCGGAGAAGTTGGCGTACTGCACGGACTGGCCGGGAGCGAGGTGATGGACCTTGTGGTCCATGCCGGTGTATTCGCCGTTGACGTCGCTGTAGGTAGTGGGCGTCATGCTGGCGTGGTAGAGGGCCGTGGTGAAGACGCGGCGCTGCTCGTCCGTGCCGCCCTTCGATTTCGATTTGCGAGAGCTGCTTGTTCCATGCCGTGCGGGCGCGGGCGGCGACCTCTTCGTATGTGGTGGCGGCTTTGGATTCGGCTTCGAGGTTGGCACGGGCGTTGGCCTCGCTGACGTAGGAGATGCCGACGCGCACGCGCACCTTGCCACCCTGGCCGAAGCCGACCCAGACGCCGGAGCCATGCCCGGCCTCGGGAAAGCCCTTGGGGCCGAAACCTGAGCCTCCTTCGGAGGAGATGCCGCCGGGCGTGACGGTTGTGTCCTTCCACGCGCCGGTCTCGGTGATGGGGCGATCGAAGCGGGCGACGAAGTAGAGCGTGTAGTAGGGGCGACGATCTTCCGTGCCGATGTAGCCGCAGAAGTTGCCGCTCGTCACTGAGCCGGTGACGATTCCGGCAGCGCGATCGATCTGGGTGTGGGCGGCGGTCGAGCCGACTTCAGAATCGGAGGTGCGGACCAGGATGCGGGCAGGCTTGCCGGCCGGAAAGGTGAAGGTGGCCGCGCCCATACGCGTAGCGGCGGCGAGCGCAACCTGGACGCCGTTGCCGAGCCTGACCTGGTACGAGCCGGGCTCGGCTTTCTCATCGGCATGATGGAAGTCGGCCGCGTAGGTGTGGCGGAAGTCTTTCGAGGGTGAGACGGTAACGGCATCCGTGATGGGCATCAGCGGCACGTCGCCCGGAGGCGCCGGCGCAGCCCCAGCCTTCGACGTTCGTCAGGCTGAAGCCGCGAATCTGCTTTGCGCGGTATTCGTAGCCGCCGGGCGCGGCGATCTGCCTCTTCGTATTGACCGGCGTGGCTTCCGGGCTGAACTGCACCATGCCGAAGGGCATGGTGGCGCCGGGGAAGACGTTCCCGCCATTGGTGGTGCCGACGAGCGGGTTGACCAGCGATGCCGGATCGGAGGGAGCGGCAGAGGCGGTCGAGAGGGCGAGCGCGGCGATGAGCAGAGGGGAGCAGGCAAGGCGGCGGGAGGATTGCATCCCTTGTAGGGTACGGCATGTTGCGCCCGGGCTCTCAGCGGATAGTTCCAGTGCGGGACGGCGTGCCGCTGGATGTACCCGGCGCCTTTAGAGTACCGAAGTTATGAAGTGCCGATAGGGTGGTCCTTGGATTGCGTGCGCCGCTGAGATTGTGCAGCGCGCCTCGAGGATACCTGCGTATGTCTCACATTACTGATCCGATAGCGCTCCTTTCGACTGAGCCAAATAACTCGTAACGGAGATACCACAATGGTGGAGCACGGCAGCACCCAAAGGAATTACGAACTTACCAAGGTAATTTGCCGAAAGTGGGAGTCGGCCCCAATCTGGCACCGAGGTGGACGTATGAAGACTCTGACCGCTTTGGTAATGCTTGTCGGGCTCACGGCTTCTGCGCAGACCCCCAGCCTGCAGGGCGCGAGCGTCGATTTTGACACTCTGATGAGCATGCATTCCCTGGGTGAAAAGGTTGTGATGCAGGCCTTCAACGGCGGCGCATGCCAGGTGACACCGCTCTCCGACCTGCCGGTGGCAGTACGCAGCATCTTCGGCCGGGAGGTGTCCTCGATATTTCGTAGGTCAGTCACTGTTGGAGGCGCATTTCATTGCGAGCGACATCGACAAGACCTACTTCTCGAACGGCACGGTGGTAGTTTCGCTCTGTTCGCACCTGAAACCGGGCGCGGAGCTGGATGCAATGCGCAAAACGGCAGAAAAGCATGGCGTGCCCAATGCAGCGCACCTCTCCTGGGTTTGGGAGACGCTCTCGTTCGACCAAAGCACACATCAGGAGACGGTGCTGTCGCGCTTCTACCTGGATGAGCACGGGATGCTGATGAAGGCGCTGGGCGAGCTGTTTCCTGGGCTGCCGGCATTGATGACGATTCCGGCGGACAGCCCGGCGTTCCATCAGGACGTTGCAAACTTCCTTGAAAGCCATCATCCGCCGGTGCAGTCCGCGCAGGTGGCGCAATCCACCGAGACGGCGACACGGTAAACACTTATCACCCCGAGCCCTCGGGTCGCCGGTTGAGCTTTCAGATCAGCCTTTCCGTATCCGCCGGAAGGGCGGCTGATGAGTTCCTGGCGGCCGGGGGCTCGCTTTTTTTGCGATGTCCCGCAAGGTCCGGGAAATGGGCGGGCGGTGACGATCGTTATTCGCTGGCTACATCGTTGTGCGACAACGCATTGGCCGGGCAGATGGAATCGACATAGCGACTGAATGCTGCGTCCTTGCGCGCCGCGGCGAGCGCCTGCAACTGGGCTGATCTGGGCGAGGAGCGAATTCGTTTGAGGGCATGCACCCGAAGGCTTGCGCCTCTTCTGCGAAACGTTGCGGCGCATCGGGAAGGCTGTCGCGGCCGCTCATGCGGAAGGACATCGGAGTAAGAGGGCCGAAGAGCAGCGGGCGCGCCAGATGCGGCCAGCGCTCCAGCTCGGGTTCGATGCCGGCAGCGCGCGCGAACGAGATGGCGGCCTGGTGAAATGTAACTACCTGAGGGCCGTCGCGACGCGCGCGATAGTCTGCTATGCCGGCAGCGAGATCGTCTTGCGAAGGAGCAGGTCGCGCGCCGCTGAAGGTGTAGGCGATCCAGCGGGACTGCACCTCAAGAGCAGGATAGTAAGGCCCCGCCAACTGGAAGAAACCGACGAAGGCGAGACCGGGCAGGTCGGGATGGAAGGTGTGCTTGTAGAGGTCGAGGTGGTGTTCATCGGCATCGAGGGTGCGAGCGAATCTCTTCGCTCAGGAAGGGAAGATGGAGATGGTAGCCGGTACCAAAGAGAATGGCGTCGAAAGTTTCGCTGCTGCCGTCCTTGAAACGGACTTCCTTCCCATTCACCGATTCGATCCACGGCTTGACGGCGATGCGTCCTTCTGCCACCAGCGGAAGGTAGAAATGGCTTTGCGTGAAAGTGGCGGGAGAGAGGTTGTCCGGCGGCTTCGGTGCCCCGAAATTTTCCGGACTGCCTGCCACACTGAGCACGAATTGTTTCAGGGCGGCGGACAGATGTTCCTGCGGCAATGATTCCTCGGCCAGCATGGCGAAGCGGGTGAAGCCCACGTGGTCGGTGGGGACTCCGTTGATGAGTTTCGGCAATACCCATCTCTGCTTGCGGTGGGTGACGACGACGCGGGCGGCGCCGAGCATCGCGAGGTCGCTTGCGATCTCCAGTGAACTGATTTGGCAGCCCGCAACGAGAACGCGCGAGTCGCGGTAGCTTTCGGGCCGTTTAAAGGCGAAGGCGTGATTGACCCCACCGCTACCGGAAAAGGATTTGAGGCCGTGTACGTCGGGGATGAACGGCTTGTTATAACGGCCGCTGGCAATGACTACCTTCTCGTAGCCGATCCTGGCCCTGGTCGGTGCGCACAATCCAACCACCATCCGCATCACGGTGGAGCTCGCGCACCGGGGTCTTCAGATGGATGTGTGGAATGAGATCGAAGGTCTCAGCGTAACGATGAAGGTATTCCCCCATCTCTTCGTTGGTGGGATAGGTGGGGCAGCCCGCATAATGCGGGAGATCGCTGAAAGATGTCATGATGCGGCTGGTGTTGGTACGCATCGCGGGCCAGACTCCGGAGTGATACGGATCCGCGCTCCACTGGCCGCCAACGCGCGCGCCCTGCTCATAGACGGACGGGATCGAAGCCTTCAGATTTGAGATATCGCGCAGCTACCAGACCGCCAGGTCCCGCGCCGATGACTGCTACCTTTCGCATCGCCGTACTTTAGCGGGTCGTCATAGAGAATGACCAGCAGTTTATGCGGGCTGTGGCAGTTTTCACGGATGGGATCTGTCAATAAATTGAGGTTGAGGCGTTATTGTGCGGCAGTCCGGCTGATTTGGCGGAGTCTGGCTAAGGTTCGGAATTGAGCTCACGAAGACGACCAAAGACGCCAAGAACCACACGGTCGCAATTGGCGCCCATGAACGGGAAGGCGCTTTTGCAGCTTGGGCCTACTCGCGCGAAGAGATGATCGCGCATCAGGGCGCGGCCGCGGTGCAGGCGGACCTTCACGTTCTCTTCAGTCAGCTCCAGCGCCGCGGCAGTCTCCGCGGTACTCAGCTCTTCGATGTCTCGCAACATGATGACTGTGCGGTAAGGCGCTGGAAGGTCGAGAACGGCTTCTTCGAGGAGCTTGCCCAGTTCGGCAATAGCAGCCCGCTGCTCGGGATCCGGCGACGTTTCCGCAATGCCCGCGTCTGCAGTGCTGGTTCTTCGGAGCTATTCATAAAACCATCCTCATCCTGACCGGTCTCTTCAAACTGCTGGCTGCGTTTCCGCTGTTGCAGCCGGCGGAGCGCCTCGTGCACCGCGATGCGGGTCAGCCAGACGGAGAATGGCGCATGTCCGGCGAACTGGTCGAGATGCTGGTATGCGCGGACATACGCATCCTGGATCACATCTTCGGCTTCGGACTCATCCCGCAGGATGGCCCGAGTCACGCGATAGAGCCGCTGGTTGTAGCGGCGCATGATGATTTCGTACAGGCCGGTGTCTCCGGCGCGCACGCGCGCGACGATTTCCTGGTCGGTCCAGCTTTCCAGCCGTGCTCTTTCCAGCGTTCCCAGAGTTTCCATGACTCTCAAGGGATAGAGCAGCCAAAGGCGAAAAGGTTACAGCAGCGCGGCTTTTTCTGAAAAAGGACCTGCTGTTGTAACCAAATGATGGGTTGGCTGCTCTTCTGGGCAGGGAGACTGCGATGAAGGATTTCGAGGATGGTGTCAACGATAATCTGAACGTCGGCTGGTGGGCACTGAAGATCGGCCTTGGAGTGGGGCCGATCGTGGCGGGCATCGACAAGTACTTCAACAAGCTGGCGGACTGGGGGATGTATCTCAGCCCGGCGGCGACCAAGGTTCTGCCGGTCAGCGGGGCGACCTTCATGCACGTTGTCGGCGTGGTGGAGATCGTTGCCGGACTGATCGTGCTAAGCCGCTGGACCAGGGCTTGGAAGCTACATCGTGATGGCGTGGCTGTTGGCAATTGCGTTGAATCTGGTCACGACAGGAATGTTCTACGACCTGGCGATGCGCGATGTAGAGATTGCGATCGGCGCGTTCGTGCTGGCGCAACTGACTGCGGCGCGCGAGCGGCAGGTGGAAACGAAGGAGTCGGCGGCTGACTGTATCGACGGCGCAGCTTGCAGGGATGCAGTAGCTCGGTGCTGAAAACGTTGGAAGTGCAATGGAGGACGTAATGAAGAAACTTGTTTCTGCGGTGGTGTTGCTTGGTAGCGTGGGCGGTGCCCTGCGCTGGGCGCGGTCGACGAGCTATCAGAATGTGCCGCTGCTGGACGTAGGCTGCTCGAAGAAGGCAGCCGCTAACCCGGATGCGCATACACGCGATTGCGCCATGACCTGCGCGAAGAGCGGCTTCGGCATCGTGACGAAGGACCAGCATTTCCTGAAGTTCGACCCTGCCGGAAATGCAAAGATTCTGGACGAGCTGAAGGCGTCCTCGAAGAAAGATCATCTTCGCGTCAACGTGAACGGCGACCTGCAGGGCGATACGTTGAAAGTGACGTCCGTGACGCTGCTGTAGCGACGGAGCTGGCGTGTTCCGGCTTGCTCTATTGGGAGCGGGTGAAGACGGCGTTGTGTTCGGGTGCGAGGTTCTCGATCAGGACCTGATTTTTATCTGGCGAGAACTTTGCACCTCGACGGCCAGGCCTGTGCTTTCACTGGCGAAGTAGTAGGTGAAAGTATCGCCATCCCAGTGGGTGAGCTCGTAGTAGGCGCCGCGGGGCGGAAGACGCAGGACGAGGCGATTGTCCTGCGACTGAGACTTCAAGGGTTCCGAAGTATTCGTTCGAGTATTTACCGGCATACGCACTGAGCGGACGGGCGGCTTTAGGAGTCGTGGGAGCCGGCAGGGTCGCGTAGTCGGGTGAAGCGTTCTGCGTCTCGGCGATCATCTGATCCATAACATGCGCGATGAGCGGGAGATAGTCACGCTGCTGCTTGCCGTAGTGGAGATAGTCGAGAAAGGTGAGGCAGATCGATTCCGGCAGGCCGACCGGCGTGCTGTTGGTCAGGGCAAGAATGCCGATGTGCTCCTCGGGAACGATGTAGACGGCGGTTGATGTGCCGAGGAAGAAAGCGCCGCTGTGGGCGAACTGGTCGTGGCCCAGAGCGTCTTTGCCGACATCCCAGCCCAGGCCGTAGTACTGGTTCCCGGGGCACTCATTTGGCTTTGCCGGATCGGCAGCAACGCGGCAGACCTGGGGCTTGTGGGTCTCGGCGAGCGCATTGGCATCGATGAGCTGTTTGCCGTTCCACTCGCCCTGCATCGAGCTGCAGGCGAACCCATTTGGCGAGATCGCGAGCACTGGAGCTCACTCCGCCGGCGGGCGCTTCCGCGTCGGCCTCGCGCACAAACCGATTGAACGGTTGACCATCGCAGCATGATGTGCAGCGCCGCTTTGTTCGTGCGGTTTTCGTAGTCGGAGAAGCGCGAACTGGTCGATGTCATGCCGAGAGGCGCATAGAGCTGCTCTTCCGCGATCGTCTCCCAGGGCTTGCCAATCTTTGTGGCGGCGGCGATGGCTCCGGTGGTGTAGCCAAAGTTGCTGTAGGCGTATGTCTTGCGAAACGTGCCCGGGCAGCGGCAGGTATCGCATGCGGTAGAGGATGTCGGGACGGGAGTAGCCGAGGTCTTCGAGCAGGTCGCCAGATTCGGTGGCGAGGCCGCTGCGGTGCGAAAGGAAGTCGCGGATGGTGACCTCGCGAGTGGTCTCCGGACTGGATAGCTGAAAGCCAGGCTCGAGGTCGGCGATGCGGTCGTCCCAACTGATCTTTCCGTGGCCGACCAGCGAGGCGAGGATGGTGGACGCGATGGGCTTTGACACCGATGCGAGTTCGAAAACGGTATCCGGATCGATCTTCTCGGGCTCACCGACCTTGCGGACGCCGTAGCCGCGGAGGAAGACGACCTGGTCGTTGTAGATGACCGCGACTGCTGCTCCGGGGACTTTGGTCTTTGTCCATGGTTCGGAGCGAATGTATGGATCGAGCTGCGCGAGAGCGGCGTTGACGCGCTCGGGAGTGATCTCGGTCTTCTGCTGTGCGGCGCAGAAGATCGGCAGGCAGCAGACAATGAACGCGGCGACACGGTTGCGCATACGTACCTCAGACCCTTACTTGTTTCGGGAAGTGCACATTAGAACATGCGCTGGAAGCAGGTCGTCGATGAATTTTATGTAGCTTGCGGGACGCGGGCGAAGGGCGGCGAGGAAATCATTTGCGCTGCGGGTGTTCAGGACGTCCTCGCGCGTCAGCCAGGCGCGACGTAGCTGGCGGATGCCGTACTGCATTTTTTCGAGTGCGGAGACGTGGTGTGAATCGGTGTTGACGACCACGCGACAGCCATTTTCTTTTGCGATGCGGAGGTCGCGGTCGCAGAGATCGAGCCGGTTGGGATCGGCGTTGTGCTCGACCGCGACGCCGAGTTCTGCGGCACGTTTGCAGGATGGCGGGCAAGATCGAGATCGTAAGGTTCGCGGCGCAGCAACTGGCGGCCGGTAGGATGGCCGAGGATGCGGACGTACGGGTTCTCGATGGCGCGAAGGATGCGCGCGGTCATCTCCTCGCGCGGCTGACTGAAGAGCGAGTGCACGCTGGCGATGACGATGTCCATTTGCGCGAGGACTTCGTCGGAAAGATCGAGCGCGCCGTCGCCGAGGATATCGACCTCGATGCCGGCGAAGACGCGGATCTTTCCGGCCATGTCGGCATCGACTTCGCGGATGTTGCGGATGTGCTCGAGTGCGCGCTCGTCGTCGAGGCCGAAGGTCATCGCGAGATTCTTCGAGTGGTCGGTGATGGCGATGTATTCGTAGCCGCGCGCAAGGCCGGCCTCGGCCATCTCGCGGATGGTGCTTTTGCCGTCGGTCGCGACGGTGTGCATGTGGACGTCGCCGCGGATGTCGCTCTCCTCGATGAGCCGTGGCAGCGTGTGCTGCGCGGCGGCTTCGATCTCGCCGCAGTTCTCGCGCAGCTCGGGCGGAATCCAATCGAGGTCGAGTGCGCGGTAGATGTCGTCTTCGGTTGCGGCGGCGACCTGCGTGCCATCATCGATGCGCGCGAGCGCATATTCGCTGAGCGTATAGCCACGTTTGAGCGCGCGTTGGCGCAGCGTCACGTTGTGCATCTTGGAGCCGGTGAAGTACTGAAGCGCCGCGCCGAAGGAGGCCCGCGGCAGCAGGCGAACGTCTATTTGTAAGCCGCTTCGCAATCTGAAACTGACCTTGTTCTGGCCCTTGGCGAGGAGCTCCGCGATAGGCGGGTACGCGGCCGTGTACTCGACGGCGGCGGAGACGACGTCCTCTTCGCAGGCCGGGGCCGGTGACGAGCATGTCGAGGTCGCCGACGGTGTCGCGGCCGCGACGTAGGGAGCCGGCGGGGGTGATGCTCTCGATGCCGGGAAAGTCCTTGAGATAAAGCGTGAGGCGCTCGGCGGCGATCTCCGCGTCGTCGAGATGGAAGCGGCCGGTGTTCTTGCGGTACTCGTCGATGCCTTTGCGCAGCTTCTGGATGAGCTTGTCGCCGACGCGCGGCAGGTCGGCGAGGCGGCCTTCGTCGATGGCGACGGCGAGCTCATCGACGGTAGCTGACGCCGGTGGCCTCGAAGATCAGCGAGACGGTCTTGGGTCCCATGCCGGGCAGCTTCAGCAGCTCCAGCATGGAGGGGCGATATTTCTGAAGCAGCTCATCGCGCACCGGCAGCGAGCCATGCTGCTCGATGGACTGGATGTTCGCCACCATGCCCTTGCCGATGCCGGGAATTTCCAGCAGGCGCTTCGGATCGTGGGCGATGGTGGAGAGGGGAATCGTGCTCTGCTCAACGGCTTCGGCGGCGCGGCGGTAGGAGCGGATGCGGAAGGGATCGCCTGCGCCGATCTCGAGCAGGTCGGCGGTTTCGGCAAGCAGTTGTGCGATGGCGCGGTTTTCCATTGCGTGCGGCGTGGCCTGCAGGCGGTGCGGCTCGCCTGAAAGCAACTGTATCGCAAGCGAGCAATCACTTGCCTGCCTCGCGCGCAATGGAAAACGCCCGGCAGACACACATCTGCCGGGCATCTTCACGTGATTTTCGGTGATGGTCTGGGTCAGGCTGCGGATTGGGTGCGCAGCACCTGGTCCGCCTGCGGCCCCTTCTGCCCCTGAATGATGTCGAACTCGACTTCGTCTCCCTCTTTGAGACTCTTATAGCCATCGAGCTGGATCGAGCTGTAGTGCACGAAGACATCCGGCCCATCGTCCCTGCCGATGAATCCGTAACCCTTCGCATTATTGAACCACTTGACCTTGCCTTTGTACTGGGACACGTGTCGATTACCTCACTTCAGAGCAGATTCGAACGAGCACAGTCGAGAAACCCTGTGCCTCGCCCACGGAAGGGTAGGAACCCAGCCTGCCTAGCTGTAGTGACGCAGTGAGGGTAGGTTTGGTTTGCAAAAAAAGTGAGCGCACGCGCGTAAGGAAACGGTGAAAAAAAGTCCGTCTCAGCCGCGATCGTCGCGTGCTGCCGCGCGCTCGGCACGCTTGCGCTCCTTGCGAAGGCGATCGTAGAGCAGCGCTGGCCGCGATGGTCTTGCCGTCGTGGATGCGTCCGGCATCGATCTGGCGCAGGAGCTCGCTCAAGCGGAACGGCGAAGAGCTCGATCTGTTCGTCGTCTTCGGGCTCGGCGTCGCCGGGCGTGAGCCCTTCGGCCAGATAGATCTGCATCCACTCGCCAAGAAAGCCGGGGCTGGCGTAATACCGCACCAGCTTCGACCACTGCTTCGCTTTGTAGCCGGTCTCTTCGAGGAGCTCGCGCTTTGCGCCGGCCAGCGGATCTTCACCGGGATCGAGACTGCCGGCAGGAACCTCGTAGAGATACTGCGCGGCGGCATGACGATACTGGCGTTCCAGCAGGATGAGCGGATCGCGTTTGCTTTTTGCATCATCCACGGCGAGGACAACGACCGAGCCGGGATGGCGCACAACATCGCGGCGGTGCGCCTCGCCGCCGGGTTCGCGCACTTCATCGGTGACGACGCGGAAGACCGGACCCTCAAAGCTGACCTTGGAAGAGAGGACTTCGACTCCCTTGGGGTAGGTGCGGTCGGGTTGCTGCTGCTTCTTGGCTGCGCTCTTCTTCTTCGTGGCCATCCTGTCTCTCATCACTACGGTACCATCCTGTTCGAAGGGTGCTGATCACGGATGGAGAGCATACGGCGCGGTGTTGCGGTGATCGGGTTAGGGAACTGGGGATCGTCGCTTGCCGCGGCGCTCGACTGCTGCCGGCCTGCTGGTGGAACGGGTGCATGTGCGGCGTCAGCTCACGCGTCCGACTTGATGCGCGGGTGCTGTGGCTCTCGGTGCCGGATGCTGCGATTCGAACGACGGCAGAGTGGCTGGTCGCGCAACGCGCTGATTTACGCGGGCAGGTGGTGGTGCATTCGAGCGGAGCGCTGGACCGCAGCGTGCTGTGCGGCTGCCGAAAGCGCGGGCGCGCAGACCGGTTCGGTGCATCCCATGATGAGCTTCCCGACGCGGCGCATCGTTCCGCTGAAGGGAATCCGCTTCGCTGTGGAAGCGGCAGATGCCGCGGCTGCGGAAGGAGTTGTTTGCGGCTGGTAAAGAGTCTCGGCGGCAAACCGTTCGCGATCGATAGCCAAGGCAAGGCGATGTACCACGCGGGCGCAATGTTCGGCTCACCGCTGCTGGTCGCGACGCTCGCCGCCGGCGTGCGTGTGCTGGAGCACGCGGGTGTTGCGGAAAAAGAAGCACTGGCACTGTTGGGACCAATGGCTCTGGCGACGGTGGCAAATGTACAGAAACAGGGACTGGCGCGGAGCTTCAGCGGGCCGCTTGCGCGCGGCGACGCGGCAACGATCAAACTGCATCGTAAGGCTCTGGCCGGGCATCCGTTAGAGGCCCAGGTTTACGACTCGCTGGCGCGGCTTGCGGCAAAGGATTTGCCCTCTGCGGATCGGCCAGCGATAGAAGCGTGCGCTGGACGAGATGTTTCGGTAGAGAATCAGGGAAGGCGTTCGAAGAGGCTTTGAGGAGACGCAGTGGAACCGGAGTGTTATCCCAGCTCGATTGTGCCGCACAGCAGCCGGCTTTTCCTGGATTACACGGAGAGCGCCGGGCCGCTGTCTCCGTTCTATTCCAATGCGGCGGTGAGCAGAAGCTGGTTCCGTGAGGGGCGACAGTTGAGCGCGGAACACCGTGCGCAGCTGGCGGATTTGCTCGATGCGCAGAACGCGCAATTCGGCGGGGGAGGCGCGGCGGCCGACGAACATCCAGCGGCTGCGCAATGGCGCTTCGGCAGTTGTCACGGGACAGCAGGTAGGGACTCTTCGGCGGCCCGCTGTACACCCTGCTGAAAGCGGCGACTGCGATTGCGCGGGCGCGCGAGGCGACTGAAGCCGGCTTCGATACCGTGCCGGTCTTCTGGCTGGCGAGCGAGGACCACGACTTCGCTGAGATCGCGGAGGTGAATCTGCCATCGAAGGACGGTCTGAAGCCGGTGGGCATCGGGCCCGCGCCGGAGCTTCCTGTTCCAGTGGGCGGCATCGCCTCTGGAAACGCGCATCGAGACCGCGCTGGCTGAGGTGGAAGAACATTCTGGGGACGAGCGACGCCACCAGACTGCTGCGCGAGAGCTATCGTCCTGAGGCGACGCTGGCGGGAGGCTTTCGGAAAGCTCATCGCGCGGCTGTTTGCGCCCTGGGGGCTGAGTGGTCATCGATGCGGCTGGCCGAGGATTCCACGCGCTTGGGGCGAAGGTCTTCGAAGATGCGATCCGCAAGGCGGATGCGCTGCATGCCGCATTGGTCAGCCGGGACGGGGAACTGATCGCCCGGGGGTATCACGCGCAGGTCAAGGTGACGGAGCAGTCGAGCCTGCTGTTCCTGCTGGATGAGAAGACCGGAGCGCGGCTGCCGCTGCGCCGCGTGCGGGTGAATGGCGAGACGCAATGGAAGGCAGGCGGGCGGCGCTATTCCTCCAGCGATCTGCTGGAAATAATTGAAGCAGCACCTGAACGATGTAGCCCGAATGCATTGCTTCGTCCGATATTTCAGGATGCGGTGCTTCCGACATCCGCCTATATTGCCGGGCCTGCGGAGATTGCGTACTTCGCCCAGTCGGAGGTTCTCTATCGCGAAATTCTGGGCCGGCCGATGGCCGTTCTGCCGCGGCTTTCGGCGACGCTGGTCGAGCCGAAGATCGCTACTGCGATGGAGCGCTACGAGTCTGCGCCTGCCGGATGTCCTGACCACTCCGGATGCGCTGGCGCAACGGCTGGGGGCGCGGGCAATGCCGATCGAGGGCAAGCGGAAGCTGGCCGCGGCAGGGAACGCTCTCGACCGGGAGCTGGGCGCGGTAACGGAGTGGATGGCGCAGATGGATCCAGGACTGGGGCGCTCTGCTTCAACTGCGGCCTCGAAGATGCGCTATCAGATGAACCGGCTGCGGCGGATGGCAGCCCGGTATCAACTGGAGAAGGAGACCAGTCTGGCGCGGCATGCGCAGGCGGTCACGCAGGCGCTGTATCCCGGCGGACATCTGCAGGAGCGTGCGGTAGCCGGCATCTACTTCCTGGCGGTGCAAGGCAACGGGCTGCTGGAGACGCTGATTCGCACGGCTGAAAATGCCTGCCCGGGGCATAAGTTGCTTCCGCTCTAGGTGCGATTTCGCCCCGCGCCAGTGATGCCGCCGTGCCGCTACAATGGGGAGCCATGGCGAAACAGATGAGCGCATTCGAGGTGGCTTGCCCGGACTGCGGGGCGATCCTGACGGTGGATCCGGAGACGCGCTCGATCATCGGGCACAAATCCGCTCCACGCAAACGCACCTTTGAGGATTTCGAGGCGCGCCGCGCGCGCGTTGCGCGAGCAGGAAGAGCGCAAGGAAAGCATCTTCCGACAATCCATGGAGAGCGAACGGAACAAGAAGGACATCATGGAACGTCGATTCGCCGAGGCGGTAAAGCGCGCAAAGGACGATCCGTCGACGGGCAAGCCGTTGCGGGACTTCGACCTGGATTAGCACGGAGGGAGCGAGAGCGCAGGTGGCCGCCTGAGCCGAGCCTGCATCCCATGACACAGCAGTAGTGAGGAAGGACTAACAATCCATGGCGAGTGAAATGGCAAAGATGGCAGAGCGTTTGAGAGATTCGCTGGACGACAACCTGCCGGGCGGAGCGAAGGCGTGGACGCGCGGGCTGGCGGCGGGATCGCTGCTGACCGGCGCGGTGCTGCTGGCGACCGGCCGGCGCAAGAGCGGGCTGGCCGTCACGGTGGCGGGATCGCTGGTGGCGATGCTGGAAGATTCGGACGCGGTGCGCGAGCTTCTGGGACAGACCTGCCCGACTACATCCACACAGCGCAGGAAGCGCTGGGCCGCTTCGAGGGTTTCGTTCAGGACCTGTCAGAACAGGGCGATCGCATCCGTCGCGTGGTTCGCGAGCAAGCCCGCGCCTGACCGATTCGCCGTCGGAGGCAATCGCGCCTGCGGCGGATTCTGTTGGGTTCGCTTCCTTTGGTCGCTCACTCTTTACTGATGTGGGCGACCAAAGGATGAGAACAGCAGATTCTTCAACTTCGCTTAGAATGACAATCGAATCGCAGCGAGCGCTTCACTCCATCAGTTGGTGCGCTCGACCAGATACCGCGCGACTGCTTTGAGCGGACTCGGCGCGCGCTCCGAAGGCCGCCAGCTCGGCGAAGGCTTCGTCGATGAGCTTTTGTGCATCGCTGATGGATGCGGGAATGCCGCGGACGGCGGGCCAGGTTGCTTTGCTGCTGGCTGCGTCCTTGCCTGCCGTTTTGCCGAGCGATGCGGCGTCCCCTGTCATGTCGAGCACATCGTCGATGATCTGAAAGGCCAATCCCGCCTTACTGCCGAAGGCGGTAAGAGCGCGCGGTCTGCTGCGCGGTGGCGCCGGCGAAGACGCCGCCGCTCACAATACTGACACGGATGAGTGCGCCGGTCTTGGCGCGGTGAATGGCAAGTACGGAGGCTTCGGTCGGCTGGGAGTGCTCGCCTTCGAGATCGAGCACCTGGCCGCCGATCATGCCGTCGACGGTGCCGGTGGCGTCGGCGACGAGCTGGACGATGCGGATGGCAGCCTCCGGCGGGCAGCGCAGGCCGCCGAGCACGGAGTAGGCGAGGGTCTGCAGCGCGTCACCGGCGAGGATGGCGATCGCTTCGCCATAGACCACATGGCAGGTGGGCTTGCCACGGCGGAGATCGTCGTTGTCGAGCGCGGGCAGATCGTCGTGAATCAGCGAGTAGGTGTGGATCATCTCGATGGCCGAGCCCAGCTCTTCCACCCCCGCAGGATAGGCATCGCTGTTTGCCACCATGCGGGCCGCTTCCATGCAGAGGATGGGACGCAGGCGCTTGCCGCCGGCAAAGACGCTGTGCCGCATCGCGCGATGGATGGAGACAGGTACCTGGTCGGAAGAAGGAAGCAGGCGCTGCAACGCCTGGTCTGTACGTGCGGCACCGCTCTCCAGCAGTGCACGGATATCGGTCTGCATTGGGGTCATCATACCTGAGCTTTCAAAGGTGTTTTGCTTCGCGGCACCGCCTGTACATTGAGCAGCAAGAAGCGGGGAACGATCAAGTATGCTTGCCTTTGCTTCGGGACGGAGCGCTGGAGAAAGGACCGTATTGCTTGCGCATCCTGCTGCATGGGATCAACTACTCACCAGAGCTCACGGGTATCGGAAAGTACTCGGGAGAGATGGCGGAGTGGCTGGCGGCCCGCGGCCACGGCGTGCGCGTCGTAACGGCGCCGCCCTATTATCCCGCATGGCGCGTGCGCACGGACTACCGCGCCTGGAGCTATAGAACAGAGCCGGGCACAGCGCCGGACGATGTGCGCGTCTACCGCTGCCCGGTCTACGTGCCGCGGCACCCCTCCGGACGAACGCGCCTGCTGCATCTCGGCTCCTTCATGCTGAGCAGTTTGCCGATCATGCTGTCGCAGGCGCAATGGCGACCGGATGTGGTGTTGACGATCGAGCCGACGCTGATGTCGTCGGTGGCCGGGCTGATGACCGCGCGAATGGCCGAAGCGGTGGCATGGCTGCACATTCAGGACTTTGAGGTGGATGCGGCGTACGTCCTGGGGCTGCTCGAGAGTGAGGGGTACGGGCGCAGAGTTGCCGAGATGATCGAGCGGCGCACGATGCATCTGTTCGATGCCATCTCCACCGTCTCGGAAAAGATGATGCAGCGGCTACCGGAGAAGGGCATTCCGGTGGAGAAGACGGTGCTGTTTCCGAACTGGGTGGACACCAGTGCGATTGCGCCGCTGCAGGGACCGAGCCGCCTGCGTCACCAACTTGGCCTGGGGCCGGAGCGGGTGGTGTTGATGTATGCCGGCAACATGGGCATGAAGCAGGGGCTGGAGCTGCTGCCGCTGCTGGCGCAGGAGTTCGCGCCGGACCCGCGCATCCATTTTGTCTTCTGCGGCGACGGCGCGTACCACGCGCAGCTTGCCGGTATGCTGCATGGCGCTGCGAATGTAACCATGCTGCCGCTGCAGCCATACGACCGTTTGAACGATCTGCTGAATGCCGCGGACATTCATCTGCTGCCGCAGAGGCCTGACGCAGCCGACCTGGTGATGCCATCGAAGCTGACCGGGATGCTGGCCAGCGGACGACCGGTGATTGCAACGGCAGCAGCGGGGACGCAGGTGGCGCTCGCCCTGGGCTCCTGCGGCATCGCCGTGCCTCCGCTGGATAAGCCCGCGTTGTTTGCCGCGGTGCGCACACTGGCCGACGCGCCCGAGATGCGCCACGCACTGGGCGTGGCGGCTCGCGCGCATGCGGTGGAGCATCTGGGCAAGGAGCGGGTGCTCGAGCGCTTCGAAGCCGAGCTGATGGTGGCGATCGCCAGACGCCGCTCCGCCGGGCCGCAATAAAGAGGGCTGGTGTTTGCGCATGGTACCGTATGCCTGACGCATGAAAAAGGCACTCATTACAGGCATTACCGGGCAGGATGGCTCCTATCTGGCGGAACTTCTGCATGGCCAAGGGTTACCAGGTCCACGGCATCAAGCGGCGGACGTCGCTGTTCAATACGGCGCGCATCGATCACCTCTACCAGGATCCGCATGCGGAGCACCAAAAGCTGCTGCTGCACTATGGCGACCTGACCGACACCTCCAGCCTGATCCGTGTCATCCAGCAGGTGCAGCCGGATGAGCTGTACAACCTGGCGGCGCAGAGCCACGTAAAGGTGTCGTTCGAAGAGCCGGAGTACACGGCGAACAGCGATGCGATCGGCACGCTGCGGTTGCTGGAGGCGATCCGCAGCACTGGGCCTTGTCAAGCAAGACGCGCTTCTATCAGGCATCGACATCGGAGATGTTCGGCCTAGTGCAGGAGATGCCGCAGCGCGAGACGACGCCGTTTTATCCGCGCTCGCCGTATGGCGTGGCAAAGCTCTATGCCTACTGGATCACAGTGAACTATCGCGAGTCTTACGGAATTCATGCCTCAAACGGCATCCTGTTCAATCACGAATCGTCACGCCGCGGCGAGACCTTTGTGACCCGCAAGATCACACGCGCGCTGGCACGCATCAAGGTTGGGCTGCAGGACAAGCTGTACCTGGGCAATCTGGATGCGAAGCGCGACTGGGGACATGCGCGCGATTACGTGGAAGTGATGTGGCTGATGCTGCAGCAGGAGACACCGCAGGACTACGTGATCGCCACTGGGCACCAGTACAGCGTGCGCGAGTTCGTGGAGCGCGCGGCGGAGCCACTGGGCATTCAGCTGCAGTGGAAGGGCGAAGGCGCGGAGGAACAGGGCATCGATGCGGAGGGCCGCGTGATTGTGGCGGTCGACCCGCGCTACTTCCGTCCGGCGGAGGTGGAGACGCTGCTGGGCGACGCATCGAAGGCCCATCGCGAGCTGGGATGGAAGCCGCGCGTGAGCTTTGCGGAACTCGTATCGGAGATGGTGACAGAAGATTTGAAAGAGGCGGAGCGCGATGCACTGGTCCACAAGCACGGCTTCAACGCATTCCGCTATCACGAGAGCTGATGAATCGCGATAGCAGGATATTTGTGGCTGGACATCGCGGGCTGGTGGGATCTGCGATTGCCGCTTACCTGAAGCAAAAGGGCTTTGCGCGCCTGCTGCTGCGCGCGCGCGGCGGAGCTGGATTTGCTGGACACGCGGGCAGTGGATGCGTTCTTTGCCATGGAGCGGCCGGAGTATGTTTTTCTGGCGGCGGCGAAGGTCGGCGGCATCCTGGCGAACGATACTTATCCCGCCGACTTCATTCGCGACAACCTGATCCTGCAGACGAACGTGATCGAAGCAAGCCGGAAGACTGGAGTGCGGCGGCTGCTATTCCTGGGATCGAGCTGTATCTATCCGCGACTAGCGCCGCAACCCATCCGCGAAGAGTATCTGCTTACCGGGCCCACTCGAAGCGACCAACCGTCCATATGCAATGGCGAAGATCGCCGGGATCGAGATGTGCTGGTCGTACAACCGCCAGTACGGAACACAATATCTGGCAGCGATGCCGACCAACCTTTATGGGCCGCACGATAACTTCGATCTAAAGACCTCGCATGTGCTGCCGGCGCTGATGCGCAAAGTTGTGGAGGCAAAGGCGGCGGCCCGGACTTTCATCGAGGTTTGGGGAACGGGAACGCCGCGGCGCGAACTGCTGTACAGCGAGGACCTAGCGGAGGCATGCGTATTCCTGATGCAACTGCCGGATAGCGAGTTCCGAACGCTCATCAACACAAAGCAGGCGCCCCTGATCAACATCGGGACGGGCGAGGATGTGACGATCCGCGAGTTGGCCGAGTTGGTCACGCGTGAGCTTGGATTCCAAGGCGAGCTGCGGTTCGATACGACCAAACCGGACGGCACGCCGCGCAAGCTCCTGGACGTGTCGCGTATCCATGCCCTGGGCTGGCGCGCAAAGACCAAGCTGCCGGAAGGGGTTCGCAAGACCTACGCAGCAGCAGAGGAACAGCTTAAAACGTAGCGCGAGCGCGGCGTTCGCGGTACCAGACGAAGCCGAACATGCAGAGGCCGAGCAGTGAGAGCGCGCGGCCGATCCAAATATCCGGAGTCGTGCGCCAGCGGATGTCGATCTGTGAGCGGCCCTGCGGGATGGGAATAGTGAGCAGGCCATCGTCGCGTCGCGGCCGAGGTTTTCAAATTGGCTCCGTCGCGATGCACCGTCCACGCGGGATAGTCCATGAGCCGGAGGACAGCGAAACCCGGCGCGATTGAGTCGATCACCACGTCATAACCTTCGGCGCCCCATCGTTGCACTTGGATGCTGGCGCGACGCTCGGCCGAGGGATTCGCCTGCCATTCAGGATTCTGCTGCTTACCTGAGTCCGGCTCTTCCGCATCGGGAGTTGCCAGGACACGGACTTCCGGCATGTCCTGATAGACCTCGGCATTGTCATCGTTGCGGGGAGTGTACTCGTCGGTGCCTTCCTGTCCGCTGCCCTCGTGCATGAGCGCGACCTGAGCGGCGACGTTGTCTTCGTCATCGCAGTACTGATGGAAGTGGCGCGTGCAGGAGACGATCGATGCCGACGCAGACGGCCACGGCCATCATGACGAGCCATGCCGTGCGCGTGCGTCGCGTGACACTGCCGCAGAGAAGCAACGCAGCGATCGGCGCCAGTATAAGCAGCCATCGCCAGGGAAACTGTACGTACGCGAGCTGCGGCGTGTAATGCCATAGCAGCGAACTGAGTGGCACGAGCAGCAGCAGAATCAGCGGGACAAACGAAGCAAGCCAGAGCAGTGGCCGCGGAGCGCAAAGCGTCACGCCAAAACAGGATCGAGGCGAAGGCGACTGCGAGCAGGATGCAGGCGAGCATGGATGCAGTATGGAGAACGGTGTCGTGGAAGGGCTCGCCGGTGTGGTGAAAAAGGAAGCTGTCCTGGAAGCGCATGTCCGGACCGATGGCGCGCGCAATCTCCACCCAGCGCTCCTGATGTGCGGCGGGGACGAGGTAGAACCCAGCGAGTGTGAGACCGATTGCGGTTGCGGCCGCCATGCGAAGTGGCGCGCGCCAACTGCGTTCGGACACGAGGCGCAGTAGCGCGATCCATAGCAGTGCATAGCAGGCCATCACGCCGGAGGGTGCATTCATCAGCCAGATGCCGGCGATGGTGGCAGAGAGAGCAGCTATGGGCGGCAGAGGCCGCACCGCGAACGAGAGCAGCAGCGGGATGAGCGCGGCGGCCATGAGCTCGCCATACGCGGTGCGCTCATACCCGACGAAGAGCATGTAGGGATTCGCGATATAGAGGCATGCCGCGGCAGTCGCTGCCACAGGCCTGAGCCACTCCTCGGCGAAGCGGCGCATCGCGAGCCCGGCGCAGAAGAGGCAGATCGCGGTGAAGAGCCAGGGTGCGGCCTTCCAGCGGAAGATGCCGCCGAGAGCGGCGCCGAGCATCCATGACGCAGGCGGGTAAAAGATGAAGCGCGGTTCGCCCGCGCCGAAGTTGGCTGATTGTGCCCAATGCGGATACAGAGCGCCGCTCTGCCAGGCGCGTGCGACTTCGAGCCAGGAGACAAGGTGGAAATCGAAATCATGGCCGCAGGAAGGGCCGCGCGCGAGCAGCATCGCGATTGCGGCGAGCGTGGTACACAGAAGAGCCGCGAGCGAGAGCCACTGCACTCGGCTGGATTTCACGGCGTGAGCCGCAGCGTGTGTTCGGTTGCTGCGTTGACCGCGACGGGAGTAAAAGGCAGCGCAAGGGTGGTGGCGTTATACCAGGCAGGCCACTGGTCGCGATAGTACGGGCTGACCGGATCGCCGGACTGTCCCATCACGATGTTCTCTGTCGAGGCATCGACATCGCTCCAATCCATGGTGAATCGCTGCGATGGACCGAAGGCGCGACCGACCTGCTTGACCGTCGTGGTGTCGCCGGACTGCGGATGAGGCGGGATGCCGGTCCAGCCGAAGAAGGGCATCATGCCATAGAGCGGATGCGCGAGGGCGATGGTGTGCACGTCGCCGTAGCGCCAGCTCTTGAGCGATAAGGGAGCGTGGGCATGGTCGAGGCCGCGCGAGACAGCGGCGGCGAGCAGATCGTCCCAACTCGCGTATTTCTTCGGCAGCCATGCAGCGGGCGTGGTGGTGATGAGCTGCTCTTCGGCATAGGCGCTCTCCGGCCATTCGTAGAGCTTCCAGTCCGGACCCAGCTTCGGTTCCAGCAGCAATGGCCACAGCGCGTCACGCGCCGCAGCGACGATCGCGGGCGCAGCTTCCGTGGTGTGCATCACGCCATCCCAGGAGCGAAGGATATCTGCGGCGGTGCGTAGGCGTGCGGAAGGATGCTGCGCGTGATCAATGGCGTAGGCGAAGCGCTGTGCCAGTTCGTGATCGAGCTCGGAGTCGATATCCGTCTGCAGCGCGAGCATGTCGGTGCGGGTCATCTTTTCGTGGCTGGCGAGCCATTTCCAGATGCGCTCGTTGCGATACGGCGACGCCCATTCAAGCGAAAGCGGCATCGGATAATTGTCCGGGGTGATGCGCGAGTTGGCGGTCGCGAGGATGCCGCCCGGGGGGATCGAGCGAGGAGGGCAGAGTTGCGAAGGGAATTACGCCCTGCCACTCGTGCGTGCTGTCCGTGATGGGCACGCCCATCAAGCCGCCCGGCCTCTGCGGGATATGGCCGAGCGCCTGATAGCCGATGTGGCCCTGGTCGTCGGCATAGACCACGTTGAGCGTGGGCGCCCACCATTGGCTCATCGCAGTCTCGAACTCCTGCCAATTGCTTGCGAGGTTCAGCGCGTAGATGGAAGTGCCGGTGGCGAACTGCGGGTCATAGACCGTCCAGCGCAGCGCGATGGTGCGGGACTCGTGCGGCACCAGCGAGGAGATCACCGGGCCGTGATTCGTGCGCAGGACATCGAATTCCTGGTTCTTGCCGAAGCGCACTTGAATGGTTTCGTGATCGCGCTCCAGGGGACGCCACGCGCTGCCGTCCCAGTATTCTCCCTGCGCGTTGGTGCGTTCCACGTAAAGGTCCTGCGTGTCGCCATACAGGGCAGTGAAGCCCCACGCGATATGGTCGTTGTGGCCGGCTACGATCAGGGGCACCCCGGGCAGGCTCACGCCGGCGGCGTGGAAGCCGGGCGCGCGCAGGTCCATCTCGTACCAGACGCCCGGGACGGAGTGGTTGAGGTGCATGTCGTTCGAGAGCAGGGGGCGGCCGGAGGCGGTGTGGGCTCCGCTCAGGACCCACTCGTTCGAGCCGGCGATGCATCCGCGGCACGGGCTGGCGGTGCCGAGCGTGTTCCGCAGGCGCAGCAGGTCGCCCGCGATGCCTTGGAAGGACTCCTCGTCGGGCAGTCGTGGGCGGCACGGTCGCTGGGTGGCTTGGTCAGGTCGGGTACGGCCTGGGTGGGCGGATGATCGCGCCACGATCCGGTGGGATAGAGATCGGCGGCGAGCGGGGGGCCGATCTTCTTCGTGATGGCCTCGCGGCTGAGCTTGGTTGGCCACTGCTCGTCGAGCGTCTGCACCATGTTGAGCACGATCAGCATGGAATCGACGGGCTGCCAGCGGCGCGGTTGATAGTCGAGCAGGCGGAACTCCGCAGGCAGCGCGTCGGCTTCGTTAATGTAGGCATTCACGCCGCGTGCGTAATCCTCGAAGAGGCGGCGATCCTGGGGCGAAAGGCTGGCGGTGAGCCGCTCGGCTGTCTGGCGGAATTCGAGGACCCGCTGGACGCGGTCGTGCTCGACAAATTTGCTGCCGAGGACTTCTGCGACTTCGCCGGCGGCGATGCGGCGCATCATGTCCATCTGCCAGAGGCGGTCCTGCGCGGCGACGTAGCCCTGGGTGGCGATGAGGTCATCGAGGGACGCGGCAGAGATGTGCGGCACGCCCTGGTGGTCGCGCTGGACCGTGACCGGGTGCGTGACGGCGATGGTGCGGCGGTCGCCGTCGAGCTGCGGGAGCTGCGCATGCATGGCATGGCGCAGCCATAGCGCGCCTGCAGCCGCGGCGACGGCCACCAGTATCACCAGCACGATACAGACGCTCAACAGGCGGAAGAACCAGCCGCGTTCCCGCCTCAATATGGTCTCTCAGTGCAGCTGCATAGAGGTTCCTGGCAGAGCAGACTGCCACCACACACGATATCGCAACTGTCATGGCGAACTTGGTGGCAACCCAGGTCCGCTGCTTGACACGAAGCGGAAGCCCGGCAATCCTAATCATTCTCTCTACCTGCGCCAAGGAGTGCTGTTGAACGTTCGCGTCTTCTATCACGACAAGTGTTTCGATGGGGCCTGTTCCGCCTCGCTGTTCACCCGGTTTCACCGCGAGTGCATTGCGCCGTCAGCGGCATACAGCTATCACGGACTGGTGCATCGCGCAGGCGCGCTCTTCAACGAAGCGGATTTTATCGGCGACGAGAACGCGATTGTCGACTTCAAGTATTCAGCTTCGCCAAAGATTACCTGGTGGTTCGATCACCACCTGAGCGCCTTCCTGACGCCGGAGGACCATGAGGACTACCGGCGCGGCATGGCCGATGGCCGCTATGCGATGCGGCGCTTTTACGATCCGAGCTATACCTCCTGCGCCGGCTTTCTGACACACATTGCGGCGACGCGCTTTGGCTTTGACGCCGCCCCGGTCGCGGACCTGGTGAAGTGGGCCGATATCGTGGACGGCGCGCTGTACGAGAGCCCGGAGTCTGCCGTCGAGATGGCGGAGCCGGCGATGAAGCTGACGCTGATCATCGAAGCGACCGCCGACCCGGCGCTGATCCCGCGGATGATCCCGCTGCTGAGCCAGGAGCCGCTGGCGGCGGTACTACAGGAGCCGTTCATCGCGCCGCTGCTGCCTCCGCTGCTGGAGCGGCACCACGAAGGGATGAAGCTGATCCGCGAGCGCGCTGAGTACAAAGACGGCGTGATCTATTTCGACATTACCGACCGGCAGCTTGAGGGCTACAACAAGTTCATTCCGTACTACCTGCACCCGGAGGCGACGTACAACATCGGGCTGAGCAAGTCGAGCTTCCGCACGAAGGTGGCGGTGGGCTCGAATCCGTGGACGAAGCGGAAGCCCGAAGAGATGGTGAATTTGGCGACCATCTGCGAGCGCTACGGCGGCGGCGGCCATGCGCGGGTGGGGGCGATCTCGTTTCCGCCGGACCGCTCGGATGACGCGCGCGAGGCGGCGGCGACGATCGTGGCGGAACTGCGCGCGCATGAACGGAACCTGGGTGCTGGTACCCTCCCCCCTCCCCCCTCCCGTGACCGGAGAGCGGCTTGTAAGTCATTGCGCTGCCATAGGATAGGTGGCCTCCCGCGGGCTAAATTCGTCTTTCTAAATGGCTTATCGCTTCATTCGTCCAAACAAAGGACTTAGCAACAGAAAAAGCCACCGATGTGGTGGCTTTTGTTGTTTCCCGGTTCTGTGACTGGAACTGTATCTATTTCCAGTCTATCGAATGCACGGGTATCAAGTGGCACGATTGTTTGGCCTTTCCCAGGATGGGAGTTACCGTGCCGTTCGAGAGCTGTCGCCGCTCAGGCAGCGGATTGGTCGAACCAGTTGAGGACGCGCAGCGCACGCAGCGTGTTCCACCGGCTGGGCTGGCCATCGCCGGATCTCGAGCGCAAAGTGGATCTTGCCGGGATGGGTGTTCTCCAGCAGCCAGCTGCCATCGGGCTGCTGTTTGGACCGGAGCAAATCGATGGCTTCGTCGATTCGTGGGTCGGGCGTATGGTCCGCCGCTGAGCGGAAGTAGTCCAGGGCACGCAGCACGTCGTATTGCCAGCGGACGGGAAACGAGAATTCGAGCCAGGCTGGGTTGACGATGTCGCCGGTGCTCTTGCGCCGGAAGAGCTTTCGTTCGAGGAGGTACTCCTCACCGCGGCGTCGAGCGGCGATGGATGCTGGAGAGCCGCCGGTTGCGCGCTCGTGCGCCAGCAGTCCTTCGAGGACGTTGATGGTGGTCGCGAACGACGAGCGGACGGAACCATTCTCTACCTCGCAGTTCCACCCGCCGTCCTCAAGCTGCTCGCGAAGCAGGCGGGCGACAATGCCATCCACATCCTGCCCGAAGTAGACGCCTAATGTGACGGTGCGGCCGTTGATGCAGGGCTCGACTTCACCGGAGAAGAACGGCTGGCCGGCGTGCTCCCAACGGCAGTTCTTGTTGACCAGCGCGACCGCACGGCGCACCTGGTCGGTGTGCGGATCGATTCCGAAATCATGCAGCAACTGGAGGGTGGGCAGGGTGGAGGTCCAGGGTTGACCGTGATCCCCGTCCGACCAATGGAAATTCGCTGGGAAACACGCGCCGCCGGCCCACTGGCCGTCTTCGCCCTGCAATGCCCGCAGTCGGGCACCCCAGCCTTCGGTAGCGACGCTCGCTCGCTCTGCCGCGACAACGTCTGCGGGGGCATGGACGAGATCGCGCAGCACCTGCCAACGGATGGCGGGGTCGGAATCGAGCAGCCAGTCCTGTACGGTCATGCGGCGAGTGTAATGGATGATCCATTGGTCTTTCTGATTGGGATAGGTGGATCGTTTCGGTGGTTCCATTGCCGGCATCTGTGCGCCGCTGATGAGGTCGGAGATAATCGTATTATCTCTATGGCGATCGAAGCTCTATCGGAGAAGGAACAGGAGATTGTGCTTCGATGTATCAAGGCTGCGGCTGCATTCATTGATGATGGGGAAAAGCACACCCGACTTGGGCTTGCACCCAAAGATTTGCAGCGCATCATCGTCGATTGGCCGGACATAGATGATCGCGATGAGAGTGCCAATGGTTTTCTTGCCATCAACAACTCGATGAATGAAGTTTGTCATGGATTCCGAATTGCCACAGCGGATTGGTCGGTCTGGTTCGACTCATCCCCTACTGAAGTCGACAATACCTACCGCAAATGGCTCGCGCTGAAAGGCGCTTTCGGCGCAATCCGATAATCGGCCGAAGTCGCCGTTGTTGTTTCCGCTGAATCTATTCACAAGCTCACGATGTGGGAAGCCGCAGGTGCTGATGGCAGGCATCAGCTCCGCGAGGGCCAGACTGGTTTGCGTTTTTCGAGAAACGCGGCGATGCCTTCGCGGAAGTCGTCGGTGGCGCGCAGCTCGGCGTTGATGTTGACGGCGGCGCGGAGGTTGCGGCTGAGGCGCTCGATCTCCTGGCGGTGCAGGAGATGTTTGGTGGCGCGCATGGAACTGGGGCTGTTGGCCAGCAGCGTTGTGGAGAGCTCGCTGATGGCGGCGTCGAGTTCGGCGACGGGTACGACCCTACTGATGAGACCGAGCGTGCGGGCTTCCGCGGCGTCGAGGAGGCGACCGGTGAGCAGTAGGTCACGCGCCTGCTTTTCACCGACCTGGAGCAGCAGGAAGGACGAGACGATGGCGGGGACGAAGCCAATTTTGACCTCGGTATAGCCGAAGCGCGCGTCGTCGCCGGCGAGGGTGAAATCGCAAAGCGTGGCGAGGCCCATGCCGCCGGCGAGCGCGAAGCCGCGGACCTCAGCAACGGCTGGGTATGGAGAGGCTGTACAGCGTGCGGAAGAGCTCGGCGATGTTCATGGAGTCGCGCTGATGCTGCTCCCTGGTGCGGCTGGACATTGCGCGCAGCTCGGAGAGATCGAGGCCGGAGCAGAAGTGATCGCCCGCTCCGCGCAGGATTACAACGCCAGCCCTGCTGTCTTCCGCGGCACGCAAAGCCAGCGTGAGCTCATGAATCATGCATGAGGTGAGCGCGTTGCGCCGCTGCGGGCGGTTGAGCGTGATGGTGAGGACGCGGCCGGCTTCGACTTCTTTTTCTTCAACGAGGATGGTGGTGTAGTCCGCCATGGAGTTCTCTCGTTTCCTCTCGATGGGCGAGAAGCGATCGACGCTTCACACCGGTCGAGATGACGTTCCTTCCTAAGGCATTCGTTCAACGAAGCGCTACTGTTTCACGCCGGCGTACTTTTCGGCAATGGCACGATTGGCGGCGATGATGGGCGCGAGATCGCCGAGCGGAGGCAGCGATGCTCCGAGTGCGCCGAGGGTGGCGATGACGCTTTCCGTGGGGATGTTGCCGACCAGGATGTCCTGCGCGAAGGGGCAGCCGCCTAGACCGCCGATCGCCGAGTCGAAGCGGCGGCAGCCAGCGCGGTATGCGGCGGCGACTTTGGCCGCGGCTTCATCGGGACGCGCATGCAGATGCACGCCGAGTTCGATGCGCAGGTCTTTTGAAACCATGGCCGCGAGCACGGTGGCGACAACCTCTTCGACAAGCTCGGGTGTGGCCATGCCGACGGTGTCGGCGATCGAGATGCTCTCGATGCCTGAGTCGGCGAGCAGGTCGCAGGCGGCGACGACCTCGTCGACGCTCCAGGGGTCGCCGTAAGGATTGCCGAAGGCCATCGAGATGTAGGCGACGACGTCGAGGCCGGCCTTGTATGCGAGCGAGCCGACAGTCTCGAGGGCATCGACGGCTTCTTCGGGAGTCTGATGCTGGTTGCGCTGGAGAAAGACGGGCGAGATGGAATAGGGAAAGCCGAGCGTGCTGACGCCGCCGCTGTTGATGGCGCGCTCGACGCCTTTGCTGTTGACGACGATGCCGATGACTTCGAGATCGTCTGCAGGGGCGAGCGTGGGGAGATCAGCCAGGGCGAGGACCTGCTCGGAGTCGGCCATCTGCGGCACGGCTTTTGCGGAGACGAAGGAAGCGGCGTCGATGTGGCGGAAACCGGCGGTGACGAGGGCGCGGAGGTAGTCGGCTTTGACCTCGGCGGGCATGGTGAGCGGGAGTCCCTGCCAGGCGTCGCGCGGGCACTCGATGATTTTGACGAGTGTCGGTCATAAGACGGAACAGACAAATGCGGACAGAAGAGGGTACCATCTTCGATCCGATATTTCCGATCTCTTCATCGCTGCACCGAATCCGATGCGGCAGGTGCGTCATCCACTCTTTGAGACCAGACAACAGGAGATGCAGGATGGCCGCTTTTTGTGCGTGCTGTGGAGCAGAGATTGGACCAAAGGCCGAGGCGTGTGCCGCGTGTGGAGCGCCGCAACATGGGATGTTACCGCAGAGTTCGAAAGAGAAGGGCGAGGTTGCGAGCCAAAAGCGAGTCGAGCGAAGGTCGCCGCGGACGCTGCGCGCTGATCTGACTTGGCTAGAGCTGGACTTCTTAGAGTTGGGCGAGGACGAGCACTGCGGCGATGGCGAGCGCGTGGGTGAGCACGATTGCCGTCGATGCGCGGAGAAAGCCGGCGGCACGCCAGAGCACGCCGAGTAGCAAGCCATAGAGCGGGAATTGCGCGTACATCAGGACCTGCGCGACTTTGTCGGCCATAGCGTCGGGAATGCCGAGCTGCGGCTGATGGGCTAGCATGGCGAGCGGCGCGATGAGGCGGAGGCGGAAGAGGCCGTTTTGTCCGAGCAGAGGGGCGACTTCGGCATAGCGGACAGTGAAGTACGCGGCGACGATGCCGGCGAGAACGAGCGCCCACACGATGCCCCAGGCCAGCGGAGATCTTCTGCGGGATTTTTTGCGGGCTGCTGTTCGTTGCCGGGGGAGTGCTTCTGCGCGTGACGCCATGGTCTGAGGATAGCTTCGGCGACGGGGAAGAGGCATCTCGATCAAGAGCACGCATCTTGCTCGTTAACTATGGGTCTCAGGTTTGCAGCACACCGGGGTGGAAGCGCTCGACGTTCGGATTGTGTGCCGCGGCTTCCAAGGCGATCAGAACGGCTTCGCGCGTCTTTGCGGGATCGAGGATGGCGTCCACCCAAAGGCGAGCGGCGGCGTAGCGGCTGTCGGTCTGCTGGTCGTAGCTGGCCTGGATGTTGGCGCGGATCTCCTGCTTCTCCTGATCGCTGAGCTTGCGTCCGCCCCGTTCGAGAGCGCGGATGCGGATTTCTACCAGCGTGTTGGCGGCTGATGCGCCGGACATGACGGCGTAGCGCGCGGTGGGCCAGGCGAAGATGAAGCGCGGGTCGTAGGCTTTGCCGCACATCGCGTAGTTGCCGGCGCCGAAGGAGCCGCCGACGATCACGGTGATCTTAGGCACGGTGGAGTTGGAGACGGCGGAGACCATCTTGGCGCCGGAGCGAATGATGCCAGTCCATTCGGCGTCGCGGCCCACCATGAAGCCGTTGACGTCGTGGATGAAGATCAAGGGGATGAGGTTCTGGTTGCAGTCGAGGATGAAGCGCGCGGCTTTGTCGGCGCTCTCGGCGTAAATGACGCCGCCGAACTCGATGCGCTTTTCGCCGGTGGGGCTGGTCTGCGGCTGGTGCTGCTTTTGATTGGCGACGATGCCGACGGCGAAGCCGCCGATGCGCGCGTATCCGCAGAGGACGGTGCGGCCGTAGTCGGGCTTGTACTCGTCGAACTCGGAGCGATCGACCAGGCGCGCAATGAGCTCGTGCATATCGTAGGTGTTGCTGGCGGCGCGCGCGGGGTCGGGTTCGAGGAGCGTGTAGAGGTCTTCGGCGGGATACCTGGGCGCGTCTTTTTCCGGATCGAAGGTAGAGCGGTCGAAGGGCGCCCTGGCGGGATGGCCGAGCTTCGAGACGAGCGAGCGCAGACGCGCGAGGCAGAGATGGTCGTTGGGCTCTTTGAAGTCGACGGTTCCGGAGATTTCTGCGTGCATGGTGGCGCCGCCTAACTCTTCGGCGGAATATTTCTGGCCGATGGCGGCTTCGACGAGTGCGGGTCCGGCGAGGAAGAGACCGCTGCCCTCTGTCATGAGGACGTGGTCCGTCATGACGGGAAGATAAGCGCCGCCGGCAACGCACATGCCCATGATGGCGGTGATCTGCGGAATGCCCATGGCGGACATGCGCGCGTTGTTGCGGAAGATGCGGCCGAAGTCGTCCTGGTCGGGGAAGACGTCCTCCTGCAGCGGGAGGAAGATGCCGGAAGAGTCGACGAGGTAGAGGGTAGGGAGGTGATTCTCCATCGCGATGTGCTGCGCGCGGAGGACCTTCTTTGCGGTCATGGGGAAGAAGGCGCCGGCCTTCACGGTGGCGTCGTTGGCGATGATCATGCACAGGCGGCCGGCGACGCGTCCGAGACCGCAGATGACGCCGGCACCGGGCGCGCCGCCCCACTCGCTGTACATGTCAAACGCCGCGAACGCAGCTAGTTCAAAAAAATCTGCGTTGGGATCGAGGAGGAGCGCGATGCGCTCGCGCGCGGTGAGGCGCTGCTTGGCGTGCTGTGCATCAATGGCTTTTGCGCCGCCGCCGTCGCGGATGGTGGCCTCCTGCTGGTGGATTGCAGAGAGAAGCGTGAGCATGCCGGCGGCATTGGATTGCTGGCGCTTGGCTTTGGGGTCGAGCCTGGAGGCGAGGGTGGTGTTCAGGATGTGCGTCTGGGGCGGATTTTCGGGAGTGGGCATAGGAAACTGGCCAGCATAGCAGGACAGGCCGTCCGGGCGATGGCGGGACTGGCCGTCCAGGCACGAACGCCTTCGGCGCGAGCCGTTGGTTCGCTTACTTCGATCGCTCACGATGGGAGCAGTGGCGAAGCTATTGGGCACAAATGGCAAGCTTTTCTTGCCTTTGAGAACTTACGCCAAGCCAAGCTCCGTTGCATCCCGTTGCAACGCGACCAGGCAGAACGCGATGTGCTGGTCGAGATCGATGCCGAGTTCTTTTGCGCCGTTGATCACGTCGTCGCGGTTGACGCCCCGGGCGAAGGCTTTGTCCTTGAGCTTCTTTTTGACGCCGGCGACTTCGACATCATGGATGGATTTCGTGGGCTTGACCAGCGCGCAGGCGGTGAGGAAGCCGGCGAGTTCGTCGCAGGCGAAGAGCACCTTATCCAGATGCGAAACGCGCGGCGTGCCGGTGTATTCGGCGTGGCCGAGGATGGCATGGCGAATCTCTTCGGGCCAGCCACGTTCTTCGAGCACGCGCACGCCGATCCACGGATGCTCTTCGGCGGAGGGATAGCGCTCGTAGTCGAAATCATGAAGGAGCCCGGTGGCGCTGTAGAGGTTTACGAGCGCTTCGGTGTCGCTCTCGTTCAGGCTGAGACGTGCGGCTTCCTGCTCGCCGTAGGCGCGGACGCAGCTCTCGACGGCGAGGGCGTGCTTGAGCAGGCTGGGGCTCTGGGTGAACTCGTTGAGCAGGTCCCAAGCGGCATCACGCGTGGGGAGAAGGGCAGGTATCTGGTTAGTCATTCCACCTCTGGGTCATGTGTAAAGCGAGAATATTGCTGTTCTCTTCGGGTTTTGTGCCTTGTTTCGAGAATATCCAGGTGCTTTCCACTGGGATTTCACTTGACATGAAAATCAACACTCGGGCACTGTAGCTATGCGCGACGGTGTATCTCCGCCGCGCGGGAAGCCCGCTCTGGCCTCCGTACAACATATGGCAACTACCTTAGCAAGCGTCGAGGCGCGCGAGGTATTACGTTGCGGTCACTGCCAGCTCGTGCAATTTCGCACGATGAATGCCCTCTGCCGGCGGTGCCACAAGTCCCTGGAAATGGAAGAGCCCGAACCGGTCATGCCGGCCGCGACCTCTGCTACTCGGGAGCCCGAGGCGGAAGAGGGCGGTCTGCAGGTGGCGCGCGCGGTGCGCGATGCCCGGCGCGGCCGCAATCTTTCGCAGCGGCAGCTTGCTGGACGGATGCAGGTGCCCCGCACTTACATCTCGAAGATTGAGAACGGCAAGGCGATGCCAACCTTGTCCTCACTGGAGCGGCTGGCGACGGCGCTCGAGGTGGACATGTGCAACCTGCTGCATGATGCGCGCAACCGCCAGCATGACGACTCGCTCTCGATACTGGACGATCCGTTCCTGTCGGAGATTGCGCCGCTGATCTCGAAGCTGGATGCGTTGCAGCGGTCCATGTTCCTGAACCAGGTACGCGATATGGCGATGGGCCGCCGGCGTACTGCAGTGGCATAAAAGGAACCAGTTCCTTCAGCTAGCGTTAACGTTGCACTGCAGTGCGCACGGCCGTTTTCTCCAGACGGCCGCGCGCATTGCGACGCGCTCCGGGCATGTGCTACGGTCGAAGGCTGAGAGGGAAGGGCATTCTCAATGAAGTCAGCCAGCCGGGCCCATGAGCTCTCGCCGGAGGAGCAGGCTATCTACCGGTCGCTCAATCCTGAGCGAATGCCAGAACACATTGCGATCATCATGGACGGCAACGGCCGCTGGGCCGGTCGCCGCAGCCTGAAGCGTTTTCTCGGACACCAGCAGGGCGCAGAGTCGGTGCAGTATGTGGTGGAAACATCCTCGCGGATCGGGCTGCCCTGGCTGACGCTGTATGCGTTTTCGCTTGAGAACAATCTGAAGCGGCCCAAGACGGAAGTGAACTTCCTGATGCGGCTGCTGCGCTCGTATCTGATCAACAATGTGCAGCGCATGAACGATAACAACGTGCGGATTGCCTATATCGGGCGGACGCACGAACTGCCGGCCGAGGTGCAGGAACAGATGCAGGCGGCGGCAGCGGCGACGGCGCGCAATACCGGCACGGTGCTGACGCTGGCGCTGAATTATGGGGGGCGGTCGGAGATTATCGATGCTTTCGCCGCATTGTCGCGGGAACGCGCGATGCAAGGGCGGAACGCGGAGGGGATTACCGAGGCGGACCTGCACAGGCATCTGTACACGGCCCACATGCCCGATCCGGACCTGGTGATCCGGACCTCGGGCGAGATGCGGATTTCGAATTTTCTGCTGTGGCAGATCGCGTACTCGGAGATTTTTGTGACCGAGCGGTTCTGGCCGGACTTCCGGGGCGTGCATCTGCTGGAGGCGATTGCGGAGTACCAGCAGCGCGAGCGGCGGTATGGCGGGTTGAAGGCGCACACGGATGAGGAGATTCCCGAGCATGCTGTTTTGGTGCCGCGGTAGGGCAGAGAAGACTAAGGGCAATTGATGGGAAGCGGCATCTGAACCACA
The DNA here is from genome assembly GCA_963797895.1 of uncultured Acidobacteriaceae bacterium. Taxonomy (GTDB): domain Bacteria; phylum Acidobacteriota; class Terriglobia; order Terriglobales; family Acidobacteriaceae; genus KBS-83. The sequence goes on from CAWCRD010000006.1 coordinate 1,920,002, forward strand.
TTTGCCGTTGCTCTTGGAGCGATACGCTTTACGTCAAGCAACTTGGCACCTTCTGTCTGTGTACGTGCGGTCTCGCATGGCACCACATCGAGCCGTCCTTTTTCAAATTCCACAAGTCCAATGCCCCTGGACTCGGATTCAGCGCGGATGAAGTAGTTCTTGCCTGCCTCCAGCGTAAGAGCAAGTTTGCCGCCGTGGGCTGGTGTCTTTCCATAGCTGGCCCAAAAGGTGTGTGGGCCGGATAGCAGTGCGAAGCTGACGACAAGATTGTTTTTTTTGAAGAAGCCTTCGCGGAAACTGAGAAGTGGGCTCTTGCTGTCAAAGACCTGCCCATAGAAGACGCCAGTACGAGTACCGGGCATGCCAGATGTCATGCGATTACCGTGCATGTAAAAGGTGACCGTTGCGTTTTTAACGGCATCCTGCGCCAAGCAGGCATCTGCATGTATAAGCACGCCCGCGAGGCAGAAGAGAAAGAGTCTTCGTCTCATAGTTGATCGAAGATGAAGATATCTCACACAGGAACGATTCGTAGAGATAACAAAAGTAGGTCCTAGCGACGACTGCCGCCGAGCAATGAGCCGAGTGCGCCGCGGATGAGCTGCCTGCCCACCTGCGAGCCGATGGCTCTTGCGGCGCTGTTAACCATCGCTTGTCCGGGGGACATGCGCCGTGAGTTGCCGCTGCCAAAGAGTGCTCCCATGGCTTCGGTGAGCAGGCCACCGGCTCCAGCGGTGGCCGTTTGTGCCTGCTGTTGGACCTGATCACGTTGGTGGAGCTGACCCTCAGTTGGCGTTTGCTGAGCTTTCCCAGTGAGGCGTTCGTAGGCGGATTCGCGATCGACGGCTTTCTCGTACACGCCTGCGACCGGCGAGCTGGCGATGATCTGCTGACGCTGCTCGGGGGTGATGGGGCCGATTTGGCTTGACGGCGGGCAGACCATGGCGCGCTGTACGACGCCCGGCGTGCCGGTCTCGTCTAAGAAGGACACCAGAGCCTCACCGACTGCGAGCTGGGTGATGGCGGTGGCGGTGTCGAGTTTGGGATTGGTGCGGAAGGTATCGGCGGCGGCTTTGACGGCCTTCTGATCGTTGGGCGTGAAGGCGCGGAGGGCGTGTTGCACGCGATTGCCGAGTTGGCTGAGGACGACCTGTGAAACATCATTCGGGTTCTGCGTGACGAAATAGACGCCGATGCCCTTGGAGCGGATGAGGCGGATGACCTGCTCGATGCGTGCGCCGAGAGCGGTGGGCAGATCATTGAAGAGCAGATGCGCCTCGTCGAAGAAGAAGACGAGCTTCGGTTTTTCGGGATCGCCGACCTCGGGCATGCGCTCGAAGAGCTCCGAGAGCAGCCAGAGCAGGAACGTGGCGTAGAGCTGCGGCGATTGCATGAGCTTGTCGGCAGCGAGAATGTTGACGACACCGTGGCCGTTCTGATCGGCTTGAAGCAGATCGTCAATGTTGAGCGCGGGCTCGCCAAAGAACTTGTCGCCGCCCTGTTGTTCGAGCGCGATGAGATTGCGCTGAATGGCGCCGATGCTGGCGGCGGAGATGTTGCCGTACTGCGTCTTGTACTGCGCGGCATTATCGCCGGTGTGTTGCAGCATCGCGCGGAGATCTTTGAGGTCTAGCAGCAGCAAACCCTGATCGTCCGCGATTTTGAAGACCAGTGTCAGGACGCCGGCCTGGGTGTCGTTGAGGTTGAGGATGCGGCTGAGCAGCAGTGGACCCATCTCGGACACGGTGGCACGGACGGGATGCCCCTGATCGCCAAAGACATCCCAGAACGTGACCGGGCAGCCGGCGAAGGCAGGCGCGGGCAGACCCATCGTCTTCAGGCGCTCGGCGAGCTTTGGCGTGCTCTGGCCGGGCTGGCTGATGCCGGAGAGGTCGCCTTTGATGTCGGCCGCAAAGATCGGCACACCGTTGCGGCTGAGCGCTTCGGCGATGACCTGCAGGGTGACAGTTTTGCCGGTGCCGGTGGCTCCGGCTACGAGGCCGTGACGGTTGGTAAGCGAGGGCAGCAGGACAAGGTCGGCTTTGGTGTCAGTCTGTTTCGCGATCAGCATCGGCTGGGCCATTTTTTCTCCCTGGGCAACGACTCTTCGAGACTGAAGGTACACCGGCGGCGCGACTACTTTCTACGCGTCCTAGCGTCTAAGCTGACGACATGCAGGTGCGCGTGCTCTTCTTCGGTGTGCTCAAGGACCTCGTTTCGTCGAGTGGCGAGACCGTGACGTTACCGGAGGGCTCGACCGTGGCGAATTTGACGGAGCGGCTTCGGAATGGGAGCTCTACTCACGGCGCCGAGAGCGCGGGACATCCGGTGTGGGGAGCGCTGGCGGTGGCAGTAAACCGCGAGTATGCGAATCGCTCCGCGGTGCTGCGCGAAGGCGATGAGGTGGCGCTGCTGCCCCCGGTGTCGGGTGGCGCGGAGGATGCGGCCGAGCCGATGGTGGCGCTGATACGCGAGACGATCGATCGCGATGCCCTGGTGACGAAGCTGAAGCAGTCGGCTGACGGCGCGGTGGTTGTTTTTGATGGCATCGTGCGCGATAACACGCGCGGGCGGAAGACGCTCTATCTCGACTACGAGGCATACGAGGAGATGGCGCTGGGCCAGATGCAGAAGCTGGCGCGCGAGGCGGGGGAGACATTTCCTATCGACCGCGTTGGCATTGTGCACCGGCTGGGCAGGCTGGAGATCGGCGAGAGCAGCATCGTGATCGCGGTCACGTCGGCGCATCGCGCGGCGGCCTTCGAGGCGTGCCGATGGCTGATCGACACGCTGAAGCGCACGGTGCCGATCTGGAAGAAGGAGCACTTCGCGGACGGTGCGGTGTGGACGGACGGCGAGCCATTTCCGGCGGAGCTGGGGCCTGGAACGCCGGCATGAATCGCGTGGCCGCGGTGTTCGCGCTGGCGCTGCTTGCGGCCTCTGCCGCGGCGCAGAAGGAGCCTACGTTTCATGTTGAAGCTCCGCTGGTAAACGTGTTCGTGAGTGTGACAGATAAGGCGGGCGCACCGATCGGCGGACTGACGCGGGAGGATTTCCAACTCTTCGAAGATGGGAAGCTCGAGAAGATTGCGGTTTTTGAGCGGGACACCTCGGCTCCACTGGCCATTGTGCTGTCGGTGGACCTGAGCGGGAGCGTGTACAAGGATTTTGCGCGGGAGCAGGCGGCAGCACAGCGCTTTGCGAAGGACGTGCTGCGCCCGCAGGACCGCGCCGATGTTGTGGCGTTTGCGGACAGCGCGCGCGATGTGACGGGCTTCACTCCGAATGCGAAGCGGATTGCGGCCGGACTGAGTGGATTGCGTCCCGGCAGCGGCGGCACCGCGTTCTACGGAGGCATCTCGCTGGGATCGCAATTGCTGCGGCCGGAGCATGGCCGGCGCGTGCTGGTGGTGATCTCGGATGGCGACAATACGGTGAACGATGTGAGCTACGAGGACGCGCTGGATGAGGCGGTGCGCGACGAGGTGATGATCTACAGCATCATTGACGTACCGGTAGCGGCGAGTGCAGGCCGCGATCTGGCAGGCGAGCACGCGATGATCACGCTAGCGGAGCAGACCGGGGGGCGCGCGTACTACGCCGATCAGTCATCGCTGGACCAGATTTTTCACCGCATTGCGGACGATCTGCGGACGCAGTATCTGCTGGGGTACTACCCGCCAAAGCGTCCGCCGGAAGACCCAGGCGGATTCCGCTCAATTGCGGTGAAGATGAGCAGCGTTGGGAACAGCGCGAAGTACAGCGTGCGCAACCGGCCCGGCTATTATGCGGACGCTGGCCGCTAAGACGATTTCTCTTCAGATATAGATTGGCCGACAGACGGTCATGCGGCCTTTCGACACGGGCAGGCACTCCGAGAAGCCCACCGCCATCTGACGCCATCAGAACAAATGCCAAGGCTCGGCTACAATCGCGGCATGGCGAGTGAGAATGCGTCGCACCGCAGTAAAAAGCTGCCGCCGCCCGGCGATACTGGGCAGGAGGCCGCTTATCTTCGTTTCCTCTCCGACAAGCAGGTGCCGGTGACGGTGAAGCTGCGCGACGGCGAAAGCGTCTCCGGGTGGATCGAGTACTTTGATGACCGCATGATCCGGCTGACGCGCGAGGGACACCCCAACCTGTTTATCTACAAGCAGCAGATACGCACGATAACGGAGCAGGGACGACGGGGATTGAAGAACAGCGCTGGTCAAAATTCCGCAGAGGCATCGAGGGACGCACGCCGTGATTAGCCAACTTCCTGATTCGCTGAACCTGGGGCTGGCCGTGCCGGCGGCGGCAATTGCAATTGAAGCCGGACTGCTGATCCATGACTTTTACGAACGCGGCGTGCTCACCGAATACAAGGGCGATGTCGACCTGGTGACGGAGGCGGACCGCGCGAGCGAAAAGCTGATCGTTGAAAAGCTACACATCGCGTTTCCGAACCATGGCATTTACGGCGAGGAGGGCACACGCTCGGCGTTGGATGCCGAGTATCGCTGGTATGTCGATCCGCTGGACGGCACGACGAATTTTGCGCATGGCTTTCCGTATTTCTGCGTATCGCTGGGACTGGAGCGGCGACCTGCGGGGCTGGCGCCGGATCAGGACGGCGAGATCGTGGCCGGGGTCATCTATCAGCCGATGCATAACGAGCTTTTCGTTGCGGAGAAGGGCAGCGGCTCGTATCTGAACGGGCGGCGGCTGCACGTCTCGAAGACGGCGCATCTGCAGGAGGCGCTGCTGGCGACGGGTTTTCCCAGTCATAAGCGGCACGAGAATCCGAACATCCACTTCTATCAGCAGCTCACACTGCGCTCGCATGGTGTGCGGCGTGCCGGCGCGGCTGCGCTCGATCTGGCGTACACGGCGGCGGGACGATTCGATGCGTACTGGGAGTTCAACCTGAACCCCTGGGATACTGCCGCAGGCGCGCTGATGGTGACCGAGGCGGGGGGTCAGATGACGACGTTTGAGGGCGAGCCCTTCCGGCTGGACAGCAAGGAAGTGCTGGCGACGAATGGTCTGTTACTTCCGGAGCTGCAGAAGTTCTTTCAGGATATGTTTGCGGGGCGGGATATCGAGCCGGTGCCGACGGCTGCGGAGTTTGCGGCGCGGCGGAAGACGTTCGCAGAGTAGAGCAGGGAACAGGGATAGAAAGCAGGGAGCAGCCCGGGTCCGCTCCGTCCTGTTTCCCTCCTTCCGATTCCCTATTTCAGCGTGTGTTTTGCGGTATTGTGTCTGTGCTGATGAAAGGCCTTACATGCGCGCGCTGAAATGGTGGTTGCTCCGCTTGCCGCTCTTGCACTCACTCTTCCTTCCGTGGCTGCTGAAGCGCCCACGCTTGTAAAGCGCGACGGCCGGTTTGCGCTGATGGTCGATGGCAAACCTTTCTTTGTTCTCGGTGGGCAGATCAACAATTCCAGCTCGTGGCCATCGACGCTGCCCGATGTGTGGCCCACGTTGACCGCAATGCACGCGAACACGATGGAGGCGCCGGTCTATTGGGAGCAGATGGAGCCCGCGCCGGGGCAGTTCGATTTCTCAACCGTGGATGCGCTGGTGACCGGCGCGCGCCAGCACAACCTGCGCATGGTGCTGCTGTGGTTTGGCACGTGGAAGAACGGCGAAGACCATTACGTGCCGGAGTGGGTCAAGACGCATCCGGAGAAATATCCGCGCATGATTAACGAGCGCGGCGAGCCGGTACAGGTGCTCTCTGCGAATTCGGATGTGAATCTCGAAGCGGATAAGGCCGCGTTCCGTGCGCTGATGCGTCACCTGCACGAGATCGACGGCGAGCAGCACACGGTGATTCTGGTTCAGGTGGAGAACGAGTCGGGTGCGATCGATGCGGTGCGCGATCACTCACCCGCGGCGGAGAAGGAGTTTGATGGTCCAGTGCCGGCCGCGCTACTGAAGGCGCTTGGCAAGCACGCAGGGACATCTAACGGCACGTCCGGCGGGACGTGGCGCGAGGTCTTTGGTCCGGATGCGGATGAGGATTTCCAGGCTTACTCGGTGGCGCACTACATCAGCGAAGTGGCAGCGGCGGGCAAAGCAGAGATACAGGTGCCGATGTACTGCAATGTGTGGATGCAGTACCCACATGGCTATCGCATTCGCGGATGGGACCGGCCGGGATTCGATTATCCGAGCGGCGGCCCCGCGCAACCGGTGATCGATATCTGGAAGGCGACTGCGACGCACATCGACATGATTGGGCCGGACATTTACACCAGCGATACGAAGGCGTTCAACGAAATCCTGGCGGCATATCACCGTCCGGACAATCCGGTGTGGATTCCGGAGACAGGATTAGGCGACCCGTTTGCCAAAGGGATCTTCTACGACATCGGAGCGGGTGGCATCGGGTACTCGCCATTTGCGACTGACCAGACGGGATGGTCGCTGCAGCCGGGCGAGGTTCCCAAACTGCACACCGAGAACTACAAGCTGCTCGCGCCGTTGGATCGCGACCTGGCGCAGTGGATCTTCGAAGGCAAGGTGCACACCGCAACCGAAGAAGTGGGGCAGACGGAGACTTCGATTGACCTGGGCCGCTGGCGCGCGGAGATCGGTTTTGGTGATCGGCAACGGGATGGTGAGCATGCACCGGGAACGCCGGACCACACGGGGCGGGTGCTCATTGCCCAGATCGATCCCGACACGTTCGTGGTGGCGGGCTTCGACACGCGCGTGACGCTGCGGCTTGCCGAAGGCACAGCGGGCCATGCGCAGATTCTGCGCGCGGAGGAAGGTAAGTACGAGACCGGCGAGTGGCACGCGCTGCGCATCCTGAATGGCGACCAGACGGACCGCGGGATCAATCTGCGGCATGAGGATACAGTGGTTCGCGTCCGGATGGGCACGTACTGAGCTGCCGCAATCAAGCGCAAGGACCGAAAACCTAGATCTGGTGGGTTTGTTTGTCGTACGCGGCCATAGTGCGTTTCGGTGCGCTGTGGCGCCACGACATTTCAATCAATTCGCGCACCCGCCGGCTGGGGACCTTGGCCTGATCTACGCGAAGCCCCATGAACTTCGTACCGTTCCGCCAAATCTCCTTGTACGCGTCCGGCTCACGGGCGGCGGCAAGCTTGGCCTCCTTCTCTGGGAGACTTAGGGTCATGGTCATACCTCCAATCTCCAATCCGAGGAAGCTTTCCTTGCGACCTTGAAAGCCGCAATTCGGCGAGCTGCCGGTACGGGCGGCCCTTCCTGCACTTCCGGAAAAGCCATGGCGATGGCGCGAATGCGGGTGAGCCCTCTCAATCTCGAACACTCCTTTGATGTCGCTTCAAATTTACGCTCACCATCCGATTCAAAACACTCACAACACAAAAGCGAGGAGCGTCGCTTCTGCAAGGAGCAGGCGGCGCCATCGGGGAAAACGCTGCTACAATTGAAGTGACCCCACCCCGCACTGGAGATTGGTTTCATGGCTTACGTTATTGCAGAACCTTGCATCGGTACTAAGGACTCGGCTTGCGTCGATGCCTGCCCCGTTGACTGCATCCATCCCAAGAAGGACGAGGCCGACCACGCCGAGGTGGAGCAACTCTTTATCGATCCGGTGGAGTGTATTGACTGCGGCGCCTGCGTGCCGGTGTGTCCGGTTTCCGCCATCTTCGCGGGCGACGACCTGCCGGAAAAGTGGGCCGCCTATACGGAAAAGAATGCCACGCATTTTGGCCGCTAGTCAGGACATAGCTTTTCGCCAGCGCGCAGCCTTCGGGTTGCGCGTTGCTGCGTTTAGACACATATGAATGCTGAAGCCATTGTGCTGCGCACGTGGCCGATCCGCGAGGCCGATCAGATCGTCGCGCTGTTTACGCGTGAGTTCGGCAAGCTGAAGGGTGTGGCAAAGTCCGCGGCGAAGAGCCGGCGGCGCTTCGGCGGTGCGCTGGAGCCGATGACGCATGTGCGCGCCAGCTTTGTCGAAAAGCCGCGGCAGGAGCTGGTGCGGCTGGACTACTTTGAAATTCTGCGCTCGCCGTTGTCGATGGCCGTGGACTACACCCGCTTGAGCGCGCTGGCGTTCTTCGCTGAGGTGATCGACGAGACGCAGCCGGACCACGATCCCAACGATGCCGTCTTCCGCCTGTTGCTCTCCGTGCTGGAGACGGCGGAAGGCGGCGGCGTGTGGATGCCGGTGACTTACTTCGCATTATGGATCACACGCCTGATGGGGTGGCTGCCGGAGCTGCGCCGCTGCATGATCTGCAGCGAACTATTGGATGGCGGGCCTGCGTACTTCCATGCGCTTTCCGATGGGCTGGTGTGTGTGCACCACAAGCGGCTTGCCTCCGGCACGCTCAGCGTGGAGTCGCAGCGGCTGGCGGCACGCATTTTTCATGCGCCCGCGGCGGCGCTGCTGGATGAGCCGTGGCCGCGCGAGCGTGCGCGCGACCTGCGGCGCTTTTCGGTGCAGACGCTGGAGCGGCATCTGGAGCGCCGGCTGACCAGCGCAGCGGCGCTGGTCAAATTGGGCGGTTAGGACTGGCCGTTCAGGCGATTGCGCCTGCGGCGCGTGTTACTACGGTTCGCTCCGTTGTCGCTCACGCCGGCATCTGTCCAAGATGAGGGGCACCCACGTTCGTGACGACGCGTTAGCGTTTCGCGTGTTCGACTGGCTCCTCGTGGTCGACGACGGGATCGTGCTCGGTGGCTCGCGAGGATGCCAGACGGAATACGCGCTCCCGCGCCTCTTCGCGTTTGATGAAGCGGCGGCGGCCAATCAGCAAATCCTGCAGGGAGACATAGCCGCGCGGATGCATCGTCTCGCGGTCCAGGACGAGCAGGCGAATCTGCCCGGTGGTGGCCATGCGCTCGGCTGCGCTGCGGCAGGTCTCGTCGCCGAAGGTATAGACGGGCGGAAGCTCGGCAAGCAACGGCGTGTGCTCGTCGGCAACGTCGGTCATCGCATCTTCCACGCTGACCATTTCCAGCGGATCGACGCCGTATTCGCGGGTGAGGTGATGTCCGCGGCGGCCGAGCTTTTCCGTGAGGATGGAGCGCGGCATGATGAGCGATGTGATGGTGTATGCGGCGATGCACGCGACCACGAGCGGCAGCAGCGCGGGCAAGGCATGCGTGAGCTCGATCGAGAAGACGATGGCGGTGAGTGGAGAGCCGAGTGCGCCGGCGAGCATGGCGCCCATGCCGATCAGCGCCAGCGTGCTTTCCGGCAGTGGAGCAGATGTGCCGAGAGCGCGCCAAGCGATGCGCCGATCATGAGCAATGGCGCGAGCACACCACCTGAGGTTCCGGAGCCGAGCGAGAAAGCCCACATCAGCGATTTGAAAACGATGACACCGAAGATGAGCGCCATCGTTGCGTGCCCGGCTAGTAAGACGGCAATGTTGTCATAGCCGACGCCGAGGCCGTGGGGGAAGAACAAGCCGCCGATGCCGACGCCGAGTCCGCCGATTGCGGGCCACCACATCCAGTGCACGGGAAGCTTGCCGAACAGATCTTCAAAGCCATACATCATGCCGCTGAGTGCTGCGGCGCAGAGGCCGACGAGTGCTCCGAGGATTGCGGCCAACAGGGCGAAGCGAATGCCGCCGGGGATGGCCTGCGAGGAGAGCGGGAAGAGCGGGCCCGCACCGAGCCAGATGACACGCAGCACAGCGGCGGTGACGCTGGCAAAGGCCACAGGAACGAGCGAGCGCGGACGCCACTCGAAAAGCAGAAGCTCGACGGCGAGCAGGATAGCAGCGAACGGCGCCGCGAAGGTTGCGGACATGCCCGCTGCAGCGCCGGCGACGAGCAGCGTGGTGCGCTCTGCGTCTGTGAGCTTGACCCATTGCGCCAGCAGCGAGCCGAAGGCGCCGCCGGTCATGATGATTGGGCCTTCCGCGCCGAACGGACCGCCGGAGCCGATGGCGATGGCGGCCGAGATGGGTTTGAGCACGGCGATGCGGGGCTCGATGCGCGCGCCGTTCAGCAGGATGGCTTCAATGGCTTCGGGAATGCCGTGGCCGCGGATCTTATCCGAACCATAGCGCGCCATGATGCCGACGATGACGCCGCCGACGACAGGCACGAGCACCATCCAATAACCGAGCGGGCTGCCGGCGGGCCCGACCATCGCCCAGCTGATGCGGTGATAGTAGAAGAGATTGGTAAAGAAGGCGATGAGCCGCAGCAGGATCAGGGCCAGTCCTGCGCCGCCGATGCCGACGATGATGGCCAAGCCCGAGATCAGCCAGACCCGACGGTCGACGGTGAAGTCGCGCAGTGTGGAGGCATGGCTTCTCATCGAGCACCTCGCGCCAGAGTGCGTTCTGCAGAGTGCGCGGCCGGCAGCGGATTCCTGCCAATGTTCGATGCGGGTAAGCGCCTCGATGAGATCGGGACCCATCACTTCAAGCTCGCTGCGGTGGTGAGCGGCCAGCTTGTGGAGCAGGCGGGAACCTTTGGATGTAACGCGAAGCAGAACGCGGCGGGCGTCCGTCTCGTCGCTGGTGCGCTCGAGCAGTCCTTCTTCTACTGAGCGGTTTGCCAACTCGACCACGCTGTTATGGCGCAGGCCGAGACGCTCGGCAGCATAGGCGATGGTGGGAACGGCGCTGGCCGGGGCTCCGGCAATCTGCAAAAGCAATTGATGCTGTTGCGGTTGCAGGCCGGCGGCGTGGGCCGCCTGCTCACTGAACTGAACAAAGGCACGAAGGCGATAGCGAAATTCGGCCAGCCGCTCGACCAGGCTGGACGAGGAGGGTCGTCCGTCTTTCATGAATATATCGTATCACGACATATCAGTATTCACGATGATTCCGATCGGAACTGCCTACAACAGCCGAGGGATCCTGAGACTCTGCTCAGCCCGGCGTCCGCGGCGAACGTCGTATACTGCTCACATGTCTATCGTGCGCAACATTGCCGGCGTGGCCAAGGGTATGTCGATCACCTTCGGCGAGATGTTCAAGCCGACCGAGGTGGAAAACTATCCCGATGGACCGGGGCCAAACCGCGGCGCGCACTTTCAGGACCGGTTTCGCGGCGCGCACGTGCTGCAGCGGGATGAGAATGGTTTGGAAAAGTGCGTAGCGTGCTTCCTGTGCGCGGCGGCCTGCCCCTCGAACTGCATTTACATTGAGGCGGCGGAGAACACGGAAGAGAAGCGAATCTCCAGCGCAGAGCGATACGCGAAGGTCTACAACATCGACTACAACCGCTGTATCTTCTGCGGGTATTGCGTGGAGGCCTGCCCGACAGACGCGATCACGCACGGGCACGGCTTTGAGCTGGCGTCACTGAACGCAACCAACATGATCTACCGCAAAGAAGACATGCTGGTGCCACAGATTGCTCTGCCCGGCGATACGCAAGCGCAGTCGGATTCGATCAAGTAGTCTGCCTTACGCCCACTTTAGTATTCCTTCTGCTCTCCCTTAGCCGGGATGGACGTGGGAACACCCGGCGTGCCGGCGTACGTGACGAGCAGGACGACGGGTTCATCGCCGGTTTCGCCGCGGTGGACGTCATTTACGGTTTCCGCGAATGCCTCTCCCTGATGAAAGACCTTTGTTTTGCCGCTGACCTTGTCGTGGACCGTGAGCGTGCCTGAGAGCACGTACGCGGCGTTTGGAAAGGGATGCGTGTGCCACGGCAACGCGGTATGCGGGGCAATGGTCAGCTTGAGCATGGTCAGTTCCGGACGACCCTTTGGATATTGCGTGTAGGGAACGCCGTTCCAGGAGTGGTCAGCCTGCAGCAGGACCTCGCGCTGCGCGGACGCGACGGCCTTGGTTGTACTTTGCGCTCCATTTTGGGCGTAGGCGCTCGACAGTGATGTTGCGGCCGTGATGACAGCGATTGCTGCGATGTGACAGCGAGTCATGGAATTTCCTCCGTGGTGCGGTTCGGATTCTGACAGCACTCATCAGCGTTTCTACGTAGGGGTTTTCAGCAGCAGATAGCCGCCGGCGAGGCCGAAGAGCAGGTCGGGCGACCATGCCGCGAGGAATGCGGGCAGCATGTTGACGTTGCCCATGGCCTCAAACGTACCCGCCACCACCCAATAGGCGATGGCCACTCCGATAGCGGCAGCAATGCCCGTGAGCGAGCCTCGTTTGCCCATGGAGAGCGCGAACGGCACCGCCAGTATGGCCATGATCAGGGTGATGAGCGGGTATGCGACCTTGTGATCGAGCTGCACGCGCAGCCGCATGGTGTCGAAGCCGCTCTGCCGCAGGTCGTGGATGTAGCGCGAAAGTTCCATGAAGCTCATCTCGGACGACTGGCGGTTCTCCTTCTTGAAATAAGAAGGCTGCTCGGTCAGCGTGGCGAATGTGCTGAGCGAGAAGCGGTCGTAGCTGCTGACGGCCTCGCCCTGGAAGTGGCGGTCCCATCCATCTTCGAAGATCCACTGATTCAGGTGCGGGTCCCAGTGTGCGGTATCGGCAAAGATGCGGCGCGTCAGGGAGAAGCGTGTCAGGGTCGAACTCGAAGACAGAAAGATTCGCGAACCGATCGTGGTCCGGATCGAAGAATTGGTAGTAGTAGATGCGGCCGGGCTTTCCCGGCTCCTGCTCGCCGAAGATCCACTTCTGATCCGGGCGCAGGAAGGTCTGCGCGGGCTTTCCCTTGATGATGCTCGAGCAGGGCTTCCTGACGGCGGTTTGCGCCGGGCAGATAGCTCTCGTCAAAGAGGAACAAGCCGACGGCGAGAATCGCGGCAATGACCAGCACGGGCACGATGACGCGATAGATGCTGATGCCGGTGGCCTTCATCGCGGTGAGCTCGCTGGAGCGGTTGAGCACGCCAAATGTCACCAGCACGGCGACGAGTACGCCGAGCGGCAGCAGCGTGTAGACCATGCTGGGGACCAGATTGAAAAGATACGCGCCTACAGTGACCAGCGGTGTGCGGTTGCGGATGATGTCGCCGAGCCGCTCGAAGAAGGTGAAGACGAGCATGAGCAGCACGAAGGTGCAGAGCACCATGAAGAAGGTGCCGAGGAACTCGCGGAGCACGTAGTCATCCAGGATGAGCGGAAAACTGCGGCGGCCAGAGCGCTCGTGGCGCAGTGTGGTGTCGAGGATGCGGCAGGCGCGGCTTCAGAACCTTGCCGGCGCGTGCGCGCGCCGCCGAAATTGAAGGAGAGATTCGCAACGCCGCCGCGGCTGAGCTGCCGCAGAAGGAGCAGGCCGAACGCGGCGAAGATGATGTTGGCTGCCCACACGCCCAGGAACGGAGTGATCTTGCCCTGGCGTGCCAGCGAGACGCCGGTGAGCGAGAGGAAGTAGTAGACGAAGACCAGCGCGATGGTGAGGACGAACCCGGCGCTTTTGCCGCCGCGGCGGGAGGAGAGCCCGAGCGGAACGCCCACCAGCATCAGGACAAAGCAGGAAGCGGGAAAGGCGAGGCGCTTGTAGAACTCGATGCGATACCACTGTCCGCCATGGCGCTGCGACTTCCGCCAAAGCTCGGGCGTGGACATGGCCAGCACCGGTGCGTCCGCATGGCTGATATGCGTGTCTTCCTGATTGCCCGTCTGCAGGGGAAGATCGGCTTCCGCAAAGGTGGAGACGGAGTACTGGTTCGGGATCATTGGCCACAAATTCGTGCCGCGTGCCGTTGCGCAGCCGCATGCGGAGCTCGCCATTGCCGCCATTGACCACTGTGGCCGTGGCCGCGGTGATGATGAGCGGCGAAGCGGGATTGGTGAGGTCGGCGAGAAAGACGTGCTGCCACTGTGACGCGCCGACGGAGCCGCGCACATTCTGCACATAGAGCACGTAGTTCTTGAAATCTTCATAGAAGACACGCGGCTGAATCTCAAAGGAAGCCTGCGAGGTCTTCAGCGCATTTTCGAGATCGAGAAGCGACTCCGCCGCTTTGGGCGCAAGATAGAGCGCATTGAGGAGCGAGACGCCCCAGCGCAAGAACCGCAACCAGAGAGACGATGCCGACAAAGCGCCAGACGCCGATGCCGGCAGCACGCATGGCGGTGATCTCGCTGTCCGCAGCCATGCGGCTGAGCCCCAGCAGCACACCGACCAGCACCGCCATCGGGATGGTCATGGTGAAGGTGTTGGGCAGCGTGAAGAGAAAGATCTCTGCCATGCTGGCGAGCGATGCGCTCTCCCGCACGATGACGCCGAGGATGTCGGCCAGCGGCCGCATGAACAGAATGAAGGTGAACAGCGCCCCGCCGATGAGGGCGTGCGAGATCACTTCACTCAAAATGTAGCGTCGTAGAATGCGCACGGCAGTCGGCCTGCGGCTAGTTTACGCGCCGGCACGCCCGGCTGAAGAGTTAACGGCGTTGGGATCGTCGCGCCTATCGCGTATGCGCGCGTGCCGGTACACGAGGTCGAGCAGCTCGTCATACATAGCGCTGGCGTTGTCGCCGCCGTCGCGGATCGCCGTGGTGGCGCAGTGCTCCAGGTGATTGCGCATCAGCAGACGGCTGACACCGCGGAGCGCCTCCTGCACAGAGGCGATCTGCACCAGGATGTCGGCGCAGTAGCGCTCCTGCTCGACCATCGACTCAAGGCCGCGCACCTGACCGGCGATGCGGCGCAGCCGGCGGACGGCCGCGGCTTTCAGCTCGGGGTCCACAGCGGCTGCCAGCTTTTCATCGGTATTGCATGACGCTGCCAGCTGCTGTTGTGTCTTGTTCTTCTTCATGCTGCCCTCCAACGCCGCAGGCGCAGGCTGTTCAACAAGACGCTTACTGAACTGAGCGCCATCGCTGCTGCGGCCACTGCCGGCGACAGCAGGATGCCGAAGGCAGCCCAGAGCACGCCCGCGGCTACCGGTACAGCGAGCAGGTTGTAGCCTGCGGCCCAGCCCAGGTTCTGCTTCATGATGCGGCGCGTGGCGCGCGCGAGCTTCAATGCCGCGACGATGGCGCCAAGATCGCTGTGCAGCAGGATGGCGTCGCCTGCCTCGCGTGCCAGTTCCGTGCCAGTTCCCATGCCGATCCCGGAGTCTGCCTGCGCGATGGCCGGCCGCATCGTTGATGCCGTCGCCCACCATCAGCACGCGCCTGCCCTGCCGCTGCAACTCGCGGATGCGTTCCAGCTTCTGCTCCGGCGAGAGCCCGGCGTAGACCTCGCGAATGCCGAGAGCATCGGCAAGAGGCTGTGCGGAAGCCGCAGTGTCGCCGGTCAGGATGGCGAGTTTCAGGTGCAGTGCTTCGAGTGCGCGCAGAGCGCCGGCAGCATCCGCACGAACAGTATCGCGGCAGACGATCGTGCCCGCATAGACGCCGGAGTGTGCAATGTGCAGCATCGTCGCGCCGGGTTCCGCGGACGGATCTAGGGATGGCGATGCCGTGTTGCTCGAAGAGGCGCGTGTTTCCGGCAAGGACCTCTGCGCCGCCGATGGTCGCTTCCAATCCCATGCCGGGCTTGGCCTGAAATCATCGATGGGCAGGAGCGGTGAGTCCGCGCTGCTCCGCGGCGTGGATGACGGCGCGCGCCAGCGGATGCTCGGAGCGCTGCTCTGCCGAAGCGGCGAGCTTGAGCAGCCGGTCTTCGGACCATCCGGCTGCGGGCGCGACGGCGACAACGCTCGGTTTGCCTTCGGTCAGCGTGCCGGTTTTGTCCAGCAGGACGGTATCGACATGGGCCAGCCGCTCCAGCGCTTCGCCGCCTTTGAACAGAACGCCGAGCTGCGCGCCGCGTCCGATGGCGACCGTCAGCGCCGCCGGCACCGCAAGACCCATCGCGCAGGGGCAGGCAATCACCAAGACTGCGATGGCGACGGCGAATCCGCGGCTGACGTCGAAGAACGACCAGATCACGAAGGTGGCAATCGCGAGCGCGATGATTGCCGGGACGAAGATGGCGCTGACGCCGATCGGCGAGTTGCTGCATGGGCGCGCGCGAGGACTGCGCCTGCTCGACCAGCCGCAGGATCTGCCCCAGGCGGCTTTCTGCGCCCACCGCGGTGGCGCGATATTCGATGGCGCCGTCGTAATTGAGCGAGCCGCCGATCAGCGCGTCTCCGATACTCTTCGCGACCGGCTGCGACTCGCCGGTGAGCAGCGATTCGTCGACGCTGGTCATGCCGCGGAGCACGATGCCATCAACAGGCACACGCTCGCCGGGTCGAAGGACGACAACATCGTCGGGGAGCACGGTTGCGGTCGGCACGGTCAGCTCGCGCCCTTCTTTGAGCACGCGGGTCTGTGCGGGCTGCAACTCTGCCAGGGAGCGGACCGCGTCCAGCGCGCGCTTGCGTGCGCGGGTCTCCAGCCAGTTGCCCAGCAGCAGAAACCCGAGGATGAAGAGCACCGAGTCGTAGTAGAGGCCGGGTTGGATGTGGTGGCGCGTGAGCAGGCCGGGCCAGAACGTCGCGGCCACCGAGTAGCCGAAGGCCGCAAGCGTGCCCAGCGCGACCAGCGTGTGCATGTTGGTGCTGCGGTGGCGCGCGGCCCGCCAGGCGCGCTGATAGACCGGAGCGCCGGCCGTCACCATGCCAAGCAAGGTGATTGCGCCCAGCACGATTGCGAACAGGGGGCTGGGCGACATGACGTGCATGCTGGCCACCATCACTGCGATGGCTGCCGCGATCGTAAGCAGCGCTGTCGACGAACAGCCGGCGTTCTTTCCGGGTCGCGTCTTTCGCGTCTAGCGCGTTTTGGGCTTTGTTTTGCGGAACGTGATCGGCGGAGCCGGCGTGCGCGGGAAGGTTTGCCTCGTAGCCGGATTCGCTCACAACGGCAACCAGAGCGTTCGGCGAGGACTCGGCCGGCGCGTACATCACACGCGCGGAGTGTGCCAGCAGGTTGACGGTCGCATCGAGGACGCCGGGCGCTGCACGCAGCGAGCGCTCGACATGCGCCTGGCAAGCTGCGCAGGTCATGCCGTGAATCGGCAGGACTATCGTCTCTATGGGGGTCTCCACGGGCGTCCCGACCGCCGCGTGCTGCTGCCTTGTTGGCTAACGGCTGCCTATTCGACAAGGTGCGCCTCGAATCCGGCTTTGCGAATCGCGGTGAGATAAGCATCGGACTGCGGCGCATCGCTGTGCAGCCGGGCAGCGCCAACGCGTACCTCATCCACTTGTGTGCCCGGCACCTGGTTCAGCGCACGGGTGACGCGCTGCACGCAAGCCCCGCAGTGCATGCCATCGATCTGAAAAAGCAGCTCGGCCATATACCCCCACCCCCTATGCACATAGGATGCGGGATTCCGCCGCAGGATGCAACTTCAGCCGTCCTCGCCGGACGGGGGCTGCGGGCTCGAAGCGATAGCCGATGCCGCGCACGGTCTTGAGAAAGACCGGATTTGCCGGGTCATCTTCGATATAGCGTCGCAGGCGCACGATGAAGTTGTCGATGGCGCGGGTGTCGGTGTCCTCGCGCATGCGCCAGACCTGCTCGAGCAGCTCCTTGCGCGAGATGGTGCGCCCCTGGTGACGCACGAGATAGCGCAGCAGGTCCGCCTCCATGACGGTGAGGCGAATGTTGCGGCCCGTCGACGTGCAGCTCGAGCGCGGCGAAATCGATGGTGCGTCCGGCAAAGCTGAAGGAGGATTCCGCTTCCGCCGGTACTGTGCTGTTGGGCTCGCGTCTCTGCCAGTCCCAACGCCGCAAGAGGCCATGCAGCCGCGCCAGCAGGATCGAGAGATCGAAGGGCTTCGGCAGATAATCGTCCGCACCAGCGGCAAAGCCGCGCAGCACATCTTCCGGGCGTCCGCGCGCCGTCAGCATCAGCACGGGCGTGCGATCGTCGCGCTCGCGCAACTGCTCGACGACAGCAGAAGCCGTCGCAGCCGGGAAGCATCACGTCGAGCACGATGACATCGATTGCCGCATCGGGAGCGGCGGTAAGTTCGAGCGCCGTTTCGCCGTCCCGCGCGATGCTGGCGCGATAGCCTTCGGCTTCCAGGTTGAACTTCAGACCCTGGGCCAGGTGTTCTTCGTCCTCGACGATGAGGACATGCGCGGAACGCTCATACGGTAGCTCCGCCCTCCACCGCGCCGCCAGGAGTAAGAATACGCGGCAGTTGCAGATGGATGGTCGAACCGCGGCCTTCGCCGGCGCTCTCGGCAAAGGCATCTCCGCCGTGCTGCCGCGCGATGGAGCGCACGAGGAAGAGACCGAGGCCGGTGCCCTTTCACGCGCAGGATGCTGCGGTTGGGCACGCGATAAAAGCGGCGGAAGATGCGCTTAAGTTGCGGCTGCGGAATGCCGAGACCCTGGTCCGCGACGCTCACCATCACCCAGGCATCGCTTTCGACAGAGAGCACGATGGTGAGATGCGCTCCGTTCGGCGAATATTTCACTGCGTTGTCGATGACGTTCAGCACGGCGGTGCGGAGATCTTCCGGGTTGCCGGCTACTGCGAAGTCCATTCCGGCATGCAGCGCTCGTCGCTCGAAGCGGATTGCGTCCGCGTCCAGATGATAGCGGACGGTTGCGGTGGCCACCGCCTCCTCGCACCAGCTCATCCATATCGACGCGCACCCGGATCTGGCTGCGTGCGCGCTGGCCCAGCTCACCGGCCTTCAGCACCTGCTCCACTGTGGCCATCAGGCGATCGGTGTCTTCGCTCATGACGGCGAGGAACTGCTGCTGCTGCTCGCGGGAGACGTCGCGGCGGCGCATGGTGTCCAGATAAAGACGGATGGAGGTGATGGGCGTCTTCAGCTCGTGCGTAACGGCGTTCAGGAAGCTGTCCTGCTGCTCGTTGCGGCGCACTTCGCGGACCAGGAAGACGGTGTTGAGGATGAGTCCGACGATCAGGAGAGCGAAAAACGGGATGCCGATGACCAGCGGTGCGAGGCGGCGCCAGTTGAGAATGATCCAGCCAAGCTGGAGCGCGACGGCAACTCCGACCAGGCAGACACCGAGCGCGATGAAGAAGAACATGGCACGACCGCGCCGGGTGATCCGCATAGGCTGAGAAAAGTATAGCGGCGTCCCGTTTGGACGCCGCTATACGTAAACACAGTGCTCGATCGAATCAGGCAGCGCCGGCCGGACGCGGATTGGCAGGGTCGTACTGCGCGAGCTTCACCTGTTTGGCCAGGCCGAGCTTCTTCAGGATCCAGATGCCGTAGTAGTTGGGATCGACCTCGTACCAGGCAAAGCCATGACGCGCGGATACCGGATGCGCGTGATGATTGTTGTGCCAGCCTTCGCCGCCGCTCACCAGGGCTACCCACCACAGGTTGCGCGATTCATCCCGCGTCTCGAAGCGGCGCGAGCCCCACATGTGGGTCGCTGAATTGACCAGCCAGGTGGCGTGCAGGCCGAGCGTGGTGCGCAGGAAGATGCCCCAGAGCAGGCATGGCCATCCGCCGATCGCGAGGAGCAGGATCCCGACCGCAACGATGGGCAGCCAGTGATAGCGGCTCAACCAGCGATGCACAGGGTCCTTTGCAAGATCGGGTGCATAGCGGGCCAGCAGGGCGGTTTCGTGATGCAGCGCATCGCCCTTCAGAATCCAATCGACGTGCGCCCACCAGCCGCCATCGTGCGGGGTGTGCGGATCGCCTTCGTGATCGCTGAGCTGATGATGGACGCGATGCGTGGCTACCCAGAAGATCGGGCCGCCTTCGAGCGAGAGCGTGGCGCAGACGGTCATCGCATATTCCAGCCACTTCGGCACCTTGTAGCCGCGGTGCGTCAGCAGCCGGTGATAGCACATGCCGATGCCGACGTTGATCGACAGGAAGTAGAGAACAACGGCGGCGATGAGCGCCTTCCAGGTAAAGAAGAAGAGCGCAGCCACCGCGCCGATATGGAAAGCGAGCATGAAGCCCGTCGTCACCCAGTTACGGCGGAAGTTCTGGCCGGCGCGGCCGAGCAGCGGCACTTCCTGCTTGCTGCGCGTGCGCGCGGAGGCGGGTGTGACGGGCGCTGCAACGGTAATCTCGGAAGGTGTTTCAACCAGCATGTAAGGGAACCTTTGGAAACTGAGAATGTCTGTATTTCGACCCTAACAGCGATGCCGGTGGGGTCAGCGTAAGAGTTTTGTAATCGCAGTACGCGCGGTAAGCGCAGTACAACAGGGACAAGGAGCTTTCAGGGATGAAGCGCGGAATTTGTCTGGGTGTCATAGTTACGACAGCGTTAACGATTGGTCATGCGCAGCAATCGCCCATCGATCTGCCGACCAGCAAGCAACTGATGCCGGTTCCGGGCACGCCGCAGCGTACCAACAGCCTGCCGATGGCGATCGCCGCTTCCCCGGACGGCCGCTATCTCGCGCTGCTGAATGCGGGCTATGGCACGTACGAATCCGAATACCAGCAGTCCATCGCGGTACTGGATACGACAACCGGAAAGGTGACCGACTTTCCGGAGCCGCGCACTTCGCCCGGCATGCCGCAGACGTTGTATCAAGGGTTAGCCTTCTCGAGCGACGGCACGCATCTGTATGCATCCTTCGATTCGCTCTCCGCGCCGGTTGCTGCAAATCCGAAGCAGACCGGGAACGCGATCGCCGTGTACCGGGTCGATGGTGGACGAGTGACACCAGAGCGGCTGATTCCGATTCCGCTGCAGACGCTGGCGCAAGGCCGCACGCAGAATGATCTCGATGCGCACGTGCCTGCAGGCAAGGCGATTCCCGCTCCGGCGGGGATGGCCGTGGTGAAGGGAAGCGGCGGGGACCAGTTGCTGGTCGCGGATGTGCTTTCCGACGATGTGCTGCTGATCGATGCGGCAAGCGGCAACATTCGATATCGTTTCGATCTGTCGACAGGACCTGTCGTTCCGTCCGCCTACCCGATCGTGGTGACGGCGACCCGCGACGGCAGGCGGGGGTTCGCCGCGTTGTGGAATGGCTCGGCTGTCGCGGAACTCGACCTACGTTCCGGCAAGGTGGTCGGCACACTGCCGCTGCTACGTCCCGCAGACGCCACTTCGCCCGGGTCTCATCCGGCTGCGCTTGCGCTCGCGCCGAGTCAAAAGACGCTCTATGTCGCGCTTGCCAACCGGGATGCCGTGGCTGCGGTCTCGTTGCGTCGCGGCCGGATGAAACTGGCCGGCATGTTCGATACACGTTTGCCCGGCCAGCAGTACTTCGGCGGCGAGCCGAATGCGCTTGCAGTGAGCAGAGATGGGCGGCATCTGTACGCCGCGAATGCCGGGACAGACTCGGTTGCGATCTTTCGAACGCGCGGCATCCGCGCCGGCGCGCCGAAGCAGGCGGATGGCTTTGTGCCCACGGAGTGGCTGCCCACCGGCCTGGCCATGGATTCCGGTCATCTCTACATCGCTACCGGCAAAGGCACAGGCACCGGGCCTAACGCCATGCCGCAGCGGCGTGTGCCGGGTCTTCCGCAATCGCACCGGCCAAGCACCTATATCGCCACGCTGCTCTATGGCTCGGTGGCCTTGGTCGATCTGGCGCAACTCGACGCTGATTTGCCTGAGCTGACGAAACAGACCGTCGCCAGTAACATGCAGAATGCCGCGGCGGTGCATATCCGGTTTCAGAGCGGGCACAATCCCATTCGCCACGTGATCTACATCATCAAGGAGAACCGGACTTACGATCAGATCTTCGGCGACCTGCCGGCGGGCAACAACGATCCCAGCTTGACCATGTACGGCCGCAGCATCACGCCCAACGAGCACAAGCTGGCGGAGCGCTTCGGCATTCTCGACAACTTCTATGACTCAGGCGAGGTCTCCGGTGATGGGCATGTCTGGTCTACGGCCGCAATCTCCAGCGACTACACGGAGCGGACGTGGCAGCAGGCCTATCGCGGAAATGAACGCGTTTATGACTTCGAAGGCGTGGTGGAGAATGGCTTTCCGCTGACGGAGAAGATTCCGGATGTGAATGAGCCGGAAAGCAGCTATCTGTGGACGAATCTCGCGCGGCATCAAAAGACGTATTTCCACTTTGCCGAGTACATCGCGACCCACTTCTGCGGCAGCGGGGAGCCCATGCCGCGGCAGAGCCCGACAGAAGGTACACCGGAGCCGGACAGAGAGAAGTGTGCGCGGCCTGCGATTCACCTGGGCGATCCGGTGCCGGAGAATTATGGCGGCGGTGTCAGCAAGTATCCTTGGGGCATTCCGCTGATCGCGCAGAACGTTGCCACCAAACCAGAGCTGGTGGGGCACTTCGATCCGAACTATCCGGACTTCCAGCTCGACTTCCCCGACCAGATGCGCTTTGAGGAGTTCGACACGTACTTCAAAAAATGGGTTACGGAACGTAACAACGGTCATGACGAAATGCCGAACTTCGTGATGCTGCGCCTGCCCAACGACCACACAGCCGGCACCCGTGTGGGCATGCCGACGCCGAGTGCCTCCATCGCAGACAACGATCTCGCGGTGGGCCGCGCGGTCGAAGCAGTCTCGCACAGCCCTTACTGGGCCGACACGGCGTTCTTCATCCTGGAAGATGACGCGCAGAACGGCGCCGATCACGTGGATGCGCACCGCAGCACCGCGCTTGTCATCAGCAAGTACGCGCCGCGGCAGGCGAGTCCGTTGGTAGACCATCACTTCTATACGACTGTCAGCATGGTGCGAACAATGGAGGACCTGCTGGGGCTGCCGCCGATGAACAACAATGATGCCTTTGCGCCGCCGATTGCGAGCGTGTTCACGGGAGCGGGCGATCAGCCGCCGTTCGATGCGGATTATACGAACCGTGACAACGGCCTCATCTATACGGCGAACAAGGCGTCAGCGCCGGGCGCGAAGGAGTCTGGCAAGATGGATTTCCGGCATGAAGACCGCGCCGATCCGCAGAAGCTGAACGTGATTTTGTGGAAGGATGCGAAAGGCGACACGCCGCTGCCGGCAGCATTGCTGGTTCCGGTGAAGCATCGCAAGGATGATGACGATTAGGGCAACCGGCTAACCGACGAAGTCCACCTTCACCGGATGCGGGATGATTCCGCGTTCATGACCGAGCTCGAGCAGTTTGCGGATCGCCTGCCTACCGTCCTCGCCGTAATTGAGCGTGCGCTCATTCACGTACATGCTGACGAAGCGGTTCGCCAGCTGCGTGTCCAGATCGCGGGCAAACTGCATTGCGTAGGCCAGCGCCTCTTCGCGATGATCGAGTCCATGCTGGATGCTTTCGCGGAGCGCTTTGGTGACCACACGCATGGTCTCTTCGCCCAGGCTGCGGCGGATCGCGTTGCCGCCGAGCGGCAGCGGTAGTCCCGTTTCTTCGCGCCACCACTGTCCGAGATCGAGCACTTTGAAGAGCCCGCTGGTGGAGTAGGTGAGCTGGCCCTCATGGATGATGAGTCCGGCTTCGTGCTTGCCCGCGAGCACCTGGGGGATGATCTGGTCGAAGGGAACGATGGTGGTGCGGACATCGGGTGCGAAGAGCTTCAGCGAGAGCGCGGCGGTGGTCAGCTCGCCGGGAATCGCGATGCGGACCTGCTTGATCTCGTCGAGCGAGAAGTGTTTGCTGGCAACGATCATCGGGCCATAGCCCTCGCCTACGCTGCCGCCGCACGCCATCAGCGTGTAGTTGTCCTGCAGGTAGGGGTAGGCGTGGAAGGAGATCGCGGTGACATCGTAGAAAGCTTCATGAATCGCCTTTTGATTCAGCGTCTCGATGTCGGTCAGCGTGTGCGTGAACTTCAGGCCGGGTACGCGCACCTTATTGGTGGCGAGACCGTAAAACATGAATGCGTCATCGGAGTCCGGCGAGTGCGCGATCTTGATCTCACGAATGCCGGTCTGCGTCTGTTCCAACGAATGGCTGGTGCTCACGCTGCTTGGGTCCTTTTCGATTTAGAGAATGCCGGTGCGATTCGTAACTAGTCCGGTTGCGAAGAACGCCTGGAGAACGACGCAAATGCCTGGGCGCATGCGGCGGCGGCGATCACCTTGGCGGCGTCGCTGGCCAGGAAGGGAACGACCGATTCCTTCAACAGCACGGAGAAACTGGTGTTCGCTAGCATGCCCAGCCACAGAGCGCCGATGGCGAGAAGAATGATGTCACCCACAGCCGCGCCGGTGAGGGCGAAGAAAAGCTTCCGTTTGCCATCGCGATAGATGAGTCCCGCGATGGCAGCGGCGAATGGAGCTGCCAGCAGGTACCCACCGGTGGGTCCGAAGAGCTGCGCGATGCCACCCAGCCCGTGCGGGCTGAAGACCGGCAGGCCGGATGCGCCTTCCAGCAGATAGAGGCACAACGCGGCAAAGCTGAGCCCGGGCGCGAGCACGAGGCCGAGCAGCAGCACGGCGAAGGGCTGCAGCGTGATCGGCACCGGGGTAAAGCCCAGCGGAATGGAGATGTGCGCGCAGAGCGCGACGAACGCGGTGGCGGCGATAGCAATTCCGCCCTGCCGGGCGAGGCGGCGCACGCTGCCGGCTGCGGCACTCTGGTCCTGTGCGGCGGCTGTCTGGATGGCTGTCCGAGGCATCATCGTTTCTCGTCTCCTGAACTGCTGCGAATCTTCGTTCGGTGAATCAGTTGTCCTGCTTCAGGTCCGTTTCCGCTACGGCGCCTGCGTCGGCAGGCAACTCCGCGCGATCGCGACGAACGTGTCGCGCCACCGAGATGGCTACCCACAGCAGTGCGCACAGGCTCACAACGAAGACAACAAACAACCAACGCATGCGTGGGGGATCAGTCCTTCCGGGGCTCTGTCAGGATAAAGCATTTCCCGTTTCATCGTCAGCGCACGCTCGCGCCAATCCAGTCCAGGTAGGCGTCGCTGCCGTCCGCCACATCCAGCACCAGGAACTCCGGCAGCTCGTAGCTGTGCAGCTCGTGAACGCGCGCGCGGACGGCATTGACTTTCTCCTGCTGGGTCTTGATCAGCAGCAGCACCTCGTCTGCGGTCTCCACCGTCTCCTTCCAGCGATAGACGGAATGCACATCGCTGATCAGGTTGACGCAGGCGGCCAGCCGTTCTTCAACCAGCGCATGCGCGATACGTTTGGCTTCCGCCCGTGGTGAAGTGGTCACAAGAATGAGGCGAGTGTCGGTCATGCGATACGCTCGATGGTGAGCGACCGGCGCGCTGCCATACAATCCGCGGCGAGCCGCATCCCATGCAAGAACATGACGCGGAGTGGGTGAATCGACAGGAGAGATATGGCGACAGAGATCAAGTTCGGAACCTCGGGCTGGCGAGCCATCGTTGCGGAGGAGTTTACGCTGGCCAACATACGCCGCGCCGTCACCGGGATCGCGAAGTACGTTGCCAGCCAGCCGGGCAGCCATCGCGTGCTGGTGGGCCGCGATCCGCGTTTTCTGGGGGAGATGTTTGTCGACGAGGCCGCGCGCCTGCTGGCGCAACATGGCGTAACGCCGGTGGTGATTCCGGAGTCTGCTCCCACACCCGCCATCGCCTATGCCATTCGCGAGCAGAAGGCCAGCGGCGGCATCAACTTTACGGCCTCGCACAATCCGCCGGAATACAACGGTATCAAGTTCTCGACCCCCGATGGCGCACCCGCGCTGCCCGAGACGACCAGCAAGATCGAAGCGGAGATTCGCGCGCTCGGCGATACGCCCGTGGCGCAGGCGAAGCCGCTGGAGAAGACGGAGACACTCGAGGTGAAGCCGGGCTATCTGAAGCGCCTGGGCGAGCTGGTCGATTTCAAAACGATTCAGGCAGCGAAGATCGGGATCGTCTTCGATCCCTTCTGGGGCGCGGCGCGAGGCTACAGCTCGGAGGTCCTGCGCGAACATGGCGTCGACGTGAGCTGCGTACACGACTACCGGGATGTGCTTTTCGGCGGGCACGCGCCGGAACCGGACGACCATCTGCTGGGCGACGCAAAGAAAAAGATGCGGGAGACAGGCGCACACATTGGCATCGCGACTGATGGCGATGCCGACCGTTTCGGCATTCTCGATGCCGATGGCACATTCATCCAGCCGAACTATGTAATCGCGCTGCTCTTCGAATACCTGATCGAGACGCGCGGCTGGAAGAATGGCGTCGCAAAGTCAGTTGCCACTACCAATCTCATCAACGCCATTGCGGAAAAGCAGGGTGTGCAGTTGTATGAAACGCCGGTCGGCTTCAAGTACATCGGCGAGCTGATCATCAGGGACGAGATCGCGATCGGCGGCGAGGAGAGCGCAGGTCTCACCATCCGTGGGCATGTGCCGGAGAAGGACGGCATCATCGCCGGCCTGCTGATGGCCGAGATGGTGGCGCGCCGGGGGCGCACGATCGGCGAACAGCTCAAGGATCTTTTTAACGAATATGGTTCCTTCTACCCGGTGCGCGAGAACTTCCGCTTGACCGGGGAGGTGAAGCAGAATTTCACTGAAAAGGTAAAGAAAGATCCGACCGAGCTGGCCGGGCAGAAGGTGAAACAGGTGGTGCGAACCGACGGCCTGAAGCTGATCTTCGACGATGGCTCGTGGGTCTGCTATCGCCTGTCCGGCACCGAGCCGGTGGTGCGCGTTTACACCGAGGCGCGCGATCACGAGGAGAGCGCAAAGCTCACCGAGGCTGCCAAGAACTGGGTATTGCAGTAGGAGAAGGGAAGCAGAGTGAATCCGATATTGCCGCAATCGCAATCCCCTATGCAGCCAGGCAGGCTGGCGCGGCGTTTCTCCGTGGCGACCGCTGCCTATGGGCAGCGGCGACGCATCGCCACGGTGTTTGCTGCGGTGATTGCCGCTCTGCTCGCCTACCACGCGCTCTTCGGCGCAAACGGGGTTGTCGCGTACCGGGCGAAGCGCAGTGAAGATCGAGTGCTTGCGCAGAAGCTTGAACAAATAAAGCAGGAAAACAGCCGCCTCAAGGCCCACGTTGAGCACCTGAAAACGGATCCTGACGCGATCGAATACGAGGCGCACATGCGTCTTCGCTACACGCGCCCGGACCAGGTGATCGTGCTGAACAATGTTGCTCCCGCTGAAAACGCGAAGCCTGCGCCCGCCAATCGCTGAGTCTCACAGGCCGTTTATACTGGCTCTATGAGCACAGCAGCACCGCGCGATCAGTATCTCTTCGGCTCACTCGAGAGCAGCGCCAAGAACCAGATGAAGGTGCGGGAGGCGAACTTCGGCGAAGAGCCGCCGGAGGGGATCATCCTCACCTCGCTTGATTTTGCTGTGAACTGGATCCGCAAGAGCTCTGTATGGCCCATGACTTTTGGCCTGGCCTGCTGCGCGATCGAAATGATGTCGATGGGCGCGGCGCGCTTTGACGTTGCGCGCTTCGGCGCGGAGGTCTTTCGTCCCTCGCCGCGGCAATCGGACCTGATGGTGATCGCGGGCCGGGTCTCGCAGAAGATGGCGCCGGTTATCCGGCGACTCTGGGAACAGATGCCAGAGCCGAAGTGGGTCATCTCGATGGGTGCCTGCGCGACCTCCGGCGGAGTTTTCAACAACTACGCGCTTGTGCAGGGCGTGAATCAGATCATTCCCGTCGATGTATACGTTCCCGGCTGCCCCCCGCGGCCGGAACAGCTCATCTATGCCATCACGCTGTTGCAGGAAAAAATTCAGCGGGAGCGCGGCACGCTGAAGCGTGCGCTCAATTTGAGCTAGAGCATCTTCACGAAGGCGCCGTCGCATCAATTTCGACCGCATCGAAGGCTGAGGGCGGGTGGAGGCTCCCGCTCTGGCATCCAGCAGCCAAACGGCCAGTGCAAAACCGTGTAAATACCATCATTTTCAGGCGAAATAGTGCTTGAATTCGCCGATTCTGCCATTAGGATGGTGCAGTCCGGAATTTCGTTCCGGGCATGTGCACGTTTTGTAGGGCAGTTGCCCTGTAGTCATAGCCCGGGTTACTGTAGTGATGCTCTGGATAAGCTATTGAAAATTCTGGGCAACTCACCCATTAAAATGTGCATTAATCTAGGCAACGCGTGGTAGCTTTCCCTTGCGCTGCCTGCTCGGTGCCTTCCGGATGGCGAGAGCGTCCCGGGGTATGATGGGACACTTGAGTGCCATTCGTAATTGATTTGTATGACTTTCAGTACGGTTGCGGAGGATAGACGCATGCATTTACGTCCGTTGCATTCTCTGAGCCGGATCCTGCTCGTAACCTGTGCGGTAGGCCTGGGAACAACGGCTCTCTTAGCGCAGGACACAAATACGACGCAGCCTCCAGCTCAGCCCACTCAGGCGCCCACGGCGCCTCAGACTACTCCAGATCAGTCGTCGAGCAGCGCTCCGGCGGCTGCACCTGCCGCTCCTGCCCCTGGAACAATGGCTCCCCAGGTTCCTTACGCCTCGCGGGTCGACATCTTTGCAGGCTATTCGTATCTGGCGCCGCATGGTTCCGTCACAATTCCCGGCGGCCAGTTTGTTGGCATCACCGGCCCGGTGTCGTATTCGTCCATCGACTACGGCGCGATCGGAAGCGGCACCTACTTCTTCAATCGGTATGTCGGCGCTCAGGCTGAGTTGAGTGTTCATCCCGACGGAAACAATGATGGCGCATCGGTCGCTTCGGGCGGCATCGTGTTCCGCTATCCGACAGAAGATGTCACGCCGTTCGTGCATTTTGAAGCGGGCGCGGTTCGGCTGGGCGGTCCCTTCAAGCAGCCGTATACCTGGGGCCCGGCACTCACGGCCGGCGGCGGTCTGGACTACGGCATCGGCCATCATTTCGCCATCCGTGTCTTCCAGGCGGATTATCAGTACTACCATGTCAATTTTGGCCCGCAGAATCCGTTTCCAACGGGCGGCCGCGCCAATCTTGACGTAGCCCGGCTCAGCGCCGGTCTGGTCTATCGCATGGGCAACATCACTCCGCCTCCGCCAGTCACCTACCAGTGCGCGGCGAGCCCGGCGTCAGTCTATCCAGGCGATCCTGTCACCATCACCGGCACCGCAACCAACCTGAACCCGAAGAAGAATCCCACCTACTCGTGGACGGGTACCAATGGCGTCAAGATCTCCGGCGATTCGGCTACCGGCAATGTCGACACCAACGGTTTGAATCCGGGAAGCTATACGGTGACGGGTCACGTGACGCAGGGCCAGAAGGCCGGTCAGTTCGCCGATTGCACCGCGAACTTCGAGGTCAAGCAGTTCGAGCCGCCGACCATCAGCTGCTCCGCGAATCCGACTACTGTGAAGCCGGGTGACAGCGCGACGATCACTGCACAAGGCGTAAGCCCGCAGAACCGCCCGCTGACTTACACCTACTCCACCTCTGCCGGTCAGATCAACGGCACCAACACCACCGCCACCCTGAACACGTCTGGCGCGCCTGCCGGTCCGATTACCGTGACCTGCAACGTGTCTGACGATAAGGGTCAGACGGCCTCGACCACGACCTCGGTCAACGTCGAGCAGCCGCCACCGCCGCCGCAGCCCAAGACGCAGACGCTCTGCTCGATCAACTTCGATCGTGACAAGCGCCGTCCGGCCCGCGTCGACAACGAAGCCAAGGCTTGCCTGGATGACGTATCTCTCAACCTGCAGCGTCAGTCGGATGCGACTGCTGTTGTGGTTGGCGACTCGGCAACCGGCGAGAAGATGGGTCCGAAGCTGGCAGCGCAGCGCGCCGTCAACGCCAAGGACTACCTGGTCAAGGAGAAGGGCATTGATGCCTCCCGCGTCCAGGTTCGGACTGGCAGCGAGCCCGGCAAGCAGGTACAGAACTACCTGGTTCCGTCTGGCGCCAACTTCGACAACGACGTGCAGGGTACAACCCAGGTGAACGAGGAAAGTGTGCGGCCCCAGGCCCGCGCTGGCCACGCCGCCCACCATGCCCGTCACAAGAAGGCGGCTGCCGCCCAGTAGGCGTTCTTCCGCAACAAAGGGCTGACCGGTTCTACGGTCAGCCCTTTTCTTTTGCTGCCGTATGCAAACGGACCTCGGAGTCAACGCCGGGCCATCTTCACAAAGTGTCGTCGCCGGACGATAGTTGACGCAGCCCTTCCGCCAAGAAGAGCTGCTGGCCGCGGCTGACGGCGGACCCAGTATGTGCGAAAAGGTCGAGATGCTCAGCTTGGTACGGGCCCCTTCGTGGGATTGTCACCCCTGCATATGACCTTTACTCTTGCATCAACAGTTTCTTCTCGAAGAGGTCGTGTCATTCCGATGAATCGCCGTTTTGCGTCGCTGCTCCTGCTCTCTGCCTGTTCCATGCCGCTTCTGGCGCTGCCTCCACAGGCAGCAACGAATGCCAATCCGGGTGCTACGGCGTGGGTGCCGGTTGGGCCGGACGGCGGAGATGCCCGCAGCTTTGCCGCCGATCCGTCGGACAGTCATCACGTCTACCTAGGCACTACGAATAGCTGGCTTTATGAGAGCCGCGACGACGGCGGGTCGTGGCATCGGCTGGCGAAGCTCTCGCCGAAAGACGACCTGATCCTCGATAACATCACGGTCGATGAAGCGGACCCGAAGACGATCTATGTTGCAGCCTGGGTGGTCGATCATCCAGACGGAGGGCTCTTCATCAGCCATGACTCGGGAAAGACCTGGGCTAAAAGCCCGGCCATGGATGGCCAGTCAATTCGCGCGCTGGCGCAGGCAGCCTTCTAATCCGAAAATGCTGGTGGTCGGCACTCTGAAAGGCGTTTTCCGCAGCGAAGATGGCGGACAGCACTGGGACCAGATCAGCCCGGCGAATAGCGCGGAGCTGCATGAAGTGGAATCGATCGCGATCGACCCGAAAGATCCGAAGACGATTTACGCCGGCACCTGGCATCTGCCGTGGAAGACCACGGATGGCGGCGCAAATTGGCACAACATCAAGCAGGGGCTCATCGACGATTCCGACGTCTTCTCCATCATCATCGATTCGACAACACCGCAGACGGTCTATACCAGCGCCTGCTCGGGTATCTATAAGAGCGACAACGGAGGCGAGCAGTACCACAAAATTCAGGGCATACCCTCGACCGCGCGCCGGACGCGCGTGCTGATGCAGGACCCGGTTGATCATGCGATCGTGTATGCCGGAACGACGGAAGGTCTCTATCGCACGACCGCGGCGGGCACGAACTGGTCGCGCCTCACCGGACCGGACGTCATCATCAACGACGTCTACGTCGATCCGAAGAACCACAATCACGTGCTGCTGGCGACAGATCGAAGTGGCGTGTTGATGAGCAACGATCAGGCGGTGACCTTCGCCGAATCGAACCGGGGCTTCTCCCAGCGGCAGGTCGTTGCGCTGACGCAGGATCTGAAGGACCCCAACCGCCTCTACGCCGGCGTAGTAAACGACAAGATGTATGGCGGCGTCTTTACCTCCGGCGACGGTGGCAAGACATGGCAGCAACAGAGCCAAGGCCTGGATGGGCGCGATGTCTTCAGCCTCGCCGAGAGTCCGGAAGGCGCATTGCTGGCGGGCACGAGCCACGGCATCTTCGCTTGGCAGGACGGGCGCTGGCAGCCCGCCGGGCACGTCGTTCAGATGGAAGAGAAGACCGTCTACGAACGCCGCAAAGGCAAACGCGTGAAGACGACCAAGACCATCGCAAAGCCGGCGGGAGAGATTGACGGACGCATTCACCAGCTCGATCTGAGGAATAGCACATGGTTCGCCGCCAGCTCGGCTGGCGTGTATCAGAGCGCGGACCAGGGCAAGGTGTGGACCGGCGGACCAGTACTGGGGCAGACGGATTATCTGCAGCGTGCACTCCGCAGGCCCGATCGTGCTGGCGACCTGCCGCACCGGCATCGCGATCTCGCAGGATGGCGGCAAGAACTGGCAGCCGGAACCGCTGCCCGGCAAGCTCACCTCGTTGCGCACCAGCACCATCGCTCCGGGCGGCAGTATGTGGGTGGGCGGCCGTGAAGGCGTCTACTACAGCACAGACAATGGCGCGAACTGGACCTTCATGTCCACCTTGCCGATCTCGGACATCAATAGCATCGAGTACGAGAGCGACCTGAAGCGCATCGTGATCACCTCCTGGAGCTCCACCTGGGTCATGGCGGTGAACGAAGCGGACAGGAGCTGGAAATGGTGGGACGCAGGGTGGCACGTGCGCGGCGTGCGCTCCAATGCCGGCCGGCTACTGGCAGCTTCGCTCTACAACGGCGTCGTGATGCAGCCGCAGAGTGGCGCCTCGAATGCTGTTGTGGCAAAGCGGAACGTCGGCGAGAGCGGAGCGCAGTAGATCGATCCGCTGTTAGTGTGAAGGCATGAGGAGCAGCGGAGCATTCACGCGTGACCGCCGAGCATCGGCCGAGAAAGCGCCCCAGACCTCTCGCTGATTCGATTGCGTCCGTTCGAGGCGCGCGATCTTCCGGAGCTGCTGCGTCTGGACGCGCGCTGCTTTCCGCCGCAGATTGCCTACTCGCGTGCGGAGCTGCAGTACTTTGTGCGCCATCCGCGCAGCACGACCATCGTTGCGGAGCGCGAGGGGCAGATTGCCGGCTTCTGCGTGGTGGACTGGAAACAGGAGGCCGGTCGGAAGCTGGGCCACTTCATCACCATCGACGTGGCCCCGGAACTGCGCCGCAATGGCCTAGGCCGGCTGTTAATGCAGGCCGGGGAGGCGGAGCTGGCAGGCATGGGCTGCTTCGCAATCGCGCTTGAGGTTGCGATGAACAATGCCGGCGCTCAGGCCTTCTACCAACGCCTCGGCTATCGGGAGACGGGGCGAATTCCCGGCTATTATGCAGATGGCACGGACGCGCAGGTGCTGCGGAAGCGCGCTGCATTCGAGCGGTTGACCGCGCTCGGCCTGTTCAGTGCGAAGAGGTACCCGCCGGAGCAGATGCAGCCGGCGAGCCAGCGGCATTCAGTGCGGCCCGCATCGCATTCCGGCTGCTGTCGTTCGGCGGTCCGCTGACCCGGCTCAACACGTGGCCCTTGCGATCGAGGAGAAGCAGCACCACTTCCTTCTCCGACGAAATCTGCAGCCGGCGCTCGAAGGCCGTGCTTATCGAGATACAGCGGGAGAGTCGTCGGCCAGCGGCTGGAATCCGGAGTACGCGCTGCGCATCGAGGAATTCTGCCACCAGCGCGAGAGGAAGTTCTTCTGCGAAGAGACCAGTGAAGTATAGGCAGTCAAGGATGGATCGTTCGCACGCCAAACGATCCATGACGGTATTCCAGCTATCGACATCG
This sequence comes from uncultured Acidobacteriaceae bacterium, assembly GCA_963797895.1. GTDB lineage: Bacteria > Acidobacteriota > Terriglobia > Terriglobales > Acidobacteriaceae > KBS-83. The sequence goes on from CAWCRD010000006.1 coordinate 1,952,932, forward strand.
GGCTGCTGAGTCAGATCGAAATAAAGCAGCAGCAGATTGCGGTCGGTATGAAAATCCGCGGGAAGCGTGAGGTGTTGCTTGCTCAGGGTATCGGAGCTGACTTCGGAAGAACGACAGGCTCTGCTGCGCGCGCAGCCGCTATCGCCATCAGCTGCGAGCAGAACAATCCAGAGTTTCAGGGAACGCATGTCTCGGCGACGGCTCGCTTGGATGAAGTAAGGTGACGGAGAACGCTGAACCGCATGGTAACAGCAGGACCGATCTTGTTGTTGCGGGAGCCGCGATTGGCGAACCATATGCTGAAGCCGTTGCGGGCCGGGCGTATGATGAAGGAGTGAGCCAGTCTACTTCACAGCGCCGCGTGAGGGATAATTTCCGCACGCAGGACGAACAACTGCACCCGATCGCGGAGAAGGTTTTTGCCGGGCAGCGCCTCAGCTTCGACGATGGCCTGGCGCTCTACCGCAGCTCAGATATTCTCTCCGTCGGCTGGCTGGCCAACTGGGTGCGCGAATCGCTGCATGGCGACATCACCTATTTCAACGTCAACCGGCACATCAATCCGACCAATGTCTGCGTCGCGGCCTGCCGCCTGTGCGCCTTCGGCCGCAAGAAGGACGATGCCCACGCGTACACCATGGCGCTGGATGAGGCGTGGGCCACGGCAGCCTCCGGCTACCACGAAGCGGTAACGGAGTTTCACATCGTCGGCGGCCTGCATCCCGATCTGCCGCTCGAATACTTCCTCGATCTGGTTCGTGGTCTCAAGGAGCGCTTTCCGAAGGTCCACATCAAGGCCTTCACCATGGTTGAGGTTTCCTTCCTCGCCCGCCGCGCCAAGATCACGATTCCCGAAGTGCTGGTGAAACTCAAAGAGGCGGGCGTGGACTCCATGCCCGGCGGCGGCGCGGAAATCTTCTCCGACCGCGTGCGCCACATCATCTGCGATCACAAGATCGATGGCGACGAGTGGCTGGAGACAGCGCGCGCCGCGCACAAGCTCGGCCTGCGCTCGAATGCGACGATGCTCTACGGCCACGTGGAGAACGACGAGGACCGCGTCGACCACATGCTTCGATTGCGCGCGGTGCAGGACGATACCGGCGGCTTCCAGACCTTCATCCCGTTGGCCTTCCATCCGGACAACACGCCGCTGCAGCATCTGCCGCGTACCACTGGACTCACAGACCTGCGGCAGATTGCTGTGGGGCGCCTGCTGCTGGATAACTTCGCGCACATCAAGGCCTACTGGCAGATGATGACCGCCGGGATCGCGCAGGTGGCGCTGCGCTTTGGCGCGGACGACATCGACGGCACCGTGATCGAAGAGAAGATCTATCACGATGCCGGCGCGAGCACGCCGCAAGGCATGCGACGCAGCGATCTGATCCGGCTCATCCGCGAAGCTGGCCGCGAGCCCTTCGAGCGCGACACGCTCTATCGGGCGGTCACGCGCACAGAAGACAGCTTTACCGTTGCTGTTTAACTCAATCAGGCTGCCGTATCGGCGATGGGGGATGGTGCTCGCGTCGAGCGCTCTTTTTGCGCATGCTTTCGACGCACCTGTCGCTGCGCGACGTACAAGAGACCGATGAAAGTTGCGACCAGCAGCGACAGCGCATAGATGCCGTGCAGCTGCGGTACCTCACCGTAGAGCAGCGCCAGTCCTACGAAGACAAACAGCAGGTGCGCGCAGAAGACCTCAATGGAAGCGCGTCCCAGCGTGATGAGCGGCTCGTGCGAGATGGCCCACCGCACCGCGCCCGCGCAGGCTATAGAGCAGGCAGACAAACGCGACGAGGTTCAACAGGCGCAGCGGCCCGAGCTGCCACTTATCCACCAGGACCTCGAGATTCTCCTGCGTCAGCCGCGCACCCAGCCAGTCGTGCCGCACGCCGACGAAGAAGATGCAGAGCGCACCGGCGATCCAGTTCGTCCATTTCGGCAGCGAATGCAGCGGCAGCTCGCCTTCCACGGAGCGGGCGCCCATCCACATGCCCATGATCCAGATCCACTGCCATGCGAACAGATTGAACGCGCCCCATTGCTGCAGAGGAATCGGCAGATGCGTCACGCGCACAACCACGTCATGCACGTAGATACGCAGATGGAACTGGGCGAGCAGCCAGATGATGGTGCTGCCTATGAATCACCGGCCGCCAGCTTCGCTTTACCGCAATCGAAAACGCAAACGGCGAGGCCAGCAGGAAGATCACGTAGATTGGCAGAATATCCAGGAGTGGCGGGCAGTAAATGAGCAGCAGCGAGCCGATAACGGCCACCGCCGGATGAGCAATGTAGAAGTCGAGCAGATGCTCCAGCGCAGCGTGATGGCGGTACACGGCGAAGGCCGCAGCGAAGGTAAAGGCCAGCAGCAACAAAGTCACGTGATACGACATAGACACGCAGCGCGCGCTTCCAGAGTTTGCTGCGCAGGCCGCCCGGATTTTCGAGCGCCTGCCGCATGTAGACGCGGCCGACCAGCAGCGCCGAGAGGAAAACGAATCCCTCCGCCGAGGAGATAAAGCCAAATGGCTGATTGACCAGGTCGCTGAGCCGTGTGGGCAGATGCGTCAGTGTCATCCACACAAGAAACAGGCCGCGCAGCGCATCAAACTCCGGCTTACGCGGGAGTTGCATGCTTTTTACGACTGCGACGGACGTGGTCTTCAGCGTCAAGAAACACTTCCCCTTACGGGCTTAGACGGTTCTTAGGGGGGCAAGTTGCTGTCTAAATCTACGCGAATTCCTGCATCTCGCGGGGGATAGACGCATCGTTCGCGGCGTCAGAATGCCGCGATACCCGTGATGGCCTGGCCGATGATCAGGGTGTGGATATCCTGTGTGCCTTCGTAGGTCTTCACGGATTCCAGGTTCATCATGTGCCGCATCACAGGATAGTCGTCGCTGATGCCATTGGCGCCCAGAACATCGCGCGCCATCCGCGCGCATTCCAGCGCAATGGCAACATTGTTTCGCTTGGCCATGGAGATGTGCTCGTGGCTCACCTTACCTGCGTCCTTCAGCCGGCCCACCTGAAGCGAAAGCAGCTGGCCCTTGGTGATTTCCGTGATCATCCAGGCAAGCTTTTCCTGCACCATCTGGTGGCTGGCGATGGGCTGATCGCGGAACTGCTTGCGCATCAGTGAATACTGCAGTGCCGTGTCATAGCAGGACATGGCCGCTCCCAGCGCTCCCCAGCCAATGCCGTAGCGCGCCTGGTTGAGGCACATCAGCGGCGACTTCAATCCGCCGGTGCCGGGCAGCAGAGCGGACGCGGGCAGCCGCACGTCCTGCAATGCGAGTCCCGAAGTGACCGAAGCGCGCAGCGACCATTTTCCGTGCACATCATACGCGCGGAAGCCGGGTGTGTTGGTCGGCACCAGAAATCCGCGGACGCGATTGTCTTCGTCCTCGACCTTGGCCCAGATCACCGCGACGTCCGCGATGGAGCCGGAGGTGATCCACATCTTCTCGCCATTCAGGATGTAGTCTGTGCCGCTGCGCTTGGCGCGGGTGCGCATGCCGCCTGGGTTCGAACCGAAATCCGGTTCGGTCAGCCCGAAGCAGCCAAGCTTCTCACCCTTTGCCATTGCGGGCAGCCATTCGTTCTTCTGCTCGTCGGAGCCGAAGGTGTAGATGGGATACATCACCAGCGCGGATTGCACGCTGACAAAGGAGCGGATGCCGGAGTCGCCGCGCTCCATCTCCTGTGTGACCAGGCCGTATTCCACATTCGACATGCCGGCGCAGCCGTAGCCATGCAGGTTCGCGCCGAAGAAGCCCATCTCGGCCATCGGCTTTACCAACTCGCGCGGAAAGCGGCCCTCGCGATTGCACTCTTCAATGATGGGAATCAGATTGTCGTCAATGAATCGGCGTGCGGTGTCGCGGACCAGCCGCTCGTCTTCGGAAAGCATGGTAGTCGAAGCCGATGAAGTCGACGTTCTTGAACTTGAAAGCCATGGCGCAGGCACGTCCTTTGAGCACAGGTATGCAAACCCTAAAGGGTAGCAGACCTAAACAGCACGCCATAATTCAGTCTATTCGTAACGCAATGCGGTTTGCGCATCCACGCGCGCTGCGCGCCTTGCAGGAATCCAGCAGGCAAGCAGCGCGATGCCGATTAGGCACAACGGCACGCTCACGAAGGTTACCGCGTCGCGCGGATGCACGCCGTAGAGGAAACTGCTCGAAAAATTCGCGCCAATCAGCGCCGCGGGCAATCCCAGTGCGACAGCGAATGCGGTCAGCAACATGCCCTGGCGCACGATGAGCCGCTCGACCACGCCGAGCGGCGATCCCAGAGCGATGCGGATGCCGATCTCCCGAGTGCGCCGGCTGACGGAATAGCTCATGATGCCGTAGAGCCCGACCGCGGCCAGCACGAGTCCAGTGATGCCGAAGACGCCGAACAGTGTGCCGGCAAGGCGGGGCAGGAACAGGGTGCTGCGCAGGTGCTGCTCCATCGTCTCCACGTTGTAAACGGCCATCGCCGGGTCGAGTTTAGGGATCTGCGCGCGCACCTCATTGGCAACTGCGCCGGAGTTGCCTTGATAACGGACGACCAGCGTATAGCCAGCAAAGGAGGGATCGCCGGCGGTGCTCTGCGCCAGCGAACGGAAGAGCACAGGCCGTGTCTCCTCTCCGATGGTGCGCGACTTGATGTTCCCCACCACGCCGACGATCTCGTAATCCACGCCCGCTCCATTCATGTGCCGGCCGATGGGATTTTCTCCATGGAATAGCTGCTTCACGAACGCCTCGTTCACGATGCCCGCTTTCTGGCCGCTCGCGGCTTCATGAGCGAAGTCGCGGCCCAGCAAGCGTGGGATGCCGAGAGCCTCGAAGTAGCCGGGCGTGGCCATGAACAGATCGACGGTCGGCACATTCTATGCCGGGCTTGAGACGGCCGATCACATCGAGCCAGTGATGGCCTCGGTCCTCCTTGCTATCGATTTTCGGGGTGTGGTCGCCCTGTGGCGCAAGCTGCGCGATCTTCCCAAGCGGCACCCAGAACTCGGGATGGAGGATGACATCGAGCCCGTGGTATCCAGGTGGAGCAACACCGAGGCGCGAATCGAAAAGGGTTCCATTAGCCGCGACAACTTAAGACAGGGGCTGCCGATTACGCCTCATCTGCAGATGGCCCATAGAGGGCCGGTACTGCGGCTTCATTCAGCCGCAGGTACACGGTCAACTGCCCGCGGTGGTGCGCCAGATGGCTGAAAACGGCATCGGAGATCATGACGTAACGGGCGTCTTCGGCGAGCACGCGATTGCCGGAAACCAGCCTCCAGCGGCCGAGGAAGTGCTGTTCGTCCGTGCCTTCGAGCGCCCGCTTGGCCTTGGCGTAGCTATCTTCCAGTAATTGCAGGAGTTGGGCGCGGGTTTCGACCGCGCGGGTGCGGAATTTATCGGCCTTTGGGTCCTCGAAATCCAGTTGATCGCCCTCAATCATGAATGCCACCCAGCTGGGCATGGCGGCCACCAGTGCCGCTAAGTATCCCAGAGCCATGGACTTCTCGTGCGGCTTCCAGTCATTTCGTCCCTCGGGTACACGCTCGAGTACTTTGCGGTTGAGGGTGGTCTCCTGCTCCAGCTGCTTCAGAAAAAACTCTTTCAGTTCCATCTCTTCCTCCGAATTCTGTCGTTACGAAGACAAGAGTAAAAATCCATTTATGACAACCGATGTCATAATTCAAAAAGAAAATCAGGTTACCGGGGTGGACTCTGAAATCGGACCGTTTACTTTCGGCGTTATTGCTGCTTCAGGCACACGGGCGCATGACCGGCCGCGATCTGGCGGAGCGCCTGGAGGTGTCGCAGCGAACGATGCATCGCGACATGGAGGCGCTGAGCACGGCAGGAGTTCCGATCACAGCACTGCGTGGACAGCAGGGCGGCTGGCAACTGGAAAAGGGCTGGCGCACGCAGGTGCCCGGGCTGGATGCCGCAGAGCTGGGCGCGCTACTGATGGCGCAGCCGCGCGCGCTGCGTGAGCCGAAGCTGGCTGCGGCCGCAGAGCGCGCGTTGGGCAAGCTGATGGCATCGCTGCCCGGCAACATGAGGGAGCAGGCGGTGGCGATGCGGGAGCGCCTCCATGTCGATTCCACCGATTGGCGGCCGGTGAGCGAAGATCTTTCGATGTTGCCGACTGTGCAGGATGCAGTGGCTCGGGATTGCCGACTGAGTTTTGAATACACTCGCGCCGATGGGGAAAGCGGCCCGCGCGTGGTGGATCCCCTGGGGTTGGTGGTCAAAGGCGTGACCTGGTACCTGGTGGCGCGGACACCGCGAGGCATGCGCACCTATCGCTTGTCGCGGATGCGTGCGGTTACGCCTCTGGCGATCCCGTTTCAGCGGCCCGCTCGTTTTGACCTGGCAAAGCACTGGAAGAAGTCGATCAGCGAATTCGAGGCGCAGCGGCGGCACTACGAAGCCACGCTGCTACTCTCGCCGGAGGCTTTGAGGTCACTCACTGACTGGTGTGTGATGAGGCCGGCGAAGGTGCGCTATGGCAAAGTTCCTACACCTGACTGGAAGGCAATGCGGGTCGAGTTTGAGAGCGAGCAGCAGGCGCTGTTTGTGGTGCTGGGACTGGGACTCCGCGCCCGTGTGCGGGAGCCCGCGGCGCTGTTTGATCGCGTGATGGGCGAGGCCATGATGATGGCCGAGGTGGCGCAACACGCGTGGCAGGACAGCCGAGAGGACACGTAACTATAGTTAGGGCTATTTACGAAATACGAGGGCACGTCACTCATCGGGTGACTTGTTCGATTTCACGCTGCGGCCTTCGGCGACGCGGAGCGCTTGTTCGACGGCTTTCCGGGCGCGGCGCTCGCGGGCTTCCGGGCTCTGGTAATAGAAGATGCCGAGTAGATGGGAGCGCCTCTGCACCGGCGTCATTGCTTCCCACCCGGGCTTCGCAAGCGGCGCCTTGCGAAACGCGACCTGCAGGATAGGCGGCAGCACCTGTTCGCCTTCCATGGCGAGCATCATGCGTTCGACCAACTGCTCTGCGCGCCGTTGCCGCGCTTCCGGGCTCTTCGGCTTGCGCACATCATCACTCATGTACTTGCGATAGGAGTAGCTCAGCGCGTCGAACCAGTGCTGAAGCGCGCGGTCTTGCTTCAGCAGCTTTGCCAACTCCGGTGGCACAGCCGCAGAGCGCTCGTCAAGATCCGGCTCGAGCGTGAACTCCGCCATCTCTCCCGCATACGCCTGAGCGCCCTTCTGCATCGTCTTGTTTACCAGGACGACGTAGCCCTTCTCCGCGGAGCCGAAGAGCGAGGTGCGAAAGGCGAAGCCGTTGATGGTGCCTTTCACGCGCATGCGATTGCGGGTCTTCCACACCTTCGCGGGCGCAAAGGGGACCTGCGCGATGACCCACTTGAGATTGGTACCGTCCGGCTTCAGCAGGGAGCGGAAGCGTTGCCGCGTGCTCATGCGCGCAAGGTTAGCATTTCGCTTAGAGCGTTTTCACAGTTATCTGACTGACTGGCCGCGGGTCAGATTACGCTGTCGCGTAGTCGTTCGCGACGACTTCACTCCAAACATCTTTCCAGAGCCCATTGCCCTCGAAACGAGAGTTGGCGACTTAGCGGTCCATTGAGGCGTCAAATCCCGATTCGCTCGCTTCCGAGAAGCGCGTTTCTAGTTACCTATCTTGCTCAGCTCATATGTGGATTGGCGGTCACGACGAGAGAGGCAGGGTGTCGACGAGGGCCTATCGGCTTCGAAAAATCCAAGGTCACGAACTCCAGGATCTCGTGACCTTGTTCGTTTGTGAGTGGAGCTGGGGCGTCCGCTCCTCAGCAACCCTTGAAAGAGATGAATTTGCCCAGAGGGTTTGGTAGAACCGGATTGAAAGGCTCGAAAGGATACGAGTGAGCGGTGTTGAATCCCGCCTTCCTGGCTGCGCTCTTGTCCACGAATGGCAACAGTGCATTGACCGCCTGGCCAATGTTGGTCCAGCACAGCGTTCTTTCATAGCCATTGTTGTTAGGAGGGTCGACGCTTTCGGCGACATCCTGTGCGCCAGTGACTTTTTCGATCGGGCCGCCATCTTGCTTTGCTACACCAGGAGCCAAAACGCGAGCCAGCGTGCGATGGTCACTCTCAATGCCCATGATGCGAGCAGCCGTCACGCGCAGATTCGTCGTGCTGAAGTTGCGCACGCCCACCAGATAGGCGCCGATGAAGGCGTCCTCGAGAGTGACAAGCGTATTCAAGGTAACCTGCGCATCGGTGAACATCTTGTTTGGATAGAAAAATCTGGAGAATGGTGTGAACTGGTCTGTGACCTCCTGCTCCAGCTGATAGTGGGACATCTCTTCCTGCAGGGCAGCTTTCAGATAGCCTTGATCGTCCGATGCCAGCCGCTTGAAAAACGGCGCGGTGTGGATGATGTGCATGTACGTCGTGACCGCCAGCGCTTCGGCGATCTGCGCAGCGACCAGAATCGCCCTGTCGCCGGACTTCAGCCCTTGAGGATCGACCGCGTCTGACTCCTGGGCCGATGCTCCGCCCAGGCCAGCGAGTCCGCTGAGTGCGACAGCGCTTGTAAGTCCTATAGCTGTCGCACCTGAAAAAAATGCTCTTCGTGACATACCAGACGTGTTCTCGCCGGCTGAGATGTCAACTTCAGTATCTCTGGACAGTTCCATAATCCAGTCTCCTCGGGATGGAATTTCCGGGAAGTTGGCGCGTTTCCATGGGGATTCTGCCGTGGGCCGACCGCAACGCTCCAATTCCTGGCTGTCAACTGTACGTTGCTGAGATTCGGATGGATTTGGAATTGCTGGAAATATTTCCTTCAGCACTAAAGACAGCGAGTTAGCTGGTCTCGGCACCTCTACCAGAACCATCGTCCACATGGCGTACACCTTCATGGAGCCGCTGCCCGTCGGCCTTATCATTACGCTCATTTCCGCTGCCATCCTCCGCCGCAAAGCCCCTGTCAAACCTATGGCCGCTCCCGCAGTCACGAACCACATGAATCGAACGGCCGGGGCGTCAGTCCCGACCTTCCGTCTTCTGAACCGTCAAACGGCTCTCAATAGGGGCTGCATGGATGAAGTCGATGGGCACCTAACTTGCTACCCAGTGCTGCATCGTCCCGCCGCCATGCGGCATCTTTGAAGAGAGTGCCTTATGAGCGATCCGGCCCTGAGCCTTACGTATATCGGCGGTCCCACTGTGCTGATCGAGATCGCAGGCATGCGACTGCTGACCGACCCTACTTTCGACGATGCCGGCGGCATGTATGTGCGGGCGTCCACGCTCCAGAAGCTTGCCGGCCCGGCCGTTGCGGCATCGGCGCTGGGACGCATCGATGCGGTGCTGCTGAGCCATCATCAGCACGCGGACAACCTGGACACAGCAGGCGAAGCGGTGCTGAAGAAAGCCGCGCGCGTTGTGACCACGGTGGAAGGCGCGACCGCGCTTGGAGGCAATGCATTTGGGCTTGCGCCGTGGCAGAGCGCAGAGCTCGAGGCGCCACATGGCAGAACGCTGCGGGTTACGGCGACGCCGGCGCGCCACGGTCCGCCGGAGCGCGCTTCGCTGGCGGTCATTGGTTTCGAGCTGGATGCGGCCGGCGGCGTTTACGTTTCCGGAGACACGGTGCTGTACGAGGGAGTGCGCGAGGTGATCGAGCGCATGCATCCGCGAATCGCGATCCTGCACCTGGGCGCGGCGCGGGTGGAGCAGGCGGGCCCGGAGCCGCTGACCATGACGGCGGGGGAGGCAGTCGAGTTTGCGCGGCTATCGCCGGACACGCGCATTGTGCCGATCCACTATGAGGGCTGGGCGCACTTTACGGAAGGCCGCGATGTGATCGAGCGTGCATTTGCGGCGGCAGGATTAAGTGAGCGGCTGGTGTGGCTGCGAGCGGGCGAGCCGGAGCCAGTTGTCTGAAATGCGGACTCATCTTCCATGTACTCACCTCGGTTGTCAGCCATCGAACGACTCATCACGAGATGCGCGTTTCCCGGTAGTACAGTCATCTGAAGCCACTCCATCGACCTGGAGCAGCCGTTAGCAGGCGCTTATGACAATCGCTATATCGCGTGCGGAGAGTTTCGCGGCCAAGCTTGGCATTAAGCTACCCATTCTGCTGGCACCGATGGCGGGAGCCTGCCCCGCAACATTGTCTGCTGCAGTGGCGAATGCCGGCGGCATGGGAGGATGCGGTGCGCTGTTGATGAATCCGCACTCTATCTTGAGTTGGGCATCGGAGTTCCGGGGGCTGAGCGAAGGAATGTTCCAGATCAATCTGTGGATTCCCGATCCACCACCGGTGCGCGATGCGATTGCGGAGCAAAGACAGCGTGAGTTTCTTGCCCAGTGGGGACCTGCTGTTTCCGCCGAGATGGGTAATGCTGTTCCACCTGACTTCGGCGAGCAGTGTCGCGCGCTGATTGCTGCAAGACCGAAGGCTATCTCCTCCATCATGGGACTGTTCCCGGCGTCGTTCGTGGAAGAGATGAAGTCGAACGGTATCTTGTGGTTTGCGACGGCCACTACGGTACGAGAGGCGCGAGCTGCAGAACGCGCGGGAGCGGACGCGATCATTGCGCAGGGCATGGAGGCCGGTGGCCATCGGGGATCGTTCGATGCCAGCCGTGCAGAGATTGAAGCGGTGGGCTCCCTGGCGCTGATTCCGCAGGTGTGCGATGCGGTATCCATCCCAGTGATTGCCGCAGGAGGAATAGCAGATGGACGCGGTGTGGCGGCAGCACTCATTCTGGGAGCAAGTGCCGTCCACATCGGGACCGGTTTTCTACGCAGCCCGGAAGCTAAAGTCCATCCGGCCTATGCCGCTCGTTTAGCGCGTACAGAAGCGCACGACACTCGATTGACGCGAGCATTTTCAGGCCGTGCGGGAAGAAGTGTGCGCACGAGCTATGTGGAAGCGGCGGCTTCACCCGAAGCACCGCCACCTGCTCCCTATCCCGTGCAGCGCGGACTCACTCGGCCCATGAAGGAAGAAGCAGCGCGAAGCGGAGATGCAGAAAGGATGCAGCTTTGGGCTGGACAGTCAGCTCTGCTCTCTCAGGGGAAGCCGGCCGTGCAAATCGTACAGGATGTGTGGAGCGAGGCTCTGCGCTCCCTTAGCTGATGTTGTTGGTACCCGGCAGATCTCTCCACTTCGCGGGCAGCGATTTGCGCCAGGATTCCGGCCGAGAGATGATTCACGTCATTCATTTCTAAAGACAGCACATCTAACGGCTGACGGTGAGCCTGACTGCGACGTTGACAGAGATGTCCTGCTCGCCGGCTTCGGTGCCCATGGCTGGTGCGGGCGCTGCCATCGCAGACATGCGCATCATCGGCATGGGACGAACGATGCCGCTGGGCTCTACGTTGACTTCCCGGACGCCGATCACGTGGGTGCCGGCCGCGGTGGCGACGGCTTCTGCCTGCGCTACGGCGGTACGGGTGGCCTCCTGCGCCAGCTCCTTACGAACTTTATCCTGCTCGTCTTCGCTCGGTGCGTAGCTGGTCTGCTGGATGGTGTTGGCTCCGTGCTCGAGCACGCCGGAGAGGATGGCGCCGGCCTTTTCCGGCGTGGTGCGGAAGCTCACCGTGGTGCTGCCGGTGTAGCCGACGATCTTCTGCTGGCCATTTTTCTCTTCGTGCGTCTGCGGCTGGAAGGAGATCTGGTCGGTAGCGAGCCGCTCCGCACCCTGCCCGCGCAGCCAGGCCAGCAATGTCTGCGAACGGCCGGCGAGATCGCTGGAAACGGATTTCACATCCGTGCCCTGGGTCTGGACGCCGACCGAAATGTCCACCACTGTATTCGGAATACGGCGATGTGCGATGGCGCTGGTGGAGACGATGCCGGCATTCACCGGCAGGGTCAGCTCATTCGTCTGCGCGTGAGCAGAGGACAATGGTGACAGGGCGAGTGACGTGAACAGGGCGGCCAAGGCGACGCGGGTGCGGCTCATGCTTGGCACTTTACCTTATCCGGGCGAATTCTGACTCGCGACTTTGCTGCACTGGTGGCGCAGGGCGGTACAGGGATTCGGGAATGGTGGCCAGTGTCGATTCCTGAACGCGCGGCGTCAACCCATAGAAGTGCTGAAAACTCATGATGAGCGGGCGCCATTTGTCTGGATCGATGCGGTCCGGCTCGCCCGGCACGAGAATGGAGCTGTCCGCGTGTACTCGCACGATCTCGACTTCGATCGCGATCAGGTTGCCGCGGATGATCTCGGAATCCTGCGCGATGACATGGGATCCGGCGAGCCGCGCCTCCAACTGCACGGGGCATTCCAGCACGCGCAGGGGAGCGACGGCTTCCGACGGAACGGGCGTGAGGCCGGCGCGCTCGAATTTCTGTGCCTCGTGGCGATAGCCGCGCCTCTGTTTAGATTCGGGCACGGGATCGCTGGCGGTTGTCAGCGCGAGGCGGTCAACGTACGGCGCCATGGCGGCGGACGGCAGATTCAGGACGCATTCCCCCGTGCGCAGGATGTTCTGCGGCGTGGCGGAGCGGGCGCCGAAGCCGAGCATGCAGCGCCAGCCTAGCCACCAGGCTGAAGACATTGGCGCAAGGTTCGTGCTGCCATCCGGATTGAGAGAGCTGACGAGCACCACGGGCGTGCCGAAGTAGAGGATTGCTGGATTGGTTGTGGTCAACATGCTTCCAGCGTAGCGAGCGCATGGAATACGGGCACTCCGGAGCTTGCGGTGGAAGTACATGAGGCGTGGCCGCATCCAACGGTATGGGATAGGATGAGCGGCATGGCTCGCATCTCTCGTCGCGTGGTTCTGGCTGCCGCTCCTCTGCTTCCGCTGGCTCCTTATATGACTCGTTCGATTTTCGGTCAACGTCATCATGACGGATCGCAGCTTTACATCGGCACCTACACACATGACATGGGCCCTGCCGGGAAAGCGGAGGGCATCTATGCGGCGGAGTGGAACGCGGACAAAGGCACGCTGACGCCGCTGCAGCTGGCGATCAAAACGGCGGACCCGTCGTTCCTGGTGGTACCGCCGACTGGCGAGGCGCTGTATGCGGTGAATGAACTGGGAGGCGGCGGCGAGGAAGGAAAAGTAACGACCTTCCATCGCGACGGAGCGACCGGCGGGCTAGTGCAGCGGAATGTTGTGCGTTCCGGGGGAAGCGCTCCGTGCCACATCGCGGTGGATCGAGGCAATGAGGCGGTCTTTGTTGCAGACTACGGTGACGGCGCGCTGAGTTCCTACCGCGTGACCGCGAAGGGGCTCGAAGGACCGGTCTCGCATTTTGCGTCGGAGTTCAAGCGGCTGGGCCTTGGTCCGGACAAGAAACGGCAGGAGAGCCCGCATATTCACTGCGTGACGCTCACGCCGGATGAGCGCTTCCTGCTGGTCAGCGATCTGGGCACGGACCACATCTGGATCTTCCGTGTCGATCTGGCGACGGCGACGCTTACGGAAACCAAGAATTTCTTCCATGCGAAGCCAGGCGCCGGGCCGCGGCACACGCATTTTCATCCGAACGGACGCTGGGTCTACTCGATCAACGAAATGGGCGCGTCCGTCGACGTGCTGGAGTGGCACGGGCACACCGGGACGCTCACACTAGTGTCGGAGGTTTCGCTGCGCGAGGCTTCTTCGCCTGCGGACAGCAATGGCGCCGAGTTGGCCATCGATCGGACGGGCAAGTTTCTCTATGCTTCCCACCGCAGCGAAAACACATTGCTGGTCTTCTCCATCGACGCAAAGACCGGAGCGCTCAGCTTCGTCCAGAGGATCGGCTCAGGGGGAAAGAACCCGCGCGATTTCACGCTTGATCCATCGGAGAAGTGGCTGGTCGCGGCGAATCAGGATACTCAGAATATTGTGGTCTTTGCGCGCGATCCGCACTCCGGCAAGCTCACGCAGACGAATCACAGCGCCCATGTTGGCGCGCCGGTATGCGTGCTTTTTGTTTGAATTTCGTAAACGCTGGCCGAGCGGCGCTTTGCGGCGACATTGAACGGAACATACAGCAGGTCCTTCACTCCACCTTCGGTTGCGTTCAGGATGACAAGACGTACGAAGGATGGGCGGCGCTGCGCTCGAACAGCAGCGGCAATCGCCTTAACTCAGGTATTCCTTCAGGAATGGGTCGTCTGAGTGCACCAGATCGTGCGTCGATCCGTCGAAGACCAGCTTGCCCTCGTGCAGCACCATGAAGCTGGTGTCGCGGTCGGCTTCGCCGCTGGGCAGCGTCACCATGGTGTTCTTGTCGCGATCGAAATAGTGCGTCGCCAGCATGAAGGCATCCTGCAGGCGATGCGTAATCAGGATGGAACTGGTGTGGTAGACATCACGCTGCTTCATGATGAGCGCAACGATGTTGGTGGACGTGATCGGGTCGAGGCCGCCGGTGGGTGAATCGTAGAGCAGAAGGCTTGGCTTGGAGATGATCGCGCGCGCGATGGCGACGCGCCGCCGCATGCCGCCGGAAAGCTGCGAGGGAAACTTCTCCATCGTCTTATCCAGCTCCACGAACTTCAGCGCCTCTTCGACACGGCGATCGATTTCGTCATCCGGTACACGCCGTTCCATCAACTGATAGCCGACGTTGTCGCGGATGTTCATCGAATCGAAGAGCGCGCCCTCCTGAAAGACCATGCCTACGGATGAGCGCAGCTCAAAGATCTCGTTCTCGTCCATTGCGGTGATTTCATGGCCGAAGATGAAGATGCGTCCGCTGTCCGGGCGGATGAGGCCGTTTGCCAGCTTCATGAGAACGCTCTTACCGCCACCGGCCGGTCCCAGCAGCAGGCGAGTCTCGCCGTGCTTTATCTGGAAGGAGATGTTCTTCAGCACATCGTTGCGATCGAAGGAGATCGAGACATCTTCAAAGACAACGGGCAGTTCGCCCGGCTTGGGCTCGAACCGGCTTGGCGCGCTTTCCTGAAGGGCAGCAGGCATCAATCACCTTTTCACAAATACTGCGATTTCCCTGACATCCACGAAGAGCAGCTTTTCTTAACGGAAAAGCTGCGTCGGCGGTCCTTATGAACCCTACACCGTTTGTGAAAAGGCTAGCGTCCGAAGGTGCCGATCATGAACCGGCTGATGATGAAGTCGACGACGATGATGAGGACGGATGCATAGACGACGGCCTGAGTGGTCGATCGGCCCACACCCTGTGTGCCGCCTCGCGTGGTCATGCCGAAGTAGCAGCCTATGGAGGCGATGATGAAGCCGAAGAAGACAGGCTTGACGAGGCCCTGGAGAACGTCCGGATACTGCAGCGATTGGTACGCGGTGTGGAAGTACTGCGAGCCGCTCTGGCCCAGTATGTAGACGGCGACAAAGGCACCGCCCAGCGTTCCGACGGTATCCGAGATGATGGTGAGGAAGAAGTTCATGACGACGGTGGCGACCATGCGCGGCACGATGAGCTTTTTCATCGGGTCGGTGCCGAGCGCGCGCATAGCGTCGATCTGCTCCGTCACCACCATGGAGCCGAGCTCCGATGCCATGCCGGAGGCATTCCGCCCGGAGACCATCAACGAGGTCAGCACCGGACCGAGCTCCTTGATCATGGAGAGGGAGACCAGGGTGCCGGTGAGCGCGGTCGCGCCGAAGTTGGCCAGCGACGAGGAAGATTGCAGGGCGAGCACAGCGCCGGTAAAGAAGCCGGTCAGGATAACGATGGGAATGGAGCCCACGCCGATGATGTCGGCCTGGGTGAAAATATCGCTGACGTAACGCGGATGCCGGAAGACGTTTGAGATCGCGCGGCCGGAAAGGGTTGCGTAGTCCTGTACGGACCGGACGCTCTTCTTGGCAAAGCCATCCAGCGTAGCGAAGGGCATGGGGGAATTGTAACGGGAGTGGCGCATACGGACGATGCCGGCGTGAAGGCGGACCAAAGATTGATTTGCATCGTGAACCCTGCGGTGTACCATCATGCCGTCAATCGCAGTGTTCCGGGCCGAAAGGAGCCAGCCATGGCAGCGACATACGACTTGAAGCACGGGGCCAATGGAGAGAAGTACCGGTTTAATCTGAAGGCGGCAAATGGGGAGATCATCCTGATCAGCGAATCCTATGAGAGCAAGGAAAGCGCGCTGGGCGGCATCGAGTCAGTGAGGAAGCACGCGGCTGACAATGCGCACTTCGAGCGCAAGAATTCGAAGCGCTCCGAGCCTTACTTTGTGCTGAAGGCGTCCAACGGGCAGATTATCGGCATGAGCGAGATGTACTCTTCCGAAGCGGCCTGCGAGAACGGCATCGAGTCGGTGAAGAAGAACGGTCCGATGGCGCAGCTTCGCGATCACACCACGCACTAAAAGAATAGGGCGTAGGGAATAGGGAAGAATCAGGGCTTAGAACTCAGCCTTATTCCTTCGTCTTTTTGCGGATCTCGATGTTCAGGCGCTTGATTTTCTGGTTCAGGGTGGAGAGCGGGATGCGGAACTGCTCGGCTGCTTCGGTCTGGTTCCAGTTCGAGCGTTCCAGCTTGTCGATGATGATCCGGCGCTCGATGTCTTCGAGGATGTCGAAGAGCGAGGCGTTCACGTCATGCTCCAGCAGGGAAGCGGAGTAGGAGCGGCCGGTCAGCTCCCCGGGCAGCACTTCAAGCGGGATGACCGCAGTGGGTGAGAGCGCGACGCCACGGGCGATGACGTGCTCCAATTCGCGGACATTGCCCGGCCATTCGTAATCCATCATGGCCCGCATCACTTCCGGCGCGAGACGGCGCGTTTCGAGTCCATTTTCTTCGGAGAAGTGCTGGAGGAAGTGGGTGGCGAGCAGAGGGATGTCTTCCCGGCGCGAGCGTAGCGGCGGCAGGTCGATGGTGACGACATTCAGCCGGTAGTACAGGTCCTCGCGGAAGCGTCCATCGCGCACGGCCTGCTTCAGATTGCTGTTGGTTGCGGCCAGGATGCGGACGTCGACCTGGACCTCCTGTACCGAGCCGAGGGGGCGGAAGCGGCGGTCCTGCAGCACGCGCAGGATTTTCGCCTGGGTCTCCAGCCCCATGGTGCCGATCTCGTCCAGGAAGAGGGTGCCGCCGTTCGCGATTTCGAAGAGGCCCTTCTGCGCTGCGTGCGCAGAGGTGAACGCGCCCTTCATATGCCCGAAAAGCTGCGACTCCAGCAACTCGGTGGGCAAGGCGCCGGTATTGATCGGGACAAAGGGCTTGTCGCGCCGCGGTGAGTTCGCGTGAATCGCCTTGGCAATCACGTCTTTGCCGCTGCCGGTCTCGCCCTGTATGAGAACGGTGAAGCGGGAGGGCGCTACCTGGGCGACGAGGTCGAGGATTTTCAGCATCGACTCGCTCTTGCCGACGATGTTTTCAAAGTTGTAGCGCTGCTTGAGCGCGCGCTTGAGCTGGACGTTCTCTTCTTCCGTGCGGTGCTGGGCGATGGCCGCGCGGATGTCGGCTAGCAGCTTCTCGTTTTCCCAGGGCTTCTGGACGAAATTGCGCGCGCCGGCGCGGATTGCGTCCACCACGTTGGTGACGGTGCCGTAGGCAGTGATCATGATGACCGGCAGTTGCGGATGGCGGTCCAGGATGCGCGGTAGCAGGTCGATACCGTTTTCGCCCGGCAAGGCGAGGTCGAGCAGCACCAGGTCATAGGGCTGACGCTCGAGCTCGTCCATGCCCTTCATTCCATCCGGAGCCATGCCGACGGTGTAGCCTTCCAGCACCAGCAGGGTCTCAAGGGATTCACGGATTGCCGCCTCGTCGTCGATGATGAGGATGCGGCCGGTCTGGATATCGCCGGCGGCCGCGTTGGGGGCCAGCGCCGTAGTGCCTTCAGACATGCATTGCTTTCCTTGCTGCGGGGAATTCGAGGCGGAATGTCGTTCCGTGGCCGACGGTGCTATCGACGTGGATGCGGCCGGCATGCTCCTGGATGATGCCGTAGGTGACGGCCAGACCGAGCCCGGTGCCGCGGCGCTGGCCTTCAGATGCCGCGTTCTTGGTGGTGAAGAACGGGTCATAGATGCGCTGCATGTGCTCCGGTGCAATGCCCGAACCGGTATCCGCGATGAGCACGCCGACGCGGCCATTCACCTCGGTGGCGACACGCAGCGATCCGCCGGGCTTCATGGCGTCCTTGGCATTGATGAACAGGTTCAGGAAGACCTGCTGCAGCTTGTTCGCGTTGCCGACAATCGCCGGCAGGCCTGCCTTCAGGTCCACTTCCACTTTCAGGTCCGCGGTTTTGAACTGATGCTCCAACAGGGTCAGCGTATCGCGGATGACGCCGTTGATGTCGATCTCGGAAAATTCCGTGCTGCCGGTGCGGGAGAAGTTCAGCAGGCTGTTGACGATCTCCGATGCGCGGAAGGTCTGGCTGGTGATGCGATCGAGCAGCGGGGCCAGGCGCTCGTCGCCGCGTAACTGCTTGGCCAGCATTTGGGTGTAGCTGGAGATGACGGCGAGCGGGGTGTTGACCTCATGCGCGACGCCGGCGGCGAGCAGGCCGACAGAAGAAAGCTTTTCCGCCTGCGCCAACTGCGACTCAAGCTGCATGCGGCTGGTGATGTCGTCGACCAGGATGATGCGTCCGACGACTGAGAAGGAGCGCGAGACCAGCGGCGCAATGGCGATGTTGGCCGTGCGGGTCTCTCCGGTGGGCATGGGGAGCTGGAATTTATAGAGATTGTGTACGCCCGGCTGGTCCTTCAACCGGCGAAATTCTGTCATGAACTCCGGCGGGAAGATCGCGTCGATGGTCTTGTTCAGGACATCGACGCGCGGCATAGCGAACATGACTTCCATCTGCGCGTTCCAGCTCTCGATGGTTTCGTCGAGGCCGATGGCGAGGATGCCAACATTGATGGATTCAACGATGTTCTCGTTGAACTCCTTGAGCCGTTCGTACTCGGAGACCTTCTGGGCGAGCGACGCGTAGAGGCGGGCGTTCTGAATGGCGATGCCGATGTAAGAGGCCAATGATTCCAGCAGCTCGACATCTTCGGAGGAGAGGAAGTCTCCTGCTGTTGTGCGGCCCAGACCGATGATGGCGATGGTGCGTTGTTGCAGCCGACAGGGCAGGTAGTAGTACAGGTCGAGCTGCGTGGCCGCGGCGCGCTCCGGCTCGCTCATATAGAGGGCCTGGCTGGGATTCTCGAAGAAGAGGTGCGAACTGCTCTCGTCACGCTCTGACGGACGGGGAGGTCCGACGCGGGCATTACGGTCTGGATCAAAATTCAGGAACTTCAGGTCGAGGGCCTTCGCTGCCGGGCTGGTGACGGGCATGAGGCTGCTGTCGAGACCTCGAGCTGCAGCGAGCGTGTAGCGGCCACGCGGGCCATCGAGGAAGATGGCGACTCGGGAAACAAGCAAGGTGCGTGTTAGGCGGTCCGTAACGGAGGCGAGGACTGCGTCGAGATCGGTTTCGGAGCTGAGCCCCCGGCCGAACTCAATGAGCGTCTGACGATAGTCATAGCGCCGACGGTCGAAGACCCGGTCCACACGGGCCTGAATCGCACGCTTGAGAGGGTCGAAGAGCTGGGCAGTGATGATGATGGTGGCGATCAGGCCCCACGCGCCGAAGCTGGGCAGGTTTTTATGAATCAGCTCTGCGGCGAGCGCGACTGCACCGAAATAAAGCCCGATCAGGGATGCGGTTGCGAGGGTATAGGCGACGCCGCGCTTGAAGATCAAATCCACGTCCATGAGCCGGTAGCGGACGATGGCCCAGGAGAAGGTGAGGGGCAGGAAAACGAGGCAGAGGCCGGCTATCCTGCTCAATACGGACGGAACGGGCCAGTCGGCGAGGAAGGGTATGACGTGCAGGATGGTGAAGGGAATCACGGCCAGCAGCGTGCCGCGCGTGAGCCATTTCAACTGCTGGCGACGGAGAGGATCCTGCGTGACGCGGTAATGGCCGAAGAAGACCACGGCGGCGAGCACGTAGTACGCAGCCAAATAGCCGACCGCGATCTGGTCCAGGCGGTGGGCCAGCCGCTCGGTGGCAGACCACACACCGAAGGCGAGCGCCTGGACTCCGATGACAAGGATAGCGGGCAGATAGACCAGACCGAGCAGCCAACGGCGGCGGGTGACGACACGGCGCTCGCGAGTGCGATCTTCAGGGAAGGCGAGCGCGAAGTGCAGAAATAAAGCCGGCTGCAGCGCGCCCGCGATGACCCAGCCCCAGTAAATGGTCCAGTCGAAGGCGTTGAGCTTGCCGGTGTACTGGAAGGCGTAGAGGACGAACGAGACGAGACAGAAGACGTAGAAGTGCGTGGCGTGCGGGGCGGTCCAGCGGCGGAAGAGCACATAGAGGCCGATCAGCAGATAGACCAAGGCGACCAGCCGCAGTCCCTGGTACTGCGAGCGATCGGTCGCAATCAGGACAACCGAGGCATCAATACGGACGCCGGAGCGGAGCAGGGTGTAGTCGATGCGCCGGTAAACGCCGGCGTGGAACCACTCGCGGACCAGGCTGGCCAGTCGCGGGGTCGGGCGATCACCGGCTGCGAGCAGGATGTCTCCGGGCTTGATGCCGGCGCGCTCTCCCGGGCTGCCGGCGGGGACGCGCTGCGCCTGCAGCCCGCCGTGCGCCTCCATCCACCAGATGCCGTCGGTAGGCTTCTGGTATTCGGCATCCTTGACCAAGTTCAGCGACGCAAAGACGATCGCCGCCAGCGTGAAGAGCGCCAACAAGACCACTGTGAGCCGGGTTGAGAGCGATTTCTGCATGTCCCTGAAAGCGGTCCCCTGGAAGCGGTCTCCTGAGATCGGAAAGGCAGCTGATGGGTTCAGTCTAGTCGGAAGCACGCAGCTTGCCAGCCTCGACAATTCCTTGTAAGGGATGAAATTCCGTCCCTAACCAGCTCTAATCGTGGCAGATAGACGTTCTGAACACGGTTTCATCGCAATTTCGTCCCCGTGGCACGGCGGCAACAGTTCCGCGAAACGGTAGCGCCCTATGGCCCGACATAGACGGCTCTCAAATTTCCGTATTGGGAAGGAAAGCCTCTAATTGATCCCAAACGTGACCAGCGGGAGTCCGGAGCCGCTCTGCCGGTACATCTTTTTGTGAACCAAGGCTGTCTATATTTCAAGAGTTTAAATATTGTGCATCTACGCACAGTCGTATTGACGACTTTCCGGGAGGATCGGATATGTCGCTGGCCAAATGGATGACTGCCTTGGGCGAGCTGCAGGAAACGGAAGAATTCGTCGCCGTCGAGGGCGCACGCATGCGCTGCCTCATCACGGGGAGCGGCCCGTCTCTGCTTCTTCTGCATGGTTTGCTGGGCACGGCGAACGCCTGGGGGGCGGCCACACAGCGGCTGGCTGGGAGTTCGACCGTGTATGCGCCCGATGCGCTGGGGATCGGCGGGTCCGATCGTGTTCCACGCCTGGATGTGAGCCTGGCCGCGACTGCACGCCGCCTGATCGAGCTCATGGACGCGAAGGGAATCGACCAAGCCGACGTCGTGGGCACTTCCCATGGCGGCTCGGTGGCGCTGATGCTGGCGGCGCTCTATCCGGAACGCGTACGCAGCCTGATCCTTCACGCGCCGGCAAACCCGTTCTCCGATATTGCCGACCCATTGATCCGGTTTTATCGCACGCACCTGGGGCGATGGTTTGCCAGCCGGATCCCGACCCTGCCTGGCCATGTTCAGTCGCTGGCGCTGGGGCGCATGTATGGGGATGCCTCGCGTGTCCGGAGCGGGTCGCTGGAGCACTACATCGCATCGCTGCGGATTCCCGGGACGGTCGCTTATGTGCTGAGTATTCTGGACCGCTGGGAGCTGGATATGGCGGCGCTGGAAGCCGCTCTGCCCGGCGTCCGACGGGTACCTGCGCTGCTGCTCTGGGGAGACCGCGACCGCGCGGTGAGTCTGCGGAGCGGCGAGCGGCTGGCGGAGTATTTCGACCGCGCTTCTCTGGTGGTGATCCCCGGCGCCGGCCACCTGCCGCACGAGGAGGTCCCGGTCGCATTTGCCGGAGTCATTAACAATTTTCTGGGCGGCCTGGACCGCACGCACCATCATCCCATTGGCAAACGATCGCGCATGGGCGCCCGCAACGATGCGGCCTAATTTTGCATCATGCGGCTGAAGTATCTTGACTGAAGTATCTTGGTATTTGTAACCAGGAAGGGGAGGATGGATTTGAAACAGTTCAGGAATCGAATGGGGACACTCGTCGTCACGGCAGCGTTGCTTATGGGCACAGGGGCGCCGGTCATGCTGGCGCAGACTGCCGGGCAGGACATTAAAGACGCCGGCCACGATACGAAGGACGCGGCGAAGGACACCGGTCACGCCGTCAAGAAGGGAACGAAGAAGGCGTGGCACGGAACAAAGAAGGGCACCGAGAAGGCGTACGACAAGACGAAGGATGGTACCGAGACGGCTTACGACAAGACCAAGAGCGGGACCAAGAAGGGCGTGCACAAGACCGCCAAGAAAACGGAAGAGGGAGCAGACAAGGTTTCCGACAAGACTGCGAATCCGCAGTAGCAGAGTTACGTGAGATGACAGGCGCGCAATCGAAAGGTTGCGCGCCTTTTTCTATTCTGCGAGGTAGACTCCCCGGCGATGGAAGCGGGGATCCGTGAGCTGCTGCAGCATGAAGTCTGCTACGTCCGCACGTGAGATGCGGCGGCTGCTGGAGGGCAGCGCGTCGGGCAGGACGCGGTAGGTTCCGGTTGCTGGATCGTCAGTAAGTCGGGGCGGACGCACGACGGTGTAATCGAGATCGCTGGCGGCGAGAAAGCGCTCCTGTGCGCGCTGGTCCGCCATGGGATGACGCAGCAGAGTTGCGCGTATGACAGCGAAGAGCGCGCCAACGATCCGCGGCTGGTATTTACCCGCGGGATAGAGCGCGCCTGCCGCGCCGACCGTGATGATGCGGTCCACCATGTGGAAATGCATGCCGTTGATGATGAGCGGAATGGCGCGGCTGAGGACGGGCTCGTTCTTGATGGTGCGCGAGCCGAGCGCACAGAAGACGGCTCGGTGTCCGTCGATTGCATCGCCGACGCATTGCGGGTCGAAGATGTCACCCTCCACGACGCGCAAACCATCGCGGGCCTCAAGTGATCGCCCGGGGCGCACGTATGCGGTGACGGCGTGACCGAGCTCCAGCGCGCCGGAAACCAGCAGGCGGCCAATCCCTCCCGTAGCACCAAAGACGATGACTTTCATGAAGCGTTCCGTAAACTGAGGCCGTTCTCACGGGCGTGCAGCGGCGTCAGAGCCAGAGTGCGGCTCCTCTCCGATGCAGGGATGATTTCGAGTATGCAGAAAACGGCATAGGTCTGAAAGGCCACTATACAGTCCCGTTCGCGGAGTCGTCGGCTCGAATTTTTGGTCTGAGCCGGCGAGATGCCATCGTGCAACAACAAACTGCGGGGCATGTATGCTCATCCCACGAAATGAAGAAAGGAAACGAGAATGCCCGAACATATCGAGCTCAAGAAAGTGGAAGTGGCGTTGCTTGAGTTGATCGACAGGCTGCGCGCAGAACAGGAAGGATACCGTGATCTTGGTCATCGTCTGGAGAGTGAGCAGGCGAAGCGATTTTTCCTGGAAGAGACACAGAGGCGCGCGGAATACGCTGCTGAACTTGAGAATGAGCTGCATCGCATGGGCGTACACGATGTGAAGGAAAGCATCTCCCATACCTCGAAAGCGCGCCTGTTGTGGGGAGAGATGCAGGCGAGTCTGGCAGGCGGCCAGAAGGCCCTGCTGTCGACTGCGGAAAAGTTCGATGAGGCTACATTGAAGATTTACGCTGCCGCGTTGAAGGAGGAATTGCCGCTGCCGTTGCGCCAAATCCTAGATCGCCAGCAGGCACACATTCAAAGATCGCATGATCAGTCGAGGGCGCTGCACGACCTGGGTTGATCGCCGGTGGATCACCGGCCAATCCCGAAGTTTTTGGCGCTTTATGCGCGGAGCGAGTGCGGGCGTCCGGCCAGCGCGAAGGCGATGAAGCCAAGGATCAGGACGATGCCTTCCATGTGCACCGACTCGCGGTGAAGCTGATCGAACTGAATGCGCCCAGGGCTGGAGTCCGGCAGCGCTGCGACGTTTCCGCCGGCTGCCGCCTGGGCGATGTCCATGCGCGGGATGATCGAGAACTGCGAATACCCGGTGAGCAGCACCATGATGAGCACCAGCACCGCCTGCGGCACCACCGAGTGCCAGCGAACGCGCGCCTTAAGCATGAAGCTGAAAATGAGGAAGAGCACCCCGCAAATGAGCCCCATGTAATGCAGGTGGCGCAGCGTGCCACCCACCACGAGTCCGGCGCCGTGAAGGCCCTCGGCAGGATTGAGGAAGAGCGGCGGGAGCGAACCGAAGGCAATCGCCGCAACCTGGACGAACAGCAGCAGAGCACCCAGCCAGATGCCGAGGGCGAGAAGTGACAGTGTGGTGAGAACGCTTCGCATGGCGCTAACAGAAGAAACGGTCAGGCGCTTTCCGTCAAGGAAAAGCGGCGTTCATGCCACACGGCGAGGAACTTATTGCTGTACGTGCGAAGGACGGCCGAGCAGCCGCTCGATGCGCTTGGCGATGGGCGGATGTGTGGAGAAGAGCTCCGCGAAGCTGCCGGTGGAGAGCAGCGGCTGCACGATGAACATGTGCGCCGTTGAGGGCGTTGCGCCCATCGGCAGGCGCTTGGAGTAGGCATCGAGCTTCTGCAGTGCGCTGGCCAACGCGTATGGATTGCCGGTCATGTGCGCGCCAGTGGCATCGGCTTCGTACTCGCGGGAGCGCGAGACGGCAAGCTGGACAAGCGCTGCCGCGATAGGCGCGAGGATCAGCATGAAGAGCGCGGCGAGGCCGCCTCCGTTGCGATCACGGCTGTCGCCGCCTCCGCCGAAGCCGCCGAAGATCATGGCGAACCGCCCGGTCTGCGCCAGGATGGTAATGGCGCCGGCGAGCGTGGCGGCGATGGAACTGATGAGGATGTCGCGATTGCGCACGTGGCCGAGCTCGTGCGCGAGCACGCCGGCGAGCTCCTCATCCGTCAGCAGATTGAGAATGCCCTGGGTGACGGCGACCGAGGCGTGCTGCGGGTTGCGGCCGGTGGCGAAGGCGTTGGGCGAGTCGCTGGGGATGACGTAGATCTTCGGCATGGGAAGCCCGATGCGCTGCGTCATCTGCTCGACAACGCTGTAGACGCGCGGAAGCTGCTCACGCGTGGCCGGCTGCGCGCGGTAGACGGAGAGAGCGAGCTTGTCCGAATAGAAGTAGCTGAAGAAGTTCATCGCCACGGCGATGGCAAGGGCGATGAGCATCCCGTTGCGACCGCCAAAGTACTGGCCCATGAAGAGCAGAAAGAGGGTTAGCGAGGTGAGCAGCAGCGTGGTCTTGAGAGTGTTCATGGTCGTTCTGCTCCTGCTTCTACGGTACTCCTCATAGATGCGGGACCTATCCGGTTAGACGCGGGCGCCAGGGAATGGTTCGGGAGTGCGAAACGCGAGGTAGGTCGGCCCAAAAGCGAAGGCCCTGCCGGAGCAGGGCCTTTGTAGAAGTACTGCAGGTTAAAAGTTGAACTTGAGCTGGTACTCGATCGAACGCGGACCGCCCGCATCGAATGTGCCCGATCCGCGCTGGGTGCGGGGAGAGCCATCTGCGACAGCCGGAGTATCCGGACCGTTCAGGAAGCCCGCCGGGCCAGTTGGCCCGACATTGGTTTGGGTGAGCATCTGTCCGGAAAGAATTCCAAAGTTGGAGAAGTTTCCAACGTTGTAGAACGCTATTGCCGGCTCGAGGCTCATGCCTTCATGGAACCGGCCGAGCTTGACAGGGTATGAAAGATTCATATCCAGGGTACGGAACGCGGGGTTGTTCATGGCCTGGGGTCCGGGGAGATTCGCGATGGGCTGCTGCGCTCCCTGCATGGCCACGAGTTGCTGACCGGTGAGCAGGCCGGCGTTTACCAGGGCCTGTCCGGCTGGTGTCAGGGTGTTTGCAAAGCGGCTGTTGTAGTTCGTAATCGTAGACTGCAAGGTTTTGGCCTTGACATCGTGCATGTATGCACCCGGACGGGTTCCCGGCAGGAGATCGGCGGTGCTTCCATCTCCGGTCACGTCGGTCTGGAAGATCTGAGCCGTCTCACCAGCGCTATTGTCGAGAGTCAGGCTCGTCGGAAGTGCTGAGAAGAAGTGACCGGCGAAGCCCATTTGCAGACCATACTTGAGGCTAAAAAAGCCGCCCAAAGAAAGCTCGTGCTTGTGATCCAATCCCAGGCGCCCCATGTAGGCCGATGGATTGTCGTAATCATAGGGTGGGCTGTTAAAGAAATTGTCTCCACTATTTCCCGTGTTACCGCTCGTCGATACATCCCCGACGATTCTTGACAGGTTGTAGGAGACCTGGAAGTTGGCCGCTTCGATACCGGGCGCGGGGTGATTCCGAACCTGTTTGAAGACGATCTGGAGAGCGTCATAACCAGACTGCCCGGTGGGCATGATGAACTTGCCAAAACCAAGAGCGGGATTGAGACCCGGGAAGGCCGCGCCTGTATCCGGTGTTGCGCCAATGACAGAGGCCGGATATCCGCCGTAAAGCGCATTTGCGGAGTCGAGGCCGCTACCGGACTGGCCTCCGTCTCCGCCACCAGCAAAGTCCTGAATCACGGCGCCGCCGATAGTGCCGTCGGCGTTTGTGTGAAGGCCCGGGCAGCTGGCAATCGCCGCGTCCACGCTCGTTACGCCGCAAGCTGCCAAAGTTTTCGAGATGGCATTCTGTGCGGCAGCAACGTTCAAACTGCGCGCCGAGCCGACACGGTTCACATCAATGATCAGAGGAATCTTCAGCGTGGAGTTGTGTACATAGTCTCCACTGATGACAGTGCCCCTGCCGATCTGCTGTTGAATGCCGAAGTTGTATTGAATCGAATAGGGAGTCTTGTAGGGAGCCGCGTACACGCCGTTCGCGTTGAGGAAGTGGCCGATGTAGGACGGATTGGAGGCTGAGTTGTTTGCCTGGGTTGCCGCCTGATACTGATGGAGCACATCGAGCAGGCCAGGAGCAGCTGTCGCGATCGACTCCGAGCAAAGAGTCGCGATGGGAACTCCGGCGCCCTGCGTGATTGTTATGCCACCAGGGGCAGCGACGGAAGTTGTTCCGCCGCAGACTCCAGTGCTGTTGAAGAAAGGACCCGACGCATTGATCACCGAGCTGCGGGCATTCGAGGTGTTGTTGAAGACGTCGTTCTCGTAGAAGATGCCGATGCCAGCGCGGAACACCGTGTTCGGAGAAGCTTCAGGGTTATACGCGAAGCCCAGCTGTGGCCCCCAGTTGGCGTAAGGCTGATGGGTCCTCTTGCCCAGGCCGGGCTGGTACGCGTCGAAAAGGTTCGTCTCGCCGTTGGTACAG
Source organism: uncultured Acidobacteriaceae bacterium (assembly GCA_963797895.1). Lineage (GTDB taxonomy): Bacteria > Acidobacteriota > Terriglobia > Terriglobales > Acidobacteriaceae > KBS-83. The sequence goes on from CAWCRD010000006.1 coordinate 1,980,253, forward strand.
GGATTGATCCCGGGGTCGACGCTGCTGCACGGTGGTGTAGGCAAGTCCTGGTTGGCGCGATCTGTATCTACGCTCCAGCGAATTCCGGCATTCAGAGTGAACGTCGGCTTGATCTTCCAGGTGTCAGCAAAGTAAGCGCCTTCACGCCAGTCGAAGGTACCTCCGCCAGGAAGATTGAATCCAGGCTTCTCGGTGAACACCTGATTTCCGTTGCCCAGAATGATTCCAGACGTCGAATACCCGTTGACAGGGTCTCCCGGGCAAGGTGCTGCGCCGGCCACGCCGCCGCAATTCGTCAACTGGCTGCCGGGGCCGAATTCGGTGAAGAGGGATGCGCCGAAGAACTCCGCACCGCCACCGCCGAGGAGCCGGTTCAGGCTGTAGCCGTACTTGAAGGTATGCGAGGCCTTGGTCCAAGTGCCGTCATAACGGAACTGCTTGTCGGATTGAAAGGTTGTCTGCGGCGACAGATAGTTGATTCCTGCAAAGAAGCCATCTTGCGAGTCATACAGCGTGAGGCCCGGGATCGGGTTGTACAGGGAAGAATTCCCGGTGACGGCATCGCTGATCAGGTTGTGGAACTTCTCGTAGCTGCCGCGGAACGAATGTGTGAAGTGCCCGGTGACGAAGTCGGCGCCACCGGCGAAGCCGGGAGTGTTGTCGCGATTGTTGTAGATGGAATAGAGGAAGCCGAAGTTTCCACCGACCGCATTGACGTCATAATTCACGCGGCCAAAGAAGTGGATGCCGTGCCATCCGGTGTAGTCGACGCGCGCCGTCGAGTAGGTCTCCTTATAACCAAATCCAATCGATGGATGTTGGCCAAGGATGCCAGCGAAGGTTGGGCTGGCGGTGGCCGCGCTCAGGTTGATCTGCTTGATGCGCTCGGCATTGGCGAAGAAGAAGAGCTTGTCCTTGATGATCGGACCGCCGATGCTTCCACCGAACTGATTGCGCTGGAATGGTGCTGAAATGCCCCCGGTCAGGTTTGCGAATCCGGCGCGGGCGTCCTGAAATTGATAGAAGAGTTGGCCATGAAAGTCGTTGGTACCCGAGTTGGTCGAGACCAGCACCTGTCCGGTGGAGGTGACTTCGCCCGAAACGTCCTGGGTGGAGCGGTTCAGCTGGAACTCATTGATCGCGCCCTGCGAGACGTTGAAGATGGTGGTTCCCACCGTCTCGTCGGTGATGTCCTGTCCGTCCAGAAGAATACGGGTGGTGCGGCCCGAGACGCCGCCAACAGAGATGGCCGAATATCCGGCCTTGGTTGGGTCGAAGGACTCGCCGCTCTGCAGGATGACGCCGGGCTCGATCTGCGCCAGATCGAGGAAGTTGCGGCCATTCACCGGCAGATTCTTGATCTGCTGGGCGGTGATCACGTCGCTCACGCCAGCCTGATCAGTATTGAGCTGGACGGCCCCGGCATTGACTTCAACTGTCTGAGCCGAGGAACCGACGGTGAGTTTGAAGTTGCCGGATGTCGCGGTTCCCGTGTGGATGACCGTCTTCACATCTGTCTTCTGGAAGCCCGGTGCCGTGACCATCACTTCATAATTGCCCGGATTGAGAGGCCCGACGCTCCAGTAGCCTCTGGAGTCGGTTGTCATCCTGGCCTTGGTACCAGTATCGATACCCGTAACGAGGACAGTCGCACCGGGAACCACTGCACCAGAATTGTCTGTGATGGTGCCCTGAATGGAGCCACCATTCACGGAGACGGCTTGGGCGTATGCAGCCGGGCTGGGGAGCATCGCTGCGCCAAGAACGAACGTTGCGAGAGCGAAAATGCCGGTCGCCCCCGCCTTTCGAAAGCTGTGCTTCTTTGGGAAAAGCGAATACAAGTGAAGCCTCCTGACGCAGATACAACTTCGGAGGCACGCGACATACCAGTCCTCGAAATAGAATAATCTCGTTTGGAATCAGTTGTTTGGTGTTGAAATGCCATAAAATAGGTCTGAAATGATGGATTTTGATTACAGAACCACATAGACGCGAGGCTGAAAAATAGGCAATTTCTTTCGCTGTTGATTGAAGAGACACGGTTTATGGATCGATGTGCGGAAAAAAGGAGAGGCCCTGCCGGGGGCAGGGCCTTTGAAAAATTGCTGCTCTTCGGACCAATGCGATTGTTTGATCAGAAGGTGAAGTTGGCCTTTAGCTGGATCAATCGGGGTGCCGCGTCTCCCCCAAGGAAGGAGCCTAGGATTGAGGTTGGCGTGCTGACCAGCGCGTTGATTTGACCCAGGTTTGCGCCTTCCACATCGGCCAGCGGCTGTGCGAAGTTGGGGTGATTGAACAGGTTGAAGAACTGCGCGCCTAGCTTGAGGTTTCCCGACTCCCAATGCGGCATCTTGAAGCCCTTGATGAGATCGAGATCCGTATCGGTGTAGCCGGAGCCGATGAACTGGTTGCGGCGTTGCTGACCGAAGTCGCTGGCGGGACTGAAGTGCGCATAGGTGCCGGCTGTCGGGTCCAGAACAGCACCGAGGGCGCAAGGGTTGTCGACCGATTGGGCGCCCTGGCACTTGTTGCTGAAGCTCTTGTCTAACTGCTGCGCGAAGAGCGATCCGACGTAGTTTCCCGGAATGCTGGAATCAGTGACGGTGAAGGGAAGGCCGCTGCTGTGGAAGACCGTACCGCCGATGGTCCAGTTGCCGGTGAGTGCGCCCCACCTGTGATACTGGGGAACGCTGATGACGTAATTGGCGCTGATGTAGTGACGGATGTCGTAATCGGCGGGTCCGTAGTTCTGTGAGACGTTGTAGGGGTTTTCAGGATTGATGAGGTTGCCGCTGAAGCCGTTGAAGCCGCCGTTCGAGATGATGTCGAAGGCGTGGCTGTACATGTAGTTGAATTGCAGATTAATGAGCTTTTGCCGCCGGGCGACGGAGAGTACGGCGCCGTTGTAGTTGGAGCCGCCGGTGTTGTCCACTTGAGTCACAGCGGCAAAGGACGCCTGGGGCGGCGCATCCGGCAGGCTGCCAAAGCCGTAGGCATTGACGCCAGAGTTCAGGATCGGCTCGTGATAGCCGTGATTGCCAACGTAGGTGAGGGAGAGCACGGTCTTCGAATCGAGCTGTTGTTCGACCGCGAGGCTCCAGCTCTCATACGTCGGATAGAAGACTTTGCGTGGGGTGGAAGTGAATGTGGGGGCGACAAAGCCGATGCCTAAAGCCTTCAGCGTGTTGTAACTGGCTCCTCCGTTATAGTTCGCCACGAAGGCCGCATTGGACGCCGCAGCCGCCTGGGCGCCGCTATTCGGAGAAGCAGGATCGGCGGCGTACTGACCGCGCAGATAGAACTGGCCTACGGATGGAGGGTTCCTCAACAAGTCGCCGGCGATCTGTCCGGGGTAGCTGTCGGCAAATATGCCAAAGCCGGCGCGGATGGTGGTGTGGGAAGCGGGACCAAAAGGAAGGTAAGCGAAGCCGATACGCGGTTCATAGCCAAGAGTCTGGAAGGAGGGAAAGCCCTTGTGCTGACCGGAGGCGATGAGCTGATTGTATGGCGTGTCGGTGGTGGTCGCCGCTGCCAGGGCGAGGAAGTTGTTGCTCAGGTTGGCGAAGCAGTTCGTCTGGCACACCGGGGTGGAGTTGTGCTCAAAGCGCATGCCGTAGGTCAGGGTGAAGTTCGGGAACATCTTCCACGCGTCTTGCACGTAGAAGCCTTCTCCGTACACGGCCACCGGCTGGGTGGTACGGACGGGGAAGTACTGCCGGTAGCGGCTCACGAATCCTGAAGCGAAGTTGGACTCAGTGGTGTAGACCTCAGGGGTGATCGCGCGCACGGACGGACCGTAATCGGTGATGTCATCGCGGCGGAAGGCATACCCAAACCTGAGCGTGTGGCTTCCGCGGGTCCAGCTCAGATCGTCGATGAACTGATACCCGGTGACGTTGCGGCCCTGGGGGAAGTCCCAGTTCAACCCGCCAGGGACACCGGAATAGGGAAGTGCGCTGTTGGTATTGCTAGCGAGGCCCCCGTCCAGAAATATATAGCCGAATGGCACAATGGCGTTTGCCGCGGCCTGATTGGTATTTGTGAAGATAGCGCGGTAGTAGGCTGCCGCAAAGATGAACTGGTTGGTAATGTTGGGCGAGAAGCTATGCGTCTCGTTCAGCTGACCGGAATATTGAGGCTGGGGGCTGGCAACATTGAACAGGGGACTGAGGAAGCTGGTGAAGGTCGGCTGGACGCCCTTGTCCATGACGAAGTGACCATAGAGCCTGTCTTTGTCGCTTAGCACCTGATCGATACGGCCCGTGATCAGGTATTCGTGCGCGAAGTTGCTGGCAGTGCTGTTGTAGCTGACGGTCTCTGGATCTCCAGCCACTGGAGCCGCGTTACTGGCACCCGGCGCGGAGTTCCAAAGGGCGTACATGCGCTGATAAAGCGGGATCGCGGACGAGTTTCCGTTTAAAGGAATGTTGCTGGGGACATAGACCGGGTTGTTCGGGTCAGTCGACGTGTCTACCACCAGATCGGGCAGGAAGTTCGGGTCGTTGGGATTAGTAACCACCGGGCAGGTGCCGAGGCTCTGGCACTGGAACTGGGGGCTTGGCGCATAAACTGTGCCGCGAGTCGGAATGATGACCCGCAGACCTTCGGTGTTGATGAAGAAAAAGGTCTTGTCTGTCTTGATCGGCCCGCCGATAGCGGCAGCCCACTGGTTGGCGTTATCGAAGGGGCGCGGCGTCTGGTCCGCTAAAGGAGCGTGTTTGTTGAACCAGTCGTTGGCGTTCATGACGCGGCCGTTCCACCAGTAAGTGGCGTTGCCGTGGAACTTGTTCCCGCCGGCGCGGCTGATCTGATTCGTCTGCGCGCCGCCAAGGCCTCCGAACGACGCGTCATACGCCGGGCTGGTCACCGTCACGCTGCTGACATCGTTATTGCCGAGCAGGAGGTTTGTCGCACCCGAGTTGTTGAGGTTGAGATACGGGTCGTTCAGATAGGCACCGTTCAGGGTGAAGGTGTTTGACGTGGCGGGCAGGCCAAAGGAGGAGAAGTTGCCGTAGCCGCCCTGCGTGTTCATCACCGAGCCGGGTGCGGTCTGCGCGATAAAGGTCAGGTCGTTCCCGGGGTTGGGTAGGGTCTCCAGCTGCGCCAAATCGAAGGTGGTGCTGATCGCAGCATCCTCGGTGTGGAGAAGAGGGGCAGCTTCGGTCACTTCGACCGTTGTGGCGTTCGTACCGACGCCCATCCTCAGACTGCCATCGGCTACCTGTCCGGCAGAGATATTGATCTGTGTCGTTGTCGTCTGAAATCCAGCGAGGGTGGCAGTCACGGTGTACTGTCCCGGCTGCAGAAGCGTTACGCGGTAGTTCCCCGAGCCACTTGTAGTGGCGACCTTCTCTTCACCGGTAGCGAGGTTTTTGACCGCGACCTTGACATTCGGGATCGAGGCGCCGCTGGCGTCCGTTACGACACCTGTGACGTCGCCAGAAACCTGGGTTTGCGCGTGAGCGACTGAAACAGGCAGCGCGCTGAAACCTAAAACTAGTGTGGCAAGCGCGATGATCCCGGTCGCCGTTGCACTACGAAAGCTGAACTTTTTAGCACGATAACCTTCCATGGAGAACTCCTTCAGAGCAGCAATGCAACTTAGGAGGCACGTTGGGTACCAACTAAAAAAAATGCGATTCTCTTTAATTTCAGTAATTTAGGGGCGATATGTACAAAATATGATTTGGTTTCATGGAAATAAATATGGAATGGTGTAGACATGAACGGAAAGATGTGTTCTACCGAAGAACCTGCCATCGCGGGATCCGGTTTATCGAACACGGCTGACATATGTCGCGAATTAGGAGCAAAAAAGTAGAAGCCCTGCCGGAGCAGGGCTTCTGAGAACAACCGAGAATTCAGTTAGAAGGTGAGCTTCAACTGGTACTCGATGCTGCGGGGAGTACCGGCTGCAAACGTTCCGGCTCCGCGCGTGGTGCGATCGGGGTTGATGGTTGCGAAGTCGTTCGGGCCATTGACGAAGTTTGCGTCACCGCCTGCCGTCAACGTGCCGAATGTGGAGGGTAGGGTGTAGTTGGCAAAGTTGGCGAAGTTGTAGACCGCCACCCCAGGCTGGAGCGTAGTGGACTCGCCCAAGAAGGGAAGCCGGATGGGGTAAGAGACGCTGGCATCCATCTGGCGGAACATGGGGTTCGCAAGGGCGGATGACGGTGGCGTCGCGATCGGTTGCTGTACGGCACCCAACGCCTGCAACTGGGCGGGAGTAAAGATGCCGTTGTTCAGGAGTTGCTGACCGGCCGGCGTGGGAGTGTTGGCGTACTTGGCGTTGTACTTAGCAACCAGATTCTTAAGACCACTTGGGCTGATGCCGCGCATGTAGGCGCCAGGATTGGTGTCCTGCACCAGGTCGCCTACTTTGCCATCACCAGTCCAATCGGTGGTAAAGATCTGACCGCTGGCATCCGTGTTGACGTTGTCCAAGGTCAGATTGAACGGAGCAGCCGACACGAAGTGGCCAATCAACGAGATCTGCGGGCCTCGTGACACGGTGAAGGAGCCACCGAGGGAGACGTTATGACGATGATCGAGTCCGCCGAAGCCGATGAACCGGCTGGGCTGGTCGAAGTCGTAGGCCTGGCCGTTGAAGAAGACGTCGGAGTTATTGTTGGTGGAGTTCGCGGCAATGTTGCTGACGAACTTCGAATAGGCGTAGGAGACTTCCAGGTTCGAGTCCGCAATCCAGCGCATGGGGTGCGCCTTCTGTTGGCGGAAGTTAGCCTGTAGGGCATCATAGCCAGCGCGGCCGCCGGGGAACTGGAACAGTCCCTGGCCCATCACAGGATTAGCTCCTGGAAAGGCGGCGGGGTTAGCGGCACCAGGGCCGAATGCACCCTGCGGTGAGTTGGCTCCGTTGACGTTGACGCCGCTGTCGAGTCCGTTGCCGGCGAAATCAACGATGGTCGCGCCATCCCCGATAGCTTCGTCAACACTGGTAGCACCAAACGAGGACAGTGTTGCAGCTACGGCGGCTTGTGCCGCAGCGGGGTTGAAGTAGCGAGCGGCACCGACATGGTTCACGTCGATGACCTGCCCGATGTGGGTCGTGGCGGAGTGGACATAGTCCACACTCAGCACGGCGCCGGGCATGATCTCCCGCTGTACACCGATGTTGACCTGCACGGAAACGGGAGTCTTGTAGTTAGGCGAGAAGACGGTCTGGCCCGCATTGCCGATCGCAAGCGAGTTGCCGACGAATGCAGGGTTGCTGATGGACTGGCCTGCGAACGCTGCTTTGTACTGGTTCTCAAGAGCAATCAGGTTTGGTCCGCTCTGGCTCAGCGGCTGGCTGCAAAGAGTGGCAAGGTCCACGCCATTGATGCTGGAGATGGTGCCACCAGGGATTTGAATGGAGTCCGTGCCGCCGCAAACTGTACCGTCGCTGAACAACGAGCCACTCGCAAGCTTGGCAGGGCGATCGAAGAGGATGTTGTTGAAGACGGAGTTTTCAAAGAACTGGCCGACCGAGCCGCGAATGACCGTCTTGCCGCTTCCGCCCAGGCTGTAGGCAAAGCCGACCTGTGGACCGAAGTTGAAGTTTGGCTGGTTCACACGCGCACCGAGACCTGCACCGAACTGGTCGAGCAACGGGGTGTTGCCGCTGCACGGAGCGATGAACGTGGGATCGACGGCGGAGCACGGAATCGGCCCAAGGTCCGCATCCGAGCGGCCGGTATCCCGCTGGTAGCGAAGTCCATAGTTCAACGTGAAGGTTGGGGTTACCTTCCAGGAATCAGCAATGTACAAGCCTGTGCGCCAGTCACCCTGACCGCCGCCCGGAAGTCCGAACTCGGGAATCTCGGTGGAGGTGCCCAAGCCGTTTCCTAAGACGACCGTCTGCGGGTAGTAGTTGAGAGGATTGGATGGATCCAAGCCAGCGACCACCGTCTTGGTTCCGAGGACCGCGTACGGGCCGGCGCCATAGAACGACGCGTACCCGCCACCCAGAATGCGGTTCAGCGAAGCGCCGTAACGGAGGTTGTGTGAGCCGTGCGTCCAGCTACCGTCATAGCGGAGCTGTTTGTCCGACTGGAAGGTCGCCTGCGGAGCATTTGGATTTGGTCCGGAACGGAAGTTGGCTGCCGCGAGACGGATGCCGAGTCCATCGATCAGCGGGGGGCCGACGCCACTGCTCGCATCGCCGATCAGGTTGTGGAACTTTTCATAGCTGCCGCGGATGCTGTGAGTGAAGTTGCCGGTCACAAAATCTGCACCGCCGGCAATGCCCGGGGTGTTATCGCGGTTGGCATAGTTGGCATAAGCGGTGCCACCGTTGGTGGTGGCTGCGTTTACTTCGTAGAAGACACGGGCAAAGTAGTGCACATTCCACGGACCTTGCCAATCAAGACGGCCGGTGGAGAAAATATCGCGGAACGGCGCTGGCACATTGGGATACGCCAGTCCTAATCCTGTGAATGGCGCCCCAACCCCGGATGGAGCGGAGGCGTCCTGCTTGATGCGCTCGGAATCAGCGAAGAAGAACAGCTTGTCCTTGATGATCGGGCCGCCGATCGCCCCACCGAACTGGTTGCGCTGGAAAGGCGAGACAACACCCTGGTTGCTGGCGAAGCCGGAACGATAATCCTGGAAATTGTAGAGTAGATTGCCGTGAAAGCCATTCGTGCCCGAGCCAGTACTGACGATGACCTGGCCGGTGCTGCCCAGATCGTTTCCGGCATCGGCGGTGGAGCGCACGATCTGAAACTGACCGATCGCGCCTTCAGACACATTTACGATCGTGGTGCCGACGTTCTCATCCGTGATGTCCTGGCCGTCCATCAGAATACGAGTCGTGCGCCCAGACGTGCCGCTGAAAGAAAGCCCGGAGTAGCCGGCCTTGGTGGGATCGAAGTTGCCTCCGTCCTGAAGCTGCACGCCTGGCTCAAGCTGCGCTAGATCGAGGAAGTTGCGCCCGTTCACTGGCAGTGTCTGGATCTGTTGTTGCGTGATGACGTCCTGAACGTTCGACTGAGTCTGCTGGACCTGAACTGCGCCGGCGTTCACCTGAACTGTTTCCGCGCTGCTCCCAAGCTCCATCTTCACGTTGCCATTCGTGGAAACGTTGATCTGCACGATCGTCTTCATCTGCGTTTCGTGGAAGCCGGGCGCCGCTACCTTGACGGAATAGTTGCCGGGAATTAGCGGGCCTGAGGCATAGAAGCCCGAGCTATTGGTCTGGAACTGGCGTGTAGCACCGGTATCGGTATTCGTAACCGTGACGCTCGCGCTGGGAACGACTGCCCCTGATGGGTCGGTCACCGTGCCCTGAATTGAACCGCTGATAGCAGTAGCCTGCGCGAATGCGGCCGGGGTAGGGAGTGTGGCCGAGCCAAGAACGAAGGTTGCCAGGGCGAGGATGCCGGTTGCACCGGCTTTGCGAAAGCTATGTTGCTTGGAACATTTAGGGTACAAGGAGAAACTCCTGCTGAAGATATGCAACTAACGGGGCACGTTGCATACCAGTCAATAACAGGGAAATTCTTCTCCTAGAATCAATGGTTTAGTGGCAGGTCTACAAAAAATAGCAGCGAAATTTCAGCCCACCATACAGAAATACATAGAACAGGTTTCGGATTACGGAAAATGCATTTCCGAATTAGCCAAGATGCCCCGAGCGATAGCGCTGAGGCGCGCCAATCAGCGGTTCAGCGCGCGGCGGATGATGGCTTCGAGTGCCTGCTTGTGTGCGGCGTATTCGACCTCGCCCACGTTGCCCCGGGCGCGGTCGGCCTCGAGCGCGAAGAGCTCTTCTTTCAGCGAGTTGAGCAGGGCGCGATTGTGGGCCTCGGGATCGGGCTCGGCATGTTACCGGCGGCGCATATGGCCGCGAGGGTGGCGGAGGGATGGGCGCGACGGTGGCCGGGGGTGCATCGGCCTGCGTCCAGGTGAGGGGCGCGGCGTATTGCTCCGCGTCTGGTTCGGATGCGGAGGAAGCGGGTCGGCATCGTGGCGGGCCGGGCGGCGCAGAAAGAAAGCAGCCGCGATGACCAGTAGCAGGCCGACGCCGGAGAGTATCCACCACTTGTACTTGTTGAGCGGGTCGGGCGTGTCGATGGGGTTGCCGAGTCCGCCGCCGGGGCGATTGTCCGTGGCCGCAGTGGCGCTTCCAGGCTGGCCATTGCCTGCCTGCGCAGTCTGTACGTCGCGGGGCAGGGCTCCGGAACCGGAGACCGAGAAGCCGAGCGCCTGGGCGGGGCCGACATTCTTGGCGACGAAGGTCTGGGCGTTGAGCTCGTCGTTGATCGGCTGGTATGGGGTGGATGGGTCCGGGGTGAAGGTCATGCTCTTGGGAACCATGACCACGACGTTGTCGGCCTTATCGGCCAGCTTGGGGGTGAACTTTGCGGAACCCGAGTAGGGCAGGCTGTAGGTGACCTGGAACTGGGTCTCGCCGGGCCGGAGCGGAAAGAGATAGGCGTAATGGCCGGGATCGCCTACGGGCGCGGGCGACGAAGCTACCGGCATGCCGCCGGGGCCCATGGCAGCCGCGCCTTCTACCTTCGCATCGGGCGGCAGGTAGATCTCGTAGGAGCGGCTGGAGAACTGCGTCTTCGGCGGGGTCGAATCGTTTTTGACGAAGTAGCTCTGAGTGACGTGCAGAAGTCCCTGCGGATCGGTCTCGACGCGCATGACGTTGGCTTCGGTGGTGATGCCGGGGACCTTTGCGGCGACGTCGTAGACGGTGAGATCGACAGTGCTGGTGCCTGGGGGCGCGGGCTGGAAGTAGGAAGCCTTTTGATGGTCGACGCGGATCAGGTGCATGCCCTGGTCGGGCGACATCGATGGAGTATTTGCCGTGGGCGTCGGTCTTGGTGCGGGCGGACTCCTGCATGCGCTGCTGGAGCGAGATGAGGATGACATCGTCACCGGCGGAGGGCTTGTGGTTCGTGCCGTCCGTGACCGTGCCTTTGATGGCGGCGGCGAGCAGCGAGGGGGCAAGGAGGAGAACGAGAGCCAGGAGGAGCGGAATCTGCAGCAGACGTTTCATGGATTGTTGGGGACAAGGATACTGCGAAGTCAGGGAATTGCGGATGATTTCAACCTCAGGCACGTCCGGTGCGAAGCCAGCGGGCACAGTCGGGGCGCTGATTGCGGCTGGCAATCTGCGCGGCGGCGTTCCAGTCGTAGAGGACAGCATGATGCTCGACATGCCAATTGCAATCGGAGCGGGTGAGGATTGCATATCGCGCATGCGGGCTGCCAGCCTCCATGGCATGCGGATGCGGCGACTCGTCGGTGTAGGCGGGAAGTCCGACACTGCCGGGATTGACGAGGAGTGTGCCATTGGGCATCTGCACGATACGGCTCACGTGACTGTGACCGCAGAGAACGAGGCTGGCCTCAATGCCATCGAGGATAGGGGCGATCTCCTCGTTCCGCTTCATGCGCGCGCCATCGGGCGTAACTTCTACGAGCAGGTAGACGTCGTCCGCCCACGGGGTGCCGTGGCAGAGGAGGACATCTCCGAGGATGAGGGTCTGGGGCATGGCGGCGAGCCAGGCTTTATGCTGCGGCGCGAGCGTCGCGCGATTTGCAGCTAGCGTGCTGCCCGGCGCGGCGATGGTGCCTTCTTCAAAGAGCAGACGGTCGCAATTGCCCCGGATGCTCGGGATGTTGAGCGGCATCAGAAGCTCGGCGGTGCCGATGGGGTCGAGCGGGCCCTGCAGATGATCGCCGAGATTGACGAATTGCGTGATGCCGGCGGATGCGGCATCGGCGAGGACGGCTTCGAGCGCCAGGCGATTGCCGTGAATGTCTGACAGGACGCCAAAACGATTGAGTTGGAGAGAGAGCAAGCGATCAGGCCCGGCGCAGCGCGGGCTGTTGCAGATGTTCGATCTCCGCCAGCACCTTTGCGGCTTCGGCTTCGAGCGCTGCACGCTGTGCGACGTAGTCCTCTTCCGGATATTTGCCGGCGCGGAATTCGAAGTTCAGGTCGCGCAGGTTGTCGTAGAGGACGATCTTCTGCTCTTCGAGGAAATCGAGGCGGGTTTTCACCCGCTGCGCGGCGATGTTGCGCTCCGGATAGAAGACGTAGGCGAAGAGGGCGACGGTGAAGATGGCGCAGACGGCGAGGATCATGAGAGGTCGCCTCCGGTTTCCTGGCGGATGCGCTGCTCGAGCACGAGCGTATGGGGATCGGTGGCAGGCGTGGGCATGGGAGCGCGCGCGCGGACGCCAGCGCCGGACGATGAAGAACGACTCCACCGATGCCAAGCAGCAGCACGATGGGTGGAACCCACCAGGAGAACTTATTCAGGCCAGTGAACATTGGGGCGGCTAGTGCGGTGGGGCCGTACTCGTCCTGGAAGGCGTGGAAGATCTGATCATCGCTGTCTCCACGGTCGATGGAGGCCGCGAGCTGCGTGTTCATCTTCTCCCGATCGGGACAGCCCACATGATCGCATTCGCCGAGCAGTTGGGTGCAGCCGCAGGTACACATAAGCCTATGGCCCAGCTTGTCGAAGCGGGAGCCGTCGGCTGTGTCGGTAGCGTGCGCGCCAAAAGCAACGACGGCGGCGACGATAAGCGAGGCTGAGAGAAACGCGAAGGCGACGCCAGAACATCAGTCACCGCCTCGCAGCGTTGCTGTCTCGGTCACGAGCGAGCGCGATGGCGCCTTTGCCTGCTGTCGCGCGCGGGCCGGGGAGAGGACGGTCGTGAGGTTCGGAACCAGGGCTACCAGTGTGCCGATGATGACGATGACGACGCCGATCCATATCCAGGCGACGAGCGGATTGAGGAAGACCTTGATGATGGGGTGGTTGGTATCGGGGTTCTGGCCCGCGTAGATCACATACAGGTCCCAGGCGAGGGTGGAGTGATTGGCCACCATGGTTTGTACCTGTTGCGAAGCGTTGTAGAAGCGCTTCTCGGGCGCGAGCTGGGTGATCTTTTTGCCGTTGCGGTAGACATCGAGCAGCGCGTACTCGCTGTCGTAGTTGAGATTGGTGTCCTGCGTGTAGTCCTGGCAGACCAGCGTGTAGGGGCCGACCTGCATGGACTGGCGGAAGTCCATCTCCTGCTCGACGGAGCGATTGAACGCGGAGCCGGCGAGGCCGATGAAGATGACGACCACGCCGAAGTGGACGATGTAGCCGCCATAGCGGCGCGTGTTGCGCTGGATGAGGAGGCGCATCGCGATGAGGATGTTTTTGCCCGTCTGCACCTGCATGACGTGGGCGCCGCGCAGGAACTCCGAGGCGATGGCGGTGATCGACACCGGCTGCAGCGGAGAAGGCAATGAAGGAGTAGAGCGGGCCCTGATCGTGCCAGGGGCGCTCACCGATGGCGAGCAGCGCGACGGCGGTGGCGATGGTGGCGATGGAGGGCAGCACGAAGTTGCGGCGGATGGAGCGCAGGGATGAGGAACGCCACGCGAGCAGCGGGCCGAGGCCCATCAGAGCCAGCAGGCCGAGGCCTATGGGCACGGCGATGCGGTTGTACCAGGGCGCGCCGACGGTGACGCGATTGCCCTGCACGTACTCGCTGAGCACGGGGAAGAGCGTGCCCCACAGGATGGTGAAGCAGGCGGCGAGAAAGATGAGGTTGTTGAAGAGGAAGCTGGATTCGCGGGAGACCAGCGATTCGATCTTGTGATCGGACTTGAGGTGGTCGCGCTGCAGGATGAAGGTGAAGAGGCAGATGGCGAACACGATGAAGAGGAAGGCATAGAACCAACTGCCGATGGAGGACTGCGCGAAGGCGTGCACGGAGCTGACCAGGCCGGAGCGCGTGAGCAGCGTGCCGAGAATGGAGAGCATGAAGGTGGAGAAGATGAGCCACACGTTCCAGTTCTTCATCATGCCGCGCTTCTCCTGCATCATGACCGAGTGCAGGAAGGCGGTGCCGGTGAGCCAGGGCATGAGCGAGGCGTTTTCGACAGGATCCCATCCCCAGTAGCCGCCCCAGCCGAGGACCGAGTAGGCCCAGTGCGCGCCGAGAAAGATGCCGCAGGTGAGGAAGAGCCAGGTGACCATGGTCCAGCGGCGGGTGATGTGAATCCACTTTTCGCCGGGATAGCGCATCATCAGCGCGCCGAGCGCGAAGGCGAAGGGTACGGTGAAGCCGACGTAGCCGAGGTAAAGCATCGGAGGATGAATCACCATCTCCGGATACTGCAAGAGCGGATTCAGACCGAAGCCGTCGGCGGGAACAGCGCCCTGAACTAATGCGAAGGGCGGCGCGGCGAAGTTGAGCAGCAGCAGAAAAAACACCTGCACGCCAGCGAGGATGGTGGAGGCATAGGCGCTGAGGCGGACATCTACTTTGTGGCGTGCGCGAAGGACGAAGCCGTAGGTGGCGAGCAGCCATGCCCACAGGAGGAGCGAGCCCTCCTGGCCGGACCATAGCGCAGCGAACTTGTACGCGCCGGGGAGAGCGCGGTTGGAGTGATGAAGGATGTAGGAGACAGAGAAGTCGTTGGTGAAGGCGGCCCAGACCAGCGCGAAGGCGGCGGCGGTAGTCGCGAAGAAGCTGGCGATGCCGGCGCGGCGTGCGGTTTCGGCGAGGCGCTCGGGAGCGATGCGGGTGCGCCCATGCACCGCAAGCTGGCGCAGCGCGAAAGTGCCGGCGAGCAGGGTGTATGCACTGAGGGCGAGCGCGAGGAGAAGGGAGAAGCTACCAAATACCGGCATGGCGGGTTATGTTGATTGTCGCAAAGCGCGACGAGATGCGCCAATCGCAGGCATCAGGGGAGAGGGAGCGAGGAGGCAGTAGGGTTATGCCTGCGATCGGGAGCCGCTCTGGTCGGAATGACGGAATGACTATGGTCCGCTTTAGGCGGTCTGGCAGTAGGGCGGGTAGAGCAGGGTGCGCGAGAGCTCGATCAACTCTTCCGGCTGGATCGGCTTCAGGCGGAAGTAGACGTCCATACCTTCGTATTGGGATTCCGCTTCCGGGAGGCCGCTGAGGACGACGATGGGCAGCGTTGTGGAGCGCTCACGGAGCTGCTTCACCAACTCAGGGCCGCTCATCTCGGGCATGCAGTGGTCGGTAATGACCATGCCGAACTGGGCATCGAATTTCTCCAGCGCGGCGTCGAACTTTTCCAGCGCGGCCTGACCATTGTCGGCGATAACCACGGGGAAATGGGCTTTTTCGAGGATCAGGCGTCGTGTCACCGCCTGGATAGGGTTGTCGTCCACAATCAGGATCGCCGGCATCGTGTGGTGTCAAAGCCCCTTGCATGGGTTGGTAGAGGGATGAGGGGTTTAAGTAAACGGTTGCCCTCGGTCGGTGTGAAAGATAAAACGCTTTCTGTTCTTTTTCGGGGTATCCCCCATTTGGGGGAGTATCGACAATGGTACCCCATTTTGCTGAGAGGCTGTGGAAAGCGAGTTCCTTTCCGTATCGGAGGATCAGTCCAGGCGCGCCGGCGCGGCGCCAAATCGCGCGAGAGTGGCTTCCAATTGGGCGAGCGCGTCGGGATTCTTGGTGCGCCAGGTCTCCTCGGTGGTAATTCTTGGATCGCCGGCGGAGGGGTAAATCTCGCAGTGCTGATAGCTGAGCAGCCGGTCGGCAGGCTCGTCGCGCCAGTCGTTGCCGCGGCCTTCACGGCGGGTGGAGCCCTGCTCCCAGCCGCGCGGCGTCAGGTGCCATTCGGTCCATTCTTTGCGAATCGCCATACCCGCTTATGGTAGCGGAGCGAGGAGCCGTTATGCGCTGAGCAGGATGCGGATGTCGCGCAGATTGTTTCCGGTGGGGCCGGTGAGCACGAGTGTCGCCAAGCGCGGTGAAGACAGGGAAGGCATCGAAGGCGCCGAGTGCGGCTTTGGGATCGAGCGGGAGGGTGCGGGCGCGAGCTGCGGTGGATGGATCCGCGATTGCGCCTGCCGCCGGGCTGTTGCCGTCGACGCCATCGCTGCCGGCTGAGAGGCAGGCCATTGGTTCTCCGGAGAGTTGCTGTTCAAGAAGCAGCGCGCAGGCGAGTGCGAATTGCTGATTGCGGCCTCCAACGCCCGGCGTGCGGTCGATGCGGACAGTGACCTCGCCGCCGGAGAGGAGGCATAGCTTGCGGCCTGGATGGTGGCGGCGATGCTCGAGGAGGCGATCGACCAGGTACGCCGCGGCCTCGTTCGTACGGCCAATCGTCACAGCCATTGTCCACGATGACTTCATAGCCGAGCGCCGCGGCTGTTTCGCACGCGGCGCGAAGCAGATCGCGATTCGAGAGCAGGGTGGCAAGTAAGTTGTTATGAAGAGCAGTCACGCTGAGATGGCTGAAGCTGAACGGCTTGACGCCTGCCTTCCGCACTTCGTCGCGCTTTTCTGCGGCATATTTCAGCGCGGCTTTATCGCCGGGCGTCTCGGGCAGATCGGGGCGGCTGAAGAATGCGCGGACGGAGGGCGGGAATTTTTCAAGCAGGCGATAACGACCGATGAGCTCACGGCAGTCTTCGACTGTAGAGGGATCTTCGAGCGTTGGGCCGGAGGCGACGGCATCGGCGTGCTGAGACGGGACGTCGACGATCTGAAGCGTGAGCTTCGCCGCGCGCGGTGCAGCGGCGGCAAGGCGGCCCCCCTTCACGGCAGAGAAGTGTTTGCGCAGGGTGTTGATCTCGGCGATGGTTGCGCCGGAGGCGATCAGCGCTTCGTGGAAGGCGACGGTGTCGGCCAGCGAGATGCGGGGATCGAGCGGAAGATCGAAAAGCGTGCTGCCGCCTCCGCTGATGAGATAGAGCACGCATGTCTTTTCGGTTGCGCGACGCAGCAGGCGGAGAGCGTGACGCGCGGCGCGGAAGGAGTCCTGATTGGGTAGCGGATGGCCGCCGGCGTAGTAGCGGATGCGCCAGTCGCGCTGCTCCGGCAAGACTGGCGCGCTGCAGATCCCGCGGACGCGCGGCTTGCGTGGCAGGATGGCGAGGAGCGATTGCGTCATGGGAACGGCGGCCTTGCCGAGCGCGATGATGAAAAGTTTGCGGTAATCGAGCAAGATCGATGCGGATCGTGGGAATGGGCTGGTCCACTCGAGCGGGCAAAGAGCTTGTTCGATGACCAGCGTTGTGCCTTCGACGCGGATGCGTTCTTGAAAGGCATGCTCGATGCGGCAGGCATCGAGTGCGTGGCTGAAGATGGTCGCGTGCATCGCTGTGAAGCGCGTGCAGGCGAGCCAGGTACTCGTCGCATATGCTCATTGCGTTCAGGAGGTGTGCGCCGGCGTGTGGCCGGCTTCGGGGAAGAAGCGGGCGACGAGCCATTCCCGCAGCGCGTGCTGCATCTGGTCGAGCTTGCCGGCAAAGAAGTGGTCCGCTTCCGGCACGATGACCAGCGTCTTCGGCTCGGATGCGGAGGCGACGATTTCGCGGAGCACCGGCTGGGGGCCGTACTCGTCTGCGCCGCCGCTGATGAAGATCTTGGGCATGGTGCAGTTGGCGAGAAAACTGTAGCGATAGTTCCGGCCCTCGGCGGCAACGGGCAGGCCGAGGGCGACGAAGCCGGGGACATTGCGGTTCGCCGCAGCATGCGCGCAGCGCCACATATGCGCCGAAAGAAAATCCGACCACGAGGACCGGTAAGGCGAAGCGCTGCTGGAGCCAATCGAGAGCGGCGCGCACATCGTCCTGCTCGCCGCGGCCTTCATCGTGCTCGCCCTCGCTGAGCCCGGTGCCGCGGAAGTTGAAGCGCAGCGTCGGCATGCCGAGGGACTGCATCGTCTTCGCCGCGCGATAGACGACCTTGTTGTGCATCGTGCCACCGCCTTTCGGGTGCGGATGGCAGACGAGCGCGGCATAGCGCGCGCCGGACTCTCCTTCGACGAGAAGCGACTCGAGGTTGCCGGCAGGGCCGGCGATGGAGAGCGTCTGCAGCCGGTTGGAGGTGCTGGACATCGAATTGATTGTAGGCGAGTCAGCGAGTGCTGCGGCTGTGTGGGAAGTCTGGCACGAGACCATACTCCATGCTGGTATGCTATATGGCAAGGGATGCGTATGGAAACTGACAGGAAAATCACAGTCGAAGTGCCAGCGGAACTCCTTCGAAAGGCGCAGGAGGCGAGCGGTGCCGGCATTACTCAGACTGTCCGTACCGGTCTAGAACTCATGGCGGCATCGCGAGCCTATGCCCGGCTGCTGCAGCTGAGGGGGAAAGTGCAGTTTTCGCAAGCGCTGGATGATCTGAAGGCGGACAGGTGATCGCTGCCGATACCAGCACATGGATCGCATTTCTTCAGGGAGGCAACGGGAATGATGTGCAGATGCTCGCCAAGGCCCTCGGGGACCGGCAGGTCGTGATGGCACCCGCGGTACTTACTGAATTGCTAAGTGATCCACAACTTCCCGCCACTGCCGCTAGCAGCCTTGCGGACCTGCCATTGCTCAACATCGATCCAGGTTATTGGCGGCGGGCTGGTCGATTGCGCGCGCGAGTCCTGGCCCGAAACCGAAAGGCGCGCCTGGGCGATGCGCTGATTGCGCAGAGCTGTATCGACAGCAATGTTTCTCTCATCACGAGAGACAGAGATTTTCGCGCATTTGTGGAGACCGCCGGTCTAAAGCTCCTGATTGTCTAGGTAGTTTCATTCGCAAGTCGAGCGAGGAAGGTGCGCTGGTCTTCGCGGAGACTTTCTGACCGGCTCAGGTATGCTGACCTAACATGACGCTCGATCCGGTGCAATTGACGCGGCAACTCATCGACATTGAGTCGACCAGCTATGGCGAAGGTGCGGTGGGCGCGTTTCTTCTGGAGCTGCTCGCGGCCCGCGATTTCTCCGTCGAGAAGATGCACGTAGCGAACAAGGGTGAGAACGGAGCGACGACCGATCGCTTCAATGTGTACGCGGCAGTACGCGGCGAGCAGCCGGAGATTGTTTTTTCCACGCACATGGACACGGTGCCTCCGTTTTTCGCGAGCAGCGAGGATGATGAGGCGATCTATGGACGCGGCGCGTGCGATGCGAAGGGGATCATTGCCGCGCAGATTGCCGCAGTAGAACGGTTGCGTGCCGGCGGCGTGAAGGCGGGGATGCTGTTCGTTGTTGGCGAGGAGCGAGACTCGGCGGGAGCGAAGATCGCGAACCTGCAGTCGAAAGGCAGCCGGTATTTGATCAACGGGGAGCCGACGGACAACCGAATCGGCCTGGCGAGCAAGGGCGTGCTGAGGGCCGCGGTGCGAGCTAAAGGCAAGATGGCCCATTCGGCCTATCCGGAGTTGGGTGAGAGCGCAATTCACAAGCTGATTCAGGCGCTTGATAACGTGCTGCACATCGAACTGCCGAGAGAGCCGGGCATCGGTCCCAGTACGCTGAACATTGGATTGATCGAAGGCGGCCGCGCGCCAAACGTGATCGCGGACAAAGCTGTGGGGCAGGTGATGGTGCGGCTGGTGGGGTCTTCCGAGAAAACGCGCGCGGCACTCGAAAAGGCTGTGGGCGGACTGGCGGAGATCGAATACACGCTCGAGATTCCGTTCATGCGATTCAAGGCCATCGAGGGGATGGAGACAATGATCGCCGCCTTTGCGACGGACATTCCGGCGCTGACGAACTGGGGCGAGCCTCTGCTGTTGGGGCCGGGGTCGATTCATGTGGCGCACACACCGGACGAGAAGCTGGCGAAGCGCGAGCTCTTTGAAGCGATTGATCTCTACACAGAACGTCGCGAGCAAGCTCGTAGCATAGGAAGATGGCGACTGATGGATCGATCTCACACTGGCGTCGCGCGGGCTACGCCGCGCTGAGCGGCATCAGCGGATGGCTGGTGGGCCAGCTCGCCTGCCTGCCGGTGAATGTGATTGTGGCGGTGCGCGACACGGAGGGCCAGCCGAAGCTTTTCGTGGAGACGCTGTTCTACGGTCTGCTGGCCTGGGGGCTCTGGACACTGCTTCTGGCGGCTGCAGCGTGGATTCTGGTGGTGCTGCCGCTGGTAATGACG
This sequence comes from uncultured Acidobacteriaceae bacterium, assembly GCA_963797895.1. Taxonomy (GTDB): domain Bacteria; phylum Acidobacteriota; class Terriglobia; order Terriglobales; family Acidobacteriaceae; genus KBS-83. The sequence continues at coordinate 2,000,142 of CAWCRD010000006.1, forward strand.
ATGCGGCCGTGCCTGCTGGTGCGGCTTCGCTGGGTGGTGGCGATCGTTGCCACGCTGGGCGCGCTTTCGCTGGCAGCCACGCGGCCCGAAGTCTTCCGCGACACGTCCGCTGTGACCTTCCTGCACAGGTTCCAGCAAGTGATCCCTTATGGATTGTTTGCGATTTCCTTCACGCTGATCACGGCATGGATGTACATCCTGCTGGCGAAGCGGCGGCTGGATGGGGCGGCGGCAGTTCCGATAGCCGACTGAACGAGCGCGGCATCTTAGACTGAAGACATGGCCGATATCGAAACACCCGCGAAGCCTTTGAATGCGCTCGCACATGCGCGCTCCTCCTATCTGCGTTCTGCGATGCACCAGCCGATTCAGTGGCAGGAGTGGGGGCCGGAGGCGTTCGCGCGCGCTGCGCGCGAAGACAAGCCGGTCCTGCTGGACATTGGCGCGGTGTGGTGCCACTGGTGCCACGTGATGGATCGCGAGAGCTACGAAGATGAAACGCTGGCTCCGCTGATCAACGAGCACTTCGTGGCCGTAAAGGTGGATCGCGATGAGCGGCCGGATGTGGACAGCCGCTACCAGGCGGCGGTGCAGGCGATCAGCGGGCAGGGTGGATGGCCGCTGACCGCTGTGCTGACGCCGGATGGGCGCCCGTTCTTTGGCGGAACGTATTTTCCGCGGCACGACCGCTATGGGCGTCCGGGTATTGAACGGCTGCTGCTGACCATGAGCGATGTTTGGAAGTCGAAACGCGGCGAGGTGTTGGAGTCGGCGGATTCGATTCTGGCGGCTATCGAGCACGGGGAGGCATTTGCGGGGCGCGGCGGGTCGCTGAGTGCTGCGATCACGGACAAGCTGGTGCAGTCGGCGATTGCGCAATTCGATCCGCATCATGGCGGCTTTGGCGCACAGCCCAAGTTTCCGCATCCGGCGGCGCTGGATTTGTTGATCGACGCCGCGACCTACAAAGGGCGACGCGAAGGCGCGCGAGGTCGCGCTGGTCACGCTTACGAAGATTGCGGACGGCGGCATTTACGACCACGTCGGTGGGGGGTTTCATCGCTACTCCGTGGATGAGCGATGGGTGGTGCCGCACTTCGAGAAGATGCTGTACGACAATGCCGGCCTGCTGGCGAATTATGTGCACGCCTGGCAGAGCTTTCCTTATCCGGTGTTCGAGAGAGTGGTGCGCGAGACCGTGGCGTGGATGGATGGGTGGCTTAGCGACCGGCAGAACGGCGGATTCTATGGCTCGCAGGATGCCGACATGACACTGGACGATGATGGCGACTACTTTACGTGGACGCGCGCCGAGGCAGCGGAGGTGTTGAGCGCGGAGGAGCTTGATGTGGCCGGTGCGTACTACGATATCGGCGAGTTGGGCGACATGCACCACAACCCAGCGAAGAATGTGCTGCATGTGAACCAGCCACTGGAGGCGCTGGCGAAAGATTTGAAGCGCGATCCTGCCGAAGCGGCTGGCCTCCTGGCCAGTGCACGCGCGAAGCTTGCGGCTGCGCGTACCGCACGGCCTACGCCCTACATCGACCGCACAATGTACACAGGCTGGAATGCAATGGCGATCTCAGCGTATGTGCAGGCGAGCGAGGTGTTGAAGACGGCCGGCACGCGGGAGTTTGCGGTCAAGACGCTCGATCGCATTCTGCGCGAGGCGTGGTCGGACGAGGACGGGCTGGCGCACGTGGTGGCCTACTCGGATGGAGCGGGCGGCCCGCGCATTCCCGGTGTGCTGGATGACTATGCGCTGCTGATGCATGCGTGCCTCGACGCGTGGGAACAGACGCTGGAGCCGCGCTACTACGAAGCGGGCGAAATGTTGGCTAAGCGGATGCAGCGGGATTTCTACGATGCTACGGGCGGTGGATTCTTCGACACCGCGGTGGCGCCGGATGCAATTGGCGCGCTGACGACGCGCCGGAAGCCATTGCAGGACACCCCGACGCCGGCGGGAAATCCTAGCGCAGCGGCGGCGCTGCTGCGCCTCGAGGCGTTGAATGGGGACGCGAAGCTGCGCGAGGTGGCGGAGGACACGCTGGAGGCGTTCGGCGGGATCGTCGAGCACTTCGGGCTGTATGCGGGCTCGTATGGGCTGGCGCTGGACCGGCTGCTACGGCCGCCGCAGCAGGTTGTTGTCGTGGGAGAGGATGACGTAGCCGATGCGCTGGAAGCAGCGGCGCGCGAAGGGTATGTAGTCAACAAGGCCGTGCTGCGGACGAAGGCGGACGTGCTGCGCGAGGGTTCGTTGCCTCCGGTGTTGCAGGCTACGCTCACGCAACTGCCGCAGTTACGAGAAGAGGCAAGCTTCGCGGTGGTCTGCCAGGGGACGCAGTGCTTGCCGCCGGTGCGGAGCGTTGAAGAATTGCGGGTGGCGCTGGCTCGTTAAGATCGTCCGCTTATTGCGGCGCCAGTGGATTGGTCTCGTTGGGCGCATTGGTTGTGGGATCCGGCGCCGGCTGTGATTTTGCCTGCTCTCCGGGCGCGGTGAGAGTTTTTCCACCGCCGATACGGAAGGGGCTGCCGGGCAGCATGTTGTTCTCTTCGAGCGCGAGCCGGATGCGCTTCTGCATCTCGCGAATGGCGTCGTACTGTTTCCTTGCCAGCGTCTTCACGCTGACGAGATAGATCACTTCGGGGCCTTTGATCTGGTCTACGCCCAGCACTTTGGGGTCTTCGAGGAAGATGTCTTTGTATGCAGGTTCGCGGCGCACCTCTCCGATGACTTTTTGGAGCAGAGCGATGACCTTATCGGGATCGGCGGAGAAGTCGACGGAGATATTGAGCGTGGTGGTGGAGAAGTCGCGGCTCTGATTCGCGACGTTGGTGATCTGGCTGTTGGGAATGAGATAAAGCGTGCCGTCGCCGCCACGCACGGAGGTCTTGCGGAGGGACATCGATTCGACGGTGCCGCTGATACCTGCAAGAGTGACCCAGTCCCCGACATTGTATTGATCTTCGACCAGCACCAGCATGCCGTTGATCATGTCCTTAACGATGGTCTGGGCGGCGAGGCCGATGGCGACTCCGGCGACTCCGGCGGAGGCGAGCAGAGGGGTGGGGTTGAAGTCGAAGACCGTCCGCAGGATGCTTATCGTCGCGAAGAAGCCGATGATGCCGAAGCCGGTGGCGCGCAGTACCGAGGCCAAGGTGCGTATCTGGGAGGTACGCGCCAGACCACCGCTGACATGCCGTTCCGCGGCCCGCTTCATGCGGTCGGTGATGAGCTTCACCAGCCAGAAGGCTAGCCAGGCGAAGAGCAGGATGGCGATCAGGTGTTTCAGGTCATTGACGAGGAAGTTCTGTGCGCTGTCCAGAAAGTTCTGCCACATGGATTCGAACGCCGCGCGCAGGGGCGGGCGACGATTGGGCGGCGCGAGCAAAAGGAGCATGCGTGCCTTTCAGAGTCAGAGTTTGCAGTCGTTTCTATAATGCAGGGATGCGACGCTCATTTGCCAAGTTGCGCTGGGGGGTGGGAGCCGTCGCGGCGCTCCTGCTAGCTGGCTCCTGGGTAGTGATCTCCGGGACCGGCCTGCCCACTATCTCCGCGGCCCAGTTGCAGCAACAGCCGATGCCACAGCAACTACCAACGATCCCGACGCAGCCGGGTTTCGGGGAACCGCCGGCCCCGAACGATCCGATGGAGCGCCACCGGCAGGAAAAGATGGAGAAGGCGCGCAATATGGATCGGCAGAAGCAACTACAGCGGGATACGGACAAGCTGCTGTCGTTGGCCAAAGAGCTGAAGGAGGAAGTGGACAAGTCCAACAAGGACACGCTTTCTGTTGATGTGGTGAAGAAGGCGGGAGAGATTGAGAAGCTGGCAAAGAGCGTGAAGGATCGCATGCGGGGCTAGATGGAGTTAGACCGGAAGGACGCTGAAGCACGGCCCTTGTTTTGATTGCGTGGGTTGAATCACTCAAAGAGAAAGGCGCTGCGAAGATCGCAGCGCCTTTGTGAGTTGAATAACTCTAGAGGAAGAGCGGCGCGAGCACCAGGGTTACGGTGGCGAGCAGCTTGATGAGGACGTGCAGCGATGGGCCGGCGGTGTCCTTGAAGGGATCGCCGACGGTATCGCCTACAACGGCTGCCTTGTGCGCTTCCGAGCGCTTGCCGCCGTACTGGCCGGTCTCGATGAGCTTTTTCGCGTTGTCCCACGCGCCGCCGCCGTTGTTCATCAGCATGGCGAGCAGGATGCCGGAGATGGTGCCGACCATGAGGAGGGCGGCAACGCTTTCCGCGCCGGTCAGGTTCACGGGATGGCCATGCAGCATGAGCGTATCCATGCTGATGTCGCGGACGCGGAAGCTGTCGCTGAGGTGGCGGAAGATGAGGCCGACAGCCAGCGGGAGGAGGATGGCGAGCGCGCCTGGCAACACCATCTCCTTCAAGCGCCGCGCCAGTCACGATGCGGACGCAACGTCCGTAATCGGGCTTGGATGTGCCCTCCATGATGCCGGGGTTTTCCTTGAACTGCGCGCGCACGTCCTTGATGACGAACTGCGCCGTGCGGCCGACCGCCTTGATGGCGAGCGAGGAGAAGAGATAGGTGAGCATGGCGCCGAGCAGCGCGCCGACGAAGACCGGGACGCTGGCCAGGTTGACGTTCGAGAAATGCCAACCGGCAGGAAGGACCTGGCCGGCGTCGGCGAAGCGGTGGGCGACGATGTCGTGCACGCTTTCGAGATAGGCGGAGAAGAGCAGGAAGGCGGCGAGCGAGGCAGAGCCGATCGCGTAGCCTTTCGTGAGCGCTTTGGTCGTGTTGCCGGCGGCGTCCAGCTTGTCAGTCTTCTGGCGGACGTTGTCGGGCTGGTTGGACATCTCGATGATGCCGCCGGCGTTATCGGTGATGGGACCGAAGGTGTCCATGGCCAGGATGTAGGCCGAGGCGGAGAGCATGCCCATGGTGGCGATGGCGGTGCCGTAGACCCCTCGGGCGTAGTTGGAGATTCCCGCGTGATCGGCAAGGCCGCGCACGCCGAAGTAGTAGCTGAGCAGTAGCGCAAGGCTGATGACGATGACCGGCATGGCGGGTGTCTCCATGCCGACGGCGAGTCCACTGATGATGTTGGTGGCCGGGCCGGTGAGCGAGGCTTCTGCGATGGAGCGGACGGGGCGGTAGCGGGTTTCGGTGTAGTACTCCGTGATGCGGACGAAGAGGAACGACATCACGATGCCGACGACGCCGGAGGCGAGCAGCCACCAGCGGCCCTGCAACATGTAGTACACGGCGGCGGCAAAGCCCACCAGCGCAAGCAGGGAGGTGACGTAATATCCGCGGTTCAGGGCGTGCATGGGATCTTCATCTTCACGGGCGCGCACGATGCTGACGCCGATGATGGAGGCGATCAGGTTGATGGCCTGGATGACCAGCGGGAAGAGAATGCCCTTGATGCCGAAGACAGGGAAGAGGGCTGCGCCCAGGATCATGGCGCCGACGTTCTCGGCGGCGGTGGACTCGAAGATGTCCGCACCGCGGCCAGCGCAGTCACCGACGTTGTCACCGACCAGATCGGCGATGACGGCGGGATTGCGGGGATCGTCCTCCGGGATGCCGGCCTCGACCTTGCCGACGAGGTCGGCGCCGACGTCGGCGGCCTTGGTGTAAATGCCGCCGCCAAGCTGTGCGAAGAGGGCTACCAGCGAAGCGCCGAAGCCGAAGCCGACCAGCTCATAGGGGGTGGCCTGGGGATGGTCGAGACCACCGAAGAGGAAGAAGAGAATGCCGATGCCGAGCAGCGAGAGCGCGACGACGACGAGGCCAGTCACGGCGCCGCCACGGAGTGCGGTTTGCAGCGCGCGGCCCAGGCTGGTGCGTGCGGCGCTGGCGGCCCGGATGTTTGTCCGGATGGAAACGAACATGCCGGTGAAGCCGGAGAGCCCGGAGCAGATGGCGCCGATCAGGAAGCTGATGACGACTTTATTGGCAAACGGGGCCGTAAAGGGCGAGAGGCGATATCCGATGAAGAGCAGAATCGCGAGCACCACAGCGATAATGGCGATAGTGCCGTACTGCCGGGACATGAACGCCTCGGCACCCTCGCGGATGGCGTTGGAGATAGCCTGCATCTCGGCTGTCCCGGCATCGATGCGGAGGACCGACCGGGAGAAAAAGAGTGCGACAACGAGGCCCAGGACGCCGATGACAAGCGCGCCCCATAGATAAATACTGCCGTTGTCTGGGGTACCGGGGGAGCCAATCTGGAACCCCAAGGCCCACAGGCCGACATTCTGCATGCAAGTTCTCCGAAAAAAGTGGGTTGGTGCGCCCCGCCGTTGCCGCCGCAGCGCGCTGCCGGGAAAGCGATAGGTTCGAGGAACGCTGATTAGAGCACGGGTGGAAAAAGTGAGTCAAACCTCAGATTTGATCCTGTTTACCACGACGAGCCGAATTCACAGCTTTGAGCATCTTCTTGCTAAGCACGAGAGCACATTGACAGGATACAATCGCCAGTCGTTTTGACTTGGGAAGCAGCGAGGAGCGGGTATGGGCAGTGTGGCAACAGAGCGGCGCACCAAGAGCGCCGGCGGGGGATTGAGCGGCTTGACCGGGCCGGAATGGGTGGATGTGTACCGCCTGATGTACCTGTCGCGACGCCTGGATGACCGGGAGATCCTGTTGAAAAACCAGCAGAAGATCTTTTTCCAGATCTCCGGCGCCGGCCATGAGGCGCTGATGGTAGCCGCCGCCAAGGCGCTGAAGCCGGGCTACGACTGGTTCTATCCGTATTACCGCGACCGGGCCCTCTGCCTGGCGTTGGGCGTTACCGCGGAAGAAATGCTGCTGCAGGCGGTAGGCGCGGCGGCCGACCCGGCGAGCGGAGGACGGCAGATGCCGTCGCATTGGGGCAGCCAGAGACTGAATATTGTGTCCCAGAGTTCTTCGGTGACAACGCAGATGCTGCAGGCCGTGGGCTGCGCGGAGGCAGGCCGCTACATGGCGAGGCACCCGAACGCTGCGGAGCGGCAGGGAGACGATTATCGGGCGTTCCATCAAGCCGCGTTCCATGGGGATGAGGTGGTGTATGCGTCGATCGGCGAAGGCTCGACCAGCCAGGGCGAGTTCTGGGAGGCGCTGAGCACGGCATCGCTGGAAAAGCTGCCGATGCTGTTTGTGGTGGAAGACAACGGGTACGCCATCTCCACGCCGGTGGAGGTGAATACGCCAGGCGGGAATATCTCGAAACTGGTGGCGAACTTCCCGAACTTCTTCTTTGCCGAGGTGGATGGCACCGATCCCGTGGAGAGCTACGCCGCGATGACCAAAGCTGTGGCGCATTGCCGGGCGCGCAAGGGGCCGGCCTTTGTGCACGGGCATGTCACGCGGCCGTATTCGCACTCGCTCTCGGACAATGCGAAGCTGTACCGCCCGCCTGCGGAGCTCGAAGAGGAGAACCTTCGCGATCCATTGCCTAAGCTGCAATTGCGGCTGCTGCGCGAGGGGCTGATCGATGCCGAGGGCATCACGCGCCTGGAGAAGGTCGTCGATGACGAGATACAGGCCGCGACTGACCGAGTGCTGCGCGCGCCGTTTGCTCCTGCGGAATCCATTTACAACTATGTTTATTCCCCGAACATCGATCCGACCTCCAGCGCCTTTGCTTCCGAGCCGACATCCCCTGGCGTTCCGGAGGGAAGTCCGGCGGTTCCAGACAGGACAATGGCCGACCTCATCAATCTGTGCCTGAAGGACGAGATGAAGCGCGATGAGCGCATTATCGTTTTCGGCGAAGATGTGGCGGACTGCAGCCGGGACGAGTACCTGAAGGCCGGCTCGGTAAAGGGGAAGGGCGGCGTCTTCAAGCTGACATCGGGGTTGCAGTGCGAGTACGGAGCCGACCGCGTCTTCAACTCGCCGCTGGCGGAAGCGAATATCGTCGGCCGCGCCATCGGAGTCGCCACGCGGGGGATGAAACCGGTGGTGGAGATTCAGTTCTTCGACTACATCTGGCCGGCGATGCATCAACTGCGCAATGAGCTGGCGCCGATGCGCTGGCGCTCGAACAACGCATTCGCATCGCCCGCCGTCATCCGCGTGGCGATCGGCGGATATCTGACGGGCGGCGCGCTCTATCATTCGCAATCCGGCGAAGTGCTGTTTACCCATACGCCGGGTATGCGGGTGGTGTTTCCATCTAATGCGCTCGATGCCAATGGCCTGTTGCGCACGGCGATCCGCTGTGACGATCCGGTGATGTTCCTGGAGCACAAGCGCCTCTATCGTGAGACGTTTGGGCGTGCGCAGTATCCGGGACCGGACTACATGATCCCGTTCGGGAAGGCGAAGACGGTGCGCGAAGGCAAGCATCTGACGCTGGTGACGTACGGAGCCGTTGTTCCAAGAGCATTGCAGGCTGCGCAGCGCGCCAGCCGTGAGCTGGGCATCGAGACGGAAGTGATCGACCTGCGGACACTCAGCCCGTACGACTGGGAGGCGATCGCCGAGAGTGTGCGACGGACGAGCCGCGTGATTGTGGCGCACGAGGATGTGCTGAGTTGGGGTTACGGGGCGGAGATTGCCGCGCGCATCGCTGACGAGCTGTTCGACGATCTGGATGCACCGGTGAAGCGGGTGGCGGCGACGGACACATTCGTTGCCTATCAGCCGACGCTGGAGAATGTCATTCTGCCGCAGCCGGAAGACTTGTTCCGCGCGATTGAGGGGCTGGCGAGATTTTAGGACGGCGCACGTTGGAGGTAAGCAGATCTCTCCGCTGCGCCGGTGGCGCTCCAGTGCGCGGCTTCGCAGCTCCACCGGATCACCCGTGTTTTGTCTTGCAGGGCGGGGATGACGAACGCCGGCGGGGCGTTGCTTCCTTTTCGATGACGGCAGCAGTTATTCGGAGCTTTTTCAGTTCAACTGGCGGATTTTCTTAAGAAATTAACCGTGAACGGCGCAGGGCGCATCTCTAGAACGTCCGCTGGTAAAGCACGAGTTGATATTGCGGACTGTTTCAGGAGCCAGCATGCCGCGACGATTACTTTTTGTGGATGATGAAGCGTCCATCCGCATCATGTTGTCTGCCATATTGACCAAGCACGGCTTTGAGGTGAGCATTGCGGCGACGGTCGCCGAAGCGTTACAGAAGATTACTTCGCAGCAGTTCGAGGTGCTGCTGTCCGATCTGAATATTGGTAATCCGGGAGACGGTCTGACCGTGGTCAGCGCCATGCGAAGGACCCAGCCGGAAGCCGTGACCATGATTCTTACCGGCTATCCTGCTTTCGAAACGGCGCTCGAAGCGATTCGCCAGCAGGTGGACGATTACATCGTGAAGCCGGCGGATATTTCTGTGCTGGTGAGCACGATTGAAAGCAAGCTGACAACTCCTCCGCACCAGCGGCAACTACCGCCGCCCAAGCGTGTCGCGATGCTTTTGCGGGAGCACATCCGCCGAATTGAAGATTTATGGCTTGGAGCGGTGGAAAAGGATAGCGCGCTGTCGCGATTGCAGTTGAACAGAGAGCAGCGTCTGGAGCACCTCAAAGGCATCCTGGAAGAAATCATTCACGCGGCACAAACGTATTCCGGCGAAGAGACACCGGAACACAAGCGGCTCGCAAAGCGCCCCGGGTTGCGCGATCTGCAGGGATACACGCCCACCATGTTGCTGGCGGAGTTTTGCATGCTGCGCCGTGTGATTGCGCAGGTGGTGCAGGAAAATCTGTTGATCGTGAATCTGAGTTATCTGGTCCCGGACCTTGCGCATGTGAACGAGAGCCTGGATGAGCAGGCGAAGGCTGCGCTGGAAGTGCTGTCGGACTATATGAATCCTGCGAGCTAACTCGCGGAAGCGTTCGTTGAGCCGCGCTTCCCGCCGATGTTGAACGGAGGGTACAGCAGGTTCCTCACTCCACCTTTGGTCAGGTTCAGGACGGCAAGTCTATCGAGCTAATTGTTCCGTGCGGCGCGGGAGTTTGCCAGGAATTGCCGGAGTGCTGATGTGGTCTCGGCGCTGTCGAGCACTGTAGTGTGCACGGTCCCTGCGGGTGGTGCGGCTTTTGCAAGGTATCCGGGAGCCGTTCCGTTGCGGGGCAACAGGAACAGCTTGTCGAGAGACCGTGAGCTCAGAGCGCGCTTCGGATCGAAATGATCATTGGCCAGAAGGCGCACCGGAAGAATGTGCGTCCAGCCCGGCGCCTCGAGCAGGTGAAGTGTCGGCGGCTGAGGGTCGATCATGACCAGGCTTTCGATCTCGGGATGTGGAATCGTGAGTGCGGCTCCGACCGCCCCACCAAGCCCACGGCCGACCAGAACCAGATGGCTGGGCCCGATGTGGCGCACGCTCGCGAGGTAGTAAAGCGCGGCCTCTGAATCCTGAATCCAACTGTGCTCCGATGGCCGAACCCAGTGGCTTTTGCCGAAGGCGCGGGGGTCGAAGGCGAATACGTCATAGCCGAGTGCGTGCAGCGCGGCGAGGTCAGGCAGGGCGTCGGAGAGCGAGCCACGCGCTTCATGCAGATAGAGAATTGCTGCGGATGAATGCGGAAGCTTGGGGTCGGCGGGAATCCACCAGCCATTGAGGCGCGTCTGGCCGGTCTCGGTGGCTTCGAAGCGGACATCTTCAAAACCGATGCCTCTGGACGCAGGAGTCTTGGCGACGATATGCGATGGATGGAAGATGAGCTGCCATTGTCCCTGCCAGAAGAGCAACGCGATGGCGAAGTAGATTGCGGCGAGCGACGCCAGCACCATGATGCCGATGCCGCCGAGCAGCCAGCGGCGCGTGACCAGAGGATTGCGGGGGCGCAAAGGGTCGTCAAAATCTGCTGGAGGCGTGGGTCGCACGGGTGCAGGCATACCGACTAGCCGAAGGCCAGCTCGTCTGCGGATTCCAGCGCCGTGCCGCAGACGCGGCAGATGACCGCGGAACAGTCGCCACAGGTGAGGGGATCGTCCACGGGGCGCGCGCAGCGGGGACACCAGAGCGCCACCGGGATGGGATCGCGCGTGTCGGATTGCTCTGCTTCGGGCATCTGTTCACAGCGTAGCAGCGGTGACGACATATCTCTACCGGAGGTCCATTGGGCAGGCCGTACACTGCTGCCAGAGCCTGCTAAAAGGAGCAGAGAACAGAATGAGTCAGTGGGTACGGATCGGCGCGGCATCAGAGATGCCGGCCGAGGGCGGAGTGAAAGCATTTGAGGCGCGGGGCACGGCGATCTGCGTGGCGCGGGTTCGATGGCCAGCTTGCGGCGTTGAACGATGTATGTCCGCACCAGGGCGCGCCGCTCTCGGAAGGCTCGGTTGAGGATGGCCGGGTGGTGTGTTCGTGGCACGGATGGAGCTTCGATCCGAAGACGGGCGCGGAATTGTGCAATCCTCTGGGCTGTGCGACGGTGTATCCGCTGCGCGTGGATGGCGATGATGTGCTGTGCGAGGTTTGACCTTGAGGTTCGAGCTGAGAAGCGGATTTCTCCACTACGCGCCTGCGGCGCTCCGGCCGAGATGACGAAGGGCGGGGTGGATGATCCAGAGTGTTGATAAACATTTTTGGAAGATGGTGTAGGGACGATGCCAGAGAAGAGTCAATCTGTGAAGAGTGGGACGGCGAAGAATCAGCTGGAGATTCCTCCTGGGGCTGCCAGCGATCCGAAGGCGTTTGAGCTGGTGCGCGCGTGGGTGGCGCAGGGCGATCTGCATGTGAGTCTGCAGATGGGCGGATGGGACGATCCGACGGCGTGGGGCGTGGTGCTGGCAGATCTGGTGCGTCACGTGGCGCGCTTTTACGCGGAGCAGAAGCGGCTCAATCCGGAGGAGACCATTGGGCGCGTGCGGGAGGCGATGGACGCTGAGCTGGACGGGGAGGAAGAGGCTCCGGACAGCGGTTTGGTGCAGTAGGTGCGGTGCGCCGGCAATTAGGAATCTACTTGGTTGTGCGGCGCTTCGGGCCCATATTGACCGGAAGATACGGCACGTTTTCCGCTCGACCTTCGGTTACGTTCAGGACGACGAATTCATTGGAACGTTCACTCTGACTGGAAGGTCCACTCCTGAATATGCGGGATGTTGAAGTCGGAGTAGCGAATCCAGCGGGGATGGATGACGAACCAGGTGATGTCTGGCCACCGCTCGTGGTCGATGCCATCCGGCCAGGTGGCGTAGTAGATGGGACGAAGGCTGGCGAGCTGTTCGGCGGCGAGCTCTTCGGCGAAGCCTTCGTATTGCACGGTGCGCTCGTCGCCGCTTCCGCGGGTATCCGCGACGGTGAATGAGACCCGCGGGTTGGCTAGCATGTTGGCGTACTTGCGGCTGGTCCGCACGGTGTCGAAGAGAATCTCAAAGTTCGGGCGAAACGGCGTAGCCAACGAGGGCGCCCTGCGGCTCGCCGGCGGGAGACAGCGTACCGAGCACGCCGAGCCGCTGGCTTTGGAGATATGCGAGCAGCTCGGGCTTTTCCATGTATCCTCTCGTGCTTAGGATGCTGCTGCGACGATTTTGCCGAAGGACGCTGGGTCCAGGGAAGCGCCGCCGACAAGTGCGCCGTCGATATCGGGCTGCTTGCAGAGGTGTGCGGCGTTGTCCGGCTTTACGGAGCCGCCGTAGAGAATGCGCATTGTTTCGCTGGCCGGCTTTCCGAGAAGCTGCGCGACTTCATGGCGGATGATGGCGTGCGCTTCCGCTGCGATTTCGGGGGTGGCGGTCCTGCCGGTGCCGATGGCCCATACCGGCTCGTAGGCGATGACGATGGGCGCGGCCTGCGCGGCGTCGATGGTATCCAGCGAGCGGCTGGTCTGGCGGCGCAGCACGGCTTCGGTCTCGCCGTTTTCACGCTGCTCGAGGCGCTCGCCAACGCAGACGACGGGAACGAGCTTGTGCCGCAGAGCAGTGAGCAGTTTTTTATTCACCAACTCGTCGGTTTCGCCGAAGTACTGACGGCGCTCGGAGTGGCCGATCAGGATGTGAGTGGCTCCTGCCGCGGTCAGCATGGGTGCGGAGATTTCGCCAGTAAAGGCGCCCTCGTCCTCGAAATACATGTTCTGCGCGCCGATCTTCAGTGGCGAGCCTTTTGCAGCATCAATGGTGGCCGGCAGGTCGATGGCGGCGGGGAAGATGGCGATCTCAACGTTGGCAGAACGAGACGTCTGGAGAAATGTGGATACGAACGAGCGGGCTTCGGAGGGGGTCTTATACATCTTCCAGTTTGCGGCGAGCAGGGGAATGCGCATGGTTCCTTTCAGCGGTGCAGGGATAAAGTGGGACAGCGTGCGGCTAGAATATTTTCGCTTCTAGTGAGTACGCGGGAATCGTGAAGTGTGGCTCTTCTCAGAGGTTGTTGTAAGCACCGAAGCGAAAACGCTCTAGTCGTGGTGGGAGATGGCTTTGATCTGCGGAACAATGCCGGCCTGACGGCCGTGTGAAATGGGAACGACCTTGGCTTTGCGGGCGCGGGGCTTGGCCTCACGGGTTCCCCAGTAATTGGCGATCGAGTAGCTGTGCACATCGGGAAAGGTGCGGTCGAGACTGGATCCCAAGCCGAGGCCGGCGAGCAGACCGCAGAGGCCGGCGATGATGAGAACAACGCCCTGCACGATGCCGGAACTGAGGGAGTGCTGCAGGTGTCCATGCTCGATCCAGCGCAGCAGATGCTGCTCCGCGGAGATGCTGACTCCACCGCATACAACGAACCCAAGCGGCGCCAGCATGAGCCTGTAGCGCCAGGGATGCAGGGAACGCACGAAGGTCCCGGCAAAGCCCGCGATGACGAACGCGACGACGCCACTAAACAGAATGGCGGCGTTCAGCAAAAAGACTGAAGGCACGGCAAATTCCTCATCAGCCCCGGGGGACAAGGACATCTAGCAGATTACGGCTTCTTTCGTAATGCTTCAACCCCGGGAAGCGCTTTACCCTCCAGGAATTCAAGAGAAGCACCCCCGCCTGTGGATATATGGGTAATTCGGTCCGCCACTCCGGCCTGTTTGATGGCGGAAACGGAATCACCTCCGCCGACGATCGAAACTGCGTCCTGATTGCCGGCCACGAGTTCTGCAATGGCGACGGTGCCGTGGGCAAACGCCGGCATTTCGAAGACGCCCATGGGGCCATTCCATACGATGGTGCTGGCCTCAGCGATCTCGCCGGCGAAGAGATCGACGGTCTTGGGGCCGATATCGAGGGCCATCCATTCCGCGGGGAACGGCTCATCGCCCTCGACCGTTTTGGTCTTGGCGTCCGGGGCGAAGCGGTTCGCCAGCACATGATCGACCGGCAGGTGAAAGCGGACGCCGCGACTCTTTGCAGTAGCCATGACCTGCCGCGCGAGATCGAGCTTGTCTGCTTCTACCAGGGACTTGCCCACTTCGAGCCCCTGGGCCTTGAGGAAGGTATAGGCCATGCCGCCGCCGATGAGGATGGCATCCACTTTAGTGAGCAGGTTATCGATCACCTCAATCTTGTCCGAGACCTTGGCGCCCCCGAGGATCGCGATGAAGGGCCTGGCCGGAGTGCTGAGAGCCTTGCCCATGTAGTTGAGCTCTTTCTCCATGAGCAAGCCTGCGACGGCGTGCTGGACGAAGTGAGTAACGCCTTCTGTGGAAGCATGGGCGCGATGTGCGGAGCCGAAGGCGTCGTTCACGTATACCTGGCAGAGCCCGGCTAATTTTTTTGCAAATGTGGGGTCGTTGGCTTCCTCTTCGGGGTGGAAACGCAGGTTTTCGAGCAGCAGGACTTTGCCGTCTTCGAGCTTGTTGGCGAGCTCCCGGGCCAGATCGCCGACGCAATCCGGCGCGAAGGCGACGTTCACCTGCTCGCCGATGGTGTGATCGAGCATGACGCGGAGCCGGTCGACGATGGGGCGCAGGCTGTATTTGGGATTCGGCTTGCCCTTGGGGCGACCCAAGTGCGAGCAGAGGATGACCTTGCCGCGGTGGCGAATGACGAACTCGATAGTGGGCAGGGTCTCGCGGATGCGGGTGTCGTCCAGGATTTCGGTGCCGTCATCGGAGAGCGGCACGTTGAAATCGACTCGGATGAGCACATGCTGGTGCTGCAGTTGATTGGTGCCTTCGGCGAGGCTGCGAATCGAGGGGATGGGCATGGTAGCAGCTTAACTTTCTGCGCGATCGAGAACGGCTTCGACTTCGATTTCGATGCGCCATGAGGGATTGAGGAGCGCGGCGACCACCAGCATGGTCGCGGCGGGCCGGACATTGGCAAAGAGCTCACCGTGGACCTTACCCACGATCTCCCAGTCCGCGGCGTGGGTGAGATACATGCGGGTACGCACGACATCGCGGAGCGAGGCGCCGGCTCCGTGAAGCGCCTGCTTGATGATCTCGAATACCTGGCGAGTCTGTTCTTCGACGGAACCATGGTCTGCGCCGACGGGGCCGGTACCGGAGACGTGCACGGTATCGCCGATGCGAACCGCGCGGGAGAAGCCGATTACCGGCTCGAAGGGAGAACTGCCCGAGATGTTCTGTCGTACCGGCATGTGTTGTGCGCCAGGTGCTCCGCGGGCCAGGAAACTAGGCCCTATGGTTCACGGATATTTCTGTTTCAATATTGCATGCATTGCGACAGCGGAGCGCCCATTGCGGGCGCTCGCTGTCCGGACGGCGACTGCGCCCGCGTTTACAGCCCCTTCTTTTCGAGGAAGAGGACCAGATCGCGGACGCGGTTCGAATAGCCCCACTCGTTGTCGTACCAGGAGATCACTTTCACCATGTTGCCAATCACCTTCGTGAGCGGCGCGTCGATGATGGAGGAAAGGGGATTTCCTTTGTAGTCTGCCGAGACGAGCTCGTGCTCTTCGACGCCGAGGATGCCCTTCAGCGGACCGGCTGCGTGCTTCTTGAGCGCGTCGTTCACGCTCTGGACGCTGACCGGCTTCTCGACCGTGACGGTGAGATCGACGACGGAGACGACGGGGGTGGGAACGCGCAACGAGAAACCATCGAGCTTGCCTTTGAGCTGCGGCAGGACGAGGTGCAGCGCCTTGGCCGCGCCGGTCGATGTCGGAATGATCGAGAGGGCGGCGGCACGGGCGCGGCGCAGATCTTTGTGCGGGAAGTCGAGCGTGACCTGATCGTTGGTGTAGCTGTGGATCGTATTCATCAGGCCCTGGATGATTCCGAATTCTTCATCCAATACTTTCGCTAAGGGCGCCAGACAGTTGGTGGTGCAGGACGCGTTCGAGATGACGTGATGCGTTTTTGGATCGTACTTGCCCTCGTTCACGCCAAGGACCACGGTGAGATCGTCATTGGTTGCAGGGGCGGAGATGATGACCTTCTTGACCGTGCCCTGGAGGTGGGCCTTGGCTTTGGTGGCGTCGGTGAAGTGGCCAGTGGATTCAACGACGACCTGCGCGCCGACGGAAGACCAGTCGAGCTTGGCGGGATCGCGCTCGGCGAACACCTTGATCTTCTTGCCGTCCACGGCGATGTAGTCCTCGCCGGCGGTGATGTCGTGAGGCAGGTTACCGAGAATAGAGTCGTACTTGAGCAGGTGCGCGAGGGTCGCGGGTGAGGTCAGATCGTTGACAGCGACAAATTCGAGTTCAGGATTGCCGAGCGAAGCACGAAAAACATTGCGGCCGATACGGCCAAAGCCGTTGATGCCTACCTTCACAGCCATCTAAATAAAGTCTCCTCAAGGGTGGTGATGGGAAGTGTCGCGAAGCCGGCACAATGCCGGCGAGACTGCGAGATGTTCACGGTTTCCTTTTTCGATGCTAGCACCCCGGACGAGGAGGGGCGGTGTGATTGCACAGTTATTGCGGCAGTCGCGCGACCTGTGTACGATCCACGTTAGGCCGATAGACCGATGAGACGACGCTCCAAACGCGCCCCCAACCTCTCCGAGCAAACTGGAAAAATTGGGCAGGAACTGCCTGTAAACCAGCCTGCACCCTTGCAGCCCAACTACGGGAGCGGCGGCTACCCGCCTTCTCCGATGCAGCCGCGAACGAAATCCGATACGAAGCCAGGTGCGCAGACGAAGGAGGTGCCCGTGTTGGGCGACGATCTGGAGGATGTAGCTCGCGAGAGCAACGCCGCTGCTGACGGGGCGACAGGATTCGCCGATGTATCGGCGTCGTCGGGGACGGAAGGAAAACTGGTCGTTGAAACCCAGCCCGAATCGCCTTCGGCGGTGCCGCCGGAGCCACCTAGTGCTACGCGGCCAGCGCGCGGCTTCGTGGTGCTGACGATCGGGCTACCGGGCTCCGGGAAGACGACGTGGTTCAAACGGCGTGCTGTGACTCCGCTGTCAAGCGACCTGCTGCGCACGATCCTCTTTGATGACATCACGGAGCAGCGCTACCAGGGACTCGTGTTCTCGACGCTGCGCTCGCTTTTGCGCGCACGGCTGATCGCGAAGATGCCGTGGAATTACGTGGATGCGACGAACCTGTCACCGCATGAGCGCCGGCAGTGGATCAAGATGGCGAAGAGCTTTGGCTATGAGGTGCAGGCAGTCTTCTTCGACGTGCCGTTCGAGGTCTGCATGGAGCGGAACCGGCGGCGCGAACGTACCGTGAGCGACGAGACGATGCAGAAGATGGCGGAGCGGCTGCGGCCGCCGAGCTTCAAGGAAGGCTTCTCGAAGATCACGGTGGTGCGCGTGAAGGGCCAGCCTGCGCCGACTCCGGAGAGTGCAATGAGCGCGCCGGTTCCCGCCGATGTGCTGGACGACAATACCGACGGAGACGACGAGGGCATGGAGTAGTCGCCGGGAATCTGGGAAATGAGCGAGGCCGGGAATATTCCCGGCCTTTGTACTTCGGGAGGCATGGGATGCAGGCGCCGGCGGCAATCGAATTCCGCAACGTGACGTATCGGCTGCCGGACGGACGTGCGCTGCTGGAAGACCTTTCGCTCCAGGTGACGGCGGGCACCACAGTTGCGCTGCTGGGGAAGAGCGGATCGGGCAAGACGACGCTGCTGCGAGCGGTGAACGGCATGCACAACATCAGCAGTGGCGAGGTGCTGGTGCGCGGACGATCCGTATTCGAGCAGGATGCGATTGCGCTGCGCCGCTCGATCGGCTATGTGATCCAGGAGACCGGGCTGTTTCCGCACTTCAGCGTTGAGCGCAATGTCGGGCTGGTGCTGGAGATCGAGGGCAGGCCGCGAACCGCAATCCGTGAACGGGCGCACACGCTTCTCGAAATGGTTGGTTTGCATGCGCAGGAGTTTGCGCCGCGAATGCCGCACGAATTGTCCGGCGGCCAGCGCCAGCGGGTAGGGCTGGCGCGAGCGCTGGCTGCCGGGCAGGACATTTTGCTGATGGATGAGCCGTTCGGCGCGCTTGATCCTTTGACGCGAGCCGAGATGCAGGATGTACTGCGCAGCCTGACGACAAAGGCACTCGGGAGCGGCGCGCGCACAACCGTGCTGTTGGTGACGCACGATCTGGACGAGGCGCTCTATCTGGCGGAGCGAATTGTGCTGATCGATGAGGGCCGGATTGCTGCCAATCTAGCTGCGCGCGAGTTTCTCTCCTCTAGAGTGCCGGCGGTGCGCGCTTATGTGCGCGCGGTGCACCGCGGGGCGGAGGCGCATTCGTGAACGCGACGGGTGGCTTTCTGCAGCAGCACTGGGATGAGATTGCAACCCTGACACTGGAGCATTTGTGGCTCACCGGCATCGCGATGCTGTTCGCGACAGTGATTTCGGTACCGTTGGGGATACTGCTGGCTCGGCGGCGCGGGCTGGCGCGGCCGGTGCTCGGCGTGGTGAATACGCTGCAGACGATCCCGAGCCTGGCGATGTTCGGTTTTCTGCTGCCGCTGCCGTTCATCGGAGAGCGAGCCGCACGCATCGCGATTGTGGCGCTGGTGGCGTATGCGCTGCTGCCGATCGTTCGTAACACCTACGTCGGCATCAGCGGTGTGGATGCGACCGTGATGGATGTCGCTCACGCCGTGGGGATGACGAGCTGGCAACGATTGCGCAAAGTGGAACTGCCGCTGGCGATGCCGTTTATTCTGGCAGGGCTGCGCACGGCTACGGTGATGTGCGTGGGCATTGCAACGATTGCCGCGGCCGTGGGTGCGGGCGGTCTGGGCGAGTTCATCTATCGCGGCGTGGCATCGGTAGACAACCGGCTGGTGCTGGCGGGAGCTGTGCCGGCGGCGCTGTTGGCGCTGGCGGCGGATGGCCTGCTGGGGTTACTCGAATGGAAGCTGCGCACGCCGGGTGCGGGCCGCCGGTCATGAACCGCAGGGATTTCTCCGCTCGCGCATTCGCTGCACTGATTTCCGGGACAATCGGATGCTCACCGCCGAGACTGGATCGGCCGGTGATTGGGGCGAAGAATTTCACCGAGCAGGTGGTGCTGGGAGAGCTGCTGGCGCAGCACATCGAGGCGCGGACCGGGCTGAAGGTGGACCGCCGCTTTTATCTTGCTGGCAGCTACATTTGTCAGCAGGCGCTAGTGGCCGGCCGCATCGATGGTTATGTGGAGTACACAGGCACGGCGCTGACCGCGATCCTGAAGCAGCCGGTAGACAAAGATCGAGCGCGGGTGCTGGCGACGGTGCAGCGGCTCTATCGGGAGCGGTATGGCATCGATGCGGGAGATTCGCTCGGTTTCGAGAATACTTTTGCCATGATCGTGCGCGGCGACGATGCGAAGCGGCTGCATGTTGCGACCTTGAGCCAGGCCGCCGCCGTAGCGCCGGAGTGGAAGCTTGGTGTGGGGTATGAATTCGAAGAGCGGCCGGATGGCTTGCGTGGGCTGGAGGCAACCTACGGATTGAAATTTGCCGGGTCTCCGCGCACCATGGACCTGGGACTGCTCTACCGCGCGATTGCGCAGCGGCAGGTGGACATCATCGCCGGCAACTCGACGGATGGGCCAATCCGCGCGCTCGGCCTCACCATTTTGCCGGACGATCGACACTACTTTCCGCCTTACGATGCGGTGCCGCTGTTTCGCGAGGATACATATCGCCGATGGCCCAAGATGCGCGCGGCGGTGGCTGAGCTTGCCGGGAAGATCAGCGCAGAGGAGATGCAGGCGATGAACGAAGCTGTAGACGGACAGCATCGCGATCCTGCCGAAGTGGTCCGGGAGTTCCGCGCGAAGAAAGGATTGTAACTGTTATGGTTGCGACTCACATACAAGTTCCGGAGCCGTGGCTGCGCGGCACGCTGGCTGAGGTGCCGGCGGTGATCCGGGCGGTGCTGCACGCGCTGGAACTCGCGCGCGAAGATGCGGAGCGCTGGTGCGGCGAGCTGACCGGACTTGAGCTAAATACGCGGCCGATGGGGTTGCCACCGGTCTCGTTTCATTTGCGGCATATCAGCGGAAGTGTGGACCGTCTGCTGACCTACGCGGAGGGGCGGGAACTGAGCGGACAGCAGCTGGCGGAGCTGAAGCGCGAAGCGGAGCCGGCGGGTGCGCTGCCGCGCACGCTGCTGCGGGATTTTGCAGAATCGATGGAGCAGGGCGCGAGACGCATTCGAGCGTTTGCCGGAGCAGACCTGGAGGCGCAGCGCTTTGTCGGGCGCAAGCGGCTCCCCACGAGTGTCGGCGGATTGCTGGTACATGTTGCCGATCACACGCAGCGGCATACCGGGCAGATGGTGACGACGGCGAAGCTGGTGCGGGCTTCTACTTCGCCTGCGTCCCAGTGAAGAGATGGCCCATGCGCGCGTGTTTGGTTTCGAGATAGCGCTCGGCGAGCGGCGATGCGGGAGGCACCTCGGCGGAAATGCGCTCCGCTACACGAATGCCTTGCTCTTCCAGAGCGGCGATTTTCTCCGGGTTGTTGGTCATGAGCCGCACCGCGTGCACGTTGAGTAGCTTGAGGGCTTTTGCCGGAATTTCGAAGATGCGGCAATCGGCCTTGTAGCCGAGCTCGAGATTTGCCTCGATGGTGTCGAAGCCTTTGTCCTGGAGTTCATAGGCGCGAAGCTTGGCCATCAGGCCGATGCCGCGGCCTTCCTGCTGCTCGTAAATCAGGATGCCTGCGCCTTCGTCGACAATGCGCTGCATGGCAAGCTCGAACTGCTGACGGCAGTCGCAGCGAAGAGAGCCGAAGACATCGCCAGTGAGACATTGCGAATGGATGCGTACGAGCGGCGGCGCGGCGTGGATGTCGCCGAACACCAGCGCGACACAGCCTTCGACGCGGCGGACGGGCGGCGGGTCGCCGGGGCGGCAGGGCTCGGGCTCCGCGATGACGCCTTCAAAGCCGTGGACGCGAAAATGTCCCCAGCGGGAGGGGAAGTCGGCCTCCGCTATCTTGCTGACCGTTATTGAGGACATGCGTAGATTATAGTTCGAGGGACCTGGGCCAATTGAGCAATCCACTTCTGCATATGTACGACCCGAAGCTGGTCTGGATATCGTTGTTGATCAAGCTGGGCATCGCTGCGGCGGTGTCGAGCGCGCTGGCGCGGTCGCGTGTCTTCAAGCGGCTGCTGTTTGCGGAAGATCGGAGCGCGGGCGAGACGATCGGGTTGCTGGCGTGCATCTGCATTCCGCTGACGCTTGGCGTGTGGGCGCGCGTCACGGTGCCGAATTTTCTGGCGGCCGACAACGGCTTTGAGACCACCATCATTCTCGGCGTGCTGCTGGGACCGTGGTGGGCAGCGGTGGGCGGTACGGTGCTGGCGATCCCTGCCGTGCTGCACGGTGAGTTCCTTACGCTGCCATTCAATCTATGCGTCGCGCTGGTTGCGGGACTTTACGGACGATTGGTGGAACCGGAAGATGTCTGGTCATTCTCGCCATTTGTCGATCTGAGTATCTACCGCTGGGTGCGACGCAATCTCACACGGCCGCGCTTCGACCGGCAGATTCTGCTGCTGGCGCTGATTGTGGTGATGCAGATGTTGCGGATGGAAATTGCGAAGCTGTATCCGCACCTTCTGTTCGTGCTGAACACGCGAAGCTGGGTGGTGCGGCTGGCGATCTATGCCTGCCCTGCGGTGGTCGTCGGCATCCCGCTGAAGATATGGAATGCGATCCAGATTGAACAGAAGCTGGAAGAACAGAAGCGATTGGTGCTGGAGGCACGGCTCGACGCCTTACAGCGGCAAATCAATCCGCATTTTCTGTTCAACACGCTGAACTCGATCGGGTCGCTGGTACGTTTTCGTCCGGAGCTGGCACGGGAGATGATCGTGCGGCTGGCGAACATCCTGCGCGCGCTGCTGCGCGATCACGACAGCTTTGTGCCATTTCGCGATGAGCTCGCCTTCACGGATGACTATCTCGGCATTGAAGTAGTGCGCTTTGGCGCAGACAAGCTGCGCGTAGAGCGGGAGATCGAGCCGGAGACGTTGGAGGTGATGGTGCCGAGCATGGTGCTGCAGCCGCTGATTGAGAACAGTATCAAGCACGGACTGGAGCCGCGCCTGGAGGGCGGCACGGTAACGCTGCGCAGCCGGGTGCAGGGGGGCCGGCTGGTGGTAGATGTGGAAGATGACGGTGTGGGCATTATGCCCGCGCGGGCCGCCGCCGTGGGAGCCGTGACGGCGCAGAGCCATTCAGGCAACGGCATTGGGATGAAGAACGTGCGGGAACGGCTGGAAGTGCTGTACGGCGGCGAGGCGCGATTCGAAGTGGAGAGCCGGCCGGGACGCGGCACGCGGGTCACGCTGGAGATGCCCATGATGTTTTACTCGACGGATGGCGATGGCGCTTCGCCGGCGTAGTTATCGCGGATTCTGCGCGAGCACCTGCTCGTAATACTTTTCGTACAGCGGGATGATGCGAGAGGCACAGAAGTGGTCCTGCGCAGTCTGCCGTGCGGCGGCGCCCATGGCTTCCAGCTTCTCAGGGTCTTTCAACAACTCAATCGTGCGCTGGGCCATGTTGTCGATGTCGCCGACGGAGAAGAGGCACCCGCTAACGCCATCCTCGATAAGCTCAGGCACGCCGCCCACGCGAGTTGCGATCGCGGGAACGCGGCAGGCCATTGCTTCCAGCGCGGCAAGGCCGAACGATTCCAGCTCGCTTGGCATCAACATCAGGTCGGCGAGCGGGAGCAGCTCGGTGACGCTGTCCTGCTTGCCGAGGAAGTGAACGCGATCGCGAATGCCCAGGCTGAAGGCAAGCATCTCGGCCTGCGAGCGGTCCGGGCCGTCCCCGACGAGCATCAAGTGCGCGGGAAGCTCTTTCGCGACGCGGGCGAAGATCTGTACGCAATCCCTGACGCGCTTAACCGGGCGGAAATTCGAAAGATGGATCAGCAGCTTTTCGCCATCGGGCGCCCAGGCCCTGCGTGCGTTGGCGCGAGCGTCGGGTTCCATCGGCATGTAGACATCGCAGTTCACGAAGTTTGGAATGGCTTCGATAGGGCGCGTGATGGAGAAATCGGTGAGCGTCTTGTCACGCAGATATTTCGAAATCGCAGTGACGCCGTCGCTCTGCTCAATACCGAAACGAGTGATGGGCAGATAGGAACGATCCATGCCGACGAGCGTGACATCTGTGCCATGAAGCGTGGTGATGAAGGGCAGGCGACGTCCCTGCGTGGCGCACATCTGCCGGGCGAGCAGAGCGCTGATCGCATGCGGGATGGCGTAATGGACGTGCAGGAGATCGAGATCATAGTAGGTTGCCACCTCCGCCATGCGGGTCGAGAGCGCCAGGGAGTAAGGCGCAAACTCGAAGAGCGGATAATTGGAGACCGGCACTTCGTGGTAGAGGATGTCGCGCTCTCGCCCGCCCAGGCGAAACGGCTGCGAGTAGGTGATGAAGTGCACCTGATGGCCGCGCGCCGCGAGCTCGATACCAAGCTCGGTGGCTACGACGCCGCTGCCGCCGTAGGTTGGATAGCAGGTGATGCCGATCTTCATAGGTGTTCCCTGTCGGAAATTTGTGAAGCGGGCCGGCTGATTGGACGCGGGAGCGCACGGTGACGATTCATCCTGTGAACTCGCCGTAGTGCATGAGGTCGATGCGCGGCAGGTCGAGGGGCGGATCTACGAGAGCGCTCAGCAGCGCCAATCGTTCCGTTTCGCGGGTCTCGATGAGCCGTGTGCCGGCGCGGCGAAGCGCGCCATCGACATAGCCCGGATGACAGACCAGCTCCCAGCTTCCTGGCGGCATGTTGTGCAGCAGGCGCAGCACGTAGTCCGCATCGAAGGTGCCGGTGGCGAGCACGCCAAGGGCGCCATCGGTGGTGCGAAGCCGCGCGGCGCGCACGGAGCGGAGGAACTGCTCGCGAAAGAACCGCAGCGTACGCACCTGCAGACGACGTGCCGTGGGAGCATTCTTTGTCAGGCGCAGCGACCAGTCCGGCTCGAACGGATTGCGAATTGCCGGCACATTGCACGCGCGTGCGGCGCGGATGATGGGGCCGAGGACGCGCGGGAACATATGGGTGTGCTTGTGCGTGTCGATGTGAGTGACGGTGATGCCGGCGGACTGGACTTTGCGGATCTGCGCAATGGCCTCGCGTTCCATTTCGCGAGAGGCGATGCGACCGCCGAACAGATCGACCATGAACCCTGTCAGGCTGGAACGCAGACGTCCTTCGGGCGCGAGCGTAGGAAGCTCAGCCGGATGCAGCTCCGAATGGCCGTCGACGAGGACGACATGGCAGCCGACTCCGAGCGAGGTCTGCCTGAAGGCAGCGTGCACGGCATCGCGGAAGGCGCGCCCGGTCGCCATGAGCGTGGCGGAGGGCAACACGTCGGCGGTGTTCAGCTCGAGGATGGCTCGGTTGATGCCCTCGGTCAGCCCGAAATCGTCGGCATTGATGATGAGGCGGCGCTCGGCGGGCTGCGGGGTGTCCACGCCTCGAGTCTAGCAAGCGGGCGCGGCATTGACCCTATTGCGATGGTTCCATAGACTCGGGACAGCCTCTACGCAACAGCGTCGATGGGCGGATAGCTCAGTTGGTTAGAGCGCCTGCCTTACAAGCAGGATGTCGGGGGTTCGAGTCCCTCTCTGCCCACCAGATACTTTCAGGATCACGGCGGGTTGGGAAATCCAGCCGAAGAGGAGCCGATGGCAACGCTGCGCCGCGTCGAATATGCCCATGAGCGAAAGATGCGCGTGCGCAACACGGTTCGCTACCGGGCGGCGCATTGGCCGATCTGGATCTTTGTATTCTTTCTTGCGCCGGGACCGCTGACCTTCGATATATTTGCCGGACGCGGCAATCGCTGGAATGTGCTTTGGCTGTGCATGGTCCTGATCGGCACTGGCATTGCTGCGTTACGCGGACGCCTGCCCGGCGCGGAGCCCGGACCTTATATTCTTCGGTTTACAGAGGACCGGCCGAACCCGCTCTATCGCCGTGTCTGTTACACCTTCGGTTGGAACGCAGCGATCAACTTCGCGCTGATGAATCTGCTGGGGCTTGTGATTGCGGTCTGGACCGGCCATTGGTACATGCAGCAGATTTATGCGCGTGTGTATGCTCCAGTGCTGGCGACGATTGTAGTGCTGGGCATTGCGGGCGTGCTGCCGCGAGTGCGGCGTTCGACCAGAGGCGAAGGCTGGGAGCGGCGGTATTTTTATGGCACGGTGTGGGCGGTTACGCTGGGCCAGACGGTGCTGCTGATTCTGTGGAAGGTGCTGCCACGCACCCATGCCGCCGATGTGGCGAAGCTGATCGTCTACTGCGCGCTTCTGCTGGCCGTAGGCATTGCGGCTGCCGCGGGAGTGCTGCCGCGCACGCGCCCAATCCTGCCGGGGGAGCTGGTCGTTGCAGATTAAGAGACGGCGAATCAAGAGAGTTGCCGCCGCCGTGCTGCTTGCGCCCTTTGCGGCGGCTGGGCTGGGCTGGCTGTTTCAACGTGCGGGACTGAGGAGAGATGCGCGCCGCCATCCACCGCAGGGGCTGCTGCTTTCTCGGCGCGGGCGCTATCTGCACGTTCTGCGCGAGGGAGCGGGGCGCCCGGCGGTGATCTTCGAAGCGGGGCTGGCAGCGACCTCTTTGAGCTGGGCGCGAGTGCAGCCGTTGGTCGCGGCGTTCAGTGGCGCCTTCAGTTATGATCGCGCGGGCCTGGGATGGAGTCAGCCGCTGCGGTCGCGGCGGACGCTGGACCAGATGCTGGACGACCTGCATGGCGTGGTGATGTGGGCTGGCGGCGGAGAGCCGGTTGTGCTGGTCGGCCATTCGTTTGGCGCGCTACTGGCGCTTGCGTATGCGCAGCGATTTCCAAAACATGTGGCCGGGCTGGTGATGCTGGAGCCGGTTTCGCTTAGGACCTGGTCGGAGTGCTCCGATGCTAATCGGAACAGATTACGGATGGGAGCCGCTTTATCGCGACGTGGAGCATGGCTGGCGGAGTTTGGCGTGGTGCGCGCCGCGCTCGCGCTGCTTCTTCACGGTGGGCAGCGATGGTCGCGGCGGATTGGCAGGAGTGCCGCGGGGCCGGGCGCGGCGACGCTCGAACGGCTGACGGGCGAGGTGAGCAAGCTGCCGCCGGAACTGTGGCCGGTGATTGCGGCGCAATGGAGCCGGCCGCAGAGCTTCCGTGCAATGGCCGGCATGTTGGAAGCCTTGCCTGCTTGCGCTGTGGAAGCAGGCGATCCGATATTGCCGGCAGAGATGCCGGTGTCTATTCTCTCGGCTGCGTCTGCAACTCCGGATGAACTGCGGGAGCGAGATGGATGGCTCGCAGGGCTGATCGAGAAGGATCACCGCGTGCTTACGGGCACGGGGCATTGGCCGCATCTCGAACAGCCGGATGAGGTTGCCGCGGCGATACAGTGGTGTGTAGACCGCGCGAAATTGCGCGCGTAGAACTAACCGCAAATTGCGCGCAGGATTTCGCTTCCGCGTAAAGAGACCCTATTGCTGCGCCTCGAGCATGGCGCGTCGGCGTGCTGGCAGATAAGGCCAGATGAGTACTTGATAGGCTGCGCCGCCCACAACTCCTCCGAGCAACGGGCCGAATATCGGCACCCACCAGTAATTTCCCGGCGAGGGAAAAGCAGCCGTGCTCCAGCCGGCAAAGAAGCAGAACAAACGCGGCCCAAGATCGCGTGCCGGGTTGATG
Organism: uncultured Acidobacteriaceae bacterium; assembly: GCA_963797895.1. Taxonomy (GTDB): domain Bacteria; phylum Acidobacteriota; class Terriglobia; order Terriglobales; family Acidobacteriaceae; genus KBS-83. The sequence goes on from CAWCRD010000006.1 coordinate 2,027,079, forward strand.
GCCCATGCCTCCAGGTAACCCATAGAAGCGCCAATCAGTGCGACGAGCAGCCCGATGATGAGCGCGCCGGCGTTCGCGCCGGGGGCCATCTCATTGAACCTCTCTGTGATGGCGAAGATGCCGAAGATGAGAAATGCGGTCAGCACCACCTCGTCGAGAAACGCATGTCCTGGCGTAATGGCAAGCCCGGGATGAGTAAAGAACACACCGGCCGCGCCGCCAACTGCTCGCGCGAGTTGATGCGTTGCGTTGTAGTAATTGATAACCGGCACAAAGAGCATATAAACAAGCGCCGCACCCACGATGCCACCGATAACCTGGGCGATCCAGTAGGGGACTACGCGTTTCCACGAGAATCTTCGGTAAATGGCCAGCGCCAGCGTGACGGCCGGATTCGCGTGGCAGCCGCTGACAGCGCCGGTTGTATAGATAGCAAGCGTGACAGCGAGCCCCCATGCGATGCAAACGCCCCAGTATGCCTGCTGGTATGGACTGGGTGAATACAGCGTATACATGGCCGCGACGGAGTCGCCGAAGGAGATGATGATGAACAGCGCCACCGCCTCCGATATGAGCTCTCCCATGAACCCTTTAGAAACTTTGTCTGACATTGCGAGCTGCTTCCTTTCGCTGCCATCGAGTTGCGAGGAACAACCGTTTCTTCGGACGCTAAATTTCAGTAAGAGGATCAGAAAGCGACGTACTTCGCGGCGATGGCTGATGCCGATTCGATTTGGCTACGCCGCCATGCATCGTCACGGCGCAGCTCGCGCGCCAGCAGCGCGGCGACCGGCTCAATCATGCGCTGTGCTGCTCTTGCGTTCAGGAAGAGAGCGCGGGTGCGGCGCGAGATCACGTCATCCACTGTACGGGCCATCTCTTTGCGCGCGGCCCAGACAACTTCGGCTGCGATGTACGGGAGTGCCGGATCGAGCTGCGCTGCGAGGGAAGCATCGGCCGCAGCGAGGGCCCGCACTGCTTCCGCATCGCTGCCGTAAACGGCGAGATGGCCGAGCGCGTCGATGTCTTCGCGGTAGCCATGAATGTGCAGGTCGCGTGTGACGCAGGGTTTCTCATCAAGACGGCCGAGGGTGATGGCATGGTCTACGCAATCCTCCGCCATGTGGCGATAGGTGGTCCACTTGCCGCCCGCGATTGTGAGCAGGCCGGAGTGATCGAAATGAATCGTGTGATCGCGCGAGAGTGAGGAGGTCTTGCCGGTATCGGCGCCAGCGGCCTTCACCAGCGGTCGAATGCCGACATAGACGCTGAGGATGTCTTCCCGCCGCGGCGGACGGCTGAGGTAGCGCTCGGCTGTTTCCAGGATGAAATCGATCTCCTGCTCCATGGGCAGCGGGTCGTAGGAGGGCTTCTCGATCGGCGTGTCAGTGGTGCCGACGACCACGTGACCGTGCCAGGGAATGGCGAAGAGCACACGGCCATCGCTGGTGTGCGGCACCATGATGGCGGCATCGCCCAGCAGAAATGAGCGCTCGAAGACAAGATGGATGCCCTGGCTGGGCTCGATCATTGGCGCCGCGCTGGGCTCGGAAAGCCGGCGCACTTCATCTGTGAAGATGCCGGTGGCGTTGATGACAACTTTCGCCGCTGCATGGAAGTGACGTCCGCTTTCGCTGTCCAAAGCGACGACGCCGTTGACGAACCCATCTTCGTCCTTGGTGATCTCGGTGACGCCCGCGTAGTTGAGCAGCGTGGCGTTGTGGTCGGCGGCAGTCTGCGCGAGATGAATGAGCAACCGCGTGTCGTCGAACTGGCCATCGTAGTAGACGACGCCTGCTTCAGCCCGTCGGTCTGGATGTTGGGCAGGCGTTCCAGCGTCTCTTCGCGCGAGAGGATGCGCGACCGGCCAAAGCCGTACCGGCCAGCGAGCAGATCGTAGATCTTGAGGCCGATACCGTAGAACGGCGTCTCCCACCAGGAATAACTGGGCACGATGAAGGCGAGGTCATGCACGAGATGCGGCGCATTCTGGCGCAGCAGGCCGCGTTCCTTCAGCGCTTCCATTACCAGCGTGACGTTGCCTTGTTCCAGATAGCGCACACCGCCGTGAACCAGCTTGGTGGAGCGGCTGGAGGTTGCTTTGCCGAAGTCTTCGCGCTCGAGCAGCAGGATGTCGTAACCGCGCGAGGCCGCGTCGACCGCAATACCGACGCCGGTTGCGCCGCCGCCGATGATTACGATGTCCCAGGGTGTGGTCCGCGTTTCGACGCGCGCGAGCATCTCTTCGCGGTTCATGCGGAGCCTGCTTTGCCGGGACCCTTCTCCGGCTGATTCCACCCTCGTGCACGTGTGACGGCCTCACGCCATCGCTCGCGCTGTTGTTGTGCTTTCTGCGGTCCGGATTCGGATCGAAACGCCGGCTTTCGCCGCGCAGCTTCTGGATTTGTTGCGGGCTTTCCCAGAAGCCAGTCGCCAATCCCGCAAGGTAGGCAGCGCCAAGGGCTGTGGTCTCTACCTGCTGTGGCCGGAGGACAGGGATGCCGATAATGTCTGCCTGGGACTGCATGAGAAGATCATTCGCCGCCGCACCACCATCGACGCGCAGCTCGCGAAACGGATTTTTCGTTTCCTTGTCCATTGCTTCCATAACATCTGCAACCTGAAAGGCGATGCTCTCCAAGGCAGCGCGCGCGATGTGGCCGGGTTGCGTTCCGCGCTCCATGCCGATGAGGAGACCGCGCGCGTAGGAGTCCCAGTACGGCGCACCTAAGCCAACGAAAGCGGGCACAAAAACGATGCCGCCGTTGTCGGAGACCGACGCGGCAAGCGCCTCCACATCGGAGGATTTGCGAATGATGCCGAGGTTGTCCCTGAGCCACTGAACGACGGCTCCGCCAATGAAGATGGAACCTTCAAGCGCATACTCCAGCTTGCGGTTGATACTGCAGGCGAGCGTCGTGATGAGGCGGTTCTGCGAAAGCACGAACTGCTCACCGATGTGCTGCAGCAGGAAGCAGCCTGTTCCGTAGGTGTTCTTGGCATCGCCGGAAGAGAAGCAGAGCTGACCAAAGAGCGCCGATTGCTGATCTCCGGCAATGCCCGCGATGACAATCGAGCCGAGCCCCAGCGTAGTCGTCACTTCGCCAACGCGATCATTGGACCAGACCACCTCCGGCATCATGCTCTCCGGGATATTCAGCAGGCGCAGCAATTCGGTATCCCATTTGCCGTCGACGATGTTGTAGAGCAGGGTGCGCGAGGCGTTGGTCTGATCCGTGACGTGGCGCTTGCCGCTGGTGAGATTCCAGATCAGCCAGCTATCGACGGTGCCGAAGGCGAGTTTGCCGGCCTCGGCTCGGCCCCGTGCACCCTGCACGTTGTCGAGAATCCAGGCGACCTTGGTTCCGGAGAAATAGGAATCGAGCAAAAGTCCGGTTTTTCCGCGGACCATTTCTTCGGTTCCGTCTTCGCGTAGCCGATTGCAGAGCTGCGCGGTTCGACGGTCCTGCCACACGATCGCGTTGTAGACCGGTCTGCCGGTCTCGCGGTCCCAGACGATGGTGGTCTCGCGCTGGTTCGTGATGCCGAGAGCCACGACATCGCGAGGCCGGACGCCTGCTCGGGTGAGCACTTCGACGGCCGCTGTGAGCTGCGAAGTGAGGATGTCGTAGGGATCATGCTCGACCCAGCCGGCATTGGGAAAGCGCTGTTCGAACTCGTGCTGCGCCTGCGCTACGTTGTTGCCCTGCTGATCGAAGAGAATCGCGCGCGAGCTGGTCGTGCCCTGATCGAGAGAAAGGATGTACGGCATACGGCGGCCATTATATGCAAGGCTCAACGAACTGACTGCAGAAGAGCCTCATGAGAGGCACGCGCGCGCAGCGCGAGTCCGCTTGCCACGGACGTGAATTCGTCGCCGGTGCGCACGCAGTCCGCGCCATATCTGCGCTCGAAAATGCGTCGTACTGCAGGCACCAGGGAGGTGCCGCCGGTGAGAGATACGCGGTTGACCGCGCCGTCTCTAGGCCCGATGCGGCCATAACTTCTTCGACGGCCTGCGCAATGGATGCGAGATCGGCTGCGATCCACGATTCAAACTCCGCGCGCGCGACGGATGCCTGCAGGTGGATGTCGTGATGATGGAAGCGGAAGTCGGCGTGTTCCTGGCGGGAGAGCGCGATCTTGGTGCTTTGCACGGCCTGATGAAGTTGATAGCCGAGATCAGCCTCGATCAGCTCCGAGAGCGCAGCAATCTTCTCCGGTTCGAAAGCGCGAACTCGCGCCGCGCGAAGCATCTCGCTGACTGCACGGGTGCGAAGAAAGGAGAGGTGATGCCAGTGCTCAAGCCGGCGATAAACCCAGCTTGGAACGGCGACGAGGGTCTTGTCTCCGGATTTTTCGAGCGTGTCCGCGCCGAGGTGAGGCGAGACGAGATGGCGGACGAGGCGCGCATCGAAAGCATCGCCCGCGAGACCGACACCGCTGGTGGCGAGCAGTTCCGTCTGCAGTTCCTGCCGTGCGGCATTGGGCCGTAGCCGCAGGAGCGAGAAGTCGCTGGTGCCGCCTCCGAAGTCGCCGATGAGCACGAGCTCTTCATGGCTGAGCGTGGATGCGTAATGATAAGCAGCGGCGACGGGCTCAAATTCGAAATCGACGTGCGTGAAACCAGCTCGTGAGAACGCATCGCGCAGGCGCGCAAGTGCGAATTCGTCGTCAGCAGCCGATTCTGCGCCGACGAAATGCACAGGGCGGCCTACGGTGGCGGCATGGATAGGACAGCCGAAGTACGCTTCTGCGTGCTGGCGCAGGTCGGCGAGAATGCGCGCGACGAGATCTTCCAGCAACTGTCGCCGGCCGAAAACCTCCGTGCCCGTGAGGTTGCGGCTGGAGAGATAGGATTTGAGCGACTGGATGAGCCTGCCTTTGGGCTCGGCTGCCAGATAGCGCTCGATGCCCTCGGGACCGCTCCAGGAGTGCAGTTGCGACCGGCCTCTGGATTTCGTCTGCTCCAGATAGAGAAGGGAGCGATAGGCGGCAACGAGGCCGCCGGCGGCAGGGAACTGTACCAGCCGCACGCGTCCCTGCTCGTCGGCCATTGCTATAGAGCTGTTGGTTGTTCCGAAATCAATCCCGACCATAAAAAGGCGCACCATGCCTAGTGTTTCATGGTCGTTTATGGTCTTTCATGTCCTGCCGTCTTTCGCGAGTTACTCCATGGGTGCCGCGATGTAGGCTCCTCGCCGGGACTGAGCATCGACCGGACTGGCATAGAAAGCCGGGCGGCCAGCTATCGAAAAGGTTACCGGGGTGTCCTCGAAAAGATCGAAGGTGAGCAGGTCGCCCGGGCTGAGCGTGCGGACAACGCTGAGCGGGATGCGCACATTTGGAAGTTGCAGCGTGGCCATGTGCATGGTTCGCCGGAGCCGCGTGAGCAATCCGTTCCGCATCTCGGGCGATGTCTGCCGGGGCGTTTTCGGTGGTCCGTCGAGCGAACGGATCAGCACCTTCGCCGTTTCCGATGAGAGCGTGAAGGCAATGCGTCCCCGCTGGGCGCCACAGGTCAGGTCAAAGGAGAGAGACAGCGTGCTGTCGATCGTTGGCATGAGCCGGTCGATGGAGCGGGAGGGAAGGGAAGGATCGTTGCGAATTTCCAGTTCGGGCGAGGAGAGAGCGGTGCTGAAGTCGCGGCAGATGAGATCGACGACGCTGTGGACGATCGAGCCCTCGATCTCGGTGGGCTCGCGTTCGAGCGATGTGCCGCCCGGGCCGCCGAGCAGGAGCTCCACGAAGAGGTAGACCAAGGGAAGGTCCATCTGCAGCAAGGCCGGTTGGGACGCCGGCCCCACGGTCAGCGGTGTGATGTGGTGCGTTTCTGCTTCGGGGGAGTGGATGATCTCGTAGAAAGGCGCGCGCTCCACGCCGGCGAGGCTCGCAGAGAACGGCACCCCAAGCCAGCGGGTCATGTTTGCATTCACCGCGCGTGTGAAGAGCAGGCAGAGACTATGCAGGCTGAGCCGCTGGGGTTCGCTCAACGCGGTTGTTGCGACAAGCCGCGCTCGTAACGGGACGGGACCTTCATCGGGGACAGCATGGCCGGGATCGGAATTTGGTTGCATAGAGCACCTAATGCTCTTCATGTGCAGGCTGCATGCCAAACCGCGGTGGCCATCCTTAGAGGGCTCTAATGGCTTTCCAGATCGGAAAAGTTACTCAGTTGGACCGACTTTGTCGACGAGGAGAGTGCATTGCTATTGGGGAATGAAGCTGATAGGAGATCAAAATGACCTAACATGTATTGCAGCGGAATGACATCAGGCGCAAGGGCAGTCTTCAGAAGTTCCGTCGGTTCAGCATAGGCTCTCCCTGTGAAATCCAGAGAAGTCTGCTCGCTCTTCGGACCTGCCCGAAACCATAATGAACTCACGACCTCTCACTGCGGACGCCACACCAGATACGTTTCCGAATGACAAGTCGAGTTTGCGAAAGCGTTGGTGGTATCTACTACCGACGGTCTTTTTCACCTACAGTCTGGCTTATCTTGACCGAGCGAACTATGGTCTTGGTGCAGCGGCCGGACTGGCCTCCTCACTGCATATCACGGACAAACAAAATTCGCTCCTGGCAGCGCTCTTTTTCCTTGGCTATTTCACTTTCCAAGTGCCAGGCGCCGCTCTCGCAAGAAAATACAGCGCCACGCGCGTCATTTTTGCTTCGCTGATTTCCTGGGGAGTTCTTGCTTCGCTTACCGGGATTGTTCGTCAGTTCTGGCTGCTGGTGGCAGACCGCTTTTTGCTGGGTGTAGCGGAGAGCGTCGTATTTCCCGCCATGCTTTTCTTGCTCACGCAATGGTTCACGAGCGCTGAGCGTTCACGCGCCAATACTATCCTCATCCTGGGCAATCCAGTAACAGTGCTCTGGATGTCCGCCATCACTGGGTTCTTGATAAAGAATTTCGGGTGGCAGAAAACCTTCGTGCTCGAAGGTCTTCCAGCGATACTTTGGGCAATAGTTTGGATTTTTATTGCACGCGACACGCCTTCCAGAGCGAGATGGATGACTCATCGCGCTGCCGAATCACTGGAAAGCCGGCTCCGAGCCGAACAGCTTAGCATCGCTCCTGTCGAAGTTGTGCGCCAGGCGTTGTGGCGGAGCGACGTCCTGTTGCTTTCGTTTCAGTATTTTTGCTGGAGCCTTGGAGTCTATGGATTTGTGCTTTGGCTGCCTACCATTGTGCGGCAGGGGGGCGCCTTGTCGATTGAAACGACCGGCCTGCTCTCCGCCATTCCTTACCTTGCAGCAGCTGTTCTCATGTGGATTGTCTCGCAGATCTCCGACAGAACTCTGAAGCGGACATCGCTGGTCTGGCCTTTTTTGCTGATAGCGGGGGTGGCCCTGCTCGGCTCGTTTCTTCTTGCAGAGAAGAGTTTTCTTGTCGGCTTTCTTTGCTTGATCGTTGCGGGCGCCTGCATGTACGCGCCATACGGTCCGTTTTTTGCGATTGTCCCCGAACGCGTGCCTCACAATGTCACCGCAGAGGTGCTCGCGCTCATCAACAGTTGCGGGGCCCTCGGCGGATTTGTTGGCAGCTATCTGGTTGGACTTCTCCATGCTGTGACGGGCAACCCGCGCGCCGGTTATTTGCTTATGGCAGTGTCGCTCGTCTGTTCTGCGCTGCTTCTGCTAAAGCTGCGCAGAATACCAGTCCATGCCCGCACGCAATGAGCTATTGTCGTTTTCATGGATCATCCGATATCGGCGTCGCAGATCTTTGATAGCGAAGGCAGGGTCCTGCAAAATATCAAGACACATGCGCCCGGGCCACAGGGCACTTTGCCAATCACACCTGAAATGCTGATCACTCAGCCCTCCGGAAATCTATTCGGGCTCGCTCAGAACGCTGGCATGGGCTGGGAAGCCGGCCGTTTGCTTGACCCTGAATTCCTCATCCTGAGCACACACGGCGGTGTGCGTGCGCAGGATGGCACTCCTATTGCGCTCGGCTTTCATACCGGTCATTGGGAGGTCGGTCTTCTTGTCGCAGAGGCCGCGCGCGAATTGCGCTCTCTCCGTGCCATACCATTTGCCGGAAGTTGCTCGGACCCCTGTGATGGACGAACTCAGGGCACGGACGGGATGCTTGACTCTCTGCCCTATCGAAACGATGCAGCTATGGTTCTGCGTCGTCTCATGCGTTCTCTCCCTACACGTAAAGGAGTCATCGGCGTAGCAACTTGTGACAAGGGTTTACCTGCGATGATGATGGCATTGGCATCTTCGGGCTCGCTGCCCAGCATCCTGGTGCCGGGCGGAGTGACATTGCTGCCTGAAGATGGCGAAGATGCAGGTACGGTACAAACCATCGGCGCTCGTTATGCGCAACAACAGATAACCTTGGACTATGCGGCCGAGGTAGGCTGTCGCGCGTGCGCGAGCCCTGGGGGCGGTTGCCAGTTTCTTGGTACTGCAGCGAGTTCGCAGGTCGTTGGTGAAGCCTTGGGGCTTTCTTTGCCGCATACCGCACTCGCACCCTCCGGGCAGGCGATTTGGCTGGATGCAGCGGCACGCTCCGCCCGTGCAATTATGAGAATGCGCCAGCTTGGCATCGGCACAAAGGACGTGCTCACCGATGCTGCGGTCCGCAATGCGATGGTTGTCCACGCAGCTTTCGGAGGATCGACCAACCTGCTGCTACATATCCCAGCGATTGCACATGCGGCCGCACTGCAACGGCCCTCGGTCGCCGATTGGACTGCGATCAATCGCTCGGTGCCGAGACTGGTCGATGCTCTGCCCAACGGTCCGCGAAACTTCGCCACGGTACAGGTATTCCTCGCCGGGGCGGTCCCGGAGGTGATGTTGCACTTGCGGCGCGCTGGGCTGCTTGAATTGTCAGTCCGCACGGTGAGCGGAGAAACTCTCGATGAAAACCTGAACTGGTGGGAGCAGAGCGAACGCCGTAGACAGCTCAGGCAGCAACTTCTCGCTTTGGATGGCGTGGAAGCTGACGATGTCATCCTCTCGCCTGACCGCGCTCGAGATCGAGGTCTGACTTCTACGGTTTGTTTCCCGGTGGGCAATCTTGCACCCGATGGATGCGTCATCAAGAGCACTGCGATGGATCCTTCTCTGATGGACCAGAACAATGTCTACCATCACATTGGCCCCGCAAGAGTCTTCACCACGGAAGCCGCGGCCATTCGCGCCATTAAGCGCGGCGCCGTTTCGCAAGGCGACGTAGTCGTTCTTATTTGCGGCGGTCCACTTGGGGCTGGTATGCAGGAGATTTATCAGATCACTTCTGCGTTAAAGAATCTGCCGTTCTGCAAGCATGTCGCGGTGCTTACTGATGCGCGCTTCAGCGGTGTTTCGACTGGTGCCTGTCTCGGGCACATTTCGCCGGAAGCACTCGCCGGCGGACCGATCGGGCGCGTGCGGGATGGCGATACCATCGAGATTGTTATCGACCGCAACGATCTGCATGGCGCAATAAATTTCGTTGGTGAAGGCGGCGAGCAGTTCTCCCCGGAGGAGGGTGGCCGTCGCCTAGCAGTTCGGCCACCACGTCCGGATCTGGAGCCTCATCCCTCCCTTCCTGAAGATACTCGCTTATGGGCTGCGCTGGTCGGAGCAAGCGGTGGAGTATGGGGAGGATGTGTGTACGATACGGACGCTATAGTTGCACAGCTTATTCCTAACAATGCAATCGTCACACCAATCCATGGAAAAGGTCAGCAGTGAAACTCTATCGAACAAAACAAGGTATTTTCGTCGAGCAAAAGGGGAGCTTCTACCCGGTAAGCACAATCGGATGGGATGAACTCATTGCCAGCGCTGATATGCATGCACGCCTTCGCACCGCGATGCAAGGTGAACCAGTCCGGCAATTTGATCCGACTGCGATTCTTGCCCCTGCTGTAAGTCAGGAAGTCTGGGCCGCCGGCGTAACCTACTACCGCAGCCGCGATGCGAGGATCGAAGAATCCAGAGAAGCCGGAGGCGGCAATTTTTACGATCGCGTTTACTAAGCCGAGCGGCCGGAGCTGTTCTTCAAGGCGACCGGTGCTCGCGTCGTTGGACCCAAGGATGCGGTGCGCATTCGTTCCGATGCCAAATGGTCTGTACCCGAACCCGAGTTGACTCTGCTGATCAGTCCGGCGGGCGAAATTGTGGGCTATACGATTGGCAACGATATGAGTGCGCGCGACATTGAAGGCGAAAATCCGCTCTACCTGCCACAAGCAAAAATATATGACGGCAGTTGTGCCCTTGGACCTTGCATTTTGCTTTCGTCAGAGCCGCTTCCGAAAAACACAGCAATTCGCTTGGAAATCATGCGGAAGGGCGAAATCGCCTATGCAGGAGATACGACACTCGCCGAGCTGAAAAGAGACCCCAAGCAACTGGTCGAATATCTGTTTCGCAATAACGAATTCCCACATGGTGTTTTCCTGATGACCGGAACCGGCATTGTTCCAGGCGACGGCTTCACTTTATCTGGCGGGGACGTGGTTCGGATCAGCATTGACCAGATCGGCACGCTCGAAAACCACGTAGCGTAAGCTGTAGTATTTTTCAAATTGAACTATCCATCAAATGAATGCCTGCGACGCTTCGTTACGGCCGGGGCAGCGCTGGATGGATCGAGACTGTATGTCGGTCCATGCGGCGCGGATCTCCTGGGTCGCGCTGGCGTCGAACCACACTCCAGTTAATCTAGACGCCAGGTATTCTTTTTCCCAAAGGAGCGAGCGTCCGGCCCAGCGGCAGGTAGGCTGGTCGTCAGATCAGGGAAGATAGTTAGCCGGAGGTGCGTGCTGCCGTACGGCTGCAAGGTGATTTGCTCGACAGCAGGGTTGATTTTCATCGTCTTCACTTCTGGCAGCGGTGGCGTAAATTTCTGCGCCAGGTTTTCCGGATTGCTCTGCATCGTCCAGTTCGTAATTCGCTTTGCTGGTACTTTGAGCTGAACTGGCGGATTGGACCAGAGATCGAGAGCCTGTTCCGGCGTGGGTCTCAGGGTGCTTACGATTATTTGTTTTTCCAGCGCTCCTGCATCCAGCGCGAGTCCATAACTCCAGTAACTTTCCGGTGTTGCCTCCCATGCAGGGTACTCGGCGGTGGAGTATCTAGGCTCTACTTTGCTGCTCCAACGCGGTTGGATGGCGAGCGAGTACACCAGCGGGCCCCGCTCCACACCAATGCCGTTCTGCGGCCAGTGAGTTACAGCCACGCCCATCGGCAGTGTAAGCGTGACCTCGTCGCCGGAGCGGAAGGCGCGGTGCAGCACGGCGAAACCCTTAGACGTCTTTGAGAGAGGAACAGTCTTTCCATTTACCGAGATCTGCGGTGAAGCACACCAGTCTGGAATGCGAAGAGAAAGCGGGAACTCGACCGGCCGCTCGCAACGAAACTTGAAACAAATTTGCTCCTCGAAGGGGTAGTTTGTTTCCTGGGTGATCTCTACCGGAACTTTTTCCAGACCGAGCGGCAGTGTCACCGTGGAAGGCCCGTACAAGACTGCTGCCAGACCTCCTTCTGCGGCAGTCATCCACATGCGGATTACGTAATTGGGAAAGATACGGTGCACATTGCCGCCGCAGCATGCGGTGCGCAGTCCTGGGTTCGGCTGAAAAGCCATCATGCCGCCGCCGTGCTCTTTGAACTTGGGCCAGTTGTGATCGGAATCGAGTGTGGCAAGCACCTGGTTGGGGCAAGAGAAGTATTGAAGCGCCTTCCAGTCCTTTTTCAGTGCGCCAGGCGCCGCGTTGAAGCAAGCGCGCTCGATGCGGTCACCCCAGACACCATCGCCGGTGGCCTGCAACATGTAACCCCACGACCAGGTGAGATCGGCAATGTCGCAGGTCTCATGCGAATCGAGCGACGTAGTCGGACCGAACCATTCGGAAGTGGAAGGAATGCCATCGATCAGCATATGGTGATCAAAGATCCGGCGCTGCGCCTCTTCTGCAAACCGAAGATATTCTTGCTTGCCGGTATAGAGGTACAGGATGGCAGGCTGCTTGGAGGTTTCTGCGTAGGTCTCGCCGTGTGCGTTGATGGGAGCGTCACTCTCGACGCGCAGGATGCCGAGATCTGCATTCTCCGGATCATCGGCATACTTCTGGTATTCGTGCCAGGCGTTCTCAGCAAGAGTCAGCAGACGCCGATCTCCCGTTGCTGAATAGCACCACAGCATAATCTCGATGTTGTTAACGTTGCGTTTTGGCTTTCCGTAGGAGGCTTCATCGACGAGGTAGTGTTTCTGAATGGCGCGCGCGATCTCCTCGTGTGAGAGACCGGGAACGGGTGCCTGCGCATCATATACTGCGGCAGCGCCGCGGAAGAAGACGGTGTGCGGCCAGCGATGGTAATCCGCTAGCGGGTCCTGAAAGACCTCGGGGCCGAGATAGTGCTCACGGTCCGGATGAGACATGGTGTATGCGATTGGCCTGGTGGCCTTTCTGAAAAGCTCATCCTGTTTCAGTAGTATCGCGAGTCGCGTTGCTCCATCCATCCAGTAAGCCTTCTGCTCCCATGGCCACCAGACTTCGTATTCCTGCTCGGGCATCCAGTAGGCGCCTTCGCGCTCTTCTCCCCAATAATCCCGCGTGAACGGCCAGGACACATCCGGCAGATGGGAGCCCAGTCCGGCGGCCTGCTTCTCCAGCAAGGTTCGCAGCCAGCCCTCCGGAAGAACCGTTCCCGGAGGCAATGCGCGCAACGCGCCAAAATAGGGAACCGGCTGCGGATCCTTACTTTCCTCGGCGGTCAGCATTCCAGAGCCCGCTGCGAAGGCGGCACTCATCAGGCTGAGTTGGAGAAATGTGCGCCGGCTCAAGTCCAGGTGTATTCGCGAATCGTTTCCTGCCATTTTCTGATTCATCCCTTACCCATTTGTTCAGAGGGTGGACATACCTGTTTTTCCAGGCCGAGGCGCAGCAGCGATGCGCCCATCATGGGCGCCATCTTCGCCCAGAGCTGATCTACATACGCGGATTCGACTGGCCACGGTTTCGTACCCATTCCTACGGACAAACGAGACGAGCGGTTCGAGCAGCAGTTCTAAGGGTGCGTTTCTTAGACCATCACTGATACATATCATTTTAGGTGTGTTATCGGTCCTAATGAAGCATGGCGGTGACAAGCAGAACGAGCCCTGCAAGGAAGCAGACAAACATGCCGGCGATCATGGCCTGGGTTCCTTTGGAGGCTCCTTTCGTCTCTTTCCAGACAAAGATGCCCCAGATCGCGGCGATCATAGTGCCGCCCTGGCCAAGGCCATAGGCAATGGCCGGACTGGCCGCCTTTGAAGCGACGAAATTGGAAGTAACTCCAACGCCATTGATGACGCCGCCCAGCACGCCGATCAGATGGAGTTTGAAACGTCCCGAGCGGAAGTAGTCTGAGTAAGTGACCTTCTCGCCCCGTGTAGGATGAGACATCAGATAGGTGTTGAACGGAATATTTGAGAGAAAGCTGCCGGCGCAGTACACAAGCACGGCTGCATATGGACCGAATTTCCCCGGCTCGAGATTGGTAAAGCTGGAAGAAAGCGAACGCTGCACGAGGAAATAGAAGAGTCCCATCAGGACGCCCCCGGCCGTTGCCAGAAGAATTCCCTTGAGGGTCTGGCCAGTCTCGGTTGCATGACGCTGTGCGTTGCGATACGCGAGTGCGTCCAGGATGATAGCGGTAAGAATCAGGCCAACGCCGCTGAAGATGAGCAGCGGCCGGCCCGACGGCTGGGCGATGTAGTTGATCACTACGCCTTCGACCAGCGCGATACCGATGGCGACGGGGTAGGCCACTGCCATGCCGGCGATATCCAGCGCAGCCATGAAGAGCATGTTGGCCAGGTTGAAGACGAAACCGCCGAAGATTGCCCAGGCATAGCTACTGACGCTGCCTTGCGCGAGATCCGCCCACAGACTTCGACCGTCGCTGCCAAAGTTGCCGAAGGTCAGGCCAATTAGCAGCGGCAGCAGAAGATATCCGATTGCCTGATCCCAGTAGAAGAGCGGAAAGCTGTACGAGCGCGGCTCCAGCTTGAGCGTATTTGCCCACGATCCCCAGCAGAACATCGTAAGTATGCAAAGCATTACGGCAAGGGGATACGAATGAACGATCGTCATTGGATACTCTCTGTGTTTTGCACAAGGGTTCTCACAGTCTGGACAACCTGCGGAATGGAGTATTGCTTGCCATAAGTCTCGAGACCTGATTGACGGTTCAACACAAGGTGGGCGTCAAAACCTTGCAGATAACAACATGTCAGAAGTAGGATTTGATGAAAGCTTTCAAAAACTGACGGGACGAAGTGTAATGACACCTCTGAAACGTTGTCAAGGTGACTAGATAACTAGGAGCGGCAGAGTTCCAACGGATTCCACTCTTGCTGCGCAGAACGTAAAGGAGGCAGGGCTCTTTGATATGCTCACGATACCGACTGCGCAGGAGGCACCCGTTCACCACACCATACGAATTTCCGCACGGAGGAAATAACAGATGGCCAATATGAAACAGATTGCCCGACTGGCCGATGTGTCATTGGGCACTGTTTCTCATGTGTTGAACGGGACCGTGCCGGTGCGCGAGGCGCTGCGCAAACGTGTCATGGACGCGGTCAAGGTAACGGGTTACCAGCCGAACCAGCTTGCGCGCGGACTGCGCCGCGAAAAATCCAACATCTTGGCCATGATTATTCCGGACATCCTGAACCCGTTTTTCCCGGGGATTGTGCGAGGTGCGGAAGATATAGCATTTTCGAACGGCTTTCGATTGATCGTCTGCAATACCGATAACGACCATGAGAAGGAAGTCGCCCATCTGAGCGCGCTGCAAACCTATTTCCCCTCCGGATTGCTGGTCATTCCTTCTGATGCCAGCGATCTGACCGTCCAGGCACAGTCGTATCGCGACGCCGGAACTGCGGTCATTTGTCTGGATCGCCTTCCCCGCCATTGGGATGGCGACAGCGTCACGGTAAACAACAGCACCGGTGCCACGAATGCAGCCGCGCACTTGATTGGCCTGGGGCATCGCCGTCTGGCGGCGATTACCGGCCCTCTCCAGCTGACGAATTCCCAGGATCGTCTGAAAGGCTTCAGGCGGGCACTTCGGCAGGCGAACCTGGATTTGCCGCCTGGGTACGTTCAGGAAACCAGCTTTGACCGGGCGGGCGGATACTCGAAGACAAAGATCCTGCTGAGCATGGTGCCGCGTCCGACCGCAATTCTGGCATGCAATGATCTGATCGCTCTTGGCGCGCTGATGGCCATTCGCGAGGCCGGCCTTCGATGCCCACAGGACATATCACTGATCGGATTCGACGGTTTGGACCTTACGGAAACGACGACACCCCAGATCACCTCTGTGTATCAATCTTCCTACCAGATGGGCGCGGAAGCGGCGAATCTTGTGCTGTCGCGGCTAGCAAACAAACACGGCGCGCCACGCAAGATCGTTCTCAAGACCGAGCTTCGCATCCGGGATTCCGTTGGACCAGCTCAGAGCAAGGCGAATTCTTGTTAACGCCCCGCGCTACCGCTTCTGTTTTGAAAGTGCTATCTGCACTGGTATGGTCGACTGTTTCTCGATCCAGACCAGCAAGTCTGTGCTATCTAGTCTGTGAATGAGAGCACTCCGGAAAGTTTTATCCCACAGCACCAATCTGCCGTCGATCGACATGCTTGGCACATCCTCGCCCCAGTTGCGGATGAGGATTGCCGTACCGCAAAGCGGGGAATCGTTCGTGGCATTGAGCGAGATCCGGAGTGTGGTTGCGGCGTGGCTTGCTGCATCGAGCAAATAGGCCCGTTGCGTTGGATCGTAACCTTCGCCGCGGTAGCCTTCTCCCTGGACCTGCAACAAAGGTGGGGACAGCCATGATTTGGCAAGCGGAACCAACTCGGGCAACCTCTTCGTTGTCAGGCCATCCATGAGGATCTTGGTTGCAGTGTCCGCGGTTTGCGCGTACGGCTTCCAGAAGAGATGGGACAGCGAGGAATGCGAGGGACGATCGCTTGTCACGCATGGGCGATCGCTGGAGGCGATCTGGGCTACCGGCCAATGGTTCCAGCACTCGAACTGGAAGTAGCTTTTTTCGTTGTTGTAGAAGTCGGAGCTGACCCCATCTGGGGGAACAATCTGGAATGGTCTCCACGCTGACTTCAGATTCACCAGCTGCATATTTGCATTTCTGGGCGTCGTCACATCGGTCGGACCGAGGGGGTCTGCAAAAGTATCTTCCGCCTTGTTCTGCCATGTGTAGGTCTGGGTGATGCCCTGCATATTACTCAGGGTGATCGCATCGGGGTGTATGTCATCTTCAGGGCGATATCCCGGCTGGTGCAGCACAATGGTTTCCTGCCACTCGTGCACAGCGTTCACGTTCGCGCTATGTAGAACCTGCTTACGCACTGCGACGCCGTCGGGATACACGGTCCAGTATTCGTCAGCCCAGTCTGTCCAGCCGGTGCGCGGATCAGCCCATGCGCCCTTCAGATTCACGGTTTCCACCAGCGCGTATCGCCAATGCACTACAGCGCGGACTTTGTTGCTTTCCAGAATCTCCACATGGGAAAAGCGCGCCTGCTTGTCCGACATAGGCTCGCAATCGCCGCCATCGGGACAACCTGAATCCCATACCTCCAGAAATTCATCGGTGTACCACTTGTCGTCCCCGGAGACCCAGGCGGGAATGTAGTTCAGCCCTTGCCAGAAAACGAGGCGAGATGGAGATTGATCGAAGCGAATCACCACGTCGCTATCGGGTCCAATCCGCCGCAGGCGATCCCATACATCCTCATACTTGAGCGTGACATAGTACGCCCCAAACTGTCCCTGCTCAGCAGGACCTGAGGGCATCTTTTGCCATGGAAGCACATCGCCCTGCGGAGGCGTCACTCGGGCATAGTCCATTGCAA
>CAWCRD010000007.1:0-332434 GCA_963797895.1 uncultured Acidobacteriaceae bacterium
CCCATCTGCAGTTTGAAGCGGGGCGGCATGGGTTTCCAAATGTCTCCGCTTCGCCCCTCAATCCGACTATGTCAACTTCCGTTGACGCTCTCTCGCCTCGGCAAATTCGCTCGTTGAACTCCCGGCAACGCTCATGATCCTCAGGCGCAATGAGGTCGTAGACACACTTGCCAATGATGGTTTCGCGGGAGTCGGCCTGCACCATGCTCAAGCCAATCGAGTTCATGTGCAGCAAAGTGCCGTCGGCAGCAACCAGCTTGATGTACTCCTGCGTTGTTTCAATGATGGCGCGGAACCGCTTTTCGCTTTCTTCTGCCCGGCTCCGCTGCTTCTGGATCGCCTCGAACAGCCTGAGCATTGTCGATGGCGATAGCAGCCTGTTTAGCGATCCCTTCGACCAAGCGTTCTGCCCGTTCCGTAAACACGCCTACGCGGGAATGACCAAAAAAGAGTCCGCCAATGACTTCACCGGAACGTGAAATCACTGGGACTGCAAGATAACTGCGTACGGGCAAGTGCCCCGCAGGAACGCCGTGATGGGGAGGGTTCTTGCCATATCGCGGATCCACCCTGATGTCTGGCACACGCACGGTTCCCTCGCCTCGAAACGTCGGTGAAAATACTTCTGTATTCCGCGGCATCGGGAAGTTCTTGAACGCCTCTTCAGGCACACCGGACAAGGCATATAGAAGATACTTCTCGCCTGCTTCATCTAAGTCGTTGTAGAGGAACGCCCCAAATTCGGCGTGGCTCGATTCCCGGCCAGCATCGGTGACCGTTTGTATCAGCTTCTTAAGATCGAGTTCGGAGGCTAGGGTTGCGCCCACGCGATGGAGGATACGCAGTTCCTCTTCGCTCTCGCGCAATGCCACCAGGGCGCTCTTGCGTTCCGTGATGTCCTGAATGGTGATGAGCGTTATCTGTCCGGCCTGACTGCCCCGCTTCAAACGGCGAGCGTTCAGCAATAAGGTTCGGCGTCCGGCAGCCAATGCCTGGTCACACTCCAGAGAGCCCAGGTAGTCATCCGACGCTGAGCTCGCATCGATCAGTGAGCGGAGTCCGGTAACATCCCATTTTCCACTTCCAAATTGATGGAAGGCAGCTCCTTGCGACTCGTCACGCGAGGTTTGGAATAGCTCGTAAAAGGCTTGATTAGCGGCTTGGATTCTAAGATCTGCGTCGACTATCACCAGGGCATCGGCGATGGTGTTGATTACCGCTTTGGTGTACTCGCGTTCCTCAATGGCCCGTTCCAGACTTTCACGAAAAGCAGTCACATTGGTAAGTGTGAGCACGGCGCCATTGATCTTCTGATTCGCCTTATGACAGCCGATATTAAGAGAGAACCACGACCCTGCACTGTCCCCGATCTCCACGCGGTGTGAGGATCCGCTGGCGATGACATGGTCGCAAAGATCCGGAAGGTTCTTGACGCCGGCGAACATCTGAATCGACCGCAATTGTCTGCCATGATCGGAGCCCGTCAGGGCCAATAGCTTGCCCGCCGCCGGGTTGAAACTGATGAGTGTCAAGTCGCGGTCAACGATAAGAACAGGAAGCTCGATACAGTCAATGAGCTCCATTCCAATCGAGTTGGGCGCCTCGTGCTCGTCTATCATTGTTTTCAATCCCAGACCGGTGTTCGGAAACCAGGTTACTGTTGGCTCGTTGGTCAGGAAGCTCGATACAAAGCACCGCTTCGCTGAAGTACAGCATCGGCAACATCCGGTACGACCTGGCGCAATGCGAACAGCAATGCCTGAGATGATGGCATCTTGAACGGTGGCGCATAGCCCTCAAGAAGCTTGTTTTCGAGAACACTCGCCTCCACGGTCCCGACCACATCGCGAAGCGCATCGGCTACTGCGCGCTCCAGCCGGACATAATTTTCGACTGGAATCAGGTGCGAGTGATTCTCCCCCAGCCTCGGCAACATCCGGGTATGCACCTCTCCGTCGAAGTTATCCATCAGGAAGGAGCAGAAGATCGCTATCTCCTGTTCGTGCGCCAGTTGATCGAATAAATCTTCAAGAGCCATGCTGGCAGCGGCATTGCCGCGTTCCCATAGGACATTGACCATCTCGCCCCACCAGCGAACCTTCGGATAGCGGTTTCGCCCACGCGCCCGCGCTACCGTTTCGCCAGCCAGGCCCAGGAACACGGGTGCATCCGGCATCTTTTCACCCATGAACCGAGGCAGGAGTTCGTCAGCGTCGACCACTGTCAACTGACCTTGCGACTGTGCTGCCTTGATATCCACGCCCTCGGCTTCAAGACGAGGACAGAAAGCTTCCCAGTGAGCCGCCGTCGGGACGAGAATCACACCTTCCCCGTGCGCTAATGCGGCGGCGGCGAACCGGCAGACGGCTCGATTGAGAAACTCCTCATCCTGGTAGAGCTGAACAATATGATCCTTGGGTCCCGCATCGTGAAGGAGACTCCGCCACGGCTCGAAACCGTCAGGCTTGTCTCCTCCGCAGATATGGGGAAGAGAAGCCGTGGACTTGTGAGACTGTCGTGTCGAGCTATTGTCAAGAGAATTCATGGTCGATCCACTCTCCCTAGTTTACCGTTTGGTCGCAATGCAAGCGGTCCCGGAAGTCGCAAGCAAGTCGCCACACGGGTGCGGTACCTGCATGCGTGGTCGAAGCTACTTTACACCGCCAAAAGAAGATAGTGCTCTCAGATCCTCATTCGGCGCCCAAAGTTGCCTAGAGGATCGTAGAGACGGCTGAAGAAGTAGGTGGTCACCGAAAAGCTCCAACCTTAGCTGATTTGAGAGTTTCGTAACAGCCGCATTCCTGCCCGCAACGCCGCCCCTAAAAGCGATCGGTGGACCGCCGCACTCGGCGTCGGTGCAGAGGCAACATGCTTTCTGCTTCGCATGTATCCCGTTGGGGTGCTCCTTGTCAAGGGTCTCCGGGCAGCTCTAGTGCTCGCTAAAGCTGCGCGCTTCGCTGTCCTCGACAGAGCGGCTACGCCGCGCTTTGACACCGCGCCTCACCGGCCTAAAGGCCTCGCGATTAAAAAAGCATGTTGCTTTTATGGCGATTCTCGACTAGCTCTCAGGAGCGGGTAAGGCCCAGAAAACAACTTGGAGGAGAGCATGAACAGCAACGAAGCCAAACCCGCTGAGAAGAAGACCACGGCGCAAGAACTCATTGCGGTTAAATCCAAGCCCTCATCGAGCAACTCAAGGCAGGCAAGAGCGACGCGCTGACCGCATACCTCACTGGAGCCAAGGCATTCCGAGACCGAGGAGTCTCAACTGGCCCAGGCCAGCTAATCACAGGGGTTCGAAGAAAGGGCCGGTGCGAGAACACCGCCCACACCACAACGATCCACAAACCATCTCAAGGAGATTCGACGTGCGTACCGTTGCGGCCAAATCACAGTTCAGATCTGAATCGTCGGCAGTTGCCGTAAAACTGGCTTACCGGAGATCTTGTATCAGCAAGACCCGCCGGACGATGAGCCGCGGCAACTGTACGAGATGCCGACTATACAGACAAGTGAATTTCACTTACGTTTCGGTGAGTGACTCGACGATTTATCGCTCTTTGAAGACCAGAGTTGCGCTTCCACCAGAAGTTCGCTTCAGAGGACGGTCGCAGTCCCCGAAGTTTGTGGCAGCGTCATCCTTACTCGATGACGACATACTGGTCCGAATAACTGATATAAATTTGCTGGAACAGCGCTGTCGGCAGAACGCCATCTTCGCCAGCAGCAGACATTCCTCGGTTCAACGGCACAACGAACGAAACCTGCTGCCAGGAATGCTGTCCGACACGCAGTTCCTGTGGTGGAACCACCGCGAATGACTGCTGCTGTCCCGCCACTACTCGCTTGAGCAGCGTTCCATGCCGCGACATATCCGTGGCCGCATACAATACGGGAGCATTGCTTCCGGAATCCAGGCGCAACCGCAACGATGGCCGGAGCCATGCTCACCTTCGCTGGTGCCTTCGCCACATTCACTTACCTGCGCCCGTTTCTTGAAACCCGTACCCACGTGAGCGTTGCCGCAGCTGTCTCTTCTTCTCCTCGGGCTGGGCATGGCTGGTTTCGTAGGCACATCCGGCGCAAGTGCGTTGGTGAAGCGGCGCCTATATTTCATGCTCGGTGGACTGCCTGTTCTTCTCGCAGGCATCACGATCTGGATGCTGCTGGTGCAGCATAGCTTATGGTCTGTGGCTATAGCGATGATCGCCTGGGGTACGGTCAATTCTGCTATCCCGGTCTGCTGGTCCACGTGGCTCTCAATCGGAGTAAACGACGAGCCGGAGAGCGGCGGCGGTCTGATGGTCGGTGCTATTCAGCTCTCTATCATGTCTGGGGCCGCTCTCGGTGGCTTATTGCTTGATCACCTCTCGATTTCAGGAACATTTATCGGAGGCTCGCTTCTTCTAGTGCTGTCCACGTGTGTCGTCGGAAGCGGCAAAAGACTTCGCCCGCAGCTCTAAGGCATACGACTCACGGACTCTCTGTTCGAAAAGACTCATCTGCCGATGAGCCGGTTACCCATTGTCAGAGAGCGTCATGCGACGGCAGCGAAATACGGAACGCCGTTCCACTCTTACCCGAACTCACGCTGCGGCTGGCTCACTGCTCTCATATCGGCATTCCCAACGAGAACGAAATCGGCCACCTGGCCGAGGTCGAGAAAGTATTCGCCGCCAAACAAGCAAAGAATCCCACCTCAAAGAAGAAGAGCGGGACGAAACCCTGCTATAAAGGGGCAGTTGTGCGGTGGCTTCGGTTGCCGTGGAGTAACTCGGACCTGAAAAACAGCGTCTAAAAGAAAGCGGCGCCTCTGGGTAGCATGCGACCTCGAGTGCCGGTACGCAACTTCAGAAGTCCGACGAAGCAGCTTGTTTTCTTTAATTCGCAACGTGCTTCGAAGTGACGAGAATATCTGACGGTGACGCGGGGCGACCGGGTCGAATTCTTGGCCATGTGGGCCATCCTCTGGACTCTCAATCGAAGTGCGGAGGACGCCGATCACGAGGCAACCGATACGCAAAGCGAGCAATGACAGAACGCCCGCGGACAGATTCTCTAGCTGTGGCGAAGGCTTCGAACGATTTCCAGTAAAGGACCCTTCACAGAGAATCACCGTCCTGCACTGGGGCACGAAGAATGTGAGTCATCTAATATGACATTTGTCAGCCCGTCCGTATCTTCGAGTTGCACCGGCCTTGTCACGTGTCCCGCCGGGAACGACGCAGTAGGGCGATTTGTCCTCATAAACTCGAGCATCGCACTTGTCGAGGATTGGACGACTAAGGACGCGCCCTTAACGAAGAGCGCCGAAGACTATTCGCCAAAGATCCAAATTTGCTTTCCGTATAGTGGTGTGTTCATTTGGCACGTCGGCGGCCAGGAGATCGTAGGTGACCCGAATCAGATCCTATTCGTTGCGCCCGGAGAGGAATTCAAGGTGTCTCAACTTCATAGGGACGGCTGCGGTGAGTTGATCGTGACTCCAAACCCGGCTGTCGTCGAGGAACTTGTAGGAAATGTTGAGCGACCCTGCGCTCATCCTCTTTTTCGCCTTCGGCGCCGGCGCGCAGACCCCGCGATACAGCGAGCGAGCGCGCGCTTTCATCAACTTATCCGCGCCGGCAAGTTAGATGGACTCGCCGCCGATGAACTGCTCCTTGAACTTCTCGCGTCAGCGCTGCAGCGTTGCGAACGCGACGAGGTGCTCCATTCCGACACACGCCGCCTCGTCGATCGCGCCAAAGCTTTTCTCGGCACCAAGTGGGACAGCGCAATTCGACTGACCGACGTAGCGTCCGCGATCGGAACATCCGCAGCCTACTTAACTGATGCATTCCGACGAACCGAAGGAGTTCCTCTCCATGGCTATCTCGTTCAGTTGCGACTGGCTCGGGCGCTCGCCGAGATTCCACATTCAGCCGATCTGGCGGAACTAGCATTGCGCCTCGGTTTTTCGAGTCACAGCCATTTCTCTGCGGCGTTCCGTCGAGCGTTTGGTTGTACTCCTTCTGCTTTTCGGCAGTCAACACGCAGAGTGGCCTCGCACTGCAAGGCTCGCGCAAGTTTACCTATCGAAAATTTTTGATAGCGGACGAACTCCATTCCCGGGCAGAATGATGCTTGTTCGCGCAGGTGTGCGCTTACGCGACGTATCGGCAGGTCTCAATATCGAAGGTGGACAACGATAGCTGATTTAGAGCGCTAAATTTGCATTTCGACTCAAGTACGCTTTAGGGCTTTGACGGCTGCAACATCCAAGTGATCTGGAGTTCGACTCCAACCCTACGAGGACAAATATGTGCCCAGCTTGCATCGCAACTGCAACCGGAATGGTCGTGGGAGCCGGGTCCGCTGGAGGAATTCTGGCGGTTTTCCTCGATTATATCAAAAGAACTTTCAGAGCACGCGATCTGAGACCGCTTCAGGAAACAAAGGAGGACCAAATTGGCAATAATTGAACTTAGAGATAAAGCACACGGAAAAGGACCAATTTCGATAAAAACGCCTCCGGTCGTATCGCAGCAAGAGTGGCACGCTGCTCTTCAGCAACTCCTCGTGAAGGAGAAAGCCCATATGCGGGCTGGGGATGCGTTGGCCGCTGAACGCCGACGGATGCCGTGGATGCCGGTAGAGAAGAGATATGAGTTTGAGGGGCCAAAGGGCAAGGTTAGCCTACTCGACATGTTTGAGGGCCGCGCCCAATTGATTGTGTATCGCGCCTTCTTTGAACCGGGAGTGTTCGGCTGGCCGGAGCATGCCTGCAGGGGCTGTTCGCTTGACGCGGACCAGGTCTCCCACATAGCGCACCTGAACGCGCGGGATACAACTCTCGTCTATGTCTCGCGTGCATCGCAGACGGATATCGAACGGCTGAAGGCGCGCATGGGCTGGGAAAAGATCCCCTGGTATACCATGACCGACAGCTTCGACGGAGACTTCGGCGTCGATGAGTTCCACGGACACAACGTGTTCTTTCGCGACAACGAGAAGGTGTTCCGCACATATTTCGTGAACGGCCGCGGCGACGAGGCAATGGGGACAGTCTGGAGCTATCTTGACAGGACGCCACTCGGACGTCAGGAGACCTGGGAGGATTCGCCAGAGGGCTATCCTCAATCCTCACCGTACAAGTGGTGGAACTGGCACGACAACTACGAGGCTGAGCCCTCGCCTGACCCACAGTGGGTCAACGTGACTGACGTTGGAATCGTCGCAATTCGGAAGCGGAGCGAAGAAGCGAAAGCGGGTTGAGAAACGGCGGCCACTCAGTGCATCGAGCAACAGTTTTCTTGCAGAGGAAGCCCGGGAGAATCTGCAGAAAACGTACGGGACCTCAGGGATTCTCCTCCTTCACAGTGGCATCGGTATCCGCCGGACTTCATAAAGCGAAGCGAACCTCGACGCCGAAGAATGTGATGTCAGCGTTGATGACAGACAAGCTCGGAGTGCAAGAGATAGTCGAACGCTGCGCGCGTCTGGCCGGACTGAAGGCATACCGGGCTCCCGAGAGAACCCCGCCACGAGAAGGCCTGCCTTCGTAGCTTCGCATCGAGGGCCCAGCGTCGCGAACAATTGATGGCGAAGCTGGCTTGTCGAATTCGTACACAATCGCGGAGAGAAAACGCGCGGAGTGGCTCTTGATGGCAACAACCTCACTTCCCCCGAACCTACACGCGAAAGGATCGAGACAGACATTATGGAAGACGAAACTCTAAAGCCAAAAATCGTGGACCGAAGCACATTCCAAGGCGAGATAGACAAATTGCGAATTCGAGAGAAGGCTCACACCCACGAGGGTGACGCGATCGCGGCAGCCCGCCGAATGCTGCCGATGGTGGAAGTTAATCCGACGACGACGCTGATGGGATCGCATGGTACGGTGACATTGCTCGACGCTTTCGAGGGCCGTCGACAGTTGATCGCCTACTATCACATGTGGCACACAGGAAAACCTGCACCGGAACAATGCGAAAGCTGCACCTGGGTCACAACGCAGGTCAGGGAACTATCGTATCTTCATTCCCGCGACGTCACCTTTGCAGTGTTTTGCGAAGGCCCGTACGAAGAGAGCGCGCGGTACCGCGATTTCATGGGTTGGAAGATGCCCTGGTATTCGGCCGTGGACTCGCTGGACGCTCTCTTGATGGATCGTAAACCCAACATGATGTACATCGTTTGCTACCTACGAGAAGCATCCAGAATCTTCGAGACCTACTGGACGACCATGCGGGGCGTCGAAGCAATGGATAACAGCTATCGTTTACTCGATCTGACTGTCTATGGGCGGCAAGAGCCGTGGGAAGACTCGCCGGCCGGCTGGCCTCAAGCGCGAACCTATACTCGGACAAAAACTGGCTCCCCCACATGGCAGCCAGAATGGCCGGGCGGGCGCCCCATCGCTCAATGGCCCTGCGTGGACGCTGGGCGCTCGGACGACCTGGCGTCGGGCAGTACTCGATAAGCCAACTTGGAGGAACTCTATCGGGAGTTGCACGCTGGCGCCAGGTTTCCATCAAGGATCGACTGCACAAGCCGAGCCGCGCCGACTTATAAAGAGTGCCTGCACGTTAAAGACTCCATCAACGTTCGCTCAGACTTCACAAAGGAGTAATGGATCGTGAAGAGCGACAATAAGCAATTTCAAGTAGCGATCTTCCTTTATCAGGGTGTCACTGCGCTCGATGCGGTTGGACCATGGGAAGTTCTGTCGCGCATGCCTCATACGGAAGTACGGTTTGTAGGCAGAGAATTAGGGCCCATCACGACAGAGGGGAGCGCACTCCTGCTGGCCACCACGCACACTCTTTCCGAAACTCCGTCACCAGATCTGGTCCTTATTCCTGGAGGCACCACAACACCCGGCCAGATGCTGGACGACGAAGTACTTGCCTGGATTCGAAAGGCCCACGAGACGTCTACTTGGACCACTTCGGTTTGTACTGGCTCATTGATTTTGGCTGCGTCTGGCATTCTCAAGGGCCTGCCTGCCACAACACATTGGATCAAGATGGGCGTGCTCAAATCGATGGGTTCGAAACCTCAGCCGGACAAACGCATTGTGCAATCCGGAAAAATTGTCACTGCCGCAGGTGTTTCCGCGGGTATCGATCTGGGGCTGTGGCTGGCAGGAGAAATCGCTGGCCGCCAACAGGCGGAAGTCATTCAGTTGTTTATCGAATATGACCCGCAGCCACCCTTCGACTGCGGACATGCGAGCAAGGTGTCTGAAGAGACACAACAACTCGCAAAGAAGATGATGGATGAAGCTATGCATAAGGACCAGAAGCGTCTCATCCCAAAAATCGTCTGGAGACGCTTCATCGACTTGATTCGAAATCGGAGCTAGATTCCCGCCAATCTCATCAAGATGACAACCGAGGCACGAGCAGGCTGACGCTGAAAGATCCCTTGGGTTTGCACGTCGCAATATCCTCCTGTTGCTATATCAACCTTGCTACGCTGTGAATTCCGGAAGTGCAATTCGGTCGTGCTGAGCGTGTCTTTTAAGAGATCGGTTCGATCACAGACACTCGAGCACTTCGTTTGCGGCTCGTTCCCCTGACTGAACTGCGCCTTCCATGTAGCCGTTCCAGAACGTAGCCATCTCGGTGCCGGCCCAGTGAATGGGGCCAACCGGCGCACGGAGTGTGTCGCCATAGTCGTGGAGCACGCCGGGACCTACGTATCCGACGGGGCCGCCGCGGGACCATTCTTCGCTCGGCCAGTCGAATGCGAAGTAATCGGAGGGATTCAGAGCTTCCTTGCCCAGGATCTCGGCGAAATTAGCCAGAACCTCGGCGCGTCTCTCGTCTTTGGGCCTAAGTGACCAACGGCGAGCGTGAGTGCCGCCGACGAAGCCAATGATGATGCCGGGATGTCCCGAAGGAGGCGTGTTGTCGAAGGTGCTGCGGACCGGGCCGGGCCATGACGAGGAGACGCCGGACAGGCCTTTTTTGCGCCAGAAGGGCGTATCGTAGACTGCCTCAATCTTCATCAGAGAACCCATCGGGTAACGCTGCAGGAACTGCGCGCGCCGCGTGGGTAGCTTGGGCTCGTACTGGAGCCGTGCGGCGAGGGCGGGGGCAAATGCAACGATTACTTTTCGCGCCTGAATGGTATGGCCATCGGCAGTGATGGTTACGGTTTGGCCGCTCCAATCAATCTTGCGCACCGGCGCAGAAAGAAGAAGATTATCTCCAAGGGACGTGGCGATGCGTTGCGCCAGCACCTGAGAGCCACCCTCGAAGCGCAATTCCTGCGCCCCGTCATCAATATTCAGCAGACGCTGGAGCGTGCCCGGATTCTTTTTGTCACCGGCCGCAGCGATGTAGTAGAGCGCGAAGAGTAGTGAGACATCGCGCGTCTCGGCACCCCATAGATCAGAAATGCTAGAGAACACTTCCATTACGTCGCTCGACGCATTCTGATCCTTAAGCCATGAGTACAGCGTTTGTGAGTCCAACTCGCGGGCATTGTGGGCGGCGGACGGAGAATCCACCGGTACGCCGGTGGACATTGCATTGAGGCGCGTGACAAGCATGTGGTATTCAAGCGCCAGCTTTGGCGGATAGCCGCCAACAGAGCGCTGGCCGCCAAAGATCGCGACCGAGTCGCCTTTGTCCCACGTATGATACGTGCGGACCCCGTATTTGGCCGCCAAGTATTCCATACGGTTCTGTGTGGGTCCGATGTACGTGGCGCCCGCCTCGGTGATCTCACCGTTGCCTATATCTTGATTCAATACCTTGCCACCGACACGATCCCGTGCTTCCAGGACAAGAAAGGATCTACCGGCGAGTTTGATCGCTCTTGCGGCGGCAAGGCCGGAGAACCCGGCGCCAAGGATCGCCACGTCCACGCTCGCCTCGATTGGCCCTTGACTCCCCAACGCAGCCCGAGGCATGAGCATCGCGGCTGCTCCGGCAAAGGCGCCGCCAATCAGCCGCCGTCGATTGAATCCCTTCGCTTGGAATGGAACTGATTGCTCATCCGCGACATTTGCAGATTGAGAGAGATTGATGCTGCTAACGTGTCTGGTCATCCCGCACTTCTCCCTGACCCAACTGCAGTCGGAAAACAGGCCTGTAACTGATGAACCCACTAGATCGCGAGTCGGCAATATTCCTCGCTGAAAATGGCAGGGTGATTGTGGTGAGGAAGGTCACAACGAGAGCATGTACAACATCGCTATCTAAATAGCGGATAACCGTAAACCCGCCTCATCGCCGGTGTCAAAGGATATTTGCAAATACTCAAAGCATCCGCCGAGCTTGAGTTTAGTGAAAGATAAGTGACAACGAATGCAACTTATTGCCAGCCGCCGCCCAGCGCCTGATAAAGCCCGACGTAATTCTGCAATTCTGCAGACCATGCTTGCTGAAGCGCCAGTTCGGAAGTGAAATATTGCTGTTGGGTTGTTAACACTTCAAGAAAGCTTGTCGCTCCTCCCTTGAAACGCACATTCGCCAAACGAGCGGTCTCTTTGTAAGTAGCTGCTTGCTCCTGGAGCTTCATTCTGTACTTTCGAGATTGAGCATAGCTAACCAGATTATTGGACACTTCTTGAAATGCCAACTGTACGACTTGCTTGTAAGACAATACAGCTTCATCCCGCTGTGTCAATGCCAGGCGATATCCACTCCTGATGCGACCTCCTGCGTAGAGTGGCTGAGCTAGTTGCGCTCCCAATGTCCAGAAAGTAGCTGGGCCTTGCAGAAAGCTGGTTAGAGCTGTACTTTGTGCGCCGAACGATGCGGTCAGAGGTATTTGAGGAAGAAAAGCCGCCTTCGCGACTCCCACATTCGCATTCGCTGCGATCAAGCTCTCCTCCGACTGACGGACGTCCGGGCGTCGCTCCAGAATGGCTGAGGGCAAGCCAGCGGGCACCTCGCTCAGGTGAGGCTGATCAGTTAAATCCAGGCCGCGCGCAATGGATCCCGGATTTCTACCGAGCAGAATACTAAGCTGGTTTTCACTCACTTCTATCGATTGCTGCAGCGCGATGACCTCTGCCTCCGCCTGTTGCACAAGCAATTGCGCCTGGTAGACGTCAGCGATCGCATATTCACCTCCCTTGAAATTGATCTCGTTGATGCGCAGAATCTCCTGATCATTGAGAACACTTTGCTTGGAGAATGCGAGCTGCGAATCCATTTCGCGCAGTTGGAAATAAATATCAGCCACGTCCACGATCAACGTTGTCTGCACAACATTGCGCGCGTAGGTCGTCGCGAGAAGATTGGCTCGCGCGGCTTCTGTTGCTCTGCGATATTGCCCCCAGAAGTCAACGATGTAGTTTAACTGCAAGCTGGCCGAATCAAATGTCGGCGCGCCGGGCAATTGCGCCGAGCGCTGATTTTGGATGCCAAACGATCCATTCAAAGACGGGAGCTGATTGGAGCGAGTGATACCCACCGATGCTTGCGCCTGCAGAATGCGAGTGGCTGCGATTCGCATGTCGTAGTTATTCTGGAGGGCTTCCTGAATGAGGTTCTGCAGGGTCTTGTCCTGGAAAACTGCTTGCCACTGCATCTGCGCGAATGGCGGAGCGTCCGCCTGGGTAGAGCTAGTAGGCGCCAAGCCACGGTATTGGAGAGGCGCCGTCACTATGGGCCGCTTGTAGTTGGGGCCAATCTCGCAGGCGCAGAGTGAGAGCAATACCATGGTGACGCCGCACACAGTGAGCCTAGTCATGGGAGTGCACGTCTAGAAGCGTCTCCAACTCTTCGATTGCGGGCTTTTTACGGAAAAGTAGCCCAAACCGCTCCACGATATCGAATGAAACCGGCACAAAGAAAATGGCGATCAGAGATGCGGCGAGCATGCCGCCAATTACGACAGTACCGAGTACCTGCCTTGAAAGCGCGCCCGCGCCAGATGCGATCCACAACGGCACACAGCCAAGGATGAAGGCAAACGCAGTCATCAGAATGGGGCGCAGCCTCAGCTTCGCTCCGGACAAAGCGGCGTCTACCAGAGAGGCGCCTTTCTCATACTCACCTTTGGCAAATTCAACAATCAGAATTGCATTCTTTGCGGAAAGGCCAATGAGCATCACAAGCCCGATCTGCGCATAGACGTCGTTGTCGAGCCGGCGAAAGTAGATTGCGACGAATGCTCCTAGTACCGCGATAGGCGTGCCCATAAGAACGCTCAGGGGGAGAGTCCAACTCTCGTATTGAGCGGCCATAATCAGAAAAACAATCAGGAAGGAGAGGCCGAAAACCACGGCGGGACTCACTCCCTGCGCCGCCTTGATCTCCTGATACGACATGCCCATGTAGTCGAAACCCATCTGGCTGGGCATTGTCTGCTTGAATACGTCTTCTAAGGCGGCGGTCGCCTGCGCGGAGCTATAGCCTGGAGCAGCCGCACCCATAATCTGAACCGCCGGGAATTGGTTGAATTGCATGATGAATTCGGGCCCGCTGCTGGCCCGGACATTCGTCAACGTGCTCAATGGGATCAACTGCTTATTGCTGTTCGTTACATAGAATTTCCCGAGATTGTCCGCTGAGGTGCGGTAGCTGCCCTCTGCCTGCAGGTAAACCTGCCACTGGCGGCCAAAGCGGTTGAAATAGTTCACCGGTGTTCCGCCCATGAATGTTTGCAGCGTCTGGTATACGCTATCCAGACTTATCTGTTGCGTCAGCACCTTCGCCTTGTCCACGGTGACCGCGACTTGAGGAACATCGAAGAGAGCCGTCTTCATGACTCCCACTAGTTCAGGGCGCTTCTGGGCTGCACTGATAAAAAGATCCGTATTCTTGGCTAGAAACTCGACCGGACCACCCGACCGGTCTTCGAGCACGAAAGTGAACCCTCCCGAGCTGCCAACGCCGGGAATTGCGGGCGGGGGAAAAGAGAATGCAAGGCCGGATGTGACGTTGGACAGTGCTGCGGCAAGGTGTTCTTTAATGCCGTCGTAGCTCTCTGCAGGCGTCTTGCGCTCCGACCAGTCCTTAAAGGTGACGAAGAAGAAGGAACTGTAGGTCGCGGTAATTCCGCTCAGCATGTTGTAGCCCACGACGGAGCTTACGTACTTCACGCCGGGAGTGTTCAGCAGGATTTTTTCTACTTCTTCTGAGGCCTGCGAAGTCCGTCGGAGAGACGCTGCGTCGGGGAGTTGCAGGGCAACGAAAGCGTACCCTTGGTCTTCGTCCGGTAGAAAGCCGCTCGGAAGCTTTTTGCCGAGAAAGCCGACTGCCACGGTGGCCAGAACAAGTAGCAGGATGGACAAAGCCGATTTGTGAATGAGATGCCTGGACGCGCCAACATACTTGTCCGTTGCACTGCTGAACACCCGATTGAACCAGCGGAAGAAGGCGCCCAATGGTCCGCGAGCTGCCTTTCTTGGCCGCAAAAGCATTGCGGAGAGCGCAGGGCTGAGGGTCAATGCATTAAATGCGGAAAAAATGACCGATACAGCGATGGTGACGGCGAACTGCTGATAGAGCTTGCCGGTAAGGCCAGGAATAAAGGCGGTGGGGATGAAGACTGCAGCCAGAATCAAGGCGATAGCGATCACCGGCCCGGAGACTTCTTCCATCGCCTTGACCGTCGCATCGCGAGATGTCATGCCGTGCTCGATGTGATGTTCGACTGCCTCGACCACTACGATGGCATCGTCGACGACGAGTCCGATTGCTAGCACCATTCCAAAGAGCGAGAGCGTATTGATGGAAAAGCCCAGCAGCGGAAACACGATGAAGGTGCCGATCAGCGAAACCGGAACGGCCAGCAACGGGATAAGAGTGGCTCTCCAACTCTGCAGGAAGAGAAAGACCACGATGATGACCAGCACCATGGCTTCGAGGATCGTGTGTTCGATTTCCTTGATCCCGGAGGTGACGGCCACCGTCGTATCCAGCGCAACAACATAGTTCAGATCGGGAGGAAATCTAGTCTTCGCCTCCTCCATAGCCTTGCGCACACCCGCGGCGGTGGTTACAGCGTTGCTGCCCGGCGCCTGGTAGACCGCAATGATCGCGGCTGGTTTGCTGTTGAGTCGTCCGACGACACTGTAACTCTGTGCCCCGAGTTCTATGCGGGCTACTTCGTTCAATCGCAGCACACTTCCATCTGGTTGTGCCCGGATGATGATTTGCCCGAATTCTTCCGCGTTGGGCAGGCGTCCCGGCGCACGCACGGAATAGGTGAACTTCTGCCCTGCCGGGACTGGTTCAGCCCCAATCTGGCCTGCAGGATTGACCGTGTTCTGAGCGCGAATGGCATTGATGATTTCAGGGACCGTAATGCCGAGATTTGCGAGCTTGTCCGGATCGACCCAGCAGCGCATGGCGTAAGCGCCGGCGCCAAAGACGGAGACGGAGGCGACGCCCGGCACACGTGTCAATGCATCATTCAGATTGATAGTGGCGTAATTCGCCAAAAAAAGGTTGTCGTAGCTGTGATTGGAAGAAGAAAGGTCGATCAACATCAGCGGTGAAGCGCTCGACTTTTGTACCGTCACACCATTGCTAATCACTGACGCAGGCAGCTGCGAATTCGCCTGTGCGACCCGCATCTGCGACAAGATCTGGTCTGTGTTGCTGTTGGTATCAATACCAAAGTCAACCGTGAGGGACATCTGCCCGCTGCTCGCACTTTGCGAGTACATATAGTTCATGCCGTCGACACCGGACATCTGCTGAGCGACAGGAGTGGCTACTGACTGGGAGATGGTTTCTGCATCTGCTCCGGGATACACAGCACTTACCTGGATCTGGGGATCAGCAATATTGGGGAATTGCGCTATCGGCAAGCTGATCATCGCAACCACGCCGGCGATGACCATAAGGATGGAAATAACAATCGCGACGATGGGCCGTCTGATGAAGAAGCTGGACATTGGTCAGTCCTTCGCCGTTTCAACCAGGTATGGCTTGGGATCGACCGGGCTGTTCTCACGAACCTTCATAAACCCGTCAACGATAACCCTCTCGCCCGGCTTCAATCCTTCAGTGATGATCCAGTTTGTGCCGACCTTATCACCGACCTTCACCGGTCGGAAGATTGCCCGGTTATCGGAGTTGACCACGACTACCTGAAAGATCGACTGAACCTCAATGACTGCTTCTTGAGGAACCAGCAAGGCAGCTTTATTGAGCGAGGTTTGGAAGCGGACTCGGCCAAAACCTCCCGGTCGAAGGACCGCCTTGCTATTAGGGAATTGTGCCGCAAGCTGGATCGTCCCGGTCTGGCTTGCCACCTGGCGATTCACCAGAATAATTTCGCCTTTTTGCGGGTAGGCCATTCCATTCGCCTGGACAAATTCCACGACTGGACTGCTGACCTTGTGGCCGCTGATCACCAGGAAAAACGTATTTGCCCTGCTCAGAAAGCTGCTTTCGCTGATGTTGAAATATGCCCAGATCGGATTCACCTGAGAAACCGTGGTCATATTCGTGGATGTTCCCACGAGGTCCCCTACTTGC
Source organism: uncultured Acidobacteriaceae bacterium (assembly GCA_963797895.1). GTDB lineage: Bacteria > Acidobacteriota > Terriglobia > Terriglobales > Acidobacteriaceae > KBS-83. The sequence goes on from CAWCRD010000007.1 coordinate 16,440, forward strand.
GAGATGGACAACCCGGCAATGCCTGAAATGGGTGAACACACCTTCGTCCAGGAAAGATTCAATCTCGCCTGGGCCATTTCTGCCTTCGCGGCGTCTAACTGGGCCTTACTCGCCGCCTGGCTGGCGATGTCGGTATCGAGTTGCTTTTGTGGAATCGCGTTTTGCGCCGCGAGCGGTCTATCGCGCGCAACATTCATATCCGCCTGCGCTGAGTTGGCCACCGCGACGGCAACGTTTGCTTTTGCCTGGTCGAGCGCTACCTCAAAGGAACGAGGATCAATCTCGTACAAGAGCTGACCCTTCTTTACAAAAAAGCCGTTCTGGTAGTCTCGCCTCACCAGATACCCTGCGACTCTGGGTGTGATCTCGGCATTATTAGAACCGTTAAGCTGGGCAATCCATTCCTGGTAGATGGGAATGTCCTGCTGAATCACATCGGCGACTCTGACTTCCGGGGCTGTGCTAGACGCAGCTTTTTGTTTGGTCGCGCATCCAGCCAGAACGACAGAAACCAGGCATAGGCATGCTAGAACTGCGCTGTCACGTCCTCCTGGGCCCTGTAAATTCGGATTATGTCCCGGAACTTGTCGGGAGGATTCGATTTCGCGGGGACGAGACTGACGCAGGGGCCACATTCCACAATCCAGGAACACTCAGCAGAGTTTGACGACGCAAAAAGGGTTGTTCACAGAGTGGAACGCTTTGTACGCCAATCAGCTGAGGATTACCAGTCATTTTTCTGTCACTGCGCAAACATGGAATGCGTGGACTGAGTGGTAGGCGTTGTGGGCACCGCCCGTAATCAGTCTGCGATGCTTTGTCCCTGGCTGAACTGCGCTCACTTTCCTCAGTCTGTCAAAGCGATTCTTGGGTGTATCCGGGAAGCAGCAAGAATGGTTTGCTTGATCGCTTTCGGTTTCGATCAGGCTCATGTGCGATGAGGGAAGAGAAAACCATACTGCCCCGATTTTGTGCATCGGCGCGCCATTCATGCAATGAAAGACTCACGCAGCTACTGCTCATGAAGCAGCCGCGCGTAATCTGCCAACTAGGGCAAGATTGGCATGGTGGCCTTTAGGGCTCATCCAGACGGAAGGCAATGATCTTCCAGGTTCCATTCTCTTTTGACCAGAGCAGGCCCAGGCCCGCGGGGTTATCTCCTGGTTCGATTAATTGGAAGAAGGTTGCATATTCTGGGCTACTGACCGCAACGCTGCTTCTGGAACCAACTCGGCACTCAAATGAGGGGACCTCCGCGTTAGATATGCTTGCCAGCATGTAGGCTCGCTCGTGGTCGTGATGGACGAGTTTCAGCGTTGGGTCATCTGGGTCATAGCTCTTAATAATTTGTTCCAGCCGCTGCGACGTAGGCGCATGTTGCGTGATCTCCTTGAGATCGCTCCGAAGGTACTTGGCTTCGTCCTGAAGACCGCCAGCGGTTTTCACTCCTGGCTCTAGAGCGAGATTCACGCACTGGTATGCGGTGGGCCCAAAGTAAGAGAATGCCGAGTCGAAGTCACGCTTGATAAGCAAGAGATCGAAGAAGCTCTGCACTCTCTGCACCATATCCTGATCGGCAGGGGTTTCCTCGGCAACAGGCCCGCGTGCGACTGCTGCTTCTTCTGCCTCAATCGTAGGCGTCTCCGGCACTGGCCCATCCCGCACCTCGACGGGATCGATCTGCCGGGAAATAATTTGCCAATGGCCGCTTTCTTTTTTCCATAACAGTAGGATTGGCGCATCTGTGCTCGCAGGGATGCGCAGCCGGAACACTGAGGCGTAGTAGGTTCCATACTTACGAGCCGGCGGCGTAGAAGTGGCTTCGGGTGAGCATGCAAGGTCGGCCGCGATATCATCCGGAACCTTCGCAAGCGTAAAGTTCGCGGCGCTCTTTTGTGCCATCGGCAACAGAGCAGGGTTCGACAGCGCGACTGCAGCGACAGCGTCCTCCAGCGTGGCCGGCTGGCCAATGAGGAAGTTCGCCTCCTCCATGTCGTTCCACAGCTTGCGAGGGACGGGATTGCCGACGTCCTGCTTATCTGCCCTGCCTGCCAATTCCGACGTGACGCAGACGTAGGATTTGGCAGAGACGTAGGCTAGGGCGAGATTCGGTTTTCTCTGCACCAACCAGGTGGACAGGAAATCGGTCACGGCCGCAGCCAATGGAGCCTTGTCTGTCAGCCGAGGAAAACGGGCGATATCTTGTTCCGGATCGGGAGCGAACCCGCTGTCCTGTGCTACCGGCAGTCCAAACAGGTTGCGCCACCAGTTATTCAAACCTGCCCAGCGTTGCAGATGCCCAGCATAATTATTGCCGGCGCGCACATCGGAGTTCTCCGCCGTAAGATGTCCATTGAAGAGAGCGGCAGGAAATCCAGAAGCACGATAATCGACATCAATGTCGGCGCGTTTGCCATCTTCGCTAACCGAGATCTGGATAGAAGGATCGCCACCTGCCTGACGATAATTTATCGGATACGAATGATGGAAAACGGTATTGTCCGCACCTCTTGCAAACTCACGGCTGGACTTAAGAGTCGCGAGAGCATTGGATTTCAGAACGACGTAGATGCGGAATTGAAGGTCCCCACGTGCATGAGGGACCTTGCCGCGAGCCGTCTCTAACACATCCACCAAATCAAGAGCGTTGCCCAGGCGGGCTCCTTGTTTGTCAGTGAGAGGCGTGGTCTCGAGGGCGTGTGTGACTGCTTCGAAGGTCGTGCGGATCGAGATAGGGACCGCGTTGTAGCCCTCTTCGGGTGCGATGTTTTTCTGGATGCGCTTGTTGTAACGTACAAACCAATCATCCACCAGCCTGCGTTGCTCGGGACGGAGCCGATCGTATGTTCCCCCGAACACTGGCTGTGCATCACTCCGCTTGCCGGTTCCCGGGATCGCAGCGACTGCTGGACTCGATGACGAAGAGGTTGACGCAGGTTCCGTTACCAACGGTCCAGTCAGTTTTGCGAGCCCGAGTTTGCTGGAGATGCTTGGGTAAAACTCCCGGAGGAGATTTCCCCCCACCGCGAAGCCAATATCAATGCCATAGCGGCGAAAAGTGCGTCCTGCCGTGCGCTCAGCGGAGGGAAGATAGCTGTTAGCGATGCTCTCTGATGCCAGAGGACCAAGCAGGCCTGACCAGTTGAACGCGTCATCACCTTCATCGTTGCGGGTCACCAGTATGCGGCGTAAAGCATATTTGGTCTTTTCGCTAGAGCTGGCGTTTGCCAAAACGAAATAGCGGGGGTCCTGGTGCAGCAGAGAAGGTAACAGGAAGGTGCCGAAAAAGTTATTGGTCGCGTTCCTAGCCATGGACGACCCGAATCGTTTGGCATAGCCTTCTGCACCTTGGCCATATCCATGGTTCGTGTCGAGAGCCTGGCCGAAGCCAGCGCTAACTGTTGACCCTAGCAGCACATGACCAGACAGGCTATTACCGATGAAGAGCTTAAACTTCTCTGCGGAATCGAGTGGTCCCAGGGTTCGGGCGATGTCCGGGAAAAAATTGGATCTGCGGTTCAACAGTTCAATTGCATTTTCTTTTGTCTGACTTGAGGATGTCTGCTGCGAGGCCGAGGGCGCATCGGGCAAGTCCTTCTTACTTTTCCGCTGGGCTAGGCTAGTTGCGCCACTTGACAGCATCGCCGTGACTACGGCACAGATGATTGCAACTCTAGCGTACGGAACCCTCAAGTGACGCATGCCTGGCCTGCCCGCTCTTTTGTACCAGCTGGATAATGAGTGTAGTGCGTTCGCGAGGGCGCGAAACAAAGCAGTTGGTAATCGTCAAAATGCCAGGCAAGCCGTCTTCGCCTCATTTCTTCCATGGCACCGCGTGCATACGAGTGTCATCCAGCCGGTCACGCTCTCGTATCATTGCAACGTCCTGAAGAACGCTGGCCAACGCAATATCGAACTCGGGAGAGGCGGGACCAGCTTACGCCACTCCTTCGTACAGTGCTAGCTCGTTCAGTGGACCTGTCGCCGGGGCGGATTAATATCCATCAAGGTCTCCAATCTGGGAGCGATAGCAGGCGCCAAGGCTTGAATTACCCGGTCTAGGTACACGGAACACCCCGTCATGGATGCCGAAGGCGAATGGAATGACAGCCACATAACGGGCATTCTCCTGGGCTTGGGCGGGGTTGAACCCGGCAGACAGGAAGATTGAGCCGATGGCTGCAAGTGTGAGCGATGTAGCGGTATGCGCGATGTGACGGAACATGACGACCTCCAGTGGTCGGTGCCCCTCATACTGAAGTGGGCATGGCGTCACTCTGCGGTGTAGTTTGTGGAGGTATTTGTCGTAGATATTTTGCAATTATCTGTCGTGAGAACATTGCGGTTCTGTCACACGTGTGTCTTGCTTTAGTGAGCTCAAGTCGTTGATTTATAACGGAGATCGCACAATACTTGACGGCCTTCCCGTGGGTAGGTCCGTCGGCTCGGACCGAACTTTGGGCGACAAATAGCGCCCTAGAACCTACGACAAATACATTTTCAAGCTATACTTCAGGGATTCGAAGAAGCTGTCGCGCCAATGCAGAATGTCGTGCTTGCGGATCTGCGTCCGGAGGCGGCGCATTCGCTTCTGGCGTTCCGGTCTGAGCATATTGAATGCTCGACTGATCGCGGCCGCTACGCCCAGTTCATCGTACGGATTGACCAACAGCGCGCCGGTGCGCAGCTCAGGAGCGGCGCCGGCAAATTCACTCAGGATCAGTACTCCCTCGTTGTGGATCTGCGCAGCGCAGTATTCCTTTGCTACCAGATTCATTCCGTCCTTCAGGGGGGTCACGAGTGCGCTGTCGGCTGCGCGGTACAGCCCCAACAGCTCTTCATGCGGGAGGGCTCGATGCACATAGTGCACTGGAGTCCATCCCGGCACGCTGTACTCGCCATTGATCGCCGTAATCTGCCTCTCCACTTCGCCCTTCAGTTGCTGGTAACCCGCGATGGTTTCACGGCTTGGAACAACCACTTGGTACAGCGAAATCTTGCTGCGCAGCTCCGGGTAGTCGCGCAGTAAAGTAGAGAATGCGCGCAGCCTCTCTGGAATTCCCTTGGTATAGTCCAGTCGATCTACGCCGAGGGTAATGTGCACGTTCTTCAGGTGTCCCCGGATCTCCGCCGAGCGTACTTCCACTGCGGAACTAGCAGCCGAAGATGAGAACTGCTGGTAGTCAATGCTAATAGGAAAGAACTGCACGTGCGATGTGCGCCCCTTATACGTCACGGAGCGACCATTCCGCGCCGCCACAATCTGCACATCGGGAACAAAGGCGCGCAGGCAACTAACGAGGTTGCGTTCGTCCCGCTGCGTCTGCAGTCCAAGCAAGTCATGTTGCAGCAATCCTTCCAGAATCTGCTTTCGCCATGGTAGCTTCTCAAAGATATCCGGCGCCGGAAAAGGGATATGCATAAAGAAGGCGAGTTTCCCTTTGGGCCGCTCACGCCGCAGTTGCCGCGCGACATCCATCAGTTGATAATCCTGGATCCAGATCGTATCTTCCGGGCGGGAGGCTTTATGGATGGCGTCTGCATATCTTCCGTTTACCCTCCGGTAGAATTCCCAATATTGCGGCAGAAAATTGCACCGCGATTGCAGGTCATGAAACAGCGGCCATATCACCTCGTTGGAGAAACCTTCATAGAAATTGATTTGCTCCTCTTCCGACAGAAAAATGGGCCAGTACTGATAGGACTGCTTGCGCGCGGTCTTCGTCAGAACCCGGCGAACCTCAGCCTCCTGCTTGCGGCTGGTACTGGGCACCCCTGTGCTGCCGATCCACGTACCTCCATACTCCGTCAGAATGGGAGCCAGCGCGCTCACCAGACCGCCGCTTGATGGCGCCGCGCTAACGATATTCCCCTCCATCTTGAAAGACAGAGGCAGGCGATTGGAAACCACAATCAATTTAGGACGGGCAGAGCTCATGCACTCTTGCCTGCCCCAAGCTCATTGTCAGCTCTCGCCTTTCCTACACCCTCTTTGATGTTTCCGATCAAATGTTTTCCTTTCTGTAACCGGCTGCTCGTACCCGACTGCGAGGTCTTGTTGGGCCACGTCTTCCAATTCTCGTTTCAATTGTGCGGCGGGGTTGCGTTCAGAACGAAATAGGCGGCAACACCTGAGCCTCCGGCGCCCCGAGAATTCAAGGGAGTGACGTCATATATTTCTTCTGCAATATGAGATGCGGAATCGTCCTCTCTGGGGCGCCGGCGGTTCGACCCAGACCTACGGCACTGTGTCAAAGACTTCGCTGGCTTAGGCGCTTTATTTCACGCTTGAATGCCAAGCCAGATGGTATTGAGGAGTTGGCTGGAGAGCTTCCGGTTAATAGAGCCTACGAAAAGCGTGAGTTGGCACGTCACTGCGAACATCAAAAGCCGCAGCGGGTAAATCTGGCCAGACGAGGTTTGCCAGGTCGATGGTTCGGAGGGGCGCCTTGATAAAGTGGGCCTGCTTCCTCCGGCACTTCCAACGCAGGGCGGCTCTAACCTGATGTGGGTCCGTTCCGCTACTTTGAGGAAGAGTAGATGTTGGTTGTGGTCCAGCGACCGAAAGATCTGACTGATCGCGAGATCAAACTGGAGTTTTTGAATACACCCCTAATCTACTTCATACGTTCGGCCAATACCGAATGAAGGTCTGGTTCACGCCTAGAACGGTGTGGCATTTCTGGCAGGCGATGGACGATCTGTCTGACGTCCGTAGCGTCGCCGAATTAAAGCCAGGACAAAGGGCGACTCCCAGGACGGTGAAGCAGATTCTGAAGAAATACGCGCAGCGCGATGAAACTCCCTTCACCATTTCCAACGCATCGAAGTTGGGCTAGCGAGTTCAAACGCGCTCCATCCCACCTGGAGCAAGTTGCGCCTCCTGAACAGTAGACGAATGTGACTTTTCCCTTAAGCCCCAGGAGCGCATCGACTGTCGATGCGCTTTCATCTGCTCATCTGTTGCGCCAGGTAGACAAGCGGCCGATCAAAGACTTCTTCGGACGCGAATCTCACCCATGGCCCGAGTGCTGTCTTGCAATCGGTGTGAAGGCCGTGAGCCAGCTTCGCTGATTGCGTGAATGCGGCCAGAATCTCGCTGGTGGCATTCACTCCTGGAGCGTTAGCTTGCGGAGATTGCCCAAGGTATTTCGCTTCTCTCAAATCCCATAGACAGCGCCGCCGTCCTTCAGGATGAACGTCCGCCGCCCTTCCAGCACCGCATGCGGTTGACGTGCTTGTTCTCCCGCCTGTGCTTCAAGATGGCCGCAGCCTATATCGGTGGGATGTGGAAGGAAGCCAAAGCGAAAGTGGACCAACTGACCTTGATATGGGAGCCAATGAGAGTGGAAGCGCTCCGATCGTCGAAAAAGATTCAGCAGCGCGATTGGGATCGAGCGCTATCTTGGGGCGGATGCGAGTTGAGCGAGGCAGCCATTCCGAGCAGGCGTAGACTTCACGGGCAACGCGCCGGGACCATCCCACTTAGCATCGCCGCATCGGAGTGCATGGCCCGCGATCCCTGATAGGTCGCCTGCAGGACGAGCGTGCAACTCGCCGGAGGTGAAGGCCATCTGGATGACTTCTTCGCATTCCCTGTACGGTGCCGTCTGTGAATACCGGGTCGCCCATAAACGGCGAGGTTGCCGCAAGTTCGCGCTAGGTTTGCCCGGCAATTGCTCCAGAAAAGGGCTCGTCCGGCCAGTGCAGGACATGCCGAACGCGTCTAGGGTTGATGGTCAAAACCCGTCCGGCAGGCCTGCACCAGCGAACGGAGTCGCTGATTCATACTCCGGAAATATTTTACCGACTCCCTCCAAAGTTACTACGCGGCCAACATCTAACAGAAATAAGGATGTGAAAACGCTCTGTTGGCAGGTCCGGTGTTGTTGGATAAACCAACGACTCACGGCGGGCCTAGGGCGCGCCATCCTTAGATAGGTGCAGTTGGACTTTTTCCTTGGTGCTCGCATCAACAAAGGCGATTTATGGATAATGGAGTCATTGACAGTCGAACTCTTAAAATCTTCTTCGCTGGCGCGGGGATGGACGGTGAAACGCGCTATGAGCTGCACGGGCTAAGTACCGACATCGGCGATCTCACACGCGGCCAGCTCTATGAAGCGTTGAAGGAAAGCGGAATACCCGCCGAGATCATTAATCGGAACAATCAGCAGATTGATGAGCTCCCCAAGAGAGCTGCGGCGGATAATAACAGGCCGGCCGTCGTTCTTCAGGTTTAAAAGCCCCCGCTAACAAAGACGCAGGCCGACCTCATGACTTGCAAGTAACGTGTTGAAACAGGCGGCCGAGCCGCTGGAGGAAATGATTTATGACCGACCACCGTATAGCAGCAGGGGATGCACAGGAAGATCAATTTACAGGGATGCTCGAATCCGTCACCGCGAAAATTCCGAGCAGCTTCTTTCTTGGCGCAGCCATTGTTTCAATCCTCGGCTCAGCCACATTCAAAATTGCGAAAAGGCACCACGAAGCTCTGTTCATTGGACAGTGGGTTGCGCCTTTCCTCATCCTTGGCATTTACAACAAGATGGTGAAACAACATGGCTCGGACGCAAGAAGCAAGGACATTTCTTCAGCTGCATGATCGTGCATGATGGTCGGCAAGAGGCAGTAGTGACGTAAATTACTTCAGGCACGACTAGGAGAATAACCATGGCAAAGTTGTCCGGCGAGAAGCGGAAGAGTCTTCCTGCGAAATCCTTTGCTGAGCCCGATAAAAAGAAGTACCCCATTGAAGATAAAGCTCACGCTCGGAATGCGCTATCACGTGTTGCCCAGTCTGGAACGCCCGCAGAGAAAGCAAAAGTGAAAGCTGCCGTCAAAAAGAAGTATCCTTCAATCGGGAAGAAGATAAAGTAGAGTCGCTCTTAAGGTCCAGTGCGATTGGGGCAGCTGATTCAAGAGAATCTGCGGCGGATTACATCTACCACGCTCAGCAACCGAGCAGAGCTAGATTACCTTCACCTTTGTGCCACATTATCGGCTAGAGCGGACGGAATCTGTATAGGGATCACCCCGCCGGTTCTTAGCGTACGATTTTGGACGTCTATTGGTGACACCTTATGCTATCCCGTATATTTTTGCTTGCGTCTTAAAGGCCTCTCGCGCACCTTCCAATATGTCGCATGCCGCATTGCGCGTCGCAGGATCATCGATCGATCCTCTCGCCATGATGCGCGCTCGCTCACTTGTACTCTTGAGAACAATGATCTGCTCTACATCGGACAGGATGGCAATATTGGCGTTATGCGTAACAATGATGATCTGCCGTCTTTCCTTCGCTCTGCGCAAAACCGGAATGAGCGTCCAATAGATGAACTCACTGTCAAGATTATCCTCTGGCTGATCAATGATGAGCGGGTGGTTGCTAGATGAGGAGAGCATCAGAGCCAACAGGACGGACTGTTGCTGTCCCAGGGATAGTTGAGAGAAATCACGAGTGTGCGGTTTCGGAACCTGGCCCTCTACGGTGACCATCCTAGTTACGGTCAATCTAGGAAGATCCTCAACCGCCACTCGCTCCAATGCAAATTTCACGTCCTGTGCGCCACGCCGTTGCAGAATTTGCTGCGCATCCGATTCTGTAAATACCGCAGCTCCTCCGCTCTGCAGAGCTTTGATCGGAGCTGTCGTCCCCTTTTCGATCGCGGCCAGCAACTTCGGCACAGTAAGCTGTTGAACAAGCACGTTCGCACGTGGGACTTGTACAGTGCGCCATCCCATCGTCTGCGCGATCAACGTTTCGGCGTCCGGAGAATAGCCATCCTGGATAAATTTGAGACTCACTTGTAAATCAGTCAACGTCGCTTCCAGTGTTTTAGTCGCAGAGACAGCTAATGTAGTGCGATGGATTGCTACGCGGTTTCTTGCAGACCATCTCTCCTTCTGGAGCTTTACTCGTGCCGCCTTAAGGCCCGTTAACGTCTTTTTCCATCCTTCGATCGTGTTGACGTTCCGCTTCGCCTGCGCTTCGTCGGTAGCGAGTTTTTGGATGTAAGCCATGTCCAGTTTGATCCCTTGCGCCTCAAGGCCGGCTCGCTTCTGTTCAATCTGCGCCAGGGCATCTGTATCTCTTCCCTTCCAGGCGTTCAGATTACTCAATGCCACATTTTCGAGCTGAACGTACTTCGCCTTCAGAGCGTCGTGTGACACCTCCAACTCACTCGCGAACGTAGCAGCGGCAGCGCGGATGTTTCTGAGCTCAGCAATATCACTCTTTCCCTCACCTTGCCCCAACTCGCACAACGCCTCCGCCTCCTCAGCAATGCCAGTAGAGTCGAGTTGTGCTTTGAGGGTTTGCAGCTTTTCGCGGAGTTGGATGCGTGTCTGTTTCTGTTCCGCAAGTTGGCGCTGAAGACCTAGTATTTCTTTAGCGTTCGCCTGTTCGAGAGTCGCGATCTGGGTCTCGGCCGACTTAAGCCGTTGCACCCATGTCGGCATCAGGTCAGTTTGCTGAGTGGCTTTCTCAATCTCAGATTGGGATCTGAGAAGGGCATCGCGTATGGCTGTCTCGGCGTCGATCGAGTCACCGAAATCAACGAATCGGTCGAGGTAACGCATAAGTGCAACCGGGCTTTCCTTCGCACTCTCACTGATTCGAGAGGCATCACCTTGCCCAAAGCTGTCGATCGCAAATGCTGTGGGTCCTTCCGCTGGATCATCAACGTTCTCAACCTCACCGCCAAGCGCCCGTGTCAAAGCGGTGCAAGCGCTAAATTGATCTTTCCAAAAGAAGCTGATGGAGTTTGGCCACACCTCCTTATCAACCATGTAGCCTTGACCGCCATCGGAAGACAGGCATCGGATTGCCTCAAACACGGTGGATTTTCCCGCACCCCGGCCTCCGATGATGCACTTCAGATTTGGACTGAGGTGAATCGTTTGGTCAGCGGGAAATCCCCCGGCCAAATGTAGGCCGAGCAGGTGCGGAACTGCGGCGGGAATGTGCTCCTCGATTCGCACCCGCGCATCAGCGTCCTCGAGGGCAAGCTTCAGGGCCTGAAACGATGGCTGCTGTAATTTGATGCGTGTCACCTTACGGTCGCCTTGAGCGTTCTTCCCCATCACGGCCAAGCTATGCGCGTCAGAGTTCACGACACGCGCGAGGAACTGCCGAACTCCCAACTCGAGGCGGACGATTCGCTGCTGCCCCATGTTCCGACGACCCACGTCCGGATCATCTGCGCTGTAACTGACATCGGTCCCGGGATTCTTCAGCTCAATTCCGAGTAGTCCGGCATGTGAGATCACATCTGCCTTATGAGGTCCAGCACCTGTCACCTCTGTCTCGTAACCTTCAGCACCATCGATATGAGCAAGCACGGAAAATCCGCCGAGGCCGTGGCAGATCGTCAGACAGTCGAATATAGCGTTATTGCAACGGGAATCCGCTTTTCCTCTATCAGCAAACGATAGGCGACCGTGAAATTGCTGGAGGGTTGTTACGTCTGGTAAATAGCAAAGCAGATGGCCCTCGGGTGTTGAGAGTTCTACCCCTGGAATCACACTGACGGTTTTTCCGGTTGCAGCACTCACCGCCCGTTGAACGTTGAGAATTTCATTGTGATCGGTAATGGCGATCATGGCCAAGCCTTCAGCGTGTGCCGTCTTCACGATCGCTTCCGGCGTCATACTATGGTCAGAAACATCGTGAGACGCTCCGAACGAGTGGATATGAAGGTCGCATCGATAAAAGCGCGCTCCACGCGGGAGCTGGGTGATTTCGTCTAAGGTCATTCAAAGCTCCAGATGCGACTCGGTCGCAGCACTCCGAGTTGGTCGTCAACCGCGACTACAGGTTGTTGCACGGCTTGGCTACGCCGTCGAAGAGCTATCGACCTGTCTTGCAAGTTTGCTACGTTCTCGATCGAGCTCGGCTCTCAATTCCTCTTCGGAAGGAAGAAGGAGTTTGTATCGGCTGGCGAAGATCTGCTCGTTCTCATGCAAAACGGAATAGCGCACAACAGAAGCATCCTTGCCGGTGCAGAGAATAATCCCGACGGTGGGGTTGTCGTCCGGCGCTCGTTTCAGTTCGTCCGTCATACGAACGTACATGTCCATCTGCCCAATGTCCTGATGGGTAAGCTCTCCGGACTTTAAATCGAATAAAACGCTTGAGTAAGTAATTGTAGAAGACCAGGTCAATGTAGAAGTCTTTGCTCTCTGTGCTGATGCGGAACTGGCTCGCCACAAACGCAAACCCTCTGCCCAGTTCCAAGAGGAACTCCTGCAGGTTGTCCAACAAGGCCCGCTCCAGATCGGCTTCGAGCAGCTTGCCGGCTCCAGGGAGACCCAGAAATTCCAGCATCACGGGATCGCGCACGAAATCCCGAGGGGTTTGTAAGGATTGGAGGCTGTCGCCGGCCTCCTTCTCGACCGCTGAGCGATCGGAGCTGCTCAGGAGCCGTTCATAATAGAGGGTGCTGATCTGGCGCTCCAGAGCCCGGGTGGTCCATCCCTGGCTCGCTGCTTCTCGCATGTACCACTGCCGCGCGGGTTCGCTTTCCACTCTCAGGAGGGTGCGATAGTGGGTCCAGCTCAATTCATGACGCAGTGCGTCACGAATTGGAAAAGCCTGATAAAAGAGGCGCATGTACCTGAGGTTCGAGACGTCAAAGCCTCGCCCGAACTCAGCGGCGAGCGCCCCAGCCAGGGTCTGCAACAGCTGACTCCCATATTCCGCCCGCGCCAATCCACCCTGCTCAAACTCGACGATGTGGCGACCGATCTCCCAGCAGGTTTGCACCTGAACGGTATCGACGGCTCGCAAAGCCCTCTGCCGGGCACTTTGAATCAGATCGCGAAGGTTTTTGAGCAGTAGTGAGGTGCTCTCGTCTCGAACCATCGCGTTGGGCGGATTTTCCTTGTTCATGCCTTTGTTTGATCGTACCGCTCCGCAGTTGCATAGGAGTCTTGGCACACAAGACACCTAGAGGCCCAGGTTGTCGTTCACGGCGACCGCGATCTCCTGCTCCGACCCAAGATAGCGCTCCGTCGTCTGGATGGAGGAGTGGCCGAGCAGGAACTTGATCTGTTCCAGATCGCCGCCGTTCTTGCGGCAGAGCTTGGCGCAGGTGCGGCGCAGATCGTGGGCTCCGAACTGCTCGATCCCAATCTCCTTGGCCGATTGCTCGACCACGGACCAAACCGCCCAGTCGCTCAGGCTCTTGCCGACTTTGCCGCCTTTCGAGATCGACCGCAGCAGTCGGCCGTCTTCGATGCCGGCGGCGGTCATCCAGGCGTTGATTCCCTGCTTGACCCAGACCGGGATCACCACGGTTCGAATCCGTCTTCCCTTCCCTTCGAGGTCCGCGAGCACCCAGCGCCCCTCTCGTAACTGGATGGTCTCGACGTTGAGGGTTGCCAGCTCCTGCCGGCGCAGGGCACATCCGACCAAGAGAGCCAGGATCACGTAATCTCGCTTTCCCTTCAAGGTCGAGCGATCGGGAACGGTGAGAAGTTCCTTCGCCTGCTCCCGTGTCAGCCAGTTCCCCAGCCGGGTTCCCTTCTGCCGGATGTTCGGGACTTCCGAGAGGCTGGCCGCATCCTCGACCCCGATTAGGCCGTTTTGCCGCGCCTCCGCGACCAGCTTCCGGACGCGTCTCGAAATCCGCTTCAACACATTGGTCAAGCTTGCGGGAGTCTCCACGCCGTCGCCCAGGCACTCGATCATGATCTCGACACCTGCGCACAGCTCTGGGTGTCAGAGGCGAGCGGTGACCGGCTTGTTGTCTAGCGCTAAAGGCGGCGAAGACGGTGGGTCATGCTATATTCCCCGACGGGGCAATGACCTAACCCATAGGTTTACTGCATCGCCGCCGTGCTGACCTCTTTGCCAGACGACACGGCGCCTTCGTCTCGGCGCTTGTGAACCGCGCAGCTTTAGTTCCATCCGCGCTGCTTTCCCCGACAATTTTGCCGCTGGCACGTGACGCGTCCGCCCAGCGCATACTCACCTCACCGCCGTTCGTATCTGCTCCAAAAACCGTGTGCCGCAGTGGGTCTAATCCGATACGTATAGCCACCATATATTCATCTGGTCCCGATCTCATTGTGTTGAGGCGTAAATAGGCATTGCTTTCTCCCAACGGGACTTGCGAGCACTTGCCGCAGGCCCAAAAAGTAGTGATGATTTATAGCCACTCCAGCGATGACTAAAAGCGGAGTCGCTCCCAGAATGACAATCACGATAACGATAACTTTGAGAAGCCGTTTCACCATGGGGGTTTCCCTCCAATCTTCCCAAGTCCATCCGTTGATAACTGCTCCGTTTTCATCCGGTCCAGTCTGATCTCCGTAATCGGGATTCTGCCCATCCTTTGCCGCTCCGAAAGGAGGAGCCAGGGCCAGGGTGTTTCGAAAAGGTATAAGCGGCCACTTGTCGGCCCGGGTATTGGAGATTCAGCATCAGCGAACGCAGCGCCAGCAGTTCGGCCAGCACGATCTCGGCCACCTCCGGCGCGCCGTCTGCCGGAGCCGACAGCAGCACGTCGCTTACCCACTCCGAGAGCGTCAGCCCGTTCGCATGCGCCCGCTCCTCCAGCATGGCGAACTCCCGCCTCGCTGAACTTTGTGCTCACACTCTTGATGCGCAGCGGCGGCTTCAGTCGGTACCGCCTGAAGCCGGAATTTGGATGGAGCCATGCGATGGCCGCGCGTCGCAGGATCGACAGCGAAGGGGCCGGAGACAGGCTAAGGGTTCAGACTCATGAGGTTTCCCGTCAGCAATGTGCGCGCACTTATAGAGTAACCCGACTTGCGACGTTTTCTCGCTCAGCCGCTTGTTTCAGATAGTTCCCACACAGCACCCATTCTGGGGTGACGTGTCAACCCTACTGCCGATGCATGCACCGCGCTTCTCTCTCAGTCGGCACAGAGTTCAAATGAGGGCTACCGGTCAGCGATTGAAAATTACTTGGCACCAGGGAAGAGCCACCCTGAGAGCAGCGATGGCCGCTTCGGTGACTTGCCGACAGTCCTGCACGAAGAGTGTGACAAGGTGACTAAGTCGGGCTAGGGAGCGGATACCCTCGTCGGAGATTGCCGAGAGATGATCCAGCCTCAGCGTCTCCAGGTTGGCGGCATTCGATGACAGAGCAACTAAGCCAGAGTCCGTGATCGCTGCGAACTCGGGAAGCTCTAGGTGTCGGAGGGTTGCGACTTTGGCTAAGGACTCGACGCCTCGGTCTGTCACCTTTTCACAAGCCCACAAGATCAGCTCTTCGAGCGATCTCGACCGTGCAAGCGCTTCCAGTCCTCGGTCGGTGATCTCATAGCAACCATGCAGCGAGAGTCGCCGGAGTTTGGTCAAGGGAGCCACCGCTTCAACAGACGCGTCTGAGATCAGCAGGCATAAACTGAGGTCTAGCTCCTCCAACTCTGTTAGTGCTCGCAACTCGGTGATGGACCTGTCAGTCAGCAACTCGCAGCCGGAGAGGTCCACGCGTCGCAGCGAACACACCTTACTTAAGGCGAGTACTGCTGTGTCGTCCAGATCGGCTCCTCGCACGGCTGATGTACCAGCGGGCAACCGTCTGATCTCCTCCAAATTCGCAACCCGCACGATCTGCTCCGCATCTGCGTGATTTGTCATCATTTCGCTATATAGGCAGTAGAGATTTTAACCACTCCATCGATCACTGTTCCATTGACCCCTATGTTCATTCCCCCGACCTGAATTGTAACGCCGACGAAGTTTCCGGTTGCAGTGATCTGGGCCTGCGCAGCGTTCAAGATCGCTGAGTATGCGGCTAGTTGTGAACCGAATTTCGCGACCAAAGGGCCTAGCCCATGATTCGGATTACCGAAGATATGCCATAGCCTGTTGCCGATAGAAGCTCCTGACCTGCCAACGCCAGTCAGACTTGCACCCGTCTCGCTACCGATAACGTCAGTCGCTAGACCTGCACCGCCTAACACGCCTCCGACTGCCGATCCAATCATGAAATCTTTGATGGCTGCCATCCCACCATTGCCGATCACACTCGCACCGGCTATATTCGTCGGACCTTCTAAGGGCCCATAGGGAAACGCTTGAGCAATCACGCCCGCGCCTCCACTTTGGCCATCATAGCTAGTGAAGTTGTATCCGACCTCAGTACCGCTAGGTTTGTAGTCAGCTGTGATCGATTTCGGATCAACGGTTCCATTCACGTACGTTCCATACTTTGCCGAATCGCTAGCGCAAGCAGTGCCAGCGGGTTCCGTTGTAATTCGGAATGAAGCCGTTGGCCAAAGTGCAGTTCCCAGAACAACTCGTCCTGTCGTTCTGGGAACCAAGAGTGTTCGCGTAAGTCGTATAAGTACCATTTGCATCCGCACTCTGGAATGCGAAGGTGCCACTGCCACCGTTGCCGTCAGGGAAATAGCCGCTGCCGCGCGGTCCGACTGTTCCCCTGACATAGTCTCCCCCGGTGCTACCGCACTCTCCTGAGCTGCTGTTCCGATCGACGGACTCGACTCCGTTACCCGCATCGTTGAAATGCACACAGTCCCGGCCTGTCGGATCAGTATTTGTCAGCGGGTTGTTCTGTGCATAGCTGTAGAGGTCTAGGCTCTGTGGGTTGTCGGGTCGGCGTAGCTGAACCCACTCGGGTCGGGGCTCATGAATCGGCCCACCCAATCACCCAGATAGCGAGCCTTGAAATTATACAGGTTGTTTTCTTGGTTGTACTGCTGACCCGTGAATTGGACTAGCGAGTCGAATGTACTTCCGCCGACCATGGTGAAGCCGTCGCCGTAAAGCAAAGAGAGCTTGACTGTCGTAGTGCATCGTCGTACTTGAGGGAACCGGCGTTGAAGATGAGCAGGTCAGGGTTTGGCTGGTCTGGTTTCCGAAGGCGTCAACTAACTTTTTCCGGGCTGCCAAATGGTGTGTCGATGTTGGAGTCCCATAGGGCTATATGCCGGATCGCCACCCTCGAAAAAATGTATCCGAATGTTGTGTCGCTTTGTTGGTTTTGATCGCGGATTGCTCCGGTCTTAATCAGATTATGGCTGCCAAACCGGTGACACTTTTGGTGACACCTTGTACCGGAAAAACGTGCGTTCTAGTGCGTAGCCATGCTGTGGCAAGTTGTCTGTATGTAATGCAATATCGAGACTTAGGCGTCGCAATGCGTACCAGTGCACTTCGATGCAAGGTGCCTCAATACGGTTTCCTAAACCGCAGGTCGGAAGTTCGAATCTTCCCAGGGTCACCAAAACCCACAAACAAACTGGTTAACTTGACAATATAGGGTGTTCCCGCCAAGTGAAGATCAAGGTGGCATTGAGTGCGCTGCAGCGCACATCGGGCTAGAGCATCCTGAGAGCGATGACACTCACGTTCGGATCCGGAGCCTGCGGCGGCACTGTGATGGTGATTTGGTCGGGCGTCTGCTGAAAACTCAACGGCTGATTGTTGGCGAGGAGACGCGCCGAGAGTACCTTGGCGGGCAGGCCGGTCAGGACGAGCGAGTTAGATGGCCAGTCTAGGACGTGAACGTACAGGTCACTGCCGTTGGCCGTTGTGCGAAACGAGGTTTGTCCCTGTATCGGACCGTAGGTACTGCCGTAGATCGACTCTCCGTTGACGGTGATCCAGTCGCCGATGGTTCGCAGGCGGTCTTCAAATTCGGGTTGGATCAGGCCATCCGGCTGCGGGCCAACGTTCAAAAGAAAGTTGCCGCCGCGGCTCGCAATTTCGACGAGGGCGCGAATCAGATCTTTGCCGGATTTGAACTGATGATCGTGTGCGTTGTAGGCCCAAGTGTCATTGACCGTCATGCAGGCCTCCCAAAGTTGGAAGTCCGCGGGCGACGGAATACCGGCGTGGAAGTTCTTTTGGACGCTGGCATCAGCGCCGCGCACTTCGACACCTTTCGTCGGAATAGCCCGCGGGATGAACTGCTCCGGCGAACAACACATTACCGATCGCGCCCACACGCTTGGCAACTTTGCGCTGGCATCCGCCGATGCTCATGACTGGCCGAAGGCGATCACCCAACTGAAGGAAGTGATCGCCGCCTGCGGACATTGCGGCTCGTACTGTTCTCGTCCTCAAAACCGCATCGGGCCCGCACATCATAAGTGGGCACCTGAGCAGACCTATACGCCAAAGGATCGCGCCGTGCGTTGCGAAGGTCTTCGATGCGCACGAGAGCTTCTCATCATGCGGCTGGTCTCCTTCGGAGATCTGAAGGCATTTGACTCCGCTGCGACTTAGCACCATGCCAATAGATCCCGTATCGATCAGAGGAGTAGATTGCCTGCGAGTTGACTCGACCGGTGCCTCCGGAGCAGCTATTCGCTTTGCCTCAGACCGAGAATACGCTGAATTGTCGTCTGATACTGGACGTCGGTCATTTTGGCCTTGAATGACGCGAGACACAACCCGATCATATGAGTTATGCCAAACCTATAGCTCTCAAGCATGCGCAAGCCCTTGACGCCTCAGCCAATATGGCATGTCACGGATGCCTTTGGCCACACCGCTGTAGGCGCGCTGAGATCAGCGAGTGACGCTCCGCGTTCAGACAAAGAACCTGAACAGCATAGGTCGCCTCACACGGGAACTTGCAAGTGAGCAGTATGACAGACTTAGGAGTATTGGCGGTTGCGCATCGCGATGAGGGTCAGGTCAATTGTTTCCTCCAGCGTGTGGTGCCGAGCGAACCGCAGGGAATGGCCTTCGTTTTGGCATAACCATGGGTGCAAAATAGTCCGAGTAGAGGACAGAGCAGAAGAGCTTGAAAGTGGGGCAATATTGAGGGATCAGATTTGCAATTCGCTAGTCCTATTTGGGGCAGCGGTCTTCGTGGTCGGTTGCAGCAAACCGGTTGCCGATCCTGCGACCTCCGCACCGGGCCGGGCCATGCCGGTGCAGACCGTCACGGTGAAGGCCGCCGCTGTCCCGCAGAGTGACCAGTATGTAGCCACGATCAAGTCACGCCGATCCGCCACGCTGACGCCTCAGGTGGACGGTAATCTTACAAAGATCCTCGCGCATTCTGGTGATCGGGTGAAGGCAGGCCAAGTGGTGATGGTGATCGATCCGCTAAAGCAGCAGGCTACTTTAGACGCACAGGTTGCCACCGAGAAGCAGAAACTGGCTGTATATGAGTACAACCAGGTGGAGGTAGAACGTCAGCGCAAGCTGTTCAACGCTGGTGTGACCAGCCATGACGCTCTTGATCAGGCGGAACAAGCCTACCGAAACTCGAAAGCGGACTACGAATCAGCCGTCGCGTCACGACAGACTCAGGCCAGCCAACTCGGCTATTACCAAATCCGTGCGCCGTTTAATGGTGTGGTGGGCGACATCCCGGTCCACGTCGGTGACTACGTGTCGTCGACGGTGGTTCTTACGACCGTGGACGAGAGCCGCGATTTTGAAGCGTACATTTATATTCCTTCGGAGCGCGCTGCCCAGGTAAAACGCGGCCTGCCTGTCGACATCTTCGATAATAGCGGCAAGCTTATCGAGCGCGCCCATATCGACTTTGTTTCTCCCCAGGTGGATAACGGCCTTCAGGGCATACTGGCAAAGGCCATGCTCCGCTCCGGGGCCGATGCGGTGCGCAACGCGCAGCTCGTAAAAGCCAGCGTGATCTGGAGCACAGTTGCCACCCCAACCGTTCCGGTCCTTGCCATTTCGCGCCTCGGCGGACAGGCCTTTGTTTACGTCGTTCAACACGAGCAAGGCAAAGCAGTAGCAAGACAGCGCCCCGTCCAGTTGGGCGACACGGTTGGCAATGACTATGCCGTTCCCTCAGGACTGCACAATGGGGATCAGGTCATCGTCTCCGGCACGCAACTCCTCGCTGACGGGGCTCCTGTGCAGCCCGCCGGCTAAACCGTGGCGGCTGCGATTTGCGCGTCTACTTCAACAGGATGATCCACGAGAGGATTGCTCCGCTTGTTTGTTAACTTCTTTATCCGCCGGCCAGTCTTCGCCACCGTTTGTGCGCTCCTCATTATTCTTGCGGGCGCGGTGGTCATTCCCAGCCTGCCAATATCGCTTTATCCCCAGCTCGCTCCCCCGCAGGTCACGGTGACAAGCAATTATGTCGGCGCCAACGCGCAAGTAGTCGAATCCGCGGTCACGATCCCTCTCGAGCAACAGATCAATGGCGTGCCCGGCATGCGCTACATCCAGTCCACCAGCGGCAGCGATGGCACCAGCCAGATCACGACCACGTTTAACACCAACTACAATCTCGATATCGCCGCGGTGGACGTGCAGAATCGAGTATCCACCGCAAGCGGACAGCTGCCTGCCGAGGTCAATTCAACCGGCATCACGATTACAAAAGCCAACAGTAACTTTGTTTTCGCAGCAGGCTTCTACTCGGACAACGCCGAATACTCCAATCTGTTCATCAGCAACTATCTCGACGTCTATGTAAAGGATGCGCTCAAACGCATCCCGGGCGTTGGTGACGTCCAGATATTTGGCGAACGCAAATATGCCATGCGCATCTGGTTGGATCCCACGCGCCTGGCCGCGCGCGTTCTCACGGCCTCGGACGTGGTCAATGCACTTCGGGAGCAGAACGTCGTCGTAGCAGCTGGTCAGCTCGGACAGCCTCCCTCAAACGGGAAACAGGATTTCCAGATCACGGTGAGCGCAGCCGGACGGTTGAGTACGCCAGACGAATTCAACAGGATCATCATCAAGAACACGCCGAACGGCATCGTGCAGCTCAAAGATGTGGGCCATGCCGAACTGGGCGCTGAGACCTATGGCGGCCAGTTGAAATTCAATGGAATCGACACGGTCGGCATCGGCGTGCAGCAGCTCAGCAATGCCAATGCGCTTGAGGTGGACCGGCAAGCCAAGGCCGCTCTCGCCAAGGTCTCGAAGACATTCCCACCCGGCATGAAGTATGTAATTGCCTTCGACACCACTACTGTGGTCGGGGATTCCATTCGCGAAGTCGTTCGGACGTTGGGCGAAGCTATTGTTATCGTGATCGTCGTCATTTTTCTGTTTCTGCAGGATTGGCGCGCTACCATCATCCCCGCCGTCACGATCCCCGTCTCGCTGGTCGGGACCTTTGCCTTTATCAAGATCTTCGGCTTCTCTATCAATTCGCTTACCCTGTTCGGCATCACGCTCGCCACCGGGCTGGTGGTCGATGACGCCATCGTGGTCATCGAAAATGTGCAACGGCATATCACGGAGGGCGACAGCGATCCCCACCATGCCACTTCGAGCGCCATGGCCGAGGTAACCGGAGCGGTTATTGCGACGTCATTGGTACTCATCTCCGTGTTCATTCCGGTCTCGTTCTTTCCGGGAACCAGCGGCATTCTCTACAAGCAGTTCTCGCTGACGATCGCGTTTTCGATCGCCATTTCCGCCTTCAATGCGCTCACGCTTTCTCCTGCGTTAGCCGCGTTGCTGCTGCGAAAGCCGACGCTCTCTCACGGGCTTCTCCATGCCATTGACCGCGGCATCAAAGGAATGTCCAACGGATATGCACGCGCGATCCATGTGGTACTTCGCCTGCGGTACCTGATGCTGGTCCTCTTCTTCGTCGGGCTCGCGACTACCGTCTTCATGTACAAACATGTGCCCACGGCCTTTGTGCCGCAGGAGGATCAGGGCTATTTCCTCATTCAGGTGCAGGCTCCGCAGGGCGCTTCCGTCTCCTACACCGGCCATCTCGTGGATCAGGCACAGGCAGTGCTTCGTGACTACAAGGACATCGAGGGCTCGTTCGCGATTACCGGCTTTAGCTTCGCGGGTAGCGCGCCCAACTACGGCATCATCTTCGGGAGTCTCAAACCCGTGGACAGCCGAAAGGGCAAAGGCCACTCCGCGGCAGAGATTGTCGGCGATCTTCGCGGCAAATTGATGATGATTCCCGGAGGGCTCATCATTCCCTTCGAGCCTCCGGCAATCCAGGGTATCGGCAGCTTTGGCGGCTTCCAATTCGAATTGCAGGATCTTGGTGGAAACACCCTGCAGGACATCGATCGTGTGGCACACACCATTGCGGCGAAGGGTAACCAGGATCCCAAACTCGCCGGACTCTTCACCAGCTTCACTTCCACCGATCCGCAGTTGATCGTCGATATCGATCGTGAAAAGGCAAAAGCGCTCGGTGTCTCCTTCGGACAGATCACCGATGCTCTGCAGGTCTACATGGGATCGGAGTACGTGAACAACTTCGACTTCAACAATCGGTCCTACCGAGTGTACGTGCAGGCAGATCAGGATTTTCGGCAGACTGCCAAGGACATCCGCCAGTTCTACGTGCGCTCGGACACTAACCAGATGATCCCACTCGACAACCTGGTCTCACTTCGCAATGCATCCGCGCCGCAGGTCATCAGCCACTACAATCTTTTCCGGTCGGCAGAGATCAATGGATCGGCTGCGCCTGGTCTCTCTTCCAGTGAGGGGCTCAGTGAAATGGAACACCTGGCCAGGCAGAACATGCTGCACGGCATGACCTCCTCCTGGACAGGACTGGCGCTGGAAGAAATCGAGTCGAGCGGAAAGGCTCTCATCATCTTTGGCCTCGGGATCCTGGTTGTCTATCTAACCCTGTCTGCTCAGTATGAGAGCTTTGCTCTTCCCTTTATCATCCTGCTTGCTGTTCCCATGGCAGTTCTGGGCGCTCTGCTGGCACAGACAATGCGCGGTCTTCCCAATGACATCTACTGCCAGATCGGGCTGGTGATGCTGATCGGATTATCCGCCAAGAACTCGATTTTGATTGTTGAATTTGCTGAGCAGCTGCGGCAGCAGGGCCGGTCGATTGTAGATGCGGCGATCGAAGCCGCAGAGCTCCGGCTTCGCCCTATCCTCATGACATCATTCGCTTTTATTCTGGGTGTGCTCCCGTTGGTGTTTGCGCAAGGCGCGGGCAAGCTGGGAAGACATTCCGTGGGAACCTCGATCGTCGGTGGCATGCTACTCTCGACCGTGCTCAACCTGTTCTTCATACCGGCGCTCTATGTCATTCTGAGCACGCTGCGGCGAAAGAGCCACGGCAGGCAGCTCGTAAATGCTGACGAGTCGGTACATATCTCCACGTCGTAGCACAACAAACGCCGCATCGCCGGACAATCTACCAGTATTTGGGCACGTCTTCTTCGTCATAGTTGCGGGTGGTCGAGTGTCATACGATATACAGCCGGAACATCCACCAGATCAGGAAGAGGGCGATCATGGCTCCCACAATGTGGACCATCCATTCGCCGGGCGTTTTTGGCTTACCGAAGCGGAACATTGCCACGCAGTGTAACAGTCCGCGATGACAAGCGCCGTCATTATCTCCGCGTCTTCTGCGGATGTTGTACAACGGAGGCATGAGACACGTTTCGCGCAGGCGCTTTCTCCAGACCAGCTCATTCGCTGCCGCTGCCGTCGCCGGCAACGGTCTTTGGCCACACATGGGATGGAGCGCGGAAACTCAGTCGGCGCCGCTGCTCTCAGAGTTCAGCTACGGAGACGTGATCCTCTCCAGCGATCTGCACGAGTCGCAGCTTATGACCACGCACGCCGTGCTAATGGCGCTCAGCGAGGACAGCCTGCTCAAACCGCTGCGTCAGATGTCTGGCCTGCCCGCGCCCGGCGAAGACCTCGGCGGCTGGTACGACTACGATCCCGACTACGACTATCGCAAACACGTCAACCGCGGCTTCGCGCCCGCGTGCACCTTCGGCCAGTGGATCTCCGCACTCTCCCGCGCCTACGCGATCAACGGAGACGAGGCCACCCGCCAGAAGGTGCTCCGCCTCAACCGCCTGTACGCGGAAACCATCAGCGCCGACTTCTATATCAAGAACCGCTTTCCCGCCTACACCTACGACAAGCTGCTGCTCGGCCTGCTCGACTCGCACACTTACGTGAAAGACCCGCAGGCGCTCGCGATCCTCGAGCACACCACGAATACGGCGCTCCCGCATCTGCCCAGCCATGCCGTCGAGCACGGTGTCCCCTGGCGTATGGACCACAAAGACGATATCTCCTGGACCTGGGACGAGTCCTACACCATGTCGGAAAATCTGTTTCTCGCCTCGCAGCGCGGCGCCGGCCGCCGTTACTACGACCTCGGCCTACAGTACCTCGATGACAAGCCCTGGTTCGATCCGCTCTCACGCAACGAGGATGTCCTGAATGGCCGCCACGCTTACAGCCATGTGAACTCGCTCTGCTCGGCGATGGCGGCGTATATGGTCGCGGGCAGCGAAAAGCATCTGCATGCCGCGCGCAACGCTTTTGCCATGCTGCAGGCGCAGAGCTACGCCACCGGCGGCTGGGGTCCCGATGAAACCCTGCGCGCACCCGGCAGCCCCGATGTCTACTTGAGTCTCACGAAAACCCACAACAGTTTCGAGACGCCATGCGGCTCCTACGCGCATTTCAAGCTGACGCGCTATCTGCTCCGCGTCACGCGCGACTCTCGCTACGGCGACAGCATGGAACGCGTCATGTACAACACGGTGCTCGGCGCGAAGCCGCTCGAGGAGAACGGCAGAACCTTCTACTACTCCGACTACAACTACGACGGCAAACGCTTCTACCATCAGGCGCGCTGGCCGTGCTGCTCCGGCACGCTGCCGCAGGTAGCAACGGACTACCGCATCAACATGTACTTCCGCGCGCCGCAGGCAGTCTACGTCAACCTGTACATGCCCTCGACGCTGCGCTGGACCCAAAATGGCGCCGCGCTCTCACTAAGCCAGGAAGGCGAGTATCCCTACGAGGATAACGTCACCTTCACGGTGACAAGCTCACGTCCCGCCGAACTGACCCTGAATTTCCGCATTCCGGAATGGGCTGACGGAGGATCCGTCTCAGTGAATGGCGTGCGACAGAAAGGCCTCGCCGTCCCCGGCCAATTTGCCGCCATACGCCGCGAGTGGAAGACCGGCGATCGCATCGAGGTGGAACTCCCGCTCAAGATGCGGCTCGAGCCCATTGATGCGCAACACACAGAAACCGTGGCATTACTCCGAGGACCGCTGGTGCTGATGGCGATCAAACAGCAGCCGGATGGCCCCGCCCCTGCCATTCCGCGCCGTGAACTGCTCGCAGCAAAACGCATCAGCCAGCGTCAGTGGCAGACGAATTCCAGCAGCGGCCCCGTTACCCTGCTGCCCTTCACCTCAATCGGCGACCTGCCCTACACCACGTATATGAAAGTGGTTTAGATCCCTGCTTTGGCGGCCGCTTCGTCCGGATAGAGTGAGGCGTATTTCGTGATCCCCACCATGGTGAAGACCTTCTGGAAGTGCGGCGTCAGCCCGAAGGCGGCAATCTTCTGGCTGTTCTTGTTCGCTTCCATCAGCATCTGGATCACCAGCGCGATACCGCTGGAGTTGATGTACTCCACCTTGGAGAAATCGAGCAGCACAGGCTGGGACTTGCTTACCGTTTCATAGGTGCCCAGCAGCGCATCGTGCGAAGTGGACGAAATGTCACCGCTGAAGCGAAGCACCGTAATACCTTGGCCATTGCTACCAGAAATCTGATCGACGTTCGCTTTCGTTTCCGTCTGCACTTTACTCGCTCTCCTTGTCCAGCCTGATCACCAGTCGCACGTAGCTGCCTTCGCCCTTGCTGTCCTTCACCCATTCGGCTTCGTCCACCAGCGCCTGGATCAGGAACATGCCCATGCCGCGTGGGTCCTCTTCGCCGTGCACCTTGCGGTCGATATCCGGCTTGTGCGGCGGCTTGGAAATGCCTGCGCCGTCGTCGAGAACCTTCACTTCCAGGGTGTCCTCACTGGCGGAGAGGGTCACGCCAACGCACAGGTTCTCATTCAGGTGGTTCCCGTGTTCGATGGCATTGATGCACGCCTCTGCGATGGCCGTCTTCAGGTCTTCAATGCGGTCGTCAGGGAAACCCATCAGCTTCGCTACGCTGGCGGCCGTGCCCATCGCGACCTTTTCAAATCCCATGCGGGAAGGAACGCGGAGCTCAACCGGCTTGCCTTTCAAGTTGACCATGTGGTCCTCGTTACGAATGGGTTCTCAGAAGTGCAAGTGCAGTCATATCATCTTCCTGATGTGCACCGCCGCAAAAATCGTGCAATTCCTGCCACAGCCGGTCGAGAATGGCGGCGCTTTCGTCGAAATTACATCCCTGAAAAGCCTTCAATAACCGATCCGCCCCGAATTCCTCGTTGCCCAGGAAAACCTCCGTCAGCCCGTCCGTGTAAAACAGCAGCCTCGAGCCTTCCGGGAACGCAAATTGCTCTGACGAGTACTGCATGCCTGGCACCAGGCCAATCGGGGTGCCGCTCGCAACCATCCACTGCGCCTTGCCGTCACGCAGCAAAAATCCAGGATTGTGGCCTGCATTCACCACTTCCAGCGTATGCGTCTTCGGGTCGAGGCGAAGAAAGATCGCCGTCACATAGCGCCGCCGCGCCTCCACGCCTTCCGCATAATGCTGTTCGCTCAGCCTGCCGGCAAGCTCCGCAAGCGGCACCTCGCCGGTAGCCATGGCGCGAAACGCGGAGCGAAACGACGTAGCCACAATCGCCGAGGCCAGCCCCTTGCCCGCAACATCGGCCACCGCCATAATCTGGCTACCGTCCTTGAGCTCGACGATATCCACGTAATCGCCGCCTACCTCGTAGCACGCCGTCGAGCGGATCGCGATGGAGTAGCCCGGAATATGCGGCATCGCCTGCGGCAGCAGGCTGCGCTGGATCAGCCGCGCAGCTTCGAGGTCCCGCTGCACCCGCGTCCACTCCAGGTTGCGTTCGTGGTAGCGCGCATTCTCCAGCGCCACGCCTGCCTGCAGTGCAAGCCCCTCCAGAAAATCCTGTTCGTAGATGGAAAGCTCGCGTCCCGCCGGTGGCGCTACAACCAGCTCGGCCAGCAATCGGCCATCCTTGTTCTGCAGCGGGAAACGCGGGCATCCCGCCCATGGCTGCGCCGGCATCGCGCCGTACATCATCCGCGGCTCAGTGATCAGCGCGCCTGGCAGCTCCAGTTCCCGGACTACAATCCGCAGCACGGTGTTCAGCAAAGTATCCAGCTCGACCGTCGCATGCACCTGCCGTGATGTCTCGAGCAGCGCCTGCAGTCGGGCCACCTGCTGCTGCAGGTCCACGATTTCAATCTGTGTCACCGCATGCGTTGTCGTCGGATGCGTTGGGGAGGCACTCATAGTCGCACACACTCCTTCAAGCAGTCGCAATCTGAGCGGTAAGGTTGACCGTTGCCGCCTTGGGTTCACCCACCGCATGGCGGGTAATGGAGATGGCCGTAATATCGTCTTGCTGTCCGAACCCCTCCGCTGCATCCACGATCGTTGCCACTTCTGGTCGCGTACCAAGCAGCGCGGAGAGCCGCTCGAAGCCGAACAGCTCTCCCCTGCTATTCCGCGCCTCCACGATGCCGTCCGTAAACAGATTCAGCGTCTCGTCCTCATGCAGTCGGAATGTCAGCTCGTCGTACACGGCGCTGGACGAAAGTCCCAGCGGCAGCGAGCCCGCCACCGGCAGCTCCTGCCCATCACGATACGGAGCTAGGTGTCCCGCATTCGCCACTGTAGTCTCTCCATTGGCCGCAATGCGCAGCACCAGGCAGGTGACAAAGCCGCCATCAATGCGCCCGATCAGCCGGCGGTTCAGTCCACGCAGAATCTCCGCAGGCTGCTGCGTGTAGTCGGCCAGCGTGCGCAATGTGCCTACGATCAGCGACACGGTCATGGCTGCTTTCAGGCCTTTCCCGCTCACATCGCCGACCATCACCAGCGCGCTGCCATCCGTCTGCGGCGTTACCTGGAAGAAGTCGCCGCCCACCTCGGAGGCCGGTTTATAGATGCTGGCAATCGAGTATCCCGGAACTGCAGGCGTTTCTTCCGGCACCAGCACATGCTGCACCTCGCGCGCCGACTTTACCTCCAGTTCGATCTCAGACTGCCGCCGCCGCTCCATGAACTGATGGCGGGTAATCGTGATCAGCAGCACAATAAACAACAGCAGATCCAATAGGAAAGGCGCGCTGAACGAGTACGCGCCAACCTGGATTCCCCACGCGGACATCCGATCGTTGAGCGTCCAGTGAGTGAATCGCCGGCCCTGTCCCGACAACTGGAAGGTCAGGTTATATGCGCCGTAAAGAAACGCGGCGATAGCCATCGGCCACAGTCTCATTTGCCGTCTGCGTGCCAGTCCGAAACCAACGATGAAAAAGATGAAACACGGAGTCAGAGAGTAGACAGTCGTGGTGATTGCGTCGATCCATTGCAGTCTCAGGCCCGCATACTGCCAGGGAAAGAACGTCGCACAATCGATAACCTGGGATATGAGATACAGGGTTGCGAGAATCTTAGTCCATCGGCGCCATCGCGCTTCACGGCTCAATCCAAAAAGCGTCAGCAGCAGCAGCCACAGCGAGATGTCCTGAAACGAATTCATGAACTGGATATACAGCTGCTCCGTGAGAAAGTGCAGCCCAAACGCAATCGCATCCAGACGCCGGAAACCAATCAGTCCGTCCGCCAAAAGATAGATCGCCAGCCATAGATACAACCACTGCGTCCGTTCGCGCAGGTAGAGCAGCAGAGCGATCAAACCGGCAACAAAGATGGCGCCTGCCATAAGAATGCCGGGCAACACTCTCCGTTCCCGCTCATACCTGGGCTCCATCGCCAGCATTGAGAGGACCGCCCGGTTGCCAAGGACGGGAGCAGCAGTCAGGCCGCCAATCTCAGCAGGATCGGTGGATCCGAGCGGGTTCTTCCATACCCGAATCGCAAGCACGCCATCGGCATTGCCGGACTGGTCCACCGGAAGCGCGTAAACCGCGCTATGACCAAACGGCCACCAGCTTGCATGCGGCGGCAGCTCACCGTAGGAGCCGATCTTCTGCCCATTCCAGTAAAGTTCATAGACATCGTCGACCGGCGGGATCATGATGGCCAGCGACTTGTCCGCCCCGGTGATGTCCAGCCGTCGGCGGTACCAGGCAAACCCCGTGTGACTGGGATGGGTCTGCGCGCCCCACGTGTCGTCGCCGCGTATCTGCTCCCAGTGCGAGTCATCATAGGCGGGGTTCGCCCACGCCATGTCATCGCTGGTATGGAATTGCCACGGCCCTGTTATCGTGAGTGAGCCGGGACCCGGATTCGGCGCCTTGAAAACGTCGGCTCGCGCGCTTGCCGTCAACAAGATACAGCCAAGTAGCAGAAGAAGAACCCGGCAGCAGCAAACACCGGCCCCTCCTCGATCCATTCCCCGAATCATCAGGACGGCTCTTCCTTTCGACGGTGAACATCTCAAACGCCAGCCGCGCGTCGAGATGGGGCAGGCATGCCGATTCACCAAAAAGTGAGTCAGCAAAATTCGGGAGAGGATTACGTGTAGCAGAGAATACGTGCTTTATGCACCGGCCAGCAAGGAACTTCTCAGGCGCTCTGTACCCTGTATGCAAAGCGGGAATGCCCGCCGATTCAGCGTCAGCGGGGCCCCCGTTGCCCTGCCGTATCCCGGACCCTGGGCCGTCCCGTTCATGCACGGTTCTGTCTAAGAAAATTGCTGGGGAAGATTGCTAGCGGGAATAGCCGGAAGCAGCCATCCGCGAGGCGAGCCGTTCGCATGCCGCGTCGCTCACCGGATGAACGCCGCTGGCCATCACCCAGCGATTGTAGAGATTGAACAGGGCGCACGCCGAAATGGCATAGAAGATCGCCGCGTCGTCCCATCCGGCCGCATTCAGCTCCGCCGTGTCCGCCGCCGTGATCGACGCGGGCGCCAGGGTTATGGTTCGCACAAATCGAAGAAGCGCCTTCTCCTTCTCGCCCAGCTTCGAAGCTTCCAGGTTGCGCATCACTCCCCATACCAATTCCTCGTCGCCCAGCAGCTTCACAGCGACCGTGGCATGAGCCATCATGCAGAACTCGCACTGGTTCAGCGACGACGTGTATGCCGCAATCAGTTCCCGCAAGCCGGCGCTCAGCGGCGCGTCATTGTGCATCAGCACCTGCGACAGCGCCGCCAGGTGATGCGCGGCTTCCGGATCGAAAGCCAGCAGATGCCATATCTGCCACGAATCTCCGCCGGAAGCCTTCGCACTCTCAATCAGGTCGCAATACACGCTCGGCTTCGGATTCTCCTCCACTCCACGAAGAAACATGGGCTCCTGCGCCGCCATCGACTCGCTCACCACTCCTCCTTTGCTCCTGCTAATTCTTCCGCATCGAAGAGATGTTGCGACGGCAACCCAAACGTGTTCGCAACTCGGTTGAAATAGGCAAACAACCCAATCACATGAACGGCCTCAGCAATCTGCGGCTCGGTCCATCCTGCCGCCTGCAGTTGCTGAACGTCGGCACTCGATATCCTGTGCGACTCGCTCGTGATCTTCTCGGCAAACTCCAGCAGCCTGCGCTGCTTCTCGCCTACCGCGGCGCTGTCCAGCTTCCGGTCAAAGAGCGCGCGCAGCAACTCCTCATTTGCGCCCTGCTCACGTAGATAGAATGCGTGACTGTCCGTGCAATACGGGCAGGCGTTCAGACGCGAAACGTAAGTCGCCAGCATCTCTTTTGTCGCCCGGGTCAGGTGTCCATCCGTAAACAGGAGAGTCGAAGCCAGCGTCATCATCTGTTCCAGCAGCGGCGGATGGGTCGCGAAGCACTTCAGTATCCCCGGCACATGCTGCCGTCCGAAGCGTTCCCGGTACTCCGCATACGCCCGTGCGACCGTGCCCGTCGCCTCGTCCTCCTCTACCAGCGGCAGATTTGTGCCGATTACTTCCCTTGCCTGCTTCATCTTCGCGCCCTCAAAACGTCAGCCGCGCCGCAAACTGGAAGGCCCGCGGGCCGCCCGAGCCGAAGAAACCTCCGGCGGTCGTCACCGGCGAGTAGAAGTCGCTCTGCACCGCCTGTGCCGGTTGCCCGTTCTGCGCCGGCTGGTTGGGGCTGATCGCAATATTGCGTCCGGCATAGTTGTTATTGCTGGTCCCGCGAATGTTCGTCTCATTGAACATGTTGAAGCCCTCGCCCACCAGGCTGAGCATGATCCGATCGCTCAGCGGGACATCCTTTTTCAGTCGCAAATCGAGCGAGCTGAATGGGCTGTAAAAGTTGATGTTCGCCGGCACGTGCTGCAGCGTTCCGCCAGCCAGGCATGGAAATGCCCCCGGGCACGCAGGCAGCGCGTTCCATCTGTCGATCGCGACGTTCAGTTGATTGCTGTTCTTGATGCCACGGCCCAGCGAGTTGCGCCCGATCAGTGGCAGGCGCGAGCCGCTCGAGCCATTGACCGCCGTGCCGGGCAGGAACGTATTGGCCGGCACACCCGATCCGAAGGTGTAAATCGGCGCCAGTGAGAAGCGCCACGGCAGTTGCGCTTCTCCATAAAGCGTGATGCGGCTGCGCTCATCCGTCACGGCGTAGCCCTTCTCCAACCGTGGCAGATACACGCCCTCCGCCAGGTTCACCTGCTCGTTCGAGTTGCCGTCTGTAAGCTGGTCATCATCCGAGTAGTCCAGCGTCTTGGACAATGTGTAACTGACGTTGTACTGATATGCGATCGGCCCGATCTTCGCCGTACGGTGCTGCAAACTGAAGATCAATCCGTCATACCAGGACTTCGCCCGCGACTCCAGAATCGTGATGTTGTCCGAGATGCCGCTTGCCGGGTCGGTCAGCGTGCACGGCGCATTCTCCCCGGGGCAGCTTACGTATTGCGATGTCGAGTCGGTCGTCCGCAGCAGATGACCGTTCAGTTGCCGGTACGCGAAGACATGCAGGCCGTCCGCGGAGAGCACCCACGCATCCCCAAACTGCTGCTGCACACCCAGCGAAACCTGTTGGACGAGCGGATGATGCGAGTCAGGCCCCATCGCGATCATTCCCACGCCCCCCGTCTGGTGCGGACCGCTGAAGGGCGCAGCGAGGCTCGGGCTCCCGCCGGCAAAACTCGACTCCGGCGCAAAGCACGCTCCCAGGCTCGGCGGGCCGGGCACAAACGGCGACGTGCAGGACGAACCGGCGAACTGCGTCACCGTCAGCGCGCGATCGTTCTGCACCAGCTCTTCGGAGCCTGCTTCCAGGATGATCCGGTCATAGTAGATTCCATAACCGCCGCGAAGCACTGTTCTGCCCTTGCCGAATGGATCGAAGGCAAACCCAATCCGCGGACTGAAGTCTTTTGTGTCCGGCGATTTCTTCAGGTCGATCACGTTCGCCATCCACGTGCACGGCGTGCTCGGAATCGATGTCAGGGTCGGGCACGGCCCATGCGCGCTCGATGTCCCGGTGATATTGGTGTCGTATTCCCACCGCAACCCAAGATTGAGCGTCAGCCGCGGCTTCACCCGCCAGTCGTCCTGCACATAGCCAGCAAAGTAGCTATTGAAAATCGTCGGGATCGGCACCGGAACCACAGGCGCACTGCTCTTCAATGCCACTGCGACCGGAATATCCAGATCGTTCACCTGCCCATCGCCGTTCAGATCGGCAAATCCAAAGTTGCTGGTCAGGATCACCGTCCCCGGCCCGAACACGTTGATCAACCCGTTCGCCGTGTAGTGCTGGAACTCGCCGCCCAGCCGCAGCGAATGCCTGCCCAGGCTCCACGCATATCCGTCGCGCACCTGCACCCTGTTCAGATGCGTCGCCTGCGGCAAGTTAAAGTTCTGCCCATCCGCAAGGCTGGGAAAGATCAACTCATTCGTCAGGCTTAGCGGAGGATTCGTCACCGCCCCTGCGGTCGGGAAAGACGGAATGTCGTTGTAAAAGTTGTCATAGTGGAACGCAAGATTGTTGACGCGGGTCGGCGAAAGCACCGTCGTCAGCCCTGCTTCGATCGAATGGAATCGGTTGAGCGAATTCTGCCGCTCTGCCGCGCTGAACGCCGGTGTCGCCTGCGATGGCGTCGCCTCCCCCGTATCCGTCGATCGGTTAAAGGAGTAGCGCACCATCAGGCTGTTGTTCGCACCCAGCTTCTGGTCGTAGCGCGTCGACCACAGTGCATCCCGCAGCGGCGAAGGCGCCGAGGTGTTCTGGATCGTCTGCGTCGCAAAATTGCGAGCGCCCGTCTGCAGCGCGGCATTCTGGTGCCGGTACTCCACCGACGAGAAGATCCAAGCCATATCCCGGCGTATCGGGCCGCCTACTGAGCCGCCATACTGCTGCCGGTCGAAGGCCGGCGTTGGTAGCGAACGATCGAAGGTCGCGGGCAGCGCCTGCAGGTTGCGGTTGCGCTCGAACACAAACGCCGAGCCATGAAAATCGTTTGTGCCGCTCTTGGTAACAATATTCACGATGCTGTTGCCGGAGCGCCCCACCTCCGCGGTAAACCGCGCCGTCGCTATCTGGAACTCCTCCACGGAGTCCGCTGGGAAGTTGGCCAGCGTGCCCCCCACCACCTCGTCGTTGTTATCTCCGCCATCCACTGTGGTGTTGCCGCCGCGGCCAAAACCTCCAGCGGAGCTCACCTCCAGCGTGTTCGTCTTCGTTGGATCGAAAGTCGGCGCCGGACGGTTTCCCGGCACCAGATAAGCCAGTTCCAGAAAGTTCCTGCCGTTCAGCGGAATGTTCTCGATCGTCGTGGACGTAATCTGCCCCTGAATCATCGACTGCGATAGATCGACCGGCGGAATCGCCGTCGTCACATTCACCGTCGTCTGCGCGCCTGCCGGCTCCAGCGCGACGTCGATCGTCTGCGCCTTCCCAGCCTGCAGCAACAGGTCGCGCGTCTCCGCAGGCGCAAAGCTCGGCCCCTCCACGCGCATGTCATACGTGCCGATCGCCAGGCTCGGAAACACGTACAGTCCTTCCGCGTTTGTCTCCGTCTCGCGCACCGTGCCTTGCGCCAGGTTCTTCACCGTCACATGCGCCCGCGCCACGCTTGCGCCCTGCGGGTCGGTCACCCGGCCGTTGATTGTGCCGCTTGGCAATTGGCCATGGGCCAGCAGACTGCCGGCCGCCATCCAGAGAAGGACTGCAACAACCTTGCGCATCATGCCTCACTCGAAAAAGAGCAGACCTGGACGCACGCCGGCGTCTACCGTGCGCAAAGTCCCTTCTGCAGAAGTCTTTTAGTATCTGTTCGGCCAACACTATTCCGCCGAAACGACCTTGTCGTCGCCCGGAAGTTGGGGCGCTATCTCAACATTTCGGTTGGAATGGTGCTAACGCTGCGAGGCCAAAGGCCAAACAAGCCGGACCCGGGCAGGTCAGGAATTGAGCTTCAACTTACCTATGGCTCTGCCGCGACTTCGCTCGCTCAATTCGCGCGTGCAGCAGCTCCTTCGCGCGCTCCAGCTCATGCCGCCGGCGCGCGCTCAGATTCTTTCCTGCGCGGTTGACATAGAAGGTCAGCATCCGCATACCGGAGGACGGCCCCTTCGGCGAAACCTTCTTCGACGCAAGGTTGCGCGCAATCGTCGCTGCATCTTTCTTGAACAGCCCCTGCTCGGGATACGTCGCCTCTGTTTGCACGGCAGCAGACCACTTCCGCCGTCCGTGGGAGCTGCGATGACTTGCGCTGCCTGTACCGCCCCGTGTGCTTCGTCTCGCTTTGGTTGCTCGTGCTGGCATCGATTGCGCCCTCAATACTTAAGATGCACTCCGCACTGTGCGGTTCGTCTCGCCTATATTTCCGCTGGCAGGCAATCGGGGCAACGCACTTCAATGTGCAACCGTCCTATGAAATATTGCAAACTTTCGCTGCGGAGGGCGCCCTTCTCGCGCAAACTTCCGCGGCCAGCAACAGCTCACGAACCCATCACAATCGATTGGAGATTCCCTATGAAGCTGACATCCGAAAACCTCAAGACTCTGCACGGGCTCTACATCACTCACCTTAAGAAAGCACTCGAGATGGAGCAGAAGATCACCAAGGCTCTCCCCACCATGGCCGAGAAAGCCACGACGCCGGAGCTGGCGAACGCCTTCCGCACCCATCTGAAAGAAACCGAAGGTCACGTCTCCAAGATCGAGCAGATCCTGCAACGCCATACCGGCTCTGCAAAGACCGAGACGTGTAAAGCCATCTCTGCTCTCATCACCGAAGCGGAAGACGGCATCAAGGACGCGAAGGATCCTATGGTGCTCGACGTCTCGCTCATCGCCTCCGCTCAGGAGGTGGAGCATCACGAGATGGCCGTCTACGGCACCCTGCGCACCTGGGCTGAAACCATGGGCCATAGCGGCGACGTGCCGATCCTCGAATCAATCCTCAAAGAGGAAAAAGCCGCGGATGAAAAGCTCACCCGCATCGCAAGCGACGCGAACGCCCGCGCTGCGGCCTGAGCAGGCAACGGGGCGTCGTAACCGGCGCCCCGGCCCACCACAAGCGTTCAAGGGAAGCGATCACAAGGGACGCCCCGCTCTGGCCCAGCGCCCGGAGCTTGCGCCGAGCCTGTCGACGGGTGGGGTAGTTCCCCCACAACGCGGTCGTTCTAAGCGCTTACCGATTCGTCACAATCCTCTCGCCTGCCGCATCTAAACTCGCAAATTTCTGCGGTCCAAGGAATCTGCGTTGGAGAGTCTCACCGACGTGCTCATCCTCGGCGCGGGCGTCGCCGGCCTCGTTGCGGCCGTGGAGATCGCCTCGGCCGGCAAACAGGTCTCGCTGCTCGAAGCTCGCGATCGCATCGGCGGCCGCATCTTCACGCTGCATACAGAGGAAGCCGGCTTTCCTATCGAACTCGGCGCAGAGTTCGTGCACGGCCGTCCACCCGAACTTCTCCGCCTCTCTCAAGAAGCGCACATCGAGTCGCAAGATATCAGCGGCAGGGACGCCTGCTTCCGCGATGGCACGCTCTGCCCATGCCCTGAGCATGAGTCCTTCGCTCTCCCCGACGAGCTGGCCGGCTTCGCGCACCGCGAAGGCGACATGAGCTTCGAGCAGTTTCTCGCCCGCCGCCAGCCCGGCATAGAAGCCGCCGCACAAGCGAGATCTTTTGTCGAAGGCTTCAACGCCGCCGATGCCCGACGCATCGGCATTGCGGCGCTCGCCCGCCAGCAGCAAGCCGAAGAGGAGATCGAGGGCGACCGCTCCTCGCGTCCTCACACGGGTTACGACGCGTTGCCCCGGCACCTCGCCCGGCAGGCGGAGCAAGCAGGCGCCAGCATCCTGCTCCGCTCGCCGGTCGTTTCCCTCCAGTGGAAGCGCGGCGCAGTCACGGCGCGAACCGCATCCGGCGGATCGTTCTCTGCGCAAAAAGCCATCAACACGCTTCCTCTCGGCGTTCTCAGAGCACGCAGTGTCGTCTTCGATCCCGAGCCGACCCGCATCCTCACCGCAGCAGATCGCATGGAGGCCGGCTCCGTGCGCCGCCTCGTGCTCCTCTTCCGCACCGCCTTCTGGAAACAGAAGATGCCCAACATGCGATTCCTCTTCGCACCCGGCATGATGCCGCCAACCTACTGGGCCCAGCACCCGCGCGACATCCCCATGCTGGTCGCGTGGCTCGGCGGTCCTCATGCAGACGCGGTCAGCGACCCGAGCCAGCTTCCCGCGCAGGCCCTCCGCTCGCTGGAGCAGATCTTCTCCCGCCAGCCGCACTCGCTCGACGCAGAGTTACGTAACTCCTATCTGCACGATTGGAATAGCGATCCATGGACGCTCGGCGCGTACAGCTACGCGCCCGTCGGCGCAGTCGACTGCTCCGCGCAGATGGCGGAGCCAGTCGAGGACACCCTCTTCTTCGCCGGTGAGCACACCGATACCACCGGCCATTGGGGCACTGTCCACGGCGCATTGCGCTCCGGCTTTCGCGCCGCGCATCAGGTGCTCAGCTGAGATCGGCTCGCTAACCTTGATTTCCTCGGTAACTCCGAATCCGGGAAATGCCATCAGAGACTGCCATATTGACCCACTCGGTTCGCTACACTGGAAATAGGAATGAGTTCAGTGAAACGCCACCACATCGGTGGCGTTTCGCATTTTGAACAGGATCGCTCACCAAGCCGGCTTAAGGCGTCCGCTAAGTCCAATGGATAGACAAATGAAGCGATAAGTCCTTTGCTTGGACGAAGTTAGCTCACGGGAGGCACTCTAAATTAATGAAACTAAAGCCACTTACGAACCAGCCTCCCGTGCCGGGAGGGGGAGGGGGCGCCACTAGTGTGACTGCCCGGCGGTGTGCAGCTTCTGTCCGCATACATCACGAAACCAGCCGCGCCATTCTGGGATTATCCGCAACGCCGGCGTGAGCGCCAACGGAGCGAACCCCACGGCTCGCGCCGCAGGCGCTTCCGCCCGTGCGGCGAGCACCCACGGTAAACTGGTATCAGCCTTATGCCGGAAATCCAGCGTAGAAAATCTGTCACCGTCCCCATCGGCGAAGTCCGTGTCGGCTCCTCCGCCCCGGTCGTCGTCCAGTCGATGACCAACACCGACACCGCCGATATTGAGAGCACTGTCCAGCAGATCGCCTCGCTCGCCCGCGCCGGCTCGGAGCTGGTCCGCATCACCGTCAACAACGACGATGCGGCCAAGGCCGTTCCCTATATTGTCGACGGCATCCGCGAAAAGGGCTGGAGCACGCCCATCATTGGCGACTTCCACTACAACGGCCACCTGCTGCTGACGAAGTATCCCGCCTGCGCTCAGGCCCTCTCCAAGTACCGCATCAACCCGGGCAACGTCTCCATTGGCCGTAAGGACGACGACAACTTCCGCACCATGGTCGAAGTCGCGGTCAAGCACCAGAAGCCGGTGCGCATCGGCGTCAACTGGGGCTCGCTCGACCAGGCGCTGCTCACCCGGATGATGGATGAGAACTCCAAGGCGGCCGAGCCCCTCGACGCCCGCGACGTGATGATGGAAGCGATGGTCCGCTCCGCCCTCGACAACGCCGCCGCCGCCGAACGCTACGGCCTCCGCCGCGACCAGATCATCCTCTCCGCCAAGGTCTCCGGTGTCCGCGACCTGATCGACGTCTACACCGCGCTTGCCGCGCGTACCGATCATGCCCTCCATCTTGGCCTCACCGAAGCCGGCATGGGCATGAAAGGAACCGTCGCCTCTACCGCCGGGCTCGCGCCGCTGCTGCTGGCCGGTATCGGCGACACCATCCGGGTCTCGCTCACTCCCACCCCCGGCGGCGACCGCAGCGAAGAGGTCCGCTGCGCCCAGCAGGTCCTGCAGGCGCTCTCTATCCGCTCCTTCGCCCCGCAGGTGACCGCGTGCCCAGGCTGCGGCCGCACCACCAGCACCTACTTCCAGGAGCTCGCCCAGCAGGTGCAGAACTACCTCACCGAGTCCATGCCCGAGTGGAAGAAGCAGTACCCCGGGGTGGAGGAGATGAAACTAGCCGTGATGGGCTGCATCGTCAACGGTCCAGGAGAAAGCAAGCACGCAAACATCGGCATCTCGCTGCCCGGAACGTTCGAAGAACCGAAAGCGCCCGTCTATATCGACGGCAAGCTAGCCATCACTCTCAAAGGCGACACCATCATCGCGGACTTCAAACGCATCCTGAATGACTACGTAGCCAGCCACTACGGCAGTGGCAAACAAGAGCCCGCGCTCACCACGCAGTAGGCGCCAACCGCGCCACACGAATGTGGGATCGCCAGTTTGTCAGTGCGAGCATAGCCTCGCAGCGTGCGTACGATTGCCATACTGCTGTTGGTTCCGTTTTCCGCAGGTCTCCACGCTGCGTCCTGCCATCCTGCCGCGGACGCCACGCGCTACACCGGCAAAGACATCTGCATCGCCGCGCATGTCTATGACATCGCCCAGCTTCGCGACGGCACGCGATTCCTCGATATATGCAGCCCTGAGACCAAAGACGAAGACTGCCGCGTGACCATCGCCAGCTTGCCCCAGGACACACGCGATGTCGGCGACCTGACTTCGCTCCGCGGCAAAGACATCCAGCTTCGCGGCATCGTCCACAGCGTGAACGACCGCAGCCTGATGTATCTGACCAGATCGCAGCAACTGCACGGCGGCTCGGAAAAGTTCCACCCCAACCCTGCGCTGCTCGCCGGCTTCTCTGCAGAACAAGGCAAGGCGCCGGTGCACGACCCGTCGCTCAGCGGCAATCACCACTTCAGCGTCTTCCGCGCCACTCATTAGCGCAGCGGGCCTAAGTGCTCGCGCAGCTCCCGTAGCGAGTAGAGGGTGCCGCGCCATTCGACACCTCCGCGCATAAGTGTCTGCGCCGTCGATCGCACCATCGCGTAGACGAATATGAGAGCTGCAACCGGAAATGCCGGCAGCCATAGTATGGGAATCGCGCCATCCATATCCGCGAAGCGCCGATACCGCCAGTAGAGCGCAGCAAGCGCCGCGAGCGAGACAACGCTTGGCCATAGCCACGCACGATCGCGTGTCAGTCCCAATACGATGCCGCCGAACGGCAGCAGGCACATGACAGTGAGCACCGCGGTTCCCGCAGCAATAAGCCCAATGCGGAAACGGAAGGCGGCGAAGACGTTCTTGGTAAGGTTGGTGACGACGCCACGCGCACCAGATGCCCAGCGGATACGCACCAGGTCCCGCCCGGTCACCACGCGCGAACGGAACCCCGCCCGCTTGATGACCACGCCCATCGACACGTCCTCGATCACCTCCATGCGCAGCCGCT
Source organism: uncultured Acidobacteriaceae bacterium (assembly GCA_963797895.1). GTDB lineage: Bacteria > Acidobacteriota > Terriglobia > Terriglobales > Acidobacteriaceae > KBS-83. The sequence goes on from CAWCRD010000007.1 coordinate 55,974, forward strand.
CCCATCCGCCCACGTTCTCGTATGTAGTTCGGCGCATCAGGTTGAACGCGCCGACACCGATTGCATCGCGCGCGCTCGCATCGGCAACTCGCCACAGCCGCGGCCCCCAGATCGAGAGCACATGCAGGAATGGCAGCATCATCCGCTCGCCGGCGCTCCGCGCGACCACCGTCGGCACTACCAGCAGATGGTCCCCGCCATCATGCTCCATATAGCTCAAGGCCCGAGCGAGCGCATCTTCGGCAAACACGGCGTCCGCATCGGTAAAGAGCAGCCACTCCCCTGTCGCCAGCTCCGCGCCGCGCGCCATCGCATGCGGCTTGCCCAACCAGCCGGACGGCAGCTCTCTAACGTGCTCCACCGCATACCGCACACCCGAGGCACGCTGCTCCTGCTGAAGAGCGTCCACGATGGCCCCGGTGCGATCCGTGGAGCGATCGTCGACCGCAATCACCTCCAGGTCTACATCCTTCGACGCGAGAAGCGAGCGCAATCCGGTGCCGACGTTCTCCTCCTCGTTCCGTGCCGGCACGATGACACTCAAGCGCCCGCGCGGCACCCCCGGCGGCATGGTGAGCAAATCCGGCAGCCCCGACATCCCCCGCATCCACCGCACAGTTCGTACCGCCCAGAGCAGCGCCACGCCCCACCCCGCCGCAAGACCGACTGTCCGCAGCATCGTTACGCCTCCGTCTCCTCTGGGAGGGCTGGGGCAAATCGTGCGCCGGAGAACAGGATCGCCGCCGAGATCACGAGCGCGATCAGCGTGATCCCGAGGCCGAGACGTAGCCCATGCCGGTCCGAGATGGCGCCGATCAGCCGCGGCGAGGGTGCATCGCCAAGCGCATGGATGAGGAACAGATTGAGCGCGATGGCGAAAGCGCGCACCGTCGCAGAGACGGAGTTCACGATCGCCGCATTCAGCGGGCCGGTGTTGAGAAACAGAAAGAACTCCGCCACCAGGATCGAAGGCAAAAGCAGCGTGCGCGGGCCAAAGAAGACCATCAGAGCCGCGGGAAGCGTCAACACCGCGCTCCATGCTGAAACTAAATAGAGCGCGCGATGATTCGTCCTGAGCCAGCGTTGCGCAATCCATCCGCCAACAATGGTGCCGAGGATCCCGTCGATCACTGTCACGCCGCCTAGGATCTGATTCGCGCGCGAAAGCGAATATCCTTCAATGCGCGAGAGAAAGGTGGGCAGCCAGACCGAGATGCCGCCCATGGTGAAGACCAGCATCGCCATGCCCAGCGTCGCCGCCCAGTAAGACCTGTTTCTGAATATGCCCAGGATGGTCGCACGTGACGGCGTGGGCTTCAGCATGTCGGCAGCGCCGCGCAGGGGCTCACGAACGAACAAAAGGATGAGCCCGGCAATAACCAGGCCGGGCGCGGCGCTTACCAGGAACGGCGTGCGCCAGCCATATGCGGTCCCGAGCTGTCCGGCGATCAGATAACCGAGCGCGGCACCCACCGGAATACTGAGATAAAAGATGCTCAGCACCTTGTTTCGTATCCGCTCCGGGTACATATCGGCAATCATGGCAGGCGCAAAGACGCTGAATGTCGCCTCGCCAATACCGACCACCGCGTGGCGAAAATAAAGTTGCCCGTAGCTGTGGACGGTAGCCGTGAGCAGCGTGGCCACACTCCACAGCACCGCGCCGGCTACGACGAGCGGCTTCCGGGCCACCCGATCGCCCAGCCATCCAGTCAGCGGAGCGGCCAGCATGTAGGTGATGAAGAAGGCGTAAGTAAGCGCGCCCATGCGCTCATCGCTGGCATGAAACTCGTGCTGCACCAGCGGCTGCACGCCGGGCAGCACGTAGCGATCAATGAAGTTGAAGAGGTTCAGCGCGGTCAGCAGGCCAAGCGCCCACGCTGCGTGCCTGTACCGTGGGTGCTCGTCTGGCGGCATCAATTCGCCCTGGCAGGATTGTTAGCGTGTATTCGCGGGCCGCGGCCAGCGTGCCACTACCACCGTAGAAAGGCCACCCCGGGGACGAAAATCCCCTTTCACCTCGGCCCATTCAGGATCGCAGGCCTTCACGACATCCTCGAGCACCTGGTTCGCGACATTCTCCTGAAAGATTCCGAGGTTCCGGTAGCAAAACAGGTATTCCTTGAAAGACTTCAGCTCCAGGCAGCGTTCCCGCGGCATGTAGCGGAGTGTAAGGACCCCCGCATCCGGTAGGCCGGTTTTCGGGCACACCGAAGTGAATTCGGGATTGTCGATCACGATTTCGTAGCCGCGAAATTGATTTTCCCAGGTTTCGATCTCCGGAAAATCTGTCGCTAGACCCGCGCGGGCGTGTTCGTCTGTATATCGCGGCGTGGTGGTCATACTTCTATTGTACCCATGAAGACTCCCTGCATCTTTCTGACTCCAAAGAGGCGGAGAGCGCGTCTTATATACTTACCGACGGTTTAGAACGAATGGCCGAAACCTCAAATGGCAGAGCGAAACCGATCGCATTGTGGTCGCTCGCCGCAATTCTGCTGGTAATTGTCTTCTTCGCGGTGCGCAGGCTCACCCGTGAAGAATTGCCTCTCCGCGTCGCGAGGGCAACAATTGAAGACCTCATCACGACAGACAGTACGAACGGCAAAGTCGAACCGCAGCACAATTTTGAAGCACACGCGCCCGCGCCCAGCACCGTGAAGGAACTCTATGTACATGGGGGGGATCTGGTGCCCAAAGGGAAGCTTTTGCTGTCGCTGGATGACGCCGATGCGCTTGCACGCAACGCCAGCGCCCTCGCCGCTTTGCGCGGCGCACAGGCAAGCTATCAGGCGGCGGAGCAGGGCGGCACACAGGAAGAGCGCACATCGCTCGGCGGTGAGCTGATCAAGGCGCAGCTCAATCGCGACCAGGCCCAGCGCGATGTGGACACGCTGAAAAAGCTAGCCGCGCAGGGTGCCGCCGCACCCGGCGAAGTCGCATCGGCGCAACAAAGGCTTGAGGCTGCCAACGCTTCCGTTGCGACTCTCCAAAAGAGGCAGAGCTCGCGCTACTCCTCCGCCGACATGGCCCATGCAAAGGCCGATCTGGAGCAGGCCCAGGCAGCCTATTCTGCTGCCAACACAATCGTGGCCCAGTCGAACGTCCGCGCGCCCTTCAAGGGAACCGTCTATTCCCTGCCCGTCTCTGTCTCCGAGTACGTCAACCCAGGCGCATTGCTGTTGCAAATGGCGGATCTGACCAAACTTCAGGTCCGTGCCTACTTTGATGAACCGGAGTTGGGCGCCCTGCACGTCGGCCAGCCGGCGTCCATCGTCTGGGATGCGCTTCCGAATCGTGTGTGGCACGGGCGAATCCTTAGCATGCCCTCGACCATCATTACTTATACGACTCGCAATGTTGGCGAGGTGCTATTAAGTGTCGACGATGCCGATGGAAAGCTGCTGCCCAATACGAACGTAAGGGTTACGATCACGGAGCAGAGCCTGGGTCATGTGCTGACGATTCCGCGCGAAGCGCTGCACAGCGAAGGTGGAAAAGATTACGTCTACCTTCTGCATGGGAAAACCCTCCGGCGCAGGCAGGTCACAAAAGGTGCACTGAACCTCACCCAGGTGCAGATCGTCAGTGGACTGGCAGAGAACGACACGGTGGCGCTGAGCACAACCAATGGCGAGCCCCTGGCGGAAGGTGTGCCGGTACACATCGATCGCTAAGCATCCACCGCTTGCCACAATGGACGTTCAGCACTCATGCGCGTGACTCCCCTATTCCTCGTTTTGTTTCTCTTGCCCCTTCGCATGCCGGCTCTCACCGCGGCAGACCGGACGGATGTCATTCGCGATCTCCAGCAGGGCCGCGCTGACCATGCTATGGATCTTTTGCGGCCGGACGCAGAGCGAAGCAGTAGCGATGCCGAGGCACAGCAGTTGCTCTGCCGGCTTGCCCTGCAGATCGAACAATGGGACGAAGCGGTTCGCGCCTGCGAGAAGGCGGTCGCCCTCGACAGCGGCAGCAGTGACAACCATCTGTGGTACGGACGCGCGCTCGGCGAGAAGGCCGACCGTGTCTCTTTCATCAAAGCGTACGGACTTGCGAAGCGGGTCAAGACCGAATTTGAAACGGCAGTATCGCTTGATCCGCGCAATGCGGAAGCGCTCTCGGACCTTGGAGACTACTACACGGAGGCGCCGGGAATCGTAGGCGGTGGTAAAGACAAGGCGGCAGCGGTCGCCGACAAACTCGACACCGTGGACCGTGCCCGCGCCGAGGAACTGCGCGGCCGTATCGCGGCGAGCAATAAAGATATGGCGGCCGCGGAGCAGCACTTCCGGCAGGCGATCGCCGCGTCGCCGCATCCGGCTACCTACTGGATGGTTTTGGCCTCGTTCTACCAGAAGCAGAACGATCTGCTCCGCATGCAGGAGGCGATTCGCGCCGGGCTGGAAGCAAATGGGTCACACGGCGAGCCGCTGGTGGATGCGGCGCATCTGCTGACGCGGTCCGGACAGGATCCACAGGCAGCAATTCGCTTACTGCGCGAATATCTTGCGTCTCCAGAGAAATCGGAGGATGAGCCGGCCTTCCGCGTGCAGTTGCTTCTCGCCAGCCTCTTGAACAAACAAGGTGACACGACGGGTGCCGCACAGCAGATTCAGGCGGCAGCCTCCATCGCCAGCGTCTATCATCCAACCAAGAAGGTTGCTACCAATACCGGACGCTAACGTACAGGACATTGCCTTTGCCACACGTGCCTCCTTGTTCGCGAGTCGCTATGACCGTGCTCTTCGCCATCGCAAGCCTGGCGATCACCCCAGCACAATCGGCGAAAGCGCAGATCTCCTTCTACACAGCGGTCGACCTGGCCCTGCGCAACTCTCATGAAGTCAAGATGGCCCTCGCCGATGTCGACCGCGCCGCCGCGGGGCTCCGCGAGACCAAGGACGCATACGTTCCCACTATGGCAATTGGCTCAAGCCTGGGTTATTCCTACGGATTCCCAGTTGGCCAGCCCACGGTCGTCAATGCCACTGCGAGTTCCCTGGTGCTCTCCTTTTCCCAGCCATCCATGATCCGTTCCGCGCGCGCTTCCCTGGTGGCGTCCCAGGCATCCTTGCGCGATACACGCGAGAAGGTTGTGACGGACGCAGCCCTCACCTACATCGAACTGGATAGCGACAAGCGAGAAATGGAAGCGCTGGACCAGCAGCACAGCTTTGGCGAACGGCTTATCGAGATTGAGCGCGACCGCAATGCCGCCGGACTCTCGAGTGCCATGGACCTCACCCAGGCAGAGTTGACGAACGCCCTCCTCGAGCAGCGACGGCTGCATATACAGGACCACATGAGCTTCTTGCGGCTTCGTCTCGCGAACCTCACTGGATTGACGGAAGATTCCATCGTTCCGGAAACAGCCTCGATTCCTGCAGCGCCTATAGGTCCGACTGCGGGCACGCTGAACGCAACACTCAGCACCCACAGCGCCGCCATTGCTTCCTCCCAGGCGGATGCTCAATCCAAGCAGTACATCGCGGTGGGCGATAGCCGAAAGAACTGGCGCCCGCAAATTGCCTTTGGCGTTCAATACAGCCGCTATGCCAAGTTCAACAATTACGCAGAGTACTACTTGCGCTTTCAGCACAATAACTTCGATGTGGGCATCAATTTAACGCTGCCCATTTTCGACGCGCAGGCTCGCGATCGTGCGCGCGGGTCAGCCGCCGATGCTGTTCATGCCCGGGAGCAGGCAGACCTCTTTCGCCTCCAGGTATCCGAACAGACGCGTCAGCTCTCCGGCAGCCTCGCGGAGTTGCGCCTGCAACAGAAAATCGCTCGTCTGCAGAGCGACTATGCACAGGAAAACCTTGATGCTGTGCTCATCCAGCTACAGAACGGACCGGGAAATCCTAACGCGTCGCCGCTTACCCCTCGCGACGAGGAGAAGGCCCGGATCGAAGAGCGCCGCCGCTTTGCCGACAAACTCGAGGCAGACTTCCAGTTCATGCAGGCGGAAATCCAATTGCAGCGCTCCCTGGGCACCGTCCAGGAGTGGGCAATGCAGGCGCCTCATCCCTAGCGATTTACGCATGTTTGCGCAGTCGATAACTGCACCTGTTTCAGTGCAGCTTTTCGCCCTTTTACCCTGTTCTGGCTGGTACACTAAAGGCAGACAATATGCCACTGAAGACGCTTTTTCTAAATCCGCCTTCGTTTGAAAATTTTGATGGCGGCGCAAGTAGCCGCTGGCCCGCGACGCGCGAAATCGAATCCTACTGGTACCCGGTCTGGCTCGCTTATCCAGCCGGTATGCTCGAAGGGTCTCGCCTGCTGGACGCCCCGCCGCACCACGTCTCCGCCGAGGAGACAATCCAGATCGCGAAGGACTACGAGTTTCTGGTGCTCTTTACCAGCACCGTGGGTTGGGCCGGTGATCATGCGCTGGCAGAGGCCATCAAGCGGGCCAATCCATCGATAAAGATCGCCTTTGTGGGGCCGCCCGTCACTACTTCGCCCGACCGTGCCCTGAACGAATGCAGCGCGATCGATTTCATCTGTCGCCGCGAGTTCGACATGTCGGTGGTGGAGTATGCGAATCGTAAGCCCCTGCCGGAGATTCTGGGCATCAGCTACCGCGGCAGTAACGGCACCATCACCCACAATCCGGATCGCCCGCAGCTCGAAGATCTGGATGCTTTGCCTTGGGCGACCAAGATCTACAAGCGAGACATGGACGTGACGCGTTATAACGTCCCCTTTCTCTTGCATCCGTTCATCTCGCTTTACTCGACGCGCGGATGTCCGGCGCAGTGCACCTTCTGCCTGTGGCCGCAGACCCTGAGTGGGCATGCGTGGCGCAAGCGCTCCACGGATGACGTAGCCGCCGAGATGAAGTGGGCCAAGGAGAACTTCCCGCATGTAAAGGAATTCTTCTTTGACGACGACACCTTCAACATCCAGAAGGCGCGCACGGTTGAACTCTGCGAAAAGCTCAAGCCACTGGGCCTGACCTGGTCCTGCACCTCGCGCGTCACCACGGATCGCGAGACCCTGAAGGCCATGAAAGATGCCGGATGCCGGCTGCTGATTGTCGGCTACGAGTCCGGCGATCCGCAGATCCTTAAGAACATCAAGAAAGGCGCCACGGTTGAGCGCGCGCGGGCTTTCACCAAGGATTGCCACGACCTCGGTCTCACCGTCCACGCCGACTTCATCCTCGGCCTACCGGGTGAGACAAAGGAATCGATCCGCAACACCATCAACTTCGCGAAAACGCTGGACTGCGAGACCATCCAGGTCTCCATCGCTCACGCCTATCCGGGCACGGAGTTCTACGATTTCGCGGAGAAGAACGGCTTCATCACCAATCACAACATGTCCGACTCCGGTGGACACCAGATGGCGCATGTCGAATATCCGGGTCTACCGGCCGAGTACGTCCTCGAAATGGTGCACCGCTTCTACGATGAGTACTATTTCCGTCCCAAGGCCGCAGCCCGCGTCGTCTGGAAAGCCATCGTGAACCGTGACGTGCCGCGTCTCTATCAAGAGGCCAAGAGCTTCATGAAGCTGCGCGCACAACGCAACAAGATTGTCAGGGACACCAAACAGCAACAGGCTGGAAAGGCCGTCCCGGTCGTGAACGCCGGGGCCTGATCGGGCGTCCTATACCCTCAACGCGAGGCAGCCTTTAGGCTGCCTCTGCCGCCCCGGACGCAGATGACTCCTCGTCGCTATATCATCCTCGCCATCGTCACGCTCACTTCGGCGCTGGGTGATACCTTTCTCGCTATCGGAATGAAGCAGCTCGGCCCGGTATCCCTCCACCATCTCAGCACTCTCATCGTCGCGCTGAAGGTGCCGTGGGTGGTAGCCGGCATCGTTCTTCTGCTCGGATTCTTCGTCTCCTATCTGACCGCGCTTTCCTGGGCCGATGTCACCTTCGTCCTTCCGGCCACTTCCTTCGCCTATGTTGTCGTCGCGCTCCTCTCCCGCTTCTGGCTGCACGAGCAGATCACACCCGCGCGCTGGCTTGGCATCTTCTGCATCGTAGCCGGCGTCGGTTTCGTCACCCGCGGCCCTGCGTATACGGAGCATGCGGCCAAACCGGTAGAGTCTGGGGACGGGACAGCCGCCGTGCCGATTTCCATTGCCCATCATGGAGCGAAGCAGTGACCCTTCATGTTAACGGTCTCGAACTCGCTGCCATGCTTGCCGTGAACGTTGCCACCGCGACAGCCGGCGATATTCTCATCGCCTCCGCATTTCGGCAGATCGGCGATTTTGATGTCATTATGGCGCGCGGCGGACTTCTGCGCGCCATCGTCACCGTCCTTCGCAACCTGCGTTTCCTCGGCGGCTTCAGTGCGATGGCGATCAGCTTCTTTTCTCTACTCTTCACACTGAGCTACGCAGATGTGAGCCTGGTGGCGCCTGCCGCCGGTTCGCTGACCTTTGTGACCAATGCCATTGCCGCCCGTGTGTTTCTCAAGGAGCGAGTCGACCGCCGCCGCTGGGTGGCAGCCATCTTCGTCTGCTGTGGAGTGGCATTGCTGAAGCATTGAATGATTCCTTCTTAAGCCGATATTGGCTTCGTCGCGGCTTGCGGCTGCTCCTGCTGTGCGCGGCCGCCCTTTTTGTGTCCGCGACCGCGTACTGGCTCACGCCGCCGCCGGATCTTCGCCATCGCCTGAGCATGGCGACTGCCTATGCGGCTCTCTGCTTTCTCGCTGCCACGCTCCTGCTTGGTCCGTGGAATGTGCTGCGCCACCGCACCGCACCGATAAGCTATGACCTGCGGCGCGACATCGGCATCCTTACCGGCGTCCTCGCGCTTATTCATACGGCGATCGGCCTTACCGTACATCTGCGCGGTCGCATGTGGATGTATTTCTTCCGCACGCTTCATCCGCTGCATCTCCAGGCCACCACCTTCGGCGCGGCGAACTACACCGGTCTGGCCGCCACCTTGCTTTTCCTGATGCTGCTCGCCCTCTCAAATGATTGGTCCCTGCGCGTGCTGGGCACGCCGCGCTGGAAAAAACTGCAGCAATGGACTTATGCCGCCTTCACGCTGACGGCAGTCCACGCCATCCTCTTTCAATGCGTGGAGAACAGGCGCCTACCGTGGATTTTATTTTTCGCCACGACTGTCACGATCACGATTGCCGTCCAGTGGTTGGGCTATTGGCGCCGACGTCAGCGCCAGGTCGGCAGATCGCCGGAAAGCGCACGATCCAGATAAGTCGCTGCGCTGATCAAGGCCAGATGCGTAAAGGCCTGGGGATAATTGCCCAGGTGCTGGCCACTCCGGCCGAGTTCCTCGGAGTAGAGACCCACGTGGTTGGCATAGCCCAGCATCTTTTCAAACAGGAGTCTCGCTTTGTCCAGCTTCCCAGCCCGCGCCAGGCACTCGATAAACCAGAAGGAGCACGCGGTAAACGCGCCTTCCCCCCCTGACAGGCCATCCACGCCGCTCTCCGTCTTGTAGCGATAGACGAGTGTGTCCACAGTCAGATTGTCTTCAATAGCCTGCAAAGTAGAAAGCCAGCGCGGATCCGTGGGGCTGATGAAGCGCATCAGCGGCATCAGCAGCGCAGCCGCATCCAGATCGTTCGATCCCTGACGCTGGATGAAGGCTTTGCGCTCTTCGCTCCAGAAATTGTTGTGGATGTCATGAGCAATGTCGTCACGCGCTTTGATCATCCAATCGATCGGACCGGCGAGCGAACGCTTGTCCGCCAGCCGGATTGCGCGATCGAATGCCACCCAGCACATCAGCCGCGAATGCAGGAAGTGCTGCCGTCCGCCCCGTACCTCCCAGATACCGTCATCCGGGCGCTGCCAATTCTTCGCCAGCCACTGGAGCATGCGTTTCAGAGCAAGCCAGCCCTCATGGCTGGTCGCCTCTCCATACTTGTTGGCAAGGTAAGTAGCGTCCATCATCTCGCCATAGATGTCCAGTTGCAGTTGGGTATAGGCCGCGTTTCCAATGCGCACCGGACGCGAGTCCATATAGCCCCGCAGATGATTAAGCTCGAATTCTGGAACTTTCTGCCGGCCATCGATGCCGTACAACACCTGCAGCGGTCCCTGCTCGGAGTTGTAATCCATCAGAGCGTCAAGCCATTTCTGGAACTTCTGCGCCTCCTCCACATATCCCAGCCGCATCATGGCGTACAGCGTGAAGGACGCGTCCCGCAGCCACGTGTATCGGTAGTCCCAGTTGCGCTCTCCGCCGGGATGTTCCGGAAGGCCAAATGTCGGCGCGGCCACAATCGAGCCGTACTCGTCGTCCTGCATCAGCTTGAGCGTCAGCGCAGAGCGGCTCACTGTCTCGCGCCAGCGGCCGTGATACTGCGATTTCGCCGACCACCGATGCCAGAAATCCACTGTCTCGTCCAGCCGCGATTGCAGCAATTGCTCGTCCAGCGGCTTCTCCGTCTCGCCGCATTCTTCGCTGAACAGAAAAAACAGCTTTTCCCCTTCTTTCATCGTGAATGTCGAAATGACGCCGCCGGCTTTTACATGGAGCGGAATCGTTGCCTTCAACACCATCGGCTGAATGTCCGCGCCCTCGGGCCTAAAGGTGACCACATCGCCGCGACGCTCGACAGTGTGCTTGCGCCGTGCATAATCGAAGGCTGGCCTGCACTCGATCTTGAACGTGATCCTGCCCTGAATCACCTGGACCAGACGGATGAGTTGGTTGGGCACATCCTGTTTCAGGATTGGCATCAAATCAGTGATCTCCGCGATGCCCTGTTCCGAGAGAAACCGCGTCACCAGGACGTTCGTTTCCGGTAGATAAAGCTGCTTGCTGCTTTCTCCATCCAGCTCCGGCTGGATGCAAAAAAAACCTCCCTTCTGCGGGTCCAGGAGAGCGGCGAAAACCGTAGGCGAATCGAAACGCGGGAAACAAAAGAAATCAATCGAACCATGTGTTCCTACCAGGGCAATCGATCGCATGTTCCCGATGACGCCGTAGTCTTCAATTGGTTGAAAGTCCATGAACGCTCCTTCGGCCCGATCTGTGCAATGTACCTTGGATGACAAACAGCCTGCCTGCGCCAGGAAGGCACATCGAACCTACGGCAGCAGGCGCATGAGCCCGTGCCTGGGCAGGTCCGGGACCAGATACTGTTTGGGATTACCGGCCTCACGGCTGAGCGCCTCGGCAGCCAGATAGCCGCTGCGAGCGGCGCTCTCCATGGTGGATGGCCAACCCGTAGCGGTCCAGTCCCCTGCCAGCATAAGGCCGGGCCAGCCGCTCTCCGCTCCAGGCCGAACCTCGTCCAGCCCGGGCACGATCGAGTACGTTGCGCGTACCTCTTTGACGACTGCAGCCTTCAGCAAGCGCGCCTGCTGCATGGCCGGGAAGAAGAGGGCCAGCTCGCGAAGCGCGAGATCAATGATCGCCTGCCGCTCCATTGGGACCAGTGATTTCGACGCGCTGACCACAAGCTCGATAAGATGGCCAGCCCGCCCGGACTGCCGTTCTGGCTGAATGCGCGAGGTGTTGTAGAGCCACTGCACCGTCGTGTCGAGCAGTACCGCATGTTCCAGATCTGTAATCTCGCGATCGAACCAGAGATGGATGCCGGTCAGCGGCGAATGGCTGAATTTCGTCAGCAGGCTTTCCAGGCGGGTGCGTGGCGCTTCGTCCGGCAATGAAGGCAATAGCTTCTGCAACCCTTCAAAGGACAACGCAAGCACCACCGCATCGAAGATTTCGACGTGATCGGCAACGCGAAGCCGCCAGCGCACGCTCCCGTCGTCGTGGCACAAGCCCTCAACAGTGCTGCGCAGATGGATCTTGCCTCCTGCCTTTTCGATGGCCGCCGCAACCTGCCCGTACATTTCGCTGAGCGGTACGCGCGGAACTCCCATGCGCCCCGCCTCCGCTGAAAACAGGAATGCCTCGCGAAAGACTTTCGCGGCATAGCGCACGGAAATGCGATCCGGATCTTCGTTGAGCGCGCTGAACAAGACTGGCTTCCAGAAGTGTTCGACAGCGCGCTTTGTCTGTCCGGTGCGTTGGAGCCAGTCTGCAAAGTTCCGGCGGTCGTCTTCGGCGCGGCTGCCTCTAAGAAATGCCGATATGGCACGGGCGATGGCCAGCTTGTCACGCCAATCCAAGGCCTTGGCCGACAGGAAAGATGGCGTACTGTGGAGCGGGGCCGGCAGCCGCGCCGGCCTTAACTTTGTCCGCCCGCCGCCCGGCTCCAGAAACGTGATGCCGTCCGACCAGCGCATCGCATCCTCTGCCCCCGCGCGCCGAAGGAGGCCCAGAACATTGGTGCAGCAGCCAAGAATGATGTGCTGGCAATTGTCGATGATTTCATCAACGCCAGGATGGAGATAGGAGGACGCACGGCCACCGACATAGGGCCGCCTCTCGAAGAGTTCCACAGGGTAGCCATCCTGCGCCAGTGCGCACGCCGCGGCCAGTCCGGCAACTCCGCCGCCAATCACCGCGACACGATATGGATCTCGTGAGCGCATTACTCTATCCCGCGGCGAAGGCGCAGCAGTAGCATCCGCGTCATGCCGCCGGCGAGAATCGACACCTTCTGCCACGTCGGAACTTGCACACGTGTCGTGAAGACATCGAAGCGCCGGGCTTCGATCTTGGACAGCAGCCGGGAATAAATTTTCACCAGCACCCGCAAAGCGGGACGGCTGTCCCGCGAGATCAACGGCAGCAACCGGTCCGCCGATTGGTAGTAGGCGTGCGCGCGCCGGGCGACTCCTGCCAGCGCGAGCAATTGCGGCTCGGTAAGCTCGCTACCGTTCTTCACTCGGGCCAGGTCCGCTGCGCTGGTGCCTGCGCCTTTCAGATCGTCCGACGGAATGTACACCCGTCCGCGCTCCGCATCCTCCCGTACATCGCGCAGGATATTCGTCAGCTGGAACGCAATCCCTGTCTCTTCAGCAAGTCTCTCGGCAGCCGGGCTGCTGTAGCCGAATATCCGTATGCACACCAGCCCCACGACAGACGCAACGTAGTAGCAATACCGATAGAGATCCGCAAATGTCGCGAAGGTGCTCAGTCCACTGGCCGATTCGAGATTCACAGTCTCGGCCTGAATGTCCATGGCGGTCCCGTGAATCAGCTGCTCCAGCAGTTCATTCGGAATGTCGAAGCGCTTTTGCGTGTCGCGGACTGCGAGAAAGACGGGATCCGTAATATCTGTGCCGTCCCGCCATGCGGCTGTCCATCGGGTCAGTTCATCACGCCTGACGGTGCGGTCCTTGGACTCGTCGTCGGAAATGTCATCGGCATGCCGCATGAATGCGTAGATTGCGCACATGGCATCGCGTTTATGCGCAGGGAGCGCTACAAAAGCGTAGTAGAAGTTTTTCGCTTCCCGGCGTGCGATGCCCCGGCATTCGGCGTACGCCGTCTCAATCGCCTGCGATTCAGTCAAGCCATCGTACCTGCAGGCCGCATTCCCGGCACCAGGCGGCCAGCCAGCGCATGCAACAACAGCATCGCCCTGCGCGGCTTGGATATTGTCGGCCTGGCTGAGAGCACGTCATACCGCCGCGCCTCGACCGCGCGAAGGATTTCCAGACCGCCGCGCGTGAACAGATCGAGATCGACCGCGAGCTCGCGATCCACCATACCGATGAGTCTTGCGCCGCGCGCGAACATGGCTCGCGTATAGGCGACCTGTCCCTGCAGCAGCGCGCGAAACGCAGGCGTGGCCTGCCCGCTCGCGATTGTCGCCTCATCCACCTGTGCCGCTCGCATCGCATCCAGCGGAAGATAGATTCGCCCGCGCGCGAAGTCCTCGCGAACGTCCTGCCAGAAATTCGCAAGCTGCAGCGCAGTGCAGGTCTCATCGGACAATGCAAAACGTTCCTGGTCGCGGTAGCCGCACGCATAAAGAACCAGCCGCCCGACAGGATTCGCCGAGTAGCGGCAATATCCGAGAACATCCGCCATCGAAGCGTAGCGAGCGACCCTTTGATCCTGCCGGAACGCAGTCAGCAGATCCGCGAACGGTTCTTTCGGAATATCGCAGATACGGATCGTTTCTCGTAGCGCGACGAACACCGGATGCTTCGCTTCGCCGCGATAGCAGGCGTCGAGCTGCTCCTGCCAGATGTCTAGCAGTGCCAGCGCATGCGCTTGGCTTCTCACCTCGTCTCCCAGATCATCGGAGATGCGGCAGTAGGCATAAATGCTGTGAAAATGAGGGCGGAAGCGCTTTGGCAGGAACCAGGACGCGACGTGGAAGTTCTCGTAATGCGATCCCGCCAGCTCGCGGCAGTACCGCTGCGCCTCCGCCAGCGTGGGCGTGCGCTCCGGCATACGATACGAGGCCGGCAGAGCTGCCCATCCCTGCGCAGCAAGCGTATTCGTGTCCGAGACTGTGCTCTGCGTCGCCGTCATGGCAGGATCACCGTCTTGATCTCGTTGGTACGGCGCATCATGCCTTGGAATACCGAAGCCAAATCGCGCAGCGGCGCATGCCCGGTGATAAACGCGTCCGCGTCGAAGGCCGGATTGGCGATCAGCGCGAGCGCTCTGCGAACAACCGCGGGCGTGTGGTGAAAGCTCGCCTTCAGCTCAATATCGTTGTAATGCAGGTGATTGGTATCCAGATCGACGCGCGTTCCCTTGGCGGGACCTCCGAAAAAGTTCACCAGCCCGCCGCGCCGTACCATATCGACGGCCCACTGCCAGGTCAGCGGCAGGGCCACGGCCTCAATCGCGATGTCGACGCCGCGACGCTCAGGAGTCAGCCCGCGGACCGCAGCAATGCAGTCCCTGGTCTTCGTCATCTGCACGACGTGCTGGGCGCCCAGCCGCTCTGCCGCCAACACCTGCTGATCATGTTTTACGACGGCAATCACATGCACGCCGGCCAGAGCGGCCGCATGAATCATCATCAAACCGATCGGGCCTGCGCCGATAACAGCCATGGTATCGCCGCGCTGCGCCCGGCTCTCCTCAAGCCCGCGCAGGACGCACGCCAGAGGCTCGGTCAAGGCCGCGTGCTCGTCCGTCACGTGCGCCGGAATTTCCAGCGTATTTTTTTCAACGATCCGCGCGGGCACCCGGATCCACTCGGCATAAGCGCCGTTGTTGAACAAAAGGTCTTCACACAGATTCTGCTGCCCGTGACGGCACCAGTAGCAGCGGTCGCATGGCGCGGAATTCAGTGCCACCACGCGCATCCCCGGGCGAAACGCCCCTACGCCTTCACCGGCAGCCGCCACCACGCCCGCCAGTTCGTGTCCGAAGAGGGCGGGCATATGCAGCATCTTCGCGTGATAGCCCCGGCGATAGGTCTTCAGGTCCGTTCCACAGGTCAGGGCTGCCCGGATACGCACAACGATCTCGCCCGCTGCGGGCAGAGGCCGCTCCACGTCCTCAATCCGGACATCTTCCTTGCCGTAAAGTACGGCTGCCTGCATGCCAGTTGCCATCACCTTATTTTCGCAGATTAGGCCGGCCTTAATTTCCGGGCTCGATCATGATCTTCATGGAATCGGGGTGCGGCTCGGAGGCAAAAGCAATCGCCTCTGCGGCCCGCGAAAGAGGAAAGCGGTGCGAAATGAGCCGGGTCAGATCATAGCCTTGCGTGTATCCATCCACCACGATGCGCACGCCCTCGTCCTGAATGGCAGCAGAGGAGCTGTACGAGCCCATCAACGTCTTCTCATCCATGCAGATCACCGCCGGATCGAAGCTTGCGTCTCCATGCTGCGTCTGCGCAAACAGCATGATCCGCCCTCCCGGGCGCGCAGCATCAATGGCCGTACGGATCAGCGCGTTGCCGCCGACAGCCAGCAGAACGGCATCCGCACCCCGGCCGTCGCTCAACTCGCGGACACGCGCCACTACGTTTTCTGTGCTGGCGTCGATGGGGTGCTCTAGCCCGTAGGTACGCGCCACGGCGTGCCGTTGCGGATACAAATCCGACGTAACAACCTTGGCGCCGGTACGTCTCGCAAGCGTTGCCAGCAGGATGCCGATCGGCCCCTGTCCAATCACCAGCACCGTCTCATCCGGCTCCAGACGAAGCGCCCGCACACCCTTGTACGTTGTGTTCAAGGGCTCAATGAAAGCCGCCTGCTCGAATGGAAGATTTTTGGGCAGCTTGATCAGCCCACGACGGACGATCCAGTCCTTCACCTGCACATATTCGGCAAAGCCCCCACCGGAAGGCTCAAAGCCCGCCGTGCATCCTACGCTTTTGTAGGACGGACACTGGGCAAAGGTCTTCTTGCGACAGTAGTAGCAATCGCCGCACGGCACGTGGTGAAAGGCCATGGCGTGGTCGCCGACTTCGAAATCACGGACGCCCTCTCCCGTGGCCGCGATCACGCCGGCAATCTCATGGCCGAAGATACGCGGAGCGGAGTGCGATCCGGTGCGAATCTTCTTGAGATCGGTGCCGCAGACTCCGCATGTCGCCACACGCAGCAGCACTTCGCCGGGACCTATGCGCGGGACGGGCACCGACTCCACGCGCACATCGTTCACGCCGCGATACACGGCCGCTTGCATTGTCTCCGGAATACGCTCTCTCCTAACCACTTCTTTCTCAACCGTTGCTGTCTGCATATCTGCCCTTATCGATCCAGCGATGAAGCGCGTGACCCATTGCATCCGCGCCGTGCTTGCCATTTTTTCCCATCCGCAACAGCGGCGCTACGTATCGCGGATGGGTCAAAGCGTATGCGGCCAGTCTCGAAATGCGCAACTGCTTCTCGCTATCGAGGAACAGATTGAAATCCGGCATCTCTTCCGTGGCGACATCCGTCACTGCCTTCCAGCAAAAGAATGGAACGCCTTTGCTGAGAGCCAGCCTTCCCACCGCCGCTGCCTCCATATCCACCAGTGAGGCCCCGAAGGTCTCTGCGATTCTACGCTTCTCCTCGCGCCCCGCAACGCGATCGAGCGTCGCCAGCTTGATCGGACTCGTCACCGCACCCGTGGTATATCTTCGCCCGCTTTCCGCATCGATCACCTCGCCGATCTCGTACGCCGTTCCCGGCTGCACGGCGCAGGAAGCTCCTCCCGCCCAGCCGACCGAGACCATCGCGTCCAGCGAGCCATAGGTCTCGGCGATCGTGATTGCCTGCTCGGCACGAACAACGCCCATTCCCCGTGCGACCGCGATAACGGCCACATCTCCGCGCTGTGAGAGATAGGCGCCATCCGGCTGCCTTGACCACCCGCGCACCAGGGGATTCAACTCCCCGACGAGCGCCGCAACGATGCCTATTCTGTAGCTCATTGTGCCGGCGCGTATCCATGCGCACGAAACCAGTCAATCGCCGCTCTCAATGCCGCATACACCGGCACGATCAGGAAGCCCAGCTCCCGTTCCGCCTTCGCCGAGGATGCAAACATCTTTTTCTTCCCCATGCGTACCGCCTCTACCGTCGCGCGTGGCTCCTTACCGCGCAGCCTTCCCGTGACCGTCTCATCGAAAAACGCGAACGCCATCGCCAGCGCGTGCGGCACCTGCATGGTCGGCGACGGTATGCCGGTGATGGCGGACATTTTATCGAGTATCTGCTTGAGCGACAGATTCTCTCCGCCCAGGATGTAGCGCTCGCCGGGAACTCCACGTTCCGAAGCAGCGACGTGCATGCGCGCCACTTCGCCGACGTCCACCAGATTCAGCCCGGTGTCGACGTACGCGGGAAACCTGCCGTTAAGAAAGTCGACGATGATCTGTCCGGTCGGCGTTGGTTTGATGTCGTTCGCACCGACCGGCGTCGTCGGGTTCAGGAGAATGACATGCTGTCCGTCGCGTGCAGCGGCAATCGCCTCCTGCTCTGCAAGAAACTTCGATCGCTTGTAGTGCCCGATCATGTCGTCCAGAGACACGGGGGTGTCTTCATCGACGATGGTTCCGTCTTCCTTAAAGCCCATCGTCGCGACGCTCGAGGTGTAGACAACCTTCGCCACCCCGAGCTCGCGGGCCAGCGCCAGCAGGTTGCGCGTGCCATCCACGTTAGCCGCGTACATAAACTGCGGATCACGCACCCACAGGCGATAGTCGGCGGCCACGTGAACAAGCAATTCGCAGTTCTGCAGCGCGGACCGGAAGCTCTCCGGATTGCGGAGATCGCCGGTCACGGTTTCCGCAGCCAGCCCTTCCAGATTTTCGAGGCGGCTCGTCGGCCTGACCAGGACATAGAGACGCGCACCCTGCGCGGTAAAGGCACGCGCCACATGGCTGCCTACAAATCCAGTTGCCCCTGTCAGGAAAACGTTCATGCGTGATCAGGCCGGCGTTGTAGCGATGGTCGAAGTGGCGCCGCGGAGGACCGGAGACATCAATCGAGCTTCTCGGCTTCGATCCCGATCCCCTTTTCGCCTGCCGCCTTTTTCTCCGAATACTTCTTCATCCATGCTTCGAAGCTCTTGCCCGCCGCGGTGTCGCGGCCGGTAAAGGCGACACCGGCAATCTCGCTGTACGGGATGGTAATCTTCGTGCGCTCCTTAGCCGGGATAATCCGTACCGTCGAGGCGGCGAGGGTATCCGCAGTCCTGCGATCAAAAATGTAGCCTTCAACCATGCGCCCATCTTTTAGCGTTAGTTGGATATCGCCGCGATAATCGAATGCTTTCTCGAGCGCAAGGCGCACATCGTCGTCGTCCGCAAGCGCGGGAATCCAGCCCTCGAGCTGTTCATGTTCAAAACCGGCAGCTACTTCTTGTGTATCCGTCGGAACCACGACTTTTTCTGTCTCTCCGGTCATACGCGCGACTCTTCCAGTTCCTCGCTCGCGGAAGAGCGAATCTGTACGAGTGGTCCGCGGCCGTGCTGCCCGATGGGCTGATTCAACAGGTCCAGCGCGCCGCGGTCCTCATAGCCGGAAGAAAGCGTGGCCTTCACCATGCCCAGGAAACCGGAGAGTGAGGTAAATCCGTGATGTACCGTGGTGGGCTCATATCCGCAGCTCACCATGCAGTTCGCACATTTCGGATTGCCGCTCTCCGTGCCATAGTGGCTCCAGTCGGTGGTGTCGAGCAGTTCCTGATAGGTGTCGGCATAGCCGTCCTGCAGCAGATAACAAGGCTTCTGCCAGCCGAAAATGTTGAAGGCGGGCGATCCCCACGGCGTGCACTGGTAGTCGCGCTTGCCCATCAGGAATTCCAGAAAGAGTGGCGACATATTGAACTTCCACTCCTTCTTGCGGTTCGATAGGATGGCGCGGAACAAGCGGCGCGAACGGGCGCGCCCCAGGAAGTGCTTCTGGTCCGGAGCCTTGTCGTAGGTATAGCCGGGGCTCAACACAATGCCTTCCACCCCAAACGACATCACCTCGTCGAAGAACGCGCGTACGCTGTTCGGGTCCGCTCCGTCAAACAGTGTGGTATTCGTCGTCACTCGGAAGCCGCGTGCAACCGCCTCGCGGATGCCGGCGACCGCTTGATCGTAACCGCCTTCGCGACAAACCGAAAAATCGTGGTGTTCCCGCTGGCCATCGAGGTGTACAGAAAACGTGAGGTACTTGCTCGGTTTGAAGAGCCCAATCTTTTCCTTCAGCAGCAGCGCATTGGTGCACAGGTAGATGTACTTCTTGCGCGCTATCAACCCTTCCACAATCTCCACAATCCGCGGGTGCATCAGCGGCTCGCCGCCGGGAATCGAGACCATTGGCGCGCCGCATTCTTCGACTGCGCGGAAGCACTCATCTGGGGTCAGCTCCTGCTTCAGGATGTGCGCCGGGTATTGAATTTTGCCGCAGCCCGCGCAGGCCAGATTGCAGCGAAAGAGCGGTTCCAGCATGAGGACGAGCGGATAGCGCTTCCGCCCCTTCAAGCGCTGTCTGAGCACGTAAGTGGCTACCGTCCACATCTGTGAAATGGGCACTGCCATAAGTACAATTCTCCAGTCACGCCGCAGCGTGTTGATTGCTCGGCTTCAGTCGGCCGGCGCGCTCACGGCCCGCCGGTAATTCGTCAGGGCCAGCAAGGGAAAAACATCGCGGTATGTGTGATATGCCAAATAGAACACGCGCGGAAACCCCGTGCCGGTAATGATCGCCTCGCGGGTCTTGCCTTCACCCATGCTCTCGTCCCACGACCCGTCGCCACGCTGCCGTTCCAACAGCCAGCGCACGCCCTTTGCGACCGAATCGCTGCGCGTATCGCCTGCCGCCAGCAGTCCCAGGATGGCCCATGCCGTCTGCGACGGGGTGCTCACACCTACGCCGCGAGTTATCGGATCGTCATAGCTGTGGCAGCTCTCGCCCCAGCCACTATCCGCGTTCTGCACCGACCGGATCCACTCTGCCGCCTGCTGAATCTCGGGCTCATGGTTCCAAACCCCGATCGCTTCCAGCCCGCGCAGCACCAGAAACGTGCCGTAGATGTAGTTCACGCCCCAGCGTCCGAACCAGCTTCCGTCCGGCTCCTGTTCCTTCAGGATGAACTGGATCGCCCGCTCAATGCGCTTGTCTCTGCGCGTATACCCGTAGGTCGCCAACATCTCGAGGATGCGCCCCGTGATGTCCACGGTGGGCGGATCGAGCATCGCGTTGTGATCGGCGAAGGGGATGTGCTGGAAGATCATCTTGGTGTTGTCTTTATCGAAGCTCGCCCAGCCGCCGTTCTTGCACTGCATGGCAAAGATCCAGTCAATCGCCCGGCGCGACACTTCGTATTGGTAGCGCTCGCGCGGGTTATCGACCTTGTTCAGCGCCAGTAGCACCTGCGCGGAGTCGTCCGTATCCGGATAAAACTCGTTGTTGTACTCGAAATACCATCCGCCAGGCTGCGCATTGCGCACCTTCACGGCCCAGTCGCCCTTGTGTCGGACTTCCTTGGCAAGCATCCAGTCCGCCGCCTTCAGCAGGCGTGGATCGGTACGAGAAACACCCGCTTCGCCCAGAGCATAGACAATCTGTGCCGTGTCCCAGACTGGCGAGACGCAGGGTTGCATCCGGAACGTCGGTTCGGGATAGTCCGGCGTGCCCTCCGGCTCATCGATGCCCAGCTTCTCGAACTCGTCCATGGCGCGGATGAAATGCGGATCGTCCTCCGAATAACCCAGCACGCGCAGCGCAATGATTGCGTTCATCATCGCGGGATAGATCGCACCCAGGCCGTCCGACATCTCAAACCGTTCCAGCATCCACTTCTCAGCCTTACGCAGCGCCATCGCCCGCAGTGGGCGGATATGCACCCGCTCCGCCCAGTGCACCATTCGGTCAAGCAGCAGGAAGAAGTTCCGCCAGCTGACTATCTTGTCTCGGTTCCAGCGCAGCTTCAGACTCGCCTTATCGCGTCCCCCGACGAAGAGCTCGTCGATTGCCTTCTCGGCCGGAATTTTCTTGAAGGGCTTCTTCGCATAGGCAATTGACAGCGGCACCAAAATGTCGCGCGACCAGGAAGAGATCTCATAAATGTTGAAGTAGAACCACTTCGGCGCGAGCACGATCTCCGGTGGAATGGCCGGGACGGCCTCATAGTCGTATTGTCCAAGCGCGCAGAGATAAATCTTGGTGAAGGTGTTGCACTTCACCACGCCGCCGTGCTCGCGAATCCAGGCGCGGGCCTTTACCATCAACGGCTCGTCGGCTGACATGCCCATCAATTTGCAGGCAAAGTAGCACTTCACAGCCAGGCTGATACTTCCCGGGCCGCCCGGATAGATGCTCCAGCTTCCATCTTCGTTCTGGTAGCGCAGCATCTCAGTCAGTGCGCGCTGCATCCGAGCACGGATCCTGGGGTCCGCCGTCTCCAGCAGTACATGCAGGAAGATGTAGTCGGCCTCCAGCATGCTGTCGGCTTCCAACTCACCGACCCAGTGGCCGTCCTCCTGCTGCATGGAGAAGATGTGCTGCTTCGAAGCCTCGATGGCTTCTTCTACCTGGGCCAGGCTGGCGTCGATGCGCCCGAACTTCGGCTGGGTTGCGGGCTGCAGTTCCTCGACAGAAGCCGGAAGCGGGTTCTCATCCACAGATCGGTTCATGCCATCTCTTTCGCCTGACTAGGACCGCTTTCACAAACGGCCCACGGTTACAAGCACTGCCGACGCAGCTTTTGCGATCAGAAAAGCTGTTTCCTCGCGGCTGCCGACGACCTTTGTGAAAACTATTTAGCGGGCAGCTACCGCCGCTGGCCCGATCGCCTGCACGATCTCTGCCGGAAGTCCAAAGCGCACATTTTCCGGCATCACTTCTACCTCTTCCACGGTCCCGAAGCCCTCGTTCTTCAGATAGGCAACGACCTCTGACACCAGGATCTCCGGCGCCGATGCGCCAGCCGTCACCGCTACGGTGGAGACGCCCTCCAGCCATGAAGGTTGGATCGAATTCGAGTTATCAATCAGATGCGCGACCGTGTTCAGATTGCGCGAAACTTCTACCAGCCGGTTCGAGTTCGAGCTGTTGGTCGATCCCACCACCAGCACGAGGTCCGCCGTATGGGCCACGTTCTTGACTGCCACCTGCCGGTTTTCCGTCGCGTAGCAGATGTCCTGAGAGTGCGGCCCAACGATGTTTGGAAACTTCTCCTTGAGCGCTTGGATGATATCCCGCGCTTCATCGAGGCTTAATGTGGTTTGCGTCAGATACGCAACCCGGTTTGGATCCGGCACCTGCAGAGAGGCCACCTCTTGCGCCGAGGAAACGACCTGGGTGACATCCGGAGCCTCGCCCAGCGTGCCCTCGATCTCGTCGTGGTCGCGATGACCGATCAGGACGAGTGAGTAACCCTGCCGGGCAAACTTCACCGCTTCGACATGAACCTTGGTGACCAGCGGACACGTGGCATCGATCACTTTCAGGCCGCGCTCTTTCGAGCGCTGCCGTACTGCCGGCGACACCCCGTGCGCAGAGTAGATCACCCGCATGCCTTCCGGCACATCGTCGATGTCATCTACAAAGATCGCGCCCTTTTCTGCTAATTCATTCACCACAAAGCTGTTGTGGACGATCTCCTTACGCACGTAAATCGGCGCGCCGAAGGTCTCCAAGGCAATCCGCACGATATCGACAGCCCGCACCACGCCTGCACAGAAGCCTCGCGGTTTCAGCAGCATCACGCGCTTTGTGGTATGCGGCTTGCCGATTTCGGCTTCGGCGGCGGGGGGGTCAATCGTGTAGGAAGTCACATCTCCTAGTATACCGGCGCGGCGAGTGCTTGTCTCTCGGGATCTGCACCATTTAGTGTGCTGACTCCCTCAGCCCCCCGAGGCCTCGGCAAGCATCTGCTCGGCATGTCGAAGCGATGTTTCGGAGCGTTTTGCTCCGCTCAACATTCGCGCCACCTCCTCGATGCGCTCGGCCAATTCCAGCCTGCGCACAGCCGTACGCGTCCGGCCACTTTCCACGCTCTTTTCGACCACAAAGTGCTGCCCCGCAAATACAGCGATCTGCGGCAGATGCGTCACGCAGAGCACCTGCTGCGAGCGGCTCAAGACTTTGAGCTTCTGCCCGACCGCCTCCGCCGCCCGTCCCCCAATGCCGATATCGATCTCATCAAAGACGAGCGTCCGCGGCAGGAGCATCTTGCGACCCTTCCCGGCGCGGGCCGCACCCTCCTCCACGCTGACCTTCAGCGCGAGCAGCACACGGCTCATCTCGCCACCTGAGGCGATCTGATCCAGTGGCTTGAGAGGTTCCCCGGGGTTAGTCGCGATCCGGCAATCGACCGTATCCCAGCCATGCGCCGTCCAGCCGGCCTCTCCGATGCTCCGTTCCACGTCCACGGCAAAGCGCGCCTTCATCGCCAGATCGTTGATATGCCTCTCCGCCAGTGACGCGAGCTTCTTCGCTGCGGTCACTCGCGTCGCAGTCAGCGCCTCCGCTTCGCGGCGATACTCGGCCGCAGCTGCGGCAAGTTGCTTCCGCAACCCGGCAAGCAGGGCGTCCCGGTTCTCAATCTCGTTGAGCTTTACCGCCACCTCCTGCCCGTAAGCGATGACCTCGCTGATCCCCGCTCCGTACTTGCGCTTCAGCCGGTCCAGCAGCGCGAGCCGGTCTTCGATCTCGGTCAGCCGTTCCGGCGATGCCTGGATTCCCTGCCCGAAGTCGCGGGCCGTCTCGGCGACATCTTCCACCGTGGCCCGCGCCGAAGCTAACTGGTGGGCAGCGTCAGCAAAACGAGGCTCGTAGCGCGCCAGCTCTTCCAGATGCCTCTCCGCCGCACGCAGGGATGCCTCCGCCGCGTTGCTGCCGTCATAGAGCTGCTCATACGCCCCCATCGCGGCGGCATATAGCTTTTCTGCATTGCCGAGCACGCGCTTTTCCGTTTCGAGCTGGCTGTCTTCCCCATCGCGCAGCGCGGCCGACTCGATCTCGCGCAATTGGAAGCGCCACAAATCGGCCATGCGCAGCCTCTCCTGCTCATCGCTCTCGAGCGAGAGCAGCTTGTCTCCGCATTCACGCCAGACGGCGTACGCGGCGCGTACGGCTTCGGTCGAAATCCCCGCAAAGCGATCGAGAAGCAGACGCTGCTGCGTTGCATCGAAGCCGGCCAGCGTCTCCGATTGCGCGTGAATCAGCGCCAACTCCGGCGCGAGGAGTTTCAACACCGCCGCCGTTGCCGGCTGGCTGTTGATAAACACGCGGCCCTTGCCCGAAGCGGCGATCTCTCGCCGCAGCAGGATCTCGCCGTCACCCGCATCGATGCCGTGTGCCTCAAGGATGCGTTCAGCGTCCTTCGTGGCCTCGAAGACGCAGGAGACGACTGCCTTCTCTGCCCCGTGGCGCACGACCTCGCCGGAGCCCTTACCGCCGAGCAGCAACGCCAGCGCGTCGACCAGGATGGATTTGCCCGCGCCGGTCTCGCCCGTCAGCAGATTCAGCCCCGGCCCCAGCATCGCGGAAGCATGGTCGATCACCGCATAATTTTCGGCTCGCAACTCCAGCAACATAGGTGTATCCGTGGCCGAGCATAGCAGAGCTCAGCGCTCAGTTACCGGCTTGCGCGGACGAAGCGGAGTAGCCCTTTCGTCACTTGCAATGTCTATCCGGTCGGGTTGCTTCCTGCTACCCTCTCTAGTAGCGATTTCCCATTGAATTGTCCTGAGGCAACGCAAGTGAATGTGACTTTTCCGTCAGAAAAGTTGCTCCGCTGGGAACATGGACGGGACACAGGAATGGAAAATCTGCTCTAGTAGCCGCAGATGACAGCTCATCCGATATTTTTCGCGATTCTCGTGCTCTTTCAGGGCGATGACCAGGGCGTCCCCGTGCCGCCGCCGCACTCCAGCAGCAACGCCATTCTGGAGATGCTGCGTGCAAGCGGTCCGATCGCGCTCACCGTCCTTGGCCTTCTCGCGCTTGCCAGCCTCTTCTCCTGGGCCATCATTCTGGGCAAATGGATTGGGTTTCGCCGCGCGCGCAGCCAGAGCCGCGCCTTCCTTCGCGCCTTTCGCAAGGCCGCGCGTCTGCAGGAGATCGGCGCTATCTCGGAGCAGTACAAACCCAGCCCGCTGGTCAACGTGTTCGATGAGGTATACGAGACCTATCGCCGGCAGACTGGAGGCTATGGACCGCCGCGCAATATCACGGCGCTCGAACGCACCGCGCAGTCGGCCTCAAGCGAAGCGCTTACCTACATGGAGCAGCGCCTGACCTGGCTGGCCACCATCGGTGCGATTTCGCCCTTCATTGGACTGTTCGGAACCATCATGGGCATTGTGGATGCCTTCCACGGCCTGGGCACTGCCGGGGCCGCCACGCTTCGGGCAGTCGCGCCGGGCGTCTCGGAAGCGCTCATCACCACCGCGGCCGGCCTTGTCGTTGCGGTGCCCGCAGTCGTTGCGTACAACCAGTTTTCCGCGCGCATCCGCGAATTCGGTTCGCGCATGGATGACTTTGCCCGCGAGTTGCTGAACAGCATGGAAGAGATCACGCTGCGTCCGCAGCAGGATCCGTTGGAGCGCGAGCGCGCAGGACGCGAAGCCATGCAGGAGCCTGGCCGTGGCGTTTACTAACGCGGGAGGCCGCACCCAATCCTCGCTGGCGGACATCAATATCACGCCGCTGGTAGACGTGGTGCTGGTGCTGCTCGTCATCTTCATGCTCACGGCGCCCGTGCTGCAGTCCGGCA
The DNA here is from genome assembly GCA_963797895.1 of uncultured Acidobacteriaceae bacterium. Classification (GTDB taxonomy): domain Bacteria; phylum Acidobacteriota; class Terriglobia; order Terriglobales; family Acidobacteriaceae; genus KBS-83. The sequence continues at coordinate 81,976 of CAWCRD010000007.1, forward strand.
TCGATGTCGCCGTGCCCAAAACGCGCACGGTGCGCGAGGCCACCGAGCAACATGAAGTGATCACCATCGATCGCGATCAGCGCGTCTTTCTGGGCGATCACCCGATCAATGTCAACGATATCCCGCAGGCGCTGCACCATCCGGATCAGGACCCAACCAAGCAGATCGTCTACCTGCGCGCCGATGAGCGTGTGCCCTTCGGCGCGTTCGCCTCGGTTATGGACGCGGTGAAGCAGGCGGGCATTACGAATGTCTCGATCGTGACCCAGCCGCTCACCAACGCGCCCGGCAAGAAGTAGGAGCAGCAGCACGTATGCCCATCGACGTCGAAGAGCGATATGAAAGACGCGCGCCCTTTGGTATTCCCTTCGCGGAATCGTTGGGATTGCATGCCCTCGTCATCGGGGCACTCGTCTCCTCGGTCTGGCTGCACAGCCGCATCCGCGGCAATGAATGGGGCCAGAATTTGGATGGCGCCATCCAGGCCAATCTCGTCTCGAATGCGCCGTCAATCCCGCTGCCGCAGATTCAGAAGCCGACGGATAACGTGCTGGCCACTGAGAATCCCAGCCCTGCCCCTGCCATCGAGAAGGAGCAGACCGTCCCGACGCCCGATCTCAAGGCAATCCCAATTCCCGTAAAGGCTCCTCCAAAGAAAGAACCGCCGCCCAAGAAGGAAGTTCCGCCCAAGCAGGAGCAGAAGCATCCTCAGCCGCAGCAGCAGCCGAAGGATCGAGCGAACTTCGGCGAGCAGCAGGCCACCAACATCCCTCATTCGATGGCGCAGCAGCAGGCGCAGGGACCCGCAGCGCCGGTATCTGTCACCGGAGGCGGCGGCTTCCGCTTCCCGTACTATGTCGCGATTATTCAGCGGAAAACTCAGGAAAACTGGCTGAAGCAGGAGGTCGATGCTTCCACTCCCAGCGGCGCGAAGGCTTATATCTATTTCACCCTTAACCGCGAGGGTGCGCCATCCGATGTCAAAGTCGGCGAATCCAGCGGTTCCGCATCTCTCGACCAGTCATGCCTGCGGGCAGTGCAGCGTGTTGACAGTTACGGTCCACTCCCTTCGGGGTATAACGGTTCAACCTTGCAGGTGTCATATTATTGTGAATTCACAGGTCGCTGACGGAGATCAAACCCCCAAGTGAAACTACCCCCGACGACACAAAAATCACGATCCTCCCTGTATCTGGCCTTCTTTTCTCTGCTCGTTCTTCCATTCGCCTCCACTCTCCAGGCACAGGACTGGGTAAGAACCGGCTCCAACCTCGGCGTCGAGAAGATTCGGATGGCCGCGGCCGATTTCAAGCCCAACTCTTCCGATCCGCAGACGCCGGTCCTGAAAGCGACATTCGACAACACTCTCTATAACGACCTGTCCAACGCCGGCTTTTTCGACATGGTTCCGAAGAGCATGGCTCCGGCCGCAACCCCGGCGACTCCCGCGGAGGTCAATCTTGGCCAATGGTCTGCGGCGCCCGCCAACGCTGCCATGCTCGCCCTGGGGTCGCTCGCCGTGCAGGGCGGACGCATCAACGTCAGCGGCTTTCTAGTCGACGTAAAAGAGGCCGGTGCACCCGCTATCGTCGGCAAGCAGTACGGCGACGTGGCGACACAGGACAACGCCCGGCTGATCGCGCACAAATTCGCGGACGAGATCATCCTTCGGCTCGGCGGCGGCGTGAATGGCATCGCCGAAACCAAGATCTATTACGTCTCCTCGCGCTCCGGCGTGAAGGAGATCTGGGGCATGGACTACGACGGCCAGGGCGAGCACGCGATCACGCATCTGGGCGACGTTTCCCTCTCCCCGCACGTTTCGCCCGACAACAGCCGCGTCGCCTTCGCGTCGCTTGGCAGAACCGGCTGGACAATCCGTATGTATTCGCTGGTGCTCGGCCGCATGGTCAGCTTTCCCTCGCCGGGCGGCACCACGATTTCACCCGCATGGTCGGCCGATGGCGCGCATCTCGCCTTCTCCTCCGACCGCTCGGGCGATCCGGAGATCTGGGTTTCCGATGCCAACGGCGGCGGCGCTCATCGCGTGACCACCTTCCGCGGCCCGGACGTCTCCCCCTGTTGGAATCCCAAGACCAACAACCAGATTGCCTGGGTCAGTGGCCGCACCGGACTGCCGCAGATCTACACCATGGAATCGGACGGGGCCAACGTTCAGCGACTCACGGATGGCGGCTATGCCACCTCGCCTTCATGGTCTCCCAATGGGCAGTTCCTGGTCTTCGCCTGGGATCGCAAGTACGGCCCGGGAGCTCCGGGCAACCAGGATATTTACGTCATGGACATCGCCAGCAAGCGCTGGGTGCAGTTGACGCACGATGCTGGCCGCAACGACTTTCCTTCGTGGGCGCCCGATGGACGCCACATCGTCTTCGAGCGGCAGACAGGTGGCCACTCTGAGATATGGTCCATGCTGGCCGACGGCACACAGCAGCACCAATTGACCCATGACGGAAACAACACCATGCCCGACTGGAGCTGGAAATAAGTGCACACAAGATGGTGCATCCGTGTAACCTGAATATGCTCGAATCCTGCCGCAATGGGCACTGATACGGATTTCCGCGGTCGTGCTTTTGCGCCGCAAAAAGTTTTTGTTTGAGGAGAAGAGACTGTGAATTCGCTTCCTGTTCGTACCTGGAACATGCGCTACCGTGCGGTTTCCTGCTTGGCTGTTCTTGCGATTGCTGCGTTTGCCGGGTGCGGTAAGAAGCATGCTCCGCCGCCGCCTCCGCCGCCGCCAACCACTGAAGCCGGCGCTGCCCCGACGGCCACGATCACGGCGACGCCGGACAACATCGCGCCCGGAGATAAGGTGATCCTCACCTGGAAGACCAGCGACGCCACCGACGTCTCCATCGACGGCATCGGCGCTGTGCCCTCCTCCGGGACACAGACGGTCTCGCCTACGCAGACGACGGATTATCACCTCGTGGCGCGCGGCCTCGGCGGATCCACCGATGCAACAGCACACGTGACCGTCGGCGGCGCCGCAACCAGCGGCGAGCTCGGCGGCGAGACCGTCGACGACGCGACCTTCCACACCAACGTGACCGACATCTTCTACGACTACGACAGTTACGACATCAATCCTCAGTCGCAGGCAGTCGTCTCCAAGGATGCGGCCTTCCTGGCCTCTCATCCGAAGCTCAAGATCGTGATCGGCGGCTACTGCGATGCGCGTGGATCGACGGAATACAACCTGGCTCTGGGCGAGAACCGGGCGAATGCAGCCAAGCAGGCGCTGGTCTCGGCCGGCGTGAACCCGGACCGCATCCGCACCGTCTCCTACGGCAAGGAGAAACAGTTCTGCACTGAAGCAAACGAGCAGTGCTACCAGCAAAACCGGCGCGCAGGATTTTCAGTCGATCGTTAACGAGCCTGGTACCAAAACAGTCCTAGTGCCAAACTAATTAAGGGGCAGCGTGACCAGGTCGGTCATGCTGCCCCTTTTGCTGATTCAAAGCGTCTAGAATGAATAGGAGTTTAAGGCTCTTTCGAGGCTTCACCATGCGTAAATCGTTTCTTCCCGCCGCCGCTTTTCTTCTGCTCTGCGTCACTGCTCTGCCTCCCCGAGCCCATGCAGTCGCCAAGGAAATCATTGAGTTACAGACCCAGGTCTCGCAGCTCCAGGACATGATCACGCAGATGAAACAGTCCAACGACGAGCGGATGGGGGTTCTGCTCCACATGGTCCAGCAGAACGTGGACAACATCTCGCGCATGACCACGCAGGTCAACACGATGCAGCAGGCGATGTCCTCCCAGAACGAGAACCAGCAGCTATCCGGCCAGATGCAGGCGCTCAACGACTCGGTGGACGAGTTGAAGACCCGCATCGGCAAGCTGGATGCAACCTTGCAATCGATGCAAGCGCAATTGCAGAACGTGCAGAACCCGGCAACCACTGGAGCTGCACCGGCTGGTCCCGGCGGCATGGCTGAGAATGCTCCGCCCGCAGGGGGCTCTGCTCCCCTGCAGGGGCCCGCAAACAATGCCGCGGGAGCTCTTGCGCCTCCGCTTCAGCAGACCTACCAGGCTGCACTGCGCGACTACAACTCCGCCAAATATGAGCTGTCTAACTCAGAGTTCGGCGACGTCATCAGGTACTATCCGCACGACGATCTGGCGGGCAATGCGCATTTCTATATGGGTGAGATCGCTTATCGACAGGGCAAATACTCCGACGCAGTGAAGCAATACGATACGGTGCTGGAGCAGTTCGCGGGCAATCCCAAAGCTCCCGCCGCCCAATTGCGCAAGGGCGAATGCCTCCTCGACAACCAGCAGCGTGACGCCGGCGCCCAGGAGCTGCGCTCGCTGATCCAGCGCTACCCGCAGACTCCGGAAGCCGCCGAGGCGCGTAGCAAATTGAACGGTCTGGGCATCCGCATCAGCCCCAAGCCAACTGCGTATCGGCGCTAGTGTTCTGCCCGTTCTGATCCGGAGAGGGAGTCCCGGTAACGTGACACTCCGGTGAACTCAATTATCATCCAAGGAAGCCATGACCAAACATCACGACAGCGACGAACACAAGGGTGTCACCGAGGAAGAGTCGCCCCGCGCGACAACCAGCCATTCCTCCATGAACGGTCAACTCGGCCACCGGACTGCCGATTCCGATGTAAAGGACAACGACTCTGATTTTCCGGAGCCGGGCGCCCGCGAAGAGCACTCGGGCGAGTCCGGCAGTTGACTCACAGAAACCCACTGTCCAGCTGCGCTCCGACATCCTGAATTCCCGCTGCCGAAGACGGTGCGCTTCCCTGACGCTCAAAAACGCCGGGTTGGCAAGCTTCCCTTTTTCAGCAGAAAGCGCAGCGCCGGGGACGACACGCCGATGCCATATACCAAACTTCGTTTGAAGTTGACGGCACGCAGACACAAGACGAGTCAATGTCCTGAATCAGGTGCCACTGAAGACAAACGGCCACAGCCGTAAAGCCTGTGAGCCTTATCCCTGGCTCGTTCACCAGAGCAGACGTGAGCGACCGGAGGAGCGAACCCAGCAACTTGCACTACAGGCGCGTGTGCCCGGACGGCAAGTCCCTAGCGCATGCGCTGCATCACGTCAGCCAGCACGGACTTCGGCGGACGCACGCGAGACTCTGGCAATGTGCCAAGCGGCTCGTCAACCAGGTTCAGCAGATCGGTGAAGCTGGGCTTCTGTGTGTCGACATAGAAGACCCCTGTAAGAATCTCGCCCTTCCGCTGCGCCTCCATCAGCGAACGAACTGCGTGGATACGATCGGTTGGGTCGTAATCCTCGTGCAGCTTGCGCAGACGCAGATGCGAACCATCGTGCATCTCGACATCGTAGGTTGAGCCGGCGTCGTAGTCCACCGTGATGTCCTCGAAATGCGGGACAAAGCCGACTTCCGAGATAGCTTCTTCGTGCTCCTGCATGTACTTGTAGCTCTTGGTCGAGCCCTCGTGGTCATTGAAAGTCACGCAAGGAGAAATCACGTCGAGAAACACCGTGCCCTTGTGCGAAATCGCGGCCTTCATCATGGCGAGCAGTTGCTTCTTATCGCCGGAAAAGGAGCGGCCGACAAATGTCGCGCCCAACTCAATGGCGAGCGTGCAGGTATCGATCGGCGGAAGATCGTTGATGACGCCGGTCTTCAACTTGGAGCCAAGATCGGCCGTGGCGGAAAACTGGCCTTTGGTCAGGCCGTAAACGCCGTTGTTTTCGATGATGTAGATCATCGGCAGATTGCGCCGGAGCAGGTGAACGAACTGCCCCATGCCGATCGAGACCGTGTCCCCGTCGCCGGAAACGCCGATCGCCTTCATGGTGTGATTGCCCAGCAGCGCGCCGGTGGCAACTGCGGGCATGCGCCCATGCACGCTGTTAAAGCCATGCGAGCGGCTCATGAAGAATGCCGGGCTCTTTGACGAACAGCCGATGCCGGAGAGTTTCATGACGCGCTCCGGTTTCAGCCCCATCTCGTAAAAGGCATCAATGATGCGCTCGGAGATGGCGTTGTGGCCGCAGCCGGCGCACAGATTGGTTTTGCCGCCGCGGTATTCAAGAACGGGCAGGCCGATGCGGTTGGTCTTCGGTGCCGGCTTCGGCGCCGGAGCGGCGGGTGTGGTCGCCATCGTTTTAGATCCCTTCCTGCATGACCAGTTCATCGGTCACGCTGCGCGCATCAATTGGCAGTCCGTTGTAATGCCGCACGCTGCGCAGTTTGGTTGCGTCTTCCGCCGGCAGGTCCAGTTTGAGCAAGCTCAGCATTTGCGCATCGCGGTTCTGCTCGATCACGTATACGCGCTCGTGCGTTGCAACAAAGTCATGTATCTCGCGCGTGAACGGGTAAGCGCGGATGCGGAGATAGTCCGTCTCCACGTTGTACTCAGCTTTGAGCTGTTCCCTGCTCTCCATCACGGCGAAATCGCTGGTGCCGTAAGCAATAAGGCCGACCTTGGAGGTGCCGTTTGCAACCGCCACAGGTACAGGCATCATTGTGCGCGCAGTGTCGAACTTGCGCGTCAGGCGCTCCATCTGCTGCTGGTACTCGTCCGGCCGCTCGGTATAGAGCGCGCGGTCGTTGTGTCCGCTGCCGCGCGTGAAAAAGGCGGCCTGTGGATGATCGGTGCCGGGCAGCGTACGGTAGCCGATGCCATCGCCATCCACATCCTTGTAACGGGCAAAGCCGCCGAGACGCGTCAGGTCTTCTGCGCTCAGGACCTTGCCGCGCTGCATCGGCTTCTCCGGATAGCTGAAGGGCTCCGTCATCCAGTTGTTCATGCCCAGATCCAGATCGGAGAGGACGAAGACCGGTGTCTGAAGCTGCTCTGCCAGATCGAAGGCTTCGATGCTCATCTCAAAGCACTCCTTCACCGAAGCGGGTATCAACATGACGTGGCGGGTATCGCCATGCGAGAGAAAGGCAACCGAGAGGATGTCGCCCTGCGCCGTCCGCGTTGGCATGCCGGTGGACGGCCCGACGCGCTGGATGTCGAAGATCACAGCCGGAATTTCGGCGAAATAGCCCAACCCGGTGAACTCCGCCATCAGCGAGATGCCCGGGCCGGAGGTCGCGGTCATCGAGCGGGCGCCGGTCCACGCAGCGCCCAGCACCATACCAATTGCGGCTAGCTCGTCCTCGGCCTGGACGACAGCGAAAGTAGCTTTTCCGTCAGGCTCGACCCGGTATTTCTTCAACAAATCGATTAAGTTTTCAACCACCGACGACGAAGGCGTGATTGGGTACCAAGTCACTACCGTGACACCCGCGAACATACAGCCGAGGGCGATCGCGGCATTGCCTTCAATGATGATTTTGCCCTCATTTGCGTGCATATGTTCCACGTGGAACATATCTTGCTTAGTAAGAGAAGTCTTGGCGTAGTCGTAGCCTGCCTGCACTGCCGACCAGTTTAAGTCCGCTGCTTTCTGTTTCTTAGCAAACTGACGGCGCACTGCGGCCTCTACGGTCACCAGATCTATGTCGAGGAGCTGCGCGACCACGCCGACATAGACCATGTTTTTGACCAGCTTGCGCAGCTTTGCCTCAGGACAGACGGCAGCCGTGATCTTGTCAAAAGGCACGGGATAACAGGTCACGTCGTCGCGATATTGCTTAAGGTTCGCGGCATCTTCGTAGATCACCATGCCCCCGGCGGGCAGAGAAAGAATGTCGTCCTTCGCCGTCTCGGCATTCATGGCGATCAGGATGTCGATCTCTTTCTTGCGCGCCACGTGACCGTGCTTGCTGGCGCGGATGGTGTACCAGGTGGGCAGGCCGGCGATATTGGACGGGAAGAGATTTTTGCCGCTGACGGGAATGCCCATCGCGAAGAGGCTTTTCAGCAAGACGTTGTTTGCGGATTGCGATCCCGAGCCGTTAACTGTGGCTATCTGGATGCTAAAGTCGTTGACTACCTCGCCGGAGTGACCGGCCGCAGCGCGCGGCTGCTCTGTCTTGAGGGCCACATCACCTGTTGCCATCGAGCGGATTCCCTTCCAAAACGCCATATTCCTGCCGGGCCGATGCATGCGTCATGCGTCAGCCACCGCCGTCTTTTAAGTATAGGACAGCACCGTCCAGAGGGCTCAGGTCACAAGGGTTAACTGCGCAGGCTCACGGCTGAGTGGGTGCTGAGCCGCGCCGAAATGGGATCACTGGCGGATGTTGCTCAGGCGATCTTCTACCTGCTGGCGCTCGTCTGCCGTCAACGGCAGCAGTGGGAGCCGTGGCGAGCCGCCGTAGTAGCCGTTCAGGTCGCACGCATATTTGACCCCCGGGATTCCCAGACGGCCACAGATGAGATCGGCTGCATCGATGACGCGTTGCTGCTTTTCTTCAGCGACCTTCGCGTCACGGTCTTTCCAGGCCATATAGATCTCAGCGCATGCTTGCGGCGCGAAGGCCGCCATGGCGAGTATGCCGCCGGTCGCGCCTGCCGTAAGCGACGGCAGCATCGTTTGTGCGGAGCCGCAGAGCACCTGGAAACCGACCTCGCGTGTGCGTGTCTTGAGCAATGCGCTTGGAGGCGCCGCTGCGTATCCCACTCCGGCCATCAGTGCGTCTGCCGGCATCATGGCCGCAAACCCCGCGGCGTTTGCCTGTGCGTCCAGCATGCGCCCGGTAACGGCGGAGAATGTCGCCGTAACAGTCACGTTATGGCGTGGCGCGGCCCCTGTCGTGTGCACGATGGACGCGATGCGCTCCGGCTTACCGCTCGAATCCTTCACACCGATGATGTTGGGGTGCCCGCAAAGCTCAGCGATGAGCTCCACCGGCAATTCGTACGCCGTGTATGGCGGGATATTGTAGAGCAGGATCGGCAGTGGCGACCGGTCAGCGACCATGCGGTAGTAGTTCAGCATTGCCGCCGGATGCGAGGAGGACAATAACTGAGGCCGGAAGAAATGCGGGGTGCGCACCAGCGCCACATCGTAATTGAGCGACGCCGCGTCCTCGATGCGCTTCAGGGTTTCCGAGAGGCTCTCGTGCCCGACACCCGCGATGAGGACACGATCCTCCGCAGCCGCATCGCGTGCGATGCGCAGCGCGTCGCGGGTCTCCTCATCGTTCAGCATTACGGCTTCCCCGGTTGAGCCGAGCACGACCAGCCCGGCCAACGGCGACCGGCAATAGCGCTCAACGCTGCGCTCCAAGTGATGCCAGTGGGGACGTCCGTCCGGATGGAACGGCGTCGGAACCGGTGCGAAAACACCCTCGAGCAGCATAAGGACTTTAGCGCGCCGCCAGCGCTCGTGCTGCGTGGAGCTGCTGCAAGGCGTCTACGTGGATGATTTCGTGCTGCAGGGCAGCGATGCCTTCCGCTGCCGCACGTGCGGCAGCCATGGTGGTAATGGTCGGAATGCGCTGCTGCACGGCGGCACGCCGAATCGCCTTTTCGTCGAAGAAGGTGTCCTGTCCCTGCGGGGTATTGATGATGAGGTGGATGTTGTCGCCCTTGATCAGATCGACGATGTTGGGGCGCCCTTCCTTCACCTTGTACACTCGCTCGACGGTGAATCCGGCGCGCTCCAGCACATCCGCGGTGCCATGAGTCGCAACCAGTCGAAAGCCGAGGTGAACGTATTCGCGAGCGAGGGCGACCAGACCATCCTTGTCGCGGTCGTTCACGCTGAAGAAGACCGTGCCGCGCAATGGCAGTCGCTGGCCCGCGGAGATCTGGGCCTTCGCGAAGGCCTCGCCGAAATTATCGGCAACGCCCATGACCTCGCCGGTCGAGCGCATCTCCGGACCGAGAACCGTATCCACACCCGGGAACTTGTTCCAGGGGAAGACGGGTGACTTGACGTAGAAGTGTGCGCCGGTATCGAGATCGCTTCCTTCGCGCACCTGTTCCGGCAGGAGATCCTTGAGTGTTTTGCCGACCATGATGCTCGACGCGACCTTGGCCAGCGGCACACCCGTCGCTTTTGATACGTAGGGCACGGTGCGGGATGCGCGGGGATTCACTTCGATGACGAAGACCCGGTCTCGTTCACCCTTTTGACGGCTACGCTGGATGGCGAACTGCAGGTTGACGAGGCCGCGAACGTTCAGCGCAAGCGCGAGCTGCCGCGTGTAGTCACGCAGTGTTGCTAACGTCTCCTGCGGCAGATCCACTGCAGGCAGCACGCAGGAAGAGTCGCCGGAGTGTATGCCAGCCTCTTCGATGTGCTGCATGATGCCGGCGATCACGACGTCCTTGCCGTCGCAGAGCGCGTCCACATCGACCTCGACGGCTGCTTCGAGGAAGTGATCGATGAGCACTGGGCGATCCTGCGAGTACTCTACTGCCTCTGCCATATAGTGCCGCACTGCCGCGGCATCGTAAGCGATCACCATGGCGCGACCGCCGAGCACATAGCTGGGCCGCACCAGAACGGGATAACCGACACGCTCCGCGCCAGCCAGCGCTTCCTCCACGCTGGTTGCCATGGCGCCCGGCGGCTGCGGGATATTCAGCCGCTCGAGTAAAGCACCAAACTGCTTGCGGTCTTCGGCCAGATCGATGGACTCGGGCGACGTGCCGAGAATCTTAACGCCAGCCTGCTTCAGCGGTAGCGCAAGATTGAGCGGAGTCTGACCGCCAAACTGGACGATCATACCCACTTCGGCACCGGATGAATTTTCGCGCTCATGGATCGCGAGCACGTCTTCGAGCGTCAGCGGCTCAAAGTAGAGGCGATCGCTGGTGTCGTAATCGGTCGAAACCGTCTCGGGATTGCAGTTCACCATGATTGTCTCGTATCCCAGGTCTTTCAACGCGAAGGCCGCATGGCAGCAGCAGTAATCGAACTCAATTCCCTGCCCGATCCGGTTTGGTCCTGAGCCCAGGATGATCACTTTCCGCTTCGTCGTCGGCGGCGCTTCGTCCTCTTCGTCGTAGCTGGAATAAAGATACGGAGTCTCGCTCTCGAACTCGGCGGCGCAGGTATCCACCAGCTTGAAAATCGGTTTCAGACCATGACGGTAGCGCAGCTCACGCACCTGATCTGCTCCGGCGGCAGGATCCAGATGCCAGACTTCAGCAATACGCGCGTCGGAGATGCCCATGCGCTTGGCCTTGCGCAGCACGTTCGCATCGATCGTTTCTGGCTGTGTCGTTCCTAGCTGGGTGATCGTATCGGTAATCTCTTTGATCTGATACAGGAACCATGGATCCATCCCGGTGATGCGCGCGACTTCGCGGACAGTCATCCCGGTGCGGAAGCCGTAACGGATGTAGTCCAGACGCTGTGGCTGTGGCGTTACCAAGCGCTGCATCAGCCGGCGGGGCTCTATTGTTTCCGAGCCGACGCGCTTGCCTGTCTCCAGCGAGCGCAGCGCCTTCATCATCGCTTCCTTGAAGGTGCGGCCGATCGCCATCACCTCGCCAACCGACTTCATTTGCGGCCCGAGCGTCTCGTCTGCACCGGGGAATTTTTCAAACTGCCACTTCGGCACTTTGACGACCACATAGTCGATGGTTGGCTCGAAGCATGCAGGAGTCTTCCGCGTAATGTCATTAGGAATCTCGTCGAGCGTGTAGCCGACGGCGAGCCGCGCCGCGATTTTTGCAATCGGAAACCCTGTAGCCTTGGATGCAAGTGCGGAGGAGCGAGAGACGCGCGGGTTCATCTCGATCACGATCATGCGCCCGGTCTGCGGATTGACCGCGAACTGCACATTCGAGCCACCGGTCTCGACGCCAATCTCGCGGATGACGCGCATCGCGGCGTCGCGCATCATCTGATACTCGCGATCGGTGAGCGTCTGCGCCGGGGCCACAGTGATGGAATCGCCTGTGTGGACGCCCATTGGGTCCATGTTTTCGATCGAGCAGATGATGATGACGTTGTCGGCGAGGTCGCGCATCACCTCCAGCTCATATTCTTTCCAACCAAGGACGGATTCCTCGATGAGGCACTCGTGGACCGGCGAAAGATCGAGCCCGCGCGAGAGGATCTCCATCAGCTCTTCGCGGTTGTATGCGATGCCGCCGCCGGAGCCGCCAAGCGTGAACGAGGGACGGATCACAACCGGGAAGCCAATCTTCGCGGCGAAATCCATGCCGTCACGCAGATTATTGACCAGCGAGGAGCGCGGCATATCCAGGCCGATCTTCTGCATGGCGTCTTTGAAGAGCAGCCGGTCTTCCGCCTTCTTGATCGCGTCGAGCTTTGCGCCGATCAGCTCGACGTCATACTTTTCGAGAATGCCGGCGTCCGCCAGATCGACCGCGAGATTCAGAGCAGTCTGTCCGCCGACTGTGGGCAGCAGCGCGAACTTCCCTTTTCGCTTCCCGTCAATCCCGGTCATCATCGCCGCTTCAAGGCGAATGATCTCTTCGACGTATTCGCGTGTCAGCGGTTCGATATAGGTGCGATCGGCCAGCTCTGGATCAGTCATGATCGTGGCCGGATTTGAATTCACCAGCACGACTTCGTAACCGTCGGCCCGTAACGCCTTCACCGCCTGGGTGCCGGAGTAGTCGAATTCCGCCGACTGGCCAATCACGATGGGACCGGAGCCGATCACCAGGATCTTCTGGATGTCATTTCTACGAGGCATCTATTTCTCTTACTGCTCCTGCTTGCCGATGAGGCCTGCGAAATCGAAATCGGTCCACGCGTGGTACACGCGTTCGCCGGCGATGAAGTCCTGATCTTCCTGCGTCAGGTGCGGACGTCCGCGGGGATGTCCCTGCCGGTCCGTAAAGCGACCGGAACCCTGAAGGTTTCCGTGATGTCCGGTGGTCGTTAATGTGTGCACATAAATCCAGCGCTGGGCCGGCTCCGACTCGCCCGGTGTGTACTGACTTTCAGACCGGATGACCTTGCCGCCTGCATTGATGCAGGCGACGACATCTCGGTTGAACTCGCCGTCATGGTTCCACTGATAGACGGCCCGCGGCGAATCCTTGAGTTTCCATACCATGGCAATGCCTTCCAAATTTCCCTGCCGCTCCTGAACTTGCTGGCGAAGGTCGTCGGTGACATACCAGCCGCCGCGCGAATACAGCTCTACTGGACGCGGAGGCGCCTGGCCGAGACAGCGCGAAACGTAATTCATCGCTGCTTTGTCCGGAAGCCCATAGCGCAAACCGGTGCCGGAGCCCGACACTTGCGCGGGCAGCGTGCCGACAGCGGGCAAAACAGCCGCAGCTGTCAGGAGGCAACACGATCGCGCGTTCACCGCTTCGACTCCTCCATCATTCTGCGGAAGTCGCGGAAGAGGTAATGCGAGTCGTGCGGTCCGGGGCTTGCCTCCGGGTGATACTGCACGCTGAAGAGAGGCAGCGAGCGGTGCCGCAGACCTTCCAGAGTGTTGTCGTTCAGATCGACATGGGTGAGATCGACTTCGCTCTGCTTGAGGGAGTCGGGATCGATCGCGAAGTTGTGGTTGTGCGCAGTGATTTCGATTTTGCCCGTGCCTGTCTGCTGCACCGGATGATTGCCGCCATGGTGGCCGAACTTGAGCTTGTAGCTCTTGCCGCCGAGCGCGAGACCGATGAGTTGATGGCCGAGACAGATGCCGAAGACCGGCTTCTTGCCGGCGAGCTGCCGGATGTTTTCCTGCGCGTAATGCAGCGGCTCAGGATCGCCAGGGCCATTCGAGAGAAAGATACCGTCCGGTTTGAGGGAGAGCACGTCTTCCGCAGAGGTCCGCGCCGGGACCACGGTGACACGGCAACTCTCACGAGTCAACATGCGAAGAATGTTGTGCTTAATTCCGTAGTCATAAGCTACAACGTGAAGTTTTTGCTCCGGCACATCGGCCATCAGCCCGGGAACTGAATTGCCGGCGTGATCGCGGTCCCACTCGTAGCTGTCCTTCGTGGAGACGACGCTCGCCAAGTCGGTCCCATCCATCTTCGGCAGGGCTTTGGCCTTGGCGATGAGCGCATCTGTGCTCGAAGCTTTGGTGGAGATAACGCCGCGCATTGCGCCATAGGTCCGCAGATGCCGCACCAATGCACGGGTGTCGATCTCCGAAATCGCAGGCACGCCATGGCGTTCCAGATACTCGTCGGCAACCTGTTCTGAGCGCCAGTTGGAGCTGACGGGAGAAAACTCCCGCGTCACCAGGCCTTCAATATACGGCTTCTGTGCCTCGGCATCGGCGGCGTTGGTGCCGTAATTGCCGATCTGCGGGTTCGTCAGCACGACGATTTGGCCCGTGTAGGACGGATCGGTGAAGATCTCCTGATAACCAGTCAGCGATGTGTTGAAAACAACTTCGCCTGCGCGCTCACCGCCCGCGCCGTGGCTCTCACCGCGGAAGATGCGCCCGTCTTCGAGCGCAAGAATGGCCTGCATCGCAGCTCCATAGGGTGGATTCAATCGATGTTATCAGGTTTCGGACTCGCCGTCCGAGGCGACGGCACTCCCGTGCGAGTTGTGACAGCGGCATCCGATGGATGCCCCCCGTAAATGGCGATCGGTCCATAGGACACAATCAATTTTGCACGATCAGCTCGTCGCAGATGCTCTGATAAATGTGCGAGCGCTATTCGACGACGTGCATTTTTTCGGTGGGCCAGTAGACAAATGCTGCCTTGCCGTAGATGAAGCTGCGATCCACGGGGCCGAAGTCGCGGCTATCGCTGGAGATGGAGCGGTGATCGCCCATTACGTAGTACGAGTGCGGCGGCAGCATGATGGGCGGCGCCGATCGCATATCGCGAAAACGCTGCGGCACATACGGCTCGGGAATGTGAACGCCATTGACATAAACACGCCCGTCGTCGATTTCTAGGCGATCTCCGGGGAGAGCGATCACGCGCTTGATGTAGCTCTTTGAAGGGTCCTGTGGATAATAAAAGACAACGACATCGCCGCGGCTGATGTCCTCGAAGTGATACACGAACTTGTTGATAAAGATGCGGTCCTGGTCGTGCAGCCGCGGCAGCATGCTAGTGCCTTCTACGCGCACTGGCTGATAGAGGAAGGTAATGACGAAGAATGCCACTGCGAGCGAGACAAGAATGTCACGCGCCCAGATCGCGACCGCGCGGCGGCGGCTGCGCCGTTTGGGAATATCGAGCGGGTGCGGCTCCAGCGAATGGTTTTCCTGCAATGTCCATCAGTTGCAACCGAGGCTGCCGGGCGGGCAGACGATGTGTGCGGGCTTCGAGAGCGGCTGCGGCTGCCCTCCACTAGGAATGTACTGCGGATTTCCGCGGACGTCATTTATGCCATCAAGCTGTGATGCCGTAAGCTCCAGCGGCCGCTGCATGACCATCTCCAGGCTGGTTCCTTCCGGAATGACGATCTCATCGCCGCGTGTCAGCAGTGTGTAGACCAGCCCTCCCGCCACGCCGGCAAGCCCGCCACCGAGAGCTCCATCGCCCGGATGTCCGGCGGCAGCCCCGCCGATAACGCCTCCGGTTGCGCCGATCATGCCGCCCTTCGCCACATTGCCCGCATCTCTGCCCTTGTTGCCGGCCTGTTCGATGGTGCCCTCGTCGCCCTTTACCGACGGCCCACCGGATCCGGGCAGGTTGTCCACCGTCCCGGGAATGCCGACGACCTGGCCGTTGGGAAAGATCATAGTGGTGAAGTGCATCAGCAGTTTGGCGCGTCCTTTGAGCCGGCCAGGGCGCTCCACTTTGTCAATGACCCCCTGCACGTACACGCCGGACGGGATGAGCACATGGGAGCCGACGATGACCGGGAAGGTCGAAATTAGGTAGACCCCATCCCCGGGACGAGCCGTTTTGGTATTGACCCCGCTCTTCAGGGAGAGCAGAACCTTCGTCCCGGCCGGCACGGTGTAGGTCTTTCCGTTCAACGCATTCTCGGCCGCCGCCAGACCGGGGGCTACTGGAGCATCCGCATGTTGTGGCGACGCGGATGACTGGGCGGGCGCCTGCTGTGCGGCAAACACACAGGGCGCCGCCAGGAGTGTGCTGTACATCAACCAGGCAGCGGTATTGGTCGGTTTCATGAATCGGGTATCCACCCATTTTATAGACGCACTGGAACCACGATGGATAGAGGCGTCGCATCTCCGGTAATCGTGTGATGTGGGAACATCGTTACGAAAGAGAATCTTCCGAGCAGAGTCCGACTTGATTTCATCGACAAGACATCAGTTCCCGGAGACAACCGCAGTGCTCGAGCAGGCGGTTCACGACCGCGTTTTTCCGGGCTGCGCCTTTGCCGTTCTCTCGCCGGGCCGCAGCGACGCTTCCTCTGATTCTGCGCAGGCGGTCGGGCGCTTTACCTACGATTCGAACTCGCCGCGCGTCGAGCCCGGCACTGTCTTCGATCTCGCCAGTCTCACCAAGGTCCTGGCAACCACAATGGCTGTCATGCAGCTCTACGACCGGCAGCAGATCACGCTGGATGCGCCGATTGTGGAATGCCTGCCCGAATTTGCCGCCGCCGATCCGACCGACGTTCGTCGTTCGCGCGTCACGCTGCGGATGCTGCTGGACCATTCCTCCGGGCTGCCCGGCTACGCTCGTCTTTTCGAATCGGCGCACAGCCGTAGCGCGATGGTGGAGGCCTGCGTTCGGCAGCCTCTGACGGCCGATCCTGCAACGCGCTCCGAGTACTCGGATATAGGATTCATTCTTCTGGGCCACCTGGTCGAAAAGCTTACGGGCGAGCGGCTGGATTCGTACTGCCGGCGCGAAATATTCGAGCCTCTTGGCATGGGCACGACGCGGTACTGTCCCGATCAGGAGATGCGTGCTTCGATTCCGCCTACCGAAGACGACCGCAGCTTTCGGCATCGGATCATCCAGGGTGAAGTCCAGGACGAAAACGCGTCTGTAATGAATGGCGTCGCCGGACATGCAGGTCTCTTCTCGGACGCGATGGATCCGCTGCGCGTTGCAACATGTATGCTGGCCGGCGGCGTAACGTCCTCTGGCGTGCAACTATTTTCCGCGGAGGCCATATCGCTCTTCACGAAGCGATCGGAGGAGCCGCCCGGCACATCGCGAGCACTCGGCTGGGATACTCCGTCAGCGCCGTCGTCTTCGGGGAGATTTTTTTCGCAGCGATCGATTGGTCATCTCGGATACGCAGGCACATCGTTGTGGATCGACCTAGACGCAGGCATCGCTGTAACGCTATTGACAAACCGCACCTGGCCGAACCGCTCTAACCAGGCCATACGCGAGGTGCGTCCGCGCTTCCACGACACTCTGCGGCGCGAGCTGAATGTTTGATCAGAAAAGTTGATCGGACTCTCGCCGATCAGGCACGCAGGTCACAATTCCGGTAACCCGATCGCCGCATTTTCCTGAGTCGCCGTTTGACAGGAGCGGTAAAATAACTTTAAGGGCTTTTCCGACCACTATGGCTACTTTGACCCCGGCAACCCGTATGAGCACCACCGTTGAGGACGGGGCACTTCAGACCCCGACTGAGCGCGACCTGCACGAACTGACGACAGAGAGCGTTAACTCCGCGTCGCAGGGCTTCGATACCAAATCCGCTCTCGAGATCGCGCGGATCATCAATCACGAAGACAGCAAAATCGCCGGCGCCGTGAAGAAGGCGTTGCCGGAGATAGCGTTGGTCATCGACGCCGTGGCCCGCGCGCTGCGCGATGGCGGGCGGCTTATTTATGTCGCCGCCGGATCGAGCGGCCGCATTGCCGCGCTGGATGCCTCGGAGTGCCCACCGGCCTATTCCACCTCGCCGCAGTCCGTGCAGTACATCGTTGCCGGCGGCCCTAAGGCGGTTGCGTCAGCTGTGGAGGTAAACGAAGATTCGCCCGAGCTCGGCCAGCGTGACATCGCGCGCCGCCGGCCCACGCGCAAGGATGTCGTGATTGGGCTATCAGCTTCCGGCCGAACACCATACGTTGTGGGCGCGGTGGAATACGCGCGCAGCCGCGGTGCGCATACCGCGGCCATTACCTGCAACCAGAACACTGCGCTCGCAGCGGCGGCGGAAGTTGCAATCGTCGCCGAAGTGGGTCCTGAAGTGATCTCCGGTTCAACGCGCATGAAGGCCGCCACCGCGCAGAAGATGATCACCAACATGATCACGACCGGCGCGATGACGCGTCTCGGCTACGTGTACGAGAACATGATGGTGAATGTGCACATGCACAATGCCAAGCTGGTAGAGCGTGGCATTGGGGTGCTGATGCGGGCGTGCAATATCGATCGCGAAACCGCCGTCCAGACCATCAAATCTGCGGGTAAGAGCGTTCCCATTGCGCTTGTCATGCTCAAGGCGGGCGTCGACAAGCCGGAAGCAGTTCGCCGCCTTGCTAAGGCAGACGGCAACGTTCGACTCGCGATCGAGGACACGGTCCTCGAGCTGTAAATCCGATTCTTCGGTTCTGTCAAAAGCCCTCGGACTCGTCCGAGGGCTTTTGCTTCGATCTTTGGCATTGCGTGGAGACATACATCCATCGTTCGATGGATGCGCACGGTATGCTTTCGCCGCTATCCTCGCGCTCGTGCCTCCCGATCGCCGTAAACTCAGCCGTGCTGCCGCCATTGCCGTTGTCACCGGCGAATCCGTTGCGCTGGGAATTTTTCTTACGCCCGCCTCGATGGCCCGATCTCTCGGGTCCCCCTTGTTCCTAGGTATTGTCTGGTGCGGGCTCGGGATGATGGCGCTGTGCGGCGCGCTTTGCTTCACGGAGCTTGCCGTCCGCTACCCGGAGTCGGGTGGAGAGTACATCTATCTGCGCAAAGGCTTCGGAGATATAGCCGCATTTCTCTACGGCTGGATGTCGACCATCGTCATGTATCCCGGCGTTGCGGCGGCGCTCGCCGTAGGAGCCACCGCCTACATCACCACGCTGCGTCCGGCCGCGCAGCCGCTAGCGCTGTATATCCCGGCGGCTCTGCTGCTGTGCTTCGCCGCCATGCACATCCTGGGCACGCAACTGAGCGCGCGCCTGATGACATTGCTCAACGCGCTCAAATTTCTGGTGCTTTTCGGACTGGCCGGCTGGGTCGCGCTCTCCGGTCATGCACACGTCTCGAACCTGCTGCCACTGGCGCACCGGAGAACGGGATCGGAGGCGCTGTTGCCTGCCTTAGCATCTGCGCTGGTAAGCGGCTTCTTCGCCTTTGGCGGCTGGTGGGAGGCGGGCAAGCTGGCAGGCGAGATACGCGATCCGAAACGCAATCTACCCTTCGCGTTCGTTGGCGGTGTGCTGCTGGTGACTGCCACGTACCTGATTGTCAGTTTCACATTCCTCGCCGTAGTTCCGATCTCAGGGATCAGTTCGAGCATCGATTTCGTCAGCCAGTTTGGCCGCGCGCTCTTTGGGTCATTCGGAGCCAAGGCGCTCTCCGTCTGCGTGTTGCTCTGTGTCGGCGGCGGATTGGCTGCATTGACCATGGCGGCGCCTCGCGTGAGTTATGCGATGGCCCAGGCCGGCGAGTTCTTTCCCGCGCTTGGACGACTGCACCGGCGATTTCAGACACCGGCAAATGCAATCCTGCTCCAGACGGGGTTGTCGCTGATTGTGCTGCTGCTTGGCAGCTTTGATCGCATACTTGCGTACATCATCTTCTCCGCAGTCCTCTTTCTTGCGATCACAGTGATGACACTGTTCCGCATGTCACCGGCGCCTCGCGCGTGGTGGTATCCGACGGCACCCGTTGTTTTTCTCGCGTGCTGCGCTGTCATTGCCGTGCTTCTGATGCTGCACAGCCCACTGCCTGCGCTGCTGGGTGTACTGATCGTTCTTCTCGGCATACCCTTGCGTCCTGTCTTTCGCGGACGCTATTTATCTGCTTCTGTTCTCGCATCCGAAAGGACGTAACTCTCATGCCTCATATTCATCTTCCCGAACACCTGCCCGGCATCCGCGGCGCTATGGCCTTTCGACCAGAAACGGCCAAGCCTCTCAATGACCTGGTTGAAATACTGCTGCGCGGCCCAAACACCCTGTCGCAGGGTGAGCGTGAACTGATCGCTACGTACGTCTCCTACCTGAACGATTGCTACTACTGCCAGACGATCCACGGCGCGATCGCCGCTGCGAGTCTCAATGATGATGAGGAGCTGGTCGCCCGGGTAAAGGCCGATTTCCAGCACGCCAGCATCTCGGAAAAGCTGAAAGGCCTGCTCGTGATCGCCGGGAAAGTACAGAAGGGCGGCAAGCACGTGACGACGGAAGATGTTGCGCAGGCGCGTTCGGAGGGCGCAACCGATCTGGAGATCCACGATACGGTGCTGATTGCTGCGGCATTTTGCATGTACAACCGCTACGTTGACGGGCTGGCGACCCAGCAGCCGCGCGACGAAGCCATGTACCGGGAGCGTGGAAAGCAGGTGGCGCGACTCGGCTACGTCAACGTGAGCAAGCAGTATCTGCCAGCGGACAACAATTCAGAGAAGGAGCCCGAGTATGCCGCACATCCAACTGCCTAATGGCTTACCAGGAATCAGCGGCGCATTCGCCTTCCGTCCCGAGACGGCGAAGCCGATGCGCGAGCTCGCCCACATCCTGCTGCACGAACCCAACAGCCTGACGCCGGGCGAACGTGAGCTGATTGCGACCTACGTGTCATCACGGAATGACTGCTATTTTTGCCAGACCAGCCATGGCGCAGCGGCGGCGGCTCACCTGGATGATCCCAAGCTGGTGCAGGACGTGGCGGCCGATCCGCACCAGGCGGCGATCTCGCCCAGGCTGAAGGCGCTGCTGGCGATCGCCGGCCAGGCGCAGCAGGGCGGCAAACAGGTGACGCGTGAGGCCGTGGAGGCGGCGCGCAGTCTCGGCGCCAGCGATCTGGAAATCCACGATACCGTGCTGATTGCCGCGGCTTTCTGCATGTACAACCGCTATGTCGACGGGCTCGCGACCTGGCAGCCGCAGGATGAGTCGATGTACGCCGCGATGGGCCGGCATCTGGCAGACCATGGCTATCGCACACCTTCTCTCCCTCAGCCGGAACCCGTGTAGACGGCGGCCTGCGCTCCGCGGCTTGCAGGCGCCTGTTGAACGAGTCGATACGCTGTCTACAACTTCTGTTGATTCCTGAGTGGAGAGCGTTTGACGCGCGCGTTGTCATCCGTACACTGAGGGGGCGGGACATGCAGATGTCCCGATTGTCAGGAGTCCGCAGAATTCATGGAAAAGTTCGTCATTCGCGGCGGCAATCCGCTGCTCGGTTCGATCCGCGTCTCCGGTGCCAAGAACTCCGCTCTTCCCTGCATGGCCGCCGCTATCCTTACCGAGGACGAAGTCATTCTCGAAAACATCCCACAGGTTCGCGACATCGAGACAGAGCGAAAGCTGTTGGTCTCGATGGGCGCCGAAGTGGAGCTTGGATATGGCCGGGCGCAACATCGCACGTCCATCTGCTGTCGGGTGCTCTCCGATCCTGTCGCGAAATACGAGATCGTCAAGACGATGCGGGCATCCTCCCTCGTCCTTGGCCCGCTCATCGCCCGTACCGGACTTGCGCGGGTCGCTATGCCCGGCGGCTGCGCCATCGGCGGACGCCCGATCGATCTGCACATCAAAGGACTCGAAGCGATGGGCGCCACCATCAGCCAGGAGCACGGCTACCTGGAGGCCAGAACAGAACGGCTGAAGGGCGCGCATATTCTCTTTGACAAGATCACCGTGACGGGAACGGAAGATCTGCTGATGGCCGCGGTGCTGGCCGAGGGCGAGACGGTGATGGAAAACTGCGCACGCGAGCCGGAAGTGACCGACCTCGCGGCGATGCTGGCCTCGATGGGCGCGACGATCGAAGGCGCCGGCTCGAGCGTCATCCGGGTGCAGGGCGTGGACAAGCTGCATGGAACGCGCCATCGCATCAATCCCGATCGCATCGAGGCAGGGACATTCCTGGTGGCAGGCGCGATCACCGGAGGCGATCTTCGCGTGATGCAGTGCAATCCGGCGCATCTGAGCTCCGTGATTGCCAAGTTGCAGGAGTGCGGTGTCCGCGTGGATGTCGAAGGCGACTCCATTCGCGTGCGCAGCGAAGGAAGCTTGCGCAGTGCGGATATTTCGACCGAGGAATATCCGGGCTTCCCCACCGATATGCAGGCGCAATACATGGCGCTCGCCACGCAGGCCGATGGGAGTTCTGTTGTGGTCGAGAACATCTTTGAAAACCGGTTCATGCACGTTCAGGAACTGGCGCGCATGGGAGCGAACATTAAGGTCGACGGACGCACCGCTACGGTGCGCGGCAAGACGCCGCTCTCCTCGGCTGCAGTGATGTGCTCCGACCTGCGCGCCTCCGCCTCGCTGGTACTGGCGGCCATGGTCGCAGAAGGAGAGACTATCCTCGATCGCGTCTACCACATTGATCGCGGCTACGAGCGCATTGAGGAGAAGCTGCGTGGGGTGGGCGCAGAAATTCGCAGGCTGGGAAACATCTTCGCCCGAAAAGGCGACGACCATTGATCGGCGTTTGTCACTGTGCCTGTTGCGGCTGGGGACCAGGTTGCGCCGCGAAAGGCATGAGCCACATTGCGAGAAGTAGCAGGCCCGGGCTGAGATAGATAAGATTGATGAGTGGAAATAACTCCGGCCTTACGATCCGATCCACAATGAAAAACGGCAGCGTGACGACCATCAACGTAGACCCCAGGATCAGATAAAGTCGCCGGACATTCAGACGCACGAAGAAGCTTATAGAAGCAACAGCAAGACCAACCATGCATGTAAGCAGCGCCGGATGCCACGACGCCGGAATAAGTGAATAAGCGATGCTCCCCACGCTTAGTGGAGTGAAATGCGCTGGATCGCGGAGATAGACCGCGATCGTCACACTGAGTGCAGCTAGAAGGACGAGTCCTGCCGTTCGGAATCCTTTTGCCATGCCGCGTGCCTGTAATCCGAAAGCGAGAATACACGGACACAAGAGCGAATAAATCGGGCGGGATGAAAGCGCGATGCCGAGAAGCAGTGGCCAGACCACTTCCTGCCATGTCGGAGCTTCCAATGTTAAGGCACGAATCGTCAGACTGAAAATAACCATGACGTAGACAAAATTAGTGAAGAAATCGCCACCAGTGACGAAATCTTGCATGATGCATGGATTCAGTAGGACAAAGGCATATACAAACCAGACCGTGCCCCAGTTGCCACCCAGTAAGCGATAGCAGGCAAGAATAAATGCCGCCAGCCAGAACAGGTTTTGCAATCCGGTATGCCCTGTCAGATAAAACGGAACGGCTAAGATCAGAGCGCCGGGCATTGGTGTGATTGGATTTTTCAGAATCGTCAGTTGGTGATACGGGAATTTCCCCGAGAGCAATGCCCGGCATGCTATCTGGAGAGCATTTTCTCTATCTGAGCCGTGTCCAAGAAGAAGAGCCGACTGATTCACTCCGTGGAGCGCAAAATATGCGGCCGCTCCGAATAGCCAGCCGGCAACCAGTACCGGCATTACCAGGCGTGAATGGGAAGTCCCTGACCCGCGGCTTAGTTTCGATAAAATGATTGCTGCTACAAAAGAGAACGCAATACAAACGATGAGACCAGGCCAAAGATGCAGATATTTGATGATCTCCTCAAATGAGAGCAACGCCCAGATCGCGCATAGCGCTGCCCTTGCTGCCCATCGTCTGCTTTTCCAGATCGAACTCTGAGGTTGCGCATCAGGATTGCGATGCTGCACTTCGAGGTTAAACTCAGATATGGGCTGCATCAGTGGCAGTATATGCCAGCTCAACCAACGGCATGAGTGAGAGAGCATCAGACCAAACAAATGCGGAGCAGGTGAACGTCACAGTCGACCGGCCGCCGCTGGCTCTGTTCCAGTCCCGTCCAGTGGCCGTATGGCTTGTGCTGGGATTCTTGATCGTCATCGGAATTTTTTCTACCTGTCTCTTCTTTGACTCGATCGCGCCTGCCGCTGATTTTTCGTTCCAGCCGTACGTAGAAGCGGACTCAGCTACATACTGGGAACTCTCCGGAGTTAAAGTCGGCCCATTTCAGTCTCAGGAGCCGGAAGATCACTCGACTGCGGAGCTCGGCAACAACACTTTCGGGCCCATCTTGCAAGCGCGGATCTTTCGCAACGAGTTCGGCGTGATGCTATCGAACGTGATCCTCTTTGCTTTCCTGCTCTGGGTCGTGGGCACGATGAAGGAATTCGACCGAGGCATGTTTGCGTTCCTTCTCCTGCTCAATCCGCTGCTCATACCGGCAATTCTGTCGCTCAACAAAGAGATCTTTTCAATCGTCGGGCTGATCGTATTTGTGCGCTATATGACAGCCAGTCGATATCGTGGTCTGTGGCTGTTGCTGGCGCTGACAATTTCCTATGCCGGCCGTTGGCAGCAGATGGCAATCATGCTGCTGCTGGCTTTCCTTGAGTCGCGCCTGTCCCCTTTTCGGAACAGGCCGAGGGCGGGGATTGCAATTCTCCTGCTCATCTTTACCTTGGCCTACGGCATCGTTTATCAGCTCGCTCCGGTTCTGATTGCCGGCCTACTCGCTCAGGCCAAAGCGGGCCATACGATTCTGATTCTGGACAATATCCAGGGCAATTTCGGCTTTCCGCTAGTCGCCATTCCGAAAATCATGCTGAATGTCATGGGCCGCTTCATCACACCGAAGTATTTTCTGAGCGATTATTGGAGTGCAGACTTCTCCAACTGGTACGACCAGATATTTCTTCAGGTGCACGAACTGGTGATCACATTGCTTCTGTTCGGTATGCTTGCGACCAGGAAACTGAAGCTCCAAAACGCGCCGGTATACCTGCTCGCTTTCTATCTCATCTTGACTGCTGTTAATCCCATGGTTCAGCCTCGATATGAATACCCGGCGTATGTGTTGCTCTGCCTGGAGGCGTCGCGCTATTTCCGCCTCGATGGCCAGCCCGATATGACGGCAACTGAATTTTCCGCCGGCAATACGCTGCCTGCCTGAGGGGCTTCGGCAGGCAGTTACGTTTGCTTTGTCAGATACTGTCTTCCGGTTGTGATCCGCATCTCATAGACATCTATATTGCAGCACAGCGAGATGCATACATGGTAAAGACAGATGACGCAGCATTGAGAGAACAACTCGTTGCCCTCCTGAGGGGCGGAGAAGCGCACGCAACCCTTTCCGACGCTGTCGCAGATTTTCCCGCGGACCGCATCCACGAACGGGCAGCGGGCACGCCCTACTCGGCGTGGCAGTTGCTGGAACATATACGCATTACCCTTCACGACCTGCTGGAATTCGCTACCAACTCCGAATATGTAGAGATGGAGTGGCCGGCTGGCTACTGGCCAAAGGATGCAGCGCCGGGACCAGATGAGTCGTGGAATGCAACTGTGAAGGCAATTCAGGCAGATTTAAAAAGCTTTGAGGCGCTGGTTCATTCTCCAGACAGCAATCTGTACGCCGCGATTCCGTGGGGCAAGAACAGCGAGACCTTGTTGCGCGAGGTGCTGCTGGCGGCTGACCACACCAGTTATCATGTGGGCGAGCTGATATTGCTCCGGCGGGTGCTGGGAATCTGGAAGAGCTAAGTCTGAATCGGATCACGCGCCCCAGCGCGAGTCACCGCCAGCTGACGGCCAACTGCCACCGAAGATGGTGCTGCGCAGTCTTGCGAAGCACCCGCTCGAACTCTTCGATTTCCTTCAAGACCTCCTGGGTCTCATTGCCGAGCGCAAGCGTATGTTCGCGGAGGAAATCGATCAGCGTGCAGACTGTGATGAGGCCATCCTCGGCAGCGAACCACTGGGGAGGCGGCAGGGTCTTTGCCCACTCCGGGTCGCCCGCCCCTTCTTCGAGCAGGAGGGCCATGGAGTTTTCATCGGCAGAGAAGAAGTCGAGGATCGGCCGTACGCCGAGGCGGTGCGCCAGCTTCTCCAGTGCATCTTCGTTCCTGGCCAGGGCACGACCGTTCACAAAGATGTCAAAACCGGGGTCCTCACCCTCGACGACGATGTACATGGACGCGGCCACGCCAGCAGTTTACCCCAGAGACTGTGAGATGCGGATCGCCGATTGCTGGTACTCAGGTTTGAGTAATCTCGAAGAATACTCCCCTGTCGCTGTCCCGATTTGAGAACGCCAGCGTGATGGCGGCCACGACGAGAATGGCTCCGGCGGCGTCCGACCACAGAAGCCGAGGATGCATGAGGACAGCAGATTCCCCGATGACAATCAATGGCTGTGTCCATTGCAGCATGCTGGCGGGTCCCGCGCCGCGATTGCCCAGCAGCCAGTAAAAGAGCAGATATCCGCACACGACAGTCAAAACAGCCTGGAGAATGAACCCAGCTGCTGCCACTGCCGACCACGTTATCGTTTCATGTTCTAACAATAGCGACACGATATACAGCAGAGATGCCGCGGCAACACACTGTAGAAACAGCGCCTCGACGAGAGACATGACGTCGCTCTGCTTTTCGGCGGCGACCAGCGACCACGCAAGCACGGCCGCTGCGGCGAGAGGCAACAGCAGCCATGACAATTGGATAGCTGAGATATTGAGGCTGCGATCGGCCAGGAAAACGACGCCCCCGAAACCACAGACAGCAAGCAAAATAGGGAGCCGACCACTGATCGCTAGAATGACAGGAACAAGCGCCAGACCGAGGAGCGAAACGCTGGGCGAGAGCCTTCTGCCCGCCAGGAATATCAGTATCTGCGGAAGGCACAGGATGCCTACTCCTGTAATGACGACACCGGCAGCACTCCGTATCCTGTGTTGCCAGAAGCGATGGCGGATAGCCCAAGGCAGCAGACAGACTGCAGCGATTCCATATTCGATTGCGAGCGAGTGAAGGCGCGGCTGCGTGGGAAGCGAGGCCGTCAGCAGCCACTCAGATCCCCAGAGCAAAGAGAGCCCGGCAAATACGGCCAGAGGCAAATAGCGCATAGACAAGAAAGGCTACGCGGGCCGCGTAGCCTTTTCCTTTACCGGTTACCGGCGACCACCACCGCCACCCTGGCTTCCGCCGCGACCACCACGTCCCCGTCTGCGACGGCGACGATTGGCATCGGCGGCTGCGCCTCCGTTCTGCGCGGCGCCTGCAGGCACCGGTGCGTCGTCGGCGCGATTGAAGTTAGGCTCGTTCTCCTCGTCGATCGGCTCATCGGATTCTTCGAAGTCGTCGCCACCCTCGATCATGATGGTGCTGGCGTTCGAGGAAGGCTGACGATCGGCGGATTGCTGCTCCGAACGCTCCTGGCGAGGCGGACGAGGGCTACGAGGCGCTGCCGGCTCACCGCCCTCACTGCCTGGTTCAGGCAAGCCAAGCTTTTGCCGCTGCTCTTTGAGAAGTGCCTTGCGGGAGAGCTTGATGCGATTGCCCTCGATGCCGAGGACCTTCACCATCACCTGGTCGCCTTCACGCAGTTCGTCCTTCACGTCCTTGACGCGATGCTCGGCGATCTCGCTGATATGCAGCAGACCATCCGTGCCCGGGAAGAGCTCGACGAATGCGCCAAACTCCGCCAGCCGGACAACCTTGCCCAAGTAGGTCTTCCCAATTTCAGGCACAGCCGTCAGATCGGTGATCATCCCGAGCGCCTTATTCAGACCGACCTCATCGCTCGATGCCACATTCACACGACCGGTGTCGTCGACATCGATCTTCACGCCCGTGGCTTCGATGATGCCGCGGATCACCTTGCCGCCCGGTCCAATCAGGTCACGGATCTTGTCGGTAGGAATCTGCAGTGTATGGATGCGCGGTGCGAACTTGGAGCGCGTCTCGCGAGCGCCTTGCAGCTCGGCATCCATCTTGTCCAGGAGGAAGAGCCGGCCGTGCCGCGCCTGCTCCATGGCTTCGCGCATGATCTGCCCGGTGATGCCGGGGATCTTGATGTCCATCTGCATCGCGGTGATGCCCTTGCGCGTACCCGCTACCTTGAAGTCCATATCGCCGTAATGATCTTCCGCGCCGGCGATGTCGGTCAGGATGGCGTATTGTTCGCCCTCCTTCACCAAGCCCATCGCAATGCCGGCGACTGACCCCTTCAGCGTGACACCAGCATCCATCAGCGCAAGGCTCGCACCGCATACGCTCGCCATCGATGAGGAGCCATTCGACTCCAGGATGTCAGAGACGATACGGAAGGTGTACGGAGACTCATCGACTGCCGGCAGCACAGCCGAGATTGCCCGCTCAGCCAGAGCGCCATGACCAATTTCGCGGCGACCGACACCGGTCATGCGACCAGTTTCGCCCACCGAGAATGGCGGAAAGTTGTAGTGCAGCATCAGCCGCTTCTTCTGCTCGCCCTCGTAGGTCTCCAGGCGCTGCTGATCGTCCGTAGTGCCGAGTGTCACTGTGACAAGCGCCTGCGTTTCGCCGCGGGTGAAGAGCGCCGACCCGTGAGTGCGGGGCAGTACGCTGGTTTCGATCGTGATCTGCCGGATCTCATCAAATGCGCGGCGGTCTGGACGTATCCGTTGCTGCAGCACTTCCTCGCGGAAAATGCGCTCGCGCAGCGCTTCGTAGTATTTGCTCAGCTTCTTCTTCGCTTCAGGCTGGTCGGGCGGCAGTTCCTTCGCCAACTCGTCCTTGATCGCCTTCACCATCGCGTAGCTCTCAGCCTTGGCGTGCGTCTTGGTATCCAGCGCGTCCCGCAGACGGGCGCCGATCTTCGACTCAAGCTCCGCGGCGTATGCGTGATCGATTTCAATCTCTGCCAC
Organism: uncultured Acidobacteriaceae bacterium; assembly: GCA_963797895.1. Classification (GTDB taxonomy): domain Bacteria; phylum Acidobacteriota; class Terriglobia; order Terriglobales; family Acidobacteriaceae; genus KBS-83. The sequence goes on from CAWCRD010000007.1 coordinate 110,521, forward strand.
TACGCGCTTGGGCTTTCCGGCCTTCGCTACCAGCTCTTCCATCGCAGCAATGATCTTCTTGATCTCGCCATGTCCAAAGTCGATGGCATCGATCACAATCTCTTCGCTGACTTCTTTCGCGCCGCTCTCCACCATCACGATGCCGTCCTTGGTGCCGACGACCATGATGTTCAGCGTGCTCTCATGCCGCTCTGAGTAAGTGGGATTGATGATGAATTGATCGTTCACCCGACCCACACGCACCGCGCCAACCGGGCCGCCAAACGGGATGTCCGACAGCGCGAGTGCGAGGCCGGCGCCGTTGATCGCGATCACGTCCGGATCGTTCTCCTTGTCGGCCGAGAGCACGAATGCGATGACCTGTGTCTCGTTGCGGAAGTTCTCGGGGAACAGCGGCCGGATAGGACGATCGATCTGCCGTGAGGTCAAAATCTCTTTTTCGCTCGGGCGTCCCTCGCGCTTGATGAAGCCACCGGGAATGCGCCCGCCCGCATAGGTGTACTCGCGGTAGTCAACGGTAAGCGGGAAAAAGTCAATGCCCTCGCGGGGGTCTGCTGAAGACACTGCGGTGACTAGCACGACGCTGTCACCCTGGGAGACTAAAGCGGCGCCAGGCGCCTGTTTGGCCATACGGCCGGTTTCAAAATTCAGTCGCTTGCCGCCGGCAAGCCCAACGGAAACTTCTTGTTTCATGGAATCCTCATTTTCTGTGCAGCGCAGGAGATGGTTTTACTCCAGGCAGGGAGGCACGCAGCACCGATCGACAGATTTCGATGCGGGTTATTTGTGCGCACGAGACCTCCTCTCAGCCGTGGCGGCGAGTGGAAGCGTGCGGGAAGCGACGTGCGGCACTGGTATTGGAAGACCGTGGCCGAAAATCCACGTCGCTGTCACTGGAGGCGTGCGGTAGAAAGGCAAGGCTTGTACAGGCTTTACTTACGAATGCCGAGCTTGCCGATTACATCGCGGTAGCGAACCGAGTCGTTAGTCTTCAGATAATTCAGAAGGCGACGACGCTTGCTCACCAGCATCAACAGGCCACGCCGGGATGCGTGGTCCTTCTTGTGCATCTTGAAATGCTCTGTCAGCTCGCCAATCCGTTCGCTCAGAATCGCGATCTGCACCTCAGGGCTCCCGGTATCCGATTCATGTGTCCGGAAACGGGAGATCACCTCTGTCTTTTTTTCTGTTGCCAGCACGCTAACCTCTCTATGCTCTCGATCGAATCCACTCTCTAAGTGTCTGACACAAGAGTAACATAGAGGGCTTTCCGGAGGACAGGCGGATGGCCTGCTAATGGACTGCGATCTCGCTCGTGCCGCCCGCGCGCGGATTGTTCTTGTGGAGCAGGAAGGACAGCAGCACCATGATGGCGGAAGCTGCGGCAAGCGCATAGTACACATCCACATAGGCCTGTGCCGCCGTCTGCGCCTGCATGGCCTTATAAATCTGAGCCGCGGCTCCCGCCTGGGCATTCGCGGGGCCGAGATGAGGAGACAGCGCGCTGGCCGTGGCCTGCAGTCGCTGCTGGTAAACGGCATTACCGGAATTCACCGAGTGCAGGAAATTTGCCTGGTGGAAAGCGGTGCTCTCCGTAACAAAGGCGTTGGTGAGCGAGATCAGGATGGAGCCGCCGATATTCCGCGCGAAGTTGATGAGCCCGGCAACCTGGTTGTTCAGTTCGCGCGGGATACCGAAATAGGCAGCGGTCGTGACGGAGATGAAGACGAATGGGATCGCGGCTACCTGAACGATGCGCAGCCATGAGGCGAAACCGAAACTTATCCCCAGATTCACGCGCATCGCGGAGTATCCATAGCCAAGAACGAACAGTGTGAACCCAAAAACGATGATGTTGCGCGCCGGGAAGCGGGAAACCGCGATGCCCGCCATCGGCATTACGACGATGAGCATCAGTCCGCCCCAGGACAGCGCCAGGCCGGCGATGGTCGCGGTGTATCCGAGCAACTGCTGCGTGAACTGCGGTTGCAATACCGTGGCGGCGTTCAGGATGCCGCCGGTCATCAGCATCAGGAATGAACAGACCGCGAAATTTTTGTATCTATAGAGGCGCATCTCCATCAGCGGACGCTTTGATCCTCGCAACTCCCACCAGATGAGCGCGCAGAACGACACGACGAAGGTGATTGCGTAAAACTTGATCCAGTGGGAGCCGAACCAGTCCCACTCCTCGCCCTTATCCATGAAGATCTCGAGCGATCCCATCGAGATCACGAGCAGAATTACTCCGATGTAATCGATACGCCAGAAGTTTTTGCGGTCGGGCTTGAGATACGGAGGATCCTCCACGACCATCTGCACCAGGAACAGAGCGGCAATGCCGATCGGGATGTTGATGTAAAAAATCCAATGCCAGGTGTAGTTGTCTGTCAGCCAGCCGCCGACAGTCGGCCCGATGGACGGCGCGAGCACAGCCACCAGACCGTAAAGCGAAAACGCGAGGCCGCGTTTGCTTGGCTCAAAGGAGTCCGCCATGATGGCCTGCGCCATCGGCTGCAATCCTCCGCCCCCGGCTCCTTGGATCACGCGAAAGAGCAGGAGGAGTCCTAGCGATGGCGCAAGACCGCACAGAAATGATGCGCCGGTGAAAATGAGCAGGCACAACATGAAAAAGTTTTTGCGGCCGATCACGCTGGATGCCCAGCCGCCCATGGGAAGCACAACGGCGTTGGCGACAAGATAGGTCGTCAGCACCCACGTACTCTCATCCCGGCTGGCGCCGAGACCGCCTGCGATGTATGGCAGGGCTACGTTTGCAATAGAGGTGTCGAGCACCTCCATGAATGCCGCCATCGCGACGGTCGCAGCAATCACCCAGGGATTTGTTTTCGGCTTCCACGCCGTCATGGGAACTGCTGCTGCCGCTGCGGCCATGGACTTATTTCGCTCCTGCAGGTGGGCTCGCTCAGGCGCAAGGATACGGCAAGACGGCGCGACGGAGCCTTGATGGTTTTGCTCTATAGATGCAAAAACGGCGATCTCGGCTCGGAATTGGTCAATGGAGCCGCTTTGAGTGCTTCTATGCTGTCTGTCGGAAGGCTGCGGCCGCTGATTAGCCCTGTGGGCCGAGATCGCCGGTCCAATGCAGGAATCGGAGCAAACGTCCCTTTTCCTGCCACACAAAGTGGAAAAACTCCCTGGCGCCGATGGTGTGCGCGTCGCGCCCGGAGTACGTCTCAATGCGCCAGCGCAGGTAATCGCTCCGCCAGGGGCGCAAGCGATTTCCACGGGTTGCATTCCAAAGAAAGCGAATCGCGCCTCGCATTGCTATCGAACCCCGGCATTAGTATAGACGTGCGGCTTGACGCGGCTGGCTTAGAAACATGACCGATCAGAGCTACATGCGATCGAATAAGGTTCCCTGCCGCTCGATCGCAACGATTACGGACTCCAGCGCGGACTGCTGCGTCGTGTTCGCCGAGAGTTGCGTCGCGAGGCTGGGAAGATCGGCCTGCAGCAGATTGGTCTGAGTCGCCACCAATTGCGTCTGCTCACGCGATGCGTAGGAAGAAGCAGACTGGAGCCGATTCATCGCGCCGTCGAGCGAAGCGCGTTGTGTGCTCACCTGCGACAGCGCCGTGCCAAGCTGCGATGTCAGTGCGGTGGTCGTAGCCGTGTCCCCGGTTGAAAAACCCTCGATAAGCGCATTCAGCGTGCCCAGCAGATCGCCGCCCGATGCGGCGAATACCTGGTTGCCTGGCAGATTCGTGGCAATCGACTGACCGCCCGGCGTGTACACAGAATGCACGAGGCTGTCTCCAGCATACGTCACGCTGGCCGGGCTCGTGGTGTTGTCCAGGACAAACGGCGCGCTGCCGTTCTGACTGCCGGAGAAAAGGTATGTGCCGCCGTAACTTGTATTTGCCAGCCCGACGATTTCATCGCGTATGCTGCTGAGCTCCGCCGCAACACTGGACCGGTCGCTCGCGTTATTGGTGCCGTTGTTGCCGGCTGTCGCGACCGAGATCGCCTGATTGATTTGATCGACCACCGACCCGAGCGTCGAATCGACGACCTGCATGCGTGCAGTAGTCGTGGCCGCTGTCTGCGTGAATGTGCTATCAGCAGCAATTTGCGCGGAGAGCTGGACATTTTGTGCTGCCGCCACTGGACCATCTCCGATTCCGGTAAGGCGCTCGCCGCTCGATATCTGGCTGGCAAGCGCCTGCTGTTGCACCGTATTCCGAGAGAGCGCAGCTGTGAGCTGCTGGATATAGTTTGGATTCACGTTCATGCGTTCACTCTCCAGAGGACTTACACGGATACTGCCGTCTCAACGCCCAGATTGATTGCGCTTGAGATCACGGAGTTCAATATCGTGAACACCTTTGCGGCCGCCTGGTAGGACTGTTCATAACTCTGCAGCAGCGCCGCCTGATCGTTCAGATCGACGGAAGAGAATGCGCTTTGCTGTGACTGCAGTTGCGTAAGAGACGCGCTCTGCGATGCCTGTGCCGTTGTAGCCTGGCTAACGTTCTCGCCAATCTGACCGACCAGCCCCGCATAGGAGGCGTTCGCCGTCTGGCCGCCGACAATTGTGGCCGAAGCCAGCGCCGCCATCGCTGTGGCGTTCGATCCGTCCTGCGCTCCTGCTCCCGAAGCCGATGCCGCCACGCTGTTCGGATCCGTCAGGACAACCGAGATCGCCTCCCCAGCGCCTGTCGTACTGCTGCCAAAGGCAAATATCGGCGCGCCCGTGGCTCCATTGATGTCTGAGCCGCTTGCCTGCTGGCCGTTCACTGCATTCCCCACGCTCCAGGCAAGCTGATCGACGGATGCGAGAGCGGCTGGAATGTCGGAATCGCGCGCCTCGAGCGTGCCGCCAATCTGGCCACCATTGCCGGTGAGGGCGGTCGTCTGGTCCACCCCGCCAAGCAACAGATGCGTGACGCCGCCGGAACTGTGCGTTTGAAGCTCGACACTCTGACCACCTGCGACCAGCACTGCGCCGGAAGTGGTCGTGATGGTGAGGCTATTGCCGTTATTCGTAATCTGATGGACGCCGACGAGTTGAGATAGCTGCTGGATGTCGTACTGTCGCTGGTCCTCAAGCGTGCCGGCATCCGCATTCGGACTGGCGGAGCTGATCTTTACGTTCAGGCCCGCGATGTCCGCTGCCAGGGCGTTGACTTGCGTAGCGGCCGAGGCGACCGTCGCATCGAGCCCTAACCGCTGGTGCTCCAGACTGTCAGAAGCCTGATTGAAAGTTGCGACTAAATTCTGTGCAGCCGAGAGCACTCCCGTTCGCAGGCTGGTGTTCGACGGATCTGCAGCGAGCGATGAGAAGCTCTGAAAAAATGCCGTCAACTGCTGGCCTATATCGGCGATGCCGCTACTCGTTGCACTCCCTGTCACTGTGATTGCTCCCGCGAAGATGGACTGCAGATCGTTCAAGGCGGCAAGGCGGGCAGCTGTGCCGGATTGTTCCTGTGTTTGCTGATCGATGCGCTGGTTTAGCACGCGATCGCGTTGTGAACTAATTCCTGTGATCGTGACGCCGCCGGGCTGTGAGCGACCGCCGACTGTGACCGTGTCGGCTGATCCCCATTGCACGGTTTCGGTGGTATAGCCAGGCGTGTTCGCGTTGGCGATGTTGCCCGCTACAACTGAGATGGCTGCCTGATCAGCGGCCAGCGCGCCCGTCGCAATGTTCCATGCCTGATTCAACGAAGCCATACTGTTCAGCGCCTTGCAAAGGCTCGATAGCCCTCCGCCGGGCTATATCGCCCCGGCTCGAGCCCGAGCACGTTCAGGTTGATGCGGGTCTGGCGAAGTAGACGATCGAGCAGCAGCAGCTTCCACGAGAGACGCGCGTGTGCCCGACTGGAGAGCGATAGGGTATGGCTCTTCCCTTCCCACTCGCGGCAGCGACACGTGAGCTGCACAAGAATGTCCGCGTCCAATTTTGCGAGTCCGTCGATGACGAGATCGAGCACCTGCTCGATCTCCGCCGCCGGAAGACACCACCAACCCTCTATTTCGTCGCGCATCATTCATGGGTCCTTATCCTGCAAAATTCCGCAGCATCGCATCCGCCAAGTCTTGAGACGGGACGTGATAGTTTCCCTCGGCAATCTGCTGCTGCAGGCTGGCAACACGGTCCTGGCGAACGTCGGGCATTTGCATCGCCTGTGCCATCGCCTGCGCCGCCGGGCTGAGTTCGCTCGAATCCGTGGCCGATGTCGTTTGGCTAAGGGGAGATGCGGACGGAGTGTCCGTGCGCAACCGGGCCGTCCCTTCAATGCCGAGACTCTCCAGGTTTGATGTGTAGTTGGAGCGATCGCGTATGTCCATGGACGGGCCTCCCTGCAGACTATATCGGCGGTTTTCCAGAAAACTTGAGGCCGCTGCAGACGGAGCCCGTCGCGTCCGTTTTGGGTTTACCAGGGGACGATGTGTTGAGCTGGCGGAGTATCCGGTCGGCAATGCCGAAGCCCCCGCGTTCCGAAATAGCTCGTGCCAGCGATTCCGAGGCAAAGTTCCCTAACGCGCCTGCGCTTCCCGCTCCGCCACCGCTATCTTCGCCCGTAAGGCCATCGGTCCCCTGCAGCGGCTTCAAAAGCTCAGCCATCAGGCTGGCTTCAAATTCATGCGCTGAGTGCTCGAGCCCTGGATTTTTCACTGCCGACGAATTCTCTGATATCGCCTCCGACACTCCTACTTTGGCCAGATGCATCAGAGCACCTCCAACTCGGCCTCGAGCGCCCCAGCCTCTTTCATCGCCTGCAGAATCGAAATCACATCACGTGCGCTCGCCCCGATCGCCTGCAGTTCCTGCACCAGGTCGTCGACTGTGGCGCCGCGCTTCAGCACAATCTGGTTTACAGGCTTATCCTGCGTCTCGACGCGGGTTTCCTGCACTGTCTGGGTCGTGCCGTTGCTGAGTGGTCCAGGCTGTGAAACGGCGAAGTCGCTTACTACATTCACCACCAATCCGCCGTGGAGAATGGAGACCGGCTGCAATCGAACATCTCCGCCGATCACGACCGTTCCGGTGCGCTCATTTACAACGACCTTCGCGCGTGGATAGGTCTCAATCTCAACTGCTTCGACCCGCGCCAGCAGAGCTGGCAGATCTTCGCCCGGCTGAGGGTGCAGATCCACGCGGCGGCTATCGGCAGCCTGCGCCAGCGGACGCTGAAGTGCACTGTTGATGGCGTCGGCCATCCTCTCCGCGGTTCGAAAGTCGGCGTCGTTCAACAATATGGATAAGGACGGCAGGCGGGACAGGTCGAGCGGCACTCCGCGTTCGACCATCGCTCCGCCAGGAATGCGCCCGGTTGTGGGGTGATTGACGATCTTTGCATTGCCGTTCGCCGCGGCCGCATAGCCGCCAAGTACCACCGGGCCCTGTGCCTGGGCATAGATGCGCCCGTCAGGTCCGTAAAGCGGTGTCATCAGCAGGAGACCGCCGTTCAGACTTCGCGCATCGCCTGCCGAAGAAACGGTAACATCCAGCTTCGTGCCCGGCTCGGAAAATGGTGGCAGCGTAGCCGCAATGAAGACCGCCGCCATGTTCTGTACGCGAAGGATACTGGAGCTGCCGGTGGTGGGCACATTGACGCCCATGCGCTGCAAGGTGGAGATGAGCGTCTGTACGGGAAAAACCGTCTGCTGGCTGTCCCCCGTGCCGCTCAGACCGACAACGATGCCGTAGCCAACCAGCTGGTTCTCGCGTATGCCTTCGATGGTCGCAACGTCTTTGATCCGGACGCGATGCGTTGCTGAATCGGCGCGCGTCCGAACCGGAGCGCAGAGGCAGAGGCAGAGGCAGAGGGCGAGGATCATCCCGATCCATGGAATGCGTTCAAGCTTCAGCAAACCAGTCGAGACCGGACTAGAAAACGACCAGACGTTCCAAAAACCGGACCAGCGGATTTTGGCGGTATGTGTAGTCATTGATAATTCCCTTTCCAACCACTTCCAATTCAAGGTCGGTCACCGCGGTCGAGAGCACCTGGTTGTTCGCGTTTACATCACTGGGCCGCACCAGCCCGCGCAGCCGGATCATTTGTGTCTGCTGATTGAAGGCGACCTGCCGCTCGGCTTCGATGACGAGAATGCCGTTTGGCAGGACACTGACCACCTGCCCGCCTACCGTGGTGTTCAGCGTTGAATTCGTCACGCTTTGCCCTTGCGCACTGAGGGCACTGGCGGAATTCTGCGAGAGCAGGTTCTGCAGGCTATTGCTGGACGATAGCTTCGCAAAGAGTGACGCCACCTGCGAGCTTGCGCTGGAGCTACGAGAGTTCTTGACCGTCCCGTCGGTTGAGGCGGAGAGCGCCTCCACGACAACAATGGATATCAGATCGTGTTGGTGCATCGCACGAACGTCGGACGTGAGGCGGGTGAATGCGCCGTCCTCACTCCAGATCGAGCCCATAGCACGCGGCTCAGCCTCGCTCTGCTTGTGCACGCGGGCGATGTAGTCCGACAGAGCGCGATCGGCCGCGCCCTGGATCCCGTTGCTTCTTCTTCGGACTGGGCGCGGCTGCATGCGTGACGCCAGACGCTGCGACGATCAATCCGAAGGCAACGCCGACATAGAGTATCGACCGCGCAAGCGTCAGCGCCATTTATCTTCCTTTCCGGCGATGGCTCCCATTCCGTGGCCCAGCACGGTGATTTCAGTAAAGGCTCCGGTTACCTCAATGCGCGCCCGTATGTGGTCCCCACAGGCCCCGCTTTGAACTGCCATAGCCGCGAGAGACACAGTGGAAGACGCCATACGAGTCTCATGGAGCAGCAGGTGCTCACCCGCCCGCACACAAGCAACCGGCCGTCGCGCTTTCGGTCGGCCGACAGATGGCACAGCGGAATCAGGTACAGGAACGAGCCGCGGTGGAGCGGCCGGATTTCGGGGTTGATGACGCGCTGCCAATAGAAGCCAGTGGTCGAATCCGGCTCGGGCACATCGTGCGCGCCCCGCGCACTGGCCGTGCTGACGGCGGCAATGGAAATGGCGATACTGACGAAAATATTTCGAAAAGCAGGCATATTTTTCGGGACTCTAGCGGGACATGTTGTTCACTTGCGAGTACATATCGTCGGCTGCTTTGATGACTTTGGAATTGCTCTCGTAAGCGCGCTGTGCAAGCACCATCTGGACGAACTCGCTGACCACATCGACATTTGAGCCTTCCAGATATCCCTGCTGCACCTGGCCAAGCCCCTGCGTCCCGCCCGGATTGTCCGTGACCGGATCGCCAGAGGAAAGCGTGGACCGGAAGAGGTTGCCGCCGATCGCCTCAAGTCCACCCGGATTGGCGAACGTTGCCAGCTGCAATTGCCCGAGCTGCTGCGGGTTCTGCTGTCCCGGAAGCGTCGCGTTCACCTGTCCGTACTGCGTGATGGTGACGGCGGTCGCATTCGGCGGAATGGTGATCGCCGGCTGCAGCAGGTCGCCCGCTGCCGTCACCATTGTTCCCTGGTTATTGAGGTGAAAGCTGCCCGCGCGAGTGTAGGCGGTAGTCCCATCGGGAAGCTGCACCTGGAAGAACCCCGAGCCCTCAATCGCAATGTCGAGCGGATTATTGGTCTGATTGAGATCGCCTTGCGTCATGATCACCTCAGTCGCGGCAGACTTGGTACCGAGGCCGATCTGTAACCCTGCCGAGACGGTTTGCGCGCTCTGCGCCGCGCCGGGTGTCACCATGTTCTGGTACAGCATGTCCTGGAACTGCAGCCGCGTCTGGCGAAATCCGGCAGTCGATGAGTTCGCGAGGTTATTCGCAATCGTGTCCAGATTGAGTTGCTGCGCGCTCATGCCGCTCGCTGCCGTGTAGAGTGCTCGTATCATTCGTCTCCTCCGGTGCTTCCTGTAGCGCAACCCTCTGCTTAGACCTTTGGCAGATCCTCACTTGCAGAGCGATCGAAGTCATTGTGAAAAGCGGAGAGCGCCTTCTGCATCATCTCGGCCTGGCGCTGGATCAGCATCAATTGAAGGCTGCCGCTCACGATGTCCTGGTTGGATCCTTCGAGTTCTCCCTGGGCCACCGAATACTGCTGGCTTGCCTTCACCGTGCTGGGGTCGCTCGCACGATATTCATTCGCGCCTTCGGCAATCATCTGCGTGGCCGGCATAACGAAGACTCCCAGTTGACCGACTACTCCTCCATCGACAGAAACCGCTCCATCGGTGCCGATTGCGATTGTTCCGCCGGGCATCACGATCGCCCTGTGCGCTGTGTCGAGAACGGGGTCTCCGACGCTATCTACCAGGGTCCCATCCTTGGTCCGCTGAAACGATCCGTCCCGCGTGTATCGTTCGCCGTGAGCAGTCTTCACCGCGAAGAAGCCCTGCCCCTGGATGGCAACGTTGGTGGAATTCCCTGTTTTCACCAGCGCGCCCTGACCGAGGTCCACCTGGCCTCCGCCCAGCACGCCGTAGCGGTTGACCGCGCCGTTCAACTGCGAATCCGCTGCGCCTTCACCGGCGACAGCATCACGGAAGTATTCGCGCTGCGCACGATAGCCGTTTGTATTGGCATTCGCCAGATTGCTGGACGCTGCGTCCATCGCCTCGGTGCGCGCGAGCAATGCCGAATAGGCCGCGTAATATCCGCTATCCATTTCCAGCTCTCCTGCCGGTATTCATTGCAAGGAGAGGGCCACTTTTGCAGTGTTGACGGACCAATGTCCTTAGCGCCTTCTAAGGAATGCGCTCGTTCCCCTGGAGTTTTCCCATTCCGGTCCGCAAGGGAAAGACAGCATCCTGCAACTGTGTGGCGCGCTCCCGTCGAAGCCACATTCGCAGCCACAGATGATCGTGTATCCGTACCAGTCGCGCATCCACTGAGCGCGATCGTTCGACCAGCTCAGCAATAGACGCTGCGACCCCATCGCGTCCTGCGTGCGGCTCCACCGACTCGCCAGCACCCAATTCTGCAGCGTTCCACGCGCCATCTTCGAGAAATGTTCCTTGCACGGGCATTCCCAGCATGTGTTCCACGGCGCGCGAGGCAGCATGTTCCGCGCAATATCTGCCTGCCAGATAGAAATTCCCGGCCGGCCCGTGGCGAAGAAGCGCCAGACCGTAGCGGTGGCGCAGGAACGCAGGAATAAGCGACGGTGCGAACTCAATACCGGGAGCTCCGGAGCGCACTACCGCGCAGTTCCACTGGATTCCGAGCGCCTTTGCGATGGTGGCTTCCGAAATGCCATGCAGGCGGCCCAACCACTCGCCGATTCGGCCCGTTCCAGTACAGCGCTGCGCCGCGAGTGCTTCCTGAAGCTCCCGATGCGTAATCCACCCGCGGCTGAGGAGAATAAGTCCCAGCGGCATGCGCAATGAGCGTGCCGCGGGACCGGGCTCCCAGCTTTCGATCTGGCTGTGAACAGCATCCGCGATGATCCACTCCATACAGCGTGCGCTGCACGCCCACTTCCCTTCAAAGCGCGGGAGCGAGCGGCTGCGGAAGAGGTGCAGCCAGCCCGTTTCGCATTCCGGGTTGCCGCACACCTCCGTCCAGCGGGGCGATCGACGATCTGCAGTGCTCTCTGACTTCATCGCGGGTAATGTTTGTGTCACCCCGAGAGGACCTCGGTGACACGTAGTCCGAATTTGCCCTGAATCAGCACAACCTCTCCGCGGGCGACGACCTTCTCTCCAATGATCAGGTCCACCGGATCCGTGACCTGCCGATCCAGGGGGATTACGGCGCCCGGGCCGATCTCCAGCAGTTCGGCCAGCGACATCTCACGCGCGCCGAATCGAATGTTCGCCTCCAGCTCGATATCCAGCAGTCCGCCCAGCACGCTTCCTTCGATCACTGCGTCTCCTCTCCGCTTGTCCATTTCGTGCAGTCGGTTCGCTATGCGCGCGCCGACCGCCTTCCACATGGCGCGCCGAGCGCGGCGCGGAGTCTCGCCATTGCCGAAGAGTGCAACTGCGAAACGCGCGATTCCACCACGCCCAAGGTCGCGCCCACCTCGCGCATGGTCAGCTCTTCGTAGTAATAGAGCGTCAGGACCATACGTTCGCGTTCCGGAAGCGCCGCAATCGCTTCCGCCAGGAGACGCCGCGTCTCGCTGCTCTGGCATTGGAGAAAGGGATCATCCTCTGGGCCAGCGGGGAGGAGTGCCAGTGTCTCCACACCTGCATCATCGGCCGGAGTTTCATTCAAGCTACCCAATTCCAGGCCGGAGAGCTCACTAAGAAGCTGCTGATATGCGTGCAGATCCAGCCCGAGTTCCTTCGCAACCTCACTCTCCGTCGGAGCCTTGCCCAGAGTCGTGCTCAAGGAACGAATGGCCTCTTCGACCGCGCGCGCTTTCCTGCGCAGATCGCGGGGGCCCCAGTCCAGAGCGCGCAGGCTGTCCAGCATGGCGCCGCGCACACGGAACTGTGCATACGTACGGAACTGCACCTTTTTGTTGGGGTCGAACTTCTGCATCGCGTCCATTAGTCCGACCATGCCGGAGCTAATCAGGTCTTCCATTTCGACCTGCTGCGGCAGCCGCTCACGAATGCGGAGCGCGAGAAAGCGCACCATCGGGAGGTGCTCCCGCAGAGCCTCTTCCGATATCGGCGACGGATACATCTCAGCGGCAGCGGATTCTGCATTTGCCGGCGCCTGGTCGTATACAGCCTTCGATACAGTCGAAGCCGGCGTTGCCGGTAGAGGATAGAGAGTTGCCGGCAGTTGGGTGCGGTTCTCACCTGTGGACGTTCTCTGTTGCATAGCTGCTCCTGTAGTTCCGTTCCGCTCGCTTGCAGTGCCGGCTTAGCGGACAGTTCCGAGTGACCGTACCCGCACATCGGCGGGTACTTCACTCGGTGCTAACACCGTCACGCGAGGGACGGCCGGTTCCAGCCAGCGGCGAATGTGATATCGCGCCGGACTCTGACACAGAAGCACGGGCCATGCCGTTGCGCTTGCACCTCCAGTTAGCTTTTTCAAAGAATCGGCCATGCGCCGGATGACCGGCACGGTCAGCGCGCCTCTATCGCTGATTGCCCTGCCTCCGTCACCAAAGCAGGACTGCAGCTCCTCGTCGATGGCCGGGTCGAGCAGCAGCACCGGGAGCGCTCCGTCGGCGTCCAGATGAGGCTGCACGAGCCGCCGCCCCATGGCCTGGCGGCACAGCTCCACCAGGTACGGCAAGGACTTATTGGCTGGCGCTGCCTCGACCAGGACCTCAAGGATGGTGCCGAGGTCGCGAATCGAAACCTGCTCACGCAGAAGCTGTTGCAGGACACGCTGCACCTCACCCAGAGTCATCACCTTCGGGATCAGCTCCTCCACCAGCTTGGGATGGGAATCGTTCAATGTGTCGATCAGACGTTTCGTCTCGGCGCGACTCAGGAGTTCCTGCGCATGACGCCGGACCAGCTCCGACAAATGCATGGTGATGACCGTAGTTGCGTCGACAACGGAGTAGCCGGCCGCCAGTGCCTGCTCTTCCAGTGCGGGCGCAATCCAGCGCGCGCTCACCCCGAAGGCCGGCTCGCGTGTCTCTTTGCCGGGCAGCGCACGCGCCTGCGGATCCGCAGAAACGGCTAGTAACTGATTGCCTTCCGTCTGCCAGCGGCCGATCTCCAGGCCGCGCAGCGAGATCACATACTCGCGCGGCTTCAGCCGCAGGTTGTCTGCGATGTGGACCGGTGGCACGATGAACCCGAGCTCGGTCGCCAGATGCCGCCGCAGTGTGCGGATTCGCGACAGCATTTGGCCGCCCTGCTTTTCATCCACAAACGAGATCAACTGGAAGCCGATCTCGAGCGAAAGCTCATCCATGCGCAGCAGCCCAGCCAGGTTTTCGCCTTGCGTCTTCGCGTCGTTCTTTTTAGCGGCATCCGATGCGCTGTCCGCTGCTTGTGGCGCGGCGCGGCGCGAGATATGACGTCCGGCCAGCAGCAATATTCCAGAAACCAGGAGAAACGGCAGCTTGGGCAACCCCGGCACCAGAGCCATCACGCCCAGAACGCCACCGGACATATAAAGCGTCGCCGGTCGGCCCAGCAGTTGAGAACCGATCTCTGAACCCAGCGCGCCTGCGGAAGATGCCCGTGTGAGCACCATGCCGCCGGCGACAGAGACCAGCAGCGATGGAATCATCGTGACCAGGCCATCGCCGACCGTTAGTGTCGTGTAAGTCTTCAGAGCATCGCCCAGGGCCACTCCCTGCTGCAACGTGCCGATCAGAAGGCCAGCCACGATATTGATTGCCGTAATAAGGATCGTTGCCATGGAGTCGCGCTGATTGAAGCGGGCCGCGCCATCCATGGCGCCGTAGAACTCCGCCTCGCGAGCAACTGCCTCCCGGCGCCTGCGCGCTGCGACTTCATCGATGAGGCCGGCATTCAGATCGGCATCGATGGCCATCTGCTTTCCCGGCAATGCATCCAGAGTGAAGCGGGCCGTGACTTCCGCCGTGCGTACAGCCCCGTGACTGACCACCAGGAACTGGATGGCGATCAGCGCGAGAAACAACACAAACCCAACGACGTAATTACCACCCACGACGAACTGGCCAAACGACTCAATGACACTGCCGGCCGCCCCGGTTCCCTCGCTTCCGTGGAGCAGGATGCGACGGCTCGATGCAATATTCAGCGAGAGCCGGAAGAGCGTGAGCAGTAGCAGGACCGTAGGAAAAACAGACAGATCGACCGCCTTGCGCACCTGTACTGCGGAAAGAAATACCAGCACGGCGGCCGCTATGGAGAGACCAAGCAGCAGATCCAGGACGATGGATGGCAGCGGGATCAGCATGACGAAGACAATGCTGATGGCTCCGCAGGGAAGCGCGAGCTGACGCATACTGCTCACCCAATGCTTCCAGTCCGGCTTGGCGGAACCACTCCCTTTGGCGCTGCTTGCCTGGTTCGCGGCGGGGACGGTCAAAACGGCGGAAGAGCTCATCGTGTCTCCTTATTGGCAGCTGGTCCGGAGCCAGCGCCGACTGCAGAAATTCGCGAACTGGCGTGAGTGGATTTGGTGGATCGTGTGGCGTTTCTGTGCCGCTGCTCATGCTCGCGGCGCATTCGTTCTTCCGCCTCCTGGCGAAAGAGATATGCCAGAATTGCAGCCACTGCGCCGCGTACAGTTCCGCCGGAATGCTCTCGCCCGGCGCGACGGCGCGATAGAGCGAGCGTGCAAGAGGCGGGTTTTCTACCAGCGGGACGCCGGCCCAGCGGGCGTCTTCCCTGATCTGCGCAGCCAGGAGATCGCGGCCTTTCGCCAACACCTTGGGAGCTTCCATCGTGGTCATGTCGAAGGAAAGGGCCACCGCATAGTGGGTAGGATTGGTAATCACGACGCTGGCTTTTTTCACGTCGGCACGCATGGTGCGGCGGCGCATCTGGCGCTGCAGGGAACGGATGCGCCCCTTCATCTGCGGATTCCCTTCCGTTTCCTTGAATTCCTCGCGCATCTCCTGCTTGCTCATCTTCATGCGGCTTTCCCATTGCCGCCATTCGACGACGTAGTCCACAAGCGACCAGGCCAGCATGATCCACGCCGTATTCACCAGCAGCTCGTAGGCCTCACCGAAAACCAGCGGCAAACGCGCAAGGCTGAATGCAGGCATCGTGCTAAGCGCGCTGACGAAATGGATCAGCTGCACCGCCAGGAGCAGGACCGGAATCAATGATTTGCCGAGCCGTACCAAGGCCCGCGTGGTGAAGAGGTGCTTGGCGTTCTGCGCGGGATTCAGTCGCGACCACTTCGGCGCGATCCCCGCCGGCTGCAGGCGTAACCCGCGATTCTGGGCCATCGCAACCCCAAGGCTCGCACCGGCTGCGGCCAGCATAATAAAGAGGCAGGGCGCAGCGCCGGCAACCAACAGGTTGCGGATCGACATACTCAGCGCTTGCGCAGAGAGGCTCGGGGTACCGATCAGTGCAACGCTATTCTGATAAATGCCCATCCAGAGCGGGAGCCAGGCGCGTGCTGCCCAGCTTAGCGTGAGGCTTCCGGCCAACAAAGCGGCCGCCGAGAGCAACTCGCGGCTACGCGGACGATCACCTTCCTGCTCCGCCTTCTGCCGCCGTCTGGGGCTGGCTTTCTCTGTACGCTCGCTGCTCATCCCGATCCCTCCTTTCGCGCGCGGTTAGGAAGCCTGTAGTGCCAGGTCTTGCAGCAGCCCCTGGGCGGTGTTCAGCAGGCCATCGAAGCGCGCTTCGAAGAAGGCGGGCCAGAGTGCTAGCGAGCCGATGAGCACGACATATCCGAGCACTGTCTTTGCCGGCACGGTCAGGGCCAGAACCGGCAATTGCGGCGAAATGCGCGACATCAAGGCAATGCCAATCTCCACGAGCAGAGTTGCGGCTATCACGGGGGCGGCAAGCTGAAGCGCTGCAAGGAAGACGCCGCTCATCATGCCGACCAGTGGAAGCCCGATCTCGCGCGGGGCAAAGCCCGATCCCAGCGGCACAATGAGAAATGTATGAAGCAGCGCCGCGAGAATCGTCCGATGCAGACCAGCGGCCAACAGAACGGTGATCTCAAGCAGGCTGAGCATCTGCGCCAGCAGCGGTGTCTGCACTTCGCTGTTGGGATCGAGCAGGTTGACGAGGGAAAAGCTGAATTGCATTCCCAGGAGCTGCCCTGCGAGTGACGCAAGCTCGTTCAGCATGGCTAGCGATAACCCCAGAAGCGCGGACACTCCGAGCTCTCCCAGCACGCTTCGCAGTCCCACCTCCACATGCGATCCGGGAAGGCCCGCAGCTAGCGGGGCCAACACCACCGTCAGAACCACGAGGAAGACACTTTTCACCTTTGCCGGCAGCGCCTGGGAGGAGAAGATGGGCGCGAAGATGAATAGGCCGCTGACACGGATAAATACCAGCAGGCCTGCCGAGAGAAAGTGCTCCCAACCGGACGCATCGTTTGATAGAAGGGCTGTCATGCAATCAGTTCGCGAACCGGTGAAGATCGCCCAGGATGGACGCAGTGAACCACACGAGCCTGTGAAGAAACCATGGCATCCCGGCGAGCAGGACAGCTGAGACGATCAGGAGGCGTGGCACCGTCGAGAGTGTCTGGTCCTGAATCGAGGTCAGCGTTTGGACCAGGCTGATGAGCAGGCTCGAAACTCCTGCAACCACCAGAATGGGCGCGCTCAGCAGCAGCGCCTCGCGCAATGTGCTCCGCATCAGCTCGGCAACTTGATCGGGAGTCATCATTTCTCCTTCGTCGTGCTCGCTCAGGAAAAGCTCTTCAGCAACGAACCGGCCAGCACGTTCCAGCCGTCCACCATGACGAACAGCAGGATCTTCAGCGGCGTCGATATGGTTACTGGCGGCAGTTGCAGCATGCCGATGGAGGTGGTGATGGAAGCCACAACCAGGTCCACCAGCAGGAATGGCAGGAAGAGAATCGCCCCAATCTGGAAGCCGGACTTCAGCTCCGAGAGCATGTATGCCGGGATCACAACGCGCATCGGCAAATCCATCGGCGTCTTCGGTCTAGGGATCGATCCTGCTTTCACGAAAAGTGCGAGATCCTTTTCTCGGGCGTAGTGCAGCATGAACTGCTTTGGGGGGTTGGACGCCGCGTTCCACTGCCTGCCAAGCGGATATCTGCCCTTGCTGGAACGGCTGAATCGCCTGCTGATTGACCGCTACCATCACTGGCTGCATCAAGAACCAGGTCATCATCAGGCCAAGGCCCATCAGGGTCTGGTTGCTGGGTGCGGTCTGGGTCCCGAGTGCCTGGCGGAGGAAGTGGAACACCACCAGCAGCCGCACCATGGGCGTGATGGAGAGAACGATCGCCGGAAGCAACGTGAGCAGCGTAAGAATTCCGACGATGGTCCATGGCACGGAGTTGTTATCCGTGATGGCTTTCAACCCATGCAGTGATGGCAAGGATGCCGGCTCGGCTAGAAGGAAGGCAAGCGAAGCAATCATCCGCGCACCCTCTTGCGGTCACGTACTGCGGCCCTTTTACCCCGAACGGGAACATTCGAAGCGCCGCCGCGCCGGCTTTCGAAGTGGACGATCGACGGTGCACCATCCTCTCCGACGCCAACCAGCAGCCGGCGATCGTCAATCGCGATCAGCAGCAGTGACTTCTTGCCGCCAAGCGCCAGCCGATCGAGCACCTCGATACGCGGACGCAGATCGGGCGTGCCGCTAACGAATGGGCGTCGCAGCATTTTCATCCAGGCTGCCCAGGGGGCTGTCGTATCAATGCGAACGGTAGCGCGCGGCCTGGTGAGCCAGCTTTGCAGGGGCGTCATGCCTTCCTCCGCCACTTGTGCCGCCAGGCGAGGCGCTTCACCCGGGCCGCAAGCTGCTGCTCGATCGCCTCTAGCTCCACCAGCAGCAGGCGCTCACCCGCCGCGGTCAGGACAAGATCCCGCACAGACAGGTGTTCGGTGGCCAGCAGAGCGCCTGCCTTGAGCTGCTGCAGATCGCGAAGCGTAAAGCGCGATAGCGGAACGCGCAACTCAAGACGGAATGGAATCTGCCGAAGATGCTCGGGCAATGCCAGCGTTCCTGGTATTGCCGATTCCTCGCCGGACGACAGCTGCTGTTGATATGAGGGCACGATCTCTGTGCACTCGGGGTCGCTGTGCTGTGCATCGGGCTCTTTCGCCGGAGATGGCAGCATCGGCGTTTGCATCACCGGCGTCTCGTTCACGCCTATGGCATTCTCCGGAGGCCCTTCGGGGACGTGGACTATGTTCTCCATGCCCGAGAAGATTGCATGCGGGATGCCATCGGCGTGATGCCGATCTTAGAGATCTGTCAGAAAATGCCAGGCCGCGCCCATGATAAAGGCTAGAGCGAGAGACGCCAGCGAAGCGTGCGCAAAGTTGCAGACGCTCCGCAAGAACACAGCCCGGCTTACACGAAATGCTTAGTGAATCATATTGATGGCTTCCTGGGTGGCCTGATCGAAGGTGGTGACCGATTTTGAGTTCGCCTCGAAAGCCCGCTGCGCCACGATAAGGGCGGAAAATTCAGTCGAGACGTCCACGTTAGAAGACTCTAACGCTTTGTCTTCGATTGTTCCCCGCCCGGCTGTACCCGGTGTGCCGATTACCACTGGCCCGGAGGCCTGAGTGGCAAGAAAGGCGGTGTTGTTGGTCGCCTGCAGCCCTTGCATGTTTGCTACGGTTGCTACCGCTACCTGTCCAATGACTTGGCTTTGGCCGTTGCTGAAGTTAGCTTGCACAACGCCATTCCCGTCCACGCTGAAGTCCTGATAACTGCCGCTGCCATATCCATCCTGCGTCGCGCCGGCCACATTCGAGCTGGAGGCCGTCTGCGTGAGCGAGCTCAGGTTCCAGGAGAAGTTCATGTTCGAGGCCCCGTCCGCAAGCCCTGTGAATGAAATGCCGCCGATGCTCCCGGTTGGGCTGGTCAGGTTTCCGGCGCCATCAAAGGTCAGCGTGCCAGTCGTGCCCGCACTGCCAGCAGCGTCGCCGGCAGGTAACGCGATGTTGTAAGTCCATGTATTCGACCCCGTCTTCGTAAACGTCACCGTCGTCTGATGCGCAGCGCCCAGCGAATCGTACAGGGTGACCGGTGCCGGCACACTGGAAGTCGCGTCCGCAGACGCAGAGGCATCCAGGTTCGCTTGGATATTAATGGCGCCGGTCTGTTTCGACGCCATGGTCTGGCCAAGAGGCAGCACGATCGGCTGTACTCCGGCGCCTACCGTGATGCTGCCATTTGCAGCCGGATAACCCATTACCGAAGCTCCGCTGGTCGTCTGCAAAGCCCCTGTCGTGTTCAGGACGAAATCCCCGGCGCGGGTGAGCTCCTGCTGACCATGATCGTCAATTAGGAAAAACCCGTTGCCCTGAAGCGCCATTTCTGTCGCTTGGGTCGTGGGTGTAGGGCTGCCGTTAGAAAAGTCGGTCTCGGTCGTGGCGACCTGCGTACCGACGCCCACCTGCACGGCGCCATTCACGCCGCTGTTGAGCTGCTGATAAAACAGGGTGCTGAACTGATCGGTCTGGTCCTTGTAACCGACCGTGCTCATATTCGCCAGATTGTTGGCGATCGTGTTCAACGCGGTGTTGTTGGACTCCAGACCGGTAAGAGCCGTCGCAAAAGATGGCATGGTGTTCCTCCTGGCCGCAACGCGGCAGCTTTCTGGTGTATCGCTACTTGACTACTGAGACTCTACGAGCCGGAAGTGGTCGGCTGGTCACTGCTTGCACCTGTTGTGTTCTGGTCGATCTGGATCAACTGCTGCAAGCTGTTTACCTGCACCAACTGATCGACGTAGGCATTTGGATCCGTATTCGCCGTTGGATCCTGGTTCTTCAGCTCTGTCACCAGAAGCGTGAGGAAGTCGTTCGCAGTAATCATGGAACTGTTCTGATCGCTGCTGCTACCGTTGGTATCGGTCGGACTACTGGCCGCCGACTGGAACGCCGGGATGCTTCCTGGAATCTGCATGTCACTCCTTTCAGGTCCGCTCAACGAACCTGTTCAAGCTCGAACACTGATAAACGACACCTTCTCCGCAGGCTGCTGCGGCTCGTCGCTGGCGAGCGTCATAGCCCTTCTCGCGGGCGCTGTATCGTCCTTGTCCACGCCGTCATGCGTCGAAGAACGTGAGTCGCCCCGGGCGCTGTCTCCGGTCCCCACGCCGACGGAAAGCTGACCCAACTCGACCGAATGCTCTCGCGCATACGTTGCGATTTCCTTGGATTGTGTGGCCAGCATGTGAGCCGACGAATTCGTTTGGACATGGAGCGCTGCATCCACTCTCCCGGAAGAACTGGCTGTTGCGCGTACCTCGATCCAGCCCAGCACGCTGGAGGAGACGCCGACATCCAGATGCCGCGCATCCGCGCGCAACTGCACGGTGCCAGATGGCGCAGCCGTGTCCATTCTTTGCAGCACCTGGGCAGCATTCGCCTGTGCACGATGTGTTTCGGTGAGTGCTTCCAGCCGGTGCATGGCTGGCGATGGATCGGGACTATTTGCCGATGGTGGCTGCTGTGCTGGCGACATATCCGGAGCCGGGTGAATCGCGGGCTCAGCCGCGACCACAGGCTTCAACGCAGACCAGGATGTTTTTCCGGCCTCTTGCGAAGCGCGAATATCCATCTGCAAAGCAGTCCTTCCATGATCCTCTTTCGAAGGCGCTGTTGGTCCGGGAAGGACGTTCTGATTCGGTCTCGGCAGCGTGCCGGAAATCGCTTTTTCGCGTACCGGCCCAGGCGGCTGTGAATTGAATAACGTCGCAACTTTTTTCAGTGGCGGTTCTTCCCGCGCCATTTGCAAAAGCTCAACTCCACGATTGGAAGCAGTCGTTGGAGCCATCGTTACCGACTGAGACATGGCAGCACGGCGCCGTCGGCCACCTGCCCCATCGAGACCACGGATCGCCGGCTGCACATCGTTTTTTGAAACCGTCTGCTCCGGTCTATCCGGCTGCGGGACCGAAACAGCAGCAATCGGGTATTGCGCCGGTATCGTAACTGCCGGCAGGGTCTCAGGAGAATGCGCAATGGCTGGATCCGTTGGATCTCGCTTCACCGCGCTCGCCTCATGCTCTGCACGTAATGGCGCGTGAGTATCTGCCGTAAGCTTGGCCTCCCGTGGCCCAGGCAGCGGTCGCGGGAATATTGTTTCCTCAATGGAATTCTTAACCTCTGGCGTGGAAATCGGCGGTTGAGAGCTCACTTCAGCAGGCGATGAGGCTTGAGCGCTGGGTTGCGGAACGACCGGGTGTCTCATTTCGTCGGGCGGAACCGGCGGGGCTGCATGCGGAGTGACAACAGTCAATGTTTGGGCTGGGAAAATCCCTGTTCCGATGTGCTCTTCGCCCCCCGAAGCGTGCATCTCCTGGCGCGAGATGACCGGTTTGATCTGCGCCGCAACCTGCGGAAGTCCAGCCGTCGGACTTTGCAGGACTGCCGTGACAGCCGGACCAGAAGGCGGCGTCAAGTGGTTTCGCATAGCTGCGGCAAATGCATCTTTGTCGAACAGAGAAGCGGAAGGCACCTTTGACGATAGCGGCAGCAAGACGCCGGCGGGTTGTGAAGACAACTTCATCCCTCGATGCTCGTTGCACGCACCGTGCCATCGTGCCCGCTGCCGTTTCCTGGTTCTCTTTGAGAATTCTCATCTGCATTTGCAGTGCGACGAAGTGGACGCGAAGAGAGGAACCACGCATCAAGCGTCTTCTGCTCTCGTATCTGCGATTCGCGTCTACGCCTCGCGTCCTCCGTCTCCAACACTGTTTCTATTTGCAGCCGGCGCACCCGCGAATGCTGCCAGGCTGTAGCGGCGGATTCGACGCTTCGCTCTAATTGTCCAAGCTGCGTTTGCAAAATCCGGCGTTCGAGAGGGCCGTAGGCCAGCGCCATTTCCGCAGAGATGGCTTCTGAACGGTCGCCAATTGCCAACGCATGATGGAGAGCGCGCGACGCATCGTGCTGCGTGGCCTGATGCGCGTGCAGCGCATCGAGACAGGCCTGCCTGAGCTGCCGCTGCTTCGCGAGCTCTGTCTCCGCCCGTCCTTCTTCCATAGCGCGCAGCGTCAGCAGCTTTTTGATCGTTCTGTTGCTCATGCCGTCCTCAGCCGGAGCAGTCCATCCACCGCTTCCTGAAGCGAGACTTTCTCCTCTGCATGCTGCGTCAGTAGGGCCCGGATTGCCGGCTGAAGGGCAATGGCGCGATCCAGCTCCTCATCAGCGCCTGTCTTATACGCGCCGATGCGAATCAGGTCGGCTGCGCGATCGTAAATCGCCATTGCGCGACGTAGCGCGGCGGCGGCCTGCTGATGTTCTGCATCCACGACCGCGGGCATCAACCGACTGATCGAATCGAGTGCGTGGATCGGCGGATACCATCCTTCCGACGCAAGGGATCGAGACAGCATCACGTGGCCATCCACGAACGATCGCACTGCATCGACGACCGGATCGTGTTGATCGTCGCCTTCCATCAACACGGTATAGAACGCAGTAATACTGCCGCATCGGAACCGTCCCGCGCGCTCCACTAACGTCGCCACCTTATTGAAGACAGAGGGCGTATATCCTTTCGCGGTCGGTGGCTCACCGGCAGCCAATCCCACATCACGTGCGGCCATCGCGAATCGTGTTAAGGAATCCAGCACCAGCAGAACGTCTCGGCCGTCAGCGGCAAAATTCTCTGCAACACTGGTGGCAGCCAGAGCCGCACGCATGCGCAGCAGCGGTGACTGGTCTGATGTCGAGACGATCACGACCGATCTGCGACGTCCTTCCGCCCCCAGCGCTTCTTCGAGGAACTCCGCCACTTCGCGTCCGCGTTCTCCGACCAACCCGACCACCACAACATCGGCAGAGGTGTTGCGCGTCATCATGCCGATCAGCGTGCTCTTGCCCACACCGGATCCGCCGAAGATCCCGATGCGCTGGCCCAGGCCCACAGTCAGCATCGCGTCGATTGCACGCACTCCGGTAGAGAGCGGCTGACGAATTGGGATTCGGTCCATCGCGGCCGATGGTGCACGATGCACCGGCTCGCGGCCGGGGATGTGAAGTGGCCCCGCCGCGTCCAACGGGTTTCCGGCGGCATCCAGCACCCTGCCGATCAGACCCTCGCCTGCGGGAAAGTCCGGTGGCCGCCCCAGGCCGACAACTGCATCGCCGTGGCGTACGCCCTCAATTCCCGCCAGCGGCATAGCCAGCACTCGCTGGCCGCGAAAGCCGATGACTTCGCCGGCGTTGCGTCGCCCGGCACTATCCACAATTTCGCAGCAATCTCCGATACTGCACAACGGACCAGCGCATTCGACGCTCTGTCCCGCCGCATCGAGCACATGGCCAGTCCATCGCCAGGCATACTGTCTGCGCAAAGAGCTATCCAGGGCTATGGCGAGCGCGGGCGTCATCGCTTGCCCCTCGCCTCGTTATCCATGATGGAGGGTCTGCTCTGCAGTAGGTCGAAAAAGCCGCGCTCGATCTCCGCAAGCTGAGCGTGCACGCTCAGGTCGGCCGAATTTGCGCCGATCTCCAATCGGCAGTGCCCCGGCTGCGCATCTTCACTCCCG
This sequence comes from uncultured Acidobacteriaceae bacterium, assembly GCA_963797895.1. Classification (GTDB taxonomy): domain Bacteria; phylum Acidobacteriota; class Terriglobia; order Terriglobales; family Acidobacteriaceae; genus KBS-83. Next base: position 134,502 of record CAWCRD010000007.1, read on the forward strand.
CGGACCTGTACCTTCGCCTGCATGGCCGTCTGCACCAGCCACTGTATCCACGCCTCCACCTCGCTTGCAGAAACCTCCAACACACATGCCGCGCCACGCTGCGCGTCTTCCAGCGCCACTCGCACCGCCCCTCGCAGCAGCAGCGGGTCCAACTGCGCCTCGCGGTGCAGGATGCGAGCGGCAATGCTGAGCGCCAGACGAACCACCGCTGCCTCTGCATCTGCGAAATACTTTTCCTGCTTCTGCTGAAAATCGGCAATCGCCGTTTGGAAAGAACCTGCGTACTCCCGTGACATTCTTTCTTTCTGCTCGTGCAGCGCAGCAGCCCGCTCACCTGCCGCCTGCTCGCGCGCGGCGGCGAGTACCTCACGATGGCGACGCTCGTCCTCTTCCCGCTCGCGCTCGAGTTCGATGATGCGAGCTTCCAATCGAACATTCGTTGGCGGCTGCTTCGCAACCTCCCCTGTACGCAGGAATGGCGGCAACTCGCCGAACGACATTCCGGTGCTACCCGACAACCCGCTTCCCGGCTTCACTCCACCCGGGCGGGTCACATATGTCAGCTTTCGAATCTCTGCATCCATTGCGTGATTCCTCTATGGGCAGCGGTCCAGCTACACCATCAGACTGTCGCCCTGCTCCAGCTTGAGAATGATCTGTCCCGCTGCTTCCATGCGTCGGGCAATGGCCAGAATGCTTTGCTGCGCTTGCATCACTTCCCGCGATCGCACCGGACCCATCACTTCAATCTCCTCCTGCAGCATTTCCGCCGCCCGTGTCGACATCGCCTTGTAGATGTGAGCACGCAGCTCCTCTTTCGTTCCTTTCATCGCCAGCGCGAGTTGCCGCCGGTCGACCCCGGCCACCAAGTCGCGCACACTCGCGCACGGAACGTTCAGCAAATCCTCGAAGGTAAACATCAGATTGCGCACATGGATCGCTGTCTCGGGCGACTCAGTTTCGATCCGTTCGAGAACCTTCTTCGAAGCCTCCGCTTCCAGCCCGTTGAGAAGATCCGCTACTGCCTTGTAACCGGAGTAGGAGCGCTTTTGCGTATCGCCGATCGTCTGCAGTTGCTGATTGAGGATGCGTGCTACCTTTTGCGCCACCTCCGGAGAAAAGTGCCGCATCTCGGAAAGCCGCTGCACCGCGGCCACACGCTGCTCTTCTCCCAGCCCCGCCAGCACTTGCGAACCGCGTTGCAAATCGAGGTGCGCCAGCACCAGCGCCACCGTCTGCGGATGCTCGTTTTCAAGTGACTTGCTCAGTTGCGTCGGATCAACCCGCTGCAGCATGGCAAGATTGCTATCATTGGCTTCTTTTGTCCGCTGTAACTGCAGCATCACGGCGTCTGCGCGGGAACGGCCCAGCGCCCCGGTGAGCAGTCGATTGGCCGAGGCCAGCCCGCCCCGCATCGTCTGCTGCTGCGTAGTCAGCATCGCTTCGAAATCTTCCAGCACGCCAATCGTCAGCTCCGGATCGATGTGATCGAGCGAAGCAATCTCCGCCGCGATCGATTCGATCATCGGATCCGGCAAATCGTGCAGAAGCTCACGCGCCAGATCATCGCCAAGCGCCATCAGCAGAATGGCAGCACGCCTCCGCCCGCTCAGCAGGGGCTGTGCGGAGGTCCCAGGTGCGGCATTTGTCGTCATCCCTTCCGGCATCTCTGTCCCTACTCGCTCTCGACCCACATATGCAACAGTCGCGCGGACTGTGCCGTATCCGCCTTGACGCTGGCGGCTACGCGTTGAAAGACAGCTTCGCGCGAGTGCCGCGATTCATTCGACGGCAGACTGTGGATCGCCTCTTCCGGAAGTGCATCGGTCACGGAGATCAATCCGCCCGGGGCCGGCAAGGCCGCCGAATGCAAACTGCGGGTCACCGGGCGGATCACCAGAAGAATCAGCGCCAGCAGTCCTACCAGAGCCGCGCCATATCGCGGCAAATCCAAGTTCTGTGCCGTGTTGAGGGCGCGACTTGCAAAGGATTCTCCCGCCTCCGGCGTGCTGTCGAACGAGAGGTTCTCGACTGAGATCACGTCGCCGCGCGATGCGTCGTAACCTACCGTGGCCTGCGCCAGTTCGGTGATGCGCTTCATCTGGTCCGGCGTCCACGGCGTCCGCCCAGCCGCGGAGCCATGCCCCCCGGCCGATTGAAGATCCGCCTTACGATCGTTGATCAGCACCGCGATGGTGGCCCGCTTCAGCCTGCCCGGCCCTTCCACGAGGTGGCGAGTCTTCTTTGAGGCGCCGTAGGTGCCGCTCTCCTCTTTCATGCTCGCGGCCGCCGCATTGTGAGGCGGTGGAAGCAGCGGCACCTGCGCGTTCGGAGCATTGCTGACGGTTCCCGGCACGCCCCCGGCCGGGGGACGGTCGCCTGTTTGCTGCTCGGATCGCTGCATCGAGAGCGTGACTGTGCCGTTCGGGTCGTAAGTCTCGTCTGTCTCATCGGAGGCCGTTGGGTCATACTCCAGATGCACAGAAGCGCGGACGTTGCCTTCTCCGGTGACCGGCTCCAGCGTTGCGACAAGCCGGTCCGTCAACCTCTGCTCCTCTTCATTCGCTGCCGCGTCAGGATTCCTTACACCCAGTTGCGCCCGGCCGTCGGCATCCACCAGCGTGACTTTGGCTGGGCTCAAATGATCTACTGCGCTCGCAACAAGATTGCGTATGGCATCCACTTCCTGCGGTCTCAGGTCACGCTGTTTCAGCTTCAGCAGCACGGACGCTTTCGCCTCCTGCTGCCGCTCCGTAAACAGCGACTCGTGCGGTAGCACAAGATGAACGTGCGCGGATTTGACAGAGGCGAGGCTCTCGATCGTGTGCTCTAACTCGCCTTCGAGCGCCCGTTGATAGTTCACGCGCTCATCAAACTCTGAGCCAACCCAATTCGGCTTGTCGAAAAGCTCAAAGCCCAGCCGTCCGCTCTTCGGTCCGCCCTTCGCAGCGGTCTCCAGCCGTGCCTTGTCCAATTGATCGGCGGGAACTTTCAGAGTGGTTCCATCCGGCGTGACATCGAAAGGGATCTTCACGGCGGTTAGCGTGTCGCCGACCTCGCGCGCATCCGAGGGGTCCAGGTGGGCATAGAGCACGCGCCAACTCGGCTGCATCACCAGGGATGCAAAGAGGCCGGCAGAAAAAAGTACCGCCGCTCCTACCGCGAACAAAGCCGTGCGTGTCCGTTTGGGAAGCACCATGATGCGTTGCCACGAGCGCGTTACCGGCGCGAGGAGCGCAAGTGACTGAGCCGGATTGGGAGAGGTGTCCATGCGATTGTTGTTCGAAGAATTAGAATTGCGTACTCATCAACTGCTGGTATGCGCCAACCGCCTTGTTGCGGAACGCAAGCGCCATTTCAAAAGCCAGGTCTGCTTTCTGCGTCGCAATCATGGCCGTGTGAACGTCCGTTCCGTTGCCGGTCATCAATCCATCCACCGCCTGCGTGGCGTTGGATTCAAGCGTCTGCACCTGCTGCATCGCATTGCGCATCAGCGCAGCGAAAGGCGCGCCGGGTTGTGCCGCGGGGGTTGTGCCGGTTATCTGCGCCGGTGATATTGGAGTAACGCTGGAAATGGGGAGCATGGGCTTGGGTCCTCGTATCTCTAGTCCGTTAAATGCTCAACATTGCGGTGCTTACTTCAAAATATCCAGCGAGGCTCCAATCATGCTCTTCGTCGCCTGCACGGCAGAGACGTTCAGACCATAGGCGCGTGTGGCGCCCATCAGATCGACCATCTCGGTCAGCGGGTCGATGTCCGGATAGGTCACGTAACCGTCTTTGTCCGCATCGGGATGGCCCGGATCGTAGCGCCGCAATCCCTGGCTGTGGTCGGTCACAATGCCTGCGATCTCCACGCCTCCTTCGTCCGGGGTGATTTGCGGCGCTCTGTTCCACGATGCATTGGCCAGTTGCGTCTGAAGGTTACTAGCAAAACTGCCGCCCAACAGACCGGCAGGTGTGGCGTCGTTGCCCGCCTGGCCGGCAGATTGAAAAATCACGTGTTGGCGCTGGAAGAGCTTTCCATCCGCGGTGCGGGTAGTCTCCGCGTTGGCCATATTTGAGGCTGTAATCTCTGCGCGCACACGTTCGGCGCTCAATGCCGATCCACTGACTCCAAGCACTCCAAAGAGGTTCATCTAGGCTGTCTTCCCTTCTCGCACTTACTTGCTGTCGGCATGGATTGCATCAAGCACCCGTGCGTATTCGCGCTTCGCCAGCTCCACGCCCGTGCGGAACTTTAACTGCGCCTCCGCCATGGCCAGCCCTTCACGATCCATCGAAACATTGTTTCCATCCGGCCGGGAAAGCAGCCCATCGACTTCCTGCAACCGCGGGGCGGCGGAATTTCCAGCCGTTCCTTCACCGCTGAGGGCGCCGCGCATCTCCGCCTCAAAATCGAACCCGACCGTGTGGAAGCCGGGGGTATCGACATTCGCCATGTTAGTGGCCGTCGTCTTCAACTGCGCAGCCGCCAGATCCATGTAGCGCGAAAGCTGATCGGAAAGCGGGGTTGTGATCTCCATCCAAGGCACCTGTACGGCGAAGAATCCGCGCATCTGCGTTGCGCTTGCTCTGTGTGGGTTGCAATCGCAATGCCACACCATGGCGGCTGGCGATTAGTGTTCTCTAAGGCGAAGAGCACGGCTGTGCCAGATAAGGAACAACTGCGCGCGCAACCGCTTTCAAGGAACGGCTGCACAGAACCGATCTCGCAGTGCACCTGTTTCCGCTTACGGCCGGTCGAACTCGATCTCGAGTTCCGTAATCACCGCCCGATCTTCCGCCAGGATGCTCGCCCGCTCCAGAACATGCTGCAGTTCGCGTACATTCCCGGGCCAGTCGTGCGCCGCGAGGCACGCAAACGCCACTTCGGTGAGTTGCTTGGGAGCATCATCGCCCGCAGCAGCTTTTAAAAAGTGCTCTGTTAGAGCAGAGAGGTCCGCGGCATGCTCGGCAAGTGCCGGAGTCTCGATCCTGAAGACCGACAGACGGTAGAAGAGATCTGCACGGAAGCTGCCCTCCTGCGCCCTGCGGGCGAGCGGCTGATGCGTCGCCGCGACCACCCTCACGTCGACGCGCACCGTCTCATTCTCCCCGACCCGCTGCAATTCGCCGCTTTCCAGAAAACGCAGCAGCTTGGACTGAAGCGCGAGCGGCATTTCACCGATCTCGTCCAGAAATAGCGTGCCGCCATTCGCCGCCTCAATCCGTCCCGTTCGCCGTTGGACCGCGCCGGTGAACGCGCCTCGTGCATGTCCAAAGAGTTCGGCTTCGAGCAGTGCCTCCGGAATAGCCGCACAGTTCAGAGCGACGAAAGGCCGATCCGCACGCGGGCCGAGCCGATGGATTGCGCGTGCAACAACCTCTTTTCCCGTACCGGTCGGCCCCTGGATCAGTACGGTTGTCCTGCGCCGTGCCACAAGGCGAATGCGGCGGCTCACTTCCAGCATCCGGTCCGAGTCGCCGATCAGTTCAGGCACCCGCACGGCGCGGATCATATCCAAAAGTTCTTGCTTCGCGGCAGCAGCGGCCGGCTTCATAGGCGGTATCGCTTTGACCGGTCGGACAATCGTATCTATAGCGGTAGCGGATGAGTCATCCTCGCCTACGGAGCGCAACGCCTGAAGCAGTTCTCCCCGCCGCGGGCTTTTGGCTCCGCCGGTCAGGCCCGTGAGCGCCCCGTCCAATGCGATCAGATCCATCGCCGGATGGCTCGCGCGGACCTCCTCTGCAAAATCCTCCAGGTGCAAATCGGGCAGCGCGCCCTCTAACAACGTGGCATGCGGATGCGTCTGCTCCATCAGGAGAAGCGCTGCCGCACCTCCGTCTGCCTCGTGAACCGCCCAGCGCTGCACGGTAAGCGCCGCGCGCAACCGCTCGCGAACCTGTGCATTTGTGCTCACCACCACTACAGTCGCGATATTCTTGGTCATCACAGAAGCTGTTGCCATTAGGCCCCCCTCTCTGGTTCTTTCAGTTGTTCAGCGTGCGCAAGGGATTCAGTTAGCCGCCGTCTGCTGGAAGACAGGAACCGGCGGCATGATCAAGGGCAGCACGGCGTCTTCGGGCGGGCTGTTTTCGATTCCGCGGATGCGATATCCCTGGCCGCGAACGGTTTCAATCAAAGAAGCGCTGGGCCCCAGCTTCCGGCGCAGATAGTTGATGTACACGTCGACAACATTGGTATTCCCGGCCTCGCTCGCGCTCCAGACACGCTCCAGGAGTGTCGCGCGGGAAACGCAGCGACCGCGGTTCATCATCAGGTATTCCAGCAGGCCGAACTCGCGGCGACTCAGCGCAATCGGCTCCTCGCCGCATTCGAGTGACTGCTGCAACCGGTTCAGCTGCAGAGCGCCGCAGCGGAGCGTGGCATCGCCATCCTGTCGGCGAGCTAACACCCGACACCGCGCCTTCAGCTCGCGCATGGCAAATGGCTTCATCATGCAGTCGTCCGCACCTGCTTCCAGACAGGTAATCCGGGTCTCCAGATCAGCAGCTTCAGCCGTGAGCACCAGAACCCGCATTCCGTTGCCAAGCTGCCGCGCTACTTCGAGGACCCGCATGCCCAATCCGCCCGGCAGGTTCAGGTCCAGGAGAAAGAGGTCATAGTCAGCGCTGGCGACAGCGGTAGCGGCTGCGGCACCATCGGCCGCTACAGTAACGGTGTGCCCTTCCTTTTCGAGCGAGCGTTCAACAAACATTCCAAGGGCAGGGTCATGTTCCGCAATCAGGATTCTCAAGGTGTTCCTCTTCTCAGCGCCGGCCGAATTCCCGGCTTGCAGAAACACCATCTCGTCAAAGCACCCCACTTGGCAATATCTTGCTTTGATTTGTCTTCGCCTATATTTCGCTTTTGGTACGCCTTTGGCTGCTTGTTTCAATTTGGCAACGCTTGGTCAAAGATGGCGAAGTTTTCTTCGCCTGATTCGCTATTTGTTCGCTACAATGTCGACATGTCCGTCACGCGCCGCCAAAAAGAAGTAGTCGACTTCATCAGCCACTTTGTCGAAGAGAACGGTTATTCTCCTTCCTTTGACGAAATCGCCCGGGGGCTGAACCTCAAGTCCCTCGCCACGGTGCACAAGCACGTCACCAATCTGCAGAAGAAGGGGCTGCTCGAGCGGGCGCACAATCGCAGCCGTTCTATCGATATTTTGCCTCCAAAGAGCAAGACCCGGCAACCGGAGCGGTTACCGCTCGCCGGTCGGATCGCGGCAGGTTTCCCGGTGGAGGCGGCGGAAGCGGCCGAATCGATTTCTCTGGGCGATATTATTGGAAACAAAGACGTTTTCGCGCTCGAAGTGCGAGGCGATTCAATGCGCGACGAGCACATCGTGAACGGCGATTATGTCCTGGTGGAGCGAGTAAAGACGGCGCGCCCCGGAGAGATTGTGGTTGCGCTCGTCCGGGGAAGCGAAAGCACTCTCAAGCGCTATTACATCGAGGGAGATCAAGTCCGGCTGCAGCCGTCGAACGCGGAGATGGCGCCCATCTACGTACCGGCGGAACAGCTTGCGATTCAGGGCCGCGTGTTGGGGATTCTCCGCAAGTATGCCTGATCGACCGAGACATTAAAGCGGCCCGGCAACTTTGCCGGGCCGCTTCTCTTCTACCGCTGAATTTACGCCACAGTAGTGGCCAGCACCTTCGCGACGCTCTTATCGATCGTCTCCTTCGGCACGTAGCCAACGATCTGCTCCGCCACCTTGCCACCCTTAAAGAGCAGCAGCGCGGGGATGCCGCGGATGCCGTATCGGGCCGGGGTCGATGCGTTGCGGTCGACATCCATCTTCATGACCTTGAGCTTGCCCTGGTAGGCCGCAGCCACCTCGTCCACGATCGGGGCCAGTGCGCGACACGGGCCGCACCACGCCGCCCAGAAGTCCACCAGGACGGGCTCGTCGGACTTCAGAACCTCCTGCTCGAAAGTCGCATCGTTGACCTCGGTGATCCCATGACCTGCCATCATTCCTCCATCTGGAGACCGGAAGTGCGCCCCAGTTTTATGTCCGAGAACCGCCTTCAGGAGCGCGTTCCCAGCGCGATTTGCGCACCAAAGAAGTGCTCTTAGAGAGATGCAAGAGAGCGCGAAAGGTCGCACCGCCAGAGCACGTCCTGTTCCATCTTACCGAGCCAAGCGGTCATCAGGGCTGTGGAAAGCAAAAAGCGCCTGTGGCTCGCACAGGAGCCACAGACGCTAGAGCAGCCCTCCCCCAGAACTGCCCACGGGTGAGAAGGTAGGCGGTGCGGGTGCAGAATGTAAACAAAACTTCGGTACTTTTGTGGTCATCGGCCTGCGTATTACTCACGGACACCGTTGCGGGTGACTCGCCATCGGCGTCAAGAATCCGGGCAAACTGGAAAAAATCGTATACTCCCTATAAATGGCCAACCTACTCTCTCCGCGCGAGGCGGCTCTTCGCCTCGGCATCTCGTATCCAACGATGAAGCAATGGCTTTACCGGGGAAAGCTAAAGGCGATCAAGACTCCTGGCGGACACTATCGAATTCCCGAGGCCGAGTTGGATGGACTCCTGCACAAGGCGCGGCGCCCGGAAACCCCGAAGCGGCAGATGCTGCGCACGGTAAGTGGCCGTAACCAACTGGTTGGCCGAATCGTCGAGATCAAGATCGAGGGACTGCTGGCCCAGGTAAAGCTTTCGATCGGCGGCCAGATCATCACGTCACTGATTACGGCCGACGCCGCGCGCGAGCTTCAGCTCGAAGTCGGTGAAACAGCTGCGGCGCTCATTAAGTCGACAGAAGTGATGCTGCTCCGTGTCTAAACAGCACAACACGCCGCAGATGCATAGGGCGAAGGCTCTGTTTGCAGCGGGCATGCTCCTATTCTTTCTTCTGAACTCCGCCGCTCTCTGCGCGCAGCAGCATCCGCCGGTGCGCATCGCGGCTGCGGCGGATCTCGAGCCGCTACTTCCCTCCCTTCTTACCGAATACGAACGGCAGAGCGGACAACATATCCAAGCCTCGTTCGCCTCCTCGGCCACGCTCGCCACGCAGATCGAGAACGGCGCACCGTTTGACGTTTTTCTCTCCGCGGATATGGCACTCCCCGAACGGATTGTGCATGACGGTTTCGCTGCCAGGGCCGAGACAGCTCGGCCCTATGCGCGCGGCACGCTGGTGCTATGGACGCGCAACCAGAGCAGTGTGGGTCCACTCAACATGCAGGTGCTCGCATTGCCCGCGATCCACAGCGTCGCCATCGCCAATCCACAGCATGCGCCGTATGGCCGCGCCGCACTGCAGGCACTCACCAGCCTGACGCTGCTGCCCGCGATCCAGGCGAAGCTGCGGACAGCGGAGAACATCGCTCAGGCCGCACAGTTCGCCAGCACCGGCAATGCTGATGTCGGGCTGATCTCGCTGACTTCGGCGCTCACGCTGACCTCGGTGGGGCATTACGTTGCGGTGCCGCAAAGCGCGTATCAGCCGATCGTGCAGGGTGCGGTAGCGCTGAAGGGGGGCGCGAATGCAAAAGGCGCGGCAGCTTTTCTTCACTATCTGCATTCCCCCGCCGCCGCGCAGCAGTTGCAGCAGGGCGGGCTTGCGTCGGTACAGTGAGTGCGCGCGAGTGTTTCGTTTCAAATAACTCTCTATGGCCGGATCCGCTGGACTCGCGCAGATGCGCAGACGAACGCTAACGCCGCCGCGGGCATGGAGGGTCCTGTACGAAGAGGTCATCAACGTCGTTCGGCGCCGAGCTCAGATGTCCCGAATCACGAATTCATCAAGGCACCGGTGAGCTAGTCTTGCATTGCATGGACCAGCAAGCCCTGCTTCTGACATTGCGACTGGCTGCCGTGACCACCGCGATCCTGCTGCCGCTGGCGCTTGCGCTTTCTGCATGGCTCGCGCGCTCGCGGAGCTGGTTTGCTCGCCTGGTCGAGGCAGCCCTGGGGCTGCCGCTGGTGCTTCCGCCAACGGTACTGGGTTTCTATCTGCTGATCCTCCTGGGGCCGGCAACTGCGCCGGGACGGTTGCTGGTGCGCGTGGTCGGGCATCCGCTGGCATTCACATTCTGGGGACTGGTGATCGGTTCCATTCTGTATAGCCTCCCGTTCGCGGTGCAGCCCGTGCTGGCCGGCTTTCGCGCGGTGGATGTGGCGCTGCTGGAGAGCGCTGCGCTACTCGGCGCGTCGCGCTGGCGCGTGCTCATGAAAGTCCTGCTGCCGGCGGCGCACGCGTCTGTGTTGGCCGCGGCAGTGCTGTGTTTTGCGCACACAGTGGGCGAGTTCGGCGTGGTGCTGATGCTGGGCGGGTCGATTCCCGGGGTGACCCGCACGCTGTCCATCGCGCTCTATGACCAAGTGATGGACGGCAATTATGCCGCCGCCAATCACACGGCGATCACACTGGTGAGCATCTCACTAGCGGCGCTGGTGGTCGTGTACAGCGTGGCGCGACCGGGCGCGCGTGGAGAGACCAGCGGTGTGTGAGGTCGATGTGCATCGAGCCGCGGCGCGCCAGACCGGCGCGCCGGCTGCTCCATGGCTACGGTTTGCGATTCACCATTTCGCCAGTCCGCTCACGCTGGCGGCGGAGGCTGCGCTTTCCGGATCGCTCGCGGTTCTGGTCGGGCCATCCGGCGCGGGCAAGACGTCGCTGCTGCGCTCGATCGCGGGTCTGATGCGCCCCGAGCGCGGCTATGTCACTGTAGCGGACACGTGTGTGTGGGACAGCGAGCGCGGCACTTGGCTGCGGCCGGCCGAGCGTGCCTGCGGCCTCGTGATGCAACGGCCCGCGCTCTTTCCGGGGATGACTGCTGGGGAAAATATCGCCTTCGGACTTGGCGCGCTTGGGCATGACGAGCGCGAGCATCGCGTGCAAGAGATGGCACGGCTCCTCCGCATTGAAACGCTACTGTCGCGGCATCCAGCGGAGCTTTCCGGGGGCGAGCAGCAACGCGTAGCGGTGGCCCGGACGCTGGCGCCAAGGCCGCGGGTGCTGCTGCTGGATGAGCCCTTTGCCGGATTGAACCTGGAGCTGAAAAACGAGATCCTGACCGACCTGGAGAGCTGGCTAAGCCGGACAGGAACTCCTGCGATATACGTAACTCACGATGTGGCAGAAGCTTGGCGCATGGGATCGCGACGAGGGGCCGAGGTGTTGCGGATGGAAATGGGCCGTATCGTGGCGCAAGGAAGCGCGGCAGAGGTACTCGCAGCGGAGCGAGCGCAGCTACTTGCCGGCCTGGAATAGAGATCTCCGCTCCCGACGCGGCATCAGGCAACCCAGACTGGCTCCGGTTCCAGCGAGATGCCGAACAGTTCGCGCACACGCGATTGAATCGCATCGCGCAATGCAGTGATATCCGCCGCGGTCGCACCGCCCTGATTGGTAAGCGCAAGCGTATGACGCGTCGACACTGCAGCCGCGCCGCGTCGATACCCTTTGACAAATCCGGCACGCTCCAGGAGCCATGCGGCGGGCAGCTTTACCGTGTCTGCGCCGGCGGGATAACGCGGCACTTCCGACTCCGGCAGTCCGGCTGTCGCGGCGATGCGCGATAGCACCGAGGCGGCTACGACGGGGTTCTTGAAGAAACTGCCCGCGCTGCGGCGCTCCGGATGATCCGGTGTAACTACCATGCCTTTACCGAGGCGGATGTGTAAAACGGCGCCGCGGACCTGCTGCAGGGTCGGATTAACGATGTCCTGAGTCTTAAAGTAATGGTTCAGGTCTGCATAGGTCACTGCGGCGGGTACGGTCTGCTCCAACGCAAAAGTGACGTTGCTAACGATAAAGCGATCGCGATCCGCACCCTGATTGAAGCGGCTGCGACGATAGGCGAAGCCGCACTCCGCGTTGCTGAGCTCCACCCATATGTGTTGCAAACGGTCAAAGGCGCGCACGGCGCGAATGGTGCGTGAGACCTCCTGGCCGTAGGCGCCGACGTTCTGCACCGGCGTACCACCAACGGTTCCCGGGATGCCACTGAGGCATTCGATGCCTGCAAGTCCGGCATTTACGCTACCGCCGACCAGAGCATCCCAGTCCTCTCCTGCAGCGGCGGAAATCACACTTCCCTCCCGCTGCACCTCGCGCAAGCCGATGCGAAGAACGAGTCCATCGAAGCCCCCATCGGAGACCAGCACATTGCTGCCGCCTCCGAGTACAAAGAGGCGCAGCTTCCGGGCATCGGCAAACTCTACCGCGGCTTCGATATCGGCTTCCGTGGAGGCCTCGGCAAACCACGTGGCGGGGCCACCGACCTCAAAGGTCGTATACGGCGCCAGAGGAACCTTCTGCCGAAACTCCATTGGGGCGAGGGTACACCAGCAACGCCCGCAGTCATTCCCCACTTTTGTGGAAGGCCGCAGCTTGAACCATGAACCGCAGCAGGTGAATCGCGGGCAGCGCTCGTCCTACTCGGTGCGGAGTGCCTGCATCGGGTCGAGCCGCGATGCATTCCACGCGGGCATCAGAGAAGCCAGCGCCGCGACCACGAGCAACACAGTGCTTACGATGACGTAAACGGCCGGGTCGAGCGGATGCGTGTCTGCCAGCCGCGAGCCGATGAGCTGCGTCGCAGACGCATAGCCGCTCCTTAGCTTTCCTGAACTACGAGATTGATGGCGCCGGAGAGGCGGTTCCAGTTTGCGGTCTCGGCAACCAACTGCGCGCGGCCGGCGGCGGTAAGCGAGTAAAACTTCGCGTTACGGCCGGTTTCCGTCTCGGCCCATTTCGCGCGGACCCAGCCCTGCTGCTCCAGGCGATGCAGTGCAGGATAAAGTGAGCCCTGCTGCACCTGCAGAACCTCACCGGAGATCTGCTGGATCCGCTTGGCGATGGCCCAGCCGTGCTTCGGCTCCAGCGAGATGGTCTTCAGAATGAGCAGGTCGAGCGTGCCCTGCACGAGATCGCTTGGTTTTCCCATGCCTTGACTATCTACAATTATGTTGTAGATAGTCAAGGGGTGCTACGCCGATTCGAAACCGGCCCCGGCTCACTGCACGAGCACTGCTTCTGGCAATCCTCGCCCGCACTCCATACAATAGAAGCAGACGGCGAGCGGTGAAGCCGGCGTCGAGAGACACGAAGGAGCAGGCATGTACCCAGAGATTATGGTGATCCCGATGCGCGAGGAGCTGACCCGTGCAGGGATTCAGGAAGCTCGTACGGCGGCGGAAGTGGATGCAGCGGTGAAGCAGCCGGGCACAACCATGGTGGTGGTGAACTCGATTTGCGGATGCGCCGCGGGCAAGATGCGGCCGGGCGTACGGCTGGCGATGCAGAATGCGGTGAAGCCGGAGCGCAGCATCACGGTCTTCGCCGGCCAGGACCGCGAAGCAACAGAGCAGGCACGCTCTTACTTTGAGGGGCAGCCGCCGACATCGCCGGCGATCGCGATCCTGCGTGACGGCAAGCTGGTGTATCTCATGCAGCGCTTCGTGATCGAAGGCGCGACGGCACAGCTTATCGGCCAGGAGCTGGTCCGCGCATTCAACGAATATTGCGCCGCTACCACCACAGCGTAATCGGAGCGGTCATCCATCAGAAGCCCGGCGTCATGTCGGGCTTTTCTGTTGCCGTGGGCGCTTCATCCCGCGGCATCTCCGGATCGTGATCGGCCAAAAAGCTGGCCGCCGCAATGCCTCTGGTCAGCGCGAGATGCCACGCATCACTTACCTCTGATGTGTGATAGCCGGAGCTCGGGAACGTATCGAGCAGCGTTCGGAGACGCGCGGTGTCGATAACGTGGCGCGCAAGCGGCGAGCGCTCGATGCGGGTCAGCTCGGCAGAGAGCTGCGGCAGCGCACCGCGGACGGTGAGATACCAGTCGGCAGCCTGCAGACCGCGCGTCGTCCGGCGCAGTGTTGAGTCGGGCAGCCGTCCCTGCATCGCACGTCGAATGACGGAGCGGCTTTGCCCGCCGACGAGAAATTGCTCAATCGGGATGCCGAAGCAGAACTCGAAGATGCGCTTGTCCTGGGTGGGGTCGCGCTGCTCGATCTGCCAGCCGGCGGCCACAGCGCCATTGTGCGCTCCGGGATCGTAATAATCGTAAAGACTGCGCCGCACCGACGCTGTGCTGGTCTCCACGCCATAAAACTCCTCGAGCGCCTTTTCCCTGAGCTGGAACTCGGAGACAAGCTGTGGATGCACCGCAGTGAAATCGAGCGAAAAGTTCCGCATGTCCGGGTGATACAGGCGGCGTAACGATGACGGAATCAGCCATCCGGTGGCCCACGATGCTGCACCTCGCCAGGACGTGTGACCGCCGGCGCGAAGCTCGCGCGTAAGCCGGAAGAGCTTGATCCACTGGCCCCGGCGAAAAAGATCAGACAGACCGATAAGGCCGCCGAAGCTGATGGTCGCATTGCCGCCCGCACCCTGCAGCAGCACGTGGAGCCCGCGCCTCCGCACCGCATCGCGAATGGCGTCCATCCAGAGAAGATTTGTGGGATTGAACGCCGGCTCACCGGTAAGCCGGGCGTCGCGCTGGAACGAAGCGACCAGGTTCTGTCCGGTGGCATCCACCAGGACATGCTCGATATTTGGATAGAGCGCGGCAACCTCGGCCGCCATGGGGCCTTCGTCGCCGAAGCGTCCGAACAGGGCGGATGCCGTCATACCCCGGAACCGGCACGGCCGTGAACGAGGTAAGGTGCCGCCCTGGCGTCAGCAGACGCGCCGCGGTGACGGTCACTGAAGAGCTATCGAGCCCGCCACTCAACTGCGATGCGACGTTGCCGCAATCGGAAAGCGCGGGCAGCAACGGCGCGATCGAAGCGCTCCCGGAAATCGTCGATGTACTCGCTGTCCCGCCGGTAGCGGATCGCCGGTGCATCAATGGGGTGCCAGTAGCGGCGAAGCTCCACACCTGCCGGCGACACCTTCATCCAGTGCGCGGGCGGCAGAGCCTCCACACCGGCAAAAAAGGTATCCGTGCCGCGGCGGTCCAGCGCGGTCAGGAAGTGCGCCGCGTGCTGCACGTTGATGCGATGGCCGACCGACGGCAATGCGCAGAGCCCATGCGGCATCGACGCAAAAGCAAAACCGCCGTCAGAGCTGAGCGAGCGCGTAAAGTGCAGCGGACGCTCGCCGGTATGATCGCGGGCGAGAAAGAGGGTCCTGCGCTCAGGGTCCCAGCACGCGAAGGCGAAACCGCCGATCAGGTGGTCCAGCATACGGACGTTCCAGCGCGTCCATGCGGCGGCAAACACCTCGTCGTCGGATCGCCGTGGGCGGAAGACCGAGTTCGCGGGCCAGGTCGTCGTGATTGTCAATGCGCAGATCGGCTACGAAATCCGCCGGGCGGTGATGAGCCGAGACGAAGGACCGGGCGAGGCGACGGGGTCCGGCACGATAGTCGCTGGAGCCAAAGATCAAGTCTGGAGCCGGCTGACGAATGGAAGCCGGCGAACTGGAGATCGCTCGCAGCACGGAGAGACAGGCATCCGGGAACGCTGGATTGCCGGGAGACCACAGACCCGCGATGGCGCGCATATGGCTGCGGAGAGGATTGCTCATCGGCAGAAACAGGCGCAGGCAGGGCGAACTGCGCCTTCAACCACGGCAGGGGCTCCCGTGGGCAGGTGTATTACTTTGGAGAGCGGTAGAACAGAAAACGGCGCGAAAACAGGCAGCATTCAGCCCGATTTATGCTTGTTGACTCCGTCATGCAGATGGCTGTGGCCGCCCTGTGCGTCCGCCAGAGCCAGAATGTCTAGCATGGGCTTCTTCCATTCCCGCTTTTGCGCAGCGATGGCCGATGCCGGATGTTGGGCATTCATAGTGGGGGCGTCTTTCATCCATCCTCCGAGTGAAACAGCTGCAAGGCCGATTGGCTGGCTACATCGGCCAATTCATACAATTGCGGTTGAGGCTCTGGACCCTTGATTACTCGGACAAGCCTGCGCTGCAGGACAAAGTTGTGTCTAGTTCATTGTCCGGGCAATAAGAAGAACCGTCAATTCCCTATTATGTAAAACTCTGGCCCGAATCCCATGAATCGTTAACCCGATCCTATACGGTCGAAGCTGGTGAAACGAAGACAGATGCACCTGCTGTTCCGCCTGCTCGGGTAACCTTGACCAGTATGCGCACATGCCCGACGCAGGGGAATGCACCTTCCGGGGGATGCGGGCGACGCGATGCTTAGACTCTCAATCAGCCCGAGCGGGTCACTCTTTCTGCCGCAAAGCCCTATTATTCAGCGGCCCGGGCGTGTATCTATGGGAAATCCGATCCGAACCTCACTCTGAAATCCACTCCGGGAGTCCACCTGAACAGCTACCGTATCGGACCTTTCTTCTACATAACTGATCTGTTGCTGCCGGAGCTGCCAATGGTCACGCCGGAAAGGGATGCGGTGCCGGTCCACATCCGGTTGGGCAAGGCCCCGGCGGCGCTTTCCGCTGCCCTGTCAGCCGCGCCGAGCTATGAGGCCAGCGAATCGGAGTTTCTCCTCCGGCTTCCCGGCATCGCTACCTATTACGCCCGGGAGGGGATGGAAATCATCGTGGATCCCGAAGCGGGCGCACCGGATCTCGACGTTCGGTCCTACCTGATGGGAAGCCTCTTCGCCATCATCTGCCACCAGCGCGGACTGCTTCCTCTGCACGCCAGCGCGATCGAGACCCTGCAAGGTGCGGCCGCGTTTCTGGGAGCCTCAGGCGCCGGCAAATCGTCGATGGTGGCATTTCTGGCGCGCCGGGGCCATCGCATTGTGGCCGACGATATTTGCGTAGTCGATCCGGCGGCGCCGCGCTCGGCAGCGCGTGCTGCCCGTAGCGCCGTGGCTGAAGCTCTGGGACACAACACTGGAGGCGATGGGCGAGTCCAGCCAGGGGCTCGCCAGGGTCTTTGTCGAGGATGAGAAGTACCGCTATGGACTTCAGCAACCGGAGAGCGCGACCGCGCTGGCAGAGCTGATCCTGCTGGAGCGTGACGACACGCTGACGGAGCCGGTCTTTGAGCGGCTCGTTCCCGTGCAGGCAATGCAGGCGATGCTGGATTTCACATATCAGTCCTGGCTGGTGCGAGCCATCGGACGCACGGAACATTACTTCCTGCTCTGCGGACGGGCATTGGAGGGAGTGCGAGTCACGCGGATGCGGCGCCCCTGGGGCTTCGATGCGTATGGAGACAAACCTCGTCGCGCTGGAAGAGCACCTGGCGACGCGGCGCTGAACGGCGAACTACTGCTCGCGGGTGACACCGGTGGAGTGGATCGGGGCATAGAGCAGCGCACTCTCCCCGCCCAGCAGCATGCGGTTGTCGACCTCCAGCCAGGTATGGGCGCGCATCTGGCGATCCGCGGAGCGGCGCACGCCATAGTGCATGACGCTGCCGACTCCGCCGCCGCCGCAGCATCGCATGAGCAGCGAGTGCCTGCGGAAAGCAGACAAACGACAGCGGCCCATAGCGGGCGACCGTGAGGACAGCCCAGCGGATGCGCTCGACTACATCTGGGGCGGCCGCGGTCGTCGCCTGCATTGCGCAACGGCCTTTCCAGCCAGCGGAAGATCCAGCGTACCGGTAACAAGACGAGTGAGACGCGTGCGGCAAGAAGGGCCACGAACGCCTCCAGCAGCAGCCATTTCTGCTCGGACCGAAAGAGCACGCCAGCGGCTCCAGGAACGCCGTCGCATACGCGCTTTGCCGGCGGCCGGCGCCTCTGCCGGTGAAACAGAAACCACTCCAGCGGGCTAAGCAGTGGATACAGCGGGAACAGAGCATCCGGCAGATCGAAGCGCGCCCACATGCGCGGCCGCAGCAGGATGCGCCGCACGATTTCGAAGCGATAGGCAAGGCCGCGACGCAATCCGAACTCGTAACCCTTCAACTTCCAGCTTCCGGTCTTGTCCTGTGTCGGCTGAAAGTCGTGCGCCAGATGCTGTGTGCGAGCGTAATCCAGAATCCATCGCGCTTCGCGGCTGCCCGTCTGCAGCTGCATGGGGGCGGTGAGCGCGTCCGGGTCCAAGAGCCGAATCTCCTGCGCGAGCCGCAGCGCGGCAGCCATCTCGGGCAGAACGCCATACGCGCGCGCCTCATCCGCGAGCGCACTTCTCTGCTCTGCCGAAAAACTGCGCCAGAGCGTTGCGATATCGACGAGCGATTTGAACCGGGACCATCCATCGAGCGCTCCGTGGACGCAGAGATGGAGAAAGCTCCGGTCCAGCGGCAGAACGTGAAGGCTGATTTCTCCGAAACGCACCTGCTCGCCGGATGCGGCCGCATCCGCTAGGGCATTGCCCGGCATGTGCGGATTGCGGAAGAGCCGCCAATGCAGATCGATTTCGAAGTCGTCGCCGTTCGAGCGATAGGTATAGTCCTTGCCATGTCTCCGCCAGGAACGACGGCGGCGCGGCGTGAGCGGCGCGGCGGGATCGTTGCGAAAGAAGCCATCTGCAATCAGGACCCGGTCGGCGGTCTCCTCCGCATCGGGCGCGATCAGCAAGTCGATATCGCCCACATCGCGAACGCTGGGATCGCCGAAGACGGCCTGCGACAACGGAACCCCCTTGAGTACTCGGACCGGAACCCCCTCCTGCTCCAGCAGATCGCATAGACGTCGCGTCTCGGAGAGATAGCGGAAGACGCTCACCGCGTTTTCATTTGCGGCAGCCTTCAACTCCGCCAGAGTAGCTCCGGCACATTGTCCGCCGCGGCAGAGAGTCCGCGATACACGAGTGGCGCCACGCGATGATGGCGGCACAGCGAGCCGAAATAGTTCCAGTCAATGTCGCGAGCGGCAGCGTGCTCGCGGATTTCCTCAGCGTTGTCCCCACCGGCCATCGAACGCAGCGCAACAGCAGGCGCAACTCGGACGGAAACCGAGGAAACGCGAAAACGGATTGAGCAAGGCCGGATTCAGCGGTTCGGAGCATGGCGACGGTGAAGTGTCAGTATGATATGCGAGACCATAGACTGAAGTACGGGTCGGAGGACGAACACCTATGTCGCGCGAGATACCCATCACCGCGGAGAGCGTCGTCTCCTGGAGCGAGGCGCCGGTTGCCACTGAGGTTGACCGCGAAGTCGTCCTGATGAATATCGGCCGCGGTCGCTGCTATGGGCTCGGCGAAGCGGGCAGTTCCGTGTGGCGGCGGCTGGAATCTCCTATCCGTGTCGATGACCTGTGCCGCGAACTCATGCTGGAGTACGCTGCCGATCCTGACGTGCTGATGAAGGACGTCATCGCGCTGCTGGAGCAGATGCAGGAAGAGGGGCTCGTGCAGGTGGCCGCGCCGTAGAGCAAAAGCACATGCGTTATAGAGGTTCGGAGCACGACTCCGAACGCAGCGTTCGTCCAGGTAACGCTGCTGTTCCGAACTGATTGCGCCAGGTCACGTTATCGCTGCGTTGCTTTGACGGCTACTTCGATAGAAACAAAAGAGGACTCTTGTTCGCCACGGGGCTGGTCGAGTTCCGGATCACAAAATCCGGTTTGACGGCGAGCGTCGAAGGCATCACCCGGCGGGTCTGCCGGATCAAGGAAGCTGAGGATCGCGTTTGCGGCCATCTCCCCCATGGCGCGCAGCGGCTGGCGCACTGTCGTGAGGCTGGGATTATTCGTCTGCGCGCTGGGAATGTCGTCGAAGCCGACAACCGATATGTCCCCAGGAATATGAAAACCGTGCTCTTTCAGTCGCGCGATCGCGCCGATGGCTGAATGATCGTTGAAAGCGAAGATTGCCGTGAAGGGTAGCTTGCCTTCCAGCCAGCCGAGCCGTAGCCTGATATGCGGCCTCGCTGCCGGCCTCGGTTCCTTCCAGTTGCACGCAAAACCGCGGATCGATCGCAAGACCAAGCTCACGGCTGATCTGCTCGATGGCTGACCAGCGATGGTGCGTATCGGAGCTGAACTCTTGGCCCTTGATGAACGCAATCTGCCGGTGGCCAAGGTCCCGCAGATGCGTAAGCGCCATGCGGACTGCCGTCGTGTGATCGAGTTCAAGGTTGGTGACGTTCTGCATCCGCTGGTGGCCGGAGACCGCGACAACCGGAATCGGCAGCTCCCGATCGAGAGGAGTGTCGATGGCAATCAGCCCTTCGACGCCGCGGGAGAGCAGCAGCTTTGGATATTCGTGCAACAGGTCGGCACGATGATGATGGCTAACGACGAAATAGAAATAGCCGGATTGCACGAGGGCAGTTTCGATGCCGCTCAGCACTGAGGCGGCGTAGCCCTCGCTGATCTCCGGCACCATGACGCCCATGGTGTAGGTCTTTTTGCGGCGGAGCGCACGCGCCAGGTGGTTCGGCTCATAGTGCATGGCCTCGGCTGCAGCCCACACCAGGTCCTGCGTTCGCGTGGAGATGCGGTTCGCAGCCGCAGAGCGGTTCAGAACGCGGGAGACGGTAGCGACGGAGAGGCCAAGATGCTCCGCGACCGCCTTCAGCCCCACCGTTCCGGCCGGCTCCGCCTCATTCGCCCCTTTTCCCCGATCTCGGCTAGCGCGTTCGACCAATTCTGTCTCCGTGCAGCGGATTCATCATACCGTCGCGAGAACAGACACCCGAGCAGGTACTTTCGTGAGCCGAAAACGCACCGGAGGCACCCCGCGGCAGGTACCCGGAATCAAACGGAATTACGACGTTTAAAGAAGCAGCAGGCATGTTTTTGGGAGGCATATGAAGCAGGATTGGAGCCGCGCCCCTCGGCTGGGCCGGCATATGGCGCTTGTATTTGCCGGTGCTCTCCGCACTGGCATCGTGCTGGCAGGCATCGCCACGCTCACCATCGCAGCTCACGCACAGTACCGGGCTTCTCTCCGCGGCACGGTCACCGATCCTTCGGGCGCCGTCGTACCGGGCGCCACTGTCACGCTCACCGACACGGGCACCAACCAGAGCATGACGGCGACAAGCGACGCGAACGGCATCTACAACTTCAACGGCTTGCCGCCCTGACCGCTTCAGCGTGAAAGCGGAAAAGCAGGGCTTCCAGACGACCAATATCGCCCAGGTTGTGCTCATCCCCGAGCAGCCCAACGCACTCAATATCAAAATGCAGGTCGGCGGCACGACGCAGCAGGTGGTCGTCTCCGGTTCAGCCGCTCCACTGCTTGATACCGATACTGCGACAGTAAGCGCGACCATCAGCAGCAACGAGATTCAGCATCTGCCTTCCTACAACCGCGACGTCTTTCAGCTTGCCCAGGTGACGCCGGGAGTTTTCGGCGACGCCGCGCACGCGAGCGGCGGGGGAACGTTTACGAATCCTGGCAACCAGGGCCCCGGCGGCAGCAGCGGTGGCAGCGGAATTTTCGGCACTGAAAACGGCGCCCAGATACAGGCCCGGGGCAGCCAATACGAGACCAACGGAATCTCCATCGACGGCATCAGCACGGTGAGCGCTGTGTGGGGCGGCACGTCCATCATCACGCCCAGCGAGGACTCGGTGTCCGACGTCAAGGTCACTTCCAACAGCTACGACGCCGAATCGGGCCGCTTCAGCGGCGGCAACATCCAGGTGACTTCGAAGAGCGGCACCAATGATTTCCACGGCAGCCTCTTCTTCAAGGCTTCGCGGCCGGGACTGAATGCTTATCAACGATGGAACGGCACCGGATCCAACAAGCCCGGAACTCCCCTTGAACGTGGCGTGAACCGGGATGAATCGCGCGTCAACAACTATGGCGGCAGTATCGGCGGTCCCATCTGGAAGAACCGTCTCTTTGCATTCTTCAACGCCGAGACCAGTCCTTTTGCAGCCAGCGCGACATCGCAAGGCTGGTACGAGACCTCGCAGTTCGACTCTACCGCAGCCCCGGCGAACAGCATCGCCTCGCAATATCTGACTTACAAAGGCGCGGGGGTAGCTTCCAACGGAATCATTCCGCGGACGTGCGCCTCGATCGGGTTGATCGAAGGAACAAATTGCGCGACCTTGCCGGGCGGACTGGATATCGGATCTCGCCGTTGACGATCGGGCTCGGCAGACAGGACCCCACTTACGGCGGCTCTTCCAGCACTCCGGGCGTTGGCAACGGCTTAGATGGTGTGCCGGATCTCGCTTACTTCAACACGGTAAACCCGACCACCACCTCGCAGACGCAATGGAACGGACGCCTGGACGCGAACGTGACCCAGAACGACCGCGTGAGCTTCGCGATCTACTGGGTGCCGGTTGCGCAAACCAACTTCAGCGGGCCGGTACGGGCGTCGAACTTCTGGCACCATGACCAGACGAACAGATGCCTTCTCCGTCATCTGGCTCCATACATTCTCTCCAACGCTGCTGAACCAGGCACGCGCCAACGCTGCCGGCTGGCGCTATAACGAACTCGCGAGCAATCCGCAGGCGCCCTTCGGACTTCCCGCGAACAGCATCGACGACATCGGCACCATCGGCCAGCAGGGCGGGTTCCAATACTTCGGTCCGCCGGGATCCTGGTGTCTACAACCAGTGGACCTATGACTACAACGACGTCCTTACCAAAATCATTGGCCGCCACAGCATCAAGGTGGGCGGCGATTTTACCCGGCTCTACTATCTGAATCAGTCCATCGGCGCTGCGCGTCCTTCCTTTACCTTCCGCAATCTTTGGGACTTCGCGAATGACGCTCCCTATGGAGAAGGTGGGCAGTTCAACTCGGCGACCGGCGTGCCATTCTCCAACCGGCAGGATGACCGTGAAGACCTGTGGGGCGTCTTTGTTCAGGACGATTTCAAGATTCGTCCCGAACCTGACGATCAACGCCGGCCTGCGCTGGTCGTATTTCGGCGCGCTCTATTCCAAGCAGAACAACCTTGACGTGCTGCGGAGCCTGAACAACCTCGCGGCTCTTGAATATCCGTGTCGGCGGAAATCTGTACACGCCACAGAAGACCAACTTCGGCCCCCAACTGGGCTTCTCGTGGCAGCCGATGAAGTCAGAAGGCAGAATGGTGCTGCGCGGCGGATTCGGAATCAACTACAACCAGAACGAAATCGCCATTACTTCGAACGGAATCGGAAATCCGCCCAATGCAGTGCAGGCGAACTTCTGCTGCTCGACGCCGACCAGCAATGCTCCCGGCATTCTTTACCAAACCGCGTCCAGCCCAACCTCCATCTTCGGATACGCGCCAAATCCGGCTGCCATTACGCACTTCGGTCCTAATAACCTGCCGACCAACGGACAGGCGATCCAGGTGGCGGGATTTCGATGCTAATCCGAAGAGCATCGCCAACTATCATTACTCGCTCGATATGCAGTACCAGATGCCCTATAACCTGGTGGCTACCATCGGCTATCAGGGAAGCCAGAGCCGGCATCTGCTCGTCAACGCCAATTACAACGTCATCGCCGGCGGCAATGGCCAGCCGCTCAGCCCTTATGCCAATTTCATCAATTATTGGGGAAATTTCGGCACCGGCAACTACAACGGCCTGATTACGACCATACGACATACCTTCTCTCATAACTTCCAGTTCGAAGGCCAGTACACCTGGGCAAAGTCGATGGATGAAAACTCCGGCCCATATTCACGCGATCCTTATCCGTACGACTCGCATGCGGCATATGGACGTTCTGACTACAACGTAGCCAATGGCTTCAAGGTCTTTGGACTGTGGCAGCCGGTCATCTTCAGCGGTTCCCACAATTGGCTGGAGAAGGTCGCGGGCGGCTGGTCAATCAGCGGCATCTACAATCTGCACTCCGGCTTCCCCTTCAATCCCGTTTACAACGTGGCTACGTCGGGTGGCCTCTATTACAACGGCAGCGGTTACACTCAGCTTCGTCCGGGTGGATTGGTGCCGGGTTACGGCAAGAAAACCGGCAACGAAAACTTTCATGCAATCCGTCAATCCGAATTACGGCGGGGACCCTACCAGGTTCTTCACCGCTCCGGCTTATGCAGATGGACCAGCTTTCCCGGCAGTGACGCGATCGGCCCTGCCTGGCATCCAGCGCAACAGCCTGACCGCGCCGGGCTATAACGACCTGGACGGCACGCTCAGTAAGGCTTTCGGAATGCCGAAGATGCCGATCCTCGGCGAGAACGCAAAGGTGGAGTTTCGAGCCGACGCCTACAACCTATTCAACAAAACGAACATTAGTGCCTCCAGCATCGACCAGACCGCGGGTTCGGTGGCGCTCGACGGAACAGTCTCTCCTAACAACGACTTCGGCGTGGCAGGAGCCGCTCTCGCAAGCAGAACGGTGCAACTGCAGGCCAGGTTCAGCTTCTGATCGATCTGAACTTTCAGCATTCGATGCAACAAGGTTGCCCGTTATGTCCTACAAGATGGCCTGTCTTTTACGACAGGCCATCTTTTTTGCGGCGCTATATCTGCATCCAAAGCGGAGAAAGGATTTTTTCTTCCGATGAAGCTATCTACCGCATTGTCCTCAACCGCGCTCTGCGCTTCCCTGCTGATTGCCTCTGGTTGCAGCAAGAAAACTGATTCGAAGATGAACTACGAGACTGCCATCAATGACTACTACAAGGCGCATCCAGCCTGCATCTGGTCGCAAGCGAAGAAGTTTCCGGTGCAAGCGGCTACTTCCGATGACGCTAAGACGCAGGGCTATGATGCGCTGACGGACGCCGGCCTGCTGACCCGCACGACGGGTGAGAAGAAGGTGATGATCATCGCCTCCAAGCAGGTGAATAACTACGACGTCTCGGATAAAGGCCGCAGCGCGTGGACGCCTGACCCGACGCAGCCCGGTTATGGAAATTTCTGTTATGGGCATCGCGACGTTTCGTCCATCGATAACTTCACCACCGGCGCGGATAATTCCGGCAATAAGACCGCGCAGGTGAATTATCACTACAACGATCGGCGACGCTGCGGCCTGGGCCAACACGCAGGAAATGAAGACTGCATTTCCCGATCTGGCGACGGCACTTTCCGGTCCGCAGGCGGATACGGCATCGCTGGTCATGACCGATGGCCATTGGCAGCTTGTGAAGCAATAACAAAAAGAGGTTCATCCGGACCGGTGCGAGCGCGAGAAGCATATCTCTCGCTCCGCCGGTTTCGTGTTTTGTGCGAGTGGTTCGAAACCAGGTCTACGATCTAGGTTACGAACTTCTACTCGCTGCAGCCAGCGAGGCGAGGCGCTTCTCGACAAACTGCGACGACCGCGTCAGTCACGTAGTCCGGCGGAGTGATCGCAAAGCGCGGAATTCCTTCGATCAGCCGCGGTGAAACGCCGCGCCATTGCGGAGCGAGATGCTCCGCGCTCGCCGTTCACCAGCAGGGCATCTGCGCGATCGAGAAAAAGGCGCGCGGACTCCTTGAAGTCGGCAGTCGCGTGATCGAGCACACTCAGATAGAGATCCGGGCGCAGAAAGCCGAGGATGCTGTTCGACTCAATGATTGCGTTCTCCGCCGCGGCGAATTCCTTGCGTAGTCGCGGCATGGCTGCGGCAAGATTGCCGATGCGCGTGCGTACCCAGAAGGAGCGCACGGCTCCGGCCGCGAGATAGCGCGCCGAGTCGGTACCGCCTGTCGCATCTGCGCTCTTCACTGACCGCTACAGTGTGCTCATCTGTCTGGCAATCGCAGGGCTCGCCATCCGCGGTGCAGAAGCCGTGGCCGAATTGCGTGATCTTGAACGCGGTCCAATGCAGGTGCGGCAGACGCGCAATCATGCCGGAGACCACCGAGGTCTTCCCTACGCTCCGCGAATGCCCGCCGATGACGACGATTGCCATAGAGCGTAAGACGCGCCTCGATGTTACTTGAACGCCGTGTGAGCCGTGCCAGTGTCGCAAGCTCCTTCAGATAATCCTTGATTGGTCGAGCCGGCGTTCCCCAGAAGACAACGCCCGGCCCGTGGATGCGCTTGCCCGAGGGGATTCCTGCCTGCGCACCCAGGATCGCGCCGGGGCCGATCTCTACGTGATCGGCAATGCCGACCTGCCCGCCAACGATAGCGCCGTCCCCGATGGTGCTGCTGCCGGAGACGCCAGTCTGGGCTGCGATGACGACGTTTCGACCGATGGTGACGTTGTGGCCAATGTGGACCAGATTGTCGAGCTTGGTGCCGCGGCCGATGCGTGTCTCTTCGAGCGCACCCCGGTCGATCGTGGTGTTTGCGCCAATTTCCACATCATCTTCGATGATGAGACGGCCCTGCTGCGGGAATTGCGTGTACTCGCCGGTCGCGCTGTCGCGCACGTAGCCGAAGCCGTCGGAGCCAAGCACCGCGCCGGCATGCACGATCACGCGATCGCCCAGTTCCGTGCCGGGATAGAGCACCACGCGGGGGTAAAGGTGGCAGCTCTCCCGATGTGCACGCTCGGTCCGATCACGACCCCGGCATCTATGCGGGAATGCGCGCCGATGCGTACAGCGTTCTCCGATCACCGCGCTCGGCCCTATCAATACGCCGTCTTCGATCGAGGCGCTGGATGCGACGTGCGCCGCAGGATGGATGCCCTGCGCCGATGCGATGGCCGCAGCCAGCCGGGCCGCGCGCGCGAAGGCGAGCTTCGGCTGGGCCACAACCAGCAGCGGCTTCCCTGTTTGCTCGCGAGATCGCCGGCTAGCTGCCGGGTAGTACGAGGACTGCCGCGGCGCGACTGGCAAGCGCTCGCGGCAAGCGCGGCCTCACTCTCCGCAAAGACAAGCGCATGTTGCATCGGCCAGCGACGGCGCGGCCTACAGCGCCGGATGTCGATCGCCGACGGGTTACGCAGCCTGCTCGGCATGCGGAGCTCTGCGCCGAGTTGCGCTGGCGAGTTCGCTGAGTCGCATGTCGTCAACTATAGAGCGAAGGCTCGCCGGGGGGCCGCGTCTTCCAACGGCGATGCACCCATAGCCACTGCTCGGGGAAGCGGCGTATCCATTCCTCGATGGCAGCGGTGCAGATCTGCGTGTTGATCACAATGTCCTGCTCGTCGTTGCCGGTGCACACCAGTTCCAGGCGTTCGCCGAACTCGAGCACGTACTTTTTCTCCTCTTCACGCCAGGTGAGAAAGCCGGGCAAGACGGCGGCCTGGGTACGCATGGCGACGCGCGCAAGCCCGGATGCGGTACACGCCGGCGTGCCGAAGAAGTCCACGAACACGCCCTGGGGCGGCGTCATGTTGGTATCCATCAGGATGCCGACCGTATCGCCTTTGCGCATCGCACCCAGCAAGCCACGTGCAAAGTCGTCCTTGTGCAGCACCGTATTGCCATGCAGGCAGCGGATGCCGTTCACCAGGCGATCCACCAGAGGATTATCCAGCCGTCGGATCACCATGCTCATGGGATAACCCATCAGCGAGTGATAGAAGCTGGACAGCTCCCACAGGCCGAGATGGCCCGTAACCACCAGCACGCCGCGGCCTTCCTCCCGAGCGGCGAGGTAGTGCTCCAGGCCCGCATAGCGAATGAAGTTTTGTGTGCTTTCGCGGGTGTAGTGCGGCATCCGGCAGAACTCGGCCAGGTGCAGGCCGAGGTTGCGGTAGAGCACCCGGAGAACGCGCCTGCGCCAGGCTCGCATCGCTTGTTCGGGATACGCGATCTGCAGGTTGCGATCGCCAGTGCGCCGGAGGCGGCTGGTCACGCCGTAAGCAAGCGCGCCAAGCGGGCGCCGAGCGCCCGTGCCCAGCCCGCGGTAAGCCGCCCATGCCGCGCACAAGCACGAAGATGATGAGGTACTCGAGCCTCTGACGCATCCTGAAGCAGCTATAGTAAATGCGTCTGCTCGGCACTGGCTGTATTTGCGAAAGCAAAAGGCCCGCCAGCGAAGCGGGCCTCAAGGAAAGCAGCGAGGAAATGACTAGTCCTGCGAGGAGTGGAAGTACTTCGCCACGGTGCGAACAAACGGTTTTGCCGATTCGGGCACGGCTACGTTGCCCTTCAGAATGGACTCGAAGGAGTTGTTGGCGCCGTTGTAGAAGGTGGTCGTGTCGTCGACGTTCTGCGAGACGTCATCGCCTGTGAGATCGATGCCGGCGAACAGACCCTTCGAACGCGAATAGGTCAGCAGCTCAGCATTGAGCTTCCAATCGGTTCCAGCTTGCGCGTTGCGGCCTACTGGACCTGCCGAGGCAGCGGCATCGCCGCCCAGCTTTGACCTTGTTCTTCAGCAGATCCTGGAAGCCCTTCTGGTTCACGGCAACCAGTACGAGATCTGTCGCCTGGCCACCGATCTGGAAACCGAAGCTTCCGCCGGCGATCCGGAAGAAGACGGGAGCACTCCAGCCATGGCCAGTTCGGCAAGTAGCGACGCCTTGGCCATACTGGCCGCCCACAACGAATGCGCCCTTTTTCATGCTGGGCACGACGGCGATGCAGGTCGCCTTTTTCGTGATCACATCGGGAATCGCCTTGTCCGGAGTGGCCATAACTTCATTGATGACCCGTGTTGCCGCATCCAGACGAGCGTCCAAGTCGGTTTTGCTTGAGGCGGCAGATGCGGTAGACCACTGTGCCCATGAAACCAAGTCCCACAACGACAACACCAGCGAGAAACTTTTTCATTCAACTCTTCTCCGATTCATGCGGACGCTTAGGTCCGGATTGGGATAGACGCCGTCCGCGGGGCCCCAAAAACGCCGGCCGCTGCGGGACTTTCGTCAATCTACGTTGTGATGAGATGCAAACCGCGCCCTATGAAAGAGCGCGCACGCAGGGAAAAATTGCCGAGAGGGAATGCAAAAAGACAAAAAGGTGGGTGCGAATGGCGTCTCCGCCCTTTCGCACCCCGTTTCCCCAGATCTGCGTTGTTCTGGTAACCATCTGACACGAACTATGGTCCCAGGTCAAATCCGAGGTGACTGTTTTCTCGTTACTTAAGTTGCAGTCATAGCTTTGGGAGAACGATTCCCTGCTGTTTCTGGTATTTGCCGCGGCGGTCGGCATAACTGATCTCGCACACCTGGTCGGACTGGAAGAAAAGGATCTGGCAGAGGCCCTCATTGGCATAGATCTTCGCGGGCAGAGGGGTGGTGTTCGAGATTTCGAGCGTGACAAAGCCTTCCCATTCCGGCTCGAACGGGGTGACGTTCACGATGATGCCGCAGCGGGCATAAGTCGATTTGCCAACGCAGATGGTCAGCACATCCCGGGGGATTTTGAAGTACTCCACTGATCTGGCGAGCGCGAACGAATTGGGCGGAACGATGACCGATTCGGCCTGGACCGTGACGAACGAGCGCTCGTCAAATTTCTTCGGGTCGATGATGGCGCTGTTGACGTTGGTAAAGATCTTGAACTCGTCGGAAACCCGCAGGTCGTAGCCGTAGGAGGAAAGGCCATAGGAGATCACGCCTTCCCGTACCTGTTTTTCGCTGAAGGGGGCGATCATGCCGTGCTGCAGCGCTCGCTCCCTGATCCATGTGTCACTCTTGATTGCCATCCTGCTCCTTACCCAACAGGTGCCGCAGCCGGGTACCGGGCTGCTGTAAGTATGCAACGGAACTCGCGCAGCTTTTCCGCTCAGAAAATTAAATTACAGAGCAATCGAGGTTTCGCGGCATTTTATTCTTCGAATCTGCATCTTAATAGGGCACTATCGAAGATGACAATGCTCGGGCGGCTACCATTTGAACCGGGCTGCCCGGCATCAAAGCGGAACCAATGCTCTGGAGAATGCCTTGATCAAGCAAGACATCGTGCACCGGGTAATCGAACGAACTGGCCTCCCCCGCAATAAGGCAGAGGCGGCTGTCGACACGATCTTTGAAAGCCTGAAAAAGGCGTTGGCGGCGGGGGAACGAATCGAACTGCGGGGCTTCGGCGTGTTCAACGTGCGACCGCGCAAGACGGGTATCGGTCGAAATCCGCGCACCGGCGCAGAGGTGACGATCACTCCGGGGAAAGCGGTGCGCTTCAAACCAGGGAAAGAGCTGCACCTGATTGATTGAGTACGGGCGGCCGGGGAATTACGCCTGAGGCGCATTCGTCGGGTTCGTTCCCTTTCGTCGCTCATGCTAAACGTGCTGGCGCTAGGCCACGTGCAAATTTCCAGCTTCGCTCAAAGTGACAGCTTGCAGCACGATCACATCAAGCTGATCGCGTCCATGTCGAAGACCAGGCCACTGCGGGGAATGCCCGACTTTTCGGCGTACTCGCGGGCTCCCCGGAGCGCACGGGAGAGCGCCTCGCGGCGCTCCGCCTTAAGCAGCAGGTGAAACCGATACGTACGTTTGATCTTCGCGATAGGCGCCGTAGCCGGGCCGAGCACGCGAATGCCCGGAAGCTCCGCGGACTGAAACCATTTGCCCAGCGTGGCGGCCCATCCTGCCGCCTCTTCCATACGCTGGCTGCGCACCAGGATATTCGCGATCACGCCATAAGGCGGATAGTGCAGGAATCGGCGATACTTCAGCTCTTTGGCGGTAAAGCCGCGATAATCGTGCGCCTGCGCGCACTGAATCGAGTAGTGATCCGGGTGATAGCTCTGCACGACCACGCGTCCGGGCGACTCTCCTCTACCCGCACGCCCGGAGACTTGCGTCAGCAACTGAAACACCCGCTCCGCCGCGCGAAAGTCCGGCAGGTTGAGCGCAAAATCCGCGCCGACTACGCCGACCAGCGTGACCCCGTGGATGTCGTGCCCTTTGGCGATCATTTGCGTGCCGACGAGCAGGTTGATCTCGCCCGAGTGCAGCCGCATCAGCAGCCGTTCCATGTCATGCCGGCTACGCACAGTATCGCGATCCATGCGGCCGATGCGCGCGTGCGGAAAGATTTCCTGCAGGCGCTGCTCGCCTTGCTGCGATCCCGCACCGAGAAAATAAAGATGCTCGCTGCCGCACTTGGGGCAGAGCTTTGGCACAGCGCGACGAAAACCGCAATAGTGACATTCCAACCTCTGGCCGGCGCGGGCGTGCGCTTCTGCTGAGGGCAGCGAGCGCTCGCGCGTGATCGCGTTGACGCATTCCTCGCAATAGAGCTCACTATCCGGCGCCGGAACGGGCTCTTGAAATGCCGGGTGTCTGTGATGAGTTAACGCTACCGCGCAGTTCTCGCACTCCAGCCGCTCGCCGCAGGCGCGGCACATCACAACGAAGGAGTAGCCGCGGCGATTCAACAGAATGATCCCCTGCTCGCCGCGCGCCAGTGTGATCTCCGTTTCCATAATCAGGCGGCGTGAGAAGAGCTGCTCCTGCCCTGTCTCCTGAAACTCCTGGCGCATATCGATGAGCTCGACTTCCGGCAGCGGACGCTGATTGACGCGTTCGGGCATCTCGATCAGGCCGTAACGCCCGCGCTCGGCGTTGTGCCAGCTCTCCAACGACGGCGTGGCGGACCCGAGGATCACGGGCGCCTCCGCCAGCTTGGCGCGCATCACCGCGACATCACGGCCGTGGTAGCGCGGATTTTCTTCCTGCTTGTAAGACGAGTCGTGCTCCTCGTCTACGATGATGAGTCCCAGCCGCACCACCGGCGCAAAGATGGCGGAGCGCGTGCCGACCACGACGCGGGCTTCGCCGCGGCGGATGCGATGCCATTGCTCGGCGCGCTCCTCTGGCGTCAAGGCGGAGTGGAGCATCGCCACCTCCTCGCCAAACGCCGCGTGAAGCTGAGCCGCGGTCGCGGGCGTCAGGCCTATCTCCGGCACCAGAAGAATGGCAGAGCGATCGAGATCGAGCGCCCGCTGCATCGCGGCCATGTACACGGCGGTCTTGCCGGATCCAGTGATGCCGTAGAGCAGGTTGGCCCGGAAGCCGCCCGCGGCAAGCTGTTGAGCAATCGCATCGAGCGCCTGTCGCTGTTGCGTATTCAGCGCGAAGGACTGCGCCTTCAATCCACTGAGATGAAATGCGAGCGGACGCTCCTCGATGCGGATAAGCTCGCGTCGTATCAATGTGTCCAGCGTCGTGGCAGGCACAGGCAGCGCTCGCAGCAGTGCAACCGGCAGGGTGCCACCGGCTCCTGCAAGTGCAGCCAGAATGGTCTGCTGGTTTTCGTTCAGCTTCGGCAGGCGGGCGACGTCCACGAGTATCGCGTATCGCTCCAGGCGGCGCGCATCCCGCGGCGCTGCCTGAGTCTCCCGCGCAATCCACTTCTTGCGTGCCATGCCCTCGATCAGCTCGCGTGTCGCGCCGGTCGAGCGGGCTAGGGCGGTGCGCTTTGCCGACTCGCTGCTCAGCAGATAATTCAGGACCGCGTACTCCGCCGCCTGTTCCTCAGGTGTGCGGCGCGTACGGCGCGTGCTTCCCTGCTCTGCGCCCTCCTGCAGCGCGCGCACGCCTGTTTCCGTGATGCGGTAGACGACCTGCCTGCGTACTTCAGCCACCAGCGGAAGCATGGTGCGCAGCACCTCGCCGAGCGGAGCGAGATAGTACTGGCTGATCCAGCGGGCAAGCTCAAGCAACTGCGGCGAGACGATCGCTTGTTCGTCGAGAACCCGCTCGATCGCCTTTGCTTCGACGGGCGGCGGCTCGTCGTGCAGGCGGGTGACCACACCGATCAGCTTTTCATTGCGGAATGGGACGATGACGCGGCCACCCAGCGGTGGTGGGTGGGACGCATCGATGCGATACGTAAAGTTCGCATCTAGCGGCACCGGCACAGCAACATCGCAGAAGGCAGGCATCTGGCCCGAGACTATCAGGACGATAGATGTGCATGAGGCGCAATGAATCTACTTCCGTGCTGTCGCATCTCTAGAACCACGCAGGAGGAGAGCGGAATGGCGAAAGAAAGCAAAGTTGCGTTCATCACTGGTGGAAACCGGGGTCTTGGCCTGGAGACCGCACGTCAATTGGGCAAGCAGGGCGTTACGGTGGTGATCGGCTCGCGCGATGCCGCGAAAGGCGAAGAAGTCAGCAGAAAGGCTGCGCGCAGAAGGGGCTACCGTCGAGGCCATTCGCTTCGATATCACGAGGCAGGCCGACTATCAAGAAGCCTACAACTACTTCGAGAAGAAGTACGGCAAGCTCGACATTCTCATCAACAATGCCGGCGTTTCGAAGGAACCATTCGGCTCGCCGAACAATGCCAGTTCGGTCAGCTCATCTGTGCTGCATGACACCTTCGACACAAACTTCTTCGGCACGGTCCAATTGACTCAGGTGCTCTTGCCGCTGATCAAAAAAGCGCCGGAAGGCCGCATCGTGAACCTGTCCAGCATTCTCGGCTCGCTGGCGCTTCACGCTGACCCGAAATCCCCCATCTACGGTTTCAAGGCACTCGCTTACGACGCGTCGAAGGCAGCACTGAACGCCTTCACGGTCCATCTCGCAGCGGAATTGAAGGATACGAAGATCAAGGTGAACTCGGCGCACCCCGGGTGGGTGAAAACGGATATGGGCACGGACGCGGCCCCCATGGAAATTCCCGACGGAGCAAAGACCAGTGTGCAGTTGGCGCTGCTGGGTCCCGACGGTCCGACGGGCGGCTACTTCCATATGGGCGATTCCCTACCCTGGTAAAACCTGGGACCGCAGCAAGCGGGAGGGCATCCTGCAGCGGATGCCCGTGCTCCTTTGCCGTGGCATCCGGCTTCAATCCGGTAGCCGCGGATCGAGACTTCGTCGACTGAAGCGAGCGAACACAACCGCTCGCGCGACACGTATGGCCGGATGGCGATCCTTCAGGGCTGGGGCGCTCGAGTGGGCGGCTTGATGCCTAGTGCGGCCATCGCCATCTGCAAGTCCTTCCACGCTTCTTTCTTCTGCGTGGGATCGCGCAGAAGAAATGCCGGGTGATAGGTCACGACGGTCTGGATGCCGCGGTAATCGTGGATGCGTCCGCGCATCGCTCCGATGGAGCCGCGCATCCCCAGCAGATAGGTTGCTGCCGTGGCGCCCAGCGCCACCAGCACTCGCGGGCGCACGATCTCGATCTGCCGCTCCAGAAACGGCAGGCATGTTCGTGCTTCCTCCGGCTCGGGTTTGCGGTTTTGCGGTGGACGGCATTTCACGATATTCGCGATGTAGACCTGCTCGCGGTTCAGGCCCATGGCGGTGATCATGTTGTTCAGCAACTGCCCGGCGCGGCCTACGAATGGCTCGCCCTGTGTATCTTCATCCGCACCTGGCCCTTCGCCGACGAACATGAGCTGCGCGTTCGGGTCGCCGACGCCGAAGACCAGCTTGTTCCGTCCCTGTGCCAACTGGCAACGCTGGCATTCGCCGATGAGGTCGCGAACTGCCTCCAGCGCGCTGTGACGCTGCTCTGCAGCCAGAATGGGACCGAAGGAGACGAGAGGCGGGACGGGCTGATCGCTAACGGCAACGCGACGCGGAATGACATTCTCCTCGATTGCGGTGATGGTTGTTGTGGACGGCGCGGGAGTTGGGATTGGTTCTGGAATGAATTCTGAGGTTGATTCTGGCACACGTGCACGGGCCGCGCTCGCTTCGAGTGCTGTTTCCTCGGCAGCTGCGGCGTCGACGGCGACGCTGGGAACAGCACGCCGGTAGAAATCATAAATTCCTAGCTCGCGGTAGAACTCAAGACGTGCGGCAAGCTCTTGAAGCACCGGCGTCATCGCGGATATGATCCAGCGCCGGCAGGCGAGGTCTCATCCAGAATCGAAGCGGGGCGGCGCAGCGAGCGCACCTCGTCGAGGATGCGGTCGGCCAGATCGCGCTTCGACATCTCGGGCAACTCGATCGCTGTGTCGCGAGTGAGGAAAGTGGCCGCGTTGCGGTCGGAGTCGAAGCCCACGCCGGGCCGGCCGACATCATTCAACACCAGCGCGTCTGCGCCTTTGCGCAGCAGCTTGTCGCGGCCGTGCTGCAGGTGATCTTCAGTTTCCGCCGCGAAGCCAATGACGAGCGTGCCGGCGGGTCGAGTGGCGGCGACCTCGGCCAGGATATCGGCCGTTGGCTCGAGCTCCAGTTGGATGGCCTCGCGGCGCTTGATCTTCTGGGGCGCCAGAGTTTTGGGGCGGTAGTCGGAAACCGCGGCGGCCTTGATGACAATTGTCGCCTGGGCGAGGCGGCTCAGGACGGCGGCGCGCATCTCATCCGAGCTGGTCACCTGAACGAACTCGACGCCGGCTGGTGGCGTGAGCGGCGTGATGCCGGAAATCAGCATGACTCGAGCACCGCGCGTCACGGCGGCTTCGGCTAGTGCATAACCCATCTTCCCGCTGGAACGGTTTCCTAGATAGCGTACGGGATCGATGGCCTCGCGCGTGCCACCAGCAGTAAGCAGGATGACCTCTCCGGCAAGATCGCGTTTCGGAGGGCTGATACGTCGATCCAATTGTTCAAGTACCAGTTCAACAATAACCTCTATTTCCGCCAGGCGGCCAGGACCGACCATGCCGCAGGCCAGGTCGCCGACGCCGGGCGGCACGACGTGAACATTGCGGTCTGCCAGAACGCGGAGGTTTGCCTGAGTGGCAGGATGCGCCCACATCTCACTGTTCATCGCGGGCGCGACGACAACGGGTGCAGGCGTGGCCAGATAGAGCGTGGTCAGGAAGTCGTTGGCGAGCCCATGGGCGAAGCGGGCCAACAGGTCCGCCGTAGCCGGCGCGACGACCAGAAGATCCGTGGATTGCGCAACGGCAATATGCTCGATCGCAGAGTCGATGTTGGGTTCGGACTGCTCCGTTCCCCAGAGGCCCGTGATCACTTTGTGGCCGGTGAGCGCGGCAAACGTGAGCGGCTGGACGAAGCGCGTCGCCGACTCCGTCATGACCACATGCACGTCGAGCGCTTTTGCCTGCAGCGCACGTACAAGTTCCGCGGCCTTGTAGGCAGCGACTCCGCCGGAGACACCGACCGTGACCTTCATAGAGCTAGATTTTACTCCGGCGGAGATCGCTGGATGTTCTGCCTTAACGCGCGAAGGTGTTTAGCGGCGGATCGCCCGCTGCCGGCTTTGGTTTGTCCTGATAACCGACGAGCCCTGCATCCAACTCGTCCTGGGCTACACGACAGGCCTTGCCGGAGT
This sequence comes from uncultured Acidobacteriaceae bacterium, assembly GCA_963797895.1. Classification (GTDB taxonomy): domain Bacteria; phylum Acidobacteriota; class Terriglobia; order Terriglobales; family Acidobacteriaceae; genus KBS-83. The sequence goes on from CAWCRD010000007.1 coordinate 170,273, forward strand.
GGGTGCTCACCAGCGGCTGCGACCCGCCCTGCAACTGGCGGGCGCGGCGAGCGGCCACCAGAACATAACGATAGTTGCTATCGAAACCCTGCTTGATATCCATGATGTGACCTCCTGAAGCTTTCCAACCTTAACGAGTGCGTGCCGGTTCTGTGACACCGAACGATGTCAATACCGGAATGACGCGGTCCATCGCTTGACCGCGCCTGCAACGGTCTGCAATAGGCAGCAGACGATCCATATCCACTGCGGCGCGTGTCAGTTGGCCCCGATGAAACCTCTCGCTTGCAACGATGGCCTCCAGCTCTTCTACGGCCTGGTCAAGCACATCGTTGACGAGAATATAGCCGTATTCGTCGTAGTTCTCAATCTCTACACGGGCCTTGGTCAGCCGGCGATGGATGACCTCCTCGGAGACCCTGCCTTCCGCCCGGCTACGGTTGCGCAGGCGGGTTTCGAGCGCCTGTGGGCTGGGGGGCATAACGAATATGTTTACCGATTCAGGCATCTGCCGCCGTACCTGCGAGGCGCCCTGCACATCGATGTCCAGCAGCAGATCGTTGCCATGCGCGATGGCGTCGGTCAGCGCGTGACGGGCTGTCCCGTATAAATTCCCGAAGACGTCCGCGGATTCGAGGAACTCGCCATTCTGCTGCATGCGCTCAAAGGTGGCGCGATCGACGTAGTGATATTCGCGCCCCTGCTGCTCGGAGCCGCGTGGCTCGCGCGTGGTGTAGCTGACTGAGAAATCGAGACCGCTGACATCGGACCGCAGCTGATTGACCAGGGTGGATTTTCCTGATCCGGAGGGAGCGGAAATGATGAAGAGGATGCCTGCCAAGCGCGCTCCGTTACCTTGCCCGTCGATACGGCATTTGCGGGGGAAGGATAGATACGGCGGAACTCGCTACCGCCGGATAGTGTGGTGGAACCATCACGGCCGGATATACCGGGGTGTAGAGAATCGGCGCGGCTGGCCGCGTGCACGCCCATAGTAGCGCCATGACCCAGCCGATGAAGGTCCAGCCAAAGAACAGGTTCACGAGGAAGATCGCGACCGTGTTCGGATGATGCCTGGATTTTGCGACGAGCGTGGGCAGGAAGAGCAGAGCGAGGCTGAGGGCCAGACCAGCGAGTGTCCCGAGAAGGGCAAATGCGCTCAGCATCTTTGGCTCCTCATAGGTTGATTCTCGCATGAGGCGTCGAGAAGACCAATGGCGAATGGGAACCGGCCTACGGCTTTGGTGGGAGGAGGTCGCGTCACTCGAGGTTCTGGACCTGCTCGCGAGCCTTCTCGATCTCTGACTTCAGGCTGAGGCCCATCTCTGTCACCTGCGTGCCAGCGCCGGCAATCCCGGAGGTCTTCGAGAGCAACGTGTTTGCCTCGCGGTTCATCTCCTGCAGCAGGAAATCGAGCTTCTTTCCTACTTCGCCGCCCGCATCCAGCATCTGGCGGAAGTGCTCGACATGCGCACGGAGTCGGGCCAGCTCTTCGCTCACATCGCTGCGGTCAGCCAGAAGCGCGGCTTCTTGCAGCAGGCGTTCGCGGTCTGCCGCGCCTCCCAGCAGGGCGGAGATGCGTGCGCTGGTGCGCTCGAAATGCGTCGTCTGCATCGGCCCGTGCAGCTCGGTGACGCAATCAACTGCAGTCGTGATGCGATCGGTGATCGCGCGAAGTTCCGCCGCTAGCGCAGCGCCTTCCTGCGCGCGCATCGCCTGCAAAGCAGATACGGCCTCCGGCAACGCCGCGAGCACGGATGCCTCAATCTGCTCTATCTCCGCGCTGCGCACATCCGGGCCGCCGTTGCCGCCCCCGCCTTGCGCACTGCTGCGAAAAACGCCGGGAAGCTGCAGGATTGTCCGCAGACTGGGCGTTTCGCGCAGGCGATGCTCTGCTGCCGCCGTGCGGAAGGCTGCGATATAGCTGGAGACCAGCGCATGATCCATCTCCACCTGCTGCTGCGAGGTGCGCTCGATGGTGAGCGTCACTTCGAGATGCCCGCGAGAGATCACCGACTTGAGCTGACGCCGCAAATGCATTTCCAGCCCCTCCGAACCGGCCGGCATGCGCATGTGCAGATCCAGAAAACGATGATTCACCGCCTTAAGCACAAGCGTCCAACCCAGCGATTCGCTCTGGCGCTCGCGATGGCGGGCGAAGCCGGTCATCGAGTAGATGGGTGCCGCGCTCGTGCGCTGAGAGGGTACTTGCTTGCTCAAATCCTGGCTCCTGCCGCTATTGTGGCTTCGGTTGCGTCCAGCGTCACTGGCGAATTGCAATTGATACAGGCGCTGATACATAGGTGAGGTGTGCAGCAGCTCCTCATGCGAACCGACAGCGGTGATCTGCCCGGCCTCCACAACTGCGATCCGCGTGGCGCGGCGTACAGTGGAGAGCCGATGCGCGATTACGAAGACCGTGCGGCCCTGCATGAGGTTCGAGAGTGCGGCCTGCACCAGCGATTCGCTCTCGGTGTCGAGCGATGAGGTCGCCTCGTCAAGAATCAGGATGGGCGCGTTCTTGAGCAGCGCTCGAGCGATCGCGAGACGCTGGCGTTCTCCGCCGGAGAGCCGAAAGCCCTTTTCACCGATGACGGTGTCGTACCCCTCAGGCATCGCGGAGATGAAATCGTGCGCGAGCGCGATACGCGCAGCCTCCTGCACCTTTTCGAGCGATACATCCGGCTGTCCATAGGCGATGTTGTTGCGCACTGTGTCGTTGAACAGGATGGTCTCCTGGGTGACGTTCCCGATCAGCCTGCGTAGGGAGTCGATTTTCAAATCGCGCGCGTCATGACCATCCATCAGCAGCCGGCCGCCGGTAACGTCGAAGAAGCGTGGGAATCAGATTCACCAGAGTGGTTTTCCCCGCGCCGCTGGGTCCGACGAAGGCCACGACCTCGCCGCGCGGAACCACGAGATTGATGTCCGAGAGGACCTCTTTCTCGCCTTCTTCGGACGCATAGGAGAAGCGCACGTTCTCGAACCGGATCTCGTTACGGAATGCCTTCAGTGTCTTCGCGTGCGGCCGGTCGCGCACCGTGTCCTGCTCATCCATGAACTGGAATATGTTGCCGGACGCTCCCAGCGCCTGCTGGAAGCTGTTGTAGAAGAGCGCGAACTTGCGCACCGGATCGTACAGCTTGAACACCGCCACAATGAAGGCAAAGAAGGTGCCCACATTGAGCGCGCCCTTGTTGATTTGCTCACGGCCAAGCAGAAGCAGCAGCGCGATCGCGATGGCGCCGATGATGTCCATCATCGGCGAGCTGATCGCCTGTGCCCGCACTGAGTTGAGATTTGCCCGGAACAGACGGCGTGCCGCCTCTTTGAAGCGCGTCGTTTCCCAGCGCTCCATCGTGAAGGCCTTCACGATGCGATTGCCGGTAATGGTCTCGTGCAGGATGTTCTGAATCTCCGCCAGCTTGTCCTGCCCATGGCGCGTCGTGTGACGGACGCTTCTGCCCACGCGCCGCGCTGAACTGAGTACCACGGGCACGAAAATGAGGAGCACCCAGGCCAGCTTTCCGCCGAGTATCACTGCGAACCATGCAGTGAATATGAGAGTGAAAAACTGCTGCAGAAATTCCGACAGGACGGATGACATTGCGAACTGCACGCGCTCAATGTCATTGATAATCGTGGAAAGAATGGTGCCCGTGGCGTGCTTCTGGAAGAACTGAACCGAGCGGCGCAGGATGGCCTGATACAGGTCGTCCCGCATGTCCGTGATCATGCCGAAGCCTGCGTAATTCACCAGATAGGTGCCCGCGTAATCGCAAATGCCCTTCAGCACCGTGGAGACGATCAGCGCATACGCGACGACGCTCCACGGGTTGTGGAAATGCGATGGAACAAGCTGCTGCAGACTGAAATGCAGGCGCCCGCCAAAGAGGCTGAGATCGCGCTCCGGCGACTTCGGGTTGAGAACCGTGTTGAAGATCGGGCCGATCAGCACGACGCGGAAGGCGTCCAGAAGGCCGACTGCCGCAAGCAGCACAACGGCTGCCAGCCCCTGTACGGCATAGCGGCGCACATAGAACAGCAGCCGCCCGATCCGCCGAAACCCGCTCACCTGTGCATCTCCGAAGCGAGACATCCTGAAGCTTCAGACGGACGACACCGCGTCAGTTGTTGCGGATACATACGGCTATTGTAGCGAGATGGACCAACCGGCCGCCCTGTGTCAGTGCGGCATGTCTCGGTGCGTGCTCTTGACCCGGTACCCGGCCTTCGCCAGCCGTTTGCGAATCTCTTCGGCAATCATCACGGAGCGGTGCTGGCCTCCGGTGCAGCCGAAGCCTACGGTCAGATAACTCTTCCCTTCCTGGATGTAGTGCGGCAAAAGGAATAGAAGCATCTCCGTCGTTTTGTCGAGGAACTCTCCGGTCTGCGGGAACTGCCGGATATATTGCGCAACTTTAGGATGCTTGCCGGTCAACGGGCGGAATTCAGGAATGAAATGGGGGTTGGGCAGAAAACGCACATCGAAGACCAGGTCTGCCTCCAGCGGGACGCCATTCCTATAGCCGAAGCTGACGAACGAGACCATCAGATTCTGGGCCGACGTCTGGCTGCCGCGCTGGAACTTGCTCAGGATAAAGGCGCGCAGCTCATGCACGTTGTGCTGCGACGTATCCACCGCCTCGTCGGCTACCTTGCGGATGGGGTCGAGCAGGCGCCGCTCGGCATGGATCGCCTTGACGACCGTTTCGGTCCGGCCCAGCGGGTGGGGGCGCCGGGTCTCCGAGAAACGGCGCAGCAGCACGGCATCGGACGCTTCAAGAAAAAAGACCTGCGTCGGCAGCACCTTCCGCAGCTTGCTCAGCAACTCGGGAAATTTGTCGAGGCGCTGGCCTTCCCTTACGTCAACAACCAGAGCCGCGCGCTGAATCTCTGCAGACTGCCGCACAAGATCGGCAAATGCCGGCAGCAGGTCGAGAGGGAGGTTATCGACCGAGTAGTAGCCGAGGTCCTCGAATGCCTTGAGGGCCGACGCCTTACCCGAGCCGGAGAGTCCGGTAATGATCACGAGTTCCCGCGGCAGCCCGTCGTGCGGCGCGTGTGCGGTGTCGTGTTTTGGAATCCGAGCCAGACGCGGGCTCGCCGGGGGTGCGTCTTTGCGCGGCATGGCCACATGCTAAAGCATTTCTTTTGCCGTTACCCCTCACATATCGATCGTTTTACCGAATTCCGTCGGAAATGCGATCGACAGCGCGCCAATGCGGCACGGGCGCCTCGTCCGGGGCGCCCGCTGGCGAATCTCCGCTCCTTCAGCTCAATAGGGCAGTGCGATCAGCTCCATGACGCCGTCGCGACGCCGGTGCAGCACCTGCAGGTCGCCGCCCGGCTCGCGGAAGACGAATACGTCTTTGTCCCGGAGTTCGGATTCTTTGACTGCCTCGTCAAGACTCATGGAACGCTCGGCGACGCAGTCGTCGCAATAGACGACGTGTGGCTCGGCAATTGCCGTGCCATGCGATGGGCTGTGTACCTTTACCGGCTCCGGCTTGCGGCTGTTGCCGTTTCCGTTTGCCTGCTTGGATAGGGTCCTCGATGCCGGAAGAACCGGCGCTGCCACATCCGGCAGCGCGGTAACGGAAATGCGGCTGTTGCGTGGACGGGAGAGTTCGGGCTCGTGCGCGGTCTTGCCGTCCTTGGGCTCACGCGTGCGGGCGCGAAACTTGTCTTTATGCTTGATTGCCTGGAGTTCGGCCTTGGCCAGCGCATCGCGTAGCGCTGTCTCCATCACGGACGATTCGCATAAGCCGACGAGCGTCTGAAACCGGGTTTGCACGGTGACTTCCGCCGTCTGCCGGTATTTTTCTTCAGTGAGAATGACGTGGGCGCTGCAGCCTCTGCCCACTACCTTGCTGACTCGATCCAGGCCCTCTTCTGCCAGGCGACGGAGTGAAGGGGTAATCGCGGTCTGACGACCGGTGTACTCCACCTGCATAAGCAATCCTCCTAGGTAACAAGATGCAAATCCCGTGAAGGGAGATGATCCTACACCACAGGACGCAGTGCATTCCTCAAGATCGCATCCGGCGCTGGTGCGTGCTCGGAATCCTCATGTCTTCGCGGTACTTAGCGACCGTCCGGCGGGTCACCTGGATGCCCTGAGATTGCAGCACGCTGGCGATGTAGTCATCCGTCAAAGGCTTTTTGGGATCTTCTTCGTCGATCAGTTTTTTCACCTTGCGCTTGAGCAGCATCAGCGGAGTGGTAGAGCCCTCGGGACCTCCGGCAGCCTCCGAGAAGAAGAAGCGCAGCTCGAAGACCCCCTGCGGCGTATGCACGTATTTGTTGGAAACCGCCCGGCTGACGGTGGAAGGATGGACGCCGATCTCTTCGGCGACGTCCTTGATCATCATCGGCCGCAGCGCATCGACGCCCTTTTCCAGGAACTCCGGTTGCCGGCGGACAATGGCTTCGCAGGTGCGCAGAATGGTGCTTTTGCGCTGCTCGATGTTACGAATCAGCTGCAATGCGGAGCGGTAGCGCTCCTTCACGTACTCCTTGACCTCACGGTCGGTGTCCGGCTGAGCCAGCATCCTGCGATAACCCTGGTTAAGGCGAAGGGCCGGCACATCTTCTTCGTTCATCACGACGACGAATTCGTCGCCGCGTTTCACGAAGACCACGTCGGGCTCAATCAGCCGCGCTTCGGCGCGGTTGTAGCGCTGGCCGGGGCGAGGATCAAGCGCGCGGATCAGGTCCACGGCCTGCTGGACATGCTCCTGCGATTTCGAGACCGCTCGGGCGAGCGCAGTAAGATCCCGCTTCTGCAGAAGCGGCAGGCAATGGTCGACGATCTGCGCTGCCGTATGAAAGAGCGCCCGACGCGTGACGACATCCGGCTCGTCTTCGATTGCGATATCGGCTTCCCCGAAAATCAGGTCGAACTCGTGCTCCTGCTGCCGAATCTGGAGAGCAAGACACTCGCGCAGGTCATGCGCTGCAATCCCACTGGGATCAAGAGAACGCACGATCGCCAGCGCTTCCGCCAGCAGCGCACGCGCCGCGTCGTGGGCTTCGCTGCTCTCCTGCTGCTGAATAAAGCCGGCCAGCAGCTCCTCGTCGGTTGCCGGCAGATAGCCGTCCTCATTCAGGTTGCCGATGATGTACTCGGCTGCCTCGCGCAGAGCAGCGGCAATATTGAGCGAACCGATCTGCCAGGCGAGGTGGTCGGTCAGCGTGTCCGGCTGCGAGAGGAAGTTCTCAAAAGACGGCTTATCGGTAGCCTCGAAACTCCCAGGGCTGCGAAAGCCGGGATCGAGATAGTCCTGGAAATAAGAGCCGAAGTCGATTTCCGCAAAGGGATCTTTTTCTTCTTTGGGTGTCTCGACGGAAGCCACGGTCTCTTCCACCGGGCGTTCCCGCTCGGCTTGGCGGCCTTCGACATCATCGAGCAGCGGAACGCTCTCCTCGATCTCTTCGAGGACCGGGTTCTCCGCCATCTCGGACTGGATCATTTCTTTCAGCTCAAGCTTATTCAGCGCCAGCACGCTGACCATCTGCATGAGGCCAGGGGTCAGGATCTGGCGTTGAGCCACTTTGAGGCTCAGCTTGGGTTGGAGAAGCGCCATCGTCACCTATGTTTGGTTGCTGAATTGCTTACAGCTTACAAGGCCGGGAAGCGGGATGCACCCTTTCCTTTTCGCCGCACGCATCGGCGGTAATCACAAGGGAGCGGCAGACAAAGTCTAGTTGAGCGAAAACCCTTCGCCGAGGTAGACCCGGCGCACTTCGGGATCGCGGCCCAGGGCGTCGGGCGTTCCGTCCCGGAAGATCTTGCCATCGTTGATGATGTAGGCACGATCTGTGACCGAAAGCGTCTCGCGGACGTTGTGGTCCGTGATCAGAACGCCTATGCCGCTCGCCTTGAGATCGAAGATGATTTCCTGTAGATCGAGCACCGCGATCGGATCGATGCCGGAGAAGGGCTCGTCCAGCAGGATGAACGAGGGCTGGATGCACAGGCAGCGCGCAATCTCGACGCGCCGCCGTTCCCCGCCGGAGAGCGCGTAACCGCGCGTCTTGCGGATATGGCCGAGGTTCAACTGATCGATCAGCTTTTCTGCCCGGGCGCGGCGCATCTCCCAGGAGATAGCCTGCGCCTCCAGCACCGCCAGGATGTTTTCCTCGACTGTGAGCTTGCGAAAGACCGAGGGCTCCTGCGGCAAATAGCTGATGCCGTACCGTCGCGCACGCAGGTACATGGGAACGCGCGAGATGTCCTCGCCGTCCACTAGGACACGGCCAGAGTCGGGTGCGATCAGGCCAACGATGATGTAGAAGCTGGTAGTTTTGCCGGCGCCGTTGGGACCGAGCAGGCCCACAACCTCACCCTGGGTGATCTCAAGATTGACACCACGCACCACCTGGCGTCCCTTGTAGGATTTCGCGATCTCGTCGGTATGCAGCTTCTGCAACGTGCCTCGTTCATCCCGGCGATCTCACGCTGCTATTTGGGGACCTGTGTGTCCGTCACAGCGCGGGCATTCCCGCCATCCACCTCGACGCTATCACCGCGATTGGTGAAAATCAAAGCGGCGCCCGATACCATTCCATGTTCCGGGTCGGCCATGTGCGCCGGCCGCCCGCCGTGGCCGTAGAGTACAAATTTTCCATCCGAGGCGGTGTAGACCAGGCGCTCTCCCTGGCCCTTACGCACGCCTTCATCCACCTGCACGTTGCCTTCGGCGACCATGTGATCCAGCGTGCCGCGCGGATTCGGCACGCGTTGCGCCGCCGTACCCGCAACCGCATTCTTCGTCATGAAGAGTTCGGCGTGATCGGCACGCAGCCTTCCATTTGCCTGCTGCGCTACTACGTTGCCCTGGAAGGTGGCTCGGCGCTCCGCTGCAGAGTACTCAAGGGAGTTTGCATCCACGCGAATCACCGCCTCGCTCCCGGAAGACCTCGAGCCCGGATCGGCGAAGACCCCGTGGACCCGGCCTTCGCCATTCTTTTCCGGAGCAAGCAGCGTCTGGTCGTGTCTGTCCAGAACGATGGTGGAGGCCGCGACGGAATTTGCCGCCTGCCAGAGCCGTGCGTCCTGCGCGCCGCCGTACAGGATGGCTTCATCGCGATCGTGATCGAAGAACACCTTTTCCGCAACGGCGTGCACAGGCGCCTGCGCGCTGGCTCCCTGGCGGAAGGTCACCTTCACATCGTGATCGGCAGTGACGGCACCGCTCAGCCGGTAGAAGTCGATCATCTGCGCCGTCATCTCCGCTTCATCGTCGTTCAGGCGAGGCGAGCCTTCCAGGTGGAAGATCTGGCGGGGGCCGTCGAGCGTCGCCATTTCCGCGGTGGCCTGGCTGCGCCATGGCTTCTCTTTGTCGGTCGCTCCCGGCTTGATCTGCACGATCGTCACATGGCCGCGCTGCACCGCGCGTTCAATCAGACTGGGCGGAATATCATTCGGCCTCAGCTTGGCCTCCTTCTCAGGCTCCTGCGCGAACGAGATATCCAGCGTGTCTCCCGTGCTGGTCTGGCTCACACCGCTGGGATTCGTATTCGTCAGGAAAGTATTTCCCTGCCCATGCAGCGCGTCCAGAGCACGTCCCTCGCGCAGCGTCGCCTGGATCACATCACCCTTCATTACCGTATTCTGCGGTGGCGAGTCGGAGTAGATGGTGTGCTCCGTCATCACCGCATTGCCGGAGGCCATGAGCTTCTGCGCCTCTGCGTGCCCCTGCGGCGAGGTCACAAGATCGATGACAACCGTGGCCCCCCGGACTTCACGTGTCACCGAGCCGTGCGGGTTATTGGCGGGCCCGATCTCCTGATCCACCACCGTCACGGCATTGTGCATCTCGACGCGCTTGAGTTCCCCATCCGGGCCGAGCTGCAGAATGCCGGAGTTCGCGTCTCCATGGATGGAGTGCGGGCCTTCATTCGCGGAAAAGAGCAGCCCGCCGTCAAGCGTTGCCCGCTGCGTGTTGCCGTGCGCGTCCATCACAACTTCCATCGCCGAGGCGTGCAGCTCACGGCCTTGGTCGTCCTGCATATTCACCCGGCCGCTGGCGTCCGCCTTCTCGACCGTGCCGTCCTGCCGGAAGTAGACCAACGCCTGCTCTGCGGAGTTGTGCTCCCCCGCATAACGCGCGTCGGGCTTCAGCAAAGCGAGCTGGCGCGTGTCACGATTGAACTCGGCATGATCGGCGACCAGCGCGATCGGCCCCTTGGTGAGCTGCGCCGTGAAGTGGACGTCCTTCTGCAGGATCAGCACTCCTTCGCTGGCATCGTAAGCCGCGCCGACCGCAGTCCCCTGCGCATCGGCAACCGAAAAGGTCACCGGCGCGTCGGTGCGAGCCTCGCCGGTCTTCTGATTGAAGACCACGCCGCTCGTCTCGGCCCGTACGGTGCGGTTCTGCGGCGCCGTGCCGCGCGTGCCCGCCGGCGCCTGCACATCAAGATGCACCGGACCGAGAGCCCGCGCGGTGCCCTCCGCGGCGTCGTATTCAAAATCCTTCCCGTAGACGTGATCGTTGCGCGAGCCATCCTTGCCATAGAGCGTAATGCTGACGTTGTGCAGCGTTGCACGTCCGTTGCCCTTGTACTGGATCACCTTGGAGGCGTGCAGCGTAAAGAGCGTGTGGCCGCCCTGGGATTTCGAATAGGTGAATCCGTTGGCATCCTGCTGGATGTTGACTGCGAGACGGCCGGGAAGATCGCGGCCAAAGTGGCGGAGCCTGTAGCGCGTGAAGAGAAAGAAGCCGAGGATAGCGGCGACCAGCACCCCGGCCAGTACCAGGATCCAGGTGCGCAACCTCTCTATCGTGATCCGCATCCTTCGCTCATCTCTCCTGTGCTCCTATGCTATGCGCCTGCTACATCATGAAGCACCTGAGCTCGTCAGCGCTCCAGCATAATCGCCCATAAATCCAGGCGTGAGCGATCAAAGGGAGCGAACCCAGCAATTCGCGCCGCAGGCGCAGTTGCCCGTGCGGCCAGCACGACTACAATCTTTAAGTGGCAGATCAACTCTACCTGAGCCTCTGGTTCCCCAACTTCCGCGTTGCCGCACTCGGTCCCGCAATCGTGGGCGTGGTGCGCCAGCTTTCCAGTGCAGGAGCGGCATCCCCCGTAACCGCAGCCACCGTTTATCCGATTTCGTGGAACGAAGCGCCGGTCTACCAGCGCGTGTACGACGAGGAAGAAACCGAAGCTGCGCAGCCGGAAGCCGCCGTTGCCGAGGCAATGGAGATCCTCCACGAGGACTGCGCTTACGAGTTCGAACTGAAATGGGACCTCTGGGTGCCGGAAGACAGCGGCGGCGCCGAATGGAGTCTGGATACAAAATGGCGGCAGGAGCCGCGCGTTGTCCGCGTCACCGGCTTTGGGCCAGAATTCGACGAGGGCAGCTACGAGCAGAATGGGCAGATTCGCATCGACTTCGGCAGCGACGCGCCGTTTCTGCAGGAGGAAGTCGCACTCGAGCCGGAAACAGCGGCCCGCGTGCAGCAGAACGTGCAGAAGCTGGTCGATGTTACCCAGGCGATCCAGAAGAACCTGCCGGTATCCAGCCGCCTGTTGTGGTCGGAGAGCGGGGAGAGCCTGGCTGAGAAGCTGATCGCGCGCCTCCAGCGCCTGAATTGAGCGGCGGCGAAAGCACTGCTCTACACTATCGCCATGCTCGATGAAGTCTCCTTTCGCAAACATGCCGACGCCGCACTCGACGCGCTGAAACGCAGCCTCATCGAAGCTGAGGAGGCGGGCGGCTTCGAAGCCGAAGAACAGAGCGGCGCTCTCAACGTGGTCTTCGATGAGCCGGCAGGCAAGTTCGTTATCACTCCAAATGCACCGGTGCGACAGATCTGGATCTCCGCGCTCTCGACTTCCTTCAAGCTGGAGTGGTCCGAAGAAGCGGCAGCATTCGTGCTCCCAAAGACTGGCGAGACGTTGAAGCAGGTGGTCGGACGCGTCATCAACCAGCATCTCGGCAACCAGGCAGGTGACGGTGGCGCTGTGTCGCTCGCATAGCGCAAGACGCTCATGGAGACGCCCCGCCGCGCCACCCTTTCCGTTGCGATCATCACCCTGAATGAGGAGGCGAACCTTCCTCGTACGCTGGCGAGCGTCTCCTGGGCGAACGAAATTGTCGTTGTCGACTCCGGTTCCACCGATGCAACACGATCGATTGCCCATTCCTATGGAGCGCGCTTCATCACCGAGCCCTGGCGCGGCTTCGCAGCGCAGAAGAATTATGCGCTTTCACTCTGCACCTCGGACTGGGTGCTGTCGCTGGATGCCGACGAGATCGTTTCCCCGGAGCTTGCCGCATCCGTTGAGACGGCGATCGCGACACCCCCATCGAACGTCGCGTATGCGCTGCCGCGCCGCAATCTCTTCCTCGGCCGATGGATGCGTCATGGCGGCTACTATCCGGATGCAAAACTGCGCCTCTTTTCCCGCGGCCAGGGCGCCTTTCGCGAGACACCGGTGCACGAAACCGTGGACTTCGCAGGTCGCACGCAGAGACTGCATGGCGACCTGCTGCACGATGCGTATCCAACGCTCGCGAACTACCTTGACCACATGCAGCGCTACAGCACCTTGGGCGCGGAACTGGCGCAAGCACGCGGCCGTACCGGGTCCAGCCTGATCGGATTTCTGAATGGCGTGTTATTCAATCCGCTCGCTACGTTCCTCTACAACTACGTGCTGCGTGCCGGATTCCTGGACGGTCGTGAGGGCCTGCTGCTGCACCTCTATCACTCCGCCTACGTAAGCTGGAAGTACTCCAAGGCCTGGGAGCGGGCACGGAATGCACCGGGATAGCGTGCCTCTGCCAGCACTTGCGAGAACGAGCGCGCTCCGGCACTCTTGTCGTCGAACGCGCGAATGACTGTTTCGACCAATCCTCGTCCCAATCAGGAGGCGCGCTGGCCTGCGGTGCTTGCTCTGTTCGCGATTGTGGGCCTGCGAATTGCGCTTCCCCGCTCGCTGGCGGCAAGTCCGGCATGGGTGCCGCTGGTCGCGGTGACGCTGCTGGTCATTCCTACCGTACTGGCGCGGAAGATGCGCCGCCATCAGCTCAATCGCTGGCTGGGGTTTGTCATCACCGGCATCGTCACTCTTGATACGGTGTGGTCGCTCACGCTTCTGGTGGCCTCGTTGCCCGCGCACCAGCTGACGCCAACCATCCTGCTGCGTTCCTCTGCGGTCCTATGGGTCAGCAACATTCTTGTGTTCGCATCTTGGTACTGGCGGCTGGATGCTGGCGGTCCGAATGCGCGCGAACGCCGCGCTGTGCACGGCGAAGGCTCGTTTCTGTTTCCCCAGATGACTCTCGACGCATCAGATCCGGACTCGCCCGCCCACGGATGGTCGCCGGGGTTCGTCGACTATCTTTTTCTTGCCTTCAATACCAGCACCGCCTTCTCGCCGACCGATGTTCCGGTGCTCTCGCGCTGGGCCAAGCTCCTGATGATGCTTCATCTGTATCTCGCTGGCCACGATCGCACTACTGGCCGCTCGCGCCGTGAACATTCTCTAAACAATTCATCGGATCGACGCTTGCTCTGAGTGGCTGTGATCTTCTAGGCTTGTGGGTTTTCTGAGCACTGCTGTTCCGAAGGAGAGTTCATGCCCGATCAAGCCACCGCTACGCCGGCGTCCCGGCGCGAGCCATCCGCTGCTGAGCATGACTGGACTGAGCGCGTGCTGGAGCCAGCATTGGCGAAGGCGCCGGAGCGCCCCATCGGCGCGCGCACCGGCGTCAACGTGGATGAGGAAGGTAACGCGCGCTTCACCACCATCTCCGGTTTGCCGATTGAGCGCCTTTACACGGAAGCCGACCTGCCGCAGGACTTCGCGCTCCCCATGCCGGGTGAGCCCCCCTACACGCGCGGCATACACCCCACCGGCTATCGCGGCAAACTCTGGACCATGCGCCAGTTTTCCGGCTTTGCCACGCCGGAGGAAACAAACCTTCGCTACAAATATCTGCTGGCGCAGGGCGGCGACGGCCTTTCCGTGGCCTTCGATCTTCCGACATTGATGGGATATGACTCCGACGATGCCGAGAGCGAAGGCGAAGTCGGCAAGTGCGGGGTGGCGATCGACTCGCTGGAAGACATGGAGATTCTCTTCTCCGGTATCGACCTGGAAAAGGTCACCGTGTCGATGACCATCAACTCGCCCGCGTCCGTGTTGTGGGCAATGTATCTGGCAGTCGCGGAGAAACAAGGGGCCGACTGGAAGAAAATTTCCGGCACGCTGCAAAATGACATCCTGAAGGAATACATCGCGCAGAAGGAGTACATCTACCCCCCCGGCCCCTCCATGCGGCTGGTGGTGGACACCTTCGAGTTCGGCTCGCTCTACACGCCGCGCTTCAATCCCATTTCTATCTCCGGATACCACATCCGCGAGGCTGGCTCTACGGCGCTGCAGGAGCTTGCCTTCACGCTTTATGACGGAGTGGAGTATGTGGAGTGGGCGCTGCGCCGGGGGCTGGCGGTCGACGACTTCGCACCCCGGCTGTCATTCTTCTTCAATGCACATAACGACTTCTTCGAGGAGATTGCGAAGTATCGCGCGGCGCGCGGCATCTGGTATCGCACCATGACTGAGCGCTTCGGCGCGCAGAACCCGCGCTCCACCTGGATGCGCTTCCACACACAAACCGCGGGCGTCTCGCTGACCGCGCAACAGCCGAAGAACAACATCGCCCGAGTGGCCATCCAGGCGCTTGCGGCCGTTCTCGGTGGCACACAGTCGCTGCATACGGACGCCTTTGATGAAGCCCTGGCGCTCCCCACAGAAGATGCCGCGCGCATCGCACTCCGGACGCAACAGATTCTGGCGTACGAATCCGGTGTGGCGAATACGGTCGATCCGCTGGGTGGCTCATATTTCGTCGAGAAACTGACAAAGGACATGGAGGATGGCGCCTTTGAATACTTCCGCAAACTGGATGCCATGGGTGGCATGGTGAAAGGGATCGAACACGGCTTTCCGCAAAAGGAGATTGCGGAGGCCAGTTACACCTATCAGCGCGCAGTGGAGAAAAAGGAAAAGATCATCGTCGGCGTCAATGAATACGTCATCGACGAAACGCCGCAGGAGATTTTATACATCGACGAGACTGCCCGCGATCAGCAGACGGCGAAGCTGAAGCGGCTGCGGGCGAAGCGCTCACAGGAAACCGTCGATAAAACTCTGAAAGTCCTGCGAACGGCAGCCGCGGAAGAACCCGGCGCCAGCCGCGGCAAGATCTCTTCTGCCAATACGATGCCCTACATCCTGGATTGCGTGCGTGCTTACGCCACGGTCGGCGAGATATGCGCAGCCCTGCGCGATGTGATGGGCACCTATACCGAAGTCAGCATCGCGTAGTTATTCCTTTCTGAAGAACATCAGGCTGCTGCGTCAGCGTGGCTGCGAATCGTACGGCTACTCAGTGCAATCAAAGGTTCTAGGAGAGTGTATGCACTACGTGAATCTCGGTTCCACTGGAATGAAGGTCTCGCGGATTTGTCTGGGAGCGATGACCTATGGCTCAAAGCAGTGGCGGCAATGGGTATTGGAGGAGGAGGAGTCGCTTCCCTTCTTTCGCCGCGCGCTGGAGGCGGGCATCAACTTTTTCGATACAGCCGATATGTACTCGGTAGGCCGCAGCGAGGAGATCACCGGCAAGGCACTGAAGCAGTTCGGGCCAAGCCGGGACAAACTGGTGATCGCCACCAAGGTCTTCAACAAGATGAGTGACGACCCGAACGATCGCGGTCTGTCGCGCAAACACATCCTGCACTCCATTGACGCCAGCCTGCGCCGGCTTGGAACCGACTACGTGGACCTCTACCAGATCCACCGGTTCGATCCGGAGACCCCTGTTGAGGAGACGCTGGAAGCACTCGATCACGTGGTCCGCGCCGGCAAGGCGCTGTATATCGGTGCATCTTCCATGTACGCCTGGCAATTCCTCAAGATGCTCGAATTCTCGCGCCAGAACGGCCTGGCCCGCTTCGTCAGCATGCAGAACCACTACAACCTGGTATACCGCGAAGAGGAGCGCGAGATGATCCCGCTCTGCCGAGCGGAGAAGATCGGGGTGATTCCTTGGAGTCCGCTGGCGCGAGGCTTCCTTACCGGGAGCCGTAAGAAAAGTGAAGGCTTTGGGAACACGCTGCGCGCCACGACCGACGAATATGCGCAGGGCTTGTATTACAAAGATTCGGATTTCTCAGTTGTGGATCGAGTAACAGCGATCGCAGAGAAGCGCGGCGTGAACAATGCGCAGGTCGCCCTGGCTTGGGTTCTGGCGCAACCGGGAGTAAGCGCGCCCATCGTCGGGGCCAGCAAGGTGCAACATCTGGAGGATGCGCTGCATGCGTTGGACCTTACACTCACGCCGGAGGAGATACGGTCGCTCGAAGAGCTGTACGAGCCGCATCCGGTACTTGGGCACAGCTAACACCTTTTCTGCGGCGCTTCTGCGCGATACGTTTCAGAAGTGCCGCAACTGCTCCTCCTCCTGGGCGGCGGGTGTCCCGGAGGCTCGCATCGTCTCGCGTTCGATGGAGCGCAAGACAATATCCCGCGATCCGAGCCCAACGGACAACGCAAGGGTCAGTACGATGCCACCGAAGAGGATGCCGAAGGCGAGATCGACGATCTTCTGGCCAATTTGCAGGTGATCGAGCGCCATAGCGGCTGTGAGCACCAGCACCAGCCATTTCACACCCAGGCTCAACAGGCGGGCATACTGCAGGTTCATATTGACAGCGCCAATGAGCACGCCGCGTGACAAGAAGCGCGCGACGATGTTGCCCGCCAGCAGGATGATTCCAGCGCCGATCAGCTTCGGTAGATAGGCAAGCAGCCCCGAAGCGATGGTCGAGTTAGCCGAAGCGCCAAATGCATCCACGCCAACTGCAATCCCGAGGACCACAAAGACCCAGAAGACCAGCCGGGCTGCAAGCCCGGCCGGTGTCTGCCGGGGCGACCACTCCGTCACCGCATCTGTGCCACGGCCTAGCTTCTCATCGAAGTGAAGCGAGATCAGAATGCGCTGCACGACCCAGGCCAGCAACCAGCCGATGAGTGAGAACAGCACCACCGCCAGCAGAAAGGCCAGAATGCCCGGCAGCAATGAGGCGAAGCGCCCCATTGCCTGCGTCATCGAGTTGCTCAGCGTATGGCCAACTTGGTTCCACATCGATCGTTCCTCCAACTTCTCCGCGCGTTCCTTTCCCGTGGCGACGAGCTAAGGATTGAAGCGGTCCGGCCAGCGCCAGCGCTGCACCAGATAAGGCTTGTTCTGTTCGAAGGCGCGCTCCAGTTGTTCCTGACGCCCGGTAGCGGAAGCGGCGCTCTGCAGTTCCAGCACACGCGACCCCACCCACCCCAGGTAGAGCGGCGCCATTGCCCCAAGTAAATGGCCGCGTCCGAGCGTGCGCAGGCGATAGGCGAGCGCGAAATCGTAAACGATGCGCGCCCAAAGCGCATCCGACATCTGAAAGCTCTCCAGCGGCTGGCGGCTCAGCTTCTTCAACTCGAGCAGGGTTACGGGCGGCAGTACGAGAGACCAGACCTCCTGCAGATTGCGCTGGCCGAGTTGGAAGGCTTCCACCATGGGCCTTGGATCGGGTGAAGTTTCCGTGCCGTTCCCGACCTGCGCGGGCTCTCCGCCGCCGGCTTCGGTGATGGTGTGTGAGCCGCGAACACGCTGCCACAAACTGGCGTGCCGCTCAACATCAGCGAACAGTGGCGCAACGAGCAACTGCAGCAGCGTAGGTAGATCCATACCGGACGAGGCGTACTCGTGATGCACCGGCAGGTACACCTCACATACCTTCTTGTCGCGCACGACAGCTTCGGTGGCGGGCCACAGCAATCCCTGGGCCGCCGCGGCGGTGCTTATGCTCTGCCGCAGTCCGGGCAGAAATGCTGCCGACACAGCGAAATCCTGCGCCAGCGGATAGCGCACGCGCTTGCCGTACAGGGAACGCGTGACCGGCGCAAGAATGGCCTGGTTCAGCAATCCGTCAAAGCGCCCGGCCTGATACAGCGGCATAGTAAGATCACAGCCGCCTTCGAGCAGGGGGCGTGCTAGCGCGTCCACGGCGGCCGGGGTAAAGGCTGCGAGATCCGGGTTCAAAATGATGCATGCTTTTACGCCCAGTGACTCCGCTTCCGCCAGCAACGCGGCGTAGACCGGCGGTTGGCCGAGCCATGGCGCGCTAGAGGCCGCGACAGCGGAAATCTCTTTTGCAACTAGCCGTACATCGCCCGCGTGACCCAGCTTTTCCAGAGCCTCGCTCATGCCCGGCACGCAGGGATGCACTACGGTGATCCGGCGACCGGTGCCGCTCCACTGCTCAGCTACGCTTCTGACGTGCGCCACGTCAACGAGGCCGGGCAGTCCCACAACCAAATCTGTTTGCGGAGCCCGCTGGCTCTCGTCTATCTCCGGTGCGACCTCTACCTTTGCCATAGGCCTGTTTCCTTACATCATTTTCAACGCAGCGGCAGCGCAAGGATGCCTGCCAGTGGAATCCGCACCCACGTCGGCCGATTGTTGAGTTCGTACATCAGCTCGTATAGCGCCTTATCGAGCACGTAAATCTCCAGCAACTGCTCAAACGCTTCAGCATCTGCAGGCACCAGCAGGCCCCCGGCGGCTTTCATGGTAAGGCGGTATGCGCGCAAAAACGCGCTGCACACTGCCTGCTCCCATATGCGCGCCCAGGGTTCCAACCGTTCCGCATCGCCGGGCCTGCGCGTCAGCACACGCATGAGCCCTGAGTATGCCGCGTAACTGAATGATCTCAACATCCCGGCAACATCCTTCATAGGAGACTGCCTGGCCCTGCGCTCTGCCAGCGATCGTGCCGGTTCGCCCTCGAAATCCAGAATCACGAAGTCGCCACGCGAGCGAAGTACCTGTCCGAGATGGTAATCCCCATGCACGCGGATACGCTGTCCCGCCGACTTCAACTCGCCAACACGTCCCAACCGCTCCGCGACCCGCCGCCGGCGGCTCAGCACCAGACCGCTCATCTCTTCCAGGTCTGCCGGCAAGAGCGAAAGGCTCTGTCGCAGCGCGTCAAAGGCGGCGCTTGCATGCTCGGATAAATCCTTGCGGAGGAATGAAAGGTCCTCTTCAGTCATCGTCTCTGGAGCGAAACCGCCATCCTGTGTCGGCTGGCCGAGCGCCAGGTGCATCTCAGCAGTGCGACGGCCCAGCAGCGCCGCGGCATCCAGATACGTTCCCACATACTCGCGCGTCCAGTCGCTCTCCGGATGTTCGCTCAAGTCGGTCAGAGAGACGTTCGCGCGAGGATAGTGATCCTCAGGCAGCGTGACGACGGAGACGAGCTCGAAATAGCGCTGCAACTCCTCCAGTGTCCACTCCCAGCCATCGCCTTCATTGGGCACCAGACCCTGCAGCAGGGCCAGCGTGGAGCTTGGACTCTCTTCCGCAGCGGAGGTATGCGGATGGTACTCCACGGCCCCAGCAAAGGGCGCAATCGCGCGGAATCCGCTGTGCTCGGTGAGATAGCGGCCGATCTCCATGTCAGGATTCGGTCCGGGCTGCTGCCGACGGAAAACCTTGAGGATCAGTCGACTGCCAAACAGGATGGAGGTGTTGCTCTGCTCAGCTGATCCGCGGCGCGGCTCCAAAACCTCCTCACCGCGCAACTCCGCGAAGCTTGCGCTGGGGACACCAGTGGCCTTGCCGCGTTGCATCGCGAACTCGCCGGCGTCGCCGATAAGCGAAAGAAATTCGCGAGCGGCCTCGTCGTCGAACATGCCATCGTACAGGTAGCCGCTTCCCTCCGGGGTCGCGACGGCGGCCAGGATCGCGGCGCCATGACTCCGGGAGATGCTCTCTCCAGCCGGGCCGATCGTGATGGCCAAGGGGACGAAATACGTATCACTGTCGCCGCCGACATATGTAACTTCGACCAGCACGAGCGCGTGATCGCCCATATGTCCCCAGTCGCTGACTATCGTCGTGGCAATCTGCCGTGACTTGGAACCGAACCAGCGTTGCTTCGGCAAGAATGCCGGCAGCCACTCCTGTTCCAGCCGATCCCGTCCGGCCCCGCCCAGCACTGCCTTCCAGTCCGCTGCATGCTGCAGCCGCAGTCCGGTATCAATCGGTACTTCCGGCTCCTCCGGCTCCAATTCGCCCTGCAACTCCAACCACAGAAACCCATACTGGTTCAGCGTGATGGAGTAAGGCGTCTTCTCGATTTTCGGGAACTCCACATAACCAAGCATCTCCACTGGCCGGAGACCGGCGTATTCAGAAAGATCGAGTTGCGCCGGCTGCGGAAAGCGCGACAGATTGGCCACGCACAACACGCGCTCATCGCCATCCTCCCGCACGTACGCGAGCACCTTGCGGTTGGAAGGGTGCAGGAACTTCAGCGAGCCCCGGCCGAAGACGCGGAACAGCTTGCGCAGCGCGATCATGTTGCGCATCCAGTTCAGCAGGCTGGAGGGATCGCTCTGCTGTGCTTCCACATTGATTGCCTCGTAGCCCCAGACCGGATCCATAACCAGCGGCGAAAACAGCTTGGCGGGTACTGCGCGGCTAAAACCGGCATTGCGATCGCCTGTCCATTGCATTGGCGTGCGGACACCGTTGCGATCGCCGAGATAGATGTTGTCGCCCATTCCGATCTCATCGCCGTAATACAGGATCGGCGTGCCCGGGAAAGAGAACAGAAGGCTGTTCAGCAATTCGATGCGGCGGCGGTTATTGTCGACCAGGGGAGCGAGGCGTCGACGAATGCCGATGTTGATGCGCATGCGCGGATCGGCGCTGTAGGCAAAATACATGTAGTCGCGCTCTTCATCGCTCACCATCTCCAGCGTCAGCTCATCATGGTTCCGCAGAAAGATGCCCCATTGGCAGTTCTCCGGAATATCCGGCGTCTGCGCCATGATCTCGGTGATGGGCAGCGCATCTTCCTGCCGCAGCGCCATGTACATGCGCGGCATGAGCGGAAAATGAAAGGCCATGTGGCACTCATCGCCATCACCGAAGTATGGGCGTACATCGACGGGCCACTGGTTTGCCTCCGCCAGAATGATCCGGCCTTCATAGTCCCTATCGATGGCCGCGCGGATTTTTTTCATCACTTCGTGCGTCTCGGGCAGGTTCTCGCAGTTGGTGCCATCGCGCTCCACCAGATATGGAATCGCATCGATACGCAGGCCATCGACGCCCATATCCAGCCAGTAACGCATGATGTTCAGCACCTCTTCCATCACCAGCGGGTTGTCGTAATTCAGATCCGGCTGGTGCGAGAAAAAGCGATGCCAGTAGTACTGCTCCGCGACGGGATCCCAGGTCCAGTTTGATTTTTCGGTATCGGTGAAGATGATGCGCGCGTCTTTATAGAGCTGGTCGGTATCGCTCCACACATAGTATTCGCGTTCGGGTGAGCCTTTGGGTGCACGGCGCGCCCGCTCGAACCACGGATGCTGATCGGAGGTGTGGTTCACCACCAGCTCCACCATCACCTGTATGCCGCGATCGTGCGCGGCTGCCAGGAACGCCTTGAAGTCATCCAGCGTTCCATAACTCGGATTCACGTTGATGTAGTCCGAGATGTCGTAGCCGTCATCCCGCAGTGGCGAAGGAAAGAATGGCAACAGCCAAAGGCACGTAACCCCAAGGTCCTGTACGTAGTCCAGCTTCTGCATCAGCCCGGGGAAATCTCCAATGCCATCGTTGTTGCTGTCCATAAAGGCCCGGACGTGCAGTTCATAGATGATGGCGTCCTTGAACCACAAGGGGTCCGACGTGCTGCCAGCTGTTTTCAATTCCCTCTCCTCGTGCGAAAGACGCTGCTAGCTGCGCACATGAAAGACATGCGCCGGCACTTCATACGGACGCAGCTCGACGTAGTTCCGCGACCCCTGCCAGCGGTAGCCGCGGTTTGCCAACAGATCAAAGACTTCAAAGGTCGCACCATCCCTGAGTCCGAGCGCAGCTAGATCGAGACTCACAAATCCGGCCTGGGTATTCACCGGATCGAGACTCACGATGGTGAGCACCACGTCTGCTCCATCTGCAGTCGCCTTACTATACGCAATGATCTGCGGGTTATTGGTCAAATGGAAGGCCAGGTTCTCATTACTCTGCAGCGCAGCATTTGCACGCCGCGCCTGATTGAGCCGTGTGATCAGCGGCCGCAGAGAGTTCGGCGCGTCGCGGTCCCAACGCTTGATCTCGTACTTCTCGCTGTTCAGATATTCTTCACTGTCCTCTTTGTAGCGGGCATTTTCGCCGAGCTCGAATGCCGGGCCATACATGCCATAGTTCGATGAGAGCGTCGCGGCGAGCACCAGGCGGCTCTTGAATGCATGCGGCCCGCCCGTCTGCAGCCCAAAGGGAAGAATGTCCGGGGTATTCGGCCAGAAATTCGGACGCATGTACTCGAACACACTCGTTTCGGTGAGTTCGGTCATGTATTCGGTTAGTTCGGCTTTGGTGTTGCGCCATGTGAAATAGGTGTAGCTCTGCGTGAAGCCCAGCTTCGCCAGCCGTTCCATGACGCGCGGCCGAGTGAATGCCTCGGCCAGGAAGATAGCGTCCGGATACGTTCTCTGCACTTCGGCAATGACCCACTCCCAGAAGGGAAAGGCCTTGGTGTGTGGGTTGTCGACGCGGAAGATTCGCACGTCCTTCCCCGCCCAGAACATAAAGACTTCCTTCAGCGCGTCCCACAGCCCCTGCCAGTCGCTTGACTCAAAATCCAGCGGATAAATGTCCTGGTATTTCTTCGGCGGATTCTCCGCATATTGAATTGAGCCATCGGCACGCTTTTTGAACCACTCGGGATGCTCTGTCACCCAGGGATGGTCCGGTGCGCACTGGAAGGCGATGTCCAGTGCCAGTTCCATCTTTCGCGCGCGAAGCTGCTGAATCAGATATTCAAGGTCAGCGAAGGTGCCAAGCTCGGGCAGGATGGCGAGATGTCCGCCCTCCTTCGCGCCGATCGCCCACGGACTCCCTACGTCGCCGGTCTTCGCGTCGGTCGTGTTGTTCTTGCCCTTCCGAAAGCTGCGACCAATGGGGTGAATGGGCGGCAGATAAAGCACGTCGAAGCCCATCTCCGCAACGTAATCAAGCTGCTCTGCTACATCGCGCAATGTCCCATGCTGCCCCAGCTTTCCCCAGGAGCGCGGGAACAATTCGTACCAGCTCGAAAATCGGGCTCGCTCGCGGTCCACCCAGGTGCGCAAGGTGCGCTCATAGCGCGTCTGCATCTCGGTTTCCGGATAGCGCTTCTCTAACTCGAGCAGGCTGTCGTCGAAAGCCGCTTCTGCGGAGCCCGCGCGCACCTGCGCCGCAAACGCCCGCAGCCGCGCTGCGTCTTCCTTCGCTGCACGTTTCGCTGCCGCTTCGATTAGCAGGACGCCCGTCTTCATCGGCAGATCCAGGTCCTGTCCTGCATCCTGCCGCTTCTTCAGCTCCGACCGCCAGGTGAGAAAGTGATCCACTTCGCCCGCGATCGTGTACTCATAAAAGCCAAGACGATCCACCGGAAAATTAGCCGCCCAGTGATCATTGCCGAGAGCCGTCATCTCTTGGGAGCGCCACTCGGCTTCACTGGCATGACGGTACAACAGATGCGCACGCACCAGGTCGTGCCCATCACCGAAAACATCCGCCTCTACGCGCACCTGGTCACCGAGGACGCGCTTGATAGCGAATCGTCCGCCATCAATCTGCGGTGTTACCCCTTCGATCACGACACGGCTACGACCATTCGTCGGTTTTGCGATCGCCGCCGCGGAGGTTTGCGGTCCTGTTGCCTCGGTTCTGCGCTTGGCTGCGTTTGCAGATTTTTTTGGTGTGCTCTTCTTCGCTGGTGTGGTGGTCTCAGTCGCCATCTCGTTCGCCGTAATCTCCATCTTTTCGTTTATCGCACGCCGAGCGCTGTCTCCGCCCGTTCCTACCAAAGATGCAGGTTAGCCTCCGAGTGTTCGCTTTTCCTGGATTCATCGCGCTGCGCGAAGTCATTTCTCGAAGTGACCCCACAGCGTGTTGAGCGACTCTGCGTATGCCGGATGAGCAAAAACTGCATCCTCGAGCCTGCTGTAGCGCAGCTTTCCCATCATTGCGAGTTCAAACATACTCATCAACTCGCCGCCTTCGGGCGCGAGTATGGCCGCGCCCAATATCTCCTCGGAATCCGCATCAACAACAGCCTTCAACATTCCCCGCGTCTCGCCGGTCTCAATCGCACGCGCAATTGACGAGACGGGCATGCGCGCTACTTTGATTCTGCGCCCACTCCGGCGCGCTTCTGTCTCGGTCATGCCGACGCGGCCGAGCTGCGGATCCATATACACGACGTACACCGTCATGCGGTCGGTCGTCTTTCGGCCTCCTTTGCCGGTAATCAGGTTGTCACGCAAGATGCGGTAGTCGTCATACGAAACATGGGTGAAAGCGGGTCCGCCCTTTGCGTCGCCCGCGGCATAAATACCCGGCACAGTCGTGCGCAGCTCTTCGTCCACCTTTACGTAGCCATGTTCATCAGTTTCCACGCCTGCGGCAGAGAGTTGCAGCCCGCTCGTGTTCGGCGAGCGTCCCACCGCAACGAAGAGATGCGATCCGGATATGCTTCTGTCACCTTGCAGATGGACCGTTATTGCGCCCGCGCGCCCGCCCACGCGGATGGCGCTTGCGCCGGTCTCAATGCTCAGCCCATCTTCGCGCAGAATGGCTTCGATGGCTTCGGAAATGTCTTCGTCCTCCCGGCCCAGCAGGTACTTCCCGCGCTCGATCAGTGTCACTTCGCTGCCGAAGCGGCGAAACATCTGTCCGAACTCGACCGCTTCGTATCCTCCACCGAGAATCACGAGATGCTCCGGCACAACGTTAAGCTCCATCAGGCTCACGTTGTCCAGATACGGCATGCCTGCAAGTCCCTCCAGCGTGGGGATCGTCGGATGGTCGCCCGTGTTGATCACGATTGTCTCGGCGATAAGACGGCGTTCGCCACCCGTCTTCAGCTCAACCGCGATCTCCTTCTGCGCCACGAAACGCGCTTCGCCACGCACCAGCTCAGGCTGCCCGCTGGCAAAACGCTTCTCGTTCGATGCGCGGAACTGCTCGACAATCTTCCGCTTGCGCGCGCGAATCTGCTCGATGTTCACGCGCACGGAGCCGACTTCAATGCCGAGCTCGGTCGCGTGGCGTGCCTGCCATGCGCGTTGCGCGCTGGCGACCATTGTTTTGGTGGGCGTGCAGCCGTAATTGATGCAGGTGCCCGCCACCTCTGCACGTTCGATCAGGGCAACTCGCTTACCGGCATGGACGAAATCGGATGATAACGGATTCCCCGCCTGCCCTGACCCCAGAATCAACACATCGTATCGTTCCGCCATCGCCATCCTTACCCGCAGTCCACTACATTCAGAAGCGTGATACAGCGAAAAGCGCCAGCAGAATCGCGGTCGCATCCTCCAAGAGCGCGATCGGCAGGTCCTTCACGCCGCGGCTTGTGATGGTGTGCCGCAGCCAATACCCGGTATAGGCTCCCAGCACTGCGCACACTCCACCAATAGCTGCCGGGAAGATCCAAGGCATTCCGGCAGCTACGGCGAGTACACCGCCGCAGAGCGCTCCGAGCAGAAAGCGAACCGCGAGTGGACCAGCCTGGATGCGCGGAGGGACCACCGGCAGCTTGTCGGCAATGAGCTCGCCAATCGCAAGCAGCACAAAAATGTACATCGCAACCGGCTTTGTCAGGAAGCCCAACTCGGTCCCGCCAAGATGCAACCACCCCAGGTGCGGCCACCCTCGTTGCGCGGCAATTGTGATGATTGCAATTCCAGTCAGTGAGCGCAGACCGCTGACGCCCCCAATCAATATGCAAAGCAGATACAAAATCGTCGATGTCATCGTTCGGCTGTCCTAGGCGAATGCGAAAGGCTATTGGCCTAGAATGCGCCATGCGCGAGCGGTGTGCCAGCAAACCCGGTCAAAATAACAACAAGGGACGCCGTTGGGCGTCCCTTATTGTCAAACACTGTACTCGGCTGCTCTTATCCCTCGCGCAACATGCTCGGTTCTTCCGGCGAGCGCAGCCGGACCAGCCGGTCGATAGTATAGGGCGATCGCTGTTGTGACGTGTGATAGTGCCGCACTTGCAGCTCGCCCAACAATCCGATCGCCAGCATCTGGATGCCGGCCAGAATCAAAACGCCGGCAACGACAAAGAGGGGGCCGTGCTGATCCATTACGTGCTGATGTGTCAGCAGTTTGAGTACGGCCAGAAACATGGAAATGGCGCCACCGAACAGAATGCCGAGCGCGCCAACGCTGCCGAAAAAGTGCAGCGGCCGCGACATGTACTTCAGCAGGAATCGGATCGTCAGCAGATCGAAGAAGACGCGGAACGTGCGGGAGATGCCGTAATGGCTTTTGCCGCGCTCGCGGTTCACGTTCTTAATCGGAATTTCGCAGATGCTGGCCCCATACCAGGAGGCCAAGGCCGGGATGAAGCGGTGCATCTCGCCGTAGAGAGGGATGTTGTGGATCACCTCGCGTCGGTATGCCTTGAAGGTCGTGCCAAAGTCGTGGATGTCCACTCCGCTGAGCTTGGCCATCAGCCAGTTCGCGCAACGCGATGGAAAGCGCCGCATCACAAAATTGTCGATGCGCTCCTTGCGCCAGCCGCTCACTACGTCATAGCCCTCTTCCAGCTTGGCCAGGAAGTTGGGGACCTCTTCAGGATCGTGTTGCAGGTCGCCATCCATGGCCAGGATAAAGTCGCCCTGCGCATGATCGAAGCCCGCGGCGAGCGCGGAAGTCTGTCCGAAGTTGCGGCGCAGCTTGACTACCAACACGCGGCTGTCTACCGCGGCAATCTCTTCCAGCAGTTTGTAGCTGCGATCGTTCGATCCATCGTCCACCAGCACCAGCTCGAAGCTGTCGCCGACCGTCTCCATCACCGCTTTTAAACGGTCGTAGAGAGCTGTGACATTCTCTTCCTCATTGTGGAATGGGACGACGATCGAATACTTAGGCATAGTAGCTGTATTATATCTGACCGGATTGTGCTTTTCGGCGGTTTGCGGGGCGGTGTACCTGTCTCGAAAACCGCGAATCACGCGCCGTCTCCTGCCGCTCGCAGAATTGCGCATACTACCGATATGGCCCGCTCACATGCGGCGCGGTCCACGTCACGGTGCGTGACGAATCGCACCTCATCCGGGCCCGCGGTACCGCACAAAACGCCTTGCGCTTTCAGTGCCGCTACGATCTCCGCCGCGGTTCTATGGGCCGAGCGGAATATGACGATGTTTGTTTGCACCGTCTCCAGATCGATCACGCAGCCCGGAATTTCTGCGATTTGCTCGGCCATCCAGCGCGCGTTCGCGTGATCCTCCGGAAGCCGCGCGGGCATTTCTTCCAGCGCAATCAATCCTGCCGCGGCCAGAACACCCGATTGCCGCATGCCGCCGCCCAGCATCTTGCGAATGGAGCGGCCGTGGTCGATCAGCACGCGCGAGCCAACCAGTATGGACCCAACCGGCGCGCAGAGCCCCTTGCTGAGGCAGAACATCACGGTCGCGAAGCCACGCGTCAGCTTCGTCACAGGCACGTCGAGCGCAGCCGCTGCATTGAAGACCCGCGCGCCATCCAGATGCACGGGCAGCCCGCGCTCCGCCGCGCCGGCCCATACCTCTTCGAGAACTGCGAGCGGGGTGATGGTCCCGCCCGCCATGTTGTGCGTGTTTTCGAGCATGACGAGTCCGGTCTGCGCACGGTAATAGATCGGCGGCGCGATTGCCGCCGCGATTCGCTCCCATCGCAGCACGCCGCGCTCGCCCTCCACCTGCCGCAGCTGGCAGCCGCTGAAGGCGGAGACCATTGCCATCTCCCAATCCACCACGTGCGCCCGGCGCTCGCAGATCACCTCCTGTCCGTACTGTGTGTGCAGCCGCACGGCAATCTGGTTGCCCATGGTGCCGGTCGGCACGAAGAGAGCTGCTTCCTTTTCGAATATCTCTGCCGTCCGCGCTTCGAGGCGGTTAACCGTGGGGTCCTCCCCATAGACGTCATCTCCCACTTCGGCCTGGGCCATGGCGCAGCGCATGGACTCCGTCGGCTTGGTCACGGTGTCGCTGCGCAGGTCGATCGGGTTATTCGTATCCATTCATGTTACCTTTCTCTGCTAAGACTCCAGTCGCGACCTGCCTTCGGCGTCCGACTGGCCGGGCAGCCCACTTCTCGACAATACTTGTGCCGTGGACATCACCGCGAATTCGGATCCCTTTTCGCCCGAAGCAGTCGACCCGCTTCCCTGCTTTCACGCCTGGTTTGCGGAGGCACGGCTGGCGGAGCCGAATGATCCCGACGCCGTGGCGCTCGCCACCTCTACTCCTACAGGGCTGCCTTCCGTCCGGATGGTCCTGCTGAAGGAAATCACGGCGGACGGCTCGTTCCTCTTCTATACCAATACGGAGAGCCGCAAGGGGGCGGACCTGGCCGCCAACCCTCATGCCGCGTTGTGCTTCCACTGGAAATCGCTTCGCCGCCAGGTGCGCATCGAGGGCGCGGTCTCGGAGATCTCGCCCCAGCAAGCGGACGCATACTTTCATAGCCGTCCGCGGGGGAGCCAGATTGGGGCACTCGCGTCAAACCAATCGCGACCTCTCGCCGATCGCGTAACTCTCGAACTGCGCGCGGCGGAGCTGGCCCGGCTATATCCCGGCGATGTGCCCCGGCCGCTCTATTGGACCGGCTTTGCCGTCCACGCGGCGGCGATAGAGTTCTGGCGCAGCCGTCCGAATCGGCTGCACGACCGCATGCTCTACACGCGCATCGCGGGCGGATGGGAGCGGACGTTTTTGTACCCGTAGCCGCCGCTTGGGACGCGCCAAATGCCGCCAATCCGTGCGCCTACACCGGATTTTCGACCTTCCGTACCGCGCCGCTTGATCCGGCTTTAACCGGTGCGCCATAATCAAGGCTCTCCCCCAGACCTTTCCACGATTGAAAGGTTTTTGCCTGACCAGGTTGTCATGATTCCGGCGTTTCTCTGGTAGGTTCCGCAGCACGCAATGTGGACCACCGGCTGCTTTGGATTGTCGTTCTTCTTGGAGGCTGTTCCCATGCGATCGTTCAGACTCGCGCTGTTCGTGTGTCTCATCATTTCTGTCGTGCCGCTGCTGGCGCAAACCAGCTTTACCTCCGTGCGCGGGACAGTTACTGATGCCTCCGGAGCGCTCATTCCCAATGCCCAGGTCACGCTCCGAAATCTTTCCACCAATGCTGCGGTCACGGGTACATCCGACAACACCGGTCTCTATCAATTTCCGCAATTGGCGCCTGCTACTTACACAATCACGGTAACTGCGCCCGGTTTCGGCGCTTCCAGCAAGCAGGCACAACTGCTGGTCAACCAGCCCGCCACCGTCAACTTTCAGTTAGGCGTCGTGCAGTCATCGCAGACCGTCAACGTAAGTGCCGAGGCGCAGACCCTGAACAATATTGATGCCACCATCGGCAACGCCTTCAACAGCCAGCAGATTCAAGCTCTCCCTTCAGAAGGCCGCAATGTTCCTGACCTGCTCAGTCTGCAGCCCGGTGTGCTCTATCTCGGACGCAATGTCGATCAGCAAAGCGACAGCCGCTCCGGCTCGGTGAACGGCGCCCGATCCGACCAGACGAACGTCACGCTGGATGGACTGGATGACAACAATCAGGAGCAGGGGCTGGCTTTCACCGGCGTGCTTCGTCCCACGCTCGACTCCACCGAGGAGTACCGCGTCGCCACCACGAACGCAAACGCAGATTCGGGATATTCCTCCGGCGCCCAGGTCTCCATCATCACGCGCTCCGGCACCAACGCCTTTCACGGCAGTTTGTATGAATACAACCGCAGCTTCGGCACCGCCAACGACTGGTTCAACAAGGCGTCGCAGATCTCTCAGGGCGAACCCAACCGGCCCGGCAAACTCATCCGCAATACCTTCGGCGCATGGGTGGGCGGCCCGATTGTAAAGAACAAACTCTTCTTCTTCGGCACCTACGAAGGACAGCGCACGGCAGAAAACACGCAGATCACCCGCACTGTGCCGACCGCATCGTTTAAGGCTGGCCAAGTCAAATACACCAGCGATGGTAGCGTCGTCACCTTGACGCCGGCGCAGATCGCCACCATGGATCCGAACTGCTCGGCGAACGGCACCTGCCCCTGGGGACCGGGCGTCGATCCCAATGTGCTCGACTATTTCAGCCAATACCCAACCGCGAACGGCTTGGCGCAGGGCGACGGCCTCAACCTCGGGTCATACACCTTCTCGTCGCCATCTCCCGCAACTCTAAACACCTCGATCGCCAAGTTCGATTACCAGCTCAATGATCGCAATCACCTCTTCATCCGCGGCAATCTTCAGAAGGACACATCTGCCGGTGTTCTGCAATATCCGGGTCTTCCCCCCTCCAGCTTCACCACCGACAACACGAAGGGTCTGGCGGCCGGGTGGGACTGGACAGTGAATCCCAGCATGATTAATGACCTGCGCTACGGCTACGTGCGGCAGGGGAATGCGAATCAGGGCATTGGCCAGGGTGACTATGTGAGCTTCCGATTCATGGATCAGGCCATATCGCAGACGCGTTCCACCATCGTCAACGTGCCGGTTCACAATTTCGTCGATACCTTCTCCTGGACCAAGGGTCAGCACAGCCTTACATTCGGTGTGAATTATCGGCTTGTTTTCAATAATCGTGATTCGAACGCTTCCAGCTTCAACAGTGGCAGCACCAACGAATACTGGATTGAGGGCGGCGGGAACATCGCCAATACCGGGAACAGTTTCGATCCCGCCGCGTTCGGATACCCGACCGTCGATTCAGGCTTCTCCAATTCCTACAACATCGCCGTTGCGGCTTTAAGCGGTATCGTCCCTGAGATCAACGGCCAATACAACTACGGCGTCTCGAAGGATGGTTCCACAGGCACATCTCTCGGCGATGGAACGTCTGTAGATCGTCACTACAAGACCAATGAGTTCGAATACTTCGTGCAGGACGCGTGGCGGCTCCAGCCGAACTTCACGCTAACGTTTGGCATCCGCCAGTCCATGTTGCAAACACCCTATGAAACCAATGGACAGCAGGTTGCGCCGACCATCAATGTGCATCAGTGGCTGGTGAACCGGGCGGCCGGTGCGACACAAGGTCTGTCCGTACAACCGGACATCATGTTCTCCCCCAGTGGGCAGGCTCGCGGTCTCAAGCCCTATTGGCCCTCGCAGTTTGCCAACGTGGCGCCTCGCATCGCCTTTGCATACTCCCCGGACAACAAGACCTCCATACGTGGCGGGTTCGGTATGTACTACGATCACTTCGGCCAGGGCATCGTGAATTCTTTCGACCAGCTCGGCTCGTTTGGACTCACCACGAGCATCACGAATCCCGCCGGCAGCTACTCGACCGACACCGCCCCGCGCTTTACCGGGGTGCACAACCTCCCATCGGTCGCTGGCTGCGCCCTGCCAGCAACGGTCGCTTATCCGTACACGCCTCCCACAGACACGAACTGCGGCTTCGCAATCACCTGGGGAATCGACGATCACTTAAGAACGCCCTACTCCGAGGCGATCGATTTTTCTGTGCAACGGGAGATACCAGGGGGGTTCACCTTCGAGGCAGCGTACATTGGGCGCTTGGGTCGCCGGTTGCTGCAACAGCTTGACCTTGCCGAACCCCTCGATCTGGTCGATCCGGTCTCGGGTATGGATTACTTCCGGGCCGGCACCTTGCTCTCACAGGATGTTGACCGCAATAACGGCTATGCAGATCCGGATACCGCATCACAGGCGACGGTCGACCCGATTCCCTACTTCGAAAACCTGTTCCCCTATCTCGCTACTGGCGGCATGAGTGCAACGCAGAATATCTACAGCAATGAGTGGGCTTTCGAACGCGGTAATGAAACAACTGCGCTCTCCGACATCGATGTCTTCTGCACACTCGGCTGCGGTCCCAACACCGCGCCGCGCTTTTACCAACGCCAGTTCTCCTCACTCTATGCCTGGTCCAACGCCGGTGGATCCAGCTACAACGCAGGACAATTCATTCTGCGCCACGCCATGAGCCACGGCCTGCAATTCGATTTCACCTATACGCTCTCGAATTCCATCGATTTGGGCTCGGACACAGAACGTACTGGTGAGTTGAACGGATCGAGTACGTATAACACTGGCGGATCGTTCTCCGAAATCATCAACACTTTCCATCCCGAGTACAACCGCGGTGTCTCCGACTTTGACACACGCCATCTCATCAACGGTGACTGGGTCATCCAGTTGCCCTTCGGTTCCAACCAGCGCTTTCTCAGTTCTGGCGGCAGACTTGTGGATGGCTTTGTTGCCGGGTGGCAGCTCTCAGGTCTCGCCCGGTGGTCCAGCGGTCTGCCCTTTTCCGTTCTCGCCACCGGCTGGGCGACTAACTGGCAGGAGGAAAGCAATACGGTCGTGACCGGCGTGGTCAAAACCCACCGCCATGTACTGAACGGTTCTCCGCAGGTCTTCACAGATCCTGACGCCATCAACAATGGTGTTGCGTCCGGCTCGCCGATTCGCCTGCCCTACCCGGGTGAAGCCGGTCAGCGTAACAATTTCCGCGGCGACGGCTACTTCGACGTCGACACTGGGCTATCCAAAGCGTGGAAGATTCGAGAGGACATGGCGCTGAAGTTTGCCTGGGAGGTCTTCAACGCCACCAACTCGGTCCGCTTTGATACCAGTCCGGTCAGCTCTTTCGGCGGTCTGAATGGCCAGATCACAAGTGGAACGCTCGGCCAGTACAGCTCCACGCTTAGCAGGCCACGCGTGCAGCAATTCTCACTGCGCTACAGCTTCTGATGTCTTCATTTCGCACTCATGGCGGCTTCGGCGTATTGTCGAAGCCGCTGCCACGTGGCGTGCTGGTTCTTCCTTGTTGCTGCGTCGTATTGCTATCTCTGGACAATGCTGAACAATCGCGATTCCCTGAGCCAGGGAGTCCTCATCTTGATCGGAGTCAGCGCGGGAACCGGTCTGGCCGCTAGTGTGATTGACGCGAACAAGCGTCAACAACGTGATCAGCTGAGCAAGAGAAGCAACTCACTACGAGGTGGAGTGTCCTTTCCTAGGACATCAGCGCCGCCGCTCCGGGTTCGGCTGCTGCAGCGCAACTGGCCGCCGAACAACAACAGAACAGGGGCCGTTTAGAGGTCACCAGCAATCTGGCGGCGCTCCCGTCTCCAGTTGGTAGGTTGGAGGGATTTCCGGACATTCTCCGCGACGAAACGGGGATCAATTGCCATCGCTTCCAGATGATGGCGTGGACCATCATCCTGGGTCTTGTCTTTGTGGCCTCAGATGGAGCAACTTTACGATGCCGGATTTCAGCGCGACGCTTCTCGGCCTCATGGGAATCAGCTCTGGAACGTACGTGGGCTTTAAGATGTCGGACTCGCCTAAGTGAAATTCGTGATTTCGCGAGCCTATCGGAAACAGCTCGACACAGCAAAGAATCAGGAGAACTGTCATGGTACAATGCGCAGCTCAAGTGTTTTCCAATTTCACTGCCGATCGATTTGCCCGGCTGAAAGCGAAGGCGGCGGCCGAAGGCCTGTCCATTGACGGACCGACTGGCACCGTCACGCATACTGGTTTCACTATCACGTGGGCATATGATGCCGCTGCGCAGAGCCTGACGATTCAATGCGTCAAGGCGCCTTTCTTTCCGGGCTGCGGTTCCATCAACGCAAGCATTCATAACCTGATCGATAGCTGTCCGTAGTTGGCAGATCAGTGGTTCTGCCGCGAATGCCGCATAACTCTATCCGTGCGTAACCGGCAGGAATGCAGAGGAAGTCATGAGCCGAAGCCCGATTCTGATCGGTGTTCTTGCATTCGCAGCCGCGACCACCGCCGTGCGGACGGTGAGAGGCCCGTCGATCCCCACCCTCCAGGAGACCGGCGCAAACCATGTATCCCACCCCGTGGGTGTGAAGCGAATCGAATCCGCAGAACCAGCTCCGAGAGACAATTCGTGGGCTGATTCCTTTAAGGCAGACCCGACGGAAGAGGGGGAGGAGGTAGCCCAAGGAGCATTGCGCTCGAAAATTTGCGCATTCGTTTCCTGCAATACATTGAAGCTTCCTGACGTTCTACCTGCGCAATCTGCACACCATCATGACGATCGCATGCCAGGGACGAAAGAAGAGCGTACCTCTGGCCAGCAGGGCACATTGAAAGCTTCCGCTGGCGACCCCGTCCCGTGGTTGGCGCTGCCGCGCGGCGCCAAGTCCTCATCTAGCGAGCCAATGTATTCGCAACAGCCGCCGGAAATCATTCTCGCGATGGCGCCTGATCCAGTTCACACCCATGGAGCACTGTTATTTGATCGATCCATCGATGCGATCGAGGATGCACTCCAGGACAGCGGGTGGGATTATCAGGGAAGCTGGATGCCCTGGAGCGCGGCAACCGACAAAACGGAGAACGCTAGGATTGAGGACGCCGAAGAGGATCGACTGTTCAGGAGCGGACGTGAGCGTTATCCAGGCGTCATTCTTTTTCGGCCTTCAGCCTCGGCCAAGCGTCAGCGGCCTCTGCTGCTTCTGGTCTTAGGCGATTCGCCGACTACCGGGGTGGTGGCATCACAGTTCCGGGTGGCTCTGGGTATATTCCTCAAGCTGTCGAGTGATACCGATTCACTGAGGATACTTGGGCCTGACTTCACAGGCGCGGAACCATCTCTCCATGCGCTGTTGCAAGATGCGCGAGATAGCAATGGAGACCAGCTGATCGCTGGCCAGCGTGCGATTTCGATAGTGAGTGGCACGGTCAGCGACTCGCGGTGTGACCATGTGCTGCCCGGTGCCCAGCCATTCCATGCGAATGCGCATGATTGTGGCGCCGGGGGTAACCATTTTGTCTCCTTCGGTATAGACAGTGAGTGGGAGTTGCAGCAGACATGGGCTTTCCTGGAAAACCATGGACTGAAGCCAGAGGAAATTGCAGAGCTGTCAGAGGACGAGAGCGGTTTTGGAGAGTTG
The DNA here is from genome assembly GCA_963797895.1 of uncultured Acidobacteriaceae bacterium. Classification (GTDB taxonomy): domain Bacteria; phylum Acidobacteriota; class Terriglobia; order Terriglobales; family Acidobacteriaceae; genus KBS-83. The sequence goes on from CAWCRD010000007.1 coordinate 205,333, forward strand.
CTGTCAAATCCATCCGACCCGTCGCAGCCCTCTCGCATAAAGCCGGAGGAGACACTGGTTGATCCGATTCTTCACTTGAAATTTCCACGAGGCATCGCACATCTTCGCAGTGCATATCAAAAAAATGCGGTCTGGGGCTTCGGGTCAAGCACCGGCTCCGGCAGCATGAGCCTGAGCCTCGATTTCGAGGAGCCGCCTGAGAGCAATGACTCAGTACCGAGCTTCGGTCAACAGCAGCTGGCCGTCTCACAAGAAGCCAGCATGGGGCAGGTGGCCTCCAGCCTTGACGAGAAGCAGATCAAAGCAGTCCTGGTCAGCGGGTCCGATGTTCTGGACGAGCTCTTCGTCGCTCAGTTTCTGGCTCGCCAGACACCTGGCGTCATGGTCATTCTGCGCGGAACGGATAATCTGTTTCTGCGATCGGGCGGCCGCGGCATAAATAAGAATACCTATGTGGTAAGCCCATGGCCATTGATACCAGCCAATGCAACCTGGACCAGCACGCCCCTGCAGGCCGAATCGCCGCGCTCGTTTCCAAGCGGCGATAGCGAAGGAGTCTACACAGCGGCCCGTTATCTCGTCGGCGAGCGCATCGATGAACTGCGGGACTACCGGTCGCCGGCCGATGCAGTGAGCTCGGCTCTCATTCCAAGCCGCGTTCGAGCTAGCCCAAGCCGGCCGCCCCTCTGGCTTTCCGCTGTTGGCCAGGGCCAGTTCTGGCCTGTTGCCCTGCTCGATGATCCGGAGACGGGACAGTCTGTGCCAAGGTCGGAGATCAATCTGCCTGCACTGAACGAAAAATCCATAACGCGAACTGGGTCCGTTCCGGCGTCCCCCCTCTCGCAGCGCTTGATCCTCCTGTTGGGAGTCATACTCAGTGTCCTCCACGCCGGCAAATGCCTCCGCCTTCGCCTGCTGGAGCGCATCGCACCCTGGTACGACTCTTATGAAGAGAGCACGTTGCGCCCCAAACTGGTCCTACAACTATGCATCACCCTGCTTGGGATCATTCTGCTTTGCCTGATATACGAGCCGCCGATTGGATCCAACCTGCGCAATGGCGTTTGGCAGGAGATTCCGTGGATACTCTTCATTATCGCCATCGCTGCTCTCAGTCTGGCGGCAGTTCAGGTCTGCTGGATGATCTGGCAAACGAGAAATGCCACGTCCCGCAAGCAGATGGATGGGAGCATCGATGTCCGCGTCTTCGCCATCCTTCCGATCGTAGTCATTGCGTGCTTTGCACTTTGGTGGGGCATCTGGACCTGGCTGCCTGGATCGATTGGATCGCGCGACGGCATGGCGATGTTTTTCGCGTTCCGGTCGCGACACCCGCTGGGCGGAGCTTCTCCCGTCCTTCCCCTCTTTATTGCAATCAACGCCGTTGTCGTTGCCCTGCTAAGTCGTCTCTGCCTCTTCAATTTCTCTCCAGCCATTGCACCTCGAGTTCCGGGCCAGGTTCCTGCGTGCCTTCACTGTCCCGCGCCGAATGCCGCCTGGGAAATTACGCGGCTTCTCATGTGGCCCATCGCTGGGCAGACAATCTCTCAAAAAGCAAAAACCATCCATGTCAAGATCCAGATGTTTGTGGTCATCGCCTTGAGCGTGCCTCTGATTGCGTATTCTTTGAACATCGTTCCAAGAATGCTGGAGCAGGCCCGGACCCGTCGCTTACTGTCGGGGATATTATGCATCGTTGTCGTGGCGCTGATATGGGATCTCGCGGTCGCAGCCATCCTATGGAACCGCCTGAGGGCAGGCTGCTTGGTTCCGCTCGAGACGTCTCCTGTCCGAAGAGGTTTCAATCTCATCTCCGGATTAACGTGGAAGTCTCTCTGGCTCATGCCTCAGACTGCGAATGTGCAATATCGCGCGATCACGCGTTCTCTTGAGCAGGCGATGAGAAAGGTCATGGACCCATGGGCTGATGCTGCGACAGGTGGAGAAAAACTGCACCAGATCGCCGGAGAGATGTGGACGGCGCTTACAAATGGCCCCCAGCAGGAAGCTGTTGTGAAGTTCGGACTGGTTCAGGACAAGATCGCGTACATGGCACAAGGTGTTCTTCTCCGTCTCCACGAGCTATGGCGAGATGAAGTTGAGCTTGTCACCGCGCCTGACCAATACGAAAAGACACCATCCGCCGTGGCTGCAGAGGCCGACCCCGCAAAGTTGAGAAGCATCCTGGAAGAGTGGGTGGCACTGATTTACGTCCACTTTATTAGGTTGATCCTGGTTCAAATCCGCACCCGGCTCGCTACTGCCGCCATGCTCTACGTTCTCATCGTGTGGGCCGTCACATCTTATCCATTCATCAATCGCCATGCTTTGACGATTGGGCTGTCCGGGCTGCTGGCAATCCTGGCGGCGATTGTCATTTCTACCTACGCATCGATCAATCGCGACCCTATCCTTAGCCGTACGATCAACGAACGCCCGGGACGACTGGACATCGATTTTCTGTGGAAGACCGCATCGATGGTAGGAATACCCATTCTTGGCCTGCTCGCGTCGCAGTTTCCAGAGGTAAGCAGCTTCCTTTTCTCCTGGATTGAACCAGGCCTGCACACCGTGAAATAGACCGGCCTATCGGCCCAGCAGGACGACTCTTTCATATTTGGACGCTCAGTACGAAAAATCAGCCATCAGCCCAAAAATGAGCGCTTTTGGCGAACAATCCAAACCGATCGCTTCTAAGCCCAACAAACACTGGCGATTCGTTTGTTCCAATAAATTGTGAAAAGGAATGGCGGAGAGAGTGGGATTCGAACCCACGTTACCCGTTAAAGTAAACACGCTTTCCAAGCGTGCGCCTTCAGCCACTCGGCCATCTCTCCGGCGCCTGATCAGGATAGCATCTGAGCGCCAGGATCTGGACGGGCGCAGCGGATGGTCGCGGCGGAACAGGTGCTCTCCCGCCGCGCATCTTCGATTACCAATTGTGTCGGCCGGGCTCACGGAAGCGGTCAGCCCGGGCCATGAAATTTTGTTAACCAGCGTTGCCGGGATCTGCGATTCCGGGCTCTGGAGGATCGACGCCCAGCGCGGTGGCCAGCGAGACCAGGTGGTCCTGCTCATCGACGAGGATGGTGCGAATGGTTTCGCTGAGCGCGTATTCGTTCAATTCCTCGCACTGCTTCAGTCGCCGGCGATACTGACGGATTGTCTCCTTCTCGTTGTCGAGATCGAAGCGAAGCATCTCCTCTGCCTCCTCGGACGTCTTGACAGGCTTCGGCACAACCGTCGGCATGCCGCCGAGGTAATCGATGGCATTCGAGATCTTCAGCGCGTGTGCAAGCTCTTCCGTGGCATGCACGGCGAGTTCGTCGGCAATGTTCATGTAAGCCGCGCCCTTCAGCACTTGCGAATAGTTCACGTAGGCAATGATCGCCTGGTACTCGCGCGCCAGGTCTTCATTGAGGTAGTCGATCAACTGCTTGCGGGTCAGCGAGGTCGAGTTCGCTTGCGGCATTGTTTCTCCTTCGTCGGGATGCGAGCACGTCAGGTCTGTGCCTGACAGCGGCTCGCGTGAATGGGATGATGATGGGGCCTTTGCTGTTGTAACGCGTAACGCCGGGAATTGCAGTCTTCTTTCTTTCTAGAACGTCTATCCTTCGATGATGCTGCGCACTGCCCTTTTCTCTTGCCTGCTTACTGTGCCGCTGGTCGCCCAGACGAAGCCGAATGCCGCTCCTGGGCCTCCTCCGGCACAGAAAAGCAGCACCACCGTGACCGTCCCGGTGCTGCTGCACGATAAAAAAGGAGCGCCGATGACGACTCCCGGCAAGGATGACCTGACGCTGACCGAAGACGGCTCTGCGCAGAGCATTCTGACGCTGACGCCCGCGGCTGGGCAGCCGCTCACCTTCGGTCTGCTTGTGGACACCAGCCGCGGCCAGCGCGCCGCGACGCCGGAGGAGAAGGCGGCGAGCGAGCAGTTCATCCAGGCGATGATGAACTCGGCCAGGGCACAGGGCTTCATCGTGCACTTCGACCGTGAGGTGGAGCTGCTGCAGGACTTGACCCCTGACAAGGACAAGGTGCTACACGGAGCCAGCCTTCTGGATTCGCCGGAGCCGAACTCCACTTCTGGCAGCTCGAACCCCGCCGCGCAATCGCTGCTTTATGACGCGGTGTATCTAGCCACCTCGGAGGTCACCGCCAAACAGAACGGGCGCAAGGTGCTCGTGCTCTTTTCGAACGGGATTGACGAGGGCAGCAAAGAGTCGCTCCGAACGGCCATCGACACCGCGCAGAAGACCGGAACGATCATCTATGCCGTCTACGTGAAGGGCGAGACCGATAAGGCGCAAAAAAGGATAGATCAGGAGCGCGATCCGAATCGACGCGATCCCATGGATCCGAATGGCTATCCGGGAGGATATCCCGGCGGCGGTTATCCGGGAGGAGGCTATCCCGGCGGTGGCTACCCGGGCGGAGGTTACCCTGGTGGTGGCTATCCAGGCGGCTACCCCGGAGGCTATCCAGGCCAGTATCCGGGCGGAGGATATCCCAGCGGTGGCAGCCGGCGGCCGCAGCAGAGCGTAAAAGGCGACGGTAAACGCGTCCTGGCGGACATCGCGACGCCGACAGGTGGACGCGTGTTCGAGCTCAGCAAAAAGGAGAATGCCGCCGCGATCTTCGCCGCGATTCAGGACGATCTCGCTCATCAGGCCGTGCTGACCTTCCATCCGGACAAGACCGGCGCAAGACCCGGCTTCCATTCGCTCAAGGTGGAGAGCAAACAGAAAGATACATCCGTGGATTCGCCAGACGGCTTCTACGTGGAGGAACCGGACTGAAAGTTGAGCGCAGTGAAGAGACCTGCCGCAGAAAGCAGGTCTCTTCACTGCTATGGAAGTCGTTGCCCCCTACTGGGCCGCTTCCTGCCGTGCGCGGAGGAAGAGATCGACGTTGTTTTTGTCCACCAGAGTGACGCCAGTATCGACGAAAGCAGGTACCGGTGAGAAGGAGTCCGTCTCGTAGTCCTTGTCGAGCTGCTTCAGCGGATTCTCATGCAGCTCCACGACTTGCTTCAGTCCGTAATACGCCATGGTGAACGGCTTCTGGCCGACGGTGGCGTCGATCACACCCTCCTTGACCAGGTTCAGCGTTGCCTCGTCCACGTCCATCGCCACCAACTCACGGTCCTTGGCGTTGGCACGTTTGAGAGCTTCTGCGACGTCCTTGCCGGCGGATGCTTCGAGGCAGACAAATGCGTCCACCTTGTCCTTGCCTGTTTTGGCAACCATCGCCTGCGTATTGTCGAAGGCGTTGCCGGAGTCGCCCTTGATGTTCACGATCTGGACGATGTTGATCCCCGGACTGCCCGAGAATGCATCCTTGTAGCCCTTCAGGCGCTCGTCCAGATTCGGCTGGCCCGGCATGGTAAAGAAGACCACGTTGCCTTTGCCATGCAGCTTCTCGACGACCCGCTCCCCGCCAAGGCGGCCTGCCTGCAGGTTATTGGTCCCGATGAAATAGAGCCGATGGCTGTTCGGAGAGTCGGAGTCGATCGTGATCACCGGAATGTTAGCAGCGATCGCCTTGTCAATCTCCGGCTGCATCAGTGCCGGGTCGGCAACGGAAACAAGAATGCCGGCGGGCTTGCGCGCAATGACGGTTTCGAACTCCTGCACCTCGCCCTGCGGATCGAAGGTCTCCGGGCCGCGCATCTCGGCCTTCACGCCATATTGATTGGTGGCCTTCATCAATCCGTTGTTCGCGGTCTGCCAGTAAGGCAGTTTGATATTCGTGGCGACCAGGTAGTACTGATCGGAATAACTATGTTTGGCGCAGCTGCTGGTGCCTAGCAAACACGCCGTTCCCAACACCGCCAAGGCCGCTGCGCGTAGTCTCCTGTCCATCGCTTCCTCCCAATCGGCGCCGCATTCACAGCAGTGAATGTAGCAACCTCGAAAGGGCTGATTGTACGCCGGGTCTTCTCTTCGATGAAAGTGCGTGGGATCAAACACGGATCGGCAGCGCGGCGACGCTCTTGCCGGTGGCACGGAAGACTGCATTGGCAATTGCCGGAGCGATGGCGATAATCGGCGTCTCACCTGCGCCGGCGGAGGGCAGATCGGGGCGATTTACCAGGTGGATATCCAGCTCGGGCACGTCGTCCAGCCGCGGTACCCGGTATTCTCCGAAGGACGCATTCAGGATTCTTCCGTTCTCAAACTGCATTTCTTCCCGCAGCGCGGCGCCGAGCCCCATGATGATGGCCCCCTGTACCTGGGAACGCAGATTTGCCGGATTCACGATCGCGCCGCACTCGAAGGCCTCACACAAGCGGCGGACGTGGATCTCCTTCTGTCTCTGATCAATCTCTATCTCCACACACGCGGCCACATATGAGCCCTTTTCGGTGCCGCAGGCGAGCCCGATGGCAGGATCACGGCCCGGTTTGCCCGCGTATTGCGGCCATTTGAAGTGTTCGGCGGCCGTGTCGAGCACAGTGCGCAGCCGCGGGTCGTTCAGGTTTGCGCGGCGAAACTCCAGCGGATCAGCGCCGGCAAGCGCGGCAAGTTCGTCCATGAAGACCTCGCGCGCGAAGTTGTTCGCCGTCGCGGCCAGCCCGCGATAAGAGCCGTGGCGCAGCGGCGGTTTGGAAGGCACAAAATGGCAGTTCTTCCGCGCGATGGCATAGGGCGTGTCTACCGCGTTCGGGCCGGAGTTGATGTTGATGAAATGCCAGGTAGCGATTTTGCCCTGCGCATCCAGGCTCGCCTGCGCGTCGATAACCGCAGCAGGACGGAAATAGGCCCAGGTGAACTCCTCTTGCCGCGTCCAGCGCAGCGAGACCGGTTTCCCTGCGCCACGCGCGAGGCGTGCCGCTTCCACCGCGTATTCGCCGGTGTGTTTGCCGCCGAAGGCCGCGCCGAAGTCGGGGATGATGACCCGGACTTGGTCCTCGGGCATATGGAACGCACGGGCTAGCTCGGCACGGATGCCGAAGGGATTTTGCGATCCAGTCCAGACGGTCAGCCGGTTTTCTTGCCATTCCGCGACGGCCGCTCGCGGCTCCAGCGGCGCGTGCTGGATGTACGGCACACGATAGGTGCGGCTCAGCACTTTCGCCCCGTTAAGCTCGGCGGCAACGGGATTCTGAGGCACGCCGCCTTCGGCATTTTGGCGAAGATAGTCGAATAGCTCTGTGCTGGATGGCTGCGCTGTGGTCTGCCACTTCGCAGCGTCGAAGAGTTTGCCGAGTGCGCGTTCCGCGCGGACGCTGTCGGACGCGACTACACCTACGAAGTCACCATCCTGTATCACGACAACACCAGGCATCGCCTTCGCGGAAGAGATGTCGATCGAAAGCAGCTTCGCGTCATACGCGGGAGGACGGAGAACTTTGCCGTAGAGCATGCCGGGACGCGTGATATCAGACGGGTAGCGATGGCCGCCGGTTACGATCTCGCGTCCGGTTGAACGGGGAACCGGCGTTCCCATGACCTTCCATTCCTTCACTGGTGTCAGCACAATGTCTGACGGTATGGCCTGCTCCGAAAAATTCACTAGAGCGGCATTTTTGGCCAGATCGGCATACCCACATGAGCGATGGCCGGCGGAATCGATCACGCGCCCGTCCCGCATCTCGACCGCAGTCTGTTTCACCTGCCACTGTCCGCATGCAAATTCGACCAGCAGCTTTCGCGCCACCGCAGCACCTCGCCGCACCGCCGGTACCGTACGCGGAGTAGACCCGCTGCCGGCGGTCATGCCATCGTCCGGAACCATGCTGGTGTCAGCCAGAATCATCTGCACGCGGCCGACTGGAACGCACAACTCCTCCGCTGCGGCCTGCGACAACTCCGTCCGCGCTCCCTGCCCGGCTTCGACCTTCCCGCACAGTACAGTGATCGTTCCGTCCGCGCCCAGGTGAATGCGCGCTCCCAGATTGCTGGCACCGGTGCCCAGGAATGTATTTCGACTACGCTGTCCGCTTTCCTGCAATTGGGAGAGCGCGTGCGGCGAGACAGCAATGAAGAGCCCCGCGCCAAGCGTCTTTACAAAGGCGCGCCGGCTCAGCCCGAAGTCGTAGCCGACGTATTCGAGTCCTGGCTGTGCATCATTCAGTGGCAGAAACGGTTCCTTGGAAACCGTCGTCATGTGCGCGCCTTCTCAACTCGCGGCATCTCCGCCAGTCGGCGAACGACGCTGACATACTGTGGGTAACCGCCGCAGCGACAAATATGCTTCTGCAACTCGGCGCGATATTCCGATTCGTCCGCCGCCGGATTCTTCTTCATCACACCGGCAACGCCCAGGATCATGCCCGGCGTGCAGTAGCCGCATTGGAACGCGCCCTCCGCAAGAAAGGCTTCCTGCACCGGATGCAGCTTTTCGCCATTCGCAAGCCCTTCGATCGTAAGCACCGTCTGCTTATCGACATTCGAAATGGGCGTAAGGCACGATGGAGTAGGCTCGTCATTCAGCAGCACGGTGCAAGCACGGCACTGCCCTTCCCCGCAGCCGTATTTCGCTCCGGTCAGGTGAAGGTCCTCACGCAGCACAGCCAGCAGCGTACGTTCAGGATCGGTGCTGACGGTTTGTGATTTCCCGTTCAGTGTGAAGGTGACGGTCGCGTCCATGCACACCTCGCCAACTTTTAACGATGAACCTGCGGGGCATGGATCGTCAAAGGGAGCGCCATTCCGTCATGAGTGGTACTCATCGTGCTGGATAGCCTTGACTCCCCTCCAGCCCCAGTACACGCAGTGCCGCTGAATCAGGCCCTTTTCATTCAGCATCAGGGATTCCACGAAGTCCATCTGCTCGCCGTCGGGCGCTTCGCGCGGATATTCCCAGATGAGCTGCCGTCCATCGGTAAAGAAACCTCTGCGGAAGTAGTGCCGCAAGGCGGGCTTCCGTTCTGCAACTACTTTGAAGAACGCCCGCAGCTGATCATGCCCTCGGCACGTGCCGTCCTCGGTGCCCATCAGGTGCGGCACCAGCGGGCTTTCCAGCACGGCGTCGGGCGCATAGCAGGCCAGCAGGCGCTCCGGATCATTGCTGGACACGGCGGCGTCCCATTCCGCGTACATCCGCTCAACGGCTTCGTTGGAGTATTGCGGAGTCAGCGAATGGGTCTGTAGATCCACGGCACGCGGCATGATCTCCTCCAGATCGGCGGTACGCAGGAGTTAGTAGGACGCCCACAAATTGCGATGGCGCCGTCGCTGGACAGCGTTGCTTTTTCCGTCAAGGTTCCGCAAACGCAGAAAGGGTGGGAGCCTTTGGCGCCCACCCTCTGCCTTAACGTCGCTGCGATGCTGTCTATGCCTGTTCGGCCATTCCGTCGCGTCCGCCAAAGATGCGGCCCAGCCCGAAGCCAACCTGCGCATTATTCTTCTTTGCGACCGCTGAATCCGGAAGCGGCACGCCCTGTGCATCCGGCAGCATGTCCAACCAACGTGGCGCTGCGGGCATCGGCATCTGGTCCCGCGGCGGAAGGTCCGCCTTCACTTCAATTGGCTTTGCCTCGCCGCGCATGTGAGACTCCTTGCGCGAGCTCGAAACTGTCTGCTGCGGGGCTATGGTCTGGGCCTTCTCCACCCAGCTTCCAATGGCGCTGACCACACGGGCTGCGCGCAGACGGCGCGATCCACCTACGCCGTTGTCGCCGCCGCGGAAGAGACCCAGGCTGCGCATGCCGTGCTCCGGATCCATCACTTCCAGCGACCACTCACGTCCCGTTTTCGGCGTCAGCAAAAAGATAGCGCGAAGGCTTTTCGGCGCCAGCTCAATCGTCCAGTTGGCATATTCGTCAGAAGCGCGCGGGGCGAGCTCGTCACGCTCTTCGCGGGAGAACTCAAAGGCCTCGTTGAAGCGGTGCTCCAATTCTTCAAGCTTGCGGTCTGCGTCGGCAACCAACTGCCTTGCCTGTTGAAAGATAGTGGATCCGTTCTCCATCTCGTGCTCCTTATTAACTGACGTGAGTCAGAGTATCGATGGAAATACGTGCCTTTGGCATACCACTAAAGAACAAGTTTCCCGGAACGGAACAGGTAACATCACTCCTGATCTACGACTTCGGAAGCAGACAAATGCGGAGACTCGAATGAAGATCGTCAGTGTCACTTTGCCTCTCTTTACACTCTGCGCGGTTACCATGCCGGCGCAGCAGCAGACGCATCACACGACCACCACAACGCATCGGCGTGCCGCCAGTCCCTGTCCGGTGGCGAATCCCCTGCCGCCGACACCTGCAGGCATTCCGCCGGCAACCGGCAAGGTGGAATCGGCATTTGCCCTTCGCTATATCGATATCAAGCCCGGCGACGGAGCGGAGGCACAGCCCGATCAGTTCTATACCGTGCACTACACCGGCTGGCTGGCATCGGATGCAACGAAGTTCGACTCGTCACTCGATCGCAATGAGCCCTTCACCTTCGAGCAGGGGGCACATCGCGTCATCCCCGGCTGGGATTTCGGACTTACCGGCATGCACGTTGGCGGAAAGCGCCGTCTCTTCATTCCCTACCAGCTCGCCTATGGAGAGCGCGGCAGACCGCCAGTGATCCCGCCAAAGAGCGATCTGATCTTTGATATCGAGTTGCTTTCCGCGAGTGACACGCCGCCCCCACCGGAACCGCCTGCGCCTCCGCCCGCGGAACAACCGGCCACTCCGCCGCAGTCCGCTCCTCCGCAATCGACGACACCGCCTCCGCAGCCTAGGTAACGGCCCTGCTGGGATGGCGACGCAGGCGCAGCAGCTGCCATGCCAGCAGCAGCAGCACCAGCATAAGGACGAGGACCGCAATCGCGGTCAGCAGCGGATATGTGCGCGTTGTCAGGCCGAGCGCGCGCGCCACTTCCACGCGATGGAGATCGCTGCTCAGGCCGGGGATAACGATCGCGCTGTAATCCGTGGTCGGCACGGCGCCCAGCACGCGATCGACAGGAGGCATCCCGGAGCCGCGGTCTGACGGCAGCGCGGCAAACGCATTGAGAAATTCGCGGTCGCGTTGATCGGCAGGATTGCTCTGCGGAAAATATGCAGGGTCATGTGTGATGGGAAAGAGCAGCGTCCTTCCCTGCAAAACCGTTTCCACCGCGGCGCTCACGTCCTGGCAGACGCCCAGCCGGTAATACCCACCGAAGGGCAGCTCCGGATGCGCCATACGCACGCGATAGTAAACGCGCACAGCCGTAGCCAGCAGCCGCATAGCGCGGATCTGCTGGCTCTCGCCCTCATAGGTGTGCAGCACACGGTGCATCACCCAGCTCTGGTTGAGCGAGTCCATGGTGCGGAACTCGGCTTTGCCATCGATGCCGTAGTAGAAGCTGACATCCGCATTCCATTTGGGCCCGCGGATGTGCAGCTCCTGCTCAGAGTGGCTGACCGGCAGCAGAAGCGCCCGGCGGCTGGCGGGCACAGCGATCTGCGTGTCGATCGAGAACGGCATCATCACCTCGTGCCCGCCATCATGCAGATGGCCGAAATTTGCAAAGTAAACGTCGTCAGTAATCGAGACGTGATGGCCGCTCCCGGCAAGCTCACCTAAGAGCGAGCCGTCGTCCGTGAAGTTTTTCCCGTTCAGCACGGCGATTGCCTCGGGCTTTCCCGGGCCGTTCATGGCAAGCCGGTTCAACACCGCGGCAAGCTGGTGGCTGGCCGCGTGCATGGGCGCGAGTGCGGGGTCGGGGCCATCGCCCATCGTCAGGTTGAAGCCAATCTGCCGCTGCGCGGTGGCCGGATCGTCTGCGTACCTCGGTGCCGTCGCAGGATGATCGAGGTCAATCGTCTCGACTTGCCCGAGCGGATACTCGGCTGTATCCAGAAGGTTGGCAGGCGCGAGAGGCTTGGCCGAGTTCCCCGCCAGCCGCCCGGCCGCATCGACGCTTTTGTTCAGCGCGAAGATGGTCAGCGCCGGAAAATGGTCGACGCGCTGCCATTCCTTGCCCAGAATGAGCACGCGCAGCCGATCGACCAAATCAGGCGAAAGAAACTCGCCCACTTTCGGCACTTCGCGAATTCCTTTGAGCACACGGTCGCGAAACTCCGGCTGCACAGAGACCCGCTGCATCACGCTGGAGAAGAGCTCAGGCGAAGTATTGGACTTTTGTGCCGTGAGTGCTATGTCTGTAAGACCTGCCAGAGCCAGAGACGCAGAGTGCGATTAGAGCCGTCGGCCGACAAACGAAAGACAGATGCAAACTTCGGATCTCAGTCTTCGCGTTCCGCAGCGGCATGCAGCCCACAGACTACAACGGGCGGTGCGGAACGCGAGAGTTCCCGATACGATGAGACTTGGAGCCCGGATGGCGAAATCGGCAGACGCAGCGGACTTAAAATCCGCAGGAGTAACCCTCCGTGGGGGTTCAAGTCCCCCTCCGGGCACCATAGTTTCAATAACTTAGCCATCTTATTATCTTCTCAACAGTTACGAGTTACTTCTTAGGTGCATGTCCAGGTGCATTTCGGTCCCCGCCAGCGGGTGCACCGGCGATCCGGTCGACGATTGACTGCTTGTCCTTCGGTGAAAGATGGGAGTAACGAGCGGCCATCGCCATCGAACGATGCCCCGCTGCCTGCATGATCTCGATCGTGGAAGCGCCAACCATCGCCAGCCATGAGCAGAACGTGTGCCGGTTGGTATGCCATGACACGTATTCGATCGAGGCTGCCGCAAGACATGGGTCGAACCAGGAGCGATTGTCGAAGTTCTCCTTCCTCTCCCCTGCCTGGTCACCAAGAACTCGCGGCGCTGGCGCGGGAACATGCGTCTTTCATCCGCTGTCCTGGAATCCTCATCGACTCGATCGCTGCGTGCGCGTCGGTGTTCAGATGGACCGTGCGGTCATCCCCGTTCTTCGTCTTACTCAACTCGATGACGCGGCGGTTGGGATCGTGAGGGTCGGCCCGGTACTGCGACCACTCGACGGTGTACTGCTCCGATAAACGTATCCCGGTGTGCACGCTGACGACGAACTCTGCAACGTGCTCGGGAAACAGCTTCGTGATCGCGGCATGAAGACGGGGGTACTCGTCTTCGCGGTTGAGGAACCGGATGCGGCCAGACGGCTCGCGCCGGTGCGGTGCCTTCCGCGCGGGATTGCCCTGGACCTTGTCGTTCTCCTCACCCAGGCAATAGCAGAGGCTCAGGAACGCTTTGTACCGGTTGTATGTGGCGGGTGTGTTGCAGTGGGAGTTCAGCCAAGCGGCGATCTCCTTCGGCTTTAGGTCCTCGGCCTTCTTGCCACCGAGCGCCTTCTTGACAATGAGCGCCTTGGACTCGTAGTTCCGGCGGTCTTTGTGATTGACGACGTGCCACAGGGCATCGTCGATCAGCTCGGCCAGGGTGACGAAGCGCTGGCTCCTGAGATCGGGAACCCGCTCCAGGAGCGGCTGAAACGCGTTTTCGTGTTTGTTTTCAGCGGTTTGAGATAGTGGCGTGGAAGAATCCCTCTCTCCGCCAGTGGCTGAAACAAAGGACTTAGTCCGGCGGTTACAATCCCGGTGCTGGCGCAAAGATTATCAGGACAAAAAAGCCCACCTCCCCCCGCCACCGGCAAGCAGCCAAAAAGAACGCTACGAAACGAACCGCTGCTTAACCGGACAGAGGGGCCATCGCTGGCCCCTCGCTCAGTTCAGGAGGGCAAGTATGATTCAATTCATCTATAAGCTGAAGCTCAATGAGCGGGTCAGGGCAAAGTGCACTCGCCACCCTAGTGTTGTAAGGGAGAAGACGCCATTGCCAGCAGTGCCGGTTGCGGCGCATGTTGGCACATCTACCATGCGCTCGCTTCCCACAAGCCAACTTCTGAGTACCGAGCCAGATTATTTCCGAGTGCGGATGAGGTCGATGAACCGCCTCCACGCAATCTTGGATATGAGCCGACGCTGATCGGCGGGCATAGCTTGATCCATCATTTCTTTCGCACGTCTTTGAGTTTTTTCAGATGCCTTGGTCACATGGCCTGAATCGAACGGCGGCTTGGGATCGTATTCAATGAACAACTGAATCGCTTCTGCGAGCTCGCGGCCGGCAATCTCGCTGGCGAGCCAAAGCCCAAGATCAATCCCTGCTGACACGCCGGCCGCTGTAACGATCTTTCCAGAGCGGACAATACGCTCTGTTGGCTTAGGCCTGGATCCCATGGTCTTAAGCGTGCCCATTTTCATCCAATGCGTCGTAGCAGGCAGACCTTTCAAAATGCCAGCAGCGGCCAGAATCAGAGAACCGGTACAAACGGAGGCGGTCCAGGCAGTTTGTTCGTGGACTCTGCGGAGCCACTTGAGCATTTCGTCGTCGACCATCTGCCCAGGCGTTGTCGAGCCTCCGGGTACAAGCAATAAATCAGGAGACAGCGTCTCCGCGACCGTGTGCGTGGCTCCAAGCAACAGAGCACCGCCTTCTGTCGTGACCGGACCCGTTTCTTTGGCGACAAAGCGCACTTCGGCATTGGGTATGCGCGACAGAACCTCCCAAGGGCCTACCGCGTCCAGAGCCGTCACCCCGTGATAGAGATAAATCGCTATTTGAATGGGCTCGTTTCTTTTTTCCATAAACTTTCCGATTCAACAATGACCGGCATGCTTCTGAATACAGCGCTACTTCGGGTCAGACAACATCCACAGCGCGCAGCAGAAGAAGGTCGTTTGATGTTTCCTCTGTGATGTTATGGCGGTGACTGGTTCTCTGTTCCTGCTATTGCTCATACTCGTCATGACGTTTCCACCAGACGCCGTGTTCGTTTCGTCCTTTTGGTGCGCGGTCGAGCCACGGATACATGGCCCAGATCGCATCCACTCCACGGGCATAGGCAGAATAGGTGTGGTAGACGACGCCGTCTTCGAGGACAAATGCGCTGAGGCCAGGTCTTTGACGATGGTAGGCAGGCACATCCACTCCAGACATCGTGGCGAGTCTCTGCTCCACTCCTTCGCCGGCCTTTTCTCCTTGACGCCACTGCAGGGAGCCGGATTGAGCAGCAGATTCGGGGGAATACTTGGGTTCGCGTTTGAAGTTGTATTCGACGCCTTCCTCTTGCTCTTCCTTGGTGAACGAGACCGCATAGTCGGAGTTGAAATCGGTATGTGCTGAAGAGGCCCAGGGAAAGGTCCATCCCATGCGGCGCTCATACGCAAGGAGTTTTTCCAGCGGTGCCAGCGACACTGCCCAAAACATGACGTCGTGATGGGCCAGGTGTACGGCCACCCCGTTGAAACCGTCCGCGATGGACGAACACGAAGGACAACCTGCTTTGTAATCCGGGCCAAACATGAAGTGATAAACCATCAGTTGAGAGCGTCCGCGGAAGAGGTCCGCGAGCGATTCGCGACCTTTGTCCGTATCGAATGCATATTGCTTGTCGACCTTCACCCAGGGCAGCTGTTGCCGTTGCACCGTTAGTTCATCACTGCGTTTTGTCAGCTCCTTTTCGGCTTCCAGCAGCTTCACTCGTGCCGCAAGCCACTCTTCACGTGTTCCTGTGTTGTGCTTGTTCATCTTGTCTCCCTTCCTCGTTAGTTCAAGTTTGTGCGTTGCGTGTCCATGATGTCTCCGAGACTTAAACTCTACTCAGCCGCGCTTCAGATATATATATCGCATGCGACATAATCGCTTACGATGCGGTTAGCATGCAAGCATTTGGCGCTCATATCGCGTGCGAGGTACATTTCTTTATGGCGTCAAAGGGTTTGAAACATGATCAGACAGCCGAAGGCGCGGGGTCTCTTTCTCTTGAACTGCCGCAGTTTCTCTGTTTTGCGATCTATTCGGCCAGCCACGCATTCACTCGTGTTTACCAACCCCTTCTCAAGCAGCTACGGCTTACCTATCCGCAATTCCTTGCGATGATTCTCTTATGGGAGCAAGACGGTCAGTCCGTCAGTGAACTGGGGCAAAAGCTCGTTCTGCAGTCGAATACTTTGACCCCCATGCTCAAACGCTTAGTGGCGCTGGGATATGTCAAACGTATTCGGGATTCTGCCGACGAACGGCAAGTCCGCATCCACCTGACCGAATCTGGCCGAAAGCTCCGCTGGAAGGCCTCAGACATAGTTCGTGAAGTTCGCAAGGCGACCGGCTTGCCAGATAAGCAGTTCAAAGATCTCCGGACCGGAGTCGATTCACTGCGAGGAGCGCTTGAACGGTATGATCCGCATCCGCGTTGAGCGCGTAATAGTAAGTTTTGTGGTGCCGCTCCGACAGCTAATTTGTTTCTGTCATAGTGAATCAAGATTTGATGAGTCTTGTAACGATGCGGTCTGTATCGATAGACGCGTTTGTCGGAAGCAATTCCGACATCGCTTTCGTAAGCGAGCGATAAATCGCCGATGCACTCATGATTGAGGTTCAATTTCCGGATTGGCTATAGGGCAGGATCCTCAGACGACTTCCGGGTGATTGTTACTTGACAACCCTATATATCTATGGCTAGGATCTCGGTCAAGCCTAGAAACATAGGGGTGTTCGCATGGCAAGGAAAGATCTTCAGGGAACACTCGATCTGCTGGTTCTCAAGACCCTCGACCAGAAGGGCGAGATGCACGGCTACGGCATCGTTCTGCACGTGCAACGAGCCTCGGACGAGCTGCTGGCGGTCGAGGAAGGTTCCTTGTATCCGGCGCTGCACCGCATGGAGCAGAGCGGCTGGATCAAATCCAACTGGGCGCTGACCGAGTCTGGTCGCAAGGCGAAGTACTACAAGCTGACCGCCGCCGGCCGAAAAGAGCTGGAGGCCGCCGAGAAGAGCTTCGATCAGCTGGTGAAGGGCGTCCGCGCAGTCATGCGTTACGCATAGTTGCCGCTTCAGGGAGGCTCCCATGTCGCTGATTCATCGCATCATCACGCAGCTTCGCCGCAGCGCAAATCTTTTCCGCCAGTCTCGCGTCGACCGCGAGATCGACGCCGAGCTGAAGGCTCATATCGAGATGCGTGTCGAGGACAACCTCGCCGCCGGCATGCCGCCGGAAGAGGCGCGCCGCGATGCACTGCTTCGGTTTGGAAATGCATCGGTGATGCGCGAGCGCACGACCGATGCGGACACCTCACCACTAGTGGCTGGAATCGGCCGCGATATTCACTACGCATTCCGGCAACTGCGCCACTCGCCCGGCTTCGCGCTCACCGCCATCCTGACACTGGCCCTGGGCATCGGCGCCAACGTCGTCGTGCTGAGCGTGCTGAATGCATTGATTCTCCGGCCGCTCGACCTGCCGCACGCCGAGCGAATGTACACCATCGTGCACAAGAACCGCGGCGATGATAACCAGTCCTACCTCGATTGCCTCGACTACCGCGCCCGCAACGCCTCTTTCTCGGAGATCGCAGCTTACCGGCTGACAGCCGTCGGCCTGAATATCGGCGGAGACGCAAAAGTCAGCTGGGGATATGAGGTCTCCGGGAACTACTTCGACGTGCTCAGCGTACAGCCCACGCTGGGCCGGTTCTTCCATGCTAGCGACGAGCACGGACCGAACTCAGCTCCCTACATCGTGCTCAGCGACGCGATGTGGCGCAGCCGCTTCCATGCCGACCCGCGCATCGTCGGCACTACCGTCAACCTAAACAAGCACCCCTTCACTGTCACCGGGGTCGCGCCTCGCAACTTCAACGGCACCGAGCTCTTCCTTTGGCCGGACTTCTGGATGCCGATAGTCAATGAGCAGCAGGTCGAAAACTTCGAGTTTCTGACAAAACGTAGCAACCACGGCCTCTGGATTCTGGGTCTCGTGAAGTCTGGGGTGACGGAGCAGCAGGCGACAGAGGACCTGAATACCCTCTCCCGTCAGCTTGCGAAGCAGCACCCGGCCGAGGACGACGGTCTAAGCGCCCGCCTGGTCAAGCCCGGTTTGCTGGGCGATATGTTCGCCGATGCGGCAAGAACTTTTCTTCTCGGCATTCTGCTGCTCTCCTTCCTGGTGCTCGTAGCCGCCTGCGTGAACCTCGCGAGCATCTTCGCGGCGCGCGCCGCCGATCGCAGCCGCGAGTTGGCCATCCGGCTGGCCATCGGCTCCAGCCGCTGGCACATCCTGCGCCAGTTGCTCACCGAGTCCGTGCTCGTCTCGCTTGCAGGTGGCCTCCTTGGCGCTGCATTTGCGACCATACTGCTGCGCTTCCTCACGCAGTGGCAGCCCATCGCCGAATTTCCCATTCACGTGACAGTCACCGCGGATACGCGCATCTACGGGCTCGCGCTCCTGCTCTCCATCGCCAGCGGTATGCTCTTCGGCCTGCTGCCGGCGCGGCAAATTTGGCGGACAGATGCGGCCCACGTGATCAGGGGCGGGGCAGCTCCTGTGCTCTTCCGCCGCTTGACGCTGCGCGATCTACTGCTCGGGGTGCAGATCGCGCTCTGCACGCTGCTGGTCACCGCATCTCTTGTCGCCTTGCCCGGAATGCAGCGCTCGCTGCGCGCGCCGATCGGCTTGCAGCCCCAGGGCGCGATGCTGGCCTCTTCCGATATGCTGATGGCCGGCTACTCCAACGACGCTGCTCTGCCGCTGCAGAAACGCATGGTGGAGGAAGCTCTGGCCACCCCTGGCGTCACCGCTGCCGGGACAGCCAATACCGTGCCACTCAGCGGGAGCGGCAGCTCCACCGGCATCTACCGGGACGGAACCACGGAGTTCGGCGCCTCCCTCACTGCGCTCGGCGCAAAGTTCTTCTCCATCTCGCCCGGCTATCTCAACGCCGCGCAAACGGGCCTGATGGCAGGGCGTGACTTTACCTGGCAGGACGATATGAAATCTCCCAAGGTCGCTGTCGTGAATCAGACCTTCGCGCGCACACTCTTCGGCAACGCTTCCGCCATCGGCCAGCACTTCATGGCCGGAAAGGATGGCCGGTTCGCGATTGTCGGCGTGGTGGAGGACGGAAAGTACGACTCTCTCACGGAAGATCCCACGGCCGCCGTCTTCTATCCCCTCGCGCAAGGCACCAACAGCAGGACCACTCTCGTCCTGCGCTCTCAACTGCCGCCCGCCGACGCAGCCAAGGCGCTGAACCGCATCGTTACCAGCATCGATCCGGCGCTGCCCATTTCGATATCGAGCTGGCCCGCTTCCATGGAGCTTGTCCTGTTTCCCGCGCGCGTAGCTGCGGCAGCCCTGGGCGTCATGGGACTGCTTGCCGCCATGCTGGCTATCACCGGCATCTTTGGCATGGCGTCTTACAGCATCAGCAAGCGCATGCGCGAGCTCGGCATTCGCGCGGCCCTGGGAGCGCGCCGCGCGCAGCTTATGCGCTCTGCCCTGGGACGCCCTTTCGTACTGCTGGCATCGGGTTCCGCACTCGGTCTCCTGCTGGGTATGTTCACCACCCGGTTGCTTGCCCAGATCGTTTATCAGGCCACCTCCCGCGATCCTCTGGTCCTCGCCGGAGTGATCGCCGCCATGATGCTGATCGGACTGCTGGCGACGTGGATACCAATGCGGCATGCCCTCGCCGTGGATCCTGCCCGGCTACTCAGAGAGGAATGAGACCGGCGGGGCGGCCTGACTCCATAAGCAGGCGGGTCCTTGCCGCGATAGAAAATGCGCCAGTATTTCGTCTCACCACTTCTGGTCAAAATGGGATTTTGTCTCACCAGGTTCTGGTATCCAGGCTCATTTACTTGTGGTATTTCCAGGGAGACCAGTCGCAACGCCTTCTGGAACCTTACAATTGCTGCGCTCTTCTCCTTGGTGGCAATTCCCAATTGTTGCGGCCAGTTGAGAACACTATCGCAGCCAAGTGTGATCTTCAGCGGGAAAGTAGAAGCCGGCTTCAAATAGTTCAGTTTTCTGGAAGGTCTCTGTTCTCGCAAACGTGAGTCCGTTCCGCCACGATCAGCCTAGACGAAGTCTCTCTCACGCGATGCTCTCTGAAGTCGCCGCTCCGAACAAATCAGTCGACACGAAAAGTCAGCGAGGCGGAGTTCGCCGTGGCTGGAGGAGCGCGTGCGCGAACGGCCTGACGCTCTCGGAGTGGGTGCGGGACGTGCTGCTGTGGGCTCTGGCGGACGGAGGGCCGGAGGCGAATGAGATCGTGCCGGCGGAGCTGCTGGCGCTGCGGTCGAGATGTTTCTGAATCTCCAGTTCCAGGCTGACAAGGGGCCGATGACGGAGGCGGAGATGCGCGGCTTGATCGAGCGTGCCGACAGCCTGAAGATGCAGTGGGCGCGTGAGTGCCTGGCGGTGCTCAAGATCACCGTCCATACCGGCCTCCGGCTCGGCCACGCTTTCGTGTATTCCTTCCGCCGCCAACTCCACGACGCGGCGATCCTGCTGTCTGTCGTCTTCTTCGCCGGGATGCTGACGCTGCAGTACGAGCGAAGCTGGACAGCCGCCGAACGGCTGTACCTGTCGGACTACCTGAAGAGGATGGTGCGGGGCAAAACATCGGCGACGGCCTCTGCCTGCTGCAGAGGCGGCTGGAACGTGGGCGAAGTACATCTCCTGGATGGTGGAATCACAGCCATCCATGTGCACCATGGTCGACCGCGGTATGCCGTCTGCCGCACAGCGCAGGAAAACCGGGAGTGAACCTTTTTCGAACGGGATTCCAACTGCTTCGATCGGCAGCCGGCTGAGCGCCGCGGCTAAATCACGCGACCACAGTATCGGGCCGTGACTTGGCAAAATTCTCGGCGGCGCCGATTCGTCCTGCGATTCGTTCGGCTCGCGAGAAACTCGGCGAATATCCAGCATGCCCCTATCGCAGTCACATTGTAGACAGCAGCGCCCCATGTTGGCTGATTGTGCAGCCGGATAAAAATAGGAGGTATCTCTACAAGACCTTCAAACAGCAACAGCATCAACGCAAGAAGCCTGGCAGCCAGGACATCCATAATTCCTGAGCAAATTGCACATCCTGCCAGCAAGAAGGCGATTCCGGTCAGCGCCGCCCAAAAATATCCAAACGACATCCAGTGCGGGACGATGCTCGCGAAGACACGAATGCCGACGAGGTGAAATATGCCGAAGATGACAGGAGGCAATCCGAGCATCCAACGTGCGGCGATAACTGCTCTCTTTTGCAATACGCGAATCCGGTGAGGCGGTGGAGGCGTAAACAATGCTGCCGGAGCGACCAGCATCAGCTGTTGAGCGAGCCCGAAAGAGACGCCTAACAAGACGTCGAATCCGCCAGCCAAGCGCATGAACTCCGGCATAGTACCGAGCCAGCCAAAGTGCCGCAAAAATCAAATAGGCAATGGCGGATGCCGCGGCGCCAATCCTTGCGCTGCGCCGCCACAGAATTGCAAGACCCGCTGCGACCAGCCAGACGCCCGCCACGTAGGCCAGCATGTGTTGACCAGGAACATTTTTGCCCAGAGCATGGATGGGCTGATGAGAGGCGTCGAATGCACCCCAGGCGATATTCAGAATGCCGGTGAGAACAGTGCCTAAGCCATAGAACCAAATTCCAACTTTCATCTGTCGATCTTCCATGTGTCCCTCGGCGAGAAGCCACAACTCAATGACGAGTCATGCGCTTCTCGATTTCAGAACTGATACTATGGCGCCATTGGCTACATCGAATAGAGCCATTTTTGGTGAAGCCCATTGGACCATTTCAGATGCCCAAAGCCATTAGCTCATTCGAGCTCACTCTCAAAAGCCGGTCGCGCCATCAGACCCTGACCAACTGGCTGTACGGCGAACTGCGTTCTGCCATTCTTGAAGGCCGGCTCGCGCCGGGCGCCAGACTGCCAGCATCCAGAGATTTCGCCAGCCAGTATGAACTCTCCCGGGGCACGGTCGTCAGCGTTCTGGAGCGTTTACAAGCCGAGGGATATATCACCTCCCGTGTCGGATTCGGTACATGGGTCAATCGCGTGGAGGCGCCTCGTCCGGCCCGCCAGGCAACCAGCGACACCGGCATACATTCGTCGCGTCATTTCGACATACAAACGACCGCAACCCTGGGTCGACCAGGCTTTTGTTGACGGGATCCGCCCCTTTCGGATCGGGGTTCCGGCCATCAACGAATTTCCGTCCGAAGTTTGGGGACGTATTGCCGCGGACCGGGCACGCAATTTCAGGTCATGGCTAAAGAAAGAGGCTGATCGGCGCGGGTATCGGCCATTGCGCGATGCAATCGCCGAGTATCTGCGCACGTCCCGCGGGGTGCGATGCACTGCGGAACAAATCGTCCTCGTTTCCGGAATACAACAGGCGCTCGACTTGTTGGCACGGCTGCTCTTGAAAAAGGGTGATCCGATATGGATGGAGGATCCTGGATATTTCGGAGCCAGAATCGCGTTCGACAATGTCGGAGCCAGGATGATTCCTGTACCGGTGAATGACGAAGGACTGTCTGTTTCCGCCGGAATGAAGATCTGTCCGGATGCGAAGGGAGCCTACGTAACGCCGGCTCACCAATTCCCGCTGGGGGTAACGATGTCGCTGGAGCGGCGGATGGCCCTTCTTCGCTGGGCCGCACGCGCCGGCGCTTTTGTTATCGAAGACGACTATGACAGTGAATACAGGTTTGAGGGACCGCCTGTGCCTGCCCTGCAAAGTCTCGATAATCACTCAAGCGTTATCTTCATCGGATCGTTCAGCAAGACGTTATTCCCAGCCTTGCGCGTGGGCTACGTCGTATTGCCTGCGCCGTTAGTAGATCCCTTCGTGGGTCTTCGTTACCGAACCGATTTCCGGAATTCATCCTTTGACCAGGCGGTGCTTTGCGACTTCATCGTCGATGGGCATTTGGCGCGTCATCTGCGGAGGATGCGGAATCTGTATGCGGAGCGCCTCGCAATCACTCATGGAAGGAGCCAGGCAACATCTGGGTGGGGTGCTTGAGATCTCTAACGTCAGGGCAGGCCTCTACACGATCGGGTATCTCAAGAATGGAATGACTTCACGACAGGCGGAAAAGTTGGCGGCGGCCCAGGGTGTTGAGGTTCTCGCCGTCGATCGATGCACTCTGAGACGTCCTGATCCGAATGCGTTGCTCCTCGGCTTTGGCGGATTCGACGAGCTTGCGATACAGCAAGGACTGATTCGACTCGCAAAGGCATTGAGGTGGCCACAGCTCGGGACATGAGATCAGCTCTCTCCACGAGCTGGCAATGGAGTTTTAGTTTCGGGCCGCCGCCCGATCGGCATCGCCGTCGGAATGACTTCTCGTTCGCTCGAAAACTAACTTTATCGTGCTTATCGTAAGATCCGGGTCGTGAACTTGAACATAGTGGTCGCTGCCCGTCGCGGAAATCTGCGGTGTCTGAAGTTCCAGTTTGACCAGTGCGGCCTGTGCTTTCGGCCAGGCCTCTTCGAGCTTCTCAAGAATTTCCTTGGGCACCCTTGGCGAAGTGGCGAAGGGTTCGCTCTTGGTCATGACAGCAAGCGGAAACTTCGGCAACTCCGGAGTTCGCAAAACATCGGCAATTGCACCGTCAATATCTATCGTCTCAAATCCC
Source organism: uncultured Acidobacteriaceae bacterium (assembly GCA_963797895.1). GTDB lineage: Bacteria > Acidobacteriota > Terriglobia > Terriglobales > Acidobacteriaceae > KBS-83. The sequence continues at coordinate 228,700 of CAWCRD010000007.1, forward strand.
GGTTGCGAGTCCAAAGGCGTACCGGGCTGATTGAGGAACACTTCGTAGGGCGGCCAAGCCCGTACACCCATCAGCGGCTTGAGCTCGGTTCCGAATGCATCGATCAAGACCAGACCGGCGGATTCGGAAGGATAGGTCTCCGCAAATGACTGCAGAATCAACCCACCAAACGAGTGGGCTACGAGCAGGTACGGTCCAGAAATATCGGCGTTCTTCAACAGAGTATGCAGGTCGCTGACCATGCCAGGTAGGGACCGGGGCATGGGTACCGGTGTGCTGCGCGTCGTGAGCGCGGGAGGCGTGGTGTAACGAATTGTTCCCGGGCGGTCATACATGCAGACGTGCGTGAATTTCCCAACACCAGCAAAGACGGAAGGAGACGAAAGTACAGGCGGCTTGGTCTGGGTCAGATTCCAGAGGTCCGAGGAATCATGGATTCCAGATTCTAGGATGACGGTGGGCCTGCCCCTGCCTGTGCATCGCAGATAGAGCGCCCGTCCATTTTCCAATGTCGATTTGTCCTGCGAAGTCACCGCTTCTTGAATTCGATTCTTCGGGTCTTTCTGCCCTACTTCCGAATACGACTTGCGGGTGTCCCCCGTCCGCAGAGGTCGGAGCTGTCGCCTGGCAGGTGGCGTCGGATGATTCCGCAAGGGGTGGAAGACTTACAACAATAGCCAGGAAAACGAGAAGCCAGAAGAACGAAAGCTCTCGAGGTCGCATCTTTCTTGCAAGAAGCATCGAACTCCTAACAGACTGCTGAAAAGGCATCAACAAGCCGCGGCTGCGGTAATGGGATCATCAGGACGCGAATGGGCCATCTCGCCCGACCAACTCCCGGTTACAAGCTGAGCAGGTGCATCCCGATTACGTTGCTTCGCAAGATCCGGTTGATGCAGTGGATGTTGCGCCATGCCGGAGACCACCAATTCAGGCAAGATTGTCAGGCTCGTGCCTTCATGCCGAGGATTGTACTCGACCGTGAAGAATCGGCTCGTGTTGAGAATAAGTGACTACGGGGCCGAGTCACTCATCGAGGCAAGGTCAAGTGCAGATCACTCTCGCGCCTGGGCGGAAGAACCTGCTTCGGCTGCGGAGTATGACTTCACCCCCACGACGGCGGTTTCGCCCATAATTGTGGGAGTCAGGAACGCTGCTATGGAAGCCGGCCATGCAAGGCACGCTCACCGGGAAGATGAACCAAAAGATGGCGAAGAGTGTGGCCGCTGAGCCTGCTATTCGTGCCTCGGGTTTTCGAGTATCCGAATGCATTCGGTCAGCGGTGCTACGCAGTCCATCGCGAGTTCAAGGTGGTAACGAATGCGCCGCGGATCTCCAACGGCCGCTATGGCTGCACACATCAAGTTGGTAGGCTTCCTCCACCAGGAGACGCCGATGGCGCTCTGAATCTTCTTCCCAAAATGGAAATGCACTGAAAGCTCTTTGCTGTCAGTGCATGTAGTAAGCCGCCACCATCCACCGCACCTACTGAACCGGAACAGGTAATCACCCACGATTACCACTGCGGTCTGGAAATTAGTAGCCGTCACCCGTACGAATATGGACCTACGAGAGAGGGAACGATGACAAACTACGATCCGCAGAGCGAACGTCCCGGTGAGTTAACTATTCGAGGTCTGCACAAGAGCAAGGTATGGGATTACGAGAACGCATTTTACTGGTTCGGTCATCCATCGCGGATCAACAAAATGTTGGCCCATTATGAACTATACAAAAGCATCCTCGACCTGCCTGGCGATGTGGTCGAGCTGGGAGTGTACAAGGCGACCTCGCTGATCCGTTTGGCCGCGTTTCGGATGCTGCTCGAGAATGACTTTTCCCGAAAGATTGTCGGCTTCGACGCCTTCGGCAAGTTCCCAACCGTCAACTTGACGATGAAGGAGGATCTAGAATTCGTGGACGATTTTGAAGCAACGGGCGGGGAAGGGCTATCAGTCCAAGAGACCGGTGAGATTTTCGAGATGAAGTCGTTCCGCAATATCCTGCTGAATGCGGGGAATGTATTTGAGACGGTGCCGGCATACCTCAAAAATTATCCGGAGACCCGCATAGCATTCCTGCATCTGGATCTGGACGTGAAAGAGCCTACGGCATTTGCTCTTAATGCGCTCTATGACCGCGTTGTGCCGGGTGGCCTGATCGTGTGTGACGACTACAACACGGAAGCTGGCGGGACGGCGGCGATCGATGAGTTCTTATCAGAGCACGAGTTGCGCATCGAGAAGACGAATCACTATGTCGTCCCGTCTTTCATTCGCAAACCACTACGCCACTACGCGTCGTCGAGTCGGTCAAGCATCTGAAGACCGCAAAGTACCCGTTCGTGAATCTGCTAGAGAAGAACGCAAGCAGGTGGAAGGGGCCTCACCGCGGAGAAGATGCAGGAGGCCGTCTGGTTATTCCAGAGGCCGTGGCCCAGATTGAGTTCCGGGAAGGGATCGGAGTGGCTCACTTGCGGCACGCAAAGTTTGAATCACGCACGAGACTTGATCCTTTCTGACTGAGGAGCCGAGCGCATCTGGTGCACGGATGCGAGATGCGGCCTGAGATATTGGGTCAATTTTGTGACGCAACTCTCAGTTTCCGTAACGAATCTGCGCACCATGGCTTCATCGTCTGCGCACTGAGCGGTTAAGAACAAGAGATTGGTCAAGGCTTCCAAGGCGCTACCGGCCTCCTGCGGGGACACTTTGCTCGCGTAAGCTCTTCCTTCTTCGTCCATGGGGGCCATCCGCTGTGATCGTTATCAATGGGAAGCTGTCACGGTTACCAGGGCTGCTTGGAGGCGGCATGATCCGAAATTCCGAGTCTGGACGGTTCGGCGCTACCGTTCGTGTTCGACAGGATGCAGCTAGGGGGACGAATTCCGCTTGATCTGCAAAAATTGGATGATGTGACGAAGAAAGCTGAGCCAGTACCGATCGATAAGAGAGAGGCGAAGGGGTTCACGCGGGCGATGCCGCTGTCGCGAGATGTGCTGACATTTGAGTGACCGAGCTGGTGCAAATCGGCGATCAGGCGAAACCGATCATTCCCCAGAGGCCGCACCTTGGAAGCGCCGGGAGTCTTGAGCGCTCGGACGCTGCGACTAGAACCGAAAAGTGCAATGGCGAACTTCGTATCGCACGTCACTCCTTAGCGGATTACAGGAATGCGGAGCGGCATTCCCTATACCTGTGCTCTGGGATTGGGTTCCGCTTCTTGCGGAGGATCCTTTCGATTGAAAGCCAGAACATATCTTCAGAAAATCCCTCGCGTAGGACCTCTCGCAGCAACTCCTCTACAAGGCATCTATCTTCCTGGCACTTTTGTCTCCATCGGGAGCGCGGCCCGCGAACCGAAGCGCACGGCAGACGAGAGCCACTGCATAGGCGAAATCCTGAGACGTCGAAAATCATCCACAAGGAATGAGGTGGGTGCAGGCACGTGGGCAGAACGGGAGGAAGAAGAGAACCTCTGTGGGAGGTCCTCTTCTTCATCCGCGAAAACGTTCGATACGTGGCGGCACGCAAGCGAGACCGCGGATCACCTATCTTCTCAGGCTTGTAAGCGGCAAAGGGGCGCAATTTGACGTCATGGCACTTCATCAAAACGGCACCCGCGGAAAATAACCCCCGCCGATCCACAGCCCGAAATGGGACACCAGCTGCACGACAAATAGAAGGGCGGTGATACTTTCAGTGATACTTCGGCTGGAAAAGCGCTGCGCTCGATTGCATTCCGCTGCATCATGTCAGCGTTTTCAGGTCAGTGTGGAATCAGTAATTTGCCGCAGGATGCGAACCAATGCAGCTTCCTGCAACGTTCGTCAAAACGGACTTAAAATCCGCGGGCCGGAAACGGCTGTGGGGGTTCAAGTCCCCCTCCCGGCACCAGATGGCACCCCCGTAGATCCTATCTCGTGGGATGGCGCTGCCGGTTAGTTCGGCCAGCGACGCGGAACGCTCGTGCTGACGGTTTCCAGCGGCCCGGCCTGAGCAGCGAGCGGTTCACGCCATATCCGATTGCGCCCCATCTGAATGATATGATGATGCGGCCGATGCCGGTGGGGGTAGTGCGGTATCTTTGTATGAGTGCCGCCCTCTCCGCCTGTTTCGCTTGCGAGAACCCAAATTCGAATACCTTGGGCTCAGGGAGCCTGTACTCGAAGAGCGGCGCGGAGAGCGGCCCGCTCATCCAGCGCTCAACGTCATAGTGAAAGACTGCAGTGGGATCGAGATCGTCTGTGGGCGCGCCCCATATGTTGTAAGTTCGCCCAATGCAGAAAGCCTTGATTCCGGCGAAAGCTTCCGTGTCCTCTAACTCGTCTCCAACCTTTTCGCTAAGAATGCATTCCGCTACGCGGAAGACATAGTCTGTCCAGTCATCCATCACGGCGAGACTATTGCGGTATGAGTCTGGATCAGGTTGATGCCTATTTCTCCAGTCAGGAGCTTGTTGTAGTTGTCGTCTGCATAGATGTAGGCGCGCAACTCTTCCTCCGAATCCCAAAGCTCTTCCTTGGTTAGCCGCACGAACGAGTAAAAGATCTTCTGGACCGCCGCAACCGGCATCCGGGGCTACTCCATCCCTTTAGCGGCGCTGCTCGATTTCGACGAAGCGGTGGTTGTGGTGCTGGAGCCTGCACGGTGTGCCGCGAGATCGCGGTAGATCATCTCGTTGCGCACGATGGCCTGCACGTACTCGCGCGTCTCGGTGAACGGGATGGACTCCACGAACTCATCCATGCCGTGGTACGGAGCGCCTCCCCGCCAGTCGGTCACGCGATCGTCGCCTGCGTTGTAGGCGGCAAAGGCGTACTCCGGCTTGTCATCAAATTTATCCAGCGTCTGGCGCAGGTATTTCGTTCCTAGCTTGATGTTGACGGCTGGGTTGAGCAGTTCGTTGTGGTCGAAGTGGTGAATCCCATCCTTGTGCGCCATCTCAGCGCCTACTCGAGGCAGCAACTGCATCAGCCCCCAGGCATTGGCGTAAGAGATCACCGTTGGATTGAATTCCGATTCCTGCCGGATCAGAGAGGCCACCATGTACGGATCCAGCCCGTTCTTGGCGGACTCGCTCTCAATAGTGTTCCAGTACGGCTCGGGAAAGAGTATGCGCCAATAGGCTAGTGGAATCGAAGCGATCGGCGCCGATGTATAGAACGGCAGCGCGCGCTTCATCACGCGCATGGCCTTCGCGTCCTCACCGTAGGAGTGATAGATTTCTGCTTCCGCGAACGCGCCCCACTGGTCACTTCCCTCAGCGGCCTGGATCTCCGGCGCGATGTATTCGTTCAGGCCGGCGTTAGCCAGCAGCTTTGCGCGAACAACATGCGGATCATCTTCCGGCACGTCGTCGGTAAGCGCGGGAATGGTCGAAGGCTGAACATCGTCCAGCTCCGGCGCATCGGCAGGCTTTACATCGCCTAGTTCCAGAAGCCGCGCGGCGGCCTGTTGCGCATAGTAATAGTGCAGGTATGTATCCTTCACGACCAGGTAGTAGGCTGCAGCCTTAGCCGGCTCATGCTCCTGATCCTGATAGATTCTGGCGCGCCAGTAGATGGCGCTCGGAATCTCCTTGCCTCCGGGATAGTGGGCGATCTGCTCATCGAAGAGCTTCGCAGCATCGGAATACTTCTCCAGCCGGTAATCGAGCCACGCGGCGCGCCAATGTGCACTCGGCGCGTAGTCGGAGCATGGGCCATCACTTCCCTTGCAAATCTTCGGGAAGCGCTCGACCAGTTCCGTGTAGTAAGCGACCGCAGACGGATAGTCCTTGCGCAGCATGTACATGTTGCCGGAGGAGTAGAGCGCCTCGGCCAGCCATGGACTCTGCGGGAAGCGCTTTTCCAGCTCCGTGACATCGGCCTGCTGTTCGCTCAGGTCACCACGGTCCCGCGACAACTCCATCAGGAGGTACAGCCGGCGGGCCCCGGCCTCGCCGTTCGTGTCGGGCAGCGCGGCGATCTGCTGCCGGTATGCGCGCTTCAGCTTGTAATCGCAGGCGGCGGCGGCGACAAGGAGCCGCGCGTGCTGCTCCGCGTCCTGAACGCCGGAGTCGGCAGCCAGGGCGCGGTAGTCATCATAGGCCTCGTTATAACGGCCGGCGGAGTAAAGCGCATTGGCGTGGCGTTCCCGCTCGACCACGGTCAGCGGAGCGTTCGCACCCATACTCTGGAGCTGGGTTTTTGCCTGCGCAGCCTCCGGGCTAAGCGGATAGCCCAAATAGACGTGGCGGAAACTCTTTGCCGCTGCATTCGAGTCGCCTGCGATCTGCTGCGCGCGGGCCAGCGCCAAAATGTAGTCCGGCTTGTTGGCCATGGACTCGGCGGCATGCTCGCTCAGGATGTGCAGCGCCGTCTGCGGATCGCCCTGCGCCAGAGCGAGATTTGCCAGCAAAACGGGCATCTGCGGCACAAAGACGCTGTCCGGGTGCTTGGTCCTGAAACTGCTGAGGACGATCTCTGCCTGGGGAAGCTGGGCAGACTGCATCTCCGCCTGCGCGGTCAGATAGGCAGCGTAGTCGTCCAGGGCGTCGCCCGCGGCATCGGCATGGGTAAGCGCCGTGATCGCTTCAGGAAGACGATGATCAAGTAGATAGGCATGGCCGAGCGAGAGATAAGCGGCCGCAGCGGCATCGCCGGTATGTGTTTGGGCATAATGGGTCACGCCGGCATAGGCGGCCGGAGTGCGGTTCTGCGCCAGCTGCTGTGCCATGGGCCGGAGCTGGGAAGATGCCACGAAGGCGCGCTGCAGGCGGCGGCTGCGGGCAATGGATTTGGCTGTACGCTTCGATCGGCGGGTGGGCGCGTGCCGGACGCGTGCCGCGGAGTGCCGACGACCCCGCGTGTGCCCCGTAGTTTTCCCAGGATGTGCGCTTCGGCTTGCGTGGTGCGCGGGCGCGTGCTTCGTCTGCTGGGCGGTTTCGCCCGTAGCAGGGCCGACAACGGAAAGCATTACCAAGGCCAGGCCGCAGCCGACCCGGCAAATCGAACGCAGGAATGCCAATTCAAGAACCTCAATGAGCAACGGCTCTGCTCAAAAGACTAAGCGGAGTGTTGATTGGTTTGCCATGAAACATTGGTGGGAGTAGCCGAGGCGTAACTTAAAGATTCGATGCGGAGCCAACGCGATCCAGGAAAGAGGCGGATGGGTGTCCCGATGGCAGTCTCCAAATTTTTCTCCGGGCACCTATGGATCTGTCCGATTGCGAATTTCCGACCGAAGTGCTGTTTAGTCAAGCCCTTACGGCCGCGCATGGCGCGTTCCGCGCCACATCTCAATCCCGTCGAATCCTGCTACCGTGCAGTTCACGGTCGATGACCGGGACAAGGGCATAGTCGCGCTCTACCAGGCATAGACGGTGGTGTTCGCCATCTCCATCGTTTGTGTCCCACTCGCCCCCTTCCCGTCCATCGGGAAGTTGGTCAGCAGTACCAGGCCGCAGTGCAGCGGTAAGAGCGACAGCCCGGTGGCCCCGGATAAGAGCTTTCGACACGTCGAAAGCGAAGGACTCGTAGGTCACGTTTCCAGCGCTGTCGCGCGAGTAAGCGATCTGGACATGATGCCATGCCCATCACGACGTGGCCATTCGCAAGCCCCTGGTTCATATCTCGACGTCAGTGAATTTTCCACAGGGCACGCCGCCGCAGTGTGGTCTGAATTGTGCTGGATTGTCCGAAGATAATGGCACTGTGCATGTGACATGAAAAATCATTTGAAAGATGTCTTGATGACAACGTGACAGATGATGGCACTTATAGAAGCACCGGAAATGAGGCGCATACTAAGTAAGGTGACCATGAGCGAAGATCTGATCGTGGGGGCGGCGAGAGAGGAGGGCCGGTGGCCCGCGCGTCCGAAGCTGGTCCATGGGCAACGAGGCGCCTTTGGCTAAGATCGCTGGAGCAAGGCTTCCGGCCCGGCGATTCTGGCTGGACTCAAGGGTCCTGATTAGCCTTGTTGGTAAAATCAGGCAGAGGCCGCTGCATCCCGCCGGCCTCTGTCAATGAAAGGCGAGAAACCTCTGAAACCTTCCGAGAGTCCCACCATCGAACCAGTGGGCGCACCCGAAGAGGTGCATCCGGACGTAGCGCTCGTCGAGCGTGCCCGGGGCGGAGATGTGCACGCCTTCGAGACGCTTGTGAAGCAGTACGACCGGCAGGTCTTTCGCATTGCGCAGCACATCACTCAGAACCGCGAAGATGCTCAGGACGTCGTGCAGGACGCCTTCCTGAAGGCATACGAGAAGCTCGATCAATTCCAGGGCAATTCGAAGTTCTACACGTGGCTGGTGCGTATCGCGGTGAATGAAGCGCTGATGCGTCTGCGCAAGCGGCGCACCGGCAAGATGGTCTCCATCGACGAGGACGTGCAGACCGAAGAGGGCTCGGTACCGCGCGATCTGGCCGAGTGGCGGCCGAATCCGGAACAGGAGTACAACCAGGCGGAACTGGCGGAGATTCTGCGCAAGACCATCAACGGTCTCCCGCCCGGCTTCCGAGTTGTATTCGTGCTGCGGGACGTGGAAGGTCTCTCCACCGAAGAGACGGCCAGTGCGCTGGGGCTGAGTGTGCCGGCGGTCAAGTCGCGCCTTTTGCGGGCGCGATTGCAGTTGCGGGAACGGCTCAGCCGCTACTTCCGCAAGAAGAATGAGGATGGTGTTCAGTGACCTGCTCGGAATTTCTGGCCGAACTCGATGATTTGATCGACAATACCGTGACGCCGACGCTGCGCGCGGATCTCGAGTTACACCTGCGCGAGTGCGAGCACTGCGTCATCACGCTGAACACTACGCGGAAGACGATTGAGATCTACCGCCAGCATGAGCTGTACGAGCTTCCGTCCGCGCTTCGCGACCGGCTGCAGGCTGCCATTCTCGCCAAGTGCAAGCGCGGCTGTTGACGGTTTACCTCCTTTTCTCTCGCTGAGATTTCGCCGCATCCAAGCCGGTATTCATGCGCATCTGCATCGTTGCCGACAACGCCTCGGCCCGCTTTGGCGGCGAAGCGGTCCTGCCATTGCACTACTTCCGGCAATTGCGTCAGCGCGGCGTGGAGGCCTGGCTGGTTGTCCACGACCGGTGCCGGACGGAGTTGGAATCTTTGTTGCCGGAGGAACGCGAGCGCATGCGCTTCGTTCCGGATACCACCTTTCACCGCGGGCTCTTTCGCCTCTCTGGATTGCTGCCACGCCGCATCGCTGAATCCAGCGTCGGTCTGCTGATGCTGATGTACACCCAATGGGACCAACGCAGCGTGGTGCGACAGTTGATCCGGGAGCACGGCATCGACGTGCTGCACCAGCCGGCGCCGGTCGCTCCGTCCTATCCATCGATGTTCTTTGGGCTCGGGCAGCCGCTCATCATCGGCCCGATGAACGGCGGCATGGACTATCCCCCGGCCTTCCGCTCCTCTGAGTCGCTCGCGAGCCGGATCTTTGTAGAGCTGGCGCGGTCGTTTACCTCGATGGCAAACCGGCTGCTTCCGGGGAAGCGAAATGCCGCTGTATTGCTGGTGGCCAATCAGAGGACAGTCGCTGCCCTGCCCGCAGGATGCCGCGGCCGCATCGTAAAACTGGTCGAGAACGGCGTGGACCTTGCGGCCTGGGGCACGGCCAACTCATCGACGCCGAAAGATCCAAATTGCTTCGTCTTCATCGGCCGGCTGGTGGACTGGAAGGCGCTCCCGATCATCTTTGAGGCGATGACGCGTGTCTCTGCCGCTAGGCTCAATGTGATCGGCGATGGTGAGATGCGGGAGCCGTGGACAGCCGAAACCCAACGCCTCGGCCTCGCAGACCGCGTGCACTTTTCCGGCTGGCAATCGCAGCAGGAATGCGCCTGTGCCTTGGCTCGCGCTTCGGCACTGGTCCTGCCGAGCTTGTACGAATGCGGCGGCGCAGTGGTATTGGAAGCCATGGCCATGTCGCGGCCGGTGATCGCAACCAATTGGGGAGGCCCGGCGGATTATCTTGATCCCGACACCGGATTTCTGATTGCGCCGACAGATCGCGACACGATGATTGCGGGGTTTGCGGATGCGATGCAGCGGCTGATCGAAGATCCGGAGCTTGCGTCGCGGATGGGCGCGGCTGCCCGGCAAAGGGCGCTCGATAGCTTGACATGGCAGAGCAAGATTGACCGCATCCTCGAGTTATATGAATCGGTTCTAAAGAATTCCGCACAATAAGAAACGCCGGGACCGATGTCCCGGCGTTCTCGCTTCCCTTCCGGCTACACCTCGGGCTGCAGGCCCTCGGCCAGTGCGACGAGATCGTCACCGATCGTGCGCGTTTTGGCAATCGCATCCTTCAGCGGGATGCTGGTGATCTCCGTGCCGCGCAGCACGACGAGGCGGCCGAAGTTGCCCTGATGCACCAGGTCGATAGCCGCCGTGCCATAGCGGGTCGCCAGCATGCGGTCGTATGCGGTAGGCGTGCCGCCGCGCTGCGTGTGGCCCAAGTTGACGCTACGGGTTTCGTAGCCGGTCTTCTGCTCGATCAACTCCGCAACAGCCTGCCCGATCCCACTCAGCCGCTCGTGTCCGAACGCATCCAGCTTGGCTCCCTGGGTTGCCTTCTGACCGCTCGGCAGCTTTGTGCCTTCCGCTACAACCACAATCGAAAACTTCTTCCCGTGATCGTGGCGGTACTGGAGCACCTTGCAAATATGGTCGATGTCGAGCGGCTTCTCCGGCACGCCGATCGCGTCCGCACCGCCGGCAATACCGCTGGTGATCGCGATCCATCCCGCATCACGGCCCATCACCTCACAGACGATGACGCGGTTATGCGCTTCGGCGGTGGAGTGCAAACGATCGATCGCCTCGGTCGCGATGCTGACCGCGGTGTCGAAGCCGAAGCAGGCGTCGGTGCCGCTCAGGTCATTGTCTATGGTCTTGGGCACGCCAACGATTTTCACGCCCTTTTCGATCAGCGCATTCGCCACGCCCTGCGTATCGTCGCCGCCAATGGTGATGAGCGCGTCGAGATTATTGGCTTTGATGGTGGCCAGGCACTTGTCGATACCGCCCTCCATCTTGCGCGGATTGGTGCGCGAGGTGCGCAGGATGGTGCCGCCCAGGTGCAGGATTCCGGAAACGGCATTGGCATCCAGAGGCCGGGTCTGGTTTTCCACCACGCCGCGCCAGCCCTCGAGAAACCCGACGAACTCGTCCTTGTAATGGAAGATTCCCTTGCGTACCGCGGCGCGGATCACCGCATTCAGTCCGGGACAGTCTCCGCCCCCCGTTAACATTCCGACTCGCATGTGCTTGTTGTGCTCCTCTCAAAGCGACTCAATCAGTCGAATCGAATGATACGTGCGGCGGAGCGGTGGATCAAACGAGCGCGTCCATCAAGCAGTCACAGTAAGTAGACTTGACAAATCACGTCTGCATATTTATACATATGAATGTATATTTATGCATCGGCCGCCCGGCGGCAGTTCTCCGGAGCGGCCTTTTGCTTTGGGTATTTAGTGCGGAGCTATGAAATTGGACCGGCACAATGCGATCAGGCAACTCGTGACCACGCGCGTCGTGACTAGCCAGGACGAGTTGCGCCGGCTGCTGGTGAAGCGCGGCCACGAGGTGACGCAGGCCACGTTATCGCGCGATCTGCACGCCCTCCGGCTCTTCAAAGGACCCGGCGGCTACCAGATTCCCGTCGCACCCGAGACGAACCACGATGATGACCTCCCGGAGATCGCCGACATCCTGCGCGACTTCGGGCTCCGTGTGCGTCAGGCGATGAACCAGCTTGTCGTGGTCACGACCCAGGGCAGCGCACAGCCGGTCGCGGCTGGCATTGATGACGAAGGCTGGCCGGAGGTGGTGGGCACCATCGCCGGCGACAACACCGTACTGATCATCTGCCCGGATACAAAGAGCGCAACAATATTGAAGGCTCGCCTGGAAGGACTGATCGGCTGATGCACACCGAATCGCAGGTTGCGGTGCTGGGAGTGTCGGGTTACGCCGGTGCAGAGCTGGCCCGTCTCCTGCTGCGCCATCCGCAGCTCGCCGGCACTACCCCGCTCTTTCTGGGCCGTGAAGGCTGTGCCCGCGAGCCGCTGACTGCGATTCATCCGCAGCTTGCCGGACTTTCGCAAGACCAGCTTTGCGTTGAGCCATTCTCGTGGGAGTTGCTTGCGGCGCGTGGCGTGAAGTTTCTGTTTCTGGCAACGCCGCATGAGCAGTCGCGCGAGATGGCGCCAGAGGCCCTGGCACGTGGCCTGCGTGTGATCGATCTTAGCGGCGCGTGGCGGCTGCAAGATCCAGCGAACCGCGCCGTCTACAAATTCTCTGACAAGGACGCCGCGGTTGCAGCAAAGACGCAGGCGGCCGCCGTCTACGGCATGCCGGAGCTGCATCGCGCAGCGATCGCCGGCGCGCAGCTCGTCGCGAATCCCGGCTGCTATTCCACTACGATCATCCTTGCGTTGAAGCCGCTCGTCGCCGCCGGCTGGGTCGATCTCGAGCACGGCATCGTCTGCGATGCGAAGTCCGGCGTCTCCGGCGCGGGCAAGGCTCCGACGGCGAAGACGCACTTCATGCATGCGGCGGACAATCTCTCCGCCTACGGGCTGTTCGGACATCGCCACACCGGCGAGTTGCTGGAGCAGTTGACGGTTGCGGCGGATGACATCATCTTCGCGCCGCACCTGTTGCCGATTCCCCGCGGCATCCTGGCCACCACGTATTTCCGCTTTCGCGAGCAGCACTCCGCAGAAGAGATCGAAGCATGTCTCCGCAGTTTTTATGCCGAGAGCCCGATGGTGCGCGTGCACGCCTCTGGCAGCCTGCCGCAGATCCAACACGTGGTGCGCACGAACTTCTGCGATATCGGCTTCCAACTCGGTCCGGATGGCCGACGATGCATCGTGATTAGTTGTCTCGACAACCTGCTGAAGGGCGCTGCCGGACAGGCAGTGCAGAACCTGAACGGAATGTGCGGATGGCAGGAGACGGAAGGATTGCTATGAGATATGTGGTGAAGCTGGGAGGCACGGCGCTCGAAAATGCCGAGACGCTGCACGGCTGCGCTCAAGCGATCGTCGAGATGGTGCGTGACGGCCATCAAGTCGCGGTCGTGCACGGCGGTGGTGTGGCGCTGACCCGCACTCTGAAGGCGCTAGGCAAGCAGAGCGAATTCGTCGCAGGCTTGCGCATCACGGATGCAGAAACCCGCGACGCGGCGCTGATGGTGCTGGCCGGCCGTGTGAACAAAGATCTTGTTGCCGCGCTGGGCGCGCATGGCCAACCTGCCGTTGGGCTTTCCGGCGGCGATGGTCTCGTCTTTCGCGCGCGCAAGAAGCGCACAGCGCCCGATCTCGGGTTCGTCGGCGAGATCGTCAGCTCCGATCCGCGCTGGCTTGAAGCAATCTGGCAGATGGGCGCGGTGCCGGTGCTGTCCAGCCTGGCGCTGGGCTTCGACGGCCAGTACTACAACATCAACGCGGACGAGATGGCCTCTGCCTGCGCCGTTGCTGCGCGTGCCGATGCGCTTGTCTTCCTGACCGATGTACCGGGCGTGCGCGGTGCGGATGGCCAGGTGATGCGCTGGCTTTCGGTCGATCAGATCGCGCCGCTGACGCGCGATGCCGTAATCAGCGGCGGTATGCTGCCAAAGCTCGGCGCCTGTCGCGAAGCGCTACTGCACGGCGTAAAACGCGTCCGCATTCTCCCCGCAGACGAGGCATCATCCATGCCAGACCTGCTGCAGGCCAAGGTGGCCCATGGAACGGAGGTGCTGGTCGCATGAGCAACACATTAGAACTCGCAGCCGCCCAGTTGCCTGCTGTGCAGGCGGCGGAAGCGAAGCTGTTGCTCGGCACCTACGAGCGCAATCCGATTCTGTTTGTCGGCGGCGAAGGCGTGCACCTGATCGATGAGCAGGGCAACCGCTATCTCGATCTGCTCAGCGGCATCGGCGTGAACGCGCTGGGCTATGGACATCCGGCCGTCGTGAACGCGATCGCCGAGCAGAGCAAAAAGCTCATCCATATCTCGAATCTCTTCTTCCACACGGGCCAGCCGGAGCTTGCTGCGCGGCTCACCGAAATGACCGGCATGGATCGCGTCTTCTTCTCCAACAGCGGCACCGAAGCTTGGGAGGCGGCCCTCAAGCTGGCGCGGTTGTACGCAGGCAAGCAACGGGCCGCTGGCAAGAAGATCGGCACCAAATTTCTCGCGCTCGATCACAGCTTTCACGGCCGCACCATGGGCTCGGTTGCGACAACGGAAAAGGAGAAATATCGGACGCCATTCATGCCGGTGATGCCTGGTGTCGACTTCGTCCCGTTTAACGACGTGGCTGCACTGCGCGCGGCGTTCTCCGATGAATACTGCGCCATCTGCCTCGAGGCCATCCAGGGCGAGGGCGGCATCCGTCCCGTATCGCAGGAGTTTGTGGACGCGGCGCGCGAACTCACGCGCTCCACCGGCGCGCTGCTGATCATCGATGAAATTCAATCCGGCCTGGGCCGCACCGGCAAATGGTGCGCATACCAGCACTACGGTGTCCAACCGGATATCACGACGCTGGCCAAACCGCTCGCCGGCGGGTTGCCGCTGGGCGCAATGCTCTGCACGGAAGAGGTTGCGAGTGCTATGGAACCCGGTCTGCACGGCACAACTTTCGGCGGCGGGCCGCTGGCGTGTGCTGTCGCCATCGCGGTCATCGATACGCTGAAGCGCGACGATATGCTCGCGCACATTCAGGATGTCGGCGGCTACTTCCGTGGCCAGCTTGCCCGGCTGGCAGCGCAGCATTCTTCTGTCGTCGCGGGAGCGCGCGGCCTGGGACTGATGCTCGCGCTGGAGCTTCGCTCCGCCGATGTTGCTAAATCCGTTGCGGCTGCCATGATGGAGCGCCGAATCCTGATCAACCGCACCAGCGAAACCGTGCTGCGGTTCCTTCCGCCGTACATCCTCGGCAAGTCGCATGTGGACCTTGCCATCACTGCACTGGACGACCTTCTTGCCCGGCACACGCCCGCCGAAGACAGCACTGTCCACGAAGACATCCCCATCGGAGGCACCCAAATTGGCCGCTAACGCTTCTCTGTTGAAGCCCGCCCTCTATCGCAATACTGTCACCGGCCCGTTCGCGCTTGCTGCGAAATCGCTCGCCGGCACGGATCTCTGTTCCGTCGCGGACCTCTCGTCGAGCGAGATTGCTGCCGTACTCAAGCTGGCGCATGCCGTCAAAGCGCGCCCGCGTGACTATCGCCACGCGCTCGATGCGAAGCAGCTCATCATGTTCTTTGAGAAGGCTTCCCTGCGCACGCGCCTCAGCTTCGAGGCCGGTGTCAACACGCTGGGCGGCAACGCGATCTTTGTCGATCAGACGCAATCGCCGCTGGGCGAGCGCGAATCGCTCGGCGACATTGCCCGCAACGTGGAGCGCTGGTCCGACGCCATCGTGCTGCGTACCTATGCTCACGACACAATCACCGAAATGGCAGCCTGCACGCGTGTGCCCGTAATCAACGCGCTCAGTGATCTCGAGCATCCATGCCAGGCGATCGCAGATTTCATGACGCTCGAAGAGCGCTTCGGCACCGTGCGTGGCCTCAAGTTCGTCTACGTGGGAGATGGCAACAACGTCTGCCACTCGCTGATGCTCACCGCCGCATTATTGGGCGCGAACTGCGTCGTCGCCACGCCGAACCACTATGGGCCGAAGGCAGAAATTGTCGCGAAGGCCAATACGATTCTCGGCGAACTCGGCGGCTCGCTCACCCTTATGGAGGATCCGCAGGCCGCCGTCACGGGCGCAGACGCGATCTATACCGACGTGTGCACCAGCATGGGTTTCGAGCACGAAGCTACCAAGCGCGCGCCCATCTTCAAGCCGTACCAGGTAAATGAGGCGCTAATGGCTCGCGCCGCGCAGCATGCCGTCTTCATGCACTGCCTCCCCGCGCATCGCAATGCGGAAGTCACGGACCAGGTGCTCGATGGGCCGCAGTCCATCGTTTTCGATCAGGCGGAGAACCGGATGCATGCGCAAAAGGCGATCCTGCTGATGCTGCTGGGTGCCGATGTCACGCCCGAGCACCGCAAACCGCCAAAGGCGGCGCGGCGGCGCACACTCGCACTCAAGTAATCGACCAACCAAATACCAGCACCGCGCGGACGCGGGTCGCACAATCAATGAGGAGAGTTTTATTCATGGCTGACAAAGTTGTTCTTGCATATTCCGGCGGACTCGATACCTCGATCATCATTCCCTGGCTGAATGAAAACTACGGCATGGACGTGATCGCGATGGTAGCCGATGTGGGCCAGGGCGAAGACATCGATGCTGTTGTCGAGAAGGCGAAGAAGACCGGCGCAAAGAAGGTCGTTGTGCGCGACCTGCGCGACGAGTTCCTGCGTGAGTACGTCTTTCCCACCGTGCAGGCTGGCGCTGTATATGAGAACAAGTATCTGCTCGGCACTTCGATCGCGCGTCCAGTAATTGCGAAGCATCAGGTCGAAGTTGCCTTCGCGGAAGGCGCTACAGCGGTCGCCCACGGCTGCACCGGCAAGGGCAACGATCAGGTACGCTTCGAGCACGCGTATCAGGCGCTGGCGCCAGAGCTCAAGGTGATTGCGCCCTGGCGTGAGTGGACGCTGAAGAGCCGCGAGGATTGCCTCGACTATGCGGAAGCGCACGGCATCTCCGTCACGGCAAGTCGCGAGAAGATCCACTCGCGCGATCGCAACCTATGGCACGTGAGTCATGAGGGCGGTGAGCTCGAGGACGCAGGCAACGCGCCTCTTTCAACCACCTGGACGATGACCCGTTCGCCGCAGGAAGCGCCCGACCGCGAGGAACAAGTCACCATCGGCTTCGAGCAGGGTGTGCCGGTGTCCGTCGACGGCATGAAGCTGCCGCCGGTCCAGCTTGTTGAATTACTGAACGAGATCGGTGCCCGCAACGCCATCGGCCGCATAGACCTGGTGGAAAACCGCTTTGTTGGAATCAAGAGCCGCGGCTGCTATGAGACGCCGGGCGGCACATTGATCGTCGCCGCACATCGTGAGCTTGAGGCAATGACGCTCGATCGCGAGCTCTCGCACTACAAGCAGCATGTTGCGCTGCGTTATGCCGACCTGGTCTACAACGGCCTGTGGTTCACGCCGCTGCGCGAGGCCTTCGACGCATTTGTTGCGAAGACGCAGGAGAACGTCACCGGAACGGTCGCGCTCTCACTCTACAAGGGCAACCTCAACATCGTCAGCCGCGAGTCTGCTCTGTCGCTCTATTCCACCGATCTCTCGTCCTTCACCATGGGTGAGAGCTACGATCAGAAGGACGCCAAGGGTTTTATCCAGATTCTTGGACTGCCCGCCCGCACCCGCGCGCGGCTGCTGCAGAAGCAGAAAGAGGTTGTGAAGTGAAGATGTGGTCCGGCCGCTTCCGCGAGCCGCTTGATGCGCGCTTCGAGGAATGGCAGCGGTCGTTCGGCTTTGACTGGCGCCTTCTCCCGCAAGAGATTGCCGCCAGCAAGGCGCACGCCAGCGTGCTTGCCGCCGCGGGAATTCTCACAGCAGCGGAACTCGCCGAAGTTCGCAACGGCCTCGACGCGATCCTCAAAGGCGACTGGGATGGCCCGGGGCGCCATCCCAGTCTCGCTCAAGATTCGCGTGCGGAAGATGTGCATCATTTTGTCGAGCTCGAGCTAACGGAGCAGATCGGCGAGCTGGCGCTGAAGCTTCACACCGGCCGCAGCCGGAACGAGCAAATCGCGACCGACCTTCGCCTTTATGTGCGCGAGCAGGCCGCGCACGCGCAGCAGTTGCTGCGTAATTGGGCGCTGGCCCTGATTGCACGGGCAGAAGCCGCGGGCGATACCGTCATGCCCGCATACACGCATCTGCAGCGCGCCGAGCCCGTGCTGGTCGCGCATTGGCTGCTGGCCTATGTCTCCATGATTGAGCGCGACATCGGCCGCCTCAGCGATCTCACGGCCCGGCTGAACTATTCCCCGCTCGGCTCAGGCGCAATCGCCGGCGCTACCCTGCCGCTCGATCGCAGCCTCGCAGCGCGGGAACTTGGCTTCATCGCGCCGACAGCCAACAGCATGGACGCGACCAGCGACCGCGACTTCCTCGTTGAATTTCTGCAGGCACTCTCGACTATCGCGCTGCACACCAGCCGCTTTGCGGAGGAGATCACGCTCTTTGCTACCGCTGAATTCGGCTTCGTCGTCCTGCCGGAGAGCTTCTCCACCGGGTCGAGCGCGATGCCGCAGAAGAAAAATCCCGACCTGACGGAACTGGTTCGGGGCCGGACGGGACGCATCGTTGCTGCTGCGCAAGCGGTTACCATTCAACTCAAGGGTCTGCCCCTCGCCTACAACAAAGACCTGCAAGATATGCAGCCATCCTTATTCGAGGCAGTAGAAGGCTTACTGCCGATGCTGGAGCTATTGGCAACCTTCACTCAGCAGTTGAAGTTTCAGCTGGAATCAATGGAAACGGCAGCACAATCCGGCTTTCTCAACGCGATGGCGGCGGCCACCTATCTCTCGCACAGGGGAGTTCCCTTCCGGCGCGCTCATCACATCATCGGCGAGGCTGTGCGGCTGGCACTGGATAAAGGCTGCGAACTCGACGGCCTGACGCTGGATGAGCTTCGCAAGCTTTCGCCAGCCTTTGAGGCAGACTTCTACGCGAGCATCACGCTCGCCGCAACTGTCGATTGCCACGACGTCGTCGGCGGCACTGCGCGCGTGCGTGTTCACGAAGCGATTGCAAGCGCGAAAGCGCGTCTGTCCGCCGTGTACGCACTGGAGTTGGAGGCTGCCCATGCCCATTCGTAAGGCGCGCCTTCAGGATGCAGAACACGTCCACGCGCTGGTAAATAGCTTGTCCGGCGACGGCACGCTGCTGCCTCGGCCTTTTGCAGAGATATGTGAGAACATCCGCGACTTCACCGTTGCCGAGTCGAACGGCGGCGAGTTCCAGGGATGCGGAGCGCTGCATCTCTATGGGCCGCATCTGGCAGAGGTGCGCTCGATCGTAGTGCGGCCGGAGTGGAAGGGTTGCGGACGCGGCCAGGATCTATTGCAGGCGCTGCTTGAAGAGGCGGAGCGGCACGGCGTAGGCTGCGTCTGCCTCTTCACCCGGATTCCTGAGTTCTTTCAGAGCGCCGGGTTCTTCGTCGTGGAGGACCGCGCTGCCCTGCCCGACAAAATTTACAAGGACTGCCAGGTCTGTCCGCGGCTGCATCGCTGTGATGAGGTCGCGATGGCGCACGGGGTTCTTCCGGACGTCTCGATCCTTGGCCCGCGAGAGCCAGTCGAACAGCTCGTGCGCATCGTCACGTAAACGACTGGTTTAGGCCGTCGACGGACTCTCCGCCGATACGTCAGCAGCTTTGGGAGCCACGTCGGGCTTCAGCAACGGCCATCCCTTGCGCAGGACGTAATCCAGCCATGCACCGGCGAACTGCGAGGTGAGCACCGCAGCCACCACCAGCGTGGTGTAGAACTTCGAGCTGATAATCCCGGCATCGAAGGCGACGCTCGCCAGCACAATGCCCGGACCACCGCGCGCATTGGTCGTAATCGCAAGATTGATCAGGTCCAGTCCACGGAAGCCCGCGAACCGCCCGGCCAGCGAAACGGACATCACCTTGATCGCACATGTCCCTGCGATGAAGATCACGATCATCCACAACGAGACGCCACGGATCAGGTCCAGCTTCAACCCAACGATGGCGAAGTACACGGGAATAAAGAAGGCGAAGGAGACTTTGCTGATTGCCTCGAGCGCATCCGCGAAAATCCTGCGTTTCTTGTGCACGACAGCAAAGCCGGCGAGGAACGCGGCGAAGACCAGGTTGACGTCGAGCGCACCAGCAACAGCGCAGTAAGACAGCAGAACGGCGATTGCATAGCCCGTTGGCGACTGCTGCGCTAGCACATTAAAGCGTGACTTATTGATCCGCTTGACAGCGCGCGGAACGATCGTGAGCCCGAGAACAAAGAACGCAACGGTAGCCAGCAGGTGGTAGGACATCTGCCGCGGATGCAGTGTCGCCTTGCCTGCTGTGGCCGTGGCCACGGCCAGAGCGAGCCACAGAACGATATCTTCCAGCACGGCGACGCCAAGGATGAGCCGTGCGAATCGCGTATGCAGAATCTTTAAGTCCGCGAAGATTTTCGAGACCACCGGCACAGACGTGACGGCAACGCCGACCGCGAGAATGATGATCAGCGACACCCGATTCCCGTTAGGACCGGCCAGGCTCGGACGAATGAAATAAGGCCCGATGATCAGACCCAGCAGAAACGGTATACCCGTGCCGACGATAGTGAGCCATCCCACCGTCCGACGCTCTTCCCGGCTGAACAACTGCTGCATCTCCGCGCCGGAGAGGAACATCAGCAGCAGCAGTCCGAGCCAGTAGACGAAGTCCAGAATGTTTCCCTGGTGCTTGGCGCTATCGACAATGTGGGCCATGAAAGGCAGCCGGCCAAGCAGGGCCGGACCCAGCACTACCCCAGCGACGATTTCGCCAACCACTCTCGGCTGGCGCAGCTTCATGAACAGATAGCCGAACAACTGGGCAAATCCGACAAGCAGAAGCAGCACAAAAAGAACGGAGGTCAGTTCAGCGTTTGACATGGCTTTGGGTACTCCAACACTGGATGCCTTTCTTCTTCAATGGTTTGCCAGGGGGCAGTCACAGGGGCTGGCCGAAAGGCCATTATCTCGCGCAGATCTGCATGCCTCACAGACAATACCTTCTGGGGAATACGCCGCGGTTACCCTTCGGCGGCCATTTGGTACCAGTGAAGGCACGCTGTCCTCCGTCGGCTGTCGAGACTTGGCGTTTGCCGTCCATACGGTTATAGTCGGATATATGCGACCGCATCGGTCGCCTTTGGAGCGAGATGTTCCATGATGCAACCGAGGTCGAGGTGATGGCGCTTAGTGAGATCGCGGTGGGCCAGTCCGCCGTCGTGGACTCCTTGGAGCTGCCTTTTGATGTTCGCGACCATCTGATGCATCTCGGTTTTTTGCCGGAGGCCATCATCGACGTGCTGCGCCGCGCCCCGGCCGGCGATCCAACGGTCTATCGCGTGGAGGGTGCTGAAATCGCGCTCCGCCGGGAAACGGCCCGCCACATTCACGTAATACCCCGGGAATTGGGTCCGGATCACGATATGAGCTGCCACGCTCCGGCCCCCTCCACCGCCGTCCTCGAAGAACCTGTTATTCGCGGTCCGGCAACCGCGCGGCCGCTTCCGCACCATTGCCTTGATCGGGCCGCCGAACAGCGGTAAATCCACGCTCTTCAATCGGCTCACCGGGCTGCGGCAGAAGGTCGCCAACTATCCCGGTGTGACGGTGGAGCAGCGCGTTGGCCGCATGACGGGAATACGCCGTCACGACCTGACGCTGATCGATCTGCCCGGCGTCTATAGTCTTACCGGCTACTCCGAGGATGCGCGCGTCGCGATCGATGTGCTGAAGGGTGAGATGCCCGGCACACCGCGACCGGACGCCGTGTTGATCGTTCTGGACGCGCTGAATCTGAGTCGTCAGCTCATGCTGGCTGGCCCCATTCTCGCCCTGGGGTTGCCCACCATGGTGCTGCTGAACATGGCGGACCTCATGGAGTCGCGCGGCGGCGTTGTGGACCCGCTGGCTCTGGCAAAGGAGTTGGGACGTCCGGTTGCGCTGATCAGCGCGGCGCGCGGCACCGGCATTGACGCCATTGAGCGCTTTTTGCAGCAGCATGGCAGCAGCCATCCTGAATTCGCGAAGACGCTGCCCGTCATTCCCATTGAGCTGCCGGTGTTGCAGAATCCCGGCGAGTGCCGCCGCTGGGCATCGCAGGTCAGCAGCCGGACCAAGTACAAAGCGCCGGCATCGCCACTGTGGACGCGCCGGCTGGATTCCGTCCTGCTCCACCGCGTGTGGGGACCGCTGATATTTCTTTCCGTGGTAGTTACGATCTTTCAGGTCGTCTTTACCATCGGCCAGCCGCTGAGCGACTGGATGGGTGACGGTCTCACGACGCTCGGCACCCGCGTCGCAGGTGCAATTCCCGTTCCCTGGCTCCAGGAGCTGGTACGCGCAGGACTTTGGAATGGCGTGCAGGCGGTGCTGGTCTTCCTCCCGCAGATACTCCTGCTGTTTCTTTTTATCGGCATCCTGGAAGACTCCGGATACTTGGCGCGCGCGGCGTTGATTGCCGACCGGTTAATGCGCTCCATCGGTCTCAACGGCAAGGCATTTATCCCGCTGCTTTCGGCCTATGCCTGTGCTGTGCCCGCCATCATGGCAACGCGCACGATTGAAAATAAGCGTGACCGCCTGGCTACGATCCTGGTCGCGCCGTTCATGACCTGCTCGGCGCGGCTGCCCATCTACACACTCATCATCGCCGCGTTTATCCCCAATCGCCCGGTGCTCGGAAGCCTCATCGGCATGCGCGCCTGCGTCATGCTGGGGCTCTACGTGCTGGGCTTCCTGGCTGCGCTACTCACGGCCAAGTTGCTCAAATCCTCAGTGTTGAAGGCCTCCTCCGCTCCTTTCGTGCTGGAGCTACCCCAGTATCGCTGGCCCACCGTGCGCTCGCTGAGCCTGCGGCTCTACGATCGCAGCCTGCTTTTCCTGAAGAAGGCTGGCACGATCATTCTCGCTGTCAGTTTTGTGCTCTGGGTACTCAGCATTCTGCCGCTGCACAACGGCAGCTTTTCCGATCTGGCAAACAGCGTCATCGGCAAGGTCGGACATTTCGTCGAGCCGGTGCTGCGGCCGCTAGGTTTCAACTGGAAGATTGGTATCGGCCTGCTGAGCTCGATCATCGCGCGCGAAGTCATCGTAGGCACGCTGGGCACGCTGTACGGGGTCGATCCGAACACGCAGGCGCTGAGCCTGCAGGCCGCCTTGCGCCACGATATGACGATCGGGGGCGCCGTTGCCCTGGTGGTCTTCTTCGCCTTTGCCATGCAGTGCACCTCCACCCTTGCCGTGGTGCGGCGCGAGACCAACAGCCTCCGCTGGCCTATCATCCAGTTCTGTTACATGAGCGGCCTCGCCTATATTGCCGCGCTGCTTACGAATCAAATATTGTCACGGCTGCTGTAACATCCGGGAAGTAGCGACTTCGGGCTCGGTACGGAGGCGTTCGTGGCAACATCCCTTCCTGTTCGGCACGCTGGCAACTCAAGCGTTCTGTCGATTGTGATCGCGGTTCTTCTGATCCTTGCCGGTCTCGCGGCGATCTTCCTGCCCTTTCTTGCCGGCATTGCGATAAGCATCGCGGTCGCGTGGTTGCTGCTCTTCGCCGGTGTGATCCATCTCTTCTTCGGCTGGCACACGCGCTCCGCCGGTGCCGTGATCTGGAAAATCTCGTCGGGCTCGCATACCTCTTCGCGGCCTTCTACATCCTCGATCATCCCGGACGAGGCCTGCTTACGCTGACGCTCGTGCTCGCCTTCTATCTCTTCTTCGAGGGCATCTTCGAGGCGGTGATCTACGCCCAGCTTCGCCGCTTCCCCGGCAGCGGATGGTTCCTCTTCGACGCCATCGTCACCATCATTCTCAGCATCATGATCTTTATGTCGTGGCCGGTGAGTTCCGTCTGGGCGGTCGGGACGCTGATCGGAATCAGCATTCTGTTCAGCGGAATCTCGCGCCTGAGCTACGCCTTCGCCGGCCGCCGCGCAACCGCTGTCGCGCCGGTTTGAGTGGTCGCGGCGCAGCCCACATTTTCCTGCATCTTCTGCGACAATAAAGACTGAGACCAAGCATGATTTCAGTCAACAATGTAAGCATGCGCTACGGCGCAAAGATCCTCTTTGAGGATGTAACGACCAACTTTATTCCCGGCCGCCGCTATGGTCTGACCGGGCCCAACGGCGCGGGCAAATCCACGTTCATGAAGATCTTGGCCGGCGAACTGGAGCCGCAGAAGGGCACCGTCGTCCGCCCCAGGAAACTCTCCGTGCTGCAGCAGAACCAGTACGCTTTTGACGCCTTTCGCGTGATCGATACCGTGATTATGGGCAACAAGGGCCTGTGGGCGGCCCTTGAAGAGCGCGAGCGCATCTACGCCAAACCTGAGATGTCTGACGAAGACGGGATGCGGCTGGGCGAGCTCGAAGGCACTGTGGGTGAAGAAGACGGCTACACCGCCGAAAGCGACGCCGCGATCCTGCTCCAGGGTCTCGACATCCCGGACGAATTCCACGACCGCAAAATGAGCGAGTTGCAGGGCGGGCAAAAGGTGCGCGTGCTGCTGGCGCAGGCGCTCTTCGGCAAGCCCCAGGCATTGCTGCTGGACGAGCCAACGAATTATCTGGATCTCGACTCCATCCATTGGCTGCAGGATTTCCTGGAGCACTTTGAAGGCACCCTCATCACCATCTCCCACGACCGCCACTTTCTGAACAGCGTCTGTACCCACACGGCGGATATCGACTACGAGACAATCATCACGTACACCGGCGGCTACGACGACATGGTCGTCGCGAAGACCCAGATCCGCTCCCGCCTGGAGTCGCAGAACGAACAGCGCGAGAAGAAGATCGCGCAATTGAACGAGTTCATCGCGCGCTTCTCTGCCGGCACACGCTCCAGCCAGGTCACGTCACGCAAGAAAGAAGTCGAGCGGTTGCAGACGACCGAGCTCGCGCGCTCGAACATCGCACGCCCATTCATCCGCTTCGACATGCTGCGTCCCTCTGGCAAGCACATCCTCGAGTTCGAGGGTGTCACCAAGGGCTACGGTGACCAGCCGGTGGTGAAGGACTTTAGCGGCTCCATAATGCGCGGCGAGAAAATCTGTCTGATGGGCCGCAACGGCCTGGGCAAGACCACGCTGCTCAAATCGCTGCTCTCCGGCCTGCCCGGTCTGGTGGAGAAGAACTTCAAACTTGACGGCGGCACGGTAAAGTGGGGCCACGAGCCTCAGGTGGGATATTTTCCGCAGGACGTTTCCGGCATCATCGACAAGGGCACTACCGTCGCAGAGTGGCTGCACAACTTTGACCCGCAGGCGACGAAGGAAGATATCCGCGCCATCCTCGGCCAGATGCTCTTCCGCGGCGAGGAAGGTCTGAAGCCGACGGACGCGCTCTCCGGCGGCGAAGCCGCGCGACTCATCTTCTGCCGGTTGATCATGCAGAAGCCAAATGTCCTGGCATTTGATGAACCGACCAACCATCTCGATCTGGAATCGATCAATGCACTCAACATCGCCTTGCAGCGCTACGAAGGCACGGTGCTGCTCGTCACGCATGACTACGATTTGATCGACGAAGTCGCGACGCGCATCTGGCACTTCGACGGCTCGACGATTGAGGACTTCAAGGGTCCGTATCAGGAATATCTCGGCAGCCGTAGTGGAATGAGTAAGTTGCTGATTCCACAATAGGCCAGAAGGAGAAGAGGCGGCCAAGTGGCGGCAAGCTGCACTGAGGTAGGAGGGCGGGGTGGGGTGGCTCTTGCGCTTCGCGTCCTGTGCGCTCATGCTCCACGATGACGACTCCTTCTGATCAGGACGAGTACGACGAGCTGCTATGAGACGACCTACGAGGACCAGCGTACTGATTCGGAGCGGCTGGTACGCGAGTCTGACGTCGTTCTCCAGCAGACAGAGGATCTGATCAATCAAACGTAAGAGAGCCTCCTTCCCCTCGATGAGGAAGCTGCCCTGAGGGCCGCCTTTGTGCGTCCGGCATCCAGAGATTTCGATGGGGTAGGTGGGGGCCTGGGAGTGGTCTTGAGCCTCTCTGGGTTCTGAGGCATTCTGAATCCATGGTCGCTACGTATGATCCCGGGGACCGTTTCAGTGACGCTGTTAAGCTCACGCGGCTGCTATCCGCAGTGCATGTGGATCGTCTCCGGGCGGCTGACGCGATTCGCCGAGCGGCCGAGCTCCGATGTATGACGCGCGAGACCATCGAACGAACGCGGGAGAGCCGGCGCTTGCTCGAAGAATCGCAGAGAAAGTGGCACATGACCGACTAGCCGAGCCGGCAGCGGGCTGTAGAAGATAGCCGTGGCGTGATAAGGCGCACCCGCTGAGTCAGAGCTTGTGGGACTCTGGCTAAATGGCAACGTGTGATAGTGCCCCGATCCAGAAGCAAGGTCGGGTGACGTCAATTCGTCGTCCGCGATTGCTCTCCTACGGACATGACAAAATGCTCCTCTATACGCGGAAACACCTTCTAAAAGGAGAGTTCTCTGTCGAGACTTGCGTCAATCTCGCCGGTCTGTCGGAGGTTCTGTCGCGAGGGCCGGTGGAGATCGCCGTGATCTGCCATTCAGTACCTGCTCAGGAATGTGAAGATGGCATCGAGATGGTCCGGAGCGCATTCCCTGGGGTGAAGGTGCTGGTCCTGGAAGAATCGGTTCCGGATGTTTGTTCACGAGAATCCGATGCCGCGATGGACTGCATGGAAGGTCCTCGCGCTCTCATTGCTAAGGTTCACGCCTTGCTTCGAATGGCTCCGATCGAGACGTAGGTTAGAATCTCGTGCCTTAGCCACTCATCCATATCGCTCGATGAGCGCTTCGCCCTGCACCGCTCTTGGGGCCAGTGGGTGGTTACCAGACAGCAACGACAGCAGAAGTTCCCTCGACGCGTTTAGGAGTCGGCGAGTAACATAGGCGAGCATTCGCCTTGCTGTAGCGTGGATGCGGATAGAGTACTTTCCCGCAAGGGGGACGATGTGAGTTCCTTTGAGACCAGCCCGCAACCACCGCAGCTTTCGAGGACGAACTTTCAACCTGCCTGTTGTGGAGGCGGCCACAAAGCGGAGAATCACGCACCGTGGCGGAAACTTCTGCACGATGCCGCGCCCGCGGAACATATTGTTCAGCTTTATCAAGATGAGCAATTTCTTAACCGAGCAGTCTGCCGCTTCGCTGCTGCTGCCCTGGCCCACGGAGAAGGCGTAATCCTGGTCCCAACAGCCGCCCACTGGGAAGCTTTCTGTCCTCGTATCGAAGCGGAGGGTGTGAATATCCAGGAAGCACAGTCGCGGGGTCAGTTGTCCGTGGTCGATGCCGACGAACTCCTGCCTCGGTTCATGGGTCAGGAGATGCCAGATGCGCCCGTTTTCCTGGGGCTTGCCGGCGAAGTGGTGGCGCGCGCCCGGGGACGAAACCAGTATCCGAGAGTTCGCTGGTGGGGCGAGATGGTCAATGTTCTGTGGGAACGCGGCAATGCCACCGCAAGCATGGCTCTCGAGGACCTCTTCGATCAGCTGGCGCACGAACAGGAAATCGCGATCTTCTGCTCCTTCCTCATGGACAATTTCGACGGAGAGATTCACACCCGTATGCTGCCGAGGCTCGGGGAGAATCATTCGCACCTCATTCCGGTCGAGAATTACAACCGTCTGGAAAGTGCCGTCGCCGATGCGCTGCGCGAAATCGTCGGACCAGTAGAGGCGAGCGTTCTTGAAAAGAAGCTGTTGGAGCACTACACACCCCCGTTCAAGATGCCCCCCTCGCAGGCATTGCTTTTCGCATTGCGTCAGGTACTCCCACACGTCGCTGATGCTGTGCTCCAGCGGAGCGGCACATTGTATCGCGCCTTCGACCAGTCAATCTGAAAGCCATCTTGAGGCGGAACTGAACTATGTTGGACGCGCGCCCCGCGTCAAATTTTCCCGAGATGGAGCTCATCGACTGTATCGAGCTTCCCATCCTTATCGTCGACCGTGATCTTACAGTCGCCAGCTTCAATACGGCGGCGGCACGGCTGTTGTCCCTCTCCGATGCCGACTATGGCAGGCACCTGCATTCCATCCAGAAGCCGGCCGGAACGCAACAAATAGAGGAATTCTGTGGGCATGTCATCGCCACTGGCTCCTCCCACCGGGTGGAGGTAGCCGACGGCGGCGGATCGCGCTTTTCCGTCAGTATCGGCTGTCACAAGGCAAATCAGAACACCAACGGGGCCGTACTCACGTTCACCAACGTCACGGCCTTTCGTGAAAGCCTCGAGCGCGCAATCGAAGAACGCGAGTTCACCAAGGTCGTACTCAACACCATTGCCGATGGTCTGGTGATCGTCGATTCGGATCTAAGAATTCAAGCCGCCAATCAGGCCTTTTACGCACTGTTCCAAACCTCGCGTCAGGAATCGCAGGGAGCTCACCTCTATCACCTGGGAAACGGAGACTGGAATGTTCCCCAGCTGCAGGCGCTACTCGGCGGCAATGCATCCACCAATGAGGACCCCCGATCGCTGGAGTGCGACCATGAATTCCCAGGCGTAGGGCGCCGAACGTTATGGATCAACGCTCGGCCTTTGACCCGGGGAACGCACTCCGAGCTGACAACCCTCATTACCATTCAGGACGTCACCGAACGTAAACGTGCCATGGAGGCCTTGCGCGAAAGCGAGGAAGAACTGCGCATCCTCGATCGCGTGGGCGCGACCTTAGCCTCCGAGCTGGACCTGAAGAAGCTGGTGCAGGCAGTCACCGATGCCGGCCGCGAATTGAGCCAGGCTGAGTTCGGGGCATTCTTTTACAACGACACGGATCAGGCTGGCGAGAAATATCTCCTCTACACCCTTTCAGGTGCGCCAGAGGAGGCGTTTAGCAATTTCCTGATGCCGCGCAATACCGCAGTGTTTGGGCCCACCTTTCGAGGTG
This sequence comes from uncultured Acidobacteriaceae bacterium, assembly GCA_963797895.1. Lineage (GTDB taxonomy): Bacteria > Acidobacteriota > Terriglobia > Terriglobales > Acidobacteriaceae > KBS-83. The sequence goes on from CAWCRD010000007.1 coordinate 257,332, forward strand.
AAGGAACCGTGCTTGTGGCCGACATTCTCCAGGATCCACGCTATGGAAAGAACCCTTTCCATCACGGCATCCCTGAAGGACACCTGCCGGTACGCAGCTATCTTGCCGTTCCCGTGATTTCGCGGTCCGGCGAAGTTATTGGCGGGCTCTTCTTCGGTCATTCTCAGGTGGGCGTTTTTACTGAACGGGCAGGACGCCTGGTAGAGGGTATTGCCAAACAGGCAGCGATCGCGATGGATAATGCCAGCCTGTTCGACGCGATGCGGAATCAGCGGGCGCGCGCGGAGGAAAGCGAGAAACGATTTCGCGCGCTGGTGAACGCGAGTTCGTACGTCGTGTACCGAATGAGTCCCGACTGGAGCGAGATGTGGCAGCTGGATGGCCGGAGTTTCATGTCCGACACGCAGGGACCAAGGGAAAACTGGCTCGATGTTTATATTCATCTGGATGACCAGGCGACCGTCAAGGATGCCATCCGCCAAGCCATCGAAAAGAAGGCGATGTTCGAACTGGAACACCGCGTTCGGCGGGTGGATGGAACATTGGGTTGGACCTTATCTCGTGCTGTACCGGTCTTAGACAACGAAGGAAATATTCTCGAGTGGTTCGGCGCAGCCACCGACGTCACGACACGGAAGACGGCCGAACAGGCCTTGCGTGAGAGCGAACAGCGCTTTCGAGTCATCACCGATGCTGCGCCGATCATGGTCTGGATGGCCGGCACAGACAAGCTTTGTTTCTACTTCAACAAGGGCTGGCTGGACTTCGTCGGACACACTCTCGAACAGGAAGTGGGAAATGGCTGGGCGGAGGGGGTGCACCCGGATGATTTCGACCGTTGCCTGCAGATTTACGTGAGCTCCTTCGATAACCGGCAGCCATTTGAAATGGAGTATCGCCTGCGCCACCATAGCGGTGAATATCGATGGATTCTCGATCATGGTGTGCCGCGATACGCGCCGGATGGAACGTTCGAAGGCTACGTTGGCGGGTGTCTTGACGTACATGATCAGAAAGAGGCGGCTGAGAAGCTTCGGATTGCAGCGGAAACCCTGCGGGAAAGCGAAGAGCACCTGCACCTCGCACAGCAAGTCGGGACCATCGGCACCTTTGAGTGGAATGTTCAAACAGACGTGAACCGATGGACCTCGGCGCTGGAAGCGATTTACGGCCTTCGGCCCGGAGAATTTGCCGGCACGCAGGAGGCTTGGGAGCAGCTACTGCATCGCGAGGATCGGGCTGCAGCAATCCGGCAAGTGGAAATCGCATTCCAGACCGATACGCCGGTGCAAGCTGAATTTCGCGTGATCTGGCCCGATGGGAGTATTCACTGGATTCTCGGAAGGTGGCAGGTTTTCAAGGATCAGTCGGGTCAGCCAATACGGATGACCGGTGTCAACATTGATATCACTTCGCGGAAGGAGGCCGAGCAGGGCCAGCGTCGTCTCGCCGCCATTGTTGAGTCCTCTGATGACGCCATAGTCGGCAAGGATCTCAGCGGAATTGTGACGAGCTGGAATCCGGCTGCCGAGAGGATGTTTGGGTACTCAGCAAAGGAAATGATCGGACGGCCAATAACGACCATCATCCCCTCGGAACTGCACGACGACGAGCGGAAGATTCTGGAAACCATCGAGCGAGGAGAACGAATCGAGCGTCGAGAAACCGTGCGAGTGACCCGGAACGGCGAAAGAATGGATGTGTCGCTGACCGTATCTCCGGTAAGAGATGAAGGAGCCAGGGTTACGGGAGCGGCTTCAATCGCGCGGGACATCACCCAGGACAAAAAAACTGAGCAGGCCCTGCGAGTGACCGAGCGACTCGCCTCCGTTGGACGGATGGCAGCGACGGTCGCTCACGAAATCAACAATCCTCTCGAAGCAGTAACAAATCTGGTTTATTTAGCCAGGGGCTGCGCCGTTCGCGAAGACGTGCAGAAATACCTCAAGACAATCGATGAAGAACTGGACCGCGTATCTCATCTCACGCGGCAGACTCTTGGTTTTTATCGCGAAGCGAAAGCTCCGTCTGCCGTAAGAATCGGTCCGATGCTGGAGTCGCTCGTCTCATTCTTCGGCACGCGTGCACGGAACAAGGGAATCAAGATCTTCCCGGAAATTCGACGGGATCCGGAGATATATGCCATAGCCGGTGAAATCCGTCAGGTCATCACCAATCTTCTCAGCAACAGCATCGATGCCGTCGGTTCAAATGGCTTTATTCGAATCCGGATCGACGCGACTTGCCTTCGTGGCAACGAGGCCCAGGGAGTTCGAATTACCGTGGCCGATTCCGGGCCGGGTATCTCGCGATCCGTGCGCTCGAAGCTTTTCGAACCTTTTTTCACTACCAAAACAGATGTAGGAACCGGCCTGGGCCTTTGGGTGTGCACCAACATCGTGAAGAGACACCACGGATCAATTCGAGTGAAGAGCAGCACAATTCCCGGAAAGAGTTGGACCGTGTTTTGCGTCATCCTGCCATCCCAGCAGGTATCGGAGAACAATCCGCTCAAGCCGGAAGTGTGAACAACGGTCCGATTTCCCCCAGGCACCCGAGCGCAGTCCGTAGGTCCTGAACACGCAGTTGTATTAGCGACCGTGGTTGGATTCTGTGAATCTGAAGGTGGTTAATTAACAACTTGCACATTCAGGCTTTTCCGACTTCGAGAAGGCGATGCAAGTGCATCATCAGAAGCTGCGGCCAGAACTGATATCGAAGGCGACCACACGTTAGCAGGCGGCATAACTGCGATGTCGCAGCTGCTGCCTGCTCGGATACAGCATCTGCTGTTGTCTGCTCGAATGATCTAACGGCATTGGTGTACTGCATTGCCGATATCGCGCATGTGGCATTGTCAATGCTTCACCATCGCGTCGAAGCGGGGTCACGTGGCCGCATAATCCATCCAATTGAAACCAGCCTGATCGTGCGACAGACAACCGGACCGTCTTCGCGAAGTCTGATTATGAAAGAACCTGTTCGGATGTGACACGTCTCGAGCGCTTGCAGACTTGGTTAGCGGATATAGTCAGCCTCATAGAAGCATCCCGGTCAAGGCGTGAATGCTATGGATCAATTGCGGGTTCAGAAGGAGAGTCGTCCTCCCACTTGCCAGAACCTCGGCTCGTGCGATCCGGTAGCGGCACCGAAGTTGCCGTCAGGGATGTTGTAGTCGACGTTTGCATAGTTCGCCCGGTTGAAAAGGTTAAAGAATTCGAATCGGAGCTGAAAATTAAACCGGTCACCAAAAGGGATGTTCTTGTAGACGTTGACGTTGGTCTCGAAGAAGTTTGGACCGCGGAACTGCATGGCCTTTTCATTGCCTTCATTGCCGAAGGATGGGATCGCGAAATTCGACTTTGGGATAGCCCCGGATAGCCAGGCTTTGTTGTCGGTAGACTGTTTGTAACTGAGGGCATCGGGGTAGTCGAGATTGTTGCCATCAGCGTTGTAGTCACCGCTTCCAGGCGCATACCCGATGGCCGGATTCGCGACCGACGGACATGAAGCCGCCGTGGTGGCCGCATCCTGGCAGACGGGGATGTAGGAATTGGTGTTGTCTGCCGTCAATGGATAGCCTGACTGGAAGATAGTGGTACCGCTAAGTCCCCAGCCGCCCGTGGCGTAGCCAACCGCTCCTTTACCGTCGCTCATGCCTTTCAGTTCGTAGTTCCAGCTGAGTGAGAATCGATTAGGCACATCGAAGATGGACGGCCCATAGTACCGCCCGGGGTTATCAGGGGTGGGATACGCAAGGGCATCGTCCTTTGAACTGGACCGGGTGTAAGAAGCGTCTACGAAGCCGCGCGAGAAACGTCCTTTAAGAGCAAAGTACACACCGTTATAGTTGGCGTAACGGTCATTTTCGACGTAGGTAATTGAGCCGAAGCTGGGATTGAGCCGGGTAGGTGAGATGCTCTCATGCGCGATCAGATCTCCCGGTAAGACGTTGATGTTCACCCCGTAAGAAACAAGGCCAATCGCGTTTCCATTACTCGCAATGTCATAGGAATGCGATCCGCTGTATCCAACGGTGGCCGCCAATACCTTCGTGATCTGGCGTTCCACACTGATTGACCAAATGTTTGCCGTAGGCGATTTCAGCAGCGGGTTGATGCCGCCGATGGCGAAGTTCGCGCCCGTGACTCCACCTTGCGCGTTCAACCCGCCAGGGAAGGTCGGAAACGTGAAGCCATACGGCGGCTTCGAGCCCGTTCCAAGACCGAAAATCGGAGGATTGGCGGAGCCCGCGAAGAACACGGGCGAAACGAGGCCCGGAGGGCTACCGCGAAATTCCTCCTGCACGTTGGCGGATGTCAGCCAGTTTCTGTAGATTCCAAATCCGCCACGAACCGCCCACTGCCCATTGCCCGTCGGATCCCACGCGACTCCGACACGTGGGCTGTAGAGGTTGTTAACGGAATGCAGCAGCGCGTTGTGCGTGGCTTTGGCATACCCGTTGGCAATCTGCTGCTGCCGGGTGTCGCCCGTGCCGAGATAGAAGTTTCCGAACACGGTGGTTGCGCTCTTCGACCATGGGTTACCGCTGTCGTCATAACGCAGGCCGAGCGTCAGCGTGAGGTTCTTTCTTGCTTTCCAGGTGTCCTCCACAAACAAGCCGAAGGTCCGGGCGCCGGCATCCCAATCCCAAAGCTGCTGGGTGCCGGTTTGCGGGTTGTACATAACACCGTTCTCGTTGGTCGGTGCATCCTGGGCCAGTTTCAGCAGGTTATCGAATGCGAATTTGGGCTGAGAATACGGGCCCTGGAAGGGTTCCACGTCGTCTCCATACCAGCCCTCATATCCGAACTTGAGCGTGTGCGTGCCGCGAACGTGGGTCAGCACGTCGCGCCAGTGGTAGTTGTGCTGGATGAAGTCGCCTTGCGCGAAGCCTACTCCGTAGGCCATGCCGCCATCCGCATTGATTCCGTTCACCGATATGGATGGCACCGTGTAGTCCTTGGCGCCGCTGCCGAGAGTGCCCTCAACACGGCTCTGACCCGCGGTCAGTTCGTTCAGCGTATTAACGGAAAAGGTGTGGGTCCAGGCCGCCTGGCCAGCCACCTGCCAGGTGTTGTTTAAGGCTGAAAACTGCGGCATCGGCGAGGCCGCACCAGTTTGCAACAGCGTCCGGAAGAGGCTCACGTAGATGCGCTCCTTCTTGAAGCCCTGGTCGATGCGGGCAAAGTACTGGGTGCCATTGCGAATTTGCGTGGCTCCGAAGGAGCCTTGGTCGATCATGGGCAAATTGCAAGGCACGCCATTCTGACCGCAGCCCGCCGAGCCAAAGACGTCTTGCGCTGTTTGTTGGACGGTAATGGCTCCGACGCCGGACGGCACGTACGTGCTGAGCACTTTGCTTCCAACGGTGTTTGGATAATTGGCCTGAGCGAAGGCGATGAACTGCGGATCCGCAAAGGTGACCAATCCGCCCGCACTGGCAGAAGAGCGTAAAGGCTCAACCGCGAAATAGAAGAAGCTGTTGTGGTGAGGAACTATGGGACCGCCAATGGCGAAGTCCATGTTGTTGGAGTGGAATGGCTTGTAAGGATTGTCCTTGGACGTCACGAAGTGCTGGTTCGCGAACATGCCCTGGTAGTTAAACCAGTCGGATACGACACCATGAAACTGGTCGGTTCCAGACCGAGTCGTGAAGATTGTCTGGAGGCCTGCCGCGCGGCTGTGTTCTACAGAGAAAGTGTTGACCTGTATGGCGGTTTCCTGGATGGATTCGGGCTGCGGGGTGAGATTCAACACGCCCTGTCGAATTCCGCTGGTGACATCGAGGCCGTCGACGACGTACTGGTTGTTATTCTGGCCCTGACCATTGGCGCTGGCATCCACTTGCTCTTCGGTGGAGTAGTTATCTACGCCGGAGGCCGGACTTCCGGATGTGCTGGTGCCCAGGCCTGAAACGCCAGGAGCCATGGTCACGAGGGTGACAAGATTGCGGCCGATGATTGGCAACTGTGCCACGGCCTGATTTTGGAGGGTCAGCTGGGTCCGGCTGTCGGCGGTGTCGAGGATGGGAGCTTCGGTAGTGACAGTGACCGATTCCGACGCAGAACCAACCTTAAGGGCGACCGGAACATTGAGATTCTGCTCTGTGAGCAGTGTGACTGATGCCTCGGCCTTGGAGAAGCCTGGTGCTTGGACGGTAATCCTGTAGTTTCCCGGAGCGAGACTTACAAACCGATAATTGCCGGAAGCGTCAGAGGTGGCAACCTTGCTGGTGCCAGTCGCAATGTTGACCAGTTCCACGGACGCTTTTGAAACATCGGCGCCTGACTGGTCTTGGACAACGCCCTGAATGCTGGCGGTGAACTGGCCGAAGCATGGAACAGCGAAGACTGCGAGAAGGCCGCACAGCATACCGATTAAACGGGACATCCTGCGTCGTGGCATGGATCCCTCCGGAAAAGTTTGCAGATTGGCGGCTAGTATTTGTGATGGCCTTGGGAAAACGTTTGCTAGCCGTTGAGAAGCTTTGTAATTCCAGCGCACGACGGCTGTCAAGGGCTTTTTGTCAAGAGCCTTTCGGTCGATTGTGGATCACTCCGGAGCCTGCCATTGGCTTAGCGAGCCCAGCCTTTGTTTGGAACGATGCCCTTTCCCTCTCGGATTGTTACCAGCTGATTCGCAGAGACCTTCCGGTATTGCTCGTGCAGTCCGCTGGGCCAAAGGACATCTACATCGACCTGAGTCACGGCTCCGAGGCCGAAGTGAAGACGGGGATCATTGCAGGAGTAATAGCTGGATTGACTAAGGACAGCCTGAGCTTGAACTTTGGCGCCATAGTGAGCCAGGACGCGAGCTCCAATAGCGCTGCGGTTGGACTTGACTCCCTCGAGTTTGACCTTGAGCCAGTTCCGCTTGACCCGTTGGTCATTGCGCAGAAGCGATGGGGGCTCGTTCATGTTGATGATTAGAATGTCCAGATCGCCGTCATTGTCGAAGTCGCCGAAGGCGCAACCGCGGCTGCCGTGAGGCGTAGTGATCCCCAGGCCCGCCTGCGTTTCGATTTCTTCGAAGGTGCCGTCTCCGAGATTGCGGAAGAGAACGCGCGGCGTCTTGTAGGGATACTGCGGAAGTTTGCGCTCGACCTCAGGATAGACGCTGCCCGTGACAAAGAACACGTCGGGCAGTCCATCGTTGTCGAGATCAACCATGCCTGCGCCCCAACTGGTGTAGCGGGTTTCCACGCCGATCCTGGCGGCGCGGGTAACATCATCGAAGTTGCCGGTGCCATCGTTGCGATACAGGCCGCAGGTGTCACCGACGAAATGGGTTTTGAATAGGTCGAGGTGGCCGTCAAGGTTGTAATCTCCGATGCCCACGCCCATTCCGGCTTGTTCATTGCCGTCGTCGCTCAGCGCGACTCCGCGCGCGACTCCTTCCTCGCGGAACGTCCCGTCATGATTGTTCATGAACAACAGACTGGGTGTTGAATCACATGCGACGAAGATGTCGGGCCAGCCGTCCTCATCGAAATCGGCGGCAACCACCGTCATTCCGTAGCTCTCGGTTGCGGCGGCGATGCCCGCCTGTTTGGTAACATCCGTGAACGTTCCGTCCCCATTGTTGCGATAAAGCAGGTGCCTCCCGGTGGGGAGGCCGCGGGGTCCGCAGTTAACTGGGACGCCCTTCCAGTTGCAGGTGGAGTTTGCGCCGGGAACGGGCGCGCGTTCGATGGAGTAGCGGATGTAATTGGAGACGAAGAGATCAAGGTGGCCGTCGCGGTTGTAGTCGACCCAGGCGCACCCGGCCCCCCAACGCGGTGGACCGGGATCCCACAGGCCGGACTGCTTCGTGATATCGGTGAACGTCCCGTCGCCGTTGTTGCGGTAGAGACGATTCTGACCAAAGTAAGTGCAGAAGATGTCGTCGTAACCGTCATTGTTGTAATCAGCCACGCAGACTCCGTTTGCCCAGCCAGTTGCCTTCAGGCCCGCCTTCTCCGTGACGTCGGTAAATGTGCCATCACGATTGTTTTTGTAGAGACGATTGGTGGCTTCCGGTGGATCACCGCCAAGGCGTGTGCCGGAGAGTAGGAAGATGTCCATCCAACCGTCGTTGTCGTAGTCAATGAATGCACACCCGCAGCCGTTGGCTTCGAGAATGTACTTCTTCGCGTCCACGCCGCCATAGATAACGGGAGCTCGCAGGTTCGCTTCCAGCCCAACGTCCGCAAACTGTGCATTGAACGGTCTCCCGGAGGGAGCCGGCTTCGGCTGAGCTTTGACTTCGCGAGTAGCAATTCCCTGCTGAGCCTGACCAACAAGTTGTTGGGCTGAAGCGCACACGGACATGAGAACAAAGGAACGACGGGTAAAGGTCATCAGGGGTCCAGAGTAAAGCTTTCCATTATTGCCGGGAGTTCGGAGCGAGTAAAGCGCCTCGATTTGAAACCGTTTCGGAGACTACTTCGAACTGGGTGACGAGATGACGAGCTTAAAGCGGTTTCGCTCGGCCTCTTGCGTGGTCGCGTCCTGGCGCGCTTTGGCTAGCCGCTTGAGCAACTCTGGAATTTCGGCCTGCTGATTCGTCTTTCGAAGTGCCAGCAGCAGATGGTAGAGAGCGGTCTGGTCGGTGGGGTCTTGTTCGAGGACTTTCCGGCATTCCCGAGCGGCAGCAGAGTACTGGCCTGAGTCCAGATAGTACTTCGACAATACGTTATGAGCAGCCGTCAGAGACTGATCGAGACTGACAGCTTTTAGGGCCGAAGTTATGCCCTCCCTGAATTCAGGCGAGCCAGGCTCTGGCGCCTTCTGGGACAGGATAGCGGCCTGCAAATACCACAGAAATGCTTCGCTTGGCCTTTTTGCAAGCTTCGCTCGCACAGTTGCGAGTGCTCGATCGGGATCGCTCTGATTTCTTTCCTCAGCAATCATTCCCTGTGCGGCGGCACTGAGGCCCTGATGTGGATTGAGCTGCTCAGCCCTTTCGAAATCCGCTGCGCCCTTGTCATACTGGGCAAGTTGAACATAGAGCACCCCACGCGCAAGGTAAAGTTCCGCAGCGCGAGGCTGAAGCTTCAGCCCTGCATCAATCATCCCGATGCCAGTCTGAAAAGACTGATGGGTCATCGCAATGTCAGCAAAATCCACGTAGAGAGCAGTTTCGCGCGGGTTCCTGACAATGGCATCGTGAAGAACCTTTACTGCATCAGGAGTGTCTTTGTTCGCCTCGTAGACGGCCGCCGCCAATTGCACCGTGCTGACATCAGGATTGGAATCCAGCAGCGGCTGCAGTGTAGTGAGCGCGTCCTGTGGTCGGCCCGCGTCTAACTGGACGGCTGCTAACCCACGCCGTGCACGCGCATCGTCAGGTTGCGCGGCAAGCAGTCCCTGAAAGATCCGGATCGCCTTGTCGGTTTGCTTCAGCTTCAGCAGGCAAACACCATATTCCTGCAGGGCTTCGGGTTGTGAATTGAGAGCTTGTTCACTCTGGGCAAAGTGCCCTGCCGCAGTCAGGCAGTCGTTCCTCTTGTAAGCGAGTACAGCAAGCATCGCGTGAGTGGTCTCGTCTCGCGGATGCTGCCGGAGCACGCGCTCCAACAGAGGAACAGCATTCTCGCCACCGGCTTCATACTCCAGCTGAGCTGCTCCTTCCAGAGCCGGAAGGTAGTCGGGAGAAGCCTTCAGGGCTCGCTGATAGGAAATCAGAGCCGACTTCTGTTCGCCTTTACCTGAATGAGCCAATCCCTGCAATGTCAGTAGCTGAGGATCGTTCGGAGCGCTTTCAAGCGCCGGCTGCAACAACTGCAATGCCCTATCGAACTCCCGAACTTTCAGTGCAGAAACAATCGGTGCAACACGGTCACCCGCGGCCTGCCCGAAAACCGCGGACTGCGCGGCAAGGAACACTGCAACCCAAAGAATCACCCTGGTACGACGAAAGCAAAACTTCATGACAGGTGCAGCTCGGATCACTGATTAGGAGGATAGAGTTTTCTCGAGTGAATAGTAATCTATCGTCCCCAATCAACCACTCTCTAGATCCAAATCTTCGATTCGATGGGCGGCATGGATCCGGGTGCGAGATCGCTCTCCGCATCTCCGGGATAGTCGCGTGGCGGTCCTACTCGGTTCATGCGCGCAAAATTGGGAACCGCTATCATAGGCGAGCCATCCTCCCATTTGCCGGAGATTACCATCACACCACCGAGAACGTCCGGATGCCAGTCTGCACGGAGGGGTGCATCGCTTAATTTTCGTTCGATCTTGCCGTTATCCATTTTCTCGACGTTGTAAATGAGTGGTCCGTATCTCAGCGCCACCATTTTCCGATCGGCTTCGATGCGGCTGTCGGCTACTACACGTTGTGGCTCCATCGGCAATTCCACATCGATGCGGTCGCCCGGATTCCATTCACGTGTCACCACCGCGTAACCCTTGCGAATGATCGGCGTCTGCTCCTGCCCATTAACCGCAAACCGCTTCACACCCCCGACTCGAGGAGAATCCTTGTAGAGCTTGCTCGTGGTTCGCTCGGGGACTCGCAAGTAGACGGAAAACCTTTTGGGCTCCTCAGGATTGAGTGTGATCGAAATTGTTCCGTGCCACGGGTATTCCGTCTTCTGTATGACTTCCAGATTGGTGCCCGCAACCTGGCCTACATGGATACGGCTCCCGACGAACATGTTCACGTAGAGTCCGTCGTTACTCTTCACGTAAGTCCATGTCGGAATCATCAGCAGCGTGCGGGATATGTTCCCCACACAGCACGGGCACACATGCCACTTGGCACGCTCCGTATTGATGAGCGGATTGGTGTAGCAATAGCTTTGCCCGTCGAGCGCAAGCCCCCCAAGCAGAGCGTTGTACATCGTTTGTTCATAAAGGTCGGCGTACTTCGCATCGTGATAGGCAAGGTTCAGCTTGTACTGGAAAAACACAAGTCCGCAGCTGGAGCAAGTTTCGCAGTACGCTTCGTTGCGCAGCGAGTAGTTCGGTCCGAAGCCCTCGGATGTCTCGCCGCTTCCAATACCGCCGGTCAGGTAATACTTCTTGTTCACCATGTTGTCCCAAAGCGAAATCACGGCGCTCTGGTAGTCGCGGTCGTGCGTCTCGGCCGCGATATCGGCCATCCCCGAGTAAAAATATGTGGCGCGCACGGCGTGCCCAACGGCCTCATACTGCTGGCCTGGCGGCAAGTGGCTCTGATCGTATTCGTTTCCACCACGACGCGAGTCGAGGAGGAACTTTGCGAGCACTATATATGCGTCTCCGCGGTGATTTCCTTCCTGATCATTCACGAATCGGCCGAAGCGCACCAAAGCTTGCTCCATCTCTTGGTGCCCGTCGAACCACTCCTTCTTGCCCGGCCCTATGTTCGCAACCCAGCAGTCCGCCAGCCTCTTGGCGCCGTTGTATAAGCGAAGATCCTTTCCGTCGGTGAGGGTGTAATGATTGATCGCGGATTCGATGAAATAGCCTGAGACATAGCCTTCATGATTGCCGCGATGCTCCGGCGACCAACGCTCCGGCCAGTCCTTGCGATCCGCCAGGATGTAAGCCGTCTGCAGGTAGCCATCCGGCATCTGCGCAGCCAGAATGATGGGAATCCAACGCTCCAACGTCGCGGCCATCAGTTCCTGAGCCTCGATGATCTCCACATCGCCCTGCGGATCCACCATAAGGGCGATGCACATGGACTCAACCGTCTGGTGTATCCACGCGTTGGAGAAGACATAGCCCTTGTGCCTGCCATGTGGTTTGCCGCGGTTTGCCTTACCCGCTTCGATGAAATTATCCAGGCCGCCATCACCGCGCATCGCAGGAATGTCTGTTCGCTCGCACATCGCGATGCAGTGGGGAATCCAGTTCACGATGAGAGCCTTCGCACGCTCATTCCAGAGCGGGCTGTCGATCGAGTACCTACGTGTGTAAACCACGTCGAGACGTTCAGCAGGGGGCGCTGGTTCCACATGCACGTCAATCGCGTGCACCGGGCCTTTGCTCCCCGTCGCATTGAGCGCGAGCACATAGTCGCCGGCTTGGGAGAAGGTCGCGGTGGTGATCGGTGATGCTGCGTCGACGAATACGACAGTTCCCGGTCCGGCAGTCTTTATCCAGCGGGCCCTGTTCTTGGGGGACTCTTCGAGCCAGGTGACTTTGCCGGAAAGGTAAGTTCGGCCGTTGCTCACAACGGAACGGTCCACCCCGGCATCCACCACAGGCGGCAGTGACGGAAGGGGACCGTAGTTGAAGACTTTCCATTCAAGGATCCCTGCCGGTCGATCTTTTTGAGGAAGCACTTCAAGCCGTAGCTTGCTTGTTTTCACCGCTGCAAAACTTGTCGCGTTGAAGGTGTCCAGCGCGACTCCAAGGCCCTGCGGATGCGAGACCGGAACGAAGTCGCTTCCATTCCAATAAAGAATCCTGTAACTCTCAGGCGTCACGAGCCGATAGACGTAACTGCCGGGGAATGCACCTTGCTTTGGGCGATCGACAGCCCAGTAGACCTCGACTTTGTTGACGTTGACCGGCTCCGACCATTCGTACTGCACCCAGCTTGTCCGTCCGCCGACGGAGGGCTCGGCCCGGATTGCATAATGCGCATGAGAGCGGTCCAGCGAGTTCGCTGGCGTGAAGCCGTCATTCAGGGCAGAGATCTTGTTTTCGCTCGCAATGGTCAGGCTCGTCGGGACTGCAACCCGCGCCACATTGAGAACACCATCCGGAGCTTGCGCAAACACCCTTCCAACTGACAGTGCGGTAAGAGCCGCGGCGCCTCCGAGCGCGGCCATAAAGTCGCGACGGCTTGGTTCGAGAGATGGGTTATCCCCGGCCGACTGTTGAACCAATGCATCCTCGGTGTTCGAACACTGATTTGGATTCATTAGCGACTCCTACAGGTCTCCGCTTTGTTGCGTTGGCGACAATTCAACGGCCACAGTAAACGTTTGCCAGCATACAACGCTAAACTCGTCGTGCGGGGTTGTAAAGCGAAGCACTTGCCTTTTCGCCAATATCGAATCAGCTCGCTACTAATCGGCGCCTGTCTGATACTCGCGGTGCGCACGGCCAAGTGGCCAGTTCGTGGCGCAGGAGGAACGGCCTCGGGCCGCGAATTAGACGTGGAGATTGAAAACGCAATTCATTTTTGGCGGGCCGCGTCCTCAGCAGTCTCGTCTCGCACCATGAGACGATTTTCCCTCGCAAAGAAGCGCCGTGGTTTATGCCGAATGGCGACGACGTGCCTAAATGAAAAAGCATCCTTGCCATGCTTTAGTTGAGCGGCTGGACGTCGGAATCGATGCTGACAGCGGCGTAACATTGCAATGGCGAGCAGAATCAACGGGCGACAATCTCAGGTGTGAAGCTTCTTCTTTTTAGTCGCCTTCTTCGGTGCTCTCTCAGGAAGTTTCATTCCTTTGCTTGCCTGCTCCCATTCCTCGACGTCCACTCCCTGCTTCTCAAGCCTGCTCTTGTTAGCTTCGAAGTAGCGCCTTTGCGCCTCACTCTTGAATGGCATGACCCCTCCATTAAGTCGCAGTGGATGCGACTCCAATCGGCGTTCCCATTGAGTTGCATTTTGGACGTATCAGACGTCTCCTTTGCAACCGGCGTGACCGCACTGACATGCGATCGCGGTCGTACCTTTCGCTGCCTCGCACTGTGGGCTGCAAAACTTGTCTTGAGTCATGCAGCTACAAACCGGATTCGCGCATTTCTTTGCCTCGGCCATATATCGCTCCTTTTCCGCACACCTGTAGTCTGATGCTCACTCCCGAGGTTTTGCCATCCCGATAAAAGATCATCTTGCCCGGCTGCTCAGGGAGAACAAACTGGTTTCCAAGTAGGATCGATCCGCGTGTGGTCGGTATGCCCGTCGATCAGATAAGCAGAGGATCCTCGCTTGTGATCGTCAATCCATAGCAAGTGAACGCCCTCCTCAAAATCGGCGAGAGTCACGATCGGCTCCGCGACGAACAGACCGGTGTTGACTTCCGCTCCGCTTCCCTGACGATATCGGCGGGCCCGCGTTTACCACGTATCGTCACGGGTCCGAGTTGATGCGATACCCGCTTGCGCTCGCGGCCGCGGAAAATTAGTCTCCTGCTGAGTCATCCTTGAAGTGCGAACTTGACTACTCGTGAGTGGCCCGCGAACAGGATCGCGTTAATTCTCAGGAATCTCCACAGTGAAAGCTGCCTCCACAAGCATGCCTGTTTGGAGATCCACGCCATACGCTCGGCGATTCGGCGGATGCGAACCGAAATACTCACGGTAGATCAGATTGACTTCCGCTATATCGCGTACGACATTTTGCAAGTAGAGTCGTACCGATGCAGTAGCTGTTCTATCGAGACCGATCTCTCCGAGCAGTTCGTCGTACTGGCGAAATATCTCTTTCATCTCCTCCGCTGGACCACCCTGGACCGGCCTCACCTGGCCGGGCGGAATTCCGACGAGCACCGCCTCCATGACACGTCCCGAATGCAGCACGCCTGCGCTAAACGGGAATGTTTGGCTGGTTCGTAGAAATTTCATGGCGGCAGTGTACCCAGCAATACCGGGGCGGAGAACGATAGAATGCGCGCCCGTCCAGAACGCTGGACGTTCTTACTTTCTGCACGAGCCGTGACGTTTCCTCCAGCACAATGGACGGAGGCTCGCAAGAGCCCTCTTAAAAAAAGTAGAGTAAGCGCAAGGCGCTCCGATCACGATCCATCAAGAGGGCGCGCGAGGAACTCATGTTCTGGCAGGATCTAACCTGGCAACAGATCGACGCACTCCCCCGCTCGACGCTGGTCGTGCTTCCTTTCGGCGCGCTCGAACAACACGGCAGGCACCTGCCTTTGCGAACCGATGCTTTGATCGGCGAGGAAATTGCCAGCCGTGTCGATGCTGCCTGCGGTGGACACCTTCTGGTGCTTCCGGTGCAGTGGCTCGGCTTATCGCTGCACCACATGCGATTTCCGGGGACGCTGACGGCGTCTGTGGACACCTATCTTTCGCTGGCCACCGACACCATCGCATCCGTCGTGCAGGCGGGATTTCGCAAGCTGCTGGTGCTGAACTCGCACGGCGGGAATGCCGCCGCACTCGATCTGACATTGGTCAAAGTTCGTGAGCGCTTCCCGGATGCGCGTCTCTTCGCCTGCACATACTGGAATGCGGCCGCGGCCGAATTACGTGAGTTGCGCGAAAGCGAACTCGGGGGCATGGGCCATGCTTGTGAGCTGGAAACCTCACTTCTGCTGGCCAGCAGACCCGATCTGGTCGATGCGACCCAGCTTGCCCCGGATGGCCTGCAGGCTATGTCGCCGTTTCTGAGCAAGGATATGCTGGTGGGCGGCTCAGTCACAGTTTCCCGGCACTTTGAGGAGATCAGCGAAAACGGTGGGATCGGCGATCCGCGGACCGCGTCAGCGGAAAAAGGCGAGCGCTTTTTCCGCGTGATTGTCGCAAAGCTGAAGACCCTGGTGGAGGAAATCGAATCGGGCGCGATCGGGGCGACACGTCCGATCGGCTCCAGCGGCAAGGAGCATCTAAATACTGCGCGTTAAGGCTAGAGAGCGCTCTCTCTAATCGAGCGCAGTCACGCCCAGACCGGGCCCCTCCGGAAGGAGGGCGCAACCATCACGGTATGCGATGGGCCGCTCGGCCGATGGGGATGGATAGTAGAGCGGGCCGATGATGTCGTGATCCACCGTCGTGGCGAGATTCGGTATGGCTACGGCGAGGTGCAGCATTGCCGCGGTTCCTACGTCCATCTCAAGATTGCTGCCGATGGTGCATTCGATGCCTGCAGCGGCCGCGATCTGCGCGATTTCCATGGAACGCGTGATGCCGCCGTTCTTGCCTGGATAGATGCTGATGAAATCGCAGGCATCCGCCCTGATAGCTTCCATTGCGTCCTGTCGGGTAAAGACTGACTCATCCAGCATGAGCGGGATCGAGCTGCGCCGGCGAAGGCGGGAGCAACCCCGAAAATCTCCTCGCCGCAGCGGCTGCTCCAGCGCATTCACCTCCAGCTTCTCCAGCAATGCGAGCGCACGCACCGCATCCGCCTCTCTCCAGCCGGAGTTCGCATCTACCGCGACGCGGAAGCCACTGCCCAGCTCGCTCCGCACCGCCTGTACCCGGGCGATATCTTCTTCCACGCTCAAACCTACCTTTACCTTCACCGCCTTCAGCCCGATGGACGCGGCATGCCTGGCGACACGGGCCGCCTCCTTGGGAGAAAATGCGCCGATGGAAAACTTGAGCAAAATCCTGCCCTCGCGCCTTGCACCGCCGAACAACATGGCCACCGGCTGTCCAAGCACCCGTCCACGCAGATCGAGCAATGCCATTTCCAATGCCGCCTTGGTAAATGGATTTGCGATTAGGAAGCGATCCATCTGATCGAGAAGATAGTTGATAGACATCGGATCGTGGCCGACGAACAGCCTGGACAACAGCCCCTCGATGAGCGCCGCGGCGGTAGCTTGATTTTCGCCGCTCCACGCTGGCGCCACTGTAGCCTCACCATTCCCGCTCACGCCGTCGTCAGTGTGAATGCGTACGGTCAGATAGTGTGACTCGGGGTGCGTCCCGGCGGCACTGACGATCGCCAGCTCTGGATTGACGATCTTCGAGAGCTTCCGCACTTCCACCTTCGTAATTTTCATAAATCCGCTTCTCCCGCGACGGGCGCAAAAGATTTGTAGGTGTCGGTTATCAACTCCTTCTGGGCACTTCGAGCAAACAACACACCCAGCGCTGCCGCGGCGGTCGCAGTTCCGGTGCCAAGAATGAGGCGATCTCCGCAGAACGCGAACAGAGAGACGCAAAGAAAGAAGTAAAAGAACACTCCATAGGCGCTTACCACCAGGCCCGAGCAGAGCCGAGTGGGTGCCGGCTCCTCACCCTTGATTGCGAGACTGCGCCGTACGGGTCCCCAGAACCCGACGGGCCGAACACTCCTGTAAAAGCTTTCCAGAGTCTGCATCGGTTCCGAACGCGTGAGCAGCGTTGCAAGCAGAATGCACACTGCGCCGCCGAGGAACAACACCGCAAAACCCATCCAGAACGGGAAGCGGTTCAGATCACTGAATGCTGGAACGATGCCGTTCCAGTTCAGTCCGGTAAGACGCCCAAGGTGCATGCGGAGCCTCGACGGAAGAACTGCATCCGAGCCAAACCATATGAGATATCCGGCAGGAAAGCCGCCGAGAATCCCCACCATGTCGCCGACCGCGTTAGTCCGCCACCAAAACCATTTCAGCCATGCCAGGGGAAGCGAAAAGACAATCAAGGATGAATTGATGAACAGTATCCATTTGTCGAGATCCTGTGGACGAATAAGCCCGCCAAGCAGGAAAGCCATTGCTAACAACACGCCTGAGACGAGCCTGCTGATGCGCACAGCCTGCTTCTCACCTGCTTGCGTGCGAATGCTGGTGCGGTACAAGTCGTTCACAATGTAGCTGGCTGCCCAGTTCCCAATGGACGAGATTGCCGCCATGTATCCCGCCAGGCTGCTAACCAGCAGTAAGCCGAACAATCCGGGGGGAGCAAACCGCTTGACGAGATCGCCCCAGAGCGCCGCAGGCACCGCAACCTGAGAGACCGGATAGAGCGATGCAGCGGCGATGGCACACAGGATAAATGGAATCAGCCGCACCACCAGGGCGAGGACGCCATTGGCAATCTGTCCTCGAACTGCGTGGCGCTCATCGCGTGCCGCCATGAAGCGCTGTGCTGTCCAGCCTTCTCCTGCAAACGGCGAGCCGGCAAAGAAGAATCCCTGCACAACCAGCGCCAGCAGCGTGATTGTGTTTAGATCGTGGCCGCCAGGAAAGGGAGAGAGCAGGCCTGAGCCTCGCATCGCTGTCACATGGGCCAGCGCATAATGCCACCCTCCGGCTCGCGACAGCAACACGAGGGCGAAAGCAAGATTGCCGCCCACCAGAATGACAAATTGCGCGACGTCGTTGTAAGCCACGGCCAGCAGACCGGAAATAAGGCTGTACAGAATTGTGAAGCCGCCAAAGACGAGCACCACAGTCGATTGCTTCCACCCCAGCACCGGCGCGGCTGTGGCGCCCATCCATGCGGCACCATAGGCAATGGAGGTAAGCCCCCACACCACGCACGCATACACAGCGTAGATACTGCGATAGGTTCTGGCGCGACGGCCTGCATATCGCCGCTCAATGAACTCCCCCGTGGTAACCACGCCGAGCCGACGCCACATGGGCGCCCAGATGACCGCGACGAGCGGCATCCAGATCACCCAACTGATCCATGCCATCAGCCATAGCCCTGCAAAGCCCGAGAGAAATAGCACCATCAGGAAGCCCTGACCGCCGCCGGTATATCCGGCAACATCGGCAAAGCCGATGACCCACCACGGCAGGTCGCGCCCGGCGACGAAAAAATCTTCGACACTCTTCCCTGCGCGCTTGCGGAAGTGCAAAGCGAGCGCCAGAATGCCGAGGCAGTAAATTGTGAGGATCGTCCAGTCGATCGGAGCCACGTACGTCGCTTTCAGGAGGTCAAGTCAAGCTGTGGCAGCTGATCCTGAGCTTAGGAACGAATTCCTGTCCGGGTCAAGCGCTCATCCGCAGAACGGACTGCAATCATCCCGCTGGCTGGACGGTCGTCGCATCCTAATCTCGCGCAACGCAGTAAAAGGCATTGGCGGTGACGTCTTCGCACTTTCGCGAGGTCAAGCCGGCGTAAACTCTCGTCCAGTATGCTGGACGGGCGGGTGAATGGCTGGAGCGTGTTCTCCTCTAAGCTCGCTAGAATGTCCGCACAAGCTGGCTTCACGGGCCGCACAGGAGGTCATGCAATTCGCATGGGATCGTCGCGAAAAGAGAGCGTGAAGGCCGGTTCGGCCACTATGAACTCAGTTCAGCGGTCCTTCGCCATTCTTGAATTCCTCAACGCGTCGCGTCGTGGCTGGAATATTTCGGAGCTCAGCCGAAAGCTCGATATGCCAAAGAGTTCCACCCACGTGCTTATCAATGTTCTCAGCGGCCTTGGATACATTCAGCAGGTGCAATTGTCTAACCGCTTCCAGCTCAGCCCAAAGCTGTATGGCCTGGGCCGGCGCGCCCTGCATGCCACGCCACTTTCTGAGATCGTGCTGCCGCATCTGCATTGGCTGGTACAACAAACCTCTTTGACTGCACACGCTGGAATCCTCGAAAAGCATCACGTGGTCTTCATCCAGAAAGTGGATGGCCACGGGATGGTGAAGTTCGATACTTATATCGGGAAATGCTCCCCGCTACATTGCACCAGCCTGGGCAAGGCTCTGCTGTCTTGGCAGACTCCGGAGACACTCGAATCCATGTTGAGCAAGTATGCGTTCGACCGGTTTACACGGAGAACAATCGTGTCACTTTCCGGTTTCAGGAGTGAACTACAGCAGGTACGTGAGCAGGGCTTTGCAGTAGATAACGAGGAGGAGGAACTCGGGGTTCGATGCGTCGCATCACCCATAGTGGTGGATGGTGTGGCCGTGGGCGCAGTGAGCGTGACCGGTACTGTCACCCAGATCCCTCCGGAGAGCGTGGCCGCAGTGGGAGAAAAGTTGCGTATCGCAGCCTGGCATATCACGGCCCAGCTTTGCAATCGTCCGTCTCCTGCGCGCAACCGCACCAGAAAGAAGAGCGCATGAAGATCGATTGTCACACGCATGTAGGCGAAGAGGCACATCTCACCAAAGACTTTGTCAATGATGCGCGCATCGCCTCTGGGAATCCCAATCAGCAATTGGCAGTCAACCTCGATGATCACTGGAAAACCATGCAATCGGTGGAGAAGGCTATCGTTCTCGGCTTTCGCGCACACCACGTTGGCTACGTAGTGCCCAATGAATACGTCGCTGCCTACACGCAACGACATCCAGAAAAGCTTGCAGGGTTCGCTTCTATCGATCCGCACGATCATGATGCCGTGGAGCAGCTTGAGTATTGTGTTCGCCACCTGAAGTTGAAGGGGCTGAAGCTGGGTCCTATCTACCAGAACATGCATCCACAGGACCCACGCTTCCTTCGCCTGTTTCAGCGAGCTGCGGAGCTTGACATACCGATCCTTATCCACCAAGGCACGACGTTTTGCCACAACGTCTCTCTGGAATATGCCAACCCTATCCTGCTGCAGCCGATCGTGCTACAGTTCCCTGCCCTGCGCATGGTTATCGCGCATCTCGGTCATCCATGGATCGGTGAGACCATCTCACTCATCCGCAAACACGCGAACCTTTACGCAGATCTCTCTGCGCTGCATTACCGGCCCTGGCAGTTCTACAACGCGCTGGTGCTCGCAAAGGAGTATGGCGTTCTGCACAAACTGCTCCCCGGCTCGGACTATCCCGTGACGACGCCGGAAGCAAGCACCGATGGACTTCGCAATGTCAACGCTCCCGCGAAAGGAACGGCCATGCCTACAATTCCGGACGATCAGATCGAGAGCATTCTTCAACGTGATAGTTTCGCCCTGATGGGGCTGAACTGACACGCTTCCATTTACACGATTGCTTTGCCCGGTGACGCTACCTGGCTCCGTTCAGCACCTCCTTGATTTTCTTCTGAATCCAAGCGGCATCCCGCGGATATTGCTTGTATGAATGCATCTCGGCCAGCAGCGCTGAATCCGGCTTTATTCCTGCTGCCTGCAGCAGCGTGTAGTCCTGCAGTGATTGCGCGAAGACCTCCCATCGCAGTGAATCGATCGGGCCGTCCGGACCGGGGTACACCACAAAGGGATCGCCGTACGCGATGCCCGGCCAGGCTCCGCCTGCCGCCTCCGTAAAAGTGTCTTCCAACTGTTGCGTGTCCATCTTGTACCAGTAGTTGTAGCCCCAGTGCAGGAATCCTTTAGCCTGCAAGCGATAAAGCAGCCAGCCCGTCATACGCAGCGTTGGCAGCGGCGTGTCAAAGAAGCGGTTGGGGTACTCACCGCGCGGGCCCGTGCAATTGTATGTCCAGTAGTCCAGGCCGGCATCGATGTAGTTTTGCGCGGCGTTCATGATCGGCACGGGAACATCGGTGATGTGCTCTTTGCCGAAGCGGACATCGCTTAGCGCGTCCATCGTCCGCACCCACGGAGCGATCTCACGGAGCAGCGCGCGGTCCTTCCGGTAGTTCTCGACCGCATCACCTTCGAACGGCTCGTCAGAGACGTGAAACATCACCTGATCGTCGGCCAGGTGTTCCTGTTTCAGAAACTCGTGCATAGCAGGAAACAACTGTTCGAGGAAGTTGCGATACACCCCGGTCGTGCCCGGTGTCTTCGTCGGCCACAACAGCACATATTCGCCGTTCTTCTGCTCGTAGACGTGTACTGGATCGGCTGCGTTGAAATAGAGCCACAGGTGCGAGAACTCAAAGTATTGCATCCCGGCAGAACGAGCCATTGCGATAAATCGATGCACGTCGCTGAAGTCGAAGCTGTACTTGCCGGGCGAGACCTCCGCCACCTTTAGCAATTGCGAGGGCCGCTTCACGACTTCACGGCGGTCCTGTAGCAATGGAACGTTCACCATGTTCGCGCCATGGTCCACCATGTCCTGAACATAGAGCTGCGCGTATTTCCACCAAAGTTCGCTGAAAGGCGTGGTGTGGTAAGCATCGTAGATCGCGTCGGCGCTCCACCACTGCGTAAATGGAAAATCACGCCGCGCTGCGAGGGTGAGCGGCTTCACGTTCAGGTGCACAGCCAAATCGCCAAGCGATTGACTGGGATGCTTTGCGTCGCCTTCCGTGCTGAGATGAACCTTGATGTCGTACATACCGGGCACGACCGAGGCCGGCACCTTTGCGGTAATCCAGAAGGCGTCGCTCTCCGCCGGCCCAACGGATGCTAGGTGTTCGGGAAAGAGCGGATCGGGAATCAAGCCCGGAAGCGGGCCGCCGTTCTCAGCCAGATTCAGCGGAATGTCCGTGTCCCGATGAGGCATGGGGACGTATCCAACCCGGCGGATCACCACAGAAATATTCTCCGGCCCCGTCGCGCTGCACACTACACGAAACCGTACCGGTGCTTCATTCCGTACAACTGCTTGAAAAGCAATTGTCGCATTGCGTGCGGATAGAATCTCCAACTCCGTCCGGGCGCTAGGGAGCGTTCCAGGAAAAACACGATGTAACGAATCTTCCAGCCACACTTTTGGCGTAGAGGCTGTCTTTTGTGCCGAACATACGCTGCTGCGGCACGACAGCATGCAGGTGACACCGAGCACGAAAGGCGCTGCCCGGAATAGAAATGACTTCCGATGTCCCATTCGCTTCCTTGTAGTTGAATGCCTAGAAGTTCAGTTTCAATCCAAATTGCATACGCCGAGCCGGGCCGGAGCCGAAGATTTTGGCAAGGTTCTGATCGTTGACATTCTGCACTGGATTGTTCAGGTTCGTGCGATTCAGTGCGTTGAACATCTCCCAGCGAAACTCGAGATTCGCGGATTCGGTGATCTGATTTCTTTTGATCAGCGCGCTATCTAGATTGAAGTATCCAGGACCATCAACGTCGCCGACACTGGAGTTGCCGAAAATATATTTCGGTGCCGGAGCATAGGCCGCGGAGTTGAACCAACGCGCTGCGCTGCGATTGGTAAGACGCGGATTGCCTACCAGGTCGGCGCGGCTGCTTGTTCCGTTGCCAAGATTGCCGTTGTTATTGGAGATAGTGAGCGGTTGCCCAGAGTGCGCCTGCTCATAGAAGCCTAACTGCCACCCGCCCAGCACAGCATTCATCGCCCCGTTTGAGCCGCCGCCAAAGCGACGGCCATGCCCATATGGGATTTCCCAGAGCAGTGTAGCTGCTTCCAGATGGCGATAATCGTTGACGGTGCGATGGCGGTTATACGCCGCAGGGGCATAGGGCAGCAATGCATCGAACTCGCCCTCACCCACGTTCTGGTCCATGCTCTTCGACCATGCGTAGGCCACCGTGTAGGAAAGTCCACCGCTGAACCGACGCTCAAGATACGCCTGGAGGCCGTTGTACCAGAACCTTCCCTGGTTGCCAAAGGTGTGAATGGTCGAAAACTGCGGGAATGGCAGGTCTGCTTGCAGATTCGCATGGAATCCCACGGTAGCGATGTTCCGCTCCTGTCCCGAAATCTCGTTCGGTACGCGGGTTCCAACATAAGAAAGAGTGAGCGTTGTCGATGAGAATAGCGGCATTTCGGCGGAGACATTGAATTCGCGCGTCTCTGCCGGCTTGATGTTCACCAGCGGTGAATACACCGCGAAATTGCTTGCCTGGTTAGGACCGGCGGCCCACACAGTTTCCCACTTTTGCAGTGTTGCGGCGGCATAGTTCTGGCTGTAAACGGTCCATGTCGGCATGTTGATGATAGACGCGCCGCGATTGCCGGTGAAGATGTTGAAGTAGGATCCGTAAGCTGCGCGCAAAACTACATTGCTGCTATTGAGCGGACGGTAGGTTATACCAAGACGCGGCTGCCAATTTCCATTCGGTGTGTAAAGGCCATTGGGATAATGCGCCTGCGTAGTTGTCTCCCACAAACCAACCGTCTGTGCCGCCAGCGCGGCTGAGGTCGGGTACGTGGAAAAATTCGGTTTGCCGTCACCACGCACGGCCACCACCACTTTGTTGTCCGTCGGATTCCAGATGCTGCACAGGTCTTTGTAGCAGGCGTTGGCCAAATATCGGTCGTAGCGCACGCCTAGATCGAGCGTCAGGTTCGGCCGCGCTTTCCACGTATCTTTCGCGTAAAAACCGAGCGCTGGCGACTTGTCTTCGCCGAATTGCACTAGCGGGTCATTCAGCGTGCTGGAGTTGGTGTAACCCAGCAGGTAGTCCGCGAACGCATTGCCGGTGTATTGGCCGTTGAATCCAAAACTGCCGCGCGGCGCCGCCGAACCGTGTCCTCCGAATGCCTGCCTATTGTTCCATTCAGTACCAAACCGGAGCGTATGGGCTCCAATAATGTGGTCCACAGCCGCCTTAACGGTGTCCTGTCCATTCTTCTGTGAACCCGGAACACCATACCCGCCGGCAAAGAAGACGCCCGTATAGCCATTCAGATTGATGTCCGGAGGGCCAATCCATTTTTCTCTACCTGTGGATGAAATACCCTGAATGCCCGCAAGTTGGTCATCGTTCCGCACGCCCAATGCGGGGTTATCGTACGAATCTTGCGTGCGCATGTACCCACCAGTCAACGTCAGCAATGTCCGTGGGGTCAGGGTCCAGGTGTAGGTCAGCGCCAGGCCGCTTTGGTGCAGTGTGTTATTTCCAAAGGTTTTCGGGTCGGCAAGATATCCAACCTGTTCGGTTGGCTCACGCAGATAAAAGTATCGTCCGTAAATGCGTTGGTTGGTGGTGAACTGGTGGTCGATTCGGCCCAGGTATTCGTAAGTCTTATCGAAAGTGCTTGCGTTGGCGATATAGCGATTATTGGGCGCATTCGGCTTGAGCAGTATCGGCAGAAAGTAGGTCGCTGCCGAATCAACACGCGAGGCGGGGATGATATTCCCGGGAAAGGGTTGTCCGGTGCTAGGGTCCACAAGTGAGGACGCCAAAGATGAAAAATCAGCGCCGGCGTCAGTGGGAAAGAACGCTGCAGGAATCGCACCCTCATTCAGCAAGGCTGCATTACGAATGATGGTTGCCTGAAAGCTGCCGAAAAAAAAGGTCCTATTTCGATATACGGGGCCGCCCAGCGTTCCGCCAAACTGGTTGTAACGCACGCGTGGCTTGGGCTTCGTTTTGTCTGCGAAGGCGTCATATGCGTTCAAGATGTCGTTCTGAATAAACTCGAATGCATTGCCGTGAAAGGCATTGCTACCCGATTTTGTCACAACTACGACCTGCGAGGGATCGCGTCCGGCCTCAGCGCCGGCATTGATCGATTGCACGCTAAATTCCTGGATGGAGTCCACATTTGGAACGGCAGTTCCGCCCTCTCCGCTTCCGTCATTGGTATTGATGCCATCCAACTGGAAGTTCGTTTTGTTGTCGCGCAGTCCATTGCCCTGGACATAAGTAATGCGCATACCACCGGCATTGCCCGTGCCCTCATAGCGCATTCCCGGAGTGAGTCCAACTAATGCAAGCGGGTTGCGTGTTTGCAGTGGCAGCTCGCGAATCTGTTGCATCTGAACGACCGTTGTAACGGTCGCGTTCTCCGTCTGCAGTCCGCTGTCAACTGCAGTGACCGACACGGTATCAGAGGCTGTTCCGATTTTGAGAACAGGCTGGACGCGTACCTGATTGCCCACCGTGAGCTGGACACCCTGCTCCTCCCATTTCTGAAAGGACTGCGCCACCACAGTGATGCGATAGGTCCCAACCGGCAGTGCAAGGATTGTGAAGCTTCCGCTGCCAGACGTTACCTGCGTACTGACTGCACCCGTGGAGAGGTTGGTTGCGGTAATCGTTGCGTTTGGCACACCGGCGCCCGTGGTATCGGCAACCGTGCCGGTTAGAGAACTTTGAGTTCCTACCTGTGCCAATCCGATGCCACATATGCCGGCCATGAATAGGAGCGGAAGACAACTTAGCTGCTTCATAGGTTCTCCAGTGCGAATTCTTCAATTGGGAAATATCGAATCTATAGCCCGCGTCAACGCGCCCACTTAAAACGGATATGGACCACACCTACTCGTCGAAGTGGATGGTTAATCCGAGTAGAGGCATCATTGTTTTTCTCGGAAACAAATAGCAAGAACTATGCAACGACGGTTCAGTCGACTGGACGAATATTGCAATGAGCTTGTATCTAGAATGCCAGCGCGACCGAAGCACCCGCCTCTGCCAACGGAGGTGGGTTACCGCCAGCTTTTTACCGAATGAAGTCGCTTAGGCCTCAAACAAAAACGCGCACACACGACCGGTGACACGTACATGTGATGGCCGCCTTCGTTACTACAGAACGCCGTACTTCGCGTACACCTGCGCCAGATAACTTCCGTTCAAAAGATCCTTCCGGCTGCTCGATTCTTTTGAGACCTTGACCTGCGCAATTGACAGCGCATCCTTGACTAGTTCTGCCGGAATCGCAACGATGCCGTCGTAATCGGCGAAGATAAGATCGCCAGGATTCACCAGCACGCCGCCGCAGACTACTGGCACGTTGTACTCCACCACTTGACCGCGCCCGCGGGAGTCAACGGGCTTGATGCCTGCAGCGAAGACAGGAAAACTGAGCTTTTGAATGATGCGAACGTCGCGTACCAAGCCATCCACCACCGCGCCGCGTGCGCCGCGTACATGCGCTGCGGTAGATAGCAACTCCCCCCAAGGAGCATTGCGTCTGGACTCGCAGGTGGATATCACGATTACTTCGCCCGGAAGGATGCTATCCATCGCTTCAATTTCCAACCCGTACGGATCTTCTGGGATGTAGAACATGTCCTGACACTGGATTGTCCGCGCCCAGCCCGCGAACGTTGCATCCGGATGAAGCGGGCGCAGACGCTCCGCCATCGCGCAATCTCTTGCACCCAGTTCATCGAGCGCATCGGCGATGACCGCGGTGTATAACTTCTGTTCCATCTCCGAAAACATGGACTGTTCACCGTCTGTTGCCGCCTTGCCCTGATAACGCTGTCCATTCAGCAACGAAATAGTCCTGTTCATCTTGCCTCCGGTCTTCCTCTCCGCCACGTGTTACTCCGCCGTGCCTACTTCTTTTTCCAATCTTTGCTCCCGCCCGCCGCCATAACGCTCCACTCGTATCCGTGCCGTGGCGGCATGAGCGAGCATTCCTTCCAGGACACACTGACGTTCGGTAACCTGCCCGGTCTGTACACTCGCCTGGCCTGACATCGTCTGGTAGGTGCACGTCTTCAGGAACTTGCCAACCCACACTCCGCCTGTGTACCGCGCAGCCCTGCTGGTTGGCAGGATGTGGTTCGTGCCAATCGTTTTGTCGCCATAGGCAACAGTTGTCTCCTCACCAATGAAGAGCGAACCATAGTTTGTTAACCGCCCTGCGCATCTCTCGTTGTCGCGCGTGTGTAGCTCAAGATGCTCCGGCGCATATTGATCACTGAGGGAAATCGCTTCATCCAACGAATCGGCAAGATACACGATGCCGTTATCCCGCCAGGAGAGCGCAGCTATTTCGCTTGTGGGTAGCACAGCAAGCTGGCGCTCCAATGCCTGGATAGTTGCCCACGCCAGATGTTCACTGGTAGAGATCAGGCAGATGCCGCTATTCGGGTCATGCTCCGCCTGTCCTAGCAAGTCGCACGCCACCAGTTCAGGATCGGCCGAATCATCTAGCGATCACCAGGATTTCCGTAGGTCCCGCTAGCAGATCGATACCGCAGCGGCCGAAGAGCTGCCGCTTTGCTTCCGCGACAAAACGGTTTCCGGCGCCGCACAACACATCCACCTGCGGTGCGCCATCCAGCCCGAACGCCATCAGCGCCAACGCCGGCACGCCACCAACGATGTAAATCAAATCGGCTCCCGCCTTATGAATCGCATTGATAGTCGCGGGATAGTAGCCTTTGCCCTTCACAGGCGGCGTGCATGCTGTTACATGTTTCACGCCGGCAATCTTCGCTGGGATAATGCTCATCTGCGCCGATCCAAACATCGGATATCGGCCACCCGGAATGTAACTGCCGACGGCGCGGACCGGAATGTGCTTGTGTCCCAGAGTTACACCGGGACGGATATTGACTTCCAGCGGAAGCATCGTAGTAAGCTGCGCTTCTGCAAAGCGGCGCACATTGTCCTGACAGTAATCCGTGTCCCGAATGGCTTGTTCTGGTAATTCGGCGATTGCAGATTCGATCTGTGCCTTTTCCAATCGAAAGGACTCCGGAACCCATCCGTCGAACTGCTCGCTATAGCGCCGGACCGCATCCATCCCATTCTTTTCGAGGTCCAGCAGCATCGCGCTGACTGCCGCCGCAGTTTCAGTGTCCTGCTCAAAGAGCCTATGCCCACCCTGTTTAATGACCTTCATTCGTTCCGCCTGTCACGATCCGTTTGCTTGATTTCGAGTTCGGTCACGCTCTCTCGCCGCCCCGCGGACCGAGTTCATCGCTCCACTGCGAGGCGTCCCATCCACCGTCCACGGTAAGCGTGGTCCCGGTGATGTAAGCAGCTTCGTCCGAAGCAAGGAAATTCACCGCTGCGGCTACTTCTTCCGGCTTACCGATTCTTCCCAGAGCAGTGCGCGCCTCGCGGTCTGCAAGTTCGAGCGGCTGGCTTCGGATGCCTGAAAACGCCGGGGTATCGATAGCTCCAGGGCACACCGCGTTGCATCGGATACCGCGCCTGCCATAGTCGATTGCAATCGAACGCGTCAGTTGCAGGATTGCCGCCTTCGCCGTGCAGTAGGCTAATGTGTTCGCAAACGGTCGCAGCGCTCCGATCGAGGCCACATTCACGATCGATCCCTTGCCCCGCTCAAGCATCGGGGGCACTGCAGCGCGGCACAAACCGAAGGTCCCACGAAGGGTCACGTCCATCTGCCGCTGCCACTCGTCATCCGTGGTCTCCAGCAGCGCCCCACTCTGATGTGTCGTATATGCTGCGTTGTTGATCAGCACATCCAGCCGTCCCCATTGCGTAAGCGTGCGCTGTACCGCTTCCGCAGGTGTTGACTTGTCTCCCAAATCCAACTCTGTCAAGATCACGCGGCCTGCGGTTAGCGCTTCGAGCACATCCCGTCGGCAGGTTGCGTGCAGGTCCACAACATGCACCTGCGCTCCTTCGCTGCAACATCCGCCGCACGCACGCCAGCCCAATCCCGGCGGATCCTCCCGTCAGCAGAACGATTGTTCCGGTTAGGCTCCTCATGAGTAAGGTCCCGATATGTTCGCCGTCTCAGCCGCGAGCTTGCCCGCCGGTGAAGAAAACCGCCGCAGTACGTTCGCCGTAACTCGCGATACGTTCGGATCTGCCAACAGGCTCGCCACCCAGGTAATCGAACCAGTCGAAAACACCGCTCCGGCGCCTAGCTTCATGTAAATCATCTCTGCGCCGCCCGCCGTTAGGGTTTGTTCCTTTCGCAATGCGCTCCACCGTTGCAGGCGAGTGGGGCGTCATCTTGTCCGTCTCGTGTCCGGATGCTCCTCCGGGAACGCGTTCATGCAGGCCCGCGGCACCGAAGCACTCTCCACGGCTCAAACCCGTACCTTCCAGCACCCAGTGTGACGGGTCTTCGACGGCGTACGGCGCTGCGGTCATTACTCCGGAATCGTTAAATGCCACGCCCAGGAGACGGGCCTCCGGCGCATATGTGCGGTGCATGCGCGATTCGTGCTTTGAGCCTGGCTGCGCAGTATCGTCGAAGCTCAGACACCGCATTTGTTCTCCCTCCAGCGTTACCTCACAATTGAGTCCATTGCCGCCGAGGTACATAAGCCGTCCTCCGGAATGCACCCACTCTTCGACACGACGAAACATCTCCCGTGTCCAGTATTCGGGATGCACGCCGATAATCAGCACCCCGTAGGCATCAAGCGGCATGCCGCCGTCGTGAAGTTGCGCATCGGCATAGTAGTCGTATGCGAAACCTTCCTGCTCCAACCACGCAAGGAGCCGCCATTCCCCCGGCGCAAGTCCACACTGTGCGCGTCCTTCGATCGAGTGGACGGGAGAGATTTCTTCCCAAGTGCGGTTGGCGATCAAATCATTGCCGTCCTCCGGCCTTTCAAAAGACAGTGGCGCATACTCGCTGTCCGCGTGGTTCCATGTCGATTGAAGGCTGATGTAGCGGCTCAGGTCCTGTCGTGCGTTCACGGTCGGCCGATCGGGCAATTTCGTTGGGTTGATGTAATTTGATCGTCCGCCGAAGTTGTTATACGCATTCCATGTATTGGTGTTCGCCAGCACCGCGATGCGCGCACGCGGCTTCGCGGGCGCAACCACCCATGGAAACGAATACTGCGAATTGCTGGGTGTCCGTGCCAATAGATAGTACAGTCCAGAGCGTTCTGGCGCAGGAACGAATTGCTGCACGTGCGGCGCGAGATATCCGGTCCTATTCCACTGCACACCGGCCGCCGCGAAATCTCCGTCCGGCGTGATCTGTTCGATCGCATGCGGTCCATGCTCGTCAAACCAACTGAGCACGCGCACAAACTCCTTATGCTGGCCACAGCGCCATAGAGTGAGTTGCACCTGCTCGCTGCTATGCAGCTTGATCTCGCTCTTCTCACCCTCCTTAATCCACTTCGGCCACATGAACCCGCGCATTCGCCGGCTGAGCATGCGAAATGAAGGAATTTCCCGTCCGTTCAGTACGCACGAGACGCGCTTGGAAACGAATCCCTCTTTTGCAAGGGTTACGAAATATTTCCCCTCCGGAATGTCTCCCAGGACAGCACCCCCTGGCGTGCTCTCCCACACGTCCAGAATTTTTCCGTTCTCTTGAGCGATCTCGAGACGGACGCGATCTAGCGCAACATAATTTTCGTCAGAGACGTACGCCAGAGCATTGCGATCCGGACTGGACCTGCTCATTCTGATAATCCTCCCGGTAATCGATCCGTCTGCCCGATGCATTCCTCACGTTGGCCGATTGACTCCGCTCCAAATTGGTATTGCCATTCTGAGGACGCGTCCGTTCTTGGGCAAGTGGGATTGCAGTGTATGTCCAGTCGGCTGGATGAAGAGGTTGAATATGAGCGAGTCCGAAGACCCCCTCACAGAAGAGCGTTTGGGGACACATCTCTGGAATCGGGCGGGGGTGAATCCATCAGCGTCCCCGAAGGGGGTCATTGGGATCGCCACAACTTGCGAAGACAAGTCTCGAGCAATGCCAGGCAGTCACTCGGAGTGGAGTGTAGTGATTGGATCGAGGCGCATGGCGCGCAGCCCAGGGAGGTAACTTGCGGCGATGGCGACGGCGGTGAGGACGGCGCTTACGCCGGCGAATGTGGAGAGGTCGTAGGGCGAGACGCCGTAAAGCAGGCCGGCCATGAGATGAGAAACAACAAGCGCGCCAACCAGGCCTACGCCGGCACCGGCGGCGGCCACACTGAGGCCTTGGCCTAAAACCATCTTCAGAATGTCGCGCCTTTGTGCGCCCAGCGCGAGGCGAATGGCGATCTCGCGCGATTGCTCATTGACTAGGAAGGAGATGGTTCCATAGATCCCGAGGCCCGCGAGCAGCAGGGCAGTTGCCGCAAACAACGCCACCATTTCCATGGAGAACCGCCGCACAGAAAGCGAAGAGGAGAGAACGTCCTCCAAGGTCTCCGCGTGGAAGACGGGAAGCTCCGGATCGACGGCCTGGATTTGTGTGCGCACCTGCGCGGGGATAGCCGCAGGATCGACCTGTCCACGCAGGTAGAACGCAAGAAACTTAGCGGGGCGCTGGTAGATGTCAAAGTAGACCTGTGGAATGCCGGCGTCCGCGAGCGATTCCGTGCGCGCGTCGGCAATCACGCCGACGATGGCGGTCCAGCCGGGCTTGGCGGCCCTCGACCGGATCATGATGCGCTTGCCGACCGGATCCTGGTTGGGCCAGTAGGTGCGAGCAGCGGCCTGATTGATGACCGCGACGGAGGGTGTGTCTTCAAGATCTTGGTCGACGAAGAGGCGACCACGGAGGAGCGTCATGCCGAGCAGGTGAAAGTATTCGGGCGAGACGATCGACGTATCGATCACGTGAGGCTGGCTGCTCTGCACCTTCTCGCCCTCGCGGATCAATGGCCGCGGCCTGAGATCGACCTGGCCATGGCCGAGGGGAAGAGCCGCCCGATCGCTGAGGGCAGTTTCTTCCACGCCCGGAAGCGTCCGGATTCGACGGAGAGCTTCCCGCAGAAACACCGATTCCTGCGTGGCAGTTCGGTAAATGTCGGTGTTGGGGTCGTTGGGATTCGGCAGCGAAATCTCGATTGCCATGACCCGAGTGGGATTGAAGCCGAGCTGCACCTTGAACAAATCCCAGAAGCTGCGCAGCAGAAGTCCGGCGGCGACCATCAGCACCAGGGAGAGGGCCAATTCACCAATCACCAGAACGTGGCGCAAGCGCGAGCGCCGCCTGGAACCGCTGGAGCCGCGTCCTTCCTGCCGGAGCGTTGGGGTCAAATTAAGGCGGCTTGTCAGCCATGCGGGGGCAAGCCCAAAGATGGTTCCGGCTGCGACAGAGACCACGATGGCAAACCCCAACACGCCCCAGCTGATGGATATGTCATTGAGGCGCGGCAGGGTTTCGGGAACAAATTGCAGCAGGAATTTCCGGCCGCAGAAGAGAACCGCGAAACCGGTGATGCCGCCAAGCACGAAGAGCAACAAGCTCTCGGTGAGGAGCTGACGAATGAGGCGCATTCTTGCGGCTCCCAACGCCTGGCGCACCGCCATCTCGTGTCCTCGCGCGCTAGCACGAGCGAGCAGCAGATTGGCGACGTTGACGCAGCTGATCAGCAGGACCAGGCCCACCGCGCCCAACAGCAGGATGAGCGATTGGCGAACGTTGCCGACAAGAGTCTCGGCGAGGGGAGTGAGATGGAGAGTCCACGCCCCTTGCGACGGATAATCCGCTGGATATTGCTTCTTCAACGATGCAACCAGCGCCTCGAGGCGCCCCTGCGCGGCCTCGGGCGAGAGACCAGGCTGAAGCCGGGCGATGGTCTCGTATAGCAAACGCGTGCCTCGCATCGGCGGCGACCGGTCAGCAAATCCATCCGCCGCCCACAATTCGGTATTGACCTGCTCGCTGGTTCGGCCCTGGTCGCGAAAGCTGGCGGGCATGACGCCGACAACTTGAAAGAGATCATTGTCAAGGCGCAGACTCTTGCCGACAATGTGCGGGTCTGCGCCAAATGCGCGCTTCCAGAGCCCATCGCTGATGATTACTTCACCGTTGGAGCCGGGTGCGGCGTCGTGCGGATCGAAGGTGCGGCCCAGCGCCGCATCCACGCCCAGCACCGCGAAGTAGGTCGGTGAGACCGTCGCTCCGGAGATGTGCGTGGGCTGGGCGCTGCCGGTAACAATTTCGGAGCCGAAAAAGCAGAGGGACACATTTTCGAAGATTCCCGAGTTCTGAAGGTCTCTCAACTCAGGGATGGAGACGCCGACGTTGTGCGCGCCCACGCCGGGAAGGTTAGCTTCAATTTGCACCAGTTCGCTGGGGTGCGGGTAGGGCAAAGGATGCAGCAGGGTTGCGTCGATGACGCTGTAGATGGCGGTGGTGGCTCCGACGCCTAGCGCCACTGTGGCGATCGCAATGAATGAGAATCCAGGAGATCTTAGAAGCATCCGCACCGCGTACCGCAGGTCGAAGAGCAGATTCTCGATGAGGGGAATGCTGTGCTCGGCATGGTGGTGTTCGCGAATCGTCTGGGCCGCACCAAACTTGATCGCGGCCTGGCGCCGTGCTTCGGTGGGCGACATGCCGGTGCGCAGATTCTCTTCGGTTTGAAACGCAAGATGTTCGGCGATCTCTTCCTGCAGGCGTTGGTCGGCGTTCTCTCGAGTTGCAAAATTAGAAAGACGAATCAGGAAACGTCGTAGGATTTTCACGCTAAATCCTCCGCCTTAACTTTGAAAAAGCGCGCGATGATTGTCGCGGTTTGCTCCCATTCACGAGTCTCGGCCTGCAGTTGCTTGCGGCCGGTCCCGGTAAGGCGATAGAAGCGCGCGCGGCGGTTGTT
This sequence comes from uncultured Acidobacteriaceae bacterium, assembly GCA_963797895.1. Taxonomy (GTDB): domain Bacteria; phylum Acidobacteriota; class Terriglobia; order Terriglobales; family Acidobacteriaceae; genus KBS-83. The sequence continues at coordinate 290,879 of CAWCRD010000007.1, forward strand.
TTCCGATGCACCCCACTCGGAAGCAATCGAGCCTTCATGCTCGAGTTTGAGCAGCAAGGGATAAAGCGTTCCCTGGTTGACAGACAGAAGGTCTCCGCTGATCTGCTCGATGCGCCGGGCGATACCCCAGCCGTGCTGCGGCCCCAGAACATCGAGTGTCTTCAGGACCATCAGGGCAAGCGTACCTTGCAAGACGTCCGGCTTTTCCTTCATGGCGAATCAACCTTTAGGTTTCCAACAGGAATAATGGCACGGCCCCTCTTGGAAAGCAACAGGAACTGTTGAACTCTCTTTCGAAACGCCAGGAAATGCCATCGGCCCGGTAGCTACTGGAGCGGGCTTTGGTTGACAATCCGAATTTCGGTGACGCCCAGTTTGAGATGGGTGCACTCCTCCAGGACGATGGACAATGGGAGAAGAGCGTGCCGTACCTTGAGCAAGCGATCAAACTTTAGCCAGATCTTGCGCCGAGCCACTACCGCTTGGCACGCGCCTATCGAAGGATTGGACGTAATAAAAATGCCACAGTCCAGATCGAGGCACAGAAGAAGTTAGCTCATCGAGAGCAGGCGGATTCCGAGCAGAGTCTCCCGAAATAACAAAGTTCGTAATAAGCAACGATTAGTCGTTAGTTCGTACGATTGCCAGATGCGTTTGAAACGAGGACGAGGCATGCCGGACGTTGGGACGAGCCCGTGCTCACGCGAAGCGCACATGGTAAAGGCGGTTGCCTTCGAGGGTTACTTCGACGCTGCCATCGTTCTCACGATGCAGCGAGAGAGCCCCAACTGCCTTGATCTGCTGGCCGGCAGGGGCGCGCAACCAATATTTCCCTGCGGATTGAGTGCGTAGAGTGGCGGCGATAGCTTTGCCGTTCTCCCAGCGGATGTCGACGGTAACTGCGCCGCGAGCGCGAAGGCCTTTGACCTCACCGGACGGCCAGGCGGACGGAAGCGCCGGGAGCAAGTCAATGGAACCTGTGTGGCTCTGTAAGAGCATCTCGGCCAGGGCAGAGGTGGCACCGAAGTTGCCGTCGATCTGGAACATGTGATCGCGGCCTTCGTAGATATCCATGAGATTGCCATTCGTGCTGACCTTCATGAGCATGTTGAGGGATTCGGCGGCTTTGTCGCCGTTGCCGAGGCGCGCCCAGAAGCAGATTGCCCAGGCGCGGCTCCAGCCGGTGTAGGCGCCGCCGTGAGCAAGGCGGCGCTCAAGTGAGGTCTGGGCCGCTTTAGCCAGCGTAGGCGTAGTGCGCGGCGTTATTTCCCCTCCGGGATAGAGGCCATACAGGTGCGACATGTGGCGCTGGCCTGGCGTGGCTTCTTCAAAATCCGTGGCCCACTCCTGCAGCTGACCCCAGCGTCCGATCTGATAAGGGATAAGGCGCTCGCGAGCGCTCGCGAGTTTGGACGCGAAGTCGGAGTCGATGCCGAGCTCCTTCGCCGATTCGATGCAGTTGGTGAAGAGCTCGCGGATGAGCGCCATGTCCATCGTGCAGCCGGCGCTCGTAAACGCAGGCTTGCCATCGGGAGCCATGAAGTTGTTCTCAGTGGATTCAGAGGGGCAGGTGGTGAGATGGTCGTTGCCGACTGGGATCAGCCAGGCGAGGCAAAACTCGGCGGAGCCCTTCATCAGCGGGTAGGCTCGGGTGCGGAGGAAGTCACGATCGCGGGTGAAGCGGTAGTGCTCGTAGAGATGGGCGCAGAGCCAGGGCCCGCTCATGCACCAGTTGGCCCAAGTAGGTTGGCCCACGCCCATGCCGACCGGATTCGCCGAACGCCAGAGATCAATATTGTGGTGCGTGACCCAGCCGGGAAGATCGTAGGTTTCCCGGGCGGCGCGAGCGCCGGTGTGGCTCAAGTCGCGGACGAGGTCGAAGAGTGGTCCGGCACACTCGCTAAGGTTGCAGGTTTCTGCGGCCCAGTAGTTCATCTGGACATTGATGTTGGCCGTCCAGTTGGAGCTCCACGGCGGCTGGACCTGATCGTTCCAGATGCCTTGAAGATTAGCGGGCTGACAGCCAGGGCGCGAGCTGGCGATGAGCAGATAGCGACCAAATTGAAAGTAGAGGGCGATCAGCGAGGGGTCAGGCTCGATCGCAAAGTTTCTGACGCGCTCGTCGGTTGGTCGCGAGGCAGCACTGTCAGAGCCGAGGGCGAGACTGACACGATCGAAAAGGCGACGGTGGTCGGCAATATGACGATCGCGCAGGGCCGTGAAGGAAAGCCTGGCGGTCGCGGCCAGCTGGCGGGCCGCGGCCTCATTCACCTGGTCCTGCTGTGTATCGGGCTTCTGGTCGTAACCGCGGTAGCCGGTGGCAGCAGCGAGAATGAAGGTGCAAGTAGTGGCATTGCGGAGAACAAGTTTGTTGCCTTCGTGAGCGATGTGACCGCCTTCGGGTTGGGCTTCGACGAGGCCTGCGAAATACATGCCTTCGCCGGGAACATCGGAGAGAACGACGGGGGCCTCACTATGCGGATGACCGGCGCCGGCGATGTGTTTGGCCGCCTTGCCTGTGAGGAGAAGACGGTTAGGGCCTCTGGGCTGAACGGACTTCACGAGCAGTCCATCCAGCCAGATGGTCGCGTTGAGAGCGCCAGGCCTGCTGGATGCGATGCGCAAAACGATGGCTTGGTCGGGTGCGGAGGAAAAGGCAGTGCGCTCGAATTCGACTCCGCCAGCGGTATAACGGACGGTGGCAATCGCGTTGCGCAGGCTTAGCTCGCGCCGGTAATTCGCGATTTCGCCCGGGTGTTCGCAATCGACGTGGAGATTGCCGAGGGGTTGATACGCTTCAGCGAAGAGGCCTTGCATCTTCAGGCAGAGTTGATCGGCGAGATGGTAGTCCCTTTCTTCGAGCACGGCCTTACGAATGGGGGCGAGCCATTGTTTGGCGTCTGAGTTGTTCCCGTCGATGGGCATACCGGACCAGAGCGTATCTTCGTTGAGCTGGAGAGTTTCTTTGGCAGGATCGATGGAAGGGGGGCCCGAGATGCGTCCGGCTTTGGAGGCATCAATCGCACCTGCGGCCGGGTTGGTGCTGCCGCCCCCAATGACCATGGCGCCCAGACGACCGTTGCCGATCGGTAGCGCATCGACCCACTGCGTTGCCGGGCGGCTGTACCAGAGTGTGAGGTCGTCGGGCTCGGCTTGGGCGGACTGGGCGATGCCGAAGCGGCGGGCGAAAGGAAAAAATCCGGCAATGGCGGAGGCGGTAGCCAGAAAACCTCGACGCGTGAGCGGGCACATGCGTTTGTTTTAACACTGACGGAAAAAGCACCTGTCGGCTGAACAGTGAAGACGCTGAGGAACGCCGATTACGCTCTTGGACAGTAACTGTGCCAGATTCCGTCGAGACGTAGAGCCGCCCTAATCCCGAGTCGAACGCGAGCACGTCCGGGTCCTCGCCCACTTGGTGCACGCTGAGAAGCTTCATGGTCTTCAAATCGAAGACCGTGAGCGAGTGATTCTCTTCGCCGGCAACGAATGCCTAGCGATTCGCCTGGTCGAGAGCAATGCCATTGGGGGTTCTGAATGCCCGGCATTTTGTACCGGTCAACGATTTTCATTACAGCAGGATCAATTGAAACCAGCTCGTTGACAGTATCGACGTCCCGAATGGACCATTCCTATCTCCTCGCCAGTTTTCCTAGCCTGCTGGCTGCCGCTTCTCCTATTGGGGCATGCGAAACAGGTTGCTTCTCGGTTGATTGTTGCCGACATGAAGCACACGAGCGGGCTGGTCGCCGGGTCTACGCCATTTCTCTTTAACAACCATGTGTTGTCGCGCTATGATCTGCTCTCCCCCGCAATCTATCGGCCTAACGGATCAGGCCATCGTTGTCCGGAGCCGCTCTGCTGCACACTCCTGCGCAGATGCTTCGAGACGAGTCGCGCGTCTCCCCCGTCGGCGCGCACGGGCCCAGAGCAGGTGCCATACGGAGACTCCCGTGTTGAACCCGGACCTTTCTTTGCTTCGCCGCTGCACTTTGTGGCCTGGCGATTCCTGCATTGGCTGCGAACAACGTAACGACATGGCGCTATGACATAGCCCGGACGGGACAGAATCTGCAAGAGACGCAACTGACCCCCGCCAATGTGAACAGTACGAGCTTCGGCAAGCTGTATTCGTACTACGTGGATGGGTGGGTTTACGCACAGCCGTTGTACATGGCCGGCGTGAACACGGCTGCCGGGACACACAACATGCTGCTTGTCGCGACCGAGAACGACAGCTTGTATGCGTTAGATGCCGACCACAACCAGCAACTCTGGCGGGTGAGCCTGATCGACACAGCGCATGGTGCGGCTTCGGGCGCGATTGCTGTGCCGAATGCGGACTACGGCACAGGCGATCTGCATCCGCAGATCGGGATCACCGGCACGCCAGTGATCGATCCCTCGACCAACACTCTGTACGCTGTGGCCAAGAGCGAGGAGAACGGCACGTTTGTGCAACGTCTGCATGCCATCGATATCACGAACGGACAGGAGAAGCCCGGCAGCCCTGTGGTGATCCGGGGCTCGGTTCCGGGAACAGGAAAAGGCAGCGTGAGCGGAACGCTGGCCTTCCAGCCGAAGTGGCAACTGCAACGTCCCGGCCTGCTTCTTCTGAATGGGCAAATCTACATTGGGCTGGGCTCGCATGGCGACCTGGGTCCGTATCACGGTTGGATCTTCGCCTACGATGCGTCCACATTGCAGCAGACCGGCGTGTTCGCCTCTACTCCCAACGGCTCTGAGGCCGGCATTTGGCAGAGTGGCGCCGGGCTGGCCGCCGATACCGTCGTGAGCAGCGGACGATTATTTGTTCCCACGGGCAACGGCACGTTCGATGCCGCGCCACCTTATACAGAGAGTCAGGACTTCGGCGATTCCGTGGTCGCCTTACTGCTGAACAATGGCAGCATGCAGGTGATCGATGCCTGGACACCCTTTGATCAGGCGAGCCTCAGTAATGCGGACAAGGACCAGGGCTCGGGCGGCATACTCCTTCTCCCGGACCAGGCGGGTTCGCATGTGCACGAACTGATCCAGGCAGGCAAAAACGGTCGCATCGAGCTGCTGGACCGGGACAACCTGGGCGGCTACGGCACGAGCTCAAACCAAGTGGTGCAGGAGATCACGGGGAGCGGCGGCCTGTGGAGCACGCCAGCCTACTGGAATGGCCATGTCTACATCTGGCGAAGCGGCGGTGTTTTGCAGCAGTACACATTGAGCAATGGGCTGTTGAGCGTGGCCGCAGCGGGCACGGTCACGAGCAAGTTTCCGGGAGCGAGCCCAGTGATCAGTTCCAACGGGACGAGTAATGGCATAGTGTGGGACGTCGTGACCGATGCGTACGGGTCATCCGGCCCCGCCGTGTTGTATGCGAATGACGCGACCAACGTAAGCCGGCAGCTCTACGCGAGCAACCAAAACAGTCGCGACGTTGCGGGCGCAGCGGTGAAGTTTGTGGTGCCGATGGTGACAAATGGGCGCGTATACGTTGGTAGCAATGGCGAGGTAGACGTCTATGGTCTGCTGGCCGGCATGCCGCCCACGACGGCCCAGCCCAAACTGAGTCCGGCGCCCGGCAGCTACCCGGCGGCGCAACAGGTGACCATCACCGACAGCACCCCGAGCGCCACTATCTACTACACGGTGGATGGCACAGTGCCGACCACCAGCTCTAAACTTTACAGCGGGCCTATCCCAATCACCGGCAACACTGTGGTGCGGGCGGCGGCTACTTCCAGCGGCCGGGACATGAGCTGGTCTCGCCTATGGGAACTATCTGATCGGCAACGGCCCAATCATCAACCTCCCTTATGGATTCGCCGGCGCCGCCGCCTTCGTGATGAATGGAAGCGCGACGAATTACGGCGACGCGCGCATTCATCTCACCACCGGGCTGACGTACCAGGCGGGCAGCGCCTATTGGAACAGGCAAGTAAGTGTGCAGAGCTTCACGACAGACTTCGAGTTTCAACTTGCGGGCACCCCGCCTATCGCAGACGGAATGACCTTCATCCTGCAGGCGGCGTCGCCCACAGCTTTGGGCCCCTCGGGCAGTGGACTAGGCTACGGCGCTCCGACGCCCGGCGGTAGCGGCGGCATTGCTCAGTCCATTGCGATTAAATTTGACGTCCACCAGAACGTGAATGAGGGCAGCGATTCTACAGGTCTCTACGTCAATGGCGCATCGCCGACCACGCCTGCGATCGATCTGACTAACACCGGTATCGCGCTGAACAGTGGCGATGCCATACAGGCGCACATCGTCTACGACGGCACCACCCTGACCATGACGCTGAAAGACGTGGTAACCGGAGCGACATACACAACCAGCTTCGCCTATCAATATTCCGCAGACGATTGGCAGCACTACAGCATATGCGGGATTCACCGGCGGTACGGGCGGACGAGTGTCGGACCAGCAGATTTTGAACTGGACCTACTCGGCCGCCGCGGTCCAGTCGCCGCTGATCTACGAGGTTGAGACGCTGAGTCTTACCAGCTCAGGGCAGCCCTTCGGCACGACGGCATGGAGCGGCTTCCCGGATGGTCTCGGGGCCTTCCTCAATGCGGTGGCGCCCGGCAACTTCATCACCTTCACGATCAATGTGCCGCAGGCTGGCACCTATGACTTGCATACCAACTCGAAGAACCTCACCACGCGATGCATCTTCCAGTTGAGTTTCGATGGGAAGAATGTGGGCACGCCTCAGGATGAGTACAGCAGCACGGTCGTGTACAAGGACTTCGATCTAGGGCCGGTCACCATCAGCACGGCGGGAAACCACACGGTGACTTTCACGGTCACGGGAAAGAATGCAAGTTCGACGGGCTATGTCATCTCACTGGACAACATCAGACTGCTTCCGCAGTGAACCTGGGATTCCAAATGCGACTCAGACAAAGGTCAGATTTCGAACACTGGTCCGTTCATTGGTGGTTGCGGCTGTCGGGCTGTTGAATCGAGTGATGGATTGCTCCGGAAACCGATGAGGAGCAGAGTTGTGCAGGAGCTAAAGTCGGATGAGGGTCGTCCTGCTTTTATAGAGAGTGTTGCCCACTCCCATCTCACAAGCCATCAGGCTGCCGCGAGACCGAAGCTGGGGCAGGTCGTAATCGGCCGACAATGGATCGCGTTCACGTAAATGCATCAGAGCGGGCGCGAGTGGCGACGTTGGGAGGAAATGCCGTCCATTGACTGCTGTCGCCAGTCGAGAACGGAAGAGCAATGTGTCCGACAAGCCGACTATTCGGCCATGTGGCTCCATTTCTCGATGAGTGACTTGGCGATAACGCGCCAATTGAACCCGTTCCAAGTTGCATCGCCAGTTCTTACATTCCCCCTTGACGGTCAAGTAGTGGACGTGTAACCTCTCGATTATCAAGAGGAGCGGCACAAATGGGCCAGAGAGATGTCGTGCAGGGTACGCTGGAGATGCTGATTCTAAAAACGCTGGCGCTGGAATCGATGCATGGATACGGGGTTGCAACGCGGATCGAGCAGGTAAGTCAGGGTGTCTTTCGCGTCAACCCAGGGTCGCTTCTGCCGGCGCTCGCCCGCATGGAACGCGCCGGACATGTGAAGAGCGAGTGGCGCGCGAGTGAGAACAATCGGCGGGCCAAGTACTACGCGTTGACGGCGCGCGGTCGCAGGGCGCTATCAGCAGAGGCAGAAACCTGGAACCGCCAGGTTTCCGCAATCGCCCGCATCATGGAAGCCTGACTCACCTGAAGGAAATGCGATGGGTTCGATTGGGAAACTGGTACATGGGCTTCGCTCCCTTTTTCGGAAAGAGAGCATCGAACGCGAATTGGACGAAGAACTGTGCGGTTTCGTGCAAGCATCCACCGCCGACAAACTGCGCCGCGGAATGTCGGCCGAACAGGCTACTCATGCAGCGCGTGTCGAGATGGGCAGCACGAATGCGCTGAAGCACCGTATTCGCTCGACAGGATGGGAAGCAGGAGTCGAGACCCTTTGGCAAGATCTGCGCCAGGGCGTTCGCACACTGCTGCGCAGTCCCGGTTTCACGCTGATCGCCTTACTCTCGCTTGCTCTCGGCATTGGCGCCAACACCGCAATCTTCACGCTCCTTCAACAAGTTCTCCTGCAAAACCTGCCGGTGCGCGATCCGCAACAGCTGGTCACATTCGGTAAATCGTTAAGCGGCGGCGTATTGGGTGGCATCGATCTGGGCACCGCGGATATGTTCACCTATGATTTTGCGCGGCAGCTCGAAAAGCAGCCAGGCCCATTTCAAGGTGTCGCGGCATATAGCAGCTTCTCGCCCAAGGTGAATGTGCGTGTACCCAATGCAGCCGCGGCGATTCAGGTTCCTGCCAGTCTTGTTTCCGGTAACTTCTTCAGTGTGCTTGGAGCAAAGCCCCTTCTGGGCCGGACGATCGCAGGCTTCGATGCGGATGCTCAGGATCGAAACGCGGTTGCAGTAGTCAGCTACCACTTCTGGCAGCAATCACTCTCGTCAGATCCGGCTGTTTTGGGAAAGACGGTCACCGTCAACGACACGGTATTTACCGTGATCGGCGTTATGCCTGAGGCATTCCACGGCATCCGGCAGGAAGTAGAGCCGGCCGATCTCTGGGTCCCTGTCACCATGATCCAGGAAGTCATGCTTCAACCGAACCTGCTCCGCCCCCGCGATTTCTTTGTTCTACACATGGTCGCCCGCCGGAGTCCGCAGTCCTCGTTGGCCGCGGATCAGAACTGGCTTGACCGTCAGATTCGAGACTACGTTCGCGTCGGCGAGGGCGGCCATATGACACCTGCGCGGCAGCAGGAGATTGGGAGGATCACGGTGCCGCTGATTCCTGCGGCTCATGGCGTTTCGGGCCTTCGCGATCAATACGGAGATTCGCTTGTCATCCTGATGGCAATTGTCGTCGTCGTGCTGCTGATTGCTTGCGCGAATCTGGCCAACTTTCTGCTGGCCCGGGCAGTGGCGCGCCAGCGAGAAATCGCGACGCGCCTTGCGCTGGGATCGAGCCGCGCGCGCATTGTGCGGCACAGCGTGGTCGAGGCTCTTCTCTTGTCCCTATGTGGAGGCCTGCTCGGCCTTGTTGTTGCTTTTGCGGTTACGCGGGTCTTGATCGCATTTGTGGCACAAGGTGCTACCTTTACTCCGCTGGATCCGCGGCCCGATGCGGCCACTCTGTTCTTCACCTTTGCTGTTTCTATCCTGGCGGGGCTGCTGTTCGGCCTAGCGCCGGCGATGCACGTTGCCCGTGCCGCAGCTAGTCCCGGTCGGATCACCAACACTCGCATAGCTGCAAGCGGCGGAGGACGCGGAGGCCACTGGGGGCCTAAGGCACTCGTCACGATCCAGATCACCTTATGCCTGTTGCTGCTGGTAGGAGCGGGCTTATTCTTTCGCACACTCCGGAACTTACAGGATCAGAATTTTGGATTCGAACGCTCGCACTTGCTCATAGCAGATTTTGACGCTCGCATTGCGGGTTACAAGCCGGACCAGGTTGCGGCCTTGAATCAGAGACTGTTGGATCGGCTCGCAGCTATTCCCGGCGTTCGCTCCGCAGCGTTGGCAGCCACGCCTCCGATCAGCTCCGGTTCATGGACCTCCACGCTGTCGATTTCGGGCTATATGCCACATCCGAAGGAAGACATGGGGTCAGTGTTGAATCGAGTATCTGGCGACTACTTCGATGCTGCTGGGATACCGATCATTGCCGGGCGATCGATCAGGACTTCCGATACAGCCTCGACACTCAAGGTTGCCGTTGTGAACCAGGCATTCGCTAGGCACTATTTCCCCAATGGCGACATCATCGGACGGACATTGAAAATCGACATTGGCGAACCGGGACCGTGGCAGATCGTGGGCATCGCTCGCGATAGCAAGTCGGGAAATCCACGCGCGGATGCACCGCGAACGGTTTACATGCCGCTGGCCCAAATCGCCGGCCTCAGAGGCGAGGGAGGTCAGGACAGCTTTGCGTGGGTAATGATATTGCGCACCTCCGGCGATCCGGCGCAAATCATCGCGCCCGTGAGAGCTGCTGTCGCGAGCGTTGATCCCAATTTGCCCATTTTGCACGTGCGCACAATTCAGGACCAACTAGAAACTTTCATGAGCCACGAGGCCCTGATCTCCCGGCTCACGACGATCTTCGCCGGTCTTGCCGTCTTGCTTGCGGCGGTCGGCCTCTATGCAGTGATGAGCTTCAACGTAGCGCGCCGTACGAGCGAAATCGGAATCCGCATTGCGCTGGGAGCCAGCAGCTCCGGCGTGCAGTGGATGTTTTTGCGCGAATCATTGATCCTGCTGACTGCCGGTCTTGGGCTCGGTCTGCCGATCGCCCTGTATGCAGTCCGACTCGTGCGGTCACAGCTTTACCAGATAAGCCCGTTCGACCCCTCGGCCTTCATGGCAGCGACTGTGGGTATTGCACTTGTCGTAGTGCTCTCGGCATGGTTTCCCGCCCGCCGCGCGGCCGCAGTTGATCCGATGACTGCATTGCGATCTGAATGAGCTGCCTTCTTGCTTCGACTCAAACTTCAGTCTGGTTCTTCGCTGTTGGCTGTCGACTGGCGAGTACACGCCAAGTCGCTCATGAGACAGGTAGATTGGATCACTGTCTACTCCACGTCGGCTATAAGCGGCTAGTGTCCGAGATGCCGACTATTCGGCCATGTGGCTCCATCTCTCGATGAGTGACTTGGCGACTTGGCACCAATCGAGGCGAAGACTGCCGAACTTCCGGTCTGTCGACATCCTGGAGGTATTCCTTGACATTGCATGCTTACACAAGAGCGATGTGGTGTCTCAGTTTGAGGGAAATGAGAAAGGGTTGCTGTGGAACGGAAGACGACAAAGCGCGTCGTCGAAAATATCAACCCGAGATTCTGATTGCGATGTTCGCAAAGAGGCGCTTCGCAAACGACAGAGGTGGGATTTACGGACGATGCTGGCGCTATGCGTAGCGCGGAGCGAATCTTGAACATACTCGGTGTGGTTGGCCGGCGGTGGATACTGAAAGCCTGGAAGGGTCGCTACGACGGTCGCGATAAGGCGGGGAGCGCAGCGGTTCCTGCTGCCCGTGAACCCGAGCAGGAGCTTGCCGGGAAAGCAACGATGCTCTAGCAGCTTCGGTGTAGACTGGCACGCAGTTTCAACCTCCTCCGGAAAGCTCGTCATGAGACGATTGTCGCTCTCTGCGCTGCCGGTGCCCCTCGTAGTGTTGTTGTTCGCCTTCGCGGCTCACGCTCAAGGCACCGCTTCTGGCGATTCCGCCACGCGCATCACGCTCGGCCAATCGATCATTCCGCTGAATGGGCCATGGAAGTTCCATGTTGGCGACGATCCTCGATGGGCCGACCCGAACTTCGACGACTCGCAGTGGGAGACGGTGGACCTGGCGCCCAGGGCCGGCGCCTTCGATCCCGTCGTGGGAACATCAGGCTATGTGCCGGGCTGGACGGCGAAGGGTCATCCCGGCTACTGGGGCTATGCCTGGTACCGCATTCGGGTGCAGGTGACGGCGCAGCCGGGGCAGCGGCTGGCACTGGCCGGTCCGGCGAATGTGGACGATGCGTACCAGGTCTTCCTGAACGGCGCGCTGCTGGGCAGCTTCGGCAAGTTCCGCGGCCCGGGAGAGCGTCCCACCGTCTACAGCACCCAGCCGTCGATCTTCAGCTTGCCGGCAGCCGCGCAGGTGCTGGCCTTCCGCGTCTGGATGGGGCCTTCCACCCTGATTTTCGCTCCGGATGCCGGCGGCATACACAACGCCCCGCTGCTGGGCGAGGCGGGCGCGGTGGCGGCATATTACCAGCTGGCCTGGCAGGACAATATCCGCACCTACGCGGCCACTGCGATTCTGGTGCCGTTGCTTTTGCTGCTGGCTATTCTGGCCGCCAGCCTGATCCTCTTCGACCGCTCAGACCGGGTGTACTGGTGGTTGGCCGCCGTCTTTCTGGTGAGTGCAATCACGGCGCTACATCTGTGCTTCGGCGTGTGGACGCAGATGGAGAGCGGTGTGCTGGTTGAAGTGATACAGGACGTTTTTCTGGCCCCGCTGATGCTGGGCGGATGGGTCATGGTGTGGTGGACCTGGTTTCGACTACACCGTCCAATGTGGGTTCCGAAAGCCGCCGCGGTCCTCACCCTGCTGGGCATGGTATCCACTGCGCTGGGTGAAGACATTCTCTTTACTGTCATTCCCCATCCGGTCAGCTTGGCCTTTCATCTGGCCTCGGCAGTCATTCGGATTCTGTTCTTGCCGCTGCTGGTATTCATCGTGATACGCGGCGTCCGCGAATCGGGGCGTGCAGGCTTGCTGGCGCTGCCCGCCATCGTGCTGGTGGGCATCGCGCAGTTCCAGAACGAGCTGAGCGTTCTACATATCCGCACGACCTGGTTTCCTTTGGGCACGCAGGTTCCGCTCGCTGTGATCGCGTATCTCACCCTGGCCGCGGTGATCTTCGTCCTTTTGTTGCGCCGGCTGATGCTTTCCATCCGGCGGCAGCGGGAACTGGCGCTGGACGTGAAGCAGGCGCAGGAGGTGCAGCGGGTTCTGATTCCGGAAGAACTGCCCCAGCTGCCCGGCCTCGCGATCGAGAGCGAGTATCGTCCGGCGCTAGAAGTCGGCGGCGATTTCTTCCAGATCATTCCCGACGCCAGAAACGGCCGCGTGCTGGACGGCAGTGTGCTGATTGTCGTCGGCGACGTCACCGGCAAAGGCTTGCAGGCGGGCATGCTCGTTTCCCTGCTGGTCGGCGCCATTCGCAGCACCGCCGAGATGCATTTCGATCCGCTGCTCGTCTTGGAGGCGCTGAACCGCAGGCTCTTAGGGCGGGGCCAGGCGCACGCTACCTGCCTGGCAATGCATATCACCGCAGACGGCGCAGTGACGCTGGCCAACGCCGGGCATCTGCCGCCATACCTGAACGGCGAAGCGCTCGCTATGGAAGGCGCGCTGCCGCTGGGCATGATAGCGGGTGCGGAGTTTTCCGTGATGCGCTTCCAGCTCGCCCCCGGCGACCGGCTGCTGCTGCTCTCCGACGGCGTCGTCGAGGCGCAGGATGCACGGGGACGCCTCTTCGGCTTCGAACGCATTCACGCGCTGCTCGAACAGCCGATCACCGCCACGCAAGTGGCCGCTGCGGCGCAGCACTTCGGCCAGCAGGACGACATCAGCGTCCTCTCCATCACCCGAACTATGGCCCCCGAGATGGCCGTACAGGAGCCGGCTCTCGCATGAGGGGTGGTCGCAGACTTCGAGGACGACTGAGGCATCTCGATCAATCGCTACAACGGTGCACGATTGGGATTGGCCGCCAAACCCTTGTGCGGGCAGTGCAAGCAGAGAGGTCCCGGAGGCTGCGAGTTCGGGCCGGATCACGGGCAACCCTGAACTTATCTTCCGGGTACTACTTCGATCATTGATCGGTGGCACGGAGGCCACCGCCATGAAACCAAGGTTCCAACTCGACTCCCCAGCTTTCTCCAGATGGTAAGTCGCTCGTCTATCGCAGCGAGAGAAGTGGCGCCTTTCAGTTATGGGTTAGTAAACTCGAAGGGTCTGGTTGGGGTCCGCATCACCAATTTTGGTGGCGCGATGGTGAACAATCCGCGCTGGTCGCCGGATAGCACACAGATCGCCTTCGAGTGTAGACCGCGCGGAAATAGTCAGATATGTCTGGTCAACCCCTCGCAGCCGGGACAGACACGCGTGTTGAATCGGTAGACATCGAACCAGATTTTTCCCAGCTGGATTCCACAAAGTTAGTGGCTTCATAATGTCTCACAGGACGTACACAGCGGAGCAAGCACGGGCTTTGGTGTGACACTGGTGCACCTCGGGTCAAAACTGCGGTGCACACGGTATCAGTCCTGCCGATGTCCTACTCGAGGGTCCGCCGACGTTCCCCTTGGTTCTCCGCGTAGCCCTTAACTCGCGATTCCAACGTCGACTGACTTCCGAAAGCGAGCGAATGCGGGTGCATGAAAGACAGGAATAGAAGAGAATTCCTTTTAGCAGCCGGCATCACTCTGAGCAGTGTGGCCGCCTCTCCACGCCTCTTCGGAGAGGATCCCGCGATCTGCGCGCATTCTAAATTGACACAAGAGGACTCGCTATCCGGTGCGGATAACTCTGCTCCGGTTCACGTCGCTCCTCGAGAAGCAATACGCGGCCTGATGGTAGACGCTGCACGTGTCCCCGAGTCGATGGGGTACTACCGGCGGCTTGTCGAGTTCTGCGCCGACTGGGAGCTGAACGCACTTCAGTTCCGGCTGGCGGATGACCAGGGAACCGCCTTACGCTTCGACTCTGTTCCTGACCTTTTGACCCACAAGAACGCGTTCACGCCAGAACAATTGAAGGGCCTTGCGGATTACGCGAAGAGCCACGGTGTTGATTTGATTCCGGAGCTGGAATCATTTGGGCACACCGGATACATCACGCGCGCTCCTGGGTATGCCCATCTGTTGGACAACAGTTCACAAGGCTCATCTGAATTTACCGGCGTCAGTCCAGTAAGCCCTGAAACGCTGCAGTTATTCGAGAAGCTATACCGTGAAGTTGCCGCAATTTTCCCATCGACCTATCTTCACGGCGGTTGCGACGAAGTCAATTGGGGAGGTTCATCCCTGTCTCGTAGAGCACTCGAGACGAAGACCCGAGCGCAGATATGGGCCGAGTATCTGAACTCCCTTAATCAAATATCGCAACGTCTGGGGAAGCAACTGATCGTGTGGGGCGACTTTGTTCTCCACAAAGAACCAAAGACTCTTGAGCGGTTGAACAAGAACATCATCATCATGGATTGGAACTATTCCGAGACTAGCTCTTCCAAACTTCAGGATGTCTTTCTCAAGATTCGCGCCAACGGTTCTCGTGCTATAGGAGCGCCCGCACTGACCTGCTATAAATGGGGTCCACGAGCCGGCAGCCAACAGTTACGGAATATCGACGCCTATGCTGATACCTACTTGGGAACCACGGACACATGCGCATTAGGCGTCATTCTGACCAACTGGATACCGAGCCGGTACGTGCAAAATTCCATTTGGGATGGATTTGCATACGCTGCGGTCGCCTTCCGTCAAGGTACGGCCACGGCGCAGACCTCCGGGTTGCGCCGTTTTGTCGAACGGCACTATCAGGCGAACTGGAGCGAGACCTGGGACGAGGCATTTAGGCTGGTTTACGATTTTGCGCCCTATATGAAAGACCGCGAATCCTCGTCCTGGATGGGACTTCAACTATCTGTTCCCTGGAGTAA
Organism: uncultured Acidobacteriaceae bacterium; assembly: GCA_963797895.1. Classification (GTDB taxonomy): domain Bacteria; phylum Acidobacteriota; class Terriglobia; order Terriglobales; family Acidobacteriaceae; genus KBS-83. The sequence continues at coordinate 306,141 of CAWCRD010000007.1, forward strand.
CGATGCACAGCTTACGGCGCTGCTGAAAAACGGATCTCCTCGTCAAAATCCATTTACACGGCTACGCAGCCTGCTCGTCCTGCTGGAACCATCGGTTCTCAAGAATCTCGGCGACTTTCAAGCCTTTCAACTCTGCATCGAATATCTGGAACGTGTGTTCTGGCGTGAGACGATCATTACTGAGCACGCTGTCAATCAACGACTGACGCGGGATACCGCAAATCTACTGATCCAAAGCATCGCCCAGCGAGATCACACTCTCGCGGAAGCACTGTCCCGGGACTGGGATGAAGGTCGTCCCGCCGATTCGCCGGCAAAGTCGGAGCCTGTGTTTGGTCTCCAACCGAAGGATCAGCTGCTTTTTCAGTGGAGGCGGGCGGCGGCCTATTCAGCTTCGCTGGCTAACAATCCGGACCGTTTCTATCAGCTGCTTTCAACTGCGAAAGTTGGGTGATCGCCCTTTCTTTGCGCTAACAGTGTGCTGGCTCGTAGCTATCCTTTCATCAGAAGGTGAATCGTGAGCCGAACTGGAATTGTCGTGGAGTATTGACGGTGGCGGTGATTTGACCGAAAACAGCGGCTTGCGAAGGGTCGGACTGGACCGACGTGATGCTTGGCGTTCCAGGCGTACCAAGCTGGGCCCGGTTGGCAATGTTGTACGACGCGATTTCGAAGCGGAGCGACTTCTCGTTGCCGATGGTAAAGCTCTTGTAGAGCGAGATATCAAAATCCTGGGCCCCCATTGTGCGAACGTGGTCGAGATATGCCGGAGCATTCCCTGGCACAAAGGGGCTCGCCGGAATTGCGAAACAGCCAAAGTTGAACCAGGTTGCGGCGGTGTGTGGCGCTCCGCTACCGGGATTGCACGTAAGGTCCGGTCGCTGATTGAAGTAGGAAGTACCGGCACCTACCGTCGGCGAGGCGATTGGAACACCAGTGCTCCAGTAGGTGATCACATTGGCCGTCCACCCGCCCAGAACTGCATTGCCTGCGCGGTTGAGATTAAGCGCTTGACCGGTGCCAATCGGCAGATCGTAAGATGCCTGTCCGGTGAACTGATATTTCACATCCTGCGGGCTGATTGAACGCTCCAGCCGAAGGTCTTTGCCGTCCTGAGGTCCCCCGAGATGCGATCCCACAAAGCCCAGCGGAGGATTGCCGTCGTCGGTGATGAGCTTGCCCCAGGTGAAACCGGCCAACGCAGTGAAGTGTCGCGTGAGCCGCTTCTGCAGCTTGGCTTGCAACGAGCTGTAAACGGAGTCTCCGCCGGGATAGGCATGCACAACAACGCCGTTGCCGCTGCCATAACTCCCATTGCCAAATTGCGGATACTGTTGCACCGCCACCCAGAGCGGAACGGTAGCCGAGCCATAGTTAGCATTCGTGGAAGGCTGGGTTGCCGCCCACTGGTTGGGCACGCTGGCGTTCAGCAGGGACGATTGATATGTGCCGATGGTGCCTAGATCCAGCTCATTCAAATCGATCGTACCGAGAGGCACAAACAAACCGCGGCTTCCCACATAGGCGAGGCTCGTGACAACCTCGTGAGGCCACTGATATTCCACCCCGAAGTTGAAGTTATAGGTAGTAGGTGTACGCTGCGAGCGCAGCATGGTATTGAGTGTAGTTCCCAGATTATTGCCCAATCCCGATGGCGGCGAACTCAGTTGAGGATTCACTCCGCCGGGAAATGGATTGCTGAGAGAGTTCACCATGACGGTGTTGCCCTGACTGCTGTCGGTATAGCCATTGTCAGAGTCGAATGCGATCGTATTCGGATCCTGGTTCCAGGCCGTCGCGTTCCACTGCGTCACGGTACTAAATCCATCGCTGTTGACGCTCGCTCCGGCCACCATGTGGGGGCTAGGGCCGAAATAGAAACCGCCGCCCCCACGAACAACTGCATGGCTGCTTGGCTGCCACGCAAATCCCAGCCTGGGGCCGAAGTCTTTAAAATTCGTCGCAAAAGGCGACCGGCTTCCATTGCTCGCATAAATTTCAGCGCCTGAATAACCCACTCCGCCAACGGTACTGGCAGCAGTCGGGTCGAAATATTCCAGCCGATTGTGCCGTTCCGTGCGTCCGCCGAAGATGTCCCAGCGCAGGCCAGCCGTTATCGTGAAGTTCCTCGTGGGCCGGTACGTGTCCTCCACGAAAGCTGCATAGTAGGGGCTGGCTTCGGCCGCAAAAAGATCTTTGGTGAAGTTTGGATACGAATCTGACTCCGTTCCGGGCGTCGTGCCCATACCAATGAGAAAGGAGGCAAAGTCGCTGCCGCCTATGGCAGAATTTACGGTCATGTCTGTGGCGGAGATATCGAAGGCGTAGGCACCGGCGGGTGCAGGGGGCTGACCGACGTTCAGGAAGCGTTTCATGTATTCGAAGCCGGCCGAGATCTGGTGTTTCCCAAGGCTCTTACTAAGGCTGGCCCCCACGTCGCTATTTTCGCTCGCATAGCGGAAAGTGTTGTAGTTCGCCGTGCCGCCGACCCCGCCTCCTACGTCATTGAAGATCACAAACGGCAGCAGTTTGTAGACCTCCTCTGCAGCCAGCGAAGCCGGAAATCCGAGCGAGGTGATGTCGTAGCCCACCTGGCCTGGATCTCCACCCTGATTTTCGAAGTGACGCGTGAATGAGTAGCGCAATTGCAGCACCGTTGTCGCGTTCAGCGTCAGGTCATCTGCCAGCAGGATGTTGCGCCCATTGGTGACGTTCTGGGCATAGTTCAGGTCCCAGATATTGTGAAAGGCGTTGAACGTGGAGGTGAACAAGCGGTCAAAGGAAAAGCGCCCGAAGATACGCTGCTTTTCGCTTAGATTCCAGTCGAGCCGAACATCGAACTTCTGCGCCGTCGTCGGATCCAGGCCCGGCAGATAAAAGTTGTTGATCGCCCCGTTTGTTGCTGAATCGCAATTGGGACCCACATTGCACTTCGGCATTTCAGACAGGAACTTTAGGGCGATGGGATTCGGGTTGGCAATTCTGTTTCCGGGAAACGGCTGACGCGTTCCCGCCAGCGGGCCAGAGGCTACATCCGGTTGGGTCGGATCATAGATCGTGAAGCTGTCAGCTGAAAAATCTCCTGTGCGCTCCGCGCTGGTAGGTACGGTAAATGTGTTTGAACCATCGAACTGCTGCTGTTGCGTTGCTTCGTAATCGGCAAAGAAAAACAGCTTGTTGTGCAGGATGGGCCCGCCGATCGCGCCGCCTTCCTGATAACGGTGGAAAGCGGGTGGCGTGTTGGCGGTACCGCTGCTCACCTGGCTTTGCTTATTGAAGTATTCGTTGGCCGCCAGAACATCGGGCCGGAAGACACCGAAGACGTCACCATGAAATTTGTTGGTGCCGGATTTAGTGACCAGGCTGATCACCCCGGCGCCTCCGCTCTGATAGGTAGCAGGAGTGTTTTGCGTTTCGACTCGAGTCTCGTCCACGGCATCCTCGGGAATATCGAGCGCCGGGATGATCGCTGCATTGTTATTTTCAGCAATGCCGATCGGGCTGCCGTCCACCATGAAATACACCGATCCGACGATGGCTCCGTTGATGGTGTAAGAGGAGACGTCCACGCCGGGACGTCCGCTGGAGATGTTCTGGATCGCAAAAGAACTGGAGGAGTTGGGCGACCCGTTGGCTGGGGTCACGCCGGGGCTCAACTGGATCAGGTCGTATGCGTTGCGGGTCAGCAGCGGAACGCGATCCATCGTGTCGGAGGTGATCAACTGCCCGACCGTGGAGTTACTCGTATCGACCAGATCGCTGGCTTCAGAGACAGTGACGACTTCCGTGGCTGCTCCCACACGCAAGGCGATGTTGACGTTGGTGACTTGATCGACGGTCACCCTGACCTTGTCCTGAGCAACAGACTGAAAGCCCTGTTGGCTGGCCGTCACCTGGTACTGGCCGGGGTTCAGGGACACAAAGCTGTAGAGTCCACCCGCCGTAGTCAGCGTTTGCTGCGTCGCCCCCGTAGCACGATCGAGCACCGTTATCTTGGCTCCCGAAATGAGGGCACCGCTCGGGTCGGTGACCGAGCCGCTGATGCCACCTCGTCCAGCCTGCGCCCATCCGGCCACAGTGCTGAAAGCAGCGATTAGGAGACAAAGGAAAATACGGACGGCCCGTGTGCGCTGAACAGACCAGTTGAACAACCCCATAATCGCCTCTCGCAACTTCATTGAGCTTCAAACGTTTGAATAGTAGAAGCGACTCTAGGATTATCCGGTCGGGCTGTCAAGAAGAAAGGCAGCCATCGTTGTAACCGGCAGCTTGTTCAGCTCTTTGCTGAATGGCAAAGAGCGAAAAGCCGATTACGCTCCGATCACGGGAGAGCACCCGCAGGAGCTGCGGCGAATGAGACGTGTCTTCATTTGTAATTGGGCCGCAGGAGTGAAAGATGCAGCCTCGTTCGACATATGCGCATCTCGCAGCCGCTCAAAAAGAAGCTCCGCCGCCCTTCGTCCCAGGTCTTCGATAGGCTGTTGGACGACGCTGATGGATGGGCGCACTCGATCCGCTAGTTCAAAATCGTCATAACCCAGCAACGCGACCGACCCCGGAACGGAGATCTTGAGCTGTTGCAATGCCTCAAAGGCATGAACGGTCGTGCTGTTCTTCAACGTGAAGATCGCATCGGGCGGATCGGTCGACGCGAACAAGCTTGCGATCGCGTACTCGGCTGACTTGTAATCCTTGATCGACGTGTCGAGCATACAGTCCAGTCCGGCTGATTTCATCGCATCGTTGTAACCGCGAATTCGTTCCTGGATCGTATAGAGCGTGACCTCGCCGGTGAGACACGCGATGCGCCTGTAGCCATGCTCAATCAAATGGCGGGTCGCCAGATGAGCACCATTGAAGTTATCGGCCAGGACTGATGGCACGGTTGAGCCTGCGACTGGCCGGTCGAGCGCGATGACAGGCACCGGAACGCGGCGCAGGAGGTCGCGCAAGAGCTCACTTTCCGAGCTGGCCGGCGCGATGATAAAGCCATCCACGCGATGACGCATCAGCACATGGATGCCATCCATTTCGGTATGCGGATCGTTCTGCGTCGTCATCACAATCAGAAGCGAATCGTTCGCCCGCGCAATGGCCTGCGCCGCCTCGGCGCAACTGGAAAAAAAAGGATCGGCAATACTGGGAATCACGAAACCGACGGTCCGGGTCTGCGCTCCCTTCAGAACGCGCGCGGCCTGGTTTGGCATGTACCCAAGTGCGTCAATCACTCGGCGCACTTTCGCCAGAGTCTTCGGGTCTACCCGTTCGCCGCCGTTGATGACGCGGGATACGGTCGTCGTTCCAACACCGGCCTTCTTGGCTACCTCGCTGAGGGTCGGATGTTTTTTACTCTTGATCATCTGGAAGTAAATAAGCCCGGACAAAGACTACCAGTCTTATACGATCGATCCAACGCGCGTGGCCAAGCGCTGCTCCAAAACGACTACAGAACCTTGTTGTCGACGCTGGCCAATGTGGCGTCGGCTGCCGCGCGGCTCCAGCCGATTCGGAGGTCCTTCACTCCATGCAGCGCAAAGGCGCCTTGCGGCCCCTGTGCCGCGGTGATTGCAAAAAAGTCGGCGCGCTCCACACTCGCCAGGTAGAAGGCAGGACGCGCATCCGGCGCCGCCGTGGCCACCTCTACGTGGCTCATCTCCAGGTTGCGGACATGGCGTAAGAAGAACCCGGACGCTGGCGTTGCGCCAAACATGTCAGGTTCCGGATATTTACTCTCCAGCTCCGGCACTTCGATCTTTGCCGCCTCTGCGGCTGCGCCCCCGACGTTCTCCACGTAGATGTTGGAGAACTTCACATCTTCAATCGCATGTCCGGGAATGCCGCACAGAATCGAGCTGATGCGCATCGGTGCGTTGTGGCACTCCAGATTGCTGATCAGGATGCGCTTCAGCGTGCCTGCCTGCGTCGTTTCTTTCGGTCCGCGCAGCCGTGATCCCAGCCGCATGAAAACAGGTCCGGAGATTAAATCGCGCATCGTGACGTTGGTGATCGTGACGTCTTCGAGCAACGCTCCATCGACGCTCTCTAGCGCAAACCCCTGGCAGCCCTCAAAGACGCAGTTCGCAATCGTAATGTTGATGAACCCGCCATTCGATTCTGTGCCGCACTTGATACGCCCGGTCCTTGGAACACGCGTTTCCGGCTGGGAATTTCCTGAACGTTCCGTCCAGGACCGAGCCCATTTCATACCATCCGGTCACGAAGCAGTTAGAAATCGTGACATTTCTGGTGGCACGCGCATAGCCCAGCGCATAGCTCGATTTCGGGCAGATCCCGTCATCCCACGGCGAATTCACAGTGCAGTTGGAGATCGCTGACGTTCTGGCAGCAGTCGATATCCATCCCGTCGCGATCAGTGTCGATCTTGAGATTGTCGATGGTAAGATTGTCGATGCCGGTCAGCAGCAACCCGAAATGACCGGCTTTGAGGATCGAAAAATCCCGCAGCAGGACATTGCGGCAGTTCTTCAGCGCAATCGTTTTGTTGCCTGCCCCGGGCTGCTCCGCGACGAACGGCGCGCCATCTCCCTTTCGGCCGCGTCCATTCGAGAGTCCCCTGCCCCAGATCAGTCCCGAGCCTGTGATGCTGAAATCGTGAATGTTTTCGCCCCACAGCAGCGAATTGTGCCAGTGATTGTGACCATAATCCTGGAACGCCTCCCATGGCGCATTCGGCTCTGCGGCGTCGTAGCTCCCGCCGTGATATCCGGTCCGCTCACCCGGAAGCGGCGAATCGGCTGCCACGATCGTGCTCCCCTGCAGCAGGTGCAGGTGCACCAGACTCTTCAGGTGGATGGAGAAACAGAGATACGTGCCCGGCGGAAAGACGACCATCCCGCCGCCGCCAGAAGATGCCGCTTCAATTGCCCGATTGACGGCATGGGTGTCCAGTGTCTTGCCGTCCCCGGTCGCGCCATAGGTGCGAACATCGAACATGCCCTGGGAAGACGAGGCCGCTCCACTCGGCGACGAAGCGAGAAGCGGCGCGGCCGGAATAGCAGCAGCGGCAACACCGTAGCCGCCGATCCGGAGGAAATCACGACGAAGGGAGTTGAACGTTGTCATGCGGACGCCATCCTACCAGTCGCTTCGCCCTTGTTGAAAATTCGGCAAAGTGTTGGCGGGAAATGCACAAACGTCTCTAGCGTCACTGCCGGCCGGTTTGCAAAAACGCCAGCCTCCAAAGGAATCACCAGAAGGCGAGAAAGCCACCGTCACGGAGGCTTTGTCGGCTAGCCGAAATCAACGGTTGCTACGATCTGAACCACCTCGCACAGCACGCACGAAGAGATGACCGGCCTTATTGAATGGGAGCGCGTCGCCGTCACGGAAGACCACGGCCCACGCGAATCGCCGATCCTCGGTTTGAGTCGTCGCCGACCAGTAAGCATCTGACCGAGTTGGTCCAAAGATTGCGTCGATGCTTGGGTACTGCGTACGGCGATCAACGATAGTTTTTAGCTCATCGATATTCGGAAGCCGCCAATCGCAGTGCTTGGCAAAGCAGCCTGTGATTTCGTCACCGTTCCTTGACAGATCACGGTTGAGGGTAGCTAGAAAATCCGTGAACGCCGGGCCATCTGGTGCATCGCCATGGCCGTCCTGACGGAGGCTCCAGCGATAGCGGTCATTGACGTTGTGCACGTTACCGCACTCCGGATCACGCGGACAAAAAAACGAGTCGTCCGACACACTGCCAACCTTCTTCTCCCACATCAAGCCGGTGTCCAGATCGCTCACCGTTCCGTCGCCGTTGTCGCGGAAATGATGGTTTTGAGCCGGCGCGATACCGAGCCCTGTCAGGATCAACGCTCCCACAACCAGCAATCGTCCAATGAAACGCATGTGCTTTCTCCTTTTGCCGAGGAAATCCCGGCTCTCCTAAGTGAACGCTGCGTGGCCTAAAAAGCCGGGAGCAAAGATATGAATTGAGCATGACCCGACTCTGGATTTGCGCCTCTAGCCAGCCGTGGGGGCAGTTGGTAGAAAAGGTGGGGAGATTCTTGTAAGCGCGCACTAACCCTAACACAGGGTGGAATGTGCAAGGTGCCAGCCGTATCGGTTTCCCGAAAAGGGACAGCTTGTTTTAACGTAACGATCATTGAGCGCAAGTCCGAGAGCGCGACAAAGACGAGGTCTCCCCGCCGCAGCCTGGCTGCACTCAGGCCTTCGAGATGCCGCGCGTATGCAAGCAATAGTCTCCTCGACCAGGATTGTGGCACAACATCCGTAACGACGAGGAGTCGGTCAGGCCGGCAATCCACCTTTTGCATTGCCGTATTTCAAGACCACAGTTTCGGAGCCTGAGACTCTGTATCATTTCCTCGACAGGGCAAAATAATAATCATGCGCAGTGTGCAGCCAAAGCCGGGCAGGAAGAACCGTACTTGACATTCACCTGGTCCTATTTCAGTGCATTTCGCATTCTGGCAGTTGCGATCCTGGGAAGCGCTGCGCTCGCCGTAGTGCTGGCAACGCATGGTTGGCCGCTCGTGGGGGATGCGCAAGTCTTCCACTACTCACACTTTTTGATGGAGCATGGCTTCGCGCCCTACCGCGATATCCCCGACATGAACATGCCTGGCTGCTATGTCGTCGAGAACTGGGCTATGCACTTGTTCGGCGGAAGCGACCTTTCCTGGCGCATCTACGATTTCACTCTGCTTGCGGTTCTCACGCTGGCCATGATCGTGATTGCGCGTCCCTATGACTGGCTCGCAGGTCTTTTTGCGGGCGTCCTCTTTACACTTCAACACATGAACAACGGGCCCTGGACCGCGGTAGAGCGCGATGAGATTATGACCGTTCTCACCATGGTCGCGTTCGCCTTCCTGTTCGAGGGCATACGGCGACGCAGGCCCTGGCTGTTGTTTGCATTCGGCGCGAGCCTGGGAATGGCCGGCACTATCAAACCCACCGTCACACCTCTCGGCATCGCGCTGCTGGTGATGGCGGCGGTGCAGCTCAGGAAGACCAATCAGGCTATCGCCCGCTACATAATCTGGAGTCTTGCCGGAGCAGCGGCCGCTTACGGGTATGCGCTCGCGTTTCTTTTGCGATGGCACGCGCTCGGCAGTTTTCTATATGACCTAAAGATGATCACATCCTCTTACGCGGTCGCCGACCGCGCAGGCATCCTCTCGTTACTGCATCGTTCCGTTCCTATGCTGTTTTGGACGATTCTTCCCTTTGCAGCCCTTGCCGCGTTTCTGAAAACGGGACGGGACAGCTGGGAGCAGTGGGCCATCGGCGTTGGCATCGTCTTCGGGGCTGTTTCGTATATTGCCCAGGGAAAGGGTTTCCAGCATCACAAGTATCCGCTGGTCGCGCCTGTCCTGCTGTGGGCTGCGATCGAACTCGCACTCGCGCTGAGCGAAACCGAAACTCGAAAATGGACGCGACTCGTCGGCATGGCTGGAATCTCCGCTGGATTGTTTCTTGTTCTGCCTATCTACGCTCGTCGTATCTGGACAATTGTTCCGCAAAACGGTTTCACCGTTGCCCTCGAATCCGATCTCACGCAAATGGGTGGGAAGCGGCTCGACCGCCAAGTCGAGTGCCTGGATATCGTATACGGATGTTTCGATGCGCTCTATCACCTCAAGCTTGTTCAAAGCAATGGGAATATAGGAGACGTCCTACTGTTCGCGCCGCAGAGATCCGCGGGCGTCGACCAGAATCGTGACTGGTTCTGGCACCAGATAATGAGCAACCCACCTTCCGTTTTCATTCTTAGCAATGAGCGGTTTTATCGGTCTCCCAGTTTCGACAAGCTCAACGTGTGGCCGAGGTTTGCCACTTACCTGGCCGAAAACTATCAGCCAGTGATCACAAGAACATATCCCCAGCAGGCGGATGCTTCCTCCTATCGCATCTATGTGCGGCGCGGTGTCTCACTTCCCCTGCCTGCCGGCTCCAGCAGTTCGAACTGAAGGCTCCTTTCGCACGCACTTCGAGATACTAGCGGCTTCAGAATCCATACCCATGCCACCACTTCTCAACGCGCAGAACATCACCAAAGCCTTTGGTCCGCGGCCTCTCTTTCGCGATCTCTCCTTCACCGTCGACGAAGGAGCGCGCATCGGCCTCATCGGCCCGAACGGCGCCGGAAAGTCCACGCTGCTCAAGATACTGGCAGGCGACGTCGAGCCGGATACGGGCGAGCTCGCCATCCGCAAACGTGCACGCACCAGCTATGTAGCGCAGGTATCAGACTTTGCAGCGGGCCAGACCGTCTGGTCAGTGATGGAGGACGCTGTCCGGGATGCGCGAGTCTCTCACGAGGAGTGGGACCGCCTCATTCGCGAGACACTGGGACGCGCCGGATTCGGCGATTTCACCGCGGCGGCCATTTCCCTCTCCGGCGGCTGGCGGAAGCGCCTGGCAATTGCGAGTGCTCTCGCCGTTGCGCCCGATGTCCTGCTGCTTGATGAGCCAACCAATCACCTCGACCTTGAAGGTATCGAGTGGCTCGAAGGCATCCTCAACAACGCGTCCTTCGCGTGCGTGATCATCAGCCACGATCGTTACTTCCTTGAATCCGTCGCGCTGGAGATTGCCGAGATCAATCCTGCTTATCCTGACGGCATTCTCCGGACGCGCGGTAACTACAGCCGATTCCTGGAAGACAAAGAGGCGTTTCTCGAAGCGCAGCAGCGACGGCAGGAGGCGCTGGAGAACCGCGTGCGCACGGAGATCGAGTGGCTGCGCCGCGGCCCGAAGGCGCGTGCCACCAAGGCCAAGGCGCGTATTGACAAGGCACACGCCCTCATCGGCGAGTTGGCGGAAGTCAGCGCGCGCAATCGCACGACCAGCACCGATATCGAGTTCACCGACAGCGGGCGCGCGAGCAAGCGGCTGGTCACGCTCGATCATCTCGACTACGAAGTTGCGGGACGGATGCTATTTTGCGATCTGACTTTCCCGCTCACCGCGGGCACGCGCGTGGGCCTTGTCGGACCGAACGGCAGTGGTAAAACCACGATCCTGCGTCTGCTCCGCGGCGAGCTGGAGCCGACCTCTGGAGCTATCGAGCGTGCGAATGCACTGCGTATCGTGTACTTCGATCAGAACCGGCAGCTCGATTCCTCGCTTACGCTGCGCCGCGCGCTTGCGCCGGAAAGCGATTCCGTCGTCTATCAGGACCGCGTGATCCACGTCGCGTCATGGGCGTCGCGCTTCCTTTTTACCGGCGAGCAGCTCAATCAGCCAGTCGCCAACCTCTCTGGCGGCGAGCGCGCCCGCGTCCTCATCGCGAAACTGATGCTCGAGCCAGCGGACCTGCTGCTGCTGGATGAGCCCACCAACGATCTCGATATTCCGACTCTCGAGGTTCTGGAAGAGAGCCTGCTTGAATTTCGCGGCGCGCTGGTGCTGGTCACACACGACCGCTATCTTCTGGATCGCGTGTCTACCGTAGTTCTCGGCCTGGATGGCGCAGGCAATGTCGGTCAGTTCGCAGATTATTTGCAATGGGAGACGTGGCGTGACGAGCTCCAACAGAAGCGTGACTTCGCTCCTGCTGCAGAGCGATCCGGCGCAAGTGCGTCGCCAGCAGTAGCAGCACGCGCACGGAAGAAGCTCTCCTATCTTGAAGCGCGCGAGTACGAAGGCATCGAAGACCGTATCGCGGAAGCCGAGGCCGCGTTACAGAGTGCGCAGGCCGCGGCCGAAGATCCGGCCATCGCCAGCGACGCTGCGCGCCTGCAAACAGCATTGGATGAACTGGCGAGCGCACAAGCAGCCATGGATGCGCTCTATACGCGCTGGGCGGAGCTCGAAGCCAAGCTGAGCTGAGAGCCACGATTCCCAGCCTCCCCAAAAGTTGTAAGCGCAAGTACGGAAGGCGCGCAGCGGGGATGGCGCGGCGGCGGTATGCTCGATGGGTCCGGATCATTGCTTTACGGACCTGAATCACCATGCCACGTCAACCTTTGCAGCGCACGTTCTTCGCCATCCTTCCCATCGCGGGCGCGCTTCTGGCAGCACTCGCTGCATATCGAGGGTGGCCGATCGCGCTCAGCTTGCTTGCAATGGCCGTCATCGCATCGGCATCGGCCGTCATCTACTGGTCAGCACCGCTTGCCAAAGGATGGCGAGAGCATGGCCTCGCGTCAAACGTGGTGGAAACGATTGCCCCCGCCGTAGTAACGGAAATTGCTGCCGCCGAGCTAGCTCCAGAGCCGGCACAGGAGGCGGCCTCGCTCGAACAGGACAACATTGGAACGCGTGCCGACGCGCTCGCCACCGGCGAATGGCGCGAAACCGATCTGCTGACGACCTTATTGAACTCGGATGCCTTCGCGATCCGGCTAGCCGCCGAGCTGGAGCGCTGCAAGGCAGCAAATCTGACCGCGATCCTTGTTATCTGCGATCTTGACGGCTTCAGCGCAATCAACCAAACCATCGGCCTGGTAGATGCAAACCGCCTGCTCCGCCAGGTGGCCGAATGCTTCCGCCTGACGGTGCGAGAAGGCGACGTCCTCTCGCGGGTGGGCGGCGATGAATTCGGCATCTTCTTCCCCGGCCTGCCCCCCGAAATTGCCGAGGCGCGCATGCGAGACCTGCGTGCGGCAGTGCGCGAAGCCGGTCTGCTCACGTTCGAAGAAAACAGCTCGCCAGTGACGGCATGTTTTGGCATCAGCAGCTTTCCTGCGGATGGCGAGACGGTGGATGCCCTGGCAGCCAGGGCGAACGCGTCGTTGGCGGCTGCCAAGCGCGAGCGCCAGGAAAACGCCACTGTGCCAGTCCCGTCGGTGCTGGTCGTCGCCCGCAATTAGCTTGGGCCGCTCAGCCGGTGTTGCGAAGGCCCGCTGAGATCCCGTTGATGGTGGCGCCCAGGGCGCGGTTGAGCGCATCGGAGTCCTCGCCGCTCCGCTTGCGGCGCAGCAGCTCCACCTGAATCAGGCTCATGGGGTCGACATATGGATTCCGCAGCCGGATCGACCGCGCCAGCACCGGGTTCGATTCAAGCAACGCCTTCTGGCCAGTGACCAGGAGCACTGCCTGCTCGGTCCGCTCAAACTCCTGCTTCAGCTTCCCGTACACGCGCTCGCGCAGCAGCCTATCGCTTACCAGTTCGCTGTAGAGCTTCGCGATCCCGAAGTCAGACTTCGCCAATGCCATCTCCACATTGCGCACCAGATCGATGAACAACGGGAAGCGTGCCATCATCGCCTGAAGCAGCGGCAGGTCCTTGTCCGCAAAGCGCGTAAGCGCATAGCCTACGCCGAACCACGCCGGCAATTGATGCCGGCTCTGTGTCCAGCCAAAGACCCACGGAATCGCCCGCAGATCCGCGAGGCTGCGCTTTCCGCTGCGGCGCGAAGGACGCGAGCCGATGCGCACGTTCTCCAACTCGGCAACGGGGGTCGCCTGCTCGAAGTACTCCAGCACCTCCGAGTCTTCGACCACATGTTCGCGGTAGAAGGCAAAGCTTTCTTCCGAGAGCGTGTTCATCGCAGACTCCCATGCCGGCTCCATGCGTCCGCTGAGACGGCCATCGCCCAATCGGTCATTGGGCCGCGCCAGCGCATCGAGTGATGCCGCCAGCATCAGCTCCAGATTGCGCTCTGCCAGGACCACATCGCCGTACTTGAAGCTCAGCACCTCACCCTGTTCGGTGATACGTAACTGTCCCTCGAACGAATCGAGGGGCTGCGCGTAAATCGAGCGGTGCGTGGGGCCGCCCCCGCGTCCGACCGTGCCGCCGCGGCCATGGAACAGCCGCAGGTGTACATCGCACTCGCGAGCCACCTGATGCAAAGCGCGATGTGCGCGATAAATCTCCCAGGTGCTGGTCAACATGCCGCCGTCTTTGTTCGAGTCGGAATAGCCCAGCATCAGCTCCTGCATGTTGTTCCATGACGCAAGCAGCTTGCGATATTCAGGCGAGCTCCACAGCTCGCGACAGATCTCCGGCGCGCGCTGCAGGTCTTCAATGGATTCGAATAGAGGCACCGGCATCAGCCCGTGCAAGCCGTTGCCGCCTTCTACCTGCACACCGGCGATGCGCGCCAGACCGACCACGCGCAGCACATCCTCGACCGAGGCCGCGCCGCTGATGACGTAGTGCCGAATGGACTCGCGGTATGGTCCCTGTTGCAGCCGCGCAATCGTGCGCAGCGTGTCCAGCACGTCTTCGCTCTCCGGATGCAGCGCCTCGGCGGCCTTGCCGTCGGCGGCAGCACAGCCGGCCGCGGCTGAAACCTCCCGCATCGCAAGCTCATGGCGGCGCGCGTGCTGACGCACATCCAGGGTATGCAGATGCAGCCCAAAGGTACGCAATTGCAGCAGCAATGGATCGACCAGCTCTGCCGCAATGCGCTCGCCGCGGTTCTCCGCCAGACTCGCGCGCAGCAGCAGCAGATCGTCGCGGAACTCATTGGCGTCCTGATAAGGCTTCAACCCTCCGGCATTATCCGTATCTCCATCCAGACGCTGCTGGATGCAGAGCAGGAATCGCCGGTACTGCTCCAGCGCATAGCGCTCCTTCGCTTCCGGCGCAGCATGGGAAACTTCAGCAAGATAGCCTTCAAGGCGCTTGCGCAGCGCGACGCTGGTGTCCACCTGATGGACGGAGCTGGTCAGCAGGTCGAACAGCGACTGCACCTGCTCGCGATAAAACGCCAGGATGTGCTCCCGCGCCCCGGTGATCGCGTCGATCGTCACCTCTTGGGTGACAAATGGATTGCCGTCCCGGTCGCCGCCAATCCATGACCCAAAGCTCAGCATCAGCGGCATCTCCGCCGGTGAGAGCTGCCGCCCATACTCGGCGGCGAATGCGGAAGCCAGCTCCGCATAAAGCGCCGGCACTGTTGCGAAGATCGAGGCGTGGTAGTAGTCCAGCCCCATCTTCACCTCATCGCTAACCGAAGGTCGTCGCGCTCGCACTTCATCGGTCTGCCACAGCGCGGTGATCTCGGCCGCCACGGCGGACTGCAATCGCTCGAGTTCCGCGTCCGGCAGCGGGATGCGGTCCAGCTCTTCGAGCAATGCGCCCAGCCTGCGCCGCTTGTACAGCACAGAACGACGCGCCACTTCGGTCGGGTGCGCGGTGAAGACGGGCGTGATGTGCACGCGCGCCATGAACGCGAATGCCGCGTCGGCATCGATACCGGCCTGCCGCATGGCACGCAGCGTGCCCCGGAACGAGCCGCGCTGGACGGCACTCTCGGCGCCGGGCGCACTGTCTTCCGATCTCATCTGCATCGAGATGCGCCGCCGCTTGCGGTGATTGGTCTCGGCAAGATTGATCAGCTCGAAGTAGTAGGCGAAGGCCCGCGTAAGCTGGTATCCGTCCGGCAGGTCGAGTTCCGCGACACGTGCCATCTGCTGCTTCAGCAACTGCGCGGCTCGTGCGCTATCGCCCTCTGCGGCTGCTTCGCGGCGCTCGATCGACAGCTGGCGCAGGTCCTCTTCCAGCTGGAACAGCCGTTCACCGGCCTGTTCCCGCAGCACTTCACCCAACAACATGCCGAGCGACCGGACATCGCGGCGCAGCGGCACTTCCTTCAACTCGCCGGTGCGCGCCTCCAGCTCCTCCAGGCGCGACGGCCAGCTCTCTGGCTTCCATAGCAAAGGGGTCATCGTATTTCCAGTATGCGACCATGCGGCAGGCGCGTCATCCCGGCCGTATTTCCTCGGCTTTCTCAGTGCTGCTCGCCGTCTTCGAAAATTTCCTGAAGACTCACGGGTGCTAATGACAGCAAATCAGCTTATAGTGAACTATGGCGAACCACTGGCACCCTGCGACTGCCACTTCTGCGTCCTCGTGTACCGATCCGTTGACCTCCTGCGCTGACGCGCGTCCCGAGAGCTCAACGCCCCGCCCTGCCCTGCCAAATTCACTACTAGACCCGCGCTTTCACCACGACTCCTGCGGCGTAGGCTTTGTCGCGCGCGTTTCGAACCAGCCATCCTATGAGGTGCTGGCACACGCCCTCACCGCGCTGGGTCGCCTCGCGCATCGCGGAGCCGTGGCCGCCGACGGCAAAAGCAGCGACGGCGTCGGCATCATGACGCAGATACCCAGGAGTTTCCTCCTGCGCGCCGCCGGTCTCACGCTCAAAGCCGATCGCGCGCTCGCTGTCGGGGTCTGTTTCTTCCCTGCCGATCGCGATCCCGCCCCGGCACAGAAGGCCTTCGAAGAGGCACTGAAAGCGCAACGTTGTCGGCTGATGACTTGGCGTGAGGTCCCCACGCGTCCTGAGCATCTCGGCCAGCAGGCGCTCGCTTCCGCCCCGCGCATCCTGCAGGCGCTCATCTCCGCCCATCCCGCAGAGCTCGACCACCGCCTTTTCCTGGCGCGCAAGCAGTTCGAGCGGAAGAAGACCGCCGTCCACATCTGCTCGCTCTCCGACTCCACCATCGTCTACAAGGCGCTCTGCGCCGGCCGCCTGCTCTCGGAGTTCTATCCCGACCTCGCGAACCCGGCCTACGAAACAGCATTCGCCATCTTCCATCAGCGCTACGCTACCAACTCCGAGCCCGCATGGAGCCGCGCTCAGCCGCTGCGCATGCTTGCGCACAACGGCGAAATCAACACAGTGTGGGGCAACCGTGCGCGCATGGATGCGCGCGCCTCTACCATTCCGGCCGAGTATCACCCGCTCTACTCGCCCGATGGCTCCGACTCCACCAGCCTTGACGAAGCCGTAGAGCTGCTCGCCCGCAACGGCCGTAGTGTCAGCCAGGCCGTCCGCATGCTGGTTCCGCCGGCACGGCTCGAAAAAGTATCCGAGTTTATGCACTACCACGCCGACTGCGTGGAGCCGTGGGATGGCCCTGCCGCCCTCACCTTCGCGGATGGCCACCTCATCGGCGCAGCGCTCGATCGCAATGGCCTGCGCCCCTGCCGCTACTTCATCACGCGCGGTGGCCTGGTCGTCGCCGGATCGGAGGCCGGCTTGGTCGATCTCGACCCGGAATCTGTTCTCGAAAGCGGGCGGCTCGGTCCCGGCGAGATGCTGGTCGTCGACCTGAAGAGTTACGAAGTGCTGAACACGCGCGAGATTCTCGCCCGCTTCGATCTTGAAGTGGAGTACGAGACGCTTGTCTCCGACCTCGCGCTGACCGATGCCGCGGGTTGGAAGAGCGGCCTGCCTGCGGAGCGCCTGCTGGAGCTCCAGCGGCTCTTCGGCTACACGCGCGAAGACGTTCGCATGGTGCTGCAGCCGATGGCCGTCGATGGCAAGGATGCCGTGTGGTCCATGGGCGACGACACTCCCATCGCCGCACTCGCCCGCTCGCCGCGCCCTGTCTACAACTACCTCCGCCAGCGTTTTGCCCAGGTGACGAATCCGCCGATCGACGCGCTTCGCGAAGCATGCGTCGTCCAGTTGCACACGCGCCTCGGCCCATGGCCGCACCTGCTCGATCCGCACGCGCGTATTCCCGGCCTCTCGCTCTCCTCGCCATTCCTGTCGCTCGGCCAGGTAGAAGCGCTGCGTGAGCGCAGCCATCCGCTCGCGGCCGATCTGCCGACCGCAGTGCTCGAATGCGTCTTCTCGCCGGCAGAAACGCTCTCCGCCGCAATCGACCGCCTCTGTGCGGAAGCGACGGCTCTAGTGACCGGCGGCGCACAGTTGCTGCTGCTCACCGATATGCCGGCCGGCCCGGAGAAGCTGCCTGTGCCGATGGCGCTGGCTACCGGCGCGGTGCATCACGCGCTTATCGACGCAGGCATCCGCACGCGCGTCGGCCTTGCGGTCGAGGCGGGCGACTGCCGCGATCTTCATCATGCCGCTGTGCTGCTCGGCGTCGGTGCGGGCGCGGTGTGTCCCTGGCTCGCTCTGCAGACGGCTGCTGCCGCCTCTGCTGAGAATGGCGAGAAGAACATGCTCAAGACCTTCGACCAGGGACTCGCGAAGGTCATGTCGAAGATGGGCATTTCTGTTGTAGACAGCTATCGCGGAGCGCATCTCTTCGATTCCATTGGGCTCAACGACGATGTGATCCATCGCTGCCTGCGCAGCACGCCTGCACCGCTTGGCGGCATCGGCTTTTCCGACATCGAGGCGCAGGTCCGTCGCGCATGGCAGGAAACCTTCCATCCCGAGCCGCCCGTTCTCGGCGCACCCACCGGTACAGACCTGCCTGACTACGGCTGGGTCCGCTTTCGCAAAGCGGATACAGCCGAGCCGCACGCATGGCAGCCGCAGCGCGTGAAGGTTGTACAGAGCAGTGTCGGCTCCGTGCGCGGTGCTGTGTCGGTTGCAGAGCCGCAGACGCTAAGCGTCCTCACCGCGGCTTCAGAAGCCGCGCCGCAGACGTTGCGAGATATGCTAAACATCCGTGCGGCAGGCCCGTCGCTGACTGAGGATGCCATTGAGCCGACCACGGACATCACACGCCGCTTCATCGCTTCGGCAATGTCGCTCGGTTCGCTAAGCCCCGAAGCGCACGGAACGATCACCGAGGCGATGAACATCCTCGGCGCACGCTCCAACACCGGCGAAGGTGGCGAGGACCCGGCTGTCTACGCACCCGATCCCCTCACCGGCGGTCGCGGCCTGCGCAACAACAAGATCAAGCAGCTCGCCTCCGGTCGTTTCGGTGTCACAGCGGAATACCTCGCCAACGCGGAAGAGATCGAGATCAAGATCGCGCAGGGCTCCAAGCCCGGCGAGGGGGGCCAGCTTCCCGCTCACAAAGTCACGGAGCTGATTGCGCGGCTGCGCCATGCACAGCCCGGCGTCATGCTCATCAGCCCACCGCCGCACCATGACATCTACTCCATCGAAGATCTTGCACAGCTTATCTACGACCTGAAGCGCGTGAACCCGCGTGCCGCGATCGGGGTCAAGCTGGTTTCGGGCTTCGGCGTGGGCACGATCGCTTCCGGTGTCGCGAAGGCCTTCGCCGACTACATCGTCATCGCCGGCCACAGTGGCGGCACCGGCGCGTCACCGCTTTCGAGTATCAAGCATGCCGGCAATCCCTGGGAGCTGGGCCTCGCGGAAGCGCAGCAGTGCCTGGTCGCGGAGGGACTGCGTGGCCGCGTGCGTCTGCGCTGCGACGGCGGCCTGCAGACGGCGCGGGATGTCCTGATCGCCGCGATGCTGGGAGCCGACGAATACGCCTTCGGCACCGCCGTGCTGGTTTCCATCGGCTGCGACATGGCGCGGCAGTGCCACCTCAACACCTGTCCCACCGGCATCGCAACCCAGAAGCCGGAGCTGCGCGCGAAGTTTCGCGGCAAGCCGGAACACGTTGTGCGGTTCTTCGAAGGGCTCGCCAGCGATCTCCGCAGCCTGCTCGCCGGCCTTGGACTTGCGAGCCTGGCAGACGCGATAGGCCGCACCGATCTGCTGGAGCAGACCCGTCGCATCGGTGCGCTCGACCTGACCCGCATGCTGGCCGCGCCAGTCGACGGCGTTCGTGCATGGGCCGGTCAGCGCAATGTTCGTCCACAGACAGAGGTGCCGGTCGACGACGAGTGGGTCGAGCCGGCTCTCGCGGCGGCGCGCGAAGGCAAGCCGTTTTCCATCAGCAGCAAAGTTGCCAACAGCGATCGCGCCGTCGGTGCCCGGCTTGCCGGCGAGCTTGCCCTGGAACGTCTGAATCACCGCCAGCCGCCTGCACCAATCGAAATCGACCTTGAGGGCGTTGCCGGCCAGTCCTTCGGCGCGTTCGCAGTCACCGGCATGCGTCTCGTCTTCGAAGGGCTCGCCAACGACTTCGTCGGCAAGGGCCTGAGCGGTGGCGAGATCGTGCTACGCGCCGAGGGCGACGCCGCGCGCGAAAGCTCGCATCACGTCCTGCTCGGCAATGTCGCTCTCTACGGCGCCACTGCCGGCCGCCTGCTGGCTGCCGGACGCGCCGGCGAGCGCTTCGCGGTTCGCAACTCCGGGGCAACTGCAGTGGTCGAAGGCGTCGGCGATCATGGCTGCGAGTACATGACCGGGGGGGCCGTGCTGGTGCTGGGCCGTGCTGGCCAGAACTTCGGCGCCGGCATGACAGGCGGCATCGCCTGGGTGCTCGATGAGGACGGAAGCTTTGTCACCGAGCAGCGCTATCATCCGGAGTTCCTTGAGGCCTCAAGCCTCGCCGGCGATCCCGAATCCGCAGCGCAGGTCAACGAGCTGCTTCTGCTCCACGCATCGACGGCACACAGCCAGCGTGCAGAAGTGCTGCTTGTCGATTGGGAGAAGACACAGCGCATGCTGGTGAAGCTGACGCCACGTCCGCAGGCATGACAACCCGCCTGTAGTTGCCTTCCTGAATGAACCGAAGGTGGAGTGACGACCCGCTTCACCTTCGGTTCAGCAACGGGGCAAAGCGCCACCCACCGAGTGGTTAGCGCGCGAGCGCCGCTACCGGCCGCAACTCCTGGATCGCAGCCATCAGATCGTCGGCGAGGCGCGCTTTCAGCGGTTCGTTGAGCGGCTGATTCGCCTCAGTAAGATAGAAAACGTCCACCGCCAGCTCGCCTTCCGTGTCGATAAGCGCCACGCGGATATCGCACCCATGTGTCGCAATCACGGATGCGATCGTGCGCAGCAGTCCCGGGCCGTCCTGCGCAATCACCTGCATCACAGTGCTTGCGCTCGATGCCGTGTCGTCGAAGGAGATGAGCGTTTCCACCCGCATTTTTACTGGCAGCAGATGGAGATGTCTGCGCGCACGCATCAGCCCATCCACCGACGTCCGTTTTGTCACCGCATCCATGACCTTTTGCGTGAAGCGGCCGAATTCCGACGGGTTCAGCTCCAGCGTGCCAAAAGAATCGGCAAAGAGAAAGCTGTCCACCACGGTGCCTGCATCATTCGCGAATGCTTCAGCCTTGACGATATTCATCCCCAGCGCAGAGAGCGTGCCCGCGATATCGGCAAACAGCATTGGGCGATCCCTCGCAATCAGCACCAGCTCAAACAGATGCCGCGTCTTGCGCACCGAAAGCTGCGCCGGCTGCTGGTCAAGATTGCGCGACATCTCCAGATGCGCGCGTATCTGCTCCGGCAGTCGCGTCTGCACATAGCGCTGCGGCAGCCCTTCGAGAAAGCGCTGCATCTGCTCCTTGCGGTCTGGCACCATTGCAGTGATGCGCCGCAACAACGCAGGATCAACAGCAGCGTGGTAACGCTCCTCGTCCACGTTGCGGTCCATCCAGTTCGAGGTCGCGATAAAGAGCTGCCATAAGTTCTCTGCCTTCCACGGTGTCAGTGCCTCCGGATTCACCGCGCGCACATCGGCATAGGTCATCAGGCAGAGCATGCGCAGCCGCATCGGCGTTGCCACTTTTTCGGCCAATGCGCGCAGCGTCTCCGGATCGAAAATATCGCGGCGCAGCGCCGCCGACATGGCGAGATGATCGCGCACCAGCTCCAGCACGATCTCGCGTTCCTCCGGCTCGAACTCCAGTCGACCGAGCACCGCCTCCGCCAGTTCCCTGCTCTGTGTCGTGTGATCACCGGTGCGGCTGGCCTTGCCTGTGTCGTGCAGCAGCAACGCCAGCAGGAGTAGTTCCAGCCGGTCGATCTCATCCAGCAGCCCCGCAAAACGTCGCTCCCAGTCCTGCGCAGCGTCGCGCAGCGCGTGCACGTTTTCGATGGTCAGGAAGGTGTGCTCATCCACCGTGTAGCGGTGATACGAGTCCCGGATCACCAGCGCGTCTATCCCATGAAACTCCGGCACCAGCATCTCCAGCACGCCCAGCATGTGCATGGTGCGCAGCGCTTGTGCTGCATGGCGGCCAAGCAGGATGCGCTGCAAGCCGGCGCGCAGAAATGGTCCTTCCGGCAGCTGCAGATTCAACATCGGCAGGGCGTCGCTGATGGCAGATTCCGCCCGCTGTGTCAGGCGCGAGCCTTGCTCAGCAATTTCCGCGAAGACCCGCAGCATCGATTCCGGATCGATGTTGATCTGGTCGCTCTCCAGATCGATGCGCCCCTCTACCGCGACGAACGGAGTGCCCTCAACCGGCAGCTTGCGCCGCCGGCGTGCGAAGAACGGCCTTGCGGCGGGCGGCTGTTCCAGCCACGGCGTCACACTGCGCAGAATGATGCGCGCGTGACGGTAGTAAGTGCGCATCCAGTACGCGGGATCGGCTGTGCCCCCCGTCTCGAGCCCGATGCTCTTCGCGCTGGCCTCATCCTGCGCATGCCAGCTCAGGACGTTGTCGTCACGGTGCGCGCGCAGGTGCAGAAAGCAGCGTGCCGCCG
Organism: uncultured Acidobacteriaceae bacterium; assembly: GCA_963797895.1. Classification (GTDB taxonomy): domain Bacteria; phylum Acidobacteriota; class Terriglobia; order Terriglobales; family Acidobacteriaceae; genus KBS-83. Next base: position 328,322 of record CAWCRD010000007.1, read on the forward strand.
TCATGAATTCGACCGCAGCCTGCACTTCCGGATCCGGCTGCAGATCTCCGCTGTGCGGCCAGCTCTTCGTTTCGCAAATTCGCGTCAAGGCTTGAAACCATTGCGCGGTGTGGTGGTCGCGCAATGCTCCCGGCGCTTCCTTCACATTTGGTTCCAGATGAAAGATGGTGCCGCCGAAGCGCGCATAGCGGTCATAGAGCGCCTTCTGCAACAGCCGTTCAATGGTGTCGGCTTCACGCAAAATCAGCGCCGGCAGGACCTTCTCCGTCAGTAACGCATACGGCCCGGCATCGCCGCCTACCAGCCGCCGGTCCAGCAATGACAATGTGAACTCGAAATTCTCCGCTGCAAACCGGTCGCACTCGCGCACGTTGCGTGTGACGGTGCTGGCTCGCAGGCCGCTATCCCAAAGCGCTTGGCTCATAGCGCGGATAAGATCGCGCGCCTGGGTCTCCACCCGCGCATCGGGGCAGAGAAACATCAGATCGATATCGGAATAGGGGAAGAGCGCTCTGCGTCCATAACCGCCGGTGGCCACCAGCGCGATAGGCCGTGCAGCACCGCCCAGCAGCGGCCACAATCCCGTGACGAGCGTGTCCACCAGCGATGTGCGCCGTCGCAGGCAGGCCGGGCCATCGCCGGTTCGCGCGAAGGAAGCATCCAGGGCGGCGAACTCCGCGCGGTAGGAATCCGCTGCGGCGCTGACTGATGCGAATGGCTGCGCCATCCGGTGACCCTCCTGCTGCGCGTCCAACTGCTATAGGGCCGTCTCGCCGCGCTCGTCGTTGCGAATTCGGATCGCCTCGTCGATACGCGACACAAAAATCTTTCCATCGCCGATGTGGCCCGTGCGCGCCGTCGTGGCGATGGTCTGGATCACCTTCTCCACCGCGTCATCGTGCACCACAAGCTCGAGCTTTACCTTCGGCAGCAGATCCACCGTATACTCGCGGCCCCGGTAGAACTCCGTGTGCCCCTTCTGGCGGCCATGCCCGCGTGCCTCCAGAATCGTCATGCCTTCCACGCCGATTTCGATCAGCGCATCTTTCACGGCATCCAGCCGCGACGGCTGAATGATCGCTTCAATCTTCTGCATGCGTGCTCCTCATACTGGGCGGCAAGAATCAGGCCCAGTCGTATCCCTCTTCGCCGTGCTGGGTCACGTCCATACCTTCCATCTCGTGTTCCGGCGACATGCGCAGCCCGATCACAAGATCGACCAGCTTCAACAATACAAACGTGCCGACCACAGATAGCACAATGGCGATAAGGATGCCTACGATCTGGTTACCGATCTGGCCCCAGTGGCCATCCACCATGCCGACGGGCAGCGTATTCCCGGCCGCATCTTTGAATATCGGATTGATCGCACTGGTGGCGAAGACGCCGGTCAGCAGCGCGCCCAGCGTGCCACCGACTCCATGAACGCCAAAGGCGTCGAGGGAATCGTCGTAGCCCAGACGCTGCTTCACCACCGCGACCATGGTGTAGCACACCAGCCCGGCCAGCAATCCGATCAGCAAGGATGACATCGGCTGCACGAACCCCGCTGCGGGCGTAATGGCGACCAGCCCGGCAACCGCGCCGGAGATGCCGCCCAGCGCGCTCGGCTTGCCCTGCCGAACCCATTCTGCCAGCATCCACCCAATGGCGGCCGCCGCCGCACCCAGGTGGGTATTCACGAAGGCGCTCGTCGCCAATGGGCCGGAGGAAAGCGCCGAGCCCGCATTGAAGCCGAACCAGCCTACCCACAACAGGCAGGCGCCGATAAAGCTCAGCACCACAGAATGCGGCGCCATCTTTTCCGTGGGATAGCCCACGCGTTTGCCCAGATAGAGCGCGCACACCAGCGCGGAAACACCCGAGGTGATGTGCACCACGGTGCCGCCTGCAAAATCAAGGCACGGAAATTTGCCGCCAGAGGCATTCAGCAGGCCGCCCTGTCCCCACACCATATGGGCCATCGGGTCATACACCACGAATGACCACAGCACGGTGAACACCACCATCGCGCTGAACTTCATGCGCTCCGCGAATGCGCCCGTGATCAGCGCCGGCGTAATGATGGCGAACATCATCTGGTAAATCATGTAGGTCTGCGCGGGGAAAGTCGCATATGCCAGGTCGGGAGCCGTTCCCACTCCATGCAGGAAGAGATGGTGCAGACCACCGATAAAGCTCGTGCCGGCGTCGAAGGCCAGGCTGTAACTGAGGACCGCCCAGGTCACCGAGATGATCGCCATCATGGCGAAGCTCTGCATCATGGTGCCCAGCACGTTCTTTTTGCGCACCAGCCCGCTGTAGAAGAGCGCCAGGCCAGGGCCGGTCATCATCAACACGAGCGCCGAGCACACCAGCATCCACGTGTTGTCGGCGGACATCTTTGCATCCGCCACCGCCTGCTTCAACGCGGCGATGTCGGCCGCGGTCGGCGCACCCGCCGCCTGCGCATGCGCCAGCACAGGCAGCAATGCCAGACCTGTCGCAATACTCAAACACTTCACTGAAAAACGCATCCGGCTCCCTTCGAGCAGAGTTCAATCTGGGTCGCCGACTACGCAGGGAGTTCGGCAGATTGGTCCTCATCGACCACGACAACGAAGACGCCCAAGAAACACCACACCGGATGCGACAGGGATCGCGGTGTACAGGAGAATGTGGGGTTACGGATACTCTGTCATATTTCGCGTCCGGCGCAAAGAGTTGTGTGCGGTTGATTCCGAAGGCAGGCGCAGTTTCGGTTGGCGCCCGTGGATACCGCCATCGGGGCGGAGCGATCGTCCCGGATTGGTTCGATTATCCCTGCTCTGACCGTGATTTCGCCTTACACCGGCGCACATTCGTGATAGCGTCGTCAGCATCAACCAAACCACGCCGTGCCCCGCGGCCGAACTAGCTTTGCCTGACTGGAGGCGTGATTGCCAACCGGGCTCTGTCGTTTGTTTCTGTCCTGCTGCCTCTGGCTCCTTGTACCTGCCGTTGCCGTCCTCGCCGAGACCATTCCGGCTGGCACCCGGCTCGAAATCCGTATCCAGCAGCCGATCAGTTCCTATTCCACCCGTGCAGGCACAAAGATCAGCGGCATCCTGATCTCACCCGTCAACGAGGGAGGGAAAATTGTTGTTCCGCTGGGAACGACGATTCAGGGATCGGTTGTCTCCGTCCGCAAGGTGGGACTGGGCTTTGCGCACGAGACGGCAGAGGTCGAGCTGCGCTTCGACCAGCTTGTCTTTGCCGACGGCACATCCGCTCCAGTCCAGGTGCGCATCACGGCGGTCGAAAACGCCCGGGAAGGTATTAACAAGAAAGGACGTATCCAGGGAATCCGCTCGACGTCTACCCTGAGCAATCGCGCGTCGGGTATCGTCGGCACTCTGGCCTTCGGAGATCCGATTGCTGCCATCTTTACCACCGCTGGCTCGGCGAGTGTGCTGCGCTTTTCCGAACCGGAGATCACACTTCCCTCCGGTGCTGAACTGCTGGCCGAAGTCGTCGCGCCGGTCGATCTACCCGCCGGCAAGACCCAGACGCTCCCGCCTATCGTGGACTCCGACGATGGACGGAAGGATCTTGGCGAGATGGTGCACAAGCTTCCCTTTCGCACCTTCACGTCGGGAAAGAAGGAGCTGCCCTCCGACTTCACCAACCTGATCTTCATTGGCAGCGGCGCCGCCCTCGAACGTGCCTTCGCGGCAAGCGGATGGGTGATCGTAGATGACCTAAGCGCGGAAAGCACCTACAGCACCATTCGCTCCGTCGCAGAGAATCAGGGCTACCGTCGCGCGCCGATGTCCATCCTGCTGCTGAACGGACAGGCTCCCGACTTCGCATACGCCAAGACGCTCAACACCTTCTCCAAACGCCACCATCTGCGCATCTGGAAGACGAGAGAGACCTGGCACGGCGAGCCCGTCTGGACCTCCTCATCCACGCACGACATCGGTATCGGCTTCTCGAAGAAGGAAAAAACCTTCATTCACCTGATCGATACGAATATCGATAACGAGCGCGCCAAAGTCGTCAACGATCTGATCTACACCAGCTGTATCTCCAGCGTGCAGCTCGTCACCCGCCCGTGGCTCCCAAAGGACGCGAAGAACGGTACCGGCGAAG
>CAWCRD010000008.1:0-32291 GCA_963797895.1 uncultured Acidobacteriaceae bacterium
CTTGACACTCGACAGGTGACTAAAGCATTCTCTTGTTGAATGTCGAGGGGAGCAATGGCAACTACAGATCTTCTGCAGGGAACGCTGGATTTGCTGATATTGAGGACACTTGCCCTCGAACCGATGCATGGGTGGGGCATCGCGCAACGCATTCAGCAGGTATCGAAGGATGCACTTCAGATTGGACAGGGGTCGCTCTACCCCGCTCTTCATCGGCTGGAATACAAGGGGTGGTACAGGCCGAGTGGGGAGCCTGGAAAACAATCGCAAAGCGAAATACTATTCGCTAACCAAGACTGGGCAGAAGCAATTGAAAGCTGAGCTCGAAGACTGGGGCCGTATTTCAACAGCAATCGCGTTGGTGCTGAAGTAGGAGGACAGATGCTCAGAGAATGGTTGACGCGCCTCCGTTTTTTTCTGTCTCCAAAATCGCATCGTGAAATAGACGACGAGTTGCAGTTCCACCTTGAACGGCAGACCGAGGTATACATCGCGACCGGAATGACACCACAGGAGGCACGCCGAAAAGCGATCGTAGCGTTCGGAGGAATTGAGAGCGTGCGAGCCCAATCCCACGAACAACGTCCGAGCTACTTCCTCGGAACGCTTCTTCAAGACGTGAGCTATGCCCTCCGGCAGCTCCGAAAGAGCCGCGGCTTCACCGTGACGGCCGTTCTGACCCTCGCCCTCGGCATAGGAGCCAACGCTGCCATCTTCACCCTGGTCAACGCCGTCCTGCTGAAGAACCTCCCGGTGGTTGACCCCTCCACCCTCGTCCGTATAGGCAACAGCAACGAATGCTGCGTCAACTGGGGAGTGAACGACGACGACAACTATTCCTTGTTCGCCACCGACGACTGGCACGGGCTACAGAAGAACGCCCCGGAGTTTGAAGAACTGGCCGCCATGCAGTCTGGCATCGGTCAAGTCACCGCTCGACGCGAGAAGGCTCAGGAGAGTGCACGCTCCGTCAGCAGCGAATTCGTCTCCGGAAACTACTTCCGCACCTTCGGCCTTAAGCCGCAGATCGGACGTCTCTTCACGGATGCGGACAACGTGGAAGGCGCACCGTTCGTCGCCGTCATGAGTTATGACATGTGGCAGAACAACTACGCCGGTGACCCGTCCGTCGTCGGCAGCACCTTCTGGATTAATACGAAAGCCGTCACCATTACAGGCATCGCTCCCAAAGGCTTCTATGGCGATCGCCTGTCCAGCACCCCGCCCGACTTTTATCTCCCTATCGAATCCATGCCGGTTCTGGCAAATGCTCAGCAGGTGCACATTCCCGACCGCCGTTGGCTTACATGATCGGTCGGGTAAAACCCGGCATCGCCGTGGCCCCGTTACAGGCCAAAATCACTGGATTGGTCCGGCAATCATTCGCAGCCACAAAAAGTTTCTCAGACGCAGCAGGCAAGCGCGCCCTGGTCAGAGTTCACGTAGTCCTGTCGCCCGGCGGCGCCGGCATCCAGGACATACAGGACAACTACGCCGCCAACCTTAGGCTGCTGATGTGGATCTCCGGCCTTGTACTCCTTATCGCCTGCGCCAACATCGCCAACCTTCTACTCGTCCGCGGAATGAACCGCCGCGAAGAGATGTCCATCCGCGCCGCATTTGGCGCCGCACGAACCCGGATCGTCCGCCAGCTCCTCACCGAAAGCCTTGTCCTCTCGATCATCAGCGGAATGGCCGGGCTGATAGTCGCCTACGCCGGGACGCGCATGCTCCTCGCCATGGCTTTTCCCGGCGCACAAAACGTCCCCATCGATGGCAGTCCATCCGGCGTGGTGCTCGCCTTTGCTTTTGGAATCTCGCTCCTCACCGGCATCCTCTTCGGCGTAGCCCCTGCCTGGATCACATCCAACGCCAACCCCGCCGACGCGCTCCGCAGCGGAACCCGCACGACCTCCTCCGGAGCGTCACTCCTGCAGCGCAGCCTCATCGTGCTCCAGTCGGCTCTGGCCCTGGTGCTGCTGGTCGGGGCAGGCATGTTCATCCAAAGCCTCAACAAGCTCAGGAATATCGATCTCAAACTCGACCCGACGAACCGGTACATCGTCCATTTCGATCCACAGGCAGCCGGCTATTCCCCCGCTCAGGTTGAAGCCCTCTATCGAACCATCGAAGAACGATTCCACGCCATCCCCGGCGTCCAGAAGGTCGGTATCTCCGCCTACACTCCAATGGAATTCAACAACTGGGGCGAGGGCGTCCAGATACAGGGCCAGCCCGACGGCCACACCTGGGCCTCCTGGGTCAGGGGCAACGCCGAATACTTCGACTCCGTAGGCACGCACGTCCTCATGGGACGAGGCTTCACCGCCCACGACACCTCAACCTCTCCAGCCGTCGCCGTCGTGAACCAGGCCTTCGTCAAAAAATTCTTCAAGCCCGGCGAGAACCCGCTCGCTCGCCGTTTCGGCTCACCCGGGACGCAATCTTCAGGAGACTTTGAGATCGTCGGCGTCGTCGAGGACACCGCCTACAACCCCTCCACCCGGAAAGACCACCCCATGTACTTCATCCCGCTGACCCAGCGCATACCAGAGTCTGCACGCCTACGCCCAATCGAGCAGGATACCGGCCTCTACGCTGGCGGCATCGTCATTCAGACCGATCGTCCCATCGGCAACATGCAGTCACTCGCTCGCCAGACACTCGCCGCCATCAATCCAAACCTCTCCGTAGTAAAGTTCCAGACCTTTGACGAGCAGATCGCCGACAGCTTTATCCAGGACCGCATGATCACCCGCCTCATGACTCTCTTCAGCATCCTGGCTCTTCTGCTCGCCACGCTCGGCCTCTACGGTGTGACCGCCTATACCGTAGTCCGCCGCACCTCTGAGATCGGTATCCGCATGGCCCTCGGGGCAAACCGCAGCTCCATTGTCGGGATGATCATGCGCGGAGCCCTGCTCCAGACCGCGATCGGTCTCGCAGCCATCGGCATCCCGGTAGCCTGGTTTTGCGTCCGCTACATCGAATCTCAGCTCTACGAAACCAAAGGCATGAGCCTCGCCGTCCTCACCATCGCCACCCTGACACTGACCGCAGCGGCCGCAGCTGCTGGACTCATCCCAGCTCAACGCGCAGCCTCAACTAATCCATCGCAAGCTTTGAGAACGGAATAGGAATAGCGACCTCGGAAGTTGCTCCGACTCACGACTCGATCCGAGCAGTGCCGCGGCAACAGCACCATAGATGGTCTGACCGTGAGTGCATTGGCGACTTATCAATCGCCATGAGAAATCAAGAAACGGAAATCTTGGTCGCAAAATCGATCCTTGACACATTCGTAAAATCCACTACCATACGGTTGTGGATAGATTGGGTACAACATTTGCGGCTTTGTCCGATCCCACCCGGCGAGCGATGATCGAACGCCTCTCCTATGGGCCTGCCTCTGTGCATGGATTGACGGAACCGTTTGCACTCTCGCAGCAGATGATTTCAAAACATATCGCCTATCTTGTGAGGGCGCGGATTGTGACCAAGACGAAGCGTGGACGAGAGAGTGTGTGCACGCTGAGGCCAGAGGCGATAAAGACGGTCAGCGAGTGGGCGATGAGCTACCGCCGATTCTGGGAAGAGAGTTTCGACAAACTGGATGCCGTTGTAAAGCAAATGAAGAAAGAGGAGGTCAGAGATGACAGAAAACACGGTAAGCGAAATTGAGCGGATGGTCGTTACAAGAGTTTTTGATGCTCCACGCGAGTTGGTTTGGAAGGCGTGGACAGACCCGAAGTACGTGATGCAGTGGTGGGGACCGAAGGGCTTTACTGCGCCCGTTTGTAAGATGGATTTTCGCGTTGGAGGAAAACTTCTCTGCTGCATGAAGGCGCCGGATGGGCAGGAGTTCTGGAATGCGGTTGAATACCACGAGATTGTGCCGCACGAGAAGATCGTTTCCCTCATGTACTTCTCCGACGCGGAGGGAAACAAGGTTGACCCTGCGCAATTGGGAATAGAACATGAGGCCATCGAGGGTGCTTACGACGTGACTCTTTTTGAGGATATTGGAAACGGCCAGACGAAACTCACCTTTATTGGAAATGAGCCCATGGAGAGCGCAAAAAATAGCGGTCAAATGGAAGGCTGGAACGAGATACTCGATAAAGTTGCTGCGGTTGTTGCGGGCTTAGTGGGGCCGAAGTAAGAAGCTGACGTTTGTTGATCCGCCACGCGGGGCGTGGCTTATGCTCACCTCTCACCAGTTGAGCCGAGGATCGCCTATCTGGATAGGTGGCTCCTGGACTCAACTGGTGCGTACAGGCCAATGCGTTCATTGAATTTCAGGCAGAAATCCGTAACTGTTTTATCGCGCAGGCCATTGCCATTTCGGCGTGTTGAACAGGGTCGCGCCTTCCAGCTTTGTTTCGCCAAAGTCTTTTAGCAGGTGAAGGCGAGTGCAAAGAGGCGTAGCCGCCAGTTCCTGGATGAGGACTGATGCGTGCGACACCACAATTATCTGGGTGTTTTCCGCGGCGGCGAGGATCAGTCTGGCAAGGGCCGGCAGCAGGTCGGGATGCAGGCTGGTTTCCGGCTCGTTCAATACCATCAGCTCTGGTGGACGCGGGGTAAGCAGAGCAGCAGCCCATAAAAGATAGCGCAATGTTCCATCCGATAACTCGGCTGCGGAAAGCGGGCGAAGCAATCCGTGCTGCTGTAGCTGGAGTTCAAAGCGCCCATTCTGCACCTCTATAGAGAGCCGGCTGCCGGGAAAGGCATCTTCAAGTGCTGTAGTGAGCGCTTCGTCTTGCCGGATCTCGAGAATGGTCTGCAGCGCGGCGGCGAGATTGCTGCCGTCGTGGTGAAGTACCGGAGTGAAGGTGCCAATCTGCGCCGCTCGCGCGGGCGAGTCAGAGTCGGTACGGAAATGATCGTAGAATCGCCAACCGCGAACAGCTTCGCGAACCGCGAGCATCTCCGGGGCGCGCTGCGGATCGGCTATGCTGGCAAGCATACTGTCTGTGTCGGAGAGGCGCTGGGTGAGCATCACGGGCTCCTCATCGCGCGTCGTCGCCAGCCAGACGAAGTTGTTTCTGCGATCGACCAGGGCAGAAGCTTTCCGGTAGACCGGTCCATGCCAGATGCATTCGCGTTTCACATGCGGATCGAGCCCGAACATGGTTGCTGGTGGAGGCGGCGGAGGGTAGCCGAGATCGATGCTGTAGCCGTAGGTGTCGCCTCCAAAGCCAAGCTTAAGACTTGCGACCTTCCTTTTTGCGAGGGGTTCCACGGCGTAGGCTCCCTGACGAACGCCGCGCGCGATTGTCTCCGGGCCTGCCCAAAAGGTGAAAGGCAAACCGCCTTCGCGAGCGAGGGAAGCCACGACCGAATTCAAAGCGGCATCGGCGAGCAGCCGCAGCGAGCGATAGACACTGGATTTGCCGCTTCCATTCGCACCGGTGATCAGGCTCAGTTGTCCGAGCGGCAGCGATATTTCACGCAGTGATCGATAGCCCTGGACCGCGACGGTGCGGATCATGAGGAACAGGATATCTTGATGGCCAATCTTCGAGAGCCGTCAGATCAATACCCACAATGCGACTTATCAGTACTGATTCCCAAAGCATGCCTGGCCGGCCGTTGTCCCGAAATAATAGATAGGATCGCTAAGAGGCCGGAAGACGTGAAAAAATCGGCCGCAGATGAACTCCCGTGAACGTGGATGACTAGAGTTTTTTGTCGGCGTTCATCCGCATTCATTGGGGGCACCACCGTTTTTGCGTGCTGGGAGGGCGGCAAGATGCGGAAAGGCTCTACGAGAAAACCACAAACGGACGAGCCCGCGACGCAAGGCAAGAACTACATAACGCCGAGCGGGCTGCAGCGTCTCAAAGATGAGCACCGGTTTCTGCTCACCCGGGATCGCCCGGCCGTGACGGAAGTGGTGGCGTGGGCTGCCAGCAATGGCGATCGCAGTGAAAACGCCGACTATCAGTACGGTAAGCGGCGGCTGCGGCAGATCGATGGGCGAATTCGCTTTCTAACGAAGCGAATCGAAGCCGCGGAAGTGGTGGACCCGGAAGCTCCGAGAGCGAGGCAGGCGGCGACGAGGGCATTCTTCGGGGCGACCGTGCGATACGCCAATGCCGCGGGAGCGGAGCGAGTGGTGAGCATCGTCGGCACCGACGAGGTCGATCTCAACCGCAACCACATCAGTTGGGTGTCACCTCTGGGGCGCGCGTTGATGAAATCGGCAGCGGGTGACAGCGTAGTTCTCGAAGCGCCGGGCGGGACAGAATACCTGACGGTACTGGAAGTGCGTTACGAGCACATTTCTGTGGAACCATTCCGTGAACCACCTGGATCCGAGGCCTCGGTAAAGATCTCTCGCCGACGCTCACCTGATGAAGAAGAGACGATACGGCCCAGATCGTGAAACAGCGACGGCGTCATAGGCCTTGCGTCCGCCATCCCGCTCTCTCGGCCCGAGTTGAGTTGTTCTTGCGATCTTGGACTTCGAGCGAGTGGACGGGCGCTCGAAATCGGGGGTGAGCGATTCGTCTACGAATAGAGGACCCGCCCGCGACGCCGTTTTGTGACAAAGGCGAAGGTCCACTGCAGCAGGACGAAGAGGCGGTTGGCAAATCCGATGAGGAAGTAGATATGCACGGTAGCCCACACGAACCACGCCGCGAATCCTGCGAAGCGCACGAAGCGCAGATCGGCTATGGCATACGTGCGGCCGACGATTGCGAGATCGCCCTTATCCCAATACCAGAATGCCGCCGGCGCCGGGCGCTGCATGACGCGATTCCTAATCACACGCGCAACGTACTGGCCCTCCTGAATGGCCGGCTGTGCCACGCCAGGCAGCTCCATTGGCGTTGGCGATTTGATTCCGATGAGATTGCGTGACGGCGCCACAACGTGAGCCGTATCGCCAATGGCAAAAATCTTCGGATGATTTGGCACAGTAAAGTCCGGCTCCACCATGATCTTCCCCGATGCATCCGTGGGTGCGTTCAGCCACTTCGCCGCGGACGACGCGATCACACCGGCCCCCCAAATCACAGTCGAGGCGAGAACACGTCCTGTACTGGAAGTGACGCCCTCGCGATCCACGAGTGTGACTCGGGAGTTGGTGTGAACCTCGACGCCAAGAGATTCGAGATGCCGCTGTGCTCGAAGGGAAAGATGCTGCTGATACGTGGGAAGAATGCGCGGACCGGCCTCGTATAAAAGAATGCGAGCCGATCGCGGATCGATATAGCGGAAGTCCCGCTTCAGCGCTATATGAAACATTTCTGCCAATGTGCCGGCCATTTCGACGCCCACTGTTCCGGCGCCCACTAAAACAAAAGTGAGCAGGCGCTGGACCTCCGAAGGAGATGCTTTGCCGGCAGCGGCCATTTCCTCGGCTTTCTCAAATGCCCCGAGCACCCTGGCGCGAATGACCTCGGCGCGCTCAAGCGTTTCGAGGGGGATGGCGAACTCACGCCATTCGTCGCGACCGAAGTAGTTGTAATGGATGCCAGTTGCAAGGATGAGGTAGTCATAGGGAATGTCGCGATCGTGCAAGTGGACGAGGCTGCTTGCCGCGTCGATGCCGATGACTTCGTCCATGAAAACATCGATGTTGCTCTGATGGCTAAAGATGGATCGCAGCGGCATAGCGATTTCATCCTGAGAGAGAAGCCCGCTTGCGACCTGATACAGCATTGGGCGAAAGAGATGATAGTTTCGTTTGTCGATGAGGGTTACGTGAACCGGAGCGCCGTTGAGTTCACGCGCGGCGTAAAGACCGCCAAATCCACCACCCACGATGACAACGCGAGACAGGCTCACGGTTCCTCTCATTCAGCGTTACCTCATTCAGCGTTACATAGGATGCGATCCGGTCAACCTGTATTGAGCGCGAATGTCGTGCCTAGGGTATGTAGACCTTTGCATTGCGGAAAGCTCGGCCTACCGTCCACGAACGTCGAGAAGCGAACTCATTCAACAACATACTAGATTAGCTGGAGCCGGTAAGACCGGTTGAGATCATTGCCGCGACCGCAAATTCCGGTGCTTCGCGGCTTGAGATTCAGAACTTTGCTATCACGCAGGCCAACATGCTCTGACGGAACTGTTCGAGCGCAAAAATCCCGAGATCGGTGATGTAGGCTTTTCCTGATACGAAGAGCGGAGGAAAGTGAGGCCATGGCTAAGCGGAAGAGCGGCAAAAAGCCGGATCGGATCAGCATCGAAGATGTGCTGGGGCCGAAAGCGGACGCGCTGGATCAGGAAACGCTTGGACACACGGCGGCCGTGACGATTGCAACTCACTGTGCGGGAACCTCTCCGAATGGGCTCGGGAGGACGCTTTCCTCGCTGGGGGTGAACGGCACGTCCTTCCAGATGTGTGTGTATGGCAGTGTCATACACCAGGGATATGAGATCGACGTGCAGGATATTCCGGACGGGCCGGACGAGCTACTGATCTCCGTCGTCACTGCAATTGAAAACTCTCCTCGCAAAGGATAAGAGCATGTCGCATTGGTGTCCGGCTCTGCGTTGGAGCGTTGCAGCACTGTGCTTTCTGATAGCGGCGAAGGCAGCGAAGGGTCAAACCAAGATTATCGCCGTGAATGCGCTTGAGAACTCCGGCGTGGTGCCTGCCTCGGGCCCGCTGCCTTCCGTGGTAGTGTCGTTCGACACACCGTTGCCGGCAGAATCCGATGTTCGGCAGAACACGCGATGGTCGGTTTCCGCACAGGGGAAGGGAACGAACCGGGCGCTGACGGTGAGAGCGGTGTATACGCAGGGCCTGAGCACAGAGCACGCGGTGTATCTGCAACTAAATGTCGATTTCAATTTCTTCTGCTATGCGGACCCGCCGCAACAGACATTGCAGGTGGTCTATCAGAGCGATACGGAATATGTGCCGTTCGGTCCGGCGACGATTACGTGTCCAAAGAAGGCAGGAGTTGTAAAGCCTGTTGTGCCACTTATCAGCGCAAAGCATGCAAACGACTCCGATATTTACATCCATGGCTCTTATACGGGAGTGAAGAGTGGTGACCCGGCGTGGGATTTAGACACGTTTGGCGGCTATATGGAGGAGTTCAACGGCGCAGGAGCGCTTGGGGCGTATGGGCAGGCGAAGACCAGTTCCGCAAAGACCGCCGACCTCGATTCCTTGGAAGCCTACGGAAGCTATGTCTACACGCCAGCGAGCCGAGTGGGCTTCGTCGGTCCATTTCAAGTGCCATTCCTTGCGTATCGCTTTATCGGAGGCGAGTTTGATCGCAAGCTGAATCAGCTGAATCTGATCCAGAGCCCCACGATCGTAGTGCCATTCCGGCTGGCGACCAAAGGAGCTGTGGCGAAGGACTACTCCTCGGCCATTCAATGGCCCACAATGACCGCGACGATGGGCGTGGAAGTGGTGAACGCGCGGGAGAGCGCTTTGCCGATTACACATCGCTGGTACACCCGCGGGCTGCTCGGAGCAACCTTTGCCGCTGCCTATGCGCCCGATACACCGAAGTTCAATTCCATTGCGGTGACGAGCACATGGCAACTGCGGCTGCCTTCTGCTCCGGAGATCTTTTACGATCCCAGGTTTGCTCCGGTAAATGCTGACGGCACAAAGGGAGACCCGCCGGCGATGGCGGGAACGCAGCCGAGACACTATCTCGATACGACGATCACCTACAAGCTATTCAGCTGGGTCGGCGTTTCGTTTGAACACTCCTATGGGAGCTTGCCACCGGCGTTCAACATAACGGATCACACCTACAAGATCGGTTTGAGCTTGACGTTGAAGCAGAGCAATGCGGGCCGCTATGCCATCATGCGTCCGATCAGCCCGGCGAATTAGGAGAAAGAGCGTATTGGACGGCGAGGGTGCTTCCATGTTCAGATCCCTTCGGGTTTTTCAGTAGCCAGAGATATCGTGTAGAAATGACGACCATAAGGACCCGGAGTAGCTGTGAAGACGCGTCAACAGAAGACCCACACACAAGGCGGCCGAGCTGCAGTCCGAATCTTTGCCGCTAACGAACTTATGAACCAGATGTTCATCGAGCATCTGGACCCTGCCGCATGGCAAGCCAAACCACCGGGGAAGGTCCGCACGATTGCGGCGATTTTCACGCATGTGCACAACGTGCGCGTGAAGTGGGTGAGGCTTACGGCTCCGTACCTGAAGGTTCCGCATCAACTGAACCGCACGCACTGCACGCCTGAGCAGGCGCGTGCGGCACTGGGGGAGAGCGCTGCCCGCTGTGCGGAGATGCTCGGGGAAGGTCTAAGTGATCATGGCGGCCGCGTCGCCTTGTTTCGCAGAGACGGCTGGGCCCGGCCGTGGCCGGTCGGCAATGAAATGCTGTGCTACATGATTTCTCATGAAGCTCACCATCGCGGGCAGGTGTGTATGCTCGCGCATCAGCTTGGGTTTCCGTTGACGAGCGAGGTGACATCCGGAATGTGGAATTGGGAGAAGCTGTGGAAGGACCTCGGGGCGGGAAGTGTGGGCTCCAATTTCTAAACAATTTTGTATTGAGCGATTCATCCCACCTGCAAATGGCGAAGATAGGAAACGCTGGCCTTCATCAGTGGCAGGTCCATTTCGACGAAGTAGTTCTGAATGCCGCCTATCTTAGCGGCAGCAAATATCTTCTTCCAGTCGAGGGTGCCCTGACCTACCGCTACGATCTTGCGCGTCTTCGCTGACCAGCCCTGAACGTGCATGGAGATAAAGCGGCCCGGATATCTGGTGAAGTATTCGGCGGCGTCATAGCCGTCACTAATGGTGGAGACCTGAAACTGAAATTTGACGAACCTTGGATCGAGAAGCTGGAAGAGTAAGTCATAGGTCCGTTTGCCATTGACTTTGGTTAGCTCGAAATCCTCGTTGTGGAGGCCCTGCGTGATGCCGGCTGCGGCTGCCCGTTCTCCCATGCGGTTGTATTCGTCAGCCGCTCGCTTTACGTCGTCGAGTGTGGGATTCTTTGGGCCATCCAGACTGGGAACCAGCATTTGCGTCAGGCCGAGGTCTTTGGCCCAGGCGAGGCGGCCGTCCTGATTTTTCCTGAGTTCGTCTATCGAGAAGTGACTGCTGCTGCAGGCGAGGCCTTGGTCGTGAATCATTCGCCGAAGCTCGGAGCCTTTATATTTGGCGAGGCCGCCGAAGCCGTCGTCCGCGTATCCCACTGGCGAGCATAGCTCGACGGTTTGAAATCCGGCTGCGGCAAGTATCTTCAACGTGCCGGGGAAGTCTTTGGCGATCATGGCTCGGACCGGGTACGTCTGACATCCGATGGGCAAGCCGAGAGGGTCGGCGTGAAGGATGCGACCGCCTGCAGAGAGTATGGCCCCGAATGCCGCGGTGGATGATGCCGTTTGGACGAATCGTCTTCTTGAGATGGAAGGCATTTTGTCTCCTCGCGCAATCCTAGACCACTTACTCGGAGATTATCGCGACGGTTTCGAGCGGACGTTCCTGCTCCTGGTTGTGCAATCGGGTTGTGCAATCGGGTTGGGGAAGCGGGCTGCGCAAACGGACTGTCCGAAACGGCGCTATACTCGCTAGCCTGGAATGCCAGCTCACGTATGTCGGCTGAAGCAAACCTCGGGACCGTACGGAACTTGTCCGCGTCTGAGAAGGCGGACGGTAGCAAAATCCGTTCATCGCGGCACGGCGGCAAATCAGTCGGCGAGCAGCAAATATTTCCGAACGATCAGCGAGAACACAGGAGGCATGTATGCCAACAGCAGTCGCGGTAGCAACGATGAAGGTGGCGCAGGTTCCCGGTCCCGGAGGAGAGTTCCAGATCGTCGAGCGGGAGATACCTACGCCGGGCGCAGGGCAGGTGCGGATCAAGGTGCAGGCGTGCGGTGTGTGCCACAGCGACATGTTCACGAAAGAGGGCGGCTGGCCGGGGCTGGAGTATCCGCGCATTCCCGGACATGAGGTCGCTGGCTTGATTGACGTGTTGGGTGAAGGCGTTTCCGCCTGGAAGAAGGGGCAGCGCGTAGGCGTGGGCTGGCATGGCGGACAAGACAATACGTGTCTGTCGTGCCGGCGCGGAGATTTCCGCAACTGCACGAATCTGAAAATTCCCGGCATCAGTTACGACGGCGGGTATCAGCAATACATGGTTGCTCCGGTGGAGGCGTTGGTGGCGATACCGGAGACTCTCAGTGATGTAGAAGCGGCGCCGCTGCTCTGCGCGGGAATTACCACTTTTAACGCGCTGCGGCACAGCGGTGCGATGCCGAGTGATCTTGTGGCGGTGCAGGGGATCGGCGGTCTGGGTCACCTGGGAATTCAATTTGCGAGCAAGTTCGGTTATAAGGTGGCGGCGATCGGGCGCGGAGCGGAAAACGCGGCACTGGCGAAGAAGCTGGGCGCAAGCGTGTACATCGACAGCAAGGCAACGAACGCGGCAGAAGAGTTGCAGAAACTAGGCGGAGCACGGGTGATTCTGGCAACGGCTCCGAGCTCGAAAGCGATGTCCGAGGTGATCGATGGGCTGGGACCGAACGGCAAGCTGATCGTGATCGGCGCGACGACCGATCCGATTGAAGTGACGCCGGTACAGCTCATCACTGGAAGTCGAACGATTCAAGGCTGGGCAGCGGGGACGCCGACGGATTCCGAGGACACACTGCGCTTCGCCGAACTGACCGGTGTGCGTCCGATGATCGAAACCTATCCGCTGGAACAAGCGGAAGAGGCTTACGCGCGCATGATGAGCGGCAAGGCACAGTTCCGCGTGGTTCTCACGATGTGATGGCGACCGAAATCGTGCGATAACTCGATCGACCTGGCCAGGAAAGTGCAGGGCAACATTCGCCGCCGGGCGGAGTCTTATAGGTATGACGACTCCAGTAGGTATGACGACTCCAGGCTGGGTGGCGAAGCTGGCGCGGCCTGTGTCCCTGTGGCGAACTGCCCTGGGCTGGGCGTGCGTGTGCGCGGGAATCGTCGGGATCGTCCTGCCGGTGATTCCCGGAATACCTTTGCTGCTGGCCGGTCTGGTGATCCTTTCCGCCCGGTACAGGTGGGCTGCTGTCGGCGTGCGGTGGCTCAGGCGCAAGGTGAACCAGGTGTCGGCCCGCAGAGCGGAGCGTAAGGAAATGGTGGGGGTTTAGCCTCACCGCAGGCCCTTCTCTTGCTCGAAGCGATGGCAGGAGTGAACCAGAGTCATTAAAATAGACGACATGTCGTCTCGTTCTTTCCTTCGCATCGCTGCGCTGTTCCTGATCGTGACCTCGACGCTTTTCGCCTTTGCCCAACAGGACCGCCGCGGGCGCAAGTACAAGGCTCCGCCGGCGACCATGAAGGTTGACATCCTGGTAGTGCGCGCGTCGAGCGGAAAGCCGATTCCGAATGCCGCGGTGATTTTTCATCCGGTGAACGAAAAAGGGAAGATCGAAGGCGCGATGGAGCTGAAGACCGATCTTGAGGGAAAGACGGCGCTGGATGTGATTCCGATCGGATCCACCGTGCGCCTGCAGGTGATTGCGAACGGTTTCCAGACCTTTGGCAACGACTACGTGGCCAACGCGGACGCGAAGCAGATCACGATCCGGATGAAGAAGCCGGGAGAGCAGTATTCGATTTACAAGGGCAATGCGACGGGCGACCAGAGCGGGCAGGCGCAGGAAACGACGGAAAAACCGGCGACTTCCAAGCCGGAGTAGATCCGGTATTCCGCAAGGAAACTTACAGTTTTTGGCTTTGCTCAGGATGACCAGCGCTCCTGTGGTATCCCGCCTTCGCGTTTGCTCAGAGTGACTGGGAAATGCATCTGAACCAGATGCATCTGAACTACATGCATTTGAACCACAGAGGAGCATAAGCGACATGGCGCATTTGGGCGGAAGCGTACTTACCTGGCTGGGGCACGCCACAATTCACATCCAGACGGCTGGCGGGACTTCTATCCTGATAGATCCGTGGTTTGAAGGCAACCCTTCTTCTCCGAAGAACTACAAGCTGCCGGAAAAGATTGATCTTCTGCTGCTGACCCATGGGCATGACGATCATTTTCACGATGCGGTGAAGATGGCGAACCAGTCGAACGCGACGGTGGTGGGTATTTACGAGCTGACGAGCTGGATGCAGAAGCAGGGCATCAGCAACATCCGTCCGATGAACTATGGCGGCAATCTGCAGTTCCGCGATGTGCGCATCTCGATGGTGGAGGCGCGGCATTCGTCGAGCATCGTGGATGGCAACACGGCTATTTACGCGGGAAATCCGTGCGGATATGTGCTGGCGGTGGAGGGCGCTCCGACGATCTACCTAGCCGGCGATACCTCGTTATTTCAGGATATGCAGCTCTTCAAGGAGCTGTATGCGCCGGCGGTGGCGGTATTGCCGATCGGGGATAACTTCACGATGGGGCCGCAGCATGCTGCGCTGGCGGCGAAGTATCTGGGAGCGAAAACCATTATCCCGGTGCACTACGGGACTTTTCCGGCATTGACCGGCACACCGGATGAGTTACGCGCGCACCTGAAGGGTACGGGGATCGAGACGGTTGCGCCGAAACCGGGTGAGAGCGTGCAGTAGCATGCTTGTGTCCCGTCCTTCGGGCGGCGAGCGCAAACAAACTCTAGGTTCCCTGCGACAGTCTCAGGGCAGGCTTTCGCTCAGATGACAAGCTGTTTTGTAGCCGAATAAGAAGAGGGCAGCTTACGCTGCCCTCTTCTTATTGGTCCTGAGCCTTATATCTGACGAACACCTAACCTGGAGCAGGACTCCCGCTATTTTCATTGCGAAGGCAGCGAGAGGCGCGACCTTGTTAAGGAAAGATTAAGGGGAGCTACGTTGCTACTTTCCTGCTGTCTTCTTGCGCTCAGCCCAGCGCTTCCGCATGGCTTCCGCGATGCGCTTGCGGCCTTCTGCAGAGAGTCTCCGCTTTTTACGACCTGCTGCCTTTGCGGGTTTGGCTGCACTCTTGGTCGCCTTCTTCGCGGATGTGGATCCGCGGGGGCGTCCGCGGCGCGGCTGGTCACCGGCTAGCAGGTTGCGCGCGTGCTGCAGGCGAGCTATCTCCTGGTCGATGCCGGCCAGTATTTCTTCTACTTTCACGTACCCTCCCTTGACGACGCATAGAAATGCGAAGCGAAGTCTATTATGAAGGAATTTGCCACAATGCGCAAAATTCACGACGAAAATCAAGCATAAAAACTTCGTAATTGTTTTATTGGGACGGAAATTCAGAGGGAAGTGTCTGTTTTATCGGCATTGGGCTTGGGTGCGAGGACGTTGTAGTCATTGGCACCTTCCCGGCCCGTACGGGATGCGCTGAAGGTGCGGGTAGGATTGATCTCTTTTGTTGTGCTGCGCTTGAGCCCCTTGAGGGTTTCCTGCTTATCGCGCGCGTACTCCGATGCGAGACGGGTTAACGCATAAGTTACGATATCGCTGTGATGAAGTGCGGCGAGGTCGGGGTCGCGGCGGAAATTCAGCCATAGACGATGCACCAGCTGCACATCATCCGGTTGCAGGTGCGGCGCGTGCGGCCCGATGTGATAAGCCTGCGCGCTGCCATCCTCCATGACGACGTTGAAGGTGAACTGGCGCTTCGGTTCGGGGAGTGCTTCCCATGCCTGGCCGACATAGTAGGCCTGCTCCTGCGGCGTTAATTTTGAAGAAATTCCCGAAACTACCGAAGCTGCTTCGAGCGAATTTGCCGTTTGCACTAATGCGGCGAAGACATCGCCGGCAGGCACCACGAGCAGGTTGATGTGCTTGCCGAAGCTCTCCGCGACAGAAACAGCTTTGGTAAAGAGCATCTGCTCGTGCTCGGAGAAAGACTGTTCCGAGGCGTCGAGTAACTCCGGACCACCGGCGCCCACCATGCGCGCGGTAAGGACGACGACATCCTGCTCATCGGTATCGGTGCGGGCCAGCACCCACTTCAACGCCAGCGGGTTGGTGGCATCGCGCATGGTGACCATGACACAGCCGGAGCGGATCTGGAGTTGCTCGCGGCCGATGGTGTCTTCGTGCTCAAGCTGGAAGTGCTCGCGCATCTGGCGATTGGTCAGCGCATGGCGGTGTCTGTTCTGGCGCTCGGAGATGGTGAAGATGACGAAGAAGACGGCAGTGAAGGCGATGCCGCTGACGGTGGCGACCGACTTTGTGAAGAGGTTCACAACGGCGGTGCTGAAAAGTACAGCGAAGACGCATAGCAGACCAATCGGTATTTCAGTCTTGCCGATGCGGAGATTCGGACGCACCTTCCAGCCGCGCTCGCCTTTGTACTTCCAGCGCAGAACGAGCATGGAAAGCGCGTTGAAGGTGAAGCTCCAGATGACCCCGAAGGCATAGGCTTCGCCCAGGGTGATGACATTGCCGCGCGTGACAATGATGGTGAAGAGCTGCAGGATGGCGACGAGATTGACGATGCGATAACTGGTGCCGAAGCGGCGATTGGGCTTGCGGAACCAGTCGGTGAGGACGCCATCTTCTGCGACGCGCATGAGCACGCCGGTGGAACCGATGATGGAGGTATTGACTGCGCCGGAGAGGATGAGGAAGCCAACTACGACGACAAAGACGCGGAAGATGATCCGCAATAGCTGGGGACCGGCCATGTACATGGCGAGGCCGGCGATCAGGTTGTCCTTGTAGACCGGGATGCGCACCGCATCCGGAATGAGCATGCCGGCCAGAAGGGTGGAAAGACCCGTGAAGAGCAGGCTGTAGATCGCGATGACAATAGCGGCGCGCTTCAGGTTGCGCAGCTTGGGATGTTCAATTTCGCGATTGACCTGGGCGAGTGTTTCTTCGCCGCTCATAGCCAGCACGGAGTGGCCGAAGGCCATCACAATGCCGAAGAGCCCCAGCAGCTCGGTGTAATGCGTGTGCCGGAGGAAGCCAAGCGCATCGGAGCTGAAGTTGAGCGTGGAGGGACTTGGGAAGGGCGGCAGGTGAGCGCCGACATGGAAGACGGTGTAGCCGCCCCAGAGGAGCAGGATAACTACCATCACGGTAGCGATCTTCATGACCTGCAGAGCCTTATCGCTGGACTCTTCCAGGCCTTTAATGTTCTGCCACCAGTAATAGACGGTGACGATCACCGCGAAGAAGGCCGCGGTGTGGTTCATGGGCAACTGCGCCACCTGATGGTGTGCGCCAAACAGGAAAGCAGGCAGCCAGCCGTGCGCTGCACCGACTTCGAGTAACTGGTTGAAGAGGCCGGTGATGTACTGGCCGGCGGAAACGCCGGAAATAGGGCCGGTGAGGATGTAATCGAACATCAGCGCGGAGACGCTGATCTTGGCGAAGGTGCCGCCGAGCGCCTCTTTGACGACGCGATAGACGCCGCCGCGGGTGAACATGGAGCAGCTCTCCACGTAGACGGCGCGCACGGCACGCGAGAAGAGAACGACGCCGATGATGAACCAGGGCGCGGACTTGCCGATGAGTTGTTCCGAGATGCCGCCGGCGTAAAAGGCGGAGGAGCCGAGGTCGTTGAGGACGATGGCGGCCGCGCGCCAAAAGGAGATGAACGACAGCATGACCGAGGAGGCAACGACGAGACGTACGCGACCAGAGGGTGCTGCGACTGTTTTCTCGAAGGCCATTCGGTCCTGACGTCCGGGAGCGGACTCTGCCCGGAGTGCTACTTCCTGCGCGGCGTACTCGGCTGAGTGTAGAGCGGATAGATAGGCCAGTCAACGCGGCACCGACGCGACTTTGCCGTGATGGTAAGCAGCGCGGAGCGACAGATTCGGCCGAATGCCACTGGATTGTTACATCTGCGGTTGCCCGGCTTCTGCAACGACTCTAAGTTGCGGGCGTCTTTTCTACGGTATGTCCATGCTCTGTCTTACGAGAGATCTCCTGTATGTCCTCCCACGTGGCCATCACCACTACGATGGCGGAGCCGGCAATACCGATGAAGAAAAGGACTTCCAGTAAGCGCATGCCAAAGAGAACGATGGGCATAGCAAAGAGTGTAACGCCAGAAAGCGGATGGTAGACTCCGACTCGCATGATTCATTGCCTATGTTTCTAGTTACAAGCCGCTCGCGCCTGGGGCTCGCGGTGCTTTCGGCTGTGCTGCTGAACCTGTGCTTTCCGCTGGCGGGCCCCTTGCCTGCGTGGCGGATGATCTTTGCCTGGTTCGGCGCGGTGCCGCTGTTGCTCGGCTTGCTGGCGAGCGAGCCGGGAGCCAGACCGCTGTGGCGGGGATTTTTCTCCGGGTGGGTCTTCGGCTTCCTCTGGTACGCGATCAATTGCTACTGGATCTATCAGACGATGTATCTCTATGGCGGGCTGCCGGCGCCGGTAGCTGTCGGCATCCTGCTGCTGTTCAGCCTGATCATGGGACTGTACTACGGGCTGTTCGGGTGGCTGATTGCGTTTACGCGCCATGCTAGCGGTGGGGTGCGTGCGCCACTCTTCGTTACGCCATTTCTGTGGACCGCGATCGACTTGCTGGGTGCGCATTTGATCAAGGTGCCGTGGGACCAGCTTGGATATTCGCAGATCGACAATGCCGCGCTGACGGCGACTGCTCCGTGGACCGGCACGTATGGAGTCACATTCGTGTTGCTGGCGGTGAATGCGCTATTTGCCGCCGGCTTTGTTCTACGGGGGAAGCAATGGTGGGTAGCGGGCGCAGTCGCGACCGTGCTGCTGGAAGCAGGGCTGCTGTGGCATCCCGCCGCTTCACCTACTACGGCGACTGCGGTTCTGCTGCAGGAGAACCTGAGCGTGCAGCAGGACAATGCGTGGGCGGGCACGGAGTGGGACCCGAAGACGGGGAAGTATGTCGACCAGTGGGACGTGAATACGAATCGGTTTATGCAGTGGAGCGAGCGCACCTGCACGCCGTACATTGCCGGGATGCCGGAGACAGGAGCGCCAGTGGTGCTGCCGGCGTGTCCGGAGACAAAGGCGAGCCTGATTGTGTGGCCCGAGGCACCGTCGGCGTTGTCGGAGGGCGATCCGCGCTTTCGCGCGCTCATGGTGCGCATGACCGCGGCGACAGGCGCGGCGGCGATTGTGGGCAATGCGGCGGCCGACGTACGGGGAACGCATGTCGACCTGTATAACGCGGCGAGCGTCTTTGCGCCGGACGGCGCGTTGCTGGGACGCTACGCGAAGATTCATCTTGTGCCTTGGGGCGAGTATGTGCCGTTCGCGAACTTCTTCAGCTTTGCGCATGGGCTGACGCGGAATGCTGGGCGCTTCACACATGGTTGGAAGCGGACGGTCTTCCGGCTGAACGGGCATCATTACGGAATCTTCATTTGTTACGAATCCATCTTTGCGAGTGAGATACGACAGTTTGTGGTGAACGGGGCTGAGGTGCTGGTGAACATCTCGGATGATGGATGGTATGGAGATACCAGCGCGCCATGGCAGCACCTGAACATGGCGCGGATGCGCGCGGTGGAGAACCGGCGCTGGCTGCTCAGAGATACGAACACGGGCGTGACGGCGGCGATCGATCCTTATGGGCGCATTACGGAGAGCGCACCGCGGCATGAGTTTACGTCGCTGGCGGTGCGGTATGGGTTCAACGACGACCTGACCTTCTACACGCGCTTCGGCGATGTGTTTGCGCTGGTGTGTGGGATACTGTCGATAGCGACGCTTGCGCGTGCGGTCAGATTACAGATTGAGCGCAGGCGGGTGCTTTCTAACTAAGTCCTAAGTCAGGTCAGGCCCAAATCTTATGTTGAACGATCTGGAATTTGCCTACGCTCCCGTGCGCGACCGCGTGCGCGACCTGCGGGAGTATCTTTGACGCCGCACGTCTGCGCGCGGACCTCAGAACAGTAGAAGAGAAGCTGGGTGATCCCGCGGTGTGGGGGAAGCCGGCGGAGTCGCAGGTGCTGATGCGCGAGCGCAAGCGGCTGGAGGAGCAGCTTGCCTACGACGCGGAACTGGAGCGCCGCGCGGGCGACGTGGAGGCGTACTTCGAGCTGGCGCGCGAGGGCGAGGCGGTTGAGCCGGAGCTGGAGCGCGAAATCACTTCGCTGGGCAAGTACGCCGAAGATCTGGAGACGCGGACGATGCTTTCCGGCGAGACCGATCGGCTGAACGCGATTGTGACGGTGCATCCCGGCGCCGGCGGCACGGAAAGTCAGGACTGGGCCGAGATGCTGATGCGCATGTATCTGCGCTGGGCGGAGCGGCTGGGCTATAAGACCGAAATCAACGACTACCAGGACGGCGAAGAGGCGGGGATCAAGTCGGCGACTTTTACGATCATTGGCGAGTCGGCTTATGGCCTGCTGAGCGGCGAGACGGGGGTGCACCGGCTGGTGCGCATCTCGCCTTTCGATCAGGCGAAGCGGCGGCATACGTCGTTTGCCAGCGTGTATGTGTCGCCGGAGATCGATGACACGATCGAGATCGATATCAAGCCGGATGAGATCCGCACCGATACTTACCGCAGCGGCGGCAAGGGCGGACAGCATGTGAACACGACCGACTCGGCGGTGCGCATTACGCATCTTCCGACGAACATCGTGGTGCAGTGCCAGAACGAGCGCTCGCAGCACAAGAACCGCGAGAAGGCGATGAAGATGCTGCGCTCGCGGCTCTATGAGTACGAGCTGGAGAAGAAGAAGGAGACCAGCCGCAAGATCGAGGATTCGAAGCTGGAAATCAACTTCGGCTCGCAGATTCGGAGCTACGTGCTGCAGCCGTATCGCATTGCCAAGGACCACCGGACGAAGGTGGAGGTGGGCGATGTGGATGGCGTGCTGGATGGGAACCTGGAGCCGTTTATCCGGGGGTATCTGCTGATGCGGCGGCAGGGTGGGATTCCGGCGGCCGTGGCGGCGGACGACTTAGACGTATGAGGACTCGCCGTCCTGGCGAAAGCCAGTGGACGATCTAAATTTATGAGTCAGCGAATCGACTACGGGATCGACGCGCCGGGCGTCGTGCGCAACTTGGCGATCCTCGGCGTGCTGCTGATTTGTTTCGTTTTCATTCCACCCTTTGTGGTGCGCGGCACGCTGGTGAATCTGCACGGCTTCTGGATTACCGGCGCTGTATTGCTGGCAGAGGCCGCCTGGATGCTGCTGTACAGCCTGTATGGAAAGTTCCGGCATCGCGATCGCATGCTGAAGATAGCCAACCTGCGGGGCGACGAGAATGTGCTGGATATCGGCACTGGGCGCGGGCTGCTGCTGGTGGGCGCGGCGAAGCGGCTGGTGACCGGGCGCGCCGTGGGGCTGGACATCTGGCAGGCGAGCGACCTGAGCGGCAACGCCAAGGCGCGGACAGAGGCGGTGATCGCGCAGGAGGGGGTGGCGGACCGATGCCGGCTGCTGGAGCGTCCCGCGCAGGATACCGGGCTGCCGAACGCGAGTTTCGACGTGATCGTATCCAATCTGTGCCTACACAACATCTCAGCCAAAGAGGAACGGGATGCGGCCTGCCGGGAGATTGTGCGGATGTTGAAACCTGGCGGCGTGGCCGTCATCTCTGACTTCAGGAACACCGGGCAGTACACGAAGGTATTTGAGGCGGCGGGGCTGAAGGTGCGCCGCTCCTTCCATGCCTGGGATTGCTTTCCGCCGCTTACGGTGGTGGAGGCGCGGAAGCCGAATCTGAGATAGCTGTGGAGATGCGCGCATGAATGAGCCGGAGACGATACGGTCGATCCTGAAGGACGCGAAGACGATTGCGGTTGTGGGCCTTTCCGACAAGCCGGGGCGGCCGAGCCTGAGCGTCGCGCATTACTTACAGCAGCAGGGCTATCACGTTGTGCCAGTGAACCCGCAGGCACGCTCGAAGCTGATCCTTGGCGAGAAGGTCCATGCGAGCCTGGACGAGGCATGGAGGGCTCACGGCAGGATTGACCTGGTGGATGTGTTCCGGAATCCGGTGTTTGTGCCGGAGATTGTGAAGGATGTGATCCGGCTGAAGATCCCGGCACTGTGGCTGCAGGAGGGTGTCTGCCACGACGAGGCTGCCGGCTGGGCTGAGGCGGATGGGATCAAGGTGGTGATGGACCACTGCATCCTGAAGGAGCATGCCGCGTGGGCAAGAAACGGCGGGCGACGGACTGCTTGAAGGACTGGCCGTCCGGGCAACTGCGCCTGCGGCGCGTGCTGTGAGGTTCGCTCGCGATGGTCGCTCACGCTGATGATTGCGGTCTGTCCTTCGCTTTGCTCAGGATGACAATAGAAAATGAAGGTCGCTTCGCTCCGACTGAATTGTTGGGGAACATCCCCACGCTACTCTTCGGCTAGAGTAGGGCACCTGCTTAGTGGCGCGGGGAACTGGAGGTCATTCACTTCGCTTTGGCCTGGTTCAGGATGACAATTTGGCGGTGTTGGCCTGTGGGCGGCCGCGCTGGCACTTAAGCGTAACCAAATGCGCATCTTGAAGTCCTACAATAGAACAGTCCAGCCTATGAGGAACACACGCCTGAGCGCGCGATGGATGAGACGCAGGAGCGGGCGGTGGAATGTCAGCCGGGAGTGGCGCTTGCGGGTGGCCCTGATCCTTCTGCTGGTCCTCACGACGGTCGCGTTTTGTACCCGCGGCGATGCGCAGACGAGCGTTGAGGCGCGGCACCTGAAGGTTTCGCTGGTGGCGGACCGGACCGCGGTATCCCTTGACGCTTCGCATAGAACGGTCCCACCGCATGTCGGATTGCTCTTCGATCTTGAGGCGGGGTGGCATGTGTACTGGACAAACGCCGGAGATTCCGGCGAGCCGCCCGCCGTGAAGTGGGACCTGCCGGCCGGCGTGACGGTGGGTCCGTTGCAGTTTCCTGCGCCGAAGCGGCTGCCGCTGGGGCCGCTGATGGACTTTGGCTATGAGAGGCAGGTGCTGTTTCCGGCGGAGCTGCATGTGGCCGGCGATACCAAAGACACAGTGCCGATCGCGGCGGATGTGAGCTGGCTGGTGTGCCGCCAGGCATGCATCCCGGGCAAAGCGCATCTGGCGATGGCGCTGCCGGTGGGGACAGGTGGGCCGAGTGCGGCGGCGCCGCTGTTTGCGAAGGCATTCGCTTCGCTGCCCAAGGTGCTGCCCGCGCGGTCGACGGCGGTCTTTACGCGCGTGGCAGGCGGCTTTCAGCTCGCCGTGTTGACCGGCAAACGCCTGGAGAATGCGCAGTTCTTTCCCGCAGATCAGAGCGTGATTGCAAATGCTGCGGCACAGCCGGTGACCTCGCGCAAAGACGGTGTGGTGATCGGACTGAAGCAGGATGAGAATCTGCAGGCGACGCCGCGTGCCCTGAATGGCGTGGTGCTGCTACCGAATGGAACTTCCTATTTCATCCGCGCGGATCAGGGGACGATTCCGCCTGCACCCATATCCGCTTCGCTGGGCGCCGGGCTGTTGCGTTATGTCGCGTTTGCGCTGCTGGGCGGCATCCTGCTGAACCTGATGCCGTGCGTGTTCCCGGTGCTGTTTATCAAGGCGCTGGCGCTGGTGCAGTCCTCGACCGCGGACCGGCGCGCGATGCGCGTGCAGGGGCTGGCGTACACGGCGGGCATCCTGATGTCGTTCTGGATTGTGGTGGCGGTGCTGCTGGGGCTGCGCGCGGGCGGGCAGCAACTCGGCTGGGGCTTCCAGTTCCAGTCGCCGGTGTTTGTGGCGATGATTGCGCTGCTGCTGTTCTTCCTGGGGCTGTCGCTGGCGGGGATGTTTGAGATTGGTCTGAGCGTGACCAGCGCCGGGTCATCGCTTGCGAACAAGCATGGGCTTGCGGGCAGCTTCTTTACCGGCGTGCTGGCGATGGTGGTGGCGACGCCATGCGCAGCGCCTTTTCTGGGGGCGGCGATTGGATTCGCACTCGTCCAGCCGTCCGTGGTGGCGTTTCTGGTGTTTACCGCGCTGGGCATGGGGCTGGCGCTGCCGTATCTGGCGCTGGCATTTCAGCCGGCGTGGACCAAGCTGCTGCCGAAGCCGGGCGCGTGGATGGAGTTGCTGAAGCAGGCGACGGCGGTGCCGATCTTCGGCACGGTGATCTGGCTGGTGTGGGTGTTTGCACAGCTTTCCGGGGCTACGGCGCTGATCGGGTTGCTGACGGCCTTTCTGCTGCTGGCGATTGCGGGATGGGTGCTGGGACGCTGGCCTGCGCGGCTGCCGGCGACCGCGACGGCGGTGGTGATCCTGGCACTGGCGGTGGCGTGTTGCGTCTATGCTGTGCGAACTTTTGCGACGCAGAGCTCGTCTACTATTGCTGTGGCATCGACTGGCGCTCACATGGACCACACGCGCAGATGGGAGCCGTTTACGCCGGATGTGGTTGCGCAGTACCAGGCGCAGGGGCGGCCGGTTTTTGTGGACTTTACCGCGGACTGGTGCCTGAGCTGCCAGGTGAATGAGCGCGTAGTGCTGGAGCGGCCCGAGGTGTTGAGTAAATTGCAGGACGGAAAGATCGCGCTGGTTCGCGCGGACTGGACGCGGCATGATGAGGGCATTGCGAGTGCGCTGGCGGCGCTGGGACGATCGAGCGTGCCGACGTATGCGCTATATCCGGGCACGCCGGGCGCGCCGGCGCGACTACTGCCCGAGGTGCTGACACCCGGCACGGTGCTGGACGCACTGAAGGCGCTGCCGGATGCGAACGGAGATGCGCGAACGGCATCCTTCGAACCCACCAAGTAACGCGAGCGGGAGGTGAGCTATGGCGAGTGAACAGCAGTATGTTCGTCGACTCGGGGCCTGGCGTGCGGTTGTTTATGTGGCGATCGCGGCGGCGGCACTGGTTTTTGTACTCATCGGGGCGCTGCGGGCGCATGCGGCCACCGTGGGGCAACCGGCACCGGCATTCAGCGGAAAAGATTCGCAGGGAAAGACGCAGTCGCTCGCACAGTATCGCGGGAAGTACGTGGTCCTGGAATGGACCAACCGCGAATGCCCGTTCACGAAGAAGCAGTATGACAGCGGCAACATGCAGGCGCTGCAACGCGAGTGGACGGCAAAGGGCGTGGTGTGGCTGACGGTGCTGTCGTCCCCGCAGGGCGACCAGGGCTACCTGGATGCGGCGCAGGAGAATGCGCAGATCGAAAAAGTTCATGCGCATCCCACGGCGGCGATTCTGGACCCGAGCGGAGCGATTGGGCGGGAGTACGGCGCGAAGACGACCCCGCACATGTTTGTGATCGATCCCGAAGGCAAGCTGATCTATGACGGCGCGATCGATGACAAGCCGACGACCGACACGGCGGATGTGAAGGGCGCGAAGAACTATGTCTCCGCTGCGCTGACAGAGGCGATGGCCGGGCGGAAGGTCGAAGTAGCTTCGACGCGGCCGTATGGTTGTTCTGTCAAGTATGCGGAATAGGTGCTGGCCGCACGGGCCTATGCGCCTGCGGCGCGTGCTAATGGGTTCGCTCCCTTTGGTCGCTCACGTTTCCTTCTGTGGTGGACCGCTGCGTCGTGCGAACTGCAGGTCCCTTCGACAGGCTGACGGCAGGCTCTTCGCTGGGCTCAGGATGACAGAGTGATGAGAGGTGAGGTTCGGTCTCGGATTTGCAAGGTGCTGGTGTGGCTCCTGCTGCCCGCGCTGGTAGCGGACGCGCAACTTAGCAAGAAGCAGGAGAAGCTGAACGCGCAGCATGCAGATGCGATTGCAGCGGCGCGCACAGCCGCCGAGGCGTGGCTGAAGATTGAAGACGCTGAGAGCTACGACAAGAGCTGGCAGGCGGCCTCGGAGTATTTTCGCTCGCAAGTTCCGGAGCGGGGCTGGGTGCGGAGCATGGAGACCATGCGCAGGGCTATCGATCCCGTGCTGGAGCGCGATCTGACAACGAGCGAGTGGAAGACCGAGATGCCGAATCTGCCGAAGGGTGAGTACGTTGCGTTCGTTTACGAAACTACGTTTGCGAACGGCCATCCGCTGGTGGAGTCGGTTGTAATGGTGCACGAAGGCGGAGCCTGGAAGATGGTCGGGTACGCGGTTGACTAGTTTGGGTGTGCGAGTGTGGCAGTTTTGAGGAAGTCGTAGCTGCCTGACGCGGAGACCTGGATATTCTCCAGGCGGCGCGTGTGCACGACGACGTTGTCCTGATACCAGAGCGGGATGGTGGGCACGTCGTGGGCGAGGATCTGCTGAACTTTGACGTAGTCGGCCCGATCGCGAGCCTGGTCTGCGTTGGCTGCGGCGTCGGCCATCAGGCGGTCGAGTTCCGGATTTGCGTAATAGCCACGGTTCGCGCCGTGCGGCGGCAGGCTCGCGGCGGTGTAGGCAAGGCGGAAGATATCCGGGCTCTCGTTGCCGCCGATCCACCGCAGCGAATACATCGAGAATGCGCCTTTGGTCACGTCGGCGAAGAAGGTGCCGAATTCGTAGATGCGCACGTCCATCGCGATGCCGACAGCGCGTAACTGCTGCTGGACGACCAGCGCCATCAGCCGGGTGGGGCTGCTGGTGTTCGAGATTTTCATCTGCAGAGGGAAGCGGATGCCATCGGGACCGCGGCGATAGCCGGCGGCATCGAGCAGTGCGTTGGCCTTTGCGGGATCGTAGGGGTAGTGCGCGACATCGTCGGTGCGGGCCCAGTGGCCGGGGGCAGAAGATCGTCGGCAAGCCGGGCCTGGCCGCGCCAGATGGTGTCGAGAATCAGCGGCCGGTTGATCGCCATCGCGACTGCCTGACGCACGCGGACGTCCTTGAGATAGGGATCGCGCAGGTTGAGGTTGATGTAGTTGACGATGGTGCCGGGCGAGCTCTGGATGACGAGATCGCGATTGCTGCGCAGCGCCTGGATCGTGTCCGGCTCCAGCGCGTTGATCTCCGCGTCGGCTGAGCCCTTTTGCAGTTCCAGCGCGCGTGTGGTGTCGTCCGGGACGACGTTGAAACGGAGTCTCTGTATCGACGGCTTCGGCTGCCAGCTATTTTCGTTGCGCTCCAGGATGACGTCCTTGTCCTGCTGCTGGGAAACGAATTTGTAGGTGCCGGTGCCGATGGGGTGGCGCCAAAAATCTTTGCCGCTGCCGGCGGGAACGATGCCGAGCGCGCCGTCAGAGAGGTTCCAGAGGAGAAAGGGGTCGGCGCGCTTGAGGTGCACGACGCAGGTGAGCGGGTCGGGGGCATCGACGTGGTCGATCTGAATAAATGTGCCGGATTTGCGGTGATGACCGTGCCGTTGTGGGCGGAGTCGATGGACCACTTCACGTCGGCCGAGGTGAGCGGTTTGCTGTTGTGGAAGCGCACGCCGGGCTGGAGATGGAAGACGTAGGTGGTGGGGTCGGGCTGGTCCCAGCTCTTCGCCAGCCAGGGATGAAGCTCGAAGTGCTCATCCTTCTTCACCAGCGAATCGAAGATGAGCATGTCGATGCGCTCCGACTGCACGTCGACGCCAATGCGGGGATCGAGGTTGACCGGGCTGGATTCGATGAGCGTGACGGCGGTATCGGGATCTGGTTTGCCGCCGCATCCGGTGAGCAGGAGCGCACCTAACGCAGCCGTCAATGGATACTGCGGCGGGCACGTTTAAACATACGTGACGGAGCCGAGTATGGCGGGATGCGTTGCTCCGGTGGCGGCGGGACATTGCCGGGGAGGCGATGCCAGGTGTGCCATGCGAGCAGGGCGAAGGCGACGGCTTCCTTGGCCTCGGAGGGGATGCCGTGGTCGTCGGTGGTCTGGATGCGGCAACGGAATGGCGCGAGATCGGCGGTGAGCATGCGCATCAATGTGGCATTGCGTGCGCCGCCGCCGGCGACGATGTAGTCGACTGGCTTGTTGCCGACGCGGGGCGCGACGAAGTCTTTGTAAGCGAGCGCGATGCTGCGGCTGGTGAGCGCGGTGGCGGTGGCGAGGATGTCGTGCGGCGAGAGACGATGGCGCTTCGCGAGCGTGAGGAAGCGATCGACGAAGGCCGCGCCGTACTGCTCGCGTCCGGCGCTCTTGGGCGGACGGCGGCGATAGTAGGGATCGCGGAGCAGAGCGGTCAGCATTGGCTGGCTCGGAGCGCCGGAGGCTGCGAGGCGTCCATCACGATCGTAGGGCTTATGGAAGAGGCGCTGCGTGAGCGCGTCGATGACCATGTTGGCGGGGCCGGTGTCGAACGCGACGAGGTCTTCGAGCGCGCCGCCGGGCGGGACGAGTGTGAGGTTGGCGATGCCGCCGAGGTTCTGCAGCACGCGCGCGCGGCTGGAATGCGCGGATGAGCGTTGCATCGAGCAGGGGAACGAGCGGCGCGCCCTGACCGCCGGCGACCATGTCCGCGGGCGGAAGTTGGAGACGACCGGCGCATGGATGGCGGCGGCGATGAGCGCAGGCTCGCCTGGTGCCAGGTGCAGGCGAAGCTGCGGCCGGCGTAGGGCTTTGCGACGCCCTGATGGTAGATGGTCTGCCCATGGCAGCCGACAAGATCGATTGCGTAGCCCTGTGCCGCGGATTGCGCGGCTTCGGCGTAGGCCTCGCCGAGTCGCCAGTTGAGGCGGGCGAGCTCGGCGGCCGAGGTGTTCTGCGCGTCCATGGCGGCGAGCACTGCTTTGCGCAATGCAGCAGCGTAGGGAAATGCGCGATGGCGGAGGAGCTCGATGCGCGGGCGAGTGCGCGCGGGCGAGATGCGGCAGAGGGCGACGTCGACGCCGTCTGCGGAGGTGCCGCTCATGATGCCGGCGACCAGCATCGGCTGTTGCTTCACGCGAGGGCCTGCCGGGTTTTCGCAGCTACCTGGTCCGCGAAGGCGAGTACGGACTTGCGCATGGCGGCGACAGGGCCGGCGTCCGGTGGAGATACAGGTCCGGCATGACGCAGCAGCTTGTGGCGATATGCGCGGACGGTTGCGGCGGACTCTTCAACCTGGTGCGGAAGGTGCGGAGCGCTCCGCTTCGCTGAGGATGGCTTCGTACGCGGTGAGGACGAGTGCGGGTCTTTGCAGATTTCGATGAGATGCGTGCCGGCAGCGACGGCGGCGACGGCGGCTTCTTCCATGGGCGCGTGATGGAGGATGCCGCCCATCTCCATGTCGTCGGAGATGATGAGGCCGCGGAAAGCGAGCTTGTGTTTGAGCGTGCGCTCGATCCAGAAGGGCGAGATGGATGCGGGGAGCGGCTTCGTGTCCGGCTTGCTGTAGGCCTGCGGATACGTGGCGTGCGAGACCATGATGAAGGGCAGCGGCGATGCAATTTACGGAAGGGCAGAAGGTCTTCTTCCCAGAGCTGCTTCCATGAGCGGTCGATGGCGGCGTGGCGTGGTGCGAGTGGAGCGCCGCGCCGCCGACCCGGGAAGTGCTTGCCGCAACCGAGCGCGCCGCTTTGCTGCGGCCGGTAAGGAAAGCACGCGTAGGCGATGACGGCTTTCGGGTCTTCGGAGACGACGCGGGTGCGCATCGCGTCGCTCGAGGCGGCGGTGCGGAAATCGAGCGCTAGCGCAAAGGCGACGTCGAAGCCGGCAGGCGAAGCTCCGCGCCGATGAGATAGCCGTGCTAGCGGAAGAGGGTTTTGTTTCCGGTCGCTGCGATGCGGCGGGCGCGGGCATGGGCGCGATGAGATCGCGGAGGCGATCGACGAGGCCGCCTTCGACATGGATGGCATGGAAGAGCGGGCCATCGGCGAGAACAGCGGCGACGCTGTGGAGGAGCGCGTGTCTCTGTACGGCATCTTCGATGTTGCAGCAGAAGAGGACGGATCCGGAGGGGCGGATGACGCGAAGCTACGCGCGCTCGGTCGCGCCGAGTTGCGTTCCAGCGAGACCAACGAAGAGTAACTGGTCGCCATCCTGACGCAGGCACATGTTGATTATGTTAGCGGCTTGGTGCTCGGACTGTCGGGTCCCGCCGACACGTATCTCACTCTTCAACTCTTCGAGCAGATCAGCGCCTGGAGCGGGTTGAGGCTGTTGGTGTCGAGCTCGCTGAGCCGTCGACGATGCGCTGCGAGAGCGGCGTGGAGATCGTGAGCTGCAGAGGTGACGAGGCGTCTTCGGCTTCGAGCGCGACGTTGCGCTTCTCGGAATTTCGTGCTGCGTCAGGACGCGACGGGCGCGCTCAATTACAGAGGCCAGCAGGCCGGCGAGGCGCGCTACGTCGATGCCGTAGCTCTTGCTGGCGGCTCCGGGCTCGATGGAATCCAGGAAAGCGATGCAGACGGGAGACTCCTTGACCGCGACACGCGGTTGCGAAGACGGGGAGCTGATCGGCCAGGAGCGTGGGTCATGGTAGGGGGTGGCGAAGAGCGTCGCGCGCGCCGATGCGGCCGTGGATGTGTCGAGTGTGTCCCAGGCGAGTGAGGAGCAGTCGAAGGTCGCGGTGCCGCGGACCGTTCGTCGAGCAGGATCAGGGATTGTTTTGTGGCGGTCTTGAGGATCGTGGCGGTCTCGGTCATCTCGACCATGAAGGTGGAGCCGCCGCCCGAGGCATTCTCGCTGGCGCCGATGCGGGTGTAGACGCGGTCGACGAATCCGAAGCGCATCGTGGCGGCGGGACGAAGGAGCCCATCTGCGCCATGATAACCAGAAGTCCGGCCTGGCGGAGATAAGTCGACTTGCCCCCATCTTGGGGCCGGTGAGCAGCAGGACGGCCGGGCCTTCAGTGGGAGGGATAGAGGTGGTTCGGACCGAAGCCGCCTTCGGCGTTCTCCTCCATGCGGCGTTCGACGACGGGATGGCGTGCAGCGGCGGCTTCGAGGACGCACCCTTCCGTGAGGACAGGGCGGGTGTAGTTCGGGAGTGCGGCGACGTGAGCGAAATTGGCGAGCAGATCGATCTCCGCAAGCAGGGCGGCACTGCGGCGGATGCGCGGCGCGGCAGCAAGGATGGTCGAACGCAGCTCGGCGAAGAGGCGCCGCTCAATTTCGATGGCGCGCTCGTGCGCAGTCAGGACGCGGGTTTCGTAGTCCTTGAGCTCGGGCGTGGTGAAGCGCTCGGCATTGACGAGCGTCTGTTTGCGCTCGTAGTCGGAGGGAACCGCCTTGAGGTTGGATTTCGTGATCTCAATGTAATAGCCGAAGACATTGTTAAAGCAGACCTTCAGGGATCCGATGCCGGTGCGCTGGCGCTCGCGCTCCTCAATCGCGGCGATGGATTGCCGCCCGCTCTGGCTGAGCGTGCGCGGCTCGTCGGCTCGGCCAGCACGGCGGGCGCGATGACGCCGCCATCGGCGAGGGTGAGGGGCGGCTCCGGGACGAGCGAAGTTGCGATCGCGGTGTGGATATCTTCGAGGAGGTCGAGGCGTTGATGTGATTGCTGCCAGCGCGCTGCCCGCAAGGGGAGCGAGCGACTTCGGCTTACGAGCCGGAACCGCGCGAGGGATGCGCCGAGCGCAAGCACATTCGCGGGGACCGGCGGAGTCCGGCGAGGCGCCGCCAGCAGACGCTACCACATCGAGAACACCGCTGAGTGCCTGACGTAATTTTTCGCGCGGCTGCAATGCGACGTGGAGCTCCGCAGACAGCGTCGAGGCGGCCTTGGGTGGGACCGCGTCGAGCATAGGATGCAGAAGCGTGGAGCGCAGCAGGCGCTTCCCCATGGGCGACTGGCAGCAATCGAGCGTGTGGAAGAGCGTGGTGCGGGTGGAGGCGTCGGCAAAGAGCAGGCTCGACCAGCTCAAGGTTGCGTACGCTGACGGGGATGAAGCCCAGATGCTCGGTGCGCTCGTAATAACGAAGACTGTCAACGTGCGAGAGGGTGGGCTTCCACCTGGGTGGAGCGGACGTAATGCAGCGCAGCGCCTGCGGCTACGGCTGCGGCGGGATGGCCAGCGAGACCGAAGCCGTCGAGCGAGCGCGCGCCAAGCTGGCGTTCCAGCGAGAGGAATGGCGTAGTCGGCGCTGAAGGCCCATGCATCGAGGCGAGTCTTGGTGCGGATCGAGATCGAGCGCAGCGCCGATGGTTTCGGCAGGGAGTGCGGGAAAGAGCGAAGTCTCGGCGGCAAGGAGCAGTTCGGTCTGGCTGTTGGCGCGCTAGCTAGTCCAGCGAGAGCGATGCGGCGAACTTGGCCGGCGAACTCGGTGGCGCGGAATTCGCCGGTGAAGAGCTTCGAGCAAGGCGAGGCCGACGCGCTCGTCCTGATGAGGCTGAGCGGGCGCGGTGTAGAGCGCGGCGAGATAGTTGTTGCGCTCCGAGCGCTGCGATGGGATCGAGCGCGGTGCCGGGCGAGAGGACGCGAGTGACTTCGCGGCGCACGATTTTCTTCGCGAGCTTCGGATCTCCCGGTCTGGGTCGCAGATGGCGATGCGATAGCCCTTCTGTAACAGGCGGCCGATGTAACCTTCTACGGCGTGATACGGGACCCCTGCCATCGGGACCTGGCGCTCGCGGTCACGGGCAGTGAGTGTCATCTCGGAGCTCGCGGGCGGCGGTTTTCGCGTCATCGTAAAACAGCTCGTAGAAGTGACAGATGCAAAGGACAGAGAGGTAGGGCGTTCAGGATGGAGGGCCTTG